>OZ245843.1:4110000-4964776 GCA_965228875.1 Thalassobaculaceae bacterium | reverse complement strand
ACAGACGGCCGGCGACCCGCGGCGTGCCGCGGGCGCGCCGCGCGATCTCGCCGGCCCCGTCCTCGGTCAGCCCGAAATCCAGCAGGTCGGCGCCGCGCTTGACGATGCGCGTCAGCTCCTCCGGCTCGTAGAACTGCAGGCGCAGCGGGATGCCGAACCGTTCGCGCAGCGGCGTGGTGATCAGCCCGGAGCGCGTCGTCGCCGCGACCAGCGTGAACGGCGCCAGATCGATCCGGATCGACCGCGCCGCCGGGCCTTCGCCGATGATGAGGTCGAGCTGAAAATCCTCCATGGCGGGATACAGCACTTCCTCTACGGCAGGATTAAGGCGGTGAATCTCGTCGATGAACAGCACGTCGCGCGGCTGCAGATTGGTCAGAAGCGCCGCCAGGTCGCCGGCCTTGGCGATCACCGGCCCGGACGTGGCGCGGAAGTTCACGCCAAGCTCGCGGGCGACGATCTGCGCCAGGGTGGTCTTGCCGAGCCCCGGCGGGCCGAACAGCAGCACGTGGTCCAGCGCCTCGCCCCGGCCGCGGGCGGCGTCGATGAACACCTTCAGGTTCTCGCGGACCTTCTTCTGGCCGGTGAAGTCGTCGAGGGTCTGCGGGCGCAGCGTCGTCTCGCCCATGTCCTCGGGGCGGCGCTCGCCATCGATCAGGCGGTCGGCGCCATCCTCCGCGTCGTCGTCCCAGTCGCCGC
Source organism: Thalassobaculaceae bacterium (assembly GCA_965228875.1). Lineage (GTDB taxonomy): Bacteria > Pseudomonadota > Alphaproteobacteria > Thalassobaculales > Thalassobaculaceae > Thalassobaculum. Next base: position 4,964,077 of record OZ245843.1, on the reverse strand, counting down.
TCACCCGGCCAGCTCCTTCAGCCCGCCGGTGATGAGCCTGTCGAGACCGGCATCGGCGCCGAGCGCCGCCTGGGCCGCCTGCACCGCGCCATAGGCCTCCGCCCGGCCGTAGCCGAGATTGACCAGGGCCGAGACCGCGTCGCCGAGCCGGTCGTCGCCCGCCGCCTTGACCGCGGCGGTGCGGGCCGCGGCCGGCGCGTCGGCGGCGATCCCGAGCGCAACGTTGACCGTCTTGTCCTTCAACTCGTTGACGATGCGGGTCGCAAGCTTCGGCCCGACGCCGTCGGCGCGGGTCAGCATCGTGCGGTCCTGGGCCGCGATGGCGGTGAACAGCTCGTCCGGCGACAGCACCGTCAGGACCGACAGCGCATGCTTGGCGCCGACCCCCTGCACCGTCTGCAGCATCTTGAACGCCGCCTTCTCCGATCCGGCGGCGAAGCCGTAGAGGTGGATGTGATCCTCGCGGACGTGGGTCTCCACCTCGACCGAAACCGCCTCGCCGACCGAGCCGAGCGCGCTCAGCGTGCGCCCGGAGCAGAAGATCAGGTAGCCGACGCCGTTCACGTCGATCACCGCCTGACCGTCGCCGACCCCGTCGAGGATCCCCTTGAGCCGCGCGATCATGACTCGCCTCCCGCCGTCTCCTTGGCCGCCGCTTCCTTGGCCAGGGCGGCGGCGATCGCCCGCTCCAGCCCCGGCGCCATGTCCGTCACCGCCCCGGTCTTGCGCGCCGCGACGCCGGCCGACTGACCGAAGGCGGCGCGGGACTGGACGTAGTGGGCATGGCAGACCGCGACGGCCAGCGCGTCGGCGGCGTCCGGGCTGGTGATCCTGGCCCCCGGCAGCAGCGTGGCGATCATCGCCTGCACCTGCTCCTTGTCGGCGCTGCCGGTGCCCACCACCGCCTTCTTGACCCGTTTGGGCGCGTATTCCGCGACCCGCAGCCCGGCCTTGGCCGGCGCCAGCAGCACGACGCCGCGCGCCAGTCCGAGCTTCAGGGTGCTCTCGGGGTTGCGGTTGACGAAGGTCTCCTCGACCGCGGCCTCATCCGGACGGTGACTGTCGATCAGTTCCAGGATCGCGTCGTAGAGCTGCACCAGGCGGGTGGCGATATCGGCCTTGCCGTCGGAATGCACGGTACCGTCGGCGACATGGCGCAGGCGCACGCCGTCGGTCTCGATCACCCCCCAACCGGTGTTCCTGAGGCCGGGATCGAGCCCGATCAGCCGCATGCGCGTCTCCGTTGTGCCGCCACCCGGCGTTCTGGGCCGGACGGGCCCCGAACGGGGTCAGGCGGACAGTTTCGCCATCACGTCGTCGGCGATGTCGAAATTCGCCGAGACCTGCTGCACGTCGTCATTGTCGTCCAAGGTGTCGAACAGCTTGATCAGCGTGCCCGCCTGGTCCTCGTCCACCGCCACGGTGTTCAGCGGCTTCCAGGTCAGCCCCGCCGACTGCGGCTCGCCCAGCGCCGCCTCCAGCGCCTCGCGCACGGTGTTGAAGTCCTCCACCGGGCAGGTGATCTCGTGCTCGGTCTCGCTCGACTCCGCGTTCTCCGCCCCGGCCTCGATCGCCGCCTCCAGCACGTCGTCGGCGCTGCCGACCTCGGCCGGATAGACGATCTGGCCGACCCGGTTGAACATGAAGGACACCGAGTTGGTCTCGCCGAGGTTGCCGCCGAACTTGGAGAAGGCGGCACGCACCTCGGAGGCGGTGCGGTTGCGGTTGTCGGTCAGCGCGTCGACGATCATCGCCACGCCGCCGGGGCCGTAGCCCTCGTAGCGCACGTTCTCGAAGTTGTTGTCGTCGCCGCCGCCGGAGCCCTTCTTGATCGCGCGCTCGATATTGTCCTTCGGCATGTTCTCCTTGCGCGCGGCCGCGATCGCGGTGCGCAGCGCCGGGTTCGAGCCCGGATCCTCGCCGCCCATCTTCGCCGCGACCTGGATCTCGCGCGTCAGGCGGGTGAAGACCTTGGCGCGCTTCTTATCCTGCGCGCCCTTGCGGTACATGATGTTCTTGAACTGGGAATGACCGGCCATATCCAAACGCTCCCGCTCGCGACCGTTCGTGGCGCGAATCGTCTCTCTATACCAGATGTAGGGGTTCGACGCACGGTATCACCCGTCCGCCGCGGCACCCGCGGGAGCACCCCGCCGACGCCGCGCCGGGGTTTAGCACAGGCGAGGGCGGGGCGGGAACGGGGAAGCGGGCAACGCCCCAACTCGCTGCGCCGTCATCCCGGCGGACCGAAGCGAAGGTCGCGGCCCGGAATCAGAGCTGGAATGAGACCTAGCTGAACCCGGATCGTCCTTGGTTCGACTCCAGGGCCGTCCGGGAAGTCGAAGAGGGCGAAGGGGAGCGGCGAGAGGGCGAGGCGTGATGACTGGAGCCGCCTCCAACCACTCCGACGTCCCGGAAGCGCGACAGCGCTATCCGGGATCCAGGGGCCGATGCGGGACCGGATCCCGGTCTTCCCCCGGCTCAGGGCCGGGGCAAACCGGGATGACGGATTGGGGGCACGAGGAGGAAGAGGAGGAGATGGACGGGGCTTTGCCCCCTCACCCCACCGGCATGGTCTCCGCCAGCAGGCCGCCGACGCGGAGCGGTTCGGCGCTGATCGCCAGGCCGGTGCGGTCGTCGGTCACCACGAAGATGCCGCAGACCGTCGCCTCGCCGTCGGCCGCCTCCAGGCGCGGGGTGGGGAGCTTGGTGGTGAAGCGCCGGACCGGGTAGTCCTTCTTCATGCCGATCACGCTGTCGTAATCGCCGCACATGCCGGCGTCGCTCTGGTAGGCGGTGCCGTTGGCCAGCACCATGGTGTCGGCGGTCGGCACGTGGGTGTGGGTGCCGACCACCAGCGAGACCCGGCCGTCGAAGGCGTGGCCGAAGGCCATCTTCTCGCTGGTCGCCTCGCCATGCACGTCGATCAGGATGAAGTCGACCTCGCCGCCCAGCGCCAGGCCGTCGATCGCCTTCTCCACCGCCGCGAACGGGTCGTCCAGCGGGTCCATGAACAGCCGGCACATGACGTTGACCACCAGCACCCGGCGGCCGTCGCGGGTCTCGTGCACCACCGCCCCCTTGCCCGGCGTGCCGGCGGGGAAGTTGATCGGGCGTACCAGCCGGTCGTCCTCGGCGATGGCGTCGAGGATCTCGCGCTGGTCCCAGACGTGGTTGCCGGTGGTGATGACGTCGACGCCGGCGTCGTACAGCTCGGCGCAGATCTTGGCGGTGATGCCGAAGCCATGGGCCGAGTTCTCGCCGTTGACGACGACGAAGTCGGTGTCGAGGTCGCGCATCAGCGCCGGGAGATGATGGATCACAGCCTCGCGGCCGGACCGTCCGACGATGTCGCCGAGAAACAGCAGGCGCACGCTCTACTCCACGATTTCGATGAAGCCGGCTTCGGTGACGACGCCGTTCAGCAGCGCGTCGTGCGGCCCGGCGGGCACCGCGTCGATCTCCTGTCCGGCATAGGCGACGCCGATCGCCTGCACCGTCTGCCACTCGCGCAGGGCGGCCAGCGTGCGGTCGTAGTAGCCGCCGCCGTAGCCGAGACGCCGGCCGCGCCGGTCGAAGGCGAGCAGCGGCACGAGCAGCAGGCTCGGGTACACGACCTCGGCCTCGGCCGCCGGCTCGGAGGTGCCGAACGGCCCCGGCACCAGTTCCTCGTCCGGCTCCCACTCGCGGAAGATCAGCGCCTGACCGTCATCCGGCACCGTCGGCAGGGCGATCCGGCAGCCGGCGGTCCATAACGCGGTCAGGCAGGGCCGCGGGTCGATCTCGTCGCGCATCGGCCAGTAGCCGGAGACCACGGTGCCGGCCGACGGCGCGATCGCCGCCGACAGGGTCAGCGCCAGGCGGTTGGCGGCATCCGCCGCCTCGCCGGCCATGACCTCGCGCTCGCGGCGCATGCGGCGGCGCAGCTCGGCCTTGGCGCGGCTCAGTTCGTCCGGATCGAAGATGGGATCGGTCATCACCGCTCGTCGGTTGTGGGCGGGTCGTCGTTTCGGTCGGGCGAAGGTTCCGTCGGCCCGTCCCCGTGTCCGGACCGGCCCCGCCCGTCGCGACAACGGGTACACCGTGACGCCCTTCAGGTCGACCCCGGCTGCAGGCGTTGTCCGGAAAGGCGCCCGATCGACCGGTGATCGACTGTAGGCGGGAGCGGTGCGACGGAGCCACCTCGGCCGTTGGCATGTGCATACCCTCTGTGGCCTGCATAGCAGGTGGGCGCCGCAGTACCGGAACCACGGTCCCGGAAGAGGCAGCTCCCTCAGAGAGATGTATCGCCCCAGGGGTATAATGCGGCCTGACGCGCCGCGCAGCCCCGTCGCCCCTGATACCTAGGCGCCTTCGAGCCGTCCGGCAATACGTTCGATCCGTTCGGCCAGACCTTCGATCGCCAGCGCCATGTCCTCGATCTCGTTCGGCGAGAACTCCTCGTCGCCCTCGTCGACCTCGTTGGCGGCGTCGCGCAGGTCCATCAGTTCGTCGGCGACCAGCAGGCTGGCCATGACCAGGAGCCGCGTGTCGCCGACCTGTCCGACCTGCTCGACCATGTCGGCGACGTGGGCGTCGACCATCTGGGCCAGCGCCCCGAGCCGGGCCTCCTGCCCGTCCTCGCAGGCGATCCGGTAGGACTTGCCGTTTATCTTGATGTCGACCTGGGCCACGGGATCAGGGCTCCAACACCAGTTTCAGCTGGCCGATCGCCTTGTCGAGCCGCTGCTCGACCTGGTCCGCCGCCTTGGAGAGCTTGGCGTAGTCGCGGCGCACGGCGGACAACTCGCCCTTCAGCGCCGAGGCGTCGGCGCCGTCGCCGGCGTCGAGTCCCTTCAGCGCCCGTTCAAGGCGATCGACCGCCTTGTCCAGCCGCTCGCGTGCCACATTCAGCCGAGACATTCCCGCCGTCCTGATCCGCCGATCCCGCCCGTCGCCGGTGATATCCCGCGCCGGTTTCTCGATGTACCCACTGAAACGAAGGGCTTAAGCCCCGTCCTTGAGGTGGCGCATGATATCCGCCGCCCTGGGGCAAGGTCAATCGAACCGGCGGATCGAGCCGCCGGTCCGCCACCGACGCCCGATCCGATTGCCGCCCGATTGCTGCCGACATGCCGCCTGCGCTTGACGGAACCGCCCGGTCTCGGCATGTTCCGCGCCACCGAGGCGCCGGCGGTCGCTGGACGCCCGCCAAGAGCCCGCGAACCGCACCATGACCGCTACCGCACCGTTTTCCGGCGCCGCCCTCTCGGACGGCGACCACGCCAGCCTCGCCAGCGCCATCCGCGCGCTCGCCATGGACGCCGTCGAACAGGCGAAATCGGGTCACCCGGGCATGCCGATGGGCATGGCCGACGCCGCCGTCGTTCTGTTCTCGCGGTTCCTGAGGTTCGACCCGCGCCACCCAGACTGGGCCGACCGCGACCGCTTCGTGCTGTCCGCCGGCCACGGATCGATGCTGCTCTACGCGCTGCTGCATCTGACCGGCTACGAGGACATGCCGATCGACGAGCTGAAGCGTTTCCGCCAGCTCGGATCGAAGACGGCGGGCCACCCGGAATACGGCGCCGCCGGCGGCATCGAGACGACCACCGGTCCGCTCGGCCAGGGCTTCGCCAACGCCGTCGGCATGGCGGTCGCCGAGCGTCACCTGAACGCCCGTTTCGGCGACGACCTGGTCGACCACCGGGTCTGGGTGATCGCCGGTGACGGTTGTCTGATGGAGGGCATCAGCCACGAGGCCGCCTCCCTCGCCGGCCATCTCGGCCTCGGCCGGATGAACGTGCTGTGGGACGACAACCAGATCTCGATCGACGGTCCGACCGATCTCACGGTTTCCGACGACGTGCAGGCGCGGTTCGCCGCCTATGGCTGGCACGTGGTCGCCTGCGACGGCCACGACCCGGCGGATCTCGCCGCGGCGATGGAACAGGCCGCCGCCGATCCGCGCCCGTCACTGATCGCCTGCCGGACGACCATCGGCTACGGCGCGCCGACCAAGGGCGGCAAGGCCTCCTCCCACGGAGCCCCGCTCGGCGCCGAGGAGATCGCCGGCACCCGTGCCGCCATCGGCTGGCCGCACGAGCCGTTCGTGATTCCCGCGGAGGTCGCGGCACTCGGCCGGTCCGTGGGCGAGCGCGGCGCCGCCGCCTACGACGAATGGACCGCGCGGCTCGGCGCGGCGGCCAGCAAGGACGAGTTCCTGCGCGCCCTGTCCGGCGCCCTGCCGGCGGAGCTCGCCGCCGCGATCGCCGGCCACAAGAAGGCGCTGAGCGGCGAGGCCCCGAAGCTCGCCACCCGCGTCGCCTCGCAGAAGGCGATCGAGGTGATCGCCCCGGTGCTGCCGGAGCTGGTCGGCGGTTCGGCTGACCTCTCGGGATCGAACAACACCAAGGTCGGCGCGATGTCGATCCTCTCGAAGGAAGATTTCGGCGGCCGCTACATCCACTACGGGGTGCGCGAGCACGCCATGGCGGCGGCGATGAACGGCATGTCGCTGCACGGCGGCGTCATCCCCTACGGCGGCACCTTCCTGGTGTTCACCGACTACTGCCGACCGTCGATCCGGCTCGCCGCCCTGATGGGGATCCGCGCCGTCTTCGTGATGACCCACGACAGCATCGGCCTGGGCGAGGACGGCCCCACCCACCAGCCGGTCGAGCATCTGGCAGCACTCCGCGCAATCCCCAACGTCGCGGTGTTCCGCCCGGCCGACGCGGTCGAGACCGCCGAGGCGTGGCAGCTCGCCCTGCAGCGGGTCAACGGGCCGAGCGTCCTGGCGCTGACCCGTCAGGGCGTGCCGACGGTGCGCACCGACCATGACGACGCCAACCTATCGGCCCGCGGTGGCTACGTGCTGGCCGAGGCCGAAGGGACGCGCCGGGCGACCCTGATCGCCACCGGCAGCGAGGTCGAGATCGCACTCGCCGCCCGGGACAAGCTGGCCGAGGCGGGTATCGCCGCGGCGGTGGTCTCCATGCCGTCGCTCGAGCTGTTCAACGCCCAGGAGCCGGGCTATCGCAGCTCGGTGCTCGGCGACGGGCTGCGGGTGGTGGTCGAGGCCGGCGTGCGCCAGTGCTGGGACCGCCTGCTCGGCGACCGGGGCGTGTTCATCGGCATGTCCGGCTTCGGCGGCTCCGCTCCCTATCAGGAGCTGTACACCCATTTCCGCATCACCGCCGACGACATCGCCGGCGCGGTCAAGGCGCGGCTGTGACGGTTTGACCGCCGCAGATCCGCCCCATATGGCCGGAAGACGATCATTTCTGTGAAGACAGGCTGAGGAGAGTGAAGATGGCCACGAAGGTTGCGATCAACGGGTTCGGACGGATCGGCCGCCTCGTTCTGCGCGCGCTGTACGAGGCGAAGCGCGACGACATCGAGGTGGTTCTGGTGAACGATCTCGGCCCGGTGGAGAGCAACGCCCACCTGTTCCGCTACGACACGGTGCACGGCCGCTTCCCGGGCAAGGTGACCACCGGCGAGAACTGGATGGACATCGGCCTCGGCAAGATCAAGGTCACCGCCGAGCGCGACCCGGCCAACCTGCCGCACAAGGATCTGGGCGTCGACATCGCGCTCGACTGCACCGGCATCTTCACCAAGCGCGAGCAGGCCGCCAAGCACATCGAGGCGGGCGCGAAGAAGGTCATCATCTCGGCGCCGGCCACCGGTGCCGACCTGACCGTGGTCTACGGCGTGAACCACGACCAGCTCACCGCCGAGCACGAGGTGATCTCGAACGCGTCGTGCACCACCAACTGTCTGGCCCCGGTCGCGTTCGTGCTGAACAACGCCATCGGCATCGAGCGCGGCTACATGACCACGATCCACGCCTACACCGGCGACCAGCCGACGCTCGACACGCTGCACAAGGACCTGCACCGTGCCCGCGCCGCCGCCCAGTCGATGATCCCGACCTCCACCGGTGCCGCCAAGGCCGTCGGCCTGGTGCTGCCGGAACTGGCGGGCAAGCTGGACGGCACCTCGGTGCGCGTCCCGACCGCCAATGTCAGCCTGATCGACTTCAAGTTCGTGCCGAAGCGCGACACCAGCATCGAGGAGGTCAACAAGGCGATCTCCGACGCCGCTGCCGGTCCGCTGAAGGGCATTCTCGGCACCAATGACGAGCCGCTGGTCTCCAGCGACTTCAACCACGACAGCCACTCCTCGACCTTCGACCTGAAGCAGACCCAGGTGATCGAGGGCAAGATGGTCCGCGTGCTGTCCTGGTACGACAACGAGTGGGGCTTCTCCAACCGCATGCTGGACACCGCCGCCGCGCTGGCGAAGACCCTCTAAGACACGAGCGATCCGAGGAGAGAACCGATGAAGATCACCCAGAAGGTCAAGAAGATCCTGGATTGCTACGAGAGCGACTGTCCGGGCACCAAGGCGAACCTCGCCCGCATCCTGATGCAGGGCAAGCTCGGCGGCACCGGCAAGATGGTCATCCTGCCGGTCGACCAGGGCTTCGAGCACGGCCCGGCCCGTTCCTTCGCGCCGAACCCGGAAGGCTACGATCCGCAGTACCACTACAAGCTGGCGATCGATGCCGGGCTGAACGCCTACGCCGCCCCGCTCGGCATGCTGGAGGCCGGGGCCGACAGCTTCGCCGGCGCCATCCCGACCATCCTCAAGGTCAACTCCTCCAACAGTTTGGCGCGCGACAAGCACGCCCCATCCCAGGCGATCACCGGTTCGGTCGGCGACGCCCTGCGGCTCGGCTGCGCGGCCATCGGCTTCACGATCTATCCGGGCTCGGACGCGCAGTTCGACATGATGGGCCAGATCCGCGAGATGGCCGAGGAAGCCAAGTCGGTCGGTCTCGCCGTCGTCATGTGGTCCTACCCGCGCGGCGGCGACCTCACCAAGGAGGCCGAGACCGCCGTCGACATCTCGGCCTACGCCGCGCACATGGCGGCGCTGATGGGCGCGCACATCATCAAGGTCAAGCCGCCGAAGGCCGGTATCGGCCTGGAAGCCGCGCGCAAGGCCTACGAGAGCAACGGCATCGCCACCGACACCCTGGCCGAGCGCGTGAAGCACGTGATGCAGGCCAGCTTCAACGGCCGCCGCATCGTCGTGTTCTCCGGCGGTGACGCCAAGGGCCTGGACGGCCTGATGGAGGAGATCCGCGGTCTGTACCAGGGCGGCGCCAACGGCTCGATCATCGGCCGCAACACCTTCCAGCGCCCGCGCGACGAGGCCCTGGCGATGCTCGATCAGATCATCGACATCTACAAGGGCAAGTGACCCGCGCCTCCATGGCAAGCGAACTCTACCTCATCACGCCGCCGCGTCTTCCCGACGTGGCGGCGTTTTGCGATGACCTGGCCGCCGCGCTCGACGCCGGCGAGGTCGCCTGCCTGCAGCTCCGCCTCAAGGATGTCGACGACGACGACGTCCTGCGGGCGGCCGAGGCCATTCTGCCGGTCTGTCACCGGCGCGGCGTCCCGCTGCTGATGAACGACCGACCGGATCTCGGCGTTCAGTCGGGATGCGACGGCTGCCACGTCGGCCAGGAGGACGCCTCCTATGACGAGGCGAGGCGGATAATGGGCGCGGGCGCGCAGATCGGCGTGACCTGCAAGGCCAGCCGCCACCTCGCCATGGAAGCGGGAGAGGCCGGGGCCGACTACGTCGCCTTCGGGGCGTTCTTTCCCAGCGGCACAAAGGACAACACCACGCCCGCCCCGATCGAGATCGTCGAGTGGTGGTCGCAGGTGATGACCGTGCCCAGCGTGGCGATCGGCGGCATCACGGCCGACAACTGCCGCCCGCTGGTCGAGGCCGGGGCCGATTTCCTTGCCGTCATCGGCGCGGTCTGGGGCCACCCGCAGGGGCCGGCCGCCGGTGTGAAGGCGTTCGAGGCGGTGCTGAAAAGCTAGAACGCGATCGGACGGAAGTATCTGATCGTGATCTTCTCTAGTCCCCGTCCCGGTTCCCGCTGAGCTTCGGGAAGTTCCTCATCATGCCCGAGGCCCAGTCGAGGGTTTCGACGCCGCCTTCCTCCTCTGCGTCCTCTTCCTTCTCCGAGCCCAGGTCGAGCACGGTCAGCGGCATGCCGCCCAGGGTCTCGATCGCCTGGTCCTGGATGCGCACCCGGTCGTGCGGTTCGATGTCGTCGAACTTCTCGCGGGCGTCCTGGTAGTTGGTTTCGGTGCTCACCGCAGCGACCTTGACGATGGCGTCATAGGCCTCGCCCTTGCCGACCACCTCCGCCGTCGCGTCGGCCAGGACGATCAGGCTGCGCCGCGTCTCGTCATCGTCCAGGAAATCGTATGCGATCGGCGTTCCCGCCGGCTTGCGCGCCATTGACCTCCGCACTCCCGCAGGTCGTTGTGCCTCAACCGCCTGGATCATAACAGATTTCGACCGCCGCCGCATCAGGGTGCGCGGTCGCGGGCCGGGCCGTCCGAGAGCGCGCGCCCGCGGCGCCGCCGACGACCGATGGCGGAGCGGTCGTCGGGACGCGCCCCGCCAATTGGGGCGCCGGCCGGGTCGAGCCCCCTGAACATGGACACCGCCGGTCCCGCCTGATAAAAGCCGCCGCGATTTCCGGCATTTTCTTTCGCGGATGGGACACCGATGAAGATCAACGGCAACGCGGTGCGTATCGGCAACGTGGTCGAGCACCAGAACCGGCTCTGGGTCGTCACCAAGACCCAGGCGGTGAAGCCCGGCAAGGGCGGCGCCTTCAACCAGGTCGAGATGAAGGACATCCGCAGCGGCACCAAGCTGAACGAGCGCTTCCGCGCCGACGAGCAGGTCGAGCGCGTGCGCCTCGAGCAGCGTCAGGCGACGTTCCTCTACGCCGACGACGACAACCTGCACTTCATGGACGGCGAGACCTTCGAGCAGGTCATGGTCAAGACCGAGATGGTCGGCGAGCAGCAGGCCTTCCTTCAGGACGGCATGACCGTGACCATCGAGTCCTACGAAGAGGAGCCGCTGTCGGTGCAGCTTCCGGACACCGTGGTCATGCAGATCGTCGAGGCCGACGCCGTGGTGAAGGGCCAGACCGCCTCCTCGTCCTACAAGCCGGCGGTGCTTGAGAACGGCGTGAAGGTCATGGTGCCACCGCATATCGAGGCCGGCACCCGGATCGTCGTGAAGCCGGAAGACAGTTCCTACGTCGAGCGCGCCAAGGACTGAGCGCCGCTCCCCCTGCCGGCGCCGCCCGTGTCGGCGCCCAACCATCGAGGGTATGCCCATGGCCGTCCGATCGGCCCTGTACAATGTCGTCTTCAAGGCCTGCCAGAAGGCGGCGCGCGGTCTGCGCCGCGATTTCGGCGAGGTCGAGAACCTGCAGGTCTCCAAGAAGGGACCGGCCGACTTCGTCTCGACCGCCGACCGCCAGGCCGAGAAGGTCCTGTACGAGGAACTGCACCACGCCCGGCCGAAATACGGCTTCCTGATGGAGGAATCGGGCACGGTCGAGGGCAGCGATCCGAACAAGCAGCGCTGGATCATCGATCCGCTGGACGGCACCCTCAACTTTCTCCACGGCATTCCGCATTTCGCGATCTCGGTCGCGCTCGAGGAGAAGGGCGAGGTCATCGCCGGCGGCGTCTATCAACCGCTGACCGATGAGTTCTTCTGGGCGGAGAAGGGCGCGGGCGCCTACCTGAACGACCGGCGCCTGCGGGTGTCGGGCCGCCGAAACATGCAGGAGGCGGTGTTCGCCACCGGCATTCCGGTCACCGGCCTCGGCGGCGATCACGATCGTTTTCTGGCGCAGCAGCGCGCCGTGATGGGCGCGAGCGCGGGCGTCCGCCGGTTCGGCGCGGCCGCCCTCGACCTCGCCTGGGTGGCGTCGGGCCGGTTCGACGGCTTCTGGGAGAACAACCTGAACGCCTGGGACATCGCCGCCGGCCTGCTCCTGGTCAAGGAGGCGGGCGGCTACGTCAGCGACTTCGCCGGGCGGGCGCCGGACCTCGAATCGGGCGATGTGGTCGCCGCGAACGACGGATTGCACACCCCGTTCCTCAAACTGCTGCGTGTCGCGAAACCGGCTTAGACCGCGATTCACCGGCGATTGACGGCATTTAGCGGTCGATGTCGGTTGGCGGCGCTGTTGTGGGAAACCGCACCTCTGGTATAACCGGCGGGCAATCGCTGGTTCGGGAGGAACGATGCGGGGATATCGCGCGCACGTCGCACTGACGCTCTTCGCCGCCGCCATCGCCGCCTCGGGAGGGAGTGCCCCCGGGTGGGCGCAGACGGCGACGAGCCCCTATATTGAGCCCAACCCCAACGTCACGGTCGATCTGAGCGTGCTCGACGGCTACGGCGGCACGCCCAACGTGGCCGACATGCTGCGACCGGGCTATCAGGGTGGTGGCGCGTCGGGTGGCTACGCCCCGCCGGCCGGATACGCGGGAGCGCCGGCCACCGGCGCCAGCGCCGGCATTCCGGCTTTCCTCGTCCGGCCCGATGCGCCGCGATACGCCGCGCCGCCGCCGGAGGTGCAGGCGCTGCTCCACGGTCAGCGGTCCGGCGCTGCCCAGGTCCGCCCCTCGGCCGCTCCCTCTGGCGCCGCGCCGATGCTGCGCGCGCCCGCCCGCTCCGCGCCCCCGGCCCGCACTCAAGCAGCGCCCAAACCGAAACCTGCGGCGCCTGCCAGTTCGCAGACCGCCGCCGCGCCGCCACCGCCGCCGCCGGTCCCCTCGACCGGCACCGCGTCCCGGACCAATCCGACGCCGCCGCCGCCGCCGCCCAGCGTTCCGCCGGCGACCAAGACCGCGGCCGTCGCACCGCCGCCACCGCCGGCCGTACCGAAGCAGCAGCCGGCGACCACGGTGGCCGCCACCTCGGCTCCCGCCCCGGCGCCGGCACCGCAACCCTCCTCCCAGGGCGGAGGCGATACCGTTCGGATCGCATTCCCGGCGGGCCAGTCCCAGCTGCCGTCGGACGCCAAGGGTCAGCTCGATCGGGTGATCTCTCAGCTGCAGCAGAACGACGGGCTGCGGGTCCAGCTCATGGCCTATGCCGACGGCGATCAGGACGGCGCCAACAAGGCGCGCCGGCTGTCGCTGTCGCGCGCCCTGGCGGTCCGCGCCTATCTGATCGACAACGAGGTCGCCAGCACCCGCATGGACGTCCGGGCCCTGGGCAACCGCTCGGATGACGGGCCCGCCGACCGGGTGGACCTCGTCGTCATCGACCGCTGACGCAGGCCTGACGGCCACCGGCTCCCTCCCCCGGAGCCTCGGAAGAAAGGACGAACCACCTCGTGACCGATCCGCGTCGCTATCTGGTCCGCATGATCCTTTTCCTCGTCGCGGTGCTGATCGTCGCCGGCCTTCTGCACGCGCCGCTGATCGAAGCCTTCATGGCCAATGCCGCGCTGAACGGGGTGATCCTCGGCGTCGCCGTGCTCGGCATCCTGTTCGTCTTCCAGCAGGTGTTCCGCCTGGCGCCCGAGGCGGCGTGGATCGACTCTTTCCGCAACCAGATGCAGGTGCAACGCGAGCCGACCCTGCTCGCGCCCGTCGCCACGCTGCTGCACGAACGCCAGTCCAGCGGCCGGCAGAGCACGCTCTCGGCCCTGTCGCTGCGCTCGCTGCTCGACAGCATCAGCGTACGGCTGGAGGAATCGCGTGACATCTCGCGCTATCTGATCGGGCTGCTGATCTTTCTCGGCCTGCTCGGCACGTTCTGGGGCCTGCTGCGCACCGTCGGCGCGGTCAGCGAGGTGATCGACGGTCTGTCGGTCGAGAGCGGCGATCTCGGCACCGTGTTCGGCGACATGAAAGCCGGGCTGCAGTCGCCGCTGTCCGGCATGGGCACCGCCTTCGCCTCCTCCCTGTTCGGCCTCGCCGGCTCGCTGGTGCTCGGCTTTCTCGACCTGCAGCTCGGCAAGGCGCAGAACCGCTTCTACAACGAGCTGGAGGAGTGGCTGTCCAGCTTCACCCGGCTCGGTGGCTCCTCGATCATCGGCGACGGCGAGCATTCGGCAACGGCCTATCAGCAGGCGCTGATGGAGCAGACGGCGGAATCCCTGGACAAGCTGCAGCGGATCATGGCCCGTGGCGAGGACGACCGGCGCTCCAACAACGCGATCATGGTCGCCCTGGTCGAACAGCTTCGGGAACTGACCGACAAGCTCGAGAGCGACCGCGACGTGCTGCATCACCTGGTGCACGGGCAGGACGAGCTTCGCCCGATCCTGTCGCGCCTGGCCGATGCCAGCGGCGGCGGACGCGACGAGATCGTGCGCAGCCACCTGCGCAACATCGAGGCCTACATGGCACGGCTGCTGGAGGACAGCGGCAACGGTCGGGCGCAGATGACCGAGGAACTGCGGGGGGAGATCCGGCTCGTGGCGCGCACCATCGCGGCACTGGCCGAAGAAGAACGGCGGGACTGACCGATGTCCGCGCTCGCCCGCCGCCGCAACCGCGACACCAACACTTGGCCGGGCTTCGTCGACGCGCTCGCATCCCTGCTGATGGTCATCATCTTCGTCCTGATGATCTTCATCGTCGCCCAGTTCTATCTCACCCAGTTGCTGTCCGGTAAGGACGAGACCCTCGCCCGTCTGAACCAGCAGATCGCTGAACTCACCGACCTGCTGTCCCTGGAGCGCGAGGCCAATGCCGAGCTGCGGGTGACCGTCGCGCAGCTTTCCGCCGAACTGCAGACCTCACTGTCCGTCCGCGACCGGCTCACCGCGCAGGTCGATCGGCTGACCGCCGCCCAATCCACCCTGGAGACCCGGCTGGCCGAACTGACCCGCGAACGGGCCGTGCTCCAGGGGCGGATCGACTCCCTGGCGAGCAGCCGGACCGGCGTCGACGCCCGCCTGCTCGAGGTGCTCAAGGAACGGGACGCCCTCCTCGGCAAGCTGGCGGAGGTGGAGAAGAAGGAACGGATCGCGACCTCCGAGCGCGATTCCGTCGCCGCCGACCTGGAACGCGCGCTCGAGGTCGTCGACGCCAACCGCGAGACCATCGAACTCCAGCTCCGCGACCTGGAGCGGCTGCGGCGCGACATCGCCGCCATCCGCAAGGTGCGCGACGACCTGGAAAGTCAGGTGGCCGCCCTGGCGGCGCTGCGCGAACGCCTGCAGGCAGATCTCGACGCCGCCGATCAGTCTGTCGCCGCGCTGGAGGCCGATGTCGCCGACGCCAACAGCACGATCGCGACACTGCAGACCGACCTGCAGGGCGAACGGGAGCACAGCGGGACCCTCAGCGCGGCTCTGGCGGAGGAGAAGGACATCGCCGCTGCGCTGCGCGCCGCCCTCGCGACGGAGCGCGAGAACGCCGCCGCGCTGCAGGCCGGACTGGAGAAGGAACGGGAGGATGCCGAAACGCTCCGGACCAGCCTGAGCGAGGAGCAACGGGATGCGGAGGTGCTGCGCGCCGACCTGGAGGCCGCCCGCGCCGCGCTTGCCGCCATCCGGACCGAACGGGCCGCACTGGAGGCGGCCCGCAAGGCCTTGCGCGAGGAGCTCGCGGCCGCGGCCGCGCGTATCGCCCAACTCGACGAGGACCTTGCCACCGCCAGCCAGACGACCGGCGCGTTGCGCGCGGACAGGGCCGCGCTGACCAACCGGGTCCAGGCCGCGACCGACGAGATCGCCGACCTCACCCAGTCGCTTGGCGTCGAACGGGACAGGAGCAAGGCCCTGGAGGCGCGGCTCGCCGATCAGACCGAGCGCACCCAGCTCGCGCAGCGCGAGATCGAGCAGCGCGACATCCGCCTGGAGGAACTCTTCAGCGAGCTTGAGGGTGCGCAGGCCGCCCTGACGCAGACCCGCGCCGCCTTGAGCGACGAGGAGGAGGTATCCAGCGAGGCCCAGCGCCAGGTCGCCCTGCTGAACGCCCAGATCGCCGCCCTGCGCCAGCAGCTCGCCCGGATCGAGGAGGCGTTGGAGATCGCCGAACGGGCGAACCGCGACAGCAACGCCCGGATCGTCGATCTCGGGCGCCGTCTGAATGCCGCACTGGCGACCAAGGTGCAGGAGCTGGCGCGCTTCCGCAGCGAGTTCTTCGGCCGTCTGCGCGAGGTGCTGTCCGGCCGTCAGGACATCCGCGTCGTCGGCGACCGGTTCGTGTTCCAGTCCGAGGTGCTGTTCGAGTCCGGCTCGGCGGAGATCGGCGTCGACGGCGAACAGTCGCTGGTGCAGCTCGCTGCCGCGCTGACCGACATCGCCGGCCGCATCCCGGACGACATCAACTGGATCCTTCAGATCGAGGGCCACACCGACACGGTGCCGATCTACAATGAGCAGTTCGCCAACAACTGGGAGCTGTCGGCGGCACGGGCGATCTCCGTCGTCGAATACCTGATCGCAGAGGGCATTCCGGCCAGTCGTCTCTCGGCGACCGGCTACGGCGAATTCCAGCCCATCGACGCCGACAACCTGAACCGCAACCGGCGGATCGAACTCAAGCTGACGCAGCGCTAGGGTCCGCGGCGCATTGGCCCTTGCGCTCCGCCGCCACCTCGGGTAATTACGCGCGTTCCGAAATGACCGGCGACCATTGGGGCGCCTATAGACCCGACGGGAGAGACCCGATGAAGGCCGACATCCATCCGGACTACCACGAGATCAAGGTCGTGATGACCGACGGCTCCGAGTACACGACGCGCTCGACCTACGGCAAGCCGGGCGACGTGCTGAAGCTGGAGATCGACTCCAAGTCGCACCCGGCCTGGACCGGCCAGCACCGCATCGTGGACAGCGGCGGCCAGGTCGCGCGCTTCAACAAGCGCTTCGGCGGCCTCGGCATCTGACCGATCCGTTCCGACCGGTTACGACGGCGGCCTCCGGGCCGCCGTTTTCGTTTGGGCCCGCCGCTGTCGGGCGACATCTACCTTAGTTGAGCTGGCCGGCGGTCTGCATCCGGCCGATGCGGTCGTCCAGTCGCGACACCCGCTCGAACAGCCGCCGACTGCGGGTCAGGAGGCTGCGAAGTTCGTCGGAGATGTCCGGGTCATCCTCCGCGTCGGTGACCGAGCACACGGCATGCCCGTCGAGCCGGCGCTCCGGGTCCAGGGCCGCCTCCGGCGGCAGTTCCCCGACCTGAATGGCCTTCTGCACCATCAGCCACGCCAGACAGTGGGACAAGCGAGTCGTCACGCGCAGAGCCTCGCAGCTTGCCCGAGTCCTGTTGTGCGACACGACGGGGCGGGGGAAACTGTTCCTGCGGCTGCGTTCCGCGTGACTTCGTGCCTGCTCCAGAAGGTCGAGAACCTCCCGATACGGGCCGTCCAGGACCATGACCGCGGCGGTGGCGGTCGTATGGTTAATTTGTTTCGCCATCAAAACAAGTATGGCGCAGCCCCCTGTCACCGCCAAGCCGCGATGGCCTCTTGAACGGAAATTCTGACGTTCCTATCTGGATATCGACCGGGGCGCCGTTGGACGGGTTCCGGTCTTGAACCGCCCGGCCGCACTGGCGGGCACAGCCTTGAAACCATATCGCTTCCAAGGAGGATGTGGCATGCGAACGATTGATTTCACTCCCGTTTTCCGCTCGACCGTCGGCTTCGACCGGATGGCCCGACTGATGGACGACATGCTGCGCGCAGGCGACGCCGCCAACGCGCCGGCCTACCCGCCCTACAACATCGAGAAGCTCGGCGAGGACGACTACCGCATCACCATGGCGGTCGCCGGTTTCGGTGAGGGTGACATCGACATCACCGTGGAGGACACGACGCTCACCATCTCCGGCAAGGTGGAGAAGACCGAGGAGGAGGAGGGCCGCAGCTTCCTGCACCGCGGCATCGCCACCCGCGCGTTCGACCGACGTTTCCAGCTCGCCGAGACCATCAGGGTGGTCGGCGCCAGCGTCGAGAACGGCCTGCTCCACGTCGACCTCGTTCACGAGGTGCCGGAGGAGAAGAAGCCGCGCCGGATCGAGATCGCCGGAACGACCAAGCGTCTCGAAGGCACGACCGCGGCCTGACGGCCCGGCCGACGCGGAAAACAGCGGAGCCGGCCCCTACGGGCCGGCTCTTTACATTTGCGGCTCGGACGATCGTCGTGCCGACCCGCTCAGACCACGTGGGCCGCCAATTCGCGGCGAATCGCGCCTTCCATCGAGCTGGCGAAGTCGCGCGCCGTGGCCTCCACGAGCGCATACCAGAGCTTCTCCCGGTCGTTCAGGGACGCGTCCTCGGCGATCGTGCGCGAGCGTTCGGCCTCGGCCCGGGCCTGTCCCAACCGCTGGCCGGCGCCGTCGAACAGGTCGAGCTGGCCGACCATCGCGACGATGTAGCGTTCCGACTGGTCGGTCGTGAACGCACCGGTCAGCCCGGTCTTGGTCTTCAGACGCTCCTCGACGATGTTGCCCTGGCGGATCGCCATGATCGCCTTCCCCGACGCCCCGACCGGCTTCAGCACATCGCGCGCCCACCGTTCCATCGCCGCTGCCGGAGCGACCGGGGCAAGATGTTCGACGTTCGGCGGCGCCAGTGGCGGAACCACCTCGTCGATGACCTGGAGCTCGGCGACGTTCAGACGGACCGGGGTCCGGCCGACGAACGTCAGGTCGGGGTAGATCGGAGTGGGATCCGGGGTCGTGCAGGCGGCCAGAGGGCCGGCGCCGGCAGCGGCCAGGGCTGACAGCATGAGGGTGCGGCGGTCGAGGCGCATTGACGGTGTCCTCTCGTCGGTCGATGTGTCGTCAGAAAGTGGGGCGCGCCACCGAATTGCGCAACGCGTCGAGCGCGGCGTCATCATAGCGCCATTCGCGCTTGCAGAACTCGCAACTGACGACGACGGCGCCGTCGACCTTCATGTCGTCCAGTTCGGCGGCGTTCAGCGACAGCAGCACCCGTTCGACCCGGGCACTTGAGCACCGGCAGGTATCGGTCACCGGCTGCGCCTCATAGGCGCGCACCCCAGCCTCGTGGAACAGGCGATAGAGAAGGCGGTCGGGCGGCAGGTCGCCGGAGATCAGTTCCCGCGCCCGCGTGCTGCTCATCAGCGTGACGGCGGTGCGCCAAAGGTCCTCGTATTCGTCCTCGCTCGGCCGGCCGGGCAGGTCCCGGGCATAGGGCAGGCGCTGGACCATGATACCACCGGCGCGCCAGCCGTCGTCGGTCAGGCCCGCGGCGATCGTCACCCCGGCATCAAGCTGCTCCGACTGCTGGAAATAGGCATGGGTGCAGTCCGAAAGGGTCCGCCCGGAAAGCTCGACGATCCCCTGGTAGCGGTCGGTGTTCGATCCCTGGTCGACGGTGAAGGCGATGTAGCCGCCGCCGAGCAGACGCGGCACCGAACGCGCGGCCACGTCGGCCGGATCGAGGTCCGCCACCCGCGCGGCATCGTAGGTCGCGTACGCCCGTACGGCCCCGGCGGTGGTGACGTCCGCCATCAGGACACCGATCGGCCCGTCGCCCTTGGTCTGCAGGGTGAACACCCCCTCGTACTTCAGCGAGCCGGCCAGACACGCCGCCAGGGCCATGGTCTCCCCCAGCATCGCCGCCACCGCCTCGGGATAGTCGTGACGGTTCAGAATGCCATCGACGACGGAACCGAGCCGCACGAGCCGCCCACGCAGCCCGTACGGATCGATCTGGAAGGGCAGGATGATGTCGTCGCGGCCGGTGTGCTCGAACAGGGCCTCGCGTTCCCTCATCTCGGCTCCGACAGGCACCAGCTGAGAATCGCCATCTGACTGTGCAGGCGGTTTTCCGCCTCGTCGAACACGATGGACTGCGGACCGTCGATCACCTCCGCCGTCACCTCCTCGCCGCGATGGGCCGGCAGGCAGTGCAGGAAGACGGCCTCCGGCTTGGCATGGTCCATCAGCGCCTGATCCACGCGATACGGAGCCAGAAGGTTGTGACGGTTCGAATCGTCGTCGCCCATGGACACCCAGGTGTCGGTGACGACCGCATCCGCCGCGGCCGCCGCGGCCGCCGGATCCTGCGTCACCTCGATCCGTCCGCCCTTGGCGCGGGCCCAGGCCAGCACCTCCTGCGGCGGCATGAGCTCCTGCGGACAGGCGATGCGCAACACGAAATCGAACTGCACCGCCGCCTGGATCCAGGACACCGCCATGTTGTTTCCGTCGCCGGACCAGGCGATCACCTTGTCCTTGATCGGACCGCGATGCTCCTCGAAGGCCATGATATCGGCCATGAGCTGACACGGGTGCGACTGGTCGGTGAGCCCGTTGATCACCGGGACCGTGGCGTTCTCCGCCAGTTCGTGCAGCGTCGCCTCCGAGAAGGTGCGGATCATGATGCAGTCGACGTAGCGCGACAGCACCCGCGCGGTGTCGGCGACGCTCTCGCCTCGGCCGAGTTGCAGATCCGAGCCGTTCAGCACCACGACGTCGCCGCCGAGCCGTTTCATCCCGGACTCGAACGACACGCGGGTCCGGGTCGACGGCTTCTCGAAGATCAGCGCGAGCACCTTGCCGTCCAGCGGCTTCTCCGCCAGGCCGTCGCCGCGCTTGTAGGCGTTGGCCTGCTCGATCATGGCCCGCAGCGTCGGTGCGTCTATCTGGTCCAGATCGAGAAAATGCCGCACGCCGCCGTCCCCCGGTTCTCCCACCCGATCAAGCGGCATGACGCGCCAGCCCGGCGCACGCCGCGTCGATCTTCTCGATCGCCTCCGCGACATGGCTCTCGTCGATGGTGAGCGGCGGCAGAAGCCGAAGCACGTTCTCGGCCGCGCCGACGGTCAGCATGCCCTGCTTCTCGCGCAGTTCTGTCTGCAGGTCACCCGCCGGCACGACGCACTTGAGGCCGAGCAGCAGCCCCTTGCCGCGCACCTCGGCGATCACGCCCGGATGCTTCGCCGCCAGCCCTTCGAGCTTGTCGTGGAAGGACGCGGACATCGTCTCCACATGCGGCAGGAAATCGGGCTCGGTGACGATGTCGAGCACGGCCTTCGCCGCCGCCATTGCCAGAGGGTTGCCGCCATAGGTCGAGCCGTGCAGGCCCGGCTTCATGCCGGATGCCGCCTTCTCGCTGGCCATCACCGCACCGACGGGAAAGCCGCCGCCAAGCCCCTTGGCCGAAGCCATGATGTCCGGCGCGATGCCGGCCCACTCATGCGCCCACAGCCGGCCGGTACGCCCCATGCCGCACTGAACCTCGTCGAACACCAGCATCAGGCCGAACTCGTCGGCGATCTCGCGGAGTGCCTGGAGATATTCGGTCGGCGCGACGAAGATCCCGCCCTCGCCCTGGACCGGCTCGACGAGAATGGCAGCGGCATCGTCCGCCGCGGCGGCGTCGCGCATCTCGTTCAGGTTGCCGAAGGCCACATGCTGGAACCCCTGCACGCGCGGCCCGAAACCCTCGCGGTAGGCATCCTTGTCGGTCGCCGACAGGGTCGCCATGGTCCGGCCGTGGAAGGAATGGCTGCAGCAAATCACCTTGGTGCGGTGCGGCTGGCCGACATGGAACTGGTAACGCCGCGCCACCTTGATCGACCCCTCCAGCGCCTCCGCCCCGGAGTTGCAGAAGAACACGGTGTCGGCGAAGGACGTCGCGACCAGCGCGTCGGCCAACGCCTCCTGCTCCGGGATCCGGTACAGGTTGGAGACGTGCATGACACGGGCGGCCTGGTCGGCGATCGCCTGCACCAGCTTGGGATGGGCGTGGCCCACGGAATTGGTGGCGATGCCGGTGGCGAAATCGAGGAATCGTCGGCCGTCGGTGCTGTACAGGTAGGGTCCCTCACCCCGCTCGAAAGCGATGTCGATCCGGCCATAGGTCGGCATCACGCTGCTCACCACGACACGTCACTCCTCGGTTGTTGCCGCCGGGTTCACGCGAATCGCCTCCCGACCGGCGAAAACGGCGATAGTCAGTATGCGCCCGGCCCTTGTCAACGTGAACCGGGTGATTGTTCGATGACGGGCGGCGGCGGTCCGGCGGTTCCATGTCGCGCCCCCCGAGCTCCGTGTTAGAGCGCGCCCGGTTCAGACCTGATCGACCTGAAACGCGACCGGCCCTCTAAGTCATTAGAGATAGGGCAAATTCAAACGATCAGATGTTTCCATCTGGCCGTGATTTGCACTAGCGTCCGGTCATGGACAGAACCGACCGCCGGCGAAAACGCGGCCCGCTCACCAAGACCTATCTGGAGCGTGCCGCGCTGCATTACCTGGAGCGTTATGCCAGCTCCGTCGAGGGGCTGCGGCGGGTACTGATGCGCCGGGTCGACAAGGCGGCGCGGGAGGGGCGCTGCGACCCGGACGAGGCGGCGCCGTGGGTCGAGGCGGTCGTCGCCCGCTACGCCGAGGTCGGTCTGGTCGACGATCGCGCCTTCGCGGAAGGCCGGGCCGCGAGCCTGCGCCGGCGCGGGGAATCCGCCCGGCGCATCGCGCTGACCCTGCGCGAGAAGGGCGTCGACGGCGACCTGATCGACAGCGTGCTGGCGGAGGAGGACGGCGCCGACCGCACGGCGGCCGAGTTCGCCGCCGCCTGCCGGTTCGCCCGCCGTCGCCGTCTTGGCCCGATGCGCCCGCCGGCGGACCGCGAGGCGCGCCGCGACCGCGATCTCGCCGCCCTTGCCCGCGCGGGCTTCTCCCTCGACGTCGCCCGCCGGGTCCTGGACCTGGACGATGCCGGCGCGCTGGACGATACCGCGAGCGGGCGGACGGATGGCGGGGACGTGTAAAGCCGGCTGTAAACTTTTTGACTTACGCCGCCTCAAGGTTTGGCAGTCATTGACAGAATCCGCCCGCCGCCGGTGAATCTGCCGCCCCACACCTTGTTAACCACCCGCGCGATGTCGATACTGCGCCTGACAACCTCCCCTGGCAGGGAGGACAAACGCGTAGGGCAGAGGGAGCGATCGCATGTCCACAGACATCATTCGGGTACCAGCGGACTTCGCCGCAAGCGCCCTGATCGACGACGCCAAGTATCAGGCCATGTACACCCGATCGATCGAGGATCCGGAAGGCTTCTGGGGCGAACACGGCAAGCGGCTCGACTGGATCAAGCCGTACACCAAGGTCAAGGACGTGTCCTACGCCGCCGACGACCTGCACATCCGCTGGTACGAGGACGGCACGCTCAACGTCTCCGCCAACTGTATCGACCGTCACCTCGCCGACAAGGCGGACCAGCCGGCCATCATCTGGGAAGGCGACGAGCCGACCGACAGCAAGGTCATCACCTACCGTGAGCTGCACGAGAAGGTCTGCCGCCTCGCCAATGCCATGAAGGAGCTTGGCGTCAAGAAGGGCGACCGGGTGACGATCTACCTGCCGATGATTCCGGAGGCGACCTACGCGATGCTCGCCTGCGCCCGCATCGGCGCGGTGCATTCGGTGGTGTTCGGCGGTTTCTCGCCGGAGAGCCTGCACGGCCGCATCGAGGATTGCGACAGCAACATGCTGATCACCTCCGATGCGGGCATGCGCGGCGGACGGCACGTGCCGCTGAAGAAGAACGCCGACGAGGCCCTGCAGCACTGTCCGGGCTGCAAGTCGGTCATCGTCGTCCGCCACACGGGCGACGATGTCGACATGGTCGACGGCCGCGACCACTGGTACCACGAGGTCTGCGCCGCCGCCTCGCCGGACTGCCCGCCGGAGGAGATGAGCGCCGAGGACCCGCTGTTCATCCTCTACACCTCAGGCTCGACCGGTAAGCCGAAGGGCGTGCTGCACACCTCCGGCGGTTACCTAGTCTACGCCTCGATGACCCATGAGTACGTGTTCGACTACAAGCCGGGCGAGGTCTACTGGTGCACCGCCGACGTCGGCTGGGTCACCGGGCACAGCTACATCGTCTACGGCCCACTGGCGAACGGCGCGATCACGCTGATGTTCGAAGGCGTGCCGAACTACCCCAACACCAGCCGGTTCTGGGAGGTCGTCGACAAGCACAACGTCAACATCTTCTACACCGCCCCCACCGCCATCCGCGCCCTGATGCGCGAGGGCGAGGCGCCGGTCACCCGGACCAGCCGCAAGTCGCTGCGCGTGCTCGGTTCCGTCGGCGAGCCGATCAATCCCGAAGCCTGGCTCTGGTATCACCGCGTGGTCGGCGACCATCGCTGCCCGATCGTCGACACCTGGTGGCAGACCGAGACCGGCGGCATCCTCATCACCCCGCTGCCCGGCGCCACCCCGCTGAAGCCGGGATCCGCCACCCGGCCGTTCTTCGGCGTGCGGCCCGTCGTCGTCGACAACGAGAACAACGTCCTGGATGGTGAGACCGAGGGCAATCTCTGCATCGACGACAGCTGGCCCGGTCAGATGCGCACGGTCTACGGCGACCACGAGCGGTTCATCCAGACGTATTTCACCACCTTCCCCGGCCGCTACTTCTCCGGCGACGGATGCCGCCGCGACGCGGACGGCTACTACTGGATCACCGGCCGGGTCGACGACGTGATCAACGTGTCCGGCCACCGCATGGGTACCGCCGAGGTGGAGAGCGCCCTGGTCGCCCACGCCAAGGTCGCGGAGTCCGCCGTCGTCGGTTACCCGCACGACCTCAAGGGCCAGGGCATCTACGCCTACGTGACCCTGAACGTCGGCGAGGAGCCGAGCGACGATCTGCGCAAGGAACTGGTGCAGTGGGTGCGCCGCGAGATCGGCCCGATCGCTTCGCCGGATCTGATCCAGTGGGCGCCGGGCCTGCCGAAGACCCGGTCGGGAAAGATCATGCGCCGCATCCTGCGCAAGATCGCCGCCAACGAGCACGACCAACTCGGCGACACCTCGACGCTGGCCGATCCGGCGGTGGTCGACGATCTGGTGGCGAACCGGATGAACCGCGGGTAGGGGCGTCGGCACAGCCCCGGTCCTCGCTGGGTCTTCGTCGGGTCCTCGCTGGAGCGCGATTGGCTCAGGTCAACTCGATCAGCATCGTGAATCGCTCTCCAAGCTGTTAACGATAGAGCAAATCCACACGATCGGATGATACCATCCGATCGTGATTTGCTCTGGGGGGTGGGGGCGGTGTCACGGGACGCGTCGGTACTGGCAGCGATTTGGGATGCGGGCGAGCGCTCGGTCGAGTTCGCACGTTACTGGCTGTCCCTGCCCTGCCGCGACCTGATCCCGTCCCGTGCGGATTTCGATCCGGGCAGGGTCGCGGGCCTGCTGCCCAACCTGGTGATCCACGACCTCATCTCGCCGGAGCAGATCCGCCTCCGCCTCGTCGGGACGGCGGTGGTGGACGACTATGGCCAGGAGATCACCGGCCGGAACTACCTGGATTTCGTGGAGGAGTCCCGGCGACCGATCGCGTCCCGGGCGATCTTCCTCGTCTGCGAGCAGCCGGCCGGCATGCTCGTGAAGCTCCGCTCGACCACGGAGAGCGGGAAGATGCTCACCCGCGAGTCGATCGCCTTTCCCATGCGCGACGACGACGGCCGGGCGCGTCTGGTCTACTTCTGCTCCAGCCCGGCGGTGGAGCGGGAAACCTATTTCGACGAACGCGACGCCCTGACGGTGATGAAGGTCCTGGACCGGCGCTTCATCGACATCGGAGCGGGCGTGCCGGAGTTCGCGGATTGAAGGGAACTCTGAAACCCAGCGGCCAAAGGCTGATCGGATCACCAGCGCATACTCAACTTAGCGGGTCCGCAGAGCACGGTCGCCTCAGATCCAATCGCCTTAAACCGGGCGCCTTCCTCTGACCTATTGGCCGTCCTCTGATCTATTGAAGGTGGGAAAGCTTCACGCGATCATATGCCTTCCTGTGATCGTGTGTTCCTGTTGGGGGAGAGTATAGCCATGGTCAATCGGCCGCTCCTGCCGCATGAGTTGCGTGCGCTCGGTATCAACGGTCCGGCAGCACAGCCAAGACTGAACAATGGGGTGATGCCCAACCGGCCTCTGCTCCCGCACGAAGCGAGGGCAACACAGCCACTTCCGTCGACCGTTCAACCGCATCGTCAAGCGCTGCCGATACACCCGTCTGCGTCGGTAGCCACGCCTCTCGTACAACTTGCCGGAGCGGCCAACCAGCGGCCCACGCACGATGCCGGCCGTGCCGCTGCTCTCACACAGCGACAGTCCATGACGGCGCATCGTGTCGCACCGCCCTCAGCGCCGAGTCCAGTTCACCGGCTCAGCGGACGTGCCGTGCAGCCTGCAATGATCGCCGAGCGAGGCGGCAGCATTGGTGGCGGTGGCGGTGGCGGTGGCGGTGGCGGTGGCGGTGGCGGTGGCGGTGGCGGTGGCGGCAATGATAAGTGGAATCCGTCCGGGCAAGGCCATTATGCGGACGCCAACAGGAAATTTTACATAGTAACGAGAGAACGCACGAAGAAGGCCAAAAAGTTTTTCGAACTCGATGAGAAAATGAAATCGAATCAAGGATATACTACAACTGAATTCGGAGATCACACTCGACTTTTCCATCAATTGAGATTCAAAGGTTCCAATATATCCACAAGAGATCCGGTGAACACTCACCCAACGGCGTTCTATAACAATGAGCACGATCAATATAGCGATTCGGACGACCAGCGATCCTACGATGCCGAGCGTGACACCATGCGAAGCGAGTCAAGCTTCCAGCGCATCGGTGAGGGATCACAACTCGAGAGTCAGTCCGATGCGGGACGTTCGGAAACGATTCCCGACTTCGAGGCCGACCTGGAGAATTTGAACGCACGTCCGATCGAATTCGTTCAGATCGACCCGAGGTTCAACGGGACCCCGATCGGCGAAGCGGCAAAACGTGGGTGGTCTGGAGAGGTTAGGTTCAATTTTGGCGGCGAGGGCTGGGACCTGTCCAGGAAAGGCGGGGAAAAATAACAAGTTGATCCTGGCATCCAGGTCGATCCGAAAGTGTCTGAGCTGCGGCAAACGTCTGAGTTTGACCTACCTAAAACGATGCAAACGACGACACATGGTCCAGGTCGACTCCACCTGAACCGATCCCGTTCAAGCGACTGCCACATGGTTCCCTTTACCCGGACCAGTTCCAGACCATCGGTTCGGCGGTACTGGACGGTGCGTCGCCCCTGTGACCGATACCTGCATCGCAAGCTTGCTCAAAGACAATCATTAAGCGACATTGACGCACCGTCTCTCCATCGAGGCCAACAGCATGCCGAGTTCGGGCCGTCCTATGCTGCCTCACGAACAACGGGCGCTCGGCGCCGCGGCAGTCGGCCAACCGTTGATCGCGGGACCGCCGTCGTCTCTGGGAGGCCGTGCCCTGTTGCCGCATGAAGCGCGGGTCGCCGGGCATCCTTCGGACGTCGGCCAACCGCGGATGCAGCCCCTTGCCGCGGCGACCGCTCGCCCCCTCCTGCCGCACGAGACGCGGGCGATTGCGCCGGTCGGCGTCGGCCAACCGCGGATGCCGGCGCTTCCCGCCGCCGTCCCCCGCCCGCTGCTGCCGCACGAAATCCGGGCCCAGGGGCGATCGGGCGGTTCCGGGCTCCAGCCCGCCGTTTCCGGACCGCCAACCCCCGGCCGACCGCTGTTGCCGCACGAGCAACGGGCGATGGCCGGCGCCGCGGTCGGCCAACCGGCGATCGCGCCCCTCGGCGCCGCCACGACGAGGCCGCTTCTTCCGCATGAACGGCGGGCATCCGGGCAGGTTCAGCCGCAGATGCGCATGGGCGTCGGGTTCCGGCACGGGTCCGTCGTCCAGCGCATGGACGCGGAGGACCCCGACGACCCGGACTTCATCCGCCTGGGACGGGAGGAGATCCCGTCGGTCGCCTACCTGTTCGCGGCTCAGAACTCCGTCCGGCTCGGCCATTTCAAGCAGAGCGAAGTCGGGTCGCCAAAGGTGAACGACCTCGCGGCGACCCATATCGGGCCGGACGCCGGCTACCGGCACTTCATCGAGAAGCACGCGACGCGCGGGTTCTGGGCCGGCCAGTCCGAGTCCTTCGATGTCCTCGACAAGCTCGTCGAGCACGCGAAGGGCCGCAATGAGGAGATGCGGCTGCCCGTCCCCTTCCGCCTCATGCCCAACGCCAAGCGGAAGTCGAAGAACAACATCGACAGCAACCAGGCCATCGACCGGTCGAACGCCGAGATCGACGCCGCCTATGGCGATCTCTCGATGTCGGATAGCTGGGAAGGTCTGACCGATGCCGCGCAGCGCCTGCACAATGCCATCAGCTTCTCGCCCGGCAATCTGCCGGACTACGGGCCGCACACCACCGTCAACGTCCCCGTCAGCGACCGGATCCATCCGAATTTCGATGATGCCTCCGGCAGGCTGACCCCCAAGTCGCGAGAGACGCTCGGGTTCGGCTTCGACTCGGCGGTCGCCGTATCGGCCGGCGGCAACAACGTGCTGGGCCGGCGCGGCTTCAAGCCGATCAAGGACCTGCACGCGGACGATCTGGCCCTCATCAAGGGGATCGGGGTCAGTACCACCGGCCTGCGGACCCCCGACCTGCCCGAGGCCTACGGACTGGACTGAGACAGACGCCGGTACCGCAAGCACGGCCTCGGGTCCCTCGGCAGGTTTCTGCCGCCACGGTGTCGGATATTACGGATTGAGGCCTCGCTCGGCTTCTGGAAGGCTGCCTTGCAGCGACCAGGACCCCGACGTGCCCGATCCCGACTTCGACATCCTCGATCTCAACCGGACTCTGCGTGCCTTCGCAGACCACTGGACGGCCCTGCCGCGTGTCGGGCTCGTGCCGGAACGCCGCGACTTCCGGCCGGAGGCGCTGGGCGGCGCGCTGGCGCACATGGTGGTCCACGAACTGGTCTCCCCGACCGATATCCGGCTGCGTCTGGTCGGCTCGACCGTCGCCGCCGCCTATGACGAGGAGATCACCGGACGGAACTACCTCGACATGGTCTCACCCGAGCGGCGGGCCGCGGCCGCCCGGCCGTTCTTCCTCGCCTGCGGGTACCCCTGCGGCATGTACACGCGCATGCGCACGGTGGCGTCGCGCGGGCGGACCATGCGCCGGGAATCGATCGGCCTCCCGCTGCGCGACGCGAGCGGCGTGCGCTGGTTCTACTCGTGCTCGACCACGGACCCGGACGACCGACCGGATTTCGACCTCAGTCATGACGGGGTGGCGACCGTGACCGACGTGTTGAGCCGCCGATATCTGGACATCGGGGCCGGCGTGCCGGCCGCGCCCGACTGATCCCCGCCTACCCGATCAGTTCCTCACCCCGGTCGTCGGTCTCGCCGTAACGGCTGAGGCTCGGCGCCTTCAGGCCCTCGTAGAGCCGGCCGATGCCCTGGTTGACGATCCGGTTCTGCCGCTCGAACAGGGAGTTGCCCTCCAGATCGCTCTCGACCAGCAGCGGCCCGAACTTCTCCACCTCCAGCACCCACATGGCCTGGGCGATGCCGAGTTCGTCGAGCCAGTGGGCGGCGCGGACATGCTTGATGCCGCGGCCGAGCAGCGCCCCGGTCCCGTATCCGACCGTGGTCAGGTAGATCGCCCCAGCCGGCACGAAGACCTTGCGGTAGTCGCTCTCGCTCATGCCGCCCTTGCCGACGATGACCTTCGCGCCGGACACGTCGAACCATCGGGGCAGCCACTTGGAGAACCGGAAGCTCGCCGTCGCCGTCACCGCGCCGACCGTCAGGCTGCCGTTATGGTTCACCGAGGCGGCGGGCGAGCAGTGGAAATTGACGTTGGTGAGCTGCCGCAGATCCTCCGGCGGCTCGCGTCCGTCCTCCAGCACGCTCTTGTAGACGCCCTCGCGCCCCGTGTAGATCAGGCCGTCGAGATAGACGACGGTACCGAGTTCCAGGCCCACCAGGTCCTCGTGCCGCACGGGCGTCTGCAGCCGGACCTCCTTCAGCGCCCCGCTCATTCCGCCGCCTCCATCCGTCCGGGCGCCCAGTCGACGGTGTCGCGCCGCATGTAGGGGGTGAACCACCGCGGGTCGGTGCGGTACTCGATCTCGCCGTCGGAGAAGATGCGGGCGGTCGCCCGCCGCGACGACAGGCAGAAGCAGTGCACGCTCATCGGCATGCCCCCCGTATGGGTGTAGCCGACCTCGATGTGGCAATCGACGACCATGGACGAACCGACGAAGCCCATCGCCCCCATGCCGATGGAGTTGCCGAGTTCCTTGAGCTCCAGTTCCAGGGCGGCGATCTCCGGATCTGGGTGGCGGTCGCCGACCGTGCGCAGGCAGGCCGCCTGCTTGCCCAGCACCGAGCAGATATCCTTGGAGCCGCCGAGGCCGATACCGACGATCGCCGGCTGACAGGCGAGGCCCCGCTTGCCGAAAGCGATCAGGGTGTCGAGGTAGAACCGGCGGATGCCGTCGAGCCCGTCGGCCGGAAACAGCATGCGGTAGTCGGTGCCGAACAAGCCGCCCTTGTGGACGGTCGTGATGTCGACCCAGTCCGCGTCCGGCTCGAAGCTGTACTCGATCTCCGGCGCGTTGACGCCGACATTGTTGTCGTTGTCCCGGCGCGAGAGCGGGTGGACGCGGTTCGGTCGCAGCGGCACCTCGTGGGTGGCCCGCGCCGTCGCCCGCCGGATCCGGTGCTCGACCTCGACCGGGCCGCCCTCGATCCGGGCCTCGTTGCCGTACTTCACGTAGTAGCGCGGCACGCCGGTATCGGCGCACATGGCCCGGCGATCCTGCTTCGCCGCCTCGTAGTTCTCCAGCATGGCGCGGAGCACGAAGGCGGAGAGATCGCCCTCCTCGGTGTTCGCCATGGCCTGGATGCCGCCGAGATAGTCGTCCGGGATCTCGATCCCGGCCTTGCACATGATCTCGTAGGCGGCCTGCTCGACCGTGTCGGCCGCGATGGTGGCCATCGCCGTGTCCTCCCGTTCGTTGTCCGGGGGCTTGTCGCCCGACCGTTCGTTTTCGCAAAGGCTCGCAGGGTTGAGGGGAGCGGGCAAGACGTGCGTTGCCGCCGGAGGACCGGAACGCGGCCAATTGCCACCGTCCGTTGACACGCACCGCACTCGCAGGCGCATAACAGCCATCCCGTCGCCGCCGTCCGGTCCGTGTCCGCCATGCATGTCTACCTGCCCATCGCCGAGGTCTCCGTGAATCTGCTGGTGATCCTCGGGCTCGGCGGCGGGATCGGCGTGCTGTCGGGGCTGTTCGGGGTCGGGGGCGGGTTCCTGATGACGCCGCTGCTGATCTTTATCGGCATCCCGCCGGCGGTCGCCGTCGCCACCAGCGCCAACCAGATCGTCGGCGCCTCGGTCTCCGGCGTATTGGCGCATTGGCGGCGCGGCAATGTCGACCTGAAGATGGGGGTGGTGCTGCTCGTCGGCGGCCTGATCGGCTCGTCCATCGGCGTCGTTCTGTTCAACCTGCTGCGTGCGGTCGGCCAGATCGACCTCGTCATCCGCCTGAGCTACGTGGTGCTGCTCGGCAGCATCGGCGGCCTGATGCTGAGCGAGAGCATCCGGGCGATCCGTCGCACCCGCTCGGCGATCCCGCGGCGCGGCAAGATCCACCAGCACACCTGGATGCATGGCCTGCCGCTGAAGATGCGGTTCCGCAAGTCGAAACTCTACATCAGCCTGCTGCTGCCGCTCGGCGTCGGGGTCGCGATCGGCGCGCTGACGGCCATGATGGGGGTGGGCGGCGGCTTCGTGCTGGTGCCGGCCATGATCTATCTGCTCGGGATGCCGACCAGCGTGGTCGTCGGCACCTCGCTGTTCCAGATCATCTTCGTCACCGCCAACGTCACCTTCCTGCAGGCGGTGAATTCCCAGACCGTCGACGTGGTGCTCGCCTTCGTGCTGCTCATCGGCGGCGTCGTCGGCGCGCAGATTGGAACCCGCCTCGGCGCCAACCTGCGCGGCGAGCAGTTGCGCGGCCTGCTGGCGCTGATGGTGCTGGCGGTGAGCCTCAAGCTCGCCTTCGACCTGACGGCGACCCCCGGCGACGCCTTCTCCGTCGAGTTCTTCCGGCCGGTGGCGGCGGAGGGGGAGTAGGTCCGGCCTACAGGTCTGCCGACCTGCGCCACTTCTCCACCGGCGGCATCAGGTATTCGACGCCGCCGCTGTCCTTGAGGGTGACGACCACGTCGATGGCGATCGACACCCGCCGGCCCGGCGTGTTGTTGGGCTCGGTCCCGTGGAAGGTCTTGGACGGAAAGACCACGATGTCGTCCTCCGCGACCGGCAGGTCGACCATCTCCGAATTGAGGATGTTGCTCTCGGTGATCAGCCCCATGTCGCGGGAGTGCTGCTCGAACAGGCCGGGGGAGAACTCGTTCAGCGGGTCGGGCAGGTGAAACACCAGGTTGCCGGTGTTCTCGTCCTTGATCGGGTAGTACACGACCGAGATGTGGCTCTGGTTGTGCCGGTGGCGTCGGATCGACTGGCCCGGCTCGCTGACCGTGCCCCATGACCGGGTATAGTGCAGGTCCAGCTTGCCGGCGTCGATCTTCAACGCCCGCAGGTACTCGACCATGCGCTGGTGCACCGCCTTGAAGAACGGCGCCATGGTCGGCTCCAGATGCAGGAACTCGCGGCCGTTTCTGTCGCCAGTCCAGGCGCTGGTCTTGGTCACCCCGGCCTTCGGCCCGTCGCGGTAGGAGTCGATGATCGCCTGGCCGATCCCGTGCCGGTAGGTCGCATCGAGGCCCAGCCGGTCCTTGAAGACGGTCAGCGGGAAGCAGTTCAGAACAGTGGCCATCGGAACATCCCGTCGGTGGAGCGATCACCAGGGGAGTGATCGCCGGGCAAGTGATGCCGCCGGCCCCGCCGCACGTCAACCGCCGCACGTCGAACGCCCGGCGTGCGTCCGCATGGTGCGACGACGTGACTCCTTCGCCCGCCGACACATCGGGAGCATGGTCCGCCCCCTCTCCAGATTGGAACCCGGATACGGCGCATGCAGTCGCTCCTGCACATCATCGAGGTCGAGATCCTCATCGCGATCGGCTTCTTCCTGTTCTCCTACGTCGCCGTCTCGATGGCGCTGAGGTTCCTGACCGGTGGCCGCAAGCCCCGGCAACCCGAGTCGGACCGGCCCTGAACCGCCACCGGGCGCCGCGCTGTCGATTGCGGCTGCATTCCCCGCGCCGATGCCCTAATTAGCCTGCATGAACTGGTCGAAAGGCGAGTCCGGCGGCCGGCGTCGCGGCTATCATCACGGCAACCTGCGCGAGGCGCTTATTCAGGCGGCGTTGAGCCTGATCGCCGAGAAGGGCGCGAGCGGGTTCAGCTTCGCCGACGCGGCGCGCTCCGCCGGGGTCAGCCCGGCCGCCCCCTATCGCCATTTCCGCGACCGCGACGCCCTGCTCGCCGACGTCGCCGGACGCGGGTTCTCCCTGTTCACCGACCGTCTGGAAGCCGCCTGGGACGACGGCCGGCCCGACCCCGTCACCGCCTTCGAACGCACCGGCCAAGCCTATCTCGCCTTCGCGCGGGACGAGCCGGCGCACTACTCGGCCATGTTCGAGGCCGGGATCGACCGCAATGCCACGCCGGAACTCCGGCGCGCCTCGGACCAGGCCTTCGCCGTGCTGCGCCGCGCCGCCGAGACGCTGTGCGCGCTGGCGCCCCAGGGCCAGCGCCCGCCGGCGATGATGGTGGCACTGCACGTCTGGAGCCTGGCCCACGGCACAGCATCGCTGTTCACCCGCAGCGACGCCGGCGCCCGATCCCTGCCGATGACGCCCGAGGAACTGCTCGAGGCCGGGGTGCTGGTCTACCTGCAGGGCCTTGGGCTTCCGGTCAGCCGTCCCTAATTAGCGAAATACCCGCACGACACTCTTGATCGGCGCTCGTGCCGCCCTTATGTGAATGTAATGAACATTTACATCGGAGGCCCTATGGAGCTCGTTCAAAAGCTCGACGACTACGGGAAACCGGCCTGGATCGCACTCATGGTCGTCGGATTCGTCTTGTTCTGGCCGATCGGCCTCGCGGTCCTGGGTTACCTGCTATGGAGTGGAAGAATGGGATGCTGGAAGCGTAGCCGCGGTCAGTGGTGGAAGAGCGAGAGCCGGTCGAGCGGCAATTCCGCCTTCGACGACTACCGGGCCGAGACCCTGAAGCGGCTGGAGGAGGAGCAGCAGGAGTTTCAGGATTTCCTGGAGCAGCTCCGCCGCGCCAAGGACAAGGCCGAGTTCGATCAGTTCATGGCCGGCCGCCGCAACCGTCCCGCCGACGGCCCGGCCCCGCAGGCCGGTCCCGCCTGACCCCGATCACATCACCGTACCAGAGGCCCGCTCCGCGCGGGCCTTTGTCGTTGCCGCGGGGAACTCGTTGCGACGGGCAAAAGGAAACGGCGCGGGGTGTTCAGCGCACGGCCGCCGAGGTCGGCGGCGCGCCGGCCTCGTCGTCGATCAGGCTCTCGCCGGGCTTAACGACGGTGAAATCGACCGGCACCATCTCCAACCGGACGGCCCCCGTATCCGGCGCCGTGACCCGCGTGAACGCCGTGGCGTTCAGGTCCCCGGTCTCCGGGAAGTCCTCGCGGAAATGGGCGCCGCGGCTGTCTTCGCGGGCCAGCGCCGCCGTCGCGATCACCCTGGAGACCGCGATCTGGCTCTCCAGATTCAGCCAGTCATGCCAGATGAGATTGAACGCCCGGTCGCCGTCGGCAAGACCCGTCCGCCCCAGCTCCTCCTCCAGCGCGTCGAGGCGTTCGAGGCCGCGCCGCAGCCCGGCATCGGTCCGCAGAATGCCGACCTCGTCCCACATCAGGCCCCAGAGCGTCTCGCGCAGCGCTCCAAGGTCGCCCGGTTTGAGGGCGAAGGGTTGCTCGGCACGGGCGACCCCGGCTTCGAGCGCGGTCGGGTCCGGATCCCTGAACATCCCTTCCCGCGCCACATAGGCGGCCATCGCCGCGCCGGCGATGCCTCCGAACACGGTCGAGTTGGCCACGCCGTTGCCGCCGAGCCGGTTGGCGCCGTGCACCCCGCCGCAATCCTCACCCGCCGCGAACAGACCCGGCATCGCCGTCGTCCCGTCGATCTCGAACTCGACGCCGCCCATCATGTAGTGGGCGGTCGGCACCACCTCGACCCGGCCGCCGGCGAGGTCGAATCCGCAGTCGGCGCAGCGCGTCACCATGCCGGGGAAGCGCTTCGCCACGTCCTCCGGACCTAGATGGCTCATCTGGATGTAGACGCCGCCCATCGGCGTGGTGCGACCGTCGCGCATCTCGGCATAGATCGCCCGGCTGACGACGTCACGGGTCGCGCGCTCGCCCGCCCTGTCATAGGTCGTCATGAACCGCTCGCCATCGCCGTTCAGCAGCCAGCCCCCGGCGCCGCGCAGCCCCTCCTCCAGCACCGTGCCGGTCATGCGCGTGTCCGGACCGGCGAGCAGGCCGGTCGGATGGAACTGCACCATCTCCATGTCGCGCAGGGCCAGCCCGCCGCGCAGCGCCATCGCCATGCCGTCGCAGGACTTGTCGCCGGACGGGGTGTGATAGAGGTACATGGTCGGCCCGCCGCCGGTCCCCAGAAGGACCGCCTTCGCGCGCACCAGACGATAGCCGCCGGTGCGCATGTCGATCATCAACACGCCCGCGATGCCGGAACCGTCGGCGGTGGGGACAAGCTCGACCGCCCGGTGCTCCTCGAGCCGCTTGATGTCGCGGGCCCAGACCTGTTCCATCAGCCGGTTGATGATCTCGATGCCGGTGAGGTCGCCCTTGTGCACCGTGCGGTCGAAGGACTGCCCGGCGAAGGCCTTCTGGTGCAGCGAGCCATCGGCGTTGCGATCGAAGAAGCAGCCGAGTTCGTTCTCCAGTTCCCGCACCCGCTCGACCGCCCCCTCCACAAGCCGCCAGGCGAGATCCTGGCGCGGCAGCCACTTGCCGCCGACGATGGTGTCCATGAAGTGGCGCTCGAGGCTGTCCTCGGGGTTGAGCGCCACGTTGTAGCCCCCCTGGACCATGCGGGTGCAGCCGCTCTTGCCGAGCAGCCCCTTCGAGGCGACGGTCACCTCCAGGTCCGGGTTCGTCTGCACCGCGTGGAGCGCGGCGAACAGGCCGGCGCCGCCGGAGCCGAGAATCAGAATATCGGTGTCGTGCCGGTCGATCCGCATCACAGCACCTGCGCCAGGAAGACCGCGCCGACGGCCGCCGCGGCCAGGGCGCCGAGACCGATCAGCCCCTTGCGGGTATCGCGCCAGGGCAGGAACTCGAGCGCCAGCACCCGCAGGCCGGCGGCCAGGTGCACGGTCAGCAGGATCACCAGCCCCCATTCGGCCAGTTTGACCAGCGGGTTCTCGGCCAGCGCCAGAAAGCCGTCGAGCCGCGCCTCACCCTCGATGGCCAATCCCAGCACAAGGAAATGTATCGGCAGAAACAGCGCGAGCAGCACACCAGAAAGTCGATGCGCGATCGAAGCCCAGTATCCCAAATGACTGTGCGAACGAACCTTCATGGCGCCCCCACCACCGCAAACACGGCCCGGAACCCCAGCACCAGCAGCATGATCAGAACGAGGGCCATCGCGACGTCGAGCGATCGTCCGCTCCAGCCGGCGTGCTCCCGCAGCACCGAGCGCAATCCGATCGGGGCGTGGATCGAGGCGGCGACCACGAACAGACCGTAGAACAGGGCCCAACCCACGCTGCCGCGGGTACGCTCCAGGATCTCGGCGGCGCTCAACCCGCCCTCCACCGCCACCAGGATGACCACCAGGTGAACGATCACCAGCGGCGCGAGGATCAGCGCGGTCAGCCGCTGGAGCGCGAACATTGCCGCGGCCATCACGCCGGCCCTCCCCCCAGCAGGGCGACCAGCGACAACCGCTTCAGCCCGGCGATGCCGGCCGTCGGATTGATGCCCACCGGACAGTGCTCGACGCAGGAGCCGTGACTGTGACAGGTGTGGCAGCCGCCGCCCTGTCCGGCGGCGCGGAGCACGCCCCTGCGGTCGGCGTCACGCTCGTCGTTGACCAGCGTCCAGGCCCGGTTGAGGGCGGCGGGTCCCAGATACGTCTCATCCCAGGCCACCACGTCGCACGCCGCGTAGCAGACGGCGCAGTTGATGCACTCGATCCCGGCATCCGCCGCCTTGCGCCCGGGCGAGTCGGGGCTGACGGGCGCCAGCGGGTCGTGGCGCGTGCGGCTCGGCGTGAACCGTCCCTGGGCGCGCTGCCATTTCTCGAAGAACGGCGCGAGATCGACGGCGAGATCCTTGATCCGCGGCAGGTTGCGCAGCGGCTCGATCCTCAGGCGGCCGTCGCCGGCGACCTTGGAGACATGGGTGCGGCAGGTCCAGCGCGGGCGGCCGTTGACCGTCATCGCGCAGGACCCGCAGACCCCGACCCGGCAGGCGAAGCGATAGGCCAGCGCCGGCTCCGCGTGGCGCTGGATCCAGGTGACGACGTCGAGCACCGTCTGGTTGGCGCGTTGCGGGACGGCGAAGGTCTCGAACCGTCCCTCCTCGCGCCCGCGCCAGACCTCGACGCTGAGCGTGTCGGCAGTCGCGGTCACGGGTGGCGCTTACTCGGCCGCCTGCGCCGGTGCCGCGGCCTCCTCCATCAGGTCGTAGGTGAAGACCTTGGAGATGATCTTCCACTCGCCGTCGATGCGGATGCAGTTCAGATAATCGGTGAACAGCTTCTGGCCGATGGCGATCTGCACCTTGGCCAGCGCCAGCTCCGGATTGGCGAGATCGATCGACAGGATACGGTCGCAATTCACCTCGCCGTTCGCCGCCGGCGCCGTGCGGTTGGCGACCCGCTTGTACACCGCTTCCATGTCGTCGTCGGTCAGGCCGCCGTCGCGGGCCGACAGCAGATGACAGCTCGGATGGAACACGGTCTTCAGCAGGTCCACGTCACCGTTGTAGAAGCCGTCGAAATAGCGCTGCATCAACTCGGTGACGTCGGCGAATGCGGTCGTCATGGCGGTCCCTCCATCGATGGATTCTGTATCCGGTTCCAAATCCCGGTTCGCCTCAGGATACAGGCGCAGAGTGGCGCGCCCAAGGGGCCAACTGCGTCGGTCCACCCGGCATATGGTTTAGCGTCGAACCATCGACCGCCAGCCGCACCGCGCGGACCGGAGACGGGGACGTCCGCCGATCGTCGTCCCGGCGCCCGGATCGGCTATGATGGACGCTGGCCGCCAACCGACCGGGACACGACCGGATGACCGACACCACCACCCTGTTCGACAGCGCCGTCGACAACTACGTGCGCTTCCGCCTCGCCTATCCGGGCGAGATGATCGCTGACATCGTCAACCGCTTCGACCTCGCCGACGGCACCGGCCGGGTGCTGGACATCGGCTGCGGGCCGGGCACCCTCTCCTTTCGCCTGCATGGCCTCGGCGTTCGGGTGACCGGGGTCGAGCCTAACCGGCCGATGCTGGCCGCCGCGCGACGCGCCGCGCGGGAAAGCGGCGCCGACATCCCGTTCCTGCACAAGACGGCGGAGGAGGTCGGACCGGAGGATGGTCCGGCCCGGGTCGCCCTGTTCGGCCGCTCGTTCCACTGGACCGACCGGGCGCGGGTGCTCGCCACGCTCGACGCGGTCATCGAGCCGGGCGGCGGGGTGGTGGTCGTCCACGAGGACGGCTCGACGAGATCGCAGACCCGGATCGGACAGGTGGTCGAGGCGCTCAAGCGGGACTGGTGCCCGGACGGCATCCCGGCGGCGGCGAACCGCGGCAACCACGAGGACCACCTGCGGGCGTCATCGTTCCGCGAGGTCGAGCGCGTCCTCTTTCCGGTGACCCGGCGGTGGAGCGTGGACGACGCGGTCGGCCACATGCTCTCCACCTCCTACTTCAGCCCACAGCGGCTCGGCGACCGCGCCGACATGTTCGAGATCGACGCCCGCTCGCGCCTGCTGGACATGGAGCCGTCCGGCCTGTTCGAGGAGCAGCTCGCCTTCTCCGCGCTCTACGCCACGAGACCGCGGCACAAGGCGCATTGAGGCCGGACCGAGGTCACTTCACCCGGGCTTCCTCGACCGGATATCCGAGACTGTCGCGGTAGTCGAAACCGGCGTGACAGGCATGACAGGCCTCCACCACATTGACCGCCTGAGGCGTGCCGTCCGGCGCGACCATCATGTAGTACCAGTCGCCGGTCTCGGGCGACGCCCCGGCGGCGGTCTTCTCCATGAAGAACAGCGGACCGGGCACGGCGCGGCCCGCATCGTTCACTGCGAACGACTCCTTGGCGATGACCGTACCGGCCGGCATCGTCACGCCCTCTTCCTCGAACTTCAGGTATTCCTCGGCCCCGACCGCGTTGACGTAGGTCAGCAGGAACCGTTCGCCGTGAAAGCCGGGGGCGGCGGGAAAGGTGCTGGCCGCCGCCCAGGACCGGTAGTCGGCGACGTATGCCGCCGGGATCCAGCGCTTGTCGCCCTCCATGTAGCCCGCGAGCAGCGAGTCCTTGAGGCAGTCGTAGACCGTCTGTGCTTCATCACCGGTAAGTTCGGATCCGGGTTTGCCGGCCTCGCAGGCGGCATGGGCGGAAGACGTGGCGCTGAACACCCCGCCAAAGGTCACCGCAGCGGCAAGCGTCAGCAGGCGCAGGAACTGGGTCATGGGCTTCCTCCCTCGTCGGATGGCATGGCCGCCGGCAGTTGATCCGCCGGTCATCCGGAACGGTATCCCGGTCCCGCGGACACGCGGGTTCACGTGTCGGTCAGGACGGTGTGAGGCCCGGAGAGGAGACGCCTAGCCCCGCCGCCGCCCTTGCCCTCCCGGCCCCGCGGTGGTTCTCTCCCGCGTCGATAAGCTCACCGTGCGGAAACCGGCCATGTACCTGTCCACCGATGCGCAACGAGACGCCGCGCGCTCCTGGTTCGAGTCGCTGCGCGACCGCATCTGCGCCGCCTTCGAAGCCCTTGAGGATGCGTATGACGGTCCGTTGAAGGACCAGGCCCCCGGCCGGTTCGAGCGCACCGCCTGGAACCGCGAGGGCGGCGGCGGCGGCGTGATGTCGGTCATGAAGGGCCGGGTGTTCGAGAAGGTCGGGGTCAACGTCTCGACCGTGCACGGCGAGTTCAGCGAGGAGTTCCGCAAGCAGATTCCGGGCGCCGACGCCGATCCGAAGTTCTTCGCGACCGGCATCTCCCTGGTCGCCCACATGCAGTCGCCGCTGGTGCCGGCGGTGCACATGAACACCCGCCATATCGCCACCACCAAGAGCTGGTTCGGCGGCGGCGCCGACCTCACCCCGATGGTCGAGGAGCAGGTCGATACCGACGCCTTCCACGCCGGTCTCAAGGGCGCCTGCGACAAACACGATCCCGACTACTATCCGAAGTTCAAGAGCTGGTGCGACGAGTACTTCTATCTCAAGCACCGCGACGAGCCACGCGGCGTCGGCGGAATCTTCTACGACTACGTCGACGGCGATTTCGATCGCGACTTCGCCTTTACCAGGGACGTCGGCCTCGCCTTCCTGGAGACCTATCCGAAGATCGTCGGCCGGCGGATGAACGAGACCTGGAGCGACGAGGAGCGCGAGCACCAGCTCGTGCGCCGGGGTCGCTACGTCGAGTTCAACCTGCTCTACGACCGCGGGACGCTGTTCGGGCTGAAGACCGGCGGCAATGTCGAGGCGATCCTGATGAGCCTGCCCCCGGCGGTGCGCTGGCCGTGATCGCCACGCCGCCATGACCACCCCCATCACACTGACTCTCAACGGCGTCGATCTGCTGGCCGATGCCGGCGGCGCGCTGTACTGGCCCGACCGGGACACGCTGGTGGTCGCCGATCTCCATCTGGAGAAGGGATCCAGCCTGGCGCGCAAGGGCACCCTGCTCCCCCCCTACGACACCATGGCGACGATCGACCGCCTGCGCGCCACCGTCGAGGCCTATGCGCCGGCCCGGGTGATCTGCGTCGGCGACAGTTTTCACGACAGCACCGGGGCGCAGCGCCTGTCGGCCGGGGACAGGGCCGAACTGGCCGCGATGGTGGACCGGGTCGACTGGATCTGGATCACCGGCAATCACGATCCGGGCCCGCCCCACGGCCTCGGCGGCACGGTGGCGGATCGGCTGATCGACGGCCCCCTGACCTTCCGGCACGAGGCTCTCGCCGACAGCGCCGCCGGCGAGGTCTCGGGACACTACCATCCGGTCACCCGCCTCCGGGTCAGGGGGCGCACGGTGTCCGGCCGCTGCTTCGTCAACGATGGCGCCCGGATGATCTTGCCGGCCTTCGGCGCGTATACCGGCGGGCTCGACGTCGGCGTCCCGGATCTGCGGCGGCTATTCGCGCGGCGCTTCGAGGTCGGCCTGATTCACGCCCGCAGGATCTGGCGGGTGCCCTCGTCCCAGCTTCTGTCTCCGCCACCGGCGCAGCGCGCGGTACCGGCCCGGCCCGATACGGCCGACGCTCAGTAGTCCTCGTCATCCTCGTCGCGCCGCCGGCGACCGCCGCCGAGCAGTCGCCGAAGCCAGGCGACGAAACCGCTCCTCGGTTCCTCCTCCTCGCGGTCATGCCGTTCGATCTCGGACAGCGCGCGAACCTCGGCCACCTTGCGGTCGACGAGTTGACGGTGCCTCTCGGCCACGTCCGCGTCCACCCCCTGGCCCTGGAGAAAACGGAAGCCGAGGTCCAGACCGACGGCGGCGGCCTCGCTGTCGTCGCAGTGGTAGAGGACGCAGCGCGCCGTCCCGAGACGTTCGATATCCTCCTTCATGAGCTCCGACTGGGCGTCCGACAGACCGCGCAACGCCTCCGACCAGGGGACCTTGATGAACTGGATCGTGTCGGCCGAGTTGTGCAGTTCCTTCAGCGACGACCAGGGAACGCCGTCGATCGCCCCCATGGCGTGATAGGTGCGGAAACGCTCGACCACGTGGCGATAACGGTCGGGATCGTCGTTCATCTCGATGAAGGGGATCTCGAAGATGAAGTGATGCTGCCAGCCGAAACTGGAGCGTTGGGCGAAGGCCTTGAACTCGTCGGACAGGACGTTGGCCATGTGGATGTTGATCGAGATCATGCGCTCCGTGCTGGCCCGGTCCCGCATCAAGTGGAACAGCATCCGCTTGTCGAGGATCTCGGTGACACGGTCGAAGAGCCACGGGTTCTGCCGGATAGAGGTGCCGAACATGTCCTCCAGGTTCTCGATGTCGGAGGACAGTTCGTAGGCAATGATCCTCGGCTGGCCCGGGTCCTCGAAATCGTAGATCGGATGCTCGCGCACCAGGCTGGACAGGTCCGCCGAATGCAGCGTCTCCTCGATCGTGAGGTAGCGTGCCAGGTTCTCGTCCTCGTCGCTGAACGACGCGTCCTCCTCCTCCGGATTCTCCTCGCGGACCTCCTCGACCAGCTTGCGGCAGCGCTCGGCGAACTCCTCGGGCCGGCTCGACGGGTCAAAGACCTGGCACTCGATCGCCGCCTTGCTGTGCTCGAGCAGCAGGTTCGACAGATGCGCCATCTTCTGCTGGACGACGCCGATGTCATGGCGCGAGCCGATGACGCAGATGCGGTGGTGGGACAGGAGGAACACCTCGACCCTGTCCCTGTTCAGGCTCTCCAGCACGCGGTTCTTGAGGACCCGGAAGAAGAACCGGTCGTCCACATGCGGAATGTGGTCCATGTCGATCAGCGCCGCCCACCGCCCGGCCGGCGCGTCCCGAAGTTCGGTGGCCCGCATCAGCAGCTCGACTTCCTGAGTACGCATGCTCCTCCGATCCGCCGTCAGACAGGCCCGCTACCGCGCCGTGCCCTCGACCAGCCGCCCGGTCTCGATATCGATCTCCGGCACCACCACGAGCGAGACCCGCCGATTCCGGGCGCGGCCCTCGAAAGTATCATTCGGCGCCTGCGGTCTGGTATCGGCAAAGCCGACAGCGCGAAGCCGACCCGGCGTCATCCCGGCATCGATCAGAAAGCGCGCGACCGCCGCCGCCCGCGCCGTCGACAGTTCCCAGTTCGACGGATAGAGCGTCGTGGCGATCGGCACGTTGTCGGTATGCCCCTCGACGTCGACACGGGAGTCCACGAACTGCAACGCCTGCACCATCTTGTCGAGCACGGCGCGGCCGGCCGGCGCCAACTCCGCGGAGCCGGAGGAAAACAGGATGCGATCGCGCATCTGCATGACCACCTGGTAGTTGACGATCTCGAGCTCCACGCCGTCGAGGAGATCGTTCTCCTGCAGATGGTATCGCAGCAGCCGGGCGACCCGCTCGCTCCACGCCTCCAGCTCCGCCACCCGACGCAGTTGCTCGTCCGTCAGAGTCTCGCGCGGGTCCTCCTCGGCCACCTCTTCCGGTTCGGCGCGGCCGAATTCCGGGTCGGGCACGACGATCGCCGTCGAGCTGCCGTTGAGCACGCCCTGCTCGGTACCCGGCGCGTCGCCGGGCTCCTCGAACGTCGCCAGCGAGATCAGGATCACGAACAGGGTCAGGAGCAGGGTCACCAGGTCGGTGTAGGTGACCATCCACTCCTCTTCGCCGGCGCCGGCCGAGGGCATCTCGACGCCGCCGGTTCCGCCGCCGCCGTTCCGCGGTCCGCCCCGCGCGCGTTTCATGCCCGACGCGATCGAACGCCGCTCGGCCTTCTCCGACGCCTCCCGCAGGCTCGAGCCGAGCATCATCGCCGATCCCCCGCCGGATCGCGCTCAGTCATGGATCTCGTCCCGGAACGTGCGGACCAGGTTGTGCATGGCGTCGTCGATCGTCGCCGGTCCGCGCCCCATGCGCAGAAGGATCACGCCCTCCAGGAGCACGTTCATCAGCGCCACGCGCTGCGCCGTGCGCTGCTCCAGTTTGATGGCGATGGGCTTGAACACCATGTTGGCCAGCATCAGTCCGTAGACCGTGGTGATGAGGGCGACGGACATGTTCTGGCCGATGGCGCCGAGGTCGCCGGAGCCAAGGTCGCTGAGCATGCCGATCAGGCCGATCAGCGTGCCGAGCATCCCGAAGGCGGGCGCGAAGGCCGCCAGCATACGGAACAGCTTGGCGTCCGAGGTCTCGCGCTCGATCAACCGCTGAATACGCCAGTTCATGACGTGCATGATGTCCTCGACCGGGGTTCCGTCGATGGCGAACTGCAGGCCAAGGCGCAGGAACGGGTTGGACAGCTTGTTGATCGCGTCCTGCGAGCCCTGGATGTCCTTGGCGCTGTGCAGCCGGGCGATCTCGACGATCCGGCGGATATCAGCGCTGATCGACCGTTCGTCGCGGAAAATGGCGGCGAAGGCGCTGAACATCGACCAGAGCTGGGCGGAGGGAAAGGCCAGCAGGGTCGCGGCGATGGTGCCGCCGAGCACGACGATCAGACCGATGGGATTCCAGAAGTACTCGGCCTCGTCGGTCGAGAACACGAACACGAACAGCGCCAGGGACGAAACTCCGAGCAGGCCGAAGATCGTCGATGCCATGGTGTTGCGCATTTACCGGAACACTCCCGCGTTTCAGACCCGTCATCCCTCAGGTCCGAAGGCTCGCATACGGTGCTCGCCCGAACCTTGACGCAGATCAACGGTCGCCGGGAGACAGCGTTCTCCGGGAGTCAACGTTCTCTGGGAGCCAATGTCCGGGGACGCCACCACGCCGCGCCGGGACTGATCCACCGGGGCCGACCGGACGTAGGAAGGCCACATCAACAAACCGCCCGATCCCGATGTCCACTTCCGAGCCGACCATCATCGTCTGGCTGCGCCGCGACCTGCGCCT
Organism: Thalassobaculaceae bacterium; assembly: GCA_965228875.1. Taxonomy (GTDB): domain Bacteria; phylum Pseudomonadota; class Alphaproteobacteria; order Thalassobaculales; family Thalassobaculaceae; genus Thalassobaculum. The sequence goes on along the minus strand of OZ245843.1, from coordinate 4,919,617 downwards.
GGCCGACAATCCCGCCCTGCATGCCGCCGCCGAGACCGGGCGGCCGATCCTGCCGGTGTTCATCCTCGACGACGAGGATGCCGGTGGGCGCCGCCCCGGCGGCGCGTCGCGCTGGTGGCTGCACCACAGCCTCGATCGTCTGGCGGCGGCGCTGGCGGAGCGCGGCCTGCCGCTGGTGTTGCGCCGCGGATCGGCGGCCGACGCGCTCGACCGTCTGGTCTCCGAGAGCGGAGCGTCGGCGGTCTACTGGAACCGGCGCTACGAGCCCTGGGCGACCGAGCGGGACGGTCGCATCAAGGACAGCCTCAAGAAGCGCGGCCTCGACGTTCGGAGCTTCAACGCGAGCCTGCTGTACGAGCCCTGGGAGATAAGCTCAAAGCAGGGCACGCCGCTGAAGGTGTTCTCGCCGTTCTGGCGGGCGGTGCAGGCCAAGGGCGATCCGGCCGATCCGCTGCCCGTCCCCGACCGGTTGACCGCTCCCGGCGAGCCGCCGACCGGCGACGCCCTCGCCGACTGGTCCCTGCTGCCGACGGCGCCGGACTGGGCCGGGGGGCTGCGCGACACCTGGACGCCCGGCGAGGCCGGCGCGGCTGAGCGCCTCGAGACCTTCCTCGACGACCGCGTCGCCGGCTACAAGGCGGACCGGGACCTGCCGGGGGTCGCCGCCACTTCGGCACTGTCGCCGCACCTGCATTTCGGCGAGATTTCGCCGCGCCAGATCTGGCATGCGGCCCGCTTGGCGAGCGAGGTCCGCAGCGGCGAGGCGATGGATCGCGGCACCGCCAGTTTCCTGTCCGAGATCTGCTGGCGCGAGTTTTCCTACAGCCTGCTGTTCCACAACCCCGATCTGCCCGACACCTCGCTGAAGCCGGAGTTCGAAGCGTTCCCCTGGCGCGAAGACCCCGACGGTCTGGAGGCCTGGCGCCGCGGGCGGACCGGCTACCCCATCGTGGATGCCGGCCTGCGCGAGCTGTGGCACACTGGCTGGATGCACAACCGGGTGCGGATGATCGTCGCCTCCTTCCTCATCAAGGACCTGCTCGTCCACTGGCGGGAGGGCGAAGCCTGGTTCTGGGATACGCTGGTCGACGCCGACCTCGCCAACAACGCGGCGAGCTGGCAGTGGGTGGCCGGCTGCGGCGCCGACGCGGCCCCGTACTTCCGTGTCTTCAATCCGGTGCTGCAGGGCGAGAAGTTCGACGGCGACGGGGCTTACGTGCGTCGCTGGCTGCCGGAGCTGTCCGGCCTGCCGGACCGGATGATCCACAAGCCGTGGGAGGCGAACCCGGTCGATCTCGACGATGCCGGCATCACCCTCGGACGGACCTATCCGGAGCGCATCGTCGACCACGCCGCCGCCCGGACGCGGGCGCTCGCCGCCCTCGATACGATCAAGAAGGGGTGATTCTCGCCGGCGCCTGATCCACCGGCGATATCCGCCCGTACACTACGGGTACACCGAGGGGAGAGACTGCCAATGCGCATAGCCGTCATCGGGTCCGGAATTTCCGGCCTGTCTGCCGCTTGGCTTCTCAACCGCGAGCATGAGGTTACCGTCTTCGAGGCCGAGGATCGCCTGGGCGGTCACAGCAACACGGTCGAGATCGACTACGACGGCACGACGATCGCGGTCGATACCGGCTTCATCGTCTACAACGAGCGCACCTATCCGAACCTGATCGCCCTGTTCGCCGAACTCGGCGTCGCCACCGAGCTCAGCGACATGTCCTTCGCCGTGTCGGTGGACCGCGGCCGCCTCGAGTACGAGGGATCTCTCGCCGGACTGACCGCGCAGCCGAGCAACCTGGTCAGCGCCCGCTACTGGCGCATGCTTCGCGACCTGGCCAGGTTCTATCGTACCGCGCCCGCCCTCCTCGACACCCCCGCCGGCGCCGACATGCCCAGTCTCGGCGAGTACCTGACCCGCGAAGGCTACGGCGACGGCTTCGTCGAGGATCACCTGCTTCCGATGGCGGCGGCGATCTGGTCGTGCCCGGTCGAGACCATGCTCGCCTTCCCGGCCCGCTCCTTCGTGCGGTTCTTCGTGAACCACGGTCTGCTCGAGTTCGTCGCGAGACCGCAGTGGTACACGGTCACGGGCGGCTCGCGCGAATACGTGCGCAAGCTCTCGGCGCCTCTCGCGGACCGGATCCGGCTGGCGACGCCGGTGCGCCGCGTGGTGCGCGATCAGTTCGGCGTCGACGTCGTCACCGACGACGGCAGCGAGAGGTTCGACGAGGTGGTCATCGCCGCCCATGGCGACACCGCGCTGTCGCTGCTCGACACGCCCGACGCGCGCGAGCGCGCGGTCCTCGGCTGCTTCGGCTACCAGCATAACATCGCCTACCTGCATCGCGATCCGGCGCTGATGCCGAAACGGCGTCGGACCTGGGCCTCGTGGAACTACCTGACCGAGGGCGAGGCCGGCCACAGGGACGTGGCCGTCACCTACTGGATGAACCGGCTGCAGAACATCGACCGCCGATATCCGTTGTTCGTCAGCCTGAACCCGCTCGCCGAGCCGCGCCCCGACACCGTGTTCCGGCGTATCGAGTACCAGCATCCGGTGTTCGATGCCGCCGCCGTCGCCGCCCAGTCCCGCCTGCCGGAGATTCAGGGCCGGCGCCGTACCTGGTTCTGCGGCAGCTATTGCGGCTGGGGCTTCCACGAGGACGGCCTGCGCGCCGGTATCGCCGTGGCCAAGGCACTTGGCGCGACCCCGCCCTGGGCGGAGACCGTCACTCCGGCCGACGGTCGCCCGCATCCGGCGACCGCCGACCACCGCCCGCTCGAAGCGGCCGACTGAGGCTGACGATGACCGACCGCGCCTCAGCCCTCTATCTCGGCCAGGTGATGCACTGCCGCATGACGCCCATGCGGCACCGATTCCGCTACCGTATGGCGTCGCTGCTGCTCGACCTCGACGACCTTCCCCGGCTCGACAGGGATCTCCGCAGCTTCTCCGTCGATCGGTTCAATCTGTTCTCCTTCCATCAGCGCGATCACGGCCCGCGCGACGGCACGCCCCTCAAACCCTGGGTCGAGCATGTGTTCGCCGGACAGGGCATGTCGATCGAGGGCGGCCGGGTCCTCTGTCTCGCCATGCCGCGCACCCTCGGCTACGCGTTCAACCCGCTGACCGTCTACTGGGGCTATCGCGCCGACGGCCGCCTCGCCGGCGTCCTGTACGAGGTCAAGAACACCTTCGGCGACCAGCACTGCTATTTCGTGGCGGCGGACGCGGATCGGAAGCCCGGTACGCCGCTGACCCAGGCCGCCGACAAGGTCTTCCATGTCTCGCCGTTCTTCGACCTCGCCGGCGGTTACCGGTTCCGCACGGACGAGCCGGGCGAGACCCTGCGTCTGCTGATCCGGCTGGTCGGGCCGGACGGCGCTGACCGGATGATCGCGACCCACGCGGCCGAACGTCGGCGGCTCACCGACGCGGCGCTGGCCGCGACACTGGTCACCCATCCGCTGAACACCCTCAAGGTGATCGCCGGAATCCACTGGGAGGCGCTGCGCCTCTGGTTGAAGCGGGCCGCCTACCATCCCCGGCCGACGCCGCCGGACCAGCCGGTGTCGCGCGGCCACGACCAGGCCGACGCCGTCAGCACCGTCAGAGCCGGCACCATCAACGCCGCCTGATCCTCTTCATCTCGGATGCCAGACACGCGGGAGAGCCCTCATGTCAGACACCACGTTTTCCCAGCCGCTCGCCCGGATCGACCTGAGCGGGCTCGACAACTGGACCCGCCGAGGGATGGCGCTGCTGGCCCGGCTCGCCATCGGCCGGCTCACGGTCGTGCTGCCCGACGGACGGCAGGCCACCTTCGAGGGCCGTGAACCCGGGCCGTCGGCGACGGTTCGCCTGCGCAGCACCGGCGTGGTCCGCCGCTTCATGCTCGGTGGCGACCTCGGCTTCGCGGAGGCGTTCATCGACGGTGCCGCCGACAGTCCGGACCTGCCGGCCCTGATCGAGCTGTTCTGCCGCAACAAGGCGGCGATCGAGCATCACACCCGAGCCCACCCGCTGGCCAAGCTGCTGCGCCGGGCGCTGCATCTGCTGAACCGCAATTCGCGCAGCGGCTCGCGGCGCAACATCCGCTTCCACTACGATCTCGGCAACGCGTTCTACGAGCGCTGGCTCGACCCGAGCATGACGTATTCTTCGGCCCTGTTCGACGGCGAGCACCAGGATCTGCAGGCGGCGCAGGAGGCCAAGTACCGCCGGATGGCCCAAGACCTAGAGCTGAAACCCGGCGACAGGGTGCTCGAGATCGGGTGCGGCTGGGGCGGGTTCGCGGAGGTGGCGGCGCGCGACTACGGCGCCCACGTTCACGGCATCACCCTGTCCACCGAGCAGCTCGCCTACGCCCGGGAGCGTGCGGCGAAGGCCGGACTGAGCGACCGGATGACGTTCGACCTGCGGGACTACCGCGACGTCGAGGGGCGATACGACGCCATCGCGTCGATCGAGATGTTCGAGGCCGTCGGCGAGAGCTACTGGCCGACCTTCTTCTCCTCGGTGGCCGACCGGCTCAATCCCGGCGGCCGGGCCGCGCTGCAGATCATCACCATCGACGCGGCCTCGTTCGACGACTATCGCCGGCACCCCGACTTCATCCAGCGCTACATCTTTCCGGGCGGCATGCTGCCGACCCGCGAGCACGTGCTCGACCACGCCGGACGCGCCGGCCTGAGCCATCGCGACGAGCAGGCCTTCGGCCTCGACTACGCCCGCACCCTGGCCGAGTGGCGCGACCGCTTCCTCGCCGCCTGGCCGGAGATCGAGGCCCTCGGTTTCGACGACCGGTTCCGTCGGATGTGGCTCTACTACCTCGCCTACTGCGAGGGCGGGTTCCGGTCCGGCAACATCGACGTGCGGCATTTCGCCTTCCAGCGCAGCTGACACCATGCCGGCCCGACGGCTGTCACCGGTCCGCCTGATCGCCTATGGCCTTCCCGGCCTGCCGATCGGCGCGCTGGGCGTGCCGCTGTTCATCTTCCTGCCGACCTTCTACTCGCGCGAGATCGGGCTGGAGCTCTCGGCGGTCGGCGCCATCCTCCTGACGGCGAGGCTGTGGGACGTGGTGACGGACCCGGTGATCGGCGCGCTGTCGGACCGGACGCGCGGCCGGCTCGGCCGGCGCCGGCCCTGGCTGCTCGCCGCCCTGCCGATCCTGATACTGGCGGTATGGATGGTGTTTCGGCCGCCGGAGGACGCCGGCGGGCTCCACCTGCTGGTCTGGAGCCTCGTCCTGTATCTCGGCTGGACCATGATTCAGCTCCCCCATGGCGCGTGGGGCGCTGAACTGTCGGAGGACTACGACGAGCGCAGCCGCATCGCCGGGTCGCGCGAGGCCTTCGTCGTCGCCGGGACACTGCTGGCGGCCGGCGCGCCGGTTCTGCTCGGCATCGACGGGGAGTTGCGGCCGGGTGCCACCCTGGCGGCCCTGGCGGTGGCGCTGATGGTGGTGCTGCCGGCCTGCGTGGCTGCCGCTTCCATCGGCGTGCCCGATCATCGGACTCCGGCCCACCGCCCGGTCCCCTGGACGCAATCCCGCCGGCTGCTGCTGGGGAACCGACCGTTTCTCCGCCTGATCGCCGCCTACCTCATCAACGGCCTGGCCAATGGCCTGCCGGCCACGCTGTTCCTGCTGTTCGTCGAACACGTCCTGGCAGCACCCGAGCGTCAGGGAACGCTGCTGTTCGTGTACTTCCTGTTCGGCATCCTGGGCGTCCCGCTGTGGCTGCGCGTCGCGCGCCGTCTGGGCAAGCACCGCACCTGGTGCGTCGCCATGTCGATCAATGCCGCGATCTTCGCCTTCGTTCCACTGCTCGGTCCGGGCGATGCGGCGGTGTTTCTGGCGATCTGCGTCGCCACCGGCCTGTGCCTCGGCGCCGACCTGACCCTGCCGAGCGCGATCCAGGCCGACGTCGTGGACCTGGACACGGCCCGAGGCGGCGGCGGGCGCACCGGCCTCTACTTCGCGTTCTGGGGCATGGCGACCAAGCTCGCACTGGCGCTTGCGGTCGGCATCGGCTTCGGCCTGCTGGACCTCGCCGGGTTCGCGGCGGCGGCGGACAATGCCGACGGCCCGCTCCTGGCGCTGGCCCTGCTCTATGCCGGCCTGCCGGTGGCGCTGAAGGCGGTGGCGATCGCATTGATGTGGCGATTTCCGCTGGATCGTGCCGCCCAGGCAGATCTGCGCGCCGAGATCCACCGTAAACACGGCCAAACCCAGGACGGACCCTGATCCATGCTCACACGGCTGACGTATGCACTGGTACTTCTGCTTTCCATGGGAGCGTGCCAGTCCATGAAGATCGACGATTTCCAGGGAACCACCCCCGAACTCGTCCTCGAGCGCTACTTCGAGGGCGAGACCAAGGCCTGGGGCATCTTCGAGGACCGCTTCGGCAACCTGCGCCGCGAGTTCGTGGTCGACATTTCCGGAACCTGGGACGGCCGGACACTGACCCTCGACGAACGCTTCGACTACGCCGACGGCGAGAAGGACCGCCGCGTATGGCGGATCGAGAAGGTCGGCGAGAACCGGTATATCGGCCGCGCCGACGACATCATCGGGACAGCCGAGGGCCGGACCACGGGAAAAGCGTTCACCTGGACCTACGAGATGACCCTGGCGATCCAGGGTCGCGACCTGACGGTCCGGTTCGACGACTGGATGTTCCTGCAGCCCGGCGGCGTGATGGTGAACAGGGCGAAGGTGACGAAGTTCGGCCTCGAACTGGGCACGGTCACCATTTTCTTCACGAAGGCCGCCGCGACCGGTCCGAGCGGCGCAGGAACGCGCGAGGCCGCGTAGGCGTTCCTAGGCCGCCAGCTTCCCCCGCACCCAGCGGACGAGCGCCCCGATCACCGGGACCCGCGCGTAAATCTGGCCGGCGTCCCAATGATCCACATGCTCGACCAGCCGGCCGTCGGAACCGAACGTCAGTTCCGACATGCCGTCGATCGACATCGTCCGCCCGCGCACGGCGAAATCGAACCGCCATCGGACATAGGACGCGCGTGCGCCGACCGTGCTGTCCAGCACGGTGAAGCGCGGATCCTCCAGCGTGTCGTACATGTGGCGGAAGATCCGCTTGAACCGGTCGAGGCCGCGCACGTCGTTGAACGGGTCGACGAAGCGCACATCGGGCGCGCAGACGGCGTCGAACACGTCCAGCGTGCCCGGCGTCATCGCCTCGATGGCGGCGAGATAGGCGTCGAGGTGCGCGCGCATGCGGCTCACGTCCTGGTTCCGCGCCGGATGATCGGGAAATAGGCCGCGTAGGGCAACAGCGACATCAGCTTCACCAGCACCGTGAACCGCCGGGGAAAGGTAATCTCGAACCCGCCGGCGCGCATGCCGGCGACCATGGCCCGCGCCGCGTCCTCGACCTCCATCAGGAACGGCATCTCGAACGGGTTCTTGTCGGTCAGCGGCGTGCGCACGAAGCCCGGGCAGACAAGCTGCGTCTTCACCCCCCAGGGATCGAGGTCGAACTTCATCGCCTCGGTGAAGTTGATCAGCGCCGCCTTGGTCGCGCCGTAACCGGCGGCCGTGGGCAGACCACGGTAACCGGCGACACTGGCGACCACCACCAGGTGGCCGGCGCGGCGGGCCTTGAAGCCGGGAAGCACTGCCGCGGCGGCGTTGACCACGCCCATCACGTTGATGTCGACCAGTGAGCGGAAGTCGTCCGGGCGGAAGTCGTCGGCCGAGGTCGGGATGTGAGTGCCCGCGGCCAGAACCGCACAGTGCACGGGGCCGATCTCCGCTTCGATCCGCGCGACCGTCGCCTGCATCGCCTCCAGATCGGTGACGTCGGCGGACATACCGGTGATGCGCCCGGCCGGCCCCTCGGCGGCGAGCCGGTCGAGTTCCTCCTGGCGACGGGCCGTGGCGACCACCCGCCAGCCGTCGCGGGCCATCTCAAGCGCCACGGCGCGGCCGATACCGGAACTGGCGCCGGTGATCCAGACGAGACGGTCGGTCATGGACTTTTCCTCACTGCAGGTCGTCGAGCACGGAGTCGGCCCGCTCCAGAATGCCGGCGCGGCGGTCGTCGTCGAACCGGTCCCAGGTGCGGTAGATCATCGCCATGCGCCGGTTGCCGCGCAGGCTGTCCTGGTGACGGTCGAGAAACCGCCAGTACAGCGCGTTGAAGGGGCAGGCGTCGTCGCCCACCGTCTTCTTCACGTCGTAGCGGCAACGTCCGCAGTAGTCGGACATCCGGTCGATGTACTTGCCCGACGCCGCATAGGGCTTCGAGCCCAGCAGACCGCCATCGGCGTGCAGCACCATGCCGTGGGTGTTGGGAAGCTGCACCCATTCGAACGCGTCGGCATAGACCGCCAGATACCAGTCGTTGACCGCCTTCGGATCGGCGCCGATCAGCAGGGCGAAACAGCCGGTGACCATCAGGCGTTGAATGTGATGGGCATAGGCCTCGCGCCTGGTCTGGCCGATCACCTCGGCGAGGCACCGCATCCCGGTGTCGCCCGTCCAGAAGAAGTCCGGCAGTGGCCGGTCGGCGCCGAAGGCGTTGGTTTCGGCGTAGTCCGGCATCTTCAGCCAGTAGATCCCGCGCACGTATTCGCGCCATCCGAGGATCTGGCGGATGAACCCCTCCGCCGCGTTCAGCGGCGCCCGTCCGGCGCGACAGGCCTCCTCGACCCGCTCGACGACCTCGCGCGGACGCAACAGACCGATGTTCAGGTACGGAGCGATCAGCGCATGGAACAGGAACGGCTCCTCCGCCGCCATGGCGTCCTGGTAGTCGCCGAACCGCGCCAGCCCGTCGTCCAGGAACCGCTGGAAAACGCCAAGCGCCTGATCGCGCGTCACCGCGAAGGCGAAGCCGTCGAGATCGCCGAAGTTATCGCCGAACCGCTCGGCGACGAGGTCCAGGACCGCCCGCGTCGCGCGGTCCGGCTCGAACACCGCGGGGGATGGCGGCTGCACCCCCTTGGGCAGGGACTTGCGGTTCTCCTGGTCGTAGTTCCATTGCCCGCCCTCGGGCGCATCACCGTCCATAAGAATGCCGGTCCGGCGGCGCATCTCGCGGTAGAAGTACTCCATCCGCAACTGCTTGCGGTCCCCGGCCCAGGCGGCGAAATCGTCGCGCGAGCATAGAAACCGGTCGTCCCCGCGGATCTCCACCGCGCAGCCGATGGCATCGCTCCAGGAGCGCATGTCGTTCTCGACCCGCCACTCGCCCGGCTCGGCGACGACGACCGACCGGACGTCGTGGCGCTCGACCGCCCGGCGAAGCTCGCCACGGAAACTGCCGGTGTTGTCCGGGTCATCGAGGCGGACATAGTCGACGCGCACCCCCTCCTCCTCCAACGCGGCGGCGAAATGGCGCATCGCCGACAGGATCAGCGCGATCTTCTTGGGGTGGTGCGGCACGTAGGTGGTCTCGTCGGCCACCTCCGCCATCAGGACCACGTCGCGCTCCGGGTCGAGGCCCCGCAGACTGGATACGCAGCGGTCGAGCTGGTCGCCGAGAACGAAGCGCAGAACCGTCACGCCGTCTCCAGCGCCGGCAGGACGACCCCCGTGCTGAGCGGCATCTCGAACAGGCCGGAGTCCAGCGGACCGGGAACGACCCGGGTGTACTCCATGAACCCGCCCTTGATGGTGAACGCCATCTTCTGCCAGACGCGGTCGGCGTCGTACCAGAAATCGAGATCCACATCGCCACGCATGGCGAAGCGGTCGGCCGGCACCGGCTTGCCCAGCGTCTCGATCCGTTCGGTGCCGATCCTGGAGATGTCGAACTCCAGCAGCCGACCCTTCTGACTGTCCAGCATCCGCGACTGTTCGGTGAAGCGCGGATGCCAGTAGCTGGATGGGAGGATGTCCGCCGGGGCGATCAGTCCGCCAGACGGTCCGACGACCGAGAAGCCGCCCGCGGACACCCGGCCGGTAACCGCCTGCGGGTCGCCGTTGTCGTTGGTGACGCTGTCCAGCCGCGCCAACCGACCGGCGCGCCAGATCTCGCGGGCGCGGTGCTCGTAGCGGAACACGGTGATGAAGGCGATCTTGACCTGGAATGCGATGTAGATGTCCACCCGGAGATCGTCCCCGGCCGGCGTGTACCGCTCCAGCACGTGGCCGATGAAACCGCCTTCGCGCTCGACCCTGAACTTCAGGATCTCGGGATACGCGGCGGCGAGCTCCGGCGCCGCGTCGGCCGGGCCGCTGCCGAGCACCGCCATCGCGCCGGTCGCCGCCATGCCGCCCAGTACGGATCGTCGGGTCGCGAGACCGCCCATTGAATCTCCCGTCATCGAATTCCCCGGGTGCATAACCATATGAGGTTTACGTGGATCGTCGCCCATTGGATCATCGCCGACCCTCCGGTTGTCCGGTGGTGGGGGCAGGGAGGGTGCGCTATATCTTCAAAGACGACCTCTTCGGCCAACGGGGATCCGGTGACCAGTTTTCCCGACCACAATCACGATCACGACCGATGCGTCGCCGAGGCGCTGTCTTCGGCAGAAATCGTGTGCACGCAACGCGGCGCCCGCCTGACGGAGCTGCGCCGCCGGGTCCTGGAACTGATCTGGGACAGCCACGCACCGATCGGCGCCTACGACCTGATCGACAAGCTCAGTCGGGCGCGCGCCGATGACGGCGGCGACTCGCGGGTGGCACCGCCGACCGTGTACCGTGCCCTCGACTTTCTCATCCACCAGGGTCTGGTACACCGCATCGAGAGCCTCAACGCCTTCGTCGGCTGTCCGGAACCGGGGCGTCCGCACCGCGGCTATTTCCTGATCTGCGACGGCTGCGGCGCGGCCCACGAACTTGCCGGCGGCACCGTCGACCGGGAGCTGCGGACCCGCGCCGAGGCCCTGGACTTCCAGATCCGGCGGATCACCATCGAAGTGGCCGGGCTCTGCGCCGAGTGCAGCGCCGCGGCCGAGACCTGACACACGCTTACCCCGGGAGCCCCCCATGCCCGACGACGCCCCCTCGCCATTGGACCGGTTGCCGGTCTCGATCCTCACCGGCTTCCTGGGCAGCGGCAAAACCACCCTGCTGAAGGCACTGCTCGCCCATTCCGGCATGAACCGGGTCGCCGTCATCATCAACGAGTTCGGCGAGATCGGCCTCGATCACGCACTGATCGAGCGGGTCGACGAGGACGCCATCCTGCTGAACTCCGGGTGCCTGTGCTGCACCGTGCGCGGCGATCTGCTGGACACCCTGAAGTCGCTGTACAAGCGCCGGGCGATGGGCGAGGTGGCGGATTTCGACCGGGTGGTGATCGAGACCACCGGCCTGGCCGATCCGGCGCCGATCCTGCACACGATGATGTCGGACGGGTTCCTGGTGACCCGCTTCACCCTGGACGGCGTGATCACCGTGGTCGACGCGGTCAACGCCATGACCCAGCTCGACAAGCAGTTCGAGAGCGTGAAGCAGGCGGCCGTCGCCGACCGCATCGTGCTGACCAAGACCGACCTGATCGACCGGGACGCCGTGCGGACCGTCGAGGCGCGGCTGGCGGCAATCAACCCGGCCGCCCCGATCCTGCCGGTGGTGAGCGGGGATGTCGATCCGGCCGATCTGTTCGACGCCGGGCTCTACAATCCGATGACCAAGTCGGCCGACGTTCAGCGCTGGCTGAAGGAAGAGGCCTATCGCGACACCGAGGGCCACGTCTATCACCGCCACGGAGAGGACGGGCACCACCATGACCACGGTCATCACCATGGGCATGGACACGGTCACGGGCATGACCATGGGCATCACCACGGGCACGACCACCACCATCACGACGTCAACCGGCACGACGACCACATCCGCGCCTTCTGCCTGACCTTCGACGAACCGTTCCCTTGGAACAAGATCGCCCCGGCGCTGGACATGCTGGTGCAGACCCACGGCGCCAACCTGCTGCGCATGAAGGGCATCCTCAACGTCGTGGAGATCGATCACCCGGTTGTGGTGCACGCCGTCCAGCACCTGTTCCACCCGCCGGCCAAGCTCGAAGAGTGGCCGGACGACGACCGCCGCTCCAAGCTGGTCATCATCGCCCGCGACATCGAACAGGCCGCGCTGGAGCGGATCATCAACAGCTATCTGGCGTTGGAATTCGCGTGAGCCGGCGGGTCGGCGCCGGCTTCAGCCCGACGGCATCACCAGGTACAGCACCACCGGCAGCGAGACGAAGCTGAACAGGGTGGACAGCACCACCGCGCCCGCCAGGGTCTCCGGCGAGCGGCCGTAGCGCAGGGCGAACAGGTAGGTGAACACCGCCACCGGCAGCGACGACTGGATGATCAGCACGCCGGCCATCACCGGCGGCAGGTCGAAGCCCCAGGCCGTCGCCGTGCCGACGCCGAAACCGAGCACCATCCGCGTCACCGCCACCGCCAGGCTCTCGCCGAGGGAGGAGATCCGGAGCTGGGCGATGGACACGCCGAGCGCGATCAGCATGACCGGGATCGTCACCCCTGAGAGCAGCTGCGTGGTCTTGGCGATCGGCTCCGGCACGGTGAGGTCCAGGCTCATCACGATCAGCGCCAGCACCAGGGCGTAGGCCACCGGCGACGTCAGCAGCAGGCGGAACGAGGCCTTGCCGGCGGCGATCGCCACGCCGACGGTGAACTGCAGGACGATCATCACGGCAAAGAACGAGACCGCGAATCCGAGCCCTGCCTCGCCGAACGCGAACAGGCACACCGGCAGGCCGATATTGCCGCAGTTGGGGAACATCAATGCCGGCAGGAACGCGGCGCGCGAGAACCCGGCGATCAGCAGCCAGACCAGCCCGACCACCGCGAACCCGGCGATCGCCGTCAGCGACGCCGCCGCCATCAGCCCGAAATCGGCCAGCGAGACGTCGAGCCTGGTCAGGGTGTCGAACACGATGCACGGCGTGCCGATGTTCACCGTCAGACCGGTGACCGTCTCGCTGTCGAACGGCCGATCCATGCGTCGCCACACCCAGCCGATCGCCGCGCAGGCGAAAACGGGCGATACGAGGGCGAGCAGGTCGAACAGGATCAGCAAGGCGGTCTCCGGGCACGCGGGCCGACAGGTTTAGCCGAAGCCCGCGCCGCCGTCACGCCGGATGCTGCACCGCAGCGTCCGGCGCTGCAGACACCCGTTCCCCGCCGGCACTTGCCAAACGCCGGGCGGTGCGTCACCTCTGCTGCCACACGATTTGCAGCACCAGGAGGGGCGGATGATCTTCTACGAACCGGGTCACCACAAGGAACACGGTTTCAAGCACGACCCGTTCAAGGCCTTCGTCAGCCCGCGCCCGATCGGTTGGATCGGCTCGGTCGACGACCAGGGCCGCACCAACCTCGCCCCCTACAGCTTCTTCAACGCCATGGCGTCCAACCCGCCGCAGGTGCTGTTCGGCACCGGCAGCCGACCCGACGGCTCGAAGAAGGACAGCCAGCTCAACATCGAGCAGACGGGCGAGTTCACGGTCAACATCGTCGCCCACGCGCTCAAGGACGCCATGAACGAGACGTCCGCCGCCCTGGCCCACGGCGAGAGCGAATACGAGGCGGCCGGCATCGAGGGTGCGCCGAGCCGGCTCATCAAGCCGCTGCGGGTGGCCAAGGCACCGATCGCGTTCGAATGCGTCTACAAGCAGACCATCGAGCTCGAGTGCTGGGAGCCGAACCACCGCAATTTCGTGCTGATCGGCAAGGTGATCGGCATCCATGTCTCGGAGAACGTCGTGGTCGACGGCCTGGCCGATGTCACCAAGTGGCAGCCGGTCTCGCGGCTGGGCTACTTCGACTACGCCACGGTCACCGAGGTGTTCGAGATGTTCCGCCCGAAAAGCGCGCCGGGTCCGACCTGAGCCTGCCCGCAGCCGGCCCGACATCCCGCTCCTCCCCGGCACTGCGCCGGGGAGGCGGAGGCGCCGCCGGTCTCTAAACCGTCAGGACCAGCTTGCCGGTGACAGCGCGTGCGGACAGCGCCGCGAGCGCGTTGCGCGCCTTCTCCAGCGGGTAGGTCGCGCTGACCAGCGGCGCGATCTTCCCCTCCGCGTGCAGCGCGAACAGCGCCTCGAAGTTGGCGCGGTCGACCTCCGGCTCGTTGCGCCGGAACTGGCCCCAGAACACGCCGACCACCGAGCACCCCTTCAGCAGGGTCAGGTTCGCCGGCACCTTGGGGATCTCGCCGCTGGCGAAGCCGACGACGAGGTAACGCCCGTTCCACGCCATCGAGCGCAGGCTCGGCTGCAGCAGGTCGCCGCCGACCGGATCGTAGACCACGTCGACCCCGCGCCCACCGGTCAGTTCCTTCAGGCGGTCGCGGAACCCGTCCTCTGCGTAGTTCACGGTCTCGTCGGCGCCCTGCGCGCGGGCGACCTCCAGTTTCTCGGCCGTGCTCGCGGCGGCAATGACCCGCGCGCCCAGCGCCTTGGCGATCTGGATCGCCGCCACGCCGACACCGCCCGAGGCGCCGAGCACCAGCAGGGTCTCGCCCGCCCGGATGGCCGCCCGCTGCACCAGGGCATGGTAGGAGGTGCCGTAAGTGATGGCGAAGCCGGCCGCCGTCACCTCGTCCATGGTGTCCGGACGCCGCATCAGCCGGTCCGGCGTGGTCACCAGTTCCTCGGCGAATCCGCCCCAGATGGTGGTCGCGATCACCGGGTCGCCGACCGAGACGTCCGTGACGTCGGGCGCCACCTCGGTCACCGTGCCCGCAACCTCGCCACCGGGCGAGAACGGCGGCTCCGGCTTGAACTGATACTTGCCTTCGGTAATCAGGACGTCGGGGAAGTTCACCCCGCAGGCCCCCACCTTCAGGCGGACCTGTCCGGCCTCCAGCGGCTTCGGCGCCACCTCCTCCACCGTCAGATCGTCGATCGGGCCGTAGGCGTTGCACAGCACGGCACGCATGCTTTCCTCCCTGTTCGGATGATTGCGGCGAGTGTGCCTCAGGCGGCGGTCACCCGATAGGCGCAGCGTCGCCCACCGGCCAGAACATGGTCCACCCGCTCGACCGTGGCGTCCGCCCCAAGCGCTTCCCGGAATACCGACAGTTCGGAACGGCACAGGTTCTGGCACTTGGCGGCCGCCGCGCAGATCGGGCAGTGATTCTCGATCAGAAGCAGCGATCCGTCCGCCTCGCGACGCCACTCCGCCATGTAGCCTTCGCGGTCGCGCAGCTCGGCCAGGCGGGCCACCCTCTCCTCCAGATCGGCCGCCCCGTCGGTGGCCGCCCGGTAGGAGGCGCGCTGCTCGTCCTCGCGGCGCAGGATCAGCCGTTCGAGCCCATCGTCACCGAACTCGGCGCGCACCGCGTCGAGCAGACCGACGGTCAGCTCCGCGTGACGATCCGGAAACCGGGCATGCCCCGTCTCGGTCAGTCGCCAGAGCCGCTTCGGCCGCCCGCGACCGGCCCGCTGGTCCTCGAAGGCCACCAGACCCTCCGTTTCCAGCTTGACCAGAAGCTGGCGGACCGCCTCCGTGGTCACGCCGAAGGTCTCGCTCAACGCCGCGATACTTTCCGGACCGCGCGTCTTCAGACGGAACAGGATACGGTCGGCGGTGGTCTCGGACATCTGGGATTCCCGTTTTGCCAAGAATAGCCTTGTTAATAGCCAATCTGTGCCGGGACTTCCAGCGGACCAGGGGGCGTGCGACGGTCCGGCATCCGAACCCGCCCGCGTCCGGACGGCGATGAGGGGTATCGCGATCCGTCGATTCGATATTATAACAAGAAAAAACTTGCCATAAAAGGGAACGCCGAGCCGATGACTGATCCTGCCGAAGACCGCTTGCTGCAATGGAGCGAGTTGCTGGGCGCGCGATACCGTGTCGCCACGGTGATGATCAGCCTCGGCATCCTGCTGAACGCCGTCAACTTCTTCGTCTTCTCCTCCCTGGCACCGAGCGTCGTGCGCGATATCGGCGGGCTGGAACTGCTGCCCTGGGCGACGACCCTCTACGTCGTCTGCTCGATCGTCTCCACCGCGGCCGGTGGCCTCGTGCGGGCGCAGATCGGTCCTCGCCGGGCGCTGACCCTGTCGATCCTCGGCTTCGCCGCCGGGTCGGCGGGGATCGGCCTGGCGCCGACGATGGAGTGGTTGCTGGCCGCCCGCGCGCTGCAGGGCCTGGGATCCGGCCTTCTGGTCGCGAACTCCCACGGCCTGATCCGCGACCTGTTCCCACCGAAGAGCTGGGCCCGGCTGTTTGCCGCCGTCTCCGCCGCCTGGGGCATCGCCGCCCTGTCCGGGCCGCTGATCGGCGGCATCTTCGCCGAACTGCAGGACTGGCGCTGGGGTTTCTTCGCGATGGTGCCGGTCTGCGCCGTGTTTCTGGCGCTGGTGCTTCACACCGTCAGCGATCCCGAGCACGCGGAAAGCACGGGCCTCACCCCGGTCCTGCGGCTGGCGCTGATCGGCCTTGCCGCCCTGCTGGTCGGGGCCACCGGAAAGGGCGCCCACCTGCAACAGGAGATCGGCCTCGCCGTGGGTGCGCTCCTGGTGCTCGCCGCCGCCGTGTATTGGGAGCGCAGGTCGACGATGCCGATCTTCCCGCGCGACATGTTCCGGCCGAGCACGCCGCTCGGTTCCGGCGTGGCCTTCTTCTTCTTCATCTCGCTCGGCACCGTGGCCACGGGCGTCTACGGTCCCTATTTCCTGCAGCTCCTGCACGACGTGCCGCCTCTGGTCGCCGGGTACACTGTCACCGCCCAGTCGGTGTGCTGGACCACCGCCGCGATCCTGTTCTCCGGCCTTTCGGCCGACCGGGCGCGGATCGCCATCGTCGCCGGGCCGGTCATGACCGCCGCCGGCTGCATCGGCACCGTGGTGTTCCTGCCGCAGGGTCCGCTCTGGCTGGCCATCGCCTCGATCGGACTGCTGGGCTTCGGCATCGGCACGGCGTGGGGCCATGTGGCAAAACGGGTGTTCGACGCCGCCGGCGAGGCGGATCGCGACCGTGTCGGGTCGGCCATGCCGACGATGCAGTCCCTCGGCATGGCCTTCGGCGCTGCGGCGGTCGGAGTCGTCGGCGACCGCGTCGGGTTGGCCGGCACGCCCGAACTCCCGGTGATCGAGGCGGCGGCGCGCTGGACCTATCTCGCCCTGCTTCCGGCGGTGGGCGTCGCCATCCTCGGCGCCGCCGGAAACGCGTTGCGCCCCGTCCCCGAACATCGCTGAGCCGCCTTGGACCAAGCGGCAGCGGCAATCGATGGCCCATCCCCACCCGCTCAATTTGCTAGAATGACCGAGCCAAAAGCCTGGAGTCCCCGATGATCGCGCTCAGCGTCAACCTCAACAAGGTCGCGACCCTGCGGAACACCCGCCCGCACGACGACCCCAACGTCGTCCGCGCCGCCCGCACGGTGCTCGACGCCGGGGCGGCGGGCATCACCGTCCACCCCCGTCCCGACGCCCGCCATATCCGCGAGCAGGACGTGCTCGACCTGGCCGAGGTGGTGAAGGAACCGGCCTATGCCGGGCGCGAGTACAATATCGAGGGCTATCCCGACGACCGGTTCCTCGACCTGATCCGGCGGGTCCGTCCGGATCAGGTGACCCTGGTCCCCGACGCGCCGGATCAGGCGACGTCCGACCACGGCTGGGACCTGCCCGCGCAGCAGGAGTTCCTCGCGCCCATCATCGCCGGGCTTCGGGAACTCGGCTGCCGGGTATCGCTGTTCGCCGATGCCGATCCCGCCGTCGCCGAGGCCATGGCGGCGACCGGCGCCGACCGGATCGAGATCTACACCGGTCCCTATTTCGAGACCTTTGGCACGCCGCAGGGCGAGGCCGCGCTGAAAGCCGTGGTCGATACCGCCACCGCCGCACGCGACCGCGGTCTCGGGATCAACGCCGGCCACGACCTGACGCTCGACAACCTGCCGACCCTGGCCCGCGCGGTGCCGTGGATCGATGAGGTCTCGATCGGCCACCACTTGATCGGCGAGGCGCTCTGGCTCGGACTGACCGAGACGGTCGGCGCCTACCGGCGCTGCCTGGCGGTCGCCGGCTAGATCCGCCCCCCCGCCATCGGCGCGAGCGCTCGCGCCAGGATGGGTCGAGATGAATGGACGCAGTGGCGCGCTACGCCATAGACGCTGTGGGGCGCTGCGCCATATCGGTCGCAGCGCCCCTTGCGGATCGCCTGCGCCATGGCCCATGCCAAGCCGACCCAACCGACGAAGATCTGCGCCGTCTGCGGCCGGCCGTTCTCCTGGCGCCGGAAGTGGGCGCGGGACTGGGAACGGGTACGCTACTGCTCGGAGCGCTGCCGACGGGCGCGAGGGCGGTTGCCGGATCGGACGGCCTGGGGCTAGCGTTACCGGGCAACCCGAGGATCCCGCATGAACGAACGCTCCCCGACCGGCCGCTCCACCGAGAGCCCGGCCATCGACCCGCCCAAGCTGTTCACGCCGATCTCCCTGCGCGGGGTGACGGCGCGGAACCGTGTCATGGTCGCGCCCATGTGCCAGTACCACTCGGTCGATGGCAGCCCGACCGACTGGCACATGATGCATCTGGGCCGTCTGGCTGTCGGCGGCCCCGGCATTCTGTTCGGCGAGGAGACCGCCGTCGAAGCGCGCGGCCGCAAGACCTACGAGTGCGCCGGCCTGTGGGACGATTCCCAGATCCCGCACTACCGCCGCCTCACCGACTTCATGCGCGCCCAGGGCACCGTACCGGCCGTCCAGATCGGACACTGCGGCGCCAAGGCCGCCTGCAACGGCGCGGTGAAGGACTGGGCGCCGCTGACCGAGGCCGATGCCGCCGAGGGACGCCCCCCCTGGCAGGGCATCGCGCCGAGCCCGATCCCCTACGTCCCCGGTTTCATGGCACCGAAGGAAATGGACACGGACGATATCCGCGACCTGCTCGACGCCTTCGGCGAGGCGACACGACGCGCGGTCGATGCCGGCTATGACATCATCGAAGTGCACGGCGCCCACGGCTATCTGCTGCACCAGTTCCTCTCGCCGATCACCAACAAGCGGACCGACGGCTATGGCGGCGACCGGCAGGGCCGGATGCGCCTGCTGCTCGAGGTGACGGAGCGGGTGCGCCGGGACTGGCCCGCCGACAAGCCGGTCTTTGTGCGGTTCTCGGTTGTCGACGGCAAGGGCGGGGCCTGGGGCCTCGAGGACAGCCTGGCCCTGTCCGTGGCGCTGAAGGAGCGCGATGTGGACGTGCTCGACATCTCCTCCGGCGGTATCTCGGGCGACACCGCCATGCCCGCCCTGCCGCGCACGCCGGGCTACCACGTTCCGTTCGCCGAGCGGGTCCGCGCCGCCACCGGCCTGCCCGTCGTCGCCGTCGGCATGATCACCGACCCGCGCCACGCCGAGGACATCCTGGTCCGAGAGCGGGCGGACATCGTCGCCATCGCCCGCGAGCTGATCTGGAACGCCGACTGGCCGGCCCACGCCGCCAAGACGCTCGGCGTGCCGGGCGCCAACCGGCTGATGCCCGAAGAGTACGCGCACCGCCTCGACCTGCGCGACCGCCAGCAGGCCATGGCGTTCAACCGGCCGGGACCCGAGAGCGCCGCCGCCTTCGCCGCCCTGCTCGGCGACGCGGGAACCGAAGCGGCGCGATGACCCGGTACCTGACCGGACGGCTGCTTCAGACCCTCGCCGTTCTGGTCCTGCTGTCGGCGGCGACCTACGGGCTGCTCGGCCTGATGCCCGGCGACCCGGTCGATCTGATGACCGGCGCGGACCCGGACATCACGCCCGCCGACATCGCCCGCCTGAAGGCGCTGTACGGCCTCGACCGCCCGATCTGGGAGCGCTACCTGACCTGGCTTTCCTCGGCGCTGCAGGGGGATTTCGGGTATTCCAGGCTCTACGCCCAGCCGGTGCTGGACATCGTGGCGGACCGGCTGCCGACCACCGTCCTGCTGATCGGCCTGTCGCTGCTGCTCGCGCTCGCCATCGCCCTGCCCGCCGCGATCCTGGCGGCGCGCCATCCCGGCAGTCTGGCCGACCGGGCGATCAACCTGGCCTGCTTCGCCGGCGTGTCGGTGCCGCCGTTCTGGCTGGCGCTGCTTCTCATCATCCTGTTCGCGGTCACGCTCGGCTGGCTGCCGGCGGGCGGGATGCGGTCGTCCACCGGCGACGGCGATCTGCTCGACCGCGCACGTCACCTCGTGCTGCCGGTTCTGACCCTCTCCGCGGCGACCATCGCCGCCTATACCCGCCACCTCCGCTCGGCCCTGATCGAGGTGCTCGGCGAGGACTTCATCCGCACGGCCCGCGCCAAGGGCGTGCCCGAGCGGCGGGTCATGACGCGCCACGCGCTGCGCAACGCGCTGCTGCCGGTCGTCACGCTGATCGGCGTAGACCTCGGCTCCCTGGTCTCCGGCGCCCTCATCACCGAGACGATGTTCTCCCAACTCGGCATGGGCAAGACGATCTACGACGCAGTGATGGGCAACGACTACAACCTCGCCCTGGTCGGCCTGCTGACGGCGGCGACGGCGACCCTCGTTGGCAACCTGGCGGCCGATCTCGCCTATGCCCGGCTCGACCCACGCATCGTCTACAGGGCGGAGCCGGGGTCGTGAGGGCGGCGCTTCGCGATCCGATCGCCCTGGTGGCCGGTCTGGTGCTCGCGGCACTCGCCCTGGCGGCGGCAGGCGCCCCGCTGATCGAGGCGGCCATGGGCCTGGACGCCGACGCCGTGGATCTCTTCAACCGCCTCGCCCCGCCGTCGCCGGATCACCCGCTCGGCACCGACGAATTGGGACGCGACCTGCTGCTGCGGCTGCTGGAGGGGGGACGGGTCTCGCTCGCCGTCGGCCTCTCCGCCGCCCTGGCGGCCTCGGCCGTGGGCACGCTGATCGGCCTCGCCTCCGGATATGTCGGCGGGAGGCTCGACGCCATCCTGATGCGGATCGCCGACGGGGTGATCGCCCTGCCGCTGCTGCCGCTGCTGATCGTGCTGGCGGCGGTCGATCTGTCCAAACTCGGCCTGGCGCCGGACGTCGCCCAGTCGCAGAGCGCCGCCATGGTCCGCCTGGTGGTCCTGGTGTCGCTGGTCGGGTGGCCGGTGACAGCGCGCCTGGTCCGGGCCTCGACGCTCAGCCTGCGTCGGCGGGAGTTCGTCGAGGCGGCAAGGGCGCTGGGCTTCTCGCCCTGGCGCATCGCCCTGCGCCACGTGCTGCCCAACGCCATGGGGCCGATCCTGGTCGCCGCCACCCTGGCGGTCGGCAACGTGGTCCTGTTCGAGAGCGTGCTGTCCTTCCTCGGCCTCGGCGTCCGCCCGCCGACGCCGAGTTGGGGCAACATGCTGACCGGCGCCCAGGAACTGATCTGGGAGGCGCCGCGCCTCGCGGTCTGGCCCGGCGCGCTGATCTTCGTCACGGTGGTCAGCGTCAACCTGCTCGGCGACGCCCTGCGCGACCGCTTCGATCCCAGAACCGCGCGACGGTAGCGCGCCAAGCGGCCACCCAGTCCGTTGACGAACGCCGACCCTCTCCCCACTCTGCGGATATGCTTCGCGCCCTTGCCCTGCTGATCCTGTTCGCCCTCTCCCTCGGTCTCGCCGCCTGCGAGGAGGAGCCGACCGCGGCGCCGCGCAACTTCCGCGCCGGCGTCGCGCCCAAGGGCCCGGAGTACTCCGGCGACCTGTGCGCGGTGGTGCGCAACCGCGCGCCGTTCACCGTCACCGGCCGGATCGAGCTGAAGGACCACAAGCGGGCGACCTTCCGTCTGGCCCGCAACAAGACGACGCGGCTGTGCGTGAGCGGGACCACCTTCGGCAACTACACGGTGGCACTGGTGGTGACCAACTTCGTCACCATGCCGTTGTTCAGCTGCTACACCACGGTCAACGAGGCGATCGAGATCTTCGCCCGCCCGAACGGCGACGGCTTCACCTACTCCGCCACCTGCCGGCAGTAGGCCGTAGAGCAAATCACGATCAGATGGAAACATCTGATCGTGTGAATTTGCTCGACCTTCAATCGCCCTCCAGCTACGCCGCCTTGTCGCCGAGCACGTTCTCGACGAGCTGCGACCAGTAGCTGGCCCCCCAGGTCAGGGTCTCGTCGTTGAAGTCGTAGCCCGGGTTGTGCAGACCCTGGCCGGCGCCCGCCTGACCGTTGCCGATCCAGATGTAGGACCCCGGCTTTTCCTTCAGCATGTAGGCGAAATCCTCGCCGCCCATGCTCGGCAGCAGGTCCGTCTTCACGTTCTCGTCGCCGACCAGCCGGGCGGCAACCCCGGCCGCGACCCCGGTCTCGGCCTCGCTGTTCACGGTCGCCGGGTAGCCGTAGCGGAAATCGAGCTCGCCGCGTCCGCCATAGGCCGCCGGGATGCCCTCGACGAGGGCGCGCATCCGCTCCTCGGCCTTCGCCATGACCGCGTCGGAATAGGCCCGGACCGTGCCGCGCAGCACCACATGCGGCGGGATCACGTTGTAGGCGTCGCCGCCGTGGATCTGCGTTACGGAGACGACGAGGCTGTCGACAGGATGCACGTTGCGCGCGGCGATCGACTGGAGAGCGCCGACGACCTCGCTGGCGACCACGACCGGATCGACGGTCTCGTTCGGCATGGCCGCGTGTCCGCCCTTGCCGTGGATGACCGCGTCGAAGGTCGCCGTACCGGCCATCATCGGCCCGGCCATCACGGCGATCTCGCCGACCTCCATCCCCGGCCAGTTGTGCATGCCCCACACGCTCTCGACCGGAAACCGCTCGAACAGGCCTTCCTTGATCATCACGTCGCCGCCGCCGCCGCCCTCTTCCGCCGGCTGAAAGATGAAATAGACGGTACCGTCGAAATTGCGGTTCTCGGACAGGTACTTGGCCGCGCCCAGCAGCATCGTGGTGTGGCCGTCATGGCCGCAGGCGTGCATCTTGCCCTCGGTCTTCGACTTGTAGGGCACGTCGTTGATCTCGGTCACCGGCAGCGCGTCCATGTCGGCGCGCAGACCGATCGCCCGGCCGTTATCGGTCCGGCCCACCAGCTTGCCGACGACGCCGGTCCTCGCCAGCCCGCGATGCACCTCGATACCGAACTCCTCGAGCTTGCTGGCGACGAAGTTCGAGGTCTCCACCTCCTCGAAGCACAGTTCCGGATGCTGGTGCAGGTAGCGGCGCCACTCGGTCATCTCGGCGTGGAAATCGGCGATACGGTTGTTGACGGGCATGGGGCGGACTCCGGTTGAAGACGGAAAAGATTAGAACCGCCCCGGACCGGTGTCATCAACGGTCAGCGGCACCGACGAATTTCCCATCGGGAACAGCGGAGCCCGTGTTCTCACGGCGTCATCGTCGGTCCCAGAACCCGTCGCGGAGCTGAAACGCCGGAGACCGGAATGCCATTCTTCACCACCATCCGATGGTTCTGGCGACGCGAGACCCTGGTGATGTCCGCGGTCGGGTCGCCGTCGACGATCAGCAGGTCGGCGGCCTTGCCGTCGGCGATCGTGCCGCGGTCGGCCAGACGCATGAGATCGGCGCCGTTGCGGGTCGACATGACGATGGCGTCGGCGGGGGAGATCCCGGCGTACTCGACCATGTACTCGAGCTCGAGCGCGTTCTCGCCGTGCCGGTTGTAGGGGGTGCCGGCATCGGTCCCCATGGCGATCTTGCCGCCGGCCTCGTAGAACATGCGGATCGACTTCACGTGCTCGACGGTCACGCGTTCGCACTTCTCCACGGCATAGGCCGGAACGCCCTGATCCTTGTGGGCGATGATGTTCTTGACCGCCGCCAGGGTCGGCACGAGATACGTCCCGCGCGCCGTCATCTCCTCGACGCACTCCTCGGTCATGAAGATGCCGTGCTCGATCGAGTCGATGCCGCCGCGCACCGCATTCAGAATCCCTTCCGATCCCTGGGCGTGGCTGGCGCAGGTGCGGTGGAACCGGTGGCCTTCGGCGATGCCGGCCGAAATCTCCTCGAAGGTGTAGTGCGCGTCCTCCGGGTTCACGCCCGGGGTCATGACGCCGCCTGTGGCCATGAGCTTGATCAGGTCGGAGCCGGCGTGGATCTGCTCGCGCACCGCCTTCACCACCTCCTGGGGGCCGTCGGCGATGCGGCCGTTGCGGTTGCCGTGCCCCCCCGTCATGCAGATCACCCGCCCGGAGGCGCGGATCGTCGGGCCGAGCTGGCGACCCTCGTTGCAGGCGTCGCGCACGGCGAACTCCAGATAGTCCTTGCCGCCGCAGTCGCGGATCGCCGTCACCCCGCCGCGCAGCGTTGTCTGTGCGTTGTCCAGGGCCTTCATGGTGATCTGGCTTTCCCTGAGCGCGACCATCGCCGCCCACGGGTTTCCTTCGGCGCCGTAGCAGAGGTGGACATGGCAATCGATCAGCCCCGGCAGCAGCGTGGCGCCGGTGGTGTCGACGCGGTCGCCCTCGAAGCCGGCGAACTCGCCGAGCGGAGCGACGCGCAGGATCGCCGCCCCCTCGACCAGTACGCCGTGCCCGTCCAGCACTCCGCCCGCCCCGTCGACCACGCGTCCGCCGGAATACAAGGTGGCCATCCAGCACTCTCCTGATCATCGCGTCGTTGGAGGTCCGCTTACCCGATCCGAACCGCCGTGAACAGGCTCCGGCAGCGGGAAGGGGAAACGTCCAGACCCTGGTCGACCGCACCGGCTAACGTTTATACAGCTTGAGCCGGCGAACGAATCGCCGCTCGCAACCTGCACCGGCCTGCGGAGCGTCACTATGACAAAAGACACACTTTCCGCCGCGCCCGGTGCCGCCCGGGTTCTGGACGCCGTTCTCTGGACCGTCGCAGTCGCCTTCTGCTTCGCCCTGATCCAGAAGTTCGGCTCGTTCCACGCCACGTCGCCCGACTCCCTCGACGGCGGTTGGCAGGCGGCGATGCAGTTCGCCTGGCTGAACGACCTCCGGTTCGGCCGCGACATCGTCTTTCCGCACGGCCCCTACGGCGCCTTCTATGCCCAGACCTACCACCCGGATCTGGCCGGGCTCTGGTACCTGATCCGCCTCCCGCATGCGCTGGTCCTGGCGGTCGCCGTGGTCTGGACCGTGCGGGTGCGCGCCGGCGGCGACCTCGGGCTCCAGGCGCTCGCCAGCGCGCTGGCGGTGCTCGCCGCCGCCGCGACCGTGCCGGGCCAGGACGCGATCTGGATGCTGGCCAGTTTCCTGCTGATCGGTCTCGCCCTCGACGACAGGGCCACGCCGCGGCCCCTGCTGGTCCTGCTTGTCGCGGCGATTGCGCTCGCCACCCTGGCCAAGTTCTCGTTCCTGGTCATGGGCGTGACGGCGCTGATCGCGTGGACCGTCGCCGCCGCCGCCCGGCGCGACCGCGACGCCGCCATAGCCCTGCCGCTCTACGCCCTCCTGGTCGCCGCCCTGTGGACGCTGGCCGGGCAGCCGGTTGCCGGTTTCGTCGACTGGGTGCGGGTCTCCTTCCAGGTTGGCAGCGGCTACGGCGCCGCCATGTCGCTGCCCAGCCACTGGAGCGACCTGCAGGTCTACGCCGCCCTCGTCGCCGTTCTGCTGGTCGGCCTCTGGCTGGAGTTCCGCCGGGAGACGTCCTGGCTCGTCCGGCTGGTGGTGATCCTGGGGTGGCTCGGGCTGTTCATGTTCGTCGCCAAGGCCGGGTTCGTGCGCCATGACGGCCACGGCGTCTTCCCGTTCGAGATGGCCACGGTTGCCCTCGTTCTGGTTGTCGTCCGCGCGGTCCCGCCGGCTCCGGAACAACGCCTGCGCGTCGCCACCCAGGCGCTCGCGCTGGTGTTCGCCTTCGGCTGGCTGTTCGAGGCGCACCAGCGCCTCATGCCGGGAGTGACCGGCGTCGGAACCCAGATCGCCAGCTCCGTGCGCAGGGCTCCCGGCCTCGTCGTCAACATCGTCGACGACCTGCTGTCGGAGCAGGGTCGGACGGCCCATTACAACGCGCAGGCCCAGCGCGCCCGCGAGATGTTGGGCGGGCCGCATCCCAGGATCGCCGAGGCCGAAAGCGTCGACGTCCAGTCCTATCTCATCGGCGCGCCGATCCTCGGCGGCCTGCCGTATCATCCAAGGCCGGTGATCCAGTCCTACCAGGCCTACTCCCCGGCCCTGGCCGCCCGCGATGTCACCCACATGCGGACCGACGGCGCCGAAGTCCACCTGCTGCATGCCGGCAGCATCGACAACCGTCCGCCCCTCGCCGACGGCGGTCATCTCTGGCCGGAGCTCCTGTCGCTGTACGACACGGTCGATCTTGTGCCGCTCGGCCTGGTTCTGGAACGCCGCGACGCGCCCGCAGTGCTGGAGTCGCGCCAGGTGCTCGCCGCCGAACAGGTCGCCTACAACACCTGGGTCGCGTTGCCGGAGCCGGGGGCCGGGACCATCCTGCAGGTTCAGGGCGCGATCCGGCCGACCGCTCTCGGTCGCCTTGTCGGGCTGGTCTACAAGCCGCCGCGGATCACGATCACCCTGCGGCGGGCCGACGGTGGGGAGCAGACCCACCGGCTGGTGCCGGGTCAGTTCGGCGCCGGGTTCCCGATCTCGCCGATCCTGCAAACCCCGGCCGACATGAAGGCGCTGTTCGAGGGGACGCCGACCGGAACGCCCGTGACCGCCTTCCGCGTCAACGCCGCGTGGCTTCAGAAAGCGTTCTGGGGCGAGGGGTTCCCGCTATCCGTTACCGAGATGCACCGGGCGGGCCAGGGCTGAGAGCCGCCCGTCGATCGCCGCCGCGTCCGGCAGGGCCGCCATCGCTCCCGGCCGCGTGCAGGCCAGTCCCGCGCCGACCGAGGCGCGATGGAGCGCCTCCTCCAGCGTCGCACCCCGATCCAGCGCCGCCGCCAGACCGCCGACGAAGGCATCGCCCGCTCCCACGGTGTCGACAGCCTCGATCGCCAGGCTTCCGACCTGCCAACCCTCGCCGCCGGGGGCGACCGCGATCGCCCCATCGCCGCCCAGCGTCACGATACAGGCGAGGTCGTGGGCCGCGGCCAGACGCCGGGCGGCGTCCACCGGCGCCGCCTGGTCGCCGGCCAGGACCGCCGCCTCTCCTTCGTTCAGGATCAGCACGTCCACCGTGGCCAGAGTCTCGGCCGCCAGCGCACGGGCCGGAGCGAGATTAAGCACGGTGCGCGCGCCCCGCGTCCGCGCCCGCTCCAGGGCGGCCGCCGTCGCCTCGACCGAAACCTCCATCTGGCAGACCAGCGTGTCGCCGGCGCCGAACGCAACGGCATCGAGCTGGTCGGCGGCCACGGCCAGGTTGGCACCGCTGCCGACGACGATCTGATTCTCACCGGACTGCTCGACCATGACCGCCGCCATGCCCGTGGCGCCGGGTACCTGCCGCACGCAGGCGACGTCGCAGCCTGCCGCGCGCAGGGCGCCGAGCACCCGCTCGCCGAGTCCGTCCTCGCCGATGCAGCCGACGAAGCGGGTCGCCGCCCCGGCCCGTGCCGCCGCCGCCGCCTGGTTCGCGCCCTTGCCGCCGGGCTGATGCACCACGCTCGGCGCCAGCACCGTCTCCCCCCGCTCCGGCAGACGCTCGACGGTGAAGAACAGGTCGGCGTTCAGCGAGCCGAAGACGGTGATCATGGCGCGGCTACCTCAGACGCGGATTGAGCGCGTCCCGTAGCCAGTCGCCGAGCAGGTTCACGCTCAGCACCAGGCCGACGAGGGCCAGGCAGGGGAAGAGGGTGATCCACCACTCGCCGGAGAACAGGAAGTTGTTTCCGATGCGGATCAGGGTGCCGAGGCTGGGCGTCGTCGGCGGCACGCCGACGCCGAGGAAGGACAGGGTCGCCTCGGCGATGATCGCCAGGGCCAGGCCGATGGTGGCGAGCACCAGCACCGGCCCCATCACGTTCGGCAGGATATGGCGGATCATGATCAGCAACGGGTGAATGCCGATCACTTTCGCCGCCTGGACGTATTCCTTGCCCTTCTCCACCAGGGTCGCGCCACGGGTCACGCGGGCGTATTGCGGCCAGTCGGAGACGCCGATGGCGAAGATGACGACGTAGATCGCGATCTGGTCGTGCAGGTCGCGCGGCATGGCGGTGCGCGCCACGCCGTCGATCATGAGCGCCACGAGGATGCCCGGCACGGTCAGCTGCACATCGGCGACACGCATCACCACGCTCTCGAACGAGCCGCCGACATAGCCGGCGGTGACGCCGAGACTGATGCCGATGAAGGCGGAGAGGATCACCGCGGCGAAGCCCACAAGCAGCGAGATCCGCGCCCCGTAGATCAGGGTGGAGAGAATGTCGCGGCCCTGATCGTCAGTGCCGAGCAGGTACTGCGGCAGCCCGTCCTCGGTCCAGGCCGGGGCGGTGAAGCTGTCGCCGAGCGACAGGCTGGCCGGATCGAACGGATTCTGCGGTGCGACGAACGGGGCGAAGATCGCGGCGAGGAAGTAGACCACCGTGACGATCGCCGCCACGACTACGACCGGCGAGCGGGTGAAGCTGAACCACAGGTCGCTGTCGAGGAAACGCCCGATCGCCGCCCGGGCGCTGGCGCCGACGCTCACGAGATCCTCCCGGCGGCGGCGCCGTGATCGACCTTGAGGCGGGGATCGACGGCATAATACAGCAGGTCGACGACCAGATTGATGGTCACGAAGACCAGGGCCACCATCACCAGATAGGCCGACATGATCGGCACGTCGGCGAAGGACACGGCCTGGATGAACAGCAGCCCCATGCCCGGCCACTGGAACACCGTCTCGGTGATGATCGAGAAGGCGATCAGCGCGCCGATGTTGAGGCCGGCGATGGTGATTACCGGCACCAGCGTGTTCTTCAGCGCGTGGCCGAAGTTGATGGCCCGGTTCGACAGACCGCGGGCGCGGGCGAATTTGATGTAGTCGGTCCGCATGACCTCGAGCATCTCCGCCCGCACCAGACGCATGATGAGCGTGGTCTGGAACAGGCTCAGGGTGATCGACGGCATGATCAGCGAACGCCAGCCGTCGACGGTCAGGAAGCTGGTCTTCCACCAGCCGAGATCGACCACGCCGCCGCGTCCGAACGAGGGCAGCATGCCGAGCGTCACGGCGAAGACGTAGATCAGAAAGATGCCGATCACGAAGGTCGGCAGCGACACGCCGACCAGGCTGACGGTCAGGAAGAAGCGGGAGAGCCAGGAATTGCGGGCGATGCCGCAGTACACGCCGAGCGGAATACCGGTCGCCAGCGCCAGGATCGCCGACACCAGCACCAGTTCCAGCGTCGCCGGCATGCGCTCGGCGATCAGGTCCTCGACCGGACGCTGCATCTGATAGGAGATGCCGAACTCCCCGCGCGTGGCGTTGGCCACGAAGCGGGCGAACTGCACGGGAAACGGATCGTTCAGCCCAAGGCGCTCGCGCAGCTCGGCCCGGTCCTCCCGGCTCGCCTCCTGGCCGACCATGTTGTTCACCGGATCGCCGGCGTAGTTGAACATGGAGAAGGACAGGAAGGCGACGGCGAGCATCACCAGGACCGCCTGCACAATCCGACGGATCAGGAAAGAGATCACGACGTCGCTTCCAAACTGGGCAATCCCTCGATATCGGGGCGGCCCGGCCGCACGACCGGACCGCCCCCGTTGTATCAGGCCGAGCGTCTCGCTCCAGCCATGCTTACTGCATCTGTGCCATGCGGAACGACGGGCTGTCGTTCGGCACGATCGGCAGTTCGAGCTTGTCGGACATGCCCCAGGCGATGACCTGGTGGTGAAGCGGCAGATAGGCGTTGGACGCCTTCAGGATATCCCACGCCTCGGCGATCATCGCGTCGCGCTTGGCGGCGTCGGTCTCGACCTCCATGGCGGTCGTCAGCTCGTCCAGGCGGGCGTCGGAGAAGCCGGTGAAGTTCCAGCTGCCTTCGGTCGCCGCCAGGTAGGAGAAGACGTAGTGGCTGTCCAGCGTCGGCACGCCCCAGCCCAGCATGAAGAAGTCGCTCTCCTTGTTCTGCAGCGCCTTGAAGTGGATGCTCTTCGGGCGCGCGTTCAGGTTCACCTTGATGCCGATCTTCGCCAGCATGCCGACGGTCGCCTGGCAGATCGCCTCGTCGTTGTTGTAGCGGTTGTTCGGGCACTCGAGCTGCACCTCGAAGCCGTCCGCATAGCCGGCCTCGGCCAGCAGCGCCTTGGCCGCGTCCGGATCGTAGGGCAGCCGCTCGTCCAACTCGGCGGTGAAGCCGTGCACGCCCGGCGAGGTGATGATGCCGGCCGGGAAGGACAGGCCGCGCATGGTCTTCTTCCGGATCGTCTCGACGTCGATCGCGCGGTACATCGCCTCGCGAACCTTCGGGTCGGCGAACGGGTTCTTGCCCTTGACGCTGGAGTTGCGCAGTTCGTCCCGGCCGACATCGAGGCCGTAGAAGATCGTGCGGATCTGGTTGATCTGGACAACCTTCAGCGACGGCGTGGCGCCGATGCGGGCGAGATCCTGAAGCGGCGGGTCGAGGACGTAGTCGACCTCGCCGGACAGCAGGGCGGCGACGCGGGTCGCCGGATTGGCGATCGGCTTGTAGACCACCTCGGTGACGTTGGTCTTCGGGTCGGAGACGCCCCAGCCCCACCAGCCGTCATTGACCTTGAGCACGGTCTCGATGCCGGGATCGCGCTTCTCCAGGATGAACGGCCCGGTGCCGTTGGTATTGCGGACCGCGTAGGTCTCTTCCTCGCCGGCGTAGTCCTGCGGCTTCTCGACGCCATGCTCCACCGACCATTCCTGATCCAGGATGCGGATCGAGGTGATCTGGTCGGGCAGGATCGGGTTCGGGCCGTTGGTGACGATCTGTACGGTGTAGTCGTCGACCTTGCGGACCTCCTGGACGGAGTTGATGTAGTTCTTGAAGTCGGAAGTCTCGCTCAGCGCCCGGTTGAACGAGAACACGACGTCGTCGGCGGTGAACGGCTGCCCCTCGTGGAAGGTGACACCTTCGCGGAGCTTGAACTCCCACACGGTCGGTTCCACCGGCGACCACGACGTGGCCAGGCCCGGGATCTTCTTCAGTTCCTTGTCGCGCAGGATGAGCGCGTCATAGATCTGCGCGTTCATCGTGGTGGTCGGCCCCTCGTTCTGGGCATGCGGATCGAGGGTCAGCGCGTCGCCCTGGCTGGCCCAGCGCAGGGTCTTCGCCTCGGCCATTCCGGCCCCGAGAGTCCCGGCCGCGGCGGTCGCGATCGCGACCCCGAGACCGAGCGCATAGACGGTCGATTTCATCGGTTGATCCCCTGTTCGGCGTTTTCGTTCGCTCAGTCGCATGCCGGCATGCGGCATGGTTGACCTGTAATCTAGAGATGCGGGCGGATCGCGGCTAGGGGCAAGACCGCGCCGAACGCTCCGCCGATCGCTAGGCCAGTCCCTGCGGCCGCGCCGGCGGCTCCAGGGGCGGCCCATCGGGGATGCGGCCCTCCTCGACGCCATGACAGGCGACGATGGCGCCGTCGCCGAGCGGGCGGGGCATCGGGATCTCGGCGCGGCAGCGGTCGTTGGCGAACGGACAGCGCGGGTGGAACGTGCAGCCCGGCGGCGGGGTGATCGGGTTCGGCACCTCGCCCGCCACCGGCATGCGCTCGCGCCCGGTCATGTCGAGATCCGGGATCGTGTCCAGCAACAGCCGGGTGTAGGGATGCCGCGGCGTCGCGAACAGGGTCTTGGCCGGTGCCACCTCCGCGAGACGCCCGAGATACATCACGCCGACCCGGTCGCTGATGTGATAGACGACGGCCAGGTTGTGACTGATGAACAGGTAGGTCAGCCCGAACTCGCGCTGCAGGTCCTTCATCAGGTTGAGGATCTGCGCCTGCACCGAGACGTCGAGGGCCGAGGTCGGCTCGTCGCAGACCAGAAACTCCGGCTCGGAGGCGAGCGCGCGGGCGATCGAGATACGCTGGCGCTGACCGCCCGAGAACTCGTGCGGAAACTTCTCGCCATCCCGTGCGGTGAGCTTCACCGTCTCCAGCAGTTCGCCGACCCGGGCGTCGATCGCCGCCTGTCCCTGGGCGAGACCGAAGGCGCGGATCGGCTCGGCGATGATGTCGCGGACGCGCCAGCGGGGATTCAGGCTGGCGTACGGATCCTGGAAGATCATCTGAAGACGGCGGCGCATCGGCGCCATCTGCTGGCGCGTCAGGCCGGCGATATCGCGGCCCTCCAGTTCGATCGACCCGTCGCTCGGCGGGTACAGGCCGACGATCAGCCGGGCCACCGTCGATTTGCCGCAGCCGGACTCGCCGACCAGGCCGAAGGTCTCGCCCTGACCGATCTCGAAATCGATGCCGTCGACCGCTCGCAGGGTCTGCTTCGGCTGGCCCTCGATCACCCGGTTGAGCCACGGGGCCGACACGTCGAAATAGCGCTTCAGGCCCTGCACCTTGAGCATCGGGATCGCGTGCCCGCCGGCATCCTGCATCACCGGCCGTGCCGTTCGGGTCCCGGTCTTGGTCGCCGCGTCAGCCATCGGTCCTCTCCAGCAGCGCATCGGCCTTGGTCTCGGCCACCAGCGTCTTCGACGCCTCGATCGACCGCCCTTCCTCGCCGTCGTAGAGCCAGCACGAGGTCCAGCTGTCCTCCACCGGCAGCAGGTCGGGCCGCACGGTCGTGCACTTCGCGAAGGTATGCGGGCAGCGCGGATTGAAGGCGCAGCCGACCGGAATGTCGGTCAGGCGCGGCATCGCTCCGGGGATCTGCTCCAGACGCTCGGACTCGTGGCCGATCGCCGGGATCGAGCCCATCAGGCCGTGGGTATAGGGGTGCTTGGCGTTCTTGATCACCTCGCGCACCGGCCCGATCTCAGCGATGCGGCCGGCATACATCACCGCGACCCGGTCGGCGGTCTCGGCGATCACGCCCATGTCGTGGGTGACCAGCATCACCGCCGTTCCGTGCTCACGGCACAGGCGCTTCAGCAGCGCGATGATCTGCGCCTGGATCGAAACGTCGAGCGCCGTGGTCGGCTCGTCGGCGATGATCAGACGCGGATTGACGCAGAGCGCGAGGGCGATCACCACCCGCTGGCGCATTCCGCCTGAGAACTGATGCGGATACTGGTCGATCCGCCGCTCCGGCGCGGGAATGCCGACCTCGGTCAGCAGCTCGATCGCCCGCGCCCGCGCCTGCGTCGGCGACAGGTCGGTATGGGTCTGGATGGTCTCGACCAGCTGGCGCCCGACCGAGTAGAGCGGGTTCAGGCTCGTCAGCGGGTCCTGGAAGATGGCGCCGATCTTCTTGCCGCGGATCCGCCGCATCTTCTCGTAGGGCAGGTTGTCGATCCGCTCGCCCTCGAGCAGGATCCGCCCGGAGGCGATCCGCCCCGGAGGCTCCAGCAGGCCGATGATGGCGGCACCGGTCATCGACTTTCCGGCCCCGGACTCACCGACGACCCCAAGCACCTCGCCCTCATCGATATGCAGCGAGATATCGTTGACCGCGGTCAGCGCGCCCTTGCGGGTGGGGAACTCGACGACCAGGTTTTCGACTTCGAGAAGGGGCATCAGCGCAGCTTCGGGTTCAGGGCGTCACGCAGCCAGTCGCCCAGGAGGTTGACGGCGAGCACCAGCAGCGCCAGTGCCGCGCCGGGGAAAATGGTGATCCACCACTCGCCGGAGAACAGGTAGTCGTTGCCGACCCGGATCAGGGTGCCGAGCGACGGCTCGGTCGGCGGCAGGCCGACGCCGAGGAAGGACAGGGTCGCCTCGGCGATGATCGCCAGAGCCAGCTGGATGGTGGCGATCACCAGCACCGGGCCGAGCACGTTCGGGAGGATGTGACGCCACATGATGAGCGTCGGGTGGATGCCGATCACATGGGCCGCCTGCACGTACTCCTTGTTGCGCTCGACCATGGTCGAGCCGCGCACCGTGCGGGCGTACTGCACCCAGTTCGATAGGCCGATCGACAGGATCAGGACGGTGTAGGCGAGGTCGGCCTGATTCTGCACCTCGATCACGCCGCGCAGGACGCCGTTGATCAGCAGCGCGATCAGGATCGCGGGAAACGTCAGCTGGATCTCGGCGACGCGCATGATGAAAGCATCCAGCGCCCCGCCGACAAAGCCGGAGATCAGCCCCAGGCCGACGCCGAGGACCAGCGACAGGATCACGCTGGCGAAGCCGATCAGCAGCGAGACCCGGCTGCCGTAGATGATCGCCGACAGGACGTCCCGCCCCTGGATGTCGGTCCCGAGCAGGTAGCGGGAGTCGCCGTACTCCATCCAGGCCGGCGGCAGCGACGCGTCGAGCAGCGAGATCGACGCCAGGTCGAACGGGTCGTGCGGCGCCACCAGATGGCCGAAGGCGGCGATGAAGAAGTAGAGCGCGGTCACCGCCGCCGACAGCATCGTGATCGGCGAGCGCGTGAAGCTGTACCAGATGTCGCCGTCGAAGAACCGGCGCAGGGAATCGCCGAGGCCGGCCCGGGGCGTGGCGGAGCTGTCAGCCATGACCGTTGGCCTTTCCGGTGTCCACGCGCAGGCGCGGATCGACCACGTAGTAGAGCAGGTCGACGATCAGGTTGATCACCACGAAGAAGAACGCGATCAGCATGAGGTAGGCCGCCATGATCGGGATGTCGACGGTGGTCACCGCCTGCAGGAACATCTGGCCCATGCCCGGCCACTGGAACACGGTCTCGGTGATGATCG
Organism: Thalassobaculaceae bacterium; assembly: GCA_965228875.1. GTDB lineage: Bacteria > Pseudomonadota > Alphaproteobacteria > Thalassobaculales > Thalassobaculaceae > Thalassobaculum. The sequence goes on along the minus strand of OZ245843.1, from coordinate 4,885,055 downwards.
CGAAGGCGATGAGCGAACCGAGCTGCAGGCCGGTGATGGTAATGACCGGCACCAGGGTGTTCTTCAGCGCATGGCCGAAATGGACCGCCCGGTTGGTCAGTCCGCGGGCCCGCGCGAACTTGATGTAGTCGGTGCGCAGGACCTCGAGCATCTCGGAGCGCACCAGCCGCATGATGAGCGTCAGCTGGAACATGCCGAGGGTGATGGAGGGCATGATCAGCGACTTCCAGCCGTCGAACGTCAGGAAGCCGGTGGTCCACCACCCGAGGTCCACCACGCCGCCGCGTCCGAACGAGGGCAGCCAGTTGAGCTGAACGGAGAAGAAGAAGATCAGCAGGATGCCGATCAGGAACGTCGGCAGGCTGATGCCGACCAGCGATATCGACAGGAACAGTTTGGAGAAGAATCCGTCCCGGTTCAGCCCGGTGTAGACCCCCATGGGGACCCCCACCACGAGGGAGAACAGCGCCGATATGAACGCGAGTTCCAGGGTCGCCGGCATGCGCTCCACAAGCATCTCGGTGACCGGACGCTTGTGCTGGTAGGAGACGCCGAACTCGCCGACCGCGGCCTTGGCGATATAGGTCCCGAACTGGACGATCACCGGGTCGTTGAGGCCGAGCCGCTCGCGCAGCGCCTCACGCTCCTGCAGGCTCGTCTCGATGCCGACCATCTGGTGCACCGGATCGCCGACGAACCGGAACATGGAGAACGACACCAGCGCCACGAAGAACATGACGAACAGCGACTGAATCAGGCGTCTGAGGATGAAAGCGACCATAGGGCGCGCGACCTGAAAACCGAATAACAGAAAGTGCACGGCCCCGACCCGCCATCAGGCGGGCCGGGGTCCGGTGTCCGTCCGGAACGTCAGTTCATGTTGACGTAGTACAGCATGAACTGGTTGTCGGCACGCTGCTCGAGCGACACGTTGGACCGCTTGCCCCAGGCCAGACCCTGCTGGTGCAGCGGGATGTAGCCACGCTCGTTGTGCAGGATGGTGAAGGCGTCGCGGATCATGATGTCGCGCTTGGCCGCGTCGGTCTCCGACAGCACCTTGTCGGTCAGCGCGTCGAACTCGGTGTTGGAGTAGCCGCCGAGGTTGAACTTGCCGCGGCCGCTGTCGGCCTCCGGGGTGCCGATGATGTTGAACATCACGTTCCAGCTGTCGAACGAGCCCGGGGTCCAGCCGAGCAGGTAGAAGCTGGTGTCCAGCTTCGGCGCCAGGACCTTGGCGAAGTACTGCGCCTTCGGCTGGGCCAGCAGGTTCACCTTGACGTTGATCCGGGCCAGCATGGCGACGACCGCCTGACAGATCGCCTCGTCGTTGACGTAGCGGTTGTTCGGGCAGTCCATGGTGACCTCGAAGCCGTCCTTGTAGCCGGCCTCTTCCATCAGCTTCAGCGCCATGTCCTGGTCGGCCTTCAGGCGGGTGAACTCACCCGAGTGCTCGAACAGGAACGGCGAGATCATGATCGCCGACGGCGTCGACAGGCCCCGCATCACCTTGGCCTTGATCAGGTCGACGTCGATCGCCCGGTAGAACGCTTCGCGCACCCGCACGTCCTTGAACGGGTTCTTGCCCTTGACGTTGGAGTACAGAAGCTCGTCCCGCATCTGGTCCATGCCGAGGAAAATCGTCCGCAGTTCCGGACCGGCGAGCACCTCGGTGTTCGCGTCGCCCTCGATGCGCTTCATGTCCTGAACCGGGACCGGGTACATCATGTCGATCTCGCCCGAGAGCAGGGCGGCGACCCGGGTCGCGTCGGAACCGATCGGAGTGAACACGACCTCGCTCAGGTTGTGCTTCGGCTGATCCCACCAGTTCGGGTTCGGAACCATGACCGTCTTCACGTCCGTCTCGCGCGACTGGATCATGAACGGGCCGGTGCCGTTGGCGTTACGAGTGGCGTAGTTCTCCTTGCCAGCGGTCACGTCGGTCGGCGAGAGGGCGCCGTTCTCCTCCGACCACTCCTTGTCCATGATGTACCAGGTCGCCCACTCGTAGTGGAGGATCGGGTTGGGCGTCTCGGTGATGAAGTCGACGGTATGGTCGTCGACCTTGACGATGTCCGTCACGCCGGCGAGGCGGGTCTTGAGGTCGGAGCCGTCGGCGGCGACGCGCTCGGCCGAGAACAGCACGTCATCGGCGGTGAAGTCGTTGCCGTTGGCGAACTTCACACCCTTGCGCAGGTGGAAGCGCCACTTCGTCGGCTCCAGGATTTCCCAGCTTTCGGCCAGCGCCGGCTGGATATCGAGCTCCGGACCGCGACGGATCAGCCCCTCGTACACGTTGCCCAGCAGGCCGAGAGTGAAGGTCTCGTTCAGGGAATACGGATCGAGCGACTGGGCATCGCCCTGGAACGCCCATCGGAATGTCTTCGCATCCACCGTCCCGGCGCCGAACGCGCCGAGGAACGTGGCGGCCGCGGCGGCGGCCAGCAGAGTCTTACGCATCTCATTAGCTCCCACGTGTGTGCCAATGGTCGTCGGTTCACCGCCCGATAGCCCGCTCCCGGATTGACATTCCGGAGGCGCGGCAGGCGAGGCCGACGCTCGCATCGTTGGCGACGGGCCCCCGCCCGTCACATGAGAGGCACTTAAGCCGGTGTCATCCGGCGCGTCAATGCGCGTGTACCCGACGACGTGCAGGCTGCGGGTCCTGCCCGGCGCGGTTCAGACCACCCCCACGACCGCCCCGGTCGCCAGGGTCGCCAGGGTTCCGGCGATCAGAGACTTCGGAGCGAGGCCGGCGATCTCTCCACGACGGTCCGGCATCAGGGTTGCCAGTCCTCCGATCATGATGCCGAGACTGCCGAAATTGGCGAAGCCGCACAGCGCATAGAGCAGGATCAGTTTGGAACGCTCGCTCATCGCCTCCTCCGGAAGCTTGGAGAACTCGAGATAGGCGAGCAGTTCGTTGAGGGCGGTCTTGATCCCCATCAGCCGCGCCGCCTCGCCCGCCTCGGCCCAGGGGATGCCGATCAGCCAGACGACCGGGCGGAAGATCCAGGAGAGCATCGCACCGGTCGACACCGGGCTGCCAAGCACCTCCGGCAGGAGGCCCAGAATCGCATCGACGAGGCTCACCAGCGCGACCATCACCAGCAGCATGGCGACAATCGACAGGAACAGACGCAGCCCCTGTTCGGTGCCCTGGGTGATCGCGTCCATCAGGTTAGCTGCCGGCGAGACGATTTCGAGATCGCCGGGCGTGGGCGGTCCCTGGCGCGGCACCATGATGGCGGCGATCGCGATGGCGGCCGGCACACTGATGATCGACGCCGAGATGAGATGGCCGATGCCGTTGTCGACCACCGGCGCCACGAATCCGGCATAAAGTGCCAGGACCGTGCCGGCGATGGTGGCCATGCCCGTGGTCATCACCATGAACATCTCGCCCCGGTCGAGGCGGTGCAGGTAGTCGCGGGCCAGGACGGGGGCCTCGATCATGCCGAAGAACACGTTGGCGGCGCAGGCCAGGCCGACCGGTCCTCCGATGCCGAAGGCCCGCTCCAGCAACGCCGCGAAGCCGCGCACGATCCACGGCAGGATCCGCAGATAGATCAGCGCCGAGGTCAGCGCGCTGACGACGATCACCAGCGGCAACGCCTGAAAGGCGAGGACGAACGATGCACCGGGGTAGCTCTCCTGGAACGGCAGCGGCGCTCCGCCGAGATAGCCGAACACCAGCGAGGTTCCCGCCTTTGTAGCCGTCTGCAGCGAGAGGATCGCATCGTTCAATGTCGCCACCCCGTCGCGCAGCATCGGGACGCGCAGCATCGCCAGGGCGAGGCCGAGTTGCATCAGGATACCCACCACGGGAATGCGCCAGCCGACCCGCCAACGGCCTTCGCTCAAGGCCCAGGCGATCGCGAAAATCGCGAGCAGGCCTAACCCGGAATGAAGCTGCGCCATATCTACCCCGCTGCAATAGCGCTACGGCGACAGACAGAAAATTTCGCGCGCCGCACATCGCGGGATTTCTACGTTGCCTTGACCAGGCCGTCGACCCCAGGCTCGGCCGTCCACGTCCCCACCTCGGAGCCACGCGATGACCGAACCCCGCGATATCGACCACATCGTGGTCATGACCCGCGATCTCGCCGCCGCCCAGGCCGCCTGGTCCGCCTGCGGTTTCACCTGCACGCCGCGCGCGGTGCATCCGTTCGGCACCGCCAACTCGCTGATCCAGATGCAGGGCAACTTCATCGAGTTGCTGGAGATCGACGACGAGTCGCGGATCACCCGCGGCGACGACAACCGCTTCTCCTTCGCCGCGCACAACCTCGACTTTCTGGCGATACGCGGCGAGGGCATGTCGATGCTGGTGCTGGCCAGCAACAACCGCGACGGCGATCTCGCCGACTGGCGGTCGCGAGGCCTGCACGTTTACGATCCGTTCGACTTCGAGCGTCAGGCCACCCAGCCCGACGGCTCGCAGCAGCGCGTCGCGTTCTCGCTCGCCTTCGCCGACGATCCATCGCTGCCGGGGCTCGGGTTCTTCACCTGCCAGCAGCATACGCCATCGGTCTTCTGGAAGCCGGACTACCAGACCCACGCCAACGGGGCGCAGCGCCTCGCCTCCGTCATGGTGACCGCGCCGGAACCGGACGCGGCGGACAGCTTCCTGCGGCGCTTCTCCGGCGGAACGCGCACGACCCACATCGTCCTCGGCCAGGACAGCCTGACGGTGGAGGAAGGCCCAGCCGCATTCCCCGAGATCACCGTGCGGGTCACGGACCTTTCCGCTGCCGAGCCGCACCTGCCGGCCGCCGAGCGGGACAGCAACGCACTGGTCGTCGACCGTTCTTTCCTGAACGGGCTGGCGGTCCGGTTCGTCGAGAGCTGAACACCTCGGGGCGCCGCCGCTACACCTTCGCGCAGAGAAGGTCCATGTGGACCTTCTCGACGCCGATCGATCGCCAGTACGCCACGAGCTCCTTCAGGAGCTGGGCGCTGATCGGCTCGGCGGCATGGTTCGAGTGCCCGCGAAAGAAGTGGAACCTGTAGCCCAGCGACTCCAGCAGCACCATCTGCTCGAACAGATCGTTGTCCGACCGGAAGAACGCCCCCGGCTGGAATTCCATGCAGATCGCCGGCGACCCCTCGCGGAACGTCCGCTCCCCGCCGGCGATCGCGTCGCCCTCCATTCCTTCGATGTCCATCTTGATCAGGCTCGGAAGTCCGTGCCTGCCGGACAGGTCGTCCAGCGTGACCAGCGCGACCTCCTCGCCGTCGTCGGCCCGGTGCGCGCCACCGGAATCCTCAAGATCGGCGGCGATCCGCACTGTGCCGCCGGTAGCGCCCACGGCGCGGTGCTCGAGGGAAGTCTCGATGGCGGACAGGTTGCCCAGGTTTTTCTTCAGCAGGGCGAGCAGGCCCGATTGCGGCTCGACGGCCACCACCCGGCCCGACTGCATCAGCATCCCGGCGAGAACCGAGTAGTAGCCGAAGTTCGCGCCGACATCGAAGAAGACGACCCCTGTCTTTCGCCACAAACTGTGAATGAAGAAGGAGGACAGGTGCCGTTCCCACACGCCGGACCTCGCGAGTTCCCGGGTGATCGTCTCGCCTTCCGGACAGTACAGATCGACCTGACGGCCACCGAACTGAACGCTCACCCGCACGATGTCCCTGGTCACCGTCTGCTCCCCTCGCCTTCTTGTCAGATCCGGCATCCCTTCGGGTCGCCGTCGGGCGGTGCAGTAGCCCTCCGCTCGGACGGGTGCAAGACCGGCGTTAGATCGCCCGCCCCGGGACCCGCCCGATGATCGCGGCGCCTCGACACTCCCGGACCGCCCGTGGTCTAACGGGGCCCCATCGAAAGGCCCCCCTATGACCGCAACCACCGCATCCCCGGCCCCGAGCGTCGCACGCCTGCTGCTTGTGGTGTTCGTGCCGTTCGCCGGCGGCTACTTCCTCTCCTACCTCTTCCGGTCGACCAACGCGGTGATCGCGCCGCAACTGACCGCCGAGATCGGGCTCGACGCCGGCGACCTCGGCCTTCTGACGAGCACGTACTTCCTCGCCTTCGCGGGGTTTCAGCTTCCGCTCGGCCTGCTGCTCGACCGTTTCGGGCCACGGCGCGTTCAGTCGGTGCTGCTGCTGTCCGCCGCCCTGGGTGCGGCCCTGTTCGCCTTCGGCGACTCGCTGCTCACGCTCGCGGTCGCCCGCGCCTTCATCGGCCTCGGCGTGGCCGGCGGGCTGATGGCGTCCTTCAAGGCCATCACGCTGTGGTTTCCCAAGGACCGGTGGCCGCTGATCAACGGCTGCTTCATGGCGATCGGCGGGCTCGGCGCGGTGGCGGCCACCCGACCGCTGGAGATGGCCCTGCACGTGACGGACTGGCGCGGCGTGTTCCTCGGCCTCGCCGTCATCACCGTTGCCGTCGCGATGACGATCCGCCTGATCGTTCCGGAACGCCCGATCCACGGCGCCGGCGACGGGCTGGGCCGACAGATCTCCGGCCTGCGCGAGGTGTTCGCCGACCTGCTCTTCTGGCGGGTCGCGCCGCTGACGGTCACGACCATGACCGCCAACCTGGCGATCCAGGGGTTGTGGGCCGGACCCTGGCTGCGCGACGTCGGCGGTCTCGGCCGCGAAGCCGTGGCCGACACGCTGCTGTGGCTGGCGGCGGCGATGACCCTCGGTTTCGTGCTCACCGGGATTATCGCCGACGCCTGCACCCGACGCGGCGTTCCCCTGTCGCGGGTCATCGTCGTCAGCACGATCCTGTTCATGGCGAGCCAGGCGGTGGTCGTCTTCGAACTCGCGCCGGCCAGCGCTGTGCCGTGGATCGCCTTCGGTCTCCTGGCCAACGGCGCGGCCCTGGTCTATCCGCTGCTGAACGGCCACTTCCCGCTCGCCCTGTCGGGCCGGGTGTCGACCGCGATGAACACTCTGGCCTTCTTCGGCGCCTTCGCCGGTCAGTACCTGATGGGCGCGGCGATCGACCTGTGGGAGCCGCTCGCCGACGGCGGGTACCGACCGGAAGCCTATCAGTGGGTGTTTGGCGGTATACTGGTGCTGCAGATCCTCAGCCTTGTGTGGTACGGCGTGACCGCGGGGACAGTACGGAAAGGCGGAACCGGTTGATTAAACGCGACATAAAGACCGAGGCCTTTGCCATGGCCTCGTTCATCCTGCAGGTGAACACCATGCGCGCCCTGGTGTCCAAGGGCGTGCTTCGCCGCGACGAGGCCGTCGAACTGGTCGACGAGGCCCGGCGACAGCTCGACCAGCTGATCGCCGCCAACCGCACCGACCGCGCCGCCATGCTCGACCGCGAGCTGCTCGACTACGAGGCGATCTTCCGCGACATCGACGACCGGGCGGCAGAGGATCTGCTGCGCACCCTGCGCGACGCGCTGAACCGCATTCTCGACGAGGACGTCGCCGCGAAGGACTTCGCCGAAGACCTGATGCAGGATGACGACGACGAGATCATCCATCTCTAGCCCGCTCGGCCCTTTACGCTGTGTCAGGAGTGCGTGATGTCCCTGGACAGTCTGGTTGTCAGGATTCTCGACAGGATCGCCCCGGAGATCGGCAAGGGCCGGGTGGCCGACTACATCCCGGCGCTCGCTCGGGTCGATCCGTCGAAGATCGGCATCGCCATCGCCACACTGGATGGCGGTTTGCACACCGCCGGCGACGCCCATGAGCCGTTCTCGATCCAGAGCGTGTCGAAGGTCTTTACCCTGGCGCTGGCCCTCGGCAAGGTCGGCAGCGATCTGTGGCAGCGTGTGGGGCGCGAACCGTCCGGGTCGGCCTTCAACTCCATCGTCCAACTCGAACGCGAGCAGGGCATCCCCCGCAACCCGTTCATCAACGCCGGCGCCATTGTCGTCAGCGACATCCTGCTCGCCGGCGGCAGACCGAAGGAGACGACTGCCGAAATCCTCTCGTTCCTGCGCCGGCTGACGGACGACGACACCGTGGCCATCGACGCTGAGGTCGCCCGGTCGGAGGCGGAGACCGGCTACCGCAACATGAGCCTGGCGAACTTCATGAAAGCGTTCGGCACGATCGACGGGCCGGTCGCCGACACGCTGGACGTCTATTTTCACCAGTGCGCCCTGTCGCTCTCCTGCGCCCAGCTCGCCCGGGCCGGCCTGTTCCTGGCCAACCGCGGTACCGACCCGGTCACCGGTCATCGGGTCGTCGCCGACTTTCGCGCGCGGCGGATCAACGCCTTGATGATGACCTGCGGCCACTACGACGCTTCGGGGGATTTCGCGTTCCATGTCGGCCTGCCCGGAAAGAGCGGGGTCGGCGGCGGTATCCTTGCGATCGCGCCGGGGCGCGCGGCGATCGCGGTGTGGTCGCCCGGCCTCAACGCCAACGGCAACTCACACGCCGGCACGATCGCGCTCGAAGAGCTTTCCAGGGAGACCGGCTGGTCGGTCTTCTGAGAGCGTCACACGCCCCCTTTCGCGTCTATTTTAGCGTGATATGCTCGGGCTAAGTCACTTCCGACGAAATACTCATTCCCTTGGAGGACGCCATGAGCTTCCAGCCGAACTCGCCGGCGGCGAGAGACGTTGCCTACTTCCTGCACCCCTACACCAACGCCCGGGCCCACGAGCAGAACGGCCCGATGATCATCACCAAGGGCGATGGCGTCTACGTGTACGACGACGGCGGCAAGCAGTACCTGGAGGCAATGGCGGGCCTGTGGTGCGCGTCCCTCGGCTTCAACGAGAACCGGCTGGTCCAGGCCGCCACCAAGCAGCTCGAGACGCTTCCCTACTACCACACCTTTGCCCACAAGGCGCACCTGCCGGGCATCGACCTGGCCGAGAAGCTCATCAACCTCGCGCCCGTGCCGATGTCCAAGGTGTTCTTCGCCGGCTCCGGCTCCGAGGCGAACGACACGGCGATGAAGCTGGTCTGGTACTACAACAACGCCCGCGGCCGTCATGCCAAGAAGAAGATCATCAGCCGCGTTAAGGGCTATCACGGCGTCACCATCGCCTCGGCCTCGCTGACCGGCACGCCGGTCAACCACCCGGGCTTCGACCTGCCGATCGCCGGCGTCAAGCACACCAACAACCCGCACTTCTACCGCTTCGGTCAGCCGGGCGAGAGCGAGGCCGACTTCGCCACGCGCATGGCCAACGACCTCGAAGCGATGATCCTCGAGGAGGGGCCGGAGACGGTGGCCGCCTTCATCGCCGAGCCGATCATGGGTGCCGGCGGCGTGATCGTCCCGCCGGAGACCTATTTCGAGAAGGTCCAGGCGGTGCTGAAAAAGTACGACGTGCTGATGATCGCCGACGAGGTGATCTGCGGCTTCGGGCGCACGGGCGAGTTCTGGGGCTGCCAGACCATCGGCATCAAGCCGGACATCCTGACCTGCGCCAAGGCGCTGTCGTCGAGCTATCTGCCGATCTCGGCGGTGATGATCAGCGAGGACGTCTACCAGCCGATCGCCGAGCAGAGCCAGGACCTCGGCGTTCTCGGCCACGGCTACACCTACACCGCCCACCCGGTCTGCGCCGCCGTCGCCCTCGAGACCCTCAAGATCTACGAGGAGGACGGCATCGTCGACCACGTGAAGGCGGTCTCCCCGCTGTTCCAGGAGCGGCTGGCCGCGCTGGGCGAACACGAACTGGTCGGCGAGACCCGCGGCCGCGGCCTGATGGGCGCGCTGGAAATCGTCGCCGACAAGGGGACCCGCGCGTCCTACGACCCGAAGGTCGGTGCCGGCGCCAAGACCAACGCCGCCGCCACCGAGCACGGCCTGATCGTACGGGCGATCGGCGACACCATCGCCTTCACTCCGCCGCTCATCATCACCGAGACCCAGATCAACGAGCTGTTCGACAAGATGAAGTCGGCGCTCGACGACGCGGCCTCGGCGATCCACAAGGCCGCGGCGGCGTAAGCGCCAACACCATGTCGACTGTCCGGGAGGGGTCGCTTCGGCGGCCCCTCTTTCTTTTGCCGCGTCGACAGGCCGGGCAGGCGCGGCCGATCCGTCGGTCCGCGCCGGCCTCGTCAGCGGGTGGGCCGGGCGTGGCATACTGCGCCCAGGCCACAGAACCGGAGGATCCGCCATGCCCCATCCCGCCCTCGCCCGTGATCGGGCCGCCGTCGTCACCGGGGCCGCCAGCGGCATCGGTCGAGCGGCGGCCAGACGGTTCGCCGAATTCGGCATGCGGGTCTATCTGATCGATCTGCCGGGCGACGCCCTGGAGGCGACCCGGGAGGAGGTGGACGCCGTCGCCGCCGAAGCGGGCCACGTCACGGCCATCGGCTGCGATGTCGCGGACGAGGCGGCGATGCGGGCGGCCGCCGAGCGTGTCGCCTCGGTGACGACCGCCGCCTCCGTGGTGATGAACAACGCCGTGACCCGGGTCGGCGGCGGGATCTGGAACCCGGCCGAGGACTGGCAGCGGGCCCTGGTGGTGAACCTGTGGGGCGTCATCAACGGCGTACGGGCGTTCGTTCCCGCCATGATCGCGGCGGGTGCCCCGGCCTTCGTGGTCAATCTCGGCTCGAAGCAGGGCATCACCAACCCGCCCGGCAACACCGCCTACAACGTCACGAAGTCGGCGGTGAAGACCTACACCGAGGCCCTGCAGCACGACCTGCGGAACACGCCGGGCTGCACGGTGAGCGCCCATCTGCTGATCCCCGGCTGGACCACGACCGGCGACCGGGAACACAAGCCCGGCGCCTGGCTGCCGGAGCAGGTGGTGGACTACATGCTGGACGGCCTGACCGCCGGCGATTTCTACATCCTGTGCCCGGACGGCGAGACGACGCCGGAAATGGACCGCAAGCGCATTTTGTGGGGTGCGGGCGACATCACCGAAAACCGCTCGCCCCTCTCGCGCTGGGACCCGGCCTACAGGGACGCGTTCGAAACTTTCGAGCCGTGACTACTGGTACAGCCCCAGAATGATCTGCGGCGCGTTGTTGGCGATCGTCAGCGTCTGGGTGGCCAGCTCCTGGCGGACCTGGGCGGCGGTCAGTTCGGCCGACGCCCGCGCCATGTCGGCATCGACGATGTTGCCGAGCCCCTCCTCCGTCGCATCCAGCGTCGCCTGCAACTGCCCCACCTGCAGGTCGAGGGCGCGAAGGTCGGCGCCGAGACTGCCGAGCGCCTCGGCAACCCGTGCCTCCTCCTGCTCGAAGATGGTGAGAGCGTTGAGCGCGTTTGCCGGCGTGGTGATGTCCTCATTCGCCAGAAGCGCATAGGTCAGGTCGAGACGCTGTCCGTTCAGGGTCAGCGTGCCGCCATCGACGTTCGACAGCACGTCGACGTCGCGCACCGTGCCGACCGCCAGGTTGAACGGGATCGCCGTCTCGATGACGATGTTGACCCCGTTGAACTCCGAGTTCTCGAGGATCTGCCGCATCTGTGCGAGCATCTCGGTGTAGTCGTTCTGCAGGATCTGCTGCTGCTGCGTGGTGTTCCCCTCGTTCGCGCCCTCGGTGATCTTCTGGCGGATCAGGGTCATCAGATCGGACATCGCCGTCGCGCCGGCCAACGCCACCTTGGCGATGCCCTTGGCATTGTTGAGCCCCTGGATCACGGCGTTGATCGCCCGAATGTCGGTGCGCAGTCCCTGGGCGATGGCGAAGTTGGAGGCGTCGTCCCTGGCGCCCTGGACCTTGAGCCCGGTGGAGACTTGGCCGCTCATCTCCGCCACGCGCGATCCGGCGGCGTTCAGATTCCTGAGCGCGGCTAGAGATTCCGGGTTCGTGCGGATCGACAGGGCCATAACCCTTTGGTAGCAAGACCCGTGCCGAAAACCGCAAGACTGGAATGGTCGTTATGACCAAGCCCCCGCTCATCCTGCCGTCGGACCCGTCATTCTACGAGCTCCCGCCGCCGCCCGGCAGTACGCCGGAGCCGAGCGTCGAGGACCTGCTGTCGGAGATCGGCCAAGAGCCGGAGGATGACCGGGAAGATGGGGAAGACGCGGTTAAGACCGTACCGGTGGTCGCTGGAAGCTGCGACAGCCACGTTCGGTTCCCGCCCGCTTCGGAGGCAGCGGACACGTCGGGCGCTCCCGCGCCGGACCCTGTCGCGGGCTACCTCCGTCAGCGCGCCGGACTCGGCCTCGACCGCACCGTCGTCGTGCAGTCGAGCGGCCACGGTTTCGACCATGCGACCCTGCTCGGCGCCCTGGATCGCCTCGGGGCTGAACGGGCCCGTGGCGTGGCGGCCATCGGCCCGTCGACGAGCGAGAGCGAGATCCGCGACCTCGACGCGTCCGGATGCGTCGCCGCCCGATTCCAGATGCGCGATCCCTGGCGCCGGATCGGCTGGGTCGAGACCGACCGCCTCGCCGCCCGGGTGCACGACCTGGTGGACTGGGACGTCGATCTGGAGATGGACGGCCGGTTCCTGATGGAGGTGGAGGATCGCCTGCGGTCCTGGCCCGGCCGGGTGGTGCTCGATCACATCGGCTGCTTCCTCGGGCCGGTCAGCGACCGCGATCCGGGGCTGCGTGCGCTGCTGCGTCTGATCGATGCCGACAAGGTCTGGGTCAAACTGTCGGGGCCGGAGGAGAGCGATCCGCAATCGCCGCGCTACCCCCATGCCGAGCGCATCGCCCGGCTGCTGATCCGCTTCGCGCCCGAGCGCCTCGTATGGGGCAGCAACTGGCCGCGCCCGGCGACGAAGGGTCCAGACGCACCGGACGATGTCGGCCTGCTCGACCTGCTCGGGGAATGGTGCGAGGACGCGGGGCTGCGCGACCGCATCCTCATCGCCAACGCCGCCGCGCTCTGGCGGTTTCCGCCGGTGGACGCCGCTACCGCGTCATCGGGTTCAGCGGCCGGTCCGGACAGCGGCGATAGGTGAGCGACGGGGTCGGTTTCTGGCGGATCAGCGCATCCGCCACCCGGTCCCAGACGAACGTCTGCCGCGGCTCGGGCCGCGACAGCGAGAACGACGGCGCGATCTCCAGCCTCTGACCGGCAAGGTCGTAGCGCGACGTGGCGACAACACTGTCGCGCCGGCCCTGGGTGGTGCCGATATCGAGCATCGCCTTGGTGTAAGCCCCGTCGCGGAGGACGATCACCAGGCCGGAGCAGTCCGGCGTACCGGCACGGACCACCCCCCAGATCCCGTCGGGAGAAGCGGCGGCGGCCGGCGAGGCCGCCAGCGCGGCCGCCAGAACCGCAACCAAAACCGCAGTCAGAGCCGCGGTGGCCTCCCTCATTTCCGGCCGGCCAGGGCCGCCGCCAGCCGGTCCCGCGGGGCGCTCGAGCGATAGCTGGCGGCGAACTCCGCCACGCTGACCTCGACCGCCTCGGCGATCGGCAGGTCGTCCCAGGCCTGGATCAGCCGCTTCTGCGCGCGGATCGCCGCCGGGTCGTTGGCCGCGATCTCCGCCGCCAGGGCGCCGGCCCGGAACATCAGGTCGTCCTCCGCGACCAGTTCCTCGACGAGCCCCCAGGCAAGCGCCGTCTGCGCGTCGACCGTCTCCCCGGTCAGAACCAGACGGGAGGCCTTTCCCCGACCGATCAGCCGCGGCAGCAGCGCGGCCTCGATCACCGACGGGATGCCGACCTTCACCTCGGGCATGGAGAAACGTGCGTCGTGGGTGGCGATCCGCAGGTCGCAGCCCGCCACCAGTTCCAGCGCGCCGCCGACGCAGGCCCCGCGGATCGCCGCGATCACTGGCACCGGACAGGCCATGGCCGCGGCGATAGCCGCGTGCAGGCCGCGGATGAAGATCTCGGCGCTCTCCGGGTCCAGGCCGGCGAGTTCCGTCACATCGGCACCGGCGCTGAAGCTCGGTCCGTCGCCCGACAGAACGACGACCCGCAGGTCCTCCTCGGCCGACAGCGCGGTCAGCGCCGCCGCCAGTTCCCGCGCCACCGCGCTGCTGATGGCGTTCCGCTTCGCGGCGCGATCGAGCGTGACCCGCGCCGCGTGCTCGTAGCGTTCGACGCGCACGAAACTCACGACGCCGTCCCCGCTGCGTCGCCTTCTCCCGCTGCGCCATCCTCACCCACTGCGCCGTCCTCGACCCCGTCGTCGATGTCGATCGGCTCGCCGCCGAGCGACCGGACCAGGGCGCGGACCTCCTCGGTCGCCGCTTCCAGCCGGACCTCGTCGGTGCCGCGCAGAACCAGGCTGGTCCCGAAGGCGCCGGCGCGGAAGTAGGGATAGCTGCCGATCTCGATCTCGGGAAACCGTGCCTGGATCCCGCCGAGCCCGCCCGCGACGGTGCCCTCGCCGACCGTGCAGGCCACGGTCCGCGACAGCATCTGCGCGCCGCCGGTCAGCGCCGGCTTCAGGCCCTCGAACATCGCCTGAAGGATGCGCGGCACACCGGCCATGACGTGCACGTTGCCGAGAATGAAGCCGGGGGCCGCGGAGACCGGATTGTCGATCAGCGCGGCGCCGACGGGGATCTCCGCCATTTTCTGGCGCGCGGCGTTGAACTCGACGCCGCTGTTGTCGTAGTGCGCCGTCAGCCGGCGCATCGCCTCGGCGTTGCGCTCGACCTCGGCACCGAAGGCCTTGGCGATGCAGGCGGTCGTGATGTCATCGTGGGTCGGGCCGATGCCGCCGGAGGTGAAGACGTAGGTGTAGCGCTCGGACAGCGCCGTCACCGCCTCGACGATCGCCGACTCGTCGTCGCGCACCACGCGGACCTCGGAGAGCCTGATGCCCATGGCCGTCAGTTCCTCGGCGATGTAGCCGACATTCTTGTCCTTGGTCCGGCCCGACAGGATCTCGTTGCCGATGATCAGCATGCCGGCGGTGACGGTTGCGGGGTCGCTCATTCCTGGCTCCGGGGATCGTAGTGGGGCACAGAGGATGGTGCAGCCGCCGGTCTACAGCAAGCCGCCTCCCCACGCGCCCGGCGTTCAGCCGTCCCGGCGCAGGGTCGGAAGGCCGATGCCCACCGCGTCGAACCCGCCATCCACCGCCAGGGTCTGGCCGGTGATGTAGCTCGCCTGGTCGCTGCACAGGAAGAACACGGCGTTGGCGATCTCCTCCTCCAGGCCGTAGCGGTTCAATGGGATCGCGTCGTGATAGTCGGCGCGGATCGCCGGGGTGTGAACCTGCTTCGCCATGGTCGTGTCGACCGGGCCGGGCGCCACCAGGTTGACCCTGACACCGATCTCCCCCAGTTCGGCCGCCTGCTGCTTGGTCAGGTGCATGAGCGCGGCCTTGGAGGTGCCGTAGGCGACGCGCAGGGTGCTGGCCCGCAGACCGGAGATGGAGCCGATGTTGACCACCGCCCCACCGCCGGTCTCGGCCATGGCGCGGGCGGTCTCCTGCACCATCAGGAACGGGCCGTTCAGGTTGACGGCGAGAACCCGCGACCACTCGTCGTAGCCGGTGTCGAGCAACGGCTTGAACACGGCGATGCCGGCATTGTTCACGACCGCGTCGATGCGCCCGAACCGCTCGAGCGTCGCGGCGACGGCGGCGCGGACCTGCTCGGGGTCGGAGACGTCGCAGGACAGCGTCATCGCCCGCTCGGCCGCCAGCTCATCGCCGGCCGCCGTCAGGGTGTCGGCATCGACGTCCAGCATCGCGACGCGCCAGCCCTCGGCCAGGAACCGCCGGCTCACCGCCAGACCGATCCCGCGCGCCGCGCCGGTCACGATCGCCACCTTCGAAGTCATCCCGCTCTCCCCGTCATCCGCCTAGATCGGGCAGCAGCGTCACGTCCATCACGCCGTCTCCGCGCATCGGCGACACCTCCGGCTTCGCGGCCAGTGCCACGCCCAGTCGGTGATGGTACAGCGTCAGCCAGGCCGGATCCGCCAGCAGCGCGCGATACGCCTCGCCGTAGAGCGCGGCCCGCTCCGACACCTCCACGCAGCGCCGGGCATCGTCCAGCAGCCGCTCCACCAGGTCGTTGGCGTATCCCTGCCACCAGGATCCGGCGACCCGACTGTCGATCTTCTCGTACAGCACCCGGAAGGTGCTGACCGGGCTCGAGTCGAAGACGCAGAGATCGCGGATCCGTTTGTCCCGGACCTGCTCGGCGTAGAAGACCCGGTCCTCGGTTACATGCGGGACCAGGGTGACCCCGACCGCCTCGAGCTGTGCCGCCAGTTCGCCGGTCAGAGCGAGCGCCTCGTCCGGCAGGCGGGTCGGCGTGTCGACGTGCAGCGTCAGCCCGTCCGCGTACCCGGCCTCGGCCAACAGGGCGCGGGCGCGGTCCGGATCGACGATGTCGCCGGGCACCGGTGCGGCGCCCAGATGGGCCGCACTGACAAAGCCGGTCAGAATTGCGCCGTCGCCGTCCAACACCCGCTCGATCACCCGTCCGCGGTCGACCGCCAGGGTCAGCGCCCGGCGCACCCGCGGATCGGCGCAAGGCCCGTTGGCCGCGTTCAGGATGTAGATGATGGAGGTCGGGTCGGTGAAACCGGTCCAGAACCGGCCGGCGCGGGCGACCACCGTCTCGTGTCGGGAGGGGCGCAGCCGCGTCGCCGCCGCCGCGCGACCGGATGCGACGGCGTCGGCACGGGCATCGTCATCCGCCTCCGCCCGGAACACCAGCGTCGAATTGGCGACCGCCCCGCCCCACCAGTCGGGGTTGGCACGCAGGCGCACGGAACCGCCGGGCGTCACCGCCTCCACGCGATACGCCCCGCTGCCGACCGGGTTCTCCAGGAACCCCGGCTCGTCCACCTCGGGCGGGACGGCATAGGCCGACGCCAGGATGTCCAGCAGGTCGGCCAGCGGCTCGACCGTCGTCACCCGCAGCGTGCGCGCATCCGCCGCCACGATCTCCGCACCGCCCAGGTACTGCCCCCAGACCGCCGGCGCACCGAGCGTGGCCCCCACGTCCGGGCGCTGCATCCGCCGGATCGACGCGGCCATCGTCGCCGCATCGATCGGCCGTCCGTCATGGAAGCGCAGGTCGGCGCGCAGGTGAAGCGTCCAGGTCCGGGCGTCGGCGCTCACTTCCCAACGCTCGGCCAGCGCTGGGGCGTAGCCGCCGTCCGGACGGCGCCGGACCGGCGCGTCGAACACCGCCTCCAGCAGGGCGAGGGCATCGCCGCTGTCGGTGCAGTCGTGCGGGTCGCGCAGGTCGACGGATTTCTGAAGGATCAGGATCGGCTCGGTCATGGTCCTTCACTAACCATGAACCACCGCCCGGCGGAAGGGATGACATCGCCCACCGCCCCGGCTAGGAAAGATCCATGGACCTGCCCGCTCCCCTGCACGAAGGCCGCCTGATCAAGCGCTACATGCGCTTCCTCGCCGATGTCGATTTCGGCGGCGAGGTGGTGACGGCCCATTGTCCGAACCCCGGTGCGATGACCGGGCTGAAGGATCCCGGCCTGCGGGTCTGGCTGTCCCGCTCGCCCGACCCAAAGCGCAAGCTGCCCTACACCCTGGAGCTGGTGGAGACGGCGGGCGGGCTGGTCGGCATCCATACCAGCCGACCCAACGCCATCGTCGCCGAGGCGATCGCCGCCGGCACGATCCCGGAGCTGACCGGCTACGACAGCCTGCGGCGCGAGGTGAAGTACGGGCAGAACAGCCGCATCGACATGCTGCTGGAGAGCCCGGACCGGCCGCCCTGCTATGTCGAGGTCAAGAACGTCCACCTGGTCCGCCCGGACGGCCCCAACCCCGGCGCCCACGAGTTCCCCGACAGCGTCACGGCGCGCGGCGCCAAACACCTGGACGAGCTGGCGGCGATGGTGGCCGAGGGACACCGCGCGGTGATGCTGTTCTGCATCCAGCGCATGGACGGCGACCGCCTGGCGCTCGCCCGCGACATCGACCCGAAATACGGCGCCGCCTTCGACCGGGCGATGGCAGCGGGGGTCGAGGCGCTGGCCTGGGAATGCGAGGTCACCCTGGAGCGGATCGCGCTCAGGCGGGCGGTGGAGGTGGTGGGGTGACCCCCAAACCTTGACCTTCCGCGCCCGTCCCCTCAGATTGCGGACACGTTACGGAGCAAGGACAAGAGTGATGCAGCAGCTCGCCGAAGCGCGCCAGATCGTGCGCCACGGGCCGGAGGATTTCGAGGGGATGCGCAAGGCGGGGCGCCTGGCGGCCGAGATCCTCGACATGATCACCGACCATGTGGTGCCCGGCGTGACGACCGACGCGCTGGACACCCTGTGCCACGACATGACGATCGCCAACGGCGCCACCCCGGCGCCGCTCGGCTACAAGGGCTTTCCCAAGTCGATCTGCACCTCGATCAACCATGTCGTCTGCCACGGCATTCCAGGCGACCGCAAACTGGTCGAGGGCGAGATCGTCAATATCGACGTGACCGTCGTGCTCGACGGCTGGCACGGCGATTCCAGCCGCATGTACCTGGTCGGCGACAAGATTCCGGTGAAGGCCAAACGCCTGGTCGAGGTGACCTACGACGCCATGATGCTCGGCATCGAGGTGATCCGCCCCGGCGTGCATCTCGGCGCCATCGGCGCGCGAATCCAGGCATTCGCGGAGGGTCAGCGGTTCTCCGTGGTCCGCGATTTCTGCGGCCACGGCCTGGGCCGGACCTTCCACGCGCCGCCGAGCGTGCTGCACTACGGCCATCCCGACGATGGCCCGATGCTGGAGCCGGGCATGTTCTTCACCGTCGAGCCGATGATCAACGCCGGCAAGTACGCGGTGAAGATCCTCGACGACGGCTGGACCGCGGTAACCCGCGACCGCTCGCTCTCGGCCCAGTTCGAGCACTCGATCGGCGTCACCGAGACCGGATACGAGATCTTCACGCTCTCGCCGAAGGGCTTCACCAAGCCGCCCTATCTCTGAGCGCCGGTCCTTCGCGGCCGACCCTCCCGCCGGGACCAAGACGTAACGACGCCATTTGCGCCTCTGCGCCTTCCATAGCGCCCGCATCGACCTGGATGCGGGGGACGCATGCGCGACGACAGGCCCACCGGCAACGACGGCCACCGACAGCGGCTTCGCCAGCGCTTCCTGACGGCCGGGGCCGAGGCGCTGGCCGACTACGAGCTTCTCGAACTGCTGCTGTTCCTGGCCAGGCCGCGTGGCGACGTGAAACCGCTGGCCAAGGCGCTGATCGCCCGTTTCGGCTCCTTCGCCGGCGCGATCAGCGCGGCGCCGGGCGACCTTGCCAGGGTGGACGGCATGGGCGAGGCCTCGATCGCCGCCCTGAAGACCGCCAAGGCGGCGGCCGACCGGCTGCTCGGCACCGCGCTGATCGAGCGTCCGGTGCTCTCGAGCTGGCGCCAGCTCCTCGACTACTGCCACGTCGCCCTGGCCCATGAACCGGTGGAGGCCGTGCGGGTTCTGTACCTCGACCGCAAGAACCGGCTGATGCGCGACGAACAGGTCGCGCGGGGCACCGTCGATCACACCCCGCTCTATCCGCGCGAGGTGGTGAAACGCGCGTTGGAACTCGGCGCCTCGGCGCTGATCGTCGTCCACAATCACCCCAGCGGCGACCCGACACCCTCGCGAGCCGATATCGCCACCACCCGCCAGCTTCAGGAAGCGGCCACCGCCCTCGGCCTCGTGCTGCACGACCACCTCATCGTGGCACGCCAGGGCCACACCAGCTTCCGGGCCGAGGGGCTGCTCTGACCGAGCTATGTACGGGCGGTCAGCAACTTGTAGCTGGCGAAGCAGAAGAACGCTCCCAGGGCGAACTCGATCCACCGGCGGGTCCGGCGGTAGGCCGCGACCATCGGCGCGGTCGAGAACAGCAGCGCATAGGCGGAATGTCCGACAAAGGAGAGAACCGCCGTCCCGCCGACGATGATCCCGCCGACCCACCACGGCGCTTCCGGCGACAGTCCCAGCGCGATCACCGCGACCCAGCTCAGCGCCGCCTTCGGGTTGGTCATCTGGACGAGGAGACCTCGCCGATAGTAGGCGATGGCTCCTCCGGTCACCGAGACCGATGACAGCGGCGACTGTCCCGGCGTCGCCGCCGAACGGAAGGCCTTCATTGCCAGCCAGAGTAGATAGGCGGCCCCGATCACCTTGATCGCGGTCATCAGCGTCGCGTATGCGGTCAGGACCGCCGTCAGGCCGAGCCAGGCCATGACACCCCAGCACAGCGAGCCGCTGGCCACCCCCATCGCCAGGGCCAGACCGGGCCGCCGACCGACCGCCATGGAGGTGCCGATCACCGCGAGGATGTTCGGCCCCGGGCTGAAGATGCCGATCATGAAGACGGTATAGGCGGTCAGAATTCCGGGAAGATACGGTCCGATCTCGTCCATCGCACTGCGCTCCGTCGGTTGCGGGGAGAGGGTCTACTGTTCGACGCCCCTGCCGTACGTCTCGCGCACGATCAGGGCGATGAAGAGGCCGAAGAGACCGATCACCGGCAGAACGAGGAACGCGCTCTCGTAGGCCGCCGCGGTATAGACCCGGGCCCCGTCGGCCATCGTCCCGTCCCACGCCAGATCCAGCAGCCAGCCGAGCAGCGGCTGCAGCACCGCGCCGGACCCGACGACGAATCCGTTGATGATGCCGACCGTCGCCCCCGCCGCCCACATCGGCGCGTTCTCGCGGCCGACGGCGAAGCAGAGCACCATGGACGAGGCGCCGAGTCCCTGGACGACCAGCGTCGCGGCCAGCGTCGTCGCGCCGGTATGCGGCAGGTAGACCGCGGCGGTGATCCCAACGGTGGACAGCAGCGCGCCGAGGATCATGAAGCGCTTGCGCCGGTTGTAGCGGTCGGCCAGCCAGCCGAACAGCGGCGCGCCGACGCCCCAGCCGACGAACAGCACGCTGACCAGGGCCGCCGCCTCGGCCTTGGGATGACCGTAGGCCTGCATCACGTAAGGCACCCCCCAGAGGCCGCCGAAGGCCAGCATGGCGCTGGTCATCGCCATGCCGAACAGGGAGGCCAGCCAGACCTGACCGCTGGACGCCGCCCGTTTCAGCCCGGCCAGCAGCCGCGGCCGGTCGCCGGTCCCCGTCGTGCGCGGGCGGTCGCGCAGGATCAGGCCGCAGGCGATGGCCAGCACCGCGCCGAAACCGGCGACCACCAGCACCATGGGCCGCCAGCCGAACGCCTCGACCGCCGCCCCCAGCGGGGCCTGGCCGGTGATGCCGCCGAGCACGCCCAGCATCTGCGCCCAGCCGCCGAGTGTGGCGAAGCGGTGCGGCGGCATCCAGATCGCGGCGTAGTTCAGCGCGCCGGCGAAGCTGAAGGCGCAGCCGAAGCCGATCATCATGCGGCCGAGATAGGCGGCCCACAGCGTGTCCGCCTCGGCGAAGACGAAGCTGCCGACAGCCACGAAGGCGACCGCCACGGTGATCAGGCGGCGGGGTCCGAAACGGTCGAGCAGCACGCCGACCGGAATCTGCGAGCCGGCATAGGCGTAGTAGTAGAAGGCCGAGAGGTTGCCGAGAATGGCGCCGCCGACGGCGAAATCCCGCATCAGCTCGTCGACCATGACCGACGGCGCGACCCGCTGGACGAAGGCGTAGAAGAAGAACACGGCGCACAGGAACCAGCCGATTCCCAGCAGGGTGGCGGTGGGGACCGGGCGTGGGATGGCGCTCATGTAGGCCCTTCTTCGAGTGCGGCAGGCAGGGGGTCCAGCCCCGGAACCGGGCGGGTCGGCTGACAATGTCCCATAACCGCCGACCGTCTCCCCGGCCCAAGGCCGGGGAGTGCGATGGGGCTAAACCGCGCGGGAACCGCCGGTCGAGGCCTCAGTGGCTCTCGCGCATCACCGGCGTGCCGGAATTGCCGACCAGGAAGTCCAGATCCGCGCCCTTGTCGGCCTGGTTCACCGTCTCGACGTAGAGCTTGGAATAGCCCCGGTCATAGGGCGGCTCGAAGGCCGGGCGGGCGGTGCGGCGCTTCTCCAGTTCCGCGTCCGAGACGGCCAGGTGCAGGCGGCGGTTCGGCACGTCGACCTCGATCATGTCGCCGTTCTCGACCAGACCGAGCGGTCCGCCGGCCGCCGCTTCCGGCGCGCCGTGCAGAATCACCGTACCGTAGGCGGTGCCGGACATGCGGGCGTCGGAAATGCGGATCATGTCGGTGATGCCCTTGCGCAACACCTTCGGCGGCAGGCCCATGTTCCCGACCTCGGCCATGCCCGGATAGCCGATCGGCCCGCAGTTCTTCAGCACCATGATGCAGGTCTCGTCGATATCGAGATCCTCATCGTCGATCCGCGCCTTGTAGTCGTCGATGTCCTCGAACACGACCGCGCGCCCGGTATGCACCATGAGCTCCGGCGAGGCGGCGGACGGTTTGATGATGGCACCGTTCGGGGTCATGTTGCCGCGCAGCACGGCGATGCCGCCATTCGGTTTGAACGGCGCGTCCAGCGGGAAGATGACGTCACGGTTGAAGCACTCAGCGTCCTTGACGTTCTCCCAGATGGACTTGCCGTTGGCGGTGACTGCGTCCTTGTGCAGGTAGTCGCCGATCTCCCGCAGCACCGCC
This sequence comes from Thalassobaculaceae bacterium, assembly GCA_965228875.1. GTDB lineage: Bacteria > Pseudomonadota > Alphaproteobacteria > Thalassobaculales > Thalassobaculaceae > Thalassobaculum. The sequence continues at coordinate 4,862,691 of OZ245843.1, read as the reverse complement.
GGAAGACCGCCGGCGTAGTAGAAGTCCTCCATCAGGTGCTCGCCGGACGGCATCAGGTTGACCAGGCACGGCATGTCCTTGCCGAGCCGGTCCCAATCGTCCAGGCCGATGTCGACGCCGAGACGTCCGGCGATCGCCTGCAGGTGGATCACCGCGTTGGTCGAGCCGCCGATCGCGCCGTTGGTCACCATGGCGTTCTCGAAGGCCTGCTTGGTGAGGATCTTGTCCAGCCGCAGATCCTCGATGACCATGTCGACGATCCGTTTGCCGGACATATGGGCCAGCACGTAGCGCCGGCTGTCGACCGCCGGGATGGCCGCGTTGGCCGGCAGCGACACGCCCAGGCTCTCGACCATCGACGCCATGGTCGAGGCGGTGCCCATGGTCATGCAGTGGCCGGCGGAGCGGTGGTTGTCCTGCTCGGCGCTCATGAACGCCTCGATCGACATCTCGCCGGCGCGGACCGCCTCGGAGAACTTCCAGACATGGGTGCCGGAGCCGATCTTCTCGCCCTTGTAGTAGCCGTTCAGCATCGGTCCGCCGCTGACGCAGATGGTCGGCAGGTTGCAGCTCGACGCGCCCATCAGCAGGGCCGGCGTGGTCTTGTCGCAGCCGACCAGCAGCACGACACCGTCCATCGGCAGGCCGCGGATCGCCTCCTCCACGTCCATGGACGCCAGGTTGCGGTACAGCATCGAGGTCGGCCGGAGTTGGCTTTCCGAGTTCGAGAACACCGGGAACTCGAGCGGGAATCCGCCGGCCTCCCAGATGCCGCGCTTCACATGCTCGCAGATCTTGCGGAAGTGGCCGTGGCAGGGGTTGAACTCGCTGAAGGTGTTGGCGATGCCGATGATCGGCCGGCCGTCGAACACCTCGGCCGGAAAGCCCTGGTTCTTCATCCAGGAGCGGTGGGCGTAACCGTCCTTGTCGATCTTTCCGTACCACTGGGACGAGCGGCGTTTTCCCTTCATGGGATCGGGACGGTCGGTCATCGCGCATTTCCTCCGGTCGAGCGATAGGCGCCGGCGGTTCTTGGCGGGATTGTTCTCGGCTGCCGGCGAGCGGAAGGGTGCGCCGGGTCGGCGCGGGCGGTCAAGGTGGGGAGAAGCCCCGATCGCTCATTCATGGTGCTGACGCATATCGGGGCCGACAGCGGGCGCCGTGCGGCGTCCGGCTGTCGACCCCGACTGCCGTCAGAAGACGATATCCGGAGCGGCGCGCCTCAGCTCAGCGAGCCGCAGAAGCGCTGGATGCGGGTGCACGCCTCTTCCAGGACCTTGGTCGAGGTCGCGTAGGAGATCCGGAAATGCGGGCTCAGGCCGAAGGCCTCGCCCTGCACGGCGGCCACGCCCTCGCTTTCCAGCAGGGCGGTGACGAAGTCGCTGTCGCTGTTGATCACCTTGCCGTCCGGCGTCTTCTTGCCGAGGCAGCCCTTGACCGACGGGTAGACGTAGAAAGCGCCGTCCGGGGTCGGGCAGGAGATGCCGGCCGCCTGGTTCAGCATGGAGACCACCAGGTCGCGGCGCTCCTTGAACACCTTGTTGTTCTCGGCGATGAAGCCGTGGTCGCCGGTCAGCGCCGCCACGGACGCCGCCTGGCTGACCGAGCACGGGTTCGAGGTCGACTGCGACTGGATGTCGGTCATCGCCTTGATCAGGTCCGCCGGTCCGCCGGCGAAGCCGATGCGCCAGCCGGTCATGCAGTACGCCTTGGACACGCCGTTGACGGTCAGCGTGCGGTCGTACAGGCCGGGCTCGACCTCGGCCGGGGTGCAGAACTCGAAATCGTCGTAGACCAGATGCTCGTACATGTCGTCGGTCATCACCCAGACATGCGGATGCTTCATCAGCACGTCGGTGATCTTCTTCATGTCGTCGCGGGTGTAGCCGGCGCCGGTCGGGTTCGACGGGGAGTTCAGCACCACCCACTTGGTCTTCGCCGTGATCGCCTTGTCCAGGTCGTCGGGCTGCAGCTTGAAGCCCTGCTCCTGCGGGCAGTCGATGAAGACCGGCTTGCCCTCGGCCAGGATGGCCATGTCCGGATAGCTGACCCAGTACGGCGCCGGGATGATCACCTCGTCGCCCGGATCAAGGGTCGCCATGAAGGCGTTGTAGAGGATCTGCTTGCCGCCGGTGGCCGCTACGATCTGGTTGCGGGCGTAGTCCAGGCCGTTGTCGCGCTTGAACTTCAGCGCGATCGCGTCCTTCAGCGCCGGCGTGCCGCCGACGGCGGTGTATTTGGTGTCGTCGTTGTCGATCGCCGCCTTGCCGGCTTCCTTGATGTGCTGGGGAGTCGGAAAGTCGGGCTCACCGGCGCCCAGGCCGATCACGTCGTGACCCGCCGCTTTCAGTTCCATGGCCTTGGTGCTGACGGCGATCGTCGGTGACGGCTTCACGCGGCTCAACCGCTCGGCAAGGATGCCCATCTCTAAAAACCCCCAGGAATGTGCAGGAATCTGCGCGTCGCAGAACGATCGCACGCTACGCCCGAGGGATCGGCAATTCAAGGCAGGCAGGCGTCACCCGAACAAAAAAACCGGGGGTTCCCGTGGCCGCGCGCGCTGCAACGGACGGCGGGCAAAAAAGCGGGCCGGTCGGGGGACCGGCCCGAGGGAGCACCCGGGAGAGAACGCGGACGGGACCGTCCCCGTTCGTGCAGGTATGCGCGCAGCTACTCCAGATTCTCGACGTTGATGCCGACGGTAATGGCGCCGATCGGCTGCCCGGAAGCCGGGTCGACGATCGTCGCGTTGGCCTGGCTCTGGAACTGCTGACTGGAATCGTCGAACTCGACCTCGTCGATGAACACAGCGTCCGGGCCGACCGGATAGGTCTTCTGCCACTTGCCCTCGTCGCCCTGCATGTAGTCGGAGGTGACGTCGCTCTGGCCGACGTTCAGGCCCTTGGCGTCCATGATGAAGACTTCCGAGAACAGGCCGTTGGCCTCCGCCTTCTTCGCCTTGAGGAAGGTCGACAGGCTGTTGGCGAGCACCTCGTCGATCAGCGGTCCCCCACCGGCGTCCGCCTCGGCGCGCCACTGCTTGTCGAGCGCGTCGATGGCGCTGTCGGAAAGACCCGACGTCTCCGCGTTCTGCGCCTTGATCGCGTCGACAACCACCGGATCGCTCAGCCAGGGTTTGATCTGATTGTTCAGCACGTCGGTGATCTGGGGCGCGAAGTCATTGGCCGCCGCAGCGCCAACCGAGAAACCGAGCGCCGCAACCGAGAGAGCGAATCCTTTCAGGTATTTTCCAGTCATCTTGTTTCCTCTTCCCTCATCCTTCGACGGCTCTAGGTGGCTCGTCCATTACCCGTTCACACCCTCGACACTCGGCGATAGAGATTAATCAATCGTTACGTTGAATCCATTTTCTCGCAATTTTGTTAGTCAATTTTAAGTTTAACAGTCAGAATTTTACTCAATGAGAAGGGGACATTTAGATAAACTTGTTATTAATGTGTTGTTCCTATGGTTTCCTTCAACGGCATAAGAAAACGGGAGGAAGCGATGCGGATAGGGCTGCGGATTGGATCGGGCTTCGCCGGGGTCGTCGCCCTGACGCTCGTGCTCGGGGCCACCGGATGGGTGGCGCTCGACCGCTACTCCAGTCAGGTCGACCAGGCCGACCGGGTTGCGGAGATCGAGCGTCACGTCCGCGCGGCGCAGATCGCAGCCGGAGACTACGAGCTGTCGGGAACGGCCGAAGCGCAGGACCGGGTCGCCGCCCGCCTCGACGACGCGACCACCCTGGCTCGAACATTGGGCGAGGACGCCGCCGCGGCATCGATCTCCGAATACCAGACCCAGTTCGGCACGCTGACGGCGGCCCGGGACAATGCCGGCCGTCTCATCGCGGAGATGCACGCGAGCAGCGCCGAACTGGAACACATCGCCAGCACGATCCGGGTGGAACAGGAAGAACGCCGTCGGAGTCTCAGCGCCGAGCGCGACGCGGCCCTGGCGGAGCAGGAGGCCAAACTCGAGGTCGAGGAACTGACGCGGACGTTGATCCTCGCCACCCTACGGGCGCGGCGCGACGAGGCCATGTACCTGCGCTCCCGCGACAAGGCCGATGCCGATGGCGCGCGCGACGCGATCAAGGACATGTACCTCTCGGCGCTGAAACTGAAGAAGCTGACCAAGGGGACAAAGGAGGAGAAGGCTGTCGCAACCCTCGCCAAATCGGTCGGCGACTATCGCAAGACCTTCGAGACGATGGCCAAGGCCGTGGCCGCCAGGCAGAACGAGACCGATGCCGTCCAATCGCTGTCGGCGGTCTCCAAGAAAATCAACGCTTTCGCCGGAGCCATCGCCCGCAAGGAGAAGAAGGCCTACGAAACAGCGAGCGACAAGGCGTCCGCAGCCGCGGGTCAAGCGGAGACCGCCGCCGACATAGCCACAGCCGCCGCCGACCTGGTGACGGCGGTCAAGAACCTGGAAAGCAACACCATGCAGGTGGTGGCCGAGGGCGGCCAGGGTGAGGCTGTCCTGGCGCAGACCGCAGCCTTCGGCGTCGTGGAGAGCGCAGTCGCCAGCCTGCGCGAGCAACTGTCCGACACGGCGGCGATCGACGCCTTCGCGACCAAGCTCGCGGCCCAGCGGAGGCAGTTCGACGACCTGCTCGCGGCTCTCGCCCTCCGCACCAAAGCGGCGGAGGAAATGGCCGTCTCCGCGACCGCCGTCGCCGAAGAGGTCCAGGCCAGCGTTGCGACGTCGGACGCGTCGCGGACCCGTGACCGGGAACTGGCGAACTTCTTGATCCTCGCGGGAACCGCCGGGGCCGCCTTCCTGGCCGTGTTGCTCGCGCTGCTCCTGGGCCGTGGAATCGTGAACCCGCTGCGGGCAATCACCGGCGCCATGGAACGGCTCGCCGACAACGATCTCGGGACCGACATTCCAGGGGTCAGCCGAAAGGACGAGATCGCCGACATCGCCCGCTGCGTCCAGGTGTTCAAGGAGAATGCGCAGCGCGTCCGCAAGCTGGAACAGGAACAGGGCGAGGCCGACGCCCGCGCGGAGGCCGAGAAACGCCGGGCCCTCGACGAGCTCGCGGCCAGTTTCGAGGACTCTGTCGGCAAGGTGGTCGCCGGTCTGACGGCGCAGGTCGCGGACGTGCGCGCTCGGGCGGAGACCATGGCCACGGCGTCGACCGACTCCCTGGTCCGCGCCGATGCGGTGGCGTCCTCGTCGGAACAGTCGAACGCCAATGTGAAGGCGGTTTCCGAGGCCGCCGAGGAACTCGCGGCCGCCTCCCAGGAGATCGGCGGTCAGGTGTCCCGGGCAGCCGACATGGCACGCGGCGCGAGCGAGCAGGCCGGCATCGGCAACGAACGGGTCACCGTCCTCGCCGAGACATCGCAACGCATCGGGGATGTGATCCAGTTGATTCAGGACATCGCCGAACAAACCAATCTGTTGGCCCTCAACGCAACCATCGAGGCCGCCCGGGCGGGAGATGCCGGCAAGGGCTTCGCCGTGGTCGCGTCGGAGGTCAAGAGCCTGGCCAACCAGACCGCCAAGGCGACGGACGAGATCCGCCAGCAGATCGAGCAGATGCAGGAAGCCAGCAGCGAAGCGGTGGGCGCCATCGACACCATCGCGCGCGCCGTCTCGGAACTGGACGAAATGAACGCCGCGATCGCGGCGGCGGTCGAGCAACAGGCGGCGACGACGTCGGACATCGCGGGCAATTCCCACGAGGCCGCGACGGGCACCTCTCAGGTCTCGGAGGAAATTGTCGAGGTCAGCGAAGCCTCCCGCGAGACCGGACGCAGCGCGGGGGAGGTGCTCAACACCTGCAATCTGCTGGAAACCGAGGTCCAGAGCCTCAAGGGGGAGGTCGACAGGTTCATTCAACGAATCCGCGCGGCGTAGCGTTCCGTTCAAACGCCCTTGACTGACGGCACCCGCACGATTGATATCGGGCTTTGTTCACGGATCGTGGTGGCGGGGGTGACGCGGAAAGATGAGGATTCCCTGACGGATCTGGGTCTGGCGACGACACGGCAGCTCGTCGGGTTGCCCTCGCTGTCGACCGCTTGGATCACCGCTTCCGTCAACAGCGACAAGCCGGTACCGCCGGACCTCGACCGTCGCGCCGACGATGCAACTTATGACAGTCTCGAGGTCCAGGAGAGGCCGCGGCACCAAGGAGTGGCGGACTTCGCCGCCCTGTGGGACGAGAAACGCCAGGGGGCCTGTCTTCCGGCCCGTGAGGATTTCCCGGTCGAGGCGCTGAAACCCTGGTTCGGCCACGTGCTGATCATGGATGTCGGCCCGGACGCTACGGATTTCCGCTACCGGATGATCGGCACCGAGATCACCGCGTTCCGCGACCGCGACTATACCGGCAAATGGATCACCGAGTGCAGTTTCGGCGAGTCGCGCGAGTCGATGATCTCGACCTTCCGCAATCCGGTGGTCCAGCGCCGCCCGATCTTCAGGTGCGGTTGGGTGCAGTGGCCCGTGGACGACTCCTGGCGGAGTTTCGACAGCGTACACTGTCCGCTCGCGACCGATGGCCGCACGGCGGACATGACCATCGGCGTGCTGTACTTCGACGCCTTTCCGCTGCCTGGATCCGAAGAATGACCGAGCACACCCTCTCCGTCCCCGACCTCGTCGCGGGTTTCCGTGACATCGCCACACCGACCATCGCCAATGCGCTGGACGACCTGGAGCTTACCGGCGTCATCACGGGTCTGCGTGCCGTCGTGCCCGGCACGAAGGCCGTGGGCCCGGCCGTGACCGTACGCCAGCAGACCGGGGCCAAGGGCGCCTTCCCCGTGGAGGACTTCAAGGTCGGGCACATGATCGAGGCGGCTGGCCCCGGTGACGTGATCGTGGTCGACAACGGCGGCAACCCGGTTTCGACCTGGGGCGGCATGGCGAGCTACGCGGCCAAGATCCAGAAGATCGAAGGCCTGCTGGTCGAGGGCGGCGTGCGCGACTGGGAGGAGCAGCAGGAGTTTCGCTTCCCGATCTTCGCGCGCCACATGGTCCCCACTCCCGGCAAGACCCGCCTGAAGGTCGAAGCCATCGGCGAGCCGATCACCATCGAGGGCGTCCTGATCCGGCCCGGTGACCTGATCGTCGCCGACGGCTCCGGCATCTGCGTCGTTCCGATCGAGCGCGCGGCGGAGATCCTGGAGATGACCCGGCGTTTCGCCGCCGACGACGCCAAGGCCATGCGGGAGATGGACGGCGGCCTCACCTTCCGCGAAGCGCTGGCCAAGTTCGCGAAGATCTGAGGCCTTCGAGCGGCCGCTGCTTCAGTGCAGCCGGCCGCCGTCAGGAACCTTGGTTGTCGGAGCGACCAGCACCACCGCGCCGCCCTCGTCCTGGAAGCCGAGGGTGAGGACCTCGCTCATGAACGGGCCGATCTGACGTGGCGGAAAATTGACCACGGCGGCGACCTGCCGGCCCACCAGGGTCTCGGGCGCGTAGTGCACGGTGATCTGGGCCGAGGTCTTCTTCACCCCGATTTCGGGGCCGAAATCGATCCATAGCTTGATCGCCGGCTTGCGCGCCTCGGGAAACGGCTGTGCGTCCACGACCGTGCCGACCCGAATGTCGACTTTCATGAAGTCGTCGAAGGTGATCTCGTCCGCCTTCTGGTCCGCCATCTGTGCCTCGCCGGTTCCCGTATCCTGTCCGGCGCGTAGCATGCAACGGCCGGTCGCGGCAACCGGGCACGACGGTCCGAGCCCCTGGACACGAAGAAGGGCCGCCCGGTTACCCGGACGGCCCCTCGACCTCGCGCCTCACTCGGGAGAGGCTTGAGTATCCGTCGCTGCTTACTTCGTCTTCTCGATCGCGGTCTTCACCTCGTCGAGAGACTCCATGATGCGCTTGTTGATGATGTCCGACGCCTCGGCATTCGACTTCGCGACCATCTCCTGAAGCTCCTTCAGGTTGGCCAGCGCCTGCTCGAGGGTCGACTTGGCGATGTCGGCCTGCTGCGCCAGCTTCTGCTCCGGCGCGCCCTGGGTGGCCATGGCCTGCAGGTTGGACTGAACCTCGGCGATCGCCGACTGGGCGATCTCGCTCTGGCGCTTCATGATCGCCTGCATGCCTTCAGCGGCAATCTGATTCGCCTGGGCGATGGCGTCGAAGTTCTTCTTGTGAGCCGCGACGATGCCGTCGACGTCCACGTTCGGAACCTTGAACTCGCCCATGATCTTCTGAACGTCGAAGTCCATGAAGGGATTCTTGAACTCGGCCATTTCCACTCTCCTCTTGTCGCGGCGAACGACCATCGCGTCCGACCGACGCAGTCTTTGCTGCGCTGCACAAAACACGCTTAGTTAAATGGCGTCGCGCCCCGGTGGAGTCAAATGATTTTTGTGCACTGCAACATCAACCGAAACTGGCGACGAGACCTATCGCGCCGCCAGTGCTTCCTGGTGCCGTCGAATGAGCGCCACCACACCGTCCACCGCCGCCTTGGCGATCGGCGCTGCCACCGGCCCCCAGTTGCTGTCGAGATAGCCCGGCGGGACCTGATTCGATTGATCAATCGTCCCCAGTTCGCGGCCCTTGGCGTCCATCACCACCCAGGAAACCGTGACCAGGTCGCCGCCGGTATCCTGGCGCTCGATCGCGACATCGCCCTGAACGACGAACCCCTCCGGCGGCGGAAAGTCGGTCACGTCTGCCTCCGCGCGCTCCAGGGCGAAGGCCATGGCCCGGCGCAGCAGGTTGTTGCCGTTGCCGGGCGCACCGGCGACCTCGTAGACGGCGATGCTCAGCCGCTCCTCGGAGTCCGCGCCGTCCGGCTTTGCGTTGGGCACGATCCAGCGGGCGACCTGGGTCACCGCCTCTTCGAAACGCGCATCGTCGGCGATCGCGTCGACCCGCGTGCCGACGATCGCGCCGTCGGGTCGGCTCAGCGTCCACGTCACGCGCAACGCCCCGTTCGCCAGCCGCTCGCCCGCCGTGGTCAGAATCAGGCTCGCCCGGTTCGAGGTCGTCTGGCTGGCGGCGACGCCACGCTCCCGCAAGGCATCGACGGTCATGTCCGCGACCGTATCGGCAATGTCGCCCGGGACGCCGACCATGGGCCAGACGATGACCCCCTCGGTCGCCGGCGCGATCAGGAACGGCGCGTTGGCAAGGTTGGCCCGGTCCTTGGCGAAGGGCTGGGGGAGTTGACCGCAGCCCGCCAGGACCGCGGCCACGGTCAGCAGCAGGAGGAGCGAACGCGCTGTCATCCTACGACGCAGCTCACCATGAGGCCGAGGAACAGGAAGCCGAGAAAGATCCAGAGGTGCGGCATGGCCGTGATATGCCGCCGGATACCTTGTTTGACCAGCCCAAACCGACCTCAGCGGCAGACCAGATCCAGCGGCATCGCCGACAGTCGCTCAGGCGCGCCGTCGGTGACGATCACGGTCTCGCCCAGGGTCATCGCGAGCCCGGCCTCGCTGTCCATCAGGATCATGTGCAGGAAGAACACCATGCCGGGCGCCGCCTCCACCGGATTGCCGTGATAGAACATCGGGTAGTCCATCCAGATCGGCGCGAACACCGCCCCCAGCGAGTAGCCGCAGGCGTTGAGCCGGGCGTGGCGCAGACCGTTGGCGTCCATCACCCGAGCATGGGCGTCGAACACCCCACCGATCGGCCGGCCGGGTCGCAGCGCCGCCTTGCACGCCTCCAGCGCCTCGGCGCAGGCATTGAACATGTGGACCTGGTGATCGGGCACCGGTCCGACCGGAATCGTGCGCATCAGACAGGCGTGGTAGTGCCGGTAGGCCCCGGCGAACTCCAAAGTGAGTTGGTCCTGTGCGGCCAGTGTCTTACGGCCGGAGAAGTAGCGGCACAGCAGGGCGTCGCCGCCGCTGCCGATGATGAACTCGTTGCCCGGGTAGTCCCCGCCGCCCTTGAACACCGCCCCCTGCATGGCGGCCAGGATCTCGCCCTCCTCGACCCCGGGTCCGGTCAACCGGTGCGCTTCCTTCAGGGCTTCGTCGGCCAGCAAGCCGGCCCGGCGGACATAGTCGAGCTCGGCCGGCGACTTCACCAGCCGCAGCAGGGAAACCAGTTCGGACGCGTCCTCAAGGGCGGCGAACCCGTCCAGCGCCGCATCCAGGCGTTTGCCGTTGCGCGCGTTCAGGCCATAGGCGTCGTACTCCACCCCGAGCCGGCGCCCGCGCGCGCCCACCTCGTCCAGCAGGTCCCGCAGGTCGTCGGCCGGCGTCGCCCCGTCGCGGTCGACCCAGATGCGGATGTCCTCGATGGTCGAGGTGTTCTGCGCCTGACGCAGGTCCGGCGCGCGGGTGAGCAGCACGACCCTGCCGTCGCCACCGAGATAGAGGCACTGGAAGAAGCAGAAGCCGAAGGTGTCGTAGCCGGTCAGCCAGAACATGCTCTCCTGGCGGAACATCAGCAGGCCATCGAGGCCGGCGGCGGCCATCGACGCCAGGGTCTTGGCCTTGCGGTCGTCGAATTCGGCGCGGGTGAAATGCAGTGCCATCGTATCCCCCTCTGACTGACGGTCGCGGGGCCGGCCGTCACCCGCCGAGGGTGATGGCGGCAAGCTGTCGGCCGTAGTCCGGCTCACCCCGAAGGCGCGAGCGGCGGTAGCTAAAGAAATTCGCCTCGTCCCGGCAGGTATCGGCGTCCATCCGAAGCACCTCGCCAAGACCCAGGCGCGACAGCCGTCGCACGAGGTAACCCGGCAGGTCAAACAGGAAGTGTCCGTCGCGCGCTGCCTTCTCGAAGAAGCGGCCGTTCTCGGAATCCTGCTCGAGGAAGGGGGCCGGAAACTCGGGTCCGACCTCGTAGGACTCCATGCCGATACAGGGGCCGATCGCCGCCTTGATGCCATCGGGTCGGACACCGAACTCGATCATCGCGTCGACCGTCGCGTCGCACACCCCGTCCAGCGCCCCGCGCCAGCCCGCATGGGCGGCACCGATCACCCGTTCGGTCGGCGCCGCGAACAGCACCGGGGCGCAGTCGGCCGCCAGCGCGCCAAGGACGATGCCGGGACGATTGGTCACCAGGCCGTCGGCCTCGCGCTTGTCGTCGGGTTCCGCCGTCTCGTCGATCACGACCACCCGCCTGGAGTGGATCTGGTGGTTGGTGAACAGAGTGCCGGGCGGCATGTCCAGTGCCGAGACCGCACGGGCCCGGTTGGCCTCGACCGCCTTGGGATCGTCGCCGGATCCGTGACCGCAGTTCAGCGAGGTATAGAGCCCGCGGCTGACGCCACCCCGACGCGAGAAGAACGCGTGGCCTATGCCGTTCTCGTCGAAGGAGTCGATCTGGAACAAGAACCGTGTCTCGCGATCGGCCGATGTCGTATCGGGTCGGGACGTCAGGTCTCGAACCCGGGCGGCGGGAATGCGTCCGACCCAGTCCAGGCCGCGACCTTGAACAGGGTGCCCATTTCCCGGGGGTCGATCAAGCGGGCCATGGCGGCGCGGATGTCGCGGGCCTGTGCCGCCGAGGCCGCCGAGCAAAGCCGGTCGGCCCGGGCCTCGATACCCAGAGTGGCGAGGAAAGCCCCCTGGGTGACCGGCCCCCAGGCGGCACCGCTGGCCTGTCCGACCGCCCGGGCGAGGGCGGCGAAATCGACATGGGCGGTCAGGTCCGCCTCCCCCAGCGTCGCAAGCACATCCGCGAATCCGTGGGCCTTGACCGCCTGCAGCGTGTCGCCTGCCCCGCTCTTCGAATGGCCGTAGTCGATCACCAGGGCGGCGCCCCCCTGCTCCGCGATCCGGCGGGCCAAGGCATCGGCGACCGACAGCGAGGGCGGCGACACTTCGGCGATCTCGCCCGGTTCCGCCGTCGCGCGGACCGTCGGATCGAGCAGCGCCGCAAGCGGACTGTTCCCCGGAGTCAGGGTCCACAGCGGACCGCCGTTCTCCGGATCGAAAGCGAGCCGCCGCTCACGCCAGCCGGCCTGCGACCGCACGAGCTGGGCGATCGGCAGGGCGTCGAAGAACTCGTTCGCGACGACGATCGCCGGTCCATCGGGTACGCCGGCAAGATCGTCATGCCACTGGGGATCAAACGCCGACAGCCGGTCGGCCTGGAGCGCGCGCAGCGCCGGGCTGACGTCGATCAGGTGCAGATCAGCGGCGTCGAGAAACCCCGGCACGGCCCCCGCGGCGCGTAGCGCGTCGGCCATCAGCGTTCCGCGGCCGGGACCGAGCTCCACCAGCCGGACCGGCTCCGGCGCGCCGATCTGCTGCCAGACGATGGCGGCCCACAGGCCGATCAACTCGCCGAACATCTGGCTGATCTCCGGCGCGGTGACGAAGTCGCCGGCGGCACCGAACGGATCGCGGGTGGCGTAGTAGCCGAAGCGCGGATGGGTCAGCGCATCGGCCATCACGTCCTGGACGGACAGCGGACCCTCGGCGGCGACCCGGCGGCGCAGGTGATCGAGCAGGCTCACCGGTCGGCGAGCGGTGCCTGCCGTGCGGCCCAGCGGATCACCCAGATCCCGACGGCGATCATCGGCAGACAGAGGATCTGGCCCATGGTGACGTTGGGCAGGATGAAGCCGAGATGAACGTCCGGCTCGCGGAAGAACTCGCAGATCGACCGCGCCAGGCCATACCCCACCAGGAACGCGCCGACAATGATTCCCGGCCGCCGTCGGATGCTCTCGGAACGGGCGAGAACGAGCAGCACGACGAACAGGATCACCCCCTCAAGCGCCGCCTCGTAGAGCTGGGAGGGGTGACGCGGCACCGGCCCGCCGTTGGGGAACGCCATGGCCCAGGGCACGTCGGGTGCCGCCCGGCCGAACAGCTCGCCATTGATGAAATTGGCGATGCGCCCGAAGAACAGGCCGACCGGGGCGGCCGCGGCGACCAGATCGCCGACCGCCAGCACCGGTGCGCCGACCTTGCGGGCGAACAGCGCCGTCGCGACGACAACGCCGAGAAAGCCGCCATGGAACGCCATGCCACCCTGCCAGACCATGAACACCTCGAGCGGGTGCGCGGCGTAGTAAGCGGGATTGTAGAACATCACGTAGCCGAGCCGGCCGCCGATCACGATGCCCAGCGTGGCGTAGAAGACGAAATCGTCGATCAGCTTCGCCTCGAAGAACACCGGGCGGCGACGGGCCAGCCACACCGCGTACTTCCAGCCGATCAGAATGCCAGCGATGTAGGCGAGCGCGTACCAGCGGATGGCGAACGGGCCGATGGCGAGCGCGACTGGATCGATCACCGGAAATGCGATGGCGGGCAGGATCATGGCAGGCGTTCGCCCCGTTCCTTGGTGTCAGTGGGCGCTGGCCCCGCTCTCGGCCGGGAGAATCGCGCCGGTGATGCGTCCGGATTCGTCGCTCGCCAAGTACACCGCCAGATAGGCGATGTCATCCGGCTGCATCGGCCCCATCAGCGATTTGATGGCGATCGGATTGGTCTCTGGATCGAGCATCGCCGCCACCCGCTCGGTCAACACCATGCCGGGGCCGATGGCGTTCACCCGGATCCCGGCGGTGTGCCACTGCATCGCCAGCGCCTTGGTCAGCGCGATCACCCCGCCCTTGGCCGAGGAATACGCGTCGGCGCCGGCGGTACCGGTCAGGGCCCGGATCGAGGTGGTGTTGATGATCGACCCTCCGCCTGCCCTCGCCATGTGCGGAATGGCGAACCGGCAGCCGAGGAACGGGCCGAACAGGTCGACGGAGATGGTGCGCCAGAACTCGTCCAGCGGCATGTCGGTCACCTTGCCGTCCTTCGGCGTGGCGCCGCCGGCGTTGTTGTACAGAACGTCGATCCGACCGTGCCGCTCGACCGTGCCGTCGATCAGGTTGCGCACGGCGTCTTCCTGGGAGACGTCGGTGGTGACGAACTCGGCCGCCCCACCCGCATCTCGGATAGACGCCGCCGCCGCGTCGCCAAGCTCCGTCTTCACGTCGGCCAGGACCACCGTCGCCCCTTCGCGCGCGAATAACGCCGCCGACGCCTTGCCGATGCCCGCCGCCGCCCCGGTGATGACCGCGACCTTGCCGTCTAGCCTGCCCATGGACCTTCCTCCCGCCAGTTGGTTGGCGGCGAGGATCACATATACAGGCTCTCGCCCTCCAGACCCTTATAGAGGTCGGCGACGAACTCGCCGTAGCCGTTGTACAGCAAGGTCGGGACCCGCTCGTTGGCGCCGAGGACCCGCTCGGTCGCCTGACTCCAGCGGGGGTGCGGGACTTCCGGGTTCACGTTGGCCCAGAACCCATACTCGCTCGCCTGCAACTCCTCCCAGAACGAGACCGGGCGGGTATCGGTGAACGTGAAGCGGACGATCGACTTGAGCGACTTGAAGCCGTACTTCCACGGCGCCGCCAACCGCAGGGGCGCGCCGTTCTGCCTCGGAATCGGCTTGCCGTAGAGACCGGTCGCGATGAAGGCGAGATCGTTGGTCGCCTCCTCGATGGTGAGGCCTTCCACATACGGCCAGGGATACCAGTACTGCTTCTGTCCGGACGCCACGTCGGCGTTCTGGAAGGTCTGCATCACGACGTACTTGGCCGAGGACAGCGGACGCGCATAGTCGACCAGCGCCCGCAACGCGAACCCGGACCACGGCACGGTCATCGACCAGGCCTCGACGCAGCGGTGACGGTAGACCCGCTCCTCCAGCGGCATGGCGGCCAGCAGATCGTCGATGGCGACCGTCCGCTCCTGCTCGACCATACCGTCGAGGGTCACGGTCCAGGGCCGGATCGGCAGGTCCTGAGCGGCGCGCCAGATGTTCTTCGACGACCCGAACTCGTAGAAGTTGTTATAGGTCGTGGCGAGATCTTCGTCGGTGATCGCCCGGTCGACCTGGTAGCGCGCATTGCGCTTGACCGGATAGAGCCCGGCCGACGGATCCGGCGGTGCTTCGGCGAGTTGCACCGCCTCGTTGTCGGCTGCCGCCTCCTCGCCGCAGCCGGCAAGCGCACCGGCACCGACCAGCATCGACCCGAGACCGAGGCCGCGCAGCAGCGTCCGCCGGTTCAGATAAGCATCCTCGGGCGTTGCGAGACGCTCCGGCAGCTCCCAGCCCTTCGGCCGTTTGATCAGCATCGTCGCGCACTCCCATCGTGAATTCCCGGAGCTTGAGTTAGCGCGGACGCGGCTGCACGCCAAATCAACTCGCGGTGAGACCCCGACGGAGAGCGCCGCGCTTTGCCTTCCGTCCCGATCGCTCCATGTTTGACGCCATGACCGTCGAATCCCAATCCAACGCCGACCCGGCCGAACGCTCGCGGCTTCTCTCCGTGTTGGCCGGCGACGCCGCGGAAACACTGGCCGAAAGCCCCGGCGCTCGGCGGGCATACCTGCTGAACGTCGCCAATGGCGCCTGCACCAAGCTGGCGGAGAAGCTCGCCGGGCCGGATCTCGTCCTGCCCTGGCTGCTCGGCGCGATCTCCGCACCCGCGGGCATCGCGGCCACTCTGATGCCGGCGAAACAGGCCGGTTCGCTGCTGCCGCAGCTCATGATCTCCGGCTGGATCCGCACCCGTCCCCGGCGGAAGTGGGTCTGGGTCGTCGCCGGCCTCGTTCAGGCATCGGCGCTGGTCGCCATGGCGATCGCGGCCCTCGTCCTGCCGCCGGTTCTCGCCGGGTGGAGCCTTGCCGGCCTGATGCTGCTGTTCAGCATCGCCAGCGGCTGCGGCTCGGTGGTGTTCCAGGACGTAACGCCGAAGACAATTCCAGAAGGTGCGCGCGGCCGCATGCTGGCGAACCGGTCGGCGATCGGTGGCGCCCTGACGCTGGCGACCGGCGTGTGGCTGTCGACCGGAATCCACGGTCTCGATTCCCTCGGCCTTGTACTGACCCTCGTCGGCGCCGCCGCCCTGCTCTGGGCCGCCGCCGCCCTCCTGTTCGCCGCCATTCCCGAGGCCGAAAGCGATCCGGGCGAGGGTCGCGACCCAGGCGAGGAGATCCGTCGGGGCCTGATCCTGGTCCGCACGGTTCCCGGTTTCCGGCGCTTCCTGCTTGCCCGCGCCGCCCTGCTCTCGGTGGAGGTGGCGACCCCGATCTACGTCCTGCACGCGCAGCGCGAGGGCGACGCGCAAATGAGCGGACTCGGTCTCTACATGGTCGCCCTCGGCCTCGCCGCCGTCGTTTCCAGTCCGTTCTGGGGCGCGGTGGCCGACCGCTCGGCGCGAAAGGTGATGACCCTGAGCGCGCTGATCGGCTGCGCGGTCGCGGCCGGAGCCCTGATCCTGCCGACGCTGCTGGATGACGGTCTGCTGCCCTTCGGCTTCGCGGGCCTCTTCCTCGCCCTTGGCGTGGCCGAAGCGGGGGTGCGACTGGGCCGCAAGACCTACCTCGCCGACGGTGCGCCGGAGGAGGAACGGCCTCTCTATGTCGCGTTTTCCAACACCGCGGCGGGGATCGTCGCCCTTGTGTTCATGGCGCTCGGCCTGGTCGCCGAGGCCACCGGCGTCACGGCGACCATCGCGGTCCTGGCGGCGCTGTCCGCCCTGGCGGTCGTCCTCTGCCGGACCATGCCGCCGGCCGAGCGAATGGCCGACCGCTGAGAACCGACACTCTGCCGAGGATCGACACCGGGGCGGCGACCTCCGGGCCGGATGCGAATCGGCTTGCTCCCTCGCCGCAACCGGCCTTCAATACCCGGACATAGACGCCGGTCGTCCCGGCGCCTGCCATCGGGCCCTCGGGGCGGCCACGGGCATCACGACCCGGGACGTCCCCGCTTAGTGCCTTCCTCAGGACCCGCGGGATGCTTCGCACCCGGGCGAACAGAGGGAGCGACACGATGACATCCGTATCCGGAGCGACAGACGGCGGCAGACCAGGCGGCGGCGCCAACCGATGCGCCGCGATCCTCGGCCCCTACCAGTCAGGCAAGACCAGCCTGTTCGAAGCCCTGCTCCACGCCACCGGCGCCGTCGAGCGCAAGGGCAGCGTCAAGGACGGTAACACGGTCGGCGACACCGCCCCGGAAGCGCGGGAACGCGGCGCCAGCACCGAACTCTCGATCGGCCACGGCTCCTTCCTCGGGGATGCGTGGACGTTCATCGACACCCCGGGCAACATCGAATTCGGTCTCGACTCCCGCTACGCCTGCATGATCGCCGACGTCGCGATCGTCGTCGTCGAACCCGAGGGCGCCAAGGCGGCTGCCGCCGGCCCGATCCTGAAATTCCTGGACGATCACGACGTCCCGCATGTCGTGCTCATCAACAAGATGGATCAGGCCGGCGAGACGGTGCGCGAGATCCTCGGCGCGCTGCAGGCGTTCTCAACCCGCCCGCTGGCACTGCGCCAGGTCCCGATCCGCGAAGGAGAGCAGGTCACGGGCTATGTCGACCTGGTGAGCGAACGGGCCTATCGGTACCGGGAGGGTGAGCCGTCGGCGCTGATCGAGCTGCCGGGATCGGTCGCCGACCGCGAGGCCGAGGCGCGCACCGACCTGCTGGAGACCCTGGCTGACTTCGACGACGGCCTGCTCGAGCAGCTCCTCGAGGAGGTCGATCCGGACAAGAAGGAGGTCTACGGCCACCTGGCGGACACCCTGCGGGGCGACCTGCTGGTGCCGGTCCTTCTCGGCGCCGGCGAGCGCGACCACGGGGTTCAGCGCCTGCTGAAACTGCTGCGCCACGAGACGCCGGACCATACCGCCACCGTCGCGCGCCGCGGCCTCGGCGAGGGCGAGGAACCGATGGCCCAGGTCTTCAAGACGGTGCACGCGGCGCACATGGGCAAGCTGTCCCACGTGCGGGTCTGGCGGGGGACCGTGAAGGACGGCGAGGTCCTGAACGGCGCCAAGGTCTCGGGCATCTATGCGGCGACCGGCGCCAAGCTGGACAAACGTCCGTCGGCGGCACCGGGCGACGTGGTGGCGCTCGGGCGCATGGATCCGATCCAGACCGGCGACGTGCTGTCTCCGACGGGCGGTATGCCGGACAAGGGCCTCGGCTGGCCCGAGGTGCCGCAGCCGGTCTACGCCCGCGCCCTGCGGGTGGCCGAGCGCAACGACGAGGTCAAACTCTCCGGCGCGCTGACCAAGCTGTCGGAGGAGGACCCGGCCCTGCTGGTCAAGCATGACGCGGAGCTCGGCGAACTGGCCATCTGGGGCCAGGGCGACACCCACCTGCGGGTGGTCGCCGAACGGCTGCGCTCGCGCTTCAAGCTCGATGTAACCCTGTCGGAGACCGCCGTCGCCTACCGCGAGACCATCCGCAACCGGGTCGAAGAGCATTCCCGCCACAAGAAGCAGTCCGGCGGACACGGCCAGTTCGCCGACATCCGAATCACGGTCGAACCGGTGGCGCGCGGCGGCGGTTTCGAGTTCGCCGAGACCGTGGTCGGAGGCTCCGTGCCGCGCAACTACATCCCGGCGGTCGAGGACGGTTGCCGCGAGGGTTGCCGGCGCGGACCCCTGGGTTTCCCCGTGGTGGACGTCAAAGTGACGCTGACCGACGGCCAGCACCATTCGGTCGACAGTTCCGACATGGCGTTCAAGATCGCCGCCCGTTCCGGTCTGCATGACGCGCTGGGCCGGGCGGGGCCGGTGCTGCTGGAACCGATCCACCAGGTGACGATCGCCGTCCCGTCGGAGGCGACCAGTCGGGTGCACGGCATCCTGTCGTCGCGCCGTGGCCAGATTCTCGGATTCGACGCCAAGGACGGCTGGCCCGGCTGGGACGAGGTCACGGCCTACCTGCCGGAGGCCGAGATGCACAGCCTGATCCTGGACCTGCGGGCCCAGAGCCAGGGGCTGGCCTTCTACACCTGGACCTTCGATCACCTCCAGGAACTGACCGGTCGGCTGGCCGACAAGGTGGTCGAACATCACGAGGCGGCGGCGGGATAGCCCGGACCGTCCCCCGCTTCCCGGCCCCGCCCCGGCGGACGGCCGGGATGTCGGGGGAGAGGGGCTTCCGCTCAGTCCAGAGCGGCCTGGCCGGTGCCCATGGCGGCGGCGTCCATGAAGGTGGCGAGCTCGATATCGAGCCCGGTCAGACCGCCCTCGCTGTGGGTGGTCAGCAGCACGTCGACCCGGCCGTAGACGTTTGTCCATTCCGGGTGATGGACCAGGCTCTCGGCCTTGATCGCCACCCGGCTCATCCAGCCCCAGGCGGCGTCGAAGGTGTCGAACCAGAAGGTCTTGGTAATCGCGTCGCGCTCCGGATCCTCGACCCAGCCGTCCAGCGCCGCCAGGGCCGAGGCGCGCGCCTCGGGGCTGAGTTTGTCAGGCATCGTCAGTCTCCCTTCGTAGACGGCCCAAGGCTCGTATGGCGACGGCGGCGGCGCAAGCGCCCGCATGTCGCGGGTCGATCACAAACCCGGGCATGACCGGGCCGGCCGGTCCCGCCCTCACAAGAACGTCTCCCGCACGTCGATCGACGACTGGTGACCGACGCAGCCAAAGCTCTCCTCCAGCCACTCGGCCGCGACCTTGCGGCCGACATCGCGCAGGTGATGGAGGAAGGCGCGCTCCGGGTTGAGCTTGGAGGAGGCGTGCATGTCGCGCATCTCCTCGTCGGCCTCGATCATGTGGATGCGGGTGACGCGGTAGGCCTCCGGGTCGAGCTTGCCGCCGGCGATCAGCCGGTTGACGAAGTGGATCGCCCGCATCTCGCGCATCAGGGTCGAATTGAACGTGATCTCGTTCACCCGGTCGAGGATCGCGCGGGCGTCCGTCGGCACCCGCTCGCGGTAGAGCGGATTGATCTGCACGATCACGATGTCGCGGCAGGCGGAATTGTAGATCAGCGGATAGAGCGCCGGATTGCCCATGTAGCCGCCGTCGTAATAGTGCTCGCCGTCGATCTCGACCGCCTGGAACAGGAATGGCAGGCAGGCCGAGGCCATCACGGCGTCAAGCGACAGATCCGCGTTCCCGAACACCTTGATCTTGCCCGAGCGCACGTTGGTCGCGCTCAGGAACAGCTCGATACCGCTCTGCCGCGCGGCGTCGATGTCGACCAGTTCCTCCAGCACGTCGCGCAGCGGGTTCAGGTTCATCGGGTTGGTCTGATACGGCGACAGCACCCGGCTCACGAAGTCCATGGCGAGGTAACCGGGCGAACTGTCGACCCGCCAGTTGCCCATCAGTCTGTCGATCGCGGTGCGCTGGATCGGGCTGAAGCTGCCGACATCGGCGATCCGGTTCCAGAACGTCTCCAGCTTCGCCCGCGCGCCGTCGCGCCCGTTCTCGGCCCAGCCCGCGGCCAGCGCCGCCGCGTTCATCGCCCCGGCGCTGGTGCCGGAGATCGAGTCGAACTCGACCCGCCCGTCGGCCAGCAGCCCATCCAGCACGCCCCAGGTGAACGCACCGTGGGAGCCGCCGCCCTGAAGCGCCAGATTGATCCGCTTCACCTCCGGACCGGCCTTCGACCGCGACCGGCGGGGCGCCACGGCGGCGGCGGCCTCCTCGCGCAGTTCGCGCGGGACCTCGCGGTCGTGGAGCACCGGGTCGTCGGCGGCGCCGGCCGTCATCAGCGGGCGACCCAGCCGCCGTCGATCTGCAGCGCCGCCCCGGTGATCGAGCCCGAATGCTCGCCCGCCAGGAACACCGCCAGCGCCCCGAGATCGCCGATCTCCACGAACTTCTTGGTCGGCTGGCTGGCCAGGATGACCTCGCGGACGACTTCCTCCTCGCTCATGTCGTTGGCTTTCGCCTGCTCGCCGATCTGTCCCTCGACCAGCGGGGTCTTCACGAAGCCCGGGCAGATTGCGTTGCAGGTCACGCCGTGTTCCGCAGTCTCCAGGGCCACGACCTTGGTGAGGCCGACCACGCCGTGCTTGGCGGCCACATAGGCGGCCTTGTATGGCGAGGCGACCAGACCGTGGGCCGAAGCGATGTTGATGATCCGGCCCCAGCCGCGCTGTTTCATGCCCGGCAGCGCCGCCTTGATGGCGTAGAAATTGGACGACATGTTCAGCGAGACGATCAGTTCCCAGCGGTCCTCGGGAAACTCCTCGACCCGCGCGACCGTCTGGGTGCCGGCATTGTTGACCAGGATGTCGACCTTGCCGAGCCGCGCCTCGGCGTCGGCGACCATCGCCTTGGTCTCCGCTCCCTTGGTGAGGTCGGCACCGTTGAAGACCGCCTTGACCCCGAACTCGCGCTCGATGCCGGCGCGCAGCGCTTCGATCTCGTCGGCGTCGCCGAAGCCGTTCAGCATGACGTCGGCGCCTGCGGCGGCCAGCGCCTTGGCGATCCCGAGGCCGATCCCGCTGGTGGATCCGGTGACGATGGCGGATTTGCCCTTGAGGCTCATGGCGGTATCCCTCTGTTTGGCTGCCGCCCCGGTTCCGGTCGGCGCCTGCTGTCGTTGCACCGCACAATCTGCGACGCCGGCGGCGCGGTGCAACCCCCGCCGGTGCGATCAGGCGACCGCGATGAACTTTCCCTGTCCGTCGTAAGGGGCTATAGCTGCGCCATGTGCGCACAGAAAGCCCGTCCCGGAATCCTCGCCCCCACCATCGACGAGATGGCGGCCCTGGCCGAGGATGCCCTGTCGAACGTTCCCCAGGACCTGCTGAAGCCGCTCTCCGGCCTCGCCATCCTGGTCGAGGATTTCCCCGACGAGGAGATCTGCGAGGCCATGGACCTGGAGACGCCGTTCGACCTGCTCGGCCTGTACCAGGGCGTGCCGCTCGGCCATCGCTCGACCGGTGAAACGCCGGCCGATCTCGACCGGGTGTTCCTGTTCCGCCGGGCCATCCTCGACTACTGGATCGAGAGCGGCGACGACCTCTACACGGTCGTGCGCCACGTCCTGATCCACGAGATCGGCCACCATTACGGCTACAGCGACGCCGAGATGGAGGAACTGGAGCGCCAAGCCGAGGAGGACGAGGCCAACGCACCGGCCGGCCGGGCCTAGCTCACCGGGGGCCTGACCGGCGTTTACTTCGCCCCCATGCGGATCGCCCCGTCCAACCGGATCGTCTCGCCGTTGAGCATCGGATTGTCGACGATGGCCTCGACCAGCCGGGCGTATTCCTCGGGCCGACCGAGACGCGACGGGAACGGGACCTGGGCGCCCAGGCTGTCCTGCACCTCCTGCGGCATGGCGGTCAGCATCGGCGTGCCGAAGATCCCCGGCGCAATTGCGCACACGCGGATGCCGTTGCGGGCGAATTCGCGGGCCGCGACCAGGGTGAGGGAATGCACCCCGCCCTTGGACGCCGAATAGGCCGACTGTCCGATCTGACCCTCGAAGGCGGCGACGCTGGCGGTCGAGACGATGACACCGCGCTGGCCCTCGGCGTCCGGCTCGTTGCCGGTCATGGCAGCACCCGCGAGGCGGATCAGGTTGAAGGTGCCGACCAGATTCACGTCGATCACCTTCCTGAAGTCCGCCAGGTCCATCGGCCCGTCGCGGCCGACGATGCGCTTGGCCGGCGCGATCCCGGCGCAGTTCACCAGCACCACCGGCGCGCTATGGGCGGCGCCCGCCTCGGCCACCGCAGCCTCGGCAGAGGCCGCGTCGGAGACGTCGCAGGAGACCGCGAGGCCGTCTATCTCGCCCGCCACCGCCTTGGCACCGTCGAGGTTCACGTCGAGCAGCGCCACCTTCGCGCCGCGCGCCGCAAGCGCCCGCGCCGTCGCCGCACCGAGACCGCTGCCACCGCCGGTGACCAGAACGCCCTTGCCGCTGAGATCCATCGCCTTCCTCCCGTTCCGGCCTATCCTGTCTGCCGCATCCCGCGGTGATATCAGATCGCCGCGGCGAGCACGAGATGCCGCCAGGTCAATCGAGGATCGCCCCATGCCCCTGCTGTCAGACATACCGGCCCCCGCTCGCGCCCTCGGCTTTGCGGGCGCGCTCCCCTTCGTCGCCGGCGCCGTGGGTGTATGGAGTGCGCAGGGCGCCTGGGTCTACGTCGCGATGGACGCCCAGATCTACTACGGCTGCGCCATTCTCTCCTTCCTCGGCGCGGTGCACTGGGGCCGGGCGCTGGCGAGCGACCTTGAGGGCGAGGCCCTGTGGCGCCCGCTGTCGTGGAGCGTCCTGCCGGCCCTGCTGGCCTGGGTCGCCGCGCTGGTGAAACCGGACCTCGGCCTGGTCATGCTGATCGTCGGAATCGCGGCCACCTTCGCCATCGACCGCGCCTGCGTGTCTGGAGGCTGGTTCCCCGAATGGTACGGGCTCCTGCGGCGATACCTGTCAGCGATCGCCGTCGTCAGCCTCGGCGCCAGCCTGCTCAGGGTGGTCGCGTAGCGCCCCGCTCAGTAGCCCCGCGCCCGGTCGACCAGATGCAGAAGCGGGCGGCCGTCGAGGTAGCGGGCGGCGTTCTCCACCACCAGTTCGGCGACGATGGCGTCGCGGTCCGGATGCAGACCGCCGACATGGGGCCAGACGCTGATCCCAGGCGTCGTCCAGTACGGGTGATCACCGGGGAGCGGTTCCTGGCGGAACACGTCGAGCACCGCGCCGGCGATAGTCCCGCCGGCGACCGCCGCGACTAGGTGATCGTCGACCACCGTCGCCCCCCGGCCGAAATTGAGGAACCAGGACTGCGGACGCATCGCCGCGAACCGATCGGCGTCCATGAAGTCGCGCGTGTCCGGTGTGACCGGCAGCAGGTTCACCACGAAGTCCGCCTCGCCGAGCATCCGGTCGGTCTCCTCGGGGCCGTAGACCGCGTCCACGTGGTCGACGGCGCCCGGCGCCCGACGCACTCCGATCACCCGCAGTTCCAGCGCGGCGGCCTTGCGCGCCAGCTCGACCCCAATGGTTCCCAGGCCGAGAATGCCGAGCGTCTTGCCAGCCAGCGGCTCCGACGTCCGCCGGGTCCAGGTCGACGTCGCCTGGTCGAGAGCGGCGGCGACGATCGGTTTGGTGATATGGAACAGGGCCGCGAGGATGTTCTCCGGCATCTGCACCCGGTGGACGCCCTTGGCCGCCGACAGCAGCAGGCCATCCGTCAGGTCCGGGCGACCGAGCCAGGCTTCGACCCCGGCCGTCGTCGTCTGCACCCACCGTAGCTTCGGCATCTCGGCCAGCAGGCCCGCAGGCGCGCCCCAGGCGAGCAGCATCTCCGCCTCGGCCTTCTGCGCATCGCTCGGCGTCGCGCCACGGTCGACCCCTTCGAGCCGGAGCCGGTCGCCCAACCCCGCGGCGGCCAGCGCCTCCACATAGATCGGCGCGCCATCGGTCCACAGCACCATCAGCGGTTTATCCGCCATCGTCCTTCTCCCCCGTCAGCCGCACGACCTCGACGGTCTCGGCAAATCCACGCACACGTGCCCGCTCCCGGCGACCGTCCGCGACCAGCGGTGCGACAGTCGGATCATCGGCGAGTTGGCCGGTCAGAACCACCTCGCCGCCCCGGGCGAGGCCCTGAACCCTGGCCGCGAGGTTCACCATGGAGCCGAAATAGTCCAGCCGTTCATTGAGCGTGACAGCGATGCCGGCACCCGAATGCACGCCGATCTTGATCGAGATCGCCTCGCCGCCCTGCCCATTCGCGCCGCCCTGCCCATTCTCGCCGCCCTGCCCATTGTTGAAGGTCTCGGTGCCGCGCTGGACCTCGATCGCCGCGCGCACCGCGTCGGCGGGATCGGAGAAGGCGGCCATCACCGCATCGCCGATAGTCTTGACGATGGCGCCGCGATGGCGGCGCACGATCCGGCCGAGAAAGGCGAAATGCTCGCGCACGAGGTGGTAGGCCGCGGCATCGCCGATCCGCTCGTACAGGGCGGTCGAGCCCTTCAGATCGGTGAACATCAGCGCGATCTGGGCGATCGACACCTGATCGCCGGGCCGCAGGACCGCGCCGGAGAACAGGTCGCGGAACGCCTGCAGGGTCGTCGCCTCGTGCGCCGTGAGTGCGTCGGCGACCCAGGCTCGGGACTCGATCACCGCCGTCCGACGCACCGCACCGCGGTTCTGCAGCCGAAGGGTGCCGGGGGCGCAGGCGTCTCCGACGGTCACCGAGGGTCCGTCCACCACCAATGCCGGAACCGGTCCGGTGATCTCCACGTCGCACTCGCCGCCAGCCTCCAGGGTCCGGAAGCGGTAGCGGCCGGGCGGCAGATCCGCCGGCACCACCTCCTCCGCGGCCGGCTCGAGAGCGACCTGCAGGAC
Organism: Thalassobaculaceae bacterium; assembly: GCA_965228875.1. GTDB lineage: Bacteria > Pseudomonadota > Alphaproteobacteria > Thalassobaculales > Thalassobaculaceae > Thalassobaculum. Next base: position 4,837,661 of record OZ245843.1, on the reverse strand, counting down.
GACATGCGGCAGGCTCATCGGTCCGAACAGGCAGAACTCCCCGTCCTGAACCGGCCGGATCGCCGGCGCCGGCTGGAAACTCAGTTCGACATTGCGGGAGAAATCCCGGTCGTAGCTGATGTTGCAGGAGTCGCAATGGGCGGCGTCCGGCACCTGATCGAGCGCGTGGGCCGACAGCTGTGCGCCGCGGCATCGCGGGCACAGCAGATCCCAGCGGGACTCGAGCAGGCCGACCCGCACCGCCTCAAGGCACAGTTCCGTCACCGACAGTTCGTCGACCTGCCAGTCGCGGGCCAGGCGGCGGGGTCTGATGCGGATCAGATCGGTCTCCTGCGCCTCCAGGATGTAGTCGGCCAGCCGGTGGCCGAGCCGGTGACCGTTCGGGCTGGCGTCGATTTCGGCGACAATCCGCTCCAGCCGCTGCCGGCGCGGCTCGTCCAGGGCATGACGCCGAACGGCGAACGGTGTCTCGCGCGCTCCATCGGCGAACGCCCGAACGCCATCGATCAGGGCGGCGAAGGTCTTCTCGGTGTTGGCGAAGAAACCGGCCACCATCAGCAGACGACCGATCAGTCCCGCCGGCACCACCTCGAGCCGGTATCGGCAGCGGCAACCGCCGGCGACCGGTTCGAACTCGGCTGTGGCGGTCAGGCGGGCGAACGGCCCCCTTGAGAAGCGGCGCTCGTGGCGGAACCAGCGGTGCGTCACCCATTCGACCGGCATATCCTCCCAGGCCAGGGTCAGCATGCCGATCCGGGTCTCGGCGAAGAACCGGACGGTGCCATCCGCCTGTTCGACCTGTCGGATCTCGTGCTTCGGCAGGCCGGCCGCCTCGTTGAAGCGGGCGGTGTCGGCCAGCAGCGGCCAGACCACCTCCGGCGGATGGTCGAACTCCCACGTCATGGTGTGGCTGGCCGCATTCCCCGATGAGCGCGTCATCCCCTCACCCCTCCGCACCGCGCAGGCCGGCCAGATACTCGTCGCCGAGCGGGCCGTAGAACGCGGCGTCGAAACCCGCCGCCTCGCGGGCCGGGATATTGAACGGCGGCTTCACCCCGCCGCGGAACCGCGCCCGCACGATGGTCTGCCAGGTCGTGACGGGTTCCAGCCCGCGCTCGGCGCAGAGATGGTCGAACCAGCGCTTGCCGACGGCGACGTGGCCGATCTCGTCGTCGTGGATGATCTGCAGGATGTCGGCCGACGGGTGGTCGCCCACCTCGCGCAGCTTGGCGATCATCGCCGGCGTCACGTCGAGCCCGCGCGCCTCGAGAACGAGGGGCACGACCGCCTGCCGGGCGATCGGGTCGTCCGCCGTCTCGATCGCCGCCTGCCACAACCCGTCATGGGCCGGCAACGCGCCGTAATGCGAACCGAGAGCCTCCAGCCGGTCGGCCAGCAACAGGAAATGTTTCGATTCGTCGTCACCGACCCGGATCCAATCGTCGGCGTAAGCCTTTGGAAATCCGGCGTCTGGAAACCGGATGACCGCATCCCAGGCGAGATCGACGGCATTGAGTTCGATATGGGCGAGCGCGTGCAGCAGGGCGATGCGCCCGCGCGGCTCGGAGGTGATCTTGCGCTTCTTCACCCGGCGCGGCGGCAGCAGCGGCGGCGCGTCCGGCCGACCGGGCCGATCCGGCGGCGCGACCGTGAAGGTCATGGCCAACCGCCCGGCGCGCCAGTCGGCGGCGACATCGCGTCCGAGCCGGGCCTTGGCCCGGGCGTCGCGGGTGGTGAGAACCGCGACGGCGGCGTCGCTGAGATCGGAGAACGTCATGGCAGCACACATGTAGCGCGACGACATGTTCCGTGCACCCGCATCCGCGCCTATGCTCGCGCCGGCAATCAACGAAGGGAGACTCCATGACCACGCGTGACGCGGCGCTCGATGCGGTTCGAGCCTATTTCGACAATGGCGGTTTCCGGTCCGAACTCGCGGCGCGGGTGGCGGTGCAGACGTCGAGCCGCGAAGAGGAGCATCGCGCCGACCTGCTCGACTACCTCGACCGGATGATGCGGCAGCGCTTCGAGGCCATGGGCTTCAGCGTCGAGATCCATCCGAACACCCTGCTGGACCGCGCGCCGTTCCTGGTCGCCAAGCGGATCGAGGACCCCGACCTGCCGACCCTGTTCTGCTACGGCCATGGCGACACCGTGCCGGGCGAGGAAGGCCGCTGGGCCGACGACCGCAACCCGTGGACCCTGGAGGTCGCCGACACGCCCTCCGGCGAACGCTGGTACGGTCGCGGTACCGCCGACAACAAGGGTCAGCACGCGATCAACATGGAGGCGCTGCGCCACGTGCTCGAGACCCGGGGACGGCTTGGCTACAACGTGACCTTCCTGATCGAGATGGCCGAGGAGATGGGCTCTCCGGGCCTCGCCGAGTTCTGCCGCGACAACCGCGACATGCTGGCCGCCGACCTGCTGATCGCGTCGGACGGGCCGCGCTTCTCGACCGATGGGCCGGACATCAAACTCGGCACCCGTGGCGGGCTGAACATCCGGTTCCGCCTGGAATACCGCGAGGGCGGCCACCATTCGGGCAACTGGGGCGGATTGCTGGCCAACCCGGCGATCGTGCTGATGCACGCGCTGACCACCATCGTCGGCCGCGAGGGGAAGATCCAGCTGCCGCAGCTCAAGCCGGCACAGATCAAGAATTCGGTCCGCGACGCGCTGGCTCACGTCAAGGTCTCCTCCGGGCCGGACGATCCCGAGATCGATCCCTGGTGGGGCGAGCCGGGTCTGTCGCTGGCGGAGAAGGTGTTCGGCTGGAACACGTTCGAGGTGCTGTCGTTCATCACCGGCGATCCGGAGAAACCGCAGAACGCCGTACCGCCCTTCGCCGAGGCGATCTGCCAGATCCGCTTCGTGGTGGACACCGATCCGGACGTCTTCCTGCCTTCGATCCGCGAGCACCTGGCCGCCAACGGTTTCGGCGACATCACGGTGGAGCCCGCACGCATGTCCATGCTGCGCGCGTCGCGTCTGGACCCGGATCACCCGGCGGTGCCCTGGGCTGTCGCCTCGATGGAGAAGACCACGGGCAAGACCGTCACGGTGATCCCCAATGCCGGCGGCTCCCTGCCGAACGACATCTTCCTGAACGGCATCGGCATGCCGACCATCTGGGTGCCGCACAGCTACACCGGATGTTCCCAGCACGCGCCGAACGAGCATGTGCTGCCGCACCTGATGCGCGAGGGGCTGGAGATGATGACCGGCCTGTTCTGGGACCTGGGCGACGGTTTCCCGGGAAAGTGACGTGGCGGCTGCGGGCCGGGGCCCGAGGTCCCGGTCCGTTCCCCAACGTCCTCTCAACTCTCCCGCTCACTTTCCGGTCTCGCGCCGGAAGGTGAGCGAGGGGCAAGGTTCCTATTCCGGCCAGCCGCCGGTCTGCCGTAATCCCTCGGCCAGAAGCATGCCCGCCGTCACCGCCACGTTCAGCGACCGCGCGCCGGCGGCCATCGGCACCTTGACCGCCAGATCCGCCGCCGCGTGCACCTCCTCGGGCACGCCGGCGCTTTCGCGGCCGAGGATGAGGTGGTCCGCGCCCTCGAACCGCGCCGCGGGAAGCGTCACCGCCCCCCGCGTGGTCGCCAGCACCAGCCGTCCGGGCTCCCGCGCGGCCAGGAACGCCTCCCACGAGCTGTGCCGCCTCACCGCGGCGAACTCCAGGTAGTCCATTCCGGCACGGCGCATCCGCACCTCGGACCAGACGAAACCGCAGGGCTCGACCACGTCGACGCCGACGCCGAGGCAGGCGGCCAGCCGCAGGATCGTTCCGGCGTTCTGCGGGATGTCGGGCTGGTAGAGAACGAGGCGCATGGCGCCATCTAAGCGCCTCGCGATGCTTTGCAAAAGGCTGATCCCTGCGGTATACGCATGCCGGATCGGGGCGGAGGCGTTTGCGACAGCCGGTCGCGTTGCCATCCCGTGCCAATGGTCGATATTTGCGCAGGTGTCCGGCATGCGGGTCGGAGGCCCGTCCGGCGCCACGAAAGAAGAGTTGAGAGCCATGGTCGATACCCACGAAGGCGACACCCGCCGCGACTTTCTGATTATCTCGACCACCGCCGTCGGTGCGGTGGGCGCGGCATGCGTCGCCTGGCCGTTCATCGATCAGATGAACCCGGCAGCCGATACGCTCGCGCTGGCCAGCATCGAATTCGACGTGTCGACCGTGGAGGAGGGTCAGGCCGTGACCCTCACCTGGCGCGGCAAGCCGGTGTTCGTGCGCCACCGCACGCCCGAGGAGATCGCCGAGGCGGAGGACGTGCCGCTCGACGAACTGCGCGATCCGGAGACCGACAGCGCCCGGGCCGAGAAGCCCGAGTACCTGATCCTGGTCGGTGTATGCACCCATCTCGGCTGCGTCCCGCTCGGCCAGAAGGTGTCCGACCTGAAGGGCGACTACAACGGCTGGTTCTGCCCGTGCCACGGCTCGCACTACGACACGTCAGGGCGGATCCGCAGGGGTCCGGCGCCGCTGAACCTGGAAGTGCCGGGCTACGAGTACCTGTCAGACACCGTCGTCCGTATCGGCTAAGAGGGAGCGCCTTAGCATGGCTGCCAATTTCTCGAACCCGGTGGTGCGGTGGATTGACCATCGCCTGCCGATCTTCACGTTTCTGCACCACGAGGCGCACGAGTATCCGACGCCGAAGAACCTGAGCTACTGGTGGAACTTCGGGTCGCTGGCCGGGATCGCCCTGGTCATCATGATCGTGTCCGGCATCACCCTGTCGATGCACTACACGGCGCATGTGGACTACGCCTTCGACAGCGTCGAGCGCATCATGCGCGACGTGAACTACGGCTGGCTGATCCGCTACATCCACATGAACGGCGCCAGCTTCTTCTTCATCGTCGTGTACATCCACATCTTCCGCGGCCTGTACTACGGATCGTACAAGGCGCCGCGCGAGATCCTCTGGATGCTCGGCGTGGTCATCATGCTGCTGATGATGGCGACCGCGTTCATGGGCTACGTGCTGCCCTGGGGCCAGATGAGCTTCTGGGGTGCCACGGTCATCACGAACCTGTTCTCGGCCATCCCGCTGGTCGGCGAGTCGATCGTGACCTGGCTGTGGGGTGGCTTCTCGGTCGACAACCCGACCCTGAACCGCTTCTTCTCGCTGCACTTCCTGCTGCCGTTCGTGATCGTCGGCGTGGTGATCCTGCACATCGTCGCCCTGCACCGCTTCGGCTCGAACAACCCGCTGGGCATCGACGTGAAGGGGCCGAAGGACCAGATCCCGTTCCATCCGTACTACACGATCAAGGATGCGTTCGGTCTCGGCGTGTTCCTGATCTTCTTCTGCGCGTTCGTGTTCTTCGCGCCGAACTATCTGGGCCACCCGGACAACTACATCCCGGCCAACCCGCTCTCCACGCCGGCTCACATCGTGCCCGAATGGTACTTCCTGCCGTTCTACGCGATCCTGCGCGCGATCCCGGACAAGCTCGGTGGCGTGCTGTTCATGTTCGGCGCCATCGCGGTCCTGTTCGTCCTGCCCTGGCTCGACCGGTCGCCGGTCCGCAGCGGTCAGTTCCGGCCGATCTTCAAGATCTTCTTCTGGATCCTGGTGGTCGACGTGGTGTTCCTGACCTGGCTCGGCGGCAAGCCGGCCGAGGGCGTCTACGTGGTCATGGCCCGTTTCGCCACCGCCTACTACTTCATCCACTTCCTGGTCGTGCTGCCGGCGCTGAGCATCTTCGAGACGCCCAAGGCCCTGCCGAAGTCGATCAGCGAGCCGGTGCTTGGCGCCGGGAGCGGAAGCGGGTTCGCCGGCGCCACCGCCGCACCGAGGGAGAAAGCCTGATGTTCGCGCGTCTCACCACCACCCTGGCGGCCGTCGCGATCGCGGCCGGCGCCTGGAGCCTCGCCCTCTCCACCCCGGCCCAGGCCGCGGGCGAGGCGGTGGAGCTGCCTCAGCATAGCTGGTCGTTCTCGGGACCGTTCGGTACCTACGACCGCGGGGCGCTCCAGCGCGGGTTTCAGGTCTATCAGGCGGTTTGTTCCGGCTGCCACGCCCTGAGCTACGTCGCCTACCGCAACCTCGAGGATCTCGGCTACAACGCCGACGAGATCAAGGCGATCGCCGCCGAGGCGTCGGTCGTCGACGGGCCGGACGATTCGGGCGAGATGTTCGAACGGCCGGGCATCCCGGCGGACCGGTTCGTCAACCCGTTCCCGAACGAGAACGCGGCCCGCGCGGCCAACGGTGGCGCCTATCCGCCGGACCTGTCGCTGATCGTCAAGGCCCGTCCGGACGGTGCCAACTACGTGCGAGCCCTGCTCCTCGGCTACGTCGACCCGCCGGCGGACTTCAACCTGATGGAGGGGATGAACTACAACGCCTACTTCCCCGGCCATCAGATCGCCATGGCGGCGCCGCTGTACGGCGACGACGTGACCTACGAGGATGGTACGCCCTCCACGGTCGAACAGGAGACCGAGGATCTGGTCACCTTCCTGGCCTGGGCGGCCGAGCCTGAGATGGAAGAGCGCAAGCGCGCCGGCGTCATGACGCTCCTGTTCCTGCTGGTGTTCACCGGCCTGCTCTACGCCACCAAGCGCAAGATCTGGGCCGACGTCCACTAAGCCCAGACGGCATCGACCCTTTGCAAAGGCCGCGGCATGTCCGCGGCCTTTCGCGTTTGATGGCGGGCGCGCTATACCTGTGCGCAGGAATGACGGGATGGATTCGACATGAGCAGCGAAACACGCAAGGCCCTGGTTGCGGTCATCGGCGGCAGCGGCGTCTACAACATCGACGGGCTTGAGAACGCCCGCTGGGAGACCGTCGCCTCGTCCTTCGGCGAACCTTCCGACCAGCTCCTGTTCGGCGAGCTCGATGGCCAGCCGCTGGTCTTCCTGCCGCGTCACGGACGTGGCCACCGCTACAGCCCGACAACGATCAACTACCGCGCCAATATCGACGCCCTGAAGCGTGCCGGGGTGACCGACATCATCTCGGTCTCCGCCGTGGGCTCGTTGAAGGAGGAGTACGCGCCGGGGCATTTCGTGCTGATCGACCAGTTCATCGACCGGACCTTCTCCCGCGACAAGACGTTCTTCGCCACTGGATGCGTCGCCCATGTCTCCATGGCCCATCCCGTGGCGACCCGTCTGGTAGACGCGCTGGAGCAGGCCTGCCGCGAGCTTGACCTGCCGTACAGCCGCGGCGGCACCTACGTCACCATGGAGGGGCCGCAGTTCTCCACCCAGGCCGAATCGTTCCTGTACCGGCAGTGGGGAGCGGACGTGATCGGGATGACCAACATGCCGGAGGCCAAGCTGGCCCGCGAGGCGGAGATCCCCTATGCCACGGTCGCCATGGTCACCGACTACGACTGCTGGCACCCGGACCACGACCACGTGACCGTCGAGGCCGTGGTCAAGGTCCTGACCGAGAACGCGGATCATGCCCGCTCCCTGGTCAAGACCGTGGCGCCGAAGCTGTACGACCGCCCCCTGGTCGACGAACAGGGCGGCGACCACGCCCTCGAGTACGCGCTCATCACCCACCCCGAAGCGCGCGACCCTGCCGTGGTCGCCCGGCTCGACGCGGTCGCCGGGCGCGTTCTGGGGAGCTGAGGGCCCGATGGGGCGGCGCGGCGGCGAGGGCATCGGCCGGCTCGAGGGCCTGTACAACCGGGTCACCGCCGATAAGCCGGACGACGCCCGGACACTGAACGTCAAGTCGGTGATGGCGCTCGACAACGACCGGCCGAGCGAGGCGGCCGAGTTGATCGGCCGGGCGCTGGTGATCGCCCCAGCGGAATACGCCTACCTGTTCCATCTGGCCAAGGTCTGCGCCAAGGCCGGGTGGTGGAGCCACTGCGTCGATGCCCTGCGCCGGGCGATCTACATCGATCCGGTGAACCCCGAACCATGGTACGGGCTCGGTCGCGCCTTCGAGGAACTGGACAGCATCGCCGAAGCGGAGGTGTGCTGGCGTCAGTGTCTGGCCCTGGAGCCGAAGCACGCCGGCGCCCGCGAGGCGCTGGTCGCCTACGCCCGGCGCTAACCGGACCCGAGGCGGAGCCCGGCCGGGATTTCGCGCGATGACGGTACCGAAAGACTGGAACCAGAAACGGGTCGGGGCTCCTTGGTTTCCCAAGGAGCCCCGGTTGGTGGAGCCAAGGAGGATCGAACTCCTGACCTCTACAATGCCATTGTAGCGCTCTCCCAGCTGAGCTATGGCCCCGAATACCCCGGACGGCTCTGGGCGCCGCCGAAGGCCGCTTATCTATCCCCTCGTTCTCAGATAATCAAGAGGATAGCGACCAAAAAAATCACGTCGTCTCGTCGTCGTCGCCATCGTCGTCGAGCGCGAGATCGTCGTCATCGTCGTCGTCGATCAACTCGTCGTCATCGTCGTCGTCGTCGTCCACAAGCGGGTTGGCGATCGGCCGTTTGGTGGCGGCCTCCCCGTCTTCGGACTCCCCGTCGACGGGCGGCTCGTCGTCGAGAAGGTCTTCCTCCTCCTCTTCGACGTCCTCGTCGTCATCCGTATCCTTGTCCTCCGCCTCGTCGTCGGCCGGCCGCTTCTTGGGCGGGTCCTCCGGCGGCAGCGGCCGCGAACGGCGGCTCTTGAGCACCGCTTCCGGGTCGTAAGGCGTGTCACAGGCAGGACAGACGATCGGCAGACGCTCAAGATCGTAGTACCGAGCGCCGCAGGACTGACAGACCCGCTTGATTCCCCATTCAGGCTTCGCCACGGTCAACTCCGCGTCGCTTTGCAAAAAACACATACCTTTCGGTGTGGCGCGGGAATATCCACGATAGGCAAACCATGTCAAAGGCAAATTTGCCGGACCCGGGACGGATCAACGGGATTGCGCGGCATCTTCGGCAGCGGGCCGCGGCCGAACGGACGGCCGGAAACCTGCCTGCCGCCCTGGACTACGCCCGTCTCAGCCAGGTCCTGCACCCCTTCGAACCGCTGCTCACCTTTTTCGAGGGGCATTGCGCCTTCGCTCTCGACCGGCAGCACCAGGCCGGAGTGGCATTCCGCAGGACGGTGACCCTGCAGCCGGACCATGGCGGCGCATGGCGCCATCTGGGCATTCAGGCCTTCACCGCCCTGGACGGGGCGACCGCCGGCGATGCCTGGCGCCGTTCGGTGATCCTCGATCCCGGCGACGTCGCGTCGATGCGCAATCTGTTCCAGGCCTTCCGCCAGCGCGGTCTGTGGGAGCAGGCGGTCCGTGTGGGGCGCCGCAGTCTCGCCATGGCGCCGGCCGACGATGGCGCCGCCTTCGACCTCGGCATGCTCTATCTGTCGCTGTTCCGGTGGGCCGAGGGGTGGCCGCTCTACGACCGGCGGATCCGGCTGCCCGGAGCGAAGCCTCGGCCAGACCGGTTCGCCCTGCCGCTCTGGGACGGCCGCCCGGACCCCGAGCTGCATCTTCTGGTCTGGGCCGATCAGAATGTCGGCGACGAGATGCAGTTCGCCCAACTGCTGTCCGAACTCGCCGACAGGGTCGGCCGCGTCACCCTGGAGTGCGACGCCCGGCTGGTGCCGGTCTTCGCCCGCTCCTTCCCCGCCATCGCCGTCATCGCCCGCGCCGATCCCCCGGCGGAGGTCGCGGGGGCCGGCGCCCAGATCCCGCAGGGCCATCTCGGCCGCCTCCTGCGGAGCGACCCCGGAGCCTTCGCCGCCGGGCCGCGCCGCTGGCTCAGGGCCGATCCGGGCGATGCGACACGCCTGCGTCAGCGCTACCGGGAATGGAGCGATGGCCAGCCGGTGGTCGGAATCGCATGGAAGTCCGCCAACCGGGTCTTCAAGGGAAAGAACGTGCCGCTGGAGGACTGGGATCGGATCCTGCGGGTGCCCGGTGTCCGGTTCCTGTCGCTGCAGTACGGCGAGGTGGCCGACGATCTCGAGACGATGCGCAGGCTGTCAGGCGTGGAGATCCTGCATGACCGGGAATTCAATGCGCTGACCGACATGGACGGGTTCGGCGCCCAGCTCGACGCCGTCGATCTGGTGCTGTCGATCTCCAATTCGACCATCCACCAGGCCTGCGGACTCGGCAGACCGGTCTGGGCCATGCTGCACGTCCGTCCGGACTGGCGTTGGGGGATGGAGGGGGACGTCTGCCCCTGGTTTCCGACACTCCGGCTCTATCGCCAGACGGTCCGTTTCGACTGGGCGCCGGTCGCCGGCACGGTCGCGGCCGACCTCGCCCGCTGGGCCGCCGAGCGGCGCGCCGGGTGAGTCGCCGGGCGGGTCGCCGGACGCGGGCCCGCGTGATATGACCGCCGCAATGTGACACCTGCCGCCGGAGCCCCGACCATGCCGCAGTCCCTGATCTCGTCGCGCGCCCGACCGCTGACGGGCACCTTGCGCGTCCCCGGCGACAAGTCGGTCTCCCATCGCTCCCTCATTCTCGGCGGGCTCTCGGTCGGCGAGACCGCGATCGACGGCCTGCTGGAGGGCGAGGACGTGCTGGCCACGGCCCAGGCGATGCGCGCCTTCGGCGCCACCGTCGACCATCTCGGCCCCGGGCGCTGGCGGGTGGTCGGACGCGGGGTCGGCGGGCTGGACGAGCCGGCGGACGTGATCGACTGCGGCAATTCCGGTACCGGTATCCGCCTGCTGATGGGCGCGGCTGCCGGCCAGCCGATCACGACCTTCTTCACCGGCGACGGCTCCCTGCGGCGTCGGCCGATGGGTCGGGTGGCGACGCCGCTGGCGCAGATGGGGGTGCGGTTCGTCTCGCGCGAGAACGGACGCCCGCCGCTTGCCGTCACCGGTCCTCAGACACTGATGCCGATCACCTACACCCTGCCGGTCGCCTCGGCTCAGGTGAAGTCGGCCATCCTGCTCGCCGGACTGTCGGCGCCGGGCGAGACTACGGTGATCGAACCGAAGCCGACCCGCGACCACACCGAAACCATGCTGCGGCACTTCGGCGCCGAGGTTCGGGTTCACGACGCCGAGGGCGGCCGCCACATCACCGTCGTCGGCGAGCCCGAGTTGACGGGCAAGCCCGTCTCGGTCCCCGCCGACCCCTCCTCCGCCGCCTTCCCGGCGGTCGCCGCACTGCTCGTGGAAGGATCGGAGATCACCCTGCCCGGGGTCGGTACCAATCCGCTGCGCTTCGGCCTGTTCGAGACGCTGCTGGAGATGGGCGCCGACATCCAGCTGACCAACCGACGGATGGCCGCCGGCGAGCCGGTCGCCGACCTGGTGGTCCGTCACTCCCGTCTGAAGGCGATTGAGGTGCCACCCGAGCGTGCGCCCTCGATGATCGACGAGTACCCGATCCTCGCCGTCGCCGCGGCCCACGCCGAGGGCACGACGGTCATGCGCGGCCTTGACGAGCTGCGGGTCAAGGAGAGCGACCGGCTGACCGCCACCGCCGAAGGCCTCGCCGCCTGCGGCGTGCGGGTTGCGGTCGACGGCGACGATCTCAGCGTCCACGGTGCCGGCAACGGCGTGCCCGGCAGCGCCACGATCCCGGTCGACCTGGACCACCGCATCGCCATGGCGTTCCTGGTGCTCGGCATGGCCGCCCAGGAGGCTGTCGCCATCGACGACGAGGCGGCCATCGCCACCTCCTTCCCCGGGTTCAGGGAACTGATGAACGGCGCCGGCGCGGCGATCGGCGCCGGCGACCGGGACTGACGGAGGGCCTGTCCATGATCATCGCCATCGACGGGCCGGCAGGGGCCGGCAAGGGAACGCTCGCCAAGACGCTTGCCGTCCATCTCGGCTATCCGCATCTCGATACCGGGGCGCTGTACCGCGCCACGGCGCTGGCGGTGCTGCGCGCCGGCGGCGACCCCGAGGACCCCGACGCCGCCGAGCGGGCCGCGCGCTCGCTGGATACCGCCATTCTCGACAGCCCGGATCTGCGCACCGCCGAGGTCGGCGCCGCCTCCTCGAAGGTCGCGGCAATCCCCGCGGTGCGCGCCGCCCTCCTGGATTTCCAGCGCGACTTCGCCCGGCGACCGCCCGGCGCCGTGCTGGACGGCCGCGACGTGGGAACCGTGGTCACGCCGGATGCCGAGGTGAAACTGTTCGTCACCGCCTCCGCCGAGGTGCGCGCGCGGCGCCGGCATCAGGAGTTGCTTGACCGTGGCGAGGCCAGTATATATGCGCGCGTTCTCGCAGAGATCGAAGCGCGGGACGCACGCGATGCGGGTCGGGCAGATGCCCCGATGCGCAAGGCGGACGACGCCGAAGAGATCGACACGTCCGATCTGACGCCGTCCGAAGTGTTCGAGCGTGCGCTGTCCGCGATCGAGGCGGCGGGAACGAAGTAAGCCGTCGGTCCGTTCCGAACGAGGGGACCGGCACAACGTCAACCAACCCGGCGGCCGCGGACTTCGGCCGATGCCCGACACAGGAGAGTCGGGCCGCCCGCGAAGGATCGGGCATACGATCTTCCCGACGCCCGACGGCATCCCGAAGATCCGGTCCAGACATCGCCAAGCCGCCGCTAACCGGACACGTGACCCGAACCGTCGGGCCGTGGTCCGCATACGTGTTTCCAAGGAGAAGTAATGGCTGAAGCCGCTTACGCCGACGAATTCGAATCCATGCTGGAGGAGTCGTTCGGCCAGGTCACCTCGATCGAAGGCAGTGTCGTGCGCGGCATCGTCGTCGAGGTGGAGAACGACCACGCTCTGATCGATGTCGGCCTGAAGTCCGAGGGCCGTGTCGCGCTGAAGGAATTCGCCGCCCCCGGTCAGAAGTCCGAGCTGAAGCCGGGCGACGAGGTCGAGGTCTATGTCGAACGTCTCGAGGACCGCAACGGCGAGGCGATGCTCAGCCGTGACAAGGCGCGTCGCGAAGAGGCCTGGGCCGCGCTGGAGCGCGCCTTCAACGACAACGAGCGGGTCACCGGCGTGATCTTCTCGCGGGTCAAGGGCGGCTTCACCGTCGACCTGTCGGGCGCCGTGGCGTTCCTGCCGGGCTCCCAGGTCGACATCCGGCCGGTGCGCGACATCGGTCCGCTCATGGGCACCCCGCAGCCGTTCCAGATCCTCAAGATGGACCGTCGCCGCGGCAACATCGTGGTCTCGCGCCGCGCCGTCCTCGAGGAGAGCCGTGCGGAGGCCCGCAGCGAGCTGGTCGCCTCGCTCAAGGAGGGCATGGTCCTTCAGGGCGTGGTCAAGAACATCACCGACTACGGTGCGTTCGTTGACCTGGGCGGCGTCGACGGCCTGCTGCACGTCACCGACATCGCGTGGCGCCGCATCAACCACCCGACCGAGGCCCTGCAGATCGGCCAGACCGTGAAGGTGCAGGTCATCCGCTTCAACCCGGAGACCCAGCGCATCTCGCTCGGCATGAAGCAGCTCGAGGCGGATCCGTGGGAAGGCGTGGAACTGCGCTACCCGGTCAGCACCAAGTTCACCGGCCGCGTCACCAACATCACCGACTACGGCGCCTTCGTGGAGCTGCAGCCGGGGATCGAGGGCCTGGTCCACGTCTCCGAGATGAGCTGGACCAAGAAGAACGTCCATCCGGGCAAGATCGTCTCCACCTCCCAGGAGGTCGAGGTGATGATCCTGGACGTGGACCCGAACAAGCGCCGCATCTCGCTTGGCCTCAAGCAGTGCCTGGGCAACCCGTGGGAGGACTTCGTCGAGAAGTATCCGAACGGCACGGAGCTCGAGGGCGAGGTCAAGAACATCACCGAGTTCGGCCTGTTCATCGGCCTGCCGGGCGAGATCGACGGTATGGTGCACCTGTCCGACATCGACTGGGACACCCCGGGCGAGGAGGCGATCCAGAGCTTCAAGAAGGGCGACATGGTCCGGGCGAAGGTTCTGGACGTCGACGTCGACAAGGAGCGGATCTCGCTGGGCATCAAGCAGCTCACCACCGATCCGTTCGAGGCCGGCTCGGCCGGCGTCCGCAAGGGCGCGGTCGTGACCTGCACGGTCACCCAGGTGACCGACGGCGGTGTCGAGGTCAGCGTCGGCGAGGGCATGCCGGGCTTCATCCGCAAGTCCGAGCTGTCGCGTGATCGCTCCGAGCAGCGCCCCGAGCGCTTCGCCGTGGGCGAGAAGGTCGACGCCAAGGTCACCAATGTGGACAACAAGACCCGCAAGCTGACCCTCTCCATCAAGGCCCGCGAGGTCGAGGAGGAGAAGAAGGCGATGCAGGAATACGGCTCGTCCGACAGCGGCGCCAGCCTGGGCGACATCCTGGGTGCCGCGCTCAAGCAGCGCGAAGAGGCCGCCAAGTCCGACGACTGACCGCGTCGTCGATCAAAAAAGGCCGCATTCCGAGGCCGTCCGTACGCGGGCGGCCTCTCTTTTTATCCAATGGCTCAATCCCGGTAGGGAAAATGGTTCTATTTGAGATACTTAGTCTTGACGCCTCCGGGAGGCGCTGGCACATTTCGCCTGGGGCGGGTATGTGCGCCGTCAAGCAACGCGCCGGCCGCTTCGCGATTCGACTTCGCGGAGGCTCGGAAGCATGACGAAATCCGAACTGATTGCGCGCCTTGCGGAGGCGAACCCACATCTGTTCCAGAGAGACATCGAACGCATCGTTTCGACGATCTTCGAGGAAATCGCGGAAGCACTCGCGAGGGGCGACCGGGTGGAGCTGCGCGGCTTCGGCGCCTTCTCGGTGAAGCAGCGCGAGGCCCGGGTCGGACGCAACCCCCGCACCGGCGAGTCGGTCAAGGTCGAGAGCAAGGCGGTGCCGTTCTTCAAGACCGGCAAGCTGCTCCGCGAGAAGCTGAACTCGGACTGACCCCCGTAGAGCGCGATCGCTTCAGACCAAATCGGCCTGAAGCGCGAGGCGCCCTCTAAACCATTAAAGATAGAGCACATTCACACGATCAGATGTTTCCATCCGATCGTGATCTGCTCTATTCACCGCTTGGCCGCGTCGATCGCCGCCTTCACGCACCCCGCCGCCCAGCGCGCGCGGGCGCGCGGGAGCGAAGCGAAGCCGACCAGCAGACCGTTGCGGCGGACGCCGTCGCGGAAATAGGCGGAGATCGGCGCCGGTCGGATTCCAAGCGCCATCGCCTTCTCCACCACCACGCGGTCGTCCGGACCGCCTTCCATCGACACCACCAGATTGATTCCCGTCTCCGGCCGTTCCACCGTGAACCGATGCTCCAGCACCTGTTCCAGGGCGTCGGCCAGGGCGTCCCGGCGCTCGCGGTACAGGGTGCGCATGCGCCTCAGATGTCCCGCCATGTGCCCCTCGTCGAGGAACCGGGCCAGCACCGCCTGGGTGTCCAGCGCCGGCTGCCGGTCGAAATGTCCCCGCAGGCTCACCAGCGGATCGACCAGGCGCTGCGGTGCCGCAATGAAACCGATCCGCAGGGATGGCGCCAGCGCCTTCGAGACGGTGCCCACGTAGAGCACCCGGTCGGCCCCGTCCAACGCCTTCAGCGGCGGCACCGGCTTGCCGGCATAGCGGAACTCGCCGTCGTAGTCGTCCTCCAGCACGAAGGGGCCGCCGCCGCTGGCGACGTCGCCCATGGCCCAGTCGACCAGGGCGCGACGTCGCGACAGCGACAGGGTCACGCCGAGCGGGAACTGGTGGGTCGGGGTCACCGTCACCAGCCGGGCGTCAGGCGCCGCCGTCCGCGCCGCGCCGACATCCAGCCCGTCGCCGTCCACCGGCACGGTGACCAGCCGCGCGCCGGTCGCGACCATCGGCCCCCGTAGCCCCGGATAGCAGGGCTCCTCGATCACCGCCGTGTCGCCGGGGTCGAGCAGCGCCCGGGAGATCAGGTCGATCGCCTGCTGCGCCCCGGAGGTCACGATCAGCGCCCGCGGATCGACGATCAGACCGCGAAAGGCGCCGAGATAACGGGCGATCGCCTGGCGCAGGTCGACGAAACCCGCTGGATCCCCGTAGCCGAAGGCCGTGGCCGGAGTTTCGCGCCAGAACCGGCCGGCGAGCCGGGCCCAGATCCGGCCGGGAAACGCGTCCAGACCCGGCCGTCCCGGCTGCAGCGGCCCGTCGACCGCTCCGATTCCCACCCGCTCCGCCATCATCTTCTGCGCCGCGGCGGACAGGCGCACCGGCGCCGGCGGCACGGCCGGAACCGGCTGGGCCGGGAGCGGCGGCTTGAGGTCCGGCAGGTCATGCGCGACCCGCGTTCCACCGCCCCGCCGGCCCACCACGTAGCCTTCCGCAGTCAGCCGCTCGTAGGCGAGGCTGACCGTGTTGCGCGCGACAGCGAGCTGCTCGGCGAGTTGTCGGCTCGACGGCAGGCGGGCGCCGGGCGCCAGGCGGCCTTCGGCGATGGCGCGACGGAAAAACCCGGCGATCTGCTCCTGCAGCGGCGTCGGGTCGCCCCGATCGGGCTGGAACACACCCCAGACGGGGAGCGCATCGGCCATAACTTGGCCCCACATTCAAATTCAGATTGGCGCGTATAATACGACCAAAAGCACGATAAACAACCCGACCAACGGTTTGGAGACCCGCCATGTACACCCCGCCGGCCTTCCGCCTGGACGACCGAAGCACGGTCCTCACGGTGATGCGCGAACACGCCTTCGCCGTGCTGGTGGCGCACAGCGGCGACGCCGTCGAGATCGTCCATCTGCCGCTGCTGGTCGAGGAGCGCGGCGAGACCCTGGTGATTCGCGGCCATGTGGCCAAGGCCAACCCGGTCTGCGCGCTGATCCTGAGCGGCGCGGCGGCCACGGCGGTGTTCAGCGGGCCGCACGCCTACATCTCCCCCGACTGGTACGTCAGCGAGGATCAGGTCCCGACCTGGAACTACGTCGCCGTCCATGCCGGCGGCCGCCTGACGGCAATCGAGGATCCGGCGCCGACGATTGCGCTGCTCGCCGACCTTTCGGCCGAGAACGAGGCACCGCTCACCCCGAAGGCGCCCTGGACCCAAGGCAAGATGCGCGACGGGCTGATGGATCGGATGATCAAGGGCGTACTTGCCTTCGAACTGCCGGTCGACCGCCTGGAAGCCAAGGCCAAGCTCAGCCAGAACAAGAAGCCGGCGGACATCGACGGCGCGGTAAAGGGATTGCGCGGACGCGGCGGGGCGGACGACCTGGCAACCGCGGACCTGATGTCCGGCGAGGGTTCCGGCGGCTGACAGCGACCGCACGCGGTCGAACGACGCACCCTTTCGCGACCACAGGCGTTGTCGCCGGGGCGGCGCGTCGCTAGATTACGGCCTCCGTACTCCGTGAGGTTCCGACATGGCCCGCCGCACCTGGGCGACCAAGCTGATCTCGTTCTGCGTCACCTTCCCGCTCACGGTGATCGTGGTTCTGTTCGCCGTGTCGAACCGACACCTGGTGTCCATGGAGCTGTGGCCGCTGCCGGGGGCGTTGGACGCGCCCCTGTATCTCCCGTTTCTGGTCGCGGTCGCCGCCGGCTTCCTGCTGGGCGGCGCCATCGCCTGGAGCGGCGAGCTCGGCCATAAGCTGCGCGCCAACCGGGCGGAGAAGCGGGCCGACGACCTGGAGCGCGAGCTGGCGGTCATGCGCATCCGCGAGGAGGAACTGCGCGCCCGGCTACCGGCGGATGCCAGACGCCCGGCGCTGATCGACCGGCGGGCCGCCGGCTGATGCGGGCGCAGGACAGGATACTCGTCGGGATCGACACGCCCGACATGTCGGTGGCGCGCCGCATCGCCGACGCCGTCCGCGGGCACGTCGGCGGCATCAAGCTCGGCATGGAGTTCCACAACGCCAACGGGCCGGACGGTGTGCGCGCCATCGCCGCGGACACGCCGCTGTTCCTCGATCTGAAGTATCACGATATCCCGAACACCGTGGCGGGGGCCGTGCGATCGGCCGTCACGACCTGTCGGCCGAGGATCCTCAACGTTCACGCCTCGGGCGGGCCGGCCATGATGCGCGCCGCCGTCGCCGCCAACCGCGAGGCGGCTGCGGCCGCCGGAATCGCACCGCCCCTGCTGATCGCGGTGACGATCCTCACCAGCCTCGACGACGGCGACCTCGATGCCGTCGGCCAGGCCACGCCCGTCGGCGACCAGGTCAAGCGCCTCGCCCTGCTGGCCCGGACGACCGGGTGCGACGGGGTGGTCTGTTCACCGCACGAGATCGCCGCGCTGCGCGCCGCATGCGGGCCGGAGTTCGCCCTGGTGGTGCCCGGCATACGGCCGGCCGGCGCCGCCGAGGACGACCAGAAACGCAAGATGACCCCGGCCGACGCGGTCGCCGCCGGGGCGGACTACATCGTCATCGGCCGCCCGATCACCCAGGCCCCGGATCCGGCGGCCGCCGCACAAGCCATCGCCGAGAGCCTGTCTTGACCATCGCATCCGCCAAATCGCCCCGCCCGCCGCTCGTCAAGATCTGCGGGCTGAACACGCCGACTGTCGTCGATGCCACGGTCGCCGCCGGCGCCGACATGATCGGCTTCATGTTCTATCCACGCAGTCGCCGGGCGGTGACCCCGGAACTGGCCCAGGCGCTCGGCGCGGGCATCACCGGAGTCACCCGGGTTGCTGTGATGGTCGATCCCACGGACCCCGAGGTCGAGGAGGTCGTCGCCACCGGCGTGATCGACATGCTGCAGGTTCACGGCAGCGAGTCGCCGGAACGGGTCGCCACGCTGAAGCGCCGGACCGGCCTGCCCGTGATGAAAGCCCTGCGCGTCGCCACCGCCGAGGATGTCCGCACCGCCGCCGAGTTCGATGGCGTGGCCGATCATCTTCTGTTCGACGCCAAGGCGCCGAAGGGCATGAAGGACGCGCTGCCCGGCGGCAATGGCCTGAGCTTCGACTGGCACCTGCTGGACGGTCTCTCGCTCGGCGTCCCCTGGATGCTCTCGGGCGGACTGAACGCCGAGAATGTCGGGGCGGCGGTCCGGCTGACCGGTGCGCCGGGGGTCGACGCCTCCTCGGGCGTCGAGGACAGGCCGGGCGTGAAGAATCCCGCCAAGATCCGTGCCTTCGTGGCCGCGGCCAAGACGCCGCAGATGGAGACCGCCGAATGAGCGACCTACCCACGGCACGCGTTCTCGAGCATGTGGACGCCAATCTCGACGCCTCGGTCGAGCGGCTGTTCGACATCCTGCGCATCCCGAGCGTATCGACCGACCCCGCCTTCGCCGGCGACGTCCTGCGCGGCGCGCAGTGGATGGCGGACACGTTGAGCGATCTCGGCTTCGACGCGTCAGTGCGGCCGACCGCGGGCCACCCGATGGTGGTCGCCCACCACGTCGGGGCCGGCGAGAACGCGCCCCACCTGCTGTACTACGGCCACTACGACGTGCAGCCGGCCGATCCGCTGGAACTGTGGGAGTCCGGCCCGTTCGAGCCGGTCCTGGTCGATGGCGAGCGGGGAAAGCGGATCGTCGCCCGCGGCGCGGTGGACGACAAGGGTCAGGTCATGACCTGGGTCGAGGCGTTCCGCGCCTGGATCGCCGTGCACGGCACCCTGCCCTGCCGCGTCACCGTCCTGCTGGAAGGCGAGGAGGAGACCGGCAGCCCGTCGCTCGACGCCTTCATCGCCGCCAGCGCCGAAGAACTCAAGGCCGACGCCTGCGTGGTCTGCGACACCGGCATGTGGGATGTCGACCAGCCGGCGATCACCTACAGCCTGCGCGGCCTCGCCTACCTGGAGGCGACGATCAAGGGTCCGGACCGCGACCTGCATTCCGGACTGTTCGGCGGCGCGATGATCAATCCGCTGAACCTCCTCGGGCGCATTGTCGGCGAGTTGCACGACGCGGGCGGCCGCATTCAGATCCCGCACTTCTACGACGACGTGGTTCCGGTCGGCGAGAACGAGCGGGCGCAATGGTCGGCGCTCGGCTTCGACGAGGCCGGCTTCCTCGGAGAGGTCGGCCTCAGGACGCCGGGCGGCGAAGCCGGTTACGACGCGCTCGAACGTCAATGGGGTCGGCCGACCTGCGACGTCAACGGGCTGCTCGGAGGCTATGTCGGCGACGGTGCGAAGACCGTGATCGCCCGGGAGGCGATGGCGAAGATCTCCTGCCGCCTGGTCCCCGACCAGGATCCGCGCGCCGTGCTCGACAATCTGAAGCGGTTCATCACCGACAGGCTGCCGGAGGAATACACCGCGTCCTTCATCGAGTTGGGGGAGGCGCCGGCCATCCGCGTTCCGACCGACTCGCCGTTTCTGCAGGCGGCCCAGGCCGGACTGAAGGACGTGTTCGCCCGCGACGCCTACCTCATCGGTTCGGGCGGATCGATCCCGGCCGTCGGATCGATCAGGCAGTATTTGGGCATCGACTCGATCCTGCTCGGCTTCGGCCTGGCCGACGACCGTGTGCACTCCCCGAACGAGAAATTCGAACTGGTCTGCTTTCACAACGGCATCCGCTCGAACGCCGCGGTCCTGGCCCGGTTCGCCGCACTCTCGACCTGACCGCCGGCGGACCAGTTGCCGGCGGACCGGTTGCCGACGGGTGTCCCGTCAGTTCTTGCGCAGGCAGAGTTCGTTGAGAACACCGTCCTTCAGGCTGTAGACGACCCCGTGCACCTGAAGCTCGCTGCCCCGGGCCCAGGCATCGCGGACGATGGTCGTGCGGCAGACGTTGTCCACCTGCTCGATCACGTTGAGCTCGCACAGCCGGTCGAGCGCCTCCTCGTCCAGCATGTCATCCGGCAGATCGTGCTCGTGCAGGCGGTGGACCATGCGGATGTGGTTGAGCCAGTTGTCGATCAGACCATTGTCCTCGCCCGACATGGCCGCCCGCACCCCTCCGCAGCCGTAGTGGCCGCAGACCAGGATGTGGCTGACGCCCAGGACCTCGACGGCGAACTGCAGAACCGACAGGCAGTTCAGATCGGACGGGACCACCACGTTGGCGATGTTGCGATGCACGAACACCTCACCCGGCGGCAGGTCGAGGATCTGGTTGGCCGGAACCCGGCTGTCGGCGCAGCCGATCCACAGGATGTCGGGCGCCTGTTGCTTGGACAGCTTCTCGAAGTAGTCGGGATTCGCGGCCTTGATCCGGTCAGCCCACTGCCGGTTGCGGTCGAGGATCTTCTCGAAGTCGTCCATGTGCACTCCGTTCCCAAGTCACCTGCGCGCATCGTCCACGCGTCAGCGTCAAATGAGGGCAGGGCGGGCAAAAGTCCACAGGAACCGGTCAAGAAATCAGGCGGATAACTCCCGCGACGCGGCGGCCATCGCACCAGCCTCGTCAGCGTTGCGCCCGAGGTCGGACAGGGCACGGGCGATCTGGTGGATGTCCGTCAGGATATCGCCATCGGTGACGTAGCCCATGGTGCCGATCCGGACCAGGCGCTCCTTCAGGTCCTCGAACCGGGTGCCGGCGATCACCGCGTTGTAGCCATCGGACAGGCGCGCGATCAGGGCCGGCGCGGAGACGCCCTCCGGCGTGCGCATCACCACAAGCGTCGGGCTGGCCGTCGCGCTTGGGAAACCGGAGAAACCGAGCGCCGTCAGCCCGGCGGTCAGCGCCGCGTTCAGGCGTCCGTGGCGGGCAAGCGCCGCCTCTGCCCCCTCCTCGCCGATCATCGTCAGCGCCTCGTCGAGGGCGTTAAGCATGGCAACCGGCGCGGTGTAGGTCGGCTCGCCCTTCTCCGCCATGGGCCGGAAGCGACGGTAGTCGAAATAGCTGCGCGGGCCGCGGTCGTCCCGCTCGATCAGTGCCCAGGCCTTCTCGCTGATGCTGGCGATGCCGAGCCCCGGCGGACACATCAGCGCCTTCTGCGAGGCCGACACGACCACGTCGACCCACCATTCGTCGGCGCGCATCGCGGCGCCGCCGAGACCGCTGACGCTGTCGCAGGCAAGCACCGCCTCGGTCTCCGCGACGATGGCGCCGAGCGCCTGGAGGTCGGTCAGCGCTCCGGTCGAGCTTTCGCTGTGCACGGTGAAGACCGCGTCGTAGCGCTTTTCCTTCAACGCGGCGCGCACGCCGTCCAGGTCGACGGGCGCGCCGCGGTCGGAGACAACCTCGTCGACCTCGGCTCCGATCGCCTCGGCGAGCCGGCGGAACACCGGTCCCCACTGACCGTTGGTGGTGATCAGCACCCGGCTGCCCGGTCCCGCCAGATTCACCACCGCCGACTCCATCGCGCCGATACCGGTCGAGGCGAACAGGAAGGGTGGCACGCCGGAGCGCCCCAGCAGCGGCTGCAGGCGCTGCTGGATCGCCTGGAAACGCGCCAGGAACTCCGGCCCGCGATGGGCGAGCATCGGCCGGGAGGCGGCCTTCAGGACGCGCTCGGGGACGGCGGTCGGGCCAGGCAGGCGCAGGCGGTAGGGCAGGGCCACGCCGGCGGGCGACTTCGGATCGGTCATGGTCGGGGTCTCGACAGGTCGGTTGGGCGACTATCGAAGCAGCCGCCCGGCGTTTCGGCAAGACCGGACGCACGCCGGCGCGCCGAAGACGGCACTCGGCGTCTTGGCGTTGCTCGGGACCGCCCCTACAGTCGTCGCTCACCAGCTCAGGAGACGACTATGGATCTCGGACTTTCCGGCAAGGGCGTGATCGTGACCGGGGGGACCCGCGGCATCGGCCTGGCGATCGCGAGGGCCTGTCTGGCGGAAGGCGCGCGGGTGTCGATCTGCGGCCGGACCCGGGCCTCGCTGGACGCCGCGCTCGCCGACCTCGGCGACGACGCCATCGGCGCCCTGTGCGACGTTGCCGATGCCGACGCGCTGGCCGCCTATGTCGACGATGCCGCCGAGAAGCTGGGCGGCCTGTACGCGCTGGTGAACAACCCCTCGGGCTTCGGCTCCAAGGACGACGAGGACGGCTGGAGCAAGAGCATCGACGTCGATCTCATGGGCGTGGTCCGGGCCACCTGGGCGGCGGCGCCCCACCTGGAGAAGACGGCCGGCAGCGTGCTCAACATCTCCTCGATCTCCGGCATCGGCCCCAGCGGCTCGATCCCCTACGGCGCGATCAAGGCCGCGGTGATCCAGCTCACCCAGTCCCATGCCGTACGCTATGCGCCGCAGCGCATCCGGGTGAACTGCATCGCGCCGGGCTCGATCGAGTTCCCCGGCGGCAGCTGGGAACGGCGTCGCTACAACGATCCGAACAGCTACTTCTCGACCCGCGACAAGATCCCGTTCGGCCGGATGGGGACGCCGGACGAGGTCGCGCGGGTGGCGGCCTTCCTGGTCTCGGGGGCGGCCAACTGGGTGACCGGCCAGACCGTGGCGGTCGACGGCGGTCAGAACTTCGGGTGAGCGTTCCGGAACGACCGTTGCCGACGCGCCCGCCGACGGCCCCGGCGACGACTCCGGCGACGACTCCGGCGGGGGCGCGGCACCGCCGCGGACCTGCTATGGTCGGGCCGCGTTAGATCGTCCAGGCCCGGAGCTCGCTCGCCATGGCGGAGATGACCCGAGACGACAAGGCGGGCATCGGGATCCGCACCGACACCGCCTCGCTCAGCCGGCCCCGCGCCGCGGCCGGGGCGGACACCGGTGTCCGGCGCCTGAAGCAGTACGTGCCCAAGACCCTGTTCGGCCGGGCGCTGCTCATCATCGTCACACCGCTGGTGCTGATGCAGGCGATCTCCGCCTACGTGTTCTACGAGCGCCACTGGGAGATCATGACCCGCCGGCTGGTGCACAGCCTGGCCGGCGACGTCGCCTTTCTGATCGAGGAATTGCGCCCGCCGATCACCGGCGAGGCGGTGGCGGCGCTCTCGGAACGGTCGATCCGCCATTTCGATATCGAACTTGCCTGGCTGCCGGAGGATATCCTGCCGAACCGGCCGAGCTTCTCGCTGTTCGACCAGACCCAGGTGGCGATGCAGGACGCCATGCATACCAAAGTGCACCGGCCCTACGTGATGAACACCGACACGATCGATCGCCGGATCGAGATCCTGGTGCAGCTTCCCTCCGGCGTGCTGCAGGTGGTGGCGCACAAGAAGCGGCTGTTCACGTCGACCACCTACGTGTTCATGCTGTGGATGGTCGGCTCTTCGCTGGTGCTGTTCGCCATCGCCATCGTCTTCATGCGCAACCAGATCCGGCCGATCCGCCGGCTCGCCATCGCCGCCCGCGCCTTCGGCCTCGGTCGCGACGTCACCGGGTTCAAGCCGGAAGGGGCCGCCGAGGTGCGCCAGGCTTCCGCCGCCTTCCTGCAGATGCGCGACCGCATCACCCGGCAGCTCACCCAGCGCACGGAAATGCTCGCCGGCGTCAGCCACGACCTGCGCACGCCCCTGACGCGGATGAAGCTGGAACTCGCCATGCTCGGCGACAACGAGGACACCGCCGAGCTCAAGGCCGACGTCACCGAGATGGAGCGGATGGTCGAGGGCTACCTCGCCTTCGCCCGCGGCGAGGGCGCGGAGGCGCCGGTGGAGATCGATGTCGGCACCCTGGTGAACGACCTGATCGCCAGCGAGCGGCGCGGCGGCGGGCGTATCGTCTACGAGCAGCCCGACGACGGTCAGGCCGTGCTGCCGGCGCGGCCCGACGCGCTGCGCCGGGCGGTGGCCAACCTGATCCAGAACGCCGTGCGCTACGGCAGCCGGGTCAATGTCGCCGTGGTGCGGGCCGGCGACACCGTCGAGATCACCGTCGACGACGACGGCACCGGCATTCCGGAGGACAAGCGCGAGGAGGCGTTCCAGCCGTTCAAGCGTCTGGAGCCGTCGCGCAACCCGCAGACCGGCGGAACCGGGCTCGGTCTCACCATCAGCCGCGACATCGTGCGCGGACACGGCGGCGACCTGACGCTGGAGGACTCGCCGCTGGGCGGGTTGAGGGCAGTGGTGAGGCTGCCGATCTAGAGGACATCACGATCATATCGAAACGTCCGATCGTGCGAGTCTAGCCGATTCCCAGCCGGATGGAGAACAACGCACCGGGCAGCCCCCCTCGGTCTGACCCGGTAGTGCCCTATCAGCGCTTCTGCATAGCATCGCCACGCCGGCGCCCACCACGATAGACCGGCAGCTCCTGCTCAGGCAGATCGGACCTGGCTCAGAAACACCTGCACCTTGTCGCGCAGATGTGTCCCCTGCCGCGTGAGGTTCCTGGCGTCATCCAGGAGCTGTCCGGCAGCCCGACCGGTCCGGGACGCGGCATCGCTGACCTCGCCGATGTGGGCGGTCACCTGATTGGTTCCCTGCGACGCCTCGCGGATCGAATGGGTGATGGCCGCGGTCGTACTGCCTTGACGCTCCACGGCGGTGGCGATCGCGGCGGTGATCTCGCTGATTTCCTTGATCGTCGCGCCAATACCATCGATCGCCGAGACCGCGTCGTCGCTGACCTTCTGTATGCTCAGGACCTGCTGCGAGATCTCCTCGGTCGCGGCCGCGGTCTGGCTCGCCAGACTCTTGACCTCCGTGGCGACGACGGCGAACCCCTTGCCGGCGTCACCGGCGCGGGCCGCCTCGATGGTCGCGTTCAGCGCCAGGAGATTGGTCTGTTCCGCGATATCCTGAATCAGGGTAACAACCGTTCCGATCTTCTGCGCCGTGGCCGCCAGTCCGGAAACCGTCTCGTTGGTCCGGTCGGCCTCCGATACGGCACGACCGGCAATGTCGGTAGACTGACCGACCTGACGCACGACACTCTCGATGCCGGCCGCAACCTCCTCGACGCCGGCGGCTGCCGTGGCGACGTTCTGCAGGGCGGCATCCGCCTCGCTGGCCATCGTATCGGTCTGCTGATTCGTTTCCTCGGCGCTCGACGACATCGCCTGGGAGGAGGATTCCATCCGGGTCGCAGCGGTGGTGACGGAATCGACGATGGTCCCGATGGAGCTGTCGAACTCATCGGCGAGCCGGGCCATCATCGCCGACTTCTCCTCCAGTGCTCGACGACTGGACTCGATCTGCTCCTGCTTCAGCCTTTCGACCTCGACGGCATTCTCACGGAACACCTCGACTGCCCGGGCCATCTCGCCGATCTCATCGCGGGCGCCGGCTTCGCTGACCTCAACGGTGGTGTCTCCTTCCGCCAGACGACGCATTTCCGCCGTCATGCGCTCGACCCGGCGCACCAGCCATCCGGTGACTCCGCCGAAGGCCAATGTCATCAGGATCACAACGCCGAACGCCGCACCTAGCACGTACAGCAATAGGCCGCTGTCGGACTGGACGCGCTTGTTGGCCTCGGCCACGTCCGCCCGCAGTTCCAGCAGAGCCGCCGCGACCAACTGGTCGATCTCTTCTTCAAGGGGAACGATCTGGTTGCGGTAGATCGAGATGGCGCGGTTGCGGTTCTTTTTTCCCATACCCTCGTAGAACTCGACGACCAGACCGTTGTAGGCCTCCACGCGGTTCCCAAGATTCTGGGCCAGGGACGGGAACTCCCCGGCCACAGCCTCGACCGACTGCAGCAGAGTCGCCTTCTTCTCCTCGAACCGACCCTGCTGAATCCGACGGCGCGTCATCACCCAGGCGAGAGACGTAGCCCGAAGTTCGAACATCGACCGCTCGACGTGCTCGAACGCCTGAAGCGTCCTGGCGAGGCTGCGTTCCTCGGCCAGGAGTTGCAGACTTCCGAAGATCTTGAGCCCCATGAACAGGCTGCTGGCGATCATGAACAGCGCGAGCGATCCAACCAGGACATAGCCCTTGGTCCTGAGGCTCGATCGTCTCTTCAGCATGCCGGTTCCCCTCAGTGTTGTTGGAGCGCGTCGCCGGGACAGGTCGTCGCCGCGCGAGTATCAAATCGCACAGCCGCGACCGCCCGTCACCTCGCGGTATCGACGATCACAACCATCGCACCGCCGAACGCCCCGACCTGCTGGTCCAAGCCGTTTCGAGCGTGGCAGGACACGCAGGAGTCCTTGAGCGTCATCGGCCAGTAGTTCACGAGACTGCCGCCGATGGTTTCCGAGGAGGCGTCCTGGCTTCCCGCCTCAAGCTTCGGCGCCACGTAACCGATGACCGCTTCGTCTTCAAAGACGTAGTCCACGGCCGAGTCCGTGTTGATGAGGTCATCCCCTCGGTTGGTGACGGCGGCGGTGATCGCGCCGTCCATCCTGTCATTCACCCGCACAAGCACCTGGTTGCGGAAGAAGGCCGGAACGAACGCGTCGGCTCCGCCCTCGACGATGTCGGTCTCGAACTCGGCGATCACCTCGCGGATGCTCTCCAGCAGGATCACCCGGTATTCCCCGAGGGCGCCCGCAGCCGTGGTATCGAAGGGCCGGCCGGTCTTCTTCTCGTAGGCAGCGAGGAACCCGGTCACGATCGCTTCCGGTTGGACCGCCGCGGCATCGACGGAACCACCGTTGATCGCGGGCTGCAGGCCGCCGATCACGGAGGTCGCGGCCGACACCGAGGCGTTCACCTCCTGGGCCAACGTTTCCGCAGACCCGATATCGGCCCGCACCTGGGTGACGCCGACGACGGTCGCCACCACGGCAGCAGCGGCGACCGTGGTGCGCAAGATTTTGAAATTCATGAAAGTTTCCCTGATTCGACGCGCGAACCAGGCCCCCCGGTCCGCTGGCGGCGACGTTACGGGCGAGGACTGAAGAAAGTGTAAAGGTCGGAGGGATCGACGACCTCGACGTCGCAGGTCGCCACGAATCCCTCTACCATCGGGTCGGACGCCAAGGTGAGGAGCACAGCAATGAAAATGATCATGGCCATCATCAAGCCGCACCGCCTGGACGCGGTCCGCGATGCTCTCGGCGACGTCGGCATCAACGGACTGACCGTATCCGAGGTCAAAGGCTTCGGCCGGCAGCGCGGCCACACCGAGATCTATCGGGGGGCGGAATACAAGGTCCACTTCCTGCCGAAGGTGAAGATCGAGATCGCCGTGCGTGACGACGTCGCGGACACCGCGGTCGAGGCCATCCAGACGGCGGCGCGCACCGACAAGATCGGAGACGGCAAGATCTTCGTGTATGCCATCGAGAACGCGGTGCGCATCCGCACCCGGGAGCACGGCGACGACGCGCTCTGACGACGACGCCCTCTGTCGGCGCCTTTCAAGAAATCCACGATCGAACGGACGCATCCGATCGCGTGGATCTTAAGTCTCTTCAGAAAGATGGAGGGTGATCGGTTCCCGCGCCGCGTTGTCGGTCACCCTCGCCGGCATCCCTTGGTCACAGCCTCTCAGCCGAAGAACCGCCCTACCGGAAGAGGGCCAGCAGCGACTGCGGCTGACGGTTGACGATCTCGACCGACTGTCCGGACAGAAGCCGCTCAACCTGCTCCGCCGTCCTCATTGCCGCGTCGCGGGCGCGGAAGGCGTCCACTTCGCTGGCCGGGATCGTCTCGTCAAGATCGGGCATGGCGGTCAGGAAGTCGATCTGCCACTCCAGCGCCGTCAGATCGTCCGACAGCCGCTCCCAGTAGTGGACGACCGCAGCCTCGAAACCGTCGAGCCCGCCATCGGCTCCCTCGCCGACCGACGGCGCCGCCGCGGCCAGTTCGGCGATCCATCGGTCGAGACCCAATGCCCGTCCGCCGGACATCAGCGCTGCGTTGCCGGCCGAGGTCAGCACCAGGTTGCCGCCCAGCGGATTGGAGTGCACCACCAGATCGCCGGAGTCGTGCCGCAGCAGGTTGACCCCGTCGACCGTCGCGCCATCGACCAGCCGGCGGGCCTGCCCGACCTGTTTCGAGTACGCCGCGCGGAGACGGCGGCGCTCCTCCGCCGTCACGTCCGCGTCTGTCAACGCCGACAGCGTGGCGCGCATGCGCACTCCGAGATCTCCGAGCCCGGCGACGGTGTGGAGCATTTGCCGACCGATCGCGCTGGCAACCCTCAGCTCATCGAGCACAGCGCCGATCTCGCCGGCCGTGTCGTGCCTGGCGTCGAGGCGACGCCCAGCCGCCCCCGCACGGTCCGACCCGGTGCGTCGAGGCCGGTCCGGAAGTTGATTTGCTGGCTTCGCGATCAGCGCCGTGCTGAACGCGCCATGGCCTGTAGCGGCCGAGTAGCAACTCGCCATTCTAGCGTCCCCTTGCCTCATCCCCCGTGTTGTACGGAGGGTCGTCCCACCACCAATGATGATAGGAGGCGCTTCAAAGTAACATCAAATGAAAGATATTAACGAATCCTTAACTTTTTTTCCGATCGCCGGCCGCACGGGATACGATGTTGCGCGGCACCCGGATATCGGGTGCCGCGCAGTCACCGGCGGTCCGGTGCCGCCGTCACTTCGCGAGGATGTTCCGGGGCGCCACGCCCGTCTCGACCCAGGCCTCAAGCGGTGTGAAGGGGTCGAGGCTGGACTGACTGAGCCCGCCCGGTCCCGGCAGCAGGCCGCAATGGTCCAGCCCGGGCACCATGAACAGCCGCGCCGTGTCCCGCGCCGCCTCCGGCCCCATGGTCTCCTGCAGCGCCTCGTACCATGCGACCGTCTTGTAGGGCGTGACGATGGCGTCCGCCCAGCCGTGCCAGACGATCATCTTGCCGCCGGCTGCCCGGAACGCACTCAGGTCGGGGGTATCGGAATTGTAGACGGCCGCCATGGCCTTTAGCTGATCGGGGTCGGTCTCGAAATCGAAGTCCAGCGGCGAGTAGGTGGCGCCGGGATCGTCCGGGAACGCCATGAAGGCGCCGAACTGCTGGGTGAAGACCGGAACCAGGCGGCCGCCGCCGCCTTCCTTGCCGGTCAGCCACAGCCACCAGAACGGCTCCGACCCTTCCGGCACGCCGCCGGGGTAGAGCTGCTCGCCGGCGGCGTTGCGCGGCCCCTGGCGCCATTTCTCCAGGGTGTCGAGTTCCGCCGGGTCGAGACAGCCCTGCATCGCCTGTCCCGCCCCACACTGCAGCTCCGAGAGATCGACCGAGCAGTTGCGCGGGTCCTCGATCAGCCCGTCCACGGTGCCGTCGACACCGTCGCACTGCCGCATCACCTCGTCGCCGATCAGCGGCACCTTGGCGGGCTCGATGATCTGACTGCCATCGGCCGCCGTGTTGGCCTGCACCAGCCAAGCCATCTTGAGCGCCACCAGTCCGGTGTAGTCCATGGCCGGGGCCCCGGAGACGATGCCGTCGAACATCTCGGGATACCTCAGCGCCGCCATATGGGCGAGGCGTCCGCCGGTGGAGCAGCCCTGGAAATAGCTGCGGCCGGCGTCGGTCCCGTAGAACGCCTGGACCATCGTCATCGCAACCCGGTTGGTCTCGCCGATCGCGCGCCAGCCCCAGTCCCGCTCGCCGTGAGGATTGGCGTGCGCCCAGCCGGCATCGACGACGCTGAGCCCGTGGTGACCGCTGTCCGAGGTTGCGGTCGCGTACCCCTTCTCAAGGCCTGGCCGCATGGCGTTGATCCAGCCCGATCCCGCGTCTGCGCGACCGAGGATCCCGCAGAACCCGCCGCAGCCCGCCTGGTAGTACTTGCCGTTCCACCCCTCCATCGGCAACCGGACCTCGATCGAGATCGCCGGCAGCGCCGTGGCGCGGACCTCGCAATAGGCCGGCAGGGTCCCGGCGGCGGCGATCACCCGCGCCGAGGTGACGAAGCCGGCGTCGATCACCTGATCGCGCAGCCCGATACAGTCTGCTTCGGTGCGCGCAACGTCCTGCGCGGCCGCACCGACGCTCGTCGCCGCCAGCGCGGTGCCCGCCAGCAGGGCGCCGGCAGCCCAGTCCCGTACCTTCATGTCATCCTCCCGATCGTTGTGGCCGCTCTCCGCGCATCCGCACGGCGGCGCCCCGTCCGCGACATCCTCGCGGCGGCGGTCGCGTCATTGTGGACGGTGGCGGAGGGAATTCAATCGGAAGGATGGTCCGCCGTTGCTTGGGGCACGGTTCACACCGAACGAAACGCCGGGAAGGTCACCGTGACCGTCGTTCCCTCGTCAGGCCGGCTGTCGACCGCCAGTTCGGCGCCGTGAGCGTCGACGTGAGCGCTGACGATGGCAAGGCCGAGGCCGACGCCCTCGCGCGAGCTGGTCATCGCGTTCGGGCGCTGCCAGAACGGCTGCGTGATGTTGTGCAGCATCTCCTGCGGGATGCCGACGCCGTTGTCGGCCACCGACAGCACGATCCGCCGCTCGCCGTCGGTCCGCGCCGCGACCGTCACGGTCGCTCCCGCCGGCGAGAACTTGACCGCGTTCGCCAGGAGATTCTGGGTGATCTGGTAGAACATCTGCGGATCGGCGCGAAGCGCGGGCAGGGCCGGATCAAGGTCGGCCAGGATGCGGACCCGGCGCTCGGCGGCGACAGGGCTGAGGTCGGTGACCGCGGACATGACGGTCGCCACCACGTCGATCCCGGCCTCTTCAATATTGGACTCCAGTTTCTCCAGCCGCGCGAACTCGAGGATCTGCTCGATCATCCGCAGCAGTCGCGATCCGCTGCTCGAGATGTCGCTGGCATAGGTCAGGTAGCGGTCGTTGCCGAGCGGTCCGAATGGCTGCTCGCGCATCATGTCCGAGAAGCCGATGATCGCGTTCAGCGGGGTGCGCAGTTCGTGGCTCATGTTCGCCAGGAACTGCGACTTGGCGAAACTCGCCGCCTCGGCCTGTTCCTTCGCCGCCTCGAGTTCGACCTCGCGGTCGCGGATCTCCGAGATGTTGGAGTAGATGCACACCATGCCGCCCTCGGCCGTGCGGTGCTCCTCCACCCGGTACCAGCGCGCGTCGACGGTCGCCATCTCGTAACGCTGGCTCTCGGCCGCGAACACCGACAGCCGGGTCTGCGCCCATTCCTCCTGACGGCCCTCGGCCTCGCTCGGGGCGTGCGGCCCGGCGGCGAAGGCGGCCAGCAGATCGCTGTAAGCCGTTCCCGGCGTCACCTCGTCCGCGCCGGCGCCGATCAATTCGAGGTAAGCGGCGTTGCAGCGCACCAGCTGGCCGTCGGGCGCGAACAGGGCGAACCCGTCGGAAATCGCGTCGACCGCATCGTTCAGCCGCTGGGTCGTGCGGGCCGCCCAGTCCTCGGCCGCCCGGCGCGCGCTCAGATCCCGCAGAACCAGCACGTAGACCCGTTCGTCCCCCGCAACCGACTCCGCCAGGGTGATCTCGGTCGGCACGCCGCCGCGCTCCGCCGGCACCTCCGCCTCGATCGTGTCCGGACTTGCCGCCGCCGCCCGCAGGGCAGCGGCCGGGTCCTCGTCCAGCGTCCGGGCCCAGGCGCCGGCGAGACGCTCATGAATAGACCGCCCGACCAGAGTGCCGCCCGGAGCGCCGAGCAACGCCGCCGCAGCGCGGTTGGCCGTACGGATCCGGCCCTCCGCGCCGATTGTCACGATCGCGTCGAAACTGGCATCGACCACCTCGCGGATGTAGGCGTCATGGCGTTTCAGCGCCGCCTCGTTGCGCCGACGCAGTAAGCTCTCGGCGCGGAAATCCCCAAGCAGGAAGACAACGGCGAGGAGCAGGACCGTGCCGGCCGGGAACGTGGCATCGACAAGCGCGCCGGACACCCCTTGAAAAGACAAGGCCGCCGCGGCGAACAGTCCGGCCAGGCCCAAACCGGCCACCGGTTTCCAGATCAGCGCAACGCCCGGCAGCACAACGATCAGCAGCAGCCCGGCGATCGCGGTGACCGCAAGCTCGGCCCAGACGAAGACGCGGTCGCGCACCGGCGCGCGGCCGGTCATGAGCGTGTCGATCGCCAGCGACTGAAGCTGCAGCCCCGAGACCCGGCGGCCGTCGCCGATCCGCATCTGCTCGCCGACACCGGACGCCGAGGTCCCGACCACGGCGATCCTGCCGGCCAGTTCCTCCCGGGTGGCGCGGCCGGCGAGAACCTCAGCCGCGGAGATCGTCGGTACCCGGCCGGACTCGGCGGTATCGACCCAGAGCCGCCCCTCGCCGTCTGTCGGCACGAACAGGGGCCCGACCGACAGGCCCGCCACGCCGAGCGGCGTCGGCACCTCGACCAGGACATTCTGCCGGCCAAGCGCGACCCTCGCCGTCTCCAGCGCCAGGGCCGGTTCCAGTATGCCGTCGACCCGAAAAACCGTCGGCACCCGGCGCGCGATATCGTCGGGCTCCGGAAGCAGGTTGACGATCCCCCGGCCGGCGCTTGCCGACCGGATCGGCGGCACGCTGTCGATGATCGCGCCGATGGCGGGCAGGCCTTCGATGTCCGGCGTGCCGCGCACGGCGAGCCGCCCCTGGCGCCCCGGATCGTCGGGAACCGATACCGCCACGGGCGCCGCCGCCACTGCCGTGACCACCGGGATGCCCCACATGGCGGCCGCCAGCGCCTCATCGTAGCCGCCAGCCGCCAGCAGCCGCGCGCGCAGATCCGGATCCAGCCCCGGCAACTCGCGCCCCAGGTTCTTGGGCGACATCCGGTCCGGCTCGGTGAACAGGATGTTGAAGACGATCATCGCCGCACCGCCCTCGCGCAGCCGGATCACGAGATCGACCAGGTGACGGCGCGGCCACGGCCACTGTCCGAGCCGCGCCAGGCTCGGATCGTCGATGTCGACCGCCACCACCGGCGACGGTTCCGCCGATGGCGCGCGGTGCTGCAGGAGCAGGTCGAAACTCCACAGCCTCGGGATCTGGATCGGCGCCACGTCGGCGATCCGCAGCGCCATGAGCGCCACCAGCACACAGGCCGCGATCAGACGGCTGCGCCGGACCAGATGGCGCAGCTGACCGTCCTGCGGACCGTCGAGCCACGGGAGCGCGCTCTGCGTCGGCGCCCCCATCGGTCCGTTGCTGCTCCCGATCCTGCCTTCCATCCCTTCTCCAGCGGTCGAGGCACACTTCCGGCCGGCGTCCGAACCGGGCCACCGCGCGACGGGACCGCCAGCATCCGTCGCGCACCCCTGTGAGCGGCCGCGTCCGAACGAACCGGGCCGGGCCGCCCCCGTCAGCGGATGACGATCTCCACCCGGCGGTTGCGCGCCTCGGAGACGCCGTCGGCGGTCGGCACGATGGGTGCGCGCTCGCCGAAGGATTCGACGGTAAGCACCCGGTCGGGCACTCCCAGCTGCAGGATCGCCCGGGCCACGAGCTGCGCCCGGGTCAGCGCCAGGCGATCGTTGAAGGCGGCCGATCCGCTGCGGTCCGTATGGCCCGACACCTCGACCTGCGGCAGCCTGCGCCCTTCGACCGTCTCCAGCACGTCGGTCAACCGGCGCTCGGATTCCGCCGTCAGCGCGTCCGTTCCCTGTTCGAAATACAGCAGGAATGTCACCGGCGGTACCGGCCCGGCGGCCAACGCCGCGCCAAAGACGGCATCGACATCCTCCGGACGGAACGCGCCGGTCGCCTCCGGCGCGGCCTCAACGCCGGCGGTCAGCGCGCTCGCCCGCGCGGTGTCGAGGACGACGGAACCCTGGGTATTCTCCACCCGGATGACGCCGAGCTTGCCGTCGGTGTCCGGCAGGAGCACGACGAGCGCTCCCTGAACGGCCG
This sequence comes from Thalassobaculaceae bacterium, assembly GCA_965228875.1. Lineage (GTDB taxonomy): Bacteria > Pseudomonadota > Alphaproteobacteria > Thalassobaculales > Thalassobaculaceae > Thalassobaculum. The sequence continues at coordinate 4,803,428 of OZ245843.1, read as the reverse complement.
CCTCGATCTCGGCCGCCGCAGCCAGGAACGCGTCCCGGCAGCGGGCGATATGGTCCGCCTGATGGCCCTCCTCCTGCTCCTGCATCCAGCAGTCGAAGCCGGCCTGCCCGCGCGCACTGGCGGGTCCCGCGATCGAGCGCGCACCCGCTGCGAACAGGGCGAGAAGCCGCTGGCGCGCCGCGGTCAGTTCGGTCCGCGCCGAGGATGGCAGTGCCCGGCTCTCCAATGCTTCCGGCTCGACCGTCTCTCCCTTGGCGGCGCGGATGGCGCGGTCGTAGAACCGTGCGGTATCGGGCCAGTCGTACTCCGCCCGCTCGCTGTCGCCGAGCGCCTCGTAGGCCTGCGACAGTTCCTGCTGGAACGGCGAGTCCGGCGGCGGCATGTCGGCGAGGTCGCCGGTGTCATAGGGGCCGACGGCGCAGGCACTCACCGTCATGAGGAGGGCGAGCGCGGCGAAGGCGCCCCGCAGGAGACTCTCGACGCCCCGGCGGTCGCGGCGGCTGGGTGACACGTCCGTCATGGGCTCAGTTCCCCGCCTGCGGCACGCGGATCGCGAACCGTGTGCCACGCACGGCAACGACCGAGAGCGGCGTCTTGATCCGCGTCTTGTCGGGCGCGATCTTCCCGATCCGGCCGGACTGATAGACCATCGTGCCCTGGAGAATGTGGCCGAGGAACCCGAAGGCGTCGCGCCGAGGCTCGAACTCGAAGGCGGAGAGCTCGAACCTCGACCTCGGCCCGAGAGAGATCAGCGTCCCGTCGTTCAGCGTCACCCCGAGAGAGCCATCGCTACCGGTCTCAAGCACGTCGCGGCGAAGAACGTCGAGCCCTTCCACCGCGGCCAGGTGATCGGCCCCGCGCCGGACGCCGGCATCCCCGTGCACGACCTTGACGGTGCCGATCACCGCCCCCGCGCCCTGGGCGACCGCCGAGCCGAGCGGAGCGAGCGCGAGGATGAGAACCAAGAGCATCCTGAGCATCGCCCTCTTCCCCCCTGTTTGCGCGCGATCTTCGGCCGCGCAGCGAAAGCTGCGAAACTCTACCGCCGCTCTCCCCCAGGGTCGACCTGCGGTTTGCCGAAACCCGACATTTTCCGTGTGTCTCGCGGTCGCGGCGGACCGACGCCCGGCTACGCGCCGAACCTGGCGAAGGCGAAGGGGGCGAGCGGGTCCGGGCGCCGCCCGTCGAGGGCCCAGTCCGCCAGCAATTCGCTCACCGCCGGCGCGATCGCCCAGCCATGACCGCTCCACCCGGCGGCAAAGATGACGTGCGGGTTGTCCGGCAGGGTGTCGATCACCGGAACCGCGTCGATCGAGTCCGCCTCCAGATGGTCGGTGTCGGCGGTCTCGATCTCGATCCCCGCGAGCGTGGGATAGACGGCGACCGCATCGGCGACATTCGCGGCAATCTCCTGCGGGATCGGCGTACCGCGCCCGGTGGCGGCGTCCCAGCGCCCGGGACGGCCGCCGGAGATCATCAGCCGGCCGTCCGGCTCGCGCTTCAGCGACAGGGTGCGGCTGGCGTGGCCGACCAGATGGCGCACCGGATTGTCCGCCAGCGGCGCCGACACCAGCACCTGGAACGCCATGTTCCAGGTCGGCAGATCGAGCCAGGGCGCGACCAGCGACCGCACGCCCGCGTTGGCCAGCAGGAACAGCCGGCCGTCGACCGCGATCTCGTCGCCATCGGCGGTGGCGACCGCGACCACCCGGCCGTCGCGGGCCACCAGCCGGTCGACAGCCACGCCCTCGCGGATCCGCGCTCCCGCCGCCACCGCGGCATCGGCATAGGCGCGGGTGGTCGCCGCGTGGAACGCCACGCCGTCGCCCGGACAGTGCAGCGCCGCCGTCACGAAGGGCGCGACCGCCGGCTCCAGCGCCCGCATCTCCGCCTCCTCCAGGTAGGCGGTCGGGATGCCGAGACGGGTCTGCAGCGCCGCCCGCGCCTGCGCCTTCGGCATGTCCACCGGCCGCTCGATCAGCTGCAGGTGGCCGGTCTCCTCGAACAGCGGCGCGGTGCCCAGGGCCTCGTGCAGGGTCGGCCACAGCGCGCGGGCGCGGACCATCAGCGGCAGTTCCCTGTGGTCGCGGCAGTTCGCCCGCACGCCGCGCCGGCCCGGCCCGCCCGAGGCACCGGACGCCACGGTCCGCGCCTCCAGCAGCTCGACCGCCTCGCCGCGTCTCGCCAGGTGCCAGGCCACCGCGGCGCCGTACACGCCGCCTCCGACAATCACCGTCACGGATCAGTCCTCTGGGTTTCGTTTAAGTGGGGGTTGTGTGTGCGGGGGTCGTCTCTGTGAAGGTCGAGCGGGTCGGCCGACCGAAACCGTCCGATCACGACATCCTCGACGAAGAGTCGGCGCGGCGCCAGATGCGGCGCGACGTCGACCGACGCCCTTCAGGCCAGCGAGTGGGTGTGGCCGTCGACCGGGAAGGCCTGGCCGGAGATCCGGGCGCCGGCCGGCGAGGCCAGGAACAGGGCGGCGTCGGCGATGTCGTCGGCGGTGACCCAGCTGCGCAGCGACACGCCCTCGACATAGCGCGCCCGCAGCGCCGCCTCGTCGAGCCCGGTCGCCCTCGCCTCGTTGGCCAGCACCCGGTCCATGCGGTCGCCCTCGACCGAGCCGGGGCAGATGGCGTTGACCCGCACACCGTGGGGGCCGAGTTCCATGGCCAGGGTCTTGGCCAGGCCGATCACCCCCCATTTCGCGGTCGCGTAGGGGCTGCGGTTCGGGTAGCCGTGCAGTCCGGCCGAAGACGACATCAGGATCAGCGACCCGCCACCGCCGGCCTTCAGCACCCGCGCCGCCCAGCGGCAGGTCAGGAAGGCACCGTCCAGGTTGACCGCCAGGCAGGCGCGCCAGCCCTCCAGGCTCTGGTCCTCGATCCGCGCGGCCGGCCCACCGGTGCCGGCATTGGCGATGACCACGTCGGCGCCACCCCAGGCCCCCTCGACCGCGGCGAAGAACGCCGCCATCGCCGCCTCGTCGGTGACGTCGGCCGGCATGGCGATCGCCCCGTCGCTCCCGTCGCGCACCGCCTCGAGCGCCGCCGCGTCGACATCGCACACCGCCACCCGCGCCCCGGCGGCGGCGAAGCGCCGGGCGAACGCCAGCCCGATGCCGGACGCTCCGGCGGTGACGACGACGCGGGTGCCGGGAAAGGAGAAGCTCGCGGACATGAAACGGCCTCGGCGCGTGGCGGGACCGACACAGTGACCGATCCGCCGCGACGCCGCCACACCGGGCTTGCCGTCCTCTCCCCTACTCCCGCCTGCCCTCCAGCCCATCGGCCGCGGCGTCGCTGGCGCCGGGGATGCGCATCTCGAAGATCCCGGTGACGCTGGTGTAGTCGTAGTAGCCGAGTTGGGCGAGCGGGCGGTCAGGCGGCGAAGGGCAGGGTGGCGCGCTCCAGCGTCTGGGTCAGGGTCTCCATGGTGGTCGGCTTCAGCACGGTGCCGGACCAGTTCACGTCGGCGCTGGTCGCTCCCGGCTCGGCCGTGACGTCGGCGGTCCAGGCGAAGATCTTGACCGCTGTGCCCGGCGGTTGCACCGCGCGGATCTTGCGCGCCGCCGACACCCCATCCAGGACCGGCATGTGCAGGTCCATCAGGATCAGGTCCGGGCTGCCGGTCAGGGCCTGCTGCACCGCCTCGGCGCCGTTATGGGCGCGCAGCACGTCGCAGCCGAGGCCGCGGAGCAGCGCGTCCGCCACGTCCAGGTTGGCTTCCAGGTCGTCGACGATCAGCACCCGCAGATCGAAGTTCCGGGCGGTGCCGGTCGGCGCCCGAACCGGCGACGACAGCGCGACCCGGTACTCGCCGGCCGACTCGAGCATGAAGGTCGCGGTGAAGATCGACCCCTCCCCGGGCGTGCTCTGCACGACCACGTCGCCGCCCATCTGTCGGGCGATCGCACGGGAGATCGACAGGCCGAGCCCGGTGCCGCCGAAGGTGCGGCTGGTCGTGCTGTCGGCCTGGCGGAACGGGTCGAAGATGCGCTCGACGCGCTCGGCCTCGATGCCGATGCCGGAATCGCGAACCGTCACCGTGAGCAGGTCGCGGCCGTTGCCGGCGGGTGACGCCGTGGCGCAGAGACACACCTTTCCGCCCTGGGAGAATTTGACGGCGTTGTCGACCAGGTTCGAGATCACCTGACGGATGCGCATGGCGTCGCCCCGGACCGCACGCTGCAGGCCGTCGAAACTGGACGACAGCGCGACCTGGTTCTCGGCCGCCCGGATCTCGAACTGGGACGGCAGATCGGCCAGTTCCTGGGCCAGGACGAACGGCTCGTTGGCCAGTTCGACCTTGTTCGCGTCGAGCTTGGCGAAGTCGAGGATGTCATTGATGAGGTAGAGCAGCGACCGCGCCGATCGCTCGATGTTGTTGGCGTAGGACACGACCTGATCGCGTGGCAGGTCGCCGGTCAGGCGCCCGCCCAGCAGTTCGGCGAAACCGATGACCGAGGTCAGCGGCGAGCGCAGCTCGTGGCTCATGGTGGCCAGGAACTCCGCCTTGGCCACTCCCGCCGCCTCCGCCGCCAGGCGCGCCTCCTCGGAGCGTCGGTTGGCCGCCACCAGCTCAAGGGTCTGGCGCCGCACCTGCCAGCGCAGGACAACGGCGAATCCGGTGCCGAGCAGGGCGAGCGCGACCGCGACCGCGACCGCGACCATCACCGCTCGTTCGAAGTCCCGCGCGGCGTCGAGCTCCAGACGGAGCGGATCGAGCACCAGGCCCTCCATCCGCGACCGGTCCTCGATCAGTCCGAGGTCCTCGAGGCGGTCGACCATGGCCTCCCAGCGATCCGGGCTGGTATTGCCGAGCTCGACACTGGGAAAGTCCACGAGGCTCGCGACCTCGCCGGCCTGGAAACGGTTGAAACCCGAAACGTCGGAAATCGGCCGCTGGCGCGGATAACGCTCCGCGATCAGGCGGATCGCCTCCTCCGGATGCTCCAGGGCATAGCGCCACCCGGCGAGCGAGGCGTCGACGAAGCGGCCGACGACGTCCGGGTTCTCGCGCACATAGTCCTCGCGCGCGAAGATCGAGTCGCCATAGAAGTTGATCCCGAAGTCCTGCGGGCTGAGGGCCTGCAGTTCAATGCCCTTCTGGCGCGCGATCCAGGGCGTGGCGATGCTGAAGCCGGGATAGACGTCGACCTCACCATTCAGGAAGCCGTCGAACGACGTGTCGCCGACGGCCCGGAAGGCGGCGCTGGTGGTATCGACACCCTCGCGACTCAGCAGGGCGCGCAGCTCGATCTCGGCCGGGCCGTTTCGCTGGAATCCCTTGGAGAACCGGAGTTTCACCAGATCCGACAGCTTGGTCACCGGGACGTCGCCCTGGGTGTAGATGCGGATCGGGCTGTGCTGGAACACGCTGGCGACGATGCTGAGCGGCTTGCCCCCGGCGCGGGCATAGACGACGTCCACGGAACCGATTCCGAAGGTGGCGCGGCTTTCCGTCACCTCGTCGATCGCCGACAGGAACCCGGAATCCGGCTGGATGGCGAAACGCAGGTCCACCTCCAAGTCTCGGTCGGCGTAGTAGCCCTTCTCCTTGGCGACGATGTAGCCGGCGAACTGGAACTGGGGCTCCCAGCGCAATTGCAGCGTGACGGAGTCGGCCGCCCGGGCCGGGCCACCCGCCGCCCACAGGGCGACGGCGATCCCAGCCAGCGCCACCCATCTCGTCAAGCCCGTCAACGTTCTCATTGCGCGGCTCCGATCCCATCGCATTCGAACACCAGGATCACCGGCACAGGTTAAAATTCGCTAAATAGCCCTGAAAATTTTCGAAAACCCTACAAAAAAAGGGATTTTCGCGCAGACGTTTCAGGCTGATATTTCAGGCTGGCGCGAGCGTGTCCAGGAAACCGGCAAGCGCGGCGTTGTAGGCGGCGGCGTCCTCCATATAGGGCGCGTGGCCGACATCGGGCAACGCGACGGTCGAGAGCGGTGCCCCGTCGGCGGTCAGGACATCGACCACCGCGTCGGTCAGGTCGGTCGTCGCGGTCCGGTCGAGCGCGCCCGTCAGGACGAGTGTCGGCAGCGCCACGCGCGACAGGGCGTCGGTATTGTCCGCCTCGGCGATCACCCGCATGGCCGCCTCCAGCCCGTCCCGCCGGGTCTCGGCGGCGATGCCGGCGAGCCGGGCCAGGATCTCCGGAGCACAGCCGGGCGCCGCCATCGCCTCGGCCCGCCCGCGACCGTAGGCCTCCGCGGACAGCGTCTCGAGGTCGGCGAGGCGGGCCCTGTAGCCGTCGGAAAGCGGCGTGCCCTTCTCCTGGCGCCGCCCGAGCAGCGTGCAGGACAGCACCAGGGCCCGCAGCCGCTGCGGATACCGGCCCGCGAACCGGCCGGCGACCACCCCGCCCATGGAATGACCGAGCAGGACGAACGACGGCAGGGCCAGCGCGTCCACCAGGCCTGCCAGCGCCGCGGCGTAGGCGTCGGCGGTCGGTTCCACCGTGTCCGACCCGCCATATCCCGGCGCGTCCCAGGCGGTCACCCGCCACCGCGGCGCGAAGGCCTCGAACTGCGCCTCCCAGGTCCGGGAATTGCCGGCCAGGCCGTGCAGCAGCACCAGGTCCGGCCCTGATCCCGCCTGCCGGAACGTCACACGCCCATGGTCGAGATCGAGAGCCTGTCGTTCGGGAAGCCCCATCGTTGTCTCCGGTCTGTCAGCCGCAGGGCCCGAGGATCGCAGCCCGGTTCGGGAAGGCGGGGTGGTGGGCCCGGCAGGATTCGAACCTGCGACAACACCGTTATGAGCGGCGCGTTCTGACCGCTGAACTACGGGCCCGCCGAGACGGCGCGGGGCCGCCAGTGACGGCAACCGTTATCGTCGCCGGGTCGCGCGGTTGTCAACGGAGCAGCCCCGGGAACGAGCCGCCGACGATCACCGGCCGTGCCGAATCGCGCCCCCCTCACCTGCGCCAGCCGATGGGCCGCGCCGCGCCGGACCGGCATGCATGTTTCACGACGGCGCCATGCGCGCGACGCATCGCGTCCCGTTTCGAAGTCGACGGGCATGATTGTTATTGAAATTGTGCGTTGCACAAATCTCTCTTGTGCATCGCAACAAACTGCCTAGATTCGGTCCAGGACTTGAAGGCGCGAACCGTCGAGAAACGGCGGTCAGGGGAGCAATAAGAAGCTTTTCCGGGGAGGGGAACGTCCGCTCACATCACACAAGGTGATCCCGATGCATCCCTATACCGCGCACGAGAACGACTGGCTGTCCGGCAGCGACAGCGCCACCCCCGCCGCTGATATCCTCACCGATTTGACCACCCCATCCTCCGCACCGCTCGACAGGCAGGTTCCCATGATCGACGACACCGTTATCCGGCTGCACATGCGCCGCGGCGAGAGAATCCGCGCCCAGGAAGTGAAGCGCTGCTTCGTCGCTCTGTTCCGCCTCCCCGGCAACGCGCTCCGCAGCGTCGGCGCCTACCTCAGGCCGTCGACAGCCGGCTCGCAGCACTGACGCGCCGACCGTCCCCTTGCGCATCCGTCCCGGCGCCGGCCCGACGCCGGTCTCCCGGGGCGGTGCACAAAAACAGGGGGCGGTGCACAAAACAGGTGGTGGCAACCGGGCGTGCGGTTTGCTAGATCGCCCGCATGACCCAGTCCCCCCTCGCCGCGGCCGCCACGGGCCGCGCTTCCGGTGCGCCGGTCGTCGCCCGCACCGTATCCGATCTCCGCTCCCAGGTTGCCCGATGGCGCCGTGACGGCTGTTCCGTCGGCCTGGTGCCGACCATGGGCGCCCTGCACGCCGGTCACCTCAGCCTGGTCGAGGCCTCGCTGGCCGCGTGCGACCGCACGGTGGTGTCGATCTTCGTCAACCCGAAGCAGTTCGCGCCCGGCGAGGATCTGGACACCTACCCCCGCACCTGGGACGCCGATCTCGCCGCTCTGCAGACCGTCGGCGCCGATGCGGTGTTCGCCCCACTGCCGTCGGAGATGTACCCCGAAGGCCACGCCACGACCGTCTCGGTCGGCGGCCTCACGGACTGTCTCGACGGCGTTGCCCGCCCCGGCTTCTTCGACGGCGTGGCCACCGTGGTCGCGAAGCTGTTCCTGCAGGCCGGCGCCGACCGGGCGTTCTTCGGCGAGAAGGACTACCAGCAGCTCCTGGTGGTGCGCCGCATGGCCGCCGACCTCGACATTCCCATCGAGGTGATCGGCCGCCCCACCGTGCGCGAACCCGACGGTCTCGCCCTGTCGTCGCGCAACACCTACCTGAGCGCCGACGAGCGCGCCGTCGCCCCGCGCCTGCACATCGCGATGCAGGCCGCCGCCCGCCGCATCGCCCTGGGCGAAGCCGACGCCGTCTCCGCCTGCAGCGATGCCGCCGCCGCGCTGCTCGCCACCGGATTCTCGCCGGTCGACTATATCGAGGTGCGCGACGCCGAAACCCTGGCTCCGGTCACCGGAAGCGGCCCGTTCGACCGTCCGGCCCGGCTGTTCGCCGCCGCCCATCTCGGCCACACGCGACTGATCGACAACATCGCGGTGTGACCGCCGGCCCTTCCTCCGCCCCGCACCGCCCTCTATAACCGCTCTCAAAGCAAGACAGGCTCACGAGAGGCGGGAGGACGGTCGCATGGCCGACAAGATGAAGATCGCGGTGATTCCGGGCGACGGCATCGGCTGGGAGGTCGTGCCGGAAGGCATCAAGGTGCTGGAGGCGGTCGGCGCCAAACATGGCCTGGAGTACGAGTTCACCGAGTTCGACTGGAGCTGCGAGCGGTTCCACAAGACCGGCAAGTTCATGCCGGACGACGGGCTGGAGCAACTCAAGACCCACGACTCGATCTTCCTCGGCGCCGTAGGCTTTCCGGGGGTGCCGGACCACATCTCGCTGTGGTCGCTGCTGATCCCGATCCGCCGGTCGATGAACCAGTACATCAACCTTCGGCCGGTGCGGATGATGAAGGGCATGAAGTGCCCGCTGGCCGACCGCGGCCCCGAGGACATCGACTTCTGGGTGGTCCGCGAGAACAACGAGGGCGAGTACTCGGAGATCGGCGGCCGGCTGTTCCAGGGCACGCCGAACGAGATGGCGATGCAGGAGACGGTCATGACCCGCATGGGCTGCGACCGGGTCATGCGCTACGCCTTCGACCTGTGCCAGCGTGTCGGCAAGAAGAAGGTCACCTCGGCGACCAAGTCGAACGGCATCATCCATACCATGCCGTACTGGGACGAGCGCTTCGAGGCGATCGCCGCCGAATACCCGGACCTCGACACCGACAAGTACCATATCGACATTCTGACGGCGCATTTCGTGCTGCATCCGGACTGGTTCGACGTGGTGGTCGGCTCCAACCTGTTCGGCGACATCCTTTCGGACCTCGGCCCCGCCGTGGCCGGCTCCATCGGCATCGCGCCGTCGGCCAACATCAACCCCGAGGGCGACTATCCCAGCATGTTCGAGCCGGTGCACGGTTCGGCCCCGGACATCGCCGGCAAGGGCATCGCCAATCCGATCGGGCAGATCTGGTCCGGGGCGATGATGCTCGAGCATCTCGGCCATCAGTCGGCGGCCGACGACATCGTGCGCGCGATCGAGACCGTGCTGTCCGAGGGCGGGCCGAAAACCCCGGACCTCGGCGGCCAGGCGGCGACGACCGATCTCGGCACCGCGATCGCCGACGTCCTGAAGTGAGCGCCCTGAAGTGAGCGCCGCCGAGGTCACCGAATACGTCACGCGCGACGACGGACGTCGCTATCCGGTCGACACCCCGATCTGGCGGTGCCCCGAGACCGGGGCGCCGGTCAACCTGACCGAGGGCGACGGGCTGTCGCGCGGGGATATCGACACCGCCGAGCGCTCGCTCTGGCGCTACGCCGAGGCGATCCGGGTGGACAGGTCCGCCCGCGTCGACCTCGGCGAGGGGTGCACGCCGCTGATCCCGGTCGCTCTCGCCGCCGGGCCCGTCCGCCTCAAGCTCGAGTCGCTGATGCCCTCCGGCTCGTTCAAGGACCGCGGCATGGCGGTGCTGATCGCCTACCTGAAGGCGCACGGGATCACCGAGGTGATGCTCGACAGCTCCGGCAACGCCGCCGCGTCGCTGGCGTGCTATGCCGGGGCGGCTGGACTCACGTGCACCGTCCTGGTCCCCGCCGCCACCTCGCCGACCAAGGTGGCGCAGATGCGGGCCTACGGTGCCCATGTCGATCTGGTGGAGGGCAGCCGACAGGACGTCGCCGCCAAGGCGCTGGCGATGGCCGAGGACGGGGTGTTCTACGCCTCGCACAACTGGCAGCCGTTCTTCATCGAAGGCACCAAGACCCTGGCCTACGAGATCTGGGAGCAATCGGGCTTCCGCGCGCCGGGCAACGTCGTCATCCCGGTCGGATACGGGTCCAACCTGCTCGGCTGCCGCATCGGCTTCGACGAGTTGAGGCGGCGCGGCGAGATCGACCGGGTGCCGCGCCTGTTCGCCGCCCAGCCGGCCAATGTCGGCGCCCTGGTCCGCGCCTTCGAGGCGGGCTCTGACGAACCCGTCGCCTTCACGCCGCAGCCGACCATCGCCGAGGGCGTGGCCGCCGCCAAGCTGGTGCGGACCGCTGAGTGCGTGGCGGCGCTGAAGGACACCGGCGGTGGCGCCGTCGCGGTCGCCGAGGAGAACATCCTGCCAGCGGTGCGGATGTTGGCACTCAAGGGCGTGCTGGTGGAGCCATCCTGCGCGCTCGCCGCCACCGGCTACGCGCAGTTGGTCGCCGACGGCACGATCTCGGCCGACGAGGACACGGTGATCGTGATGACCGGCAACGGGCTCAAGAGCCTGGACGCCCTGACGGAGTAGGCCCGTGCGCGACAGAAAATACTTCGAGGACTTCGAGATCGGCGATGTGCTGACCGGCCAGCGGGTGACGGTGACCGAGAGTCAGATCGTCGACTTCGCCTTCAAGTGGGACCCGCAGCCGTTCCACATCTCCAAGCCAGACGCCGAGGAGACCATGTTCGGCGGCCTGATCGCCAGCGGCTTCCACACCCTGGCGCTGACCTTCCGTCTGATCTGGCAGGCCGGGCCGCATCAGGAGACCAATGTCGGCGGCACCGGCATGGACAACCTGCGCTGGCCGCGTCCGGTACGCCCGGGCGACACCCTCTCGGCGACGGCGGAGGTCAAGGAGCTTCGCCCCTCCTCCTCGCGACCGTTCGGCCATGTCCGCCTCGCCTACACGACCACCAACCAGGACGGCGAGGTGGTAATGACCTGCGAGATGCTGCACCTGATCGCCAAGCGGCCGGTGGCGTAGGCCTACCGCTTCGCCCCGCTAATGATGACGTGGCCGGCCTTCATCCAGTGCAGGTCGACGTCCTCGAAACCGGCGGCACGCAGCCAGTCCAGGAGTTCCGTCACGCGCGACGGCTTGTCCAGCGGATCGGGCCCCGGCAGACGGTAGTAGTTCCAGTCCTCGGCGACGAAGCGGTCGTAGCCGGTGAGGTCGCCGTCGGTGTCGAGCGCCCGGCGTCGGGTTTCCGCGTCCCAGGCGTCGCCCGCGACCCTGCGGCCGGCCGCCGTAACCGGCTCGACCAGGTCGGCCATGACGAACACCCCGCCCCGTTTCAGCGCGGCGTGGATGTCGGCGAACAGTGCCCGCTTCCCGGCGCCGTCCAGGTGGTGGATGGCAAGCGACGAGACAACCGCGTGCAGGGGCTCCGACGGGGTCCGCCAGGAGGTCTCGGCGATATCGATGAGCGCTGTGTCCAACCGGCCCGCATTCCCGCCGGCGGCGGCGCGGGTGGTCTCCAGCATGCTTTCCGAGCCATCCAGCGCCAGCACCCGAAGCCCCGGGAACCGCTCCAGCATCGCCACGCTCAGCCCGCCGGCGCCGCAGCAGATGTCCATCGTCAGCGCCCCCGCTTCCGGATCCGGGATCAGGGAGAGGATGGTCGCGGTCTGAAGCTCGCGTTCCGGCACCGCGTAATGGGCGAGGTCGCGGAAGGCGGCACTGGTGTCTTCGGTCCAGGCGGGGTCAGCCATGACGGGCACCTTCTCCGGACCCCGGATATCCCATCGGGAGTCCGGGAAGTCGATTGAGCTGCCACCGTTTCTAAGCGAGGTCCCAGACGGCTCGTTGGGCAGAACCGGGATCCAGGGGATGGTCCAAGAACGCTCTCCGGAATGAAACCGACCGCGCTCTATATCCGCCCGTCGTAGCTCTTGCGGTCGATGCGGCAGGCGCAGACGGTGAAGGTGTCGGCGCTCAACCCCTCCGTCACCGCCGCCTCCAGGCTCTCCCGGTCCTCGCAGACGACGCCACGGCCGCCGAGTGCCGCGGCGATGGCCGCGAAATCCGTCTCCGCGAAATCCACCCCGGCATTGGCATAGGTCATCGAGCGTTGCTTCAGCTCGATCAGCGCCAGCGAGGCGTCGACGAACACGACGACCACCACCGGCACCCTGGCGTCGCGCAGGGTGACCAACTCGCCGAGGATCATTTCCAGCCCGGCATCGCCGGTGAAGGCGACCACGCCGCGCTCCGGCGCCGCCATCTTCGCGCCGATCGCCAACGGCAGGGCGCAGCCCATGGTGCAGAGCCCGGTCGACTGCAGCACCGCATGGGGCACGAAACTCTCCCAGACCTGGCTGGCCAGGATGCGGTGGGCGCCGCTGTCGATGGTGATGACCCCGTCACGCGGCAGCGCCTTGCGCACGGTGGTCACGATAGCCGCCGGCCCCCAGGCCTCGTTCTGACCGTAGGCGCCCGCCAGGGCTTCACGGGCCGCGGCAGGTTCGCCACCGGGCCAGCGCGTCTCCTTCGCCGTCACCCCCTCGCCGATCACCGCGAGTGTCCTGCCGACATGGCCGCAAAAGGCCAGCGTCGCCTGGTGCATGTAGGCCGTGTTGGGCGCGGCGGTGATGTCGATCACCCGCTGCTGCGCGGGGTCCCAGACGTCGCGCCAGCCGACCCGCATCTCGATCGGGTCGTAGCCGGCCAGCAGGATCAGGTCGGCGGATTTCAGCAGCGGCAGGATCTGCTTGTCAGCCACCGGAGACAGTCCGGCGCCGCCGAGCGACAGCGGACTGTCGTCCGGGACCACGCCCTTAGCCTTGTAGGTGGCGACGGTCGGGATCGAGAACGCTTCGGCGAAGGCGCGCACCTCGTCGGCGCAGCCTTGCGTGAGCACGTCGAGGCCGACGATCATGACCGGCTTCTCCGCCTCGGCCAGCCACCGGCGCGCCGTGTCCAGATCAGGTCCGGCTGCTGGGACGGCGTGCATATCCGGCGCCCGGCGGGTCGGCCGCGCCGGGATCGGCACCTCGGCCGCGGCGACCGAGATCGGCAGATCCAGGTGCACCGGCCCCGGGCGCTGATCCATCGCGATCGCCACCGCCTTGTCGGCAAGCGCATCGACCGCGCCGGCATTCACCCGGAAGCTTGCCTTGGTGATCGGGCGGAACACCTGCTGGTGGTCGAAGACCTGATGGTTGTAGGTCACCGCCTCGTCCTCGTCGACGCAGCCGGTGATGACGATCAGCGGCACCCGGTCCTGCTCGGCATTGGCCGCGACGTTCACCGCGTTCGCCGCCCCCGGCCCCACGGTCGCGACCAGGATGCCCGGCGCGCCGGTCATGTGGTGCACGCCCTCGGCCATGAAGCCGGCGGCGTTCTCATGCTTGGCGAGGCGGAATTCGATCCCCGCCTTCTCCAGCGCGTCGACGATGGTGAGCACCTCGCCGCCGGGAATGCCGAAGGCATGGCGGCAGCCGGCTTCGTACAGGCGCCGCGCGAGCAGGTCGGCGGCGCGCACCGTCTCAGACATGGGGCCTCGCTTGTTGGGCTTATTCGGCGGCTTGTGAGCGGGCGAGCTTACCGGCCTCGGCCAGGGCGGCATAGCCGTCGCGGGTCTGCGGCAGCTTACGCTCCAGCAGACGCGAGGCGACGACGGTGCGCAGGATCTGGGCGGTGCCGCCGCCGATGGTGAACATCCGCGCGTCGCGCTGGATCCGCTCCATCGGATAGTTGCGCGAGTAGCCGCGCGCACCGAAAACCTGCAGCGCGTCGGTCGTCACCTTGATTGCCATCTCGGAGGCGAAGATCTTCGACTGGGCGGCCGCCAGGCTGTCCGGGAACGGGCTGCCGTTCCGGCCCTCGGTCGCCGCCGCCCGCCAGATCAGCGCGCGCGCCGCTTCGATCTGCACGCTCATGTCCGACAGCATCCACTGCAGGCCCTGGAATTCGGCGATCGGCCGGCCGAACTGCTCGCGCTCCTTGGCGAAGGAGAGCGCGCGGCGATACGCGCCCTCGGCAAGACCCAGCGCCACGGTCCCCGCGCCCACGCGCTGGGCGTTGTAGGCGTTCATCAGGTCGGCAAACCCGCGCTTCAGCCCGCTCGGCGGCATCACCAGCCGCTCGGCCGACAGTTCCAGATCCTGGAACAGCACCTCGGTCTCGGGAATGCCGCGCAGGCCCATGGTCGGCTCGCGGGTGCCGATGACGAGCCCCTGATCCTCATCGCGGAAGGCGAGAAAGCCGCCGATGCCGAGTTCCTGTCCCGCCTCGTCGAACACGCGGGCAAAAATCAGATGCAGCTTGGAGACGCCGCCGCCGGTGATCCAGTGCTTCTTGCCGTTCAGAACGTAGGTGTCGCCGCGCTTGTCGGCGCGGGTCGTCATCTGCGTCGCGGCGGAGCCGGCATCGGGCTCGGTGATGCAGATGGCGAGCTTGTCGCCAGACAGCACATGCTCGGCGGCGATTCCGCGCTGCCACTCCGTGCCGTACTGGAGCAGGGCGGAGATCGCGCCCATGTTTCCCTCGACCACGATGCGACCGGTCACGCCGCACTGGGCCGCCATCTCCTCGATGACCAGCACCACGTCGAGGAAGCTGTGGCCCTTGCCGCCCAGTTCCTTCGGCACGGTCATGCCCATGAAGCCGGCTTCGGTCAGCGCCTTCACGTTGTCCCAGGGATACTGCTCGCTGCGGTCGACCTCGGCGGCGCGCGGCGCGATCACGGACTCGGCCAGATCGCGGGCCTTGGCGCGCAACTCCTCCTGCGCGGCGGTCAGGGCAAAGCTCATGGGTATCCTCCCTCACGAAAGCGTGAGTCATCCTCGCCGCCCGGTCTTCTTCAGACAAGCGAATAATCTTGATGAATTAGATCAATAACTCTTAATATGATCGCATGAACATCCGACACCTGGAGACCCTGCTCGCCATCGCCGACAGCGGCAGTTTCGCCGCCGCGGCCGAGCGCGTGGGCGTGACCCAGTCGGCCGTGTCCATGCAGATGAAGACCCTGGAGGAGGAGCTCGGAACGGCCCTGTTCGACCGGGCGCGGCGCCCGCCCGTCTTGAACGAGACGGCCGACGGGCTGCTGTCACGGGTGCGCGAATTGGTCCGCCTGTCGGAGGATATTCGGGCGGCCGCCGCCGGCGGGTCGGCCCGCGGTCGGCTGCGGCTCGGCATCATCCCAACGGCGGCGACGGGGCTGGTGCCGGCGGCCCTCGCGCGGCTGGCGGTGCGGGCACCCGACCTGCGGATCCGCGTCGAGTCCGGCCTGTCCGCCGACCTGCTGCGTCGGGTGGCCCAGGGGGCGCTGGACGCCGCCGTGGTGACCGAGACGCCACGGCTGGAGCGTGGCCTCGTGCTCAACGTCATCCACGAGGAACCGCTGGTGGTCGCCGCGCCGATCGGGGTCGGGGGACGCTCCGACCGGGACCTGCTGCGCACCCTGCCCTTCGTGCGCTTCAACCGCCGCACCGGCGTGGGCCGGGTCATCGACTCCGCCCTGCGCCAGCGTCGGATCGCTGTCGCCGAGGCGATGGAACTGGACTCGATCGAGGCGATCCTGGCGATGGTGGCCCGCGGTCTCGGGGTCGCGGTGGCACCGGCCGGATCGATCACAGGCGCGCTGCGCGAGACGGTGCGGACGGTGCCGTTCGGCTCACCGCCGGTGATGCGCCGGGTCGCCCTCGTCGAGCGGGAGCGCGGCGAGGTCCAGGCCGCGACCGCCGTACTTCTCGAGGAACTTCGGGCGGAAAGCCAGGCCTGATCCGCGCCCGTCGGACGGTCGGAACGCGCTATGCGAACAGCCGCGCCTGCAGCCACAGGATCGAGGGATATCCGGCTACCCAGACCCAGACGAACCGGTTGAAGCCGAACAGCAGGAAGTTGGCCACATGGAACGCCGCCGCGACGGCCAGGGCCGCCACCAGCCACTCGAACCGCAGCAGCGCGAGCGGAAACGCCAGCTCGAACCCGACCACCGCCCAGGCCATCGGCGCCACCAGCCGCGAGTCCCGGAACCGCGCGCGAACGGCCTGCGACACCGGATAGGCGGAGAAGACGAAGACCTCCCGCAGCGCCTGGCCGGTCCGCCAGTCCCGGTGGATCGCCTTGGCCCAGCCGGACTTGAAGTAGGAGAGCACGAGCTGCAGCGCCAGATAGGCGAGCACGTACTCGCGCCAGGCCGGGTCGGGCATCGCATGGGCGAGACAGAGACAGAACAGGATCAGGTAGCCGAGCAGATCGCTGCCGCCGTTATACGGCCCCCGATAGCGGTACAGCAGGGCAAGCGCCGCACCGAACAGCGCGTAGCAGACGACCGCGCGCTCGACCCCGGCCAGCAGCAGCAGGCTGAGGATCAGATGCGCGGTCCCGTGGATCCGTTCGTCCGGGCGTCCGGCCAGGAGTTCGCCGCTCTTCTGGACATAGGCCAGCGCCAGGAGGATCTCGGTCAGGCGGAGGGCGGCGTCTAGGTCGAGGAGAGGCATGCTCACGGCCCCTCATCCGCTGCCGACGAAGCGACGGGATAAGGCGGCGAGGTGTATACGGCGTCCCGCCGCACCGTGTCGCCGTCCCGACTCAACAGCAGGATACGGAAACGGAACCAGGGCGCCGCGCCGTCGCCCTCGTCCTCGCCCCGCAGATCGGCCCGCAGGCGGTCGCGGATCTCCCGGATGCCGTGGTCGTCCGGGTCGAAATCGGCCCTGATCGCCTGCTCGGCGCAGGTGACCAGGAATAGCGTCTCGTTCCAGCGCGGATTCCAGAAGAAGCTCCCCAGACAGTCGGCCAGACCGAGACGCCGGCGCAGCGGCCGGGCCTCGGCCCAATGGTCCGGTTCATCCGACGCGGCGCGCAGACGGGCGATCTCGAGGCGCGGCGAGGGGCCGATCGCGTCGAAGAACCGCCACGACGGGAACAGCGCCGGCAGGAACAGGCGGACGGCCTCCGCCGCCGCCCCCGCCAGCGCCCGGATCGTGCCCGCTTTAGAACAGTCCTTCGATCTGGCCGGCATCGTTCAGGGTGATCTTGTTCGCCGCCGGGACGCGGGGCAGGCCCGGCATGGTCATGATCTCGCCGCAGACCGCGACCACGAACTCCGCCCCGTTGGACAGCCGCACCTCACGCACCGGCAGGGTGTGGCCGGTCGGCGCGCCCTTGGCGTTGGGATCGGTGGAGAAGCTGTACTGGGTCTTGGCGATGCACACCGGATAGGACCCGCCGCCGTTCTTCTCGATATCGGCGATGGCGGTCGACGCCTTGCCCTCGAACGACACGTCGTCGGCCCGGTAGATCTCCTTGGCGATGGTGCGGATCTTGTCCTTCAGGCCGAGCTCGTCGCCGTAGAGCGGCTTGAACGCCGCCGTCCCGCCCTCGACCAGGCCGACCACGTGATGGGCCAGCGCCTCGGTCCCGGCGGAGCCGTCGGCCCAGTGGGTGCACTCGATCGCGTCGACGCCGAGCGACGACAGCTCCTCGCGCACCGCCGCGATCTCGGCGTCGGTATCGGTGATGAAGCGGTTGAGGGCGACGGCCACCGGCACGCCGAACTTCTGGGTGTTCTCCACGTGGCGGGCAATGTTGGACACGCCCTTGCGCACCGCGTCGATGTTCTCGGTGCCCAGGTCCTCCTTGGCGACACCGCCATGCATCTTCAGCGCCCGCACGGTGCCGACCACCACCGCCGCCGCCGGCGACAGCCCGGCCTTGCGGCACTTGATATCGAAGAACTTCTCCGCCCCCAGATCGGCGCCGAACCCGGCCTCCGTCACGACATAGTCGGCGAGCTTCAGCGCGGTCTGGGTCGCCATCACCGAGTTGCAGCCATGGGCGATGTTGGCGAACGGGCCGCCATGGATGAAGGCCGGGTTATTCTCCAGGGTCTGCACCAGGTTCGGCGACAGCGCGTCCTTCAGCAGCACGGTCATCGCCCCGTCGGCCTCGAGCTGGCGGGCGAAGACCTGCTCGCGCTCGCGGGTCTGGCCGACGACGATCTGGCCGAGCCGGCGCTTGAGGTCGTCGAGCGAGGTCGACAGGCACAGGATCGCCATGATCTCCGAGGCGACGACAATGTCGAACCCGTCCTCGCGCGGGAAGCCGTTGGCCACGCCGCCGAGCGAGTTGACGATGGAGCGCAGCGCCCGGTCGTTCATGTCCAGCGTCCGGCGCCAGCCGATGCGCCGCGGGTCGAGCCCGACCGCATTGCCCCAGTAGACGTGGTTGTCGATCAGCGCCGCCAGCAGGTTATTGGCCGCCGCGATGGCGTGGAAGTCGCCGGTGAAGTGGAGGTTGATATCCTCCATCGGCACCACCTGGGCGTAGCCGCCGCCGGCCGCCCCGCCCTTGACCCCGAAACACGGGCCGAGCGACGGCTCGCGCAGGCACATGGCCGCCTTCTTGCCGATCCGGTTCAGCGCGTCGCCGAGGCCGACAGTGGTGGTGGTCTTGCCCTCGCCGGCCGCGGTCGGGTTGATGCCGGTGACCAGGATCAGCTTGCCGTCGGGGTTGCCCGACAGGCTGTCGATATAGCCGAGATCGATCTTCGCCTTGGTGTGGCCGTAGGGCATGAGGTGCTCGGGCGCGATGCCGAGCTTGGCGCCGATCTCCATGATCGGCTGCATCTTGGCCTCGCGGGCGATCTCGATATCGGACTTCACCATGGCCGGCCCCTCCCTTCGGGCTGCCCCCATCGCTCGTTCCGATGGGGCGATTGACGTGACCGACGGAGACTAGCGGCTACGCCCGGGGATGTGGTTGCCGAATTGCGACACTCTAGGACTTGGGGGCGTCAGGGGGTGGGGCGGAGGGTCTGGCGGATGGGGTCGACCACGTCCTCGTCCGGCTCGATACCGGCGGCCTCGCAGGCGGAGAGGTAGACCTGAAGGTAGTGAGGAACGAAGGCAAAGGCCTGCGGCAGTCGCTGGAACTGCTCGCGCACGATCGTCAGGCCCTGGGCGAGCGCCTCGACCGCTTCATCCGCCCGGTCCGCCGCGAGAATGATTTCCCCCTGGACGGCCAGCGCCCAGGCCCAGTCACCGGTGAACGCCCCGGGAAGCGATGCGGCCAGTTCGCGATAGATCGCTTCCGTCTCCGTGACACACTGGAGCCCCTCTTCGAGCCGATCCAGTTCGGCCAATCGTTGGGCCATGTTCTGCAGGGAATCCGCCAGACCGGGGGTGAAGGCGTCGGGACGCGCCGCCGCAAGCGCGCGGTAGAGCGCCACCGCCTCCTCGATCGCCGCCAGCGCCTCCTCCCGACGGCCGAGATCCGAGAGACGGCCCGAAAGGTTGTTGAGCGAATTTGCTAGAACGGGGGTGAACGCGTCGGGACGCGCCGCCGCAAGCGCGCGTCGCAGCCCCACCGCCTCCTCGATCGCCGCCAGCGCCGCCTCCCGCCGGTCGAGATCCGAGAGACGGCCCGACAGGTTGTTGAGCGAGGTTGCCAATTCGGGAACGAAGGCGTCGGGACGCGCCGCCGCAAGCGCGCGATAGAGCGCCACCGCCTCCTCGATCGCCGCCAGCGCCTCCTCCCGCCGGTCGAGAGCCGCGAGACGGTTTGACAGGTTGTTGAGCGAAATTGCTAGAACGGGGGTGAACGCGTCGGGACGCGCCGCCGCAAGCGCGCGTCGCAGCCCCACCGCCTCCTCGATCGCCGCCAGCGCCGCCTCCCGCCGGCCGAGATCCGAGAGCCGGTTCGACAGGTTGTTGAGCGAGGTTGCCAATTCGGGAACGAAGGCGTCGGGACGCGCCGCCGCAAGCGCGCGGTAGAGCGCCACCGCTTCCTCGATCGCCGCCAGCGCCGCCTCCCGCCGACCGAGATCCGCGAGACAGCCCGACAGGTTGTTGAGCGAGATTGCCAATTCGGGAACGAACGCGTCGGGACGCGCCGCCGCAAGCGCGCGTCGCAGCCCCACCGCCTCCTCGATCGCCGCCAGCGCCGCCTCCCGACGGCCGAGATCCGCGAGACAGTTCGACAGGTTGTTGAGCGATTGCGCGAGGTCAGAGGTGAAGGCGTCGGGACGAGTCGTCGCAAGCTCGCGGTCCAGCGCCACCGCCTCCTCGATCGCCGCCAGCGCCGCCTCCCGCCGACCGAGATCCCCGAGACGGTTCGACAGGTTGTTGGCGCGGCAGGCGCGCCGGATCCGCCCCTCCTCCGACCGTTCGCCGCTCTCCTGCTCGAACAGGATCGTCTCGACCGCCACCGCCAGTTCCCGCAGGGCCACGGTCCTCTCCGGGAAGCCGCGCGTCTGCTCCAGATGCCGGGCCACGGTCGCGTCGTTCAGGTCTCGGACGATGTCGGCGGCGACGGCGCCGATGGGATCGCCCGACTGCTGGGCGACGTCGATCACGACCGGCAAGGCCAGTTCCGGGTTGCCGGCGATCGCCGCCCGGATCCGGTCCACGCCGAGCGGATTCGCCCGCTCTCCCGGCTCCCGCCATCCCTGGGCCAGCCAGTTGAGCTTGGTGAGGCCGTTGGTCGCCTCCTGTTCGTTCAGTCGCGCGAAGGCGGAGGTGAAGAAGCCGGCCTCCAGCCGGCCGAGGAAATACGTTCCCACCAGATCCGGCGTCAGGCCGATCGGTCCGCCCTCCCCCGGATGCAGGTCGTGGAGCATGATCGCCACCGCCTCGCGCTCTCCGGTCGCGCACTCGGACAGCCGGGGACAGGCGACGAGCAGCTCCGTCACCCGCGCCTCGTCCGGCTCCTGCGAGGCTGCGGCGGCCAGGGTGACGATGCCCACCGCCTCGTCCAGCGCCCGGCGCCGTACCGCCTCCGGCAGGGACAGCACGCCCTCGGCGCGCTTCAGCCATTCGCGCCGCTCCCGGTTGACGATCCAGTCGAGCAGCCGCGTGTCCGTCATCTCCTCGGCCCGCATTCCTCCCTGGACCGCGGCGAGGGCGGCGAGGTGGATCATCACCGCTTCCCGGAAATCGTCGCGCGGCGGCTTCGGTGCCAGGGACGGAATCTCCTTCTCCGCCGGCGCCCGCCCCTCGGCAGAGGCGTTGAGGTTCAACACCTTGTCGAAAGCGACATGGGCGCGGACGAATTCGAGCCGCCGCGACTCCGGCGTATCGGCCAGCGGCGTCAGTTCCTCCGTATCGAACAGCCCTTCCGTGCTGTTCATGACGGCGCCGATCGCCTCGTCCTCGATGCCGATCTGCTCCCACACCTCGGAGAGCCCGCGCGCGATCAGGACGACGCGCACCTTCACCGCCGCCCCGGCGTCGGCGGCCTGCATCAGGGCGAGCGCCAGCTTCAGGATCGCCCTGGTCTGCGCCCGCGCCCGCTCGGCATAGTCGACGACGATCAGGATCTCGCCTTCATGGGAGAGGAAGCCGGCGAGGGCTTCCGGCGTCTGCGACAGCCCGTCCAGATCGATGAACCCGGCAAGCAACCTGCCACCCCGCGCCTCGCCGTAGGTCTCCACGACGTGCTGCATGAAGCGGGTCTTGCCCCGCCCGGAGGGGCCGGTGAGGAGCCGCCACTTCATCGGCGCGTCGTCGTCGAACCAGCGGTCGAACTCGGCCAACGCCCCGTCCCGCCCGGCGAAGGGGACGATCTTGCGTTCCGCGCGGAGCAGCGTCGCCTCGGAGCCGCGCATCAGGCGTTCCGGCGGGATCGGCTTCCGGAACGCCGCCATCGCCAGGTCTCTGACGGCGGCGCGCGCCGAGGCGTCGCCGGCGGCGGCCGCGTCCTGCTCGCGGATCTTCCGGCTCAGATAGTCGACGAACTTGTCTGCGACCGTGCCGACCGGAATGCCGATGCCGGCGGCGCTCAGGATATCGAGCGTGACCTTGCCGACGGTATGCGCGAACTGAAGCTGCTTCTCCCGGTCCATCCGCCCCCCGTACAGACATGCCCGCACAGACATGGCTGTACACCCTACCCCACCCACCCGCATCCCGCGAAGGTGCGACTTCCCACACGCCGCGTCCGCTCTGCGCTATCCTCCTCCCATGAAGCTCGAGCACGCCCATGATCCCGCCTCGATCCGTGCGCGCATCGCGGCACGGCCGGAGGCGCTGTATCTGCGCGACTGGATCTATGGCGGGATCGACGGCGCGGTGACGACCTTCGCCATCGTCGCCGGGGTGGCCGGGGCGGAGCTGTCGGTCGCGGTGATCCTGATCCTCGGCTTCGCCAACCTGATCGCCGACGGCTTCTCCATGGCCGCCGCCAACTATTCCGGCACCAAGGCCGAGAAGGACGAGGCCGCCCGGGTGCTGGCCATGGAGCACCGCCACATCGCCGCAGAGCCGGACGGCGAGCGCGAGGAGATCCGCCAGATCTTCGCCGCCAAGGGCTTCAAGGGCCGGGCGCTGGAACGGGCGGTGGAGACCATCACCGCCGACGAGGATCGCTGGGTGCAGACCATGCTGGTCGAGGAGCACGGCCTCGCCCCGGTGGTGCGCTCGCCCTGGACCGCCGCCTGGGTCACCTTCTCGGCCTTCGTGGTCTGCGGTCTGGTGCCGCTGATCCCGTACATGGCCGGCGGCGGGTTCGCGCTGTCGACGGCGGTCACGGCGGCGGTGTTCTTCGCCATCGGCTCGGCCAAGGCGAAATGGTCGCTGGCGCCGTGGTGGCGCTCGGGGGCGGAGACGCTTGCCATCGGCCTCGCCGCCGCCGGGCTCGCCTATGGCGTCGGCCATCTGCTGCGCGGCCTGGTCGGCGATGTGGGCGTGTAGCGGGCGCTGGTCCAGGGCCGACATCGGCGCTGTGCCGGCCGAGCACGCGGTCGCCGGGGCGACGGACGGGGCACGGGAATTCCCGCACCCTCCATGTCGGTAAGTGCATGCGGCGTTAACCGTTTTCCCGCGCGTCCCGGCATTTTGTGAATGCGCCCTCGCGGAGAATCGCAGTATTCTCGGCCCGACACCTGCTGGTCATGCACCGGGGCCGTCAAAGCGTCCAAGGAGGCTAGCTGGGAGTGCGGTCTCGCGATGTTTGATGATCCGAACGAGATTCCGACACACATCGGTTTCCTGCTCGTCCGCAATTTCTCGATGATGGCCTTCGCCTCGGCGGTGGAGCCGCTGCGTTCGGCCAATCGCATGGCCAACCGGACGCTGTACGAGTGGCGGGTCTACACCGTGGACGGCAACCCGGTGTCGGCCAGCAACGGCATCGAGGTCGTGCCCGACGGACCGATGGCGGAGCTCGACCGCGAAAAGATCGTCGCGGTGGTCGCCGGTATCGACGTGCAGAAATTCGAGGACGAGCGGGTGCTGGGCTTTCTGCGCCGCGCCTCGCGCCAGGGCCGGGCGGTCGGCGCGCTGTGCACCGGCAGCCACGTTCTGGCCAAGGCCGGCCTGCTGGACGACCGGCGCTGCACCATCCACTGGGAGAATCTCGGCGGCTTCACCGAGGAGTTCCCGGAGATCGAGGTCTCCTCCGACCTGTACGAGATCGACCGCGACCGCTTCACCTGTTCCGGTGGCACTGCCTCGCTCGACATGATGCTGCACCTGATCGGCCGGCAGCACGGCCAGGGACTGGCCAACCAAGTCTCGGAGCAGTTCATCCACGACCGCATCCGCGAACCCCACGACCACCAGCGCATGGAACTGCGCGCCCGCATCGGGGTGAGCCATCCGAAGCTGATCTCGGTCATCAGCGAGATGGAGGCGAACCTGGAGGAGCCGCTGACCCAGACCGACCTGGCGGAGCGGGCCGGCCTGTCGACCCGTCAGCTCGAGCGGCTGTTCCGCAAGTACCTGAACGCGACGCCAACGCGCTACTACCTCACGCTCCGGCTGCAGCGCGCCCGCCAGCTGCTCACCCAGACCTCGATGTCGATCCTCTCGGTGGCGCTGGCCTGCGGCTTCGTCTCGGCCAGTCACTTCTCGAAGTGCTACCGGGAGTGCTTCGGTCGGACACCACGGGCGGAGCGGGCGATCGGTGGCGTGACCGGTAACGCCCGGCTGGCGGCCACCGTCAGCGAACCGCCGCTGGCCGCCGGACGTGTCTGACCCGTCCCGTCACCAGCGACGAATCCGGTCACGTCGTCCGGCTTTCTGATGTAGGGTCCGCCTCCTTCATCCAACCGAACCGCCGGAAAACCGTCCCCGCGAGGCTTCGCTCCGCGTCCGGACCAATGTTCTCGAGCACCTCCCACAGGAGAGGATACGGCAATGACCCCTGTCGCGGCGGGTATGGACTTCGGCACGTCGAACTCGGCCATCGGCTACGTGCGCGACGGGCAGCCAGTGCTGCACCGCTTCGCGGACGGCCGCACGGTGACGCCAAGTGCCCTGTTCTGGAGCGAGGACGAGCGGTCCCTCCTGTTCGGCGCCCAGGCGGAGGCCTGCTTCCTCGCAGAGGATGACGGCCGCTACATCCGCGCGCTGAAGAGCATCCTCGGCACCCGTCTGACGGAGGAGCGCACGATCCTCGGCGGCCGCCCCTGGCCGTTCCGACAGTTGCTGAAGCGCTTCATCCAGGACCTGAAGTCAGATGTCGAACGCGCCGCTGACGCCCGCCTGACGACCCTGGTCGCCGGCCGGCCGGTGCGGTTCAGCGACGATCCGGAACGCGACGCCGAGGCCGAGGCCTACCTGGGAGAGATCCTGCAGGAAGCCGGCTACGCAAAGGTCCGCTTTCTCTACGAGCCGGTGGCCGCCCTGATCGATGCCGGCGACCTGATGGACGAGCCGCGGGTCGTGCTCGTGGCCGATATCGGCGGCGGCACGTCCGACTTCTCGGTGGCGCGCTGGCGTGGCGGCGGCGGACCGGCGGAGGAACGGTTCGAGATCCTGGCCAACTTCGGTGTTCGGATCGGGGGAACCGACCTGGATCGGCGCATCTCCCTGGACACGGTGATGCCGCAGCTCGGCATGGGCTCGCGGACCCGCAGCCTGACATCGGACGCGGTTCTGCCGGTGCCGGCCCAGTACTTCTCCGACCTGGCGACCTGGCACAAGATCCACCTGTTCTACTCGCGCGAGAACCGCACCGAGATCGCCGCGATCCACCGACTTTCGCTGGAACCGGAAAAGATCGACCGCCTGCTCCAGGTGATGGATCGCCGCCTCGGCCATCGACTGGCGGCAAGGGTCGAGGCCTTGAAGATCACCCTTGGCGAGGGCGGGGCCGCCGCCCTGGACCTGGCGGATCTCGACGAGGCGACGGCACCGGTCGTCGACGCCGCCCGCCTTCAGGGCGCCATCGCCCTGGAACTCGCCTCACTGCAGGATGCCGTCGGCCACGTGCTGGATCTGGCCGGCGTCGAGGCTCGGGAGGTCGACCATGTCGTCCTGACAGGCGGCACCACCCTGCTGCCGGTGGTGCGCGAGACGCTGGCCGCCGGCGTGCCGGATGCCGCCCTGATCTCATCGGATCCGTTCTGTGCCGTCGTCAACGGCCTGGTGAAGGCGGCCGCCACCTAATCCGTCGAGCCGAACGGGAACCGCTGCACCTGGATGAAATCCGCCCCCTGGTGCGGCTGGCGGTAGAGCGCGACGGCATCCACCCGAAACGGCTTCTGCGTCACCGCCGCCGCCCGCGGCGTCAGGGCGGCGAGGACCGCATCGCGCTCCGGCCCCTCCGGCAGCCGCGCCGACAGGGTCATATGAAACCGGAACTCGCCCATCACGTAGGGATATCCCCACTCCTGCAGCAGCGTCTCCTGCTGGGCCGACAGGCCCGCGGCACGGCGGCGTGCCAGCTCGGCCGCTCCGGGCAAGGCGCGGAACGCATCGAGATCGCGCACCGCGTCGGCGGCCAGCGCATTCATCCGATGGTCCGTGGGCGTCATCATCAGGGCGAGGAACCCGCCGAGCGAGCGCAGGCCCAACTGCACCTCGAACGCCCGGCGCGTCCGTGCGAAGGCGGCGAACGCATCGACCAGATCGGCCTCGGTGCGGCCGTCGCGGAGATAGAAGGGGGGTTTGATCGTGGCGTGGAACCCGTACATCCGCGCGCTCGCGGTGAGCGCGGCCAACCGGTCGGCGCTCAACTCCGCCACCGCCGGCTGCGTGCGCGCCTCTCCCGTGACACAGTCGCGGCCGAGCCAGTCCGCCCCGAACTCGGCGAGGGCCGATCCGGGTTCCGGCGCCACGTAGAGAGCGTAGCGCGGCGCCTCGGGATCGGGCTCGCGCGTGCCGTCCTCGGGAAAGCTCGGGAACGAAACCATTTTGACACTCCGATGAAGATGCGCGTTCGGCGGTGGCGCGGGCGCGCCGGAAGCGGGTATCTAGGAACCGAACAGCCCCCCTGGGCATGTCGGTCCTCGGGCGCGCCGGTTATGCCATGGCGGCCCCCCACAGGAGAAGAAGCCGATGAAGAGAGGGATCGCGAGCCGGCGGGTGCTGCTCGCCGACGGCGAGATCGCCGATACCGTGGTGACGATCGAGGACGGCACCATCTCGGCCATCGGCGCCGAGAGCTCCGGCGATGTCTGGGACGCCGGCGACGCCTGGGTCCTGCCGGGCGTCATCGACCTGCACGGGGACGCCTTCGAGCGCCAGGTCATGCCGCGCCCGGGCGTGCACTTCCCGTTCGATCTGGCCCTGCAGGACACCGACGCGCAGTTGCTGTCCAACGGCATCACCACCGCCTTTCACGGCGTCACCTATTCCTGGGAGCCGGGCCTGCGCGGACGCGAGTCGACGCTGGCGCTGAAGACGGCGATCGAGGCGGCGCGGCCCCGTCTCGGCTGCGACACCCGCTTCCACCTGCGCCACGAGACCCACAACCTGTCGGCCGAGGACGAGGTTCTAGGCTGGCTCGCCGACGGCACGGTGGATCTGCTGGCGTTCAACGACCACAGCCACTCGACGCTGCACGGGATCGAGCACAAGGGCAAGGCCACGCGGACAGAAACCGCGCGATCGGGACTGTCGCACGACGAGTATGTGGCGCTGTTGCACGAGGTCTGCGCACGCCAGCCCGACGTGCCGGCCTCCATCGAACGGCTGGCCCGCGCGGCGCTCGACAACGGCGTGGCGCTGGCCAGCCACGACGACGACAAACCCGAGATCCGAACCTGGTTCCACGGGATCGGCTGTCGGATCGCCGAGTTTCCGATGAACACGCCGACGGCGGAGACCGCCGTCGCGCTGGGCGATCCCGTGATCTGCGGGGCGCCGAACATCATCCGCGGCGGCAGCCATCTCGGCTACCGGGGCGTGACGGCCGCACGCGAAGTCCGTGAGGGGCGCTGCACTATCCTGGTGTCGGACTACTACTACCCCGCGCTGGCCCAGGCGCCGCTCCGCCTGGTGACCGACGGCGACTGCGATTTTCCGACCGCCTGGGCGCTGGTCTCAACCAACCCGGCCAAGGCGGCGGGCCTGGACGATCGCGGCACGGTGGAGGCCGGCAAGCGGGCGGATCTGGTGGTGCTGGACCAGCGCGACGGCGGTCCGGCCAAGGTCCTGGGGACGGTCGTCGCTGGCCGAGAAGTGTATCGGGCAAATTAAATAATAATACAGTCTAAGTGACATCATCATCAAAAAAATTAGTATCAATTTTCTTTAAGTCGATTGAACGCTCTATCGTAACACCGACTCCGTATCGCACCATGAGCCTAGTTAGTTCTCTTCCGTCTATTAATACCAAATTCTGATGACTCGCATATTCTATCGCTGGCTTAGAAAAGAAGCTCGTTGTAACAAAAACTCCTTTGCTGGCCTTAAATCCTGCCAATGCCCCTACAAATGCCTGCACCGTCTCTCGGCCAACCGATTTTTCTACAGAATACCTTTTCGCCTGTAAATAAATCGTGTCCAGACCGAGAGGGTCTTCATTTATTACTCCATCAACTCCACCATCATTTGACTTTTGTGTCATTTTTGCTGCAGATGAACGCCCACCCCCATAACCCATTGCCGTCATCAGCTTAAGAATTACAAGTTCAAAAAATACTGGATCTGATTCAATAATCTTCTCCAAGAGATCTTCCCTTAAACTCTCCTCAAGCTCTTGATATGCGGAATCAATCCTTTCTTCTGGCGTCAAATGATCGGTCGAATCCAAAATTACCTGAACATCGATCACGGGAGGCACCTTCACCAAACTGGCACCTGGTTGAACAAATTCCTTGAATTCATCAAATTTTAATAAATCCTCAACTGTCAACTTGTTCTTATAATCACTCAGCAACTGTTTACCACGATCAGTCGTTATAAAGAATCCCCTACGGGGGCGTACAATTGCGCCCGCCTTATTAAGATAAGTAGCAGCCCAATGAATTCTATCATAAAGACGAGTTTTCTTCCCACTAGGTAGAAGTTCTGTTCTATCAGCCTCACTTAATCCAAAATTATCGGCCAGAACAGCCATACAATCATTCAGCTTACGCTCTCCGCTACAACCTAATTCTAAGAGAGGCCGCATAAAGGCTTGATACTCTGGGACTGGCATAGGTACCCCCGAATGGTCCTGGCTTAAAAACAACTTATAAATGCATGCTATTCGCAGACAATATCAAAGATGGTCGAGCCGACTCTGCTACTCTGCCGCTTGACTGGTCGTTTTCGCTGCCTCCTCCTCCTGCTCGGCAACTCCCTGGTCGTGCTCGAACAGGCTGGCGAGATGCGCCGCCGCCTCCTTGGAGGTCCTGATCATCTCCGCCTCGTCGCGATGGATCGTGTACTGCTCCCGCAAGAGCTGTTCGTCATACTCCTTGAACTGGCGGACCATCAGGTCGGCGCGCCGCCCCGGCACGCCGAGTTCGCGGAACACGCGGCCCGCCATGTCGAGACTGGAGTCGAAGTACTCGCGCACCACCTGATCGACGCCGAGTTCCATCAGCCGGTAAACGTGGAAACGGTCGTGCGCGCGGGCGAAGACCTTCAGGTTGGGGAAGTGCATGCCGGCGACCCGCGCGACGGCGTCGGCGCGTTCCGGGTCGTCGACGGCGATCACCAGCAGCCTGGCCCGGCCGGCTCCCGCCGCCTCCAGGATCTGCAGACGCGAGGCGTCGCCGAAATACGCCTCGTTGCCGAAGCGCCGGGCGATGGCGATGCGGTCGTGGTCGCTGTCCAGCGCGACGAACTTGATCCGTCGCATGTTCAACATGCGCCCGATCATCTGTCCGAAGCGGCCGAAACCGGCGATGATGACCTGGGTCTCCGGATCGCCCATGTCCTCCAGGGTGCCCTGGACGACGGCCTTCTTCGGCAGTCGGGCGCGCATCATGTCGGCGAGTTGCACGGTGAACGGCGTCATCGCCATGGAGATCGCCACCACCAGAATCAGGAAGTCGGCAGTCGACCGGTCGACGGCGCCGACGTTGATCGCGGCACCGAACAGCACGAACGCGAACTCCCCCCCCTGGGGCAGCACCGCCGCGAGCGCCAGCGCCGGCTCCCGCCGCATTCGGGTCGCGCGGGCCAAGGCGTACAGGGCGAGGCACTTGATCGCCACCAGTCCGACCGCCGCGCCCATCGCCGCGACCGGCGCCTCGACGAAATTCGCGAGATCGATCGACATGCCGACGGCGATGAAGAACAGCCCCAGCAGCAGCCCCTTGAACGGCTCGATGTCGGCCTCGAGCCGGTGACGGTACTCGGTGTCGGCCAGGAGCACGCCGGCCAGGAAGGCGCCGAGCGCCATGGACAGCCCGATCCGCTCCATCGCCAGCGCCATGGCGAGCACCACCAGCAGGGCGGCGGCGGTGAACAGTTCCTGCACGCCGGTGTTGGCCACCACCCGCAGCAGCGGGCGCAGCAGCCGGCGCCCCACCACGATGATCAACGCGACGGTCACGATCGAAAAGGCGATGGAGAGGTAGTCCGTCCGGAGCACCGCCTCCTCTGCCACGCCGTCCTCGCCGAGAATGGGCGCGTCGGCAAGCCATGGCAGCACGGCCAGCAGCGGGATCACCGCCAGGTCCTGGAACAGCAGGATGGAGAAGGCGGCGCGGCCGTGCTGCGTGCGCAGTTCCCCCCGGTCCGCCAGCGTCTGCACCGCGAAGGCGGTCGAAGACAGGGCGAGCACAAGACCGACGACGATCGCGGTCTGCACCGCATAGCCGAGCCCGTAGGCGGCGAGCCCGATCAGCACGGCGCTGATCCCCACCTGGGCGGCGCCGAGTCCGAAGATCGGCCTGCGCAGCGCCCAGAGACGCGCCGGCATCAGTTCCAGCCCGATGATGAACAGCAGCAACACCACGCCGAACTCGGCGAAGTGCAGGATCGCGTCGACGTCCGACACCAGTCCGAGCACCGAAGGGCCGATGACCACCCCGGCGGCGAGGTAGCCGAGCAGCGCGCCGAACCCGGCCTTGCGGAACACCGGTACGGCGATCACCGCCGCCGACAGGAAGACAACCGTGTCCTGGATACCTGCCATTCCGAACCCGTTCCCGACGTCGCCCGTGTCGCTCGTGGGGGGAGTCTAACACGGTTGCCGACGGGCAAGTGCGCGGACCGCCGGATCTCGAGCGCTTGCGGCGTTTTCCAAGCCTCGCGTATCGTGCGCGCAACAAACCAGCCAACAGACTCAACACAGGGGAAGCGTCATGAGCGCGACGATCTTTGGGCCCAGGATCATGCTGGTCGGCGGTGGGTCGATCGCCCGCGTGGGCGAGGTCCTGGAAAAGCTCCGGGTCACCCGCCCGCTGATCATCACCGATCCGTTCATGGTCTCTTCGGGGCTGATCGAGCAGCTCACAGGTCCGTTGGCGGCCGTGGGACTCGCCTGCGACGTGTTCTCTGAAACCGTGCCCGACCCGACCACGACGGTGGTGGAGGCGGCCACCGCCCACATGCGCGACGGCGGTTTCGACGGGCTGATCGGTTTCGGCGGCGGCTCGCCGATGGACACGGCCAAGGCGGTGAACATTCTGGCGGCCCATGGCGGTCGGATGCGCGACTACAAGGTGCCGAACGGCGTGGACACCGCCGCCGTGCCCCTGCTGTGCATCCCGACTACGGCCGGCACCGGCTCCGAGGTCACGCGCGGCACGGTGATCACCGATGTCGAGACCGACGAGAAGATGCTGGTCATGTGCCTCGGCGGCCAGGCCGACGCAGCGATCGTCGACTTCGAGCTGACGATGAAGAAGCCGTTCCGGCTGACCGCCGATACCGGCATCGACAGTTTCACCCACGCGCTGGAGGCCTTCGTCAGCCAGAAGCGCAATCCTTATTCCGACAGCATGGCGATCGCCGCGATGCAGCGGATCGGCGCCAACCTGAAGACCGCCTGCCTTGAGCCGGACAACCGCGACGCCCGCGAGCAGATGATGCTGGGCGCCACCCAGGCCGGGATCGCCTTCTCCAACGCGTCGGTCGCCCTGGTGCACGGGATGAGCCGGCCGATCGGCGCCCATTTCCACGTGCCCCATGGCCTGTCCAACGCCATGCTCCTGCCGGCGGTGACCCGCTTCTCGCTGGAGGCCGCGCTCGACCGCTACGCCGAGGCGGGCCGGCTGATCGGCGCGGCTGCACCGGGCGACGGTGACGAGACGGCGGCGGCGAAGCTGCTGGACTGGCTGTACCAGACCAATGAGGAGCTGCAGGTCCCCACTCCGCCGGCCTATGGCATCGACGAGGCCAAATGGTCCGGCCTGCTGGACACCATGGCCAGCCAGTGCATCGCGTCCGGTTCCCACGCCAACAACCCGCGCGTGCCCGAGCACGGCGAGATCGTCGACCTCTACCGCCAGGTCTGGGCCGCCAACCGATGACGCCAGCCTGGATCGTCCCGGTCGATCCGACAGCCATGGTCGTTCCCGAGTACCGCGCGTGCTCGTACGGCCGCTGGCGGATCAGGCGCGCATGGCATGCGGCGGATACCGGCTTCTGGGGCGACGAGGGTGACCCGCGGGAGGTCGCCTTCCTGGAAGGACCGTCGGCCGACGGCACCGGGATCGCCAACTGGATGTCGACGGTGAAGAGCGAACTGGACAGCCAGGCCATCGGGATCTGCGGCGCTGTCGGGACCACCGTCGTCCTCGGCTTCGGCCTCGGTTGGGCGGTGGCGAACATCGCGCTCAATCCGGCGGTGGATCGCGTGATCGCGGTCGAGCGGGACCCGGAGATCCTCGGCCTGGCCGAGATCAGCGGCGTCTTCGCCGGACTCGCGCCCGACATCCGGAGCAAGATCGAGCTGCGCGAGGCTGATGCCTTCACCTTCGTTCCGGACATGCCGGTCGACACCCTGGTCGCCGATATCTGGCCGGACTGGCTGGAGGACCGCGTCCACCGCGACACCATCGCGATCCAGCGCCGGATCGCGGCCCGCCGCGTACACTTCTGGGGCCAGGAGATGGCGATCTGGCGCCAAGCGGTACGGCGGTTCGGCCCGGATGCGCCCTTCGACTGGGCGGCTGTGCGCCAGGTGGCGGAGCAGGACATGGACCTGCCGCTGATCCTGCCGGACTGGCCGGACTATCCAGAGAAAATCCTGATGGGGCTTCGGCGCTCCGCCTACGAGGAGATGGCGGCCGTCGGTTCGGCGTAGACGCGGATCACTCGCCCTGGATCATGACCCGGTTGCGGCCCAGTTGCTTCGCCCGGTACAGCGCCACGTCCGCGCGGGCGACCAAGGCGGCCATCGGCTCTCCGTAGTCGTAGCGCGCCGCGCCGATCGAGATCGTCACCACGCCGAGGTCCTTGCCGGTGTTGCGCCGGGTGATGCGCTTCTTGTTCAGCCGTTTGCGGATGCGCTCGGCGATCACTCGAGCGTCCTCAAGTTCGGTGCCCGGCAGGACGACGGCGAACTCCTCGCCACCGAACCGGGCCGGCATGTCGGTCGGCCGGACCGACTCGGTCAGCGTGCGCCCCACCAGGCGCAGGACCTGGTCCCCGACCGTGTGGCCGTGGGTGTCGTTGAACTGCTTGAAGTGGTCGATATCGAGCATCAGCAGGGTCATCGACGTGCCGCTTTCCACCGCCGTCTGCGCGGCGTCGCGCAAGGCGGACTCGAACCATTTCCGGTTCGCGATGCCGGTCAGCCCGTCGGTCATCGCCTCGGCCCGGGATTCCTCCAGCCTCCGGCGCAGCGTCTCGATCACCCCGGTCGTGGTCGCCAGTTCGGCGCGCAGGGCCTCGTTGCTGGTGCGCGCGGCCTCGGTCTGCATCCGCAGGCTGTCGATCAGGGTGCGCACCTCCGCATCGCCTTCGGCCGTGGCCAGCGCGTCCGTGGCCGAGGACAGGGCCCGGCCGAAGGTGGTCGCGCCATCGTCCGCGCGATCGAGCTTGCGGGCCAGTCCGTCGGTCATGTCGCCCAGGCCCTCGGCGATGTCCGTCACCGCCTGACTGCGGTATCCCGGCAGAACATAGCGCTCGAACAAGTCGGCGCACTGGACCTCGCCGACGCCGCGCCCGCTCTTCAGCAGACCGTCGATGGTCCGCCGCAATCCGCCGATGTCGCCGGTCACATAGGCGTACCAGACGGCGAAGTTCTCCGGCGTCGGCGGAATCCCGTGATGGTGCATCCGGTCCATGGCGTCGATCGCCGCCCCGCGCGCCGACTCGAAACGCGGCGGCTCCAACGGCACGCCCCTGTCGGGCCCGGTAGAACCGACTCCGGTCCGTTCCGCCATGTCTCCATCCCTCCGCGCCCGCAGGACGCCTATTTGCGCCGGATGGCGATCCTGCGGCCGACTCCGTCCACCGGGCCGACCGCCTCGTGCTCCCGGTACAGTGATTGCAAGCGACCATACGATACTTGCGGGAACTCCGCCGACCGTTTCGTCGTCAGGTCGACGTGCATGCACATGAGCTCATTGGTCGCCGCCAGGAACCCGTCCTCGGCATGGATCATGCGGTGAATCAGGTGGAACCGCTTGGCGTCGTGGTCGACGATGCGCGAGCGGAACAGAAGCGGAGCACCCTCGTGCACCTCGCGGTCGTAGGTGACATGCGCCTCGAGGACGAAGATCGACGCGTCCTGGGCCCGGCGGTAGTCTTCTCCGACCCCGAGTTGGACGCAGACCGCCTCGGTCGCCAGGTCGAAGGCGACCAGGTAGTAGCCGACGTTCATATGACCATTGTAGTCGATCCACTCAGGGCGCACGGTGGCCGTCCCCGAATCGAACCAGCCCGCTTCACTGCGCAAGTCTTCCATGCTTCGCTCCAAAAGAAACTCGACGGCCGGCCGGCCGCGCCCCGGATCATGACGGCGCTGGCCTGGATGGGCAAACACGCGACGGCGCTGCTGGCCGCCGGCGTGTTCCTCGGCCTCGCCCTGCCCGACCTCGCGACGCTCGCCCGCCCGCTGCTGGTGCCGGCGATCATCGTCATGCTGGTGTTCTCGCTGCTGCGACTCCAGCCCTCGGCGGTCCTGGCGGCGGCGCGCCGCCCCGGCCGGGTCCTTCCGGTCGTCGCGTTCGTTCTCCTGGTCTCGCCGGCGCTCGGTCAGGCCGGGGTGGCGCTGTTCGAGCTGGACGCCTGGTTCGGCGCCGGCGTCGCGGTCGCCGTCGTGGTCTGGACGGCCTCGCCGCCGCTGGTGTCGGTGACGGCGCTCGCGACGATCCTCGGGCTCGACGGAGCGCTGACCCTGATGGTCATGACGCTCGGCGGGCTGCTGATGCCGCTGACCCTGCCGCCGCTCGTTCTCGGACTGATCGGCCTCGACCTGCAGATCGGCGTCGGCGAACTGATGCTCCGCCTCGTCGGCCTGCTTGCGGTTGCCGGGTTTGTCGCGGCGGCACTGCGGGCGGTCGCCGGCGAGGCCAGGATCGCGCGCCACGCCACGGCGATCGACGGCGCGTTCGTGCTGACCATGCTGGTGTTCGCCGTGGCGGTGATGGATGGCGTGACGGCGGCCGCGATCGCCGATCCGCTGCGCGTCGCGGGGCTGGTCGTGCTGGTCTTCGCCGTCAGCCTGACCCTGCAGGCCATCGGCTTCGTCGTCTTTCTCCCCGCCGGCCGGCGCACGGCAACGACGGTGGCGCTGATCGCCGGCAACCGGAACATGGCGATCGTGCTCGGCGCCGCACCGGCCGCGTTCCATCCGGACGCGTTTCTCTACCTTGCGGTGCTTCAGTTTCCGATCTACCTGCTCCCCGCCCTGTTGCGGCCGGTGTACCGCAACCTTGGCGGCTGAGCGGCGGTCGCGGTTGGAGACGGCGGCAAAATCGGCGATACTCCGGCGCTTCTCCAGGGTGGCCTCCCGCCACGCAACGATCAGGGATCTCAGACCGTGAGAGCGATCGACAGTGCCCGCAGACGAGGCAATCTGGGGGCACTCCGGCGACGGCTGCTCATGTTGCTGTTCGCCTTGCTGGCGGCCGGCACGAGCTACATCTTCACCGCCGAGAGCCGCGTCAACTTCCAGCACATGTTCGCCCTCACCGTGGTTCTGGTGGGGCTGTGCGTGATCGCCGTCGACTGGTGGGTCAGCCGCGGAATAAAGCGATCCGGCGGTGTACAGGCGATGCGCTCGGGCGGCGTGCTCTCGACCGGACCGGCGGCGACCGCGGGACGGCTTTGGGCTCAGGGAGAAGGCTTCCGGATCAGCGGCCTGCACAACGATGCCCGCAAGAACTTCAACGAGGCGGCGGCGCTGTTCAAGGAGGCTAAGGACCGGGGTGGCGAGATTCTCGTCAAGCTCAGCCAGGGCGATCTGGCGACCGAGACCGGCGACTACGGCGCCGCCGAGACCTACTACCAGGACGCCGACGCCGCCGCGAAGGAAACCAAGGACATCCGCGGCGAAGGGCGCGCCCTCGTCGGACTCGGCACCATGAACCTGCGCCGGCGCAGCTACGAGGCCGCCCGTCAGCAGTTCGACGACGCCCGCCGCGCCTTCTCCGCCGATACCGACCGATTCGGCGAGGCCGGCGCCCTGCTCGGCCTCGGCGAAGCGTGCGTGCGGGTATCGAAGAACGAGGAGGGCGGCAGCCATCTGGACCAAGCCCGGTTCCTGTTCAGCCAGGTGGGCGACCGCATCGGCGAGGCCCACGCCCTCTACGCCCGCGGCGAGATCTTCCGTCAGGAGCGCAACGGCGCCGAAGCGCAGAACCGGTTCGAGCGCGCGCTGACCCTGTACCGCCGCACCGGCGACCACGTCGGGGAAGGCATGGTCCGGCTCTGTCTCTCGGATGGCTACCGGCGGATGCAGCGGGGCCACGAGGCGCGGGAGACGGCGATCGAAGCCTGTCAGCGCTTCAAGCATGCTGGTCGACGTATCGGTAACAGCGAGTTGATCGCCGGACGCGGCGACACCCGTCGCGCCCGGATACGCTTCGAGTGGGCCCGGACCAACGGCAACGCCGCGCGGAACCTGTTCGTCGAATCCGGCGAGCGCGACAACGAAAGCCGGATCATGATCGGCATGGGCGAGATGGAGCGCATGGCCGGTAACCTCGAGGAGGCGCGCGGCCTCTTCGACCGGGTCATCGCCCAGTCGAAGAGCTCCGAAGACCTGCTCATCATGGCCGACGCGCAGAAGGGGCGCGGCCACGTCGACATTGCCCGCAACCAGAAACGCTCGGCCCGCGAGGTCCTGAAGGAGGCGTACGGCCACTATCAGAACGCCGGCGGCGCCCGCGACGCGGCCCAGGCACTGATGGACCTCGGACAGCTCGACATGCTGATGGAGAACTTTGACCGGGCCCGCGTGAACTACGCCCAGGTTCGCGGCATGTATGCCAAGCTGAACGACGCCCAGGGCGAAGGTACGGCCGTGCGCGCGATCGGTGATCTGGAATCGGCGCAGGGGCGCCTGCAGCAGGCGCAGCAGGCCTACGCCGAAGCCCGGATCCTGTTCCAGAGCGTGGGCGACCGGTTGTCCGAGGCGGACGCGGCCCTGCAGATCGGCCTGCTCGCGGTGAACCACGACAATGCCACCGCCGCCGCGCTCCTGGTGCAGGCGGGGCGGCTGTATCGGGCCGTCGGAGCGGTCGAGTGGCAGCGCAAAGCCCATGGTTTGGCCAGACGTGTGCGGTAACGCACACGCCACCGCGACCACCGCGACATTTCTGCAACACCGTCACTCAAGCCAGCGTCCACCATGGCCGCGGACTGGTCAATTCTCCCACCTTATGGTACTCGACTTGAACGTTGCATGGTGCCGTCGCGTCGCGTTCGACAGGGACGAACCGGTTTCGCTTGCAGTGTTTACAGGCGCGAATCAGACATCGCGCGGATTGAAAGGGCATGCCTTCGATGCGTCGGCTAGCGATCGGAACCTCTTTGGCGCTGTTGTTGCTCGCGGGCTGCGCGTCGCAGGGCGAACTCGAGGAGGGTCAGGTCTATGACCCCATCGAGCCGGCGAACCGCATGGTCTTCGCCTTCAACGATGCCGTCGACACCATGGTCCTGCAGCCGACGGCCTTCGTGTACAAGGAGGTCGTCCCATCCTCGATCCGCGAGGTGGTGCGCAACTTCCTCGACTGGCTGAGCTCTCCGGTCTACATCGCCAACAGCGCGCTTCAGGGCGACCTGGAGGGGCTGGAGCACAACGCCTCGCGCTTCGTCGCCAATTCCCCGATGTTCGGACTGGTCGACAACGCCACGGGTCTGGGCCTCGAGCGTCGGCCCGAGGATTTCGGCCAGACCCTCGCGGTCTGGGGCGCGGAGGACGGCCCGTACGTCGTGCTGCCCCTGCTCGGCCCGTCGAACCTGCGCGATACGGCCGGGATCGTCGCCGACCACTTCCTCGATCCGATCAACTACATCGAGGGTGACGACGACGCCCGTTTCCGCTTGCAGATCGCCCGCAGGGTCGTCGGAGCGGTCGATTTCCGGGCAGAGAACTACGACCAGATCAACGACCTCAAGGCGACCTCGGTCGACTACTACGCCCGCGTGCGGACGATCTACAAGCAGCGTCGCGACGCGCTCATCCGGAATGGCACGCCGCCGTCCGTCGTCGCCCCGACAAGCGGCTCCTCCGGTGAGTTCGAGGAGTTCCAGCCCACAAACGCACCGATCGAGCAGAGCGGCAGCCGCTCGACCGACTAGAGCCGCGGGCGGGCCGTCAACGACGGTCCGGGCGGTTCGTCCAGTGAAACGCTGACAATTTGGCGAAAACTCGAGTGACAGGCGGGGTCGGTAAATGGTCAATCTTCTGAGGGCGTTGCTGCTCGTTCTGCTGATCGCCGGACCGGCTGTGGAGGCCCGCGGCGAACCGGAGCCCGGTGCCTTCATCGAGGAATTCGCCGGCAAGGCGATCGAGCTTGCATCGAAGAAGGACCTGCCGGTCGAGGAGCGGCGCGCGAAGTTCGGCGCCCTTCTGAACGACTACTTCGATATGCCGGCGATCGGACGGTTCCTCCTCGGACGGTACTGGCGGACCGCCAGCGACGAGGAGCGTGACGCCTACATCCAGGCCTTCACCGACAACATCGTCTACACCTACGCCCGGCGGTTCAACGAGTACACCGGCCAGAAGCTCGTGGTCGACGGCATGCGCGAGGACGGCCGGTTCGACATCGTCGCCAGCCGCATCGTCGATCCGGCGAGCCCGAACGCGATCCGCCTCGAATGGCGTCTGATCGAAGCCGACGGCCGGTACAGGATCATCGACATCGTGATCGAGGGCGTGAGCATGAGCGTCACGCAGCGCCAGGAATACGCCTCGGTGATCCAGAGCAACGGCGGCAAGGTATCGGCGCTGATCGAGGCGCTGACCAAGCAGATGGCCGGGCTGAAATCCTCCGACGGCTGACCGTCCTTCCATCATCGCCATGACGATGCCGGCCCAGGCGCCGGGCCTGGCTCGTTATACCCTCTCCGACTTCATTCCGGGGTCCGCCGCAGGGTTTCTCCGGCGCAAGACAGGCCCGCACGGCGATCGGAGCTCGGATCGGCAGACCCCGAACAAAAACGGGCGGACCCGAAGGCCCGCCCGCTTGCTGAAAACCGGTATCGACGGTCGGCGCGACTACGCCCGCACCACCGGCTTGTAGCGGATGCGGTGGGGCTGGTCGGCCTCGTCGCCGAGGCGACGCTTCTTGTCGGCCTCGTAGGCCTCGAAATTGCCCTCGAACCATTCCACATGGCTGTCGCCCTCGAAGGCGAGGATATGGGTGGCGATGCGATCCAGGAACCAGCGGTCGTGGCTGATGACCACGGCGCACCCGGCGAAATCCAGCAGCCCCTCCTCCAACGCGCGCAGCGTATCGACGTCGAGGTCGTTGGTCGGCTCGTCGAGCATCAGCACGTTGACGCCGGACTTGAGCATCTTGGCAAGGTGCACGCGATTGCGTTCACCGCCGGAGAGCTGACCGACCTTCTTCTGCTGGTCGCCGCCGCGGAAATTGAACTGCCCGCAATAGGCCCGGCTCTGCATCTTGCGCCGGCCCAGATCGATCTCGTCGAGCCCGTCGGAGACCTCCTCCCAGACCGTCTTGTTCGCGTCGAGGCTGTCGCGGCTCTGATCGACATAGCCGAGCGTGACGGTGTCGCCGATGCGGATGGAACCGTCGTCCGGGGTCTCCTGCTGGGTGATCATGCGGAACAGGGTGGTCTTGCCCGCCCCGTTCGGTCCGATCACCCCGACGATACCGCCCGGCGGCAGCTTGAAGCTCAGATCCTCGATCAGCAGCCGGTCGCCGAACGCCTTGGTCAGGCCTTCGGCCTCGATCACCACGTCGCCGAGGCGCGGCCCCGGCGGAATGACGATCTGCGCGGTGTCGGGCGCCTTCTCCCGGTTCTGCGCCAGCAGCTCCTCGTAGGCCTGGATACGCGCCTTGGACTTGGCCTGGCGGGCGCGCGGGCTCTGCTGGATCCATTCCAGCTCGTTGTTGAGGGTGCGCATGCGCGCCGCCTCCTGGCGCCCCTCCTGCTCCAGGCGCTTCTGCTTCTGCACCAGCCAGCCGGAGTAGTTGCCCTCGTAGGGAATGCCGCGGCCGCGATCGAGCTCGAGAATCCAGCCGGCGACCTCGTCGAGGAAGTAGCGGTCATGGGTGACGGTCACCACCGTGCCGGCATAGTCGGCCAACGTCCGCTGCAGCCACGCCACCGATTCCGCGTCCAGGTGGTTCGTCGGCTCGTCGAGCAGCAGCAGGTCCGGCTGCGACAGAAGCAGGCGGGCCAGCGCCACTCGGCGCCGTTCGCCGCCGGACAGCATGGACACATCCGCATCGCCCGGCGGGCAGCGCAGCGCGTCCATGGCGATCTCGACCTTGCGGTCCAGGTCCCAGGCGTCGGCCGCGTCGATCTGTTCCTGCAGCTCGGCCTGCTCGGCCAGGAGCGCGTTCATCTCGTCGTCGGTCATCTCCTCGCCGAAGCGCATCGAGACCTCGTTGAACTTGTCGACCAGATCCTTGATCGGGCCGAGGCCGCGCATGACGTTGCCCTGAACGTCGGTGTCGGTGTCGAGCTGCGGCTCCTGCGCCAGATAGCCGACCTTCACCCCATCGGCGGCCCAGGCCTCGCCCTGATACTCGGTGTCGACGCCGGCCATGATCTTCAGCAGGGTCGACTTACCGGCGCCGTTGACGCCGAGCACGCCGATCTTGGCGCCCGGCAGGAAGGACAGGCGGATGTCCTTCAGAACCTCTCGCCCTCCGGGATAGACCTTGGAGAGCCCGTTCATGACGTAGATGTACTGATAGGAGGCCATTCGGCGCGGTCCCTCGACAGACGTGGACGATCTTGGCGGCGGTTCTAGCCCATCGGCCGGGGGCGCGGCAATGCGGGTGTCGATCCGGCGACCGCCGACTTGTCCGCTGGCCTGTTTGCCGGCCTGTTCGCCGGCCCCTCCCACCGGCCCGTCCACCGGCACGATGGTCGCGCCGGCGGAAGACCTGATACACTTTCCCTCGCCCCTTCCGCACAACGAGCGCCCCGATGCCGGCTGAATTCAGGTTCATCGTCTTCTCGCCCCACGAGGCCGCTCAGGCGCTCGTGAAGTTCTGCCAGAAGAGTGGCCGCAAGCTCCCGGTGGCGACCGTGGTCGGGGCCGAGCCCGTGGGCGGGATCGAGGGCGAGGAGCCGCCCCGGGGGCTGCTCCGCCTGCTGCCCGACAGCGGCGCCGAGGTGCAGCTGAAGTTCGAACCGCAGGAGATCGTCGGCGCCCTCCTGCTGTTCGCCCTCGACCGGAAGATCCCGATGCCGAGGGACAGCGAGAAGGTGCTGGAGTCGATCCGCAATCGATTCGCGCTCAGGATAGGGTACTATCCGGTCGACGACGCCGCCGCGGACAAGGCCGAGGCGGCGAAGGCCGCCAACAAGTAGCAGGGCGGCCCGAGAATTACCGGTCGACGTCGACCAGCGTTAAACTTTGATGAAGCTGCAAATCAGTGGACACGGCGTGCGGGCGCGTCGGCTAGAGTGGCCCCCCGGTCCCTTGGAGGCACAAGCGATGAAGAAGAACCCCCTGCTGTCGGATGCCGTCGCTCCGCATCGACGATTCAGCAAGCGAGGCGTTCTCGATCGGGCGTTCATCCTGATGTTCCACGGTCTGGTCTATCCCCAGATCTGGGAGGATCCGGAAGTCGATCTCAAGGCGCTCTGCCTGACACCGGAAAGCCGAATCCTGACGATCGCCTCCGGCGGCTGCAACGTCCTGAACTACCTGACCGAGTCGCCGGAGAAGGTGACGGCGGTCGATCTGAACCCGCACCACATCGCTCTGTGCCACCTCAAGGTCGCGGCGCTGCGCCATCTGCCGAGCTACGAGTCGTTCTTCCGCCTGTTCGGCTACGCCGACGAGAAGGGCAACGTGCGCGCCTTCCACAAGCACCTGCGCCAGCACCTTGACCCAGACACCCACGCCTACTGGATGCGCCGCGGCCTGACGGGCCGCCGGATCAACCTGTTCGCCCGCAACATCTACAAGCACGGCGTCCTCGGCCGGTTCATCGGCCTGCTGCACCTGGTCGCCCGGCTCAGCGGCAAGAACCCCAAGCGTCTGCTGACCGCCCGGAACCTGGAAGAGCAGCGCTGGCTGTTCGAGACACTGATCGAGCCGATCTTCGAGACCCGGCTCATGAAGGGGATCTGCCGCCTGCCGGTGAGCTATTTCGGCCTCGGCATCCCGCCGGCACAGTTCCAGGAACTGTCCGCCTCCTCCGGCGGAAACATGGCCGGACTGATGCGCGACCGGCTGGAGCGGCTGGCCTGCGACTTCCCGTTCACCGACAATTATTTCGCCTGGCAGGCCTTCGGCCGCGGCTACGACAAGGTCGACCGTGTCGCCGTGCCGCGCTACCTGCAGGAGCAGCACTATCACGCCCTGCGCGACAGGCTCGATCAGGTCGAGTTCAAGCAGACCTCGGTGACGGCGTACCTGCAGTCCCAGCCGGACGACTCGCTCGACCGGTTCGTGCTGCTCGACGCCCAGGACTGGATGACGCCGGAGCAGTTGACCGAACTGTGGGGCGAGATCCTGCGCACCGCCAAGCCGGGCACCCGGGTGATCTTCCGGACCGCCGGCGAGGACAGCATCCTGCCGGGCCGCATCCCCGACGAGATGCTCGATCGCTTCGCCTACCACGAGGCGGAGAGCAGAGCCCATACCGCCGCCGACCGGTCGTCGATCTACGGCGGCTTCCACCTGTACACCCTCAAGGACTAAGCGCATGGCGGACGACGTCCGCGACCAGCCTGCCGGGCACGCCGATACCGCCGTCGTCCATCGTCGTATGGACGACATGTACCGGTTGCAGCGTCATATCTACGACCTGAGCCGGTGCTACTACCTGCTGGGCCGCGACCACCTGATCGAAGAGCTGAAGCTGCAGCCGGGCGAGACCGCCTGCGAGATCGGCTGCGGCACCGGGCGCAACCTTGCGCTCATCGCCCGGCGCTATCCCGAGGCCAGGCTGATGGGGCTCGACGCCTCGACCGAAATGCTGCGCTCGGCCCGGGCCAAGATCGCGCGCGACGGCCGCGCGGAGACAATCCCGCTGGTCCACGGCTTCGCCGAGCGTTTCGACCCGCGCGCCGATTTCGGCCTGGAGGAGCCTCTGGACCGGATCGTGTTCTCCTACTCCCTGTCGATGATTCCGCCATGGCGGGAGGCGATCGAGCATGCCCTGGCCTCGCTCAAGCCAGGCGGACAGGTGCATATCGTCGATTTCGGCGAGCAGGAGGGCCTGCCGGCCTGGTTCCGCCGGGTGCTGTTCCGCTGGCTCGACCTGTTCGGCGTCCACGTGCGCCCTGAACTGATCGGTTATCTGCGGGAGCTGAAAGCTTCGGGACGGGCCGAGGTCGACATCCGGCCGATCTTCCGCGGCTACGCCTTCCGGGCGGACCTGACGGTTCCGGCCTAGAGAAAATCACGATCAGATGGAAACATCTGATCGTGTGAATTTGCCCTGCTTTTGATGGCCCTCTAAACCCCGTCGCTCGGCCGCCGCCGCTCGAAATGCGCGGCCGCGAGGATCGCAAGAAGTCCGGCAAAGGATGCGCACAGCATCAGGATCAGCAGCACGCTCGGCGCCGGGTGATCGGCCAGGACGAAACCCGTCGCCGTCGTGATCAGCGCCCCGCCGGTCAGGTTCATCGCTCCCGAAATGCCGGCGGCACTCCCGGCCAGACGCGGCCGCACCGACAGGACACCGGCATTGCTGTTCGGCATAGTCAGGCCGTTGCCGAGGCCGACGAAGATCGTCGAACCGAAACAGAGCAGCGGCAGCACGAGCCCCGACGCAAGGATCGCCAGCCCGACCAGCAACCCGCCGCACGCAGCCACGCGGCCGATCACGATCACGGTGATCGACGACAGGTGCCGGCCGAGCCGCCCCGCGAGATAGCTCCCGATGATGAAACCGATCGTGATGCTGCCGACATAGATCCCAAGCTCGGCGGTCGGGACATCGAATACCGCCGTGGCGATCAGCGGTGCTCCCGCCAGAAAGACGAAGAACGCGCCAGTCGAGAATGCCGTGCAGCAGGCATAACTCCAGAACAGCGGCTCACGAAGGAGGGCCGGCAGTGTTTCCGGTTGGACCGCGTGCCCGGTCGGACGTTCCGGCAGGGTCTCTCCCAGGTCGAACCAGCACAGAAGGAACATCCCGGCCCCAATAGCGCCCAGAAACAGAAAACCCATGCGCCAGCCGAACAGGGTGTCGAGCAGGCTGCCGACCATCGGCCCCAGCATCGGAGCAAGCGCGACCGCCACGCTGATCCGGCTGAGCAGGCGCGGAACCTCCGCCCCGTCGCTGGTGTCGCGCACAATCGCCAGCGGCAGGACGGAGCCGACGATCACACTGGCCTGCAGCATGCGGAAGACCAGCAACGTGGTGGGGTCCTGCGCCGTCGCGGCGGCGAGGGATGCGACCGTGAAGACCGCCAGGGACACCAGGATGACGGGGCGTCGCCCGATCCGATCGGCCAGCGGCCCGACGCCGAGCTGTACCGGTGCCGTCAAGGCGAGATACCCGCCGACCGCGAGGCTGATCACCGCGTAGTCGGTCTCAAGGTCACGGGCGATGTTCGCCAGCGACGGCACGATCAGGCTCATCGTCATCATCGATGCCGCCGCGAGCAGGATCAGGGTCGCGAAGGCGGGTGGAGAACTGGGCTTGGGCATGGGATGGTCGAGCCTTCCAGAAACGAAAAAGCCCCCGACCGGGGGATCGGGGGCGCATGGCAGACGG
Source organism: Thalassobaculaceae bacterium (assembly GCA_965228875.1). GTDB lineage: Bacteria > Pseudomonadota > Alphaproteobacteria > Thalassobaculales > Thalassobaculaceae > Thalassobaculum. The sequence continues at coordinate 4,758,734 of OZ245843.1, read as the reverse complement.
AGCTGGTTTCCGCTACGGGACCATGCGCCTGTCGCCTACGACGTCGATGTGGATGCGGGTCATCTCGGAACTCCTCCCTCACACGCTATGCGGTCCGGTACAGACAGGCAACCACCCGACCCGATGGGCGCGCGACGCCCCGGCGAGCTGGAACACATCACGATCAGACACAGACATCCGATCGTGATGTGCTCTACCGCCTGGTCCGACGCGCGATGCTGACGATCCGTTCTGCGCGGTCGACGATGGGCTTGTCGATCATCTTGCCCTTGTAGGCGACAGCGCCCAGCCCCTGTTCCAGCGCGTCGCGGAAGGCGGCGAGGAGGCCCTCGGCGTCGGCCACCTCCTGCGCGCTCGGGGTGAAGGCGGCGTTGAGCACCGGAATCTGCGCCGGATGGATGCCCATGCCGCCCTCCGAGCCGTTGCGCCGCCCCTGCTCCGCCCCGCGCCGGAAGGCGTCGAGGTCGGTGAACTCGGCGATGGAGCCGGGATAGCCGAGCGGGATGATCCCCGCCTCCCGCGCCGCCAGCCGCACCAGGGCGTCGTAGGGATCCAGCACCGCCGGGTCCGGCTCCGGCAGGCCGAGATCGGCCGCCATGTCCTCGCCCCCCAAGGTGATTGCCGCCACCCGCGGACTGGCCTTGGCGATCGCGCGGGCCTCGTGCACGCCCTTGGCCGTCTCGACCAGGACCGCATAGCGCACATGGCCGGCGGGCAGGCCGCGCTCGGCCTCCAGTTCGCCCACCACCTCGTCGATGGCGCGGATATGGTCGGCGCCGTCCACCTTGGGCAGGCAGAGCGCGTCGAGACCGGGGATCACCGCCGCCTCGAGATCGGCGATGGCCAGGCGCCACGGGCGGTTGATGCGCACCATGACCTCGCAGGCCTTCGCGCCGGCGACCGTGGCGATGGCGCCCGGCAGCGCCGTCCGGGCCTCGGCTTTGCGGTCCGGCGGGATCGAGTCCTCGACATCCAGGATCACCACGTCGGCCCCGCGCTGCACCGCCTTGGCGACGAAACGCTCGGCGTTGGCCGGCACGTAGAGCAGGGAACGCCAGAGCGGGGCGGGCCGGGCGGAGGGAGCGCCGGTCATCAGATCAGTCCTTTCTCGGTCAGGGCGTCGGCATCGTGACCCAGCGCATGCCAGATCTCCTCGTTATGCTCACCGAGTTCCGGCGCCGGCCTGCGGAGCTGCGCCGGCGTGCCGTGCATGCGCGGAATCACGTTGTGCATGGCCAGCCGGCCGGTCTGGGCGTCGGGCATGGAGACGATGGCCTCCCGGTCCTTCGGATAGGGATGGTCAGCCAGTTCGGCCACATCCGGCACGGCCCCGACGGTCACCCCGGCCTCCTCGAAGATGGCGAGGTTCTCCGCCTGGGTCCGCTCGGCCATGAAGGCGCCGACGATGGGGTCGAGGATGTCACGGTTGGCCACCCGGTCGGTGTTGGTGCGGAAGCGCGGGTCGTCGATCAGGTCCTCGCGGCCGATGGTCCGCAGGAGGCGCTGGGCCATGGCCTGCATCGACGCGCTCAGCGCCACGTACTTGCCGTCCTTGCAGCGGTAGACGTTGCGCGGCGCCGACTGGTTGGAGAGCGACCCGGTGCGCTCGGGCACCTCGCCGGTCAGATCGTAATTGGCGACGATCGGGCCGAGCATGGAATGGATCGGCTCGAACAGGGACAGGTCGATCACCTGGCCCGGCCCCTTCTTCATCTCGATCTCGCGGATCGCCACCATCGCCGAGAACGCGCCGTAGAGCCCGGCGATCATGTCGGCCAGCGCCAGCGGCGGCAGCACCGGCGGCCGGTCGGCGAAGCCGTTCATGGCGGCGAACCCGCTCATCGCCTCGACCAGGGATCCGAAGCCGGGCTTGTGCGCCCACATGCCGTCCTGGCCCCAGCCGGAGATCCGGATGACGATCAGGTTCGGGTTGCGCTTCAGCAGCACCTCCGGACCGATGCCCATCTTCTCCAGCGTTCCGGGTTTGAAATTCTCGACCAGCACCCGCGCGGTATCGACAAGATCGAGAAACAGCTCGATCGCCCCCTCCTGGCGGAAGTTCAGCGTCACGCTCTTCTTGTTGCGGCAGTAGACCTTCCAGTGGGTCGTCACGCCGGCGGTGTTCCAGTGGCGCAGATCGTCGCCGACGCCGGGTTTCTCGATCTTGATGACCTCGGCCCCGTGATCCGCCAGCAGATGGGTGACGGCGTTGCCCGCCACCAGCCGCGACATGTCCAGCACGCGGATTCCGTCCAGGGCGCCGGGAACATCGCCCGCCCACTCCTTCTCGACGCCACTCATGCGTCCGTATCCTCCAGAATTTCGGTTTTCATCGTCAGCCCTGCCGGTCCAGCGCATAGCGCTCGACCGCGTCGGGGTCGAAACGGAAGCCCATTCCGGGAACATCCGGGATCAGCAGGTCACCATCCTCCATCGCCACCTCCTCGGCGAACAGCGGACGGAACCAGGGCATGTGCTCGGCATAGTTCACGTTGGACACAGCGCCGCAGATCTGCAGGCAGTGCTCGGTGAACAGGTGCGGACTTACCGACACGTCATGGGCGGCCGCCATATGGGCGACGCGGATCCATTCGGTGACGCCGCCGACCCGCTCCAGATCCGGCATCAGCACGTCGGCCGACTTGCGCTCCAGCATGTCGCGGAAGCCGTAGCGGCCGTACTCCGTCTCGCCGCTGGCGATGGGGGTGTCGATCTCGGCGGCGACCCGGGCCGAGCCCTCCAGGTCGTAGGCCTGCACCGGTTCCTCGAACCAGACCAGGTCGAACGCCTCCAGCCGGCGGCCGAGACGGATGGCATGCGGCACCGAGAGGCCCTGGTTGGCGTCCGCCATCAGGCCCACATGCGGTCCGATGACGTCGCGCACGGCGGCGACCCGGTCGATATCCTCGCCGATATCCGGCTTGCCGATGCGGATCTTCATCGCCCGGAAGCCGTGATCCAGGAAGTCCCGCGCCTGTTCCTGCAGTTCGTCGATGGTCATCGACGCCCAGAGCCCGCCGGAGGCGTAGGCCCGCACCCGGTCGCGCCGTCGGCCCAGCAGGCGCGAGACCGAGGCGTTCAGCGACTGCCCCAGGATATCCCAGCAGGCCCAGTCGATGGCGGCGATCCCGAACAGCGACACGCCCTTATGGCCGAGGAAGTTGATCTCGCCCCACATCTCGTCGAAGCGGGCCGTGGTGTCGCGCGGATCCCTGCCGATCATCCGCTCGCCCAGCATGCGGGTGATCGACTCCAGCACCGGCAGGCGGTGGCGGCCAATGGCCCAGAGATAGCTCTCGCCGGTGATGCCCTCATCGGTGTCGAGCCAGACCAGCAGGCCGGCCACCCCCTCGATGCGGTGGATGGCGGTGCCGATGGGCTTGTCGAACGGGATCTCGATGGCGCGGGTGCGCAGGCCGGTGATCTTCATCGCCGCCTCCTCATACGTTCTGGCTGGACGGCAGGACCATGATCCGCGGGATCAGTACGGAAGCCGGTTGTTCGACGGCGAAGACGACGGCGCGGGCGACATCCGCCGGGGACAGCGGCTCCGGCACACCCTGACTGACTTCCGGGCGGACCTCATAGTCCCGGTGCAGGTCGGTGCGCACCAGGCCGGGCTCCACCACCGCAACCCGCACCCCGCTGCCCGCCAGTTCCATGCGCAGCGATTCGGCCAGCGCCTCGACCGCGAACTTGGTCGCCGCGTAGGCGCCGGCCAGGGGACGCGCCTTGGTCCCCAGCACCGACCCGGTGAACAGCATGTCGCCGCTTCCGGCGGCCTTCATGTGGCGCAGGGCCGTGTAGGCGAAGCGGAAGGTGGCGTCGATGTTGACCCGCAGCATGTCCGACATGGCCGACAGATCGATATCCTCGACCGGGCCGGAGGCAATCAGCCCCGCGTTGGCATAGGCGATGTCGAGCCGGCCGAAGCGCTCCAGCGCCAGGGCCGCCAGCGCGTCCGGTGTCGCCGGATCGCCGATATCGCCGGCCAGAACCGCGCAGTCCGGCAGCCGCGCCGCATGGGCGTCCAGCACCTCCCGCCGGCGTCCGTGCAGGACAAGTTTCACCCCGCGCGCCGACAGGGCCTCGGCCGTGGCCAGGCCGATGCCGCTTGTCGCGCCGGTGATGACGGCGACCCTGCCTTCAAGACCGCTCATGGTCCTCCCCCAATGAGGTGTTTCTTGAATTCTGTTGTTCGAGCGGCCTCAGGATGGCCGAGATCAGCCCCTCGTGCCAACGCATGAACTGCGCGGTGTCGGCATCGACCTCGATCCGGCCGGTGCGGCGGAAGGCCTCGGCGATGGGATCGAGGCGCTTGGCGAGCCGCCGGGCGTCGTCCGAGCCCTCCCGGCGGAGGGCGACGATCAGCATGCGCAGGCGTGCAAGTTCGCGGAACCCGTCCAGATGCGCCTGCGCACCGGCGATCATCGCCGGCGTCCAGGGTCCCCATTCCGCGCGCATGCGCCGGGCGACGACGGGGCCGGCGCCGAAGCAGTCGTAGGGTCGGCAGACCGGAAACCCCTCGCGTTCCAGGTTGGCGAAAATCCGGCAGCGGAAATCGTCATCGAGGTGGCGGCAGGCCGTGTGCGGCGCCTTGAACGCCGGGAAGCCGGCGCTCGGCTGGTGCGCCAGGGCCACGCAGCACAGTCCCATGCACTGCGCGCAATCGGTCGGCCAGGCCGTGTCGCCGTCTCCCCCCATCGCGGCAGTCTAACGGCGGCGCGGGGGCCGGCCAAACCGGACCCCGACCGGAGGTCGGTTTCCCCCACCGACCGGAGGTCTCTCCGCCAGTACTCCCGTCCCGGCGATCAGTGCCTGTGCACCGCCGAACCGGCCTCGCCCTGACGGGCGATCACCTGGACCAGTTGCATCATTCCGGCATCCTCGTGCCCCAGGATATGGCAATGGAGGACATAGGTGCCGATGAACCGCAGGAACCGCGACTGCATGGTGAAATGCCCATCGATGCTGTCGATCTGCGGCGGGATCAGCAGCGTGTCCATGTAGCGGTTCATGCGCATGGCGTAGTAGGTCGGAAGGTGGCCGCCATACGGTGCGCCGGGGCCGCTCAACCCGTCGGTCGCGACGCCCGTCAGCTTGAACGGGTTCACGTGGATGTGGAACGGGTGCACTCCGCCGGAATCGTTGCTGATCGTCCACTGCTCGACGGCCCCCTCGTAGACCGTCTGGTTGATGACATTGCCTTCGAAGGGATGGTTGTCGATGTGAAAGCTGACACCGCCCTGCGGCGTCGTCGGCACCGAGAACAACACCTGCCGGTTCACGTCCATCTTCGTGCCCTCGGCGATGAGATGGCTGGTCGGCCCGTACGCCTCGGGTATGGCCGCCGGAACCGCGCCGTCGGCTGCGTCCGGCGAGGCGACGGTGATGAAACCGATCAGTTCGTCGTGACCGACGGTGTTGAACGCGGATCCGTCGTTCAGCGACCAGATCGCATATGCCCGGTCGGGGGCCCCCGCCGGTAACTGCACCAGCAGGTCGACCCGATTGCCCGGCGCCAGCATGATCGTGTCGTTGTTCTCCACCGGTCCGCTCGCAGCGATGCCGTCATAGGACACCGGGTGGAGCGGCAGTCGTGTGCTCCGGTCCTCCGGCTTCCGGGGGTCGTAGGCAACGATCTGCAGGACCTGGTTGTCGTGGCTGGCGGCGTTGATGAAGCGCAGCCGCTGGATGCGGTTCTCGGTTAGCGCCAGTGTCGGCCGCCAGACTCCGTTGATCGAAGTGTGCACCGTGGCCGGATCGATCGCATCCTCGATGGCTCCGAAGAAGCCGACGAGCTTCTCCGCCCGCTCGCTGCCGACCAGCTGCTGCAGGACCATGACGTGGTCGTCGTCCGGCCCCGGCATGCCCGGCATGTCGTCGAGCCCACCCTTGATGATGAAGGCGCCGGCCATGCCGGAGGCCACCTGGACCGAGGTCGAGCCGTGATTGTGCGGGTGGTACCACATCGTCCCCGACCAGTGCGTTCTGGGAAGCTGGTACTCGTAGATGAACCGCGTTCCGGGCCGGACGCGGACCAGCACATTGTCGGAATTGCCGTCCGGCGACACCCAAAGGCCATGGGTGTGCATGTTTGTGATGTTGAAGTTGTGCGGCCCGTTCACCGTGAAGCTCGGCCGCGGCGACGGTGCCAGCGGCTTCTCGTCGGGTGCGTCGGCCGGCATCCGGTTGTTGAGGGTGAGGATGATCTGATCCCCCGGTTTCACCGACCAGGTGGGTCCCGGAACCAGCGGCCTTCCGGTTTCCGGATCGGCGTAGGTCCGGTAGATTTCGTCGTGATGTTCGTGCATCACAACATCCAGCTCGACTTCGAGCACGCCGCCGCGGGAGCGCAGGACCGGCGGTTCGACGAAGGCGACCTCGCCCGGCTGAACTGGCGGTTCCGCGAGCGAGAAAGCCGCCCCCATTGACTGGGCCCAGGCACCGCCCGTCAATCCAACGGCCGGCATCGCCACGATCATCGCGAAAGCAAATGACCTCACAACACCCTCCCTGATTGTTGAGGGGCCTATTGAAAGGTCATTTTCCGCCCCGTGCCAGGACAATCGCCACGGAACGCCGCAGGAGAATGCCACACGCGGCAGGCCGGCCCGTCCGAGGGCAGAGGCCCGCACCCGGAATGCAGCGTCCGATCTGTCGGGGTGCGTCAGCCGAGGTGCTGTCGGAAAAACTCCAGGGTCCGCTCGCGGGCGATCTCGGCGCTCTTCTGCTCGTGGCTGCCGCGCTCGTCGCAGTTGAAGCCGTGACCGGCCGGGTAGACATGCACCGGGAGGTCCGGATGCGCCTGACGCAGCTTCTCCACCTCGTCCATCGGGATGGCGTGGTCCTGCTCCCCGAAATGGAAGATCACCGGGCATTTCGGCTGCAGGTCGACGAGGCCGCCGATGCCGCCACCATAATAGCTGGAGGCGACCGCGAAGCCGTCGAGCTTTGTGGCCGACAGCCAGGTCAGGGTGCCGCCCCAGCAGTATCCGACCACACCGACCTTGCCGGCCGAGCGTACCGCGTCGGCGGCGGCGGCGATGTCCAGCAGCGGGTCGTCGTTTCCGACCTTGGCGCGGATCTCGCGGCCTTCGGTCACGTCGTCCTCGTCATACCCGAGTTCGACCCCCGGCTTGAAGCGGTCGTAGAGGGCCGGACAGATCGTCAGGTAACCGTCCTCTGCGAAACCGTCGGCAACCTTCCTCATGTGCGAGTTCACGCCGAAGATCTCCTGGATCACCACGAGGCCCGCCTTCGGCTTGCCGGACGGCTGCGCGAGGTAGGCGTCGAACTCGTGACCGTCGGATGCCTTGAGCTTGAGCGTATCGGCCATGGTGTTTCCCCCGGGTTAGGATGGACGGTTGCGCGGTCAGACGTTGAAGCGGAAATGGAAGACGTCGCCATCCTGCACGACGTATTCCGAGCCTTCCACCCGCATCTTGCCGGCGTCCTTCGCCCCCTGCTCGCCGCCGGTGGCGACGTAGTCGTCATAGGAGATCGTCTCGGCGCGGATGAAGCCGCGCTGGAAGTCCGTATGGATCTCGCCCGCCGCTTCCGGCGCCTTGGCGCCGCGCCGCACGGTCCAGGCCCGCGCCTCCTTCGGACCGACGGTGAAGAAGGTCAGCAGGTCGAGCAGCCGGTAGCCGGCCCGGATCAGCCTGGTCAGACCCGGCTCCTCCAGTCCGAGGCTGTCCAGGAACTCCTGCTTCTCCTCGGCGTCGGTCAGTTGGGCGATCTCGGACTCGATCGCCGCCGAGATCACCACCGCCTCGGCCCCCTGCTCGGCCGCCATGGCCGCGACCTTCTCGGACAGCGCGTTGCCGGTGGCGGCGTTCTCCTCCTCGACATTGCACACGTAGAGGATCGGCTTGGCGGTGAGCAGCTGCATCTGCCCGAGCAGCCTCGTCTCCTCGGCGTCGAGTTCGGGCAGCAGCGCCCGGGCCGGACGGCCGTCGCGCAGCAGGTCTGCGACCCGCTGCATCAGCGGCATCAGGGCCCTGGCTTCCTTGTCCTGGCCGCGGATCCTCTTCTCCAGCGCCGGGATCCGCTTCTCGACGCTCTCCAGATCGGCGAGCATAAGCTCAGTCTCGATGGTCTCGGCGTCGCGGATCGGATCGACCGAACCGTCCACATGGGTCACCTCGCCCTCGAAGCAGCGCAGCACCTGGATGATGGCGTGGGTCTCGCGGATGTTGGCGAGGAACTGGTTGCCCAGACCCTCCCCCTTGCTCGCCCCCTTGACCAGGCCGGCGATGTCCACGAACTCGATCTGGGTCGGCAGGATCTTCGCCGACTTGGCCAGGCGCGCCAGGTCGTCGAGGCGCGGATCCGGGACCGCGACACGGCCGGTGTTCGGCTCGATCGTGCAGAACGGATAGTTCGCCGCCTCCGCCGCCGCCGTGGCGGTCAGCGCGTTGAAGAGCGTCGACTTGCCGACGTTCGGCAGGCCGACGATGCCACAGTTGAAGCCCATGGGCTCACGCTCCGTCGCTGGATGGGGAGTCGTTCGAGGCGCCGGTTCCGGCGTTCGGCGCGGGTTTAGCCGGTTTCGGCGGTGGTGGGAACACGGCATGGGCGACCCGGCTCATGAACCGGGCCTCGTCGCCGCGCACCAGTTCCCCGACCTCGCGCGCCACGGCATCGATCAGGATCTCGAGCCAGGCGCTGCGTTCGGCCTTGGCGAAATCCGACAGCACGTAGCCGTGCACCCGGTTCTTGTCGCCCGGATGACCGATGCCAAGGCGGACCCGGCGGTAGTTCTTGTCGATATGACGGTCGATGTCGCGGACGCCGTTATGGCCGCCGGCGCCGCCACCGCGCTTGAGCCGCATCTTGCCGGGGGCGAGGTCGAGCTCGTCGTAGAATACGGACACGGCCTCGATCGGCAGCTTGAAGAACCGCACCGCCTCGCCGACCGACCGGCCGCTTTCGTTCATGTAGGTCATCGGTTTCAGCGCCAGCACCTTCTCGCCGGCGATCACGCCCTCACTCGCCAGACCCTGGAAGCGGGCCCGCCAGGGGCCGAAGCTGTGGCGACGGGCGATCTCCTCGATCGCCATGAAGCCGATGTTGTGGCGGTTGCCTTCGTACTTCGGTCCAGGATTGCCAAGGCCGACGAACAGCAGCATGGAAAGTCCTCTCGCTGGCGAAACGCCGGGACGCGACGCGCATCGGTGATGCCATTCGGGCGCCCGAAATGCCAGCGCCCGCGATCCGGGGTCGGGATCGCGGGCGCTGAGGAACCGTGCGCGGGGAGGAGATCAGTCCTCCGCGCCCTCCTCGTCCGACGGCTCGTCGGTCTCGGCCTTCGCATCCTCGGCGGCGGCGGTCTCTTCCGCGGCCGCGTCGGCAACGACGGTCGGCGAGGCGATGGTGGCGATGGTGAAGTCGCGATCGTCGATCGTCGGGGTCGCGCCTTCCGGCAGGGTCACTGCCGAGATGTGCAGCGAGTCGCCGATGTCGAGGCCGCCCAGGTCGACCACCAGCTTCTCCGGGATGTTGTTGGCCCGGCAGCTCATCTCGACCGTGTGGCGCACGACGTTCAGCACGCCGCCGCGCTTCAGACCCGGCGAGGCGTCCTCATTGGTGAACTCGACCGGGACATCGACCGTGATCGTGCTGGCCGCGGACACCCGCAGGAAGTCGACATGCCAGGCGAAATCGCTGACCGGATGCTGCTGCAGGTCGCGCGGCAGCACGCGGTGGGTCTCCTTGCCGACCTTCAGATCGATCAGGTGGGAGAAGAATCCCGGCTTTGCCAGGATCTTGTCCAGCGCCCGCTTCTCGATCTGGATCGGCAGCGGATCTTTCTTGTCGCCGTAGATAACGGCGGGAACGAACCCCTCGCGACGCGCAGCCCGGGCGGACCCCTTACCGACCCGATCGCGCACGCTGGCGTCCAACGTCACAACGTCAGCCATGGTGCATCTCCTATGAAAAGCCCGGCCTCCAGGGGTGCCGGGCGGACAGGGCGGGGCGTATAGCGCGAATCCGGTCGCGATGCCAGCCAAATCCGGCACGGGCAAGCCGGACCGGGAGCGCCAGACAGGAACCGCCAGACAGGCGGGCCGCCGCTCAGTTGAACAGACTGGAGACCGAGCGCTCTTCGCTGATCCGCTGGATCGCCTCGCCGAGCAGCGGGGCGACGGTCAGCTTGCGGATGTTGTGGGCGACCCGGACCGCTTCGGTCGCCTGGATCGAGTCGGTGGCGACCAGCGAGGTCAGCGGCGAGGAGGTCACGCGGGCGACGGCCCCGCCGGACAGGACGCCATGGGTGATGTAGGCGTCGGCCGAGATCGCGCCGGCCTGGATCAGCGCCTCGGCGGCATTGCAGAGCGTGCCGCCGCTGTCGACGATGTCGTCCACCAGGACACAGCGCCGGCCATCGACATCGCCGATGATGTTCATCACTTCCGACACGCCGGCACGCTCGCGCCGCTTGTCGATGATCGCGAGATCCGCGTGGATCTTGCTGGCGATGGCGCGGGCCCGGACCACGCCGCCGACATCCGGTGAGACGACCACCAGCGGCTCGTCGCCGTAGCGGGCCTTGATGTCGTCGACGAAGACCGGGGCGGCGAACAGGTTGTCGGTCGGAATGTCGAAGAAGCCCTGAATCTGACCGGCGTGCAGGTCGATGGTGAGCACCCGGTCGGCACCCGCCTTTGTGATCAGGTTGGCGACCAGCTTGGCCGAGATCGGCGTGCGGGGGCCGGACTTCCGGTCCTGGCGGGCGTAGCCGTAATACGGGATCACCGCGGTGATGCGCCGGGCCGACCCGCGACGCAGCGCATCCAGGGTGACCAGCAGTTCCATCAGGTTGTCGTTCGCCGGGTAGCTCGTGGACTGAACCACGAACACGTCCTCGCCGCGCACGTTCTCCTGAATCTCCACGAACACCTCCATGTCCGAGAACCGACGGATATCGGCCTTGGTCAGCGGAAGGTTCAGATAGGCGGAAATGGCCTCGGCCAGGGGCCTGTTGGAATTGCAGGCCAGGATCTTCGGGGCGCGTGTCGACATGGACAAACCGACATGGTGGGCGGAAGGGGCGCCATCGCACCCGGGCGAAGCGGCGCGACCTTACCCACCGACAGGCCCTCCCGCAAGATAGAAGTCGGTACGGTTACAGAGACTCTTGGCCCGCCGCCTGGGCAGCCGAGGGGCCGTTAACCACCCGCGCGCCCGGTATGAGCGTGTTCGCCGCCTCTTCGGCCCGCGCGAGGTAACCATCCAGCGCCTTCATGGTCGCGGCCATGTCGGCGCTCTCGTCGCCACGCCAGACCCGCAGAGTGGCCAGCCAGACCAACGCCAGCCCCTTGACCTTCAGCGGTCCGAAGGGCGGCGCCGTCCGCTCCCCCACCGCCTCGAGCGTGCGCGCCATCGACCTCCCGACGCTTGGCAGACCGGCCAGGGCCGACGCCGGATCCCGCGGCAGGCCATCCAGAATCGACAGATAGGCGGCGCGGTCGGCGGACAGGGCGTCGAGCCTGGCCATCAGCGCCTCGAACAGCCGGTCGCGCACCGGAATGTCCGGATCGGTGGCATCCTCGTCGAGCGCCTCGAGCATGGCCGCATCCACCCGCCCGGCGATCGCCGCCAGAAGCCCGGCCCTGCACCGCACCGCGCGGCGGGCGGCCGAGCGTTCAACCCCGGCCTTCTCCGCCGCCGCCGCCACGGTCACCGCGCGCCAGCCGTCGGTCGCGGCGATCTCGAGCGCGGCGGCCGCCAGCATGTCGGCCGCCGTCTCCACGTCCGCCGTGTTGTCGCTCTCTTCAGTCATGTAGCTGAATATGCCCCCGCAGCCGCCGGCATCAAGGGACGCTCAGCCGGCCAGTTCCCTGGACCGGGCCGTGGCGGCGGCGACGGCCGCATCGAAGATCGGCTGGATGCCGTTCTGCCCATCCATCAGCACCTTCAGCGCCTCGGCCGTGGTGCCGCCGGGACTGGTCACGTTGATGCGAAGCTGTGAGGCCGGCTCCTCCGACTGGCGCGCCAGTTCGCCGGAGCCGGAGACGGTCACCCGGGCGAGCCGCATGGCGAGGTCCTCCGGCAAGCCGGCCTTCACACCGGCGGCCGCCAGGGTCTCGATCAGCAGGAAGACATAGGCCGGGCCGCCGCCCGACAGGGCCGTGACGGCATCGATCTGGTCTTCCTCGTCCGCCTCGACCGCCTCGCCAACGGCTTCCAGCAGGCGATGGGCCTGGGCCTTCTGATCGGCGCCGACCTGGCCGTTGGCGACATAGGCGGTGATGCCGCGTCCGACGGCGGCCGGGGTGTTCGGCATGGCCCGCACGATCGGCGCCGACGCGCCGAGCCGGTCCTGGAAATAGCCGATCGTCTTGCCCGCCGCGATCGACAGGAAATAGGCGCCGGTGTCCACAAGTCGGGCCAGCGGCACCAAAGCGTCGTCCATGCTCTGGGGTTTCACCGCCAGGACCACCGCGCTCGGTGCCAGGTCCTGCGGCAGGGCCTCGGCGGACGGATGGACGGTCACCCCCTGGCGGGCGGCGAGACCGCCCATGGCCTCGGGATGCGGCTCCACCACATGGACGCCGCCGGCCGCCTCGCCGCTGTCAAGCCAGCCGGCCAGCATCGCTCCGCCCATCTTGCCGCAGCCGATGAGCACCAGGGGTTTGGACATGGGAACCGCCTCTCAAGTCGTCGCATCAATTCGCGACAGAGAGTGTCAGGCCTCGCCGGCGACGTCGAGCATGGAGGCGGCGATCGCCTCCTCCGCAGTTTTGCCGCCCCAGATCACGAACTGGAAAGCCGGGAAGAACCGCTCCGCCTCGTTCAGGGCGACCTCGACCAGATCCTCCATCTGCTCGACCGAGACGCCGCCGGCGCCGCGCACAAGCAGGGTGTGACGGTACATCGGCGTTCCGTCGTCGGAGGACAGATCGAAATGCCCGAGCCAAAGCTTCTCGTTCAACTGGGCCAGCAGCACACAGACCTCGCGACGGCGCTCGGCCGGCACCTTGCTCTCCAGCAGGCAGGAGAAATGCAGCGCACCCAGGTCTTCCTGCCAGAGGAAATAGAGGCGGTAGTCGCACCAGCGGCCGGCGATCTCCACCGCCAGTTCGTCGGAGCTGGCCCGGTCGAAGGCCCATTCGTTGGCCCCGACCAGCTCCTCGAGCAGATCCAGCGGGTTCTGGTGGACGACGGCGGTATCGACGTAGGTAACCGACATGTCGGAGAGTTCCCCCTTGGGCGCGCGGGCCGGCGCGTCGGGGCGGCCGGGGTCAGGTAGAGATCGGCCGGCATCCTGCTCCAGGCCGGCCACATCTTGTGGTGTGGGCCGCCGATTCACCACGATGATTAGACTCACAAACTGGAGTCCGCCATTCAACACAAGATTTTGAGGTAATACCGGGATTCACACGCGATATTCAGTGCGTGCTCGAAGACATTGATTTCGGGGCAAAACCCGAGCCGGCTGAATGTGACAGTCTGCTGACATTATCGGGCGTTCTGTCGGCGCGCCCTCCGACCGGCGTCGCGAATCACTCGTCCTTGGGCGGTGTTTCCTCGGCCTTGGCCTTGCGGGTGGCCGCACGACGGGTAGTCGCGGAAGCGCGCCGCCGGTCGCCGGTCGCGGTCTTGCGCTTCGCCGCAGGCTTCTTCGCTTCGGCAAGCCGGGCCTCGAGCTCGGCGACCCTCGCCGCGAGCGTCTCCTGTTCGCTGCGGGCCTTGGCCGCCATCGCCTCGACCGCCTCGAACTCCTCGCGGGTGACCAGATCGCGGTCGGCGATGAACCGTTCGAACTGCTGGTGCACGAGCTGCTCGATTTCGGCGCGAACGCCGGCGGCGGCGCTCAGGGCCCCGTTGGCGACACGGGCGATATCGTCGAAAAACCGGCTGCGGGTCTGCATGGCTCACCTCCTGCTCCCGTGGATATGTCACCGCCGGCGGGCGGGATCAAGGACGGGGGGATACGCCGCACGGTCGCTCGTGCAAACCATTGGGCAGACTGGGCGCTTGGTGTAGCTTTGGCACCCCTACGACCCGAGCCGCCCAGGAGCGTCTTCCCATGATCATCGTGACCGGCGGAGCCGGCTTCATCGGCTCGAACCTGGTCGCCGGCCTGGAGCAGAGCGTCGGCGGCGACATCGCCGTTGTCGACCGGCTCGGCAGCGACGACAAGTGGCGCAACATCGCCAAACGCGACCTGGCCGCCATCGTGCCGCCGGAGGACTTCTTCGAGTTCCTCGACCGGCACAGGGGCGACGTCCAGGCGATCTTCCATCTCGGCGCGATCTCCTCGACGACGGAACGCGACGCCGACCTGATCGTGCGCGAAAACATCACCCTGCCGCTTCGTCTGTGGAGCTGGTGTGCGGAGAACCGCACCCGGCTGATCTACGCCTCCTCGGCCGCGACCTATGGCGACGGGGAGTCCGGGTTCGACGACGACGACAGCCCGGACGGCCTCGCCGCACTCCGGCCGATGAACGCCTACGGCTGGTCGAAGCACGCCTTCGACCGCCGGGCGGTTCGTCTCGCCGCGAGCGGCGTTCACCCGCCGCAATGGGTGGGGCTGAAGTTCTTCAACGTCTACGGCCCGAACGAGTATCACAAGGGCTCGATGAAGAGCGTCGTCGCACAGATCACTCCGAAGATTCTCGCCGGCGAAAGCGCCAAGCTGTTCACCTCCCACCACCCGGACTATCCCGACGGCGGACAGCTCCGCGACTTCGTCTATGTCGACGACTGCGTGCGGGTGATGCTCTGGCTGCTGCAGACGCCGGGGGTCAACGGCATCTACAACCTCGGCACCGGCGCCGCCCGGAGTTTCGCCGATCTCGCCCGCTCGGTGTTCTCGGCGCTCGGCCAGGAGGAGCGGATCGAGTTCATCGACATGCCGAAGGCGATCCGCGACCGGTACCAGTACTTCACCCAGGCCCGCATGGACCGCCTGCGCGACGCCGGGTTTCCGGATCAGTTCACCTCGCTGGAGGAGGGCGTGCGACGCTATGTGAAAGGCTTCCTGACCGCCGACGATCCGTACCGCTAGATCCGTGCGCCTGCTTGCGATCTCAGACCTGCATCTGGCGAATTCCATCAACCGGTCGGCGCTCGACGCCCTGCCCGCCTGCCCCGACGACTGGCTCATCGTCGCCGGCGACGTGGCCGAGCGGATCGACATGGTCGCGGACGCCCTGCAACTCCTGACCGATCGCTTTGCCCAGGTCCTGTGGGTGCCCGGCAACCACGAGCTCTGGTCGCGGTCGAGCACCGGCGAGCCCTCCGGCGCGGCGCGGTACGAGACCCTCGTCGAGCGGGCGCGGGCGCTTGGCGTGGTGACGCCAGAGGACCCGTTTCCGCTCTGGCCGGGGCCGCTCCCTGATGGAGTGGAACGGCTGGCGATCGTGCCGCTGTTCCTGCTCTACGACTACAGCTTCCGGCCCGGGGACGTGCCCCTCGACGGCGTCGTCGAGTGGGCCGAGGAGACCCACAACGTCTGCAGCGACGAGATCCTGCTGTCGCCGGATCCGTTCGCCAGCCGGATCGACTGGTGCCATGCCCGGCTCGCCGACGCCGAGCGCCGGTTGCGATCCGAGATCCCCGAAGGCGCGCGGACCGTGCTGGTGAACCACTGGCCGCTGCGCCGCGACCTGGTGCGCATTCCGCGGGTCCCACGCTTCACGCCGTGGTGCGGTACCGTACGCACCGAGGACTGGCACCGCCGGTTCGCCGCCTACGCCGCCGTCACGGGGCACCTGCACACCCGCCGCACCGATATCCGCGACGGCACGCGGTTCGAGGAGGTCTCCCTCGGCTATCCCCGGCAGTGGGATCAGAGTCGGGGCATCGCCGCCTATCTGCGGGTCATCGTCGCGTGACCCGCCCCGATCTGCGGCTTGCGGGGCGGCGGTGTGCGGGAGCCGCCATCGTGGCCGCCATGGCCCTGGTCATGGCGCCGCTCTCGACGACGATGCCAGGCGAGGGGCTGGACCCGTCCTGGGGGCTCGTGATCGAGCGCGCGGTGCTTGAGGGCTGGCAGTGGGGGCGCGACATCGTCTTCACCTTCGGCCCCTACGGCCATCACTATCAGCGCCTGTTCCACCCGGACCTGATCGGCGGGGTCCTCGCGACCTCGGTCATCAGGAGCGTGCTTCTCGGCCTCGGCGTCCTGCTCCTGACGCGCGCCGCGCCGCCGTGGCGGGCCGGGCTTGGTGTCGCGGCCGTGGCGATCTCGCAGCCGGTGACCGGCGACACCGCCTATTTCCTGCTGCCGCTGATGGCAGCGCTGGCGCAGGTTCATGACGGCGGCCGCGCCGCCCTCGCCTACGGGCTCGCGGTCGCCGCCTTCTGCGGTCTGGCGGCGCTGATCAAGACGACCTTCGCGGTTCTCGCGCTGGCGCTGTTCCTGCTGGTCGATCTCGACCGGCTCTGCGGCCGACGCGCGCCGCTGTTCACGCCGGTCTGCCTCGCCGTCGCGGCGACGGCCTATCTCGCCGCCGGACAGTCGCCGGCCGGCCTCGCGGACTTCATCCGCCTCAGCCTCGACATCGCCGCCGGATTCAGCCAGGCGATGGGCGTGTTCGACGCCCTCCGCGCCGTGGAGCTCGCCGCCTTCCTGCTGGCCAGCACCGTCGTTCTCGCCCTGGTCGTCACGATCGAGCGCCGCGGCCATCGCCTCGCCACCCGGACCGGAGTCCTGATGCTGCTGTGTCTGGCGGCTTTCTGGTTCGTCACCTACAAGGCCGGCTTCACCCGACACGACCTGCACACCCTGTCCGCGTGGGCGTCGCTCGGGAGTGCCGCCGCGCTCTATGCCGTGTCGGCCGATACCCGCGCAGCACCGCGGGCCGCCACCCTGTTGCTGCTGGCCGCCGTCGCCATCGCCGCGATGACGCCGCTCCGTCTGGCCTTGGCGCCGGGCTTCGCGCTCGACCGCGTGCTGCTTCAGACGCTGATCTACAACCCCCGCGACACCCTGCGGGAGGTTGGCCTGATCCTCGCCGATTCGGCCGACTGGAAGGCCGGGAAGCAGGACGGGCGCGACGCCGCGCTGGCCGCCATCCGCGACCGCAATCCGCTGCCGCGAATGGTCGGGACGATCGACACCATTCCCTCCGTGCAGGCCGCCGTCATCGCCCACGCGCTCGACGGCGGCGCCGCCTATCGCCCGCGCCCGGTGTTCCAGGAATACTCGACCTATACAGCCGCGCTGATCGCTGCCAACCAGGCAAGCTTCGCGGAGGCCGGAGCGCCGGACACCGTCCTATTCGCGCCCGGCTCGATCGACAACCGCTATCCGAGCCTCGCCGAAGGCCCGCTGTGGTCGCTGCTGCTGCGCCACTATGCCCCGTCCGGCCGCGCCGGCCCGCTGCACCACCTGAACGACGAGATCGACGTGCTTGTCCTGCGCCGCCGGGCGGTGTCGCTGGCGCCGCCCGACCCTCCGACCCGGGCATACGGCGTCGCCCCCGGCGAGACGCTCCCGCTGCACGAGTTCCAGGGCCCGGTGTTCGCTACCATCGACCTGCGCCGCACGGCCGTCGGCCGGCTGCTGACACTGATCCACCAGACGCCGACGGTCGACCTCGCCGTGACCTTTGGCGACGGCTCCGTGCGGACCCACCGGTTGATCCCGGCCATCGCCCGCGCCGGCTTCCTGCTGTCGCCCTATGTCAGCGATGCCAGCGATGCCGAGATGCTGTTCGCCGGAGAGACGGCGGGCCCCGCCCGCACCGTCACCGGTCTGCGCGTCGACATTCCCTCCCTCGCCGGCTGGGCCTTCGACGACAGGATCGACGTCCGCCTGATCCCCCTCCGCTGACCGGCCGGCGCGTTTCGGTGTCTGGCGGGCGCCGCGGCGCCGCGATACCCTCCGCCTCAAGCAAGTGACATCGGCGGATCGGACGCCGGGGAGGAGCCAGATCATGAAAATGCGCGCGTGCGTGCTGCGGGAGATCGCGGCGGAGATGCCGTACGGGACCAGCGAGCCGCTGGCCATCGAGGAGATCGAGCTCGATCCGCCCGGCCCCGGCGAACTGCTGGTCAAGGTCGTCGGCGCCGGCCTCTGTCATTCCGATCTGTCCGTCATCAACGGCTCGCGCCCCCGGCCGTTGCCGGTCGTGCTCGGGCACGAGGGCGCCGGCGAGGTGGTCGAGGTCGGCCCCGGCATCCGCGACATCGCCGCGGGCGATCCGGTCGTATTCCAGTTCTCCGCCAGTTGCGGGCGTTGCGTGCGCTGCCTGGAGGGCCGGCCGCAGATCTGCGAGACCCACGCGCTGGCGCGCGCCAAGGGCGAGCTGATGGGCGGCGGCAAGCGCATGCGCGACAGCACCGGAGCGGAGGTGAACCACCAGACCGGCGTGTCCTGCTTCGCCGAGTACGCGGTCGTCGACCGCGGCTCGGTGGTACGGGTCGATCGCGACATCCCGCTGGAGACCGCGGCGATCTTCGGCTGCGCGGTGATGACGGGCGTCGGTGCCGCCCTCAACGCCGCCCGCGTCGCCCCCGGCGACAAGGTCGCCGTGATCGGTCTCGGAGGGGTGGGTTTCTCGGCCATGCTGGGGGCGATCCTCGGCGGCGCGGACCAGGTCATCGCCGTCGACATCAACCCAGCCAAACTCGGTCTCGCCCGACAGCTCGGCGCCCATCACACCGTCGACGCCCGGGATGCCGATCACGTGCAGCAGATCCTGGATCTGACCGGCGGCGGCGTCGACGTGTCGCTCGAGGGTGCCGGCGTCATCCCGGCGCTGACCACCGGGTACAGGATCCTCAAGACGGGCGGCCAGCTCATCACCGTCGGCCTGTCGCCGCAGGGCGACGACTTCCCGATTCCGGCGGCCGATCTGGTCACCCGCGAGATCGCGGTCCGCGGTAGCTATATGGGATCCTGCGTACCGGTCCGTGACATTCCGAAATACCTGGAGGCGTTCCGCCAGGGTCGCCTGCCCGTCGACCGGCTGATCGGTGAACACATCGGGTTCGACGCGGTGAACGCGGGCTTCGACAAGCTGGCCTCGGGCGAGGCGGTGCGGCAGATCCTCACGCCGCACGCCGGCTGAGGCATCGGTCCGGCGTCAGGTCGCGCTTCAGCGCTCCAGGTCCGGAATATTGCCGACAAGAAGCCGGTCGACCCAACCGTCGGCGTCGACGAACGGCAGAATCAGGCGGTCCCAAGCCGTGGCTTGGCCGTCGAGTCTGGCAAAATGCCGGGCGTAGAGCGGCTCGATACGCTCGCAGGCGGCCCGGTAGGTCGCAACGAAATAGGCGGCGGCCCAGGGGGCGGGTATGTCCCAGACGGTCCGCCCGGTCATCTCCACCCGGGAGTACTCGACGATGTTCGAGCCGTAGACCCGGTAGCGGAAGTCGCTTGCCTGGTCGACCGGCTCCAGAAGCATGAGATTGCCGAGGGCGGGCTTCAGGTCGAGGGCATCGATGGTGGCGGAGCGGGGCGGGGCGCCCTCGCGCTGACGCGCGCACCAGAAATCCAGGAGGAAGCGCTGCGGTCCGGCCGGAAGATCTTCCGCCTTCGGCGCCCACACGATGTGCGGTCGCCTGATGTCCATTTCCCGGAACAGACGGTCGATCTCGCCCTGGCCACCGGCGACGAGTTCAAGCGCCGCCATTTGAGCCGAACCCCGGTAGTCCTCGGTCGATCGCTGGACCCGGAACGCTCCCGGCCAGCTCTGCCTCAGCGCTTCGAGCGCGCGAATTTCGGCGTTTGACGCCCTCATGGTCGGTCCGACTCCGATGCATGTGGTCTTGGTTACGGCCCGGTCTCATTTGCAAGCTCGCCGATGGCCGGGCGGATCGGCGTCGACTGCGACCGCGATCCACCCTGACTATGGGCGATTACGTGTGAAGATTTCGTTACAGAGAGTTTCCACACCGGGAAATCGAAATGCCGGCCGGCGCGGCCCCCGTCCCACGCCGGCCGGTCGCCGTCACCAGCGAAGCCGCATCCCGGCGTAGACCGCGCGCCCCGAGCCCGGCTCGTAGAGCGCGGAGGACGCGCTCGCCGTCGCCGCGACGCTGCTGCTGGCGATATACGCCTCGTCGGTCAGGTTGCGCGCGTCCAGGAAGAACGAGAGGTTCTCGGACAGTTCATATCCGGCCCGGAAACCGAGCAGCGCATAGGCCTCGGTATCCTGTGTGTTGGCGTTGTCGACATAGTACGCCTCCGGAACCCACTCCACGTTCGGGCCGGCGTAGAAACCGAGCGGATTCTTGTACAGCAGTTCGGCCCGCAGGTAGTGCCGGGGCGCGCCGGGAAGTTCGTTGTCGCCATAAGTGGGGTCGTCGTCGAATCGGAAGTCGCTGAACGTGTAGGCGGCATTGATCCAGAGCCGATCCGGCGTCGGTCCGCTGTCGAACACCCCTTTGACCGGAGCCCAGCCGACCGCCGCTTCGACACCCTGGTGCAGGGTCTCGTCGGCATTGGTCACGCGATAGAAGCCGCCGCCGAGATCGAAGTACTGGTACTCGTTCTCCAGATGGGCGCGGTAGAGCGACAGGTCCCAGGTGAAGTCCTCCCGGCGCCCGCGGGTACCGATCTCGAAGGTGGTCGCATATTGCGGTTGGACGTCCGCCAGCGATGCGGTCGTGAAGTTCAACTCGCCGAAGGTCGGCGCCTCGCCGCTGCGCGAGAGGTTGGTGAAGGCCTGCCAGCCCGGCGCCACATCCCAGAGCAGACCGATCTTCGGATTGACGAAGGAATAGTCGGCCTCGCCCGACGTTTCGGTCGCGTCGTCGACCTCGTCCACGCGCTCCCGCTTGGCGTGGACAAGCTGAACGCCAGTCACCAGCGTCAGGCGGTCCGTGAGACCGAACCCGTTCTCGGCATACCCGGTGACCGTGAGCGAGCGGTCCTCCGAGCCCGACAGCAGCGCTCCCTTGCTGCCGGAAAGGTTCGCGTACTGGCGGTTGTCGACCCATCCGCCGAACAGGTCCACCCCGGCGGTCACGGTGTTGCGGTGCCCCAACAGGCGATGCTCGTCGACCACCCGGGCGAACGCGCCGAAGTCGTTATACGTGTAGTCAAGATACTGAAAGATCGGATGGATCAGGTTCTTGTTGATCGCGTACCCGCCGAACTCGACCGTCGAATCGTCGAACCGCACCGTCGTCTTGTTGGCGAAGCGAACGGATTCCATGTTCCGCTGGTAGTCGAGACGCAGGTTGTTGGCGGTCGCCGGCTCCGGATCGGTCAGCGCGGTCTCCTTGGTGACAGAACCCGGGATATCCTGCTGGATGTCGGTGACGGTCAGGTAGAAGCGGGTCTCGACGCCATCGCCGATCCGCCACCCGACATTGCCCGACGCCCGTTTGGACTCGCCTCCGCTGTGCTCGCGGAAGCCGTCCTGGGAGAGGAACGATCCGGTCACATACCCGTCGACCGCGCCATCCGCAGCACCGCTGCTCAGCTGCAACCGGCGGAATCCGAAACTGCCAAGGTCGACCCGTCCGTCGACCAGAGCCGCATCGTGCCCGCTGGGCGTGACGAAGTTGAGGGCGCCGCCCAGGGAACTCGCGCCATAGCGAAGGGCGTTCGCCCCCTTGTAGACCTCGACATAGCGGTACGCCGTGGGGTCGAGTTCCTGGAAATCCGCGCTCCCGTCGGCCGCGTTCGTCGGGATGCCGTCCTGATAGAGGCGGATGCCCCGCATGTGGAAGTTCCGCGACAGTCCGGAACCGCGGATCGACAGCCGGGAATCCTCTCCCCATTTCGGCTGGACGAACACGCCGGGCGTGTAGTCGAGCATGTCCTTCATCGTGGTCGCGGCGCCGTCGCGCCACGCGGTGTCCGGTACAACCTCGACCGCGCCCGGCGTGCGCTCGATGCGGCGGGTCGCCTCGGCGGTGGACGGCACGGTCAGGGCCGGCTCGGACTCGCCGGTGACGGTCACCGCCGGAAGTCGGATTGCCGGCGACGACGTATCGGCGTGGGCGGCGGTGGTGGTGGCGGCGGTGCACAACAAGGTCGCACACAGCGCCGACCGCACGCGCGCGCGGGCTGTTGAATAGGTCATCAAAGTCTCCGAATCTCATACAGAGCCTGGCGGCGCGGCGTTCTCGCGCCGAAGCGCCCGCACAGGCGAAGGGACGCCGTCGGCGGCCGCTTCCCATGCGCTGATGGGCGCGCGTTCCGACCGTCGGCTATTGATGATCGCGGTGCGGGTTACCGGCGGACCGGCGCCCGACCACCGTCAGGAGACAGCGTGTGGCGGCGCCCTGGGTCCCAGAGGCGGCCCTGGGACAGTTGACGGACCGGCGTGGTCCGCGCCGTCGGCATGAACCGGCGGGCGCGCGCGCCGCGGGAGCGCGGCGCCGATCGCCTCGGGAGCGATCAGGGCTTTGGCGACAACCGTCTGAAACGGGCACTCGTCGGCGGTCTGCGCGTCTTGGGAACCATTGTCGGACGGTGCGCCGCCGCCCTCGTCGAACGACACGAGGATGGTCTTCAGCCCGGTGGGGGTGCAGACCACGACCTCGAACCGGCCGTCCCGCAGCGCGTCCGCATCCGGCATGTATCCGGCCGGGATCGCCGCCCGCAGCGCGAACAGCACGAGCAGCAGGCGCGCGATCCAGCGCCCCGATCCTGCCGAAACTCTCCTGTCCGCCCCCGGAATCATGCCGGCATACTCGCCACGGAATCCCGGGTATGTCCAGAGCCCTTCGGGCACGCCATGGCGGAGGTCGCACGCCCGATGGGCGGCCGCTCGCGCAGGTGGGACGCGGCCCGTCGATCAGGCAAAAAAATTGCCGGGAACGATTGTTCCCGGCAAGTTGAACAGGGAGGCTTCACGTCTGGGAGACGTAGGATCCCGAAGGACCCTGCTCCGAGCGGGGGGCTCGGAGAGGATGTTGCAACGCAACATCGCCGTGTTCATGAAATAGGCATTTGCCGCCTCGGATACCATACCCAATTGCTCAGTCCGGCCATGCATTTTTTGCATAGCTTGGTTTGCGATTTCTTCAGAATTGGGATTTAGCCACTTCCTGAATGAGAAAATCTCTCAGCACCATGATGCGCTTAGAGTGCCTCAACTCCTCCGGGTAGACGAAGTAGGTCGGTACCTGCGGGCCTTCCAGATCCGGAATCACCCGGATCATGCTGACGTCCTCGCGCGCCATGTAGTCGGGTAATGCTGCGATGCCGAGCCCGGTTTGCACCGCACGAAACATGGCGAAGTAGTTGTTCAGGCGCACCACGTTCACGTGCCGCCCGCGATGCCCCGCGGCCGTATCCATCAGCCAGTTCACGTTCGGGAACGGAGGGTGGGCCGTCTCGCCGTAGATGACCAGGCGATGGTTCGCGAGGTCGGCCGGAGATTTCGGCACGCCGTGCCGGGTGAGGTATTCCGGTGCCGCGTAGAGATGGAACTTGATGGTCTTCAGGTGACGCTGAATCAGGTCCGGCTGGCGTGGCGGCGTCAGCCGGATCGCCACGTCCGCCTGGCGCATCGACAGGTCGAGTTCACTGTCGTTCAGCAGGACCGACAGCCCGATCTCGGGATAGAGCTCGAGGAACCCGGCCAGGCGCGGCGCCAGCCAGTTGGAACCGAGCGCCACGGTCGTGGTCAGCCGCAGCGGTCCCTTGGGGCTGTCCTTGCCCTCCGACAACAGCGCTTCCGTGGTCGCCAGCTTGGCGAACACGTCGCGCGCGGTCTGGTACAGCACCTCACCCTGCTCTGTCAGGATCAGCCCACGGGCATGCCGGTGGAACAGCGGCACCTTGAGGCTTTCCTCGAGCGCACTGATCTGGCGGCTGACGGCCGACTGGCTGAGGTTCAGGGTCTCTCCCGCATGGGTGAAGCTGCCCGCTTCCGCGACGGCATGAAAGACCCTCAGTTTGTCCCAGTCCATTGGCGGCCCGCCCCTGTCATCCGTCCGCCCTTCCTGTCTACACGATCCGACGCGCGGACGGAACGTGGGGGAGTGCCCGGGCGGCCTGCTCGGGGACCCTATTCGGCGGCCGCGACCTGCGCGTCGTCCTCAAGGGCAGCCACGTACTTCTCCGCCTCGAGCGCCGCCATGCAGCCCATGCCGGCCGCCGTCACCGCCTGTCGGTACACCTTGTCCACACAGTCGCCGGCGGCGAACACGCCGGGGACCGCGGTCCGGGTGGAGCCCGCCTCCGTCAGCAGATAGCCCTCGTCGTCGGTCGGCAGGCTGCCCGTGAACGGCTTTGTGGCCGGGTCGTGTCCGATGGCGACGAACAGGCCCTCGGCCGCCAGGTCCGAGGTCTCACCGGTCTTGACGTTCTTCACGCGCACCGCCTCGACCCCGTCCATCGGACCGGCGCCGCCCAGTACCTCGTCGACCACGCTGTCCCAGACCACGCTCACCTTCGGGTGGCGGAACAGCCGATCCTGCATGATCTTCTCGGCGCGCAGGGAGTCGCGACGGTGGACCAGGGTGACCGACCGGCAGATGTTGGCGAGGTAGAGCGCCTCCTCCACGGCGGTATTGCCGCCACCGACCACCACCACGTCCTTGTCGCGGTAGAAGAACCCGTCGCAGGTGGCGCAGGCCGAGACGCCGCGGCCGTTGAAGTGCTGCTCGCTCGGCAGGCCGAGCCAGCGCGCCTGGGCACCGGTGGCGAGAATCACGGCATCCGCCAGGTAGGTGTCGCCCTGGTCGGTCAGGCATTTCAACGGACGGGCTGAGAAGTCGACCTCGGTGACGATGTCGTAGACGATCCGGGTGCCGACATGCTCGGCCTGCTTCTGCATCTGCTCCATCAGCCAGGGACCCTGGATCACGTCGGCGAAGCCCGGATAGTTCTCCACGTCGGACGTGATTGTCATCTGGCCGCCCGGCTGCAGGCCGGCCAGCAGCACCGGCGACAGGTTCGCGCGCGCGGTATAGATGCCGGCGGTCAGTCCGGCCGCCCCCGCGCCCACGATCAGAACCTTAACCCGATGCTCGGCCATGTCTTCCTCCTTGCCGTAAGCGTCCTAAATAGGCGCATCGCCGCCCCGCCTCAACCGGGCGGAAGGTCACGCCGGCGTGGCCGATCCGGTCGCCGCCATTCGGGCCATGAGATCGGCCTCGTCCGGTCCGACCTCGCGGATCGAGAGCACGGCTCAGAACCCGAACATGTGGTCGAGCGAGAACGACACGCCGTCGCGGATAAGACCGTGATAGCCGAAGAGCCGACAGGTGGTGTCGCGGATCAGCACGTAACCGCCATCGCCCGCCGCTTCGAGATCCGCCGCCGAGAACATCTCGCCGGCCCGCCAAAGGCGCGACCCGCCGCAGGGTATGGCGAGCGGCGAGCGGGCGATCTCGACGCCGTCGGCGCCGGTCAGGACAAGCACCGTCTCCGACTGCGCGTGCCACGGCGTGGAGGCCGGGTAGATGAGGTGGCAGAGCGAATCCGCCGCACCACCGGACCCGGGCATCGCGTTCCCGAGGCGCAGGAAGAGCCGGGTCGACAGTCCGGGAGGCGGACCGCCATAGCTCTGCGGCTCCCCCCTGAAGGTCATCAGTCCGTTGAAGACATGGGCGCCGAAGCTGGTGTCGGCGGCGTGGCCGCTCTCCATGTCCTCATAGCGGAACAGACCGTGCAGCCAGCCGTCGGCCGCGTCCTCGCCGCCGTCGGCGAAGTCGTAGATCAGTTCCAGGTGGCCGTAGCCCGACGGCAGCGTCGCGCCGTTCAGCATCGCCGCCGCCTCCAGCGCCACGCTGTCAGACCGGTCGAGCACACCGAAGCGGTGACGGGCGACCTCGGTGCCGTCGGCATCGACCAGCAGCGCGGCGATCGGCAGCCTGTCCTGCCCCGTCGACATCGGGGTGGGCAGCGCGAAGGACCGGTACCGGTCGATCGGCAGCACCGGCGCCGGGAGGATATAGCCCTTGCCGAGATGGGCCATCGCAGCGGCGATCGCCGGATCGCCCTTCAGGTCGGTGCGCTCGACGTTGACGTGGGCGATGCGGTTGCGCCGGTTGCCGGCGGCGATCTCGTAGCGTGGCCGGACCACGTGTTTTCCCGCGCGCAGCTCGAACTGGGCCGGCCACCGCGCGTCCGGGAACAGCTCGGCCGGATCGATGGCGATCGTTCCGAAGCCGGGAACCGGGCGGTCGATCGGCCGAACATCGTCGCTTCCCATCAGGTTGAGCGCCATGGATCCCGCGGGCGCCGGATTCGGATGGGCGTTCTGCAGCCACAGGGTCACCCGTTCGCCCGGATTGGCGGCCGGGAGTCCGGCATAGAAATCGGCCGGCCAGGCATTGGCGTCATGGGTGCAGGACAGTTCCTCCGGCCCATCGCCATAGGTGTCGACCGCGTATTTCACCACATCGTGGCCGCGCACCCCGATGGCGTGGATGAACAGCGTGCCGGCGAACTCGTCGAGATCGAAGCGGCGGCGCACCTCGGCGCTGTCGATCACGATGCCGGCCGGGCCGTCGGGAAGATCCTGTTCCCACGTCCGCAGCACGCCGCCATGGGCGTCGAACAGCCGCAGCCACAGGCGGATGCCCTCGGCGCCATAGCCGCTCCAGTAGTTCGCGGTCACCAGCCGGGTGTGTCGCCCGCCCTGATCGCGCAGGAACCCGTGGTTGGTCGCGAAATTCAGGGGATCGAGATACCGCCGCGGGTTCGACAGCATCGCGTCGGGCAGACGGGCGTCGTCGAGCGTGACGACCCGCATGCCCTGCGGCAGCAGATGCCGGATATGTGCCGTCAGGCGGGCGGTATCGAAGGCCGGGATCACCACGACCGATGCACCGCTCTCGCCGATCTCGGTCACCGGCCGGGCCGCGTGCCCCAGCACCGTGGTGCCGACGCGCTCCACCGCCTGGACGTAGACCCCGGCGACGGCGAGACCGGAGACGTCGTGCAATTCGGCGAAGGTTTCCAGGTGCCCGAGCGGATCGTAGAGCGCCACCGACTCCTCGGCACCAAGGTCGGCCAGCAGGACGGCGATCTTCTCCGCCGTCAGCGGGTGGCCGACCGCCTTGAAGAAGCTGAAGCCGCCGACCTGGTTGGAGAACGTGTCGATCTTGAGCGCCATCGGGTCCGCGCCATCGCTGTTGGATCGTCGCTGCTGGTTGGGTCCTGGATAGCCGAACCACCGGCGCACGGCAATGCGCACCGGCCTATGACGGCGATCGCCCGCTCCGATCGACGCGACGCATCTCGAGTTTCTCGGCCAGCATCGCGCCGACCCTGGACGTCTCCCGCAGCGGTTCGTAGTGCCAGGTCTCGAGGTGGCCGGCGAATGGCCGGGCGCAGCCCGCCGCCCGCAACCGGGTATGGAAATCGGCGATCCGGCCGCTTTCGGGTTCTACGGTCGCGATGTGCACCGGCTTGCCGGTGGCGCAGGCCTCCGAGGCCATGTTGACGGAGTCCGACGTGACCACCAGGGCATCGGCGAGGT
Organism: Thalassobaculaceae bacterium; assembly: GCA_965228875.1. Taxonomy (GTDB): domain Bacteria; phylum Pseudomonadota; class Alphaproteobacteria; order Thalassobaculales; family Thalassobaculaceae; genus Thalassobaculum. The sequence continues at coordinate 4,731,375 of OZ245843.1, read as the reverse complement.
GCAGAAACGCCAGATAGGGATTCTCACCCTCGCCGGTCCACACGATCCCCGGAACATCCCGCAGCCCCTGCGTCAGCGCCTCCCGGGTGGCGGCGTCGGTGCGGCGCGAGGTGGCGACCAGCAGCGCTCCGCCGGTGGTCTCTGCCAGGGTCCTGAGGTCGGCGACAAAGCGTGCGACCGCGTCGGGCGAGAAGTCGTACCGCTTGTTCGATCCACCGACATTCACCGCGACCAATGGCCTCGGCAGGTCAGCGACCTCGACCTGCCAGGCGCCGGCCGCCTGCCGCAGCGTCTCCGGGTCCTGCGGGTTCAGGGCGCCGAGCGTCGTGACGACGTTGTCGCCGCGCGCCGGATCGTGCTCCGGCACGATCAGCATGTCGAATCGTCCGGGGTCGATGCGCGGATCCTGAATGTGAGCCAGGAACGGCGCGCCGCCGGCAAGCCGGCGCACCGCCAGCGCCGCTCCCGCCGTCCGCCGGCCACAGGAGATCACCACATCGGGCCAGGGCGGCGCGATCGGGTCGCCGCCGGCCGTCGCCGGGACGCCGGGCAGCACTCCCGCCGCCGGACAGGCCCGCAGCAGCAGACTCGGATGGATGCGCTTAATCACCGGGGTCAGCCCCGCGGCCTCGGCGAGGCCGAGACACTGGATACGCATGCCGACCGTGCCGTCGGTCAGGACCCAGCACAGTGTCTGTGTGTCGGTAGACTCGGTCATGCCGTTACATATTGAAAGAAAATGTCACAATTGCGCAATGATCTTGCTTACCCTACCGGAATCGGATATAGCGACGCCGACTTTTCGGATCTCGCCTTCCCAGATTCTTGTCGTTCCCCGGAGCCCACATGCGACGTGTGAAACTTGATCGCATCGACCGCCGAATTCTGCGCGACCTGCAGGACAACGGCCGGATGACCAATGTCGAACTCGCCAACCGCGCCGGCATCTCCGCGCCCCCGTGCCTGCGTCGGGTGCGGGCGCTCGAGGAAGCCGGGTTCATCCGGGGATACCATGCCGAGGTGGCGCCTGAACACCTCGGTTTCACCGTCACGATCTATGCCCATGTCGGCCTAACCAGCCAGGCCGAGGCCGACCTCGCCCGCTTCGAGGAGATGGTCAACCAGTGGCCCGAGGTCCGCGAGTGCCACATGCTCATGGGCGAGGCCGACTTCCTGCTCAAGATCGTCGCCAAGGACTGGGACGCCTTCCAGCGGTTCCTGACCTCCAAGCTCACACCCGCACCGCTGGTCTCCAACGTGAAGACCGCGCTGGTCATCCGCACCAGGAAGCGCCTGCCCGGCGTGCCGATCGACGAGACGCCGGAAGACGACGAGGACGACGTCGAGGAGGCCTGAAGCCGCCCGCGGCTCCTCCGCCTCCCGATACCGCACTCCCGGTCCCGCCTTCCTGGCGGCGCGCAGCGCCGACAGGACGACGTACGGGAGGGTGGGAGGCCCTACTCCTGGCCCAACTACTGGATTGCGATCGACAGGATCTCGAAGCTCTTCGAGCCTTTGGGCGTTGTGACCTCAACGGAATCGCCGACACGCTTGCCGATCAGCGCCCGCGCGATCGGCGAAGAGGTCGAGATGAACCCGCGCGAGATATCCGCCTCGTAGGGACCAACGATGGTATACGCCGTCTCCTCGTCGGTCTCCTCGTCGGCGACCTCGACGGTCACGCCGAAGGTCACGGTCTCGCCCTTGAGTTTCTTCGGGTCGATGACCTCGCACCGGCTGATCACGTCCTCCAGCTCGGCCACGCGGCCTTCGATGAAACTCTGACGTTCGCGCGCGGCATGATACTCGGCGTTTTCGGACAGATCGCCGTGTTCGCGGGCCTCGGCGATCGCTTTGATCACCGCGGGTCGCTCCACGGACTTCAAGTTCTTCAGCTCTTCCGTCAGACGGGCATGCCCCTCTGCGGTCATAGGCACCTTTTCCATCGGCTCTTCGCCTGCTCAAACGTCTCCCATCATCCGTTCCGGACGCCTACTGCGGGTCAGCCTGGATCGGAAACACGACCCGTCTCCGGACCGCCCCCCGCGAAACCGTTCAGAACGATCCGGTGAGGTAAGTCTGCAGAGGGGTGACTTCAAGGTGTCCGTCGCGCATTGCCGCGATCGCCCGGACCGCCGCGCGTGCCCCCTCCACGGTCGTGTAATAGGGGATGTTGTGCGTAAGGGCGGTGTGACGCAAGCTGAAACTGTCCCGGATCGCCTGCGCACCCTCGGTGGTATTTATCACCAGGTCGACATGCCCCGAGAGCATGTTGTCGACGATATGCGGCCGCCCTTCGAGCACTTTCTTGACCCGGTGGCTGTCAATTCCCGCCTCTTTCAGGGCGTCGGCGGTGCCGACTGTCGCCATGATGCTGAAGCCCAGATCGTGCAGCCCGCGGGCGATCTCCACGATCGTCGCCTTGTCGGAATCCTTGACCGAGACGAACACCGTGCCGCCCGCCGGCAGGGTGATGTTGGAGGCGAGTTGCGACTTGGCGAAGGCCCGCCCGAAGCCGCGGTCGATGCCCATGACCTCGCCGGTCGACTTCATCTCCGGGCCGAGGATGATGTCGGTGCCGGGGAAGCGGGCGAACGGGAACACCGCCTCCTTGACCGCGACGTGTTCCGGATCCTTCTCCGGCAGGGTGAAGGCGGTCAGCTTCTCGCCGGCCATGACCCGGCTGGCGATCTTGGCGATCGGCACGCCCGTCGCCTTGGCGACGAAGGGCACCGTGCGCGAGGCGCGCGGGTTGACCTCGAGGATGAACACCTCGCCGCCGCGCACGGCGAACTGGACGTTCATGAGGCCGACCACGTTCAGGCCCTTGGCCAGCATCACCGCCTGGCGCTTCACCTCGTCGATCACGGACTTGTCCAGCGACACCGGCGGCAGGGAGCAGGCGCTGTCGCCGGAATGGATGCCGGCCTCCTCGATATGCTCCATCACGCCGGCGATGAACACGTTCTCGCCGTCGGCAACGGCATCCACGTCGATCTCGGTGGCGTTGCGCAGGAAGCTGTCGATCAGCACCGGGTTGTTGCCGGACACGACCACGGCGTTGCGCATGTAGCGGCGCAGGCCCTCGGGCTCGTGCACGATCTCCATGGCCCGGCCGCCGAGGACGTAGGACGGCCGGATGACCACCGGATAGCCGATAGTCTCGGCGATCTTCTCGGCCTGCTCGGTCGAGGTCGCGGTGCCGTTGGCCGGCTGCCTGAGGTCCAGGCGCTGCAGCAGCTTCTGGAACCGCTCGCGGTCCTCCGCCAGGTCGATCGCGTCGGGCGAGGTGCCGAGGATCGGGATCTGCGCCTTCTCCAGGGCCGCCGCCAGCTTCAGCGGGGTCTGGCCGCCGAACTGGACGATGCAGCCCATGACCTGGCCGTTGGACTGCTCGCAGTTGACCAGCTCGATCACGTCCTCGGCGGTCAGCGGCTCGAAGTACAGCCGGTCCGAGGTGTCGTAGTCGGTCGACACGGTCTCCGGGTTGCAGTTGACCATGATGGTCTCGAACCCTGCCTCCGACAGGGCGTAGGCGGCGTGGACGCAACAGTAGTCGAACTCGATGCCCTGGCCGATCCGGTTCGGCCCACCGCCGAGGATGACGATCTTGCGGGCGTCGGTCGGTTCGGCCTCGTTCTCCGCCGGATCGCCGCCGACCCCGGTCTCGTAGGTCGAGTACATGTAGGGCGTCTGCGACGGGATCTCAGCGGCGCAGGTGTCGATCCGCTTGAACACCGGGCGCACGCCGAGGCCCCGGCGCCGCGCGGCGACCACCGCCTCCTCGTGGTCGGTGATCTGCCCGAGCCGGGCGTCGGAGAAGCCCATCGCCTTGACCCGCAGCCACCCGGCCGCGTCCTGCGGCAGGCCGTCGGCCTCAAGCGCCTGCTCGGCGGCGACGATCTCGGCCATGCGCTCCAGGAACCACGGATCGATGTGACAGGCCCGGTGCACCTCGGCGACCGAGAGGCCGACGCGCAGCGCCTGGGCCACCTTCAGCAGGCGGTCGGCGGTCGGCGTGCTCAGCTCGGCGGTGATCGCCTGGATGTCGACGCCACCGTCCTCGGTGCCGGCGAGCTCGATCGGGTCGAGACCGCACAGCCCCGTCTCCAGACCGCGCAGGGCCTTCTGCAGGCTCTCGTGGAAGGTCCGGCCGATGGCCATCACCTCGCCCACCGACTTCATCGAGGTGGTCAGCCGAGCGTCCGCCCCCGGGAACTTCTCGAAGGTGAAGCGCGGGATCTTGGTGACCACGTAATCGATGGTCGGCTCGAAGCTCGCCGGCGTGTTACCGGTGATGTCGTTGTCCAGCTCGTCCAGCGTGTAGCCGACCGCCAGCTTGGCGGCGATCTTGGCGATCGGGAAGCCGGTGGCCTTCGACGCCAGGGCCGAGGATCGCGACACCCGAGGGTTCATCTCGATGACGATCTGCCGGCCGGTGGCCGGGTCGATGGCGAACTGCACGTTGGAGCCGCCGGTCTCCACCCCGATCTCGCGCAGCACCGCGATCGAGGCGTTGCGCATACGCTGGTATTCCTTGTCCGTCAGGGTCAGCGCCGGCGCGACGGTGATGCTGTCACCGGTATGCACGCCCATCGGGTCGACGTTCTCGATGGAGCAGACGATGATGCAGTTGTCCGCCTTGTCGCGGACCACCTCCATCTCGAACTCCTTCCAGCCCAGCACGCTCTCCTCGATCAGCACCTCGTTGGAGGGCGAGAGGCGGATGCCGTTGCGGACGATCTGCTCGAATTCCTCGCGGTTGTAGGCGATGCCGCCGCCCTGGCCGCCGAGCGTGTAGGACGGGCGGATGATCGCCGGCAGCCCCACATGGTCGAGCGCCTCGGCGGCGTCGGCGAAGTCGTTGATGAGGCGCGAGCGCGGGGTGTCCAGGCCGATCTCGGTCATCGCCTCGCGGAACTGCTGGCGGTCCTCGGCCTTCTCGATCGCCTTCAGGTCGGCGCCGATCAGTTCAACGTTGAACTTCCCCAGCGTGCCGTCATGCGAGAGCGACCGGGCGGTGTTCAGCGCGGTCTGCCCACCCATGGTCGGCAGCAGGGCGTCGGGACGCTCGCGCTCGATGACCTTGGCGACCATCTCCGGGGTGATCGGCTCGATATAGGTGGCATCGGCCGTGCCCGGATCGGTCATGATCGTGGCCGGGTTCGAGTTCACCAGGATAACCCGGTAGCCCTCGTCCCTGAGCGCCTTGCACGCCTGGGTGCCCGAGTAGTCGAACTCACAGGCCTGACCGATGACGATCGGCCCGGCGCCGATGATCAGGATGGAGGAGATGTCTGTACGTTTGGGCATTAGTCGAGGAGCTCCCGGAACCGGGCGAAGAGGTAATGGCTGTCCATCGGGCCCGGCGAGGCTTCCGGATGGTACTGCACGCTGAAGATCGGTTTGCCGTCGACCTTGATGCCTTCCACCGTGCCGTCGAACAGCGAGCGGTGGGTGACGGTCACGCCGTCGGGCAGGCTGGCTTCCCTCACCACGAAACCATGGTTCTGGCTGGTGATCTCGACCTTGCCAGTCTCCAGGTCCTTGACCGGGTGGTTCGCACCCCGGTGGCCCATGTGCATCTTCTCGGTCTCGGCACCGAGCGCGAGCGCCAGCATCTGGTGGCCGAGGCAGATGCCGAAGATCGGCTTGCCGCTGTCGATCAGCTTCTTCAGCTCCGGCACCGCGTAGACGCCGGTGGCCGCCGGGTCGCCCGGGCCGTTGGCGAGGAAGATGCCGTCCGGGCCGTGGCCGAGGACCTCGTCCGCCGTCGCACTGGCCGGCACCACCGTCACCTTGCAGCCCTGGGCCGCGAGGTTGCGCAGAATGTTGCGCTTCGCCCCGAAATCGACGGCGACCACGTGCTTCTTGGGCTCGGTCATGGTGCCGTAGCCGTCGCTGCGGCCGTCATCGGCGAAGCCCCAGAGGGTGGTGTCCCAGCTATAGGTCTGGGTGCACGACACCTGTTTGGCGAGGTCCATGCCCTCCAACCCCGGCCACTCGGCCGCCAGCTTCCTCAGGGCGGCCAGATCGAACGTGCCGTCCGGCGAGACGCAGAGCGCGCCGTGCGGGGCGCCGGCGTCGCGGATGCGGCGGGTCAGGCGGCGGGTGTCGATGCCGGCGATGCCCGGCAGGTCGTACGCCTTCAGCCAGTCGTCCAGCCCGCGTTCGGCACGGTAGTTCGACGGGTCGGTGATGTCGGCGCGCAGCACGCATCCCAGCGCCACCGGCGAACCGGTCTCGTGGTCATTGAGATTGGCGCCGACGTTGCCCACATGAGGGAACGTGAAGGTGATGATCTGGCCGGCGTAGGACGGGTCGGTCAGGATCTCCTGGTAGCCGGTCATCGAGGTGTTGAACACCACCTCGCCGACCTTGGTGACCGCGGCGCCGAAGCCGCGACCGAAGATCGCCGTTCCATCCGCCAGGACCAGAACCGCCGTTGCGTCTTGTGGGATGGCGGCGGGGTCGGTCATGCGGTGTCTCCGGATCGGGCTGCGCCGGGGATCGCGCGCCACCTTTCGCGCCGCTGGAGCGGGCTCCTGTCGGCGTGTGATCGGGGGGCGTGCGGGCGGCAAATTGGCCGGTTGATACGCGAGGAACGCCCCGGCGTCAAGCATGAAGGATTCACTAAAACCCTTTAACTTCAACAATTTAGAAAATCGTCGCGGCATTGCAACATAATTGGGGATCGGTTATGGTCCGGCCTTCTTCACCCGATCGGCCGGCGGGACCCGGCGCTCGCGGGTGACGATGAACAGGGCGACGACGGCCGGCATGGCCCCCGCCGAAATCAGGGCCAAAGTACCGGACTTACTCGGTTTCTGGGGAGAAACTGAATGTTGCGCGAACAGCTGAAGACCGCATTGAAAGACGCCATGCTCGCCAAGGATCAGCGGGCCGTGGCCACCGTGCGCCTGATCACCGCGGCCCTGAAGGACCGCGACATCGCGGCGCGTGAGAAGGGCAACCTCGACGGCATCGACGACGACGAGATCCTCGCCATGCTATCGACCATGGTGAAGCAGCGCCAGGAATCGATCCGGCTCTACGAGGAGGGCGGGCGCTGCGAGCTCGCCACCCAGGAGCAGGAGGAGATCGACATCATCCGCCGCTTCATGCCGAGCCAGCTCGAGGGCAAGGAGCTCGAGTCCACGATCGACAGCACGATCAGGGAAATCGGCGCGGCCGACCTGAAGGACATGGGCAAGATCATGTCCACGCTGAAGCAGCGCTATCCGGGCCGCATGGATTTCTCCAAGGCCTCCGGGATCGTCCGCCAGCAGCTGGTGTAGGGGCGGGTCGACCGCCCGCTCCCGCGGCATGGCAGACGGCGGCGCTCTTCAAGCCACTGAATATAAAGCAAATCCACACGATCGGATGTTTACGTCTGATCGTGACTCGCTCTAGTCGCGCAGCCTGAAGCCGTAGGGCAGAAGCCGCTCCAGGTCGAAGACGTCGCCCAGCGCGCCGCCTCCACCCTCACCACCGCCGTCGACGATCACCAGGGTCTCGGGATCGCGCGAGCCGAACTCATGGATCGTCTGGCGGCAGATGCCGCAGGGCGAGCGATCGGCGACCGGGGCATCCAGCGTCGCCACGCAGCTCACCACCAGCAACTCAAGCCTGCGGAAGCCGAGGGAGGCCGCCTGGCCGAGGGCCGTGCGCTCGGCGCAGATCGTGCCGCCGTAGCTGGCGTTCTCAACATTGGCACCGGTGACGATGCGCCGCTCGGGATCGTCGGCCATGATCAGCGCCGCGCCGACCCGGAAGCGCGAATACGGCGCGTGGGCCCGCGCCGCCACCGCCCGCGCGGCGTCGCGCAGCCGGACGATCTCCGCCGGATCGACGAGGACCCGCTTCTCCGCGATCGCCCGCCCCGGCACGGTCAGCCGGCCGAGCGGGGTGGGCGTCGACGCCTCGGGCCGCGCCACCGCCGGCAGCACCAGCTCGACCCGCGCGGACACTACTTGTCACCGTAGACCGCGTGCGGGTCGTAGGTCTTCGCCCCCACGACCTCCAGGGCGACGCCGTCGCCGGCCGGCACGACCCTGCGGAAGAAGCAGCTCTCGTAGCCGACGTGACAGGCGCCGGGGCCGACCTGCTCGACCAGCAGCAGGACGGTGTCCTGGTCGCAGTCGAGGCGGACCTCCTTCACCCGCTGGACGTGGCCGCTGCTCTCGCCCTTGCGCCACATGGCCTTGCGGGAGCGCGAGTAGTAGTGCGCTTCGCCGGTTTCGATCGTGGCGGCCAGTGCTGCCCGATCCATCCAGGCCATCATCAGCACCGTGCCGGTCGCCGCATCGGCGGCAACGGCGGGGATCAGCCCGTCCGCCCCGAATTTCGGGGCGAGCGCGCTGCCTTCCTCGATCGCGTGGGCATCGCCGCGTTCGGAAAACTCGACCGTCATGTCAACCCTTCCAGCAGCCGGACCCACATCTTCGCCCGAGGCACGAGCGAGGAGATGTAGACCTGTTCGTGCAGGGTATGCGCGCCCTCGCCGTCGGCGCCGAGACCGTCGAGGGTCGGCACGCCCAGCGCGGAGGTGAAGTTGCCGTCGGAGCCGCCGCCGGTGAGCGCCGTGCTCTCCAGGTCCAGGCCGGTATCGGCGACCAGCGCCTTTGCCGCCTCGAACAGCGACCAGTTGTCGTTGGTCCGCTCGTAGGGAGGCCGGTTCATGCCGCCGGTGATCTCGATGCTGACATCCGGATCGCGGGGCTTGCGGTCGAGGATCTTCGCGGTGAATTCCTCGCCGTCGGCGGCGGTCACCACCCGCAGGTCGATCTCGGCCGTCGCCACGCGAGGCACCACGTTCACGCCGGTACCGGCGCTGACCAGGCCGACATTCGTGGTCACGCCACGCTCATAGTCGGTGAAGCCCTCGATCTCCAGGATGTGGTGGGCGAGTTCCTTCACAGCGCTACGGCCGTCCTCGTGCTTGGCGCCGGAATGGGCCGGGCGCCCGGTGATGGTCATCTCGAAGCGGCCCACACCCTTGCGGGCGGTGACCAGCTTGCCGCCGTCGCGGGCCGGCTCGGTGACCAGCACGTATTTCGCCTTCTTCGCCTCGGCCTCGATCACCGCCCGGCTGGTCGGGCTGCCGACCTCCTCCTCCGAGACGAACAGGAAGGTCACCGGCAATCCGGTGGCGGCACCCAGGCGACGCAGGTGACGATAGGCGTAGTACGGCAGGAAGGCGCCGGCCTTCATGTCGTAGATGCCCGGGCCGTAAAGGCTGTCGCCCTCGCGGCGGATGGTGTTGGCTTCGTCCTTGGTGCCGGCCGGATGGACGGTGTCCATGTGGCTCAGGACCAGAATGCTCGGAGCGTCCTCGGTCCAGTCCGGCGTGCGCACGACCAGATGGTCGCCGAACCCGTCGGTGCCGGCGACCCGCTCCACGCCGCAGCCCGTCTCCTCCCACTGGGACTGGATCCGGTCGGCCAGGACGTTGAGCCGCGCCGCCTCGTAGGTCGGCGTCTCGATCTCGACCCACTCGAGAATGCCGTCGACGATCTCCTCCTGGTCGATGGCGGGTTCGTTGTCGCGGCTGGCGGCGGTGCTCATGACGGCTCCGAAGACGGGTTGCGGGGAGCCCCACATTTGCCGGCCCGCCACCGCGAAGGCAATGCGCAATCGCCTCCCCGACGCTCCGAACCCGCGTTTCCATCGCCGGCGGAAGCTCTTACTCTCGTTCCAGGCGCACCGAGGGCCGGCCTCTCATGGCGGATCCGGCGCCGCCGTGAGTGCCGCCGCGAATGCGACCGTGAGCGCCACCGTGAGACCGGAGGAAAGGAACGCCCCATGACCGATTTCGCGCTGCCGGAGCTGGCGGCGATCGACGGTGTGCGCAGCGCCGTCGCCGCGTCCGGCACCGGATATCCCGGCCGGCCGGACATGCTGCTGATGGCCTTCGACCCGGGAACGGTGGCGGCAGGCGTCTTCACCCGGTCGAGCTGCCCCGCCGCCCCGGTCCGCTGGAGCAAGCAGCGGATCGCCGCGGGCGACGCGCCGCGGGCCCTGGTTTTCAACGCCGGCAACGCCAACTGCTACACCGGACCGCAGGGGCACGAGCTGGTCCGGGCGTCGGCGGAACGGGCCGCCCGCCTGCTCGGCTGCGCTCCGGAGAACGTGCTGATCTGCTCGACCGGACGGATCGGCCGGCCGCTTCCGGCGGAAACGATCCTCGCCAACATCGACGACATGGCCGGCAGGCTCGCCCCTGGCGGCTTCCGCGAGGCGGCGCACGCCATCATGACCACCGACCGCACGCCGAAGGCGGCGACCCGCTCCCTGGAACTCGGCGGCCGGCCGGCGATCCTGCACGGGCTGGCCAAGGGCACGCTGATGATCGCGCCGAACATGGCGACCACGATCAACATCGTGCTGACCGACGCGGCGGTGTCCGGCGAGGACCTCCAGGAGCTTCTCGGCGACGCCGTCGCCCGCAGCTACAACCAGATCTCGGTCGACGAGACGACGTCGACCAACGACACGATGCTCGCCTTCGCCACCGGCGCGGCCGGCAACCCACCGCTCACGAAGGCCGACCGTCGGGTCCTCGCGGCCGCCATGCGCGACCTCACCCTGGAGATGAGCGAGCGGATGCTGGCCGACGCGCGGGTCGACGGCAAGATCCTGCGGGTCGAGGTCAGCGGCGCATCAGGCAACGCCTCGGCCCGGCGGATCGCCCGTGCCGTCACCCGCTCGCTTCTGGTGCGCCGCATGGTGGCGCGCGAGGCGCTGGGCGACCCCGGCAAGTCCTCCGTCGGTCAGGTGCTGGCGGCGGTCGGGTCCTCGACCGAGATGGTCGATCCCGATCGGATCGAGATCCGTATTGGCGGCGCCGTGGTGCTGAGCGAGGGGGCCGTCGTCCAGGCCATTCCCGAGGCCGCCCTGGCCGCCGTGGCCTCGAACGACCTGACCATCGCCATCGACTGCGTCATCGGCGCCGGCACCGGGACCATGCGCACGGTGCTGGAAAAGGGCGAGTAGCGATGCGCGCCGACATCGCCATCCTCGGCGGCGGGATCATCGGTTCCAGCATCGCCTATCACCTGGCGGCGAGCGGACGGGGCGGCCGCGTGGTCGTGATCGAGCGTGACCCGACCTACGAGTTCGCCGCGACGCCGCGGGCCAATGGCGGCATCCGCCTGCTGTTCAGCCTGCCTGAGAACATCGCCATGGCGCGCTACGGCCGCGAGTTCTACGCCGGTTTCGCCGAGCGCATGGCGGTTGACGGATCGCCGACCGACATCGCGTTCCGCCGCCAGGGATATCTGTTCCTGTCGGACAACGGCGGCGCACGGCAGATGGAGGCGAACCACCGCGTCCAGGTCGCCCACGGCGTCGAGGCCGAGCTGCTCGACGCGGCCGGTGTCCAGGCGCTGTTTCCCTCCGTCGCGGTCGACGACGTCGATCTCGCCGTCTACTCGCCGAACGACGCCTGGATCGACCCCTACTCCGCGCTGATGGGATTCCGGGCCAAGGCAAGGGCACTCGGCGTCGAGTACCGCGCGGCCGGGATCGCCGGGTGGGAGGGCAACGGCGTCAGGGCAGAGCGGGTCAGTCTCGCCGATGGTGGCACCGTCGAGGCCGATACCTTCGTGCTCGCCTGCGGAGCGTGGTCGCGAGACGTCGCGGCGATGATCGGCCTGGACCTGCCGGTCGAGCCGATGTCTCGGGAGAGCTACGTCTTCAAGGCGGAGGGGGAGATCGAGCCGCTTCCCTTCCTGAAGAGCGAGAGCGACCTGGCGATCCGGCCGGAAGGCGACGGCTATGTCGGCGGCATCCCCGACTGGTCGGAGCCGGCGGGCTGGAACTTCGAGCTCGACCCCGACCGGTTCGAGGCCGTGGTCTGGCCGGCGCTTGCCCGCCGGGTACCGAAGATGGAGCGGCTGAAACTGGTCCGGTCCTGGCGCGGCCATTACGCCCGCAGCATTCTCGACTACTCCCCGATCATCGGCCCATGGTCGGACGGCCTCGCCAATGTTGTGATCGCCACCGGTTTCTCGGGCCACGGCATCATGCACGCGCCCGCGACCGGTCGGGCGGTGAGCGAACTGATCCTCGACGGCCGCTTCGGGAGCCTGGACCTCCGATGCTTCGCCTGGGACCGGATCCCGGCCGGGCGGCCGTACCGCGAGAAGGGGATCGTCTGAGGCGTGAACCGAACGGCGGGACGGACACACCGGGTCTGTTCACGCACCCGCCCGCAACCGCGAGGCGACCACGCCCGGACAGACAAAGGGCGGCCCGAGAGCCGCCCCACATCCAGCGATCCGTCGCCGAGAGTCAGAGATTGGCCAGCACGTGCTCGGCGCTGGACACCTCGTAGGCGCCCCCCTCCTCGACGAAGAGCTTCGTCACCGTGCCGTCCTTGACCACCATGGCGTAGCGCTGGGAACGCATGCCGAGGCCACGTTCCACCAGGTCGAGTTCCAGGCCGATCGCCTGGGCGAACTTGGCCGACCCGTCGGCCAGCATCATCACCTTGTCGCCGGCGCCCTGGTCCTTGCCCCAGGCCTCCATAACGAACGGATCGTTGACCGCCACGCAGGCGATCGTGTCGATGCCCTTGGCCTTCAGCGCATCGGCGTTCTGCACGAAGCTCGGCACGTGCTTGGCCGAGCAGGTCGGGGTGAAGGCGCCCGGTACGGCGAACAGGACGACGGTCTTGCCGCCGAACAGTGCCGCGTTGTCCAGCGTGTCGATGCCGTCCGCCGTCTTATGCTGCAGCCCGATGTCGGGAAGCTTCTCGCCTACCTGAATGCTCATCGCCGTCTCTCCCTGTAGGAATCGGGGCCGGTCGCGCCCTGCCCCTTGTGATCTCGAAGGCCCTTTAGATAAAGCGGTTCTAGCGGGAGTCCAAGCGCGCGGTTTCAGCGCCCGCGCCCGCGCGGCCGACGGCCTGCATCACCGCTTCCGCCGACAGCAGTTCCGGAAGCGCGATGCCGTCCGGCGCCGCCGGGCCATAGACCGCGTTGAACGGTATGCCGTAGCGCCCGAAGCCGGCCAGGTACTCGGAGATGGCCGGGTCCGGACTGGTCCAGTCGGCCCGCATCGCCGTCACCGATCCGCCGGCGAGCACGCCGGCCACCGGATCGGCGTCGAGCACCAGGCGTTTGTTGACCTTGCAGGTGATGCACCAGTCGGCTGTGACATCCACTAGTACCACCTCGCCCGCCGCCACCCGCCGGTCGAGCGCCGCGCGATCGAAGGGAACCCAGGTCACGGCACGGCCGACCGGGGCCTCGGCCCCTCCTCCGCTCAACGGCTCGAGGCCCGACGGAACGAGCCCGGCGATCGCCAGCGACGCCGTCAGCACCAGGGCACCCGTCAGGGCCGCCCCCGACCGCCGCCGGCGGTGCAGCACGGCCAGAACGAGCGCGGCGGCGACGAACACCGCCGCCAACGCCAGGGCGCCGACGTCGCCGATCTGCGCGGCCAGCACGGTGAGCAGCCAGATCCCCGTGGCCAGCAGGGCCAGTGCCAGGATCCGCCGGAAGGCGACCATCCAGCGTCCCGGACGCGGCAACGCGCGCGCCAGGGACGGGACCGCCGCGATCACGAGGTAGGGTAGCGCGAGACCCACGCCCATCACCGCGAACACTGCCAGAATATCAGCCCAGCCGCGCGACAGGGCGAAGCCGACCGCCGTGCCGAGGAACGGCGCGGAACAGGGTGTGGCCAGCAGGGCTGCGAAGGCCCCGGTGAGGAAATGGCCGGCCAGGCCCTTACCTCCCTGTCCGCCCTCCGCCGGCAGTCGACCGCCGAGATCGGCGATCACGCGGGGCATAGCCACCTCGAACCAGCCCCAGAGATTGGCGGCGAAGAGCAGGACAATGGCGGCCATGGCGGCGAGGAACAGCGGCTGCTGGAACTGGATGCCCCAGCCGACCGCGACACCGGCGGACTTGAGCCCGGCCAGCGCCGCCGCAAGGGCCAGGAAGGACACGACGATGCCCGCCGCGGAGGCAAGGAACCCGCGACGGATCGCCCCCCGCTCGGCGCCGCCATAGTCGAGCACCGACACAAGCTTGAGCGACAGAACCGGCAGAACGCAGGGCATCAGGTTGAGGATCAGGCCGCCGAGCAGGGCCAACCCGAGGATGGTCCCCAGACCGGACGCCGATGCCGGACGCGGGTCCGGACCGGCGGCAACCACGGCCGGGCGCTCCGCGAAGCGCTCGCCATCGGCCAGGGTCAGCCGCAGGGCCGCCCCGGCCAGCCGCGCCTCGCCGCGCGTTCCGACCGGGACCCGGACCGTAGCCGCCGTTGCGTCGCCCGAGAGGGTCACGTCCGGCTTGCCGAAGGACAGACCCTCCGGGCCTTCGGCGAACACGTCCGGAGCGGACAGCGGCACGTCCGAGGCCAGCGTGAGGACCAGCGTCGGACTCTGCGGATCGCCGGTCGCCCTGGCGCTCGTCACCTCGAGCCCGATGCCCGGCAGATCCCGAGGAACCTGCGCTTCCCAGCGGTCAAGCAACTGGGTGAAGGCGGTCGGTGAAGGCGCACTCGCCGGCAGGTCGAGCGTCAGCACCGCCTCCAGGGGCACGCAGATCTCGCTGCAGGCCAGCGCGTCGACCGCCGCCGTCAGGCGCAAGGGCGCTCCCGGCTCGACCAGGTCGGCGCGGATCGGATAGACGACCTGATCCTTGTAGCCGAAGGTCTCCAGTCCGAAGAGCGAGAACCGGTGCGGCACCGGATAGCGGGTCTCGGTCGCCGCGAGATTGCGCGACCCATCCCAGCTCACCTGCGGCGGATACCCGGCATCGCCGGCAGAGCGCCAGTATACCTTCCACCCCTCGGCCAGCCGGAACTCCAGGCCAAGCGGCACCTCGGCGCGCCCCTCGGTCCCGGCGACCGCCGAGATCAGGCGCAGGTCGGCGAACTCGGTGCTGACCCAGTCGGAAGCCGGCCGGGCGCCGGCCTGAGCGACCAGAAGCCCGGTCCATAGGGCGATGGCGGGAAGCAGCAGGCTGACACGCAGTCTCATCGGGGAACCGGTGGCCTCACTTTGAAGTCGGGACGCGAGCCCAATATAGTAGGGATGAGCGAAGGGGAACGTCACAACCGCGGGACCGATCGTCGCGCTTGGGGTGGAGGAGCCAGATGAACCCGAACCCGAGCTTCCGCGAGACGGATCCGCCGGAAGAGGACGACGGCTACCTGACAGGTCAGCTGCTGATCGCCATGCCGGCGATGCGCGACCCGCGCTTCACCCGCAGCGTCATCTACATGTGCGTGCACAACGACCAGGGGGCGATGGGCCTCGTGGTCAACCGGCTTGTCGGCTCGATCCGGTTCTCCGACCTGCTGGAGGAGCTGCAGCTCGAGGACGAGCCGATCGACTCCAGCCGCTTTCCGGCGGTGCAGTTCGGCGGCCCGGTGGAGACCGGGCGCGGCTTCGTCCTGCACAGTGCCGACTACCTCAGCGACGACAGCATGCCGCTTGGCGAGGGACTGGCGCTGACCGCGACGGTCGACATCCTGCGCGACATCGCGACCGGCGCCGGCCCGGACCAGGCGATCCTGGCCCTGGGCTACGCCGGCTGGGGGCCGGGCCAGCTCGACGGCGAAATCCAGGAGAACGCCTGGCTGTCAGTGGACTGCGACCCCGACCTTCTGTTCGGCCCGTCGCTCGACGACAAATGGGACAAGGCGCTGGCCAAACTCGGCATCAGCGCCTCGCTCCTCTCCTCAGACGCCGGCCGCGCCTGAGCCCCGCGCGTATTCGTCATGCCGACGCACCCAGGCCATGGGATAGGGCAGATCCTGCTCGTTCCGGCCGTGGGCGGTCATGTCGAGCAGGGCGTAGGCGGCGTTGACTGGCTCGATGCCCCGGCCGAAGGTCGAGTAGGTGTGGGCCACGCCCCCATCCTCGAGCCTGACAAAGGTGCTGATCCCCGGCATCTCCGGACCGAAGATCCGGTCCGAGTAGTTGTAGCCGCCGACGGGACCGGGACGGCCGTCCGGGAAGGTGACCCCGAAGTCGAGGCTGAACGCCTGCTCGACCGACGAGACCCACTCGAACGACCAGCCCATCCGCGCCCGGTAGGAGAGCAGGCGGTCGAGCGGACCGTTCGAGGTGCAGCAGAACCGGGTGTCGCGGGCAGCCAGATGCCTGTCGATGCCATCGAAACTGTCCGCCCAGAACGAGCAGCTCGCGCAGGCGGCCTCCCAGTCCGTGCCGAGCATCAAGTGATAGACGACGAGCTGGCGCTGGCCGGCGAACAGATCGGCCAGGGTCTCGCGACCGCGCACCGTGTCGAACAGGTATTCCCGCTCGAGCCGGACCCAAGGCAGGGCGCGGCGGCGGGCGGCGAGGGCATCCCCGGCGCGGGTATGCGCCTTCTCCTCGGCAAGCAGTTCCCGGCGCGCGGCCAGCCATTGCGAGCGTGTGACGATCCGGTGCCGGGTCATGCCGCCACCCCCGCGTCCAGCATTTCGGCCATGGAGGTGAAGCTGGTGGTCCAGCCCTGGCCGACCCCCTTGCGCGTGTCCTCGGCGCGGATCGCGGCGTGGACGAGGCGCACGAAGGTTCCCTCGCCCGTTGGCTCGAACGTGACAGAGACTTCGGAGGTCGCGGAGGTTTCGACGCGGCCGTCAGGAAAGGTCCGTTCGTGCGCCCAGCTGAAGACCAGCGCCTGTCCCGGCTCGATGGCCGTGTAGGTTCCGTAGATCGAGTCCCGCTGGGTCTCCGTAGCCGGAAAATTGAACCGCCAGGCACCGCCGACGCGCAGGTCGATCTCGGCACTGGAAAGGCTGTTCGGCGCGCTGCCGAACCATCGGGTGACCTCCTCGGGGCGGGTCCAGGCGCGGAAGACCCGTTCCGGCGAGGCGCGGAACGTGCCTTCGACGATCACGGGGTCGGCGCCGGCGGGCGACTTCAACAGGGGCGGTGTCATGGATTCTCCTCAAGGTGTTGGGCCAGGGCGTCGAACTGGTTCATCCAGAAGCTCTGGTAGGTTTCCAGCCACTCGGCGGCCTGTTTCATCGGGGCCGCCTCCAGGCGGCAGTACCGGGTGCGGCCGCGCTTGGTCACACGGACGAGTCCGGCGTCGGACAGAACGCGCACGTGTTTGGAGACGGCGGTCTGCGACATCTCGAACGGTGCGGCGATCTCCGAAAGCGCGGTTTCTCCCCCCGCGAGACGGGACAGGATTGCGCGACGGGTTGCGTCGCCGAGAGCTGCGAACGTCTGATCGAGAGTGGTCATTCCGTTCCTGGCATTAGTGAACTTTCCGGTTGACTTTATCAGCCAACCCAGAATAGTCAACTCATCAGTTCACTTTTGGAGATCGACCATGAAAATCTATTCGCACCCGATGGCGCCGAACGCCCTGCGCGTCGCTGTGTTCCTCGCCGAGAAGGGCGTCGAGGTTCCTCTGGAGGACGTCGACCTTATGGCGGGGGCGACCCGGCGCGAGCCCTTCCTGTCCAAGAATTCACTGGGCGAGGTGCCGGTCCTGGAACTCGACGACGGCACGCTGGTCACGGAGAGCGTGGCGATCTGCCGCTACTTCGAGGACCGCCATCCGGAGCCGCGACTGATGGGTGCCACGCCGCTGGAGGCCGCCCGGATCGAGATGTGGAACCGGCGCATGGAACAGCAGATCCTCGCCCCCATCGCCCAGTCCACCCAGCACACGCACCCGTTCTTCGCCGACAAGATCGAGCAGGTTCCGGCCTATGCCGAAACCCAGGTCAGGCTCCAGGCGGAGAAGTGGACGTGGCTCGATCGGGAACTCGCCGACGGCCGAACCTTCGTGAGCAACGACCGCTTCTCGATCGCCGACATCACCGGCATGGCCGCACTGCATGTCAGCGACATGTTCGAGTACGCGATACCCGAGGGCCTCGCCAACGTGAGGCGCTGGGAGGCCGCGGTGCGGGCCCGACCGACCTGGAAGCGCTGACGAACCGGATCCGTGGTGGTCGGCGGATCTTCCGGCGACCGCCACGGAACGCCCTCAGCTTGCGAAGCTCGGATCCTTGCGCTCCATCATGCGGACCAGGGCCGGCCATTCGATCGGGTCGATCGTGCCGTTGTTGGCCGTACCCTCGTCCCACTGCCGCGCGGTCCGCTCGGCGACCGCCTGGGACGGCATCGCCGGCTTCAGACCCATCGACATCACGTCCATCTGCAGGCGGCAGGCACGCTCCAAGTAGTAGATCCGGCGGAACGCCTCGCCGACCGAGCGGCCGCAGGTCAGAAGACCGTGGTTGCGCAGGATCATCACGTTCTTCTCGCCGAGGTCGCCGACCAGTCGCTCGCGCTCGCTAACATCCGTCGCGATGCCTTCCAGTTCGTGATAGGCGACCCGCTCGTGGAACTGCAGCGACTGTTGATCCAGCGGGATCAGGCCCGCCTCGGTCGACGCCACGGCACACCCGGCCCGGCTGTGGGTGTGGATGATGCAGGCGACGTCCTCGCGGGCGTGGTGGATCGCCGAGTGGATGACGTAGCCCGGACCGTTGACCGGATACTCGTCCGCATCCAGCGCGGTCCCGTCGATGTCGACTCGGATCAGGTTGGAGGCAGTGATCTCCGTGTAGTGGCGGCCGAACCCATTGATCAGGAACACCTCCTTACCGTCCACCTCGTAGGGCAGTCGGGCGGTGATGTGGTTGTAGACGAGATCGGCCATGCCGAAATGCTCGACCAGCCGGTAACAGCACGCGAGTTCGACGCGCAGCGTCCACTCGGCCTCGGACAGGGAGTCCCGGGCGCGGGACGCGGACAGGGCGGTGACGGACATGGCGGGCCTCCCCTTTGTTGGTACCGGTCGTTTTCCGCGCAGTCTACCGGCCGTCCACCCCGTCGTCGATGCGCCAGGGCGGCACCCGCCAGATCTCGGCGAGGTAGTCGATGAACACCCGGATCTTGGCGGATACGTGCCGGCTCTGGTGGTGCACGGTATGCACCGCGAGGTCCGGCGCCTGCCAGTCCGGCAGCACGCGCACCAGGGTGCCGGCGGCGAAGTGCCGGCCAAGCACGAAGTCCGGCTGCTGGACGATCCCCGCCCCGGCGATCGCCGCCTCGGTGAGGATCTCCCCGTTGTTCGCCGACATCGGCCCTCGCGGCCGCACGACGACCGTCTGGCCCGCCCGGTCGGTGAGCCGCCAGGACATGCCCTCCGAGGCATAGGCGTAGGCGAGGCAGGCATGATCGACCAGATCCGAGGGGTGCTGCGGTCGGCCACGCAGGTCGAGATAGCCGGGAGCGGCGGCGAGGTGCAGCCGCACCGGCGCCAGCCGGCGCGCCACCAGGGTTGAGTCGGTCAGCCGGCCGATCCGCACGGCGACGTCGTACCCCTCCTCCAGCAGATCGACGATGCGGTCGTTCACGGTCAGGTCGACGGACAGTTCCGGAAACCGGGTCAGGAACGGGGCGATCGCCGCGGCGAGGTGCCCCCGCGAGAACGAGACAGGCCCGTTGATCCGCAGCAGGCCGGCCGGCGCCAGCCGTTCGCCCCGCGCCTCGGTGTCGGCCACGTCGAAATCGTGCAGCAGTCGCCGCGCCCGCTCCAGATAGCGCCGTCCGGCATCGCTCAGCCGGACCCGCCGCGTGGTCCGCTCCAGCAGCTTGACCCCGAGCCGATCCTCCAGCGCCTGGACATGCTTGCTGGCCATGGCGCGCGACAGGTCGAGCCGGTCGGCGGCAGCCGAGAAGCTCTCCGCCTCGGCGACGGCGACGAAGGTCGCGATGTGGGCAAGCCGGTCCATTGTCAATTCCTATGAGACAATAATTTTCATTTCCCGCCAATTATTTTCCGGCATGGCCGCCGTATCTCTGCCCCACGCAACACGGTGGACGTCCGCTGTCGAGACAGGGGCCACCGATCCACAGATGGAGGGCATCATGTACGACACGACCACCGGCATCGACACCCGGACCGCTCCCTATGCCGCACTGATTCTGCGCGTCACCATGGGTATCGCCTTTCTGGCACATGCGGGCCTGAAGGTCTTCGTCTTCACCATTCCCGGCACCGTCGCCTTCTTCGAGAGCATCGGTTATCCCGGTTTCTTCGCCTACCTCGTCATCCTGGCCGAACTGGGCGGCGGCCTGGCTCTGATCGCCGGCGCCTACACCCGCCTGGTCTCGCTGCTGCTCGTTCCGATCTTGATCGGCGCTCTGATCCAGCACGCCGGCAACGGATGGATGTTCGGCAACGAGGGCGGCGGCTGGGAGTTCCCGGCCATGTGGACCGCGCTGCTGTTCGTTCAGGCCGGCCTCGGCGACGGTGCCTTCGCCCTGAAGCTGCCGATCCCGTCGGCGCTCAGAACCTCCGCCACCTGAGCCGCCAGGCCACCGGACAACCGCAACCGTCGGGGCCCGGCCGATCCAAGGTCGGGTCCCTTCTCGTTGGCAAGGAGACACCGATGACCGAGATGCCCGCGATCTTCGTCAGCCATGGATCGCCGACCCTGGTGCTGGACGACGTGCCGGCGCGCGACTTCCTGCGCGGACTGGGGACCGGGTTGCCCCGCCCGCGCGCCATCGTCGCCGTCAGTGCCCATTACGAAAGCCGAGGCGTTCGGGTGAACACCAGCGCCCGCCCACGCGTCATCCACGACTTCCACGGCTTTCCGCGAGCGCTCTACGAGATGCGCTACGACGCGCCGGGCGATCCGCGACTTGCGGCCGACATCGTCGCCCGGCTGCGATCGGCCGGCCTGGATGCGGCCGGCGACGAGGCTTGGGGCCTCGATCACGGCACCTGGGTCCCACTGATGCTGATGTACCCCGACGCCGAAATCCCGGTGGTCGCCGTTTCGGTCGACCCTGACGGCGGGCCGGAGCACCATCGCCGCCTCGGCACCGCGCTGGCTCCGCTGCGCGACGACGGTGTGCTGATCCTGGGATCCGGTGCGTTCACCCACAATCTCGGCGAACTTCGGCGTGACGGCGGGACCGAAATCGACGCGCCCGACTGGGTCGAAGCCTTCGTCGACTGGACGGCAGCCGCCATCGAGGACGGCCGCCATGACGACCTCCTGCACTACCGCGAGCGGGCCCCGTACGCGGTCCGCAACCATCCGACGGAGGAGCATCTGCTGCCGTTGTTCGCCGCCCTGGGCGGCGGTGGCGGCAAAGGCCGGCGGCTGCATGCAAGTACCACCTTCTCGGTGCTGGCGATGGACGCCTATGCTTTCGGCTGACGAAAGGATCCGCCGATGCCCGAAACGACCCGCCGCATTCTGATCACCGGTGCCGCCTCCGGCATCGGCGCCGCCACCGCCCGCCGACTGGCCGCTCCCGACGCCGCCTTCGTTCTGCATACCCGCGCCAGCGCCGAGAAGCTGGACCGGGTCGCCGGCGAACTGCGGGACCGGGGGGCGTCCGTCGAGACGATGCTCGGCGATCTGGCCGACCCGGACCTGCCCGCCGCCCTGGTCGCGCGCGCGGGCGAAGCCTTCGGCGGTCTGGATGCACTGGTCGCCAATGCCGGCTGGGCGAAGAAGATCCCGCTGCTCGAGTCGACCCGCGAGGAACTCGAACATCCGGTCGACGCCATCGCCCGCGGCTTCGCGCTGCTGGCTCAGTCGGCGGCGCCGCATCTCCGGGCCAGCGCCTGCGGACGGGTGGTCGCGGTCTCCGCCTTCGGGCCACACGTCTACCGGCCCGGCGTGATGACGTTCCCCGCCACCTCGGCCGCCAAGGCGGCGCTGGAGACCCATGTCCGGTCGCTCGCCTTCGAGCTGGCCGGCGACGGGATCACGGCGAATGCCGTGGTGCCGGGATTCATTCAGAAGGACGAAGGAACGAGTCGCGCGGTGACGCCGGAACTGGCGGCCAGGGTCACGTCTCAGATTCCCATGGGCCGGCTCGGAACCTCGGACGAGGTGGCGGCGGTCATCGCCTTCCTGCTGTCACCGGAGGCCGGCTACGTCACCGGGCAACTGATCCACGTCAACGGTGGACTGGTCTGAGGCGCCGCCGTTCCGCTCAGTCCGCCGTTCTGCTCAGTCCGTCGTGCCGAACAGACGGTCTCCGGCATCGCCGAGACCCGGAACGATGTAGGCCTTCTCGTTCAGCCTGTCGTCCAGGGCCGCCACATAGATCGGGATGTCCGGATGGTCCTTGTGGAACTGGCGCACGCCTTCCGGCGCCGCGACCAGCGCCATGAAGCGGATGCGGCTGTCCGGGACACCGTGCTTGTTCAGCACGTCGGCGGCATGGCTCGCTGAGTTGCCGGTCGCGAGCATCGGATCCACGAGCACGAACACCCTCTCCTCCGCCGCCGGCAGTTTCACCAGGTACTCGACCGGCTTCTTGGTCACCGGGTCGCGGTACAGGCCGACATGCCCTTCATAGGCGGTCGGGAGCAGTTCGCGCAGACCGTCGACCATCCCGAGACCGGCCCGCAGCACGCCGACCATCACCACCCGCGGCTCCGCCAGCGTGGGCGCCGACATCGGCGCGACCGGCGTCTCGATCTCGCGGGTCGTCGTCTCCAGTGTCCGGGTCACCTCGTAGCCGAGGAACAGCGCAATCTCCTTGAGCAGGACCCGGAACTTCGAGGTCGAGGTGTCCTTCTCGCGCATGATGGTCAGCTTGTGCTGAACCAGCGGATGATCGACGACGAACAGATTGGGAAAGGCGGGATCGGTCTTCATGGTCGGTCTCCCGGTTCGGCGACGGTGCTCGGCGCGAGCATAACCCTCACGGCGCGGCCTGGCGACCGCACACGAAAACGCCCGCCGGGACGGGCGGGCGCGCTAGACGGTACTGGTGGGATCGGTCAGGCGGCGGCCTTGGCCTCGGCCGCCAGGATCCGCTTCTTGAGGCGACGCGCC
The DNA here is from genome assembly GCA_965228875.1 of Thalassobaculaceae bacterium. Taxonomy (GTDB): domain Bacteria; phylum Pseudomonadota; class Alphaproteobacteria; order Thalassobaculales; family Thalassobaculaceae; genus Thalassobaculum. The sequence goes on along the minus strand of OZ245843.1, from coordinate 4,708,566 downwards.
ACCGGCGACAGCTCGGACGCCCGGGCCGCCTTCAGGAAGGCGTCCAGCCCGCCGCGGTGCTCGACGGTGCGCAGCGCGCCGGTCGACAGCTTCAGGCGGATCATCTCGCCCAGCGCATCGGACAGCAGCGAGGTTTCCTGGATGTTCGGCAGGAACCGCCGGCGGGTGCGGTTGTTCGCGTGGCTGACGTTGTTGCCGGTCAGCACACCTTTGCCAGTAAGATCGCAGCGACGGGCCATGACACGTTCCTCGACTTCTTTTCTGGCCCCGCCCCGACTACCCGGTGCGATCGGCCGACGTAAAACGGCGGCGTCGCCCGACAAGGCGACGCGAGGCGGCGGATATACGTGAGGGAGGCCCGGGCGTCAAGCGGCGAGAGCGTCCCGCGCGTCGGGAATCACCCGGCCTGCTCGTACGCCATGGGCGGCAGCATCGGGCCGGTCCGCACACTCGGCCCCGCCAGCACCATCTTCGACTTCACCGGCGACGACAGGACGATCGACGTGGTGGTCTCGCCATAGGTCCGCAACTGGGCGATCACATGCTCCAGGTGGGTCATCGACGAGACGATGACCTTGATCATGTAGCTGTCCTGGCCGGTGATGTGATGGCACTCCTGCACTTCGGATAGCGTGTGCGCCACCGTCGCGATCCGGCCGTGGTTCTCCCCGATGGTCTTCAGGTGCACGAAAGCAGTGGTCGGGTAGCCGAGCTTGGAGGGATCGACCATCGCCCTGTAGCCGGTGATGACCCCGGTATCCTCCATCCGGCGCACACGCTCGGCGATCGCCGGGGACGACAGGCCCACCCGGCGCCCGAGCTCGCTGTAGGACAGACGCGCATCTTCCTGGAGAACCCGAAGAAGCTGCCAGCCGACCTTGTCCAGTTGGGCGTCCATCTCACCGGCCATCTGCGTGCCTCACGGTCGTGCCGGACAGGGCGCCGGCGGGTTTTCCAATGAATTTCAATCTGTTGCGACGATACGCGAAAGCCCGCCGCACGGCAAGCACCCCTCAAGGAGCGGGACCCGCGCGTCAAGGTCGCCCGGAGGGAAGAACGCAACTCCTATCGCGCGTATATTCATATTAGGATTGCACCTCAAGTGGCACACATGCAATCGTGCCCATAATGCATGCGATTGTGTGCAAGCCAACCTGATGTCGGCTTATTGGGCCAATCCTTCCATAGCAGGAGCAGACCGACGGACTCGATGCACTCTCAGAGCGACGATGCGCCCTGGCATCGCGCGACCCCCACGTTTTCCGAGACCAGAAAAGAGACGAAGGACGTGAAGCAGGAGAAGAGTCGGAACCGGCAACGAAGAAACGTCACCCTCGGTTCCCGCCGAACCAGCGTCAGCCTGGAAGATCAGGTTTGGGACGGTCTCACCGACATCTGCCGGCGCGAGGAGATCGGCCTGGATCAGCTGTGCACCGCGGTCGACCGGCGACGCGTCGAGTCATCGCTGTCATCCGCCCTCAGGGTGTTTCTGCTGACCTATTTCCGGCATGCGGCGGAACGGTTGGAAGCCTCGGCCGCGCATGGTGCGGCGGTATCGCCGGCCGCGCCCGCCGCCCTGCCCACCACCCTGCCCGCCGCCCTCCCCGACGGTGTGCCGGTCCTGCTGGACGCCGTGCTGGAGCGCTTCGAGGACGAGCAGAACGTCGCGTCCGGTCGCGACTGAACGGCATCACCAAGACAGGCGGGCCGCCACGTGTGTCGGCATCGGGCCCGGCTGCGCCAGGAACGCGTCAAGCGCCGCGCGGTCGAGTTCGGCACCCGACAACAGCCGCTCGTGGTGGATTCCGTCGGCCAGCAGCAGCGACGCGATCCCGGCGGCGGCGGCGCCCGCGACGTCGGTGTCGCGGTTGTCTCCGACCATGAGCAGACGGTCGCGCGGTCTGTCGAGCACCTGGGCGACGCGATGGAACACGGGGGCGTGCGGCTTGCCGTGATAGCGCACCCGGCCGCCGAGCGCCTCGTAGCGCGCCGCCAGCGACCCGGCATGGAGTTTCAGGCGGCCGAGTTCATAGACCGCATGGTCCGGGTTGGCGCAGATCATCGCCAGTCCGCGCGCGGCGCCCGCCGCCAGCCGGTCCTCGTACAGGTCGACCGGGTCGAACTCCCGCGCCAGGCCGGCATTGAGGATCCAGTCGGCCTCGTCGATCCCGTCGACCAGGGTGAAGCGGGTACCCGGAAGGATGTCGCCGAAGCGCTCCGGTGCGAAGGTGTAGACCCGGGTGCCGAGTTCAGCGTGGAACGCGTCGGCTCCCTCCAACAGATGACGCCGAGTCTCGCCGCCGGAAGTGATGATTGTGCTGTAGAGGCTCTGGTCCAGGCCGAGGCTGGTGAGACGGTCCTGCACGATGGAGGGCTGCCGCGGCGAGTTGGACAGCACGGCGACCGGTATCCCGCGCTCGGCCAGCCGTTCCATGACCACCCGCGCGCCGTCGAACACGGAGCCGCCGTCGTAGATCGTCCCCCAGACGTCGAGGATCCACGCGTCGTAGCGGTCGGCAAGGGCGGCAACGCCGTCGGCCAGGATCTCGGCCATCAGAACACTCTCTCGGTTGTTTGATCGTTACTGCTTGTCGACGAGGGGGCGGGGTTCGCCGAACAGGTATCCCTGCCCGAAATCGACCTTCAGTTCGAGAAGGTCAAGCAGCATGTCCTCGCTCTCGATCTTCTCGACGATCAGGTCCATGGCGTGGCGATCGAGGGCGCCCTTGAAGGAGCGCATGTCGAGCACCGGGTCGTCGCCGCGGGCCATCTCGTGCAGAAGGTGGGCGTTGACCTTGACGTAGCGGAAGCCCTGGCGCGCCAGTTCCGCCAGATCCAGGTCCAGGTCGGCGACCTGGTCGACCGAGAACCGGTAGCCGACGCCGCGCAAGCGCTGAAGATTCATGCGGGTGACGTAGTCCTCGGCGGAGATGCTGGCCAGGTCGAACTCGAAGATCAGGGTCTCCGCAAGCTGCCGGTTCTCGGCCATGAAGGCGATGAAGTCCTGGAAGAAGTCGACGTCGGTCAGCGACGCGTTGGAGATGTTGCAGAAGAAACCGACGTCGAGATGGTCCCGGCGGGCCCGGCGCACCAACTGGACGCAACGCACCAGAAGCAGGTTGTCGATCGCCGCCACCAGGCCGGCACGCTCGGCCACCGGAATGTACTGCTCCGGCGTGATGACCGAGCCGTCGGGCAGCACGATCCGCGAGAAGCACTCGTAGAACCGGCGCTTGCGCTGCGGCAGGCTGACCACCGGCTGCAGATAGAGTTCGACCGCCTCCTCGCGGAGCGCCTCCTCGATCGCCTCGAGCAGATGCTCGTCGTCCATGGAAACGACGCTGGCGCCGCGATGGCCGGCCTCGGCCACTGCCGGCGCGGGGATCGCGGCCGCCGGCGTTCCGGCCTGCTCCTTGCGCTCGGCAAGCTGCTTGAGCAGTCCCTGAAGTACCTTCAGTTCGCCCGACAGGCGCTCGGCATCGGGCAGATCGTCCATCCGCGCGCGCAACGCCTCCAGGTCGGCGCGGGCATTCTCCGCCTCCTCCTGCAGGTGCGCGACGCGGCGCACCAGTTCGCGCATCCGCCGCTCGGTCAGTCCGACCCGCCGCCGCCCGGCGACCGCCACGTGCAGCGACACGGCGCTTCCGGCGAGCAGAACGAACACCACCGGCCCCGAGGCCAGCGCATAGGTCTCGGCCGCCCAGGCCGCGGCGCCGATGGCGACGAGATAGACCAGGGCGATCAAAAGGTGACCGACTATGACCCGCTCCCCATGCTCACCCCTCGGCCAGTGCGGCGGCGTCGATCCCGACGGCGTCGGCGATCGAGGTGTGTCCGTCGGCCGCCATGCGCGCGGCGATATCGTCGCGGATCCGCCGGAACAGTCCCGGACCGTTATACACCAGGGCCGAATAGAGCTGCACGAGCGACGCGCCGGCGCGGATCTTGGCGTAGGCGGTCTCTCCGCTCTCCACCCCGCCCACACCGACCAGAACCAGCCGATCTCCGGCCAGCAGGCGCGCCCGCGCGAGCAGGCGCGTCGAAGGCGCGAACAGCGGTCGGCCGGACAGTCCGCCCGCCTCGTCCCGCGCCGCCGCGCGCAGCGACTCGGGCCGCGCGACCGTGGTGTTCGAGATAATCAGACCTGCGACACCCGCCCGCACGGCAGTCTCGACGATCGCCTCGAGCTGGCCCTCGGCCAGGTCCGGCGCGATCTTCAGCAGCACCGGGGGGCCGGCCGCGCCGCAGGCGTCGGCGCGGGCCGTCATCACCGCCTCCAGCAGCCGGCCGAGCGATCCCTCCCCCTGAAGGTCGCGCAGACCCGGCGTGTTCGGCGACGAGACGTTGACGGTCACGTAGTCCGCCAGCGGCGCCAGCATCCGCACGCCGAAGCGATAGTCGTCCACCGGGTCGGGCGTGTCCTTGTTGGCACCGACATTGATGCCGACGATGCCGGTCCGGGGGTCGTGGCGTCGCAACCGCCCGGCCGCCGCGTCCAGGCCCTCGTTGTTGAAGCCGTTGCGGTTGATGACCGCCGCATCCTCCGGCAGGCGGAACAGACGCGGGCGCGGGTTGCCGGCCTGCGGGCGCGGGGTGACCGTGCCGACCTCGACCGCGCCGACGCCCAGGCGCAGCAGGGCGCGCCAGCACTCGGCGCTCTTGTCGAAGCCCGCGGCAAGGCAGACCGGATGGGAAAAGGTCAGCCCCATCAGCGTCTGCGACAATCCGGCCGGAGCCGGCGAGCGGTCCACGGGACCGAGCCCCGCGGCGAGCGCGCGTACGGTGACACGGTGCGCGGTTTCGGGGTCGAGACGGCGCAGCAGGGGCGGGGCGAGATCAAACAGCGACATGGCGCGAGACGGTAGTGCCTGCACCGTTGGGCCACAAGCATCGACGGCGCGTTGGCAAGCCCTTTGCCGCCGGGCTAAGGTCGGCCCGTTCAGGATGTCACCGATGGAGCCTCCCCATGGCCACGCCTCCGCAGGCCTTCACGTTCGTCGATCAGGACAAGAGCTGGCACGACGGCAACCCCGCCCTTCTCGGCCCGATGACCCAATCGACCTGGCTCGGCAGCCTGGTGTTCGACGGCGCGCGGGCGTTCGAAGGCGTGATCCCGGACATCGAACTGCACTGCGCCCGGGCCTGCGAGAGCGCCCGCAAGATGCTGCTGGAGCCGAAGATCGCTCCCGGCGAGATGGTCGAGTTGGTGAGGGAGGGCGTGGCGAAGTTCTCCGGCGACACGCCGCTCTACATCAAGCCGATGTTCTGGGCCGATGGCGGCTGGATCTACCCGGATCCCGACACCACGCGCTTCGCCCTCAATATCTTCGAGAGCCCGCTGCCGGACTGGAGCGGGTTCAGCGTCACGGTCTCGGACAGGATCCGCCCGGCCCCGAACATGGCGCCGACCGACGCCAAGGCCGCCTGCCTCTACGCCAATGCCGGCCGGGCGCTGAAGAGCGCCAACGATGCCGGTTTCGGCAACGCGGTGATCCTCGATCCGATCGGCAACGTCGCCGAGTTCGCCACCGCGAACCTGTTCTACGCCAAGGACGGCGTGGTGCACACGCCGGCTCCGAACGGCACCTTCCTGAACGGCATCACGCGCCAGCGTGTGATCGCCCTGCTGCGCAAGGCCGGCTACGAGGTGCACGAGCGTACCGTCACCGTCGGCGAGCTGATGGCGGCGGACGAAATCTTCTCCTCCGGCAACCACGGCAAGGTCCAACCGGTCAACCGCATCGAGGATCGGGATCTGCAACCCGGGCCGGTCGCCGCCAAGGCGAAGGAGATGTACTGGGCCTACGCCCACGGCGACGCCTGAGCGCCTCTTACAATCGCGCGCCCGAACGCACAGGAGCGGTCATGACCTTCACCGTCGCCGGATTTTGTCGGCGCACCGGCCAGTTCGGTACGGCGCTCGCCACCTCCTCGATCGGCGCGGGCGGGCGCTGCCCCCATGCCGAGCCGGGCCTCGGTCTCGTCGTGACCCAGGCGCGGACCGACCCGCGCCTCGGCCCGCTCGGCCTCGACCTGCTGCGGGCCGGCCGCACGGCGGGCCAGACGATCGCCTCGCTCGCCGCCGCGACGCCGCACAGCGCCTGGCGGCAACTGGGCGTGTTGACCGCCGAGGGAAACGCCGCCGTCTTCACCGGCAGCAGCGTCGCCCAGCCGGCCGACGGGATGGTCCTGGCCGACGGCCTCGTGATCGGAAACTGGGTGCAGAGCGAGGCGGTGATCGCCGCCATCGCCGCCGGCTTCGAGACCGATCCGATGGCCGATCTCGCCGACCGGTTGATCCAGGGCATCGAGGCCGGCGAGGCGGCCGGCGGCGAACTCGACCCGCTGCAGTCGGCGGCGGTCGTGGTCTGCGATCCCGGCTATGCCTTCGCCACGGTCGATCTGAGGGTCGACAACTCGGCGACCCCGGTGGCCGACCTGCGCGAAGCCTGGACCCGATGGAACGCGATCATGGACGGCTATCTGCTGCGCGCCGTCGATCCCGACGCCGCGCCCGACACCCGCAGCCTGGAAGGTCACGCATGATCCGCGTCCTGCCGATCGCCCTGATCCTCGCCCTCACCGCCTGCGCCGGGCTGGAGACCGCCCGCACGATGCCGCCGGAGGAGATCGCCGCCCTGTCGGACGACAGGGTCTGCGACTACCTCGCCACCTTCGCCTACAAGGGCCGGATCCCCGAGACCTGGGACGCAGAGGCGGCCCGCCGCGGCCTCACCCGCTGCATCGACGCCGGCATCACCCGCCGGGCCGAGGACCGCAAGCTCGAACGCAGCCAGCCGATCCTCTGCCCGCAGGGAAAGGCGACGCAGGATTCGCGCTGCTGGTGATAGTATCAACTCTTACCGAAATTCAAACTAACCCACCTCAACACATAATTGACTAAGCATTTCTAAGGAGCTATTTTAGATAAAGTGGCATTCGCCTAAGGGCCAGGAGTGAATGAATATGCCGATTTTCACAGATGAAAACATTATGAAACTCTTTGGAGAAGAGGCGGCCGAAAGTGAAGACCCTGAACGACTTGATCAATATTTTGTATCTATAGAAAAATTTCAAAGTTTTTATGCAGATCTTCCTTTAAGAATTCTTATAGGACATAAAGGATCTGGAAAAAGTGCTTTTGTAAACCACGCCATGCGGCTTGATGATCGCGATGGATTTTTGTGCGTTAAGGTAAACCCTTCTGATATTGAACATCTTCTTCAAAACAATGAGGAGAATTTTCTTTCTCAGATCGCCCTTTGGAAAAATAACCTTCAAGATGTTATTTTTGAAAAAGTAGCCGAGAAGTTTTCTCCTGAAGTTATCGAAAAGAATGGACTGGGATTTATAAGAAATCAGATAATATCATCCGTTACTCGAATGCTAGAGAAAGTTGATGGATCAAGACTTTCCCCCTCAAAACGGGGGGTAATACAAAACTATACTACAAAAAGCAAAATTCGCGTATACATAGATGATTTAGATAGGGGGTGGAAGGGATCCGAACAGAATATAGCATCACTTTCTGCAATGATAAATGCAATTAGAGATTTGGTCAGTGAAAATCGAGGGCTACAAGTCAAATTATCAATTCGACCGTCAGTTTTTCATCTGTTAAGGACATCTGATGAGAGTACAGATAAATTCGAAACTAGTATTGTTTGGCTGTCCTGGACTAACCACGACATAATTCTATTGTTGGCAAAGCGAGTTCAGACATTTCTCGGAAACGATTGGGAAGAAGGAAAATACCTCAATTGGTATCAAAAAGATCTTTGTAAACTCTTAGAACCTGCGATGGTAGATACATTTCAAGGCATGGGGAAATGGTCAAATGTATCTATAAATCAAGTATTGACATCCATGATCAGAAAGAGGCCTAGAGACCTAGTGAAACTGTGCTCGCTAGCTGCAAAGGTCGCCAAAACACAAGGACATCAACAGATTCAAACAGGTGACTTCACGTCTGTTTTCGAGAATTACAGTCTAGGTCGACTTCAAGATACTTTTATTGAATATCAAATTGAACTACCCGAAATACAAACCCTTATTGAGAAAATGCGCCCAAACAGAGGACAAAGAAAAAAAGGAACTCAATTTGTATTTAATAGACAGGAATTAATTGAAAAAATCAAAAACAGCACTTCTGGTCTTAAATTTTACCTAAGCGGATCCAAGAGCCCTGCAACACCAGAAGAAATTGCCTGGTTTTTGTATAAGATTAACTTTTTGCAGGCAAGAAAAACGCTAGAAGATGGATATGTTCAACGATTTTATTTTGAAGAAAATCAGTACCTATTTTCAAAAAATATAGACCACGGATATGAATGGGAAATCCATCCTGCCTATAGATGGGCGCTTCAACCTGATGTATCAGCGGGTAGTTTCTACGATGTGGCTGTGCCAGACGCTGAAGCTTAGCCGAACAAATCCCCAAACCGAAATCACATCGATTGGGTGATTATTACAAGGCCGCCCCATTAGATGCGTCGACTATACGACGCATTTGCTTGTACCACTTACGCTGCCAGGTCCTCGCCGTTCAGCGCCTTGTCCATGAGCGCAACGCTCTCGTCCACGCCGTAGAGCGCGATGAACGAGCCGAAGCGCGGGCCCTGGGACTGGCCGAGCAGGATCTCGTAGAGCGCCTTGAACCAGTCGCGCAGGTTCTCGAACGGGTGCTGCTTGCCGACCTCGTAGACCTGGGTCTGGATGTCCTCGGCCGACGCCCCGGCGGGCAGTTCCTTGAGCACGCCCTTGAGCTGCTCCAGCGCCGCGCGCTCCACCTCCGTCGGCGCGCGGTACTGCTTAGCCGGCCGCACGAAGTCCTGGTAGTAGCGCACGGCGTAGCCGACCAAGGTGTCGAGCAGCGGATTGGCCTCCGGGCTCGCGTCCGGGGCGTAGCGGCTGACATAGCCCCAGACGACGGACTTGTCCTCGGCGTGGCAGACGCTGGCCAGATTCAGCAGCAGCGAGAAGGACAGACCGGAGCTTTCCGGCGCCGGCGGCTGGCCGTGATGGATGTGCCAGACCGGGTTCTCGATCCGCTTCTCGGTCTCCTCGTCCGGGAACTTGGAGAGGAAGGTGAGGTAGTCGTCGACGGTCTTCGGAATGACGTCGAAATACAGCCGCTTGGCCCGGCGCGGCTGCTGGTACATGAACAGCGCCAGGCTCTCCGGCGGGCCGTAGGTCAGCCACTCCTCGACCGACAGGCCGTTGCCCTTGGACTTGGAGATCTTCTGTCCGTCGGCGTCGAGGAACAGCTCGTAGTTGAAGCCCTCCGGCGCCGGCCGACCCAGGATCCTGGTGATCTGCGAAGACAGCTTGACCGAGTCGATCAGGTCCTTGCCGGCCATCTCGTAGTCGACGCCCAGCGCGTACCAGCGCATCGCCCAGTCGCACTTCCACTGCAGCTTGCAGGCGCCGCCGGTGACCCTGGTGGTCATCCGCTCGCCGGTCTCCGGATCGTCGTAGGAGACGGTCCCGGCCTCGACGTCGCGGTCGACGATCGGCACCTGCAGCACGTGGCCGGTGCGCGGGCAGACCGGCAGGAACGGCGAGTAGGTGGCGCGGCGCTCCGGGCCGAGGGTCGGCAGCACCACGTTGGTCACGGCGTCGTAATTCCGCAGCACCGCCAGAAGGGCGTCGTCGAACAGGCCCGAGGTGTAGCACTCGGTCGCCGAGTAGAAGTCGTACTCGAAGCCGAAGCTGTCGAGGAAGCCGCGCAGGCGGGCGTTGTTGTGATGGCCGAAGCTCTCGTGGGTCCCGAACGGATCCGGCACGCGGGTCAGCGGCTTGTTCAGGTGCGGGACCATCGCCTCCTGATTGGGGATGTTGGTCGGCACCTTGCGCAGCCCGTCCATGTCGTCGGAGAAGGCGACGAGCCTGGTCGGGATGTCGCTCATCATCTCGAAGGCGCGGCGCACCATGGTGGTGCGGGCGACCTCGCCGAAAGTGCCGATATGCGGCAGGCCGGACGGCCCGTAGCCGGTCTCCAGCAGCACATAGCCCTTTTTCGGCGGCCCGTCCTTGTACCGCTCGACCAGTTTGCGCGCCTCCTCGAACGGCCAGGCGCGGGCGTTCGTGGCGAGGGCGTTCAACGGGTCGGCGGACATTGCTCGGGCTCCTTCAGAGCATGGTGAAAAGCGCGCGGAAGCTAGTGCTCCCGCGCGCCCGCGTCAATCGACGCCGTTCTCAGATGCGTCAATCGACGCCGTGTTCAGATCAGTTGCAGTGGGAGGGCGGCTCGCCGCCCCACTCCACGATCAGCAGACCGGCGGCACCGGCGCCCCCGGCGCGGTTGGCAGGACCCGAGAAACCGGATCCGCCGGCACCGCCGCCGCCATAGCCTGTTCCTCCGGCGGCCGATCCAGCGGCGTTTCCAGCACCGGCCGTGGTCTCGCTTCCGACCTGAAGACCACCGCCACCGCCGCCGCCCTGGCCGTTGCCGCCTCCCGAAGCCCCGCCGACGCCCGCCGTCAGATCGAACTTCAGGATCCGGCAGAACTTGTCGGCGAACGCCGCGCCCTGACCGGAACCGCCGGACGTGTCGCCACCGCGGCCTCCCGCGCTGCCGTCCGAGCCGCCATCCCCCGGATCGCCGCCGCCGCCGGAGCCGCCATCTCCGCCGGGTCCGTTGTTCTGCGCGCCGCCCTCGCCGCCGCTGGCGGTCAGATGGCTGCCGAATGTGGTCGCCGCGCCGTCGCCCCCGTCCTGCTTGCCGGCGGTCGACGTACCGGCATAGCCACCCGCACCGATGGTGACCGTCACCTCCTCACCGGTGTCGAGGTGCACGTCGCCATAGGTCACGGATCCCGATCCTCCACCAGCACCCTCGTCGTAGCCGCCACCGCCGCCACCGCCGATTGCCAGCACGCGATAGGTCGCCGTCTCCGGGGCCGTGAACGTGCCACTGCTCCTGAGGATCTGTCCCTCCGGTTCGTCTATCCTCGGAAGCGGTCCCAGCGTCCATCTCTGGGTCTGTTCGTTGCAGGCCTGGACGACGGCGTCCTCGCCCTCCTCGATCGGAACGACGCAGGCATTCGCCGCCGGCTGCAGGATTTCCCGGTTCGGACGGTCCGCCCTCGAACCGACGGCCTCCCAGTTGAACAGCCCCTCTAGGTTGGTGATGTCGTCGCAGTCCTGCAGGGTCAGGAAATCGCCCCGGCCGGGGCGGGCCGAGTTGTCCGCGAGGCAGATTCCGCTATTGTCGGCGGCCCGACCGTACCCGATCCTGGTCAGGGGAGACGACGGTGCCCAGGTCTTGACGTGCCAAGGTTCTCCTGCGGTGCAGTTTCCGGCGATCACCCGCACACCGGCCGCCGGCGGCCCGTTGACGTCAAGGCATACCTTGGTTCCGTCCGTCCGCGTGTGCTCGATCGTTCCGTCGACGGGTTCCAGAGTCGGTGCGGCCAGCATCACCCAGGGGCTGGCGCCGGAGCAGGGTCCGACGTTGAGTTCGGTGCCAACGACGTCGGGGACCAGGCATTTGCCGTTCGTCCGGAGAATGACGGTCTGATTCGGCCGGGTCCGGCCGGCTTGGGCCGCCCAGGTCCAGTCCGTGTTCGGGCTGGCGCTCGGATGGCAGAAATACAGCCCCGCCTCCTCGTAGGTCGTCGGGTGCGCCGTATCGACGTCGAGACAGATCGAGGAGTTCGCCGTCCGCGTATCGCCGTGGGGTCCGTACGCGATCTTGAAGACACCGGATGACGACCAGTCTTTGACCGACCACACGGGAGCGGGCGCATCGCACGAAACCGCCATCAGGTCGGCGCCGGCCACCGGCGTTCCGGACACGCCGAGGCAAACGGTGTGCTCGGTGCCGTCCTTGGTGAATGTCGACTGGAGCTGACCGAAGATCACGTCGGCTCCAGCCGGCGTCGCGAAGCCGGCCAGGCCGAGAGCGAGCGCCGCCGAACGGGCCAGGCGGCCGATCCGTATCCTCCCCGGCCAGACCGGAGCGGAGCGTTGTGCAGAAGAACTGAGGGACGGTGATCTGTAGGTCATCGGCGTTTCTCCCATCCAATGATCCGGGCCACCCGGGTCGGGCGCACCCGTCGCCGGAGCGCGAGGAACGGTCGATTGGCAGAACACCGTGGTGAACAGTTGAGCGGCGGCCTCCGCGCCGCCGGCGTCATCCCGACCCCGTCTCGCCTTTCATGCTCGACACACCGGGTTTTCTGGTCCGCAGGCTTTTTGCCACGCCCTCACACGTCCTATTCCCATGATTAATGAAGCCTGGAATTTCGTCAACTTTGACAGGAAATCGACACCCGGGCGCGGAAGGAAGACGCCCTCCCGTCGATCTTTAGGGGTGCATTCATGAATGGTTTGGGAATACTTTTCGAAAAACCTATGGATGCTCAATGCGGAGTCGATCATGAGTGCCTGGAACACCGTCGTGACGATCGCCCTTGCCAATGCGGACCAGCAACTCGGGATCGCCGGTCTCAATACCGCCTATGCCGCGCTCTTCGGGTCGGGCGGGGCAGGGTCATCCGAACTCAGCAAGGATCTCTCGACAATCATCTCGGCGCTTCAAAAGGTCCAGGACGAATTGTCCGAGATCGACAAGAACATGCAGACCATCCTCGACGACCTGACAACGCTGGGCTTCGAGATCGACGCGGCGGCGGCGGTGCCGGTCTGCGCCCAGATCAACGCCTACTTCGAGAGCATCCAGAACCTCGCCCAGACGCCGATGAAGACGCAGGAAGACGTGCAGGAATTCGCGCTCACCGTTTTGGAGCGGGCAGGCCCGATGGCGAACGGGGTGAACAATGTCTTCAACCTGTTGGCGCAGCTGAACCAATATCTCGTTGTCGGCAGCGCGACAGAAGTACCGATTATCGAAAAATGCGCCTCCATAAATCAGGACAAGGAGTTTCTGTCATTCTACTCGGTCATGATGACAACCGCAGTTGGGTACGCGACGGTAATTCAGAAAGGAATTGCAACCCTCAACTGGCTGTCCTCGGTCAACGAGAACAGGGTGGAGATCACCAACAACGCTCTTGGTGCCTGCATCGGGACTCAGTTTCCGCCGGTGTTTTCCTGCGCCGATATTCAACAGAGCATTTCCGGCGCGAACACGTTTTTTGACAATCTGGTGTCGTCATTTACCCAGTACGTCACTCCCGGGGCTCAGTCGATCGTTCAGGCTCTCGGTAAGAAGGGCGATATGGCGGTTTCCGTCGATCTTCCAACCTATGGAAGGCATGGAATTCCAGTGCGTATGGGCGCATACAATTTGCCTGGGAAATACCTAACGGGCACAGACACAACATCAAAACAACTTGATAAACAATTTTCGAGCGCCAATCCGCAGTTTTATTTTCCCGTCACGTTCAGCCAACCAGAATACTCTTCGCTGAGATTGTTCCTGGTGCCAACAGTTGATCTCTCAACTGTTGGACAGGACACACAGGTCCCGTTTGCCCTGGTAGGAAATACAAACGGCAATTCAGACAACTCGACCACATATCTTGGAATCCTAACCAAATACTATACGAGTTTATCTGACTCAATTCTGATGTTTTTTAACGCCTACACCTCAAAGGCTTATAATTATCAAACGGGATACACAACACCGCCGACATTCCTTCTGTACCTAAACTCCAATGGAACCTTCAATCTTCAAGCCTATTCTACAGGAGCAGAAGTGGGCTCTGAACCCAGCAAGTTTGTCCTCAATCCGACGAAGATCGCGACCGCTCTGAAGTCGAACCCGGGATGCACGGCCTACAACAAGAGCCCCATGAATCTCGGGACCTTCGACGCCGCCGTGAACCGGACCGACCCGAACCAATGGTTCTACATTGAACTCGACAACTCCGCCTAACAGCCGGCTACCGCGGACGGGCGCAGCGGCGGGGCGCCTACAGCTCGATCGGTTCAGATCAAACCGGTCTGAACCGCGAAGCGTCCTCTAAGGCAGTAGAGAATAGAGCAAACTCACACGAGCAGATGTTTCCATCCGGTCTTGATTGGCTCTATTGGGCGATCCGCGCGAGCAACGCCAGGAGCGCCCGGCGCTCTTCCGCGTTCAGCGGTGCCAGATGCCGTTCGGAGACCGCGGCCGCCGTATCCAACTGATCGCGGACCAGCGCGTCGCCTTGCGGCGACAGCCGAAGCACCGTCCGCCGCTTGTCGTCGGGATCGGCTTCGCGGGTGATCAGGCCGCGCTCGTCCAGGCGGCGGATCACGCCCTGGATGGTCGCCGGGTCCATGGCGGTCATGCGGCCCAGCGCGTTCTGGCTGGCCGCCCCCTCCTCGGACAGCATGGCCAGCGCCGCCCACTGGGTCGGCGTCAGACCGGCCTGCTCGAACACCTCGAGGAAGATCTGGGTATTGCGCTGATGGGCGCGGCGCAGCAGGTGGCCGACCTGATCCTGAAGCACATAGGAACGACCGGCCACCGGATGCTTATCCCTCCGCCTTGGGCGCTGCCTTCGGCGGCAGGGCGAGCTTGATGTGCAGGTCGCGGAGCTGCTCCGGACGCACCTCGGACGGGGCGTTCATCATCAGGTCCTCGGCCCGCTGGTTCATCGGGAACAGAATGACCTCCCGCAGGTTCTGCTCGCCGGCCAGCAGCATGACGATGCGGTCGATGCCCGGCGCGATGCCGCCGTGCGGCGGGGCGCCGAACTTGAAGGCGTTGATCATGCCGGCGAACTTGTCGTCGACGACCTCGGGGCCGTAGCCGGCGATCTCGAACGCCTTGTACATGATGTCCGGACGGTGGTTCCGGATGGCGCCCGAAGACAGTTCCACGCCGTTGCACACCACGTCGTACTGGTAGGCGAGGATATGCAGCGGATCCATCGTCTCCAGCGCCTCCAGCCCGCCCTGGGGCATGGAGAACGGGTTGTGCGAGAAATCGATGGCGCCGGTGGTCTCGTCGGCCTCGTACATCGGGAAGTCGACGATCCAACAGAGCTTGAAGACGTCCTTCTCTACGATGTCGAGATCGGCACCGAGCTTCAGGCGGGCCTGACCGGCGAGCTTGGCGGCCTCGCCCTCTTTGCCGGCGGCGAAGAAGATGGCGTCGCCGTCGCCCATGCCGGTGAGCTGCCTGAGTTCCTCGATCTTCTCCGCCGGCAGGCGGTTGGCGATCGGCCCCCGGGCCTCGCCGTCGCCGAGGATCATGTAGCCCATGCCGGGCGCGCCCTGCTCCTGGGCCCACGAGTTCATGCGGTCGCAGATCGCGCGGGAACCGCATTTCGGCCCCGGGATCGCCCGGACCACGCCGCCGCCTTCGACCAGCTTGGCGAAGATGGCGAAGTCGGACCCGCGGAAGATCTCGCTGACGTCGCTGATCTCGATCGGGATGCGCAGGTCCGGCTTGTCGGAGCCGTACTTCAGCATCGCCTCGCGGAACGGGATGCGCGGGAACGGATCCGGCACGGTCCAGTCGGAGAATTCCTTGAAGATGCCCGCCAGAACCGGCTCGACGGCGGCGAAGACGTCCTCCTGCTCGACGAAGCTCATCTCCAGGTCGAGCTGGTAGAACTCGCCCGGCGAGCGGTCGGCGCGGCTGTCCTCGTCACGGAAGCAGGGTGCGATCTGGAAGTACCGGTCGAAGCCGGACACCATGATCAGCTGCTTGAACTGCTGCGGTGCCTGGGGCAGGGCGTAGAACTTGCCCGGATGCAGACGCGACGGCACCAGGAAGTCGCGCGCGCCTTCCGGCGAGGACGCGGTCAGGATCGGCGTCTGGAACTCCATGAAACCCTGCTCGACCATGCGGCGGCGGATCGAGGAGATGATCTGGGAACGCAGGATGATGTTGTTGTGCACCCGCTCGCGGCGCAGGTCGAGATAGCGGTAGCGCAGGCGGGTCTCCTCGCCGGCGTCCTCCTCGGAGTTGACCTGCAGCGGCACCTGCTCGGCGGAGGACAGCACCTCGAACCCGTCGATACGCACCTCGATCTGGCCGGTCGGCAGCTTCGAGTTGATCGTCTCGTCGCTGCGCTTCACCACCCGGCCGGTGATGCAGACCACGCTCTCCAGGCGGTATTTCTCGACCTCCTGGAACGCCGGGTCCTCGACATCGGTCACGCACTGGGTGATGCCGTAGTGGTCGCGCAGGTCGATGAACACCAGCTGGCCATGGTCGCGGCGGCGGTGGATCCAGCCCGACAGCCGGACGGTGTCGCCGACATGGGATTCGCGGAGCTCGGAGCAGGTATGGGTACGATAGCGGTGCATGGCGTCAACGGTGCTTTGCGGGAAACGGGCGCCACGTTGCACGCACCGTCGGGAAGGTCAAGAGGAAGGCCACCGATCGGCCACCCGCCGGCTGGCCGATTGCGCTCGCGGAACGGGGCCGCTAATCAGGCACCGTGTTTTCATCGTGCCGCGTCGGAGACCGATCCGGCGGCGCCGACACCGTCAGCCGACAACGTCAATGGAGTAGCCCGTGTTCGATCCGCAAAAGGCAGAGCCGGTCTTTCTCGAGATCGTCAAACGCATGCCGCACGACGCGGTCCAGGTCCTGGGGGAGACGATCCGCCTGCTGATCGCTGGCGACTTCCAGACGGCGCACGCGACCGTCAGTTCCGGGCGCAAGCAGGTCTCGCCGATCGACCCGGTGCAGAAACCGCTCTCCGCGCTGCAGCAGACAGTGCTGGTGCACAACCGGCTGCATGAGCTCGGGCAGCCGATCCCGATCGACCGGATCTGGGCCAAGGCCGCCCCAGAGGCGAGCCCGGCGAACCGCGAGACCACGGTCGGCCACGACACCCAGAAGGCGTTGCTCGACGAGGTCCGTCACCAGCTTGCCGCCGCGTCCAGCGGCACGATCCCCTGCCCGTGCTGTGGCGGCGGCGAAGCGGTTCCGGTCGGGCGGGCGCGGATGGCCCCGGCCCACGACCGCATGTCGACCCAGGACCAGAAGTGTCGGGCGCTGACCCGGTTCGTCGACCCGAGACCCCTGGTCGACATTCTGCGCACCGACATCGCCAACACCGAGGCCGACACCGACACCACCCTGCGCATCGTCCTGGCCCTCGTCGAGCGCGACGCGATCAGCCTGCCGGTCGCGCGCTGCTCCGAATGCGGCCTCAGCTTCGTCGCCTGCCGCCTGCGGGAACCGGTGGATATCGACGCCGATGCCGGCAATACGGCCGGCCAGGCCCGGCGCGGCGCCGCGGGAACGACCTTTCTTTCGGCCTTCGAGCAGGCGCTTCTGCCGCACCTGGTGTGGAGCGAAACCGACCTCTGGGCCGGTGCGTCCGTGTTCGATTTCGCCAGCGGGTCCGGTGCGTCCCTGGCCCATCACGCGATGGCGGGCATGCGCGTCTCCGGCTACGAGGACGAGCCGAGCCGGGCCGCCTACGCCCGTGAGATCTTCAAGCTCGACGCGGTGCAGGGCGATCTCGCGGCGGTCGAGGCCGTCGCGCCGCAGAGCGTAACCTGCGCGACCTGCGACCTCGGCCTGGAACGCGCGCCGCAGGTCGGCCGCTCTCTGGACGCCCTATGCCGGATGGTGGCGAAGAACGGCCACGTCGCGATCGTCGCCCGCAACGGCGATCTCGTTGCTCCCGCCGACACCGCCGCCGGAAGCGAATTCCCGCTCCTGGGCGGACGCAACCTGAACTCCCTGACCCCGGCCTTTCTCGGTCAGCAACTGAAGAACCGCGCGTTCGAGGTGGTCCGGGTCCTGCGCGGACCGGGGCGGCTGGACGACCCGAACTTCCCCGTTGCCCAACGCGATCCCTTCACCGGCGTGCCCTTGTGGTCGGCCCGGCCCGGCGACTTCGCGATCGTCGCCAAGCGCTCATAGAACAATCGCCTACAATTAATGCGGCTGATGCGCCACAGAATGGCGATCGGGCGGTCGCGCGGATCTCGCAAACCGTGCTAGAGACCTGTCATCAGGACGTCATCGGACCGGGGGACGCGGTCCGCATGCGCGCCGGGACCGTCATTGCGCAGTGCACACTGCCTGATGGCGCACTGCACACATGGGCTTTACCTAGGGGACGCACGGAGTATGATCCCCGCAGAAAGCTTAAGTGGGCAAACGCTTTCATTCCGACCAAGAGTCCCAGACACGACCTTAAGCAGGGAGTAGACAACCATGAAACGTCGTGACTTCATCAAGAGTGCGGGTGTCGCTGCCGTCGGCGGCGCGACCGCTTCGACGCTGGCCGCGCCGGCGATCGCGCAGGAGCGCATCGAGATGGTCATGGTCTCGACCTGGCCGCGCGACTTCCCGGGCCTCGGCACCGGCGCCCAGCGCTTGGCGCAGCGCATCCAGGACGTGTCCGACGGCCGGATCCAGGTCCAGTACTTCGCCGCCGGCGAGCGCGTCGGTGCGTTCGACGTGTTCGACGAGGTCGCCTCCGGCAACGCGCAGGCCTACCACGCCGCCGACTACTACTGGAAAGGCAAGCACCCGGGCTTCGCCTACTTCACCTCCGTTCCGTTCGGCCTGACCGAGAACGAGATGGGCGCCTGGATCCACTTCATGGGTGGACAGGAACTGTGGGACGAGCTGGCCGGCGAGTTCGGCCTCAAGTGCCTCGCCTCCGGCAACACCGGCGTCCAGATGGGCGGCTGGTTCAACAAGGAGATCAACTCCGCTGAGGACTTCAAGGGCCTGAAGATCCGCATGCCGGGCCTCGGCGGCGACGTCATGGCCAAGCTCGGCGCCTCCCCGGTCTCGCTGCCGGGCGGTCAGATCTACGAGAACCTGGTCTCCGGCGCGATCGACGCCACCGAGTGGGTCGGCCCGTGGAACGACTACTTCCTGAAGTTCTACGAGGCGGCCAAGTACTACTACTACCCGGGCATGCACGAGCCGGGCGGGTTCGACTCCCTGGGCATGAACAAGTCCTGGTGGGAAGGCCTCTCCAAGTCGGACCAGCTCATCATCCAGGCCTGCTCCTACGAGGAGTGCCAGATCATGATGTCCGAGTACAACGCCAACAACGGCCGCTTCCTCTCCAGGCTCATCAACGAGCACGGCGTCGAGCTGAAGGAGTTCAACGACGACGTCTATGACGCGTTCGGCGACGCTTCGGCCGAGGTCTATGAGGAGGCCCGCGCCCATTCCGACCTCGCCAACCGCATCCACGAGAGCTTCGCCGCCGCGCGGGCCGATGTCGGTGGCTGGATGAAGCTGTCGGAAGGCGCCTACTACGCCCAGCGCAACCGGGTGCTCGGCCTCTAAGGCCCGCCGCTCGGCGACAAACGGGGCAGACGGGGCGGAAGCCTCGTCTGCCTCCCGTATTTGGGCTGCCTGCCTTACGGATGGCGGGCATAGATCGGTCGATCCTTTCAAGGGTTCAAGATGAGCACGGCTACTGACGGCGCCTACTCCGACGCCATGGGTGGAGGCCTTCCCCGTTCCGGGACCGCGACGCTCCGCACACTCGGGTGGATCTCGGTCGCCATGAGCTTCGCGTACCTGATCAACAATTACCTCTGCTTCTGGCACGGCTGGCCCGGGCTGATCGGTCTGCCGTCGGCCACGGGCACCGAGCTGGCGCTCGGTCTCGTCCAGGTCGCGATCTACGCGGCCGGAATCGCGCTTTCCGTCATGATGGTCCAGCGCACCGCCTCGCGCACGCTGCGGGCCGACTCCGCGGCTATGGCGGGGATCGCCAACTACATCGTCCGCGCCGCCTTCTGGAGCGTGCTGCTGATCGGGCTGGTGGATGCGGCGATCTCGTTCCTGCGGGTCGAGGAGTTGCTGACTGTCGTCGCCGGCGACGAGCTGGCCACCGAGCTCGGTCGGTCGCGCTTCCGCGGCCCCTACATTCACGCACCGATGCTGCTGATCGCTCTGGTGATCGCCGCCCGCTCGCGCTCGCTCGGCTTCCATTGGCTGGCGCTGCTCGTCGTGATCGCCGAACTCGGCATCGTGCTCAGCCGCTTCGTCTTCTCCTACGAACAGGCCTTCCAGGGCGATCTGGTTCGCTTCTGGTACGGCGCGCTGTTCCTGTTCGCCAGCGCCTACACCCTGTTCGAGGACGGCCACGTGCGGGTCGACGTGCTCTACGCCGGGTTCTCCGAGAAGACCAAGGGCCTGATCAACGCCATCGGATCGATCGTGCTTGGCCTGACGATGTGCTGGACGATCCTGATCTTCGGCATGTGGACACAGTCCAGCATCATCAACAGCGCGCTTCTGGCCTACGAGGTCTCGCAGTCCGGATTCGGCATGTACGTGAAGTACTGGATGGCCGGGTTCCTTGCGATCTTCGCGGTGACCATGTGCGTGCAGTTCACCAGCTACGTGCTGGAGAGCATCGCCAATTTCAGGCAGGAGCCAGGCGCGCGCGAAACGCTGCCGAGCACCGCCCACTGAACCGCCACCGCGGCCACCGATCCGCGAACAGCATAGCCCCGGACTGAGGAAAGCCGACGCGTCATGGAAGTCCTTTTCGTTGCCATTCTGGTGCTGCTCATGGCTGGAGCCTTGGCGTCCGGCTTCCCGGTCGCCTTCGCCCTGCCCGGCTCCGCCATCATCAGCATCCTGCTCGCGGCGGCGGCCGGTGCGATCGCCACGGGGAACCCCGACGCCTTCTTCGCCCAGGGCGGTCCGACCAACTGGCTCAGCGCCGGCGTGACCAACTTCCGCGGGATCTACTGGGAGGTCGAACGCGACACCCTGATAGCCATCCCGCTGTTCGTCTTCATGGGCATCATGCTGCAGCGCTCGAAGATCGCCGAGGACCTGCTGGTGTCCATGGCGCAGCTCTTCGGGCCGATCCGCGGCGGTCTCGGCATCTCCGTCGTGTTCGTCGGCGCCCTGCTGGCCGCGACCACCGGCATCCTCGGCGCCACCGTCGTCGCCATGGGTCTGATCTCGCTGCCGGCGATGATGCGGAACAACTACGCCAACTGGCTGTCGACCGGGACCATCGCCGCCTCCGGCACGCTCGGACAGATCATCCCGCCGTCGATCGTCCTCATCATCCTGGCCGACCAGTTGTCCAACGCGGTCGATCAGGCGAGCACCGCGCGCACCAACCTGTACAAGGCGGCGACCGGCGAGTTCGCCATGCCGAGCGAGTTCGCCGTGACCTCGACCAGCGCCGGCGACATGTTCATGGGCGCGCTGGTTCCGGGCCTGGTGCTGGTCGGGCTGTACATGCTCTTCATCTTCGTCGTCGCCTTCGTGCGCCGCGACATCGCCCCGCCGGTGCCGTTCGAGGGATCCTACGACCGCCGCTTCGCGGTGAAGGTGACGCTGGCGCTGGTGCCGCCGCTGACCCTCATCTTCGTCGTCCTGGGCTCGATCATCGCCGGCATCGCCACCGTGAACCAGGCCGGCGCCATCGGTGCCGTCGGCGCCACCGTGATGGCCGGCTACCGGCTCTACGAAGGCCGTCGGCGGGCCTACTGGCCGGCGCTGATGACCGGCGGCGCGGTTGCCGCCATCCTGGTCATCACCAACATCTGGGATATCAACGTTCGGGCGATCCAGGGTCCGTCGGAGCAGTTCGGCATGACCCTCGCGGTGATCGCCACGGTGATCTTCCTGATCGGCGTCGTCTGGAGCCTGTACCGGACCTTCGTCACCGGCGACACGCTCCAGGGCGTGATGATGGAAACCGCCAAGACCACCTCGCTGGTGTTCATCATTCTGCTCGGCGCGGCCATGCTGACGGCCGCCTTCCGCGGCTTCGGCGGCGAGGAACTGGTCAAGGAGTTCCTGCTCGGCCTGCCCGGCGGGTTCTGGGCCCAGTTCATCATCGTCATGGCGGTGATCTTCGTGCTCGGGTTCTTCCTCGACTTCATCGAGATCGCCGTGGTCGTGGTGCCGATCGTCGCCCCGATCCTGCTCGCCGATCCCAGCGCCAACATCACAGCCGTCTGGCTCGGCGTCATGATCGGCCTGAACATCCAGACCTCGTTCCTGACGCCACCCTTCGGCTTCGCGCTGTTCTACCTGCGCGGCGTCGCTCCGGCGGCGGTCCGGACGATCCAGATGTACAAGGGCGTGATCCCCTTCATCCTGCTGCAGTTGCTTGCGCTGCTCATCGTCGGCGCCAACCCGCCGCTGGTGAACTACCTGCCGACCCGGATCTCGCTGCTGGGCGAGACCGCCCCGCCACCGCAGAACCCGCGTCTGCAGGCCTGCATCGAGGACTACATCGCCGAGACTTTCGAGGCGGATGGCGACCGCATCCGCGCCGCCATCGACACCGCTGCCGGCTGGGACCTGTCGACGGTGCCCAAGGGCCTCGCCAACGACGTGAAGCGGGCGATCGGCAACGCCGGCAAGTCGTTCGACGCGCTGAGCGACGCACGCGCCGAATCCGCCGCGATCGCGGCGGCGGCGGTGGACTACGACCCGGTGCGTACCGAGGTGCGACGGATCGAGGCCGACCTCCGCAAGGTCAGAGAGGAACTCGAGGCCGACACCCGGCGGCTGGGCCAGCTTGAGCGCCAGACGCCCGACGACGTCGACACCATCGAGCGCCTGAAGGAGCGAATCACCGAACTCACGGCCGAGCAGGAAGTCCTGACCGCCGCCATGCCCGCCGACTGGGAACAGGTGCGCGGCAAGTTCAAGAAGCTGCTGTCGACCGAGAAACGGGCCTATCTGACCTACCGGCGGACCGTCGACGGCGCCTACGAGCCCATCCAGGTATTCGCGAGAACGCTGCGCGGTGCCGACGCTCTGGCCGCGCTGGCGCCGGAGCTCAAGGCGCTGGAGGATACCATCCGCTCCGCCGCCGACGACGCCGAGGCGGCGATGGAGACCATTCAGGACATGGAGCGTCAGCTCGGCGACATTGAGGGCGCGGGCGATATCCGTTCGGCCCTTTCGAAGGCGCGCCGGGCCCTCAGGGCACGCGGCAAGTCCGAGCCGGACACCGCGGCGGCGCTGGAGAACCACGGCGAGGCGGTGGACGCGCTGGAGGCGGAGATCGCCTGGCGGACCCAGGCGGCCCGGGACCTGCTGCCGAAGGTGGAGGCCTATGAGACGGCGATCGCCGGCACCATCGGCTTGCGCCAGCAGGAGCGGCTGCCGCGCGACATCGCCCTGTACGTCGCCTCCTGCAACTCGGCGCACAGGAACATCTCGCTGAGCTTCTGAGCCCGGCTCTCGCAACCTGCGACCGACGGCGCACTCGACGCCGCCGGTCGCAGCGGTCACGATACGGGAAAACACCGTGTGACCGGGGAGATGTAATGGGCTCGACCTTTGTCGACATCGACGGCTGCGTGCTGCATGTGCGCGTGGACGGATCGCCGGACGCGCCCGCCATCCTGTTCGCGAACTCGCTGGGAACGGATCTGCGGATCTGGGACGGCGTCGTCGAGGCCCTAAAGGGGCAATGGCGCTGCATCCGAATGGACAAGCGCGGCCATGGCCTCTCGGCATTGGGCGACGCGCCGATCACCATCGACCGGTTCGCCTCCGACGCGCTCGGCGTCCTCGACAGCCTCGGCGTCGAGCGGGCGGCCATGGTCGGCGTATCGATCGGCGGCATGATCGCCCAGGCGGCTTTCGCCGCACGGCCGCAGGCCTTCCCGGCCCTGATGATGTGCGACACCGCCGCCCGGATCGGCAGCCCGGACATGTGGCAGCAGCGCATCGACACGGTCGGCGATATCGGTCTCGCGGCGATGGCCGACGGCATTCTCGAGCGCTGGTTCGCCCCCGCCTTCCACCGCAGCCGTCCCGTCGACCTGCTCGGCTACCGCCAGATGCTCACCCGGACGCCCGCCGCCGGCTACGCCGCCGCCTGCGCGGCGATCCGAGACGCCGACCTGACCGCCGGTGCCGCGATGATCAAGGTGCCCGCGGTGGTCGTATGCGGCAGCGATGACGGGGCGACCACGCCGGACGTGGTCAGCGCCTTCGCCGCTTCCCTGCCGAACGCCCGCTATGTGGAACTGCCGGACGTCGGCCACCTGCCCTGCATCGAGGCACCGGACGCGGTGGTCGCCCATCTGAAGACACTCCTGCAGGAGGCCAATCATGGCTGATGCCAACAGCGTCACGCCCCGGGATTGGACGGCCCACCCGCCGCTGATCCACCCGGACTACAAGTCGACGGTGAAGCGCGGCCCGACCCGCCCCCTGGTCCCGATCCGGCACTCGCTGTCCGAACTGACCGGGCCGGTCTACGGCCAGAACGCGATGGGTCCGCTGGACCACGATCTAACCCGCAACGGGGTCAGGAACGGCGAGCCGCTGGGCGAAAGGATTGTCGTGACCGGTCGGGTGGTCGACGAGTACGGTCGGCCGCAGCCCAACGCCCTGGTGGAGATCTGGCAGGCCAATGCCGCCGGCCGCTACATCCACGAGGCCGACCAGCACAACGCGCCGCTCGATCCGAACTTCTTCGGCGGCGGACGGACGGTCACCGATGCCGAGGGGCGATACACCTTCTACACAATCAAGCCCGGCGCCTATCCCTGGCCCAATCACGTCAACGCCTGGCGACCGAACCATATTCATCTGTCGCTGTTCGGCCCCACCTTCGCCAGCCGGCTGGTGACCCAGATGTACTTCCCGGGCGACCCGCTCCTGGACCTGGACCCGATCTTCCTCGGCACGCCAGAAGGCGCCCGCGACCGGCTCGTCAGCGACTTCTCGCTCGACGTGACGCAAGAAGGTTTCGCGCTCGGCTACGTGTTCGACATCGTGCTGCGGGGCCCCCGGGAAACGCCGATGGAGGCCGGCCGATGAGCGGCTACAGGCAGACCCCGTCGCAGACCGTCGGCCCCTACTTCGCCTACGGCCTGACGGCCAGGCAGTACAACTACCAGCACTCGTCGATCGCCGAGGGCACGGTAGCCGGCGAGGACGTCGAGGGTGAGCGGATCCGGATCGAGGGCCGGGTGCTGGACGGTGACGGCAGTCCTGTTCCGGACGCCATGATCGAGATCTGGCAGGCCGATGCCCAGGGCCGCTACGCCCATCCGGCCGACCCGCGCGGCTCGAACGCCGGCTTCACCGGCTTCGGGCGCTTCGGAACCGGCACCGACCCGAGCTGCCGCTTCATCTTCGACACGATCAAGCCCGGCGCGGCCGCCGAAGGCGAGGCCCCGCACCTGAACGTGATCGTGTTCATGCGCGGCCTGCTGACCCATGTCTACACCCGGATCTACTTTGCCGACGAGGCCGCCGCCAACGCCGGTGATCCGGTGCTCTCCGCCGTACCCGAAGACCGCCGCGACACCCTGATCGCGACGCGGGACGGCAGCACCTACCGCTTCGACATCCACATGCAGGGCGACCGGGAGACGGTGTTCTTCGACGTCTGAGCCGCCGCACCGGATCGGAACGCAAGAAGCCCCGCCGGTCTCCCGGCGGGGCTTCCTCATGTCTTGGTCCTGGCTCGAGGAGCTCAGGCGGCCGACAGATTGCCGGCGAACACCTTGTTGCGGCGCGGGTCCGACTGCAGCTCGTACGTGATCTTCTGACCTTCGTTCAGGCTGTGCATGCCGGACTGCTCAACGGCGCTGATGTGCACGAACACGTCCGCACCGCCATCGTCCGGCTGAATGAACCCATAACCCTTGGTGGTGTTGAACCACTTCACCGTACCGGTGGCCATAACGTCGATCCTTTCCTTACTGACGTTGATTGGTATTCCGTCCGCCGACTCAGGCGCGCACAGGCGTCTGAGAGCGGAATCCCTTGCCCGGCTTGCCGCTGCGCGGCTTGCCTCGGGCGATCCGGGCGACACCGGCGTCCAGGGCCTCGCCCCGGTCGCGGCGCTGATCGTCGCGACGTGCCGGCCGTCCCTCGCCGCCGGCCGCCGTTTTGCGGCCTTCGCCGGTGGCGGTCTGCTGCGGGCGACCTTCGCCGTTGCTGCCACGCGGCGGGCGATTGCCGCCGTTGGCACCCTGCTGCAGACGCGGCTTGCGGGCCGCGCCGCTGCGCCGGCTGCGGCGCTTCGGCTTGTCGGACGCCCCGTTCCTCGGCGCCGGAGCATCGCGGTCGATCGGCTCGCCGGTGGTCAGGGACCGTCCGATCAGCCGTTCGATGTCCGAGAGGAGACCGCGCTCCTCCGGGTCGACCAGCGAAACGGCCACGCCCTCGGCACCGGCACGCGCCGTGCGGCCGATCCGGTGGACGTAGCTTTCCGGCACGTTCGGCAGTTCGTAATTCACCACGTGCGTCACGCCGTCGACGTCGATGCCGCGCGCGGCGATGTCGGTGGCGACCAGAATGTTCGAGCGACCGCTCTTGAAGGCGTCGAGAGCACGCTCGCGCTGTCCCTGGCTCTTGTCGCCATGGATCGATTCGCTCGCCAGGCCGGCGCTGTCCAAGTGTCGCGCCACGCGGTCGGCGCCGCGCTTGGTGCGGGTGAAGACGATCGCCCGCCCGACCGTCTCATCGGCCAGGAGCTGGGCCAGCGCGTTGCGCTTCTCGGCCCGCGGCACCGCCAGCACGCTCTGCTGGATGCGCTCGATCGGGGTCGAGGCCGGGGCCACCGCGATCTCCACCGGATCGGCCAGGAAATCCTCCGCCAGAGAGCGGATCTGCGCCGGCATCGTCGCGGAGAACAGGACCGTCTGCCGGGTCTTCGGGGTCATCGCCAGAATGCGTCGGACCGCCGGCATGAAGCCGAGATCGAGCATCTGGTCGGCCTCGTCCAGGACCACCGCCGCCGTATCGGACAGCTTGATGGCGCCGGTGCCGATATGGTCAAGCAGGCGACCCGGCGTGGCGACCAGAATGTCGAGGCCGTTGGCACAGGCGCGGATCTGCGGTCCCGGCTTGGCGCCGCCGACGACAACCGTGGAGCGCGGCCGCACGTTCCGGCCATAGACCCGAACGGCGTCGTGGATCTGCGCCGCCAGTTCGCGGGTCGGCGACAGCACCAGCACCCGCGCGCCCTTCGGTCGCGCCGTTCCGCCGAGATCGGCGAGCCGACTCAGCAGCGGCAGCACGAACGCCGCGGTCTTGCCGGTACCCGTCTGGGCGATACCGACAACGTCGCGTCCTTCGAGAACGGGAGGGATGGCTTTGGCTTGAATGGGAGTCGGGCTGTCGTACCCTTCGGCCGCAACGGCTCGAAGAATGGTCTCGGCGAGGCCGAGCGTCTTGAAGTCGGTCAAATTCAGTCTTTCGTGTTCGCCGTCCGACAAGCCCGTTCGAGGCGCGGATCGGCGTTCAATTCCAGTAAGCAAGCGTGCGCGGAACAGCCGGCCGATGATGCGTCGTCAGACCGACGACGCGAGGTGATGGCCGTACCGCTTCGATAAAGGGCATCCATCCGACTGCGCCGCCGTTGCGGAGATCCGTCAAGTCCACGCGCGGCACCGTCTCTTGCGCTGCAACATGGCGATATCCGCCAGGAATTCAAGTGAAATCTTGAGACGGGCGGTAGGCTGTGCTGTCGTCCCCGTATGGAAGAGCCGATCCTCATCGCCGACCTCGGCGGCACCAACCTGCGATTCGCCCTGGCCGCGGACGGGACCACCCGCCACGAGACGGCCCTCGCCGCCGACCGCTTCACCACGCTGCAGGAGGCGGTGGCGGCCTATTTCGACGCGATCGGCGAGGACAGGATACCGGCACGAGCGGTGTTCGCCGTTGCCGGTCCGCCCGATCGCGACACCATCGTGTTCACGAATCGGGACTGGACGGTGCCGGTCGACGAACTGCGCGACCGGTTCGGCCTGCGCGAACTGGCGGTCATCAACGACTTCGCCGCCGTGGCCCATGCGCTGCCGCATCTCTCGGCAACCGACGTCCGGCCGATCGGCCGCGACCGCCAGGCGCTACCGGGTCCGATGGTCGTGCTGGGCCCCGGCACCGGTCTGGGCGTCGCCGTGGTGCTGCCCGACGGCACGGTGATCCCCGGCGAAGGCGGTCACGCCACCCTGCCCGCGCAGAACGACACCGAGGACAAGGTGATCGACTACCTGCGGGGCCTCCATGGCCATGTGTCCGGCGAACGCGCGCTCTCAGGCTCCGGTCTCGCCGACCTGCACGACGCGGTGCGCGCCGTACGCGGCATGCCGGGACACCGGCTCGACGCCGCCGGGATCGCGGCGGAAGCCGACCGTGACCCCGCCTGCCGGGAGGCGATCGCCCTGTTCACCGACCTGCTCGCGACGGTCGCGGGAGACCTGGCCCTGACCGTCGCCGCCCGCGGCGGCGTGTTCATCGCCGGGGGCATCGTGCCGAAGCTGGGCGCCCTGTTCGACGGCGACCGCTTCCGTCGCCGCTTTACCGCGAAAGGGCGGTTCGCCGGGTATCTCGACCCGATCCCCACCCGGCTCATCGCCCACCCGCAACCGGCACTGCTCGGCCTGTCCCGATCGGCGCGGGCGATCCTGGACACTTCTGTCTAGACACGACTGTCCAGAGACGACTAGCCTTTCCGCTCTGCCACCGTTGCGGGAGCGTCGGCGATGAAGTCCCAGTATCGTGCAGTCATCATCGGTGGCGGCGTGGTCGGCGCCAGCGTCCTCTATCACCTCACGAAATTCGGCTGGAGCGACATCGCGCTCATCGAGCGCGCGGAACTCACAGCCGGCTCGACCTGGCACGCCGCCGCCGGCTTCCACCCGTTGAACGCAGATCCGAACATCGCCGCGCTGCAGGCCTACACGATCAAGCTCTACAAGGAGATCGAGGAGGAGAGCGGGCAGGCCGTGGGCGTGCACATGACCGGTGGCGTCAGCATCGCGTCGGCGCCCGAGCGCTGGGAATGGCTGAAATCCGCCTGGGCGGTGTTTCAGACCATGGGGGTGGAGGAAGCCCGCCTGCTCACCCCCGAGGAGATCCGCGAGCTCAACCCGATCGCCGACCTCAGCGACGTGATCGGCGGCCTGTACGACCCGCACGAGGGCCATCTCGATCCCTACGGCACGACCCACGCCTATGCCGGGGCCGCGAAGAAACGTGGCGCCGACGTCATCCTACGCAACCGGGTGATCGAGCTGAACCCGCGCGCGGAAGGCGGCTGGGACGTGGTGACCGAGCAGGGAACCATCATCGCCGAGCACGTGGTCAACGCCGCCGGGCTGTGGGCCAAGCAGGTCGGTCTGATGGCCGGCGTCGACCTGCCGGTCACGCCGATGGAGCACCACTATCTCGTCACCGAGCCGATCAAGGAGCTGGAGGGCCGGGAGCGCGAGATGTGCATGCTCACCGACCTGGAAGGCTTCACCTATTCCCGGCAGGAGCGGGGCGGCCTGCTGGTCGGGGTATACGAGCGAGCGACCAAGCACTGGAACATGGAAGGCGCCCCCTGGGACTACGGCATCGAGCTGATCCCGGAGGACATCGACCGCATCGCCCCGGAACTTCAGAAGGGATTCGAGCGATACCCGGTCCTGAACGAGACCGGTATCCGCAAATGGGTGAACGGCGCCTTCACGTTCGCGCCCGACGGCAACCCGCTGGTCGGTCCGGTGCCGGGCGTGCCGAACTACTGGCTCGCCTGCGGGGTCATGGCCGGGTTCAGCCAGGGCGGCGGTGTCGGCAAGTCGCTGGCGGAGTGGATGATCCACTGCGAGCCCGAGGCCGACGTGTTCGGCATGGACATCGCCCGCTTCGGGCGGTGGGCCTCGAACCGCGCGTACCTGCGCCAGACCACCGGACAGTTCTATTCGCGCCGCTTCGTCATGGCCTATCCGAACGAGCAGCTGCCGGCGGGACGGCCGCTCCGCGTCTCGCCGAGCCACGACGCCCACGTCGCCGACAACGCGCGGTTCGGCGTCAACTGGGGCCTGGAGGTGCCGCTGTTCTTCGCTCCGTCCAGGGACTTCGAGGAGACCCCGACGCTGAAGCGCTCCAACGCCTTCGACATCGTCGCCGCGGAGACCAGGGCGGTCCGCGACGGCGTGGGCCTGCTCGATACCTCCGGATACTCGCGCTACGAAGTGACCGGCCCCGGTGCCGCCCGGTGGCTGGATCGAATGCTGGCCTCGAGGCTGCCGACCGTCGGCCGCGCGCGGCTGGCGCCGATGCTGTCGCCGAAGGGCCGGCTGATGGGCGACCTCACCGTCTTCAACTGGGACGGCGAGACGTTCTGGCTCATGGGCTCGTACTACCTGCGCCAGTGGCATATGCGCTGGTTCGAGAGCCACGCCGGGCCGGACGTCACGGTGCGCGACATTTCCGATGCCTGGGTCGGCTGGCTGGTCTCCGGGCCGAACGCCCGCGCGGTGATGCAGCGCCTCGTCGTCAACGACAGCGTGGCGCACGACGATTTCCGCTTCATGGCCTGCCGCGACATGGACGTGGGCCTGACCCGGGCCAAGGTCGGGCGCCTGTCGGTGCTGGGGGAGCTCGGCTACGAGATCAATGTACCCGCCCCCGAGCACCGGATGCTGCGTGACGCCCTGATGCGCTCGGGCGAGGATCTCGGTCTCGCCAACGTCGGCGGCTACGCGGCCAACGCCATGCGCCTGGAGAAGAGCTACGGGGTCTGGTCGACCGAATTCACCCAGGCCTATACGCCGGGCATGACCGGCATGGACCGCTGGATCGCCTTCGACAAGGGCGACTTCATCGGCCGGGACGCCGCGCTCAGAGAGAAGGAAGCCGGTTCCGCGCCGCAGCGCCTTGTCACTCTCGCCATCGACGCCGAGGACGCCGACGCCAGCGGCTTCGAACCGGTCTGGGTCGACGGCAGACGGGTCGGCTTCGTCACCTCGGGCGGATACGGCCATTCGGTCGGTCTGAGCCTGGCCATGGCGCTGGTCGACACGGATCTCGCCGCCGAGGGAACCGCGGTCGACGTCCATGTGGTCGGAGCGAAGCGGTCGGCGACAATCATCGCCGACTCTCCCTACGACCCGTCCGGCGCACGGCTGCGGCTCTGAGGGCGCGCGCCATGACCGTCAGAGAACGTCGAGGCAGGCGGGGACGTCGGGGTGCGTCGGAAAGCGCAGTCGCCGCGCCACGATCGACCTCGTACCGTCACCTGAAGAACACCTTCGCGCCCCAGCCGGCCTTCAGCGAGGATCGGGTGGCGGCGATGCACGACACCGCGCTCCGCGTGCTCGAGGAGCTCGGCATCAAAGTCCTGAACGAAGAGGCCCGGGGCCGGCTCAAGGCGGCGGGCGCCAGCGTCGATGACGACTGGATGGTGCGGATCGACCGCGGCCTCGTAGAGCAGTCGATCCGCACCGCACCGCCGCACCTCACCCTGCACGGCGCCGGGCCGGACGACGCGGTCGGCCTCGGCGGTCCCGACATCGCCTTCGTCGGGGTCGGCGGCGCGCCTCACATCTCCGATCTGGACGGCGGCAAACGGCCCGGGACCATGGAGGATGCGGCCAACCTGATCCGACTGGCCCAGACGTTCGACGTCATCCACATCCTGGCGCCCAACGTGGAACCGCAGGACGTTGAGACCCATGTCCGCCACTACGCGATGACCCGGGCGCAGCTCACCCTGGCGACCAAGCCGCCCTTCGTCTACGCCCGCGGCCGACCGCAGACGCTGGACTGCTTCGACATGATCCGGACCGCCCGGGGGCTGGACGAGGACGCCTTCCGGCAGCGGCCACACTGCTTCACCGTCATCAACTCCAACTCCCCGCGCCAGCTCGACATTCCTATGTGCCAGGGGATCATGGACTTCGCCGAGGCCGGTCAGCCGAGCCTGATCACCCCCTTCACCCTGGCCGGGGCCATGGCGCCGGTGACCATGGCTGGCGCCCTGACCCTGGCCCATGCCGAGGCGCTGGCCGGAATCACGCTGGCGCAGGTCGTGCGCCCGGGCGCCCCGGTGCTGTACGGCTCCTTCACCTCCAACGTCGACATGAAGTCCGGCTCCCCCGCCTTCGGCACCCCGGAGTTCGTCAAGGCCGCCCTCGGCGCCGGGCAGCTGGCCCGCCATATCGACGTTCCCTGGCGCGGCTCCGTCGGCACCGCCTCGAACGCGCCGGACGAGCAGGGCACCTACGAGACGCTGATGTCGATGTGGGGCAACCTGCTTGGCGGCGCGCACTGGTGGCAGCACGCAGCCGGCTGGATCGAGGGTGGGCTGACCGCGTCCATGGAGAAGTTCATCCTCGACGTCGAGATGCTGCAGATCTTCGCCGAGACCCTCGTGCCGCTGGCGGCCGACGACGACGAGATCGGTTTCGACGCCATCGCCGAGGTCGATCCGGGCGGCCATTTCTTCTCCGCCGATCACACCATGAGCCGCTATCAGAGCGCGTTCTACGAACCCATGGTCTCCGACTGGCGCAACTTCGGACAATGGACCGAGGCGGGCTCGGAGGTGGCGTCCAGGCGGGCGAACCGGATCTGGAAGGATCGGCTCGCAGCCTTCACCCCGCCGCCTGTCGACCCGTCGGCGATCGACGCCCTGGACGCGTTCATCGCCCGACGCACCGCGGAAGGCGGTGCGCCGCCGGTGTCCTAGGGATGGTCCGGCTATCGTCGCTTCTCCCTGGATCCCGGATCGACCCCGGGGTCGTCCCTGGGGTCGTCCCTGGGGTCGTCGGGGAGGTCGTTTCGTCCAATCGATTTCCCGGAAGCGCCCGAGCGCTATCCGGGACCCGGAGGCGCGATGAACGCCCGACTCTCTTCGCCCCTGGCTCTCTTCGCCCCCGGCCCTCTTCGCCAATGACCCCGCCAACCCGATGAGGATCAGCCCATGACCAGAACCGCCGACGCCATCATCATCGGGGCCGGGGTCATCGGCGCCGCCACCGCCTTCGAACTGGCAAAGAAGGGATGGAAAACCCTCAGCGTCGACCGCAACCGACAGGCCGGACACGGCTCGACCAGCGGGTCCTGCGCCATCATCCGCACCTATTACTCGACACTCGACGGCACCGCCTTCGCCTGGGAGGGGTACCACTACTGGCGCGACTGGGCGGACTATCTGGAGGTGGCCGACCCGAATGGCCTCGCGACGTTCCGCGAATGCGGCGCCCTGGTGATGAAGACCGAGGGCAACGCGTTCATGGCCCGCCACATGGAGAACGCCCGCGAGCTCGACTGTCCGTACGAGGAGTGGACGCCCGAGCAGGTCCGCGCCCGTCTGCCGGGTACCAACACCGCACTGTTTCATCCGGCTAAGAGCGGCGACGACCCGACGTTCGGGCAGCCGACCGGTGGCGAGCTGCGGGGAGCCGTGTTCTGGCCCAAGGCCGGCTACATCACCGATCCAGCGCTGTCGGCCCAGAACCTGGCGTATGCCGCCGCCGCCAAGGGAGCGGAGTTCCTCTATGGGGCGACGGTCACCGAGATCCTGAAGGACGGCGGCAAGGTCGACGGCGTCAGGCTGGCGAGCGGCGAGGAGGTCCACGCCCCCGTCGTCATCAACGTCGCCGGCCCGGCCTCCGCCCGCGTCAACGCCATGGCCGGTGTGGCCGACGAGATGACGATCTCGACCCGCGCGCTGCGCCAGGAGGTGGTGCACGTCCCGGCGCCCGAAGGCCTCGATTTCGAGACGGACGGGATGGTGCTGTCGGACAGCGACATCGCCGTCTACTGCCGACCGGAGCACGGCAACAACATCCTGATCGGCAGCGAGGATCCGCCCTGCGACGACCACGTCTGGGTCGACGACGACACCGACTACGACCGCGAGTTCACCGAGCAGTGGCGCACCCAGGCCCTGCGCTACGGCCAGCGCCTGCCGACCCTCGGCATCCCGAGCCGCATGAAGGGCGTAGTCGACCTGTACGACGTGACCGAGGACTGGATCCCGATCTACGACAAGGCGTCACTCGGCGGCTACTACATGGGCTGCGGAACCAGCGGCAACCAGTTCAAGAACGCCCCCATCGCCGGCAAGATGATGGCCGCCCTCGTAGCGTACTGCGAGGCCGGCAACGACCACGACGCCGCACCACTGCGCTTCCTCCTGCCCTATATCGGCCGTGATATCGACGTCGGCTTCTATTCGCGCCGGCGCGAGATCAACCGCGAGAGCAGCTTCTCGGTGCTCGGGTGAGGATCGCCGGTTGAACGACGCCCCACCGCCTGCGCACACCAAGGCGACACGCGAGGACTGGATCGCGGCCGCCCTCGCGACCCTGGTCTCCGACGGTGTCGACAGCGTCAAGGTGCTGACCCTGGCCGACCGTCTCGGCGTGTCGCGATCCAGTTTCTACTGGTACTTCGCCAACCGCGGGGAGCTGCTCGACGCCCTGCTCGCCCACTGGCAGGACACCAACACCCGCGGCATCGTCGCCCAGGCCGGCGCGTCGTCCACCTCGATCGTGCACGGGGTGACCAACATCTTCCGGTGCTGGATCGACGAGCGGCTGTTCGATCCGCGGCTCGACTTCGCGGTGCGCGACTGGGCCCGCCGGTCGGAGCGGGTGCACGAGGAACTGCATCGCGCCGACGAAGAGCGGGTGGCCGCCATCGCCGCCCTGTTCCGCCGCTATGGCTGGGACGAGGTCGAGGCCTTCGTACGCGCCCGCGTCCTCTACTTCATGCAGATCGGCTACTACGCGCTCGACCTGGGCGAGAGCTTGGCGCGCCGCCGGGAACTCACCGCCCACTACCTCAAGGCCTTCACCGGCCAGGAGCCGAGCCCGGCGGAACTCGACCCCTTCCTCGCCTGGATGGAAGAGATGGAGCGTCGGTAGGGCGCCGCCCTACTCCGGAATCCCGTCGCGCGGATCGAAGTATGTCGCGAACAGCCCGTCCCGCGCCCGGGCGCCGGCCGAGCCCCGGATCTTCTCCGTCTCCTGGGTGAGACGGGCGAAGATCAGCGTCCGCCCCTCGCGCTCGGCCCAGCCGCGAACCAGCCGACGGGCCGCCCCCAGATCACCCGGCCATCGGCGTCGCGGGGCGGGTAGGCACCGGTCTTGCCGCGCACGTGCCAGCCGCCGTGTCGCGTACCGTGGTCGACGATCGCCGCGGTGCTCGCGATCGCCGCCGGGTCGACAGCCAGCTCGCCCAACAGCATGCGGGCGAGGAATGCCACCTGCTCCTGAGGCGAGATCTTCAGCGAGGAACTCAGCCACGCCGAGCTCAGCCCGTTCCCCTCCCCGGGGTCGCCGGTGGCATCGCGGTTGCCGTAACCGAAGGCGTCGAGATACGCCTGGAACCGCTCGCGGCCGAGCCGGACCGTCACCTGCTGCGAGTACCAGACCACCGACTCCCGCATCCAGCGCGACGGATCCGCCGGCTGCTTCCAGGCCTCCCGCCAGTCGACATACCCCTGGCGGAACGGCCATTGCGGCGCGTCGGGCGCGGTCAGGACTCCGGCGTCGAATCCCATCAGGGCGATGGCGATCTTGAACGTCGAAGCCGGCGAGCGGCGCGTCGCGCAATCGCCGTCCCGCACCAACGTGCGGCGCCCGTCGCCGACCTCCTCGATCAGGGTGCAGAGGATCCGGGTACCGGCCGCCGCCGGCGGGACGCTCACCGCCTGGACGACCATCGCCTGTACCGCGATCACGAAGACGACGACTCTGAGCATCGGAGGCTCCCTCCCCGGTTTCGGACGTCGCCACCCTGGCCCGGAGATCGGGCGACACAAAGGCGTGCCCGGCCAGAATCGCGGCAGGATCCCACGGCATTTTCCGGTTCCCCGGACACTCGCCGCAGATCGGCGCTTATCAGCCCCGCCACGGTTTGCCATTCTTGCCGCCCAATCGACAAGAAACCGGCCGGGGAGGCACGCATGGATCTGGGGCTCCAGGGAAAGACCGCGCTCATCACGGGCGCGTCCAAGGGTATCGGGCGCGGCGTCGCCGAGAGTCTCGCGGCCGAAGGCTGCAACCTGCGGCTCGCGGCGCGTTCCGGCGACCAGCTCGAACGGGCGGCGGCGGAACTCCGCGACGCCCATGGCGTGACCGTCGCCGTTCATGCCTGCGATATCACCGCCGCCGGATCGATCGACACCCTTGCTGAAGCCGGCATCCCGGACATCCTGGTCAACAACGCCGGCGCCATTCCCGCCGGCGACGTCGAGGCGATGACCGAGGAGCGTTGGCGCGACGCCTGGGAACTGAAGGTCTTCGGCTACATCAACATGACCCGGCGCTTCTTCGCCGCGATGCGGGAGCGCGGCCACGGCGTGATCTGCAACGTCACCGGGCTGGCCGCAGACAAGACCGACTTCAACTATGTCGCCGGCACCACCGGCAATGCCGGGCTGAACGCCTTCACCAAGGCGATCGGCGGCGTCAGCCTGGAGGTCGGGGTGCGGGTCTTCGCCGTCAGCCCCGGTCCGGTCCAGACCGAGCGGCTGGTCGGGCTGCTGAAGGCGCGCGCGGTGCAGGACGGCGGCTCGGAGGACACCTGGCAGAGCTACATGTCCGGCATGCCGATGCAGCGCGCGGCCACCGTGCCGGAGGTGGCGGACACGGTCGCCTTCCTGGTCAGCGACCGGGCAAGCTATTTCAGCGGTCAGGTGGTCACCGTTGACGGCGGTCAAGGCTCGCGCGGCGGCAGCTTCACCAGCAAAT
This sequence comes from Thalassobaculaceae bacterium, assembly GCA_965228875.1. GTDB lineage: Bacteria > Pseudomonadota > Alphaproteobacteria > Thalassobaculales > Thalassobaculaceae > Thalassobaculum. The sequence goes on along the minus strand of OZ245843.1, from coordinate 4,672,230 downwards.
AAAAACAGATCAGAACGCAACGCCCCAGGAGGGAACCAATGCCTTTCGATTTCGCCCCGCTTCTGAACAGCACGCTGCCGCCGGCCGCCGGCAAGTTCGGCGGGTTTCCGCAGTACAACTTCGTCGGCGGCCACAATGACGGGGCGAGCATCCCGGTCCAGACCCTGGCCGACGCGGTCAGCCGGGCACTGCTGCGCGAGGGCGACACGCTCGCGACCTACGGGCTTCAGAGCGGCCCCCAGGGCTACCGCCCGCTGCGCGAGGCGGTCGCCGGCATCCTGGAGCGTCGCGCCGGCATGAAGACCGACGCGGACGAGGTGCTCATCACCGGCGGGTCGCTGCAGGCGATGGACCTCGTGAACAAGGCATTCCTGGAGGCCGGCGACACCGTGGTCATCGAGGAGGCCTGCTACGGCGGGGCGATGACCAAGCTGAAGAAGCTCGGCGTCGAGTATGTCGGCGTCCCGGTCGACCAGGACGGCATGCGGATGGACGCCCTGGCCGAGACCCTGGACAGCCTGAAGGCCGCCGGCAAGCGGGTGAAGTTCATCTACACCATCCCGACCGTGCAGAACCCGACCGGCACCGTGCTCTCGCTCGAGCGCCGGCACCAGATGCTGAAGCTGGCCGAGACGCACGGCATCGCCATCTTCGAGGACGACTGCTACTGCGACCTGATCTTCGACGGCCCCCATGCCGGCAAGCGGCCGCCGGCGATCCGGGCGCTCGACGACAGCGGTCGCGTGGTCTACTGCGGGTCGTTCTCCAAATCGATCGCCCCGGCGCTTCGGGTCGGCTACGTCGTCGCCGACTGGCCGGTGTTGAGCCGCATCGTGCCGCTGAAGACCGATGGCGGGACCGGTGCCGTCGAGCAGATGCTGCTGGCCGAGTTCGCCAAGGATTTCGACGGCCACGTGGACGCCCTGAACGCGATCCTGAAGGGCAAGGCGGAGGCGCTGGTCGAGGCGCTGGAGGCCGAGTTCGGGACGGCGGCGGAGTTCGCGAAGCCATCCGGCGGGATTTTTTTGTGGGTTACGCTGCCCGCGGAGGTCGATACTACGCGGCTCGCCCAGGTGGCGGCCGCCGAAGGCGTCGCGGTGAACCCGGGGGCGGAGTGGTCGGCCGACGCCGAGGCCGGCCGGCGCCGCATCCGCATCTGTTTCGCCAACCCGCCGGCCGACACCATCCGCGAGGGTGTGGCTAAACTTGCCGAGATCTGCCACCGCGAGTTCGGCGTGCCGGTGCGCGGACGGAATACGGAACGGAGTTAGAGAGTGACCGACTCGACATCTGCATGGCTGTCGCCCGTCGCGAGCGGGGACCGCTGATGCCGATCAAGATCCACGACGACCTCCCCGCCCGGGCCCAGCTCGAGGCGGAGGGGGTCATGGTGATGGACGAGACGACCGCCATCCGCCAGGACATCCGGCCGATGCGCATCGGTCTCCTCAACCTGATGCCGAACAAGATCCGCACCGAAACCCAGTTCGCCCGATTGCTCGGCGCGACGCCGCTGCAGGTCGAGCTCTCGCTGGTGAAGATCACCCACCACGTTGCCCGCAACACGCCGAGCGACCATATCATCTCGTTCTACCGGCCCTGGGAGGAGGTGAAGGAGGAGCGGTTCGACGGCTTCATCATCACCGGCGCGCCGATCGAGAAGCTGGAGTTCGAGGACGTCACCTACTGGGACGAGATGCGCCGCATCTTCGACTGGACCCAGACCAACGTGCATGGCTGCCTCAACATCTGCTGGGGCGCCCAGGCCGCCGTGCACCATTTTCACGGCATGCCGAAATACGACCTGGCGAAGAAGGCCTTCGGGGTGTTCCGCCACCGCAGCCTCGACTCGGCCTCGCGGTACCTGCGTGGGTTCTCCGACAATTTCGTCATTCCGGTCTCCCGCTGGACCGAGGTCCGAAAGGAGGACATCCCGCCGGAGAGCGGGATGGAGGTGCTGGTCGAGTCCGACGAGACGGGGCTGTGCCTGCTGGACGACCCGAAGTGCCGGTCGCTGCACATGTTCAACCACATCGAATACGATTCCCTGTCGCTCGGAGAGGAGTATTTCCGCGACGTCGACGCCGGCACGCCGATCGAGGTGCCGCACAACTACTTCCCGAACGACGACCCGGCGCAGCCGCCGGAAAACCGCTGGCGCAGCCAGGCGCACCTGCTGTTCGGCAACTGGATCAACGAGATCTACCAGACCACGCCCTTCGATTCGAAAGACATCGGACGGCGTTGACGAGAACCGGAGAAGGGGAACGGGAATGGCCACGCTGATCACCATCGACCTGCTGGACGAGATCCAGGACGGGTTCAACCGACACGACGTCGACGCCATCCTCTCCCATTTCGTGGAGGACTGCGTGTGGGTCATGGCCAGCGGCCCGACCCCGCCGGAAGGTCGGGTGTGCCATGGCAAGGAGGAGATCGGCCAGGTCCTGCGCGACCGCTACGACCAGATCCCGGATATGCGGTGGGAGGACATCCGCCACTGGATCGTCGACGACAGCAAGGCGATCTCGGAATGGGTGGTCAAGGGCACCCCGGCCGACGGCGCGCCGTTCGCCTATCTCGGCTGCGACCTCTGGGAGTTTTCCGGCGGCAAGGTGACCAAGAAGGACACCTACTGGAAGATCATCCGTTAGGTCACCCGTCGGACCGTCAATCGAAATACCCCGTGAAACGGCGCGAGAAGTTGTCGACCAGTTCCAGGGCCAGGGTATCGATGACCGTGTCCAGCAGGTGTCCGGAGACCAGAAGCCGTTCCTGGTCGTACAGGCTGGTCACGGCGACGGAGCGATCCTCGCCGAGGTCGAGTTCGGACACCCGGACCTGGAGCACGCCGACGCAGGCCAGCCGCCCCGCCTTGCGATCCGGATGCCGGCCCGTCGCAGAGGGATGGCCGATGGCGTAGAGCACAAGGTTGGTCGGCGCCCGCTCGTCGACCGCTATGCCGTAGGCGTCCAGGGTCCGCGCGATCCCCGCCAGGGTGGCCGCGCGGTCGCGCCAGCATCCGCCGCGGACATTGTCCTCGACCACGACGGACAGGACGCGGCGCTCCTTCGGCGCCCCGAACCACAGGAAATCGGCCACCGCGGGGGCGGGCGTAAACCCGATCAGGAGCAGCAGCGCGCCGGCGCGCATGTGGCGCAGTCCGGGGATGTGACACCGTCCCATGCCGTCAGGTCGCCTCCCTGCCGGTCGCTCTCCGCCGCCCCATGGTGAAGTCTACCCCGAGGGCACGCACCGCTCAAAGGCGCCGGTCAGAACTTGCCGAACTTGAGATAGGCCTCCTCCGCGTCCATGCCGTCGAGGATCGCCTTGCGCATGTCGCCCTCGGTCGACACCACCTTCTCGGTCTCGGCCACCACCTCCTCGGCGATCTCGGCCGGGATGATGACCACGCCGTCGCGGTCGCCGATCAGCCAGTCGCCGGAGCGGATGGTGACCGTCCCGATGGTGATCGGCTCGCCCAGAGCGTCGTAGGTCCAGCGCTCGACGATGTCGGCCGGGGTGTTCAACTCGCAGAACACCGGGAAGCCCATGTCGAGAATGAAATCGGTGTCGCGGCAATGGCCGTCGACCACGTAGCCGTGGGTGTCCTTGACCCGCAGCGCCTGGGCCGACAGTTCGCCCATGAGCGCCACCGCCTTGGTGTTCGGCTGGCAGACCAGAACCTTGCCGCCGGGCACCCGCGACAGCACCCGCGACCAGCGCAGCAGCGTCTCGTGCCGGCTCAGGGTCTGATCGATATGTCCGGAGATCGTGTAGATCTCGCCGGCGATCCGCCGGGTCGGGTCGAGCGCCCGGATGGTCGGCGGCAGCACCTGATTTCCGTGGCCCATCGCCCGCAGCACGTCGTGCACCGCGCTCGCATAGCAGCCGAGCAGCCGATCGGCGAGATCCGCCATCTTTCCCTCCCTTGGACTGGCGGCTTTCAGTCCGCCATTCGTTGTCGCTAAAGTGCCGCCAGAGACAGACGGTATCGGGAGTGTGGCGCATGGAGCCGAGTGAGGTCAAAACCGCCGAGGACGTGCTGGCGCTGGTGGACGAACGGGCGCTGACCCACGTCAAGGTCGGCGTGTTCGACGTGGACGGCATCTTCCGCGCCAAGTGGATGGCCCGCGACAAGTTCGCCAGCGCGCTCAAGGGCGGGTTCGGATTCTGCGACGTGGTGCTGGGCTGGGACAGCAACGACCAGCTCTACGAGGACCCGCCGGTGGAGGTCACCGGCTGGCACACCGGCTATCCCGACGCCGAGGTCCGCCTGCTGCCCGACACCGCCCGCGACGTGGCGTTCGAGCCGGACATGGTGATGGTGCTGGGCGAGTTCGCCGGCAAGTGGGAGGCGGTCTGCCCGCGCGGGACCCTGCGCCGGGTGCTCGACCGTGCCGACGCCATGGGTTTCGCCGTCAAGGCGGCCGCCGAGTACGAGTTCTTCCTGTTCGACGAGACCCCGCATTCGGTGCGCGAGAAGGGCTACAGGAACCTCAAGCCCCTGACCCCCGGCTTCTTCGGCTATTCCGGCATCCGCTCCTCGGTCCATGCCGACCTGCACCTGATGTTTCTCGAAATGTGCGAGCTGATGGACATGCCCGTGGAGGGTCTGCACACCGAGACCGGACCGGGGGTGATGGAGGCCGCGATCAAGGTGGACGACGCGCTGGTCGCCGCCGACCGAGCGGCCCTGTTCAAGACCTTCACCAAGGTGTTCTTCCAGCGGCACGACATCATGGCCACCTTCATGGCCAAGTGGTCGATGGACTATCCGGGCCAGTCCGGACACCTGCACACGTCGCTGACCACGCGGGGCGGCGCGCCGGTGTTCCACGATCCGAACGGCGCCCACAGCATGTCCGACACCATGCGCTGGTACGTCGGCGGCCAGCAGGCGCTGATGCCCGAGCTGCTGTCGATGACCGCGTCGACGATCAACTCCTATACCCGTCTGATCCCCGGTTTCTGGGCGCCGACCCACGCCAACTGGGCGGCCGACAACCGCACCACCTCTCTCCGCGTCATCGAGGGCTCGCCGAAATCGCAGCGCGTCGAGTATCGGGTGGCCGCGGCCGACGCCAATCCGTATCTCGCCCTGGCGGCGGCGATCGGCTCCGGCCTGTGGGGAATCGAGAACCGGATCGAGCCGGGCGATGGGGTGACCGGCAACGCCTACGACAAGAAGTTCCCGGCGAAATCGGCGCTGCCCGGTTCGCTCGGCGAGGCGGCGGCACGGCTCAAGCGCTCCAAGGCCGCGCGCGAGCTGTTCGGCGACGGCTTCGTCGACCACTTCGCCGCCAGCCGGATGTGGGAGGAACGCGAATACCGCCGCCGCGTCACCGACTGGGAACTGGAGCGGTATTTCGAAATCATTTAGAGCGCGATCGCATCAAATCGAATCGATCTGATCGTGATTTGCTCTGACGCCTCGGCACGCCCCGGATCAGGTCCGGGGACGTCCGGGATGACGGGTTTTCCGAATGCCGACGCTTACCCCAGCGCCTTCATCAGCCGCTTGGCGAAGCCGTCCAGCGAGGCCTTGTCGATCCAGCGCAGGACAACGACGAGATCGTGCACCGGGTCGATCCAGATCACGTTGGAGCCCACGCCCATCGCGAAATAGCTGGTGCGCGGCGCGCTCGGCACGTGGCGGCCGTCGCCGTTGAGCCACCAGAGATAGCCGTAGCTCGGGTTCAACTCGCACGGCGTGGTGCAGGCGTCGACCCAGTCGGGCGACAGCAGCGGCACCTCGCCCCACATGCCCCGGCGCTGCATCAGCAGGCCGACCCTCGCGTGGTCGCGCGCGGAGATGAACAGCCCGCCGCCCCAATGGGCGCCGCCGGAGACCGATTGCATCGGCTGGTCGTCGACCTCGACCCAGGAGTTGATGTAGCCGTTCCAGCTCCAGGTCTCGGACGCGCCGATCGGGTCCAGGATCCGGGACTTGAGGATCTTCGGCAGCGGCTGCCTGTGGACCCGCAACAGCGACAGGGACAGGCGGTTCACCCGCACGTCGTTGTACTCCCAGAACCCGCCGGGGGCGGCGAGATCGCGGTGCGTGCCCTTCTTCGACGGGGTGCCCGGCGGCAGGGACAGGTCGCGGTTGCGGTCCACCAGGTCGGGCTTGGAGAACAGGGTGCCCTCCCACTCCGAGGTGTTCTGCAGGAAGTGATGCCAGGTGCAGGTCCGATTCTGCTCGGCCTCGAAGCCGCCATCGTCGACCAGCGCGCCGACCGGCTGGTGCACGTCGGGGATCAGACCGTCATCGACCGCCAGGCCGGCCATCAGCGAGAGATAGGACTTGGTCACCGAGAAGGTGATGTCGGCCCTTTCGGTCGGCCCCCATTCGGCCAGGATCTTCCCACCCTTGAGCACGATGCCCGAGGCCGGGCCGCGCGGCGCGGTCGGGCCGATGATATCGCCCAGCGGCGGCGGCTCGGAGAAATGCCCCCCCTCCAGTGCCTTGGCGATGTCGCGGTTCATCTTGGACTCGTGCTCGACGGCGAAGGTCTTCGCCGCGTCGAGCGCCGCCGCATCGGCCCCGGCCTCCGAGGCGTCGATCCGCGCCCAGTCGTCGCCGGCACCCGGCACGTAGTCGGTCATTCCTGGTCTCCCGTGAGTTCAGGGAGATGCTAGCGATCTTTACCGCCGCGCCAAGCCATGGAATTCCAGCCTCCCACACACTCCCCGGCCTTGTGCCGGGGCCTGCGGGCAGGCGCCTACCCCGCGATCGAGAGAAGCCGCGAGGAAGAGGGCACGCCCTGGCGTGGGCCCCGGAACAGGTCCGGGGAGTGTGGGTATCTGGCTCGGAGTGGGTGCCCCGCTCCCTACCGTGTCTCCGCCAGATAGGCGAGGGCGGCGTCGACGCCGCCGTCGCCGTGGGGAATGCCCTGGCGCTTGAGCTGCATCTCCACCGTGGCGAGGCAGCCGAGAATCATCGGCTCGTTCAGGTCACCGAGATGGCCGATCCGGAACACCTTGCCCGACAGCCGCGACAGGCCGCCGCCCAAAGCCACGTTGCTTTCGGACAGCACCTTGCCGCGGAACGCGTCGGCGTCGAACCCGTCGGGCATGCGCACCGCCGTCACCGAGTTCGACAGCGCGGCATCGTCGCGGCCGAACAGGCTCGGCCCGTTGCCGCGCCCCCAGGCCCGGACCGCCAGTCGGGTCGCCTCGGCCAATCGGGCATGGCGGGCGAAGACATGCTCCAGCCCCTCCTCCAGCAGCATCTTCAGCCCCTCGCGCATGGCGAAGAACAGGTGGCTCGGCGCGGTCCCGGCGAAGCGCAGGCGGCCGTTCTCCAGCGCCTTGATGCCGTCCCAGTCGAAGTATTTGCGCGGCAGGGTGGCGGTCTCGGTCGCCGCCATGGCCTTCTCGCTGACCCCGGAGATGCCGAGCCCGACCGGCAGCATCAGCCCCTTCTGCGAGCCGGCAACGGCGACGTCGACCCCCCAGTCGTCCATGCGGAAATCCATGGAGGCGAGCGAGGAGATGGTGTCGACCATGAACAGCGCCGGGTGGCCGGTGGCCCGGATCGCCTTGCCGATGCCTTCGACGTCGTGGGTCAGTCCGGTCGAGGTCTCGTTATGGACGACGCAGACCGCCCGGATGGCGTGTTCCCCGTCGGCCCGCAGCGCCTCCTCGACCCTGGCCGGATCGAACGCCCGGTCCCAGTCGTTGGCGAGCGTGACGACCTTGAGCCCCATGGCCTCGGCCATCTCGCCCCAGGATTCCGAGAACCGGCCGGTCTCGCACATCAGGATGGTGTCGCCCGGCGAGCAGGTGTTGGTCATCGCCGCCTCCCACGACCCGTGGCCGGAGGCGGCATAGACCATGATCTCGCCTTCGGTTTTCAGGATCCTGGCGAGGTTCTCCTTGCACTCCAGCTGCACCTCCCAGAATTCCGGCGTCATGAAGTCGACGGCGGGACGGTGCATCGCCTGCAGTACCCGGTCCGGGATATTGGTCGGACCGGGGATGTTCAGGAACTGGCGGCCGGGCTGTCGGGGCATGCGTCTACTCCGCTGTTATTCGATCCCTTCCACGAGGATCGCGTTGGCACGGCTGGCGGAGTGACGGAGCGCCATCGGGCCCCTGTACTCCTCGCTGTGATACCAGGCCTTGGCCTGCTCGTAGCTCGGGAACTTCAGGACGACCATACGGCCAAGGGGCTCCGCACCCTCCAGCTTCTCGAACTTGCCGCCGCGCACCAGGTACTCGCCGCCATACTGGGCGATCGTCGCCGGCACCTGCGCCCGATACTCCTCGAACGTCTCCGCGTCCTGCACATCGACCTGAACGATCACGTATCCGAAAGCCATATCCTGTCCTCCCAAGCGGGTTGTCATGTTGGCGCAATCGCAGCCGTTGCGCGCGCGAGACAATCTCATAGACCCATGAGCCGGATTTGTCCGTTTACGGGACACGCATTCTGTCGTCCCATTTGGGAACTCCGCTCGTAGACAGAGCACAGAGGGAGGTGAGGCGATGACCGATCCGGCCGGCGACGGCGAGATTCTGCTCACCGTCATGCTGAAGCATCAGAAGGACAAGAACCTCGGCGAGATCAACGCCAAGCTCGATGCGGCGGGGTTCTGGCAGAAGTTCCCGCCCGAGGGGATCGAGGTGGTGTCCTGGTACGTGATGATGGGCATCGGCCAGGTGGTTACCCTGAAGGTGCCGGGCCACCGGCTGCGCGAGGTCAACCTGGCGATCGAACAGAGCGCGTGGGGCGCCTTCGACACCGAGTTCTACCCGACCTACGACTTCCGCGGGGTCTGGGAGGGAATAAAGGCGAAGCAGGCATAATCAAGAACGCCCGACCAAGCGCTTCACCCCTCTCATAAAAAATTCGAAACCCAGTCAGCCTGATGGCCAGAAACCGTCGGTGCTGACTGAGTCCCTTTTCCAGGCCTCATAGGGTTCCGCCCCTCAGAGCGGAACCCTTTCAAAATGTTCGTCTCCCATTACTCAGTCTCTATTCATCCGCCCAGGTTCGTCTCCAGGAACCCGGTGAAGGCGTCCCATGACTTGGTGTCCGCGACCTCGCGGTACCGCGACGAGCCGAACACGGTGAAGGCGTGCGGCGCCCCGGAATAGACCTGGATCTCATATGCGACCCCGGTCGCCTCCAGTTCCTCGGAAAGCGATGCCACATCGGCCATGGAGATCGCGGCGTCCGCCCCGCCATGGGCGATCAGCAGCGGCGGCGTATCGGCGGCATAGCTCTGGCCCGCCGGCGTCGAGAGGCCGCCATGGAAGGTGGCGTAGCCGGTCACGTTGTCGGCCTTGCCGGAGCGCGCCAGTTCGAGGGTCGCGGCGCCGCCGAAGCAATAGCCCATGACCACGGTCTTGCCGTCCATGCTCTTCCGCGCCTCGGCCAGCCCACCCAGGATCAGGCTGCGCATGCGCTCCCGGTCCTTGTAGAGCTTCCCGGTCTCGGCCTTCTTCGCGCCGGTCTCGACCGGGCGGTTGCCCTTGCCGTACAGGTCAACGGCGAAGGCGTCGTAGCCCAACGCCGCGAGCATCTCGGCCCGCTTCTCCTCGTACTCGGTCAGCCCGTCCCAGTCGTGGATGATGAGCACCAGCCCCTTGGAGCTGCCGGCGGCCTCGGCCCTGTATCCGGTGAACGCTTCCCCGCCGACGCTGTAGTCGACGGCCTCCCCGGCGGCGGCGGAGATGGGCAGCAGGGCCGCAAGCGCGGCTGTCGCGAGTAGTCTCATTGGTCATTCTCCCTGATTGGCGCTCTGATTGGCGCTCACTGACTGGTGCTCTTCGACTGGCGACCGTGATCGAAATCCAAACAGAAAGATGTGCACGTCCGACCGTTTCTCAAGACAGCCGAGAACCATCCGCCGGAAATGTCCCATTGGCGACGTTCTGACGAGGAAATGTCGGATTTTCCACATCGGGGGTTTGGTCGAACGGTCGGATCGGGTAGGATTGTGCTGCGCTGCAACATGCGTTTCACACAAAAAATCCCACCGACAGAGAGGTAAAGACCCGTGAAACCGATCGAATCCGCCGAAGACATCTCCGTCCTCGCCTTCGGATTCATGGCGTCGAAGGCCCTTTTCGCCGCGCTGCATGTGGACGTGTTCGGGACGCTCGCGGACGGTCCGAAACCGATCGCGGACCTGGCCCGGGCGACGAAGGTTCCGGTCCAGCGCATGGAGACGCTGGTCACCGCCCTGGTCTCGGTCGGCCTGCTGACCCGCGACGGCGACACCATCGCCAACGCGCCGGCGAGCGACGCCTATCTGGTGCGCGACAACGCCAACTATTTCGGCGACTACCTGCGCTTCCAGATCGACCGCCAGATGTATCCGTTCATGGAGAACCTGGACAAGGTGCTGCTCGGCGACCTGGACGACGTGGAGTATCCCGACTACGCCTCCTGGATGGCCGATCGCGGCCACGCCGAACTGTTCAGCCGGTCGCAGCACTCCGGTTCGCTGGGCCCGGCGGCCGTGCTGGCCAAGCGTCTGCTGCGCGACGGCGCGGTCAGCGAGGATGTCGCCTCGATGCTCGATGTCGGCGGCGGCTCCGGCGCCTTCTCGATCATGTTCTGCAAGCGGTTCGCGAAGCTGCACGCCACCGTGCTCGACTTCCCCAACGTGATCGAGGTCGGGAAGGCCTTCGTCGCCGAGGAGGGCATGAGCGACCGGGTCGACTTCGTCGCCGGCGACGGCACGAATGCGAACTGGCCGGTCGACCAGGACATCGTGCTGATGAGCTACCTGTTCTCCGGCGTTCCGGGCGAAGCGATCACCAAGCTGTGCGACGACGCCTATCGGGTGCTCAAGCCGGGCGGGCTGATCGCCATCCACGACTTCATGGTGACCGACGATCGCGACGGCCCGACCCTCGCCGCGCTCTGGCAACTGCAGCACATGGTCTATACGCCGGACGGCGTCGGCATGACCCCCGGCTTCGTCGAGGAGCACCTGAAGCGCGCCGGCTTCACCATCGAGATGGACGACGACCTGATCCCCGGCATGACCCGCGTGATCACCGGCCGCAAGGCGGCCTGACCCGGTCTCCGAACCTCACACCGTCATCCCGGCACCGTCCGGGATGACGCCGCCGGTCAGGGAATCCGCTCCACCCGCAGCACGTTGGTCGACCCTGGCTTGCCCATGGGCACGCCCGCCGTGATGACCACCTTGTCGCCGGTGCCGGCGAAACCCTCGCTCTTGGCGACCTCGGTGGCGCGCTGGACGATCGCCGAGAACCGCTCCTCCTGGGCGATGGCCACGGCATGGACGCCCCAGGCCATCGCCAGGCGCCGCGCCGTCTTCATCGACGACGTGATGCACAGGATCGGCACCGTCGGCCGCTCGCGCGAGGTGCGGATCGTGGTCGATCCGGAGGTCGTGTAGGTGACGATGCAGCCGGCCCGGATCGCCTCCGCCACCTCGCGCGCGGCGAGGGTGATCGCGTCGGACACGGTGTGGTCGGGAACCGGTTGGTCGGCGTGGGCGGCCGCGAGGTAGAAGTCGTCGCTCTCCACGTTGACGATGATCTGGTTCATCATCGTGACCGCCTCGAGCGGATACTTGCCCGCCGCCGTCTCGGCCGACAGCATCACCGCATCGGCGTTGTCGTAGACGGCGGTCGCCACGTCCGAGGCCTCGGCCCGGGTCGGCGCCGGAGCATTGACCATGCTGTCGAGCATCTGGGTCGCCACGATCACCGGTTTGCCGAGCGAGCGGCAGAGCCGGACGATCCGCTTCTGGATGGGCGGCACCTTCTGCGGCGGCAGTTCGACGCCCAGATCACCGCGCGCGACCATCACCGCGTCGGCGATCTCGACGATCCGGTCGAGCTGCTCGATGGCGGCCGGCTTCTCCAGCTTGACCAGCACCGAGGCCCGGCCGGCGATCAGCTTGCGCGCCTCGGCCACGTCTTCCGGGCGCTGCACGAAGGACAGCGCGATCCAGTCCGCCCCCATGTCCAGGGCGAAACGCATGTCGGCCTGGTCCTTCGGAGTCAGCGCCGACAGCGGCAGCACCGCGCCCGGCACGTTCACGCCCTTGCGGTCGGAGAGCGGCCCGCCGGTCACCACTTCCGTGTCGGCCGACCCGGCATCGCAGGCAACGACGCGCAGCCGGATCTTGCCGTCGTCGAGCAGCAGTTCCACCCCGGGCTCCAGCGCGGCGAAGATCTCCGGATGGGGCAGCGTCACCCGTTCCCTGGATCCCGGTCCGTCGGCAAGTTCCAGGCGGAACCGGTCGCCGGCGGCAAGCTCGATCGGGCCGTCGGGAAACGTCCCGATGCGCAGCTTCGGCCCCTGAAGATCGGCCATGATGGCGATCGGCCTGCCACTCTCCTTTTCCAGCGTGCGCACGATGTCGCAGCGTTTCTGGTGATCGTCGTGGCTGCCGTGGGAGAAATTAAAGCGGAAGACGTCCACCCCTGCCTCGAACAGGTGGCGGATCATGTCGGCGTCGGAGCTGGCGGGGCCGAGCGTCGCGACGATCTTTGTGCTGCGGAACCGTCTCATGACCCAAGTCATCGCACGGATTGATGACAAACGTAAGCGTCACGACACAGCCACCATACCGCCCGGGCCGCCAACCCGAGACTTCCCCAGCCGTGGCCCGTCTTATAGTCTGCTAGGCAACGAAATCCGGAGATCCCCATGGCTTCCACCGACGGCGGCTCGGCGGCCGCGCCCTCGCGAACCCTGGTCACGCTCGCCTATCTTGCCGCCTTCGCCGGCGTGTGCGGACACGCATCGAGCGAATTCGTCGTCAAGCTGACCCAGCTTCAGGGCGCCGAGGTCACGGTCTGGCGGTTCATGCTCGGCGGTGCGGCGCTCGTTCTGGTCTCCCTCGCGCGCAGTCAGACCCGCGACCTGATCACCCCGCTGCGCCAGGATCTGCTGCCGGTGGTCGGGCTGTCGGTCTTCGGCATGGCCTTCGCCCAATTCCTGTTCCACTGGGCCCTCGACTACGCGACGGTGGTGCAGGTCGCGACCATGGTGACGACGATGCCGATCTTCGTGGTGTTCGTGCTGCGGATCGTCGACGGCACGCCGATCACCGCGCCCAAGCTGGTCAGTGGCGTCGGCGCCTTCCTTGGCTGCCTGTTCCTGTTCACCGACGGTGTCCTCGACCGGCTCGACGGCGGCGAGAGCACCCTGCCGGGCATTCTGCTGGCGGTCGGCTGCGCGGTGATCGGCGCCATCTACCTCGTTCTGGTCCGTCCGCTCATCAAGAAATACGGCGCCATCCGCATGACCACCTACACCTTCGCCCTCGGTGCGGTGGCCATGTGGTTCGTCGCCGGCGCGCTCTGGGGCATCTGGGTCGACCCCACCACCCTGTTCGACCGCCCCGGCGGGCAGGCGGCGGCGATGATCACGCTCGGCATCTGGAACACCTGCATCGGCTTCATTCTCTGGCTCTGGGGTCTCGGCAACGTCCCGGATCCGGCGCGCGGCAACTACCTGTTCTTCCTGAAGCCGGTGATCGCCGCGTTCCTGGCCTTCTTCATCCTGGGCGACAGCATCACCGTGCCGCAGCTACTCGCCATCCTGGCGATCACCGGCTTCGTGCTCGGCGAGATGTTCTTCGAGGATATCCGCGCCGCCCTGTTCGGACGCCGGCGGGAGGAAGAGAAGCCCGGCGCCTGAGGAGCCGGCATCCGAAGCGCCGGATGCCCGGCGCGGGCGCTTTGATCCCTTGTCCTTGTCCGATTGGCGCGCCAGTCTGCGCCGGCCAGACAGTTGAGGCTCCGGAACCAGAGGGCCGATCGAGGGAGAAAAAGATGGCCAGCCAGGAAATCGTCATTGCCGGCGGCAAGCGGACGCCGTTCGGCGACTTCGGGAAGTCGCTGAAGGACATTCCGCTGTCGACGCTCGCCACCCACGCGGCCAAGGCCTGCGTCGAGGCGGCGGAGCTCGATCCGCAGAAGATCGATCACGCCGTCTGGGGCAATGTGCTGCCGGTCGATCCGGACGGGTACTATGTCGGCCGGGTCGCCGCCCTGAACATCGGCATGCCCGACAGCAGCTGCGCGCTGGCCGTGAACCGGGCGTGCGGCTCCGGGACCCAGGCGATCCTCACCGCCGCCCAGCAGATCCTGTCCGGCCATTCCACCATCGCCATCGCCGGCGGCGGCGAGAACTTCTCGCGCGGCGCCTACGCCCAGACCGGGATGCGCTGGGGCGTCACCCGCGGCCGCCAAGCCCTGGAGGACACGGTGGAGTGGGCCTATTCCGATCCGTTCGGCCACGGTCTGATGGGCGAGACGGCGGAGAACCTGACCGAGGACTTCCAGTACCGTCGCGAGGACATGGACGCCTGGGGGGTGATGTCGCAGCAGCGCGCCGGCGCCGCCATCGACAGCGGTTTCCTGGCCAAGCAGATCGCCCCGATCGAGGTACCCGAGGGGCGCCGGAACACGCGGATGATGGAGATCGACGAATTCCCCCGGCCGTCGGTCACGCTGGACAAGCTGGCCGCCCTCAAGCCGGTGTTCCGCAAGGGCGGCCAGGTCACCCCCGGCAACTCGTCGGGCGTGACCGACGGCGCCGCCTGGGTGGTGGTCGGCGACCGGGCGGCGCTGGAGGCCGAAGGGGTGCGCCCGCGGGTGCGTCTGGTCGACTGGGCGATCGTCGGCGTGCCGCCGCGGATCATGGGCTGCGGCCCGGTTCCGGCGATCCGCGCGCTGTGGGAGAAGCGGGGGCTGAAGGCCGCCGACATCGACTACTACGAGATCAACGAGGCCTTCGCGGTGGTCAACCTGCATGCGGAGCGGGAGCTTGGCATTCCCCGCGACGTCACCAATCTGTATGGTGGCGGCATCTCGATCGGCCACCCGCCGGGGGCGACCGGCGTGCGCATGGCTCTCGTGGCCATGCAGCACCTGGAGGATACCGGGCAGCGGTACGCCGTCCTGTCCATGTGCATGGGCGCGGGACAGGGCATGGCCGTACTAATCGAGCGGATCTGACCGACCCGGTCCGAGAGGGCGCGGCCGGTCGTACAGGACAGTACGGAGGCCTATCGTCACGACACCGCTCCCAGCCAACAGCGCCAGCGCGTCGCGGGTGCCCGATCCGGGCCCCGGGACCATGGTAGCGGCGGATCTCGGCGACGATCCCGTCGGCCGGTTCGGCCGCTACTGGCTTGCGCTGTCGACGGCGTCGGACGAGATTCCCGACCGTACGCGTTTCGCCCCCGCCGCGATCCAGCCGCTCCTGCCCTACATCCTGGTAGTCGAGGAACTCGGCGACGCGGTGTTCCGCTACCGCCTGCTCGGAACCCAGATCGACTGGTTCGCCCGGCGGAACTACACCGGCATGACAACCGACGAGATTCCGGGTCACGGCCCGGGAAACATGATCCACGCGGCTTACACGGCGGCGATCGGGACCGGGAGCCTGGTCGGTTGCACCATGCCCTATGTCGGACGCAGCGCGGTCTGCCGCTCGGTCCGGAAGGTCGCGGCCCCGTTCCGCACCCCGGAAGGCGGAAGACAGGTCATCGCCCTGATCCAGTTCGACCTCGTCCAGGGCGTTCAGGCAAGGCTGCTGCCGCCCGAGAAGCGCCGGGTGCTGTAGCTCAGACGATCAATACCGCGCGGAAGTCGTTGACGTTGGTCAGCGTCGGTCCGGTGACGATCAGCCGGTCGAGGGCGGCGAAGGCACCGTAACCGTCGTTGTCCGCCAGGTGTGCGCCGAGATCGACCCCCACACGTCCCGCGCGCTCCAGGTCGCCGGGCACGAACAGGACACCGGCGTTGTCCTCGGTCCCGTCGATCCCGTCGGTGTCGCAGGCCAGCGCGGCGATGCGATCCGCGAGTTCCGGCATCCGGCGCTGCACGGTCACGGCGAAGGCACAGAGGAATTCGGCGTTGCGGCCGCCGCGTCCGGTACCGCGCACCGTCACCGTCGTCTCCCCACCCGAGAGCAGCACGCAGGGCGCGGCGGCGGGCTGGCCGTGGCGGGCGACCTGGGCGGCGATCCCGGCCATCACCGTCGCCACGTCCCGCGCCTCGCCCTCGATGGCGTCGCCAAGGATGACCGGCGTCACGCCGGCGCTCCGGGCGATGTCGGCCGCCGCCTCCAGCGATGCCTGGGGTCGCGCCGCCATCACCGTTTCGGTGTTGTCGAAGGCCGGATCGCCCGGCTTCGGCGTCTCGTTTTCCGGATCCTCCAGCGCCCGGGCAATGCCTTCGGGCGGCGTGATCGCATACTTCGCCAGCACCGCCCGGGCGTCCGCCAGGGTGCTTGTATCGGCGACCGTCGGTCCCGAGCCGATGACGTCGGGGTCGTCGCCCGGCACGTCCGAGATCAGGAAGGCGTGCACCGCGGCCGGCGCCGCAGCCGCCGCCAGCCGTCCCCCCTTGATCGCCGAGAGGTGTTTGCGCACGGCATTCATCTCGTGGATCGTGGCCCCGCTCTTCAGCAGGTCGCGGTTCACCGCCTGCTTGTCCTCCAGCGTCACCGCTCCCGCCGGCAGGGTCAGCAACGCGGAACCGCCACCGGACATCAGCGCGATCACCCGATCGCCTTCGCCAAGCTCCGAGACCAGATCCAGGATGCGGCGCGCCGCCTCGCGGCCGGCGGCGTCGGGCACGGGGTGAGCCGCCTCGACCACCTCGATCCGCGCGGTCGGGCAGCCATGGCCGTAGCGGGTGACAACCAGTCCTTCCAGCGCGCAGTCCGGCGATTCCGAGGCGAACACCGCCTCGACAGCCGCCGCCATCGACGCCGCCGCCTTGCCCGCCCCGATCACCACGGTACGCCCGTCATGGCGCGCGCGGGCCAGCGCCCGCAGATGCGGCGGCAGGCACTGGGCCGGGTCGGCGGCGGCGATCGCCGCGTCCATCATCCGGCGCAGGAGATCCTCTGCATTAATGCTCATTGCGCGCCACCCCCGGCTTTCCAGGCCTCGTACTCCACGCGGGTCTCGGCGTTGGGAGGATACAGCCCGATGGTCGCCCGTCCCTCCTCGACCCGGGCCTGAACCCATCGTTCGAAACGGTCCTGCTCCACCGCATCGTCGGCGACCTCGTCAGCCAGCCGAACCGGCACGACAACCGCGCCATCGCCGTCGCAGACCAGGATGTCGCCGGGGAAGACCGTGACGTCGCCGCATGCCACCGGGATCTGCACATCCCCGCCCGACAGCTGGGTGATGCTGGCCGGAGGCGAGGCGCCGAGGCACCAGACGTCGAACCCGGTCGCCGAGACCCCGGCCCCGTCGCGCACCGCGCCGTCGACCACCATGGCCGCGACCCCGCGTTTCGCCAGCCGCGCCGTCAGGATGTCGCCGATGGTGCCGGTGGTGGCGATTCCGCGCGCCTCCACCACCATGACCGAGCCCGGCGGGCACTCTTCGATCGCCACCCTGGGGCCGTAGCCCCGAGCGCCGAGCACGGCCGGATCCGATAGGTCCTCGCGCAGCGGAAGGAAGCGCAGGGTGTAGGCCGGGCCGACCACGCAGCCCTGGTCCGGGCGCAGCGGCTTGACCCCCGCGATCGAGACGTGCCGCAGGCCGCGCTTGAGAAGCTGCATCGAGACGGTGGCGGTGCCGACCGCGCGCAGCTTGTCGAGGGTGGCCTGCGAAGGGGTGGGAGGAGGCGTCATGGCGATGGTCCGGTCTGGAGGCGGGGCGACAGTCTGCCGCGCACGGCACGGCCCCGCAATCCGCCAACGGGTCATGCGCCGCGGGCCGTCTCCGTTCCGCCATTGGCGATCAGGTCGCGCAGGCGCTCGGCGGGATACTCGGCCTCGATTTCCGCCGCCCTGGCCCGGGCCGTCGCCTCCATGTCGTCGTCGGGCACATCCACCGGATCGGAGCGCCGCCATTCCTCGAGATAGTCATCGGCCCCTTCGGCGCCGTCCCGCATGGCGGCGGAATCGATGGCGGCGATGAAACGCTTCGGCAGTTCGACCTTGGCGCTCTCGCGTCGCCGGCCACGCCCCTTCTCGACGATCACCTGTGCCGGAATGTCACGCCAGCATACGACAATGAGATGCGCCATGGCGGCCCCGTTGAGATCGACGCGTCAGTGGTGCGCGCCGTGTCCGTGAGATTGCGGCTCGGCGGCCGCGGCCACGAAATCACCGAGCTCACCATACCCCACATGACGGTACTCGAACCCGAGGCCAAGCCGCTCGGCCGCCTTCGCCGCCTTGTCGCGCAGGCGCGAGTCCGCCGTCTGCGCCAGATAGACCAGCGTCGTGTAATGGCCGAAATAGTCCGGCAGGAGCTGGGGATACCGGTCGAGGCCGAGTCCTTTGATGATGAGCCGGTCGAAATGCCGGACCAGGTAGTCGGTCAGGTAGAACCGCCCAGGATCCCGGTCCGCCATCTCGGTGAAGGAGTCGGTGCCGGCGAACATCTGGTAGCAGTGCGGCCCCGGGATCCGCTCCACCCCCTCGGCGGCCAGTACCCGGTCGAGTTCGCCGCCGGTACCGCAGTCGCCGTAGATCACGTAGACCCGGTCGTAGCCGCGTCCGGCGCCCCGGATCTTGCGCAGGACGGCCGGGGCGATCTTCTGCGGCGTGTTGTGCCAGTGGGCCGGCAGGCAGGTGATGGTCAGCTCCGCCCAGCCGGTCATGCGCTTGAGGTCGACCAGTTCGCGGGCCAGCGCGCCGCAGGCGATGAACAATGCCCGCGGACGGCCGGAACGATCCTCCGGCCACCGGGTTTCGGCGGCCGTCTCGGCCCCGAGACTGTCAAGCGCTTGCTCGTCCATGGCGTACCCCCGTGCGGTCAGGCGCCCGTCCTCACTCGCCAGCGGCCTCCGAGTTGGAGCGCCGGCGCTCGGCGATGAGCTGCTTGGCGGTCTCCACGGCCACCGCCGCGTCGCGGCAGTAGGCATCGGCGCCGACATTCTCGGCGAAAGCCTCGTTGAGCGGCGCGCCGCCGACCAGGACGATGTAGTCGTCCCGCAGCCCCTTCTCCTCCAGCGTGTCGATCACGACCTTCATGTAGGGCATAGTCGTGGTCAGCAGCGCCGACATGCCGAGGATGTCCGGCTGGTGTTCCTCGAGAGCGGCCAGATAGTTCTCGACCGGGTTGTTGATGCCGATGTCGATCACCTCGAACCCGGCGCCCTCCATCATCATCGAGACCAGGTTCTTGCCGATGTCGTGGATGTCGCCCTTGACCGTGCCGATCACCATCTTGCCGACGCGCGGCGCGCCGGTCTCGATCAGCAGCGGCCGCAGGATCGCCATGCCCGCCTTCATGGCATTCGCGGCCATCAGCACTTCCGGCACGAACAGGATGCCGTCGCGGAAGTCGATGCCGACGATCCGCATGCCCTCGACCAGGGCCTTGGTCAGCACGTCGTAGGGCGTCCAGCCGCGCTCGAGCAGGATGTTCACACCCTCTTCGATCTCGTCCTTCATCCCGTCGTAAAGGTCGTCATGCATCTGCTGCACGAGTTCCTCGTCGTCGAGCTCCGAGAGAACGATGTCGTCGCCGTCGTCTTCGGCCATGGCCGGCTGCCTCCACGATGCAAGGTGGACGGGGTCACGGGCGAACCCGATGACATGGCGCCACATCACACGCGAATCGCGACGACCGCTGCCATCGCCGCGACCCGTCGTGTCGGTCCGGCGACAATGCCGGCGGCCGCACGCCCTATCCGGTGATCGAGACCGGCAGCCGCTTGCGGCCCCACACGCCGGACGGGCCGTCGAACACGCCGGGCAGTCGCGTGCCGCAGGAGAGGCAGTGGCCGGTGGCGTCGAGCTTCCAGGCGCCGAGTTCGTACCAGTCGCGCTCCACCACCCGCTCGCCGCAGACATGGCAGTAGGTCGACTGCCGGCCGATATCGTGGACGTTGCCGGTATAGGCGTAGCGTACCCCGTTCCTGCGGGCGATGCGCCGGGCCATGGCCAGGGTCTCGATCGGCGTTCGGGTCTTGTCCAGCATGCGGTAGTCGGGGTGGAAGGCGGAGAAGTGCATCGGCACGTCGGGGCCGAGGTTTTCCACCACCCAGCCAGTCATCTCGTCGATCTCGCGCTCCGAATCGTTCTCGCCGGGAATCACGAGATTGGTGATCTCGACCCAGACGTCGGTCTCCTGCACCAGGTACTGCAGGGTCTCCAGCACGATGGCGAGTTCGCTCTTGGTGACGTCGCGGTAGAACCGCTCGGTGAAGGCCTTGAGGTCGACATTGGCGGCGTCGACATGGCGGAAGAAATCCTCCCGCGCCCGGCCGGTCACGTAGCCGGCGGTCACCGCCACGTTCTTGATCCCGCGCTCGTGGCAGGCCTGGGCCACGTCGTCGGCGTATTCGTGGAAGATCACCGGGTCGTTATAGGTGAAGGCGACCGAGCGGCAGCCGTAGCGCGCCGCCGTCGCCGCCAGCGCCTCGGGCTTGGCCTCGGCCTGCATGGCGTCCATCTCGCGGCTCTTCGAGATGTCGTGGTTCTGGCAGAAATTGCAGGCGAGGTTGCAGCCCGCCGTGCCGAAGGACAGCACCGGCGTGCCCGGCAGGAAATGGTTCAGCGGCTTCTTCTCGATCGGATCGATGCAGAACCCGCTGGAGCGGCCGTAGGTGGTCAGCACGATGGCGTCGTCCTGCCGCGCCCGCACGAAGCACAGCCCGCGCGCGCCCTCCTTCAGCTTGCAGAAGCGCGGGCACATCTCGCACTGGACCCGGCCGTCCTCGAGCATGCGCCAGTGCCTGGTCGGCACGATCGGCCCCTTGCCGGCGACCTCCGGCGGACGCGTCTCTGCGAGGGTGGGAGTCTCGGCCACTGCTGAAGAGCTCCGGCGGTGGAACGGTCAGAATGCATATGTTACTCACGGATCGTCATGTCAGCATCGGGTTTCAGCAGCACCGCGCCTGCAAAGACCATCCGCGCCCCCGAGGTCGCCGGCACGTTCTATCCGGGCGGCGACAACGAGCTTGCCGACCTGGTGGAACGCTGCCTCGCCGCGGCCCGGCCCGATGGCGGGGTGAAGCCGAAAGTGCTGGTCGCACCCCATGCGGGCTACCGCTTCTCCGGAGAGATCGCCGGCACCGCCTATGCCGGTCTGCGGGCGAAGGCGGACAAAATCACCCGCATCGTCCTGCTCGGCCCGGCCCACCGGGTCGGCTTCAAGGGGATCGCCACCACCAGCACCGATGCCTGGGCGACGCCGCTCGGCACCGTGGAGGTCGACTGGGACGCCCTCCGCGCGGTCCTGCACATCCCCGGCGTGGCCATCCAGGACGCCGCCTTCGCCCAGGAGCATAGCCTGGAGGTCCACGTCCCGTTCATCCAGCGGGTGTTCGAGGGCGCGCGGATCGTCCCGCTGCTGGTCGGCGACGCGCCCCAGGCGCTGGTCAGCCAGGTGGTCGAGACCCTATGGGGCGGGCCGGAGACGCTGATCGTCGTCTCCTCCGACCTGTCGCATTTCCACGACTACGACACCGCCCGGAAGCTGGACGGCGCCACGGCGGCGCATATCGAGCTGCTGCGCCCGGACCGGATCGACGGCAACGGCGCCTGCGGTCACCGGGCGCTGGCCGGCGTGCTCGACCAGGCGCGCCGACGCGACCTGCGGGCGACGGCGCTGGACGTGCGCAATTCCGGCGACACGGCAAGCGGCAAGGACCGGGTCGTCGGCTACGGCGCCTTCGGTCTGGAATACGCCGAGTCCGCCCGGATCGGCGAGGCCGACCGCCGCCGGCTGGTGGAAGCGGCGCGTTTCGGGGTGACCTTCGGACTGCAGCACGGCCGCGCGCCCAACGTCGGCATCGGCGACGGCCTGTCGCCGGCCCTGTCGGCCCATCGCGCGGCCTTCGTCACCCTGATGCTGGACGGCCGGTTGCGCGGCTGCATCGGTTCGGTCATCGCCCACCGGCCGCTGATCGCCGACGTCGCCGACAACGCGTTCAAGGCGGCCTTCGCCGACCGGCGCTTCGCCCGGCTCACCGCCGAGGAGGCGGAGCGGATGGAGGTCTCGGTCTCGGTGCTGTCGACGCCGCGCGCCATGCGCTTCGCCGACGAGGCGGACCTGGTGCGACAGACCCGTCCCGACATCGACGGCCTCATCATGGGCGACCGGGTCGACGGCCGCGACCACCGCGGCATCTTCCTGCCGAGCGTGTGGTCCGGCATCCCCAAGGCGGAGGAGTTCGTGCGCCGCCTGAAGAACAAGGCCGGGCTGGACATGACCCACTGGTCGCCCAGCCTGACCGTGCACCGCTACACCACCGAGAGCTTCGGCGGCGCGTTCCGCGAGGTCGCCTGACCCCCGGTCGCCTGCCCCCCGGTTGCCTGCCCCCGGTCGCCCGACGTCGCGTCTACGCCCCCACCGCCGCGTTGAGCGGCCCGAAGATATGAGCCGCCCCCATCGGTCCCTCGGGCGTCGCCATCACGCCGCACGGGATCGCCCAGGAGCCGGGGAAGGCGCTCGGGCTGGCGGTTTCGACCGGAGCCACCGTCTGCAGCGCGGCCACGACTTCCTCGCCGACGCGCTGGTCCGCGACGATCTTCTCCACCAGGGCGATATCGATACGCGGCTGCTCGAAGGCCGCCGCCAGGTCCATGCCGAAATCGCCGATGAAGGAGGCAAGCTGGAAGATCGCCGGCATGATCTTGCGCCCGCCGGACGCGCCCAGGCCGAACGCGGCCTTGCCGTCGCGGGTGGCGATCATCGGGCACATGTTGGACAGCGGCTTCTGCCCTGCCGCCAGAGAGTTCGCCCGGTCCGGGCGCGGGTCGAACCAGTTGATGCCGTTGTTCATCAGAACGCCGGTTTCCGGCAGAACCACCCGCGAGCCGAAGCGCGACAGCAGCGTGGTGGTCATCACGACCATATTGCCCTCGGCGTCCAGCACCGAGAGGTGGGTGGTGCAGCTGCGGTCGCCGACATCGCCGGCATGTCCCATGGTCGCCAGCCGGACCTTGTAGGCTTCGATCATCGCCTCGGCATGAGCCTTGTAAGCGGCGGCGTCGATCGGCCCGGAGAACTCAGGCAGGCGCGACAGCGAGCCGGCGAAGGTCGGGCCGGCGGTGTAGCCCGGCGCCAGGTGAAGCTGGTTGGCGCCGCGGGTCCGGGTGATGGGATCGAGCACGATCGCCTCGTAGGCGGCCAGATCCTCAAGGCTGATCTTCGAGCCGCCGGCCTGCAGGTCGGCGACCAGGGCCTTCGCGGTCTCGCCGGTGTAGAAATCCTCCGGCCCGGCGTCGCGCAGCCGCCTCAGGGTGCCGGCGAAGGCGCCCATGTCGAGGTGACGGATGACGTGGTCGGAAATCACCGGCACCTCGCCGGTCGGCAGCCAGACGGCGCGCGAGCCCTCGTACTTCCGCAGCCAGGCGATCTCGGAGGCGACGTTCAGTGTCGTCCACCAGGTCATGCGGTGGCCCCGCTCGGCCAGGGTCACCGCCGGCGAGATCGCGTCGGCCCACGACCAGGAGCCGAACTCCGAGAGCAGCTTAGCATAACCGGCGCAGGAGCCGGGAACGGCGATTGAGTGGAAGCCCTGAAGGTTGCGGTCCTCGACCACGGCCGGCCAGCCGAACAGATCGGGCGGCGCCACCCGGTCGGTGTCGATCGGGTAGTCCGCCGGATCGAGCCCCCTGCTCGCGATCATGCCGAAATCGACGCAGCGCGTGGTCCCGCTCTTCGCGTCGTGCACGATGGCGTACCCGCCGCCGCCGAGCCCGCTCATCCACGGTTCCGCCACGGTCAGGGCCAGCGCCGTCGCCACCGCCGCGTCGGCGGCGTTTCCGCCGGCCGCCAGCACCGCCGCGCCGACCTCCGAGGCTTCGACATTCTGCGACGCCACGACCCCCCTGTCGCCGCGCTCGGGCGGCTTGGACTGGGTCCATGTCTCGATCGGCGAGGTCGCGGGAAGCGTGATCGCGGGCATGCCGCCCTCCTGATTGTTTGCGGGGCCGGCCGTCGCTGACTGCTTGATCGTCGAAGCGACGATCCGCACATGCTATGACGGCGGGCGGAACCGAAAGGAGTGACTACGGTATGGCGGTCGGATTCCGGTTGTCCAGCCTTCGACGGACCGCCGCGGCGGTTCTTTTCGTCTCGGCGATGGCGTCGTCCCCGCCGGCAGCCGCCCAGCAGGCGCCGGACCTCGACCCGGACGACGTGCGTAACTCCGACTGCGAGAAGCTGCCCGGCGGCAACGCCCCGATCCAGCGGATCGCCCGTCTGGAGGGCGGCATGTCGGTGCGCAACCTGGAGATGACCTATTTCGGCAAGCCGCTCCATGCCCTGACCGACAACGACTTCGCCTATCTGCGTCAGCTCTGGCCGCAGTGCTCGACCTTCGAGGATGAGGTCGCGGACCGGGTCGCGACACGGCTCAAGGCCCTGGTCAGCGACGCCAAGCTGGCCCGCCAGGACGCGCTCGACTGGATCTCCGAGGTCGAGGCGCAGATCGCCCGGCTCGAACCCGGCGGCGAGTCGATCCGCAAGATCCACGATCTCTGGCAGGAGATGCTGAACCGCGAGTTCGAGATGCTGCCGGGCGACCTGCAGTTCCTGGCGAAGAAGCTGTCCGACAAACGCGACGAGCTCTACCGCGGCGACCAGAAACGCCAGCGCACCCTGGTCAACCCGTTCGACCCCGGCGCGCCGGAGACCCGCGACATCGGCGGATAGAGCAGGATCGGTTCAGGCCTCATCGACCTGAACCGCAGATCGTCCCGCGACCGGGAGACGGCATCGGCCGGTCACGCGGCCAGCCGGTCGACCCAGTCGCGGAACTTGTACCAGGCCCCGACCGTCGGCAGGAACCAGGGCACGCCGGTGTAGAACGGCCGGGTCTCGAAGGGCAGGCCGTCGAACGCGCTCGCCCGGTTGGTCTTGCCCAGGATCTTCAGCGCCACCCGGTGGCCGAGATGGCTCATCATCACCACACCGCTGCCATTGCAGCCCATGGCATAGTGCACGCCGTTGTCGTCGCCCATGTGCGGGACCCGGTCGAAGGTGAAGGCGACGTTGCCGGTCCAGGCGTGGGAGATCTTGACCCCGGAGAGCTGCGGAAAGATGCCGAGCATGTAGCGGTGCAGGACCGGTGCCGTCTCCAGCGCGGTGCGCGAGCGGAAACTGGCGCGGCCACCGAAGATCACCCGCGTGCCGTCGGGCGAAGGTCGGAAGTAGTAGAGCACCCGCTTGGTGTCGGCGATCATCCGCCGGTCCGGAAACAGCTCCCGCACCCGCTCCTCGCCGAGCGGCTCGGTGGCGATGATGTAGCTCGCGACCGGCACGACGCGGCGGCGGTGCCAGGGCGTGGCCTTGCCGGTATAGCCGTTGGTGCCGAGCACGACCTCCCTGGCCCGGACCGGCCCCCGCGAGGTGCGGACGGTGAGATCGCCGGCGGTGCCGTCGATGCCTTCGACCCGGGTGTGCGCCGACAGCTTGACCCCGGCCTTGCGGCAGGCCGCCCGCAGGCCCTTGTGGTACAGCGCGGGATGCACGCCGCCG
This sequence comes from Thalassobaculaceae bacterium, assembly GCA_965228875.1. GTDB lineage: Bacteria > Pseudomonadota > Alphaproteobacteria > Thalassobaculales > Thalassobaculaceae > Thalassobaculum. The sequence goes on along the minus strand of OZ245843.1, from coordinate 4,646,809 downwards.
GACCGGTCGATGGTCATGCCGCCGTGGTAGTAGGAGGTGTTCACGTGATCGGCCTGCCGGTTTCGCGGAACCAGCGCCGCCCCGGCATCGGCGTGTGCGTTCAGGTCCTCGACCCGCGCTGCCATGGCGCCGAAGGCCGCCGGCGTGTGGGCGCCGACGAAGCGGCCCGTGCGGGCGTAGAAACAGTCGATGCCCTCGCGCTCGATCACGCGCTCAAGATGGTCGTAGCTGTCCCGTGCCTCGGCCAGCATGTCGTCGACCCGCGAGCGGCCGTACAGCCGTTCGATGTCGCCGCCCTTGCCGACGTTGACACCGCCGGAGACCATGCCCCCGCTGCGGGTGCTGGCGCCCTCGCCGAACCGTTCGGCCTCCAGGATCACCACGTCGACGCCGCTGCGCGCCAGTTCGAGCGCCGCGGACATGCCGGTATAGCCGCTGCCGATCACGGCGACGTCGACCTGTTCCGGCGGCGGGGCATCGCCCTCGTCATCCGGTGGGGCCGCCTCCCACCAGTACGGCTCGGTCTTGAACCCGTCCGCAAAGATCCCGCCGTCGCCGACCCCGTCCGATGCCATGTACAGACTCCCACTGGTTAAAAACCGAGCCTACGCGCTGTCGGCTGGCGCGAGAAGTTGACACTTTCATGGCCGGTTGCCATAAGGCGGATCAGTCTGTTGCGAACGCCTCGCAGGAAGCCGCGTTCGCCGGGACCGATGGCCAGCCCGGAACGGGCCGGTTCACGCGCCACTGGAGCCGCATGCCCTTCCGCGACCGCTTCTTCCTCGCCCCCGCGATGATCTGCGCCCTGGTGGCGACGCCGATCCTGGCGGTGGTGCTGAACGGCTTCGCCGAGAGCGACCTGATCGTCCACCTGGCCAACACCGTTCTGGCCGACTACGTGGTGAACACGGCCCTGCTGGCGCTTGGCGTCACCATCGGCACCGCGGTCGTCGGCGTCGGCACCGCGTGGCTGGTGACCATGTGCCGGTTTCCCGGCCGCCGGATCCTGGAATGGGCCCTGATCCTGCCGCTGGCCGCCCCGGCCTACGTGCTGGCCTACACCTACACCAACTTCCTGGAGCACGCGGGGCCGGTCCAGGAGCTGCTGCGCCAGACGTTCGAGCTCGGGCCGCGCGACTACTGGTTTCCGCAGGTCCGCTCGCTCGGCGGCGCCGTCGTGATGCTGTCTGCGACCCTGTTCCCCTATGTCTACCTGCTCTCCCGCGCCGCCTTTCTCGAGCAGTCTGTCTGCGTGCTCGAGGTCAGCCGCACCCTCGGCCACTCGCCGATCCGCGCTTTCCTGCGCGTCGCCCTGCCGCTGGCCCGCCCGGCGATCGTCGCCGGGGTGGCGCTGGCGCTGATGGAGACGCTGGCCGACTACGGCACCGTGTCCTATTTCGGCGTTCAGACCTTCACCACCGGGATCTACCGGGCGATCTTCTCGTTCGGCGACCGGGTGGCCGCGGCGCAGCTTGCCACCGGCCTGCTGGCATTCGTCATTCTCGTCCTCGCGCTGGAGCGGGTATCGCGCGGCCGGCGGCGCTTCGACCACACGACCAACACCCATCGCGCGCTGCCCGGATTTCGGCTGACCGGCGCGAAGGCGGCCGGCGCGACCCTCGCCTGCGCGCTGCCGGTGATCGTCGGCTTCGTGCTGCCGGCGGCCCTGCTGGTGCAGATGACGGCGACCGGGGGCCACAAGCTGTTCGGCCTGCGCTACCTGACGCTGACCGCCAACAGCGTGACCCTGGCCGCAATCACCGCGATCCTGGCCGTGGCGGTGTCGCTGGTGCTGGCCTATGCGAACCGCCTGTCCGGGGATCGGGCGACCCGCATGCTGAGCCGCCTGGCCGCTCTCGGGTATGCTGTGCCGGGCTCGGTTATCGCCATCGGCATCCTGATCCCGTTCTCGCTGGTCGACCGGACCGTCGACGACGCCGCCCGCGGCCTGTTCGGCATCTCAACCGGCCTGCTGATCACCGGCACCATCGTCGCCCTGGTCTACGCCTACCTGGTGCGCTTCATGGCGGTCTCGCTGCAGACGGCGGAGGCGGGACTGACCAAGATCACCCCGAGCATGGATCAGGCGGCCCGGGTGCTCGGCCATCCGCCGCGCGACACCCTGCGCCGGGTGCACCTGCCGATGCTGCGCGGCAGCCTGCTGACCGCCGGCCTGATCGTCTTCGTCGACGTGATGAAGGAACTACCGGCCACGATGATCCTGCGGCCGTTCAACTTCGACACGCTGGCGGTGCAGGCCCACAATCTCGCCGCCGATGAACGCCTGACCCAGGCCTCGACCCCGGCGCTGACCATCGTCGCGGTCGGCCTGCTCCCGGTGATCCTGCTCAGCCGTCAGATCGCGGTCTCGCGGACCGGCCACCGCAAGCGGTAGCCGCCCGCCCTACGCGTCCATCTTCAGGGCGGCGATGAAGGCGGATTGCGGGATCTCGACCTGGCCGAACTGCCGCATCTTCTTCTTGCCTTCCTTCTGCTTCTCCAGAAGCTTCTTCTTGCGCGTGATGTCGCCGCCGTAGCACTTCGCGGTCACGTCCTTGCGCAGGGCGCTGACCGTCTCGCGCGCGATCACCTTGCCGCCGATCGCCGCCTGGATGGCGATCTTGAAGAGCTGCCGCGGAATCAGGTCCTTCAGACGCGCGCACATGGCACGGCCGCGGCTGTCGGCCTGGGAGCGGTGGACGATCATCGACAGCGCGTCCACCGGCTCGCCGTTGACCATGATCGACAGCTTCACCAGGTCGCTCTCGGAGTAGGTGTCCATCTGGTAGTCGAAGCTGGCGTAGCCTCGGCTGATCGACTTCAGGCGGTCGTAGAAGTCGAACACGACCTCGTTCAGCGGCAGTCGGTAGACGACCATCGCCCGGCTGCCGGCGTAGGTCAGCTCGATCTGCTCGCCGCGCCGCTCGGTGCACAGCGCCAGGATCGGGCCGAGATAATCGTCCGGCACGAAGATGGTCGCCTTGATCCACGGCTCCTCGATGTAGTCGATCTTCATCACATCCGGCATGTCCGCCGGATTGTGCAGCTCGATCATCGAACCGTCGGTCCTGTGGATCTTGTAGATCACGCTCGGCGCCGTGGTGATCAGGTCGAGGTCGAACTCGCGTTCCAGACGCTCCTGCACGATCTCCAGGTGGAGCAGGCCGAGGAAGCCGCAGCGGAAGCCGAAACCGAGCGCCGCCGAAGTCTCGGCTTCGAACTGGAAGCTGGAATCGTTCAGCCGCAGCTTCTCAAGGCTGTCGCGCAGATCCTCGAAATCGGCGGCATCGACCGGATACATTCCGCAGAACACCACCGGCACGCTGGGCTTGAAGCCCGCCAGCGGCTTGTCGGTCGGCCGCCGCTCCTCGGTGATGGTGTCGCCGACATTGGTGTCGGCCACCGTCTTGATCGAAGCGTTGATGAAGCCGACCTCGCCGGGGCCCAGTTCGTCGACCGCCAAGCCCTTCGGCGTCAGGACGCCGACCCGTTCGACCAGGTGCGTCGCCCCGGTCTGCATCATCTTGACCTTCTGGCCCTTCTTCAGCGCGCCGTCATGCACCCGCATCAGGCAGGTGACGCCGAGATAGGTGTCGTACCAGCTGTCGACCAGCATCGCCTTCAGCGGCGCCTCGCGGTCGCCCGCCGGCGCCGGCAGGCGCTCGATGATGGCTTCCAGCAGTTCGTCGACGCCAAGCCCGGTCTTGGCAGAGATCATGATGGCGTTGGACGCGTCCAGACCGATCACGTCCTCGATCTGCTGCTTCACCCGCTCCGGTTCGGCCGCCGGCAGGTCGACCTTGTTCAGCACCGGGATGATCTCGTGGTTGACCTCGATCGCCTGATAGACGTTGGCCAGCGTCTGCGCCTCCACGCCCTGGGCGGCGTCGACCACCAGGATCGAACCCTCGCACGCGGCCAGCGAGCGGCTGACCTCGTAGGCGAAGTCGACATGGCCCGGCGTGTCGATCAGGTTCAGCGTGTAGCGCCTGCCGTCCTTGGCGTCGTAGATCAGCCGGACGGTCTGCGCCTTGATGGTGATGCCGCGCTCGCGCTCGATATCCATCGAGTCGAGCACCTGCTGCTTCATCTCGCGGTCGGTCAGCCCACCGCACATCTGGATCAGGCGGTCGGCCAGGGTCGACTTGCCGTGATCGATGTGGGCGATGATCGCGAAGTTGCGGATGTGTGAGAGATCGGTCGTCATGGCGCGGGGTTATGCCCGAAAACGCACGGGATGGGTAGTGGAAGTGCGGTCCGTGGCAAACCTCGACTTCGATGGCGATATCCGATAGGCAGCCAGATACAGCGATAGGGTGAGAGTGGCTGATGGTTAAGAGTTCGCCTGGCGGCAACGAGCGACAGGAACGGTTGAAGATCATCTCCTCGGTCATCCATGAACCGGACGTTCCCCTGCACACGCTTATGCTGGCGGCCACGATCATCAACGCGGGCCATATCAAGCTCCTCGGCAAGCCGCTGACATGGGCCTCGGTGAACTCGGCCGGCGCCAGGGCGTCGGGTCTGGTCGACAAAAACATCGGCACGATCGTGTCCATGCTGCGGCGGGCGACCCGGAACGCGGGTCTGCTCCGGGCAGCCGAACGGTTCAGCCGATCGGCGCCGGCCTCACCGGAGATCTGGCACACCGCTGCTTCCCTTCACGGCGATATCGGTGACCCGGCCGCCGCCAACACGTTCGGCAAGCGGGCTCTGTCGCTGCGGCCCGATCGGCCGTTGGCCTGGCTGAACGCCTGTCCCGGCATGCCTAACGACTTTGCCCGGCGCTGGACCGATGCGCTGCGCGCCGCCAGACGCGCGTCGGTGGCCATGCCGCTCGCGCCTCAGTCCTATCGCCTCAGAACCAGCCTCCACTACACGTACGAGAGCGTCGATGCCCCGACCCCCAAGTCGGCCGTCAACGACCTCAAGCGCTGGATCATCCTGGAGCACCCCGCCGCCCTAACGGATTCGCTTGCCGCGTTCGGTTTTCGCCGTTTCGGCGACTGGCGCCGGTTTGTGAAGGTGCTGGGCTGGTCCTCAGTCACCGAGGCCGCCGAAAAGGGCGGACAGGCCCGAAAGATTTCCGATTCCGACTATCGTTCCTTCGCCGAGCAGATCGCGAGCCTGGCACCGTACCGGATCGACTGCGATTTTCCCGCCCGACCGTTCCGCGACCGTGTCCTTCTGCATCCCCGGTTGCCGAACGACGGACCCTGGACCCTGCACGGCCCGGCCGAGTTTCAGGAACGGGCGCTTCGGGTCCTCTCGTATGCGAACCCCAGCGCCAGGATTCTGTCCTCCGACGCTCCCGACGCGGATCTGGGCCGTCCCCTCTCTCTGGTGCCCAGCGACGATCCCGAGACTTGGTTTCTGCCGTGCCTGTGGGGACACTGGCATGTCTGGTGGACCGTCATGCCGGCGGTCCTGAACGCCGAGGGCCAGCCGGACCTCGACCTGGCGACCAGCTATGGAATCCGCACCAGACAGAACGTCACGTTCTGGTACCCCAAGGGGCATGAGCGGCGTTACATTGCCGAGCGGCGCGATCTCGGCCGGTCGATCGCGGAACGCATGGGCGACGCCGCAAGCCGCGAGAGCTACCTGGAGACCATGGCGGCGCACCGACCGACCTTCCTGCGCCGATTTTTCACCGAGATCGCCCACCGGGTTCAGTATTTCGACTACGCGGTCTACCGGCCGGGCGACGTGGTCCTCAACCTCGGCGTCTCGGAAGGCTTCGAAGTTCCGGCGTATCTCGCCCTAATCGGCCCAACCGGCACGCTGCACAACATCGACCCCGAGGGATACCAGGCGCTCGGCGCGCCGGCCCGGGCCTGGATCGAGGGCGCCGGCGCCACCGTCGTGCTGCACGAGTGCGCGCTCAGCGACGTCGACGGCGAGATCGAGATGGAGACCGGCGGTTGCTGGGAGGATGCCCGCATCTCCAAGCGCAAGCTCGGCAATCTGCGAACGCTGCCGGCCAAGCGCCTCGACACCTTCATCGCCGAGAACCGGATCGAGCGGATCGACCACATCAAACTCGACATCGAGGGCGGGGAGGGTTTCCTCCTCGACCAGCTGATCGAGGTCATGCGCAGCCATCGCCCGCAGATCGAGATCTCGATCTACCATACCGTCGAGCAGTTCTTCGACATCCCCGACCGCATGATGCGCGAGAGCCAAGGCTACCGCTTCTTCTTCCACCACTACTGCGGACATTTCGGCGAGGGCACCCTCTACGCGATCCCTGAGGAGATCGAGCCCCTCATGCCGATCAAGCCGTAGCGCGATCGGGTCCGCGCACGTCAGTCGATGCTCGACATTCCAAGGGCCACGCGTCTATCTCTGCCAGCGGACCATGCCGCCCACTGCACCTCTGAATCGGAGCCCTATCCGTGCCGTTGATGGAAACGCGAGCATCCGCGCCCGCCGCAATGGCAGCAAGGCTCGCCACCGACCGAACCGAGGTTTGGGAGGGACTGGTCCGATCCGCGCAGAAGGCCAATCGCCCGGAACTGGTGCGGTACGGACTCGAACACCTGGCGCTCCTCGCACCGGGAGATTTCAGACCGCTGACGTTTCTCGCATGGGAGTGCATCAACGACGGCGCCCACGCAACGGCGGCCACGCTGCTGCGGATGGCCGCGCGCCTCGCGCCGACGACCGCCGGAATTCACAACGCACTGGTAGCAGCGTTGTACCATTCCTCGCCGGTCGAGGACCCGCCACCCGCGGCGTTCAGCGACGCGCTACGCCGCTGGATCATCCTCGACAGCACCTTCCAGGCCTCGGGCGACCGGCTCGTGCAGGCCCTGCGCCGGCTTGGAGATGTCGACCTGCTGGTCAAGCTCGTTCGCTGGACGTCGGTGATCGCCGCATCCAACTCCCGGGATCTTCCGGCAAATCCGACGGCGGTTATGCTGCAACGCTACGCCGCCATGGTTCGCGCGTTCGATACAGCGTCAATCGAGCGCGACTTCCCCGCGACATTGATGAACGGGCGCGTTCTGCTCCGGCCGCGCCTGCCGAATGACGGAACATGGGCGGTTCACGGAGCGGATGCCGTCCAGCGGCGGCGGGCCGTCCGCATCCTCACCTACGTGAACCCGGACGCCCGGATCGTCGACCGGGACACACCCGAGGCGAAGACCGCCCAAGTCGTTTCGATCGATCCGTCGGACGACCCGGCGCATACACTGCTGCCCTGCCTGTACGGGCACTGGCACGTGTACTGGACCAATCTCTGGCAGGTGCTCGACGAGGGTGCAGTTCCGCGGACCGATCGGCTGCTCGCTTATGCCCTCAGAACCCGCGATTTCGCCACCTTCATCTATGCCAAAGGCCACGAGGCCGCATTCCTGCGGGACAACCGGGCGCGCGGCCGGCGGATCGCCGACCGACTGTCGGACGCGGCCAGTCGTCAGAGCTATCTCGAGACACTGACCGGCGAGTCGACCCTGTATTTCGAAGGCTTCTATCGTCGGGTCTGTCACCGCGTTCAGTACTTCGACTACGCGGTCTATCGCCCGGGCGACGTCATTCTCAATCTCGGGGTCTCGGAAGGATTCGAGGTGCCGGCCTACCTGGCGCTGATTTCACCGGGTGGCGAACTTCACAACATCGACCCGGAAGGAGCCGGTACGCTGGGTGCCCCGGCGCGCACCTGGATCGATGGATCAGGTTGCGGGGTTCACTTCCACGCCCATGCCCTCAGCGATGTCGATGGTGACATCACAATGGAGACGGGCGGTTGCTGGGAAGACACGCGGATCGGAAAACGTCAGCAGGGTAAGGTCCGCACGATACCGGCCAGCCGCCTCGACACCTTCGTGAAGCGTCACGGGCTTGATCGGATCGATCACATCAAGCTGGATATCGAGGGTGGCGAGGAGTTCCTCCTCGACCAGCTGATCGAGGTCATGCGCAGCCATCGCCCGCAGATCGAGATCTCGATCTACCATACGGTCGAACAGTTCTTCGACATCCCGGAACGCCTCATGGCGGAGAGTCGTGGATACCGATTCTACTTCTACCGGTACTCCGCCTCCTTCGGCGAGGGCACCCTCTACGCGATCCCCGAGGAGATCGAGCCCCTCATGCCGATCAAGCCGTAGCGCGATCGGGTCGGCGGCCAAAAACGCGGCGGCGCTGGCCGGCAGCGCCGGACTTCGCCAGCTAGTCAGGCTGCTGGCCGTCTCGTAGGATCTTCCGAGCTTCCCAGCAAGAGGAGCCGGAGGAACCGCCATGAACATCCAGTCCACCGCGTCGCACCTGCTGACCGACGCCGAGATCGCCCACTATCACGAGCATGGCTACGTCATTCCCAACTGGCGGTTGCCACCGGCGACGCTGGCACGGATGCGCGCCGATTTCGAGGCGCTGAAGACGGCCAACCCGGATGTCGGCTCGGACAACATGATCTGCCCGCATGTCCTGTCGGGCGGCGTCCAGGGCCTGAGCGGGGCGCCGGCCTGGCTCGACTACGCCAGCATCCCCGAGATCCTCGACATGATCGAGCAGCTCATCGGACCCGACATCGCGCTTTGGGGAACGACCGTCTTCGGCAAGCCGCCGGGAACCGGCAAGCGCGTCCCCTGGCACCAGGACGGCGAGTACTGGCCGATCCGGCCGCTTGCCACCTGTTCCGCCTGGATCGCCATGGACGACGCGGGGCCGGAAAACGGCTGCCTACGCGTTATTCCCGGCTCCCACAAGCAGCAGCGGCTGCGCGCCCATGCCCAGGACGACAGCGACGAGTTGGCGCTGAACCAGGTCCTGTCCGCCGAGGAGTACGACGAGTCTCAGGCCGCCGACCTGGTCCTCGAGGCCGGGCAGTTCTCGCTGCATGACGTCTACCTTGTTCACGGCTCGGAGCCGAACCGCTCGGACCGCCGGCGTGCCGGCTATGTCTGCCGCTACATGCCGACGACATCGCATTTCGACCGTCAGATCGGCCGCGACCTGCAGGCGAAGGGCAACCTGGTCGATTTCGCCACCCGGCCGCTCTGGCTTCTGCGCGGCAGCGATGCCTGCGGTCTGAACGATTTCAATGTGGGCCACGGCTGAAGGGAGGAGCGGACATGAACGAGATGAGTCAGGCCGACACCGTCCGGCAGTTGCGCGTCGATCTCGCCTGCGCCCTGCGCTGGGCCGCCCGGATGGGCCTCAACGAGGGCGTGGACAACCACTTCTCCGCCGCCGTCCCGGAGCCGGACGGCACCATCCGGGGCGACCGGTTCCTCATCAACCCGTTCGGCTGGCACTGGTCGGAGGTCACGGCGTCATCGCTTGTGCTGTGCGACGTCGACGGCACGGTTCTGGAGGGCGAGGAGACCGTCGAGGCGACAGCGTTCTGCATCCACTCGCGGATCCACATCAATCATCCGGACGCCGCGGTCGTCCTGCACACCCACCAGCCCTACGCCACAGCGCTGACCCTGATCGAGGGCGGACGCCTGGAGATGGTCGAGCAGAACGCGCTGATGTTCGACGACCGGATCGCCTATGACGACGACTACGAGGGCCTCGCACTGGCGACCGAGGAGGGTGACAGGATGGCGGCGCAGATGGACGGGAAGCCGATCCTGATGCTCGCCTCGCACGGCGTCATGGTCAGCGGCCCGACGGTGGCCGAGGCGTTCAACGACCTCTACTACCTGGAGCGGGCCGCGATGTTCCAGATCCACGCCAAGTCGACCGGGGGGACGCTGCGCCGGATCGGCGACAACGTCCGCGCCCGGGTGAAGGGCCAGATGGAGACCGAGCGCCGGGCGGTCTCAGACCGACATTTCACGGCCCTGCGCCGGATCCTCGACCGGGAGGAGCCGGAATACAGAGCCTGAACTTGATCTGACTCCAATGGCTTAGAGGGCGATTCACGCTTCAGGTCGATTCGATCTGAAGCGATCGCACTCTAGCCGGCCCTCTTCAGGGCATCGACGAGGGCGCCACCCAGGCGTCCCGCATCGGCGGCCGTGACCGTCACCCTCAAATTCTGGCCCGTATCCAGCAGGACGGAAGCCTCGTCGCCGACCTGGATGCCGGTGGTGTCGATCCGGATACCCACACCCTCGTGCGAGCGGTCGACCAGGATGCCGTCGCGCCGGATCGAGCCGACGGTGACGACGACGGGGACGTTGGTGTCGCTGCGCGGCTGCTCACGCCGATCCATGTTGCGGATCTTGGCGACGAATGCGGCCGCCTGTTCGGACAGGGACGTCACGTCGGACAGCAACCCTTCGGCGGCGCCGGTGACCGTAACGGCCGCTTCGGAGGTTCGGTCGGCCGTGCCCTCCACATCGGCGGCGAGGCGCGAGACCTCCTGGGTGCCGTCGGTGGTCTGGGCAACATTCTCGGAGATCTCGCGGGTGGTCGCGTTCTGCTGTTCCACCGCGCCGGCGATCGCCTGGGCGATCTCCTCCATGCGCCCGATGGTCTCGGAGATCGACGCGACGGTCTCGCAGCTTCGGCCCGAAGCATGCTGGATGCGCTCGACCAGCGAGGTGATCTCCACCGTCGCGTCGCCGGTCTGCTTGGCAAGGCTCTTCACCTCGCCGGCGACGACCGCGAAGCCCTTGCCGGCGTCGCCCGCCCGAGCGGCCTCGATCGTGGCGTTCAGCGCCAGGAGATTGGTCTGGTCGGCGATGTCGCGGATGAGGTTCAGGACGTCGGAGATCTCGGACGTGACGGTCGCGAGGTCGCCGACCGTCGTCGAGGCGCTGGAGGCAAGGGTGGCGGCGTCGCGCATCTCGGTGACGGCGCCGTTCGCCTGTTGGGAGATCTCGGCGATGGTGGCCGTCATCTCCTCCATGGCGCTGGAGATCGTCTGCACGTTGACGCTCATCTCCGACGCGCGGGACGCCGCCTGCGACGACGAGTTCCGCGTCCCGTCCGCCTCGGTCGCCAGGCCGGTGGCAGTCCTGCGCATGGTCTCGGCCGCTTCCGTCAGGGAGCGGGTCAGCCCGCCGAGCGACTGGTCGAACTGGGTCGAGAGGTCTTCGAGACGCTTTCGATGATCGGCCTCCTGAGCCTCCAGGTAGACGGCGATCACGAGGTTGATGTCCAGCAGGATCACCTTGTCGAGAGCCACGACCAGGGCCTCGGCACGGGCACCGGCCGCCTTCATCGAGAAGCCGGTCAGTGCATGACGGATCGCAAGCCGGTGCAGTTCCGCCGTGATCCGGGTGTAACCGTCGATGTACCAGGACGGCTCGAGTCCGAGCTTGTTGTGGACCTCGCCGATGCGGCGAACCGACTCGAAATACTCCGGCCGGTCGCCGGCGGTGAACATCTGCTTCCAGTGCTTCGCCTGGGCGCCGGCCGCACGCTTCTGGCTCTGGTCGCTGGTGAACATCGCCGCCAGGTGCGGAACTGTCGCCAGTTTGGCGTAGAACCGGTCGAGGATCGCCGCCAGGCCCTTGTCCACGACCGGAAAAAACTCGGCGAGCAACCGGCGTTCCGCCGATGTCAGTTCGATAAAGTCCACATGTGCATTGAGGTTGCTGCTCATCGGTCCCACCTGATCGCGGCTAAGATATTCAATGGAGCCGAGCGTAAACGGATGTGTTTAATAAAAACCTAATGAAATGTTTGATTGAATTAACATATTGAGGGCGTCCTCCCGTCGGCCCGCCCCTGGTTCGGATGGACCCGGCTCAGACGGTGCGGAGCGGAGCCGACGGGCCTACAGCCCATTCCCCGCTCCCCGCCGTGTTCCCCGCATTCGGATCACACGCGTTCGGGTCGCCCGGACCGAGTGGTGTCCCCTACCCGGCGGGCGAGCCGAATGCCGCTTCCAGCTCCGCGATCTCGATTTTTCCCATCGTCATCAGCGTCCCGGAGACCCGGGCCGCCGCCTTGGCATCGCCCGCATGCATCAGGCGTGGCAGCGCCTTGGGCACGATCTGCCAGTGCACGCCGAACCGATCCCGCAACCAGCCGCACGCCCCTGGCTCGCCGCCATCGGCGCAGAGCGCCGTCCACAGCCGATCCGTCTCGTCCTGGTCGTCGGTCAGGACCGAGAGCGACAGCGTGTGAGAGGGCCGGGGATCGGGATTTCCGTTCAGCGCCATGACCGGCATCCCGGACAGCGTGAACTCGACGACCAGTGGCGGGCCGTCGGGGTCCGGGCGGTGAACCGCGTCGATCGCGCTGTCCGGCAGCAGCGCGCAGTAGAACTCCGCCGCTTCCAGTGCCTCGGAGGCGAGGAACAGGCACGTCCGCGCCCGCGACCGGAACCACAGATCAGCACCTTTCGGCCTCGGCAGCCCCGCCGCCAGCACCTCGAGCTGATCGGCCGCGGCATTCCACCCGGTCTCGAACCCCATGGCGAGGTGCCTCTCTACCGCCTCCGGGTCGAGGTGACGCGCGCCCCAGACCATGCGAGTCCGACCGGCCGGCGCGTCTTCCAGGATGACGAAACCGGTCATGAACGGCCTGGCGGTCGGCACGAACCCTTCCGAATAGGCATCGGTGAACGTCAGGCGCTCGCCGGTCACGACCTCCAGATAGGAGCCCACGCAGTCGATGCGTTCGCCGTCCGGCCCCTCCATCACCATGTTCATGCGACCGCCGGCGCGCAGGTCCATATCGACGGCGCCGACCCGCCAGGGCCGTGGGCAGTGCCACTGCATCAACAGGTCCGGCTCCGTCCAACAGCGCCAGATCGCGGATCGGGGCGCGTCGAGAACCCGGTCGAGCACGATGGTAAGGTCGTCCGGTCGGTTGATCGGAGCGGTCATGGCGCGTTCTCCCAGCGGTCCGCCGCCCCGAAGAGCAGCGTGATGTAGCGTCTCAGATGGTCGATCTGCTCGACGGCGACGTCGGCCCCGCCGCCGGCCTTGGCAAGGATGAAGGCACCCTGGAGCACTGCCTGGGTATGGCGGGCGAGGCCGGCGGCACTCCACGACACCGTCTCGAGTCCGCGGCCGCGCATCGCCGCATCGATGTCCCGTTCCAGCGTCTGCGCGTGACCGAATATGCTGCGTCCGCAGGCGGTGGCGATGTCCGGATGGGCGTCGTACGCCTCCTGAACCATGGTTCCGACCAGACAGGTGAACTCGCAGACCCGACCGCGGATCAGGTCGCGGCGGAACTCGACATAGCCAAGCACCCGGTCGAGCGGGTCCTCCAGATCGTGATACGGCGCGGCCGCGAACCGGGCGCCTGTGACCGTCGACCAGTGCTCGGCGGCGGCGACGGCGAGCCCGTCCTTGCTGCGGAAATGGTGAAAGAATGCGCCTTTGGTCACGCCGGCGGCCGCGCACAGTTCGTCCACGCTTGTCGCGGCATAGCCGTTCGCACGGATCACCGTGATGGCGGCGTCGAGCAGCCTGTCGCGGGCGGAGGGCGTTCCGGCGGTGGGACGGGGCATGGCATCTCCTTTTCACGCAACATACCAACTGGTCGGTATGTTGCGCAATACCGGATCGCATCCGCCCGACGGACGCGCTTTTCATGCTCTCCGAGAAGGGCTACATCCAGGTCCCCACCAGGGTCACGGGGACGGCGCCGGTGCCGAGCTTGAAGCGGGTCACCCCTTCCATGGAAGCGTCGACCCCGCCGAGGTCGAGCCACCGGACACCGTCGGCGGCGAGTCGTCGGATCCCCTCCCACAGCAGCAGGCGGTTGGCATTGGCGGCGCGCCCGGCATCGGAAGTGTAGGCGATCTGATACGTCGCCGAGAAACCGTGGCGCAGAAAGAGTACGCCGGCGAGCGGCTCGGAACCCCGCTCTGCCTGGAGCAGCAGAACGTCGCGCGGACGCGGCGCGCAGATCGCCAGGGCCGCGGCGAACGCCCCGCTCGCCGCACGGTGACGCTGCCGCCGGCGGACCGTCTCGTAGCGCTCCAGCAGCCAGTTCATCGCCGGTCCGGAATGGGCATCGCGTATCCGCAGTTTCTCGGACTCGGCGGCGACCAGCTGATTGCGCCATTTCTGGTTCAGTCCCGCGCGCAAGGCCTCCGAACCGGCGGTCAGGTCTAGCCACGCCGTCGAGTATCCGGTCACTGTCCGCCTGAGCCCAAGGCGTCGCATCGCCGCCCGGGCGGCGTCGCCATCCTCCTCTTCCGGCGTGAAGAAGAACCAGTTCAGCCGGGACATCGGCCAGCGGTCGGCGATCAGCCGGTGGGCGGCGAGCCGTTCCTCCTCGTCGACGTCAAGCAGAAACACCGGGCCGCGCACCGCCTTGGCAAGGCGGGCGGCACCGGCCACCGACCATTCCAGCGCCTGGACGATCGCCACCGGCTTGCCGTCACGGGAGATGACACCGCGGGTCGCCCGGTATGGCGATCCGGCGCTGATCGCCTCGCCGTACATCCAGGCCTGTTCCAGCGGCGCCTTCGGCACGGCGGCGTGCAGTTCCGTCCAGCGCCGCATCTCCACCCCGTCCCAAATGAGTTCCAGGCCGGCGCGCGTGCCGCCCGGCGTGCCGGCGTTTGCGTCGGCTGTCGTCCTGCGAGCTGTCGTCCTGCGAGCTGTCGTCCTGCGAGCTGTCGGGCGTTTCGCCATGCCGGTTCCTTCAGCGGAGGGTTGCGGCTAGTCTTCCGGGGATGTTCGCCCAATTCAAGAAGCCCGTGCGCGTGCATGGCCATGAGATTCCGGCGCGCCGGTTCACCGGTTGGGCGCTCGCCTACGCGCTGCTGTTCATCGGTCTGCCGGTGACCCTGGCCATGGCTCTGCTTGATGTTCTCGGTTGGGCAGTGACCGTCCATGTCCTCGACGCCGACTGCTACGGCATCGGCTGCCTGTTCGGCTGAGCCGGCGCGATGCGTGTCGAGACCCGGCAGTGCTGCCTGACCGGTCGGGCCATCCGGATCTCCCGCCATGAAGACGCCCTTTCGACGATCGAGATGATCGCGACCGACCCGGATCCGCGCCTGGCGTCCGTGGTGCGCGACTACACCGGTTACCGGGAGCGGTGTGCGGCCCCTGTGCGACGGCGGGAACTGCCGGGAACGTCGGTCGTTCTGATCTTCGATTTCGGCCCCACCCTCCGGTTTCCCGGCTCCGATGGCGCCCCCATGCGTCGCTTTCCGGGAGGGTTCGTCGCCGGTCTGTCCCAGGCCCCGGTGGACACGGCGACCAGTGGCGCGCAGAGCGGCCTGCACGTGAACCTGACGCCGCTGGGTGCCCGGCGGCTGCTGGGGGTGCCGATGGCCGAGCTTGCCGACCGGATCGTCGGGGTCGACGACGCCTTCGGTGCCGCGGGGGCGACCCTGACCGAGATCTTGCGCGACACGCGGAACTGGCCGCGTCGTTTCGCCCTGCTCGACCGGGCCATCGAACGGCGACTGGCGGACACCGACCCGACACCCCGCCTCGCGGCAACCGCCTGGACGCGCCTCGCCCAAAGCGCCGGGAGGATCCCGGTCGACGCCCTTGCCGCCGAGTTGGACTGCAGCCGCAAGCATCTCGCCACCGTCTTCCGCGACCAGATCGGCCTCTCTCCGAAGCGGATCGCCCGGATTCTGCGGTTCCGGCATGCGATCGACCTGTTCGACCGTGGCGAATGCACGGCGTGGACCGACGTCGCCCACGCCAGCGGCTATGCCGATCAGGCGCATTTCATCCATGACTTCCGCCGGTTCTCCGGGGCAACACCGTCAGAGTTTCTGAAACGCCGCCGGCCGTTCGAGGACGCGACCCTCGACGGCTGACGAGCGGTTACAAATCTACAATCCCCTGCCCGACCGGCCCTCTACCCTGCGGCACAGACGTTCAGCAGGAGGTTTCCATGTCCGACAACCCGACAGTATTTCCGTGTCTGCGCTACTGCGACGCCCAGGCGGCCATCGCCTGGCTCGAGCGGGCGTTCGGTTTCGCCCCGAACCTGGTCGTGCCCGGCGACGGGGACAGCATCGCCCATGCCCAGGTCCGGTACGGCAACGGCATGGTGATGCTCGGCTCCGGCGGCGCGCCGGATCCGGACAACCCCTGGGCCGAGGTGGCGTACGGCGTTTATGTCCGGGTCGACGATGTCGACGCTCACTGCGACCGCGCAAGGGCGGCCGGAGCCGAGATCGTCAGCCCGCCGACGGACAAGGACTACGGCGCGCGGGACTATTCCGTGCGCGATCCGGAAGGTCGGCTCTGGAGCTTCGGCGACTACGATCCGTTCGCCGCAGGCTGAACGCCCCGCAGGGCCCGGGATCAGCCGTCCTTGCCTTCGGGCAGCTCGATCCCGGCCAGCTTCTGGAACACCTTGATCACCGCGCTGTCGTCCTCCCGGCCGAGGCCGGCGGCAGCGGCGGCGAGGAACTGCTGGTGGGCGGCGGCGGTAAGCGGCAGCGGGAAGGTGTGGCGCTTGCCGGTCTCCAGAACGATGCCGAGATCCTTGACGAAGATGTCCACCGCGCTCTTCGGCGCATAGTCGCCGTCGAGGATATGCGGCACCCGGTTGTTGAACATCCAGGACGATCCGGCGGAGTTGGAGATCACCTCGAACAGGGTGTGCGGATCGACGCCGGCCCGCACGCCCAGGGCCATCGCCTCGCAGGCGGCGGCGATGTGCACACCGGCAAGGAGCTGGTTGATGGTCTTCACCGTCGAGCCGACGCCGTGGGCCTTGCCCAGGCGGTAGACCGTCTTGGCGATGGCGTCCAGAACGGGCTCGGCCAGATCGAACGCGATGTCCGGGCCGGAGGCCATGAGCGAGAGCTCGCCCGCGTTGGCGCCGACCGCCCCGCCGGAGACCGGCCCGTCGATCATGTGAATGCCTCGGTCCGCGAGATCCTGTCCGATCGCCACCGACTCGGCGGCGGGCACCGTGGCGCTCGCGATGACGACGGAATCGGCGTGCAGGGACTCCGCCGCGCCGGCATCCGCGAACAGGACGCTGCGGGTCTGCTCGGCGTTGACGACAAGGACGATGGCGACGTCGACGTTCTTGCCCAGTTCCCACGGACTGGTGGCCCAGTGGCCGCCGATCTCCTCAAGCTCACTGCGACGGGTGTCGACGACGTCGCAGCCCCAGGTCTCGATCCCGGCCCGGCGCAGCGACCGCGCCACGCCCATGCCCATGGAGCCAAGGCCGATCACCCCGGCGCTGATGGTTCCGCTCATTCCTACCTCCCGTCAGCGGCGTCGCAGGCTCAGCCGAAGGTCTCGGCCAGCCGCAGGAACATCCGCACCGCCGTCACGCCCAGAAACAGTGCGAACGCCCGCCGGAGCCAGACCTTGTTCAGCCGGTGGGCGATCGCGGCCCCGTAAGGTGCCATGAAGGAAGAAAGCGGAAAAATCAGCAGGAAGCCAATGACATTTACATAGCCGATCGAGAGCGGCGGCCGATCCTCCAGGCCCCATCCGGCGATGGCGAAGCCGATTACGCCGGGAATCGCGATCGGCAGACCGAGGGCCGCGGCGGAACCGACCGCGCGATGTATCGGGTAGTTGAAGGCCGAGAGCGTCGGCACGGTCAGCGTCCCGCCGCCGATGCCCATGGTCACGGAGAACCCGCCGATGAAGAACGCCAGAACCGCGTTCTTCACCCGCGAGACCGGCAGCGCGTCGGCCACCTTCAAGCCGTCGCGGCTGGCCATGTTGATGGCGACCAGCGACGCGATCACCGCGAAGATCGCGGTCAGCACCCAGCCCTTGAACTGTCCGGCGATGGCGGTGCCGATCACCGCCCCGACGAGCGCCCATACGGCCCAGACCTTGAGCAGGTCGACGTCGACGTTCCCCTTCTTCCAGTGCGCCCGCATGGAGAAAATCGACGTCGGCACGATGGTCGCCAGCGACGTGCCGATGGCCATGTGCATGGCGGTCTCCTGCGGCAGGTTCAGGATTCCGAACATGTTGAAGAGCACCGGCACGATGACGATGCCACCGCCGACGCCGAGCAGCCCGGCCAGCAGTCCGGCAACGGCGCCGGTGAACATCAGGACCAGGATCGAGGGAAGGTAGCTGGCGAGGTCGCCGGCGAACTCGGGCATCGGTCACTCCGGGTGGGAAAGCGCGCGTTCCTACACCGGGAATGGACCGGAATAAAGTGCCGGGGTCGAAACGCTCCGTTCGGGGAGCGCGGCCAATGGGATCGCCGCGTCCCCAAAAAGCGACGCCGCCCCGGCGGGCGGGGCGGCGCGCGAGATCGATCTGGGCCGAAGCCGGCTTACTTGTAGCCGACCTCGTCGTACAGCTTCTGCGCCGCCGGCTGGTTCTCGCCCAGCTTGGCGAGGTTCATCGTGTCCTGGCGGAACAGGCCCAGCCGAGCGACTGATTCGCTGAGCTCGGTGCCCGGAACCGCCGGATACTCGTCGTTGCCGGCGGAGAAATACGCCTGGGCGCTGTCCGAGGCGAGGTACTCGAGGAACCGGATCGCGTTCTCCTTGTTCGGCGCGGTGGCGACGACGCCGGCCCCGGAGATGTTCACGTGGGCGCCCGTGGTGCTCTGATTCGGGAACACCCAGCCGATCTTGGCCATGTTGACCTCGTCCAGCCCCTTGACGTCCTTCCGCAACGCGCGGGCGAAGTAGTAGGTGTTGGCGATCGCCACGGCGCACTCGCCGGAGGCGATGCCCCGCAGCTGGTCGGTATCGCCGCCCTGCGGATCGCGGGCGCGGTTGGCGTACATGCCGGCGGCCCAGTCCTTGGCGCCCTGCTCGCCCTGGTGCTCGATCTGCGCCGCCATCAGCGACAGCATGTAGATGTTCGAGCTCGACCGGGTGCAGACCATGCCCTTGAGCGCCGGATCCGCCAGGTCGCCATAGGTCTGGACCTGGGTCGGCGAGACCCGCTCTTTGTCATAGAAGATGATCCGCGCACGCTGGGAGAAGCCGTACCACAGGCCCTCCGGATGACGCAGGTAGGACGGAACGCGGGCTTCCAGGAACTCGGTGGTGACCGGCTGGAACAGGTCCATTTCCTGGGCGCGCCAGATCCGTCCGGCATCGACGGTGATCAGCAGGTCGGCCGGGCTGTTCTGGCCTTCGCTCTTGATCCGCTGGATCAGCTCGTCGGCCTTGCCCTCGATCCGGTTGATCTTGATCCCGGTCTTCTCCTCGAACTCGGAGTAGAGCCGCTCGTCCGTGTCGTAGTGGCGCGAGGAATAGAGATTCAGTTCGCCCGAAGCCGCAGCCTGCGTCGCCGCGATGGTGCCTCCGGACATGATGACGGCGGCGGCGACGGCCGCGCGCGTCAGCTGAGTCATGGTCCGCATCGACCGAAGTCCTCCCAAGACGTTCATCTGTCATGCTCCCGTGGTGGTCGGGACTGCCCGAGCCGTTTGAACGAGCCGGTCCGTGTGCCGCATCGATATCGGCTCCCGTTCTCTAATGAGAATGACTTGCACAGTCAATCGCAACAACTGTCCCGCATCACCGCTCGCGGGTCTGTGAACCGCGCCCGGAGCCCGCCAAGAGGCAGGTGCCGCCAGCGTCAGTCGATCCCGATGGCGGCGCAGAAGGTGATCCACGCGCCGGACAGGCGGTGGGTGTCGGCGACGATCGGCAGGACCGCAACCGTCACGGAAAGCATCAGGGCGAAGGCAAGGTAGAACACCACCGTCACCCGCCGCCCGCCGGTGTCGGTCTCACCTTCCGGAATGCGACTCCGTCCTTCGGTCATTGCCGGCCTCCTCGCGGCATTATATGGCGTCACCGGCACCGACCGCCATCCCGTCACCCCAGCACCGCAGGCGCCGCCATGACCGCCAGCCCGATCTCGGCCCGCCTCTCGCTGTTCTACGCCGCCTATTTCGCCGTGGTCGGGATCTCGCTGCCGTACTGGCCGGCCTGGCTGGAGAGCCGCGGCTTGTCGCCGACGGCGATCGGCACGGTGCTGGCGGTGGGTTTCTGGGTGAAGCTGGCCGCGCATCCGCTGCTCGCCTCGATCGCCGACGCTACCGGTGCGTTGAAGACGGTGACCGTGATCCTGGCGTTCGCCGCGCTTGGGGTGTTCGCCGCGTTCGCGCTGGCCGACCCGTTCTGGAGCTACCTCGCGCTGGCCGTGCTGCTCGGATTCAGCTTCCAGAGCATCATGCCGCTCGGAGAGGCCCTGGCGTTGAGCGAGACCAAGCGCCACCGACTGGACTACGGCCGCATCCGGATCTGGGGCTCGGTCGCCTTCGTTATCGCCGCGTTCGGCGCCGGATCCGCCACCGAACGGTTCGGCGATCCGGTGATCCTGACGCTGATTGTCGCCGCCATGGCGCTGTTCGTCCTCAGTTGCCTGGCGCTGCCGCCGGGGAGCGGCCGGGCCGGCAAGCCGTGGTCGTGGCGCGCCGCCGCACGCCTGATCGCCGACCGACGCTATCTCGTGTTCATCGGCGCCGCCGGCTGCGTCCAGGCGAGCCACGCCGTGTTCTACGGCTTCGGCACCATCGCCTGGCGGGCCGAGGGCTTCGGCGAAGGCGCCATCGGGATGCTCTGGGCGATCGGCGTCGTGGCGGAGATCGCGGTCTTCGCGCTGGCCGGCCGCATCGGCCGCTTCGGCTCGTCGCGCATACTCCTCGCCGCCGCCGCGTTCGGTGCCATCGTGCGCTGGCCACTGACCGCCGTGACCGGAGACCTGCTGGCCGTCTCCGCCCTGCAGGTCCTCCACGGCCTCACCTTCGGCGCGGCCCATCTCGGCGCGATGCGGTACCTGCAGGACAACGCGCCGGAAGGTCTCGAGGCAACCGCCCAGGCCTTCTACTACGCCCTGGTCTCCGGCGTGATCATGGGATTGGCGATGCCGTCGGCCGGCCTCCTCTTTGAGGCTTACGGACCGGCCGCCTACGTCGCCATGGGCGGGCTGGGCGCGCTCGGACTGGTTGGCGCGTTCCTGTTGAAATCCCCGAAACAGAAAGTGTGAGTATTACCCCTCAACCCGCCGGACAATCGTGTTATCCGGACTGCACCTGCACGTTTTTCCATCCTGGGGGGATGACCGAATGACCGACTTCTTCAGGCCGGCGGCGCTTGCCGCCGTGGCCGCACTCTCGCTTTCCGCTTGCGCGACGGTGACGACCGGCGCCGATCAGACCATCAGCGTCGTCACCGATCCGTCCGGCGCCGAGTGCCGCCTCGACCGGGGCAACTCGACCATCGCCATCATCAACCCGACCCCCGGCACCGTCCTCGTCGACAAGAGCAAGGATGCGATCCTGGTCCGCTGCCAGTCCGAAGGATACCAGGAGACCGCCGCCAATCTGTCGAGCGAGTTCCAGGGCGCGACCATCGGCAATGTGCTGCTCGGCGGCCTGATCGGCGTGGCGATCGACGCCGGTTCGGGCGCGATGAACAAGTACCCGGAACAGGTCACCCTGCTGTTGATCCCGGCCAGCTTCAGCAGCGCCGAGGAGCGCGACAGCTTCTTCGATGGCGCCATCGAGCGGACCCGGAACCGCGGCCATGTGGAAATCGCCAAGGTGAAGGCGGCCTGTCCCGAGGACAGCAACTGCGACCGCGAGATCAAGCTGGTCGAACGCGCCGTCGACATCGAGATCGGCAATCTGAGAAGCAAGTGGGCAGCGGCCAAGATCGCCAGCTAAGGCCAAGTCACACGATCACGACACAGATCCCGGTCCGGTCGGCGACACGGTCCGGTTCGGCCGCGCGGGGAGGTCACTCCCTGCTGCGCGCCGACTTCATGATCGGTGCGGCACCGAGCGCCGCGACGACCGACAACCCTGTAAGCCCGAAGGTCTTGAACGTGACCCAGCCGTCGGTCGACAGCGACCGCCAGGCGATCTCGTTGGCCACGGCCAGCACGCAGAAGGCACAGATCCAGTAAAGCGTCAGGTTGCGCCAGCCGGCATCGTCCAGGTCGAGCATTCCGGAGAACAGGGTGCGCAGGAAGTACTTCCGGATCAGCAAGCCGAAGGCGAGCCCGGCGGCGATCAGCAGGGTCGCGACCGTCGGCTTGATCTTCAGAAAGAAGGCGTCGTCGAACACCAGCGCCAGGCCGCCGAAGATCGAGATCAGAGCCGCGCCGATCACCGGCATCCACGGCACCCGCCGCTCGGCATAGATCGCGTATCCGGTGGCGATCACCGTGGCGACGATGAGGACCGCCGTCGCCGGCATGATCCCCCAGATCAGGTTGCTGACGAAGAACAGGATCAGCGGACCGTACTCGGTCAGCGCCCGCGTCCGGGTCATCGCGGTCTCTCCTCAGGCGGCGTGGCGGGAAGAATCGGCGGCGACCAGTGCTGCCGCGTCACGCAGCACGTCTCCGGTAGACTCGTCGGCGTACATCGTCCCGGCAAGGCACCGTCGCCATGCCCGGGCGCCCGGCAGTCCCTGGAACAGGCCGAGCATATGGCGGCCGATCGACTTCAGCGGCGTCCCCCGCTCCGCCCGCATGCGGTCGGCGTAGTCGGCCATGGCATCGACCACGTCGTGACGGTCCGCGCTCGTGTCGGCGTCGCCGTAGATCCGGGAGTCCACCCGTGTGAGCATCCAGGGCATCTGGTAGGCGGCTCGGCCGACCATCATGCCGTCGAGGCCCGCGCTCTCGGCGACGGCGCTCTCGAGATCGGCGAGCCCGCCGTTCAGGATCACCTCCAGCTCCGGCCGTGCGGCCTTGAGCCGACGCACCCGGTCGTAGTTGAGCGGCGGCACGTCCCGGTTCTCCTTCGGCGACAGCCCCTGGAGCCAGGCCTTGCGGGCGTGGACGACGACCGTCTCGCAGCCCGCATCGGCGACGCGCGCGACCAGGGCGTCGAGCGCGGCTTCCGGGTCCTGATCGTCGACGCCGATGCGGCATTTCACGGTGACCGGGATCGACACCGCCGCGCGCATCGCCGCGACCACCCGGCCGACCGTCTCCGGTTCGCGCATCAGGCAGGCGCCGAACCGGCCGGACTGCACCCGGTCCGACGGGCAGCCCACATTGATGTTCACCTCGCCATAGCCCCAGTCCTCGGCGATCCGGGCCGCCTCGGCCATCGCCTCGGGCTCCGCCCCGCCGAGTTGAAGGGCGAGCGGATGCTCCTCGGCCGAAAACCCGAGCAGCCGGTCCCGGTCGCCGAAACGCACGGCGTCGGCGGTCACCATCTCGGTGTAGAGCACGGCGCGGCGCGTCAACAATCGGTGGAAGACGCGGCAATGCCGGTCCGTCCAGTCCATCATCGGCGCGACGCTGAAGCGCCGATCCAGGGGTGCGGGGCCGGAAGTCGCAGGTCCAGAAGTCATGGGGTTCGACATGGGCGGGGTTTTACACGAAACGGCGCCGATCCGTCAGCCCCGCGCGCTCAGGCCGACAGCCGCGAGCGCCGGAACGTTCCCGGCCCCTCGCCGAACCGCGCCTTGAAGCGCCGGGTGAACGACGGGA
Source organism: Thalassobaculaceae bacterium (assembly GCA_965228875.1). Taxonomy (GTDB): domain Bacteria; phylum Pseudomonadota; class Alphaproteobacteria; order Thalassobaculales; family Thalassobaculaceae; genus Thalassobaculum. The sequence continues at coordinate 4,623,554 of OZ245843.1, read as the reverse complement.
CCGAGCGGTAGCCGCAGCGCTCGGCGATGTCGTCCATGGACAACCGCGTGTCCGTCAGCAGCGCCCGCGCCCTGGCCAACCGCCATTCCGTCAGGTAGTCGATCGGAGTGAGACCGACCGCCTCGGCGAAGCGCCGGGCAAACCCCGCCCGCGACATCGCGGCCAGGCCCGCCAGATCCACCACCCGCCAGTCCCGCTCCGGGGTTGCGTGGATCGCCGCCAGCGCCTTGGAGAGAGCGGGATCGGTCAGCGCCGCGAGGAACCCGGCCGGCCGCTCTCGCATCGATCCCACGGTCCGACGCGCCGCCTGGATCACGATCACCTCGATCAGGCGCGACAGGATCGCCGTCGCTCCCGGGCCGTCGAGATCCGCCTCGAGCTGCAGCAGCCGCAGACCCGCCGCGGCCCAGGGCTCGGCGCCCAGCTCGGACGGCCGCAGCACGATCAGCGCCGGCAGGTCGCGCAGCACCGGATGGTCGAGGCTCTCATCGAAGGCGCAGAACCCGCAGAGCAGATCGGCCGCGACCGCTCCCTCGCCGTGCCGCAACACGCCGCCGCTGTCCGCCCCCGCCACCATCAGGTCGGCGAGCGATACGGACGGAAGCGCCGGCGCCGCGGAGAGGGTCTGGCTGGCGCCGTTCGGGATCAGCGCCACATCGCCCGGCGCCAGCGCCACCGGAGCCTGTCCCGGCACTGACACCCAGCAGGTCCCGTGACGTACCAGGTGAAATCGAATGCGGCGCGACTCCGCGGGCACCTCGATCGAGAACGCGCCCGACAGGGCCGCGCGGAAATACAGCGCGCTGGTCAACCGCAGCGTGGCAAAGACCTCTGAGAGAACATCCTGATGATCCATTCAGTCAGTATGATTGGACGATTGGATAAGAACAATCGACTGACCGGCATTCCGTGAACTCAGACACCGGCTAGGGTCGCGGCGTCGAACACGGAGGATGACGATGACGCCAGAGACCGCCCTCGCCCTGACCGGCTTCGCCCTCGTGATGTCGATCTCGCCCGGCCCGGGCAATTTCCTGCTGCTGGCCTCGGGCGCCAATTTCGGCTTCCGGCGGACGATCCCGACGGTTCTGGGGATCAGCCTAGGCTTCCTGACGATGGTGTTCCTGGTCGGCATCGGGCTGGGGGAGGTGCTGGAGCGCTTCCCGGCGATCACCCTCGCCCTGAAGATCGCCTGTGCCGCCTATGTGCTGTGGCTGGCGGTCCGGATCGGCCGCAGCCGCGCACTCGGCCCGTCCACGCCCGACCGGGTCGAGCAACCCATCTCCTTCGTCCAGGCCGCGCTGTTCCAGTTGGTGAACCCAAAGGCCTGGGCGGTCGCGCTGATCCTGACCGTCTCCTACACCGATCAGGCCGATTACCTCGCCAGCCTGGTGGCGATGATCGCCCTGTTCGCGGTGGTGAACATCCCCTCGATCAGCGTGTGGGCGATCTCCGGCACCGCCCTGCGCGGCGTGCTGGCAAAGGGCAACCGGATCGCCCGGTTCAACATCGCCATGGCGATCCTGCTTGTGGCCTCCATGGTGCCGGTCCTGGAGCAGGGGTGAGGACTCACCGGCACTTCTCCCTCTCACGCACTTCCCGGGCCTGTTCCGGGGGCCACTCATCGGCGGCACCAAACATCGACATTAACCGCCGACCGTACCTCTTCTGGTGTGGGTCCCGGACTCAACCCGGGGAGTGTGGAGAGAGTCGAAGGAGTCCGTCACCCCTCCCGCAGCGCCCTGATCGCCTCTCGGGCGAGTTCGTCGGCGCGTTCGTTTTCCGGATGACCGGCATGGCCCTTCACCCAGTGCCAGTCCACGTCGTGTCGCTGCACGGCGGCGTCGAGCCGCTCCCACAGGTCGCGGTTCTTGACCGGCTTCTTGTCGGCGGTCTTCCAGCCGCGCGCCTTCCAGGCCTTCATCCACTTGGTGATGCCGTCGCGGACATAGGTGCTGTCGGTGGTCAGATCGACCGGCATGCCACGGGTCAGCGCCTCCAGGGCCGCGATCGCGGCCATCAGCTCCATGCGGTTGTTGGTGGTCTCCTCCGCGCCGCCGGAGAGTTCCTTCTCGTTGCCGCGCCAGCGCAGGATCGCGCCCCACCCGCCGGGTCCGGGATTGCCGCTGCAGGCCCCGTCGGTGAACACCTGGACCCGCTCCCCCCCTGTCTCGCCGGTCATGACAGGCCGTAGGCCGACGGGCCGGACACGCTCTGATGGAAGCGGAGCTTCTGGTTGTATTCCATGGGATCCTTGGGTTTCACCAGCGCCCCTTCCGGGTGGTTCAGCCAGTCGTAAAGGCGGGTGAGCAGGAAGCGCAGGGCCGAGCCGCGGGCCAGAATCGGCAGCGCCTCGCGCTCGGCAGCCGCCAGCGGCCGCACGCTCTCGTAGCCGCCGACCAGGTTCTGCGCCTTGGTGACGTTGAAGCTGCCGTCCTTCTCGAAACACCAGGCGTTCAGACAGATCGCCAGGTCGTAGGCCAGGATGTCCGTGCAGGCGAAATAGAAGTCGATCAACCCGGACAGCCGGTCGCCGAGGAAGAACACGTTGTCGGGGAACAGATCGGCATGGATCGTGCCGGTCGGCAGGCCGCGCGGCCAGTGCGCCTCGAGATGCGTCAACTCGGTGTTCAACTGGTTGTGCAGCGGGTGGTAGATCTCGCGCGCCGGCAGTTCGCAGCTGTCGAACAGTGGCCGCCAGCCGGCGACCGACAGGTTGTTCTCCCGCACCATGGCGAAGTCGCCGCCGGCGACGTGCATCCGGGCCATGGCCATGCCGAGCTCGCGACAACACGACGGCTGGATCCGCCGCCGCCACACCCCCTCGACGAAGGACACCACCGCCGCCGGTCGGCCGTTCAGTTCGCGCAGGGTGCGTCCATCCCGACCCGGCATCGGACTGGGGACGTTCAGCCCCTTGGCCGCCAGATGGCGCATCAGTTCGATGAAGAACGGCAGGTCGTTCGGGTTCACCCGCTTCTCGTAGAGGGTGAGAATGTAGGTGTCGTCGGTGGTGCGGACCAGAAAGTTGGAGTTCTCGACGCCTTCGGCGATGCCGGAGAACGATACCAGCGCGCCGAGATCGTATTCGGCCAGGAAGGCTTCAAGCTCCTCGTCCGAGATCGGGGTGTAGACCGCCATGCCAGATCAACCTGTCCCGGTTCTTCCGTCAGCCGGTCGCGACCGCGCGCGGCAGCTTGAAGCGCACATCCTCGCGGGCGACCTCCACCTCCTCCACGCTGACCGCGAAGTGCCGGCGACAGGCCTCGATCACCTCCTCGACCAGCACTTCGGGAGCCGAAGCGCCGGCGGTGACGCCGAGACGCCGAACGCCCGAGAGCCAGGCGATGTCCAGCTCCGCCGCGCGCTGAATCAGCCGCGACTCGGCGCAGCCGGCAACCTTGCCGACCTCGACCAGCCGTTTGGAATTGGAAGAGTTCGGCGCGCCGATCACCACCATGGCGTCGACCTGCGGCGCGATCGCCTTGACCGCCTCCTGGCGGTTGGTGGTGGCGTAGCAGATATCCTCTTTCTTCGGCGCCGCGATCTCCGGGAACCGGCGGCGCAGGACGTCGACGATGCGCGCGGTATCGTCGACGGAGAGGGTCGTCTGGGTCACGAAGGCGAGCCCGCCGTGCTGCGCGGGCGGCACGAAGTTTTCCGCCTGGGTCTCGTCCTCGATCAGGCTGATCGCGGATCCCGGAAGCTGGCCCATGGTGCCGATGACCTCGGGATGACCGGCATGGCCGATCAAGATGATGTGCCGGTCCTGCCGATGATGACGCTCCGCCTCCAGGTGGACCTTGCTGACCAGCGGACAGGTGGCGTCGAGATAGACCATTTGCCGCCGCTCCGCCTCCGCCGGCACCGACTTCGGCACGCCGTGGGCGCTGAACACCACTGGCCGGTCCACCGGGCAGTCGTCCAGTTCCTCGACGAACACCGCGCCCTTAGCCTCCAGGCCTTCGACCACGTGACGGTTGTGCACGATCTCGTGGCGCACGTAGACCGGCGCGCCCCATTTCGCGAGCGCCTGCTCGACGATCTGGATCGCACGATCGACTCCGGCGCAGAATCCGCGCGGAGCGGCGAGCACGACGGTCAGGGACGGTTTCGGTTGGATGCTCATCACGCCCCGTTCTCCGACGAATGCGGGGCCGCCGTCAATCGCCGCGGCACCATGCCCCTCTCGCTGCGCACCTCTCGCTGCGTTGAATTGCGCCGGACCGAGGGGCGGGCTATCGTCGCGCCGTCCACCCCATGCATCCCGGAGTCCGCCATGGCCCGTCCGGCCATCGCTCAGAAAAAGCCGTTCGAGGCCGGCGAAGCCAAGACACTCCGGCGGTGCACCTGCGGGATTCGCGTGGGCATGCCGATGTGCGACGAAACCCATAACGGTCCCTGATGCGCTCCAGCTTCCTTCCGGCGGCCGCGGCCGCCCTTCTCGTCTCCGCCTGCGCCAGCGAGCCGGAGTTCCGGCCCTGCCCGCCGGCCGGCGCCGTCTCCGGCGTCGAACGGATGACCAGCTTCCGGCCCGGCGGCGGCGAGGATCTGACCGAAGTGCGATTCACCGCCCGGGTCCAGTCCGTCGATTCGGTCTGCGAGTATGACGACGATGGCGTCGAGGTGGCGATGAACATCCGCCTGGTCGCCGAGCGCGGCCCCGCGGACACCGCCCGTCAGGCCGACCTGCAGTATTTCGTCGCGGTCGAGAACGGCGCCGGCAATTTTACGGCCAAGGAGGTCTACGACGTCGTCCTGCCGTTCGAGGGCAACCGCCGCCGGGTGGGCGTGGTCGAGGAGATCGACGTCACGATTCCGCGCCCGGCGGACAGCAGCTTCGCCGACATCCGCATCCTGGTCGGCCTGCAGATCTCGCCCGAGCAGGTCGACTACAACCGACGGTCCACGGACCGATAGCGGCTCGGGCTTGCAAGCGGACGCAAGTCCAGTATCCTTTGCGATGCCATAACCCACGACCCTCGGGGGAGAGAGCGGCGGATCCGGCCGTATCTTCTTTTCCCGGATCGCGGCCGCCGCCGAAGGAGCAACCGCCCCCGGAAACTCTCAGGCGCCCGTACCCCGAGGTGAGGTGACTCTGGAGAGCGGGCGAGCGATCGCCCCACCGACGAGGAAAGCCGCAGCCCACCCGCGGTCAATCTTTCAGGTATCGGGACAGAGGGGGGTGTGCACCGGAACCCCGGTCGCACGCACCTTTCGTACGGAGTCTCGATGACCCAGGACGCGCTGAAATCCACCCCGCTCAATGCGCTGCACCGTGAACTCGGCGCAAAGATGGTGCCGTTCGCCGGCTACGACATGCCGGTGCAGTTCCCCCTCGGCGTGCTCGGCGAACACAAGCACACCCGCGCGAAGGCCGGGCTGTTCGACGTCTCGCACATGGGCCAGGTGCGGATCGACACCGCCGGAGGCGATTGGGAGCGGGCCGCCACGGTCATGGAGACCCTGGTGCCGGGCGATATCGCCGGGCTGACCGCCGGTCGCATGCGCTACACCCAGTTCACCAATGCCGAGGGCGGCATTCTCGACGACCTGATGGTCACCCATGGGGTCGACCACGTCTTCGTCGTCGTCAACGCCGCCTGCAAGGAACAGGATATCGACCTGATGACGGCCGCCTTCGGCGAGGCCCTGAGCGTGCTGGAGGACCGCGCGCTGCTGGCGCTCCAAGGCCCGGCGGCCGTGGGCGTACTGGCCGGGCTGGCGCCCGAGGCGGGCGAACTGACCTTCATGACCGGTGCCGCCATGGATGTGGGCGGGGTTCCCTGCTTCGTCACCCGCTCGGGCTACACCGGCGAGGACGGCTACGAGATTTCGGTCCCGGCCGACGGCGCGGAGGCGTTGGCCCGCACGCTGCTGGCCCATTGCGACGTGGAGCCGATCGGGCTGGGAGCGCGGGATTCCCTCCGCCTGGAGGCCGGGCTCTGCCTCTACGGCCACGACATCGACACCACCACCTCGCCGGTCGAGGCGGCGCTGACCTGGTCGATCGGCAAGCGTCGGCGCGAGGAAGGCGGCTTCCCCGGCGCCGATCGCATCCTGCGAGAAATCGCCGAAGGCACATCGCGCAAGCGGGTCGGTCTCAAGCCGACGGGCCGGGCGCCGGCGCGGGAAGGGGCCGAGATCGTCGATGCCGACGGCAACGCGATCGGTCACGTCACCAGCGGCGGGTTCGGCCCCAGCGTCGAGGGCCCGGTGGCCATGGGCTACGTCGCCAGCGGCCACGCCGCCGCCGACACGGAGGTCTCCCTCATGGTGCGCGGCAAGGCCCTGCCCGCAACCGTCGCCAGACTGCCTTTCGTCACCCCCGGATACAAACGCTGAAACAATCGCTTAGGAGCGGGTTCATGGCCGTGAAATACACTGAAGACCACGAATGGATTTCCCTCGACGGCGACGTCGGTACCGTCGGCATCACAGCGCACGCCCAGGAACAGCTCGGCGACATCGTCTTCGTCGAGCTCCCCGAGGTCGGCAACGCCGTGTCCAAGGGCGACGAGGCCGGCGTGGTCGAGTCGGTCAAGGCGGCGAGCGAGATCTACGCGCCGGTCTCCGGCGAGATCGTGGCGGTCAACGAGGCCCTGGTCGACGCGCCGGGCACCGTGAACTCCGATCCGGCCGGGTCCGGCTGGTTCTTCAAGATCAAGCTCAGCGACACGGGCGAGCTCGACGGCCTGATGGACGAGGCGGCGTACAACGACCTCATCGCCTGACCGGACACCAGGGCGCGCGACCGCGCGGGAGACAACCATGACCGAGACCCGACCGACCGTCGAGGAACTGCACGACCAGGCGGCCTTCATCGGCCGTCACATCGGCCCGAGCGCCGACGAGACCGCCGCCATGCTGGAGACCCTCGGCTTCGAGAGCCTCGACGCGCTCAGCGACGCGGCCCTGCCGGGCACGATCCACCTGGATCAGCCTCTGGCGCTCGACCCGCCCCAGGGCGAGGCCGAAACCTTGGCCGAGCTGGCGGAGATCGCGGACCAGAACAAGCCGGCGACGTCGCTGATCGGCATGGGTTACCACGGCACCGTCACGCCGCCGGTGATCAAGCGCAACGTGCTGGAAAACCCGTCCTGGTACACCGCCTACACTCCCTACCAGGCGGAGATCAGCCAGGGCCGGCTGGAGGCGCTGCTCAACTTCCAGACCATGGTCGCCGACCTGACCGGCATGGACATCGCCAATGCCTCGCTGCTGGACGAGGGGACGGCGGCGGCCGAGGCGATGGCGCTCGCGCAGAAGATCGCGAAGAACAAGGGCGCGATCTTCTTCGTCTCCGAACGGGTGCATCCGCAGACCATCGACGTCCTGCGCACCCGGGCCGAGCCGATCGGCATCGAGATCATGGTCGGCGACGAACTGGCGGGACTGCCGGCCGACGCCTTCGGCTACCTGCTGCAGTACCCGGCAAGCCGCGGCCCGGTGATCGACTATCGCGGCCTGGTCGAGCGGGTCCATGCCAACGGATCGGTCGTCGTCGCCGCCGCCGACCTGCTGGCGCTCACCCTGCTGACGCCGCCGGGCGAATGGGGTGCGGACATCGTCGTCGGCACCACCCAGCGCTTCGGCGTGCCGATGGGCTTCGGCGGCCCGCACGCCGCCTACTTCGCCACCCGCGAGGCGCATAAGCGCAATATGCCCGGCCGCCTGGTCGGCGTTTCCGTCGATGCCGCGGGCCGGCCGGCCTACCGCCTGACCCTGCAGACCCGCGAGCAGCACATCCGCCGGGAGAAGGCGACCTCCAACATCTGCACCGCCCAGGTCCTGCTGGCCGTCATCGCCTCGATGTACGCGGTCTATCACGGCCCCGACGGCCTGACCCGGATCGCCACGCGGGTGAACCGCCTGACGGCGATCCTGGCCGAGGGACTGCGCCGGCTCGGCTACCGGCTGGAAAGCGACCAGGCGTTCGACACGATCACGGTGAACGCGCCTGACTGGGCCGCCACGGTCTGGGAGGCGGCGCGGGTCGAGGGCCTGAACCTGCGCTTCCTCGAGGGTGCCGTCGGCATCAGCCTCGACGAGACCTCGAGCCGTCGCACGGTCGAGCGGATCTGGTCCTGTTTCTGGCAGGGCTCCAAGGCCGAATTCACCTTCGAGGAGATCGAGGCGGCGACCGGCGAGATCCTTCCGGAGGATCTGCGTCGGACCACCGACTTCCTGACCCATCCGGTGTTCCACCAGCACCGCTCCGAGACCGAGATGCTGCGCTATCTGCGCCGGCTCTCGGACAAGGACATCGCCCTCGACCGGTCGATGATCCCGCTCGGCTCCTGCACCATGAAGCTGAACGCCACCGCCGAGATGGAGGCGGTCACCTGGCCGGAATTCGCCGACATCCATCCCTTCGCCCCGTCGGACCAGGCCCAGGGATACCTGCGCCTGATCGGCGAGCTCGAGCGGATGCTGGCGGCGGCCACCGGCTATGCCGCGGTGTCGCTGCAGCCGAACTCCGGCGCCCAGGGCGAGTACGCCGGCCTGCTCGTGATCCGGGCCTATCATCGCGCCCGCGGCGACGAGCACCGCAACATCTGCCTGATTCCGTCATCCGCCCACGGCACCAACCCGGCCTCGGCGGCGATGGCCGGCATGAAGGTGGTGGTGGTCGACTGCGACCATCGCGGCAACGTCGACGTCGCCGATCTCAAGGCCAAGGCGGAGGCGCATGCGGACAACCTGGCGGCGCTGATGATCACCTACCCCTCGACCCACGGCGTGTTCGAGGAGAAGGTCCGCGAGATCTGCAGGATCGTCCATGACAACGGCGGTCAGGTCTACACGGACGGCGCCAACCTGAATGCCCTGGTCGGCCTGTGCAGCCCGTGCGAGTTCGGCTCCGACGTCAGCCACATGAACCTGCACAAGACCTTCTGCATCCCCCATGGCGGCGGCGGCCCCGGCGTCGGGCCGATCGGCGTGGCCCAGCACCTGGTGCCCTTCCTGCCGGGTCATGGCGAACTGGACGGGGGCGAGAGCGCGATCGGTCCGGTGGCCGCCGCGCCCTACGGCAGCGCCGGCATTCTTGCCATCAGTTGGGCCTATATCCGCATGATGGGCGCCGCCGGCCTGAAGCGGGCGACGCAGGTCGCCATTCTCAACGCCAACTACCTCGCCCGGCGCCTGCGCGAACACTATCCCGTGCTGTACACCGGGCCGGACGGCTTGGTAGCGCATGAGTGCATCATCGACCTGCGGCCGCTCAAGGACGCCTGCGGCGTGACCGTGGACGATGTCGCCAAGCGCCTGATGGACTTCGGCTTCCACGCGCCGACCATGAGCTTTCCGGTTCCCGGCACGCTGATGATCGAGCCGACGGAGAGCGAGAGCCAGGACGAGATCGACCGGTTCTGCGACGCCATGATCGCCATCCGCGCCGAGATCCGGGCGATCGAGTCCGGCGATGTGGACGTGGAGGCCTCGGCGCTGCGGAATGCCCCGCACACCAGCGAGGACCTGCTGGCCGACGCCTGGGACCGGCCCTACACCCGGCGAGAGGCGGCCTTCCCGCTGCCGGGGATGGAAGCGGCGAAGTACTGGCCGCCGGTCTCGCGCATCGACAACGTCTTCGGCGACCGCCACGTGGTCTGCACCTGCCCGCCGATCGAGGCGTATCAGGACGCGGCCGAATAACGCCACGCGGGATCCACGGCCGCCCCTTGGGGGCCGTGGATCCCGATTCCGGCTCAGGATGGGAATGGGTCGTCGGTGGACCGCCGGGCGATCCGCGCGGCGCGGCCGCGGCGGTCCCGCTCTACGCCGCGTCCCGATCGCGCTCCGCCGGCGGCGCCTTGCCCAGGATCATGTCAGCCGCCTTCTCGGCGATCATCATGGTCGGCGCGTTGGTGTTGCCGCCGATGAGCCGCGGCATGATCGACGCATCGACCACCCGCAGGCCGTCGACGCCACGCACCTTCAGTTCCTGGTCGACCACCGCGTTGTCGTCGCTGCCCATCCGGCAGGTGCCGACCGGGTGGTAGATGGTCTCGGAGATGCGTCGGACATAGGCATCGATATCCGCGTCCGACGTCACCGACGGACCCGGATTCAGTTCCTCGCCGCGCCAGCGGTCGAACGCCGACTGCGCGACCCATTCCCGCGCCATGCGCAGCCCGTCGCGGAACACCTGGCGATCGGTCTCGGTCGCGTAGTAGTTCGCGAAGATCCGCACCCGCGCCGACGGGTCGGCCGAGGCCAACTCCAGGTGGCCGCGGCTCTCCGGGCGCAGCTGGCACATGCGGATGGTGAAGCCATCCTGGTCGAACTTGTCCTTCCAGAGATGCCAGAGCCACGGAATGCGCACACGCTTGGCGCCGAGGCCGATCAGCATGTGCCACTGCATGTCGGGAACCTCGAGCTCGGGCCGGGTCTTCACGAAGGCGCCGCCCTCCGCGGGGAAGGTCGCCGCCGGACCGGTACGGAACAGCGCCGCCTGGGCCATCGCGAGCGCCGCCCGGTCGAGACGGATCAGGCTGTGGAGAGTCACCGGCTCGGGACAGGCGTACTGCAGCGGGATGTCCAGATGATCCTGCAGGTTGCGGCCCACGCCGGGCAGGTCGTGGCGCGGCGCGATGCCGTGCTGGCGGAGGTGGTCGGCGGGACCGATACCGGACAGCATCAGCACCTGGGGCGAGTTCAGCGCCCCGCCGGCCAGGATCACCTCGCGCCGGGCGCGGACCTGCTGCAGGGAACCGCCCTGGGCGTATTCCACGCCGGTGGCCCGGCCGCCCTCCATCGTCACCCGCTGGGTCAGAGCCGAGGTCTCCACCCGCAGGTTGGAGCGGCCCAGCGCCGGGCGCAGGTAGCAGACCGCCGCACTCGCCCGCCGCCCGTCATGGATGGTGAAGTCGTAGCGGCAGACCCCTTCCTGGTCGGGGCCGTTGCAGTCGTCGTTGCGGGCCATGCCAGCCTGAACGCCGGCGGCCATGAAGGCGTCGTAGAGCGGATTGTCGCCGCGCCCGCGCTGCACCTTGAGGGGGCCGGCGGTGCCGTGCAGGGCGTCGGCCGGCCGGTCCACATGTCCTTCCGAGCGCTTGAAGTAAGGCAGCACATCGTCCCAGGACCAGCCGCGGTTGCCGAGCTGCGCCCAGGTGTCGTAGTCGCGCGGATGGCCGCGCACGTAGATCATCGAGTTGATCGAGGACGATCCGCCGAGCACCTTGCCGCGCGGCCAGTAGAGCTTGCGGTTGTCCAGATGCGGCTCCGGCTCGGTCCAGTAGCCCCAGCTGTGCATGGACGACCGGACCAGCTTGCCGGTGCCGAGCGGGATGTGGATCAGCGGATTCCAGTCGCGCCCGCCCGCTTCCAGCAGCAGGACGGAAGTGTCCGGATCCGCGCTCAGCCGGTTGGCGAGCACACAGCCCGCCGAGCCGGCGCCAACGATGATGTAATCGACCTCTTGCATGCCGGGAGTTTGACGCGAGGCGCCCAGGAACGCCAGAGGGGAACGCCAGAGGGGAACGCCAGAGGGGAACGCCAGAGGGGAACGCCAGAGGGGAAGGGGTTGGTCCGAGCATCCGCGGCGCCTGCTGCGGCTCGGTGTCGGGCCGCACCGACTCCATAGGCGCGTCAATGGAAGTCCCGGCTGACCACCTTGAGGTCGGGGCGGACGTTGCGCGGGTGTCGGATGCCCTCGGAGCGCGCGGCGCGGACCGGCGTCGCGGGCGTCTCCGGCTCGTAGACCGGCTGGTCCTCGCGGGCCTGCTTCAGCGCCCGGCGGCGCTCGCCGTCGGCCTCGCGCTGCTTCTTTGCCTCGCTCTGCTGGGCGCGCTGGTCGTTGGTCGGCCGGCGCACCTCGTCGGCATGGGCGGTGGCCGCCAGGAAGCCCGCCCCGTCCAGGGTGCCGTCGGTCAGCGCCGCCAGCCGGCCGGTCAGGTCCTCCAGCTGTTCGACGACCACATGGACCACCAGCCCCTCGCGCTGCACCCGGCCCGTCACGCCGAGCAGCTTGGCGCCAAGCACCTCCCGGCGGAAACGCTCGAACGTATCGGCCCAGACCACCAGGTTGGCGATGCCGCTCTCGTCCTCCAGCGTGATGAAGATCACCCCCTTGGCCGTGCCCGGCCGCTGGCGCACCAGCACCAGCCCGGCGAGCCGCACCCGGCGCCCCGCCCTGGCACTGTCCAGCACCGAGCACGGCACCCGTCCCTCGACCTGCAGCGCCGGGCGCAGCAGGGCGACGGGATGTGCCTTCAGCGACAGCCGCAGGGCCGAGTAATCGTCCACCACCTCCTCGCCGACCGGCGCCTCCGGCAGGCGCACCTCGGCCTCGGCGGCGGCGAACAGCGGCAGGGCGTCCGCCGGCCCGTCGGCATCCGCGGCCGGGCCGTCCGGCGCGGTGGCCAGCGCCCGGGCGGCCCAGAACGCCTCCCGCCGGGACAGGCCGAGCGAGCGGAAGGCATCGCCCCGCGCCAGCGTCTCGATGACCGGCGCCCCCAGGCCGGCGCGGCGCCACAGGTCGAGCGGATCTGCGTACCCGGCGCCCCGCGCGGCCATCAGCGCCGCCGCCTGCTCCTCCTTCATGCCCTTGATCTGGCGCAGGCCGAGGCGCAGCGCCACCGCCCCGTCCGGGCGCCGCTCCAGCGTGCAGTCCCAGTCGCTGGCGTTGATGTCCGGCGGGCGCACCTCGACCCCGTGCTCCCGGGCGTCGCGCACGATCTGCGCCGGCGCGTAGAACCCCATGGGCTGCGAGTTCAGCAGGGCGGCGGCGAACGCCGCCGGGTAATGGCATTTCAGCCAGGACGAGACATAGACCAGCAGGGCGAAGCTGGCGGCGTGGCTCTCCGGGAAGCCGTAGGTGCCGAACCCCTCGATCTGCTTGAAGCAACGCTCGGCGAACTCGGCCTCGTAGCCGCGCTCGACCATGCCCCGGACCAGCTTCTCGCGGAACTTGTGGATGTCGCCGGAACGTTTGAAGGTGGCCATCGCCTTGCGTAGCCGGTCCGCTTCGGACGGGGTGAACCCGGCGGCGACGATGGCGATCTTCATCGCCTGTTCCTGGAACAGCGGCACGCCGAGGGTCTTGCCCAGCACCGCGCGCAGGGCCTCGGACGGGAAGGTCACTGGTTCCTCGCCGTTGCGCCGGCGCAGATAGGGGTGGACCATGTCGCCCTGGATCGGGCCGGGGCGGACGATCGCCACCTCCACCACCAGGTCGTAGAAACTGCGCGGGCGTAGGCGCGGTAGCATCGCCATCTGCGCCCGGCTCTCGACCTGGAACACGCCGAGACTGTCGCCCCGGCACAGCATGTCGTAGACGGCGGGATCCTCGCCCGGCACGGTGGCTAGCGTGTAGCGCTTGCCATGGTGCCGGTCCAGCAGGTCGAAGGCGCGCTTCACGCAGCTCAGCATGCCGAGCGCCAGCAGGTCGACCTTGAGAATGCCGAGCGCCTCCAGATCGTCCTTGTCCCATTCGACCACCGTACGGTCGTCCATCGCCGCGTTCTCGATCGGCACCAGCTCGTCGAGCCGGCCCCGGGTGATGACGAAGCCGCCGACGTGCTGGGAAAGGTGGCGCGGGAAGCCCGCGAGCTGGCGGGCCAGCGCCAGCGCCATGGCGAGACGCCGGTCGTCCGGGTCGAGGCCGATCTCGCGCACCCGCTCGTCGCTGACCGGATCGCCCCGCCAGCCCCAGACCTGACCGGCCAGCGCCGCCACCGTATCCTCGGAGAGACCCAGCGCCTTTCCGACGTCGCGCAGGGCCGAGCGCGACCGGTAGCTGATCACCGTCGCCGCGAGCCCGGCCCGCTCGCGTCCGTACTTGGCATAGACGTACTGGATCACCTCCTCGCGCCGCTCGTGCTCGAAATCCACGTCGATGTCCGGCGGCTCGCCCCGCGCCTCGCTGACGAAACGCTCGAACAGCAGATCGGCCTGGGCGGGGTCGACGGCGGTGATGCCGAGGCAGTAGCACACGGCCGAGTTCGCCGCCGAGCCGCGCCCCTGGCACAGGATGCCCTCGGATCTCGCGAAGCGGACCACGTCCTGCACGGTGAGGAAATACGGGGCGTAGTCGAGCCGGGCGATCAGGGCGAGTTCGTGGTCGAGCTGGGCCCGGACCTTGGGCGGGACCTCGCCGTCATACCGCTCGGCCGCCCCCTCGGCCGTCAGACGCTCCAGCCGCGCCTGCGGATCCTCGCCGGCGGCGATCTCGTCAGGGTATTCGTATTTGAGCTCGTCGAGGGAGAACCGGCAGCGGGCGGCGAGATCGACGGTCGCGGCGACCAACGCCGGATGGTCGCGGAACAGCCGCGCCATCTCCTGCGGCGTCTTCAGGTGGCGCTCGGCATTTGCGGCGAGGCGGTAACCGGCGCTGTCCACGGTCACGCCCTCGCGGATGCAGGTCAGCACATCCTGCAGCGGCCGGCGTTCGGGCACATGGATGTGCACGTCGTTGGTGGCGACCGGAACGGCGCCGGCCCGGCGGGCGAGGTCGACCAGGGCGGCGACGCGGGCGCCGTCGTCTCCACGGTAGAGCCGGCTGACGGCGAGATAGATGTCCCCGGGGAAACGGGCGGCGGCACGCGCCAGATCGGTGGCGAAGACCTCGAGCCCCACCGTACCGTCGGGCGGAATCAGGACCTGCAGCAGTCCGTCGCCATACTCCTCCAGGTCGGCGCGGAACAGATGGCACTCCCCCTTGGGGGCGCGCCGTCGACCACGGCTTATCAGCCGCGACAGGCGGCCGTAGGCGGCGCGGTCGACCGGGAAGGCCAACCGGTGCGGCGCGTCCAGCAGGTCGAGCCTGGCGCCGACCAGCAGGGGCAACCCGACCTCCTTCGCCGCCACATGGGCGCGAACCACGCCCGCCAGGGTGTTGCGGTCGGTCACCGCGAGGGCGGTAAGCCCGAGAGAGGCCGCCTGCTCCACCAGTTCCTCGCCATGGCTGCCACCGCGCAGAAAGGAGAAGTTGGTGGTGACCTGAAGCTCGGCGTAAGCGGGAACCGGAGGGCGGGGCATGGCCGGCGTTAGGTCTGCCAGACGAAACGACCATCCTCGCCGATCGGGGAGAACGGGTTCCAGGCGATCTCCCAGAGGTGACCGTCGGGATCTGCGATGTAGCCGGAATATCCGCCCCAGAAGGCGTCCGCCGCCGGCTTCTGCAGCCGTGCGCCGACATCCACGGCACGGGCGATCACCGTGTCCACCTCCTCGCGCGAGCGGGTATTGTAGGCGAGCGCGACAGACGGACGCGGCGGCGCCGAGTCCTCCGCCAGCCCCGTGTCAGCCAGTCCCGTGTCCCCCAGTCCCGTGTCTTCGGCGAAGGCCGCGCGGCCGTACAGGGCGAGCACCATGCCGCCGAGTTGGAAGCACACGATGCCCTCGGTCTCGCCGGACACCACCTCCCAGCCGAGGCCGGCCTCGTAGAACCGTCGGCTGCGGGCAAGATCGGCGACCGCCAGGGTCACCATGCTGATGCGCTGTTCCATTGTCCCTCTCCGACGTGCCTCACCATCCCTGCCCGCTCCTGACCGCACCCGGCCTTCACGCGAACAGGCCGTGCAGGAACCATTGCGGTGCCTCGCCGCGCTCGGCCAGACCCTCGCGGTACAGCCAGAACCGCTGGCCTTCGGCGCCCTCCACGCGGAAATAGTCGCGGGTCCGTCCGCCGCGCGGCCGGCCGGCCGGCAGATCCTCCCACCATTCCGGGGCGATGCGCTCCGGGCCGGCGGCGCGGGAGACGCGATAGTCGACGCCGCGCCAGCGGAACCGGGCCGGCGGATGGTCCGGCAGCAGCGCCGTCGCCTCCACCGGTTCCGGCCGGCGCAGCAGGCGGGGCGGACGCGGCACCGGCGGCGGGACGGCACCCGGCCAGGCGGAGACGGCGGCGGGCGGCGCCGGCCGCTCGGCCCGCTCGGGGATGTGACTCTCCACCGGTTCCAGGCGGTGCACCCGGTTCTCGCCCAGCCGGTTGGCCAGACGGTCGACCAGATCCTGCACCCCGTCCTCCATTCCACCAGCCGCCGGGTCCCCGGCCCGCAGTCCGCCGGCGAGATCCTTCTGGACCGTCGCGCGCGTCTCGACCCGCTCGGCCTCCATCACCATCACATCGATGCCGAAGCCGGGGTCGAGGCGGTCCAGGTGCTCGGCGATCAGGCGGAACAGGGCGACGGGATCGCGCGCCGGGCGGCCGGTGCCGACGGTGAGCGACCGCACGTCGCCCTCGGCCCGGAAGAAGTCGACGCGGAGCCGGCGCAGCCCCGCCCGCTCGCGCTCCAGCCGCGCGCACAGCCGGGCCAGCAGCCGGCGCACACCGTGCTCGATATCCTCGCGCAGGCCCACCGGCTCGGGCAGGCCGAGACGGACCCGGTGCGGGGCCGGAGGGCTGAGCGGGTCGATCGGTTCGTGCAGGGTCCCGGCCGCCTGGTCCAGGCGGCGGGCGAGTTCCGGCCCGAAACGGGCTGCGAGCGGCGCGCGCGGCAGCGCCGACACGTCGCCGATCGATCGCAGCCCGCTGCGCGCCAGGGCTTCGGCGGTCGCCGGCGGCACCCGCAGGGCCGAGACCGGCAGGCGGGCGATGGCCGCGAGCCCGGCCCCCGTCGGCACCACCATGTCGGCCCGGCCGGTGGCGGCGGCGCGGACGACCGCCCAGGCGATGCCCGGCGTATCGGCCATGCAGGCCCGCGCGGTGTAGCCGAAGCCGGCGAGCCGATTGACCAGATCGGCCGTCATCGCCGCGTCGCCGCCGAACAGATGGCTGGCGCCGGTGACATCGAGCCAGAGAGCCGCATCGCCGCCGATGCCGTCGCGCAGGCAGGCCGAGGCCGGGTCGAAGGCGACCAGCGGGGTATAGCGCACGCACCAGGCCGCCAGGTCGCGCAGGGCCGTCCGATCCGACGCCGGGTCCCAGTCCGCCACCGTCAGCTCCGGCGCCAGAGCCCGGGCGTCGGCCAGTGCCATGCCGGGCGCCAGTCCCGCGAGACCGGCGGCGAGACCGGCAATCACCCGACGCCCCCGCTCGGAGGTCGCGACCGCCTGAACCGCGCCCCCGGTCGTTTCGGGGGCCGTTTCGGGGGCCCCCCTCCGCGCGGCGGTCTCGCAACGCCGGCGCTCGACCGCGAAATGCGGCAGCCAGAGCGCGATCACCCGACGCCCCCGGGCCGCCGGAGACGCTGTCTTGTTCCGATGCGCCGTCATGCCGCCACCTCCCCGCGATCGTGCGGAACGGCCACCGGCGCGGCCGGAACCGCCGGCGGGCGCGCCTCCGCCAGACGCCCCGTCCCCGCCTCCCAGGCCAGCCGCCACCGGCCCGGGCGGCCGCGCCGCGCCCGCTCCAGCGTCACGTCCCAGACCGGGCGGGTATCGTGGGCACCATAGGGCGAGGCGGCGGCGGTCACCCGCCAGCGGCTTTCGACCGCCACCGGCACCCGGCCGCCGGCACCCTGCGGGGTCGCCAGACGGGGGCGCAGGATCAGGCCGGTCACCCCGCTCTTCTCGGCGGCGAGCTGCAGGCGGCGGCTGACGGTCGCCTCGCCCCGGCGGGGCGGGTCGAACTCTCCCACCACCGCGGCAAGGCCGGGCACCGACAACCCCTCCTCCATCGCCCAGAACCGGTCGGCCTCGTCCTCGGCATCGACGAAGATCACCCGCTGCGGCTCGAGGCCGAGGGCAGCCAGCCCGCGCCCCGACGGCGCCCCGCCCAGCACATTCGCCCGGCGCGCGCACCAGAGCACCGGTCCGTCGTTTGCGGTCGAGGCTCCGATCTTCGTCAGCAGGGCGCAGGCGAAGCCGAACACGGCGGCGTCGCGCACCTCCGAGCGTGCCTCTCCCACCAGCTCGTGCACCCGGCCGAGCGCCAGCCCACCCCGCGGCAGGTGGGCGTCGACCGCCGCGCAGTCGAGCGGCACGGCGCGGGACGGGGACCCGGACTCATAGGCCCGCTCCAGCCGGCGGATCTCCGCCATCAGGGCATCGCGGTCTGGTCTCGCAGGTGCGGCATCGATAGGATCGGCCAACTTTCGCTCCGGGCTTGAGGGGCGAAGAAACAAATGTTCTTGTTTTGTTCTAATCCAGGATCCGCCATGAGTCAAACGCCCAGCCCGACCCCTCCGGAGACCGGCTCCCTCGAGGAACTCGTCGGCTTCAACGCCACGCTGGGCTTCCGCCTGGTCGAATGGACCCCGGAGCACGCGATCATGGAACTCGACATCCGCGAGCAGCACCTGAACCGCTCCGGCGTCCTGCATGGCGGGGTGATGGCGACCCTGATCGACGCGGTCTGCGGCTATTGCGGCGTGTGGCGTCCGGCGGGCGAGCCCCCGGCCAAGGCGCTGACCCTGACCATGACCACCAACTTCATGGGCCAGGCGCGCGACGGGACCGTGCGGGCCAGGGCGGTGCGCAAGGGCGGCGGGCGCAAGATCTTCTTCGCCTATGGCGAGGTCACCGACGCCGAGGGCAACGTGCTGGCCATGGGCGAGGGCTCCTACCGCATCCGCGGCAGCGACCCCTACAGCAAGCCGGAAACGCCCCGCGACTCCGGCTGAGCGATCGTGCCCTAAGCCACTCAAGACAGGACACGTTCACACGGTCAGAGGTTTCCCTCCGATAGTGATTCGCTCTAGCCGATCCGCTCGTCGATGTCCTCGGGCGCGCCGGCCCCGTCGTCGAAACCGTGGCGGCTGGAATAGAACACCAGCGCCATCAGCCCGGCGGTGAGCGCGAAGGTGAAGAACGCGCCCAGAACCAGGGCGAGATAACCGTGGATGCTGACCACGGGGCCGCCGGACGACTCCCAGCCCCACACGGCAAGCGCCGCGATGCCGGCGACGACGACGCCAGCGAAGGCGATCAGGGCGATAGTGCGTTGCATGCAGACCTCCAGTCCCTAGATACGCCGTCGGCCACGCAGACGCCAGCTTTGCAGCCTGCGTCACTTGGTGCACAAATACGTGAGCGACACCCGCCCCCGGCGGCAACCGCACAGGAGGACGATATGGCGACCGTGCTCACCCAGGACCAGATCGACGCGTTCTGGCGCGACGGTTTTCTCACCGTCGAGAACGCCGTCACGGCGGACCAACTGGCGCGCCTGAAGGCGGATCTCGCCGGCTGGGTCGAGCAGAGCCGGGCCCACGACGCGCCGTTCGGCCCCGAAACCGTGGACGGCCGCGCCCGGTTCGATATGGGCGCGGAGCACACCGCCGACCACCCGGCCCTGCGCCGCGTCAACAATCCCTCGGACATTTCAGAGGCCTATCTCGACGTCATGACCGCCGCCCGCACCGTCGACATGATCGCCGACCTGATCGGTCCCAACGTCAAGTTCCACCACTGCAAGATCAACGTGAAGCTGCCGGGCACCAGGACCGAGGTCGCCTACCACCAGGACTTCGCCTTCACCCCGCACACCAACGACGACGTCATCACCGCGCTGCTGATGCTCGACGACGTGACCGAGGAGAACGGCTGCCTCATGGTCGTGCCGGGCACCCATCGCGGACCGATGCACACCCTGTTCGAGGACGGCACCTTCGTCGGCAGGATGGCGCCGCAGACCGAGGCGGAGATGAAGGCGCAGCAGGTCGCGGTCACCGGTCGGGCCGGTTCGGTCTGCCTGATGCACACCCGCCTCGCCCACGGTTCGGCCCCCAACGGCTCGACACGGCCGCGCGGCCTCTACATCTGCGTCTACACCGCCGCCGACGCGGTGCCGATCGCCCGCAATCCGATGCCGAGCCCGAACGAGGGACGGATCGTTCGCGGCGAGACGAGCCCCGTGGCCCGCATGATCCCGCTCGAGGTCGAACTGCCGAAGCAGCCGAAA
Organism: Thalassobaculaceae bacterium; assembly: GCA_965228875.1. Lineage (GTDB taxonomy): Bacteria > Pseudomonadota > Alphaproteobacteria > Thalassobaculales > Thalassobaculaceae > Thalassobaculum. Next base: position 4,603,765 of record OZ245843.1, on the reverse strand, counting down.
ACGGCCTCTTTCTTCACGGTTCAGGGGCAGGAATCGCGCCGCGCGCACGCCTGACCGCCGGGCGGGGCCATCGCCATGACGGTCGCCACCCGCCGCCTCGGCCGCACCGGCCGCACGGTCTCCGAACTCGGCCTGAGCTGTACCGGCCCCTGGGCCGGACGCTGGCTCGACGAGACCGCCGCGATCACCCTGGTGCTCCACGCGCTCAAGCTCGGCATCACCGTGTTCGACACCGGCCCGTGCCACGGCGGTGCCGCGGCCCAGGCCCGGCTCGGCAAGGCGCTGCAGCGGCTCGGACCGGCGCGCGAGCGGCTGACCATCTCCCTTGGCGTCGGCACGGTGCGGGTCAGCGCCAGCCACGTCGCCCGCGACTTCTCGCCGGCCACGGTCGAGACGCAGGTGGCGGAGAGCCTCGACCGGCTCGGCATGGACCATGTCCCGCTGGTCTGGCTCGACGGGCCGGAGCCGGCGCATCTGAGCGACGACCTGCTGGACACGCTGGCGGCCCTCAAGGGCGAGGGCGCGGCCGGCCTGATTGGTGTCGCCGGTACCGAGCGGCAGATCGCGGCCGCCATGGCGACCGGCCAGATCGACGTGATCCTGCCGGCCTACAACCCCGTGCACCGCGCCAGCGAGCCGCTGATCGAACGCGCCGCGCAGGCCGGGATCGGCGTGATCGCGACGGGGGCGCTCGCCCGCATGGCCTTCGCGCCGATGGGCGGCGACTGGTCGCTGCCGCGCACCTGGTGGTATGCCGCCCGTCGCCTCGGCGACCGGCTCGCCGGCGGCGACGCCGCCCGGGCCGGCCGTTACCGCTTCCTCGCCGGCATCAAGGGCTGGAGCGCGGCGCAGGCGAGCCTGGGCTTCGTGCTGTCGCATCCCGACGTCAGCTGCGCCGGATTCGCCACCGCCGACCTGCGGCACCTTCACGAGAACGCCGCCGCTTCCGGCCGCGCGTTGCCCCACGCGGCGATCCGGCGCATCGTCTCGACCGACTGACCGTCCTGTCGCCCAGCACCAGCTCCGGAGCCGCCCATGACCTGGTCCATCGTCGCCCGCGACCCGTCGAGCGGCCTTCTTGGTATCGCCGTGTCCTCGCGGGTGGTCGCGGTCGGCGCGCTCTGCCCGATGATACGTCCCGGCATCGGCGCCCTGTCGTCGCAGTCCTATACCAGCCCGATCGCCGGCGCGCGCATGCTCGACGCCCTGGCCGAGGGTCTGGAAGATACGGCCGCCTTCGCCCGCGCTCTCGACGGCGACGACGGCCACATGTGGCGCCAGATCCACGGCGTCGACGCGCGCGGCACGGCCTTCGCCCATACCGGGGCGAGCTGCATCGACTGGTGCGGCCACTGGACCGGCGACAGTGTGTCGATCGCCGGCAACATGCTGGCCGGCCCTCAGGTTCTCGACGCGACGGTCGAGGCCTGGACGACCGGCGTCGACCGCCCCTTCGCCGACCGCCTGCTGACCGCGCTCGAGGCGGGCCAGGGCGCCGGCGGCGACAAGCGCGGCCGACAGTCGGCCGCCCTGCTCGTGCGCGCCGGCGAGGTGCATGCCGAGGTCGATCTGCGGGTCGACGAACACCCGGACCCGGTGGCGGAACTGCGGCGGATCTTCGACCTTTTCTGGATCGAACGCCGGCCGTACCTCGCCACCCTGCCGACCCGTTCCGACCCGAGCGGCATCTACGATCCGGCCGAGCGCGAGGCGTTCATCGCCGGGTTCGATGCGCGGGAAGCCGGCGCGCCGGGCGGTCCGGCTTGACCCGAAGCAAGGCGCTGGCGTACCGACAGTCTCCGCCATCGCCGCATCACCCTGGATTGGCCGTCGTATGATCACGCTCGGACTTTGCGTCGCCCACGACGCCGGCATCGCGGTGATGGAGGACGGACATGTCCGCGCGCTCGTCAGTCGCGAACGCTGGACCCGGCGCAAGCGCTGCGCCCTGCTGACCGCAGACTTCATCACCGAGACCCTCGACCGGCTCGGCCTCGCCTGGGCGGATGTCGACAGGGTGGCGATCGCCTCGTCCCAGTCCTGGCCCTATCTGTTCGTGGATTCCAGTCGCTTCCGCTTCGACTACGACCCGGATGCCATCGACGGCTTCGGCGTCGGCGAGGCGACCCGGCGCGGCATGCTTGAGGGAATCAAGGGTCACAGCCTCTCGGTCGAGCGCGCCGCCCTGAAGCTCGCCCAGTTCAAGGAGGGCCAGTACGGCGAGTACATCGCCGACGACCTCGGCCACCTGACGGCGGAACGCGACGTGCTGTGGTGCCGCGAGTGGAGCTTCATGGCCAAATGGTGGAAGTCGCAGCCGACCGGCGCCGAGATGGCGACCTGGTGTGCGGCGGTGCCGAAGCTCAGGGGACTGCACCAGGGCTACCTGCCGGTCTCGGTGACCCTAGACGGCGTTCGCAAGCCCGGGCTGATCGTGCCCCACCATCTGGCCCACGCGGCTTATTCCTACTACCAGTCGGACACCGACGACGCGGCGGTGATGACGGCCGATAACGGCGACACCTACACGGTGACCCAGGGCTATCTTGGCGGGATCTACGCGCGCGGCATCGGTAACCGGCTGATCCCCGTCGGCCCGTCCTACGCCGTCCACGGCCATGCCTACCAGCGCACCGCCGAGCATCTCGGCCTCGGCTCCGGCGGTGGCGCCGGCAAGCTCATGGGGCTCGCCCCCTACGGCAGGCCGCGGTTCGCCGACCGCTCGCTGATCGGCGACGCCTTCGCCCAGTTCGGCGAGGAATACGCGACCGAGACCAAGTCCGGTTCCTGGGACGTGGTCCGCCCCTTCCTCGCCCGCGTCGCCGCCCGCGCCGACCGCCTGTACGACGACGGCGAGGCGATCGTCGCCGACCTGGCCGAGTCCGCCCATGGTCGCGCCGACCTGAAGCGGCTGTCGGTCGATACCGCCGCCAGTATCCAGTGGGCTTTCGAGGAGAACGCGCTGGCCGATACGCGCAAGTTCGCGGACGCGCTCACCGCGGGCGGCCAATGGTGCCCGACACTGATCCTTGGCGGCGGAGCGGCGCTGAACTGTCCGGCCAACTCTCGGATCCACGACGAGGGCCCCTTCCGTTCGGTGCTGGTACCGCCGGCCGTCGATGATTCCGGCCTGCCGCTCGGCGCGGCGCTGGCGCTGGCCCACGACGTTCTGGACCTGCCGCGGGAAACCGCCGGCATGGACCGCTCCGACAGCGCCTTTCTCGGATTCGCCTACGGGCGCGACGACCTGGAGCGGGCGCTGGAGGGCCGGCGCGACGCGGTCGTGGTCGACGACACCCTCGATGCCGCCGCCGATGCCGGGCGGATGGTGGCCGGTGACCGGGTCATCGCCTGGTTCGAGGGGCGCAGCGAGGTCGGCCCGCGGGCCCTCGGCCACCGCTCGATCGTCTGCGACCCGCGCCAGGCGGCGAACTGGCGGCGGGTGAACGAGATCAAGCGGCGCGAGGTGTGGCGGCCGTTCGCCCCGGCGGTGCTGAGGGAAAAGGCCGCAGCCTGGTTCGACGGCGGACCGACGCTGTCGCCGCACATGCTGTTCACCGCCCAGGTGAAGGGCGACCGCCTGCCGGCGATCACCCATGTGGACGGCTCCGCCCGGGTGCAGACCGTTGGCGACGACACCGGCGGCTTCCGCCGGCTGATCGAGGCCTACGAGGCGGAGACCGGCGTGCCGGTGGTGATGAACACTTCGTTCAACGGTCCCGGCGAGCCGATCGTCGAGACCCCGGCGCAGGCGGTCGATTTCCTGCTGAATACGGAGATCGACGCCGTCTACGTCGACGGCGTCAGGCTCACGTCAGCGGCAGGTCGATCCACTTCTTGAATCCTTGGGTGGCGCGGCAGTTCTCCATCCAGGCCTCGAGGTTCGGCATGGCCGGCCGGTCCTCGACCAGGGTCAGGAAGCGATAGGCCTGAATGGCGACCGGAATGTCGGCCATGGTCAGCCGGTCGCCCATGATGAACTTCCGGCCTTCGAGGCGCCTGTCCAGGATCGGGTAGACGGTGTTGCCGCGCTCGACCGCCGCGTTGATCACCGCCATGTCCCGGTCCGCCTCCGCCGTGCGCACGAAGCCCCAGAAGATCGGGGTCATGAACGGCAGGACCGTGGTCTGCTGCCAGTCCATCCAGCGGTCCGCGTCGGCATACTCCTGCGGATCGGTCGGGCACAGGCCGCCTCTGTCGTGCTTGGCCGCGAGGTAGCGGGTGCAGGCGTTCGATTCCCACAGCACGAAGCCGTCGTCGTCGATCGTCGGGACGACGCTGTTCGGGTTCAGGTCGGTATAGGCCTTGTCCTTGGTCTTGCCGAACGCGCCGCCGTAGTCCTCGCGCTCGAACGGCACGCCCATCTCCTCGCAGGCCCACAGCACCTTTTGCACGTTGGCGGAATTGGCCCGCCCCAGGATCTTCAGCATCGTTTCCTCCGTTATACGGTCACCGTGCGGTGCCGTGCGTCCCAGTCCTCCGGATCGGCGAGGAACGCGCGGACCTGATCCAGCTGCTCGGCCGTGTAGCCGCGGCGCTCCGCCACCGCCAGCACGTCCCACCAGGTGCACAGTCCATGCAGGTCCACGCCCACATCCTTCAGGCCGGCGACACTCTGCGGAAACACGCCGTAATGGAAGACCACAAAACAGTGGGCGACCTGCATCCCCGCCTCGCGGATGGCGTCGATGAAGGAGATCTTGCTGCCGCCGTCGGTGGCCAGGTCCTCGACCAGCAGGACGCGGGCGCCGTCGCGCACCTCGCCCTCGATCCGGGCGTTGCGGCCGAAGCCCTTCGGTTTCTTGCGGATATAGAGCATCGGCAGGTCCAGCGCGTCGGCCATCCAGGCGGCGAAGGGAATGCCGGCGGTCTCGCCGCCGGCGACCATGTCGAACGCCTCCGAGCCGGCAAGGGTCGCGAGCTGGTCGACGCCCATCGCCATCAGCCGGCGCCGGGCGCGTGGAAAGGAGATGATCTTGCGGCAGTCGACATAAACCGGCGACAGCCGACCGGAGGTGAAGGTGAACGGCTCCTCCGGGCGGATGTGCACCGCCTGGATCTCCAGCAGGATGTCGGCCGCGGTCTCGGCCGGGCTGCGGCGCCAGTCGGGGGAGGGTGTGCCGGTCATTCTGGTCTCCTGCGGGCGGGGGATGCCCTGTCTTACGCGCCGTCCGAGCCAGCGTCCAGCATCGCCGAGGCGACCACGCCGCCGTCGATCCGATCGGCCGGAACGTCGAGGACGGTGACGCCGCGGCGCAGCACCACCGCCCGGTCGGCGATGGCCAGGGAACGCGGCACGGCCTGCTCCGCCAGCAGCACCGCCGCCCCGGCCTCGGCGAGCCGGCGGATCGTCGCGAACACGTCATCGAGAACCGCCGGCGCCAGACCGATCGAGGGTTCGTCCAGCAGCACGACCGCAGGTTCCGCGATCACCGCGCGGGCGATCGCCAGCATCTGCTGCTGGCCGCCGGACAGTGTCCACGCGACGGCGCCGCGCCGCTCGGCAAGCGCCGGAAACATCTCCAGGGCGCGGTCGACCGACCGCTTCCGTGTCGCAGCATTGCCGGTGGCGGCGACGTCGAGGGTCTCCACCACCGTCAGGCCGGGAAACAGCCGCCGACCCTCAGGGCACCAGCCGATCCCGGCGTGCACCCGGCGCTCCAGGCTCAGGCTCGTGATGTCCTCGCCCTCCAGCCGGATGGTACCGCCGGCCACCGGATCGGCGCCGGCGACCGCGCGGATCAGGCTGGACTTGCCGGCGCCGTTCGCCCCGAGCACGGCGACCACCTCGCCGGCGGCACAGGTCAGGGAGGCGCCGTCGACCGCCAGCCCGTCGCCCTGCCGCACCGTGACCTCCTCCAGCTCCAGGCGCGCGGTCATTCGCCGGCCTCCGTCCCCAGATAGGCGGCAATGACCGCCGGATCGTTTCGCACCGCGTCCGTCAGGCCGGCCGACAGCACCCGGCCGGCATCGAGGCACACAAGCCGGTCGGCGATCGGCAGCAGGAAGTCCATGCCGTGCTCGACCACCACCACCGCCATGCCGTCATCGGCCAGCGCGCGCAGCAGCACGGCGAGATCGGCCCGCTCCGTCGCGCTCAGACCGGAGGCCGGCTCGTCGAGCAGCAGGACCGTCGGCCCGGCGGCAAGCGCCCGGGCGATGTCGAGCCGGCGCCGCTCGGCCGAACCGAGACTGCTCGCCTCCCGCCGCGCCACGTCGGCGAGGCCAACCCGCGCGAGCGCGGCCATGCCCCGCGCGGGGGTGGCGGCGACGGAAACGGCGGCGAGGGTGTCGACCCCGGTGGGGATCTCCGGATGCTGGAACCCGCGGGCGAGACCGAGGCCGGCGCGGGCGACGATCGGCAGGCCGAGGAGGGGGATGGCGTCCAGCCGCACGGTTCCCGTATCCGCCCGCTCCAGGCCGGTGACGATGTTGAGCAGCGTGGTCTTGCCGGACCCGTTGGCGCCGATGATGCCCGTCACCTCGCCGGCCCGGGCGTCGAACCCGGCCCCGTCCAGCGCGCGGACGCCCCCGAAGGTCTTGGCCACCTTCTCGACCCGAAGCACCGACACCCGGCGCTTGGGCGGTGTCTCGGCGGCCGGCACCGGCGCCGGCGACTCCGGGAGGACCCGGCGGATCAGCCCGTCGATTCCGGTCGGAAGCGCGATCACCGCGGCAAGGAGCATCGCGCCGTAGGCCAGCAGATAGGCCTGTTCCAGACCGCGGAACACCTCCGGAAGCGGCACGAGAAGCGCGGCGGCGGCAACCGCGCCCCAGGCGCTCCCGCGCCCGCCGATCACCGCGATGGCCAGGAGCGCGACCATCACGTCGAACCGCGCCACCGCCGGCGAGACGACCCCCAGGCCGACCGCCTGGAAACCGCCCGCCAGCCCGGCCAGCGCCCCGGTGACGGCAAAGGTGAGCAGCCGCATGCGCACCGGCTCGATGCCGAGGGCGAGGGCCGCGTGCGGCGCGTCCCGCAGCGTCGCCAGCCGCGCGCCCCGTCCGGCGCCGGTCACCCAGGCGAACAGCAGCAGCGCCACCGCCACCCCGCCCCAGACCACCGCGAGCATCCGCCAGCCATCGCCGAGATCGACGCCCAGCACGGTGAGCGGCGGCACCCCGTAGATGCCGTTGGCGCCGCCGGTGACCTCCAGGTTTGTGACCGCCAGGAGGACGAGCTGCGCCAGGCCCAGCGTGGCCAGGGCGACATAGTGGGACTCCAGCCGGGCCACCGGAACCGCGAGCAGCGCACCGGCCAGCGCCGCAACGGCGACCGCGCCCCCGAGCGCCGCCAGCGGCGGCCAGCCGCCCGCCACCGTCGTCAACGCCACGGCGTAGGCTCCCACGGCGAACAGCGCGCCCTGGCTCAACGCCAGCAGGCCGAGCCGGCCGAACACGAGCTGGAAGCCGATCGCCGCGATCGCGTAGATGCCGACCAGGGTGGCGACGCGCAGCGCATAGCCATCGCCGAACGCGATCAGCAGGACGGCGGCGGCGGCGATGGCCGCGACATAGGCAGCCCCGCGGCGGTACGACTGCGCGATCACCGGCGCACCCTCATGCGCGTCGGCCCTCGATCTCGCCGAACAGGCCCTGAGGGCGCACCATCAGCAGAACCAGCACGCCGAGATAGAGCAGCGCCTCGGCCATCAGGTAGGACACGGCGGCGGCGACCAGCACCTCGAACACCGCGATGCCGAGCGCCGCGAGCGCCGCGCCCCACACGCGGCCCCAGCCGCCGATGACGGTGGCGATGTAGGCCTTGAGCATGAACCCGGCACCATCGGTCGGGGTGACGAAGTACTGGTTGGACAGCAGCAGCCCCGCCGCACCGGCAAGCGCGCCGGCGAGCGCGAAGGTGGCGCCGATCGTGAGGCGGAGGTCGATGCCGCAGGCCCGCGCCATCTCCGGATCCTGGGCAGCGGCGCGCAACCGGCGGCCGAACCGGGTCCGGTTCAGCAGGACATGCACCGCCGCGCAGAGCACGCCGGCCACCACCACGGTGGCCACCTGCTGGTACGACAGGGCAGCGCCCGCCAGGGCGATCAGCCCATCGCCGGCGACGGTCGGGCCGACGCGCGGCTGCGGGCCAGCGCCGAGGGTGATCCCATGCTGCAGGATCAGGCCGATGGCGATGGTCGAGATGAAAACGGAGACCGGTGGTGCCCGGCGCAGCGGCACATAGGCCACCGCCGCCAGCCCGACGCCGCCGACGGCCATCGTCGCAAGCACCGCCGGCAGCAGGATCAGCCCCGGCGCGGGCAGCCCCTCCGGCAGCAGCAGGGAGAGCGCGATGGCCACGAATCCGCCCGCCATCACCAGGTCGCCATGGGCGAAGTTGACCGCGCCGACGGCGTTGATGATCAGCACGAATCCAAGCGTCGTCAGCGCATAGGCCGATCCGAGAGCAAGGGCAGTCGCCAGAAGCTGGACCGTGGTTTCGACCATCCTCGCATTATACCAGCGGCCGGCGGATCAGCGGACACCGTTGACGTTGTCGTACCGCCTGACCACGGCGGGCGTGCGGCTGCTGCCGTCGAAGCACAGGATGACGGCATCGTGCGCCATGTTGCCGGTGCCGTCGGACACGTACTCCATGGCGAGGCCGCGGAACCGGTTGCCCGCGAGCCAGTCCTTGACCGCCACCGGCGTCCGCGCGCCGTCGGCGAGCGCCGCCAGGACCATCCGCATGCCGTCATACTGGGCCAGGGCGAAGGCATCCGGTTCGACATCGAAGCGGTCGCGGTAGGCCTGCGCGAAGGCCGCGATCTCCGCGCTGGTCTCCGACACCGGGGAGGACGCGCTCTCGGCGCACACGCCTGCCAGCGCGGCGGGCTCGACCAGAGCCGCCGTCGTCGGCTGGTGCAGGGCGGAACCGGCGACGATCCGCCCCCGGAACCCCTGTTCGTGGGCCTGACGGACGGCGAGCGCCGTCGGTCCGGAGTGAAGCTGCAGCAGCAGCCCGTCGGCCCCAGCGGCGGCCGCCCGTTCCAGCGCCGGGACGAAGTCCTTCACACCCGGATCGACCGCCTCCTCCAGCACCGGCGCCACGCCGAGACCGTCCAGCACCCGCGTCAGTTCAGCCCTGCCGCTCTGCCCGTAGGCGGTGGTCTGGTAGAGGATGGCCGGACGTCGCATGCCGAGTTCCTCGACCGCGTAGCGCGCCTGGGCGACCTTCACCACCGCGTCGGTCGGAAAGAAGCGGAACACCACGTCATGGCCGAGTTCGGTCAGTTTCGCCGTGCCGGAGACGGTGATCAGCGGCACGCCGGCGCGGTCGGCGATCGGCGCCATGGCCAGCATCTGGGTGCCGAAGATCGGCGCGGCGATGGCCACCGGCTTCTGGCGGTCGAGCGCGCGGCGCAGGGCGGTCACCGCGACCTCCGGCGAGGTGGCGGTGTCGGCGACGTCATAGGTGACGGCGACGCCCGGCGGCGGCGCGTCGAGCGCCATGACGGCACCGTTGCGCTGGGCCGTACCCTCGAGCGCCAGGAAGCCGGTGATCGGAACCAGGACGGAGATCGCCACCGGATCCTCCGCCAGCGCCGGGCGGACGGTGTCGGCGAGGCCGGTTGCGGCGAGGGACAGCAGAGCGCCACCGAGGAACAGGCGGCTGGCGAGGGTCTTGCGCATAACGTCTCACTCCTCCGGGCGGGTGCGGGGGGAGATCGGTCGGTCGGCGTCGCGAACGGCTGGTCGGCAGGCGCCGTGACGTCTCCCTCCGCCGGCGTTACCCGGTTCAGGTTCGATGGGTCTGATCTCAGCCCCCGTCGCGGAGGCACCCCAGCATCACGCCGCCACCCTGCGACGCGCCGCCGCCGGCTGTCAATCCCCGCCATCGTCGCCGGTACGTTTTCCGGTTCGCGCCACCGCTTCCTCTGGCATGCTCGCGCGATGCTGCGCGAAGCGATCGACTGGCTGCTCACCCCCGCGCTGCCCGGCGCCCGGCTGTCGGGTCACCTCGGCGAGTTTGTGGCGATCTCCGCCCGCCGACGGCGCAACGCCGACGCCTGGGCGCCGCACGAGGCCCGGTCGCGGGCCGCCGTGGCCCGCGCCGCAGAGGCCGGCGATCCCGCGGGCACGGCCCTCGTTCTCGGTGCCGGACATGCCAACGACATCCCGCTGGAGACGCTCGCCACCCGGTTCGACGCCGTCATTCTGGTCGATCTCGCGTTCTCCTGGCGCACCCGCCGCCAGGCCCGCAGGCTCGGCAATGTGACCTGCCGACCGCATGACGTGACCGAGAACCTCGGGCGGCTCGACGGCTTCTCGAGACCGACCGCCTGGCTCGACGACCCTGGCATCGCTTTTGTCGCCTCCGTGAACCTGCTCTCGCAGCTGGCGACCGTGGCCACGCGCACCCTGCCCGACGCCGACGCCGAGCGCATCGGCCGGGAACTGGCGGAAGCGCATCTCGACTGGCTGTCGCGGTTCGCCTGCCCCGCCAGCCTGGTCGCGGACAAGAGCATCGAGGTCCTCGACGCCGGCGGGTCCGTGATCGCGACGATCGATCCGAACAACGGCGCCCCCCTGCCGCCGGCCGACGAGGGCTGGATCTGGGATCTGGCGCCACGCGGCGAGATCGACCGCGATCACGCCGTGCGCCACCGGGTCATTGCGATCGACCGTCTAAAACGCTGACCAGCCATGCGAGATTCATCGTTGATCGGCTTCGGATGGTGATAAATTAGCAGCCATCCGTAACCGGCCGCGCACCGCTTCGGCGGCCCCCGTTGGACGCTTTCCCATCCGATGAGCCAGCTTCGCGCGGAGCCCGCCTCCGCCCCCGTCATCCGGGCCGCCAGCACCGCCGACATCCCGGCGCTGCTGAAGATCGAGGCCACCTGCTTCGACTCCGACCGGCTGACCCGGCGCAGCTTCAACCACATGCTGACCCGCGCCAAGGCCAGCCTTTACGTCGCCCAGGACACCGCCGGCACCGTTCTCGGGTATGGCCTCGTCCTGTTCCATGCCGGAACCGCCCTGGCGCGGCTCTACTCGCTTGCGGTGCGTCCGGGCGCCACCGGCACCGGCCTCGGCACCGCGCTGGTCCGCCACGGCGAGGTCGAGGCGCGCGCCCACGACTGCGTCGCGCTGCGCCTGGAGGTTCGCGCCGACAACGCCCAGGCGATCGCCCTGTACGAGCGCCTCGGCTACCGGCGGCTGCGCGCCCTGCCGCACTATTACGACGACGACGGCGACGGCTGGCGCTACGAGAAGCGGCTGCACTGGTCGCCGGCCAAGAGTCGCACCCCGGTCCCCTACATTCACCAGACCACCGAGTTCACCTGCGGGCCGGCCAGCCTGATGATGGTGATGGCAGCCCTGAAGCCGGATTCGGTCCCTGATCCCGACGAGGAGCTGCGCATCTGGCGCGAGGCGACGACGATCTTCATGACCTCGGGGCATGGCGGCTGCGGGCCGCACGGTCTGGCGCTGGCCGCACACCGACGCGGCTTCCGGGTCCGGATCTGCGTCAGCGAGGACGGGCCGCTATTCCTCGACACGGTCCGCGCTCCGGCGAAGAAGCAGGTTCTGGAGCGGGTTCACGCCATGCTGCTGACGGACCTGGCGGCAGCGGGGCTGGAAGCCGAGATCACGCCCTCGTCCCCGGAGGACCTGGAGCGCGCGCTGGAGGCCGGCTGGATCCCGCTGCTGCTGGTCAGTTCCTACCGCTTCAACGACGAGAAGGCGCCCCACTGGGTCGTTGTCACCGGGGTCGATGACCGCTTCATTCTGGTGCACGATCCCGACATGGACGAGGACCTGATGAAGACCGATGTCGACTGCACCCACGTGCCGATTCCGCGCACGGCCTTCACCTCCATGGCCCGCTTCGGGCGGTCCCGCCTGCAGGCCGTGGTCTATGTTGCGCCGGGAGAGACGTCATGACGCAACCCGTGATCCTGGTCGATCGTCCGGGCGACCTGCCGACCGCGCCGGAGGGTCTGCGCGTGGTCGCCACCTCGGACTACCTGACCGACCCGAAGGCGGCCGGAAAGGGACCGGTGCGGATCATCAACCTGTCGCGCGACCTGGTCTATCTCGGCCGCGGGTACTACGCCTCGCTCCTTGCCGACGCGCGCGGCCACAAGGTGCTGCCGACGGCGGCGACGATCCTCGCCCTCAAGGACCGGGGACGGATGTGGACGGGGGTGCGGGCGGTCGAGCAGGTCCTGCTGCGCGCGCTCAGCCGGATCAAAGAGCCGCCCGAGGCCTCGTTCTCGATCGACGTCTATTTCGGCCGCACCGCCGATTCCCGCTTCGCCCGCGTGGCCCGCGAGGCGTTCGACCGGTTCCGCGCCCCGATCCTGCGCGTCAAGGTCACCCTGGACGCCACCTGGGGCTTCTATGTCCGGGCGGTCAGCCAGCGCACCGTCGACGAGTTGCGCGCCGACGAGCACGAGCCCTTCGCCGCCGCCCTGGACGCCCATACCCGTCGCGAGTGGCGCGATCCCTCCGCCCGCAGACCGGTGCGCCATACCCTTGCCGTGCTCCACGACCCCAAGGAGGCGCTGCCGCCGTCGGATCCCAAGGCCCTGGACGCGCTGGAACGCGTGGGCGCGCGCATGGGCGTATCGGTCGAGCGCATCCGCACGCGCGACTATGCCCGGCTGTCCGAGTTCGACGCCCTGTTCATCCGGATGACCACCGCGCTCGACAATCCGACCTGGCGGTTCGCCCGCAAGGCCGAGGACGAAGGCATGCCGGTGATAGACGACCCGATCTCGATGCTGCGCTGTACCAACAAGGTCTACCTGGCGGAGACCCTGGCGGCGAAGCGTGTGCCCGCGCCGAAGACCCTGGTTCTCGACCAGCGCGGCCTCGCCGCCGCACCCGACGAACTCGGCCTGCCGATCGTGCTGAAGATCCCGGACGGCTCGTTCTCGCGCGGCGTGTTCAAGGCCGAGACCACGACGGAGCTGAAGCGGATCGCCAAGACGCTGTTCGCCGACAGCGACCTGATCCTGGCCCAGGAGTTCATGCCCACCGAGTTCGACTGGCGCGTCGGCGTGCTGGACGGCCAGCCACTCTTCGTCTCCCAGTACAGGATGGCGCCGAAGCACTGGCAGATCTACAACCACGGCGCCACTGGACGCGGCAAATCCGGCGGCTTCGCCACCTTCGCGGTGGAGGACTCGCCCAAGGACGTGCTCGACGTGGCGATGAAGGCCGCGAACCTGATGGGCAACGGGCTGTATGGCGTCGACCTGAAGCAGAACGACCGCGGCGTCTTCGTGGTCGAGGTGAACGACAACCCGAACATCGACCAGGGCGTCGAGGACAAGGTGTTGAAGGACAAGCTGTACGAACGTCTGATCGACAGCTTCATCGCACGGATACGCGCGCGGTAGGTCTACCGTCCGTATCTTCTCTTGATCACTCTCCGGCCTTGTGCCGGGGAGAGCGCATCTCTGTGTCGGTTGAAGCCCCTCTTGCCCTCGACCGCCGCCGCGGCCACCATCGCGCCCAACCAAAGCAAGAAACCGACGAGGAAGCGCCCGTGGCCAGGTACACCGTTCTCACCCCCGACGCCCAGCATGACGACGACCACGCGGTCGAACGCGGGATCGCCGGAGGCGATGTCGACTTCGTCCGCTACGTGACCGAGGAGGCGGGCAGCATCCCCGACGAGACGTGGGAATCGGTCGACGCACTGCTGGTCTGGCACATGCTGCCGATCGATCAGCGGGTCATCTCGCGGCTCAAGAACTGCAAGATCATCGTGCGCTGCGGCGTCGGCTTCGACCACATCGACCTGGCCGCCTGCGGGGCCGCCGGCATCCCGGTGTCGAACACGCCCGACTACGGCACCAACGAGGTGGCGGATCACGCCATCGCCATGATGCTGACCTTCTCGCGCGGCCTGCTGGCCTACCACCGGACCATGACGGCCGACCCGGTCGGCAATTTCCACTGGAAACATGGCGAGCCCCGTCGGATCCGTCACCGGACCTTCGGCGTCGTCGGTTTCGGGCGGATCGGCACCGCCGCCGCCCTGCGCGCCAAGGCGTTCGGGATGCATGTGATCGGCTACGACAAATACGCCCCGCGCGGCCAGGAGATCGCGCTGGAGATCGAACGGGTCGAGAGCCTGGAGGAGGTGCTGGAACGCGCGGACGTGCTCAGCCTTCACACACCGCTGACCGACGAGACCCGGAACCTGATCGACGCCGCCGCGCTCAAGCGGATGAAGTCGGACGCGATCCTGATCAACACCGCGCGCGGCCCGATCATCGACACGACCGCCCTGCTTGAGGCGCTGAGGAACGACGAGATCGCCGCCGCCGGGATCGACGTGCTGCCGGTGGAGCCGGCGAGCCTGGACGACCCGCTGGTCAAGGCTTTCGCCGAGCATCCGGAGTGGCTGAAGGACCGGCTGCTCCTGACCCCGCACGCCGCGTTCAACAGCGCCGACGGCCGCTACGACGCCCGGGCGAATTCGACGAAGACGCTGATGCGCTACCTCGAGACCGGCGAGCTGTGGAACTGCGTCAACGGGTCGTTTCTGAAGACCTGACCTGGCGCTCGGAGAACACCAGGATCTGCGACACCGTCTCGCCGTCCTCGGAGTAGGGCAGCAGGATCGACTCCTCGTCGATCCGACGGTGGCGGTCGTCGACGAACGTGACCGGCCCGAACAGCGGGCGAGCGGTCTTGCGCACCCGTTCGTAGTCGGCGAGCGCACTCTCCAGGGACTCGGCGAAGAACCCTTCTTCGACCAGTTGGCCGGTCGGATTGTAGCCCCGGTTTCTGATCTCGTAGCCACCGACCACCCGGTAGCGGTAGATCCCGAGACCGTCCGGTCGCAGGCCTTCGACGTCGATCAGCATGAGCCCGGGCAGCAGGGACGGCAGGTCCATCGGGTCGAAGTCCGCGCGCTGCGGCATCCGGCGACCGTCGAGGCTGTCGACCCAGTAGGCCAGGATCGCCCGCACGTTCTCGCGGACCCCCGCAGGAAGATCGTCGGCGGTGGCGACGCTCAGGCGTTCGGCTCTGTCCGGGTCGGCCATGACAACACTCTCCTCCGCGCATCGGGTATATTCATCACGCGGTACCGATCGTCAACGAAGGGTCGGGCCGGTGACCCGCGAACGGGATGACGGCTCCGGACGGCGGGACTAGACTGCCGCTCCCGATCGACCGTCCGGAGCCGCCCCATGTCCATGTCCGCCGCCGAACGCGCCCTGCGCCAGCAGGTCATCGACACCTGCATCAAGATGAACGCGCTGGGCATCAACCAGGGGACCTCCGGCAATGCCAGCGTGCGGGTGTCCGACGACCCCGGCGACGGGTTCTTCATCACCCCTTCGGCGATTCCCTACGAGGAGATCACGCCGGAGGATGTCGTCACCATGCAGTTGGACGGGTCGCACAGTTCCAACCGGCGGCCGTCGAGCGAGTGGCGCTTCCACCTGGACATCATGCGCGAGCGCCCGGATTGCGGCGCCATCGTCCATACCCACGGCATGTTCGCCACCACGCTGGCGTGTCTGCGGATGGAGATCCCCGCCTTTCACTACATGATCGCCCAAGCCGGCGGGCCGACCATTCGCTGCTCCGACTATGCCACGTTCGGGACCCAGGAACTGTCCGACACCGCGCTTGAGGCGCTGAAGGACCGGCGCGCCTGCCTGCTGGCTAATCACGGCATGATCGCCATCGGCCCCAACCTGAAGAAGGCGCTGGCCCTGGCGGTCGAGGTCGAGACCCTGGCGGCGATGTACTGGCGCACCCTGCAGGTCGGCAAGCCCGTCATCCTGCCCGACGACGAGATCGAACGGGTCGGCCGCAAGTTCGGAACCATGGGATACGGCGCGGTCGATGCCGCCGGCGACCCGTCGAAGGCGGGAGTGGTCTGATGGACGCCCGGAGCAACGCCACGCTGGAGGCGGCCTATGGCGAGGCCGCCGAGCGGTTCGTCGCCGCCAACTCGAAGAGTGCGGCGATCCAGGAGCAGACCCTCGCCACCATGCCCGGCGGCAACACCCGCACGGTGCTGCACTACCATCCGTTCCCGCTGCGCTTCGCCCGCGGCGAGGACTGCAGGCTCTGGGACGTGGACGGCCACGCCTATGTCGACTTCCTCGGCGAGTACACGGCCGGTCTGTACGGCCACAGCGAGCCGGTGATTCGCGAGGCCATCCGACAGGCGGCCGACGACGGCTGGGTGCTGGGCGGGCCGACCCTGCTGGAGGCGCGGATGGCCGAGGCGGTGGTGAACCGGTTCCCGGCGCTTGAGCGGGTGAGATTCACCAATTCCGGCACCGAGGCCAACATGATGGCGCTGGCGACCGCACGCGCCTTCACCGAGCGCGACCGGGTGATGGTGTTCAAGGGCGCCTATCACGGCGGTGTCCTGTACTTCTCTGGGTCGCCGCTGAACGCGCCGTTCGACTATGTGATGGGCGACTACAACGATGCCGCCGGCAGCGCCGCGCTGATCCGCGAACAGGGCGACCGGCTCGCTGCCGTCCTGGTCGAGCCGATGTGCGGCTCCGGTGGCTGCCTTCCGGGCTCGACCGAATTCCTGCAGGCCCTGCGCGACGCCACGGCGGAGACCGGCGCGCTTCTGGTGTTCGACGAGGTGATGACCTCCCGACTGTCGCCGACCGGACTGCACGGTCAGCTCGGCATCACACCGGACCTGATCACCCTCGGGAAGTACCTGGGAGGCGGGCTCAGCTTCGGCGCGTTCGGCGGACGGGCCGATATCCTCTCCCGCTTCGACCCGCGCGAGCCGGGCGCCTGGCCGCATGCCGGCACTTTCAACAACAACGTCTTCACCATGTCCGCCGGCCTCGCCGGGCTGACCCATGTCTACACGCCGGAGCGCGCGGTCGCGCTCAACGCGGACGGCGACGCGATGCGCGCCCGCCTGCGGGCGGCGGTCGACACCCGGGGGCTGCCGCTGTCGATCACCGGCCTCGGATCGATGATGGCGGTCCACGCCGGAGCGACCGCCCCGGTCTCGCCGCCCGAAGCGTCGGCACGCAACCGCCGGCTGATCGACCTGCTGCACCTGGACCTGATCGCCGCCGGCATCTACACCGCGCGCCGTGGTATGATGGTGCTGTCGCTGCCGATGGACCGGACGGCGTTCGACGCTCTCGCGGCGGCGTTCGAGGAGTTCCTCGACAGCCGGCGGCCGGTGATCGAGGCCGCGCTCGCGGAGGAGGAGGTGGCATGAGCCTGCTGACCCGCCTGATGACGGAAGCCGCGCGGCGCGCGGCCCAGGATCCCAGAGTGCGCGCCAAGGCGACGGAAATCGCGAGCGAGGCCGCGCGCCGCGCCCGACCGACGATTGAGAATGCCGGCCGCCACATCGTCGAGACCGCTCGCGACGCCTCGGCCGACGGCCGCTTCGCCGACGATCCGCTCGGCTACGCCCGGCGGTTCCGCGACAAGCTGCTGCCGCCGGAAGACGACCGCTCCCGCTGAGCCGTCCCTCTCCCGGTTCGCGCTCCGGTTCGCTCCCCAACGCGCGCCGGGACCGCGGACCGG
This sequence comes from Thalassobaculaceae bacterium, assembly GCA_965228875.1. GTDB lineage: Bacteria > Pseudomonadota > Alphaproteobacteria > Thalassobaculales > Thalassobaculaceae > Thalassobaculum. Next base: position 4,586,257 of record OZ245843.1, on the reverse strand, counting down.
CACGGGCCGGGCCGAGCGCTGTTTGCCCCCGCCCCTTGGTTAAGGCATAGTAACCCTGTTTCGACTGCCGGCTTGGACAGGCCATGATCGACGGGTTGCTCGCCCCCATCTTCGACTCGAAAATCGCCAGCGCGGACAAGGTCCGCATCGCCGGCGACGGCAGTGGCGCGCGGTCGGAACCGAGCCAGCGCCCTCTCGTCACCGTCCGGCCGCTCGGAGAGATCGCCGAGCTCAGTGCGCAGGAGCGCGCGGAGTACACGCGCAGCACCGGCCAGGCCGCCCAAAGCCGGGCCATCGGCAAGGTCGTCGACATCCTCGCCTGATCGAAAAAAATATACTGAAATCAATAGTATAAATGGAACTCCGCGAGATTGGAGCGGAGTGGCTCATTGAGTCACACCAACAATACGAATTTTATATAAAATTATCTGTAAATGTGATTAACTGAGGTCAAGAACGCTCACGAGAGCGTCGATTCGGAGAGAGATGCAAGGGGAGTAGCGGTCATGGCGATCGGCCCCACGGGACTTCCGGTTCTTCCCCCGCTGGACGGGCAACGCGGCACGGTCGCCGAGGCCCCGGAGCGGCGAGGCGACGGACGGGCGACACGGACCGGCGACGACAGGCTGGAATCGGTCTTCGCCGAGCCGCTCGACGAGGTCGACCGGCGCCAGTTCGATCTGGAGCGGACGGCGGAGCAGGTCCGTCAGCTCAACCCCAACGCGCCGAGGGGGTCGATCCTGAACATCGTTGTATGATGCCGGTACGGGCGGCACCCGTACCGGATCAGCCTTCCCGCTCTTCGTCGGAGAACAGCCAGGCCATGGCCTCGCGCTCGGACAGGAAGGCCGCGGTCGACCCTGGCGCCGAGTGGTTGCGGTACATTGACCACAGCTTGACGATTCCAAGGTCGGTTTCGTTCCGCACGAGACCTGCCGCGCGGTCGGCGGCGCTTCTGAACCGTGCCACTCGCACCGCTTCAAGAGACTTGAACGCGTCAGCGGTGAGCTCGCTCATATCGCTGTCGCGCGCATCGTAGAGGCAGCGGACCCGGCCGAGTTCCACATCGATCGTCCGGCGGATTTCCCGAGTCTGATCCAACGCGTCCAGCCCGACCACGCCGAAAAAACGCACATGGAAGAAGCGCCGCTCCGGGTCGTACGTCCATTCGAGTTCGGCCATGACTGCTCCGCCGCGACACCCTCACCAGAGCGTCATCCCTATGCGTTAACCATAGAAATCCGGTTGCGCACAAGTCCTTAGTCGGACGTCAGTCGCCCTCCCCCGCCGCCTGCGGATCCGTCCAGCCATAGACCGCGCGCGCCTGTTCGGCGCTCACGAAGCCGTCGCGTACGTCGATCGCAAGACGATGCGGATCCCGGCCCCCCGGATCGCCGAGACCACCGCCGCCCGGCATCTCCAGGATAACGCTGTCGCCGCCGGGAATGGTCTGCCGCCCCTTACCCTGGAGCGCCGTCCCCGACTTCAGGTAGAGCTTGCCGGTCATGCCGTTGGCGCCGCCGTTGCGGCCGCGCGGCGGATGGATCACCCGGTCGAACATCGAGGAGATGGCGAACGGCCGCCCGTCGGCATGGGTGATCTCCATCACCTGACCGGTGCCGCCGCGATGGGTGCCTGCACCGCCGGAATCCGTCCGGTACTCCTTCTTCCAGAAGATCAGCGGGGCGATCGTCTCGTTCACCTCCACCGGCGTGTTGCGCACGCCCGAGGGGAAGGCGGTGGCGTTCAGGCCGTCCTTGCCCGGCCGCGCGCCGGTGCCACCGGTATGGAAGGTGTTCATGGCGAACGGCTTGCTGTCGCCGTAGTCGCCGTCGACGATGCCCCGGCCGCCGAGCAGGACCGGATTCCACAGGCAGCTCGTGCCTTCCGCGGGCACCCGGTCGGGGATGATCTGGCTCAGGCAACCGAGCATCACGTCCGGCAGCATCTGGCCGATGACATGGCGGGCGGCGACGGCGCAGGGCGGCGGCGCGTTCAGGATCGTGCCCTCGGGAGACCACACCCGGATCACGCCGAGGGAGCCGGCGTTGTTCGGAATCGATCCGCCGATCACGCAGCGCACGCCGAAGGTGGCGTAGGCCTGGGTGTAGGTCAGCGGGACGTTGATGCCGAACCGCGACGTCCCCGAGGTGCCGGTGAAGTCGATGTCGATGCCCTCCTCGGACACGGTCAGCGCGCCCACCAGGTCGACCTCGTTCTCGAAACCGTCGATCCGCATCGTGTTGCGGTAGGTGCCCTTCGGCAGCTTGGCGATCTCCTCGAGCATGCCGGCCCGGCTGCTCTCGATGATGTGACGGCCGAGCTCGCCGAGATCGGTCAACCCGAACTCCCGCATCATCTCCACCAGCCGGCGCCCGCCGACCTCATTGCAGGCCATCAGAGAGTAGATGTCGCCCTCGACCTCGATCGGATTGCGGACGTTGACCTTGATGAGGTTGAGCAGGCCGCGGTCCACCACGCCCTCGCGGGCCAGCGGCATGATCGGAACGTTGATCCCTTCCTCGTAGACCTGCCGGCCGTCGGGACCGAAACCCCGGCCGCCGACATCGACGACATGGGTCGTGCAGGCAAACAGGCCGACCGGCTTGTCGTCGAGAAAGGTCGGGGTGACGACGGTGATGTCGTTCAGGTGCCCGGTCCCCTTCCACGGGTCGTTGGTCATGTAGACGTCGCCGTCCTTCATAGTGTCGATCGGGAACTCCTCGAGGAAGAAGCCGACCGAGGCCGCCATGGCGTTGACATGACCGGGCGTTCCGGTGACCGCCTGGGCCAGCATGCGCCCGGCCGGGTCGAAGACGCCGGCGGAAATGTCCCCGGCCTCGCGCGCCGAGGTCGAGAAGGCCGTGCGGACAAGGACCTGTGCCTGTTCCTCCACGACGGAAAGCAACCGGTTCCACTGGATCTGGATGTGGATCTGGTCGAGGGCGGATCGGTTCGCGCTCTGGGTCTTGCTGCTCATCGTCTCTCTCCTCAGGCCGCGTGCCGGGCGGTCAGGATCAGGTAGCCAAGGCCGTCGACCGACGCGTCGAAGGTCGAGGTCACAACGGTCGTCGTCTGATCCTCGACGATCAGCGCGGGTCCGGCGACGGTCATGCCGGGCGCGAGGTCGGCGCGGGCGTGGATCGCATAGTCGGTGTCGCGCTGAAGGTCGGGATCGAAGACCGTGCGGCTGTCGATCGGCGTCGCGGCGACGCCGGCGGCCGTCCCGCCGGTGGTTGCCGGCGCCGGTGCGATCGGCGCGGCGACGGTCAGGGTCCAGGACAGGATCTCAGGCTCCACATCCGGGATCGTGCGGCCGTACAACTTGGCGTATTCCGCCTCGAAGGAGGCGCGGATGGCATCGCCGTCGGCGGCGGTCAGCGCACCCTCGGGCAGCGGCACGGTGATCTCGTGCCCCTGGCCGGAATACCGCATGTAGGCGACACGGGTTTCAGTCAGTTCCGCCCCAGCCGCCGCCGCTGAAACGATGGCGCGCGCCTCGGCCGCCATCTCCGACAGCAGGGCGTTGACCGAGGCAGCATCGTAGTCGGCCAGCAGCAGGTAGCGGCTGCGCACCACCTCGTAGGAGACCGGCGCGCGCAGGAAGCCGATGGCCGAGCCGACGCCGGCGCCCGTCGGCACCACGATGGTGTCGATGTCCAGCTTCTCCGCCAGCCGGGCGGCGTGCAGCGGGGCGGCACCGCCGAAGGCGATCATGGCGCGGGCCGAAATGTCCTTGCCCCATTCGATGGCATGGACGCGGGCGGCGTTGGCCATGTTCTCGTCGACGATCTCGGCCAGCGCGAAGGCGGCCAGCCGGCCTTCAAGGTTCATCGGCGCGCCGACGTCGTCGGCGACGGCCTTCGCCGAGGCATCGATGTCGAGCTTCACGGACCCGCCGGCAAACCGGGCCGGGTCGACCTTGCCCATGACCACGTCACCGTCGGTCACCGTCGGATGCGCGCCGCCGCGGCCATAGCACGCCGGTCCGGGCTCGGAACCGGCGCTTTCGGGGCCGACCTGCAGGCGGCCCATGGTGTCGACATGGGCGATGGAGCCGCCGCCCGCACCGATCTCGACCATCTCGATCGCCGGGATGCGCACCGGCAGGCCGCTGCCCTTCATGTTGCGGTACACGCGGGCGACCTCGAAGGTCCGGGTCATCTGCGGCGCGTAGTCGTCGATCAGGCAGATCTTCGCCGTCGTGCCGCCCATGTCGTAGGAGACCACGTTGGCCAGGCCGCATTCCTTGGCGATCTCGGTAGCCAGGATGGCGCCGCCCGCCGGGCCCGACTCGACGAGCCGGATGGGGAACCGAACGGCGGTGTCGAGATCGGTCAGGCCGCCGCCGGAAGTCATCAGCAGGAACGGGCAGGCATAGCCCCGGCTCCGCATCTCGCCCTCCAGCTTACGCAGGTAACCGGCCATCTTCGGCTGGACATAGGCGCTGGCGGACGCCGTCGACTGGCGCTCGTACTCGCGGATCTCCGGACACACCTCGCAGGACAGCGTGACCGCGAGGTCGGGCCGGGCCTCGGCGATGATCTCGGCGACCCGCTTCTCGTGCGCGCCGTTGGCGTATGAGTGCAGCAGCCCGATCGCCACCGCCTCGATGCCGTGCTCCTCGAGCTGCGGGATCAGGGCGCGCACGCTGTCCTCGTCGAGCGGCACCAGCACCTCGCCGCGATAATTCATGCGCTCGCGCACCGACCAGCGCAGATAACGCGGCACGATCGGGTCCGGCCGGTCGATGTTGATGTCGTATTGCTCGAACCGGTTCTCCTGCGCCATCTCGACGGCGTCGCGGTGCCCCTCGGTCGTGATCAGCGCCGTCTTCGCCCCCTTGCGCTCGATCAGCGCATTGGTGGCCAGCGTCGTGCCGTGAATGATCAGGGTGACGTCGGCCGGCGCAATCCCGGCCTCGGCCACCGCCTTCTCGACGCCGTCGATCACGCCCTCCTCCGGGGCCCGCGGCGTGGTCAGCACCTTCGACGTGACGCGACGGCCACCGGCACCCGGGTCCCCGATCTCCAGGGCAACGTCAGTGAAGGTGCCGCCGACATCGACGGCGAGGCGGACGGAGTGCGAGGTAGCGCCCATGGCGGTCATCAGGTCCTTGGTTTTGCGGTGCAGCATTCTGGGAGGTCCTGATCGTTCCCACGATTGCCCGCCGCGTCAACGCCTGTAATCACGATACGGAGGTGCGCATCGCCGCCGCGCCATCTGCGGGTCTTTCCGCACCGCCGCATCTGAGGCTAGAGTCGGGGACCCGCCAGCCGCCGCCGGCCACCGCCGACGCCGCGAACGCCGACAAAGAGCGCCTACAAGAATGGAGCCCGCCATGACCGGTACCACAGTGATCCGCAATGCCGCCTGGATCGTCGCCTGGGACGCCAAGGAGAGCCGTCACGTCTACCTGAAGGGTGGCGACGTTGCCTTCTGCGACGGCGTGGTGACCCAGGTCGGCGGCCGTTTCACCGGCGAGGTCGAGGCCGAGATGGACGGTTCCGACCGCATGGTCATGCCCGGCCTGGTCAACATCCATTCCCACCCGACCAGCGAACCGCTGCGCAAGGGCGTGACCGACGAGATCCGCAGCCCCGGCTTCTTCCACTCCTCGCTCTACGAGTTCCTGACGATCTTCGAGAACGACCCAGCCGGACTGGCCGCCAGTCTGCGGGTCGCCATGGCCGAGCTGCTGACCAGCGGCGTCACCACGGTCGTCGACTATTCCTTCCCGTTCGACGCTTGGCTCGACGTGCTGGCGGAATGCGGGATCCGCGCCTGTGTCGCGCCGATGTTCAAGGACGCCAAGTGGTACACCAATGACGGCCACCAGCTTCAGTACGACTGGGACGAGAGCGGTGGCGGCCGCGCCGGGTTCGAGAAGGCGATGCGGACCATCGACCTCGCCAACCAGCATCCCTCGGGCCGCCTGATGGGCATGATGGCGCCGGCGCAGATCGACACCTGCTCGGCCGACCTGCTGCGCGACAGCTACGACTACGCCCAGGAGAAGAACCTGCCCTGGCAGACCCACGCCGCCCAGTCGGTCAACGAGTTCCAGGAGATGATCCGCCGCCACGGCCGCACGCCGGTACAGTGGATGAGCGATATCGGCGTGCTGGGCGAGCATGCGATCATCGGCCACGGCATCTTCCTCGACCATCACCCCTGGGTGCACTGGTCGACCCGCGAGGACCTGCGCCTGCTGGCCGACAGCAGCACCACCGTCGCCCACTGCCCGACCGTGTTCATGCGCCGCGGCATCACGCTCCGCACCTTCGGCGGCTATGTGCGCGAGGGCATCAACATGGGCATCGGCACCGACACCTATCCGCATAACTTCCTGGAGGAGATGCGCAACGTCGCCACGGTCGCGCGCACCATCGCCGAGACGGTCGACGACCTGAACACCTCCGACATCTTCAACGCCGCCACCGTCGGCGGTGCGCGGGCGCTGCGCCGCGACGATATCGGCAAGCTGGCCGTCGGTTGCCGCGCCGACCTGGTCTGCGTCGACCTGACGGCGCCCTCGATGATGCCGGTGCGCGAGCCTATCCGTTCGCTGATCTACGCCTCGACCGACCGCGGCATCCGCGACGTCTTCGTCGACGGCCGCCAGGTGGTCGAGGATGGCGAGGTGACGACCATCGACCTTCGCTCCGCGCTGACCGAGCTGCAGGCGGCGCAGGAGCGCTCCTTCTCCAGCATCCCGAGCCGCGACTGGGCCGGGCGGGATGTGGACCAGATGGCGCCGATGGTGTTCGAGACGCGGGAAAGCGTTTGAGCGCCACCCCCACGCCAACGTGTATTCCCCGGCCTTGTGCCAGGGCATGTGCCGGGGTCCGCAGACTACGTGAGAGGCTCGCGACACACTGAACCGTGGGCCCCGGCATAATCCCGGATCCAGTCCGGGACGGGGAATGCGGAAGAACGTGAAGGGCGCCCGCAAGAGGTGCCGCACACAATCCTCCGGGAGGAACCACCGCATGGCCCGCGTTCCCTATCTGACGTCCGACGACCTCGCGCCCGAAGACCGGGACCTGCTGAAACGGCCCATCACCCTGCACCGGGCACTGGCCAACAGTCCCGGCATGGCCCGGGCCTTCGGCACGCTCGGCGGCCATATCCGACATGGCAGCGCGCTCGATCCGCGGTTGCGGGAACTCGCCATCATCCAGGTCGGCTACCTCACCCGCAGCCCCTACGAGTATTCCCACCACTGCCGCCTGGGCGTCGAGCAGTTCGGGGTCAGCGAGAGCGACATCCACGGCATCAGCCGAGAGACCGAGGCGGAGGGTTCGGGCGGCTTCCCCGAGTTGGAGACCGCGGTGCTGCGCGCCGCCCGCGAGATGGTGACGGACATCGCCGTCGGCGACCGGACGTACGCGATCCTGGAGGCGCGTCTGCCGCGCGCAGACCTTGTCGACCTGATCGTCACAATCGGCTTCTACTGCGGCGTGGTCCGCGTGCTGGCCAGCCTGGAGATCGACGTGGAGGAGGACTACGCTCCCTGGCTTGAGCGCTTTCCGCTGCCGGACTGAGCGGGACACAGGGCGCGACCGCGGCTGCCGTGGCCGCCGGTGTCGCGGCGGGCGGCGACAGACTGTAGAATCCGCCCGCAAGTCCGAGACACCCGTCCAGGCGAGAGGCCTTCCGTGTTCGATCCGCAACGCGCCGACCCGTTCTTTCTGAGAGTGCTGCAGAACGCGCCACCACCGGTGGTCCAGGCCGTGGGCACTGGCATCCGAACCCTGCTCAACGACGGGCCGGACGCGGCCTGCGACCTGCTGCGCGCGGCGCGGTCGGAGTTGCCGGCCGGAGCGCCGACGCAGAAGATCCTGTCCAGCCTGCAGGTCGGGATCGAGTCGATTCGTGCCCTGCGGTCGCGCGACCCCGACGCCGCCTACGAGCATGTCTGGAACCGCCGCGACGGCACCGGAGACGAGACCGGGGGGCAGTCCGAATACGTCCTGTCGCGCGACACCCAGGTCGCGGCCGTCAACGAGATGCGCCGCCAGATCGTCGCCCGGGCCAATGCCGAGCGTCCGAAATGCCCGTGCTGCGGCGAAGCTCTGCCGCAGGCCAAGGCGATGGCCCCTCTGGTGCTGATCGACCAGCAGTTGGGCCACCTGAACCTGTATGTCGACATGCAATCGATCCGGACGCTGATGCTGGATGACCCCAACATCACGGAAATCGACCTGCACGCGGTCAACGAGCTCTGCACAATCCTCGCCAAGCGCGCCGGGCTCGGCCTGCCGGTGGCGGTCTGCGACAACTGCCACACGTCGGTACTCGCCTTCCCGTTCGACCCCGACAGGGTGGCTGCCTTCTATCGCGGCGACGGGGACGAGCGGACCTTCGCGCCGGGCAAGGACCAGACCTTCACGGCGATCTTCGGGCGCGGGATGTTCCCGCACTGGCTGGTCGCCGAAACCGGGGTCGGCCCCGGCGCGCGGGTCTTCGACTTCGGCTGCGGTCGCGGCCTGATGCTGAAGCACCTGTCGCTGTTCGGCGCCGAGGTCCACGGTCTGGACCTGGACCTGGCGCGTATCCAGTACGCCCGGGAGGTCCTCGGTCTCGACCACGCGCTGGACTCCGTCGCCGACTACGAATCCTTGCCGGCCCGCAGCTTCGACCTGGTGATGAGCAGCCACACCCTGGAGCATGTGACCGGTATGGACGGACACGTGCGCCGGCTCTGCGACCTGGTGAGGCCCGGCGGGCACCTCGCCATCGCCGTGCCGAACGGCGAACTGACCGAGTTGCGCAAGCCGGAAGGTCCGCTGGTGTACCCCATGCTGGGCGGCGACCACGTCACCGCGCTCACGCCCGAGACCCTCGCCAGGCGGACAGAGGCGGCCGGCCTGGAGACCGTGCTGGTCCGCCGCGGTCCGGCCAGAATCGTCGATCCGGCCTTCGACATGACGCTGCGCGACCCGATCACCGGCTTCCCGGCCTGGACCGAGGCCGAGGGGGACTTCGTGCTCCTCGCGCGCCGGCCGGCATAGGACAAATCGCGCTCGGATGGAGACAGGAGACAGGTGATCGCGTGACTTTGCCCTAACTCCAACGGCTTGGAGCGCGATCGGAAAACAGAGACCACGGGAGGACGCGCGCATGCGGCTCAAGGACAAGGTGGCAATCGTCGTCGGCGGCGGTCAGCAGCCGGGCGAGACGATCGGCAACGGCAGGGCCGTCGCCCTGCGGTTCGCCGAGGAGGGAGCCCGGGTTCTGGTCGTCGACCGCGACGCGGCGTCGGCCGGGGAGACCGCCTGGATGATCAACGACAAGGGTGGAGAGGCTTCGATCCTCGGCGCCGATGTCACCCGCGAGGACGACTGCCGGGTGATCGCCGAGACCGCTACGGAACGCTATGGGCGGATCGACATCCTGCACAACAACGTCGGGCGCTCCGAAGGCGACCGGCCGACGACCGAGATCGACCTGGAGATCTGGGACCGGCTGTTCGAGTTGAACCTCAAGGGCATGGTCATGACCTGCAAGCACGTGCTGCCGGTCATGCGCGAGCAGCGGAGCGGCGTGATCCTCAACGTGTCCTCCACGTCCTCGATCAGCGGCCGCGCCGATCCCGGCGCGCGCAGCGGCGTCGCCTACAAGACCAGCAAGGGGGCGGTGAACACGCTCACCCACCACCTGGCCGTCGAGAACGCCGAGTTCGGCATCCGCGCCAACGCCATCCTGCCGGGCCTCATGGACACGCCGATGGCGATCGAGCGACGGGCCCGCGAGCGCAACGTCGACCGCGAGACCGTCCGCCGCGAGCGCAACATCCGCGTCCCGCTGCTCGGCCGGATGGGCACCGCCTGGGACGTGGCCAATGCCGCCCTGTTTCTCGCGTCCGACGAGGCGGGCTACGTCACCGGCCTGATGATGCCGGTCGATGGCGGCCTGACCTCGATCCGGGGCTGACCGCGCGCCCCACCGCCCCAAGCCGCCCCGGAACGCACGACCGACCGCATGACCGACCGCATGACCGACCGCACCACGCCAAAACCGACCAGCGTCGCCTTCATTCTCCCGCGACCGGACCATGGGACGCCCGAACATCCGACCTGGCGCAGCGTCAGCATCCGCGTGCGGTGCACCGAACTCGCCCAGTGGCTCGGCCGCTACGGCACGAGGGTGCACCTGATCGTCGACGAGACCGTGCCGGAAAGGTTGAGCGATGGCTCGCTCGACGGGATCGAGCTGTTCGTGGTCCTGCAGACCCTGACGGATCACACCGCGCTGGTCGACGCCCTGCTCGCCGCCGGGAAATGCGTCGTGGCCGATGTCTGCGACGATGTCAGCCGATACGAGGGACTGCTCGCCGGTACCTGGCGGAACGCCCGCAGGGCGGCGGCGATCACCGTGCCCACCCGCTGGCTCGCCGACAGGCTCGGCCCGCTGACCGACCGCCCGATTCACCTGGTGCACGACGCAGTGGAGGGTCCGCCGCGCAAGATCCGCGGCCCCGCGGCCGACGGACCGCTGCGGCTGTTTTGGTACGGCTGGCAGCACAAGGTCGGCGTCGTCGAGCGCCGGCTCGACCGGCTACGCGCCTACGCCCGCGCCCATCGGCCTGTGGCCCTAACGATCATGTCCGACATCTACGAGATCCGCCAGGAGATGGCCCGAGTGCTCGCCGCCGGCGACGGCCGGCTCGCGATCGAAGGGGTGCACTGGTCGATCGAGGGGTTCGATGCGGAGATGGAGCGCACCGACATCGCGCTGATCCCGTTCGACACCCGCATCGATTTCTCCGGCCGGTCGCCGCTGAAGCTGATGCAGGCGCTGTGGCAGGGCCGGCTTGCGGTGTCCGAGGATCTCGAGAGCTACCCGGATTTCGCCCGGTTCGGCGTGCTGCACGGCGACATCGTTGACGGCATCACGCACCTGACCGCCAATCCGAAGCGGGCGATGGCCGATCTCGCCCGCGCCCAGGTCTACATCCGCGACACCTACATGCCCTCGGTCCTCGCCCACCGCTGGCAGGCGGTGCTGGGCGCGGTGCTGGCGGCGTGGCGGGCGGGGAACGCCAACCGCTCGGCTATATGAGGTCAAAGCACGCGCGAAGGATCAGTCTGCCACATGAGCGTTCGGCCGCCTGTGTTGACCGGCAATCACGTCGAACTCCTCCCTCAACGACAGGATGCGGTCCAGGAGGGCTCTCAGCGAAGCCTCGGAGACCTCGTCGCGGGTTGTTGAGGACCCCTTCTTGGGCCGCTTGTGAATGACTACCAACACCCCGTCTTCACCTTGGAAGCGACCATGCATGAGCCGCGCACGTTCAGTTGCCGTGCTGACCATTGCCTCTCGGAATTCGCCGAGCCTTGGACCATCTGCTTCGCCAATCCTCTCCTTCCGTAGGCGGACGAACTCATCTACCCGCTGTTCCGTCCTTGGAGAGAACCCCTTTGGGGACTTCTCTCTGAGTTCATCTTCTGAATCTACACCCGCCTCGACGCAGGCTTGCCACAGCAACTCGTCCTCGATTGTTGTCCAAGCTACAGCGACCCGCCCAATCAGCGTAAAGATGACCTCTGGCACTTCCGGTTCGAGATCAAGCTCGGTCCACTCCATCTCGACCGGCACGTGTTCGTCGTCGATCATGGCGTTCACCCTTGAGTGAAATTAGCTATTAATATATACAACTTTTCTTTATTAAAAGGAAGCGAGAGTGATTGCCGCCATCCGCCTTGTAGTCGGGCTCTCGTTTCTCGTCCTGTCGACAAATCCATTCACAACAGCCCGAGCGGACGTTCAGATGAAGCCGCTATCGGAAATACTTGCCGCCGAGAACTCAGTTGCCATTACGAGTACCATGCTTGAGCGGTGCTCAGCGTTGTTCACCGTGATCGGCTACTGGTTCGGTTCCCAATCTGATGTCGAGAAGCAGGAACTCGGCCTGTTCTATGAGCGTCAAGCGGTTGTGGTGTTTCTGACATGGCGCGTCCTCCAAGAAGGATCGCTTGATCTCACAGAAGAACAAATGACCGGACTGTTCCGTGCACAGCTCAAGATTCTCGTCCCCGAATACCAAACGATCATGTCACGAGCCAAGGCGCTCACAGGTGACAGCACCTCTGATCCAGTCGTGCGCAGCGACTTAGATACCTGCGGTCGATACAGGCAGATCACCGAACAGAGGCTCCGAGATCTTGCGAACCGGTAGGGCCTCGTACTCTATGTGAGGGCATTGCCAGGCGATTTCGTTTTCTGGCGTCGGTCTCGCGAATGGCATCATCGGGGGCTGCGCCCTCATTTCCCCGAGGTTAGGTGGCGGTTACAGTAGGGCTCGTAGATACAGGAGGCGAGGATGACCTGGATCAAGACCGTGCCCTACGGCGAGGCCACCGGCCGCCTGAAGACCCTGTACGACCGGGTCAAGGGTCCGGGGGACAACGTCGACAACATCATGATGGCGCACTCGTTGCGGCCGCACTCGATGGAGGGGCACATGCACCTCTACAAGTACGTGCTGCACCATTCCGCCAACACCGTGCCGAAGCATTTCCTGGAGACGATCGGCGTGCTGGTGAGCCTGCTGAACGGCTGCTCGTACTGCGTCGAGCATCATTTCCAGGGGCTGCGCCGGCTGCTCGGTGACGACGGTCGCGCCAACGCCATCCGTCACGCGCTCGAGGCCGGCACGCCGGGCGAGACGTTCGACGACAGGCACGCGGCGGCCCTGGCCTACGCCACGGCGCTCACCACGGATCCGGCATCGATGACGGCGGCGGCGGTGGACGCCCTGCGCGAGCACGGCTGGGACGACGGCGAGATCCTGGAGATCAACCAGGTCACGGCCTATTTCAGCTACGCCAACCGCACCGTGCTCGGCCTGGGCGTGAGCACCGAGGGGGACATCCTCGGCCTGTCCCCCGGCGACAGCGACGACCCCGGGAACTGGAGCCACGGATAGCGCGCGACCGGTTCAGATCGACTCGATCCGCGGACCGACCTCTCAGCCATCGACCTCTCAGCCATTGAAGATGGAGCAGCCTCACCCGATCGGACGTCTCCGTCCGACCGTGGCGCGTTCTCGCCGCTAACCGAGGATGCCCTCAAGCGCCGCCAGCAGGGCGTCGGTGTCCTCGGCCCGGCCGGTGGTGATGCGGATGTAGTCCTCGAAGCCCGGCGCCATCAGCCGGCCGATCATGATCCCTTCGGCCTCCAGCGCGGCGACCACGTCGGCGGCCGGTTTCGGCGTGCGGGCGGCGAGATAGTTGCCCACGCTCGGGAACGCCTCGCAGCCGAGCCGCGACAGGCCGGCCTCCAACTTCTCGCGCTCGATGCGGGTGCGCTCGACGATGGAGAGCATGTGGTCGCGATCCGACAGGGCGGCCAGCGCCCCGGCCTGGGCGACGGCGTTCACGTTGAACACGCTGCGCACCTTCTGGAACCACTCCGCGACCTCGTCGGAACCGCACAGCGCATACCCGACCCGCATGCCGGCCAGTCCATAGGCCTTGGAGAAGGTCCGGAACGACACCCAAGGAGCCGCGATATCGGCTAGCGCCGCCAGATGATCGCCGCCGCCGGCGTGGCGGCCGTACTCGTAATACGCCTCGTCCAGCACCAGCAGGGTCGTCGCCGGCAGGGCGCGCGCGAAGGCCGAAACCTCCTCGGTCGTGAGCATCGCCCCCGTCGGATTGTTCGGCGTCGCCAGGAACACGATACGGGTCTTCGGCGTGACCGCCGCCAGCATGCCGTCGGTGTCCGCCGCCCCGTCCTGGCGCACCCGGACGGGAACCAGTGTGGCGCCGTTCACCGCCGCGCATTTGGAGTATCCCGGGAAGGACGGGGTCGGCACCACCACCTCGTCGCCCGGAGCCAGCGCGATGCGACCGGCGGCGACGATCAGTTCGTCGGAGCCGTGGCCGACGACGATCCGCGCCTGCGGATGGCCGGTCTGCGCCGCGAGCGCCGCCGTCAGGTCGCGCCACTGGGGATCCGGGTAGTAGTTCACCCGCGTCACCGCCTCCTGCATCGCCGCGATGGCCACCGGCGACGGCGGGAACGGCGACTCGTTCAGGTTCATCCGCCGGATCGCGGCCGGATCGATGCCCGACTTCGAGTCCCGCTGGGTCGGCGGAAAGCCGCCGCCGGGCATCGCGCGGATGTGGGGTTTCGCAACACTCTGCGCGGGGTCGGCGTCGGCCATGTCGAGGATCTCCGGAAATCGGTTGGCCCCAGAGATTAGCGCCGCACGCCCGGCCGCGTCAGCCCTCTCGTTATCGCCGGCGTCAGTCGATAAGCTGGCCCCATGACCGCCGAACCGATCGCCGACCCCGCGGAAGACGCCCGCCCGGACGCTCTGACCCGCGCCCTGATCCTGACCACGCTGACCATGGTGACCGCGCTGTACGCGATGACGGTCACCATCGCCAACGTGTCGCTGCCGCAGATGCAGGGCGCGCTGTCGGCGACGACCGACCAGATCGCGCTTGTGGTGACCTTCAACATCATCGCCACGGCCGTCGCCACGCCGATGACCGGATGGCTGGCCGCCCGGTTCTCCCGGCGCACGATCCTGATCTGGGGCGTGAGCGGCTTCACGCTGGCCTCGCTGGCCTGCGGCATGGCGCCGTCCCTCGAGCTGCTGGTGGTCGCCCGCATTTTCCAGGGCGCGTTCGGCGCCCCGCTGGTGCCGCTCAGCCAGGCCATCGTCATGGACAGCTACCCCAAGCATCAGCAGGGCTCCGCCATGGCGGTGTTCGGCATGGGCGTGGTGCTCGGCCCGGTTCTGGCGCCGACGGTCGGCGGCTACCTGTCGGAGGTCTACAACTGGCGCTGGGTGTTCTTCATGATCGTGCCCTGCGGCCTCGCGGCGCTCACCGGGGTGCTGTTCTACATCCAGGACCGCTCCAAGGCGGCGTCCAACTATCTCGACTGGACCGGCTTCCTGACGCTCGCCGTCTTCATCGCCACCTTCCAGTTCATGCTGGATCAGGGCCAGCGGCTCGACTGGTTCGACAGCACGACGATCCTGCTCTGCGCGGCGGTGGCCGCCCTGGCGCTGTACCTGTTCATCGCCCACTCGCTGACCGCCGACCGGCCATTCCTCGACCCCAAGCTGCTGCTCGACCGCAACTACGCCATCGGCCTGGTGCTGGTGTTCGTCTTCGGCATGCTGAACTTCACGCCCATGACCCTGCTGCCGGCCCTGCTTCAGGGGGTGCGGGGCTATCCGGATTCGATCATCGGCCTGATCCTCGGCGCGCGCGGCGTCGGCACGCTGCTCGGGTTCTTCTTCATGTTCTGGGGCAACAAGCTCGACCCGCGACCGCTGCTGATCCTGGGATTCGGGCTCCAGGGCGTGGCCGGCTGGTACATGTCGCAATTCAGCATCAACCTGACCACCTTCGACGTGCTCTGGACCAGCGCGCTGCAGGGGCTCGGCGTCGGTCTGGTCTGGGTGCCACTGACGATCGTCACCTTCAACACTCTGCCGCGGGAGAAGACCGCCGAGGCGACGGCCATCTTCCATCTGGTGCGGAACTTCGGCAGTTCGATCTACATCTCGATCGCCATCGCCATCGCCCTCAACGGTGCCCGGGTGAACTATGCCGAGTTGACCGCGAACGCCCGCCCGACCAACGAGGCGATGCTGTTCCAGGAGTCGCTGTTCCGGGTGTGGTCGCTGGACAGTGCCGGGGCGCTCGCCGGGCTGTCCGGCGAGATCGCCCGCCAGGCGGCGATGATCGGCTACCTCAACGCGTTCTATGCCTTCACCCTGACATCCTTCGCGGTGCTGCCGCTGATGTTCGTCATCCGGCTGCGACGGTAGGCGTCAGGCCCGCCAGGGTCCGAGGCGCAGTGCCGCGGCGATGAACAGGCCATACACCGCCATCGCACCCGCAACGACGGCGAAGACCGCCTGCGGGGTGGCCGCGTCACTCGCCACCAGCAGGGCGCCGCCGCCGAGCACGATCAGCAGGCGCAGGGCGGTGCCGATCACCGGCCAGATCAGCGAATCCAGCCCCTGGCTGGCGAAGTACAGGCACAGCCCCAGGGCGAAGAACACGTAGAACGGCCCGACGATGCGCAAGTAGAGGGCCGTCGCCGCCAGGGTCTGCGGCTCGGTGGTGAACAGGCGGCTCCACCACTCCGGCTGCAGCGCGAAGATGAGCCCGAACGACCCGATCGCGGCCGCCGCCACGGCAACCCCGGTCCAGGCGACGCGGATCGCCCGTTCCCGCCGGCCGGCGCCGACATTGACGCCGACCATGGGGATCAGCGCGCCGCCGACGCCGAAGATGATCGGGATCATCAGAAACTCGAGGCGCACGCCGATGCCGTAGCCGGCGAGCCAGTGGACCCCGAGCCGGCCGACGATCGCCGTCACGATCAGCGCCATGGCGACGGTCAACGTCGACTGGACCGCGGCGAGGCCGCCCTGGCGCAGCAGCGGGCCGAGAACGCCCCATGTCACCGGTCCTGCCCGGAGCCGGACGGCGGCGCGGCCGCCCAGCACCCAGACCGCGAGGAAGACCGTCCCCGCCGCATAGGCGACCGGCAGCGCCAGACCGGCGCCGGCGACCCCCAGCTCCAGTTTCACGATCAGCAGCCACGATGCCGCCGCGTGCACCGCAAGGATCAGCGTGAGCCCCAGGGCCGGCCGCAACGTGTCTCCGGACCCGCGCAGCACGCTGGCGGTCATGTTGAACAGCCAGATGGCGGCGATGCCGGCGAACAGTCGGCTGGCGTAGGCCTCCGCGGTGTCGAGAACCGCGCCCGCCCCGCCCAGCAGCCGGAAGAACGGGACACCGAGGGACAGGACCAGAGACGCCATGACGAGCGACATGGCGAGGGCGACCAGCAGTGCCGCGCGCAGGATCGTCTCGGATCGCGCCCGGTCGTCGGCGCCGAGAGCCCGCGCCGTCATCCCCGCCACCGCGCCGCCGATGGCCCCGGAGGAATACATGGTCGTCAGCATGAAAAGCGGAAAGACCAGGGCGACGCCGGCCAGTTCCACGGTGCCGAGCAGACCGAGATAGGCGCCCTCGACGATGCTGATCGAGGACTGGATGAAGGAAGCGGCGATGTTGGGCGCCGCGAGCCCGGCCAGGGTCGGCAGGATCGGGCCGTCGAGCAGGCGGGCCCGCCGGGCGTCGGTCATGGCGGCGTACTCACCTGCCGGTCGCCCTGAACGCCTTCTCCAGCGCCTTGAACGTGAGCAGGACCGAGGCATGGCGGTTGGCGAAGGCGCGGGCCGGTTCCAGCGCCGACAGCGCCGCGAACCGTCCGACCGGCGGCGGTCCGCCCCGCTTCAGCATCGCGTCCATCGCCGCCCCCGCCTGACGCACCTCGTCGACACGGGCGCCGATCACGGCGGCGCCGACGGCCGACGCCGCGGCGGAACCGAGCGCGCAGGCCTCCACCCGCTGGCCGTAGTCGACGACCGTATCGCCGTCGAACCGCACCTGGATCGCCACCCGGCTGCCGCAGGCGCGGCTCACCGCCGTAGCCTCGGCATCGGGATTCTCGACGACGCGACCGTCAGCGGCGATCGGATCGGCCAGCGCGAGCAGCCGGTCCTGATACACGGTGTCGAGAACGGGGGCCTCGGCCGTCATCGTCGCCGCCTACGCCGCCTCGAGCTCGGCCCGGGCGCGCTCCTTGATCGCCTTGAGCATGGCCCCGAGACCGTTCTTGCGGGTCGGCGACAGATGCGCGTCCAGCCCGATAGCCGGAATGAAGTCCGGCTCGGTCGCGACGATCTCCGACGGCGTGCGGTTCGAGTAGACCCGGAGCAGCAGGGCGATGATCCCGGAGACGATGGCGGCGTCGCTGATGGCGTGAAACACCAGCCGGTCGCCGCGCTTCTCCCCGGCGAGCCAGACTTGGCTCTGGCAGCCCTTCAGCTTGAAGGCGTCCCGCTTGTAGGCGTCGTCCAGCGGCGGCAGCTTGCGGCCGAGGTCGATGAGGTACTCGTAGCGCTGCATCCAGTCGTCGAAGAAGGCGAATTCGTCGATGAGCTCCGCCTGCTCCGCGTCGATCGCGCGCTCGGGCGCCTCGGGTGACATCTGATCCATATCCCAGGATTTGGCGCGTTGCCGCGCGGCTGTCAACGCGCGCCGACGTTCAGGTCATCGCCCCGCGCGCCGCCACCGGCCAGAGGCTCTCAACGTAGCCAGCGTCGAGACCGCCGCGCACCCCGACATACCAGTCGTGCAGGTTGACGGTCGGATCCACGTGGCCAGGAACCAGCCAGACCCGGTCGCCGAGCGCGATCGGGGACGCCGCGGCGCCCAGCGACAGCTTGCCGTGCTCGTCGGAGGCGGAGACGTAGTCGGTGTCGCGGCGCTGCCAGACCGTCGGCAGGCCGCTGTCGATGGCCGAGGCCTTGTGACCGGCATCGACCACAGCGCGCCCCGCTCCGGCGGCACTCATCACCGTAGCGGCGACGAACAGCGCGTGTTCGAACTCCAGTCCCTCGCTGTTGTCCTCGCCGAGGTTGCGGCCGTAGTCCGCGTCCATGAAGCAGTAGGAACCGGGCTGAAGCTCGTTCCACAGCCCTGTCGCGGTCTCGAAGCGGAAGCTGCCGGTGCCGGCACCGCCGATGGTCCGGCACTCCAGCCCAGCCCCGGCAAGCGCGTCGACCGTCGCGGCCACCGCCTCGCCGGCCTTGCCGATCGCCGCCCGGCGCTCGTTGAAGCCGCGGATGTGTTGCGCCGCGCCGTGATAGGCCTGCACGCCGTCGAAACTCAGACCGTCCGCCGCCGCGATCCGCCGGGCCAGGTCGACCGCCGGCGCTCCCGGCGCGACGCCGCAGCGCGCGGCGCCGACGTCGATCTCGACCAGCACATGCAACTCCACCCCATAGGCGCGTGCGGCGGCGGCATAGGCGTCGACCTGAACCGGATCGTCGGCGCACACCCCGATCCGGGCACGCCGGGCCAGCGCCGCCAGCCGTGCGACCTTGGCGGTGCCGACGATCTGGTTGGAGACCAGAACATCGGTGATCCCGGCATCGACCAGGATCTCGGCCTCGGCGACCTTCTGACAGCACTGTCCGACGGCGCCGCGCTCGACCTGCAGTCTGGCGACCATCGGCGACTTGTGGGTCTTGGCGTGCGGACGGATGCGCACACCGGTCTCGCGGGCGAACGCCG
Source organism: Thalassobaculaceae bacterium (assembly GCA_965228875.1). Classification (GTDB taxonomy): domain Bacteria; phylum Pseudomonadota; class Alphaproteobacteria; order Thalassobaculales; family Thalassobaculaceae; genus Thalassobaculum. The sequence continues at coordinate 4,567,127 of OZ245843.1, read as the reverse complement.
CCATGCGGTCGAGATTGCGCTCGAACGCGTCGAGGTCGATGACCAGAGCGGGCGTATCGATCGCAGCGGCGGGGTCTCCAACCCTGGCGGGTGGCGGCGTGGTCATCGGGTGAACTCCTGGCGGCCGATTGTCGTCGCGTTCACTGTCCACCCGCCAGGCCTCCGGGGCAAGACCGTGGGTGGCGGCGAGAAGGGACGCGTGGGCGGAGGTTCCGACATAACGAAGCCCGCCTTTCCTGTGAAAGGCGGGCCCGGGAGGCCAGCCCGATCGCCCAAGCGGTGAATGGCGAGCGGGCTGGACGAAACTGGCAGGGTGGACTGTCCTCGGCTAGACGCGCTCCAGTCGCGCGATCTCGTCCTTGACCGCCAGTTTCTGACGCTTCAGGTCGTGGACTGCGACATCGTCGGGTAAAGGTCGTCCGGATTCGTTCTCCAACTTCTCCTCGAGCCAGGCATGGCGGGCGCGCAGGGAGTCGATCCGATCAAATGCTGTCATTCGAACCTCCTTTCGACGTCTCCGGGATGGGTTCCCGGACTTCAAAGCGTACGACTCCCACTTTGGGTCGCAAGGAAAATTTCGCAACCCCTTGAACCGGCGAAACTATGTTACATGCAGACCTTACTGGAACAGCATCTCCAGACCCTGGGCGACGGCCAGCGTCCGGTCGTCCGCCAGGGTCTCGCCCATCACCATCAGCCCCACCGGAGCTGATCCGGGCTCGTTGACCGGGAAGGTGGCGGCGCACCGGTCGAGGAAGTTTCCGACTGAACAGTTCCGCAGCATCAGAAGATTCACCGTCCCATAGGCGGCGTCGTCACCGTCCAGTTCGGCGATCGGTGGCGCGATTCGCGGCGTCGTCGGCATCAGCACGGCGTCGAACGCGGAGGTCCTGGCCGCCACCCGCGCCTGGATGTCCGCGCGGGCGTTGACGAGGGCGTAGTATTCGGCGGCCGACTGCTCGCCGGCGCGGCGCATGCGGGAGATGACACGGGGATCGAAGGCATCTGGATCGCGCAGGATGTGACGCTCATGCAGGGCGTAGCTCTCCGGCGCGGTGAAGCCACCCTTGGCGTTCACGACCGGCAGCTCCAGAAGTTCAGGAACCGACAGGTCGATCACCGTGGCGCCCGCCTCGGAGATCCTGGTCAGCGCCGCACTGAACGCCGCCGCCGTCGGCGCGTCCAGGTCGTCCAGAACGAACTCCCGGGGCACCGCGAGACGCAGGCCGCGCACCGGCAACGCCGGGATCGGCCGCACCGGCTCGCCGGCGAGCACCTGATGGACCCGGGCACAGCACTCCAGCGTCGGCGCCAGCGGGCCGATGCTGTCGAGCGACGTCGACAGCGGCACCGCCCCGGCGATCGGCACCCGGCTCTGGGTCGGCTTGAAGCCGGCGAGGCCGCACAATCCGGAAGGAATACGCACCGACCCGCCGGTGTCGGTGCCGAGCCCGACCGCCGCCATGCCGTCGGTCACGCTGACCGCCGCCCCGGAGGACGATCCGCCGGGAATCCGCTTGGACGCCCGATCCCACGCGTTGGCCGGCGTCCCGTAATGCGGATTGATGCCGAGACCGGAATAGGCGAACTCGGTCATGTTGGTGCGCCCGACCAGGACCGCTCCGGCGGCGCGCAGCCGGGCGATCACCGGCGCGTCGGCCTCCGCCGGCGGTTCGCCCGCCAGCACCTTGGAGCCGGCGGTCGTGACCGCGCCCCTGACGTCGAACAGATCCTTGATCGAGATCGGAAGCCCCTCAAGCGCGCGGGGCGGCACCCCGGCCTTCCGCAGCCCGTCGCTCGCCGCCGCCTCGGCCCGGGCGCTGCTCTCCATCAGGGCGGTGAACACCCGCGCGCCCTCGCCGGCGGGGTCCTTTGCCCGCCCGAGCGCGGTGTCCAGCAGAGCCGTGGCCGTGGCCTCGCCGGTATCCAGCGCGGTCAGGATCTCGGCGATCGGGGTCTTCGGCGCGAAAGTCATGGTTCAGCTCACCACCGCAAGGGTTTCGATGTCATAGGCATGGCTCAGGGTGCGGTCGCCGTCCGGATCGGAGATCGACAGGGCAAGACGATCCGCCGGGCGGATGCCGCCGGTGACCGGCACGGTCCCGCACAGCATGACCGTGCCCGGCGCGAGACCGCCAAAGCCCGCGACCAGGTCGCGCAGCGGACGGATCAGGGCGAACGTGCCGCTCTGATACACCACCTCCTCGCCGCCGATCGTCGCCACGGACTGCAGGACGAGGGCGTCGAGATCGTCGTCGAGCGACACCGGCCAGGCGGCGGTGCCGAGAACCTTCGGACACATCTGCTTGGAGACGGCGATGGAATAGGTCTCCACCTTGCGGTCGGTATGGTCCGAACCGACGGTCAGCAGAAGGCCGGCCTCCGTCGCGACCAGGACCGGCTCCACCTCGCCGGAACTGTCGCCGCCGAGCACCTGGACGCGGGTGTCCTGGGTCAGCTGCTCGACCGCCACGCGATAGTACAGCGGGACGGTGCTCGGCCCCGGCACGCCGATCTCGGCGAGTTCCTCGATGTGGTGGTCGATCGCGGCCCTGTCGCGCCCGGTCCAACCGGCGACGACACACGCTGTCGCCGCAACCTCGACCGCGCCGCCCGGCGTGTCGAACCGCAATGTCCGCGCTCCCATATGCACCTCCCTGAAAACAGAGACGCGACGATAGCTGCCGTCACGGCAACACGGAAGATCCGGATCGCGGGGTGCACCGCAGCATACGCCTGGGCTAGTCTGTTGCCATGGTAACAACCTCCCCGACGACATCCCCGCGACCGTCATCTTCGCGACCGGCCGCTCCGGCCCAGGACGCGATGCGGGCGATCCTGTTCATGGCGCTGGCCATCAACCTGCTGCCGTTCATGAACGTCGCCGCCAAGTTCCTGTCCGGCGACTACCACACGGTCCAGGTGGTGTGGGCCCGCTATGCCGGACATCTGGTCTTCGTGCTGGCGATGTTCATGCCGACGCGCGGGCTGTCGCTGCTGCGGGCCAGTCGCCCGGGGGTTCACATCATCCGCTCGGTCCTGATGTTCGCGGCGACGGTCTGCTTCTTCACCGCCCTGCGCTTCATCGATGTACCGACGGCGAGCGCGATCAACTTCATCTCGCCGCTGATCGTCACGGCGCTCGCCGCCCCGTTCCTCGGAGAGGCGGTCGGCGTGCGGCGCTGGACGGCGGTCGCCGTCGGTTTCGTCGGTGCTCTCATCATTATCCGACCCGGCGGCGGCGAGGCGCACTGGGCCATGATCCTGGTCCTGGGGACGGCGTTCTGCTACGCGACCTATCAGATCTTCACCCGTAAGTTCTCGGCCGCCGATCCGCCCGAGACCTCGATCACCTACATCGCCATCGTCGGCGCGGTGATCTCGTCGCTGGCCCTGCCGTTCTACTGGGTGACGCCGGTGTCGCTTCTGGACACCGGCCTGTTCGCCCTGCTCGGCCTGATCGGCGGGCTCGGCCACTACTTCGTGATCCGCGCCTTCCAGTATGGCGAGGCCTCGGTCCTGGCGCCGTTCAACTACGGTCAGCTGGTGATGGCGATCGCACTCAGCTACTTCGTGTTCGGCACGTTCCCCGATGTCTGGATGTTCGTCGGCGCCGGCGTCATAATCTCCAGCGGGCTCTACATCACCTACCGCGAGACCGTGCGCGGCAAGAAGGTCACCGCGCCGCCCTCCCCCTCTCAGACCTGAGCCAGGTGGGTGGCCAGCGCCCGGGCGACCCGGCGCATCAGCGCCCGCCAGGGGTCGATCTGGGTCTTGCGGAAGCAGCGGATCGTCGGAAAGCCGGGGAAACGGTCGGTGCCGTATTCGAGAAAGACCGGCGTGTTGTAGAGCAGCCAGACCGGCTTGCCGAGCGAGGCGCCGATCCAACCGACCGTGCTGGACGGGCAGATCACCAGGTCCAGTGCCTCGACCAGCGCGAACACCCCGTCGATATCGTCGGTGGTGTCGAGCCCGTCGATCGTCGCCACGGGCGCCCCCGAAGCGCGGATCTCGTCCTGCCAGCCGACACCGTACTGCAGTGACACGAAGGTGGCGCCGGGAACCTTGAACAGTTCGCTGAACGGCGAGAAACCAGGATAGTGCGCCGCGCGGAACGTGGTCAGGCGGCGGCTGCGCCAGGCGACGCCGATTTTCGGGCCGTCGCCGAGCGCCGCGAGCTTCTCCCGCATCTCCTCCACCCGCACCGGATCTGGCTTCAGCCAGGGACTGGCCGCCGCATCGGCCTGCGCCGGGGTGCCGCGATACTTTCCCAGAAGCGCCGCGCCGTCGGCGAAATGGTCGGGCCACCACTCCTCCGGGACCCAGTCGTACAGGTGTTCCGGAAGGTTCCGGTCGCCGACACGGTGGTAGGCGTGGACGTAGGCGTAGGGAAAGCTGCGCCGCATCAGGGCGACGATGCGCGCGTCGCACTCGATCACGATCCGGCCCACGTCGCGTGCCGCGTCGGCGATGCAGCAGGCATGCAGCAGTTCGTCCCCGACTCCCTGGTCGGCGGCGATCAGCAGCGTGTTGTCCGCCGACGGTTCTCCGAGCCACTGGGTGATCCGCGGATCCCGGCGCACTGCCCCCGACTTCCTCCGCAGATAGGCGTAGTTCGCCCAGCCGTCCTCCATCTCGCCGATCGAGAGCTGCTGGATCCCCAGCCGGAAGCGGTAGTGGATCTCGCCGGGCGCGATCTCCAGCGCCTCCCGCATGTGTCGGATTGCCCCCTGCGCGTCGCCGGCGGCGAACGCCGCCTCCGCCAGCCCGGCGCGGGCCGACGCCAGCGTGGGGCGTGCGGCCAGGGCACGGGCGAAACCGACCCGTGCCTCGCGGATCATCAGTCGCGCCGTCTGCAGCCAGGCCAGATGGTTGTAGGCCTCGACATGGGTCGGGGCGATGGCCGCCGCCGCCCGGAACCGCCGCATCGCATCTTCGCCCATTTCAAGGTCCATAAGCGCCAGGGCGTGCGAGACCCAGCGCTCCGGGTTGCCCGGTGCCGCGGCCAGGGCGTGGCGTCGGAACCGCTCGGCCGCCCGAAGATCCGAGACCGTGTTCATATGGTTGGCGATCCGGGTCCAGATCTCGTCGCCGGCCGGCATCAGGACGGCGGCGCGGTGCAGCATCGCCACACCTTCCGCGCGCCGCGGACCGATGGCCAGGATGCCGCCCAGCACCGCCAGCGTGTCGGCGCGCACCGGATCGCGGTGCAGCGCGGCCTCGTAGGCGGCCACCGCGTCGTCGAGGCGGTCCAGCGCCTGCAGGACGACGCCGTGATTGTGTCGGTAACCGGCCTCGCCCGGACTGCGTTCGATGGCGCCGGCGATCATCTGCTCGGCAGCCTCGTGGCGGCCAATCTGGTACAGCGCCATCCCGAGCCGGTGCAGCAGTTCGGGATGGTTGGGGTTGGACTTCAGCAGGAAGGCGTAGAGCGGAATCGCCTGCTCGGCCCGTCCGCTCATCTGCAGGGCCGCCGCCCGTTCCAGGATCTCCTGCGGCGTGTTCATATCAGGCGTCGATGCCGCCCACGATCATCTCGGCGGCCAGCGGTTCTCCGCGCTTCAGATCGCGTGCCGCCACCCGGCCGAGCACGACGTCGAGGTGCTTCGGCGGCAGTCCGAGACTGGGCCGGATCGAGCGGATGTTGGCTTGCGTCAGCGGCTCGCCGGCACCGATGTCGGCGACGACGTAGAGCGAGCGGCGGAACTTCAGCCCGGCCTCCTCCGACCGGGTCGGCCGATAGGCCGGCGCACCGAGAGCGGCATGGGCGATCCGGGTGTCGCGCACCAGCCGGGCGAGTTCCTCCGGCTCCAGGGAGAAGGCGCTGTCGACGCCGCCATCGGCGCGGGCGAGCGTGACGTGCTTCTCGATCAGACACGCCCCCATCGCCACCGACAGCGTGGCGACGGTGGTGTCCATGGTGTGGTCGGACAGGCCCGTGACCACGCCGAGCCGGCCGGCGAGATCGGCGATGGTCCGCAGATTGGCTTCCTCCGGCGGCGCCGGATAGGCGCTGACGCAGTGCAGGACGACAATCTCCTCGGCACCGGCCCCGCGTGCGGCGTCGACGGCCTCGCGGATCTCCTCCAGGCTGGCCATGCCGGTGGAGATCACCATCGGCTTGCCGGTCGCCGCCACCCGGCGGATCAGCGGCAGGTCGACCACCTCCTGACTGGCGATCTTGTAGGCCGGGGCGTCCAGGCTCTCCAGAAGGTCGACCGCGGTCGGATCGAACGGGGCGGAAAACACCGTGATCCCGAGTTCGCGTGCCTTCGCGAAGATCGGCCCGTGCCAGTCCCAGGGCGTGTGCGCCTCCTCGTACAACTCGTGAAGCCGGCGACCGTCCCACAGCCCGCCATGGATCAGGAACTCCGGACCGTCGTGGTCGATGGTGATGGTATCGGCGGTGTAGGTCTGTAGCTTGACCGCGTCGGCCCCCGCCCGCCTCGCGGCCTCGAGGATGCGGAACGCCCGGTTGATGTCGCCGTTATGGTTCCCCGACATCTCGGCAACGATGTAGGGCGGATGTCCGGGTCCGATCCGGCGTCCGGCTATGCTAATCTCGCCCTGCACCCACAACGTCCTCCGACCGGGCAATACAAGTGATTCGGCCGCCAGACGATACCCTTCCCGCCGCCGCAATTGAAGCCGAACCGCAATCCGTTCCCTTGAACGGGGAGAGGCTGGTGATCCGGGCCGATGGCGGACCGAGCATCGGCATCGGGCACGTGATGCGCTGTCTGGCCCTGGCACAGAGCTGGATCGCCGCCGGAGGCCGCGTCCGCCTCGCCTGCACCGCCCTGCCGCCCGCCATCGCCGAGCGTTACCACGACGAGGGCGCCGAGGTGATGCTGCACGAATCCTGGCCGCCCGAGGACCTGATCGACGACGCGGCGGCGGTGGTTGCCGACGGCCTGGGCATCGCCGATAGCGACCTGGCCGCGGTCGCGGATGCCGGCGTGCCGCTTGTCACGGTCGACGACATGGGTCACCGCGCCGCCTACCCGGGTGCGCTGGTGGTGAACCAGAACCTGCACGCCGACCCGGCCCTGTATGCCGGCAAGACCGCGGCGCGTCTGTGCCTGGGGCCGCAATGGGCCCTGCTGCGCCGCGAGTTCCGCAACGACGCGCACGACCGCTTCGTCGAGACCGACGCCGGTATTCGTCTGCTGATCCTGATGGGCGGTGCCGACCCCAAGGAATACACCCGGCTTGCCCTCAATGCGGCCGCGCGGGCGGCGGAGCGCCTGGCGGTGCAGCGGCCGGCGGCGGATCCGGAGATCGTCGTGGTCGCCGGCGCGGCGAACCCTGCGGTCACTGCCTTGCAGGAGCATGCCGCCGACCTGCATCTCCGCATCGACGTCCGCCACGACGTTCGCGACATGGCCGGACTGCTGCGCGGGGTCGATCTCGCCGTCTCGGCCGCCGGGTCGACCCTGCTGGAGATGGCCGCGCTCGGCGTGCCGATGATCGTCGGGGCCCAGAACGAGACCGAGACCGGACCGGCCGCCGCCCTGGCCGACCGAGGCGGCGGGATCGATATCGGCCCGTGGGACAGCGTGGACGGCTCCACGCTGGCGGACACCATCGCCGACCTTATCGGTGACGACCACCGCCGGCGCGCTCTCGGCCTCAGGGCCCGCGAACTGGTCGACGGACGCGGCGCCGACCGGGTCGCCCGCACCATTGCCCAGGTCGTCGCCCACGCCGTCGCCGAGCGAAGCGGCGGCCATCACTCGGCCAGGGAATAGTCCAGCAGGTCGCCGCGATCGCCCACCAGAGTGAAGCCGCAAGCCTCGAACACGGCCCGGCTGGCCCGGTTGTCCGGCTTGATCTCCGCCCGGATCGGCGCGCCGGGCCAGAGGCGCCGGGCCTCTGCCACCGCCGCCCGCACCAACCGGGTGGCGATCCCGCGACCTCTTGCCTCGGGGGCGACGGTGACGGAGATCTCGACCGCGCCCCGCAGATCCCGGACCGCCGACGCCGTGCCGACGGTGGCGCCCGCCAACTCGCCGATCCACAGCCGCCGATTCGCGTCCGCCAACACGCGCGCCAGCCAGGCCTCGTGCCCGTCCGGTGCAACGGCTTGGGTGTTCCGCGAGTTCGCGCGGGTCAGCGGATCGTTGCGCCAGGCCAGCAGATCCGCGGAATCAGCCGCGGTCGCGCGACGCAGGCTCAGGGGCGGCGGTTCGTCCATCGCCAGAGCCTAGTCGCTCGACGGGTTGGACGCGACGCCCACGTGCTAACCTCGGCGGCGCAAAGGAGAAGCTCGTGACCGTCGCCGCCGTGATCCAGGCCCGCATGACCTCGACCCGTCTGCCGGGAAAGGTGCTGCTCCCCGCCGCCGGGCGACCGATGCTGGCGCACCAGATCGCACGGGTGCGCCGGGCGAGACGCGTCGATGCGATCTGCATCGCGACCACGACGAACGCCGACGACGATCCGGTCGCGGCCCTGGCTCAGGCCGAAGGCGTGGCGTTTTTCCGAGGCTCCGAACACGACGTGCTCGACCGGTTCGTGGCCGCGGCGGAGAGCGTCGGCGCCGACGCCGCCGTGCGGCTGACCGGCGACTGCCCGCTGACCGATCCGGCGCTGATCGACGCGGTGATCGGCGTGTTCGAGGACAGCGACCCGCCGGTCGACTACGCCACCAACAGCTTCCCGCGAACCTGGCCGATCGGCCTCGACGTCGAGGTCGCATCGATGGCGGCGCTACGCGCGGCCAACGCGGAGGCGAGCGACGGCTACGACCGCGAACACGTGATGCCGTTCCTGTATCGCCAGCCCGAGCGGTTCCGCACCGCCGGCTACCCGGCTCCGGAGGATCTCAGCGGCTACCGCTGGACACTGGACGAGCGGTCGGACTACGCGCTGCTCGTCCACATCCTGGAGGCGCTGACACCGGTCAGTCCGGGGTTCGGCTGGCGCGATGTCGTCGCCCTGCTGGACGCTCACCCGGAATGGCGCACACTGAACGCCGGCGTCGATCAGAAACAGCGGCGCTACGAGGACCGGATCGCGGGAGGAAAGCGATGACCACAGGGTGGCGCACCGAGCAGGAAGCGTTCTGGAGCGGCGCGTTCGGCGACGACTATGTCGAGCGCAACCGGGGAGCGGCACTTCTGGCGTCGCGCACCCATCTGTTCTCCAACGCGCTCAAGCGCGCGGGCGGCGTCTCCTCGGCGGTCGAGTTCGGACCGAATGTCGGCATCAACCTGGTGGCGCTGCGTCACCTGCTGCCGGAGATCGACCTCGCCGCCATCGAAATCAACGCCCGGGCGGTCGAGGTTCTGAACGCGCTCGACGGCGTCGAGGTGCATCACGGATCGATCCTGGAACGCCATGTGACCCGGCGCTTCGACTTGGCCTTCTGCTCCGGTGTTCTGATCCACATCAACCCGGACGCGCTGGCAACGGTGTACGACAACCTGCACGCTGCCGCCTCGCGGCTGATCCTGGTGTCCGAGTACTACAACCCGAGCCCCGTCACGATCCCCTATCGCGGCCATGGCGAGCGGCTGTTCAAACGCGACTTCGCCGGCGAGATGCTGGACCGCTTCCCCGATCTGCGGCTGATCGACTACGGCTTCCAGTACCACCGGGATCCGGCCTTCCCGGCCGACGACGTCACCTGGTTCCTGATGGAGAAGGCGACCGCCTGAGCGGCGCTCAGGACGCGTCGCCGGTCGCCGCCGTCAGCGGACCGATGGTGAGTCCTCCGCTCGAGCGGTCCAGCCACATGGCGACCACCTCCCGGCGGACCTCGGGCGGCAGGTCGGGGGCGGGATCGTCACGGTCGCAGGCCCGAAACTCGACCGCCAGACGGTCTTCGTTCATGCCATCCGCGATCTGGGTGCGGTGCAGAACGAACTGGTCGAACGCCGCGTAACCGCCGGGCGAGAGCCGCAGGGCGAACCGCTCGCTCGCTTCCCCAAGGAAGCCGGGTATCCTGCTGTCGTCCAGCACCTTCCGGCCCTGATCGTCCAGCGGCACGCCGCGCCAGGCTTCAGCGACCGCCGTCGGTTCCATCGGATCGCGGGGCACGCAGAACTCCAGACCCGGTGCCCGCGTGCCGACCTCGACGAGCGGGACCCAACTGGTCAGGAACCGGCCGCCGAACCCGACGAAATTCGCGTCCAGGTGCCAGGACACGCGCGTCGCGGCACCGCCCCCGCGGTGCTGTCGGATCCCGGAATAGCTGACGAGAAGCAGTGGTTCGGTGCCGTAGGCGGCCCGGTACAGCGGCACGATTGGGCCTTCCCAGAACAGGCGGGCCAGCATATTGAAGATCGTCCGCTTGGCCGAGCCGCCCGGTGCCGAGGCGAAGTGCAGGAAGCCGTTGGCGCCGGGATCCAACCCGTCCCGCATCAACGCCACCCGGACCGCCTCGATCCGGCCGGCGTCGAACCCCGTCTCGTGAATCTCAAGAACCATGCGGCCCGAAATAGCAGAAACGCCGGCCCGGGCCTATGCGCCGTGACGCGCCGGCTGAACCACCGACCTCCGGCTGACCGAGCATGCCCGACCTGATCCTGCCCACACCGACGCTCATCCTGCTGACCGCGTTCGCCTTCGCGATCGGGGGCGGGGTCAAGGGGATCGTCGGGCTCGGCCTGCCGACCATCGCCATGGCGATCCTCGCCAACGCCATCGACCTGCGCATGGCGATCGGGATTCTCATCGTCCCGCTGCTGATCTCGAACCTGTGGCAGGTGGTCCAGGTCGGGGCCATGGGCGCGCTCGCGCGGCGGTTCGGCCTGCTCAACGCCGCCGCGTCGGTCGGGCTCTGGATCGGGACCGAGATCCTGTTCGCCGTCGACCCGCGTTGGATGCAGGTCGGGCTCGGCACGCTGCTGATCGCCAATGCCGCGATGCAGGTGACGGGCGCCATCCCGGCGATCCCACGCCGGCGCGAGGGCATGCTGTCGGTGCCGGTCGGCCTGATCTCCGGGGTGATCGGCGGCATGACGGGCAGCCAGGGCATCGTGATCGCGGTCTATCTCGCCAGCCTCGATCTGACGCGCGACGAGTACGTCCAGGGCGTCGGGCTGTCCTTCTTCCTGACCGGACTGGTCTGGGTGACGGCGATCTGGGCCAATGGCGGGATCACCGCCGAGACCCTGCCGCTCTCGGCCGCCGCCCTGGTCGCGGCCCTGGCGGCGATGGCGCTGGGCACGCGGGTCCGCCGGTACCTGCCGCAGACCCGCTTCCGTCAGGCCGTGTTCCTGGCGATGGCGGTGATGGGCGCCAACCTGATCCGCAAGGCGGTGTGGGGTTAGGCCTCGCCCTCGAAGCACACGTTCTCCAGCGTCTCGCCCCGCGCGAACCGGTCCAGTTGCTTGGCGACGAACAGCCAGCGCCGGGTGGTCATCGGCTCGGTCCAGGCAGAGTTGTGCGGCGACAGGATCACGTTGTCGAGCTTCTGGAACGGGAAGCGCGACGGCCAGGGGTTCGGATCGTCCTTGGACGGGTAGACGTACCAGACATCGATGATGCCGCCGCGGATGCGCTTGGAGGACAGCGCCTCGTACAGCGCCGCCTCGTCTATCACCTCGCCGCGGCCGACATTGCAGATCACCGCGTCGGGCTTCATCGCCCTGAACTGAGCGGCGCCGATCATGCCGCGGGTGGTGTCGTCCAGCGGCGCGCACACGATGACGAAGTCACTCTCCCGGCACAGCCACTCCAGTCCGTCGGCGACGCTGCGGTAGTCGTCCACCAGTCCCGGCTCGTCACGCACCGTGCGGCTGACCGCCAGGACCCGCATGTCGAACGCCTTGCAGCGCCGGGCGACCTCGCGGCCGATATGGCCGTAGCCGACGATGCCAACCGTGCAGCCGCGCATCTCGCGGTGGAACGGTCCGGCGGAGATCGAGCGGCCGTTGAACGACTTCTCGACCATCACCGGGTGGGTATCGCGCATCAGACCAGTCTGGAACTCCAGCATGCCGGCCAGAATATGCTCGGCGATGGTGGTCTCGTGCTCGTGGGTGTTGCAGAACAGCACGCCCTTGGGCAGGTCCTTGGCCGTGATCCAGTCGTAGCCGGTGAACGGGATCTGATAGAGCTTGAGCCGGTTCGAGGCCGGCACCTTCACCCGGCCGCCGCCGACCAGCACGTCCGCCTCCGGCATCAGTTGCTCAAGCCGCTCCGGCTCCTCGGCCGCGTCGCAGGAGATGAACCGGATATCGCTCTCGGTGTGCTCGGCCAGGAAGTCGGCGCGGCGGATCGAGTTCTTGCCGATCAGCAGGACGGTGGGCGCTTCGCTCACGATAGGCCTCGACTGGCTGTTTCAGGGACGGCCGACACCGGACGGGGCGGCGAAGGGACCTTGTGTATGTGCGTACGGTTTGTCTAGCCTTTGCCGGTCCCGCGTCAAGGGGCGGCCCTTCCTGGAGGATTCCGAGATGCCCGACGGTTTTGACCCGAACGCCGACTGGGTTGGCTTCGAGCGCGCGCCCATGAAACTCGGCGCCGTCGCCTGCGGCAATCCCGACGCTGCCGAGGCGGGGGTCGAGATCCTGGAGCGGGGAGGAAACGCCATCGACGCGGTGATCGCCACGGCCTTCGCCATGGGCGTGGTCGAGCCGCTGGACAGCGGGCTCGGCGCCGGCGGTTTCATGACCGTCCACCATGCCCGGACCAAGACGACCACCACCTTCGACTTCATGGGCACCGCGCCGGTCAATGCCAAGTACGAGCTGTTCCAGTCGGTCAACCCGTTGGGTGACTACACCATCCTGGTCAAGGACAAGGCGAACGAGATCGGCCACCGCTCCGTCGCCGTCCCCGGGGCGGCGGCCGGCCTGTGCCGGGCGCTGGACACCTTCGGGCGGATGCCGCTGAAGTCGGTGATGGCGCCGGCGATCCGCATCGCCCGCAACGGTTTCAACGTGGCGCCGAAGGCGGCCCTGCGGATGAAGCGCACCGAGTCGATGCTGTCCTACATGCCGGCCACCGCCGCCATGCTGCTGAAGGACGGCAGGACGCTCTTCCAGCCCGGCGATCGCATGGACATGTCGGACTATGCCGACAGCCTGGAACTGGTCTCCGAGGAAGGTCCGCGCGCCTTCTACGAGGGCGAGTTGGCGACGAGGATCGTCGCCGAGATGGCGGCCCATGGCGGTTTCATGACCGCCGACGACCTGGCCAGCTACCACGTGGTCCGGCGCGCGCCGGCGGGCGGCAGCTACCGGGGCCGCAGCTTCGCCACCATGGGGCCGCCCTCGACCGGCTTCATGGTCGCTAGGGGTCTCGCCGCCCTCGACGCCGCCGGCGTGCCGGACACCGAGAAGGGCCGCACCAAGGCCCTGGCCGAGGCGATGCTGGCGATCTTCACCGCCCGCCGCCAGGGGCTCGGCGATCCGGCCTTCGTCCCCTCGCCCATCGCCCCCGGCGGCGAAAGCGGCGAGACCACCAGCCTCTGCGCCATGGATGCGATCGGCAACGCCGCCTGCATCACCTTCTCCAACAACAACCACTCCGCCGTGGTCGTGCCCGGCACCGGCATCCTCCTGAACAACCAGATGCGGCTGTTCCACGCCTGGGAGGGCAGCGCCAACTCGGTGGTCGGCGGCAAGCGCCCGGCCTCGTCGATGATGCCGACCCTGCTGTTCGAGGGCGGCCGCGCGGCCATGGCGATCGGCGCCTCGGGTGCCACCCGCATCGTCACCGCCCTGACACAGATCCTGTTCCACCATCTCGGCCGCGAGATCCCGCTGGAGAAGGCGGTGCGCGAAGCCCGCATCCACGCCGAGGAGGACCAGATGATGTGCGATCCGGACATCGCCGACACGGCGAAGGCGGTTGCGGCGGAGCTTGGCCTGAACCTGACCGTCAATGCGGTCAGGGACCCGATGATGGCGGTCTGCCAGACCATCTCGGTCGACGCCGACGGCATGGCGGTCGCGGTCGGGGACCCGCGGGCAAGGGCGCAGGGGCGGGTGGTTTGACGCCCTGAAAGACACATCACGGTCTTCCCGGCCTCGTGCCGGGACCCAGACGGACGCTTGCTGGAGCAATCGAGGCACAGGGCCCGGCGCCCCAGCGACCCCCACCCTGGACCCCGGCACGAGGCCGGGGAGACGTGTTGGAAGCAAAGAAAGATAATCAGGAGGAGACCGCATGCCCGACGCCAAGCCCGCTCCCGGCGGCCCCGACGCCGCCTACTTCGCTTATCTGGAGGCCGGGGACTGGCGCATTCAGCGCTGCGGTTCCTGCGACACCCATATCTTCCAGCCGCGCGTCATGTGCCCGACCTGCGGCGCCGAGGCGTTCGACTGGGTGGCGCCCAGCGGCAAGGGGACCGTTCACTCGACCACCGTGGTGCGGCGCAAGCCGGAGCGGGGCGGCGACTACAACGTCTGCCTGGTCGATCTGGAGGAGGGCGTGCGGATGATGAGCCGGGTCGAGGGCATGGCCCCGACCGAGGTCGCCATCGGCATGGCCGTCACCGCCCGCCTCGCCGAGCAGGACGGCCGGACCGTCGTCGTCTTCGATGCGGCGCCCACCAGTGCAGACCTGGGAGGCGGCGCATGACCTGGTCCCATCGCGGCAAGACCGCCATCGTCGGCGCCTCCACCGCCCATCTGGGCGAGGCGCCGGGCTACAGCCACATGGAGATCGCCGCCGACGCCGCCCGCGCCGCGCTGGCCGATGCCGGGCTGACGCTCAAGGATGTGGACGGGCTGTTCGCCGTCTCCATGCATTCCGTGTTCCCGGCCCTGACCTATGCCGAATATCTCGGCATCCAACCGCGCTATTCCGAGGCCACCATCGTCGGCGGCTCCTCGGCGGTGATCCAGATGCAGACCGCCACGCTGGCGCTGGAGAACGGGCTCTGCGACGTGGCGCTGATCGTCTACGGCTCGAACCAGCGCACGGCGTCCGGCAAGCTCCACTCGCCGTCCGGAGCTGAGAACCTGCCCTACGAGAAGCCCTACGGCCTGCGCGCGCCGATCGCCGGCTATGCGATGTCCGCCGCCCGGCACATGTACGAGAACGGCACCACCCGCGAGCAACTCGCCGAGGTCGCCGTCGCCGCGCGGATGTGGGCCGGGATGAACGACGAGGCATTCATGCGCGATCCGCTGAGCGTGGACGACGTGCTCGGTTCCCGCATGGTCTGCGACCCGCTGACCGTGCGCGACTGCTGCCTGGTGACCGACGGCGGCGGCGCCATCGTCATGACACGGGCGGACCGGGCGAAGGACCTGAAACAGGCTCCGGTCTACCTGCTGGGCTGCGCCGGCGGGCATACCCACCGCCAGTATTCGATGATGCCGTCGCTCACCACCACGGCGGCGGTGCAGAGCGGGCGCGAGGCATTCGCCATGGCCGGGCTGACACCTGCGGATGTGGACGTGGTCCAGGTCTACGACGCCTTCACCATCAACGCCGTCATGCTGCTGGAAGATCTCGGCTTCTGCCCCAAGGGCGAGGGCGGGGCCTTCGTTAGCGACGGCAGGCTGCGGCCCGGCGGCGCGCTGCCGTTCAACACCTATGGCGGCGGGCTGTCCTGCACCCATCCGGGCATGCTCGGCATCTTCACTTCGGTGGAGGCGGTGCGCCAGCTGCGCGGCGAGTGCGGCGAGCGGCAGGTCGAGGGCGCCACCATCGGCCTCGCCCATGGCAATGGCGGCATGTTCGCCCATGAATCCACCGCCTTGCTCGGCACGGCGGCGGCCCTTTGACCAGCCTCACCCTGATCCTGGGCGGGGCCCGGTCCGGCAAGTCGCGCCGGGCCGAAGCGCTCGCCCGGGAGGCGGGTTTGGAGGTCGTCTACCTCGCCACGGCGCAAGCGGTGGATGACGAGATGGCCGAACGCATCGCCCGGCACCGCGAGGACCGGGCCGCCCACGGATGGCTGACGGTGGAGGAGCCGCTCGATCTCGCCGCCATCCTGGCCCGCGAGGCCCGGTTGGGACGGATCGTCCTCGTCGAGTGCCTGACCACCTGGCTGACCAACCTGATGGTCCACGGCCGCGACATCGAGGCCGCCACCGCCGCCCTGCTCACCTGGACCGACGCGCCTACGGGGCCGGCGATCCTGGTCTCCAACGAGGTCGGCTTCGGCATCGTGCCGGAGCACGCGATGGCCCGTGAGTTCCGAGACCACGCCGGCCGCCTGCACCAACGGATCGCGGAACGCGCGGACCGGGTCGAGCTGGTGGTCGCCGGGATACCGATGGCCGTGAAGGAATGACGCCGCCCCCTTGCCCTCCCCTCCAACCCGGCTACTCTCGTCGCCATGACCGAGTCCCTGACCCTCTTCGAAAAGATCTGGCGCGCCCACACCGTCACCGCCCGCGACGACGGGCAGACGCTGCTGTGGATCGACCGGCACCTCGCCCATGAAGGTTCGTTCCACGCCTTCGAGAAGCTGGCCCTGGAAGGCCGCAAGGTGCGCCGGCCCGACCTGACCTTCGCCATCGCCGACCACTACGTGCCGACCCGCAACCGCGACGCCGGGCCGGACGAGCCGGAGATCGCCACGATGATCCGCCTGCTCGACGAGTTCAGCCAGGCCCACGGCATCCGCCAGTTCGGGATCGGCGACCCGGACCAGGGCATCGTCCACGTGGTCGGACCCGAACTCGGCCTCACCCAGCCCGGCATCGTGCTGGTCTGCGGCGACAGCCACACCTCGACCCACGGGGCGTTCGGGGCGCTGGCCTTCGGCATCGGCGCGTCCGAGGTGAGCCATGTGCTCGCTACGCAGACACTCTGGCAGAAACGGCCGAGGACCATGCGGATCACCGTGGACGGTCGGCTCGGCGACCACGTCACGGCCAAGGACCTGATCCTCGCGATCATCGCCAGGATCGGCGCCGACGGAGCCGCCGGCCACGTCATCGAATACGCCGGCGAGGCGATCCGGGACCTCTCCATGGAAGCCCGGATGACCGTGTGCAACATGTCCATCGAGGCCGGCGGCCGAGCCGGCATGATCGCGCCGGACGACACGACCATCGCCTGGCTCGAGGGCCGCCGCTACATGCCGAAGGGCGCCGACTGGGATGCCGCGGTCGCGTTCTGGCGCGGCCTGAAGAGCGACGACGGCGCCGCGTTCGACCGCGAAGTTCAGATCCATGCCGACGAGATCGCCCCGACCGTGACCTGGGGCACCAGCCCGGAGCACGCCCTGCCGGTGACCGCGTCGGTGCCCGACCCGTCCGGGGAAGCGGACGAGGGCCGGCGGGCGACATACGAGAAGGCAGTCGACTACATGGGTCTCACCCCCGGCGCGCCGCTGGACGGGCTGGCCGTCGACCGGGTGTTCATCGGCTCCTGCACCAACGCGCGGATCGAGGACCTTCGGGCCGCTGCCGCCGTGATGAAGGATCGCCGCACGGCCGTGCCGACCATGATCGTCCCCGGCTCTTCCGGCGTGAAACGCCAGGCCGAGGCCGAGGGGCTGGACAGGATCTTCACGGGCGCCGGCGCCGAGTGGCTGGAATCCGGCTGTTCCATGTGTGCAGCCACCAACGGCGACATGGTGCCGCCGGGCGAGCGTTGCGCGTCGACCACCAACCGCAACTTCCGCGGCCGCCAGGGGCCGGGGTCGCGCACCCACCTGATGAGCCCGGCCATGGCCGCCGCGGCCGCGGTGACGGGCACCATCACCGACGTCCGCAGGCTGGGAGAGGCGTGATGGAACCGTTCACCAAGCTCGCCTCGACCGTGCTGCCGCTGCGGCTGGCCAATGTCGATACCGACCAGCTGCAGCCCGGCCGCTTCCTGCGCAAGCCGCGCTCCGACGGCTACGACAACTATCTCTTCCACGACCTGCGCCGGAATGCCGACGGCTCCCTGCGCGATGATTTCCCGCTGAACCAACCGCAGTTCGCGGGTGCCGAGATCCTGGTGGCCGACCGCAATTTCGGCGGCGGGTCGAGCCGCGAGGGCGCGGTCTACGCGCTCGCCGATTCCGGGTTCCGTTGCATTATCGCCCCGAGCTTCGGCGACATCTTCCGCTCGAACTGTGCGAAGAACGGACTGCTGCCGATCGTCCTGCCGATCGAGACCATCGAGCGGATCTGGGCGATGGCCGAGGCCGATCCGTCGGCACCGCTGACCGTCGACCTGGAACGTCAGACCGTGCGCCTGGCCAACGACCCCGAGAGTTTCGGGTTCGACATTGATCCGTTCGTCAAGGAATGCCTGGTCGGCGGCAAGGATGATATCGACCTGACCCTTGCGCATGCCGATACGCTCGCCACATTCGAGGCCGACTACGCCGGGGCCTATCCCTGGCGCACCCCCACGGGCTGACACCTGCCATGGACCTCCTCCTCGACCCCGCGATCTGGGCCAGCTTTCTGACGCTGACACTGATGGAGATCGTGCTCGGCATCGACAACGTGATCTTCGTGTCGATCATCGCCAACCGGCTGCCGGAGCATCAGCGCGCCCTCGGACGGACGATCGGCCTCGCCGGCGCACTGGTGATGCGCATCGCGCTGCTGTTCGTCATTACATGGGTCATCGGGCTGACCGCGGTGGCGTTCTCAGTTCTGGGGCAGGACGTGTCCTGGCGCGACATCATCCTCATGCTCGGCGGCGTGTTCCTGCTGGCCAAGGCGACCCTGGAGATCCACAAGGCGGTCGAAGGCGAGGAGGAGGATCACGGCCCGGGCGCCGTCGTCGCCGCCGGGTTCGGCCTCGTGGTCGCCCAGATCATGGCGCTGGACCTGGTGTTCAGCATCGACTCGATCCTGACCGCCGTCGGCATGGTCGAGCACGTGGAAGTGATGATCGCGGCGGTCATCATCTCGATCGGCGTCATGATGGCGGCCGCCGGTCCGATCTCCACCTTCATCCAACGCCATCCCACGGCGAAGATGCTGGCCCTGTCCTTCCTGATGCTGATCGGCGTGGCGCTGGTCGCCGACGGCCTGCATTTCCACATCCCGCGCGGCTATCTCTACGCGGCCATCGGCTTCTCGGTTGCCGTCGAGGCGCTGAACCAGTTGGCCCGCCGGAACCGCCGCAAGGCCGAGAGCTGACGGCCGACCTGCCCTCCGGTCACGGCCCTGGACGGCCACGCGTCAGAAGAACGTCCACTCGCCGGTGAGATCGTGGATCCGGACCAGGCTGACGGTGTAGGCGAACGCCACGACGGCGAACGCCACCGCACCCAGCGTGGGCATGCCGCCCCCCTGCATGACCTCCCAGACCAGTGCCGTGACGGCCAGGGGCGCCCCCACCCATGTCGCGATCCGCAGCCACCGACGGGCTACGATCTCGGCGTGGCGGCGGCGTGCAAACACTCTCCGTTTCACCGCTTCAGCCTTTCGATCTGAAACAAAAATTTCTATTGCACATTACAGAAAGAACGCCTACGTTGAAAGTGCTTTCGGATCGGGGCACGTCCCCCTCTCCCCACCTGATGCCCGGTTCGAAATGCGAGTAGCTGAAGGCCTGGAGATCCGTCTCCAGGCCTTCTCTCGTTTCGCGCGCATTTTCAATGATTTGCAATGTCGCCCGACAACCGCGCCAAAGGCCGGTCGGTTGCCTCTGCGGGTCAGTCGAGGCGTTCGGGCAGACCCCGACCGTTGTTCCACCAGCGATTTGGATTGTCGCTGTTCGGGTCATAGGCCGCGCGGCTGGCCCAGTCCTCGCGCACGAAGATCACCGGCTCCTCGTAGTGGTGGGCATGGATAACGGCATCCATGACCCTGGCCAGCGCCTTGAGGTCACGCTCGATCGAGATCTTCAGTTCGACCATTGGATAGGTCTCGGTACTGCCCGCCACGAACCCGTCGACATGGGTGGTGGTGGTCGATCCGGGTTCCGGCTGCGCCGTCTCCCTGCCGACGGCGGAAATGCTGGCGTTGCGCTGATAGCGGCCGAAGCCGAGCGGATGAACCGCCATCACGGCGTCAAGGATGCGGTTGGTATCCTCGGGAAGCGTCTGGATCTCCAGCGTCCAGACCGGGACGAGCCGCCCCGACGCGGCCCGATAATCGTTGAGATCGTCCATCCTCGTTCTCCGGAAGTCACGGGATCGGGTTCGCCGGCGCCCCGGTCCCGGTCGGCGAACCGCCCCCGCAGCGCTCCCCGCCCACCCTATTTCGACTGGGCAAGGCCAGCTCGAACTGTACGATGGGCTTGGACGGCAGCGTGTCAGGAGCCTTGGGTCGGGATGAAAATCACGATCGACGTCGGGGTCGCCACCCGTGCCGGATCGCCGGCATTGCCCTCAATCCGTAGAATTCTGCTCTGCGAGGCCGACAGCACATCGACCCAGTCGTGCAGCGCGTACATCAGCACTCCGCTCGGCGGCAGGATGCCGGTCTCCGGGTCGGAATCGACCCCCGTGCGCTGCAGGCCGAGCGACCGGGCACGCTGCAGGTCGCCAATGCGCTCCGCCGAGGAGACGATGGCGTCGCGCATCCACCGGTCGACCCGCTCGGTCTCCATGGTGCCCGGCGTGAACAGGCCGATCAGCAGCCCTGCCTCGCCGCGCGACCTGGACAGCTCCGAGAACGCCTGGTCATCCAGCGCCAGTTCCCAGCCCCCGCCGTCGCGGCGGAAAGCCAGCGTGCGATAGGCCAGTTGGACCCGGTCGAGCAGCGCGTCGATCCGCCCGATCACCGTGTCGAAGCCGCCGCGCGGGTCGTCGTGGTCGTAGACCGGCAGCCGGTCCTCAACCGCCGCCCCGACCAGCGCCGTCAACGGCCCGAGGCCGCGCGCCATCGACCGGTACAGATCCAGAGGATGCGCCGCCCCCGTCGCCAGCAGCACCTCCAGGTCGAGCAACGGTCCGACCAGCGCGGCGAGCGCCAGGCGAAGCTGCATCGCCGCCACGGGGCCGCTGTCGCTCAGCGTTCGGGTCTCGACGACGCCCCGCGCCTTGGCCCGCATCCGGCCGAGGGCGCTGTCGACCAGCCGTCCGATCGGCGAGGCGACGGTCACCGCCCGCGTCGGCGGAATGTAGTCCAGAACCCGCACCTGCCCGTCGACCAGCCGGAAGCGGATCAGGTCCAGCGTCACCTCGCTGGTCCCGACCTCCCCCTTCAGCTTCAGGGCGATGCGCGGCCGCGCGCGGACCACGCGCTCGCTGACGTCGCCAGCGATCTGGTCGATCACCGCGGGTCCCTGGTAAGTAGCGAGCCGCCCTTCGCCATTGCCCATGCCCGTCAGGCGCGCGGGGACCGACAGGACCAGCGTGTAGTCGGTATCGACCTTGAGCTCGCCAAGCGCCGAGGACAGGTCCAGGCGCAGCGCCTCGTCCTGCTCGACGGAGCGGCGGATCGCCGTACCGTCGGGCATCACCGCGTCGATGGAGAGAACGGTGAACAGTCCGGTTTTCGCCGCTTCCATATCGGCCTCGAACCGCGTCACTCCATAGTGGAAGACGTTGAGGTCCTGCCGCGCCGCCAGCACCAGCCCTTCGGTGCGGCTCTGCTCGAGCTGGAAATGCTGTGGCAGGAGATGCAGGCCGTCGGCCCACGCCACCGCGTCCGGCAGGTCTTCGTCGTAGCGGCTCATGCGTGCGGCCTTTCGCGTCGGGTCATGGCGGCGGCGGAAGGAAGGCGAAGCATCACGTGGATCCACTGACGGTGAAGGACTTGGTTCCGAGCGCCACAACCGCGTCGGAGTAGTTCTCCAGACGGGCGCGATGGGCGCCGGGCGTCTGATAGACCGCAAAGACGAAGATCGCGACCGCGTCGCCGGCGCTTTCCGGCAGGGTCACAACCGGCGGTACCTGCCCCGGCGAGACTTCATAACTCTCGACCGTCAGGGTGGTGGGATTGGCGAGCGCAAGATCGGCACGCTGCTGCCACCACTGGACCGCCGTCAGCGCGGTCAGCGCGGTCACGAGTTGGGCGTCGGCGACATAGACGAAGTCGACGGCGAGCGGCGTGTCGTCGTTCACCTTCGGCGCGATCGTCAGGGCGATGCTGTCGAGGCTGTTGTTCGGCAGCAGGTCGTCGACCAGCGAACAGCCGGCGACCGGGACAGTGGCGAATGCGGCCAGAACCACACGTCGCGTGGCCAGCGGTCCGGTCATGCCGCCCTGCCCGGCCGAAGCGCATCGGGGGTCGCGCGCGCAATCGCGCTGAGGTCCGGCAGCCGCCACCACCAGGATTCTGCCGTGTCGGCGGTCAGGACCGTCGGAACCCCGGCCAGGGCCGCCAGATGCAGCGCCGCGCCGTCGACGCCGATGACGGTGTCCATCGCCGCCAGAAGATGCACGAGGTCGTCGAAATCCGTCGCCGCATCGGCGGCGGGAACGATGCCGAGCGCGCGGGCGGCCTCGGGCGCCAGGCCCCACTGGACCGCCACCGGCACGCCCTCGGACCGGGCCAGCGCGGTCAGGAGCGCCAGCCGGTCGCGCGGATACGGCGCGTCGAGCACCGGCCCCGGCGCGTCCCAGACCACGCCGATAAGGCGTCCGCCGCCGATCCGCCGCCGCCATGCCGCCACCCGACCGGCATCCAGTTTCGGCCGCATGTGGGGGTCGGGGACACCGAACAGTGGCAGGCAGCGCATGTCGAGACGGGCGCCGCCCGTCTCTCCCGGGCCGCCATCCGCCACGCGCGCCACCCCCGGCAACCGGGCCGCCAGGCGATGCAGCGGTCGGTCGACCGCGAGCGTCACCGCACCGACACGTGCCGACAGAGCCGGCAGCCACCGGCTCAGGACCAGGAATTCGCGGACATCGCTCGCAGCCATGACCGTCACCGGGCCGGCGGCGGAGATGTCCGGCGGTCCGTCAGCGCCGACATAGGCCGGCCAGGCGGAAGCGTCGCCCGCACCGAGCGCCGCCGCCAACCGCGCCTTGCGGCCGATCGGATGCCGGCGCAACGCCGCCGGCGCGGTGTCGAGGGCGCGCAGCGCATCCGCCCACAGCCCTTGACGTCCCAGGGCCTCGGCCAATGCGACGTATAGCGTCGAATCGTCCGCGGTGCGGTCGAGAGCCCGCAGCAGGTGATCCACCGCCGCCGCCGGATCGCCTGCACGCCCGGCAAGCCGTGCCGCCAGCCGGTGCGGCGCCGGATGAGCCGGCAGCAGGGTTTCAAGCCGGGCGATGAGATCCGAAGCGCGATCGGAGGCCTCGGCATCGACGGCCGCGGCCGCGACCGTTGCCAGAACGCCGAGATCCGTCGGCGCGGCCAGCAGCGCCGCTTCGAACCGGTCGAGCGCCTCGACAGGTCGGCCAGACCGTGCGGCCAGCCGGCCAAGTCCGGCATGGCCCGCCGGTCGCTCCGGCGCCAGGTCGACCAGACGCGACCACAGCGCCGCGGCCGCCTCGTCCCGGTCCGCCCGTTCGGCCGCCGCCGCCATGAGTTCGAGCGCCGACGGCTCGGTCTGACGGCCGACCGCGACCAGCGGCTCCGCAACCTCCCAGGCGCGCGCCGGCTCGTCACGCGCGAGGAGGAATGCGAGCGCCGACAGGCGGACCTCGTCGTCCTCCGGCGCCGCCGCCAGCGCGGACGCAAACAGGCCGAGGGCCGGCTGCGGATCCGCCGCGCCCGCAAGGCTGCGGGCCTCCAGGGCCATGAGACGGGGACAGGACGGGTCGATGGCCCGGGCACGGCGGATCGGGTCGCTCGCCGCGGGCGCATCCCCCGCGGCGAGCCGCGCCTCGGCCGCCAGCCGCAATGCGCCGACATCCCGCGGCGCCAGGCCCAGGAGACGGTTGGCCGCCACCACGGCATCCGCCGAGCGGCCGCTGCGCAGCAGGCCTTCGGTGATGTGCTTGGCGGCGGCGACAGAGACAGGCATCGGTCCAGCAGGTCAGAGGTACGGTCAATCCACTCTATTTGACCGAGAATTACAATCAAGCGGTCTCGCTGTATGATGAAACGACCCGCCACCGACCCGTTGCCGGGATAACCGCATGAAGATCAGTCCGCCGGTCGTGCCCAAGCAACCGCTTCTGAAACGCAAGGGACTGCAGAAGGTTGCCGTCCTGTTCGTCGGCGCCCTGGCGGGGGCGGCGGTGACCGCTCAGATCGCTCCGGCACCGACCCAGGCCCCGGTGACGGACGGGGCGACAGGCTCGGCGACCGCGCCCGCGCGGAGCGGGAGCAACACCGCCGAAACCGCGGGAATGGCGCCGGCCGACGCCAAGGGGAAGGCATCCGGCCCACCGCCTCCGCCTCCCCTGATCACCGATGCCACGCCGCCGATTCCCGTGCCGGCCGTCCCGCCCGTTCCAGGCGCACAGGCCGACTCACAGGCCGGGACCGACGGCTGGCGCTGGACGGTCCGCGTCGACCTCTTTCTGCACGAGGCCCCGGCGGACACCCTTGCCCGACGGCTGTCGGCGGACGGTCTGGCGGCAATGGTCCGCAAGGCCACCGGCTCCGGGGGACGGGTCTGGTCAATGGTCACCGTCGGCGACTATGCGACGGGCGGCGACGCCGAGGCTGCGGCCAATGCCCTCGCGGGCCGCTACGATCACCCCCTGATCGCAGTCCCGCTCGCCCCTGAAGCGAAAAAATCCAAGGCAATAACCGTACAAACGACAAAATAGCCCGGCATTGCCCGATACTTCGATCAACAATAGAGTGCATAGTCAGGCACATAGTCTTGGCACGACGGAGAGGAATGCACGGGTGGACGGGGACCGCTCAAGTGAAGGAGACCTGTTGGCCGACCTGCGGGCGTTCGGCGCCCGGGTGCTCGTGGCCCGCGACCTGCTCTCGTCCGGCGGTGATCTGGCCCGAATGTCGGACGCGGATGCGATCGCCGCCGTCGCCCTGTCCGGCTCCGGTGGCGCGGACCGACCGACCGGTGCGTCGGCCGAACGGCTGAGCAATGTCGCCGACCAGCTTGCAGCGGACCTGTCGGCGCGCATGGAGCGAGCGGGCGTGACACCCGCCTCGGCGACCTGGCGGCGCGACGCCTACTACGCCATGGCGGCGCTTGCCGACGACATCCTCGAGTTCGAGGTCGGCGGCGGCGGTTGGCTCGGGCATCTGCTGGAGGCGCGCCTGTTCGGGTCTCGGGCCGCCGGCGACCGCCTGCTCGACATGATCGCCGCCCTCGACAGCGCGCCGCGCACCCGAGCCAACGGCGACCTCGCCATGGTCTACCTCACGGTCCTGGCCCTCGGCTTTCGCGGCCGGCTTCGGTTCTTCCCCGATGCGTTCGGCCGGGTGGTCGACCGCCTGCGCACCTTCATCGCCGTCGCCCACGGCGGCGGCGACGCGACGGACTCCCGACTGACACCCGCCGCCTATGGCCATGTCGTCGCCGGTTCGCCCACATCCGCCCCGGCATCCGCGCGCCCCTGGGTGCGTGGCGCCTGGGCCGTCCTCGTCGCATTCCTGATCGCCTCGGCCCTGATCCTCGCGTCCGTCCGCTCGGACCTGGGCGCCGGCCTGTCGGTCGCATCTCTGTCGGTAACCGCGCCGGCCGACGGCCCCACGCGCCTGGACACCTGAGATGCAGCCCCTCACCAACCTCCTGCAGTCCCTGGCGCTGATCGACTGGGACGATCCCTGGCGCAGTCTCTCGGGATGGCTCGGCGATCCGATTGTCCTCGCCGTCGTCGGCGCGGTCGCCGCCGTCGTCCTGATCCTGATCGCCAGGGTCGTCTGGCTGCTGATCCGCCGGTTCGTCGGACTCGGACCCACGCGACTGCTGCCCCGTGGCTGGTGGCGCGGGCGCGACCGCCGACGCGCCTCCAGCCCGCCGCCCGCGGTCGCCTCCAGCCGGGCGGTCGCGCTGGTGATCGGGGACGCCGCCGGCGGCGGGAATCTCGATCTCGTGCGTGCCGAGCTGCCCCGCGACCCGGCCGCCGACACGGGCGGCGACCGGCGCTGGCAGGTGCTCCGCCGGATCGCCCTGCTGGATACGACCGATATCCCCCTGGTGGCGGCCGCCGGCGAGGCCGGATCGCCCGAGGAGGAGTGGGACGGTTTGATCAGCCTGCTGCTGGACTGGCGCCCGACCCGGCCGGTCGATGCCGTGGTGCTGAGCGTCGCCGCCAGTCGACTGACCGGCCCCGAAGCGCTTGAGGACGGCGGACTCGCCGCTCTTGGCGAGGGCGCGGCGCGGCGCATCGCCCGACTTCAGGAGCGCGCCGGCCGGCGACTGCCGGTCTACGTCGTGGTCGCAGGCTACGACGCCGTTCCGGGTTTCGACGCGCTGGTCCATCACGTCGTCGGCGCGAGGCGGGGACAGACGGTCGGCTGGTCGAACGCACAGTCGCTGGACGCCACCTACGACGGCGCGCAGATCGACGATGCCGTGAACCGCATCGCGGCGGCCTTCGAGTCCGCGCAGCCGACACTGCTCCTGGCCCGCGACGACGGCGTGCCAGACCGACGCGAAGCGGTGCTGGCCCTCGGGGCCGTGACCCGTGCCCTCGCCGCGCCGCTGCGGCGGGTTCTCACGCCGGTGTTCCAGGAGAGTGCCGCCCGCGACGTGCCTTGGCTGCGCGGCATCTATGCGAGCGGTTCGGCCCGGCCCGACAGCCGGGTGCCGCGTGCCAGCGTCGACGACGCTTCCCGCCCGATCCTGCTGGCCGACCTGTTCGACGGCCGCATCGCTGACGAGGTCGGCATCGCCGCGCCCAGTCGTCGCGTGGTCGCGCGGCAGCGCCTTCGCCGCAACCGGTCGGCGGCGATCTTCGCCGGTCTCGCCGTCGCCACCCTGGCCGCGGCGCTCCTGGGCTGGCGGGATCTCGACCGGTCGACCGCCGCCATGACGTCGACGATCCGCGAACTGGACGCCGCTCTCGCCGCCCCGTCGGGCACGGCGAGCGAGCGGGCGGTCCAGGCGACCCGGATGACGGCCGCGCTGACAGAACTGGACCGGATCCCCTCGACGAGCGTGTTCAACCCGGTCAGCCTGCTGTTCGGCCTCGACGGGGTGCTCAATCCAGCGGTGAGCGATCGGCTCGCCCACAGCGTCGGCCCGCAGATCGTCTCGGACGCCTTCCGCCGCTCGGGCGCGCTGCTGCAGACTCCGACCGGCTTGTCCGGGGACAACGCGGTCGCCGCCATGACCGCCTGGATCGCCGACGCCCTCGCCGTCGAGCAGGACGTGCAGACGATCCGCGCCGCCCGGCTCGAAACGCTGACCGTCGATCCGCTGGCGATCCAGGGCCTGCTGCACCGGACCTATCGGGTCAAGCTGCCGCTGATGTCGCCGGCGACGGCCCGACGGATCGCCGCCGCGGTCGGCGTAGCGGCGGAAGGTGTGCGTTTCGACCTCGCCGGAGTCGCCGGCCGCCTCGGCCCGAAGATCGTCGCCGCCGCACCGGCCCTCGCCCGCCCGCCGGGCACCGGCTTCGCGGTGGTTGCCCAGCTCGAGAAGGTCAATCGGACGCTGGCACGGGTGATGACCGCCCGTGCCGATCCGGCGCAGGTGGTTTCCGGAACCGCCCGACGGCTCTCGGCCGATCTCGACAGCCTGGCCGAGACCCTCGCCGGCTCGGGTTCCGCGACCGCCGACGAACTGGCGCTGGCGGCGCTCCTGCCGCAGGTCCGCAAGTCGCTTATCCTTGGCGAAGGTGCCGCCGACGCCCTCGCAACCGCGCTCGACGGCCGCGCCACGGCGGTCGCCGGCGCGATCTCCCCCTTCCGGTATCCGGTCGCGCCCGCGCCCGTCCCGCTCCTGGCCGGCAACGATGACGGCGAGCCCCCGGTACTCAGCCCGCCGGTCGCCGCCTTCCGCACCCAGCTCGCCTCCCTGACCGCCGCCGATTTCTTCCGGCCCGCGTCCGGGCTGGCGATCCGGACGGTTCTCGCCGACGGGACCTTCATGAACTGGGAGGCCGAGGGTCTGCAGGCGGTTCTCGACCTCTACGGCGACTACGACGCCTTCGTCGCCTCCCTGAATGACGGCGGCGGCGACCTGACCCCGGAACTCCGCTCCGCGCTGACGGCGATGGCGGGGCGCGGGCTGGTCGATGCGATGGACGCCCGGCTCGCGACGGCGCAGACGATCACCCGGCCGGTGGCTCCCGGCGACGCCGCGGCCGAGGAGGCGGCGCTCGGCGCGGCCGCGGTCAGCCTGCAGGGCGCCCTTGTCCCGATCCAGGAGGTCCAGGGAGTCCTGCTGAAATTCCAGAACGTTTCGACCGCCGGCGATTTCGCCGCCGCCAACCGCGAGAACGCCGCCGCGATCCTGGACGCCGCCGACCGGGTGTACCATCGCGCCGCCGGCACCCAGTACGACCCGGAGGTGCCGTGGAGTCTCTGGGACGGCGGCGAGACGGCGACGACCTTCGCCTACCGCGTCGGAAACGCCTCGGCGCTGGCGAACTACCTCGCCGCGGCCCGTGGCCGGGTCTCGACCGTCGCCCGGAGCTACGCCCAGCCCGCCGTCGCCTACCTGCGCAACGGCGCCAGCGCCCTGTCGCCGGGAGAGCAGGCGACACTGACCCGCTGGAACGCCACGCTGGTCACGCTGACCGAGTACGAGAACGGCGTGAAGAGAGGCAACACCCTCGGCGAGCTGGAGAGCTTCTTCGCCTCGCCGCTGCTGGCGATGACCGGCGAGAGCTGTCTCGACGACCTTGCCAAGGTGACACCGCCGCCGGTGACCGACCTGTTCTCCCAGGAGTTCGCCACCCTGCTGGACGACATCGACCGGCGCTGTGCCGAGCTTGACGAGGGACAGGTCGAGGGCAACTACGACAAGATCGTCTCCCTCTTCGAGAACGACCTCAGTCCCTATTTCCCGTTTGCACCCGCGGCCTCGCCCAACGCGCCGCCGTCGGCGCGCCGGCCGCCCCCGCCGATCCCGCCGGAGACCGTGCGTGCCGCGACCAGCCAGCTCGCCTCCGTGTTGCCGGAAGCCCGCAAGGAACTGGCATTCCTGGCGAAGACCGGCGCGCGCACGGCAGATGCCGCCGGTTTCCTCGACCGGTTGAAGGCATCGCTGGATCTGCTTGGTGCGCTGGTGCCGCAGGTCGCCAATGGACCGGTCCCGGCGGTCACGGTCGCCCCGAGCTTCCGCCTCGACCTCGCCGGCGCCGCCGGGGCCGATCAGGTACTGGAATGGACCGTCACCGCCGGCAGCGAGAGCGCGGTCTACCCGATCGCCGTGAGCAACCTCGCCTGGGCCCTCGGCACGCCGGTCTCGGTTGGCTTCCGGTGGCCCAAGAACGGGCCCGTCGCGCCGGCGAGCGGTAACGGCTACAGCTGGTCCGACCGCTCGGTGACCTTCGCGCCCGTGCCCGCGGGCGACCCTTGGTCGCTGCTGCGGCTGATGCTGGCCAACCAGGCCCCGGCAAGCGCCTTCGCGCTGGCGCCGAAAGGCCGGGATCCCAACACGTTGGCCTTCAAGGTGGCGACCAACCGGAGTTCGGCCGACGCCGCCGGCAACACGACGACCCGGTCGCAGACGGCGCAGCTCTACATCGCTCTGGGATTGACGGGCCGGGACGCGACCGGCAAGGAAGTGCCGATGGTCCTGCCGAACTTCCCGGTATCGGCGCCCGCCCTGCCGTCGCAACCCACGGCGACGACGGGAGGATAGAGGTGGCGCGCAGCGAGGATTGCCGACGATGAGCATGGTCGAGAGCGCAGGCCTGGACACGATCGCCCCGGAACTCGGTCTCCCCGTGGCCGACCTGCTGCGGCCGATCCAGGAGGACGAGCCGTCCGGCGAATCCCTGTTCTACGACCTGGCGTTCCGCGAGATCCGCAAGGCGCGGATGGTGGAGAGCGAGTCCGGCGGCGATTCCGCGACCTCGCCGCGCCGCGCCAACTGGCCGCGGGTGAAGGCCCTGTGCCTGGAGCTGCTGAGCGAGCGTACGAAGGACCTGCAGGTCAGCGCCTGGCTCCTGGAGTCGCTGACGCACCTGCACGGCTTCCGTGGCACCGCCGCCGGGTCCGCCCTGTTCCGGATGATCGCCACGGAGTTTTGGGACACGGTGCATCCGCGGATCCGCGACGACGACGTGGAGCCCCGGATCGCGCCGCAGCGCTGGATCGATCACTTCATCGTGCCGGCGATGAGCCTAGTGCCGCTGACGCGCCCCGAACACGGGGACCGTCCGCCGTTGACCTGGTCCGACTGGCGCAATGCCGAGCGTCTGAGCGAGATCATCGCCGCCCGCCGCGAGCGTGGGGGCGGGTCGAACGAGGCCGGCCCGATCGACCTCTACCTGGAGAATGTCGCCGACACGCCGCTGGACGTGCTCGGCCGCACCCGCGGCGACGCCGAGCTGGCGATGCAGGAGGTCGACAACCTCTGGGACTGGCGACGCACCCGATGGGGAGACCGCGAGCCCCGGCTTCACGAACCGCTGCGCACAACCGCGCACCGCATCTTCAGCTTCGTCGACGGCCTGTACCGCGACCGCGGCGGTATCGTGTTCATGTCCGATGCCGGGGATGACGGCACCGGGGACACGGTGGACGGCGATGCCTCGGACGCGGCGGGCGCGGGGGTGGTGGGCGCGGGATCGGCGGGTGCGCCACCCGCCGGCGGCGGCGATGCCGGTTCGATCCGCAGCACCGAGTCCGCGGTCCGTGCCCACATCCTGACCCGCGAAGATGCCTACCGCCGCCTCGAGGAGGCCGCGGACTTCCTGCTCAAGACCGAGCCGCACAGTCCCGTGCCCCATCTGGTCAAACGGGCGATCACCTGGGGCCGGACGCCGTTCAACGAGCTGTACCGCGAGTTGATGCGCTACGACGCCGGCGGCCTCAAGGTCCTCGACCTGCTCGACTACGCCAACCGGAACTCCGACCGTCAGCCCTGACCGTCCCTATGGGCGCGACCCGGATCGACGTGCAGAGATTCACACTGATTCATTGTATGCGTTAATCTATTCTCGCCACTCGCGATTCTTCCAAATTGACGAAGTATCACCCAAGCCGTAATGTTTTGTGAGTTATCTGCAATCATAAGCTAGCAGCTTGCGATTGCGAGGATTTCGACGCTTGAAGAAGGCGATCCGAACTCCAATCAAAGATCGGCGCCGAGCGACGGGGGATGGGATGAAGAAGAACTTCCAGCACGAGCTTGACGGGGGTCCGGTCGGGCCGGCGGGGCCCCGGGTTCACATCACCTACGACGTTGAAACCGAAGGCGCAATCGCGATGGAGATGCTGCCCTTCATCGTCGGGGTGATGGGCGACTTCTCCGGCAAGACGGAGGGACGCGCACCGCTCGCCCAGCGCAGTTTCGTCGAGATCAGCAAAGACAACTTCAACGACGTCATGATGCGGTTCGCGCCGACCGTGTCCGTGGCGGTCCCCGATCGCATCAAGGACGACGGCAGCCGCATGGCGGTCGACCTGACGATCGAGAAGCTCGACGATCTGACACCGGCACAGGTGCTGCGCAACATCCCCGATCTCGCCGGCGAGTTCCGGGCCCGCACCGACATGCGCAACCTGCTGACCAAGATCGACGGGCGCGAGGAGGTCGCGAGTTTCCTCGGCAAGCTCTGCCACCCCGATCCGAACGCCGACGCCGACGAGGACAAGGATCCGGCGGGCACCCTGCGTGCCACCTTCGAAGCGGCGGAGGCCCGCGTCAACGGCCTGGCCCACCGTTCGGCGGCGGTGACGGGCCTGCGGGCCCAGATCCATTCGCTGACCGGCATGATCGCCGAAACCCCAGACGGCGACGCCAAGGACAAGCTGCAGGCCGATCTCGATGCCGCCCAGGCGAAGCTGGACGCCCTGCTCAAGGACAACCAGGCCAAGGCCGCCGCGGCCGAAGCCGCCGCCAAGGAGAAGGCGGATGCCGCCCAGGCCGCGGTCGAGGGCGGCGACGACAGCTATCCCGCCCGGGTCGCCGCCGAACAGACCGCCGCGGCACTCACCAGGGCGACCGCCCGTCGCGAGGCCGCGGACTGGGAGCTGACGCCGGCCGCCGCCGAACCGGGGGCCCGGCAGAAGAAGCCGGAGGATCGCACGATCCTGGAAAAGCTGTTCGCCGCCGGCCTCGCACGCACGCCGGACCAGGAGGGTCGGGCGATCGAGATGCTGAAAACCTATCTGGAACGGGTGGTCGATCCGGACCTTGCCGCCCAGACCCATTCCGAGCACGGCGCGGCCCAGCGCATGGTCTCCGAGCTCGCGACCCTCGACAAGAAGTTGAACGAGCAGCTCAACCTCATCCTGCACAGTCCGGAGTTCCAGGAGGTGGAGTCGCGCTGGCGCCAGCTCTGGCATCTGGTGTCTCTCACCCCGACCGGCCTGTACCTGAAGATAAAGGTGCTGGACGTCACGCTCGACGACCTGCGCAAGGACATGGAAAAGGGCGGCATGTTCGACTGGGAGCAGAGCGAGCTCTTCAAGAAGGTCTATGAGAGCGAGTTCGGCACCTACGGCGGACATCCGTTCAGCATGCTGGTGCTGGACCACTACTTCGGCCGCTCGATGCCGGACCAGAACATGCTGGAATACCTCGCCCACATCGCCTCGATGGCCCATGCGCCGATGCTGTCCGGGGCGGCGCCTGATCTGTTCGACCTGGAGTCCTTCACCGATCTCGCCAAGCCGCGCGAACTCGCCTCGATCTTCGAGAGTCTGGAGGCGGGCATCGTCGCGTTCTCCGATTTCCGCAACGCCGAAGATTCGCGCTACGTCTCCCTGACGCTGCCGCGTTTCCTGCTCCGCGCGCCCTACGACCCGGAGAACAACCCGGCCGACGGCTTCGACTTCAACGAGGAGGTCGCCGGCGAGGCCGGGCCGGACAACGCCAAGTTCCTGTGGGGCAACGCCGCGTTCGCTCTGGCCGAGCGGATCACCAACGCCTTCGCGCTGTACTACTGGCCGGCGTCGTTCCGCGGCGTCGAGGCCGGCGGCATGGTCGAGAACCTGCCCCTGTACAACTTCAAGACCGGCGACGGCGACATCGCGATCAAATGCCCGACCGAGATCGCGCTGACCGATCGGCGGGAGAAGGAACTGTCCGATCTCGGGTTCATCGCCCTGTGTCACGAGAAGAACAAGCGCGACGCCGTGTTCTTCGGCGGGCAGACGATCAACGAGCCGGTCGCCTACGACAACCCCAACGCCACCGGCAACGCAAAGCTCTCCGCCAGCCTGCCCTACATGCTCGTGGCCTCGCGGTTCGCCCATTACATCAAGGAGATGCTGCGCAAGAAGATCGGTTCGGCCATGACGGAGGACAACATCCGGGCCTACCTGTCGCGCTGGATCTCCAACTACGTGCTGGAGGACGACACCGCGTCCCAGACCCTCAAGGCCGCTCGACCGCTGCGCGAAGCCAGGGTCGACGTCTATCCGGTCGAAGGGTCGCCCGGCGTGTACACCTCCACCGTCTACATCCGGCCGCATTTCCAGCTCGAGGAGATCGCCGTTTCCATTCGCCTCGTGGTCAAGATGCCGCCCGCCGGCGCCTGATCCGGACCGCGGACCGACAGTTAGAGACAAGGGAGAACTTCGGTGGACGTCATTCTTTTGCAGGCCGACGGCGGAAAAACCATCAAGGGCGAGTCGCAGATCGACGGCTACAGCGAGTGGGTCCAGCTGCTGTCGCTCAGCCAGGGCTTCTCGATGCAGATCACCACGGATGTCAGCAATACGGCCCGCACCTCCGGCAAGCCGAACATTCAGGACCTGGCGTGCGTCAAATACATGGACGCCAGCTCGACGAAGCTCTACCAGGCCTGCCTGCAGGGCAGCAGCATCGGCACCACCAAGATCGTGCTGGCCCGCAACGGCGGCGCGCTCGACGGCTTCCAGCTGCAGAAGATCATGGAGATCCAGCTCACCAACCCGCTGATCTCCTCGATGAGCATGCAGGCCAACCCCGGCGACATGCCGACCGAGACCTTCACCATCAACTTCTCGGCCATCAGCTGGACCTACTACACGCAGACCATCGACACCGCGACCAACACCGCTCAGACCGCCTTCGAATGGAACCTGGCGACCAACAAGAACGCCGCCTAGGGATTGCGATGACCCGGTTGTCGGCGATGATCGGACACGCCGGACCCGCGGCGGCCTGAGATGCCGGCGCGGCAGGAAGTCTACCCCGCCCGGGTTCCGGTGCTGGACCGTCTCGGCGACGTCGCGGATCGCGACGCCGCGCCGACCCATGGCCGGGTTCTGGACCTGGATTCCCTGGTCTCGAGCATCATGCTGAATCTCGAGCGGGTGTTTGGCACGCGCAGCCCGGTCACCTGCAGACAGGCGGCCTCCGTCGATCGGACGCTGGCCAATTACGGCATGCCGCAGCTGCGCGGCGATCCGATGGACCGGGGCAAGGTCGCACCCGAGATCGTCGATGCGGCGACCCGCACGGTCGCGGCGTTCGAGCCACGCATTCTCTCGCCCCGGGTTGACGCGGAAATGGATCGCGACGACCCCTCGATCCTCCGTCTGACGGTATCGGGCGGCGTCCGGATGGAGCACCATGTCCGTCCGGCGCGATTCGAGGTGGCGGTGGCCGTCGACCGGCGCGGCGGACCGCGGAGACGGTGATGGCGACGACCGGGAGTGACGCATGATCGTCGGCGACGACGAGCGGCTGCTCGATTATTTCGAGCGGGAACTGGGCTACCTGCGAACCGCGGCCGCACGGTTCGGCGGGCGCTTCCCCAACGTGGCCGACCGCCTGGAGCTCGCGGCGGGCCGCAGCAACGACCCGCAGGTCGAGCTGATGCTGCAGGCCTTCGCCATGCTGACCGGCCGGCTGCAGATGAATCTCGACAACGCCGCGCACGAGATCCCGCTCGGCCTGCTCGAAATTCTCTACCCGCAGCTCACCCGACCGATCCCGAGCTTCACCGTCGCCGAGATCCAGCCGGACATGTTCGACGCCGCCATGACCGGTGGCATCGCCCTGGACCGCGGTGCGCCGGTGATCGCGGAAACGGCGGACGGCGATACGGTCCGTTTCCGCACGACAGCGCCGGTGGTGCTGAACCCGGTCGGCCTCGACACGGTCGAGTGGTGCGAGACCGGAACGACGCCGATGGCGCGGCATTGGGACGATTCGCCGACCCTGCTGCGGCTGCGGCTGTCGAAGCGGGGCGCGAAACCGTTGAGCATGCTCGACCTGAGCCGGCTGCGCGTGTTCCTCGGCGGCGACTGGCGGAACCGGGCGGCCCTGTACGAGTACCTGTCCTGCCGGGTCAACCGGATCGAGCTGGTGGCCGGCGACGGCACCCGGGTGCCGCTGGACCCGCGCCGGGATCTGCGACCGGTCGGTTTCGGCGACGGGGAATGCCTCCTGCCCGACGACCTGCGGGTGCATCCGGCCTTCCGGCTGGTGCACGAGTACTTCCTGTTTCCCGACAAGTTCCTGTTCTTCGACCTGTACGGACTGGAGCGGCGGCCGGGAGGCGAGCCGCTGGAGATCGTCATCGGTTTTGACCGGATGCCGCCGCAGGTCCCGACCCTGACCACCGACGACCTCAAGCTGCATTGCGTCCCGCTGGTCAACCTGTTCCGGCGCACCACCGATCCGATCCGCCTCGACCACACCGCCTACGAGTATCCGCTCATCCCCGACGGCGGCGACATGCGGCACACCGAGATCCACGCCATCGAGAGCGTCACGGTGTCGAGCGGTCCCGGGGCCGCGCCGCAGCGCACCGCCCCCTATTTCGGACCGGACCGCGCGGTGGGTGAGGATCCGTCCCAGGTCCTGTGGACGGCGCGCCGGGTGACCAGCGGCCGCCCCGGCGTGCCGGGCACCGACGTGCTCCTGTCGTTCCACGACCGGCGGTTCCGCCTCGACCGGCCGCCCCAGGACTTCGCCCAGGCGGTGACCCTGTGCACCAACCGGGACCTGCCCCGCCAGCTCCCGGTCCACGCGGTGATGGCCTATGACGGCACCAAGCCGATCGAGCGGCTGGTCGCGCTTCAGCGCCCGACCATGCCGATCTGGCCCAGCGACAAGGACGGCGCGCTATGGCCACTGGTCTCGCACCTGGCGCTGAACCGCCTGTCGCTGACGGACGACGACGCCCGGACTCTGCGGGCGCTGCGGGGGATCCTGCGGCTCTACGCCCAGGCGGGGGACCGGGTCGACACCCGACAGATCAACGCGATCGCGCATCTGTCGACCCGGCCCTTCGCCGCCCCGGTGCACGACGCGGTCTGGCCCGGTTTCGCGCGCGGGCTGGCGATCGACCTCACCCTGGACGAGAGCGAGTTCGTCGGCGCCAGCGCGGTGCTGTTCAGCGCCGTACTCCGGCATTTCTTCTCCCTCTACGCGGCGGCGAACACCGTCACCCAGACCAACCTCTATTCCGTGCGACGGGAAGGCGAGTGGCACCGATGGCCGATTTTGGCTGGGGCTCGCGCGAGCCTCTGATCGACTGGCTGCGGGCGGAGCCGCGGCGGTTCGACATGTTCCAGGCGATCCGGCTGCTGCGCCGGGCGCTGGCCGATCCGCGCATGGCGGACCGGCTCGGCGGGGCCCGCGACCTCGCCTTGGGCGCGCGCGTCAGCCGCGGATTCGTGCCGGCGGATGTCGACGGCATCGAGCTGCCGGCGGGAGAGGACGACACCGTGACCCTGCGGGTCGCCGCTCTCAGCCTGGCGGGCCACCATGGCGCCCTGCCGGAACCCTATACCGATTTCGTCCTCGACCAGGAGCGGGTGGGCAACGCCGCGCCGGCAGCGTTCCTGGATATCTTCAATCATCGTCTGATCGAGCTGTTTCACGCACTGCGCCAGACCCACCGGCCCGGATTGTGGGACGACCGGCCGACCCATCTGCCGCATCTGGTAGCGCTGCGGGCCTGGCTCGGCCTGCTCGGCCCCGGCCTGGCCGGGCGGCTCGGCGCCGCCGACGAGGTCCTGCTGCCTTTCGCCGGCATGCTCGCCGGGCCACCGCGCAGCGCCGCGGTGATCGAGCGCACGGTGGCCGGCTGGCTCGGCGGGGACGTGCCGGTTCGCCTGAAACCGCTGGCGCCGCGCTGGCTGCCCATCGACCGGCGCGACCGCACCGCCATCGGCCGGCGCCACGGCCGCAACGGCATCCTCGGGCACGGGGCAGCGATCGGCCGACGGGCGCGGGACCACACCTCCGCCGTCCGCCTGGATGTCGGGCCGGCCACCGCCGGGCACCTGCGCCGGATCGCCCGCGACGAGTCGCAGGTCCGGGCCTTCGCCGAACTGGTCCAGTTCGTCGCCGACGAGACCGTCGTGGTCGACATGCACCTGAGCGTCGTCGCCGAGGGCGTGTCGACAGCGGCGATCGGTACGGCGGTGCTGGGGCGCGGGTCGTGGCTGCGCGCCCGACGCTCCGGCCGGCCGACGCTGGAGGCGCGGATCGCCGTCTACAGCCGAGGGCCGTCGGCGGCGGCGACCCCATGAGCGACCTGCCCCCACCGCCGCCGCCGAACACGCCCCTGGTGCTCGTGCATTGGCCGGGCTCGATCGATGCGACCGCCTTCCGTCTGATCTCCGTGCAGGGCCAGGAGCAGATCTCCGCGCCGTTCCTCTACACCCTGTCGCTGGCCGGCGCCGACGCCAACGCCGACTTCTCCGACGTCGTCGGCTCTCCGGTGACCTTCGCCTATGTCGGCCCCCGACACGCGTCCGGCGCGGCGCCGAACACCCTGTCGGGCGGCGAGACCCGCGTCTATGTCAACGGCATCGTCACCGCCCTGCGCTCCACCGGCGAGGTGACCTACGAGGTCGACATGCGCCCGGCCCTGTGGCGTCTGGCCCTGGCCAACAAGTACGAGCTCTATGTCAACGTCACGGTGCCCGACGTCATCGCCGCCGTGCTCGACCGTCACGGCATCGCCTTCGAGACCAGCTACCGCAATCCGATGACCACCATCGAGAAGCACGACTGGCTGCAGAACGGCGAAACCGACCTGTCCTTCATCTCCCAGCTGATGCAGCGCACCGGCATCTTCTATTTCTTCAAGCAGACGCCGCAGACCGCCGGCTGCGAGCATGTCCTCGTGCTGGCCGACAACGCCGAGGCCTATGCCGACTGCTACACGCCGAACGCCCCCGACGACCAGCCGCAGAAGCTGCGCGCGCTGTTCTCGCTCGACGACACGCGGCCGAGCGACGACCTGATCCTCGCCTACAGCTATCAGCAGCAGCTGACGCCCCAGACCGGCAAGACGATCATGTCGACCATGGGACAGCGGGTCTCCACCGCGCCCAGCGCCAAGGCGACGATCCTCGAGAACGACCGCTACAACCAGACCGTCAGCTTCGAGCGGGTGCTCCTCTACGACGTCGAGACCAGTGCGGACTGGGCCGACATGTCGAACCGGCGGGCGGCGGAATCCGTCCGCTTCGACGCCGAGAGCCTGACCGGCACGTCGACCGCCTTCGGGATGCTCGCCGGCCACGTCTTCACCGTCACCAACCATCCGCGCAGGGAACTGGACGGGCAGGACTTCGTCATCAGCCAGATGTCGGTGGAGTCCGACGAGGACGGCGTCCACATCGTGCGCTTCACCGGCAACCCGCCGAGCCACCCCTTCGGCACGGTGCGGGATCCGTTCGACACCATCTACTTCGGCCCGTCGATCGCCACCGTGGTCCGGGGTCCCGGCGACAGCCCGGCGCCGTGGGACCCCGGCGCCTGCATGGAACCGGTCGAGCTGATCCCGCCGCCGCAGTACGACGCCACCCAGAGCAGCGAGTTCGAAATCTGGACCTACGGCGTCTATGTCGAGTTTCCCTGGGACCGGGGCACGCCGTACTGGGTGCGCCTTGGCGCCGGGATGCAGACCGCGCCGGAGATCGGCGCCGTGGTGCTGGTCGGCCCCGCGACCGGCCTCTCGATGGTGCCGGAGATCGTCGGCATGATCTGGTCCCACGGGGCGATCAACGCGCCGGCGGTCGACATCCCGCACACCACGATCGGCGACACCTCGTCCTATCAGGTCGGAACGATGCAGTTCGTGATCGACGGAACCATGGACAACCGCAACTGCGGACCGATGAAAAACGCCTCGGTCGGCGCCAACGTCCACGTCCAGATCGGCCCGACGTCCGACCGCGCGTCGGAGGTGAACACGGTCTTCTCCGAGGCCGAGGCCAAGTCGACCGTCGGCGGCGGCCCCTACTCCAACGTTTCCATCATCTACGGCAACAGCTACGACTTCCACCGCAGCTACGGCGAGCACAACCTCTCGATCGCCTACGGCAACCCGACCTCGCACCATCACGGCAACCAGACCAACCTGCACATCGGCAACGCCGACTCGACCCATATCGGCAACGCGACGAGCATGCATCTCGGCGACGCGGCCTCGGCCCACCTCGGTGACGCCGCGTCGGTCCATCTCGGCAACCAGGCGTCGATGCATATCGGCGTCGCCGCCTCGATCAGCATCGCGATGTCGACTTCCGTCCACATCGGCAACAACCTGTCGGCGCATATCGGGGAGGCGGAGAGCATGCATCTAGGCGACGCCGCCAGCATGCACCTGGGCAACCAGGAGAGCATGCATCTCGGCAACGCGATGAACATGCATCTGGGAGACCAGATGAGCATGCACCTGGGCGACGCCATGAGCATGCATCTCGGCGATCAGATGAGCATGCATCTGGGCGACGCCATGAGCATGCATCTCGGAGACCAGATGAGCATGCATCTGGGCGACGGCATGTCCATCGGCATCGGCGACAACATGAACATGCATATCGGCAGCTCGATGGACATGACCATGGCGACCCGGCTCGGCATGTCGATGACCGACAGTCTCGATATGAGCATGGGGGTCCACATCTCGATCAAGGCGGTGCTCGACCTCGAGATCAACGTCATCAAGATGCTGATGTGAGGGGACGGCCGTGCACATCGTGAAACCGTTCCAGATTGGCGTGATCGCCCGCCCGCTCGGCGACCCGCGCGGTCACCGGCTGGCGGTCGGCGCCCTCATGGCGGCGCCGATCGACGCCCCGGACGCGCCGCTCGACGAGCGCAAGATCTGGCCCCTGTCCCAGGCCCTGCCCGAGGGTGGCCCCAAGGCGCTGGACGAAGGATTCCCCAAGGCACGGGCGGAAGCGATGGTCGTCGGCAGCGCCCATCCCCCGCCGGACGATGCCTGGGCCGTGCGGAGCGAGGCGCGGATGCGGATCGCCGATATCGACAAACGGGTCCTGGTGTTCGGCGCGCGGACGTGGCGCCGCACGCCGCTCGGCCTGTCGGTGCCGGGGGAGGCGAAACCGCTCGCGCCCACCGACCTGTCCTACGCCAGCGCATTCGGCGGGCCGGCGGATCCGGTCAACCCGATCGGGATCGGCCTGGACGCCAAGGGCCGGCCCCACGGCCCGATGCCGCTGCTGGAGCGGCCCGGTCGGCCGCTGCTGTCGCCGTCGAACCGGCCGCCGCCCGCTGCCCTCGGGGCGATCGACATCGCCTGGAGCCCGCGCGCCGAGAAGGCGGGCACCTACGACCTCGCCTGGGCGCGGACCCGGTTCCCCGGTCTGCCGGACGACCACGATCCCACGCTGCGCAACGTCACCGCGCCCGATCAGTGGGCCGGACGACCGTTCGAGCCCGGAGAGCCCTATCGCCTGGAGGGGATGCACCCGACCCGGCCGGTGATCGAGGGCCGGTTGCCGCCGCTGCGCGCCCGGTCGGCACTGCTGTTCGGCGACGGTCCCCACGATCCGCACGGCCCCTTCGCCGAGATCGAGATGACGCTCGACACCGTCGTCTTCCTGCCCGACCGGGAGATGGTGCTGATCGTCTTCCACGGCATCGCTCCGGTCGGCGACAGCGATGCCGCCGACGTCTCGGGCCTGCTTCTGGCCTATGAGGATGCCCGCGACGTCCCCCGGCCGGCCGACCATTACGAGGCCGCCCTGCGCGCGCGCCTGTCGCCCGAGGGACGGACCCGCCTCGCCCTCGACTGGTCGCCGCTGCGCCCGGCCAAGGATGCGGCCACGCTCGAGCGCGAGGCGGCCGAGGACGCCGGTGCCCTGGCCGCGGCCGAGGCGCGCTTGGCGGAGATCGCCGCGGCACAGGAGGACAGGGCGCGGGCGCGCATGGGCCAGGCCCCCCGGACGGAGCCGCCGCCGGCGCCGACGATCGACCCGGCGACCTTCGTCTCGCCACGGGCGCGTGCCGCCACCGAGATCGACATCGGCGCGATGATCGACAGGCTCGACTCCGAAGCTGCCCGCGCCAGGGCCGAGGCCGAACGGGCGGAAGCGGAAATGCGGCGCGCCCGCGATGCGCTCGCCGCGGACCTGAAGCGGGACGACCTCGCCGTCGTCGCCGCCGCCCTGGACGCGGCCGAACTCGCGCTGCCCGACCCGCGTGCCGCCGCGGCGGATACCACCCGGGCCGCCGCCATCCGGGGCGAGGCCGCCGCCCGTCTGCCACGCCAGCTGTCGCGGCGGGCGCTCAAGCCGAATGCCGCCCCCTCCGCCGCGCTGCGATCGGCCTTGAGGGAGCGGGTGCGGACCTGGCTTGCCGACGGCGTGTCGCTTGCCGGGCGCGATCTCGCCGGCGCCGATCTCTCGGGTCTGGATCTGTCGAAGCGCGATCTGAGCGGCACTCTGCTC
The DNA here is from genome assembly GCA_965228875.1 of Thalassobaculaceae bacterium. Taxonomy (GTDB): domain Bacteria; phylum Pseudomonadota; class Alphaproteobacteria; order Thalassobaculales; family Thalassobaculaceae; genus Thalassobaculum. The sequence goes on along the minus strand of OZ245843.1, from coordinate 4,525,716 downwards.
GAGCGGGCGGACCTGCGCGGCGCCGACCTGTCCTCCGCCATCCTGCGCGGCGCGGTCCTCACGGAGGCGATTCTGGACGACGCGCGGTTCACTGCCGCCGTTCTCGACGCCGCGAACCTCGGCGGTGCATCGGCCTCCCGGACGGACTTCACCGACGCGACCCTGAACGGCGCCGCCACAGACGCCCTGTCTGCGCCAGCGGCCCGGTTCGACCGCGCAACCCTGACCGACGGCAGCTGGACGAAACTGACCCTGGCGGGCGCCTCGCTGGCCGGCGCCGCGCTCCGACAGGTGGCGCTGGTCGATGCCGATCTGTCCGGCGTCGACGCCAGCGGCGCGACGTTCGCCCTCGGCGTCGCCCACAACTGCCGGCTCGACGGTGCCGTCTTCGAGCGGGCCCGGTTCGAGCGGTTCGCCCTGTCGGAATGCGACGGCCGGGGCGTGTCGTTCGCCGGAGCCGACATTCGCGGCCTGCGCGTCGCCGGACGCAACGCCCTTCCGGCGGTGGTCCTGGACCGGGCGTCGGGGTCCGGGTCGGGCTGGAGCGGGGCGGAACTGCCCGATGCCTCCGCCCTCGGTACTGACCTGGCCGGCGCCGACCTGTCGAGGACGGTGCTGGCGGGCGGCGACTTCCGTGGCGCCAGTCTGCGGCGAACTCTCTTCGGCGGCGCCGACCTCGCCCGTTGCCGGTTCGCCGGCGCCGACCTGATGGACGCCAACCTGCGCAAGGCCAGCTTTGACGACACCGACCTTCGCGGCGCCAACCTGGTCGGTGCCACGCTGCTCGAGGTGGACCTGACCAAGACCGATCTGTCCCGCGCCCGCTTCGACCCGCAGCAGGCGGCGGTGCTGGAGATCGGGACGTGATCGACGTGCCCGAACTCGCCCGCCTGGCGATCCCGGTCGAAGGGGCGGTGCTCGACGGCGTGGACGTGTCCGGCCAGGACTGGACCGGGGCAGTGCTCCAGGGCTGCAGCCTCGCCGGGACCGTCCTGCGCCGGCTGACGGCGGGACCGGGCACGATCTTCTCGCATTGCAACCTCGTGGGTGCGGACCTCACCGACTGCAGTCTCGACGGTGCCGTGTTCGAGAGCTGCACGCTCACCGGCGCCCGGCTCGCCGGCGCCCGGATGACCAATACGGCGATCCTGAACAGCGACCTGACAGAGGGCCGGCTGGACGGGGTCTTCGCCGAGCGTCTCTCGGTGGTCCGGTCGTCATTGGCGTCGGCGACGCTCGACGGATCGCGCTGGGCCCGCGCCGCGATCCATGACGGGTCTGTCGCCGGAACCAGCTTCGACAGCGCGCAGTTCGACACCGTCGCCCTGTCCGCGCTGAACCTTCGACCGGCGGTGGGGCTTCGCGGTCTTCGGGCGGTGCGGTTGCTGCTCACCAAGTCGGACCTGGCCGGGCTGGACCTGTCCGGCGTGGCGTGGAGCCAGGTCACCGCGACCGGCGCCGACCTGTCCGGCGTCCGGTTCGACGGCGCCGCCCTCGGAGGCCTGAACGCCACACAGGCCAGGGCCCGCGGCACCTCCTTCCGCGAGGCCGACATAAGCTACAGCCTGTTCACCGGGGCCGATCTGACGGCGGCCGACCTGTCCGGTGCCCGGGCCAAGGCGTCGAACTTCGTCGATGCGACGCTGTTCGGTGCCCGGCTCTCCGGCGCCATGCTCGAGAAGACCCTGTTCGATGGCGCCGACCTGAGCGATGCCGATTTCGGCGACACCAGCCTCGACCTCGCCTCGTTCGACGACGCCGTCCTGACGCGGGCGGACTTCACCGGGTCCCGACGCGGGCGACGGCGCGACGAACCGCCGCCGCGACGCGAGGCCAAACGCTTCACCCCTTTCATCCCCGCCCCCGATGGAGGACGACCATGACCGAGACCCTCACCCTGACACGCGGCGCCGCCCGGACGGTCGACCGGCTGGCCGACGGGGTGGCCGTGCTCGATGACGGCCGCCTGGCCCGACGCGCTGTCGGCTGCCTGGTGCGCCCCGAGGTGGGCGACCGAGTCCTGGTCTGGGACGACCCGGAGGGGGGTGACCGCTACATCCTGTCGGTGCTCGAGCGCCCGGACGGCGCGCCGGTGACGGTCGAGGCCGCGGGCGACCTGGAGATCCGGGCGGGAGACCGGCTGTCGCTGGCGGCCGCCGGCGGGATTGCGCTGTCGGCCCCGCTCGGCACCGTGTCCATCGTCGCCCAACGTCTGACCCAGACCGCGATCGACGGCCTCACCCTGGTTGCGCGCACGGCGATCGCCAGCGCCGACTGCTGGATGATCCAGGCTCGTGACGTGCTGACCACCCGCGCGCACCACCACCTCATGTCGGCCCGCAAGGAGATGCGGCTGGAGGCCGACCGCATCCAGTTGAGCTGACCGCCGCCGCAGCGAGACCGCAATCCGTCCACGCCCGTCAGGACACCGCCATGGTCTTCAACAACGTCAACTCGCCGATCGAACTGGACATCATGTTCCCGGACGTCTGCCTGACGCCGATCATCGTGCCGGTACCGATCCCCTATCCCAACCTGGGCATGCGGATCACCGCGGTGGACTTCTGCGTCAACATCACGATCTGGGCCATGCCGGCGCACCACATGCTCAGCATGGTTCCGCTGACCCAGGGCGACGACGGGGGCGTCGAACTCGGGATTCTCTCCGGACTGGTCATGGGACCGAGCTGGAACTTCCTCGCCAGCTTCACGGTCCTGTTCGAGGGGATCCCGGCGACCAAGATGCTGCATCCGACCTTTCAGAACGGGTTCTTCGGCAACATGGTCGGCATGTCGCTGGTCCCGGGTCAGTTCAACACCATGACCCTGGTCTGACGAGGCACTAATCGATGTCGGCGACCGAGGCGCCCATGGTCGAGGCGCGGGAGCGCGACGACACCGCGTCGACCTCGTGGCTCTGCTCCGACGACGTGCGCGACAGGTTGTCGGAGACCTTGCGCTCGGCACCGTTGTCGACGCGCTTCTGGGACGCCGGCTCCTCCAAAGCCTTCATGCCGGTGTCCAGCGACATCGACCGTGGCCGCGCCGCTTCCGTCAGCGGCCGCCGCCCGCCGCGGTCGCCACTGGCCACGTCGGCAGCCTCGTCGGCGGCCCGCCGTTCGGCCATGGCATCGAACAGGTCGACGAGCGTCCCGTGCATCGCCCGGCGCAGCCGCGACGGTTTCTGGCGCGCATGCGCGCCGCCGGCCCCATCTCCCGAGGGGTCGTCCCGGTCGATCCCCGGCTCCCGCTCGCCCTGCATCTTCTCGAAGAGATCGACCAGCGTACCGCCCATGAACCGGCGGTAGGACGGCGCGTCGGCTCCCGGCCGGTTCGGGTCCAGAGAGTGGCCGTACCGTGCGGTTTCCAGCACATCCAGCAGTGTGCCGTGCATGTACTTCCGGTATCCGGGAACCGCCCGGTCGCCGCCGCGCCGGCTCTCCTCCGCCGGTGTGCGTCGGGCGCGGCTGCCGGCCGCATCGATCATGGCGACGCCCAGGTCCAGCAGCCGGCCGCTGGTCTGGGCGAAGGCGCGCATCAGCATGCGGGCCTCGCCGTTCCGTTCGGTGGCGGCGCGACGAACCGTCGCTTCGGCACGCGGATCGGCCTCGGCCATCCCCACCGGGCGCGCCGGCAGGCTCAGGGCGCGGCTGCGCGGCACCAGGGCCGGAAGCACCACAGACGGCGTCGCCGGCCCCACACCCACGGCCCGGCGCTCATGCGGCAGCAGCGGCCGCGCCACCAGGGGATGGACCGCAGGATGGACAACGGGCTGAGCTGCGGAATGGGCAGCGGACTGCGCGGCCTGCACAAACCCGCCCGACAGTTGATTGGCGCCCGACCGCAGCGGGTGGGCCGGAAGAGGATTGGGCTGAAGGGGATGGGGTTGCGGGGGATGAGGCCGTGCAGGCAAAGCCGCCGCCATCGGCTGAACCGCCGCCGAACCGACGATCTGCCGCCGCTCGTGCGCCAGCAGGGGGCGTTGCTGTCCCTTGTGGAAGGTCATGGTCCCCGGCATCGGATCGCCTCGTCCTCGCGCGATGGTCGCAGGGCCGGACCGGTCTGGCAACAGGGGCCGACCCGCGCTGACTGATCCCGCCCGAATGTGCTAAGCCACCCGCATCACAGCAATCATCAGGAGGTCACCTGTGACCCTGTCCGTTTATCTGTCCGGCGAAATCCACACCGACTGGCGCGACGTGATCGAGACCGGGGCGGAGGCCGCCGGCCTGGACGTCGCGTTCTCCGCGCCGGTGACCGACCACGCGGCCAGCGACGATTGCGGCGTGGCCATCCTCGGCGCCGAGGACAAGGGGTTCTGGAAAGACCACAAGGGCGCCAAGCTGAACGCCATCCGCACCCGCACCCTGATCGAGCAGGCCGATGTCGTCGTCGTCCGCTTCGGCGACAAGTACAAGCAGTGGAACGCGGCTTTCGACGCCGGCTACGCGGCCGCCCTTGGTACGCCGCTGGTGGTGCTGCACGCGCCGGAGCACACCCACGCCCTCAAGGAGGTGGACGGCGCCGCCCTGGCCGTTGCCGAAACGCCGGAGCAGGTGGTCGACATCCTGCGCTACGTGCTGACCGGCACGCTGCCCGGATAGGGCCCGCCGGGGTGCCGCCCTGGGCCGACAGGCAAGACCGGGGTCAGAGGCTGGGGATCAGGACGCCGGCGATCACCGCGTGGAACACCAGGCTGCCGATCACCAGCGCCACGGCCTGGCCGTAGGTCACGTCGAGCGACAGGCGGATGATCTGGGCACGCAGCCACAGCGCCGCGCCGAACGATGCTATGGTCAGGACCTCTCCGGTCGACCCCGGCAGCAAACCCGTCTCGTCGAGGGCGATGGCCAGGAACTGGATCACCACCGTCGGCAGCGACGACCAGAACTCCGGGATCATGTAGTCGTGGTACCGCTCCTGGCGGTCGATCCACGGCAGTACGTAGTGCACGAGCAGGGCATAGCCGAACCAGGCGATCACCACCGCGAAACCGAGCAGCGCCAGCGATCCCAGCACCACCGGCCGGTCGAGGCTGACAAGCTGGATCAGGTAGATCAGCAGGTTGATGGGCAGTACCGCCGCCAGCACCCAGCAGGCCCGCCAGAAAGCCGTGCGGCCGGTTCCGAAGAAGCCGAGTCCGCCGCGGTCGCCGAGGAAAAGGCGCCACGTCCCGTAGACGGAGGCCGCCACCTCGGTCTGGCTGGGGACAGGCGGCAGCGCCACGGCCCTAGCCGCCGAGCGCGCGGTCGAGAATGGCCGCGTAGATGTCGGTCAACGCCCGGACATCGGCGACCGCGACGTTCTCGTCGACCTTGTGCATCGTCTGGCCGACCAGCCCGAACTCCACCACCGGGCAGAGCCGCTTGATGAAGCGCGCGTCGGAGGTTCCGCCGGTGGTACTCAGTTCCGGCCGACGACCGGTCACCTCGGCCACCGCGTCCGACACGAGCTCGGAGAGCGCGCCCGGTTCGGTCACGAAACTCTCGCCCGAGCACTCGGTCTCCAGGTCGTAGCGCACACCCTTCTGATCGAAGCTGTCGCGGAACATCTTTTCCAGCGAGGCCGAGCTGTGGGCGTCGTTGAAACGGACGTTGAAGGTCGCCCGCGCTTCGGCCGGGATCACGTTGGTCGCCGGATTGCCGACATCGACCGTCGTCACCGACAGGGTGGTCGGCGGGAAGTGCGCCGTCCCCTCGTCCAGCGTCCCGTGCGCGAACGGCTCCAGCAGACGGAGCAGTCCGTTCACCGGGTTGTCCGCCAGATGCGGATAGGCGACGTGGCCCTGGGTTCCGCGCACGACAAGTCGGCCGGTGAAGCTGCCGCGCCGACCGATCTTCATCATGTCGCCCATGGCGTTCGGATTGGTCGGCTCGCCAACGATGCACATGTCGGGGATCTCGCCGTTGGCCTCCATCCAGTCCAGCACCCTGGTGGTGCCGTTGACGGCGGGACCCTCCTCGTCGCCGGTGATGAGGAGGCTGATCGAGCCCGCACCGCCGCCACCCGCCAGATGGCGGTCGACCGCGGCGACGAAGGCGGCGATGCCCCCCTTCATGTCGGCGGCACCACGCCCCCAGAGACGTTCCTCGGCAACGGTTCCGTCGAACGGCCCCCGGCTCCAGGCGGCCGCGTCGCCGACCGGGACCACGTCGGTGTGGCCGGCGAAGCAGAGATGCGGGCCATCGCCGCCGCGCCGGGCGTAGAGGTTGTCGATCGGATCCGTCCCCTCCGCCTCGAACCGCAGGCGGTGGCAGACGAAGCCCATCGGCTCCAGCAGCGACTGCAGCAGGTCGAGCGCGCCACCGTCCTCCGGCGTCACGCTCGGGCAGCGGATCAGCCGGGCGGCAACGTCCACAGGGTCTAGACGAGAGTCCTCGCCGGATGTCCGCGCGCCGGCCTGGGGGGATGCCGACATCTCGCTCACCTTGCTCTCAGTCTCGGAGCAGCTCGTTGATGGAGGTCTTCGATCGGGTCTGGGCGTCGACCGTCTTGACGATCACCGCGCAGGACAGCGACGGACCGGGAGAGCCGTCCGGCAGCGGTCTGCCCGGCATCGTCCCCGGCACAACGACCGAATAGGCCGGGACCCGGCCGACATGCACCTCGCCGGTCTCGCGGTTGATGATGCGGGTCGACTTGGAAATGAACACGCCCATGGAGAGCACGGCGCCCTCCTCGACGATCACCCCCTCGACGACCTCGCTGCGGGCGCCGATGAAGCAGTTGTCCTCGATGATGACCGGATCGGCCTGCAGCGGCTCCAGGACGCCGCCGAGGCCGACGCCACCGGACAGGTGCACGTTCTTGCCGACCTGGGCACAGGAGCCGACCGTGGCCCAGGTGTCGACCATGGTCCCCTTGTCCACATAGGCGCCGAGGTTCACGAAGCTCGGCATCAGCACCACGCCCGGCGCGATGAAGGCCGAGCGGCGCACGACGCAGTTCGGAACGGCCCGGAACCCGGCCTCGCGGAACCGGTTCTCGCCCCATCCGGCGAATTTGGACGGGACCTTGTCCCACCACGCCGACGGGCCGCGCTCGGGGTCCTCCGGACCGCCCGGCACCACTTCCATGTCGTTCAGCCGGAACGACAGAAGCACCGCCTTCTTGACCCACTGGTTGACGGTCCACTGGTGATTGCCCTCGGGCGTCGCGACCCGAAGAGTGCCGTTGTCCAGCCCCTCGAGCGCCGCCTCGACGGCGTCGCGAACCTCGCCCTTGGTGGAGATGGAGACGTGGTCGCGGTTCTCCCAGGCGGCGTCGATGACGGATTGCAGGTCGGTCGTGGTCATGGGTCTCGGCTCTTGTCGAAAGGTCGGGTTTCCTCAGGTCGCGGCACAATGGAGGCGGGTCGGATGACTGTCAACGCGGCGCGGCGCCACCGCCGTCCTGCCCGTCGAGCACGGATCCGAGGAAGCTGACCACGTCCTCGGCCACGTGGTGGACATGGGGTTGGTCGGCACCGTCGGTCGCCCAGTCGTAATCGCTCTTCAGCCAGACTGTGGTCATGCCGAGATCGGCGGCGGGCTTCAGGTTCTTCGCCATGTCCTCGACCATCGCCGAACGCGCCGGTTCCAGCGCCAGCAGATCGACCAGCCGGTCGTACGGAACCGGATCCGGCTTCGGCGTGAAATCCGAGGCGACGATGTCGAACACATGCTCGAAGTGATGGTCGACGCCGAGACGACCGGCGACGCGCTCGAAATGGCCGACCGAGCCGTTGGTGTAGATCACCTTGCGCCCCGGCAGCCGGGAGAGCAGTCGGTCGAGTTCCGGGGCCGGATCGATGACGCTGACGTCGATGTCGTGCACAAAGTCCAGGAACGGGTGGGGGTCGACGCCGTGTTCCGACATCAGCCCACGCAGGGTGGTTCCGTGACGGCGGAACAGGTCGCGCTGCAGTTCGCGGGCCGGCTCGTGGTCCAGGTCGAACCGCGCCTTGATGAACTCGGTCATGCGGGCGGACACCTGGACGAACAGGTTCGAGCGCGCCGGATACAGAGTGTTGTCCAGGTCGAAGATCCAGCAATCGATGGTGTCCGGATCCATGGTCTCTCGTGTCAAGTCGCCCCCCATTGCCGGCCGCTCCAGCGGCCGTTGCTTCAACAAATCTGCCACGAATGCACTGGACCGATCGCGGCGGCTCTGCCATGACCGTCAGACACCGGCCGGTGACCCGGCGATCATCGCATAAGGTAGGGGCATGATCGATCCAGGCGAGTCGATCGACACAGCGACGGACGAGACTCTGGTCAAACGCCTGGTCTCCACCGGTCCCTTTGCCCTGGCGGACGGCCCGGTGATCCTCATCGACGCGGACGGGGGAGTCGCCGCCCGCAACATGGCCGGCGCCGACCTGGCCCGACGCCTGCACGACCTGCCCGACATCGCCGCCCTGATCGACGCGGCCCGCGAGTCCGCCCGCGGGATCTCCGCGGTCATCGTCACGCCGAAGGCCGATGCGGCGGTTTCGACAAGCTTCTCCGCCCTCCCGGTCGACGATACCGGCGCGGTCCTGCTCATCGGCCGCGACGTGTCGGTCGACCGCAACCTGCGCTCCGCCCTGGTCGATTCCCGCCAGCGCTACCGCGACCTCGTGGAGATCTCCGCCGACCTGGCCTGGGAGACCGGCGCCGACGGCAAGTTCGCGTTCGTCACCCCCCATGGCGGGCTCGGCTGGAAGGCGGACGAACTGATCGGCCGCAGGGCCGACAGCTTCCTCGTCGCGCCGCCGGGTGTCGCCATCGACAGCCCGTTCCAGACCCGGGAGCCGCGCCAGGGGGTGGAGATCAACTTCCGGCGGGCCGACGGCGGCGAGGCGCGGCTGGAGACCGCCGCCGCTCCGCTGTTCGGCGCCGACGGCGCCTGGGCCGGCGCGCGGGGTGTGTGCCGGGACGTCACCGCCGACCGGCAGCGCGATCTGGAACTGGCCCGCGTCGGCGCCCGCCAGCGCCTGACGGCCCACATCATGCGGGCGATCCGCGACGAGACCGACCCGGACAGTATGCTGGCGATCGCCGCCGAGGCGGTATTCCGCGGCGGCAATGCCGACGGCTGCTCGGTGTACCGCATCCTGCCCGGAACGGGCATGTCGCTGGCGGCCGCGGTCGGCGTGCCGCTTCCCGACGATGTGTTCGAGGTCATGCGGGAGGCGATCACCGCAAGCCGGGAACCGGTGATCGAAGCCTACGAGTCGGGCGCGGTACTCGCCCATCAGCTCTCCCATCACCACGAGATCAACGGCGCGGTCATGCTCTGGCGCGCCGGCGACACCGCCGACTGGGACGAAGAGGACGGGCGGCTGATCGCCAACCTCTCCGACCAGCTCGGGATCGCCCTGCACCAGGCCGCCGCCCACCAGCACCTCGAGCGGCTGTCGACCACGGACGCCATGACCGGGCTGCTGAACCGCCGCGCCTTCGACGACGCGATCGCCAGGCGCCTCGCGAACGACGGCGGCGCGCCGGGCGTGCTGACCTATGTCGATCTCGACAACTTCAAGAAGGTCAACGACACCAAGGGCCACCAGGTCGGCGATCAGGCGCTGATCCACCTGTCGGACATCCTCAAGCGCCAGGCGGTGGAGGGCGACCTGATCGCCCGGCTCGGCGGCGACGAGTTCGCTCTGTGGCTGGAGGGGGTCGATACCGCCGGCGCGCCGGCGCGGGCGGAATGGATCCTGGAGACCGGCAAAGAACTGCTGCAGTATTCCGGCGCACCGGAGTTTCCGGTCGGCCTGTCCATCGGCATGGCGGTCTTCGCTCCGGGGTCCGGAGAGACCCGAGAACAGCTGATTGAGCGGGCCGATGCGGTGATGTACGAAATCAAACATGGTGGGAAAGGCTGGTACCGGATCGCCGCTGCGGTCGGCACCGCCGGTTCCGCCGACAAACCGTCTGGGTAGGAAACCGTGAGCAAACCGACACCGCGCCGCCGCGCGGCCGACCAGTCGACCAACCAGCAGACACTGGCGCAGGCGATGCAGATCGCCCGCAACGGCAGCGTGACCGAGCGTTGCGCGCTGGCCGGTCGGAACGACGTTCCGCCGGAGCTGCTGTTCTTTCTGGCCGAGGATGTCGACGCCACGGTACGCCGGGTCGTCGCCGCCAACGTGAACACCCCGCGCCAGGCCGACGACTTCCTGGCCCAGGATGAGGACGATGGCGTGCGCGGCGCCGTGGCGGAGAAGATCGGCGTCCTGGCTCCCGACGTGATCGACGAGCGCCGCGGCCAGCAGCGGACGCTGACGATCGGGGTTCTCGAGGCCCTGGCCCTCGATACGGCGGCCAAGGTCCGCGCCCGGCTGGCGGAGTCGATCAAGGACGTCGACAGCGCCCCGCCCGAGGTCATCAGCGGCGTGATCGAGGTGCTCGCCCGCGACACCGCGATCGAGGTCGCCGGCCCGGTGCTGGAGCATTCGAGCCTGCTCAGCGACGACGTCCTGGTGGACATCATCCAGGCCCCCGGCAACGCCGGTTCGGTCAGCGCGATCTCGCGCCGCCGCGGCGTGTCGTCGACGGTAACCGATGCCATCGCCTCCAGCGGCGACGACGCGGCGATCGCCGTCCTGCTCGGCAACGAGTCGGCGCAGATCCGCGAGGAGACCCTGGACCGGCTGATCGAGGATGCGCCCGCCAAGCCCGACTGGCACGCCCCGCTGGTCGCCCGGCCGAAACTGGCGGGCCGTCAGATCGGCCGGCTGTCGGAGTTCGTCGCCAGCGCCCTGGTCGAACAGCTCTCGAAACGTTCCGACCTGGATGCCGCCACGTCCCGACATCTTCAGGCGGTGATGGCGCAGCGGCTGGAGGAAGGCGGCGGTACCGCCGAGCCGGCCGGCGGCGGACTGTCGGAGGAGGAACTGGCCAAGGCGGTCGCCTCGGGTCGGCGGGCCAAGGTCATCTCGGCGATCGCCGTGCGGACGGGCTACAAGGACCCGACCGTACACTCGATCCTGAACTCGGGCAGCGCCAAGGCCGTGACCGCGCTGTCGTGGAAGGCCGGTCTCAGCATGGCGTTCGCCGAGCAGCTTCAGCTGCGCCTCGCCTACATCTCCGACCGCGACATGCTCCGGGCGGTCCGCGATACCTACCCGCTGTCGGAAGACGACATGGTCTGGCAGCTCGGCATGTTCGACGGCAGCGAAGGCGCGTAGGTCTCCCGCGCCTGCCGCGCCACCCCAGCGGCCGGTCCCGTCAGCCGCGGATCCAGGTTCCCATGCCGTGGCTGGTGAACAGCTCCAGAAGCACGCCGTGCTGCACCCGGCCGTCGATGATGACCGCGCCTTCCGCCCCGCCTTCGACCGCCGCCATGCAGGTCTCGATCTTGGGAATCATACCGCCGGAGATGGTGCCGTCGGCGATCAGTCCGCGGGCCTCGCCGACCGTCAGTTCCGGGATGAGCCTCCGGTCCTTGTCGAGGACGCCCTCGACATCGGTCAGCAGGAGGAAACGACTGGCGTCGACCGCCGCGGCGACGGCGCCGGCGGCGGTATCGGCGTTGATGTTGAAGGTCTCCCCCTGCGGGCCGAGACCGATCGGTGCCACCACGGGGATCAGATCCTGCGAGACCAGCGACCTCAGCAGCGAGCCGTCGACCGTCGTCGGCTCGCCGACGAAGCCCAGATCCAGAACCTTCTCGATGTTGCTGTCCGGGTCGACCTTGGTGCGGCGCAGCTTGTCGGCCCGGATCAGGCCGCCATCCTTGCCGGACAGTCCGATGGCGCGGCCGCCGGCCTGATTGATGGCGGCGACGATGCCTTTGTTGATCGCGCCGGACAGTACCATCTCGACGATCTCGACCGTCGCCTGGTCGGTCACCCGAAGACCGTCGACGAATTCGCTCTTGATCGCGAGGCGCTCGAGCATCCGACCGATCTGCGGCCCGCCGCCGTGGACCACGACCGGATTCATGCCCACCTGCTGGAGCAGCACCATGTCGGCCGCGAACTTCAGCGCCAGATCGTCGTCCCCCATGGCGTGCCCGCCATACTTGATGACGACGGTCTTGCCGGAGTAGCGGCGCATATAGGGGAGCGCCTCGGTCAGGATGCCCGCCTTCGACAGCCATTCGGCCCGCCGCTTGAGGTCGATCGGCTTTGAGTTCATCGCCCTGGTCCCCTCCGTTCGTCAACTGGCCTGCGGTTATAGAGCGGCCGCGCGGCGGGCGCAAAGATCCCCCTTGAACCGCGCCCGGATCCGACTGACATCTATCGGGAACCAGCGCCGCAACGACCAGCCCGGAGCCGCATCCATGCCCGCGATCGAGCGTGGCGATTTTTTGCCGACGTTCTCCACCGCCTCCAGCCATGGAGAGAGGTTCGACTACGATTCCCTCGGCGGTGTCGACCACCTGCTGGTCTTCCTCGGGAGCGCCGGATCGGACCTCGGGGCCCGGATGGTCGAGACGCTGGCGGCTATGCAGCCGATGCTCAAGCGCCACAACCTGTTCTGCTTCGTGGTCTCCGCCGATCCCCGCGACCGGGCGGAGGGCCGGCTGCAGCCGCTGATCGACCGCTATGTGGTGTTCTGGGACTACGAACGGAGGATCCACCGTCAATTCTCCATGGTCGGCCCCGAGCCGGCGAACGGCGGGACGGCTCCCCTCGCCGTGGCGGCGATGACCGTCCGCCGGAATCTCCGTCTGGACACGCTGATACCGGCGACCCCGCTCGACAGCTTCGCCGACCGTGTGGAGCGGGCCGTGACCGCGCTGCCGCCGGCACCGGCACCGACGGCGATGAGCCTCCAGGCGCCGATCCTGATTGTGCCGGAAGTGTTCGACCGGGCGTTCTGCGGCGAGCTGATGGCGCTCTACGAGGCCAATGGCGGCGTGCCGAGCGGCTTCATGCGGGACGAAGGCGGGTTGACGCGGGCCATCGACAATCCACGCATGAAACGCCGCCAGGACTGCTGGATCCACGACGACCGTCTGCGCGGCCGCATCCAGCGACACCTGTTCGCCCGGGTCGTCCCGGAGATCCGCAAGGCCTTCTCCTTCGACGCCAGCCGGATCGAGCGCTTCGTGATCGGCTGCTACGACGAGCGCGACAAGGGCTTCTTCAGCATGCACCGGGACAACACGCAGCTCGGAACCGCCCATCGGCGCTTCGCCGTCAGCATCAACCTGAACGCCGAGGACTACGAGGGCGGGGAGATCTGGTTCCCGGAATACGGACCGCTGACCTACAAGGCGTCGAGCGGCAGCGCCGTCATCTTCTCGTGCTCTCTGCTGCACGAGGTGAAACCCGTGACCCGCGGTCGGCGCTACGCCTTCCTGCCGTTCCTCTATGACGATGCCGCGGCGGAGATCCGCAAGCGCAACAGGGCCTACCTGGCAAACACCGGCCAGGACCAGGGCCAGGACCCGGCACCGCTGTCGCCCGCCTGACGGAAGGCTGTCGGTTCAGGCCGGGTTGGCGAAGCGGGCCAGTTCGGCACGCAGTTCGGCGATGCCGACGCCTGTCTCGCTGCTGGTCGCCATCACCACCGGATGGGCGGCGGGGCGGCGCGACAGCGCGGCGGCGGTTGCCTCCATCATCGCGGCCAGTGCCGGCGGCTTCACCTTGTCCGTCTTGGTCAGGACCACCTGGTAGGACAGCGCCGCCTTGTCCAGCAGGTCCATGGCCACCGCGTCGCCGTCCTTCAGGCCGTGGCGGCCGTCGATGAGGAGCGAGACGCGCTGCAGGGTGGTGCGTCCGCGCAGATAGGCGAACAGGGTCTCCGTCCAGATCGCCTGCTTGGCCTTGGACACCTTGGCGTAGCCGTAGCCCGGCAGGTCGACCAGCATCATGCGCCCGCCGAGGTCGAAGAAGATCACCTCCTGGGTCCGCCCGGGCGTGTTCGAGGTCCGGGCCAGGGTCCGGCGTCCCGTCAGGGCGTTCACCAGGCTCGACTTGCCGACATTGGAACGGCCGGCGAAGGCGACCTCGGGCAGGGTTTCCGCCGGCAGCTGCGGAACCGTCGCGGAGGCGGCGACGAACCGGCACTCCTGGGCGAACAGGACGCGCGCCGCTTCCAGCTCCGTCGGGTCCGGGGTATCGATCGCGTCGCTCACCGATCGCCGCCGGTCACGCCAGAGCGTTCTTGACGCCCATGCGGCGCATGATGACCCACTGCTGCAGGATCGACAGCAGGTTGTTCCATGTCCAGTAGATGACCAACCCGGCCGCGAAACTGGACAGCAGGAAGGTGAACAGCAGCGGCAGGAACATGAACACCTTGGCCTGCACGGGGTCGGCCGGCTGCGGGTTCAGCTTCTGCTGCAGGAACATGGTGGCGCCCATGATGATGGGCCAGGCGCCGATCATCAGCATCTGCGGCGGGTCCCAGGGGATCACGCCGAACAGGTTGAAGATGGTGGTCGGGTCCGGAGCGGAGAGATCCTGAATCCAGCCATAGAACGGCGCGTGGCGCATCTCGATGCTGACGAACAGGACCTTGTAGAGGGCGAAGAAGACCGGAATCTGGATCAGGATCGGCAGGCAGCCGGCGGCCGGGTTGACCTTCTCCCGCTTGTACAGCGCCATCATCTCCTCGTTCAGGCGCTGGCGATCGTCGCCGTACTTCTCCCGCATTTCCTGCAGCTTCGGCGTCAGTTCCTTCATCTTCGCCATCGAGCGGTACGACTTGTTGGCGAGCGGGAAGAAGACCAGCTTGATGACCACGGTCAGAGCCAGGATGGCGAGGCCGAAATTGCCCATGATCCCGTGCAGCCAGGTCAGGGCGAGGAAGAACGGCTTGGTCAGGAAGTAGAACCAGCCGAAATCGATCGCCAGGTCGAAATTCGAGACGCCGAGTTCCTCCTCGTAGCGATCGAGCAGCGTCAGCCGCTTGGCGCCGGCGAAGAAATGCGTCGTCGACGCCGCCTCGCCGCCCGGCGGCACCGCGGCCGCTGCGCCCAGGTAGTCGACCTGGTAGCGGTCGTCCTGGTTACGGATGGAGTGACGGAAGTTATAGGACCAGTCCGCCGCCTGATCGGGAACCAGGGCGGCCAGCCAGTACTTGTCGGTGATGCCGACCCAGCCGCCGACGGACCTCGCCTCCTGGCCGCCGTCTTCGGCGAGATCGCTGTAGTCCACCTCGGTCAGCGTCTGGTCGAAAACGCCGAGCGGACCCTCGTGCAGAATGTAGAACCCGGTCGTCTCCGGCGTGCCGCCACGGCTCAACAGGCCGTAGGGGAACAGCTCCCGCGCCTCGGATCCGTCGTTTGCGACGGTGTCGGAGACGGTGAACATGTAGCCGTCGTCGATCGCGATGGTCCGCGTGAACGTCAGGCCCTGGCCGCTGGTCCAGGTCAGGGTCACCGGCGAGGACGGGGTCAGTTCGGTCCCGTCGGTCTGCCAGACGGTCTTCGGACCGGGCAGCTCGATCTCGGTGCCGGGCGCGGCCACCCAGCCGAACTCGGCGTAGTAGGGCCGGACGTAGTTCGTCGGTTCCAGCAGGTGGATGTTGTCGCTCGCCGGGTCCAGGGTCTCGCGGTACTGCGTCAGCACCACATCGTCGATGCGCGCGCCCACGAGCGAAATCGAGCCGTCGATGGTCGGCGTGCGGATCTGGATCCGCGGTGTGGCCGCCAGGGCGGCCTCCCGGTCGATCTGGCCGCCGGCGGCGATCGCCGGAAGCTGGGTGGGCGACGCACTGTCCGAGGGCGGCACCGGCGCCGTGCTGGTCGCATCGGACTGACCGGCGGCCTGCTGCTGCGGCTGCGGCGCCGGCGGTGTCGGCGTCAGACCGAACTCGGCGGCGAAGAATTGAAAGCCGATCAGGATCACCACGGACAGGGCGATCGCGAGGATCATGTTCTTCTGGTCGCTCATCGCACGCTTCCGTCGGTGCTGGCAGGAGCCGCATCCGGTCGGACCGGATAGGCTGTCATGGTGCGGGGGTCGCTCGCGGCGAGCGGCGGCACCGGGTCGACACCCGATCCTCCCCACGGATTACATCTGGCGATGCGTCTAAGGGCTAGGGCGCCGCCACGCAAGACCCCGTGTGTCCCAATCGCCTCCACGGCATAGGCCGAGCAGCTCGGGGCGTAGCGGCAGCTACCGGCGAAAAACGGGGCAAGCAGGTAGCGATACAGGTGGATCGGCGCCAGGACGACGCATCGAACCATCCACCGGACCGGGGCCTGTGCCATCACCTGCTCTTCTTCTCGATACGGTCGAGGGCGACAGATAAGTCGTTCAGCAGGGCGTCGTAAGGGCGACCGGCGGTCGCAGCCCGGGCGATCAGCACGTAGTCGTGGCCCGGCGCCGCGCGTCCGGCCAGAACGTCGTTGACCGCGGCGCGTAGACGGCGGCGGGCCCGATTGCGGATGACGGCGTTGCCGACCTTGCGGCTGGCGGTGTAGCCGACCCGGGCCGGGCCGTCCGCCTCGGCGCGCCGGCGCATCTGCAGGACAAGACCCGGCATCACCGCCTTTCGCGCACGCGCGGCGGCCAGGAAATCCTTCCTGGCGGGCAGGATGTCTAGCTTTGCGGAGCCGGACGCGCGCATGCGGTCACCCTCCGGCCCGGATGGCGTCGGTCGCGGCGCGACCCTACGCGGACAGGCGCTTGCGGCCCTTCGCCCGACGGGCTCGGATCACCCGGCGACCGCCGACCGTGGCCATGCGGGAGCGAAAGCCGTGGCGGCGCTTGCGGACGAGAACGCTCGGTTGATAAGTGCGCTTCACGGGAAGCCTCCGTCACGTCGACTGTTGCTGCTCGAATAGAGAGCGCGGGTGTATATAAGCTGCCGTCCCCGCTGTCAACGATCCTCCATCAACCCGCACGCCCTCACGCCGTCAGGGCCAGAGGCTCGAAGACGATCATGTAGTTGTCGGCGCGTACCGCCTCGCGGGCGTAGTCCTCGGGCGCGACGTCGTCGGTGCTGCCGTCCTCGCGCAGCAGGCGCGCGCGCCAGCGGTCGGCCGGAAACGCCTGGAGAATCTGCGCCTGAGTGGTGGCGAAGGTTTCCAGCAGGTCGGGATGGATCTCGACCAGGAACCGGGTTCGCTCCCCGGCAATCAGCCGCCGGGCCCCGTCGACCACCAGGCCCTCCGCCCCTTCCACGTCGATCTTCACGAAAGCCGGGGCCGGTTCGTCACGGAGCACCAGGTCGTCGACGGCGATCCGAACGATCAGGTCGTGGTTCACGCTGCCGGTCGGGACCCGATCGGTTATGCGGCGTTCGGAATGAGTCATCAGGCCGGGGGTCGGATCCATGCGCATGGACTGGACCAGACCGGCTGACGCGCCGGCGGCGGCGTTGATCGGGTGCACCGTCCACAGCTCGTTCATCGCCGCGTTGGCGGCGATCACCGGCACCAGGGTCGGCTGCATCTCCACCGCCAGGACCGTCGCCCCGAAGGCGGCGGCGAAACACGAGATGTAGCCGACATGGGCCCCGATATCGACGACCACGTCGCCCGGCCGCACATGGGCCCTGAGATAGGCCAGAAGCCCGGCCTCGTGCAGCGTATCGCCGACCAGTACCCGCTGGAAGAAGGATCGGCTTGGCCCCTTGCCGCACTGGAAGGACAGCGTCAGCCCATCGAAGCTGACCGTCCTCGTCTCCGCGCTCGCTGGCAGGACCGAGCGCCGGATGCGACGCCCCCAGTTCAGTCGTACCGCGTTCGTGTAGTGGTTGGCCGCCTCCCGGTTGTCCGGTTGCAGGACCGCCAGACAGCGCGCCATGCGACCTAGCGTCGGCGGAGGGAATGCCGAGAAACGGAACACCGCATAGGCGCCGTACGGACGCGGATCGGACGGGTTGGCGACGATCGCGCGGAGGACGTCGGCGCTCTGTGTCGGCTGCTTCATCGTCGGGTCTCGCCTTCGGTCGGAGCCCCCGTCATCACCCGACCTCCATCGGCAGCCTGTCGTCGGCGACCCATTCGGACAGCGAGGCGTCGTACAGCGCCACGTCGGTCTTGCCGAGACGGGTCAGCCAGAACGTGGTGACCGATGCGGCGATGCCGCCGCCACAGTAGGGCACCACCCGGTCGGCATCCATCGCACCGGCCGTCCGAAGCGCCGCCTCGATCTCGTCGGCCGGCAGAAACCCGTTGGTCTCCGGGTCGAGAAGCGTCGCCGACGGAACATTGCTCGACCCGGCGATCCGGCCCGGACGGCCGTAATGCGCCCCCTCCCCCCGGTGCTGGGCGGCGGACAGCGCGTTGACGACGCAGACCTTCGGATCGTCCATGGCGGCCAGAACGCCGTCGCGGCCGACGACCAGTTCCGGCCGTGGATGCGGCGTCATCGCCGCCGGCGGCAGGGTCACGGTGCCGCTCTCGACCGGCCGGCCTTCGGCCCGCCATTTCTTCAGGCCGCCATCCAGCACCGCCGCACGGTCGAATCCGGCGACCCGCAGCATCCACCAGAACCGGGTGGCCCAACTCGGATTGTCGGCGGCGTACAGCACCACCGAGACGTCGTCGCCGATGCCGTGGGCACCGAACACCTCCGCCAAGCGTTCCGGCGCCGGCATGGTGAAGCGGAACCGCCCGTCCGGGTCGGAGAACTCGCCCATGATGTCGAGGAACCCGGCACCGGGAATGTGCGCCTCCTCGTAGGCTGGGCGGCCGCTCTCGGCGCGCAGCGTGGTCTTGGGGTCCGGCACCAGGAAACAGGTGCAGTCGAAGACCCTCAGCCCGTCGCTACCCAGCGCTCCGGCCAGCCAGTCCGTCGAGACCAGCGTGTCGGGCAGGGTGTTGGTGCTTGATCCGGCCATGGTCGGCGTGCTCCCCTGAAAGCCTCCGACGGCGCGCGCCGCGCCGTCTCCCACCGGACTGTAGCGGATGCCATCCGTCGCACAACTCCGCGCAACGCTCGAAGCCGTGCCCCGCAATGTGCAGGGCATGTTCTGGATCGTCACGTCCGGGCTGATCTTCTCGTGCTTCATGGCGCTGGTCCGCTACGTCGGCACGACCATGGACCCCATCCAGGCCTCGTTCCTGCGCTACGGGCTCGGCCTGCTCTTCCTGCTGCCGTTCTTCCTGAAGGTCACCGGCGCCGATCTGCGGGCGATGAACTGGAAGCTGCACCTGCTGCGCGGCCTGATGCACGGCACGGGGGTGATGCTCTGGTTCTACTCCATGTCGCGCATCCCGCTGGCCGAGGTCACCGCGATCGGCTTCACCGCGCCGGTGTTCGCGACGGTGGGGGCCGCCCTGTTCCTCGGAGAGCGCATCCGCCTGCCGCGGATCACCGCCGTCGCCGTCGGCCTGATGGGCGCGCTGCTGATCGTGCGGCCGGGATTCGCCGAGGTCGACCCCGGGGCGGTCGCCATGCTGATCGCGGCACCGATCTTCGCCTGTTCGGACCTGGTCGCCAAGGCGCTGACCCGCAAAGAATCGGGGCCGGCCGTGGTCGCCTACCTGTCGATCATCGTCACCCTGGTGACCCTCGGCCCGGCGATCTCGGTGTGGCAGTGGCCGAGCGTGGAGGAGTGGATCCTGATCGTCTGCATCGCCGGTCTCGCCACCGTCGGGCATCTGGCGATGACCCAGGGGTTCAAGGTCGGCGAGATCTCGGCCATCGCGCCGGCCCGCTACATCCAGCTCCTGTGGTCGGCGCTGATCGGCTTCGCGCTGTTCGGCGAGATCCCGGAGATCTGGACCTGGGTCGGGGCGGCGGTGATCGTGGCCGCCGCCCTGTACATCGCCCGCCGCGAGGCCCTGGCCCGCGAGCGCGGTCGTCAGACGGTGACGCCGGCCCAGTCGAGTTCGACGAACACCGGGTAGTGATCCGACGCCTTGGTGTCGCCGATCCAGCTCCTCACCACGCAGGCCGCGAGATCCGGCGTCGCCACCAGATGGTCGATCTTATAGGCGCTGTCGCGGGTGTAGAAAGACGAGGCGACGAACGGATCGTGGCCGGCGGCGGTATAGGTGTCGACCAGCTGATCCGCGCGGCGCAGCCGCCCGCGATGGGGGTCGAGCTCACCGCAGACCATGGCGTATTCGGCCGAATCCGGCGTGCAGTTGAAGTCCCCGCCTAGGATCACCGAGGACGGCAACGGCACGTCGACGGCGTCGCCCTGCCAGGGCACCGGGAACGGACCGTCTGACGGCCGGGCGTCGGTCGCCGCCTCGCGGATGAAGCGCATCAGGACCTCGACCTGCGGCAGGCGCTGTCCCGCGGAGATGTGCGAGAGGTGGACCGAATACGCCCGCAACGGCCCCGCCGGCGTCTGGCAGATGCCTTCGACCACGCAGCGCTGCACGTCCATGGTGTCCGGCAGCGCCCGTTTCGGCAGAAGCTGGGTGCGCGACGACAGGATCGGCCAACGGCTGGCGATCATGTTGCCGAACGTCCGCCGTCGGTTGACCACCTTGCCGTCCTCGACGGTGCTGGCATCGCTGTCGAAGGTCGAGCCGAACACGACATAACGGTTCAGCCGCTCACCCAGTTCGGCGACCTGATCCTCGCCGGCGTTCCGCGCCCAGTTCTGCGTGACTTCCTGGAAGAGAACGATGTCGGCCTCGGCCACCGCGTCGGCGATCCGGGAGATGTCGTACCGGCCGTCCTGACCGAGGGCGTATTGGATATTGTAGGTGGCGACGACGAGGCGCATCGGCTGATCCTTGGCTTGAGGTTTGACGACGGTCGCACGGGACCGGGCATTCGGGCGAGAGGGACGCTACTATCGTGCCCGTCGGTGACGTTCGTGTGAAACCGCATCCGTCCCCTTGCCACACCGCTCCCCGCGCGTCAGTTCAAACATCATGCTGCGTGTCGTCGCGATCCTGCTCTGTCTGTCGGCCTTGGCCGGCTGCTACCTCTCGCCCTCGGCGGACCTGCCGGACGAACTCGCCCGCACCTGGGCCGGCGCGACCGTTGTCGTGCCGTTCTCGACCGCCGACCCGGCGATGGCCGACATCTCCGGCGAGATGGCCGACGTCGAACCGCACCTGCGGGCGGCGAAACTGGCGCCGGACATGCCGCTGGTGATCTTCCTGCACGGCTGCAACGGTCTGCATGGCGGCTACCGGGTGGACCTGGAGTTCCTGCGCGGCCTCGGCTACGCGGTGATCGCGCCCGACAGCTTCTCCCGGGAGTACAAGCCTCTGAGCTGCGACTGGCGCTCGAAGTCGGCCGGCTTCCATCCCGGCGTCATCGGCTTCCGGCTCGCCGAAACCGCTTTCGCGATCGAGCGTGCCCGCCGCTTCCCCTGGGTCGATCCCGACCGCATCATCCTCATGGGTCAGAGCGAAGGCGGGATGACAACGGCGAACTACACCGGCGGCGGCGTGGCTGCCCGGGTCATTCTGGGCTGGACCTGCCAGATCCCCTGGCCGCCGCTCTGGGGCGTGAAGGGGGCACCCTCGACCCCGGTCCTGTCCGTCGTCAGCAGGAACGACCGATGGTTCGATCGATGGTTCCTTCGGGGCCACTGCGGCGAAGACATGGACGGGTTCGACGATGCCGACTCGGTGGTGATCGACGGTTCCACCCACCACGTCCTGCGCCAGCGGGCCGCCAGACAGGCGGTGGCGGCATTCCTCGCACGGATCGCGCCGACGCCGATCACCGCCGCCTGGACCGGCACCGCGACCGGTACCGGGCCGTCCGCGAGCGCGCCGTGCCCGACCTGCTGAACGCGGCGGCGGTCAGAGGGGTGCCGGGCGCTCCACGCCGAGCTTCTCGGCCCATCCGGCCAGGGCGTCGACGATGCCAGGATACAGCGTCACGCCCTCGGCCAGCGCCTTGCGCTTGCGCGAAAGCGCCCCGTCGCCGGGCAGCCGGACCTTCTCGACACCCGGTCGCGGCGTGTTGGTTCGGCACAGCTCGGCCAGCCGGTCGGTCTGGCGGGTGAAGGCCTCGGTACCGGAGAAGGCGGTCGGGTCCTGGACCTGCACCCAGACACCGGCTCCCCAGCCCTCCGGCGGATCGGCCCGGCCGTGGCCGGTCAACGCCTGGGTCAGCGCCTCGACCGTCAGCGCCATGCCATAGCCCTTGTGTCCGTGGTCGAGCCCGCCGACCGGCAGGATCGTGCCCGGCGGGTCGGTGAACAGCACGGCCGGGTCGCGCGATGGCGTGCCATCGGCATCGATCAGCCAGTCGTGATCCAGCGTCCGGCCCTCGCCGTGCAGACGACCGGTGAGCCCGTTAGTGGTGATCGAGGCGGAGATGTCGATCAGAATCGGGTCGCCCGAGGTCGGGATGCCGACGGCGATCGGATTGGGGGTGTAGACCGCACGCGTGCCACCGAAGGGCGCGACGCTGGCCACCGACGGATCGGAACAGGTCAACGTCACCATCATGCCTCGGGACGTCGCCCGCTCCAGGAAGGCGGCGAGACAGGCGATGTGGTGGGCGCGGCGGACCGCCACGGTGCAGGTGCCGTACTGAGCGGCGCGGTCGACCGCCAGATCGATCGCCGACGCCGTCAGCCACACCCCCGACAGCCGCCGGCCGTCCCAGGTCACGACCGGCCCCCGGTCGGCAATCACGCCCGGCTGTCCGGCCGCGGTCATCGAGCCGTCGGCAAGGGCCGCCAGATAGGGCGGCACGAGCTGCAGGCCGTGGGTGGTGTGGCCCATCAGATCGGCCTCCACCATGAGCGGCGCCACCAGCACGGCCTTGTCCGGTTCGAGCCCGGCGGCGGCGAACAGGGCTTCGGCATAGCCGGTCAGCGTATCGGCGGCGTATCGATCACTCATGGTCTTCCTCCCCTTCGGACGCGTCACCCCTTGGCGGCGGCGATCAGCGCGACGTTACCATGCAGATGCAGGACTTGATGCTGCAGGCCGATCTCGTCGAACCAGCGCGCGTAATCCGCCGCTCCGGCGGGACGGTTGCTGTCGGACAGGTCTGCCTCGTAGGCGGCGAAGCTCTCCGCGGTCCGCATGCCGCGACCGTGGATCCGCTCGATCCGCCGCCACACCGCTTGCTGCATGGCGAAGGTCGCCGGCGTCGTCAGCCGCAAACGGTCGTAGACCAGCATCGCTCCTCCGGGCTCGAGCCGGTCGGCCGCCCAGACCAGGACCGCGCGTTTGGCGGCATCCGCGAGATCGTGAAAGGTGAGCGCCGTCGCGATCACCTTGAAGCGGCGGTCAGCGAGTCCGATCGCATCGACGTCTGCCAGATCTCCCTCGATGAGGTCGACCCGGTCGCCGAACCGCGCGCGTGCCGCCTCAAGGGACTCGCCCTTGCGGTCGACGCCGACATATCCGACATCGTCGCGGACTTGGAACAGCAGGTGGGCGAGATAGCCGGTGCCGCATCCCAGGTCGAGAAGCGCATCGCCGGGTGCGAGCACCGCATCGGCGGCGGCGACCAGGATGTCGAGCTGCTCGCCTCGGGTGGGGTGCCCCCCGATCGGATCATCCATGAATTTCTGCCTCGCGACTCAAGACGTTACCGGCACAGCCGGTGCGAATGGCCGAAATCAGCCATTTTTGACTTGCTTTTAGATAAAAATTTATCTAAATCCATATCACCTACAGTCCTTCAGAAAGAGGGAAGATCGATGACCAGAATGGTGACTGATAAGGCTTTTGCCCTTCTATCTCAATCCGTTGCCGACATTGTCGGGAACGAAACCAAGATCGCGACGGCGCTGGTACGCGCCATTAACAGTGGGAGTTCCGTGGACCTGATGATGGCACAGGCGTCTTTCGAGGACCTCGACGTCACGACCCGACGCCAGATCCACGGCCACGCCATGCGCCTGGCCGACACGGTTCACTGACTGGGGGACGGACAACCAGATCTCCTGTTTCGTCGCTTCGGCAAACGTCGTGGGAACCCCCACCCCCGCGGCGTCGTTTCCCCGGTCCTCCCGAAAGGGCGGCCGGGGAAACTCTTGCTCCCCCGAGCGAGCCAGGCCGACCACCCGCGACGCGCCCTTGCGTCCCGCCGCCGGGCGGGGGACGGTCTCCGACATGACGACCGCGCGGACCACATTCGACGCCTCCGGGTATCTGCTTCTCTCCGGCATCCTGTCCCTGTCGGCGCGTCGGGATCTATGCGCCGCCTGTAAGAGCGCGTGGTCCCACGACCGCGCGGCCGGCCTGATCGACCAGTGGGCTCCCTTCACCGTTGACGGCCGGCCGCTTCCTTCCGGCTGCGATCCGCTGGAGCGGCTCCCTGCGGGCCCCGTTCTGAGGCTAATCGGTCAGCCGCGGGTCCTGTCCGCGGTTCGCGCCATCGCAGGGGCCGACGCGCTACCGTCGCTCGTCTGGACATTGCAGAAGAATGGCGGCGACGGTCATCTCATACGCTGGCACCAGGACACGGTGGAGGATCGGAACCAACGCGTGCTGACGGTCGGTTACCACCTGGATGCCATGGCGCCGTCGGAAACGCTGACCATCGTTCCCGGCACCCAGCATGCCGCGCAGGACATGGACGCGCTGGAGGCGGCACTCGCCGACGGGTCGCGGGCGACGGAACGGTTGAGCGTCGGCGCGGGCGACGTGCTGATCCACGACGCCATGCTGGTCCACGCGTCCGCCCCGCGGCGGGAGCCGGGTGCCCGCCTGACGCTCTACGCCGAGTTCCGTTCCGCCGCCCCCATCCTCGCCGGCGAACGGGGTATGGAGGAGTGGGTCGAGGCGCGCCAAGACCTGCTCACCCTCGCCGAACGACTGTGCGCCGAGGGGCGCGACCCGCGGGACCGGGAAAGCGAGATCGTCGCCCGGGCGGTCGCCCGGGTCCGGCATCCGGGCATGCGCAACCAGAGCTTCCGGCCGATGGCCGAGGGTCACCCGTCCTTCTTCAGGTCGGCGTAGCAGCGCTCCGCCCCCGGATGCAGCGGCACGTTCACGCCGTCCAGCGCCGCCTCCAGACGGATCTGGCGACCGCTCGGATGGCCGCCATCCAGGAGCACACGGGTCGCCTCGTTCCACAGCGCCCGGCAGATCCTGTAGATCAGATCCTCCGGCGCCGCCGCCGTCGTCACCCACTGCGCCGTCACGCCGAAGGTCTCGATCTCGCCCTGATCTTCGCCGTAGGCCCCCGTCGGGATCGGGGCGCGGGACAGGAAGGGATGACGGGCCAGAAGCGCATCGACCGCCGGGCCGGAGAGCGGCACGACCTCCGCCTTGCCTGCCCTCACCAGGTCGGTGACGGCATTCGTGGGCACCCCGGCGACGATGAAGAACGCGTCCAGTTCGCCGCGCGCCATCAGGCTGGCCGCAGGCCCCGGCTTCACGTACTCGGCGATCACCCCGCCCTCGCCGATACCCGCCGCTTCCAGCAGATCGGCCGCCAGCGGCAGGGTGCCCGACCCCGGTTCGTCCAGCGACACCCGGCGGCCCGCCAGATCGGTCAACCCTTTGATATCGCTGTCACGGGATGCCACGAGCTGCATGCGTTCGGCATAGAGCGAGGCGATCACCCGCAGATCGGTCATCGGCTGACGGCCGGCGAACGGACCGGTTCCGCTATAGGCGTCGTGAACCACGTCCGACTGGGCGAAGCCGGAGTCGATTTCGCCGCGCAGCATGGCCTCGACATTGGCGATGGAGCCATTGGACGAGACCACGATGGCGATCAGCCCTGGCACGCCGCAACTGCCCCCGGACTCGCAGGCGCGGGACCCCGGCGGGTTGGAGATCGCGTTGCCGATGATCGCGCCGGTCGGATAGTAGGTGCCGTTCACGCCGCCGGTCCCGATGCGGAAGAACCGGGGCTCCTGGGCGTGACCGGGAGATACGATGGCCGCCGGAGCGACGGCGAGAAAGAGTAGCAGGGCGACGGACAGTCGGGCCAGGATCGTCATCGGTCTATGTCGGCTCCTTCGCTCGGTCGCAGTCGAAGTGGGGCGTGGCGCGCTCGGTCGTTGCCGGCGCCGGGCGACCAGTCGACGCGGGGTGTGGCGGGTCACTCGAGATAGTACCGCAACAGCGCCTTGGCGCCGTCGGAATTCCATTCCGCGTCACCGAGAAGGCGGCCCATCATCCGGCCGTCCCGATCCAGCAGCACGGTGGTGGGAAGACCCGTCGCCTCCATCTCCCGGGCGAGCGTGCCCTTCGGATCCGCCGCCGTCCGCAGATGCTCGATGCCCAGGTCGTCGAGGAACGGCTGGGCGACCGCCAGCCCCTTGCGGTCGACCGACACGATCAGCACCTGGAAATCCGGGTCCCCCATCTCCGCCTGCAGCGCGTCGAGCGACGGCAGTTCCTTGACGCAGGGCGCGCACCACGTTGCCCAGAAGTTGACCAGCACGGTCTTGCCGCGGAACGCGTCGAGGTTGATGCGCTCGCCGTCCGGGTCTAGGAAGTCCGTGTCCGGCGCGGCCGGCGGGTCGTCGAACGCCTCCCACGTGCCGTAGCCGCCGGAAAAGGCCGGCGGGCCCGAGGCGGACGCGACGGTCAGCATGGCCATCGTCGCCGCCACCGCCAGCGACAGACCGACCATCCCGCCGACCAGCGCCAGCCGCAAGGGCGACCAGGAAGAAAGCGAACCGAGAAACGCCATGACCGAATCTACTCCCGCGAACGCGATGTGGGGCGGCCGCTTTGCCGCCGGACCGGCCGAGGCCATGGAGCGGATCAACCCGTCCATCGACTTCGACCGACGCCTCTGGCGCGAAGACATCCTCGGCTCGAAGGCGCATGCGGAGATGCTCGTCGCAAAGGGCATCATCACCGCCGAAGATGGGGTGGCGATCGCCCAGGGTCTAGACGGCATCTGGCAGGAGATCGAGTCCGGCGACTTCAAATTCTCGCGCGCGCTCGAGGACATCCACCTCAACGTCGAGAACCGCCTGCGGGAGAAAATCGGCGACGCGGCCGGTCGGCTGCACACCGCGCGCTCGCGCAACGATCAGATCGCCACGGACATGAAGCTCTGGGTCCGGGGCGCCATCGACGCCCTCGATGCCGAGCTCAAGGACCTGCAGGCGGCCCTGATCGACCAGGCCGACCGCCACGCCGAGACCATCATGCCCGGTTTCACCCACCTGCAACCGGCCCAGCCGGTCACCTTCGGCCATCATCTGCTGGCCTATGTCGAGATGATCGGCCGCGACCGTTCGCGGCTGGCGGACGCCCGGCGGCGCATGAACGAGAACCCGCTGGGCTCGGCCGCCCTCGCCGGCACGCCGTTTCCGATCGACCGGCACATGACCTCGGCCGCGCTCGGCTTCGACCGCCCGACGGCCAATTCGCTGGACGCGGTGTCCGACCGGGACTTCGTGATGGAACTGCTGGCGGCGGCCGGCATCTGCGCCGTCCACCTCTCGCGGCTGGCGGAGGAGCTGGTGATCTGGACCACCCCACAGTTCCGCTTCGTCAAGCTGTCCGACGCCTTCACGACCGGCAGTTCGATCATGCCGCAGAAGAAGAACCCCGACGGCGCCGAACTGGTCAAGGGCAAGGCCGGGCGTATCCTCGCCGCCTTCACCGGCACGGCGATCGTCCTCAAGGGGCTGCCGCTCGCCTACGGCAAGGACATGCAGGAGGACAAGGAGCCGTGCTTCGACGCGGTGGACAATCTCGGCCTCTGCGTCGCCTGCACCACCGGCATGATCCGCGACCTCCAGGCCAATCCCGAAGCGATGCGCAAGGCGGTGGTCGCCGGCTTCCCGACGGCCACGGACCTCGCCGACTGGCTCGTCACCGAGGCCGGACTGCCGTTCCGCGACGCCCACCACATCACCGGCCGGGCGGTCCGCGCCGCCGAGGAGCGCGGCTGCGGGCTGGAGGACCTGCCGCTCGACGTGCTGCGGGAGATCCACCCGCAGATCGACGAGCGGGTCTACCAGGTGCTGTCGGTCGAGGCGTCGCTGAACGCCCGGACCTGCTACGGTGGGACCGCGCCGGCACGGGTGCGCGAGCAGGTCGCGGCCGCCCGCCAGCGGTTCCTGAACGGAGGCGGAGAATGAGCCTGTCCCGTCGCAAGCTGGTTCTGGCGATCGCCGCCGCCGCGTTCGCCGGTCCCGCCGCCTGCGGCAAACGCGGGGATCCGAAGCCGCCGGAGGGCCGGCCGGCGCCGCATCCGCGCACCTATCCGGCGCCGTCGAAGACCTCCGTGATTCGCGAATAGCGGGACACGGACGCTTGAGGGCGCCGCCTCCGCCCTTGACCGTCCCGCCCGCAGACCCAACACTTGCCCGATCGGCGGCCGGGTAACGGTTGCATCGGAGCGGGTCTCGCCATGGCGTCTGCCGGGGGAGGTGCAGCCGCAGGACCGGTCGCCCCGACAGTTGTGGAGACCCGTGGTGCGTGACCCGCAGACGCAGGACCGGTCGACCGAGGACGCCGCGTTAGACGCGACTGCCGATCACAGGCGCCCCCTCGCAGGCAAGCTCGCCCTGGCCAAAGCCGTGCTCGGCTGGGAACGGATCTGGCCGTCGCTCTGGCCACCCCTCGCCATCGCCGCCGGCTTCGTGGCGCTCGCCCTGATCGGAGTGCCCCAGTGGCTCGGCGAGGCGACGCTCGGATGGGGCCATCTGGCGCTTCTCCTGGCGGCGGCCGGAGTCTTTCTGTGGAGCGTGAGGCGCGGGATCGTGCGCTGGGTGCCGGCGACGCATGAGGATGCGGTGCGCCGGCTGGAGCGCGACAGCGGCCTCGCGCACCGGCCGGTCAGCACGTTGTCGGACCGCCCCGCCGACCGGAGCAGCACGATGGCACGCGCCCTGTGGCGCGCCCATCAGGCCCGCGAGGCCACCCGGCTGAAGGGCCTGAAGGTGGCCGCTCCGGAGCCGGCGATGGTGCGGCTCGACCGGTTCGGCCTGCGCGCCGGATTGGCGTTCGCGCTTGTGCTCGGCCTGGCGATCGCGGCCAACGATCCGGGCCAACGGATCGCCCTCGCCTTCCAGCCCGATCTGCGGCCGCCCTACGAGGTGCCGCCACCGACGCTCGACGTCTGGATCAATCCTCCGGCCTATACCGGTCGGGTGCCGATGCTGCTCGCCCGCGCCGCCGACGACCCGCGCGGCCCGCAGGAGCCGACGGCCGCCGGCCGGACCGAAGCCGCACCCGCCCTCGCGGAGCGGCTGGCGGTCCCGGTCGGCTCGGTCCTGCTGGCCAAGGTGAACGGCGGCGACGGGGTGCCCGTCCTCGCGGTCGCGGGCGACGATCGCCCGGCAGCCGAAACCGAGACCTCCGGGGCCACGACCGCCGAGACCGAGGTGGCGTTCGAGACCGTCGGCCTGCGGGCCCATCAGATCGAGCGTCCGATCGACGCCGGCACGGCCCTGACCATCCGCCAGGACGGCGAGGACCTGGCCGGCTGGACCATCACGGTGGTCCCCGACCTGAAACCGACCGTCGCCATGGCCGAACCGCCGGCGGAGACCGAACGGGCGGCGCTGATGATCCACTTCGCCGCCTCCGACGACTACGGCCTGACGTCGGTGGAAGCGCGGATCGACCGGCTCGACAGCTTCGGAGAGATCGCCAGCGACGTGCCGATCATCCTGCCCCTGTCGCTGCCCGGAGCCTCGCCGGAAGCGGTGGACGCCAAGGATTATCACGACCTGACGCCGCACCCCTGGGCGGGCCAGCCGGTGCGCATCACCCTGGTCGCGCGCGACGCTCTCGACCAGGAGGGCCGCAGCGAGGCCCTGACCATCGTCCTGCCGGAGCGGCGGTTCACCCACCCCATCGCCCAGGCCATCATCGAGCAGCGCAAGCGCCTGACCACCGAGCCCGCGGAGAAGGACGACATCGCCCAGGTGCTGATGTCGCTCGCCGTGCGCCCGCACCAGTACTACCACGACATCGTCGCCTTCCTGGCGCTGCGCACCGCCGCCGGCCGCCTGGTTCTGAACGACGAGAACGAGGAGATGATCGACGCGGTCCAGAAACTGCTCTGGGACACCGCCCTGCGGATCGAGGACGGGGAACTCTCCCTGGCAGAGCGCGAACTTCGCGAGATCGAGCGCAGGATCATGGACCTGCTGGCGCAGGACGACCCCGACATGGCGGAGGTCGAGAAGCTCCTGAACGAGCTGCGCCAGGCGATCGACAAGTTCCTGCAAGCCATGGCCGAGCAGATGCAGGAGATGATGCAGCAGGGCGGCGAAGACCTGTCCGAGCAGATGCAGCAGGTGGACCCGAACCGGATCGTCGAGCGTCAGGACCTGATGGACATGCTCGAACGCGCCCGTCAGATGGCCCAGGCCGGTGCCAAGGACGCGGCGCGGGAGATGCTGTCTCAATTGCGGGAACTGATGGAGAATCTGCGCGCCGGCCGGCCGCAGATGATGTCGCCGGAACAGCTCGCCGCCCGCGAGATGATGCGCCAGCTCCAGGATCTGGCGGAGCAGCAGCAACGCCTGATGGACCAGACGTTCAAACAGGGTCAGGAGGAATTCGGCAACCGGGGCCAGCAGCAGCGCGGCAACCAGCCCTTCGGCGGCCAGCAGACCCAGCCGGGGCAGCAGTTCCCGCAACAGGGCCGCCCCGGCGAGCGCGGCCGTCCGCAGTTCGGCCAGGGAGAACGGAGCCCCGGTCAGCAGGGACAGGGCCAGCCCGGCGCCACGGCGGAGGAACTGGCCCGCATGCAGGAGCAGTTGCGGCGTCAGTTGGGCGAGTTCATGCGCAAGCTCGGCGAGGGCCTGGGAGAGATCCCGGCACCCTTCGGCCAGGCCGAACGGTCGATGAAGAGCGCCGGCGAGGCCCTTGGACAGAACCAACCCGGCGAGGCCGTCGGTCCGCAGGGAGACGCCATCGAGGCGCTACAGGACGGCGCCCAGGCCCTTTCCGAAGCCATGCAGCAACAGCAGCAGGCCGGTGGTGGCCAGGCGCCGACCCCCGGGGCCCAGGGCCGTGCCCAGGACGGGCAGGTGCGCGATCCGCTCAACAACGACCGGGACGACACCCAGGGATACGCCACCGACGACCAGAGTCACCACGGCATCCCGACAGAGAGCGACCTGCTGCGCTCGCGGCGGATCTTCGACGAGCTGCGCCGCCGCTCCGGCGAACGCGACCGGCCGGCCCTCGAACTCGACTATATCGACCGGTTGCTGAAGCGGTTCTGAGCCGGGCGGTCAAGCGGCGCAGATGACAGGGCGTCGCCCAATCCCTATGTCTCTACCGGGTCCGGTCTCGTGAGCGGGCCGTCACACGCAGCCGCGAAGGGGCAGAGACATGGCGCGACCGGAAATCGACTGGGACGACGAGTATTCGGCGCCCAAGCGCCGGTTACTGCCGAGCAGAGGCATCGCCCGGCTCGGCGGCGTCTCGGTCGTCGCCCTCTTGGTGGCGGTGGTGCTGTACTACGCCATCGGCGCGTTCGCCATGCACTCGATCGACGACGACCCGGCGTTCCGGGCCGCCGACGAGCCCGAGGGTGGCAGCCGCGCCGTCGCGGCCTCGGCCGCCCTGATCGACCGGGAGGTGAATGTCCACTACTGGACCGCCAACGACCCGTGGTTCTATCCCTCGGCCCTGCTCGACAACACGCCGAACTTCCAGCAGGGCATCGTCTACGCGCTGTCCCGCTTCGCCATCGAGATGTCGGACCAGATCGGCCGGACCCGAGGCTCCTCGGAAGTCGACGCCGACCTGGACAAGGCCGCCGGCCTGCTGAAGTATCCGGGCAACGTCTGGATCTTCGACCTTTCCACCTCGTTCCTGCCGACCACCTCGTCGGAGGCCCAGTACCGGGCCGCGTCGCGGGCGTTGAAGGCCTACAACGAGCGGCTGGCCAGCGGCGAGGCGATCTTCGAGCGTCGGGCCGACAACCTGCTCGCCACCCTGGATCGGATCGCCTCCGATCTCGGCTCCGCCTCGGCAACCATCGACCAGCACCTCGCCAAGCCGCGGCCGATGTTCATCGACTCCAAGGTCGACGACATCTTCTACTCGGTGAAGGGCCGGCTGTACGGCTACGCGATCCTGCTGCGGGAGCTCGGCCACGATTTCGCACCGGTCCTCGGCGACAAGCAGATCGGGTCCGCCTGGGACCAGATGATGCAGTCCATCGACCAGGCGGCGATCCTCGACCCGCTTGTGGTCATGAACGGCGCACCGGACGGCGCCTACTTCCCGAGCCACCTGGCGGTGCAGGGTTTCTACCTGCTGCGCGCCCGCACCCAGCTGCGCGAGATCACCAACATCCTGCAGAAGTAGGCGCCGCACCGCCCGGGGTCCAACACCAGCCCGCGCATTGATCGGACACAAGATCCCCCATACGCTGTCCACGTCCCCAATGACGGACGGGAGCGTCAATGAGACGTGTCGGATCGCCGCAGCGCCCCCTTCTGCCGCATGAGCTGCGGCAGATCCGTCATCCGCCCGGTCCCGATGTGGCCCTGGCCAAGCCGCGTTCCGTCCCGGCGCCGCAGCGCCCCCTTCTGGCGCATGAGAACCGGGGCGTCGCCGCGGCCAGGGGTGGCGCCGGCGTACAACTGAAATCCACGGTCCCGGCTCCGGCGAGACCCGCCCTCGCCCACGAACTGCGCCACCAACAGCGACCGGCGGGCGCCGCCCAGTTGCAGCGGGCGATGGTGGCGGCGCCCGTTCTGCGTGTTCCCGTCGCCGCGCCGGCGCCCCCTCCGACCGCCCGGCCGATGTCTGACTTGCGGACGGCCCGATCCGCGAACCACCCCCTGGCGCCGCCGCACGCGGCCCCCTGGCGCCTTGGTCCGGCAACGCCGGCGCAGCCTTTTTGGCGGGGCCTGGGCGGACAGAGCGACGCGGACGCCCTGGCCGGGCACTACGGAGAGCCTCCGGTGCCGGTAACGGCCAATCCGGAGGTGCTGAAGGGCACACTCCTCGCCAATCTGAAGACGGCCGTTAAGAATCGCGACCTGCGCACCCTCCCCTCAACCCGTCAGGATCTAGACTACCTGTCGCAATGGATGAGCGATGCCGTGCTCCGCACGCGACAGGGCGACGTCGGCCCGGAAGCACTGAAGCAACGCGGAGACCAGTTGGCGATGGTCGGCCGTGCCTCCGCGCTCGCCAACCGCGCTTTCTACCAGGCGTCGCTTGGTCGCGACGAGCCAGGCGCCAAGCAGAGCTATGGCGAAGCGCTGGACATTCTCGCCAGGATCGACACCGCCGACCTCGAACGGGTGTCCGGCGCGTTTCCGAAACGGCGGGAAGTGACAGTCGGCTACGACTCGCGCGCCGCCGCGCTCGCGGTAAGCCTGCGGGATGCTGGATTCATGCCGAACCTCGTCATCGGACTGCCCACGGGCGGCGCCCACGCGGCCAACCGCGTGGCAGGCGCACTGGGCGCCCTCACAGGCCATACCCCGGAGGTCAACTATCTCCGCCCGCAGGCCGTCAAGTCAGCCGCCAAGGCCATCGTCGAAGGCGCCGACGACCCCAGTGTTCTGCGCGCGCCGATCCGGGAGACGATGTCCGAGCAGCTTCAGCGCGGCCTCCAGGGGCCGAGCGGTACCCGCATTCTCCTCGTCGACGACGGCGGCAAATCCGGCGGCACCATGACCCTTGCCCGCCACGCGTTGGTGGACGCCCTGCCGACGCATTTCCAGATCCGGACCGCCATGATAGAGGCGGACAACTACCAGCATCAGGACGAAATCGGAGAGCCCGGCAAGGAACGTCCCAACCCCTTCGACTTCGTGGTCAACCCGCACGAGCGGATCGCCGGAAGCCGCGCCGGGTTGAAGACGCTCTTCACGGACCACCGGGAGCATCTGGCGGAGAAGCCGAGTGCCTTAGCCGAAACGCCCGACGACGCGTTCAAGACCGCCCTGGTCGGTCCGAGTGGCGATCTGGTCGTCCGGCCGTATCGCATCGCCGACGCGTTCCGCCCGGCGACAGCACTCGAGTGACACGGAGCCGCCGGAATGTGGAGGCGCGACAGGTTGTCTCGACCAGCGTTGAGGCGGCTGACGGGTTACGCCACCACGTCGATGCCCGGCAGCCCGGTGCGGCGCGCGAGGTCGCGATCCACCGTCTCCTGTACGGTGCGGTACCGGTTGGCGGCGGAACGGAGATCCGCCCGCTCCCGGCCGCCTTCGCCGCCTCCGTCCTGACCGATCGCCTGGGCGAGGAAGGACGCCGCCGGGCGCGACGCGAGAAGCGGGCGACGGAACGCCTCGGAACGGTCGAGAAACGGGTTGGCACGCCCGCCGACGCCCCTCTCGGCGGTGTCGGCGATCGGCGTGGCGACGGCATCGCTCCCCGCCGCACGAGCACGCCCGGCCTCGGCGCCGCGGGCGCCGCTATCGAGGGTACGACCGGGGGCAACGGCGGACCGTCCGTCCGTCGGCACGGGAAGGAAGCCCCCCGGCGGGGGGCCGGGACCGTCGACGGACGAGACCATCGGACTCGACCTTCCTGCAGTGGTCGACGGCGGACTCTACCGCAGGATTGTCAGGAAGTGTCTATTTTCGGCCGTCGATCGCGGCGCGAAACGCGCTCGAGGTCTCAGGACCCCTTCGTATCCCGCCCGGAGAGAGAGCCGGTGCCCAGCTCGAGCAACTGGCGCTGGAGCGTCTCGAGCTGGTTCTGCAGCTGCCGCACGGCCGCGGCCGTGTCCTCGGCCGATGCCCCGGCGGTGTCGGCCGCGGGCTTAGCTTGCGCTTCCTCGCGTGCGGGTCCGGCCTGGGAGGGCCCGGCCTGGGCGGACCCGGCCTGGGCGGACCCGGCCTGGGACTGGGGCGCGAACATGGTCATCGCCTGCTCCAGCATCGCCAGGTTGCGCTTCGTCATGTCCTCGATCGAGCCGAACGGATACATGCCGCCGAACGCCTCCTGCATGTAGCTGCGCATCCGCTCCTGGTTCTGGGCGAAGGCGGACATGGAGGACTCGAGATAGCCCGGCACCACCATCTGCAGGTTGTCGCCGTAGAAGCTGATGAGCTGGCGCAGGAAACCGATCGGCAGCAGATTCTGCCCCTTCGCCTCCTCCTCGACGATGATCTGGGTCAGCACCGCGCGGGTGATGTCCTCGCCAGTCTTGGCGTCGTAGACCACGAACTCTACGCCATCCTTCACCATCTGACACAGGTGGTCGAGGGTGACGTAGCTGCTCGTCGCCGTGTTGTAGAGCCGGCGGTTTGCGTATTTCTTGATCGTGATGGCGTCGTTGCCACCGTCTTCCGTCTCACCCCGCCGCGCCGTCGTCTTGGCCGCGGGCTTTCGACCCGTCGCACGGGCCGGATTCTTGGGCACACTTGTCTTGGAAGTCTCCGCCATCGCCTACGGTCCCACCCAAATCTGTGTCAGCCTATTCTTCAGAGAGTGCTCCGGTCGTTTGTGCTTTGCAACGACGATGTCCGGAATCCGTGATATTTCCCGCGCTTGCTACTTGTGGCGACGCGGCAACGACGGTCCGGATTCTACCCCGGGGCGACGCTTGGCCGACCCCGATCACCGTGAGATACTCCGCCGCCATGACCGGACCCAGCGACAAGAACGGCCCCACCGGCCCCGCCGATACGCCCCCGCCCGATGCGGGCGATTTGGCGCGCCGGTTCATGGACCTGTGGCAGTCCCAGGTGCAGGCCATGGCCACCGATCCGGAGGTGGCCGACGCCGTGCGCCGCTGGACGGCGCTGTGGACCGGTCAGGGGTTCGCGCCGCCGGCGGGACGCCCCAGGGCCGACGGCCTGCAGCCGGGCTACGCACCGACACCGACACCGTCCTATAGTGCCGGCCATGACACGGGATACGCAGACGCAGGAGACACCGGGCCCCAGGCCACCGCCGGGCGCCCCACGGCCGGGGCCGCGCCCGCTGCCCCTGTATCTGGGCGCGGCGGCGACGACCTGGCTGTCGTCCTACGCGAGCTCCGTCGCCTGGAGGAACGGATCGCTCGACTGGAAGCCCGGCTTGAGCGAGACGGCGGCGACCCTGAAAGCCCAGCTCGACGCCCTGGAGGCGGCACGGGCGGCGGCCGCCGGCGCTGACGGGACCAGCCCGCCGTCGGGCGGTTTCGAGTCCGCTGTCGACGCCGAGGTGCGCCGCCGCCTCGACCTGTTCCTGACCGGGGTCGAGCGTTACCGCCATCACCCGTACCGCCGCCGCGTTCCGGAACCGACGGTCTGCTGGAAGGATGGGTCGACGCTGATGCTGGACTACGGCGTCCTGGCGGAAGCGGCACGCGACGGGCCACCGGTGCTGGTCGTCCCGTCCCTGGTCAACCGCGGCTACGTCCTCGACCTCACCGAGGAACGCTCCCTGCTTCGCGACCTGGCACGGCGCGGCTACCGGCCCTTCCTGATCGAATGGGGCTTCCCCGGCGAGGTCGAGCGCCGGTTCTCCCTGACCGACTATGTCGCCGGGCGATTGGAGGCAGCGCTGGAGGCGGTGCTGACGATCTCCGGCGCGCGACCGATGCTGATGGGCTACTGCATGGGCGGGCTGTTGACGCTGGCCCTGGCGCAGCGCCGCCCGCGCGACGTCGCCGGTCTGATGCTGCTGGCGACGCCGTTCGATTTCGCGGCCGACGCGCCACCCGTCGCCGCCTCCCTGCCGATGGCCGAGCCCTGGCTCGCCGGCACGATCGAGACACTGGGATGGCTGCCGACCGACTGGATCCAGGCGCTGTTCTTCGCCCTCGATCCGCTGCTGGTCATCAACAAGTTCCTGCGCTTCGGACAGACCCCTTCCGACTCCGCCGCGGCAGCCGAGTTCGTCGCGCTGGAGGACTGGCTGAACGACGGCGTGCCCCTCGCCGCCCCTGTGGCCCGAGAGGCGCTGTTCGACTGGTACGGCCGCAATACGCCGGCGACCGGGGACTGGCGGATCGCCGGGCGGACGGTCATCCCGGAACAGGTGACGGTGCCGGCGCTCGCCATGATCCCGGCGCGCGACCGCATCGTCCCGCCCGCATCGGCGCGTGCGCTCGCCGATCGACTGCCCAACGCGACCCGCGCGGACATCGCGCTCGGACATATCGGCATGGTGGTCAGCGCCGGCGCCCGGTCGCGGGCCTGGAACGCATTGCACACCTGGATCGAAGAAACCCGGCCCAGCTAGGATGGGCTGCGAATGAACACCGGAGGAATCAACGAATGAACGACGCCATCGCGCAAGATGACCTGGCGGCCGACCTGGATCGGGTCCGCGACGAGTTCCACGTGCTGCACGAGATCGTCAAGCGCGCTCGGGTGAACCTGGATCGCAACACCTGGGACTACCTGCGTGGCGGCACCGAGAGCGAGACCACGGTCAAGCGCAACCGGCTGGCTTTCGACAAGGTGGCGTTCCGCCCGCGCGTCCTGCGGGACATGCGTGAGATCGACACGTCGGGCGCCTTCCTCGGGCACAAGGTCTCGCTGCCGGTCCTGCTCTGCCCGATCGGCAGCCTCGAGAGCTTCGCCCCGAACGGGCCGGTCCAGGCGATGGGGGCGGCATCGCGCTACGGCGTGCCGCTGTTCCTCTCCTCCGTCGGCACGGTGCCGCTGGAGGACGTGGCCAGGATCGAAGGCGGCACCAAGGTGTTCTGCCTGTACAAGCGCGGCGACGACGCCTGGCTCGATGACATCGTCGCCCGGGCGGTCGACCACGGCTACGACGCCTTCGCGCTCACCGTCGACAGCGCCTGGTACAGCCGGCGCGAGCGCGACATGGCCAACCGGTTCGTCAAGCCGTGGCGCCAGGTCCCCGGCATGGAGTACCAGAAGGCCCTGAACTGGAAGGATGTCGAGCGCTTCAAGAAGACCTACGACATCCCGCTGATCCTCAAGGGCATCGCCACCGCCGAGGACGCCCGCATGGCGGTCGAGCACGGGGCGGAGATGATCTACGTCTCCAACCACGGCGGACGCCAGCTCGACCATGGGCTCGGCGCGCTCGACGTGCTGCCGGAGGTGGTCGACGCGGTCGACGGCCGCGCCTCCGTTGCGGTCGACGGCGGCGTCACCCGCGGGTCCGACATCGTCAAGGCCCGGGCGCTCGGCGCCGACGCGGTCGGCATCGGCCGGATGCTGTGCTGCGGCCTCGCCGCCGGCGGTGCGGCCGGCGTGATCCGGGTCCTGGAACTGCTTGAGGAGGAGGTCCGCATCGATCTCGGCCTGCTCGGGGTGAACTCCTTCGACGAGTTGGACGGTCGCTACGTGACGCGCACCGACCCTGTGGAGCCGACGCAGGTCTGGGGGCAGTATCCCCTGCTGGCGGCGGACGACTACACGTACTGAGACGGCGGCGCCCCCGCCTCGGCGCCGGTTTCGAGGCACTACCGCTATCCGACCGCCACCTGCCTGACTACATCCAACACCTCGGAGGTGCCGATGCTTCGCAGAGCCTGCCTTCAGCTTCTCGCATCCACGGGTCTCGCGACCCTGCTGCCCGGTCTTCCAGCCCTCGCGGGTGTCGCCGGCCAGCAGCGCACGCGGCCGAGCGACGCCAACTGGCCGACCTCGAGCGAGTGGCGAGCCCTTGGCGCGCGACTGGAGGGCGTTCTGGAGACCTCCCGTTCCGCCCTGGAGGAGGTTCGCGAACGCGACGGCGGAAAGCTGACGGAAGCCGGGCTCAAGAAGCTCGTAAACCCGTTCTTTCTCCAGGATTTCTCCGGATCCACACAGTCGCTCGGCTGGCTTGACGGGTGGAAGAGCGCACAGAGCGCCATGGTCGGCATCCCGAAGACGGCGAGCGACGTGTCCGAACTGGTGACATTCGCCCGCGAGCACAACCTGCGCCTGGTCATCAAGGGCGGTGGCCACTCCTACTACGGTCAGTCCAACGCGGCCGACAGCCTGCTTGTCTGGACCCGGGACCTCAGGGGGATCGACCTGCACGACGCCTTCGTGCCGCAAGGCGGCACCGGGGCCGGCCAGCCCGCGGTATCGGTCGCGTCGGGCGAGAAATTCATCGACCTCTATGGCGAGGTTGTCGTCAGGCACGGGCGCTACGTACAGGGTGGCGGCTGCACCTCCGTCGGCGTCGGCGGCCACATGCAGAGCGGCGGTTTCGGCCATTTCTCGAAATACGGCGGCATGACCGCCGCCAATCTTCTGGAGGCCGAGATCGTCGTCGCGGACGGGCGCATCCTGGTCGTCAACGAGTTCCAGAACAGCGACCTGTTCTGGGCGCTGAAAGGCGGTGGGGCCGGCTGGGGCATCACCACCCGCCTGACCCTTGCCACCCGCGAGTTGCCCGAGCGCTTCGGCTTCATCGGATGCGGTATCCAGGCACGGGACGAGAAGGCTTTCCGCACCCTGGTCGAAACCTTTCTCGGTCTGGCACGGGACAACCTGATCAGTCCAGCCTGGGGCGAGCAGGTGCATTTCGCACCGGACAACCGGATGTTCGTCAAGATGACCAGCATCGACGTCACCCCGGAGGAGATGCGGCGGATCTGGGCGCCGGTCCTCGATCTGGTCGACGGCGAAGCCTACACCTTCACCGAGGAACCGGTGATCTACGACACGCCTGCCCGAAAATGGTGGGACCTGGATTACCGGACCCGGGAATTCCCGGAGACCGTCGTGCTGGACGAAGCCTCCAGCAGAGCGGGCCAGCGCTTCTTCTGGAACGGCGACAACGGCGAGACCAGCGTCTTCTGGGCGGGGTACGAATCCGCCTGGCTCGGCCAGGGCCTGCTCGATGCGACCCGCATTCCTGCGCTGGCCGATACGATCATCGATGCCGCCCGACAGGTTCGCTTCGCCTTCCATTTCCAGAAGGGCCTGGCCGGCGCCGACGAGGCGCGGCTGGCGGACGCCCGCGACACCCCGGTCCACCCCTCGGTCATCGACGCCTTCGCGCTGCTGCTCGTGGCAGGCGCCCAGCAGAACGCCTATGATGGGATCGACGGACTCGAACCGGACGAGGCCGCTCTGCGCGACAAGGCCGCGCGCATCAAGGGTGTCTACGAGCGGTTCCGGGCGATCGAACCCGACACCGGCTCCTACTCCGCGGAAATGAACTTCCACGAGGAGAACTGGCAGGACGCGGCCTGGGGTCCGCACTATCCGCGTCTGCTTGCGATCAAGAACCGCTACGACCCCGAAGGCCTGTTCGTCGGCCACCACCAGGTCGGCAGCGAGGTCTGGAGTCGAGACGGTTTCGTGCGGTTGAGATGACCCCAACCTGAGGCTGCGGCCTCACGTTGGGGCCTGAGTGTGGGGCGATCCACCCGCGCCAACGGGTCGCCGCCCCGCCATCAGAGCGACTTCAGGTACTCGATCAACGCCCAGCGTTCGGCGTCGCTCATGCCGCAGGCGCCGTACTCGTGCCCCATGTTCCGGTTGCCGCGCCGGTCGACCCGGAACACGAACCCTGCGTCGTACCCTTCGGATCGGAAACCGACTTTTGCCGGGTCGAACTCCCGCGAGCCGACCAGGAACCGGTCCGGCCGGGTCTTGCTGCAGACCCGGCCGTCGGGATCGTCCGGGATCGGCCTCGCCGTCACCGGCAGCAGGAGGTCGTACAGGGTCGGCACCGATCCGTTGTGCAGGAATGGGCCGGTCGCCCAGACGCCGTTCAGCGAGCGACCGCGATAGGCCAGCAGGCTGGCATAGGGGACCGAGGTGGAATCCGGGCTGTAGCTGCCCGCCTTCACGCTCTCCTTCACCGGATTCTCCCGCAGCGCCAGGTACAGGGTCGTCGCCCAGTCGATCGCGCCCTCGAACCACCCCCGATCGGGGTCGCCGGTGGCGATCACCCCTTTCACGGCGGCGCTGAGGCTCTGCACCACCGGCGCCTGATCGGCGACGATCACGGTACCGGCCACCGTCGACTGATAGGTGTTGGCGAAGTTTCCGGACGGTCCGCGGTAACGCACGCTGTTCTCGGCGGTCGCCGGGTCGGTCGTCTCCGGGCTGTCGATGCCGAGCATCTGGCTGACCATGACCCGGTCCCAGGCCCCGCGCTCGAACACCACGTGACAGCCCTGGCAATGGGTGACGTAGAGGTCGCGGCCCTGGCGCACGAGGTCGGGGTCCAGGCGACCGTCTCCGTCGTTGCACGCACGCCGGTCCACGGGCGTGTCCGCCGGTCCTTCCGGCAGGTAGTAGGCCGCGGCCCCGGGCGGCGCGTCCAGGTCTCGGCAGAACGGCCAGCGGGGTGATTTGAGGGTCGCCAGCCGGGCCTCGATGCGCTGCAGGTTCCGCTTGTCCACGGAGCTGTCGAAGCTCACGAAGCGGGCCTTCGTCTCCTGGCCGCTGAGTTTGGCGGACAGGCTGAAGTTCAGAATGCGGGTGAGCAGGCTGGTGTCCTCGCGCCAGTCGATGGTCGCGAAGACGCCCAGCACCTCGCCGGTGTTGCGGCCGAGGGGGCCGAGCGTGGCGTTGCCGCCGAGACCGTTCCACTGAACGTAGTCCGAGTGCGGCGTGTCCCAAAGGAACGGATAGCTCACCGGCGCGTTCGGCGAGTTGAACAGCTGCGCTTGCACCGTCACGAGATCCTGCGGCGACAGGCCGGGATAGCCGTCTCCGGTGCGGGCGAGATTGCGTCTGACCCGGATGAACTGTTCCCGGCTCAGGATCAGGTTGTCGTCCGGGATGAACGCCAGGACCGTATCGACCTGGTCCTCGCTCATCAGCGGCGCGCCGTTCCTGGTCGCGTCGGCCAGGCGCCGCCCCAACTGCTCCTTGTTCACGACGTGCTGGAGGATCCGGTTGTAGATCCGGCCGAACGCGTCGAGGCGGGCGAACCCGTATTTGAGCGCCCGTGCCTCGCCGTCGCCGCGATCCTCGAGACTGTAGTTGACCGCGTTGTAGAGAGCCCGGGCATCGGCCCAGTCCCGCAGCGCGGCCTCCACCTGGCCGGGCGTCTCGAAGCCGGCGTCCCGGTCCATCACCCGCCGGGCGAATCGCTCGAACCGATCGCTGGCGCCGTCGGCAGGCGGAACGGTCTCCGCCAGGGCGGCCGCCATCGCGCGCAGGAAGCCGTCGATATCGGCCATCGCCGGACCACCGTCGATGCGCAGGGCCCGGCCCTTGTAGTGGAGCTGACCGGTATGGCAGGCGGCGCAGGTGTAGCCGACATACTCGGCCCCCTGGTAGGTGTCCCTGACGAAGCCGACGGGCAGCGCGTCCGGGTTCCAGTCGCTCGCCGCCTGCGGCAGGTACCGGTACGCGTCCACATGGGCGTCACACAGAAACCATGCCGCCCTCTCTCCGCCGCGCTCGCAGGTCGACGCATCGCGATCCTTCGCCGAGCGCTCGAGCGCCAGCAGAAACGCGTAGGGCAGCAGGTTCGAGCCCTGGGTCGTGTTGTAGAACCACTGGCTGTCGCGGGCGTCCCAGCCCTGATCGAGGTATTCCGGCAGCGCCGTCAGCCCATCCGAGAAATCCGGCGCACTCGCGACCACGTCACCGTGCCGGTCGGGGCCGCGGTAGTTGTCGGCCACCACCTCCAGCAGGAAGTTGACGACCGATGCCGCGACGAAAAGGCCGATCGCCACGACCGCGATCACCAGGCCGCTCGGCCGCATATTGCCGATCTTCTTCAGGATGCGCCTCAGAACACCAAACATCTTCGCCCGCCCCTCACCCGCACTCCGCGCGGCCCGCCCGACGCGGTTATTTTCCTGGAATATACTCTATTCTAGGTAGAATGACGACGGATTTGGCACGAAGCGGCAGGGCGGACCTTGCCAGCCGCGCCTCCAACGGGACGGAAGACGATGACAGTTCCCGACCTTGACTGGACGGCGATACAGGCCGGCGCTCCTCGCCTAAGATGCCGTCACGGGCAACGGACGGGAGCCGGCGGATGCAGCTGACGAACTCTCAAGCGCGGTATGGCGCGCTGACCAAGCTGGCACACTGGCTGATCGTGATCCTGTTCGCCCTGCAGTATGCCGGCGGCAACATCATGACGCGGATCGAATGGGGCGACGTGGTGCTCGGGCTGTCGCAGTCCGACTACTACGACTGGCACAAGTCGCTCGGTCTGGTCACCCTGGCCATCGCGATCCTCAGGCTCGTCAACCGGAGCATCGGCGACCTGCCCGCGTGGGCGCCCACCCTGTCCGACGGGGAGCGGCGCTTCACCCACGGCAACGAGCGGCTGCTCTACACCGCCATGTTCGTCATGCCGGTCAGCGGCTACGTCTATGTCATGGCCGGAGGGTACGGGGTGCTGCTGTTCGGCACGTGGCCGCTGGCCAATCCGATCGGCAAGGTGGAGACGCTGGCCCTGGTGGCGAAGTGGGTGCATATCGTCTCGAGCTACGCGCTGGCGGCGGCGATCGCGGGGCACCTCTTCATCGTCATTCGCCACCAGGTCTTCAGGCGCGACGGACTGCTCTGGCGGATGTGGCCGGGGCGCGGTGCGTAGCGTCAGCGTCCGCGACGCCGGCGGCACGGAACTGACCGGCCCCTTCTCCCCTTGATCCACATCAACCCGCGCCCGCCGCGGTTGTGGCATCACCCGGCGCGTCCTATGTTGACCGCAAGGGCCGGAAGGACCTGAAACCTTGGAATTCCGCGCGTTGCCGCACCCGGTGCGCAGCGTGCCAACAACGTCATCCAGGAGGAGAGACCCGATGACCGAGGTCGTGATCGCCAGCGCCGCCCGCACGCCGGTCGGCGCCTTCAACGGAAGCCTGGGCAGCGTGCCCGCCCACACCCTCGGCGAGGTCGCCATCCGCGAGGCGCTCGCCCGCGCGAAGACCGAGGCCGGCGAGGTCGACGAGGTCGTGCTCGGCCAGGTGCTCGCCACCGCCCAGGGCCAGAACCCGGCCCGTCAGGCCGCGGTCAACGCCGGCATCCCGGTGGAAAAGACCGCTTACGGCATCAATCAGGTCTGCGGCTCCGGCCTGCGCACCGTCGCCATCGCCGCCCAGAACATCCTGACCGGCGACGCCGACGTGATGATCGCCGGCGGCCAGGAGAGCATGAGCCTGTCGCCGCACGCCCAGCACATCCGATCCGGACAGCGCATGGGCGACTTCCAGCTCATCGACACCATGATCCGCGATGGCCTGTGGGACGCCTTCAACGGCTACCACATGGGCAACACCGCCGAGAACGTGGCCGAGAAGTACCAGATCACCCGCGAGGACCAGGACGCCTTCGCGCTCGCCAGCCAGCAGAAGGCGGGGGCGGCGCTTGCCGCCGGTCGGTTCAAGGACGAGGTGACGGCGGTCACCATCAAGACCCGCAAGGGCGAGACCGTGGTCGACACCGACGAGTACCCCAAGCCCGACACCACGATCGAGGTGCTCTCGAAGCTGCGCCCGGCGTTCCAGCGCGACGGCGGCACCGTGACCGCCGGCAACGCGTCGGGGATCAACGACGGCGCGGCGGCGCTGGTCCTGATGTCGGCCGACAACGCGGCCAAGCGCGGCGTGACTCCGCTGGCCCGCATCGTGTCCTTCGCCACCGCCGGCGTCGATCCGTCGATCATGGGCACCGGCCCGATCCCGGCGTCGCGCAAGGCGCTGGAGAAGGCCGGCTGGTCGGTCGACGACCTCGACCTGATCGAGGCCAACGAGGCCTTCGCCGCCCAGGCCTGCGCCGTCAACAAGGAGATGGGTTGGGACCCGGAGAAGGTGAACGTCAACGGCGGCGCCATCGCCATCGGTCATCCGATCGGCGCGTCGGGCGCGCGCATCCTGACCACCCTGCTCTTCGAGATGCAGCGCCGCGACGCCAAGAAAGGTCTCGCCACGCTGTGCATCGGCGGCGGCATGGGGGTGGCCATGTGCGTCGAGCGCGGCTGAGCGTAAACGGCGACTGAAACCGAAAGACGTGCAATCATCTGGGCCTAGCGGGCCGCCGCCCTCCGGTCGATGCCGGCGGAGCGGCGGTCACGGTCCAACGTGGTCCGAAGGCGAGTCCGCGAGGACGTGAACAGGCAGGGAGGAAAGACATGGCACGCGTAGCATTGGTGACCGGCGGTACCCGCGGAATCGGCGAGGCGATCTGCGTCGCCCTCAAGGAGGCCGGGTGCACGGTCGCCGCGAATTACGGCGGCAACGACGAGCGGGCGAAGGCGTTCACCGAGCGGACCGGTATCCCGGCGTTCAAGTGGGACGTCTCCGACTTCGATGCCTGCAAGGCGGGCGTCGCCCAGGTCGAGGCGGAGGTCGGCGCGGTCG
Source organism: Thalassobaculaceae bacterium (assembly GCA_965228875.1). Lineage (GTDB taxonomy): Bacteria > Pseudomonadota > Alphaproteobacteria > Thalassobaculales > Thalassobaculaceae > Thalassobaculum. Next base: position 4,480,853 of record OZ245843.1, on the reverse strand, counting down.
ACATCCTGGTGAACAACGCCGGCATCACCCGTGACGGCACCATCCACAAGATGAGCCACGACGCCTGGCAGGCGGTGATCGACACCAACCTCGGCTCCTGCTTCAACATGTGCCGCAACGTCATCGAGGGCATGCGCGAACGCAAGTTCGGCCGGATCGTCAACATCGGCTCCATCAACGGCCAGGCCGGCCAGTACGGCCAGGTGAACTACGCCGCCGCCAAGTCCGGCATCCACGGCTTCACCAAGGCCCTGGCCCAGGAGGGCGCGCGGGCCGGCATCACCGTCAACGCCATCGCGCCGGGTTACATCGACACCGACATGGTCGCCGCCGTTCCGGCGGACGTACTCGAGAAGATCAAGGCGCGCATCCCGGTCAACCGCCTCGGTCACGCCTCGGAGATCGCCCGCGGCGTGGTGTTCCTGACCGCCGACGAGGGCGGTTTCATCACCGGCTCGACGCTGAGCATCAACGGCGGCCAGCACATGTACTGAGCCCGCCGCGGCGGCACCGGCCGATCGGTCCGGACCGCGACGGCGAAGAACGGCATTCCGACGGACCCTCCGCCTGGCGCGGTGGGTCCGTCGTCGCATCAGCGGGAGGGAGCGATGCAACTCAACGTCTCTGACGAACAGCGCCAGAGGATGATGGATCGTGCGGCACGCTACGAGGCCGACCGCCCAACGATCTCCCTGAAGTTCGGGGCGTTCGATCTCACCATGGACAACTCCACCCGGCTCTGTGCCTGGCGCGTGCTGGAGTACTTCACGAAGGAGCCGGAAACGATCAGCTGGCTCAACACGCTGCGCGCGGACGACGTGCTGTTCGACGTCGGCGCCAATATGGGTCTCTACTCGGTCTGGGCGGCGGCGGCGCGCTCGGCCCGCGTGATCGCCTTCGAACCGGAGGCGAGCAATTACGCAACCCTCATGGTCAACCTGCGGGAGAACCGCCTTACGGACAAGGTCCAGGCCTTCTGCATCGGGATCAGCGACAAGATCGGTCTGGGGCCGATGGAGGTCCGCTGGGGGCCGGCCGGACAGAGCGGTCACCAGGTCCAGGTGGTGGACAGCAAACCCTGTCATGCCGCGGGGCCGACGAGCCTGCAGGGCGTGTCAACCTATCCCCTCGACCACCTGATCTACGAGCAGGGGCTGCCCTGTCCGACCCACCTGAAGGTCGATGTGGACGGCATCGAGCACGCCGTTGTCGCCGGGGCGAAACGCCTGCTGGCCGATCCTCGGCTGCGGAGCATCATGATCGAGCTCATGCTGGAGAACAATTTCCAGGGCCCGGTGATCGACACCCTCGTCGCCGCCGGCTTCCGCAAGGACGCGGCCATGGAACGGGCCGTGCGGGAGAAGACCACCGGTACGCAATACACCGGCAACATCCTGTTCACCCGGCACTGAACGGGCGGCGCTGAATGGGCGGCGCATCACACGTCCGTCGCCGGGATCGCCGTGAAGACCGGACCGCAACCACTTATCAATAAACAGCATTTCGGCACCACCAAGAATAGAGAGCAAAACGAACGAATATTGTGTCATCCTTTCGGTCAAGGCCTGTTGTGCGGGAGGAAGACATGACCAGTGGTGCAGAACGGTCGAAGACCGATGCCTACGATCCGGTCACCATTCTCTTTCACTGGGTGATGGCGGCGCTCGTTCTTCTCATGTTCTGCCTTGCCCTGGTTCCCGGCGTGGTCAAAGGGTCGATCGACCTGCACAAGTCGCTTGGCGTCCTCGTCTTCATTCTGGTGATCGCCCGGCTGCTCTGGCGCCTGACGCTGGCCAAGGTCCCGGCACACGAGCCGCCCGAGCCCCTGCTCCTGCGGATCGCCGCCAAGGCGGCGCATGGCGCGCTCTACGCACTGCTGCTGGTCGCACCGGTCATGGGCTGGCTGTACCTGGACGCCAAGGCGGTCGACTTCCACCCGTTCGGCATCACGGGCGCCGAACTTCCAAGCGTGCTGTACTACGATCGCGAGTTGGCCATGGAGATCTATGCCTGGAAACAGGTGGTCGTCTATGTCCTGCTCGCCGTCGTCGTGGCCCATGCCGCCGCCGCGATCGTCTACCACACGGCGATCCGCAAGGACGGCGTCCTGCGCTCCATGCTGCCGCGGCGATGGCGGCAGACATCGACGGCCGCCCTGGTCGCCATTCTGATCGCTGTGCCCGCATCCGACTCCCACGCCGACGAGGGCTTCGATTTCGAGAAGTTCGCCGCGGCGGTGGCCGCCTCCCTCGCCGAGGCCTGTCCGATGGCCTCGCCCGGGGACGTGGCGGCCCATCAGGCCTGCCGCGACGCCATCGGCACCGGACCCGAGGCCCGGATGCGTAACGACTACCTCCTGTTCGGCGGCCAGCAGCCCGAGAAGTTCTGGCTGAAGGACAAGAAGTCGTCGGTGTTCCGCGGCGACCTGTACCAGGACATGTACATGTCGCTCTACATGTTCACCGGCGAGTATCGGGTGCAGGAATCGCCCGACGGGCTGACGACCATCGGTCTGCAGGCCTATTTCCGCAACCAGATGCCGCCGGGCCGCTATCCCTACCCGTTCTGGCATGCGCCGGAAAAATGGGACGCCTACCAGAACGCCAACGAGTTGCGGTTCCGCATGACCGACGAGGGCAGGGTCGTGTTCGCCTACCGCTCGAATATCGGCACGGACGACAATCGCGGTCCATACACCAGGATCGAGCAACCGACGTTCCTGGGGTCCTGGATGTGGCGCGACGACAGCGGAAGGGCGCAGCCGGAAGTCACCCTGTTCTCCGAGATGTACAGCCACGACAATCCCAAGGTCGCCGCCATCGACGACATCTACCGCAAGATGGCGCTGAACTTCCGCGATGCCGATTGCACCGTCTGCCACATGCCCGAAGGGCATCGGAAGATGAACAAGCTCACGCTGCTTCAGACCCCCTACCACGCCGCTTCCGCGATCGACGCGGTGCTGGACGAGGTACGCGACGGCAAGATGCCGGTCGACGACTATGACGACCCCAAGCCGCTGGATCCCGCCCTCAAGACGGATCTGCTGAAGAACGGCGAAGCCTTCAAGGCCGCACTGGAGACGGCCGATGCGTGGGAGCGCGCGAACAACCGGCCGAAGGCGCGGGGGGCGAAGCAAGAGTGACGGGACGATCAGCCTGAGATCACGTCTCGGTTAGCGGGCTTGGCGCCGCTGCCGGCCCCCGCCCATATTGTCGCCCATGTACGACGACACCGCCCGCATCGCCGCCAAACGCGCCAAGCTGGTCGCCGAGAAGCAGCGCTGGGCCCGCGAACGCAAGACCTTCGGTACGACGGTGCCGGGCGGTACGCCAGATCCGGCGGGCGGGCGGCTGCCGCGCGGCCAGCATATCGCGCGGGACTGGCCAGTGCTGGATCTCGGTACTCACCCCAACATCGCGGCGAAGGACTGGACCCTCTCGGTCGAGGGGCTGGTCGACGTCCCGACCCGATTCGACTACCGCGATCTGTCGCTGATCCCGCGGACCGCGCGTACCGTCGACATCCACTGCGTCACGTCCTGGTCCCGGCTCGCCGACACCTTCGCCGGCGTCGCCACCCGGGATCTCATCGCCGAGGTCAGGCCGCGCGAGGAGGCGCGGTTCGTGCTCATCAAGTCCTTTGACGGCTATACCACCAACCTGCCGGTCGACTATCTGCACGAGGATGACAGCCTGATCGCCACCCACTGGAACGGCGCGCCGCTGACCCGCGAGCATGGCGGCCCCGCTCGCCTCGTCGTCCCGACGCTCTATTTCTGGAAGAGCGCGAAGTGGATCCGATCCATCCGCTTCGTCGACCGCGACATCAAGGGATTCTGGGAATCGCGCGGCTATCACATGCTGGGCGACCCGTGGAAGGAGCAGCGCTATGCTTGACCGCATCCTGGGAGCGCTCGCCGCGCTCGGCCTGATGATGGGAAGCACGATGACCGCGAACGCAACCGCCTCCGGCCCGGCTCACGCCTACAGCTTCACCTCGATCGACGGCACCCCGCTGCCCATGGCGGATTTCGCGGGCAAGGCGGTGCTGGTCGTGAACACCGCGTCGCGCTGCGGGTACACGCCGCAGTACACGGGGCTGCAGCAGGTGTGGGAGACTTACCGCGAGCGGGGTCTGGTGGTGCTCGGGGTGCCGTCGAACGATTTCGGCGGCCAGGAACCGGGCAGCGAAGCCGAGATCAAGACGTTCTGCGAGACCAATTTCGCGGTCGACTTCCCGATGACCGAGAAGCAGACCGTGTCCGGGAAGGACGCGCATCCGTTCTACCGCTGGGCGGCCGAGACCGGCGGCCCCGACAAAGCGCCGCGCTGGAACTTCCACAAGTACCTGGTCGGTCCCGACGGCAGGCTCGTCGCCGCGATCCCGACCCGTGTGTCGCCGACCGACGCGCAGGCCATCGCCCTGATCGAAGGCGCCCTGCCCCGGTGACACGCGACCTTCAGGAGGACTGACGATGCCTCGCTCATCCGCACCGCTGCCTGCCGCCCTTCTTGTGCTGACGCTGATCGCCGTCGGGCCGGTCCCCGCTTCGGGAATGGCGCCGGCGCCCGACGACACGCCGGCCACGGTCGAGGACGCGGAGTACGAGCGCGCGGTCTCGCTGATCTGGGCGGAGGAGTTCGCGCGGGCCGAGCCGCTTCTGCAGGCGTCGCTGAAACGCAACCCGAAAAACCCGGACGCGTGGAACTATCTCGGCTTCGTGACGCGCAAGCTCGGCAACCTCGCCGACGCGCGGCAGTACTATTTCAATGCCCTGCGCCTGGATCCGGAGCATCTGCAGGCGATGGAGTATCTCGGCGAACTGTACCTGCAGACCGGCGAGCCCGATCTGGCGCGGGAACTCCTCGACCGCCTGCGGACCCTGTGTCCGAGCCGGTGCGAGGCCCGGGACACCCTGGCGGCGGCGATCGCCGCGCACGCGGATTAGCGCTCGTCGCGATCAGATGGACACATCTGATCGTGCGACCTTGCTGTATTATTGATGACTTAGAGCGCGGTCGGTTCAGGTTCCCGGATACGCCTCTCCGTCCAGGGCCGCGCTCGGCACCACGGTGTCGAGCACCCAGCGCGCCAGCGATGCGCCCTTGAGACCGATGGCGCGCGGCGCGATCCCCGGCCCCAGCAGACCGCGTTCGCTCTCGTGCTGATGCACCAGGTGCCGATAGTAGCAGATGATGAAGACCCGGGTCGCCGAGGTGAGCCCGACGCGTCCGCGACGCAGATCGATCTGCGTGCACAGATTGTTTATCGTCACCCCTTCGGTCCTGGCAATCTTCTCCAGCGACTCCCACATCTGAGGCTCAAGCCGCATGCTGGTACGCTTGTTGCCAACCGTCACATTCCGGCTTTCGAGGATCGATTTTTTATCGTTTTCAGCGTTCAAATCAGAACCTACGCTCGTGCCGCGCGCAAATCCATCGCGGTTTCCACTCCTCGCTAAGAAATGGCACGGTTCCAAGGTAGACGCAACCAATAACCGTTAAACTGATTTGTTAGCTATTTAAGGTTGTTCACGACACCTCTCCCGGCGTCCGCAACACCAGTGCCAGCGCGTGGACCCGCTCCCGCAGTTCCTCCGCCAGAACCTCGTGAACCAGCCGGTGCCGCTGGACCCGGCCGACGCCGTCGAAGGCCGGCGACACGATCGTCACACGGAAATGGGTCTCACCCTCCGGTCGGGCGCCGGCATGCCCGGCGTGAAGGTGCGACTCGTCGACGATCTCCAGCCCGGTCGGATTGAATGCGGCCTCCAGCTTGATCCGCAACGTCTCGGCAATGGTCATGTATGGACTTTCCTTTCGGGCGCGCTAGGGTCGATGATCCGGTCTTGTTACACGCCTTGAACAGATGGGCACACCGATGGCGAAGGCCAATCCAGACTCCTTCCTGGAGGATTTTGCACCGCGGAAACCGGATTTCCGCGTCTGCGACCATCCGGGTTGCCAGGCGGAAGGAACCCACCGGGCACCCAAGGCCCGCGACCGGCTGAACGACTATTACTGGTTCTGCCTCGACCACGTGCGCGATTATAACAGGTCGTGGAACTACTACGACGGCATGAGCGACAACGAGGTCGAGGACGACATCCGGCGCTCGACCACCTGGAACCGCCCCTCCTGGCCGTTCGGCACCATGAAGCCGGGGCAGGGTGCGCGCCGTCGCGTCAACGACCCGTTCGGCTTCATGAACGACGACGAGGAGGCGGGCGAAGGCCGGCGGCGCACGCCCGCCGACACAGCCGAGGGAAAGGCGGCCGCCATCCTCGGCCTCGAACCGCCCTTCACGCTCGAGCGCCTCAAGGCGCGCTACAAGGAACTGGTCAAGAAACACCACCCCGACGCCAATGGCGGCGACAAGGCCGCCGAGGAACGGTTGAAAAGTATCAACGAGGCCTATACGACATTGCGTCGGTTCCTAAGTTAGGCTTCTTAGAGCTACGCTACCCCTTCTGCGGAGCACCGGCTCCCCACTCCCGAGAGACAGGATCTCGTCCATGGCGAACGACACCGTGATCGAGCGCAAGCCCGCCCATCACCTCGAGACCCCGGATATCAAGGTCTCGGCCAAAGAGATGTTCAACCTCGACATCGACCTCGAACTCCCGGCCTTCAGTGAGCCGAGCGAGTATGTTCCGGCGGTCGACGAGGCGTATCTGTTCGATCACGACACCACGCTGGCGATCCTCGCCGGTTTCGCCAAGAACCGCCGCGTGATGATCCAGGGCTATCACGGCACCGGAAAGTCGACCCATATCGAGCAGGTGGCCGCCCGGCTGAACTGGCCGTGCATTCGCGTCAACCTGGACAGCCACGTCAGCCGCATCGACCTGATCGGCAAGGACGCGATCGTGCTGCGCGACGGCAAGCAGGTGACGGAGTTCCGCGAGGGCATTCTGCCGTGGGCGCTGCAGAACCCGGTCGCGCTGGTGTTCGACGAGTACGACGCCGGCCGCGCCGATGTGATGTTCGTCATTCAGCGGGTGCTGGAAGTCGACGGCCGCCTCACCCTGCTGGATACCAACAAGGTGATCACGCCGAACCCGTTCTTCCGCCTGTTCTCCACAGCCAACACCGTCGGCCTCGGCGACACGACCGGCCTGTATCACGGCACCCAGCAGATCAACCAGGGTCAGATGGACCGCTGGAACATCGTCACGACCCTGAATTACCTGCCGCACGACGCCGAGGTCGGAATCGTCCTGTCGAAGAGCCCATCTTACGCCGCGAGCGACGACGGCAAGCAGACGATCTCGAAGATGGTCGCCTGTGCCGATCTCACCCGCGCCGGCTTCATCGCCGGCGACATCTCCACGGTCATGTCGCCGCGGACGGTGATCACCTGGGCTGAGAACACCGAGATCTTCGGCGGCGACGTCAACCTCGCCTTCCGGCTGACCTTCCTGAACAAGTGCGACGAGGTCGAGCGGACCATCGTCGCCGAATACTACCAGCGCTGCTTCGGCGACGAGATCACCGAGCTCGGCATCAAGGCCGCCGAGTGATCGCCGAGTAACCGCGGCCGACGAGGACCCCGATGAGGAGCAACCGCGCGCCCGACGATCCGGCGTTCGAAGATTTCAAGCGGTCGACCGCAGCCTGCCTGCGGGCGATCTCCGGCGAAGCCGAGCTTGAGGTCACCTACGGTGCCGAGCATGCGAGCGCGGCGGGCAGTCGCGCGCGACTGCCGTCGCCGCCCAAGGACATGGATCCCGCCGCCCTCGCCCGGTTGCGTGGCGAGGCGGACTCCATGGCGTTGCGCCTCAAGTACCACGACGACGAGACCCACGCCCGGCTGGCGCCGCAGGGCCAGGCCGCCCGCGAGATCTTCGAGGCGATCGAGCAGGCGCGGGTCGAGGCCATCGGCGCGAACGTCATGGACGGCGTCGCCGCCAATCTCTCGGCCGTGCTGGACGACAGTTTCCAGCGCAAGGGGCTGGAGCGGGCGGAGAAGGACGACATCTCCCTGGTCGACGTCATGCGGCTGATGGCGCGCGAGTCGATGACCGGCGAGGCGCCGCCCGAGTGTGCCCAGCGGGTCCTGGACTTGTGGCGCCCCTGGGTGCAGTCGAAGGCCGGCGGCGACCTCTCCGAGCTCGTCAAGCACATCAACGACCAGAGCGCCTTCGCCAAGGCCGCCCGGCAGCTCATCACCGATCTCGACCTGGATGTCGGCGACGAGGGCATGGCCGACGACGACCCCAGCGAGGCCGAGGGTGAGGACGAGGGCGGCGACGTCGACGAGACCAGCGACGGCGGCACCCGCGGCACCACCGAGGACGGCACCGAATCCGAGACCATCCCCTCCGATATGCAGGCCGGCGACGAGAGCGCCGAGGGCGAGGACGCCGAGGAGATGGACCTGGAGCCCGGGTCCGGCGACGAGGAACCGGCCAACCCCGGCTCGCCCATGCACCCGAACATGGACGGCCGCAACTGGCAGGAGCAGGGCTATCGCGCCTATACCAGCGAGTACGACGAGATCGTCCTGGCGGACACGCTGTGCGATCCGGACGAACTGAACCGGCTTCGGGCCCTTCTGGACCAGCAGCTCAGCCACCTGCAGGGCGTCATCGGCAAGCTCGCCAACCGCCTTCAGCGCCGGCTGATGGCCCAGCAGAACCGGTCCTGGGAGTTCGATCTCGACGAGGGCGTGCTCGACGCCGGCCGGCTGTCCCGCGTGGTCACGGCGCCGATGTACCCGCTGTCCTACAAGATCGAGAAGGACACGGATTTCCGCGACACCGTGGTGACCCTGCTGATCGACAATTCGGGTTCCATGCGCGGCCGGCCGATCACCATCGCCGCGATCGCCGCCGACATCCTGGCCCGCACGCTCGAACGCTGCGGCGTGAAGGTCGAGATCCTCGGGTTCACCACCCGCGCCTGGAAGGGCGGATCGGCGCGCGAGCGCTGGATCTCCTCGGGCAAGCCGCAGAACCCGGGCCGGCTGAACGACCTGCGCCACATCATCTATAAGTCCGCCGACGCGCCCTGGCGTCGGGCGCGCAAGTCGCTCGGCCTGATGCTGCGCGAGGGCATCCTCAAGGAGAACATCGACGGCGAGGCCCTGATGTGGGCGCACAACCGCATCGTCGGCCGACCGGAGGAGCGTCGCATCCTGATGGTGATCTCCGACGGCGCGCCGGTCGACGACAGCACGCTCTCCGTCAATCCGGGCAACTACCTGGAGAAGCACCTGCGCGACGTCATCAAGTACATCGAGTCGCGCTCTCCGGTGGAGCTGGTGGCGATCGGCATCGGCCACGACGTGACCCGCTACTACCGCCGCGCCGTCACCATCGTCGACGCCGAGCAGCTCGGCGGCACGATGATGGAGCAGCTCGCCTCGCTGTTCGACGAGGATACGCGGGGCGGTCGTGCGCCGACCGGCGGCGCGCGGCTCTCCGCGCGGGCCTGATCCGGAACCGTTGGCGGCCGGCTTCGCCCATGCGGCGCCGGCCGATAACGTCTTGGCGACGCCTTTCTTTCGTCACGCCCTTGGGCCACACTCGCGCAGCTTCGAGACTGTCGGTTGATCGAGGGACGTGGTGGTTCGCTTCGAGAACGTCTTCATGCGCTATGACGGTGGCCCCGTCATCCTGCGCGACGTGTCGTTCCACCTGGAGCCCGGTTCCTTCCATTTCCTGACCGGCGCCAGCGGGGCCGGCAAATCTACGCTGTTGCGGCTGATGTATCTGGCGGCGCGCCCCGTCTCCGGCCAGGTCAGCATGTTCGGCCGCGACATTGCCAAGGTCTCCCGCAGGGAGCGCCCCGAGTTCCGCCGGCGGATCGGCGTCGTGTTCCAGGACTTCCGGCTGCTGCCGCACCTGTCGGCCATCGACAATGTCGCCCTGCCACTGCGCATCGCCGGTACCCGCGAGGCGCTGATCCGCGAGCATGTGCCCGAGCTCCTCGCCTGGGTCGGTCTGTCCGGCCATCTCGACGCGCTTCCGGCGACACTGTCCGGCGGTCAGCAGCAGCGCATCGCCATCGCCCGCGCGGTCATCGGCCGGCCGTCCCTGCTGCTCGCCGACGAACCGACCGGCAATGTCGACGACCGGATCGCCGTCCGCCTGCTCTACCTGTTCGAAGAACTGCACAAGATGGGAACAACGGTGGTCATCGCCACCCACAACGAGGGCCTGGTCGACCGTTTCGATCACCCGCGCCTGCACCTCGAGGATGCCCGGATCACGTGGCGCGCGCCGTCCAACGTGACGCGCCGCCCGCCGCCCCGCCCCCGTGGCGACACGGGGAACGGCGGTGCTGAGGTCGGGCAGACCCGCGGGACCGCCCCCCGATGATCGGCCATTCCGACCTCGCCCTCGGGCGGGACTCCTCGACCCGCTTTCTGCCCGGCCTTCTGGCGGTCATGGTCTACCTGGCGGCCCTGGCGACCGTCGGCGCCATGGCGGCGCGCGGTTTCGTCACCGACTGGGACGCCCGGCTGTCCGGAGCCGCGACCGTTCAGATCCCGCCGGTGGACGGCATCAGCCAGCAGGAACGCCTGGACGCGGTGATCCGCCTGCTCGGCGTGACGCCGGGGATCGCCTCGATCGATCCGGTCCCACCGGCGCGGTCCGCCGCGCTGCTGGCGCCATGGCTCGGCGATGACCTGATCGGCGCCCTGCCGCTGCCGCTTCTCGTCGATCTGCGGCTGGAGACCGGCCAGACCGTCGACCTCGCCAGCCTCGGCACCCGGATCGACAACGCCGCTCCCGGCGCCACGCTGGACGACCACGGGCGCTGGCTCGCCGAGGCCCGCGCGCTCGGCAACTCGGTGGTGATCGTCGCAGGCTGCGTGCTCGCCGTGGTGCTGTTCGCCGTGGTCCTGGCGGTGATCTTCGCCGTGCGCACCGGGTTGTCCGTGCACCGCGAGGAGATCGAGATTCTCAACCTGATCGGCGCGCCGGACCGCTACATCGCCCGCCAGTTCCAGTGGCATGCCGGCCGACTGGCCCTGATCGGGGGCGTTGCGGGCGCGACCCTCGCGGCGGTGAGCATCATCGGCCTCGAGGTCGGGGTGGCGCAGTGGACCTCCGGATCGGTCGATATCGGCGTCTCGGGCCTCGCGTCGCTGGTCGGGCTGGGGTGGGCCGAGTGGCTGGCCCTGGTGCTGCTCCCGCCGGTCACCGCGGCGGTGGCCATGGCCACCGCCCGCCTCTCCGTTCAGACGGCTCTCGCCGGGGTGGCCTGAGATGGCTCGCCGCTACCGGTTCCGGCGCTCGCCGGAGCGCAGGATCGGCGGCCTGTTCTGGCTGCTTGTTCTCGTCGCCGCCGCGGGGGCGGGCACGTGGGGCTTCGGGTTGGTGCGGTTCGTCGACACGCTTCCCCGCACCCCGGCGGCCGTGTCCGGAAAGGCGGATGCGGTCGTCGTCCTGACCGGCGGCAGCCGGCGGCTCGATGAGGGGGTCGCCCTCCTGGAGGCGCGGGCGGCACCGGTGCTGTTCGTCAGCGGCGTCGACGAGCGGGTCGACGCCAACGGCATCCGCACCCTTCTCGCCGACGGTGCCGATCGGCTCAGCGACGCCCTGGTGGAATGCTGCCTGGTGCTCGGCTACGGCGCCAGCGACACAATCGGCAATGCCCGCGAAACGCAGATCTGGATGACCGTGGGGAACCGCCGTTCCCTGCTTCTGGTGACGTCGAACTACCACATGCCGCGCGCGCGGCTGGAGTTCGCGCACGCGATGCCCGGCGTCGAGGTGTTCCCTCACCCGGTGATACCGCCGGATGTCCGCCTCGACGGCTGGTATCGCTACCCCGGAACCCTGGCGCTGCTGGCGAACGAATACTCCAAGTACCTGTTCGCCAGCGCGAGGGTCACCGTCGCCGGCTGGTTCATGGCACTTGCATCCTGAGAGGCTCAAGCGCCGCCGGCCTGGGGAGAACCCGGTGCCTCGGCAGGGTGACCATCACGATCGTCCCACGCCCCGGCCCGGTGTCGATCGACAGGGCGCCCCCGTGCAGCCGGATCAGATGGCGGCAGAGCGGCAATCCGATTCCGAGGCCCTCGTTGCGCCGGTTCATCGGATCCTCGACCTGCTCGAAGAGTCGCAGCGACGCGGTCACCTGGGACTCCGTCATACCCGGTCCGCTGTCCGATACCGAGACCTGCAGGCCGGTTCCGTCGCCGCATCCGACCGCCCCGACCGTGACACGGCCGTTCGCGCTCGCGGCGCGCACCGCGTTCAGCAGCAGGTTGTCCAGGATCAGCCGGAGCCGGTCGGGATCGCCCCGCACAGGCGGCAGGTCGTCATCGAGCCGGATTTCGAGCGCGACCCCGGAGTGTACCGCCAGCGGTGCGGCCGCCCGCACCGCCTCGCCGATCAGGTCCGACAGCGCCACGGTGCTCTCGTTCAGCGCCAGTTCGCCGGACTCGGCCTGGGCGATCTCCAGAAGATCGCTGACGAGACGCAGGAGATGGCGCCCGCCGGCCTGTACGAATCCGAGATAGCTTCGCGCCTCCGGGGAAGTCTGCATGGCCTCCAGCAGATCGGAGAACCCGATGACGGCGTTCAGGGGCGTGCGCAACTCGTGCCCGATCACCGACAGGAAATTGGTTTTGGCCCTGCTGCCCTGCTCCGCCATCTCCAGGGCTTTGCTGAGTTCAGCAGTCCGGTCGTCGACCCGGCGGCGGATCAGGGCGTTCTGATGGATCAGCAGGCAGAGAGCCAGCCCCACCATGAGGCTGAGAACAGCGCCGCCACCCCCCACCAGCCTGGCCGGCACCAGATCCGGACCGCCGAGATAGGTCGGCAGAAGGCTCCATTGCAGGTGCCAGCGGGCCTCGCCATGGGTGAAACGGTGATCGAAGGTCGCGACGGCGTCCGTCGGCGGAGTCGCCACGCCATGGACAAGAACAGGCGACGACCGGGCGGCCCAGGCGCTGGGTCGCTGCATCAGACGAAGCTCGATGCCGTCCGGCTTCCAGCGGACAGTGCGGGCGAACAGGTCGTCCAGGCGCAGCACGCCGAAGAGCAGACCGTCTTCCGGACCGTTCGGGACCGCGACCGCGAAACCGGCATACCAGACGCCGTCCATCGCGAAGGCCGGGCTCATCACCGCCGCGCCGGGCATGCTGACGGCGGACATCGCCATGGCCTGCAATGCCTCGTGCCCCATCAGGTCCATGCCGCGACGGAACGGGGAGTCCCGTCGACCGGCCAGCGCAATCGGAAAATGAAGGGCGGCACCCGGCGCGATCGCGTCCGCATCCGCCGCAGTCGCCGATCGGACAAGAGTCCCGACGGCGAGTTCTGAGACGTCCCGCCCATCGCGCCGCACGGCGAAGGCGAGGCCCGACAGGGCGACGTTGAGCCCGTCCCCCGACAGCCTACTCTCGGCCTCCGCCAGTTCGTCGGCATCGACCTGCGCGGAACTGTGGAACAGGACCGCGAGCGCGCGGATCTGGGCGTCGATCTGAAGCAGTGCAGTGTCGACCGCCGAGGACAGCTCGACGCTCGCCTGACGCCCACGCTCGAACCAGCCGTCGCGCGCGGTGGCGGCAAGGCGGGCCCCCCAGGAGATCGAAGCGATGACGCCGGCCATTGTCAGGAGTGCGACAAACGCCATGGCCCGACGCGACACCCGCGCCCGTCGGGGCTTTTGTGTCGCCACGGTGTCGACCATATTTTCCGGCGACAGTTCCAGGGTCGTTCTCCGTCGGTTGGGCTGGACCTGTCGGCGGACCGTTCCGGTCCGCGACATCCGACAACAACCCTAGGAGGAAATCGTTAACATCAGCATAATCATTAAATTTTCCATAAATGACCGTTCGCCGCCGTTCTTGTGCGGTACGGCATGCCGATATACATTATTATTTAGCCCCACCATCTACTACATGTAGGATTCGATGAACGATCTCGCGCCGATCAGCACGCAGATCTGGGACATGAAATACCGCCTGAAGGCGGGCGACACCGTTGTCGACACGACAATGGGCGACACCTGGAACCGGGTGGCCGTCGCGCTGGCCGAGGCGGAAAAGCCCCGCGATCGGGCGCGCTGGACGGCGCGGTTCCGCGAGGTGCTGGAGGGGTTCCGGTTCCTGCCGGCCGGACGGATCGTCGCCGGGGCCGGCACCGGGCGGGCGGTGACACTGTTCAACTGCTTCGTCATGGGGACGATCCCCGACAGCATGGGCGGGATCTTCGACGCGCTGAAGGAAGCCGCCCTCACCATGCAGCAGGGCGGCGGCATCGGATATGATTTCTCGACCATCCGCCCCAAGGGCGCGCCGGTCGAGGGGGTCGGGGCCGACGCCTCCGGGCCGCTGTCCTTCATGGACGTCTGGGACGCCATGTGCCGCACCATCATGAGCGCCGGCTCGCGCCGCGGGGCGATGATGGCGACCCTGCGCTGCGACCACCCGGACATCGAGAGCTTCATCGAGGTCAAACGCGACCCGGCCCGCCTGCGCATGTTCAACCTGTCGGTCCTGGTGACCGACGCGTTCATGGCGGCGGTGGAGGCCGACGGCGACTGGGACCTGGTGTTCGACGGCACCGTCTACCGCACGCTGCGCGCCCGCGACCTGTGGGACCGGATCATGACCGCCACCTACGACGTGGCGGAACCGGGCGTGATCTTCATCGACCGGATCAACCGCCGGAACAATCTGGCCTACTGCGAGACCATCGCGGCCACCAACCCGTGCGGCGAGCAGCCGCTGCCTCCCTACGGCGCCTGCCTGCTGGGCTCCATGAACCTCGCCACGTTCGTGCGCCATCCGTTCGAACCCGACGCCTGCCTCGACGAGGAAGCGCTGGCCGAGGCTGTGCCGGTCGCGGTGCGGATGATGGACAACGTCGTCGACGTCTCGCGCTTCCCGCTGGAGGAGCAGCGCCGCGAGGCGCAGGCCAAGCGCCGGATCGGCCTTGGCGTGACCGGCCTTGCGGACGCGCTCATCATGTGCGGTCTGCGCTACGGATCGCCGGAGGCGGTCGCCACGGTCGAGAAATGGATGGACGCCATCCGCCGCCACGCCTACCGGGCGTCGGTCGACCTCGCCGCAGAGAAGGGCGCCTTCCCGCTGTTCGACCGCGAGGCCTATCTCGCCGGCGAGAGCGTCGCCGAGTTGGACGACGACCTGAAGGCGGGCATTGCCGAACACGGCATCCGCAACGCCCTGGTCACCTCGATCGCGCCCACGGGCACCATCTCGCTCCTGGCCGACAACGTCTCCAGCGGGCTCGAGCCGGTCTTCAGCTTCACCTACGACCGCACGGTTCTCATGCCGGACGGCACCAGGAAGACCGAGGAGGTGAGCGATTTCGCCTACCGTCTCTTCCGGCGGCTGAAGGGCGAGACGGCGGAACTGACCGACGCGTTCGTCGATGCCCAGAGCCTGAGTCCGCGCGATCACGTGGTCATGCAGGCGGCCGTGCAGAAATACGTCGACAGCTCGATCTCCAAGACGATCAACGTGCCGGAGGACATCGCCTTCGAGACGTTCAAGGACGTCTATCGCGAGGCCTACCGGCTCGGCTGCAAAGGCTGCACTACCTACCGGCCGAACCAGGTGACCGGGTCGGTACTCGCGACCAAGCGCGAGGAGCCGGAGAAGGCGGTGCCCGCCACGACCGGCGATGGCGAGCCCCACCACGAGGTGGTCCACCTGATGCAACCGCTGGACCGGCCGGCGACGCTGCCGGGCGCCACCTACAAGATCAAGTGGGCCGACAGCGACCACGCGATCTACATCACCGTGAACGACATCGAGCAGGACGGGCGCCTGCGTCCGTTCGAGGTGTTCATCAACTCCAAGAACATGGAGCATTTCGCCTGGACGGTCGCGCTGACCCGGATGATCAGCGCGGTGTTCCGCCGCGGCGGCGATGTCAGCTTCGTGGTCGACGAGCTCAAGGCCGTCTTCGATCCGCGCGGCGGCCAGTGGGTGAAGGGGCGCTACGTCCCGTCCCTGCTCGCCGCGATCGGCGACGTGATCGAGGAGCACATGGTCGCGATCGGGTTCCTCAAGGCACCCGACGGCCCGGGGAAGGCCGCCGCGACAACGGGCACGGTCAAGGCGGTCGTGAACCTGGGCGGCGCTCCCGGCCAGTGCCCGAGCTGCGGCTCGGTCGCGCTCATCAAGCAGGAAGGGTGCGACCTCTGCACCGCCTGCGGCTACTCGAAATGCGGCTGACTCCGACCGCCACGGCGGAACGCCCTGTGCCGACGCAGCCATGACGGATCGACTCCCGGCCGTCCGCCAGGGCGCGCCGGACGCTCTCTGGCGGACCGGTCCCGACGGGCGTCGATCGCGAAAGGCTCTGGCCCTGACGCTGGAACGGTCGGGGAATGCGGGCCATGCCGCGCTCGTCTACAGGCGCGCGCTGACGCTCGATCCGGGCGACAGGGACAGCGAGCTCCTTTACGCCAATCTGCTGTTCCGAGCCGGCCGGTTCGAAGCCGCCGCCGCTGCCTTTCGGCGAGGCCTCATCCATTTCGGACCGCGATCGGCCCTGTACTCGAACCTCGGCGCGGCATGGCGGGAACTCGGCGACGGCGCGCGGGCGCTGGGAGCCTTCCGCCGCGCCCTCTGCCTCGCCCCGAACGACCCGACGGCGCTGCGCAACCTCGCCAACCTCCTGCGACTC
This sequence comes from Thalassobaculaceae bacterium, assembly GCA_965228875.1. Taxonomy (GTDB): domain Bacteria; phylum Pseudomonadota; class Alphaproteobacteria; order Thalassobaculales; family Thalassobaculaceae; genus Thalassobaculum. Next base: position 4,464,229 of record OZ245843.1, on the reverse strand, counting down.
GGCGACCGGCTGGACGTGGCCGCCCACCTGTACCGCCGCGCCATGGCGATCGCGCCGAACGACGCCACACTGCGCTGGAACCTGTCCATGGCGCTCCTGAAGGCGGGGCGCCTGCGCGACGGCTTCGCCGCCTTCGAGGCGCGCTGGCACGGCGACCGGTACAGCCCGAAACGACGCAGCTTCGCCGTTCCGCAGTGGGACGGCGGCCCGTTCGACGGCCGGACCCTGTTCGTCTCCGCCGAGCAGGGCTTCGGCGACGCCCTGCAGTTCGCCCGGTTCCTGCCGCGCGCCGCCCGGCGCAAAGGTCGAGACGGCAGGCTGATCCTGGAAAGTCGACCCGAGCTGATTCCGTTGCTCGAAAGACTGCCCGGCATCGACCGGGTCATCGCCCTCGGCGCCCGGCGACCGCCCATCGACCTCCATATGCCCCTGCTGTCCCTGCCCCACGCTCTCGGTGTCGCCAGCGAGGCCGATCTGTCGACGGACACGCCCTATCTGTCCGTTCCGCCGGGGGCGGCATTCGAGACCCCGGAGATCGCGCCCGGCACCCTCAATGTCGGCTTCGTCTTCGCCGGCAACCCGGACTACCCCGGCGACCGGGACCGCTCGACCCGGATCGCCGACTGGGATGACGTCCTCGCCATTCCGGGCGTGCGGTTCCATTGCCTGCAGAAAGGGGCGGCCGAGGCGGCGGCGGACACCGCACCGCCGACGGTTATCCGGCTGAACCGGCGGATAGGGAGCTTCGTCGATACCGCGATCGCCATGGAACGGCTCGACTTGATCATCACGACCTGTACGTCGACCGCGCATCTGGCGGGTGCGCTGGGCCGCCCCGTCTGGATCGCCCTGGCACGCAACGCCGACTGGCGATGGATGACCGGCCGTGCCGACAGCCCGTGGTATCCGACGGCGCGCCTGTACCGACAGCCAGCACCTGGCGACTGGCCGAGCGTCTTCGCCGCCATTGCCCGCGACCTGATGGACCTGGCGAATGCCGGGACGGAGACCGGCCGTCGGCTTTAGTCATGTCGATCCGCGATGTTCTATTATCAACAAACCAGAACATATGACCTTCCAGCGTCGCACCCTCTGTCCGACCGCCAATCGACGCGCGCCCAGCAGACGAAACCTTTATCGGTCGGCCCCTGCACGGTGGACCGCGCGGGGCGCCACGTCGTGTGGGATGGAAAATTAGTCATATAAGCGGCCTATCGCTTGACGTTCCCAGGCGGTGCCCACAAAGTCGGGCTTACTTCGGTTGGTCGGTTGATTGTCTGCGGTCACAGTCGTCAGCGGCGCGCTGCGGTCCGCACGCACCACAACCGTAGAACGAACTCGTAAGCCGGAACATCCGGCCGTGACTTGGGAGGAACTGATGAAGATGATTGCTAAGCTGGCGCCGGCCGTATCGGCCGCGCTGTTGGCGGCGGGCCTCAGCACCGCTGCCATGGCGGAGACCACGTCTCTGCGCATTCAGACCCACTACGCGCCGGAAACGGTGTCGGGCAAGCTCGCCGCCCAGTACGTCGATGACGTGCAGACCATGTCGAACGGCGAAATCCAGATCGAGATGTTCTACTCGTCCTCCGTCGTGAAGTCGGTGGAGACCTTCGACGCCGCGGCGACCGGCATTCTCGACTGCGACATGACCGGCGGCGCCTATCAGACCGGCAAGAACCCGGCGTTCCAGTTCGTCGGCGACATCATGGGCGGCTACTCGACCCCGTATCAGCAGCTCTCGTGGCTGTACTACGGCGGCGGCCTCGACGCGGCCCAGGCGCTGTACAACAAGTTCGACATGCAGCTGGTCGGCTGGTGGGTCTACGGGCAGGAGTCCCTGGCCTCGTCCAAGCCGATCCGCAACGCGGAAGATTTCAAGGACTGGAAGTTCCGCTCGCCGCCGGGCATGGAGACGAAGATCTTCGAGAACCTCGGCGCCAAGCCGATCGTGATGGACTTCACCGAGATCTTCACCGCGCTGGAATCCGGCATCATCGACGGTGCCGACGCCTCGGGTCTGGCGAACAACCAGTCGCTCGGCCTGTATGACCTCGTGAAGCACGCCAACTACCCCGGCTTCCACTCCATGCCGTCCGACCACCTCGCCTGCAACAAGGCCCGCTGGGACGGCATGCCGGAGCGTCATCGCCGGATCATGTCGGTGGCCATGGAGGCGCTCGCCCTGCGCACCGCCCTGACCTTCGAGAAGAAGAACGCCGAGGCGGCTGCCGACCTGAAGTCGAAGGGCGTCACCCTGTACGCCTGGTCGGACGAGGACCTGCAGAAGTTCCGCAACGCCGCCCAGGCCGCGTGGGTCGACTTCGCGACGACGCCGGAGGCCAAGGCCCTGGTCGAGAGCCACCTGACCTATCTGCGCCAGCTGGGTCTGGTTCAGGAGTAAGGCTCCCAGCCTGACGACACGCCCCGGCGGGCGGCCCGGTTCCGGGTCCGCCCGCCGGTCCGTCCGGCCACCCGCGCCGACGGGCATCGGGAGTATCCAAGGAGTCGACCATGGTCGAGCATGAACGGACCGGTCCGCTGGACTGGTTCACCTGGACGTTCAGCCGGATCGCAATGTGGGCACCGGCCTTCATCGTCGCGATCATCTTCTACGAAGTGGTGGTTCGGTACGTCTTTCTGGCGCCGACGCTGTGGGTGAACGAGATGTCGCTCTGGGTGGGCGGCGGAATCTATCTGACGGCCGGGCTCTACGCCCTGCAGCAGCGCAGCCACATCCGCATCTTCATCCTCTACGACATGGCGCCGCGCTGGCTGCGCCGGGTGTTCGACTCCCTGTCGGTGATCTGCGTCTGCATCTTCGCCTTCGCCGTCGTTTGGGGCGGTTTCGGCGAGGCCAAGGCCAAGTTCCTGCGCTGGGAGACCTTCGGCACGGCCTTCGACCCGCCAATCCCGGCGACCATCAAACCGCTGATTCTGATCACGCTCGTGCTGCTGGCCCTGCAGTCGGTCTCGAACCTGATCTTCGACTGGAACAGGGAACCGGTGTCCCACGACCCGGCCGACGAGGTCGACCTGCCGGATCTCGACCGGCCCGACCCGACCCATCGAGCGGACTGAGGACATCAATCCATGGATATCGGGACGATCTCGCTGATCCTGCTGTTCGGCATGCTGGCGCTGCTCGCCATCGGCATGCCCCTCGGCTTCGCGTCCGGCTTTCTCGCCGTCGTCGTCATGGTGCTCAAGTTCGGCCCGGACCTGCTGTTCTCCACGTTCGGCACCGGCCCGCTGAACATCCTGGCCCAGCGGCTCTACGGCATCACGACCAACTACGTGCTGGTCTCGGTGCCGCTGTTCATCTTCATGGCGACGCTGCTGGAACGCTCGGGCATCGCCCGGGACATGTACTCGACGCTCAACATCTGGCTCTCGCGGACCCGCGGCGGCATCGCCGTGGTGACCGCGCTGATGGCGATCGTCATGGCGGCGATGTCCGGCATCATCGGCGGCGAGGTGGTGCTGCTCGGTCTGATCGCCCTGCCGCAGATGCTGCGTCTGGGCTACGACCAGAACCTGGCGGTCGGCACGATCTGCGCGTCCGGGTCGCTCGGCACCATGATTCCGCCTTCGATCGTGCTGATCTTCTACGGCCTCATCACCGAGACCTCGATCCACGCCCTGTTCCAGGCCGCCTTCCTGCCCGGCTTCATTCTGGCCGGCTGTTACATCGTCTACATCCTGGTCCGTACCCGGATGTATCCGGAGCAGGCTCCGCTGCCGGAGCCCGCGCCGGACGACCCGACCACGCGCGAGAAATCGATGATGGGGCTCAGCCTCATCGCCATGATGGTCGGCGGCGCCGCCGCCCTGGTGGTGGTGCGCGGCGGCGTGCTCTACGGGCTCGGCTCGATCGAGGAGGAGACCTCGCTGGTCGACGCGCAGTCGCTGTCGGTCGCCGCGGCGATCGCCGCCGTCTGCCTCGGCTACCTGCTGTTGTGGGTCGGCCGCGAAGCGGCGGTCGACGCCTGGCAGAAGGGCAAGGGCCTGGTCGCGCCGCTGATGATCGTCGTCGTCGTGCTCGGCTCGATCTACGGCGGCATCACCGGCATCACCGAGGCGGCCGGCATGGGATCCATCGCCGTCCTGGTCCTCATCATTCTGCGTGGCGAGTTCTCCTTCCAGCTTCTGCAGGAAGCCTCGATGCGCACCTTCAAGTCGACCGGCACCATCATCTGGGTGACGTTCGGCGCGACCGCGCTGGCCGGGGCCTACACCATTGCCGGCGGGCCGACCTACGTCGCCAACCTGATCGTCGGCTACGACCTGCCGACCATGGGCGTGCTGCTGGTCATGATGGTGATCTTCCTGTTCCTCGGTGCGTTCATGGACTGGACCGGCATCGTGCTGCTGGTCATGCCCGTCTTCCTGCCGATCGTCCTGAAGATGCCGATGGAAGAGCTCGGCCTGACCGGCGGACTGGACAGCCAGACCCTGGTGAAGGTGTGGTTCGGTATTCTGTTCTGCGTGAACATGCAGGTCAGTTTCCTGTCGCCTCCCTTCGGACCGGCTGCCTTCTATCTGAAATCGGTGGCGCCACCGCACATCTCGCTGACCGACATCTTCCGGGGATTCCTGCCGTTCATCTGCATTCAGCTCATGATCCTGGCGCTGATCCTGCTGGTGCCGGAGATCACGACCGTGTTCCTGTAGCCGCCGGGAGAAGGCCCCGCCGCCACCGGGGCGGCGGGCAGAGGAGAACAGGAGGCTGACGATGGCCGAGGCGACCGCCGGCGGAGAGGATCCCTGCCTCGCCCACCGTCTGGTCGACGGCCATCCGGTCGACTGCGAGACCGCCCGGGACGTCGCCCGGTTCCGTCGGGCCGAACGTCAGAGGCTCTACGTGTTGCGCAAGGCGGTTCCGGTCGACGAGCGCCGGTCCCGCACCGATGCCATCGCCGACGGTCTGCGCCGGGCGGCCGGCGATCCCGGCGGCCGAACCGTCGCCGTCTACTGGCCGATCCGCGGCGAGCCGGACCTGCGCCCCTGGATGCGGGACGCCCACACCGCCGGTGCCCGCATTCTCCTTCCGGTGGTCGAGGAGAAGGGACAGCCGCTGACCTTCCGGCACTGGCAGCCGGACACGCGCATGACCCGGGGCGTCTGGAATATACCGGTCCCCGACGGCACTCCGGTCGGATGTCCCGATACGGTCGTCGTTCCGTTGCTCGGGGTCGACGCGGCCTGTTACCGGCTCGGCAACGGCGGCGGCTACTACGACCGGACGCTGGTCCGCATCGAGCCGCGCCCTCGGATCATCGGCGTCGGCTTCGCGTTCAGCGCCATCGCGACGATCTTCCCGATGCCGTGGGATGTCCCGATGGACACCGTTGTCCTGGACGACGGACGCATCGTGAAGCGGGACAACGGTTGAACCGCCCACCCGACCTCGGATCGACGATGGACTTCCGTCCGACCGCGGTTCGGCACACACTGCCGCGACACGACCCGATACCCTGGAGAGCCCTTATGCCGTCGATCGCAAGACCTCTCGCCGCCCTCTTCGTCGCCGCTCTGCTCTCCGGCTGCGCCGCGGCGGCGGCTCCCTGCAAGGTCAGCGGCGCCGTGATCTCCACGGTGCCGATCATCGGTGGGGTTGTCGGCGGCGCGCTCGAGACCTGCGGCGACGTGATCGACTGACGGCTACGACTGACAGCGGCGCCCGGCGGCCGGCGCGCCAAGACACGTCACCGGAGCGTTCTACCGGGCGGCCCGTCCGCGTCTGCTCGACTGCTGCGGCTTGCGCTTGCCCCCACCCCTGCGCCCGGGTTCGCGGTCCATCTCCGCCGGACGGTGCGGCAGCTTCCAGCCGGCGGGGCCTCCCTTGGTCGGCCCGCCCGCTCTGCGGCGCCGTCCCTCGCTCCCGCCCTTCCCGGTTCCGGCGGGCTGCCAGCGCGGGATCAGGTGGTGCTTGCCGTTGCCGATCAGGTCCTCGCGGCCCATCGCCGTCAGCGCCTCGCGCAGGAGCGGCCAGTTCTCCGGGTCGTGGTAGCGCAGGAACGCCTTGTGCAGCCGGCGCTGGCGCAAACCCTTTGCCGTCTCCACCCGATCGGTCCCGGTCCGGCGCACCGGCTTCAGCGGGTTGCGGCCGGAATAGTACATCGCCGTGGCCATCGCCATCGGCGTCGGCGTGAAGGTCTGCACCTGGTCCGCCCGGTAGCCGTTCTTCTTCAGCCAGAGCGCGAGGTTCATCATGTCCTCGTCGGTGCAGCCGGGATGGGCGGCGATGAAATACGGGATCAGGAAGTACTTCTTGCCCGCCTTGGCCGCCGCGGCGTCGAACATCTCCTTGAACCGGTCGTAGGAGCCGATGCCCGGCTTCATCATCTTGGTGAGGGGGCCGTCCTCGGTATGCTCGGGCGCGATCTTCAGGTAGCCGCCCACGTGGTGGGTCACCAGTTCCTCGACATACTCCGGGCTCTCCACCGCGAGGTCGTAGCGCAGGCCGGAGCTGATCGAGACCTTCTTCACCCCGTCGGTGCCGCGTGCCGCCCGGTACAGGTCGATCAGCGGCTTGTGGTCGGTGTTCAGGTTCTTGCAGATGCCCGGATAGACGCAGGACAGCCGGCGGCAGGACTTCTCGATCTCCGGGTCCTTGCAGGCCATACGGTACATGTTCGCCGTCGGCCCGCCCAGATCGGAGACCTGGCCGGTGAAGCCCGGCACCTTGTCGCGCATGTCCTCGATCTCGCGGACGATCGACTCCTGGCTGCGCGACTGGATGATCCGGCCCTCATGCTCGGTGATCGAGCAGAAGGTGCAGCCGCCGAAGCAGCCGCGCATGATGTTCACCGAGAAGCGGATCATCTCCCAGGCCGGGATCCGCGCATCGCCGTAGAACGGGTGCGGCGCGCGGGCGTAGGGATGGTCGAAGACCCAGTCCATTTCCTTGGTGGTCAGCGGGATCGGCGGCGGCGTCACCCAGACGTCGCGGTCGCCGTGGCGCTGGACCAGCGGGCGCGCGTTCCCCGGATTGCTCTCCAGATGCAGAATGCGCGAGGCCTGGGCGTAGACCTCCTTGTCGTCGCGCACCGTCTCGTAGGACGGCAGGCGGATCACCTGCTCCTCGTCGCCGCGGACGGCGCGCTCCGGCGCGTCGTCGATCGACGTCATGTCGACCTCGCGGTAGGCGGGAGCGGCGGCGTTTCGGACCAGGGTGAGGCCGCGGATGTCGAACAGGTCGCGGGGGCTGTCGCCCTTGGCGATGCGGTGGGTGACGTCGATGATCGCCCGTTCGGCATTGCCGTAGAGCAGGACGTCGGCCTTGCTGTCGATCAGGACCGACCGGCGAACCTTGTCGCTCCAGTGGTCGAAATGGGCGATCCGGCGCAGCGACGCCTCGATGCCGCCGAGCACGATCGGCGCGTCTGGGAACGCCTCGCGGCAGCGCTGGGAATACACCAGCACGGCCCGGTCCGGCCGTTTTCCGGGTGCCGCGTCCGGCGTGTAGTTGTCGTCGGTGCGGATGCGCTTGTCGGCGGTGTAGTTGTTGACGAGGCTGTCCATGTTGCCCGCCGTCACCCCGAAATAGATGTTCGGCCGGCCCAGTTCCCTGAACGCCTCGGCGCTGGTCCAGTCCGGCTGGGCGATGATGCCGACGCGGAAGCCGTGCGCCTCCAGCGTGCGGCCGATCACCGCCATGCCGAAGCTCGGATGGTCCACATAGGCGTCGCCGGTCACCAGGATGACGTCGCAGCTGTCCCAGCCGAGCAGGTCCATCTCCGCCCGGCTCATGGGTAGGAAGGGGGCCACGCCGAACCGGTGCGCCCAGTACTTCTTGTACTTGAAGATCTCCCGCGCGCCCTGGCGGGGCCGCGCAGGCGGGTCGACGGCGTTCACGGCGCAGGCCTCGTATGATGGAAGTGCGCGGGTTGTACCCGCGAACGAATATTTTAGCAAATTCGGGCGGTAGAGGCGAACGCGCCGAAGGCCTACTTCGAGCGGTGTTGCGCGGCTCCGGGCAGCCGGCGCCGCGGCCGCCCAGACACAAGCCGCGTGGTTCCAGCCTTCCGCAAGAAAGCATAATTCATATTAATCAATGCATTAGAATTATCCCGTCGAATAATGTGAACGGTGTTCATTTTTTGCTTGCGGCTGAGCGCTCGGAAGCACATCTTTTGTGAACATTGTTCATAAAAGGAGCCCAACCATGAAACGCTTTGCCACCAGCCTTCTCGCCACTGCCGCCATCTTCTTCTCCCTGACATCGGGTCCCGCCGCGGCCGGCGAGAGTGGCCGCCACTCCGGCGCCGCCTCGGACCACAGCGCCCGGGCCGTCAGCCACGGCTCCGCCGCCATCGCGACGGGTGCCGGCGTCGTCATGTCGGTGCCCGTAGCGGTGTCCGGGGTGGCCCTGTCGGCTGCAGGTGCCGGGTTCGATGCCGTCGGCAATGCCAGCACCCAGGCGGGCAGCGGCCTGATCAGGTCGAGCATCGACCTCTCCAACGGGCCGACCACCAAGACAAAGGCGGTCGAACCCGTGCGCCCCGACGCCGCGCCCCGCCTCGATTGAAGTACGGGCCAGCACCGCCACCAGGACCATGACCCGTTGAGGAGAACGCGCATGAAACGGTTTCTGCCGGGGATAGCGATGCTGTTGGCGATCGCGATGCCCAGTCTGGCGAGCGCCGGAAGCAGCGAGGCCACCGACCCGAAACACCCGATCGCGGAAGTGACCGCCTTCGCCACGGGTGTGGAGCAGGATCTTGCCACCCGAGGCGCCCATGTCGCCATCGTCGGCCGCGTCGGCCGGGATCCGACGACCCTGCCCGAGGGCATCGCCTATACCCACGTCGCGTATTGGGTCTACTCCCGGATCCTGAATGCCGACGGCACCAGCACGACCGGCTACCGGGTCTATAACCTCTACCAATTCGACGATGACCGGACGCGCAGCCGGCTGATCGAAGACAGTCCGACCGACTTCTTCGCCGGCGCCCATAGCCTCGATGCCGGTATCATCATTCCAAAGCCCGCTCTGCAGGAGAAGCTGCTGGGAGTCATCGGTGGGCCCGTCTACGGCGCCCTGCACAATCCGCGCTATGCAGTGCTGGCGAACCCCGCTTCTCGGGCCTACCAGAATTGTACCGAGCACACGCTCGACGTCCTCATGGCCAGCCTGTACCGAACCGACGATCCTCGTCGCATCAAGGCGAACATCGCCGCCTATTTCGAGCCTCAACCAGTAGAAATCAGCGGCCTGAAGCGCTATCTGGCGCCCGCCCTGTCCGGTGCCCTGGTGACCACCGATCACGGCACGGAGATCCGCACCGCGACATTCGGGTCCATCGGTCGCTTCATGCAGCGCTACGATCTTTCGGACGATATCTACCGGATCGCCGTGGACCCGGAGCGACCGACCTGACATGCGGCCGGATGCGACGACCGTTGACACGATCCAAGGCATGCCCGACATCTCGGGCATGCCCAACACCACGTCCACCACCCGACCGACATCATCCTCTCGGCGCGAGCTCAATCTTGCAGACGTGCGCGAGCGCGCGACCGTGCTGGCCGAGCATCTGGTCCTCGAGCAGGGAAGCAACGCGCTCAATGCCCGCGGCCTCGCCCGCCGCCTCGGGGTATCGGTCGGCACCCTCTACAACGCATTCGGCGATCTCGAGGGCGTCGTCCGCGCGGTCAACGCCCGCTGCGCCGAGCGCTTGGCCGTAGCCCTGCGGTCCGCCGCCGAGACGGCCGCGGCGGAGCCTCGAGCTCGGGTGATCGCCATCGGCCGAGCCTACCTGGATTTCGCCCTGTCCGAGCCGCGGCGCTGGTGGATGCTCTTCGAGCGCGACGTGGACGCCCCGGCGACGAGTTCGCTGAACACCCAGGAACAGTTGCTGCGCATGCTGATCCTTGCAGGGGGCGGCGATCCGGAAGAGCCACGGGATCGCGAGTTTTTCCTGCTGCTCTGGGCCTCGGTCCACGGCTTGGTGTCCCTCGCGGTGCGGCCATCCATCGCCGCGATCAATCCAGAGGCGGCCCGCGACTACATTGGCTCCCTGGTGGATGCCGGCTTCCGCTCGTATCCCCGGATCGCGTCCTGAGCCCGTCGACGGAAGCCCGCCAACCGGGAGGGGCAGCGTCCCTATCCGGCTTCCTCCACCGTCGCGGCGCGTCCGTCGACAGGCGTATAGGTCCGGGTCTGGGTGAGCGGAACGTGTCCGACCGGAAACCCCTTCTCCATCCAGGAGTGGAACGTCGCGCCCAGCAACCGGCCGACACGGCCCGTAGCCGGATCGGCGAAGGGAAGGATGATGCGCTCGCCCTTGGCCGGATACTCTGCTTCGGCATAGAGACGGCCGCCGACATGGACCACCGCCGGCCAGTCGGTGGCGATCGAGAAGTACCGCGTAACGCGGGCCGCGGCCGACGGATCGACAATGCTCTCCAGAGTCTGGCCGACGATGTTGTAGCCATAGGCGAGGCGTACCTCGTCGCCGACGACCCGGTAGCGCCAGCGGCCGAGCGGGTCGCCGTCGACCACGTCGCACAACCAGATGTTCGACAGGGCGAAGGGAAAGTCCATCGGGTCGATGCGGTCGACCGCGGGCATCGGGCCGTCATCCCGCGACGACAGCCAGTAGCCGAGGAGGCGACGCAACCGCGGGTCCGCGACGTGGGTGAAGTCTTCGAGCGATAGACGTCTGGCGGTCATCTGATCAGGCGAACCGTCGGATTGTCGCGCCCCGAGGGGAACATCGCCGGCCGCCCCCATCGGGTCGGGCCGGGATCGGTCTCCGCCCTCATACATCGCGGTCCAACGCCGGGAAAGCCCGGATCAGCACCCGGAAGGCCGGCGCGGCGGCTCGACGTCCTGTTCTGGCGGCGGCGCCCCGACCGATCACGCGGACGTGATCGCCGACACCGGGCCTTCTTTTTCGGCGGTCTCCCTGTTCCGAAACGCGACGTGGGGCCCGAAGGCCCCACGATCCCGTGCGAATGAAGCCTGCCGTCGGCACACGCCGACACCTCAGCTCAGAACTGATAGCGCGCGCTGACGCCGATGGAGAAGTTCGTCTCGTCCTCGCGGCCGACATCGTAGGAGGTGTTCGCGCCCAGGGTCAGGTTCGTCATGGGCGAATAGAACACACCAGCGCCAATGTTTCCGCCGGTCGAGTCCGCCCCGCTCTCGGTGACGAAGTCGTTCTCGATCTGGCCCCGGATGTAGGGATAGACCGTGTCGAAGACGTACCCGACCTCCAGGCCGAGAACGCCCTGGCCGAGATTGGTGTTGCCCGGATCGACCTCGACCCCGTCGCTGGCGGTGTAGGAGTCGACGTTCTCCTGGGTGAAGAGGTAGCCGACCGTACCGGTGAACAGGACCTGATCGTATTGGTAGGTCCCGTTCAGGTTGGCCGAGAACAGGTAGCGGTTGGAGTCGTAGTCGCCGGTGACGACGCCGCCGCCGCTGCGCTGCTCCGACAGGTCGGTCGAGAAGGCCCCGTAGCCCGCCAGCGCGTCGACGCCGACATACTCGTTGAACTGGTAGCCGGCGTAGACGAAGCCGGTCACGCCGTCGGTTTCCTTGTCGCCGTTCGAGGTGGAGAGATCGAGGTCCGTGGTCTCGACGCCGACGGCGACGCCGACCACGAAGTTCTCGAACGGAACCACGTCGACGCCCACGAGGCTGGTCAGCGTGTCGCCGTCGAAGGCCTCGGTCGGGGAGTCGTTGTCCAGCGAGGAGTAGGTCGCGTCGACCCAGATCGCGATCGGCATGCTGATGCCGTCGCCGGCGTTCAGGCCGGTCGACTTGCCGTCCCGCATGGCCTGCAGGACGCCTCCAGAGGCGACGGTGCGGACCCGGTTCTGAATCGCCGCCGCCACCTGCCGGGCGATCGCGCGCACCGTCACCCGCGTGGTCTCGGAAACGATGCTCTCCTGCACCTCGTCGGTGGTCACGGTGTCCTCGACCACGATAACCCCTGACTCGATCAGATCGAGGATCAGGTTGAACAGCGCCTCTTCACCGTCGAGCGCGGTATCGTCCATGAAGTTGACGTCGAATACGGTCGCGAGCGCACCTTGGGACGCATTGGTCAACGTTCCCGTTTCCCAGGAAATAGCCGAGCCGTTGCCTGCGCCGTCGAAACTCAGAAACGAACCTGTCCCCGAAGAGGTCGCGAAGTTCGGCGCCGAGTAGGTAACCGTACCCATGCTGTTGATGAGTGTCTGAGTGGAACTGTCGACAGTCGAGTCCAACGTGATCGTCCCACCACCGGCTTGTTCGATCAGCGACAGCACGGAGGTGTTGCGGAGCGGGAAATTATCATTCTCGCCCATGACAAAGAGGTTGCCGCCTCCCTGGATGTACTCGACCAGCGATGTCTGATCGGCGGCGGCGAGTGACGCGTTGGAGAACCTGAGATCCCAGACTTGAGAGTATCCGCTCAACGCGCCTTCAATGCCGTCCGTCACCGTAACGGTGTTGCCGCGCGCCTCCAGCTTCGTCGTCAAGTTATTGGTGATCTGCGACGTCGTGAACGTTTCACTCGTTGCCGACGATCCATTGACGATCAGCACATCCCCCGACATCGCCTGCGTCGAGACGCTGGCCATCAGCGCAGCCGTCAGCGCGCCAACCATGCCCTTCAGTGGCTTTCTCATAACGCCCCCACGCAGAGTTAAAGGATTTTAACCAAGGTACCTCCACGCGCCACGGGCGAGCAACCTCGCGCGCCCTCCACATGACGGGAATCATCCGGAAGGCCGATACTATTTTCAGGAGATGTTGCCGATATGCAACGCAACTGATGCCGCGCCGGCATCGCCGCTCACGATGAGGAGTGGACGCGTACGCCGATCCCGACCGCGAGGACCGCGATCCCGATCGCCAGCAGCATCCATTCCGCATCCTCGGCCGGGAACAGGACGACGCGCTCCGGATCGTCGGGAGCGACCCAGGCCCGAACCGTCGCGCCGACCGGAAACGACGCGGCGATCGCCTCCAGTTCCGCGGTGGGTTTCGCCCCGTCGTCGGCGACGGCACGGATCGGTTTGCTGGAGACGAAGGTGCTCTCGTAACGCCGGCCCGCCACCTCGTAGCTGTAGCGGACCTGCAGTTCCCAGTAGCGCGAGGCCTTCGACGATCCGGAGTAGCGGGATCCGGTCAGGCCGATACCGCTCTCGAGGACGGTCGCCGCGATCGGGTGGAACCGGGTCTGGGACAGCGACTGCCAGAACACCAGGGCGCCGGCGGCGCTCAGGGCGACGCCGAACAGGATGAGGGCGAAGCCGGCCTGCTGCATCATTCGGGGTCTCGCGCGCGCCACGGGGCTACCGAAGAACCGCCCAGGATCCATCGAGCCTGCCGACATGCAGCTCGAACGGCTGGGGTGCACCGCCGACCAGGAGATGGAGCGCGTCGCTCCCGTCCCCCCTGAGCGGTCGGACGTGGGTCCGGTCGGGCGACCAGACAAGATCGAGATCCTCCGGCGACGCCAGGTCGACCGCCAAGCCACCCTGCTCGCGACGCGTCGCCAGCCCCTGGGAGAGGCCCGTGTCCATCCGCGCACGCCCGACGCCGAAGCTCTGGCCGAGTTCCTCGTGTTTCGTCGCCAACAGGGCGAGCAGCCGCCCAACATCGGGCGCGGCAAAGGCCTCGGCGACCGTCGACAGGAACCGGTGCAGGTCGTCGACCACATCGCCCTCCACCGCTTCCGCCCGGGTCCAGCGCCAGGCCGGCGTCCCGGCCGGCGGGTCGAAACGATCCTGTGCCACCGTGCCCGGCGCATCGGGGTCGGGCAGCGAGATATCGACCAGTGGCGTCGCGAACGCATCGTCTCCAGGGGTGACGACGACCCGGCCCGCCGCCTGCAGATCATCCCCGGCATCCAGCACGACGACGTTGGTACCCGGAGCGAGAAAGGCTCCGACGCGTGTCGTCGACGCCTCGCCATCGCGGTCGTTCACCAGCAGGAACCCGTTCAGGAACACCCGCAGCCCCGGTGTCGCCGGAGCGAAACGAAGCGCCGTGTCGATGGCCATCCTAGTTCAGCTCCTTGTCGAGCTTCCAGACGAACTCCTTCTCCGGGAAGTTCATGGCCTCCGTCACCGTCCAGGATCGCTCGGTCTCGACCAACCCCCAGGCCATCTTGCCGATCACGGTGGCGGTCAGAGGCTCGAGGGTCGCCTGGCCCTTCAGTTCCGGCGCATTACCGGACCCCTTCTGACCGGTTCCCTGAACGCTGATCGTCGCCTTGCCCGCGATCTTCGCCTGAGCGACATCCTCGCTGAGGGCGATCAGTTCGGCGGCGATCTCGAGCGAGCCGCTCCCCTTCAATTCGATCCGCACCGCGTGCCACTCGGTCTCGCGCGTGTCGGGCCAATAGGCCCACTCGCAGCCGGCGCTGATCGAGGTGCCCAGGCCGATATTCAGGTACAGCCCGGCCTTGATGTAGCGGTCCACGCGCGGCGGAACCGGGATCCCGAAGATCGGATACGACGCCGCCACGCCGAACACGGGATCCATCGCACCGGCAAGGGTATGGCCGCAGTACGCCCGATGGCTGTCAGAATCCTCCTTCCACTGAACCTCGATGCTGATCGAGGTTCCGGTATCCAACTCCCAATTCTTCTTCTTCGGTGCGTCGAGCGGCTTGATCGGTTTCTTCTCTCCCGAGGCCCGGATCGGCAGATAGGCGGCGATGCCCTTGTAGTCTTCGACCAGCTTCTGAAGATCGAGCTTTCCGGTCAGCTTGCTCGATGGATAAGCCTCGACCTTCACCGCCTCGGCCTGACGCCCGCACGCCTCGGCCGAGACCGTCGTGCTGACCGGAGGGATTCTGTGCAGGTCGAACAGGCCCCGGTACAGGGTTCCCCGCCCCGAGGTCTTGAAGCTGTGCGCTGCGGTGTCCTTCACCGGAAACTCCCGCTTGCCCGACGCCCGGACGGTGATCTTCCCCTCGCAGGCACCCGACGTCGCGGGCGTGACCGTCACCTCGTCGCCGAACGCATTGTCGGCTACAACCATGAGCAGGCCATCCCGGGCGGACCGGCCATGCTCGCACACCACACCCAGGGACGCGATCTGACACGAGCACCCCGATGTATCCGCCGGCGGCGGGGGCGGAGGCGGACCGGACGTCTCGGCGCATTGCTCGATCACATCACGGCTGGCGCCATCCGCGGCGGTGTCTTCAGCCGCGTCCGCCTCGGCGGCGCGGACCGCCTCCTCGGGCGTTGTCGTCTCGACGCCGCCGCCCGCCTCGACATAGGAGTCCATCCAGGTCTTGCGGAAAGCCCCGTACTCCGGGTCGCCCGGCCGCGGCCGGCTCGGGAACCGGGCATCCGTCGCGGCGTTCGCGGCGGCCACCGCCTGCGGGTTCATCGGCCGTGTCGCGACCCTCATACTGCCTCCGGATCGTGGCTGGCGTCGGCGCAGACCTGCCACAGCGCCGCAGCCCGCGCCGATCCAGTCTTCTCCATCGCGCGGTCAAGGCCCGGCAGATCCTCCCGGCCCTCGAACCCGATGCCGAGGGTGAGGGACGCATAGCCGAAGGCGCGCACCTCCTCGAACCCGGTCAATCCGGCCATGTCGGCGTGGCGCAGAACCGTATCGACCAGGTCGATCCAACCGTCGCCCTCACTGGCCGCGATTTCGGGCAGCAGGGACTCGAGGGCGTCGGCATGCCGCTGCCGCCACGCCGTCCACCCGACCGACCGCATGGCCGTCACCTGACTGTTGGCGATGATCATGGGCGTTCCATCCGCCGTGTTCCTGCCATGAACGGGTCCGTCAGTTGCCTTCCGCCAGCTTCTCCTCGAGCGCCCGGATCCGGGCCGCCTGATCCAGGATGATCTCCTTCGCCCGGTCGAGTTCGATGGTCAGCGTCCTGTTGGTCTGCTCCAGAAGCTGCATCTGCATGCTGCTGACCGAGTTCTTCAACTCGTCGGTCTCCCCCTGGCGCGCCAGGTCCTCCTGGAACTTCAGGGTCAGGCTGTTCACCTCCGCCTGGTGTTCCGCCTTGAGCTCCTCGATCCGCTTCTGGTAGCGCGCCTCCTGGTCCAGCATCTCCTCGCGATGCGCCTCGTCCCTTGCCGCCAGCGCCTCGCTGGCACGACGTTCCGCCTCCTTCGTCTGCGCCCGCGCCGCCTCGATCTCGCCCTCCAGGCGGTGACGCTCGGCGATCGCCGAATTCTGACCCCGTATCCTGCTGTCGAACGCCACCAGACCGAGGCTGCCGAACCCGAACACGGCAACAAGCGTCCCGATGCCGGCCAGGGCGACGATCCGGCGCCGGCCCGTGTTGAACAGAGACAGCAGCGGCCGGTGCGGCGCCCGCGCGGCGCGCGCCGCGCGTCGTAGCGTCATGGGATCGACGCCCGCCGCCGCCCCACGGAGCACCGGCATGGCGGTCACGCACACGGCCACGGCGGCCAGACACAACAGGACGGCGAAACCGACGGTCGGATGGACTTGACTGAGCGCGGCGGACAGCATGGCAACGAGCTCCCTTCGGCGTCACTCCGCCAGAAGGCGGAGCGCCAGATCCACGGCAAAGGAAAGGGCGAAGGACAGCAGGCCGACCAGGAGTCCGATGCCGAGCCACCGCGCCGTTGTGCGGAGGTCACCCGCCGCTCCGCACTGTCCGGATGCCAGTGTCAGGCTGGGGGGCAGTGGGGCGTGCACGACGGCCGCCAGCGCGGCGCCGACGAACGCGCCTATGGTCCCGATCGCGGCCTGCGACGGCTCCGGCGTCAGTCCGGCACGCTCCAGTCGTCCCGCCAGATGATGGCCGGCCAGCAGAACGGTCAGGAACGCCAGCCCGAGGCCGAGCCAGAGCGGCGGGCTGGCGAAGCTCACGCCGGCGCCTCCCCCGTTCAGCAGGACCGACAAAAGCGCAATCGCCATGCCGACATTGACACCGCTGAGCAACAGGCCGCCGAGGGCGCCGCACGCCAGCGACAGCGATCCATGCGCCGCCTCGAACCCTTGACGGTCGTTGGACACCCAGAACGGCGACCGGCGAATGCGCAGCAGATACACGCCGCCGACCGCGAAGGCCGCGATGACAGCGATGCCCGCGACGATCGCCGAGACCTGCGCGACGGGCCCGTGCAGATCCGTCAGCAGCGCGACGACGACGACGGTCGCTGCGGCGAGCAACGCCGCCAGTCCCGGGAGAGCCCAGGTCAGCGCATCGCGCGGCCGGGAGCCCGAAACGGCTCGGTCCCGAAACGCCCACGCCAACCCTCGACCGACCCCGCAGGCTATGGCGGGCAGCAGCAGCAGTGCGAACGCCAGCCGGCCAGCCGCGGCGGCATCGACGCCTCCTCCGCGCTCGACGATGACCCCGAGGACGGCCAGGACCACCAGAGCCGATGCGGAGACCGGGACGCCGAACACCGTCGCCAGCGCCAGCGGCACGACGGCGCTGAACAGGACCGTCGGTCCGGCAAAGGGTGCGGCGCGGAAGTCCTCCAGGGCGATCAGCGGCAGAATCAGGCGATCGAGGACGGGTGGCGCGACGAACACGGCGCCCACAACCAGGAACACCGCGATCAGGACCTGCGCTGCGCGCATGTCGACCGTGCCGTCGACGCAGACCAGCGCGACCGCGCCGGCGCAGTCGTTGGCGGCGATCGCAACGATCATGACGATGAACGTGCCATACAGCGCGGCATGAAGCACCGCGTCGGCCGAAAACACGCCAGCATCCATCCCGTGCTTCTCCTCCCCCTGCCTAGCCCCGTACCCGCGCCGTCTACCGGGCCACGGTGATCGTCACCGTGCGGGCATAGAGCCTGGCGGCGTCGTCCGACGCATTGGACGCATCCACAGCCGCGCGGAGCGCCGCAAGGAACTCGTCGGTCCGCTGCTGCGACACCGGCGCGAAGCCGTCGAGGATCGGTTCCGCGCTCCAGACAGCGAACACCAGACTGGGCCCTTCGGGGTCCGCCGACAGCGGATACATGAGGTTGGTCTGCACATCGTACCCGCCGGCATCGGAGGCCGCGCCTTCCGCGTATCCGAGGCGCAATCGCATCTTCGGATCGGCCCGGCTGGAAACGACGTCTTCGTTCGGGAACAGATGGGTGACGGTGTCCGCCTGCCCGACATAGCTGACCAGAAGGTGACCGGGCTCCGCCGCCGGCACCGTCACGTCAGTGACCAGGAGGTCGCGGTGACGATACCTCCCGTCACGATGGTTGACCGCAACCGTCGGAGTCTCCGACCGGGAACCGTCGTTGAGCACCGTATCCTCCAGGATCACAAGCACGGCGCAAAGCGGCCAAGGCATGACCTCAAGCGTGCCGGTGACCCGCTCCACCCGCTCGATGCCCAGCAGGTCCGCCTCGAGCGCGCCGCGATCGTCCTCCGACCCGACGAAACCCTTGTAGGACAGCGACAGGTCCGGCGCCGTCCGGACCGAGACGCTGGCGCATTCGTAGCGCCCAACCGCCTCCTCGGCCGCCGCCTGGATATGCGCCCGCCAGTCGGTCTCGCTCCGGGTCAGCCAGTACCCGGCGCCGATCGCCGCCAGCAACAGAACCGCCGCCAGCGCAGCAAGGATCTTGCCATAGGATCGCGGCAGAGGCGGGCCCGGCGGCGGCGGCGGCGGGTCGTCCTGCTGATAGGGCTGGGCGAAGATCTTCTGGCCGGGCAGCCTGTCGAGATCGATGCGGTCCGTCGACAGGTGGAAACTGACATCCTGCTTGAGGCGGGCCGCCTCGCGGTCCACGTCGGATCCGGCGTACAGGAGCTTCTCTCCCTTGAAGCCGAGGGCGAGGCAGACGAAGAACACGTCGAAGACGTCTCTCTGACTGTCCTTGCTGAGGGCCTCCAGGTCCTCGTAGAACTTTCGGCCGAGCACCGAGGCGCCGTTGTACACGCGGGACTGAAGGTTGGTGACCCGGCCGTACCAGTCCCGCCGGAGCCCCATGATGTCGTCGATCCAGGCGATCACGGCACGCTTGGCGATCTCTGCGTTCTGGCTGCTGTGGCCGAGGCGTTCGGCCGTGGCGACCGCCTCGTCGATCGTCGCCAGCCATTCCTCCGTCTTCTGCTCCGCCGAGGGCACGCTGCCATCGCCCCGGGCGAGGCCATCCTCGACATCGAGGACGTCCAGCATCACCGGGGTGAACACGTCCAGAAGGCTACGTCGTTCGGTCATTCGGTCGCCCCCGACCAGGGTTTGAAACGTCGTCGCTCCGCCGCGCCGATCATCACCACACCTCGCTCACGCCCGCGTCGCGAGCGAGGCGTCGACAGGAAGAAAGTGATCGAACAGGTCCTTGAGATGCGGTTCCCTGCTGCCCGGCGCCGTCAGATACAGCGCCCGCCACTGCGGTCGCCGGTTGTCTCCCGGACTCTCGGAGAACAGGGTCTCGACCAGTGCCGCCAGCGGCGCCTCCAGCCGCTCGAACTCGGGGATGAACCGGAACACCCCCCGCATGTCGACCTTCTCGGCCGGCTGCCGCAGCAGCGACATGCGGATCTCGTGCAGCCGGTCGCGCCACTGCGCGAAGGTGGTCGCCATCGTCGCCCTGACATCCGCCTGCCGCATGGCATCGTCCAGCCGGATCCCGAGCGCCTGCTCCGTGGTCCGGTCGAGGCCACCGAAGAACGCGTCATGTCCCGTGAGCCGATCCAGGCCGGTGACGACCACCGTCGTCGGAAAGCTGAACTTAAGCGTGGTCCGCATCTCGTTGACGATATCGCGGATCACCCGCGCCAGTCTGTCGAGCCGCCCCGACCCGTCGACGAGGTCGGCGACCGGAACCACGACCACGATCCCGTTCACCGGCAGATGCTTGCGCGCCTTGAGCAGCGATTCCATCGCATGCTCCACGACCTGCCAGCGTTCCCGGTCGTCATGGGAGCAGAGCAGCGTTGAAGGCCAGGAGATACCGATCGCCCGTCGCAGGTTCCACCAGCGAAGCGTCTCGCCCGCCGGCTCCGCCTGCCCCGGCGCAAGGATGTCGCCGTTCGGCACCGCGCGCAGCAGCTGTTCCACGGACTCCGACGAGGGGCCGAGGAACAGATACCAGGGAATGTTGTAGAGAGGGTCCGATCCCTTGTGCTTCGGCTCCGCCCGACGCAGCGTCGCAACCGCCGCCGCCGTGGTCCTGTCGATCGCCGCGATATTCTCCGAGAACGCCGCTGCAGGTGGTGACGCCGCGGCGGCTTCCTGCCCCTCGGCGGGTACCGCCTCGCCGTCCGTTTCCTTCGGCGCCTCGGCGCCCGTCTGACTGTCGGCCATGCTCCCCCATCCCACGCCCGGTTCGACGCGCCACGAATAGTCCCTGCCTCAAACTCCGCCGGATAGATTTTCCCGCACTTAGGGAACTCCGCCAGCGAACTATCGTCAATGCTACTTAGCGCACACCGCCTTGATCCTAATCGAGCCGCCGGTCCGGCTCGGACTGGATGATCAGAATCTTGGCCTCGGACGGGTCGATTTCCTTGGCCAGGAACTTGATCGATTTGTCGTTCTCCACGTTGCGCCAGTCCGGATGTCCCTTGTCGATCCGGAAACACGCATAGCGTCGGGTCAGCAACGACAACTCCACCGGCATGTCCTGCAGCGGCTCCATGTCGATGCCCGGAGCGTTCACTTCGATGATCCGCTCCGCCATCTGTCCGCTGGACAATTTGTAGATCCGGTCCCGCACGTCACTGAAGACCCGGTCGCGGGAGCGGTTCTCGGCATCCACGGCGAGATAGTAGATCGCCTTCGGTCCGCCGAAGAACGTCTCCGGAAGGTCGGCGGCGTAGTGCTGGCCGTCGAACTTCAGCTCCACCTGGCCTTCGAGGTTGATGACCAGTGCGTTGAGAGCACGCTCCAGCGCCCTGGAGAGCTTCTCGAAGACGGGATAGGGGTCCTCGTGATCGTAGTCCGGCAGCGGAACCGGCTTGTCGCCGACGGTGATCGTTCCATCGGAGCCCACGGCCGTCGAAAAGGTCGACAGCTCCGAGATCAGAACCCGCACGCGGTTGTACACGTCCTCCGGATGCGCGCTCATGCTGTTGTGGTCGCGGTCCAGGCTGGACTGCAGGATCCGGAACTCCGCGTTGGCCCGATTGAGGACCAGCAGCATGGACTTCACCAGAGCGTCGCGGGCCGAGGACTCCTGCCCCTTCACGTCGCTGCGCTCGTTCTTGATCTCCTCGTATTCCAGGGTCCGTCGCGTCACCTCCGCGCACATGTTGCGAACCAGGCGGCTCAGCGCCGGTGAGGCGCCGAGCATCATCACCGGCGGGACGAAGCTCTGAACCGGTTCCGCTCCGCCGCCGACCGGCCGCAGTCGCGCCAGGTGGAAGCAGTCGTAGCGGCTGCTCGCGGTGGAGAAACCGGGATCCGTATCGATCAGGAACTGCACGACGAAATCGGCGAGATCGAGCATCGACGGCTCGGACGAAGACGGGTGGAAATCGTCGCTGGCCTCGCGTTCGCCGGCAACGAACCGTGCCACGGCACCGTCCGCCTCGGCCTCCTGCGAGCGGTCCATGATGTTGCTGCGGTGACCGTCGCGCACGGCGATCGCCAGGTAGACGTTCACCTCCGTCTGCCCCGGCGTCAGGGCGCTGCCGAAGTGACGGGCCCGGACGACACAGTTGTCCTCGCGACCTGCGATGCCGTAGCGCACCACGTCGCCCTGACGGGTGACGAGGTCGAGCTTGGCGACACTAAAATCGCCGGCCCGAAGCCCCTCTTCGTGGAGTTCGATGTGGCGGATCCCCCAGAAGTTCGGGCCGAGCGCACGCCATAGCACCCGCCACATGCCGATGTGGAAGGCGTCCTGCTGTTGAAACACCTGCGGCGTCAGGAACAGGCCGTCACTCCAAAACACGCGCCGAAGACTATCCATGAGACGCCCCTACCTCCAGTTTCTGCCATCCACCGACCCACAGCACCGGGTCGTCCCGATCCCGCGATTGCCTGCCGCTGACCCAGGTCGTGAGACCGAGAAGGGGCGGAAGTTCGCCGGGCACACCGTCGGCCTGCGCTCCCCGCGCGGGCCTTTGCCTCAGCCGAGTGCCCCGGATCGCCTCGCGCGCGACCGTCAGATTGATCTTGTAGTCGTAGTTCGCCCCCAGCGTCAGGCGAAGGAACAGAATGAGTTCCTGGACCAGCGCGGCGGAGATCAGGGACCGGCCCCGGCCGTTCGGAAGGAACCGGGCGAACTCCGCGCCGCTCAGCGGTCCGACCCGGACGCCCATGGCCCCCTGAAGGCCCCAGACCCGCCCGCCGAGTGTCGGCCAGTCGCCCAGTCGGGGCGCGCGCGCGCCCGACCCACCGCGTGTCCGGCTACCGCTCCTGCGCCCGAGCCGCGCCCGCGACGCCGGCGGAAGATAGGTCCAGTGCCCTTCGAACGGCCGGACCTCCACCCGCACGCCGAGAATCGCCGTGAGCATCTGCGACACCGCCTGGGGCGAGCTTGGCGTACGGCCGAGCAGGCCGGCGAAGCGCTGAAGCTGTCGAACCCGGAAGGTCTGCGTATCGCGAAACACATCGCGCACCGCCGGCAGACCGATCCCGGCAACGCTGTTCAGCACCCGCTCCAGACCGCGCTCCTCGCCGCGCTCGACCGCCAGAGCGAGGTGGCGGCGCGCGAGCACCGCGCAGAGCAGTTCGGCGAAATGGTGGTCGAATATGTCGTAGAAGGCGCGGATCGAGGGACGCCGGCCGTCCACAACGGTCTGCTCGTGGCGAACGATCTGCTCGTTGTAGTGCCACGGGAGCGTTCCGTTCGGCCCGAGCGTGCCGATCAGGTTGACGTCGGCGGTCCAGCCACCGTCGGGCTCCTCTTCGACCGCCTCCACCGCCGCGACGGGGTAATCGAGCGCCGGGTTCGAGCGGTATCGAACCCCACCCGGAAACCTCCGTTCAGGGCCGCCGGCCCGCACGAGAGACACCAGCCGCGCCAGTTGCAGGATGCCGAACGTCTCCGGCGCCTCCCGCAGGCGCTCGGCTATACGATCGGGAAGTCGCCCGCGCGGCATGGCCATGCGCCGATCTCCTTCTCGCGTTGGGTGGATTTCGCCACCAATTGGGTGAAGCTGTTGCCGCCGGCGAGCACCGACAGGAACCGCTCCATCACCGCGGCGAACAGGTACGCGCTCCCGGGGAACGCCGCCTCGTCCAGCGTCAGCCGGATCCGCGCGCCCTGAACGAAGGCGCGGCGCGCCGCGGAGCCCATGCGCTCGACCGCCCGCTCCACCGATACGCCGGTAATGCCGTCGATCATCCGCGACGCCTCGGCGTTTTCTCCCGGCATCACGCCGGGATCGAACAGGTTGTGGGCCTGGAGGATCTGCCGCAGGCCCAGCCCACCGGCATCGACCAGCGATGTGTAGTTCAGCGTCAGGTTCGACACCAGGCGCCAGAACTCACCGTCGTTGCGCGCCCGTCGAACCGTCTGGGTCGGCCTGGTCACGCAAGTGATCGCCAGGACCGGAACGTTCTCTCCGTAGCTGAAATCGCCGGCCGGATTCCCGAACGGCAGCATCGCCGGCAGGTCACCGTTCGAACAGTACGCCTCGACGGACGCAACGGCATCGCCATGGGACAGCACCGCCAGGTCCGGATCGATCAGCCACAGAAAGTGCTGGTCTCCCTCGCCCGCGACCGCCGGCTCCCGCTCGTAGGTCCAGCGCGGCAGCGCGTCCGCCGGCGCCCCACCATGGTCCGCGACCGCATGCGGATCGGGAACCCCGAACAGCGGCACGAGCCGCTGCCGGCGCACGGTACCGCCGCGGCGCACGACCATGACCTCCCGGATCGCCTGGATCTCCATGCCGCGCGCCCGCCGCGTGTCCGGAAGCACCGGGTACCTCTCCCTGCCGGGTTCGATCCGGATCGGCTGGGCGGACACCGGAAAGAGGTTGACCGCCGGCGTGCAACCGAGTTGCAGATTGCGCGTACCGATCCGGCCATAGAGCCGGGACGCCCACTCCTGTCTCGGGAACGGAGCGGTGGTGATAAGGATCTCGGCCGTCGCTCGCTCGTCGAGAAACAGCCCGCCCGGCACGACCAGGTCCACGAACCGGAATTTCTCCGGAAACACGAGGAACTCCTGGAGCATCCGGTAGCCCGCATGGGAGCGCGCGTCGTACTGCAGCAGCGCATCCTCGGCGGCGAAGCCGACCGGCTCGAAACCCGCATCCCTGAGCCGCCGCGTCTGCGGCCCATCCGGGCCCTCGGTCCTGACGAAGACGCCGACGGATGCCGACATCAGCATCTCGTAGAGCATGTTGGCCGTGTCGGCCTCGCCGTCGACGAACAGCCGCAGACGCGAAACGTCCAGGTCGCCGAGCGCCGCCGCGCCGGGCCGGCTCAACGAGATCGACAGGACGCCGTCGACCACCTCGTCTCCCGATACCAGCGAGGCGCCGCGCACCGGTGCGAACGACACCGCGTCGATCGCGACCGGCAGCAGTTGAGTCGGATACACGGTGAGGAACTGACAGGAGAGCCCGGCCATCTCCACGGAGGACCGCAGGGCGACCGACGACAGCATCGCCCCTTTGGGAACCTCCATCTCGCCGGACATCGACGCCGCATCGGGTTCGAAGCGGACGATCGTGCAGGACGGAACCGGGCGCGCGAGGTGCGGATGGATGTGCTCCAGCAGCGCCTCGGAGACCCGGGAGAAGTCATCGTCGATCTTGAGCTGCAGGCGGGCCGATATCAGCGCCACGGACTCGATCAGGCGCTCGACATGCGGATCGGCGGCGGCCGTCCGAGAAAGCTGCAGCCGGCCGGCAACCTTGGGATACTCCTCGGCGAACCGCTCGCCGTAGTCGCGCAGCTTGTCCAGTTCCGTCTGATAATAGTCGAAGAGTTTTCCGCTCACCGTCCATCCCCTGCGGCGAAACGATGAATAACCACCCGGTTATCCGCCGCGTTCAGTCGAGCCGAGAGGGAGATCGGCACCTCCTCCCGCATGAACCGCAACGTCCCCTCGACGCGGAACTCGAGCCGCAGTTCGTTGCCCGGCGCCATCTGCACCTCAAGGGCGCGAACGTCATGGAGCCGTGGCTCGAAGGTCGCGATCTTCTCCTCGATCTCGCGGCGCAGCCGTTCACGGTGCTGCCGGCTCGACGGGTTGACCCGATAGAGGTCGCTCAGCCCGAAGGCGACGGTCGTCCTGGCAAGATCCGCATGGCGCCCCTGGAACCGCGGAAAGAGGGCCTGGCTGTTCAGCAGTTCCTCGAGGTCACGCCGCAGGCACTGCTCCAGACGGGCGAGGGACGGAGGCTCGAAACCGTCCCACGGCTGATCCGGCGCGTCGTCGATCAGCGAGTCGACCAGGGACGGCAGATTAAGATAGTAGTCCATCGCATATCCCTCGAAACCCGCCAGCGCAGACCACGATCACATGAAGACGTCCGATCGTGTGACTCTACCCTGTCTTCAATGCGTTAGAGGACGGTTCACGGACAAGATCGAACCGCTCGTGCTCTAGGATCCTCGGTTCTTGTAGAGGTCCCAGTAGTGCTGGATGCTTCCCCGGCCACTCTCGTCATTGTCGAGGAACGTATAGCGCCATGTGACTTTCTGGTACCGTAGGCTGATCGTCTCGTACGGGGCAATCGCTTCGTTGGCGTGCCCGAACTCAAGTTTCAGCGCCGGCTGGATCGAGCGTACCAGCACACGGTCGAGAACGAATTCGTAGAACGGCAGCAGATCCTCCGACTCCTCGGCGACCGAGATCGTCACCTTCGAGACGATCGCACCCGAACTGCAGTACAGCGACAGGATCGGGCTGGCCGCGTCGATCGCCTTCACGAGGTTGAAGTCGCCATGATCGACCCGCCCGGCCGTCGCCTCCCCGCCGGCGACCGCCGAGCCCGCGGTCGGCTGCTGCATGATCTGGTCGAAGGCGATGAGCCGGGCCGCACCCGGATACCGTGGGTCGTACGTGGTCGCCTCGATCCCCTCGAACTGCACGAAAGCGGAATACGCCATGGCCTATGGTCTCGTCCCAGCAAGATGGTCGGTTCGACGCGACACGTGCGCTGCGCCGCCCCGTCTTCGGTATCGGATCCGGGCGGGCCGGGCCCGACCGATCCCGGCCTGTCCGGTATCGCCCGTCCCTAATGCCCGCCCTGGTTGTCCTCGACGCTCTCCGCCAGCCGGCCGACGACCAAATTTATCCCCATTTCCTCGAGTTGAAAATGCGGCTGGACCTCCATACGGAAAGTAAACCGTCCCGGCTCGTCTTCCGAGGGAAGGACGGTGACGCGGGCATCGCGTAGCGGACGCTCCGCCTTGACCTCGTCGTCCACGTCGTCCTGATAGGCCACATACTGGGAGATCCAGCGGCTGACGTTGGACTGAAGCCGGCTCATGCTCGCCTGACCGCCGATCCGCTCCCGCATGTTGGCCTTGACGTAGTGAGCGATACGCGATGCGGCGAACATGTAGGGCAGGCGCGCCGAAAGCCGCTCCGACATCGGATCCATGCCCAGGCGCCCCGACGGCAGGTTGACCGAGAAGGCCGAACAGAACACCGGCTCGGCCTGACCCGGCCGCTGCACCAGCGGTATGAACCCGGCCACCGCGAGATCGCGCTCGTGACGGGTCGAGATCACCCTCTCGGTGGCGCGACGGAAGACGTGGGCGCCCTCGTCGGTGCCGTAGTCCGGCGCGACGAGCCCGCTCACCGCCCCGCCACCCTCCAGACCGGTGATCGCCGTGCACCACCGGTAGCGCGCAAAAGCCGAAACCACCGTCAGGGCGAAGGCGAAGGCGCCATTGCCCCAGAGCAGACCGTCCCCGTCGGCCACCTTTTCCTCGAAGTCGAAGGGCATGGTCTGGCGTCCGGCCGACCGATAGGGGTCGCGCAGCAGAAACCGCGGGAGGACCAGACCCAGATATCGCGACACGGGGTTCTGACGCAGGGCCCGCCATTCGGCGTAGCGGGCCTCGCCGAAGAGCGACCGCAGATCGCCGTGCCCCCAATCGCGGTCGGAGTACGCCGGGATTCCGAACATCTCCGGCGCGGCAGCGGCGATGACCGGGCAATGGGCCGCCTCGCCGATCGTGGCCAGACGCTCGGCCAAGCGGACATCCGTCGCGGCGGGCGTGATGTACTCGTCCAGCAGGATCAGGCCGAACGGGTGGCCGCCGAACTGGCCGAACTCCTCTGAATAGATGATCCGGAAGAGCGTGGAATCGAGAACGGCGGCGCGCTGGAAGTCGTCCGGCGCGATGTGGGTCGACAGATCCTGTTCCAGTTCCTCGCGGGTGAGGTCGAGCACCTTCACGATGACGAGCGGGTCGGAATCGCCGCGGCGGACCAGCAGGTCCACACCTCTCCAGAGCGCCTCCAACCGCTGGAACCCGGGATCGTGCAGGATCGCATCGCACCGCCGCGACAACGCCGCGTCGATCTCCGCGACGTCGAGGTCGATCGCCTCCATGACCGTTCGTACCGACAGGTCGCCGATCCCGGCCAGGATTCCGTCCACCGCCCGGTCGATGGTCTCCCGGTATTCCGGGGTGCGCGGCGACGCGGCGCGGGCTGCATCCACCGCCGTCGCCAGGATCTCCACAAGCGCGGCGTCGTCCTCCGAGACGGTATCGTCCGCCAGCGTTCCGGCGCCATAGGCCATACGGCGCGGCCCGGCCGCGGTCATCAGGCGATCCCTCAGATCGACGAGAATGTCGCGGGTCCGATGGTCATCGGCGAGCGCCGGCACCTGGCGGATCAAAGCCTCGGGTTGAAAGTCCTTCAAGCCGGCGAAGCGCAGCGCTACCGCCTGCGCGCCACCGCCCGCCCGGTCGGGCACCGCGACACTGACCTGCGGCTTCCACCGCGCCAGCAGAACATCCACACCGCGCTCGGAGACGTCCTCGAACTCGCGCTCATACACCGGTTCACGGGCATCGTCCCGTTCCCCGCGGAACGCGCCGACCACGCCGACGACGAACGGCAGTTCGACCTCTCGACCATCGACCTCGGACTGATAGGTCAGATGAACCTTGAGGTCCGGAACGTCATAAGGCCTGGCTCTGGACCGCACGTGTGTCCCCCCGAGGACGACCGCCCCGAGGACGACCGGCAGTACGCAACAGATGGTGGCAACTCAACCTTACACGGCTTTGCTCAGGCCGTTCAAATGGAATGGCGGCGCCGTGCCATCGCTATCGCCTCCGGACGACGCGACCGTATAGGGACGGCCAGGCTTCGGCCCAGCAGCACGTGTGATCGAACTCAGCCATGCGGTGCCGCATCACCGTCGCCGTACGCGACCGCTCGAAGAAGCGGTCATTGACCCGGGGCGGGACGACCGCGTCCGAGCCTCCCTCGAAGTGATCCTGGGCGACGGCCGACAGCGCGGCCATGTAGTCGAGCGGATCGAGCGAGGCGGCGAGCGGCGACACGCCGTGGAACCCCGTCCACCCGTAAATGTCCAGCGGCGCCGCGACGGTGATGAGGTGAACGACGTCGTCGCGCGTGGCGGCAAGCAGGGTGGCAAGCGTTCCGCCGCCGGAAAACCCGACCAGAACGGCCTCGTCGGCGCCGGCGGCCGCCATCGCAAGATCGACCGCGCGCCCGACGAGGGCAACGGCCTCCCGGCCGTAACGGCCGTCGGTCCAGAATGAGGCCGGGCAGAAGACCCCGGCGAGGTTCACGTACTGGCAGGGTCGGCCGACATAGGCCGACGAACCGGAAGGCTGTCGGATCGCAAGCGCCAGAGCGACGGGATCGCGCGGGGTCGGATTGTCGGACACCCGCGTCCGGGTGCGCCAGGCGGCGCCGTCGCCTTCGATATACACCGTCAGGCGATGCGGGGGCGCCGAACCACCGGCTCTATCCCGTAGATAGGCCACCAGCGGCAACCCGACCCGCGCGGCGCCGAGATCCCGAAACCCGGCTTCGGTCGCGCGCGCATGCAGGCCTCCGCGGCTCACGGCCCGATCGCCGCCCCCCGTACAGGCCGACACTGCCATTGTGATGGCGATCGCCACCCCCAGCAGGCCCCACCAACCTGCCGGCCGGTGGCCTCGCGTGCTCGGGCCCGGTGCCGACGGCGCAAGCCGGCGGGCCTCGGCGGGGCAGGCTTCAGTAGACAGTGAAGTTCCGGCCATAGGCCGCCGAGACCGGCATCACCACGCTCGTCCCGGCGCCGCCGCGGGTCCGGGTGGATGCAGCCGAGGCGACCTGCGTTCCCTGTCCGCTGCGACCCATCGCCTCCATCAGTGTCTGGGCCACCACCGGTACGTTCGTCTCGACGTAGGACCTCAGTTCGGCGACCGAGACACGTCCGTCGATCGGCCCCAGATCGGCGCGGTAGCGTCCGCGCGAGTCGCGATCGAGCGCGGCAAGCACGACATAGGCGAAGAGGCCATGGCCGAGTTCGCGCACCTCCAGTGCTAGCTGGTCGGGCCGGGTCGCCGTGAGGATCTGTATTCCGGTGCGGTCGGCGATCCGCTTGAGGGAGCGGCGCTGTCGGTAGCGCGAGAACTCGTCGGCGACCACGCCGGACTGGCAGCTATCTATCATCAGCAGCACCCGGTCGACCTTGAGATCGGTGATCGCCGAGACGAGAAAGCCGTCGCTGATCCCGACCCCGGCGATGTGGTCCAGATCGCTCAGGCTGCGGGCCTCGTAGGGCAGGAAGTACCAGTCGCCCAGGTCAGGGGTCGCCACCCCGTGACCGGACAGAAAGATGACGGCCATATCGTCGGCGCCAAGCGACTGCAGGCTCTGCATCTGACCGAGGATCGTGGACCGTCCGGCATTGGAATCCAGATAGACGTCCTTGGTCCGGTAGGAGGGTTCGAACACCTCGGACCGGGAGAACCGGTCGGCGATGGCCTCCGCGTCGGCGGCGGCGAAATTCAGTTTCAGCTCAGGGCTGGCGTAGTCGTTGATCCCGAAACTCTTGACCACCAGGCGGGGTGCCGGAGGCGGGGCCGGCGGCGGCGCCACCGTGACCGTCTGCACATCGGATGCCGTGACCAGGCCGGACTCGGTCTGGGCAACGACCTGGAGGGTGTTCTCCCCCTCGCTCGCCTGCGTGTCGGTCGTCACGGTGACCGTCTGAACACCGCCGTCGTCACTGGTACCGGTGACGACCGCCTCGGGCGGCAGGGCGCGGCCGTTGTGGAACACCCGCACCTCGACCACCGGTTCGGGGGACGTGACGGATCCGGAGGCGACGAGGGCCTGTCCGGCCGTGGCCGGCGCCCGGTCCACGGACACCGACACCTCCGGCGGCGCCGCGATCTCGGTGTCGTCGACAATCGGTTCCGGCGGCGCGGTCAGAAAATCGCGCCGACGCGCCAGGTAGCGGCGAACCAGGCCTGGCTCGAAATACAGTTCCGCGAACCGCTCCAACTCGATGAAGGTGCCGTCGTCGCCCCAACCGACCTCCGTGAGGGCGTCCAAGGATCCGTCATAGCGCCCGCGGCTATCCACGGCGGCCCAGCCGGAGCGGGTGGCGACCATGCGCAGCACCCGGCCGCCGGCCGCCGTGGCAACGTCATGTCCGTCGACCCAGCCATTCTCCCGCCGCACCATCACCAGCGCGGCGCCCGGAGTCAGCGTCGCCTCGGCAACATTCTCGGCACCGATGGCGAAGCGGGCCGGTCGGGCATTCCCCGTTCCGGGCCAGACCGCCCCGTCGCCGTCATCGGTCAGCACGGCGAAGGCGCCGTCGTCGGACGCCAGAAGCCGGTCTCCCGACACAGGACTTTCGGCGGCGGACCGGGTGCCGTCCGATGACAGCCGATGGACCGTCCCATCGTCCAGGAGCGCCACCGGGCCACTGGCCGCATAGACAACATCCCGCACGCCGGTCAGCCGCCAGGTTTCCTCGACCGTCGCCGGTCCTGACGGTCCGATCGCCAGCTCGACGACCCGGCCATCGGCATGCACGACGACGCGGTCTCCATCGGAATCGGCGTCGATCCCGTCGATGGTACCGCCATCGGCGGACCAGAGCCGCCTGGCGGAGCCGTCGACGCCGATCTCGACCACCGTACCGCCGACGGTGGACACCAGCACGCCCGCGCGGTCGCCGCGCGGCGTCAGCGCCACCGGACGACCGCCCGGAAAATCGGTCGGACCGCGCCGCGCCGGGGCGCCGAGCGTGGCGATCGCGACCCGGTCGTCGCGGTCGATCACGGCCACCAACCCGCCGCCGCCCGGCGAGAGCACGACGTCGCGGAAAGGCGGAGCCCCGAGAACCGGCAGCCGCAGGGTGGCGCCCTGATCGAGAAACCAGACGTCGCCCGATCCGTCGGCGAGCAAGGCCGCGGCCATCGTGCCGTCCGACGACCATTCGACCCGCTGGACCTCCGCCCGCGGCGGCGCCTGGACCCGCAGGCGCACGGTGAGCGCCTGGCGGATCTGGTTGCGGATGGCGTCGCGGACCACCCGGCTGCTGTTGCGCAGCATCGTCCTCGCCCCCTGGGCCTCGGCCGTGCTGACCGCGACGGTCGCGGCGCCTTCTGGAGACACTCGGACACCGACCCCCAGGGCGACAAGGAAGGCGGCCCCGACGAGCAGGCCACGCCCCAACGGGCCGGTCCGGCCGGTGGCGGTTGAGGATCTACCGTTCCGGGTCATCGTGCTCTCCAGAATAAGAACTGCCACCCCAACGATCCGGGGAACTTGTAGAGGAAACGCGCAACTTGCGCTACACCACCCCGAGACATTCGATCTATGGCCGAGGCCCCCGGCCCTGGATATGATGCGACCGAGACCCGGCTCAGGGAGAAGCGGACCTCACATGGATCGAGCCCAGTCGAGCCATTTGCTGCGGATGGCCACCCCGCTCGGACCGGACCGGCTCTTCGCCGTATCGGTGGCCGGCGAGGAAGCGCTCTCGGAACTGTTCGCGTTCCGGGTGCGGGCCTTCGCCCTCGATCCGATCGCGGACCCGTCGGAGATTCTCGGGCTGCCGGCGGTGGTGACGCTGACGACGGTCGAGGGCCGCGACCGGCACTTTCACGGGTATGTCGCCGCCTTCGAGTATGACGGCTATCGGCAGAGCGACCAGGTCCACCATTACTCCCTCACGCTGCGTCCCTGGTTCTGGTTCCTGTCGCTGCGGGCCGACTCGAGGATCTTCCAGGAGAAATCCGTGATCGCCATCGCCGAGGAGATCTTCGGCGAGATGAACTTCACCGATTTCCGCGTCGAGACGTCCGGCGCCTTCGCCAACCGGACCTATTGCGTCCAGTACCGCGAGACCTCGTTCGCCTTCCTGTCCAGGCTCTTCGAGGAAGAGGGGATCTACTACTACTTCGAGCATGAGGACGACCGGCACACGCTGGTGCTCGCCGACACGGCCATGGCGCACCAGCCGATCGCCGGTGGCGCCACCCTTCGGGCGGCCCGCCAGGAGATGGGGGACGACGAGTCCGGCGTGTCGGAATGGCGGGAGGTGGCAAGCGTGACCTCGGGCCGGGTCACGCTCAACGACTTCGACCCGCTCAAGCCGCGGGCCTCGCTGATCGCCGGGATCGGATCGAACGCCGGCCTGCCGGCGGCCCAGGATCTGGAGGTCTTCGACTATCCCGGCCGTTACCGCGAGATGAGCGACGGCGACACCTTCGCCTCGGTCCGGATGGAGGCCCTCGAGGCGCGCAGTCGGATGCGGACCGGAACCACCAACGAGTTCACCATCTGTCCAGGCTTCACCTTCGACCTCGTCGAGCACGAGGTGGAAGGCTACAACGTCTCCCACCTTGTCACCCGCGTCGCCCACGAAGCGGAGAACAACTGGGAGTTCGGCGAACCGCGAGGCGCCCGATACCGCGGGACCTTCGAGTGCATTCCCGCCGACACCCAGTTCCGCGCTCCGCGGGTCACGTCGAAACCGACGATCGACGGCCTGCAGACCGCCATCGTCACCGGTCCGGGCGGCGAGGAGATCCACGTCGACAGGCACGGCCGGGTGAAGGTGCAGTTTCACTGGGATCGGCGCGGCGCCTACGACGAGAAGAGCTCCTGCTGGATCAGGGTCGCCCAGGGATGGGCGGGTATCCGCTTCGGCCAGACCTTCATCCCGCGGATCGGCATGGAGGTCGCCGTCTCGTTCCTGGAGGGAGATCCCGACCGGCCGCTAATCACCGGGGTCGTCCACAACGCCGTCAACGAACCGGTCTACGATCCGCCCGGTCACAAGACCCGCTCGACGATCAAGACGAACTCCTCTCCCGGCGGCGGCGGGTTCAACGAATTGCGGTTCGAGGACAAGGCCGGTAGCGAGCAGATCTTCGTGCACGGCCAGAAGGACATGGACCTCCGGATCAAGGAGACGCTGCGGAGCCATGTGGGCGACCAGCATCACGAGACCGTCGTCAACGATCGGTTCGAGAAGGTCGGCGGCGACCAGCACGAAGATGTCGGTGGCGACCGGTCAACCCGGATCGGCGGTATCGACTCCCTCGACATCGCCCAGGAATTCCACGCCAAGGCCGGTACGAACTACGCGGTGAAGGCCGGCATGGAGGTGATGATCGAGGCCGGGATGATGCTGACCATCAAGGCCGGCGCGGGCTTCATCACGCTGGGGCCCAGCGGCGTGACCATCCAGGGCCCGATGGTTCTCATCAACAGCGGCGGCTCATCGGGCAGCCTGAGCGCAAACCCGCAGGCGCCGGACGCGCCCGCGGCAGCCGATGACGGCCAGCCGGGTGCGACGACCGACCTGACCAGCCCGAAGACCGTGCCGAAGGGTACCGGCACCCGCAAGCGCGTCAGCCAGATCGCGGCCCTGCGCGAGGCCGCCGTCAAGGGCACTCCGTTCTGCGAGATCTGCGGGGAGGCCGGCGCATGAGCATGATCGGCACGCCGGATGCCGGCGTCCCTTCCCGCAACATCATCGAGGCGCGACGCCAGTTGCTCGCCGACATCCTGCGCGACGCCCGATCGGGGAACGGCGGCGTGCGCCTGTTCGCGGCATTGGATGCGGCCCGCGACACCGCGATCCACCGCAAACTGAAGGGAACGGGCGCGGGGGTCCGTTCGCTCTACCAGGGCGAACTGGCCGAGGATCTTGCGGAAGTCGCGCCCTACCTGATGGAAATCGAGGAGGGGTCGCTGCTGGCCGACTGGCTCCTGCGCGACGGCTGGGGGCAGGCCTGGGGGATCTACATCCTGTCGCCGCTCGAGCTGACGGCGCTGCGGCGTCACCTGCGGAAATTCAACATCGTGATGACCGAGGACGGGCGCAGCCTCGCCTTCCGCTACTACGATCCGAGGGCGCTGCACCTTTTCCTGAAGACCGGTACACCGGATTCCCTGACACCGTTCTTCGGCCCCCTGGCCGGCTTCGTCGCCGAGGAGGATGCCGGGGAGCAGGTCGCGGTTTACACGCTCACGGACGGCGCGCTGACCACCCGACACCGCAGGCCGACGGGCTGAGCGTTGCGCGTCGGCCTCGGTGGTGCCATCGCCCGACCAGACCGTCAGCCCTGACGGTCGACGAAACGGAACTGGACCCGCCGGTTGATATCGGCCGCCGGATTGACCGGGTCCGCCGGCTCGGTGCTCCCCTTGCCCTCGAGTTCCATCCGCGAGTCCGCCACGCCATGGCTCTCGAGATACTTCACGACCGTCTCCGCCCGCTGCTTTGACAGGACCTTGTTCTTATCCGGATTGCCCGTGGAATCGGTGTGTCCCTCGACCACGAAGGCGCAGTCCTTCAGCTTCTCATCGGTCATCAGGTCGGCCACCTCGCCCAGAACCGAGAAGGTCGACGGCTCCAGATAGTAGGAGCCGACGGCGAAGTTGACGGTTGTACCGAACGCCTTGTCCGTCACAGGACAGGGTGACTGGGCCGTCACGCTCGGCGTCGCGCGCTCCGGCTTGAGAATGCCGCCGCGCGTCGCCACGCTGTTCGGATCGACCCTGGCCGGCAGGCCTTTGAGCAGGTCGCTATCGACCGCCGCCGGGGCCGCTGTTGGGGCCGGCGAGTTCAGCAGATAGTCGAGCATCTGAGACTTGGTCGCGCTCTCTCCGAACTGCCGAACGCTCTTGTCGGCCGCCTGCAAGGTGCCGCCGATCATGAACAGGATTCCGGCCGCGACAACACCTGCCCGAAATCCTCGGCGATTGCAGATCATCCCCACCTCCTCACGTCGATCGGCCGGCATGAGACGCCCGGCCCCGAAACATGCGCGACCGGCTTCGAGCGGCCGCCCGTTGCTGCGATGTCATTCGGAATCACCGGGAGCGCCTCCTCCCGTATAGGTCGGATGGTGGTGTTTCCGGGGCCGGGAGTCAATTCGACTCGGCCGGGCTTCGCTCTTAGTTCGCAGCCACCGTCTCGACCAGTGCATAGACCCACTCGGCCCTGAACTCCGGGTCGTTTCGGCCGGCCGCATCGAGGCTCCGCGCCAACCATTTCTGGTAGGTGTCCGCCGGTTCGGACACCGGTCGCTCGCCGTCGGGCAGGGGCGCGCTGGTCGCCAGCATGACGGCGACGTCGACGCCGACCGGCGGTGCCGCCTCCAGCACCGGACCGCCGCCGGTGCCGTCGCCGACCCGCAGCGCCATCGCCGGGGCGAAGGGCTCCAGCCCGAACCCGCGCCATGGCACGACATGCAGCACCTTTCCGTCGCTGCTGTACAGGTCGACGCGGATATACGACGGGAAGTCGGGCGTCTCTATCTCCAGGGCCATCACCGCACCGACCCGGAAATCGAGAATTGCGGCCTGAGCTTCCTGACCGACGGTCAGTGGATCGTCGAGCTGGTCGCTCGACTGGGGGATGCCCATGGCGCCGTAAGCCGTCATCACCCGGCATTGGGGGGACGGCAGGATCTGGACGCTGGAGGTCACCGCAAGCGACCCCCCGGTCACCCGCGCCATCAGCGGCGACACCTGCTCGGCGAGACCCTGCGTGGCGACATGGCCACGCACGTCGATCACGTTGCTATCCGGGTCGAACCGGGCCTGCAACCGACTGCAAGGGAAGGATGCCAACGTCTGTCCGATGACGTCGCCCACCTCGCCCTTGAACGCGTCGGCCCGCCTGAGGCTGATCTCCCGAGCGTCGTCGGTGAGCAGGGCGAATTCCTCGTCGCCGAGCACAGCGAGCGCTTCGGCCAAGTC
The DNA here is from genome assembly GCA_965228875.1 of Thalassobaculaceae bacterium. GTDB lineage: Bacteria > Pseudomonadota > Alphaproteobacteria > Thalassobaculales > Thalassobaculaceae > Thalassobaculum. Next base: position 4,428,178 of record OZ245843.1, on the reverse strand, counting down.
GGCGAAACTCATCCGCACCGGTGCCGCCGCCGCCCGGACTTGGTCGAGGGCGGTCGCGCGACCGGCGGACGCCACCGTCGGGTCGAGACGGGCGGGGGCGTTCCCGACCCTCGGCGCCTCACCCGCGACGGTCGCCATCGCCTGTTCAGCAACTTCGGGCGCACGGCTCGCTGCCTCGGTCACATCCGGTCGGATATCACCGCGACGGTCCGTCGGCGGCGGTGCCGGGGGTACCTCGACGGCCCGGTCCGCAACGCCCGCCGACGTCGCCGCGACCTCCTCGCCGCGGACTGCACGAACCACCTCGCCGCGATCCGCCGCAGCGGCGCTCTGGACGGCGACAGCGGAAGGCGGCTGCGCCCCGGTGACCCGGACGGCACCTGCCGTCGCCTCGGCCAGCCGCTTGGGCCTTGGCATGTCAGGCACCGTGACAGCGGCCGCCGGCGACGCCGCCGATCGCCGCTCCGACAGGTCTCCCGGAACCGCCGTGGTCACCGGTTCGCCAGCAGGCGTCGCGGCGGGGACCGCACTGGCGGGGAGCGGCGCTTCACGGCCCGCCAGTCTCTCTCCTTCAGGCGGCGTACCGGCGGTCCGATCCGCCGCCGGTGGGCGCGTCGCCAGCCGAGGGCTCTGCGGCGCGCCGGCCTCCACGGTGCGGCCGTCGCCCGGTGCTCCGGACAACCGCTCAGACGGGGCGTGCGCGCCGGCGATCGCCTTCCGCTCCGGCACGGCCGGTTCGGCGCGGCTGCTGCGGATCCCGACGGCGCCATAGGCGGCGGACGTTGCCTCTGCCTCGGGCGACGGCGTGGTTTCCGGTTGCGTCGATTCCGCCCGGGACTGGGGGACGTCGACGCCGGACAGGTCGATGCTGCTGGTCAGCGGCCCGGGGCGCAGCGGTTCACCGTCCCTATCCCGCCGGTCGAGCCAGTAGACCGCCAGACCATGGACCGCGAGCGAGACGAACACCGCCGCCACGGTCGCGGGCCAGGCCACGGGACGCCGCTCCAGGCCGACCGCGCTCACGACCCGCCCCCCATCCGGTCAGCCGGGCGGAGTGACGACCAGGACCACCGTCGTCGCTCCGGCCGTCTCCATCAGGTCGATCAGCGGCAGGATCTCTTGGACGCGCAGCCGGCCATCGGCGTTGACCCGCAGGAAGCGCTTTTCCGGCGACGCCGAGATCGCCGCGCGCGCCACCGCTTCAAGAGTCTCCCGTTCGACGGTCTCGCCGTCGAACGCCACATCGCCGTCGGCCGAGAGACTCAGGACCGACCCGCCGGCCGGCAGATCCTGGCCGGTCCGCGCCACCGGCGGGTAGACGTCGAACGGCGCACTCGCATCGAATGTGCCGATCAGGAGAAAGTAGACCAGCAGCAGGAACGACAGATTTATCAGCGGTGCGATGCTGTCATACGGGGTTCGGGCGCGGTCCTGACGCAGGTTCACGGCTGGCCCCCGATCCGGACGATCTGGACATCGGCCATCCCCATGGCCGTCAGCGCGTCCAGGGCGGTCACGAGCCCCTGAAGCGAGGCGCCACCCGAGGGCAGGATCGCGATCCGGGGATACTCCGCCAGGATCGGGCGAACCTCTTCCATCCGCGCCAGCGGTACCGCGAATCCCGGCCCCCGCGCCATCTCGTCCGCCCCCAGGCGCAGGATCATCATGGAGGACCGTGCGCCTGCCTCGGTTTCGCCGGCATCTCCCGTCACCGCGCCGTCGGCGGTTGGCCGGTCGGTCCGGTCGACCAGCGGAAAGGCGTCGAGATCAAGGTAGCTTGAGGTCACCATGAAGAAGACCAGCAGGATCAGCACGACGTCGACCAGGGGCGTCAGCGAGATCAGGGCTTTCGGTCTCTGCCGTCGCGTCAGCCGCATCTGTCCGCCCGCCCCTAAGGCGCTTCCAGCGTTTCGCCGAACACCACGCTCGCCAGGTTTTCCATCTCGACGGCGGCGGCCTCGACCCTTGCGTCCAGAAGATTGCCCGCCGCCGCCGCGGGGATGGCGACGATCAGCCCCATCGCCGTCGTCAGCAGCGCCTGCCAGATACCGCCGGAGAGGACCGAGGCGTTGGCTCCGCCGCCGACCTGCTCCAACGCCTGAAACGCCTCGATCAGCCCGGTGACCGTGCCGAGGAGGCCAAGCAGCGGGCTGACCACAGCGATCACCTCCAGCAGGCGGAGGGTCGAGCGCAGCCCGGCCAGTTCACCGCGCGCGACCCGCTCGGCACGGGCGTGGCGGGTGGACGCGGGCGCCGCCGGATCGGAAACCGCGGCCTCGAACACGCGTCCGACCGGACCGGCGAAGGCTCCGGCATCGAACTCAGCCGCCGAGCCGCCGCTCTCGGCCCAGGCCCGAGCCGCCGCCAGCCGGGTCGACCGGCCACGCGCGACGCCGACGATCTGCACCGCCTTGGCGACGATCAACGCCAGCGAAACCGCCGAGAGCACCAGAAGAAGGAGAACGATCGGTCCTCCGGCAGCCATCATCGCAGACATGCTCATCGGAGGACCGTCGCGCGCTATTTCACGAACGGGATCGACGCCCGCGACCGCAACTCGACCCTGTCGAAACAGTCGCCGCCGTCGTCGGATCCGGTCGCGCACGCGCCGATCTCGTACAGGAGCAGTTCGCCGACGCCGTCGCAGGCGACGTCAGGAATCTCGAACAGCTTCAGGCTCGTCCTGTCCGCCGGTACGGGCGCCGCATCGACGGTCAGCAGGCGATCGATGCGGCCGTCGCCGTCCAGCACCGCGAGCGACATGTCGAGCGACTGGAAAGCCTCGCCCCCGGCGTTGCGCAGGAGGAAGAAGGTCCGGCACCCGCCGTCGAAACTCTCGAGCTTGTTCAGTTCGACGACCAGCCTCTGCTCCGCCCGCGCGTCGAAGGGCCAGAAGGCGGCAACAGTCGCCAGCGCGACCGCAACGGCCGCCGTCCTCCACCAAGCGATCGTCCTCCAAACAGACCGTACCGCCACGTCCGCCCCCTTTCGACGCCTGCCTCATCCGACGCTCAGGGATCGCACGCAACGGTGCCGGCCCCGACGCCTTCGCAGGTTGATGCCTTGGTGAAACCCGGGACGAAGTCTGCGGCCCCCGGCGGTCTTCCGTCAACCCACCCGGCCGGCTTCCGGCACAAGTCTTCCACCACAGGTGGCGACAGTTCCGTCGAGAACAGGCCGCGCGTCCTAGCCCGCCAACGACCGCCCGAGGTCGCCGGATCGCAGAGCTTGTTCCAAAGCCCCCGGAGAGCCGACAATCACCCGATTGCGGTCCACGGAGATCCCGTGTGAACGAAGTCTGGCCAGATTCCGGGAAAGGCTCTCCGGTTGCATGCCCAGGCGCTGGGCGATCAGGCTCTTGTCGTAGGGCAACTCGAAACTGCAGTCCGCCTGCCCCCGGTCGGGGCAGCATGTAAGCAGAAAGGCTGCGACGCGCTCCGTGGCGGTGCGGGTCTTGAGTTGTTCGATCTCGATCGTCAGGGCACGCAGGTGCATGGCCAGCGAAGCGATCATGCCGGTGGCAACCCGCGGTGAGGTCGTGAGCAGCCGCTCGAACGCTCGACGATCCAGGGAGGCCAGGCGGGCATTCTCCGCCACCTCACCGCTGACCGGAAACATACTGTCGAGGAACAACGCCGCCTCAGCCAGGGTTTCGCCGGGACCGAAGACCCGGATGACCACGCGCTGGCCGGCGCTGGTATCGCGGAACAGCGTGACCCAGCCGCTGATGACGAGATAGAGCCGGTCCATCGGCTCCCCCTCGCGGAACAGCGACGTCCCCTTGGGCAGGTCTTGGACCCGGAGGATCGGGATCAGGGCGTCGACCTCGGGATCCGAGAGACGTGAGAAGAGGGTGGCGGCCCTGAGATCTTCAGCGGCGAGCATGACGGTACCGACGGACGGCGGGAAATAATTGAGACGCTCGGCTCAGAAGATCGTTGCGCTTGACCGAAGTCAAGGCGGTCGAGCCGGTGCCGGCGTAGCGTCGACGACAACAAACGACGCTCGATCGTCGAAAAAGAATGCCGAACGACTAGGGAGGGCTCAGCGTGATGTCCGGGCTTGCGCGAGGCAATATGCGCGACGAACCGCCGGCAACCCGACGCCAGGAAGTCATGGCCTTCCTGGTGACCACCTTCGTGGTGTTCCCCGGGCTCGCCGTCGGGTTCGTCGGGGCCTACGGGTTCGTCGTCTGGATATCGCAGATCCTCCTCGGGCCGCCGGGACCGCCGGCCGGATGACCCGAGCGCAGCCATCGGACCGGCCCGACCGCGCCCGCCGGGCCTTTCTGACAGGCGCCCTTCGGCCGGCGGCGGCGCGGGCGTCCGAGGCGCTCCGTCCGCCATGGACCGATACCCGGCGCGTCCTCGATGCCTGTACACGCTGCGGTGACTGCATCGACGCCTGTCCGGAACACATCCTCATCGCCGGCGAAGGCGGCTTCCCCGAGATCGACTTCGGAAGCGGTTCGGGCGAGTGCACCTTCTGCGGGGCGTGTGCCCGGAGCTGCACCGCGGAGGTCTTCGAGCCCAGCGGCGGCCCGGCCTGGACCGTACGCCCCGCTATCTCCGATCGGTGCTGCCTCGCCGCTGCCGGCGTCCATTGCGAGGCCTGTCGGGACGTCTGCGGCGAGGCCGCCATGCGGTTCCGACCGCGTCTCGGCGGACCGCCCCGCCCGGAGGTCGATCCGGACAAGTGCACCGGCTGCGGCGCCTGTGCCGGCTCCTGCCCCGTCGGCGCCATCACTATGTGCGCGGAGGCGGCATGAGCACCGAATGCCACATCGCCAGTCTGCTGATCCAGTGCCGACCGACGGCGCTGCAATCGCTTGCCGCCATGGTCGCGGCCGAGCCCGGCGTGGAGGTGCCCGTGACACATCCGACCGGGACGCTGATCGCCGTGCTCGAGAGCCCCGATCAGGGAACGATCGCCGACCTGGCGCACCGGTTCACGGGCCTCGCCGGCGTCCTGAGCTGCAACCTGGTCTTTCACGGGATCGACATCGATGCGTCCCCGCCCGCTCCGGCGGCGGACGCGGTGAACGGGAATGCTGAAGGAGTCGGTGATGAACAAGGTTAGAACGAGCAGGCGGGACGTTCTCAAGGCGCAGGCTTTGCTGGCCGCGACCGCGGCCGCGGGTCTGGCGGCGCCCGCCGCGGCCCAGAACCTGGTCACCGACCGGTCGCAGACGGACCTGAAGTGGTCGAAGGCACCCTGCCGGTTCTGCGGCACCGGCTGCTCGGTGATGGTCGCCACCAAGGACAACCGGGTCGTGGCCACCCATGGCGACGCCAAGGCCGAGGTCAACCGGGGCCTGAACTGCGTCAAGGGCTACTTCCTGTCGAAGATCATGTACGGCCGCGATCGCCTGACGACGCCGCTGCTGCGCATGCGGGACGGCGCGTACGCCAAGGATGGCGCCTTCACCCCGGTGAGCTGGGACCAGGCCTTCGACATCATGGCGGAGAAGTTCAAGAAGGCCCTCGCGGAGAAGGGTCCCTCCGCCGTCGGCATGTTCGGCTCCGGCCAATGGACCGTCTGGGAGGGGTACGCCGCCTCCAAGCTGTTCAAGGCAGGGTTCCGATCGAACAACATCGACCCCAACGCCCGCCACTGCATGGCCTCGGCCGTCGGCGGCTTCATGCGCACCTTCGGCATGGACGAGCCGATGGGCTGCTACGACGACATCGAGGCGGCGGACGCGTTCTTCCTGTGGGGCTCCAACATGGCGGAGATGCACCCGATCCTGTGGACGCGGGTGACCGACAGACGTCTCAGCGCGCCGCATGTGAAGGTCGGCGTGCTGTCGACCTTCGAGCACCGGTGCTTCGATCTCGCGGACATCGCGATGGTGTTCAAGCCGCAGACCGACCTGGTGCTGCTGAACTTCATCGCCAACCACATCATCCAGACCGGCCGGGTCAACCACGCCTTCGTCGACAAGCATACGGTGTTCCGGCGCGGCAACACCGATATCGGCTACGGCCTGCGCCCGGAGCATCCGCTGGAGAGGAAGGCGAAGAACGCCGGGGCCGTCGGCGGCTCCACGGACATGACCTTCGACGAGTTCGCCGAGTTCGTCTCCGAGTACACGCTGGACAAGGCGCACGAGATGTCGGGCGTGCCGAAGGAGCGCCTGCTTGAGATGGCCGAGCTCTACGCCGATCCGGACGTCAAGGTGACGTCGTTCTGGACCATGGGCTTCAACCAGCACACCCGAGGCGTCTGGGCCAACAACCTGATCTACAACATCCATCTTCTGACCGGAAAGATCGCCGAGCCGGGCAACAGCCCGTTCTCGCTGACCGGCCAGCCCTCGGCCTGCGGCACCGCGCGCGAGGTCGGGACGTTCGCCCACCGCCTGCCGGCCGATCTGGTCGTCACCAACCCTGACCACCGGGCGACGGCCGAGAGGATCTGGAAGCTGCCGGCGGGCACGATCCCGGAAAAGCCGGGCTATCACGCGGTCCTGCAGAACCGGAAGCTCAGGGACGGCGAACTCAACGCCTACTGGGTGCAGGTCAACAACAACATGCAGGCCGCGCCCAACATGATGGAGGAGACGCTTCCGGGCTACCGGAACCCGGAGAACTTCATCGTCGTGTCCGACGCCTATCCGACGGTCACCTGCGAGGCGGCCGACCTGATCCTTCCCACCGCCATGTGGGTGGAGAAGGAAGGCGCCTACGGCAACGCCGAGCGGCGCACCCAGTTCTGGCACCAGCTCGTGGACGCGCCGGGCGAGGCCCGCTCCGATCTCTGGCAACTCGTGGAGTTCTCCAAGCGCTTTCGGGTGGACGAAGTCTGGCCGGAGGACCTGCTGGCGCAGATGCCGGCGTATCGCGACAGGACCCTGTACGACGTGCTTTTCGCCAACGGCCAGGTCGACCGGTATCCGCTGGAGGAGACCTCCGGCGACTACGAGAACCGGGAAGCGGAGGCGTTCGGCTTCTACATCCAGAAGGGCCTGTTCGAGGAGTACGCCGAATTCGGCCGCCATCACGGCCACGACCTCGCCCCCTTCGACACCTACCACCAGGCGCGCGGCCTGCGCTGGCCGGTGGTCGACGGCAAGGAGACCCGGTGGCGCTACCGCGAGGGGTACGATCCCTACGTCACCGCGGGGGCCGGTGTGGAGTTCTACGGCCACAAGGACGGCCGGGCGCGGATCTTCGCCCTGCCCTACGAGCCGCCGGCGGAGAGCCCGGACGACGACTATCCGTTTTGGCTGTCGACCGGCCGGGTGCTGGAACACTGGCACTCCGGATCGATGACCCAGCGCGTCCCGGAGCTCTACAAGGCGGTGCCGGACGCGGTCTGCTACATGCATCCGGAGGACGCCCGCTCGCTGGATCTGCGTCGGGGGGACGAGATCGCCGTGATCTCCCGCCGCGGCCGCATGCGGACCCGCGTCGAGACGCGCGGACGCAACCGCCCCCCCAGGGGCCTGGTGTTCGTGCCGTGGTTCGACGCCAGCCAGCTCATCAACAAAGTCACGCTCGACGCCACCGACCCGATCTCGAAGCAGACGGACTTCAAGAAATGCGCCGTCCGGATCGAGAAGGTCTGAACATCAGGATCGCCAGGAGGGAACCATGCTGCGAATTCCGGCGGCGACAGTCGTAGTGCTGGTCAGTCTGGCCTCGGTCGCCTTCACACAGGAAACCCGGCGGCCTGAGGTCTCCGGCATGCGGGGGGAGGCGCCCCTGGCCGAAAACGCCCTCTCCCCCCGCATGACCCGCGTGGAGGACGGCGCCGTCCGGCGGATGCGGAACTACCCCGAGCAACCGCCCACCATCCCGCATCACATCGATGGCTACCAGGTGGACCGCAACGCCAACCAGTGCCTGTCCTGCCATGCCCGCGCCCGCACCGCGGAGAGTGGCGCGCCGATGGTGAGCATCACCCATTTCATGGACCGCGAGGGCCAGTTCCTGGCGGCCGTCTCCCCCCGGCGCTATTTCTGCAACCAGTGCCACGTGCCGCAGCTTGATGCCCGTCCGATCGTCGAGAACGACTTCGTCGACATCGACACGCTCATCAGCGCCGCCGGGCGCCAGTAGGCCGGCCGTCATGCGCAAGCTATGGACTCTGGCGCTGACCTATTGGCGGACTCTCAGTCGCCCGGCGGTGCATCTCAGCCTCGGTACCCTGACGGTGGGTGGCTTCCTGGCCGGAATCCTGTTCTGGGGCGGTTTCAACACCGCCTTGGAAGCCACGAACACGGAGACCTTCTGCATCGGCTGCCACGAGATGCGCGACAACGTCTATGTCGAGCTGCAGACCACGGTGCACTTCTCCAACCCCTCCGGCGTCCGGGCGACGTGCCCGGACTGCCACGTCCCGCACAACTGGACCGACAAGATCGCGCGCAAGATGCAGGCCTCCAAGGAGGTCTGGGGCGCGATCTTCGGCACGATCGACACCCGCGACGAGTTCCTTGAGGAGCGCCTGCGCCTGGCGCAGCACGAATGGCATCGCCTGAAGACCAACGACTCGCTGGAGTGCCGGAACTGCCACAGCGAGGAGTCCATGGACTTCACGCGCCAGAGTCCGCGCGCGGCAAACGCGCACCGATCGCTCCTGGTCGCGGGCGACAGGACCTGCATCGACTGCCACAAGGGCATCGCCCACGATCTGCCAGACATGTCCGGGGTCCCGGGCTGGCAGTAGAGACATCGCAGGGTAGAGACCGGGGACGGCGGCCGACGGCCACGAGCAGGATCAGAGACTGCGCGGGGGCAGAGAACGAGCGGCCGCTGTCCGGACGCCATTCGGCGTGCCGGGCCGAAGCCGCTCCGCGCGAAGAACCCGCGCAGGCGGCGGGACTGATCCGGACCTAGGATATCGACATGATTTATGGAGTTTCCGCCTCTGGCGGAAACTGGCGGAGAGGGAGGGATTCGAACCCTCGGTACGCTCACGCGCACAACGGTTTTCGAGACCGCCCCGTTCAACCGCTCCGGCACCTCTCCACTGGCTCTGTCGCGGCAGGCGGCGAACCTAGTCAAAGCCGTTGCGCGATGCAAGCCTGGATGCACGCTGCAGTGCATTCGACGGTCCGATTTCTTTCCCCGATTTCTTTCCGTGGAGATTCCGCGTCCGGCGACACACAGGGCGTGTTGACAGGGCGGGCGCGATCCGTATAGTGCGCGCTCCGTTGCGTGCCGGCAGTTCGGCGCGCCCAGTTGTTTTGCCAGGATCGAGCCGATGTTCGCAGTCGTTAAAACCGGCGGCAAGCAGTACAAGGTCGCCTCCGGGGACGTAATCAAGGTCGAGAAGCTCGACGCCGAGGCCGGCGCCACGGTCGAGCTCGACCAGGTTCTGATGGTCGGCGACGACGCCAAGGTGACCGTCGGCGCGCCCCTGGTCACCGGTGCTTCCGTCGCCGCCGAAGTCGTGGACCAGCGCAAGGGTCCGAAGATCACGATCTTCAAGAAGCGCCGCCGCAAGAACCATCGCCGCACCCGCGGTCATCGCCAGCCGGTCACCGTGCTGCGCGTGACCGACATCCGTGCCGGCGCCTGAGTAGTCAGAGGAGAGTAGACCCATGGCCCATAAAAAGGCAGGCGGTAGCTCCCGTAACGGCCGCGACTCAGAGGGTCGCCGCCTGGGCGTGAAGAAGTTCGGCGGCGAGGCCGTCATCCCGGGGAACATCCTGGTCCGCCAGCGCGGCACCAAGTTCCACCCCGGCGCCAATGTCGGCATGGGCAAGGATCACACGATCTTCGCCAAGGTCGAGGGCACCGTCGAGTTCCGCCACACCCGTGGCAAGACCTTCATCGGGGTCGCGCCGGTGGCCACCGTCGACGCCGCGGAGGCGCCGGCCGAGTAACGCCGCCCCGGATGTCCGGAGCGGCCTGGAAGGGAACGGTTCGCCGTTCCCTTTTTTCGTATCCGCGCGCAGGATGCTGTCTTCCCCGCGCGGTCGCGGAGGACATGACGTGAAGTTCCTCGATCAGGCCAAGGTCTATATGCGCAGCGGGCATGGCGGTCCGGGCTGTCTCAGCTTCCGGCGCGAGGCCTTCATTGAGTTCGGCGGGCCGAACGGCGGCGATGGCGGGCGCGGCGGCGATGTGGTCGTCGAGTGCGTCGCCGCCCTGAACACGCTCATCGACTTCCGCTATCAGCAGCACTTCAAGGCCGAGAACGGCCGGCCCGGCATGGGACGGGACATGACCGGCGCGTCGGGCAAGGACACCGTGCTGCGCGTGCCCGTGGGCACCCAGATCTGGGACGAGGACTACGAGACGCTGCTCGCCGACATGACCGAGGTCGGCCAGCGCGTCACCCTCGCCACCGGCGGCGACGGCGGTTTCGGCAACGCCCGGTTCAAGTCGTCGACCAACCGGGCGCCGCGCAAGACCACCCCCGGCTGGCCCGGACAGGAAATGTGGGTCTGGCTGCGCCTCAAGCTGATCGCCGACGCCGGACTGGTCGGCCTGCCCAACGCCGGCAAGTCGACCTTCCTGTCCGCCGTCACCGCCGCCAAGCCGAAGGTGGCCGACTACCCCTTCACGACCCTGCACCCCGGGCTCGGCGTCGTCCGGCTCGGCGACGAGGAACTCGTGCTGGCCGACATTCCCGGACTGATCGAGGGCGCGCACGAGGGCGCCGGCCTCGGCGACCGGTTCCTCGGCCATATCGAGCGCTGCGGCGTGCTGCTGCACCTGATCGACGCCACCGGCGAGGATCCCGCCGCCGCCTGGCGGACCGTGCGCGCGGAACTGGCGGCCTATGGCGGCGACCTGGAGGACAAGCCCGAGATCCTGGCATTCAGCAAGGCCGACGCCCTGCTGGCCGAGGATGTCGAGGCGCTGCGGGATCTGTTCGAGGAGGAGACCGGCCAGCGACCGATGGCTCTGTCCAGTGCCGCCGGAACCGGCGTGCGCGAGGCGCTCGGCCTGCTGATGGAGCATGTCCGCGGTGGCCGCAAGGCGCGCCTGGACGAGGAGGAGGCCGCCGAACGCGAGGAAGGGGAGCCGGCATGGACGCCGTAGCCGCCAGATCGCGCGCCGCCCCGCACCGCATCGTCGATTCCCGCCGGTTGGTCATCAAGATCGGCTCGGCGCTGCTGGTGGACGAGGACAGCGGGTCGGTGCGCCGGGCCTGGCTCGACGCGCTGGCCGACGATATCGCCGGTCTCCGGCGTGCCGGGGTCGAGGTCCTGGTGGTGTCCTCCGGCGCGATCGCGCTCGGCCGCCGGCACCTGGGCATCGACCAGGTCCGCCCCAAGTTGGAGGAGAAGCAGGCCGCCGCCGCCACCGGACAGATCATCCTGGCCCACGCCTATCAGGAGGCGCTGGCCCGCCATCACCTGACCGTCGCCCAGATCCTGGTCTCCCCCGACGACACCGAACAGCGCCGCCGGCACCTCAACGCCCGGGCCACCATCAACACCCTGCTGGCCCTCGGCGCGGTCCCCGTCATCAACGAGAACGACACCGTCGCCACCGCCGAGATCCGCTTCGGCGACAACGACCGCCTCGGCGCCCGGGTCGCGCAGATGGCCAGCGCCGACACCCTGATCCTGCTTTCCGACATCGACGGGCTGTACACCGCCGACCCCAGGCGCGATCCCGACGCCCGGCACATCCCCGACGTCGAGGGGGTCACCGCCGAGATCGAGGCCATGGCCGGGGCCGCCGGCAGCGGCTATGCCTCGGGCGGCATGGTGACCAAGCTCGCCGCCGCCAAGATCGCCGGTGCCGCCGGTTGCCGAATGGTGATCGCCAACGGCCGCGATCTGCATCCGATCCGCCGCATCGACGCCGGCCCCGACCAGGATGGCGCGCGCTGCACCTGGTTCCACGCGGGCGCCTCGCCGCTGACCGCCCGCAAGCGCTGGATCGCCGGATCGCTGGCGCCGCGCGGCCAGCTCATTGTCGACGCGGGGGCAGTGCGGGCCCTGAACGCCGGCAAGAGCCTGCTCCCCGCCGGCGTATCGGAGGTCGTCGGCACCTTCGAACGGGGCGACCTCGTCACCCTGCACGGCCCGGACCGGGTGATCCGCGGACGCGGTCTCGTCGCCTACACATCGGAGGATGCGCGGCGGATCGCCGGGCTCAAATCCCGTGAAATCGAGACCGCCCTCGGCTACCGTGGCCGCGATGAAATCGTCCACAGAGACGATCTGGTGCTGACCGACGGCCGCACCGTGGAGGAGGACGCGCAGCGATGACCCTGGCAGAACAGCTTCCCGACGACGCCCGCCACGCGTCGCCGACGGTCGCCAACGACCTCGACACAATGATGCTGGAGATCGGCCGGCGGGCCCGCGCCGCTTCCGCCGTACTCGCCCAGGCCTCCGGCGACCGAAAGAACGACGCCCTGCGCGCGGCGGCCGCCGCCATCCGCAGCGGCGCGCCCGGGATTCTGGCGGCCAATGCGCGGGACGTCGACGCGGCGCGGGCCAAGGGGCTGCGCGACGCGCTGATCGACCGGCTGATGCTGGACGGCGACCGCCTCGAGGGCGTGGCCGACGGCCTGGAGGCGATCGCCGAACTGCCGGATCCGGTCGGCATGACCATGGCCGAATGGGAACGCCCGAACGGCCTGCGGTTCGAGCGGCGGCGCGTGCCGCTCGGCGTGATCGGCATCATCTACGAGTCCCGTCCGAACGTGACCGCCGACGCCGGCGGGCTGTGCCTGAAGGCCGGCAACGCCTCCATCCTGCGCGGCGGGTCCGAGAGCTATCACTCGTCGTCCGCCATCGTCGCCGCCATGCACGAGGGCCTGCGCGCTGCCGGCCTGCCGGAAGACGCGATCCAGTCAGTGCCCACCACCGACCGGGCCGCCGTCGGCAAGCTGCTGACCATGCCTCAGTTCGTCGACGTGATCGTGCCGCGCGGTGGCCGTTCGCTGATCGAACGGGTCCAGAACGAGAGCCGGGTGCCGGTCTTCGCCCACCTGGACGGGCTCTGCCACGTCTACCTCGACGCGGCCGCCGACAGGGACAAGGCGGTGGCGATCGCCGTCAACGCCAAGATGCGCCGCACCTCGGTCTGCGGCGCGGCCGAGACCTTGCTGGTCGACCGGGCGGTCGCCGCCGACCTGCTGCCGGCCGTGGCCGACGCCCTGCGGACCGCCGGCTGCGCGCTGCGCGGCGACGCCGAGGCGCGGTCGATCGTCGCCGAGATGGACGCCGCCGAAGCACAGGACTGGGACACCGAGTATCTGGACGCCATCCTCTCCGTCGCCGTGGTCGACGGCGTGGCCGGCGCGATCGAGCACATCAACCGTCACGGCTCGCACCACACCGACACCATCGTCACCGAGGACGGCGCCGTGGCCGAACGGTTTCTGAGCGAGGTCGACAGCGCCATCGTGCTGCACAACGCCTCGACCCAGTTCGCCGACGGCGGCGAGTTCGGCTTCGGCGCGGAGATCGGCATCTCCACCGGACGCATGCACGCCCGCGGACCGGTCGGAGCCGAGCAGCTGACCAGCTTCAAGTACCTCGTGCGCGGCACCGGTCAGACCCGACCGTGACCGCCGGCCGACCCTGACCCCCGTGGCCCCCACCCGTTCGCGGCGATGACCCTGTTCACTCCGATTCGCTCCCCCCATCGGGACGGCCTGCCCCCCGATGCCGGCGCGGTGCTGTTCGCGAGGGTCCGCCCGAACGCCCTGCGCATGCCCGCCAGCGAGGCGCCGGCCCTGCCCCGCGCGGGAGCCGACCGACGCCGGCTCAAGGTCGGCCTGATGGGCGGCTCGTTCAACCCGGCCCACGAGGGGCATCGTCACGTCGCGGAGACCGCGATGAAGCGCCTGGGGCTGGACGAGGTGTGGTGGCTGGTCAGCCCGCAGAACCCTCTGAAACCGCGCGACGACATGGCGCCCTTCGCCGAGCGCCTGGCCTCGGCCCGGGCGATGGCCCGCCATCCGCGGATCAGGGTGAAGGATATCGAGCTGCACACCGCCACCCATTTCACTGCCGACACCCTGGTGGCCCTGCGCCGCCGCTGCCCGCGCATGTCCTTCGTGTGGATCATGGGAGCGGACAACCTGGCGACGTTCCACCGCTGGGAACGCTGGTCTCTGATCTGTCACACCACCGTCATTGCGGTTTTCGACCGGCCTTCCTATTCTCTAAGGGCGTTGGCGAGTCGTGCCGCCAAGCGTTTCGCGAGGGCCCGGGTGCCCGAGAGGGCGTCCCGGGAACTGGCGGACAGGCGGCCCCCGGCTTGGGTGTTCCTCCACACCCGTCACCATGCCGCGTCTGCGACCCAAATCAGGGCCGAGCGGCGTAAGGGACGGGCGACATAGGCAGCACGCGGTCCGGTCATCGGTATCATCGACGCAACTACGGGTTCCGGGGCACGCCGGAACTCGGAACTGGCGAGGAAAGGAGTTCGACCATACTCGACACACACGCTCCCCATCCGGGAGACGGCCTGAAGCATCTGGTGACCAAGTCGCTGGACGACGACAAGGCCGAGGACATTGTGGCCATCGATCTGGCCGGGAAGTCCGCCATCGGCGATTACATGATCATCGCCACGGGCCGCTCGTCGCGGCAGGTTTCGGCCATGGCCGACCACCTTCTCAGAAAACTCAAGGATCAGGGCGTCGACGGCGTCACCGTGGAGGGACAGTCCCGCGGCGACTGGGTGCTGATCGACGCTGGCGACATCATCGTCCACCTGTTCCGCCCCGAGGTCCGGGAGTTCTACGGGCTGGAGAAGATGTGGGGCGCCACGCCGCCGCCGAGCCGCACCGTCCGCATCGGCGGCGAGTCCGGCGCGGACGCCGAGCCGACCTTCGCGCACGCCTGATCCGACCCGACGTCGGACCGGAGCACCGTGAGGATCACGATCGTGGCGGTGGGCCGCCTGAAACGCGGCCCCATGGAGACCCTGTGCCGCCAGTATGGCGAGCGCCTCCCATGGACGCTCGCGATCCACGAGGTGGAGAGCCGCAAGCGCCTGGAGGGCGACGCGCTCAAGGCGGAAGAGGCATCGCTGATCGCCGCCCGCATTCCCGACGGCGCGGTGCTGATCGCCCTGGACGAGCGGGGCAAGGGACTCTCCAGCGAAGACCTGGCCCGACGACTGGGCTCCTGGCGCGACCAGGGGCGCGGCGACGTCTGCTTCGTCATCGGCGGCGCCGACGGCCTGGATCCGTCGGTCCGCGACCGCGCTGACCTGACCCTCGCCTTCGGCCCCCAGACCTGGCCGCACATGCTGGCGCGCGTGATGCTGGTCGAGCAGGTCTACCGGGCCGAACGCATCCTGGCGGGGCATCCGTATCACCGGGTGTGATCCGGCCACACAAAGCTCGCCTCGCCACCTGTTCCGCACAAACATCCAAGACGGCCTCGATCACTCCGCGTTCAATCGACGGCATGGTCGACGCTCTCCTCCCACTCTGGCTCGCCGCCCTGCCCCTGATGGGCAGCCCCGGCCCGGCGACGCTCAGCACCGCCGCAATAGGCAGCGCCTTCGGATTGCGGGCCGGTCTGCCCTACCTCGCCGGGATCTGCCTCGGCACCGCCACCGTGCTGCTGGCGGTTGCCACCGGGGTCTCGGGTCTGCTGCTCGTAGTGCCGGGCGCGGTGCCGGTCGTCACCGTCGCGGCCGCTGCCTACATCCTGTACCTCGCCTGGCGGATCGCCTCCGCGCCGGTCGGTGCACCTGCCCGCGAGGCCGACGCCCGACCGGCCGGGTTGGCCGGCGGCTACCTGCTCGCCGTCGCCAACCCCAAGGCCTTCGCGGCCATAGGCGCGGTCTATTCCAGCGTCACCGTCGTCGCTGGCGACCCGCTCGCCGACGCCGTCACCAAGATTGCCGCCCTCGGCCTGGTCATCGTCGCGGTCAACGGCACCTGGCTCGCGTTCGGAGCGCTGTTCTCCCGCTGGTTGCGCGATCCGGTCCTGGGGCGGGCGGTCAACATCGTCTTCGCCCTTCTGCTGGTGGTCTCGGTCGTCGCGGCGATCCGTTGATCCCGTGCGTCGCCAGACTGTCGAATGGCAAGGGGACGCGCGCAGTCCGTGACCTGCCCCCTTGGATCGCTATATAACCGGCGCATGACCCAGACGCGCCAGATCCCCCGCCCGGTCGTCCTGTGCATCATGGACGGTTGGGGCCACCGCAGCGACCGCGACAACAACGCCGTCGCCCTCGCCGACACCTCGAACGTCCACGCCCTCGCCGCCCGCTGGCCGGGCGGACTGATGAACGCGTCGGGGGAGTTCGTCGGCCTGCCGGACGGGCAGATGGGCAATTCCGAGGTCGGGCACATGAACCTCGGCGCCGGCCGCGTGGTGATGCAGGACTTGCCACGCATCAACGCCGCCATCGCCGACGGCAGCCTGGCCACGCAGCCGGCCGTCGGCCGGATCGTCGACGCGCTGAGGAAGAGTGGCGGCACCTGTCACCTGATGGGCCTGGTCTCGACCGGCGGCGTGCACAGTCACCAGCGGCATGTGGCGGCCCTCGCGAAGGCGCTGGCCGCCGGCGGGATCGAGGTCGTGGTCCACGTCTTCACCGACGGCCGCGACTGCCCGCCGAAATCGGCGGCGGATCAGTTGCGGGCCTTCACGGATGATCTCGCAGACGCCGCCCGCATCGCCTCGGTGAGCGGCAGGTTCTTCGCCATGGACCGCGACCGGCGGTGGGAGCGGGTCGAGCAGGCCTGGAAGACCATCGCCCTGGCCGAGGCGGAGCACGCGGCCGAGGACGCCGCCGCCGCTGTCGAGGCGGCCTACGCCCGCGACGAGACGGACGAGTTCGTCACCCCGACAGTGATCGCCGGCGGCGCGCCGCTGCGCGACGGTGACGGCATTGTCATGGCCAATTTCCGGGCCGACCGGGCCCGCGAGATCCTGGCGGCCTTTCTCGACGGCGATTTCGACGGGTTCGAGCGCCCGCGTGTCGCCCGGCTGTCGGTCGCCGGCGGCATGGTCGAGTACTCCGCGGACCTTGCCGAGAGGATGGTCTCGATCTTCCCGCCGCTCGATCTGCACGACACCCTGGGCGAGGTGACGGCCAAGGCCGGCCGTACGCAGCTTCGGATCGCCGAGACCGAGAAGTACCCGCACGTCACCTTTTTCCTGAACGGCGGCCGCGAGGAGGTGTTCGACGGCGAGGATCGGATCATGGTCCCCTCGCCCAAGGTCAAGACCTACGACCTACAGCCGGAGATGTCCGCCTTCGAGGTCTGCGACAGGCTGGTCGCCGCCATCGAGAGCGGCGCTTACGACCTGATCGTCGCCAACTTCGCCAACCCGGACATGGTCGGCCACACCGGAAGCCTGGATGCGGCGATCAGGGCCGTGGAGACGGTGGATACCTGCGTCGGCCGCGTCGCCGAGGCGGTACTGGCGGCTGGCGGGGCGATGTTCCTGACCGCCGATCACGGCAACTGCGAGGTCATGCAGGACCCCGAGACCGGAGGCCCGCACACCGCCCACACCACCAACCTGGTGCCGACCACGCTGATCGGCGCACCGGCCGACGTGGTCTCGCTCCGCACAGGCAAGCTCGCCGACGTCGCCCCCACCCTGCTGTCGCTCATGGGGATCGAGCCGCCGGCGGAGATGACCGGGGAATCGATGCTGGTGCGCGACCGCCAGGCGGCAGAGTAACCGCCACGGTGCGGCACCTCGCCCCTGTCGCGGCCCTTGCGGCGCTGCTGCCCTTCCTCGCCGCCCTTCACGCCGGCGTCGCCCGGTCGGCCGATACCGACGATCCATCGGCGGAACTGCGCCGCATCGAGAAAGCGCTTGAGGACGAGCGGGCGACGGGATCACGCCTCGACCGGCTGGCCGGTGCGCTGGCCGCGGAGATCGACCGGCTGCGCGCGCGCATGGCCGCGACCGCCAACCGGGCGCAACGCACCGAGGCGGACATGCTCGATGCCGAGCAGACCCTCGACACCCTGCGCCACGAGGCGAAGGAGACGCGGGCCCGGCTGCGCGCCCGCCGCCAGGAACTGGCGCGGCTCACCGGCGCCCTGCAGCGCCTCGCCCGGCACCCGCCGGAAACGCTTCTGCTGGTCGGCCGCGCGCCGCTCGACACGGTGCACACCGGCATCCTGCTGGAATCGGCGATCCCCCGGCTGAACGCCGACGCCGAGGCGCTGAGGCGGGAACTCGACTCCCTGGCCACCCTGGAAGCCGACATCCGGGCCCAGCGCGACCGGCTCGACCTGGCGGCGGAGGTGCTCGACGGCGAGCGGGCGCAGCTCGCCGCCATCGCGGCCGAGAAAGCCGACCTGCTCGCCGGCACCCGCAGTCGCGCGAGCGACGCTGCCGACGAGATCCGCGCACTGAGCGAGTCCGCCCGCTCCCTGCGCGAACTGATCGATAGCCTGCAGGCGCGCGAGGCGGCGGAGGCGGAGGAGCAGCGCAAGCTGTCCGCCCTGGTTACCCCCGAACCGCGACCGAGAAGCGGCGTCGACCGCGGCGGCCCGCCGCCCGCCGACGCGCCCCCCCCTGCCTCGCTCCCCAGCTCTCTTCACGGCTCTCTTCCCGAGCCACCGCCGCTCTCCGAGGCCCGGGGCCGGCTGTTCGCTCCGGTCGCCGGCACCGTCGTGCGCCGGTTCGGCAAGGGCGCGCCCACGGACCTGACGACGCAGGGTCTGCTGCTGCGCACCCGGCCTGGCGCCCTCGTGATCGCCCCGCATGACGGAGTCGTGTTGTATGCTGGGCCGTTCGAGGGATTCGGCCGGATTTTGATCATTGAACACGGCGACGGATATCATACCCTTCTGGCGGGGCTTGCGCGTGTGGACCTAGGCGTCGGGTCGCGGATCCTCGCCGGCGAACCGGTGGGCGTCATGGCAGAGGGTCCGCCGGCAGGACGGGTGGGAACGGAGAAGACTGCGCCGGAGCTGTATCTGGAGCTTCGCCACAATGGTGACCCGATCGACCCGCTACCGTGGTTCGCGGGACTGACCGAAAAGGCCAAAGGATGAGTCGGATGAACGAACCCCGTCTTGATGCCCCCGAAGCGCCGCACGGCGCGCCGATCCGGTCCGCGAACCGCCGGCGCCGCACGGTCCGCCGCATCGCCGCCACCGCCGTCCTGGCGGTCGCCGTCGGCGGTGCTGCGCTGCTGGGCTCGACCGCCGGCGGCCAGAGCCAGACCAACTCGACCGACACCTACCGCCAGCTCAGCCTGCTCGGCGACGTGTTCGAGAAGGTCCGGGCGCAATACGTCGAGGAGGTCAGCGACGAACAGCTGGTCGAGGCCGCGATCAACGGCATGCTCACCTCGCTGGATCCGCATTCGAGCTACCTGAGCCCGAAGAGCTTCCAGGACATGCGGGTGCAGACCAAGGGCGAGTTCGGTGGCCTCGGCATCGAGGTGACGATGGAGAACGGCTTCGTGAAGGTCGTCTCGCCGATCGACGACACGCCGGCCTCCGAAGCCGGGCTGCAGCCGGGCGACTACATCACCCATCTCGACGGCGAGGCGGTGCTTGGCCTTACCCTGTCGGAGGCGGTCGAGAAGATGCGCGGCAAGGTCGGCACGCCGATCACGCTCACCATCCGCCGCGCCGAGGAGGAACCGTTCGAGGTCGACATCACCCGGGCGATCATCACCATCCGCTCGGTCCGCAGCCGAGTCATCGGCGACATCGGATATGTCCGGATCACCACGTTCAACGAGCAGACCACCGTCGGTCTCGAGGAATCCGTGGCCGAGATCACGAAGGAGCTGGGCGACGAGCTGCACGGCTTCGTGATCGATCTGCGCAACAATCCCGGCGGTCTGCTGGATCAGGCGATCTCCGTCAGCGACGCCTTTCTCGACCGCGGCGAGATCGTCTCGACCCGGGGCCGCGACGAGTCCAATGCCAGCCGGGTGAACGCCACCGCCGGCGACATCACCGACGGCGCGCCGATCGTCGTGCTGATCAACGGCGGGTCGGCCTCGGCGTCCGAGATCGTGGCCGGCGCGCTCCAGGATCACCGCCGGGCCATCGTCCTCGGCACCCAGTCCTTCGGCAAGGGATCGGTTCAGACCATCCTGCCGCTTCAGGGCAACGCCGCCATGCGGCTGACCACGGCGCGCTACTACACGCCGTCTGGACGGTCGATCCAGGCCAAGGGTATCGAGCCGGACATCGAGGTCCAACTGGCCAAGATCGAGCGGATCGAGGAAGGCCGCCGCCGGCGCGAAGCCGATCTGCGCGGTGCGCTGGACAACCCGGACGGCGCCCCTCCGGCCGCCTCCGAGGCGCCGGCGCCCGATGCCGAGGCGGAAGCGACCGAGGGTAACGGCGAGCCGACCGCCCTCGAGGACTATCAGCTCGCCCGCGCGGTCGACCTGCTGCGCGGGTTCCATCTGTTCCAGAAACGCGTGGTGAATTGAGGCTTCCCAAGCCGAATATCCGTCTGCCGAGCCTGCCCCTGCCGTTCCTCAAACGGCGGGGGCGCGGCGATCCAGACGATCCGCTTGACGAGGCGGAAGCGGGCGCCCCGCCACCGGATGACCTGGGCGACGGCTTCGCGGACGGATTCGACGACGATCCCGCACCACGCCCGAAGGGCCGTTGGAAACGGATCGCCGCGGGCGTGCTGACCGGACTCCTGGCGGTCGCCGTTCTCGGCGGCACCGGAGGGCTGGTCGGCTGGCTCCTGGTCAATGCCGAGCACACGGAGGCGTTGCGCACGATCAAGCGCCCGCAGCTCACCGTCGCGATCCTGCAGGAGGGCGAGGAACCGGAACCCAACACCACGGCGGCGGCGCGGAAGCCGATGACCGACGACGGCGCCGACAAAGGCGACGGGAACGCGGAGAGCGCCGAAGCCGGAAAAGACGGCGGCGGACAGTCGGACGGCGGCGAAGCAACCGCGCCGGAGACGGCGGCCGCACCTTCCGACGGCATCACCCTGGCCCCGGTCGATCCTGAACTGCTCGAGGTCCGCGACGAGGCACAGCTGCCGATCATCGGCATCGACGGGCGTCAACCCTGGTCGACCTACGCCCGTCCCTTCGACGTCGACGACAACCGCCCCCGGGTCGCGATCCTGGTGATGAACCTCGGCCTGAACCAGCGCGAGACCGACGCGGCGATCCAGCTGCTGCCGGGCGCCGTCACCCTCAGCTTCTCGCCCTATGCCGACGGCCTGGAACGGTGGGTGGAAATCGCCCGCAGCAACGGGCATGAGGTGTTCATGGATCTGCCGTTGGAGCCCCTGGACTTCCCGCGCGACGATCCGGGACCGTCGACGCTGCTCACCTCCCTGTCGACCGCCGACAACCTGAACCGGCTGGAGTGGGTTCTCGGGCGGGCGCCGGGGTTCGTGGGCGTGGCCACCTGGATGGGATCGCAGTTCACCACGGTCGAGGACGCGATGATGCCGGTCCTCGAGGGGTTGAAGGAACGGGGCCTGATGATCGTCGACAGCCGGGGCTCGTCGCGCAGCATCGCCACCGAACTCGCCTCGTCGATCCAGCTTCCGCGGGCGTTCAACAACCGGTTCCTGGACGCCATGCCTGCCATCGCGGCGATCGATCGGGCCCTGGCGGATCTCCAGACCGTCGCTCAGGACCAGCGTGTCGCCATCGGAGTCGCCCGGCCGCTCCCGGTCACGATCGACCGCATCCAGCGCTGGGCCGGCACCCTGGAGGCGCGGGGCATCGTGCTCGCGCCGGTCTCCGCCATCGCCGACCGTCAACGCCTGCGATAGGGGGACCGATGACCGACCGTACCGACCTGCCGTTCCGCCCCTGCGTCGGACTGCTGATGTTCAACGACGCCGGACGGGTGTTCGTCGCCAGACGGATCGGAATGCCGGACGCCTGGCAGATGCCCCAGGGCGGGATCGACGAGGGCGAGACACCGCGCGCGGCCGGACTTCGCGAGCTCGAGGAGGAGATCGGAACCCGCGCGGTCGAGGTCGTCGGCGAGACGGCCGGCTGGGTGACCTACGAGTTTCCGCCTGACCTGCCGGGCAGGATCCGCAAGTCCTGGCGCGGCCAGAAGCAGAAGTGGCTCGCCTGCCGGTTCATCGGACGGGACTCGGACATCGACCTGGACACCGAACACCCGGAATTCGACGCCTGGAAGTGGGTCGAGATCGATACGGCGGTCAACCTCATCGTGCCGTTCAAGCGCGCGACCTACGAGGCGGTGGCCGCCGAGCTCGGCCCGGTGATGCGGGCAAGTCTTCGAGCCGTCGGAGAGTGAAAGGATCGGCAAGAAGATCGATTGTTTGTGAATCTTTTGGGAGCGCGTAAAATCTTCGTTAAGGCCTTGTGCGCATGCTGCGTTGAAGCGGCACGGGGCATCCGGCGCTTGCTGTGCCGGAGGAGAGGGGATGAGAGCCGAAAACCAACCTCAGACTTTCGAACGTCGGGGAACGACGGTCACATTCCACACCCGTGATCTCGCCCATACCCGCGTTCGGGAGTATTTCCACGGCGAGGAGCGCAGGCTCGAAGCGGTGATCCCGAACTATTCGGGGACCCGCCGTGGCGAACTCGTGGTCATGCCGTGGGATCAGATCGAGACACTCGGCGCCCTCAACCCGCGCGACGAGGCGATCATCGAGGCGGTTGCGGGGACCCGCGACATCCGCGATCTGGATCCGATCCGGATGCGCGAGATGTGCCTGAAATGCGATGCCATGTACGGCGTCGAGCCGGAGATTCAGGCGGAGGCGCAGCGGATCGTCGCGCAGGACGAGCAGGACAAGGCCATGGTCCGACTGTCCTTCATCGCCGAGTTGACCCGCGAGTGCGGAATCGAGCGCGGCGACCCGCTCATGATGCGCGCCAACACCAAAACCCTCATGGACCTGATGGGAGGCGAGTCCGGGCGCAGCAAGATCGACCTCGACCTGCTGATCGAGCGGGTGATGATCTTCGCCGCCGAACGGACCAAGTCGACGGTCACCGACGTGAAGGCGTATCTCGACCCATTGGTCGGCATGCTGACGCCGTTCGGCAACGTCACCGCTCCCGGCGAGGACAAGACAAACGGCTTCCTCTACCTGCAGCACACCGATCTGATCCGCTTCCGTCAGGAGATCGATGCCTACCAGCCGGAAGTGCGGGAGGAACTGCTGCCGCAGATCGCCATGATCCTCACCGCCGCCGACGAGTGCATCGGATTCGTCAATGATCGGCTGGGCATCCTAAACGGAATGCTGGGCAAACTGGCCGACATGTTCGACAAGAACGTCCAGGCGATCGACCGACTGGAGACGATCCGGCGAGATGTCGGCTACGGGCTGGACGGATGGGCGGACATGATTCAGCTCTGGCGCGACGCCTACCGGAACCGCGAGGCCATCGGCGGCGACCGGGCGATGGAACGCGCCATCAACCGGATCTCCGGCTACGCGCCGCGCATCCCCGTGCGCGAGCTCGATCCCGAACACAGCATCCTCACCAAGTCCACCAAGTTCGAGACCGCCGGCCTCAAGATGGTGCAGCAGATGCACAACTGGGAGAACGACCGGCCGGATTACGAGTTGAAGGCACGGGTCGAGAAGGCAAACAGGCGTCGGGAACAGGGCGGCCCGAACCAGCCCGAGTCCCCGGCCGGCAACGACAAGAGCGGCTGATCCGTCTGCCGGCTACTTGCGGATCCAGCGGCCGGCGGCGTCCATGATGAAGTCACCGGGGGCGGCGCGCTCGATCAGCTTCTGACCGGCGAGCGCCTCGACCTGGTTGAGCGGCACGCCGTTGGACGACGCGACGCTGTTGTAGGCCGCCCGGCGCTCCTGGTTGATGCCGTCGATCAACGCCCGAGCCTCCGCCGGAGCACCATCGATCACCCCGAGGTACCCGTCTCGCCGTTCTCCGACCCATCCGTTCGACTTGGCCTGGGAGAGGTCGAGGGCTCTGGCGGCGCGCGGACCCACCGTCAGGGTCGCGGCGGCGAGAAGCGAGCCGAGGACCAGACGCCGGCCGACGGTACCGCGTCGTGCGGTCATGATTTTCCTCCGAACAGATCGCTCTCGGATTTGAACAGGTCCTCGAGATCCTTCTCCACCCGGATCCGGACCTCCTGCTCGATCTTGATGTTCAGGTTGATGGTGATGGGTTCCTTCGGCGGCTCGACCTTGACCGTCGGCGTACAGGCGACCGCGCCGAGCACGACCGCCGCCGCCGCCAGGAGTCTAACCGCCGGCACCGCGCGCCTGGAGCTTGCGCTGCAGAACGTCGGAGAGGCCGAGCGTGCGGCGGGCGTTGAGGAACATCTCGTCGAGGCGTCCCGACAGGCTGACGTTGAGGGCGACGGGATAGCCGTCGAAGAGATCCGGATTGGCACCGCGCACCCTGAGCTTGATATCGAACGGTTCGCCGGGCCGCCCATCCGCCTCGATCTCGAAGCGTTCGTAGACCAGGTTGCGGACGGCCTGCATGAGGAGGCTAACCTCCTCTCCGGAATCCTGCAACGCGGGCGGTGGGTTATCCGGTCGATAGCGCACGGTGCCGCCCGGCGTCGTCGCCGAGAGTCGCGCCCGTCGCAGCGACAGCCCCTTGTCGAAATCCCATACCAACGGGAGCCGTCCGGTCAGGGCGCCGCTCGCCGTCAGGCCGTCCAGGTCGGTCACCTCAGCCAGTCGGGCGGCGTCCACCCCATCAACCGCGAGGATCATGGAGATCGGCTCGCCGGACCGCAGCGGCACCGACACGTCGCGGGTGTGCACATCGCCGCCGGCGAACCGCGCCCGAACGCTTTCAAGCACCAGGGTCAGGTCCGGGTCGACGCGGAACGCCACCTGCGGTTCGGCGATCGGCACGCCCACATCGATCCCGGTGGCGCTCAGGGTCTGGTGGGCCAGCGTGGCCAGCGGATCGACCGACGACAGGCCGACCGCGCCCGACAGCCCGCTGACCGTCCCGAGCGATCCGGTGAATGCAAGATCCTCGACCGTAAGCGTGAGCGGCTCGTCCGGCGGAACGCCGGTGCCCGGCCACTCGACCGCACCCTTGAGCGAGACCCGGCCCGAAGCGTTGCGCAGGGTCGCGGCCGCCGCCGGCGACAGGTCGACCGGCTGCAGGCCGCCGGGCACGAAGACCAGCGGGAACAGGGTCACATAGGCCCGGCCCTGCCCCTTCGACACGTCGTGGAACCCCTCCGCATCCAACACGAAGGCGCCATCCGCCCCCCGAAAGGTCGAGGTGAACTCCAGAGCGCCGCTCGCCACCCTTACGGCCTCTCCCTCGACGCGGAGCGGCGCGAACCTCGGGCTTCTTGCCCGGTCGGTCATCCTGTCGGCCGTCAAGGCGACCCGGTCGAAGGCGACGCCGTCGCCGTGGGTCGTGGCCACCGCCTCCAGGGCTACGGCCGCGAGCGCGATACCGTCCGGCGCCGCGGGATCATCTTCGGCCGGGCTCACCTCGACCCGGTCGGTCGTGATGCGGACCACGGCGCCGCCGCGTCCGTCGAGCATCCGGGCCTTGAGCGTGCCGCGGGCCGGCGCCAGGGAGACACCCAGCGGCATGCCGCCCCGCAGCGTCGCGGCGGTATCGTGAATGGCGATCGGTAGCTCAAGGCGCACCGCACCGGCCTCATCGCCGAACCCCTGCCGCAGGACCGGACGGCGGGCGGCGAGCAGACGAACGGCCAATGGTCCCGACACCGAGACGTCGCCGATCGCCGGGACCCGCGGGACCGTCGCCGCGCCGTCACGCACGAGAAACAGCGCGGTTCCGTTGTCGTCGTGGGCAAGGCGGAGCGGCAGCGAGACTGTCGCCCCCTCCACCCCGGCCGCATCCAGCCTGGCCGTCAGGAGCCCGGCGCCGGACAGGCTCGACGGATCGCCGGACAGCCGGTCGAGCACCAGGCGGGCCGAGTCCAAGCGCGCATCACCGACCGTCAACCCGGTCACGTCGAGCGTGCCGGACGCGGCGGTCACGCGCGGCCCCGACGGCCCCGCGGACAGCACCGCCTCGCCGTCGAAGGTCGCCTCGGCACCCCGCGTCGTCTCGACCCGCGCCGGCCCGCCGACGGAGAACGCCGGCGCGTCGAACGGATCGCGCAGGGCCATCCGGAAGGCTTTGTCGGCGCGCCCGAGAGTCGCCCGCGCCGAGCCGTCACCGAGGATCGCAACCACCTCAGGGGGGAGGGCCTCCGCGGCGAGGTCGATCCGGGCCGGTTCGAGCGTCTCCAGCGCCAGGGTTCCGGCGGCGATCGCGGCACCGAGGCGGGCCTGGGCGCTGCCGCCGGGCGAGTCGGCGCTCAGATCCAGTCCGCCGGCGGCGACGGTGCCGTTCCAGATCCGTTCCGCATCGTCGAGAACCGCCGGCATGGACCCGCGCAACGTCCCGTATACCCGCCCGTCGATGCCGTGGGGCGGGGTCCTCCGAGCGGCGGCGACGAGCCGGTCGAGGGTCGCGAGATCCGCCGACAGGGCCGCGGCGACGGGGCGCCGCTCGCCCTCGGCCTCGTCAGCGGTGACGGCGAGCCGCAGGTCCGGATCGCCGCGATCCCCCAGGCGGAACACCGCGGACAGCCCAAGCGGGTCGAGGCGCAGGTGGGCGGAGGGCACGGCGACCGCCACGCCGGCCGCCTGCGCCCGGTCGGCGCGGAGGTCGACGATCGCCTCGGGTCCAGCCTCTGCCGGGAGATCAATCGAGGCGGTACCCCGAAGGCCTTCGGCCGAGAGATCGCCGCGTCGGATCTTTGCCTCCGTCAGCGTGACGTTGACCCGCGTCCGCGCGTCGCCGTGCGTCGCCTGAAGCCGACCCGCACCGTCGGCCCGCCAGTCCGCCGCCTCCACCACGCCCGATCCGTCCGCCGCGAGCCCCAGACCACCGTCGGTCTCGCCGAGCGTGCCGCTGGCGACCAGCCGCCCGCGCGCCGCTCCCTCCAGCACGATTTCGATATCGGAGAACCGAACGACCGGCATCGCCCGACCGGCGTCGCTACCGTCCGCCCCGCCGGACAGCGCGCGCAGCGGCTCCAGCCCGCCGAGCGTGATCCCGCCATCCTCGGTCACGGTAACCGTCAGCCGGGGGCGGTCGACGGCGACCGCCCGGATATGGCCCTGGAGCAGATCGCGCCAGTCGAAGCCCACCAGCAGCCGGTCGGCCTCGATCCCATCGGGCCCGTTGACACCGATATCGGACAGGGTCAGCCGGTCTGGCGAGAGAGAATCGATCCGGAAGCGGATCTCCGAGATGACGGGCTGTTCCGCGCCGTTACCAGCGGCCCAGGCGTTAACCCCCCATTTGGTGGCGGCGGGAACCCATTCGTTGCGGGTCAGCCACGCGACCGGCACGCCGACTGCGAAGATCAGGATCACCACCACCAGGATCCTGGCGAACCACCGCACGTTCACTTCTCCCCGGGCCGTCCCGCGAATCACCCGCTCAGTATGCCAATACGACAAAGGGCCGTCCAACGGACGGCCCTTCGCGGGAATTCAACGGGTTGGCAACGACGATCAGGCGGCGGCGCGAAGCATCGCCTCCAGGGTCGCCACCCTCGCCTCCAGCCGCTCGCGCTCGCCGGTATCGGTGGCGTCCTTCAGGATGTCGCGAATGTCCGCGATCTCCTTCTGAGTCGCGGCAGCATCTATATCAGCCAGCGGCACCGCATCCTCGGCGAGAACCGTGCAACGCTCTTCGGTCACCTCGGCGAACCCGCCGGCGACGAAGATGCGATCGACCACCGCACCGTTTTCGTGGATATCGATCACTCCCGCGTCCAGGGTCGAGATCATCGGCGCGTGCCGCGGCAGAACACCGAAATAACCCTCGGTGCCCGGTACCACGACCATCTCGACGGCGCGGCTGAGAACCAGCCGCTCCGGCGAAACGAGTTCGAACTGCGTGGTCTCCGCCATGGGATCCCTCTTTGTTGCCGGCCTTCAGGCCGCCTTCGACAAACCGGGCGTCAGGCCGCTTCGGCCGCCATCTTCTTGGCCTTCTCGATGGCCTCGTCCATGCCGCCGACCATGTAGAACGCCGCTTCCGGCAGGTCGTCATGCTCGCCGTCGACGATCGCCTTGAAGCCCTTGATGGTCTCTTCCAGGCTGACCAGCTTGCCCGGCGAACCGGTGAACACCTCGGCCACGTGGAACGGCTGGCTGAGGAAACGCTGAATCTTGCGGGCGCGGGCCACGGTCAGCTTGTCCTCTTCCGACAGCTCGTCCATGCCCAGAATGGCGATGATGTCCTGCAGCGACTTGTACTGCTGCAGCACTTCCTGCACCCGGCGCGCGACGTTGTAGTGTTCGTCGCCGATGATGCGCGGGTCGAGCATGCGCGAGGTCGAGTCGAGCGGGTCGACGGCCGGGTAGATGCCGAGCTCGGCGATCGAGCGGTTCAGCACCGTCGTCGCGTCAAGGTGCGAGAACGACGTGGCCGGCGCCGGGTCGGTCAGATCGTCGGCCGGCACGTAAATGGCCTGCACCGAGGTGATCGAGCCCTTCTTGGTGGTGGTGATGCGCTCCTGCAGGGCGCCCATGTCGGTCGACAGGGTCGGCTGATAGCCCACCGCCGACGGAATGCGGCCGAGCAGCGCCGACACCTCGGAGCCCGCCTGGGTGAAGCGGAAGATGTTGTCCACGAAGAACAGCACGTCCTGGCCTTCCTCGTCGCGGAAGTACTCTGCCAGGGTCAGACCGGTCAGGCCGACGCGCGCGCGGGCGCCCGGCGGCTCGTTCATCTGTCCGTAGACCAGCGCCGCCTTCGAGCCCGGGCCATCCTCGACGATAACGCCGGACTCGACCATCTCGTGATAGAGGTCGTTGCCCTCGCGGGTACGCTCGCCCACGCCGGCGAACACGGAGTAACCGCCATGCGCCTTCGCGACGTTGTTGATCAGTTCCATGATCAGCACGGTCTTGCCGACGCCGGCGCCGCCGAACAGGCCGATCTTACCGCCCTTGGCGTACGGGGCGAGCAGGTCGATGACCTTGATGCCCGTGACCAGGATCTCGGCTTCGGTCGACTGGTCGATGTATTCCGGAGCCGGACGGTGGATCGGGTAGCGCATCTTCGCCTCGACGGCGGGGCGCTCGTCGACCGGATCACCGATGACGTTCAGGATACGGCCGAGCGTCTCCGGGCCGACCGGCACGGAGATCGGCGCGCCGGTATCCTCCACCGGAGCGCCGCGGACCAAGCCCTCGGTCCCGTCCATGGCGATCGTGCGCACGGTGTTCTCCCCGAGGTGCTGGGCGACCTCGAGAACCAGCGTGTTGTCGCCGTTCTTGGTGTGCAGGGCGTTCAGGATCGCCGGCAGGTCGCCTTCGAACTGCACGTCGACGACGGCGCCGATGACCTGCTGGATTTTGCCGGTAGCGTTGTTCGCCATGCTTTCAGCTCCTCGGTTGGGCGGCGGGCGCGGGCTCGTAAGCCGCTTAGAGCGCCTCGGCGCCCGAGATGATCTCGATCAGTTCCTTGGTGATGTAGGCCTGACGCGTCCGGTTATAGGTCAGCGTCAGCTTGTTGATCATGTCGCCGGCATTGCGCGTGGCGTTGTCCATCGCCGTCATCCGCGCGCCATGCTCGCTGGCGGCATTCTCAAGCAGAGCCGTGAAGATCTGGGTCGCGACGTTGCGCGGCAACAGGGCCGCCAGGATCGCTTCCTCATCCGGCTCGAATTCGTAGAGCGCCTTCAGGCCGCCGCTCTCTTCCGCCTCCGCTTCCGGCAGGCTCGCCGGGACGAGCTGCTGGGCGGTGACGATCTGGGTCATCGCCGACTGGAAACGGTTGAAGTAGATCGTCGCCACGTCGAACTCGCCGTCCTCGAAGCGCCGGATGACCTCGCGGCCGATCTCGTCTGCGACATCGAAACCGACCACCGTGCGGGCCAGATTCTCCTTGGAGGAGATGATCTTGTCGCCGTGGATCCGACGCAGCTGATCGCGGCCCTTGCGGCCCACGGTCATGATCTTGACGGTCTTGCCCTCGGCCACCAGCGCATCGATCCGGCGGCGCGCGGCCCGCACGATCGATGAGTTGAAGCCGCCGCACAGGCCGCGGTCGGCGGTGGCGACGACGATCAGGTGAACGTCGTCCTTGCCGGTGCCGGTCAGCAGCTTCGGCCCGTCGCCGCCGGACACCTTGGCGCCCAGGGCGGCGATCATCCGGTCCATGCGCTCGGCATAGGGGCGCGCGGTCTCGGCGGCTTCCTGGGCACGGCGGAGCTTCGCCGCCGCGACCATCTTCATCGCCGAGGTGATCTTCTGCGTCGACTTGACGCTGTTGATCCGGACTTTGAGGTCCTTGAGGTTGGGCATCGTCCCGTCCGCTTACCGTTGGTCGACTGGCCGGCCGTACCTGCGCTTACGCGAAGGTCTTGGCGAAGTTCTCCATGAACGAGGAGAGCTTGGCCGACGTGTCATCCGACAGCGCCTTTTCGTTCCGGATCGTCTCCAAGATGCCGGGCTCCTTGCTCTTGATCTCGGAGAGCAGGGACTGCTCGAAGCGGCCGATCTCGGAGATGTCGACCTTATCGAGGAAGCCCTTCACGCCGGCAAAGATCGACACGACCTGCTCCTCGACCGGCATCGGGCTGAACTGAGCCTGCTTAAGCAGCTCCGTCAGGCGCGAACCGCGGGCGAGCAGACGCTGGGTCGAGGCGTCCAGATCGGAGGCGAACTGCGCGAACGCCGCCATCTCGCGATACTGGGCCAGCTCCAGCTTGATCGAGCCGGCGACCTGCTTCATCGCCTTGATCTGGGCGGCGGAGCCGACGCGCGACACCGACAGGCCGACGTTCACGGCCGGGCGGATGCCCTTATAGAACAGTTCGGTCTCGAGGAAGATCTGACCGTCGGTGATCGAGATCACGTTGGTCGGAATGTAGGCCGAGACGTCACCGGCCTGGGTCTCGATGACCGGCAGGGCGGTCAGGGAGCCGGCACCATTGTCGTCGTTCAGCTTCGCCGCACGCTCCAGCAGACGCGAGTGCAGGTAGAACACGTCGCCCGGATACGCCTCGCGCCCCGGCGGGCGGCGCAGCAGCAGCGACATCTGGCGATAGGCGACGGCCTGCTTGGAAAGATCGTCGTAGACGATCACGGCGTGCATGCCGTTGTCGCGGAAGAACTCGCCCATCGCGCAACCGGCATACGGCGCCAGGAACTGCAGCGGCGCCGGCTCGGAGGCGGTGGCGGCCACGACGATGGAGTATTCCATCGCGCCGTAGTCCTCCAGGGTCTTCACGATCTGGGCGACCGTCGAGCGCTTCTGGCCGACCGCGACATAGACGCAGAACAGCTTCTTGCTGTCGTCGTCGCCGGCGGCGTCGTTGACGCTCTTCTGGTTGATGAAGGTGTCGACGGCGATGGCGGTCTTGCCGGTCTGGCGGTCGCCGATGACCAGCTCGCGCTGGCCGCGACCGACCGGGATCAGGCTGTCGATGGCCTTCAGGCCGGTCTGCATCGGCTCGTGCACCGACTTACGCGGCATGATGCCCGGCGCCTTCACCTCGACGCGCTTGCGCTCGACATCCTCGAGCGGGCCCTTGCCGTCGATCGGGTTGCCGAGACCGTCGACCACGCGGCCGAGCAGGCCACGGCCGACCGGCACGTCCACGATGGCGCCGGTCCGCTTGACCGTGTCGCCTTCCTTGATGTCGCGGTCGTCGCCGAAGATCACGATACC
Organism: Thalassobaculaceae bacterium; assembly: GCA_965228875.1. Taxonomy (GTDB): domain Bacteria; phylum Pseudomonadota; class Alphaproteobacteria; order Thalassobaculales; family Thalassobaculaceae; genus Thalassobaculum. The sequence continues at coordinate 4,396,646 of OZ245843.1, read as the reverse complement.
GACGTTGTCGGACTCGAGGTTCAGCGCCATGCCCCGAATACCGTTCGGGAACTCGACCATCTCACCGGCCTGGACCTGGTCGAGGCCGTACACGCGGGCGATACCGTCACCCACGGACAGAACCTGACCGACTTCCGCGACCTCGGCCTCGGCACCGAAGTTTGCGATCTGATCTTTCAGGATAGAGGAGATCTCGGCGGCGCGGATTTCCATCAGCCAACCCCTTTCATGGCGAACTGCAGGCGCTGCAGCTTGGTGCGAAGCGAACTATCGATCATGCGCGAGCCCACGCGCACGACCAGACCGCCGATCAACGCCGGATCGACGGTCAGATTGACGGAGACCTTCTGGCCGACGACCTTGCGCAGGGCGTCGGTAACCGCCTCGACCTCGGCGCTCGACAACTCGACGGCGGAGGTCACGTCGGCGGCGACCTCCCCACGGCGGCGGGCGAGCTCCTCGAGGAAGGCGGTGATCATGCCGGGCAGCGCGAAGAGGCGGCGGTTGGCCGCGAGCACGCCCATGAACTTCGTGGTCAGCGCGTTGGCGCCGAAGGTTTCGGCGATGGCCGAGACGCCCTTCGTCTGGTCGGCGCGCGACAGAACCGGAGACCGGATCAGCCGGACGAACTCATCGCTCTCGGCGAGCAGTTGCCGCAGGGCCGTGAGGTCGCCGGCGACCTCGTCCAGCACCTTCTGGTCGTCAGCCAGCTCGTACAACGCCAAGGCGTAGCGAGCGGCGAGGCCTTTTGATTGCGATGCCACCTGGAAGCGCCCCTTCGTTCCGTTTGACGATCCGCCGGAACTCGTTGATTTATCGAAGTTCTGTGCGCATCGATCGAACACAAATCCTGGCCGGCGCAGGAGTCCCCCGCCAGCGCGAAGGCTCTCTAGCACACGGGTCTGGGGGGTGCAAGCGCATGAGGCGTCGGAAACGGGCCGGAATGCTGCACCGCGGGAACTCAGGCAGCGGCCACCGTGAGCCAGGGCCAGCGACCGCGGTAGCTATCCATCTTGTCCCGTGCCAGTCCGGGGGTCGGCGTCGTCGGGTTGGCGACAAGCCGTCCCGCATACAGATCTTCCAGACCATAGGGCGCGTACAGATCCCGCGTCGGCGTCAGGCCGACGCAGGTGCACATCACCTGAAACCTGTCGATGCCGTCGCTCGTCCGGAACACCGGCGGATACTCGGCGCCGAACCGCTGCGGGTACCACAGCGGCACGCGCTTCTGGTTCTTGAACTCGACCTCGACGCCGAGGTCGCAGAGCAGCGCGGTACCGCGCCGGATGACCGCATCCTCGGCCTCCCAGGACGTATCCTCGTCCCAGTAGAACACGTCGTAGTCCTTGACGTTCTCGCCCGGCGGCCGGCCGGCAATCCGGTTCCACACCGCCTGGTACAGACAACCGGCGACCAGCCACGGCTGGTCGAGGCCGAGTCGCGGTAGGCGGTCCAGGATCTCGGCATTGACCGGATTGGCCAGCGCGTCGGCGGTGAACTGGTCTGTCGTTGTCACCGGCGGCCTACTCCGCCCCCTACTCAGCCGCCTGCGGGCGGACGCGAACGCCACCGCGCGGCCCGGTATTGAGCCGGTCCGCGAACTCGGGCGCCAGCGGCCGGCCATCGCGCAGGTTCAGCCAGATCCGCCAGAGGTCGCGCTTGCGCGCCTCGTCCGGCCAGTCCTCGAAGGCCGAGCGGGCGTGCAGCACGGTATGGTTCGACAGCAGCTGAATGTCGCCCTGCTCGAACACCATGTCGTAGCGGAACGGCTTGCTCATGGCGATCTCCCCGACCGCCCGCACCGCGTCGAGCGCCGTGCTCTCGAGCGGCGCGCCGGCCTTGCGCATGCCGTCGATGATGGTCTTGCCATTGTAGCGACAGGACAGCCGGCCCTCGTGCCAGGAGAACACCGGGACCCGATGGAAGGTCGTCTCGTTGGGGTCGTCGGTCACCCCCTCGCCGCGAAGGTCGAAATGGAAGCCCCCCATCAGGTGCGGAAGGTACTCCGGGTGTTCGTCGCGGATATGGTTGAACACCGCCACCGAGGAGGCGATCAGGCTCTCGCCGCCGGACTTCGCCGGATGCCGGCACAGCAGGCCGACCACGTCGGCGGCGTCGCAATGGGCCTTGAGCTGGGCGCTGGTCGTGTAGCCGCGCACGTTGTTGGCCTGATAGTCGTTGCCCCGGTCGCGCACGTGTCCGAGCAGGTCGCCCTTGGCGTTCTGCGGCACCGGCAGGCCCAGATGCGCGCCGATTCCCCAGTAGAGCGCCAGCAGCGCGTCCTCGTCGTAGCGCGTGGGATCGACACCCCGGACCAGGACGAAGCCGCGGCCGTTGTCGATCTCGTGCGCCCAGCCGGCGATAGTATCGGCGAGGCTCGTCAGCGCGAAATCGTCCCGCCCGAAACCTTCCGCAGCGAGGCCGCGGGAGAGCACCGCCTCAACCGCCCGGTCGAGTTCCCCGATCTCGTCATCGCTCAGCCGGTGGATCCAGCGCCCGTCGCTCTCCAGGTCGGCGGCAAGCCAGCAGGACGGGTCGGCCACCGGGCCGTCGGGCATCGCAATGCGGGGGGCGGTCGCAGCCATGTCTTCCTCTCCTCGGGGGCTCCCTTGCGGGGCGCTCCTGGTTTTTTGCGCGGTGTACGGGCCGATCCGGGTGGTAATGCGGATCGTTGAGCGCTTATTGTTTCGATTAAATCACCACAGCGGAGGATTGTCATGAGGTTGGACGGCAAGTCCGCCATCGTCACCGGCGCCAGCCAGGGGATCGGCGCCGCCATCGCGACAGGCTTCGCCGCCGCTGGAGCCGAGGTGCTGGTCACCGCCCGCAGTCCGGAGAAGCTCGATGCCGTAGCCGCCGGGATCCGTGCCGCGGGGGGACGATGCGAGACGTTTGCCGGCGACCTGAAACAGCCGGACACCGCCGCCGCCGTCGTGGCTGCCGCCGTTGCCGCCTTCGGCAAGCTGGACATCGTCGCCCACAGCGCCGGCGCCACGAAATACGGTGATTTCTTCGACCTGACCGACGCCGATTTCGAGGATGGTTTCGCGTTGAAGTACTATGGTGCCGTGCGCATGACCCGCGCCGCCTGGCCGCATCTGGTCGAGTCCGGCGGGCGGATCGTCAATGTGATCGGCGTCGGCGCGCGGGTGTCGGAAAAGAACTTCGCCATCGGCGGCTCGGTCAACTCGGCGCTGACCAATTTCACCAAGGCGATGGCGGATCGCGGCGTGACCGACGGCGTGCGGGTCAACGCGATCCATCCGGGCCCGGTGCTGACCCCGCGGATCCGCCAGCGGGTCGAGTTCCTCATGCGCGAGGAGGGCATAGACGAGGCCGCCGCCCTGGCGAAGATGGAGGCCAACTGGAAGGTGATGCGCCTCGGCCGGCCGGAGGACATCGCCAACCTCGCGGTCTTCGCCGTCTCCGACGCCGGCGACCTGCTCCAGGGCAGCGTGATTGACATGGACGGCGGAGCCACCCGTGCCCTGTAAGGCCGGCCGGTCGTGAGCGGGACCTCCGCCAGGCAGGCCGGGCTGTGGCTGCTCACCCTGGCGCTCGGCGCCGCCGGGGGGCTCGTGTTCTCCCGGCTCGGCGTGCCGCTGGCCTGGCTGCTCGGCAGCCTCGCCGCGGTCGCCGCCGTCGGTCTCGCCGGCGGCCGCCTCGCCGTACCGCCCGGGGCCCGCCAGACGGGCCAGGTTTTCCTCGGCTGCGCCATCGGCCTGACCTTCACGCCCGAGGTCGCCGCCTTCGTCGCCGGATTTCTGCCGATCATGATCGGCGCGGCGATCCTGTCCATCGGCTACGGCGTGGTCGCCGGACTTGCGCTGCGACGCACGGCGAAGACCGACCCGGCCACCGCCTTCTTCTCCAGCGTCCCCGGCGGCGTGGTCGAGATGTCGGTCCAGGCCGAGCGCTACAAGGGCGACGTCTCCTCGGTATCGCTGGCCCAGTCGCTGCGGATCCTGCTGGTGGTGACGACGATCCCGCCGGTGGTCACGCTGCTCGGCCTGACCGGTGTCGACCCGTTCGAGCTTGTCGTCCTGCCGTTCGATCCGCTCGGCTTCGCGGTCCTGGTCACCGGCTGCGCCGCGCTGGGCTGGGTGGCCGCCCGCCGGCGGATCGCCAACGCCTGGTTCCTCGGGCCGATGATCGTCGCGGTCGCGGTATCGGTATCCGGCAACGTGCTGTCCGGTGTGCCGACCGAGCTGGTCAACCTCGCCCAGGTGGTGATGGGCGCGACGCTGGGCCTACGCTACCAGCGGGACCGGGTGCTGGCGCTGCGCCGCTTCCTGGCGCCGGCCTTCCTGTCGACGGTGATCCTGGTCGGTCTGAACGTGGCGACCGGGGCCGCGATCGGCCTGATGTTCGACCTGCCGGTGGCGACCATGGCGCTGGCGATCTCCCCCGGCGGCATGGCGGAGATGAGCATCACCGCCAAGGTCCTGCACCTCGGCGTGCCGATCGTGGTGGCGTTCCACGTGGTGCGGATCTTCCTGGTGATCGCCTTCACCGGGCAGGTCTACAGGCAGGTGTTCCTGCGCAGTTAGCGGTTTGACGGCTTTCGGACCGGCTCCTACCCTTCCGGACAACAAAAACGCGCTCCACGGGAGGAGACGATGACCGCATCCGCCACGCCGGACGTCACCCGCACGCTCGCCGAGTTCGCCGCCGGACTCAGTCGCGCCGACATCCCCGACGCCGTCGCGGCCCGGGCCCGCACACTGGTGCTGGACACCGTCGGCATCGCCCTGCGCGCCCGCCACGAGGCCGACTCGACGCCGAGCCTCATCGCCGCCGCCCGCGCCCTCGGATACGCCAACGGCTCGGCCCGGGTGATCGGCGACCCCGACGGATGGACCCCGCCCGGAGCGGCCTGGCTGAACGGCGCGCTGGCCCACAGTCTCGATTTCGACGACACCCATGCCGGCGGCTCGATCCACCCCTCCGCCCCCATCGTCCCGGCCGCCCTGGCCGCCGCCGAGATCTCCGGCTGCGACGGCGCGACGGTGCTGGCCGCCATCATCGCCGGCTACGAGGTGCAGATCCGCCTGTCCCTCGCCCTCAATCCGACCGAGCACTACGACCGCGGCTATCACCCGACCGCCACCTGCGGCGCATTCGGCGCGGCGGCCGCGGCCGGGCGCTGCCTCGGCCTGTCGGGCGAACGCGTCGCCGCCGCCTTCGGCGTCGCTCTCAGCCAGGCGGCCGGCAGCCTCGAATTCCTGGCCGAGGGCTCGTGGACCAAGCCGTTCCAGGTGGGCTGGGCGGCGCAGAACGGTCTCGTCGCGGCCCGGCTCGCGGCCGAGGGGTTCAAGGCCCCGGCCCGCGGCATCGAGGGCCGGCGCGGCTTCCTCAACGCCTACGCGCCGAACGCCGACCCGGCCAAGGCGGTCGCCGGCCTCGGTGAGGTCTGGCAGACGCTGAACATCGCGGTGAAACCCTATCCGTCCTGCCGCTACAGCCACGCGCCGATGGACGCGGTCATGGCGCTCGCCGCCGAGCACGGGATCGAGGCCGCGGAGGTGAAAGCCATCCGCATCGGACTGCCGGTCAACGGCATGGCCATCATCGGCGAACCGATCTCGACCAAACACAATCCCACCTCGGTGGTCGACGGGCAGTTCTCGATGCCGTTTCTCGCCGCCGCCGCCCTGCGCCAGGGCGGGTTCGGCTGGGACGACTACAAGACCCATCTGCACGACCCCGAGACCCTGGCGCTGACGGCCAAGGTCACCTGCCACCTGGACGAGGAATGCGAGGCCGCCTTCCCGGCGAACATGGCCGGGCGGGCCACCATCGACACCACGCGGGGCACGTTCGAAGCCTTCGTCGAAATCCCGAAGGGCGAGCCGGAGAACTGGCCGACGGATGACGAGCACCGCGCCAAGTTCGACGCCCTGACCGGCCCCTGCCTGGCGCCGCAGCGTGCCGCGACCTTAGCCGACGCGCTGTTGTCTCTGGATCGTCAGGACTCGATCCCCGCCGTGCTCGATCTCGCCCGACCGGTTCCGCAGCCCATCCGCGCGGCAGGCGAGGAATGAGCGGAGCGGCACCGGATCAGGGCCGGTACTTCGAGGACTTCGCCGTCGGCGACGTCCTCGAGCACTGGCCCGGCCGCACGATCAACGAGGCGGACAACACCTGGTTCACCCTGCTGACGATGAACACCCACCCGGTGCATTTCGACACCGAGTACGCCGCCGGCACGGAATTCGGCCGGCCGCTTGTGAACTCGTGCCTGACCCTGTCGATCGTCACCGGCATGACGGTGCGCGACACCTCCCAGCGCGCAATCGCCAATCTCGGCTGGACCGACATCAAAATGCCGGCGCCGGTCTTTGTCGGCGACACGCTCTACGCCTCCTCGGAGATCCTGGAGACGCGGGCCTCGAAGTCACGGCCGCACCAGGGGATCGTCCGCTTCTCCACCACCGGCCGCAAGCAGGACGGCACGGTGGTGATGACCTACGAACGCACCATCCTGGTGCCCAAACGCCCACAGGACTGACATGTCGGACATGAATGAGCAGGAGACCCTGATCCTCGACGCGGTGGACCGGTTCCTGGAGCGCGACGTGCGGCCGGTCGCCCACGACCTGGAGGCGCGCGACGAGTGGCCCGCCGAGATCGTCGAGAAGATGAAGGAGCTCGGCCTGTTCGGCGCCACCATCGGCGAGGAGTACGGCGGGCTCGGCCTGTCGGCGGCGACCTACTCCAAGATCGTCGAGCGGGTGTCGGCGGTGTGGATGTCAGTCTCCGGCATCTTCAACAGCCACCTGATCATGGCCCAGGCGGTGGAGCGCGCCGGCACCGAGGACCAGAAGCGTAAATGGCTGCCGAAATTCGCCAGCGGAGAGCTGCGCGGCGGCATCGCCCTGACCGAACCGGACGCCGGCACCGACCTGCAGGGCATCCGCACCAGCGCGCGCCGGGACGGCAACGGCTACCGGGTGAACGGCACCAAGACCTGGATCTCGAACTCGGTGCAGGGCCACGTGCTGGCCGTCCTGGTCAAGACCGACCCCCAGGCCGAACCGCGCCACAGGGGAATGTCCCTGATGCTGATCGAGAAGGGCGAGGGCGTGTCGGTCTCCAAGCTGGAGAAGCTCGGCTACAAGGGCATCGATTCCGGCGAGCTGGTCTATGACGACTGCTTCGTGCCGGCCGACAACCTGGTCGGGGCCGAGGAGGGACGCGGGCTGCAGCAGATCCTCGGCGGGCTGGAACTGGGCCGGATCAACGTGGCGGCGCGCGGCGTCGGCATCGCGCGGGCCTGTCTGGAGGAGAGCGTGCGCTACGCCCAGCAACGCCGGACCTTCGGCAAGCCGATCGCCGAACACCAGGCGATCCAGTTCAAGCTGGCCGACATGGCGACCCAGGCCGAGGCGGCCCGGCTGCTGGTCGAGCAGGCCGCCAAGGCCTACGACCGGGGCGAGCGCTGCGACCTGGAGGCCGGCATGGCCAAGCTGTTCGCCACCGAGGCCGCCGTCCACAACTCCCTCGAGGCGATGCGCCTGCACGGCGCCTACGGCTACTCCAAGGAGTTCAACATCGAGCGCTACTACCGCGACGCGCCACTGCTGGCGATCGGCGAGGGGACCAACGAGTTGCAGCGGATCATCATCGCTAGGCAGCTGGTGGCCCGCAGCCCGGCGTAGTTCTCTCCCCGCGCGCTTACACCGCGGTCGCGATCCGCCGCAGGATCTCGACGACGAGCACCGCCAGGCTCACGGCCGCTCCCAGCACCGGCAGCCAGAGCGGCAGGTTCGGCGCGCCGGCCGGCGCCGGCCCGCGCCGCTTCAGCCGCCACAGCGCCAGATTGCAGATCGTGAACACCGCCAGGGTGACCAGCGACGTGGTGCCGGCCAGGGTGGCGATGGGAAACGTCAGGGCCAGGGTCAGGACGGTGAGGACGACCAGGACCGTGGCCACCACCGGCGTGCGTGTCGCCGGGTTGACCCGGCCGAGGAACGCGGGAAGCGAGCCCTGGCGCGACAGACCGAAAAGCACCCGAGAGCCCATCACCATCTGCACCAGAACGCCGTTGACGGTCGCCAGCACCGCGATGCCGCCGAGCAGACGCGCGTCGCCGCCGCCGGCGGCATAGACCAGGGCCAGCGGCGCCTCCGACCCGGCGAGTTCGACCATCGGCAGAACCGCCAGGGCCGTCACCGACACCGCCAGGTACAGCCCGCCGGCGATGAGAAGCGTGGCCACAATGGCGAAGGGCATGGTGAAGGTCGGGTTCTTGACCTCCTCGGCGACGTTCACGATGTCCTCGAAACCGATGAAGGCGTAGAATGCGAGGACCGCCCCGGCGAACACGCCGACCACCGGGAACGGCGCCTGCGGCAGCAGGATCTCGCGCACCGGCAGACCGCCGTCGCCGCCCGAGGCGATCCCGGTGACCACCACCAGGGCGAGGCCCGCGATCTCCACCAGGGTCAGAACCGCCGCCGCCGTCGTCGACTCGGCGATGCCCCAGATCGCAAGGCCGCCCAGCGACAGGCACAGCACGACCACCGCCGGCGCCGCCGGCACGTCGATCAGGGTACGGACATAGCCGACCCCGCCGACCACGACGCTGGCCGCGGAGATGATCCCGGCGGCGGTGACCATCAGCCCGACCAGCAGCGAAAGACGGTCGGAGGCGAAGGCCTGACGGACATAGAGCGCCTCGCCCGCGCTCTTCGGCAGGCGGGCGGACAGTTCGGTGAAGGACAGCGCCGTCGCCCCGGCCAGCAGCGAGGCGAGCAGGAACGCGTAGGGCGTCCACACGTCCGCCAGCGCCGCCACCTCACCGATCAGCACGTAGATGCCGGCCCCGATGGTGGTTCCGACCCCGTACAGGGTCAGCAGTCCGGGTCCCAGGCGACGGGCGAGTTCGGTACGCTCGGTCATCGCTGCAGTCTACGCGCGATGCGGGCGCGGGCTTTGCGCCAGATCAAGAAAACCCGATCTTGGCCCGCACCGGTCAGGACGGTTCCGGTGGGGACTCCTCGGGCAGGGCGAAGCGAATGACACCCTTGACCCTGCGGATATCCACCGGCTTGCCCTTGCGCAGCACCCGGATCTCCCCCCGATCCTGAAGGCCAGCCGCCGCCCCGCGCACAGCGCGCAGCAGCGGGCGCCAGGCGGGTGTGTCGTTCGGGTCGCCCCCGGCCGCCCGGGCCACCTCGTCCGGGCTGATCGACTTGCCGGCCCCCGCAGCCCGGCAGCGTTCCACGATTACCGCCTGAAGGCGCGCGACAGTTGCGTCATCTGTGTCCATTGCCATATAGCCAGCATAGTCCGACAGGCGGGAAGGACCAGAGGAATGCTGGGCACGATCGACGCGGTGATCATCGGCGCGCTGGCGTTCACCGGGGGACACTTCATTCTCGCCTCGTCCCCGATCCGAGACCGGGTCGTCGCGGCGATCGGCGAGGAGAAGTTCCGGGGCCTCTATTCCCTGGTCATGCTGGTCGCCCTGGTCTGGCTGATCCTGGCGTTCCGGGCGGCCCCCTATATCGAGGTGTGGCTTCCGGGGCCGATGACCGGATGGGTCCCGAACGTGCTCATGCCGATCGCCTGCGTGCTGCTGGTGGCCGGCATCACCACCCGTAGTCCGACCTCGGTCGGCGGCGAGGCGATGCTGGCGGAACCGACCACCTTCAAGGGTATTCTGACGGTCACCCGCCACCCGTTCCTGTGGGGCACGGGTTTGTGGGCGCTCGGCCATTTGGCGGCCAACGGCGACCTCGCCTCGATCCTGCTGTTCGGTGGCATGGCGGTGCTGTCCTTCGCCGGGATGCCGGCGCTCGACGCCAAGCTGCGCCGCCGGGTCGACAGCGCCTGGGGACCCGTGGCGATGACCACCTCCATCCTGCCGTTCCTGGCCGTCGTCCAGGGCCGCACCCGTCTCGACCTCGCCGGAATCGGCTGGTGGCGCCCCGGCCTCGGCCTGCTGGTCTGGATCGCGCTGTACGGGGCGCACCCCTACTACGCCGGCGTCTGGCCGCATCCGGGATAGAAGCCGCCTCGTCAGCGCCGCCCGCCTGCTGCTAGGCTCGACCATCCTTCACCGGCTCAGGCGGCGCGTCATGACCTCCCTCACTCCTCCCATCTTCGACGGTCATAACGACGTCCTGCTGCGGCTGTACAAGAAGCACAAGGCCGACGCCGCGACGCAGTTCGTCGAGGGCGACGGCAAGGGGCATCTCGACCTGCCCCGGATGTTGAAGGGCGGGTTCGGTGGCGGGTTCTTCGCCGTCTTTGTGCCGTCGCCGGCCGGCGAGAGCATCGGCGGTCTGTCCGACGCCATGCAGGGCGAAAGCTACGACCTGCCGCTGCCGAAGGAACTCGACATCGGCTACGCCCAGCCGATCGCGCTGGAGATGATGGGGCTGCTGTTCCGCATCGAGAAGGAGAGCGAAGGTGCGTTCACCGTCTGCCGAACCGCCGCCGACATCCGCGACGCCATCGCACGCGGGTCGGTCGCCGCCGTCCTGCATATCGAGGGGGCCGAGGTCATCGACCCCGAGTTCCGCTCGCTGGAGCTGCTGTATCAGGCCGGCCTGCGCTCCATCGGCCCGGTCTGGAGCCGCCCGACCGCGTTCGCGCACGGCGTGCCCTTCAAATTCCCGGGCTCGCCCGACACCGGGCCCGGCCTGACCGACCTCGGCAGGGAACTGGTCAGGCGCTGCAACGACATGGGCGTGATGATCGACCTGTCGCACCTGAACGAGGCCGGGTTCTGGGACGTCGCGGAGATCAGCGACGCGCCGCTGGTCGCCACCCACTCCAACGCCCACGCGCTCAGCGCCAGCACCCGCAACCTCACGGACAGACAGCTCGCCGCGATCCGCGAGAGCGACGGCATGGTCGGCATCAACTTCGCGACCTGCTTCCTGCGCTCGGACGGTCAGATGAACGCCCAGACCGGGCTCGACGTGATGATGCGCCATCTCGACCACCTGATCGAGCATGCCGGCGAGGACCGGGTCGGCTTCGGCTCCGATTTCGACGGCGCCACCATCCCCGGCGACATCGGCGACGTCGCCGGCCTGCCAACCCTGCGCCAGGCGATGCGCGACCACGGCATCGACGACGCGCTGATGGAAAAGCTGTGCTGGGGCAACTGGGCGCGGGTACTGGAGCGCACCTGGGGCGGGTAGCCGTCGAGTCGAAACCGGCGGCGCACCAGACCGAGGAAACGCGATGACAACCGACACCCCCCTGCTCTTCCAGCCACTGCAGCTTCGTGGCCTGACCCTGCCCAACCGGGTGGTCCTGTCGCCGCTGTGCATGTACTCGGCAAAGGATGGCCTGGCGAACGACTGGCACCTCTCGCATCTGAGCACCTTTGCGCGCGGCGGGACCGGACTGGTCTTCACCGAAGCGACGGCGGTGGCGCCGGAAGGCCGCATCACCCACGGCTGCTGCGGCCTGTGGACCGATGCGCAGGCCGATGCCTATGCACCGATCGCGCACCTCATCTCCGAGACCGGAGCCGTTCCGGCCGTCCAACTCGCCCATGCGGGCAGGAAGGCGTCCGTCCGCGAACCCTGGACCGGCGGCAAGCCGTTGGACGGCGACAATCCGGACCTGGGCAAGGAACCCTGGCAGACGGTCGGTCCATCGGCCCTGCCGGTCGGTGACGGATGGCCGACCCCGCATCCGCTGTCGGCGTCGGAGATCGCCACCCTGGTCGAGGCCTTCGCGGGCGCCGCTCGCCGGTCGCTTGCCGCCGGTTTCAAGGTGGCCGAGATCCATGCCGCCCACGGATACCTGCTGCACAGCTTTCTCTCGCCTCTGACGAACCAGCGCAACGACGGCTACGGCGGCGATCGCAGCGGGCGCATGCGCTTCCTCCTGGAAGTCGCGGAAGCGGTGCGGGCCGCCTGGCCGGACGATCTGCCGCTGTTCTGCCGGATCTCGGCGATCGACGGGCCGGAGCACGGCTGGTCCCTGGACGATTCCATCGCATTGGCGCGCGCCCTGGCGTCGCGCGGAGTCGATGTCGTCGACTGCTCGTCGGGCGGCATCGCGGGACCGCCGGCCTATCGGGCCGACTACGCCGGAAAACCGCTCCAGCGCGCGCCGCGAGGCCCGGGCTTCCAGGTGCCGTTCGCCGAAAGGCTGAAAGCGGAGACCGGCATCGGGACCATGGCCGTCGGCGTCATCACCGATCCGCACCAGGCGGAGGAGATCCTGCGGCAGGGTCGCGCCGACCTGATCGGGATCGGGCGCGAGCTGATGTACAACCCGTTCTGGGCCCTGCATGCCGCCGAGACGCTGGGCGCGGATCCCGAGTGCACGCTGTGGGAAAAACAGTACGGCTGGGCGATGGTCCGGCGCTCGGAGATCGCCGCAAGCGCCGGCAGGGGATAGCCGCCCCTACTCCACGTAGATCATCTTGCGGGTCATGCCGCCGTCGATGACCAGGTTCTCGCCGGTCACGAATTCCGCGCCGAGCAGGTAGAGCACGGCATCGGCGATGTCCTCCGGCATGCCGACGCGGCCGGCCGGATGCTGGGCGCGGTCGGCGACGGAATGCTGGGCCGGGCGGTGGGCCGAGGGCTTGCTCCAGGGCCGGGTGTCGATCCAGCCGGGGGAGATGCAGTTGACCCGAACCGGCGGCACCTCCGGCGCCTCCTCGCGGGTGCCGAGGGAGGCGGCTAGCGCGTGGGTCACGGCGACCACCGCGCCCTTAGACGCGCTGTAGGCCTCGGTGTCGGGCTCGCTCATCATCGCGCGGGTCGAGGCGATGTTGACGATCGCGCCGCCGCCCGAGGTGCGGAGATGGGCCGCCCCGTGCTTGGCGCTCGCCAGGATCGACAGCACGTTGACGTCCATCACCCGGCGCACGGCATCCAGATCGAGCGCCTCGACCGGGCCGTTGGCGTTGATGCCGGCATTGTTGACGATGGCGTCGAGCCGGCCGAAGCGCGCCACCGCGTCGGCGATGGCGCCGGCGACGTCGCTCTCGCGCCCGGCATCCCCCTGCCGGGCGGCACCGCCATCGCCGAGCCGGCAGGACAGGTCCGCCACCGCCTCGGGATCGCTGTCGAGGGCGACGACGCGCCAGCCGTCGGCGGCCAGACGCTCGACCACCGCCCGCCCGATGCCCTGGGCGCCGCCGGTGACGACCGCGACCCGGCCGCCGCTCACGGCCCGCCCCGGCCTCAGCCCTGGAGCATCTTCTTCAGGCGCAGGCGCAGCGCGTTCAGCTTGATGAAGCCCTCGGCGTCCTTGTGGTCGTAATCGGCCACCGCACTCTCCTCGAAGGTCACCCAGTCGGCGGAGAACAGGCTCTTCTCGGCCTTGCGGCCGATCACCATGGCGTTGCCCTTGTACAGCTTGAGCGTGACCGTACCGGTCACGTCCTTCTGGCTGAAGTCGATGGCCGCCTGCAGCATCTCGCGCTCCGGCGCGAACCAGAAGCCGTTGTAGATCAGCTTGGCGTAGCGCGGCATGAGCTCATCCTTCAGATGCCCCATCTCGCGGTCCAGCGTCAGGCTCTCCATGGCCCGGTGGGCGATCAGCATGATGGTGCCGCCGGGGGTCTCGTACAGGCCGCGGTTCTTCATGCCGACGAAACGGTTCTCCACCAGGTCGAGGCGGCCGATGCCGTTCGCCCGGCCAAGCTCGTTAAGCTTGGTGAGGATGGTCGCCGGGCTCAGCGCGACGCCGTCGATGGAGACGGGATCGCCCTTCTCGAAGCCGATCTCGACGATGGTCGGGGTGTCGGGCGCCTCTTCCGGCGCGATGGTGTTGGACCAGATGTAGTCGCCCGCCGGCTCCGCCGGATCCTCGAGCACCTTCCCCTCTGAGGAGACGTGCAGCATGTTCGCGTCGACCGAGAACGGCGCCTCGCCACGCTTGTCTTTCGGCACCGGGATCTGGTGCTTCTCGGCGTAGTCGATCAGCGCGGTGCGCGAGCCGAGATCCCATTCGCGCCAGGGGGCGATGATCTTGATGTCCGGCTTCAGCGCGTAATAGCTGAGCTCGAAGCGGACCTGGTCGTTGCCCTTGCCCGTCGCCCCGTGGGCCACCGCGTCGGCCCCGGTCTCCTTGGCGATCTCGATCTGGCGCTTGGCGATCAGCGGCCGCGCGATCGAGGTGCCCAGGAGGTAGGTCCCCTCGTACACCGTGTTGGCCCGGAACATCGGGAACACGAAGTCGCGCACGAACTCCTCGCGCACGTCCTCGATATAGATCTCCTTGATGCCCATGAGCCTGGCCTTCTCGCGGGCCGGCTCGATGTCCTCGCCCTGGCCGAGATCCGCCGTGAAGGTCACGACCTCGCATCGGTAGGTGTCCTGGAGCCAGCGCAGGATGATCGAGGTGTCCAGGCCACCGGAATAGGCGAGGACGACTTTGTTCACGGACTCGGTATCGGACATTGGCTTGCTCGAGGCTCCCTTCAGGCGCGTCGCGGGCCGTCGGGACCCGCCCCGGCGGCGCGAACGCTTCACGCGCGGCGTTGTATGGGAGCGGCCAGCCCGCGGCAAGGGGGCGCGGACCGGCAGGCCGTCGGTTCAGCGGCGCGGCAGGGCGATCGTCACCGCCGTACCGCTGCCGAGCGTGCTCTCCACGGTCAGGGTGCCGCCGTGCAGTTCGACCAGCGCGTTGCTCAACGGCAGGCCGAGACCGGTGCCGCGGCTGCGGTGGTTGTCGACGGAGTGGGCCTGCTCGAACGGCCGCAGCAGACGGGGGATCTCCTGCGGATCGATGCCGGTTCCGGTGTCGCGGACCACGAGGCGCACGCACTCGGCCTCGACCTCGCACTCCAGTTCGACGAAGCCGCCCGCCGGCGTGAACTTGATGGCGTTGACCAGGAGGTTGATGAGCACCTGCTTGATCGCCCTGGGATCGAGCCGCAGGCTCAACTCCGGGTCGACCCGCGGCACGGACAGGTGAAGCTCGGCCTCGGCGGCGCGGCCGCGCACCATCCGCATGGCCGTGTCCACGACGCTGGACAGCATCACCTCCTCGACGAGCAGACGGTACTTGCCGGCCTCGACCTTCGACATGTCCAGAATATCGTTGATCAGGCTGAGCAGGTGACGGCCGCTGTCATGGATGTCCTCGGCGTACTCGCGGTAACGCGGATAGCCGAGCGGCCCGAAGGACTCGAGCTTCAGGACCTCCGAGAAGCCGAGAATCGCATTCAGCGGCGTGCGCAGTTCGTGGCTCATGTTGGCGAGGAACCGGGACTTGGTGCGGCTGGCGGCCTCGGCGCGCTCCTTCTCCACGGTGAGCTGACGGGTCACAGCGGCCAGCTCGGCGGCATGGCGTTCGGCCTCCGCGCGGGCGGCGTCGAGTTCCTCGACCCGGGCTCGCAGCACCGCCTCCTTGGACTTCAGCTCGGTGATCGTCGTACCTGTGACCACGACCCAGTCGTCATCGGTCCGGATCTCCGTCATCAACGACACTGATCCGTCCGGGTACCAGCGTTCGAACTCCAGGTAGGGGCGATTCTCGTAGTGCAGCGCCAGCCGCGACTCGAGATCGACCTCCTCGCCGCGATGGGTGGTGACGACGTCCGTGCGATCGATGTTGATCCGCGCGCAGGCCTCGAACGCCATCCCCGCCTGGATGATGTCCTCGCCGATCACCCGGGCGAACGACTGGTTCCACACCACCAGCCGGCGGTCCGGATCGAAGATGGCGACCCGGCTGTTGATCGCCTCCAGCGCCCGGTTCATCACCTCGCGCTGCTGGATCAGTTCGGTGACCTCGGACCCGACGCTGACGATGCCGCCGTCCCGCGTCCGCCGTTCCCGCATCCGGAAGGTGCGACCGTCCGGCAGCGGCATCTCGTAGGTGTCGTCGGTCAGCGACAGGCGCGCCTCCTGGCGCCACCGGACGTAGCCTTCGCAAGCCGACCTGGGGTCATCGGGATGACAGCAGTCCTGCCTACCATCCCGCATGAGTTCCTCGAAGCGCCGACCGATCACCGGATCGACCTCGCCCAGGCCGAGGATCTCGATCCAGGCCTCGTTGCAGAGCACCAACCGGTCGTCGACGGCGAAAAGCGCGAACGGATCGGGGCTGGCCACGAAGCTGTCGACCAGACGCGCCTCGGCGGTCGCCGCGCGACGCTCGGCCGCCTCGAGCCGCATCTCCAGTTCGGTGTCGGCCCTGGCGTCGCTCCAGGTCAGCAGCACGCCGGCCCGATGCGGAGCGAACCGCATCCGCAGCGGCTTGCCGTCGCCGGCTTTGCGTGCGCCGACGACGCGATCGACCGGACGCCCGTCAGCCAGCACGGCGGCGGCGATGCGCAGGCTGTCGGGCGCCATCCACGACCGCAGGCGCGCTTTCAGGCTCGTCCCCACCAGCTCGCGCACCGTCGCCTGCAGGATCGCGGCACCGCCAGGTGTCACATCGCCACACCGGATATCGACCACGGTGCCGTCGGCGGACCGGATCGGCGACAGCAGCACCGCACCGAGAAACGCCGAATCGAGGACGTCCGCAGCGTCGCTCAGGACGTCCGCGCCGTCGACCATCGGGGTCTCGAGGGTGTGAATGCCAACCGACATCGCCGGCCTCCTGTCTGCGGGTATGAACACCCGTCGGCCATTCTTGAAGGATCGGCGTTAATTTTGTCTGAACCCGTTCCGCCGCACGCCGATCAGGCCGGCGCGCGGGCGTGGGGAAGCCGAAGGGTCACTTCCGTCCCCTTGCCGACGATGCTGTCGATCGTCAGCTGGCCGCCATGGGCCTCGACCAGCGCCTTGGAGAGCGGCAGGCCGAGACCGGTTCCCTCCTGGCCGCGCTGCGTCGTGCTCGACATCTGCTCGAACGGCTCGAGCATGCGGTCTAGATGCTCCCTGGGGATGCCGATACCGGTATCGACCACCCGCAGGACCAGCCCCCACGGGTCGGTGGCGACGGAAACGCCTATACTGCCGCCGGCTCCGGTGAAACGGATCGCGTTGGCCAGCAGGTTGATCAGCACCTGCTTGATCGCACGACGGTCGAAGACCGCCACCAACCCCGCCGGCGGCATGTCGACACTGAACGTCAGGCCGGCCTCGGTCATACGCCCCTTGATCATCCGCCGGACCTCGTGGACCAGATCGTCGACCGCATTGGGCGTGAGCACCGGTTCGTACTTGCCGGCCTCGATCTTGGCCATGTCGAGGACATCGTTGATCAGGCTCAACAGGTGATGGCCGCTGGCATGGATGTCGTCGGCATAGCCCCTGTAGCGGTCATGGCCCATCGCCCCGAACGTCTCGTTCTTCAGGATTTCGGAGAACCCGATGATGGCGTTCAGCGGCGTTCGCAGTTCGTGGCTCATGTTCGCGAGAAACTGCGACTTGCTGCGACTGGCGGCCTCGGCGCGTTCCTTCTCCGCGTTCAGCAGGTTGGCCATCGCGGTGGCGCGCGCGGCGTGGTGCTCCGCCTCCTTGCGGGCCCGGCCGAGATCCTCGACCCGGTACTCGAGCGCCAGTTGATGTCCTTTCAGTTCGGTGATGTCGTGGCCGATCACCACCCGCCCCCGTTCCCGCGTGGTGTCCTCGTGCATCCGCAGGGTGTGACCGGTTTCGGCAACCAGCTCGAACGCGAAGCGCTGCTCGGGCACCGGCGCGCGCTCGATCAGCTTCTCCGCCGTGAGAGGCTCGCCGGTCCAGGCCGTCAGCGTGCCGCTCGACTGCTCGAATGCCCGGGCGACCTCGGCGTAGCGGGTCCCTTCCCGCAGGTCCAACGTACTCACCAGGTTGGCGAAGTGATTGTTCCAGACCGTGAGCCGCTGCCCGGCATCGAACAGCGCGAAGGCCTGACCGATCGCCTGGACCGCTTCTCGCATGCGCTGGCGGTTGCGTGCGAGCTCGGTGACGTCCGTCGCGATGCTGATGCGTTCGCCGTCCGGCGTTAAGCGGGTCCGCGACAACAGGACGCGACCGTTCTTCATCGGAACGAAGACGCCCTGTCCCAGGCCACGCTCCCGCACACCGATCCACGCCTCGCACCAGGCCTCACGGCTCGAGTACCCGGCAGCCGCGAAGTCGACCCGGTCGACCCGCCGGTCGAGGATTTCGAGCCCGGTGCGTCCGATCACCTCGTCCCGTGAGGCGAAGCCCATGGTGCTGAGCCACTGGTCGTTGACGGCCACCGCGCGATCGTCGCGGTCGAAGACGATCATCAGATCCACGCCGGAACTGAGCATGGCGTCGAACCGGCTTTCCGCGATCGCCGCCCGGTTTTCTGCGGCCGAGAGCGCCAGGGCGTCCGCCCCCTCCGCGCAAGCCTGCGACAGATACCACACGACATGACCGCCGAAGGGGACAACCCTGACGGTCGCCAGGACGGACTCCCCTTGATGCAAACGCAGGGCAAGCCGAACCGAGCACTCGCAACCGGTACGCGCGGCGTCCAGCGTAGCGGCGATCGCCGGCCGCGCCTCGCCCACGAACGCCTGCTCGACCGGTCGTCCCGTCGGGTCTCCGTCCACCGCAACGATCAGGGCGCGCGCCCGATCGTTGACCGCCGCGCAGACCGGTACGCCGGATGTCAGGTCGACGACGGCGACCGGCTGGTCGAGCGGCACGATCGCGGCGCGCAACGTCTCGAGCCGGGCCTCGCCCGCCGCCTCCAACTGAATGTCCTCAACAAATCGCGCCATCGAGAATTCGCCCGCCTGCAGCAACGGGCCATTGAGCGACGACGAAACCTAAAATCCCGTTAAAAACACCGACAACACGTCGCTCGACGGTTCATTCGTTGCGCAGCATCGGCGCCGGACGCTGGCCGAGGGCCCGCCAGGTGCCGACGAACCCGAAGCTGATGGTGATGCCCATGGCCAAGGCGGCGGTCAGGACCAGGACACCCGGCGGCAGCACGAAGTCGCCACGCATGACCTCGACCACCACGACGGCGGACGCGATCGTCCCGATCGCCGAGGCGATGACCGCCGTCGACAGCCCCAGGAGTCCGTATTCCAGCAGGTAGGTCTTGACGATCCGTCCGCGGGTCGCTCCCAGGACCTTGAGGATGATGGCATCGCGGACCCGTCGGGCGTGCCCGGCGGCAATGGCGCCGGCCAGGACCAGGGTGCCGGCGATCAGCGTCACCGCGGCGGTCGATCGTACCGCGATGGCGACCGCCGAGAGAATCCGGTTGGCACCCTCAAGCGCGTCCTTCACCCGGATCGCGGTCACGTTGGGCAGCGCATCGGTTACCGCCCGCTGAACCGTCGCCTCCAGGGCGGGATCGTCGACATGCACCGTCGCGATCACCGAATGCGGCGCGGCCTCCAGCGTGCCCGGCGCGAACACGAACGTGAAGTTCATGCCGAGCGAGCCCCAGTCGATCTTGCGCAGGTTGCCGATCTCTACCGTGATCGGCCGCCCAAGCACGTTGAGGGTTATCGTATCGCCGATCCCAACCCCGAATCCGCGGGCCAGGTTGGTGTCGAACGACACCAGCGGCGGTCCGGCATAGTCGGCCGGCCACCATTCTCCCGTCACGACCTCGGAGTTCTCCGGCGGCAGGGCCGAATAGGTCAGCCCGCGATCGCCGCGCAGGGCCCAGGAGACATCCGGCGCGACCTCCGCCTCGTCCGCCGGCACGCCGTTGATGCGGACGATCCGCCCGCGCACCATCGGCGTGGTCCGGATCTCGCCGACGCCGTCGATGCCGGCCAGGACCTCCAGGAACCGCTCCTTCTGATGCGGCTGGATGTCGATGAAGAAATACGCCGGCGCCACGTCCGGAATACGCTCGTCGACCTGACGCGAGAGATTGGCCTGGATCAGCGCGATGGTCACCAGCACCGTCAGCCCGAGGCCCAGCGCCAGAACGACACCCGGGGTCGGCGCCCCCGGCCGGTGCAGGTTGGCCAGCGCCATGCGCAGTTCCGGATCGCGTGGCCTGCCGGCCCGGCGCGCACCCGCCATGATCAGCCACGATGCCGCCAGGAACAGCGCGATCGCGCCGGCGGCACCGACGATGAACCAGGCCGCGAGCCAGGGATCCGTCGCCGTCAGAATGGCGAGCGCGCACAGGGCGGCGACCGCGGCGGCCAACGCCGCCAGGTAGCGCGGTCGGGGCCAGCCACCGGTCGGCGCGATCGCCGCGCGGAACAGCTGGGCCGCCTTGACCTCGCAGGCTCGACCCAGCGACCACAGAGAGAACGCGACCGCCGTCAGCAGGCCGAACAGGGCGGCCAGCGCCAGCGGCGCCGGATAGACCGCGACCGGCACGGTGAACGGCAGCAGCGGCGCCGCCAGCTTCGCCGCGACCAACGGGGCGAGCGCGCCGACCACGAGGCCGATCGCGGTGCCGACCGAGGCCAGGATCGTCACCACCAGCAGATAGACCCGGAACACCAGCCCGCTCGGCGCGCCGAGACACTTGAGCGTCGCAACCGTCTCCGTCTTGCCGTCGAGGTAGCTGCGCACGGCCATGGCCACGCCGACGCCGCCGACCAGCAGCGCGGTCAGCCCGACCAGGGTCAGGAACAGGGTCACCCGATTGACGAAGGTGTCGTAACCGGGAGTCGCGTTCTCCAGCGAGCTGACCCGCCAGCCGGCATCCGGAAATCGTTCCCCGAGTTCCTCGATCCACCCCCTGCGGTCGGTGGCGGCAGGCAGGACGACCCGGTAGTAGTGGCGGACCAGGGAGCCCACCTGAACCAGTCCGGTTTCGGCAACCGCCGTCTCGGAGATCATAAGCCGAGGCCCGAAACTGGCGAAATTGACCAGCCGGTCGGGCTCGCCGGTGATCAGCGCGCGGAGTTCCAGCGTCGCGTCGCCGAGACGCACCCTGTCGCCGACGGCGATGTCCAGCCGGCGGACCAGACTCTCCTCCGCCACCGCCCCGTGCACGCCGTCTCGCGGCGCCAGGGCCTCGTCCAGGGTCATGTCCCGGTCCAACGTCACCGCGCCGACCAGCGGATAGGCGCCGTCGACCGCCTTCAGCTCGACCAGGGCATTGGTGGATCCGTCCTCGGCCCGGGCCATCGCCCGCATCGACGCGACGCTGGACACCGTGCCGGACGCGCGCATGAAGGCGAGCTGGTTCGGCTCGGCCGGGCGGTGGACGATGCGCAGCGCCACGTCGCCGCCAAGGATCCGTCGCGCGTCCCCCTCGAGGCCCGACAGCATGGCCGAGGAGACCGAACCGACGGCGGCGATCGCCGCCACCCCGAGGGCCAGGCAGGCGAGGAAGATGCGGAAACCCTTCAGGCCGGTGCGGAGTTCGCGCCGGGCCAGGCGCAGGGCGAGCGGACCGGTACGCATAGGCCTACTCCGCCGCCTGGTCGGTGCTGGCAAGCCCTGAGGTGTCCTCGACCACCCGACCATCGGCGATCTTGACGATGCGGCCGCACCGGGCGGCGAGGCTGGTGTCGTGTGTGATGAGCATCAGGGTGGTGCCGTCATCGCGGGCGAGGCCGAACAGCAGGTCGATGATCTGATCGCCGGTGGCGCCATCCAGGTTGCCGGTCGGCTCGTCCGCCAGCAGCAGACGCGGCTTGGCGACCAGGGCGCGTGCGATCGCCACCCGTTGCTGTTCGCCGCCGGAAAGCTGTTCCGGATAGTGGTCCAGGCGATGGTTGAGCCCGACCCGCGAGAGGGCCTCGGCCGCGACCCCGAACGCGTCGTCGCGTCCGGCCAATTCCAGCGGCACCGCCACGTTCTCCAGCGCCGTCATGGTCGGCACCAGGCGGAATGCCTGGAAGACGATGCCGACGGTGTCGCGGCGGAACCGGGCAAGCGTGTCCTCGTCGAGCCCGACAAGCTCGGTCCCGGCCACGCTCACGCTGCCGGCGGTCGGGTTCTCGAGGCCGGCGGTGACCATCATCAGCGTCGACTTGCCGGCGCCGGACGGCCCGACGAGGCCGACCGTCTCGCCGGCGTCGACGCTCAGATCGATTCCGCGAAGGACATTGACCTCGCCCGCCGCACTTCTCAGGTTCAGGGTGACGCCCTTGAGGCGGACGATCGGGTCACCGGAAGACGAGGTCATCGTGTCGCGTTCCCTTCTAGATCAAAGGTCCGGCGCCGAGACGCCAACGGCCTCGGCCCGATATGGGCCCGTTCGCCGACGGATCAATGCGGCGGCGGCGGCGCTGTTCGCGTTTTGGATGGTAATCGGCGCCGCCAGGCCCGCACTTGCCGAGCCGGTGACCATCCTGGGCCTCGGTGACTCGCTGATGGCCGGCTACGGACTGGCCGAGGAGGACGCCTTTCCCACCCGCCTGGAAGCCGCGCTCCGGGCGTCCGGGCACGAGGTGACGGTGATCAATGCCGGGGTCTCCGGCGACACCACCGCCGGCGGCGCCGCCAGGCTCGCGTGGTCGCTGGCCGAGACACCGGATGCGGCGATCGTCGAACTGGGCGGCAACGACGGGCTGCGCGGCATTCCGCCGGAGGACACCCGCCGCAACCTCGAGGCCATCCTGACCGCGCTGGCGGACCGGGAGATCCCGGTCCTGTTCGCCGGCATGCTCGCCCCACCCAACATGGGCCGGGAGTACGGCAGCGCGTTCGCCCAGGTGTTCGAGGACCTCGCCGCCGCGCACGACGTGATCTTCTACCCGTTCTTCCTCGACGGGGTCGCCGGCGACCTGTCGCTGAACCAGCCCGACGGCATCCACCCCAACAGGCAGGGGGTGGACATCATCGTCGAGCGTATCCTGCCCTATGCGGAGAAGCTTTTGGCGCGGGCGACGGCGGAGTAACGCCTTTCCCTGTCCGATTTCCCGGCCTCGAGCCGGGCCCCAGGATGACGCGCTCAGGAACGTTACCCCTGGGTCCCGGATGCCTCTGCGAGGCTCCGGGAAATCGAAGTTGGGCACACCGATCACCCCCGCCGCAGCCGGTTCGAGAAAACGCAACGCGGCCCGGTCCTCCCAACGACTCCCCGGCCCTGAGCCGGGACCCAGGGGGACGCGCTCCGGATCGTTACCCCCGGGTCCCGGATGCCTCTGCAAGGCTCCGGAAAACCGAAGTTGGGCACACCGATCACCCCCGCCGCCGCTCCACCGCCTCGGCCAGGTGGTCGAGCAGGGCCACGCTGGTGTCCCAGTCGATGCAGCCGTCGGTGATGCTGCGGCCATAGGCGGGTGCCTGACCGGGCACCAGGTCCTGACGTCCGGCCAGCAGGAAGCTTTCGACCATCACCCCCATGATCCGCCGGTCGCCGTCGGCGATCTGGCCGGCGACGTCGTCGATCACCCGTGGCTGGTTCTCCGGCTTCTTGGCGCTGTTGGCGTGGCTGGCATCGATCATCACCGCCGGCCGCACGCCGGCCCCCTCGGCCCTGGCGCAGGTTTCCGCCACGCTGTCGGCGTCGAAGTTCGGACCCCGACGGCCGCCGCGCAGGATGACGTGGCAGTCCCGATTGCCCGTGGTGGCCGCGACGGCGGCCCGGCCCTGCTTGGTGACGGCGAGGAAATGATGCGGCTGGGCGGCCGCCTGCACCGCGTCGAGCGCGATGTCGACACCGCCATCGGTCCCGTTCTTGAACCCGACCGGACAGGACAGGCCGGAGGCCAGTTCGCGGTGGATCTGACTCTCGGTCGTGCGCGCGCCGATCGCCCCCCAGGACACCAGGTCCGCGAAATACTGCGGCGTGGTGGTGTCCAGGAACTCGCAGCCCGCCGGCAGGCCGAGGGCGTTGATCGCCAGCAGGAGCCGGCGCGCCCGGCGCAGCCCGGTCTCGATCTCGAAACTGCCGTCCAGGTGCGGATCGTTGATCAGCCCCTTCCAGCCGACCGTGGTCCGCGGCTTCTCGAAATAGACCCGCATCACGATCTCCAGCGTCCCACGATGGCGCCGGCGCTGATCGGCCAGCAGTTCGGCGTAGTCGAAGGCGGCCTCCGGGTCGTGCACCGAGCACGGGCCGATCACCACGACCAGCCGGTCATCCCGGCCTTTCAGAACATCGCGGATGGCGGTGCGCGCGCCCGTCACGGTCTCGCCGACCCGACGGGTGCGCGGCAGTTCGGCGAGTATGTCCTCGGGCGGCGTCAACGGCGTGAGCGCGGCGATGCGCAGGTCGTCGGTGTCGTCTCCCGGCAGGGAGACGGCGGTAAGGGCAGGTTGCGTCTCGGGTCTGGTCGCGATGGTCATTGGAGGATCCTCCTGGTGGAGGCCCGCCGGCGACATCAAAAAGCCGCCGGAGAGGGCCGGCGGCTTGCGGGAAGTTTGCTGCGCTGTCTCTGTCTCTAGGTCGCGCGCACCCCCGCCTCCGCCGGCTGCGGATAGCCATAAAAGAAAAACCAGAAGCCGGCGAACGCGTGGGTCATGGAACGGAGGTTAGGGGGAACCGCAACGGTTGTCACGGCCCATTCAACGGGCCCGCCCGGTTGCCGCCCGCACGCGTGTCGGATATCACCCACCCTCATTCATTCGCGACCCCCAGGGAGCCCCAGCGCATGCAGTACCGACCGCTCGGCCGGACCGGCCTCGACGTCAGCCTGATCTGCCTCGGCACCATGACCTACGGCCAGCAGAACACCGAGGCCGAGGGCCATGCCCAGATGGACCTGGCGCTGGAGCGGGGCATCAACTTCTTCGACACCGCCGAGATGTACTCGGTACCGCCGAAGCCGGAGACCTACGGCCGGACCGAGGAGATCATCGGCACCTGGTTCGCCGCCCGCGGGAACCGCGACAGGGTGATCCTGGCGACCAAGGCGGTCGGCCCGGGCGAACGCTTCAAGCACGTGCGCGACGGCTCCCCGAAATTCGACGCCAAGAACCTGACGAAGGCGGTGGACGACAGTCTGACGCGGCTGCGGACCGACTATATCGACCTCTATCAGTTGCACTGGCCCGAGCGGTCGGTGAACTCCTTCGGCAAGCTCGGCTACGTCCATGACGACGACGAGGTCACCACGCCGATCGCCGAGCAGCTCTTCACCCTCGACACCCTGGTGAAGGCCGGCAAGATCCGCCATATCGGCCTGTCCAACGAGACGCCGTGGGGCATGATGACGTTCGCGCGCATCGCCGACGAGCAGGGCCTGCCGCGCGTCGCCTCGGTGCAGAACCCCTACAGCCTGCTGAACCGTTCCTTCGAGGTCGGCTGCGCCGAGGTGGCGATCCGCGAGGATATCGGCCTGCTCGCCTACTCGCCGCTGGCCTCGGGCTGGCTCACCGGCAAGTACCAGGGCGGGGCGAAGCCCGAGGGGGCGCGCATGACCCTGTTCCCCGACAATTTCAGCCGCTACTCGAACGAAGCCGCCCAGGCCGCCAACGCGGACTACATCCAGATCGCCCGCGACAACGGCCTCGACCCGGCGCAGATGGCCCTCGCCTACGTCAACACCCGGCGCTTCACCACCGCCAACATCATCGGCGCGACCACGCTGGAGCAGCTGGAAGCCAACATAGCCAGCCTGGACGTCACCCTGTCCGAAGGTGTGCTGGAAGCAATCGAGGGCGTGCAGCGGCGGATCTCCAACCCCGGCCCCTGATCTCGCGCGCCCGGATGGTCTAAGCTCGGCCGATGGCCCGTCTGTTCGTCGCCCTCGACCTGCCCGAAGTCGTCAAGGACGCGCTCGGCGACCTGCAGACCGGGTTGCACGAGGCGTGCTGGCACGACATCGACGATTTCCACCTCACCCTGCGTTTCATCGGTGAGGTGGATCCGACCACCGAGGCGGATCTCTTGGATGCGCTCGAGTTGCTGGACGGCCCGGCGGTCACCGTCAGCCCGCGCGGCTACGGCCATTTCGAGCGGCGCGGCAAGCCCGCGGTCTTGTACGTGACCGTTGAGGCGACGCCGGACCTGATCGCCCTTCAGCGCCGGGTGGAGAGCCTGGTGCGCGGGTGCGGCCTGCCGCCCGAGCCCCGGCGTTTCACCCCGCACATCACCCTCGCCCGCCTGCCCAGAAGCATCGAGACCGAACGGGTCGGCCGCTGGCTGGAGACGGCACCCCCGGTCGGGATCCCCCCGTTCACGGTGGCCGCCGTCACCCTGTTCCAGAGCCGGCCGCGTGCCGACGGGCCGCGCTACCAGCCGGAGCACCGCTTCGCCCTGGAGACCCTGCCCGACGAGGACAGCACCGGCTGGGCGCGCGACCGCTCAGGCGGGGACTCGGAGGATGCGGACAACGTCTGCTAGGGTTCCCGTTCCGCAACCCCCGTGGATCCGTCGATGCCGCTCCCCGACGCCCTGACGCGCGACGCCTCCATCGTCATCCTGACGGGGGCAGGAATCTCCAAGGAGTCCGGCCTCGACACCTTCCGCGACGCCGACGGCATCTGGTCGAAGGTCAGCATCGAGGAGGTGGCCACGCCGGAGGCCTTCGCGCGGAACCCGGAGAAGGTTCACGGCTTCTACAATGCCCGGCGCCAGAGTCTGCTTGATCCGGCCGTGCAACCCAATGCCGCCCACGCCGCGCTCGCCCGGCTGGAGCGGGAATGGCCGGGCTCCGTCCTGCTGGTCACGCAGAACATCGACGACCTGCACGAGCGGGCCGGCTCCACCAACCTGATCCATATGCATGGCGAGATGCTGAAAGCGCTGTGCGAGATCTGCGACGCCAGCAGCCCGTGGCGGGAGAACCTGTCCGACGAGGCGATTTGTCCGCGCTGCGGCAGCGCCGGCGGCATGCGGCCCGACGTGGTGTGGTTCGGCGAGATGCCCTACGAGATGGACCGGATCTACGCCGCCCTGGCGCGCTGCGCGCTGTTCGTCTCGATCGGGACGTCGGGCAACGTCTATCCGGCCGCCGGCTTCGTGCAGGAGGCCCGGATGGTGGCCGGAGCGCATACGGTGGAACTGAACCTGGAACCGTCCTCCGGCGTCACCGCGTTCGCCGAGGCACGCCACGGGCCGGCCACGCGGATCGTCCCGGCCTATGTCGCGGAACTGCTGGACGGGATCGGCTGAACGGTCAACCGCCGTCGATCAGCGACAGCAGACGGCGGCGCAGCGCCGCCGGATCCGGGTCGTCGATCTCCAGGAGCTTGCGCCGCTCGGTGGCGCCGCGGACCACCGACAGGGCCGATTTCGCCAGCTTCCAGCGCTTCGCCAGCAGGGAGAGAACCGCCTTGTTGGCGCGGCCGCCTTCCGGCACCGCGGTCACCGCGACCCGAAGCCACCGTTCGCCGCCGCCGTCGGCCACCACCGCGCCGATGCGGTCAGCCGAGGCCTTCGGCGTCACCCGCACGCGGAGCTGCAGGCGACCGGCGGTCTCGCTGAACGGCACGATGCTGCGCCCCCGACTGCCGTCCGCTCAGAACGATCCGGCGAGGTCGCGCAGCAGACGCACGCCGAACTGCAGACCGAGCACCAGCACCACCGGCGAGATGTCGATCCCGCCCAGGTCCGGCAGGATGTTGCGGATCGGCCGCAGCATCGGCTCGAACAGGCGGGACAGGAAGTTCATGATGAACTGGACGACCTGGTTGTAGGCGTTGAGCACGCCGAACTTCACCAGCAGATCGATGACGATATAGACGAACAGCGCGATCGTGAGCAGCTGCACGACCTCGGTGATCAGCCAGATGAGTGCGTTCATGGGTCCGGACCGCTGTTGGATCGACCCCGAAGGTAGCGACGCGACGGCGCCGGAACAAGGCCGGCGCGTCGGGGAAAGATCGCGCACCACGGCCACCGGCCCCGCTCCGGATACGATATACCGCTGCTCGCGACGCAAGGCCGGCCGCCGCGTGACCCGAGGCGCGAACGCCAGGCCGAAGACGGCTCAAGCCGCCGATGCGCGCAGCCGCAATCTGGTTCTTGAACTGCGGCGGGGAAGTTTATATGTTCCGCGCACTCTGAAGGGGGGCTCGTCCCCCGTCCCAGTCCGGTGGGGCCGTAGCTCAGCTGGGAGAGCGTCGCGTTCGCAATGCGAAGGTCGGGAGTTCGATCCTCCTCGGCTCCACCAAAATCCCTTAAATAACAATGCGCTGACGTAGCCATCGTATCACGGGGCTGTGCTGTGCGCACCCTGTTTGGTGTGCCTAGTGTGCCCAGAGTGTGCCGAGCGCTCCCAACGGTACCCCAAGCTAGCCCTCCGTTGACCCTGGTTGGCTCTGGGCGACCATCGTGGACGGGGGTCAGGGGACGAAGTGCGGCAACGTGCATCCAGTGGGCCGGGTGCATCCACCGAGTTCGGGGACATTTCCCTACTAGTATATAGAGCCATATGTCCCCGAACTCCCCGGCCCCTCGGGTAGACCTATATCGACTCCGGGTAGGGGGCCCTACACAAATGGCAGCCCTCCGTTAGCGTTGCCCAACCCGCTGGTACGCTTGGGTAACTCGGGGCCGACAAAAGCCGCACGGTTGTATAGGATAGGGGAGCACACACGGGGGCCGTTGGGCCACCGGGGGGCAGGGGGATAGTACGTATCTGAGCCCGACCCCGGCGGGGGTGTGAACCACATGGGGGGGGGGCGTGGATACTGCCGACAAAAGCCGCGTGCCACTCGATTTCTTTGATTGGCTCCGGGACCACGAACCCAAACTGTATGCAGAGTTCCTAGAAAAGCTACAGCGCCGACTGCCCGAAACGTCATCGCTCAGAGACCTAGGTACCATCGGTTCCGATAGTATCGACGTCGACACCTTGCTCACGATATCCACGAGCCGCTGGGATACGGATCGATTGAGGGATCGATTAGCGCGCTATCGCGATGCACAAGCGAGCGCGGAGCGTGACGCGAAAGAGACAGCCCGACAAGAGCACGTGCGCAAAGAAAACCGCGCAGAATCAATCATGAAGTTTTTTGTCTGGGCCGCGATTATCGCATTTTTGCTGTGGTTCGCAGGCAGTGGTAGCGTCCCACCCTCCCCGTGTGGCAGCCACAGGATCTGCTGACAGTCCAACAGAATTGTTCTGATGAGCTGACCTAAATGGAAATAACGGGAGCGTACACCATTGATCTCCCTAACCGTCCTGAGTAGCACCGCCTCAGCCACCAAGGTGTGGAAGAAGATCGACGGGGAGGTTGCGTCGGAACCGTACGGTCGAGCGAGGCACTTCGACGTACTTTCCGTCCCTGTAGCCAGCCTCGACAATCTCACAGCGGCTCTCAGCGCCTTTGAGAAGCAACCGAATAGCTTCGTGATCCGTGGCGCGCTCAAACATGGAGCACCAACGCAAGCCGTTGTGAGGCGCATCCACGGACCGGACGCCCCCTTTCGCGCCGAGCCGCGCCGATGGATCTGCATCGACCTTGACGACCTGGATCTGCCGCAGCAATGGGCTGACTACAACGCGCACGCCCTCGCTGTCGTGCAGCATGCCGTCACGTATCTCCCGCCTGAGTTCGCCACAGCCAATTGCTGGTGGCAGTTCTCTTCGTCTATGGGCATGAAACCCGGTATCCGGCTGCACCTGTGGTACTGGCTCGACCGCGCAATCGATGAGAATGAAGCGAAGACCTGGCTCGCCAACTACCCAGTTGATCTGGCGCTCTATAACCCGGTCCAGCCTCACTACGTCGCGAAGCCGGTATTCGAGGATGGCATTGCTGATCCAGTCACGGTGCGGTCCGGGCTACTCGATCCGACCAAGGCCATGGCGGACACGGTAGCCGTCCCCAACAGCTTTCCACCGATCAA
This sequence comes from Thalassobaculaceae bacterium, assembly GCA_965228875.1. GTDB lineage: Bacteria > Pseudomonadota > Alphaproteobacteria > Thalassobaculales > Thalassobaculaceae > Thalassobaculum. The sequence goes on along the minus strand of OZ245843.1, from coordinate 4,367,120 downwards.
TACGAACAGACCCAGCAGTGGCGCCACGGGTGTTCGTGGAACCACTTTCGTTGCGTCCAGAGAGATCATCCGTGACGCCCAAGGGCTTGTTGTCGATGGCCGGGAATGGTGGCTGTACCTCCAGAGCATTGAGGCGTGCCGGGTCATCCAAGCGAAGGGCACCGACCTGGCCACGGTCGACGCGAAGGCACTGGCCGATGCGACCTGGGATTTGTTCACCACGACGACCGACCTTGCGGACGCACGATGGACCTACGCAGATGCCTACGAGAAGGCCGCCTACCGGGTACAGGACATAGCCGACGGTTGGCGCCCATCGTCACAAAGCAACGTCCCGGCGCTCATCCCCGATATCCAGCCCTACTACCAACTCGACCCGATGCCGCTGTCTGTAGCGGAAGCGGAACTGGCGACGCACCTGGACGGATTCTTCGCAGACCTCGCGGCGGGCAAGGCTCCCCGCTTGGCCCTCAACGTGACCATGGGCCTCGGCAAGACCCGCCAGACGGCAGAGCGCGTTGCGGCCTATATCAAGGCGCGTCCGACGACCAACGTGGAGCTATACGTCCCGCGCCATGACCTTGCTGCGGAAATTGTCGAACGGATATGTGCCCTAGCGGCTGACGAGTTCGATGTTATCCAGGTCCGTGGGCGCAGCCACCACGACGAAGACGGCGTGCTGATGTGCGCGCGCTACGATGCGGTGGTGAAGCAGATGGAGGAGCACGGGATATCCGTGACCCCGAACGCCTGCTACCGGAGCCCCACCGAGAAGTGCCAATACTACGACCGGTGTCCCTACTGGCAGAAGTTCCGTCGCAAAGCGCAGGGTACCGTGCGCGTCATGCCGCACGCCTATCTCGGATTGCCCAGAATCAACACCCTCCCCGACCCGGATCTGGTGATTATCGACGAAGGCCCTCTGCCCAGCCTGCATCGAAAGCACCAAGTGCCACTCGAAAAGATCCGGTCGCACTTCGCGGGCGGATACCCGTCTCTTGGTGACGTCCTCACGGAGGCGCTCAGGAGGGGAGAACCACCCCTGAAAGCTATCCGCGATGGGGGATTCGGATCGGATACGCTGAAGGAAGTGGAGTTCGACCACGGGCGCGGTGTCTGCACCCCCGGAGCGTCGGACGGCACTTTGAACAAGGCTGCTCGGAAGCTCGACCTACGGTATGCGCGTGACCTGGGCGCCCTACGCGATGTTCTCGTTCAGGAGCTTGAGGCACACCCGACAAGAGATGAGGCGACCCGCGTTCGATATCACGCGGGCTTTGATGCGGCTTTCGTGAACATGGTAGCCGAGCCGTCGATACCAGATGATATTCCGCTCCTGCTTCTCGACGGGACGGGCAACCCGACTATAACCGCCTCACTGTTCGATGGGGTCGCGTTCGCGGAGGTGGAGGGCGAGCCGGTTGCGTTCGTGTCTCAGGTCTACGACCGGACCGGGTCAAACACCTTCTGGTCAGAGGACAAGCACATGGAAAGCCGCACGGCAGAAAGGCCACGGCGCTGGTCGCGCAACAATCGGACGATGGGCTTATGGCGACGATATCGGGATCGGAAATTTCAGAACTGTTGAACGGTGCATTCAGCATGACCTTGTTGGGTGCCAATGGGGTACATATCGATGGCATAGAGTTCAGAAGGCGCTAGATATGGTACCGGTCGCCATGTCGGTGAGTGCGCTTGGACCGATTGCCCCAGAGAGAGCATGATCATATCACTCCATCTGCCGAAACCAGTCGCGAAGCCCCAGATGCAACCGCATTTCTTCGTCTTCAGCCAGTGACTTGCAATGCGCAATAGGTGCGCGGAGCGTATTGAGAGTAGCCAGCACTTTTTCGACGGCTCTGACGTCGCGGAACATGTCCCCAAAAATGTTCCAATTCGACTTTATGATCTCGCCAAGCTCGCCAAAGTTGGTGAAGTCTATCGGATCTGCCGAGCGCGGCGTGACTCCAGAAGCGATTTCTTTCTTGCGATTCACATCAGCATTCTTCCTGACAGCTTCGGGGACAGCTTTATTCCACCAGTCTGGGCCATGCTCTTCCTCTAATCGCTGAGCGATTAGTTCACGAATAGTGTTCTCAAGGCAGTAGAAAATTGCATAGTTCGTGGACATTTGCGCCGCCTCAACCCGCAAGCGCTCCGCAAACTGAGGGTAATAGGTCTGATCAATTCGTCTCTCTGTGTCTCGCCTATGACCTAGATCGATGTCGTGCTCTCGCTCTATCCGGCGAATATCAGACTCAATAGTGAGGTTGTTGAGGCCAAACAGCTTGATCGCTTCTTCTGGGCGCATCAGTTCTTCAGAAGGTTTTCCCGAAGAGCGCGGAAGATCGCATTGAAGACCTCCGGGTCGCTCGTTTCAGGTAGGTTGAGGTTAATCGTGTATCCCACGCGAAGCTCGACCCCTTCCGTCTCCAAGGGTTGCCGTCGATCCGATTGCTGAGACGGAACCGAAAGTTGCGTGTCGTCTCCTGTCTCTGGATCGGTGGACTTCTGTCGAGGTTCGAATTCTGCTTCAAAATCGGCCAGTTCTTTGAGTGCTAGGAAGGTGCCTACGATAGCCTGCGTGGTCCGATCATCTTTTGCCGCACCGGTTATCTCGACGACTTGACCGACAAGCTTATCTCGGTTCATTTCATACACATACTCGTTGCGCTCAAATAGCTCATTGAAGGCATTTCTCATTCCCTGCGCGACTGCTGCGCCTTGAGTTTCCGTGTTACGAAACTGGTCATAGAGTGCCGTTGGCACACCATCAGATCCGATAAACCCCATCCGCTTTAGCAATGGAATAATCGCCCGAGCACTGCCACCGCTATGTCCGAGCTTTGTCTCCAGAAAATCCTGCGTGAACCGTTCCGGTCTACGCGCATTCTGTACTTTCTCAAGGATCTTCGGGATAACGCCGAGTGATACCATGTAAGGCAGTTTTGCGGTCATATATCATTCACTTCCCTTTTGAGAGCCCTGCAGCATTCTACATTTTTGGGTAGAAAAAATGTCCCAGACTCTGGCTTCATTCAACTCCCTGACAGAACTCCTGCCCCCATGTGGTTCACACCCCCGCCGGGGTCGGGCTCAGATACGTACTATCCCCCTGCCCCCCGGTGGCCCAACGGCCCCCGTGTGTGCTCCCCTATCCTATACAACCGTGCGGCTTTTGTCGGCCCCGAGTTACCCAAGCGTACCAGCGGGTTGGGCAACGCTAACGGAGGGCTGCCATTTGTGTAGGGCCCCCTACCCGGAGTCGATATAGGTCTACCCGAGGGGCCGGGGAGTTCGGGGACATATGGCTCTATATACTAGTAGGGAAATGTCCCCGAACTCGGTGGATGCACCCGGCCCACTGGATGCACGTTGCCGCACTTCGTCCCCTGACCCCCGTCCACGATGGTCGCCCAGAGCCAACCAGGGTCAACGGAGGGCTAGCTTGGGGTACCGTTGGGAGCGCTCGGCACACTCTGGGCACACTAGGCACACCAAACAGGGTGCGCACAGCACAGCCCCGTGATACGATGGCTACGTCAGCGCATTGTTATTTAAGGGATTTTGGTGGAGCCGAGGAGGATCGAACTCCCGACCTTCGCATTGCGAACGCGACAGGGAAGCCAAAACTATCCCGAGATATCAGAGGCTTGCTTTAAACTGGGCCATTTTTTTATATGAATTTATATAAAAAGCTTGATTAATTGTTATCTCTCCTTACCTACGAATTGCGGCGCCGCATCTACAACCACGTAAACTGGGGGAATTATGTCTATTAGTCAGAAGCTTATGACGTCTGTCACCATCTTGGCAATTTCGTTCGCCACGATGGGACAGGCAGCTGCCTGCAACTTCGAGGAACTCAAGATCAACATGTCTTGGTCCTATCACAACGATGAGGATGGCTTCCGCTCAATCGCTGACAGCGCCATTTCGGAAATGCAGGCCCGCTACGAACACGGTTACCAGAAGCTGGTTTCCGGCTACCAAGACTCACAAGACCACAATGACAACGGCACGATGTATCATATCGACGGCTGTGACTCGATGAGCGTCGTAGGCCTGATCCGCGAATTCCAAGACGGCAAGAAGTACCATATGTAAACCTAACGATGGATGTAGAGCCTAGCTGGTTTGGCTCTACATCCTCCCCTATTACCATTCTAGGATATCATTCTATCAACCGTCGGCCCTCAATTTTGCCGCGACGGCTTCCGCTTTTAAGTTGGTATAACGGAACAGTTGACTCGGAGTTCTGTGCCCGCTGATCAACGCCACCTCAGGCACGTTAAGGCCACGTTCGAACAACCGGCTAATGGCCTCGTGTCGGAGGTCATGGAACCGGAGATCCTTGATGCCGCTAGTCCCGATCAGCCGCTTCCACCCGAGGGCCAGCGCGTTCACGGACAGCGGCAAGACGCGTTCACCCCCACGGGGTAAGCCCGCGAGCACATCGATTGCTTCGCTCGACAGCGGCACCGCTCTAGGACGGCCGTTCTTCGTGTCGTGAAGTCTGCATAGGCCAGCGTCCAAGTCGGTGTCCGCCCAACGAAGACTGAGCAGCTCACTGCGCCGCATCCCAGTCTCTATGGCAAGCAGGATCGTGGGTCGCAGCCAACCGCCGCATCTATATTCCGACAGGCGCAAGAGGGTCTGGAGTTCATCTGTCCGAATACGTCGCTCCCTCGCCTTAACCGGTTTCGGTTTCTGGACACGCGAGACCGGGTTCTGATCGAGCTCCAGGCCCCATTCCCGCATAGCCACGTTGATGACCACCTGTAGGATCGTCATGTCGTATCGAGCGGCCTCCGTCCCGTCCGAGAGGCGTGCGTCTCGATATGATGCGATGGCTTGAGCGGTCAATTCATCGACCCGGTTGTTCGCGAGCGGGTCGTTGAGCAATCGACGTATCCGGTAGCCTTCCTGTATCGCCCCTTTCTTCGTTGGGGTCACCTCGTGCAGATAGCGGTGAAGAAGGTCCTGGAGCGTCGTTTCGACTGACACGCCTTGTTCTGGACGGTAGGTTCCCATGTCCATTTCACGTTCGATGCGTCGCGCCCACTGTTGAGCGTCGGAACGAGTCGCGAAGGTTCGGGAGACTGGGGAGAGGTTCTTGCGTCGGATGATCGCCTGATAACGAGCGCTACGCTTACGGATGGTTGCCATGATTGCATGCCTGACACTGTGACCATACTGTGCCAGCGCTGAGCCCAGTTTAAAGCAAGCCTCTGATATCTCGGGATAGTTTTGGCTTCCCTGTCGCGTTCGCAATGCGAAGGTCGGGAGTTCGATCCTCCTCGGCTCCACCAAAATCATCAGGACATTCAATTGCATAAGTGGCTCGTCGACCGCACGACGTGATGGTTGCGTGCGCTGGCAGGCCAACAGCAGGCCATGAGAGTGATTTCGGCCTTGGCTGAGCCGCGCAGCAGGGCCTGGTCCGCCGACCCATTCGGCCGCGCAGCATCGATCGACTCTCGAGCGTTTGAGCGGTTTCCGGCTTGGGATTGGGGCGCAGCATGTTCACACGTGGCTGCCCTGTGCCATCGACCTAGAGCGAACCACGCTTCAGATAGAACCGATCTGAAGCGATCGCACTCCAACGTCGACTATTGATCAATTGGCCGTGGCGAGCCTTACAATGGGGGAATGAGCCTGAGTTTCCCGATTTGTACGGTCCGAAACCGTTGGTCATGAATGGCTGAAGCGCGAAGAACCCTGAAGCTCGTTATGCTCGACCAGGGCGAAGTGTCCGTCACACTCCCGCCGGACGCTCCTCCGCCGTACTGGGTGGACGTACACCTGGAGGCTCGGGAAAGGTCGGCCCAACCCGCGCGTCGAACAGTGTGGCGTACTTTCTGGCACGGAGTTCTCGCCTGCTTTCGCTGAACTGAGCTACGCCCGGGACGTCGGACGGCTATGGGCCGACTTAGGCGACAGCCGTGGTCCGCAGATCGGGTTGCTCCAGGGGTCGGTGTTGCCGGCAGACGGCGTCGGGTGTTCGCCCTGCACGGGCTGTGTGAGGACGCCGTCGGTTGGAGACGACGATCAATGCAGCGATGCCGCGCTGTATCGGTATGTACTCCTTGCGCTTCGACATCTCCGACCTCCTCTCTCGAAGATCGGCAGACCTCACACCGTAGCTTCCGTCACCGTCCAACGTCCGGGGAGTCGCTCACTCCCGATGGCCACCGCCAACATGGACGTTCGCACCCTTTCACCGGGCCGCCCCTCCGTGCGCCTGTATGCCCCACCATGCGCCTGTACGCGATCCGATCGGCGCCACGCAGCAGCCAACGCATAGATCAAGCGCCGACCGGAACACTCAACCCGAAACTTTAAAATGGCAAAACACAACACCTCATCCTATAATGGACTTAACGGATACATAGCCACTCTAAGCGGACATTATTAAAACCGGCGGGCCGGATCCAAATTTCCACCTTTTATTGCTCATTTCCCCAAACAAACAATGAAACAGGGAGTTAATGTGGGCATTATGCAATTTAGCGATACAGGATGCCGACATGGTTAACATGCAATTAATCATAACAAGTAGTGCTTACACGTTTTTAGTGATTTCCGACCGCACATCCCTGACGCGATAAAGAAAAACACCACTGCTTCCTCGGTTGCATTTAAAGATCGCCTCCGAATTCCCTGACAATTTTAATGAAAAATTAGCGTCCGCCGATCTATACCCCGGTACTCGCGGCACCGTTCCCGAATGGCTGCCGTTGTGCATGCGAGCCTCACCGTGGAGCCGATCATCGTGACGAAGACCGATACGCACCTTCTCCTGGTCGACAGTGGAGTCGCCGGGTCCGAGACCCTGCTGGCCGGGATCGAACCTGGGTTCGAGACGGTCCACCTGGTTTCCAGCGACATCGGCGGCCTCGCCGCTGTCTCTCTCGCCATTCGCGGGCACGGACGGATCAAGAGCCTGCACATCCTCTCCCATGGCACGCCCGGCTGCATCTCGACCGCCGCCGGAACCATCGACGCCGACGCGCTGAGCGCCCGCCCGGACCTCGTGGCGCGGATCGCCGAGTGCCTGGACGACGATGCCGACGTGGTTCTCTACGGATGCTCCATCGCGGCGGGACAGACGGGCCAGAATTTCGTCGACCGGTTCTCGCGCATGCTCGGCCGCCGGGTCGAAGCGGCCGACGGTCCGGTGGGGTCGGCCGACCTGAACGGATCCTGGGCGTTTCCCGGTTCTCCCCGCATGGCCTTCAGCGAGCCCGCCAGAGCCGCCTATCCCGGCGTTCTGGCCACGGCCACCTTCGGAACGGCCACGACCATCAACACCACGACGACGCTGACCTCCAACGAAAGCGGCACGACCATCAGCGTGACGCGGTCCGACGGCGTCCAGATGGCCGGGGTCAGCTCCGGCTTTCTGGACCCCGGCGTCATCGGCAACACGGTCACCTACACCCTGACGTTCTCGTCAACGGTCACCATCACCCAATTCGATATCGGCGAGTTCAAGAACAATTCCGCCAGCGCGAACTACACCTTCACACCCAACAGCGGATCGGCCGTCACCATCGCCGACGACAGTGGCGACTTCGGTGGGGCGGTTGCCACGCTGAACCCCGTGGACTGGAACAACATCAGCTCCTTCACGGTGAGCTACGCCGGCGCGGACACCTACCGCGTCGGCATTGACAACATCGCCTTCACCCCAGCGGCCGTCGCGCCGGGCACCCTCGCCACCCCCGACCTCCTGGCCGCGAGCGACGCCGGCACATCAAACACCGACAACATCACCAACTCGACAACGCAGCAGCTCAGCGGCAGCGCCACGACGGGCGAGACGATATCGATCCTCGTCGGCGGCACCACGGTGAACACGGTGACCGCGACGGGCGGTTCCTGGTCCTACACCCATACGCTGACCGAGGGCAGCTACGCCATCACCGCGCTGGCGACCAATGGGACGGGGGCCGGCCCCGCCTCGACCGCCCTCAACATCGTCGTCGACACGACCGCGCCGCTCACGCTCGGCCCAGCGGACCTGCTGGCCGCCAGCGATCTGGGCTCCTCGTCCTCCGACAACATCACCAGTTCCACCACGCAGCAGCTGAGCGGATCGGCGACGACCGGCGATCTGGTCTCGATCATGGTCGGCGGCACCACGGCGAATGTCGTCACCGCGGCCGGCGGGTCCTGGTCCTACACCCATACGCTGACCGCCGGCAGCTACGCGATCACGGTGCAGGCCACCGACACCGCCGGCAATGCGAGCACAGCCTCCAGCGCGCTCGGCATCGTGATCGACACGACCCCGCCGGGCACGGTCGGCACGCCGGACCTGATCGCTGGGTCCGACACGGGCACGAGCAACACCGACAACATCACCAGCACGGCCCTGCCGACCTTCACCGGAACCGGGGCGCTGGCCAACTCGCTGGTGCACGTCCTCGTCGGCGGCACGACGGCAGGGTCGGTGACCACGTCGGGCACCGGTGCGTGGACGTTCACGCTGACCTCCACACTCGCGGCCGGCACCAGTGCGATCACCGTACGGGCGGAAGACACCGCCGGCAACGACGGGCCGGCGAGCGCGGCACTGAACATCGTCGTCGACACCACGGCACCCGCAGCACCCGGCACGCTGGCGACGCCAGACCTGATCGCATCGAGCGACACGGGTGCGTCGTCGACCGACAACGACACGACGGACACGACGCCGAGCTTCGTCGGAACGAATGCAACCGGCTCCGCCCTGCATGCCCTGGTGGCCAACGGCGTGACCGTCGGCATGTTCACAAGCGACGCGGGCGGCACGTTCTCGGTCACCGCCACCACACTGGCCGCGGGATCCTACGCGATCGGCATCCGGGAACTGGACACCGCCGGCAATGCCTCGGCCACCTCCCCGGCGCTGGGCGTCGTGATCTCCGCGCCCGTCGTCGACAACGGCGGCGGCGGCGGTGGCGGTGGCGGTGGCGACAGCGGCGGCGGCAGCAGCGGCGGCACCACGACGACCACGACACCGACGACACCAGCAACACCGCTGACGCCGACCACCACGACGACAGAGTCGACGCTGGCCTCGGGAACGCAGGTCACCACGGCAACGCAGACCATCAGCAACACCGGCACCGGCTCCGGGCTTGCGGCCATCGTCGAGAACACCGGGAACAACAGCAACGTCGTGACGGCGACCCTTCCGGTCTCGACCTCGATCGTGTCGGAGGGGCCGACCACGGCGCAGACAGGCGACGACGCCGTGACCACGCTGGTCAACGCCGTCGACGCCCGCGACTCCACGTCCGAAAGCACCCTCATCAGCGGTGCGCAGACGTTCCTCAACAGACTGGCGTCGACCACGACGCTTGACGTGCGGACGATCATCCCGACCTCGACCTCGTCGTCGGTCTCGGATCCCATCGTCATCACCGGGACTTCGGCGGCGGACGGGTCGACCCAGTCGGAAGCGTTCGTTTTCGACCTGCGAACCATCAACTCCTCCTCCGGCAGTGTCAGCCTGCAGCTCGACAACATCGAGTTCGCCTCGGTCATCGGTCAGGCGACGATCTTCGGAGGCTCGGGCGCGAACTACGCCACCGCCGACGACAACGCGCAGTTCATCAGCCTGGGCGAGGGTGACGACACCCTGTTCGGCGGCGCCGGCAACGACACGGTCGGTTCCGGGTCCGGTGCCGACAGTCTCGCCGGAGAGGAGGGCGACGACAGGGTGTTCGGCGGCACCGGCGACGACACGACCATGGGCGGCAGCGGATCCGACGTCGTCTACGGGAACCAGAACAACGATGTACTCTACGGCAACCAGGGCACCGACACCCTGTTCGGCGGCCAGGATGCCGACCGGGCCTTCGGCGGACAGGATGCCGACATCATCTACGGAAACTTCGGATCCGATACCCTGTCCGGCCAGCTTGCGGACGACACGGTCTACGGCGGCCAGGGGGACGACTTCGTGTTCGGCGGCGACGGCAATGACGTGCTGGTCGGCAACAAGGCGAACGACGTTCTCTCCGGCGGTCAGGGAGACGATACGATCTACGGATCGGACGACTTCGACGTGCTCTACGGCGGGGTCGGCGACGACAACCTGGATGGCGGATCGGGCGACGACACCCTCTACGGCGGAGCGGCCGGCAGCGGCAGCCTGATCGACGTCCTGAACGGCGGCGAAGGCGACGACGTGATCTATGGCGGCGAAGGTGTCGACTGGATCTATCTGGGAGCCGGAAGCGATGCGATCTACATCGAGGACGCCAACGGGTTCGACGTCGTAACCGATTTCGACGCGGCATCCGGCGACACCATCCACATCTCGACCAACGTCAACAAGTCGGGAATCGTGAGCTTCTCGGACATCCAGGCGGCGGCGACGGACAACGGCGACGGTGACGTCGAGATCGCGATGGGAAGCAACAACTACGTCCGGCTCATCGGGGTCAACGCCGGGCAGCTCAGCGAGGACATGTTCCAGTTCTTCTGAGCGACACGTATGGGTGACGCGGCGCCCTCCCGTCGTGAACGGGAGGACGGGCCCCGCCCGGACGGCCCGCGCAGCAGCGCGGCGGGGGCCGCTCGTCGCGCTGCACGCCGGTGCGGGCCGAACCTCCAGGTAAGCGGTATCCCGAACCGGCCGGAGCGACCTTCGGGTGCCGACGGCCCCCTTCCGCGCAACCGTGAACCGGTCCTCGCGACGACCGAATCCATTTGACTCAAAAGACATAATTGGCCGCGGGCGGGGTTGAGGGGTACCATCGACCGTGTCCGCGTGGCGCTACGCGCGCATTGGGGAGTCGGTGGGTGGAGACCGGAGCGGAATTCTGGATCGCCGTCGCGATCGCGGCCGGGTCGACCGGCATTGCCGTCTCCCTGTGGCGCAGACTGACGCGGCTGGACGCCGCGCGGCGCGACACCGACGACCAGATCGAGCGGATGCGGTCCTTCATCGCCGTGTCCGCCGACTGGACCTGGGAGCAGGACGCCCGCTTCCGGTTCACCCATGTCTCCGACTCCGCCACGTCGGTCCTCGGCGGCCGGCCGGAGGACTACCTCGGAAGGACCCGGCGCGAGATCGCCCCCGACGCCCTGGACAATCTGGCCTTCGCGGCGCACGAGCAGCTTCAGGCCCGGCACGCGCCGATCCGTAACCTGCGCCTGCGGCATCGGATCCCGACGGGCGAAATCCGCTATGTCGAGATCGACGGCGACCCGGTGCACGGCGAGGACGGCACCTTCCTCGGCTATCGCGGGGTCGGCCGGGACGTCACCTTCCTCGTCGAGGCCGAACGCGAGGCTTCGGAGACCCAGAGGCGCTTCCTCAGCGCCATCGAGGCGCGCTCGGAAGGCATTTCCTTCTGGGATCGCGAGGATCGGCTGCGCCTGTTCAACACCGCCTTTCAGACGCTCTCGCCGGGCGGCGAATCCCTGCTGCGCGAGGGAGTCCGGTTCGAGGACTTCGTGCGCGCCTCGGTGAACAGCGGCGTTGTCCCGGATGCCGTGGGTCGGGAGGAGGAATGGGTGGCCGAGCGCCTGGAGACGAGACGGCGCGCGCCCAGCACCTTCGAGCTTCAGCGTGGCGACCTCTGGCTGAGGATTAGCGAACTGCGCACGCCCGACGGCTGGGTGCTGCATGCCGCCCTGGACATCACCGAGGCAAAGCAGCGCGAGGAGGCCCTGCGTCGCGCCGTCGCCGAAGCGGAGATCGCCAACCGGGCCAAGATGGAGTTCCTGGCGGTGATGAGCCACGAGCTGCGCACGCCGCTGAACGCCATCATCGGCTTCTCGGATGTCATCCAGAACCGCATCCTCGGCGACGCCATGGACACCTACATGCGCTATGCCGAACACATCAACGAGTCCGGCACGCATCTGCTGGCGCTGATCAACGACCTGCTCGACGTGTCGCGCATCGAGGCCGGTCGGCTCGAACTGGAAGAGATGACCTTCAGCCTCCACGATCTGATCGGCGAATGCGCGCGCATGCTTCGGGTACGGGCCGACGACAAGACCGTCGACCTGACCGTCGATAGGGGCGTCGACGGGGACGTCGATGGCGCCGACCCTGACCGCGGGATCCATGCGGACCGCCGCGCCCTCAAGCAGGTCATCGTCAATCTGGTGTCGAACGCCATCAAGTTCACGCCGTCCGGTGGCGAGGTCCGTGTCCGCACCGGAACCGACGGCGACGGGCGGATCTTCCTCGTCGTCGCCGACACCGGCATCGGCATTCCGCCGGACCGCCACGAGATCGTGTTCCGGCCGTTCGAGCAGCTCGAGAACGCGCATGCGCGCAAGCACGACGGCACCGGCCTCGGCCTGTACATCACCCGCAATCTGGTGGAGGCGCACGGCGGCACCATTCACCTGGACAGCGAGATCGACGAGGGGACGACGATCACCATCACCTTCCCGGCGCACCGCACCGTGGCCCTGGAGCCGGGCAGGTTCAATTCGAACCGATCCGAACCGATCGTACTCTAATCCCTGCGCACGCCGACCACGGTTCCCCGATCGGCCAGAGCAAACTTTGACCACTTAGAAGGCGTTTCTCGGTTCAGATCGAGTTGATCTGAGCCGATCGCGTTCTACCGGCTGCGTCGCACCCGGGCGTCCGGGCGATCGGCGATGTCGGGCAGCAGGTCGAGGCCGAGCCCCGGGCCGTCCGGCGCGCGGATCCGGCCCTTCTCGACCGGGGGCAGTTCGGTGACCAGATCGCCGTACCAGCCGTAGTAGAAGGCCCGCACCATCTCCTGGATGAAGCAGTTGCGGGTGTGCAGCGCCAGGTGGGTCGAGGCGCACAGCGCCACCGGTCCGGTACAGTCGTGGAACGCCACCGGCACGTGCCAGGCGTCGCACAGGGTGGCGATCTTGCGACCCTCCGTCAGTCCGCCGCACCAGGTCAGGTCGGCGATGATGACGCTGAGGGCATCCAGCTCGACAAGATAGCGGAAATCCGCCTTGCCGCCGCGCGTCTCGCCGACGGCGATCGGGGAAGATGTGGCGCGGGCCACCTCGCCGAGCGACCCGAGATGATCCATGAACACCGGATCCTCGACCCAGGTCGGCTCGATATCCTCAAGCGCGCGGGCGATCCTGACCGCGCTCGGCCGGTTCCACATGGAGTGCAGTTCGCACATGATGTCCATGCGGTCGCCGACGGCGGCGCGGATCTTCTCGAACGGTTCCAGTCCCTTCTTCAGGTCGGCGGCCGAGATGTGGTGGCCCTGGCTGGCCTCGGCCGCATAGTCGAACGGCCAGATCTTCATCGCGTCGATGCCCATCTCCAGCAGCGAATGGGCGAGCTCGTCGGCGTTGTTCAGAAACGCCTCCAGGTCCTCGTAAGGCCCCTCCTCGGCGCCGATGCCGAAATTGGCCGTGCCCTGCACGGGTTTCTGGCGGACGTACTGGTAGCCGGCGCAGGTGTTGTACACGCGGATGTCGTCGCGGGTGGCGCCGCCGAGCAGCTGGTGGATCGGCTGCCCCGATGCCTTGCCCCATAGATCCCAGAGCGCGATGTCGACGGCGGATCGCCCGCGCTGCTCGGCCCCCGCGCCGGTGAAGCCGACATAGCCGATCAGGTTGGCGTGGTGCCGCTCGATCTGCAGCGGGTCCCTGCCGAGCAGGTACGGGGCGATGATGGCGTGGATATGCGCCTCGGCCGACTGCGCGCCGTAGAATGTTTCGCCGAGGCCGGTGATCCCCTCGTCCGTCTCGACGCGGACCCAGAGCAGGTTCGGAAACTCGTCCAGGCGGATGGTCTCAATGCCGGTGACCTTCACTGCTGCCTCCCCTTCAGGCCGACGTTCCCGTCAGCTCCACCCCGTTGCCGTCGGGGTCGTTGAGATAGATCGACGGCCCGTCGCCGCGCGCGCCGAACCGCACCCTCGCCTCCTGGCTGTCGACCCCCTTGGACGCCAGGTAGGCGCGGATCGCCGACTCGTCGAACTCGGCCAGCTTGATCGCCACGTGGTCGACATTCGGCGCGCCGTCCGGTGCCGGGCCGCCGGCCTGACCGAGGGTACCGTTCATGTCCACCAGATCGATCATCGACCCGCCGGTATCCAGGTGCCACAGGCCCAGCGGCGCGTTGTGCTTCGCGACCCTGAGGCCGAGCACGTCACGGTAGAAGGAGAGCATGGCATCGATGTCCCGGGCGCGGATCACGACATGGTCGAGGCCGGCCAGGGTGAAGGGAATGTCAGTCATGGGAGCCTCCGGATGGGAGGAGAAGGCTACGACGCGGCGGGATGGCGTGTCACCTCATCGCGGGCGGCCGAACAGGAGAACCCAGACGTGGTGGTAGTCGGCGCCACCGACCTCGACCGGCCCGAACCGGTAGGCGATGCCGATATCGGCGAAAGCCCGGTTGCGGATCGCCCGATCGTGACCGCCCGCGCCCAGTTCGGCCAGCACCTCCGCCGCGCTTGTCTGGCCGGCGACCGCCACGGCGTTCAGCGACCGGTACCGGTCCGAGACCAGGGCCACCCGATCGTTGAGCGTCGGTCCGCCCCGCGGCGCGTCGACGTCCAGGTAGCCGCGCCTGACCATGTCGTCCGCCATGTCCTCGGCGATGGTGGTCAGTTCCGGGGTCAGACGGATCGGGGGACCGCCATCGGCGACCCGACGATCGCGGATCCCCTCCCACAGGTCGACCGCCGCGTCGGAGCGATGCAGCGGGGCCCCTATACCTCTGCCGTAGACGGACACCCAGACGTGGTAGCTGGTCCCGGATCGGCGCTCGATCGGGCCGAGCCGATAGGCGAGACCGACCTCGTCGAAGGCCGTGTCGTACATGGTGCGCGCGTGACCGGGGCTGCCATCCCATCCCTCGACGGCCGCGCGCGGCGAGCCCTGGCCGGCGGCGAGGTTCTCTCCATACGTCAGATAGTCGTAGGCGGCACGCCGGAGCCGGTCGGCGGGCGTTCCGCCGTCGGGGGCGACATGGTCGAAATAGCCGCGCCGGATCATGTCCTCAGCATGGGCGACGGCGGCGCGCGACAAACGGTCGTTCAGGCGCACCGGCGCCACGCCCCTGCGGTCGCGGGCCCGATTGACCTCGGCAAGCAGAACGGGGACCGGGTCGGCCAGCGGGTCCGGCGGCCTGATCGCGACGACGACGGTCCAGGCGCCGGTCGCCACGCCCCGGTCCTTCACCGTGAACGGCGTCCCGCGATAGCCGACCCCGACATCCAGGGGCCGATCCGACAGAACCACCGCCGCCAATCGCGGCGAATTCATCACCTCCCGCGCCACCTCAGCCGGCTGCCGATCACCGAACAGGACGGTCCGGGCCAGTCCCAGCGGTCGGTAGCCGGTACGCGCGACACGACTGTCGAACCGGGGCCCGCCGGGCGCGTCGAGGGCGGCATAGCCCCGTGCCGCCATGTCGTCGACATGGCCCTGCGCGGCGGCGGACAGTCGGGAATCCTCGAAGACCGGCGGCAGGGCGCGTTCCGTCCGGTGGGCGTTCAGCAGGTCGATGACATCGCGCCTGGCATCCGCGTGCGCCGCCGTCGCCAGCAGAGCGACGACGGCGAACACGCAGACCCGAAGCCCGACACGCAGCATCCCGCCGTCACCTCCGGCGGCATAGGCGGCTCAGGGAACCACCTTCATGTCGCGGAACTCCTGGAAGATGCGCAGGAACATCTCGTCGGTGCGCAGGCAGTCGTGGAAGCCGTGCAGTCGCAGCTTCAGGGTATCGGTCATCACGTCCCAGTCGGTGCCGAAGACGTAGTCGGCGAACGGCCAGGCGGCGACATCCTTGTAAGGAATCTTCTGCAGCCCGTATTTCTCGACGATGCTGTCCCACAGCGGTCCCTTGTCGGCCATGAACTCCGTCAGGGATATGGTCTGCAGATCGCCGACCTCCATGTCGAAGAACTTCGCGAACTGGCCCCACACATTCTTCCAGCGGAAGAAATCGCCGTTGGTGACGTTGAACACGTTGTTCGCGGCGTTCGGATCGGTACCGCACCAGACCATGGCGTTGGCCAGATGCTGGTTGTCGCAGACCTGATAGACCGCCTCGTAGGCGCCGGGCTTGCCGGGAAAGCGCAGCGGCAGGCCGAGCTCCTTGGAGATCGTGGCGTAGACCGCGATGCAGGTGGTGATGTTCATCGGATTGCCGAGCGCGAAACCGCACACCGTCTGCGGCCGCAGCGCCGACCAAGTCCACGCCTTCCCCGCCTGGGCCGCGCGCAGCCACATCTCCTGGTCGTAGTAGAAGTTCGGCAGCATGTGCGGCGGGTCGTCCTCCCGCGCCGGCGTCTTGAACGGCCCGAGGTGCGAGCCGTACCACTTGTTGCCCTCGATCAGGTGGACGTGTTCGAAGCCCGGCGACGCCGCCTCGATCGGTTCGACCGCATTGACCAGCATGGCGAGGTTGGGCGCGGAATGCTCGGCCCAGGTCGGCCGGGCCTGGAACGCGCAGTAGAAGATGTGGGTCACGTCGGTGAGCGCGCCGAGCTTCGCCTCGGCGTCGGTCCGGTCCAGAAGGTCCACCGAGATGTAGGTGGCCGGGCTCTCGAAATCCGGCTTGCGCCGCGACAGGCCGACGATCTCCCAGCCGCCGCGCCGCCCCAGATCCTCGATCAGCTTGCGGCCGATCACGCCGAGCGCGCCGACCACCACCGCCTTCTTGTTCGCCGCCATCACTCGCTCCCCGTTTGGCTTCGTCTCTTTGATCGGCGCGCATGGTGGCCAGTAGAGCGAGCGCCGGTCAATGCGTCGAACGGCACGGGACAGGCCACGGAACGGCGTGGCGGGCTTGCGGCCCCGCGGCGGGCATGGAACAAGGATGCGCAAGCACGCATGGCGCGAGGGAAGTATGTATCCGGTTTCACCCGATAGCGAGGTCATCGACACCCGCATGCTGCTCGGCCCGGCGGCGGAAGTGCTCGGGAGCGATCTGGTCTATCCGGTCTACCGGCAACTCGACAGCGGTCCCTGGCGTATCGAAATCCGCTTCAGCCTCGGCATGAACGGCTATTTCTCCGGCTTCATGCCGATGCGCGGCATGGTCATCCTGACGGGTCCGACCGAAGACCGCGGTACCCAGACCTGGATGTCGATGACACCGTTCGAGCTGGAAAGCCAGGTGATCGGCGTCCGCGCCTCGCGCGGGCATACCGTCATCTTCGGCATGGGCATGGGCTGGGCGGCGACCAACGCCGCGGTGCGCGACGCGGTCGACAAAGTCACGGTGGTCGAGTTCGATCCGCAGATCATCGACCTGAACGCCCGGATGGGGACTTTCGACAGCCTGCCCGAGACGGCACGGGCGAAACTCGAGATCGTCGAGGGCGACGCCCGGACCTGGATCCCGTCGACCCCGGTTGACGTGCTGCAGATCGACATCTGGCAACCGCTGATCGGCACCGGTCGGGTCGCCGACGTGCGGGCCATGGTGGACAACGTCCGGCCCTCGGAGATCTATTTCTGGACCCAGGAGGTGGAGATCCTGCGCCACGCCCATCGCCGCGGCGGCGGAACACCGGCGCTGGACTGGTCGACCCTGCGGTCGATCGCGGCCGAGGACATGGGGCTGCCGGATCTGATCCTGCCGGACTGGCCCGACTATCCGGAGCGCATCGTGGCCGGCCTACCTCGCTACCTGCCGACGACCGACGGCTGGTGGCGCGAGGACTGACGGACGCTATCCCCGGATCAGGACCGTGCGCGGCGGCGGTTCCGTCGGGCGGGTCAGCGGCCAGTACCGGTTCCACGCCCAGTCGTTGACCAGATACACCGTCACGTCGGCCACCGCCCCGACGACGGCGAACCCGGTCGCCGCCACCGGATCGCCGGTGAACAGCAGCGCCAGACCGTAGGTCTTCGACGAACTCACCACCCGGTAGGTGGCGGTACGCACCGCCAGCGTCCAGCCGCCGAACGGCTCCGGCTCTGAGAAGCCGAGATCCCAGGCCGTCTCGTGGGCGTAGTACGACGCCGCGGCCAGGGTCGCGTTCGCGGCGATGAACAGCGGCGCACCCGCCGCCGAACCGCCCAGGACCAGGCCGTACATCGCCGCGTCGAACCCGTTGGTCAGCACCTCGTAGGTGATCGTCTTGTAGAGATTGCGCTCGAGCACCTCGGCGCTGTCGGCCGGAGCCGCCGTCGGCGCCAAGTCCGCGGCCCGCCCCGGCGCGGCGGCCGCGAACGCGATGAGGAACAGGAACGCGGCGGTGAGAATTCCGGAGCTGCGCCTGCGCATAACGGGACCTGCGATGTGGGTCGGCGGAGGGTCGACGGCTAGGCTAGTCCGCGCCGTAGCGGATATCCACCACCTCGATCTCCCTGGGACCCTGGGGCGTGCGCACCGTGACCGCGTCGCCGACCTCGGCCTTCATCAGCGCCTTGGCGATCGGCGAGATCCAGCTTACCGCCCCGGCCTCGGTATCGGCCTCGTCGACGCCGACGATGCGGATCGTGTGCTCGCTCTCCGACCCGTCCTCGTGCAGTTCGGCGTAGGTCACGGTGGCACCGAAGAACACCCGGTCCAGGTGCTTCTGCTGCGCCGGATCGACCGGTTCGGCCGTGTCGATGCGCTTGGACAGGTAACGGATCCGGCGGTCGATCTCGCGCAGCCGCTTCTTGCCGTAGATGTAGTCGCCGTTCTCCGACCGGTCGCCGTTGCCGGCCGCCCAGGACACCACATCGACCACTTTCGGCCGCTCGACGGTCCGCAGCTGCTTCAGCTCCGCCCGCAGCGCCGACAGCCCGGTCAGAGTGACCAGGTTGCGGCCCATCTGCGCGTCGAGCGCCTCTTCGGCGTCGTCATGCACCTCGTCGGTCTCGTCCCAACCGTCGAGACCGCCGTCGTCTTCTTTCACGAATGCCTTGTTCATCGGGGTATCCTAGCGTCACATCGACCCGGATGACAGAGCGGGGACCCGGATGACAGGGCCGGCGCGCGGGCGCACACTGCGGTGATGAGCCCGCCCGACACAGAACGTCCCGCGATGCCGGCCGCCCGTTTCGACCGGGGCGTCCACTGGCGGGCCAAGATCGGCTACCTGCTGCTGGCGACCGAGCAGACCGTGCAGGACGATGTCATGTCCCTGCGCCCCGAGGGTGTCGGCGTCCACATCACCCGTCTCGCCATTCCGGACAGGATCACCGTCGAGACCCTGGCCGCCCAGGCGGATCTCCTGGCGGAAGCGGCCGGCCTGCTGCTGCCCGACGGGTCGCTCGACGTGGTCTGCTACGCCTGCACCTCCGGGAGCCTGGTGATCGGCGAGGATCGGGTGTTCGACGAGCTGCGGCGCGGCCAGCCGCAGGCGGTGCCGACGTCGATCATCACCGGCGTCATCGCCGCCCTTGAGGCGCTCCAGGCCCGCCGGCTGGTGGTCTGCACGCCGTATGTCGAACCGGTGAACGACGCCGAGATCGCCTATCTGGAGGCGCGGGGGTTCACCGTCGACGGGCTGTACGGTCTCGGCCTGGAGAAGGACAGCGACATGGTCCGCCTGCCGCCCGACTTCCTGGCGGCGTACGCGACCGCGGCGGCCGCCCGCCACCCCGACGCCGACGCCGTTTTCTTCAGCTGCGGCGCGCTGCGAAGCATCGGCATCGTCGATCCGCTGGAACGGGCGCTCGGCAAACCCGTGGTCGTCAGCAACCAGGCGATGATCTGGGACTGCCTGCGCAAGGCCGGGATCGACGACCGCATCGAGGGCCGGGGCAGGCTGTTCACCGTGGCATAGTTCACGCTCCCGGCCATCGACACCGGCGCGGCGATCCACCACCATTGAATGCGTCTTGAACCTTCTTCGCGGAGGATGGGATGGCGCGGCTGGTGACGATCGGGGATTCCATATCCCAAGGGTTCATGTCGGCCGGCGCGGCACAGACTCAACTCTGCTACAGCACTCTGCTGGCGCGCATGATGGAGCTGGCGGATTACCGCCACCCGAGCTGGCCGCTCGGCGGCATACCGTTGAACGCCGAGGCTCTGCTCCGTCACCTGTCGAAATACTACGGTGACGATATCCGGGGGCCGTTCGAGTGGAAGGGAGCGGCCCTGCGGGTCGGCGACTTCCTCGACCGGTTGGAGGACTACTACGAGCGCGGGCCCGGCGATTTCATGAAACCCTACGGAAACGGGGTGCGAAGCTTTCACAACCTCGCCTCCTTCGGCTTCACCGTGTCCGACGCGTGGCAACTGACGCCCGAGGTGGCGCTGGACCAGCTGCTCGCGGGTGAAAGCAAACCGTTCGAGGACCAGGCTTTCGCGACGCCGAGCGATGCCTTCTACCGCAGCGCCTTCCGGGTGCTGAACCCGTCGGCGGATAGCTCGCTGAACGCCATGAGCCAGGTCGAATGGCTGCGCCACCACGCCGAGCGCGACCCGGACGGGGTGGAGAACCTCGTTCTGTTCCTGGGCGCCAACAACGCACTCGGAACGGTGCTGCACATGCGGATCAGGGAGGACCTGACCGGTCCCGCCGAGTACGCCACCGCCGACCACCGCGCGCGCATGAACATCAACCTGTCCACGCCGGAACAGTTCGAGCAGGACTACGCCCACCTGCTCGACATGATCCTGGAGATCCTCGACGCGCCGGAGCATCGGACCCGGTCGCCGAACTGGCAGGTTTTCCTCGGCACCGTTCCGGCGGTCACCGTCGCGCCGATCGCCAAGGGTTTCGGACAGGCGTCGCGGACGACCGATCCGTTCGGCGTGGTCGACCTGGGCGCCAACTATTACGAGCGCTACGCCTACGTGATGCTGGAAGAGGACGCGGCCATGCGGGACGACACGCCGCATCTGACGCGGGACGACGCCGTCAAGATCGACACCCGCATCGCCGGCTTCAACGCCACCATCCGCCGTCTCGTGGACGAGGCCAACGCCCGGTTGGACCGGCCGCGCCTGCATATCGTCGACATCGCCGCCGCCCTGTTGCGGGCCGCGATCAAGCGCAACGACGGCCGCCCGACCTATGCCTTTCCTCCGGCACTGCTGGAGGCGTTCCGCGGCGACGAGGTCCTGCGCCGCTACGACTCCGCGCGGGCCACCGTCGCGCTGCCCGGCGGTCCCGCCCTGGCGCCGACGACCCGCTACTACCGGGCGGAGAACGACCGGGTCTACGAGGGCGGGCTGTTCAGTCTGGACGGCGTGCATCCGAGCGCCATCGGTCAGGGCATCCTGGCCGAAGAGTTCGCCACGGTGATGCGCGCCAACGGCGTACATATCCGCCGGCGCCTCAACTGGCCCGGCATCGTACGCAGCGACACCCTGAGCTGGCGCCCGCTGAACCTGATCGAGGAACTCTTCCAGCACTCGGAACTGGCGACGTTCGTGTTCCGCGCGCTCCGCACCCCGCCGGAGAAGACCGAACGGCCCGCAGGCCGGATGACCGACGAGGACACGGCGGGGCGGTAGAGCTACCCCTCGATCCCCATCAGGGAGTTGGCGAAGGCCTTGGCCTCGAACGGCCGCAGGTCGTCCGCCCCCTCGCCGACGCCGACCGCGTGCACCGGCAGGCCGATGCCCTGGGCCAGCGCCACCACCACGCCGCCTCGGGCCGAGCCGTCGAGCTTGGTCACCACCAGGCCGGTGACGTCGACCATCTCCTTGAACGCCTTGACCTGCGCGTGCGCGTTCTGACCGACCGTGCCGTCCAGCACCAGCACCGTGGCGTGAGGGGCCGTCTCGTCCTGCTTCTTGATGACCCGGACCACCTTGGCCAGCTCGTCCATGAGCTGGGTCTTGTTCTGCAGCCGCCCGGCGGTGTCGATCAGCAGGATGTCGCTGCCGGCGGCCTTGGCCTCGGCGAGGGCGTCGAAGGCGAGTGCCGCGGCGTCCGATCCGTGCGGCTTCTCGATGACCGGCACCCCGGCACGTTCGCCCCAGGCCCGGAGCTGCTCGATGGCGGCGGCCCGGAAGGTGTCGCCGGCGGCCAGCATCACCGACCGGCCGGCGCGCTTCCATTGATGCGCCAGCTTGCCGATGGTGGTGGTCTTGCCTGAGCCGTTGACGCCGACCATCAGCACCACGAAGGGTTTGTGACCGACCGGCTCCAGCGGCCTGGCGACGGGTTCCAGAATCCCGGCGATGTCGGCGGCGAAGGCGGCGCGCACCTCGTCGCCGGTCACTTCCTTGTCGAACTTCTCGCGGGCGAGATTGGCGGTGAGCTTCATCGCCGTCTCGACCCCGAGATCGGCGGTGATCAGCAATTCCTCGAGCTCCTCGAGGGTCGCGTCGTCCAGCCGGCGCTTGGTGAACAGGCCGCCGATGCCCTCGACCAGCCGACGCGACGACTTCGACAGCCCCTCGCGCAGCCGGGCGAACCAGCCCTTCTTCTGCGGCTCCGCCGTCTCCGCCTCGCTCATGCCGCCGCCCTCGCGCTGCGTTCGCCGATCAGGGTGTTGCCGTCGCGGCCGGTCAACGTCACCTCGACGATCGCGCCGGGCGTCGCACCGCCGGCGACACGGATCTCGGCAAATCCCTCGCCATGGCCAACGCCGTCGCGCTCGACAAGCATGCGGTCCGTCGCGCCGATCCGCCCGTCGAGCCAGCGGGCAAGACTGTCGGCGCCGATCGACCGCAGCTCCGCCGCCCGTGCCTTGCGCACGTCGCCGGGCACCTGCGGCATGCGCGCCGCCGGTGTGCCGGGACGCGGCGAGTAGGGAAAGACATGCAGATACTGCAGCCCGAGATCCCGCAGCAGCGCCGCCGTATTGGCGTGCATCGCGTCGCTCTCCGTCGGAAACCCGGCGATCACGTCGGCGCCGAACGCCACGTCCGGGCGCAGGGCACGGGCACGCTCGACCACACGGATCGCGTCGTCGCGCAGGTGGCGGCGCTTCATCCGCTTCAGCACCATGTCGTCGCCGGCCTGCAGGCTGAGATGCAGGTGCGGCATGAACCGGGGCTCGTTCTCCAGCAGCCGCCAGATGTCGTCGTCCAGCTCGACCGGATCGACCGAGGACAGGCGCAGGCGCGGCAGCTCCGGCACCAGGGCGAGCAGCCGGCGCACCATCTGGCCGAGCGACGGTCGCCCCGGCAGGTCGCCCCCGTATGAGGTGATGTCGACCCCGCTCAGCACCAGCTCGCGGTAGCCCGCGGCGACGAGGGTG
Organism: Thalassobaculaceae bacterium; assembly: GCA_965228875.1. GTDB lineage: Bacteria > Pseudomonadota > Alphaproteobacteria > Thalassobaculales > Thalassobaculaceae > Thalassobaculum. The sequence continues at coordinate 4,344,035 of OZ245843.1, read as the reverse complement.
CGGGCCTGGTCGACCACCGCGCCCATCGGCACCGAACGGCTGTTGCCGCGGCCGAACGGAATGACGCAGAACGTGCAGCGGTGGTCGCAGCCCTGCTGGACCTGGACGATGGCACGCTCGCGCCCCTGGGCCTCGGTGACCAGATGGGCGGCGGTCTCGCGCACGCTCATGATATCGTTGACCAGGATCCTCGGCGCGTCGTCGGCCGGCGCGCTCCAGGTCTCCGGGCGCAGCTTTTCCTCGTTGCCGACCACGCGGGCGACGCCGGGGATGGCGGCGTAGCGGGTCGGGTCGATCTGCGCCGCGCAGCCGGTGACGACAACCTCCGTCCCCGGATTCTCGCGGATCAGCCGGCGGATCGCCTGACGGGACTGGCGTTCGGCCTCGGACGTGACGGCGCAGGTGTTGACGACGATGGTGTCGCCCGCCCCGGCGGCGGCGAGATGGCCCTGAATCAGGTCGGACTCGTGCGCGTTCAGCCGGCAGCCGAAGGTCTCGACCCGGTGCGCGGGAGCGGAAGCGGTGTCGTCGGGGCGCGCCATGGCCGCTAGATGCCTGCACGGAGGCTGGAATGCAAGGGGCGGCAGCCCACCGGACGATTGTGACTCGGGCGTGCTCTCCCCTACATTGGCGGCGCGATAAGAACAGGGTCGAGAGAGGGAGCCCCGATGAAGACGTACAAGATCGCCGCCATTCCCGCCGACGGTATCGGCCCCGAGGTGATCGCCGCCGGGCTGCAGGCGCTCGAGGCGCTCGAACGTCGCGACGGCGGCTTCAAGCTGGAGGTCGAGCAGTTCGACTGGGGCTCCGACTACTACAAGAAGCACGGCGAGATGATGCCGGCGGACGGTCGCGAGACGCTGAAGCCGTTCGACGCCATCTTCTTCGGCGCCGTCGGCGCGCCGGACGTGCCCGACCACATCACGCTCTGGGGGCTGCGTCTGCCGATCTGCCAGGGCTTCGATCAGTACGCCAACGTGCGGCCGACCAAGATTCTTCCCGGAATCACCTCGCCCCTGGCCGGCGTCGGTCCGGGCGATCTCGACTGGGTGATCGTGCGCGAGAATTCCGAGGGCGAGTACGCCGGCCATGGCGGCCGGGCCCACCGCGGCTTTCCCGAGGAGGTCGGGACCGAAGTCGCGATCTTCACCCGGGTCGGCGTCACGCGGATCATGCGCTACGCCTTCAAGCTCGCCCAGTCGCGGCCGCGCAAGCTGCTGACCGTGGTGACCAAGTCGAACGCCCAGCGCCACGGCATGGTGATGTGGGACGAGATCGCCGAAGAGGTCTCGAAGGAGTTCCCGGACGTCACCTGGGACAAGATGCTGGTCGACGCCATGACCGTGCGCATGACCCTGAAGCCGAAGAGTCTGGACACCATCGTCGCCACCAACCTGCACGCCGACATCCTGTCCGACCTGGCCGGCGCGCTGGCGGGCAGCCTCGGCGTGGCGCCGACCGCGAACATCGACCCGGAGCGGCGCTATCCGTCGATGTTCGAGCCGATCCACGGCTCGGCCTTCGACATCACCGGCAAGGGCATCGCCAATCCGGTCGCGACCTTCTGGACCGCCGCGCAGATGCTTGAGCACCTGGGCGAACCCCAGGCGGCGGCGCGGCTGATGGCGGCGGTCGAGAAGGTGTCCGAGGACGGGATCATGACGCCCGACATTGGCGGCACGGCCACCACGCAGGAAGTCACCGACGCGGTATGCGACGCGATCCGGAGTTCGAACATCTGAACGCCCGCTACCCTGAGCCCGGCTCGGGACCGGCTGGCGCCGACACCCGCGTGGTCGAACAGACGGTCCCGGCCCATGCCTCGGGGACGCTCATCGCTCCTTCAATCGCTTAGAGGGCGACGGGTCACCCCCTCAGCGCGACCTCGGCGAGGCGTCGCGGGGTGGCGCCGTCCTCCAGGCGGAACAGCTCCACCGTCTCCAGCCGGCCCGCGATGTCGATGTCCTGGGCGTTGAGGTCGTCGACCAGGGCCTTGGCGACCTTCGCCTCGCCGAAGCGGCCGAGGGTGATGTGCGGCACATAGGCCAGGTCGAGGCGCAGCGCCTCGGCGAAGGGGCCGCTGTACAGCCGGTCGTGCAGGCGGATCAGCGCGGCATTGCCGGCATCCGGCACCAGATAGACGAAGGTCTCGCCGGTATAGCGGTCGAGCCAGGGCATGGTCGCCCGGAAGGTCAGGTCGAACGGCTCGGTCTCGGCGGCGACCGTCGCCAGGTGGCTGGTCGCACCCGTCGGATCGGTGGCGTCGGTCGGGAAGACCAGCGTAACGTGGGCGCCCAGGCTGGCCTGGAAGATGCTGCCGCGGTGCCGACCTCGCAGGTCGTCGATCCAGGCCCGGTCGGCGGCGGCAATGCTCGGCCGGCCGAGGACGACAAGGCTCATGCGGCCCTCCTCACGCCGACAGCGCGGCGAGGTCGAGCGTGCCGGAGAAACTGGTCGCCACCGGGCCGGTCATCTCCACATGCCCGTCCGCGCGCCAGACGATGTCCAGCACCCCGCCATCCAGCACGACCGCGGCCGCACGCCCCGGTATCGCCCCGCGCCGGGCGGCGGCGACCACCGTGGCGCAGGCGCCGGACCCGCAGGCCTGGGTGATGCCGGCGCCGCGCTCCCACACCCGCATGCGCAGCCGGTCCGGACCGAGAACGGTCACGAACTCGATGTTGGCACGTTCGGGGAAGATCGCGCTGGTTTCGATTGGCGGGCCGATCCGCGCCAGATCCAGGGCCTCGGCGTCGTCGACGAAGAACACCGCATGGGGATTGCCGACATTGACGAGGGTGGCGGGCCCGTAGGCCTCCACTCCCGAGATGGCGACTTCAAGCGTGTCCGCCGCCGTCGCGATCGGGATCTCATCCCAGGCGGTGCGCGCCAGCCCCATGTCGCAGGTCACCCGACCGTCCGCCGCCCGGCGGCAAACCAGGCCGCCGGCCACGGTTTCCAGCACGATCTCGTCGTGGCCGGCCTCGTCCATCAGCAGCGACGCGACGCACCGCGTACCGTTGCCGCAGGCCTGGGCCTCGGAGCCGTCGGGATTGTGGATCGACATGTAGGCGATACCGTCGCCGCGCGGCGGCAGAATCGTCAGGAACTGATCGTATCCCACCCCGCGCCGACGGTCGCCGACCGCCCGGTACTGTTCGACGCCCAGCGTCGCTTCGGTCGCGCGGCCGTCGACCACTACGAAGTCGTTGCCGAGGCCGTGCATCTTCAGGAAGGGCAAAGTTGTGCTCATGACGGCACATATAGAGACGGTGTAGGCTCGCCCGCAAGCTCGCCTAGCACGACCACAAGCACAGATGAGGGAGAAAGATGCCGATCACCATCGGACACGAGCGGCTGACCGACGTTGTCGCCGCCATGATGGCTGGCGCGAAGAGCGCGCCGGACGAAGCCCGCGCCATCGCCGAGAACCTGGTCCAGGCCAACCTGATGGGCCATGACAGCCACGGCGTCGGGCTGGCGCCGCGCTACATGAAGCACGCGCTGTCGGGCACCATGAACCCCGGAGCGCGGCCCTCGGTGGTGTCGGATAACGGCGCCTACCTGCTGCTCGACGGCAACATGGGATACGGCCAGACCGTGTGCCGGGAGGCCATGGACATGGCGATCGCCCGCGCCCGGGAGATCGGGGTGTGCATCATGGGCCTGCGCAAGACCCACCACATGGGACGGATCGGCGCCTGGGGCGAGATGGCGGCAAACGCCGGTCTGATCTCGATCCACTACGTCAACACCACGGGTCACCGGCCCTACGTCTCGCCGTGGGGCGGCTACGAGGCCAAGTACTCGACCAACCCCTACTGCACGGCGATCCCGGCGACCGACGACCATCCGAGGATCGTGCTCGACATGGCCACCTCGCGGGTCGCCCAGGGCAAGGTTCGGGTCGCCTACTACGCCGGCAAGAAGACCCCGGCCGACGCCCTTGTCGGGCCGGACGGACGGCCGACCGACGATCCCACGGTCATCTTCGAGGAACCCTACGGCGCCATGCTGTCCTTCGGCCAGCACAAGGGCTACGGGCTGGCGATGATCTGCGAGATCCTGGCGGCCGGCCTGACCGGCGGCGGCACCGCGCGCGAAGAGCTGATGAGCCAGGACACGATCTGCAACAACATGCTCACGATCGTTCTGGATCCTTCCGGGTTCGGCGCCGACATCCCGTTCCGCTCGGAGATCGACCAACTGGTCGACCACGTCTCCTCGGCCAAAGTCGCGGTCGGCCACGACAAGATCCGCTTCCCCGGCGATCCCGAGCGCGAGACCTCGGCCGAGCGCACCGCCAACGGCATCCCGATCGACGACAACACCTGGGCCGAGATGACCCGGGCCGGGGTCGAGGTCGGCATGGACGAGGCGGCGTTCGAAACGAACTGACCGTCGGCGCTTCCCCTCCGCTCCGATCCTCGGCGCAAGAAGCGGATGGAGACGCCGACGCCGGCCGGGCAGTGTAGGATCACCAAACGCGATGGAGATCCGAGATGACCGCGAAGACCGAGCCGGCCACCATGAAACCAGCCGCCACGAACATGGACGACGACGCCCGCTACCGGGTCGTCGTCGCCCGCGACAGGTCCTTTGACGGCGCCTTCATCGTCGCGGTGCGGACCACTGGCGTGTACTGCCGGCCCTACTGCCCCTCGCGGACGCCGAAGCGCGAGAACGTGTCGTTCTACGAGACGCCGGAGCAGGCGCGGGCGGACGGCTATCGCGCCTGCCGTCGCTGCAGACCCGACGAGTCGGCCGCCCCGGATCCGCGGCTCGACGTGGTGCGGGCGGCCTGCCGGGCCATCGAGAGCGCCGAGGACGAGTGCCCGAGCCTGGAGGCCCTTGGCACCGCCGCCGGCATCAGTCCATTTCACCTGCAGCGGAGCTTCAAGGCGGTGATGGGCATCAGCCCGCGGCAGTACTGGGACGCCCGTCGCCTCGGTCGTCTGAAACGCAACCTCAAGTCGGGCGAGGGTGTGGCGATGGCGCTGTACGGCGCCGGCTACGGCTCCTCCAGCCGGCTGTACGAGAAAGCGGGGGCTCAGTTGGGCATGACACCGGCAAGCTACGGCAAGGGCGGCGAAGGGGCGGTGATCGCCTACGCCTTCGCCGACACCACCCTCGGGCGCGTCATTGTCGGCGCGACCAAGACCGGGATCTGTTTCGTCGGCATCGGCAACGACGACGACACCCTGGTCAACGAACTGAAGGGCGATTTTCCGCGGGCGACCCTGGCGGCGGACCCCGGCGGTCTCGGCGAGACCCTGGGCGAGGTCGCCGGCATGCTCGAGGGTCGGGAACCGCACGGCGACCTGCCGCTCGACATCCGAGGCACCGCGTTCCAGCGTCAGGTCTGGCAGGCGCTGACCGATATCCCCATGGGCGAGACCCGCACCTATGCCGAGCTCGCCGCCTCGATCGGCCGACCGAAGGCGATCCGCGCGGTCGGCAGCGCCTGCGCCAACAACCCGGTCTCGCTGATCGTGCCCTGTCACCGCGCCGTCGGAACCGACGGCACCCTGCGCGGCTACCGCTGGGGTCTGGAGCGCAAGCGCAGGCTGATCGACGCCGAGGCGCGGGCGGCGGAGCGTGGCGCGAAGGCATAGAGCACGAACGGCGTTCCCTCTCCTTCCGTCCTTCCGGCTCCCCGGTCCGTTTCCCGGCTCTTGGTCGGGATCGAGGGTGTCGCGTGCGTTGGCGTTGCGGAATAATCGCCCGACGCTTCAGCAGCGCCCCTCCTTCATCCCGGCGTAGGGTCGGGCGGATGGGGAGACACGCCAAGAGACTAGGGAAGGAACCGCCAATGGCAAGCGAGCCAGCCACCGTCGAGATGGTCGAGTACGACGCCGCGTCGCCCGAGGTCCGGGAGGTCTTCGACGACATCATGGCGACGAAGGGCATCGATTTCGTGCCAAACGCCTGGAAGGTCTTCGCCTCGCACCCGCCAAGCCTCAAGCGGCTGTGGTACGGGCTGAAGGAGGTGATGGCGCCGGGCGCGCTGGATCCGAAGGTCAAGGAGATGATCGCCGTCGCGGTGTCCGCCACGAACGGCTGCGAGTACTGCACCCGCAGCCACACCGCCGCCGCCCGCAAGCTCGGCATGACCGACGCCGAATACGGCGAACTGATCGCCGTGGTCGGCATGTTCAATCAGACCAACGCCATGTCCGACGCCTACAAAATCCCCGTCGACGAGGTTTTCCTGCGCCCGTGGTCGGACGAGGAAGCCTGAACCGCATCAGTCCAGATTGAACTTCTTGGACTTCAGGAAGGCCGCCAGGTTCTTGCGCTGGGGCACGGCGTACTGGCGGGCCTTGTCGTCGGACCAGCCGTAGAAGTCCGGGGCGCCGAATTCCTCGACCATGCGGTACTTCTCCTTCGGCGTGGAGAACTTCGCGTCCCGGCGCCGGTCGTAGGCATCGATCTCCTTCAGCACGTCGGCGTCGTCGTAGCGGTCGGTGTGCACCGTCACACTCGGCGGCAGGCGCAGGCTGACCCAGCCCTCGCGCTCGGGGAACCCGACCCCCATGCCGACGAAGGGGAAGACGTAGTCGGGCAGGCCGAGCACGTCGGATGCCGCCTCGATCTTGTTGCGGATCACGCTGATCGGACAGCAGCCGAGGCCCAGCGCCTCGGCGGCGCGGATGAACGTCGCCATGACGATCGCCGCATCGCCGGCGCAGTTGAGAAAGGCGTCCAGGTGGTCGTTGGGGTAGGGCGTGCCCTTGGCCTCGGCGATCTTGTGAATGCGCCGGTTGTCGCCGCAGAACACCAGCAGGAGCGGTGCCGCGGTGACCCACGGGTCGTTGATCTGCTCGTTGAGCGCCCGACGGACCTCCGGATCCCGGACCACGAGCACCGAACACTGCTGCAGATCCGACTTGGCCGGAGCCGAGAAGGCGCCGGCCAGCGCGATCCGCAGCAGCTCGTCCGGCACCGGGTCGTCCCGGAAGCGCCGGTGGCTGCGGTGCGACAGGATCGCCGCGATCTCGCCTTCGGCCGGCATGTCGCGCCCGTCCTCGGTCGGCAGGCCGAACCGGTCCTCTATCAGGTCGGCGACGGTGGTCTTCTCGGTCATGCGTTTTCTCCGCTCGGCGTGTCGGAGCGCATGATGGCCGAGGAGCGGGCCGTCCGGCTACTCCCCCTTTACCGTTTCGCGCGCCTGGTAGGCGACGCGACGGGTCAGCTTGCGCTTGAACGGCTCGTTCAGGAACCGGTTCAGCGACGCCGCCAGGTCTGGCACCCAGCAGGCATTGGGTGCGGCGGCGATCTCCTCCCGCACGGCGCAGGTCATCTTCACCAGATGGGCGGAAACGATGAACTCCGGGTTGCCGTGATCGATCACCGCCGCCGCCGCGTCATCGACGAAGCGCTTCGGATCGTCGACCCGCCACCGCTCCGCCGGATAGGCCGGATCGATGTAGCCGGCATTGCGCCCGAGGAAGCAGGCGATCTGCAGCAGCATGTCGGGGGTGAGTTCCGGGTGACGGGCGGTCATCCGCCGTCCGGCATTGGCGAAGGTGATGGCGTGGCTGTAGTCGAGCCGGCCGACATTCTGGCTGATCGGCTGGTCCGGCCGGGTCGCGTAGACCGGGTCGGCGTGCAGCAGCTGCCAGGCCGCCGCCGCCATCAGCGCGTCGTAGCAGCGCGCCGGATCGGCACTGCCGGCCGAGACCCGATCCAGCGCCTTGGCCACCGACACCCGGCACAGTTCGGCCGGCATGACCGCGGCGCGTCCGCGCCCGGTCCAGGCGTCTCGGGCCGGCCGGTAGGCCTTGAATTCAGGGATCAGATCCTCGCGTCGGGCCGTGACCAGGGCGCGGACCAGCAGCAGCAGCAGCGGCTCGGCCACCGTTTGCGTCGCCTCGCCCGTCGGGTCGTTGGCGGTGTCCAGGCGCTCGACCGCCTCGCGGGTCTTCTCCACGTAGATCGCCGAGTGGCCGAAATCCTGGTAATGAGCCAGCGCCGCACGGCACAGGCCGCGATCGATCCGCGGCCAGCCGCCCTCGGCGAGGCCGCCGCGGGCGAGCCGGATTGCCCGCTCCTCGTCCTCCGCCTCGACGGCGGCGACAAACGCGTCCTCGTCCCAGGACAGACTTCCCGCCGGATAGGGGTAGGTGTCCTCGCGCAGGCTGTCGTCGACCAGGTGGGCGACGATCTCGGTGAAGCAGACCAGACGGTCGACCGGGTCCTGTTGCTGGTCCGCGAGGGCCAGCCAGTCCGCCAGCGCCGCGTGGGCGTGGGTCATGCCCCACTGGAAACGGTCGTGGGTCCAGCGGATTGCGGCGCGCACGCCGATCCGAGGATCGCCGCCCGCCGCCTCGATGCGGGCGAGGTCGCGGGCGATGCGGTCCTCCTCCAGCCGCCGGAACCCGTCGCGCAGGCTGTCCAGCGCGCGGCCGATGCGCGCGGCCGCCGGCGGGTCGGCGATGTCGACCCACACGGTCGGATCGTCCGCGTCGCCGCGCAGCTCGGTGGGGAACACCCGCACCGCGTCGCCGCCGCCGATCACCGCGCCGGTCTCCAGATCGAACTTCCAGTTATGCCAGTTGCAGGTCAGCGTGCAGGCACCGTCCGCCCCATCCTCGCTCAGGGTGCCCTCCGAGAGGGGATAGCCCTGGTGCGGACAGCGGTTGGCGATGGCCCGCACCCCCGCCGCGGTCTGGAACAGGGCGATCTGCCGGCCCTCGCGCTTGACCAGGGCCCTTCCCTTGCGTCGCAGGTCGGCGAGCGGAACGGCTTCGACCCAGACGGGAGCCGGAGCGGGCATCGCCCCGCCGGTCACCTCGGGCGCGGCGGACACGGTCGGGGACTCGGTTGCGGTTTCCGGGAGATGCGGTGCGGTAACGGACATGGCGGCCTCCTGCGCGGCGACGGCCCGGACAGATCCGGGCGTCCCGCGATCGGTACAACGCCATCATCGCGCCTCCGCCCAATTAAAGCAAGTTCATTCTTGTTTAAAATACTCGCTCGATCGGTTGCGTCCTCCCGGCCGCCGCGGCCGCCGGCTGGCGAGAAAGAACAGGGCGGCCAGGCCACCGCACACGGCGAACCCCGGCCACAACAGAACCGTTGAGATGACCGGGTGCCAGAGAAACTGGCTGACGTAGCGGGAGACCGCGGCCTCGGCGAGTTGCAGGGAACTGGAGTGCAGCGTGTGCCAGACGAATCCGAGGGCCAGTGGGCGAAACGCGCCGTCCTCGGCGAATGCGTAGAGGTCCCGGGTCAGCAGGGCGGCGGCGACGGCGGCGAAGCTCCAGCCGATACAGCGCAGGACGGTTCGCATCGAATCACCCGTGGTTTGGAGACCCGATGGCCCCGGAAACCGGTACCGGCCCTCCCGCTCGCGACGGCCGATCCTAACCCCTTCCGGCATCACACGAAAGCACACCCGCGTCAGGGCATTGCAAAGCGGCGCCGGCTCGACTAGTTTCCGCGCGCTTCCGGAGGGATGGCCGAGCGGTTTAAGGCGCACGCCTGGAAAGCGTGTTGGGCGCAAGCCCTCGGGGGTTCGAATCCCCCTCCCTCCGCCAGCCTCTTGATCGCGGGCGGCCTTGAGGCCGACGATTGCGATCCGGGCCGGTCAGTCGGCCCCGGGTTCCAGCAGTTTCTGCCAGCGCTGTCCGGGCTGGGTCTCGGGGACGGACCAGAACGCGGCCCCCTTCTCGACGATATGATGGTTCAGAAGGTCGACGGCGGCGTCGAGGTCGGCCGCCTCGACATGCCGGAGCAGGTCGCGATGCTCCGCGCGGGACTTCGCGACATGCTCGGGCGACAGGCCCATGCGGTTGCGGATCGCGGCGAGGCGGGCACCGAAGGGGCGACGCGCGGCATCCAGATAGGGGTTGCCCGAGAGCTCGAACAGAGCGTCGTGAAACTGGCCGTCGGCGGCGGAATAGGTCTGCGTGTCCCCCGCCTCGGCCGCCGCCTCCAGCGTCGCCACCGAGCTCCGCCAGCGCTGCGCCAGCCGCGCGCGGTCGCGGGAGAAGGACAGGCGCAGGGCGGCGCATTCCAGGATCGAGCGGGCCTCGCTGATCTGGGCGAACTGATGCCGGTCCATCGTGAACACGTACGTACCGTACTGCGGCTCGGTCCGGACCAGTTCCTCCAGCTCCAGCCGCGCGAAAGCCTCGCGGACCGGGGTGCGCGACACCTCGTAACGCTTGGCGATCCGGGCCTCCGACAGAGCCTCTCCGAACTCGAACGCGCCGTCCACGATCTCCTGTCGCAGGCGGTTGGTGACGAGCGTGGCGAGCGGGGCGGGGAGGCGACTGTGCTGCATCCGGCGATCCTAGACCATCTCGTGGCGGCCGCCGAACATCGGTTTCGACTGGCCGAGGCCGGGCAGATCCCAGATGCCGGCCCCACCGGGATTCGACTCGGCGCCGATGTTGGCGTCGATCACATAGGGACGGTTGGCGGCGATGGCCTGCCGGATCGCGTCGCCGAGGTCCTCGGGCCGGTCGATCGACACGCCCTCGACACCGCAGCTTCTGGCCATCGCGGCGAAGTCCGGGTTGTACGGCTGGCCGGTTTCCGGGTGCCTGAAGTCCGTCGCCAGTTCGCGCCCCTCGAGATACCCGCGCTGCAGGCCGCGGATCGAGGCGTAGGCGTAGTTGTTCCAGACCACCCAGACGGCCGGGATATCGTACTCGACCGCCGTGCCCATCACCGTGTTGTGCATGAAGAACGCGCCGTCACCGACCACGGCCACGCAGGGCCGGTCCGGCGCGGCGAGCTTCGCGCCGAGGACCCCGGCCACGCCGAACCCCATCGGCCCGAACCCCATGCAGCCGATCAGGCTGTCCGGCCGCTTGGGCTTGCAGTACTGGATCAGCCAGTTGTGGTGGATGCCGATGTCGGAGACCAGGATCGCGTCGTCGGGCAGGGCGAGGTCGATCTCGCGGGCCGCACGCTGCGGGTTGATCGGCGAGGCGGGATCCTTGAAGCCGGGGGCGATGAACGCCTCCCACTCCCGCCGCCATCCGTCGATCCGTGCCAGCCACTCGCTGCGGGCCGGCGTGGCCCCGGACCCGTAGGGTTCCAGGGCGGTGAGGAGCTGGCCCATGAACGTGACGCTGTCCGCCATCAGCCCGAGCTCGACCGGATAGTTGCGGCCGATCTCCTCGGGGTCGATGTCGACATGGATCAGCTTGGTCGGCGGAATGTTGAAGGAATAGCCCGGGATCCAGCTGGACGACGTGCGGTCGTCGAAGCGCACGCCCATGGCCAGGATGACGTCCGCCTGGCGGGTCGCCTGGTTCGCCTGATACATGCCGTTGCGTGCGACCAGTCCAAGCGCGAGTTCGTGGTCGGCCGGGACCGCTCCAAGCCCCGAAGCCGACGCCGCGACCGGGATCCGGTATTTCTCCGCCAGTTCGAGCAACCGTCGCGAGGCGGCGCCGAAGCGGCAGCCTGACCCGACGAAGATCACCGGCCTCTCGGCTTCCATCAGCAGTCTGGCGGCCCGCTCCACCCCGTCCGGGTCGGCGCCCGCCCTGCAGCTGATGCCGTCGACCCAGTCCCGCGGGTCCGGCGTAGTCGAGCCGGTGCTCTCCTTGAAGATGTCGAAGGGAACGTCGAGGACGACCGGGCCCGGCCGTCCGGTGACCATGGTCTTCCAGGCCTCGCGGATGGTGTGCGGCATCTGCTCGCCCCGGGTCGGCTGGAACACCCGCTTGCAGTAGGCCCGGACCGTGGACGGGAAATCCGCCTGATGGTGACGGTAGAGTTCCTGGAACGCGCCGCGATTGAACTGGGAGGTCGGAACGTTCCCGGTCACCGCAAGAAAGGGAACGCTGTCAAGAAAGGCGTTGCCGAGTGCGATCGGCATGTTGGCCGACCCCGGGCCGCAGGAGGTGAAGGTCGCCGTCGGCTGACCCGAGACCCGGTAGTAGACGTCGGCCATGAAGCCGGAAACCGTCTCGTGATGCGTCGAGATGGTCTTGATGTCGGACTGGCGTTCGTAGAGCGCGTCGATGAAGCCGATATTGCCATGCCCGCAGAGTCCGAAGGCATACGGCACCTTATTGCGGATCAGGTAGTCGACGATCATCTGTCCGCCGTTCAGGGCGTTGGTCTCTGGCATTGCGGGTTCCTCCATCACTCGCCCCGACTTTCGCCGAAGGCTCTTGCTGCCGCTTCCGGTCGCCGGGCTTGACTGCCGGTCGGCGCCCGCGCGGCTCCGGTTCCACTCGGGTTCCGGGCGCGCGGTCCGGCACGGTGGGAGACGGATCATCTTTATGGTATGCCAGTATGTCAACATACTACTCAGCGATTCGACGGACGAGGAGTGCCGACTCCGTGTCGAAAGGGTCCGGACGGCCGCGCGTCAGGGCGGCGCCGGGTCAATTAATCGATGGTTAAGGACCGGGAACTATCGTCCTGGGCGGGAGGCCATACGCGAAAGACGTCGATCCTCTACAATTGCGGGCTTTCGCTTGCAGGCAAACTCAACATAATGCGCCCCTGCAGCTTCGCGGCGCCAAGGCAGTCCTTCATTGATATTGCTCGATCGCTTCTTCCTCCCGGCCCAGGGCGTCTTCGACACGACCGCGGCGCTCCCCGGCACCTATCACCCGGGGCTGGTCGGGCTGTCCGTGTTCATCGCGATCCTGGCCGCGACCGTTGCGCTCGCCACATCGGAGCGGGTCTCCGCCGCGGAAAGCACCGGCGGCAAGGCGGCCTGGCTGATGGCCGGCGGCGGCTGCATGGGCGGCGGCATCTGGGGCATGCATTTCGTCGGCATGCTCGCCTTTTCCCTGCCCTGCGGAATCTCCTACGACCCGTTGGTCACCCTCGCCTCGATGGCGCCCGGAATGCTGGCGAGCGGAACGGCGCTCTGGGTGATCAGCCGGGGAAGCGCCACCACGTTCGGCGGCCTCGCACTGGGTGCGGTCCTGATGGGCGCCGGGATCGGGGCCATGCACTACTCGGGCATGGCGGCGATGCGACTGCCCGCCGTCCTGAACTACGACGCCACCATGGTCGCCATCTCCGTCGTCGTCGCCATCGCCCTGGCGTTCGTCGCGCTGAGCACCTTCTTCCTCCTCCGCCGGAGTTCGCTGCTCCGACCGCTGGCTCTGCCGCTGGCGGCGACGGTGATGGGGTGCAGCGTCGCGGGGATGCACTACACCGCGATGCAGGCGGCCCTGTTCTTCCCGATCGGCGACGCTCAGACCGTCACGAGCGCGCTGGACCCGACGATCCTGGCGATCGTGATCACGCTGCTGATCGTCTGCTTCGGGGTCGCCACCCTGGCGGCCTCCTTCGCCGGCCGCCAGTTCGAGACGGCGAAGCGCCTGCGCGAGGAGATGTCGCATCGCGTGGCGCTCGAGCAGGAGGCGCGCGCCGGCCACACGCGTCTTCAGTCGATCATGAACAACGTCCAGGAAGCGATCATCACGATCGACGATACCGGGATCATCCAGCACTGGTCGCCCGGCGCGACGACCATCTTCGGCTATGCCGCCGACGAGGTGATCGGGCGAGACGTCACCCTCATCATGCCGGCGGAGATGGCCGACCGTCACGGCGACCACATCGACGCCTATCTGCGCACCGGCCACGCCAAGATCATCGGCATCGGGCGCGAGGTCGAGGGCCGTCGGCGCGACGGCACCCCGGTCCCCCTGGAGCTGAACATCAGCCGGGCCGAGGTGGAGGGACGCACGCTCTTCACCGGCATTCTGCGCGACATCACTGAAAGGAAGCGCATCCTGCGGGAGCTGATCGAGGCGCGCGAGCAGGCGGATTCCGCGAGCCGCGCCAAGTCGATGTTCCTGGCGAACATGAGCCACGAGATCCGCACGCCGCTCAACCCGATCATTGGCATGGCGCACCTTCTGCTTCGCACCGACCTCGACAGAATGCAGGCCGAATACGCGCGCAAGATCCACCAGTCGGGCCGGCACCTGCTCAAGATCATCAACGATATTCTCGACTTCTCGAAAATCGAAGCCGGTCAGCTGACCCTCGAGCAGACGGCATTCGAACTGGACGAGGTCCTGGAGAGCATCACCTCGGTCGTCTCCGAGCGCGCGTCGAACAAGGGGCTTGAGCTCGTGTTCGACGTGCCGATGGACGTCCCCCGACGGTTCTGCGGCGACCCGCTGCGCCTCAGCCAGATCCTCATCAACTTCGCGAACAACGCGGTCAAGTTCACCGAAACCGGCGAGATCGACATCAAGGTCGCCGTCCTCGAGGAGACGACCGACTCCGCTCAGTTGCGGTTCAGCGTGCGCGACACCGGTATCGGCATCTCCGACGAGCAGAAGGCCCGCCTCTTCACCTCCTTCCAGCAGGCGGACGACTCGACGACGCGCCGGTTCGGCGGGACCGGTCTGGGCCTGGCCATCTGCCGCCGGCTGGCGACGCTGATGGGCGGCGAGGTCGGGGTCGACAGCGTCCTCGGCCGGGGCAGCACGTTCTGGCTGGAACTCCGCCTGAAGAAGAGCAACGAGCAGTCGGTCGCGCTGCTGCCGGAACCGACGCTGCGCGGGCGCCGCGCTCTCGTGGTGGAGGACAACGCCTCCGCGCGGCAGGCGTTGCGCGACATGCTGCGCTCCATGACCTTCGAGGTCGATGCCGCATCGGATGGCCCGGAGGCGATCCGGTTCGCCCGGAACAATGCACCGTACGACGTTGTCTTCGCCGACTGGCGCATGCCGGGCATGGACGGCATCGAGACCGTTCGGCAACTCAGGAAGGGGTCGGCGGCCGAGACCTCCCCCGCCTACATTCTGGTGACGGCCTATGGACGCGAGGATGTGCTCCGCGCGGCCGAAACGGCCGATATCGACGACATTCTCGTGAAACCACTGAGCCCGTCGCAGCTGTTCGACTCCGTCGTGCGGGTCCTCAGGCACCGCGCGGGCATCGTGCCGGAGGGCGAGTCCGTCGCCATCGACGGCGCCGGCGAGACGCCGCCGGACATCGCCGGACGCCGGGTCCTGGTCGTCGAGGACAACGACCTGAACCGCGACGTCGCCATCGACCTGCTGCAGTCCGCCGGACTCGCCGTCGACACCGCGGAGAACGGCGCATTGGCGCTGGACGCGCTTGAAAGCCGGTGGTGCGACGCGGTCCTGATGGACGTTCAGATGCCCGTCATGGACGGCTATACCGCCGCACGGGAGATCCGCAGGCGCTACCCGGGCAACCCGCTTCCCATCATCGCCATGACCGCCAACGCGATGAGCGGCGACAGGGAGAAGTGCCTCGAGGCGGGCATGGACGACCATGTCGCCAAACCGATCGACCCGGACGACCTGTTCGCCGTCCTCTCCCGCTGGCTGCCGGCCGGCAGCGCGGTGAAGACGCCCGACGGGGGCGAGCCTGCCGACGGCCCGCCGGCGCCGCCGGAGGTGCACGAGAGCGTCGACGCGGAGATCGGCATGCGCCGGGTTCTCGGCAAACGCGACCGCTACATCAAGATGCTCGACAGGTTCGCCGAGAGCCAGGCGGCGGCCGGCGAGAGAATCGCGGCGGCACTCGCCGCCGGCGACCTGGAGAGTGCGGAGCGCGAGGCGCACACCACCCGGGCGGTGGCGGGGAACATCGGCGCTCTTGAAATCGTGGCACGGGCGGAGGAGGTCGAGCAGGCCATCCAGTCCCGGCGCAAGCCGGAGGATGTCGAGCCGCTGCTCGACCGTCTGGCGGCGAGCCTTCGACCGGTTCTTGCCGGCATCGCCGCCCTGCCGGAGCTTGCCCGCCCGAGCCCGTCGCCGGTGACAGCGGTCTCCGCCCCCGACGCCTCCGACACCCTTGCCAGGCTGCGGCGACTGTTGGACGACGACGATGCCGAGGCGCAGGATCTCGCCGCGGCGGAACAACCGGCCATCCGGGCCGCCGTCGGGGACAGACTGTTCGACCCGCTGATGCAGGCGATAGAGGCCTTCGACTTCGAGAAGGCGCGCGAAATCTGCACGCAGGCGGCGCAGGATCAATCAGCCGAAGGGACCGTCTGATGGCGTCAGTTGGCGACAGTCGCCGGACGGTTCTGGTCGTGGACGACACCCCGGACAACCTGAGCCTCATGAGCGGCCTGTTAAAGGACAGCTACAGGGTCAAGGTCGCCAACGGCGGCGATCGGGCGCTGGCCATCGCGCGGTCCGTGCCGCAGCCCGACCTGATCCTGCTGGACATCATGATGCCGGTGATGGACGGCTACGAGGTATGCCGTCGATTGAAGGCGGATCCGGACTGCCGGGACATTCCGGTCGTGTTCCTCACCGCCCGGACCGATCAGATCGACGAGCAGCAGGGTCTGGAACTCGGCGCCGTCGACTACATCACCAAGCCGATCAGCCCGCCCATCGTCGTCGCGCGGGTCCGCAACCACCTTCAGCTCAAGCAGGCCAACGACGTCCTGCGGAACCAGAACGCGTTTCTGGAAGAGGAAGTCGAGCGCCGCACCCGTGACGTGCGCGCCATTCGCGACGCCGCGATCGTGGCCATGGCGTCCCTCGCCGAGGTCCGGGACAATGAGACCGGCAATCACATCCGCCGCACGCAGCACTATGTGCGCGTCCTTGCCGAGGCGCTTGCCGAGACCCCCAAGTTCCGCGACGTCCTCGAGCCCGAGACCGTGGATCTGCTCTACCGGTCGGCCGCGCTGCACGACATCGGCAAGGTCGGGATCCCGGACTCGATCCTGCTCAAGCCCGGGCGCCTGACGGAGGAGGAGTTCGCCGTCATGAAGGCGCACACCACGCTCGGCTACGAGGCGATCAAGGCGGCCGAGCGCAGTCTGGACAACACCGACATCACGTTCCTGCGGTTCGCGCGCGAGATCGCGTTGACGCACCACGAGCACTGGAACGGCCGCGGATATCCCAACGGCCTCAGCGGCGAGGCCATTCCGTTGTCGGGCCGGATCATGACGGTCGCCGATGTCTACGACGCCCTGATCTCGGAGCGCGTGTACAAACCCGCTTTCCCCCACGAGGTCGCGGTGGACGAGATTTCCGCCGGTCGGGGCACCCAGTTCGATCCCGATATGGTGGACGCCTTCCTGTCGGTATCGGATCGGTTCCTGGAAATTTCGCGATCCTTCGCGGACTGATCGACCCGCCGGCCCGACCGGCCCGACGTTCGGAAAAATTTAACAAACGTCCGCCTACCCTGATCTCCGCGTCGAGTGACGGAGAGGTATGCGATGGCGGATTCCCGGATTCTGGTCGCCCGCGGCTGCGGCGGGGTCTTGAGTATCGTCGCCCTGAGCGAGCTGTTCGCCGAAATCCACGGCCTCGGCGCCGGCAAGGGGCTCTGGCTTCTGATCGCCGGCCTGGCCTTCGCCTTCCTCACGCTGAAGATCCCGCCCCAGGCCGAGGATACCGACCACGGCGACGAAGCCCGATAGCCACCTGACAGCAGATAGCCCAGGCCCGTCGGCGCCACTCCTGTCGCCGGCCCGGCTTACCCGTGATTATGATTTGGACAATCGACCAAATTGTGTATTGAGTGTTTAGGACAATCGTCCTAATATGGTTCCGGCATTGGTGAGACGGCGGGCGGCATGGCCGGAAAGATCACTCGGGAACAGATTGTCGAAGCGGCCGACCGGCTGTTCTACCAGCACGGCTACGCCCACACCTCCTTCGCCGATATCGCCGGCGCGGTGGGGGTCTCGCGCGGAAACTTCTACTACTACTTCCGAACCAAGGACGAGATCCTGGACGCGGTGATCGCCCGGCGGCTCGACGCCACCCGCGCCATGCTCGCGGACTGGGAAGCGGAGGGCGGCGACCCGGCGGCGCGCATCCGCTGCTTCGTGCGGATCCTGGTCATGAACCGGGCAAAGATCCTGCTGTACGGCTGCCCGGTCGGAACGCTGAGTACCGAACTCGCCAAGCTCGAGCACGGCGCCAGGGGCGACGCGGCGGCGATCTTCACCCTGTTCCGCGACTGGCTGGGCTGTCAGTTCCGGGCCCTCGGCCACGGACCCGACGCCGACGACCTCGCCATGCACATCCTGGCCCGCAGCCAGGGCATCGCCACCCTCGCCAACGCATTCGATGACGAGCCCTTCCTGCACCGCGAGACCGAGGCGCTCTGCGCCTGGATCGACTCCCGATGCGACCTCAGGCCGACAGGCGAGCCTGCTCTGTCTTTAACAACTTAGAGGGCGCTTCACGCTTCAGATCCGTTCGATCTGAACCGATTGCCTCTGCCCCCGAAAGGACGCCAACCATGTTCATCGTGCTGCTTAAATTCGCCGACAACCGGGACCGTGCATCGCAGTTCCTGGACGCCCACAAGGCATGGCTCAGGCAGGGCTTCGACGACGGCGTGTTCATGCTCGCCGGCAGCCTGCCGCCGGGGCTCGGCGGCGGAATCCTGGCCCACGACACCACCGCGGAAGCCTTGCGCGCCCGCGTCGAGGCCGACCCGTTCGTGGCCGAGGGCGTGGTCACCGCCGAGATCGTCGAACTCACGCCGTCTCTGACCGACGAGAGGCTGGCATTCCTGACGGGCTGAAGGTCCCTCCGCACGCCGCCCCGTTGCAGGAGATCACATGACCCTCGCACCCTTCCTCGCCGCGCCGGCAGTGATTCAGGTGCACGCCGTAGCCGCTCTCGCCGCGTTCGTGCTCGGGCTGAGCCAGATCCTGCTACCGAAGGGCGGCCATAGGCACCGGGTCGTCGGCTGGGTCTGGGTTCTGCTGATGGCGGCGGTAAGCATCACCGCCTTCTTCATCTACGAGCTTCGACTGTGGGGCCGGTGGAGCCCGATCCACCTTCTCGCGCTCGTCACGCTGTTCAGCCTGATCGCCGGCGTGCATGCCGCCAGACGCGGCGCTGTCGACCGGCACCGGCGGATCATGCTCTCCCTCTTCGCCCTGGCGCTGGCGATCACCGGACTGTTCACCCTGATGCCCGGCAGGCTGATGCACGCCGTCGTTTTCGGCTGACGGGCCGGGTCCGGACCGTGGTCTAATCCCGGCACCTGCCGATCCCGCCCCGGAGCGCCCGATGCCGGACTACGCCTATTTCGACCTCGGCCCGACCGTCCTGCAGCACGGCGCCACGGTCCCGAACCTGCGCCTGGCCTACAAGACCTATGGAACCCTGGCGCCGGACCGCTCCAACCTGGTCCTGTACCCGACCTCGTACGGCGCGCAGCACCTCGATACCGAGTGGCTGATCGGACCCGACCGGGTGCTCGACCCGACCCGTTGGTTCGTCGTCATTCCGAACATGTTCACCAACGGCCTTTCGACCAGTCCGAGCACCCTGTCCGAGCCGTTCGGTCACGGCCGATTTCCGGTCTTCACCCACTGGGACAACGTCCACGCCCAGAAACGGCTGGTGCAGGAGGCGTTCGGCGTCGACCGCATCGCCCTGGTCTACGGCTGGTCGATGGGGGGCCAGCAGGCACTGCACTGGGGCGCGCTGTTCCCGGCCATGGTCGAACGGATCTGCGCGGTCTGCACCAGCGCCCGGACCTCGCCGCACAACAAGGTCTTCCTCGAAGGCGTGCGGGCCACCCTGACCGCAGACGCGGCCTGGGCCGGCACCCATTTCCGCGCCCGCCCGGTGGCCGGACTTCGGGCCATGGGCCGGGTCTATGCCGGCTGGGCGATGAGTCAGACCTTCTACCGCGAAGAGCTGTGGCGCGGCGCCGGATTCAGTTCGCTGGAAGACTGGCTGGTCCGCAGTTGGGAAGGCAATTTCCTGCGCCGCGACGGCGACGACCTGCTGGCCAGCCTCGACACCTGGATGCGCTCGGACATCTCGGACAACCCCGTCCACAACGGCGATCTCGCCAAGGCGCTGGGCTCGATCACGGCGAGGAGCATCGTCATGCCGTCGACCACCGACCTTTATTTCACCGCGCTGGACAGCGAGCGCGAGACGGCGCAGATGCCGAACGCCGAGTTCCGCCCCATCGTCTCCGACTGGGGTCACCGGGCGGGCAACCCCAACCTGAACCCGGCCGACGAGGCGGTGCTTCGCCAGGCCGTGGCCGACCTGCTCGAGGGGTAGCTCTCCGGAGTCGGAGAGCGGATCACGATCAGACGGAAACCTCTGATGTGTGACTCTACTCTGTCTTCAGAGGCTTGGGCTTCAGAGGCTTGGAACGCGGCGGCTTCACGTCGTTCAAGGTCCAGTCATAGGCGGTAGCGTGGATGCGGTTCAGTCCGGCCAGCGCGTCCGCGGTCGCCCCGTCGGCATGCCGCCGCAGGTGGTCCAGCACCGCCGGCTCGCTTCCGCCGAAATCCTCCGCGTACCAGTCGTAGATCTTCGAGACGACCAGGTGCGGCGCCCCGCCCCTCGCCCGGACTTCGACGCCGCGCGGGTGGTTGACGTAGGCGCGCGCCGCCGCGTCCAGGTCCCGCTGCAGTGTTTCCGGCCGCCACGCCGCGCGGCGCAGGTTCGGGCACCCGATCGCAGCGCAGTTGACCGCGTAGTGGATCCGGTTGTCCCGCCAGATCGGCCGCAGGATGCGATGCTCGATATCGTTGAGGCTGAGCGGCTCGCCCTCGACCTCCACCAGATCCGCCTTCCATGGCCCGCTCGAGGCGAATCCGCCGCCGAGATCGAGCGCGCGCAGGCTGTCGATCGGATAGTGGTCGAGCACGACCTTGAGGGTGACCGCGTTGTAGAGGTTGATCCAGTAGGCGAACTGCTCGTCCCTGGGGAGTTCCGAGACCGCCGTCGCGGCGAGCGTGTCGACGATGCCGGCGAGCGCCGCACGCTCCGCCGCGCTGACGCCGCCGTAGTCGACCCGGTTCACGCCATCGCTCGAGGCCTGGACGTGCGTCGACAGCCAGCGATCGAGGGGTTCCCAGTCCAGGCGGCGCGTGCTTTCCGGATCGTGCGCCTCCCAGCGGGGCCAGGGGCTTGCCGACGGCGCGAGCCAGCCTTCCAGACTGCGAAATCCCGACAGGGTCAGACCGACAATCCCGGCGATCACGCCGCGCCGGCTGACGTCGCCGGTCACCCTGAAGCCTGCTCTCGATCCGGTCATCGCCGCGCCGCCGTGGAATTGGGTCACTTTCTTGGATGCAGCGGCCAAGGTAACGCGCCGGCGCGTCGACGGCGGTCACATGCGTGGGAGATCACGCCTGCGGGTAGATCACATCGGTGAGATACAGGCCGTCGGCCGGCGCGGTCGGTCCACCCGCCGCTCGGCGCCGGGCCTCTAGGGCCGCCGAGACGTCGTCGGCGTTCCATTTGCCCTCACCGACCAGCTTCAGAGTGCCGACCATGTTGCGTACCTGATGGTGCAGGAAGGAGCGCGAGCGGGCGATGACGACGACCCGGTCGCCGTCGCGGGCCACGTCGAGCTGATCCAGCGTCTTCTCCGCCGACGCCGACTGGCACTGGGTGGCGCGGAAGGTGGTGAAGTCATGATGGCCGACCAGCCGCTGGGCGGCCCCGTGCATGGCGTCGGCGTCGAGCGCTACCGCCACATGCCAGGCGCGGCCGGCGTCAAGCGCGGCCGGCGGCCGGCGGTTCAGGATCACGTAGCGATAGCGCCGCTCAATCGCGGAGAACCTGGCATGGAAGTCGTCGGCGACCGCCTCCGCCGCGATCACCGCGATGGGCTCCGGACGGATCAGGGCGTTGATCGCCTTCATCACCGTGTTCGCATCGAACTTGGTGCTGGCGAGCTCGATATGGGCGACCTGGCCGGTGGCGTGCACCCCCTTGTCGGTGCGTCCGGCGCCGGCGACCTCGACCCGCTCGCCGGAGAACGCCGTGACCGCATCCTCCAGGCACTCCTGGACAGTCGGGCCGTTGGCCTGGCGCTGCCAGCCCACATAGGGTCCGCCGTCGTATTCGATCGTCAGCTTGAAGCGCGGCACCGGCTTACCCGCCCAGCACGGTTCCCGGCGGAATCTGGAAACCGCGCAGGAAGGCGTCGGTATCCATCGGTCCCTTGCCCGGTCGCTGCACCCGGACCGGCCGGAACGCTCCGTCGGCGCAGGAGATGGTCAGTTCCGGATCCAGGACCGTTCCCGGCAGGTTGGAGACCGGACCGATGTCGAACGCCTCCGCCGCCAGCACCTTGATGCGCGTGCCCTCATGCTCGAAGAACGCGCCCGGCCAGGGGTCGAAGGCGCGGACCAGGCGCTCCAGCTCGACGGCCGACCGGCTGAAGTCGAGCCGGCCCTCGTCGCGCTCCAGCTTCTTCGCGTAGGTGACGCCCTCGTCCGGCTGCGGCGTCCCGGTGAGGGAGCCGTCGGCGAGCCCGGCCAGCGCCGGCCCGACCAGGTCCGCCCCCAACCGGCTCAGCCCGTCGTGCAGGCTCTGGCCCGTGGTCTCGTCGGTGATCTCGACGGCGCGGCTGAGCAGCATGGCGCCGGTGTCGAGGCCCTCGTCCATGCGCATGATGGTGACGCCCGACTCGCTGTCGCCGGCCAGGATGGCCCGCTGGATCGGCGCCGCTCCGCGCCAGCGCGGCAGCAGCGAGGCGTGGACGTTGACGCAGCCGAGGCGGGGCGCGGCCAGGACCTCGCGCGGCAGGATCAGTCCGTAGGCGACCACCACCGCCACGTCGAGATCGAGGGCGGCGAACCGCGCCTGTTCCTCGGGATCGCGCAGGGAGCGGGGGGTGCGGACCTCGATCTCCAGCTCGATCGCGGCCTCGTCGACCGGCGTCAGGCGTTGCTTCTGGCCGCGGCCCGCCGGACGCGGCGGCTGGGCGTAGACGCAGACCACGTCGTGGCCGGCATCGACCAGCGCCCGCAGGCACGGCACGGCGAAGTCCGGGCTGCCCATGAAGGCGACCCGGAGGCCGGAGGAACCGGCGGCACTCATGATGCGGCGGCCACGGCCGTCAGGCCGCCTGCTCGCGGGCGCGCGCCTTCTTCGCCTTGACCATCTTCTTCATGATCATGTTGCGCTTCAGCGACGACAGGTGATCAACGAACAGGACGCCGTCGATATGGTCGATCTCGTGCTGCAGGCAGATGCCGAGCAGCCCGTCGGCCTCGATCTCCCGCTTCTCGCCGTCACGGTCGAGATAGGCGACCCTGACCGCGACCGGCCGCTCCACGTCGGCGTAGAGATCGGGGATCGACAGGCACCCCTCCTCGTGCGGCGCGGTCTCCTCCGCTTTCCAGAGGATCTCCGGATTGGCGAGACAGATCGGGTTGCGCGGCTCGTCCTTGTCGGACACGTCGACGACGATCACCCGCTTGGTCACGCCGATCTGCGGCGCGGCGAGGCCGATCCCGGGGGCGGCGTACATGGTGTCGAGCATGTCGTCCATCAGCGCGCGAACGGCATCGTCCACCGCGGCCACGGGCTCGCACTTGGTCTTCAGAACAGGGTCGGGCGCCCAGATGATCGGCTGCTTTGCCATTGCGGACTGTCGGGTCGATTCGCTGCTGTCGGAATCACCTGGAGTTAGGTGAAACGTGCGAAATCGTCAAGATTTCGATGGGTTGCCGCGCCCGGCAGCGAGCCCGACGACCAACGTGCTAGCGTGGCGTCCATGACCGGAATCGAACTCCTTCTCGCCGTCCTCGTCGTCGCTGTTGTGCTGGGAGCGGGGCTGATCGCCTGGCGCCTGCGGGCGGGCTCAAGCCTCGACGAGACGCTGGCCGACCGCGACCGCCGCCAGGGCGAACTGGCCGAGAAGCTGGCCGCCAGCCAGGAACAGCTCGCCGGCCGGCTGGCCCAACTGGCCGAGAGCCAGGCCGCCGCCCAGGCCCGCATGGCCGAAGCGCTTCAGACCCAGGAGCGCGAGATCGCCCGCAAACTGGAGGAGCGTCTGGCCGACGTCACCAAGCGGGTCGGCGAGGGGCTGGAGAAGTCGTCGAAATCGACCGAGGCGACCATGGGCGATCTGAAGGAGCGGCTCGCCGTGATCGACCGGGCGCAGAAGAACATCACCGAGCTCTCCACCCAGGTCGACGGGCTGCAGTCGATCCTGGCCAACAAGCAGGCCCGCGGCGCCTTCGGCGAGATCCAGCTCAACGACCTCGTGACTCAGGCCCTGCCGCCGAGCGCCTACAGTTTCCAGGCGACGGTGGGCGGCAACCGTCGGGTCGACTGCCTCCTCACCCTGCCGAACCCGCCGGGCGCCATCGCCATCGACGCCAAGTTTCCGCTGGAGGCCTATCACGCGCTTCAGGCCGCGGCGACGGACGAGGAACGCACCGTGGCCCGCCGCCGGCTGGCGCAGGAGGTCGGCGTTCACGTGCGCGCCATCGCCGAGAAATACATCGTGCCGGGCGAAACGGCGGAATCGGCCCTGATGTTCCTGCCGTCGGAGGCGGTCTACGCCGAACTGCACGCCAACCTGCCGTCGGTGGTGCAGGACGCCTTCCGCCGCCGGGTGTGGATCGTCTCGCCGACTACGCTGATGGCGACACTGAATACGGTGCGCGCGGTGCTCAAGGACGCCTCCATGCGCGAGCAGGCGCACGTGATCCAGGCCGAGGTCGGCAAGCTGCTGGAGGATGTGGGCCGGCTCGACGAGCGGGTATCCAAGCTCGACCGCCACTTCTCGCAGGCGACCGACGATATCCGCCAGATCCGCATCTCCACCGACAAGGTCACCAAGCGCGGCGACCGCATTCAGGAGATCGAGCTGGAACAGCCGGGCCAGATCGCCGACGCCGCTCCGCCGAAACCGCGTCTGGCGGCGGCCGAGGAGTAGCCGGCCCCCCGCTCAGTCCGTCGTGCCGTCGATATAGACCCACCCTGCCCCGTCGCGGCGGAACCGGCTGGTTTCGCTCAGGCTGCCGGTTCGGGTTCCCTTGCGCCACGTCGCCGTGAAGCGCACGCGGGCGGTATCGCGTCCGGTCGGTTCGTGGCTCCGGATCGTCAGTCCGGTCCATTCCTGTTCCGGGTCCAGGGTCAGCGTCAGCGGGCGCGTCTCCACCGCCCAACTCTTTTGCAGATAAGCCGTGTCTCCCCGACAGAACGCGCTGTAGCGCGAGCGCATCAGCTCCTCGGCGTTCCGCGCGGGCGCACCGGAATGCAGCCGGCCGCAGCAGGCGACATAGCTCTTCGCGCTCCCGCACTCACAGGGCCCGAACATGTGCGTCTCCCGGGTTGTGGGTGATCGCGCCGGAAGGGAGGACGGCCATCGGGCGCCCGATCAGTCCGCGTCGGGGCGCTCGGCGCTGGCGCGGAACGGGCTCATCGGATAGGTGCCCAGGATGCTCACCGCGTCCTTCGGGCAGAAGAACTTCAGCTCCTCCAGCGCCAACGCCATGTGGCGCTCCTCGGGATGGCCCTCGGCGTCGACGTAGAACTGCGCCGCGTCGAACGATCCGCCCACCAGATAGCTCTCCAGCTTGGTCAGGTTGATGCCGTTGGTGGCGAAGCCCCCGAGCGCCTTGTAGAGCGAGGCCGGCACGCTGCGCACGCGGAAGATGATCGTGGTCACAACCTTTTCCGTGGTCACCGGCGGCAGCTTCGGCTGGCGCGCCATGACCAGGAAGCGGGTGGTGTTGTGCTCCGCGTCCTCGACCGAGTCGGCCAGGATGTCGAGGCCGTAGACCTCGGCGGCCAGCGAGGAGGCGATGGCGCCGATCTTCGGGTCGCCCCATGCGGCCACGTCCTTGGCCGCGCCCGCGTTGTCGGCGTGCTGCATGCGCTTGAGGCCATACCTGTTGATGAGCCTGCGGCACTGGGCCAACCCCTGGGGATGGGCGTGCACCTCGGTCAGTCCCTCGAGCGTCGCGCCCTTGAGGCCCAGCAGCATGTGGTTCACCCGCTGGAAATGCTCGCCGATGATGAACAGTCCGGACTCCGGCAGCAGGTGGTGGATGTCGGCCACCCGGCCGGCGACCGAGTTCTCCACCGGCACCATGGCCAGTTCGGCCGTGCCGTCCTGCACCGCCGAGAGCATGTCCTCGAAGCTGTAGCAGGGCATCGGATCGAAGTCCGGCGCCGCCGCGATGCAGGCGAGATGGGAATAGGCGCCCGGCTGCCCCTGATAGGCGACTTTCGGCTGATCGGTCATGACGTCCCTCCGGTGGGGGTGAGCAGGGCACGGGCCTGTTCGAGCTGGCGCGGCGTGTCGACACCGAGCGGAATGGTCTCGACCCGGGCGACCTCGATCCGCATCCCGGCCTCCAGGGCGCGAAGCTGTTCCAGGCGCTCGCGCAGCTCCAGCGGCGACGGCGGCAAGGTCACGATGCGATCCAGGGCGGCGCGCCGGTAACTGTAGAGACCGATGTGGTGGAACACGGCACCCTCGCCCCAGGGCACCGGGTATTTCGAGAAGTACAGGGCGCGACCGAACCTGCCGTCCCGCTCCCAGGCGGCGACCACCTTGTTGACGCCACTGGTCGGCTCCAGATCCTGCGGGTCGTCGATCGGGCAGGCGGCCGTGCCCCAGTCGGCGTCGGCGGTTCGCGTGAGCGCTTCCAGGGTCGCGCGCACCGTCTTCGGCTCGAGCACCGGCAGGTCGCCCTGGACGTTGACCACCAGGTCGTGACGGCCGTCGGGGTCGACGGTCCGCAGCGCCGCATGAATGCGGTCGGTGCCGGACGGAAGCGCCGGGTCGGTCATCACCGCACGACCGCCCGCCGCCTCGACGGCATCGACGATCGCCCGATCCCCGGCGGCGACGACGACCGGACCGAGATCCGCCTCCATCGCCCGGCGCCAGACGTGCACGATCATCGGCGCGCCGTGAATGTCCGCCAGCGGCTTGTCCGGCAGGCGGGACGACGCCATGCGGGCCGGGATCATGAGGATCGGGTTCATCGGGTCCGCCGCGCGCCTCTGTCGGTCTGCATCTGATGGTCCGGCCCGGATCTAGGGTCCGGATTTCGGCTCCGGATTTCGGGTCCGCGGCTCCGATCCGGAGCCGCATTCGGGCTTTTGCGGCGATATGCCACGCGAGCCTGCGGTGATACGCCGATCCCGCGCGGTTGCGCAAGCGCGCGGGCGGCGGTAAGTCGTTCCCCGCGCGGCTTTGCCACGGTCGACAGTGGCGGAGCCTGTCAGTATGTTATCGCGCGAAGGGATTTCGCGGGGGAGGTCGGTGCGTCGCACCGGATCCCGGTCGGATACGAAGAGGGCTGGACACCATGGCGACGTCGCTCGAAAGCAACAAGATCATCGCTGGCATCCTGTGCGCGGGACTGTTGGCGATGGTAACCGGGAAGATCTCGGACGCGCTGGTCCACCCGACGGATCTGGACGAGAACGCATTCAAGATCGAGGTCGCCGAAGGCGCGTCGTCGCAGTCGGCGGTGCCCGCCGGTCCGGCGCCGGTGGAACCGATCCTCGCCATGCTCGCGACCGCCGACGTCGCCGCCGGCGAGAAGCTGTCGAAGAAGTGCTCGGCCTGCCACACGTTCGACGAGGGCGGCGCCAACAAGGTCGGCCCGAACCTGTGGGGCGTGGTCAACGCGGCCAAGGGCGGCAAGGACGGGTACAGCTACTCCGACGCCATGGCGTCGTATGCCGACCCGGCCGAGTGGACCTATTCGTCGCTGAACAAGTTCCTGCGGAACCCGAAGGATTATATCGCCGGCACGAAGATGAACTACGCCGGCCTCAAGAAGGCGGACGACCGCGCGAACATCGTCGCCTATCTGCGGTCCCTGAGCGCCGAGCCGGCGCCGCTGCCGTCGCCGGACGATATCCAGGCGGCGCAGGACGCCTATCAGGCGGCGATCGGCGGCTGACCGCCGATCCGGGACGCTGGGATGAGCGGTTTCTCGCTTGATGCGGCGGCGGCCTTCGCCGCCGAGCTGGCCGAGGCGGCTCGACCGGTCATCCGGCAGTATTTCCGCACCGGCGTCGTCGTCGACAGCAAGGCCGATGACAGCCCGGTGACGATCGCCGACCGCACGGTCGAAAAGACCCTTCGCGCGCTGATCGAGGATCGCTTTCCCGACCATGGTATCGCCGGCGAGGAATTCGGGCCGAAGAATCTGGACGCCGAATACGTCTGGTCGCTCGATCCGATCGACGGCACGAAGGCCTTCATCACCGGCCGCCCGACCTTCGGCACCCTGGTCGGCCTGCTTCACCGCGGCACGCCGGTTCTGGGAATGATCGACTGCCCGATCCTGGATGAACGCTGGATCGGCGGCCCCGATGTGGCGACGACCCTGAACGGCGGACCGATGATGGCCCCCGCGTCCAAGCCGCTGGACAGGGCCGTTCTGACCGCGACGTCGCCGGACATGTTCGACAGCTGGGAAGCGGCCCAGTTCAAGGCGTTGCAGGACTCCGTCGGGCTGACCCTGTTCAGCGGCGACTGCCACAATTTCGGCCTGCTGGCGCTGGGCACCATCGATCTCGTCGTCGAGGCCAGCCTCAGCGACTACGACTATCTGGCGCCAGCTGCCGTGATCGCCGGTGCCGGCGGCCTGCTGACGGACTGGAACGGCGCGCCGGTCGCGCTGGGCTCGACCTCGCGCATCGTCGCCGCCCGCGATCCGGCCCTCCACGCCGCCGCCGTTGCGGTTCTCTCCGCCCGCTAGACACCCCGCGCTCGACTTTGGCCGTCGAACTGCCATGTTTCCGCCAAGTCCGGGATGTTATTGGTGCATGACGCACCGCCCTTCGGGAGAGCCAGACCGATGACGATCGCCCGTTTCGCCGTCCCCGTAGCCGTCGCCGCCACCCTCGTCCTCGCGGCCGTCTCCGATCCGACATCGGCCTCCGAGCGGATGCACGGGATCACGACGCACGGGGCGCCCGAGCTGCCGGCCGACTTTCCCCACCTGCCCTATGCCGATCCGGCGGCCCCCAAGGGCGGCACGGTGGTTCTCTCGGCGAACGGCACGTTCGACAGCCTGAACCCCTTCGTGCTCAAGGGAACGCCGGCCGTCGGCATCGGACTGGTGTACGAGTTCCTCCTGGCCAACGTCGATTCCGAGCCGACCGGCGAGTATGCGCTGGTCGCCGAGGCCATCGAGGTCGCCGACGACAAGGCGTCGGTCACGTTCTACCTGAACCCGCGGGCCCGCTGGCACGACGACACGCCGATCACCGCCGAGGACGTGGTGTGGAGCTTCGAGACCCTGACGACGGACGGCGCCCCGCAGTATCGGGCGTACTGGGCCGACGTGACCGCGGTCGAGGCCCTCGACGACCGGACCGTGCGCTTCGTGTTCAAGGACGGGTCGAACCCGGAGCTGCCGATGATCCTCGGCCAGGTGCCGGTGCTTCCCAAGCACTGGTGGGAAACCCGCGCGTTCGGCCCGACCACCCTGGAGCCGCCACTGGCCAGCGGCCCCTATCGGGTGAAGACCTTCGAGCCGGGCCGGTTCATCGAGTACGAGCGGGTCGACGACTGGTGGGGTGCCGATCTGCCGATCAACCGGGGTCGGTACAACTTCGACACCATCCGCTACGAGTACTACCGCGACATCACCGTCGAGCGCGAGGCGTTCAAGGCCGGGCGCTTCGACTTCAACCGGGAGCTCAGTTCGCGCAACTGGGCGACGGGCTACGACTTCCCCGCCGTGAACAAGGGCTGGGTCAAGCGCGAGGTCATCCCCGACCGCCGCACCCGCGGCATGCAGGGGTTCGTGATGAACCTGCGCCGACCGCCCTTCCAGGACCGCAAGGTCCGCGAGGCCATGACCTATGTCTGGGACTTCGAGTGGGTGAACAAGACCCTGTCGGATGGCAACCTGATCCGTAGCGAGAGCTATTTCTCCGGCGGCGACCTGGCGTCCACCGGCCTGCCGAGCGAGGCTGAACTGGAGGTCCTGGAGCCATTGCGCGGCCGGATCCCCGACGAGGTCTTCACCACCCCCTACCGCACGCCGTCGACCGACGGCTCCGGCAACAACCGCGACAACCTGCGCACCGCGCTGACCCTGCTGCGCGAGGCCGGCTGGTCGGTCGGACCGGACCGCAAGCTGGTCAACGCCGAGGGCGAGAGGTTCGCGTTCGAGCTGCTGCTGCGCGACCCGGCGTTCGAGCGCATCGCCCTGCCGATGCAGCAGTCGCTGGAGCGTCTTGGCATCGACATGAACATGCGCACCGTCGACACCTCGCAGTACATCAACCGTCTGCAGGATTTCGACTTCGACATGACCATCGCGGTGTTCGGCCAGTCTGATTCGCCCGGCAACGAACAGCGCGAGTTCTGGGGATCGGACAATGCCGACCGTCCGGGCAGCCGCAACCTGATCGGCATCAAGGATCCGGCGATCGACACGCTGATCGACCTCGTCATCGCCGCCCCGACCCGCAAGGACCTCGTCACCCGCACCAAGGCCCTCGACCGGGTGCTTCTCTGGGGCCACTACGTGATCCCGCACTTCCACACCGGCGTGCACCGCATCGCCTACTGGGACAAGTTCGGCAAGCCGGCCGAGCCGCCGGAATACGGCATCGGCTTTCCGTCGACGTGGTGGATCGACCCGGAGAAGGAAGCGGCGCTGGCCGCCGCGCGCGGCCAGAACTGACGACGGGGAACGGTCGCGATGGGCGCCTACATCCTCAGACGGCTGCTGCTGATCCCGCCGGTTCTCCTGGCGATCATGACGATCAATTTCGTCATCGTGCAGGCGGCACCGGGTGGCCCGGTGGAGCAGGCGATCGCCCGC
This sequence comes from Thalassobaculaceae bacterium, assembly GCA_965228875.1. Classification (GTDB taxonomy): domain Bacteria; phylum Pseudomonadota; class Alphaproteobacteria; order Thalassobaculales; family Thalassobaculaceae; genus Thalassobaculum. Next base: position 4,313,530 of record OZ245843.1, on the reverse strand, counting down.
ATCCAGGGCACCGCCGTCAGCGCGACCGCGCGGATCGAAGGGCGCGGCGACCTCACCTCGGGGGACGCCGCCCAGGCCTCGGGAGCCGAGGGCGGAAGCTCGACCTACCGGGGCGCCCGCGGCCTGCGGCCGGAACTGATCGCCGACCTCGAGCGCCAGTACGGCTTCGACAAGCCGATGCACGAGCGCTTCCTGCAGCTGGTGACGAACTATCTGCGGTTCGACTTCGGCGAGAGCTTCTACCGCGACGTCCCGGTGATCGACCTGATCCTGGAGAAGATGCCCGTATCGATCTCTCTTGGGGTCTGGACCACGCTGATCGTCTATCTCGTCTCCATCCCGCTGGGCATCCGCAAGGCCGTGCGTGACGGATCGCGTTTCGACGTGTGGACCAGCGCCGCCATCGCCGTCGGATATGCCGTTCCCGGCTTCCTGTTCGCCGTCCTCCTGATCGTGCTGTTCGCCGGCGGCAGTTTTCTGCAGTTGTTTCCGCTGACCGGACTGGTCTCGACGAACTGGCAGGACCTGTCCCCGGTGGACAAGGTCCTGGACTACCTCTGGCACATGGTCCTGCCGGTCACGGCCATGGTGATCGGCGGTTTCGCGAGCCTGACCATGCTGACCAAGAACTCGTTCGTGGACGAGATCAACAAACAGTATGTCCTGACCGCCAAGTCCAAGGGCCTGTCGCAGCGCGGGGTCCTGTACGGGCACATCTTCCGCAACGCCATGCTGATCGTGATCGCCGCCTTCCCGGCGACCTTCGTGAGCGTGCTGTTCACCGGCTCGGTGCTGATCGAGGTGATCTTCTCCCTCGACGGCCTCGGCTTGCTCGGCTTCGAGTCGGCGATCAACCGCGACTATCCCGTGATCTTCGGAACGGTCTATATCGCCAGCCTGCTGGGCCTGCTGCTCAACCTGGTCGGCGACCTGATGTACGTGGTGGTCGACCCCCGCATCGACTTCGAGACGCGGGAGGGCTGAGCGATGATCGGGACCGCCGCCGTACCGACCCGGTCGCGCTGGACGCTAACCCCTCTGAACCGGCGCCGACTGGACAACTTCAGGCGCAACCGGCGGGGCTACTGGAGCCTCTGGATCTTTCTCTTCCTGTTCGGTCTCAGCCTGTTCGCCGAGCTGATCGCCAACGACAAGCCGCTGCTCGTCGTCTACGACGGGGCGCTGTACACGCCGGTCGTCAGGGTCTACGCCGAGACGGAATTCGGCGGATTCTTCCCGACCGAGGCCGACTACCGCGACCCGGTGGTGCAGGAGCTGATCGAGGAGAAGGGCAGCATCGTCTGGCCGCCGATCCGCTTCAGCTACGACACCATCGACCTGGCGCTGGGCCAGCCGGCGCCGTCCGCCCCCGACGCCCGGCACTGGCTCGGCACCGACGACCAGGCGCGCGACGTGCTTGCCAGGGTCATCTACGGTTTCCGGCTGTCGGTCGTGTTCGGTCTGGCGCTGACCGTGCTGTCCTCGATCCTCGGTGTCGCCGCCGGCGCGATCCAGGGCTTCTACGGCGGGACGATCGACCTGATCTTCCAGCGCGCGATCGAGGTCTGGTCCGGCATGCCGGTCCTGTTCATCCTCATCATCATGGCGAGCCTGTTCGAGCCCGGTTTCTTCACGATTCTCCTGATCCTCCTGCTGTTCGGCTGGACCGCCCTGGTCGGCGTGGTGCGGGCCGAGTTCCTGCGGGCGCGGAACTTCGACTATGTCCGCGCCGCCCGCGCGCTCGGCGTCGACGACGGCACCATCATGTTCCGCCACGTTCTGCCCAACGCCATGGTGGCGACGCTGACCATGCTGCCGTTCCTGCTCAATGCCGGCATCACCTCGCTGACCAGCCTGGACTTCCTCGGCCTCGGCCTGCCGCCGGGATCGCCATCGCTCGGCGAGCTTCTGCAGCAGGGCAAGAACAACGTCGACGCCCCCTGGCTGGGCATCACCGGCTTCCTGACCCTCGCCACCATGCTGACCCTGCTGATCTTCGTCGGCGAGGCGGTGCGCGACGCCTTCGATCCGCGAAAGACCTTCACCTCGTGAGCGCGATGTCCGAACCGCCGCTGCTTCAGGTCCGCGACCTCTCGGTCAGTTTCGGCCGCAACGAGCCCGCCGTCCGCGGCGTGTCGTTCGACATCCGCAAGGGCGAGACCCTCGCGCTGGTCGGCGAGTCCGGCTCCGGCAAGTCGGTGACGGCACTGTCGGCGGTGCAGCTGCTGCCCTACCCGCTGGCCCGCCATGGCGCCGCGTCGAGCGTCAGATGGAACGGCCGCGAGCTGGTGGGCGCGGACGAGACCACTCTGATGGACATCCGCGGCGACGAGATCGCCATGATCTTCCAGGAGCCGATGACCTCGCTGAACCCGCTGCACACGGTGGAGCGGCAGATCGGCGAGTCCCTGGCGCTTCACAAGGGCCTTCATGGCGCGGCCGCGCGGGCGCGCGTTCTCGAGCTGCTGGACCTGGTCGGAATCCGCGACCCGGAGAGCCGGCTGCAGTCCTATCCGCACCAGCTCTCCGGCGGCCAACGCCAGCGGGTGATGATCGCCATGGCTCTGGCCAACGAGCCTGACCTGCTGATCGCCGACGAACCGACCACTGCCCTCGACGTCACCATCCAGGCGCAGATCCTCGCCCTGCTCGACCGGCTGCGCCGCGAGCTCGGCATGGCGATCCTGCTGATCACCCACGACCTCGGCATCGTGCGCAAGGTGGCCGACCGGGTCTGCGTGATGACCGACGGCGAGATCGTCGAGCACGGAGCGACCGAGCGGGTGTTCGCGACCCCCGAGCACGCCTATACCCGCAAGCTTCTGGCCGCCGAGCCCAAGGGTGCGCCGGAACCGGTGGACCCCCGAGCGCCCACCGTTCTCCAGGCTTCCGACGTGCGGGTCTGGTTCCCGATCCAGCGCGGATTCCTGAAACGCACGGTCGGCCATGTGAAAGCCGTCGACGGCGTCACCGTCGGCGTCAAGGCCGGCGAGACGGTCGGCATCGTCGGCGAATCGGGGTCGGGCAAGACCACGCTCGCCATGGCGCTGCTGCGTCTGCAGGCCTGCACCGGTCGGGTCACCTTTCTCGGCCGCGAGGTCCAGGGAATGGGAAAGTCCGATCTCCGCACCCTGCGCCGCGACATGCAGATCGTGTTCCAGGACCCGTTCGGCAGCCTGTCGCCGCGGCTGTCGATCGCCGAGATCGTCGGCGAGGGGCTGGGCGTGCACGATCCGGAGGAGCTCGGCCTGCCGACCCAGGCGGACAAGGACCGCCGGATCGACGAAGTGCTGCGCGAGGTCGGGCTCGACCCGTCCATGCGCGACCGCTACCCGCACGAGTTCTCCGGCGGCCAGCGCCAACGGATCTCCATCGCGCGCGCCATGGTGCTGCGCCCGAAACTGGTGGTGCTGGACGAGCCGACCTCGGCACTGGACATGAGCGTGCAGGCGCAGATCGTGGACCTGTTGCGGGACCTGCAGCGCAGCCACGGCCTCGCCTACCTGTTCATCAGCCACGACCTCAAGGTGGTGCGGGCCATGTCGCACCGGGTCTTCGTCCTGCGCGACGGCGTGGTGGTCGAGCACGGGCCGGTCGAACAGGTCATGGACGCCCCGCAGCGCGACTACACGAAAGCGCTGATGGCCGCCGCCTTCGACCTCGAAGCGAGCGAGGACGGGGCGGTCAGGACGTAGCGCCCCGCCATAGATCTTCCTCGCCCACTGCCCGGTCCCACACATGGTGCGGGCGGCGGTCGACAGGGGCGGGTGTGGTGAATATGGTCCTGCCATCGCCTTTCCCGACGACCCTCGCCGCAAGGATATCGCCCATGCCTGCCGTCCTGTTCCGCAGCGACAACGACAATCCCGACGAATGGCGCGACGCCCTGTCGAAGCGCATGCCCGATCTCGATTTCCGGGTCTGGCCGGAGGTCGGCGACCCGACGGAGATCGAGTTCGCTCTGGTCTGGAAAGCGCCGGCCGGCGCCTACACGGGGCTGGAGAACCTGAAGGCGATCTGCTCCCTCGGTCAGGGCGTGGACCACATCTTCGCCGAGCCGAACCTGCCCCGGGGCGCGCAGATCCTGCGCATCGTCGATCCGTGGATGGGCCGGGCCATGGCGGAGTGGGTGCTGCTGCAGGTGCTGCGCTTCCACCGCCAAGGCATGGAGTACGAGCGGTTCCAGCGCGAGGGCCGCTGGGTCAAGCTGCCGGCGCCGGAGACCTCCACCCGCCGGGTCGGCATCCTCGGCCTCGGCGCGCTGGGAGCGGAGGCGGCGACCACCATCGCCGCCCTCGGATTCGACACCGCCGGCTGGTCGCGAACGAGGAAAGAGATCGACGGCGTGACGAGCTTCGCCGGCGAGGCCGAGTTCGACGCCTTCCTGAACCGGACCGATATCCTGTGCTGCCTGCTGCCGCTGACGCCGGAGACCACGGACATCATCGACGCCGAGACCCTGTCCAAGCTGCCGAAGGGCGCCTTTGTGGTGAACTCCGGCCGCGGCGCACAGCTGGTCGAGGAGGACCTGCTGGCGGCGTTGGACAGCGGCCATATCGCCGGCGCCTCGCTCGACGTCTTCCGGGTCGAACCGCTGCCCGACGGTCATCCGTTCTGGGGCCATCCGAAGGTCCAGGTCTGGCCGCACGTCTCGGCCCAGACCAATGCCGAGAGCGGCGCCGACCAGGTGGCGGAGAACATCCGTCGGGTCTTCGCCGGGGAAGAACCGTTCAACACCGTCAGCCGCGAGCGGAAATACTGATGGCGCGGGAAGAGGGTCCGATCGTCGCCGTCCACAGCACCGGCGACGGGCCGTCGGCCTGGATCGCCGCACTGAAGGACGAACTGCCGGGCGTTGACGCCCGACCGGCCCTGGAGATCGCCGGCGACGATCTGGCGCGGGTCGACGTGTCGATCTCCTGGCGCCTGCCGCACGGGGTCCTGGCGCGCTTCCCGAACCTCCGGCTGGCCCAGTCGATCGGTGCCGGGGTCGACCACATCCTGGAAGACCCCGAGCGTCCGACCCATGTGCCGGTCGCCCGCCTCATCGACCCGTTCATGGCCGTGTCGATGACCCATCACATCATCCTGCAGATCCTGCGCTGGCACCGCCAGGCCGACAAGTTCGAGCGCTACAAGGGCGAGCACCACTGGCCCATGAGCGAGGCGTTCGACCATCGCCGGCTGCATGTCGCCATCCTCGGCCTGGGCGCGCTCGGCGAGCACCTGGCCCGCGCCCTCACAGCACTGGAGATCGCCTGCACCGGCTGGACCCGCTCGCCGCGTACCGTGGACGGCGTCGCGACGGCGTCCGGGCCCGAGGCGCTGGACGCCCTGCTGGCCCGCTCCAACGTCGTGGTCTGCCTGCTGCCACTGACCGAGCGGACCGAGGGGGTCCTGTCGGCCGAACTCTTCGCCAAACTCCCCGAGGGCGCGTTTCTGGTGAATGTCGGCCGCGGCGGCCATCTGGTGGAGGCGGACCTGATCCCGGCGCTCGACAGCGGACGGCTGTCCGCCGCGGCCCTCGACGTGTTCCGCGAGGAGCCGCTGCCCGCCGACCATCCGTTCTGGGACGACGCGCGGATCTACGTCACCCCGCACATCGCCGCCGAGGTGAACCCGCCCACCGCCGCCATCGTCTTCGCCGAGAACATCCGCCGGCTCCGCGCCGGCGAGGATCCCACCGGGCTGGTCGACCTGGGCCGGGGATACTGAGACGGACTGAGGCCGGCGCCTCAGACCGCGAACTCGTCCGAGACCAGCCGGCGGACGGCCCGCTCATCGAAAGCGGCGCTGATCCGGCGTATCTCGCGTTTGGTTTCCTCGCTCATTGCCGGCATGGCCTCTTTCGACGCACTCGTCATCCGGTTGAACGAAGTCGGGTTCCGGTTCGAAAGGTCATCCAGGTCGTCGACGACCCGTCCGCCCTTCGCCGGATCCCAAGTGTGTCCGAGGTATCGAACCATCGATTCCAGGGCCTCCAGCCAACGGCCCTTGATGTCGCGGAAATCGTAGATCCGACAGTCGACCATGTCGGCGGCGCGCTGCCAGGCGTGGGCGAACTCGAAAATCCTGACGGCGTACCGGTCCGCGGTGAAACGCAGGCTATCCTCCGCTGTCATTCCTCTGCCGAGGCCGAACAGGTTGTCGGCATAGGCGGCGCGGGTACGGTTCGCCTTCGACGTCAGCACCTCGAAGATGTTGCGGAACACGACGATGGGCCTGATCCCGAGCGCGTGCAGCATGGAAAGGAACGGCAGCCCCGGCACGATGTGCGTCTGGATCACGGCACCGTCGCGAAGCATCGTCCGCCATGTATGGACATCGAAGTCGACGTGCACGCCGGGATCGACCGCGTTGCGCCCGTGAGCCGAGACATGCGGCCGATCCAGATACATGGACAGCATCATGCCAAGATAAGTACTGCCGGACCGCGGCGACGCGCAGATCACGACGGGCGCCGCCGCGCCGTCCGGCACCGATCCGGGCGTCAGGTCGAGATGCTCCTCGAGAAACGCGTCCCGCCACTCCTGCGCGCGCCGCCTGACGCAGTGTTCGAAGTAGGCACGTTCGAAGAAATGGGCGTTGGCGTCGAGAAAGCGATCCATGACCGGACTGCGCGATCGGCGCAGGCACGTCCACAGCATGAGAACGTCGTCGAACCGGCCGCTCTTGTAGCACTCCACCATCACGTTGAAATACCGGTGGGCCGTGGCCTCGCCCGGGATGTCGACCGCCAGGCCCTTTGCGGCGATCCCGCGGAAGGCGGTAACGACCTTGGTGATGGCGGCGCCGTCGATCACGCCGTTCCTGAGGTCGATCTTCAGGGATCCCTGCATCTGGTCCGCTCTTGTGGGAGGCACATCGGCGGGGAGTATGTCCTGCTACTCCGGCCGCTCCAACCCCACAGCCGCCAGCGCCCGCTCCTGGCGGTCCGCCAGCGTGTCGGCGTCGAAATCGCCGATCAGATCGTGGAACAGGCGATACCAGTTCACCTCCGCCTTCAGATGCATGAAGACGGAGCCGAGACCGAGGGCGGCACGGTCCATGAGCACGAATTCGCGCGGTGGGCGCACGCCGCTCAGGCGGCGCAGCTCGCCATGCACCTTCTCGGCGATCTCGCGGCCGTAGAGGCCGGTGCCGCTCTCCTGGATCTTCCGGGTGCGGTCCTCCATGAGCGGACCGTAGAGGAACCGCGCCCAGACGTTCAGAACCTCGATGGTTTCGCGGTCCAGATCATGAAAGCCCCAGCTCTCGTAGGCCGATACGGCAAGGTCCTCGTCGTCGTGGACGAGCGCGCGATAGAGGTCGATCACGCCCTTCACGAAGGGTGGGTGGAACACCCGGATACAGCCGAAGTCGAGCAGGTTGATCGAGCCGTCGTCGCGGATCGTGTAGTTGCCGAGATGCGGATCGCCGTGGATCACGCCGAAGAAGTAGAACGGCACGTACCAGGTGCGGAACATGTTGTGGGCGACCCGGTTGCGGGTCTCGAGATCCGGGTGCTCCTCCAGGAACTTCATGAACGGCGTGCCGTCCAGCCAGGTCATGGTGATCAGCCGGCCGGTCGACAGGTCGTCGGCCACGTCCGGGACGTGCACCGCCGGCTCGCCGGCCAGCATGTGGCGGTACAGCGCCATGTGTCGGGCCTCGCGCGCGTAGTCCAGCTCCTCGCGCAGCCGCGCCGACAGCTCGGTGTGGATCAGCGACGGGTCGATCGCGGTATCGTACCGGCGGTACAGCTTGAACACCCAGTCCAGCTGCCGCAGGTCCGCCTCCACCGCCGAGGACATGTCCGGATACTGCAGCTTCACCGCGACCCTGCGCCCGTCATGCAGAGTGGCACGGTGCACCTGGCCGAGGGACGCGGCCGAGGCGGCCTCGCGCTCGAACTCGGCGAACCGTTTCTGCCAGCCCGCACCCAGTTCCGTCGTCATCCGCCGCTTCACGAACGGCCAGCCCATCGCCGGCGCATTCGCCTGCAGATGGGCCAGTTCGTCGACATACTCCTTCGGCAGCGCGTCGGGCACGGTGGACAGGATCTGCGCCACCTTCATCAGCGGCCCCTTGAGCCCGCCGAGCGCGGCCTTCAGGTCGGCCGCGTGCTCCGCCTTGTCGACGGAAAGGCCGAGATAGCGCTCGCCAGCCAGTCGGGCGGCAAGTCCGCCCACCGCGGAGCCGACGCGGGCGTAGCGGCGCATGCGCCCGCCCAGCGAATTGCGTTCGGAATCGGTGTCTGTCATGGGGGGATAGATAAGGTTCCGGCGGGGAAAGGAAAGGCGGATTCATACGCGGGTCGTCGACACCCCGGGAAGGGGCGGTCCCGGTTCCGCGACCGTCGTCAGGCTGACGGTTACCGGCTGGGAGCGCTGCCGGTCAGCTCCTCCACGGCGACGTATCCAGATCGTAATCGCGCTGCACCTCGGCGACCCGGATGCGGTAGCGGGCGAACAGACTGTCGCGGCCGGCGGTCTGGGCGTCGCGATGACCGGCGCGTTCCCGCCAGCGGGCGATCGCCGCCTCGTCCTCCCAGGTCGACAGCGACAGAATCTTGCCCGGCGTCACCAGGCTCTCGAACCGCTCGACGGAGATGAAACCCTCGATCGTCTCGAGCTCCGCCCGCAGGGAAGCCGCGATCTCGAAATAGGTGTCCTCACACCCCTCCCTGGGCTCGACTTCGAAGATCACCACATGCATGTCATCGCTCCGGTTCCAGCATCACCCCGGGATTGAGGTGCCCACCCGGGTCGAGGGCCCGCTTCAGCCGCCGCATCAGATCGAGATCGAGCCCCGGTTTCAACCGCGCCGCAGCCGATACCTTGGTCCGACCGAGCCCGTGCTCGGCGGCAATCGACCCGCCGAGCGCCGTCGCTTCGCCGTCTATCGTCGCGATCAGCGCCGGCCAGTGCGCCCGGAAGGCGGCCCCGTCGCCGCCGGATGGCGGATTGACATTGAAATGGATGTTGCCGTCGCCGAGGTGGCCGAACGGGATCGGCACCGCGTCCGGGACGACGGCGGCGACGGCGGCGCTCGCCCGGGCGATGAAATTCGGGATCGCCGACACCGGGACCGACGTGTCGTTCTTCAGGTTTCCGGGCGTGTCCACCTGGGCGACAGCCAGCCCCTCCCGAAGGCTCCACAGTCCGGCGCGCTGCGCCTCCGAGCGGGCCTGCACCGCGTCGACTGCCTCGCCCGCCTCGAGTGCCGCGCCGACGGCGGCCTCCAGCGCGGCGTCCAGATCGAAGTACCGGCTGGCCGAGGCCAGCTCCACCAGCACCTGCCAGGGATGAAGGCCGGCGAAGGGTTCGCGCCGGGCCCCGGCGTGGGCGAAGTGCAGGTCGAGGCCGGTCCGGGGGATCAGTTCGGCTGCCGTGATGGCGTCGCCGGCGGCATCCTGAAGACGGGCGAGCAGCGCCAGCGCTGCCGCCGGCGAGGGCACCGCGACCAGGGCCGTCGCCGTCCGGCCGGCGGCGGGGTGCAGCCGCAGACACGCGGCGGTGACGATGCCGAGCGTCCCCTCGGTGCCGATGAAGAGCTGCTTGAGATCGGTACCGGCATTGTCCTTGGCCAAGGCCCGCAGGCCGTTCCAGATCTGCCCGTCGGCCAGCACCGCCTCGAGCCCGAGGATCTGCGACCGCGCCATGCCGTAGCGCAGGACGTTGTTGCCGCCCGCATTGGTCGACACGTTGCCGCCGACGGTCGAGGACAGGCCGCCGTGGTGAATCGCCAGTTGCCGGCCATGGGTCGCCGCGCACGTCCGCGCGTCGGCCAGGGTCACCCCCGCCTCCGCGATCATCGTCGAGCCGGTCGGATCGACGTCCCGGATCGCCCGCAACCGCTCGGTCGACAGGACCACCGCCGCGCCGTCGTCCGGCGGCGTGGCGCCCTGGCAGAAACCGGTATTGCCGCCCTGGGGCACGATCGCGACACCGGCCGCGGCACAGCGCCGGACCGCCTGCGCCACCTCCCGCGTCGTGCGCGGACGCAGCACCGCGCGGGCCCGGCCGGTACGGGTTTGCAGAACGTCGGTCTCGTAGCGGGTGCGGTCGTCGGGTCGGGTCAGGACCGCGTCGTCGCCGAGATCGCGGCGCAGACCGTCGATCAGCGGGTCGCCGGACACCGTTCAGTCCCGGCGGTCAGGCATCGTCGCGCAGCCAGGGGATGGTTCCGACCTCGATCCCCTCCTCGGCCAGCGCCTCCCGCTCCTGGGGCGTGGTGTCGCCGTAGATCCCGCGGGCATCGCTGTCGCCGTAGTGGATCTTGCGCGCCTCCTCGGCGAAGCGGTTGCCGACATTGTCGAAGTTCTCTTCGATCTTCCGGCGCAGGCCGAGAAGCTGCTGCTTGAGGGCCAGCGCCTCCGCTTGGGCCTGGGTCACGACCTGTTTCTGCTCCGGCGAAGGCTCGACGGGGACCGGTGCGCTCTCCTTGCGGGTGCCCTGGAGGGCCGGTGCCATCAGCGCGCGCGACACCTCGGACGAGCCGCAGTGCGGACAGGACAGCAGGCCCGATTCGGCCTGCTTCTCGTAGGCCGAACTGCTCTGGAACCAGGCCTCGAACTCATGCTCGGCGGCGCAGCGCAGGCGATAGCGGATCATCGGTCACCCAAACTTCTCTGAGCCGGTAATATAGCCGTCATGTCAGGCCGTTCCACCATCCAACGGCGCCGGCGCATGAGATGAGAGGCCCGCGATGCCCGAGACACCGTCCGATCTGGCGCGCCTCGATCGCGACCACCACCTCCACCCCTTCACCGACCCGAAGGTCCTGCAGGACGACGCGCCCATCGTCATGGCCGGCGGCCGGGGCAGCACGCTGTGGGACGAGAACGGCAAGCTGTACCTCGACGCCCTTGCCGGCCTGTGGTGCGTCAACATCGGCTATGGCCGCACCGAACTGGCCAAGGTCGCCGCCGATCAGGTCGAGCGGCTCGCCTACTACAACACCTTCTTCAAGACGACGACGGCACCGACCGCCGCCCTCGCCGCGAAACTCGTCGACCTCACGCCGTCCGGCCTCGACCATGTGGTCTTCGCCAATTCCGGCTCCGAGGCACTGGATACCATCGTGCGGTTCTGCCGGCTCTACTGGGAGCTCAGGGGCCGGCCGGAGAAGACGGTGATGATCGGCCGGGAGGAGGGCTATCACGGCTCGACCCTGGCGACGATAAGCCTCGGCGGCACCGTCGCCATGCATGCCCAGGGCGGATTGCCGCTGCCCGGCTTCGTCCATGTCGGCGCACCCTACGCCTTCCGCCATGCGCAGACCGGCGAGAGCCAAGAGGCCTTCTGCGAGCGGGCGGCCGGCTGGATCGAGGCCAAGATCCTCGAGCTGGGGGCCGACACCGTCGCCGGCGTCGTTGTCGAACCGGTGCAGGGGGCCGGCGGTGTCATCATCCCGCCGCCGGGTTATCTGGCACGGGTGCAGGAGATCTGCCGCCGACACGACGTCCTGTTCGCACTGGACGAGGTGGTCAGCGCCTTCGGCCGGCTCGGCGCCTGGACGGCGGCCGAACTGTTCGGGCTCGCGCCCGACTTCATCGCCCTGGCCAAGGGCTTGTCCTCCGGCTACCAGCCGATCTCGGCGGTGATGGTCGGCAACCGGGTCGCCGAAGTCCTGATCGAGAAGAGCGGCGGTCTGGCCCACGGGTTCACCTATGCCGGACACCCGGTGGCGGCGGCGGTGGCGCTGGCCAACCTGGAGATCGTCGAGCGCGAGGGACTCGTGGCGCGGGTGCGCGACGACCTGGCGGCGCATTTCTCCGACGCGCTCGCCGCGCTTGGCGGCCACCCCATGGTCGGCGAGGTCCGCACCCTTGGCCTGATCGGCGCGGTCGAACTGGTTCAGCAGCGCGAGCCCAGGATGCTCTTCGATCCGGAAGGCATCGTCGGCGCGGTCGTACGCGACCAGATGCAGGCCCGGGGGATCATCCTGCGTGCGGTGCGCGACGCCCTGGTGATCGCGCCGCCGCTGGTCGTCACCCACGGCGAGATCGACCGCATCGCCGGGACCCTGCGCGCCGTGCTGGACGATATCCTGCAGCAGATCCAGGTGGTCGGCGACGATCGGGCGCTGGCCGAGCTGACCGCCGGCGGCGGCGCGCTCAAGGGGCTGACATGCCTCGTCACCGGCGCATCGCGGGGGATCGGCGCCGCCGTCGCCGAACGCTACGCCGCGGAGGGCGCGCGCGTGGTGCTGGCCGCGCGCTCGCAGCCGGCGCTGGACGCCGTCGCCGATCGTATTCGCAGGGCCGGCGGACAGGCGGCGACGATGGAGCTGGACCTTGGAGATCCGATGGCGACGAAAGGGCTGGCCAAACGCCTCGGCGACAAGCTCGGCAGGCTCGACGTGGTCGTGGCCAATCATGGACTTCTGGGTCCGATAGCGCCCCTGGCCGACGCGCCCGACGCCGCGTTCGATCAGACGATCGCCGTCAACCTGACCGGGACATGGCGGCTGCTGCGCGAGCTCGATCCGCTGCTTCGCGCCTCTCCGTCGGGCCGGGCGATCCTGGTCACCTCGGGCGCGGCGCTGGGGGCGATGGCGGACTGGGGCGCCTATGCCGCGTCGAAGGCGGGGCTGGAGGCCCTGGCGCGGGCCTATGCCGCCGAGACCCGCTCTAGCGGTGTCCGGGTCAACCTGGTCGACCCCGGGGAGGTGCGGACCGGGATGCGCGCATCCGCCTTCCCCGACGAGGATCCGAACCGGCTGCCGACGCCGGAGGAGATCGCCGGCGTCTTCGTCCGTCTTGCCAGTCCGGCCTGCGGCTTCACCGGCGCGCGCGTGCCGGCCAGCGTGGAGGTCTGAGCATGGCGGTGCCGCCGGTCGACCCTTCGGCCTGGGTGGCGCGGTTCGCCCCGATGGTCCCGGAGGGCGGGACGGTCCTCGACGTCGCCTGCGGCGACGGCCGGCACGCCCGCATGTTCCGCGACCGCGGGCATCCGGTCGTCGTCCTCGACCGCGACGTGTCGGGGGTCAGCGACATGTCGGTCGACGAGGGCGTGGAGATCGTCGCCCGGGACCTGGAGAACGGCCGGCCTTGGCCGCTGGGCGATCGGGTCTTCGCGGCGGTCGTGGTGGTCAACTACCTGCATCGGCCGCTGTTCGACGCGCTGGTCGGCGCGGTGGCGCCCGGCGGCGTTCTGATCTACGAGACCTTCGCCGTCGGCAACGAGCGGTTCGGCAGACCGAGCAACCCCAACTTCCTGCTGCACCGCGAGGAACTGCTGATCGCGGTGCGCCCGGAACTTCAGGTCGTGGCCTTCGAGGACCTGGAGGAGCGCGTACCGCGCCCCGCCGCGAAACAGCGGGTGGTGGCTGTCCGGCCGGTCTGAATCTTACCTTTCCGACCCCCGGCCGGCGTTTATTCGCCGGCCTGGCGGAGGGCGGCGCCGTAGACCGCCGGGTCGCCGATCACGCGATCATGGGTGAGCGACGGCACCTTGCCCCGCGCCTCGGCCACCCGCGCCAGATCGATCTCGGCGGTGATCACGCCGACATCCTCGCCGGCATCGGCCAGAACCTCGCCCCAGGGGCCGACGACGACCGAATGGCCGTAGGTACGGCGTCCCTCGGCATGTTCGCCGGTCTGGGCGGCGGAAACGATGTAGCAGCCCGTCTCGATCGCCCGGGCGCGCTGCAGCACGTGCCAGTGCGCCTCACCGGTGACCTTGGTGAAGGCGGCCGGCGCGAAGATCACCTCGGCTCCGGCCTGCGCCAGCTTGCGGTAGAGGTACGGGAAGCGGATGTCGTAACAGATGGTCATGCCCATCCGGCCCCAGGGCGTCTCGGCGATCACCGCCTCGTCGCCGGCCCGGTAGGTGTTGCTTTCCCGGTAGGTCTGGCCGTCGCCGACCTGGACGTCGAACATATGGATCTTGGAATACCGGGCGACGATCTGCCCCTGGTCGTCGAGCAGGAAGCTTCGGTTGGCGAGCTTGTCGTCGGAGACCTTGATGGAGATCGATCCCACCAGCAGCCAGATGCCGAGTTCGGCGGCAAGTCCGCGAAAGGCTGCCAGAACCTCGTGGCTTTCCTCCGGCCTCGCCTTGGCGAGCGCCAGATCCCGCTTCGGCTCCAGCATGCCGACGATTTCCGGCGTGGTGACCAGCTGCGCGCCCCGGTCCTTCGCCTCGCGGATCAGCGGGCTCACCCGCTCGATGTTCTCGAGCGGATCGCGGGTTGTGTTGGTCTGAACGCAGGCGACAGTCAGACGCGTCATCGCGGACCTCCGGGCTGGATACTCGGCGCAGGCTATTCAGCCGAGAAAAACGCTCGCTCGGCCGCGGTCCGACGGAACCGTCAGACCAGCGAAACGCCGAGCAGGTGGTCCAGCTTACCGGTCCGCTCCAGTTCCGCAAGCTCGTCGGAACCGCCGATCCCCTCGCCGGAAATGAAGATCTGCGGCACGGTGTGACGGCCCTCGGCCCGGTCGCTCATCTTGCGACGCGCCTCGGCCGAACCGCCGACATCGTACTCGACGTAGTCGACCCCCTTGTTCGCCAGTAGCGACTTGGCACGGTAGCAGTACGGACAGAACATGGTCGTGTAGATTTCAACCCTGGCCTCTTTGGCCATCTTGGTCCCTCCTGTGATGCACACGTCGCTGCGCAGTAGATAAGAAAATTGGGGTCTTCCTGCAAAGCGGTCTGATTTCGGTGAGTTAGCCCACACGCGCCAAAGTGAGGACATCGACCGATCGGGCGCCACCCCGCGCGAGCACCCGCACACAGGCGGAAACCGTGGATCCCGTTGTGAAAACGTCGTCCACGAGCAGGATCCGGCGACCCTCGATCGCTTCCGCCTTTCCACCGCAGTTATTCCGTAGCGCGAATGCTCCGCGCACGTTTCGGGCCCGTTGTGCGGCCGTGCGGCGCCCCTGACTCGGCGTTCGGCGGACCCGGAGCAACAGATCGTCGGCAACGGGAATCCCGCATTGCTTTGCAATAGCATAAGATAATATCGCGGCCTGATTGTATCGCCTCGCCAACAGTCTCCACCGGTGCAGCGGCACCGGCACGATCACGTCGGCGGTGGCGAGCAGGTCGGCACCGGCGCCGCGCATCCAGGAGGCGAACAGCGGCGCCAGGGTCAACCGGTCGGCGTGCTTGAACGCCAGGACCAGCGGGCGGGTCGCATCGTCGTACAGCACTGCGGACCGGGCGCGCGCGAAGACCGGCGGAGACGCGAGGCAGTCGCCGCAGACCGCCCGGCCGATCGGCCGAACCTCGAACGGGATCCCGCAGACCTCGCAGAGCGGCTCGGTGAGGAACCGGACCGACTGCCAACACGCCAGGCACAGGACCCCGTCGGCCGGCACATCGACGCCGCACAGACCGCAGCGCGGCGGCAGAACGAGGTCGAGCAGGCGGCGGGGCAGAAGGCGCAGATCGGTCATGGCATGGTCATGGCAGACCCGGCGGGGTTTTCCCTTTCCCCGATGGTTAGACTGCGCCATATGGCGGCCATGGCTCCATCCGTCCCACACGACGCCATGCGCGTCTTCGACCGATCGCTGCTGCGGCGCCGACGCGAACGAGCGCGCCCCGGCTACGGCGCCTACTCCTTCCTCGAGGAGGAGGTCGCCGTCCGGGTCGCCGAGCGGCTTGAGGACATCCGCCGGCGCTTCCCGCTGGCGCTGGAGCTCGGCGCACGCTCGGGCGCGCTGGGACGGGCACTGCGGGACAGCGGCAGGATCGACACGCTGATTCAGAGCGACCTGGCACCCGGCTGGGCGCGGGAGCGCGCGGAGGACGGGCCGGCCCTGGCGCTCGACGAGGAAGCGCTGCCGGTCGCCGACGGGTCGCTGGACGCCGTGTTCGGCGCGCTGTCCCTGCACTGGATCAACGACTTGCCGGGCGCGCTCGCGCAGATCCGCCGCGCGCTGAAGCCCGACGGGCTGCTGCTGACGGCGCTGCTGGGCGGCGAGACCCTCGTGGAGCTGCGCGACGCCTTCGCCGAGGCCGAGATCGACGTCACCGGCGGGATCAGTCCGCGGGTCTCTCCCTTCGCCGACCTGCGCGACGCCGGCGGTCTGCTGCAGCGGGCCGGGTTCGCCCTGCCCGTGGTCGATGCCGACACCGTCACCGTCACCTATGACAGTGCCCTGCACCTGATGGCCGACCTGCGGGGCATGGGCGAAACCAACCTGGTCCTGGAGCGCCGGCGCACGCCCACGACCCGCCGCCTGCTCACCCGGGTGGCGGAGATCTATGCGGCGCGCTTCGCCGGCCCCGACGGGCGCATCCCGGCCCGGTTCCAGGTTCTGTACCTGACCGGCTGGGCCCCGGCGGCGAGCCAGCCGAAAGCGTTGCGCCCGGGCGCGGCGCGCACGCGGCTGGCCACCGCCCTCGGCAGCGCGGAGGTCGCCGCCGGAGAGACGCCGGGCGGCGGATAGACGCGGCGTCCGCTCTCCGGCCTCCCCGGCGGGCGGATCACGGCTCGTCGGCGGCCCCTCGGCGGCGACGGTTGTGCCGGACGTCGCCGGAAGGAATCGCGGTTCGGCGCGCGCCGGACGGATCGGCGCTCGCATCCCGGTCCGAGGCCTGCCAATCCTGCCAGTCGTCGGCCTCGATCTCGGCCAGGACGAAGTCGCGGAAAGCGGCGATCTGCGGCTCCTGCGCCCGGGCTCGATCGTAGACGAACCAGTAACCGGCATCCTCGTCGAAGTAGGAGTCGTGCAGCGGAAGCAGCAGGCCGGCGGTCATCGCCTCCTGCGCCAGGGCGAAACGGCCGAGCACGGCGCCGTGGCCGGCCAGCGCCAGGTCGAGAATAGAGCCGGCGTCGTACAGGACCGCGCCGGCCGAGACGTCGGCGTCGGGCAGCCCGTTGTGCTCGAACCACCGGCGCCACCACAACCGCGTTTCCTCGTGATGCAGCGGCAGGCTGGCGATGGTCTCCACCGGCAGAGGCAGGTCTGCCGCCGACAGCCCGTACCGCTCCAGCAGGGCAGGCGAGGCGATCGGCCGCGCGTGGCCGCTGATCAGCCAGTGCTGCGCCAGTCCGTCCCAGTCGCCCCGACCGTAGCGCAGACCGACATCGATCGCCCGTTCCCGCCGCAGGTCGACGAGCCGGGTCGAGTGCTCGATCCGCACATCTATCTCCGGATGCAGGGTGCTGAACTTCGGAAGCCGCGGAACGATCCAGCGGTAGGCGACCGAAGGGGCGGCGGTGATGGTCAGGGTACGGCGGCCGCCGGCGGCGGCGACATCGGCCAGCCGTGCATCGATCGCGTCGAACGCCTGCGCCAGCACCGGCAGCAGGTCGGCGCCCGCCTCGGTCAGACGGATCCGTCGATGCTCCCGTCGGAACAGCGGCAGGCCGATCCATTCCTCCAGCGCCTTGACCTGGTGGCTGACCGCGGCATGGGTCACCGACAGTTCATCCGCGGCCCGGCTCATGCTCTCCAGCCTGGCGGCCGCTTCAAAGGCGCGCAGCGCGTTGAGAGGCGGAAGGCGACGAGCCATACGTAAATTTTCCTAACATATCAGGTGAGAAAGCATCGTTTGAGATAACCCGGAATCACGCACATCTTCAAGCAACGGAACGGCACCGAGGCCGTCCGGTTCAGTCAAGGAGAGATAAGATGACCGGAAACCATCTGCTGTTGCTCGCCCACGCCGCCACCGGCGCCGCCGGCGACCACGTCGAGCGTCTGATCCGACAGAACCACCACGTCTCGGGCCGCCGGCCGGAGCCGGACCTTCATCCGGCCGACGGCAGGCGCAGCGCCCGTCGCCGGATCTGGAACCCGTTCTGAGGAGCGGTCAGCCGATGATGTCGTGGATCATCGCAATCAACGGGGCGTCGGCCGGCGGCATCGGGTAGTCCCCGAGGCGGACCGGCCGCACCCAGGCGAGTTCCGAGTGCTCCCGCGCCCGCACCTCGCCCTTCCAGCGACGGCAGACGTAGAGCGGCATCAGCAGGTGGAAGTCGTCGTAGGCATGGCTGGCGAAGGTCAGCGGCGCGAGGCAGCTCTCGTGGGTGTCGATCCCCAGTTCCTCGCGCAGTTCGCGGATCAGGGCCGCCTCCGGGCTTTCCCCGGGGTCGACCTTGCCGCCGGGAAACTCCCACAGGCCCGCGAGCTTCTTGCCCTCCGGCCGTCTGGCGATCAGCACGCGACCGTCGACATCGACCAGGGCGACCGCGACCACCAGGACGATCGGCAGGGCCCTCTCGACCATCGGGCGTCTAGCTGCGGTAGTCGGCGTTGATGTCGATATAGCCGTGGGTCAGGTCGCAGGTCCACACCACCGCCCGACCGCGGCCGACGCCGACATCCACCTCGACATCGATCTCCCGCCCCTTCATGTGGGCGGCGACCGGTGCCTCGTCGTAGCCCTCGACCCGCACGCCGTCGCGTGCCACCTCGACGCCGCCGATGGAGATCGCCAGCCGGTCGCGATCCGCCTTCTGGCCGGACTTGCCGACCGCCATGACGATCCGTCCCCAGTTGGCATCCTCGCCGGCGATCGCCGTCTTCACCAGGGGCGAGTCGGCGATCGCCATGGCGATGCGCTTGGCCGCGCGCTCGGACGCGGCACCGGTCACCGAGATACGCACCAGTTTGCTCGCTCCCTCGCCGTCGCGCACCACCTGCATCGCCAGGTCGTGCAGCAGGTCCTCCAGCTTGGCGCGGAAATCGCGAAGCGCGGGATCTCCCGGGCCGTCGACGGTGACGTGGGACTCCCCGCGTCCCGTGGCGAACAGCAGAACGGCGTCGCTGGTCGACTGGTCGCTGTCGACCGTCACCGCGTTGAAGCTGCGGTTCACGCCGCGGGTCAGTAGCGCGCGCAGGACCGGTGCCGGCAGCCTGGCGTCGGTGACGACGAAGGAGAGCATGGTCGCCATGTCCGGCGCGATCATGCCGGAGCCCTTGGCGATGCCGTTCAGCGTCACCGGGACGCCGCGGATGTTGGCGGTGCGGGTCGCGGTCTTCGCGAACGTGTCGGTGGTCATGATCGTCGCCGCCGCCGCCTCCCACGCGTCGCCGGTCAGCGCGGCGTGGGCCGACGGCAGGCAGTCGACGATCCGCTCGTAGCGCAGCGGCTCGCCGATCACGCCGGTCGAGGCCAGCAGAACCTCCTCCGGCGCGCATCCGATCGCCGCCGCCGCCGCCTTCGCCGTCTCGGCACAGGCGCGCACCCCATGCGCGCCCGTGAACACGTTGGCGTTGCCGGCGTTGACCACCAGGCCCCGTGCCGTCCCCGCCGGCAGACGCGCCCGGCACCAGTCGACCGGCGCGCCCGGCATGCGGTTGCGGGTCAGAACGCCGGCAACGGTCGAGCCCGGCGCGAACTCCATCAGCAGAACGTCGCGGCGTCCCTGATAGCGCACCCCGGCCTCGACCGCTGCAATGCGGCAACCGGCAACCGGAGGCAGGACCTGCCGGGTGGTGGGCGCCAGGGGAGAGACCGGGAGCGGCTTCATCGTCTTCGTTCCGTCAAGGGTTCCATCGGATCAGGCGGCGGCAGTCACTCCGGCGCCGGAAGCGGCTGGCCGGTCGGGCCGAACCGCTCGATCTCGGCGGCGCCGCGCAGGTCGGTCAGCCGTTGCTGGATCAGCTCGCGGGTCATCTCCGCCGCCAGCTGCTCCTGCATCTGCTCGAACGGCGGGGCGTCGGCCACCCGCTTCTCCTCAAGCAGGATGACGTGCCAGCCGAAATCGCTCCGAACGGGGTCCGCCGTGTACGTCCCCGGCTCGAGCGCGAAGGCCGCAGCCGAGAATTCCGGTACCATCTGACCGGCCTTGAACCAGCCCAGGTCGCCCCCCTTGGCGGCCGACGGCCCGGTCGACTTCTGCTCGGCAAGCCCGCCGAAATCGGCGCCGCCGTCCAGCTCGTCGATCACGGCGCGCGCATCGTCCTCGCTCTCCAGCAGGATATGACGGGCCCGCGCCTCCTCCTCGCCGGACTGACCGGCGATCGACTCCTGATAGCGCGCGCGCAGCGCCTCCTCGCTCACCTCGGAGGCGATGGTCTCCGTCAGGTAGACCTCGGCGACAACCTGATCGGCCGCTTCCTGCACGCGAGCCTTGACGTCGTCCCGGTCGGCAAGGCCGCTGTCGCGCGCCGCACGGGTGATGAGGATCTGGTCGATCGCGCGGTTCAGCATCGGCTCGAAGATCACCTCGAGCGGCATCTGCTGATACTGCGCCGGAAGCTGGCTGCGCATGGCGATGATCTGGCCGAGGGTGACCTCCTGATCGCCGATCCGGGCCACGACCAGCGACGGATCCACGTTCGCCGCGCCGACGCCCTGGGAATCAGTCCCCTGGGAATCAGTCCCTTGGGGAGCGGCAGTCTGCGCGGCGGCCGGACCGGCGAGCGAGAGACTGAGCGCCACCGTGGCGGCGGCGGTCATGAGACGCAGGGAATGCATGGAACGTCCTTTCGAGGCTCTTTGGATCGAAGCACTGGCTCACAGGCCCGTCGCGACCCGCCGACGCGAGGCGTATCAGATCGCCCGGGGAGTCACAAGGAACCGCCGTCGCACGGAAATGCGGCGCTATGATGAGTGCCGAGGGGGTTGCACGCGGACCCGAACGCCACCGGCTCAACCGCTCCAGGTCGGGTCGAAGGGCACGTGGACGTCGAGGTCGATCACCCAGCCGCCGTCGCGCGCCGGATCATAGTCGCTACCCTCGGAGCGGATCAGGACGCAGACGCCCTCGGTATCCTCGCTGATGCCGAACCGCGGCAGGTCCATGCGCACCTTCTGGACGATCGCGGTGGCGGTCTCGGCGTGGTACTCGGTCTCCCCCGACGCGACGAAGAAACCGGGAGCGGGCCGGTTCACCGCGCCCGAAGCGCGGATATCGAACACGACCCCCTTGGTTCGGAAACCGAACGAGCGGCGGAAATGGACGCTGCCGACCTCGATCGACAGCCCGCCATGCCCGGCGTCGACCGTGATGCGCACGTCCTCGAACGACAGACCCACCGGCAGCCCCGCATGGTCGGCGGCGAAGGTCCGGTACTGGGCCATGGCAACGCGAACCCACTCCAGCGCCTCCACGGTGAACGCCTCGACCAGGCCTTCGGTGCTCTCCGGCGACACGCCGAGCAGGGTCTCCGCCATCTGTCGCAGCGCCTGGCCGGCCCGGCGGAGGATCGCCCGCAGGTCGCCGCCTCCCAGAATGGCGGCGGCGCGCGACATCACCACCTCAGGCTGACCGACGGTTGCCCCGGCGCCGCCGTAGGCCCGGCTGGCGCGACCGAGGGCAGCCCGGTGAGAAGCCGGAACCGACGGACCGTCGTCATCCGCCTCCGGATCGCCGCCCCGATCGTAGAGCTGGGTTGGATCGTGCGGACGCTCGCCGCGTCGACGCACGTTGACGGACGGTGCGCCGACGACGGTGGACACCGAGACGGGGCGGGATTGGCTGGGAGGATCAATACCGTCGACCATGATCTGTTAAGAATGCGTTAACCTTCTCTCGAGCGCAATGAATCCGCCGATTTGCCGCGGCGGGCGACCGGGGCCCCGCGCGTTGACAGGGCTCCGCGCTCCCCCTACATGTCCTGCTCGAACCGCCGCGTCGGCTGGCGCGCGCTCAATTCGGGGACCATCCATGTTCGGCGGCATAGCCAGAGCCCTGTTCGGCTCGCAAAACGACCGTATTCTCAAAGGCCTGCACAAGGACGTCGGCGCCGTCAACGCGCTCGAAGGCGAGATCGAGGCGCTGTCCGACGACGACCTCAGGGCCAAGACCGACGCGTTCCGCGCCCGGCTGAAGGCGGGGGAGACGGTGGACGATCTGATGGTCGAGGCCTTCGCCGTGGTCCGCGAGGCGGCCAAGCGGGTTCTCGGCCAGCGGCATTTCGACGTGCAGCTGCTCGGCGGCATGGTGCTGCACCAGGGCAAGATCTCGGAGATGAAGACCGGCGAAGGCAAGACGCTGGTCGCCACCCTTCCCGTCTATCTCAACGCGCTGCCCGGCAAGGGCGTCCACGTCGTCACCGTCAACGATTACCTCGCGCGCCGCGATGCCGAGTGGATGGGACGGATCTATGCGTTTCTCGGCCTGACCACCGGCTGCATCGTCCACGGCCTCGACGATGGCGAGCGCAAGGCGGCGTACGGCTGCGACGTGACCTATGGCACGAACAACGAGTTCGGCTTCGACTACCTGCGCGACAACATGAAGTTCCGGCTGGAGGACATGGTCCAGCGGGAGTTCCATTTCGCGATCGTCGACGAAGTGGACTCGATCCTGATCGACGAGGCGCGGACTCCGCTCATCATCTCCGGCCCGGCGGACGACAGCTCCGACCTGTACCGCAAGATCGACGTGCTGATTCCGCACCTGAAGGACGAGCACTTCGAAAAGGACGAGAAGCAGCGCACGGTCGCCCTGACCGACGAAGGCGCGGAGGAGATCGAACGGCTGCTGAACGAGGCCGGGATCCTGGAGAGCGGCGCGCTCTACGACGTGCACAACGTGAGTCTCGTGCACCACGCCAACCAGGCGCTGCGCGCGCACAAGCTGTTCTCGCGCGACACCGACTACATCGTGAAGGACGACAAGGTCGTCATCATCGACGAATTCACCGGCCGCGCCATGGAGGGTCGACGCTACTCCGACGGCCTGCACCAGGCGCTGGAGGCGAAGGAGCGGGTCACCGTCCAGAACGAGAACCAGACCCTCGCCTCGATCACCTTCCAGAACTATTTCCGGCTCTATCCGAAGCTGGCCGGCATGACCGGCACGGCGATGACGGAAGCTTCGGAGTTCCAGGAGATCTACGAACTCGAGGTCGTCGAGATCCCGACCAACGTCCCGGTCTCGCGCAAGGACGAGGACGACGAGGTCTACCGCAGCGCCAAGGAGAAGTACGACGCGGTCATCGACATGATCGAGGACTGCCGCCAGCGCGGCCAGCCGGTGCTGGTCGGCACGGTCTCGATCGAGAAGTCGGAAGCCGTCGCCGCCCTGCTCAAGCAGCGCAAGATCCCGCACGAGGTGCTGAACGCCCGCTTCCACGAACAGGAGGCGCGGATCATCGCCCAGGCCGGCCGGCCGGGCGCCGTCACCATCGCCACCAACATGGCGGGACGCGGCACCGACATCCAGCTTGGCGGCAACCTGGAGATGCGCCTCGCACAGGCACTGGACGGGGTCGCGGACGAGACCAAGCGTGCCGCCATCGTCGCGGAGATCAATGCCGACGTCGAATCCGGCAAGGCCAAGGCGCTGGCGGAGGGCGGCCTCTGCGTGATCGCCACCGAGCGGCACGAGAGCCGTCGGATCGACAATCAGCTGCGCGGCCGCTCCGGACGCCAGGGCGACCCGGGTACCTCCAAGTTCTTCCTGTCGCTGGAAGACGACCTGATGCGGATCTTCGGCTCCGACCGCATGGACGGCATGCTGAAGAAGCTCGGCCTGCAGGACGGCGAGGCGATCGTCCACCCCTGGATCAACAAGGCGCTGGAGAAGGCGCAGCAGAAGGTCGAGGCGCGGAACTTCGAGATCCGCAAGCAGCTCCTGAAGTTCGACGACGTGATGAACGACCAGCGCAAGGTCGTCTACGAACAGCGCCGCGAGATCATGCGCCTGCCCGACGTCCACGAGATGGTCACCGACATGCGTCACGAGGTGATCGAGGACATCGTCACCCGGGCCATCCCCGAGGGCACCTATGTCGAGCAGTGGGACCTGGATGGCCTGCACGCCGAGGTTCTGCGGCTCCTCGCCCTCGATCTGCCGATCCAGGCCTGGGGCAAGGAAGAAGGGATCGCCGAGCGCGAGATCCTGGAGCGGGTCCGCGACGCCTCGAACCGCCGCATGGCGGAGAAGGCGGTCAATGTCGGCCGCGACCTGATGCGCATGGCCGAGAAGCAGCTGCTGCTCCAGATCCTGGACCAGCAGTGGAAGGACCACCTGCTGTCGCTCGACCACCTGCGCCAGGGCATCAACCTGCGGGCCTATGCCCAGAAGGATCCGCTGAACGAGTACAAGCGGGAGGCGTTCTCGCTGTTCGAGGCGATGCTCGCCGATCTGCGCCAGCAGGTGACCGCGGTCCTCTCGCACATCGAGATCCGCACCCAGTCGCCGGAGGAGATCGAAGCCCGCATGGCGGCCGAGCGCCTCGCCCAGGAGATGCACGAGACCCGCGACGACCCGGCACTGGCGAGCGACGTGGTCGGCACGGTGGAGGACGACCAGGAACTGCGCGCCACGGGCACCGACGGCGCCGCCGTTCCGCAACGCCCGGTGACCTCCCGTGTGGCATCAACCGACATCGACCCCAACGACCCGAGCACCTGGGGCAAGGTTCCGCGCAACGCGCCCTGCCCCTGCGGTTCCGGAAAGAAGTACAAGCACTGCCACGGCGCCCTCGGCTGACCCGTCGGCCGACGGCAGCGGACGGCGCTCCCCGGCACGGCCATCTGCGGCGAAAAGGGATGTAACCATCATATAACGCGGTTATGATACCGCCCGTTCCGCCGTGAATGGGATGCAGACCGTGTCGCCGACAACCAGACCCACCCCTGACGCCACCGCCCTTCTGGCCGCCGCCGGCGCCGTCCTCGCCCGCGACGGGCTGGATGGCCTCACCGTGCGCGCCATCGCCAAGCAAGCGGGCACCACGACGATGGCGATCTACAGCCGGCTCGGCGGCAAGGACGGCGTGCTCGACGCGATCAACCGCGAAGGGTTCGACGTGCTCAACGAGGCCTGCCGACAGGCCCTGGCCGCCGCGCCGGACCGGCCGGCGAGCTGGATCTCGGCGGTCTGCCGCACGCTTCGCGGCTTCGCGCGCACCCACGGCGATCACTACCGGGTCATGTTCGGCTCCCCGCCCGACGGCCATTCCCGCAGCGATCTCGCCGAGCAGCGCGCCCGGGACTTCTGGACGCTGCTGCGACGCCAGGTCGCCGCCATGGTCGGCGAAGAGACCGCCACCGCCGACGCCTACGCGCTGTTCGCCCTGTGTCATGGCCTGATCGAACTGGAGCGCGGGCCGCTGGCAGCGGTCGCGTCGAGCGCCGACACGGCATTCAACACGGCGGTGGCCGGTATGCTGAGGAGCTTCCATATGCGCACCGCCGGCGCCGATCGGGGTGCCGATCGGAGCGCCGACCTGTTGTCGCAGATCGCCGCCGAAGCGGAACGCGTCGAGTTCGCCGACCTGTCCCTGCGCGAGACGCCGGCGCGCAACGCGCCCTGCCCCTGCGGTTCGGGCAAACGCTACAAGCACTGCCACGGGGCCGCGGCCTGAGGGCGCGCCGCAATGTCTGTGGCTTGCCCACCGCGCCCCGCCGCCGCATGATCGCGCCAACAATCAAGATCAAGGTCCGGAGGAAACCGATGAACGTCGACGCACCGTCGTCCGTTCCCGCGCAGGCGGTCACCGAGGCAATCGCGGCGATCAAGCAGGTCGTCGGCGACAAGGGCTGGCTCGAAGAGGCCGGCGACACCCTGAAGTACCGCACCGATTGGCGCGGCGGCGTGGTGGGCGATGCGCTGCTGGTGGCGCGGCCCGACTCCACCGGGCAGGTCTCGGAGGTTGTTCGCCTCTGCCATGGCGCCGGCATCGCGGTGACCGCCCAGGGCGGCAACACCGGACTGGTGCTCGGCTCGATCCCGACCGAGGCTGTCCCGACCGTCATCGTATCGCTGGACCGCATGACGCGGATCCGCGCGCTGGACGCCGACAATTTCGCGATGGTGGCCGAGGCCGGCTGTATCATCCAGAACCTGCAGCAGGCGGCGGCAGAGGCCGGCCGGCTGTACCCGCTGTCGCTCTCCTCCGAAGGGTCGTCCACGGTCGGCGGGACGCTGTCGACCAATGCCGGCGGCAACAACACGATCCGCTACGGCAACGCCCGCGAGCAGGTGCTCGGCCTCGAGGTGGTGCTGCCGGACGGTACCGTGTTCGACGGCCTCAACACCCTGCGCAAGAACAACACCGGCTACGACCTGAAGCACCTGTTCATCGGCGCCGAAGGCACGCTCGGCATCATCACCGCGGCCGCCGTGCGGCTGATGCCCGGACCGAAGGTCCGAGAGACGGCGATGCTTTCCGTGCCCAACCCGGAAGCGGCCCAGATCCTGCTGTCGCGCGCCCGCGAGCTGTCCGGCGACACCGTGATCGCGTTCGAACTGATGCCGCGGAGCTGCTTCGACCTGGCTCTCAAGCACATCGAAGGGATCGTCGATCCGATCGCGCAGCCGTCGCCCTGGTACGTGCTGATGGAGATGGCCACGTCGTCGGAGATCGACGACCTGCGCGGCAAGCTGGAGGCGATCTTCTCCGAGGCGATGGAGAACGGCACCGTCACCGACGGGGCGATCGCCGAGAGCGAGACGCAGCGCGCGCAGATCTGGCGCATCCGCGAGGAGCAGGCCGAGGCCGGCAGGCGTCAGGGCGGGCAGATCTCCTGCGACGTCTCCGTTCCCGTCAGCCGTGTCGCCGAGTTTCTGGCCAGGGCCGAGGCCATGCTGCTGGCCGAGCAGCCGGACCTGTTCATCAACGCCTTCGGCCATATGGGCGACGGCAACATTCACTACGGCATGTACCGGCCGGACGGCATGTCGCCGGAGGCCTGGACCCAGCGCAAGGGCGACCTGTCCGACCGGATCAGCGCGCTCTGCGCCGAGTTCGGCGGCAGCTTCTCGGCCGAGCATGGGATCGGCGGGCTGAAGCGCGACGATTTCCTGCGCTACACGCCGGAGAGCCGGATCGCCCTGATGCGGGCCATCAAGGCGGCGATCGATCCGACCGGAGTGATGAATCCCGGTAAGATCTTCTACGGCGCCTGACCGCCGCCAGCCGGTACGACCAAGCACAGGGAGGGCTCGGCCCATGTCCGAACACGTTTCTTGGATCCTGCAGGTCGCGATCCGGGAAGGCCGGTTCGATGCCTTCAAGACGCTCATGGTGGAGATGGTCGCGGCGACCGAGGCCAATGAGCCGGGCGCCCTGGCCTACGAGTGGACGGTCTCCGAGGATCTGGGGACCTGCCACATCCACGAGCGCTACCGGGACTCGGCGGCGGTGATGACCCACCTGAAGTGGTTCGGCAAGGAGTGCGCCGAACGCTTCATGGCCGTATGCGAGCCGCGCAGGATCACCGTGTACGGCACGCCGGACGACGCCGTGCGCAAGGCGCTCGACCGCATGGGGGCGGTCTACATGACACCGATCGCCGGGTTCGCGCGGTAGCGGGCCTCACTCGCCCGGCTGAACCGCCGGAGCGGGGCTGAGGCGCGGCAGGAACGCCACCGCGGTCGCGATCACCGCCGCGCAGGCGGCGCAGGCCAGGAACAGACTGGAGAATCCGCCGCCGTACAGGTGGAGCCAGGAGATCGTCGGCACCGCCGTCGCCGCCACGCCGAACGAGACCACGTACTTGATCGCGTAGGCCCGGCCCCGCCAGTGCTCCGGCGTGTTGCGGGCGACCAGCGTGTCGGTGATCGGAATCTGGCCGAAAACCAGCATCATCATCGCCAGGGACAGGCCCAGCATGGTCGAGCCGGTCGCCCCGCTGGCGGCGAGGAACACCGCCACGTCGCCGAGCGCCAGGATCAGGAAGACCATCTTCGTCGAGTAGCGGTCGATCAGGTAGCCGACCGCGATCTGGGTGAGCGACGCGAGCGCCTTGACGATCGCCACCATCGAGCCGGCCGCGATGCCGCTGACCGCGAAGGAGGCGACCCGCTCGTCGAACACCTTGGACAGCGAGATCGTCGATGCGTTGAAGATGAAACCGCCGAACGCGGTGGCGATGAAGACGACCACCAGCACCGTTTTCCAGTCCGCCGCCGGACCCGACTTGGCCTTGCGCGCCGCCGCCGTCGACTGGGCCGCCGACTCGATCGCGGCGCGCCCGGCGGTGCTGCGGCAATGGGCGATCCACAACAGGCCGATGACGATGGAGGCCGCGCCCGGCACGAAGAACGCGTAGCGCCAGCCGGCGTAGTCCGCCAGAGCGCCGACGACGATCGGGGCCGCCGCCAGCCCCATGTTGCCCCACACCCCGTTGATGCCCATGCGGCGCCCGATATTGCCGCTGGCGGCGGCGCCCTGGCTGACCATGGCGATCCCGACCGGGTGATAGATCGCCGCGAACACGCCGATGAGGAACACCGCGACCGCGAAGTGCCACGGTTCCCGCGCGAACCCGGTCAGCACCGTGACCGCGCCGATCCCGATGAAGAACACGGAGATCATGTTCTCCCGGTTCCAGCGGTCGGCGAGCCATCCCGCCGGAAGCGAGAACGCGCCGAAGGCGATGAAGCCGAATGTCGAGAGCGCCAGAAGCTCGCCGTAATCCGCTCCTGTCTCGTGCGCCATGAGGATCACCGCGGTCGGGAACAGCAGCATCATGAGATGGTCGACCGCGTGGCCGACGTTCAGGAACAGGAAGCGGGCATCGAGACGCATCGGATCCTCCAAGACTGGTCTCGAGGATTATCCGCCTTGTCCGACTTGCCGTCTTTCGATAGACCGTCAATCGATGTTGCAATCCGGCCACCCCTCCCGAAACCTGGTCTCCGTCGGCGGCGGCAGTGCGGATGTCCGCGACCGCCAGCACTGGCCGAAGGCGATCGTCGGCTACGCGGTCGACTACGTGCCGGGACACTCCACCGGCTGGCATCACCACGACCGCGACCAGCTGGTCCACGGCGAGCGCGGGGTGATGGCGGTGCGCACGGATGACGGTGCCTGGATCGTGCCGCCGGGCTACGCCGTCTGGGTGCCGGCCGGCGTGGTGCATGAGGTCCGGGCCGCCTCGGCTGTGGCCATGCGTACGCTGTACCTGCGCCGCGACGCCGGCGTGGCCGTTGCCGACCGGTGTCGTGTGGTCGCCGTGCCCGCCCTGGTGCGTGAACTGATCGCCCGGGTCACGGCCCTGCCACGGGAGTACCCGGAGACCGGTCCGGAAGCGCGCATCGTCGCGGTCCTGGCCGACGAATTGGCCGACCTGCCGACCGCACCGCTCGACCTGCCGCTGCCGCGCGACCGTCGGGCGCTGGCCGTGGCCGAGGCGCTGATCGCCGACCCGGCGGACGGGCGCGACCTCGCCGACTGGGGCCGCGACGTCGGCGCCAGCGCCCGAACCCTGGCCCGGCTCTTCCAGACCGAAACCGGGCTGTCCTTCGGACGCTGGCGCCAGCGCCGCCGGCTGCTCGCGGCGCTGGAGCGGCTGGCGGCGGACGAGCCGGTGACAACCGTCGCCCTCGACCTCGGCTACGCCAGTCCCAGCGCCTTCATCGCCATGTTCCGCCGCACCCTCGGTGCCTCGCCGACCCGCTATCTTCGCGAGCCGAACCCCGGGAAAGGACCCAACGGATGACCGCGACCCGCTTCCGCAATGCCAGGCTGCCGGACGGCCGAACGGTCGACATCGCCATAGCCGACGGCCTGTTTTCCGCCTTCGAGGCGCCGTCGCGGAGCGACGCGGAGGATCTGGGCGGCAAGCTGGTTCTGCCCGGTCTGATCGACGGTCATATCCACCTGGACAAAACCTTTCTCGGCCTGCCGTGGCGTCCGCATCGCGCCGGCCCGACGGTGGTCGACCGGATCGCCGCCGAGAAGACCGGGCGGGCCGACCTGAGCCTCCCGGTCGAACAGCGCGCCCGGAACTTCCTCGCCCGCGAGCTCGCCATGGGCACCGTCGCCCTGCGCAGCCATGTCGATATCGACCCGGACAGCCGGCTCGACCACCTGCACCAGGTGATGGCGGCGCGCGAGGCGTTCGCGGACCGCGTCGACGTCCAGCTCGTCGCCTTCCCGCAATCCGGCGTGCTGACGGCGCCGGGCGTCGCCGACCTTCTCGATGCCGCCCTCGCCGAGGGAGCCGAGTTGATCGGCGGCCTCGATCCGGCGGGCATCGACGGCGACATGGACAGCCATCTCGACCTGATCTTCGCCCTCGCCGGCAAGCATGGCGTCGGCGTCGACATCCACCTCCACGACCCGGGCCACCGGGGGGCGCTGGAGCTGCGGGCCATCGCCGACCGCACGGCGGCCCTCGGCATGCACGGACGGGTGACGGTCAGCCACGCCTTCGCGCTCGCCACCGTCGACGACCGTACCCTTGCGCTGACGATGGCCGATCTGGCGCGGGCCGACGTCGCGATCCTGACGAGCGCCCCCGGCACCGGGAACCTGATCCCCGTGGAGGCGCTGCGCGAGGCCGGCGTGCGGGTGTTCGCCGGCTCCGACAACGTGCGCGACGCCTGGTCGCCCTTCGGCAATGGCGACATGCTGGAGCGGGCGATGCTGGTGGCCTATCGCGCCGGACTGCGCACCGATACCGGACTGGCCCGGGCCTTCGATCTCGCCACCGGCGCGGCGGCGCAGGCCCTCGGCTACGGTCCCTACGGACTGGAGGTCGGAGCGCGGGGTGATTTCGTCGCCGTCGAGGCCGAGACCCTGGCCGAGGCGGTGGTGAACCGCCCGCCCCGGGCGCTGGTGGTCAAGGGCGGGCGGGTCGTCGCGCGGGATGGCGCGCTGATGTAGCGTCGGGTCAGCGCTTGAAGGGATAGAAGCTCACGTCGTTGAACAGGGTGTTCTCCTGCTTCTCCAGGGCCCCGAGCCGGGCGCTCTCCTGGGTGTAGGCGAGCCAGTCCGGGTCCTTCCACATGGCGGCGCGCTTGGCCTCGCGGTCACCGGCGTTGTCGTAGGCCCAGATGTGGATGTAGCAGTTCGGATCGCCGGTCTCGCACTTGGCGTAGAGCACCGGCTGGCCGAGATGCTTGGCCTGCGGCTCCTTGCCCATCTTCTCGTAGAGCTCGAGGTGCTTGGCGATGGTGCCGGGTCGGCAGGTGTATTTGCGCACGTCGAACAGCATGGTCGTCTCCTCCTGGATCGCGTTCTGGCGGTTGCCGCCGCGAGAGTAGCGCAGCCCCGTCCCGGAGAAAGCCCCGGAACGACGCCCGTCGATCGGACCTCTGCCCCACCGCCGCGCTTTGCGGGTTGCGCAGGCGCATGCTCGTGCCGTCAATTGGGCGCACCCTGAACCCGACAGCAAGGCCGCCGCATGCCCCATTCATCCGACCGCCAGCGGGTCGCCGTCATCGGTCTGGGCGGGATCGGCGGTGTCGCCGCCGGCGCCCTCGCCCTTGCCGGCCGCCATGACGTGATCGCCTGCGCCCGCCGGCCCATCGAGCGCCTGACCGTGGACCTGCCGGACGAGAGCGCCGTCGTGTCCCTCGACGTGCTGACCGACCCGGGCGACGCCTCCCCCGTCGACTGGGTGCTGCTCACCACCAAGGCCCAGGACACGGACGGCGCGGGGGCCTGGCTGCGCGCGCTCTGCGGGCCCTGGACGACCGTCGCGGTGCTGCAGAACGGGATCGACCATGCCGCGCGCGTCGCCCCCTATGTCGGAGAAGCCGAGGTGCTGCCGACGATCGTCTACTACAACGGCGAACGCATCGCCGCCGACCACGTACGCATGCGCCATGTGGGAACGGCCGACATATCGCTGCCCGACAGCGCGGCGGCCGGGCGCTTCGCCGACCTGCTGGCCGGCACGCCGATCACCTGCCAGCGGAACCCGGATTTCGTCACCGAGGCGTGGCGTAAGCTGCTGATCAACATCGTCGCCAATCCGATCACCGCCCTGACCCGTCAGCGCCAGGCCGTGCTGCGCCGCGACGACGCCAAGGCGCTGGCCGCCACCCTGCTGGAGGAGGGCGTCGCGGTCGCGCGGGCCAGCGGCGCGCAGGTCGGGGAGGACGACGCCGAGCTGATCATGGCGCGGCTGATGAAATTCCCGCCGGAGGCCGGCACCTCGATGTATTTCGACGTGATGGCCGGGCGGCCGCTCGAGGGTGACGCGCTAACCGGCGCCGTGGTCGATGCCGGCGCCCGGCTCGGCATCCCCACGCCCGCCAACAGCATCCTGCTGACCCTGCTGCGCGGCCTGAGCGACGGAATGAGGTAGGAGTCAGGTCAGCCCGGCCGCCTTCGCCTCGGCGGCGAGCGAGTCGCGGAAGTCGGGGTGGGCGATGGCCACCAGGGCCTCGGCCCGCTCCGACAGGGACTTCCCCTTCATGTCCGCCATGCCGAACTCGGTCACGATGAACTGGGTATCGACGCGCGGGTCGGTGATCGTCGTGTTGGCGAGTTGCGGGACGATCCGGCTGACGGTACCGCCCCTGGCGGTGGCATGCAGGGCGATGAACGACTTCCCGTTGGGGGCCAGATAGGCGCCGCGCACGAAGTCGAGCTGACCGCCGGTGCCGCTGAACTGACGGCCGTTCAGCGCCTCCGAGTTCACCTGGCCGGTCAGGTCGACCTGAAGAGCGGCGTTGACCGAGATCATGTTACGGTTCTTGCGGATGACCGCGGGGTTGTTCACCCAGGTCGCCGGATAGCCGACGATGGACGGGTTGTCGTCCATGAAGTCGTACATGTCGGCATTGCCGAGCGCGAGGGTGAAGACGTGCTTGTAGCGCATCAGGCTCTTCGCCTCGCCGGTGATGACGCCGCGACGGATCATGTCGATCATCGGCGGCGACAGCAGCTCCGAATGCAACCCGAGACGCCGGTGCCCCCGAAGCTCCGCCAG
This sequence comes from Thalassobaculaceae bacterium, assembly GCA_965228875.1. Classification (GTDB taxonomy): domain Bacteria; phylum Pseudomonadota; class Alphaproteobacteria; order Thalassobaculales; family Thalassobaculaceae; genus Thalassobaculum. The sequence continues at coordinate 4,281,005 of OZ245843.1, read as the reverse complement.
CACCGCCTCGGGCACGCCGCCGACCCCCATCTGCAGCGTCGCCTCGTCCGGGATCAGCGGCGCGATCGCCCGGGCGATGGCGAGATCCTCCGGGCCGGGCGCGTGCGACGGCAGCTCCATCAACGGCGCGTCATGCTCGATCACCGCGTCCACCTGGCTGATGTGCAGGAGGTTCTCGCCGAAGGTGCGCGGCATGTTGCGGTTGACCTCGACGATCACCCGGCGGGCCTTGCGTACCAGTTCCGCCCCGTAGTCCGGGTTGGTGCCGAGACTGAAATGGCCCGAACGGTCCATCGGCGAGACCGTCGTCACGAAACAGTCCGGGCGGATCTGCTCGGTCAGCAGCCGGCCGACCTGGTGGAACATGGCGGGGACGAAGTGCACCCAGGTCTCGCCCCGCTTCCGCCCCTCCTCGGCGAAGGCCCGGTCGTGGCCGCTCATGAACAGGATGTTGAGCCGCAGCACGTCCATCAGGTCCGGCTTCAGGATGGTCTCCGCCGTCGCCTTGCTGCCATGCATGTAATAGACGTTCAGCCGGCCGAGCCCGCGCCGCGCCCGCACCCGTTCGGCCAGCGCCGCCATGAAGGCCGGCGGCATCGCCACGCCCATGCCGAGGACCAGATTGCTCGCGTCATCGACGCTGTCGGCCGCATCCCGGGCCGAGACGGTCTTCGCCGCGAGATCTGAATCGTAGCTCATGCCATCATCCCACCACGTTGTAGCCGTTGTCGACGAAGACCGTGTTGCCGGTCATCCCGTCGGCCGCGCCCGACACCAGGAAGGCGGCGACGTTGCCCACCTGTTCGATGGTCACCAGCGCGTGGCGCGGCGCCCGCGCCGCCGCCTGCTCCATCAACTCGTCGAAGCGGTCGATGCCCGAGGCCGCCCGGGTCTTCAGCGGCCCCGGCGACACGGCGTAGACCCGGATGCCCTTCGGGGCCAACTCGGAGGCCAGATACCGCACGCTCGCCTCCAGCGCCGCCTTGACCGGCCCCATCAGATTGTAGCGGTCGACAACCTTGTCGGCACCGTAATAGCTCATCGTCATCAGCGCGCCGCCGTCGACCATCAGCGGCTCGGCATGGCGTGCCATGCGGATGAAGGAATGGCACGACACGTTCATCGCCATGTCGAACCCGTCGCGCGAGCAGTCGGTCACCCGGCCGTGCAGGTCCTCGCGCGGGGCGAAGGCGATCGAGTGCAGCAGGAAGTCGAGACGGCCCCAGCGCTCACGGATGGCGGAGAACAGCGCCTCGGTCTGCCCCTCCTCGCGCACGTCGCAGGGCAGGAAGAGGTCGGCGCCGAGTGCCGCGCTCAGCGGCTCGGTATGGGGCCTGGCCTTGTCGTTCAGATAGGTCACGGCGAGATCGGCCCCGGCCTCGCGGAACGCCCGCGCGCAGCCGTAAGCGATCGACTGGTCATTGGCGATGCCGACCACCAGTCCCTTCCTGCCGTCCAGCGAGAAACCCATGATCCAGCCCCCTCCCGACACCGCACCGACGCCGAACGTCGCCATGTCGACAGTATTTGTGCAGTGCAGCGAAGACGGCGCAACCACCTTGTGCGATCTTCAACAAAGCTTCACATCCGAGGCGCGGGCGTGTTCAGCTAGGCGATGATCTCGATTTCCCGCGGCGAATGGATGGACGCGCCGAAGCCGGCGGCCGCCGACCACCTCATCAGCGCCATCGGCGACGTTCACGGGCGGGCCGATCTCCTGGAGGCGTTGCTGGAGGCGCTGGCCGAGGACACGTCGGGTCCGGGGGTCGAACGGGTGACCAACATCTTCCTTGGCGATCTGATCGACCGGGGTCCGGCGGTGAGGGATACGCTGGGCCTGGCCGCCGGAGGCTTGGCCATGTTCTGCAACGGCCGCGTTCCGGTCGAGGACGTCCTGCTGCTCGGCAATCACGACGTCTGGCTCAAGGCAGCCCTCGAGGAGCGTCTGCACATGGACCAGCTTCACGTCTGGTCCGCCAACGGCGCGGTGGAGACCTGGCACGACTTCGCCGTCGCCGCCTCCGACCGGCCGGACCGGATCGTCGACACCCTGCGGCGCAATATGCCGGAGATCGTGACCGAGGCGGTGGAGCGCATGGTGGCGATGCACAGGATCGGCGACTGGGTGTTCGTGCATGCCGGCCTGGACCCGCATCGGCCGCTCGACAATCAGCCGCTCGAAGTCGTCACCTGGATCCGCCAGGCCTTCCTGGAACCGAGCGACGGCTGGCCGTTCGACGTCGTCGTGGTGCACGGCCACACGCCGGAATCGCCCTACGAGGAACCGACGGTACGCAAACACCGGATCAACCTGGACACAGGCGCGTTCTTCACCGGTGTCCTGACCGCGATTCAGATCCGCAACGATCGCATGCGCTTCATTCAGGCCCGCGGCTGATCGCCGATCAGCCGAGGCCGAGTTGCGTCGCCCCCCAGATCGGACCGTGGTCGGTCGCCTGGAGCAGCACCGCCACCCCACCGTCGCGCTCGGACCAGGGACCGGGCGGAACGCTGACGGCCCCGCCGGTCCCGTCGTAGCGGGCGACGGTGCGCAGGACCCGCACGACGTTGTGATCGACAAGTGTCCGCCCGGCGTTCTCGCCCCGACGCACCTCGGTCTCATGACGGGCGTCGTAGGCGACCATGACGACCTCCGCCGCGCCGGTGACGGCGGCGTCCGGAATCTCGATCTCCAGGGCGCCGCCAACCAGCGCGGCATGCACCGGCACGCTCGGTCGCTCCGCCGGCCTCGCGTCCAGGCGCAGGGCGATCATGTTCTCGACCTGCCGCGTTCGCGACCCGATGGCATCCTCCTCGCCGTCGATGACGATCTGCGGGGTATAGATGCTGTGGTTGCCGAGCCGCGGGCGATAGCCGCGCTGTCGCGTGGTGAAAGCCGCATCGGCGAACGGATCGGGCCAACCGATACGGTCCCAGTAGTCGATGTGGTAGGCGAGCGCGATGACGTCGCTGCGCCCGGCCAGCACGCCGAGGAAGGCGTCGGCCGGCGGACAGGAGTTGCAGCCCTGGCTGGTGAAGAGCTCCGCCACCACGGGTCGGACCGCCCCCCCGGCTCCAAGGCTCGGGCGCGGCCAGGAAGCGGCGGCGACGGAACCGACGGCGGTCAGGGCGGCGGAGACGGCGAAGGAGCGGCGCGTGATCATGCCGCAGAGGGTACGCCCTAGTTCATGCTCACCGGAACTGAAGAGCGCGTGAGCGGCACTTCGGCGATGTCCGGCACGGTCGGTCGCAGAATGTCCCAGACGTACTCGTTGCCGAAATAGACCGCCGTATCGGTGACGAACACCGTGCCGGCGAGCACCGAGGCGGCGGCGGCGCTGGCCCCCAGGCTGTAGCCCAGCAGGAAAATGCGGCCGCTGTTCACCGCCTGGAACAGCAGCGACTTCTTGGCGATGGTCAGTTCCGTCGTCTCATCGAGCGACGGTCCATCCCTCTGCCAGAGGTATTCGAAGCCGTAGTAGAGCCCGGCCGCCGTCGCCGCGTTGGCCACGACGAAGCCACCGAGAACCAGCGCGTGCCCGCCGATCAGGGTCTCGAAGACCAGCAGGTCGGTCGCGTTGGCCACGGCCTGGAAGGTGATGGTCTTGTACAATGCCCGCCGCCACGGCGCCGGTCGCTCCCTGGTCTGCGGCGCGGCGGCGCCGGGACCATCGGGGACAGGTGGACTGGCCGGGGACGGGTTGGCCAGGGACGATCCGGGCGCGGGTGCCTCAAGACGCTGCACGGGCTGTTGCAGTTCGATCTGGGGGGAACCGCTGGCCGGCTGCCGCAACTGCGCCGCCACCGGCCGGGCCATTGCGACCGCGACAACGGCCGCCGCAACGAAGAGACCGAGCTTCAGACTACGGGTTGCCATGACCTGCCACCGCCCTTCTGGTCCGCGCCGGATGGACAGCCGCCCCACAGGGTCGCGTCCGCTCCGACAGGCTCCAAGATTACCATCATTCCGGGCGCCGTCGATCCGTCGCGTGCCCCTCGGACGGGCCCGTCGTCCCGGACAGCCAGAGTCGGGGCATCACCTCGCTGATGTCCGGCACTCGGCCGATCGCGCTCTCCGCACGTCGGAAGCCGGTGGTGACAAGCAGCGACGCGTATCCGTGAATGCTGCTCCAGACCATCGTCTCGACCACACTGGCCGGCGCCCCGGCCCCGTCCGGGTCGAGCACCAGCGGCGCGCAGATCTCGCGCAGCACCGCGTAGGATCCGTCTGCCGCCGCGTTCAGTTCCTCCGTGCCGGTGTTCCAGCGTGCCGTCGAGAACATCAGCCGAAACAGGTCGGGGCTGTTCAGCGCGAAATCGACATAGCCTCGGGCGGCGGCGAGGAGCTGTGCCCGGGGATCGGCCGCCGCGTCCGCCATCCGCGCGCGCATGGCGGCCCGGTGCCGGCGGAAGCCTTCGGCGATGATGGCGGCCCGCAACCCTTCCAGATTGTCGAAATGGTTCTTGGGTGCTGCGTGGGACACCCCCGCCCGGGCGGCGCACCCGCGCAGGGTCAGCGCGTCGAGCCCCTGTTCGGCCAGGATGTCGACCCCCGCCTGCACCAGCGCATCGCGCAGATTGCCGTGATGATAGGCCATGGGGCTAGATAACCCCCGAATGTTTCCGTCGTCAATTTTGGTTTGACAGCGTCTGAAGCGCGGCATATTTCCATTGTCAATATTGCTTCCGGAGGAGCTGACATGCCCGTGACCGCACGCAGACCGGCGACGGCAGCCGCCGCGCTCATCGCCCTGACGACGACACTGCTCGCCGGACCGGTTCGGGCCGACGGCCCGCCTCCCGCCGACGGCTGGTCCTTCACGCTCGGCGCAGGGGCCGTCTACACGCCCGACTACACCGGTTCCGACGAGTACGCGCCGCTGCCGTTTCCCGTGCTGCGCGTGCAGAAGGACACGTTCTATCTGGAGACCGACGGCCCCGGGGTGCGCGCCAACATCATGGCCCACGACCTGTTCGAGTTCGGCCCGATCCTGCGCTACGGCGGCGGCCGGTCCGACGTGGAGGACGCCGTTGTCGATCGGCTGCCGGAGATCGACGACTCGTTCTGGATCGGGCTGTTTGCCGGGTTCTCCGCACCCGGGATCCTCAATGACCGCGACTCCCTCGGTCTGTCGCTTGAGGCGGTTCAGGCGCTGAACGGCGATGACGGGACGACCGCCACCATCGGCGTGGAATACGCCCGTCAGGCGAGCGACCGGCTGTCGCTGTCGATCGGCGCGTCCGCGACCTACGCCGACTCCGACTATGCCGAGACCTATTTCTCGGTGACCGCGGCGGGAGCCTCGGCCAGCGGCCTGTCGACCTATGCGGCGGGCAGTGGCGTGCGTGACGTCGGGCTGCGGGTCGCCGGGCGCTATGCGGTCACCCGGTCGGTCGGTCTGGGGGCATTCCTCGGCGTATCTCGACTGCTCGGCGACTTCGCCGACAACCCGATTGTCGACGAGCGCGGCTCCGCCACCCAGGGGACCGGCGGCGTGTTCCTTACCTATACCTTCTGATGCCCGCTCGGGAGACCGAGAGCGGGCGCTCCCGAGGGAGCGCCCGTCGTCAGGTCCGCGGTCGCTTCGCCGCGATCAGGCGGCGCTGAGGGTCCGCAGCACGTAGTGCAGGATGCCGCCGTGGCGGTAGTAGTCGACCTCGTTGGCGGTATCGATCCGGCACAGCAGGTCGACCCGCTTCGTCGTGCCGTCCTTGTAGGTGATGGTCATCGGCACGGTCATCCGCGGGGTGATGCCGTCGGCGATGCCGGAGATATCGAACGTCTCCTCGCCGGTCAGGCGCAGCGACTTGCGGTCGGTGCCTTCCGGAAACTGCAGCGGCAGAACGCCCATGCCGACCAGGTTGGAACGGTGAATGCGCTCGAAGCTCTCGACGATGACCGCCTTCACACCGAGCAGGCGCGTGCCCTTGGCCGCCCAGTCGCGGGACGAGCCGGTGCCGTACTCCTTGCCGCCGATCACCACCAGCGGGGTGCCGGCGTCGGCATACTTCATGGCGGCGTCGTAGATCGGCATCTGCTCGCCGGAGGTGACCAGTTTGGTCATGCCGCCGGACACGCCGGGGGTCATCTCGTTCTGCAGGCGGATGTTGGCGAACGTCCCCCGCATCATGACCTCGTGGTTGCCGCGCCGGGCCCCGAACGAGTTGAAGTCGATCGGCCGGATCTGCCGCTCGATCAGATAGTCCCCCGCCGGGCCGTCCTTCTTGATCGAGCCGGCCGGAGAGATGTGGTCGGTCGTGATCGAGTCGCCGAGCATCGCCAGCGCACGGGCGCCTTTGATGTCGCCGATCTCGCCCGGTTCCTTCGACATGCCGGCGAAGTACGGCGGGTTCTGGACGTAGGTGGACCCGTCGTTCCAGTCGTAGGTCAGGCCGCCGGACACCGTGACGTCCTGCCACTCCTTGCCGCCGTGGAACACGTTGGCATAGCGCGAGCGGTACATCTCGGGCGTCAGCTTGGCCTGGATCATCGAGGCGATCTCGTGGTTCGACGGCCAGATGTCGCGCAGGTACACAGGATTGCCGTCGGCATCCTCACCGAGCGGGTCGTTGTTCAGGTCGACGAACAGCGAACCGGCGATGGCATAGGCGACCACCAGCGGCGGCGAGGCCAGGTAGTTGGCCTTTACATGCGGGTTCACCCGGCCCTCGAAGTTGCGGTTGCCCGACAGCACGGAGCAGACCGCCAGATCGCCGGCCTCGACCGCCGCGGCGATCGGGTCGCTCAAGGGCCCGGAATTACCGATGCAGGTGGTGCAGCCGTATCCGACCAGGTTGAAGCCGAGCTGGTCGAGCGCGGACTGCAGACCGGCGTTCTCCAGGTAGTCGGTAACCACCTGGGACCCCGGCGCCAGCGAGGTCTTCACCCACGGCTTGACCGTCAGCCCCTTGGCGATCGCCTTCTGGGCGACGAGGCCAGCGGCGATGAGCACGCTCGGGTTCGAGGTGTTCGTGCAGCTCGTGATGGCGGCGATGACCACGTCGCCGTCGCTCAGTTCGTAGTTCGCGCCCTCGACCGCGACCGACCGTTTGGTGCCGGTACCGTCGCCGAGGGTGGACTTCAGGGCCGCGCCGAAATTGCCGGCGGCCTCGGTCAGAAGCACCCGGTCCTGGGGCCGCTTCGGGCCGGCCAGCGACGGGACGACCGACGACATGTCCAGTTCCAGCGTGTCGGTGAATTCCGGATCGGCGGCGTCCGCGTCGCGCCACATGCCGTTGGCCCTGGCATAGGCCTCGACCAGCTTCACCCGATCGTCGTCGCGGCCGGTGAAGCGCAGGTAGTTGATGGTCTCGGCGTCGATCGGGAAGAAGCCGCAGGTGGCGCCGTATTCCGGAGCCATGTTGGCGATCGTCGCGCGGTCGGCCAGCGGCAGGTCGGCGAGACCCGGGCCGAAGAACTCCACGAACTTGCCGACCACACCCTTGGCGCGGAGCATCTGGGTCACCGTCAGAACCAGATCGGTGGCGGTCGCCCCTTCAGGCAGTTTACCGGTCAGCTTGAATCCGATGACCTCCGGCACCAGCATCGAGATCGGCTGGCCCAGCATGGAGGACTCCGCCTCGATGCCGCCGACACCCCAGCCCAGCACCGCCAAGCCGTTGACCATGGTGGTGTGGCTGTCGGTGCCGACCAGGGTGTCCGGATAGGCGACGGCCTCGCCGTTCTCGTCCTTGGTCCACACGGTCTGCGCCAGGTATTCCAGGTTCACCTGGTGGCAGATGCCGGTCCCCGGCGGCACGACGCGGAAGTTGGAGAACGCCTCCTGGCCCCATTTCAGGAACTCGTACCGCTCCTTGTTGCGCTCGAACTCCAGGTCGACGTTGTGCTTGAAGCTGTCCGGACCGCCGAACTCGTCGACCATCACCGAGTGGTCGATGACCAGGTCGACCGGCGACAGCGGGTTGATCTTCGTCGGGTCGCCGCCGAGATCCTCCATCGCGTCGCGCATGGCGGCGAGGTCGACCACGGCGGGCACGCCGGTGAAGTCCTGCATCAGCACGCGGGCCGGGCGGTAGGCGATCTCGCGCGCCGACTTGCGGGTCTTCGCCCAGTCGGCCATGGCGGTGATGTCGTCGCCGGTGACGGTCACCCCGTCTTCGAAGCGGAGAAGATTCTCCAGCAGCACCTTCAGCGAGTAGGGCAGGCGCGCCACGTCCGGGTGCTCGGCCTCGAGTTTGGTGAGGTCGTAGTAGGTGTAGGTCTTGCCGTCGACGTCGAGCGTTGATTTGGTCTTGAAGCTGTCCAGGCCAGCGGTCATGTGGATGTCTCTCCTCGATTTGATGGCTGCAGCCAATGGCGGCGGAGTCTTGCGACTGAAAGAAGTCTCCAGACTGCGCGGCCGTCCGAGGTGCGCCTCGGCCCGGTCGGCTATATGCGGGATCGCGCCCGTCTTCGTTTCCGCCGATATAGTGTCGCCATCCGCCGACGCCAAGGGAACGGACGTCCCGTGGCGGGACCGCGGCCGCCATCTGCCAGGCTGACGGGGCATCCTCGCGACGACGAGCCCGATCGGGGATTGCCCTGCCGCCCCGCCGCACCCATTCTCGCGCCATGGAGACGATCTGGGGGAGCGTAGTGTCGATTGACGGGCGCGGCGTGCTGTTGCGCGGACCGTCGGCCAGTGGCAAATCGGACCTGGCGCTCCGCCTGATCGACAGCGGCGCCAGCCTGGTCGCCGACGACCGGGCGGAGATCTCGCGCGAGGGCGACAGCCTGATCGCACGGGCCCCGGAGATGCTTGCCGGCAAGCTCGAGGTGCGCGGCATCGGAATCGTCGCGGTACCGGCCGTGCAGCGCGTGTCGCTGATCCTGGTCGTCGACCTGGTACCGGCGGAGCAGGTTCCCCGCATGCCCGATCCCGGCCGCTGGAGCCATCTCGGCGTTTCGGTGCCGTTGATCTCCCTCCATGCCCTGGAAGCCTCGGCGGCGGCCAAGATCCGGATCGCGGTCCGCCAGGTATCCACCCCATGACGGCACCGCTTTCCGTCATCCTCGTCACCGGCCTGAGCGGCGCCGGGCGCACCTCAACCCTCAAGGTTCTCGAGGATCTCGGCTACGAGGCGGTGGACAACCTGCCGCTCGGCCTGCTGCCGGCGCTCCTGGCGCCGCGCGACGCGCCGGGCCGGATCGCCGTCGGCGTCGATCCGCGCACCCGCGGCTTCGCCTCCGAACCGCTCGCCGTCACCATCGCCACTCTGAAGGCGCGCGGAGACATCGATCTGCGCGTGGTCTTCCTCGACTGCGACGACGACGTGCTGATCCGCCGGTTCACCGAGACCCGACGCCGCCACCCGCTTGCGACGGACCGCCCGGTCGCCGACGGCATCGCCATAGAGCGCCGGATGCTGGAGCCCGTGCGCGACCTGGCGACGGCGGCGATCGACACCAGTTCCTCCAGCCTCGGCGAGTTCCGCGAGCGTCTGATCTCGGCGCTGTCGCTCGACCGGCAGCGGGCGATGACGGTCACCGTAGTCTCCTTCGCCTTCCGCAACGGCCTGCCTCGGGAGTCGGACCTGGTCTTCGACGTCCGCTTTCTCGCCAATCCGCACTACGTCGAGGCCCTGCGTCCGCGCGACGGCCGCGACCCGGAAGTCGGCGCGTTCGTCGCCGGCGACCCCGCCTTCGCGGCGTTCTTCGACACCTTGACCGGACTGCTCGGCCCGCTGCTTCCGCGCTACGAGCGCGAGGGCAAGAGCTACCTCACCGTCGCCATCGGCTGCACCGGGGGAAAGCATCGCTCGGTCCACGTTGCCGAACGGCTGGCCGGGTGGTTGAAGAGTGCCGGGACTCCTGTCACGCTCCGCCATCGCGATCTGCCCCGCGAGCCGGGGGGCGCGGTCGGTATGAACGAAAAAGCACGGATACCATCGTGATCGGCATTGTTCTGGTGACCCACGGGCGCCTCGCGGACGAACTCAGGGCGGTGATGGAACATGTGGTCGGGCCGCAGACGGCGCTGGCGACGGTCTGCATCGGCCCGGACGACGACATGGAGCAGCGCCGCAGCGAGATCATGGACCGGGCCCGGGAGATGGACGGCGGCGACGGCGTCATCGTCCTGACCGACATGTTCGGCGGCACCCCCTCCAATCTGGCGATATCGATCATCGACCAATCGGGGGTCGAGGTGATCGCCGGGGTCAACCTGCCGATGCTCATCAAGCTCGCCAGTGTGCGCAGCGAAGCGACCCTGAAACAGGCGAGCGAGGCGGCCCGCGACGCCGGTCGCAAATACATCTCGATCGCCTCCGAGGTGCTGGGCGCCACCGGAGCGTGAGGCCGGCCGCGATGTCGACCCTGGAACGCAAGCTCCTGATCACCAACAAGCGCGGCCTGCATGCCCGCGCCGCGGCGAAATTCGTCAAGTGCGCCGGGTCCTTCAAGGCCGAGATCGAGGTGGAGAAGGACGGCCAGGCGGTCTCCGGCCGCTCGATCATGGGGCTGATGATGCTGGCCGCCGCGCCGGGCTGCTCGATCCAGGTGCGGGCCAGCGGCGCCGATGCCCAGGCGGCGGTCGACGCCATCGCCCATCTGGTGGAGTCCAAGTTCGATGAAGACAGCTAGCCGCACGTCCCGCAAGCGCCAGGAGAAGGGCGGAAAGCGGGGGCTGCTGGAGGGGATCGGGGTGTCCGCCGGGATCTCGATCGGGCCGGCCCACGTCGTCGACGCGGGGGCAATCCAGGTCCCCGAATACACCGTACCGTCGTCGCGGATCGACGCCGAACTGGCCCGTTTCGAGGCCGCCCGTGCCCGCGCCGACAAACAGGTGCGCAAGCTGCAGCGCAAGGCCGAGGCCCTGCCCGCCGGCGTGCTGGACGAACTCGGTCCACTGCTCGACGCCCATGCCGCGATGCTGGGATCGTCGCGCCTCGCCGGCGGCGTCACCCGGATGATCCGCGACCGTCGCATCAACGCCGAGGCGGCGGTGCAGAGCGTGGTCGGCGACATCGTGCGGGGCCTGGCCGCCGTCAACGACGCCTACCTGTCGGCCCGCGGCCAGGACGTGAGGGAGGTCGGCGACCGCATCCTGCGCCAGCTCACCGAGACACCCTACCAGGCGTTCTCCCATGTGCCGGAAGGCGCCATCGTCGTCGCCGAGGAACTGAGCCCGGCCGACACCGCCCTGCTCGACCCGACGCGGATCGGCGGGATCGTGACCGCGCTCGGCGGCACCGACAGTCACACGGCGATCATGGCCCGCTCCATGGGCCTGCCGGCGGTGCTCGGCGCCACCGCCGCGCCGTCCGCGATCCGCTCGGGCGAGACCATCGTCGTCGACGGCGACACCGGACGCATCGTGCTCGACCCCGACGAGGAGGCGCTGGCCGATTACCGGCGCCGTGCGGCGGCGCGGGAAAGGCTCGAGCGCGAACTGACGCGCCTGCGCGCCCTGCCGGCGGTGACCCTGGACGGCGTGCCCATCGCGCTGATGGCCAACCTCGAACTGCCGCGCGACCTGGAGATCGCCACCGACCGCGGGGCCGAGGGGGTCGGCCTGTTCCGCACCGAGTTCATGTTCATGAACCGCGACGTGCTGCCCGACGAGGACGAGCAATATGCCGCCCTGCGCCAGGTGGTCGATGGCATGGCGGGCAAGCCCGTGACCGTCCGCACCCTCGACGTCGGCGGCGAGAAACTGGCGACCGCGCTGGGCGACCGCATCGCCGACAGCGCCAATCCGGCGCTCGGCCTGCGCGCCATCCGCCTGTCGCTGCGCGAGCCGAAGCTGCTGGAGACCCAGCTCGCGGCGATCCTGCGCGCGGGCGCCCACGGCCCGGTCCGCATCCTGCTGCCGATGATCTCCTCGACGTCCCAGGTCCGGGCGGTGCGCACGATCCTGAACAAGGTCGTCCGCCGGCTGAAGCGCCGCAAGGTGCGGATCGCCGACCCGGTACCGCCGCTCGGCGCGATGATCGAGGTGCCGGCAGCCGCGCTTGCCGCCGACGCGCTGGCGATGGAGTGCGATTTCCTGGCGCTCGGAACCAACGACCTGACCATGTACACGCTCGCCATCGACCGCGGCGACGAGCAGGTGGCCGATCTCTACAACCCGCTCCACCCGGCGATCCTGAGGCTGATCCAGTTCACCGTGGAGGCGGCCAACCGGCGCGGCCTGCCGGTCAGCATCTGCGGCGAGATCGCCGGCGACCCGCGTTACGCGCCACTGCTGGTCGGCCTCGGGGTCAAAGAGCTGTCGATGTCGGCGACCGCCCTGCCCCGGGTGAAGCAGCGCATCCGCCGTCTGTCCTTCGGTCCGGCGACCCAGCGGGCGCGGGCGATCATGGATCAGGTCGACGAGGGGCGGATCGCCGTCCTGCTCGACGACTTCAACGACGGGCTCTGACGGCCGTGGACCGGGCGGCGCCGGACTATCCGTTCGATCTCGGGACCTGGAGCCGCCCCGTCACCACGACATCGCCGGCGTGCCAGCGCTGGTTCGACCGCGGCCTGAACTGGCTGTTCGCCTATAACCACGAGGAGGCGGTCGCCTGCTTCCACCGGGCGCTGGCGCAGGATCCGGCCTGCGCCATGGCCTGGTGGGGCGTCGCCTATGCCGGCGGCCCGTTCTACAACCGGGCCTGGATCCGCTTCTCCGACGACGAGATCGCCGAGACCCTGCCGGCCTGCCACCGGGCGGCCCGCGAGGCGGCCGCCAGGGCCGACGGCGCGACCCCGGCCGAGGCGGCGCTGATCGCCGCCATCGCCCTGCGTTATCGGAGGCCGGACGAACGCGACCGGACCACCCTCAACCGCTGGCACCGGGAGTTCACCGATGCCATGCGCGAGGTTCATCGGGACCACCGCGACGACCCGGACATCGCCGCCCTGTTCGCCGAGGCGGCGGTCACCTGCACGCCGCGCATGCTGTTCGACCTGCGCACCGGCCGCCCCAACCCGGAGAGCCTGGCCGAAGAGGCGCTGGGCGCCCTGGAGGACGCCCTCGCCCGCTGCCGGCGGGATGGCGTCGTCCATCCGGGCCTGCTGCACATGCATATCCACGCGCTGGAGATGTCGCCCGAACCGGAACGGGCGCTGGCCAGCGCCGACACCCTGCGCGGACTGATCCCCGATGCCGGCCACCTGGAGCACATGCCGGCTCATATCTACGTGCTCTGCGGCGGCTACAGCGAGGCGGTGGAGCAGAGCCGCCGCGCGGTCGCGGCCGACGACGGGTACCTCGCGTTCGGTGGCGACGGGAACTTCTACACCACCGCCCGCTGCCACGACCTGCATCTCTACATCTACGCGGCCATGCTGCTCGGGCAGTACCGCACCGCGCTGCGGGCCGCCGCGCGCATCCGCGGCTTCGCCCGCCGCGACCTGCTGGAAGCGAGCGCGCCGTTCATGCGCTCGATCCTGGACGGCTATTCCGGCATGCACAGCCACGTGCAGGTGCGGTTCGGCCGATGGCGCGACCTCACCGTCGAACAGCCGCCGCCGGATCCGGACCTGGCGCCGATCCGCGCCGCCATGCACCACTACGCCAAGGGGGTGGGCCATGCCGCGCTCGGCGAGCTGGACGCGGCGGAGCGGGAGGCGGACGCATTCCGGGCCGCCCGCGACGCATTTGCCGAGGACGCAGTCTTCCTGTCCAACACTGTCCGCGACACCCTGGACATCGGCGTCGCCATGCAGGCCGGAGAGATCGCCTATCGGCGCGGCGCCTTCGACGAGGCATTCGACGCGCTGCGTCTCGCCGTGGCGCGCCACGATGCCCTGAACTACACCGAGCCCTGGGCCTGGATGCACCCGCCGCGCCACGCGCTCGGCGCGCTGCTGGCCGAGCAGGGACACCACGAGGAGGCGGAAGCGGTCTACCGCGCCGATCTCGGCTTCGATCCGAGCGTGCCGCGCCCGTGCCGGCACCCCGACAACGTCTGGGCGCTGCACGGCCTGCTCGAATGCGTCGAGCGCCGCGGCGGCCAGGCGGAGGCGGACATTCTGCGCCCGCGCCTCGCCCTGGCCCAGGCCCGCACCGACGTCCCGGTCACCGCCGCCTGCTGCTGTCGCGGTAAACCGCTCGCGGCCGAGTAGTCCGCCTCTTCGAGCCGGGCCCGCGCCGTGCTAAACGGTCGGGACTGCAGCCTTGGACGCCCTGCCATGACCTTTTCCGTCAATCCCGACGTCGTTTCCGTCGTCGAGCCGCCGATCGCCGAAGCCCGGTCCTGGGTCGACGGCCGCCCGCCGATCCCCGGCAAGCCGCTGCTCGACTGCTGCCAGGCGGTGCCGAGCTATCCGCCGGAGGAGGGCCTGCGCGCCCATCTGGCCGAACGGGCGCTGACCTTCGAGGCGGCCCAGTACGCGCCGATCACCGGCACCCCGGCGCTGAAGCAGGCGCTGGCCGAGCACATGAGCGATTTCTACGGCGGCGGGATCGCGCCGGCCAACGTGCAGATCACGGCCGGCTGCAACCAGGCCTACTGCCTGACGATCATGGCGCTGGCCCGGCGCGGCGACGAGGTGATCCTGCCGCTGCCGTACTACTTCAATCACCAGATGTGGCTCGACTCCCTCGGCATCGACGCCGTCCACCTGCCGTTCCGCGCCGACCGCGGCGGCGTGCCGGACCCGGACGAGGCGGCGACCCTCATCACCGAGCGCACCCGCGCCCTGCTGCTTGTGACCCCGAACAACCCGACCGGCGCCGTCATTCCGCCGGAGGTGATCGCCCGGTTCCGCGACCTCTGCGCCGAGCGGGGAATCGCGCTGATCCTGGACGAGACCTACAAGGACTTCGTCAACCCGGCGGAGCCGCGCCATTCCCTGTTCTCCGATCCGCTCTGGGGCGCGACGGTGATCCAGCTCTACAGCTTCTCCAAGGCGTTCAGCCTGACCGGCTACCGGGTCGGCTCGATCGTGGCCGGAGCGGCCTTCATCGAGCAGGTGGCGAAACTGATGGACACCATGTCGATCTGCGCCGCCCGAATCGGCCAGGACGGCGCGCTGTACGCGCTTCAGCATCTCTGGCCCTGGGCGGCCGGGAAACGCGAGATGATGGCCGGCCGCCGCCAGGCGCTGCTCGACGTGTTCTCGTCCGGAAACCTGGGCTTCGACCTGGTCTCGACCGGCGCCTATTTCGCCTACGTGCGCCATCCCTTCGACGGCGAGACGGCCCACACGGTGGCCCGGCGCCTGGCGCAGGAACAGGGCGTCCTCTCGCTGCCCGGAACGGTCTTCGGCCCGGGTCAGGATCCGTATCTCCGCCTCGCCTTCGCCAATCTGGAGGCCGAGCGCATGGGCGAGTTGGGCGATCGGCTGCGCGGCGCGGTCTGACAGCGTCCGCCCGCCGCCTCCCGTCGGAACGCGGGCGCGAGGCGACCGCCGCCGGGGTTGCCGCCGGGGTTGCCGCCGGGCCGCTGACCCTCGAACCACGGTGTTATTTCACGCCCCATGACAACCGTTATGGTTGACATCCCTTAACCTACCTGTTGCCCTTACCGAAAAAACAAGATCAATGCTTCGGAGAGGGTCGACTGATGAGGAATGCGCTTAAGGCGATGATCGTGGCCGCTGCCACGCTCATGGGCCTGAACTCCGCCCCGGTTGCGGCCGACCCCCAGAAGCTGCCGGCGATGCCGAGTTCGATGCCGCTGCAGGACTACGAACTCGAGGTTCTCTACCCTTGGGTCCTCGACCGAAGCTATGCCGGCCTCGAGGGCTGGAAGGTCGACGTCAAGATCCGCGACACCGGCCCCTTCATCCGCGCCGACTACTACGGCACCCATCCGGCCGTGCGCATTCACTACTCGCCCGAGGCCGCGGCCTGGGTCGACGGCGGCCGCCAGGGCCCGGTGCCCCAGGGCGCGATCCTCATCAAGGAGATGTTCAACCCGCCCGCGGCGCTCTACCAAACGCTGTCCCAGACGCCGTACCTGAAGAACAATCCCCAGATTTACGAAGCGCTTCTGGCGGACCTGCTGGTCGGCTGGACGATCATGATCCAGGACGAGGGCGGCAAGTCCAAGGACGGCTGGTTCTGGGCCGGGCCGTTCAAGGGGTCGTCCTTCGACAAGCCCGGCGCCAACTCCAACGTGGACAACGGCGACGCCGTTCCGGTCTCCGGATTCGGCGTCGGCACCTGCATCCGCTGCCACGCCTCGGCCGAGGACGGCAACACCTTCGCGTCCGACAGCAACTACGACCCGAAGAAGATCCCGCTGCAGTTCAAGGTCGACAACTCCTGGCGCTCCAAGGACTACCTGACGACGCACGCCAAGGTCGGCGCGGTGAAGGACGGCGGCAAGCCCAAGGCCGTCTGGGACATCATCGACAGCTACATGCAGCCCGCCCCCAAGGCCGAGCGCGACGCGCTGTTCGCCAAGCTGAACCTGCCGCCCCAGCAGCGGCCGTTCTTCTCGCCGGAGGAGGCCACGCAGACACCGGTCCGCAACGAGCACGCCCCGGCACCGGCGAGCGCGGCCGATGCCCCGCACGACGCGCCGCTGCCGGCGCCGAACGCGGATTTCCTGGCGGCCTATCTCGATCTGTCGCTGATGGCCGCCGATCCCGGCGCCACGGCGATCGAGCGCTTCGCCCTGCCGTCGGAGTATTCCGACAACGTCTATCCGAGCACCGATCCGCAGCACTACATCACCTCGTCGAACTGCATGGGCTGCCACGGCGGCCTCGGCGGCGCGCCGTCGGGCGTGTCCATGTTCGTCTCCACCGGATCGGGCTACGGCGACGGCTACAACGTCTCCCCGTATGGCGAGTGGCGCTGGTCGCCGATGGGGCTGGCCGGGCGCGACCCGATCTTCCATGCCCAGCTCGAGAGCGAGATGATCATCCTGCTGGAGGAGAACGGGGCGCTGAAGGGCGGCAAGCCGGGTCCGCAGGCCGTTCAGGACACCCAGCAGGCGCTGGCCGACACGTGCCTGCGCTGCCACGGCGCGATGGGCCTGCGCCAGATGGGCCTCGACGAGAACGCCAAACGGATCGCCGAAGGCAAGCCCGCCCTACCCCATGACGGCATCCTCGATCCGAAGTTCAATCCCGAGATCTTCTACCTGACCGAGCCGCTGACCAGGGAGCAGGAGCGGACCCCGCCGTTCACGCCGTACCCGAACCAGCCGATCCCGCCGACGCCCTATCATCCGATAGCCGACGCGGAGTACGGCGAGCTCGCCCGCGAGGGGATCAGCTGCGCGGTCTGCCACCACATCGCGCCGGCGACCAAGGATCAGGTCGATGCCTGGAGCAAACAGATCGAGAAGGATCACCCGGCCTGGCTCGGGAGCCGGACCGACAACCTGTGGACCGACGCCTTCCTGTACTTCACGGCCAACAACAACACCGGTCTGTACGAGCGATCCGAGGCCGATCTCCTCCTGGGTCCGCTTGCGGACATCGCGCCCAAACCGATGATCCACGCCATGGGCATCACGCCCGTGGTCGCGCCGCCGATGGCCAAGGACAAGCCGCCCTTCACCAAGGACTCGGCGATGTGTGGCACCTGCCACACCATCAACCTGCCGAACATCGGGGCAACCGAGGACGAGTTCCCGATCCTCACCGCGCTGGAGGCGAACCCGCACTTCAAGGGCATTCCGCACAGCATCGAGCAGGCGACCTACCTGGAGTGGGTCAACTCGAAGTTCGGCCCCGGCAAGTACAACAAGAACGGCCCCGACTTCGCGAGCTGCCAGGACTGCCACATGCCCAACCGGTTCGTCACCGTCGACGGCGACGGCAACCTGACCGACGAGATCAAGCCGCTGGTCAGCCAGATCGCGACGATCCAGGACGCCGACTACGGCGCCGCCGACCATCAGCTTCCGGCGGAGGACATCGACGTTCCGCACCGGGCGGACTACAGCCGCCACGAACTGGTCGGCCTGAACGGCTTCATGGTCGAGATGGTCAAGCAGTTCCCGGACGTGCTCGGCGTCGACAGCAGCGACTACGAGACCGGCGCCGAGACCGGGCCGGACCTTGCCGTCAACTCCATGCACGCGTCCATCAAGGAGGGTCGGGTCGGCACGGTGACGGTCAGGTCGGCCGCCGTGAACGCGTCCGGCGATCTGGAGGTCGAGGTCGAGGTGGCCAACACCACCGGCCACCGCCTGCCGAGCGGCGTCGCCTTCCGCCGGGCCTGGGTCTCGCTCGAGGTCCACGCCAAGGACGGCACCCTGCTCTGGGCCTCGGGCCGTCCCAACGCCGGCGGCCTGATCACCGATACGACCGGCAACGTCCTGGCGACCGAGCTGCTGCGCGGGACCGCCTATCAGCCGCACTACGAGGTCATCACAGACGACGACCAGGTGCAGATCTACGAGGAACTGGTGCAGAACGCGTCGGGCGACTTCACCACGTCCTTCGTCCACCGGGTGACCCACATCAAGGACAACCGCCTGCTGCCGGCCGGCTGGGTGACGGCGGCGGAGTTCGCCGGCAAGTCGCCCGATTCCGACATCGCCGACCAGGGCGACCTGCTGTTCGAGTTCATGCAGGCGACCGAGCCCTACGGCACCGGCGACGATCCGGAGTTCGCGGCGAGCCCGAACACCGGCACCGACCGCCTGCGGTACCGCATCGCGGGCGGAACGCTCGGCGACAAGCCGGTGGAGTCGGTCACAGCCCGCTTCTACTACCAGTCGTTCCAGCCGTCCTGGTTCTTCGAGCGCTTCGAACTCGCCAACAAGGCCAAGCAGATGGGCTACGACACGCCGGAGACCGACCGGCTGTTCTACCTGACCTCCCACCTGAACCTGGCGGGGACGATGATGGACGGCTGGCGGATCGAGATCGGTTCGGACGTCAAGCCGCTCGAGCTTCAGTAGCCCGCAGGATGCGGTCTCCCGGCCCATGAAAGGGGCCGGGCGCGGCGTTTGCGCCGGTCCGGGACCGGGCGGCAGGCGTCCGGCATTTGGCCTCGGGCCCGCCCCTCGCCTTGCCGTTCCACCCCCGCCTTGCTATACGCGCCCCGAGGCCGACATCCATGCGAGCTAGCTTCCCGGGCGCGGGCACCGAAGCCGTCCGGGGCAGCTCCGTTAGACAGGAGACGAGGACATCCATGGCCGACTTCACCGACTATAAGGTCGCCGACATCTCGCTGGCCGGCTGGGGCCGTCGCGAGATCGCGATCGCCGAGACCGAAATGCCGGGCCTGATGGCGATCCGCGAGGAATACGGTCCGTCGCAGCCGCTGAAGGGCGCGCGGATCACCGGCTGCCTGCACATGACCATCCAGACCGCCGTGCTGATCGAGACGCTGATCGCGCTCGGCGCCGAGATCCGCTGGTCGTCGTGCAACATCTTCTCGACCCAGGATCAGGCGGCCGCCGCCATCGCCGCCGCCGGCATCCCTGTCTTCGCCTGGAAGGGCGAGACCGAGGAGGAGTACGAGTGGTGCATCCGCCAGACCATCGAGGGTCCGGACGGCTGGCGCCCGAACATGCTGCTGGATGACGGCGGCGACCTCACGGTCATGATGCACGAGGATTATCCCGAGCTCATGAAGGACGTGAAGGGCGTGTCGGAGGAGACCACCACCGGCGTGCATCGTCTCTACGAGATGGCCAAGAAGGGCACGCTGATGGTCCCGGCCATCAACGTGAACGACAGCGTCACCAAGTCGAAGTTCGACAATCTGTACGGCTGCCGAGAGAGCCTGGCCGACGGCATCCGCCGGGCGACCGACGTGATGTTCGCCGGCAAGGTCGCCTGCGTCGCCGGCTATGGCGATGTCGGCAAGGGCTCGGCCCAGTCGCTGCGCAACGCCGGCGCCCGGGTCGTGGTCACCGAGGTCGACCCGATCTGCGCCCTGCAGGCGGCGATGGAGGGCTTCGAGGTCGTGACGATGGACGACGCCGCGCCGCGCGCCGACATCTTCGTCACCGCCACCGGCAACAAGGACATCATCACCGTCGACCACATGCGGGCGATGAAGGACCGGGCGATCGTCTGCAACATCGGCCACTTCGACAACGAGATCCAGGTGGACGGCCTGCGCAACTACACGTGGGAGAACGTGAAGCCGCAGGTGGACGAGATCGTGTTCCCGGACGGCAAGCGGATGATCCTGCTGGCCGAGGGCCGGCTGGTGAACCTCGGCTGCGCCACCGGCCACCCGAGCTTCGTGATGAGCGCCTCGTTCTCGAACCAGACCCTGGCGCAGATCGAGCTGTGGAAGAACCACGACAAGTACGATCGCCAGGTCTACGTCCTGCCGAAGAAGCTGGACGAGCGGGTGGCCGAACTGCACCTCAAGAAGATCAACGCCGCGCTGTCCAAGCTCTCCGAGGAGCAGGCCGCGTATATCGGCGTGACCACGGAAGGTCCGTTCAAGCCGGAAGCCTACCGCTACTGATCGAACACTATCGATCGCTGTGACGGGAGACCGGGCCGGAAACGGCCCGGTCTTTTTTTCGTCCAGGTCACGCCGGCCCTCCCCACCACCGACCGGGAGCGGTTTGACGGGGAGGCGGTGTTGCCCTGTCCAACCCGATATAGCATCATCGGTAGCAGACTGTTTTTTTTGGGTTTGCTACAGGAACACGCGCGAGACTCGTTACATCACGGTGCGGATCGTCATTGATGCTCGGGCCGAGAAAGAAAAGGGGAGAGTATTCCTGTCCCGGGCAGGGGCGCGAGAACGTGTGTTCCGTCGTCCTGGGTGAGACGGCGTCCCGGCTACCGCGCCGGGTTCGGGGGTAGGGGTATGGAAACCGCGTTTTCCGTCATCCAGAACATCAGCCTGCTCAGCCTCGGTGCCATCGCCCTGGTTCTCGTCATGCAGTACTGGCGCCTGCCATCGTTCGGCAACGCGCAGGCGGCGACCTTCGGGCTTATCCTGGGTGGGATCTCGGTCCTCGTCGTCGGGGCGCCGATCCAAGGGCCGTACGGCGCCACATTCGACAACCGGGGCGCCCCCCTCGTCATGGCGGGATATTTCGCCGGCCCGCTTGGCGGCGCCATCGCCGCCGGCCTCGGCGCCATCGCTCGCTATCATGTCGGCGGCCCGTTCGCCCTGACCGGGATCGTCAGCATCGCCCTGTACCCGGTCGCGGGCGTCGCCTTCGGATGGTTCAGCCGCCGGGGCGGCCGCGGCAAGCTCGGCGTGAAATGCTCCCTGCTGCTTGCCGTCGTCAGCACCGCCTTCACCGCACCGAGCTTCCTGCTGGCCCCGTCGATGGAAGTCGGTATCGCGGCGTTCCTCGAGTTCTGGCCGGTCCTGCTTGCCGGAAATCTGATCTCCATCCCCCTGCTCGGTCTCACCATCCAGTTTCTGCTGAATCTCTCCGAGGAGCGGGACCGCTACCAGTTGGAGACCACCACCTCGAGTTTCGCGCGACAGACCGCGAGGATCGGTGTTTGGTCACACGATCTGTCCACGGACCGGATCTCGTGGGACTCGGTACAGCAGGACCTCATAGGCACGCCCTCGGGCAGTTCCGATCAGAGCTATCAGTCTTTCGTCGACCGGATTCTTCCGGAGGACCGGAACCACGTCGCCGAGGCACTGAACGCGGCGAAGGCGAGCGGGACCCCGTTCGAGAGCCGGTTCCGGATCCGGACCCCGGACGGACAGGTCCGGCACATCGTCGGCCATGGCGACTTCGTGCGGGACGCCGAGACCGGGGCGCCGCGCCACATGATCGGCGTGAACATCGACGTGACGCGCGAAGAGGACCTGCTTGGCCAGATCCGACTGAACAGTACCGCGTTGGACTCCGCCGTCTGCGGCGTTCTCATCGCCGAAGCGCGGGACGACCATCCGGTCGTATACGTCAACAAGGCCTTCACCGAGATCACGGGCTACGCCCCGGAGGAAATCCTCGGCACGAACTGTCGGCTCCTGAACCGCGGCCTGCCGGATCAGCCCGAGCTCCAGACCGTCCGCCGCTCCCTCAGACTCGGTGAGCCCTGCACCGTGACGCTGCGGAACAGGCGCAAGAACGGAGAGACATTCTGGCTCACGCTCAACCTGTCGCCGATCCGCGACGGTGAAGACCGCATCACCCACTTCGTCGGCATCCAGGAAGACGTCACCGAACAGGTTACGGCGCGGCAGGTCATCGCCCAGGATCGCGATGAGGTCGAGGCGATCCTCTCCGCCGCACCGGACGCCATCCTCACCGTCGATGCGGATCAGAAGATCGCCAGCTTCAACCAGGCGGCCGTGCGGCTGTTCGGATGGGAGAAGGACGAGATCATCGGCAAGTCCATCCAGAACCTCGTTCCGGACTTCGCCCGCCGCTCCCACGGCGAGCTGGCGCGGAACTACATCGAGGATCCGGATTCCAGCCCCGGCCCCATGTCCTTCCTGCGGATCGTGCAGGCGCAGCGCAAGGACGGCACGACATTCCCGGCCCAGGTCATGCTCGCCCGGTATCTGGTCGGCGGCAAACCGATGGTCACGGCCACCGCCCACGACATGTCCGACACGGTCAAGACCAAGGACGAACTCGTCCGCCTCTCCCACCAACTGCGGCTTCTTCTTGAGGAGGCCCACCGCAACAGCGAAGCCAAGGATCAGTTCCTCGCGCACATGAGTCACGAGCTGCGCACGCCGCTCAACGCGATCATCGGCTTTTCGGAGTTGCTGACGACCCTGGGCATCGAGCGCCTGGGACCGGAGCGGACCCAGGAGTACGTCTCCGATATCAAGCTGAGCGGCGAACACCTGCTGGAACTGATCGACGATATCCTCGACCTGTCGAAGATTCAGGCGGGCAAAGCCGAGATCGACATCATGCCGGTACCCTCGGAGACCCTGGTCAAGGAAGCCCTGACGACGACCGGACCGGCCTTCTCGCGCAGAAACATCGAGGTCGTGACCGAGATGAACAACGCGGACGTGGTGCTCTGCGACCGCCGACTGACGCTTCAGTGCCTGCTCAACCTGCTCTCGAACGCGGCGAAGTTCTCGCCGTCGGGGAGCCGGGTCGCGGTTCGGACGGTCCGGATCGACGACGGCGTGCGTTTCGCCATCGAGGATCAGGGAGACGGGGTCCCCGACGCCGTGCTCAAGCGGATCGGCGAACCGTTCCTGCGTCGCGACGACCCTCTGACGTCTGACGGCCCGGGCGGATCCGGACTCGGGCTGGCGATCACCAAGTCCCTGATCGAACAGCAGAACGGGAGCCTCACGATCGAGGGCGGCGCAAAGGGCGGCACCGTCGCGTCGATCTGGCTGCCCGCACACGACAAGCAGCCGGCGGTCGACGACGAAGCCGTGGGCGCCTGCTGAACGGTTCAGACCGGCAGTTCGGTCGTCTGCTTGATCGTCTCCATGGAGAACCGCGAGGTCACCTCGGCCAGCGGCGTGGTGTCGACCAGACGCTTGTAGAACGCGTCGAACGCTTTCATGTCGGCGACCACGACCTTGAGCATGTAGTCGATCTCGCCGGCCATGCGGTGGAACTCCTGGACCTCCGGCATGGCGCTGACGAATTCGGCGAATCCGCGAAGCCACTCGCCGGAATGCTCACCGGTACGGATCGACATGAACACGGTCAGCCCGTAGCCCAGCGCCTCCGGTTCCAGCACCGCCACCTGCTCGCGGATGACGCCGCTCTCCTGCAGCCGGTTGATCCGCTTCCAGCAGGGCGAGGCCGACAGCCCGACCTGGCGCGCCACCTCCGATACCGGCGCGCTGCAGTCCTTCTGCAGGATCCGGAGGATCCGACGGTCTGTATCATCCATTCCATGCTCCAGCATGTTTGGGAACGGTTCTGTTCCTATCAGGACTCATTCGGACCGTCCCGTTCTTTCTGACGACCTCCATCTAGGCATTCGGGAACGATCTTAATACCCTTTGGTCGACGGGGCATTCGTGCCCCAGCCCCCGGGACGGGGCCGCGGTGATTTGAAGGGCAGCTTGCGACCGCGTCACGAAGCGCTAAAGCGCCACGGGGATAGCCCGTGGGCCCGAGACCGGACCGAGTGGAGATCGCCCGTGAGATATTTTCCCCTCTTCGCGAAACTGGACGGACGGCGCTGCGTCGTGATCGGCGGCGGCGACGAGGCCGCCCGCAAGATCCGGCTGCTGCTGAAGGCCAAGGCCCGACCGCTCGTCATCGCCCCGGAAGCCGTCGAGGAAATCCGCACGGCCGCCACCCAGGGCGTCCTGGACCTCCAGGCCCGGACGTTCGAGCCGCGCGACCTCGACGGTGCCGCCCTGGTTGTCGTCTCCGACGACGGCACCCAGCCTGTGGACCCCGTGCTCGACGCGGCCCGCCGGACCGGCATTCCGGTCAACGTGATCGACCGTCCGGCCCAGTCGACGGTGATCGTTCCCGGGATCGTTGACCGCGATCCACTGCTCGTCGCCATCGGCAGTGCCGGGGCGGCGCCGGTTCTGGTACGGCGCCTGCGTGAGCGGATCGAGGCGATGCTGCCCTCGCGTCTCGGACGTCTCGCCGATTTCGCCGGCCGGTTCCGCGGCGCTGTCGCCGCCGCGCATGATAACGGCGACCGCCGGCGACGGTTCTGGGAGAGCGTGTTCGACGGCCCCGTCGCCCGCCGTGTGCTGGCCGGCGACGAGGCGGGCGCCGCCGAGGCGATGCTCCGCGCGATCAACGACGATCGGTCGCCGCCGACCACCGGGTCGGTGGCGCTGATCGGCGCCGGGCCGGGCGACCCGGACCTGCTGACCGTGCGAGCCCTGCGGCTGATGCAGGACGCCGATGTCGTGGTCCATGATTCGCTGCTGGGCGACGGTATCCTCGACTGCGTGCGCCGCGACGCCGATCGGATCGACGTCGGCAAACGCAAGGGCCGACGCAGGGCGACCCAGGACGAGATCAACGCCATCCTGCTCGACCAGGCACGGGCCGGCCGCCGTGTCGTCCGCCTGAAGGGTGGCGATCCCTTCGTGTTCGGGCGCGGCGGCGAGGAACTGGACCACCTGCGTGCCCATCACATCGACGTCGAGATCGTCCCGGGAGTCACCGCCGCCCTGGGCGCGGCGGCGTCCAGCGCCATTCCCCTGACCGACCGCCGCCTCGCGTCCTCGGTCACCTTCGTCACCGGCCACGGAAAGGACGGGGCGCTCGACGTCGCGCCGGCGCTGCTGGCCGAGCAGCGCAATACCCTAGTCGTGTACATGGGCGTCTCGGTCGCCGACGGTATCGCCGAACGGACCATCGCCGCCGGCCGGTCGCCCTCGACCCCCGTCGCCGTCATCGAGCGCGCCACCCATCCGGATCAGCGCGTCCTGCGCGGCACGCTCGCCGACCTCGGGCCGCTCGTCCGCGGCCACTCCGTGACCGGCCCGGCCCTGCTGGTGATCGGAGACGTGACCGCCGCCACGCGCGCGCTGCCGCTGACACCGGCAGCATCGGTCACGATCCGACCGATCGAGGCGTCACCCCACCGGCTTGCCGTCTGATCGAGGAGAGCACGATGACCAGACGTTCCGCACCGCACGTGATGACCGCCAACCGCCTGTCCGACGGCGCAGTGGTCTATCTCACCCTGTCCCACACCTGGTCCGAACGGATCGGCGACGCCCATCCGAGCGCCGAGCCGCTGGAGGTCGCCGGTTTCGAGGCCACGGCCGCGGCGGCGGTACGCGACCGGATCGTCGTCGGCCCTTATCTGTTCGCGGTCGCGATCGAGTCCGACGGCCGCCCGCGGCCGCTGGGTCAGCGCGAACGCATCCGCGCCGCCGGCCCGACGGCCGGCACCGACCTGACACCCCCCTCCCCGATCCCGTCAGACAGGGCGGCCTGAGACATGTACCAGTACAGCAGTTTCGACCACGCCTTCGTGCGCGCCCGGTCCGCCGAGTTCCGCGAGCAGGTCGCGCGCCGCCTCGCCGGCGAGCTGACCGAGGAAGAGTTCAAGCCGCTCAGGCTGATGAACGGCCTGTATCTGCAGCTCCACGCCTACATGCTGCGCGTCGCCATTCCCTACGGCACGCTGTCGTCGACGCAGATGCGCATGCTGGCGGAGATCGCCCGGCGCTGGGACCGCGGCTACGGCCATTTCACCACCCGCCAGAACATCCAGTACAACTGGCCGAAGCTGGAGGACGTCCCCGACATCCTCGACGCGCTGGCGTCGGTCGAGATGCACGCCATCCAGACGTCCGGCAACTGCATCCGCAACGTCACCGCCGACCAGTTCGCTGGGGCCGCCGCGGATGAAATCGAGGATTCCCGCGTCTGGGCCGAGATCATCCGCCAGTGGTCGACCCTGCATCCGGAGTTCTCGTTCCTGCCCCGCAAATTCAAGATCGCGGTCACCGGCGCGGAGACCGACCGGGCGGCGGTCAAGTTCCACGACATCGGCCTGCGGATGCGGCGCAATGCCGACGGGGCTGTCGGGTTCGAGGTGATCGTCGGCGGCGGCCAGGGGCGCACCCCGCTGGTCGGCGAGACGATCCGCGCGTTCCTGCCGAAGGAGCATCTGCTCTCCTATCTCGAGGCGGTGCTGCGGACCTACAATCTGCTGGGGCGCCGGGACAACCTGTACAAGGCGCGGATCAAGATCCTGCTCGCGCAGACCGGTGTCGAGGCGTTCACCCGTGCGGTCGAGGAGGAGTGGGAGCGGATCCGCGACGGCGCGCTGACCCTGACCGACGCGGAGATCCGGCGGATCGAGTCCTACTTCGCGCCTCCGGCGCTGACCCCGGCCGCGCCCGACCCGGCACACATCGCCGCCAAGCTCGAGCACCGGGCCTTCGCCCGCTGGTGCCGAACCAACCTGTTCCCGCACAAGGTCCCGGGCTACGCGGTGACGACGATCTCGCTCAAGCCGGCCGGCGGCATCCCGGGCGACGCCACGGCCGAGCAGATGGACGCCGTCGCCGACCTCGCCGACCGTTACTCCCTCGGCGACATCCGGATCGCCCATGAGCAGAACCTGGTCCTGCCGCATGTGCGCGAGGCCGATCTCTTCGCCCTGTGGGAGGCGCTCTGCGAGATCGGACTGGCCGACGCCAATATCGGACTGATCACCGACATCATCTCGTGCCCGGGGCTGGACTACTGCAACCTCGCCAACGCCCGCGCCATTCCCGTCGCCCAGGCTCTCAGCCGGCGCTTCGCCGACAGCGACCTGGCCGGCGAACTCGGACCGCTGACCCTGAACATCTCGGGCTGCATCAACGCCTGCGGCCACCATCATGTCGGCAACATCGGCATCCTCGGCGTCGATAAGAAGGGCGAGGAGTTCTACCAGATCACCCTCGGCGGGTCGGCCGGCGACGACGCCGCTGTCGGCTCGATCGTCGGCCCGGCGGTCGCCTTCGACAGGGTTGTCGAGACCGTCGAGCGCATCATCGAGACCTACCGCGAGATCCGCCAGACCGGCGAAACCTTCGTCGACGCCGTCCGGCGCCTCGGCCTGACCCCTTTCAAGGAGGCTCTCCATGCCGATCGTCAAGCGTGACTGCGTGATCGAGGATTCCTGGCGACCGCTCGGCGGCCGTGACCTGACCGAACTCGACACCTGGGAGCACGTCCTGCTCAGCCTCGCGGAATGGCGGGAGCTGGGCCGGGCGGCGGCCGCCCGGTTCGAGCGGATCGGCATCGCCCTGGCGCCGGACGAGGCGGTCGACGACATCGTCGACGCCTTGGGCGATCTCGATCTGGTCGCCCTCGCGTTCCCGAAGTTCAACGACGGCCGCGCCTTCTCCCAGGCCCGGCTGCTGCGCGAACGGCACGGCTTCCCCGGCGAGATCCGGGCCACCGGCCACGTCATCCGCGATCTTTACCTGTTCCTGCAACGCAGCGGATTCGACGCCGTCGCCGTGGCCGACGCCCGCGAGCTCAACGCCTGGCTGGCGGCGCGCCGCAGGTTCACCGGCTTCTATCAACCGGCCCTCGACGACAGCGACGAGGACACGGTGCCGGTCGCGGCGCTGCGGCAGCGCGACCCGGTCGAACGGGTTGCCGCCGCCGACGAGAGCGTCGCGGCGCTCTGGGCCTACTGAAGGCCGATCCGAGCCGTCGCCGCGCATCGGTCCGCCGGGCAATCGCAGCCGTTGTATACGGTGAGGCTTTCTCTGGGTTGCCCACCCTCCGGTCGACAACTACCCTCCGCGCTAAGGCCGCCAGAGGACGGCGGATCGCTCACACTCAGCAGCAGGGGGTTTCTATGGCTGTTCTGACCAGACGTTCGCTTCTCCAGGGGATCGGCGGCGCCGCCGGCGCGGCCGCGATGACGCCGCTCCTGGGCGGTGGCGCCCAGGCGGCGAAGATCTACCAGTGGGGCTCGTCCAGCCTCGGCTCGACCGGCTACCAGATCATCACCGTTCTCTCGGCCGCGGCCTCCAAGTTCTCCGACGGCCGGCACGCCTCCCTGTCGACGGCGGGCGGCGCCGAGAACATGGCCCTGATCGGCGAGGGTATCCTCGATTTCGGGCAGTCCACCACCACCGACTGGCACCCGGCGATCAACGGCCTCGGCCGCTACGAAGGCAAGCCGGTCAACGCGGTGCAGATGTTCTCCTACACCGTCTGGCAGTGCACGCCGATGGTGCGGGCCGATTCCGGCATCGAGACAATCGAGGACCTGGTGGGCAAGCGGGTGATGCCGGCGACCGCCGGCGGCGCCACCACCGGCCTGTGGACCACCCTGTTCGAGGCCGCCGGGATCAAGGACAAGGTCGAGTGGACCTACGGCTCCTGGAGCGAGAGCTACGACGCCCTCGCCTCCGGCGCGGTGGACTGCATTCCGTCGCTGCTCACCGCCGGCAATCCGTCGGGCGTCATGCAGCGCCTTGAGACGACCCACGAGCTGAAGATCCTGCCGATCAGCGAGGAGCTGGTGGCGAAGGCGGCGGAGATGAACCCGGGCGTGAAGAGCGCCATGGTCTCGCCGGACACCTGGGCCAGCCTCAAGGAGCCGACGCGCATGGTGTCCTTCGGCGGCGTTCTGGCCGCCAGCCCGGATATCTCCGAGGAGGTCGGCTACACCGTCACCAAGGCGATCTACGAGAACGCCGAGTACGTGCGCAAGCGCGGCGGCGTGAAGCTCAAGGACATCAACCCCGAGTTCGCGATGGAGTTCCTGATGCCGGCCTATCCGGTCAATGCCGGTGCGGCGAAGTACTTCAAGGAAATCGGCGTCTGGGACGACCAGTACAAGATCCACGGCTGACACCGGACCCGACGGGGACGCTTTGACACAATCTGACCAGACGCGCCGGCGGTTCGAGGAAATCGCCGGCGCCGCCGATACACGGTCGCGCACGGCCACGGGTCTCCTGCTCGTGGCCGCGCTCATCATGCTCGGCATCCACATGATGCAGCTGGCGACGTTCTCGCTGCCGTCCGGCCAGTTCCGGAACTTCCACCTCGGCTTCGCCATCGTCATCGGCTTCCTTGCCCTGATCGAGCAGAGCGGTGCCGAGCAGAAGCTGCGACGCCTGGCGTTCTGGGTGCTGGCGGCCCTCGCCATCGGCCTCATGGCCTATATCCATGTCGAGTATCAGGCGCTCACCCAGGTCCGTAGCTTCCTGCCGAATGCCGCCGACATGGCGGTGGGGGTCCTGCTGCTGCTGGCCGCGCTGATCCTCTCCGGCTTCCAATGGGGCTGGACCATTCCCGCCATGGCGCTGATCGGCATCGCCTACGGGCTCTACGGCTATCTGCTGCCCGGTGAGATCTTCTTCCACGGCGGCATCGCCCCGCAGCGGCTGCTCGGCTACACCTCGATCCCGTATTTCCAGGGCCTCCTCGGCGGCCTGACCAGCCTGTCCGCCGGCACGATCTTCATGTTCATGCTGTTCGGCGGCGCGCTGAAGGCGACGGGCGCCATCGACTTCATCGTCCAGATCGGCTTCACCATCGGCCGCAGGTCCCGGGCCGGGCCGGCGCTGGTGGCCGTCGTGTCCAGCGGACTGATGGGTACGGTCTCGGGATCCACCGTCGCCAACGTCGCCTCCACCGGCGCGCTGACGATCCCGCTGATGAAGCGCTACGGCTTCCGGGGCGAGTTCGCCGGCGCCGTCGAGGCCGTCTCCTCGACCGGCGGCCAGCTCATGCCCC
This sequence comes from Thalassobaculaceae bacterium, assembly GCA_965228875.1. GTDB lineage: Bacteria > Pseudomonadota > Alphaproteobacteria > Thalassobaculales > Thalassobaculaceae > Thalassobaculum. The sequence goes on along the minus strand of OZ245843.1, from coordinate 4,251,041 downwards.
CGGTTATGGGCCTCGCCGCCTTCCTGATCGTCGGAATGACCGGCCTGCCCTACAATTCGATCATGCTCGCGGCCCTGGCGCCGGCGCTGATCTACTACGCCTATCTGATGTTCTCGGTGCAGCTCCGCGCCGTGAACCTGGATCTCGACGCCCGCGAGTCGGACGTGCTCGAAGGCGGGCCGAGTCTCGGCCAGGTCGCTAGGGGGCAATGGCATCTGGCGGTCTCCATCGCCGTGCTGATCTGGCTGCTGGTCAGCGGCATTCCGGCGGGCAACTCGGCGCTGATCTCGGTACTGCTCCTGCTCGGCCTCGACATGGCGGTCACCGTGACCCGGGGCCGCTTCTCCCTCGACTCGTTCCGCGAGGCCATCGCCCGGGTGGTCAACGGCCTCGTCGAAGGCACGCGGTCCGGCGCCGCCGTCGCCACGGTGATCGCCGTCATCGGCGTGCTGATCGAACTGCTGACCGTCACCGGCTTCGCGCAGAAGCTGTCGTTCTTCATGCTCGACCTGTCGGACGGCTCGCTCTTCACCCTGTCGATCGTCGTCGCCGTCTCCTGCCTGGTGTTCGGCCTCGGCCTGCCGACCTCCGCCTCGTATTTCATCGTCGCCCTGTTCGGCGCGCCGGCGCTGGTGGAGACCGGGGTTCCGCTGCTCGCCGCCCACATGTTCGTGTTCTACTTCGCCAACCTGTCGGCGGTGACGCCGCCGGTGGCGGTCGCCGCCCTGGTCGGCGCCAACATCGCCAGGGCGAACTTCTGGGGCACGTCGTTCAACGCGGTACGCTTGGCCCTGCCGGGCTTCCTGATGCCGTTCCTGTTCCTGTTCGAGCCGCAGATCCTCGGTCTCGATGGCGGGTTCGGCGCTCAGATGCTCGCCGTCGCCCAGGCGATCGTCGCCACCGGGGCGCTGAACTGCGCCCTTGAGGGCCGGATCTTCTCGCGAATCTCGGTGGTCGAGCGGATCGTCCTGGCGGTCGCCGCCCTCGGTCTCCTGTACTGGAACGTCCAGATCGAACTGGCATCGCTGGCGATCATTGCCGTGCTCGCCGCCTGGAACTGGTGGCAGGGCCGCGCGGCCCGCGCCAGCGCCGACTGACCCCGGAGCCCCCATGGCAAAGCTCGCCTTCACCACCCGCCCTGAACTTCAGGGCAAGTTCGGCATGGTCACCACCACCCACTGGCTCGCCTCGGCGGCTGGGATGGCGGTGCTGGAGAAGGGCGGCAACGCCTTCGACGCGGCGATCGCCTCCGGCTTCGTGCTGCAGGTCGCCGAGCCGCATCTGAACGGACCCGGTGGCGAGCTGCCGGCGGTGTTCTTCGCCAACAAGGACGGCAGGCCGCGGGTCCTCTGCGCCCAGGGCTCCGCCCCGGCGGGGGCGACGATCGGCGCCTTCCAGAAGCTCGGCCTCGACCTGATCCCGGGTTCCGGCCTGCTGCCGGCGGTGGTGCCGGGCGCCTTCGACGGCTGGCTCAGGCTGCTGGCCGACTACGGCACCATGAGCCTGCGCGAGGTGCTGTCCTACGCCATCGACTACGCCGAGGCCGGCGTGCCGGTGCTGCCGAAGATCGCCGAGTTCGCCCGCCGCGTCGCCCCGCTGTTCCGCGACCACTGGCCGACCTCCGCCGAGGTGTATCTGAAGGGCGGCAATCCGCCCGTCGTCGGCGACTGGATGACCAACCACACGCTTGCCGCCACCTACCGCCGTATCCTCGACGAGGCCGAGGCCGCCTCCGGCGACCGGCTCCGTCAGATCGAGGCGGCGCGCGACATCTGGTACAAGGGCTGGGTCGCCGACGCGATCGACCGGTTCTACCGGAACGAGACCCTGCTGGACTCCTCAGGCCGCGCCCATAGCGGACTGATGACGGGCGACGACCTGGCGAGCTGGAGCGCCCGCTACGAGGACCCCGTCACCCTCGACTACGGCCGCTACACCGTGTGCAAGTGCGGGTTCTGGAGCCAGGGCCCGGTGCTGCTGCAGCAGCTCGCCCTGCTGCGTGGCATGGGCCTGTCCGACATGGACGCGACCAGCCCGGAATTCGTCCATACCGTGGTGGAAGCCGCCAAACTCGCCTTCGCCGACCGCGAGGCCTGGTACGGCGACCCGGACTTCACCGACGTCCCGGCCGACACGCTGCTCTCCAAGGCTTATGCCGACGAGCGCCGGGCGCTGATCGGCGCCGAGGCGTCGCTCGACCTGCGACCGGGAAGCCCGCTGGGGCGGAATCCGAACATCGCGGCTGCTCTGGCGGCCGACGGTGACCCGGGCGAGATCGGCCACTACTGGAGCCTCGGCGAACCGACGGTCACGCCGCTGGGCGAGGCGCGCGGGGACACGGTGCATATCGATGTGATTGACCGCGACGGCAACATGATCTCCTGCACCCCGTCCGGCGGCTGGCTGCAGAGCGCCCCGGTGGTCCCGGAGCTCGGCTTCTGCATGAGCGTGCGTGGCCAGATGTTCTGGCTCGACGAGGGCGCCGCGACGTCGCTGCAGCCCGGAAAGCGGCCGCGGACGACCCTGTCGCCATCGCTCGCGATGCGCGACGGCGAACCGTACATGGTCTGGGGCACGCCGGGCGGCGACCAGCAGGACCAGTGGTCGCTGCTGCTGTTCCTGCACCATGTCGAGCACGGCATGAACCTTCAGGAGGCGATCGACACCCCCGCCTTCCACTCCGAGCATTTTCCGGGCTCGTTCTGGCCGCGCCCCCGGTCCCCGGGCAAGCTCGCGCTGGAGGCCCGGTTCGGTACCGCCACCATCGACTCCCTGAAGGCCCAGGGCCACAAGGTGCAGGTCGGCGGCGACTGGAGCGAGGGGCGGCTGACCGCGGCGGCGAAGGACGGCGACGTGCTCAAGGCCGCCGCCAACGCCCGCGGCATGCAGGGCTATGCCGCCGGCCGGTAGGTCCGCTGGCCTCAGGCGCCGGCAGGCCCTTCGGTCTGCCGGTTCGGCAGGGTGATCCGCACCTCGGTCCCCGCGCCGAGCTCGCTGGCGATCTCCATCGCTCCGCCGTGCAGTTCGACCAGCATCTTGACGATCGACAGGCCGAGACCGACGCCACCCTCCGCCAGGTAGGGGTTGGCCTCCGACGTGGCGAAGGCGTCCGTCAGCCGCGGCAGCCAGTCCGGCGCGATCCCCTCGCCGGTATCCCGGACGGTGAGGCTGTGGTGGGTCTCCGTGAAGCTGACCTCCACGGTGATGGTCCCGCCGCTGGGCGTGTGTTTGATCGCGTTCGACACCAGGTTCAGGATGATCTGGCGCATCGCCCTCGGGTCAGCTTCCAGACCCGGCGTGTCGCTGTCGCCGATCACGATCAGCTTCAGGCTCTTCTCGCGCGCCGACTGGCTGGCCACCCGGGCGCTCTCGCGGGCGATCGACTTCAGGTCGACCAACGTCGTGCTGAGGGTGTACCCCCCGGACTCGATGGTCGAGATGTTCAGGATCTCGTTCACGAGGTCCAGCAGATGGGTGCTGCTGCGGTGAATCTCGTTGGCGTAGTCCTCGTACTTCTCCGCGCCGAGATCGCCGAAGTACTTCTTCGTCATCATTTCGGAGAAGCCGATGATGGCGTTCAGCGGCGTGCGCAGCTCATGGCTCATCGAGGCCAGAAACCGGGACTTGGTGGCGTTGGCCGCTTCCGCCTCGGCCTTCGCCGCCGACAACCGGTCGAGGACCAGGTTGTACTGCCGCGCGATGTCGCCCACCTCGGAATCGCCCTCGACGGAGATCGGCCGGTTGAACTCGCCGGTGCGCCGCTGATGCTCCATGCGCCGCAGCAGGTCGAGCTGGTCGGTCGACTCGCCGTGCTCGGAGACGTTCAGGCCGACGCGCTCCCAGGCTTCGGGCACCCGCAGATGGACGAACCGGTCGGCGAGACGCAGCAACACGTATCCGAGGCCGAACGCCCAGACGAAGGCGGCGACGACGCCGATGCACTGGACGCCGAGCTGCTCCATGCGGCCGAGCCCGGTGCCGAGCAGTTCCAGGTCGCCGAACAGGGCCACGCAGAGCGTGCCCCAGACGCCGCTGACGGCGTGGACCGGGACGGCGTTGACGGCATCGTCGATCCCCAGCCGCTCCATCGCCCGGCAGGCCACGAGGCACAGGACCCCGCCGATGGCGCTGAGCACCGCCGCGTCGATCAGGGTGACGCAATGGGCCGTGGGGGTGATCGCGACGAGTCCGGCGAGGCAGCCGCTGATCAGGTCGACGACGGCGACCCGGCGGTACCACCAGTACCCGACGACGATCGCTCCAAGTCCGCCCATGGACCCGGCGATCATGGTATTCAGGATGATGAGCGGCACCCGCTCGTCCGCGGTCAGGAGGCTGCCGCCGTTGAAGCCGATCCAGCCGAACCAGATCAGGAACATGCCGAGCGTGGCCATCGGCAGGCTGTGGCTGCGGAAGGCGATCCGGCTGGCGCCGTCGCGGCCGATGCGCGGACCGATGATGACGACGGCGGCCAGGCTGATCCAGCCGGCGACCGAATGCACAACCGTCCCGCCGGCGAAATCGACGAACCCCATCTGCGACAGCCAGCCGCGCCCGTCGGCGATGACGCCCGCCCAGGCCCAGTGTCCGAAGACCGGATAGATCAGCAGGGCCACCAGGACCGATACCAGCAGATACGCCTTGAACGGCATCCGCTCGGCCACCGCGCCGGAGATGATCGTCGCCGCCGTGCCGCAGAACATGAGCTGGAACATGAAGAACGCGACCAGCCCGGGCTCCGGCTCGTTGAAGAACAGGAAGCTCCACCCGAACAGGCCATAGCGGCTCTCGCCGAACATCAGGCCGAACCCGACGATCATGTAGACGACGGTGCACACCACGAAATCCGCCACGTTCTTGGTGGCGACGTTGATGCTGTTCTTGGACCGTGCCAGGCCGCTTTCCAGGCAGGCGAAGCCGGGCTGCATGAGAAAGACGAGGCCCGCGCAGAAGATCACCCAGATGATGTCCAGCGTCATACCCCGCCCCTTCTAGGCCGTGCCCGCCGCCGCCCCGCACCTCCCGATGACCGGTTCTCCGCCATGGGCAGGGCTTTCGCATCGCAGCATTCTGATAAAACCTTATGCTTGTTCGGGCTTTTTCGGAATCCCTTTTGCGCGGAGGTGGCGACCGTCCGGCGATCCGGCTAGGTTGCGGCCGGTGTCGCGACGGCGCCGGCGGCACCTCGACCCTTGCTCGGACTTGCGAGCGCAACGCAATCGTTTCGGGAACTGTCATGGTCATTGTCGGTCTTCAGTGCGGGCACGACGCCGCAGTGTCGATCATCGCGGACGGCCGGATCCTGCTTCACCTGGAGCGCGAGCGGGTCAGTCGCGTCCGTCACGACATCCGGATCGATCCGGAGCTGGTTCGCCGGGCGCTCGCCATCTGCGCGCTGGAGGCGGACGACATCGACTGCTTCGCCCTGTGCACGACCCAGAGCGCCGGCTACGGCTCCACGGACACCGAGCTGCTGGACTTCGAATACGACTGGTCGACCGCCGAAAGGTTCGGAGAGACGCTGTTCAACCGCGGCCTGTTCGACAACGCCGTCGCCCGGGACGCGGACTATGCCGCCGACCAGCGCGCCGAGGGCGATGCCGACCCCAAGACGTACAACTGCGAGTCCCCGCTCATGCCGGGTCCGTGGATCGACCTCGCCGGAATGGGCACCATCGACCGGACGCCGGCGGATCTGGCGCGCAGCTTCGTCGGCCATCCGGGCGTGAACGCGACATTCGTCCAGCCCATGTCGGTCCGCTTCGACGGCCGGACCTACCCCGCGATCGCCGTAAAGCACCAGTTGAGCCACGCCGCCGCCGCCTTCTACCAGTCGCCATTCGACTCCGCGCCCGTCCTGTCCCACGACAACGGCAGCAGCCGACGACGCTACGGCCGCTACGCGGGGGGAATGCTGTTCTTCGGCGACGGCAACCGCCTCTGGCCGATCTGGACCGCGCCGATCCTGGCCGGCCTCACCTACGCCCGTTCGGCCGAACTGATCGGCCTCGGCGCGCTGGCCGGCCCCGGCAAGCTGATGGGGCTGTCGGCCTATGGCGAGCCGGAACTGTTCGATCCCGCCTTCGTCGGCGACGGCTGGTCCCTGTCCCACCTCTTTGGCGCCGACGGCGAGGACATGCGCTGGCACGAGGTGGGCGGTTACTTCGATCGCGTCTGGGCCGCGGCCACCGCGCGGGGCTTCGACACGTCCGAGAACGGCTTCAGCACTTTCGGCAAGGCAGTCGCCGCCACCGCCCAGAAGCATTTCCTCGAAACCACCCGTCACGTGCTCGACCGGCTGGACACGCTGCTGGGCAAGATCGGGCGGGCGGGCGACGTGCTGTGTCTCAGCGGCGGCTGCGCACTCAACTGCCCGACGAATAGTGCGGTGGTCGAGGGAACACGGTTCCGCGACCTGTTCATTCCGCCGTCATGCGACGATGGCGGCCTGTCGACCGGTGCCGCGCTCTATGTCTATCACCATGTGTTCGACCGCCCGCGCACCGTCGTCAACGCGCTCGCCGACAACATCGCGCCCCTCGGCCGTCGGACGACGCCGCAGGAAATCGACGGCGAACTACGTCGCATCGGCAGCGGCCTGACGGTCGAGGAGACGGCGGACCCGGCAACCGCGGTGGCGGCGGATCTGGCTGCCGACCGGATCGTCGCGCTGTTCCAGGGACGGGCCGAGAGCGGTCCGAGGGCGCTGGGTCACCGGTCGCTGCTGGCGGATCCTCGGCGGTCCGAGAACTGGCCGCGGGTCAACCGGATCAAGGAACGCGAGCAGTGGCGGCCGTTCGCCCCGGCATGCCTGTCGGAGAAACTGCGCGATCACTTCTCAGGCGGACCGGAACAGTCGCCGCACATGCTGTTCAACTACCGGGTCACCGGCACGGACCTGCCGGCGGTCACCCATGTCGACGGCACCGCGCGGGTGCAGACCGTCGCCCCCGGTTCCGGCATGTTCCGCGACGTCATCGAAGCGTTTGGGCGCCAGACCGGCACGCCCGTCGTCCTCAACACCTCGTTCAACGGCCCCGGCGAGCCGATCGTCGACACCGCCGGCGACGCCCTGCGCTTCTTCACGAGCGGCAAGGCGGACGTGCTCTATCTCGAGAACCGGCGGATTACACGGGGCTGATCGCCGGGTCTCGCGGATTTGGGCTTGCGCCGACCCTGGGAACCGCGCACCGTTTCGGTATGATTGTCGGACAAAAAAACGATCCGCGGCCGGCAGCCGACTGGCCGTTCGACCCACGCCCGCTGGCCGACCGCCTGGCCGCCCAGGGCCTGACCCTCGACACCGGCGTGGCGGCGGACCGGTTCTCCGGCGGGCTTGCCAACCTCAACTACCGGATCGCGGTGGACGGTCGCTCCGCCGTCCTGCGCCGCGCGCCCTCCGGGCCGCTGCCGCCGGGCGCCCACGATATGGCGCGCGAGCACCGAGTGCTGTCCGCCCTGTCCCCCGCCTTCCCGCTGGCGCCGGACAGCCTCGCCCTGTGCGAGGATCCCGCCGTCCTGGGAGCGCCGTTCCAGATCCTGGAATACCGCGAGGGACGCACGGTGCGCGGCGACGATCTGAGCGTGCTGGCACCCGGAGAGGACCTGCCAGGCGCCCTGTGCGACCTGCTGGCCCGGCCGCTCGCCGACCTGCACGCGGTCGACGCGGACGCCTGCGGCCTCGGCGATCTCGGCCGGCCGGAGGGGTTCGTTGCCCGCAACGCCGCCCGCTGGTCGGCCCGCGGCGCCGAACTGGCCGAGGGCCGACCGGAAGCCACCCTCGCCGCCGAGATCTCGACCTGGCTGGAGCAGCGGCTCGCCGGCTGGGACCGCAGCGAGGTCTCGCTGCTGCATTGCGACTTCAAACTCGACAACATGATCCTCGCCCCCGACCGGCTGACCCCTGTCGGGATCGTCGACTGGGACATGGCAACCCGAGGCGAACCGCTGTTCGACCTCGCTACCCTGCTCAGCTACTGGTCGGAGCCGGGCGACCCGGACTGCCTGCGCGAGCTCGGCCAGATGCCCACCGCGCGCGCCGGCTTCCCGTCGCGCCGGGACATGGCGGAGGCCTACGCGAAGGCCAGCGGCCGCAACCTCGACGGGCTGGACGACCTCTACGTCCTCTGCCTGTTCAAGCTGTCGGCGATATTCCTGCAGCTCCATGCCCGCTGGAAGTCGGGCGCGATCGGGGACGACCGCTATGCCCGCTTCGAGCGGCTGGGCTTCGACCTGATGACGCATACGTGGGATGTCGCGCGCGGCGCGGCGGACTGATACAGCCGCACACGCTCGCGCACTGAGGCCCACGCACTCAAGGCCCGGACAACAGGCCCGCACAGGAAGGGACGGAAACCGATGGACTTCTCAACACCCGGACACATCAGAGACCTGGTCGCGCGGACCCGGAGCTTCATCGCCGACGCGGTGATCCCCTGCGAGAAGGACGCGCGCTGGGGCGAGCACGGGCCGAGCGAGGAACTGCGCGCCGAGCTCAATGCCAAGGCCCGGTCCGCCGGCGTGTTCGCGCCGCACGCGCCGAAGGAATATGGCGGTCTCGGCCTGTCGCACCTGGAGCGGACCTGGGTGTTCGAGGAGGCGGGCTACTCCCTGCTCGGCCCGTCGGCCATGCATTGCGGCGCCCCCGACGAGGGCAACATCCACCTGCTCGACGTGGTCGCCAGCGCGGAGCAGCGCGCCCGCTACCTTGAGCCGCTGTGCCGCGGCGCGCGCTCCTGCTTCGCCATGACCGAGCCGGAGGGCGCCGGCGCCGACCCTTCCATGCTGGCCACCACGGCCCGGTTCGACGGCAACGGCTATGTCGTCAACGGCAGGAAGTGGTTCATCACCGGGGCCGAGGGGGCGGCCTTCGTCATCATCATGGCGAAGATCGAGGGCGGCCCCCACGACGGCGGCGCCACCATGTTCCTGGCACCGATGGATGAGCCAGGGATCGTGCTCGAGAGCCAGATGGACACCCTCGACACCAGCTTCGCCGGCGGCCACTGGAACATGCGGTTCGAGGATCTGCGCCTCGACGCCGACGCCGTGCTCGGCGCGCCGGGCGAGGGCTTCCGATATGCCCAGGTCCGCCTCGCCCCGGCGCGGCTGACCCATTGCATGCGCTGGCTCGGGTCGGCCCGCCGGGCGCACGACACCGCCCTCGACTACGCCAACACCCGCCAGGCCTTCGGCCAGACCCTCGGCAAGCACGAGGGGGTGGGCTTCATGCTGGCCGACAACGAGATCGACATGCGCTCGGCCCGGCTGTCGCTGCAGCAGGCGTCCTGGCTGCTCGACCAGGGCGACCGGGCGACCGAGGAGAGCTCGATGGCCAAGGTCCAGTGCTCCGAGGCGATCTGGCGGGTCGTGGACAACGCGGTTCAGATCCTCGGCGGATCCGGCACCAGCGCCGACAGGCCGGTCGAGCGGATCTTCCGGGAGGTCCGGGGCTTCCGGATCTACGACGGCCCGTCGGAGGTGCACCGCTGGTCGCTGGCCCGCAAGGCGATGAAGCGGGGCGCGGCCAAGACGGACTGAGCGGCAGGCGGACGACGGCAACCGCCGGACCCGACGCGACAAGAGCGGGCCGGCCGAGGAGGATGGCGATGGCGAAGACCGCAGCGACGACGGATCGGCCGGATGCGTTCGACTGGGCAATCCCGCAGACCTTCAACTTCGCGGCCGACGTGGTCGACCGCTGGGCCGGTGCCGGCGATCCGCTCGCCCTGATCTGGGAGAACGCCGCCGGCGACACGCGGCGGTTCCGCTTCTCCGATATCTCGAGACTGTCCAAGCGGGTCGGTTTCGCCCTGGCCGAGGCCGGCGTACGCAAGGGCGACCGGGTGCTGGTCGTGATGCCCCGCATTCCCGAGTGGCAGATCGCCATGGTCGCGGCGATGCGCATCGGCGCGGTGCCGATCCCCTGCATCGAGATGCTGACGGCCCGCGAGATCGCCTATCGGGCGGAGCATTCCGGCGCCGTCGCGGTGCTCTGCCGGGCCGGGCACGCGGCACATATCGAGCCGGGCCTGGACACCGTGCCCGTCCGCTTCGCCGTCGGCACTCGGCCCGGCTGGCGAGACATGACCGCGGTCTACGACGACGGCCCCGAGGTCGAGGCCGTCACGGTCGGCGCCGAGGAACCGGCCCTGATGTACTACACCTCCGGATCGACCGGATATCCCAAGGGCGTTGTCCATGCCGCCCGCGCCGTCTTCGGCTGGCGCCACGCGGCACGGCTCTGGCTCGACCTGCGGCCGGGCGATCGGATCTGGTGCGGCGCCGACACCGGCTGGTCCAAGGCCGGGACAAGCGTGCTTATCGGCCCCTGGTCGCAGGGCGCCACCAGCTTCCAGTACGACGGGCCGTTCGATCCAGCGGACCGCCTGCGCCTGCTGGCGAGACACCACATCGGCGTCTACTGCGCGCCGGCGACAGAGCTCTACCGCGTGGTCCAGGAGGACGTCGCCGCCCACGACCTCTCCGCCCTGCGCCGCACCGTGTCCGCGGGTGAGGCGATGAACCCGGTGGTGGCGGAGAAATGGACCGCGCTGACCGGTGTGCCGGTGGCCGAGGCCTACGGACAGACCGAAACCCTGATGACCGCGCTCACCACCACCGACACGGCACCCAGGCTCGGTTCCATGGGCCGGGCGGCACCGGGCTGCACGCTGGCGGTGATCGACGAGTCGGGCAACCGGCTGCCAGCGGGCGACGTGGGTCATGTCGCCCTCAGCCTGCCGTGCCCGACCATGATGCTCGGCTACTGGAACGAGCCGGAGCGCACGGCGCGGAGCATGGTGGACGGGCCCGAGGGCCGCTGGTTCCTGACCGGCGATCTGGCGGCCTGCGATGCCGACGGCTACTTCTGGTATGCGGGGCGGTCGGACGACGTGATCAACTCGGCCGGCTACCGCATCGGGCCGACCGAGGTCGAGAACGCGGTGCTGGAGCACGAGGCCGTTCTGGAATGCGCGGTGGTCGGCGCTCCCGACCCCGAGCGCGGCGAGGTGGTGAAGGCCTACATCGTGCTGAAGCGCGGGGTCGAGCCGAGCGACGACCTGGTCGCCGAAATCCAGAACCACGTGAAGACGGCCACCGCCCCGTATAAGTATCCGCGCCGGATCGAATTCCGTTCCGACCTGCCCAAGGGACATACCGGTAAGGTCCTGCGCCGCGCCCTGCGGGACGAATCCCGGCGCGAACCTGTCCCGAGCCAAGACATCCGCACGCCGACCGGTGCCTGAAGCCTGGTGCCTGAAGCCCGGTGCCTGAAGCCCGGTGCCTGAAGAAGGAGTCCCGATGGGGAACCCCCTGTCCCTCGAGCCGATCCAGACCGAGCCGGCCTACCGTATCGCCGCCCGGTCGCTCCGCGAGAAGATCGTCAGCGGCGAGATCGCCGTCGGTAGCGCCCTGCCCTCCGAGATGGCCATGGCCGAACTTCTGAGCGTCAACCGATCGACCGTGCGCGAGGCGATCCGCTCGCTGGAGGAGACCGGCGTGGTCGCCCGCCGCCCCGGCGGCAAGAAGCTGTTCGTCACCGCGCCGACGCCCGAGGCCCTGAGCGACCGGATGACGGCGGCGATGGTGCTGCACCGGGTGACGGTGGAGGAGCTCTGGCGCTCCATGCTGGTGCTGGAGCCGGCGACCGCGGCACTGGCCGCCCGTAACGCCAGCGACGCGCAGCTGGCGGCGCTCGACGCCAACCTCGCCGCCACCGCGCCGATGACCGACGATGCCGAGGCGATCCCCGCCCTGGATCTCGCCTTTCACGACCTCATCGCCGCGGCCAGCGGCAACCGGGCCATCCAGCTCGCGCGGCAGCCGTTGGGCGCGCTGTTCTATCCGGCCTTCGAGCGGATCTTCCAGCACCTCGACGCCGGCAGCCGGATGCTGACCGCCCACCGCGCCGTGGTCGACGCGCTCCGGGCCCGCGACCCGGCAACCGCGGAGGACTGGATGCGCAAGCACATCGTCGATTTCCGCCGCGGCTGGGAGCTTGCCGGGCTCGATCTTTCGGCCCCGGTGACGGCCGCGCCTGAGCGCTTGGACGGCGCCGCGCGATGAAGTAGGGTCCGGCCATGTTCGGACGTCCGACAGAGCGGCGCCGCCCCATCATGAAGCGGCAATATCGGTGGCGCGATCTCGCCGCCGTTCTGGGCGTCTATGCCATCCTCCTGCAGCTCGGCCTGAGCGTCGTCACCGGCATCGCCGGCGGCACCGCGCTGAAGGACCGGGCGGCCGCCGGCGAAAGCCTCGCCGCCCTCGCCCAGGAGATCTGTTCGCCCGCCGGCCTGGTCCGCCTCGCCGCCAACGTCGAAGACGGCGACGAGGTTCCCGGTAGCGCGGGACCGGTCTGCCCCGGCTGTCTGTTCGCCCATGGCGGCGTGCTGCCGCCGACGGACGTCTCGGACGTCGAACGTCCGGCCGTCGTGGCACAGATCCGGCCGACCCTGCCCGTCGGCGTCGCGCCGGCCCCGCGCGAGCGGATACCCTCCCTCAGCCCGCGAGCCCCGCCCGCCTTCCACGCCTGATCGCCACGAGGCGGCCCGAGCCGACGCGTCCGAGAGACGCCGGCGGGCCGCGCGATCCCGTGTGAAGGAGAAGACTCCCGTGACCGATCTGACGATCCGGGTCCGGTCCTTCGCCCTGGCCGGCAGTCGCCTGCCCGCGCCCGGAGCCAGAGACCTCGACCGCAATTTCCACATTCGCCTGGTGAGCGAGGGCCTCCTCACGCTCGCCGCCATCCTGAGCTTCGCCCTGATGGGCATCTGAAGAAAGGTTTCCGACCATGACAGACAAGACTGTCGTCACCGCTCTCGCCCTGCTGAGTCTCGCCCTGCCGGTTCAGCAGGCGTTCGCCCATGCCACCCTGGAGACGGGACAGGTAGCCGCCAACACGACCTACAAGGCGGTGATGCGCATCCCGCACGGCTGCGACGGCCTGCCGACCAACGCCGTCACCATCGACATCCCCGAAGGCGTCATCGCCGCCAAGCCGATGCCGAAGGCCGGATGGACGCTGGAGGTCGAGCGCGGGGCCTACGCGACGACCTACGACTACTACGGCACGCCGATGAGCGAGGGCGTGCGCCGGATCCGCTGGTCCGGCGGTGAGCTGCCGGACGCGTTCTACGACGAGTTCGTCTTCCGCGCGCGGGTCACCGGCGGCCTGGCCGGCCGGTCCGTCGCCTTCCCGACGGTGCAGGACTGCCCGGACGGCCAGCAGGTCGCCTGGGTCGAAATCCCCGCCGCCGGCCAGGATCCCCACGCGCTCGCCCATCCGGCGCCGATGCTGCAGGTCGCGGATGCCAAGCATGACGCACACAGCCACAATCACGGATCCGGCCATGCGGCCAACCATGGCACGCTGACGGTCGAGGCGCCGTTCGCCCGCGCCTCCGCCGGACGCGCCCGCAATGGCGCCGCCTTCCTCACCGTCAGCAACGCGTCCGACGTGGCCGACCGGCTGATCGCGGTCAGGTCCGACGTCGCGGAGCGAACCGAGCTGCATACCCACCTGAACGAGAACGGGGTGATGCGGATGCGCGAGGTCGAGGCCATCGACGTGCCCGCCAACGGTGCGGCGACGCTGGCGCCGGGGGGCGATCACGTGATGTTCATGGGCCTGAAGGCGCCGCTGAAGGAAGGCGAGAGCTTCCCCCTCACCCTGGTGTTCGAGAAGGCCGGCGACGTGACGGTGACCGTCACCGTCGGTCCCGTCGGCGCGATGGGCGGACACGGCGATCATGGCAGCCATGGAGGCGGACACGGCCACGGCAGCGGCCATGGCACCGGCCACAACCACACGAAGAGCGACTGATCGTGCTCACCGGGTCGGGCGGGGTGACAAGGCCCCGCCCGACTCCCTCCGCGCGCCCGCGCCCGCGCCGGTCAGTGCGAGACGAAGACCGGGTACCGCGACCGGCCGAGGATCCCCGTGGCGTGGGTTCCGAACCGCGTGAAAACCAGGAAATGCCGGTAGGAGGAGCCGATGACGTAAGCATCGGCCCCGACCGCGGTGCCGTGATCGAGGATCGCCTGCACCCGCGTGTTCGAGGTCGGCAGGATCGCCGTGGACACCTCGAACCCGTGGAGTTCCGCATAAGCGGCCGCGTCGCGCAGCAGCCGCTCCGGCGCCTCCGCCGATTTCGGCTCGCCGACGGTAACGATATGAAGCGGGATCGCGCCGAACGGGCGCATCTGCACGAAATGCTTCAGTGCCTTGGCGCTCTCCAGCGATCCCGACAGCGCCACCAGCGCCTTGCGCGGCTCGCCCTCGTACCCCTGGGGCACGACGAGTAGTGGGCGCAGCCCCATGGCGACGAAATGCAGCAGGGTCTCGGCGTCGCCGGCTTCCCGCTCGCCGGGAGCCCAGACCTGATTCGACAGCACCGCCAGATCCTGGAAGCGCCAGGCATCCGAGAGACGGGCATCCTGACGGCCGGTCTCCTCCTCGGCGATGAACGGTACCTCGGCGTCGGCGCAGATCTCGCGCAGCCGTACGACGGCTTCCCGGGCCGTGCTCAGGCCGCGCGCCACCCGGTTCTGCACCAGGGAGTAGCGATAGGAGAACGCGCCGGCCGGGGCCGGACCGACCTGCGACAATTGATCGGTGTCGACCGCGACGAAACCGGTGATCGACGCCCCGTTGCGGCGGGCGATGGACAGCGCGGTGCGCACATGGCTCGACGTGCGCGGATCCTCCGGCGCGACGAGAAGGATTTTCTTGATCATCTCACTCCCTGGGTTTCGCCCCTGCCGCGGCGGGTCGCCGAAACCGGCGCCCCACTCATAGATGGTGGCGTCCGTCACCGCGTCCAGACCGGCCCCGCACAGAACGCGCGACCGACATATCCATCGGGTATATTGACTGACAGAGCGATAACCCAGCTCGATATGAGAGGCGCCGCGGAAGAACGGACACCGGCATGGAACTCACCCAGCTCAAGACCCTGATCCACGTCGCCGAACTCGGCAGCCTGAGCAAGGCGGCGGACCGCCTGCACATCGCTCAACCCGCCCTCAGCCGCCAGATCAAGCTGCTTGAGGAGGAACTCGGCGTCCGGCTGTTCGATCGCCATGGCCGGGGCATGACCATCACCGACAGCGGTCGCGAGATCCTCGACCACGCGTCGCGGATCCTGGCCGAGCTGGAGGCCATGCGCGACACCGCGTCGGAGGGGCGGACATCGTTCCGTGGGACCGTCACGGTGGGCACCACCCCGACAGTGGCCGAGGTCGTCACCGCCCCCTTGGTCCGCCGCATCCGCGATGCCCACCCTCGGCTGCGGGTCCGCTTCTCCTCGGCGTTCAGCGGCCACCTGCTGGACTGGCTGCAGCGCGGCGAACTCGACGTGGCCGTGTCCTACGACCCGCAACCGACGCGGTCGCTGCGGATCGTACCGACGATGATCGAGAACCTGCTCTTCGTCACCGCCGGCGCCGACGGCTCGGGCGCCGGTGCCGCCGTGCCGTTCGCGCGTCTGGCCGGAGAGGATCTCGTCCTGCCGAGCCCGCGCCACGGCCTGCGGCGGATTCTGGACGACTGCGCCCGGCAGGCGCGGATCGCGCTGCGGTCCGATGTCGAGGCGGACTCCTTCGGCGTGATGATCGATCTGGTACGCAACGGCCTCGGGTCGACGGTCCTGCCGCTGGCCCCGATCTACGCCCTGGTCGAGGCCGGAGTGCTGTCGGCGGTCCCGCTCGTCGACCCCACGCCCGCCCGCAAGCTGGTCGTGGCCTACGCCGCCGACCGGCCGGTGAGCCCGGCCGCACGCTTCGTCGGCGACGCTTTCGCCGACGTCGCCGCCGACCTGGTCCGCCGTGGGGTCTGGCAGGGCCACATGCTCGAAGCCGACGCCAAGGGAGGCTGAAGATTTCGATACCAATTCAGCATATCTGATCTATTGAACATGTCTTCGATTTATCGCTGAGGGCCCGTCATCCTCTCCGCCGGCTTCGGTTCACCATCAGGAGAGCGACATGAGTACGGCCTTGGCCGAGACCCGGTCCGCCGGCGGCTGGCAGGAGGACGTGTTCCACGTTCTCAAACGCCACGACATCCGACACATCGTCTACGTTCCCGACGCCGGTCACTCGACGGCGATTCGGCTGGCCGAGGCCGATAACGCGATCCACTCCGTCGTGCTGACGACCGAAGAGGAGGGGATCGGCTATCTCGCCGGTGCCTGGCTCGGTGGCGAACGCGGCGCACTGCTGATGCAGTCGAGCGGGGTCGGCAACTGCATCAACACCCTGGGCCTGACCGCCTGCGGCCGGTTTCCGCTGCTCGCGGTGGTCACGATGCGCGGCGACTGGGCGGAGTTCAACGGCTGGCAGAATCCCATGGGCCAAGCCACCGAACCGGCGCTCCGCCTCATGGGGGTGAAAACCTGGCGCGCCGATGTCGCGGAGGATGTCGCGCCGCTGCTGCACGGGGCCGCCACCATGGCCTTCAACGGCGACGAGGCCTGCGCGCTGCTGCTCGGCCAACGCCTGATCGGAGAGAAGCAATGGGTGCAGTAACGCCGGACGGCACGCTCGACCGCCGGGCCGCCGTCGCGCGGCTGCTGGCCGATCGCGGCGATCTGCTGGTGGTCTCCGGCCTCGGCTCGGCGTCGTACGACGTCATGGCCGCGGGCGACCACGACAACAACTATTACCTCTGGGCCGCCATGGGCAGCGCGGCGACCGTCGGTCTCGGCCTGGCGACCGCGCGTCCGGAACGACCGGTGCTGGTGGTGACCGGCGACGGGGAACTCATGATGGCCCTGGGGTCGCTGGCGACCATCGCGGTGCGCCGGCCCGCCAACCTGACCGTCGCGGTGATCGACAACGGCCATTTCGGCGAAACCGGAATGCAGGCGAGCCATGCCGGCCTCGGGGTGGAGATCGACCGGGTCGCCGCCAGCCTGGGCTTCGCCTGGAGCGGCGTGATCCGCGACCTCGACGGAATCGACGCGCTCCGCGCCCGGCTGACCGACCGCGACGGCCCCCGGCTGGCGACCGTCAAGGTGGCGGCGCAGAACGCGCCCCGCGTCCTGCCGCCGCGCGACGGGGTCCATGTCAAGAACAGGATGCGCAGCGCCCTCGGCTTCGCCCCGACCTGACCGGCCACCACGCGCCGGCGCCCCCACCTGGAGACCACGGATGCAGACCACCATCGGATCGGAGTTCGACGAGATCCGCGAGGCCGTGCGCGCGCTGTGCGCCGATTTTCCGGCCGAGTATCACCGACAGGTCGACGCCGAGCGTCGCTACCCGGAAGAATTCGTCGACGCCCTGACCGCCGGCGGCTGGATGGCGGCCCTGATTCCCGAGGAATACGGAGGGTCCGGCCTCGGCCTGACCGAAGCCTCGGTGATCATGGAGGAGATCAACCGGGCCGGCGGAAACTCCGGCGCCTGCCACGGCCAGATGTACAACATGAACACCCTGGTCCGGCACGGCTCGGACCGGCAGAAATCGACCTACCTGCCGAAGATCGCCAGCGGCGAGCTGCGGCTTCAGTCCATGGGGGTCACCGAACCAACGACCGGCACCGACACGACCAAGATCAAGACGACGGCCGTGCGTCGGGGCGACCGGTACGTCATCAACGGCCAGAAGGTCTGGATCTCCCGGGTGCAGCATTCCGACCTGATGATCCTGCTGGCGCGCACGACGCCGCTGGACCAGGTGAGGAAGAAGTCGGAGGGCCTGTCGATCTTCCTGGTCGACCTCCGCGAGGCGGTGGACAACGGCATGACCGTGCGGCCGATCGCCAACATGGTCAACCACGAGACCAACGAGCTGTTCTTCGACGACCTCGAGATCCCGGCCGACAACCTGATCGGCGAGGAGGGCCAGGGCTTCAAGTACATCCTCACCGGCCTCAACGCCGAGCGCACGCTGATCGCCGCCGAGTGTATCGGCGACGGATACTGGTTCGTCGACAAGGTCGCCGCCTATGCCCGCGAACGGGTCGTGTTCGGCCGCCCGATCGGCCAGAACCAGGGTGTCCAGTTCCCGATCGCCGAGAGCTTCATCGAGGTCGAGGCGGCCAACCTGATGCGCTATGAGGCCTGCCGGCTCTACGATTCCGGACAGCCCTGCGGCGCCCAGGCGAACATGGCCAAGTACCTGGCCGCCAAGGCGTCCTGGGAAGCAGCGAACGCCTGCATCCAGTTCCACGGCGGCTTCGGATTCGCCAACGAGTACGACGTCGAGCGCAAATTCCGCGAAACCCGGCTGTATCAGGTCGCGCCGATTTCGACCAACCTGATCCTGAGCTATGTTGCCGAACACGTTCTGGATCTACCGAGGTCTTTCTGATGTCCGTTTCTCTGCCGCTCGCCGGCCTGACCGTGATCGCGGTCGAACAGGCCGTGGCCGCTCCCTTCTGCTCGGCGAGGCTCGCCGATGCCGGCGCCCGGGTCATCAAGATCGAACGGCCGGACGGCGATTTCGCGCGCGGCTACGACGCCGCCGCGGCAGGCCAGAGCAGCTATTTCGTCTGGCTGAACCGGGGGAAGGAATCCCTTGTACTCGACCTTGCCTCGGCCGACGGCAAGGCGACGCTGGGTGCCCTGATCGCCGACGCCGACATCCTGGTGCAGAACCTGAAACCGGGCGCGATGGAACGGCTCGGCTTCGGGATCGAGAGCCTGATCGCGACCAATCCCCGGCTGATCGCCTGCTCGATCAGCGGCTACGGAGAGAGCGGCCCCCTGGCCGACCGCAAGGCCTACGACCTGCTGATCCAGGCGGAATCCGGCCTGGCGTCGATCACCGGCGGTCCGGGCGAACCGGCGCGGGTCAGCATCTCCATCGTCGACATCGCCACCGGCGCCACCGCCCATGCCGCCATCCTCGAAGCGCTGGTCGCCCGGGCGACGACCGGCAAGGGCGCCGACATCCGGGTGTCGATGTTCGACGTGATGGCCGACTGGCTGACCGTGCCACTGCTGCACCAGGAGGCCGGCACGCCGCCGACGCGCATCGGCCTGGCCCACCCGTCGATCGCGCCCTATGGGGTGTTCACGACCGCCGACGGCAAGCAGCTCCTCATCTCGATCCAGAGCGAACGGGAGTGGGCCAAGTTCTGCGCCGTGTTCCTCGGCGATGAAGGCCTGACCGAGGATCCGCGCTTCGCCACCAACGTCATCCGGGTGCGCAACCGGGACCAGACCGACGCCATGGTCGCCGCCGCTTTCGCCGGAATGGACGCCGCCACCGCGCAGGCGCGCCTGCTCGAGGCCGACATCGCCTTCGCCTCGGTCAACGACATGGCGGCGCTGTCGGGCCACCCCCACCTGCGGCGGATCTCCGTCGACACGCCGGCCGGGCCCGTCGCCCTGCCGGCACCGGCGCCGGTCGTCATGGGACAGGAGCGGCGCTACGGGCCGGTACCGGCGGTCGGCCAGCATGGACCGCTCGACCGGGAGGGGTCGGCGGACTGAACTCCGGCTCCGGCTGACAGCGCCCCCGCGCCGACCGTCGCGGTTGCATAATCACATTGTGCAGCGCAACATGACGGGGTGCACTCAGGTTGCGGGGTCGGATTGGCTACTGGTTTGAAGATCGCCGTCGTCGAGCGTGACAGGGATCGCGCCCTGCAGATCATCGACGGCCTGCGCGAAGCGGGGGACCATGAGGTCACGGTTCTCGGCGACGAGACCGGACTCGCCCGCAAGCTCGCCACCCTGAATCCCGATGTCGTGCTGATCGACCTCGAGAATCCCGACCGCGACGTCCTGGAAGAGTTCACCCTCGCTTCCGGCCCGATGGAGCGGCCGGTGGCGATGTTCGTCGACCGAAGCGACGACACGACCACCAAGGCCGCGATCGAGGCCGGGGTAAGCGCCTACATCGTCGACGGCCTGCGCAAGGAGCGGATCAAGCCGATCCTGGACGCCGCCATCACCCGGTTCCACATGATCTCGCGGATGCGGGCCGAACTGGAGGCGACCAAGGCCGCACTCGCCGAGCGCAAGACGATCGATCGCGCCAAGGGGCTGGTGATGAAGGCCAAGGGCGTGTCGGAGGAGGAAGCCTACGCGCTGCTGCGCAAGACGGCGATGGACCAGGGGCGGAAAGTCGCCGACGTCGCCTCGGCCCTGGTCACCGCGTCGGACCTGCTGAAATGAAGCTGGCGACGCTGAACTGCGGGTTCATCCCGCTGGTCGACTGCGCGGCCCTCGTCGTGGCGCGCGAGATGGGGTTCGCCGAGGAGGAGGGACTCGATCTCGTCCTGCACAAGGAACCGACCTGGTCGGCGATCCGGGACAAGCTCGCGCTCGGCGTTCTCGATGCCGCCCACATGCTGGCCCCCGTTCCCATCGCAATGTCGATGGGGCTCGGCGGAATGTCCGTGCCGCTCGACGTCCTGCTGGTCCTGTCGGTGAACGGCAACACGATCGGCGTCTCCAGGGACCTGTCCGCGCGGATGCGCGCGCTCGGCGGCGAGCGGGATTTCCTCGATGCGGCGGCGGCGGGAACTGCGCTGATCCAGGCGGCGGACAGGCGCCTGCGGATCGGCGTGCCCTTCCCGTTCTCCATGCATGCGGAGCTGCTGTACTACTGGCTGCAGGCGCTCGGCCTGGAAGCGCCGAAGGAACTCGACGTGCGCACCGTGCCACCGCCGCGCATGGCCGACGCCGTCGCCGCCGGCGAGATCGACGCGTTCTGCGTCGGCGAGCCCTGGGGCAGCATCGCGGTGGAAGCGGGTGTCGCCGAGATGGTGGTGCCGGGCTGCGCGATCTGGCGGTTCGCGCCGGAGAAGGTCCTGACCGTTCGCCGGGCGTGGAGCGAGGAGCGACCGGACCTGGCCGGCGCCCTGATGCGGGCGGTCTGGCGGGCGGCGCGCTGGCTCGCGGTGCCGGACAATCTCGTCATCGCCTCGGAACTGCTGAGCCGACCGGGCTATGTCGACGTCTCGACCGAGAT
Organism: Thalassobaculaceae bacterium; assembly: GCA_965228875.1. GTDB lineage: Bacteria > Pseudomonadota > Alphaproteobacteria > Thalassobaculales > Thalassobaculaceae > Thalassobaculum. The sequence continues at coordinate 4,230,110 of OZ245843.1, read as the reverse complement.
CATCGACCGGGCGCTCACCGGCCGGCTGGAGGTCAGCACCGACGGCACGGAGCGCCAGGTCCCGCAGTTCCTCGAGTTCTTCGAATGCGCCGCCAGTTTTCCGTGGCGCAGCCAGGCGGCCTGGATCGCGACCCGCCTGTCGGCGCGCACCGGCATGGACCGGGCCGATTCCGTGGCCGTGGCGCGAGGCTGTTTCCGCTCCGACCTCTACCGCTCCGTCCTGGGCCCGCTGGGAGCGGAGTTGCCCGCGGCGTCGGAGAAGCTCGAGGGGAGCCTGACGGAGCGCGTCGCCGTCGGTTCGTCCCGCGGACAGATGGTGCTGGGGCCGGATTTCTTCTTTGATCACAAAGTTTTCGACCCGGACCTGTCGGTCTGACGAGTCGCATCTGTTTGCCTGTCGCCAAGGTTCGACGATTTTCCGCTTGATGCTGCGCTGCAATACTGCCATCGTAATTGCAGCGCAGGGCAACGTCGTCCGGCGCCGCTTCCCACAATGCTGCGGGTTCTGAGCAAGGTTGCTCGAACAGTCGTGAGTTTCTCACGGCGCTGTTCGTGCGGCCTTTTTTCGTTCGCGCTTCGGGAAATCCGGCGCGATCGGCGGAAGAAGGAATGAGACGATGAGACTTGTTTCCTGCGCAGCCGCGCTCCTCGCGCTCTCGATCGTGGCACCGGCCCAGGCCGAGATGCTGGACGTGGAGAAGGACGAGCTGAAGTTCGGCTTCATCAAGCTGACCGACATGGCGCCGCTCGCCGTGGCCTACGAGAAGGGCTATTTCGAGGACGAGGGGCTGTTCGTCACCCTGGAGCCCCAGGCGAACTGGAAGGTGCTGCTGGACCGCGTCATCGACGGCCAGTTGGACGGCGCCCACATGCTGGCCGGCCAGCCCCTGGCCGCGACCATCGGCTTCGGCACCGAGGCGCACATCATCACCCCGTTCTCCATGGACCTGAACGGCAACGGCATCACCGTGTCGAACGCGGTCTGGGAGGAGATGAAGAAGCACGTCCCGGCCGGCGCCGACGGCAAGCCGGTGCACCCGATCCCGGCCTCGGCGCTCAAGCCGGTGGTCGACAAGTACAAGGCCGACGGCAAGCCCTTCAACATGGGCATGGTCTTCCCGGTCTCCACGCACAACTACGAACTGCGCTACTGGCTCGCCGCCGGCGGCCTGAAGCCGGGCTACTACTCGCCGCAGAACGTCACCGGCCAGATCGACGCCGACGTGCTGTTGTCGGTCACGCCGCCGCCGCAGATGCCGGCCACGCTGGAAGCCGGCACCATCTACGGCTACTGCGTCGGCGAGCCGTGGAACCAGCAGGCGGTGTTCAAAGGCATCGGCGTGCCGGTCATCACCGACTACGAGATCTGGAAGAACAACCCGGAGAAGGTCTTCGGCATCACCGCCGAATTCGCCGAGACCTATCCGAACACCACCCTGGCGCTGACCAAGGCGCTGATCCGTGCCGCCCAGTGGCTGGATGAGAACGACAACGCCAACCGGCCGGAGGCGGTCGAGATCCTGGCCCGCTCGGAATACGTGGGCGCGGACCACGACGTCATCGCCAACTCGATGACCGGCACCTTCGAGTACGAGAAGGGCGACAAGCGCGAGGTTCCGGACTTCAACGTCTTCTTCCGCTACTTCGCGACCTATCCCTACTACTCCGATGCGGTCTGGTACCTGTCGCAGATGCGCCGCTGGGGCCAGATCGCCGAGGCCAAGCCGGACAGCTGGTACGACGAGGTGGCGCGAAAGGTCTACCGCCCGGACATCTATCTCGAGGCGGCCGAGATGCTGGTCGAAGAGGGACTGGTGGCGAAGGCCGATTTCCCCTGGGACACCGACGGCTATCGCGCGCCGCAGAGCGAGTTCATCGACGGCGTGACGTTCAATGGCCGCACCCCCAACGCCTATCTGGAACAGTTCCCGATCGGCCTGAAGGGCGACGAGCGCGTCGTCGGCAACGCCGTCAGCGGCTGACCCGGCACCCGCCCGCCGGCGCCGAGCCGGCGGGCGACGCCCCCTATACGCCCCCGATACGCCCCCACGAGACCCCCACACGAAACCGCTCCACACGCGAGGTCCGAGATGGCCGCCATCACCGACAACGACAGCCCGACCTCCGAACGGCGCGTGGCGCGCCGGGAACGGCTCCATGCCCGGATCAGCCGGATGGACGCCTATCTGAATATCTTCGGCCTGGGTTGGGTGACCCCGGTACTCCGCGCCGCCGCCGGCGACAGCCCGGCCACGCAGATGCGCGAGGTCTGGCGCCAGCTCGGAATACCGGTGCTGTCGATCGTCGTCTTCCTGTTCGCCTGGGCGCAGCTCGCACCGACCGTTCAGACCTCGCTCGGCGCCATTCCCGGCCCCGTCGAGGTCTGGGAGCAGGTCGAGAACCTGCATGCCGACTACCTGCGCGAGCGGGACAAGGAAGCGGCCTTCATGGAGCGCCAGGAGAAGCGGAATGCCAAGCTGATCGCCGCCGGCAAGGAAGACCGGGTGAAGTGGCGCGACTACACCGGGGCTCCGACCTACTACGATCAGATCTGGACCTCGATCCAGACCGTGTTCTTCGGCTTCCTTCTGGCGACCGCCGTCGCCGTGCCCGTCGGCATCCTGTGCGGCCTGTCACGGTCGGCGAACGCGGCGATCAACCCGCTTATCCAGATCTTCAAGCCGGTCTCGCCGCTGGCCTGGCTGCCGATCGTCACGATGATCGTGTCAGCGGCCTACACGACCAACGACGGGCTGATGTCGAAATCGTTCCTGACCTCGGCCATCACCGTGACCCTCTGCTCGCTCTGGCCGACCCTCATCAACACTGCCCACGGGGTCGCGTCGATCGATAAGGATCTGGTGAATGTCGGCCGCGTGCTGAAGCTCTCGACCTGGACCAAGATCACCAAGCTGGTTCTGCCATCCGCGCTGCCCCTGATCTTCACCGGCCTGCGCCTCTCGCTCGGCGTCGGCTGGATGGTGCTGATCGCCGCCGAGATGCTGGCGCAGAACCCCGGTCTCGGGAAGTTCGTGTGGGACGAGTTCCAGAACGGATCCTCCCAGAGCCTGGCCAGGATCATGGTCGCCGTCTTCACCATCGGCCTGATCGGCTTCCTGCTCGACCGGATGATGTACGCCATCCAGTCCGCCTTCAGCTTCTCCAGCACGCGGTGAGCGCCATGAGCATTCTGACGCTGAAAGACGTCACCAAGGGGTTCGGCGAGGGCGTGGAGCGCGACGACGTGCTGCGCGGCATCGACCTGGAGGTCCAGGCCGGGGAGTTCGTCGCCATCCTCGGGTTCTCGGGTACGGGCAAGTCGACCCTGATGAACATCCTCGCCGGTCTGGAGCTTCCGGACCGGGGCGAGGCGCTGTTCCGTGGCGCACCGATCACCGGGCCGGGACCGGAACGCGGGCTGGTGTTCCAGTCCTACTCGCTGATGCCCTGGCTGACGGTGACGGGCAACGTGGCGCTGGCGGTCGACTCCGTCTCCGCCGGAAAGTCCGGAAAGGAACGGGCGGCCACCGTCGACCGCTATGTGGAGATGGTCGGGCTCGGCCATGCCCGTGACCGTCGCCCGGCCGAGCTGTCGGGCGGCATGCGCCAGCGCGTCGCCGTGGCCCGGGCGCTGGCCATGAACCCGGAGGTCCTGCTTCTGGACGAGCCGCTCTCCGCCCTCGACGCGCTGACCCGCGCCAATCTTCAGGACGAGATCGAGCGGATCTGGGAAGCCGACCGCAAGACGGTCGTGCTGATCACCAACGATGTCGACGAGGCCATCCTGCTCGCCGACCGGATCATCCCGTTGAATCCAGACGGCACGCTCGGCGAGGCGTTCGAGGTCAACCTCGCCCGTCCCCGCGACCGCACGGCGATGAACCACAACCCTGCCTTCAAGCATCTGCGCGGAAGGGTCACGCAGTATCTGATGGATGTCGGCATCGCCGCAAAGGTGGTCGAGACGCGGATCCTGCCGGACGTCACCCCGATCCATGGCGCACCGAAGGCCTATGCCGAGGCGGCCAAATCGGTGGCCGACGATCGCTACCTGCAGTTCTCGCAACTCTCCAAGGTCTACCCGACGCCGAACGGCCCGCTCACCGTGGTCGAGGATTTCGAGCTGACCATGAAGAAAGGCGAGTTCGTCTCGCTGATCGGCCATTCCGGCTGCGGCAAGTCGACGGTCCTGACCATGACCGCCGGCCTCAACGGGATCTCCGGCGGCGGCATCGTCCTGGACGGCCGACATGTGGTCGACGCCGACCCGGAGCGCGCGGTGGTGTTTCAGGCGCCGTCGCTGTTTCCTTGGCTGACCGCCAAGCAGAACGTGGCGATCGGCGTCGACAGGGTCTACCCCAAGGCGACCCAGGGCGAGCGCGAGGAGGTGGTCGAGTACTACCTGGAGCGGGTCGGCCTGGCCGACGCCATGGACAAGCCGGCCAGCGACCTTTCGAACGGCATGCGACAGCGCGTCGGCATCGCCCGCGCCTTCGCCCTCAGCCCCAAGCTCCTTCTGCTCGACGAGCCGTTCGGCATGCTCGACAGCCTGACCCGCTGGGAACTCCAGGAAGTGCTGATGGAGGTCTGGTCGCGCACCAAGGTGACCGCCGTCTGCGTCACCCACGACGTCGACGAAGCCATCCTGCTGGCCGACCGGGTGGTGATGATGACCAACGGCCCGCGGGCGACGATCGGCAGGATCCTGGACGTCGACCTGCCGCGGCCCCGGACCCGCAAGGCCCTGCTCGAGCACCCAAACTACTACGGCTACCGCGAGGAGATCCTGAGCTTCCTCGAGGAGTACGAGCGCGGTGCGCCCGCCAAGGCCGCCTGAGCGACCAGAGCGAAGAGGAGACCGGATCATGCCCCTGACGTTCGAGCAAAGCGCCGAGCCGATGCCGGCCCCCACCAACGTGGCGGGAGATACCGCATGAAACGCAAGCTTGTCGTCATCGGCGCCGGCATGGCCTCCGGCCGGGTGCTGGAGCACCTGCAGGAGGCGGACCGCGACGCCTATGAAATCACCCTGTTCGGCGCCGAGCCGCGGGGCAACTACAACCGCATCATGCTCTCCCCGGTCCTGTCCGGCGAGAAGACGTACGAGGAGATCGTCACCCACGACGGCGACTGGTACGCGGCCAACGAGATCGCGTGCAGGTTCGGGGAGAAGGTCGAGGCAATCGACCGCTCCCGCAAGGTCGTCGTGACCGCGAACGGGGAAACGCCCTACGACAAGCTGCTGATCGCCACCGGCTCCCAGCCCTTCATCATTCCGGTTCCGGGCAGGGACCTCGAGGGTGTCCTGAGCTACCGGGACCTGGACGACGTCAACGCCATGCTGCGCGCGGCGGCGCGTCCGGCGGCGAAAGCCGTGGTGATCGGCGGCGGCTTGCTGGGCCTCGAGGCGGCGGCCGGCCTCAAGGCCCGGGGCATGGAGGTGACCGTCCTGCACCTGATGCCCACCCTGATGGAGCGCCAGCTCGACCCGGCGGCGGGCTATCTGCTGCAGAAGGCGCTCGAAGCGCGCGGTATCGCCGTCCACTGCAAGGCCAACACCCACGAGATCGTCGGCACCGGGCGTGTCGAGGCCGTGCGCCTCGACGACGGCACCGAGTATCCGGCCGACATCGTGGTGATGGCCGTCGGCATCCGCCCGGACAAGGCGATTGCGGAGGCGGCCGGCCTCGCCACCGGGCGCGGCATCCATGTCGACGACGCCATGGTGACCTCCGACACCGACGTTCTGGCGGTGGGCGAATGCGTCGAGCACGCCGGTCAGTGCTACGGCCTGGTGGCGCCGCTGTACGACATGGCCAAGGTCGCCGCCCGGTCGCTCCTGGGCGACGCGGCGGCCTACGAAGGGTCGGTGACGTCGACCAAGCTCAAGGTCACCGGCATCGACCTGTTCTCCGCCGGCGACTTCGCAGATCGCGACGACCGCGAGGAGATCGTGTTCCGTGACGCCGCGCGCGGCGTCTACAAGCGCCTGGTCCTCGAAGGGAACCGCATCGTCGGCGTCGTCATGTATGGCGATACCACCGACGGCGCCTGGTTCTTCGGGCAGCTCAAGGACGGCAGCGATGTCTCGCAGACCCGCGACACCCTGATCTTCGGGCCGGCCTATGCGGGAGGGTCCCCGCTGGACCCTATGGCGGCCGTTGCAGCATTGCCGGATGAGGCGGAGATCTGCGGCTGCAACGGCGTGTGCAAGGGACAGATCGTCACCGCGATCTCGAGCGGTGCCGGCGACCTGGACGCGGTCCGGGCGACCACCAAGGCATCGTCGAGTTGCGGCACCTGTACCGGGCTGGTCGAGCAGCTGCTCGCACTCACCCTGGGCGGCGACTACGAACAGCAGGCCGCGCGCCCGATATGCGGCTGCACCGACCTGACCCACGAGGATGTCCGGCGCCTGATAAAGGCGCGGGACCTGAAGTCGATGCCGGCGGTGATGCAGGAATGCGGGTGGAAAACGTCCTGCGGCTGTCACGTCTGCCGGCCGGCGCTGAACTACTACCTGCTGTCGGAATGGCCCGGGGAATATGTCGACGATCCGCAGAGCCGTTTCGTCAACGAGCGCAACCACGCCAACATCCAGAAGGACGGCACCTTCTCCGTCGTACCCCGGATGTGGGGCGGCATCACCAATCCGGCGGAGCTTCGCGCCATCGCCGATGCGGCGGAGCGCTACGACGTCCCGACCGTCAAGGTGACCGGCGGTCAGCGCATCGATCTGCTCGGCGTGCGCAAGCACGACCTCCCGGCGATCTGGGCCGATCTAAATGCCGCCGGACTGGTCTCCGGCCACGCTTATGCCAAGGGCCTGCGCACGGTGAAGACCTGCGTCGGAACCGACCACTGCCGTTTCGGCACCCAGGACTCGACCGGTCTCGGCATCGCCATCGAGAAGCGGATGTGGGGTTCCTGGACACCGCACAAGGTGAAGATGGCGGTGTCCGGCTGTCCGAGAAACTGCGCCGAGGCGACCTGCAAGGACGTGGGCGTCATCTGCGTCGACAGCGGGTTCGAGATCGGCGTCGCGGGGGCGGCCGGCATGGACGTCAAGGAGACAGAGGCGCTGGCGAAGGTCGCCGATCAGGACGAGGCGATCGAAATCATCTGCGCCTTTGTCCAGCTCTACCGCGAGAACGCCAAGTACCTCGACCGGCCGTACAAGTGGGTCGCCAAGGTCGGACTCGACTGGGTGAGGGAACGGGTGGTCGACGACCTGGACAGCCGCGCCGCCCTGGTCGCGCGTTTCGACTTCAGTCAGCAGGTGTTCCAGCGGGACCCTTGGGCCGAACGGGCGCAGGCCGAGCCGGCGCGGCAATTCCGGCCCCTGGCGGACCTGGTTCTGGAGGCAGCGGAATGACCGAGTGGATCGATATCGGGGCGCTGGATGACGTCCCCGTGCGCGGCAGCCGGGTGATCCGCTCCGCCATCGGCTGCGTCGCGGTGTTTCGCACCGCCGACGACGAGGTGTTCGCGCTCGAGGACCGCTGTCCGCACAAAGGCGGACCGCTGTCCGACGGCATCGTCCACGGACGGTCGGTCACTTGCCCCCTGCACAACTGGGTGATCTCGCTGGAAACCGGCCTCGCCCTGGGAGCGGACGCGGGCCAGGTGAAGACCTTCCGCGTGCGCGTCGAGGACCGGCGCATGCTGATCGACGGCGTCTTGGCGCGCCGGGTGAAGGCCGCCTGACATGGCCGATCCGGTCCGCACCACCTGTCCGTATTGTGGCGTCGGCTGCGGACTTCTTGTCGAGCGCGATTCCGCCGGCGGGGTGTCGGTGACGGGCGACCCCGAGCACCCAGCGAACTTCGGGCGGCTCTGCTCGAAGGGGGCGGCCCTGGGCGAGACCGTCGGCCTGGAGGGCCGGCTGCTCGCCCCCAGGATCGGCGACCGCGAGGCGGAGTGGGACGAGGCGCTGGGCCTGGTCGCGGCGCGGTTCGGCCAGGCCATCGCCGAGCACGGTCCCGACAGCGTGGCCTTCTACGGCTCCGGCCAGCTGCTGACCGAGGACTACTACGTCGCCAACAAGCTGATGAAGGGCTTCATCGGCTCGGCCAACATCGACACCAACTCCCGGCTTTGCATGGCGTCTTCGGTGGCCGGCCACAAACGGGCCTTCGGGTCGGACACGGTCCCCGGCACCTACGAGGATCTGGAGCTGGCCGATCTCGTCGTCCTGGTCGGCTCGAACCTCGCCTGGTGCCACCCCGTCCTCTATCAGCGGCTGGTCGCCGCGAAGTCGGCCCGGCCCGGGATGCGGGTGGTCAACATCGACCCGCGCCGCACGGCCACCAACGACCTGGCCGACCTGCATCTGCCGCTGGCACCCGGCAGCGACGTGATGCTGTTCAACGGCCTGCTGCACCGGATCGACGCGCTCGGCATGATCGACCGCGACTTCGTCGACGCCCACGTCGCCGGTCTGGACGCGGCCCTGGCGTCGGCGCAACAGGCGTCGCTGGACGCCGTGGCGGAAGCGGCCGCCTTGTCCAGGGACACGGTCGCGGCGTTCTACGAGATGTGGATATCCGCCGACCGCGTCGTCACCGTCTACAGCCAGGGGGTCAACCAGTCCGTCTGCGGGACGGACAAGGTCAACGCGATCCTGAACTGCCACCTCGCGACCGGCCGGATCGGCCGACCCGGCATGGGGCCGTTCTCGGTGACCGGACAGCCCAACGCCATGGGCGGACGCGAGGTCGGCGGCCTGGCGAACATGCTGGCGGCGCATCTCGACCTGGACGACGCGGCGCATCGCGCGGCGGTCCGGTCGTACTGGAAGGCACCGACGATCGCCGAGCGGCCGGGCCTCAAGGCGGTGGATCTCTTCGAGGCCTGTGCCGACGGGCGGATCAAGGCGCTGTGGATCCTGTCGACCAATCCGGCGGCGAGCATGCCGGACGGCGAGGCCGTGCGGGCGGCGATCCGGACCTGCCCGTTCGTCGTCGTCTCCGACATGATCGCCGATACCGACACGGCGCAGCTTGCCGACGTCCGCCTTCCCGCCGCTGGCTGGGGGGAGAAGTCGGGAACCGTCACGAACTCGGAACGCCGGATCAGCCGTCAACGGACTTTCCTGGACACCCCCGGCGGCGCACGCCCGGACTGGCGCATCCTGTGCGACGTGGCGGCACGCCTGGGCTGGGCCGCCCAGTTCGACTACGCCGGGCCGGCCGACATCTTCCGCGAGCATGCGGGCCTTTCCGCCCTCGCGGTCTCGCTCGGCGCCGATTTCGACATCGCCGCGCTCACGCACCTCGACGACGACGGCTACGAGGCCATGGCCCCCGTCCGGTGGCCGGTCTCCGGCCCAGCGCGGTTCTTCGGCACCGGCCGGTTCCACACCGGCGACCGCAAGGCGCGGGCGATCGCGGTCGTCCCGCCGGCGGCATCGGCGGCGGCATCGGCGGCGGCATCGGCGGCGGCCACGCAGGCGACCGGGGGGACGACCGGGGGGGCGGCGGAGACCTATCCCTTCCGACTGAACACCGGCCGGGTGCGCGATCACTGGCACACCATGACCCGCACCGCCCGGTCCCCCCGGCTGAGCCAGCACATCGCCGAGCCTTTCGTCGAGATCCATCCGCTGGATGCGGCGGCGGCCGGCATCGCGGATGCCGACCTGGTCGCGGTCGAGACCCCCACGGGGCAGGTCGTGGTGCGCGCGCTGCTGACCGAGCGGGTGCGGCGCGGCGACCTCTTCGTCCCGATGCACTGGACCGCGCAATGGGCGCCGTCCGGCCGGATCGGAACCGCGGTGGCGCCGGTGACCGACCCGATCTCCGGTCAGCCCGACCTTAAGGGTTCAATCGCCCGCGTCACCCGGTTCGCCGCCGGATGGTACGCCTTCGTCGCGTCGGTATCCGAGTTTTCCCCACGGACCGCCTACTGGGCCAGGGCGCGGACCCGCGACGGATGGCGCGCCGAACTCGCCGATCGCGAGCCTCCCGACGACTGGGAGTGGTTCGCTCGCGACCTGTTCGCGATGGAGCACGGCGAGACCGTGTCGGTGAGCGACCGGGGACGGGGCATCGCGCGGGTGGCGCTGACGACGGACGGCCGGGTGCGGGCGGTGCTGTTCGCCGATCGCCGACCGGTCGAAGTCTCGCGAGCCCATGTGGTCGGCGCGCTGGACGCGCGGGAGGATGGCGCCAGCCTGCTGGCGGGCCGGCCCGGTGGGACGAGACCGGACCCCGGCGCCATCGTCTGTTCCTGCTTCGATGTCGGGATGAACACGATCCTGGCGGCGATTGCCTCGCAGGACCTGATCGACGTCGACGGGATCGGCCGGGCGCTGAACGCCGGCACCAACTGTGGCTCGTGCCGCCCCGAGCTTCGGGCGCTTCTGGAATCCTCGGCTCACAGGATGGCGGCGGAATGAGCCTTGCCCCCTACATTCAGGCCGTCGGCCGTGGCCCCTCGCGCGGCCGTTCCCTGAGTCTGGCCGAGGCCGCGGACGCGATGACCCGGATCCTGGAGGGGACCGCCGCGCCCGAGGCGGTCGGCGCGCTGATGATGCTGTTGAGGTTCCGCGGCGAGACCGCGGAGGAGGTGGCGGGCTTCGTCGAGGCGGTGCGGGCGCGAACGGTCGCTTGGCGGGACCTCGGCGCCGTGCTCGACTGGCCGACCTACGCCGCCGGGCGGTCGCGCGGACTGCCACTGTTCCTGATGTCGGCGCGGCTGGTCGCGCGGGCTGGATATCCGGTCGTCCTGCACGGCTGGAACTCGCACCAGGACGGGATCGCCGACGTGCGCACCGCGCTTCCCGCCGTCGGGATCACGGTCGCGGAGACGGCTGAGACGGCACGCTCCGCCCTGGTCGGGCAGGGGATCGTCTATCTGCCGCTCGAAGCGGTCTGTCCGGAGGCGCTCGCCGTCCTGCGACTGCGTGAAGTGCTCGGACTGCGGTCCTCGATCAATACGGTGCTGCGCTTGGCGAACCCGACCGCGGCCCCGGCGGCGGTGCAGGGCGTCTTTCACCCCTCCTACCGGCTTCTGCAGCAGGACGCGGCCCGCCTGCTCGGCGATCGCGACATGCTCGTTCTGAAAGGCGGCGGCGGCGAGTTCGAACGCCATCCAGCCAAGACGATCGATCTCTACGGCCTGCGCGCGGGCGAGGCGGTCGAGTACATCGCGCCGCCGCTCGTCGACGAGAAGCGCCGCCTGGCCGAGAGCGATATCGCTCCCGACCGGTTCGCCGCGCTCTGGAACGGGGAGGTCGAGGACGCCTTCGCCGGGCACGTGGTCGTCGGAACGGCGGCCGCGGCCCTGGTTGCGGTCGACGCCTACGCATCGCTTGAAGCGGCGACCCGGGCGGCGGAGGAATTGTGGGCGGCTCGCGGCGACCGCCGGGCCGCGTAAGGAGGGTAGCGCCATGAAGACCTTCCCAATGTTCCTGAAGACGGAGGGCCGCCGCATCGTCGTGGTCGGCGGCGGCGAGCAGGCGGCGCAGAAGGTCCGCCTCGTGCTCAAGACGACGGCGGAGATCGTCCTGGTCAGCGAAGCGCCGGACCCGGAACTCGCGGACCTCGTCCAATGCGGCAGGATCGCTCTGCACACCGGAGAACTGGACGACTCGGTCTTCGCCAACGCCGTCCTCGCCTTCATCGCCACCGGCGACCCCAAGGCCGATGCGGCGGCACGGTCCGTCGCCAGCAGGTGCGGCGTGCTGGTCAACGTCGTCGATGCGCCGGGACTCTGCGACGCCTTCACCCCCTCCATCGTCGACAGGGATCCGGTCGTGGTGGCGATCGGCACGGAAGGCACAGCTCCCGTCCTGGCGCGGAGCCTGAAGGCGACGCTCGAGACCCTGCTTGAGCCCCGCCTCGGCGAACTCGCCGCGCTGGCCGGGCGACTTCGCGGCAACGCCTCCCGGCTCGTGCCCCGTCACCGGCGGGATCTCTGGCGCTGGGTGTTCTCGGGAGCGCCGCGCCGCCTGCACGCCAGCGGGCGCGAGCGCGAGGCGGCAGCCCTGGTCAAGGATGCGGTTGAAACCGGCCGGGCACCGGAGCGGAACCGCTCGGACGGGTTCGTGAGCCTGGTCGGCGCCGGCCCCGGATCGCGCGACCTGATCACCCTGCGCGGAGCCCAGCGCCTGCAGGAGGCGGATATCGTCTTCTACGACCGTCTCGTCGACCCCGACGTGCTGGAACTGGCGCGCCGCGACGCCGAGCGCGTGTATGTCGGCAAGACGCCGGGGACGACCGCTTGGCCGCAGCAGCGGATCAACAGCCTGATGGTCCGCACCGCCCTGTCCGGAAAGCGGGTGGTCCGCCTCAAGTCCGGCGATCCCGGCATCTTCGGACGCGGAGCCGACGAGGCGGAGAGCCTGAACGCCGCCGGCATCGCCTGGGAAATCGTGCCCGGCGTCACCGCCGCATCGGCGGCATCGGCCGCGACCCGGGGGTTCCTGACCGAACGGGGCGAAGCGGACACCCTGGTGATCTCCACCGGCCAGCTGCGGCGTGGCGACGCCGGTCCGAACTGGGCCGACTACCTGCGCCCCGGATCGACCCTGGCCCTCTACATGGCGGTGGGCTCGGCCGGCACCGTGCGGGACAACCTGCTCGCCGCCGGCATGGAACCGGACCTCGACGTTCACATCGTCAGCAAGGCGGCAAGCCCCCACGAACGCGTCGTGAAGACCAGCCTCGACGCGCTCGCGCGCACGATACGCCACGAAGGCATCGAGAACCCGGCGATCATCCTGATCCGGCGGCCCAAGCCGCCGGCCGCCGAGACCCTGACGGCGCCCCGGAGCCACACGACCGTCAGCCCTCTGCCGACCGCGATCGGCGTCGCCTGACGACGATGTGACGCCGTCGGGCGGCAGCGGGTGGTCGACGCCCCGGGCCTTCCCGGCATACCCTCTGGCACCGCCAACAACCGGCGAAGAGAGGGCGCCATTCACGCCGCCATGCGACTGGAATCGATCGAGACCTTCGTGGTCGCCAATCCGCCGCCGCGCCATGGCGGCCGCTACTTCATCTTCGTGCGCCTCACCACCGCCTGCGGGCTGACGGGCGTCGGCGAGATATACAACGCCACGTTCGGCCCGGCGCTCTGCGCCGCCATGGCGCGCGAGGTCTTCGCCCGGCACTTCGCCGGCGCCGACCCGCATCGGATCGAGACCCTGTGGCGCAGAACCTACGGATCGGGCTACTCGCAACGGCCCGACATCACGGTGATGGGGGTGCTGAGCGGTCTGGAGATGGCGTGCTGGGACATCGTCGGGAAGGCGGCGGGCCGACCGGTCTACGACCTGCTCGGCGGCCGGGTGCACGATCGGCTGCGCAGCTACACCTACCTCTATCCGGCCGAGGGCGACGTCTATCCCGATCCGGCACGGCCGAATGTCTACAACGACCCCGACATGGCGGCGGAAGCGGCCGTGCGCGCCGTCGACCAGGGCTTCACCGCCGTGAAGTTTGATCCCGCCGGCCCGTACACGATCTACGACGGGCATCAGCCGCGCCTCGAGGACCTGGACCGCTCGGAGCTGTTCTGCCAGCGAATCCGCGAGGCGGTGGGATCCCGCGCCGACCTGCTGTTCGGCACCCACGGCCAGTTCTCCGTCTCCGGCGCCAGGCGCATGGCCCGCCGGCTGGAACCCTACGACCCGCTCTGGTTCGAGGAGCCGACCACGCCGGAGAACCCGGCCGACATGGCCGAGATCGCCCGCCACACGGCGATACCGGTGGCGACCGGCGAACGGCTGTGCACCAAGCACGAGTTCGCCCGGATCCTGGAGGCCGGCGCCGCCTCGATCCTGCAGATGAACCTGGGTCGGGTCGGCGGGCTGCTCGAGGCCAAGAAGATCGCCGGAATGGCGGAGACCCGACAGGCCCACATCGCGCCGCACCTGTACTGCGGCCCCGTCGTGGCGGCCGCCAACATCCAGCTCGCCGCCTGTTCGCCGAACTTCCTGATCCTGGAGTCGATCGGCCGGTTCGACGGGCCCTACATGTCGGTGGTGAAGACGGCGATCGACTGGCAGGACGGATATGTCATCCCGCCGACCGCGCCGGGCCTCGGGGTGGAACTGGACGACGCCTTCATCGCCGCCAATCCCTACACTGGCAGCGAACCGCATCTCGACATGGCGCACGATCCGGTCGCGCCATGACCGCGGCACCGCGGCCGGCGCCTCAGAGGGGCGGGTGCCTCAAAGGGGCGGGGTCGCGGCCCGCGCGCAGCCGACAATCTCCAGGTGACGGGCGACGCGCAGGCAGACGTCCTCGCGCCACGGGGCGGCGATCACCTGCACGCCGACCGGCAACGTCCCGGTGGTGACCGGAACCGCGCAGACCGGCAGGCCGATCGCCGAGATCGGCTGAGTGAACAGGCCGATGTTCGGGCGCAGCATCAGCTCGCGGCCGCGGATCGTGACCGTCTTCTGCCCGACGGGCGGCGCGGGGAACGGTGTCGTCGGCGCGATCAGCACGTCGAACCGGCGCAGCACCTCGGCGAACCGCTCCCGGTACCAGTGCCTGACCTGCTGCGCCCGGGCATACCATGTGCCCGGCAGCACGGCGCCGGCGACGAAGCGGTCGCGCGTGTCCGGATCGAAGTCGTTCAGCCGGGTCCGCAGATTGGGAAGATGCAGCGCCGCGCTCTCGACATAGGTCATGATCGCGGCGGCCGCGCGCCCGGCCGTCACCCCGTCGACCTCGACCCGCCGCGTCGCGCCGAGCACCTGCGCCGCCATGCCCACCGCCGCCTCCGCCTCCGGCATGCCGTCGGTCGAGAAATGGCCGTCGAGGATCCCGATCCTCAGACCGTCGATCCCATCCTCCAGCGAGGGCAGCGTCGCCTCCGACGGCCGGTTCGCGCAGGCATGGTCGCGCGGGTCCGGCCCCTGCACCGCATCGTAGGTCAGGGCGAGATCGCGGGCCGATCGGGCGAACGGGCCGACATGGTCCAGACTGTCGCAGAACGGGAAGCTGCCGGTCCGGGGGAGCCGTCCGTAGGTCGGCTTGAGGCCGAACACGCCGCAGAACGACGACGGTACCCGGATCGAGCCGTTGGTGTCGGAGCCGAGCGCCAGCGCGACGAACCCGGCCGCCGTCGCCGCCCCGCTGCCGGAGGACGATCCCCCGGCCATGCGCTCGGTGTCGTGCGGATTCCGGCAGGCCCCGTCATGGGCGTTCTCGCCGGTGAAGTCGTAGGCGTACTCCCCCATGTTGAGCCCGCCGAGCAGGACCGCTCCCGCGGCCTCCAGGCGCCGCACCAGTTCGGCGTCCCCTGCCGCGGGCGCTAGGTCGCGGTTGATCTTCGAGCCGGCCCTGGTCGCGAGGCCGGCGATGTCGAACAGGTTCTTCACGGCGAACGGAACACCGGCCAGCGGTCCGAGCGCCCTGCCCGCGGCCCGGTCGGCGTCGATCCGTCGGGCGGCGGCAAGGGCCCGATCGGCGGTGACGTCGGTGAAGGCGTTGACGCGGGCGTCGAGCGCGGCGATCCGGTCGAGCGCGGCGGCGGTGACGCTCTCGGCGCTGACCGTGCCGTCGGCCACCGCCTCGGCGATCCGCCAGGCCGGGGCGAAGGTATCGATGCCGGTCATCGCCGCATCACCCCTCGCCGGTCGAGGTCGGATCGAAGACCGGTCCAAGGTCGAGAGAACCCGGCGGAACCGGTGCGGTCTCCAGAACCTCCGCCATCTCGCGGGCGATCGCCAGGAACGGCGCCGCCGCCGCGATCCGCTCCTCGTCCAGGTCGAGGCCGAGCATCGGCGCTGCCGCGCGGATACAGGCAGCCGCATCGAATTCGGGTGAAGACATCGGGCCCTCCTGCGCCGCATCATTCCGCCGGGCGTCGCGCTCCCGGCCTGTCCCGGGGCGACGCCCGCATCCGCAGCCTAGGCCAAGGCCGCTGCCGCCGTCACCCCGGTCCGGACGTACAGACCGGCCCGCTTCCGTGGCCGGCAGGCGGCTTGATTGACGTACCTCATGACCGTTGGATAGGGTCGCCGCTGGAGGTGCCATGGGCCGACCTACAGTGCATGATGTCGCGAACGTCGCCGGAGTCAGTCTGGCGACGGTCGATCGGGTGCTCAACGGCCGCTCCGGCGTGCGGGAGGAGACGGCAAAACGGGTTCAGGCGGCGATCCGCAAGCTCGGCTACGTCCGCGACACCTCCGCGGCCAACCTGGCGCGGCAACGCGAGTATCGCTTCGCCGTCGTCCTGCCCCGCGAGTCGAGCCAGTTCATCGAGACGCTCAAGGACGCGCTCGAGGAGGCAAGCAGCTCCCAGATCGCGGAGCGCGTTTCCGTGCGGATCCAGTCGGTCCTGCCGGAAGATCCCCACGCCGTCGCCCGCGAGTTGCATGCAATCCGGGCGGAGAAACCGGACGGCGTGGCGATCATGGCGCGCGAGACGCCACAGGTCCGCGACGCGATCTCGCGCCTGAAGGCGGACGGCATCGCCGTCGCCGCCCTGATCTCGGATCTTCCGAGTTCGGAGCGGGACTACTTCGTCGGCGTGAACAGCGAGTCGGCCGGGCGCACCGCCGCCCTGCTGATGGGTCGCTTCGTGCGGCACCCCAAAGGCAAGGTTCTCGCCATCACGAACTCGATGGTCTCGCGCGACAGCATCGACCGCCGCCTCGGCTTCGATTCCGTGCTGCTGGACGAGTTTCCCGGTCTCGACGTGCTGCCGTCGGTGGAGACCCACAACGACCCGGTGCGCGCCCGCGCGGCGATCCGGCGGATCGCCGCCTCCAACAACGACCTGGTCGGCGTCTATTCGATGGGCTCCGGAAACCGCCATATCCTCGATGCGTTCCGCGAGACCGGGCGGCTGAGCGACCTGGTCTACATCGCCCACGAGCTCACGCCGCAGTCGCGCGAGGCTCTCGTCTGCGGCGAGATCGATGCCGTCATCGCCCAGAATGTCGGGCATCTGGCGCGCAGCGCCCTGCGCGTGCTGCGCGCGCGTTGCGACGGGGTCGCCATCTTCGAGGCGCAGGAACGCATCCGCATCGACATCATCACCCGCGAAAACCTGCCCTGAGCCGAGCCGAAAGCCCAGCGTGACCGCCGATTCGGGATTCTGACGTACGTACATCAAATTCGGGTTTACATGAGGTACGTACGTCATCTAGAGTCGCGGTAAGCGCCGAAGAACAACAATCAACGCACGCGCGAAACGGCGTCGAGCAGATCGAGCCGGACAAGAGGAGGATCCGATGAAGTTCAAGACGATAGCGGCTGCCCTGACGGTTGCCACGGCGGCGGTCGCGGGCGCTCCGTCGGCCGAGGCCGACGACCTCACCCTGTGCTGGGCCGCCTGGGACCCGGCAAACGCGCTGATCGAGCTCTCGAAGGATTTCGAGGCGAAGACCGGCCACAACATGAGCTTCGAGTTCGTGCCCTGGCCGAACTTCGCCGACCGCATGCTGAACGAGCTCAACTCCGGCGGCCAGCTCTGCGACCTGATGATCGGCGACAGCCAGTGGATCGGGCTCGGCGCGGAGGCCGGGCACTACGTCAAGTTGAACGACTTCTTCGAGGCCCAGGGCATCTCGATGGATGATTTCATTCCGGCGACCGTGACCGGCTACGCCGAGTGGCCCAAGGGCACGCCGAACTACTGGGCCCTGCCGGCCTTCGGCGACGTGGTCGGCTGGACCTACCGCAAGGACTGGTTCGGACGGCCCGAGCTGCAGGCCGAGTTCAAGGACAGGTACGGCCGCGATCTCGACGTTCCGAACAGCCTGGCCGAGCTGAAGGACATCGCCGAATTCTTCCAGGGCCGGGAGATCGACGGCACGACGGTCTACGGCGCGGCGATCTATACCGAGCGCGGCTCGGAAGGCATCACCATGGGCGTCACCAACGTGCTGTACAACTACGGGTTTGAGTACAGCAACCCGGACAAGCCCTATGATCTGCCGGGCTACGTGAACTCGGACGGCGCGGTCGCCGGCCTGGAGTTCTACAAGGCGCTGTACGACTGCTGCACCCCGCCGGGCTCGTCGGACTGGTACATGTCGGAGAACATCGACGCCTACAAGTCCGGTCAGGTCGCCCTGCAGATGAACTTCGCCTTCATCTGGCCCGGCGTTCACGCGGATCCGAATGTTGGCGGCGAGCGCTCCGGCTACTTCGCCAACCCGCCGGGGCCTGGCGGACATTTCGCGCAGCTCGGCGGTCAGGGCATCTCGGTGGTGTCCTATACCGACAGCCGGGACGCAGCGCTGGAGTACGTCCAGTGGTTCGCCCAGCCGTCGGTGCAGAAGAAGTGGTGGGAACTCGGCGGCTACTCGGCCCTCAAGGCAGTGGTCGAGGACCCCGGCTTCGCGTCGAGCCAGCCCTACGCCCAGACCTTCCTGGACTCCATGGCGATCGTGAAGGACTTCTGGGCCGAGCCCGCCTACGCGTCGCTGCTGCTGCCGATGCAGGACCGGGTCCACAAGTACGTCATCGCCGGCGAGGGCACCGCCAAGCAGGCGCTGGACGGGCTCGTCGAAGACTGGACCGAAGTCTTCGAGGATGAGGGTAAACTCTAGACACGTCGTCGGCCCGCCCGTCCCGGGCGGTCACGATGGCCGACGATCGGGTGCGGGGCCGCCGATAGCGCCGCCGATAGCGCCGCCAACGGCCCCGCCCATCAGTCGCCGCTGGAGTTGAGGACGGACACGTCATGCCGAACACCGCGATAGACCGCGTCGCCGGGGCGACGCCACCCAGGATCGCGCGCCGCATCCGGGGTGTCTCCGACCGGACGATCGCCTGGATCTTCGTGACGCCGACCATCGTTCTGCTGCTCGCGATCAACATCTTCCCGCTGCTGTGGACCATCTGGCTCAGCTTCACCAACTTCCGGGCCAACCGGCCGAACGTCGAGGTCAAGTGGATCGGGCTGCGGAACTACGAACGCATCCTGACCGACAGCGACATCTGGTTCACCATGCAGGCGACGGCGCATTTCCTGTTCTGGACGCTGGCGCTGCAGGTGCTGATCGGCTTCGCGCTCGCCTGGCTCATCAACCGAAAATTCCGGGGCAACGATCTCTGGACGACCATCATCGTGCTGCCGATGATGCTGTCGCCGGCCGTGGTCGGAAACTTCTGGACCTTCCTCTACCAACCGCAGATCGGCCTGTTCAACTACGTGGTCGCTTTCCTGACGGGCGGCGATCCGACCAGCTTCAGCATGATCGGCGACGTCGCGCTGGCGCCCTGGTCGATCGTCATCGTCGACACCTGGATGTGGACGCCGTTCGTGATGCTGATCTGCCTCGCCGGTCTGCGGTCGATCCCCGACTACATCTACGAGGCAGCCGAGTGCGACCGCGCCTCCAAGTGGCGCCAGTTCTGGACGATCACGGTGCCGATGGTCCTGCCGTTCCTGATGCTGGCGGTGCTTTTCCGCGGGATCGAGAACTTCAAGATGTTCGATCTGGTGGTCCAGCTGACCGGCGGTGGACCGGGGTCGACGACCGAACTGACCTCGATCAACCTCAAGCGCGAGGCGTTCGAGAAATGGCGGACCGGCTACTCGTCGGCCTACGCCATCATCCTGTTCGTCACCGTCTTCGGTCTCGCCTCGATCTACGTGAAGGCGCTGAACAAGGTGAAGGACCGATGAGCGGTTACTCGATCACCGAGCCGAGCGCGCGGCAGAAGTGGATCGCCGGCGCCCTGGTCGTCGCCTACGCGCTGGTCGCGCTGCTGCCGCTGCTGTGGATCCTGGCGACCGGGTTCAAGTCGTCCTCCGACGCCATCGCCTACCCGCCGAAGGTGACCTTCGAGCCGACGCTGGAAGGCTATGTGAACCTGTTCACCGCGCAGACCCGCCAGACAAAGGACTATCTCGACGCCAACCCGCCCGAGACCTGGTACGAGCGGATCGTCCACGACAAGGGCATGGTGATCGCCGGACCGTCGCGTTTCGGCGAGCGGTTCCTGAACTCGACCATCATCGGCTTCGGCTCGACCTTCCTGTCGGTGTTCCTCGGCACCTTTGCGGCCTACGCCTTCTCGCGGTTCCGGGTCCCGCTCAAGGACGATCTGCTGTTCTTCATCCTCTCGACGCGGATGATGCCGCCGATCGCGGTGGCGATCCCGATCTTCCTGATGTTCCGCGCCGTCGGGCTGTCGGACACCCATGCCGGGATGATTCTGCTCTACACGGCGGTGAACCTGTCGCTATCCGTCTGGCTGCTGAAGGGCTTCATCGACGAGATCCCGCGCGAATACGAGGAAGCCGCGCTGATCGACGGCTACACCCGGTTCCAGGCGTTCTACAAGGTCGTCCTGCCCCAGGCGGCCACCGGTATCGCGTCGACCGCCATCTTCTGCCTGATCTTCGCCTGGAACGAGTACGCGTTCGCGGTGCTGCTGACCTCCGGAACGGCGCAGACCGCGCCGCCTTTCATTCCCACGATCATCGGCGTCGCCGGACAGGACTGGCCGGCGGTGGCCGCCGGCGCCACGATCTTCCTGCTGCCGGTCATGGTCTTCACGATCCTGCTGCGCCGTCACCTGCTGCGCGGCATCACCTTCGGCGCGGTGCGCAAATGACGGCATTCGTTCACGGTCTGCTTCGGCTCCGGCGGGGGCCCTGGGAGATGCTCGCCTCCCTGACCATCGCGGTCGGCGTCGTCATGCTGATGCAGCCCTTTGCGATGGCGGCCTTCACCTATTCCTTCGCGGTCACGCTTGTCGGGACCGTCGGATTCATCGTCGTCAGCCATTTCCCGGAATGACACAGGCTCAGGACAGGACCATGACCGAGGACCCGACCGCCAGAAGCATCGCCCTGGTCGCGCACGACGCGAAGAAGCAGGAGATGGTGACCTGGGCGCGGGCCAACAGCGAGCGGTTGCGGCCGCACCGGCTGTGGGCCACGGGTACGACCGGTTCCCTGGTCGCCGAGGCGACGGGCCTGGACATCCGCCTGCTGAAAAGCGGACCGCGGGGCGGCGACCAGCAGCTCGGCGCGATGATCGCCGAGGACCGCCTCGACATCCTGATCTTCTTCACCGACCCGCTCTCGGCGATGCCGCACGACGTCGACGTCAAGGCCCTGATCCGGATCTCGACGCTCCAGCAGACGGTGATCGCCTGCAATCGGGCGACCGCCGACTTCATCCTGCATTCCGCATTGATGACCGAACCGCCGCGGGACCGGGCCGATGGCTGAGATCCGGGTCAGCAACCTGCGCAAGGAGTTCGGCGACTTCACCGCCGTGCAGTCCTCCTCCTTCAAGATCGAGGACGGGGAGTTCTTCATGCTGCTCGGCCCGTCGGGCTGCGGCAAGACGACGACCCTGCGCATGCTGGCGGGGCTGGAGCTGCCGACCTCCGGCGAGATCTGCATCGACGGCGAGGAGGTCGGCCAGAAACCGGCGAGCGCCCGCGACATCGCCTTCGTCTTCCAGATGTTCGCGCTCTATCCGCACATGAACGTGCGCAAGAACATCAGCTATCCGCTGGTCAGCCAGGGCATGCCGCGCGAGCAGATCCGCCGCAAGGTGGCCGAGGTCGCCCGCATTCTCGGCATCGAGGGGATCCTCGACGCGCCGGTCAGCGGCCTGTCCGGCGGCGACCGCCAGCGGGTCGCCCTCGGCCGCGCCATCGTCCGCAATCCGAAATGCTTTCTGATGGACGAGCCGCTCGGCGCCCTGGACGCCGAATTCCGCGAGCATATGGCGGGAGAGCTGCGCGATCTTCACGACCGCATGGGCGCGACCACGGTCTACGTCACCCACGATCAGCTCGAGGCGATGCAGATGGGCGACAAGATCGTCATCATGAACCATGGGGTGATCGAACAGTTCGGCACGCCGCGCGACATCTACGACAAGCCGGCGACAGTGTTCGTGGCCGACTTCATCGGCTCGCCGTCCATGAATTTCCTGAAGTTCCACGGCAACCTGGAGACCGGGGCGGTCAGCGTCGAGATGCATCATCAGACCTTCGGGATCCCGGCGCTGCGCGAGCCGTTCACCGGCGACCTGGTCTTCGGCGTGCGCCCGGAGCACGTCCGGCTCAGCGACGCCGCCGCCTACCGCGGCGAGATCGTCGCGACCGAGTACCTGGGCACCACGCAGATCGTCACGCTGGAGACCCACAACGGGGAGATCAAGGCACGGGTGCCGTCCGGCGAGACGGTGCGGGTCGGCGAGACCGTCGGGCTGGAATTCGACCGCACCACCGTGACCCTGTTCGACAACCAGTCCGGCCGGGCGATCCGGTCCGAACTGAACGAAGGGGTGCTTGCCGGTGGCTGACGTCATCCTCCGCGACGTGACCAAGACCTTCGGGGCGACCATGGCCGTCGACGGCCTGTCCATGACGATCGAGGACGGCGCCTTCGTCGTGCTGCTCGGTCCGACCGGTGCGGGCAAGACGACGACGCTGCGCCTGATATCGGGGCTGGAGCGCCCCGACACCGGCGAGATCCTGATCGACGGCCGGCCGGTCATCGACGAGACGCCGGCCCAGCGCGATGTGGCCATGGTGTTCCAGCAGTACTCGCTATATCCGCACATGACCGTGCGCGACAACCTCGCCTTCCCCCTGCGATCGCCGATCCTGCGCACGCCCGAGGACGAGATCGAGCGCAAGATCAACGCGGTGGCGGAGGTACTGCACATCGCCGGCAAGCTCGACAACCGGGCGACGGCCCTGTCCGGCGGCGAGATGCAGCGGGTGTCGATCGGCCGCGCCCTGGTTCGCGACCCGGCCATCTATCTGATGGACGAGCCCCTGAGCTCGCTCGACGCCAAGCTGCGCGGCGAGCTTCGGATCGAGCTCAAGCGCATCCACGCCAGCCTCGGCGCAACCCTGCTCTACGTCACCCATGACCAGACCGAGGCCATGACCATGGCGACCAGCGTCGGCGTGCTCCAGGACGGCCGGCTGGTCCAGGTCGGGCCGCCGCGCGAGATCTACGAGAACCCGGTCAACCTCTACGTCGCCGGACGGCTCGGCCTGCCGCGGATCAATGCGCTGCCGGCCGACCTCTTCGCCGGTGCCCCCGCGGGCGCGGCGACGATCGGTCTGCGCCCCGAGCACATCCGCCAGGGCCAGGGGCGGCCGGCCACCGTGTCGCGGGTCGAGCATCTCGGCGACCAGACCCGCCTGCACCTGACGCTGGACGGCCACGAGATCGTGACGCTCACCGATGTGCACACCAGACTCGAGCCCGGCGACACCGTGGCGGTCGAGCCGCGCGACGCCCTGTATTTCGATGCCGGCGGCAACCGGATCCCTTGAGGAGAAACGCCATGAGTCAGTTCATCAACGCCAAGGAAACGCTGGTCACCGAAGCCATCGACGGCATGCTCCGCCACGCGGCGGGGCGACTGGCCCGGCTCGACGGATACCCGCACATCAAGGTCGTTGTGCGCAACGACTGGGACCGCTCCAAGGTGGCCCTGGTCTCCGGCGGCGGATCCGGACACGAGCCCAGCCACGCAGGTTTCGTCGGCCGGGGCATGCTGACGGCCGCGGTGTGCGGCGAGGTCTTCGCCTCTCCGTCCGTCGACGCGGTCCTGGCCGGCATTCTGGCCGTGACCGGCAAGGCGGGCTGCCTGCTGATCGTCAAGAACTACACCGGGGACCGGCTCAACTTCGGCCTCGCCGCCGAACGGGCCCGGGCCTACGGACTGAACGTCAACATGGTGATCGTCGACGACGACATCGCCCTTCCCGACCTGCCCCAGGCGCGCGGCGTGGCCGGCACCCTGTTCGTCCACAAGATCGCCGGCGCGCTCGCCGAGCGAGGCGCCGACCTGGACGCGGTGACCGCCGCCGCCCGGAACGTCATCGACGGGGTGGCGTCGATCGGGATGTCCCTGGACTCCTGTACCGTTCCGGGCAACCCAAAGGACAACCGCATTCCGGCCGGCAAGGCCGAGCTCGGCCTCGGCATTCACGGCGAGCCGGGCGTCGAGCAGGTCGATTTCTCCGGCGCGGCCGGGGCGATCGCCATGGTGGTCGAGCGCCTGGCGTCCTCCATCCCGCCCGGACCGCACGCGGCACTGGTCAACAACCTCGGCAGCGCCACGCCGCTGGAGATGTCGGTGCTCCTGGAGGAACTCGTCAAGTCGCGGATCGGCGACCGGATCCGCTGGGTGATCGGCCCCGCACCGCTGATGACCTCGCTCGATATGCGCGGCTTCTCGATCTCGCTGCTGCCGGTCGGCGAGGAGGAGGAGAGCGCGCTGACGGCGCCGGTCGCCTGCGAGGCGTGGCCCGGCTGTCACGCGGTCGGCTCGGTCGAGGTCCTGCCGCTGCCCGACGGGCTGGCGCCGATCGCACCGATGCCGTCGCGCCACGACGCGCACCGCGCCTTCATCGAGGAGTGCTGCCGCGTCTTCATCGACGCCGAATCCGACCTCAACGCCCTCGACCAGCGTTCGGGCGACGGCGATACCGGCAGCACCCTGGCGACGGCGGCCCGCGCCCTGATCGGTGCGCTGGACCGCCTGCCCCAGGCCGACGTCACCCAGCTCTATCGGGCGATCGGCCAGGAGCTGAGCCAGACAATGGGCGGATCGTCCGGCGTGCTGCTGGCGATCTTCTTCGCCGCCGCGGGCGACGCGTCGGGCACCGGCGAGGACACGATCGACGCGCTGAAGACCGCACTCCGCCGGGTTCAGGAGGTGGGCGGCGCGAAGCTGGGCGACCGGACGATGGTCGACGCCCTGGCCCCGGCGCTCGACGCCCTCGCCGACGGGCTGCCGGCGGCCGCCGCCGCCGCGCGCAGCGGCGCCGACGCGACCGCCGGGATCGGCAAGGCCGGCGCCGGACGCGCCAGCTACATCTCCGCCGACAAGCTGGTCGGTCACAACGACCCCGGCGCCGAGGCGGTCGCCCGTCTGTTCGAACACCTGGCCGGGTAGACCCGGCCGGGGAAAGCCGGCCGACGCCGGCCGCCCGACGCCCGACATGGACAGGCCCTCCCTCCAGCGGTCAGAGTAGGGACGAGCGGGGACGGAGCGCGAAAGGCCGACGCCATGCTGATCATCGACGGCTGCCAGTACGCACGCTGGTCGGAGCAGATTTTCCGCGAGATGCGGGCGGGCGGCGTGTCGGCCGTGCACGTCACGATCTGCTACCACGAGGACTTCCGCGAGACCGTTCAGAACATGATCGCGTGGAACCGCTTCTTCGAGCGGTTCCCGGATCTGATCGTACCGGCGCGCAGCGGCGACGACGTCCGCCGCGCCCATGCAGAGGGCCGGACGGCGATCCTGTTCGGTTTCCAGAACTGTTCGCCGATCGAGGACGATATCGGGCTGGTCGAGATCTGCCACGGCCTCGGCGCGCGCTTCATGCAGCTCAGCTACAACAACCAGTCGCTGCTGGCGACCGGCTGCTACGAGGCGGAGGACCCCGGAATCACGCGCATGGGTCGGCAGGTCATCAGGGAGATGAACCGGGTCGGCCTGGTGATCGACATGAGCCACTCGGCCGAGCGTTCGACCCTGGAGGCGATCGAGATCTCGGAACGGCCCATCGCCATTACCCACGCCAATCCCCATGGCTGGCACCCGGCCCTGCGGAACAAGTCGGATACGGTGCTGCGTGCGCTCGGCGAGAGCGGCGGCATGCTCGGCTTCTCCATGTATCCGCATCACCTAGCCGGCAAGTCGGACTGCACGCTCGAGGCGTTCTGCGCGATGATCGCGCGCACCGCCGACCTGATGGGGGTGGAGCGCATCGGGTTCGGCAGCGACCTGTGCCAGGACCAGCCGGACAGCGTCGTGGAATGGATGCGGGTCGGCACCTGGAGCCGGGAGATCGACTACGGCGAAGGCTCCGCCGCGCAGGCCGGGTTTCCGCCGCAGCCGTCCTGGTTCCAAAGCAACCGCGACTTCCCCGGATTGGCGTCAGGCCTGCGCGCGGTCGGGTTCGACGACGCCGAGGTGCGGGCGATCATGGGGGAGAACTGGCTCGCGTTCTTCGACCGCTCCTTCGGGCCCGCCGCCCAGGCATGAGGCCGCTGCCGCAGCCCGCGGGAGAGGCGCTTCGACCACCATCGGCGGTGATGCGTCTGGACCGGTTGGGCGCGGCCTACCCCACCCGCCTCAGCTTCATGCGCACCCTGATCCGACGGATGCACCGCGAGGCGGTCTCGGTGACGCGGACGCACTGGGACATCGACGGCGACGGATACGGCTGCGCGGTCTACGGCCTGACCCTGGGAGGACGGCGCCTGAGCCTGGTCGCGTTCTCCACCCCGCTCGCGCCAGAGGACCGCAGCGACCGGGTGATCGCCGAAGCCTGGGACACCAGCTACGCGCTGTTCGACGGCGTGCCGGGGGCGGAGGACATCGAGCGGCTGCGCGCCAATGTCCCGCGCCAGGAAGCGGGCCGGTTCCGTGAGAGCGAACTGGTGCTCAGCCGGGCGAACCGCAGCGTCCGCCTGTTCGAGCATGTGGTCGGCCGCCTCGCCGCCGGCGCCCAGCCCGACCGCGACCTGATCCGGGCGACGGGCTATCTCATGCGGACGACGGCGGTCTACGGCAACGGCAAGTTCGGGATCGCCGACCGGGCGGTCTATGGCGACAGACCGCCGCTGGACGGACCGTTCCAGGCGGAGATGCTGACCGTCTGGCTGATCCGGAGCTTCACGCTCGACCTGGCCGAGCACGTGGCCCGGGCGCGCGGCGGTGCGCGGGCGGCGGATCTGGCGCCGGACATCCGCCGCTATCTCGGGATCGGCAACTCCACAGGACTCGGCATGGCGCCGTTCGTCATCAACCATCCAGACCTCCTGCACAACTGGCTGGCGGCGCGGGAGACGGCGCTGGCCCGGGTTCGGGCGTTGGAACGTGCGACTCCGGATCGGGTGGACAGTTTCCTCACTGCATTCGCCCAGGCCCGGCGCCATGTCGGACAATGGCGCGTCGACGACGCTCGGCAGGCGCGCCGCATCGCGGTCCTGGACGCCGAACTCGCCGAAATCTCGACGTGGCTGTCTCCTGGTTGGCTGGGGGCGGCGGCTTGGCCCTGGGACCGCCTGGTCGACGCTGTGGACGGGCGCTCCGACGAATGTCGCGAGCTTGTGGCCGCGCTGACTCTGGAGCCCTATGGCGATCTGGTCGACGCGCTGGCCGACACCATGAAGAGCGACGGCGAACCGCGCCTGGACGGGTCGGTACCGCTCGGGCGCATGCAGGCGCTGGTGGCGGCGGACTGGCGCTGGGCGCTCGATATCGATTTCGCCGACCCGCAGGCCACGGCGCGGTTCTGGTACGTCTCCGAGGACAAGAACGAGCCCCGGCTGGGGGAGCGGGCGCACGAGCCGGGCGCCGACCGGGAACTGCCGCTCGACATCGCCCGCCGGGTTCAGGCCTTCGCCCGCGACTGCGGCGCCGTCGACCCCGCGACGCCGCTTGCCGTGTTCCTGGCCGCCCATCCCCGGCATCGGCTGGCGGCGGCCCGGGTGCAGCGTCTGGCCGAACGACCCTATGCCGAGATCCGCGACAATCTGATCGACGCCGGCTGCGTGCCGGTGGATATCCTGCGCTGCAAGCTTGCGTTCTTCGGGGCCAACCGGTTCGACCCGAAATCCGATCGCTGGACCCGCATCGTGCTGTTCCAGGGGGCGCCGGGCCCGGCGGAGATCGCCAAAGGCGATCCCGACGGGTGGATCTTCGCGACCCTGTCGGACGTGAGCCCCGACCCGTGAGGCGGTCGCGCTACGAGATCGCCAGCCTGGTGACCAGAGCCGCCATCGGCGTCGGCCTCCCGCCCGGGACGGCCGAGGAGGTCGCCCGGGCGGCCCTCTGGCTGAGCGGGCGCGGCGGCGGCGACGGGGCGGCCATTATGCTGGAGGCGATGGAGCGGATCGACCGGGACGGCACAGGGTCCGGCACCGGTCTGGGCACGGCGTCGATCACGCGAACGCGGGAGGGCTGGCGGCTGACCGGGGGATCGTCGGCGGTGGCCGCGATATCGGCCGCGGACCTCCTCCTTGCCGAACCGGGAGTACCGGTGACCCTTGCGGACTGGGACCGGCCGATGCTCCTGGCCGGCATCCTCGGACAGGCCCTGGCGGCGAGTTCGGCGGACGACGCGACGGTGACGATGGTGTTCGCCGACGGCGGCGTGGCGCGGGTCCTCTGCGACCGGCTCTACTGGACGGGATCGCCGGATGGTCCGGGACCCTGCACGCTGAAGCTGCAGCGCGGAGTATCCGTGGTGCCCGAAAGCGACGGTCCTGACGCGGCCGTCATGCCGTCGCAGGAGACGCTGGCGCGGCTCGCCCGCCTGGCGGCGCGCACGCTGGTCCCGACCGACGCGGGGTCGCGCGCGAGCGGCGCCGGAGCCGGCGACATCGACAACGAGTAGCGCTACGCGGGTGGGCCGGAAACGACACCGGGGCCCGAAGGCCCCGGCGCTTGAGTGTTGGGATCGCCGGTCACTGCCAGCGCTTGACGATCTCCTCGTAGGCGATCGTCTCGCCCTGGGGCTTCTCGTTGTCCAGCTTGGCCTTCGCCCCGCCCTTGCCGAGCCAGGCCGAGGCGTCCTGCTCGTCGTTCAGGCGCGGGCCGCAGCCGCCGTAGACATTGGCCTTCTCGTCGGCCGCCTGCATGCGGGCCATGACCTGGTCCATCTCGCCGGCGAGACGGTTCATCGCCTCCTGCGGGCTGAAGGCGCCGGAGTTCACGTCACCGATGTTCTGCCACCACAGTTGGGCGAGCTTCGGATAGTCGGGGACGTTGACGCCGGTCGGGGTCCACAGCACGCGGTCCGGCGAGCGGTAGAACTCGATCAGCCCGCCGAGCTTCGGCGCCCGCTCGGTGAAGCTCTCGTGGCGCACCGTGGTATCGCGGATGAAGGTCAGGCCGACATGGCTCTTCTTCACGTCCACGGTCTTGGACACCACGAACTGGGCATACAGCCAGGCGGCCTTCGCCCGGTCGACCGGGGTCGACTTCAGCATGGTCCAGGATCCGGCATCCTGGTAGCCGAGCTTCTGGCCCTCGATCCAGTACGGGCCATGCGGCGACGGCGCCATCCGCCAGAGCGGCGTGCCCTCGTCGTCCACGGTGTTGTTGCCTTCCGACTTCGGCGCCACCATCGAGGCGGTGAAGGCGGTGTACCAGAAGATCTGCTGCGCCACGTTGCCCTGGCTCAGCGCCGGCAGCGACTGGTAGAAGTCGTAGCTGGCCGCCCCCGGAGGCGCGTAGGCACGCAGCCACTCGTCCCACTTGCGGATGGCGTAGACGGCGGCCGGGCCGTTGGTGCCGCCGCCGCGCGAGACCGAGGCGCCGGCCGGGTTGCAGGAATCCGCCTCCATGCGGATGCCCCACTCGTCGATCGGGCGGCCGTTCGGCAGGCCGGTCGAGCCGGCGCCGGCCATGGACAGCCAAGCGTCGGTCATGCGCCAGCCGAGATCCGGCGCGCGCTTGCCGTAGTCCATGTGACCGTAGACCCGCACGCCGTCGATCTCCTTGACGTGCACGCTGAAAAACTCGGCGATGTCCTCATAGGCCGACCAGTTGACCGGCACGCCGAGGTCGTAGCCGTACATCTCCTTGAACCGGGCCTTCAGGTCCTCGCGGTCGAACCAGTCCTTGCGGAACCAGTAGAGGTTGGCGAACTGCTGGTCGGGAAGCTGGTAGAGCTTGCCGTCCGGTCCCGTGGTGAACGACTTGCCGATGAAGTCGTCGATGTCGAGCATCGGGTTGGTGACGTCCTTGCCGTCGCCCGCCATGAACTCCGACAGGTTGTAGGCGAGCTGCAGGCGCGAATGGGTGCCGATCAGGTCGCTGTCGTTGATGTAGGCGTCGTACAGGTTCCGCTTGGTCTGCATCTGGGTCTGCACGGCCTGGACGACCTCGCCCTCGCCGAGCAGCTGATGGTTGACCTTGATGCCGGTGATCTCCTCGAACGCCTTGGTCAGGACCTTCGATTCATACTCGTGCGTCGGAATGGTCTCGGACAGGACGTTGATTTCCATGCCCTGGAACGGCTCGGCCGCCTGGATGAACCACTCCATCTCCTTGAGCTGATCCGCCCGCGACAGAGCCGACGGCTGGAACTCGCTGTCGACCCAGCGTTCCGCCTCCGCCATGCCCGCGACGGCCGATCCGGCCCCCCAGAGCATGGCGACGGCGGCGGCCGACGCCAGAAGTCTCGTTCTCATCGTATCCTCCCTTCCATCATGCGGATCACGTTCGCCGTGACCGCGTCCACGGACCGCCGGCGCCATCGGCCCGGCCGTCCGAGTTTCTTGGGCGGCAGGTGTCGCCGCCGTGTTCGATCCCGCCGGCCGCTCAGACCCACCGGAAAATGGCGGCGGCCACGATCAGGGCGAGAACGGTCGCCCCCCAGAGCGGCAGGCCGGTCAGCGCCAGCCAGGCGAGATGGATGTAGGCGGCGCTCAGCAGCGAGATGAACAGCCGATCGCCGCGTGTGGTGTGCAGGCCGAGAACGCCGTCGCGCGGGTCGCCGCCCGGCCGCGCCCATTCCCAGACGCTCATGCCGACCAGCAGCAGGGCGATCACCGCGAAGAAGGTGCCGGTCTGCCAGGTCCAGGCCATCCAGGCGAGTTCCATGTGTCCGCCCTCCCCCGATCACACCCGTCCAAGGGCGAAGCCCTTGGCGATGTAGTTGCGCACGAACCAGATCACGATGGCGCCGGGAATGATCGTCAGCACGCCGGCCGCCGCCAGCAGGCCGAGCTCGTAGCCCGAGGTGCTGGCGGTGCGGGTCATCACCGCCGCGATCGGCTTGGCCGCGACCGAGGTCAGGGTCTTGGCCAGCAGCAGCTCGACCCAGGAGAACATGAAGCAGAAGAACGCGGTGACGCCTATGCCGCTCGCCACCAGGGGCATGAAGATCTTGGTGAAGAAGCGCGGGAAGCTGTAGCCGTCGATATACGCGGTCTCGTCGATCTCGCGCGGCACGCCGGACATGAACCCTTCCAGGATCCACACCGCCAGCGGGATGTTGAACAGGCAATGGGCCAGCGCCACCGCGATATGGGTGTCGAACAGCCCCATGGCCGAATAGAGCTGCAGGAACGGCAGGGCGAACACCGCCGGCGGCGCCATCCGGTTGGTCAGCAGCCAGAAGAACAGGTGCTTGTCGCCGAGGAAGCGGTAGCGCGAGAAGGCGTAGGCCGCGGGCAGGGCGAACGACACCGACAGCACGGTGTTGAGCACTACATAGGCGATCGAGTTGAGATAGCCCGTGTACCAGGTCGGGTCGGTGAGGATCTTGACGTAGCTCTCCACCGTGAACTCGACCGGATAGGGGCTGAAGCCGCCGAGGATCTCGTTGGTCGTCTTGAACGACATGTTCACGAGCCAGTAGATCGGCAGCATCAGGAACAGGATGTAGAGGGTCGGGATCAGCCAACGGAACCGGCTCATTTCTTCTCCCCCTGCATGGTCAGCGTGTAGAACAGCCAGCACACCAGCAGCGTCATCAGGAAGTAGATGATGCTCATGGCCGCGGCGCTCCCGAGGTTGAACTCGCCGAGTGCCGCCTTCACCAGGTCGATCGACAGGAACGTCGTGGAGTTGCCGGGGCCGCCGCCGGTCAGGACGAACGGCTCGGTGTAGATCATGAAGCTGTCCATGAACCGCAGCAGGAAGGCGATGGTCAGGACGTGCTTCAGCTTCGGCAGCTGGATGTAGCGGAACACCGCCCACTGGGAGGCGCCGTCGATCCGCGCCGCCTGGTAGTAGGCGTTGTCAATCGACTGCAGGCCGGCATAGGCCAGCAGCACGACCAGCGACGTCCAGTGCCACACGTCCATCAGGATCACGGTGACCCACGCGGCGATCGGCTGGTTGGTGAAGTTGTACTTGATGCCGGCGGCGTTCACGACGTAACCGAGGAAGCCGATGTCCGGCAGCGCGAAGATGTTCCACATCGCGCCGACCACGTTCCAAGGCACCAGCAGCGGCAGCGCCATGAGCACCAGGCAGACCGAGGCCCACGGGCCGGAGCGCGGCATGGCCAGCGCGATGGCGACGCCGAGCGGGATCTCGATCGCCAGGATGATCGCGGTGAACGACAGCTGGCGCAGCAGCGACAGCAGGAACCGCTCGGAATGCATGACCTCGCGGAACCAGCGCGCGCCCTCGAAGAAGAACAGGTTGTCGCCGAACGTGTCCTGGACCGAATAGTTGACCACGGTCATCAGCGGGACCACGGCGTTCAGCGCCACGATCGCGAGCACCGGCAGGACCATGAACCACGCCTTGTTGTTCCAGGGCTTGTTCATGGCCTGTCTCCTCCGCCCGCCGGTCCCACCCGCCGGTCCTCGCTGTCGACCACCCAGCCGTCGCGGTAGACGTGGACGGCCGCCGGATCGAAGACCAGACGGTTGTGCCGGTCCGAGATGCCGCTCCCCTCAGGCGCGATGACGTTGATTTCGCGGCCGTCGAACTCGGTGCGGACGATCAGATGGCGGCCCACGTCCTCAACCCGCTTGACCCGTACCGGCAGGCCCTCGTCCCTATCGCTCAGGCGGACGAACTCGGGCCGCACGCCGATCTCGGTCGTGCCCGCGTCACCGGCGGCATAGGGTCGGCCGAGCGGGACGCGATGACCGCCGACCACCGCGGTGTCCCCGTCGATCGCGGCCGGCAGAACGTTCATGCCCGGCGAGCCGATGAAGAAGCCGACGAAGGTGTGCGCCGGCCGTTCGAACAGTTCCTCCGGTGTGCCGAGTTGCACCACCTCGCCGTCCAGCATCACCACCACCTTGTCGGCGAAGGTCAGGGCCTCGGTCTGGTCGTGGGTGACGTAGATCATGGTGTGGCGGAACTCCTGGTGGAGCGCCTTGAGCTCGGTACGCAGTTCCCACTTCATATGCGGGTCGATCACCGTCAGCGGCTCGTCGAACAGGATCGCGGCCACGTCCTCGCGCACCATGCCGCGGCCGAGCGAGATCTTCTGCTTGGCGTCGGCCGTCAGCCCCTGGGCCCGGCGGTCGAGATCGCCGGACATGCCGATCATCTCGGCAATGGTCTTCACGCGCCGGTCGACATAGGCGGCGTCCATGCCGCGGTTCCGCAGCGGGAACGCCAGGTTCTGGTAGACGGTCATGGTGTCGTAGACCACCGGGAACTGGAACACCTGGGCCACGTTACGCGCCGCGGTCGGCAGCTGCGTGACATCGGTCTCGTCGAACAGGATGCGCCCCCGCGACGGCACCAGCAGGCCGGAGATGATGTTCAGCAGCGTCGTCTTTCCGCAGCCCGAAGGGCCGAGCAGCGCGTAGGCCTCGCCGTCGTCCCAAACGTGGTCGATCGACGGCTTGAGCTGGTAGTCGTCCCGGCCGGTCGGGTTGCCGGCGTAGGAATGGGCCAGGCCCTCGAGGGTGATCCGTGCCATCGCCGCCTCCTAGGCCCGTGCCGCGTAGGACGCGGCGGCGGCCAGCGCCCCGTCCTGCTGGAAGACGTAGATATGCGACGGGTCCACGAAGACCGAGCGCTCGGTGTGATAGGGCAGGTCGTGCACGCCATGCACCAGGGCGGTCCACCGGTCGCCGCCGCACACGACGTGAACGAAACTCTCCGAGCCCATGATCTCGGTACCGGCGACCTGGCAGCGGAACTCGATCGCCGCCGGCCCCGGCCGCTCGATCTGCAGATGATTGGCCCGGAATCCGGCCAGATACGCGCCGTCCGGCAGGGCCGAGAGGCCGAGGGCGTCGGCGGAGGCGTCCTGGCCTTCGAACCGGCAGGAGGGGCCTGACTTCGTCAGCGGAGCGAAATTCATCGGCGGATCGGAGAACACCCGCGCCGTCGTCGCGTCGGCCGGCATCCGGTAGACGCTCGGCGTCGGGCCGAACTGGGTCACCCTGCCCTCCCACAGACAGGCCGTGTTGCCGCCCAGCAGCAGCGCCTCGTGCGGCTCGGTGGTGGCGTAGACGAAGATCGCGCCGGACTCCTCGAAGATCCGGGGAATCTCGGCGCGCAGTTCCTCCCGCAGCTTGTAGTCGAGGTTGGCAAGCGGTTCGTCGAGCAGGACGAGGCCCGCCTCCTTCACCAGGGCGCGGGCCAGCGCGCAGCGCTGCTGCTGGCCGCCGGACAGCTCGAGCGGCCGGCGGGCGAGTTGACGGTCGTCCAGCTTCATCATCGCCGCCGCCGCCCGCACCTTGGCGTCGATCGCCGCCGCGTCCAGACCGCGCAGCCGCAATGGCGAGGCGATGTTCTCGTAGACCGTCATGGCGGGGTAGTTGATGAACTGCTGGTACACCATGGCGACCCGGCGGTCCTGGACGCGCATGCCGGTGACGTCCTCGCCCTGCCAGAGAATGCGCCCGGCCGTCGGCTGGTCGAGCCCGGCCATCAACCGCATCAACGTGGTCTTTCCGGCGAGCGTCGGGCCGAGCAGCACGTTCATCGTCCCGGCGGCGAACTCGAGCGTCGTCGGATGAATGTGGGTCTCGGCGCCCACGACCTTGGAGACGGTATCCAGTTTCAGCGTCATGCGACCCGCCTTCCCGTTCCGGCCCTGCCCCGTTCGCCCGTCATCGGGTTTCGCCCGCGATCCGGCCCGGCTGCGCCGCCCGCATCCACCCGTCGAGCGCGCCCACCTGATCCGCGTCCACCCGCAGGCCGAGCTTGGTCCGCCGCCAGAGCACGTCCTCGGCGGTGCGCGCCCACTCCTTTTCCATGAGCCACGTCACCTCCGCCTCGCTCAGCGTCGCGCCGAAATCCCGCCCGAGATCGGCAACCCTCTCGGCACTTCCCAGCACCTCGACCGCGTCGGTGCCGTAGGTCCGGATCAGCCGCGCCGCCCAGTCGGCATCGAGGAACCCGTACCGCGCGCGCAGGCGCTCGATCAGGCCCTTCACGCCGTCGACGGCGAAGTCGCCGCCCGGCAACGGGGCGGTTGCGGTCCACGCCCCGCCCATGGTGGCGAAGAACGGTCGGAGCTTCTCCATCGCCGCCTCCGCCAGCCGCCGGTAGGTGGTGATCTTTCCGCCGAAGACGTTCAGGACGGGCGCGCCGCCGCCCGGTTGCTCGACCTTGAGGACGTAGTCGCGGGTGGCCGCCGTCGCCGACTTCGCCCCGTCGTCGTAGAGCGGGCGGACACCGGAGAAGGTCCACACCACGTCTTCGGGGGTCACCGGCCGGCGGAAATACTCGGAAACGGCGGAGCAGAGATAGGCGACCTCCTCGTCCGTGCAGGCTGCCGCCGCCGGATCGGCGTCGTGATCGCGGTCCGTGGTCCCGATCAACGTGAACCCGCTCTCGTAGGGAATGGCGAAGACGATCCGCTTGTCGGCGTTCTGAAAGATGTAGGCGCGGTCGTGATCGAACTGTTTGCGCACCACGATGTGGCTGCCACGCACCAGGCGGATGCGGTCGCTTGTGTTGAGCCGCAGACTCTGGCCGATGATCCGGTCGACCCAGGGCCCTCCGGCATTCACCAGCGCCCGGGCCCGTTCGGTGCGGGTGGCGCCGCTGCCTTCGTCGCGGAGCCGCAGGTGCCAGAGTCCGTCGACCTGTTCGGCGGCGACGCAGCTCGTTCCCACATGGATCGCTGCACCGCGGGTCGCCGCGTCGCGGGCGTTGAGCACGACCAGACGGGAGTCCTGCACCCAGCAGTCCGAATACTCGAAGCCCGTCGCGAACCCGTCCTTGAGGACGGCGCCGATCGGTCCGTCCCGCAGGTCCAGCGTCTCGGTCGGCGGCAGGATCTCTCGACCGCCCAGGTGGTCGTAGATGAACAGTCCCAGGCGGAGCAGCCAGGCCGGCCGCAGACCCCGATGGTAGGGCAGCACGAACCGCATGGGCCAGGCGATGTGCGGCATCGCGCGCAGCAACACCTCGCGTTCCTTGAGCGCCTCGCGCACCAGCCGGAACTCCAGGTATTCGAGATAGCGCAGGCCGCCGTGGTACAGCTTGGTCGAGGCCGAGGAGGTGCCCTGGGCGAGGTCGCCCTTCTCGCAGAGCAGCACGCTGAGGCCGCGTCCCGCCGCGTCGCGGGCGATGCCGCACCCGTTCACGCCGCCACCGATGATCGCAAGATCGACGGGCGTCTCGTCCAAGAGTGTCTCCAGCCCTAATGCGGAGCCCGTTCGCGGGCTCTCACTTCTTTCGTTAATGAAAATAATCGAAATTCAACTGAACAACAATCGAAAACGGATTCCCTGCATCCTATGGTTCAGCCCTGATCAGGTCGACGTCGTTCTCCCGGCAGAGCTGCTGGATCCGGGAGGGGACGCCGGGGTCGGTGACGAACACGTCGACCTGGGAGATGTGGGCGATCCGAACGGGCGCGGTGGCCTGGAACTTGGTTGAATCGGCCACCAGGATCACTTTCCGGGCGTTCTTGATGATCGCCTGCGCGACCTTCACCTCGCGGAAATCGTAGTCCAGCAGAGCCCCGTCCCCGTCGAGGGCGGAGGCTCCGATGATCGCGTAATCGACCATGAACTGGCGGATGAAATCGACGGCGGCCTCGCCGACGATACCGCCGTCGGAGGGTCGCACGATACCCCCGGCGATCACCACCTCGAACGACGGGAGGTGGCGCAACCGGTTGGCTACATTAAGATTGTTTGTGATGACCATCATCCGTCGATGGTTCTGAAGCGCTTCGGACACGGCCTCGGTGGTGGTGCCGATATTGATGAACAGCGACCCGCCGTCGGGCACCAGCCTCGCCGCTTCCCGGCCGATCGCCGCCTTCTCGTCGGCGGCGATCTGCCGGCGCTGCTCGTATTCGACATTCTCGGTTCCCGACGGATTGACCGCGCCGCCATGGATCCGGCGCAGCATCTTCGCGTCGCACAGGTCGTTCAGGTCCTTTCGGATCGTCTGCGGCGTCACGCCGAACCGTTCGGCCAGGGCATCGACGAGGACGCGACCTTCGGAGCGTGCCAGGTCGACGATCTCCGATTGTCTATCTGAGAGAAACACGATGGGCTTGCCCGTTTCGCTAAAGGGTTCGTTTAGACGATAATCGAAATGAATACGAAATCCAACGGGACGCCTTGGAGACGGCGCCGGCATACGAGAGGCTGTCAGGCCCGGCGCGCCGGACGAAGAGGGGGCTGTCCCCCGGGGCGGATCCGCGGCGCGCGCCGATGGCAACGCCCCGCCCGCCCGCTCTCACGGGTCGCGGCCGCGGCCGAACGGCGGCACGACGATTTCGACCTGGCTGTAGTACAGCAGGATGCGGTCGACGGTGCGGTCGTCCTCGGCGAACGGCATCCACAGCCGCTGGGACGGCCGGGCGAAGCGGGTCGGCGTGATGTCGAGCGGGTTCTCCTGGACGCAGGCATGTCCGTGGTCGCTGATGCGGCACAGGTTCGCGAGCACGATCTCGGGGGTCAGCGTGTATGCCCCTTCCGACAGCATCTTGCCTGTCATGTCGTAACCGGCGGCTTCCGCGAAGGCACTGCCGACGAGGCGGTATCGTGCATCCGACCGGTCCGGTTCCAGGCCATAGATCGTCAACCACCCCATCCACGGTTTCAGGTCGATGATCTCGGCGTCCGACCACGCGGGCATGCGTCGGCCCGGCGGACGCAGCCCCAGCCACCATTCATAGAGTTCGATCAGGAAGGGGTTGCCGCTCGCTCGGGGGTCGACCAGCGGTGAGAAACTGAAGGTCTTGGCGTCAAGCCTGTCTGCCATGTCCCGTCACTATGTCGCCGCTCACGTTCCGCTACCGGTCGGGCGCGAGTATATCCCCGTCCGGCCGCGTCTTTTCAATGCCTCGATCAGCAATTCGGAGCCGATCCCTCCCGCCTGTCCGACAGAGTCGCCGGCACGGGAGGCGCCGTGGTCTCCCTTTCGCCAACGCCAGATCCCGAAGACCGAGCCCGGCCGCCTGCGCCGAGCGCGCCGCGAATCTCCGCCTCGCCCAGGGTCTCCTCCCTCTCGAGGGCCGCGATCAGACGCAGGACATCCGAGTCGTGGGCGCGCAGAACCGCCTCGGCACGCTCCGACGCCGTGTTGAGCAGCGCGGTCACCGCGACATCCACCCGTTCGGCACTGGCCTCGCTGAAGTGTCGCGGCTGCGCCAGTTCGCGGCCGAGGAACGGGTGATCGTCGCTCTGACGCAGGTCGACCGGACCGACCTCCTCGGCCATGCCCCAGCGGGCGACCATCGCACGGGCCAGCTTGGTCGCCTGACGGATGTCGTCGTCGGCGCCGGAACTGACCGAGCCGAGCCAGATCTTCTCCGCCGTGCGTCCGCCGAGCATGACCGCGAGCCGATCCTCCAGGTATTCCGACGGCAGGGTATGGCGCTCCTCCTCCGGCAGCATATGGGTGCTGCCCAGCGACCGGCCGCGCGGGATGATCGTGACCTTGTACAGCGTGTCGGCGTTCGGCAGGTAGTAGGCGACGGCGGTATGGCCGGCCTCGTGCACGGCGAGGCGGTGGCTCTCATCCGGCTGGATCGCCATGGTCCGCACGCTGCCCATGATCACCTTGTCCCGCATCTCGTCGAGATGACGCATGGTGACCTGCTTCGCCCCTTCGCGCGCCGCCGCCATGGCCGCCTCGTTGACCAGGTTCTTCAGATCGGCGCCGGAGAAGCCCGGCGTGCCGGCGGCGATGGTCTTCAGGTCGACATCGTCGGCCACCGGCACCTTGCGGGTGTGCACCGCGAGGATCGCCGCGCGGGCGTCGCGGTCCGGCAGCTCCAGCGTGACGTGGCGGTCGAACCGCCCCGGCCGCAGCAGCGCCGGGTCGAGCACGTCGGGTCGGTTGGTCGCGGCCAGCACGATGACCGCCTCGCGGCCGGAGAAACCGTCGAGTTCGGAGAGGATCTGGTTCAGGGTCTGCTCGCGCTCGTCGTGGCCGCCGCCGAATCCGGCGCCCCGCACCCGGCCGACTGCGTCCAGTTCGTCGATGAAGACGATGCTCGGCGCCTCCTTCTTCGCCTCGTTGAACAGCTTGCGCACCCGGCTGGCGCCGACGCCGACGAACATCTCGATGAACTCGGAGGCCGAGACATGGAAGAAGGGCACCCCCGCCTCGCCGGCGAGCGCGCGGGCCAGCAGCGTCTTGCCGGTGCCCGGCGGGCCCATCAGCAGCACGCCGCGCGGCGGCTCGGCGCCAAGGTCCCAGTACATCTTCGGGTTCTTCAGGAAGTTCACCAGTTCCGCGACCTCGCGCTTGGCCGCGTCCTGGCCGGCGACGTCGGCGAAGGTCGTCCGCGGATCGCTCTTGGCCAGCTTCTTCGCCCCGCCGCCCGGCAGTTCACCGGGAAAGCCGCCGCCGAACCGGTTCGACAGGTTTCCGTACAGCCGGCTCTGAAACCAGAGGTAGACGCCGAGGATCACCACCCACGGCAGGAACGCCAGCAGCCAGTTGGCCGATCCGTCCTCCGCCGGAACGCTCTCGATGACGACGCCATGCTCTTCCAGCAGCGTCAGCAGACCGGCGTCGTCCATCTCCGGAATTCTGGCCACCGCGCGGTCGCTCACCCGCTCGCCGACACCCGTGGCCACCGGCTCGTTCAGCGTGACGGTCGCCTCATGCCCCTTGAGCGTCACCGCTTCGACCCCGCCGTCGCGAACCATCTCCTTGAAACCGCTGTAGGACAGATGCACCGGACCCGGCGCGCCGCCCGGCCGAAGCACCAGCGCGAACAGCAGCAACCCGACCACGAGGGCCACCAGCGCGTACAGTTTCCAGGTGTTGTCCGTCATCGGGATCGGCGTCCTTCCGGCTCCTTCGCTCCGAAGCACGCCTTGAGCCTCGCCCGTCCGGCTCCTCCTTACATTGACACCGATCAATACCCCGCGACATCCCGCGGCGGGGCCGCCGAAGCGGCGCCACGCCCGCGCGATCGGATGTCGTTATCTGATCGTGACTTTGATCTAGCGGGAGGACAGGGCCGCGATGTCGGGCACCGGGCGGGACCGGGCCGGAATCGTCGCCATGTGGGCCTCCAGTGCCGCCGAGATGCCGAGCAGGCGATAATCGCCGTAGCGCTTGCCGCTGATCTGCAGGCCGAACGGGGTCCCGGTCGGATCGAGGCCGCAGGGGATGGTGATCGCCGGGTGGGACGTGATCGTTATGCCGTAGGACAGGCCGAGCCAATGGAAGTAGCTGCGCAGTTCCTCGCCGTTGATGTGCGTCGGGTAAAGCTGCTCGACCGGAAACGGCGGCACGGCCGCCATCGGCGACAGGATGACGTCGAACTCCTCCATGAAGCTCAGGAACCGCCGGTACAGCATCGTCTGCTGGGTCTGTGCCCAGGCGGCGTCGGCGAAGGTGTAGCCCAACGCCTCCTCGTAGTTCGCGATCGCGTTCGGGCCGAGCAGATCGCGCTTGTTCTCGTAGTGCGGCCGGAACCGGTCGATGAACTGCAGCGAGCGCAGGATCGCGAAGATCTCGTCGGAATCCTGCAGCGGCGGGTCGATCTCGACCACCTCCCGGAAGACGCCGCGAATGTCCCGCACCGCCGCCCGGAACGTCTCGCGCACGCCGTTATCGACGGGCGCGAAACCGAGATCCTCCGATACCGCCACGCGGAGCGTCGACAGGTCCACGTCGGGCAGCCGGGTGAAGATCGACGGATCGACGTCGTAGGCGAGCGGATCGACCGGGTCCGAGCCGGCGATCGCCGCCAGCAGCAGGGCGGTATCCGGCACGTCGCGGCCCATCGGGCCCTGCACCGAGATGCAGCTCCACCCGGTCGCCCGTCCGGACATCGGCACCAGCCCCGGCGTCGGTCGATATCCGACAACGCCGCAATACGCCGCCGGCGTGCGCAGGGACCCGCCGGTGTCGGAGCCGAGCGCCACCGGGACCATGCCGGTCGCCAGCGCGACGGCCGATCCGCCGGAGGAGCCGCCGCAGATCCGAGCCGGGTCGAACGGGTTGCCCGTCGCGCCGAACACCGGGTTCGTTGAGTTGGCGCCGAGGGCGAATTCCGGGACGTTGGTCTTGCCGACGGCGACCGCGCCTGCCGACCGGGCCGCCGCGACCAGACGCTCGTCCTTCTCGGGCACGTTGTCGGCGAAGATCGGCGAGCCGAAGGTGGTGCGCACGCCGCCGCTGACCATGGTCTCCTTCACCCCGAGGGGCAGGCCGTGCAGTAGCGGCAGGTCGTCGCCCCGCATCACCGCGTCCTCGGCCGCCTTCGCCTCGTCCTCCGCCCGGTCCCAGCAGGTCGTCGGGATCGCGTTCAGGGTCGGGTTGACCGCCTCGACGCGGGCCCTGCAGGAGGCCAGAAGTTCGACCGGCGAAAGCTCCTTGGCACCGATCAGGCGGCGTGCCTCCACGGCCGAAAGGTCGCACGGCTGGGTCACGGTCGGTCTCCTTGAATGGGGGCGGGTCGGGTCAGACGGTCACGGTGGCGTCGTACAGGTGGCATTCGACCAGCCCGCCGCCGTCCCGGACGGTCTTGGGTGCGGTTGTCCTGCACACCGCGCCGGCATGGACGCAGCGCGGATGGAAGACGCAGCCCGGCGGCGGATCGATCGGGTTCGGGAAGGTGGTGCCGAGCTGGGCGTCCGGCACGCCGAGGCCGGCCTCCGGCGTCAGCACCGAGGCGAGCAGGGCTTCCGAATAGGGGTGACGCTGCTTGGCGAAGAAGGCCCGGCCCTCCGCCTCCTCGACGATGCGGCCGAGATACATGACGGCCACCTTGGTGGCGATCAGCTCGACCACGGCGAGGTTGTGGCTGATCAGCACGTAGGTCAGCCCGAGCTCCTTCTGCAGGTCGAGCAGCAGGTTCAGGATCTGCGCCTGGACCGACACGTCGAGGGCGGAGGTCGGCTCGTCGCAGATCACGATCTCCGGCCGCATGACCAGCGCGCGGGCGATGGCGACACGCTGACGCTGGCCGCCGGAGAGCTGGCTCGGATACATGTCGTAGGCCCGCTTCGGCAGGCCGCACAGGTCCATGATGTCCTCGACCTTGCGCCGCCATTCGCTCGACGAGCCGATCTTGTGGACGTAGAGCGGCAGGGTGATGATGTTGCCGATCGTCTTGCGCGGGTTCAGCGACGAATAGGGGTCCTGGAAGATCGGCTGCACCCGCTTGGCCATCTCCCTGCGGCCGATCTCGCTGAGCGGCTGTCCGTCGATCGCCAGCGTGCCGGACGTCGGCTCCTGCAGCCCGAGCAGCATCCGCGCCACGGTGGACTTGCCGCAGCCTGACTCCCCGACCAGGCCGAGCACGCCGCCCTTCTCGATGCTGAGAGACACCCCGTTGACCGCGCGCAGCGGACGCTTGGGCTGGAACATGCCCTGGCGGACCTGGAAGGTGCAGAAGAGGTCGCGGGCCTCGAGGATCGGTGTGCTGGTCATGCCGGGCTCCCCGACTGGAAGGTATCGGCGCGGACGGTC
Organism: Thalassobaculaceae bacterium; assembly: GCA_965228875.1. Lineage (GTDB taxonomy): Bacteria > Pseudomonadota > Alphaproteobacteria > Thalassobaculales > Thalassobaculaceae > Thalassobaculum. The sequence continues at coordinate 4,187,836 of OZ245843.1, read as the reverse complement.
CGGGCGGTGAGCGCCTGAACCTCTTCGGCGCGGGCGCAGCGCACGGCGTGGCCGGGAACGATGTCGTGGGTCGACAGTGGCTGGTGGCAGAGGTCCTCGGCATAGGCGCACCGGTTGGCGAAGGCGCAGCCCGTCATCTCGCCGATCATCGACGGCACGATGCCCGGAATGGTGCCGAGGCGCTCGCCCTGCTTCGTCTTGCCCGGCACCGGGATGCAGTTCATCAGGCCCTGGGTATAGGGATGGGTCGGACGGCTGAAGATCTCGCCGACGGCCCCGCTCTCGATGATCTCGCCAGCATACATCACGGCCACCCGGTCGGCGACGCGGGCGACGACGCCGAGATCGTGGGTGATGAGGATCACCGCCATGTCGAACTCGCGCTGCAGGTCCTTGATGAGGTGCAGAATCTGGGCCTGGATCGTCACGTCGAGCGCGGTGGTCGGCTCGTCGCAGATCAGCAGGTCGGGGCTGCACATCAGCGCCATGGCGATCATGACGCGCTGGCGCAGGCCGCCGGAGAGCTGATGCGGATACTGGCCGAGCCGGCTGGCCGCGGCGGTGATGCCGACCTTCTCCAGCAGGTAGATCGCCCGTTCCCTGGCCTCCTTCGCCGACACGCCCTTGTGCAGGCGGATGCCTTCCTCCAGCTGATTGCCGATCGTGTAGGCCGGGTTCAGCGAGGTCATCGGCTCCTGGAAGATCATCGCCATGGTGTTGCCGCGCACCTTGGCCATGCCGCGCTCGCTGAGCTTCAGCAGGTCGGAACCGTCGAAGGCGATCCGGTCGGCCTCGCGCTTCGCCCGCGACGGCAGCAGGTTCATCAGCGCGAGCGAGGTCAGGGACTTGCCGCAGCCGGACTCGCCGACCAGGCAGAGGGTCTCGCCGCGGGCGACCTCGAAGCTGATGCCGCGCACCGCATGCAGGGTACCGGCGGCGAGCGGGATGGAGACGCGCAGGTTCTCCACGCTGAGCGTTGTGGTCATCGTGCGCCTCCTAGGCCCGGTTCTCGGGAACGGTGACGTCGCGCACGCCGTCGCCCAGCAGGTTGACCGCGAGCAGCAGCAGGAACAGCGCGGTGCCGGGGATGGCGATCAGCCAGGGGTCGAACAGGATGTAGTTCCGGCCCTCGGCGATCATCAGCCCCCAGGACGGCAGCGGCGGCTGCACACCGAGACCGAGGAAGCTGAGCGCCGCCTCCAGCAGCACCGCGTGGGCGAACTCGAGGGTCGCCACGACGATCAGCTGGTTCATGACGTTCGGCAGCACTTCGCGGGCCAGGATGTACCAGGTCGAACAGCCGGCGGCCTGGGCGGCGGCGATGTAGTCGAGCGACCGGATCTGCTGGGTGCTGGACCGCATGACCACGGCGTATCGGTCCCACAGCAGCAGGCCGAGCACCAGGATCACCATCTCCAGGGAGCCGCCGACGATGGCGACCACCGCGAGGCTGACCAGGATGACGGGCAGCGACAGCCGGCAGGTGATCAGGAAGGTGACGACGAGGTCCACCTTGCCGCCGAAATAGCCGGCCGCCACGCCCATGACGGTGCCGATGATGCCGGAGATCAGGGCCGCCATGATGCCGATGAGCAGGGAGATCCGGGCGCCGTAGATCAGCCGGCTGAGATAGTCGCGGCCGACCTGGTCGGTACCCAGGATGTGAGTCCAGGTGCCCTTGTCCTGCCAGACCGGCGGCGCCATGCGGGCGATCAGGTCCTGGTGGTAGGGGTCGTACGGGGCGAGCAGCGGCGCCAGCAGCGCCAGCAGCACGATGACCAGGAAGATCCCGCCGCCGATGACGATGCCGCGATGGCCGAAGATCCTGCGCCGCAGGATCTGGCCCGGCGTGGGAGCCAGGATCACCTCGGCGGTGGGGGTGGCGGTGGAGTTCATGACTGACATCTCATGCCACCCGGATTCTGGGGTTGAGCCAGGCGTTCAGCAGGTCCGCCAGGAAGGTGAGGACGATGTAGAACCACGAGAACAGCAGCAGGACGGCCTGCACCGTCGGGAAGTCGGAGCGCGAGATCGACTCCCAGGCGAGGAAACCGGCGCCGTGCAAGGCGAACACGGTCTCGATGATGATCGACCCGGTCAGCATGAAGCCGAACTGAACCGCGGCGAGGCTGACCACCGGAATGATGGCGTTGCGCAGGGCGTGCTTGAACAGGACCTTGGCCGGGCTCAACCCCTTGGCGCGGGCGGTGCGGACATAGTCCGACGACAGCACGTCCAGCAGGCCGGTACGGGTGAGCCGCATGAAGGCCGGGGTGGCGTAGTAGCCGAGAACGACGGTCGGCAGCACGAAATGCAGCCAGGAGTCCGATCCGCTCGCGGGCAGGATCGGTACCCAGTAGGCGAACAGGACGATCAGCATCAGGGCGAACCAGAAGCTCGGCATCGCCTGGCCGACAACGGCCAGCAGCAGGGCGCCCCGGTCGATCAGGCTGTTCTGATACATCGCCGCCAGCACGCCGAGCGGAATCGACAGCAGCAGCGCGAAGGTCATGGCGCTGACCCCGAGCATCATGGTCACCGGCAGGCGCTCGACGATCAGGTCGATCACCGGCATCCGGAAGTACACGGACTCGCCGAACTCGCCCTGAACCGCACCGGCCAGCCATTTGAAGTACTGGATGTAGACCGGCTGGTCGAAGCCGTAGGCCGCCTTGATCGCCTGGATGTCCGCCTCGTTGGCGCGCTCGCCCGCGAGAGCCGTCGCCGGATCGCCGCTGAGATACAGCAGGCTGAACACCAGCGCCGAGACCGTGAGGCTGACCAGGACGGCAAGGAACAAGCGTTTTGCGGTGTAGACAAGCATCGCAGCGCCATCCGCGTGAGGAATCGGGGATGCGGCCGCCCCACCCGCCCTATCCGGCGGGCTCGGGCGGGGCGGCCGCGGGTGCCTAGCTTACTTCCACTTTGCGAGGAAGAAGCGCGGGATCTCGTCCGCCGTCGGCGTCCAGTCCACGTCCTGGGAGATCGCGTAATTGGTGTTGAAGGTCCACAGCGGCAGCCAGTAGGCCTCCGCGGCGATCTTCTTCAGCGCCTTGTCGTAGGATTCCATGCGGACCGCCGTGTCGACGGTGCCGCCGCCCTTCGCCAGGGCCGCCTGGACCTCCTCGTCCATGGCGAGATCGTCCGGGCCGCCGCCGAAGAACACCGGGGTGATGGCGTCGACATCCGGCACCGATCCGGAGCCCCAGGTCATGAACGCCAGCGGCACCTTGCCGGAGCGGATGGCGTCGCGGGTCGCCGCGTACTTGCCGTAGCGCAGGTCCGTCTCGATGCCCACCTGCTGCAGGAAGCCGAGCATCGGCTCCAGGTAGTCGCGGTTGCGATAGGCGTAGAATTCGGTCCGGAAGCCGTCCGGGTAGCCGGCCTCGGCCAGCAGCGCCTTCGCCTTCTCCGGATCGTACTCGTACTGGGTCACGTCCTGGGTGCAGCCGAACTGCTGGGGGAAGCAGGCCGAGTGGATCACTTCGGACGCGCCGCGCACGATGTTGTCGACGATCGCCTTGCGGTCGATGGCGTGGGCCACCGCCTTGCGGACGCGGGCGTCCTGGAACGGATTGTCGCCGGACCTGCCCTTTGAGTCGAACGTCAGATAGCCGACGCGCATGGTACCGGCGGAGATGACGTTGAGGCTGGGCAGGGTGGCCAGCTTCTCGGCCTGATCGGCCGGCACCTTCCAGATCCAGTCCAGCTTGCCGGAGGTCAGCTCGACGATCTGCGTGTTCACGTCGGGAATGGTGCGCTGGTGGATCTTGCCGATCGCCGGCTTACCCTTCGGGCTGCCCTCGTAATAGTTCTCGTTGGCCTCGAACACGATCTCCTTGCCGGGGACCAGCTTGGTGACCTTGTACGGACCGGTGCCGACCGGTGCCTCGCCCATGCCGCTCGGGCCGGCTTCCGCGTAGTACTTCTCCGGATAGATCGGCACGTCGCCGGCCAGATACAGAATGGCCAGCGGGTTCGGCTCGAGCGCGTAGATGCGGACGGTGTAGTCGTCGATCGCCTCGGCACCCTTGATCCAGTCGACGCCCTGCTGGGCGAGCTTGCCCGTATCCGGCTTCAGCAGGAAGTCGATGGTCGCGACCACGTCGCCGGCATCGAACTCCTCGCCGTTGTGGAATACCACGCCCTTGCGCAGCTTGAACTCGAACGTGGTGTCGTCGACGATCTCGTAGCTCTCGGCCAGCAGACCCTTGAACTCGCCGGTGTTCGGGTCGCGGTAGATCAGCGTGTCCCAGATCAGCCGGTTGACGACGATGCCTTCGCGCGAGTTGTTGAAGTAGTAGTCGGCGTTCGGAAGCTCGCGGTCCCAGGCGATGTTCAGCGTATCGTCCGCCTTGCCGGCCTCGGCCGGTCCCGGCAGCCAGGTCGCAGCGCTGAGCGCTGCCAGCAGGGCCAGCCCCTTCAGGCCGCTGCGTCGCGTCGTCCTCTCGGTCATGTCGGTCAACCTCCTTGTCCTGCTCTCTACCCCGCCTCGATTCCGGCGGGTGATTGGCGAGTGTCGAGCCGTCCGCACGCCGTGGCCGGGACGGTGACGTCTTGGGGAAAAGCTGGCAGCCGACCGCCGGCGCGGATCGGGCGATCCGACAAGAACGACGAAACCCGGCCCGCGGACCGGGGCGGCTGCGGCACCACCATGGCTATACTGCTTCCCCCGAGTTGGTGAGGCTAGCAGGTCACGGATTCGCCACAAACCCCATTTCGCGCCCGCAGCATCGTGGCGCCCTGGTGCTGGGGCCAGGACCGGGCGGCCACTTGGACTGGACTGACCGGAGGAGCGCAATAGGATCCTCGACGCGGTTTCTCGCCCACTCCTGTGAACGGTTGCGTCCTTCAGAACCATGCCCCATCCGGACGATGAAGAACGCTTGGTGCACACGGTCGAGAAGGGCCGCGATACGGGACAGGACACGTCCGATCCGGGCCTTGCGCGTCTGGCCCAGGAACAGGGCCGGCGCATCGCGGAGCTGCACTGCCTGACCGCGATCCAAGAGACGCTCGCGGACGACGACACCGACGATGGCGAGGCGCTCGACGCCGTCGCCCGGATCGTCCCGACCGGCTGGCGGTTTCCGGAGACGACATCGGCGCGCATCCGCGTCCACGGCACCGATCACGTCAGCGACGGGTTTGCGGAGAGCCCGGACCGGATCGGTGCGGAGATTCCGATGAAGTGCGGTCATGGCCGCGTCGAAGTCCACGTCCGCTCCCTCGAGACCACGCGGGTGGGCAACGAGACCCTCGAGCAGACACGGTCGCTGCTGCGTCGTATCGGCGAGCAGATCGGCCGGTCGATGGACCGTCGCCAGGTGAAGCGGGACCTGACCGCCGCCCGCGACGCGGCGGAACGGGCGAGCCGGGCGAAGACCGAGTTCCTGTCGAACATGAGCCACGAGTTGCGCACGCCGCTGAATGCGATTCTCGGCTTCGCTCAACTGATCGAACTCGACCCGACCCTCAACGCCGACAACAGGACGAACATCGACGAGGTGCTTGGCGCGGGTCGCCACCTGCTCGACCTCATCAACGAGATCCTGGATCTGGCGCGGATCGAGGCCGGGCGCCTCGACCTGAGCCCGGAAAGCATCGATGTCGCGACGATCATCCGGGACTGCGTGGCCATCGTTCGGCCGCTCGCCGAGCCGACGGGGGTGACGCTCCGCGAGGCGGCGCCCCCCGCCGCCTGGGTGCGCGCCGACCGGACCCGGTTGAAGCAGGCCCTGCTGAACCTCCTGACCAACGCGGTCAACTACAACAAGCCGGGCGGTCGGGTCGATATCCTGGTCGACACCGCGGATTCGGACCGGTTGACGATCAGCGTCCGCGATACCGGAAGCGGCATTCCCACCGACAGGCTCGACGACCTGTTCGACGCCTTCACCCGCCTGGAACCCGATCGGGTCGAGGGGTCGGGGATCGGTCTGGCCATCACCAAACGGGTGGTCGAATTGATGGGAGGACGCGTCGCGGTGGCGAGCGTCCACGGCGCCGGCAGCACCTTCTCCATCGCACTGCCGCGGGCGAAGGCCCCAAGCGCGGAGGCGTCGCCTTCGCACGACGAACAGGCCGCATTCCGGAGCCTGTCCCCGTCGTCGCGCGGCCTGCGCCCCCGCACCATCCTCTACATAGAGGACAACGTATCCAATGCCCGGCTGATCTCCAGTCTCCTCGGCCGACGCGAAGACCTCAGACTGCTCACGGCGCGCACCGCCCGTGCCGGATTGCGCATCGCCTTCACCGAGGCGCCGGACCTGATCCTGCTCGATATCGGACTGCCGGGGGAGATCGACGGCTACGACGCCCTGGCCGCGCTGCGGCGCGATCCGATCCTGCGCGACGTGCCGGTCGTGGCGATCACCGCCCTGGCCATGGCGAGCGACGTGGACCGAGGCCTCGAGGCCGGATTCACCGATTATCTGACCAAACCGCTCAACCTGGACCAGTTCATGGATACGGTGTCTCGCGCGCTGAGCGGCCGCTCCCACTGACTGCCCTGTGGCGGACAACCGGTCGGCCGGGATGCTGCCGCCCAACATGCCCACAATATATCTATGGTTTAACGGTGAGCGGTGTTAATCTCCGCGCTTCGCGCGGGACCATGACAGTGATCCGGATCGCTAGGATACAACAGTGACCTCATGCGGGATATCGATCGGATCGCTCACATTGTCGATGACATCGAGTCCAGCCGGCGACTGTTGGAGCGGGTTCTTGAATCGGTAGGCATCGCGACCCGAAGCCACGCCTCCGGCGGCGCATTCCTTGAGGTCTTCGACGAGGACACCCCCGGGTGCGTTCTGCTCGATATCCGAATGCCGGGAATGAACGGGCTGGAACTGCAGCGCAAGATCAAGGAGATGGGGGCGGTACAGCCCTGTATTCTCGTGACCGCCCATGGCGACGTTCCGATCGCCGTGCAGGCCATGAAGGATGGCGCCTTCGAATTCGTTGAGAAACCGGTTCGAGCGCATGACGTCATCGACATCGTGAACGGGGCGTTTCGGCACTGCGATCGGCTGATGGCGGAACGACGGGAGCGGGTGCTTTTCGAGGCCTCCTTCGACAGCCTCAGTCAGCGCGAGCGCGAAGTCATGGCGGCGATGGTGAACGGTCGGTTGAACAAGCAGATCGCCCACGACCTCGGCATCAGCCAGCGCACGGTCGAGGTCCATCGCGCCAATGTCATGGCGAAAATGGCGGGAGAGACGCTGGCCGAGCTGGTGCGCCTCGCCGTGCGCTATGCACCGGACCTCATCCAAGCCCAATCCTTTCAGGAAAACGAACAGATGAAAATTCGTTAAAAGCGGATTAATCGAACTCTAGGCGTTTTCCGATGGTAGTCTCGTATATTCCACAGTTAGTCCATCCACGCAGGCATCGATACTGTCAATTCCCGGTAGAAATTATTTAAAGGATTTTTAAGAAATGCATGATTTTTCCGAGATGATCTCGACGGCCGACCCTGTCCGGTCCGCCGGCCGCCCGTCACAGCCTGCGACGTGTCCGTACTGGATCGACGACGCGGATCCAAGCCGCCGATGAGGGAGGATACGGCCGATCGGGGGAAGGGCGCAGGCTCCGAGGGTGTGGAGTCCGGCGCCGATGGCTTCGCCCGTCGGCGCGCACCCGATTTCGTCATCGGCAGCGACGTCTTCGACGCGCTCCCGGAAGCCGTCGTCGTTATCGATACCGACCGCCGGATCGTCGAAGCGAATGCGGCGACGGCGACGCTGTTCGGTTGGCCGTCCGGCACGCTGATCGGACAGGATCTGAACGTCCTGATCCCGGCCGGGCTGCAGAGCGATCACGACGACTTCATCCGCCAGTTCGTCGAAAGCGATCGCAGAGCGCTCGACATCAGCGCCCGCGGCGAGCTTCAGGGGGTGGCACGAGACGGCTCCGACGTGTTCGTCGAGGGGACGATCGTGAAGAACCGCAGGGGCGGCAGAACCCATCTGGCGGTCATCCTGCGCGACGTGTCGACGCGCCGCCAGGCCGAGCGGCAACTGCGATACGCGCTGAACGAGTCGCTGGCGTCGAGCCGGATGAAATCGAATTTCCTGGCGACGATGAGCCATGAGCTGCGGACCCCGCTGAACGCGATCATCGGCTTTTCGGAACTCCTCGAGAGCCAGCCGTTCGGCGCGTTGGGGGACCCCCGGTACCTCGACTACGTGGCCGACATCAGGGACAGCGGCAACCACCTGCTGGAGGTCGTGTCCTCGATCCTCAAGGCCGCCAAACTGGAGGCCGAACGGATCGAGGTGCAGCCGCGTTGGCTGCACGTCCAGGCCATCGTCAACGGTGCGGTCCGCCATGTCTTTCCGATCCTCGAAGAACGCCGTCAGGTCGTCGAGATCGATGTGGACGACAATACCGAGCTCTTCGTCGACCCGCTCCTGACCCGCCAGATTCTCATCAACCTTCTGGACAACGCGTCGAAGTTCTCACCCGCGGAGAGCACGATCCGCCTTGTGTCCCGGCGCACGGAGGAGGGTCTGGCGATCGACGTGATCGACCGGGGGCGGGGCATTCCCGAGGACGCGATGCGCAATCTCGGCCAGCCCTTCGTTCAGGTGCAAGCGGGGCTCGCGCGCAACGATAGCGGGATCGGCCTCGGCCTCTACATCGTGCGTTCCTACCTCGATCTCCACGGCGGGGCCCTGTCGATCTCGAGCGTCGAAGGCGAAGGAACGACGATGCGGACCTGCTGGCCGGCGGATCGGGTCCGGCGCGGAGGCAGCCCCTTGCCAGTCGACGATCCGCGAGGCTAACGCGCGACCGGTTCACGTCGGCGCGATCCAAGCCGAGGTCCGCCTTCTGAGTCCTTGAAGACAGAACCCGCTGGCTCAAGACCCCTGTCTACGCCTCGAAAAGCAATGTTATAACATTGCTAACTAAACCACAGCCTCCATCCACCCACCTCACCCAGGGGAGCCCGCCAGCATGGACTCGAGTGTCGGACCGCAATTCGATATGTCCCGCGAACCTGAACCACCGACCCGCGCCGAGGCGGAGGCCGCCGTGCGGACCCTGATCAGATGGGCGGGCGACAACCCCGACAGGGAGGGGCTGAGGGACACGCCGGAGCGCGTCGCGCGCGCCTACGAGGAGTTTTTCGCCGGATACAACGCCGATCCGGAGAAGATCCTGTCCGCCACCTTTGGCGAGGTGGAGGACTACGACGAGATGGTCGTCCTGCGCGATCTGAGGCTGGAGTCGCACTGCGAGCATCACATCGTCCCGATTATCGGCAAGATCCATATCGGATACCTGCCCGCCGACCGCGTGGTCGGGATTTCCAAGCTCGCACGCCTGGTCGAAGCGTATTCCAAACGGCTCCAGACCCAGGAGGTCCTTACCGCGCAGATCGCCGACACCCTGCAGCGCGTCCTGCAACCGAGAGGCGTCGGCGTCGTGGTTCAGGCCGCGCACCAGTGCATGACCACGCGCGGGGTACGCAAACCGGGCGTGAGCATGAAGACCAGCCGAATGCTCGGATGCTTCCGGGACGACCAGTCAATACGCCGGGAGTTCCTCGCGATGATCGGCGGACCCGGGGTCGACTCCTAGACTGCGATCGCTTCAGATCGCATCGATCTGATGCCTGAATCGCCCTCTAAACCATTAAAAAGAGAGCAAATTCACACGATCAGATGTATCCATCTGATCGAGATGTGCTCCAGAGTTCGATCGATGCTCAGACCATGCCGGACGGCTGCCGTCCCAGAAAATCGCTCGGACTTCTGCCGATGGTCTGCCGGAACATGTAGCTGAACGCACTGGACGAGCCGTAGCCCAGTTCCAGTGCCACAGAGGTGACCTTCCAGCCGGCCGCCAGAAGCGAGATCGCGTGGAGGACCCGGGCGTGACGCAGCCATCGCGAGGGCGTCATTCCGGTCTCCGAGATGAAAATGCGCTCGACCGTCTTCCGGCTCGCCGGCGCCGGCGCCAGCCACGCCTCGACGGAACCGACGGCGCTCGGATCCTCAAGGGCCGACTGCGCGAGGCCTCGGACCCGATCGTCCTGCGGCATGGCGAGCGACAGCGGCACGTCCGGCGCGTTGAGCAGTTCGCACCGCAGAAGGTCGTGCAGGGCGGCGTTGTGCGGGTCGCCTCTCGCGCCCGTGCGCTCGGGCGCCGTCGCGCCGAACAGCGCGCCCAGCAGAGCGGTCATCGCCACGACCCGGCAGGCGCCACCGAGGCTCCCCGCCTCTTCGCGGTTCACGTCGACATAGAGCATGACGTTGTCCGCGCCGTAGCGCATCCAGTGCGCCGTATCAGGCGGTATCCAGACGGCCATGGCCGGGCTCAGCAGAAGGACGCGCTGCGGGGTTCCGACGAACATCGACCCCGAAACCGCCGAGATCAGCTGGCCGTAGTCATGGGTGTGCCAGCCGTAGCTCTCGCCCGTGTCGGGCCTGATCGTCTCACTGAGATACCGAGGCCGGTCCCCCACCACGGGATCAGGCTGCAGGACAGCGGGTCGGTCGACCATGGCGTGACGATTCCTCGACTTAGAATGCCTTCGTTTCGACAGATCGACATACCAGAATGACCTAGCTTTCAGAAGCGGATAACCCCGTCCGTCCGCGTTGTCGCAGCGAAAGCCGTACCCGCCATGAGCAAGCGCGCATTCCTCGTCTGGTTCGCCCTGGGGCATCTGGCCAACGACTGGCCGATCGCCGCCCTCTGGCTGATCGTCCCGGCCGCGGGGCTGGCCATGGACCTCTCGCCAACCCAGATCGGTCTTCTGTTCACCCTGTTCAGCATCGGCGGCGCGCTCGCTTATGTCCCGGCGGGATTCCTTTCCGACCACGTGTCGAACAGAGGCCGACTGCTGGTGGCGACCTTCTTCTGGGTCGCCATCGGCTACGCGCTGGCGGCTCTCGCCCCGGACTTCTGGAGCTTGGCAATCCTTCTTGCGCTGGCCGGAATGGGCAATGCGGCCTGGCATCCGATCGCCACCGGTGTGCTGACACGTGACAACAGGCGAGGGCGGGCCCAGGCCCTGGGGATACATGCCATCGGCGGATCCTTTGCCGAGGTGCTGGCCCCGCTGTCGGTCGGCTTCCTGCTCGCCATCGTCGACTGGCGGGCCGCTCTGGTCGTCTCGGTCCTGCCGACGGTTCTTCTGGGCGTCTGCTTCGTTTGGGTGGCCCGAGCCGTCCCGCGCGTCGAAAGACGGGTGGTGAGCCGTCACGCCCTCCTAGACCTGCTGAACGCGTGGCGTCAGGCGAGCGGGCTGCGAATCATCGGCACGATCTGCCTCTACAACATGGCTCTGTTCGCGCTGCTCAGCATGATTCCGCTGTATCTTGCGGCGGCACACGGCCTCGCTCCGTCCGCCATCGGCATCATCTTCGCCGCCCTCCTCGTCGCCGGCGCGCTTGCCCAGCCCTGGGTCGGAAGGCTCTCCGACCGGGCCGGGCGCCGACCGGTTCTCGTGATCGGCAACGTGGCGGCCGGGATCGCCGTCGGCGCGCTGACGCTCGACACCGCATTCTGGTCGACGATCGTCTTCATGGCGGTCGGCGTCGCCGCGTTGGACGCCATCCGACCGGCGATGCTGGCGGCGGCGGTCGACCACACGAACCACAGCGAGGGCACCACCCTCGGGCTCGCCTTCGTGCTCATGGATGGGATCGGGGCGTTCGGCGCCGTGCTCGCGGGCATGGCCGCCGGGGTCTCCTGGGAGCACATGTTCGCGCTTGCCGCAGCGTTCTCGCTGGGAGCCGCGGCCCTGAGCGGGCTGCCGGTCGCCCGCGCCGCAGCGGACGGCGACGGCTGAGATCGCGTGTCACGCCGCCGCGTCCCTGCGCCGCCAGACCGGAAACGGATCCGGAAGGTCCGGCAGGTTATCCGGACCGTCCGCGGCAGTGACCGGCAGGAGGGCGTCGTCGAGCCGGCCCTTCAGCGCCAGCCAGTCGATGCCGCTGCCGATGAAAACGATCTCCTGACGCCGATCGCCCCAGGGGTCCTGCCAGTTCGCCTTGAGATAGTCGCGCGCCGCCTCGCTGTCCGGCCAGCGTTCCTGCGGCACGGCGGCCCACCAGGTGCCCAGCGGCTCCACGCTCGACAGCGCCCCGGCGAGCGAGAACTCCAGCACCCACTCGGGCCGCGTGGCGAGCCAGAAATGCCCCTTGGCACGGATCACGCCGGCCAGGTCTCCGTCCAGGATCGCCTTGATCTTGGCCGGCACGAAGGGTCGACGCGCCCGGTAGACGTGACTGGTCACGCCGTACTCCTCGGTCTCCGGGACGTGGTCCGCGAAGCCGTAGAGTTCCTTCGCCCACAGCGGGTGCTCGTGGGCCTTGTCGAAGTCGAACAGCCCGGTGTCGAGGATCGCGTCCGCGCGCACGTCGGAACGGTTCGTCTCGATGACCCGCGCGTCGGCGTTCAGGCTGCGGACGATCTTGCGCGCCGCGTCGACCTGGTCGGCCGAGGCGTCCGCCACCTTGTTCAGGACCACCACGTCCGCGAACTCGATCTGATCGGTGAGGAGATGCACCAGCGTCCGCTCGTCCTCCTCGCCCAGGGTCTCCCCCCTGTCGCGCAGGAAGTCGTGGCTGGAGTAGTCCCCGAGCAGGTTCACCGCGTCGACGACCGTCACCATGGTGTCGAGCCGCGCGACGTCGGAGAGACTCTGGCCGTGCTCGTCGCGGAACTCGAAGGTGGCGGCCACGGGCAACGGCTCGGAGATCCCGGTCGACTCGATCAGCAGGTAGTCGAACCGTCCCTCCCGGGCGAGGCGGCGCACCTCCGCCAGCAGATCGTCCCGCAGCGTGCAGCAGATGCAGCCGTTCGACATCTCCACCAGGGTCTCGTCGGTGCGGCTGAGTTCGGTGTCGGCGCGCACCAGGTCGGCGTCGATGTTGACCTCGGACATGTCGTTGACGATGACCGCGACGCGGCGGCCCTCGCGGTTGTTCAGGATCCGGTTGAGCAGGGTGGTCTTGCCTGCGCCCAGAAACCCGGACAGGACGGTAACGGGAAGTCGGTTGTCGATCGGTTTCATGGTTCCCCCTCACGGTCGCTGTAGCGCCGTGGATGTCGATCACATGTCGCGTCGCGCGCGAAGCCCGACGTTCCCGGGCGCCACAAGCGTCAGGCGGACCGGGTGACCGAGGTCGGGTCTTCGAGCTGCAGTCGATATGTTATGTTATAACATTCCCGACGACAAGACAGCGACATCCGACCGGAGGACCAGCCGGCTATGGAACCGGCGATCGGTCAGGTCGGATCGATCTGACCGATCGCGCTGTAAGTCACTAATGACAGAGCAAGGTCACTGGATCAGACGCTGCCACTTGATCGTGATCTGCTCTAATTCACCGGCGTGATCAGCGGCTTGCCGGCGAGCCCGGCGAGAGCGTTCTCCATCACCAGCCGACCCATGGCGAGGCGGGTATCGTGGGTGGCGCTCGCCTGGTGCGGCTGCAGGACCACGTTCTCCGTCATCTGCTTCAGCGCCTCGGGCACGCGCGGCTCGGCGTCGAACACGTCGAGGCCGGCCGCCCCGAGGCTACCGTCACGCAGGGCGGCGATCAGCGCCTCCTCGTCGACCACGCTCCCGCGCGCCACGTTCACGAGGACGCCCTTGGGGCCGAGCGCGTCGAGCACGGCGCGGTCGACCATGTGCCGGGTCCCCGCCCCGCCGGGAACGATGGCAATCAGGAAGTCGACGTCCCGCGCCATGGCCACCAGGCTGTCGTAGTAAGTGTAGGGCACGTCCCGCCTGCTGCGGGTGTGATAGGCGATGTCCATCTTGAACGCCTCGCAGCGCCGGGCGATCTCGATGCCGATGCGCCCGAGGCCGAGGATGCCGACCCTGCGCCCGTGCACCCGGGTGGTGAACATCATGTCGCCGTCGCTCTCCCACCGGCCCTCGCGCACGTAGCGGTCGGCCTGGGGGATGCGGCGGCAGGTGGCGATCAGCAGGCCGATGGCGAAATCGGCGACCTCGTCGCTCAGCACATCCGGGGTGTTCGACACCTTGATCCCGCGCGCCGTCGCGGCGGCGACGTCGACCCCGTCGTACCCGACTCCGTGATGGGCGATCACCTTGGTCTTGGGCAGCGCGTCCATGATGTCGGCGCCGCACACCGAGGAGCCGGCGATCGCCTCGCAGGTATCGGCGAGCGAGGCGAGCAGCGCGCCCTTGTCCTCGGCCTTCCAGAGCTTGTGAACGGTGAAGTGGTCCTCCAGCTCGGCCATGGCGGCGGAGTACCAGGGGGAGACGACGAGTAGATCGGGTTTGGTGCTCACGGGCGGCGTCCTTCGTTGTGGGGCGCGGTCTTGATGAATGGCGTCAGAACGACGAATTGGGTTGCTTGAGGAACTCGATCTCCTCCGCGGTGCTCTCCCGGCCGAGGATCTCGTTGCGATGCGGAAAGCGGCCGAACCGGTCGACGATGACCTGATGCTGGCGCGCGTATTCCGTCCACTCGGCGTTGCCCAAGGCGCGGTACAGCGCCATGCACAGGGCCTGGTCGGCCGCCGACTCGCTGTGCTCGAAGGGCAGGTACAGGAACAGGCAGCGCTCCGGAGGCGAGACCGCATGGTCGCCGAGCGCGATCGACCGGCGGGCCACCGCGCGCGCCCGGCCATCCTGCGCGAAGGCGCGGGGGTCGCCGCGGTGGAGATTCCGCGACATCTGGTCGAGCAGCAGGATCAGCGCCATCCGCCCGTCCCGCGTCTCCTCCCAGCCGTCGAGACCGCCGTCGCAGGCGGCCGCATGGGTCGCCCCGAACCGCGCGCGCAGGGTCGCGTCGAAGGCGTCGCTCTTCTGGAACCAGTCCGCGAAACCGCATTCCTCGAACCAGAACGCCAGGACGGCATCGGGGCTGGCGACGGGCGTGGCGTCGGTCATGCTGTGTCTCCTCCCATGTGGACCTTAGCCGAGCCGGCGCGCCGGTTGAAGTCGGCGTGGTCGAAACCGGCGTGGTTCCAGCCTGGACGGTTGAAGCCGGGGCATGGTTCACGCGTCCGCGACGGAATCCGGCCTTGCCGGCGTTGGCGAGCGTGCACACATCCCGACATGCGGCGGGTTGGCAACGGCAACAACGGAAACGCGACATGCGCATCATCGTGCTCGGACTCTGCCTGCTCGCGCTGGCCGGCTGCGTCACCGCCCGCAACACCATCCAGGCGACCGACTCCGAGGGGCGCCGCGCCTATCTGCGGTACGCCGGATCGAGCGGGCCGGTCTATCTGCGCGCCGCCAACCCGCCGATCGAACTCGGCGATCACGGCCGGGTCGGCGCAGCCGCTGCGGAAGCCGCCAGCGGCGCGGTCTTCGCCATGGACACCACCTTCACCGCCGACATCTCCCGGGCCGCGCACCCGGACTTCCGGATCGTCGCGCTGTTCGACCCGGCGGACTCCCTGAGCACCGAAGCGGTCTGCCGCTCGGACGCGACGTCGGGCGACCTGGCGGCGGCCCGATTCACCGACCGCACCAACCTGTTTCTGGCATTCTGCACCCGCGGCGAGTCGCTGGCCGGGACGCGGGTCGGCGGACCGAAACTCGCCGCCCTGTCCGACCCGTCCTTCCGCGAGATGGTCCGCGCCGGCATCCGCGAGATGTTCGCCATGGACGACCGCCAGCGCGACCGCGGCGAGCCGCCGATCCTGGGCACGATCTCCGTCTCGCCGAGCGTGGGCTTCCGGCTGAACCCGCTGGAGGGGATCATCGACTGACGGTGGCCCCGGCCGACCGCCAGCTCCGGCTCAGAACTGATCTTCGGCGAGCGCCATCACCGTCGCGCCGCCCGCGGTGATCGTTCCCAGCAGGCTCGGCGCCTGGGCGAGGACGTGGTCGGCATAGTGGTGCACCGTCACCAGCTTTGCCTCCAGATACCGGGTATCGCCGTTGGCCCCGTCCCGGATCTGGGCGCGCGCCGCCAGCGCCGAGCGCGCCATGATCCAGCCGCCCACCACCAGGCCCAGCATGCGCAGCAGCACCGCCGACTGCGAGGCGACCGCCGCCGGGTCGCCCGGCATGGTGACCACGACCCACTCCGTCGCCGACGACAGCGCCGTGACCCCGGCCGAGAGATGCCGGTGGATCGCGTTCAGCGAGGTGTCGCTCGCCGTCTCGGCGCTGAGCTCGGCCAGCGTGGCGTGGATGTCGGCGATCAGCTCGCCCATGGCCGCGCCGCCGTCGCGAGCGACCTTGCGTCCGACCAGGTCGAGCGCCTGGACGCCGTTGGCACCCTCGTAGATCGGCAGGATGCGGGCGTCGCGGTGATGCTGGGCCGCGCCGGTCTCCTCGATGAAGCCCATGCCGCCATGGACCTGGATGTTGGTCGAGCAGATCTCGACCGCCGTGTCGGTGCACCAGGCCTTGGCCACCGGGATCAGCAGGTCGACCCGGCGCTGGGCGGCGGCGGCGACATCCCCGTCGGCATGCCGGTCGGCGATGTCGATGGCCGCGGCGGTGTCGTAGACCAGGCCGCGCATCGCCTCGATCTGCGCCTTCATGGTCATCAGCATCCGGCGCACGTCCGGGTGGTTGACGATCGTCACCCCGCCGCCGGAGCTCCCCTGGGAGCCATCGATGGCGCGGCCCTGAACCCGGTTGCGGGCATAGTCGACCGCCTGCTGGTAGGCGCGCTCGGCGATCGCCACGCCCTGCAGGCCGACCGCCAGACGGGCGTTGTTCATCATGATGAACATGTACTCGATGCCGCGGTTCTCTTCGCCGACCAGCCAGCCGACCGCGCCCTCGTCCTCGCCGTAGGCCATGACGCAGGTCGGGCTGGCGTGGATGCCGAGCTTGTGCTCGAGGCCGACCGGCCGCACGTCGTTGCGCACGCCGGGGTTGCCGTCGGCGTCCGGGATGAACTTCGGCACGATGTAAAGCGACAGGCCCTTGGTACCGGGAATGCCGTCGGGCGAGCGGGCCAGCACCAGATGGATGATGTTGTCGGTGCAGTCGTGGTCGCCCCATGTGATGTAGATCTTCTGACCCTTGAGGCGGTAGCTGCCGTCGTCGCGCTTCTCCGCCCTGGTGCGGATTGCGCCGAGATCGGTGCCGGCCTGCGGTTCGGTCAGGTTCATGGTGCCGGTCCACTCGCCGCTGACCAGCTTGGGCAGGTACAGGGCCTTCTGCTCGTCGGAGCCGACCTCGCGCAGGGCGTCGATCGCCGCCTGGGTGAGCAGCGGGCACAGGCCGAAGGCCAGGTTTGCGCTCTGCCACATCTCCTGCAGCGCCGTCGCCACCAGCCAGGGCAGGCCCATGCCGCCGTATTCCTCCTCGAACGGCGCCCCGTTCCAACCGCCCTCGGCGAACTGTCGGTAGGCGTCGGCGAAGCCGTCGGGTGTGCGCACGACCCCGTTCTCGAGACGCGGATGCTGGCGGTCGCCGACCGCGTTCAGCGGTGCCAGCACGTCGCCGGCGAGCCTGCCGCCCTCCTCCAGGATCTGGGCGACCAGGTCGCCGTCGGTGCCGTCGAGCCCGGGCAGGGCGGCGACACGGTCGAGACCGACCACGTCGTTCAGCACGAAGCGCATGTCGCGCAGGGGGGCGGCGTAAGGGCTCATGGCGGCGTTCCTCTCCCTCCCGCGCCGGCCGTCTGGCCGGCCGTGCATCGGGACGGCGGGCCGGTCGCGAAACCCGATCATTCGACGCCGTTATATAGCGCCGGCCGACCGATGCGAAAGGAGGTCGTGGGCCTCAGGACTTCGTGATAAAGTAGTAATATAAACAGATAAATATTTAACTTTTCTCATAGATTATTAGGAAACTCTGAATGATTTTGTATATTGCTTTATTTTTCTATTATTTTTAGCACTATGGCGTGGACTCGTCGCAGAAGCGGAGGAAATGAGCGATGGCGATCGTATCGGGTACATCTGGCGACGACACCCTCTCAGGGTACGCCGGTGACGACTCCATTTCCGGTATGGCCGGCAACGATGTGATCTATGGCCATGGTGGCGACGACTCGTTGTCCGGCGGTGACGGGAACGACACGATCTACGCCGACGCGATGGACGGCGAGCTCAACGGCGGTTGGGGCGACGATGTGCTGCGGATCTCCCACACCGCCGACATCTCCACCATGAACATCGCCCGCTTCGAGACGATCGAGTTCATCGACGAAAACGACTCCATCGTTGGCACCCAGCACATCGTGACCCAGGATCTCAACCAGTGGGGACAGGCGGACGGGTCGCTCTCTTCGGCAGGTACCGCGCCGAACGGGGTGGGCGCGGCCTGGCTATGGACCCCTACATCGGCAGGCGGCTCAGTCTATGACCACGGAGGGACCCTTTCGGAGACCACCACCACGACCTACTCGCTCTACGCAAAGTCCGGTACCAGCGATTACCTCAGAGTGCGGATCAACAACAACGATCCGGAGGTAAAAGTCACCTTCAGCCTGATCGACGGCTCGGTTATCGCATCAACCCAGATCGGCGCATCAGTGGAGTTCGGATCTGTCGAAATCGGAGACGGCTGGTATCAGGTGTGGGTGACCTTCCCTCCCGATGACTACGCCACCAACACCGACATGTCCTTCCAGTTCTACTCGGTGAATGCCTCCAGCAAAGGTAACGGCGAATCTCTCTACGCCGCAGGGCCCGAAGTCACCTACGGCACCTTCACGCCAGCGGCCTTGGATCATACGGCCGGTGACGACAGCATTCTCGGAACCATTGCGTCCGACCAGCTCAGCGGAGGCCAAGGAAACGACCTGATCTCAGGTGGCGATGGAAACGACACGGTCTGGGCGGGCGACGGAACCGACACGGTCAGCGGGGGTGACGGGAACGACGTCCTGTTCGGCCAGACCGGCGCCGACCTGCTGTTGGGTGGGTCCGGAAACGATGTCCTGCTCGGTGGCGCCGACACCGACACGCTAAGCGGCGGGATCGGAGACGACGTCCTTTCCGGGGGAGAAGGCTCGGATGTGCTCTCCGGCGGTGACGGAGACGACATATTGTCGGGTGGTGCAGGCAACGATAGTTTGACCGGTTCGTCTGGCGCCGACGCACTCTATGGCGGCGACGGAGCGGACATGCTGCTCGGCGGTATCGGTGGAGATGCACTGCTCGGCGGCGCAGGCGCGGACGTGCTCTCGTCTGGGGTGGGCGCCGACCTGCTGAGCGGAGGTTATGGCAATGACAGCCTCTATGGTGGCACGGAGGCGGACTCGCTCTTCGGGGCAAGCGGCAACGATCTGCTGTTGGCTGGAACGGGAGCCGATCTTCTGTCCGGCGGTGACGGCGACGATGCCCTGAGCGGAGGTATTGGCGATGACACGCTTGTCGCGGGATTTGGAACCGACACGCTCTACGGTGGAGAGGGGGCCGACCTGTTTGTCGGCAGCGCCGCTGAGCTCGGGTCCGATTCGATTCTCGGGATGGGAACGACCGACGCGATCGTCGTGGAAGGCGATCATTCCTCACTGAATGCGTCGACATTTGATGGTTCGATCGACCTCGGATCTGGCGCTGTCATCAGCGTCACGTCCGATCTGAATGTCGTAAATGCGGTCTACGACTCGGTTGCTCAGGAGACGACGATCTTCCTGACCAATTCCCCTCTGACCGGGGACGACGGGGACGACTCCCTGCATGGAACAATCTTTGACGAGTTGATCTCCGGCTCGCAAGGCAACGACGTGATTTACGGCCATGGCGGTGCCGACACACTGTCCGGCGGCGACGGGAACGACACGATCTACGCCGACGCGCTGGACGGCGAGCTCAACGGCGGTTGGGGCGACGATGTGCTGCGAATCTCCCACACCGCCGACATCTCCACCATGAACATCGCCCGCTTCGAGACGATCGAGTTCATCGACGACAACGACTCCATCGTCGGTACCCAGCACATCGTGACCCAGGATCTCAACCAGTGGGAACAGGCGGACGGGTCGCTCTCTTCGGCAGGTACCGCGCCGAACGGGGTGGGCGCGGCCTGGCTATGGACCCCTACATCGGCAGGCGGCTCAGTCTATGACCACGGAGGGACCCTTTCGGAGACCACCACCACGACCTACTCGCTCTACGCAAAGTCCGGTACCAGCGATTACCTCAGAGTGCGGATCAACAACAACGATCCGGAGGTAAAAGTCACCTTCAGCCTGAACGATGGCTCGGTCATCGCATCAACCCAGGTCGGCGCATCAGTGGATTTCGGATCTGTCGAGATCGGCGATGGCTGGTATCAGGTGTGGGTGACATTCCCTCCCGACAACTATGCCGCCAATACCGACATGTCCTTCCAGTTCTACTCGGTGAACGCCTCCAGCAAAGGCAACGGCGAAACCCTCTACGCCGCAGGGCCTGAGATAACCTACGGTACCTTTACTCCAGCGGCATCAGGGTTCTCCTCGTCCGATGACACCGTCATCGGCACGGCTGCGTCCGACCAACTCAGCGGTGGCGAAGGAAATGATGTCGTCATCGGGTTGTCCGGAAGCGACTCCATCTTCGCCGGCGATGGCGCCGACACGCTAAGCGGTGGCGAGGGAGACGATACACTGGTCGGCGGTGCGGGTGCCGATGTGCTGAGCGGTGGTGTCGGAAGCGACGTTGTCGACTATAGCGCGTCCCCTGCCCGCGTCGTCATCGACATGCAAGCCGGAACCGGTCTGTCTGGCGATGCAGCAGGCGATACCCTGTCAGGCATCGAAGGGGTGATCGGCTCGGACCACGACGACACCGTGTCAGGCACAGATGGCGCTGATTTGATCTACGGCGGTGCGGGCGCTGACCTGCTGATGGGTTGGCCTGGTGATGACACGATCTACGGAGGCGGCGGCAATGATTCGATCCGCGGCGGCGCTGATGCCGACCGGCTGTTCGGCGATGACGGCAACGATACAGTCTGGGGACGGGGAGGTGTGGACGTCATCTATGGCGGTGACGGAGATGATCGGATCGGCGGCGGGGACGCTTATGGCGTCGGCGCCGGATCGGACACGTTGGTCGGAGGTACCGGCAGCGACACATTCGTCTATCTGGATGACGGCGACAACGACGTCATTGTCGACTTCGTCGGCGGCACCGACGCTATCGATCTCGACGGTTCTTTCGGGATCACGTCGCAGGCGGCGTTGGATGCGATTACGTCCGACGACGGCTCCGGGAACGCGTTGGTGTCATTCGGTGGGGGCAACAGCCTGACTCTCATTGGTGTCGACTATACGACCCTGTCGATATCCGACTTCATTTGATCTTAGCCATCCAGGGTCCCCGGTGTGGCGGATCATCCCTCCCCGAACAGAGCCTCCGCCGTCTCCTCGCTCAGTAGGGTGCCGAGCATCAGGAGGCGGCGGCGGGCGTCGCCGAGGTCGTGGGGATCGACGCCGTGGAACGACCAGGGGCCGTTCACGTAGGCGAACAGGCGGTTGTCGCGCCACTCGACCTCGCGCTCCGGGACCAGGAAACGCTCGCGCACCTTGGGCGGGATCTGCAGGTTCGACGGCCACGCGAAACCGCGCGAGCGGTACAGCGTAGTGCCGCGCTTCGGCTCCGGCGGGACGGGCAGCGGATCGTCCAGATAGACGAAGCCGTTGATGACGATCCGCGCGTGGTCGACATGCGGATCCAACTCGATGGGACCGCGGTACTCGGCGATCTGGCAGTCCGGGGCATCGTAGGAGGCGCCGCGCAGCCGCCGGCGCCAGTCCGGGCCGATCAGCGGGCGGTACTTGTCGGCCAGGTGGCGATCCAGCTTGGCCCTGATCGCCGCCGATGCGGCCGCCATCACACGGTGAACGGCGCGCCAGATCGTCTGCTGACGGCCCTCGGTCAGATGCGCCAGCCGCGAGACCGGACGCTCCCGCCTGCGGCCGAAATTGGTCTGCAGCATCAGCTCGGGCGCCGGCCACGCCTCGTCGATCGCCCGGCGCAGGGCCGGCGGCAGCGCGTCGTCCAGTATCAGATGCGGAAACGGCCGGGCCGTGACCCGGGTGGCGGCGATCCGAGCCGACAGGTCCTCCGCCATCCGCTCCAGCGTGGCGGCCGGCGTCACCGTCAGAGGACCTTGCCCGGGTTCAGGATGCCCGCCGGGTCGAGGGTGGCCTTGATCGACCGCATCACGTCGAGGGAGACCGCGTCCTTGTAGTGGGCGAGTTCGCCGCGCTTCAGGCGGCCGATGCCGTGTTCGGCGCTGATCGAGCCGCCCATCTCGACCACAGTGTCGTGGACCGCCCGGTTGAACTCGTCCCACCGCGCCAGGAACGCCTTGCCGTCGCCGCCCTCGGGGACCTGCAGGTTGTAGTGCAGGTTGCCGTCGCCGACATGGCCGAAGCCGACCAGCCGCACATCGGGGTCGATGGCCGCCACCTTCTCCCAGGCTATGTCGTAGAACTCCGCGATCCGCGACACCGGCACCGAGACGTCGTGCTTGATCGACGCCCCCTCGATCTTCTGGCTCTCCGAGGCGTTCTCGCGCAGCTTCCAGAACTCCTGGCGCTGTGCCTCCGACTGGGCGATGGCGGCGTCGAGCACCAGCCCGTCCTCGAATGCGCCTTCCAGGATCGCCTCCAGCGTCTCCGACAGACCGCTCTCCCCTGAGGCGGTGGAGACCAGTTCCAGCAGCACGTAGAACTCGTAGCGCTCGGCCAGCGGATCCTCGCAGTCCGGCATGTGCTTGAGGACGAGGTCGACGACCAGTCGCGGCATCAGCTCGAAGGTCTCCACCGCGTCGCCGCTCTCCGCCCGGGCGCGGCCGAGCAGCGTGACCGCCGAGGCGACGTCGGGCACGGCGCAGAAGGCGCTGCGCACGTCGGTCGGCTTCGGGAACAGCTTCAGGACGGCGGCGGTGATGATGCCGAGCGTGCCTTCGGCGCCCAGGAACAGCTGCTTCAGATCATAGCCGGTGTTGTCCTTGCGCAGGCCGCGCAGGCCGTTCCAGATCCGGCCGTCCGGCAGCACGACCTCGAGGCCCAGCACCAGTTCGCGGGCGTTGCCGTACTTCAGCACGTTGGTGCCGCCGGCATTGGTCGACAGGTTGCCGCCGATCATGGCACTGCCCTCGGCCGCCAGGGACAGCGGGAAGTAGCGGTCGGCGTCGGAGGCGACCTGCTGCAGGCTCTCCAGGATGCAGCCGGCCTCCACCGTCATCGTGTAGTTGTCCGGATCGACCGCACGCACCCGGTTCATGCGCGCCAGCGACAGGATGATCTCCTCGCCGCCCTCGTCCGGCGTGGACCCGCCGCAGAGCGACGTGTTGCCGCCCTGGGGCACGATCGGAATCCCGGCCTCGGCACAGGCGGCGACCACGCCGGCCACCTCCTCGGTCGTCGCCGGCTTGACCACCATCCGTGCCGAGCCGCCGTACAGTCCCCGCCAGTCCGCCAGGTGCGGCGCCATCGCGTCGGCGTCGTTGGTCCAGCCCTTCGGCCCGACGATGGTCTTGATGCGTTCGAGCGCGTCGGTGACATCGGGAAGCGAGCCGGCGGGGCGGGTGGCGGCGGCGGGCGCGGCCATGGGCAGTCTCCTCAGGGTGAGGTATGGAAGGTGTGGATATCCCCGATGATAAGGCTCCATCCCCGCACGACAAGATGCCCCCGCGATTGGTCCATCGGTGCGCACGACGATTTGGCCTCAGGCAGCGGGTGTGTGGTGCGGCCCCCAGTTCTTCCTTCTTAGCCGCTCCCCGGAACAGATCCGGGGAGTGTTTGAGTGGGAAGAGGGAGATGCCTCAGCCGCGCGGAGCCGCCGCACGACGCAGGCGGTCGTTGATCGCCGCACCCAGCCCGGTCTCCGGGACCGGCGCGACGGCGATGGTACTTACGCCCGGCCGGTCCAGCGCCCGCAGACCGGCGAACAGCCCGGCCGCCGCCTCGAGCAGGTCGCCGCCCGGACTGAGATCGACCTCGACGCCGAGCCGTCCGGCGAAATCCAGGCCCACCTCCCCGTCCCGCAGGTCGGTCGCGTTCAGCCGCACCGGCGCCGCCGGCGCGTAGTGGCTCGCCAGCATCCCCGGCGCGGTGATCGCGGCATCGTGCCCGGCGAGGTCGACCGGCCCGGTCAGCGCTTCGATCTGCTCGCGGGTTACAGAGCCGGGGCGCAACAGCCTCGGCCGCCCGCCCGAGACGTCGAGCACGGTGCTCTCCAGCCCGACGGTGCAGGGTCCGCCATCCAGGATCAGGTCCAGACCGTCGAACGCCTCCGCCACGACGTGTTCGGCCGCCGTCGGACTGACGCGGCCGGAGCGGTTGGCGCTCGGGGCCGCCACCGGACGCCCGACCTCGGCCAGCAGCGCCCGCGCCTCGGGCTTGCCCGGCACCCGGATCGCCACGGTCTCCAGCCCGGCCGAGGTCAGCCAGGCGATCGGGCAGCCCTCGGTCCGCCGCAGGACGAGGGTGAGCGGGCCCGGCCAGAACGCCTCGGCCACGGCGCGTGCCGCCGGCGTCGCCCGGCCGAGGGCGAAGGCGGTATCGACATCGGGAACGTGGCTGATGAGCGGGTTGAAGCGCGGCCGGCCCTTGGCCTCGAAGATCCGCGCCACCGCCGCCTCGTCCGTCGCATCCGCACCGAGGCCGTAGACCGTCTCCGTCGCGAAGGCGACCAGACCGCCGGCGCGCAGGATCGCCGCCGCCTCCCGGCGGGCCTGACTATCGGTCATCGGTCTGATCGCAGCGGGCATGGCGGCGCTGGGTGCCCCAGGACGGCGGCGGCGTCAAGTCGCGCGCTATTTCGCAGTGCAGCATAAAGATCGAATCGTTACACTGTGCCAACGCTTTCAGAGGAGGGAGGGCCGGAATGGCGCGCATCCTCACCATCGCCCAGCAGAAGGGCGGCGCCGGCAAGACCACCCTGGCCGCCCACCTCGCCGTGGCCATCGCCGAGTCCGGCAAGACCGTCGCCGTCGTTGATATCGACCCGCAGGCCTCGCTCTCCTCCTGGTGGGCGATGCGCGGTGACCTCGGTCTCCCGGAACCGACCGGCGGCAAGGGCAAGGGCGGTCTCTCGGTGCATCGGATCACCGGCTGGCGCACCGCCAACGAGGTCGAGAAGCTGGCCCGCGATCACGACGTGGTGGTGGTCGACAGCCCGCCCCATGCGGAGACCGAGGCGAAGATCGCCGTGCGTGTCGCCGATCTGGTGCTGGTGCCGCTGCAGCCGAGCCCGATGGACTTCTGGGCGACGCAGGCAACGCTGGATCTGGCCAGGACGGAGAAGACGCCCGCCCTGCTGGTGCTGAACCGGGTGCCGCCCCGCGCCTCGCTGACCGAGGCGATGACGGGGAAGATCGCCGAACTGGGGGCGAAGGTCGCCAAGGCCCGGATCGGCAACCGCGTGGCGCTGGCCGCCTCCCTGCTGGAGGGCAAGGGCGTCAGCGAATACCAGAAACGCGGCACCGCGGCCGCCGAGATCAGGGCCCTGGCAGCGGAAGTGATGAAGTAAGTAGCGGAACGCGCCGTCAGGGTGACGGGCGCGGAGAAGTGCGCCCCTACAGCCCCCGCGCCCGCTCCCGCAGGATGAATTTCTGCACCTTGCCGGTGGAGGTCTTCGGCAGGTCGCCGAACACCACGGTCTTCGGCGCCTTGAAATGCGCCATGTTCTCGCGGGCGAAGGCGATGATCTCGGCCTCCGTCGCCTCGGCGCCGGAGCGGAGCGTAACGAAGGCGCAGGGGGTCTCGCCCCATTTCTCGTCGGGCCGCGCGACCACGGCGGCTTCCATCACAGCCGGGTGCCGGTAAAGCACGCCCTCGACCTCGATGGTCGAGATGTTCTCGCCGCCGGAAATGATGATGTCCTTGGAGCGGTCCTTCAGCTCGATATAGCCGTCCTCGTGCATCACGCCGAGGTCGCCGGTGTGGAACCAGCCGTCCTTGAACGCCTTGTCGGTGGCCGACGGGTTCTTCAGGTAGCCCTTCATGACCACGTTGCCGCGCATCATCACCTCGCCCATGGTCTCGCCGTCGGCGGGAACCGCCGCCATGGTGTCGGGATCGGCGACGTAGAGCCCTTCCAGCGACGGGTAGCGCACACCCTGGCGCGACTTCAGCCCCGCCTGCTCGTCGATCGGCCGGATCGACCACTCGTCGTGCCAGGCGCAGACGACGGCGGGACCGTACACCTCGGTCAGGCCGTAGACATGGGTCACGTCGATGCCGAGCCGCTCCATCCCCGCGAGCACGGCGGCCGGCGGCGGCGAAGCGGCGGTCATCATCTGGACGCTCTGGGGGAAGGTCTTCTTCGTTTCGGCGTCGGCGTTCAGCAGCATCGACATGACGATCGGCGCGCCGCAGAGATGGCTCACCCCCTCCTCGGCGAAGGCCCTGTAGATCGCCCCGGCCTCGACTTTGCGCAGACAGACATGGGTGCCCGCCTGCAGGGTGATGGTCCAGGGAAAGCACCAGCCGTTGCAGTGGAACATCGGCAGGGTCCAGAGATAGACCGGGTGCATCTTCATGCCCCAGACCATGATGTTGCCGAGCGCGTTCAGATAGGCGCCGCGGTGGTGGTAGACCACGCCCTTGGGATCGCCGGTGGTGCCGGAGGTGTAGTTCAGCGCGATGGCGTCCCATTCGTCGGCCGGGCGCACGCCGCGGTAGTCCGGGTCGCCGGACGCCAGGAACGCCTCGTAGTCCATCGCCCCGAGCTTCTCGCCCCCCGGCCCTTCGCTGTCGTCCACGTCGATGACCAGCAGCTCGCGCTTGATCAGGGTCAGCGCCTCCGCGATGACCGGCGCGAACTCGGTATCGGTCAGCAGGACCCTGGCCTCGCCGTGGTCGAGGATGAAGGCGATGGTCGCGGCGTCCAGCCGGGTGTTCAGCATGTTCAGCACGCCGCCGGTCATCGGCACGCCGTGGGCCGCCTCGACGCCTTCCGGCGTGTTGGTCAGCATGGCGGCAACCGTGTCGCCCTTGCCGACGCCGCCGGCCGCCAGCGCCGAGCCCAGCCGCCGGCACCTTTCCGCCGTCTCGGCCCAGGTGTAGCGGCGCCTGCCGTGGGCGACCGCAAGCCTGTCCGGGAAGGTCGCGGCCGTGCGGTCGAGGAAACTGAGCGGCGACAGCGGCACGTAGTTGGCCGCGGTCTTGTCCAGGTCGATCTCGTAGGCGTTTGCAGCGGGGCTGGCGGTCATCGGCACTCTCCGGTCAACGGGCCGACCCTAGAGTAAACCAACATCAAATGGAAACCTCTGATCGAGTGAATTGGCTCTGTCTCTAATGACTTAGAAGGCAATTCACGGCTCAGATCGGTTCGTTCCGCGGCGATCGCGCACTCACCGACATCCGCCGAAACGCTCCGCTGCCGGTCAACCGATGAGATGCTGGACCAGGATCGAGACGCCGATGCCGATCAGAACCAGCCCGCCGCCAAGCTCCGCCGCCCGGCCGAGCGCGGTGCCGACATAGCGGCCGACCAGGTAGCCGACCCAGGCCATCAGACAGCTGACGACGCCGATGATCGACGCGGTCAGGATGACGTCCTGCTCGACGAAGGCCAGGGCGGTGCCGACGGCGAACGTGTCTATGCTGGTGCCCAGCGCCGTCAGCACGAGGCCCGGAAGGGATCGGCCCCGCACCGGCCCCGCGGACGTCGCGTCGGATCCGGCAAGGCATTCCCACACCATCTTGGATCCGATGCCGCCGAGCAGCGCGAAGGCGATCCAGTGATCGACCGCCGCCAGCACCGGACTCGCGGCCTGCCCGGTCATCCACCCGGCGAGCAGCGCCGCCATCTCCATTGCCCCGAACACCAGACCGGCGCGCAGTACATGACCGCCTACCGGGCCGCGCAGGCCGGCCCCCTTGCCTGCGGCGACGGCGAAAGCGTCGGCGGACACGCCGAAGGCGATCAGGACGGTCGAGATCATGACGGCACCGGGCAATGGGTTCGAGAGCCCACTCGTAATCCGCCCGGACCGTGAAGTCAAAACTTAGTCGCCGCTAAGTTACTATAAACAAACAGAATTTATGAGCTCTCGTTTGGATTCGATGTCGCCGCTTCCAGGTCCTGAAGGCGGGATCGAACCGTCGAAAAGGCGTTCTGCAGGCGGAAGAGGGAGGTGTAGCGCGCGCGATGGCGGGCATGCACATCGACAGCCTCGTTGATCACCAGATCGGTCTGCCGGCCGGAGGGATCGACGCCCACGGCCGCCGACCGGGCACGGGTCGCCAGCCGCTGCCAGTCCGGCCCGAACGCGCCGGCGGCAAGCGTCGCCTCGTGCCCCCGCAGAGGCCGCGATCGGTTGTGGTGATAGATCACGGCGACGTCGAGGGCCGCCAGCGCATCGCCGTAGTAGCGGATGTTCTCCGCCTCCATATGCTGGAAGCTCAGGAAATTGCAGCAGACCTCCACCGGGAACGGCACCTCGCGCAGCCGCCACGGCGGCACCAGAACGATCCGCGCGTCGGCCGGAATCGGCACGCCGTCCTCCCAGGCCAGGTGGACGTCGGAGCCGTGCAGCCGGGTCAGGTAGCGGGCGGCGAGCAGCAGATTGAAGACCAGGTCACAGTAGACCACGCGCACACGGGGCGCGAGCCTCAGGACATCGCGCACGAATTTCCCGTGTCCGCCGCCGATCTCGACGATCGAACGGGGGACATGGCCGAGCGCCCGGCGCAGTTCGAAGACCCGGCGCGACACCCGCGCGGTGTGCAGGCTGACCGGGACCTGTTCGCCGTACAGCGTGATCATGGACCGGCGTCCGCCGACGACCCCGTCCATGCGCACGAGATCGAGCCATTCCCGCGGCTCGATCGTCGGCTCGGCGGCAATGAACGCCATTTCCTGTCTGACAGTGTCCAGAAGCAGCCTGCGATAGGCGTCGGTCTGCTCGGCGGAGAAGGCAGGCTGCGGGCCGACCGGCCCGGCGTTCGGCGGCCGATGCCCCTGAAAGTCGGTATGCGCCTCGAAACCGATGCCGCCGATCAGCATGCTGGCGAACACGTCGAGTTCGCCCGGACCGATCGTGAGAGCGCGCTTCTGGCCGTCCTCGTGCGGCGAGCGCCACCCCTCCCCGGCGTGTCGGTCGGCGGCTGCACAGAGATCCCGGTACCGGGCGACCAGGTCCTCGCTGGAGACCGGACCGCCGCCGCTCCCCTTCGGCCCCGCCGAGCCGGTCATGTTGCCCCCTGTCCGGGCCGGTCCAGACCCTGCTCGTAGGCTGCGTGTTCCCGGTACGCCGCGGCGTAGCGGTCGGCATGACGCTCATGGGCGAGCAGTTCCTCGTACACCACGACCTCCCTGTGGCCGCCCGACTTGAGCCCGGCCAGCGACGTCGAGCGCGTGGCGCGCGCCACCGACCGCCATCCGGGTCCGAAGCCGCTGTCGTCGAGCCTCGCCTCCCGGGCGTAGAGCGGCTCGAGTCGGTTGTGATGGTAGATCGCCGCGACGTCGATCTCCGCCAAGCGGTCGGCGTAGTAGCGCACGTTGCCCTGCTCCATATGGTGAAAACTGAGGAAGTTGCAGCACACCTCGACCGGAAATGGGATCTCGGCGATCCGCCAGGGGGGCAGCAGGACGATCCTGGCGTCGGCCGGTACCGGAACCGCGTCATCCCAGGCGAGATGGACGTCGTCGCCGAACACCCGGGTCAGGTACCGGGCGGCGAGCAGCAGGTTGAAGGTGAGGTCGCAATAGACGACGCGGGTGCTCGGCGCCAGCATCAGCACGTCGCGCACGAACCGACCGTGGCCACCGCCGATCTCCATCACCGCCCGCGGGATCGCCCCGACCATGCGGCGCAGGCGCAGCGCCCGAAGCCCGACCCGCACGGTGTGCAGGCTGACCGCGACCTGCTGTCCCATCAGGGTGACGGTCACGGTGGCTCCGCCGACCACGCCGTCGATCCGCACGGTCTTCAGCCATTCCTCGGCGGTAGCGGACGGTTCCCGTCGCAGTTCGGCGATCGCGGCGTGGATGCCCCGCCGCAGCATCGAGACATAGGCGCCGGTCTGCTCTTCGGTGAACGCCGGAACGCGCGACACCGGACCGGAGGTCGCCACGGGCGCGCCCTGATAATCCTGGCTCCGCTCGAAGCCGATGCCGCCGATCGCCATGTCCGCGAAACGGTCGAGCTGATCCGCGCGGATCGACAGACCACGCTTGATCCCGTCCTCGTGGTCGGAACGCCAGCCGTCCCCGGCGTGCCGGTCGGCCTGGGCGCACAGGGCGCCATAACGGTCGAGCAGCTCCTTGTTCGAGATGATATCGGCCATGGCGGTCCGCCGCAGATCCCAGGATTTGGGCCGGAAGCTAAAGCAAATCACGATCAAATGGAAACATCGGATCGTGTGAATTTGCTCTGTCTTTAATGACTTAGAGGACGAATCAGGGGTCAGATCGATGCGACCTGAATCGCTCGCGCTCTAGCGGCTGGGCCGGGGCGGCGCAAGCGAACAGCCGTACCGCCTGCCCGCTCCCCGGCGCGCGCGGCGGCCTGCGGCCACACGACCCTTAACAAACCAGCCGACACCCGCCTAGAGTCGCTCTCAATGGAACGAAAGCGGGCCGAGAACGGCCCCGTCGACATGGGAGGTCGCAAGGATGGGCCAGTTCGAGGACGTCTACGGGTCCTGGCGGAGCGATCCGCAGGCGTTTTGGGCCGCGGCCGCGGAAGACGTGGTCTGGACACGACGTTGGGATCAGGTCCTCGACGACAGCAGGCCGCCCTTCTACCGGTGGTTCGTCGGCGGCGAGACCAACACCTGCTTCAACGCGGTCGACCGCCATGTCGACGAGGGTCGTGGCGAGCAGCCCGCGATCATCTACGACAGTCCGGTCACGAACACCGTCGAGACCATCACCTACCGCCAGCTCAAGGAGCGCACCGCCCGTTTCGCCGGCGCTCTGGCCGGTCTGGGGGTGGGCTATGGCGACCGGGTCATTCTCTACATGCCGATGATCCCCGAGGCGGTCGTCGCCATGCTCGCCTGCACCCGCATCGGCGCCATCCACTCGGTCGTCTTCGGCGGCTTCGCGTCGAAGGAACTGGCCACCCGCATCGACGACGCCAAACCGAAGGTGATCGTCACCGCCTCCTGCGGGCTCGAGGGTCAGAAGGTTGTGCACTACAAGCCGCTGCTCGACGGCGCCATCGAGCTGGCCACCCACAAACCCGACCACTGCGTCATCAAACAGCGCCCGCAGGAACCGGCGTCGCTGATCCCCGGACGCGACCTGCTGTGGGAGGATGCCGAGGCCGCCGCCGCGCCGGCCGACTGCGTGCCGGTGAAGGCCGAGGATCCGGTCTACATCCTATACACCTCCGGGACGACCGGCGTGCCGAAAGGCGTGGTGCGCGCCACCGGCGGCCACCTGGTCACGCTGAAATGGACGATGCCGAACATCTACGGCATGCAGACCGGCGACGTGTACTGGGCCGCCTCCGATGTCGGCTGGGTCGTCGGCCACTCCTACATCGTCTACGCGCCGCTGTTCCACGGCTGCACCACGATCCTCTACGAGGGCAAGCCGATCGGCACGCCCGACGCCGGCGCGTTCTGGCGGGTGATCGCCGAGCACAAGGTCAAGGCGATGTTCACCGCCCCGACCGCGCTGCGCGCCATCAAGAAGGAGGACCCCCAGGGAAAACTGCTGGGGAACTACGACCTGTCCCACTACAGGGCGCAGTTCCTGGCCGGCGAACGCTGCGATCCGGACACGCTCACCTGGGCGCAGGACATGCTCAGGGTGCCGGTGATCGACAACTGGTGGCAAACCGAGACCGGCTCGCCCATCGCCTCGAACTGTCTCGGCATCGAGCTGCTGCCGTTCAAGCCGGGATCGCCGACCCGCCCGGTACCGGGCTACGAGGTGCATGCGCTGTCGCCGGAGGGCGAGGAGATGCCGGCCGGGGAGATCGGCGCGCTGGCCATCAAGCTGCCGATGGCGCCGGCGGCACTGCCGACGCTGTGGAACAACGATGACCGCTTCGTCGACAGCTACATGGCCGAGTACCCGGGCTACTACCAGACCGGCGACGCCGGGATCGTCGACGAGGACGGCTACCTGCACGTCATGTCGCGCACCGACGACATCATCAACGTCGCCGGTCACCGTCTGTCCACCGGCGGCATGGAGGAGGTCCTGGCCAGCCACCAGGACGTCGCCGAGTGCGCCGTGATCGGCGTGGCCGACGATCTCAAGGGCCAGGTACCGCTCGGCTTCCTGGTGCTGAAGGACGGCGTGAACCGCCCGCACGACGAGATCGTCGGGGAGGTCGTACAGATGGTGCGCGACCGCATCGGCCCG
This sequence comes from Thalassobaculaceae bacterium, assembly GCA_965228875.1. Lineage (GTDB taxonomy): Bacteria > Pseudomonadota > Alphaproteobacteria > Thalassobaculales > Thalassobaculaceae > Thalassobaculum. The sequence continues at coordinate 4,155,640 of OZ245843.1, read as the reverse complement.
GTCGCGGCGTTCAAGCAGGCGACGGTCGTCCAGCGGCTGCCGAAGACCCGGTCGGGCAAGATCCTGCGCGCCACCATGCAGAAGATCGCCGACAGCGAGAGCTTCAACATGCCGGCGACCATCGACGATCCGGCGATCCTCGACGAGATCGGGGACTCGCTGCGCACAATCGGTTACGCGAACAAGGGGTAGAGTTATGCGTCTCGCAAACAAGGTCGCCGTCGTCACCGGCGCGGCGCGGGGAATCGGTGCCGCCATCGCCAGGCGCTTCGCGCTGGAGGGGGCGAAGGTCGTGGTCTCCGACGCCGATCCGATGGCCGGGGACGCCACGGTCGGCGCGGTCAGGGAGGCCGGCGGCGAGGCGCGATTCATCGCCTGCGACGTGACCGACCGGGAACAGGTCGCCGCGCTCATGGACCGCACGATCGAGGCTTATGGCGGGCTCGACATCGTCGTCGCCAACGCCGGCATCATCCACAACACCCCGTTCCTGGACCTCGACGACGAGACCTTCGACCGGGTCATCGCCGTCAACCTCAAGGGCGTGTTCCTGACCGGCCAGGAGGCGGCGCGCCGCATGGTGGCGCGCGGGACGCCCGGGCGGATCGTCAACACCGCCTCGGTCAACTCGGTCATCGCCCCGAACAGCCTGGCGGCCTACAACGCCTCCAAGGGCGGGGTCGCGCAGCTGACCAAGACCATGGCGATGGAACTCGCGGATCACGGCATCCGGGTCAACGCCATCGGCCCCGGCAGCGTCGCCACCGACATGCTGCGCGCCGCCATCATGACCGACAATGCGGCCGCCCGGCGGGTCGAGATGCGCACCCCCATGCGCCGCCCCGCCGAGCCCGACGAGATGGCCGGGGTCGCCGTCTTCCTGGCCAGCGACGACAGCTCCTACGTCACCGGCCAGGTGATCTACGCCGATGGCGGACGGCTGTCCCAGGGCCACGTGATCGAGCCTCGGGACGGCTGAGACCGGCCCCGCCACCTCGGTGGCGGGACCTCGTTGGGCGGCGGGACCTCCTTGGGCGGCGGAAACCCTGGCGCCCGGCCACAGAGACTAGAGTGCGATCGCTTCAGATCGAATCGATCTGATGCGTGAATCGTACTCTAAGTCATTAAAAACAGACCAAATTCATACGATCAGATGTATCCATCTGTTCGTGATCTGCTCTATTCGAAGTTCGGCCTCGGATCGCCGGTCACGCCCCGCGGCGGGCGCTGGATCTCGATCTTCCGCTTGCCCTGCTCGGTGTCGGTGCGCCGCGGCAGGGTGATGCGCAGGATGCCGTCCTCGCAGTGCGCCTTGATGCCCCCTTCCTCGACGTCGGGCGGAAAGCGGAAGGAACGGCGGAACGATCCGTAGGTCCGCTCGGAGAAGATGTAGCTGTCGGTCTTCTCGTCGCGGGACGAGCGCTTCTCGCCGCTGATCGTCATCTGGTCGCCATGGACCTCGACGTGGATGTCCTCCTCCTTCACGCCCGGCAGTTCGATCTCGATGACGTAGGCATCCTTGGACGTCGACGCATCCGATGGCGGGCTGAAGAACTCGGCGACACGGTGACCGAAGCGGCGCAGCGGGTCCATGACCTGCGGCCACCAATCGGCATGGGAGGGAACGCCTTCGACCATTCTGACCTCCTTGGCGGAACGTGATTGCCCTGAACGGGACATTCACAGCCTACCAAGCGGCCATCGACCGGCATTGACCTACATCAAGCGCCGGGACCTGCATCGAGCGCCGGAATTGCGTCAGTTCCGGTAGGCGAGCCGCAGGTTGCCCCAGATCCGGTCCGCCACGCGGATCGGACAGTCGATCTCCTTCAGCACCTGCTTGTTGCCGCCGCCCATGTCCCGGACATAGCTCTGGATCTTGTGCTCGTCGGTGTTACGGGCGGCGAGCAGGCCGGCGCGGTCGTCGAAGATCCGCCGGTTGCGGCTGTTGGCCGTGTTCCAGACCGTGTCGCCCGGCCGCTGCGGCTTGGAGAAGGCCGCGTTATGGGTCGGCAGGTAGGCGTTGCGGTCGACCGCCGCGCAGAACACGATCGATCCGTCGCGGGACACGACCGATTCCTGAACCGCCGGAAACAGCTCGTCCGTCAGCGCCAGGAAGCGGGTGCTGTACTGCTGCGGGTCGGTACCGTCGATCGGAACGTAGTCGTCGTCGAACAGTGCCGCCATGTCGATCCGACCGGACTGCAGGGCGGTGGAAAGAGCGCCGGAGAGCTTGCCCGCGGCCTCCCGGCACATCGCCACCAGCGGCCCGTCCCGGCCCTTGGTCGCCTCGATCGTATGCCGAATCCGGCCGAGGTCGGCCTGCGTCAGGCCAAGGAACTGCAGATGCGAGCCGAGTTGGCTGTTGCCGACCACCCGCGCGCGCATCCGACCGAGGCCGTCGACCTCAACATGCCCTTCCTGGCCGACCATCCGGTCGTCGAGGCCCGGGAAGAACAGGCCGCCCGAATAGGACAGGTCGACCGTATAGCCTTGAACCGTTGCCCCGCCGACCGACAGGACGCCGGGCAGACCGACGGCCACGCGCTCGGCCTGCCGGCGGTCGCCCGCACCCGACGAGCGCAGCATGGTGGTGATCCGCCGCTGCAGGTCGCCGATGTCGCGGCCCAGCCGTCCCGCCACGTCCGACAGCCGGTCGGCCGCCCGCAGGGAAGCCTGCGCCGTGTCCTGGACCGAGCCGATCTGGTCGGCCACCTGACCGGTCTCCTCCGAGGCGCGCTCGGCACTGCGGGCGATCTCGGCGATGGCCGCGCGCTGCTCGCCGGCCGAGGTCGCCACCGCCCCGGCACGCTGTGACAGCTCCTCGACCCCGGAGACGATGCTGCCGAGCGCCAGGTTGACCGAGTCGGTCGAGGAGGAAATCTGCTGGGTGCGCTGCTGGACCGACGCGATCGCCTTCTCGGTCTCGGCGGCAAGCGACTTGACCTCTCCCGCGACCACGGCGAACCCCTTGCCGGCGTCGCCCGCGCGGGCCGCCTCGATCGTCGCGTTGAGCGCCAGCAGGCGCGTCTGCTTGGCGATGCTCTGGACCAGTTCGGTCACGCCGCCGATGGCCGCCGCGCTCTCGGTCAGCAGTTCCATGGCGCGCTTGGCCTCGTCGATGTCGGCAAGCGCCGCCTCGGCCTTCTGCGCCGCGCCGTTGGTCTGGTCGGAGATCTCCTGGCTCGACGCCTCGAGTTCCTGTGCGGCGCTGGCGACGATGTTCACTCCGTCGCGGGTGTTCTGGGCGCTTGATCCGACGGTGCCCGTCGCGGCGGTGACGTCGTTGGCGATACCCTCCAACTGTCCGGCGACCTGGGTCAGGGTCTGCACCTGATGACCGACTTCGGAGAACGTCGTGGTCATCTCGCGTTCCAGGCTGTCCGACATCGCCATCAGCCGACCCTGCGCGTCCTGCTCCGACGACGTGCTGCCGTAGGCGACGATACTGGCCGCCATGTCGGCGAAGCAGCGCCGCAGGATGTTCCGAACCGCCGTATCGCGCCGCTCGCCCTTGATCGAGGTGTTCAGCAGACCGACGATCAGGTTCTCGGTGAGAGATTCGTAGCCGGCGAGGTAGGTCGCGGGATCGATCGCGGCGTCGACATGCACCTGGCCGATCCGCGTCGAGGAATTCAGCACCTGCTCCAGGTCGGCATCGTCGTTGCTGGCGAACAGCGCCTCCCAATGACGCTGTTGCCGATCCTTCAACTGCCCGAGATCGGCGTCCGCGAACAGCGGTGCCATGTCCTCGTGAGCCGTTGCCATGCGGTAGAAGCGGTCAATCGCCCCCTTCGCCAGCGACCGCCCCTCCTCGGCACGGCCCAGTTCCGACAGCCGGAACAGTCGGCGAATGCGCGCTGTCTCGTTCGGCTCGTTGGCGTCAGCCATCGACATTCCCCCCAATCGACTACCCGTTCGTGCCGGGCCGGCCTGTTCTTACCGTCATTCGCCTTTTCGGCTGATCCGGTCGTGCCGTTCCCCGATGCCCGAGACCGGTTCACCGACCACGCGCCACCGGTCTCTCAGATGCAGTATAACCCCAACAATCAGCGGTGTGTTTATCAACCCGTCGGCGACCGCGGCACCGGCATCCAACGCCCGATCGATATCCGCTTCGGACAGCGCGCCGACCTCCAGCACGACGGGGAGATCGCCGAGATCGCTGTCCGGATCCTCGTCGCATGCCGGGCCGCGGCGAACAGACGGATGGTCAGGCAGATCCACGGCATTGGCGATCAGCGTCGCGGCGACGTCGGCGGCGGCCGCATTGCCGGCCAGCACAGTCACCGCATCGGCGATGCCCAGGGAGAGGGAGCGGCCGCCACGCCCGCTGGTCGCCACCCCGCGGACCGGGTCGCGATGGCCGATCGCCGCGCGTCCGGCGAGGGCCGGCCCTCCGAGATCCGGAATCAGCCCAAGCTCGAGCCGCTCTCCCGGCGCCAGGTGCAGGGCGATGTCGCCGCCGTCGTTGACCCACGCCCGGCTCAGGCCCGGCGCGGCCTCGACCATCGCCGCAAGCACATGATCGGCGACCGCCCCGGCGACGGCGGCCATCGGCGTCACGAACCGGCCGGCGTACGGCAGCACGGCGGCCACCATTCGCCGGGCGACAGGCCCCGAGACGGCCGCCGGCGGGTCCGCGATCGGCCGGCGCAGAATCGCCAGTTCCCCGACCAGAGCCGGCAGCAGACCGTCGAACGCGGCGAGGGCGGCGTGTTCCGCCCGCGCGCGGCCCGGCCCCTCGGCCCGGAGGATCAGATCGATCGGGCCGTCCTGCAGATGCACGCGCCCACCGCTCAGCCGGGCCGCTTGCATGGCCGTTTCATCCGACCTGAGGCAGGTAGGGCCAGGGATTGTCCGGCGCCTGACGCTCGCGCCTGAGGTCGGGTCTGGCATCCAGAACCTCGGCCAGCGGCTGGACCGCGTCCATGTAGCCGCCCAGTTCCTCGAACGCCCAGCGCGGCAGGGTGAATTCGATCGGCGCCACCAGCGCCGGTGTGGGCACGGAGCCGAACGCCCCCTTCGGCAGACGGGTGACGTCGACCATCAGGGTGATGCCCCCGCCCGGCCAGACGTAGACCGGTGCCCCGCCGCAGGTGACCCGGGTGATCATCGACTGGACCGACCGGGTCAGGCGCACCGGATTCTCGGTGACGCCGGCCCGAAGGCTGCCGCCGGCCCCGCCCATGAACAGGACGGTGCACAGCGCCGGCTCGCAGTTCTCGCCGATCCGGTCGACCACGACCGCGAGCGGCTTCGGCATCGGCATCGGAACGAATTTCAGGTCGCCGTCGAGCTCGAAATAGGCGCTGTCCTCGCCGGTGGTGGACACCATCAGCACCCGTTCTCCGGGCCAGGCCGTTCGGGGGTCGACCTTCTCGATGATGTCCAGCGGATCGGTCACGTCGGTGCCGCCCCAGCCGGCACCGGGTTCCGCCACCTGGAAATAGCGTCCCGGCGTCGACTTCCGTCCGCGGACCCGGATTCCGCCCGGCCTCATATCGAGGAACTTGCCGGCCTGGTGCTCGCTCAGCACGCCGGTGATGTGGTCGTCGACGACGATCACCTCGTCGGCGTGGCCGAGCCACTGACGGGCGAAGATGCCGATGGTCGCCGACCCGCAGCCGACGCGCATCCGCTCCTCGCGCTCACCGTCCACCACCGGCGGGCGGCCGGCCTGCACGGTGATCCGGCTGCCCTCGTCGATCTCCATCTCGACGGCCTCGCCGTTGCAGAGCGTGAGCATCGCGTCGCAGGTGACGGTGCCCTCCTTCTTGCTGCCGCCGGTCAGGTGGCGCACGCCGCCCAGCGACAGCATCTGGCTGCCGTACTCGGCGGTGGTCACATGGCCGATAGGCTCGCCGCCGACCCGCACCGCCGCCTGTTCCGGGCCGAGATGGCGGTCGGTGTCGATCTTCACCTTGACGCCGCAGTAGCTGAAAATGCCTTCGGTCACCACGGTGACCGTATCCACCCCCTCCCATTCGGTGCCGACGATGAACGGCGCCGGCTTGTAGTCCGGATAGGTGGTGCCCGCTCCGATCCCGGTCAGGAACACCGGCGGTTCGGCCACGACCCTGCCGTCCCAGTCCGACGCGTTCTCCAGGAACGGCACGACCTTGCCGTCGCGCTCCGCCACCCGCTCGGTGACGACCAGCGGGTCGAGACGGACCAGTTCACCCTCCACATTGGCGTAGCGGTCGCAGGCGCCCGACTTGCCGGTGCGGATCCGGCACAGGACCGGGCACGCGTCGCAGCGCACGATCCCGTCGGGAAGCGGAGCGTCGGTCATTCCGCGGCCTCCCTCTCCCCCGCCGCCCGGATCGCCGCCCGCAGCCGGTGCGGCAGGACCGGCACCCGGTCGGGGCACACGCCGACCGCCTGGCGGATCCCGGCCAGGATCGCCGGCGCCGTCGGCACCAGGGCCGGTTCGCCGATGCCCTTGGCCCCGAACGGGCCGAGCGGCTCGGGATCCTCGATCAGGATGCAGTCGATCTCGGGCATGTCGCCGACCGTGGGGATCAGGTAGTCGTGCAGGTTCTCGGTCCGGCCGGGCACGTACTCCTCCATCAGCGCCAGGCCGAGCCCCTGGGCGATCCCGCCATGGATCTGCCCTTCCACCAGGGTCGGGTTGACCGCCCGGCCGACATCGTGGGCGGCGGTCATGTGCAGCACGCTGGTGGTGCCAAGCTCCGGATCGACCTCGACCAGCGCGATCTGCGCGGCGAAGGCGTAGGTGGCATAGGGAATCCCCTGGCCGTCGGCGTCCAGGGGGGCGGTCGGCGGGTCGAACGTGCCCTCGCCGACGAGCAGATGGCCGTCTCCGTCCGGCGCCATAGACGCCAGATCGAGGGCGCGTGACCCGGCGGCATCGCGCACCGTCACGGTCCCGTCGCCGAATGTCAGGTCCGCATCCTCCCCGGCATTGGCGAGCCGCAGGATCTGCGCCCGGAGATCGCGCCCGGCCAGTTCCGACGCCTTTCCCGACACGAATGTCTGGCGCGAGGCCGAGGTCTTGCCGGCGTCCGGCGTCAGGTCGGTGTCGCCCCAGACCTGGTCGATCCGGTCCAGCGGCGCCCCCAGCGCGTCGGCGGCGATCTGCGCCATGATGGTATAGCTGCCCTGGCCGATATCGACGGCGCCGTTGAACAGGGTCAGCCGTCCGTCCGGCTTCAACGCCAGGCGCATGGTCGACGGGTTGGACATGGAGGTGTTGCCGCAGCCGTACCACATGCAGGCGATGCCGGCGCCGAGGCGGGTACGGCCGCCGGCGGGATTGTGGGCGGCGACCCGCGCGCCGTAGCGCTCCCAGGCCGGCCGCAGCGCCTCCAGGCAGGCGGCCAGCCCGACCGATGCCTCGATCGCCTGACCGGTCGCCGTCGGATCGCCGGCCCTGAGCGCGTTGCGCAGGCGGAACTCCAGCGGGTCCATGCCGATGCCCGCCGCCGCCTCGTCCATCAGCCGCTCGCCGATGATCGCCGCCTGCGGCACGCCGAAGCCGCGGAAGGCGCCGGACGGCGGCCCGTCGGTATAGACCGCGGCACTGGTCGCCAGCACCGCGCCGACCCGGTACGGGCCCGGCGCGTGGACCGGCACGCGGCCGGCCACGGTCGGCCCCCAGGAGGCATAGGCGCCGGTGTCGAAGTCGCCATGGAAGCGGAATCCGACGATGCGGCCGTCCCGCATCGCGCCGAGGCTGGCGGTCATCCGCGCCGGGTGCCGCTTGGTCGAGGACGCGAGACTCTCCGGGCGATGGTACAGGGTCGCGACCGGCCGGCCGAGCCGCCAGGCGGCCACCGACAGCGGAAGCTGGACCGACTGATCGAGCTTGCCGCCGAACCCGCCGCCCACGGCCGAGGGCGTCACCCGCACCGCCTCCTGCGCGATGCCCAGAACGTGGGCGACCTCGTCGCGGTCCATGTACGGCGTCTGGGTGGTCACCCACAGCTCCACCCGGTCGCCGATCCGTCGCGCCCAGCCGGCTTCCGGCTCGATATAGGCGTGTTCGACGAAGCCGGTCTCCATCGCGGCGTCGACGACCACCTCGGCCTGCGCCATCGCCGCCTCGACGTCGCCGGACGCCACCCGGCCGCGGATCAGAACGTTGCCCGGCGAGGCATCGTGAAGCTGCGTCGCCCCGGCCGCCAGGGCCGCCTCGACGCCGACGACCGCGTCGCGCACCCGCCAGTCCACTGGAAATCCCGAGAGGTCCAGAGCCTCGAAAGCCGCGCGATCCTCGACGACGACCGCCGCCACCGCCTCGCCGCGGTAGCGCACGAAGGACTCGGCGAAGACCGGTTGATCCTTGAGGGTCGGATAGATCCCGAAACTGTTGTGTCCGGGCACGTCGCGGGCGGTCAGGACGGCGACGACGCCGGGGGTCGCGGCCGACCACGCCTCGATGTCTCCCAAGGCGAAATCGGCGAGCGGATGGGGCGAACGCACCACCCGGAGCCAGAGCGCACCGGCCGGGACCTCGTCGTCGGCGTAGCGCGCCGTCCCGTCGAGCTTGGCCGTGCCGTCGAGCCGTGCGACGCGGGCGCCGACCGCCTCTCCCGATGGTGACGGGACGGATTCCGGAGCGTTGGAGGCGGCGTCGAGCACCGCCTCGACGATCTTCAGGTAGCCGGTACAGCGGCACAGCACGCCGCCCAGCGCGTCCTCCACCGCCATCCGGCTCGGCGTCGGGTCGCGGCGCAGCAGGTCATGGGCGGCCATCAGCATGCCCGGTGTGCAGATGCCGCACTGGGCCGCCCCGTGCCGGGCGAAGGCGCGTTGCAGGGCGGAAGGGGCGCCGCCCGCCTCGGCCAGCCCCTCGACCGTGAGCACGTCGCTGCCATCGGCCTGGGCGACGGGGATCAGGCAGGCACAGGCCTGGGCGCCGTCGATCAGCACCGTGCAGGCGCCGCAGTCGCCGGCGTCGCAGCCGACCTTGGTTCCGGTCAGGCCGAGTTCCTCGCGCAGGACCCGCGACAGCCGGCGGTGCGGCGGGGCCGTGACCGCGCGCTCGGTCCCGTTGACCCGCAGGGTGTGAACGCCGGTCATGCCGCCTCCGCGAGGTCCGCAAGGCAGCGGCGCACCAGCGTCCGCGCCGTGTCGTGGCGGTAGGCCGCGTCTGCGCGCACGTCGTCGATCGGCGCCAGGTCGCGGAGATGGTCGTCCCGCAGGATATCCGGCGCCTGGGCCGGTCTGAGACCGGCGATCGCCGCCTCCAGGGCACCGAGCCGGATGGCCGCCGCCGTGCAGGCGCCGACCGACAGCCGCGCGGCGGCGATGGTCCCGTCCGCCGCCAGGCGCATGGTGCCGGCGACCATCACGATGGAGATCACCAGATAGCGTCGCGCCCCGAGCTTTAGGAACCGGCCGATCCCGTCCAGCGCCGCCTCGGGCACGTGCACCGCCACCAGCAGTTCGTCCGCCGCCAGCGCGGTGTGGCGGTTGCCGAGCACGAAGTCCTGCAGCGCCAGCCGGCGCCGACCGCCCGGCCCCGCCAGTTCGACCGCGGCGTCCAGCGACAGCAGCGCCGGCACCCCGTCGGCCGCCGGCGACGCGTTGCACAGGTTGCCGCCGACCGTCCCCCGGTTCTGGATCTGCGCACCGCCGACCTCCCGCGCGGCGGCCTTGAGACCGTCACAGGCCGGCGGCAGGTCGGCGTCGATCACCGCGCGCCATGGGGTCGCGGCGCCGATCCGCAGGCCCTCCGCCGTCCGATCGATGCCGCTCAACTCCCCGATCGCGCTGACGTCGAGGATATCCTCGTCGCGGTCATGGGTGACGCGGGCGGGATAATGATCGGTGCCGCCGGCGAGCACCGTCCACGGCCCGCCGGCCAGATGTCCCAGGGCCTCGTCAAGATGACGCGGACGGAGATAGCGACTCACGGCGACTCCCGTCGATGGCAGGGCAACTCGTTCGTATACCAATGAATTGTGCCACGAGTTTGTGAGCGGTCAAGAGGCGCGGCGGACCCGGCGGCACTGGATTCGGCCACAATCGGATGCAACTCTCTTGGGCATGAGCCCGCCATTCCCTCTTCTCCGGTCCGCCGGAACGGCCCGGATCCTCACCCACGCGGCGGCGCTCCTGGCCTTCGGCCTGATCGCCGCCGCACCGGCCCGGGCCCAGATTCCGGTAGATCTTGCCCTGGTGCTGGCGGTGGACAGTTCCGCCAGTGTAGACGAGTCCGAGTACGCGGTGCAGCGCGGTGGCCTCGCCATGGCGTTCCGCGACGCCGAAGTGATCGAGGCGATCCGGTCGGGACCGTTCAGACGCATTGCCGTGGCGGTCGTCGAGTGGGCCGGACACGCCGAGCAGGCGATCGACATCCCGTGGACTCTCGTCGAGGGCGAGAGCGGTGCCCTGGCGCTGGCCGATCGCATCGACGCGATCGAACGCCAGATCCTGACGGGCGCCACCTCGATCGCCGGGGCGCTGACCTTCGCCAACACCATGCTGCTGACGGCTCCCTTCGAGGCCAGCCGGCTCGTCGTCGACCTGTCGGGCGATGGTCGCAACAACCAGGGACCGCCGGTCGATACGGTCCGTCGCACCGTGGTCGCCGGCGGCGTCACGATCAACGGTCTCGCCATCGTCAACGAACATCCGACGCTGAACTACTACTTCGAGGACCGGGTGATCGGCGGCACGGCCGCCTTCGTCGAGATCGCCACCGACTACGGCGACTATCCCCGTGCCATCCGGCGCAAGCTGATCCGCGAGATCCGCACCCTGAACATCAGCGCGCCGCGCGATACCGGCAGCCGCGGCGCGGGAAGCCGCGGGTCGATGCACTTCGCCGAGATGGCCGCCCTCGACACCGGCGCCGACACCGGAACCGACACCGGCTGGAGATAGCCGCCGATGCGCGGAGCCCCCTCAATTCTGCTGGCCGTGACCTTCCTGGTGACCGCCCTGCTGCGTGCGGAGGCGCCCGCCCTTGCGTCGGAGCCGGTGGACCTGGAGCTGGTCCTGGCGGTCGACAGTTCGGCGAGCGTCGACTACACGGAATTCAACCTGCAGCTTCAGGGCCTTGTGCTTGCGTTCGAGGACCCAGAACTGGCCGGTGCCATTGCCGCCGGACCGCTCGGAGCGATCGCCGTCACCCTGATCGAATGGTCGAGCCTGGCACGCCAGGAAGTGTCGATCCCCTGGACGCCGATCCGTTCCGAGGCGGACGCCCGCGCGTTCGCCGAGGAGATCCGCCGGGCGCCGAGGCTGGTCGTCACCGGTGCGACGTCGCTGTCCTCCTCGATCCTGTTCGCCGCCGACCTGTTCGAGACCAACGGCTACGACGGCACGCGCCGCGTGATCGACCTGTCCGGCGACGGCTACAACAACCAGGGCACCGCCCTTTCCGTCGCCCGGGAACTCGTGCTAGAGCGGGGCATCACCATCAATGCCCTGGCCATCGAGAATCAGGTGCTCGGTCTCGGCGACTATTTCGAGCAGAGTCTAATCGGCGGCTTCGGCGCCTTCATGATCCGGGCCGACGACTACCAGGACTACATCGGCCAGATCCGCCGCAAGCTGCTGCGCGAGATCCAGCCGGCGCCGATCTCCTGACGCGTAGAGAGCGGTTCACGGTTCTGATCGCATCGATCCGAACAGACCGCGCTATCCGCGCGCGGCGTCGAACCCCGACAGCACGGCCGCCAGATTGTCGCCGAGGATATCGGAGATGTATCCCCCCTCCTGGACGATCACGGTCGGCCGCCCGTCGCGGCCGAGCCGCTCGCCGATCGCCCGGAAACCGTCCGTGGTGACGCCGAGGAAGGCCAGCGGATCCTTCTCCGAGGCGTCGAGGCCGAGCGCGATCACCAGGGCGTCGGCGCCAAAGGCGTCGATCGCCGCGAAGGCCGTCTCCAGGGTGTCCAGATACGTCCGATCGCCGGTACCGCGCGGCAGCGGCAGGTTCAGGTTGGCGCCGCGGCCCGGACCGGCCCCGATCTCGTCGGCATAGCCGGTGAAGAACGGGTAGTAGTCGTGGGGGTCGCCGTGGATCGACACCGTCAGCACGTCCGCCCGGCGGTAGAAGATGCCCTGGGTTCCGTTGCCGTGATGCACGTCGACATCGAGGATCGCCACCTTCCCCGCCCCCTGGTCGCGCAGGTACTGCGCGGCGATGGCCGAGTTGTTCAGGAAGCAGAACCCGCCCGCCTGATCGCCATAGGCATGATGCCCCGGCGGCCGGCACAGCGCGTAGGTCGGCGCCCCGTCGCGCCACATCGCGTCCGCCGCCGTAAGCGCCACCTGGGCGGAGGCCAAGGCGCCCTTCCAGGTGCCGGGCCCGATCGGACAGGCGGTGTCGGCCTGGTAGTGGCCGGCCAGTCCGACGATGTGGCTCGGGTGGATGTCCATGTTCCGGCCGGGATGCACGTTCGGCAGGATCTCCGGCGCGTGGTCGGGCAGGGCCGACCATCTGTCCCAGGCGGTCCGCAGGAAGTCGAGATAGTCGCCGGCGTGGACCGCCTCTATCGGCGCCAGGCCGAAATCCGTCGGCGCGATCACCGAGTGCGAGCCGGCCTCCACCGCCCGGCGCAGGATCGCCGCGCGCTCCGGCACCTCCGGGTTCGCCGTCCTGTTGCCGCGGGTGATGAAGCCGCTTGGCGCATGCACGCTGTAGTCATCGGCCAGAACGACCCGCATCTCTTCCCTCCTGCTCGATCGGTCGTGCAGGTGTAGCGGGCGGCGCGGCGGGGAGGCAAGCCGTGGCCGCTCCAGCCGCCCCTTCGCCGTCATCCCGGCCGCCCCCGGATCAGGTCCGAGGAACCGCCGGAAGCACGGATGTTTGGGGACGACGGAAGACGCGCTTACGCCCGTCGTTCCCGCGAGCTGTTGGTGATCGGCTGGGAGAGGCGATCGACCATCTCCTTCGGCACGACCTGCCAGAAGTGGTCGCGCTCGTGCCGCCAGTCGATCAGAAGGCGCTCGGCGAAGCGGGACTGGGTCTCGCCCACATGCTCCGACACCATGCGGCGCAGGACGGTCTCCCAGTAGTCGGTCTCGACCCGCTGGTAGACCACCGTCTCCGGGTTCACCAACTGGGCGAACCGGTTCTCCGGATCGTAGACGAAGGCCATGCCGCCGGTCATCCCGGCCCCGAAGTTGTGGCCGACCTCGCCGAGGATCACGACGGTGCCGCCGGTCATGTATTCGCAGCCGTTCGAGCCGCAGCCCTCGACCACCGCATCGGCGCCGGAGTTGCGCACGCAGAACCGCTCGCCGGCCTGCCCGGCGGCGAACAGCTTGCCCGCCGTCGCCCCGTAGAGGACGGTGTTGCCGATGATCGTGTTCTCGTTGGGTGTGAAGGCCGCCGCCATCATCGGCCGCACGGAGATGATGCCGCCGGACAGCCCCTTGCCGACATAGTCGTTGGCATCGCCGAACACCTCCAGCTTCAGGCCCTGCACCGCGAAGGCGCCGAGCGACTGGCCGGCGGTGCCGCGCAGCCGCACGGTGATGTGCCCCGGCTGCAGCCCCGACATGCCGTACTTGCGCACCAGCACCGAACTCAGCTTGGTGCCGATGGCCCGCTGGGTGTTGGAGATGTTGTAGGTGAGCTGCAGCTTCTCGCCGCCCTCGATCGCCGGTTTGACGTCCTTGATCATGGTGGCGTCGAGGGTCTCCGGCACCTCGTTGCGGTGCTCGACCGTGTTGTACGGCGGCAGCCCGCCGGTGTCGGCGCGCACCAGGATCGGGTTCAGATCCAGGTCGTCGAGCGAGGGGTCGCCGCGGCTGACCTGGGCCAGCAGGTCAGAGCGTCCGACCACCTCCTTCAGGTGGCGCATCCCGAGGCCGGCGAGGATCTCGCGCACCTCCTCGGCGATGAAGGAGAACAGGTTGACCACCTTCTCCGGCGTGCCCTCGAACTTGGCGCGCAGGCTCTCGTCCTGGGTGCAGACCCCGACCGGGCAGGTGTTGGAGTGACACTGGCGCACCATGATGCAGCCCATGGCCACGAGGGAGGCGGTGCCGATACCGAACTCCTCAGCCCCCAGCATCGCGGCGATCACCACGTCGCGGCCGGTCTTCATGCCGCCGTCGGTGCGCAGCGTCACCTTGTGCCGCAACCGGTTCAGGGTCAGCACCTGGTGCACCTCCGACAGGCCCATCTCCCAGGGAATGCCGGCGTACTTGATCGAGGTCTGCGGGCTGGCGCCGGTGCCGCCGCCATGGCCGGAGATCAGGATCGTGTCGGCATGGGCCTTGGCGACGCCGGCGGCGATCGTTCCGATACCGGTGGACGCGACCAGCTTCACGCAGACCCGGGCGTCCGGGTTGATCTGCTTGAGGTCGTAGATCAGCTGCGCCAGATCCTCGATCGAATAGATGTCGTGGTGCGGCGGCGGCGAGATCAGGGTCACGCCGGGAGTGGAGTGGCGCAGCCGGGCGATCAGGCCGTTCACCTTGATCCCCGGAAGCTGGCCGCCCTCGCCGGGCTTCGCCCCCTGGGCCACCTTGATCTCGAGCTCGCGGCAGTTGTTCAGGTACTCGGCGGTCACGCCGAAGCGGCCGGAGGCGACCTGCTTGATCGCCGAGCTCGGGTTGTCGCCGTTCGGCCGCGGCCGGAAGCGGGCCGGGTCCTCCCCGCCCTCGCCGCTGTCGGACTTGGCGCCGATGCGGTTCATGGCGATGGACAGGGTCTCGTGCGCCTCCGGGCTCAGCGCGCCGAGCGAAATACCGGGGGCGATCAGGCGCTTGCGGATGTCGGTGATCGACTCGACCTCATCCAGCGGCACCGTCTGCTTGACCGTCTTGAAGCCGAGCAGGTCGCGCAGGTTGATCGGCGCCTCGTCGTAGACCGAATTCGCATAGCGCTTGTAGAGGTGGTAGCTGTCGGTCTCCACCGCGCGCTGCAGGGCGTGCATCATGTCGCCGCCGAAGGCGTGACGCTCGCCGTTGCGCCGGTAGCGGTACAGCCCGCCGACGGGCAGCGGCACCACGCTCTCGTCGAACGCCTTGCGGTGCATCGCCTGGACCTTGGCCTGGATGCCGTTGAGGCCGAGGCCGGAGATTCGCGACGACATGCCCGGGAAATACTGCTCGACCAGGGCGCGGGACAGGCCGACCGCCTCGAAATTGTAGCCGCCGCGATAGGACGACAGCACGGAGATGCCCATCTTGGACATCACCTTGAGCAGGCCGTCCTGGATCGCCTTCTTGAAGTTGGCCAGGCACACCTCGAGGCTGCGGTCGCCGAACAGGCCACGGTCCCGGCGGTTGGCGATCGCCTCCTGGGCGAGATACGGGTTGACCGTGGTCCCGCCGACGCCGATCAGCACGGCGAAGTAGTGCACGTCCAGACACTCGCCGCAGCGCACGTTGATCGACGTGAAGGTGCGCAGCTGCTGGCGGACCAGATGGCTGTGCACCGCGCCGGTCGCCAGAATCATCGGCATGCCGCAACGCTCGGGCGAGGTCGCCATGTCGGACAGGATGACGTGGGTGCACCCGCCGCGCACCGCGTCCTCGGCCTCCTGGCGGATTCGGTCGAGGGCGTGCTCGAGGGCGTGCGGGCCGCCGTCGGCATCGAAGGTGCAGTCGATCTCGGCCGCCGTCTCCGCCATGTAGTCGCGCATGGCGTGGAACTCGGCATTGGTCAGCACCGGGCTCTCCAGCAGCAGGTGATCGCACTGCTCGCTGTCCTCGTCGAGGATGTTGCCCAGGTTGCCGAGCCGGGTGCGCAGGGTCATCACCCGGCGCTCGCGCAGGCTGTCGATCGGCGGGTTCGTGACCTGGCTGAAGTTCTGCCGGAAGAAATGGTGCAGGCCGCGGTACTTGTCCGACAGAACGGCGAGCGGCGTGTCGTCGCCCATGGACCCGACCGCTTCCTTGCCGCCTTCGGCCATCGGCTGCAGCAGCAACTCCATATCTTCGAGCGTCCAGCCAGCGACCACCTGGCGGCGGCGCAGCTCGTCCTTCTCGAAGGCCGGCTTTTCCTCGTGCTCGGCGCGGATCAGCTTGTCGATCTTGGTGCTCTCCTTGATCCAGTCACCGAACGGACGGCTGGAGGCGAGCAGGTTCTTCAGTTCCTCGTCGTGGTAGAGCTTACCCTCGTTCAGATCGACCGCGATCATCTCGCCCGGGTCGAGCCGGCCCTTCTCGATGATGTGGGCCTCGTCGAAGCGGACCATGCCGGTCTCCGACCCGCCGATCAGCAGGCCGCTGTCGGTCACCGAGTAGCGCATTGGACGCAGCCCGTTGCGATCCATGCCGCCGAGCACCCAGCGTCCGCCATAGGCGGCGATGGCGGCGGGACCGTCCCACGGCTCCATCACCGCGTTGGCGTAGGCATAGAGGTCGCGCCACGCCTGCGGCAGGTCGTCACCCTCGGTCCAGGCCTCGGGAATGCACATGGTCTTGACCATCGGCAGGTCGCGGCCGGAACGCACCATCAGTTCGAACGTGGCGTCCAGCGCGGCGCTGTCGGAGGAGCCTGCCTGGACCACCGGCTTGATGTCCTCGATCAGGTCGCCGAAGGACGGATGCGCCATGCGGGTCTCGTGACTCGCCATCCAGTTGACGTTGCCCTTGACCGTGTTGATCTCGCCGTTGTGCGCGATCACGCGGAACGGCTGGGCCAGCTTCCAGGTCGGGAAGGTGTTGGTCGAGTAGCGCTGGTGATAGACGGCGAAGTTCGAGATGAACCGCTCGTCGGTCAGGTCGGGGTAGAACTGGTCGACCTGCTCGGCCAGGAACATGCCCTTGTAGATGATCGACCGGCAGGACATCGAGCAGATATAGAAATCGGTGATGTGCTCGGCCAGCGCCGCCTTCTCGATCCGCCGGCGGATGACGTAGAGGTCGCGCTCGAGCTGCTCGTCGTCGTGCTCCGGCGGGGCGGAGAACATGATCTGCTCGATCTCCGGGCGGGTGGCGTTGGCCTTCTCGCCGATCACCGAGATGTCGACCGGCACCTGGCGCCAGCCGTAGATGAAGCACCCGGTCTTCAGGATCTCGGACTCGACGATGATCCGGCAGCGCTCCTGGGCCGCCAGGTCGGTGCGCGGCAGGAACACCATGCCCACGCCGATCCGCCCGTCCAGCAGCTTGTGGCCGGTGTTGGCGACCTCCTCGCGGAAGAAGTCCTCCGGGATCTCGATGTGGATGCCGGCGCCGTCGCCGGTCTTTCCGTCCGCGTCGACCGCGCCGCGGTGCCAAATCGCCTTGAGCGCCTGGATCGCCGAGGTGACCACGTCGCGCCGCGGCTTGCCGTCGATGGCGGCGACGAAACCGACGCCGCAGGACTCGTGCTCGAGCGCCGGATCGTAGGCGTGCGCCGCCTGCAGCCTGGCCGCGTTCTCCCGCCACTCGCGCGCAAACGTCTCACCGTTCAGGATCGGGGTGTCCGACATGTCTGGCCTCCTCGGGTCAGAAACGGGGTCAGGAGAAGGGATCAGGCCGCGGTCCGCGCCGCGTCGGCCTTGGCCGACAGATAGGCGTGGATGCGGTCGGCGGCGTCGCGGCCGTCGCGCACCGCCCAGACGACGAGCGAGGCGCCGCGCACGATGTCGCCAGCGGCGAACACGCCGTCCAGGGCCGTCATCATCGTCTTGAAGTCGATGCTCACCGTCCCCCAGCGCGAAACCTTGAGGTCCTCCGCGCCGAACAGCGTCGGCAGGTCCTCGGGGTCGAAGCCCAGCGCCTTGATCGCCATGTCGCAGTCGATGGTGAAGGCGGAGCCATCGATCGGCTGCGGCGTCTGCCGGCCGGTGGCGTCGGGCACGCCGAGATGGATGCGCTGGCAGCGAACCCCGTCGACCGCGTCGTCGCCGACGAAGGCTTCCGGCGCGGCCAGCCACTCGAACGTCACCCCCTCCTCCTCGGCGTTGGCCACCTCGCGCTGGGAGCCGGGCATGTTCGCCTTGTCGCGGCGATAGACGCAGGTCACCTGCGCCGCGCCCTGACGGACGGCGGTGCGCACGCAGTCCATGGCGGTGTCGCCGCCGCCGATCACCACGACCCGCTTGCCCTTGGCGTCGAGCGTGCCGTCATCGAACTCCGGCACCGCGTCGCCGAGCCCCTTGCGGTTGGAGGCGGTGAGATAGTCCAGCGCCGGATAGATGCCGTCCAGTCCGACACCCGGACACTGCATGTCGCGCGCCTTGTAGACGCCGGTGGCGATCAGCACCGCGTCGTGACGCTCGCGCAGTTCGTCCAGCGACACGTCCCGGCCGACCTCGATGTTCGCGTGATAGGTCACGCCGCCGTCGGCCAGTAACGCGGTGCGGCGCTCGACGACGTCCTTCTCCAGCTTGAAGTTGGGAATTCCGTAGATGAGGAGGCCGCCCATGCGGTCGTAGCGGTCGTAGACATGCACCTGATAGCCGCGCTTGCGCAGCTGCTCCGCTGCCGCCAGGCCGCCGGGGCCGCCGCCGATGACGCCGATCGACTGATCGCGCTCGACCGTCGGCGCGGTCGGCTTCACCCAACCGTTCTCGAACGCGGTCTCCGTGATGTACTTCTCCACCGAGCCGATGGTGACCGACTGGAAACCCTTCTCGATGACGCAATTGCCTTCGCAAAGCCGGTCCTGGGGGCAGATCCGGCCGCAGATCTCCGGGAAGTTGTTGGTCGCCGAGGAGATCTCGTAAGCCTCCTCCAGGCGCCCCTCGGCCGTCAGCATCAGCCAGTCCGGGATGTTGTTGTGCAAGGGACAGTGCACCTGACAGAACGGCACGCCGCACTGGGAGCAGCGGCTGGCCTGCTCGGCCGCCCCGGCCGGGTCGAACTCGTCGTAGATTTCGCCGAAATCGGTCCGGCGCTCGTCGGCGGCACGCTTGGACGGCATCCGCTTTTCGGTTCCGACGAACTTCAGCATCCGGTCGGTGGTCATGGCGTCGTCTCCTTAGTATCGGAGCCGGGCGCGGACGAACGCTGTTCCGGCTCCCTATTCCCACCGAAATGCCGGCGGGCGGTCTCTATACACGCTCGCGATGTTTGCAGAAAGCGCAAATTACCGGATTTGGTCCGATGCGGACCCTTTTCACCCCGACACCGACCCCCACCTCACGGAGCAATCGGCTTTCGCTCGGACCACCGGCATCGATCGATCGAGATTTAGTCTCAAATCGGTACTTATTTCCGCCTGCGCGCTTTCTCCAGATTCCTATATTGTCCGCCTCGCGCAATCGGACAGCGGGGGTATGCGTGTCCATCGAGCATCTGATCCTGCTGGCCGTCGTCCAGGGGATCACGGAGTTCCTGCCGATCAGTTCCTCCGGGCACCTGATCCTGGTCCCGGCGCTGACCGGTGAAGCCGATCAGGGGCTGGTCATCGACGTCGCGGTCCATGTCGGCACGCTGCTCGCGGTTTGCCTCTACCTGTGGCGCGATCTCGCCCGCATGACCCTTGGCACTCTCCGGGGCCTGCGCGGAAGGCGCGATCCGGGATTCCGCCTTGCCCTGCAGATCGTGCTGGCGACGATCCCGGTGGTCGCGGCCGGCTACGCGATCCAGCGCTATTTCGGCGGCATGACCCGCGCGGCCGAGGTCGTCGCCTGGGCCACCCTCGGCTTCGGCATCCTGCTCTGGATCACCGACCGGACCGGCATGACGATCCGGCGCATCGAGCACATGGGCTATGGCGAGGCGCTGTTCATCGGTGTCGCCCAGGTTCTGGCGCTGATCCCCGGTACCAGCCGATCCGGCATCACCATGACGGCGGCGCGGATGCTCGGCTACGAGCGGGCGGAGGCCGCCCGGTTCTCCATGTTGCTCAGCATCCCGACGATCCTCGCCGCCGGCACCCTGACCGGCCTCGACCTCTACGAGGCCGGCGACGCCCGCCTGACCCTGGACGCGGTGATCGCCGGCGGCCTGGCCTTCCTCGCCGCGCTGATCGCCATCGTCGCGATGATGGGCTGGCTGCGGCGGGCCAGCTTCCTGCCCTTCGTGCTGTACCGCATCGCGCTCGGCGGCGGCCTGCTGATCTGGCTCTATACGGGTTGAGCGGCACTGCCTAATCTCGGGCCCACACGCAGGAGGGACCCGACATGACCGCATTCTCGCAACACCAGAGCCTCGCCGCTTTTGCCGATCAGACCGACACCCCGCGCGCGCTCGGCTTCGATGCCGGTCGGCTGTCGCGGATCGGCGCCTGGATGGAGCGGTATGTCGGGGAAGGCAAGCTGCCCTATGCGATGACCGCGATCCTGCGCGGCGGCGAGATCGCCTATCTCGACGCCCGTGGCCACACCGATCCCGACGCCGGCCAGGCGCCGGCGGTTGACCATCTGGCCCGGATCTACTCCATGACCAAGCCGGTCGTTACCGCGGCGGCGATGACTTTCTACGAGGAGGGCCGCTTCCAGCTCGAGGATCCGATCTCGCGCTTCCTCCCGGAATTCTCCGAGCCTCGGGTCTACGTCTCCGGCGAGGGCGAGACGATGGAGACCCGCGCCGCCGAGGGACCGATCACCATCCGCCAACTCATGACCCACACCGCGGGGCTGACCTACGGGTTCTTCGATCCCGGCCCGATCGGCGCGGCCTACCGCAGGCACAACGTCAACTTCTTCCCCGGCAAGGAGAGCGTGGCCGAGGTGACGAAGCGGGCGGCCGCCGTGCCGCTCTGTTTCGAGCCCGGAAGCCAGTGGACCTACTCCATCGCCATAGACGTGCTCGGCCGCTTGGTTGAGGTGGTCGCCGGCAAGCCGCTCGGCGCGGTGCTGCAGGAGCGGATCTTCGACCCGCTCGGCATGGCGGACACGTTCTTCGGCGTGCCCGAGGACAAGGTCGGCCGGTTCGTCCCCTGCTACGAGAAATCGGGCGACGGGATGAAACGCGGCGAGGAGGCGGCGACCTCCAAGTTCGTCGGCAGCCAAGCGATGGAGTCCGGCGGCGGTGGGCTGGTCTCGACCATGCCCGACTATCTGCGCTTCATGGAGATGATGCGCCGCGGCGGTACCTTTGGCGCCTCGCGCATCCTCGGCCGCAAGACCGTCGATCTGATGATGTCGAACCACCTGCCCGGCGATATCGCCTCGATGGGGCAGTCGAGCTTCTCCGAGATGCCGATGGTCGGCATCGGCTTCGGTCTCGGCGGCTCGGTCCTGCTCGACACGGCCGCCGCTCAGATCCCCGGCAGCCCCGGCGAGTTCGCCTGGGGCGGCGTGGCGAGCACCGGGTTCTGGATCGACCGGGCGGAGGAGATCGCGGCGGTGTTCTTCACCCAGCTCACCCCATCCTCGGCCTGGCCGCTGCGCCGCGAACTGCGGGTGCTCACCTATCAGGCGCTCGTCGACTGACGGCGCTCGCCGGCCGGCGCCGACGGGGGACGGACCGGGCTCACTCGGCCCCGTCCAGCATCCGGTACAGGGCCTCCATGGCGGTGACGTAGCCGGGCGCTCCGAGACCGGCGATCACCGCCGTGACGGCCTCCGACATGATCGAATGCCGGTGCAGGGCGTCGCGGGCGTGGATGTTGGAGATGTGCAGCTCGATGATCGGACGGTCGTAGATCTTGAGCGCGTCGTAGATCGCCACCGAATAGAAGCTGTAGCCGGCGGGGTTGATGATGACACCGTCCGAGGCACCGCGCGCGGCGTGCAGCATGTCGACGATCTCGCCTTCGAGGTTCGATTGCTTGAACTCGAGGGGGCCGCGCGCCGCCCCGCGGCACTGGGCCTCGATCTCCGCCAGGGTCGTGCTGCCGTAGATCTCCGGCTCGCGGGTCCCGAGCATGTTGAGGTTGGGGCCGTTGATGATGTGAATGGTGGGCGCGGTCATCCGTCTCCTCCCGGGGTATCGTTTCTTGTCCGACGCCCGGCGGCGTGGCGGATGGACAGGCTCAAGCGGACGGGCGGAGACACGCTATGACGCCCGGGATCGAAGTCAAACCGGGAATTCACGCGCTTGCGGCGTTGACCGGTTCGGGTTCGGCTGACGGTCCAGGCGAGGAACGCCCCTGTTTGAGGAACACCCCCGTTTGAGGAACACCCCCGTTTGAGGAACACCCAGGGAGGAATGCGATGCCACGCGCCTATTCGCTCGGATACCTGACCGGCAACGGGGTCGATCCGGTAACGGCGGTAACGATCGCGGCCGAGCACGGCTATGACATGGTCAGTTTCCGTCTGCTTCCGGCCGCCGGCGAGGCCCTGCCCCCGCTGCTGGACGACCACGCCCTCGTCGCCGAGGTAAAGGCGGCGATGCGCGACACCGGCGTCACGATGGCGGATGCCGAGATGATCCGCCTGAAGCCGGAGACCGATGTCGACGACTTCACCGCCTTCCTCGACCGCGTCGCCGAGTTCGGCGCCCGTCACGTTCTGGTCGCGGTCGACGACACCGACCCCGGCCGCACCCGGGACAACTACGCGGCCCTGTGCCATCGGCTCGGCGCTTACGGGCTGACGGCCGATCTGGAGTTCATGCCGTGGACCGGGTGCAGAGACCTCGCCGCCGCCCGCCGCCTGGCGGAGAGCGCCGATCATCCGTCCGCGGCGGTGCTGTTCGACGCCCTGCATTTCGACCGCTGCGGATCGGAGCTGGAGGAGTTCGCGGATCTGCCGCACGGCCTGATGAACTACGTGCAGATCTGCGACGGACCGGTCCCTTACGACCCGTCGGACGAGGCCGTGATCGCCATCGCCCGAACGGCACGGCTGATCCCCGGCGATGGCGGGATCGACCTGAAGGCGATCGCCGCCCTGATCCCCGCCGACCTGACGGTGAGCATCGAGGTGCCGAACCATGCGCTCGCCGCCGAAATCGGGGCGTCGGAACTCGCCCGACGGGCGCTGGTCGCGGCCCGCCGACTGCTCGCCGACTGAGGAAGAGCCGCGACGGACGGGGATCGCCGCAAGTCGTTGACATCGCGGCCTGGACGGAGCTTACGTGGCTACCGCCAGAACCGTTTCTGGGGCCGCATCCGGGGGCTGAGGAGATGAACCGACGAAAGCGCAACCCCCATGCGGCGGGCGGGCTTCAACGCCTTCAGGCCGCTGCCCAGTCCGCCCTGGCTCGCGAAGACTGGGACGCGGCGCACGATGCGCTGGACGCGCTGATCGCCGGCGCGCCCGGCAACGCCAGCCTGCACTTCAACCGCGGTCTCGTCCGCAGGCGCATGGGGAGACTGCCGGAGGCGATCGTCGACTACGAGGCGGCGCTGAAGATCGCCCCGGACCACGCAAATGCGCGGTTCGAGCACGCCGCGGCGCTTCTCGACCTCGGCCACCTCGACGCGGCGGAGAGCGGGTTCCGCCGCTATCTCGAAGCCGTGCCCGACGATGGCGACGCGATCCTCAACCTGGCGCGGCTTCAACTGCGCCTGGGCCGGGCGGAGGCGGCCCGCGACCTGTTGGACTCGCAGGCGCCGCACACGCCCGACTTTGATCTCATCCGGGCCGAGGCGGCGCGGGACTGCGGCGACGCCGACGCGGCCATGTCCTTGCTGTCGGAGACCGCCGCCGGCAGCCCGGAGGCCGCCGCCGCCCGATTGAAGATCGCGACCCAAGGACCGGCCGGCCGGATCCCGATCCGCCAGGATCAGCTCTTCGCACCGCGCCGATAGCGTTTCCGGTAGAGCCCCGGCTCGGACTGCAGGGCGTCCTGCACCCCGACATGGGCCTGGACGGCGTCGGCCGTCATCTCGCCGATGTCCAGCTCGAGCGGATCGCGACGGACGGGGAACCCCTGCGCGACCGGGGTTCCGGCGGGCAGGACGCCCTCGAAACCGGGATCGCTCCAGATCGCCGGAAAATGAACGAGGCCGTCGCGCCAGGAATCGCAGTCCACGACCC
Source organism: Thalassobaculaceae bacterium (assembly GCA_965228875.1). Classification (GTDB taxonomy): domain Bacteria; phylum Pseudomonadota; class Alphaproteobacteria; order Thalassobaculales; family Thalassobaculaceae; genus Thalassobaculum. The sequence continues at coordinate 4,131,893 of OZ245843.1, read as the reverse complement.
CCGAGATGGTCCGGAACGGCAGATCGAGCCGGTTGACCGGATGCGTGAACAGCATCGACCAGCCCTCGGGCAGGACCACCGTCCAGAAATTGTTGAACTTGACGATGAACTGACCCGAATGATCGAGGCCCGGCAGCCCTTCGACCTGCTCGGGCAGGTGGACGCCGATCGGGGACCGGGTCGGACGGGCGATCGGATGCGCGGGCAGGTCCCACTGCCAGGACAACTCGCCGTTCCCGACCGTCAGGTCGGCGGCCAAGGGAAACAGGACACCCCCCCGCATCGCATCGACGAAAGGCGGGCAGTGTTTCACCGTCCTCACGCTCGCGTCGGCGAGGAGCCGCGCCGGCCCCTCCGACGGCATCGTCCGCAGCCAGTCCGGCAACCCATCCCCAGCCAGGGTCGGCGTCGGCAGATGACCGGCATATCCCGGCAGGCAGCGCAGCTGTAGTCGCATTCAACCCCGGCGGCGTTTGAGGACGACGTGTGCGCAGGCGGCAAGGATCGTTATCGCGACGAATATCACGCCGATCGCGTTGATCATCGGGGAAAGCCCGAAGCGCATTCGGGCGCCGATCTCGGTCACCAGGGTCCACTCGCCACCGATCGCGAAGAACGTCGTGTTGTAGTTCTCGATCGACTGCAGGAAGGCGATGACACAGGCGGTCGCGATGGTCGGCATCAGGAACGGAAGCGTGATCCGCCGGAACACGAGGACCGGAGACGCCCCGAGGTCGAGGGCCGCCTCCTCAAGCACCCGGTCCTGGCGCTGTAGACGGGCCATGAACAGCAGCATGCAGTATGAGGCGATGAACGCGCTCTGAGCGACCATTGCGGTGAACAGTCCAGCCTCTACGCCGAAGTAGTCGCGCCAGAAGATCATCGTCGTCACGCCCAGCACGATGCCCGGCATCAGGATCGGAGAGACAAGGACGGTGTACAAGAGCGTCGTCGCGCCGGATTGCAGGCGGGTGAGGATCAGCGCGCCGGCGAGACCGAGCGGTATCGCCACCACGATGACACCGACCGCGATCATCACCGAGTTCCAAAGCCCCCGCACGAAACGTGCGTCGCCCGGCAGCTCGATGAACCAGCGCAGCGTGAGCCCCTGCCAGTCGGTGACCGACGGCGTCGACGAGGCGTTGAACGCCGCGACCACCATGAAGATCAGCGGGAGAAACATGTAGGCGAAGAAGATCACCAGGTAACCGCCCATGATGGCGCCCGCCCAGTCGGTCTCCCTCCTCGCCGTCGGCGAGGGAAGGGTGAAGGACGACGTCGTGCCGGCCGTGGTCATCTGCCCCCCTACTTCGCGATGTCGCGGATACCGACCTTGAAGATCGACATGTTGATGAGAATGAACGCCACGCAGGCGACCAGCAGCGCCACCGAATAGGCCGATCCCTGGTTCCAGCTGTCGGCCTCGAAGAAACGACGGTAGATGAGCTGGCTGAACCAGTCGGGGTGCAGGCCGCGCCCGACGATCTCCGGCACCGCGATCGACCCCGCCGACAGCATGAAGGTCATGATCGACCCGACGGCGATGCCCGGCTTCGCATGGGGGATGACGACGCGGGTATGGATCTTCCAAGTGGAGGCTCCGAGATCCCGCGCCGCCTCGATCTGGTTCCTGTCGAGGGTGTCGATGGTGTTGTAGATCGGGAACACCATGAACAGGATGTAGGCATAGACCATCACCGTGAAGACCGCGCCGTTCGAGGCGACGAAGCGCAGTCCTTCGCCCGCTCCCATATCGATGATCCCGAGCCCGTCGAGCAGGGAGTTCAGGATGCCCTGCTTCTCCAGGATCATCACCCACGAGAAGATCCTGAGGAGTTCGTTGATGGCATAGGGAATGACGAGCCCCACCATCAGCAGCGTCAGCCGCTCCTGGCTCCGCATGGTCGCCGCCGCGTAGGCCACCGGATAGCAGACCAGGAAGCAGAGCACCGTCACGCACAGCGCATAGAACAGGGTCCACAGGAAGATCGAGAAATGGACGGCGCTCATCGTCGTGAAGTTCTCGAGCGAATACCGCTCCTTCATCCCGGCCTCGCCAGAGGATGTGTCCTCCTTCGCCTCCAGCTCGGCGATCTCGGCGGAAATCTCGGCGATCCTCGAGTCGATCTCCGCTTTATCGACGGCGGGCGCGGTCTCGCCGCCCGAGACGCCGGGGGTGGGGGTCAGCGACGGCGAGGGCGCCAGGCTCGGCGACGGCGGGCTTGGGGATGGGGCGAAGGGGGAGAGGGCGGATCCGCCGACGGGCGCCGGGGACCGCAGTTTCTGCTCCAACTCGAACTTCTCCGTGTAGAGCCTGTCGATCTCCAGCGCGAGCATCGCCGTCTCGCCGCCCCGATCCTCGTAGATGAACGCGCGCTCGATCATCCGGACCTGCGGAATGAGGATCAGCATCAGGATCCAGACGACCACGAGGCCGACGAACAGGCCCGTCAACCCGCGGCCATAGGTCTTGACCAGCTCACTCACGGGCCAGTTCCCCTGCGGCCATGACCGTCGCGTCGCCGCGCTCGAAGCCGATCGTCTGGGTGCCGGTGAACTCCTGGCCGGCGGTACCCGAGTTGGTCAGATGCAGTGACAGGCTCTGGGATCCGGAGCGCACGAACAGGTTCACGAACGGCCCTTCCAGGTCGCGGCGCTCCACCACGGCCTCGATCGCATTGGCGGGTGTCGTCGCACCGCCGGCGATGCGCATCCGCTCCGGGCGCACGAACAGCATGGCATCGGCGCCGTCCGGCAGGCCGTGCGTGTCGACGCCGAACATCCTGCCGAGCGGGGTGTCCAGGCAGGCATACCCGTTCTCCCGTCCCACGACCCGGCCGCGCAGCACGTTCTGCTCGCCGACGAACGTCGCGACGAACGGCGTGCCGGGCGCGTTGTAGACCTCGTCGGCGGAACCGACCTGTTCGATACGGCCGAGGTTCATGACCGCGACCCGGTCGGACATGGTCAGCGCCTCGCCCTGGTCGTGGGTGATGTAGATGAAGGTGACGCCCGTCTTCCGCTGGATCTCCTTCAGCTCCGCGCGCATGTGCTGGCGCAGCTTGAGGTCCAGGGCCGAGAGCGGTTCGTCGAGCAGCAGGACCGCCGGCTCCACGGCAAGCGCGCGGGCGACGGCCACGCGCTGGCGCTGGCCTCCGGAGAGTTCGGTCGGCTTCTTGTCCGCCTGCCCCGCGAGCGCGACCAGATCCAGCAGTTCCCCGGCCCGCCGCCGGCGGTCGGCCTTGGCGACGCCCCGGGCCTCCAGGCCGAAGGCGACGTTCTCCCACACCGTCATCAGCGGGAAGAGCGCGAGATTCTGGAAGATCAGCGCCGTCGGCCGTCGGTTCGGCCCGATGCCGTTCATCGCCTGGCCGCCGATGGCGACCTCGCCGCGGGTCGGGTCTATGAACCCCGAGACCATCCGAAGGATCGTCGTCTTTCCGCACCCGGACGGGCCGAGGATGGAGAAGAACTCCCCCGCCCGGACCGACAGGTCGGTGGCGTGGACGGCTGTGAAGCCGTTCGGATAGGTCATCGATACGCCCGTCAGGGCGACGTCCTGGCCTCGCATCTCCCCGGCCCCCTCAGAGAGTGATTTCCGAAGAACCGGACCCGGGGCACCGCCTGCCCCGGGTCCCTGTCCAGCGCCGGACTCAGGCGTTGGTGATCTTGTCGACATATTCCTGGCGCAACGGCGCGAACCAAGGCGTGTCGGCCTGCCACCACCACAGATTGGCGAGATTCTCGGCGTTGTAGGTCTCGTTGAACTGCGCCTTGTACTGGTCACCGGCATGATCGGCGGCGCCGGCGACGGCGGAGTTGTACCCGGTGTTCATGGAGAACATTCCGGCCATCATCGGGTCGAGCATGGCATTGATGAACGCGTAGGCCTGCTCGACGTTCGCCGCGCCGGACGGGATGCCCATGGAGTCCATCCAGGTGATCCCGCCTTCGACCGGCATCCGGTACTTCCAGGCGGCGTCTTCGCGGTTCAGCAGGAGGCCGGTGGTGTCCCAGGTCTGGCCGATGTTGGCGCCGGCCTGCTTGAACGCGTTGGTCGCCTCGGTGGCGTTGTTCCAGAAGGCGGCGATCGACGACTTGTTCTCGATCACGTACGTCGCGCAGGCGTCCCACACCCGGCGGGCATCGTCCTCGGACTTGTAGACGTCGAGCATCCGGTTGGACTTCAGTTCACCCTTCGCGTCGAGGTAGAGGCCGACCCCCATGATGACCGACTTCTGGCGGAACGCCGACCGGGCGCCGTCCTGGAAGAGGGACCCGAAGGAGACCTGCTCCAGCGGCAGCTCCTTGGAATTGTAGGTGACAGCTTCCGTGCCCCAGTCGAACGGCAGCAGCATGCGCTTGCCGCGATAGGTCGCGCCGAGGGAGACGGAGTCGCGAACCATGGACGGGATCAGCTTGTCCATGTCCAGCTTGGACTCGTCCACGGCCTGCAGCAGACCGTCGGGGTAATAGTTCGGACCGTTGGTGACCGACGGGAAGATCACGTCGAACCCCTTGCCGCCCGCCGCCTTCAGCTTCTGTTCGGCCTCGTCGTTCGACCCGAAGGTGGACAGGTTGATCTTGATGCCGGTGTCCTTCTCGAACTTGGCGACCATGTTGTCCTGAACGTAGTCGCCCCAGGCGAAGAGATTCACGGTGCCCGACGAGGCGAGGGCGTCCTCGGCTTTCAGGATGGCGGGAGCCGCGAGAGCGGCGCCGGCGAGGGCGGTGCTCTTCAGCAGCGAGCGGCGGGTGATCGACATGTCAGCGTCTCCTTGGACCTATCTCCATTCGGCGGCGACGGATGCCGCGCACGACACCTCTGATAGAGCTGATCCGCGACCGACTGTTTTCAGTGTGACGACATTTCGGTGACACTCCGCCGCCGCGCGGTCCGCGCGGTCCGCGCGGGAATGTTCGAATGAATGTTCACTTGAGCGTCATCTTACGGTGACGCCAGTGTCATGCCCGGCCGGTACGCCTCGCCCCAGTCCAGGTCGAGGTGAGACACATGCGTCAGGCGACGACGGAACGGCAGGCGGCGATCGCGGAACGGGTCCGGCAGAGCGGGTTCCAATCGGTGAGCACGCTCGCCCGGCATTTCGGCGTCACGACCCAGACCATCCGCCGCGACATCAACGAGCTGAGCGATGTCGGGGTTCTGAGGCGGCGCCACGGTGGGGTCGAGCTTCCCGCGCCGGCCGAGAACCTGGGTTTCGAGGAACGCCAGATCCTCAACCTCGCCGCCAAGGAGCAGGTCGCCCGGGTGGTCGAGAGCCACATCCCCCACACCAGCAGCGTCGCCATCAGCATCGGCACGACGCCTGCCCTGACGGTTCGCCACCTGTCCAGCCGCCAGGGGCTGACCATCGTCACCAACAACCTGGCCGCCGCCGTCAACGCCTGCGCCTTGCCCGACGTGAACGTGCACGTGCCCGCCGGGTCGGTGCGTCCTGGATCGCGGGACATCGTCGGCCCCGGCGTCAACGCGTTCTTCGAGGGGTTCAAGGTCGATATCGGCCTGTACGGCGTCGGCGGCGTCGACCCGAACGGAGAGCTGCTCGATTTCAATGCCGAGGAAGTCGCGGTTCGCGAGACCATCCGGCGCAACTGCCGGCGGTCGTTCCTGGTGCTCGACGCCTCGAAGTTCGGCCGCACGGCCCACGTGCGCGGCGGCTGGATCGCGGAGGCGGACATGGTGTTCTGCGACCGCGAGCCGCCACCCGCCATCCGCGCGGCCATCGATGACGCCGGGCACCAGTTCGTGCTCTGCGGGGACGGCGCGCCATGAGCGGCGTGGCGATCGAGGTCCGGAACCTGCGCAAGGCGTGGGGTGAAACGGTCGCGGTCGATGACATCGGCTTCACCGCCCCCGCCGGCGAATTCACGGTCCTGCTGGGCCCCTCGGGCTGCGGAAAGTCGACCACGCTCCGTCTGATCGCGGGTCTCGAGGAGGCGAGCGGAGGCGCGGTTCTGATCGGCGGCAGCGACGTGACCCGACGCCCGCCGAACGACCGCCAGATCGCCATGGTGTTCCAGTCCTACGCCCTGTTTCCCCACCTGAACGTGGCCGAGAACATTCTGTTCGGCCTCAAGGTTCGCAAGGTTCCCGCTCCCGAGCGGGCGGATCGCCTGAAACGCACGGCGGCCCTGCTGGGCCTCGAGCATCTGCTGGACCGCCGGCCGAGCCAGATCTCCGGCGGTCAGCAGCAGCGGGTGGCGCTGGGGCGCGCCATCATCGCCGAGAAACCGATCTGCCTGATGGACGAGCCGCTGTCCAACCTGGACGCCAAGCTGCGCCATGAGATGCGGGTCGAGCTGAAGGCGCTGCAGCGCAAGCTCGGGATCACCATGGTCTACGTCACCCACGACCAGGTCGAGGCGATTGCCATGGCCGACCGGATCGTGGTGCTGAACGGCGGTCGGATCGAACAGCACGCCCCGCCGCGCGACCTCTACGAGCGCCCGGCGAGCGTGTTCGTCGCACGGTTCATCGGCACGCCGCCGATGAACGTCCTTGAGCTGGCGCCCGCCGGGAACGCCTGGACGGTCAGGGGCGACGCCACCCCGATCGTCCGCGCCACCGTCGACCCGACCCGCGGCTACCGGCTCGGCGTGCGCCCCGAGGATATCGAGCTCGCCGACTCCGGCGGCCTGCCGGCCGTGGTGTCCCAGGTGGAGTATCTCGGCGCCGATCAGCTGGTCGACTGTTCCGTCGCCGGCCAGACCGTCACCGTCCGCACCTCGACCCGGCACGCGGTACGTCCCGGCGATCGGGTCTCCCTCAGGTGGCCGGACGACCGTCGGCATCTGTTCGACGCCGCGAGCGGCGCCGTCATTTCGAAATCAGCGGAACCCGGCTCGTCCGGCCCGTGATCAAGAGGGTCCGGCCGACGGCCGAAGGCCCCGAGTGAAGAACGACTATCCCGTAGCGAGGAGTGGAGACACATGACTCTGTTCAAGACGATGACGACGACGCTCAGCGCGGCCGCGCTCCTGGCGTCGACCGCGGGCGCAGCACTCGCGACCGACCTGCAGTTCTTCTTCCCTGTCGCCGTCGGCGGCAAGGCGGCCGACACCATCCAGGCCCTGACCGACGAGTACATGGCCGCCAACCCGGGCGTGACCATCGAGGCGGTGTATGCCGGCTCCTACCAGGACACCATCACCAAGACCCTGACCGCCGTGCGCGGCGGCACCCCGCCGCAGCTCTCGGTGATCCTGTCGGTCGACATGTTCACCCTGATCGAGGAAGACGCGATCATCCCGTTCGACGAGATGGTCCGGACCGACGCCGACAAGGCGTGGCTGACCTCGTTCTATCCGGCGTTCATGGACAACTCGATGACCGGCGGCAAGACCTACGGCATCCCGTTCCAGCGCTCGACCCCGGTGCTCTACTACAACAAGGAGGCCTTCAAGGAGGCCGGCCTGGACCCGGAGAAGGCTCCCGCCACCTGGGAAGAGATGGTCGCGTTCGGCAAGAAGCTGACCAAGCGCGACGCCAGCGGCAACGTCACCCAGTGGGGCGTGCGCATTCCCAGCTCGGGCTTCCCGTACTGGCTGTTCCAGGGCCTGACCACGCAGAACGACGTGATCCTGGCCAACGACGCCGGCAACAAGACCAACTTCGCCGATCCGAAGGTGGTCGAGGCGCTGCAGTACCTGGTCGACCTGTCCACCAAACACCAGGTGATGGCCCCCGGCATCATCGAGTGGGGCGCCACGCCGAAGGCCTTCTTCGAGGGTCAGACCGCGATGATGTGGACCACCACCGGCAACCTGACCAACGTGCGCACCAACGCGCCGTTCGACTTCGGTGTCGCCATGCTGCCCGCCAACAAGCGCCGGGGTGCCCCGACCGGCGGCGGCAACTTCTACATCTTCAAGGACTCCACCGACGAGCAGAAGGCCGCGTCCTTCGAGTTCATCAAGTGGATCTCCGCGCCGGAGCAGGCCGCCAAGTGGTCGATCGCGACCGGCTATGTCGCGCCGCGCCCGGACGCCTGGGAAACCCCGGCGATGAAGGCCTACGTCGCCGACTTCCCGCCGGCGCTCGTCGCCCGCGACCAGCTCGAGTACGCCGTCGCCGAGCTATCGACCTATCAGAACCAGCGCATCACGACGATCTTCAACGACGCGCTCGAAGCGGCCATCACCGGCCAGAAGGCGCCGGCCGCCGCCCTCGAGGAAGCCCAGGCCCAGGCCGACCGCATCCTCAAGGACTATCGCTGACGATCACCGCCGCCGGCCGGCCTCGCGTCGGCCGGCGGCTCCCATGTGAACACGCGGACGTCCCACGATGATCGATCGGCCCATCACCGTCAGACGGGAGTGGATCTACGGCTGGCTGCTGTTGAGCCCGGCGCTGGTTCTGCTGTTCGCCTTCACCCACCTGCCGGCGATCTCGACGACCTGGGACAGCTTCTTCTCCACGCCGCGCGGACGTCGCCCGGCCCGCTTCGTCGGGCTGGAGAACTACGAGACCCTGCTGGCGGACGACACGTTCTGGCAGGTCCTGTCCAACAGCCTCTGGTATGCCGCGGTCACCATCCCGGTCTCGGTCGCCCTGGCGCTGCTGATGGCGCTCTGGGTCGACGGCAAGCTGCGTGGGCGGAGTTTCGTCCGCCTCGCCTATTTCGCCCCGACCGTCCTGCCGCTGATCGCCGTGGCGAACATCTGGATGTTCTTCTACACGCCCGGTTTCGGTCTGATCGACCAGGTCCGCGGGCTGTTCGGGCTGCCCGAGGTCAACTGGCTCGGCAACCCGGCGCTCGTGCTCGGCTCGATCATGGTGGTCGGCATCTGGAAGGAGGCCGGGTTCTTCATGATCTTCTATCTCGCCGCGCTGCAGTCGATCCCGCCGCAACTGCGCGAGGCCGCGGCGATCGAGGGCGCCGGGCGCTGGACGTTCTTCCGCCGGGTGACGTTTCCGCTGCTGATGCCGACCACCCTGTTCGTGTCGGTCAACGCGGTCATCAACTCCTTCCGCATGGTCGACCACGTGTTCGTCATGACCGAGGGCGGCCCGGACAACGCCAGCTCCTTGCTGCTGTTCTACATCTACGAGACGGCGTTCAAGTTCTGGGACACCGCCTATGCCTCGACGCTGACCGTGGTCCTTCTGGTTCTGCTGTCGGTGATCGCGCTGGGGCAGTTTTTCCTTCTCGACAGGCGGGTGCACTACCAATGACCCAGAACCCCTTCGACCGTTGGCTGAACACCGTCGGGGCGTGGGCACTGGCGCTGCTGTGGTTCCTGCCGCTGGTCTATGCCGTGTGGACGGCGGTGCATCCGGGCGCCTTCGCCACCCGGTTCGAGCTCCTCGCCCCCCTGACCCTGGAGAACTTCGCCAACGCCTGGGCGGCGGCGCCGTTCGCCCGCTATTTCCTGAACAGCTTCCTGCTGGTCACCTTCATCCTGATCGGACAGTTCGTGCTCTGCACGCTGGCGGCCTACGCCTTCGCCCGCTTCACCTTTCCGGGCAGCGGCGTGCTGTTCGCTCTGGTGCTGCTGCAGCTTCTGGTGATGCCGGACATCCTGATCGTCGAGAACTACGCGACCATGCGGATGCTCGGGCTGGTCGACACCATCGCCGCCATCGGCCTGCCCTACGTCGCTTCCGGCTTCGGCATCTTCCTGCTGCGCCAGACCTTCAAGACCGTGCCGAAGGAACTGGACGAGGCCGCCCGCGTCGAGGGGGCCGGGCCGCTGACCGTCCTGCTGAAGGTGTACGTGCCGCTCGCCAAGCCGACCTACCTCGCCTACGGCCTGGTCTCGGTCAGCCATCACTGGAACAACTTCCTCTGGCCCCTGATCATCACCAACTCGGTGGAGACGCGGCCGGTCACCGTGGGGCTCTCGATCTTCGCGGCCGTGGACCAGGGAATCGACTGGTCCCTGATCAACGCCGCGACTGTGATGACGTCGGGCCCGCTGCTGATCGCCTTTCTGCTGTTCCAGCGGCAGTTCGTGCAGAGCTTCATGCGCGCCGGCATTCGCTAGGCGTGAGCATTCAGGCGGCATCGAACCGATATCGATAGAGGTCGGTAATAATACCGACACATTAATGTATGCAGTTCTGTAATCTTTTTGCCATCTTACGACAGTCAAAGCATCACAATTCCAAAACTCACTTCTGTGACACTGCCGCCTTCTTCTCCCACAGGGGTATGTGTCATGAGAACTCTGTTCCGCCTGGCGGCCGGCATGCTCGTCGCAGCCGGCCTGGCGGCCGGTCCGGCGCAGGCCGACGGCAGGCCCGACCTGGTTGTCGCCGTGAACGACATCCCGGATACGCTCGAACCCGCGGAAGGCATGGGCAACATCCATGTCCGCATCGTCTACTCGATGTTCGACAGCCTGATCCGCCGCGATTTCCTCGCCGACGGCAGCGGCCGGTCGTCCAAGCTGGTCCCGGGTCTCGCCGAGAGCTGGACGCGCATCGACCCGAAGACGATCGAGTTCAAGCTCCGTCAGGGCGTCAAGTTCCACAATGGCGACGAGTTGACCGCCGATGATGTGGTCTTCACCTACACCAAAGGCCGGATGATCGGCGAAAACCCGGTCGCCGCCACCGGCAAGCGCTTCATGAACACCATCAGCCACGCCGAGAAGGTCGACCGCTACACCGTGCGCGTCGTCAGCAAGGTCCCGGACCTGATGCTGGAACAGCGCATGGCCGGCTACGCCAGTTGGATCGTCAACGCCCGCGAGTACATCACCAAGGGGCGCGATTCCTTCGCCCGCATGCCGGTGGGCACCGGCCCGTACAAGCTGGCCGAGTTCGTCGACGGCGAGTACGTGAAGCTGGTCGCCCATGACGACTATTTCGGCGGCCAGCCGACCGCGGCCTCGATCAGCTTCAACGTCGTGCCGGAGACCTCGGCCCGCATCGCCGGCCTTGTCAGCGGCGAGTTCGACATCATCGTCAACGTGCCGCCGGATCAGGTGCCCGTTCTGGAAGGCTATGACGACATCCAGGTCGAGCAGATCGTTCTCGACAACACCCACATGCTGGTCTTCTTCATGGACGCCCCGGCCCTGCAGGACAAGAAAGTCCGCCGGGCGCTGTCGATGGCGATCGACCGGGACCTGCTGCGCAAGGCGTTGTGGGGTGGGAAGAACTACACCCCGAACGGCCACCAGCTGCCGTCCTACGTGATGTACATGGAGGACTACCCGGGCTTCGAGTTCAACCCGGACAAGGCCCGCGACCTGGTCGAGTCGTCCTCCTACGACGGTCAGGAGATCGTCTACCGCCTGCCGCTGAACTACTACCTGAACAGCCTCGAGGCGGCCCAGGCGATGCAGCAGATGTGGAAGGATGTCGGCCTCAACGTGAAGGTCGAGCCGGTCGAGAACTGGTCTCAGGTGAACGCCGAGGGCACCCATATCCGTCCCTGGTCGAATACCCACCGCATGCCGGACCCGCTCGGCTCCTTCGTGCCGCAGTGGGGCCACCTGTCCTGGGTCCAGAACAACCGCCAGGACGACGCCCGCTCCTGGAAGGCGCCGGAACGGTTCAACGCCCTGCACCGTCAGATCGAGTCCGAAACCGACATGGCCAAGCGTCAGCAGGCCTATCGCGAGGCACTCGACATCTGGATGGACGAGGTCCCCGGGACGATGCTCTACAACCCGCTGGAGACCTACGCGCTGAAGAAGTCCGTCAAGTGGATGCCCTACTCGCTCTACTACATGGACTTCCGGCCGTACAACCTGGCGGTGGGCGTCGGCGGCTGAGGGTCCGGACGGCGTGACGGGACAGCCGTTCCGTCACGCTCCCGGGGCCGCCTGCGCGCATGTCCGTGATGAACAAGCTTCTCGACATCAGGAACCTGACCGTCCGCATCGATCTTGCGGACGGTCCGGTGTTCCCCGTTCGCGATGTCTCACTCGACCTCGCGCCGGGAGAGACCTTGGGGCTGGTCGGCGAAAGCGGCTGCGGCAAGACCCTGACGTGCCTCTCGGTCATGGGTCTGTTCGGACGCAACGTCTCCATCCACGACGGCGACATCGCCTTCCGCGGCAGGGTTCTCGACCCGAGCGACCGGGACGACCGCAGACTGCGCTCCCGCGCGATGGGAATGATCTTCCAGAACCCGATGACCGGGCTGAACCCGGTTCGGACCCTCGGCTGGCAGGTGGCGGAGGCGTATCAGATCCGCACCGGCGCCGACCGCCGGACCGCGAACGCCCGAGCGGTGGAACTGCTCGACCTGGTCGGTATTCCCGAACCGCGGCGGCGCTCGAAGGACTATCCGCATCAGATTTCCGGCGGCCAGCAGCAGCGCGCGATGATCGCCATGGCCATCGCCGGCGAGCCGTCGCTGCTGGTGGCGGACGAGCCGACGACAGCGCTCGACGTCACGGTTCAGGCGCAGATCCTGGAACTGCTGCGCGACCTGCAGCGCGAGATCGGCATGGGCATCCTGTTCGTGACCCACGACCTCGGACTGGTGGCGGAGGTCGCCGACCGGGTCGCGGTCATGTATGCGGGGCGGCTCGCCGAACTGGCGCCGGCAAGCGACCTGTTCGAGCGGCCGCGCCATCCCTATACCCGCGGCCTGCTCGACTCGCTCCCGTTCCTGGACGACGACATTGACCGGCTGAGGCCGATCGAGGGAACCGTCCCGTCGCTCAAGGCGATGCCGGCGGGATGCCCCTTCGCGCCGCGCTGCCCGCAGACCGCGGAGGTCTGCCGCCATGTCGACCCGGACACGGTCGCGGCCGGCGGCGGCGCGGTGGCCTGTCACCACCCGCTGCGCGCGATCACGGAGGCGGCATGAGCGCGCTCAAGGTCGATCCGGAGCCGGCGGCTCCGCTGCTCGAGGTGCGCGGCCTGTCGAAACGGTTCCCGGGACCGCGCCGCGGTATCCTAGGCGCTCGTTCGCAGCTGTCCGCGGTCGCCGGTGTTTCCTTCGACCTCCACCCGGGCGAGACCCTGGCGGTCGTCGGCGAGAGCGGCTGCGGCAAATCCACCGTCGGCAACCTTGTCCTGAACCTGCTGGCGCCGAGCGAAGGGTCGATCCGCTTCGAGGGCGAGGACCTGGCGGCCACGGACGATGCCCGCTGGCGCGACCGCCGGCGGGACATGCAGCTCATCTTCCAGGACAGCCGCAGCGCGCTCGACCCCCGGCTGGAGATCCGCCGGCAGGTGGTAGAGGGTCTCGACATCCACGGGATCGGCACGCCGCCGGATCGACGAGACCGGGCGGATACGATTCTCGAGGCGGTCGGTCTCGGCGGCGACCTGGCGACCCGCTATCCGCACGAGCTGTCGGGCGGGCAGCAGCAGCGCGCGGTGATCGCCCGGGCGCTGGTGCTGGAGCCGAAATTGGTGGTGTGCGACGAGCCCGTCGCCGCGCTCGACGTGTCGGTACAGGCCCAGGTGGTGAATCTCTTGCGAGACCTGCAGGGCGCCTTGGGTCTCGCCTACCTGTTCATCTCCCACGACCTCAGCCTGGTGCGTCACGTCGCCGACCGGGTCGCCGTGATGTATCTCGGCCGCTTCGTCGAGATCGCAGACCGGGATGCGCTGTTCGGCGCACCGGCCCACCCCTACTCCCGGGCCCTGATCGGTGCCGTGCCGGCGGCCCGGTCGCGGCGCGGCCGCAGGGTGCAGCCCCTGAAGCTGGACGGCGAACCGCCAAGTCCGCTCGATCCCCCCGCCGGCTGCGCGTTGCATCCGCGCTGCCCCTTCGCCACGGACCGCTGCCGGGTCGAACGGCCGGACCTGAGAGTCCTGCCGGGTGGCCGCGCGGCCGCCTGCCATCACGCCGAGGTGCTGCCGTGACCCTGCGTTACGCCGCGATCAAGCTGCTGCGCGCCCTGTTCACCCTGTGGCTGGTGGTCACGTTCGTGTTCGTCGTGCTGCGGCTCACCGGGGACCCGACGGAGCAGCTTCTGCCCGACGATGTCGGTGCGGACGTCCGCGATTACTACCGCGCCGCCTGGGGCCTGGACCGGCCGCTGTGGGAACAGTACGCGCGCTATGTCCAGGCCGCCCTGCAGGGCGACTTCGGGGTGTCGTTCCGCAACAACCAGCCGGCTCTGGACCTGATCTGGCAGCGCGTGCCGAAGACCGTGGAGCTCGGCCTGACGACGTTCGTCACCGCCATCGCACTCGGCATACCGCTCGGCGTCCTGGCGGCGATCTGGCGGGACAGCTGGATCGACCGGCTGACCATGTCCTTCGCGGTGTTCGGCTTCTCCATGCCGAACTTCTTCCTCGGCATCCTGCTGATCCTGCTGTTCGCGCTGAACCTGCGGATGCTGCCGAGCTCGGGTTACGGGACCTGGGCGCACATGGTGATGCCGGTCTTCACCCTGGCGACCGCCTTCGCCGGGGCGATCGCCCGCTTCACCCGCTCGGCCATGCTGGACGTCCTCTCGCGCGACTACATGCGGACCGCCGAGGCGGAAGGCGCCTCCCTGTCTCGTCGGGTCTGGCTGCACGCGTTTCCCAACGCCGCGATCCCGGTGGTGACCATCATCGGCTTCAGCCTCGGCGGCCTGATCGGCGGTGCGGTCGTCACCGAGAACGTCTTCGCCTGGCCGGGTGTCGGCCGACTGCTCACCAACTCCGTCGCCGACCGCGATCTGGCCATCGTGCAGGGGATCGTCGTGATGGTGGCGATCACCATGGTGTCCGCCAACCTCCTGGTCGATCTCGCCTATGGCTGGCTCGACCCGCGCGTGCGCGTCGGCGGCCGGGAACGTTCACGATGACAGCTGAACCAGTCTCCGAAATCGTCCCGCCGAAGGATACACGCGGGCCGGCGTCGAAAAGAGTCGGTCAAGGCATGCCGATCCCGGTCCGGTTCGCCGCCGGCTTCCTGCTGATCGTCGCGGCAGTCGCCGCCCTGGCACCGCTGCTGACGCCATACGGCTACGAAGAGACCGACCTGCTCTACCGGCTGAAACCGCCGTTCTGGTCGCCGCTGGCGATCGACGGGCATGTTCTCGGTACCGACAAGCTCGGCCGCGACCTGCTGTCCCGTCTGCTGATCGCCACCCAGGTCTCCATCGCCCTCGCCCTGCTCGGCACCCTGATCGGCGCGGTGCTCGGCACGTTTCTCGGGGTTCTCGCCGCCCACCGGGGCGGGATCGTCGACGAGATCGTGATGATGATGGTCGATTGGCAGGCGGCGATGCCGTTCCTGATCATCGCCCTGGCGGTCCTCGCCTTCCTCGGCAACAACTTCTACCTGTTCCTGGCCCTGATGGGGCTCGCCGGATGGGAAACCTACGCCCGCCTGACGCGCAGCCTCGTGCTGTCGGCGCGGGAGCAGGGCTACGCGGTCGCCGTCAGGGCGCTCGGAGCCCGGCCGCTCAGGCTCTACGGGCATCACATTCTGCCCAACGTGATCGGTCCGCTGATCGTTCAGCTCACCCTGAATTTCCCGCAGACCATCCTGCTGGAGACCTCGCTCAGCTTTCTCGGGCTCGGCATCCAGCCGCCGCTGACATCGCTGGGCCAGATGCTGGGCGAAGGCCGCGACTATCTGCTGACCGCGTGGTGGCTGGCCGTCCTGCCGGGGGCGGTGATCTTCACCACGACCCTGTCGATGAGCCAGCTCGGCGACTGGCTGCGCACCCGGCTGGACCCGACCCAGCGATAGTCAGGTGCCGGCGGCTCTCCGGCCCAGATCGGGGTCGTTGACGATCAGTCCGTCGGCGCCCGCCGCCAGCAGCGACCGGAGCGTCGCCAGATCGCCATCCCCGACGTCACGCCCGGTCTCCGGGCCGCCGACGGTGATCCAGACGGTGCAGCCCCGGGCCTTGAGGTCGCCGATGACGACGGCGCCGGCGGTATGCTCCCACATCCGGACCAGCGTCACTCCCGACGCGAGGAAGGCGTCGAGCGGGCCCCGGGACCCGTGCAGGGCCAGTATTCGCGCGTCCGGCAGGTGTTCGCGGGTCGCCGCGACCAGGTCAGGCGTGCGCAGCCCGACGGCAAGATCCGACGGCGCGTAACCGGTCTCGGCGGCACCGTCCGCGATCGTGGAAATCACCGCCGGATCCAGAGACTTCACGTCGAGCATCAGCGGCACTCGGCCGCGCGCGGAATGCATCATGGTGTCCAGGCGCGGAACGGAAACGCCGACCCTCCGGGCGAGCGCATCCAGCCGATCGGCCGGCGTCGCGGCGACGGCGGTCGGGTGGCCGGTCAGCCGCCCGAGATCGGCATCGTGGGAAACGACGAGGACACCGTCGCCGGCGATCCGCACGTCACACTCAACCGCATCGGCGCCCGCCTCGATCGCGCGCTCCAGCGCCGCGAGGCTGTTCTCGCCCTCGGCGGCGGAATGACCGCGATGGGCGATGATCCAGGGTCCGGGTCGGGAGGTATCGGACGACATCAGGCGGCGACCAACATCAGGTGGCGACCGGCACAGCGTTCACCCGGTCGGCGAAGGCGCGCAGCCGCCCGAGGCTGTCCGCCAGCATTCCCCTGGCATGGCCCTGCAGTTCGAGAATGGCGAGGGTTCCCGGCAGAACCGCCGAGGCATCGGCGAGTGCGTCGAGATCCATGCAGCCGGTCCCGAGGGGTGCATGCATGTCGCCGACACCGAAGTACATCCAGTCCGACTGGCTCGTCACCGTGGGGATCGCCGGCACGCCGCTCGCCTCGCTGATGTGGATATGGCCTGTCACCGGCGCCATGGCCCGCACCCCGTCGAGCGGATCAAGTCCCAACAGACCAGCGCCCTGGTTGGCATGGCTGTAGTCGAGGCATCCGACCACGCCCGGGTGATCGAGCCGCTGGAGCTGGCGGGCGAGAAGCGTGGGGTCCAGGGAGTAGCTGGTCAGGCGACCGGCGATGACGGCCGGGTTCGGGCTGATGTTCTCCAGGGCGATCCGGACACCCGCGCGAACCGCCTGGTCACCGAGGGCCAAGAGCTCTTCACGTTCGAAATCGAGCAGCGCATCCGGCTGCGCGGACCAGACGTCCGGATGCGCGCGGCCGGCATGGATGACCACCACTCCGGCGCCGATTTCGGCCGCCAGGTCGACGGAGACTCTCGCCGCCGCCCGATGCAGCGCGATGTTGTCCCGGTCCATCAGGTCGATCGGGATCGGGGCGTGCAGCGTGGTCGCGATCGGCCGCTCGGCGCACAGCGTCCTCAGCTCCCGGACGCGCTCGGGGATCGGACGCGCGCCGGCGACCACGCCGAGGGCGGAGGCATAGAGTTCCGCGACAGAGGCGCCGAACGCGATGAGTTCGTCGAGTTGCGCCCGGACCCGCTCCAGGTCTCCGGCGACCTCAGAAAGGCTGGCGCCGATACCGGCAATCCGTGGTGTCATGGGCATTGCCCCCGCCGCGAAAAACAGACTGTAGCGCGCACAGTCTGCCGCATCTTGATGACCGGCGGATGAAACCGGCGCCCGCTTGACCCCTGACGACGCCGGAAACTCCAAGCGCGCGGTGTGACGCGAAGGCGGTTCAGGCCGCACTGACCGTGACCTCGGCTCCCAGACACACAAATGCCCTCAGCGTTTGTCCGCCAAGGGCTCGATCAGTTTGGTTGCGGGAGCCTGGAATCACCGAGAATTGATATATCGAACCGTTCGCCCCAAGCGTTTGAGACTATGAGCAAGATCAGCTTCCACGGCTGAGGAGACTAGGCGTCGGTCACAGAAAATCTTCACGCGCGGCAAGCTTTTCCGCGGCATTCATGAACCGAATCTGGGTCGCTTCCCGTGCCGCCTCGGCCTGGCCGTCGCGAATTGCCTCTAGAACCGCTCGATGCTGCCGGAGGACCTCGTCGGTGAACTCCGATGCAGCGGTGTTCTTCTGGAACGCCGACTTCAAATTCGACTGAATGTTGTTCTCGATCATGCCGATGACCTCGACATAATAGGAATTCGCGCTGGCTTCGGTCACCAAGCGGTAGAACAGCAACTCCGATGATACCCGCTGTTCCGCCGCGTCCTGCGGTCCCCGTGCGTTCGCTTCCGCCAGATCTGCGAAGGCCGCTTCGATCTCCGTCAATTGGTTCTGCGTGCGTTTGACCGCCGCGAGTGCGGACGCCCCAGCCTGAACATCCGCACGCAGCTGCAGCAACTCCAGGATGCGTTTGCGTTTCTCGAAGCATGCCGGACTGATCCGAAAGGCCGTGCGTCCTCGAGCTTCCGAAATGAAAGCTCCGACGCCGCGCCGGGAATCGACCACACCGTCGTACTTCAAAAGGGAAATCGCTTCCCGGACAACAGTTCGCGCCACGCCAAATCGCTCGGCCAAGGCGTTCTCCGTCGGCAACCTGTCCCCCGGCGCCAATTGTCCGCTATCGATCGCGTTGATGATTGTTGCCGCCACCTCGTCCGGAAGACGCTTGGGCCTCTCAATTTTGTCGAACATCTCGGGTTTTCCAATAGCCATGAGAGCTCCGCAGACCTCTTCCTGAATACCATACATCATGAGTCGAGGAAGCGCAGGCTTACGACATCATACTTCCAGTTGTCAGACAATCTGTCTGCCGGTTAAATGCACTCAGGGAGGATACAAATGTCACAACGCGTTTCGTTTGTCGGTCTCGGCGGGATGGGCCGAGGCCTGGTCAAGAACATGGCCCTCAAGGGCGTTCCCGTCGTCGCCTACGACATCGACGCCGAGCGCATCAAAGAGGTGGAGCAGTTCGGCGCGCAACCGGGCGCGCACCTTCGGGACATGGCGGCCGATTGCGACGTCTTCGCCATCTGCATCTCAACCGCGGAAGCGGTGCAGGAGCTTGCACTTGGCGAGCGAGGCGTCCTGCAGGCCATGCGGGAGGGCAGTGTTTTCCTCGACCACACGACCGTCTCGCCGGAGCATGTGGACAAGATGCGCGACGCCTGCGAAGCGCGCGGGATCCACTACGCCGAAGCGCCGATGACGCGCACGCCGAAGCATGCCGATGCCGGCGTGGTCAACATCCTGTTCGGCGGCGAGGAGGCGCTGCTTGAGCGGTTGCGGCCGGTGTTCGAGACCTATGCCGAGAACATCTTTCACGTCGGCCCGGCGGGCCATGCGATCCGCCTCAAGCTGATCCACAACTACATCGCGTTCGCCAATGTCGCGTCCTGGTGCGAAGGGTTTGCCCTGGCGGCGCGCGACGGGCTGGATCTGAGCAAGGTGATCGGCATCATCTCCGCCGCCGGCGGCAAGTCGGGGATGATGGACCTGTATGGCGAGATGACCCTGCGCCGGGATTTCACGCCGCACATGTCGCTGGCGAATGCGCAGAAGGATGTCCGCTACTACGCGGAATGGCTCGAGCAGGCCGGCTTACCCGGCTTCATGGCGCAGTCGGTTCACCAGACATATGCGCTGGCCTCGATCATGGGGCACGGCGACGAAAGCTGCACGGCCGTCATCAAGGCTTACGAGGAGATGACCGGCGTCCAGGCCGTCCTGAAAGACGGAGAATGACCGCCTAAATCGGCGGCTAACGAAAACCTTGGGAGGAGAAATTGCGCATCAAAACGATGCTGGCAGGCGTCGCCCTGCTGGCCCTGTCGATCCCGGCTCAAGCCGCCGATGTCACCTTGAAGATGGCGCACTTTGCCGCCGAGACCCATCCGGGTCACTTGGCCGCCGTCCAGTTCGCCGAGAACGTGAAGGCGCGCACCGGTGGAGCCGTGGCCGTGGAACTGTTTCCGGCGAACCAGCTCGGCTCGCCGCCGGAACAGCTGGAGCAGACCGTGCTCGGCGCCATCGACATGAACCTGCCGACCCATGGCGGGCTCGACAAGTACGAGCGAGCCTTCGGCACTGCCATGACCCCTTTCGCGTTCTCCAGTTATGAGCACGCGCACAAGGTTCTGGACGGCGCATTCAGCGACTGGGTGGGGCCGAAGATCGAGGCACACGGCCTGGTGATGCTGTCCCACTGGGAGTACGGCTTCCGCAACATCACCAATTCCGAACACCCGATCAACACGCCGGACGACGTGAAGGGGCTGAAGCTCCGCACGCCGCCGGAACTGCAGATCGTTGCGGCGATGGAAGGCCTGGGCGCGGCGACCACGCAGATTGCGTTTCCGGAACTGCCGAACGCGCTGAACCAGGGCGTTGTCCAGGGACAGGAGAACCCTATCGGCGTGATCTATCACTACAAGCTCGACGACTTTCAGGACCACATGGCACTGACCCGCCATGTCTACAACGCCATGATCCATGTCGTGAGCAAGGCGTCCTGGGACAAGCTGACACCGAACCAGCAGCGCATCATCCGAGAGGAAAGCGCCAAGGCCGGCGCGATGATGCGTGCTTCCGTGCAGGCTCAGGAAGAGGAGGAGATCGCTGCCCTGAAGGCCCGCGGCATGCAGGTTACCGCTCCGGATCTCGCGCCGTTCTCCGCCAAGATGGGGCCCGCCCGTGAACGGGTCGCGGAATACAGCGGCAAGGAGAACATGGAGAAGTTCCTGAGTTTCCTGAAGTAAGTATCAGGTGCTTTGGAATGGCCGGGGCGCGCCTGCGTCCCGGCTCCCTCCATCTCTGTCGGTCTGGTTCTGTCCCGATGGCGGAACTGCGACGACCCGTCGAGGCTATTCATGACTTCCTTGTTGATTTTGAGCGCTCTGCTCGTGCTGATCCTCGTGGGTGTTCCCGTAGCGGTCAGCCTCGGCATCACGGCGATCGGCTTCTATGTCCTGCGCGGCGATTTCGGCATTCTGGCGATGGTGCCACAGCGCATGTTCTCCGCGACGACCGGCTTCACCTTGCTGGCGATCCCCTTCTTCATTCTCGCCGGCAATCTGATGAACACGGGCGGGATCACGCACCGCATCTTCCGGTTCGCCGACGCGTGTGTCGGACATATCAGGGGCGGTCTCGGCCAGGTGAACGTACTGGCCTCGCTGTTCTTCTCCGGAATGTCCGGTGCCGCGGTGGCCGATGCGGCCGGTCTTGGTCAGGTCGAGATCAAGGCCATGAACGAACGCGGCTACGACCGAAACTTTTCAGCGGCGATTACCGCCGCCTCTTCGACCATCGGGCCGGTTTTCCCACCCTCCATTCCATTTGTTCTCTACTCCTCCATCACCGGCGTTTCCGTGGCGAAGCTATTCCTGGCTGGCGTCGTGCCGGGCGTTCTCATGGCCGTCGCACTGATGATCGCGGTTTACCTGGTCGCCCGCATTCACCGCATGCCGAAGCGGGATCGGATCGATTGGATTGAATTGTTCAAGAGCGGCTTGGACAGCGCGCTCTCCCTGCTAACCCCGGTCATCGTCATTGCCGGGATCTTCGGTGGCGTTTTCACACCGACTGAAGCCGGCGTCGTCGCCTCGGCCTATGCGCTGATCCTCTCCATGTTCGTCTATCGGGAAGTGAAGCTGGCCGACCTGCCTGCGATCTTATGGGAGACCCTGAAGCACACGATTCGGGTCATGTTCGTGATCGCCTCGGCCGGGTTCTTCGGCTGGCTGCTCATCCAACAACGCATCCCGAACGCCTTGGTCTCCTCCATGCTCGCCCTGTCTGAGGATCCGGCGGTCATTCTGACCATCATCGTGCTGATCCTGCTGGTCTTGGGCATGTTTCTGGAGGGCATTGCGGTGATCGTGCTCACGGTTCCGCTGTTTCTTCCGGTGGTGAATGCCATCGGCGTCGACCCCATCCAATTCGGCGTCATCATGATCATGTGCTCCATGGTCGGGTTGCTGACTCCGCCGGTCGGCATGGTGCTGTTTGCGGTATCCTCGGTCGCCGGTATCTCGGTCGCGCGCCTTTCGCGCGCATTGCTGCCCTATCTGGCCGGACTGCTCCTGGTCCTGATCGCGATTACGGCAATCCCGAGCCTTTCGACCTGGCTGCCCAATCTGGTGATGGGGCGATGACCATGCAGGCTTTCGACAGGCTTCTCGGAACATGCCTGCGCGGCATAGCGATGATGTGCCTT
>OZ245843.1:290000-4102500 GCA_965228875.1 Thalassobaculaceae bacterium | reverse complement strand
CGGTTTCCGCCCTCGCAATCGGTCTGATCCTTGACCGCGACGCCCCGGCCCGGGCGGCGGCGACCGACCTTCAGGCGATCGCGAAGGCGGCGCGCCAGGCACCGGCGGTTGGATCGCCGGATGGATCGCCGCTGGAACCGGCGGCCAAGCCGAAGTTCGACACGGAACTCGCCAAGGACGCCCACGCCTTCGCCGCCACGCCGCCGCCGGAACAGCGGGTGGTGACCGTGCGCCGCGGCGACACCCTCATGAAGCTGCTGACCGAGAACGGCGTAGCGCGCGCGACCGCCCACGGCGCGGTGAAGCGACTGTCCGAAGTCTACGACGTGCGCAAGCTGCAGATCGGCCAGGATATCGTCCTGACCTTCCAGGATCAGGCCGCCGGCACCGCCTTCCTCGGCCTCGCCCTGCAGCCGAGCGCCGACCGGGACATCATGGTCCGCGCCGATTCAGACGAGGGCTTCGTGGCCGACGAGGTCCTGCGTCCGCTCGAGCGGCGCGACGATTTCGCCGCCGCGGAGATCCAGACAAGCCTGTACGCCGCGGCGCTCGACGCCGGCATGCCGATCGACGTCCTGGTCGACATCGTCCGGGTGTTCAGCTTCGACGTCGACTTCCAGCGCGACATCCAGAGCGGCGACCGGGTCGAGGTGATGTTCGACACCTTCGAGGACGAGCTGGGCAACCGGGTGCGCAACGGCGACATCCAGTACGCGTCGATGACCCTGTCCGGCAAGACGATCGCCTTCTATCGCCACACCCCCTCCAGCGGCATCACCGACTACTTCGACGCCAAGGGCCGGAGCGTGCGCAAGACCCTGATGCGCACGCCGATCGACGGCGCCCGCCTGTCCTCCGGCTACGGCATGCGCAAGCACCCGATCCTCGGCTACAGCAAGATGCACAAGGGCGTCGATTTCGCCGCCCGCACCGGGACGCCGATCATGGCCGCCGGCGACGGCGTCATCGAGATGGCCGGGCGCCGCGGCGGCTACGGCAACTACATCCGTCTGCGCCACAACAGCTCGATCAAGACGGCCTACGCCCATCTGAGCAAGTTCGCCAAGGGCATCCGCAAGGGCACCCGGGTGAAGCAGGGCCAGACCATCGGCTATGTCGGCAGCACCGGCCGCTCGACCGGCCCGCACCTGCACTACGAGGTCCTCGTGAACGACCGTCAGCAGAACCCGATGAGCGTGAAACTGCCGGCCGGCGAGCAGCTCAAGGGCAAGGAACTGAAGGCGTTTCAGCGCAGCCTTCCGGCCATCGACCAGCGCGTCGCCCTGCTGCGCGGCGCCACCGAGGTGGCGAGCCGCTGAGCGACCGCCTTCCGACCTGATATCAGCCCCGGCCTCGGCCGGGGCTTTTCATTGTGGCGCCCCTCTCATTGTGGCGCCCCTCCAGCCCCGGCGTCTTCAGCCCGGCGACCGTTCGGGACGCCCGTAGGGATCACGCGAACCGTACCAGGGCATCGACCGCCACGACGCCGTCGGCCAGCACCATGACCGGATTGGCCTCGGCCTCGGCGACCCGCAGGTCCGGGTCGAGCGCGATGGTGGATAGCGCCGCCACCGCCGCCGCCAGGGCATCGAAATCGCCCGCCGGGCGACCGCGCCAGCCGGCCAGCGCCTTCAATCCCCGCACCTCGGCGATCATCTCCCGCGCGCCGGCCACATCGACCGGAGCGGTCCGCACGGCCACGTCCTCGTACAGTTCGGCGAAGATCCCGCCCGGCGCGACCGAAATCACCGGGCCGACCTCGGGATCGACCCTGTAGCCGACCAGCGCCTCGCCCAGGCCCCGCACCATGGACTGTATCAGCCAGCCTTCCAGGCGGGCGTCCGGCGCGGAGGTCCGGAGGCGGGAGCGCATGGCGTCGCGCGCCTGTTCCAGCGCCGCCCGGTCCCCCAGTCCGAGCGCCACGGCCCCGGCTTCCGTTTTGTGCGGCAGGTCGGCGCTTACAACCTTCAGGGCCACGGGGTAGGTGAGATCGTGGGGTATCGGCGCCTCCGGGCCGAGCAATCGCCGCGACACCGTCGCCAGGCCGAGCCGGTCCAGCAGGTCCAGTCCGTCCGCCTCGCCCAGAACCAGACCCGGACCCGCCGCGCCGATCGCCGGCGCCGGGCCGCGGGGGGACGGCCGGGGCGGCGTCCACTGCATGAAGGCGCGCACCGCGTCGGCCATCGACTCGATGCTGCGGAATCCGGCGAGTCCCGCCTCCGACAGCATGGCCAGCGCCCGTTCGGCCTGGGGCAGCGGCGCGGCGGCGATCGGCGTGTCATGTCCCGCGCAGTCGACGATCGGCTGTACGGCCCGCTCCGGCAGGAACTGGGCGGACGAGCCGATGGCCGCGACCACCGCGGCGTAGTCGTCGCTGTCCAGGAGACCGTCCAGCACCGTCTTCATCACTTCGTAGCGCGCCCCGGCCAGGGTCACGTCGATCAGCCGCGCCGGCTTGAGCGACAGGCCGACCGTCTCCTTCACATGGGCACGCAGCGCGTCGGAGGCGCCGGCGACCGCGATCCCCGCCGCCCCGAGCCGGTCGACCGCCATCGCACCGCCGCCGCCGGTGGTCGTCACAACGGCGACCGGCCTCAACCGCCGGTTCGGATCCGGCGCGCGCCCCCGGAGCAGCGCCGGCAGTTCCAGAAGGGCCTCGAACTGGTCGACCCGCAGGATGCCGAGGTCGCGGAAGAAGGCGTCCGCCGCCTTGTCGGAGCCGACCAGGGCGCCGGTATGGGAAACCGCCAGCGCCTGGGCCTCGGGCGAGCGGCCGAGCTTGTAGGCGACGATCGGCTTGCCGGCCGCATGGGCGGCGCGGGCGAAGGCGGCAATCCGTTCCGGCCGGCGCACGGTCTCCAGGAACAGGACAAAGGCCTCGACCCCATCGAGCGCCACCGCCGCCTCGCCGATGGCGCCGACGTCCAGGTCCGCTTCGTTTCCGACCGAGACCAGGGAGTGGAATCCGATGCCCCGGGCCGCGCCGCGCGACAGCAGGGTGCCGATCAGCGACCCCGACTGGGACAGGGCCATCAGCCCGCCGGCGGCCAGGCTCTCGGCCTCCCAGGCGGCATTGGTGGTGAACGGGGTGCGGTCGGCAATGTTGGCCACGCCCATGCTGTTCGGGCCGAGCAGGCGCATGCCGCCCTCGTGGGCGCGGGCCACCAGTTGGCGCTGGGCCTCGGCCCCATCCTCTCCGGCTTCGGCGAAGCCGTCCGCCAGCACGGTGGCCACCTTCACGCCGAGCCGGGCGGCCTCGGCGACCTGCTCCTCGACCCGCTCGGCGGCAGTGACGACGTAGACGTGATCCGGCACGCCCGGCAGGTCGGCGAGGCTCGGCCAGGCCTTCTCGCCGAGCACGGTCTCGCGCCGCGGATTGATCGGCCATACGGTGCCGGCGAACCCGTGCTTGCGCAGGAAACGCAGCGGCCGGGCGGAGTCCTTCTTCGGATCGTCGGAGGCCCCGACCACGGCAACCGTGGCCGGGCGGATTAGGGCATCGATCCAGCCGGTTTGCTCGCTCATGATCGCGTCACGCCTTCGGTTTCGGGGGGCGCTGCGAGAACCGGCGGCCGAACACGCCCTCGGCGATCCGGTTCTTCATCACCTCCAGGCTGCCGCCGGCGATCTGCCAGCCCCGCGCCCGGCGCCAGCAGTATTCCACCAGGGTCTCCTCGGTGTAGCCGAGCCCGCCGAGCACCTGCATCGCCTCATTGGCGGCGAGGAACCCGGCCTCGTTGCAGAGATACTTCACAAGCGCCGTCTCGTAGGCGCTGGGCAGGCCCTGATCGGCTTTGCCCGCGACCCGGTAGAGCATGAGTTGGGCGGCTTCCATCCGCACCGCGGCCTCGGCCATCTTCCACTGCAGTCCCTGGAACTCGGACAGGGTGCGGCCGAACTGCTCGCGGGTCTCGGCGTGCTCGCGGGCGATCTCGAAGGCGTGGCGCCCGAAGGCGAGCGCCCGCGCCGAGTTGCCCAGCCGCTCGATGTTGAATGCGGCGATCTGCTTCTTGAAGCCACCCTCGCGCAGCAGGACGTTCTCCGGCCCGACATAGGCGTTCTCGAAATAGAGCTGGCACCAGTCGTCGCCGCCGACGTAGCGGCTCGGCCGGCCGAGGGTGAAGCCCTCGGTGCCGCGCTCGATCAGCACCGAGCCGATGCCGTCGACGCCGGGGCCGTAGCGGACATAGATCAGGAACAGGTTCGAATCCGGGCTGTGGGACGAGAACACCTTGGTCCCGTTGATGCGGAACCCGTCGCCGTCGGGCGTGGCCGTGGTCTTCAGGTCGGTGACGGCGGATCCGGCCTCCGGTTCGCTCATGCCGACGGAGATCGTGGCCTCGCCGGCCAGCAGTGGCGCGAGGTAACGCTCCTTCTGATCGGCGGTCGCGTATTCGACGAAGGTGCGGATCGGCCCGAAATTGCCCGCCTGGATGACATCCGCGGAACGGGGGCACACGGCGGAGACGGTCTCGATGGCGACGATCGCGTCCATCAGCGTCCCGCCCATACCGCCGTCGGCCTCATCGAAGGTGATGCCGAGCAGGCCCTGCTCCGCCATCAGCCGGGCGACGTCGAACGGGAACTCCGGGCGATGGGCGCGGGCGAGCCGGTCCGCCGCCAGATGGCGCTCGGCGAACCCGCGCACGGCGTCGCGGAACTGGAGCTGCTCCTGGGTGAGCAGGTCGTCGTAGAGGGAGGACATTCGGGTCTCCGGTCGGTGAGGTGGTCGTGTCGCTGTTCGCGTGTTCGAGGGGCACTCCCCGGCCTCGTACCGGGGCCCACCGCCGACCCTGCGGGACGACTGGCAAGCGCGCCCATCGGACAGGGAAGCGGACCCGGGGGCCCCGGCAGGAGGCCGGGGAGTGGGGTATCTGGTCCCTACTCCGCGGCGTGCGGCAGGGCGGTGGCGCGGAGCAGGTCGCCGATCGGACCGGCGGCATGCAGGGCGCGCAGCCGGGACAGCAGGTCGGCCGCCGCCTCCGGTCCGAGCACCGGCTCGGCGAGTTCGCGGAACTTGGCGTCCAGTTCGTCGTCGCTCAGCGGATTGTCGGGGTCGCCCTTGCGGGTCGGCGCGAAGGCCTCGTAGCGGTGGCCATCGCTGGTGACGATCGCCGCGCGGGCCGAGCGGGCGCGCGGGAAGGCGGCCTCGCAATCCGGGTCGACGGTATGGACCACCTTGGCGGCCAGGGCGCGGATCGCCGGGTCGGCAAGCGCATCCGGCTCGAACGCCGCGCGGCGCACCGATCCCCGGACCAGGACGGCCGCAACGCAGTAGGGCAGGCTGAACTTCGCCTCGAAGGCGGTGTCCGGGTCGGCATTGCCGCAGATCTCCAGCGACTTGGCGTAGGACGCGGCCTCGATCCGCTCGATCCGGTCGACGGCGATGCCATGTTCGGCCACGATCCCCGCGACCGCGTCGACGGCGGCATGCACGTGGCCGCAGGCGGCGTGGTTCTTGAAGGTTACTCGGGTAATCGTCCAGTCGTCGCCGAGGGTGGCCGTCGCCGCCGCCCAGTCGATGTCGGGACCGCTCATCGCCGCACCGAAGCCCCGCGGACCCTCCAACGCGTCCAGCGCCCCCGTCACCCCCGCGCCCGCCAGGCGGGCGGCGAGCATCCCGGTCTCGGCGGCACGGCCGGAATGCAGCGGCTTGCTCATGGCATCGGCGCGGAATGCCTGCTGCAGGCCGGCGGCCATGGTGGCGGCGGTGGCGAGCGCATGGGCGGTCCGGCGGGCGTCGAGGCCCAGGATCACCGCCGCCGCCGCCGCCGCGCCGAAACAGCCGACGGTCGCCGTGGTGTGCCAGTAGTCATAGTGCCTGGGGTTCACCGCCACGGCGATGCGGTTCGAGACCTCGTAGCCGGCGACGACGCCGGCGATCAGCCGGTCGCCGTCGGCCCCGGCCAGTTCGGCGGCGGCAAGCGCGGCCGATATCGTCGGCGTGCCCGGGTGATACAGGCCGTCGCGGAAGATGTCGTCGAACTCCACCGTGTGGGAGGCCGTACCGTTGATCAGGGCCGCCGTCTGCGGCGCCGCCGACCGGCCGCCGGGGATGAGCGAGGCCGCCCCCGCCCCCACCTGATCGGCGAGCGCCTCTGCCACCAGGGTCGCCGGCGGCATCACCCCGCCCGGAACGCAGGCGGCGAACCAGTCTACAATTGCCCGCACAGCATGGTGCCGCACCTCGGCGGACAGCGACGCGCCGCGGAGTCCTGCGGCGAAGTCGGCATAGGTCTCGATAACGGTGGTCATGGCGCGCTCCTCAGCAGCCGAGCCTGTCGGCCAGTTCTTCCATGCTGGAGGTGATGTAGTCCCAGTCGCTCTCCGCCTCGGTGTCCTTGTGCTGATTGGGACCGTACTCGGTCGGGCGGTTGATGTAGGCGGTGCGGAACCCCAGTCGGCGGGCCGCGGCGAGATCGTGGTTGTGCGCCGCGGTCATCATCACTTCGCCCGGTTCAAGGCCGAGCCAGTCGGCGCCGGTCAGATAGACCACCGACTTCGGCTTGAAGTTCTGCGCCGGCTCCGACCCCAGGATCATGTCCCAGGGCAGGCCGGCATGCTTGGCCATGTTCACCATCAGCGCCACGTGGCCGTTGGACATGGTGGCGATGATGAACTTCCGTTTCAGACGGGTGAGGCCGGGCACGCTGTCGGGCCAGGGGTCGAGGCGATGCCAGACCCGGTTCAGGTGCTCCAGTTCGGCCGGATCCTCCAGCGAAAGGCCGAATTCCTCCAAGACCTTGACCAGACTCTCGCGGTGCAGGTCATCGAGCCGGCGATAGGGCGCCTCGCCCCGTCGCACCGGCGTCATCGACGGCCCGTACAGCGACCGCCAGCGGTCCGCGAAGGCGGCGCCGTCCAGCGTCCACCCCTTCTCTTCCGCCAGGGCCTCGACCTCCCGCGCGACGGTGGTGCGCCAGTCGACGACGGTCCCGAACACGTCGAAAACCAGGGCCTTGACCTCTTGGTCGGCCATTCTCTTCCTCCCTTGTCGCGCCGCCGGTTGACTCCGGTATTCGCCAGGGTTCCAGGGGGCCATCCATCGACCCCCGGCCTTGACCCCCGGCGCGCGTCATGAAACTGTATACAAGCGTCATAAGACGCGGCAACCGGCGGTCTCAACAACGCTGGAAAGAATGCAGGGACGGGAGAAATTTTGCGGAAATGCTCCGCATCCCGACCGACATGCAGGTGGGACGCTGACGACGGCGCGGGCGCGCCGCGCGTTCGTGTCTCCGTAAGAACCCGGTTCCGGCCCTCGCGGGTCAGGGCCAATGTCAAGTTTGGGAAGGAGACGACCCCATGAAGTCACGTCTGACCCGTTTTGCGGCCTCGGTCGTGCTCGGTTCGGCCCTCGCGGTCGGCGCCGGTTCGATCTCGGCGTCCGCGCAGGAGTACGGCGGGGAGCTGCGCGTAGTCGTCGGCTCGAAGATCCCGTCGTATGACGGTCACATCGAATCCACCTTCGGCATGATCCACCCGATCCGGCCGTTCTACAGCATGCTGATCCGGGTCAACCCGGACAACCCGTCGTCGCCGACCGACTTCGTGTGCGACCTGTGCGTCGGCGACGTGCCGGAGCCGACCAACGACGGCAAGACCTACACCTTCAAGATCCGCCAGGGCGTGACGTTCCAGGACGGCACGCCGCTGACCTCGGCCGACGTGAAGGCGACCTTCGACAAGCTGGCCTTCCCGCCGGAAGGCGTGGCGTCGAACCGCAAGGCCTACTTCAAGATGATCGACTCGATCGAGGCTCCGGATCCGGAGACCCTGGTCTTCAACCTGAAGTTCCCGTCGGGCACGTTCATCCCGTCCGTCGCCATGCCGTTCAACTTCGTCTACTCGAAGAAGGACCTGGACGAGCACGGCTACAAGTGGCACCAGACCAACATCAACGGCTCCGGCCCGTTCCACTTCGTGGAGCACGTCCAGGGCAGCCACGTGTCGGGCAAGAAGAACCCGAACTACTATCACGAGGGCAAGCCGTACCTCGACGGCTACCGGGCGATCTCCGCGCCGAAGATGTCGGTGCGTCTGCAGGCGATCCGCGGCGGCCAGGCCGACATCGAGTTCCGTGGCTTCCCGCCGAAGGCGCGTGACGACCTCGTCAAGGCGCTGGGCGACCAGATCACCGTGCAGGAGAGCGACTGGAACTGCGTTCTGATCGTCACGCCGAACCATCAGGTGAAGCCGTTCGACGATCCCCGCGTCCGTCAGGCGCTGTCCCTCGCCATCGACCGGGCCGGCGGCTCCAAGTACCTGTCGCAGATCGCCATCGTGAAGACGGTCGGCGGCATCGGCTTCCCGGGTCACCCGCTCGCCTCGACGCCGGAGTACCTCGAGAAGAACATCCTCGGCTACGGCAAGGACATCGACGCCAACCGCGAGCGGGCCAAGGCGCTCCTCAAGGAGGCCGGGCACGAGAACCTGAAGTTCACCCTGCACAACCGCGGTGTGGACCAGCCGTACAAGGTCGTCGGCACCTGGCTGATCGACCAGTGGAAGCGCATCGGCCTCGACGTCGAGCAGTGGGTGCAGCCGTCCACGCCGTTCTACGCGACCCTGCGGACCAAGAAGGACTTCGACGTCTCGCTCGACTTCAACTGCCAGGCGGTGGTGAACCCGATCGCGGACATCTCGAAGTTCCTGCCGTCGGGTGGCGCGAACTACGCCGACTTCGAAGATCAGCAGCTTGAGGACCTCTACAACGAGCTGCTGCAGACCGGTGACGCGGGCAAGCAGCGAGAGCTGTTCGCCGCCTACGAAAAGCGCGTCCTCAACGACCTCGCGTCGCAGTTCATCACGCTGTGGTGGTACAAGATCAACCCGTACCGCTCCTACGTGAAGGGCTGGAAGATTGCTCCGAGCCACTACCTGAACCAGTCGCTCGAGAACATCTGGATCGACCAGGCCGAGTACAAGAAGCAGCTGGGCGGTTAATCCCTACCTCTGCTTGTGCGTTCGCCGCCCCGATCCCCAAGGGTTCGGGGCGGCTTTGTAAGAACTCACCGGATAGAAAGCGACGCGGGACATGTATAGCTACATCGTCAAGCGCCTGTTGATCCTGCTGCCGACGCTGATCGGCGCAGCGATCCTGGTATTCCTCCTGTTGCGGCTGGTACCCGGCGACGTGTGCCTGCTTCGGTTCGGCGGCGAGGGCGGCTATGCCGATCCCGAGCAGATCAAGCTCTGCCAGGAACGGCTGGGGCTCGATCAGCCGATCTTCCTGCAGTTCATCGACTACATGATCGGGTTCTTCACCTTCGATCTCGGCGTGTCCATGTGGACGTCGCAGCCGGTGACCGACGAGATCGCGATCCGCTTCGGACTGTCCCTGCAGATCGCGCTGATGGCCACCATCGTGTCGGTCGTCATTGCCCTGCCGCTCGGTGTGATCTCGGCGGCGAAGCAGAACACCGGGGTCGACTACTTCGTCCGGGCGTTCAGTATCGCCGGCATTGCCATGCCGTCGTTCTGGCTCGGCATTCTGATCATCCTCGGGCTGCTGATCTCCACCCAGGCCTGGTTCGGAAGACCCTGGATGCCGCCGATCGACTACGTGCCGATCTGGGTCGACCCCTGGTACAACCTGAGTGCCCTGATCTGGCCCGCCCTGGCGACCGGCTATCGCTACTCCGCGGTCGCCACCCGCATGACCCGCTCGGCCATGCTGGAGGTGCTGCGCGAGGACTATGTCCGTACCGCCCGGGCCAAGGGGCTGATGGAAAGGGTCATCGTCAACAAGCACGCGCTGAAGAACGCGATGCTGCCGGTCGTCACCATCATCGGCATCGAGTTCGCGTTTCTGATGGGCGGACTGGTCGTGACCGAGCAGGTGTTCAACCTCAACGGCCTCGGCAAGCTGTTCGTGGAATCCGTCACCCAGTCCGACTACACGCTGACCCAGGCCCTGGTGATGCTCGTCGTCGCGATCTTCGTGCTCGTGAACTTCCTTGTCGACATCATGTACGCGTGGCTCGACCCGCGTATCCGCTACAATTGAGGGAGCACCTGTCATGGCGACCCCCGATATCAGTATCGAGTCCGACGAGCTGCCGCCGCGCAAGACGATCCTGCAACGCGTCGGCCGCCTCGCCCGCAAACAGCCCCTCGGCTTTGCCGGCGGCATCGTGGTCCTTCTCATGGTGTTCATGGCGGTGTTCGCACCGCTGATCGCCCCGTTCGATCCGGAGGAGGCGAACTTCGCCGACATGCTGGTGCCGCCGGGGTCGGTCAGCCAGATGGGGGAGGGCTTCTTCCTGCTCGGCACCGACCAGTTCGGCCGCGACCTGTTCTCGCGCATCATCTACGGCGCGCGGACGGCCCTCATGGTCGGGTTCACGGCGGCGATCGTCGGGTCGTTCCTCGGCCTGGCGCTTGGCGTGGCAAGCGCCTATTTCTCCGGCTACTTCGACCTGATCGTCCAGCGGATCATCGACGTCTTCATGGCGTTTCCACTGATCATCATGGCGCTGGCCATCGTGGCGATCTTCGGCACGGGCACGGACAAGGTGATCATAGCGATCACCATCCCGTTCATCCCGCGCTGCGCCCGCGTGGTCCGTGCCAGCGCCCTGGCGGTCCGCGAGATGCCCTATGTCGACGCCGCGCGGTCGATCGGCTACGGCAGCGCGCGGATCATCTTCCGCCACATCGCCCCGAACGTGGTCGCACCCTTCCTGATCATGCTGACGGCCTTCCTGGGCGAGGCCATCCTGCTCGAGGCCTCGCTGTCCTATCTCGGTCTCGGCGTGCAGGAGCCGACCGCGGCCTGGGGACTGATGCTGCAGGGCGGTGCGGAGGAATATGCCGAGAGCGCACCGTGGGTGCCGATCTTCCCGGGACTGGCGATCACCGTCGCGGTGTTCGGCTTCAACCTGTTCGGCGACGCCGTTCGCGACGCGCTGGATCCGCGGCTTCGCTCCCAGTAGCCGACCAGTCACTTCAACACACCGCAGAAGGGCCCCGGTTTCGGGGCCCTTTTTCGTGACGCTCGCCCGCGGGCCAGTCTTCCGCCGGCCAGGCCCCGCTGGCCAGTGCTCCGTCGATCAGGCCGCGGGGTCGTCGAAGGCCATGGTGTAAAGGCCGTCCTCGTCCGCTTCGCCCACGACTTCCGACGCCATCAGGAAGACCTGAGCCCCGAAGAGAATCGTCGGCTGTCCGGTCTGGTCGTTCAGGGCCGGAACATACAGCCGGTCGCTGGCGACATACTCCCGACCCGGGACCGCCAGGCGCAGTCGGCAATACACCGCGCGTTGCCCATCCAGCGCCGACTGGTAGATGCCGTTGCGATAGGTCGCCGCGCCGGGGGGTGTCACCTCGTCCAGGTAGCTGCCGGCCGCCTCGAAGCCGTAGATCTCCCGCATCCGCGTTCCCGCCAGACGACAGAGAATCCGACCGGTTTCCTCCCGTTCCAGAATCATCATCCCGGACAGGGCGTCGCGCGGCAGGTCCAGCGGGTCGATCTCGGAGCGGCGGGGGAGCCGACCGAGCTGCGCCGCAAGCTGGCGCCAGTGATCGTAGAGCCCGGTCAGGGCTGTCTGGGGAATCAACTCGCGAAACCGGAAAGCGTGATTCACAGCCACTCACTCCTGCAATGAGGATTTCGACGGCCGTGTTTATACAATTTTAGATTAAAATACAGAAATTTCTACCCTGAATGACGAACGGTCCGGATCGAAGCGATCCGGACCGTCATGCTCCAGGCATCGAATCTGGTCACCCGGTTGTGCCGGCGAGCCGGCCGCCGGAACACAAAGCTCCGGATTGGACCGCAGCTTACGCCGCGGCCGGGACCGCCGGATCGATGCGCTGCACCCAGTGACCCGGCTCGACCTCGTCGTAGACCCGCTCCGGCGGCTCGTAGCCGACCGGCTTCACCGGGCTCGGGATCTCGTCGGTCATCAGCCGCAGTTCGGTCTTGCGCTTCGACGGATCGGCGATCGGCACCGCCGCCATCAGCTTCTTGGTGTAGGGATGCTGCGGGTTCTCGAACACCGCCTGGCGCGGTCCGATCTCGACGATCTCTCCGAGATACATGACCGCGATGCGATGGCTGATCCGCTCGACCACGGCCATGTCGTGACTGATGAAGAGGTAGGCGAGGCCCATCTCCTCCTGCAGGTCCATCATCAGGTTCACCACCTGAGCCTGAATCGACACGTCCAGGGCCGACACCGCCTCATCGGCGATGATCAGTTTCGGCGACAGGCCGAGGGCCCGCGCGATGCACAGACGCTGGCGCTGGCCGCCGGAGAACTCGTGGGGATAGCGACCGGCATGTTCGGCGTCGAGACCGACCCGGCGCAGCAGGTCGACGACCCGCTCCTCCGCCTCCTTGCCGCGGGCCACGCCGTGGACGATCATCGGCTCGGCGATCGCGTCGCCCGCCGTCATGCGCGGGTTCAGGGATGCGAACGGATCCTGGAAGATCATCTGCATGTCGCGGCGGTAGGGCCGCATCTCCGCCGCCGACAGGCCGATCAGTTCCTGCCCCTCGAAGACCACGGAACCGCGGGTCGGCTCGACCAGGCGGATGATGCTCCGGCCCGTGGTCGACTTGCCGCAGCCGGACTCCCCGACCACCGCCAGGGTCTCGCCCGGCTGCAGGGTGAAATCGACGTTCTCCACTGCGTGGACCCGGCCGCCGGCGCGACCGAACATGCCGCTGCGGATATCGAAGCGGGTGGTCAGCCCGGAGACCTTGAGCAGCGGTTCGACATCGGCCTTCACCGTGTCGCGGATCTCCAGCGCACTGTCGACCACCTCCGCCTGCTCGGCGACGGCCTCGCCCTCGGCGCGCTTGACGTCGACATTGGCGAACTTCATCGGCAGCTTGTAGCCGGTCATCGACCCCAGCCGGGGCACCGCCGCCAGCAACGCCTTGGTATACGGGTGCTGGGGGTTCTCGAAGATCTGAAGGGCCGGCCCCTCCTCGACTTTCTCGCCGCGCAGCATGACGACGACCCGGTCGGCCACCTCGGCGACCACGCCCATGTCGTGGGTGATGAACATCACCGACATGCCGATCTCGTTCTGGAGCTGCTTGATCAGGTCGAGGATCTGCGCCTGGATCGTCACGTCCAGCGCCGTGGTCGGCTCGTCAGCAATCAGCAGGCTCGGCCGGCAGGACAGCGCCATGGCGATCATCACGCGCTGCCGCATGCCGCCGGAAAGCTGGTGCGGATACTGGGTGAGCTGCTTCTCCGGTTCCGGGATACGGACCAGCTTGAGCATCTCGAGCGCCTGCTGCAGCGCCTGCTCCTCGGTCTTGCCCTGGTGCAGCATGATCGCCTCGGCGATCTGGAAGCCGACGGTGAACACCGGGTTCAGCGACGTCATCGGCTCCTGGAAGATCATCGAGATGTCGTTGCCGCGGATGTCGCGCATCTGCTCCGGCGTCTGCTTGACGATGTCGATGACGTCGCCCGTCGGCTTGCGGAACAGAATCTCGCCCGAGGGGATCTTGCCGCCGGCATTGTCGGTCAGCCGCATGATCGACATCGCGGTCACGGACTTGCCGGATCCCGACTCGCCCACCACGGCCAGCGTCTCGCCCTTGTCGATGTGCCACGACACGCCGTCGACCGCCTTGACCGTGCGATCCTCCAGCGGGAAGTGCACCCGCAGATCGTTGACCTCGATGAGCCGATTGGCGTCCATCCGAAAACTCCCAACAAACAAAGCCATCCCTGTGCCCCTCTTCAGTGGGGGCGAGATTGCATACACTACCCGAGGCCGCGACGGATTTGCAGGTGTTTTTGCGGTTCGCGCTCCATCCAGCGGCGTTACGATGGCGGCCATGAAACCGGTCGATCTTAGAGGCGGCCTGCGGGCCGGCATCCGCGACGCCTTCGGCCTGCCGACGGTGGTCCTGGTGGGCAGCATGACCGGCTACGGCGCCCTGTCCCACGACACCGGTTTCGGGGCAGGGCTCGCGGTGCTGGCGACCGTCCTGGTCTGGGGGCTGCCGGGCCAGATCGTCATGGCCGAGATGTACGCCGCCGGCGCCGACATCCTGGCGATCGCGGTTGCCGTCGGCATGGCCAACATGCGCTTCTTCCCGATGGCCGTATCGCTGATGCCGACCCTGGCCGGCGGCGGCACCCTCGGGCGTCTGCTCCAGGCTCAGCTCATGTCGGCGACGTCCTGGGCCTATGTGATGCGCGCGTCGTCCCCGGAAACGCCGGCCGCGCGGTTGGGCTACCACACCGGTTTCGCGGCCACCTGCATGACCGTGGCGGCGACCGCGACGATGATCGGCTATCTCGGCGCCGCCGGCCTGCCGAAGCCGCTGGCCCTGGCGCTGCTGTTCATCAACGCCTGCTTCCTGCTGCTGCTGCTGCTCGACACCAAGGGGCGCGGCGCGGCGGTCGCCGTGCTGACCGGAGTCGTCGCCGGCATTCCGATCAACGCCTATCTGCCCGACATCGGTCTGATCGTCACCGGCATCGTCGGCGGCACGGCCGGGTTCCTGGCGGACCGCAGCGAGCGGAGGACGTCGCCGTGACGCTGTTCGGTCCGCTGTCCGCCGCCCTTGTTGTCGCCGCCGCGGTCGCCGCCACGGCGCTGTGGCGCGCGGTCGGGGTGTTCCTCGCCAAACGGCTGGACACGGAGGGAGCGGTGTTCCGCTTGTTCTCCTTCGCCTCCTTCGCCGTGCTGGCGGGGCTGCTGTCGCGGCTGCTGCTCCTGCCCACCGGCGAGCTTGCGACCATCGGCCTGGAGGTCCGGCTCGGGGCCGCGGTGATCGGCGTCGCCGCGTTCTACCTGTCGCGCCGCAACCTCCTGATCGGCGTCGCCAGCGGCACGGTCAGTTTCGCCGTGGCGGCGGGGGCGTTCGGGTAAACCCGCTGCCCCTCACGCGCCGCCCCACACGCGCTGCCGCTCATGCCCTCACGCGTTTCCGCTGAGGTAGTCCATCGCCGCCTGCACGCCGCCGGTCTCGATCGGAACGCCGGCGAGGCGCAGGCCCATCTCGCAGCCCGACAGGGTGCCGCACAGCATCAGGTCGTTGAAGTCGCCCAGGTGGCCGATGCGGAACATCTTCCCCTTCACCTTGCCGAGGCCGGCGCCGAGCGACATGTCGAACCTGTCCAGGATCACCTTGCGCACTGCGTCGGCGTCGTGCCCGTCCGGCATCACGACCCCGGTCAGCACCGGCGAGTGCTCGCGCGCGTCCTGGCACTGGGTCTCCAGGCCCCAGTGGCGCACGGCCCGGCGGGTCGCCTCGGCATGGCGCTCGTGGCGGGCTAAGACGTTGTCCAACCCCTCCTCCATCAGCATGTCGCAGGCCTCCTGCAGGCCGTAGAGCAGGTTGGTGTTGGGGGTGTAGGGGAAGTTGCCGGTGGGGTTCTGACCGAGCTGCGCCGACCAGTCCCAGTACGACTTCGTCATGGTCGACGCCTTCGACGCCTCCAGCGCCTTGTCGCTGACCGCGTTGAAGCTGATGCCCGGCGGCAGCATCAGGCCCTTCTGGCTGCCGGAGATGGTGACATCGACCCCCCACTCGTCGTGGCGGTAGTCGGCCGAGGCGAGACCGGAGATGGTGTCGACCAGGAACAGCGCCGGGTGGCCGGCCGCGTCGATCGCCTTGCGCACCTCACCGATCCGAGAGGTGGCGCCGGTAGAGGTCTCGTTGTGGACGCAGCACACGGCCTTGATTTCGTGACCCTTGTCCTCGGTCAGCCGCTCCTCGACCGCGGCCGGATCGACACCGCGCCGCCAGTCACCCTCGATCACCTCGGGCTTCAGGCCGAGGCGGGTGGCCAGTTCGACCCAGAGCGTGGAAAACTGCCCGGTCTCGACCATCAGCACCTTGTCGCCGGGAGAGAGCGTGTTGACCAGCGCCGCCTCCCAGGCGCCGGTGCCCGAAGCCGGGAAGATGATCACCGGGTTCTCGGTCTTGAAGATCGGCTTGATCTTGGCCAGCACGTCCCTGGCCAGCGCCTGGAACTCGGGGCCGCGGTGATCGATGGTCGGACGCTCGATGGCCCGCAGGATGCGGCCGGGCACGTTGGAGGGACCGGGAATCTGCAGGAAATGGGGACCGGCGCGGTGGGCCATGGGGTGTTCCTCCTAAGCTTCTGTTCTGGTCAGGCGAGCGCGCGTTCGAGCACGCGGGCGACATGGACCGCCTCGCGCTGCGCGCCGCTGTGATTGGGATTGCGGGACGACGTCCCGTCGTGGATCTGATGCCGGCACGAGGTACCGTCGGCGACGAGGATGGTGTCCGGATCGGCGGCACGCACCGCCGGCAGCAGGCTGAGTTCGGCCATCTTCATGGACACCTCCAGATGCTCCGCCTCGTAGCCGAAGGCGCCGGCCATGCCGCAGCAGCTCGACTCGATCACCGAAACGTCAAGATCGGGGATCAGCTTGAGGGCGGCTTGCACCGGCCCCATGGCGGCGAAGGCCTTCTGGTGGCAGTGGCCGTGGACCATCGCCTTGGCGCCGATCGGCTTCAGCTTCAGGCCGTCGAGCCGCCCGGCCTCGGCCTCGCGGGCAATGAACTCCTCGAACAGCATCGCCATGTCGGGGATGCTGCCCGCCCGCTCGCGCAGCAATGAGGGCAGCTCGTCCTTCAGGGTGAACAGGCAGGACGGCTCCAGCCCCACGATCGCGACGCCGCGCTCGGCGAAGGGGGCGAAGGCCTCGACCAGGCGGGCCATCTCGGCCTCCGCCTTCTCGATCAGGCCGGAGGCGAGGTAGGTGCGCCCGCAGCACAGGTGCCGCCCGCCGGCCGGGACCGGGTCGAG
Organism: Thalassobaculaceae bacterium; assembly: GCA_965228875.1. Taxonomy (GTDB): domain Bacteria; phylum Pseudomonadota; class Alphaproteobacteria; order Thalassobaculales; family Thalassobaculaceae; genus Thalassobaculum. Next base: position 4,085,740 of record OZ245843.1, on the reverse strand, counting down.
GACGTGGATGGTGTAGTCCGCCGCTTCCAGCACCGCGACGGCGGCGCGCAGGTTCTCCGGCTCGAAATAGGTGTTGAACGTGTCGGCGAAGAGCACGACCTCGCGGCCGTCCGCCACCGGGCGCTCGCTTACCTCGGAGCCGCGGAACGGGGTGGCGGTCCATTGCGGCAGCGTGCGTTCCCTGGCGAAGCCGAACACCTTCTCGCTCAGCCAGGCCGCCCCCGGCACGGCGTCGCGCAGGTTGGCGAGATAGGAGAACCGGCTCGCCGCCTTGGCGTAGCGCGGCATCTCGGCGATCAGCCGGTCTTTCGCCGACAGGCCGTGGCGCTTGACGTACTGGCCCAGGACCTCGGTCTTCATCTTCGCCATGTCGACGCCGGTCGGGCATTCCCGCTTGCAGCCCTTGCAGCCGACGCACAGGTCGAGCGTCTCCTTCAGGGCGGGATCGGTCAGCGCCTCCTCGCCCAACTGCCCGGACAGGGCCAGACGCAGGGTGTTGGCCCGGCCGCGCACCAGATGCTGCTCGTCGCCGGTGGCGCGGAAGCTGGGGCACATCACGCCGGGGTTGCGTTTGCGGCAGGCGCCGTTGTTGTTGCACATCTCCACCGCGCCGGAGAGACCGCCCCAGGCGGACCAGTCGAAGCGGGTGTCCGGGTTGACCGCCGTATAGCCCGGCTTGAAGCGGAACAGGGAGCGGTCGTCCATCTTCGGCGGGTCGACGATCCGGCCCGGGTTCATCAGCCCCTTGGGGTCGAACGCCTGCTTCACCTCGGCGAAGGCGTCGACCACCCGGTCGCCGAACATGGAGCGGTGGAATTCCGAGCGCACGATGCCGTCGCCATGCTCGCCGGAATGGGAGCCCTTATACTCCCGCACCAGGTCGAACGCCTCTTCGGCGATGGCGCGCATCTTCTTCACGTCGCCGCCGTCCTTCATGTTCAGGATCGGACGCACATGCAGGGTGCCGACCGAGGCATGGGCGTACCAGGTGCCCTTCGTGCCGTGTTTGGTGAACACATCGGTCAGCCGCGAGGTGTAGTCCGCCAGATGCTCCAGCGGCACGGCGCAGTCCTCGATGAAGGAGACCGGTTTACCGTCGCCCTTCATCGACATCATGATGTTCAGGCCGGACTGTCGCACCTCGGTGATGCGCGCCTGCAGTCCCGGATCCTCGGCCCGCACCACCGCACCGGGAAAGCCGAGATCGGCCATCAGGGTCTCGAGGTCGTTCAGCCTGGCCAGCAGCGGCGCCATCTCGTCGCCGGCGAACTCCACCAGCAGCAGCGCGTCCGGCTCGCCCTTGACGAACTCGCGCATGGCCGCCTGGAACATCGGGATCTCGCGCGCCAGCTCGATCATGGTGCGGTCGATCAGTTCGACCCCGAACGGCTTCAGCGTCACCAGATGCCGGGTGTTCTCCATGGCGGCGTGGAAGGTCGGAAAGTGGCAGACGCCGACCACCCGATGCTTGGGGATCGCGTGGGTCTTCAGCTTCAGGCGCCGCGACAGGGCCAGCGTCCCCTCCGAGCCGACCAGCAGCGAGGCCATGTTGTGGCCGCCGGCGGTATCGCGCGCCGTCACCCGCTCCAGGTTGTAGCCGCCGACCTTGCGCATCAGCTTGGGGATGTTGGCGTCGATCTCGCCCGCCTCGCGCTCGGCGATGGCGCGGATCCGCTGGACCAGGTCGCGGTAGCGCGCCGGCCCGGCCAGTTCGCCCAGATTGCCGGGGACGCGATCAAACCGGGCCTCCGTGCCGTCCATCAGGATGGCATCGATCGCCTCCACGTTGTCAACCATGATGCCGTAGTGGATCGACCGCCCCCCGCAGGAATTGTTGGCCGCCATGCCGCCGATGGTGGCGCGCGACGACGTCGAGACGTCGACCGGAAAGATCCGTCCCTTCGGCTTCAGCCAGGCGTTCAGGTGGTCGAGCACGATCCCCGGCTGCACCGTGACCTCGTGGGTCTCGTCGTCGTAGCCGACGATCTCGCGCAGATGTTTGGTGCAGTCGAGCACGAGCGCGGTGTTCACCGTCTGCCCGCACTGCGAGGTGCCGCCGCCGCGCGGCAGGACCGGAATGCCCTCCATTTCGGCGATGTGCACGGCGGCGCGCAGGTCGTTCTCGGTCTTGGGGATCACCACCCCGATCGGCTCGACCTGATAGATCGAGGCGTCGGTGGCGTAGCGCCCGCGGGTGAAGGCGTCGAACTTCACCTCGCCCTCGATCTCGCGCCCGAGCCGTTCGGCCAGGGCGGAGTCGCCGATGCGCGCCGATTGTGTCGCCATGGGTTTTGTCCCGGCTGCGTTTCCTCGCGTGCTAATCTAGCGGCTCGACGACCAGAGGGATACCGAACGAGCGGACAACGAATGTCGCCGAGTGGACAACAGCTCACCCGACCGCGGGACCCCGTCAGCGGGCACGAGGATGCGGACACGCCGGTGATCGGCCATGCCGCGTCCTTCGCGCCGGGCGCCAGCGTGCCGTGGCATACCCACGACCGGGGCCAGCTCGCCCTGACGCTGGCGCGGGTGATGCGGGTCGAGACGCCGCAGCGGGTCTGGCTGGTGCCGCGCGGCAGCGTCCTGTGGCTGCCGGCGGGAACGCCGCACCGCTCCCTGGCGCCGGAAGAACGCTCCATGCGCAGCCTGTTCGTGCGCGGGGACGGTGCCGGCGCCCTGCCCGACAGCCCGAGCGCCGTGGATCAGGGCACGCCGCTGGCCGACATGGTCACCTGGCTGGCCGAGACCTACGACCGGGAGCGGCTGGACAGGGCCTGGACCACGGTGGCGGGCGCGGCGCTGGCCCTTGTGCGCCCGGCACCGGGGGTGAGCGTGCGCCTGCCCCGGCCGGCCGACCCGGCGGTGGCGCGCATCGCCGACACCGTCTCGGCCGACCCGTCCGATCCGCGCTCGCTCGAGGAATGGGGCGACCTCCTCGCCGTCAGCCCGCGCACCCTGCGCCGCCGGGTGCAGGCGGAAACCGGGCTCAGCTACCGCGACTGGCGCCGCTACCTGGCCCTGACCGTAGCGGCGGAGAAGCTGCTGGCCGGCGCCCGGGTAACCGACGTGGCGTTCGAGGCCGGCTATGCCACGTCCAGCGCCTTCGTCGCCGCCTTCCACAAGGCGTTCCAGGTGACGCCGGGACAGTTCCAGCGGCTGGCGGGCGGTTAATGCCGGCGGGGTGAGGTGCATCTGCGCTTCGCAGACGCCTCGATAGATGGTCAAATACCGTCGTTAGATTGCAGAAACACGAGATCGTGCAAGCGCCCAGACACCTGCGCCGGTCGTATCATGACGCATGTGACGCTTTGCTGGAGAGGTTGCCTGACTGCTGTCGTGGCGTTGTTCGCGTGGGCCGGCGTTGTCGTGTCGGAAGTTCGCGCCGACGCGGTGCAGGTTCGCTTCGGAACCTTCGACCTGGCCCCCTATTCCTTCAAGAATCCCAATGCGCCGCAACGTGGCATGCTGAGTGACTTCAACGCCGCGATCGCCACCCATGCCGGACTGACCTTCACCGACCTGACCATGCCGCTCAAGCGGGTGAACCGGGAATTGGAGAAGGGCTTTCTGGACTGCGCCTGCTTCATTCCCTCGTCCTGGTCGCGGGAAAGTTTCGTCCTGGTGCACGAGGTGATCTCGAAGCTGAACTCGGTCATCGTCCCTCGGCGCGGGCTGGAGATCGGTCGGTTCGAGGATCTGTACGGTCACACAGTGGCCATGCCCCGGGGCGCTTACCGCGGCTGGCCGCTTGCCTCTGACCCCAAGATCCAGCGCTATCACACCCGCAGCTACGCCCAGAGTGCGGTGTTGCTCGCCTCTGGCCGGGTCGATGCCATGGTGGGGACGGACATCGCGGTCTACTACAATCTGGCACGAGCCGGCGTCACCCGTGGCGATATCGGCCAGCCCTTCGTGTTTCTGACCTCGACCGTCTGGCTGCACTGCAGGAAGGACTTCGATACAGTGATCGTCGACCAGCTTCGGGCGGCGGCGAAAACCCTCAAGGCGGACGGCGCCTTCGACGCGATCCAGGCGCGCTACGCCGCCATGGTCGCGAAGTAGCCGCGTATGAGGACGGGCGATCAGGCCTCCGTGAGCAAGTCCGGCGGCGGGATTCAGGGTCGGCGGTTCGCCGAGAGTCTGTCGTTCAAACAGGCCCGCGTGGCCGTGATCGTCGCCTTTCTGCTCGGGGTGGGATTCAGCGCGATCCAGATCTCCACCGACCTCGCCACCGAACGCGAGCGGATGGACATCATCTTCGAGCGGACCCTGGAGGTCGCCAACGACAGCGCTTTGCAAGCCGCCTATGGCCTGGACAACATCCTGGCGCAGAACGTCGTCGACGGTCTGTTCGAGTACCAGGCGGTCTTCGATGCCGAGATCCTCGACAACAATGGCGACCCGCTGGCGCAGAATATGCGCCCGATCCAGGAGGGCCAGCTGATCGGCGTGGCCCGCCTGCTCTTCGGCCCCCCCAAGACCTACAGCAAGACCTTGGTCGTGCCAGAGAACGGCTTTCTCGCGGGCACCCTGAACGTCTCGGTCGATACCTACATCATCGCTCGGACCTTCTTCGAGCGCTCGGGGCTGATTCTGCTGTTCGGCGTGATGCGGAACCTGATGCTGGCGGCGATCCTCGGCTACCTGTTCCACGCGATGCTGACCCGGCCTCTGGTGCGAATCGCCGAGCGCATCACCGGCGGACCGGCGACGATAGACCTGCCGCCCAACCACATCCGCGACGAATTGGGCGCGCTGATCCAGGCTTACAACGAGCAGGTGGCGCGCCGGGAACGGGCCGAGGCGACGCTGCGGAGCACCAACCGTACCCTTGAGGAGCGAATCGCCGACCGGACGCGAAGCCTCGAACAGGTCAATGCCGAGCTCGAGAAACGGGTGCTGGAACGGACCCGCGAACTGGAGCGAGCCACGCGGGCGGCGGAACAGGCGAGCAAAGTCAAATCCGATTTCCTGGCGCGCATGAGCCACGAGTTGAGAACGCCGCTCAACGCGATCCTCGGGTTCTCGGACATTCTGGAGAACCAGTATTTCGGCCCACCCGGAGCCGGAAAGTACCGGGAATACGCCAAGGATATCCGCACCAGCGCCAGCCATCTTCTCGACCTGGTCGACGATCTGTTGGACATATCGGCGATCGAGTCCGGGAATCTGAACCTCCAGCGCACGGCGATCGAGCTGCAACCGATCCTCGACGACTGCCTGCGCATCGTCTCGGGCAAGGCCGGCGAGAAGGACATCGAACTGCGTTCCCTGGATCTCCCCGATACTGCCTTGGCACTGGTCGATCAGCGCACGGTCCGGCAGATCTTCCTCAACCTGCTCACAAATGCGGTCACGTTCACGCCGGAGGGAGGAGTCGTGACCCTCTTGTTTGCCGACAGCGCGACGACGCTGGAGGTTGCGATCAAGGATACAGGACCGGGAATTCCGACGGACGATCTGGAGCGGGTCGCGTCACCCTTCCCCCCGATTGAATCCGACCCGTATACCAGCGAGCGCGGTTGGGGCATGGGTCTGGTCATCGCCCATTCACTCGCCCGGTTGAACGGTGGCGGGATCACGATCGACAACGAGCCAGGCGAAGGGACGACCGTCACAGTCTCCCTGCCACGCCCATCGTCATCGGCGTAAGGGCAGCACTCAGAACCGGTAGCCGACGGTGACCCCGCCGAACACGCTCGGCCCGGACTGGCCGTTGAACTCCTGGGTGCGGAGCGCGTGGACGTAGGCGACACGCAGATCGCCCACCGTGACCACCAGGCCGGCCGACAGGTCGCCGACGAACGGGTTGCTGCCGACGCTGCGCGACTCCCTGAACGTGTTGCCGTCCAGAAAGATATTGCGCCCCACCGCCCGGCCCTCGACCGCGGCGAAGACGTACCAGCCGAACGGATCGTCACCCTCCAGCCCACCGAAGTACGTCGAGCCCGGACTCGCCGGCTGGATGCGCGGGGGACCGTAGTCGGCCGCCGGCGGCTCGCCGAAGCGCAGGGTCAGCCCGGCGGCGGCGTGGGTGAACACGTTCCCCAGCGCCACCGCCGTATGCGGCGCCGCGTCGACCCGAAGGCCGGCCACATCGAGCGGCGCACCGAAGATCCAGCGCTGCTGCAGCAGCAGGAGCGCCGCCGGTTCGTTGTGCAGCTGATGGTCCCAGCCCTGGGGATCGGGGCTGTCGATGATGTCGTGGACGAAATCCTGCACCGGCTCGCCAAGCGCCATCGGCCCGACCACGCCGAGCGACAGCAGCGCGCTCGTCTGGGTGCGGCGGTAGGCGTCGTGCTCCACATCGGCGATCACTCCGACCGAGCCGTAGAGCCAGGCGGCATAGGGCTGGTCGTCCGGATCCGGAGATTTCGTCGTGATGTCGGTCGGCGTGTACATGTTCTGGCCGAACGCCGCCTGCCAGCGGAACCTGCCGTCATCGCCCAGGGCCGGGCGGACGGCGGCTCTCAGTCTGTCCGGCACCGCGTCCAGCCGGCTGGTCCAGGTAAAGCGGAAGCCGTTCGTGTAGTACCGGTCGGTCGTCGCCGGCAGATCGTTCTCGAGGGTGAAGCTGAACACCGACCGGTCGGACGGATCCTTGGTCTCCTGCGCCGTGGCGGCGGCGGAAACGCAGAAGGCGGCGACGACCAGGGCGGTCAGGATCGGCAGCGGGCGCATCGACAGTCTCCTAAGTCATCGCACGATCTTCCGCCAGTGCGGACTTGACCCGGCCGCCGGCTTATGGCTCAACTGCGCCCATGATGTTCGGAACCGCGACGCTCGGCCTGCGACTTATTTGCCCGGCTCTCTAGGAGAGACCGGGACAGATTCGTTCGCCCCACGCGTCCACCCCACGGTTCCAGAGGCCGACCCATGTTCGGCAATGACCCGCGACAGGCACCGAAAATTCCGAGCGCGCGACCCGCGTTCGCGATGACGTGCGCCTATGGCGTGGCGGCGGCAAGCACCAGCACACACGAGCGACGATAATCCGGCGCCCGCCCCTGACCGACGGTCCATGGGAACTCAGGACCGTCCCGGCGGCGCGCCTTCAGGAGGAAAGACGATGTTGAACCGCATGCCGATCGACAAATACCGCGCCTACGCCCAGGTGGACCTGCCGAAGCGGTCCTGGCCGGACAAGGTGATCGACACCGCGCCGATCTGGTGCTCCGTCGATCTGCGCGACGGCAACCAGGCCCTGGTCGATCCGATGGACGGTCCGCGCAAGCGCCGCATGTGGGACGCCCTCGTGAAGATGGGTTTCAAGCAGATCGAAGTGGGCTTCCCCTCCGCCTCCGACACCGACTTCAACTTCGTACGCCAGCTCGTCGAGGAGAACCTGATCCCCGACGACGTCACCATCCAGGTCCTGACCCAGGCGCGCGAGCATCTGGTCCAGCGCACCTTCGAGAGTGTGATCGGCGCCAAGAACGTGATCATCCATCTGTACAACTCGACCTCGGAACTGCAGCGCCGCGTGGTGTTCCAGGAGGACCAGGCCGGGGTGAAGAAGATCGCCACCGACGGCGCGGTCATGGTGCGCGACCGCCTGCCCATGCTGGCCGGCCAGAACGTGCAGCTGCAGTACTCGCCGGAGAGCTTCACCGGCACCGAGCTGGACTACGCGCTGGAGGTCTGCGAGGCGGTGATGGATGTCTGGGCCCCGGCGGTCGACAACCGGATCATCATCAACCTGCCCTCCACCGTGGAGATGTCCACGCCGAACATCTACGCCGACCAGATCGAGTGGATGCACCGCAACTTCACGCGTCGGGACCGGATCTGCCTGTCCGTCCATCCGCACAACGACCGGGGAACCGGCGTGGCGGCCGCCGAACTGGCCGTGATGGCCGGCGCCGACCGGATCGAGGGCACGCTGTTCGGCAACGGCGAGCGCACCGGCAACGTCGACATCGTCACCCTGGGCCTGAACCTGTTCACCCAGGGCGTCGATCCGAAACTGGACTTCTCCGACATCAACGGCCTGATGGAGACGGCGGAATACTGCAACCAGCTGCCGATCCACCCGCGTCACCCCTATGCCGGTGAACTGGTGCACACCGCCTTCTCCGGCTCGCATCAGGACGCCATCAACAAGGGCATGAAGGCGATCAAGGCGGCCAACAGCGGCGTTTGGGAAGTCCCCTACCTGCCGATCGACCCGCACGATATCGGCCGCGACTACGAGGCGGTGATCCGCGTCAACTCGCAGTCCGGCAAGGGCGGCATCGCCTACGTGCTGGAGACCGACCACCACATCAAGCTGCCGAAGGAGTGGCAGGCGCAGTTCAGCCAGGTCATTCAGCGCCTGACCGATGCGACCAGCCGGGAGATCTCCAGCCAGGAGATCTGGAACGCCTTCGAGACCGAATACGTCTCGCAGCCCCAGGGCCGGTTCACCCTCGTCTCCTTCGAGTCCCGCCGCGTTCCCGGCTCCAACCAGACCGTCCAGGTCGACGCCGTGGTCACCGACAACGGCGTCGAGAAGACCCTGACCGGCCAGGGCAACGGTCCGGTCAACGCCTTCTCGCACATGATGCGCAAGGAGTTCGGCCTGAAGTTCAAACTCAAGGACTATGTCGAGCACACCCGCTCGGTCGGCTCCGACGCCGAGGCCGCCGCCTACATCGAGCTGAAGGCCCCGGACGAGGCCGGCATCAGCATCTTCGGCGTCGGCATCGACACCGACATCACCCTGGCCCCGGTCAAGGCCGTGGTCAGCGCCTGCAACCGGCTGTAGGGACCCCGTTTCCCCCGCCGGCCTTGCCGGCGGGGGAGAGTTTTTCCGGTCGCGGCCAGCCCGGACGTCAATAGCCCTACACTGGGGCGGGCACTCTGCGTCGGAGCAAGGCAACCAGCAACGCCGTCACGCCGATCAGCAGAGCCACCGCGGCTGCCACCAGCGCCAGCCCGCTCCGCTCTCTCTGCAGAACCGACTGCCAGGTGTTCGCCAGATCAAGGGCGGGCTGGGCGTCCAGCAGGATTGCCAGCTCTTTCTCGGCCTCCTCCCGCCGGTCGTCGACCTGCCCGAACAAGGCGGCAAGCACCGCCCGCTGACCCTCGGAATCCCGAAGCAGCGCAGAGACCTCGGAGGACGCGTCGGCGGTCGCCTCATACTGATCGCGGGCCTTGCTCTGAATTTCCTCCAGCCTGCCCAGATACTCCCTGGCATCGCTCTCCCGGCGAACCAGGCCCTCTACAATTTCTTTGGCCCTATCGCGTCGGCCCTGCAGCACCGAGAGCGGTTCAGCAGACCTTTCGCGAAGAGTAGCGGATGCCTCGGCCGCCTGTTCCTCGACCTGGACGACCGCGTCCTCGGTGCGTTTGCGCCATGCATCGATCGCGGCTCCCATCCCCTGCAGTTCCCGATTGAGCCGTTCCTCGAGCTCGACGCCGCTCGCCAGAGCGTTCTCGAAATCCTGGCGTTTCCCGTCGAGACGCTGCGTGAGCCTGTCGACCGACTCAAGTGCCGCAGCCGCGGCACTCTCGGCGGCGGCGACCTTGGCGTTGAGCCCGGTATGAATGCTGTCGACCCTCTCCCGCAGGCGTTCTACCTGCTCGCCTTCGGATTGCGCCTTGCTCGCATGGGTCTGCGCCGCCTCGGATTGCGCCGATGCATCGCCGGCGTCCGCCGCAGCGGCGGCCGCGGACGCCGACGCCTGGCGCGCCAGCCCGTCCACCTCGGCTTCCTTAGCTCTAACAGCGGTGAGCAGCGGCGCGAGTTCGCCAATTGTCGAGGTCACGGCCTTGCGGACCTCTGCTTTCTGTTCGTCGAAGAACCCCTGGATCTGTGCAAGCTCCTTGTCCCACCCGGCCTTCTCGGCGTCCCACGCACCGCGTACGCCCCGGAGTTCCGATCGCATCTTCTCAAGTGTTGCCTGGACGCCCTCGACGTCTCCCCTCAGGCGGTTGAGCTCGCGCCGCGCCCTTTCCTTCTCCTCCTCGACCAGTTCCGCATCCCGTTGGATCTCCTTACCCAGCCGGGTTGCGTTTGCGATCTGGCTGTCCATTGCCGACTGCTTCTCGTCCAGGATCCGCCGCGCTTCGTGAAGTTTCGCATCCACTTGAGCCGTCAGGTCGCCGACCGTCGAGATCTCCCACCCGACAATGCCAAGAGAGATCCCGATCATCAGAACGACAGCCCCGATCGCGTATTTGAACAGTCGGGAGCCCAGGAGCGATCGCTCGACTAGAATGGAGAAATACGCGGCATCTCCGTCACCGGAAACCTGCATGCGAGTCGGGGGCGCGATGTCGAGCAGGTCCTGTACGATCGCGTGCAGGTCCTCTGGCGTGTCGGTCGCCGACACCAGGTCGCTGTATCTCTCGGCGGTAGAGGGAAGACCGACGCACACGGCGTCGATGCTGTCCCGAACCAAACACCTGAGCAGATCAAAATCGTCTGTGGACGTCACGACGCCCAACGAGCGCCGTCCGCCCACCGCATCTGCCCGGCTCGAGCCAAGGGTCTCCAGTCGACGCTTCACGTCTCGCAAACGCTCCTGCGCCCTATCAAAGTCCGCAATCATCCCCTGCCCCCGTTCGAGGATTGCCGGCCAACGATGGCAAGAATAACACACGCCTTCGTTGTGCCACAGAACGGCAACAAGCCAGAATTCCCGAACCGATGCTGCGTCGGGTCGTTCAGGCCAATTGCGTGACCGCACGCTAGGCGGGATCGAGGAAAAACAGGGGGGGTGAGGGTCCGGCGGTCCGACGGCTTGCCAGCGCGATGGTGCCCCCGGTCCGACTCGAACGGACACTTCCTTGCGGAAAACAGATTTTGAGTCTGTCGCGTCTACCAATTCCGCCACGGGGGCGCCGGAACGGCTGCACTATGGCGAGGGCGGGACACCCGGTCAACGCTCTCGCGGGGACCGCGCTCTGCCGTCATTCGACCCTGCGGTGACGCAGCGCGGCCTTGTCGGTAAGGCGCCGCCCTGCTATCGCCCTGGCTAACGCAACGCCCTGTCCGACGCCGCCGGGAGACCGCCATGCTGCGCCCGTTCTACGACTGGACCCTGCGCGTCTCCGGCCATCGTCACGCCGAGCGCTGGCTGGCGGCGGTGTCCTTCGTCGAGAGCTCCGTCTTTCCGATCCCGCCGGACGTGATGATCGTGCCCATGGTCCTGGCCGACCGCGCGAAGGCCTGGCGCATCGCGCTGGTCGCCACGCTCGCCTCGGTCGCCGGCGGGCTGCTGGGCTATGCCATCGGCAGCCTGTTCTTCGACGCGATCGGCCAGCTGATCCTCGAGTTCTACGGCAAGGCGGACAAGTTCGACGAGTTCGCCGTCATGTACAACGACTGGGGCGCGTGGGTCGTGTTCGGCGCCGGCGTCACGCCGTTCCCCTACAAGGTGATCACCATCGCCAGCGGCGTCACGCGGCTCGATCTGCTGGTCTTCGTGCTGGCTTCCGTGGCGGCCCGCGGCATCCGGTTCTTCGCGGTGGCCGGCCTGTTGTGGTATTTCGGTCCGCCGATCCGCCGGCTGCTGGAGAAGCATCTCGGGCTCATCAGCATCGTGTTCTTCGTCCTTCTTCTGGGGGGCTTCGCTGCGATCAAATGGCTGCTCTGATCCCGCTCTCCGTGGCCGCCGCCGCCGCCGCGGCGCTGGCCTTGGCCCTGGTCGCCCAGTACGGCTTCGACCTGCAGCCCTGCGTGCTCTGCATCTGGCAGCGCTGGCCGTACCTCGCGGCGGTTCTGCTCGGCCTCGCCGCCGCTTCCGTCGCCCGCAACCGCGGCGCGGCCACGGCGCTGACCGGGTTCGCCATCCTCGCCGTCCTGGTCTCCGGCGGCATCGGCGCGTTCCATGTCGGCGTCGAGCAGGGTTGGTGGGAGGGGACCTCCGGCTGCGGCTCGGTCTCGGCCAGCGACGACCTCGCGACCCTGCGCGCCCAGATCATGGCCGCCCCGATCGTGCGCTGCGACGAGGTGGCGTTCTCGCTGTTCGGTCTCTCCATGGCCGGGTGGAACGTTCTGTTCGCGCTGGGGGTTGCCGCGGCGGCGATCCGCGCCATGGTGAAGAGCGTAGCCGCCCGTGCCGGAGCCTGAGATGACCGAGACCGCGACCCATAGCCCGAAGCCCCGCCCGAAGGGCCGCCTGCCCGGCGACCTGTCCAAGCGCGACCTGATCGACCGCATCATCCGCGTCGACCATGCCGGCGAGTTCGGCGCCCAGCGCATCTACGAGGGCCAGCTCGCCGTGCTCGGCCGGCGGCCCTGCGGCAAGACCATCCGCCACATGAAGGAGCAGGAGGAGAAGCATCTCGCCGCCTTCGAGAAGCTGATCGTCGAGCGCCGGGCACGGCCGACCCTGCTGCACCCGATCTGGCACGTGGCCGGGTTCGCGCTCGGCGCCGGCACCGCGCTGATGGGCGAGAAGGCGGCGATGGCCTGCACGATCGCGGTCGAGGAGGTGATCGACGAGCACTACCGCCGCCAGCAGGAGGCGCTCGGCGACGACGAGCCGGAGCTCCGGGAGACGATCGAGGAATTCCGCGCCGAGGAGGCCGAGCACGCGCATATCGGGCGCGAGCATGGCGGCGAGGACACTGTCGGTTACCCGGTGATGCGCGCCGCCATCGCGACCGGGTCGCGACTGGCGATCTGGCTGAGCGAGCGGATGTAGGCCCGGCCGGGCCGCTCCCTCACCGTTGTTCACTCTCGGTCATTGACGCCCGGCCCTTCCCTCCGCGCCGGCCTCCTCCAACCGGGCATGCGACACCGGTGCGGGCATGGTAGAAGTCGGCGATCCGGCCCCGGGGCCGTCTCCGTGCCGAGGTGCACCGCAGACCCATGCTGAAACCTCTCCTTCGCAGCGACCTCGGCATCGCCGTGCTGACCAGGCTGGTGCGCGGATACATCCGCCTGCTGCTGGCGACCGTGCGCCTGGAGCGGCACATGGATCCGGCGACGGCGGCCCTGATCGACAGCGGCCGACCGTTCCTCGGCGCCTTCTGGCACAACCGGCTCGGCCTGATCGCCGCCGCATGGACCCGCGGTCGGCCGATGGCGATGGTGCACTCCTCCCACGGCGACGGCCGGCTCCTCGGCGCGGCTCTCGCCGATTTCATCTCGCGACCGATCGAGGGATCGACCCGGCGCAACCCCATGGGGGCGATGCGGGGGATGCTGCGGGCCCTGGAGGCCGGCGTGCCGGTCGCGATCACCCCAGACGGCCCCCGGGGCCCGAGAATGCGCTGTCAGGTCGGCGTGATCGAAGCGGCCCGGCGCAGCGGCGCGCCGATCATCCCCGTCGCCTGCAGCAGCCGGCCGCGCATCCGGGCCGGCTCCTGGGACCGCTTCCTGATCCCGCTGCCCCTGACGCGGGGCGTCGTCGTCTACGGCGCACCGATCCACGTCTCCGACACCGCCGACGACCGCGAGACGGCCCGCCGACGGGTCGAGGACGCGCTCAACGCCGTCACCGACGAGGCCGACCGGCTGGTCGGCGCGACCCCGATCCCGCCAGCTGCCGAACGGCCGCGCGACGCCAAGTCCGGGGGAGTGGCCCCGTGATCCTCTCGCTGTACAAGGGGCTCGCCACCGCCCTGGGTCCGGCGATCGACGCCTACCTCGCCAAGCGGGTGGCGCGCGGCAAGGAGGACCCGCAGCGGCTGGACGAGCGTCGGGGCGTCGCCTCGCTGCCGCGGCCGGACAAGCCGCTCGTGTGGCTCCACGCCGCCAGCGTCGGCGAGGCCGTCGGCCTGCTCACCCTGATCCGGGCACTCGCGGCGGCGCGGCCCGATCTCGCCCTGCTGATGACCACCGGCACCGTGACCTCGGCGGCGGCCATGGCCTCCCGCCTGCCCGACGGGGTGATCCATCAGTTCGTGCCGGTCGACCGGCCGGCCTGGGTGCGCCGGTTCCTCGATCACTGGCGCCCGGATCTCGGGATCTGGATGGAGTCGGACCTTTGGCCGGCCCTGGTCACCGAGGCCGCGGCGCGGCACGTCCCGATGGCCATCGTCGACGGCCGCCTGTCCCTCGGCGCGTTTCGCCGCTGGCGGCGCATGGGACCGCTGGCACGGCCGCTGTTCGGCGCCTTCGACCTGGTGCTGGCGGCGAGCGCCGATCAGGCCCGGCGCTTCTCGGCGCTCGGCTGCCGCGACGTCCGTCACGCCGGCAACCTGAAGGCGGCGGGCGATCCGCCGCCGGCCGACCCGATCCAGATCGCGGAGCTCGAGCGGTCGCTGGCCGGCCGGCCGGTCTGGCTGGCGGCCAATACCCATCCCGGCGAGGACGCGGCGGTCCTGGACGCCCACGCCCGGCTGGCGGCGACGCGCCGCGACCTGCTGACCGTGATCGCGCCGCGGCACGCCACACGCGGCGACGAGATCGCCGGCCTGATCGCCGCGCGGGGCCTGCGGGGATCGCGCCGGTCGGCCGGCGAGCCGATCGACCCGCGTACCGAAATCTACCTGGCCGATACCATGGGCGAGATGGCGGCATTCTACTCGGCGATCGCGATCACCTTCCTGGCGGGATCGCTGGTGCCGGTCGGCGGCCACAATCCGATCGAACCCGCCCATTGCGGCACCGCGCTGCTGCTCGGCCCGCTGATCCCCAACAACCGGGACGCCGCCGACGCCCTGCTCGCTGCCGGAGCCGCCCGAGCGGTCGAGGACGGCCCCGCCCTGGCCGATGCCGTCGGCGCCCTGCTCGACGATCCGGACGAGACCGCCGCCATGGCCCAGCGCGGCCGCGCCGTCGCCGCCGAGGGGCGCGACGGCCTCACCGCGATTCTCGACGCCCTCGGCCCGCTGCTGCCGCCGAGGGCCGGGTGAGGCCGCCGGGCTTCTGGCGCGACGGCGGCTGGCCGGCCGCGGCCCTGACCCCGGCGAGCTGGCTGTGGCGCCTGGGCGGCGTCCTCCGCGCGGCCACCACCACCGCCTATCGTCCCACCGTGCCACTTATTTGTGTCGGTAACGCGACGGCGGGCGGAGCCGGCAAGACGCCGGTCGTCCTGGCGGTCGCCGCGACGCTGATGGCGCGCGGCCGACGCATCGGTCTGCTGTCGCGCGGCCATGGCGGCCGGCTCCGGAGACCGGTCCGCGTCGACCCGGCCCGCCACGATGCCGGCGATGTCGGCGACGAGCCGCTGCTGCTGGCGGCACTGGCGCCGACGGTGATCGCCCGCGACCGGGCCGCGGGCGCCCGACTGCTGGAGGAGCAGGGCGTCGACGCGATCGTCATGGACGACGGTCTGCAGAACCCGTCCCTGATCCCGAGCCTCGCCCTGCTTGTGGTCGATGGCGGTGCCGGGATCGGCAACGGTCGGGTGATGCCCGCCGGCCCGCTGCGCGAACCCTGGGACGCCGCGCTCGCCAAGGCGCACGCCGTCGTTGCGGTCGGCGAGGATCGGGCGGGCGTGACGTCTCTGGTCGCCGGCCGGCGGCCGGTGCTGGACGCCCGGCTGGAACCCGCATCCGCGGCCCAGGCGTTGCGCGGCGAGCGGGTCTTCGGCTTCGCCGGGATCGGCCGGCCGGAGAAGTTCCGCGAGACCCTGAAGTCGATCGGCGCCGACGTGGTCGGTTTCGATGCCTTCGCCGATCACCACCCCTACCGGCCGCTGGAGGTGATGGCGCTGGTCGAACGGGCCGACGCGGCGGGTGCGACACTGGTGACGACGGCGAAGGATGCCGTACGCCTGCCGGCCGAGGCGCGGGCGATGGTGATGGTTGTCGAGGTGTCGCTGGTCTGGAGCGATCCGGACCGGGCCGAGACGCTGCTCGATCAGTCCGTCGGCATCGGCGGCACCACGTAGGCCGGGTCCAGACGCCGGTCGAACCAGTTGATCCGCCAGTCCAGATGCGGACCCGTCGCCCGGCCGCTGGCGCCGACGGTGCCGATCCGCGCGCCCTGGGCGACCCTGTCGCCGACGGCCACCGTTACCGTATCGAGATGGATGAACGTGCTCGACAGCCCGTGGCCATGGTCAAGGATCAGCGTGCCGCCGGTATAATAGTGGTCGGTCGCCGCCAGGGTCACTTCGCCGTCCGCCGGGGCGACCACCGGCGTGCCGGTGGGGGCGGCGATGTCGATGCCGTAATGCGGCTGGCGCGGCTCGCCGTTGAGGATGCGTTGGCTGCCGTAGACGCCGGTGATGACGCCGGTCGCGGGCCACACGAAGCCGGAACGGAAATCGGCCACCGGCCGGTCGGTCGCCCGCGCCGCCCGGACCTGGGCCGCGTCCCGGCGGATCCGGTCGAGCACGTCCTTGGGCGGCGTCACCATGTTCGCCGGCAGGCCATCAATCCGCTGAACCTCGTACGTCCGTGCCGCCACCTCGAGATTGCGCCTCTCGACCGATCCGTCCGGCGCGGTGATGACGAGTTCCGCCGCCGGCGGCGCGTCACGGTGGAAACCGAAAACGAACGCGCCATCCGGGTCGACGCGCACCGGGATGCCGTCCAGCGCGAGGCGCGTGCCCGGATCGGTGCGGCCGAACACGATCCCGCCCTGGGTGAAGGAGCCGCTGAACGTGATCTCCGCCCGGGCGGCCGGCGCCAGGATCAGCAGGGCGAACAGGACAAGCAGACAGCGCATCAGAACAGGGTCTCCTGTGTCGGCGGGCTCCCCGACGCCGGCGTCGCCGATCTGGCCTTCGCCTTGGGCTTCCCACCGCCGCCGATCACCGCCGGCGCGGAGCCGTCGCGGAACTGCAGGGTCACCGACTGGCCGTCGGCCGTCTCTGCGGCGGTCTTGACCGGCGCCCCGTCGGCGTCGCGAACCAGGGCGAAGCCCCGGTCCAGGACCTGTTCGAAGGAGTTCGCCTTCAGCACCCGCCCGAGCGCGTCCAGCCGGTCGCCCGCAGCCTCGAGCCGGCGGTCGAAGGACGCGTCGGCACCCCGCATCAGCCGTTCCAGGTCGCGCGCGCCCTCGGCGGCCGACCGCTCGATCGGCGCCAGACGCAGACCGCGCGCCACCGCATCGAACCGCCCCCGCGTCTTCGCCAGGATCTCCGCCGGCGACGGGATCGGGCGGTTGACCGCGTAGGCCAGCCGGTCGAGTCGCGTCGACATCCGGCTCGCCGCCGTCGAGACCGCGTAGTCGAGGCGCTGCTGCGCCTGCTCGATCCGCGCCGCCGGATCGCCGAGCCCGCGGGCCAGGCCCGTGACGACCGTGCGCCCCTCGTTCAGCCGCCGAGTCACGGCCCCGGTCAGACGGGCGGTATCCTCCGCGATGCGGGCGATCAGGTCGGCGCGTACCGGCACCGCCATCTCGGCCGCCGCCGTCGGGGTCGGCGCCCGGCGATCGCTGGCGAAGTCGATCAGCGTGGTGTCGGTCTCGTGACCGACGGCGGAGATCAGCGGAATGTCGGAGGCCGCGGCCGCGCGCACGACCTCCTCCTCGTTGAAGGCCCACAGGTCTTCCAGGCTGCCGCCGCCGCGGGCGACGATCAGCAGATCCGGTCGCGGCATCGGTCCGCCCGATTCCGGGAGCGCATTGAAGCCGTGGATCGCGCGCGCCACCTGATCCTTCGCGCCCTCGCCCTGGACCAGCACCGGCCAGACGATGACATGCACCGGGAACCGGTCGGCCAGGCGGTGCAGGATGTCGCGGATCACCGCCCCGGTCGGCGATGTGACGACGCCGATCACCGCCGGCAGAAACGGAATCGGCCGCTTGCGTTCGGCGTCGAACAGCCCTTCGGCGGCCAGCCGTTTGCGCCGGTCCTCCAGCAGCTTCAGCAGCGCGCCCTCGCCGGCGAGCTCCATCTGCTCGATCACCATCTGGTACTTCGAGCGGCCCGGATAGGTGGTGAGCTTGCCCGTGGCGATGACCTCCATCCCCTCCTCGGGCTGGATCGACAGCCGCTGCGCCGCGCCGCGCCAGCACACGGCGTCGAGCACCGCGCTGTCGTCCTTCAGGGTCATGTAGAGGTGGCCGGAGCCGGCCCGGGTCGGCCGCGAGATCTCGCCGCGCACGCGGACGCGGTCGAAACTGGATTCAACGGTGCGCTTCACCGCCAGGCTGATCTCGCCGACGGAGAACTCCGGGAGGTTTCCGGATGCGGTGGTGGTGGCGGCGGAAGTGTCTTGCATGCTGCAACCCGATTGGACAGAACTCGGCGTCCGGTCCGGCGACCGGTGACGGCCGACAGAGGACGACACCCAGCATGACAGATCAACCGGCCGACGTCGTTTTCAACCTGGTCCTGGCCGGCGCGTTTCGCGAGGCGGCGGACCTTGCGGCCGATCACGGACTGCCGGCCCAGGGCACCCTCCGGGCGGCAGCGACATTGCTGTCCCGCGCAAGCTGGCTGGCCCGGCATTCGCCTTATCCGGATGTCCGCGACGGTGCCCGATCGGTCCTGATCTCCGTTGCGGGCATCGCCCGGCGATGGGCGACCCGGGCCGAGCCTGTAGCGCCCGATGCAGCGACGATGCCGCAGGACAAGGCCGCGTTCGACCGTCTGATGCTGGAGATCCTGAGCGACCAGGGCTTCTACCACCCAGTCTTCCTGCCCGGCGCGAACCGACCGATCCCGCCGACCAGACACAACGCCCCAGGGTCCGACGGTTCGTACCACGCGGCGGAGTGGACACTGGTGCGCGACAACATGGAACGGGCGTGCGGCGGCACGTTGCAGGACAAGGTGATCGTCGACGCCGGATGTGCCGATGGGTACTTCACGCTACAGCTCGGACTGGAGGGCGCCCGGGTCGTCGCCCTCGACACCAAGATCCTGATGGCGCTCAGGACAGCGACCCTGGCGGCGCTGCATAGCCTGCAGGACCGGGTCATCGTCAAGCTCGGGACCGCGTCCGACGTGGCGCGGATTGTCGGCAACCTTCGCTCGATACGCCCGGATCTCGGTCGGCCGGATGCAGTGTGCGCGCTCGGCCTGATCTACCATTTCGACGACCTTGCCGGTGATCTCGCCGGTCTGACCGGCCTCGGCGTGCCGATCCTGATCGAGACGGACGCCTCGCCCCAGGCCGAGGAGGCGGCGTTCGATCCCGCCCGCCACAGCGATCCGCAGCCGGTTGCGCTGCCTTGGCTGGTTGATTGGCTCGACGAACACGGCTACGAACCGACCCACGATCCGCGCTGGGCCGATACGGTGGCCGGCCTCGACGGCCGCGCCAACGGCGCCCGGCGCGAGATGGTCCTGGCCATCCCGCGCCGGCCGGCGCCGGCTCACGCCCGCTAACCCTCGACTACGGAGAGAGTCCCATGCGCATCCTTGTCGTCGGATCGGGCGGGCGCGAGCACGCGTTGTGCTGGGCCATCGCCGCATCACCGCTGGTCACGGCGCTGTACTGCGCACCGGGCAATGCCGGGATCGCGCAGGAGGCCGACTGCGTGCCGATCGGGGTCGACGATCACGACGCCCTGATCGCGTTCTGCCGGGACGAGCGGATCGATTTCGTCGTCGTCGGCCCTGAGGCGCCGCTGGTCGCCGGACTGGTGGACCGCCTGGAGGACGCCGGCATCAAGGCCTTCGGGCCGAGCGCGGCGGCGGCGTTGCTCGAAGGGTCGAAGGCCTTCACGAAGGATTTCTGCACCCGTCACGCCATCCCGACCGCCGCCTACGGCCGGTTCACCGACGCCGAGGCGGCCAAGAGCTATATCCGGGCCCAGGGCGCCCCGATCGTGGTCAAGGCCGACGGCCTGGCCGCCGGCAAGGGGGTTATCATGGCCGAGACCCTCGACCAGGCGCTGGAAGCGGTCGACGCCATGATGGCCGACCGGACGTTCGGCGAGGCCGGCGCCGAGATCGTGGTCGAGGAATGGATGACCGGCGAGGAGGCGAGCTTCTTCGCGCTGACCGACGGCCGGTCGGTGCTGCCGCTCGCCGGCGCACAGGACCACAAGCGGGTCGGCGAGGGCGACACCGGCCCGAACACCGGCGGCATGGGCGCTTACTCGCCGGCCCCGGTGGTCGACGACACCATGGCCGCCCGCATCGTCGACGAGATCATCGCTCCGACCGTCGCCGGCATGGCGGCCGAGGGCCGGCCGTTCCGCGGCGTGCTGTTCGCCGGCCTGATGATCACCGAGAGCGGACCGAAGCTGATCGAGTACAATGTCCGCTTCGGCGACCCCGAGTGCCAGGCGCTGATGCTGCGCGCCAAGGGCGATGTCCTTGCCGCCCTGCTGGCCACCGTCGACGGCCAACTCGATCACTTCGCCCTGCGCTGGCACGACGCGACCGCCATGTGCGTCGTCATGGCGGCCAGGGGATATCCGGGCAGCTACGAGAAGGGCACCGCGATCGCCGGCGTCGAGGCGGCCGGAAGCGACGACGTCGTGGTCTTCCACGCCGGCACCGCGCGCGGCGAGGATGGCAGTCTGCGCGCAATCGGCGGGCGGGTGCTGGGCGTGACGGCGGTCGGCAAGGATGCAGGCGAAGCGCGGGAACGGGCCTATGCGGCGGTGGACGCGATCGACTGGCCGGAAGGATTCTGCCGCCGCGATATCGGCTGGCGGGCGCTGAAGGCCTGAGTCGCCGCCTCAGATATCCCGCTTCGGCATCAGTTCCTTCTTCAGCGCGCCCCAGTCCCAGCCGACGACGCGGGAGCGGTGCAGACCGTCCGGAAGGTTGGTGTGGGCGGTCGAGCCGGCGAGCAGCACGCCGACAAGGTTCAGGTTCGCGTGTTTGGCGAATTTCACCTCCTCGTTGACGTTGCGACTGACCCCGGACATCGGCGTCACGAGCACCAGGGCGAATTTGGCCGCCCGCATGCGATCGATGACCACGATCTCCTTGTGCCGCGGATCCAAATCTTCACGTTTTGATGCGCCGGTTATCTTCACCGGCCAGTCCTGCTCCGCGAGTTCGTGGAGGAACTTGCGGGCGGTCAGGCGCTCGCGTTCCAAATCGAAGATCACGTGAATGCGGATTATTTCATCGGGCATGGCGATGACAACTTTTGCGACAAATACTGTGAAACTGAAGGGTGGCCGTTAAGGATTGATTAGGGTTTCCTGTGCGAGATCCTCATCGTACGTCAAGCGCAGCGGACACGATACCGATGCATCGAGCAGACGCAGGCCTCTTCGATGAAACGTCCGGCGCCGACCAAGCGGTCATCGCCCCCGGCGGACCAGAGAGCGCGGCCCAGCGGCTGCTCGAGGCCGTTGATACCACGCTTCTCTACGCCTTCCAGCCCATCGTCAACATCGACACCGGAATAGCCTTCGGCTACGAGGCGCTGCTGCGAGGGGTGGACGGTCTCGGCTTCGCCACGATCGCCGAGTTTTTCGACGCCGCCTACGATCTCGGGGTGCTGGAGCAGGTGGAGCGGCGCCTGCAACGCAAGGCCGTCGAGGCCTTCCTGAAGCTGCCGAGCCGCACGGCGCTGCTGTTCCTCAACGTCGATGCGCGCCTGCTCGCCTCCGGCCGGGCGGTGATCGACGGCATGGCCGCCGCGATCGCCGCAAGCGGACTAAGCGCCGACCGGTTCTGCCTGGAACTGCCGGAGACCCAGGACATCGTCGCCGGCGACGAGGCGCTGGCGGTGATGCACCAGGTGTCCGGCGCCGGGGTGCACCTCGCCCTCGACGATTTCGGCCAGGGCTATTCCCGGCTGCGCCTGCTGCACGAGCTGCAGCCCAACTACGTCAAGATCGACCGCTATTTCGTCTCCGGCGTGGCGAGCGATGCCAAACGCCGCCTGTTCCTCTCGCGCCTTGTCGACATCATGCACGTGTTCGGCATCGCCATGGTCGCCGAGGGGGTGGAGACGGAGGCCGACTTCCGGACCTGCAAGGATCTCGGCTTCGACTACGTGCAGGGCTACCTGATCCAGAAGCCGACCACCGATCTCGATCACATCCTGTCGGTCTACCCGGCGGTCGCTGGCCTGAACGCGCGCGAGCGGCGCAACCGCTCGACCGACAAGACCCGTGTCCAGGGGCACATGGAGGTCCTGCCGACCCTGCCGGCGGACCTGCCGATGATCGACGTGTTCGATACGTTCCGACAGCATCGCGACCTGACGATCTTCCCGGTCGTCGACGAGCATAGCGTACCGATCGGCGTGCTGGGCGATTCCGAGCTGAAGGCCTACGCCTACTCTCCCTTCGGCCGCGACCTCATGGCCAACAAAGCCTATGGACGGTCCCTGCGCGACCTTGTGCGCTCGTGTCCGACCGCCAGCGTCGACATGCCGATCGAGAAGATCCTGGAGATCTTCGCCCACCGTTCCGAAGCCCCCGGCATCCTGATGGTCGAACGCGGCCGCTATGCCGGATTCATGAGCTCGACCTCGCTGCTGAAGGTCCTGCACGAGAAGACCGTCGCCGCCGCCCGCGATCAGAACCCGCTGACCCGGCTGCCGGGAAACCTGTCGATCGGCGACTGGGTGATCGATGCGATCGAGGATCTGGAGTCCGGGGTCGTGCTGGCCTATTTCGACTTCGACAGCTTCAAGCCGTTCAACGACACGTACGGTTTCCGCAACGGCGACCGTGCGATCCAGTTGTTCGCCGAACTCCTGCAGAAGCACGCGCCGCCGGTCGGCGCCTTCATCGGTCATGTCGGCGGTGACGACTTCTTCGCCGGGTTCAAGACCGAGGATCCGCGCGAAGTGGCCGAACGGGTTGCCGCCCTGCTGGCGCAGTTCGCCCACGACGTCGAGAGCTTCTACGACGCCGAAACCCGGGAGCGCCGCTACCTGGAGATGCGCGGCCGCGACGGCAAGCTGCACCGCTACGGGCTCCTGACCGTGAGCGCCGGCCTGCTGAACCTGCGTGCCGGGCGCGAGGAGATCCCGCTCGACAGCGTGATGGACGAGATCGCCGGCCTGAAGAAGAAGGCCAAGTCCGCGACGAGCGGCATGGCGGTGACCAGCCTCGGGTAAGACGGCCCTACCGCACCAGTGAGGGCACCCGCAGGATGCCGATCGGGCCGACATTGAGCCGACCGTCCTGGATGGTTATCGGCGCCCGCACCGACGGCGAACCGCCGTCGCTGCCGGTTCGTGCGAACGCCGCCGTCGCCAGCCGCAGCAGCGAGGCCATGTCCTGCGCCAGAAGCCCCTGATCGACCGCCCTGTCGATCATCGCCGGCAGGCCGCGGATCTCCGCCGTCGCCGCCCCCTCCGGCCGCAACAGTCCGTCAAGCGTCACGGTGCCGTCCGCCGTCAGATCGAGTGGGCGCCAGTTGAGCCCGAAATGATCCACGTCGATCACCCCGCCGGCATCCCGCCACAGCGCCAGCATCGCCGGGTCCAGGGAGATTGGCAGCGGGCCGCGCACGGTCGCGCGCACCCGCCCGTCGGCCGGACCCTCGAACGGAAGATGCGGCGTGAGGATGTCGGTCGGTTCGAGCGCGTCGGCGGCCAGAGCGACCTCAAGCGTCGTGGCCACCCCGCCGGCCAGGGCGGCGCCGGCCGCCGCGTCGGCCGTCGGTGTCGGATCCGCCTGTACGGCCAGTCGCGCCGCGCGGGCGATCACGCGCCGATCCCCGTCGACGGCCACGGCCTCGGCCAGATCGAGTTCCACCCGGTCGAGCTGTCCGGGCTCGAACCGTATTGCCCCGGTCGCGCCGGCCGCGGTGACCGCCATCGACAGGGACGGCGCCTGCCAGGACCCGGTCACCGGCCCAACACTCGCCAGACGCAGGGTGAACGGCTGCCAGGGCCGGGCGGAGATCGCCAGGCTGTCGGTCGTCGTCTCCAGGCGGCGCGGCCCGTCCGTGCGCCCCCAGGTGACATCGGCGAAGGTGAAGCGGATGGCCAGGGGAAACCCGGTCAGGACGCGGTCGCCATGGGTCAGGCGGTCGCCGACCACGCGACGGTGCTCCATCCAATCCTCGATCGACGCCCGCAGATGGATCGCCATCAGCGCCCAGACGATGCTCCAGGCGATCGCGGCGAAGGCCAGCGCGGCAAACATGATCATGGCCCAGTACCGGCGCCGGTTGCGCGGAGCGGGGGCAGGATCGACGGGGTCGCTTGCGGTCGTCATCGCCTTGGCCTAGGTCCAGGGGATCGCCAGCATAGGGCCGGACCGCGCCGCGCAACAGACCCGCCGCCGGCGGCAGGCGTCACCGGCCGGGTACCGGTCCAGAAACCGAGGGGTCGTTCCAGTGGACGCACGCTTCGCAGGCCACACTGCGGCCGCAGACATGTGGGTGTTCGGCTACGGCTCCCTCATGTGGCGGCCCGGATTCGAACATGTCGAGCGGATCGAGGCGCTGCTGCGCGGCTACCGCCGGCGGCTCTGCGTGGTCTCGCGCCACCATCGCGGGACCGCCGCGCGTCCGGGCCTGGTGATGGGCCTGGACCGGGGCGGCGCCTGCCGCGGCGTCGCCTACCGCGTGCCCGCGAGTGCCGTGGACGAGACCCTCGCCTACCTGGACGAACGCGAGATCGCCCACTACCCCGTCTACCGTCGCACCCGGGTGACCGTGGACCTCGGCGCCGGCGGCCGCATGCCGGCCGTCACCTATACGGTCGACCGGCGGGAGGCGGACTATGCCGGGGCCCTCACCGTCGCCGAGCAGGCCGCCCTGGTCGCGGGCGCGGAAGGCATATCGGGGCACAACGCCGACTATCTGCGCCAGACCGTCGACCACATCCATGCCATGGGCCTGCGGGACCGGGCCCTGGAAGCGGTCCTGGCCGCTCTGGCGCCGCCGTCGGCAACGTCGGAAGAGATAGCTATGCGTGCCATAATCGAAAAATAAATCGCGCAGAGATTGCTTTTTGCCTAGGCTTCGCCCGACCGGAAACACTGGCTGGACACACTGGCCGGAAACACTGGGAGGAAGCCATGGCGGAAGGCGGCAAGGACACGACGGTGGTGCGGGCGGCGATCCATCCCGGGATCGGCGTCGCGCGGGTGGGCAATGCGAAGACCGAGTACTACGTCGGACCGCAGGTGCCGAACCCCAAGGCGGAGGATCCGGCTTTCTACCGGGATGCGACCGGCGCCCTGAAGCGCGAGGCCGCCCTGTTCCGGATCTACGGCTACAACGCCGCCGGCGAGGTCGTCGCCGAACTGACCGAGGACAATGCGGAAATCCGCTGGCGCGCCCACGTCGCCAACCAGAAATCCTGCTGGTACCAGTTCCACGTCGCCCTCGACAGTGCTCAGGCGCTGTCGACCGTCGACCCGGATCAGCGCGCGCCGGCGCTGCGCAACGCCGACGTCAAGGACCGCGCCGGGCTGCTGATCGACCCCGGCCCCCGGGAGATCTCCGGCCGATGGCAGAGCGGCCCCAAGTACCGGTTCGACTCCGGACGGTTCATGGGGAAGGACGTCTATCTCGGCGAACTGCAGACCGATGCCGCCGGACGCCTGCTCTTCCTCGGCGGCCACGGACACTCCGCCTCCTACGACGGCAAGCCGGCCACGGACTTCGCCAACAACGACGGCTGGCACGACGACACCTCCGACGGCCCGGTCTCGGCCCGGGTCCGGATCGGCGATCGCGAGATCCCGGTGGAGTCCGCCTGGGTCGTCACCGCCCCGCCGAACTACGGTCCGGCGCAGAAATCCGTGCGCACCCTGCACGATCTGATGACCGACGTGGCGATCCGGGCGGGGATGCTGCCCAAGCCGCGCAGGCCGCTCTTCGGCCGCGACATCCTGCCGGTGTTCGAGCGGATGACCGACCTGCAGTGGGTCAATGCCGGCTTCGCCGCCGGGTTCGGCTTCGCCACCTCGAAGGATTTTCGCGATCCCTCCTGGGTCGACACCCTGCGCAGCACGGGCGCCGACCAGAAGGAGATCCGCCAGCAGCTGGCCAACTCCTTCCGGGTGTTCGAGCGCGATTCATGGTCGCCGATGCCCTGGCCGTGGATCTACGGCGACGCCATGAACGTGCCGCCCAGCAAGCTGCCGGAACAGCACGTGGCGCTGACCGACACCCAGCTCGCGCTGCTGCAGCAATGGGCGGCCGGCGACTTCGATCCGGGCGACGATCCGATCGACGCGGCGGACACGCTCGACGCCCTGCCCCTGGCGCTGCAGCCGGCCGCTCTCGACCGCGCGGCGATGGAGTTCTGCCTGGCCGACGCCTTCCATCCGGGCTGCGAGGTGACCTGGCCGATGCGGCACGCGTCGATGTACACCGCCCCGTACCGCATCCGCGGCGGCGGCAAGGTGCCGAAGAAGGGCGTACCGCCCTATGGCAGCAACCTGTCGCCGGAAGTGGCGGTGTCGGTCGACGGCCCGCTGTTCGGACAGGCGCCGGGAAGCCTGACACGCTGGATGGCGGTGCCGTGGCAGACGGACACGGCGAGCTGCCGCTCGGCCTATTACGCCGGATACGGACCGAAATACGACCCCTACGTTCCGACGTTCTGGCCGGCGCGGGTGCCCAACCACGTGCTCTCGGAAGAGGACTACAGGACCGCGATCGACACCAGTCTGCCGCATGAGCAGCGGGTGGCGGCGTTCAACCGCCGGGCCAGCTGGTTCCAGACCCTCGGCACCGGCGGCTACCTGTCGCAGATCAACCACATGGTCGGCCATTTCGACCAGATGGGGGTGGTCGCGACCCTGCCCGGGGCGAAGGACGACCCGGATATCCCGCCGGAGATCCAGGTCGCCGCCCTCGGCCCAGGCGCTGCGCCCTACACGCCGACGACGGTCGGCCTGACTCCGGTGCATGACGACCGGGTGAGCCCTACGACGGAAGCAGCCGACGTGAGCGAACAGGTCGCCTGCCGAACCGGCCTCGACGCCGGGGAGATCGTCGCCGGCTACATCCGAAAGGTGGCGCCCGGAAAACGGGTCAAGTGAACCGGACGGACACGGCCTGGGACGCGGTGGTCGTCGGCGGCGGCCCCGCCGGTGCGGCGGCCGCCCTGCGCCTGGCCGAAGGCGGCCGGGTCCTGGTGCTGGAGCGGGGAACGGAGGACGCTTCGCGGATCGGCGAGTCGCTCCCCCCGGCCTGCCGCCCGCTGCTGCGCGACCTCGGCCTCCTCGAGGGGATGGACGGACATCGCCCCTATCTCGGCAACCGAAGCCTCTGGGGCGGCGGCCGGCCGGCGACCCACGACTTCCTGCGGGACCCGCACGGCGCCGGCTGGCACCTCGACCGGAGCGCCTTCGACGCCTTCCTGCGCCGGGCCGCCACCGACCGGGGAGCGACGATCCGCCGGGGGGAAACCGTCCGCACGCTGACCCGGCGCGCGCCTCTCGGTGCGCGGGATCACTGGGGGATCGTCACCAGCCTCGGGCGGCGGCTGCGCGCCGGTATCGTGGTCGACGCCACCGGTCGGGGGGCGGCGCTCGCCCGGCGGATGGGCGCCCGACGCCACCTGCTCGACCGGCTCACCGGCGTCTATGTCGAGCTGCAGTGTGAAGGCGGGGAGCGGGAGAATGACGGGTTCAGCCGGATCGAGGCGGACGAGGACGGCTGGTGGTACACCGCCCCCCTGCCCGGCGGTCGGCGGATCGTCGCCCACCACACCGACAGCGACCGGCCGGTCCTGCGTCGGCTGGGGACCGCCGACGGCTTCCTCGCGGCCCTGCGGGGCACCCGGCTGATCGCCGGCGACCTCGATCTCCACCGCGCCGTCACGATTCGCGGACCGATCGTGGTCCCGGCCCACAGCGCCGTGACGGATCTCCCGGCCGGAGAGGGGTGGCTCGCGGTCGGCGACGCCGCCCTGGCGCTCGACCCGCTGTCCTCCCAGGGACTGATGAACGCGCTGTTCACCGGCATGGCCGGCGGCGACGCGGCGCTGGCAATGCTGCGGGGAGACCACGCCGCCGGCGCGGTCTACGCCGGACGGCTGGCGACGATCCGCGCCGCCTACGAGGCCAACCTCGCCCATTTCTACGCAGTCGAGGCAGCGCGGCGCGACGGCGCGTTCTGGACCCGCCGCGACCCCGCTCAGCGCCGCTCGGCGAAGAACGACCGCAGCAGGGAGGCGGCCGCCCTTTCCTCGACGCCGCCCACCACCTCCGGGCGGTGATGACAGGTCGGCTGGGAGAAGATGCGCGGCCCGTGCTCGACCCCACCGCCCTTGGGATCGTAGGCACCGAAAACCAGTCGTCGGATGCGGGCGTGGGCGATCGCCTGGGCGCACATGGCGCAAGGCTCCAGGGTGACGAAGAGGTCATAACCGACCAGCCGCGGCGTGCCGAGCGCCGTCGCCGCCGCGCGCAGCGCCAGAATCTCGGCGTGGCCCGCCGGGTCCGGCGGCGCCTCCACCCGGTTATGGGCGGCGGCGATGACCCCGCCAGATGCGTCCACCACCACCGCGCCGACCGGCACCTCGCCGGCCGCCGCCGCCAGTCGGGCCTGCTCCAACGCGATCGCCATCGGGGTCGTCGGGGTGCTCATCCGGCCTGGATAGGGGGTCGGGCGCCGGCTGTCCATGGCGCGCCGCAGGCGCTGCGCCGTTGCGGTCCGACGCCCGGCGCGCTACACGCTGGCCGATGAACGCACCCCGCAAAGCCGGCTCCCGGCCCTCTTCCAACTCCGCACCACGGACCGCGTCCCGAAGCGCGCCCCGAACCGCACCCAAGACCGGCACACGGCCGGTCGCCGAACTTGCCGCCCTGTTCGAGGAGCAGCGCGGGCCGGAACGGATCGCCAAGCGACTGGCGCGCGCCGGCCTGTGCTCGCGCCGCGACGCCGAACGCTGGATCGCCGACGGCCGGGTCGCGGTGGACGGCACGCTGCTCGACAGCCCGGCCGTCACCGTCACCGACGCCAGCGAGATCGTCGTCGACGGCAAGGCGCTGCCGAAGATCGAACCGCCCCGGCTCTGGCGCTACCACAAAGAGCGCGGCACGGTGACCACCGCCCGCGATCCGGAGGGTCGCAAGACCGTGTTCGAGGCCCTGCCGGTGGGCATGCCACGGGTGATCTCGGTCGGCCGCCTGGACCTCGACAGCGAGGGCCTGCTGCTGCTGACCAACGACGGGGCGCTCGCCCGCTACCTGGAGCTGCCCTCGACCGGCTGGACGCGACGCTACCGCGTCCGTGTCTTCGGCCCGCTGGACGAGAAGGCCCTCGAGGGCCTGAAGCGCGGCGTCACCATCGACGGCGTGGCCTACGGATCCATCGAGGTGACGATCGACCGGGCGACGCGGACCAACTCCTGGCTCACCATCGGCCTGAAGGAAGGCAAGAACCGTGAGGTCCGGCGGGTGATGGAGCATCTCGGCCTCAGCGTGAGCCGGTTGCTGCGGGTCTCCTACGGCCCGTTCCAGCTCGGCGACATCGCGCCGGGGGCCATCGAGGAGGTCAAGGCCAGGGTTCTGAAGAACCAGCTCGGCCTCGATCCGGGCGACGAGACCGGGCGCGCCAAGGCCAAGCCGAAGCGGACCGGCACGAAGCCGCCGACCAGAAAACCGGCGGGCAAGAAACCGACGGGCAGGAATCCGACAGCGACCTCCGACGGCGCCGGAAGCAGGGATCAGGATCGTGCGGATCATCGCCGGAAAACACCGCGGCGCTAGGCTCGCCGCACCGGAAGGCCTGGACACGCGGCCGACCCCCGACCGGGTACGCGAGGCGGTCTTCAGCATGTTGGAGAGCGGACGCTTCGGCCCGGTGCTGCGCGACCGCCCGGTCCTCGACCTGTTCGCCGGGACCGGGGCGATGGGGCTGGAGGCCCTGTCGCGCGGGGCCGAGCGGGTGGTGTTGGTCGACACCCATCCGGCGGCGCTCGACGCCTTGCGCGCGAATGTCGGGAAGCTTCGGGTCGGCGGCCGCGCCCAGGTCCGCTCCGGCGACGCCACCCGTCTGCACGAGCGCGCCCCGGCCGCCGCCGGCGTGGTGTTCATGGATCCGCCCTACGGTACCGGCGCCTGGATCCCGGCGGCGGAGGCGGCGCTGCGCACCGGCTGGATCGGCGACGATACGGTGCTGGTGGTCGAGACCGACCGGCGCGAGCAGGTCGAGGCGCCGGACGGGTTCGAGGTCCTGGAAGACCGCACCTACGGCCGATCGCGCATCCTGGTGCTGGGGGTCGCGTCGGGCGAGAAGACCTGACCTCCCTCCGTCAGTCCTCCCGGCCTCGCCGGCGGGCCAACCGCGGTGACGGAGGCGGAGATCAGAACCGGATCTGCACCTTCATCGCCTGCCTGCGGTCGGCGGCGGTGCGGAAGGCCTGCATCGCGTCCTCGACCGGGAAGCTGTGGCTCAGCAGCGGCCCGGTGTCGATCCGACCGGAGGCCAGCAGGCCCACCGCCGTGGGAAACTCGCGGGCGAAGCGGAACGAACTCTTCAGGGTCAGTTCCTTCACCATCACGAAGTCCGCGGGCACCGTGACCTTGGGGTCGGCATAGGTTCCGACCTGGACCAGCGTGCCGCCCGGCGCCAGGGCGTCGAGGCAGGACCGCATCGCGTGCGGATTGCCGGAACACTCGAACGCCACGTCGAAACGGCCGCGCGGCTCCGCCGAATCGGCGAGACCGCCCGGGTTCGCGGCCACGTTGACGGTCCGCGTCGCCCCGAGCGCCTCGGCCGCCCTCAGCGGCTCATCCATCACGTCGGTGATCACCGTCTCCACCGCCCCGCCCAACCGGGCCACGGCAAGACACAGGGCGCCGATCGGACCGGCTCCGGTCACCAGCACCCGGCGGCCGAGCAGCGGCCCCGCATGGCTCGCCGCGTGCAGACAGACCGAAAGCGGCTCGGCCAGCGCCGCCACGCCCGGATCCGTGCCCGCCGGCACCGGCACGCACTGCTCCGCCCTGGTCGCGTAGGTCTCCGCGAACACGCCCTGGACATGCGGGAACCGGCGCGACGAGCCGAGGAAGATCATGTCGGCGCAGAGGTTCTCGCGCCCGGTCCGACAGAAGCGGCAACGGCCGCAGGGATGGCTCGGATTGATCGCCACCGGATCACCGACCGCCAGCCCCTCGACCTCCGGCCCGATCTCGGCGATGCGGCCTGAAGCCTCGTGGCCGAGCACGAAGGGCTCGCGCACTGGGAAGTCCCCCATGCGGGCATGGTGGAAATAGTGCAGATCGGAGCCGCAGATGCCGCCGGCCTCGACCCGCACGCGCACCTCGCCGGTGGCGAGCGGCCGCTCGTCCCGCGTCTCGACCCGCAGATCCTCGATGCCGTGCAGAACGGTGGCGCGCATGGTCCGGCTCCTATTCGGCGGCCTCTGAGGGCGCTTCCAGATCGGCGTGGTCGCGCTCGAACTGCCAGACGTCGCCGAAGCCCATGGCCTTGGAGAAGGTCATGAACTCGGCGATCGGCACCTCGAGTTCGGTGGTGGCGCCGGTGCGCTTGAGCGTCGAGTAGACCGAATTCAGCGCGTGGCCGACAGCCAGGAACCCGGCCGCCGGATAGATCGCGATCTGGTATCCGAGATCGGTGTACTCCTCGGCCGTCAGCACCGGTGTCTTGCCGCCGTCGACCACGTTGACCAGCAGCGGCAGGTCGAAGCGCTTGCCGATGATCTCCATCTCCTCGACCGATTCCGGCGCTTCGACGAACAGGATGTCGGCGCCCGCCTCGGCAAAGGCGTCCGCCCGACGCAGCGCCTCGTCCAGGCCATGGGCGGTGCGGGCGTCGGTGCGGGCGATGATCAGGAAGTCGGCGCTGTCCCGCGCCTCTGCCGCGACCTTGATCTTCGCCGCCGCCTGGTCGATCGGGATCACCTTGCGGTTCGGCGTGTGGCCGCATTTCTTGGGGAATTCCTGGTCCTCGAGCTGGATCGCCGCGGCCCCGGCGCGCTCGTAGCCCCTGACCGTGTGGTCGACGTTCAGCAGCCCGCCATAGCCGGTATCGCCGTCGCAGATCAGCGGCGCGGAGGACAGTTCGGACAGCGTGCGCACCCGTTCGACCATGTCGCGGTAGGACGCGAGGCCCGCGTCGGGAAGGCCGAGATGGGACGCCACCGTGCCGTATCCGGTCATGTACAGCGCGTCGAAGCCCATGGCGTCGGCGAGGCGCACCGACACGCCGTCGAACACGCCCGGCGCAGTCAGCAGTTTCCCCGGGCGCAGCTTTTGCTTGAGACCAGACATCGTTTTCCTCGACTGAGTGCCTTGTTGTTCCGGCCGGACATGTCCGATACACACGGGTTCCGTTGCTGTCGAACGGTGGCAGATATCCTCGCACCCGGCCGGTATCCGGGAAGCATAGAAGACCAGGATGACTCCGCAAGAACGATACATCGAGCTGCTCAAGAAGAGCGTCCTCAACGAGCTCTACCTCGAGCACGAGGTTCGTCTGAAGTACATCTTCGCCTCGGCCATGGCCCGGGCGCCGATCGATCCGGCCGTTGTGCAGGATGTCCGCGGCCGGCTGCCGGACTGGGTCGCCCATGCGGAGCAGGCCCGCGAGGAGGGCCGGCTGTCGGCCCGCGTCACCCTGGGGTCGGAGTCCGCGGCGAAAGGCGCGGCGTCGGGGAAGCGCACGGTCGATCTGCGGAACGTGACCGAGTTCTCGCACACCATGATCGGGCGCAAGCGCCTGGACAATCTGACCGGGTGCCTCGACCGCATCCGCGCCGACGGGATCCCCGGAGACCTGGCGGAGACCGGCGTATGGCGCGGCGGCGCCGCCATCATCATGCGCGGCTACCTGGCCGCCTGGGATATGCCGGACCGCAGGGTCTGGGCGGCGGATTCCTTCGAAGGTCTGCCACCGCCGAGCCGACCGGAAGATGCCGGCCTGGACCTGAGCGCGGCGAAGATGCCGATCCTCGCGGTCCCCCTGGAGGAGGTCCAACGCCTGTTCGCCGCCTACGGCCTGCTGGATGACCGCGTGGTGTTCCTCAAGGGCTGGTTCCGCGACACCCTGCCGACCGCGCCGATCGAGCGGCTGGCCCTGCTGCGGCTCGACGGCGACCTCTACGAGTCGACCATGGACGGGCTGACGAGCCTCTACGACAAGGTCAGCGACGGCGGATTCGTCATCGTCGACGACTACGGCGACCTGGAACCCTGCCGCCGGGCGGTCGACGAGTTCCGGACGGCGCGCGGGATCACCGACCCCATCGAGCGGATCGACTGGACCGGCGTGTACTGGCGCAAGGGCGGGTGACGATCAGGACGTCGGCTCGCTCTCTTCAGATATCCGCTCCCCTCAGAAATCCGTCGTGCGGCCTTTGTGTTCCCAGTCGCCGAAGCGGGTCGGCTCGGGGCCGTCATAGCCGCCGCGTTCGGGGGGCAGGTCCTTGGCCGCGGCCCGCGGGTCGAGCTGTGGCGGGACCGTCACCTCCTCGCCGGGGGCGGGGATGGTCTTCGCCGGCTTCCCCGGTTTCGTCTGGGGAACGGCGACCTCGCGGAACGGGATCTTCTTGTCGCTCATGACGACGTCATATAGGCGCGCGGGGCGGCCAGGGCCAGATCTTGACGCCGGACGGCCGGCTGCTCATCTCCAGGCCTCGCGCAGCAACCGGCAAGTGAACCGCATGAGCACCGTCCGCGTCAGCCTGATGATCGCCGCCCTCACGGCGCTGTTCATGGGGGTCGGCTTCCTGCTCGGCGGCCAGGGCGGCATGGTGATCGCGCTGCTGCTGGCCGGCGGCATGAACCTGTTCGCCTACTGGAACTCCGACCGCATGGTGCTGTCGATGCACGGCGCACGGCAGATCGGCCGATCGGACCTGCCCTGGTTCCACGACATGACCGCGCAGCTCGCCGAACGCGCCGGCCTGCCCATGCCGAAGATCTACCTGATCGACCAGGACCAGCCGAACGCCTTCGCCACCGGCCGCAACCCGGAGAACGCCGCCGTCGCCGCGACGACCGGTCTGCTGCGCCGCCTCTCCCACGAGGAGATCGCCGGCGTCATGGCCCACGAACTGGCCCACGTGAAGAACCGCGACACGCTTATCATGACGATCACCGCGACCATCGCCGGCGCCATCTCGATGCTGGCCAACATGGCGATGTGGAGCTCGTTCTTCGGCGGCAACCGCAACAGCCCGCTTGGCATCGTCGGCGTGCTGGCGATGACCATTCTCGCCCCGCTGGCCGCCACCCTGGTGCAGATGGCGATCAGCCGGGTGCGCGAGTACGACGCCGACCGGATCGGCGCCGAGATCTGCGGCCGACCGCTGTGGCTCGCCTCGGCCCTGCAGAAGCTGGAGGACAACGCCCGGCGGATCGACAATCACGCCGCCGAGAACAACCCGGCGACGGCGCATCTGTTCATCGTCAACCCGCTGCACGCGCATGCGCTCGACGGGCTGTTCTCCACCCATCCGCCGATGTCCGAGCGGATCGCCCGGTTGACGGCCATGGCCGGCCGGCCGGCACCGCAACCGGGACCGTGGGGGTGAGGGCGCTCTGATCGGTGAGGGCCGACGGCTTTCCGTGGAGACTACGCCTTCCCCAGGAACCCGAGGACGACCGCGTCGAACGCCTCGGGCTGTTCGATGTTCGACAGATGGGCGGCGTCCGCCAGGATCTCCAGCGTCGAACCGTCGATCCGCTTATGGATCTCGCGCGCCGCGTCCGGCGTCGTGCCGGGATCGTCGGCGCCGACCACGACAAGCGTCGGGGCGGCGATGGCCTGGATGGTCTCGCGCTGATCCATCCCCTGGATCGCCCGGCAGCAGCCGATGAACCCGGCGACCGGCGTTCCCAGGATCATCTGACGGACCTTGTCCACCTCGCCCGGCTCCCGCTCCTGAAAGCCGGGCGTGAACCAGCGCTGGATGGTCGCGTCGACCACGCCGGCCATGCCCCGGGCCCCGGCGGTCTCGATCCGACCCTCCCACATCTCAGGCGGCCCCATGTAGCAGGCGGTGTCGCACAGCACGACCCGGTCGACCCGCTCCGGATGCAGGGTCGCCAGGCGCTGCCCCACCATGCCGCCCTTCGACAGGCCGCAGAAATCGGTTCTGGCGATGCCCAGGTGGTCGAGCAGGCCGACCGCGTCGTCGACCAGCGTCTCGATGCTGTAGGCGCCGTCCGGCGCCGAGGACTTTCCGTGCCCCCGGCTGTCGTAGCGGATCACCTTGTAGTGCGCCTCGAAGGCCGGCATCTGCGGGTCCCACATGTGCAGGGTGGACGCCAGCGAGTTGGAGAACAGGATCGGCGGCCCGTCCGCCTGCCCTGACACCTCGTAGTACAGATCGATGCCGTTGATCGCGGCGTGCGGCATGGCGCTCTCCCTGGTTCTGGCCGATCTCTCTTTCGGTCGGTGCGCCATTACACCGCCCTCGCCGGCCGGCGTCGACCCCTCGACATCACCGGCCGGCAGGTGTCGAATACCAAAGGTTTGCAACGTCCGGTCCGAGAACGAGGTAGACAATGCCCGTCCCAGCGTTGAGCGCCGATGCCCTGTACCGCCGCACCGATCTGTCGGCACTCGGGTTCCAGACAACCAAAGACCTGGAGCCGGTCGACACCCTGATCGGCCAGGACCGGGCGCTGGAGGCTGTCCGCTTCGCCGCACGCATGCGGGCCCGCGGGTACAACCTGTTCGTCGTCGGCCCGAAGGGATCGGGCAAGCACTCAGCCGTTCTCGGATATCTTCGCCGGCGGGCGGAGAGTTTTCCCGCCGTCGACGACTGGGTCTACGTCAACGACTTCAAGGACCCGCACCGGCCCATCGCCCTGCGCCTCCCGCCCGGCAAGGGGCCGGAGCTGCACCACCGGGTCGAGAAACTGATCGCCGACCTGAAAGCCTCCGTCGCGGCGGTCCTCGAGGGCGAGGACTACCGCCTTCGCCGGGAGGCGATCGACCGGGACTTCGCCCAGAAGACCGAGGCGGCACTGGAATCGGTCGCCGCCGCCGCCCAGGCGAAGGAACTGCTGCTGGTCCGCACGCCCCAGGGTTTCGCCGTTGCCCCGGCGGACGAGGGCAAGCCCATGGTGCCGGAGAAGTTCAACGCCCTGCCCGCCGACCAGCGCGATCGCCTGCAGGCCGAGATCGAGGCGGTGCAGGAACTGCTGCGCGAAGCCCTGCGCAAGGGACCGCTGCTCGAGCGCGACCGTCAGAAGGCGGTACGCGCGCTCAACGACACGATCGCCCGCGCCCTTGTCGACGACGAGATCGACGAGGTGCGCGACGGGCTCGCGACCACGCCGGAGCTCGACGCGTGGCTGAGCGACCTGCACGCCGACCTGGTCGAGAAGATCAACCTGTTCGCCCAGCCCGCTGACCCCTCCCAGGCCCAGGGCCAGGCCGATCCCGCCGTCGCCGCCGATCCGCAGCGCCGCTTCCGGGTCAACGTGTTCGTGAGCAACGGGTCGAGCTCCGGCGCGCCGGTCGTTCTGGAGGACCATCCGACCCTGGGTCGCCTGGTCGGCCGGATCGAGTACCGCGCCCAGATGGGGTCGATGGTGACCGACTTCACCCTGGTGCGCGCAGGCGCCCTGCACCGGGCCAATGGCGGCTACCTGCTGGTCGACGCCCTGAAGCTGATTCAGCAACCGTTCGCCTGGGACGCGCTCAAGCGGGCGTTGTACAACGGGTCGGTGACGATCGAGAGCCCGCAGGAGGCGATGACGACGGCGCTCGCGGTGTCGATCCAACCGGTCGACATTCCGCTCTCGGTGAAGGTGGTGATGTTCGGCGACCAGCGCATCTACCACATGCTCGCCGCGCTCGACCCGGACTTCTCCGACCTGTTCAAGGTCGCCGCCGATTTCGACGACATCATGGAGCGGGACGACGAGCACGACGCGCTCTTCGCCCGCCTGATCGCGACGATCCAG
This sequence comes from Thalassobaculaceae bacterium, assembly GCA_965228875.1. Taxonomy (GTDB): domain Bacteria; phylum Pseudomonadota; class Alphaproteobacteria; order Thalassobaculales; family Thalassobaculaceae; genus Thalassobaculum. The sequence continues at coordinate 4,049,175 of OZ245843.1, read as the reverse complement.
CAGAAGGAGGAGCTGCGTCCGTTCGACCGATCGGCGGTGGAACGGGTGGTCGAGCACTGCTCCCGAATGGTCGGCGACAGCGAGCGGGTGACGACGCGGGTCGGTCTGATCGCCGATCTGCTGCGCGAGGCCGACTACCAGGGTCGGGAGCGCGAACACCGGACGATCGTGCGCGACGATGTCGACGCCGCCCTCGACGCCTATCGCCGCCGGTCGAACCGGATCGAGCGGCGGATGCGGGAGCAGATCCTGCGCGAGACGGTCCTCATCGCCACCGACGGCGAGACTGTCGGCCAGGTGAACGGGCTCAGCGTGCTGCAGATCGGCGCCCATGCCTTCGGCCGTCCGAGCCGGATCACCGCGCGGGTCCGCCCCGGCACCGGCAAGGTCGTGGATATCGAGCGCGAGGTGGAACTGGGCGGCCCGCTGCACTCCAAGGGCATGCTGATCCTGCAAGGCTATCTCGCGGCGACCTATGCGGCCGACGTGCCCACCTCGCTGCAGGCGAGCCTGGTCTTCGAGCAGTCCTATGGCGGGGTCGACGGCGACAGCGCCTCCTCGGCCGAGCTCTACGCCCTGCTGTCGGCACTGTCCGAGGTGCCGATCCGCCAGGGCATCGCCGTGACCGGATCGGTCAACCAGATGGGCAAGGTCCAGGCGATCGGCGGCGTCAACGAGAAGATCGAGGGCTTCTTCGACGTCTGCGAGGCGCGCGGCCTAACCGGCGACCAGGGGGTGATGATCCCCGCCGCCAATGCCCGCCACCTGATGCTGAAACCGGCCGTCTGCGAAGCCGTGGCCGCGGGCCGCTTCCACGTCTGGCCGATCGCTACCATCGCCGAGGGGATCGAGGTCCTGACCGGAACGCCCGCCGGCGCGCGCGGCGCCGACGGAACGTTCGCCGAAGGCTCGATCAACGCCCTTGTCGAGGCCCGGCTGCGGGCCTTCGCCGAGGCCCGGCGGCGCTTCGCCGGACCGTCCGGATCAGGCGCCTGACGGCCCGGTCCACTCGCTGACGACATCGCCATAGGCCGGCCGACCGCGCTCGGTCGGCGGCTCGGTCGGGGTGCCGATGTAGATGAAGCCGATGATGTCGGTCTCCGCGTCGTGTCCCAGCGCCTGCTTCACCGCCGGATGGAACGACGGCCATTCGGTCAGCCACTGGGCGGCGAAGCCGCTGGCATGGGCTGCCACCAGGATGTTCTGGCACAGCGCGCCGCCGGAGAGCCGCTGCTCGATCTCCGGGATCTTCGGGTGATGCGGATCGATCCGCGAGGTCACGGCCAGCAGGACGGGGGAGCGTTGCGGCCGGCGGCGCTCCATCTCGACCAGCCGGTCCTCGGCGTCGGGATTGTCGCTGGCGAAGACGTCGGCGAACACCTCGCCAAGGGCCGCCTGCCCCTCCTTCAACAGAATCTGGACGCGCCACGGGCCCAGCTTGCCGTGATCGGGAACCCGCAGACCGGCGGCGATGATCTTCTCGAGCGTGGCGGCGTCGGGGCCCGGTTCGCCCAGGTTCTTTGCGACCACCGACCGGCGGGTCAGCAGGAGATCCAGGGTGTCGGGAGAAGCGGCGGCCGCAAGCGGTTCAGCGACAGACATCGGGAGGTGCTCCGGTTGGTTTCGATGCGAAGATAAGGAGGCGCCTCGGCACGGCATAGACCCGATCCGCGCAGTGGGGTTTTGCGCTGGAAATAATCGGCATTTTATGTATTATCCCCGTATCCACTAAAATGGTGGTGTCCGGCAGATTCGCCAACCGAAAGAAGTTCGGAGGATGACCATGGTCCGATCGACCGTCCTGTGCCCAACGATCCTACACCCGACTGTCCTGCGCCTGACAATCGTCGGTATGCTGCTCGGCATGCTTGGCGCCTGCAATCCGTATGTCTTGGGCGCCGCCGCCTTCACCACGGTGCCGAACGCCGCCACCGGGCGGAACGGGTTCTACTATCTGAACAAATACACGACGAAGCGCTGCTCGGACTCGACCTATTTCGATCGGCCGCTGCACTGCGTCAACGACGCAGACTGAGCACGTCGCGTCAACGACGCAGACTGAGCCCATCGCGTCAACGACGCAGACTGAGCCCGTCCGATCACCGCTGATCGATCGGTTGCGACCGCCCGGCCGGGCCGGCGTTCCGGGGCTCCACAGTCGCGGCACCGGCCTGATCCGGCCGCCACAGGAGCAGGGGCGGTCCCTTGGCGATATCCATCGCCCGGCTGTCCGCCTCCGCCTCGAGCGCCTTGTTGGCGACGATCGCCGTGCCCTCGCCGAACGGGTTCTTCACCCGCCCCTCGCGCTGCTGCACCACGTGGGTCAGTTCGTGCGCCAGCAGCTTCAGCCCCTCCGTCGAGTGCGGATTGTACTGGCCGGGCGCGAAATGCAGGTTCGAGCCGTGGGTATAGGCCAGGGCACCGACCGCACTGACGTGATGCCCGACATGGATCCGCACGTCGGCGAAGGAGACCCCGAACAACGCCTCCATCCGTGCCTGCACAAGCGGCGGCAACGGCTGGCCGTGACCGCGCGGCGGCGCGGCCGACATCAGCCACGCGGTCTCGCCACCGGTGCGCATCACCGTTTCGTCCTGACGCCGCGACCCGTTCGGCGACCCACTCTCCTGGGTGCTCCCGCGGACGCCTCCCGGGGCGCTCCCGGGGCCACCCTCCATGAGCTGCGCGGTGGTCGGGGATGACAGGGCCAGCATCGTCGGCTCCTCGGCCGCGGCCGGGTGCACCGGCGAGAGGCGCCGCGACGGCATCGCGGTGGAGGCCGGGGCGAGGGATGGCCCGGCCGCTGTCCGGTATCGCGGATCCATGGCCTGGCCGGTCTTGGGCTGCGCCGCGGCCGCCCCCGGCACCGTCGGCGCGCCGGCCGGCCGGTTCGCCTTGGGCTGGATCACCGGCGCCCGCGCGCGCGGCTGGATCACGGCGACGATCGGCTCGCCGGTGAGAAACACGCCCTGCAGGATTCGCGGTCCGTTCATCGCACACACCCCATGCGTGCAGGATAGCGCGGAACGGCGGCGGCGCAAACAGGCCCGGGTGGGCGATCCGCACCGCGGCTCAGAATTCCGCGTCGTCGATGACCATCGGCTCGTCCTCCGCCGCGTCGGCCCAGGCCCGCATCGCCTCCAACTCCCAGACCGCGTCGGCATAGGCCTGCTCCTCGGCGCCGAGTTCGACCGCGAAGGTGCGGAACCGGCTGACCACCGGAGCGTACATCGCGTCGGCGATGGTGAAGCGGCCGAACAGGAACGGCCCGTCCGCGCCGTGACGCGAACGGCAGCCCCGCCAGATCGCCCGGATCCGGTCGATATCCTCCTGCACGCCGGGCTTGCGTCCCTCCTTGGGGAAGCGCGAGCGGACGTTCATCGGCATGTGCTCGCGCAGGGCGGAAAAACCGCTGTGCATCTCCGCCGAGACCGCGCGGGCGATCGCCCGGACGCCGAGATCGTCGGGCCACAGGCCGGCCTCCGGGACGCGTTCCGCCACGTACTCGCCGATCGCCAGGCTGTCCCAGATCTTCAGGTCGCCGTCGATCAGGCACGGCACCCGGCCGGAGGGCGAGTGCTTCAGGATTTCCGTCTTGTACCCCGGCTCGTCGAGCGGGATCACGATCTCCTTCGCCTCCAGACCCGCCTGGCGGACCGCCAGCCAGGCGCGCAGGGACCAGCTCGAATAGTTCTTGTTCCCGATGATCAGCGTCAGCGGACTGTCGGCGTTCTCGGACATGGGGAACTCCCCCTTCTGTTACGCGGACTGCGGCGCATCGACCTCCCGATGTGGGGTGCTCGCTTGTGCCTGTTAAGTCGCAGCGAGTATACCCGATGCAGGATCGTGTCATCCTCCCGTCATGCCGCCGTCACCAGCGAGGAGCAACCGCCGTGGCCTTCAACCTCGTCGCCCGCGCCACCACCGGAACCATCCCGATCACACCGGTTACCGCCGACGGGCTGACGGACTGGACGGTGGACGCCGACGCCGCCACCAAGACCTGGATCGCCGCCACCGGCTACATGGCGAAGGCCGGCGAGACCTGCGTGGTGCCGGGGCCGAACGGCGAAATCGCGCGGGTTCTGCTCGGCGTTGCGGCGGCCGATCGCATTGGCGTTTGGGACTTCGCCGGGCTGCCCGGCGCGCTGCCTGCGGGACGCTACGCCATCGACGCCGACCTGTCGGCCGAGGACGCCACCCGGGCGGCGACCGGCTGGGCGCTGGCCACCTACCAGTTCACCCGCTACACCGAGAAGCCGGCGATCGAGGCGGAACTGGTCTGGCCCAAGGGCGTCGACCGCGACTTCGTCGAGAATGCCGCCGCCGCGACCGGCCTGGCCCGCGATCTCATCAACACTCCCGGCTCGGATCTCAGGCCGAGCGAGCTGTCCGACGCGGCGAAGGCCCTCGCCAAGGAGTTCAAGGCGAAGATCTCGGTCACGGTCGGCGACCAGTTGCTCAAGAAGAACTACCCGACCATCCACATGGTCGGCCGCGGCGCCGAGGACGCGCCCCGGCTGATCGACCTGACCTGGGGCGATCCCAAGGCCCCGAAGGTCACCCTGGTCGGCAAGGGCGTATGCTTCGATACCGGCGGCTACGACCTGAAACCGTCGAACGGCATGCTGACCATGAAGAAGGACATGGGCGGTTCGGCCCAGGTGCTCGCCCTGGCGCGCATGGTCATGGCCGCCGACCTGCCGGTGCGTCTGCGGGTGCTGATTCCGGCGGTGATGAACATGGTCTCGGGCAACGCGTTCCTGCCGATGGACATCTGCCGCACCCGCAAGGGAACGACGGTCGAGGTCGGCAACACCGACGCCGAGGGTCGGCTGGTCCTGTGCGACGCCCTGACGGAGGCCGACAGCGAGAGCCCGGACCTCCTGATCGACTTCGCCACCCTGACCGGCGCGGCGCGCGTCGCCCTCGGCCCCGACCTGCCGGCGATGTTCTGCAATGACGATTCGCTGGCCAGCCAGGTGCTGGAGACCGGCGTGGCGGAGGAGGATCCGCTCTGGCGTCTTCCGCTGCACCAGCCCTATGCCGCGATGCTGAAGACCAAGATCGCCGACCTGTCCAACACCGGCTCGGGCCCCTATGGCGGAGCGATCACCGCCGCCCTGTTTCTGGAGCATTTCGTTTCCAAAACAACACCCTGGATGCATATCGACCTGATCGCCTGGAACCTCCGCGACCGGCCCGGCCGGCCCGAAGGCGGGGAAGCGCAGGGCGTGCGTGCGCTGTTCCGCACGATACAGGCGCGATTCCCCGCCTAGCCACGAACCGGCGACCGGACTAGCTTCGAAACGATCGCGCTTCCCTTCACAGACGAGGACCGCTATCTTCAATCCGCTACCGGAACGACCGGAAACGAGCCGCCAATGCACCGATCCGACCAGCAGCATCGAGTTCTGAACCTCTGGCGGGCGGCGACCGTGCAGAGCGTGCGGCGCGACGGTCCCGACCTGACCGCCCGGCAGATGGGGCTCCTGCTGACCGTCTACCTGACCGCGCCGCCGCACACCGTGCGGGGCCTCGCCGTTGCCCTGAACATCTCCAAGCCCGCCGTCACCCGTGCGCTCGACCGGCTGTGCACGCTGGGCTTCCTGCGGCGCAAGGTCGACGAGGAAGACCGGCGCAGCGTGCTGGTGCAGCGTACGGTGAAAGGCTCGGTCTTCCTCTCGGAGTTCGCCGGCCTGATCCTCGCCGCGGAGACGGGACACGACGACGACGGTCTGGCCGCGGTTCCGGTGGAGAGCCAGTCGGTGGCGGTGTAGGGTCGATCACGACCCGATGAAGGACCCGCCCGTAGGAGCATGTCCGATCTTCGATGACTTAGAGCAAATCACGATCAGATGGAAACATCTGATCGTGTGAATTTGCTCTGTTTTTAATGGCTTAGATGGCGATCCACGGTTCAGGTCGGTTCGATCCGAGCCGGCCGCACTCTAGCGTGCGACGTCCAGCGCCTCGATGCGCGCCCGCGCGGCGTCGGCGACAGGGCCGTCCGCTCCCAGCTCCAGCACCCTGACCCAGGCCCGGCGGGCCGCCGCCGGATCGCCGGCGAGCCGGTCGAGAATGCCGCGCTCCAGCCAGGCGCTCGGCGAGTCCGGAGCGCGGGCAAGTGCGCGGTCGACATCGTCACGGGCCAGGTCGGCGACGCCGAGATAGCGGTATGCCGAGGCGCGATAAAGCAGCAGTTCCACATCGTCCGGCGCGGCCTCGAGGGCGATGTCGAGGTCGTCGATCGCCCCCCAGCGGTCGCCGAGGGAGAGCCGGGCCACCGCCCGATCGGCGCGCAGCTGCGGGTCGCGCGGCCGCGCCTCGACCGCCAGGGTCAGGAGTTCCTCCGCGCGGGCGGCGCGGCCCGAGATCAGCCACGCCTGTGCCGCCTGGGCGATCAGTCCGATGCGCAGGTCGGCGCGGGCGTCGGGCACTTCGGCCGCCAGCGTCTCCAGCCGCGACGCCGCCTCGTCATAGGCCTTCAGCCCGAGCAGCGCGACCGCGGCACAGTGGCGTGCCGGCAGACCGCCACCGGCCTCGTGCCAGGCGAGGGCCGCGTCATAGGCCGCCTCCGGCGCCGACCGCGCCTGTCCCAGACACCGGTCATAGACCTGCGCCGACGGCTCACCGGCCCCGGTCTGGGCCCAAACGCGTCCCGATCCGGCCATCATCGACCCGCACAACGCCAGGAGGAGTCCGACGATGATCGCCGGGCGCGCCTTTACCGAATCGTAATAGTTGAGGGAGCAGACTGAAGGCATGATGACTGACGATCGCCTTGAGGAGATTGCCGACACCGCGTCGGGTCAGCAGCGGCTGACGTCGAAGGCGTCCGCACAGTTGCGGGAAATCGCGCACGAACTTCGCAATCCGCTCAACGCGCTGACCGCGATCACCGAGATTCTGAAGAACGAGCACTTCGGACCGCTGGGCGATCCACGGTATCGCGAGTATGCCTCCCTCGCCCATGACGCGGCGGGCAAGATGATGAAGCTGTGCGACCGCCTGGTCATCGACTCGGCCGACGCCCCGCTGGCACCGGAGGTATCGGTTGCCCGTCTCCTGACCGACATCGCCGCCATGTACCGGCCGATGGCCGAGGCGCGCGGCCTCGTCCTCGACGTCGACATCCAGGACGAACTGCCCGAACTGGCAGTGAACGCCGAGCTTCTCGGTACCGTCCTCGACAACCTGGTCACCAACGCCATCAAGTTCACGCCCAGAGGCGGCCGGGTCACCCTGCTGGCCAGGCGCGAGCCGCTCGAGAACGTGGCCGTGTTCGTCGTTTCCGACAGCGGCATCGGGCTGGACGCCGAGAAACTGGCGATGCAGATGGGCCGGACGACCGCACCCGAAGGCCATGGCGGGTCGATCGGTCCGCACGGCGATACCGGCGCGGGCATCGGCCTCGCCATCGCCCGCAAGTCGCTGGCCCGGTTGGGCGGCAGCCTGGAGCTGCGCTCACGCGAGGGGGCAGGCACCTGCGCCATCGTGCGACTGCCGATCGGCCCGGTGACCGCGGTCGCCTAACCGTCGCCCGCCCGTTCCGAGAGATCGGCCACCGCCGCAGTCAGCAGCGCCAGGTCGCGGTCGGTCGACAGCCGATGGTCGCCGTCCTTGATCAGACGCACCTGCACATCGTCGGAATCCAGCCGCTCGGCCAGCAGCACCGACAACCGGTGCGGCACGTCGCTGTCGCGCATGCCATGCAGCAGGCGCACCGGACGGTCGATATGGATCGGTCCGCGCATGATCAGGTGCTGGCGACCCTCCTCGATCAGATCCATGGTGATCGTGTACGGCTCCTCGGAGTACTCCGACGGCTCGTGGTAGACGCGCTCGGTCAAGAGCGTCTGACGCACGTCCTCCTCGAACTCCGCCCACATCAGGTCCTCGGTGAAGTCCGGCGCCGCGGCAACGCCGACCAGGCCGGCCACCCGCTCCGGCCGCGCCAGGGCCAGCAGCAGCGCGATCCAGCCGCCCATGGACGAGCCGACGATCACCAGCGGTCCGGTGGTCACCTGATCGAGCACCGTCAGCGCGTCATCCCGCCACCTGCCGATCGTGCCGGCCGTGAACGCGCCGGAGGACTGTCCGTGACCGCGGTAGTCGAACCGGGTGAACGCCTGACCGCGCGCCTCGGCGAACGCCTCCAGCGCCATCGCCTTGGTGCCGGTCATGTCGGACATGAATCCGCCGCAGAACAGGATGCCCGGCGCCTCCCCCGGGCGGTGATGGTAGGCGATCCTCTCCCCGTCCCCGGTGGTCAGGTACCGCGGTTCGGTGGCCGTCGTTTCGTCAGGCTGTGACGCTTGCGTCATTGTGCTAGGGTCCCTTTCGAATTGGACCGTACCGATGGCTGGATTCGCCGGTGACAGAGCCGATGGAGGCCGGCGCGCCCCCCGCGCCCGATCCTAACATTTCCGCCGAGGATTTCGAGGCGTTCCGACCGGCCCACGGCGGTACCGGACCGACGGTGCTGCAATTGCTGCCGGCGCTGGTCTCCGGCGGGGTGGAGCGCGGAACGGTCGACATGGCGCGGGCCATCGTCCAGGCCGGCTGGCGCGCCCTGGTGGTGTCGCGCGGCGGACCGATGGTGCACGAACTGGAAAGGGTCGGCGCCACCCATGTCGCGCTGCCGGTCCATTCCAAGAACCCGCTGCGCTGGCGCGCCGCGTTCGACGCCCTGGTCGACGTCATCTACCGCGAGCGGGTCGATCTGGTGCATGCCCGCTCGCGCGTCCCGGCCTGGCACGGGATTCAGGCGGCGGCCCGCAACCGCGTCCCGTTCCTCACCACCTTCCATCAGCGGCCCGCGGCCGCCAACGCCCTGAAGCGGGCCTACAACTCGGTCATGGTTCGCGGCGAGCGGGTGATCGCCATCTCCCACTACATCGCCGAACGCCTGGTCGCCGACTACGACGTCGATCCGGCCCGCCTGCGGGTGATCCCCCGCGGCGTCGACCTGGAGATGTTCGATCCCGACCGGGTCCCCGCCGAACGCCTGGTGAGACTGGTCAACAAATGGCGGCTGCCCGACGGCGTGCCGGTGGTGATGATGCCGGGCCGGGTCACCGCCTGGAAGGGCCACGCGCTGTTGATTGACGCCCTCTCCCGCCTGGAGCGCGGCTCCTTCCATTGCCTGATGGTCGGCGACGATTCCGCCCGACCTGAGGCTCGGCGCAAGCTGGAAGCGCGGGCCCAGGCGGCCGGTGTCGGCCCCTATGTCCATTTCGTCGGCCGGACGGACGACATGCCGGCGGCCTACAAGCTTGCCGATGTCGTGGTCTCGGCCAGCCTCGACCCGGAACCGTTCGGACGGGTGATGATCGAGGCTCAGGCCATGGGCCGACCCATCGTCGCCGCCGACCATGGTGGCGCACGCGAGACGGTGATCGAGGGCGAGACCGGATGGCTGGTCACGCCGGGCGATGCCGCCGCCCTCGCGACGGGACTGAAGACGGCGCTCGATCTGGATGGAGCGGCCCGCGCCCGGCTCTCCGGACAGGCGATCGCCCATGTCCGCCGGCACTTCTCCCGCTATCAGATGTGCGCCCGGACCCTGGCGGTCTACACCGAGATCCTGGCCGAACGGGGCTGCGAACGCCTATGACCGCCGCCGCCGACCTCGACCGCGTGCTGGTCATCAAGCTCGGCGCGCTTGGCGACTTTCTGTTCGCCCTCGGACCGATGCAGGCGATCCGACGCCACCATTCCGGCGCCCGGCTCACGCTGCTGACACGCGACGCCTACCGCGATCTCGCCGCCGCCAGCGGGCTGTTCGACGAGATCTGGACGGACCCGGCTCCGCGCCTGAACCCGTTGACCTGGCTGGCGCTGCGCGCGCGGCTGCGCGGCGGTCGGTTCGACCGGGTCTACGATCTGCAGACCTCCGACCGCACGGCCAGCTACTTCCGGCTGATCGGCGGCGCGCGCGGCCCGGAGTGGTCCGGCCGGGTTCCGGGCTGCAGTCACCGGCACGTCTATCCCACCCCGTCGCCGCTGCACACGGTGGAACGCCAGCGCGAGCAACTGGCGATCGCCGGGATCGACACGGTGCCACTGGCCGATCTCGGGTTTCTGAACGCGGACATCGCCGCCCGGCTGCCGGCGCGCCCTTTCGCCCTGCTGATCCCCGGTGCGTCGGCCGGCCGGCCGGCCAAGCGGTGGCCGGTCGAGCGGTTCGCGGCGCTGGCGGCAGCCCTGGACGCGCAGGGCATCGGCAGCGCCGTGGCCGGCACGGCGGGCGAAGGCGATCTGGCCGCCGCCATTCAGGCCCGGGCGCCCGAAGCCCTCGACCTGACCGGGGCGACCGATCTCGCGGAACTCGCCGCCTACGCCCGCGCGGCCCGGCTGGTCGTCGGGAACGACACCGGACCGACCCACCTGGCCGCCCTGGCCGGGGCGCCGACGCTCGCCCTGTTCTCCGCCGACAGCGATCCCGCGCGCACCGGACCGCGCGGGCCGCGCACCCGGTGGCTGCGGCGCGACACACTCGACGCGCTGGAGGTGGGGACCGTGCTCTCGGAGATCGCCGACTGGGAGGGGGCCGCGCCTACAGCAGCGGGTGCGCCGGCGTCGACAGCGCCGCCTGGAGCAGCAGAATCCCCAGCATGAGAATGGCGGTGCCGCCAAGCACCGCCACCGCCTCGCCGGCCAGCGACAGCCGACCCGAATGGTCCGGCATCCGCGCCGCCATCCGCCGCGCCAGATCGCGCGCGAAGACGGACAGGGAGGCCAGCGCCCCGACGGTGATCGCGGTTCCCAGCGACATCGCCATGACCGCGCCCATGCCGATCCCGCGCAGACCCATCGAATAGGCCACGACCAGCACCAGGATCGCACCGCTGCACGGCCGGATACCGATCGACAGGACAAGGGCGGCGAACTCGCGCAATCCCAGCGATCGGGTCAGGTCCTCCCGGCTAGGCCCGTGGGAATGGCCGCAGGCTTCGTGTCCATGATGGTGGGGGCCGCTAGGATGAGGCCCGTGATGATGGGTTCCGTGATGATCGGGGTCGTGATGGTGATGGTCATGATGGTGATGGTCGTGTCGCTGATCGGCCGCCGACGCCGACCGTATCAGGCGCCGGCCACGCGACAGAACGAGCGCCGCCCCCAGCAGGGCGACCAGCGCATAGCTCGCCGCCTCGAGCGTCGGGACCGCCCCCTGGGCCTGGCGCATCGTCAGGCCGAGAACCCGCACCGTCGCCTCGACGATGAGGATCGCCGACAGTCCCTGGACCAGCGAGGCGGCAAGCGACAGCAGCAGGCCGCGCCGCAGCTCGCTCTCCTGGGTCAGCAGGTAGGTGGAGATCACCACCTTGCCATGGCCCGGGCCGGCGGCGTGGAATACCCCGTAGAGGAAGCTCAGGCCGACCAGGAGCCAGGCCGCCGCCGGGCCGCCGTCGCGGGCCAGGGCGATCGCCGCCGCCAGCTCGCGGTGCAGGTCGCGCTGGATCGTCTGAATCTCCAGCGCCAGGGCCGACCAGCCGGGCACCGTCAGGTCGAGCTGTGGCGCCAGGGCGACCGCCGCCGCCGCGCCGACCAGAAGGGCGATCCCCCCGACCGGCAGCAGGATCCGCGGGTTCAGACTGGAAAACATCAGCGACACTGGACCATCACGAGTTCGGCGAACTGGGCTCCGAGGGTGTTGTCGGGCTGCGCGTTCTTGTCGAGGGACTGCGCCATGATGACCGTCTCCATGTCCGGGGTCGGGGCCAGGATCCGCGCGCCGCAGCCGTTCGGATTGGCGCCTTCGAAGGCGACCACGTCCCCCTCCAGGTGCAGCATCTCGATGTAGTAGGTCGGGTCGAACACCGCGACGTCCAGGTCATGGGCCGTCGGATCGAGCGACTCCGACAGGGGGACGGTGAAACGGTACAGCAGCCGCCCCTCCCGAAGAGTCGCCGCGTAGTCGATGGCGGCGGCGAAGTCCTGTCGCTCGCCGTCCGAGCGCACCCGCATGAAATAGTCGTAGTCGTGCAGGCCGGTCATGCTGTCGGCGATCAGGCCCGCCAGCGCACGACGCCCCTCGTCAGTCTCCGCGTCCACGCCACCGGCGGCGTAGGCCGAATAGATGGGGTCGAACAGCCACTCCTGTCGGATCGCCGATACCCGGCCGCCGTCGTCGAGAATGACGGTGGTCCGCAGGTCGATCCAGACGTGGGGATGGGCGGTCGCCGATCCGGCAAGCGCTGCTATCACCGACAGTACCGTCAGGGCGACCAGGACGAGGTTGCGCCGATCCGTCATCGAACTCTCCACCATGCCCCCGCGCTCCGAGACTAGCGGCATCGCGCCGGGAAGGGAATCGTCGCCGTCCGGTGCAGTCATGCGGTGGCCGGCGGCGGCGATCCGGGTTTGAATGCCGGAGCGCGACTCGGCGCGGCCGACCGCGGAACCGACAGCAGCCCTGGAGAGAGACCGATGACCCATACCCCGCTCGACCCCGCCGGCATGCCCGCGATGGGTACCCCGAACTACACCCACGCCATGGTCACCAAAGGCGTTGGGAAATGGCTGCACATCGCCGGCCAGGTCGGCGTCCTGCCCGACGGCAGCACCGCCTCCGGCACGCTGGCGCAGTGCCGCCAGGCCTTCGCCAATATCGGCATGCTGCTCGACGGAGCCGGCATGACCCCGGACGACGTCGCCCATCTGCGCATCTACCTGATCGACCGCGACGACATCCTGGCCCTGCGTCAGGCCCGCACCGAGTTCTTCGGCGAAGACAGGGTCATTCCGAGCACGCTTGTCCTGGTCTCCGGCCTGGTGAAACCGGAATGGCGGGTGGAGCTCGAAATCGTAGCGGCGAAATAATCAAACAACTTCTGATACTTGCCAAAATCGGAAAAATCATATAACAAGGCTTGCTGGAGATACCCATGACACTGACGCCCTACGATCCGGACACGGTTCCCGATCTCGGCATTCCGACCCTCACCCAGGGTCTGATGGTCGAAGGAGCGAAGGACTGGTTCATTCTGTCCGGCCAGATCGGTCTGAGGGCGGACGGCAGCCTCGCCGGCGAGGACGGCGAGGCGCAGTTCCGGCAGTGTCTGGAGAACATCGCCAACCTGCTGACCGCCGCCGGACTGACGCTCGACGACCTGGTCTTCCTGCGGTTCTACCTGACCGATCCAAACGACATCGCGCCGACCCGCGTCATCCGCAACGCCTTCCTCGGCACGCGCAAGGTGCCGAGCACGCTGCTGGTGATCTCCGCCCTCGCCCGCCCGGAACTGAAGATCGAGATAGAGGCGATCGCCGCTCGCAGGTAAGCGCGCCCACCGAGGAGCCTGGCCATGCTGATCACCGCCGACGACTACCTGCCGATCGCCCGCCGCTTCGAGGGCGACATCGCCTGGCTCTATCTGGACACCGTGAACAAGGTGACGATCGGGCTCGGGCACATGATCCCCGATGCCGACGCGGTCCTCGAGGTCCCGCTGGCGCGCGACGGACGAGCGGCGACGGAGCAAGAGAAGCGCGCGGCCTACGCCACCGTGGCGGCGGCCACCGACCGCTCGGCCCGCGGGGCCGGAGCGTTCGACGATCTGACCGAGCTCAGGATCACCCCGGAACAGTCGGCGGCGCTGTTCGAAGGCAAGTTCGAGGACCTGTTCGCGGAGGCGCGGCGGCTGTTCGCCGACGTCGCGGACGGGTTCCCTGCCTGGCCGCGCAAGGTACAGCTCGCCACCTTCGACATGGCCTACAACCTCGGCCCCCAGGGCCTCTACGACAAGTTCCCGACCTTCCGGAAGCAGGGCCTCGCCCGCCGCGATTACGCGGTGTGCGCGCGCGAATGCAGGCGCATCGGGCCGGGCCCTGCGCGCAACGCCTGGACCCGGCAGCAGTTCGAGGAGGCCGCCGCCGAAGCCTCCGGTGCCGGGTAACCGGGAGCCGGAGAGCCCGGAGCCTGTGTCTCAGGTCTCGCCGAACAGGAAGGCCAGCAGCGCGAAGCGTCGCCCGGAGACCATCGGCATCACCTCGTGCAACAGCGAGCACGAGAACACGATCGCCGCCCCGGCCGGCGGCTTGTAGACCGCCTCGGAGAATTCGGGAAACCGGATCTCGGCCCCCTCGTAGGCGTCGCTGTTCAGATTGATGGTGACCGCGAAGCGGCGATGGGCGACGAAGGGCAGCGTGTTGTCCCGGTGTCCGTGCTTCGAGCCCTTCTGCGCTCCCTCGTAACAGGCGATGCGGTAGCGCTCGTGGCGGGTGACCTTGTAGTTGAAGGCACGCTGGATCTCCGGAATCAGCCGCGGACCGATGCGGGAGTCGATGACGTTGTTGGTCTCGGCCGAACAGACCCAGTGATCGACCCGGTCGTCCCGACCGTAGTCGGGGATCCGCATCTTGCAGTCCGTGGTACGGCCCTGAAGCTGGTTGTGGCCGGGCTCGACGAACTCCTGGCCCTGCATGGCGTAGATGTTGATCAGGCGTTTGCAGTCGGCGTCGTTGAACACGTCCGGCACCACCAGGACCGGCGGATGCATCGCCGGGACCAGGTCGGCGCGCCGGCGCTCCACCATCGGCCGGATGACGGTCAGGGCCGCCTGCGCCGGATCGCCGTCGCCCGGGCCGATCCGGGCGGCAAGGTGCTGGTTCGGCCCGACGACCAGCGTCACCGGCCCGCCCCCCGTCACCTTGCCCATTGCCACCGTCAGCCCGGCCAGGCAGGAAGCCGCGCCATCGGGATCGACGACGGCAGGGAACGGCAGTTCGCCGGCGGCCCCGCCTGGCGTCACGATCCGCACCCGAACGCCAAGCGCATCCAGCGCATCGCGCTGTCCGGCCACCGCGTCGAGGGCCGCCCGGTTTTCCGCCGCCGACGGATCGGCCACGAACAGGAGCAGATGAATGTTCCCGGACTCCTCGTCGGCGTGAACGTCGAAAGGCTCGCCCGTACGCCGCTTCAGCGGCCATCGGGGGACGATGTCGCCGACGGCGAGGGTGGGGACGGAACTGGGGCGCATGGCGGGCCTTCCACTCGGCTGGCGTCGTTCAGGCGAATTCACCATCGCCGTGCCGCCGGCTCAACACTTTGTTCGCGGCCCCGACCACCCGCATTGCGGGCGGAGGTGCGGCGGCGCTATGCTTCGGGGACGGTGACGGGACCGATCCCGCGCATCGGAGGGAGCGGAACGGCATGAGCGGCAAGCCGGCGGCACGGATCACGGACATGCATGTCTGCCCGGCATCGACCGGCCCCGTTCCCCATGTCGGCGGACCGATCATCACCGGCGAGCCCACCGTGCTGATCGGCAACCTCCCGGCCGCGCGGATCAGCGACAAGGCGATCTGCAACGGCCCGCTGGACGTGGTCGTACAGGGCTCGCCCACGGTCATCATCGGCAACATGCCGGCCTCGCGGATCGGCGACCGCTGCGCCCATGGCGGGGTCATCGTCAGCGGCATGCCGACCGTGCTGATCGGCGAGTCCGGGGGTATCGCGTCGCAGATCGCCGCGGCCGTTCTTGGCGCGGGGCAGGGGCAGGACGAGGAGACAGAAGACGGGCAGGACGAACTGGCCGCCAAGTCCGGGGAAGGCGCCGACTCCGCATCTCCCGACAAGGGTCCGGTATCGCGGGTCAAAGGCATGGACCCGAAAGCGGCGGACAAGGCGATCCAGCAGGCGCTCGATGACTCGGTTGCCGTGCTGAAGAAGCGGCAGAAGGATCTCGCCACGTTCGACGATGCGACCAAGGCACAGTTCAAGGAGTACTTCGGGTCCACGACCGAGGCCGCGCGGAAGACCATCGGCGACCGGATCGACAAGACACTCGACAAGCTCGAGTCCTTCGGCCTCGACAACTTCAAGCCGGACAAGGAATTCTACGGGCAGGCGAACCCCGCCGACGACACGACCATTTTCCTCGGAGAGGCCTTCGCCACCGCGCCGGCCACCGGCCGCGACTCGAAGGCCGGCGTGCTCATCCATGAGGCGTCGCATTTCAAAAGCGTCGGCGGCACGGTGGACTGGAATGCCGCCGGCCAGAACGTCTACGGCGAAACCGCTGTCCGCAAGCTCGCTAAGGACGATTCCGCACAGGCGCTGAAGCATGCGGATGCCTTCGAGTACTTTATAGAGGACGGGTTCTGACCGGATGTACCAGCCCCAGCGGCGGTCACGGACAAGGGTGCGACCATGACAGACATGCCCATCGGGGTCGTCATCGAGGATGTCAGTCTCTCGGGCAACAGCGCGACCGTGTCCTTGCTCTTCCAGAACCGAAGCGCCGAACCGGTTCTGATCGATCCCCTGAACATCTGCTCCGGGGGTGTTGAGGAATGGCCACTCTTCAGGATCACGGATCGGAAGGGGGAGGTGGTCGGCTATCGCGGCCTGGTGTCGAAACGGGGCGAACCGGACTTCCGGTCGTTCATCCCCATCGCCCCGCATGCGTCGTTCCGCGCGACCTGCAATACGGGAGACAACTACGACCTCAGGGCGCAAGCCGGGCCGCTGACATTTCAATACGTGACCGACAACCTGCACCCGACCGAGATCTACTTCCGCCTGGAGTCGAATGTCTTTCGCACCGATTGAGCGCGGGCGCCGGGCGACTCATGCCCCTTGCCTCACCGCGCGTCGGCGCGTACAACCCGCTCGACCTTAACGAAACCGGATGCCCCCATGCGCCTCCTGCGCATCATCTGTCGGACGCTGACTATCTGGCCGTCTCGGACGGCCGGCGCCTTCGTGCGCGCGTCTGAGGCGGCATAAAGCCAGAGCGGCGGCCATTCCCGGCCGGTCCGCCCCACGCTCGGCCTTCGCGGCCCGACTGCCCCGGTTTCGACAAAGAGATACGTTCATGCCCGCCATCACGCTTCCCGACGGTTCCGTCCGCTCCTACGACGCGCCGGTCACGCCGGCCGCCGTCGCCGCCGATATCGGCCCCGGCCTGGCCAAGGCCGCCTTTATCGCCGAGGTCGACGGCAAGCCGGTCGATCTCGACCACGTGATCGAGACCGACGCCAATCTGGCGTTGATCACGCGAAAGGACGACAAGGCGCTGGAGCACATCCGCCACGACTGCGCCCATGTCCTGGCCGAGGCGGTGCTGGAGCTCTACCCGGAGACCCAGGTCACCATCGGCCCGTCGATCGAGAATGGGTTCTACTACGACTTCTTCCGGGCACAGCCGTTCACGCCGGACGATCTGGAGAAGATCGAACAGCGCATGCACGAGATCGTCGACCGGGACGAGAAGATCGTGCGCGAGGAGTGGAGCCGCGACGAGGCGGTGCTGCACTACAAGAAGACGCACGAGCCGTTCAAGGTCGAGCTGGCCGAGGCGATCCCCGAGGGCGAGACGATCAGTTTCTACCGCCAGGGCGAGTTCCTCGACCTGTGCCGCGGACCGCACGGCCCGTCGACCAAGGGGGTCGGCCACGCCTTCAAGCTGATGCGGGTGGCGGGCGCCTATTGGCGCGGCGACAGCGACCGCGAGGTTCTGCAGCGGATCTACGGCACGGCCTTCGCCGACGAGAAGGCGCTGAAGGCCCATCTCCACATGCTGGAGGAGGCCGAGAAGCGCGATCACCGACGCCTCGGGCGCGCGCTCGACCTGTTCCACATCCAGGAAGAGGCCGTCGGCTCGGTGTTCTGGCATCCCAATGGCTGGACGCTGTATCGTGAGATCGAGAACTATGTCCGCCGCCGGGTGGAAGCGGGCGGATACCAGGAGATCCGGACGCCCCAGCTGATCGACCGGTCGCTGTGGGAGGCCTCCGGTCACTGGGAGAAGTTCCGCGAGCACATGTTCACGGCCAATGCCGAGGATGACAGGATCCTGGCGCTGAAGCCGATGAACTGCCCGGGCCACGTCCAGATCTACAAGCAGGGGGTCAAGTCCTACCGCGACCTGCCGCTGCGCCTGGCCGAGTTCGGCGCCTGCCACCGCAACGAGCCCTCGGGCGCGCTGCACGGCATCATGCGGGTGCGGGCCTTCACCCAGGACGACGCGCACATCTTCTGCACCGAAGACCAGATCACCGCCGAGAGCATCAAGTTCTGTGACCTGCTGAAGTCGATCTACGCCGATTTCGGTTTCCAGGACATCCGCATCAAGTTCTCCGACCGTCCGGAAACGCGCGCCGGCGAGGATGCCGTGTGGGACCGGGCCGAGGGCGCGCTGCGCGACGCCTGCGACGCCGCCGGGCTGGAGACGACACTAAATCCGGGAGAAGGCGCGTTCTACGGCCCGAAGCTGGAATTCGTGCTGCGCGACGCCATCGGCCGCGACTGGCAGTGCGGCACGCTGCAGGTCGATTTCGTGCTGCCGGAGCGGCTGGACGCGACCTATGTGGCCGAGAGCGGCGAGCGCAAGCGCCCGGTCATGCTGCACCGGGCAATCCTGGGATCGATGGAACGCTGGATCGGAATCCTGATCGAGCAGTACGCCGGACGCTTCCCCATGTGGCTGGCGCCGGTCCAGGTCGTGGTCGCGACGATCACCGACGCAGCGGACGACTATGCCCGCGAGGTCGCCGCCGCCTGCAAGTCGGCCGGACTGCGCGTGGCGATGGATCTGCGCAACGAGAAGATCAACTACAAGGTCCGCGAACATTCCGAGGCGAAAGTGCCGGCGTTGCTGGTCGTGGGCGCCCGGGAAGCCGAGGGCAAGCAGGTCGCGGTTCGCCGACTCGGCGGCAAGACGCAGGAAATCCTTGCCCTCGACGACGCCGTTCATAGACTGAAGGATGAGGCGACGGCTCCGGATCTCGCTCCGGGCCGCCCCGCCGAATGAAAAACAGGAGGTAACCTATCGCCAGACCACCTTTCAATACGACCCCGCCGCAAAAGGACGGCCCTCGGGTCAACCGTGATATCCGCGTGCCGAAGGTGCGCTGTGTCGGCCCCGACGGCGACATGCTCGGCGTGATGAACGTCGACGACGCGTTGTCGCGCGCCGAAGACTATGGCCTCGACCTGGTCGAGGTGTCGCCAAACGCCGATCCGCCGGTCTGCAAGATCCTGGACTACGGCAAGTTCAAGTACGAGGCGCAGAAGAAAAAGAACGAAGCCAAGAAGAAGCAGAAGGTCATCGAGGTCAAAGAGATCAAGATGCGCCCGAACATCGACGAGCACGACTATCAGACCAAGATGCGCAACGTGAACCGGTTCCTCGGCGACGGGGACAAGGTGAAGCTCACGATGCGGTTCCGTGGCCGCGAGATGGCGCACCAGGAGATCGGCCTGAAGGTGCTGAAGCGCATTCAGGAGGAACTGGTCGAGATCGCGAAGGTCGAGGCGCATCCCAAGCTCGAAGGCCGCCAGATGATCATGGTGGTGGCGCCGCGCTAGGGCAGATGTCGATCAGATGGAACCATCTGGTCGTGTGAATCCGCTCCGTCTTCAGCGGTTTGCTGAAGCGGCTTGAAGGTCGATCGGCTCGCTGATCGACGATCCGAAAACGTGGCGCGACCGGACGCTTCGGTCCGATCGCGCCTTGTCTGCCGTACCTGAACCGGCCGGCCACCGACAGCAGCGACGTCAGCCGCCGCTTTCAGCCGCCGGAGCGTCCACCCGGACGCTGTCTGGTCTTGTGCGTCAGGTCGGTCATCCGGCCGAGGGACTTCACCAGTTCGGCGCTCTCGGCCTGGACCGGGACGTAGCCCGCCGCCAGGTAGAAGCGCCGCGCTGTCGCCGTCGTCTCCAGGGTGATGCGGGTGGCACCGGCCTGAAACGCCTCCATCTCGAGCTGATCGAGCAGCGCCCGGCTGACCCCCGAGAACCGTGCCGCCGGATCGACGTAGAGCAGGCGCAGCCGACCGTCCCGTCCGATCGCGCCGGCCCCCTCGATCTCCGACCGGCCGGCAATGCACCAGATCTGCTGACGGTCGAGGATCCATCGCGAGACCTGCTGCGGCGACTTGTTGGCGAGCCAGTCGGCGATCCGGTGGGTGTCGCCGCCATGATCGGCATCGCACAGCTCGACGATGGAGCGGCGGATCACCCGGGAGATGCGCACGGCCTCGCCGATCCGAGGCGGCCGGACCCAGAGCGTCGACGCCATCGCCCGTCTACTCCCGGTGCCGCACCGGCCAGACCAGCACCACGAAGAATGCCAGCATCAGTGCGCCGGATACGGCGACGCCGGTCGCCAGAGGTCGGGCGGTGCCGTCGAAGGCATGACCGATCGCCAGGCCGACGACCGAGGCGACGCCCATCTGAAAGAAGCCGACCAGCGCCGAGGCCGCGCCCGCCATCTGCGGGAACGGGCCGATGGCGCCGGCCTGGCTGTTCGGGAACACGAAGCCGACCCCCACCATCGCCAGCATCTGCGGCAACACGATGGTTGCCACCGAAACGTGGCCGGTCCAGGCGAAGGCCGCCATGGCGGCGCCGCCGATCGTTCCGAGGGTGGCGCCGATCAGCACCATCCGCGGACCGCCGACCCGCCGCCCGAAGCGGCCGGAGATGAAGGTTCCGGTCATGTAGCCGACTACGATGGTGGCGAAACAGTAGCCGTAGAGATCCGGGGGCAGACCAACCACCTCGATCAGCACGAACGAAGACCCCGAGATGAAGCTGAAGATCACGCAGTAGCAGGCGGAGATCGTCAGCATGTAGCCGACGAAGACCCGGTGCGACAGCAGGGTGGCGTAGTTCGCGACGATCCCGCCGGGCGACGTGGCGTAGGGATTCTTGTGCGGATTGGTCTCGTCCAGCATGAAATAGGTGCCGATCAGGGCGATCAGCGAGAACAGGCTGAGCACCACGAAGACCGACTGCCAGCCGAAGGCGACCTGCAGCCAGCCGCCGGCGATCGGCCCGATGGCCGGCGCCAGCGCCATCGCCGTGCCCATGTAGGACAGCACCGTCGCCGCCCGGTCGCGGCCGTAGACGTCGCGCACCACGGCGCGGCCGAGCACCGGTCCGGCACAGCAGCCCATCGCCTGGAACACGCGGGCGACGACGAGCGCCTCGATGGTCGGCGCGAAGACGCAGGCGACCGACGCGATCACGTAGAGGACGACGGCGCCGAGCAGGACCGGCCGGCGGCCGAACCGGTCCGACAGCGGCCCGTAGACCAGCATGGCGAGCGCGAAGGCCACCATGAAGGCGCTGAGCGTGAGCTGCACCGTCGGGACGTCCGTCCGGAACTCGTCGACCAGGGCCGGCAGCGACGGCAGGTACATGTCGGTCGAGATCGGTCCGAACGCGACCAGCGCCGTGAGAAGCGCGGCGACCGCGAAACTGTCGGGCCTGGGACGGGGCATGAGGGAACCTTGCGCGGGTGAGCGGCCCACCGACTTACGCCGGTCCGCCGACGCGGACAAGCCGGCCGGCGTCGTCAGCCATAGGCGTGGAGTCGCGCGCCATGACGCTTCAGCCAGGTCCGGGGGCGCCGGTACTGCGGTATCAGCCGCTCGACCAGCCGCCAGAACCGCTCGGAATGGTTCATTTCGATCAGGTGCGCCGCCTCGTGGGCGACCACGTAGTCGAGCACCTCCTCCGGGGCCAGAACCAGCCGCCACGAGAAGGACAGATCCCCCCGCGACGAACAGCTGCCCCATCGGGTCGCGGTGTCGCGGACGGTGATGCGACCGACCCGGCGGTCGAGCGCCTGCGCATGTTCCCGGGCCCGCGGCGCGATGACTCTGCGCGCCTCGCCCCTGAGGAAGTCCGTGACCCGGCGCGACAGATGCTCGGCGGCCCCGGAGACATGCAGTTCGACGGAGCCGTCCGGGTCCTCGACCCGCCAGACGCCGCCACGCTGATCGGGCCGATGGCGGATTCTGTGGTCGCGGCCGAGAACCGGGACGACGGCATCGTGGACGAAGGCGGTGCGGGCCGGCAGATGGGCCAGGCGGGCCCGCAGCCAGCCCAGGTTCCTGCGCGCGAAGCCCTCGGCCGCGTCGATCTTGACGCCCGCCGGCAGCACAAGCTCGGGGCCGCCGCGTACCGGGTCGATCCGCAGCAGCAGGCGCCGGGCGCGCGCGCTGCGGCGCACCGGGACCGGGATCTCTGTCCCGTCGGTATCGGTGAGCAGAAGCACATCCTGCTCGAGCGGGGCGGACTGGGTCATGACGAGGGGGAGTTTACGTGATTCGCGCCCCGACCAGGAGAGCCGGGCGGGATCGCCAGGCCGGCCACGGCGCTGACCAGGCTGCAGCTCAGCGTGGCCGCCGCCATGGTCAGGTGCATGTCACCGCCGACGGCGCCGATGGCAAAGGACGCGACCATCGCCAGCCCCATCTGGCTGAAGCCGAGGAAGGCGGCGGCGGACCCGGCGATCTGCGGAAAATGCTGCATGGCGCCGGCCATCGCGTTCGGCATCGCGAAGGCCATGCCGACCAGGAGCAGCATCATCGGCCCGAGCACGGCGGGAGTGGAGAGGTGGCCGACGAGCGGCGGCACGATCATCGCCAGCCCCGCCGCCAGGCCCATGCCCGCCCCGACCCGCGCCATGCGCCGGAAACCGTAGACCGGCGCCAGCCGTCCGGCGACGAGGCTGCCCGACAGGAAGGCGATGACGTTGAAGAGAATCAGAAATCCGTAGGCCTGCGGCGACCAGCCCAGCCCCTCCATCAGCACGAAGGGACTGGCCGTGTTGTAGGACATGTACGCGCCGAAAATTCCACCCACGATGAGGATGTAGCAGACGTAGCTTCGGTCCCCGAGCAGGGTGGCGTAGTTGCGCACCACCTGGCCCGGCGACAGCGCATCGGCGACCCGGTCACGCAGGGTCTCCGGCACGCGGGTGAGCGTGAGTGCCAGCAGCGTCAGGCCGATCAGCCCAAGGGCGACGAAGTTCGCGCGCCAGCCGAACTGGGTCTGCAGGAACCCGCCGAGGGCGGGCGTGATCGCCGGCGCCAGCGACATCGACATGGCGATATAGCTCATCACCACCGCCGTCGCCGCCCCTTCGGTCGTGTCCCGCACCATGGCGCGGGCGACGACCTGTCCGGCGCAGGCGCCCAGCGCCTGGAAGAAGCGGAACAGGATGAGCTGTCCGATGGTCTCGGCCATCGAGCAGGCGACACCGGCCGACGCGAAGACGACGAGGCCGAGCAGCAGGGTGATCCGCCGGCCGAAACGGTCGGCCACCGGTCCCCAGAACAGCTGGCTGACGGCAAATCCGCCGAGGAACACGGTCAGGGTGAGCTGCACCTCGGCCCGCTCGGCACTCAGCGACTGGGCCAGCGCCGGCATCGACGGCAGGTAGAGGCCGAGCGACATCTGGCCGAGGGCGACCATGAAGGTGAGGAGCGCGATCGAACTCGGTCGCGTGGCCACGAAAGACGCCGAAGGCGCGCTCGAGTTCATGAAGGGATCCACTGGGTCTGCACCACACCGCTATAGACCCGCGGCGGCGCGACGACAATCTCGCAACTGCGAAGAGTGTCTTCCCCGAACGACCCCCGGGCGGCCGGAGAGCTGTGGGGCGGCGCGCGCCTACGCCTCGCGGCCCGGCAGGGGACGCCGGCAGGGGACGCCGGTAGGGAACTGTCAGCGGGAAGCGGCCGGCGCGTGCGGCCCCGAAGCCAGGGTGAGAAACGTCCGGTTCTCCTTCAGGATGAACCGCTCCGTCCTGGCGTAGTCGTAGTTCTCCCGCCCCAGCGGATCGGCGGCGAGTCGGGCGCGGTAGGCCTCGTAGGCGGCCAGGCTCTCCAGCGAATAGATCCCGTAGGCCCGGGTCGCCGAGCCCTCGTGCGGGGCGAAATAGCCGATCAGGTCGGCGCCGCAGCGCGGTATCGCCTGGCCCCAGCGGCGGGAATAGGTCTCGAACTCGGCGCGCTTGTAGGGGTCGATCTCGTACTCGATGACGCAGGTGATCATGGCGCTCTCCTCGGTTGCGGGGGTCCCGGTGATGCCCCGCGGCGGCGCACCGATGCTTCGGCCCGCGCCGTAGCATCCCCGATCCGGCCGGCGTAGCCTGACCGCTCCGTCCCGGCAGTGGAGGCCCGCATGGTGAACACCAACCGCATGGCCGAGATCGGCCTGCTGATCGGCGAGCCGGCCCGTGCGGCCATGCTCGACGCCCTGATGGACGGCCGCGCCCTGACCGCCGGGGAACTGGCCGGGGTGGCCGGGATCACGCCGCAGACGGCAAGCGGCCATCTCGCCCGCCTGGCCGAGGCCAACCTGCTGGCGGTCGAGCGCCAGGGCCGCCACCGCTACCACCGGCTGGCCTCCGCCGAGGTGGCCGACCTGATCGAGAGCGTCGCGCGGATCGCCGCCGTCACCCTGCCCGCGCCGGTGCGCAAGCCGGTGACCGGCCCGCGCGACGCACAGATGCGACGGGCGCGGACCTGCTACGACCATCTGGCCGGCGGACTCGGCGTGGCGGTGAGCGACGCCCTCGTCGCACGCGGTGTCGTCGCCTTCGACGACGGGGCCGGCATCGTCCTGCCGGACGGGATCGAGTGGCTGGCGACGATCGGGATCGTCGTCGACGCACCGGCCCGGCGGACCTCCCGCCCCCTGTGTCGCCCCTGCCTTGACTGGAGCGAGCGGCGGCCACACGTGGCCGGCCGACTGGGAGCGGCCGTGTGCAGCCATTTCCTGGACCGGCACTGGGTAACCCGCGTCGCCGGCAGCCGGGCCCTGCGCATCACCCCAAAGGGCCATATGGCCCTGCGCGAGCATTTCGGCGTGACCGTGGATGCCGACTAGAGAAAATCACGGTCAGATCAATTCGATCTGGTGCGATCGCGCTCTAGGCTGCGCGAACCTCATCCAGGAAGTCTGCGATCATACGGCTAAGCGCGTCGCTGTGACGGGCCAGCTCGCTGCTGGTGTCCTGGACCTGGCGGGCGGAACTGCCGGTCTCCTGAGCGCCGGCGTCGACCTTTAGGATCGTCTCGGAAACCTCCTGGGTACCGATCGCGGCCTCCTGGACGCTGCGGCCGATCTCCAGGGTTGCCGACGACTGCTCCTCAACCGCCGCGGCGATCCCGGACGAAATCTCACGAAGGCGGGAAATGGTCTCCGAGATCCGGTGGATGGCCTCCGCCGATCGGGTCGATTCTTCCTGAATGCGCCCGATCTGACCTGCGATCTCCTCCGTTGCCTTGCCGGTCTGGGTCGCTAGGCTCTTCACTTCCGAGGCGACCACGGCGAAACCCTTCCCCGCCTCGCCCGCGCGGGCCGCCTCGATCGTTGCATTCAGCGCCAGCAGGTTGGTCTGCGCGGCGATGTCCTGGATCAGGGTAACGACCTTGCCGATCTCCTGGGCCGAGTTCTCGAGCCCCACGACCGCCTCGCTGCTGGAGCGCGCCTGGCCTTCGGCCTCGTTCGCCATACTGGAGGAATCGTTCACCCTGCTGCCGATCTCGCTGATCGACGCGCCCAACTCCTCGGTCGCCGTCGCGACGGTCTGAACATTGGCCGATACTTCGGCGGAAGCGCCGGCCACCAGCGAGGCCTGCTCCGTCGTCGCTTCCGAGATCTGCAGCATCGCGCGCGCCGCCGCGTCAAGTTCGGTGGTGGCACCCGCCACCGCCTGAAGCATCTCGCGCACCCGACCATCAAACGACCGGGTCATCTCCGCGATCGCATGCGCCCGGCGCTCCCTCTCCGCGCGTTGAGCCTCCTGCTCGGCGGCCATCTCTTCATTGCGGATCATGTTCTCCTTGAACACCAGAACCGCCCGGGCCATCTCGCCGATCTCGTCGGCCGCCTCGGTCTTCGGTACATCGATCGTCTTGTCACCGGCGGCGAGCGCACGCATCCGCTCGGTCAGACTGTGCACCGGCCGCGAGACTGATCGTCCGACCAGCATGCCCAGAGTCAGACAGATGACGGCGATGACCACGATGAGGGACAGGGAAAGCACGAACGCGTTCCGGTTGATGTCGTCGAACGCGGCCGTCGCCCCAGCGAAATCCGTTTCGATCCGGGCGCGCAGCTCTTCCATCACCGGTTCGGCCTCGGCGAACGTCGTCGACATCACCGCGACCTGTTCAAGGCTGTCGAGCGTCGCGGCTGCAAAGGTTGCGAAGTCCCTACGGTAGGCATCGAGTGCGACCGTGATGTCCGCCTTGGTCGCCGCATCGATCGACTTGCCGTCCAGCAACTCCTTGAACTCGGCGATCCTGTCGTCCAGCCGGCCGATGTATTTCGGATCCTTGCGGATGATGAAGTCCTTCTCATGCCGCCGCATCATCAGCAGCTTGACCATTAGGTCATCGCTCGCGTGCAATCTGATCAGTTCCTCGGCCGTGTGAACCGCCCCGCGCAGACTGCCGCGCAGGCCGGACTTCTCATCGAGCCCGAGCGTTCCGAGGGCGGATGCGACGACGGCGAACTGGGTCTCGTAGGCCCCGACACGGTCGCGGAGCACGTCCAGCAACTGCATTTCGGCACCGTCGGCAAGCTCGCTCAGAGCGTCCAGGTCCGCGCCGATTTCGACCAGTACATCGCCATGCTTTGCGATGTAGGCGTCGTCCAGACGTAGCAGGAAATCCTTCTCTCGCCGCCGCGCGTTCAGGAAGCTTTCAGAGACGCTCTTCGCCAGCGCGAGCTTCAGAGTGGCTCGTTGCTGGTTCTCCATCTCCGCACCCTGACGGGAATGCGACCAGAGCACTACGCCGAAGACCAACAGAAAACCGCCTACCGCAACGAGGCTGATAGCGGCAATCCGCTGCGTTACCGAAAGAGTCATCAAATCCGCACCTTTTGCGGTTAAAGTATACGCTCGCCGCATCTTTTTGCGGCCCCAGCTTCATTGAAAGCCTGCGGAAGATGGCGTCACGGGATTAAAATTGGATTAAGCGAAAATTCACGGCACCGCGGTCGGCGCGCGCGCACCGACCAGCCGCGTCGATCCGCCACAACGAATTGTCGCTTTCGCTATCGAAGCCTGCGTCGAGGCGGCTATATCTCCCATCATGAACACGTTCTTTGTCATCCTGATGCTTCTGGCCATGGCCGCCACTGTGGGCGCTCTGGTCTGGGGCGTGGTCGCCATGGCCCGCGGCGGAGAGTTCAACGCCAAGTGGTCGAACTCCATGATGCGCTATCGCGTTCTGTTCCAGTTCATCGCGATCTGCGTCTTCATGCTCCTCCTCACCCTGCTCGGGCGGGGCTGATGACGTGGTGAAGCTGACCCGGATCTACACGCGCGGCGGCGATGGTGGCGAGACGTCGCTCGGCGACGGCACGCGCGTGGCCAAACACTCGGCCCGGCCGGCCGCCTACGGCACCGTCGACGAGACCAACGCGGTGATCGGGATCGCCCGGCTGACCGCGGTGCAGGACGGCGGCGAACCGGTCGATGCCATGCTGGCGCGGATCCAGAACGACCTCTTCGACCTCGGCGCCGATCTGTGCACGCCGGAAGTCGCGAACCCGAAATATCCACCGCTGCGCATCACCGCCGGCCAGGTGGCGCGCCTCGAGGCGGAGATCGACTCCCTGAACGCCGAGCTCGAGCCCCTGAACTCCTTCATCCTGCCAGGAGGGAAGCCGACGGCGGCGCAGCTGCATCTGGCCCGTACCGTCGCTCGCCGGGCCGAGCGCGAGATCACCTATGCCGCCACCCTGGAGCCGGTCGGCATCGAGGCGGTGAAGTACATGAACCGGCTGTCCGACCACCTGTTCGTCCTGGCCCGCTGGATCAACGACCGGGGCGCGGCGGATGTGCTGTGGGTGCCGGGTGCCAACCGCTGATCGGCACCGCGCCACGGCGAACAAAACGTCCGACCGGTCGGTGGCCGGGTTGACTCGGGACCGGGCGCTTTCTAAAGAGCGGGGTCGCCCGAAAATACGGCGTTCGGTCTTACCAGACCGCCAGATCCGAAATCGTCCGAGGGAGCCATGAAGGTACTCGTCCCCGTAAAGCGGGTGATCGACTACAACGTTAAGGTCCGCGTCAAGGCCGACCAGAGCGGTGTCGAGCTCGCCAACGTAAAGATGTCGATGAACCCGTTCGACGAGATCGCCGTCGAAGAGGCGATTCGTATGAAGGAGGCCGGCAAGGCGACCGAGGTGGTTGCCGTCTCCATCGGCCCGGCCCAGGCGCAGGAGACGATCCGCACCGCGCTGGCCATGGGCGCCGATCGCGGCGTTCACGTCGTCCACGACGGCGAGGTCGAGCCGCTGGCGGTCGCCAAGATGCTGAAGGGCATCGTCGAGAAGGAGAGCCCGGATCTCTGCATTCTTGGCAAGCAGGCGATCGACGACGACTGCAACCAGACCGGCCAGATGCTGTCCGCCCTGCTCGGCTGGAGCCAGGCGACCTTCGCCTCGAAGATCGAGGTCGGCGACGGCGATCTGACCGTCACCCGCGAGGTCGACGGCGGTCTGGAGACCATCAAGGTCAAGGCCCCGGCGATCGTCACTACCGACCTGCGCCTCAACGAGCCGCGCTACGCGTCGCTGCCGAACATCATGAAGGCGAAGAAGAAGCCGATCGAGCAGATGAGCCCGGCGGATCTCGGCGTCGACCCGGCCCCGCGCCTGGAGACCCTGAAGGTGGTCGAGCCGCCGAAGCGCGAAGGTGGCGCCAAGGTCGCCGACGTCGCCGAGCTGGTCTCGAAGCTGAAGAACGAAGCGAAGGTGATCTGAGATGAGCGCGCTGGTCTTCTTCGAACACACGAACGACGCGATCTCCCCGGCCAGCCTGCATGCGGTTACCGCGGCGGCGGCGATGGGCGGTGAGGTTGTCGCCCTGATCGCCGGTTCCGGCTGCGCCGGTGCGGCGGAGGCGGCCGCCAAGGTCGCCGGCGTGTCCAAGGTCATCAAGGTCGACAGCGGCGAGTACGCCAACACGCTGGCCGAGAATCTGGCGCCGCTGATCGCCGGACTGGCGGCCGGCCACAGCCATGTGGTCGCCACCGCGACGACCGTCGGCAAGAACATCATGCCGCGGGTCGCCGCGCTGCTGGACGTCGCGCAGGTCTCCGACATCGTCGAAGTGATCGATGCCGACACCTTCGTGCGGCCGATCTACGCCGGCAACGCGCTGGCCACCGTGAAGTCGTCCGACGCCACCAAGGTCGTCACCGTTCGCGGGACGAACTTCGATGCGGCGGCCGCCGAGGGCGGATCCGCCACGGTCGAGGATGCCGGTGGCGAGGGCGATCAGGGCCTGTCGAGCTGGGTCGGCCAGGAGCTGTCGAAATCCGACCGTCCAGAGCTGACCTCGGCCCGCGTCGTCATCTCCGGCGGCCGCGGCATGCAGAACGGCGAGAACTTCGCCATGCTGGAAGAGATCGCCGACAAGCTGAACGCCGCCGTCGGCGCCTCGCGCGCGGCGGTCGACGCCGGCTTCGTGCCGAACGACTACCAGGTCGGCCAGACCGGCAAGGTCGTCGCCCCGGAGCTGTACATCGCCGTCGGCATCTCCGGCGCGATCCAGCACCTGGCCGGCATGAAGGACAGCAAGGTCATCGTCGCCATCAACAAGGACGAGGAGGCGCCGATCTTCCAGGTCGCCGACTACGGCCTCGTGGCGGACCTGTTCAAGGCGGTGCCGGAGCTGAGCGCGGCGCTCGACGACGCCTGAACCCAAGCCGGCCTCCGGGCTAGCGCCACGGAGGCCGGACACGGCCGGAGGGGCCATGGAGCGGATCGGCATCATCGGCGCCGGTCAGATGGGCACGGGGATCGCGCAGGTCTGCGCGGTCGCCGGCTACGACGTCCGGATGATCGACGTGAAGGACGCGGCTCTCGCTGAGTCCCTCGCCACCATCGAGGCCAATCTGGCCCGCCAGGTCGCCCGCACCCGGCTCACCGAGGCGGCGGCGGAGATCGCCCTGCAGCGGATCGTCACCGGACGCGACTATGCGCTGTTCGCCGACTGCGACCTGGTGATCGAGGCGGCCAGCGAGGACGAGGAGGTCAAGCGCGACATCCTGAAGTCCCTGGTGCCGCACCTGTCGCCCGACGCGATCATCGCCACCAACAGCTCGTCGCTGTCGATCACCCGGCTCGCCGCCGCCACCGACCGGCCCGGCAAGTTCGTCGGCATGCATTTCATGAATCCGGTGCCGGTGATGCAGCTGGTCGAGCTGATCCGCGCGATCCAGACCGAGCAGCCGACCTTCGACGCCGTTCGCAGGCTGGCGGAGTCTCTCGGCAAGACGGTGAGCGTGGCGGAGGACTTCCCCGCCTTCATCGTCAACCGCATCCTGATGCCGATGATCAACGAGGCGATCTACACGCTGTATGCCGGTGTCGGCTCGGTGGAGAGCATCGACACCGCCATGAAGCTCGGCGCCAACCATCCGATGGGTCCGCTGGAGCTGGCCGACTTCATCGGCCTCGACACCTGTCTGGCGATCATGCACTCCCTGCACAGCGGCCTGGCGGACTCCAAGTATCAGCCCTGCCCGCTGCTGGTGAAGTACGTCGAGGCCGGCTGGCTCGGCCGCAAGACCAGGCGCGGCTTCTACGATTACCACTCGGACCGGCCGATCCCGACCCGGTGAAGCGGTGCCTCACGCCTTCGTCTCCCGGTGAGGCAGCGCCTCACGCCTTCGTCTCCCGGTGAGGCAGCGCCTCACGGCCGCATCTTCTGCACGAACACCTGATAGAGCGGGGCGCTGACGACACGGACCCGGCGGAAGTTGATGTTGACGAACGCATCGACCGCGATCTTCGGCGTGCGCAGCGGATCGCGCCCGTAGTCCAGATCCTCGGCCCAGAGGTAGTCGTCGAACACGATCATGCCGCCGACCTTCAGCAGGTCGAGCGCCAGCACCGCATCGGCGAGCACGTCCTGGGCCAGGTGCGATCCGTCGATGTAGACGAAATCGAAGCGGCCCGAGGCGCCGGCGGCGACCAGCCGGGCGAGCTCGGACAGCGACGGTCCCTTGTGCTTGACGAAGGAGACCGGGTGCGCGGCCGCGGCCAGGGACTTCGCGACGTTGCGGTCGAAGCGGGCTTCGACGGCCGCCATGTCTGTCCCCACGTCCTTGTGCTCGACGCCGCCTTCCCAGGTATCGATGCAATGCAGTTCGAGCGCGTGGCGGGCCGCCAGGTGGTCGATCAGGAAGCAGGCGCTCGCGCCTTCGTAGGACCCGATCTCAAGCAGCCGGTGCGGGTCGATGGTGCGGAAGAGCTGCGTCCACTCGTCCCGACGCTTCGGCTTGAACCAGTCGTTCGTGAACTCATACCCGTCCGCCGCTGGCACGCCGCTGTCCATGGACCCGATCCTCGTCTCTGCTGCGGCCGACAGGATATCCGACGGCACCGCCGATGAAAGCCGGCGGACGTGCAATTGCCATCCCCGGGGCGATCCTGTACACCGCGCCTAGTTTTGGCGGCAAGCGGTCTGCTCCGCCGCCCTTGGCCCGGCCGGAGCCCGTGACCCGATCCCGATGACGCCAACGCCCCGTTTCCTAACCACCCCGGCGGATCTCGTCCGCTCGCTGGTCGACAACCGCCTGATCCTGCGTCAGCTCGTCCGTCGCGACATCCTCTCGCGCTACCGCAAGTCGGCGCTCGGCATGGTCTGGGCGCTGCTGACGCCGATGCTGACCTTCCTGGTTTACGCCTACGTGTTCAGCGCCATCCTCAAGGTGCGGTTTCCCTCGCGGGTGCCGGACATGGACTACAACTACGGCATCATCCTGTTCTCCGGCCTGATGCTGCACTTCTTCATCACCGAGGTGCTGGTCCGCTCGCCGGTGCTGGTGTTGGAGAACGTCAACTTCGTGAAGAAGGTCGTGTTCCCGCTGGAGATGCTCTCGGTGGTGGCGACCGGCTCGGCCGCGGTGACGCTGGCGTTCAACTTCATCGTTCTGGTCGCCGCGGTGCTGGCGTTCAACGGCGCGGTGCCGTGGACCACGGTCCTGGTGCCGCTGGTCTGGTTTCCGTTCTTTGCGATCGTGGTCGGGATCTCCTGGGTCCTGGCGTCGCTTGGCGTCTACCTGCGCGACATCGGCCATGTCGTCGGCATCCTGTCGACCGTACTTCTGTTCGGCAGCCCGATCCTGTTCCCGCCGGAGACCCTGCCGGACCTGTTGAAGACCCTGATCTGGCTGAACCCGCTCACGGTGCCGGTGCATGCGACCCGCGACCTGGCGCTGTGGGGGGTGATGCCGAACCTGGAGCACCTGGCGATCTATACCGCGATCGCCGCCGTGTTCCTGTGGCTCGGCGCCTTTTGGTTCCAGCGCACGAAGAAGGGCTTCGCCGATGTCCTCTGACGCCGCGGCGACCCGCGCCGGCGAACCGGCGATCGTCATCGACAACGTCACCAAGGCGTTCTCGATCTTCCGCCGTCCGGCCGACCGGCTGCTGCAGATGCTGTCGATGGGCATGGGCCGGTACTACGACGTGTTCATGGCGCTGCAGGGGGTCTCGCTCACCGTCGGCCGCGGCGAGACCGTCGGCATCGTCGGCCCCAACGGCTCCGGCAAGTCGACCCTGCTTCAGGTGATCGCCGGCCTGCTCCAGCCCAATGGCGGATCGGTCCGGGTCAGCGGCCGGCCGGCCGCCCTGCTGGAACTCGGCGCCGGCTTCAACCCGGAGTTCACCGGCCGTGAGAACATCTACCTGAACGCCGCGATCCTTGGCCTGAGCCAGGAGGAGATCGACGCCCGCTACGACAGCATCGTCGAGTTCTCCGGCCTCGCCGACTTCATCGACCGCTCGGTCAACACCTACTCGAGCGGTATGTATGTCCGCCTCGCCTTCTCGATCGCGGTCAGCGTCGATCCCGACATCCTGATCGTCGACGAGGCGCTGGCGGTCGGCGACGAGGGTTTCCAGCGCAAGTGCCTGGCCCGGATCGAGGCGATGCGCGACGCCGGCGCCACCATCCTGTTCGTCAGCCACGCCATGGGCATGATCACCCAGCTCTGCGACCGGGCGGTGCTGATGGACCGGGGCGAGATCCTGATCGACGGCGAGCCGAAGGAGGTCGCCTCGAACTACTTCCGCCTGACCCACGCCCCCGGCAGCGACCGCGAGCGCATCCGCAGCGAGATTCTGCATCTCGGCACCAGCCGTGGCGCCGCCGCGCCGGACACGGCCGAGCCGGAGGTCGACTCGGCGATGGACGAGACCTTCGTCAGCGAGAGCCGGGTCGAGCATGGTGGCAACGGCGCCGCCATCACGGACCCGAGGATCGAGACCGTCAACGGCCAGCGGGTGAACCAGCTCGTGCGCGGCCGCTCCTACGTGCTGCGCTACGACGTGGTGTTCGACGGTCCGGGCCGGAAAGTCCGCTTCGCCACGCTGCTGAAGACCAAGACCGGCGTCGAGGTCGCCGGCCGGGCGACCCAGCGGCTGACCGAGGACCTGCCGGACTTCGAACCCGGCGAGCGGGTCTCCGTCGCCTTCGAATTCACCTGTGCGCTGATGCCGGGCACCTACTTCGCCAACACGGGGGTCAACGGGGTGGTCGACGGCGAGCGGCAGTCGCTGCACCGTATCCTCGACGCGCTGATGTTCCAGGTCCTTCCGGATCCGGACGACAGTCTGGTCGGGATCGTCGACCTGGGGATCATCCCGTCGCTCGACCGCCATCCGCGCTCTTCGGACTCCCCCCCGGCGGGCTGAGCGGCCATGTGCGGAATCGGGGGCATCATCGGGCGACGGGCCGAGGGGGCGGCGATCGACCGCATGGTCGCGGCGATGCGCCACCGGGGGCCGGACGACAGCGGCACCTGGGTGCGCCCCGGCATCGCCATCGGCATGACCCGGCTCGCCATCCAGGACCTGAGCCCCGGCGGCCATCAGCCCATGGCCTCGCCCGACGAGGATGTCTGGATCGTCTACAATGGCGAGATGTACAACGCGCCGGAGCAGCGTCGGCACCTGGAACAGCTCGGCTACGCCTTCCGCTCGACCTCCGACACCGAGGTCATCCTCGCCCTGTACCGTCACTATGGCCCGGCGTGCGTGCAGCGTATCCGTGGCATCTTCGCGCTGGCGGTGGTCGATCTGCGGGAGGATCCGCAAGCGCCGACGGTGTTCCTGGCGCGCGATCCGCTGGGGGTGAAGCCGCTGCTGTTCGCGCGCACCGCCGAGGGCCACGTCTTCGCCTCCGAGCTCAAGGCGATCGTCGCCAGCGGCATCGTCCCACCCCGGGTCAATCCGCGGGCGCTGGCCAACATGTTCCGCTATGGCGCGGTGTTTCAGCCGGACACCCTGATCGACGGCGTCTTCATGGTGCCGCCGGCCCATGGCGTGCGCGTGCGCGGCGACCGCGTCGAGGTCGAGCGCTACTGGTCGCTCGGCGTCGACCGGGTCGCGGGACTGCGCCAGGCCGCATATGGCGATCAGGTGGCGGCCATGGCCGAGGCCCTGGGCGAGACCGTCCGCGCCCAGATGATCGGCGACGTGCCGGTCGGCGCCTTCCTGTCCGGCGGCGTCGACAGCGCCACGCTGACCGCGCTGATGGCGGCCGAGGCCGGCGCCCGGGTGAAGACGTTCTCGGTCGGCTTCGCGCCGGAGCTGGCGGTGGTCGACGAGACCGAACTCGCCGGCGAGTTCGCCGCCCATCTCGGCACCGAGCACACCCGCATCGAGATCTCGCCGGCGATGATCCGCGCCGACATCGACCGCATCGTCGACGGCATCGACCAACCGTCCATCGACGGGCTGAACACGTACTTCGTCTCCAAGGCGGCGGGCGCGGAGGTCAAGGTGGCGATCTCCGGCACCGGTGCCGACGACCTGTTCATGGGCTATCCCTGGCACGCCCGGATGCTGACCCACCACGCCGACACCCGGAACTTCCTCGACGACTTCGCCGAGTGCACGGGCAAGTTCCATCAGACCTTCGCGCCGGGCGACCTCGGGCACCTGATCCACCCGCTGCTGGCCCGCCGCAAGCCCACGGGCAAAGGGGTCACCTACGCCGCGATCGACGAGCTGCGCGACGCCGATCCGGTCGCCCGGATGACCGCCCTGACCCTGCGCGGCTACACCAGCAACCAGCTCCTGCGCGACATCGACGCCATGTCCATGGCGCATTCGCTCGAGGTCCGGGTGCCCTATCTCGATCCGCGGGTGATCGACGTCGGCCTGTCCCTGCCGCAGGAGGCGATCCTGGCGCACGGCGCGCCGCTGAAACCCATGAAGCAGAGCTACCGCGAGAGCGGCATCAAGCGGATCCTGATCGACATCGCCCGGCCCCTGCTGCCGGCCGGCTTCGACGCGGTGCCAAAGCGCGGCTTCGCCCTGCCGCTGGCGCTGTGGCTCAACGGGCCGCTCAAGGACCTGGTGCTGGAGGTGCTGACGCCGGAACGGGTGGCGAAGACCGGAGTCATGCACCCCGGAACCATGGTCCATCTGCCGCAGATGTTCGAGGAGAACCGGCCGATGTTCGGCTGGCGCCTGTGGCTCATGCTGACGACCCAGCTCTGGGCCGAGCGGATGGGCGTGGAGCCCACGGGCTGACGGGCCGCCGCTCCACGAAGCGCTGGCGGCGGCGGCGCATCCGACTATGATCGCGCCAAAGCGCCGCCGAGGGGCGCGGACAATCCACCGGAGGAAACGAAGATGCGGGCATTCACCACCCAGTCAGGCGCCACCCGTCTGGGCGCCACCCGTCTGGGCGCCATCCGTCTGGGCGCCATAGCGCGCCGCGCCGTGCTCGGCGCCCTGATCGCCGTCCCGGCTCTGGTCACCACCGAACTCGCCGCCGCGGCCGACACGATCAAGGTCGGCGCCCTGCGGTTCACCTCGCACGCCGCCAGCTTCATCGCCTACGAGCGCGGCTATTTCAAGGATGCCGGCCTCGACGTGGAGTTCGAGTTCTTCCAGGCGGCCCAGCCGATGGCGGTGGCGATCGCCTCGGGCGACATCGACTACGGCATCACCTCGATCACCGGCGGCCTGATCAACCTGGCCGACAAGGGCGCGATCAAGGTGATCGGCGGCGCCCTGCACGAGGAGAAGGGGATCGACGGCTCGGCCATCATCGTCTCCGATGCCGCGTTCAAGGACGGCGTGACGTCGCCGGACAAGCTCAAGGGCCGCAGCTTCGCCATCACCCAGGCCGGCTCCTCCTTCCACTACATGGCCGCCCGGATAGCCGAGAAGGAAGGGTTCGCGATCTCCGACCTGAAGCTGACCCCGCTGCAGAAGGTGCCGAACATCATCGGCGCGCTGAAGTCGGGGCAGGTCGATGCCTGGGCCATCGTTCCGCATATCGCCAAAGCGCTGGCCGGCGGCGGAGCCGTCCACATCATCGGCTGGGTCAACGACTACGCGCCGGACTACCAGGTGACCACGGTGTTCACCTCCGCCGACACCGCCGCCGGCAAGCGCGACCAGACCGAGCGATTTCTCGCCGCCTTCGCCAGGGGTGCCGCCGACTTCAACGCCGCCCTGGTGGACAAGACCGCCGGCGACGACGAGGCCGAGGCGATCGTCCGGCTGATCCACAAGTACGTCTACACCACCCGGCCCTACGAGAAGGCCGCCCCGTCGATCCGCAACGGCGCCATGCGTCTCAACGCCGACACCAGGCTGAACGTCACCAACGTCGGCGCCCAGCTCGACTGGTTCAAAGCCGAGGGGCTGGTGAAGGGCGACATCACTGTCGACGGGCTGGTCGACGCCAGCTACGTCGAGACCTACTGAGCGTTGCCGGGAGCGGACCGTTGGACCTGCATATCCGCGGCGTCGGCCATGCCTACGGTCCGCTCCCCGTTCTCGACGGCATCGATTTCCAGGTCCCGGCGGGCAGGATCGTCTGCATCGTCGGCCCGTCGGGCTGCGGCAAGTCCACCCTGCTGCGCATGATCGGCGGGCTGGAGCGCCCCGACCGCGGCGAGATCCTTCAGGTCGGCAGCCCGCCCGCCGGCAGCCTCAACCCGCTGACCTTCATCTTCCAGGACTTCGCCCTGCTGCCGTGGCGCAGCGTCGAGGGCAACATCCGTCTGGTGCTCGAGGACCACGGGCTGACGGCGGCCGAGAGCGAGCGGATCGTCGCCGACGTTCTGGCGCGCACCAAGCTGTCGGAGTTCCGGCGGGCCTGGCCGCGCCAGCTCTCCGGCGGCATGCGCCAACGCGTCGCGATCGCCCGCGCGCTCGCCGTCTCCCCCTCGGTGCTGCTCATGGACGAGCCGCTCTCGGCGCTCGACGCCCAGACGCGGGAACTGCTGATGGCCGACCTCGTCGACCTGTGGGAACGCGAGCGGTTCTCCGCCGTCTACGTCACCCATAACCTCGCCGAAGCGGTGCGCCTCGGCCACCGGGTGATCGTGCTGTCGCGCCGGCCCGGACGGGTCCGCGAGGCGGTCGACATCGACATGCCGCTCGGCGAACGCGAAGCGCGGATGACCGAACTGGAAACGCACCAGGGACGGCTCTGGTCGCTGATCCGCGACGAAGCCGAGGCGGCGGACAAGGAGCTGGTCGATGGCTGACCGGGTCGCGGACGCCGCCCCGCCCGAGGCGCGCCCGGTCCCGTTCCGCGGCGGCGGTTTCGCGCCGCGACGGCTCGGAATCATCGGGCCTGTCGTGTTCGCGGGCCTCGTCGCGTTGTGGGAGGCCGGCTGTCGCACGGGGATGATCCCGCCCCTGGTGCTGCCGGCGCCGTCCGAGGTCTACGCCGCCCTGGCCCAACTGGTACGCACCGGACTGATCTGGGACCATCTCGGCGCCTCGCTTCAGCGGTTGGTCGCCGGCTGGACCCTGGGCACCCTGCTCGGCATCGCCGTCGGCCTCTCCATCGGACTGTTCTCCTTCGCCCGGGCCGGACTGGCGCCGATCGTCGCCGCCCTGTTCCCGGTGCCGAAGATCGCGCTGCTGCCCCTGTTCGTCATCTGGTTCGGCATCGGCGAGGGCTCGAAGGTCGCCACCATCCTGTTCGGCACGTTCTTCCCCACCGTCGTCGCCACCTATGGTGGGGTCGACAACGTGGACCGCACCCTGATCCGCATGGGGCAATCCTTCGGCCTCTCCTGGTTCTCGATCGTGCGCAAGATCATCCTCCCAGGCGCGTTGCCCGCAATCCTGCCGGGGTTCCGGATCTCCGCGGCCATCGCCATCGTGCTTCTGGTTGCCGCCGAGATGATCGGCGCGGAATACGGGATCGGCGCCTACATCCTGCTGGCCGGCAGCCTGATGGCGATGGACGAGCTGATCGCCGGCGTCGCGATCCTGTCGGCGATCGGGCTGGTGGTGAACTGGCTGATCGGGCGGGCCGAACGGGCGCTGCTGGCCTGGCGGCGCTGAACGTCAGGTTCCGGTCCGGCGGTCCGCCGGCGTCTCGGCCGTCTCTCCCGGATCGCTCTCCTCGGTGCGCGGGTCGAGTTCGAACATGATCGTGCCGCCGCGCGGGGTCGGCACCAGCTCGGCCTGCTCCTCCAGCGCCACCGGCGGGCGGGCGCGCAGCCGCCACAGGCCGAACAGAAACAGCGCCAGCCAGACCGCCGAGATGTGCAGGAACAGGGCACGCGGTCCGATCCACTCCATCAGGAACGACGCGAGAGGCGGACCGACGATGGCGCCCAGGCCGAAGGTGAGCAGCAGGCCGGCGCTCATCACCACGAAGTCGCCGGCCGCCAGCCGGTCGTTGGCATGGGCCAGGGCCAGACCGTAGATCGGCAGGAACAGACCGCCCAGCACGAATCCCGAGACCACCGCCCAGGTGACGGAGAGGGGGGCGAGGAAGGCGGCGCCGATGCTGGCGACCGCCGTCGCGAGCGCGGCGCCGAGCAGCACCTTGCGACGGTCGAAGATCCGGTCGAGGGCGGTGACCGGCACCTGCATCACCGCGCCGCCGACCACGACCGCCGTCATGAACAGCGAAATGCCGAGGGTGTCGAGCCCGGTCTGCTGGCCGAACACCGCGCCCAGCGACCAGAACGCCCCGTTGCCGACCCCGACCGCCAGGGCCGCGGCCATGCCGAGCGGCGACACCTGCCAGAGGTAGAGCAGGCGGATCCGCACATTCTGGATCGGCGCCGGGGCCTGGGCGGTCGATACCGCCGTCGGCACCAGCGCCAGGACGATGAGAATCGCCGCCAGGCTGAACAGCTCGAACCCGGCCGGCGGCGCCGCGCTCAGCAGCAGCTGGCCGACCGACACCGCGCTCAGGTCGACGACGCGATAGACCGAGATGATGCGCCCCCGCGTCTCGTCGGTGGCGCGGTCGTTCAGCCAGCTCTCGACGATCATCGTGAGGCCGGACATGGCGACGCCGGAGAGGGCCCGCAGCAGGAACCAGGCGACCGGCCCGCCGGCCAGCGCGTAGGCCAGCGCCGTCGCCGCCGCCAGCGCCGCCAGCGCCGAGAAGCTGCGGATATGGCCGACCCGCTGGACGACATGCGGCGTCAGCAGGCAGCCGACGACATAGCCGACGAAATAGCCCGACATGGCGAGGCCGATGGCCGCCGTGGCCATACCGTCCAGCGCCGCCCGGGTCGGCAGCAGCAGGGTCAGCAGCCCATTGCCGGCGAGAAGCAGGGCGAGACTGGTCAGAAGGGCGGAGACGGAAGCGATCATGGCAGAGCGGCGGTATCGCGGCAGGACCCGGGGCGCCTAGAATACCGGTCCAACGACAGATCCGGCAAATGAACAACCCGGCACGCAGGGAGATACCGCATGAGCCAGCCAGATACCGCTTCCCGGGAGCAACCGGCCCAGGCGCCGCTGGACCCGGCCGTGCTGCCGGCCGGCGTGCGGTCGCGCTTCGTCGAGGGCATCAACGGCCTGCGGATGCATCTGCTCGAGGCCGGATGGGACGGCGCTTCGGACCGGCCCTGCCTGCTGCTGCTGCACGGGTTCCCGGAACTTGCCTTCAGCTGGCGCAAGGTAATGCCGGCGCTGGCGGACGCCGGCTATCACGTGGTGGCGCCCGACCAGCGCGGCTACGGCCGGACCACCGGCTGGAGCGCGGACTACGACGGCGACCTGACGCCGTTCCGGCCGCTGAACCTGGTGCGCGACATGATCGGCCTGATCGCCTCGCTCGGCCGACGCCATGTGGACGCGGTGATCGGCCATGATTTCGGCTCTCCGATCGCCGCGACCTGCGCCCTGGTGCGCCCGGACGTGTTCCGCGCCTGCGCGATGATGAGCGCGCCGTACGCCGGTCCGCCGAAGACGCCGTTCGCCGCCCGGCCGGCCGCCGGCGACGTGCATGCCGATCTCGCCGCCCTCGACCGGCCGCGCAAGCACTACCAGTGGTACTATTCGACCCGCGCGGCCAATGCCGACATGACCGGCTGCGCCCAGGGACTGCACGCGTTCCTGCGCGCCTACTACCACCACAAGAGCGCCGACTGGCCGGGCAACCGCCCCTACCCGCTGGCCGGCTGGACCGCCGAGGCGCTGGCCGAAATGCCGACCTACTACATCATGGACCTGGACGCGACGATGGCCGAGACGGTGGCGCCGGAGATGCCGTCGCCACAGGCGATCGCCGCCAACGCCTGGCTGCCCGAGTCCGACCTGGCGGTCTATGCCGGGGAGTATGGCCGCACCGGCTTCCAGGGTGGGCTGCAGTGGTACCGCTGCAACACCACCGGCCGCTTCCTGGCGGAGCAGGAGGTGTTCTGCGGCCGGACCATCGACGTGCCGGCCACCTTCATCGCCGGCGCCAGCGACTGGGGCATACATCAGATGCCCGGCGCGCTGGACGCCATGTCCAGCCCGGCGGTCTGCCCCGACTGGCGCGGCACCCACCTGATCGAGGGGGCCGGGCACTGGGTGCAGCAGGAGCAGCCGGAAGCGGTGATCGAACGGCTCCTCGGGTTCCTGAAGGAACTGTGAGCGGCGGCGGCGGACACCATCGGCTCCTGACTCCGGTCCTGACTCGGGTCCTGACTCCGGCGCCCGACGGGCGTATGATCCCGGCCCTGCGCACCCGCTGTCCGAGTCGCCGCCCCGATGTCCCTGCCTCCGCACTTCCTCGACGAGCTGCGCGACCGCGTGACGGTGTCCAGCGTGATCGGCCGGAAGCTGAAGCTGGACCGCAAGGGCCGCGAGTTTCTCGCCCTCTGCCCGTTCCACAAGGACACCAAGCCGTCGCTCTCGATCGTCGACGACAAGGGCTTCTACCACTGCTTCGCCTGCGGCGCCCACGGCGACGTCTTCAAGTTCCTGATGGAAAATGACGGGCTGGCGTTCATGGAGGCGGTCGAACAGGTCGCCGCCCTCGCCGGCATGGAGGTGCCCAAGGCCACACCGGAGGAGCAGCAGCGGGCCGAGCGTCGGCGCAGCCTGCAGGAGGTGGTCGATCTCGCCTGCCGCTGGTATCAGCGCCAGCTCCACACGTCGTCCGGCGAGGCCGGGCTGCGCTACCTGCGGGAACGCGGGCTGAGCGACGAGACGATCGACGCCTTCCGCCTGGGCTGGGCGCCGGACGACCGCAAGGCGCTGCAGCGCGCGATGAAGGCCGAGGGCGTGGAGGCCGACGTCCTGGTCGAGGCCGGGCTGGTCAAACGCTATGAAGACGGCGAGCGCGCCGGCGAGACCATCGACTACATGCGCGGGCGCGTGCTGTTCCCGATCGCCGACCGTCGCGGCAAGGTCATCGCCTTCGGCGGCCGGGTCCTGGGCGACGGTCAGCCGAAATACCTGAACTCGCCGGACACGCCGCTGTTCCACAAGGGCCGGGTGCTGTACGGCCTGGCCCAGGCGCGCGAACCGGCGCACAAGTCGGGCGAGTTGCTGGTGGCCGAAGGCTACATGGACGTGACCGCCCTGGCCCAGGCCGGGTTCCCGGCGGTCGCCCCGCTCGGCACCGCGCTGACCGAGGACCAGATCGCCGAACTCTGGCGCGTCGTGCCCGAGCCGATCCTGTGTTTCGATGGCGACTCCGCCGGCCAGCGGGCCGCGCGCCGCGCCTGCGACCGCGCCCTGCCGCTGCTGAAGCCCGGCCATTCCCTGCGCTTCGTCACCCTGCCGGAGGGCCAGGACCCGGACGACCTGATCAAGCGCGACGGCCGAAAGGCGGTGCGCGACCTGATGGCCACGGCGACCGGGCTCGCCGACTTCCTGTGGGCGAGCGAGATGGCGGCCAGCCCCATCAACACGCCGGAGCGCCGCGCCGCCTTCTTCAAGCGCATGCGCGACCGGGTGCGCGACGTGGCCGATCAGACGGTGCAGACCACCTACCGCGACGACATGGAGGCGCGGATCGAGGCCCTGCGCCGGCCGCACGGACGGGATCAGGGACGCGGCCGCGGCGCCCCGTCCCGCGACCGGGTGCGCGGCGGACGCTGGACACCGCCGCCACCGCCGGAGCCTGTCGGCAGCCGTGCCGCCCGCGCCCGGGTGGACGCCGTCCTGCCCCGCCGACAGCAGCAGGTCATCCTTGCCACCTTCATCCATCACCCGGGCCTGCTGGACGAACTGGGCGAGGTGCTGGCCACCCTGGCGCTCGACGATCCTTTCCTCGACCGGCTCCGCCGGCAGATCCTCGAGATCAATGCCGAGGATGCGGGTCTTGACGCGGACGGCCTGCGCGCCCACCTGTTGTCGCTGGGCTATTCGGAAACCGTGGATGGGCTGCTGTCCGACGAGGCGCTGCATCACGCAGGCTTCGCCCGAAAGGGTGCCAGCCATTTCGATGCCCGGCAGGGATTGGCGGAACTGCTTGGACGATTCGCCACCCCTCTGCTACGAGAACAGCTGTTCGATGCACAGCAGGAATATGGACAGACATTCAGCGATGCGAGCTGGCAGCGGATGCTGAGCCTGCAGAGCACACTTCAGGCAATTCTATCGGCGTCGACATTGGAAGACGCGAACTGAGAACGAGGCCGGGGTCGACACCGGCGACAACGATGAGGTCG
Source organism: Thalassobaculaceae bacterium (assembly GCA_965228875.1). GTDB lineage: Bacteria > Pseudomonadota > Alphaproteobacteria > Thalassobaculales > Thalassobaculaceae > Thalassobaculum. Next base: position 4,006,497 of record OZ245843.1, on the reverse strand, counting down.
AGGGCTCATGGCGACGAAGGCAGCAACGGCGGCGCAGACCGAGGACGAGGATACCCGCGAAGAGGGTGCCACGCCGGACGGGCCGCTGTTGGACAACATCAACCAGGCGGTCAAGAACCTCATCAAGAAGGGCAAGGAGCGCGGCTACCTGACCTATGACGAGGTCAACTCGGCCCTGCCCCAGGAAGAGATGTCCTCCGAGCAGATCGAGGACATCATGAGCGCCCTCAGCGAGATGGGCGTCAACGTCGTCGAGAACGAGGACGACGGCGACAAGGAGGAAGACAAGGGCGAGGGCGACGGGGCGGTCGCCGGCAACGTCTCCGACGAGGATGTCGGCCGCACCGACGATCCGGTCCGCATGTACCTGCGCGAGATGGGCTCGGTCGAGCTGCTGTCCCGCGAGGGCGAGATCGCCATCGCCAAGCGCATCGAGGCCGGCCGCGAGATGATGATCGGCGGGATCTGCGAAAGCCCGCTGACGATCCGCGCCCTGGTCCACTGGCGCGACCAGCTCAAGGACGGCGCGATCCTGCTGCGCGACGTCATCGACCTGGAGGCGACCTACGGCGCCGAGACCCAGAGCAATGCCGCCAACTCGGACGACAGTGAGAACGCCGACGCATCCGGCGCGGACAAGGGCGAGAAGGCCGAGGGGGCGGAGTCGGAGGATGACGACGACGACGGCGATGACGGCGAGGAGAACAACCTGTCCCTGTCGGCGATGGAGCAGCAGCTGATCCCGCAGGTGCTGGAGAACTTCGACAAGATCGCCGACACCTACGCGAAGCTGGCGCGCATGCAGAAGCGCCGGATCGAAAAGCTCACCCGCGGCGAGGAACTCGCCCGTACGACCGAGCGCAAGTACGAGAAGCTCAAGGGCGAGCTGATCGAGGCGATGGAGAGCGTGCGGCTGAACAACGGCCGCATCGAGGCGCTGGTCGAGCAGCTCTACTCGCTCAACCGCCGCATGACCCAGGTCGACATGCAGCTCTGGCGCCTGGCCGACAGCGTGAAGGTGCCGCGGCAGTCCTTCATGGCCGAGCATTTCGGCAACGAGCTGGAGCCGGGCTGGGGCGAGCGCGTGGCGAAGAAGGACGCGCGTTGGGCGCGGTTCTTCGAGAACTATGGCGACCAGATCGAGAACCACCGCTCCGATCTGGCCCTGATCTCCGCCGATGCCGGCCTGCCAATCAGCGAGTTCCGCCGCATCGTCCAGACCGTGCAGAAGGGCGAGCGCGAGGCTGGACGGGCGAAGAAGGAGATGGTCGAGGCCAACCTGCGCCTAGTGATCTCCATCGCGAAGAAATATACCAACCGCGGCCTGCAGTTCCTCGACCTGATCCAGGAAGGCAACATCGGCCTGATGAAGGCGGTCGACAAGTTCGAGTATCGCCGCGGCTACAAGTTCTCGACCTACGCCACCTGGTGGATCCGGCAGGCGATCACCCGCTCGATCGCCGACCAGGCCCGCACCATTCGCATTCCCGTGCACATGATCGAGACGATCAACAAGCTGGTGCGCACCTCGCGCCAGATGCTGCACGAGATCGGCCGCGAGCCGACCCCGGAGGAACTGGCCGAGAAGCTGGTGATGCCGCTGGAGAAGGTGCGCAAGGTCCTGAAGATCGCCAAGGAGCCGATCAGCCTCGAGACGCCGATCGGCGACGAGGAGGACAGCCATCTCGGCGACTTCATCGAGGACAAGAACGCGGTTCAGCCGCTCGACGCCGCGATCCAGGCGAACCTGCGGGAGACCACGACCCGGGTGCTGGCCAGCCTGACGCCGCGCGAGGAACGCGTGCTGCGCATGCGCTTCGGCATCGGCATGAACACCGACCACACCCTTGAGGAGGTGGGCCAGCAGTTCAGCGTCACGCGCGAGCGCATCCGCCAGATCGAGGCCAAGGCGCTGCGCAAGCTGAAGCACCCGTCGCGGTCGCGCAAGCTGCGCAGCTTCCTCGACTACTGATCCCGCCCCGGTCCGGGCGGAATGGGGACGGCATCGACCGATGGGGACCGGTCGCCTGACGGAGATCCAGGAGCCTCCCGCCGGCGCCGCGGACCGAAGCGGGCGTTCCGGTTCGCGTCGGTACGGACGGCGTTCCTCGCCGTCATCCTGCCCCTTGTGCTGGTCATCGTCGGCGTCTGCTTCTTCCTGATCGAGCGTGACGCCTATGACACCGCGATGGCGCACCTCGAAGCCAAGCGCGACCGGTTGCTCGCGAGCAGTTCGGTCATGCTGGCGAGACCCGCGTGGAAACGCGACAAGGTGCTGGTCGCCACCCACATCGCGCCGACGTTGATCGATCCGGACGTCGTCGGCGTTTTCGTCTACGACCGCGACGGTCGGACCCTGGCGGAGTTCGGGCTCAAGACCCCTGCCGACGGCATGGCGGTCACGGGAGAGACACCGATCCACTACGTGGACGGATCAACCGTCAAGCCCGCCGGCCGGTTGGAGCTGGTGATGACCGACTCGGGCATCCGCGCGACGGCGCAGTCGCGGGCGGGCGTTCTCGTCGTCTTCGCCCTCCTGCTGAGCGTGGCGATCGTAGTGGCCGCGCAGATCGCCTTTCATCTGGTCATCGGCCGGGCGCTGCGGACCCTGCAGTCGGCGATCGAGAGCATCCGTCTCGGCGCCCCGCGCGAGGAGCTGACGTGGACAGGCACCGACGAGATCGCCCAGGTGATCGAGGCATTCAACCGCATGCAGCGCCGCCACAGCGCCTACGAGGCGGCACTCGACGACGCCCGGATCGAGCTGGAGCACCGGGTGGAGGAACGGACCCGGGAACTCAAGCGCGCGCGCGACGAGGCACGGGCCGCGAACCGGGCGAAGAGCTCGTTCCTCGCCAACATGAGCCACGAGCTGCGGACGCCCCTGAACGCCATCATCGGGTTCGCCGAGGTTCTCAAGAACCAGAGGTTCGGTCCGCTCGGCGACGAGCGCTACGGCAGCTACGCCGAGATCGTTCGCACCAGCGGCACCCATCTGCTCGAGCTCATCAACGACCTGCTGGATCTCTCGCGGGCTGAGGCCGGGGGACTGATCCCGGCGGACTCGACCGTCGCCCTCGACGCCCAGATCCGCCGGGCGGTCGACATGAGCCGGACGCAGATCGAGTCGTCGCGGCTGACCGTGACCGTGGATCTCGACCCGGACATTCCACCGCTGCGGGCCGACGCCCGGCTGATCCTTCAGGTGCTCTCCAACCTGATCACCAACGCGGTCAAGTTCACGCGCCCAGGCGGGGAGATCACGATCGGCGCCCGGATGGACGCAAGTCGCTCGGTCTCCTTCTTCGTCGCGGATACCGGCATCGGCATCCCCGATGACCAGATCGAGCGGGTGCTGGAACCCTTCACCCAGCTCGATACCCGCCTGCACCGCGAACACCATGGCGCCGGCCTCGGCCTGCCCCTGTGCCGGGCGATCGCCCAGGCCCATGGCGGCCAGTTGACGATCGACAGCGAGATCGGCCAGGGCACGCGGGTGACCGTCACCCTGCCGGCTTGGCGGTCGCTGGCCACGACGTAGACCTCGGCACCCCGAGCGCCTCCGACGCCGGAGTCTGCGGGTTCCAGGGCACCGGATGCGGACCCCGGGCCTTGACTCGCCACCGGACGGGCGCTGTGCTTGCGCCATGCTGACGCCCCTCGCCCATCCGGTCTTCCGCCGTCTGTTCGCCGCCCAGGCCACCAGTCTGATCGGGACCGGGCTGACCACCGTCGCCCTCGCGCTGCTGGCCTACGATCTGGCGGGCGGCGACGCCGGCGTCGTGCTGGGGTTCATGCTGGCGCTGAAGATGGTGATCTACGTGGTGCTGGCGCCGGTCATCGGCGCCGCCGCCCGCCGGCTCGACCGCCGACGGCTGCTGGTGGCGCTGGACATCGCCCGGGCGGCGATCGTCCTCGGCATGCCGTTCGTCACCGAGATCTGGCAGGTCTACGCCCTGTTCCTGGCGCTTCAGTTCTGTGCCGCCGGGTTCACGCCGGCGTTTCAGGCGACGGTGCCGGAGGTTCTGCCGGACACCGAGACCTACACCAGGGCGCTGGCGCTCTCGCGCCTGACCTACGACATCGAGAACCTCGCCAGTCCCGGCCTCGCCGCGCTGGCCCTGGCCGTCCTCAGCTACGACGCGCTGTTCGCCGCCAACGCGGCGACCTTCGCGCTGTCGGCGGTGCTGATCCTGTCCTGCCGCCTGCCGGCACCGAAGACGTCCGGTGACCGGCCGTTCGCCGACCGGGCCACCCAGGGCGTGCGGATCTTCCTTGCCACCCCGAGGCTGCGCGGGCTGCTCGCGCTGTACGTGGCGGTCTCGGCCGGCGGCGCGATGGCGATCGTCAACACCATCGTCCTGGTTCGCGTCCGCCTGGGCGGCGGGGAGAGCGACGTGGCCCTGCTGATGGCGGCACTCGGCGGCGGATCGATGCTGGCCGCACTGACCCTGCCGTGGCTGCTGGACCGGGTGACGGATCGCGCGGCGATGCTGGCCGGCGGCGCCGGGGTCGCGGGCGCGCTGCTTGTCGGCACGGCCGCCGGCGACCTGGTCACTCTGGCGCTGACCTGGACGGCGCTCGGACTGGCCGGGTCGCTGATCTCGACGCCGGCCGGCCGCCTCATCGCCCGCTCTTCCGACGACGAGTCCCGACCGGCGGTGTTCGCCGCCCAGTTCGCGCTCAGCCACCTGTGCTGGCTTGCCGCCTACCCGCTGGCCGGCGTCCTCGGCCGGCTCGACGCGGTCTGGATCGCCTTCCTGGCGCTCGCCGCCGTCGCCGCCGTCGGCACCGTGGCGGCGGCCCTGCTCTGGCCGAGGGACGACGCCACGGTCCTCGAGCACGACCACCCGGAGCACGAACACACCCACGAGCACGTCCATGACGCCCATCACCAGCACCATCACGAGGGCTGGGAGGGGCCCGAGCCGCATGTGCACCCCCACCGCCACGGGCCGCTACGCCACGCCCATGCCTACGTCATCGACGACCACCATCCGGTCTGGCCGCGCGCCTGAGGCCCCAGGCGTCAAAGCCGGCAGGGATCAGAGCGGGCGCTCCAGGAACAGGGTCTCGGCGACCGGGGTGTCGTAATACGCCGCGCGCGGCGTGAACCCGAGCCGGCCGTACAGCGCCACCGCGTCGCCCATGCGGCCGGGGATGGTGTCCAGGACCATGGCGACGAACCCGGCCTGCCGGGCCGCGTCCATCGCCGCCTCCGCAAGCCGCCGACCGAGGCCCAGCCCACGCCCGGCCGGACGGACGTAGAGCCGCTTCATCTCGCAGATCCCGGTTCCGAGATCCGGCAGAGGCTTGACCGCTATGCCGCCGAGGACATCCCCCGGCGCCGACCGCGCCAGCAGGATCGTGCCGGGCGCGGCGTAGACCCGATCGAGCGCCGCCAGTTCCGCCTCCAGCCCCTGATAGCCGAGATCGATCGCCAGCCAGTCCACGTATTCGCGGACCAGGCCGGCGAAGGCGGCGCGATCTCCGGGCGAGGCCGCCGGCGCGATGACGACGAGCAGCGTCACGGCGCGACGATCTCGCCCCGCATCATCGCCACGCAGCTGCCGCCGATCCGCACCGCCCCGGTCTGACCCCCGGACCGGTCGACCTCGCCCAGCACCAGCGACGGCCGCCCCATCTCCACGCCCTGGGCGATGCGGTAGGCGAGCGGCCCGTCCGCCGGCCCGTCGAGATCCGCCAGCAGCCCGAGCAGGGCACCATTGGCGCTGCCGGTCGCCGGATCCTCGTCGATATCGTCCAGCGGTGCGAACATCCGGGCCCGGATGTCGACCGTGTCGCCTGGTTCCGCCCGGACGTAACAGTGGATGTCGAAGACCGGGCGGTCGGCGAGTCGGGCCTCGAACTCCGCCCTGATCGGACGCGCCGCCGCCAGCGCCGCGCGATCGGTCAGCTCGACCAGAATGAACTCGAGCCCGACCGAGCCGCCGACCGGAGGATGACGGTCGGCGCGGATCGCCGCTTCATCCAGCCCGAGGCAGGCGGCGACATCGGCGACCGGCACCGCCTCCCCGCGCCGGAACGGCTGCGGCGCGGTGAGTTGGGCGCCGACGGGCAGACCGCCCTCGCTCAGGATCGAGACCGGGACCAGGCCGGCGCCCTCCTCGAAGCGCACCGCGTCGCCCACTGGCCGGCCGAACGCGGTCCCCCGCCAGGCGAGCACCGTCGCCGTACCCACGTTGGGATGGCCGGCGAAGGGCACTTCTCGGGTCGGGGTGAAGATGCGGACCTGCGCGGTGTTGGCCGGATCCTTCGGCGGCAGGACGAAGGTCGTCTCCGAGTAGCCGAACTCGACGGCGATCGCCTGCATCCGATCGCTCGACAGGTCCTCTGCGCCGAACACCACGGCCAGTGGATTGCCGCCGAAGGCAGTGTCGGTGAACACGTCGACGGTCTCGTAGGTCAGGGTCATCTCACGCTCCTCAGATCTCGATCTCGCCACGCATCACCGCGACCGACCCGCCGCCGATGCGCACCGCCAGGCTGTTGCCGCCCGCATGGTCCACCGATCCCTGGATCAGCGACGGGCGGCCCATCTCCACCCCCTGGGCAATGCGTTTACCGAGGGTGCCCGCCCCGGGTTCCAGGGTGCCGAGCAGGCCCATGAGCGCCCCGCACGCGCTGCCCGTGGCCGGATCCTCGGCCACATTGCGGATCGGCGCGAACATGCGCGCGCGGATGTCGGCCTCGTCCCCGGCGTCGCTCCCGGTGCAGTCTGCGTAGCAGAGGATCGCACCGACCGCCGCCACCGCCGGCTGATCGGCGAAACGTTCGCGGACCGGCGATGCCTCGCGGACCGCCGACGCGTCGCGCAGTTCGGCCAGGATGAAGGGCAGGCCGACCGAGCCGACCACCGGCGTGTGGCGGGTGACGAGCACCGCCTCCACCGGCAGGCCGAGGCAGGCCGCGATCTCACCGACCGGAACCTCACACGTCACGGAGAACGGCTCCGGCGCGGTCAGGGTCGCCGACACGACCCGGCCATCCTCGCGCCGCAGGGCCATCGGAACGACCCCCGCCAGTTCCTCGAAACGCAACACATCATCCAGGGTCCGGCCGAACAGCTCCCCGCGCCAGCCGACCACCGCCGCGGTTCCCACGTTCGGGTGTCCGGCGAACGGCATCTCCCGCTTGGTCGAGAAGATCCGGACCCGCGCGGTGTTGGCCGGATCCTCCGGTGGCAGGACGAAGGTCGTTTCCGAGTAATTGAACTCCCGGGCGATCGCCTGCAACCGCTCCGTCGCCAGGCCCTCGGCACCGAACACCACGGCAAGGGGGTTGCCGCCGAAACGGGTGTCGGTGAACACGTCGACGGTCTCGAAGGTCAGGGACATGATGCACCTCTCCCGTTCGCGCCGTGCGGCGCGTTGCGGCGGCCTCGCGTGCGACGGTTCTCAGTCGGCGAGGGCGATGTTGATCCGGCGGTTCTGCTTGCCCTTGTTCTCGATCTTGGTGACCTCCAGCCGGCCGATCTCGCCGGTGGAACGCACATGCGTCCCGCCGCAGGGCTGATAGTCGACCGTGTCGCCGATGCGGATCATCCGCACCTTGCCGGCCCCCATCGGCGGTTTCACCGACATCGTCCGCACCAGGTCGGGGTTGGCCTCGAGTTCGGCCTCGGTGATCCAGCCGATGGCGATCTGGTGATCGCCGGCGACGACGGCGTTGAGCTTCTCGGACAGCGCGTCCTTCTCCGGCACGTTCTCCGGTTCGAGGTTGAAGTCGAGACGGCTCTTGGGATCGCCAACCTGGCCGCCGGTCACCCCGCCGTCGACGAGCGAACACAGCACGTGCATCGCCGTGTGCATCCGCATCAGACGGTGGCGCCGATCCCAGTCGATGGCGGCGGTCACCGCGTCGCCCACCGCCAGCGTCGGCGCGCCTTCCGCCGGGACGTGGACGATGCCGTCCAGCGCCTTGCCCTTGCGGGTGTCGGCGACCGTCACGCTGCGACCGTCCGCCGTGGTCAGCGTGCCGGTGTCGCCGGGCTGGCCGCCGCCGGTCGGATAGAACACCGTGCGGTCCAGGACGATGCCCTCTTCGCCGACGGCGGTCACCGTGGCCTCGCAGGAGGTGAGGTAGGAGTCCTCGCGGAACAGCTCCTCGGTCATGATGCACCTTTCGCGTCGCTTGCCGTCAGGACCTCACGATAGACGTCCATGTCCACATTACCACCGGACAGTACGACGCCAACCTTGCGCCCCTGCCATCGATCTCGGGTCTGCATCAGGCCCGCCAGCGGGACGGCGCCCGCGCCCTCGGCGATGTTGTGGGTATCGGTGTAGTAGGCGCGCATCGCCGCCTTGATCTCGTCGTCCGAGACTTTAATGATTCCGGCCGCGCCGGTCCTGATCCGCTCGAACGCGTCGGCATTGGGTACGCGGCAGTCGACGCCGTCGGCGATGGTCGGCCGCGCGGCGGTCGCGTTCGTCGACACCGGGTGGCCGGCGGCGAAGCTCAGCGCATAGGCCGGAGCGCTCTCCGACACCACGCCCCAGACCTGCGTCGTCAGGCCGAGCGCGTCGCGCGCCGCCATCACCGCGCAGATGCCGGAGCCGAGGCCGATGGGCACGAACACGGCCTCCAGATCCGGCGCCGCCTTGAAGAATTCCATGGCATAGGTGGCCACGCCATCGACCAGCAGGTCGTGGAAACTGCCGAACATGTGCAGGTCCCGCGCCTGGGCCAGCGCCTGCGCGTGCTCGAAGGATTCCTGGAAGTCGCGGCCGTGGACCAGCAGCTCGCCGCCCCAGGCCCGCATGGCCGCGTTCTTCTCCACCGAGTTGCCTTCCGGCACGACGATGGTCGCGCTCAACCCGGCCCGCCGGGCAGCAATAGCGACGGACTGACCGTGATTGCCGCGGGTGGCGGCGATCACGCCGGTCACCTCCGGCTGCGTGCGGCGCAGGTGATCGACATAGACCGAGCCGCCGCGGATCTTGAAGGCGCCGGCCGGGGTGTGGTTCTCGTGCTTTACCCAGACCTCCGCGCCGACCCGCGCGCCAAGCAGCGGCCAGGCATATTGCGGCGTCGGCCCCATCACCGAATAGACGATGTCGGCGGCGGCGTTCAGACGGTCGAGGGCGGCACTGGGCGGCATGTCTTGTTCCTTCGGGGCGGGCGGCTCCAACGGGCGGGGCCTGTCACGGAGACAATGTTTCGATTGTCTTCCTGATTGTCTGGAATATTGTTTCGATACATTCGGTTCAAGCGGAACATTGTCACCATGACACATTGGCTGCCGGACATCGCCCGACGCACCGGACCGCGCTACCGCGCCATCGCCGAGGCGATCGCCGACGACATCCAGGCCGGCCGCCTCGCCGTCGGAACGCGCCTGCCGACCCACCGCGATCTGGCCTGGCGCCTGGGGGTCACCGTGGGGACGGTCACCCGCGCCTACAAAGAAGTGACCGCGCGCGGTCTGGTCGACGGCGAGATCGGCCGCGGCACCTTCGTGCGCGATCCCCGTACCCACGGCTGGGGCCGCAACGCCGAGAGCGAGCCGGCGCCGGTCGACATGGGCCTGAACTTCCCGACCGAGATGGCGGAGTCGGAGGCGGCACTGAAGGCCACTCTGGCCGAGATCCTCGCCGATTCCCGCGACCTGCGCCTCGCCGACTACGACGTCAACGGCGGGCGCCGCGCGCATCGCGGCATCGTCGCCGAATGGATCGCCGGCCTCGGCGTGCAGGCAACGGCGGAGACCACCCTCATCACCGCCGGCGCCCAGCACGCCATCTCCTCGGCCCTGCAGTCGCTGACCGAACCGGGCGACGTCGTCCTGTGCGACAGCCTGACCCATCCGGGCTTCATCAGCGTGGCGTCGACGCTGCGGCTGCGCACGGTGGGCGTGGACTGGGACGGCGACGGCCTGGCGCCCGATGCGCTGGACGCGGCGATCCGCCACCACCGGCCCAAGGCGCTGTTCGTCATCCCGACGGTGCACAATCCCACCTCGCTGACCTTCGGCGAGACACGGCGGCGGGAGATCGCCCGGATCGTCGAGCGCCACGGCCTGCCGGTGGTGGAGGACGACCTGTACCGCGCCTACGCCGATCCGGACGTGCCGCCGCCGATCGCCGCCCTGGCGCCGGACCGGGTGATCTATCTGACCAGCGCGTCCAAGCACCTGTCCCCCGGCCTGCGGGTCGGGGCGCTGCACATGCCGACGCAGCTGCGCGCCCGCGGCCGGGCGGCGATCCGCGACACAATCTGGATGGCCGCCCCTCTGACCGTCGAGGTGGTGACCCGGTGGCTGGCCGACGGCACGGCGGACCGACTGGCCGCCGGCAAGCGCCGCGCTCAGACCGCCCGGGCGGCCGAGGCCCGCCGGCGGCTCGGACCGCTGGTCTCGATCCACGCCGAGGCGAGCCCCCATGCCTGGCTGCGGGTTCCGGACACCTGGGACGGCAGCGATCCTGCGGCTGCCCTGCTGAACCGCGGCGTGGTCACCACGGCCGGCGAGGTGTTCGCCACGGTCGCGGGAGCCGGCCGCGGACGCATCCGCCTCGCCCTTGGACGTCCGTCCAGCTTCGAGGATACCGCCACCGGGCTGAAGATCGTCGCCGAGGCGCTGGCCCATGGGCCGACCGAGGGGCCGGCGTTCGAGGACCAGGCGTTCATGTAGGCGAAGCCGTCCGCTCCCGCGCCAGCATCAGCACCCAGGGATTGGGGCCGCGCCGGTGCTCCCACAGCGCGAGCAACTGGTCGAGATGCTCGAAAGGTCGCAGCTCCGGGAAGTCGGCGATATCCCGCGCCCCGACCTCGATCAGCTCGAGTCCGTGGGTGTCGCGGAAAGGCGCCAGCATCTCGCGGTAGGCCGGCGTTTCCGGCAGGTTGTGCAGTTCGACCAGGATGTCGAGGTGGCGCAGGGACGGTGCCCGCCCGAGGGTCAGAAGATCGATCTCCGCCCCCTCGATGTCGCAGAACACGAACGTCTCGGCCGGATCCAGGTCGGCGAAGTCGGCGACCGTGAACTCGGCGCCGACGATCACGCGGTCGGCGACCCCATGGGCCGTGGCGAGGTCCTGCGTGGCGGCCCGCGCTCCGGCATCGATGTCGTAGGCGAACACCATCGCCTCCGGCAGCCGCAACGCCAGACCGACCGCGTAGTACCCCTCGGCACAGCCGATGTTCACGATCTTCCGGTAGCCCCGATAGGCGATGCGCTCGATCACCGGGTGCAGGTCCGCTTCGTAGGCGCCCAGCAGCTTCGGCGCCAGGCAGCCCTCGGTCGCCGCCGGCGGAAGCCGCAGCCCGGCAAACGGGCCGCGCCGGACCCGACCGCCGCCGTTGCGGTACAGGGTGTTGGCGATCAGGGTCGAGCGGTGGAACGCCAGGATCCGGAGCATCCGGCGCAGGGCCTCGACCTCGTCGGGTTCGGTGTCGAGGATCTCCCGCACCTTCGCCAGTGCGTTGCTGTTGAAGTCATTGGCCATCTCGGGCTCCGGCGCCGGGACTGTCGATCGCCACCATGTCCGCCGGAATCCAATCGATCAAGCCGACCTTGCACATCCACACCAGGTGCCGCATGAGCGCGCTCCCGTCGGCCTCGCCCAGGCGGGCGGCGAGTTCGCCCGCCGTCATCTCGCCCCGTTCGGTCAGCACCGCCAGGATCTCGGCACTCCGATCCGGCGACAGCCGCCAGACCGCGGTGATGCCGTTCAGCGTCACGTCGTGGTGCGCCTTTGGGTCGCCGCCGGCCGCGGCAGGACGCAGGCGGGTGTCATCGCCGATGACATCGGTGGCGAAACCGGCGAACGCGGCATAGGGGTCGTTGCGCGCCGGGTTCTCGCGCGGCGCCGGCCCCTGCTCGTGGGAGCGGGCGGTGCCCCGGAGCGCCGCCAGTTCGTCGAACAGCGCGACATACTGGGGAATCACCACCGACCAGTCGAAACGGGCGCGGGCGCGGGCACGGGCGGTGTCCCGCATCTGCGCGGCGCGCTCCGGGTTCTCGGCCAGCGCGACGAGCGCGTCGGCCGCCACCCGGACGTTGACCGCCACGTGCGAGGCAACCTGGGCGCCGTAGTACTGGTAGCTGTCCATACCCAGGGCATGGCGCCGGGCGATCAGTTCGCCGGCGCCGGCCGGGGCGAGCATCGTCGGCACCCGGAAGCCGGTGACACCATCCTCGACGGTGAACCGATAGCCGTCCCAGTCGCTGACCACCACCGGAAGACCCGACGCCATCGCCTCGACCGGCGTGATGCCGAAGGTCTCCTGGGTGTTGTCGACCATCGAGACGAAGACATCGGCCGCCGCCCAGACGAGGTCCATGATCCGCGGGTCGTTGCCGTCCAGGTATCGAACGTCGACCGACGGGGCGTAGAGCGCGGCGGCCTCGGACCAGAAGGCCCGATCCCGCTGCTCCGCCGGGAACCAGCCGGCAAGGAGGAAGCGCACCGGCCGGCCGAGCCGCCGGGCGGCCGCCTCGGCGGCGGCGAACATTCCCTGGGGATAGGCTTTCTCGAAGAACGACAGCCGCCCGACCCAGAGCAGGGTGAGCGTGCCGTCATCAATGTCGAGCGCCTGACGCGCCGGGCCGCGGCGGGCGGGGTCGCCGCGCTCGACGAAACGGTCGGTGTCGACGCCGAGCGGGATCACCGGCAGATGCGGCAGGGGCGGCGCCCGGCGCGCGTCGGCGGGCGCGAAGCGCGACGCCACGAAGTCGGCCTGCTCGTTCAGCAGCGCCCTGAGATGGCGCTCGACCGCCGGCGAGGTGCAGATCAGCGCGTCCCAGGGCTCGATCGGCGTGGTGAGCACGTCGGCCGTATAGGCCCGCATCGCCTGGGGCGCCAGCGAGTGGATCAGCCCCACGAAACTGTAGTCGCGCTCGCCCTTCTCGGCCCGCCTGAGCCAGGACAGCTCGCCGATGCTCGCCTGTCCGCGCAGGAAGGTACCCCGCTCGGCGATTGCTCCATGGTTCAGAACCGAGGTGGAGGACAGTGGTTTCGGCGGGGCCTTGCCGTCGAACAGGTTGGCGCCGAGCTCGTCCGCATCGATCCGGTTGTGGACCAGGAAGAGCTGATCGTCCCAGGGGCCATGTTCGATGAGGGCCCGGTAGAGGTTCCGGTTCGCGACGTCCTTGCCGAACGGGTTGTGGCGCTGGCGAAGCTGCTGTTGGCCAATGTAAATGGCGCAGCCTCCGGGCATGGAAGATCCTTTCGCCGGTTGCGGTGACGGTGGCTGACTTTCGGATATAGTTGTGCGTTACCCGTAGGTTAAGAGGGCGCCGCCAAAACCCCCGCGAGGGCATCGGCCACCGGACCGGCGGTGGTGAGCGGCGCCATGTGGCCCAAACCGGGCAGGACGACGACCTGGCTGTCGGCCAGCCTGGCGTTCAGTTTGGCGGCCGCGCCGGCGACCATCCGCGATGCGATCTCCGGCGAACGATCGCCGCGAATCAGTACCGTCTGCGGCGCCGCGTCCCACACGCCGGCACCGAGCGTCACGCTTCCCGTCGCCTGGGTATCGGCGACGACGACCGGGGCCTGATCGGTCAGGCGGGCTCGCATGGCCTCGGGCAGGTCCGCCCAGGCCACGTCGTTCCAGACCTCGACGAAACCGCTGATCGCCTCCTCGTCCCGCCCGGCCGCCAGTGCCTGCCTCATCGCCGCGACCATGGCCGCTTCGGCCGCGATCAGCGCGGCATCGGCGATCCGGTCGAGGGCGTCGAACAGGATCGGTTCGAACAGCGCCAGGCGATCCAGGTCGAGGCGCGCCGCGGCGAGCAGGGCCGCCAGCCCGCCCATGGAATGGCCGAACAGAACGCGCGCGCCGGTCGTCTCCACGGTCCAGCGGGCGACGGTCACATGGCCTTCCACCGCGGTCGCCGCCCCCTCAACCCGGCTCCCGCCGTAGCCGTGCAGCGCCGGCGCGACGCAGGACCAGCCGGCACCGGCCAGCCGCTCCGCCAGCCCGCCGAAGGCGCGCGGCCCGGTGGCGGCGGCGTGAAGGAGAACGATCGGCCGGCCGCCGTCGCCCCAGCGGTGAAGCTCGACGCGACCGAACGGCGTCGTCACGGTCTCGCTGCGTCTCGTGCTCATGGAGTCTGGCTCCCGCTCCCACACCCGCGGCCGGTCACGGTTTGCTTGGCGGCCATGGGGCGCCTTCCTTATCATCGCGCCAAAACCAACGACAAGGAGAGGACGGCATGACGGTGCTGATCGCCGGCGGCGGGATCGCCGGGCTGACCATGGCGCTCAGCCTGCACCAGGCGGGTCTGCCGTGCCGGGTGTTCGAGGCCGTCGACAGGCTGGCGCCGCTCGGCGTCGGTATCAACGTGCTGCCCCACGCGGTGCGCGAGCTGACCGAACTCGGCCTGCTGGATGCGCTGCTGTCCCTCGGCATCCCGACCGCCAGGCTGTCCTACTACAGCCGGCGCGGGCAGGAGATCTGGTCGGAACCCCGTGGTCGAGAAGCCGGATATGCCTGGCCGCAGATCTCGATCCATCGCGGCGAGCTGCAGATGCTGCTGACCCGTACCGTGGTCGAGAGGCTCGGCCCCGAGGCGATCGCCACCGGCCACGCCCTGACCGGTTGGGAAGAGCGGGGGGACGGCGTCGCCGCCCGCTTCGCCGACCGTCGGGGCGCGCCGGTCGCCGAGGTCGTCGGCGACCTGCTGATCGCCGCCGACGGCATCCACTCCACGGCCCGCGCCAGGCTCTACGCGGACGAGGGTCCGCCGATCTGGAACGGCGCCGTCCTGTGGCGCGGTACCGCCGAGGCCGAGCCGTTCCTGGGCGGCCGCACGATGGTCATGGCCGGTCACGAGTTTCAGAAATTCGTCTGCTATCCGATCCGCGATCACGCGGATGGCCGCCAGACCATCAACTTCATCGCCGAGCGCAAGTTCGCGACGGACCACGCCTGGCGGCGGGAAGACTGGAACCGCCAAGGCGTCCGCGCGGACTACCTGCCGCCGTTTGAGGACTGGCGCTTCGACTGGCTCGACGTGCCGGCGCTGATCCGGGCGGCCGACCGGGTCTACGAGTATCCGATGGTCGACCGCGACCCGCTGCAGGCCTGGACGTTCGGGCGCATGACCCTGCTCGGGGACGCCGCCCATCCGATGTATCCGATCGGCTCCAACGGGGCGAGCCAGGGCATCCTCGATGCCCGGGTGCTGACCCGCGAGCTGCTGGCGCACGGTCTCACGCCCGACGCGCTGGCGGCCTACGAGGCCGAGCGCCGGCCCGCCACGGCGAAGATCGTCACCGCCAACCGCGGCAACGGCCCGGAACAGGTGATGCAGATGGTCGAGGAGCGCGCGCCGCAGGGCTTCGCGACCATCGAAGACGTGCTGACCCCCGAGGAACGCGAAGGGACGGCCGCCGCCTATAAGCGCCTCGCCGGGTTCGACAAGGACGCCCTCAACGCCCGTCCCTCCATCGTGCCGGCCTGACCGACCGGTCCCCGCGACTATTCCTGGGTGATCAGGGCGCGGGCCTGGACCACGCTGTCCGTGGCCTCGCCGAACTGACCGGCGTCGCACTGGGCGACGGCTTCGGTGATGAGGCTCTCGACGGCCTGGTCGGTGGCCGAGGACAGCTCCGTCTCCTCGAGCATCTCGCGGGTATCGGCGACGAGCTGGGCGCAGGAACCGGCATCGGTCGCCGGCTCGATCCCGCGCGCGGCATTGCCGGCGGCGAGGGCGGCGGCGGAATACAGGGCGACCGCGAGGACCGCGAAGAGGGCGGTGCGGACATTGAAGAACGACATTGGGGAAAGGGCCTCCCGGCCCGGTCGCGCGTGCAGCGCGGCGCGACCCGGTTATCGCCGGACACAGTCGCCGGGCTCCCCGAGGTCACGGGACGATAATATCGCTCCGGGCACGCCGCTTCGAAAGCCCTACCGCCATGCGACGCAAGCGCAGCGGTCATGCCGTGGACGCGGGGGTCGCCCGCCCTTGACCGCCCGTCCCTGGACTGCCCGCCTTTGGACTGCCCGCGCTTGACCCATCGGCGCGGCCCGCGTATACAGCGCGCTTCTTGGCACAGCTTCGGCCGCCGAGACCTTAGCGGGTTCCGTCCGTCCTCGAGGGTTCGAGCACGGGCGCGTTTCCGTTTGGGCGATCGGCATTCGGGGCGATGGATTCGCAACACAGCACCACGGGTGATCGCGTGTTCGAAGGATTGAGCGAGCGTCTGGGGTCGGTCTTCGACCGGCTGAAGAAGCGCGGCGCGCTGAGCGAGAGCGACGTGTCCGCCGCCATGCGCGAAGTGCGCGTGGCGCTGCTGGAGGCCGATGTCGCCCTGCCGGTCGTCAAGTCCTTCATCGACCGGGTGCGCGAGCGCGCCGTCGGCCAGGAGGTGATCAAGTCGGTCACTCCGGGCCAGATGGTCGTCAAGATCGTCCATGACGAGTTGGTCGCCACGCTCGGCTCCGACAGTCAGGCGGTCAGCCTGAACGCGGCCGCGCCGGTGCCGATCCTGATGGTCGGCCTGCAGGGCGGCGGCAAGACCACCACCACCGCCAAGCTGGCCAGGCGCCTGGCCGAGCGCGACCGCAAGAAGGTTCTCATGGCGTCGCTCGACGTCACCCGCCCGGCGGCGCGCGAGCAGCTGCGCACCCTGGGCGAGCAGGTCGGCGTCGACACGTTGCCGATCGTCCAGGGCGAGACCGCGCTGACCATCGCCAAGCGCGCGATGACCGCCGGCCGCCTGCAGGGCTACGACGTGGTCATGCTGGACACCGCCGGCCGGGTGTCGATCGACGAGGGCCTGATGGCCGAGGCGCGGGCGGTCAAGGACGCGGTCAACCCGCACGAGGTCCTGCTGGTCGCCGACGCGCTGACCGGCCAGGATGCGGTGAACACCGCCACCAATTTCGACGAGCGTGTCGGCATCACCGGCATCGTCCTGACCCGGGTCGACGGCGACAGCCGAGGCGGCGCGGCGCTGTCCATGCGCGGCATCACCGGCAAGCCGATCAAGGCGCTCGGCGTCGGCGAGAAGGTCGAGGACCTGGAAGACTTCCACCCCGAGCGCATCGCCGGCCGCATCCTCGGCATGGGCGACGTGGTCAGCCTGGTCGAGAAGGCCGCCCAGACCATCGAGGCCGACGAGGCCGAGAAGATGGCCGAGCGGATGATGAAGGGCACCTTCACGCTCGACGACATGGCGACCCAGCTCAAGCAGTTGCGCAACCTCGGCGGGCTCGGCGGCGTCCTCGGCCTGCTGCCCGGGGTGGGCAAGCTGCAGAAGCAGCTGGCCGGGGCCAACATCGACGACGGCCAGCTGAAGCGTCAGGAAGCCATCATCTCCTCGATGACCAAGGCGGAGCGGGCCAACCCGCGGGTGATGAACGCCTCGCGCAAGCGCCGCGTCGCCGCCGGCTCGGGGACCGAGGTCCAGGACATCAACCGCCTTCTCAAGAGCCATATGGAAATGGCCAAGATGATGAAGAAGGTCGGCAAGGTCGGCGGCAAGGGCATGATGAAGGGCCTGATGGGCGGAGGCGGACCCGGCGGCATGCCGGACCCGTCGCAGATGCCGCAGATGCCCTCGGGTGGCGGCATGCCGGGGCTCGGCGGTCCCGGCGGCCTGAAGCTCCCGGGGCTGGGCGGGCCGGGCGGCCTGCCTCCCGGATTTCCCGGCAAGCGCAAATGAGCCTCGAGTGAGCCTGCCGATACCGCATTAACGCATTGAAAAAATACGAAATACACTGAGAAAGGAACGACTATGTCACTTCGCATTCGCCTGGCGCGCGGCGGCGCCAAGAAGCGCCCGTTCTACCGCATCGTCGTTGCCGAGGCGACGTCGCCGCGCGACGGCCGCTTCGTCGAGAAGGTCGGCACCTACAACCCGATGCTGCCGCAGGACCACGAGCATCGCCTGGTGGTGAAAGAGGACCGCATCAAGCACTGGCTGTCCGTCGGCGCCCGTCCGACCGACCGGGTCCACAAGATGCTCGGCAAGGCCGGCGTGATGGATCCGTTCCAGTGGAACGAGCAGACCAAGAAGTCCGCGCCGGGCAAGAAGCGCGCCGAGCGCGAGGCCGAGGAAGCCGCGAAGGCCGCCGAGGCTGCCGAAGCCGCGGCCGCCGCCGCTGCCGAAGCCGCCGAGGCGCCGGCCGAAGAGTCGGCCGCGGAGTCGGCCGGGGCCTGAGGCCCGAGCGCCGCGCGGGGACCGGTGCCATGAGCGCACGCGTCTGTGTCGGAGCGATCACCGGCCCGCACGGGGTCCGGGGCCTGGTGAAGGTTAAGCCCTTCACCGAGGTGCCGGAGGATGTCGCCGCCTACGGCCCCGTCGAGGACGAGACCGGCAACCGGCGCTTCACCCTGCGGGTCACCGGTGCCGCCAAGGGACAGGTGATCGTCGCCGTGGACGGGGTCGGCGACCGCGACGCGGCCGAGGCCCTGAAGGGCGAGCGGCTGTACGTGGAGCGCACGGCCCTGCCCGACCCCGATGACGGCAGCTTCTACCATGCCGACCTGATCGGCATGGACGTGGTCGCGACCGACGGCAGCCCGCTGGGCACCGTCACCGCGCTCTACGACTTCGGCGCCGGCGACGTGCTGGAGTTTCGCGGGGCCGACGGCAAGGCGCGGATGCTGCCCTTCACCGAGCAGGTCGTGCCGACGGTCGATCTCGAGGTGCGCCGGATGGTCGTCGATCCGCCGGACGGCGCCCTGGAATAGGGCCGAAAGAAGGAATTCGGTGTGGACGAGCGGAGCGACGAGCAGACGGCGGGCTGGCAGGCCACCGTCCTGACGCTGTTCCCGGAAATGTTTCCGGGACCGCTCGGTCTGTCGCTCGCGGGGAAGGCCCTGAAATCCGGCGTGTGGAGCCTGAAAACGCTGGACATACGGGACTTCGCGCGCGATAAGCACCGCTCCGTGGACGACACCCCGTTCGGCGGGGGAACCGGTATGGTCATGCGCCCCGATGTCGTGGATGCGGCACTGGCGGCGGTGGAGGACAGACCGGGTCCGCGGATCTACCTCAGCCCGCGCGGACGGCGCTTCGATCAGGCGCGGGCAAAGACGTTGGCGGATGGACCGGGTGCGGTCTTCCTCTGCGGGCGCTACGAGGGCCTCGACGAGCGGGTGATCGCCGCCCGCGGTCTCGAGGAACTCAGCCTCGGGGACTTCGTGCTGTCCGGCGGCGAGCCGGCGGCGCTGGCGATGATGGATGCGGCGATCCGCCTGCTGCCCGGGGTCATGGGCGCGGCCGACGGATTGACCGAGGAGAGTTTCGAAGAGGGGCTGCTGGAGTATCCCCTCTATACCCAGCCTCGGGAGTGGAGCGGCATGGCCGTCCCCGAGGTGCTGACCAGCGGCCATCACGCCCGGGTACGGGACTGGCGCCGCCGGGAGGCCGAGAACATCACGCGGGAGCGGCGACCGGATCTCTGGGCGCGCTACCTGGAGGACAAGGAACGGGCCGAGCGTCGGTGAGACCGGGCGGCCAGAGACGGGACCAACCGCCGGGGCGAGTACCAACCGGCCACGAGACGGAGACGAAGCCATGAACATCATCGAGCAGCTCAACAAGGAGCAGGTCGAGAAGCTGAGCGCGGACCGCGAGATTCCCGAGTTCGCGCCGGGCGACACGTTGCGCGTCGACGTGAAGGTGGTCGAAGGCTCGCGCGAGCGCATCCAGGCCTTCGAGGGCGTGTGCATCGGCCGCAACAACGACGGCCTGAACTCGTCCTTCACCGTGCGCAAGATCTCCTACGGCGAGGGCGTGGAGCGCGTGTTCCCGCTGTACTCGCCGCGGATCGCCGGCATCGAGGTGATGCGCCGCGGCAAGGTCCGCCGCGCCAAGCTGTACTACCTGCGCGGCCGCACCGGTAAGTCGGCCCGTATCGCCGAGAAGACCACCGGCGTCGCCGGCAAGCTGGCCGCCGCCGAGCGCGCCCAGGCCGCCGAGGCCAAGGCCGCGAACAAGGCCGCCCAGGCCGCCAAGGAAGCCGAGAAGGCCGCCGCCAAGGCCGCCGAGAGCAGCGCCGAGGCGTAAGCCTCTCCCCCGGACCTCCTCCGGGGAACGGAATACAGGCACGGACAAACGGGCGCCGCGATCCGAGAGGGTCGCGGCGTTCGTCGTTGTGTCCGCCCTCTCCGTGCCCGGCGGCGATCCGGGCCGATCTATTTCATCAACGTCCCCGCCCCGACGCAGGCCAGGATCACTAGGGCGATGCGGCGGAAGGTCTTCTCGCTGGCCAGCGGGAACAGCTTCGACCCGAGTTGCATCCCGAGCATGTAGGGCACGCTCAGCGCCAGGCCCAGGGTGACGGTCTTCAGGGTGAACAGACCATAGGCGAAGAAGGTCGCCAGCCCGACCAGGGAGGTGACCAGGAAATAGCCGAACAGGTCGCCGCGCACCTGCTTGGCCGGATCGCCGGTCGCCAGGAAGTACAGGATCAGCGGCGGCCCGCCGATCCCGGTCGCCCCGCCCATCACCCCGGCGAGCGCGGCGGTCGAGACGTCGCGCGGCCGGGTCCGGCGCAGCGGCGGCAGTCCGCCGACCGCCATGATCGCCACCAGCAGCAGCACGATCACCGAGATCCCGCGGCGCAGCAGCTCCGGATCGAGGGCCACGAGCACCGTCGCGCCGACCGGGATCGCCAGCACCGCGGTGACCGCCATCGGCCCGGTCCTGCGCCAGTCGGTCTCGCGCCGGGCGATGCGGGCGATCTGGAACAGTGCCGGCACCTCCATCGCCGACATCATGGGCACCGCCGCTGTCACCCCGTAGAGCAGCGCCAGCACCGGCGCCATGACCAGCGCCGCGCCGAAGCCGGCGAACCCGCGCACCAGCCCCGCCAGCGCCACGGCCAGGGCCGCCAGGAGCAGGGAGCCCGTGTCGAGCGCCGCCAGAACCTCGGACAGGGTCGGGATCTCCGACAGGATCGAGGTCTCCGACGGGGTCGAGGTCTCGGGCATCGTCGCTTTCCGGTCGTTGGGGTGGGCGGACATGCCCCCGCGCAAAGCGTTCTTGCGCGTTTCATCGTTTGCCTGCATCCATCGTGCTTGTACAGTCCGCCGCTCGAAGCACGCTGTTCCGGCCAACGGAGCGCAGGATCGACACGAGAGACCGGCCGCCGCCGGAGCCTAGCCCGCTCCCCGAGACGGCGGCCCCATGCTTTAGGAGGAACCGGCAGCCATGGCGAACCCGCGCACGCTGTTCGACAAGATCTGGCAGAACCACCTGGTGGACGTCCAGGAGGACGGCACCTGTCTCATCTACATCGACCGCCACCTGGTCCACGAGGTCACCAGCCCGCAGGCCTTCGAGGGGCTGAAGATGGCCGGCCGCAAGGTGCGCCGGCCCGACCTGACCCTCGCGGTCGCCGACCACAACGTGCCGACCTCGGATCGCTCCAAGGGGATCGCCGACGAGGAGAGCCGCATCCAGGTCGAGACGCTCGAGAAGAACGTCAAGGACTTCGGTGTTCCGTACTTCCCGGTCATGGACGTGCGCCAGGGCATCGTGCACATCATCGGGCCGGAGCAGGGCTTCACCCTGCCGGGCATGACCATCGTGTGCGGCGACAGCCACACCGCCACCCACGGCGCCTTCGGTTCGCTGGCCTTCGGCATCGGCACCTCCGAGGTCGAGCACGTGCTGGCGACCCAGACCCTGCTGCAGGCCCCGGCCAAGAACATGCGCATCACGGTCGAGGGCAAGGTGCCGGAGGGTGTCACCTCCAAGGACGTGATCCTGGCCATCATCGGCAAGATCGGCACGGCCGGCGGCACCGGCCACGTGGTCGAGTTCGCCGGCGAGGCGATCCGCGCCATGTCGATGGAAGCCCGCATGACGGTCTGCAACATGACCATCGAGGCCGGTGCGCGCGCCGGCATGATCGCGCCGGACGAGACCACCTTCGAGTACCTGAAGGGCCGCCCGATGGCGCCCAAGGGCGGCGCCTGGGAGCAGGCGGTCGCCTACTGGAAGACCCTGCCGTCCGACGAGGGCGCGACCTACGACAAGGAGGTCGTGCTCAAGGCCGAGGACATCGTTCCGCAGGTCACCTGGGGCACCAGTCCGCAGGACGTGGTTCCGGTGACCGGCCACACGCCGGACCCGGCGGCCGAGGCCGACCCCGGCAAGAAGGCGGCGATCGAGCGCGCGCTGGCCTATATGGGTCTGGCGCCGAACACGCCGATGACCGAGGTCGCCGTCGACAAGGTGTTCATCGGGTCCTGCACCAACGGCCGGATCGAGGACATCCGCGCCGCCGCCGCCATCGCCAAGGGCCGCAAGGTCGCGGCGAACGTCCACGCCATGGTCGTCCCGGGCTCCGGCCTGGTGAAGGAGCAGGCGGAACAGGAGGGCCTCGACGCGATCCTGAAGGAGGCGGGTTTCGACTGGCGCGAGCCCGGGTGCTCCATGTGCCTCGCCATGAACGCCGACAAGCTGGAGCCGGGAGAGCGCTGCGCCTCGACCTCCAACCGCAACTTCCAGGGCCGCCAGGGCCCCGGCGGGCGCACCCACCTGGTCAGCCCGGCCATGGCCGCCGCCGCCGCCGTGACCGGCCATCTGGCCGACGTGCGCGACCTGGCCAACTGACGAGAGGGGAGAAGAGAGCGATGGAGAAGTTCACCCAGCTGCGCGGCACCGCCGCCCCGATGGACATGATCAACATCGACACCGATATGATCATCCCCAAGCAGTACCTGAAGACCATCAAGCGGACCGGCCTCGGCAAGCACGCCTTCGCCGAGATGCGCTACAACGAGGACGGCAGCGAGAAGCCGGACTTCGTGCTGAACAAGCCGCAGTATCGCCAGGCTCAGGTCATCGTCGCCGAGGACAATTTCGGCTGCGGGTCGAGCCGCGAGCACGCCCCCTGGGCACTGCTCGACTTCGGCATCAAGTGCGTGATCTCCACCAGCTTCGCCGACATCTTCTACAACAACTGCTTCAAGAACGGGATCCTGCCGATCAAGGTGACCCACGAGCAGCTGCGCGAGCTGATGGACGACGCCTCCAAGGGGTCCAACGCGGTGCTGGAGGTCGACCTGGAGAACCAGACCATCGGTCGGCCGAACGGCGAGAGCGTGTCGTTCGAGATCGACGCCCACCGCAAGCACTGCCTGCTGAACGGTCTCGACGATATCGGCCTGACCATGGAGAAGGCGTCGAAGATCGACAGCTTCGAGGATCAGCGCAAGGCATCGCAGCCCTGGGCCTGAGGCCCCCCCTGGGCCTGAGGCTTCGGCCCGCACCAGACGCGGGGGCGGCCGGACGGGTGCCGCCCTCGAAACGCAGCGCGAAACCGGCGGGCGATATCCCGCCGGTCGCGAAAAACAACCGATTTGCTTCGCTCTCCCCCTTTCTGTAAGGAAACGGCCGGGAAAAAGCGGGATTATGTGGAGGATACCGCGCCATGGCGTCGAACAAGAAACTGCTGGTGCTGCCGGGTGACGGCATCGGCCCCGAGGTCGTCGGCGAGACGCTGCGCGTGGTCGACTGGATGGCCAAGAAGCGCTCGGTGTCCTTCGACATCGACGAGGGCCTGGTCGGCGGCGCCGCCTACGACGCCCACGGCACGGCGCTGACCGACGAGACCATGACCGACGCCACCCATGCCGACGCCGTCCTGTTCGGCGCGGTCGGCGGCCCGAAATACGACGACCTGCCGTTCGAGCTGAAGCCGGAGCGCGGCCTGCTGCGCCTGCGCAAGGAGATGGACCTGTTCGCCAACCTGCGCCCGGCGATGGTCTTCCCCTCGATGGTCGAGAACTCGTCGCTGAAGCCGGAGCTGGTCTCCGGCCTCGACATCATGATCCTGCGCGAGCTGACCGGCGGTGTGTATTTCTGCGAGCCGCGCGGCATCGAGGACCTGCCCGACGGCACCAAGCGCGGCTACGACACCCAGGCCTACACCACGCCGGAGATCGAGCGCATCGGCCGGGTCGCCTTCGACCTGGCGCGCAAGCGCCGCGGCAAGGTGACCTCGGTGGAGAAGGCCAACGTCATGATGTCCGGCGTGCTCTGGCGCGAGGTCATGACCGGCCTGCACAAGGCCGAGGGCGAGGGCCTGGAATACGAGAACATGTTCGCCGACAACTGCGCCATGCAGCTTGTCCGCTCGCCGAAGCAGTTCGACGTGATCGTCACCGACAACCTGTTCGGCGACCTGCTGTCCGACTGCGCGGCCATGCTGACCGGCTCGCTCGGCATGCTGCCCTCGGCCTCGCTCGGCGCCGAGGATCCGACCACCGGCAAGCGCCACGCCCTGTACGAGCCGGTCCACGGCTCCGCCCCGGACATCGCCGGCAAGGGCATGGCCAACCCGATCGCCGAGATGCTGAGCTTCGCCATGCTGCTGCGCTACAGCTTCGACATGGGCGAGGACGCCGACCTGCTGGAGAAGGCGATCGACAACGTGCTGGCCGGCGGCATGCGCACCGCCGACATCATGGCCCCGGGCAAGGCCAAGGTCTCCACCGCGACCATGACCGACAGCATCCTCAAGGAGCTGGACAAGCTGGTGTGACGCCGGGGCGTCCCACCCGCCGGTCGTCCCGGACCTGATCCGGGACCTCCATCCGGTCTTCCTCAGGCGCCCCGCCCCTCGCGGGCTCTCTCCCCGGCCTTGTGCCCGGGCCCACCCGTCCGCTCGGCGGTCGGAGAAGACGGGTCCGCCCCGCCCGCGCCGCCCAGGCGCAGGCCCCAAGAGGTTCCGGTCCCGAGAGATTCCGGCATCCGCCGGGATGACGAGGGGCCAGGCTCAGTCCTCGGGCAGGTCGCGGTCCTGCGGCTACGGCTCGGGGCCGAGGGACTCCCGCAGCGCCGGCGTCAGGATCGCGTGCTCGAGGTTGCGGCCGGCGCGGATCCCGGTTTCGCCCTCCCCCCCCTTCACCCCCCGAAGGTTCGCGCGCTGAAGGACCGCGCCACGAAGGTCCGCGTCCCGAAGGTCCGCGCCCTCAAGGTCCGCGCCCTCAAGGTCCGCGCCCAGAAGGTTCGCGCGCTGAAGGACCGCGCCCTCAAGGTCCGCGCGCTCAAGGTCCGCGTCCCGAAGGTCCGCGTCCCGAAGGTTCGCGCGCTGAAGGACCGCGCCACGAAGGTCCGCGCCCAGAAGGTTCGCGCGCTGAAGGTCCGCGCCACGAAGGTCCGCGTCCCGAAGGTTCGCGCGCTGAAGGACCGCGCCACGAAGGTCCGCGCCCAGAAGGTTCGCGCGCTGAAGGTCCGCGCGCTCAAGGTCCGCGCGCTGAAGGTCCGCGCGCTCAAGGTCCGCGCGCTGAAGGTCCGCGCCACGAAGGTTCGCGCCCAGAAGGTTCGCGTTTTTCAGCCGCAATCGCCGGGGCCGGGGCATTTCCTCGGCGGCCCCGGCGATTGAAGACTCCATATCCCGAGACACCGTCCTGTCCATGACATGGATCAATCGCCCCAGACATTCGCGGAACGGATCGGTCGGCGGCTTGCGACGCATCAGAACGTCGAAATCGTCGGATGGCGGCGGCTGCCTCCCGATCATCCGCCACGCGGCCCATTCGTCCGGCCAGTCGATGGTGGCGCGGGCGGGTTCCTCTTCGGTGTCGAGTGCCCGGCACACCGCGTCCAGCGTCGCCAGCAGCGCGACCTCGCCATCGGCGACCCTTCGGGCGAGATCGCCCGTCCCCGGTGCGTCGCCCATCGCCGCCGCCAGGGAGGCGATCGGAAATCCCGGCCCGACCGCCTCTGCCAGCAGGCCGGCCAGATGGTCGCGCGCATCCCCCGCCGCGAGCTCGCCGGTAGCACGCTCGCCGGAACCAGTCTTGCCGGTACCGGTCTCGCCGGCGGCCCGCTGCCGCGCCGCCTCGGGCCGCAGGAAGTCGACCACCGCCATCTCGATCCGGAACGCCCCGAACAGCGCCCCCCATGCGCCGAGCCCCACCCCCTCCCGCGCCGCCCGCAGCAACCGCCGCGCCAGCAGGTAGTCGGCGAAGGACTTGTGGGTGAATTCGATCCGCCGGTCCCCGACATCGCCCCGGAACCGCACATGGAAGGCCAGAAGCGCCTGCTCCGGGACGATGTCCTTCTTCCGCGCCGCCAGGCGCAGATCGCTGCGCAACGCCTGGTCCGGCAGGAGCCTGGCGATGGCCTCCACCGTGGCGGCGCGCGTCGAGTCCTGGAAACAGGCCAGCGCCACATCCTCCATGAAGCGCAGGAACGGCCCGAACTGCGGCAGCGCGTTCAACTCCGTCCCGGACAGCCGGCCCCAGGACCGGGCATGGGTATCCTTCAGCACATCGTAATAGAGGGTTGCCCGATCCAGCGTCTCGAGCAGGCCGGGACCGCCGTCGCCATCCTGGGCCTGCGGATGCGCCGCCAGATAGCGCACGAGCAGCGCCTGGGTGACCGGCGTGGCCAGCAACTCGCGGACGGCGGATCCCGCCGGCGATGCCTCGGGGATGCGCGGCGTGACGACGCCAACCTCGTCGAACTTCCGGTTCAAGAGACCGACCAACTCATCGTCCGGCTGGTCTCCCTCCCACTCCATGCTCCGGATCAGATCGTCCGACGGCAGCAGCGGCATGACGTGCAGCGTGCGTGCCCGGATGAGGGCCGCGACCTCACCCCGCTGCACCGCAAGATCGCGGCCGAGGAACAGGGCCCGAACGTGGGAGCCGTCCGCCTTGAACGCCAGGAGGCGGTCCGAGATCTCGCCCGCGATCTCCGCCGCCCGCTCCATCCCCTTCGGACCGCGCGTCGCCAGTTCGTCGAGGCCGTCGAGGATCAGCAGCATCCGGCGACGGGCGAGGGCGAGGGCGCTCTCGACCATGGCCCGTGCCTGTGTCCGGGATTTCGCCGTCGTATCCGTGATCCACTGCCAGAGATCGCCTTTCCCGACCATGTGCAGCTCGACGCACCGCACCCGCCAGGCGGGATCGGCCGCCACCCGCGCCGCCAGCATCCGCGCGAAGGTCGATTTCCCGCATCCCGGCCCGCCGCTGACGAAGCGGATCGGCGCGCCGTCCGGGTCGTTCATCCAGTCGGTCACCGCATCCTTGATCTCGACCCGCCGCGCGCGGCGCCTGCGCTCTTCGCCGCCGGACCGCGCGACAACGTCCGCGTCCATGCCGCCGCCCGCGTCTTTCAGGACCTCGTAGGCGCGCAGGTCGACATGGATGTCGCGGATCGAGAACGGCTTCGGGAACAGCTCGCGATCAAGGAACAGGGTGTTCGCCGCCGGGTCGTCCGGCCAGGCGATGAGCGCCTTCTCCGCTTCGTTCCAGAGCTTTGCCCGCTCCGCCGCAGGGCCGAGGCCGGGTGTGACCCCCAGAGCGCGGGGCGTGTGGCCATCGAGCTTCATCCGCTTCCAAAGATCGCGCAGGGCGATGATGAACCTGTCCTGCAATGGACTGACGAACGCCAGCACCTGTTCCGGGGAGAACCCGGCCTCGGTCAACTCGTTGCTGACTCCGCGTTCAAGCGTCTCCCGAACGGGTATGCCTTCGGGTTTCTCCAGAAACTCGGGGTCAAGATCATCGAGGGTGATGATCGTCGGCTCCACCCTGCGATTGATCGCCCGCCGGCGGTCCCTGTGCCGATCCGCCTCGGTAAGCACTTCCATCGCCGCATGGACCAGCGCGCGGTTCACGCAGAGCGTGGCCCGGGACTCGGGGGTTTCCGTTTCTCCTTCGGCGAGGGTCACCTGGGAGAGGACGATCTTGGTAATGGTCGATGCCCCGCCGCCGACCAGATCTTCGGCGGCGAACTGGACCGTCTCTTTGCCCAGGGCGAGCCCCACATTCGCAAGGCCGATCTCGAAAGGCCCGATCCGCAGTCGCTTCATCCCTTCCCCCCGGCGTTCCCTCCTCAACCCTAGCGCGCGCCGGTCGCCGTCAGAAGTGCTCTTCCCCACAGCCGCGTTTTCCCCTATACGTCCTGCCCATGAACGCGACGGCTTCCATGGCTGACCTTCTCCTGCGCCCCGCCCCCGTGGCGGCCGGCGCCGGCGTCTGCGCGTTCACCACCCCGAAAACCACCACCAAGACCACCGGCTAGCGGCTTCCGCCCTTCCGTTTGCGTGCTTGCGATGCAGGACCGGGGGGCGTAAACCCCGGCCGGACGTCGCGTGCCCCCAGATCGGGCACATCGCGAGAGGAGAGAGAAATGGGCTACAGAGTTGCCGTCGTCGGCGCCACGGGTGCGGTGGGACGCGAGATGCTGACCACCCTGGCCGAGCGCAACTTCCCGGCCGACGAGGTCATCGCGCTGGCCTCCGGGCGCTCCGCCGGAAACGAGGTCTCCTACGGCGAGGACGGCACGCTGACCGTTCAGAACCTGGCCGAGTTCGATTTCGCACGAGCCGACATCGCCCTGTTCTCCGCCGGCGGCGACGTCTCCAAGGAGTACGCGCCCAAGGCCGGGCAGGCCGGCTGCGTCGTGATCGACAACAGCTCCGCCTTCCGCATGGACCCGGACGTGCCGCTGATCGTCCCGGAGGTCAATCCGGGCGCGGTCGCGAAGTACGGCAAGAAGAACATCATCGCCAACCCGAACTGCTCGACCGCGCAGATGGTGGTGGCGCTGAAGCCGCTGCATGACGCCTTCGGCATCAAGCGGGTGGTCGTCTCGACCTACCAGTCGGTCTCCGGCGCCGGCAAGGAGGGCATGGACGAGCTGTTCAACCAGACCCGCTCGGTCTACGTGAACGACCCGATCGAGCGCGAGAATTTCACCAAGCAGATCGCCTTCAACGTGATCCCCCACATCGACAAGTTCATGGAGGACGGGTTCACCAAGGAGGAGTGGAAGATGACGGTCGAGACCAAGAAGATCCTCGACCCGGACATCGACGTGGTCGCCACCTGCGTGCGCGTGCCGGTGTTCATCGGCCATTCCGAGGCGGTGTTCATCGAGACGAAAAAGCCGATCGACGCCGACAGCGCGCGGCAGGCGATGCAGGGCTTCCCCGGCCTGGTGATCGTCGACCATCGCGCCGACGAGGGCTACGTCACCCCGGTCGAGAGCGCCGGCGAGGATCCGGTCTATATCAGCCGCATCCGCGTCGACCCGACGGTGAAGAACGGCCTGGTGTTCTGGTGCGTCAGCGACAATCTGCGCAAGGGTGCCGCCCTGAACGCGGTGCAGATCGCCGAGGAACTGGTGGCCAAGCACCTGAAGAAGGCGGCGTGAGCCGGATCCGTTCCGACTTGTGCCTGACCTGACGATCCGGCCGGCGCGTCCCAGGGATGCGCCGGTCCTCGCCGCCCTCGACATTCTCGCCGGCGGCGGGGTCTACGAGTTCATCTACGACGACCGCCCGGGAGAGCCCGGCGCCGCCCAGCTCATGCTGCAGGCGGTGCTGTCGGCCGACACCGCCCTGTCCTGGAGCCGCGTCCTGATCGCGGAGCTGGACGGCGAACCGGTCGGCGCGATCACCAGCCAGCCGTTCGACGATCAGCCGCCCTCCGGCCTGGAGGCCAGCGTTCCCGAAGACCGCGCCGCCCATGTGGCGCCGGTCCAGGCGTTGGGTCGGCCGGGCTCCTGGTTCGTCAACATGTTGGCGGTCGGTGCCAGGGCCAGCGGCCACGGGGTCGGCCGGGCGCTGTTGGACGCGGTCGTCGAGAAGGCGCGGGCGGCGGGGTTCACCGAACTGACGCTGCGGGTCTTCGCCGACAACGCACCGGCGCTCGGACTGTACCGAACATGCGGGTTCCGGCAGGTGGGCGCGGCCGACATCCCGACCCATCCGCGCCTGCCCCACGAGGGCGGGGTTCTGCTGATGCTGCGGGAGTTGTAGGGCCGTCCGACGTCACCCACTCCCCGGACCTGTTCCGGCGCCTACGTCAGTCCGCTTCCAAAGCTTCCAGCGCTCATGCCGTCTGACCCGTGGGTCCCGGCTAAAGGCCGGGAGGTGGGCAAGTGATAAGGAACAGCCCTCAGCTCAGGCGGGCGCGGATTGCATCGTAGCTCTCCAGCGAACCGGTCGGGCCGACGGCGGACAGGGTCGGCGGATCGGCCAGCAGACGCTCCACCACGCCGGCGATGGCGGTGGCGTCGACCGCCTCCACATGGGCGATGATGTCGGCCAGGTCCGGCATGCGCCCGTGCACCAGCAGGTGGTTGGCCATCTGCTCGCACCGCGCGCTGGTGCTCTCCCGGCTCATCAGCAGCGACGACTTGAGCTGGATGATGGCGCGGGCCAGCTCGCTCTCGTCCAGCTCGTCCGGAATGGCGCGGAGCTGATCGCAGATCACCGGCATCACCTCGCCGACCTCCTGCGGGCCGGTCCCCGCGTAGACGCCGAGCAGCCCGTCGTCGAGATAGGCCGAGGTGAACGAGTAGATCGAGTAGGCCAGGCCCCGCTTCTCCCGCACCTCCTGGAACAGGCGCGAGGACATGCCCCCGCCGTACAGCATCGACAGCACCTGCAGGGTGTAGAAGTCGGCATCGCTGAACGACGTGCCCCGGAAGCCGAGGATCACGTGAAGCTGCTCCAGGTCGCGGTCGACCCGGACCTCGCCACCGACATAGCGTGCGGGGTCCGTGCTCTTGGTCGTGCGCGCGGGCAGGTCGGCGAACCGTTCCTGCGCCAGCGCCACCACAGCCTCGTGCTCGACCCGCCCGGCGACCGACAGCACGCAGGATTCGCCCCCGTAGCTGGCCGCCACGTAGTCCAGCAGCGACTGCCGCGGCACCGAGCGCACCACCTCGGAGGTGCCCAGCACCGGCCGGCCCAGCCCCTGGTTGGGGAAGGCGGCGGTCTGGAAATGGTCGAAGATCACGTCGTCGGGCGTGTCGTTGACCTGGGCGATCTCCTGGACGATGACCGCCCGCTCCCGGTCGAGCTCGGCCGGATCGAAGACCGAGTTCTGCAGGATGTCGGCGATCAGGTCGACCGCCACGGGCACGTCGTCGGCCAGCACCTTGGCGTAGTAGGCGGTCTGCTCGCGCGAGGTGTAGGCGTTCATGTGGCCGCCCACGTCCTCGATCTCGCGGGCGATGTCCGCCGCGTCGCGCCGCCTGGTGCCCTTGAACACCATGTGTTCGATCAGGTGCGCGAGGCCGTTCTCCTCGGCCTTCTCGTGGCGGGTGCCGACGCCGACCCACACTCCGACGGAGGCCGACTCGACCGAGGGCATGGCGTCGGTGGCGACCGTGAGACCGCTGTCCAGGGTCGTCAGCCGCATCTCGGGACGCGGGGCAGCGGTCAAGCCGCGGCTCCCCGCCGCGCGGCGCGGT
The DNA here is from genome assembly GCA_965228875.1 of Thalassobaculaceae bacterium. Lineage (GTDB taxonomy): Bacteria > Pseudomonadota > Alphaproteobacteria > Thalassobaculales > Thalassobaculaceae > Thalassobaculum. The sequence continues at coordinate 3,975,343 of OZ245843.1, read as the reverse complement.
CGCGGACCAGGGTCTTCAGGGCCGACAGGTCGTTCGGCATCACCGTCTCGCGCTCCGGCCGGTCCATGAGGTCGGCCATCCGCTCCGGCAGCGGCGCGGCGGTGCCCACCGCCCGCTCCACCGCGTCGGCGAACTTGGCCGGATGGGCGCAGGCCAGCGAGACGATCGGCACCGTCGGGTCGCGGTCCGCCCGGGTCGCCCGCTCCGCCTCGATCCCGACGGCGGTATGCGGGTCGATCAGTTCGCCGGTGCGCGCCGCCACGTCGCGGATGGTGGCGACGATCGTGTCGTCGTCGGCCCGCGCCCCGCGGAACAGGGCGGTCGCCCGCGCGTGCTGCGCCGGATCGACGCTGTAGCGGCCCGACTGGCGGAACCCGTTCATCGTGCGTTGCACCGCCTGGCCGTCCCGGTCGACCAGGTCGAACAGAAGCCGCTCGAAATTGCTCGAGACCTGGATGTCCATCGAGGGCGAGAGCGTCGGCTGCACGCCGGTGGTCTCCATCGTGCCGCTATCGAGGAAGCGATAAAGGATATCGTTCGCGTTGGTGCCGACGACCAGGGTCTCGATCGGCAGGCCCATGTTGCGCGCGGCGTAGGCGGAATAGACGTTGCCGAAATTGCCGCTCGGCACGGAGAACGAGACCGTGCGCTCCGGCGCCCCGAGGGCCACCGCCGCCCAGAAGTAGTAGGCGATCTGCGGCATGATCCGGGCCCAGTTGATCGAGTTGACCGCCGACAGGGTCATCTCGTCGCGGAACTCGGTGTCGCCGAACGCCGCCTTCACCAGGTCCTGGCAGTCGTCGAAGGTCCCCTCGACCGCGATCGCGTGCACGTTCGGCGCATCGACCGTCGTCATCTGCCGGCGCTGCACCGGCGACACGCGGCCGTGGGGGAACAGGATGAAACAGTCGATGGCCTCGCGGTCGCGGCAGGCCTCCATCGCCGCCGATCCGGTATCGCCCGAGGTGGCGCCCACGATCGTCACCCGCTCGCCGCGCTCGGCCAGGACATGGTCGAACAGCCGGCCGAGGATCTGCATGGCGTAGTCCTTGAACGCCAGGGTCGGGCCGTGGAACAGCTCCATCATCCACAGCTCGCCGTCGAGCTGCTTCAGCGGCGCGACCGCCGAATGGCCGAAACCGTCATAGGCTTCCCGCGCGATCCGCCGCAGCACAGCCTCGGGAAGGGTGTCCCCGACGAAGGGCGCCATGACCCGTGTCGCGACCTCGGCATAGCTCAGGCCGCGCAGGGTGCGGATCTCCTCCTTGGAGAACAGCGGCCAGACGGCCGGGACGTACAAACCGCCATCCCGCGCCAGACCTGAGAGGAGGACATCGTCGAAGGCGAGTGCGGGCGCTTGCCCACGGGTGCTAAAGTACTGCACGGACCGGTATATCCCCGAGCGTTGACGCGGTAACCTATGCTCCGTGTCACGCGTGTGCAACCTTGCGATCACGCGATCCGTCGTGACGCCCATCCGAGACCCACCAACAGGGACCGCCAGGCATGACGATCGACAGAGTTGCCATCTTCGCGCCCGGCGACATGGGCCACGCGATCGCCCGTGTGCTGACCGCCAACGGCCGCACGGTCACGACCAATCTCGCTGACCGCTCCGACCGGACGCGCGCCCTCGCGGAGAGCGCGGGGATCACCGATACCGGAGACGATGTCGCCGCGGTCGATGGCGCCGACATCCTGTTCTCGATCCTGCCGCCGGCCTCGGCGCTTGAGCTGGCGCAGCGGCTGGCCTCGGCCCTGGCCCTCGCCCGATCGAAGCCGATCTACGTCGACCTGAACGCCATAGCCCCGGCCTCGGCCGTGGAGGTCGGCGAGGTGATCGAGGGGATCGGCGTGCCTTTCGTCGACGGCGGCATCATCGGCGGGCCGCCGAAATCCGCCAGCAGCATGGGGCCTCGGCTCTACGTCTCCGGCCATGCCGACGACGTCGGGCGGGTGATGGAGCTGCGCGATGCCGGGCTCGACATGCGGACGGTGACCGGCGGCGTCGGGGCGGCCTCGGCCCTGAAGATGAGCTATGCCGCCGTGACCAAGGGCCTGACAGCCATCGCCGTGCAGTCCATGGCATCGGCCAAGGCCTATGGCGTCGACCGGGAACTGAACGCCGAAATGGTGGCGAGCCTGCGCATCCTGCGCGAGCGTTTCGACCGCAGCCTTCCGGACATGGCGCCCAAGGCCCACCGCTGGGTCGGCGAGATGGAAGAGATCGCCCGCACCTTCAACGATGTCGGCCTCGACCCGCAGGTCTTCATGGGCGCCGCCGAGACCTACCGGCTGGTGGCCGGCACGCCCCTGGGCCAGGAGGTGCCGGAGAATCGTACCTTCGGGTTCACCGCCGACGAGGTGGCCGAGGTGATCGCCGGCGCCCTCGAGGCCGGCCTGCCGCAGGGCGAGGACGGTTAGGCCCGGTGTCGGGCCGGGCCGCCGCGCCGGGCTCGGTCCTCAAGGGCCGGGCGTCGAGGGTCAGTTTTCCAGATACCGGGTGCGCAGGTGCGACAGGAAGGCCTCCGTGCCGAGCGGCGCGCCGGTCGCCTCGGCGATCAGGTCCTCCGTTCCGGCGGAACTGGCACGGGCATGCACGGCCGCGCCGAGCCAGGCGACCAGGGGACTGAAGTCGCCGCGTCCGATGGCCTCGGGGATCGCGGGCTCCGCCGCCACCGCCGCGCGGAACAGCTGCGCCGCCGCCAGGGCACCGAGGGTGTAGGTCGGGAAATAACCGATCGCCCCGTCGTACCAGTGGATATCCTGCAGGCAGCCGACCCCGTCGTCCGGGGGCGTCACGCCGAGCAGCGAGCGCATGCCGTCGTTCCACGCGCCCGGCAGATCGCTCACCGGCAGGTCTCCCGACAACAGTGCGCGCTCCAACCGGGTGCGCAGGATCACGTGCAACGGATAGGTGACCTCGTCGGCCTCGACCCGGATCAGGCTGCGGTCGACCCGGGTGTAGAGACGGTAGAGGTTCTCCGGCGTCCAGGCGGCGCCGTCGGCGGCGAAGGCCTCGCGGGCCCAGCCGGACAGCAGGGCGAGGAATGCCGGCGACCGGCAGGCCTGCATCTCCATCAGCAGCGACTGGCTCTCGTGCATCACCATCCCGCGCGACGCGCCGACGGGTTGATTGCGCCAGTCCGCGGGGAGGCCGCGCTCGTACAGTGCATGGCCGGTCTCGTGAATCACGCCCATGATGCCGGAGACGAAGCCGTCGGCGTCGTAGCGGGTGGTGACCCGGACATCGTCGGGCACGCCGCCGCAGAACGGGTGGAGGGTCTCGTCGAGCCGGCCATGCCGGAAATCGAAGCCGAGCGTCTCCATCACCCGGCGCGACAGGCTGCGCTGCGCCTCCACGGGGAACGGGCCCGGCGGCGCGAGCGGTGGGTCGTGCCGGGCCTGACGTTCGAGCACCGCTTCCAGGATCGGCGGCAGGGCGGTCTCGAGTTCGGCGAACAGTGTCTCGATCCGCGCCACAGACCCGTCGGGCTCGTAGCCGTCGAGCAGGGCTTCGTAGGGCGTCGTGCCGAGTGCTGCGGCCTTGGCCTCGGCCTCCTCGCGGACAAGGGCGACCAGATCCGTCAGCGCGCCGCTGACCATCGGGAAATCGCCCTTTGCCCGGGCGTCGCGCCACAGAGCCTCGCAACGCGAACCGGCCCGCGACAGCGCTTCCACCAGGTCCGCCGACAGGGCCGTCGCGTGGGCGTGCTGTCGACGCATCTCGTCCCGGTTGGCGGCGCGCCAGTCGCTGACGGGCTCGGCGGCGGCGGCGGCAAGCTGGTCCGCCACCTCGGGATCGGTCAGCAGGTCGTGACGCAGGACCGAGAGGGTGGCGAGCTGTTCCGCCCGAGCCTCGGCGCCGCCGGGGGGCATCGTCACCCGCTGGTCCCAGCCGAGCACGCCCGCGGCATCGGACAGGGCGGAAAGCCGGCGGAACCGGGTCTCCAGCGCATCCATCGCCGGTGTCGCGGTCATGGCGCGTCTCCCGGTCCCTGTTGGGATCCCCGCCTGCGCTCGTCGCGGTCGGCCTGGCGGTGCCAGAGCACGTAGACCGCGAGCAGCGTGACCGCCAGGAGCAGCCAGGTGATCGCATACTGCAGGTGCTCGTTGCGTACCGAGATCGTCCGGGCGGCGCCGAAGGGCAGCGCGTCGGGCCGCGGCGTCTCGGCGAGCTGATCGACGAAATACCCGGTCGCGACCGGCTCCTCCAGGCCGAGATGGTCGGCCATGGCCTGGGGGCGGACGGTGAACCAGACGTCGTTCTCCGGTTCGTTCTCCGGGACGAACTGGCCCTTCAGGCCCGACTGGCGGACGACGCCGTCGAAGGTGGCGGGCGGCGGGATCAGCGTTTCCGGCCGGTCGGCCGGCCGACGGCGATCCTCCGGGACCCAGCCCCGGTTGACGAAGACCGTCAGTCCGCCGTCGGTGACGAACGGGGTGATGACGTGAAAGCCGGCGGTGCCCTTGTAGGGCTTGCCGGTGATCTGCAGCTCCCGGTCGTGCAGGAACCGTCCCTTGGCCGCGACCCGGCGATAGCGCCACTCCGCCATGTCGTCGGACGTCAGGGCCGCCGGCGGCGCGGCCGGTTCGGCGGTGACCCGGGCCTCGAACGCGTCGATCAGGTCGGTCTTCCAGGCCAGGCGCTGCATCTGCCAGACCGCGAGGGCCAGCATCAGGACGACGGCGGGAACGGTGAACAGGGTCGGCCAGAGTCGCGGGCGAAAGGCCATGATCTCCTCAAGCCACGGCGCGCGGCCGCGGGCGCTATTGATCGGGCGTGCCGTGGCGATACTCAAGCGCCACGACCACACCCTTGAACGGTCGCAGCAGAGCGAGCGTGCCGGCGACGACCGCGACGGACCAGACGACGGCATGCACCCAGGCCGGCGGCGAGAAGGTCGCCTCGACGATCCAGGCGAGCACCGACAGGACGACGCCGAGCGCGAAGATGACGAACACCGCCGGTCCGTCGCCGGAGCTGCGGCTCCGAAGTTCGGCCCCGCAGACCTCGCAGCGTTCGACGACCGTCAGGTAGCCGTCGAACAGCCGGCCCTTACCGCAGGCCGGACACTTGCAGGCGAGACCGGTCACGATCGGCGACGGGCCGTACGCCATTGGCCGGTCCTCGCGCCCCGGCTGGGGTCAGGCGCCCCACCAGTAGATGCAGATGAACAGGAAGAGCCAGACCACATCGACGAAGTGCCAGTACCAGGCCGCCGCCTCGAAGCCGAAATGCTGCTCCGGGGTGAAATGGCCGATATAGGCGCGGTACCAGCACACCGCCAGGAACAGGGTGCCGACGATCACGTGGAAGCCGTGGAAGCCCGTCGCCATGTAGAAGGTCGACGCGTAGACCGTGTCGGTGAAGCCGAACGCGGCGTGGCTGTACTCATACGCCTGCAGGCAGGAGAAAATGAACCCCAGCGCGACGGTGAAACCGAGGCCCCAGAGCAGTTCCCGGCGATTGTTCTGCAGCAGGGCCGCGTGCGCCCAGGTCACCGTGGTGCCCGACAGCAGCAGGATCAGCGTGTTCATCAACGGCAGGTCGAACGGATCGAAGGTCACGATCCCCTCGGGCGGCCACTCGCCCAGGCGCGGATACAGCGCCATGTCGAAGAACGCCCAGAAGAAGGCGAGGAAGAAGAACACCTCCGAGGTGATGAACAGCGCCATGCCGTAGCGCATGCCGATCTGCACGACCGGAGAGTGGTGCCCCTGCCACTGGGCCTCGCGCACCACGTCGCGCCACCAGAAGAACATGGTCAGCAGGATCAGCGCGAGCCCGGCGATCGTGGTGAGCACCCCGAACGGCAAGCCGTGCATGACCATGATGCCGCCGACCGCGAGCACGAAGCCGGAGCCGGCGCCCATCAGCGGCCACGGGCTCGGTTCCACCAGGTGGTAGGGATGATTCTGTTCGTGTGCCATCGGTCCCCTCGTCTTCAGACCCTCCGCCGGAGCTGGCGGTATGTTAGCGTACGGACGGCGCCAGCGCGAGTTGCTGGGCCTTCGACTGATCCTCGGCCGGATAGAAGGTGTAGGACAGGGTGACCGTGGTCACGCCGTCCATCTTGCGGTCTTCCATCAGTTCGGGATCGAGAAAGAATTGCACCGGCATGTCCATGCTCTGTCCCGGAGCGAGCACCTGCTCGGTGAAGCAGAAGCAGTCGATCTTCATGAAATACGGGCCGGCCTTGTGCGGCGTCACATTGAACGTCGCGGTCCCGACCACCGGTTTGTCGCTGGTGTTGGTGGCGCGGTAGAAGGCAAGCGCCTCGACCCCCATCTCCACCTCTGTCGTGCGCACCGCCGGCTCGAACTCCCAGTCGAGCGCCCCGTTCACGTTGGAGTCGAAGCGCACGGTGAAGGTCCGGGTCACATCCGATCCCGGGTCCGCGCCCGGCGCCGCCTTGGCCTGCCGGGTGGTGCCGCCAAAGCCGGTCACCGCGCAGAACAGCTCGTAGAGCGGAACGGCGGCGTAGGATACGCCGACCATGCCGGCGACCAGGCCCGCCAGCGCGATCCCGACCCGGCGGTTGGACCGGCGTGTGCGCTGCGTCCGCGCGTCCGTCGAGGAACCTGTCTTGTCGTCGTTCGTTCCGGTCATCGCTCAGCTCATCCGCAGGATGGTGATGACGAAAAACAGCACGGCCAGCGCCATGATCGCGGCGAAGATCGCGATGTTCTTGCCCCGACGCTGAGCCCACAGATCCTCGGAGGTCTGGGGCGACGGGGCCTGACGGTCTTCACGCGGCTCGCTCATGGCTTCACCCGGCGATCCAGTGGTCGGCCAGCAGGGCGCCGAACAGGGCGAACAGATACAGAATGGAGTAGCCGAACAGCAGCTTGGCCGGCTTCATGTCGTCGGCCGGCGCGCGCCAGACCTGGACCGCGCCGACAAAGAACAGCGCGCCCAGCACCGTGGCGGCCACCCCGTAGACGGCGGTCGTCGCCGCCATGGCCCAGGGAACGAGGCCGAGCACGGCGAGCAGGGCGGAGTAGGCCAGGATCTGCCGCTTGGTCGCGGTCTCCCCCGACACGACGGGCAGCATGGGAACGCCGGCTCGGGCGTACTCGCCCCGCTTCCACAGAGCCAGCGCCCAGAAATGCGGCGGCGTCCACACGAAGATGAGCGCGAACAGCACCACCGAAAGCCAGGAGATCTCTCCGGTCGCCGCCGCCCAGCCGATCATCGGCGGAACCGCGCCGGCGGCGCCGCCGATCACGATGTTCTGCGGCGTGCGGCGCTTCAGCCACATGGTGTAGACGAAGACATAGAACCCGATGGTTGCCGCAAGCAACACCGCCGCCAGCCAGTTCACCGCCAGCGCCATGACCAGAACGGAGAATCCGGCCAGGACGACGCCGAAGGCCAGCGCCTCGTCGGCGTCGACCCGACCCGAGGGGATCGGCCGGTTGTCGGTCCGCCCCATCACGGCGTCGATGTCGCGGTCGTACCACATGTTGATCGCGCCCGAGGCGCCGGCCCCGACGGCGATGCACAGGACCGCGATGGCCGCCAGCACCGGATGGAGATCGCCGGGTGCGATCGCCAGGCCGACGAACCCCGTGAAGACGACGAGCGACATCACCCGCGGCTTGAGCAGGGCGATGTAGTCGCGGACCGAGGCCGTTCCCCTGTCGGGAACGGCCTCGGTCGCCAATGTCTGGGCCGTCAGTGTCTGGGCCGTCACATCAGCCACCTGGAGGAACTCCCGCTCAGTGGCCCTTGGTGGCCGGAATGTGCGGCAGGTCGCTGAAGGTATGGAACGGCGGCGGCGAGCTGACCGTCCACTCCAGCGTGCTCGCACCCTCGCCCCAGGGGTTGTCCTCGGCGCGGCGCTTGGCGGCGAACGCCTCGATGACCACGACGACGAAGATCAGGGTGCCGATGCCGCCGATATACGAGCCGATCGAGGCCACAAAGTTCCAGCCGGCGAGCGCGTCCGGGTAGTCGATGTAGCGCCGCGGCATACCCGCCAGGCCCAGGAAATGCATCGGGAAGAACGTCAGGTTCACGCCGATGAAGGTGACCCAGAAGTGGGCCCGAGCCAGCATGGAGTTGTAGGTGTAGCCGGACATCTTGGGGAACCAGTAGTAGAACCCGCAGAAGATGCCGAACACCGCGCCCAGCGACAGCACGTAGTGGAAGTGCGCGATCACGTAGTAGGTGTTGTGCAGGGCGATATCGACGCCGGCATTGGCCAGGACCACACCCGTGACGCCGCCGACGGTGAACAGGAAGATGAAGCCCACCGCCCAGATCATGGGCAGGCGGAACTCGATCGACCCGCCCCACATGGTGGCGATCCACGAGAAGATCTTGATGCCCGTCGGCACCGCGATGACCATCGTCGCCGCGGTGAAGTAGGCCCGGGTGTCGACGTCCAGTCCCACCGTGTACATGTGGTGGGCCCAGACAACGAAGCCGACGACGCCGATCGCGACCATGGCGTAGGCCATGCCGAGATAGCCGAACACCGGCTTGCGCGAGAAGGTCGAGACCACCTGGCTGATGATGCCGAAGGCCGGCAGGATCATGATGTACACTTCGGGGTGGCCGAAGAACCAGAACAGGTGCAGGAACAGCACCGGGTCGCCGCCGCCGGCCGGCTCGAAGAACGAGGTGCCGAAGTTACGGTCGGTCAGCAGCATGGTGATGGCGCCGGCCAGCACCGGAACCGCCAGCAGCAGCAGGAAGGCCGTCACCAGCATCGACCACACGAACAGCGGCATCTTGTGCAGGGTCATGCCCGGCGCGCGCATGTTGAAGATGGTCGTGATGAAGTTCGCGGCGCCGAGGATCGAGCTGGCGCCGGCGAGGTGCAGCGAGAAGATCGCCAGGTCCATCGACATGCCCGGCGTGCCGAGCTTGCCCGATAGCGGCGGATAGATTGTCCATCCGGTGCCGGCGCCGTTCGCCCCGCCCGTACCGGGCACGAACATCGACAGAACGAGCAGCAGGAAGGCCGGGACGATCAGCCAGAAGCTGATGTTGTTCATCCGCGGGAAGGCCATGTCCGGCGCGCCGATCATCAGCGGCACGAACCAGTTGCCGAAGCCGCCGATCAGACCCGGCATGACGACGAAGAACACCATGATCAGGCCGTGGGCCGTCACGTAGACGTTCCATTCGTTGCCGTCGCGCATGTACTGAACGCCCGGATCCTGGAGCTCCATGCGCATATAGATCGAGATCGCACCGCCGATCAGGCCGGCGACCACCGCGAACACCAGGTACAGCGTCCCGATGTCCTTGTGGTTGGTGGAGTACAGCCACCGCTTCACGAAGCTGGTCGGCGCGCCGTGATCGTGATCGTGGCCGTCGTGAGCATGGTCAGCGCTATTCATTTTGCTTTTCTCCACCGTTTAGTCGGTGATCGATGCGACCTTGGTCGCCGTCGGGTTCATCGCAAACTCTTCCTTGGCCTTGGCGAGCCAGGCGTCGTAGTCGGCCTGTTCCATCGCCTCGACCACGATCGGCATGCGCGAATGGTCGATGCCGCAGATCTGGTTGCACTGGCCGTAGAAGACGCCCGCCTTCTCGACCTGGAACCAGGTCTCGTTGATCCGGCCGGGAGTGCCGTAGACCTGGACCGCCAGCGCCGGAATGAAGAAGGAGTGCATCACGTCATACGTCGTCACCAGCACCTGCACCTTCGCGCCGACCGGCACCACGAGCCTGTTATCCACGTCGAGCAGACGTTTCTGGCCTTCCTTGAGGTCCTCGTCGGGGATCAGGTAGCTGTCGAAGACGATCTCTTCGTCCGGATAGGTGTAGTTCCAGTACCACTGGTGCGCCTCGACCTTCACCGTCATGTCCGGGTCGACCGCCTTGTCGCCGTAGTACAGCAGCGGGAAGGAGTAGAGGCCGATGAACACCAGGATGAGCGCCGGAATGCCGGTCCACGCCACTTCCAGCCAGGTATGGTGCGTCGTCCTCGACGGATTCGGATTGTTGCTCCGCTTGAAGCGGATGCAGACATAGACCAGCAGCGCCAGCACGAAGATGCTGATCAGCGTGATGATCACCAGAAGGATGTCGTGCAGCTGGTCGAGCTTGTGGCCGAACGGCGTCACGTATTCCTGCATGCCCAATTGCCAGGGCTGAGGCTCGGCGGCGGACGCGTCGAACGCCGCCACCGCGAGGATCGCCACCGCCGCCAGAAGTGCGGCCCCGCCGCGCAACGTGGCATCGACAACCCGCTTGAGGATCCGCTCCATCACTCGGTCATTCCCGTCGTCGTTGGTCCTTGACCGCATTCCCCCGGATTGCGGCGACGCCCTTATGGCACCATCCGCGCACCCGCGCAACGCGACCGGTCTTTACATACACCAAGGCTAGATCCCGGCCACCCGGGCCACAAGCGCGGCCGACGCGGCATTCGGTCGCGTAACTCGCGTCGGAACGGTCAGGCCGTGCTCGACTTCCACGCGGCGCGCGCCTATGTGAAGCTCTGCGTTACACCAGACTCGTTCTACCCCGATGGAGCCGGCCCGTGTCCAATCTCGCCCTGACCGACGACCTGTTCTTCGTTCGCGCCGGCCTTGATGCCGGACGCACCCAGGCGATCGTCGACGAGGCGCTGAACGGCGCCGACGATGGCGAACTGTTCCTTGAATACGGCCAGAGCGAGAGCCTCGCCTTCGACGACGGCCGTCTGAAGACCGCCAGTTTCGACACGACCCAGGGCTTCGGCCTGCGCGCGATCGCCGGCGAGGCCCGCGGGTTCGCCCACGCCGCCGACCTGTCGGAGGACGCGATCCGCCGGGCGGCGGACACGGTCCGCGCCGTTCACGCCGGTCATGGCGGCAACATGGCGCTCGGCCCGAAGGGCACCAATGCCGCGCTCTACACCGCCGAGAACCCGCTTCAGGGCTTCACCACCGAGGCCAAGATCGACGTGCTCAAGGAGATCGACGCCTATGCCCGGGCCAAGGATCCGCGGGTGCGTCAGGTCTCGGCCACCCTGGTCGGTTCCTGGCAGGCGGTGCAGATCCTGCGCGCCGGCGGCCAGCGTGTCGCGGACGTGCGTCCGCTGGTCCGGCTGAACGTCCAGGTCGTGGTCGGCGACGGCGACAAGATGGAGGCCGGATACTACGGCTGCGGCGCGCGCGTCACGTTCGAGCGATACGTCGACCCGGAGACCTGGCGGCACGCCACCGACGAGGCCCTGCGCATCGCCCTGGTGAATCTCGGCGCCGTCGACGCGCCGGCCGGCGAGATGGAGGTGGTGCTCGGCCCCGGCTGGCCCGGGGTCATGCTGCACGAGGCGGTCGGCCACGGCCTGGAAGGGGACTTCAACCGCAAGCTCACCTCGACCTATTCCGGCCTGATCGGCGAGCAGGTCGCCGCCAAGGGCGTCACCGTGATCGACGATGGCACCCTGCCCGACCGCCGCGGCTCGATCACCGTCGACGACGAGGGCACGCCGTCGGCCCACAATGTCCTGATCGAGGACGGCATCCTGGTCGGCTACATGCAGGATCGCCAGAACGCCCGGCTCATGGGTGTCCCCGCCACCGGCAACGGCCGGCGACAGTCCCACGCCCACCACCCGATGCCGCGCATGACCAACACCTACATGGCGTCGGGTCAGGCCGACCCGGCGGAGATTTTGAGCTCGGTCAAGCGCGGGCTCTACGCCGTCAACTTCGCCGGCGGATCCGTCGACATCACGTCCGGCAAGTTCGTGTTCTCCATGAACGAGGCCTATCTGGTGGAGAACGGCAGGATCGGCCCGGCGGTCAAGGGCGCCACGCTGATCGGCAACGGCCCCGACGCCATGCGCAAGATCACCATGATCGGCAATGACATGCAGCTCGACGACGGCATCGGAACCTGTGGCAAGGACGGCCAGGGCGTTCCCGTCGGCGTCGGACAGCCGACCCTGAAGATGACCGGCATCACGGTCGGCGGGACCGCCGCATGAGGCACCGCCCGGACGCCACCTGGACGCCCCCCCCGGAATGCCGCGACGATTTCCGCCGGCAACCGGTGATGGCTAAGCCCGGGCCTTGAATCAACTAAAGTAAAAATCAGCATTAACTGCCTCTTAAATCGGCTGGTGATAAGACGTTCTCCGGTACCGTAAGGGAACCGTGAGACAATGGCCTTGAACAGCGGCATATCTTCGCATTCGCCGACGAGTTTCGTGCCGGCCGCCGTGGCCGGACTCGCGATGCTGCTCGCCGCGCTGTTCGGCGTGCTGGCGCCGAGATCGGACGCCGGCGGCCGGGTCGCCGCGATCTTCCCGCCGTGGTGGGACGCGCGTGACGTCATGGCCGGCCTGACGGACGCGGACGCATCGATCCTGCGGCAGGGAGCCATACCCGCCGTGGTCCTGCTTTCCAGCGACCGCCCCGGGCTTCCGCAGCGTCTGCGGCAGGCCGGCGCGCTTCTGATCGTCGATCCCAAAGCCGCGGCCGGTTGTCTCGGCCTCGACGACCTCCCCGCAACCGGGTGATCCGACGCCCCGACAATAAGGTTCACCGATGTCCGATATCCTCTCGATCCGTCGCCGTGCCACCCGAGCCCTCGCGCTCTTCATCCTCTGCCACGTTCCGCTGGTCGGCGTGACCGCCTACCTGCTGGGACAGGACGTGGTGTGGCCGACGGCGGCGACGGCGGCCGCGGCGGTCGTCGTGGTGGCGCTGGCGCGGGTCCGACCCGACGATCCCGCCACCCGCTACCTCATCGCGGCGGTGATGATGGGAATCGTCTCGGTCATGGTGTCCCTGTTCTGGGGCAACGCGTGGCAGATCGACATGCACATGTACTACTTCGCCGCGCTGGCGATCCTGGCGCCGATGGTGTGCATGGTGTCGATTGCGGTGGCCACGGTCGTGGTCGCCGTGCATCACCTCACCCTGAGCTTCCTGCTGCCGGCCGCGGTCTTCCCCGACGACGCCTCGCTCGGCCGGGTCGTTCTGCACGCGGTCATCGTCCTGGTCGAGGCCGGCGCCCTGGTCTGGATCACCCAGAACATCCAGAACGCGTTCGGTTCCTCCGCCCGGGCCCTGAAGGAGGTCGAGACCGCGCAGGCCGAGCAGGCCCGGCTCGCCGAGCAGCAGCGCGCCCAGGAGCGGGCCGCCGCCGAGGAAAAGAACAAGGCGCTGATCGCCCTCTCCGACTCCCTGCAGCAGACCGTCGGCGGCATCGCCGACACGGTCGCCGCCGCATCGGAGGAACTGAACCGGACGGCGACCGCCCTGACCGAGACGACGGGCCGGGTCGGCGAGCGCGCCGCCATGGTCGCGCGCGACACCAACGAGAACCAGGTCCGGGCGGAGTCCGCCGCCGAGGCGCTCGACCGGGTGTCGCAGTCGATCGCCCGCATCAGCGACCAGGTCGGCCAGTCGAGCCGGATCACCGGCGAGGCCGTCCAGCGCGCCGCCGATACCGACCAGACCGTGGCCGGACTGGCCAAGGCGACCGATCGGATCGGCGAGGTGCTGACCCTGATCCAGGACATCGCCGAGCAGACCAACCTGCTGGCGCTGAACGCCACCATCGAGGCGGCCCGCGCCGGCGATGCCGGCAAGGGGTTCGCGGTCGTCGCCTCGGAAGTGAAGAGCCTTGCCGGACAGACGGCGAAGGCGACCGAGACGATCGCCAACGAGATCTCCTCGATCCAGGCGGAGTCGCAGGGGGCGGTGGATGCCATCCGCGGGATCGGCGAAGCGGTCGGGCGGATCGACGAGGTTGCCCGCGCCATCTCCGAGGCCATCGCCGAACAGGAGGCCTCCGCCCGCGAGCTTGGCGAGGAAGTCGCCGCCATGTCCCAGAGCGCCAGCCAGGCGGCCAGCGGCGTCACCCATGTGGCGGACGAGGCCCGGGCCGGCAACGAGGCCGCCGGCGACGTGCTCAACGCCAGCAAGGACCTGGCCGGCAACGCCGACACCCTGCAGCGCGAGATCACCGACTTCTGCACCCGCGTGCGGGCGGGGTAGGGGGCCGACCCCTTCGCCGGAGACCTCCCCGTGACCGGCCCGTGACCGGCCCGTGACCGGTTGCCACCCGGGGCGAGGCGTGTACACTCGCGCGACCATGAGTCTCGACCCCCCCGGCACGGACCCGTCTGTCCCCGTCACCGACCTGATCACCAAGCGACCGAATGTCTACGGATTCGGCGGTCTGGATCGTTCTGCCCACATTCGCGAGCGCGAAGGCTGGCTCGACGAGTTGCTGGAGCGCCCGGATACCGTGCTGGTTCCGGTCTGGCGCAGCCAGTCGCTGGTCGCGCCCGGCGACAGCCCGCGCGCCGGTCTGCTGACCGTGGCCGAGCACCGGGGCCTGATGCGGTTCGCCGATATGGTCGCCTTCCTCGGAGAGCGCGACGGGATCGCCCATGTGGCGATCGACCTGTCGCCGCTGGAGGAGACCGACATCCTCAACATCCTGGCGGCCCACGGCCTATTCCAGGACCTGCGCCGGGTCGGCCCGCTGCTGAACCGCTTCGAGGGCTCGGTGCTGGCCTATGCCCGCGGGCTGATGTGGTGGCACCAGCGCCACCGGTTCTGCGGCGTGTGCGGCACTCCGACCGAGAGCGTCAAGGGCGGCCACCAGCGCAGCTGCACCAATCCCGACTGCCGCTCGCCGCATTTCCCGCGCACCGATCCGGCCGTCATCATGCTGGTGCACGACGGCGAACGCTGCCTGCTCGGCCGTCAGAAGGTCTGGCCGGAGGGCATGTATTCGACCCTCGCCGGCTTCGTCGAGCCGGGCGAGACCCTGGAGGAGGCGGTCGCCCGCGAGGTCTGGGAGGAGAGCGGCATCCGCGTGCGCGACGTGCGCTACCACTCCTCGCAGCCCTGGCCCTTCCCGTCCTCGCTGATGCTCGGCTTCCACGCCGAGGCCAAGTCGTTCGACATCGTGCGCAACGACGAGGAGCTCGGCGACGCCCAGTGGTTCTCCCTGGACCAGCTCGCCGATTTCGAGTCCCTGGGCAAGTTCCTGCCGCGGCGCGATTCCATTGCCCGCCGCTTGATTCAGGATTGGGTCGAGAGCGTCCGCCCGGATCTGCTCGACGCGGTCGACGGCGTGCCCAGCGCCTATCCGGTGCGGCCGAGTTAGAGTGCGATCGCATCAGATCGAATCGATCTGATGCGTGAATCGCCCTCTAAGCCATTAAAAACAGCGCAAATTCACACGGCCAGAGGTTTCCATCCGGTCGTGTGAATTCGCTTCAGCCCCCGCTCCACTCGTCTGAACGGCGGCGTCGGCGTCCTGCGACACGGCGATCATTTCCCGAAGCGCTCATCTCGCGTATGACTGTCGCCATGAGCGAGAGGGACATCTCAAGCGCCAGCGACATCCCGCGGGGCAACTGGGTGGACCGGTGGCTGCCGGTCTCCTGGCGCCCCTATGCGCGGCTGGCCAGGCTCGACCGGCCGATCGGCACGTGGCTGCTCTACCTGCCCTGCCTGTGGGGCCTGGCCCTCGGGTGGCAGGCGATCGGCGCCCCGATGACGGCGGCCCCGATCCTGGAGATGCTCCGGCTGGTCGTGCTGTTCACGGTCGGCGCCCTGGTGATGCGCGGCGCCGGCTGTACGGTGAACGACCTCTGGGACCGCAGGATCGACACCAAGGTGGCGCGCACCGCCACCCGGCCGCTGGCCAGCGGCGCGGTCTCCCCGGTCGCCGCCGTCGTCTTCCTCGCCGCCCAGCTCGCCGTCGGCCTGGCCATCCTGCTGCAGCTCAACACCACCTCATGGGCGATCGGTGCGGCGGTGCTGATCCTGGTGTTCCTCTATCCGGCGGCCAAGCGGGTGACCGACTGGCCCCAGGCGGTGCTCGGCCTGACCTTCAACTGGGGCGCGCTGCTGGGCTTCGCGGCGGTGACCGAGACGATCTCGCCGGCCGCGCTGCTGGCCTACGCCGCCGGCTTCTTCTGGACCCTCGGCTACGACACGATCTACGCCCACCAGGACAAGGAGGACGATGCCATCGTCGGCGTGCGCTCCTCGGCCCTGGCCCTGGGTGACAGGACCAAGCCGGCGCTGGCCGTGTTCTACGCCGTCACCATACTGCTGCTCGGCGCCAGCCTGTGGCAGGCCGGCCTCGGCCCGCTGGCCTATGTCGGGGTGGCGCTGGCCGGCGTCAACTTCGCCCGCCAGCTCTGGGTCACGGATCTGGACGATCCGCACGCCTGCCTGCGGACCTTCTGGGCCAACCGGGATGCCGGCCTGCTGATCGCCCTCGCCTTCACCCTCGGCTGACCGCGCGATGGCCGATCCGCTGGCCTTCGTGCGCGCGAACACCGTCCTGAAACCGCCTTCTCTGGTGCCCGAACTCTCGCTTCACCTGGCCGACCGGGCGGTCCCTCTGTGGGAGTTGACCGAGGAGGAGCTGGCGCAGAGCGACCTGCCGCCGCCCTATTGGGCCTTCGCCTGGGCCGGAGGGCAGGCTCTGGCGCGCTACGTCATCGACCATCCCGAGGTCGCCGCCGGGCGGCGGGTGCTGGACGTCGCCTCCGGCAGCGGAATCGTCGCCCTGGCGGCGCTGTGGGTCTCCGCCGCGCACGTGGTCGCCAACGAGATCGACCCGTTCGCCACCGCCGCCATTTCCCTGAACGCCGCCGCCAACGGGCTCGGGGGTGGGGTCGGGGACGGGGTCGGGGGCGGGCTCGAGGCGGTGGAGCGCGACATGCTGGACGAGCCGGTGCTGGCCGACGACGGCGGCCCGCTCTACGACCTCGTGCTGGCCGGCGACGTCTGCTACAAGAAGCCCATGGCCGACCGGATGGCCGCCTGGCTCAGGCGCCACGCCACCGCCGGCGCCCTGGTGCTGATGGGCGATCCCGGCCGCAGCTACCTTCCCGACTCCGGCCTCACCAGGCTCGGCGAGTACATGGTCCCCACGCCGCGCGAACTGGAGGACAGCGACCTGCGCCGCACCATCGTGTGGCGGGTCGAACCGGAGTGACGGCGGGTGGCACACAGGGGCCTACGGCGGCGCTCGCAGCGTCCTTCACGGCGTCCCTCACAGCCGCCTCACGCAACGTTTACACCGTCTTAAATCTCGGCGGCTTACCCTCGCCCGGCCCGTAACCATTTATGAAGCCGGGACATTCGAGGGAGCCGCAGATGGCCGGGAGAGATCGCATGCGCAAAGCCATGATCCTGGACCGACGTGTCTACCGTCCCGGGCAGACGCTGTTCCACGAGGGTGACCAGTCCTGGGCCGCCTTCCTGATCGAGAAGGGGTCGGTCGAGATCCTGCGCAACGCCGGCGGCGGCAACGAGGTGCTGCTGGCGACGGTCGGTGAGGGCGAACTGATCGGGGAGATGGGTCTGATCGACGACGAGCCGCGCAGCGCCACCGCCCGCGCCGGCACCCTCACCGTCGTCCAGGTCATCACTCAGCAGAATTTCACGCGCCTGCTGGCCAGCGCCGAACCCGGCGTCGTGGCTCTCCTCAAGGTTCTGCTGCGCCGGTTGCGCGCCACCAACGAGGCCTTGAGCGCGATGGAGGGGGTGGACCCCGCGATCTGTCCGCCGCCGTTGCGCGAGGGCGAATCGGACGGCGACGGCCCGCAGGTGCTCAACTGACCTGGAGCGCGGTCGCCGCAAGCCGTTCGGTCAGTCGCCGGCGGCGGAGCGTCCCGCCCACGCCGATATGCCCCAGCAGCCAGGGCTCGAACGGCTCTCCCCCGCCGGTCTCGCGGTGCAGACGCTCCAGCACCTGCCGCTGACCCAGGGCCTCCACAATGCGTTGCGTCGCCGGGATCTCCGCCAGCGGAACTGCAACGCCGTCGAAGGCGAGGCAGCCGCGCCGGGCGGCATAGACCAGGGCGGATCGGGGCGCCGGGCCGTCCGCCTCGACAATCTCCAGTGCGATCTCCCGACGGTCGTAGTTCACGCCGACCGCCTCGGTCTCGTCCATGCGCCGCAGGGCCCGATCGTCGAGCCAGGTGATCCACAGCTCGACCGTGGTCCCCGGCGCTGGGGCGAGCGTCGCCGGTACCGCGCCGTAGCCGGCCATGTGAGCGGCGTAGACGACGTCGAGATCACGGGCCACCAGGCGGGTGACCGGAACCGTCACCGCCATGCCGGCGAACTTGCGGGCGAGCTGGACCGGGGCGCGGTTGGAGCCGACGGCGATGACCGGCGTCAGCGACCGCGTGTCGAGGTCGCCGGGCAGCGGTTCCGGCCGACCGTCGCGAAACAGATAGGGTTCCGGATGCGCCGGGTAGGGATAGCCCAGAGCGCGCGCCAACGGGTCTTCCGCCCCGGTCACCCGACCCAGGCTCCGCCGTTCACGTCGATCACCGCGCCGGTCAGGTAGGACGAGGCGTCGGAGCCGAGATAGAGCATCGCGTTCGCCACCTCGTCCGCGGTGCCGAGCCGGCCCATGGGGATCGAGGCCGCCAGACCGGCCATCACGTCGGGTGGGGTGAAGCGCTCGTGGATCGGCGTATCGATGATGCCGGGAGCGACGGCGTTCACCCGGATGCCGTCGGCCGCATGCTGTTTCGCCAGCGAGCGGGTCAGCGAAGCGACATAGGACTTGGTCGCGGCGTAGAAGGCGGTGCCGGTCGACCCGCCGTTGCGCACCACGATCGAGGACAGGGTGACGATCGATCCGCCGCCTGTCGTCCGCATCATCGGGATCGCGCTTCGGCACGCGGCGACCACCGACAGGGCATTGGTGCGGAACACGTCGAGCACGAAATCGTCATCCGCCTCCTCGATGGTGCGCCGACCCATCATGTCGCCGGCATTGGCGATCAGAACGTCGATCCGCCCGAACCGCGACCGGAAATCCTCGACGACCCCCGCCACCGCCGCACTGTCGCGCATGTCGGCCTGGAAAAGCGCGGCATCGCCCCCGGCGGAGCGGCATGCCGCCGCCACCGTCTCGGCCTTGTCGCGGGAGCGGAAGTAGTGCACGCCGACATGGCTGCCCTGACCCGCGAAGGCCCGTGCCGTCGCCGCGCCGATCCCGCTCGACGCTCCGGTGACCAGCACCGCCTTGCCCTTGAGGTCCTCCAGCATTCCGCCCTCCGCTTGCCATACCCAATCCCATACTGGAACGGATCGCCCCGGCGATGCATGGTAAATTCCCGGAATCAGGGGAGAGACGGATGTTCGAGGGTTTCAGCAGCGCGCGCATCGCGGTGGACGACGCGGAGCTTCACGTGCGGGTCGGCGGATCCGGCCCGCCGGTTCTCCTGCTGCACGGCTTCCCCCAGACCCATGTGGCGTTTCACAAGCTGGCGCCGTTGCTCGCCGACCGGTTCACGGTGGTCGTTCCGGACACGCCGGGCTACGGCGCGTCGCGCGGCCCGGCGCCGAGCCAGGAGACGTTCTCCAAGCGCCACCTGGCAAAGCTCTGCGCCGGACTGATGACGGCCCTCGGCCATGACCGTTTCCATCT
This sequence comes from Thalassobaculaceae bacterium, assembly GCA_965228875.1. Taxonomy (GTDB): domain Bacteria; phylum Pseudomonadota; class Alphaproteobacteria; order Thalassobaculales; family Thalassobaculaceae; genus Thalassobaculum. The sequence continues at coordinate 3,955,956 of OZ245843.1, read as the reverse complement.
CGCCGGACACGACCGCGGCGGGCGGATCGGCTACCGCATGGCGCTCGACCTGCCGGAGCGGGTGAAGAGCTTCGCCATCCTCGACATCGTGCCGACCCTGGAGAACTGGCGGAAGATGGAGTGGCGCTCGGCGCTGGGCGGCTATCACTGGCTGCTGCTGGCGCAGAAGGATCCGTTCGTGCGCAAGATGGTCGGGGCCAATGGCCCGGGCTACGTGCGCCATCTGATCGATCGATGGGCCGGCCACCGCGACCGGCTGGACGACGCGGCGGTGCGGGCCTATTGCGACGCCTATCGCGATCCGGCGGTGGTCGACGCCATGTTCGCCGACTATCAGGCCGGCGCCACCGTCGACGTGGCGCTGGACGAGGCGTCGGTCGAGGCCGGGCAGCGGATCGCCTGCCCCTGCATCCTGTTGTGGGGCCGGCGCTATCTCAAGGAGAAGGGCGAACGCCATCTGGACGTCTGGCGCCGCTGGGCCGACGATGTCGATGCGGTCGAGCTCGACTGCGGCCACTTCCTCGCCGAGGAGGAACCCGCCGCCTGCGCCGATGCGATGACCGCCCTGTTCACCCGCGCGGAGTCCTGATTCCCATGCTCGAAGACCCTCCCATCCTCACCGTGCGCCGGACCTTCCCCCGGCCGAGCGAGGCCCAGCTCCGCCGCTTCCGCGGCGCCTACACCGCCCAGGTCGTGGACGCCATGGAAGGGCGGGGCGCCTTGGACCCGGCGATCAAGCCGCAGATCGCGCCGGGCAAGTCGATCGCCGCTCCGGTGCTGACCGCCTTCGCCCACCCGGCCGACAACCTGGCGCTGGCCTGCTGCCTCGACGTGCTGGAGAAGGGCGACGTGGTGGTCTGCACCACCGACAACTACCGCCAGACCGCGCTGACCGGGGATCTGCTCGCCGGCATGCTGCGCAACGCCGGGGCCATCGGTCTGGTGACCGACGGTGCGATCCGCGACCAGGACGGCGTCGAGGGCATGGGCCTGCCGATCTGGCACGCCGGGGTTACGCCGAACTCGCCGGCCCGGGTCGGACCGGGCACCATCGGCCTCGATATCATCTGCGGCGGGGTTTCCGTATCGTCCGGCGACCTGGTCGTGGCCGACCGCGACGGCGTGGTGATCGTGCCGCACGCGCGGATCGACGCGGTCGCCGACAAGCTCGACCAGGTGCGCGCCGGCGAGGCGGCGATGGAGGAGAAGGTCCGCGCCGGCCTGACCCGACCCGGTTGGCTCGACGACGTCTTCGGCACGCCGAAGGTGCGCGAGGTCTGAGAGAAAGGAGACGGGTGAATGCGCGACGCCAGAACCGCTCGACGCGAGCGCCGCGCCAGGCTCGAACAGCGGCTGAGCGGGCGGATCCCCAAGGCGCCGGGACGCACGATCGACCCGGCGCGCCGGCTGCGCGGCCTCGTCGACACCGAGGAGGACGCCCCACCTCCCGTCTCCAGAGGCCTGATCGGCGACGCCGCCGCCAAGCTCGGCCCGCGAGGGCGGTTCCTCGCTGCCGCCGTCTTCATCGGCGCGATGATCACCGGCGGCAGCGTGTTCTGGGACCGCTATTCCAACCAGACGGCGATCTCGGCCGATCACACCAACGCCGCCCAGGTCGGCCTCGGCCGCAGCCTGTACGGTCAGCACTGCGCCTACTGCCACGGCGTCGATCTCGCCGGAAAACCGGGCTGGGACGGAGAGTATCCGGACGGCAGCCGACCGGCCCTGCCGCTCGACGGCAGCGCGCCGATCTGGCGGCTCAGCGACCGCGACATCTTCGACGTGACGAAGTTCGGCGGTCAGCCGTTCTCGCCGCCCAGCTACCGCAACGAGATGCCGGCCTTCGAGGGGCAACTCGCCGACGCCGACATCTGGGCGATCCTCGCTTTCATCAAATCGCGCTGGCCCGAGGAGACGCGCGCCAAACAGCAGGAAGTCGCGGCGGAGAACGGATGAAGCCCGCGCGCTGACGCGCCTCAGCCCTCGCCCTTGTTGCCCTCGCGCCGGCTCGGATGCGGGATCGCGACGGAATGGAAGCCGCCATCCACGTGCATCACCTCGCCGGTGACGCCGGAGGACAGGTTCGACAGCAGGTAGAGCCCGGCCCGGCCGACCTCGTCCAGGGCGGCGTTGCGGCCGAGCGGGGCGGCGTTCTCCGAGAAGCGATAGGTGTAGCGCGCGTCCGCGATCGCCGAGCCCGCCAGGGTCCGCATCGGTCCGGCCGACAGCGCGTTGACCCGGATGCCGTCTGGCCCGAGATCGGCGGCGAGATAGCGCACGCTGGCCTCGAGCGCCGCCTTGGCCACGCCCATGACGTTGTAGTTCGGGGTGCTGCGCTCGGCGCCGAGATAGGACAGGGTGAGCAGGCTGCCACCCACGGACATCAGAGGGGTCATCCGCTGGGCCAGGGCCGTGAACGAGTAGCAGGACACGTCCATGGTTTTGGTGAAGTTGGCCCGCGTGGTGTCGTAGTACTTGCCCTTGAGCTCGGTCTTGTCGGAATAGGCGACCGCGTGCAGGGCGAAATCGATCGAGCCCCACCGCTCCTTCAACGTCGCGGCGACAGAGTCCAGGCTCGCATGGTCGGTCACGTCGCAGGGCATGACGATGTCGGAGCCGACCGACTCCGCCAGCGGCCTGACCCGACGCTCGATGCTCTCGTTCTGGTAGGTGAAGGCGAGCTCCGCGCCATGCTCGGCCACGGCGGCGGCGATCCCCCAGGCGATCGAACGATCATTGGCCACGCCGACGATCAGTCCGCGCTTGCCGGCCATGATCGGCTGGGGGGAGGGCTGATCTGTCATGGGGCTCCTGTTCCTGAAGCGATCCCCGGCCGGTCACATGTCGGCGGAGGTGGCGTGCGCCGGGTCAAAAATCCGGTCGGCGGAAGGCGAGAACGGCGTTGGTGCCGCCGAAGCCGAAGCTGTTCGACATGGCGACGTTGATCTCCTGGCCGATCACCGCCTTGCGCAGGATCGGCATCGACTCCGCGTCCGGCTCCATGCTCTCGATGTTGATCGACGGAGCGAGGAAGCCGCCGTGCATCATCAGGAGCGTGTAGATCGCCTCGTGCACGCCCGCCGCTCCCTGGGAGTGGCCGGTCATCGACTTGGTCGAGCTGATCGCCGGCAGACGGTTCTGCTCGCGGAACACCTCACGGATCGAATTCAGCTCGACCATGTCGCCCACCGGCGTCGAGGTGCCGTGGGTGTTGATGTAGTCGACCGGGTCATGCACGTCGGTCAGCGCCAGCTGCATGCAGCGCAGTCCGCCCTCGCCCGACGGCGCCACCATGTCGGCCCCGTCGGATGTCGCGCCGTAGCCGACGACCTCGGCGTAGATCTTCGCACCGCGCGCCTTCGCGTGCTCCAGTTCCTCGAGCACGACCACGCCGCCGCCGCCGGCGATGACGAACCCGTCGCGGTTCACGTCGTACGGCCGCGACGCCTTCTCCGGCGTATCATTGTACTTCGAGGACAGGGCGCCCATGGCGTCGAACAGCACCGACAGGGTCCAGTGCAGCTCCTCGCCGCCGCCGGCGAAGACGATGTCCTGCTTGCCGTACTGGATCAGCTCGGTGCCATTGCCGATACAGTGCGAACTGGTCGAGCAGGCTGAACTGATCGAGTAGCTGAGCCCCTTGATCTTGTAGATCGTCGACAGATTGGCCGAGTTGGTGGAGGACATCACCCGCGGCACCATGTAGGGGCCGACCCGCTTGGGACTCTTCTCCCGCGCCGTGTCGAACGCCTGCATCATGTTCCGGGTCGACGGTCCGCCCGATCCCATGATCAGACCGGTGCGCGGATTGGAGATGTCGGACGGCTCCAGCCCACTATCGGCCAGCGCCTCTTCCATGGCGAGGTAGTTGTAGCCGGCGCCGTCGCCCATGAAGCGCAGCAGCTTGCGGTCGATCCGTTCCTCCAGATCGACCTTGAGCGAGCCGTGCACATGGCTGCGGAAGCCCAGTTCCTTGTACTCGGGGGCGAAGGTGATCCCCGACCGTCCGGCCTTCAGGGATTCCGTGACCTCGGCCTTGTCGTTCCCGATCGGGGAGACGACACCGATGCCGGTGACGACGACGCGACGCATGCTTCTCTCCGTCAGGCCGGTGCCGCCGCCGTATTGGCGAACAGGCCAACGCGAATGTCCTTGGCTTCGAAGACCCGCTCCCCGTCGCAGTCGACCCAGCCGTCGGCGATACCGAGGAACAGCTTGCGGCTGATGACCCGCTTCAGGTCGAGGTGGTAGCGGACCTGTTTCGCGGTCGGCAGCACCTGTCCCATGAACTTGACCTCGCCGACCGAGATCGCCCGGCCCGAACCCGGCCCGCCGAGCCAGCCCAGCGTGAAGCCGAGGAGCTGCCACAGCGCGTCCATGCCCAGGCAGCCGGGCATGACCGGGTCGCCCTCGAAATGGCAGGGGAAGAACCAGAGGTCCGGCTTGATGTCGAGTTCGGCCTCGACCTCGCCCTTGCCGTTGGCGCCGCCGGTCTCGGCGATATGGGTGATGCGGTCGAACATCAGCATCGGCGGCAGCGGAAGCTGCGCGTTACCGGGTCCGAACAGGCGCCCGTGGGCGCATTCGAGCAGATCCTTGTAGGAGAAGCTGCTGCGCGTCTTGAAATCCAATTCCGGCCTCGCCGTCCGTTGGTCCGTGACCGTGCCGTTCGCACGGTGCCCTGTGCACCATGTGCGTAACACAATCACGCCGTCCGTCACACACCGAGCCGCACTCCAGGGTGCCGCGCTCATTCGGAGCAAGGAAACCACATCGCAACCCGGCATGCAAAGGGCATGGATTGCCTTCGTTTCCCCTACATGATAATCGTTTTGTTTCAACGCTCTTGGATCGGCCGGCCGCCGGACCTCGGGCGAGGTCGAACAGGGTGCGCACCATGACTTCAAGACCGTTCGCCGCCGCGGTGGACACCCTTCGGGGAGCCGGCCTGCGCCCGACGCGCCAGCGGCTGTCGCTCGCCCGCCTGCTGTTCGAGAACGGCGACCGTCACGTCACCGCCGAGCAGCTTCATTCCGAGGCGGAGCGCGACGGCGTGCGGGTCTCCCTGGCGACGATTTACAACACCCTGCACCAGTTCACCGACGCCGGCCTCCTGCGGGAGGTCGTGGTCGAGGCCGGGCGGTCGTATTTCGACACCAACACCACCGGACATCACCATTTCTTCGAGGCCGATACCGGCCGGCTCACCGACATCCCGGGCGAGCAGGTCGCGATCGGCAGCCTGCCGCAGGCGCCGGACGGCGCGGAGATCGAGCGGGTGGACCTGATCGTGCGGGTCAAACGCCGCCAGGACTGACGGTACCGGTGGGTCGGGCCGACCGGTCGGCGCGCCCGCAGGTTTCACGCCCCGTGACGACACCCTGCAAGCCGGAGTGATCCCATGTCGAAGCTTCGTGGCTCGAAGACCGAGGCGAACCTGATCGAGGCCTTCGCCGTCGAAGCGCAGGCCAACCGCCGCTACCTGTATTTCGCCCAGCAGGCCGACATTGAGGGCTACAACGACATCGCCGCGGTGTTCCGCTCGACCGCCGAGGGCGAGACGGGCCACGCCCACGGCCACCTGGAATTCCTGGAGGAGGTCGGCGACCCGGCCACCGGCGAGCCGATCGGCGATACCGGCGCCAACCTGAGGTCGGTGATCGCCAGCGAGACCCGCGAGCACACCGAGATGTATCCGGCGATGGCGCGGATGGCCCGCGAAGAGGGATTCGACGAGATCGCCGACTGGTTCGAGACCTTGGCGAAGGCGGAGAAGAGCCATGCCGGCCGCTTCCGCAAGGCGCTCGACTCGATGGATCCGTGACGCGTCAGCGCCGGCCGAACAGACGCTCGATATCGCCCAGCTTGAGCTCCACATAGGTCGGCCGACCATGGTTGCACTGGCCGGAATGGGGCGTCGCCTCCATCTGCCGCAGCAGGGCGTTCATCTCCTCGGCGTTGAGCCGGCGCCCGGAACGCACCGAGCCGTGACAGGCCATGGTGCCGCAGACATCGGCCAGCCTGTCCTCCAGCGAAAGCGCCGCGTCGGCCTCGGCCAGATCCTCCGCCAGGTCGCGCACCAGCCCCGCCGCGTCGGTCTGCCCGAGCAGCGCCGGCACCTCGCGCACCACCACGGCGCCGGGGCCGAACCCCTCGAGGACCAGGCCCAGCGTCTCCAGTTCCGGAGCCCGCGCCACCAGTCGGTCCACCGACGCCTCGTCGAGTTCGACCACCTCGGGCAGCAGCAGCGCCTGACGGGCGACCCCGCCGGCCGCCAGGGCCTCCTTCATGCGCTCGTAGACCAGCCGCTCGTGGGCGGCGTGCTGGTCGACGATGACTAGGCCGTCGGCGGTCTGGGCGATGATGTAGTTGGCGTGAAGCTGCGCCTTGGCGGCACCGAGCGGGTGGTCGCCGTCGGGGGCCACGGCGGCCGCCGCCTCCACCCGGGCGGCCGGCGCGCCGCCGAAAGCGAAGCCACCGGCCGGATGGTGTCCCGTCGCATCCGGCGCCTGCCAGGCCGCCTGCCCCTCGGCGAGGCCGCCGGCCGACCGCGCGGGGGCGTGCCCCGCCCAGGACGCCACGGCGCCGGAATGCGGCCGGGGATACCCGCCGCCGTCGCCCTGCGGACGGAAGGCGCCGAGGGTGGCGATGCCGACCGTGGTCGAGGCGCGATGCCCGGCCTCGGCCAGCGCGTGCTTCAGCGCGCCGACGATCAGCCCGCGCACCAGGCCGGGATCGCGGAACCGCACCTCGGTCTTGGCCGGATGGACGTTCACGTCCACCTCTTCGGCCGGCAGATCCAGGAACAGCGCCAGCACCGGGTGCCGGTCGGCCGAGACGAAATCCATGTAGGCGCCACGCACGGCCCCCAGCAGCAGCTTGTCGCGCACCGGCCGGCCGTTCACGAACAGGAACTGCCGGGCATTGGTCCGCTTGTGCAGGGTCGGCAGGCCGACATGGCCGGTCAGCCGGTAGCCCGACCGCTCGGCATCGACCACCAGGGCGTTGTCCTCGAACTCGCGGCCCAGGATCGCACCGAGCCGGGTCAGCCGGGCGGCGAACAGGTCGTCGCCGTCCCGCGCCGGGTCGGAGGCGGCGCCGAGGCTCAGCAGCGTCCGCTCGCCGTCGCCGAGCGAGAACGCGACCTCGGGATGCGCCATGGCCAGGCGCTGCACGATCTCGACCGCGTGCCCCTGCTCGGTGCGCGGCGCCTTCAGGAATTTCAGCCGCGCCGGCGTGGCGAAGAACAGGTCGCGGACCTCGACCCGCGTCCCCGCTGTCAGCGCCGCCGGCTCCGGCGGAGCGATGCGCCCACCCTCGACGCGGATCCGCCAGGCGCCGTCCGCCGCCGCCGAGCGCGAGGTGATGGCGAGACGGCTGACCGCGCCGATCGAGGGCAGCGCCTCGCCACGAAAGCCGAGCGTGTCGATGTGGGTCAGGTCGTCATCCGGCAGTTTCGAGGTGGCGTGCCGCTCCACCGCCAGGGTCAGGGCGTCGGCATCCATGCCGCAGCCGTCGTCGGAGACCTGGATCAGCGTCCGGCCGCCGTCGCGCAGCACGATGTCGATACGCCGTGCGCCGGCATCCAGCGCATTCTCCACCAGTTCCTTGAGCGCGCTCGCCGGGCGCTCGACCACCTCGCCGGCGGCGATCTGGTTGACCAGGGTCTCCGGCAGCCGGCGCAGGGTCGGCATCGGCGGTGGGGCGGCAGAGCCGGCACCCTCTGGCATCAGGTCGCCTCGCGCAGAAACTTGCGGGCCAGCACCTTGCCCTCCTCGACCGCCGGCTGGTCGAAGGCGTCGATGCCGAGCATGTGGGCGACGGCGATGGTCTCCAGGATGAACTGCATCATCAGCGCCCCCATCACCTCCTCGTTCAAGGTCGGGAAGCGGATCACCCGGGTCGGGCAGCCGTTGCGGATCAGGGTGTCGACCGTGGCGCGCTGCTCGGCGGCCATCAGGTCGCCCATGGTGCGGCCGACCAGATAGTCGAGGTCGCCGGCCGCCGCGCCGGCGATCTCGGGTCGCACGCGACCGCCGCGGCCGCTCGGGTCGCTGCAGATCACCGTGAACAGCTTGTCGCGCGCGCCCCCGAGGTAGAGCTGCATCTGACTGTGCTGGTCGACGGCGCCGAGGGCGTTGATCGGCGTCGTGCCATGGCCCTCCTTGCCGAGGCTCTCGGCCCAGAGCTGGCGGAACCAGAACGAGAGCCGGTCGAGCCGGTCGAGATAGGGCAGCAGAACGGTCTGGTTGATCCCGTTGTCGCGGGCCAGCGCGAGGTTGAGCACCGCCCCGGCGATCGCCGGATCGTCCAGCGCCCGCTCCGCCGAGATCGCCGCGTCCAGCACCGCCGCCGCCCCCCGCCGCACCGCCTCGACATCGACGCCGGCGATCGCCGCCGGCAGCAGGCCGGTCACCGACAGCGCCGAGTAGCGGCCGCCCACGTTGGGGTCGTGCTCCAGGCAGAACAGTCCGTGCTCGGAGGCGATCCGGCGCAGCGGATTGTCGGTCGCCTCGGCGATGCAGGTGATGTGGGTGCCGAGGTTCTCGACGCCGAGCCGGTCGATCAGCCGGTCGATGACGATCAGAGTCTGGGTCAGGGTCTCGGCAGTGCCGCCGGATTTCGAGATCGCCAAAAACCCGGTGCGCCCCATGTCCAGCCTGGCGAGCCGGGCGTCGAAGCCGACGGGATCGATGTTGTCGAGGAAATGGACCCGGGGCCCGCTGACGCCGCCGCCGTCGACCAGGGCGCAGAGCGTCGCCCCACCGAGGGACGAGCCGCCGGTCCCGAGGACCACGACGTCGTCGTAGAGCGAGCGGTAGCGGTCGACGATCGGCTTCCAGGCGACGATATCGTCACGTCGCCGCGGCAGGCCGAGCAGCGGCAGGCCGGCGTCGTCGTGGCGGGCACGGATCCAGTCGAGCGCCGCCGTCGCGGCATCGCCCATCGCCTCGAACGCGGGCTGCGGCAGGCCGGCGGCGACCCGCGGCGCGAAGCAGGCATCGGCGTCGATGGCGAACGGCAGGTCGTGCAGCATGCGGGTCTCCTATCCCCCAAAGGTAGACGATCGCTGCCCCTGCCGTCATCCGCGGCGGTCGAACGGGTTGCCGCGGGTCAGCCGCCGGAGGCGGCCGGCGTGGACACGATCCCGTCCGGTTGACCGACGACGACCACCGTTAATTCCTCGGCCCGGTACAGTTTCGCCGCGACACGGCGGGCGTCCTCCAGGGTAATGGCACCGTAGATCGTCTCCAGCCGATCGAGATAGTCGATCGGCCGGTCGTTCTCCTGCAGGGCGACCAGCAGCGATGCGATGCCGCCCGAATCGGTCAGGCTGAGCGGGAACGAGCCGAGGAGGTAGTCGCGGGCGTCATCCAGTTCCTGACGGGTCGGACCCTCCGCCGCCATCCGCCGCCATTCCTGGCGCACCAGATCCACCGCCTCGGCGACCCGCGCGTTCTGCGAGGCGAGGCCGCCCATCATCATCGGCGCATGCTCGAGCGGCAGGAGATAGGCCCAAACGCCGTAGACGAGGCCCCGCTTCTCGCGGATCTCCTCCATCAGACGCGATCCGAAACCGCCGGCCATGACCCGGTTGAGCAGGTTGGCGGTGTACCAGTCCGGGTCTTCGCGATCGATTCCGGCCTGGCCGAACACGACGACCGACTGCGGGACCTCCAGGTCGATGACCACAGTATCGCCGGCCCGGCTCGGCGCGACGTCCGGGACCGCGGACAGATCGGACGTGGACGGCAGACCGCCGAACACCGCGTCGACCAGTCGGCCGAGCGCCTCCGGCGTGATGTCACCGACCGCACCGATCACCAGATCCTCGCGGGTCAGGACGGCGTCGGCGAAGGCGCGCAGGTCCTGCGTCGTGATCGCGGCGACGCTCTCCAGCGTGCCGTCGCCGGGTCGGCCATAGGGATGGTCGGGGAAGCTCATCCCCCACCAGGCGAGACTGGCGGCGGTCCTCGGATTCTGCGCGTCGCGTCGCAGGGAGGCCTCGATCTGGGCGCGGATCCGCTCGACCGGCTCGGGGTCGAAGCGCGGCGCGGTGAGCGCCAGACGCAGCAGGTCTGTCGCCGTCTCCCGGGTCTCGGTGAGCGTGACCATCCGACCGGAGAACCGGTCGGACCGGCTGTTGAAGCTCAGCGAGATCGAGTTGTCCGCCAGAGCTTTCTGAAACGCCTGGGAGTCCAGGTCGCCGGCGCCCTCGTCGAGCAGGCCCGCGACCAGTCGGGCCCGGCCCTCCCGGCCCACGGGATCGGCCGACTCGCCGCCGCGGAAGGAGAAGGTCAGGGCCAGGATCGGGTTGCGGTGATCCTCGACCAGCCAGGCCTCGATGCCGCCGGGGCTGGTGACCGTCCGGATGTCGAGGGCCTGGACCCGGCCCGGCAGCAGAACGAGCGCGCAGAGAACCACGATGGCGGGGAAGAGAAGAGATCGCATGGCCGGTCAGCTCCGGGGCTCGGGGCGCAGGACGCTCGTGACGGACTGCCGGTCGACCAGCACCGCCCGCAGCGCCTCGCGCACGGCTTCGGGCGTCACGGCGGCGATCCGGTCCGGCCACTCCTCGATGTCGGCGATGGTGCCGCCGGACGCGAGCTCGATGCCGATGGTGCGGGCCGGCGCCAGCGAATCGTCGCGGGCGAAGATCGCGCTGCGCCGCAGGCGGGCAACGGCGGCGTCGACCTCGTCTTGGCTCACGCCGTCGCGCAGGACCAGGTCGATCTCGCCCTCTATCGCCTGCTCGAGGTCCTCAACCGTCACGTCGCCGCGCGGGCTGGCGTAGACGGCGAAGGTCTGCGGACCGAGACCGGTGGGCGAATACCCGGCACCCGCGTACACCGCCTTGGCGCCGTCGACCACCAGCGCCCGGTGCAGGCGGCTGGTGGCCCCACCGCCGAGGATCTCGGCGGCGACTTCCAGGGCTGAAACCCGCGCCGCGTCGCCCCAGCGCCGACCGGGCGCCACCCAGCGTCGGGACCAGCTCGGCTGATCGACCCGCGGACTGCGGCTCGACACCCGCCGGGCGGCGAGCTGCGGCGGCTCGCCGCCGCGCAGGGCCTCGCGGTCGGGAACCGGGCGGGCCGGAATCACTCCGTAGGTCTCCTGCGCCAGCCGCCGGACCTCGTCCGGCGTGACGTCGCCGGCGACCAGCAGGATGGCGTTGTTCGGCGCATACCAGGTCCGGTAGAACGCCTCCGCATCCTCCTGGGTGAGGGCGGTCATCTCCTCCTCCCAGCCGATGATCGGGATGCGGTATGGATAGGCGAGGTAGGTTGCCGCCCGGACCTGCTCGCCGTGCAGTGATGCCGGGTCGTTGTCGATCCGCGATCGCCGCTCCTCGCGGACGACGTCCAACTCGGGCGCGACCAGATCCGGCGTCAGGACAAGGTTGGTCATGCGATCCGCCTCCATCGCCATCATGCGGGCGAGGTGCTGGCGGGCGACGTTCTGGAAATAGCCGGTGAAGTCGTAGGAGGTGAAGGCGTTCTCCTGCCCGCCGAGGCGTTTGATGACGGCGGAGAACTCGCCGGGAGCGACGGTCTCGGTCCCCTTGAACATCAGATGCTCGAGGAAGTGGGCGATCCCCGACTTGCCGCGCGGCTCGTCGGCGGATCCGACCTTGTAGAACACCATGTGGCTGACGACCGGTGCCCGGTCGTTCTCGACCACCACGACCTGCATCCCGTTTTCCAGGGTGAAGGTGGTCGGGTCAAAGACGCCGGCCCGCGCCGGCAGCGCGAGCACGGACATCAGGCAGAGGACGCCGAGCAGGCGGCCGACCGAACGAACTGATTGCATGGACAGGTTTCTCCGCGCGGGCTCCGTCACCCGTCAGACATGGCGCCCCGCCGGGCGATCGTCAAACCGGCTGCGACCGACGGTCCCGGCTGGCCCGCGCGACCGCCGCGGGAACGGTCAGAAAATGCCCTGCAGCAACCCGCCGCGCTTGCGCTCGATGGTGGGCACGTCGCCCTCGTTGGGCTTGCGTCCCAACGCGGCGTTCTCCTGCAGGCGCTGCTGCTCCTTGGTCGCGTTCAGCAGGATGCCCGGCGCGGGGTCGTCCTTCCAGAACAGCAGCCGGTCGATGGGATACCGGGTTTCGTAGACGTAGTCGGCCGTCTCCTGATCGACGACGGTGCGAATGTCCGACTCAGCCTGGTCGAGGCCGAGCTGCTGGCGGAACTTCGCCTCGCCGGCGGAACTGACCACGACCGGTGCCGCCGGAACCGCGTTGGTCGACGTTGCCGTCGCCCGGGCACGGCGGCCGAGGATGCGTTCGGCGGCGGCGTCCGTGGTCGAGCGCTCCTGCGGGCGGGGGGCGCCAGGGCGCGGCGGCCGCAGGTCGTAGTTCGGCGGCAGGGCGAGCGGTGCGCGGGCCACGACCTGGAACTCGTCGGGCGGATCCTTGGTCTGGCCGAGCGCATCGCGCAACTGACCGCAGCCGCCCAGCCCGACGGCCATGATCGCCGCCAGCACGGCGGCGGGAACGATACGGGCAACGCGCCCGAGCTCGACGGTCTCACCCATCGTTCGCTTGTCCTCCCTCGGTCGTCCCCCTGTCGGCACCGACACCGAAGGCATCGAGCAGGAGGAGACATACCCCTAAGGTAATAGCAGAATCGGCAATGTTGAAGGCCGGCCAGTGCCAGGCGCCGTAGTGCACGTCGATGAAGTCGACGACCGCGCCGAACCTTACCCGGTCGATCACGTTGCCGATGGCGCCGCCGATCACCGCGCCGAGGCCCCAGACCAGCGGCCAGGCCCGCGCCCGCGCCAGCCAGGCGAGCAGGAAACCGCAGACCACCAGGGCGAAGCCGCTGAGCAGCCACGGCCCCCACTGCGAGGCGCTGGACAGCAGGCCGAAGCTCACTCCCCGGTTCCACACCGGCACCAGATCGAGCATCGGCAGGATCTCGATGCGGCGGGGCGGATCGAACACCGTCGCCAGGGCCCAGACCTTGGTCGCCTGGTCGAGAACGACGACCAGGACTCCAAGGGCGAGGCCGCGTGCCAGCGCAGGGTTCACCGCACCATCCTCACTCGGCGGCGGTCACCAGGCCGGACACCGCGTCGGCGCAGCGGTTGCAGACCGGATCGCCGACCGCGACCTCCGGCAGAACCTTCCAGCATCGCTCGCACTTCTCGCCCTCGGCCGGTCCCGGCATGCAGGCCACGCCCGAGACCTCGGCGAGACGGTAGGCCTCCTGCGGCCCCTCGCCCTCGACCAGAGTGGCATCGGAGGTGATGAAGATTTCCGCCGGATCCAGGCCCGCGAACGCCGCCTTCTCCGCCGCCGACATGTAGACCGTCGGCGCCGCCTGCAGCGAGGAGCCGATCCGCTTCTCGGCGCGCTCCAGCTCGAGCGCGCCGGTGACGACGCGGCGCACGGTGCGGATCGTCGCCCACTTCTCGGCGAGAGCCTCGTCCCGCCACTCGGCCGGAATGGTCGGGTAAGCCTGCAGGTGGACGGAGTCCGCCTCGCCGTCGTGCCGCGCCCGCCACGCCTCCTCGGCGGTGAAGCAGCAGATCGGCGCCAGCCATGTGGTCAGGCACTGATGCAGGTGCGCCATCACCGTCCGCACCGCGCGGCGCCGGTCGCTGGCCGGATCGTCGCAGTACAGCGAGTCCTTGCGGATGTCGAAATAGAACGCCGACAGGTCCACGGCGCAGAACTGATGCAGGGTGAGGAACATGGTGTGGTAGTCGAAATCGCGGGTGCACTGGCGCATCACACCGTCGATCTCCGCGATCCGGTGCAGCACCCAGCGTTCCAGTTCGGGCATGCGGGCGGGCTCGATCGCCTCCGCCTCGGTGTAGCCGTCGAGCGCGCCGAGCACGTAGCGCAGCGTGTTGCGCAGGCGCCGGTAGTGGTCGACGGTGTGCTTCAGGATGCCCGGGCCGACGCGCAGGTCCTCGGTGAAGTCGGAACTGACCACCCAGATCCGCAGGATGTCGGCACCGCTCTGCTCGATCACCTCCAGCGGGTCGACGCCGTTGCCGAGCGACTTCGACATCTTGCGGCCATCCTCGGCATTGATGAAGCCGTGGGTCAGCACCGCCTCGTAGGGCGCGCGGCCGCGGGTACCGCAGCCGACCAGCAGCGACGAGTGGAACCAGCCGCGATGCTGGTCCGAGCCCTCGAGGTAGAGCTGCGCCGGCCAGGGCAGGTCGGCCCATTCCGGATCCTCGGACTCGAGCACGAAGGCATGGGTCGAGCCGCTGTCGAACCAGACGTCGGCGATGTCCGTGACCTGCTCGTAGTCGTTCGGGTCGTGGTCGGGGCCGAGGAAGCGCGACGGATCGCTGGCGAACCAGGCATCGGCGCCCTCCTGCTCGAAGGCCTCGGCGACGCGGTCGAGAACCGCCTGATCGCGCAGCGGTTCGCCCGTCTTCTTCGAGGTGAAGACCGGGATCGGCACGCCCCAGGCGCGTTGGCGGCTGATGCACCAGTCCGGCCGGGTCTCGATCATCCCGCGCAGGCGGCTCTGGCCGGCAGCCGGAACGAAGCGGGTGTCGTCGATCGCCTTCAGCGCCGTCTCCCGCAGCCCGTTGGTCTCCATCGAGATGAACCACTGGGCGGTGTTGCGGAAGATCAGCGGCGCCTTGGACCGCCAGGAATGCGGATAGGAGTGCTTGAGTTTGCCGCGCGCCACCAGGCCGCCATGGTCGCGGATGATGGCCGCGATCTTCATGTTGTCCTCGAGCACGTGCATGCCGGCGAAGATCGGTACGTGGTCGTAGAACACGCCGTCGTCGGCGACGGTCTGCGGCACCTCCAGGCCGTTCGCCTGGCCGAGCACGAAGTCGTCGGCACCGTGTCCGGGGGCGATATGGACGAAGCCGGTGCCCTGGTCGTCGGTGGCGAACTCGGCCGCCAGCGCCGGCACGTCGTAGTCGAAACCATGGCCGCGCAGCGGGTGGGCGCAGACGGTGCCGGCGATGGCCGCCCCCTTCAGGGAGGCAACCTCGTCGAGCGCCTCGATCCTGGCCTGGGCCTTGAAATCCTCGATCAGGGCGCGCGCGACGACCAGCTTCTCGCCGACCTTGGCGAGGCTGTTCCCGGCGACCGCGGTCGGGGAGACGACCACGTAGTCGATCTCCTCGCCGAACGCGACGGCCCGGTTGCCCGGCATGGTCCAGGGGGTGGTGGTCCAGATGACGATCGCCGCCCCGTCCAGGGCCGGATCGCTCGCCGTCACCACCGGGAACCGCACGTGGATGGTGACCGAGGTGTGGTCGTGATACTCGACCTCGGCATCGGCCAGCGCGGTCTTCTCGACCACCGACCACATGACCGGCTTGGCCCCCTTGTACAGGCTGCCGTTCATCAGGAACTTGCCGATCTCGCGCGCGATCTGCGCCTCGGCCTTGAAGGTCATGGTGGTGTAGTAGTTGTCCCAGTCGCCGGTCACGCCCAGACGCTTGAACTCCTGGCGCTGGGTGTCGATCCACTGATCGGCGAACTCGCGGCATTCCTTGCGGAACTCGACCACGGGGACGGCGTCCTTGTCCTTGCCCCTGGCCCGGTAGTCCTCCTCGATCTTCCACTCGATCGGCAGGCCGTGACAGTCCCAGCCGGGGACATAATGGGTGCGTCTGCCGGCCATGTGCTGGGTACGGTTGACCAGATCCTTGAGGATCTTGTTCAGCGCGTGGCCCATGTGCAGGTGGCCGTTCGCGTAGGGCGGACCGTCATGCAGGATGAACGGCTCGGCGCCTTCGCGGACTTCCCGGATGCGACGGTCGAGATCGATCTCCTTCCACCACGCGAGAATCTCCGGCTCGCGCTTCGGCAGGCCGGCGCGCATGGGGAAATCCGTCTTCGGCAGGAACACCGTGCTCTTGTAGTCCGTCGTCATCTCGAACGCCCGTGTCGTTGGGGAGCCGGGGTTGCGGAGGCGCCGTCAGTGCCCCAGAAGCTCCCGCGCCTGAGCCGCATCGGCCGCGATCTGCGCCGTCAGCTCGTCCAGGCCGCCAAACTTCCGCTCCGGCCGGATAAAGTCAACCAATCTCACACGCAGGTCGCGCCCGTAGAGATCGATTTCCCGGTCGAACAGGTGGACCTCCAGAAGCACGCCCCGGTCGTTCACCGTCGGGCGGACGCCGAGATTGGCGACCCCCGGCATCCAGGCGCCCGCCCCCTCGCCCGACGTCAGCATCGCGCGGACCGCATAGACCCCGAGCCGCGGGCAGAGCAGGTCGCCGAGCCGAAGGTTGGCGGTGGGGAACCCGATGGTGCGCCCGCGCCTGTCGCCCTCCTGGACCGTGGCGGTGATCTCCCACGGCGCGCCCAGCAGCGAGGCCGCGCCCCGCGGGTCGCCTTCCATCAGGCACTGACGGATCCGCGAGGAGGAGTACACCGCCCCGTCGCTCTCGTGCACCGCGGCGACCTTGGTGGCGGCGAACCCCTTGTGGGCGGCCCGCTCGATCAACATGTCCGGCGTGCCGCGCCGGCGGTGGCCGAAATTGAAGTCGTAACCGATCACCACATGGCGCAGGCCCAGGCGGCCCAGAAGCACATCGTCGATGAACGCCTCGGCGCTGAGCTGGGCGAAATCCCGGCCGAAGGGGATCTCGAACAGGGTGTCGACGCCGAGATCCTCCAGCCGCGCCGCCCGACCCGCCGCCGTCGTCAGGCGGAACGGTTCGAGCCCGGCCTGGAAGTACTGGCGCGGATGCGGCTCGAAGGTGACGACCGATAGCGGCGCGTGCAGGTCGCCGGCGATCCGCGCCGCCTCGCCGATGACCGCCCGATGGCCGAGATGAACGCCGTCGAAATTGCCGATCGCCGCCACCGAGCCCCGGTGGCGCGGCTCCACGTCGTCCAGCGCGCGCAGGATTTCCAAGGGTCGGTTACTCCGCCGCCAGGTCCGTTTTCGCCTTGGCGCGCGCCGGCACCAGGATCGTGGCGTCGCCGTCGATCACGACGGTCCGGCCCACCCGGCAGCGGGAGCGGAAGGCGACCCGCTTCTTCTCCTCGTTGATGTCCATGACCTCGACGGTGGTCACGACCGTGTCGCCGATCCTCACCGGCGCCATGAAGCGCAGCGTCTGGGAGATGTAGACCGAGCCCTTGCCCGGCATCTGGGTGCCGAAGATCTTCGAGATGAAGGAGGCGCCGAGGATGCCGTGGGCGATGCGACCCTTGAACATCGTCGTGCTCGCGTAGTCCTCGTCCAGGTGCAGCGGGTTGTGGTCTCCCGACACGTCGGCGAACGCTTCGATCATGTCCTCGGTGACGACGCGCTCGTAGTCGGCGGTCATGCCGACCTCGAGATCCTCGAGAAAATACTGGCCGACGTCCTGGCCGCCCGCTTCGCTCATGCCGTCCCACTCCCGCCGTTGCGTTGCCGCATGGTGCGGCGCGAAGACGCGCCGCGCGGACTATACAGACGGGGTCCGGCCGCCTCAAGCGACCGGCCTCGGCGCTTGAACCAGCCGCCGAAGCGTGCCAATCGGCGCTCCATGACGCCAGAGATCATCGACCTCGACTCCGTCGACAGCACCAACCTGGAGGCCCGCCGGCGCATCGCGTCCGGCGGCGTCGCCGACGGCGCCGTCGTAACCGCCCGCGAACAGACCGGCGGTCGGGCGCGGCGCGGCCGAGCCTGGACCAGCCCGCGCGGCAACCTCTACTGGACGGTGGTCCATTTCCCGACACCCGATTGGCCGCCGGTCTGGGGGCTATCGATGGTCTCGGCGCTCGCCGTGCGGGACCTCGCCCGCGACGCGCTTCCGGCCGGCGTCCCGGTGACCCTGAAATGGCCGAACGACGTCCTGGTCGAAGGCGCCAAGGTCGCGGGCATCCTGCTCGAGAGCGGCGAGACCGACGGCCGGCCCTGGGTGATCAGCGGCATCGGCGTCAATCTCGTGTCGTCCCCCGCCTCCGGCCTGCTCTACGCCGCGACCGACCTGCGCTCCGCCGGTGCCGCGGAGATCGACCGGGAGCGCGCGGTGCCGGCGATGGCGGCGCATTTCTCGCGCCACCTCGCGGCCTATCTCGACGGCGGGCTCGCGGCGATCCGCAAAGCGGTCCTCGCCGACCTGGCCGGCATCGGCGGCCCGATCACCGCCCGTGTCTCCGACGATCCGGCCGACGACGTCACCGGCACCCTGCGCGGACTCGACACCCAGTGCCGGGCCGAGATCGAAACCGCAGAGGGCCGGATCCAGGCGATCTCGGCCGGCGATCTGTTCTTCGGCCCGGCCGGGGCGGGCCGAGCCACCGATCATGGTGACACCGGCGCCCCGGCGTCGTAAGGAAGGCGCCATCAACCGCGTTGGGGAGAGCCGCCATGCCGATGTCCGCCGAAGCCGTCAAAGCCGCCGCCAGCACCCTTCTGGACCACCGCGCCCGCAAGGCGACGCTGGATGCGCTGCCCGCCGGCGAGAAACCGGAGGCGCTGGCCGACGGCTACGCGATCCAGGAGCAGGTCATCGCCGCCCGGGTCGCCGACGGCGCCGCGACGATCGGCTACAAGATCGGCGCGACCAATGCCGGCGCGCGCGAGCTGCTCGGCCTGCCGGACATGTTCTGGGGCGTGCTGCTCTCCAACATGACCACCGAGAGCCCGTCGAGCTTCCCGGGTAGCGAGCTCTACATCCGGGTGATCGAGCCGGAGATCGCGCTGCGGTTTTCGGCTCCGCTGGACGGCACCAAGGGTCCGGTGAGCGAGGCCGACGTCATCGCCGCCTGCGACGCCGTGCTGCCGGCCATCGAGATCGTCGACACGCCGTTCGGCGCCGGCTGGACCAAGGCCGGCGGCGCCTCGCTGATCGCCGATGACGGCGCGCACGGCGCCTGGATCATGGGCCAGCCTGTCGACGGCGCCAAGGACATGAACCTGCTCGATCTGGCGGTCACCCTGAAGGCCGGCGACGAGACCGTGCGCGAGGGCAAGGGCGGCAACGTGGAGGGCGGTCCGTTCGCCGTCACCGCCTGGCTGGTCAACGAGATCGCCAAGCACGGCAAGTCGATCAAGGCCGGCGACTACGTCACCACCGGTTCGACCACCGCCCCCTATCCGGCGCAGCCGGACGAGACGGTGGTGGCCGATTACGGGCCGCTCGGGACGGTCACGGTAACCTTCAGCTGACACCGCGGGGGCGGGGGCCGCGCATTCCAGACAGGGTAGAGAGTGGAATACTGGTTTGACACGGACCGCCTGATCTCCGTCGCTCAGAAGAACGCAGCCGCCTTCGCAGATGCCGACCCGTTCCCCCACGTCGTCCTTCCGGACTTCCTGCCGGTGGAACGGGTCTCGGCGCTGGCATCGGCGTTCCCGGATGCCGGCGATCCGTACTGGCACACCAAGACCTCGGCGGACTCGCGCAGCAAGCAGGACACCACGCCGGAATACTGCAGCGAGTTGAAAATGCCGCCGGCGATCCGCGAGGCGATGCGGCAGTTCAACTCGACCCAGTTCCTGGTGTTCCTGCGGACGCTGACGGGGATCGACGGGCTGATGAACGATCCGTGGCTGTACGGCGGCGGGATCCATCAGACCCTGCCCGGCGGCCTGCTCAAGGTCCACGCCGACTTCAACATCCACGAGTACACGGGCCTGCTGCGGCGGCTCAACGTCCTGTTCTACCTCAACGAGGACTGGGACGAAGCCTGGGGCGGACATCTGGAGCTGTGGGACCGGGAGATGCGGCGCTGCGTGCGGCGGGTCAGCCCGTCTGGCGGAACCTGCGTGGTGTTCGAGACCACGTCCACATCCTACCACGGCCATCCCGACCCGCTCGCCTGCCCGGACGGCATCACCCGGAAATCGATCGCGCTGTACTACTACACGATCCATCCGGACTTCGACCCCCGGCCGGTCCGCCACAACACCATCTTCCGGCAGCGACCCGGCGAAAGCTGGTAGGGCAGAAACTGGTAGCGGGAAAACTGGTACCCGGCTTCAGGTCCCGGCGCGCGGATCGATGGGGATGCCGCTGTCGATGGCGGCCGCCTCCTCGTACAGCGCGGCGGCGCTCAACAGGTCGGCCTCGCCCCGCGGCTTGCCGGCGATCTGCAGGCCGACCGGCAGGCCGTCGGCGGTGAAGCCGGCCGGGACCGACACGGCCGGGCAGCTCGCACAGGTGAAGGCGTAGGCCACGGTGCACCACTCGATGTAGTTCGAGAAGGTGTGGCCGTTGCATGTCTCCACATAGCGGTTCTCGACCGGATAGGGCGGGACGATGGTGGCCGGCGACAGCACCAGGTCGTAGGTGTGGAAGAACTGCTCCACCCGGTGATAGAGCCGGCCGCGGGCCAGTTCGGCGGCGGCGATCTCGTCCATCGTCAGGGCCAGACCCTTCTCGATGTTCCACACGACCTCGGGCTTCAGCAGTTCGCGGTGGCTGTCCAGAAGCGCCTTCTTCGAGGCGGCGAACTGCATCGCCCGCAGGGTCTGGAAGATCAGCTGCACGTCGCCGAAGTCCGGGCTCGCCTCGACCACGGTGCAGCCCAGGTCCTCGAACACCCGGGCCGCCTTCTCGACGATGGCCGCGACCTCCCTGTCGACCGGGGTGATGCCGCCGAGATCGACGCTGAATGCCACTCGGTTCGGCCGGCGCCGCGCCCGGACCGCGTCGGTGAAGGACTCGTTCGGCCGCTCCAGCGACATGGGGTCGACCGGATGGCGACCGGACATGGCGTCGAGCATCAGCGCCACGTCCGGCACGCTGCGCGCCATCGGCCCCTCGACCGACATGCTGGTGAAGGGCAGGTCTGCCGGGCCGTGAGCGACCCGGCCCGGGCTCGGGCGCAGGCCGACGATGCCGCAGAAGCTGGCCGGATTGCGGAGGCTGCCGCCGAGGTCGGAGCCGGAGGCGAGCCAGGCGGTGCCCGAGGCAAGCGCCGCGGCCGACCCGCCGGAGGAACCGGCGACGCTGCGCGAAGTGTTCCACGGATTGACGGTGCGCCCGAACACCTCGTTGAAGGTGTTGGCGCCGGCGCCGAACTCCGGCGTGTTGGCCTTGGCGTAGACCACGCCGCCCGCAGCCTCGAGCATGCAGACGGAAACGTCGGAACTGTCCGGCACGTTCTTGGCGAAGATCGGCGAGCCGTAGGTGGTCAGCACCCCCTCGACCGCCACCAGGTCCTTGATGGCGACCGGCAGGCCCGCCAGGACGCTGTCGGCCGGCACCGACGATGCCCGCTCGCGCGCCCGCTCGAAACATAGCGTCGGCAGCGCGTTGATCGTGCCGTCGACCTGACGGACGCGCTCCTCGAGGGCGTCGAGCAGATCGCCGGTGGTCACCTCGCCTTTCCGAAGCAGGGCGACGATCTCCGTGGCGGACTTCGGGATAAGGTCGGCGAGGGACATCTCTAGAGGCTCCGGTTGGGTGGGTCCGCTATCGGACACCGCCGCGAAGTCTTTGGCAACAGGGCGATTGTTCAACCAGTCCGTTCAACCGGCTCGACCGGGTGCCGCGATCAGCCGACCAGGCGCGGATCGACGAACGGCAGGCCGACATAATTCTCGGCAAGCGTCTTCTGCGCCGATTCCGATTCGATGAGGTACTCGAGCTCGGCCCTGTGGACCCGGCGCTCGAAGGCCGGTTCGTGGTCGAAGTTGTGCAGTTGGGTGGAGAACCACCAGGAGAAGCGCTGCACCTTCCAGATCCGCGACAGACAGGCGGCGCTGTACCCGTCGATCCCCGCGGTGGAACCGTCCTTCAGCAGGTCGATCAGCGCCCAGGACAGGATGCGCACGTCGGCCGCGGCCAGGTTCAGGCCCTTGGCCCCGGTCGGCGGGACGATATGGGCGGCGTCGCCGGCCAGGAACAGACGGCCGTGGCGCATCGGCTCGGCGACGAAGCTGCGCAGGGGGGCGACGCTCTTCTCGATCGACGGCCCCGTCCGCAGGGCCGCCCCGGCCTCCGCGCCGAACCGGGTCCGCAGCTCCTCCCACAGCCGATCGTCCGGCCAGTCCTCGACCTTGGTGTCGAGCGGGCACTGGATGTAGTAGCGGCTGCGGGTCTCGCTGCGCATGGAGGCGAGCGCGAAGCCGTCCCGGTGGGTCGCGTAGATCAGTTCGTGGTGCACCGGCGGCACGTCCGCGAGGAGTCCGAGCCAGCCGAACGGATAGACCCGCTCGTAGGTGCGCAGCACGTCGGCCGGCATGGTCTGGCGCGACACGCCGTGGAACCCGTCGCAGCCGGCGATGGCGTCGCACTCGATCTCGTGAGTGGCGCCGTCCTTCTCGTAGGTGACCCGCGGACGTTCGCTCGCGATGTCGTGCAGGGCCACGTTCTCCGCCTCGAAAACCAGCGGCGCCCCGTTGTCGATACGGGCGTTGATGAGGTCCTTGGTCACCTCGGTCTGGCCGTAGACGGTGACCGACTTGCCGCCGGTCAGCCCGGCGAGGTCGATGCGGTGGCGGCCGCCGTCGATGCAGATGTCGAAACCGGTATGCACCAGGCCCTCGGCCTTGAGCCGCGCGCCGACGCCCGCCTCGACCAGCAGGTCGACCGTTCCCTGCTCGAGCACCCCGGCCCGGATCCGGCCCTCCACATAGTCGCGGGAGCGTCGCTCGAGGATGACCGTGTCGACGCCGGCGCGGTGCAGCAACTGGCCGAGCAGAAGGCCCGCCGGGCCGCTGCCGATGATCGCGACCTGGGTCCGGGTGGACTCTCCAAGCATGGGCACGCCTCCAGCATTTTGTTCGTGTACGTATGATCTAGAGCGCGGCAAGCACCTCGTCCACCGTCCTGACCGCGGCGATCGCCCGCATCGCCGTCAGCGCCGCCTCATGCTGCGCCTCGGTGCCGGTCGAGCAGGCGTCGGCCGCCACCGTGACCTCGTAGCCGATGTCGGTCGCGTGCCGCACCGTGCTCTCCACCGTATAGGCGGTCGACACGCCGCAGCAGATCAGGTGCCGGGCGTCGAGCTGGAACAGCACCTGGGCCAGGGTCGAGTCGTGGAAGCCGCTGTTGCGGGTATGGGTGACCACGGTCTCGCCCGCGACCGGACCGAGTCCGTCGAGGAACTCGGTCCCCCAGGTCCCCTCCTTCCAGGCGCCCCGCTCGATCCACTCGCGGATCAGCGGCGTGTTGACGATGACGCCGCGATAGTCCGGATCGACCGCCAGGCGCACATGGACGATCGGCACCCCCTTTTCCCGCGCCCCGGCGAACAGGCGCTTCGCGGTGTCGAGCCGCTGCCAGCGCCAGTCGGCGTCGGCGGCGATGCCGACCTTGATCTTGCCGTCCGGGTGGCAGTTCTCGTTCTGGTAATGGTTGGCGACGATGACAGTGCGGGACATGGGGTGCCTTTCAAACGAATTCAGCCGGCCCAGAGCGGCGCCGAGACGACGGCAAGGAACAGCAGGACGGTCGGATAGAAGGTGAGCGCGAACCCGGCCGCCCGCGCCGCCGCCCCGCCGCGATACCCGCGCCAGAACAGCAGACGGCCGCAGGCGAACAGGATCGCCGCCGCCGGCACCGCCGCGACCCAGGAAACCGGCAGCAGAAACGCCGCAATGGTGTGGACCGTCAGCGCCAGCACCACCTGCTCGAGGGTGTTCTGCAGCACCGCCTGGTGGATGCGCGCCGCCTCCGAACCGGCGGTCAGGCCGCTGCCGTCAATGTCCTGCGGCGTGAAGAAGCGGTGGCGCGCCAGGTTGCCGATCGCCGCCAGAAGCCAGACCACTACCAGAAGGTCCCAGCGCAGCACCAGGGACAGCCGGCTCTCGACGGTATCGACGGGGACGAGTACGGCGGGCGCGAACGACACCGCGGCGCCCATGAGAACGACCGACAGGATCGCCGCACCGGCCATCCCGGTCAGCACGCCGCGCTGTTTCTCGGACAGGTCCATCGCGCCCTCCTCGCGGGTTCGGCAGGTGGTCCGGCGGGCGGTCCGGCGGGCGGGCTCCTCGACGCCGGCCCGCCGCACTCACCGCTCCATGCCGAGCCCGATCCGCGCCGCCGTCGCCATCACCATCTCGGCCAGCACCGGCAGGCGGGCATCGGGGAAGCGCCGAGCCGGACCGGTCACGCTGATCGCCCCGACCACCGTACCATGGCGGCGGATCGGCGCACCGACGCATCGCACCTCCGGGTTGCGCTCCTCGTCGTCGACCGCGTAGCCGCGCGCCCGGGCGAGCGCCAGCGCCCGTTCCAGCCGGGCCGGTTCGGTGATCGTGTTCGGCGCGAAGCGGGGCAGCGCACCGGCGACGACGAGACCGTCGATAAGCTGCGCGCAATGCTCGGCCGACAGCGCCGACAGGATCGCCTTGCCGGTCCCCGTACAGTGCGGCGGCTCGCGCTCGATGCGGACGATCTCGTTGCTGGCGCCCTCCATCTCGCGGCGTTCGATGGAGACCACGTTGACGCCATCGAACACGCAGATATGCACCGCTTCGCCGCTCTGGTTGGCGAGCGTCTCCGCCGGACCGCTGGCGTGGCGCATGAGATCGACATCGGCAAGGACCACGCCGCCGAGAGCCAGCAGGCGGAAGCCGAGACGGTAGGCGTCCCGTCGACCGTCCTGGACCAGGAAGCCGATCTCGCGCAGGGCGGCGAGCTGACGGTGGACGGTGGTCTTGGGCAGGCCCGTCCGCTCGGCGATCTCGGCCAGGGTCAGACGCCGGGACTCGCGGGTGAAGCAGTCCAGGACGGCGGAGGTCTTGCGCAGGGATTTCATCGGCCATCCATTCCGAAATTCGGAATAGATGGAACGCCATTATTCCGAACCGCACAAGATCCGGCAAACTGCAGGCGCCAACAACCGAACCGCCGGACACCTGTTCCGCGATGAAGAACACAACGAAGAACACGACGAAGAACACAACGAAGAACACGACGAAGAACAAACCGGCTCACCAGGAGGAACCGTCATGACCGAACTCGCCGGCGTCATCCCGCCGTCCACAACCCCGTTCGACGCCGCCGGCGCCATCGACTTCGCCGCCGCGGGCAAGCAGGTCGACTGGCTGATCCGCGAGGGCGCGCATGGCGTCGCCGTCGGCGGATCGACCGGCGAGGGGCACACCCTCGACGCTGAGGAGACCCGCGATCTGGTCGCCGCCGCCACCGAGGCCGCCGCCGGCCGGGTGCCGATCGTCGCCGGCATCATCTGCGACAGCACCCGCGAGGCGGTGCGCCGCGGCCGGATGGTCGCCGACCTGGCGCCGGCGGCGCTGCAGGTCACGCCGGTGCACTACCTGTTCCGTCCCAGCGACGACGACATGGTCGAGCATTTCCGCACCATGGCCGGTGAGACCGGGCAGAAGATCATCATCTACAACGTGGTGCCCTGGACCTACCTCTCGCCGGCGCTGCTGCTGCGCGTCTTCGACGAGGTGCCGGAGGTGATCGGCGTCAAGCAGTCGGCCGGCGACCTGAAGCTGTTCGCCGATCTGATGATGGACGTGAAGCCGGGCAAGTCGATCTTCAGCGCCGTCGACGCCCTGATGTACCCGTCCTACGCGCTCGGCGCCCACGGCTCGATCGCGGCGATCCTGGCGGCCGCGCCGGGGGCCTCGGTCAGGCTGTGGGATCTGGTGAAGGCGGGCGATCACGCCGGCGCCCACGACCTGCACCTGAAGCTGCTGCGCACCTGGAACGCGCTGATGCCCCACGACAACCTGCCGGCGGCGACCAAGTACGCCCAGGCCCTGCAGGGCGTGCCGTCGGGCCTGCCGCGCCAGCCGATGTCGCCCGCCAGCGACACGCAGAAGAAGGATATCGAGGCGGCACTGAAGGCAATGGGCACGATCTGAGCGTTCGGCGCTTCGCGCACACGCTCCCCGGTCTTGTACCGGTTTCTGCCCACGGCCACCCGGGCGGCATCCCCCTGTAGGCGCAGGCTCAGGGCTGGGGCGTGAGAGATAAGTAAAGGGCCGGTTGTCGCGAGACACCGGCCCTTCGTGCGTCGGGTGAGCCCCGGTTCAGGGCCCCGGCTCAGGGCCGGGGCGAACCGCCGGTCGCGAGGCGACCTGTCAGTTCGGCTGCGGCACGTAGCGCAGGTACGGCTTCTCGGCGCGCCAGCCGCCGGGGAACTTCTCCTTGGCCTTCTCGTCGTTCAGCGCCGGGACGATGATGACCTCCTCGCCGTGCTTCCAGTTCACCGGCGTGGCGACCTGATGCTTGGCGGTGAGCTGCATGGAGTCGATGACCCGAAGCACCTCATCGAAGTTGCGGCCGGTGCTCATCGGGTAGACCAGGATCAGCTTGATCTGCTTGTCCGGGCCGATGACGAAGACGTTGCGCACGGTCATGTTGTCGACGGCCGTGCGGCCTTCGGAGGTCTCGCCGGCGCCGGCCGGCAGCATGCCGTACAGCTTGGAGACGTTGAGATCGGTGTCGCCGATCATCGGGTAGTTCGGCTTCGCGCCCTGGGTCTCCTCGATGTCGAGCGCCCACTTGCCGTGGTTGTCGACGTTGTCGACGCTGAGGCCGATGATCTTCACCCCGCGCTTGTCGAACTCCGGCTTGATCCGGGCCATGTAACCGAGCTCGGTGGTGCAGACCGGCGTGAAGTCCTTCGGGTGCGAGAACAGGACGCACCAGCTGTCGCCGATCCAGTCGTGAAACCCGATCTCGCCCTCGGTGGTCATGGCGGTGAAATCGGGTGCGGTCTGGCCGATCTTGAGAGTCATGGTCGCTATCTCCCTCCTGTACATCGGCGGGCCGCTCGCCCGCCGGTTATCCGGGGCGGCACGTTAACCCAACGCGGCCGCCAAATCCTTGCTCTTTCCGCGCGACAGCGTGCGCACCCGCCGGTTCACCCCACCGGGCGGCTCCACCGGCTCGCTTCATCGCAACCGCGAACACGCTTGCGCTGCGGCCACGCTTGCTGGTTCAACTGGAGCCGAAGCCTTAACGATACAAGGGGATACCCGTGGCCACTTTCGCACCCGACGACCTGCGCGCGCTCATCGCCGACGTCTTCACCGGATCCGAGGTCGCGCCCGACATCGCCGGCGTGGTCGCCGACGCCCTGGTCCGGGCGGAGGCCGACGGGATCTCCAGCCACGGGGTCGCCCGGGTCCCGCCCTATGCCGAGCAGGCGAAGTGCGGCAAGGTCGATGGCCACGCCCGCCCGTCGGTGAACCGGACCGCCGCGGCCGTGCTCGACGTCGACAGCCGCATCGGCTTCGCCTTCCCCGCCATCCGCGCCGGGCTGGACGCGGCCTCGCAGATCGTCCCCGAGACCGGCATCGTCGCCGTGTCGATCCGGCATAGCCACCATTTCGGCGTCGCCGGCCACCACGTCGAGGACGCCGCCGAGCGTGGGCTGGTGGCGATCGCCTTCTCCAACACGCCGGCGGCAATCGCCCCCTGGGGTGGCAAGACGGCGCTCTACGGCACCAATCCGATCGCCTTCGCCTCGCCGCGCGGCGACGGCCGGCCGCCGCTGGTGATCGACCTGTCCGTCTCCACCGTCGCCCGGGGCAAGGTGGTGCTGGCGGCGAAGAACGGAACGCCGATCCCGGAGGACTGGGCGCTCGACGCCGAGGGCAACGCCACCACCGACGCCGAGGCGGCCCTGGTCGGGTCGATGGCACCGCTCGGCGGCCGCACCGCCGGCGCCAAGGGAGCGGCCCTCGGCCTGATGATCGAGCTGCTGTGCGGCGCCCTGACCGGCTCCAACTTCGGCTACCAGGGCTCGTCGTTCTTCGAGCCGACCGGTGCGCCGCCGTCGATCGGCCACCTGATCCTGGTCATGGACCCGAAGGCCTTCGGCGGCGGCGGGGACTTCGCCGCCCGCTCGGAGGAGATGTTCGCCGAGATCCTGAAACAGCAGGGCACCCGCCTGCCCGGCGACAGCCGCCTGGCGCGCCGCGCCGTCGCGCCGGACGGAATCACGATTCCGGACGCATTGGCGAATGACTTGAAGGCCAGGGCCGGCGTATAAGCCGCGCCGACCGGCCCGCATCACAGAGGAGAGCGCCGTGACCGAAGACTTTATCGCCTTCAAGGATCAGGTGATCGAGGTTCTTACCACCTACGGCCTGGAAGTCGTCGGCGCGATCGCCATTCTCATCGTCGGCTGGATGGTCGCCGGCTGGGCGAAGGCCGGAACGCGCCGGGCGCTGCAGCGGGTCACCTGGATGGACAATACCGTCCGCCCGGTGTTCGCCTCGATCGTCGGCTATCTGGTGATGGTCGTCACGCTGATCGCGGTGCTGAACCAGTTCGGCGTCGAGACAACGTCGATCATCGCCGTTCTCGGCGCCGCCGGCCTCGCCGTCGGCCTCGCCCTGCAGGGCACGCTGTCGAACGTGGCGGCCGGCGTCATGCTGCTGTTCCTGCGTCCGTTCCAGGTCGGCGACTACATCACCGCCGGCGGCGTCGGCGGCACGGTCAAGGAGATCGGCCTGTTCAACACCGAGCTGGCCACGCCGGACAACGTCTACATCGTGGTTCCCAACTCCTCGATCATCGGCGGAGCGATCTCCAACTATTCGCGCCACGCCACCCGCCGGCTCGATATCGCGATCGGGGTCGGCTACGACACCGACCTCGGCCGGGGGATGGACGTGCTGCGCGGGGTGATCGACGCCGACGGCCGCGCCCTTGCGGACCCGGTTCGCGAGGTCATGGTCACCGAGCTCGGCGACAGCGCGATCACGCTGAACATGCGCTTCTGGGTGAACGCCGGCGACTACTGGGGCTGCAAGTTCGACCTCACCAAGGCCGCGAAGGAAGCGCTCGACGCCGCCGGCATCGAGATCCCGTTCCCGCAGCAGGTCGTCCACCACCGCCAGGAACCGGCGGCCGACTGATCCGGTCCGGCCGGGCGGCACGACACGCCCGGCCACGCCGCGCGCAGCGGTGCACCGCTTCTGGAGCAAACCACGATCGGATGGAGACATCCGATCGCGTGGTCCTGCTCGACCTCCAATGGCCCTCAGTAGCTGCGCTCGAGCTTGAGCCAGGTGCGCCGGTCGCGCGATGTCAGGGTCACGTCGCGCACGCCGGTTCCCGACAGGACCTTGACCGGCACCTCGACGCCGGCGGCGCCGAGGCCGCGAACCTTCCGCCACAGCTGCTCCATTTCCGAGACCGGCTCGCCGTCGATCTCGAGAATGACGTCGCCCGGACCGATCCCGGCGGTCTGCGCCGGCCCGCCCCTGGCGACCCGGTCGACAACGAGCGCGCCGTCCACCTCGTTCGGATAAAGGCCGAGCCAAGGCTGCGCCGGTGCCGTCGAGCGACCGAAGGCGAGGAGATCGCCGAGGATCGGCGGCAGCAGGTCGATCGGCACATAGAGATTGCCGGGCAGCCCGCCGCCGACGTCCCCGAGAATCAGCGACCCGATCCCGACCAGCCGTCCGTCGGCCGCGAACAGGGCCGCGCCGCCGAAATTCGGGATCGGCGGCGAGGTGTAGAGCGCCTCCTCCAAGAGATACTCCCAGCCGCCGGCGAACGGCCGGATTCCCACCAGAACGGTCGACCGCGCGAAGCCGGGCCCGGCGGCAAGCAGCGTCGCACCGGCGGAGAGGTCGTCGGTACGGCCGAGCCGCGCCGGAACCGCGTCGAGGGTGCCGAGGGCGCGCAGCAGCCCGAAGCCGGTCTCGTGGTCGTAGGCCACCATCTCCGCCGGCACCCGATTCGCCGCGGCGTCGGTGACCCAGATCTCGTCGGACTCCATCACCAGGTAGCCGATGGTCAGGATCAGCCCGCCGGCATCGATCAGGACGCCACCGCCGACTCGTGCGGTGCCGAGGCTCTCGGCAGTGCGCGCGTCGCCCGGCACGGCGCTCCGGATTTCCACGACGGCGTTCAAGGGGTTGTCGGTCGCCGCGGCGACCCGGAGCGGGCCGGCGAGAACGGCAACGATCATCAAGAGAGCGAGTCTGCGCATGACGCACCTCCTCCATCGCTTCTGACAGAGCTTGGTCCATCGCCGCCGGATGTCCAGTCGGAGCGTGTCGAATCCGCGAAAGATTGATATCCTCGGACGTTGCACCGGCCGGGATAGATCCGGTGGCAGGGCTCCGGTGGCAGGGATCCGGTAGCGGAGGCTCGGGAGGCGGCGATGGCACGCGGTCAGGACTACGTGAAGGCCAAGGCGCTGGAGGCGGTCGAGGCGGCCGACGGCAACCGTCACGAGGCGGCGCTGCTGCTGCGGGTCTGGGCCGATGCCGACGAGAAGCTGTATCGGGCCCTGACCGCGCCGCTGATGGCCAACCTGACCGCACTCGCGGTGCAGCGCGCGACCGGGGCCTCCGACGGTCATGCCATCGGCGGGACGGGACGCAAGAAGGGGGGCAAGGGGCGCAAGTCGCAGATCGCCGAGGCCGACCTGCTGGCCGCGATCGGCTCCCGCCGGGGCCAGACCATGTCCAGCACCCGTCAGAGCGCCGCCCCGCCGGCGCAGGGTAGCGCCCGGCACAAGCAGGCGGTCACGTTGCTGGCTTCAGCCTATCGCCGCAAGCCCTCGGGCTGACGGCATCGGGCCGCGGCCCGGTCGGCGAGACCGCCTCAGACCGGACGCGCCTTCACCATGTTCTCGTAGAGATTGGCGATGTAGGTCGGGTCGGCACCGATCTGCTGGTTGGTCCGCGACCGGTGCTCGGCCGTCTCCGCGACGCCGGCACTCACCATGTTCGGCGCCGCCTCATCGGGGCAGATCGCCAGTCCTGTCTTCTCCAGGCTGGCCATGATGTCCTGGCTCTGCTTGCGGAAGCGCTGGAACGACGAGTCGAACTTGCCGGAATCCTTCTTCCCCGGGCTGGATGCCCGCGACAGCGCCATGGAAAAGATGTCGAGGATCAGGTTCGAGTTCCGGCTCTCGATCCATTCGGTGATCATCGCCCCCCAGACGGCGCTCACATAGGTCCGCGACGCCGAGGCCATCATCCCCTTCGACAGGGTCTGGTCCGCGGCCTGCACCATCGCATCGGTCGGAACCCGGGGCAGAATCACGAATCCGGCGAGGCTCAGCGATTCGATCACCTCCTCGGCGTCCTTGCGATAGTTCTCCCACTCGTTCTCGATCAGGAATGAGCCGAGGAAGTCGACCTCCCCGTTCTGAACGTTGTTGAGGAAGCGCGCGAACTCCTTCGCGAAATACTCCACGACCGATGGCTGCTGATTGATCGGTGCCGCGTTCCTGCCACGCATCGCTTTCATCCCAATGTTCCGGTACGCGTCCTGGACGTCGCCGACCGACGGCGTCCTCCCTACCGTACCTCTCGTCGCATGGTCACCGCGCGGAACTCGGCACGTCTATGACCTATGCCACACCGCAGACTATGCGACGAGGAACCCGTCCGCTGTTCCGGGGACGACGCCGGCTTGTCATGCTCACCCGTCATGCTCACCAGGCGACCCCGGCCCTCTCGTCGCCGCGGACTATAGACATAATGCGGATTTTTTGAAGTGCCAACGAGTCCGAATTTCGGTGGGCGCGCGAGGCGCCCCCGCCATCAGCGCGTCACGCGGGGCTTCAGGAACCGAGGCGGAGACGGAATCACGACCCTGTCGCGGCTCTCCCGAAGGTCCTGCCAGTCGCGGGCGGTGTCGCGCACGTTCTCGCGCACCGGCGTGCGCCGCGCCTCCGCGGCCGTCGCGTGAAGCCGGCGGGCCCGTCTGGTGGCGTCGTCTCCGATGCTCGAGCGTTGCCACGACGGCAGGGCATCGAAGGCCGCCGAGGCGGTGCGCAGATCCGCCCGGCGGCCGGAGCGATAGGCGCGGCTGACCTCCCGCGCGACGATGCTGCCGGCACCGAGCTCGGCATTGACCGTCTCCGAGAGCACGCCCAGGGCGCGACGGTCCAGCGGGTCGATCTCAGACATTCGTTCCCCATCCAGCCATTGGAGGTTCGATCCCATCGGCCCGTAAATCCTAGGCCACGGCGTGAGGTTTGTCAGCCGGCAAGCGCGCGCTCACTCCTCGGAGAACTTCGCCCTGACCTCGGAGAATGCCTTGAGCACCGCCGCTTCGGTCGGCCCGCCGCGCCCCGTGATGCTGTTGGCCAGCACCACGTAGAGAGCGTCGATGTGCAGGTCGACGATGTCGATGCGCCGACGGTCCAGTTCGGGCGCGTGGGCGACGAAGTCGTTGAGCGACTTGCCGATCGCCGTCAGCAGGTCGTACCCGATCGTGCCGCCGGCTCCCTTGATGTCGAGCGAATGGCCGTAGATGACCGCCAGGGCGCTGCCCGCCTCCTGCTCGCCGTTCTCAGCCTCGCGAAGGGCGGCCCGCATCTCCACCAGGCGCTGCGCGATATCGGCGGTGAAGGTGTCGCGCGCCTTGTGCACGACCTCTTCGAGCTTCTGCACCATCGCCGGCGGAAGCTTGAACTCGAACCCCTTGGTGAAGTTGACCGCCTTACGCCGCAGGTCCGGCCGCGGAGGGATGATCTGTGCCCGTCGGGCCATGGCTCAGCGTCCCATCCCCATCGGTCGACCGGTCATTACAGGCCCCTGCGGTCCGGGCCGTCGAACGGAACCTGGCGCCGGCGACGGTCCGGTCCGAAGTATCCGTCCACGTTGACGAACGCCCGCGGCCGCGCGATGACCGAAACAAGGCGACGGTAGAGGCCCTCGACGTTGAATGGCTTGGCTAGGAACTCCGTCACTCCGCGGTCGCGTGCCCGCATGACGTACTCTTCCTCCGAGTTCGCCGTCAGCATGATGATCGGGATCATGCGGTCGGGCGAGTCGATCCCGGTCCTCACCCAGTCGATCATGTCGATCCCGGTCTCCGGTTCCATGTGGTACTCGGTGATGACGATGTCGACCGGTTCGCCGCGCATCACGTTGCGCGCGCGCTCGACCGAGGTGACGCTGCGAACCCGCGTCACCTCCAGCATGGCAAGAATGTCGCGAAGCAGCTGCGTCGACAGCTTGTTCTGGTCGACGATCAGGAAGCTCACCTTGGAGAAGTCGATTTTTTCGGGCATGCGCGCGCCGGTTCTCGGCCTCTCCCGTGGCTCCTGAAAATTGCGGCGAAAAACATAGGGCGGTCTCCGCGATATGTAAATCGCGCCACCGTCCGGTTTACTTCCCGCTCCGGCCGGGCGACGATCCGCGCCATGACCGAACCCGACATTCCCGTCTGCCAGCCGGCGGATCCCGCCCCGCGGCCGCCTCGCTTCACTGTGCCGGCCGATGCCACCGACTGCCATTTCCATGTTTTCGGACCGGCCGACCGGTTTCCCTACACCGCGGAGCGGACCTACACGCCGCCCGACCACCCGGCCGAGGCGTACCGCCACCTGATCGACACCCTCGGGGTCAGCCGCTGCGTCACCATCCATCCCAGCGTCTACGGCACCGACAACGCCATCACCGAATGGCTCCTTGCCGAGGCCGCCGGGTGGAGCGGCGTCGAGATGCGCGGGATCGCCGTTCTGCCGGCCGGGGTCGACGATGCGACGCTGCGGCGGCTCGACGGGCTGGGGGTGCGCGGCGTGCGCTACAACCTGCTGTACAAGGGCGGACCGCCGGCCGACGAGATCCGGGCCATGGCCGACCGCATCGCGGAGATGGGCTGGCATATCCAGTTTCTGGTGGACGTATCGACCTTCGATCTCGCCACCTATGGCGATCTGCCGGTCGAAATCGTCGTCGACCACATGGGCCACATGGACCCGACCAAGGGCGTCGACGCGCCGGGCTTCGCCACGCTGCTGGACCTGCTTCGGGCCGGCCGGACCTGGGTCAAGCTGTCGGGCGCCTACCGCAGTACCCGACGCGAGACCCCGCCCTACGACGACGTGGTGCCGATCGCCCGGGCGCTGGCCGAGGCCGCGCCGGACCGGTGCGTCTGGGGGACCGACTGGCCGCACCCCTTCGTCCACATCCCGATGCCGAACGACGGCGACCTGATGGACGCGCTCGCCGTCTGGGTCCCCGACGCCGAGCGGCGGCGCGCCGTCCTGGTGGACAACCCGGCCAGGCTCTACGGCTTCTGAAGGGCCCCGCCCTCGGTGCGACGGGTCAGCCGGCGCGGGACCGCCGCTGCGCGACATGCTCGCGCCAGGACAGGTAGACGCCGCTGGCGATCAGGATGGCGATTCCGGTCCAGGTGGCAGCGTCCGGGAAATCGCCGAACCACAGGTAGCCGATCGCCGTCGCCATCAGGATCTCGGCATAGATGAAGGGCGAGATGACCGACGCCGGCGCCTGCTCGAACGCCCGGATCATGAAGTAGTGACCGAACGCGCCGACCGATCCCATGACCGCCATGCGGACCCAGTCACCGGCCTCCGGCGTGCTCCACACGAGCGGCAGAAGCAGAGCGGTGCCGAGCATGCCGACCAGCGACGTGTAGGCCAGCGTGACCAGGGGCGGCGCGGCGGTGGCCAGGTGGCGCGTCAGCAGCGCGTAGGCGGCGACGCACCCGCCGGCCGCAAGCGCGAGGAGCGCCGCCGGCTGGAACACGCCGAGACCCGGCCGCAGAATGACCAGCACGCCGAGAAACCCGACCAGCACCGCGCCCCAGCGCCGCGCCCCGACCCGCTCGCCGAGGACCAGGGCGGAGATCGCGGTGACCACCAACGGGGCGACGAACATCAGCGCCAGGCCGTCGGCCAGAGGCAGGGTGCGCAATGACCAGTAGAAGAACCCGGTCCCGGCGAGGATCGACAGACCGCGCGCGACCTGCAGTCCCATCCTGTTGCCCCGCCGCAGGTCGCGGCCGTGGCGCACGGCGGCGACCGGTACGATGAAAAGCGACTGAAAGAAGAAGCGGGCGAACACGAGCTGAACGACGGCGAAACGATCGCTCATGGATTTGGCCAGACCCTCCATGATCGGCAGCAGCGCCACCGACAGCAGCATCAGGCCGATGCCGAGCAGCACCCGGTCCGGCGGGGTCTGATCGCACGATGAAGAACTGGACGGGTCGGACATGACGGTTTGCTCGGGCGTACGCGGGGGATGGGCCGAAGAGACGATGACCCTTACCATTATGCCCGACAACAAGGGAGGGTTGAGTGTCCGGACGTGACCGCGTGCGCCTGCACGTCAAGAACAACCGCGCCGGCGAGCTGGTGTTCCGCATCACAGATGAGCGCCTGGCGGAGGCCGCGTCCCGGCGCCCGGCCGTCGCCGCACGCGTCGACAGCCTCATCGACTGGGACCTGGACCGGTTCGACGAGAGCATGGCGACGGCCAACGCGCTGGTGACCTGGGACCTGCCGACCGAAGACCTGGCCGCGCGGGCGCCGGACCTGAGGTGGATCCACATCATCGGCGCCGGGGTCGAGCATCTGCGGCCGCTCGACTGGCTGCCGGCGGGGGTGACCCTGACGAACAACCGCGGGGTGCATGCCGAGAAGACCGCCGAGTCCGCGCTGATGGCGGTGCTGATGCTGAACAACCGGATCCCCGCCTACGTCACCGACCAGCGCCACCGCCGGTGGGCGCCCGAATTCGCCACGCCGGTCGCCGGCAAGACGGTGGCGGTGATCGGCGTCGGCGAGATGGGACACGCGGCGGCCAGGGCGTTCAAGAGCGTCGGCCTCAGGGTCCTGGGCGTGCGCCGGGGCGCGCGGCCGCGCCGCTTCGTCGACCGGATGGCCGGGCCGGAGGACCTGCACGCCGTCCTCGCCGAGGCGGATTTCGTTCACGTCACCCTGCCGATGACCGAGGAGACCCGCGGGCTGATCGGCGCCGCGGCCCTGGACGCGATGAAGCCGGGGGCGGGACTGGTGAACTTCGGCCGGGCCCCGGTGCTCGACCACGGCGCCCTGGCGGAGCGGCTGACGGACGGGCGCCTGGGCGGGGCCGTGCTGGACGTCCACGACCCCGAACCGCTGACGCCGGACTCCCCGCTCTGGGACGTGCCGAACCTGATTCTGACGCCGCACGTCTCGTCCGACGACGATACGAGCTATATTCCCAAGACACTGGACCTCGTGTTCGACAACCTCGGGCGCCTGCTCGACGGTAAGCCGCTGCGCAACAGGGTCCGTCCGAAACTGGGGTACTGAACCGGAGTACGCGCCATGCTCCGCCTGCTTCTGGTTGTCGGCCTGCTCTGTCTGGCGCCGCTTGGGGCGGCGGCCCAGACCACGGTCGACCTGCAGCTCGTGCTCGCCGTCGACACCTCCCGCTCCATGGACGAGGACGAGCAGCGCCTGCAGCGGGCCGGTTATGTCGCCGCCCTGCGCGACCCGGAGGTGATCCGCGCGATCGGGAGCGGACCGCTCGGCCGGATCGCCGTCACCTATGTGGAATGGGCCGGTCAGGGATTGCAGGCGGTCCTGGTGCCCTGGACCCTGATCGACGGAGCCGAGGCCGCCGCGCGGGTGGCGGACCGGCTCGCCGCGATCCCGCTTCAGCGCATGCGCCGCACCTCGATCAGCGACGCCCTCACCTTCTCCGCCGCCGCGTTCGAGGAGTCCGGCTTCGTCGCCGCGCGGCGGGTGATCGACATCTCCGGCGACGGCCCGAACAACAGCGGCTTCCTGGTCACCGACGCCCGGGACGCGGCGGTCGCCCGGGGGATCACCATCAACGGCCTGCCGATCATGCTGAAGCCCGGCTCCATGAGCGGCTTCTTCGACGTCCGCGACCTGGACCTGTACTACGAGGACTGCGTGATCGGCGGGTTCGGCGCCTTCATCGTCACCGTGCAGCACCCGGCGGAGTTCGCCGGCGCCATCCGCCGCAAGCTGATCCTGGAGATCGCCGGCCCGCCGGCCGCCTCGCCTCTCGTGCCGGCTCAGTGGACGGACCCGCAGTCCGGTCGGATCATCGCGGAGACCGACTGCCAGATCGGCGAGAAGCTCTGGGACGCCTGGATGAACGGCATGGAATAGCCGGCGTCAACCACGAACGCGCACGACATCGTGCCACATCGGAACGAATGCAGTTCCCGCCCACCCGCTCGGCAGCGGCGCGGCCTGAGCTATATCGTCCCTCCATGGCTGATCCCTCCGAAAGCGACCGACCACCGAACACCGATACCCCGTTCAAGGTGGCCCTGACCCGCGACACCCTGCGTTCAGGCCAGATCCGCGAGCTGGTGCAGCGGCACGAGCCGAGCTTCAAGGCCCTGAGCGACGCGGAACTGGCGGAGTCCCGCGCCGCCATGTTCCCGCCGAGCGGCCGGCCGCAGCGCGACGTCTGGCTGTTCGGCTACGGCTCGCTGATCTGGAACCCGGCCATCGAGTTCGCCGAGAAGCGGCGGGCCACGGTGCGCGGCCTGCACCGGCGTTTTTGCCTGCGCACCCATCTCGGCCGCGGCACTCCGGAGCGGCCCGGCCTGGTGCTCGGCCTCGACCGCGGTGGCGTGTGCCGTGGCGTCGCCTTCCGCATCCCCAGGGATATCGCCGAGACCGAGCTCGAGATCGTCTGGCGCCGCGAGATGGTGACCTACGCCTATCGCCCCCGCTGGCTGAAGGCGGAGACCGAGGACGGCACCATCGAAACGATCGGCTTCGTCATCAACCGCCGGCACGAGCGGTACTGCGGCCAGCTTCCGGAGCGCGAGACGGTGGAGAGCATCGCCACCGCCGGCGGATTCCTTGGCCCCTGCTGCGAATACCTGTTCAACACGGTCGATCACCTGCGCGACCTCGGCATCCCGGATTCCGGGCTGGAGCGGCTGGCCCGCCAGGTCGCCGCGAGACAGCGCGAGACCGGCAACACCGACCTCGACGCCATCGGCGAGAACGCGTAAGACGGGGATCCCCTGACCTGAGGATCCCGTGGCCGCGCCTCCTTCGCAGAGCTACCTGGATGACGGCCATGTCGGCCGCGGCATCGCGCTGATGTGCGGCGCCTTCCTGCTGTTCACCTGCCTCGACACCTCGGCCAAGGTGCTGTCCCGCGATCTCGATACCCTGCAGATCGTCTGGGCGCGCTTCATCGGCCACGCGATCCTGGTGATCGCCATCCTGACGCCGCGCAAGGGCACCCGGGTCTTCGCGACCACCAACCCGCGCCTGCAGTTCGCCCGCTCCGGCCTGCTGGTGATGTCGACGGTGCTGAACTTCACCGCCGTCAGCTATCTGCCGCTGACGACGACGGCCTCGATCTTCTTCACCGCGCCGCTGCTGGTCGCCGCCCTGTCGGTACCGCTCCTCGGCGAGACGGTCGGCTGGCGGCGCTGGTCGGCGATCGCCGTCGGCTTCGTCGGCGTGCTGGTCATCATCCGGCCGGGAGCCGCCGAGGTTCACTGGGCGATCGGCCTCTGTCTCTGCAATGCCCTGGTCGCGGCGCTCTACAACATCGCGACGCGCAAGCTGGCGGCCCGCGACCACTCGGACACCACCTCGCTGTATTCGCCGCTGGTCGGCGCCGTGATCTTCCTCCCGGCCCTGCCCTTTGTGTGGAGTCCGCCGGAGACGGCGATGCACTGGCTGCTGCTGGGGTTGATGGGAGTCTTCGGCGGGGTCGGTCACTGGCTGGTCATCATCGCCCACCGCTACGCCGGCGCGTCCGTCCTGGCGCCGTTCACCTACAGCGCCATCCTGTGGATGACGCTGTCCGGATATCTCGTCTTCGGCGATCTGCCGGACCGCTGGACCATCGTCGGCGCCGCCATCGTGGTTGCCAGCGGGCTCTACGTCTTCCACCGTGAGCAGGTCCGCAAGGCCGAACGTTGAGGCCGCACATCAAGGGGAGAGATCAGCGATGACCGTCGCCACAAGCCTGTTCGACCTGTCCAACCGGGTGATCCTGATCACCGGCGCCTCGCGCGGCATCGGCCTCGCCATGGCCCGGGCCTGCGGCGCTCACGGGGCGACCGTCGTCCTGAACGGCCGCGACACCGACGCCCTGCGGCGGCGGGTCGACGAACTGGCCGCCGAGGGCATCGCCGCCGACGCCGAAGCGTTCGACGTCACCGACGAGGCGGCGGCCCGCGCGGCGCTGGATCGGGTGATCGGGCGGCACGGCCGGCTCTGGGGTCTGATCGCCAATGCCGGCGTGCAGCACCGCGTTCCGGTGCTCGACTTCCCGACAGAGGATTTCCGCCGGGTGGTGGAGACCAACCTGACCGCCTGCTTCACCCTCGGTCGCGACGCCGCCCGCCACATGGCGCAGAGCGGCGGCGGCCGGATCGTCAACACCGTCTCCATGCTTGGCCCCCAGGCGCGGCCGACGGTCCCCGCCTATATCGCCGCCAAGGAGGGCCTTCGCGCGCTAAGCCGCGCCATGGCGGTCGAGCTCGGGGCGAAGAACATCACGGTGAACGCCATCGCCCCCGGCTACGTGGCGACGGAGATGAACACCGCGCTGATCGAGAACGAGGAGTTCAACGCCTGGGTCGTCGGAAAGACCCCGCTGGGCCGCTGGGCCGATCCGGCGGAACTCGGGGGTGCCGCGGTCTACCTGATGGCCGACGCCGGCAGCTTCGTCAGCGGTCAGATCCTCGGCGTCGACGGCGGCATGAGCGTTCAGGTCTGATTCCCGACGCGACAGGCGCTATGCCGGCACGCCGGCCAGCGCCCTGATCCGGTCCACGATCCTGGCGAGCCCCGCCTCGGGGTCGCCGAGATCGACGCTCCCCGCCGCCGCGAGAGCCCGTTCGGCGATCGCGTCGTCGGCGCAGAGCCGGGAGATCGCGTTGCGGATGCTGGTCTCGTCCTCGCGGCCGGCGGCGAGGGCCACGGTGCCGCCGGTCTCCTCGAGCCGGCGGGCCGTCACCGCGTGCTCCAGGTTCCACGGCATGATGAACTGCGGCGTGCCCGCCAGCAGGGCGGCGACCGCCGTCGACAGCCCGCCATGGTGGACGACCA
Source organism: Thalassobaculaceae bacterium (assembly GCA_965228875.1). GTDB lineage: Bacteria > Pseudomonadota > Alphaproteobacteria > Thalassobaculales > Thalassobaculaceae > Thalassobaculum. Next base: position 3,916,295 of record OZ245843.1, on the reverse strand, counting down.
GGCGGACCGACGGCAGCACCTCGGCGAAGTCCTGCGGCTTGGCATGGATCTTCAGTCCCGCGCCGCTCTCCTTCTCCGCGGCACCCGGCGGCCAGTCGGAAATGTAGGCCTGGCCGTCGACCCGGGCCGCGCGGATCGCCTTGACCGCCACTCCCGTCAGCTTGTGGTTGCGGGGCAGGTAGAGGAAGACGCTCCGCGGCGGCCGCTGCGCGATCGGACGGGGCGCGATGTCGCGCGGCATGTTGAACGGCGGCAGGGTCGGCTCCGCGCGGTAGGCGGCATAGGGATCGACCAGCGGCAGGGAGAACACGTAGCTCTCGTCGCCGTGCAGGGCGTCGGCCAAGTGGTCCACGCCGGGGTCGCCGAGCGCCGCCAGGGAGGCATTCACCGCCCCGTGCAGCAGCTGTTCGTTCTTGATGCTGAACTCGTGCAGTTCGGTCTGCCACGGGCGGATCGGCGGCATGACCCGGCCGGGCGGCGGCGTGGTGTAGCCGTTGCCGACGCTGATCCGGGGCACCCGACCCCGGGCGGCGAGGTTGAGGGTCGGCGAGAAATCTCCGACCACCACGTCGGGCCGCACGATCGCGATCAGGTCGCGCCAGGCCGACACGCGGTGACGCAGGGCGTCGGCGTTGCCATACCCGATCAGCCGCAGCACGTCGGCGAAACTGTGGGTCGGCACCTGGCGCAGCTTCGGATCGCTGGAGATGTTCCAGCGCGGCGCCTGAACGACCCGCACACCGGCCAGGCGCGCGCCGGTCGCCCGGTCGACCAGGGCGTCGCCGCGCTCGATCTCCTGCAGGGCGCACACGATCTCCCAGCCCTCGGCCGACAGCCGCTCGGCGATCGGCCGGAACCGGGTGACGTGACCGAGCCCGGCCCCGAACTCCCATCCAAAAAGTACGCGCACTTCGACCGTTCCCGTGCTTCGATGTCCCGATCCCTCCTCCTTAGCGCGCCCCGCCGGCCAACGCCACTCGGGGCCGCGCCGCCAGAAGCACCAAGCGGAGACCACCGATGACCTTCTCGATCGCGGCTCGTGATCCCGAAACCGGCGCCTTCGGCCTCGCCGTGACCACCTCCGGACTCAGCGTCGGCAGCCGCTGCCCCTACGCGAAGGCCGGTGTCGGCGCCGTCCTGACCCAGCACCGGACCGACCCGCGGCTCGGCCCGCTCGGCCTGCAGCTGCTGTCGCGCGGTCTGTCGGCGCAGGAGACCGTCGACGCCCTGACCGCCGAGCGCGACGACGCGAAGTGGCGTCAGGTGGCGGTCGTCGACGCGCGCGGCGGCACCGCGGCCTTCCACGGCAGCGAAATCTACTCCTATCACGGCCATGCCAGCAGCGACGGCGCCATCGCCATCGGCAACATCCTGCGTTCCGAGGCCTTGCCCGACGCCATGCTCGACCGGTTCCTGCGGCAATCCGGCGATCCGCTGGAACGGCGCCTGGTCGGCGCCCTGGAGGCCGGGCTGGACGCCGGCGGCGAGCTCGGCGCCCTGCGCTCCGCCGCCCTGCTGATCGTGCGCGACGACGACTTCGCCTGGATGGACCTGCGGATCGACAGCTCCGACGATCCGGTGGCCGAGCTGCGCGCGCTGGCCGACGCCTACGCGCCCGTCGCTCCGGAGTTCCGCCGCCGCGTCGTGGAACCCCAGACCGTGCCGGACGACGCGACCCTGGTCCGCCTGCACCGGGAACTGGTCGCCGCCGGCGGCTGATCCCGGCCCTCCTCCGAACCGCGCCCCCCAGAAGCCCCCATGTCCCTGCTCGCACCGTCCGATCCGCCCGCCTTCGAGGTGGTGAACCCCGACGGCCCGGCCCCGGTCGTCTTCGTCTCCGATCACGATGCCAACGCCGTGCCGGCGGCGCTGGGCGATCTCGGCGTCGGCCAGGCCGAACTGGCCCGCCATATCGGCTACGACATCGGCATCGCCCGGATCGCCCGCCGGCTGTCGGCCCGGTTCGACGCGCCGCTCGTGGCCAGCGGCTATTCCCGTCTGGTCTGCGACGTGAACCGGGTGCCGTACGCGCCCGCGTCGATCCCGGAGATGTCGGACGGCACGCCGATCCCCGCCAACCGGGGCCTCCACGGCGACGCGATGCAGGCGCGCTACGATGCCCTGTTCCATCCCTATCACGGTGCCATCGTCGACCTGATCGATGCCCGGCTCGCGGCCGGCCGGCGCCCGCTCTTCGTCGCCCTGCACAGCTTCACGCCGCGGCTGCGCGACGCGGTGGTCGACCGGCCCTGGGAGATCGGGTTCCTGTGGGCCGCCGACGCGGCGACCTCGGCACGGGCGATGGAAGCGTTCTCCGCCCTGTTCCCCGAAGTCTGCGTCGGCGCCAACGAGCCCTATTCCGGGTCGACCCCAGAGGGCTACACCGTCCCGGTCCACGCCGACCGGCGGGGCCTGGACAACCTCTGCCTCGAGTTCCGCCAGGACCTGATCGCCGACCCCGCCGGGGGCGATCTCTGGGCCGACAGGTTCGGCGATGCGCTGGCGGAACTGCTGCCCGCCTACGGGTGAGGGTGGCGCGCCGGCGCCGGAGACCCGATATTTCGCGCACCGGACCACGAGCCGGCAGAACAGACCGACCGGAGGACCCCGATGGCCGACCAATCCAAGATCGACGACGCCACCCGCACCGAGCTCGAAGCCGCCGCCTTCCGTACCCTGGTGGCGCATCTGCGCGAGCGCACCGACGTCCAGAACATCGACCTGATGAACCTCGCCGGCTTCTGCCGCAACTGCCTGTCCAAATGGTACCGGGCCGCCGCCGAGGAGAAGGGACTCGACCTCGACTACGAGCAGGCGCGCGAGATCGTCTACGGCATGCCCTACGGCGACTGGAAGGCCAAGCACCAGGTCGAGGCGACGGCGGAGCAGAAGGCGGCTTTCGACAAGGCGGCCGGACACTGACCCCAGGGGTTGGCACGCCCGCCGGGCGGCCCTTCCCGATTTCGCCGCAACCGTGTCTAACACAGGTCACGATTGCTGGCGTATAGTGCGCGCGCCGGCCAGAACGGTCGTTCGTGGAGGATAGGACATCATGCCGGATCAGATACGCCACGTCGCCGTGCTGCTCTCCGCCGTGGTCGTCGCCGTCGGCGTGGCGGTCGGCGGCAAGTTCATCGGCGACGGCCTGCGCGACGGTCGCGCCGCCGACCGTTTCGTCACCGTCAAGGGCGTGGCCGAACGGGAGGTGACCGCCGACCTCGCGGTCTGGCCGGTGCGCGTCACCGAGACCGGGGACGACCTGGGCGCCACCCAGTCGCGGCTGGAGCAGGATGTCGACGCCCTGGTGGTGTACCTGGTCGGCGAAGGGATCGGCCAGGAGAACATCCTGCGCGGCCGGGTCGAGGTGCAGGACCTGCTGGCCCAGGCCTACCGGCCCGACGGGGTCGAGAAGGGCCGCTACATCCTGGCCCAGACCGTCACCGTGCGCACCGGCGAGGTGGCGATGGTCGAGGCGGCGGCGGCGCGGATCGGCGAGCTTGTGAAGATGGGCGTGGTTCTCGCCGAGACCGGCGGACCGAGCTACGTGTTCACCGGCCTGAACGACATCAAGCCCGACATGATCGCCGAGGCGACGACGGCGGCCCGCGAAGGCGCCCAGCGCTTCGCCGAGGACAGCGGCAGCACCGTCGGGGCCATCCGCCGGGCCAACCAGGGGGTGTTCACCATCGGCCCGCGGGTCGGCGGCAACTACGGCAACCCGGCCGGAGAGATCGACAAGCGCGTCCGCGTCGTGTCGACGATCGAGTTCTTCCTGAAGGACTGACGGCCGGACGGCCCGGACTCCGGACGGGATCGACGGACCCTGCCCACTCGAGCGTGCCCTACTCCACGGCCTCACGCCCGCCGAAACCGCCGATGCTTTCGGTGAATTTCGCGACCCGCCGTTCGACCTGGCGCTGGCCTTCCGGCGTCAGGCGCGTCCGCGTGTCGGGATCCGCGAACAGCTCGCGCGGGTCCGCGCCCTCGTGGCTCACCATCTTGCCGGCAACCTGAGCCGCATACGGTCCGGTCATCCGGCGACCGATCTCGCCCACCGGATCGGTGAACATGCGGGCGAGATGCGCGCGGTGGGACGAGAGACCCTCTTCGGTATAGGCCTCCTCCGGCGTGCCAAGAGTGGACACGAAGTCGATGGCCTGTCGGGTATGCGCCTGAAACTCGGTCATCATCAGCGTGTCCACGTCGACCATCGCGTCGCTCGTCACCCCATGGGCGGCCAGAGCGAAGGCATGGGCCCGCTCGTGGACCAGGAGATTGCGTCGGGTGTGCCGGCCGAAACGCGTCGGCACCATGATCCCGTGGGCTTCGACGGCGTAACTGGCTCCGGTTGCCTCGTCATCCCCCGTGGTCCTCGGATCCCCGCGGGGATGCGCCATCCCCTCCGCCATGAGGCTCGTATCCAGGGCGACGCTCTCGCCTCCCGTCGACAGCTCCGGTGCGAGCATCAGGCTGCCCGGGCCCAGCCGGGCGCCGTCGCCGAGGATTGTCCTCAACCGCTCTTCGGCCTCCCTGCGCCGCGCATCCATTGTCCGGACCGCCCGGACGCCGGTGCCACGGCCCGGGCCGCCGGCTCCCGCCCCTCCCCAGCCGCCGACGGGACGTACCGGCAGCCGCGTCAGCGCGGCCCGCGCCTCTTCGAGGCGTCGGGTGACACTCGAGAGGCCCCGCCGGAGCATCGGCTGTGCGGCGTTCGTGTTCTGGCGAGCGCCGACGACCGGCGCGGGCACGACCCCGGACTGGCGAAGCTCGTGGGGCAGGAGCGCGCGCGACCCGCCGGGCGCGCCGGAACGCAGCGCCCCGGTCGGTGCCGGCATCGGCGACGCCGACATCCCGCGCCCGGCAACCTGGCGTTGCTCGTGCGGCAGGAGCGAGCGCGCGACCGCGGGTGCGCCCGTCTGCCGCGGCTGAACCATGGGGCCGGTGATCTGCCGTGACTCGTGTGGAAGCAACGGTCGTTTCATCTGGCTTCCCCCGATCGAGCCGAAACCCGGGAGCCGAAATCCGGTGGCGCCAGTGCCCGAAGCTCTCACACCTCCCGCGCGACCGACTGCTCGACTCTATCGATCGTAGCACGAACATCGGGATCGCGCATCCGGTGCGGTCGGCGCCGATCGTCCGGTCCCTGGGTCTGAGCCTGCGCGGATTTCGGATCGAACGGCTGAAGGTTCTCGACGAACATCTCTGCGCAACGCCGCCAGGTGAATTCCAGGCCACGCCACCGTGCCGTCTCGCGGTCGACTCTCAGCGCACTGTCGATCGCCCGGCCCAGATCCTCGTCCAGAACACCGGCACCGCTGTCGGCGATCACGTCGCGCGGACCCGCCACCGGATATGCCGCCACCGGAACGCCGCTCGCCAGCGCCTCGACCAGGACCAGCCCGAACGTGTCCGTCCGGCTCGGGAACACGAAGACATCGGCGGAGGCGTAGTGCGCCGCCAGTTCCTCGCCCTCCCTGGTGCCGATGAACACAACGTCGGGGAACCGGCGCTCGAGCTCCGCGCGTTGCGGCCCGTCCCCGACCACCACCTTGGTGCCCGGCCGGTCGAGCGACAGGAACGCGGCGATGTTCTTCTCCACGGCGACCCGGCCGACATACATCAGGATCGGTCTCGGCAGGTCGAGGATCGACGGGCGCGGATGGAACAGCGAGATGTCGACGCCTCGCGTCCAGTCGCGGATGTTGGTGAAACCGTTGGCCTCCAGCTCGCGGCGCAGTGACGGGGTCGCCACCATCACCCCGCTCGAGGGCCCGTGGAACCGGCGCATGATCCGGTATGTCCAGGACACCGGGATTCGCGTCCGTGCGTGAATATATTCGGGAAACTTGGTGTGGTAGGCGGTGGTGAAGGGCAGGCCGCGCTTCAGGCAGTAGCGCCGGGCGGCGAAGCCGAGCGTCCCTTCGGTGGCGATGTGGATGGCGCAGGGGAGTGCGGCGTCCAGCAGCTCCGCGATCCGGCGGTCCGGAAACAGCGCGAGGCGGATCTCCGGATAGGTCGGACACGGGACGGTGCGGAACTTGTCCGGGGTCACGAACGTGATCCTGTGGCCCATGTCGCGCAACTCTTCCGCCGTCGCCTCCAGCGTGCGGACGACGCCGTTCACCTGCGGATACCAGGCGTCGGACACCACCGCGACATGCAGCGGATCTCCCTGGTGCGCATCGGAACTCACGGCCGTATCCTCGGTCCGGTCCGGCTTACATGGCGAAGGACAGTTGGCGGATCTTGGCCCAGTGCAGGATCTCCATCTCGCCGTCCAGATGCTCCACCAGCGCCGTGCAGCTCTCCACCCAATCGCCGTCGTTACAGTACAGGATATCGTCGATCATCCGCATCTCGGCCTTGTGGATGTGTCCGCAGACCACGCCGTCGACGCCGCGCTTGCGCGCTTCGGCCGCCAGGGCATCCTCGAATGCGCCGATGAACTCGACCGCCCGTTTCGCCTTCTGCTTGAAGTACGCCGACAGAGACCAATAGGGATAGCCGAGCCGGCGACGGACCTCGTTGAAGATCGTGTTGATCCAGAGCAGCGTGTTGTAGGACCAGTCGCCCAGCACCGCGAGCCACCTGGCGTAGGTGACCACCACGTCGAACTCGTCGCCATGGATCACCAGGAACCGCTTGCCCTGCCGGGTGACGTGGATGTGCTCCGGGCGGATCTCGATCTGGCCGAAATCGGTATTGAGGAACTCGCGGAACAGATCGTCGTGGTTGCCGGGGATGAAGATGACCTTGGTGCCCTTGCGCGCCTTGCGCAGCAGTTTCTGCACCACGTCGTTGTGGGTCTGGCGCCAGCTCCAGCTTCGCTTCATCCGCCAGATGTCGAGGATATCGCCGACCAGATAAAGGTATTCGGATTCGGTATGCTTGAGGAAATCGAGCAGATACTCCGCCTGACAGCCGCGGGTACCGAGGTGGATGTCGGAAATCCAGATCGCCCGGTAGCGGGTCACACCCCGTTCCGCGTTCATCGCCGCATCCCCCGTCCAGATTGCGCGGGCGGAGCAAGGGCCACGCGCGAGCGCCTACAAGTTGGGACCGCAGATACGCGGCCCGCAACATCTAGTAAAGTGAAATATCGATGACAAATTACGCTTGGGTCGTCTTCCAAACTGACGGCTGCAACATTATATTTTGAGTAACATATTCTTAACAATACTGAGTTTCCTTGATTTAACATCCGAGAAAGTCGGCTTCAATCGAAAGGACGACGTCGAATGCGCACCGACCCCGCGATCCCGCCGCAGGGCCACGCCGATGCCTCGAAGTTTCACCGGTCGGCCACCGCGCGGACGGCCGGCGCGCAGGCGGTGCGCAAGCCGTTCCGACGGGCCCTGCTCATATTCAACCGCACAGCGGGCGGCGGCGGCAAGGTAAAGCGCGTCGAGGACGTGATTGCGCGGCTGACCGAGGCCGGGGTGACGGTCGACTTGCACGAGACGACCAGTGCCGGCGACGCCGAACGGACGGCCGCGTCGGTGAAGCACACTGCCACACGGGGAGCCCATGGACCGGACGTCGTGATCTGCGCCGGCGGCGACGGCACCATCAACGAGGTGGTGAACGGCCTGGCGGGCGGCGACACGCCTCTGGCGCTGATCCCGATCGGCACGGCCAACGTTCTGGCGGCCGAGATCGGGCTGGAAACCGACCCGCGGGCGGTCGCCGCGTCGATCCTCGACGGCCGGCCGACCCGCGTGCATCTGGGGGTCGCCAACGGCCGGCACTTCATGCTCATGGCCGGCGTCGGCCTCGACGCCGAGATCGTGGCCTCGGTCGACAATACGCTGAAGCGCCGGACCGGCAAGCTCGCCTACGCGGTGGCCACCCTGCGACGCTGGTTCGCCTACCGCAACCGGCGCTTCCGCATCGTCATCGACGGGGTGATCCACGAGGCGGCCTCGGCGATCGTCGCCAACGGGCACTACTACGCGGGTCGGTTCGTCTGCGCCGGCGATGCCCGCATCACCGAGCCGGGCCTGCATGTCTGCCTGTTCGAGAAACCCGGCCGGTGGCAGGCGGTCTACTACATGGCGGCGCTGTTTGGCGGCTTCCTCGGCCGGCTGAAGACCTATCGGGTGATCCCGGCCCGGGAGATCTCGGTACTGGACGGTCGGGAAGATCCGGTCCAGGGGGACGGCGACATCATCACCCGGCTGCCGGTGAGCATCGCGGTCGCCGCCGAGACCGTTTCCCTGCTGATGCCGCCGCGCGAGCCGGCCTGACACCGTCTCACCCGCTACCCGCTACCGTACCAGCTGATTGGGCGCTTCCGACCACTCGGTTGCGTGCCACCGCATGTCGGCCTTGGCGATGTAGCTTGAGGGATTGCGCTGCCAAATCTCGCGCACCGCATCATTGCGCGACAGGTACAGCTTGTCGTTGATGATGTCGAACACCCGGGGGTCGGCCGCATAGGCCTTGCCGCGCGACATGCCGTAGAGACTGTAACCGCCGTACTGCGGCGCGAACCGCTCCGGGGAGCCCCGGAACAGGCGGGCGTTCTCGGCCGAGGTGAAGTGCCAGATGGCGCCGCCCCACGTCACGGCGTAGGTGGCGGAGCCGGGCACCGGCTCGCGGTCGAGGAAATAGGCCACGGTGTCGTAGCCGGCGATGGCCACGCCCTCGCGCTCGAACACCGGCGGAAGGGCGCCCCTGGCCGTGGTCCCGGCCCCGGAGGTCACGATCATCGCGCCGATCACGACGAGGCCTACGAAGATGGAAACCCTGAAAATGGCGGGCAGATAGCGCATGGTGACGTCCTCCGGGTTCCCGGCATCCCGCCGGTTCCCCTCCGCCCGATCGGCATATGGGGAGGGCGAGCGCCCGTCTCCAGAAGAATTGCGTCACAAATGGGAGAGCGCGGCCGACTGTCCGGCCGCCGGTCCCGTCAGCCTTCGCCGCCCACCAGCAGGCCGTCGATCCGCAGCGTCGGGCTGTCCATGCCGTATTTGAACTCCAGATCGTCGGCCGCCACCAGGGAGGCGAACATGTCCCGCAGATGGCCGCCGACCGTCATCTCCGACACCGGGAAGGTGATCTCCCCATTCTCGATCCAGTAGCCGGACGCGCCGCGACTGTAGTCGCCGGTGACCAGGTTGACGCTGGTCCCCATCATCTCGGTGATGAAGAAGCCGGTCTCGATCTCGCCGATCAGCGCTTCGGGGCTGACCGCGCCGGCGGCGAGGTAGAGATTGCTGACACTCGGGCCGGGGGTGCCGCCGGTGCCCCGGGACGCACTCGCGGTGCTCTCCATCCCGAGCTGACGGGCCGTGGCCAGGTCCAGGGTCCAGCCGGTCAGGCAACCGGCGTCGATCACCGCGCGCGGCCGGGTCGCCAGGCCCTCGGCGTCGAACGGCTTCGACCGGAAACCGCGGGGCCGGTGCGGATCGTCGAGGATCCGGATCTCCGGCCGGAACAGCTGCGCGCCCATGTCGTCCTTGAGGAAGCTGGTCCCGCGGGCGATGGCGCTGCCGCTGATTGCCTGGGCGAGGTGACCGAGCATCGAGCGCGCGGCCCGCGGCTCCAGGACGACCGGGATGCGAGCGGTCTTGGGGCGGCGCGGGTTCAGGCGGCGCACCGCCCGCTCGCCGGCCCGGCGCCCGACCGCGTCCGGGCTCTCCAGGTCCGCGTCGAATACCTTGGCGCTGTAGTCGTAGTCGCGCTCCATCTTCTGTCCGGACCCGGCGATCACCGAGACGCCAAGGGAGAAGCTAGACCGCTTGTAGCCGCCGGCGAAGCCGTTGGTCGCCGCCAGGGTGACGTCGGTCACGCCGAACCCGGCCTCGGCCCCTTCGGAGTTGGTGACGCCGTCGACCGCGCGCGCGGCGTCCTCGGCGATCCGCGCCCGCTCGACCAGGGTGTCGGCGCTCGGCTCGGTCGGATCGAACATCTCGATCTGCGGCCACTCCGTCGCGATCTGGCCCGGCTCGGCGAGACCGGCATAGGGGTCCTCGGGCGCCACCCGCGCCATGGCCACCGCCCGCTCGACCATGTCGTCGAGGGCGTCCGCCTTGAAGTCGGTCGTCGAGACCACCGCCTGGCGGCGTCCGACGAACACCCTCAGGCCGAGATCCTTGCCCTCGGAGCGTTCGACCGCCTCGGGCTTACCGAGCCGCTGGGAAACCGATTGCGAGATCCCCTGGGCGAGGATGGCGTCGGCGGCATCGGCGCCGGCGCGCTTCGCCCGGGCGAACAGGTCGTCGAGCAGGTCGAGCGGCGAAAGGTCGGACATGAACTGATCCTATCGGGGCTGGCGTCGCGTCTTGCGACCAATTAGAGGGCTAGAGGGGAAGGTGCAACCGTGCGCCGGCATTTGCAGGAGGGGTCGATGGCGTTGGAGATGGAGCGGCTGAAGCGGATCGCAAATGGCGAGAAGGTCGAAGGCACCTTCTCGCCGGCGGAAATGGTCCGGCGCCAGGACGGTCTGCGGGCGATCCTGGCGGAGCGCGGCCTGGACGCCGCGATCCTCACCTCCTACCACGGCATCAACTACTATACCGACTTCCTGTACTGCCGGTTCGGCCGGCGCTACGCCTGCGTCGTCACCGCCGACGCCGTGACCACGGTCAGCGCCAACATCGACGCCGGCCAGCCCTGGCGACGCACCGCGGGCGACAACCTGGTCTACACCGACTGGCGCCGCGACAACTGGTTCCACGCCCTGAAGACGCTGCTGCCCGACGCCCGGCGGATCGGCATCGAGCACGACCACGTCGACCTGGACACCCGCCGGCTGCTGGGCGAGGCCTTCCCGGCGGCCACCTTCGAGGACATCGCCGCCGCCGCCATGCGCCAGCGGATGTCGAAATCGGCCGAGGAGATCGCGCTGATCCGCGAAGGCGCGCGCATCGCCGACATCGGCGGGGCGGCCTGCGTCGAGGCGATCGCCGTCGGCGCGCCGGAATACGAGATCGCCCAGCAGTCGACCCAGGCGATGGTGCGGGAGATCGCCCGCGCCTTCCCCCAGGCCGAGCTGATGGACACCTGGACCTGGTTCCAGTCCGGTCCGAACACCGATGGCGCCCACAACCCGGTCACCTCCCGGCGGATCGAGTCCGGCGACATCCTGTCGCTGAACTGCTTCCCGATGATCGCCGGGTACTACACCGCGCTGGAACGCACCCTGTTCTGCGGCCCGGTCTCCGACGCCCACCGGCGCTACTGGGACATCAACCTGGAGGTCTACCACGCCGGCCTCGACCTGATCCGGCCGGGCAACCGGTGCTGCGACATCGCCCACGCCCTGAACGACATCTACGCCCGCCACGGGGTGCTGGAGAACCGGACCTTCGGCTACGGCCATTCCTTCGGCGTGCTTTCCCACTACTACGGGCGCGAGGCTGGACTCGAGCTGCGCGAGGACGTGGAGACGGTGCTGGAACCGGGGATGGTGGTGTCCATGGAACCGATGATCATGATTCCCGAGGGCCGGCCCGGCGCCGGCGGCTACCGCGAGCACGACATCCTGATCGTCACCGAGACGGGCGCCGAGAACATCACGGGCTTCCCCGTCGGGCCGGAGAAGAACGTGGTGGGATGAGGGGCCGCGCCCGTCACAGCCTCTCCACACTCCCCGGTTCAATCCGCGGTCCCGGTTCGGGCAGGCCGGTCGGGAGGGATCGTCACCCTTTGCGGCGCCGCGCCTTCGGGACCATCACGGCGGCGACCACGCCCGAGGCCAGGGCGAGCACGGCCAAGGCGACGATGGCGATGCGGAAGGCGTCGATCAGCGCGTGACGGGCGGCGGCGACGATCGCCTCCGCCGCTTCGCCGGCCCCGGGCGGCGCCGACAGGTCGGTCAGGCTGCCCGGATCGAGGCGGATGATGAGGCGCACCGATTCCGGCATATCGATCCCGGCGACCAGCGGATGCAGCAGCCAGTTGAAGGCGATCAGCAGCAGCGGGCCGACGGCGGCGACGGCGATCAGCCCGGCGACCCGGCTGGCGGCGTTGTTCACCGCCGAGGCGATGCCGGCATGGCGGTCGTCGACCGCGTTCATCACGCTGGTGGTCAGCGGCGGAATGCAGATCGCCATGCCGATGCCGAGCACGATCACCCCCGGCAGGAAGGTCGACCAGTACGGCGTCCCGGTCTCCGGAACCGCCAGCAGCGCCAGGCCGACGGCGGTGATCGCGGGTCCGGCCACCAGCGGCGGGCGGGCGCCGTAGCGGTCGATCAGCGTCCCGCCCCAGCGGGCGAGCAGGAACAGCACGACCGGGAACGGCAGGAACGCCGCGCCGGCCTCGGTCGCGGTATAGCCGTAGAGCCGGATGAGACCGAAGGGAAACAGGAACACCGCCGCCCCCAGGGCGCCGTACAGCAGGACCGTGAGCAGGTTGGCGGCGGCGAACTCCCGGTCGGCGAACAGGTGGAGCGGCATCAGTGCCGCCCCGCTGCGCGCCTCGACGCGCACGAAGAGAACCAGGGCAAGCACGCCCAGGACGCCGGCGGCGATGCCGATGCGGGAGTCGAAGGTCGCCTCGCCCGCCTGGATCAGGGCGTAGGACACCAGGCCGAGACCGACCATGGCCAGGACGCCGCCGATCCAGTCCGGCTCGCCCCGCGCCCCCGGATCCCGGTTCTCCCGGACCGCGATCAGGGCGAGGACGATGGCGGCCACCGCGATCGGCGGGTTGATCCAGAACACCGACGCCCAGCCGAACGTGTCGACCAGCCAGCCGCCCAGCACCGGCCCCGCCGCCGAGGTCACCGCGGCGAAGGCCGACCAGGCCCCGATCGCCCGGCCCCGGTCCGCACGCGGATAGGAGGCGGACAGGATCGCCAGGCTGTTCGGAACCAGCAGGGCCGCCCCGACCCCCTGGAACGCCCGGGCGACGATCAGGACGGGGGCCGTCTGGGCCAACGCGCAGGCCACGCTGGTCGCGGCGAACACGGCGAGCCCCCACAAAAAGATCCGCCGCCGGCCGAGCCGGTCGCCCAGCGCGCCCCCCAGAAGCAGGAGGGCGCCCAGGCTGAGCATGTAGCTGTTGGCGATCCATTGCAGGTCGCCCACCGTCGCCGCCAGATCGCGCTGCATGTCGGCAAGCGCGACGTGAACCACCGATCCGTCGATGAAGGCGAGGCTCGATCCGAGCACCGTGGTCGCCAGGATCAGCCCGCCGCGCACGCGATGCGGCCCTCCCGGTCCGTCAGGCGAGACGGGGGGCGGGACGGGGGACGGGCGCGGGTCCGGTTCGGTCATGGCGGGCGCAATCTACCTGTGTCGGAGGCTTTGTCCCACCGGATTGATCGCCGGCGCCCCCGCCCCGCGATCGACGGCGCAATTGAAGCCGGCGGCCGGCTTCGGTATAGGGGGCCAACCGGACGGCGGAGGGTGCCATGGTCTACTGGGTTATCGGCGGCGAGTATACCGACACGAGCTTTACGACCATCGTCGGCGGCGACGCCGAGAACAAGATCGGCCCGTTCAGCGACTACGAGACGGCGAAGTCGATCTGGGCCAAGCTGGCCTGGCAGCACGTGGACGACGCCCATGTCCGCTACCGCATCCTGAACGAGGAGGCGACCGAGTTCTGGGTGGTCGGCGGGGTCTATAAATCCACCGACTTCACCGAGACCGTCGACGGCTCGCCGGAAGAGAAGCTCGGCCCCTTTGACGACTACGCCCAGGCCAAGGCGGTCTGGCAGCAGAAGGCATGGGACAGCGTCGACGACGCCCATTCCCGCTGGCGTATCGAGAAGATCACCCGCTGACCGCCAGGGCCGCCGGGGTCGGGGTCAGACGCCCGGCCACGTGCCGCAGCCGCAGTGCGAGCCCCGCCCACACGGCGAACAGGCCGAGAGCCAGCCCGCTCCACACCCCCGCGCCGCCGAAACCCAGCGGGAAGGCGAACACCAGAGCCGATCCGATCCCGATCGGCCAGTATCCGACCAGCGCGATCACCATCGGGACGCGGGTGTCCTTGAATCCGCGCAGCGCGCCGGCGGTCACCGCCTGGCCGCCATCGGCGAACTGGAACAGCCCGGCGATCGCCAGATAGGTGACCGCATGGCCGACGGCGGCGAGCTCGCCGGGATCCCCGACGTCCAGGAACAGCGCCGCCAGCAGCTCGCCGCTGGTCAGGTACAGCAGGGCGGAGGGGAGCATCACCAGGGAGCCGACCAGGACCGAGACGCGCCCCGCCAGCACAGCCCCGGCGGGATCCAGCCGACCGACGGCAAGCCCGACCCGCACCGTCGCCGCCTGGGCGACGCCGAACGGGATCATGAAGGCGATGGCGGCGAACTGCAGGGCGACGGCATGGCCGGCGAGCTCGTGCACGCCGATCAGCCCGATCAGGAAACCGGTGGCGGCGAACAGGCCGGCCTCGGCCAGCTTGGTCAGGCCGATCGGCAGGCCGACCGCCCAGAGTTCGCGCAGGCGCGGCCAGTCGGAACGCCAGAACCGGACCAGCAGCATGTACCGGCGATAGCGCCGGTCGCGCTGGATGTAGGCCAGCAGCAGGAAGAACATCGCCGCCTGAACAAGCGTCGTCGCGAGGCCGAGACCGTACAGCTCCAGCCGCGGCAGGCTGAAATGGCCGAACATCAGCGCGTAGTCGACCAGGGCGTTGACCGGGATACCGAAGGCGAGAAGCCACATGGCCGGGCGCGGCCGGCCGTGGGCGGCGATGAAGTTCCGCAGCAGGGCGAAGCCGGCCATGAACGGCAGCCCCCACATCACGCCGTCGCAGTAGCTCTGGGCCCGGACCGCGAGATCCGGCGCCTGTCCCATGGCCACGAGCAGTTCCTCGGCGTAGGCGAAGAAGATCCAGGACGGCACCGTCACCAGGGCGATCAGCCAGAACCCCTGGCGGAACGTGCGCCGCACTCCCTTGTAGCGCCGGGCGCCGAGCTCCTGCGCGAACATGGCCGAGGTCGCGAACAGGGTGCCGAGAATGGTGACGAAGACCGGGAAATACAGGCTGTGACCGAGCTGTCCCGCCGCCAGGGCATGGGGGCCGAGGCGGCCGGTCATGATGACGTCGGTCGTCTGCAGCCCCATCTGGGCAAGCTGGGTCGCCGCGATCGGTATCGCCAGCGCCAGGGTGGCGCGCACCTCCGTGGCATAGGCGCCACGCGGCTCGGGATGCGGTCTGACGGTGGCCGGGGGGACCATGGGGCACTCCATGCGGCGCGCATCGGCGCACCGGACCCCAGCCTCTAGAAGCGCCCGCCTGCGGGGTCAAGCGTATTCCCCGCCCCGGCGGTCCGCGGCGATCCGCCGATCACTCCTCCGCAAGTGTGAGGGCCGCCAGCACGCCGACATGGTCGCTCGCCGCGATCCCGTCCACCGGCCGGTCACCAACCGGACGCACCTCGGCCTCGACGACGGCGAGGTCGCGGCTCATGAGGTAGTCGATACGCCGCCGGCCGGCGGTGGGGAACGGCGTCCCCTCGCCGAGGTCGCGGAAACCGGCGGCCTTCAGAAGGTCGATGGCGGAAGACTGCGGCTCGGCGTTGAGGTCGCCGCCGATCACCGTGGCGATCCCCTCCGGCAGTGCCTCGACCAGCCGTGCCGCCTGCGCCCGGCGCAGGTCCTCGGCGCCGTCGAGATGGGTGAGGTGCAGGTTGACCACCACCAGCCCGCCGAACCGCGCCACCTGGGCGACGCGCTCGGGATCGGCCGGGTCCGACGGCAGCGACAGGACCGCCTGCTCCTCGGCCGCCCAGGGCGACAGGATCGCCAGCCCGTTGGTGCTGTCCACCATCTCGCCGGCGTGCAGCCGGGGCTTGGCCCGCGCCGGCGCGGCGTGAACGTGCATGTCCAGGGCGAGGCCGAGATGCGCCGCGGTGTCGAGCACGCCGCCGGCGAACACCTCCTGCAGCAGAATCACGTCGGCCCGGGCCTCGGCCAGCAGGCCGGTCATCGACGACAGTCTGGCGTCGTACGGCTCGCTGTTCTTCCAGGTGTTCCACGTGAGGAGGCGCATGACCGCAGTGTAGAGCGATTCGCCGCGCGGCGGGATTCGGCGACGAAGCCGGCCCCCGCGACGCCGGCCGGCCGCCCCGACCGGATCGTGGAATTTGCATTTCTCCGCGTTGCCGCGCCGCCCCGGCGCGTGGTTCGCTAGGCCATCGCGTCCTGGGAGGAAGAAAGAATGTTCCGCGACAACACCCTGAAGGCCAAGATCCAAGCGGGCCGGCCGACGCTCGGCGTCTGGCTCCAGATGTCCGAGCCGTCGATCGCCGAGATCGCCAGCCTGGTCGGCTACGACTGCCTGATCCTCGACAACGAGCACGGCTTCGCCTCGATCGAGACGACGGTGCACATGATGCGCGCCGCCCAGGCCGGCGACGCCACCTGCATGGTGCGCTGCCCGGGGACGGACGGCGACTACATGAAGCGGGTGCTCGACGCCGGCGCGGAGGCGCTCATGATCCCGATGGTGGAGACGGCCGAGGAGGCCCGGGCGATCGTCGATGCCTGCCGCTATCCGCCCAAAGGGCGCCGCGGCTACTCCGCTCCGACAGTCCGCGCCTCGGGCTACGGCGCGGCGGCGGACTACGCGAAGCGCGCGAACGACAACCTGCTGATCTGCGTTCAGATCGAGTCGGACACGGCCGTCGCCAATGCCGGCGAGATCGCCGCCGTCGACGGCGTCGACCTGGTCTTCATCGGGGTCGCCGACCTGTCCGGGTCGATCGGCCTTCTCGAACAGCCGGGCGACCCGAAGGTGAATGCCCAGATCGAGGCCGCCGAGCGCGCGATCCGCGCGGCCGGCAAGCCGCTCGGCACCATCCCGCGTCCGGGCAATGGCCTGGTCGACCTCGCCGGCGAGGGTTACGCCTTCGTCGCCGGCCTTGCCGACTCCTACCTGTTGCGCGCCGGCATGCAGGCCGACGTTGACGCCTTCCGCGCCGGCACGGCGTCCTGACCCGGCCGTGAGTACCGCTGCCGGAACACACTGAAAGCCCGAGGTTTCCGCCGTTTTCCTCGCCGTGAATCGGTCGGTTTGTTAAAATCCGATTCGCGGGAGGTGCGGATGCGACACGCGGCACGCGGAATCGTTCTGTTCGGCCTGGTGCTGCTGTCGGGATGCGGCGCCGGGACGGTCTTCGAGTCGGAGGAACAACGTCAGGCCAGGATCGAAACGGCGGTCCGGGACGCGATGGAGCGCGAGCGCGGGTGGCAGTCCCGGCTCGTCGAACGCCGTACGGAAGCCGTGCGGTCCGGGCAGCGGGCCCTGGCCGAGCGGATGGCGGGACTTGAAGGCATGGCCGCCGCCATCGCCAACCGGCTCGACGCGATCGACCAGGCCGCGCCGCAGGACCGCCTCGAACCCGCCTCGGCGGAGAAGCAGGTCGCGCTGGCCGCGGAGGTGTCGTCAATTCAGCGCGACATCGCGGCACTCGCCGCGGCGGTATCCCGGGTTTCCGTCGCCGGCCGCAACGACGAGGCGGCGGTCCGCGCCCGGCTGGAGCGGCTCGAGCTGCGGACCAGCAAGCTCGCCTGGCCGGCGCCGAGCAGCGACGTCAAGGCGGTGCATCTCGCCAGCTACCGATCGCACGAGGCGGCACTGGCCGGTTGGGAGACGCTGGTCGGGCGCTACCGCGGCGTGCTGGACGGGGAGACGCCGACCCTGGTCGAGGTGCGCACCGTGGCGGGCGAATACGTCCGCCTGTTCACCGGCGCCGGCCTCGACGACAGGGGTCTCCTGGCGATCCGCGAGGCCCTGCGCGACGGCGGCGACTACGCCATGATCCTGCCGCTGCCCGGAAACGCCGGCAGCTGAGGCGCGACCGGTTCAGACCGAACCGCCCTCACCGTGAATCGCCGTCTGAGATAGTAAAGATCGAGCAATTCGGGGCGCATGCCGCGGGAAGGCCGTTCGGCGCGACCCTGTTCTCGTGATGGGGAAGAAGTGGTGCCGCAAGAGGGACTTGAACCCCCGACCCACGCATTACGAATGCGTTGCTCTACCAGCTGAGCTATTGCGGCTCCGGCGACACGCGATGTGTCGGAAAGATTTGGCGCCCTAGATACGGAGGAAGTGGCGCGGATGCAAGCGTCGCATCACCACTGCCCCGACAGGCGGCCCGCCGGTCCCCCGCCGGTCAGCGGAAAGACAGCGCGCCGATCCCGGGGAAGACCTGCCCGAGGCTACCGCCGTCGCCCTCAAACAGCTCGCGCAACGGCGCGTCGTCGCCGAGACGGAACGCCGAGAGCGCGTCCTGAACCGCCTTGACCCGCTCCAGTCCGCTACGCGCCGCCGCCAGACGCTCGCGCGCCACCTCGCTGAGGCGTTCGTCGCTCCCGGTGTCGACCCGCTCGTAGCGACCGGTCGTCAGCCCGGCACGGACCTGCTCCTGGCTCAGGCCGAGACTGCGGCCATCGGTGGCCAGAACCTGGGTATCCTCGGCCGAGACCGCTCCGTCGCGGGCGATGCCCACTTCCAGCGCGAACTGTCGGATCGAGGCGAAGGCGTCGGCGCCGGACGAGTCCGACACCGAGACATCCAGGGAGGCGATGCGAAGCTGAACGGCGACTTCCTCGCCGGCCGCCTCGGCCTTGTCCAGGGTGTCCGAGACCGAGGCGAACACCCGGTCGGTCACCTCGGCGACGGACTCGCGGTCGGCGAACGCGCTGACCACGGCCTCGATCGCCTGACGCAGTCGGTCGCGGAAGCCGACGTCGTCGCGACCGTCGGGCTCGACCGTGATGTATCCGGGATCATTGGGAACGAAGGGTCTGGATGCCGCGCTCTGCTCCGTGGTCGCCGGTCGCGCCAACGCGTCCTGCAGACGCGTTGCGACGGCGGAGGAGGTCCTTTGCGACGGCGTGCCGATTCCGACACGAAACTCGGCCGCGCTCTCTATTGTAGCGACCATGGCGGTGTCCTTTCTGGACTGCACGGGCACGTGTCCATGGGCGCCCGTACGGTCGAAATACCCGGCATTCTCGCCGGATAGATCGAATTCTAATCAATCGGGCCTAAAATGCCAACGCAAAAACCGTCGGCATTAACGAAATCTTCAGAGGATCCCGCGATTCGCGCGCTGCGGGTCGCAGCGGCTCCTTCATCCGAACAGTCCCTGCATCCGGCTTGTCTCCCCATCCGGCAGGACGCCGCCGGCCGACTATGCGGCGCTCGCGGCTCCGGTCGGCGAATCGTCGCGCAGGCTTTCCGTCGTGACGTCGACCACCGGGCCACCCGCGTCCCGCTCATCCCTGACCTGGTCGGTCGGCATGACCGTGCCCCGGGGAGGACGAGACCACTGCATCGTGTCGAAGGCGCCGCAATGGCCGCAGAGCGCCGACCAGCTTGCACTCACCGCGCCGCAGGACTCGCAGGTCCAGGCCGGATCGCCGGGCGCATGGGCCGCCCGCTCGAGCCAGCGGCGCGCGGCCGCCGTGTCGCCATTCTCCGATTCCTCGAGACGGGCCCACAGGCTACAGGCCCGCGGACCGACGTCGTCGGGATCGAGCGCCGAGAGCTGAGCCCGCGCCTCGCCCCAGAAATCCCCGTCCAGCGCGGTCTCGGCGACCGCCAGCCGGCTCTGCGGATGCTCCGGCAGCGATGCCACCATGGTCTGGACCTTGCTCAGCACGACGGCGGGGGTCTCATCCCGCCAGAGCGCCCGCAGCGCCGCCGCCAGCTCCGGATGGGGGGCCGACTTCCACAGGTCGTGGATCAGCTTGCGCGCCTTCTCCTGGCGTCCCGTCTCCGCGGACAGGCGCGCCTCACCGACGATCGCCGGAACGAGATCGGGCACGTTCTCCCGCGCCTTCGCGACCAGTTCCAGTGCCTCCGCCGGGTCCGATGCCATCCGGGCGCGCTCGATCAGCAGGGCCGCGCGGTGACGACGGCCTTCGGGGCGGGGAATCAGGCCGCGCTTGACCGCGTCGTACAGCGCCGACTGTGCCTGCGCCCACTGTCCGGCGCGCGCCAGGCCGAACACCCGCGTCGTCGCGACCTGAACAGAGTCGGGCCGCAGTTTGTGGGCCTCCTCCGCAAGTTCGAGCACATGGGCGTCGTCGCCACGGGCGTCGGCCAGCCGCATGAGCCCGACCAGGCCGAGAAACGCGGTCTCCCTGTCGTCGCGCAGGGCGGCGAAATACCTGGCCGCCGCCGCCGCATCGCCGCTCAGGGCGGCGGCCTGGGCGGAAAGCAGACGCGTCAGGCTGGGGTCGCGCAGCAGCCGGTCGGCCTCCCGGGCAAGCCGTTTGGCCTCTTCACCGTCGCCGACCGCGACCGCCGCCATCCCCTGGACCAGGGCCCTGTAGCCCTCCTCGTGGCGATGCTCGCTGCGGTGCTGCATGAAGGCGAACGGCGCCTTCACCGTCGCCAGGACGGTGCGCCAGCCGACCGCCGCCACCCAGAAAGCGCCGGCGAGGACGACCAGGAAAAGCGCGAACGGCGTCTCCAGCCGCCAGCCGAGCCAGTCGATCCGAAGATCGCCCGGATTCTCGACCAGCCAGACGGCCACCGCGACGAAGATCGCGAGCTGCACCAGGAAGACGATGGAACGGCGCATGGGTCAGCCCCCCGACACGGCCGCGAGGGCCCGAGCCTGAAGGGTTCGGACCGCGTCGTCGACGGCGATCCGGGCCTCCGCCTGACCGAGCCAGGCAGCGGCAACCTTCGACGGGTCGCCGTCCAGTGCCGACAGCGCATCGACCGCCGTCTTCAGATCGCCCGCGTTCGCGGCCGCCTCCGCACGGTTGACGATGGCGTCGATGTCGTTGCCCTCGGCCGTCTCGGTGCGACGCAGCGTCACCAGCGCGGCGATCCGGGTCAGGGCGGTGCCGACCACGCCGTCATCGGCGCCGACGATCGAGGCATCGATGACCGAAGCCGCCACGGCCGGGAAGCGCGCGCGCAGATCGGCCACCGAGGCGACCCCATCGGCATGCGGCCGCAACGCCGCGACCGCCGCCGCCGTCTCGGCCCCCTCGGGCGCCGCGCGCTCCACCGCGTCGAGCGCCGGCGCGAACCCGCCGGATCCGCTGGTCGCCGCGGCGAGCAGGTTGCTGGCCAGCAGGAAGGCGCCGGCGCGTTCCTGGGCGTCGCGGCCCTGGGCCACGCGGCCGGAAAGATCCGTCTGACCGGCCGCCAGCGTCTCGATCCGCGACGTCAGAGCCTCCATCCTCGCGTCCATCCGGCCGTCCAGATCGTCGATCCGGCCCGACAGCGCCTCCAGCTCCCGCGGGCTCGCCGCCGGGGCCGCCGGGGCCTGTTCGAGAACCGACAGCCGCGCATCCAACTCGGCCAACCGGTCGGCGAGGCCGGAGGTGACCTCGGCGATGCCGTCGGTGGTCTCGGCGGACCCGAGACCCTGACGCACGATCGCCATCTCGTCGCTGACCGCGATCAGCCTGCTCTCGAGCGCGTCGACCCGATCGGCCAGCGCGCCCGTATCGACCGCGTCCTGATCCGGCGACCCGGTGGCCGACGCGGCCGCCTCGCGGTCGGACAGCGCCGCGACCTCGGCCTCGACGGCGCGCAGGCGCTCGGACAGAGCGGCGAAGTCCTCGGCGAAGTCCTCGGCGGAGACCGTCGGAACGGCCGCGGCACCGGCAGTGGTCCCAGGAGTGGATGCAGGAGTGGTGGCGGAAGTGGCTGCGGGCGCGTTCTCGGTTGTCTGGGCGGCGCTCGGCGCCGGCGCCTCTACCGCGTGGGCCGGGTCCGTCGACGGATCGGCATCGCCGCTGGCCTCCACCGCGGGGACGGGGGCGGCGGGCTCAGTTTCCGACGGCTCCCCGGCGACCTCGCCGGGTACGGGCGGCAGGGTGATTCCGGCCATCTCGGCATAGGGCAGAGCCTGCTCGCGCCATTCGGGGTAGGTCGCGTAGCCCACTCCCGAGACCAGCACGATCAGGATCAGAACGACGATCAGCCGACCGACGCCGCCGCCGGTCTTCGTCGCCGGACGGGCCGGCGCGGGATTCGGCGCCGGGTTCGGCGCGGCCTCAGGCGTCGCGTCGGTCGCCGGATCGCTGGCGGTTCCGGATCCCGCGACCGCCGGGGCGCTCCAAGGACCGGCGGCCGACCCGCCGGTCAGCGCGTCGACGTCCTCGCCGCCCGAGACGTGATCGCCGGCGTCGCCGGCCGATACGCTGTCCGGAGCGCCCGCAGGATCCTCGTCGGCCTCCGCGATTGCATCCGCCGCCTCCGGCGCCGCACCGCCCTCGAGCGAGGTAGCGGTTCCGTCGATGACGGTTTCGTCGGTGTCCTTGTCCTTCGGCGTCTCCGCCATGGATCAGTCCTCTGTCACTCTGGGCCGCCGCCCGCCGCCGATCACGGCGTCGAGCAGGGCGGCCTTGGTCGGTTCCCCTGCTACATGTATCGCATTCCAAGGCAATTGTGAGGCCGTCTGCGCGATCGTGTCGCTCATGCAGTAGGCAGACAGGCGGCCACACGCGGTCTCCAGGCCACGCCCGCGAACAAGCCCGATGAACACCTCGGCGCTGCGGGAGGAGAAAAACATGGCGCCGTCGACCGCACCCGCACGCAGGGCCTCCGCGACCGCGGCCGGCAGCGCTTCGGCGGCGGCCGTGCGGTAGACGACCCGCCGCTCCACCCGGAATCCCCGGGCCGCGAGAACCGGTACGATGTCGGTGCTGACCGCCTCGCCACTGACCCAGACCAGCGGTCCCAGCGCCGGGTCGCACCGCCGGACGACCAGGGCGACCAGGGCGTCGGCGTCGCCCGACGCGGTTTCCACCTCCGTGAACCCGGCCGCGCGCGCGATCCCCGCGGTGGCGTCCCCGACCGCGAGCACCGGGACGTCGCGCCGCTCGGTCAGCCGCGCGAGGCCACGGGCGCCGTTGCCGCTGGTCACCAGCGCGGCCTGCACGCCCGGCGACAGGACACCGTCCGCCTCCAGCGGCTCGACGGTCAGCATTGGCGCGATCACCGCCTCGATCCCGGCCGCCGCGAGTTCCGCCGCCAGATCCTCCGCGCGTTCCGCCGGCCGGGTGACGATGACCCGTCGCATCGCCGCTCCCTCCTAGGCCAGGAAGCCCCGTCCGCAGCGCGACAGGATATCCTCGCCGACCCCGCGTCCCAGGGCCTCCGCGTCTTCGACCGCGCCGCTGGCGGCACCGGCATGGCTCTCGCGGCCGTCCAGCGACAGCACGAGGCCGGTGAGGCTGAGCCGGTCGCCGTCCAGCACCGCATGGCCGGCGATCGGCGTCCGGCAGGATCCGTCCAGCGCCGCGAGCATCGCCCGCTCCGCCGTGACGCGGGCGCGGCTGGGCGCGTCGTCGAGGACGGCGAGCCAGCGCGCGATATCGGCGTCGCGGGCCGAGGCGGCGCCGTCGCGGCACTGGACGCCGATGGCGCCCTGGCTGACCGACGGCGGGAACTCGGCCGGCTCCATGGCCTTCGTGATGGCATGCTCCATGTCGAGCCGCTTCAGGCCGCAGACCGCAAGGAACGTAGCCTCGGCCTCTCCGTCCCGCAGCTTGCGCAGGCGGGTGTCGACGTTGCCGCGGAACATCACGACCTCGAGGTCCGGCCGCCGGTTCAGCACCAGTGCCGCCCGGCGCACCGAGGCCGTGCCGATCCGCGCGCCGGTCTCCAGCGCCTCAAAGCTCTCGGCATGGGGCGAGACGAACGCGTCGCGCGGGTCCTCGCGCGGCAGCACGGCGACGAGGCGCGTGCCGTCGGCGATCGTGGTCTCCATGTCCTTCATCGAGTGCACGGCGGCGTCGATCGCGCCGGACAGCAGCTCGCCCTCGACCTCCTTGATGAACAGGCCCTTGCCGCCGAGGTCGGCCAGCGGGCGGTCGCGCACCACGTCGCCGGTGGTCTTCACCGTGCGGATCGCCACCGCCCCGTCCTCGCGAAGCTCGGGCCAGGCGGCCATCAGCCGCTCGCGGGTCTCGCGGGTCTGGGCGAGGGCCAGCGCCGATCCGCGCGAGCCGAGGGTGATCTTGGCGGTCATGGGTGAGCCATCCGGGCGGGTTCGCCTATCCAGGTCGTGTCATCGGTCCGGGATTCGTGTAGACGGGAGCCGTTCGAGACGGAGACCACGCCTTGCCTTCCGGGCCAGCGACCATTCTTGGCATAGAAACGAGCTGCGATGAAACAGCGGCGGCGATCGTCGACTCCGATCGCCGGATCCTGTCCAACGTCGTGCTCAGCCAGCTCGACGATCACCGGGTCTATGGCGGCGTGGTGCCGGAGATCGCGGCCCGGGCCCATCTCGACCATCTCGACGCCGTGGTCGCCCGGGCGATGGCGGAGGCCGAGATCGGCTTCGCCGACCTGGCCGGCGTGGCGGCGACGGCCGGTCCGGGCCTGATCGGCGGCGTGCTCGTCGGCGCGACCCTGGCCAAGGCGATCGCCTGCGCCCACGACAAACCGTTTCTGGCGATCAACCACCTGGAAGGCCATGCGCTGACCGCCCGCCTGACGGACGGGATAGACTTCCCCTTTCTGCTGCTCCTGGTCTCCGGCGGCCACTGCCAGCTCCTGCTGGTCGAGGGCGTCGGACGCTACCGCCGCCTCGGCACGACCATCGACGACGCCGTGGGCGAGGCCTTCGACAAGACCGCCAAGCTGCTCGACCTCGGCTATCCCGGCGGGCCGGCGGTGGAACGGGCGGCGGCGGGCGGCGATCCGACTGCGGTCGCGCTGCCCCGGCCGATGGTCGGCAAGCCGGGCTGCGACTTCTCGTTCTCCGGGCTGAAGACGGCGGTGCGCCGTCGGGTCGAGGAGGCGGGCGACGCCCTGGACGACCGGCGTGTCGCCGACATCGCCGCCGCGTTCCAGGCGGCCGTCGCCGGATCGCTTGTCGACCGCACACGCCGGGCCGTCGACCGGCTCGAGAGCGAGGGCATCGCCGGACGGCCGCTGGTGGTGGCCGGCGGAGTCGCCGCCAACGGCGCCATCCGCACGGCGCTGGCGACGCTGGCAGCGGGGCGCGGCATGGCGTTCGTCGCCCCGCCCCTCGCCCTGTGCGGCGACAACGGCGCGATGATCGCCTGGGCCGGTCAGGAGCGGCTCGCCCTCGGCCTCGTCGACGGCCTGGACTTCCGCCCGCGGCCGCGCTGGCCGCTGGACCCGGACGCCGCACCCTCGATCGGGGCTGGCCGGGTCAAGGCGTGAGCGCTAGATAGAACGATCCCCGCAGAAGGAGTGCCCCCATGGCCTACTGGCTGTTCAAATCCGAACCCGGCACCTGGTCCTGGGACGATCAGGTCCGCAAGGGCGATGTCGGCGAAGGCTGGGACGGCGTGCGCAACTATCAGGCCTCGAACAACATGAAGGCCATGAAGGTCGGCGACCGCGGCTTCTTCTATCACTCGGTCAACGAGAAGCGGATCGTCGGCATCGTCGAGGTGATCGAGGAGTACCATCCCGACCCGACCGACAAGTCCGAGCGTTTCGGAATGGTAACGGTAAAGGCGGTAAAGGCGGTCACAAAGCCGGTCACCCTGGCCGACATCAAAGCCGAGCCGAGGCTGGAGGACTTCGCCCTGGTGCGGCAGTCCCGCCTGTCGGTGGTCCCGGTGACCGATGCGCAATGGGCGCTGATCCTGGACATGGCGGAAACGACGCCGTAGGCACGCTATCCGGCGGCACCTTCGATCTCGGCGATCATGTCGGCCATCACCACAAGTCGTTGCGCTTCTGCAACGTGCAGCCCCTCGACCAGCTTGCCGTCGACCTGAAGCACCCCCTTGCCCTCGGCCATCGCCGCCGCGTGGGCCTCGGCGATCCGCCGGGCCCAGGCGATCGCCTCCGCGGTCGGCGCGTAGGCCGCGTTGGCCGCCGCGATGGTCTTGGGATGGATCAGCGTCTTGCCGTCGAACCCGAGTTCCACGCCCTGGCGGCAGACCGCGGCGAAGCCGGCGTCGTCGTTGAGATCGGCATGCACGCCGTCGAGGATGGCGAGACCATGGGCCCGCGCCGCCAGGATGCACAGGCCGAAGGACGTCATCAGCGGCAACCGGTCCGGCGTATGCAGACAGTGAAGGTCCTTGGCCAGGTCGTTGGTGCCCATCATCAGGCCGGCCATGCGCGGGGTGGCGCCGGCGATGTCCTGGGCCGCCAAGACGCCGCGCGGGGTCTCGACCATGCACCACAGGCCAAGGCCATCCGGCACACCGTTGCCGACCAGCAACGACTCCGCCTTACGCACCGCGTCGCCGCTCTCGACCTTGGACAGCACCACGCCGTCGACCGGCTGACCGGCGGCATAGACCAGGTCGTCGTGACCCCAGGGCGTGTCCAGGCCGTTCACCCGGATCAGGATCTCCCGGGCACCGTAGCCGCCCGCCGCGACCGCGGCGGCGATGGCGTCGCGGGCCGACTGTTTAGCCTCCGGCGCGACGGCATCCTCCAGATCCATGACAATGGCGTCGCAGGGCAGGCTGCGTCCCTTGTCCAGGGCACGGGGATTGGAGCCCGGCATGTAGAGGACGGAACGGCGGGGACGGAGAGTGGCGGCCATGGGGCAGAGTCCGGTCTGGTTGATCGCTTCGCGGCGGGACGGCGAGGGTAGCGGGCGGGAAGGGACAGGGAGGGTAACGAGCGGGTGGGGATGCGACAACCGGTTCGGAATATGGCCCGGTGGGTGACCTGAAGCACGGAGTGCAACATATTTCTTCCGTAGCAACTTAAACATGCTATGATTGTTCAATTATCGCCCGAAAAGGATTTTGGCGAGACTAGTATTGCGTGTCCTCTTTTGATGTTTTTTTAAGATTATCATTACTACTAGCAATTTCTATTTCTGACTTCAGACCACACTAGATGGAGGAGTTCAGAATGCCCGCAGCAATTGAGTGGATTCTCAAAAATGCCCCACAATGGCTCATTGGAATTGGAATCGTCGGTATTGCTATCATAGTCGCGGCACAGTTCATCAGAGGTGGAGCTCTCTTGTGTCCAGACGGAACTATTCTTGGTCCTCCTCCGTGTATCTCTGACGACCGGCCCGCGATAAAGTATGAATATGGGCGGGTGGCTGAAGAAAGCCCTCCTGAACCGAATGAGTGGGCGCTATACAGACCAAATGTTGGAAAGAGAACTATTTCGGGATCAGTAAATTATCGCGAGAGCTTCACCGAGATCCCGGCCGTGATTGTCGCATTGAACCAGTTTGACTCCAGATTGAGGGTATCAGGCGATCCGTCTGAGCACCTAACGTATGATTGCCGAATTACGGAGCGTCAGATAGCCGGCTTCAAGTACGAGTGCGCAGCATTCAATCTGACCAGGCTGCGGTCGTTCTCACTCGACTGGATTGCTGTCGGAAAATAGTAGCTTTGCTGCAGCGTCCTTGCGTTCGAGAGTCGGTGCTGTGTTGTCGTATTCCGGCATCCAATTGACTTCTAGTTTCTCCATAGGTGTCGGGCGGCACCGAGTTGCCCGACAACCGGCATGATTTGTCCTCCTGACGTCCCTGCCGGAACCGGGTAAGAGGGGGCATGCCGGTCCTTGCCCTCTCCTCCCACGTCGCCGTCGGCCATGTCGGCAACGCCGCCGCCGTCCCTGCGCTGGAACGCCGCGGGCACGAGGTCTGGCGGGTCGATACCGTCTCGTTCTCCAATCATCCGGGCCACCGCAAGTTCTCCGGCCGGGTGCACGAGGGTCATGAGATCGCCGAGCTGTTTCGCGGAATCGGCACCCATACCGGCTGGCAGGGTCTGGACGGGATCTATTCCGGCTATCTCGGCGCGGCGGAGACCGGCTGGGCCCTGGCCCGCGCCCTCGACGAGATCGCGGAGGCCAGCCCGGACGCGGTCTATCTCTGCGACCCGGTGATCGGCGACCATGGCCGGGTCTTCGTGCGCGACGGGATCGAGAACGCCTTCCGCGACCGCCTGGTGCCGCGGGCGACGATCATCACCCCGAACGCCTTCGAACTGGCCCGCCTGTCCGGCCACCGGGTGGAGACGGTCGCCGACGCTCACGACGCGGCGGTCACGCTGCTCGAATGGGGGCCGAAGGTGGTGGTGGCGACGGGGGTGCCCGATGGCGACCACCTCGCGGTGATCGCGGTGACGGCGGAGGAGAACTGGATCGCCCGCTCGCCCTGGCACGACCGGCCGTTCTTCGGGACCGGCGACCTGTTCGCCGGCCTGTTCCTGTCGCACTGGCTGGAGCATCGCAGCGCCGCTCCGGCCCTGGCCCGCACCGTCGCCGGGCTGGAGGTGGCGACGGCGGCGACCCGGGCGGCCGGGTCGGTGGACCTCGCCCTGATCGCCAACCTGGACGCGATCGTGCAGGCCGCGCCGACCGACGTGTCGGCGATCCGGTAGCGCCGGCGTCGCGGGGACGGAAACCCTCAGAGACCGCGCAGCGCCGGCGGATCGTCGGTGACGATGCCCGCCATGCCCCAGTCGAACAGCTGGCGCGCCCGCTGCGGGTCGTTGACGGTATAGACCAGCGGCACCCAGCCGCCATCGCGGATCGCCGCGACCTGATCGGCCCGGTCGATCTGGCGGGTCCAGGGGATCACCGCCACGACGCCGAGCTCGGTGGCCGCCTCGCGCCAGTCCTCGTGCCAGGCGTCGATCAGGAAACCGCGCCGATAGTCGGGCGCCGCGTCGCGGACGATCGCGAGCGCCTCGCGGTCGAACGACGTGACGAGGATCTCGTCCTCCGGTTTCCAGCCTTCCCTGGCGAGCACGGCCAGAACCGCCCGTGCCGTCGCCGCACCGGTGCCGGGATCCGGCTTGATCTCCAGATCCAGGCCGAGGCCGAGCCGACGGCACAGCGCGAGACATAGCGCCAGCGTGGGCACGCCCTCGCCGCCGCCCGCATCTACGGCCCCCAGCTCGACCGATGTCAGGGCCGCGACGGGTCCGCTGCGGTCGGTCGTACGGTCGAGGGTGGCGTCGTGGATCAGCACCGGCACCCCGTCGCCCGCCAGCTTGGCATCGATCTCCACCCAGGTGACCCCGGCCTCTTTGGCCGCACGGATCGAGCCCAGGGTGTTCTCCGGTGCCAGCGCCTTGGCGCCGCGATGGCCGATCAACCGGGGCGGGATGAAGGGACGGGACATGACGGGCTCCTGCCGATCGATCCTGAAAAGAGAGCGGCGCGGAAGCCGAAGCCGCCGCGCCGCCGCAGTCGTTACGATCTCAGACCGATCACTCGGCGGCCTTGGACTCCAGGTCCTCGCCGGTCTCCTGGTCGACGACCTTCATCGACAGCTTGACCTTGCCGCGGTCGTCGAAGCCGATGACCTTGACCATGACCTTGTCGCCTTCCTTGACGACCTCGGTGACGGTCTCCGGCCGCTTGCCGGAGGTCAGCTGGCTGATATGGACCAGGCCGTCCTTCGGGCCGAGGAAGTTCACGAAGGCGCCGAAGTCGAGCGTCTTCACCACCTTGCCCTGATAGATCTTGCCGACTTCCGGCTCGGCCGTCAGCGAGTAGACCCAGTTGTGCGCGGCGTCCAGCGCGGCCTGCTCGACCGCGGCGATCTTCACGGTGCCGTCGTCGTCGATATCGATCTTCGCACCGGTGGTCTCGCAGATCTCGCGGATCACCTTGCCGCCGGAACCGATCACGTCACGGATCTTGTCGACCGGAATCTTCATCGAGATCATCTTCGGCGCGGTGTCGGACACGCCCTCGCGGGCGGAGGTGAGCGCCTTGCCCATCTCGCCGAGGATGTGCATGCGGCCGTCCTTCGCCTGCTCCAGCGCGACCTGCATGATCTCCCGGGTGATCGAGGTGATCTTGATGTCCATCTGCAGGGCGGTGATGCCCTTGTCGGTGCCGGCGACCTTGAAGTCCATGTCGCCCAGGTGATCCTCATCACCCAGGATGTCGGACAGGACGGCGAACTTGTCGCCTTCCTTGATCAGGCCCATGGCGATACCGGCCACCGGGCGCGGCAGCGGCACGCCGGCATCCATCAGCGACAGCGAGGTGCCGCAGACCGTCGCCATCGACGAGGAGCCGTTGGACTCGGTGATCTCCGACACCACGCGCAGGGTGTAGGGGAACGCCTCCTTGCTCGGCAGCAGCGGCTTCACCGCCCGCCAGGCCAGCTTGCCGTGGCCGATCTCGCGGCGGCCCGGGGAGCCGACGCGGCCGGCCTCGCCGACGGAATAGGGCGGGAAGTTGTAGTGCAGCAAGAAGTGCTCGCGGTACTCGCCCTCGAGCGCGTCGATGATCTGCTCGTCCTGGCCGGTACCCAGCGTGGCGACGACCATCGCCTGGGTCTCGCCGCGGGTGAACAGCGCCGAGCCGTGGGTGCGCGGCAGCAGGCCGACCTCGGCGACGATCTGGCGCACGGTCTTGGTGTCGCGCTCGTCGATGCGCTTGCCGGTCTCCAGGATGCGGCCACGGACGATGTCCGCCTCGATGCCCTTCAGCAGGCCCTTGGCGGCCTCCTTCTCGGCGTCGTCCTCGATCGCGGCCAGCGCCTTCTCCTTGGCGGCCGCGACCTTGTTCTGACGCTCGGTCTTGTTCGGCTCGTCGTAGGCGGCTTCCAGGTCTGCCTTGCCGGCGGCCTCGAGCTTGGCGCGGATGGCGTCCAGGTCGAGCGGGCTCGCCGGCAGGTCCATCGGATCCTTCGCGGCGGCCTCGGCCAGCTCGATGATGGCGTCGATGACCGGCTGGAAGCTGTCATGACCGAAATTGACGGCGCCGAGCATGATCTCCTCGGACAGCTCGGTGGCCATGGACTCGACCATCAGCACGCCTTCCTGGGTGCCGGCGACCACCAGGTCGAGCTCGCTCTCGTTCTTGGTGACGTCCATGGTCGGGTTCAGGATGTATTCGCCGTCCTTGTAGCCGACGCGCGCGCCACCGATCGGGCCCAGGAACGGGGCGCCGGACAGGCACAGGGCGGCCGAGGTGCCGACCATGGCGACGATGTCGGGATCGTTCTCAAGATCGTGGGCGAGAACCGTGCAGATCACCTGCACCTCGTTCTTGAAGCCCTTGACGAAGAGCGGCCGGATCGGCCGGTCGATCAGGCGGGAGGTCAGGGTCTCCTTCTCGCTCGGACGGCCCTCGCGCTTGAAGAAGCCGCCGGGGATCTTACCCGCGGCGTAGGTCTTCTCCTGGTAGTGGACCGAGAGCGGGAAGAAGTCGATGCCCGGGCGCGGCGTCTTGGCGGCGACCACGGTGCACAGGACGGCGGTGTCGCCGTAGCGGGCCAGCACGGCGCCATCGGCCTGGCGCGCCATCTTGCCGGTTTCAAGGGTGAGCGCGCGCCCGCCCCATTCGATTTCCTTGCGGTATACGTCGAACATACGTGTCGTTCCTCATTTGCGAACCGACCGACATGACACGCCTCGTCCCCGTTTCCCTTCCGGCCGGTCCGCGCCGCGGTGTCATCCCGCGACCGAATGGACCAACACGACCAGCCGCCGGCAGCGCACAGCCGGCGGTGACTCGCGATCAGTCTTGCGATGAACGGGAAATGGACGCCCCTTGCGTCATGGCGCCCCAATGGCAGCCTTCGGTTCTCATCTAACGTCTCTTCTTGCGCGCGCGTTCTTTGACACGGAACGCCGTCGCGGTCAACGCGTGTGTGGGGGCGCGTGCGGGGGCGCGTGTGGACGCTCTTCCGTCACCTCGACGTCGGGCAGCAGTACGGCCGACAACCCGCCCCGCGGGCGCAGCAGATCGGCCAGCGTATAGCGGTCCAGAACGGCCATGAACGCGGCCAGTCCCTCATGCAGGATCGCCGGCAGCGCGCAGACGGGGGCGATGGCGCAGGTGTTCGTGGCGGAGTCGAAGCATTCGACCAGCCGGAGGTCTTCCTCGAACCGCCGGACCGTTTCGCCCAGCCGTATCCGCTCCGGAGGGAGCAGCAGCCGGATCCCGCCCTGCCGGCCGCGGATCGTCTCGACCAGCCCCTCCTGGCCCAGGCGGTACACGACCTTCATCAGATGGTTCTCCGAGATCCCGTACTGTCCGGCGATCTCACGGATCGTCGACAGTTGGCCACGCGGTTTCAGCCCGAGGAACATCAGAACCCTCAGAGCGTAGTCGGTCTGTCGTGTGAATCGCATGTCGGCTCCGTCTCGGCGTCAAAAAAAGATGTACGGACGATATTGCTTTTTGCCAAGGGCGGCGAATATAAGATGCATAGCAAATACTTCTTTAACAGGAGTACGAGATGACCCCCCACGCGACAACGCGACCGCCGGTCGTGGCCCATCACCGGCCCACCGATCTGAGCGACCGCGCCGCCTACGCCATCGTCAAGGCCCTGAGGTTCGTGGCCGACCGGTTCTTCCGCAAACGCTACGGCCACCGCGCCGTCGTCCTGGAGACGGTCGCCGCCGTGCCCGGCATGGTCGGCGGGCTGCTTCAGCACCTGAAGGCCCTGCGCCACATCCGCGACGACCAGGGATGGATCCGCGAACTCCTGGACGAGGCGGAGAACGAGCGCATGCACCTGATGACCTTCATCCAGGTCGCCCGACCGTCGTTGCTGGAACGCGCGATCATCATGCTCACCCAGGCGGCGTTCTATAACATCTACTTCTTCCTCTACCTGCTGGCGCCAAAGACCGCTCACCGGGTCGTCGGCTACTTCGAGGAGGAGGCGGTGCGGAGCTACTCGGAATTCCTGGCCGAGATCGACGCCGGGCGCCTGGCCAACCCGGCGGCGCCGGCGATCGCGATCGACTACTGGAAGCTGCCGGCACAGGCCAGGCTGAGAGACGTGGTGGTCGCCGTACGCGACGACGAGGCCGGCCATCGGGACCGGAACCACGCCTTCGCCGATGCCCTGAAAGAGGACGCGGACGCCCCGTTCGCCGCGGCGGCCGAATGATGGCCGGCGCGACGCGACAGACCGGCGGCTCGGACGGCGCCCTGCCCGCCCGACCCGCCCCACGCCCGGCGCCTCGGCGACTGCATCCGGACATCGACGAGGCGCTGATCCGTCGGTTGGTGGAGGATTTCTATGGTCGGGTCCGCCAGGACGGCGAG
Organism: Thalassobaculaceae bacterium; assembly: GCA_965228875.1. Lineage (GTDB taxonomy): Bacteria > Pseudomonadota > Alphaproteobacteria > Thalassobaculales > Thalassobaculaceae > Thalassobaculum. The sequence continues at coordinate 3,883,403 of OZ245843.1, read as the reverse complement.
ATCGGCCCGATCTTCGCACGCATCGTCGCCGACTGGCCGAGCCACCTCGACACGATGGTCGACTTCTGGTCGGCGGTGACCAAGGTGAGCAGCCGCTTCAGCGGGCAACCCATGCGCAAGCACCTGGCGATCCCCGACCTCGACGCCCGGCATTTCGCGCGCTGGCTCGTTCTGTTCAGGGTCAGCGCCCACCAGGTCGCGGCACCGGAGGTCGCCGCCATCTTCATCGACCGGGCCGAGCGGATCGCCGACAGCCTGCAGCAGGGCATTTCCTTCGCCCGACGCCAGTCCCCCGGCGCCTGAGCCCCGGCGCCTGAGCCTTGGCAGCCCGGCCCCTTCAGCACAGCGGAGCCTCGTCGATGCCGTCCCTGCCCGATACGGTCACCCCATACCGGAAGACGCCGGTCTTCACGGAGAAGAGCGTGCCCCAGGGTCTGCTTCGGGATCATCGGACCAAGCCCGGCGTGTGGGCACGCGTGCACGTGGTGGCTGGCAGCCTGGGCCTCGAATACCCGTCCGGTGGCACAGCGGTGACGCTCACCCCCGAGCGGACGGGCGTCATCGAACCGGGCGTCCCGCACCGGGTCATCCTTGCCGGACCGGTTCGCTTCTTCGTCGAGTTTCTGCGGTAGACGCGATCGGTTCGGATCGAACCGTCCACCGCCACCACCCCAAACGGAAATGCCCGCCGATCCGGCGGGCATCTCTCATGATCCGTGCCTCGGGTACCGCAGAGCCGGTACCGGGCAGCCGTCAGCGGCGCAGGCCGAGGCGGGTGATCAGGGTCGAGTAGCGGTCGTTGGACTTGCGCTTGAGGTAGTCCAGCAGCCGGCGGCGCTGGCCGACCAGCATCAGCAGGCCACGGCGCGAATGGAAATCGTGCTTGTGGGTCTTCATGTGCTCGGTCAGGTTCACGATACGCTCGCTCAGGATCGCGACCTGCACTTCCGGGGAACCGGTGTCCCCCTCCTTCTGGCCGTATTCGGTGATGAGCTCGGCCTTGCGCTCCGCAGTGATCGACATCGTCCTCTCCTTCGCTAGAGGTTCAGCACCCTGACCGGACGAATGGCGCCGCTTTCGATCCGCGCGATGGCGACCGGGATCGTGCCGTCGGTGGCATAGACCAGATCGCCTTCCTGCAGATCGCCGAACCGGTCCCGGTCCATCGAACGATAGACCGGCACGCCCTGTCCGTTGCGCAGCGTCGTCGCCTCGGGACCCCTCAAGGCCAGCGCCGGGATGCCGTCCAGCGCGGTCTCAACGGGCCACAGGTGCTCCAAAGAGGCGGGGTTATGCATCAGCTCCACGAGGGAATCCAGCGAAATCGCGCGTTCCAGCCCGAACGGGCCGACCCTGGCCCGCCGCAGATCGCGGATATGACCGACCGTACCGAGGGCCAGCGCCAGATCGCGGGCGAGGGATCGCATGTAGGCGCCCTTGCCCGACGTGACGCGGAACCGGGCCTCGTCGACGCTCGGCATGTCGACCAGCCGCAGGTCGTGGATCTCGATGACGCGGGAGTCGAGCGCCACTTCCTCGCCCGAGCGCGCCAGGTCGTAGGCCCGCTCGCCGGCCACCTTGATGGCCGAGAACCGCGGCGGTACCTGCTCTATTTCGCCAACGAAACGGCCCAGGACGGCCTCGATCGCCGCTGCGTCCGGCCGCTCCCCGCTGGTCTCGACCACATCGCCCTCGGCGTCGTCGGTCGAGGTCGACTCGCCCCAGCGCACGGTGAAGGCGTAGTCTTTGGTCGCGTCCATGACGTAGGGGACGGTCTTTGTCGCCTCCCCCAGGGCCACCGGCAGCACTCCGGTCGCCAGCGGATCGAGGGTTCCGGCATGGCCGGCCTTGGCCGCGTCGAACACCCGCCGGACCATCGCCACGGCCTGGGTCGAGGTGATGTCGACCGGTTTGTCCAGAATCACCCAGCCATGGACCGGCTTGCCGCGCCGCCTACGTGCCATCGCCGTCCGCCCCCTCGTCGGACGCGGGGGCGGGGGCGCTGGCGACGTCGCGGCGCACGACCGGATCGTTGAGGAGGGCGTCCATCCTGCGGGAGACGTCGAAGGCGGTATCGCGCTTGAAGGTGAGACGCGGTGCGAACTTCATGCGCACCTCACGCGCGGCGATGCCAGAGAGCCGACCGGAGACCCGGCCCAGCACCGTCAGAATATCGGCGATATCGGCGTCGATCGGCGGAACCACCCAGACGGTGGCGTTGCGCAGATCCGGCGAGACGCTGACCTCGGAGATGGTGATCCGGGCGCCGGCGAGGGCCGGTTCATGCAGTTCGCCGCGTTCGAACACGCGTGCGAGAACGCGCCGGATCTCTTCCCCGACACGCAATTGCCGTTGGCTCGGGCCCTCGCGGGCCGCGTCGCGCTTCGCCATGACCGTATTCCCGTTCGCAGAGGCGCCGCCGCGTCAGCCGGCGGACGCCTCCTGCTGAACCTGCTCGAGCGTCCGGGCAACTTCCTTGAGCTCGAAGCACTCGATCTGGTCGCCGTCGCGGATGTCGTCGTAGTTCTCGAACGCCATGCCGCACTCGTAGCCTTCCCGCACCTCGCGGACCTCGTCCTTGAAGCGCTTCAGGGTCTTCAGCGTGCCCTCGTGGATCACCACGTTGTCGCGCAGCAGGCGGACCTTGCAGCCACGCTTGATGACCCCGTCGGTGACCATGCAGCCCGCGACCTTGCCGACCTTGGTGATGTTGAAGACCTGGCGGATCTCGGCGTAGCCGATGAACTCCTCCTTGACCTCCGGCGCCAGCATGCCCGTGAGCAGCGCCTTCACGTCGTCGATCAGGTCATAGATGATCGAGTAGTAGCGGATCTCCATGCCGTCGCGGCGGGCCATGTCGCGGGCCTGCGGGTTGGCGCGGACGTTGAAGCCGACGATGATGCCGCCGGACGCCTCCGCCAGGGACACGTCGGACTCGCTGATGCCGCCGACCGCGCCGTGCAGGATGCGCGGCTTGACCACGTCGGTCTCCAGCTTCTCCAGGGTCGCCCGGATCGCCTCCAGGGAACCGTGCACGTCGGTCTTGATGACCAGCGGCAGTTCCTGCGCCTCGCCCGACTTGATCGCCGAAAGCATCTGCTCGACCGTGCCGCGCGCGCCGGCCGTCGCACTCTTCTCGCGGATCACCCGCTGGCGGTAGTCGGCGATCTCGCGGGCCCGCGCCTCGTTCTCGACGACGACGAAGTCGTCGCCGGCCGTCGGCGTGCCCTGCAGGCCCAGCACCTCGATCGGCTCGCTCGGCCCGGCCGTCTCGGCCTGCTCCCCGCGGTCGTTGACCAGGGCGCGCACCCGACCCCATTCCGCGCCCGCGACGAATACGTCGCCGGCCCTGAGGGTACCGCGCTGCACGAGGACGGTGGCGACCGAACCGCGGCCGCGCTCGACCTTGGCCTCGATGACGACGCCGGCGGCGGACCGTTCCGGATTGGCCTTGAGCTCCAGCAGTTCAGCCTGCAGCGAGATCGACTCGAGCAGATTGTCGAGCCCCTGCTTGGTCAGCGCCGAGACGTCGATCGCCTGGACGTCGCCGCCCATGTCCTCGACCACGATCTCGTGCTGCAGAAGCTCGGTGCGGACCCGCTGCGGATCGGCGTCGGGCTTGTCGATCTTGTTGACGGCCACGATCACCGGCACGCCGGCGGCGCGGGCATGGCGAATGGCCTCGACGGTCTGCGCCATGATGCCGTCATCGGCCGCCACCACCAGGATGACGATGTCCGTGACGTTGGCGCCGCGTGCCCGCATCTCGGTGAAGGCCTCGTGGCCCGGCGTATCGATGAAGGTGATCTTCTCGCCCGACGGCACCTCGATCTGGTAGGCGCCGATATGCTGGGTGATGCCGCCGGCCTCGCCCGAGGCGACGTCGGCCTGACGGATCGCGTCCAGCAGCGAAGTCTTGCCGTGGTCGACATGGCCCATGACGGTGACGACCGGCGGACGCGACCGCAGATCCTCGTCCTTGTCATCCTCGCCGCCCATGCCGAGTTCCACATCGGACTCCGCGACGCGGCGCACCTTGTGGCCGAATTCCTGTGCCACGAGTTCGGCGGTGTCGGCGTCGATGATCTGGTTGATGGTCGCCATCACGCCCATCTTCATCAGCGACTTGATGACCTCGCCGCCACGCTCGGCCATGCGGTTGGCCAGTTCCTGGACGGTGATGGTCTCGGGCACGACCACGTCGCGCGACTGCTTGACGCCATCGCCCTGATCGCTCCGGGAGCGCTGCCGCTCCCGCTCGCGGGCCCGGCGCACCGAGGCGAGCGACCGCACGCGGCCGCTATCGCCGCTGAGCGCGTCGCTGATCGTCAGCTTGCCCTGGCGCCGGCGCGGCTCGCTCGCACCGCGGGTGCGGGCCGGACGCTTCGGCGCCTCCTTGCCTCCACCGCCGCGCTTGCGCCGGTCGTCCTCTTCGGACTCCGGCCGCGCGGCCGGTGCGGCTGCTGCCGCCGCCGGGGTCGCCGCCGTCGACTCCCGGTCGAGACGCGCGGACGCGCGCTCCGCCGCGGCCTTCGCCTGACGGGCGGCCTCCTCTTCGGCGAGACGCTGGGCCTCGGCCGCCTTGACCGCCGCCTCGCTCTCTTCGATCTTGCGCAGCTCGTTCAGCTCGGCCTGACGGCGGTCGATCTCCACCGGCGGCTCCGGCGCGGCCTCAGCCGCGGGCGTTGCGACGGCCTGACCCTCGCCACCCTCGGGCGCCTTCGCCTGGACGGCCGGCGCGGTCGCCGCCTCCTCCGGCTTGTCGGGACGCTTGGCCGCCTCCTGCAGGACCCGGGCCCGGGCCTCACGCTCCTCGGCCGTCAGCTCGCGCCCGCCCTTGCCGCCACCGGCCTTGGCCGCGGCGATCGCCGCCTCGCGCGATCCGGGTACCGGTGTCGTCGCCCGCCGGCGGCGCACCTCGACCTGCACGGTCTTGGAGCGGCCATGGGAGAAGCTCTGCTTGACCTGCCCGGTCTCCACCGACTTACCGAGCGACAGCTTGCCCCGGCCGGAGCCAAGGCTCAGCTTCTTGCGATCTTGTTCGTTGGTGCTCGACATATCGTCTTTGCCCACGTCATCCATCCGTCAACGGGCAGGCCATCACTGCGTGGCGCCCTGAATACACGTCCCGGCGCGGTTTTCCAAGCCGGGGCCCTCATCCCTTGCGGCCTTTTCCGACCGCAATCCTTCCAGTCGCGCCGCCTCGCGCAACAATCGGTCAGCAAGACCGGTCCGCGGCCCTGCGGAGTCCACGAAGGCGTGGACCGCGTGATCGCGTCCGAACGCCTCGGCGATCTCCGCCGCCACCAGGCTCGCGACCACCGGCCGCGTCGCCGCCAGGGCCCGCAGCCGGGCCCGCCCGTCCTCGGCGCCGTCGGCAGCCTCGACCAGCACCCCACGGCGGCCCGCCTCCAGCGCCTGACGCACCTTGGTCTGGCCGACCACCGCACCGCCGGCGCGCCGCGCCAGCGACAGGGTCTCGACGCACCGCCTGGCGAGCAACGCCTCGACCCGTTCCGTCAACTCCGGATCCACCGTCACCGACCGTTTGGCAGCGCGGGCGAACAGTCGCTTGGCCACCGCTTGATCGAGCGCGGTCCGATCGGCGGAAACCCAGAGCCCGCGGCCGGGGAGCCGCTCGTCGACGTCGGGGACGATGGAACCGTCCGGGCCGACGACGAAGCGGATCAGTCCGCCGCGGGGCTGAACCTCGCGGGTGACCAGACAGCGGCGTTCGCCGTCCTCCTCCCGGTCTGTCGGTTCATGCCGTCTGCTCAGGATCGCTCTCCTCGGCCTCCGCGTCCAGTCCGACATTCGCCTCCGCCCCTTCCGAGGCGTCCTCGTCGTCGAACCAATGGGCACGGGCGGCCATGATGATCTGGTTGGCGGCGTCCTCGTCGAAGCCGGCGTCGGGCAGAATCTCGCGCAGCTCGTCGCTGGCGAGGTCCCCGAGATCGTCCATCGTCTTCACGCCGTTCTCGCCCAGGGTGACCAGCATGGCGGCGGTGAACACCTCCATCTCGGCCAGGTCGTCGGTGACGCCCAGTTCGCGGCGTCGGGAGTCGTGACGCTCGCGCTCGGCCTCGACGAAATTGAACGCGCGCGTGCGCAGCTCTTCGGCGATGTCGGCGTCGAAACCCTCGATCTCGGCCAGGTCGTCGATGTCGGTGAACGCGATCTCCTCGACCGACGCGAAGCCCTCGGCGACCAGCAGGCCGGCGATGACGTCGTCGATGTCGAGCGCCTCGATGAAGGCCTCGGAGCGCTGGCGGAACTCCTCGCGCCGGCGGTCCGACTCCTCCTGCTCGGTCAGGATGTCGATGTCCCAGCCGGTCAGCATGGAGGCCAGGCGCACGTTCTGGCCGCGCCGTCCAATGGCGAGCGACAGCTGCTCGTCCGGCACCACGACCTCGATGCGGCCCTGATCCTCGTCGAGAACGACCTTGGACACCTCGGCCGGGGCCAGGGCGTTCACCACGAAGGTCGCCGGATCCTCCGACCACGGGATGATGTCGATCTTCTCGCCCTGAAGCTCGCCGACGACGGCCTGGACGCGCGAGCCGCGCATGCCGACGCAGGCGCCGACGGGGTCGATCGAGCTGTCGTAGGAGATCACCGCGATCTTCGCACGCGAGCCCGGATCGCGGGCAACGGCCTTGATCTCGATGATGCCGTCATAGACCTCCGGCACCTCCTGGCGGAACAGCTGACGCATGAACTCCGGGTGGGTCCGCGAAAGGAAGATCTGCGGGCCGCGCTGCTCCTCGCGCACGTCCTCGATATAGGCGCGAATGCGGTCGCCCTGGCGGAACGTCTCGCGCGGCAGCAGCCGGTCGCGGCGCAGCACGGCCTCGGCGCGCGGAATTTCCACGGTCACATTGCCGTACTCGACGCGCTTGACCACGCCGTTGATGATCTCGCCGGAGCGGCCCTCGTACTCCTCGTACTGGCGCTTGCGCTCGAACTCGCGGACCTTCTGGACGATGACCTGCTTGGCGGTCTGGGCGGCGATGCGGCCGAAATCGATCGGCGGCAGCGGCTCCTCGATCACCGACCCGAGTTCCAGCGCCGCGTCGATCTTCTGCGCCTGCTCCAGCGTGATCTCGGCGAACTCGTCCTCGATCTCCTCGACCACCGTGGTGCAGCGCTTCAGGCTGATGTCGCCGTTGCGCCGGTCGATATGGGCGCGGATGTCGTGGTCCGGACCGTATTTCGACCGCCCGGCCTTCTGGATCGCCTGCTCCATGGCGATCAGCACTTCCTCGCGGTCGATCCCCTTGTCGCGGGCGACCACATCGGCGACCTGGATCAGCTCCAGCTTCGGTGTCGTGGCGATGTCCATCGGCTTGCTTGTCCTCTTTCAACCCGGCGGGCGCGCCCGCCCCGGTTACTCCCTTAACCCCGGTTCCCGTCCGTCGCGTCGTCCGGTTCCGTGCCCGCCGGATCCATCCCGGCAGGGCGGCTGGCTTCGAGCAGGGCGTCGGTCAGCACCAGCTTGGCCCGCGAAATTCCATCGAACGCCACTTCGGCCGTCGTCCCGTCCTCGACCCCGATCAGCACCCGTTCGCCGTCCGCGACCCCCTTCAGGCGGCCGCTGAACCGCTTGCGGCCGTCGACCGGGACGGCCGTGTCGATCCTGGCGTCGAACCCGGCCCACCGTTCGAAATCCTTCAGCCGGGTCAGCGGCCGGTCGATCCCGGGCGACGACACCTCCAGGGTGTACTCTCCCGCGATCGGGTCCTCGACATCCAGCACCGCCGACACCGTGCGGCTGATCTCGGCACAGTCGTCGACCGAGATCATCGATCCGTCGCCGCGGTCGGCCATGATCTGCAGGGTCGGCCGCCGGCCGCCGGTCATCATCACCCGCACGACCTCGAAACCCATGGCCTCGATCGATGGTGTCACGATGCCCGCGATGCGCCGGATGTGTGCGTCCAATCCCTGTCCTCACCCGAATCCGCCGGGCTGCGATCGACGGTGCGCACCAACAAAAAAGTGGGCCGCTGGCCCACCCCCGATCGAAACCCGATTGAAGAGCCGGTGATATATCGCAACCCGGCCCCGAGAGCAAGTCCGGCGTGCGCCGGCCGCTCAACCGGCCTTGCGGAACTCCATGTAGACCGGGCTCCGCCCCTCGCGCCGGGCCTTGGCTTCGTAGCGGGTTTCCGGCCAGTCGTCGCGGCGGTCGGCGAAATCGGCGATCGCCGTCCCGGTCCAGCGCAGCCCGGGATGCGCGGTGACGCGGGCCAGGATCCAGGTCAGATAGCCGGGATCGTCCGTCGCCAGCCGCAGGATGCCGCCCGGCGTCAGCAGCTCGTGGAACCGCGCGATCGTCTCGTGCTGGACGATGCGGCGGTGGTGGTGGCGACGCTTCGGCCAGGGGTCGGCGTGCAGGACGAAGATCCGCTCCACGGTCTCCGGCTCGAGGACATCCAGCACGTCGCGGGCGTCGTCCGGATGAACCCGCACCCGGTCGCCCTCGACCGCGTCGAGGTGCCGCAGAAGCGAGGCGACGCCATTGACGAACGGCTCGCAGCCGACGACGCAGATGTCGGGATTGTGCCGGGCCTGCCACGCGAGATGCTCGCCGCCGCCGAAACCGATCTCCAGCCAGACGGCACGGGGAGAGCGCGGGAACCAGGTCCGCGGATCGACGCCGCCTTCGGCGGTCCGGTCGAGCGGCACCCGCAGGCCCGGCAGGTCCTCGTCCAGCCGCCGCTGCATGCTGGCGCGCAACGGCCGACCCTTGCGCCGGCCGAAGAACAGCCGCTCGTCACCGTGATCCGACATCGGTTCGCTGTGATCCAGATGGTTTGGCGGCCGCCCGGTCGGGCCTGGCCGCCATCGCTCGGAGCCCGACGGTCAGAACGCCGATTTCAGCTCGTCGACCAGGTCCAGGCGCTCCCACGTGAAGCGGCCTTCGTCGTCCGGGGTGCGCCCGAAATGGCCATACGCCGCGCTCGGCACGTAGATCGGATTGCTCAGCGCCAAACGCTCGCGGATGCCGCGCGGCGAGAGATCGACCAGCTCGTTGATGACCTTGCCGAGCTTCTCCTCGTCCACCTGGCCGGTACCGTAGGTATCAACATAGACCGACAGCGGGTGCGAGACGCCGATGGCGTAGGAGACCTGGATCACGCATTTCTCGGCCAGGCCGGCGGCGACCACGTTCTTGGCGACCCAGCGCGCGGCGTAGGCGGCGGAGCGGTCGACCTTGGTCGGGTCCTTGCCGGAGAAGGCGCCGCCGCCGTGCGGCGCGGCCCCGCCATAGGTATCGACGATGATCTTGCGGCCGGTCAGGCCGGCATCGCCGTCCGGGCCGCCGATCACGAAGCGGCCGGTCGGGTTGATGTAGTAGGCGGTGTCCTCGTCGACCCAACCGTCCGGCATCACGTCGCGCACGAACGGCAGGACCAGTTCGCGCACCTCTTCCTGGGACAGGTCGGCGTCGTGCTGGGTCGACACGACCACCGAGGTGCAGCGCACCGGCTTGCCGTTCTCGTACTGCAGCGTCACCTGGCTCTTGCTGTCCGGGCCGAAGCCCTTGACCGCGCCGGTCTTCCGCGCGACCGCCATGCGGCGCAGGATCTCGTGGCTGAAATGGATCGGCGCCGGCATCAACACCTCGGTCTCGGTGCAGGCGTAGCCGAACATGATGCCCTGATCGCCGGCACCCTCGTCCTTGTTGCCCGACGCGTCGACGCCCACGGCGATGTCGACCGACTGCTCGTGCAGCAGGTTCTGCAGATCGGCGGTTTGCCAGTGGAAGCCGTCCTGCTCGTAGCCGATGTCCTTGACCGCGGCGCGGACCGCCTCCTCGATCACCTCGTGGGTGACGCTGGCGGGGCCGCGGACTTCGCCGGCAAGCACGATCTTGTTGGTCGTCGCCAGGGTCTCACAGGCGACCCGGCTTCCAGGATCGGCGGCGAGGTAAAGGTCGATGACGGTGTCGGAGATCCGGTCGCAGACCTTATCCGGGTGTCCTTCGGAGACGGATTCGCTGGTGAACAGGTAGTTGGCTTGACTCAACGGGGCCTCCGGAAAACTCGTCTGTCGAGGGATACAACGCCTGGCGACCGTCGCAGGAGACGGCGCACGATAGCGGATACCGGGCCGGCGTTTTTGCGCGAAAGCCCGTCCGGGTCAAGGGGAAAGCCGATACCCGGGCCTCATGTCCGACCGGCGGACGGACGCGCGTCGCTTCAGGGCTTGTCGCCGTCCATCGCGCCGGCGATCGACCGCATCAGCTCGTAGAGCTTCCGGCGGGCCGAATCATCGGTGATCCGATAGTAGGCGCGAACCAGTTCCACGGTCTCGCGGCGCCGCATCGGGTCCTCGTCCATCGACACCGCGCCCGCAGAGGCGGGAGCGGCCTCTTCCTCGTCGGGAAGATCGTCGAAGAAATAGGAGACCGGCACGTTCAGCGCCTTGGCCAGCTCGAACAGCCGGCTGGCGCCGACGCGGTTGGCACCGCGCTCGTACTTCTGAACCTGCTGGAAGGTCAGGCCGAGGGCGTCCCCCAGACGTTCCTGGCTCATGCCGAGCAAGGTCCGTCTGAGCCGGACACGCGCACCGACATGCACATCGATTGGATTGGGATTACTGGCCGTTGGCGGACGGCCGACCCGACGGCGCCCTGGGCGGTCGATCGCCATTCGAACCTCGGTATTCGTTAACCAAATAACTCCCGACTATTAGACCATACAATTGTACTCAGTCAACGATATCGAGCGAGCAAACCGATTTAATTCCAATCAATTCCCGGGACTTCTTCGACCGGCACGAAATCGCCCGTATGCTGCAAAGATGGTTAACAATACGACCATGAGGCTGAAAGGAACATCGCCTTTAGCCTCGAAAAGCGTCGGTGCGGTCGCCGCGGGCAGCGGACTGTCCAGGCTGCCGGTGTGTCCGATGTCAAGTCGTGCCACGATTCGCCCCGCGGAATCGATCACGCTCGAGATCCCGGTATTGGCCGCGCGGACCATCGGCAGCCCCTGCTCGACCGCCCGCAGCCGGGCGATGGCGAGGTGCTGGTGCGGGCCGCTCCAGCGGCCGAACCAGGCGTCGTTGGTCGCGTTCAGCAGCCAGCCGGGACGGGCCGCCGGATCGACCGCCCCGCCCGGAAAGATCGCCTCGTAGCAGATCAGCACCGAGACCGGCGGCGCGCCGTCCAGCGACAGGGTCCGCGGACCCGGTCCGGCGGTGAAGTCGCGTCGGGCCGCCACGATCGGATTGAGCGGGATTACGCTGCGCAGCGGCACGTATTCGCCGAACGGCACAAGGTGCGCCTTGTCGAAGTGCCAGAGCGTCCGGGCGTCAGGTCTCGGGTCCCGGCTCAGCGCGAACACGCTGTTGTAGATCGAGATCAGCGGGCCGATCCGCGCCACGCGGGGGGCGCCGAACACCAGCGTGCCGCCAATCGGCGCCGCGTCGGCCAGGACCGCAAGGGCCTCGGAGCCGTCGCCGACAAGTTGGGCGACGGCGGTCTCCGGCCAGACGGTGACGGTCGGCAGACTCTCGGGCGCCAGTCCCGGCGCGCGGAGATCGGCCGGACGGCCGGCATCGCTCAGGGAGAGGTACCGCTGCAGATGTTCCGGCCTGAGCAACGGGTTCCACTTGTCCCGCTGCGGCACGTTGCCCTGAACGACCCGTACCACCACGCCGTCCACCGATCCACCGGGCGCGTCGATCGGGGGGATCGCGTTCATCCGCGCCGTGCCCCAGCCGGCGACCGCCGCCAGCAGCGCCACGGCGGTGGCGGATCCGACGATGCGGGCACGCCGGGAAACGGCGGCATCCAGCCACAGGGCGGGTGCCGTCGTCACCAGCAGCACCAGAAGGCTCAGGCCGTAGGCGCCGACCAGGGCCGCCGGCTGCAGCAAGACCGTCCAGCCATCCACCGTGGCCGAGGGCAGGTTCCACGGAAACCCGGTCAACACGTTGCCGCGCAGCCACTCGACCCCGGCATAGAGCGCCGAGAAACCGAGCCAGAGCGGCCAACCGCCGACGAACAGCCGGCGTGCCAACGCCGCCGCGCCCGCCGCGAACAGCGCCAGAAAGGCGGGCAGGCCGAGATTGGCGAAGGGGATCAGCCAGGCATGCTCGCCGGCGTTGACCAGCATCGCGTTGGCGATCCAGTGCAGGCCGACGACGTGGTAGCCGAGCGCCCACATCCAGGCGCGTGCCGCCGCCCTGCGCGTGTCGGCGGCACCGGCGACCAGCGCCAGCAGAACCGCATGGCCGAAGGCCAGGGGCAGCAGATGCAGCGGCGAGAGGGAGAGCGCGGTCGCGCCCCCGGCGGCCAGGGCGGCCGCGGCGGGCAGCCAGCGCGGCCGCATCCTACTCGGCGGCACGATCGACGGCGCTGGACTGGGGCATGCGGACCTTGAGGCGCCGCAGACGGCGCGGATCCCCGTCCATCACCTCGAACTCGACCCCGCTGGGATGGCGGATCACCTCGCCCCGGGTCGCGACGCGTCCAGCCAGGCTGAACACCAGACCGCCGAGGGTGTCGATCTCCTCGCGCTCCTCCGCGCTCAGGACCGGACCGACCAGTTCCTCCAGCTCCTCGACCGTCGCCCGGGCGTCGGCGACGATGGAGCCGTCCGGACGCGGGTCCAGCTTCGGACCCTCCTCCGCGTCGTGCTCGTCGACGATGTCGCCGACGATCTCCTCGATCAGGTCCTCGATCGTGATCAGCCCGTCGATGCCGCCGTATTCGTCGACCACGAGCGCCATGTGGCGCCGGGTCATGCGCATCTCCTGCAACAGATCCAGCGCCCGCGACGAGGGTGCGACGATCAGGATCTCCCGCACCAGCGTCCCGGCGGTCACGGCGTCACCGCGGTTCAGGTGGGCCAGGACGTCCTTGATGTGGACCATGCCGATCACGTCGTCCAGGGAGTCGCGATAGACCGGCATGCGGCTGTGCGCGACCTCGCTCATCTGTCGTGACAGTTCGGTCAGGCGGGTGGTGTGGTCGACGGCGACGATGTCGGCGCGCGGCACCATCACGTCGTAGGCGGTCATGTCGCGCAGGCCGAGCACGTTGCGGATGATCGCGCCCTCGTGCGGGTCGATCGGCGAGGCGTCCTCGCCGTTCTCGTCGATCAGCTCCTCGAGCGAGGCGCGCACCGCAGAGGTGCCACCGCGGCCGAGGCCGACCGAGCGCATCAGGGTCCGCCAGGCCTCGACCAGCGGTCCGCGATCGGAGCCGCCATTCCCGTTGCCGTTGCCGTTACCGTTTCCGGCGCCGCCGTACAGGGTGTTGTCGCTCATGCCACCCGTCCTTCGGGGACGCTCTCGCCGGCGTAGGGATCGGCGATGCCGAGGCCCGCCAGGATCTCGCGCTCCAGCGCCTCCATCTCCTCGCCCTCGCCGTCGTCGATATGGTCGTAGCCGAGCAGGTGCAGGGTGCCGTGCACCAGAAGGTGGGTGAAATGGTCAGCCGCGCTCTTGTCCTGCTCCGCCGCCTCCCGGATCACGGTCTCGAGCGCGAGGGAGATGTCGCCGAGCGGTCTCGGGCCCATCGGCGGCACGAATCCGGCCGGAAAGGACAGGACGTTGGTGGCGGAATCCCTGCCCCGATGATCGCGATTGAGGATCCGCTGCGCCGCGTCGTCCGTCAGCAGAACCGACAGCTCGACCGTGCCGACGACGCCCGCCCGTTCCAGCGTCGCCTCGACCGCGCGCTCGGCGCGCGCAGCGATGCCGTCTACGGAGTCGCCCCAGGCGGGGGCCGTGATGGAGATATCGAGCTCGACCGACCGGCGGGTGCCGGCAGGCCGGGTGCTAGATCGAGGACAACTGTCGTCCTCGGCAGAACAATCTTCGTCGGTCATCGACTCGTGTCGCCGGGCAATAGCACTCCGTCACGGGCATTGTACGCATGTACGATGCGCGTAACCAGGGGATGGCGGACAACGTCTGCGGCTGTGAACTCAACGAACCCGACGCCCTTGACGTCATGTAGGTGGTCCAGCGCGTCCCGCAAGCCGGATTTGTTGCCGAGCGGCAGGTCGACCTGGGACAGGTCGCCGGTCACCGCCATGCGCGAATTCTCGCCGAGCCGCGTCAGGAACATCTTCATCTGGGTCGGCGTGGTGTTCTGCGCCTCGTCCAGGATGACATAGGCGTTGGCCAGCGTGCGCCCGCGCATGAAGGCCAGCGGCGCCACCTCGATCTCGCCGGCGGCCAGCCGCCGCTCGACCATCTCGCCCGGCATCATGTCGTACAGCGCGTCGTAGAGCGGCCGCAGGTAGGGATCCACCTTGTCCTTCATGTCCCCGGGCAGGAAGCCGAGGCGCTCTCCCGCCTCGACCGCCGGACGCGACAGGATGATGCGGTCGACCCGCCGGGCCTTGAGCATGGCGCAGGCCATGGCGACCGCGAGATAGGTCTTCCCCGTGCCTGCCGGGCCGAGGCCGAAGACAAGCTCGTGCTCGATCAGCTGCTTGAGGTAGTGCGCCTGGTTCGGCGACCGCGCGCCGATCGGCCGCTTCCAGGTGTCGAGCCCGGTATCGCCGGCGAACTCGCGCACCCCTTCCGCCGCGTCCGCCGCCTGGGCGTACTTCACCGCGGCGTCGACGTCGCCGATCTCGAACGGGTAGGGATCCTGCCCCTTCTTCTTCGTCTTCTCCAGGCGCCGATACAGCGCCTCCAGGGTGCCGCGCGCCGCCTGCAGCGCCTCCTCGGCGCCCAGAATCCGCACGACGTTGCCGAACGCCTCCAGCTTGACCCCGAGTTTCTGCTCGATGCGCGCCAGGTTCCGGTCGTGGTCGCCGAACAACAGCGGGATCAGCGCGTGGTCGTGGAACTCGAGCTGGACGGAGGCGTCGTCGGCCATGCCTGTGCTCACGCAGAAACCCTTTCGACAGGAGGAGGCTGGGAGGAAGGCGACAGGGTGTCGGCGTCAACCGTGACGACCCGACCCGAGAGAGAGTTGGCACCACCGAGATCGATCGCGACGTCGACCAGGGATCCGAGAAGGCGGTCCGGCGCGACCGCGTGAACCGACTGCATCCAGGGCCCGCGGCCGACGAGCTGACCCTCTCGCGAGCCTCGGCGCTCGAACAGGACCGGCTGCACGGTCCCGGCGGCCGCCTCGTTGAAGGCCCGCTGCTGGGCGTTGAGCAGCTGCTGCAGCGCCTCGAGCCGGTCGGCCTTCGCCGCCTCCGTGACATGGTCGGCGACCGAGGCCGCGGGGGTGCCGGGCCGGGCGCTGTACTTGAAGGAATAGGCCTGCGCGTAGCCGACCTCGCGCACCAGCTTGAGCGTATCGGCGAAGTCGCGGTCGCTCTCGCCGGGGAAGCCGACGATGAAATCGGAGCTGAGCGCCAGATCCGGGCGGGCGGCGCGCAGCCGGTCGACGATGCGGTAGTAGTCGGCGGCGGTATGCCCCCGGTTCATCGTGTCGAGAACCCGGTCGGAGCCCGACTGCACCGGCAGGTGCAGATACGGCATCAGCGCCGGCACCTCGCCATGGGCGGCGATCAGGTCGTCGTCCATGTCGCGCGGATGCGAGGTCGTGTAGCGGATGCGGGCCAGGCCGTCGATCTCCGCCAGGCTTCGGATCAGCCGGCCGAGACCCCAGTCGCGGCCATCCGGTCCGGCGCCGTGATAGGCGTTCACGTTCTGGCCGAGCAGGGTGATCTCGACGGTGCCCGCGGCCACCAGCCGGCGCGCCTCGTCGAGAACGGCGGCGGCCGGGCGCGAGAACTCGGCGCCGCGGGTATAGGGCACGACGCAGAAGGTGCAGAACTTGTCGCATCCCTCCTGCACCGACAGGAAGGCGGCCGGGCCCTGCCCCTGACTCTCCTCCGGAAGGTGGTCGAACTTGTCCTCGGCCGGAAACTCGGTATCGACGACGCCGGCCCCACGACCTTCTCCGTGACCCATGGCCCGGGTCACCAGTTCCGGCAGCCGGTGGTAGGTCTGCGGCCCGAACACCATGTCGACCACCGGCGCCCGGCGCACGATCTCCTCGCCTTCCGCCTGGGCGACGCAGCCGGCCACCGCGATCAGCATCCGCCGGCCCTCGCGGGCCGCCTCCTCCTTCAGCAGGCGCAACCGGCCGAGCTCGGAGTAGACCTTTTCCGTGGCCTTCTCGCGGATGTGGCAGGTGTTCAGAATCACCAGATCGGCGCCGTCCACCTGATCGCTGGAGGCGTAGCCGTGCGGCGCCATGACATCCGCCATCCGGGCGGAGTCATAGACGTTCATCTGGCAGCCGTAGGTCTTGACGTGGAGTTTCTTGCTCAAGGGGGATGTCTTGCTCAATGCCGCTGCCCAAGGATCGGGGGCCGCGGCATCCCGCGCCCCGTCGCGGGCCGGCACCGGATCGACGACTTCACCAAGATCGGGCCAGCTCCCGCTGTTTGACCGCGCCGGGTGGGTCCCACCGTGTCCGCGCGCCTGCGAAGACTACGAATCACCGCTCGCCGCGTCCCTGTCAAGCAACAGTCGCGTGACCCGACGGTCGCCCGGGCCGGCGCCCCGTTGAGCGCCCGGTTCAGCGGCCGGCATTCGCCCGCGCCAGTCCGTCTGCCACCCGTTCGCGGGCACGGCCGGCCAGCGCCTTGCGCGATCCGGCCTCGTCGACGGTCAGCGGCGGATGGAACTCGATCACCACCGTCAGCTTGCCGAGGGCGGCGACCGTCCACAGGTGCGGCGCCAGGTCCATGTCGCCGTACCATGCGAAGAACGGCCGCAGGCCGCGCCCCAGCGGCACGCCATTCAGCCGGGTGTAGGCGATCGACACCGGCTGGACCGTGAGCGGACGTCCGCCGGGCCGACGCTCGGCGACGGCGAACAGCCCGCTCTTGAACGCCAGCACGCGCGTGCCGTCGCCGCTGGTGCCCTCCGGAAACAGGATGAGGTTGTCGCCGGCGTCCAGACGCTCGGCGATGTCGTCGCCGTGGCGGGCGACGGCGGTCCGCCGGCGGGCCACGAACACCGTACGCTGCAGCTTCGCCAGCAGCCCGAAGAACGGCCAGCCCGCGACCTCGGCCTTGGCGACGAAGCAGCCGGTCACCACCGCGCCGAGGGCGGTGATGTCCAGGTAGGAGACATGGTTGGCGACGAACAGCACGGGCCGCTCCCGCACCCGGCGGCCGCGCACGACGATCCGGATGTCGAGAACGCGCGCGCACAGACGGTGGTAGATCCGCGGCAGCCGCTCGGCCAGCCGCAATCGCAGGGCGAGCGCGACCAGCTGCACCGGCGCCAGCGCCAGGGTGAGCAGGACGTAGGCGGTCAGGCGGACGATCGCCCGGGTCTCGGACCGGATCAGCCCGTCGCCGAGATCCAGGAGACGCCGCTCTTCGGCCTCGTCGACATGGACGGGCTTCAACCTGCGCATCGACGTCGCCCCGGTCGGAGTCCCGGTCAGCGCCCCCGCCATGGTCACCCGCCCCGCGCCTCGCGCTCGTAGTGTTTGTAGTACTTGTCCGTCACCGCGCTGGTCTGGACGATGACGCACACGTCCGTGGTGTTGAACTGCGGGTCCACCACGGCCCCGTCGCCGACGAAGCCGCCGAGCCGGAGATAACCCTTGATGAGAGGCGGAAGTCCGGCCAATGCCCGTTTGGCGTCGATCCGCTCGGCCGGGATCCGGTTCATCTCGACGTGGAGGGAGTCCAGTGCCCGCACCCGCAGCGTCGGCGGCGCCAGGTGGGAATGGTAGAGATAGCTGAGGTCGGTCGCCAACGCGTCCGGATCGGTTCCCGGCAGCGACGCACAGCCGAACATCAGGGTGATGTCGTGCCGGAACACGTACGCCGCGATGCCGCGCCACAGGAGTTGCATGGTCGGACGGTTGCGGTACTCCGCGTCGACGCAGGACCGTCCGAGCTCCATCGTCTCGCCGGCGAAATCGAGGATCTTGGCGATGTCGTATTCGCCGGCGGTATAGAACCCGCCATGGGCTTCGGCCCGCGACCGGCGGATCAGCCGGTAGGTTCCGACCACCGCCTCCGGCCCTTCGCCGCGAGTGTGGTCGAGCACTAGGAGGTGGTCGGCGATCGGATCGAAGCGGTCGAAATCCAGACGCAGGGCCGCCATCTCGCCGATCGGCTTGGCCGCGCGCTCGTCATAGAAGACCCGGTAGCGCAGGGCCTGCGACGCCTCGATCTCCGCCGCGTCCCGCGCCAGCCGCACCTCCATGGAGCCGGCGGCGATCGCCGGAAACGCGGCCGTCGGGTCGGGCGAGATCTGTACAGGGCGTTCGGTCGTATCGATCATGTGCCGCTATCTGACATCGTCGGGATGTCTTTGCGAGACCTTTTCGACTTTGTGACAGCATTGTCACAGTCGGCGCATCGGCGCCGGGTCGTATCGCGCGACCGTACCGTCGCTTCGGGACCGGGACAAGCCGCAAAGCCGGACCGTGAACCGGTCTGTTATCCGACGGATTTCACAAGCATTTTAACCATCACCAGCGCATCGACCGGATCGGCGCGGCCTGTGGTGTAGTAGCGGTCGCGCCGGGCCACGGTCTCGTAGCCGCGGGCCCGGTAGAGAGCCAGGGCGGCGGCATTGTCGGCGGCCACGTCGAGAAGCGTCCGCTCCGCGCCGGACGTCGCCGCCACCGCCTCGAACCCGGCGAGCAGCGCCGACCCCCATCCCCGGCGGCGGTGGTTCTGCGCGACCGCGACCGCGATGACCTCGGCGGTGTCGGCGACGCACTGTCCGATCAGGAAGCCGGCCGCGCCGTCGCATGCCTCGGCGATCAGCGACAGGCTCGCCGGCCCGGACAGCAGGCGGCCGACCGACTCCGCGCTCCACCGATCGTCGAAGGCTGACCGTTGCAGGACGGAGATACGCGCCGCATCGTCCGGCGTCGCCGCGCGCAGCCGCTCGAGCAAGGCCTCGTGGACCGTCATCGCACCGGCCTCACGCCGCCGGCAGGTTGACCGCCGGGGCCCGCAGGTAGAGCGGGCGCAGCGGTCCGGCCCGGCCTGCCGCCAGCCGTCCGGCGGCCAGAGCGGCGACCGAGCGGGCATCCGGCACATCGCAGTCGGCAACGGCTTCGGCCCTCAGCCCCGCCGCGTGCTCCAGTCCCCCCGCGGCCTCCAGCAGCCGGTCGGCGGCATCCCCGACGAACCGCACCGCCGGGGACGGCGCGGCGGCCACCGCCGCGGCCGCGGACATCACCGCCGGATCGCCGAGCGGCCGGCCCGACGGATCGAACCACTGGGCGTAGAGGTCCCCGCGCTTGCTGTCGAGGGCGGCAAGCAGTGGCCGGTCCGACGGGCCGGCGGCATGGGCCAGCGCCTCCAGCGTCGTCACCGGAACCGTGCGGGCATCGATCGCCAGGGCCAGACCGCGGGCCGCCGCCAACCCGATTCGCAGTCCGGTGAAGCTGCCCGGACCCACCGTCGCGGCGACGGCGTCGAGCGCGCCGGCGTCGCGGCCCGACCGGGACAGCACCCGGGCCACCATCGACATCAGCGCCTCGGCATGGCCGCGCGACAGCCGGCAGCCCTCGTACGCCAGCAGGTTCGCGCCCTCGGACACGGCGACGGAGCAGGCGCCGGCGGCGCTGTCCAGGGCGAGGATCAGGGTCATCGCCGCCCTCCGTCCTGCGCCGGGGGATTGCGGCGAACCGCAGCATTTCGAAATGCGGGTGGCATGACGTATCTTCACCCCATGAAGTCAGGTATCGGCACCGCCGCGTTCGCGCTGGCCATGATCGGTCTTTCCGGCGTCCCGGGATTCGGGGCGCCGGATGCGTTGGCGACCGAGTCGGCCGTGATCTTCATGTACCACCGTTTCGGCGAGTCGGAGTACCCGAGCGCCAATATCCGCATCGATCAGTTCGAAGCCCAGCTCGAGGAACTGCGGACCGGCGGCTACTCGGTGCTGCCGGTTCCGGAGATCCTCGAGCGGATGCGGACCGGCGCCGACCTGCCCGACCGGACGGTGGCGATCACCATCGACGACGCCTACGCCTCGGTCTATGCCGAAGCGTGGCCCCGTCTCAGACAGGCCGGGTTGCCCTTCACCCTGTTCGTCGCCACCGATCCGATCGATCGGGCTCATCCCGGCTACATGGGCTGGGATCAGCTGCGGGAGCTGAAGGCCGCCGGCGTCACCATCGGCAGCCAGACCGCCTCGCATCCGCATCTGCCCGATCTCGACATCGAGACGGTGAAGATCGAGCTCGACCGGTCGGCATCCCGGATCGCCGCCGAGCTCGGCGCGGCGCCGACGCTGCTGGCGTTTCCCTACGGCGAGTACGGGTCGCAGATCCAGAAGGTGGTCGCCGAGCGCGGCTATGCGGCGGCGTTCGGCCAACAGTCCGGCGTGGCCCACGCCACCAGCGACCGCTACGGCCTGCCGCGGTTCGCGCTGAACGAGACCTATGGCGGCATCGACCGGTTCCGCCTGACCGCCAACGCGCTGCCGCTGCCGGTGCGCGACCAGGTGCCGGCGGACCTGATCGTCACCTCGAACAACCCACCGCCCTTCGGGTTCACCGTGTCGCCGGACATCGGCGATCCGGGCCGGATCGACTGCTACGCCTCGGGACAGGGCCGGACACAGACCGAAGTGCTCGGCGATCGGGTCGAGGTGCGCCTGTCGGAACCGTTCCCGGCGGGACGGGCGCGCGTCAACTGCACCATGCCGGGACCGGATGGGCGGTGGCGGTGGTACGGGGTGCAGTTCTACATTCCCCGGTAGGTCCCGCATTTCCAATATTGTTGGCAATCGGCGCCGTTCGCCGGCGCGGCGGACGGACCGGTCAGCCGCCGGGCGCGGCGCGCAGTCGCCGCCAGCCCTCTCCCCGACGGATGTTGGTCGCGCCGAGTTCGGCCCCGGCGAAGGCGTCGAGGTCGTTCTGGTCGATGATCCGCGCCAGTTCCTCGCCGTAGACCGCGCCCCGCTCACTGTAGGCGGTCAGGGTCCCGGCCAGCGCGCGCGACGGTGCCCCGGCGGCCCGGGCCTCGCGGAAGGCCCGGTAACGCGCATGGGTGTTCAGGTTGTGCATGTAGGCCCGGACCGAGTGGGCGAGGCTGTCGAAGGATCGGACCGCGTGCCCGGCGTCGGGCGCCTCGGCCGGCGCGATGCCCTGGCTCTTGTCCCAGGTCCACTGGCCATAGAGCGCGTTGCCCTCATAAGCGAACCGGGAACGGCCCCAGCCGCTCTCGATGATCGCCTGGGCCAGGGCCAGGGGGACCGGCACGCCGTCGATCCGGCGCAGCAGCGATCGGCGCACCGCCGGGTCGCGCAGCGCGCCGATCGATCCCTCCGCCGCATCGATCGCGCCGTAGCGCCCGGCGAGCGCGATCAGCCAGCGGGCGTCCCGCAGGCGGAGACCGTCTCCCTCAGCCAGTCGGTCGAGCAGTGCCGCCGCCCGGGTGCGGACGATGGCGATTTCGGCGTTCACCCGCAGAACGAGCGGCAGAACCACGCGCAGGAACAGCCGCTTTCGCGCGCCCACCTGGTCGAGGCCGGCAAGATCGGCCGGCAGAGAGGCGAGATAGAGCCTGGGCACCGGTGCGTCGCCGGCCCGCACGGCCGCGAGATCGAAGGAGGCGCGGTCGAACAGGTTCAGCAGCGTGGCCGAGGAGGCAACGGTGAAGTCCCGCCCGCCATCGGGCAATGGTGCCGGGGTGACGACGCTGGCCGGCTGTGCCACCGGCCGCCGCGGGATCGGCCAGTCCGGTGGGCCGAAAATCAGGGCCACCGCCTCGAACGACAGGATAACGGCGATCCCCACCGCCAGCGCGACGCGGTCCAAAGTCCGCGCGGATGCCGGAGGTGTCGCCATTCGGCCTCGCTGGGTTCCGGACGTCAGCCGGCTGACGGGGTCTGGGCGACCGGGCGGCCGGTCGCGCTCAGTAGTAGTCGGCCATGCCGCCGGCGGCGCGCACCTCGCGCACTTCCGGAATGTAGTGCCGCAGCATGTTCTCGATACCCATCTTCAGCGTCGCCGTCGAACTCGGGCAGCCGGCGCAGGCGCCCTGCATGGTCAGGGTAACGATGCCATCCTCGTAGCCGTGGAACACGATGTCGCCGCCGTCCATCGACACGGCCGGGCGCACGCGGGTATCCAGCAGCTCCTTGATCTGCGAGACGACCTCTTCGTCCTCCGGACGGACGTCCAGTTCCTCGGCCTCGCCGGCGCCCTCGGCCAGAATCGGCTTGCCGGCGACGAAGTGCTCCATGATGACGCCGAGCACGGCCGGCTTCATCAGGTACCATTCCTTGTCGTCGCGCTTGGAGACGCTAATGAAGTCGGCGGCGAGGAACACGGTCGTCACCCCGTCGACCTCGAAGAGCGCAGCGGCGAGGGGCGATCCGGCAGCCGCCTCCTCCTCCGACTTGAACTCCGCCGTGCCGCTCACCATAACGGTGCGTCCGGGAAGGAACTTCAACGTAGCGGGATTCGGGGTCTCTTCGGTCTGAATGAACATGTGTCACGTCTCCAGTCTGGCATCGATCGCATGGGCGGTCCGGCCGCCGCGTCGAGGCCGGTGTCTGGGCTATGCTCGTCAGCCGCATACTTGGGGCGCCGCGAGATGACGTCAAGACGGCCACCGAAGGACGGTACCGGAGCCGCGACGCCGCAAGAGCCCGACACGCAATTCAACCTGCAGCGGGCGGACACCCCCAGGGACGAGGAGACGCGTCGTCTCGTCCGCATTCTCGACGAGGACGACGACGCCGGCGCGCCGCCGGTCGACCCGCAGAGAACGCCGCTGCAGTGGATCCTGCGGGACGCGGCCTCCTACGCGTCGCGTCGCTTTCTGGCGCGGGATCTCGGACGGCTTCTGGTCGCCCGCGGTTACCCGCTGATGCGGATGACCTACTTCATCACCACGCTGCATCCCCAGGCGACGGGCACGTCGATCATCTGGTACCGCGACGGCGGCGAGCCCCGCTACATGCATGTCCTGCGCGGCATGCAGGACACGGTGGCCTACAAGCGCAGCCCGCTTCCGCTGATCTTCGAAGGCGCGCAGGGCATCCGCCGCCGTCTCGACATGGACGGCGAGCAGAACGACTTTCCGATCCTCGACGACCTGAGGTCGGAGGGGGCCACCGACTATGTCGCCATTCCGCTGGTGTTCTCCGACGGCAGCATCAACTTCACGACCTGGACCGCCGATCGGCCGGGCGGCTTCTCCACGGACGAGCTGCGCGAGATCTGGGAGTTCATGCCGGCCCTGTCGATGCGCATGGAGGTGCTGGAGCGGCGCGACCTGACCCGCCAGCTCCTGAGCACCTATCTCGGCCGCAACACCGGCGAGCGGATTCTGTCCGGCGAGATCGTGCGCGGCAAGGCGGAGGGCATCCGCGCCGCCATCTGGTACACCGACATCCGGGATTTCACGACTCTGTCCGACCAGCTCGACCGGGACGCGATCATCGACCTGCTCGACGAGTATTTCGAGCGCACGGTGCAGGCGGTCGAGGAGCGCGGCGGCGAGGTTCTGAAGTTCCTGGGCGACGGGATGCTGGCCATGTTCCCGGCCGACCCGGCACGCGGGGTCGCCGACGGCGATGCCGAAGCCTGCCGCCTGGCGCTGGGCGCCGCCCGGGACTCCGTCACCCTGCTGCGGGCCCTGAACACCTCCCGCCTGCGCAACGGGCGTCAGGCGATCGACTTCGGCATCGCCCTGCATATCGGCGAGATCGGATACGGCAATATCGGCGGGGCCGAGCGGCTGGACTTCACGGTGATCGGGCCGGCGGTCAACCTGACCAACCGGATCGAGGGGCTGACCCGTACGCTCGGGGTGCGGGTTCTCGCCTCGCGCGCCTTCGCCGACTCCGTGGGCGAGCCGATGACCGGGCTCGGCAGCCACCCGGTCAAGGGGCTGACCCGTCCGATCGACGTCTTCACCCCACCCGACCTGTCGTGAGCGGCCCCGGCACCCGACCGTTCCCGACCATGGACGACCGCGCCGTCGCCCGGGCCGGCGCGACGATCGCGGTGCTGTCGATCCTGGCGAAATCCTCGGCCTTCGTGCGCGAGGCGGCGATCGCCATGATCTACGGGCGCGGCCCCGAGGTCGACGCCTTCTTCGTCGCGCTGGCCCTGCCGGTGTTCCTGGTCCAGCTGATCGCCGGGTCGTTCCAGATCGCCGTGGTGCCCGGACTGCTGGCGGCGGCCCGCGACGGGGGACGCGACCGCGCCGCCGCCCTGGCCGGCGCCGGCACGCTGACCGTGACGATGGCGATCGCGGCGGTCGCCGTGCTGGCCGCCGCGGCCGCGCCGCTCTACCTGCCGGTCGTCGCCCCGGGCTTCTCCGAGACGGCACTTGTCCTGGCGGCGGACATGCTCTGGATCATGACCCTGTTCGCGGTGCTCGGCGGCCTCGCCTATGCCGGCGGGGCCATGCTCACGGCGGAGCGCCGCTTCGCCCTTCCGGCGATCGCTCCGGCACTGACGCCGCTGGTGATGACCGTTCTCCTGCTCGCCTTCCGCGCCGAGCTCGGCGTCGCCGCCCTGGCCTGGGGAGCGGTGCTCGGCACCCTGGCCGAGGCGGCGATCGTGCTCGCCGCGGCCCGTCGCCTCGGCTACCGCCCACGCCTCGGCATGGCCATGACCGACCTCGCGGCACTGGCGCGGCGCTGGGGACCGCTGATGCTGGCGACCCTGCTGCTGTCGGGAGCCGGGCTGATCGACCAGCTCATGGCGGCCTCCCTCGGCGAGGGCTCTGCCTCGGCCCTCGGCTACGGGGCCAAGCTGGTGCTGGCCGGACTGCACGTGGTCACGACGGCGCTCGGCATCTCGGTGCTGCCGGCCTACGCCGAGAGCGCGCTGGACGACCCGCGGCGGCTGCTGACGCGGCTGCGGCGACACCTGGTCGCGGTGATTCTCCTGGCCCTGCCGGGCGTGGCCATCGCCTGGGCGATCGCCGAGCCGGTCATCGCCCTGCTGTACCAGCGCGGCGCCTTCACCACCGACGACACCCGTCTGGTCGCCGACGTGCTGGCCGCCTACGCGGTGCAGCTTCCCGCCTATGGCGCCGTGGTGATCCTGGTCCGCGCCGCCGCGGTGCTGAGTCTCGGCTGGGTGATCCCGACGGCCGCCGCGGTCAACATGGCGCTGACCATCGCCCTGAACGCGGTGTTCATGGAGATCTGGGGCGTTGTCGGCATCGCGCTGGCCACAGCCCCCGCCTTCGCGGCGACGGGGATGGTCCTCTATGCCGGCGTCGCCGCCGGATGCGGGCGCGTGCGTTAGGGCAAACCACGATCAGATGGAAGCATCCGGTCGTGTGAATTTGCTCTGATCTTAATTTTCCAGAGGGCGATTCACGGTTCAGATCGACCCGATCTGAACCGATCGCACTCCAGAGCCAATCACGATCAGATGGAAGCATCCGGTCGTGTGAGTTTGCTCTGATCTTAATTTTCCAGAGGGCGATTCACGGTTCAGATCGATCCGATCTGAACCGATCGCACTCTAGGGTCGCAGGAAACCGACCGTGTCGTAGACCTCGTCGACGATCGGCCTGGCGATCGCCCGCGCCCGCTCACCGCCCTTGGCCAGGATTCCGTCGATGTAGGCCGGATCGGCCATCAGCCGCTGCAGCTCCGATCCGATCGGACCGAGGACGGAGACCGCCATCTCGGACAGGGCCGGCTTGAACGTGCCGAAACCCTGACCACCGAACTCCGCAAGCACCGAGTCGACCGACCTGTCGGCCAGGGCGGCGTAGATCGTGACCAGGTTGCGCGCCTCGGGGCGATCCTCGAGCCCCGCCGCCTCGCTCGGCAGCGGTTCCGGGTCGGTCTTCGCCTTCCTGATCTTGTTGGCAATGGTGTCCGCGTCGTCGGTCATGTTGATCCGCGACATGTCGGAGGCGTCCGACTTGCTCATCTTCTTGGTGCCGTCGCGCAGGCTCATCACCCGGGTCGCCGCACCCAGGATCTGCGGCTCCGGCAGCGGGAAGAACTCGACCCCGAACATGGAGTTGTAGGCCTGGGCGATGTCGCGGGACAGCTCCAGGTGCTGCTTCTGGTCGTCGCCGACCGGCACGTGCGTGCCCTTGTAGGCCAGGATGTCGGCGGCCATCAGCACCGGGTACCACCACAGGCCGGTGGTCGCGTTGTCGCGGTCCTTGCCGGCCTTGTCCTTGAACTGGGTCATGCGGTTCAGCCAGCCGACCCGGGCCACGCAGCCGAGCACCCAGGCGAGGCGCATATGCTCGGCGACCTGGGACTGGTTGAACAGGATGCTGCTCTCGGGGTCGATGCCGGCGGCGATCACGCTTGCCGTCACCTCGCGGGTGGCCTGGCGCAGCTCGGCCGGCTCCTTGGGAATGGTGATGGCATGCTGGTCGACGATGCAGAAGATGCACTCATACGACTGCTCGCCCTGCAGCGTCACCCAGTTGCGGATCGCTCCCAGATAGTTGCCCAGTGTCAGGTTTCCGGTCGGCTGGATGCCGGAGAAGATACGTCGCATGACGGCGTGTTCCGCGTGGTTGGGTGGGCCGGGATCGATGTGGCGAGGCGTTATCCCCGGACCCGGCGCGCAAATCAAGGTCGGTGCGGGAACGGCGCCGTCACGAACGACGCCGGAGACCGGTTCGGGGATGAACTCAGGGGTCGACGGCGGCGATCAGCGAGGTCTGGATCAGCCGGCGCGGCGTCGTGCTGGTCGTCGGCATCACGCCGTGGAACGACGTCCGGTGCCGGGCGAAGGCCACCGAGAGGTTGGGCAGGTAGGGTACCCGGGCCACCGCGCGGAACTGGTCCGGTCGCCAGAACTTCCGCCCGCCCGGATCCGCCAGATCCTCGTCCTTCGGGGCGAACAGCACGGTGCCGAGTTCCACCGGGTCGCCCGGCTCGGCGAAATAGGTGAGCAGGGTGGCCGCCTTGTTGGAGGCGTCCGTATGCGGCAGCAGCGCGAACCCGGTGCGGTCGTAGACCAGTTCGCTGTTCAGGCGGAACCGGGTCGGTCGCTGTCCGAACCGGGCCTCGAGCTCGTCGGCGAACAGCGGGCCGAAGACCTCGCGCAGGGTGGCGACCAGTTCCGACGACCGCAGGAAGAAATCGGCGATCTCCCGCCAGACGGCACGACCCTCCGCCGCGGCCAGGTCCGGGCAGGACTCCAGGTCGACGGTCAGGCGCCGGTCGGAGTAGCGACTGTCGGCGCGGGACTCGACCTTGGGCCGCATCCGGTCGGGCGTCGGAAACGTGCTGCGCGCGGCCTCGAACAGCGCCGGGTCGAGCGATTCCCGCATCACCTTGAACGCGAAGGGCTCCTCGCGCAGAGGAAGCGCCTTCATGCCGTCGACCAGGGGCGTGCCGATATCCGTCTGCATTGGATCGTCTCCCCCATGTGTCGGTCCGGCGGGGTATTTCCGATAGCATACCCGTCCGGAGGAGGACACCCAACGGTCCGGGCGGATCGCTGTGCCGCGCGCGACGAACCCGAGCACGATCTGTTCGGATGGGAACGATCCGAACTGTGAATCGTCGTCCGAGACGTGGTTCTACCCTAGGGCGCGATCGCGTCAGGTCGAAACGATCCGAACTGTGGATCGTCCTCTAAGCCATTAAAAACAGAGCAAATTCACACGATCAGATGTTTCCATCTGATCGTGACTTGCCCTAGCCGCCTTCGGCCCGGCGCAGGGCGCGCAGATCACTCGGCCGGGCGGCGCCGACCAGCAGGCAGGCCCCGGCATAGACCGCGAGGCCGGCGGCGATCAGCAGCGCCAGGGCGGCGACACGCTCGACCGTGCCGCCGTCCAGCCACGGCGCGGTCCAGCCATGGAGTCCCCAGAGCGCCGCCGCCATCGCCGCCGCGGCGAGCACGATCCGCGGCAGGCGCGTGCGCAATCGGGCGTCGGTCGCCAGGTGCCCGCGCCGCCACAGCAGCGTCGCCAGTAGCCCGGCATTGAGCCAGGACGACAGCGCGGTCGACAGCGCGATCCCGACCTGATCGTAGAGCGGCAGCAGCACGGCATTGCAGGCCAGGTTCGCGACCACGGCGACGGCGGCGACCTTGACCGGCGTGGCAGTGTCCGCGCGGGCGAAGAATCCGGGCTGGAACACCTTGATGAGCACGAAGGCCGGCAGTCCGACGGCATAGGCGGCGAGGGTGATCGCGGTCGCGCTGCCGTCGGCGGCGGTGAAGGCCCCGCGCTGGAACAGGACGGCGATCAGCGGATCGGCGATCACCGCCAGGGCGGCCGCCGCCGGGACGGTCAGCAGCAGGGCGATCTCGAGCGCCCGGTTCTGGGTGGCGCGCGCCTCGGCCCCGTGGCCGCCGCGAACCTGGCGCGACAGCATCGGCAGCAGAGCCGTGCCGATTGCCACGCCGACCACGCCCAGCGGCAGCTGCACCACCCGGTCCGCGTAGTACAGATAGGAGACCGAGCCGGCCGGCAGCAGCGAGGCGAGGAGCATGCCGATGAAGGCGTTGACCTGGACCACGCCGGCGCCCAGCGCCGCCGGCGCCATCAGCACCAGGAGCCGCCGGATCTCGGGCGACAGCCGCGGGCGGACCAGCGGCGGCAACGCCCCCGCGCGCCGACAGGCCGCGGCGACGAAGGCCGCCTGCGCCGCTCCGGCCGCCGCCACGCCCCAGGCGAGAACGTGCCCCGGTGTCTCCAGCAGGCCGGCCGCGCCCGCCAGGGCGGCGATCAGGATCAGGTTCAGCAGGATGGGCGCCGCCGCCATCGCCCAGAACTTGCCGAGGCTGTTCAGCATGCCGCCCCACAGCGCTACCAGCGAGATCAGCGGCAGGTAGGGGAACGTGATGCGGGTCAGCTCGACCGCCAGGTCGTAGCGCAGCATCTCGTCGGCGAAGCCCGGCGCCAGAACCAGGATCACGCCGGGCATGGCAACCTCGGCGAGCACGAGGAGGGCAAGCAGCACCAGAAGCAGCACCGACTGCACCTGTCCGGCGAAGGCGACGGCGACCTCCCTACCCCGGGTCTCGACCAGGCCGGCGAACATCGGCACGAAGGCGACGGTCAGAGCCCCCTCGCCGGTCAGGCGGCGGAAGAAGTTCGGGATCTGGAAGGCGACGAAGAACGCGTCGGCGACCGGCCCGGCGCCGACCACCGCGGCGATCAGCATGTCGCGCACGAAGCCGGTCACCCGGCTGATCATGGTGTAGCCGCCGACCGTGGCGATGGCGCGCGCGAGGTTCATGGGACCGATTTACGCGATTCGGCAGGGCGGGGATATGGCAGGGTTAGGGCGACGCGATGGCCAGACGCCGAGGCACACCCCGGTCAGGGCTTGTCCTTGTCCTTGTCCTTGTCCTTGTCCTTGTCCTTGTCCTTGTCCTTCTGCTTCTCGGCCTTCGAGTCGTCCACCCCCAACGCCTCGAGCAGCGCCGTGCGGATCTCGTCGAGCTTGCGGGTGCTGTCGATCTTCAGGCCGAACACGTCCTTGACGTAGAACACGTCGACGAAACGCTCGCCGTAGGTCGAGACCGTGGCCGAGTGGATCTGCACGCCGATGCGGGCGAGGGCGCGGGTCATCCTGTGGAGGACGCCGGGCTCGTCATGGGCGTTCACCTCGATCACGGTGTGGGTGACGCTGGCCTTCTGGTCGATCAGCACGCGCGGCGGCACCTTCAGCGCCCGGGTGCGACGGGCCGTCAGCGAGCTCTTCTTCTCGAGCTGCTCCTCGACCCGCAGGCTGCCGTCCAGGGTCCGCTCGATCGCCGAGACCAGGCGCGCCAACCGGTCCGGCCGGTCGAACATCTGCCGCTTGTCGTCCTGGATCATGAACGTGTCGATCGCCATGCCGTCGGCCAGCGTGACGATGCGGGCATCGACGATGTTGGCGCCGACCGAGGACATCGCCCCGGCGATGCGGGAGAACAGGCCCGGGTGGTCGCCGGCGTAGACCGTCACCTCCGTCACCTCGCGGTCTGGGTCGAGCCGGTGCTCGACCACCAGCCGGGCGTCCGAGGCCTGCGCCCGGCGCACCAGCCAGGCGTGCCGGACCAGCGTTTCGGTATCGAAACCGAGCCAGTAGGGATCGTAGCCCAGCGCCAGGTGCGCCTCGATCTCCGGCTCGGTCCAGGTGACGAGCTGCTCCACCACCTTCCTCTTGGCGACGGCGACGCGGGTGCGGGTGTTCTTCGGCGAGGAGGCGCCGGACAGCATCTCGTCGGTGGCGTAGTACAGATCGCGCAGCAGCTGCGCCTTCCAGCCGTTCCAGACATGCGGGCCGACGCCGCGGATGTCGGCCACCGTCAGCACCAGCAGCAGGCGCAGCCGTTCCGGCGACTGGACGACGCGGGCGAAGTCCTCGACGGTCTTGGGGTCGTGGATGTCGCGCTTGAAGGCGGTGTCGGACATCAGCAGATGCCAGCGGATCAGCCAGGCGACGGTGTCGGTCTCCTCGTCGGTCATGCCCAAACGCGGGCAGACCCGGCGGGCGACCCGCTCGCCGAGGATCGAGTGGTTGCCGCCGCGGCCCTTGGCGATGTCGTGCAGGAAGAGCGCGACATACAACGCCCGGCGCGACAGCACCTTGTGCACCACGTCGGTGGCGATCGGGGCGACGTCGCGCAGTTCGCCCTGTTCGATCGCGTGCAACACGCCAAGGCAGACCAGCGTGTGCTCGTCCACCGTGTAGGTGTGGTACATGTCGAACTGCATCTGCGCCACGACCCGGCCGAAATCGGGCACGAACTTGCCCAGAACCCGCGCCTCGCTCATCCGCCGCAGGATGCGCTCCGGCCCCTTCTCGCTGGTCAGGATCTCCAGGAACAGGCGGTTGGCCTCCGGCTCCCTGCGCAACTCGGGATTTATCAGCCCCTGGTTCTGCGTAATCACCCGCAGCGCGTGCGGGTGGATCATCAGATCGCGGAAATGCGATTCGTGGAACAGCCGGATGATGTTGACCGGATCGCGCTCGAAGGCGTGGTCGTCGATCACGCTGATGCGGTCGCCCTCGACCTTGAAGTCACCGAAACGCTGCTCGCCGAACAGCGTCGGCAGGCGGAACCGGCGCCGCCGGCGTTTGTATTCGGCCTCGATCGCGGCGCAGAAGATGCGGGTCAGGTCCCCGACGTCCTTGGCCGTCAGGTAGTAGTGCTTCATGAACCGCTCGACCGCCATGGCGCCGGCGCGGTCGGTGTAGCCGAGCCGCTCGGCGATCACCGGCTGCACGTCGAAGGTCAGCCGCTCCTCCGGCCGTTCGGTCAGGTAGTGGAGATGGCAGCGGATGGTCCAGAGCCGCTTCTGCGCCTGGGCGAAGCGCCGCGCCTCCGCCAGATCGAGCACGCCGCGCGGCACCAGCTCGGCGACGTCGTCGATGCGGTAGACGTATTTCGAGATCCAGAAGAGGGTGTGCAGGTCGCGCAGCCCGCCCTTGCCGTCCTTGATGTTCGGCTCGACGACGTAGCGGCTGTCGCCCATGCGGCGGTGGCGGTTGTCTGATTCCTGAAGTTTCTGCTCGACGAACTCCAGCGGCGATCCCGACGCGACATCGGCCAGGAACTTCTCGCGCATCTCCTCGAAGAGCGCGTCGTCGCCCCACAGGAACCGGGCCTCGAGCAGGGCCGTGCGGATGGTGATGTCGGCATTGGCCTGGCGCAGGCACTCGGCCACCGAGCGGGTCGAGTGACCGACCTTCAGCCCAAGATCCCAGAGCAGGTAGAGCATGTACTCCACGATCTGCTCGCAGCGTGCGGTCTGCTTGTAGGGCAGCAGGAACAGCAGGTCGATGTCGGACTGCGGCGCCAGCTCGCCGCGGCCGTAACCGCCCACGGCGATCACCGCGATCCGCTCCGAGGTGGTCGGGTTGGTCGCCGGGAACTCCCGGTCGGCGGCGTGGGTCGCGATCAGCCGGATGACCTGGTCCATCAGCCAGGCCCGGCCACGCACGCAGGCGGCGCCGTCGTTGGTCGCCTCCAGGCGCCGGCGGATCTCCGCCGTGGCCGTCGAGAGGGCGGCCTTGAGCAGATCGAGGATCGCGCGGCGCCGGGATATGGGATCCGCGACCTCGGTGGCCGTCCGATCGATTTCGGCGGTGAGGGCCGGCACGTCGCAGATCGCCTTGCGATTCGGCACCCGTTTGCCCAGCACGGCAAGCTCGACACTCGGCGTGCGCGCCGACGGCGGGTCGGATCGGGTCTCGAACTCGGCGGTCGCGGCCACGGAAGCCTCCTCTGTTCCGCCCGCAACTATACGCGGGCCTTGTCCGACCGTCACGGATGCCCGAGGCTCGCGCCCGAGGCGTGATGACGGGAGCGGCGGATGAACCGGACGGACGGGATGGCGGACGTGGTGATCGTGGGCGGCGGCGCGGTCGGCTCCGCGACAGCCTATTTCCTCACGGGGTCGGCAGATTTCAAGGGGCGGGTCGTGGTGATCGAACGCGACCCGACCTATGCCCGCGCCTCGACACCGCTTTCGGTCGGCGGCATCCGCCAGCAGTTCTCGATCCGCGAGAACGTCGAGATCGGCCTGTTCGCCCGGACTTTCATCGGCGCGGCCGCCGACCTCCTGGAGGTTGCGGGCGAGCGTCCGGACCTGGGCTTCGTCGAGAACGGCTACCTGTTCCTCGCCTCGTCCGAGGGCAGGCAGATTCTGGCCGAGAACCACGCGGTACAGACCGACGCCGGCGCCGACATCGCCTGGCTGGAGCCGGCCGACCTGGCCAGCCGGTTCCCCTACCTGAACACCGACGGCCTGGCGGCCGGCACCTTCGGCGAGAGCGGCGAGGGCTGGATCGATCCCAACACCCTGCTTCAAGCGTTCAAACGCAAGGCCCGCGCCCAGGGGGCCGAATACGTCACCGGCGAGGTCGAGGCCATCGAGCGCGGGGCCGGCGGGATCGAGCGGGTGACCCTGAGCGATGGCACCCGGATCGGCTGCGGCGCCTGCGTGATCGCCTCGGGGGCAAATTCCGGCGCTGTGGCGGCGCTGGCCGGAGTCGAGCTGCCGGTCGGGCCCCGGATCCGCACGGTGTACCAGATCGCCTGCCGGGAGCCGCTGGAGGGCCCGCCCCTGCCGCTGACCATCGGCGCCACCGGCGTCTTCGTGCGTCCCGAGGGAACCGGCTACGTCTGCGGCGTGTCGCCGCCGGAGGAGCACGACCCGGAGAGCTGGGAGATCGAGGTCGACTGGCGCTGGTGGGAGGAGGTGGTCTGGCCGGCCATCGCCGAGCGCATCCCGGCCTTCGAGGCGGTGAAGCTGACCGGCGCCTGGGCGGGACCCTACGACTACAACAGCCTCGACCAGAACGCGGTGATCGGCCGCCATCCCGAAATCGCCAATCTGCTCTTCGCCACCGGGTTCTCCGGCCACGGCCTGCAGCAGTCGCCCGCCGCCGGCCGCGCGGTGATGGAACTGATGACCGCCGGCGGATTCCGCAGCCTCGACCTCACCCGTTTCGGACTCGAAAGAATCCTGGAGAACCGACCGCTCAAAGAGCGGAACGTGGTGTGACCTCCGTCACGCCTCGGTCTTCGCGCAGTTGACGATCCAGCGGGTGCCGTAGCGATCGGCGAACATGGCGAATCGGCTCGCCCAGAAGGTCTCCTGTAGCTCCATCGTCACCGTCCCGCCTTCCGAGAGCGCCGCGTAGATCCGCTCCGCCTCGTCATCGCGCTCGGGATGCAGGGCCACCGAGATGCCCTGGGGCGCCTGGTACATCCCCGCAGGCGCGTCGGAGCCCATCAGCACCTGGTCGCCGAACTCCAAGGTGCTGTGCATCACCTTGTCCCGCCAGGCTCCGTCCATCCGCTCGCAGCCGGGAACGTC
Organism: Thalassobaculaceae bacterium; assembly: GCA_965228875.1. Classification (GTDB taxonomy): domain Bacteria; phylum Pseudomonadota; class Alphaproteobacteria; order Thalassobaculales; family Thalassobaculaceae; genus Thalassobaculum. The sequence continues at coordinate 3,849,693 of OZ245843.1, read as the reverse complement.
GCGAAAGCGCGTCACGTCCGCCACCCGGCCGCCCAGCACCGTGGCATAGAGCGCGAAGGCGGCCTCGCAGTCGCCGGCGAAGGTCAGATAGGGGTTCGATTTCATTGGCTGCCCTCCCGGTCGCGTCGTGTTTCATGAGAGCGCCAGGAGATCGGCGCGCAATCCGTCCACGTCGCCGCCCGGCACCAGGCGGTCGATCTCGTCATGGGTGTCCCGCCAGACCGGCAGGGCGGCGACCAGCGCGTCGCGGCCGGCATCGGTGATGGCGACCCGACGGCCGCGTCGGTCCTTCTCGTCGACCTGCACGCGCACCAGTCCGCGCCGTTCCAGCGGCTTGAAGGCGGCGGTCAGGGTCGTGCGATCCATCGCCAGCAGCGGCACCAGGTCGCCGATGCGCGGCGGATGCGGCCGGTTGAGGGACATCAGCAGCGAGAACTGCCCGTTGGTGAGGCCGAACGGCCGCAGAACCTCGTCGAACCGCCGGGCGATGGCGCGGGCGGCGCGTTGCAGATGCAGGCAGAGACATCGGTCCCGGACCTCCAGCGTCACGTCGATGGGCAGGTCGTCGCGCATGGTCATGGGTCAATTATGTTGACATCAACTCTTTTGTCAACGAGCATCGCCGCCATCGCTCGCGCAATGGAGGAGACAGTGGACCCCAAGATCGTCTCAAGAGAGGAGTGGATGCAGGCGCGGCTGGCCCTGCTCGCCCGGGAACGGGAAGCGACCCATCTGCGCGACGCGGTGAATGCCGAGCGGCGGGCCCTCCCCTGGGTCCGCGTCGAGACGGACTACGTCTTCGACACCCCGGAGGGCCCAGCGTCACTCGCCGACCTGTTTGACGGACGCGCCCAGCTGTTCGTCCAGCACTTCATGCTGCCGCCGGGCGGTCCGATCTGCGACGGCTGCGCCGGAACCGCCGACATGGTCGATGCCGCCCGACAGCATTTCGAGCACGCCGATCTGTCCTACGTCGCCGTGTCACGCGCGCCGGTCGCCGAGATCGAGGCGGCGCGCAAGCGCCTCGGCTGGACCTTCCGCTGGGTTTCCTGCGGCGGTAACGGCTTCAACCACGATTTCGGCACGGCCTTCACGCCGGAGCAGATCGCCGCCGGCGAGGTCGCCTACAACTACGGCACCACGCCGTACGCCCATACCGACCTGCCGGGCGTCAGTGTCTTTGCCAGGGGCAGGGACGGTGCCGTCTTTCACACCTACTCGGCCTACAGCCGCGGCATGGAGACCCTGTTCGCGCCCTTCGCGTTTCTCGATCTCGTGCCGAAAGGGCGCAACGAGGCCGGCACCATGAGCTGGCTGCGGCTGCACGACGAATACACCCCCCGGCAGGGGACCGCTCCCGCGGCGGACTGTTCCTGCCGGAGCCCTTCCGACTGACACCCAATCAGGAGACCCGACCCATGACCTACATCGATACCTTCGTTCTGCCGGTCCCGACCGCGAACCGCGAGGCCTACACGCGGATGGCCGAGGCTGGCGCGCCGGTCTTCATCGAGCATGGCGCCATTCATTTCGTTGAATGCTGGGGCGACGACGTCCCGGAGGGTGAGGTGACCTCCTTTCCGATGGCGGTGAAGGCGGGAGAGGACGAGACCGTCGCGGTCGGCTGGATCGTCTGGCCGTCGAAGGCGGTGCGCGACGCCGGTATGGCCAAGGCGATGGAGGATCCCCGGTTGATAGAACCGATGAAATCCGCCCCCTTCGACGGCAGGCGCATGTTCTTCGGTGGTTTCACGCCGATCGTGGACCGAAAAGCGGAATAAGGTATTCCACGGCTTTCAAGCCGTCGGCGGCGGGCCTAGACTTCCTCCCAACTAAAAAACGACTCCGGGAGGAGACCATGGCCGCGCCGCTGCCCTTCACGCCGACCGGCGTGATTCCCGCCTGCCTGCTGCCCTTCACCGCCGACCTCGCCATCGACGAGGGCGGCTACCGCCGCCACCTGAACGATGTCGCCTCGGTCGAGGGGATCACGGCGGTCACGGTCAACGCCCACGCGAGCGAGGTCGCCACCTGCACCATCGAGGAGCAGGAGCGGGTGATGGCCATGACCATGGAGGAGGTCGGCGGCAGGCTGCCGGTGGTTCACGGCGTCTACAGCGACGGCTCCCACCTGGCGGCGGCGATCGCCCGGCGGGCCGAACGCGACGGCGCGAGCGCGCTGCTGGTCTTCCCCTCGAACACGCTGCTCTCCGGCGGGGCCATGCGCCCGGAAATGGCGCTCGCCCACTTCGCCGCGATCCGCGAGGCGACAGACCTGCCGCTGATCCTGTTTCAGTATCCGGCAGCCACGCTCGGCTACCCGGTGGAGACGCTGGTCCGGATCTGCGAGGAGATCGACACCGTTGTCGCCATCAAGGACTGGTGCAACGACGCCAAGCAGCACGAACAGCAGGTCCGCACGCTTCACGCCCTGCCGCGGCGGGTCAGCGTGCTGACGACCCATTCCTCGTGGCTGCTGTCCTCGCTGGTGCTCGGCTGCGACGGGCTGCTGTCGGGGGCCGGCAGCGTCATCGCCGCCCTGCAGGTGGCGCTGTTCCGCGCGGTCCAGGCCGGCGACCTGGAGGAGGCGCGGCGGATCGCCGACCGGATCTACCCGACCACCGGCGCGTTCTACGACCCGCCCTTCCTCGACATGCACAACCGCATGAAGGAGGCGCTGGTCCATCTCGGCCGCATGGATGCCGCCCATGTCCGCCCGCCGCTGGTGAAGCTGAGCGAGGCCGAGATCGCCAAGATCGCAGCTGCGATGGATGCTGCCGGCCTGACCGGAGAGACGGTGTACTCGAAGGTGGCGTAAGACCTCAGGCCTCGGCGAGGCCGAGGCGGGTCTCTATCCGGTCGACCCGAACCTCCAGGCGGTCCAGACGCCGGTTGACGATAGCAACGCCTTCCTCGACGAGACTGAGGCGCTGTTTCACATCAGCCATGTCCTCACGCAAGGCCTGAACATTGGCATCGATTCGGCGTAGGTATTCCAAGACGATGCTGGTCGGCTGATCGGTCATGGCGAGATCCTAACAGGTCGCGGCGGGGATGTCCGGGCCATGGAAGATCTGTCCGTGGAAGATCCGGGCCGGTTTCCCCGCCGCCCTGTGTGCCTCAGGCCGGAACCGCGTCGGCGGCGTATTGGGCCAGGAATTCCGCGCTCGGCGGGATCGGCTTGATCACGTCGATCAGCACGCCGCTGGGATCCCGGGTGATGAAATGGCGCTGGCCGAAGGGCTCGTCGCGCAGCCCCAGCAGGATCGGCAGGCCGGCCGCCTCGGCGGCGGCGAACTCGGCATCCACGTCCTCGACCTCGAAATTGATCAGCAGGCCGGAAACCCGCCCCCGGCCTTCGGCCGGAATGGTCTCGTGATCGCCGGCGAGAACCGCGATGTTCACGCTCTCGTCCTCGACCGACTGCAGGTGGACGTACCAGTCGCTCTCGAACTTGGGCTCGAACCGGAAGTGGTCGATGTAGAAGCGCGCGGTCACCGCCACCGCGTCGGTCATGATGACCGGATAGAACTGGCTGCATTTCATGGCTATCGCCCTCCGAGACAGATACGTACAGTTTGTATGTAAGTGAATGCGAATTAACATACAGGCTGTATGTATGCAACAGACATCGCGCCGATCGAACGAGTCCCGCACGGCCGCGACCAAGGCGGCGCTGATCGCCGCGGCCCGCACGCTGTTCGTGGAGAAGGGATACGGGGAGACCGGCACGCCGGAGATCGTGGCCGCCGCCAGGGTCACACGGGGCGCGCTCTACCATCACTTCGCCGACAAGGCCGACCTGTTCCGGGCCGTGGTCGCCGCCGAGGCCGCCGCCCTGTCCGGCGCCATCGAACGGGCGACGGGACCGGAGATTTCGCCGCGCCAGGCGCTGATCGAGGGAACCGGCGCCTATTTCGCGGCGATGACGGAGCCCGGACGGGCCCGACTGCTGCTGCTGGACGGGCCGGCCGTGCTCGGGCCGGAAGCCATGGCGGCGCTGGACAGGGAGCAGGGCGGCGACACCCTGCGCCGGGGGCTCGACGCCGCGATGCCGCGGATCGACCCGGCCGAGCTCGACGCCCTGGCCGACTGTCTGTCCGCCGCCTTCGACCGGGCCGCCCTGGCGATCGCCGGCGGAGCGGATCCAGCCCCCTACTGCGCGGCGATCACCCGACTGATCGATGCCACGCTCAGGACGGGCCGGCCCTAGTTTATTGATTTTCTGGTGAGTTGTTACTGGGCAGTTCAGGCTCTTGATAGCCGGATAACCGCATTTCTTCCAATTGCTTAGTCAACACATATAGAGCCACAGCTGGGGCCGACGGTCCCATCATCGTGTTCTGTGCCAGATATCGGAGATAGGCATGCAATCTCGGCGGTACAGCGAGCGTGATCTGTACGGTGTCTGTCTCGTTCTTCGGCCGACCTCTGCCGCGAGAAGATTTTGAATGAGTAGCCATTTTATTCAATTAAAATGGCATTTTTATTCTTTACTGGCGAATCGAATCGGGGCAGAATCGAGTCGATTTGAATTTGTTGGCTTGCTAACGTGAAAACGTAAGAAAAAGGGTGGTCCCGAAGGACCACCCAGGAAATGGCGGAGGCGGTGGGATTCGAACCCACGGGGGGCCTTAGGTGTGAGAGCCGTACCCCCGTCGGATTTTGAGTCCGGTGCTATAAACCACTCAGCCACGCCTCCAGTGAGAGGCAACGGGCCGTCAAACTTGGCGGCCCTTCTTTTTGGCCATGTAAGATTTAAAGATCCTGGAAAAGGGCCTGATGTTCAATAGATTTTGTGTGAAACATTATTACAAAATCTAGATATGGTAGCCGTCGCAGCAGCTCACTGCAAACTGAGCCGCTATTCAGCTTCAGCTAACAAGCCCTTTTAGCGCATACAAAGCATCGAGCGCTTCCCGCGGGGTCATCTCGTCCGGGTTCAGCGCGCGGACCGCCGCCTCCAGCGGGGTCGGGCCCGCCGGCTCGGCGGACCGCGGCTTCGGGGCGGCAGCGCTGAACAGCGGCAGGTCGTCGATCAGGGTGGTCGCCGCCTTGCCCTGCTCGCCCGTCTCCAGCCGCTCCAGCACCTCGCCGGCTCGGTCGATCACCGCGCCCGGCAGGCCGGCCAGCTTGGCGACGTGGATCCCGTAGGAGCGGTCGGCCGCTCCCGCCACCACCTCGTGCAGGAAGACGATGTCGTCCTTCCACTCCTTCACCGCCATGGTGTGGCAGGACAGCGCCGAGAGCCGGTCGGCCAGGACCGTCAGCTCGTGGTAGTGGGTGGCGAAGAGTGCGCGGCAGCGGTTGCTCTCGTGCAGGTGCTCGACGGTTGCCCAGGCGATGGAGAGGCCATCGAAGGTCGCCGTGCCGCGGCCGATCTCGTCCAGGATCACCAGCGCCCGCGCGCCCGCCTGGTTCAGGATCGCCGCCGTCTCCACCATCTCGACCATGAAGGTGGAGCGGCCCCGCGCCAGGTCGTCGGCGGCGCCGACCCGGCTGAACAGCCGGTCGACCACACCGATCCGGGCCGAGGCGGCCGGCACGAAGGAGCCGATCTGCGCCAGCACGGCGATCAGCGCGTTCTGCCGCAGGAAGGTGGACTTGCCCGCCATGTTCGGGCCAGTGACCAGCCAGACCCGGTCGTCGGGCACCAGGGTGCAGCCGTTGGCGACGAAGGCGCCCGGCCCGTCCGGCAGGCTCGCCTCCACCACCGGATGACGCCCGGCGGCCACCTCGAAGCCGAGACCGTCATCCACCGCCGGCCGGCACCAGTCGCGCGCCGCCGCCAGGTCGGCCAGCGCGGCCGCCACGTCCAGCCGGGCGAGCGCGGCCGCGGCGATGGCGATGGCGTCCGCCGTCTCCAGGACCCTCGCGACGAGGTCGGCGAACACCTCCATCTCGACCGCTAGCGCCTTGTCGGCCGCCGTCGACAGCTCCTTCTCCAGCTCGCCCAGCTCGACGGTGGAGAAACGCACGGCGTTGGCCATGGTCTGGCGATGGATGAAGCCGTCGCGGCCCATCACCTTGTCGCCGTTCGTCGCCGAGACCTCGATGAAATAGCCGAGCACGTTGTTGTGCTTGACCTTCAGCGCCGACACCCCGGTCTCGCCCGCGTACCTGGCCTGCAGGGCGGCGATCATCCGCCGGCTCTCGTCGCGCAGGCCGCGCAGCCGGTCCAGCTCCGGCGCGTAGCCCGGCGCGACAAGCCCCCCGTCGCGGGCCAGAAGCGGCAGATCCTCGGACAGGGCCCGGCCCAGAAGGCCGACCAGTTCGTCGTGCCGGCCGAGATCGTCGAGGTCGCGGGCGACGGCCGCCGGCGGCGTGCTGAGAGGCGCGCGGGCCACCGCCTCGCGGATCGGTCCGATCTCGGCGAGGGCGCCGCGGATCGCCGCCAGGTCGCGCGGCCCGCCGCGATCCAGGGCCAGGCGCGACAGGGCCCGGTCGATATCCGGAATGCGGGCGAGGATCTCCCGCAGATCGCGCCGGGCGCGCTCCGCCTCCAGGAAGAAGGAAACGCCGTCCAGCCGCGCGTCGATCGCCGCCGGATCGGTCAGCGGCGCCGACAGGCGGGCCATGAGCAGCCGCGCTCCCGCCCCGGTCAGGGTGCGGTCGATGGTGGCGAGCAGACTGCCCCGCCGTTCACCCGACAGCGTGCGGGTCAGTTCCAGGTTGCGGCGGGTGGCGGCGTCGATCTCCATCACCCCGCCGGGCGACCAGCGGCGGATCGCCGCCAGCCGGGGCCGCTTGCCTTTCTGGGTCAGGTCGAGATAGTCGACCACCGCTCCGGCCGCCGCCAGTTCGGGCCGGGAGAAGGCGCCGAACGCGTCGAGCGCGCTGACCCCATAGGCGGTCTCCAGCCGGCGGCGTCCGTTCTCGCTGTCGAACCGGGCGCCCGGCATCGGATGGGCGATGTCCCTGACCTCGGCGAGGCCCCCTTCCAGGCCCGGATCGCCGTACAGCTTCTCCGACAGGATCAGTTCCGACGGCGCCAGCCGCGCCAGCGCCGCCTCCAGGCCGCGGCCGTCGACCGGCTGGGTCTGGAAATCGCCGGTGGACAGATCGACCCAGGCGAGGCCCAACGCGCCACCGGCCTCGGCCAGGGCGGCGAGGTAGTTCGGTCGCCGCGCGTCGAGCAGCGTGTCCTCGGTCAGGGTGCCGGGCGTGACCACGCGGATGACCTCGCGCTTCACCACCGCCTTCCCGCCGCGCTTCTTCGCCTCGGCCGGGTCCTCGGTCTGTTCGCAGACCGCCACCCGGAAACCCTGGCGGATCAGCCGCGCCAGGTATCCCTCGGAGCTGTGGTGCGGTACGCCGCACATCGGGATCGGCTCGCCCTGGTGCTGACCACGCTGGGTCAGCGTGATGTCCAGCGCCCGCGCGGCGGCCACGGCGTCCTCGAAGAACAGCTCGTAGAAGTCGCCCATGCGGTAGAACAGCAGCGCGTCCGGGTGGGCGCGCTTGACCTCGAAATACTGCTGGAACATCGGCGTCGCGCCGGCGGCGCGGGCCGCGATCCGTGCGTCCGGATCGGAGGAGGCAGGCGAAGACGGCTCGGCGGACACGGTACGGCTTGGCTCACGGGGGCATGGGGGACGCCGACCCTACCATGGGCGCCGGCCGCACGGGAGGGTCGGGGCGGACCGTAACAGACTGTTTTTCCGCGAAGGCCTTCCCCATGCCGGTCGGCAACGTTAACGTCAAGCCAGTAGACAACGGCGGACGCACCGCCGCAGGCGCCGATCCGGGTCTCCGGGGCCGGCCAGGATCAGGGAGCGAACGGAACACCATGGACACCGACAACCGCACAGATGCCGAGACCGAGGCGCTGCTGTTCCACTCGACCGGGCGCCCCGGCAAGATCGAGATCACGCCGACCAAGCCCTTGACGACCCAGCGCGAACTGTCGCTCGCATACTCCCCAGGCGTGGCCGTGCCCTGCCTGGAGATCGAGAAGGATCCGAACACCGCCTACGACTACACCTCCCGCGGCAACGTGGTCGCGGTGATCTCCAACGGCACGGCGGTACTCGGCCTCGGCAATATCGGCGCGCTCGCCTCCAAGCCGGTGATGGAGGGCAAGGCGGTCCTGTTCAAGCGCTTCGCCGATGTCGACGGCATCGACCTGGAGGTCGACACCCAGGACGTGGACGAGTTCGTGAACTGCGTGCGCTACCTCGGCCCGAGCTTCGGCGGCATCAATCTCGAGGACATCAAGGCGCCGGAATGCTTCATCATCGAGCAGCGCCTGAAGGAATTGCTCGACATTCCGGTGTTCCACGACGACCAGCACGGCACGGCGATCATCTCCGCCGCCGGACTGATCAACGCCATGCACCTGACCGGCCGCGACATCAAGACCACGAAGCTGGTCGTCAACGGGGCCGGATCCGCCTCGATCGCCGGCGTCGAGCTGCTCAAGGCGATGGGCATGCCGCATGACAACATCATCATCTGCGACACCCGCGGCGTCGTGTACCAGGGCCGCGAGCAGGGCATGAACCAGTGGAAGTCGGCCCACGCGGTCGTCACCGATCACCGGACGCTGGCCGACGCCATGGCGGGGGCGGATGCCTTCTTCGGCCTGTCGGTCAAGGGGGCGGTGACCAAGGACATGGTCAAGTCCATGGCCGACAACCCGATCATCTTCGCCATGGCCAACCCGGATCCGGAGATCACGCCCGAGGATGTCCAGTCGGTGCGCGACGACGCCATCATGGCCACCGGTCGCTCGGACTATCCGAACCAGGTCAACAACGTCCTGGGCTTCCCCTACATCTTCCGCGGCGCCCTCGACGTGCAGGCCTCGGAGATCAATCAGGACATGAAGATCGCCGCCGCCCACGCCCTCGCCGAACTGGCGCGCGAGGACGTTCCGGACGAGGTCGACGCCGCCTACTCGGGACGCCGCCTGCACTACGGGCGGGACTACATCATCCCCGCCCCGTTCGATCCCCGGCTGATCGTCCACGTCTCCGCCGCCGTCGCCCAGGCGGCGATGGACACCGGCGTCGCGCGGCGGCGGATCGAGGACATGGACGCCTACCGGCCGAGCTCGGCGCCCGGCTCGACCCGACCGCCGCCAGCCTGCAGAACATCTTCGACCGCATCCGCGAGGCGGACAAACGCGTGGTGTTCGCCGAGGGCGAGGAGGAGAAGACGATCCGCGCCGCCCTGGCGTTCCAGAACGGCGGGTTCGGCCGCGCCGTCCTGATCGGCCGCGAGGACCGCATCCGCTCGAAGATCGGGGAGATGGGCATCGCCGGCGCGGAGTCGCTGGAGATTCAGAACGCCCGCGTGTCCGAGTTCAACGAAAAGTACATAGAGTTCCTTTATAAGCGTCTCCAGAGGAGGGGCGCGATGCAACGTGACTGCCAGCGCATGGTGAACCAGGACCGCAACATCTTCGCCGCCTGCATGGTGGCGATGGGCGATGCGGACGGCATGGTCACCGGCCTGACGCGCAGTTTCGGGGTGTCCGCGGACGACGTGACCCGGGTGATCGACTGCAAGCCGAACCAGCTGCTGATGGCGGTCACCATGGTGATCTCGCGCGGCCGCACGGTCTTCATTGCCGACACCAACGTGCACGAGCTGCCGGACCCCCACGAACTGGCGGACATCGCCTGCCAGACGGCGGCGGCGGCCCGGGCCTTCGGGCACGAACCGCGCGTGGCGCTGCTGTCGTTCTCGAATTTCGGCAACCCGCTGCGCGAGAAGGCGCTCAGGATCCGCGAGGCGGTGGACATCCTGGACAGCCGCGATGTCGATTTCGAGTATGACGGCGAAATGTCGGCGGACGTGGCGCTGGACCCGGAGGTGCGACGGCTCTACCCGTTCTGCCGCCTGTCCGGGCCGGCCAACGTGCTGGTCATGCCGGCGCTGCATTCGGCCAACATCTCCTACAAGCTCCTGCAGCGTTTCGCCGGCGGATCGGTGATCGGCCCGATGCTGATGGGATTGGAGAAGCCGGCGCAGATCGTCCAGATGGGCGCCAGCGTCACCGACATCGTGAACGCCGCCGCGATCGCGGCCCACGAAGCGACGATCGGCTGACGGCGGGACGGACGGCCCCCGCCGTCGGGGGCCGCCGCCGTCCGGGCGCCATCGTCTGATCGGATGATGCCGGTGCGGCATCGGAGGAGACATGGCGGACACCCGCTCGATACAAGAGGATCGCCCCCGCGCCGTCGCGGCCCCGGCCTGGGGCACGGTGTTGCGGATGTCCGGTCTGCTGGCCCTGGTCCCGACGCTGCTGTTCGTCGGCCTGGCGGCGGCCGGAAGGATCGATGCGCTCGTCACGGTCGGCGCCGTGGGTGCCACCTATGGCGCCATGGCGTTCGTCGTGCGTCGGCACCTGCGCGAGCTGGCGATCCTGCGCCAGCATCTCGACGAGCGCGCCCAGGCCCCCGACCTGGAGACGGCGCTGGCCGACCGGCGCGGCGCCATCTCGCTGATCGGCGACACCGGGCCCTCGGCCGATCTGGCCCTGTCGCTGGAGCGCGCCGACCGTCAGCTCTCGACCTGGATGGACGCGGCCCACCGGGAGTCGGAGACCCGGACCCGCGTGATCCAGGCGATCCCCGATCCCCTGCTGGTGGTCGACTCCCGTTCGCGCATCGTCGGAGCCAACAAGGCAGCCCAGAGCCAGTTCGGCCAGCGGATCGAGGGTCGCGACCTGTCGGCGGTGATCCGTCACCCGGCGGTTCTGGCGGCGGTGCGCGGCGCACTGGCCGGAAAGCCGACGGCGGAGGTGGAGTTCGAGATCGCCGCACCGACGGAGCGGACCTTCACCGTCCAGGTCGAGACCCTGGTCGAACCCCAGGTCGAGACCCTGGCCGACGCCCAGGAGCGGCCGGCCTCCGCGCTTCTGCTCTTCGTCGACATCACCGCCGTTCGGCGCTCGGAGCAGATGCGGGTCGATTTCGTCGCCAACGTCAGCCACGAGCTGCGCACGCCGCTTTCCACCCTGATGGGTTTCATCGAGACCCTGCAGGGGCCCGCGCGCGAGGACAGCGATGCCCGGGACCGGTTCCTGGAGATCATGCGGGTTCAGGCCCACCGGATGAGCCGGCTGGTCAACGACCTGCTGTCGCTGTCGCGGATCGAGTCGAACGAGCACAGCCCGCCGACCGAGCGTATCCACCTCGCGCCGATCGTGGAGGGGGTGAAGGCGACCCTGGACCTGGAGGCGCGGCGCAGGGACATGCGCATCGAGCTCGACATCGCCGGCGACTTGCCCGCCGTGGTCGGCGAGCCGGACCAGCTCACCCAGGTTCTGCAGAACCTGATGGACAACGCCATCAAGTACGGACGCAGCGGCACGGTCGTCGAGGTGTCGGCGGCCCCCGCCGCAAAGGTTCCCGCGGCCTGGCCGGGAAAGCGCGACGACGCCGTCGCCCTGCGGGTCCGGGACCACGGCGAGGGCATCGAGGCCGATCACATTCCGCGGCTGACCGAGCGGTTCTACCGCGTCGATACCGCGCGGTCGCGCGAGCTCGGCGGCACCGGGCTCGGCCTCGCCATCGTCAAGCACATCGTCGGCCGGCATCGCGGCGCGCTGGCCGTCGAATCGACACGCGGCGAGGGAACGACGGTGTCGGTGTTCCTGCCTCGGGCCGTGGAGGCCGGCGCGCAGGCGGCGTCCGCAGACGGGGCGGATCGGGCGGGATCGCGTTCGATTACCGCTGCGTGAAAATTTTGTGACGACAGTATTTCAATCCGCTCTGTAACCAAAGTTTCACAGTTCTGTCTTAAAAGGTTGGCACCCGATGTTTAGTTGTCGGCGCAGCCAATCCTCGGGACCAGGATCGCGGTTCTCGAATGCCCGAACGTCCCTGCGGATCCGGCGAAAGCGCAACCTCCCAAGTGAAAGACTGGAGGATTCTCATGACTTTCTCGTTCGGCAAGGCGGTCGCCCTCGCCGCGCTCGGCGTCGTCGCCATGACGGCCCAGGCCGAGGCCCGTGATCAAATCCGCATCGTCGGCTCGTCGACCGTGTTCCCGTTCGCCACCGTGGTCGCGGAGAACTTCGGCAAGACCACCGGCTTCAAGACCCCGGTCATCGAGTCGACCGGCTCCGGCGGCGGTCTGAAGCTGTTCTGCCAGGGTGTCGGCACCGAGCATCCGGACTTCACCAACGCGTCGCGTCGGATCAAGAAGTCCGAGGTCGAGCTCTGCGCCGAGAACGGCGTGACCGACATCACCGAGATCAAGATCGGCTACGACGGCATCGTGCTGGCCAACTCGAAGGCGGCCGAGACCTACGAACTGACCCGCAAGCAGATCTTCATGGCTCTGGCCAAGCAGGTCCCGGTCGACGGCAAGCTGGTCGACAACCCCTACACCAAGTGGTCCCAGATCGACCCGTCCCTGCCGGATACCGAGATCGAGGTTCTGGGCCCGCCGCCGACCTCCGGCACCCGCGACGCGTTCGTCGAGCTGGTGATGCGCGAAGGCGCCGAGCAGTTCCCGATGCTCGAGGCCCTGGAGAAGAAGCCGTTCCGCGCGGTCTCCGACTCCATGCGCGAAGACGGCCGCTTCGTTGAGGCCGGCGAGAACGACAACCTGATCGTTCAGAAGCTGGAAGCCAACCCGGCCGCCCTGGGCATCTTCGGCTTCTCCTTCCTCGACCAGAACGCCGACAAGGTCCATGGCTCGGTCGTCGACGGCACCGCGCCGTCCTTCGACGCCATCGCCGACGGCTCCTACCCCGTCTCGCGCTCCCTGTTCTTCTACATGAAGAACGCCCATGTCGGCGTCATCCCCGGCATGAAGGAGTACGTCGCCGAGTTCACCAGCGAGAAGGCTGCCGGCCAGGAAGGCTATCTGACCGACAAGGGTCTGATCCCGCTGCCGACCGCCGATCTCGAAGGCTACCGCACGGCGGGTGAGAACCTCACCAACCTGAGCCTCTGATCGGATACGACACACCAGCGGCCGACCCTCGGGTCGGCCGCGTCCTCTCCGCCATCCGGTCCGCCTTCCGGCGCATTCCCGCCGGGCCACGCACCGACCGAATTCATTCGTTAGACCCTTTCGAGCAGATCACGATCGAATGGAAACATCTGATCGTGTGAATCTGTTCTCTGTTTGAATGACTTTGAGGGCGTTTCACGGTGCAGATCGAGTCGATCTGAACCGGTCGCGCTCTAACCGAACCGGCGGAATGCCGTCGGACCGAGTGGGAGCGCTCTCTGGGGGGCCGGGACCGATGCAGACGTTTATCGTAATTCTCGCGCTGATCGGGTTCGCCCTGGTCGGCTACATGACGGGACGGGCCAGGGCCGTGATGACGGCCGGCGGCGTGCCCAGGGACCTGCATTCACTGCCGAGCTACTACGGCGCCTACACCGCGCTGTGGATCGGCCTGCCGTCGCTGATCGTGCTGGCGATCTGGCTCATCGTGCAACCGCAGATCGTCGACGGCCTGGTCATGGGCGGGCTGCCGGCCGCCATGACCGCCGATCTGTCCGGCTCGCAGTACGGTCTGCTGCTCAACGACATCCGCAACGTCGCCACCGGCAACATCTCGAGCCGCGGCGACGACCCGGCGATCACGGCGGCGGCGGAGCGGCTGACCAGCCTCCGCCAGACCGGGTTCATCCTCATGACCGTCGTGGCCTTCGCCGTCGGCGCCGGCGGCCTCGCCCTGGCGCGTCAACGGATCAGCCCGTCCCTGCGGGCCCGTAACGGCGTCGAGAAGGTGATCAACGTCATCCTGATCATCAGCTCGACCATCGCCATCCTGACGACGGTCGGCATCGTGCTCTCGCTGCTGTTCGAGAGCTTCGTGTTCTTCACGAAGGTTCCGTTCTACGAGTTCCTGTTCGGCCTGAACTGGAGCCCGCAGACCGCCCTGCGCGCCGACCAGGTCGGATCCTCGGGTGCGTTCGGCGCCATCCCGCTGTTCGTCGGCACGCTGCTGATCACCTTCATCGCCATGGTCGTCGCCGCGCCGATCGGACTGATGTCGGCGGTCTACATGGCCGAATACGCCGATCCGCGGTTCCGCGCCTTCGCCAAGCCGATGCTCGAGGTGCTGGCCGGCATCCCGACGGTCGTCTACGGCTTCTTTGCCGCCCTGACCGTCGCCCCGTTCTTCCGCGGGGTGGGCGAGTCGATCGGCCTCGACGTCTCCTCGGAAAGCGCGCTCGCCGCCGGCGTGGTCATGGGCATCATGATCATCCCGTTCGTGTCGTCGCTCTCGGACGACGTCATCAACGCCGTGCCGCAGTCCCTGCGCGACGGCTCCTACGGCCTGGGCGCGACCAAGTCCGAGACGATCCGGGCGGTTGTGGTGCCCGCCGCCCTGCCGGGCATCGTCGGCGCCCTGCTGCTGGCCGTCAGCCGGGCGATCGGCGAGACCATGATCGTTGTCATGGCGGCCGGCCTCGCCGCCAACCTGACGATCAACCCGCTGGAGGCCGTGACCACGGTCACCGTGCAGATCGTCACGCTGCTGGTCGGTGACCAGGAGTTCGACAGCGCCAAGACCCTCTCGGCCTTCGCCCTGGGCCTGGTCCTGTTCTTCATCACGCTCGCCCTCAACGTGATCGCGCTCAGCGTGGTCCGCAAATACCGAGAGAAGTATGACTGATACGATCTCCTCTCCGCAGGGCGTGCCGACCGACCCGGTCCGCCGCCCGGTCCTTGCCGGCCCGCACCTGACCAAGCGCTACGCGACGGAGCGGCGGTTCCGACTGCTCGGCCTGGGCAGCGTCGCGGCCGCCGGTCTGATCCTGCTGATCCTGCTCGGCAGCATCGTGTCCAAGGGCTACTCGGCCTTCTGGCAGCACTACGTCGATCTCACCATCGAGTTCAGCGCCGAGGAGCTGAACCCCGATGGCGGGCCGGCCGAGATGGAGACGCTTCGGCGGGCGAACTATCTGACCCTGGTGCGCGACTCCCTGAAGCGGGAGTTCCCGGACGCCGCCGGCAGCCGCCGCGACCGACGCGCGCTGTACGGCCTGGTGTCGCCGAACGCCGACATCGCCCTGCGCGACATGGTGATGGAAGACCCGTCCCTGATCGGCACCACGCAGACCGTGTCGATCAAGCTGTCGGACGACATGGACACCTTCGCCAAGGGCTACATCGACCGCGACCTGCCGGAGAGCGATCGCCGGGTCTCCGACAAGGAGGTCGGCTGGTTCGACCACTTCGATCAGGACGGCCGGGTCTTCGCCGCGTTCAACGTCGATTTCTTCACCAGTGGCGACAGCCGCGAACCGGAGGAGGCCGGCATCTACGGCGCCTTCATCGGCTCGATCCTGACGCTGACGGTGACCCTCCTCGTGTCGTTCCCGATCGGCGTCATGGCGGCGGTCTACCTGGAGGAGTTCGCGCCGAAGAACCGGCTGACCGACCTCATCGAGGTGAACATCAACAATCTGGCGGCCGTCCCGTCGATCGTGTTCGGCCTGCTTGGGCTGGCGGTCTTCCTGAACTTCTTCGGCCTGCCGCGTTCGGCGCCGCTGGCCGGCGGGTTGGTGCTGGCCCTCATGACCCTGCCGACGATCATCATCGCCGCGCGGTCCGCCCTGAAGGCGGTCCCGCCGTCGATCCGCGAGGCGGCACTCGGTCTCGGCGCCTCGCCGCTGCAGGTTGTGACGCACCACGTGCTGCCGCTGGCGATGCCGGGCATCCTCACCGGCACGATCATCGGGATGGCCCAGGCGCTCGGCGAGACCGCGCCGCTCCTGATGATCGGCATGGTGGCCTTCATCGTCGACATTCCCCAGAGCTTCACCGATCCGGCGACCGTGCTGCCGGTTCAGGTCTACATCTGGGCGGACAGCCCCGAGCGCGCGTTCGTCGAGCGCACCTCGGCGGCGATCATGGTCCTGCTCGGTTTCCTCGTCTTCATGAACGCGATTGCCGTGATGCTGCGCAAACGCTTCGAGCGCCGGTGGTAAGGAGAACTACGGATGACTGACGCGACGACGACGCCCGAGGTGGATATCGCGGCCAAGCCGCCGAGCCCGGAGCAGATGGCCGAACGGGTCACCAAGATCGAGTCCCGCGATGTGAACGTCTACTACGCGGAAAAGCACGCCCTGAAGCATGTCGATCTCGACGTCTACCAGAACGAGGTCACCGCACTGATCGGGCCGTCCGGCTGCGGCAAGTCCACCTTCCTGCGCTGCCTCAATCGGATGAACGACGTGATCGACATCTGCCGGGTGACCGGCCGGATCGCGCTCGACGACCACGACATCTACGACCAGTCCCTGGATGTCGTGCAGCTGCGGGCCCGCGTCGGCATGGTGTTCCAGAAGCCGAACCCGTTCCCTAAGTCGATCTACGACAACATCGCCTATGGCCCGCGGATCCACGGCATCGCCCACGGCAAGGCGGAGCTCGACGAGATCGTCCAGAAGAGCCTGGAGCGCGCCGGCCTGTGGAAGGAGGTCAGCGACCGCCTCGACCAGCCGGGAACCGGCCTGTCCGGCGGGCAGCAGCAGCGGCTGTGCATCGCCCGGGCGATTGCGGTCAATCCGGAAGTCATCCTGATGGACGAGCCGTGCTCCGCCCTCGACCCGATCGCCACGGCGCGCATCGAGGAGCTGATCGACGAGCTGCGGGAGAACTTCACGATCGTGATCGTGACCCACTCCATGCAGCAGGCGGCCCGCGTCTCGCAGCGCACCGCGTTCTTCCACCTGGGCGATCTGGTCGAGGTCGGCGAGACCGAGCGGATCTTCACCAACCCGGTGGACAGCCGCACTCAGGGATACATCACCGGACGCTTCGGCTAGCATCGTCGGTCACACGCAGACCGTTCCGCGCGTCCCCCGAATCCGGAGACCTGAATCATGCCAGAAAGCCACATCGTTTCCTCGTTCGACGAAGAACTCGACGGCTTGCGGTCCGTCATCTCCCGCATGGGCGGGCTGGTCGAGGCGCAGCTCTCGTCGGCGATCCAGGCGATCGCCAAGCGCGACGACGCCCTGGCGGCGCGCTGCGTCGAGTCCGACAAGGATATCGACGACCTGGAGGACCAGGTCGAGGCGCTGACCCTGCGGATGCTGGCGCTGCGCCAGCCGGTCGCCCACGACCTCCGGCAGATCCTGTCGGCGCTGAAGATCTCCCACGATCTGGAGCGCATGGGCGACTATGCGACCAACGTCGCGAAACGCGCCTCGGCCCTGTCGCAGCTGCCGGAGGTGGGGCCGGTCAACGGCATCGCCCGCATGGGCCGGCTGACGCATCGGATCATCACCGACGTGCTCGACGCCTATACCCAGACCGATGTCGACCGCGCCCTGCAGGCCTGGCAGCGCGACGAGGAAGTCGACCAGATGTACACCAGCCTCTTCCGCGAGCTGCTGACGTACATGATGGAGGATCCGCGCAACATCACCGCCTGCGCGCATCTGCTGTTCGTCGCCAAGAACATCGAGCGGATCGGCGACCACGCCACCAACATCGCCGAGACGGTCTATTTCGAGCAGACCGGCAACCGGCTGGAGGGCACCCGCCCCAAGGGAGACAAGAGCAGCTTCTCCGTCATGACGCCGGAGAACCTGAGTGATGGATCGTCGTAGATGCGAGTAGCCTGAACCATGAAACCACTGATCCTGATCGTCGAGGACGAGGCGCCGATCGTCACCCTGCTGCGCTACAATCTCGAGCGCGAGGGGTTCCGGGTGATCGAAGCCGGAGACGGCGAAGAGGCGATGCTGGTCGCCGCCGAGCGGCGGCCGGACCTGATCCTGCTCGACTGGATGCTGCCCCTTCTCTCGGGCATCGAGGCCTGCCGCCGCCTACGCCGGGCGCCGGACCTGAAGAACACCCCCATCATCATGCTGACCGCCCGCGGCGAAGAGGGCGACCGGGTGCGCGGTCTGAATTCCGGCGCCGACGACTACATCACCAAACCCTTCAGCCCGGCCGAACTGGTGGCCCGTGTCCGCGCCGTCCTGCGCCGGGCCCGGCCGTCCACCGAGGACGAGATCCTGCGCTTCGGGGACCTATCCATGGATCTCGCCGCCCACCGGGTGAAGCGCAGCGAGCGCGACATTCACCTCGGACCCACCGAGTTCCGCCTGCTGCGCCACTTCCTGGAGCATCCGGGCCGGGTGTTCTCGCGCGAACAGCTCCTGGATACGGTCTGGGGTCCGGATGTCTATGTCGAGCCGCGCACGGTCGACGTGCATATCCGGCGGCTCCGCAAGGCGCTCAACAGCGACAGCGACGACGACATGATCCGCACGGTCCGCTCCGCCGGCTACGCGCTCGACGCCAACGCCCTGGCCTGAGGCGATCGCGCCGGAACGGCGGAACGGTCGGGGCTCAAGAGCAGATTCACGAGATCAGACGAAGACGTCCGGTCTCGTGAGTTCTCCATCCCTCTAATGACTTAGAGGATGGTGCGGGGCTCGGGCCGCGTCGACCTGAACCGATCCCGCTCAAACCGGCAGCGGTTCAACACGCGAGCCACCGCCGAATTGCCGCTGGGCAGGGCGGAGCGACTCAGCTACCTCACGGGGATGACGACCGAGCGCACCTCCTGGGCGGATGGCATCCGGGTCTACCTCGACCGGCGCATGCTGATCATTCTCGTGTTCGGCTTCGCGTCGGGACTGCCGGCACCGCTGGTCTACTCGAACCTCTCGATCTGGCTGACCGACAGCGGCTTCTCGCGCTCCAGCGTCGGACTGTTCAGCCTCGCCACCACGGCCTACGCGATCAACTTTCTCTGGGCGCCGCTGGTCGACCGGCTGCGGCTGCCGGTGCTGACCGAGAGGTTCGGCCGGCGGCGCGGCTGGGCGCTGCTGACCCAGGGTCTGCTGATCGTCGCCATCGCCTTCCTCGGCCTGACCGATCCGGCCTCCGACGTCTCGCTTGTCGCCCTGGCCTGCGTCTTCGTCGCCTTCGTCTCGGCGACCCAGGACATCGTGATCGATGCCTATCGCGTCGATATCCTGCGCCCCGACGAACTCGGCGCCGGATCCGCGGTGGCGATCTGGGGCTGGCATATCGGCGGTACCCTGGTCGGCGGCGCCGGCGGGCTGTACCTGGCGGACGCCCTCGGTTGGAACGCCACCTACCTGATCCTGGCCGGCACGGTGACGATCGCGATCGTCGCCACCCTGCTGGCCCCGGAGCCGGAGGCCCGCGATCCGCGGCCGCAGGATGCCGCGGCCGCGTCCGAGCCGGTCGCCAGGCGGCTTGCCATCTGGCTGCGGGAGGCGCTGATCGATCCGTTCGCCGAGTTCGTGCGGCGCGACTGGTGGCTGCTGATCCTGATCTTCGTCTTCGTCTTCAAGTTCGGCGACGCGCTGCTCGGCCGCATGTCCTTCGTGTTCTATCGCGAACTCGGCTTCGAGCTGACCCAGATCGCCGACGTCACCAAGGTCTTCGGACTGGCCGCGGTCTGCATCGGCGTGTTCGCTGGCGGCGTCCTGGTCAAACTCGTCGGAATTTTCCGCGCCCTGCTGGGTGGTGGCCTCGCCGCGGCGGCGACCAACCTGGCCTACGCCTACCTGGCGGCCAGCGGTCAGGACCTCGAAGTGTTCGCCATCGCGGTCATCGCCGACAACTTCACCTCCGGCCTGGCCACCGTGGCCTTCGTCGCCTACCTCGCCGCCCTCTGCGACAAGGCATTCTCGGCGACCCAGTACGCGCTGCTGAACTCGCTCGGCAACCTGGCGCGGATCTGGTTCGCGTCCTCGGCCGGCATCATCGTCGACAGTCTCGGCGGAGACTGGGCGCTGTTCTTCACCATCACCGCCGGGCTGGCTCTGCTCGGCCTGCCGCTTCTGCTGGTGATGATCTGGGTGATGCCCGACCCGACCAAGGCCCGGCCGGGCACCGAGTCCGCCTGACGACCGTCAGCCGAGCTTTTCTGCGACCAGCGCCTTCAGATCGGCTTCCGGTCTGGCGCCGACATGGCTGATGATCTCCGCCGCGCAGAGGCCGCCGAGACGGCCGCAGGCCACGGCGTCCTTGCCGGCGGTGTAGCCGTGCAGGAAGCCGGCCGCATACAGGTCGCCCGCCCCCGTGGTGTCGACCACCTGGTCGACCGGCTCGGCGTCCAGGATATGGACCTCGTCGCGGTGCACCACGACCGACCCCTTCTCGCTGCGGGTCAGGGCCGCCGTCTCGACCTCGAAACGAACCGCCTGGAGCACATCGTCGAACCGGTCGGTCTCGAACAGCGACAGCGACTCCGCCTCGTTGGCGAACAGGATGTCGACATGGTGCTTGACCAGTTCCTTGAAGTCGGCGCGGTGCCGGTCGACACAGAAAGAGTCCGAGAGCGACAGCGCCACCTTGCCGCCGGTGCGGTGCGCGATCTCCGCCGCCTTGACGAAGGCCTTCTTCGCCTCGGGCGGATCCCACAGGTAGCCCTCCAGATAGACCACATGGGCCTCGGCGATCAGCTCTTCGGAAATGTCGTCCGGCGACAGGTTCACGCAGGCACCCAGGAAGGTGCTCATGGAACGCTGGGCGTCCGGCGTCACCAGGACGAGACAGCGCGCGGTCGGCGGCCCTTCGCCGGCCGGGGGCGTGTCGAACCGCACGCCCTGGGCGGTGATGTCGTGGCGGAACACCTTGCCCAGCCCGTCATCGCGGACCTTGCCGATATAGCCCGTGCGGCTGCCCAGCGCCGCCAGTCCGGCCGCGGTGTTGCCGGCCGATCCGCCGGACATTTCCACGCCCGGGCCCATGGCGGCGTAGAGCGACTCCGAACGGTCGGCGTCGATCAGCGTCATCGCGCCCTTCTCCACCTGCTGCGCCGTCAGGAAGGCGTCGTCGCAGCGTGAGATGACGTCGACGATGGCGTTGCCGATGGCGACGACATCGAGGCTCTTGGTCATGAAGGTCTCCAAGGCGGTCTAAAGATAAGGATCCGTGCGCACACTAGTGCCCTCGTCGGAACGATCAACCCCGCGCGGCTTTCTCGATCCCCCTGGGGGGTGAGTGAAGGGGCGAGTGGCGGGGCGAAACCCTGTCCGATCCGCTGGGCGCTTGAACGAGATCCGCCTTCGTGGTTTCAACGCCCTCGTGGCGATCCGTGCCACGCACCGAACGAGAGCGGCGATGTTCCGATCGATTTCCCTGACCCTCGGCCAGCTCGGCGATCCGCGCCTGCGGTCGGTTCTGATCCTGTCCGTCGTCGCAAGCCTGCTGCTGATCGTCGCGCTCGCCGCCGCCGTCGGCTTCGTACTCTCGGCCCTGGCGCAGACCGGGACCGGCTGGCTGGACGACCTGATCGTCTGGCTCGGGGCCATCGGCACCGCCGTGTTCGCTCTGATCTTCTTCCCGGGCTCCGTACAACTGGTCAGCGGCCTCTTTGCCGACCGGGTCGCCGACGCGGTGCAGGCGGTCCACTATCCCGGCGCCGCACCGGCCCGCACGGTGCCGGTCGCGGAGATTCTGGGCGACGGACTGCGCTTCGCCCTGTTGTCGATCGGCCTGAACATCCTGGCCCTGCCCCTGTACCTCTTCCTGCCGGGGCTCAACCTGATGATCTTCCTGGGGCTGAACGGGTACCTGCTCGGCCGGGAATACGCCGACATGGTCGGTCAGCGCTATCTGGCGCGCGACGACCTGCGGGCCTTCCGTCAGGCGAATCGGGGATCGTTGTTCCTGGGCGGAATCCTGATCGCCGGGATATCGACGATCCCTGTGGTGAACCTCACAACTCCCGTCGTGGCAACCGCTTTTGCGGTCCACGAACATGAACGGTTGCGACGCCGAACCGTTCCGCGATAATACCGACGAGGCAACTGCTTAGCCGATAGCGCTCAGTAAGGAGATCAGCCATGTTCCGGCGCCGTAGAGCATCCGAACTGCCGCGAGACGGAAACGTCGAGCCGGCACGGGATGCCGCCGGGGAGGCCGACGCCGCGCCGCAGACCGTGGCGGGCGCGGCAACGGCCTCGATCACCAGCCTGTCGGAGCACGCGGACAGCATGTCGGGGGCGCCAGCGCCCGCGACGCCGCCCTCGGATGCCACGCCCGCCGTCACATCGCCTGCTGTCACGTCGCCCGCCGCTTCCGACTCGAAAGGTTCGGCCATGTCCGCTTCCACTCCGCCGCGCTCCCCCGGACAGGGGTTCGTTCCCGAGATTCCGCGACGCTCGGCCGCCGACATTCCCGGCGCGCCGGCACGGCGAACGCCAGGCAGGAACAGCGAGGAGAGCAAGCGCCTGCTGGTCGGCAGGGACATCTCGCTCTCCGGCGAGATCACCGCCTGCGACTCGCTCGTGGTCGAGGGAACGGTTCAGGCCACGCTGGAGCACAGTCAGTCGCTCGAGGTCACCGATACCGGCCTGTACAAAGGCAAGGTGACGATCGAGGAGGCCATCATCGCCGGCCGCTTCGAGGGCGAGTTGAGCGTGCGCGGGACCCTGTCCATCAAGTCCACCGGCGTGCTCGAAGGCAAGGTCCGCTTCAACCGCCTGGAAGTCGAACTCGGCGGCGTGATCAAAGGCAACATCGCCCCCCTGACCGAAGAGTGACCCTCGGATGATCCGCGTGACCCGTCGTTGCCTGCCCGCCCTCGCCCTCGTCGCCGGCCTGGCCCTTTCCGGCTGTGTAACGACTCCCGACGCCGGATCCGTCGCGGCCGCTCCGCACGACCCGGCGACCCCGGCCATGCGCGGCGTCGCCCCCCTGCCCGTTGCGAAACCCGATCCGACGGCGCGCAGCAATCCGGTGCGGCCCAGGCCGGTCGCGTTGCGCGACACCATGGCCCTGCGCGCGCTCGACCCGACCGCGGTGGAGGGACTGCTCGGCGCGCCGGGGTTCGTGCGTCAGGACAGCGGCGCGATCATCTGGCAGTACTCCGTGCAGGGCTGCGTGATGGATCTGTTCTGGTACCGCTCGGACGCGGGACTGTCGCTGCTGCACGTGGAAGCGCGAGGGGTTCACGCGCCGGGCACCGTCGAGATGCAGGCGTGCCTGGAGGACCTCTGGATCGCCCGGTCGCAGCAGGCCGAGAGCTGACGGCCCGCAAGAGCGCGATCGCTTCAGACTCGATCGTGGTCTGCTCTATGGGGCCGGCGTCTTCTCCTTGAAATTGCACACTTCCCGGACCGCGCAGTCCGGACAGCGCGGGCGCCGCGCCTTGCAGATGTAGCGGCCGTGCAGAATCAGCCAGTGATGGGCATGCCGCAGGTAGGCCGGCGGCACCTTCTTGAGCAGCGCCTTCTCCACCGCCAATGGCGTCTTGCCGGCGGCCAGTCCAGTGCGGTTGGCGACCCGGAAGAGATGGGTGTCGACCGCGATGGTCGGGTCGCCGAAAGCGATGTTCAGCACCACGTTCGCGGTCTTGCGCCCGACCCCGGGAAGCGCCTCCAGCGCCTCGCGGTCGCGCGGCACCTCGCTGCCGTGACGCTCGATCAGCTGCCGGCACAGCGCGATCACGTTCTTGGCCTTGGCGTTGAACAGACCGATCGTCTTGATGTGCTGCCGCACGCCCTCCTCGCCCAGGGCCAGCATCTTCTCCGGCGTATCGGCGATGGGAAACAGGTTCCGGGTCGCCTTGTTGACGCCGACATCGGTCGCCTGGGCCGACAGGACGACGGCCACCAGGAGGGTGAACGGATTGATCCAGTCCAGTTCCCCCTGGGGCTCGGGGTTCGCCGCCTGGAGGGTGGCGAAGAACGTCTCGATCTGCGCTTTGGTCATCGGGCGGGCCATGACCCTGTTTAGCCGCCGCGACAGGTGGCCGCAATGCGCCCCGAGCCGCTTCCCGGCGATTGACCTCCCACCGGGGGGCGACGATATCTGTCGTCATGGATGAACGGCCGCACGCTCACGCATCGGAAACGGACTCCGCATCGGATGATCCGACCGTGCTGGAACTGGTGCTCTACCCGCACCGGTCGCTGTCGCCGACCGGATTCGTCATTCTGATGAGCGCCGTGGCCAGCCTGTCCTTCGTCATCGGCATGGCCTTCTTCCTGTCGGGCGCCTGGCCGATCCTCGGCTTCTTCGGCCTCGACGTCGCCCTGGTCTACATCGCTTTCCGACTGAATTTTCGCGCCGCCCGGGCGTACGAGACCATCCGGCTCACCGCCGCAGCGCTCGAGGTCGTCAAGGTCGATCACACCGGGCGGGCCAAGCGCTATGTGCTGCCGCCGACCTGGCTGGCGGTGCATCTGGAGGACCGGCCGCCGCTCGGCAGCCGGCTGACCCTGCGGTCCCGAGGCAAGGGCCTCGAGGTCGGCGCCTTTCTCGGACCGGACGAGAAGCAGGGCCTTGCGGATGTCCTGCGCGACGGGTTGCGGCGGGCGGCAATGCCGGCCCTGCCATAGAGCGCGATCAGTTCAGATCGACGGGATCGCTTCGTCCGGAGTCGCCTTCGCCGGGGGTCGCCTTCACTCGGGGTGCCTTCACTCGGGGTCGCCTTCAGGCGCCGATGCCCAGCACGTCCCGCATCGAATAGAGGCCCGGCCCGCGCCCGGCGACCCATCGCGTCGCGCGGACGGCGCCGGCGGCGAACACTTCGCGCCCGCTTGCCCGATGGCCGATCTCGACCCGCTCGCCGGCGCCGGCGAAGATCACCGTATGATCGCCGATGACGTCGCCGCCGCGCAGGGTCGCGAACCCGATCTGCCCGCGCTCGCGGGGGCCCGTATGGCCTTCGCGCGACAGCACCGCGACGTCGTCGAAGCTCCGCCCCCGCCCCTTGGCCGTCGCCCGGCCGAGACCGAGCGCCGTCCCCGACGGGGCGTCGACCTTCCTGTTGTGATGCATCTCCACCACCTCGACGTCCCAGGCGTCGTCGAGCGCCGCCGCGACCTGCTCGACCACCGCCAGCAGCAGATTGACCCCGAGGCTCATGTTCGGGGCGTAGACGATCGCCGTCGAGCGGGCATGCTCCGCCAGTACGGCCTCCTGATCGGACGAGAGGCCGGTGGTGCCGATGACCAGCGGCGTGCCGAGCGCCGCCGCCCGTTCTGCATGCCTCAGCGTGGCCTCCGGCAGCGTGAAGTCGATGGCCACATCGCCGCCGAGAACGGCATCGATGTCGTCGGTCACCGCCACGTCCAGGGTGCCGACACCGGCGAGGACGCCCAAATCGGCGCCCAGGTCGGCACTACCGGGGCGGTCTGCCCCCGCCGCGACCGCCATTCCGTCCGCCTCGGTCACCGCTCGCGTGACCATCCGCCCCATGCGCCCGGTGCTGCCGAACACGCCCACTGCCAATGTCATCCGTTCTCTCCCGCCGAGACACCGCCCCCAGGTGCGGCCGTGCGATCCCACATCCTAGCGAAACCGCTATGGTGATGCGTCATGGAAATCGTAATCCTTTTATAATAGGATATAATTCAGTTCGATATAACGAATTGAGACGGAGCATGCCGTGGACGTTCGCACACTGTGCCTCGGGGTTCTGAGCTTTGGCGACACCACCGGCTACGGCATCCGCAAGGCGGTCGAGGACTGGTTCGGTCACTTCGCCCATGCCAGCATCGGCGCGATCTATCCCGCCCTGGCAAAGGCTGTCGCCAGGGGCGACGTGGCCGTGATCGCCGGATCCGACCTCGCCCTCGAGAAGCGGGTGTACCGCATCACGGATACCGGCCGGGCCGCCCTCGCCGAGGCGGTCTCCGCGGCCACCGGCGAGGAGATCCTCCGCTCGCCGTTCATGTCGGCCATGTTCTTCGCCCATCTGCTGGAAATGGACGATGTTCACCGCGTGGTGGACGAGAGGCTTGCAGGACTCCGGCAGGAACAGCGCCGGTTGCGCGGCCTGCCGAACGCCGACCTGACGGAGGGGCAGCGCTTCACCGTGCGCTATTCGTTGGCGATGAACAGCGCGGCCATCGCCTTCCTCGAGCGTGAGGGCCGCGCCATGCTGACGTCGATCGAGCGGGAACGGTCAGGCTGAACCTGAAAGCACTACCTGCTCAACTATCTGAAAATCCACGAAGTAGTACCAGATCCGACGGTCAGTCCCGCAGGTCCTCCCACAGCTCCTTGACCTTGTCGAAGAAGCCGTGGCTCTGCGGGCTCGTCTTCTCGACGCCGCTGGCCTTCTGGAACTCTTCCAGCAGCTCGCGCTGGCGGTCCGTCAGGTTCACCGGGGTCTCGACGGCGACCTCCACATACATGTCGCCGCGTGACGGCGACCGCAACACCGACATGCCCTTCCCGCGCAGGCGGAACTGACGGCCGCTCTGCGTTCCGGAGGGAACCGCGACCTTGGCGCGCCCGCCCTCGATCGTCGGGACCTCGATCGATCCGCCGAGCGAGGCGGTGACCATCTCCAGCGGCACCCGACAGTAGATGTCGGCACCCTCGCGCTGGAAGATCGGGTGCGGCTGAATGTTCAGGAACAGATACAGGTCGCCGGCCGGCGCGCCGCGCATGCCGGCCTCGCCCTCGCCCTGCAGGCGGATGCGGGTCCCGTCCTCGATCCCGGCCGGAATGTTGACCGACAGGGTCTTCTCCTTGTGCAGCCGCCCGGAGCCGCTGCACGTCTTGCACGGGTTCTCGATCACCTGACCGACGCCGCCACAGGCGGCGCAGGTCCGCTCGATCGTGAAGAACCCCTGCTGGGTGCGGGTCTTTCCGCGACCGCCGCAGGTCGGACAGGTGACCGGCTTGGAGCCCTTCTCGGCCCCGGTGCCGTCGCACACGTCGCAGTTCACCGAGGTGGGGACGCGGATCTCGGCCTGCTTGCCGTTGAACGCGTCCTCCAGGCTCACCGTCATGTTGTAACGGAGGTCGGAGCCCCGGCCCGGGCTGGTGCCGCGTCGGCCGCCACCGCCCATGAACTCGCCGAACATCTCCTCGAAGATATCGGCGAAGCCGCCGGAGAAGCCCTCGAAACCCGCGCCGCCCGGGCGCGGCCCGCCGCCCTCGAACGCTGCGTGACCGAAACGATCGTAGGCGGCCTTCTTCTCGTCGTCCTTGAGGACGTCGTAGGCCTCGTTCAGTTCCTTGAACTTGCGCTCGGCCTCCTCGTCGCCCGGATTGCGGTCCGGGTGGAACTGCATCGCAAGCTTGCGATAGGCCTTTTTCAGGGTGTCCTTGTCGGCGCCGCGGTCAACGCCCAGCACCTCGTAGTAGTCGCGCTTCGCCATCGCTGGTCACCGCCCCCAGTGTCGCCGCAAGTGTCCAAAGAATGACCGGATCCGGCTCGGCCGCATAGCCCGGCGCCGATCCGCTGAGGGATTGCGCCGGGTCACGCGGGTCTGCCGGGAACCGGTCAGGCCGACTTGTTGCGATCCTGGTCGTCGACTTCCTCGAAATCGGCATCGACGACATCGTCGGTGCTGCCGGAGGTTCCCGTCGGCTCCTCGCCGCCGCCGTCGCCGGCCTCGGGCGCGCCCGCCTCCTGCTGCGCCTTGTACATCGCCTCGCCGAGCTTCATGGAGGACTGCTGCAGCGCCTCCAGCTTGGACTGGATGTCCTCGACGCTGTCGCCGTCCATCGCCGTCTTCAGCGCCGCGAGATCGGACTCGACCGCCGCCTTGTCCGCCGGGTCGACCTTGTCGCCGAACTCGGCCAGGGTCTTCTCGGTGGCGTGGATGGCGTTGTCCGCCTGGTTGCGGGCCTCGATCAGCTCGCGCCGCTTCTTGTCGTCCGCGGCGTTGGCCTCGGCGTCCTTGATCATCTGGTCGATATCGGCATCGGACAGACCGCCGGAGGCCTGGATGCGGATCTGCTGCTCCTTGCCCGTCGCCTTGTCCTTGGCCGACACGTTGACGATGCCGTTGGCGTCGATGTCGAACGTGACCTCGACCTGCGGCACGCCGCGCGGTGCGGGCGGGATGCCGACCAGGTCGAACTGACCGAGCATCTTGTTGTCCGCCGCCATCTCGCGCTCGCCCTGGAAGACCCGGATGGTCACGGCCGTCTGGTTGTCCTCGGCGGTCGAGAAGGTCTGGGACTTCTTGGTCGGGATCGTGGTGTTGCGGTCGATCAGGCGGGTGAACACCCCGCCCAGGGTCTCGATGCCGAGCGACAGGGGCGTGACGTCGAGCAGCAGGACGTCCTTGACCTCGCCCTTGAGCACGCCGGCCTGGATAGCCGCGCCCGAGGCGACGACCTCGTCCGGGTTGACGCCGCGGTTCGGGTCCTTGCCGAAGAAGCTCTTCACCGTCTCGACGATCTTCGGCATGCGGGTCATGCCGCCGACCAGGATCACCTCGTCGATCTCGCCCGCCGACAGGCCGGCATCCTTCAGCGCCGCCTTGCACGGGCCGATGGTGCGCTGGACCAGATCGTCGACCAGAGCCTCGAGCTTGGCCCGGGTGACCTTGATGTTCAGGTGCTTCGGACCGGTCTGGTCGGCGGTGATGAACGGCAGGTTCACCTCGGTCTGCTGCGAGCTCGACAGTTCGATCTTCGCCTTCTCGGCCGCCTCCTTCAGGCGCTGCAGCGCCAGGCGGTCCGAGCGCAGATCGATCCCGTTCTCCTTCTTGAACTCGTCGGCCAGGTAGTCGATCAGCCGCTGATCGAAATCCTCACCGCCGAGGAAGGTGTCGCCGTTGGTCGACTTCACCTCGAACACGCCGTCGCCGATCTCCAGGACCGAGACGTCGAAGGTGCCGCCGCCGAGGTCGTAGACCGCGATGGTGCCGGTCGACTTCTTGTCGAGGCCGTAGGCCAGCGACGCCGCCGTCGGCTCGTTGATGATGCGCAGCACCTCGAGCCCGGCGATCTTGCCGGCGTCCTTGGTCGCCTGACGCTGGGCGTCGTTGAAGTAGGCCGGAACGGTGATGACCGCCTGGGTCACGCTCTCGCCCAGATAGGCCTCCGCGTCCTCCTTCAGCTTGGAGAGGATCATGGCGGAGATCTGCGCCGGGCTGTACTTCGAGCCGTCGATCTCGACCCAGGCGTCGCCGTTGTCTCCCGGGACGACGTTGTAGGGGACGAGTTCGTTGAATTTCTTGGACGCGGCATCGTCCGCGCGGCGGCCGATCAGGCGCTTGATCGCGAACAGCGTCTTTTCCGGGTTGGTCACCGCCTGGCGCTTCGCGGCCTGGCCGACCAGGCGCTCGCCGCCCTCGGCGAACGCGACCATGGACGGCGTGGTGCGCGCGCCCTCGGCGTTCTCGATAACCTTGGAGTTCGAGCCGTCCATGACGGCGACGCACGAGTTCGTCGTGCCGAGATCGATACCGATAACCTTAGCCATTCGATCCTCTCTTCATTGGCAGGCGCGGGCGGCCCCGAAGGCACCGCTGACGCCCCCGAGACGGGGGTGATGAATCTGGATTGGTTCGTATATAGGCGGGGCTTCGGTCGACGCAAGCATTGCCGAACGCGGATTCTGGCGCCACGGTGGCGTTTACCATGATCGTCTCGGCCAGCTACAAGACCGACATTCCGGCATTCTACGGAGACTGGTTCCGCCGACGCCTGGCCGCGGGCCACGCCGTGGTGCGCAACCCGTGGGGCGGCCGCGACTTCACCGTGCGCCTCGATCCCGAAAGCGCCGAGGGTTTCGTGTTCTGGACCCGGAACGCGGCGCCGTTCCTGGACACGCTGGATGCCCTCGCGGCCGCCGGCCGGCCGTTCGTGGTGCAGATGACGGTCACCGGCTACCCGCGCCTTCTCGAGCGCTCGGTGGTCGATGCCGACCGGGCGGCGGCGCAGATCGTCGACCTGGCGCGCCGGTTCGGCAAACGGTCGGTGGTGTGGCGCTACGACCCGGTGCTGCTGACGCCGGCGACCGACGCGGACTGGCACCGCGCCACCATGACCCGGCTTGCCACGGCCCTGTCCGGGTCGGTGGACGAGGTTGTGCTGTCCTTCGCGACGATCTACCGCAAGACCCGCCTCAACCTGGAGCGCGCCGGGATCGCGTGGCGCGACCCGGAGGACGAGGAGAAGCGGGCGCTGCTCGGGGACCTCGCCGGCATCGCCCGGAACGCTGGGCTCCGGCCGACCCTGTGCGCCCAGCCGGCGCTGGCGAGCGCCGTGATCGAACCCGCGGCCTGCATCGACGCCACCCGCCTGTCCGATGTCGCCGGGCGACAGATCGGCGCTAAGGTGAAAGGCAACCGGCCCGGCTGCCTGTGCGCGGAATCGCGTGACATCGGCGCCTACGACACCTGCCCGCATGGATGCGTGTACTGCTACGCGGTCGCGAAACCGGACACCGCGAAGCGGGCCCATGCGGGCCACGATCCGTCGGCGGACCGCCTCGGATCGCCGGCCGGGCCGCGTCAGGCGGTGGTGTCGACCCGTTCGTGATCGTCGGGCTTGCCGCCCTTGGCGACACCGACCATCGCGGCGCGCAGCAGGCGGTCGTGCAGCACGTAGCCCGGTGCCAGAACCTGGACAACCGTACCCGGCGCCTTGCTCGCGTCCTCGACCTCGAACATGGCCTGGTGCAGGTTGTAGTCGAACTTCTCGCCCATCGGATCGATGCGCTTGATGTGGTTCTTCTCGAAGGCGGTGAGCACGTCCTTCTCGGTCATCTCGACGCCGACGATCAGGTTCTTGACCGTGTCGTCCAGACCGTCGCGCTCGGCCGGCGCCGCATCCAGGGCCCGGCGCAGGTTGTCGACCGCGTTGAACAGATCCTTCGCCAGGTCGGCGGAAGCGTATTTCCGCCACTGCTCCTTCTCGCGGTCGGTGCGCCGGCGCAGGTTCTCGGAATCGGCCAGCGCCCGCAGAGCCTGATCCTTGAGCTGGGCGACCTGCTCCTCGAGCTCGGCGATGCGCACGTCGCGGGCGTCCGAGCCCCCACCGCCGGTATCGATCGTTCCGTCGGTGGACAGGCCCAGGCTCTCGGCCAACGAGGCCTCGGCCGCCGGATCATGCGCGGCGTCCGGCGCGGCCGGGTCGTTGACGGGTTGCGGGCCGGCGGGCTTGTTCTGGTCGTTCGCCATGGTCGCTACTCGTGGTCCTGCGGTTTCGAGAGATCGGTCATTCGCGGTTCGCCCGCTATGTAGGACGCGAGCCGCGCGTTGCAAACCACAAACGCGCGGCCGGCGGCGGTTGCTAGCCGAGAAGCCGGCTGATCAGCTTGGCGGTGTAGTCGACCATCGGGATGATCCGGGCGTAGTTCATCCGGGTCGGACCGATCACGCCGATGGCGCCGACGACCGAGCGTTTGCTGTCGTGATACGGCGCGATGATCATCGAGCAGCCGGTGTTGCGGAACAGCTGGTTCTCGGCGCCGATGAAGATCTGCACCCCGTCCGCCGCGCCGGTGGCGTCCAGCAGCCGCAGGGTGCTCTCCTTCTCCTCGAGCTGCACGAACAGCCCGCGGATGCGCTCCAGATCCTCGAGCGCGGTGACGTCGTCCAGCAGGGCGGCCTGGCCGCGCAGGATCAGGGTCGAGGCGCCCGGCCCGCCGCCCCAGGTCGCGAGCCCGGCCTGCACGACCCGGGTGGTCAACTCGTCCAGCTCGGCCTTGCGGTGCACGATCTCCTGCTCGATCTCGGCCATCGCCTCGCCCAGGGTGCGGCCGCCCAGGCGGGTGTTGAGATAGTTGGTCGCCTCGACCAGCGCCGAGGGGGGGAGCCCCGCCGGAAGCTCCACGACCCGGTTCTCCACCAGCCCGGTCTCGCTGACCAGGACCACGAGGGCACGCTGATTGCCGAGCGGGACGAACTCGATATGGCGCAGCGACCCCTCGTTCTTCGGCGACACCACCAGGCCGGCGCAACGCGTCAGGCCGGCCAGAGCCGAGGACGCCTCCTCCAGCATTTCCGCCACACTGCGCCCCGCGGCGGCGCACTGGCCGTCGATGCTTTCGCGCTCGGCCGGACCGAGGTCGCCCCCGACCTCCAGCAGGCCGTCGACGAACATCCTGAGCCCGGCATCGGTCGGCAGACGACCGGCGGAGGTATGCGGCGAGAACAGCAGGCCGGCCTCCTCCAGATCCGCCATGACGTTGCGGATCGTTGCCGGCGACAGCACCAGACCCTGCTTGCGCGACAGGGTGCGCGAGCCCACCGGCTCGCCGGTCTCCACATACGCGTCGACCACGTGCATGAAGATCCGACGCGAACGCTCGCTGAGCTGCGCCAGGGTGGTGGTCGCCATCGGACCGTCGAGGGGATCGCGCTGCATATGGACCATGATAGGGCGAAATCTAGGGAGCCCCGGGGAGCCGGTCAACGAGGTGACTGCGACACCTCGACTGCGACGCCTCCGGCTCCGCCCGGCAGAACCCGGCACCGAAGGCTGGACGCTCGCGGCCCGGATCGCTAGCTTCCGCCGGCATCACCGCTATCCGCGACCAATGAAAGGCCTCTCCATGGCAACCGCCGTTTCTCCCGGCGTCTCGACCTCCGGCCGCCCGTCCGGCCGTGCCACCGACGCCCTTCGCGAGGTCGTCCTGGAACCCGGTTTCGCCAAGCACGCCGAGGGATCGTGCCTGGTCCGGTTCGGCGACACCCACGTGCTGTGCACCGCGACCGTCGAGGAGCGGGTGCCGCCGTGGCTGAAGGGCGGCGGCAAGGGTTGGGTGACCGCCGAATACGGCATGCTGCCGCGCTCGACCCACACCCGCACCGACCGCGAGGCGGCGCGTGGCAAGCAGTCCGGCCGCACCCAGGAGATCCAGCGCCTGATCGGCCGCTCGCTGCGGGCTGTCACCGATCTGTCGGCGCTCGGCGAACGTCAGGTCCGCGTCGACTGCGACGTCCTCCAGGCCGATGGCGGGACCCGGACGGCGGCGATCACCGGATCCTGGGTCGCCTTGCACCAGGCGATGGCGACGCTCAAGCGTTTCGGGGCCGTAAAGAGCGACCCGCTGACCGACCGGGTGGCCGCGATCTCCTGCGGCATCTATCGGGGCGTGCCGGTGCTCGATCTCGACTACGCCGAGGACAGCGACTGCGACGCCGACGCCAATTTCGTGCTGACCGCGTCGGGCGGCCTGGTCGAGGTTCAGGCGACCGCCGAAGGCGACCCGTTCGAGGAGAGCGCTCTGCTCGAGCTGCTTCGGCTCGCCCGCAAGGGCACCGAAGAGTTGGCCGCCCTGCAGCTCGCCGCGGTTTCCTAGGGGACCGGGATATGACGGCGCGCAGACTGACCGGCGGCACCCTGGTGGTCGCCTCGCACAATCCCGGCAAGGTGCGGGAGATCGGCGAGCTGCTGGCACCCTATGGTCTCGACGTCGTCTCCGCCGGCGACCTCGGCCTGCCGGAGCCGGAGGAGACCGGGACGACCTTCATTGCGAATGCGGAATTGAAAGCGCTCGCTGCCGCTCGGGCCTCCGGCAAGCCGGCGCTGGCCGACGATTCCGGGTTCTGCGTCGCCGCCCTCGACGGCGACCCGGGGATCTACTCCGCGCGCTGGGCCGGGCCGTCCAAGGACTTCTCGGTCGCCATGGAGCTGGTGCACCGCAGGATGACGGAGAGCGGCAAAGACGATGCGCGCGCGTGGTTCACCTGCGCCCTGACCCTCGCCTGGCCGGACGGCCACTGCGAGAGCGTCGAGGGTTACGTGCATGGCACCGCCGTGTGGCCGCCGCGCGGCGACCACGGGTTCGGCTACGATCCGATGTTCGTGCCCGACGGCGACACCAGGACCTTCGGCGAGGGCGACAGCACGTGGAAGCACTCCATCAGCCATCGGGCCGAGGCCTTCGCCAAGCTTGTGGCCCGGTGCTTCGAGGAAGGCCCGGACCATGACGGACAACCGGCCGGCTGAGCCCCTCGGCCTCTACGTCCACTGGCCGTTCTGCCGCGCCAAGTGCCCGTACTGCGATTTCAACAGCCATGTGTCGGACAGCGTCGACCACGCGCTCTGGCGCACGATGCTGGTGCGCGAACTGGAGACCCTGGCACCGCGGGTCGGCGATCGGCGGCTGGTCAGCATCTTCTTCGGCGGTGGCACGCCGTCGCTGATGCACCCGGAGACCGCTGCCGCGACGATCGCCGCCGCGCAGCGCCTGTTCCGATTCAGCAACGATATCGAGATCACCCTGGAGGCCAACCCGACCTCCGTCGAGGCGGCGAAGATGGCCGCGTTCCGCGACGCGGGGATCAACCGGGTGTCGCTCGGCGTCCAGGCCCTGGACGACGAGGCGCTGCGGTTCCTTGGCCGCGAGCACTCCACCGCCGAGGCCCTGACGGCCCTGGAGACGGTGCGGACCAGCTTCGAGAACGTGTCGTTCGACCTGATCTACGCCCGGCCGGGACAGGATCCGGCGACCTGGATTCGGGAGCTGAGGCGCGCCATCGCCCTGGAACCCGTCCACCTCTCGCTCTACCAGCTCACGATCGAGCCGACGACGCCGTTCTTCGCCCGCCACGCGCGCGGCGAGTTCGCCCTGCCGGACGAGGACGCGGCGGCCGACCTGTACGAAACGACGCAGGAGATCCTGGCGGGCGCGGGCCTGCCGGCCTACGAGGTGTCGAATCACGCGCGGGCGGAGCGGGCTTGCCGCCACAACCTCGTCTACTGGCGCTATCAGGACTATCTCGGCGTCGGTCCCGGGGCCCATGGCCGCATCAGCGACGGTGGCGCTGGCGCGGTGAAGAGCGCGACCCGAAGCCACCGCGCGCCGAAGATCTGGCTCGAGCGCGTGGCCCGCGACGGCCACGCCCTGGTCGACGACACGCCGATCCCGATCGACGAGGGGCTGACGGAAGCGGTCCTGATGGGGCTGCGGATCGACGAGGGGCTGACCGCGGCGCGAAGCCGCGCGCTGTTCGGGGCGGCACCGGCAGACCTGTTCGCCGCGGATGCTCTGGAAACCCTCGTCGACGGCGGCTTTCTCCTGGTCGACGACGACGGATTGCGCGCGACCCCGTCGGGACGTGCCCGGTTGGATGCGGTCACCGCCCGCCTGCTGCGGGACGCGCTGCCGCTCAGTTGATCGCCGCCGAGAAGCTGCGTGGCGCCGGGTCCACCGTGTCGAATCCGTCCGGCGTCAGACGAAGCACCGCCAGACCACGCTGGTTGGTCCCGTCGTTAAGCAGCCGGAACAATCCGTCCGCGCCGGCGAAGCCCGACGGCTGGGTCAGGCTCTCGATCGGAAACCCCTGGGAGTCCGGCTGACGCGCCAGCACGGCCGCCAGTCCGACCGCGTCATAGGCGAGCGAGGCCAGTCCCTGCGGCGCGGTACCGTGGACCGCGCGGTACCGGTCGACGAACCCCTGGCGGCCGGCGGGATCGGGGGCGGCGAACCACCCGCCGACCAGGGTCGGCTCGCGGCCGAGCGCCGGATCGGCCCACAGCGCCGTCCCGAGATATTTCACCTCCGCCGGATCGACATCGTAGTAAGCCATCAGCGGCGCCAGGTTGAGGATCGCCTGACCACCCTCGGGCACCAGCACGGCGTCGTAGGGGAATGGGCCGGTGGTCTCGCGCCCCTTCAGGCGGGCGAGGGAGCTGCGGGCGAGCGCGCCGTTGTCGGCCCGCAGGGCGGCGCGCTGGCGCTCCAGGGCCGCTTTCCGAGAGTCGTAGTTGGCGAAGCTCCGCACCGTGTCGGACAGCGACGCGCTGCCGGGAACGTAGGACTGGGCGCGGGAGATGCTTGCCCCGGCCCTGGCGGCGGTCACCCGCGCCGCCTGCATCGCGGCGTTGCCGTAGGCGTTGGCCGGCGCCAGCACGCCGATCCGGCCGTAACCGCTCTCGGCGGCGAAGCGGATGACGCGCGCGACCTGCTGATCCGGCAGCAGCCCGAGGACCCAGACCCCGTCGCCCGCCGCCGTGCGATCATTGGAGAAGGCCAGCACCGGCACGCCGGCGGCACGGGCCACCGGACCGACCGCCCTGGCGGAGTCGGCGAACAGCGGGCCGACGATGAGCTGGGCACCATCGGCGATCGCCGTCGCGGCGACGCCGGCCGCGGTCTGCGGGTTGGACCCGGTGTCGTAGAAGGCCAGCGCGAAGTCCTCGGCGGCAATGTCGAACAGCGCGAGTTCGGCGGCATTGCGCAGGGCCTTGCCGATCTCCGCCGCCCGGCCGGTGAGGGGCACGAGCAGCGCCACCTTCGGCGGTCCGACCTGGACCGGAACGACCACGGGTGCCGGTTCGGGCGCGCGACGTTGCAGGTCGAGGTTCGGCGGCGGGGTGGTCTCCGCCGTTCTCGGCGGTGGCGCGGCTTCCGACCGCTCGCTCGGCGGCATCGGCACCTTTTCGCTTGCGCAACCCGCCAGGGCTGCAACCATGACGGCCAGCGCCGCCGCGAGACCCATCCGCCGTGTCCGGAACCGCATCATGCAGCCTGCCCTCGCTTCGCTCGGAGCCCTCGGGCTCCCGCCGACCGGTCGCCCCATCCGTGGCCGACGCTAATCGACCGGCGCCGCCAAGTAAACGCGATGCCCCCGCGGCCGCGCCGGAGGCCGGGGACGGGGCCAGTCAATCACGAGAAGATGACCGCTTCGCGGCACGCGCGCGGCGCCGCCGGCGGCGGGCCCAGGCCTGGGGTCTCGCCGCCGAGACCTGCGCCGCACTGTGGCTGCGGCTGAAGGGCTACCGGATCCTGGGGCGCCGGGTCCGCACCCCGGCGGGCGAGATCGACCTGGTCGCCCGGCGCGGCGACACCCTGGTGGCGGTCGAGGTCAAGGCGCGGCCGTCGGTCGAGTCCGCGCTGTCCGGCGTCTCGACCCGCCAGCGCCTGCGCATCGTGCGTGCCCTGGATCTGGTCGCCGGACGCGACCCGGCGCTGGCCGGGCTGGCCCGCCGGCTCGACCTGGTGGCGGTCCGCCCGTGGCGGCTGCCGGTCCATCTGACGGACATGCACCGCGAGAACCGGTGACGGACGGGCGCGAAACACCTAAGTATGGGTCGGTATCGACAGGAGATCGCGACGATGTTCAAGCCCTCCCTGCCGCCGTTTCCCGCGCCGCCGTCCGCGTCACCGCCCGCGCCAACGTCTGCACCGGCGCTGGCTCTGGTCGCCGTCCTGGCGCTGCCCCTGGCCGCCTCCCTGGGCGCCTGTTCGCCGGCCGGCGTCGCCGTCGGCGCCGGTGCCGCCGGGGTGACCGCGGCGCAGACGGAGAAGGGCTTCGCGCGCGCCGTCGACGACGGCCGCATCCGCCTGCAGCTCAACGCCAAGTTCTTCGAGACCAACTACGACCTGTTCTCCGACGTGTCGTTCACGGTGGACGAGGGCCGGGTCCTTCTGACCGGCGCCGTCGAGGATCCCGACGACCGGGTGACCGCCACCCGGCTGGCCTGGAGCGCCGAAGGCGTGGTCGAGGTGATCAACGAGATCCAGGTCACCGACCAGTCGTCGCTGACCGATTTCGGCCGCGACACGCGGATCGCCACGGAGCTGCGGGTGACGCTCCTGGCCGACGATCAGGTGGCGTCGATCAACTTCTCGGTCGAGGTGGTCAACCAGACGATCTACGTCATGGGCATCGCCCGCAGCCAGGCCGAACTGGCGCGGGTGATCGGCCACGCCCGCAACATCCCCTATGTCCGCGGCGTGGTGGACTATGTCCGGGTGCGGTCTTGAGCGCTGCCCTGACGCCGCAGGCGGCCGGAGCCCTGCTCGACACGGCCGCCGCGGCCTGCGCCGCCGACCCGAATGCCCGTCTCGATCTGGCGGGGGTCGCGCTGGCCTTCTCGGTACTGGAAACGCCGGAACGGGATGTCGCGGCGGCGCAGACGCATCTGGAAGCGATCGCCGGACGATTCTCCGACCCCGCGGCCGCCGTCTCCGTCGATGCGCTGGGGGAGGTCCTGGCCGGCGAATTCGGCTATGCCGGCGACACCGACACCTATGACGACATGGCCAACGCCGATCTGGCGGCGGTGATCGCGCGCCGTCGCGGTCTGCCGGTGGCGCTCGGCATCCTCTACTGCCACGCCGCCCGGGCGGCCGGCTGGGACGCGGCCGGCCTCAGCTTTCCCGCCCATTTCCTGATCCGGGTCGACGGTCCCGGCGGCCGGCGGATCCTCGACCCGTTTCACGGCGGCCGGTCGATCGACGCCGGCGACATGCGCGCCCTGCTGCGCGCCATGGGTGCCGGCGACGAACTGAAGGCCGAACACCACCAGGACGTGCCGGACCGTCACATTCTGTTGCGCCTGCAGAACAACATCAAGCTGCGCCGGCTCCAGGCCAACGACATCGAGGGCGGGCTCGCCGTGCTGCGCCGGATGCGCCGACTGGCGCCGGACATCTCCGGCCTCGTCATGGAGGAGGCGGCGATCCTGGCGGAATCCGGGGCCATGAAGGGGGCTGCCGGCGCCGTGCGCGGCTATCTGGACGCCGGATACGGGGCGATTGACGACCGGGCGGAGATGGAGCGGTTCCTCGCATCCATCGAAAGCCGCTTGAACTGACCGCCGGGCCGGCCGATTGTCGCCCCGGACGGGCGTTCCGCGCGAACGCCTGCAACGACGAATGCGGACAGGGAGCGAGCCATGGCCCTTGAGGTCGCGATCCAGATGGACCCGATCGAGCCGGTCGACATCAACGCCGACAGCACCTTCGCGTTGGCGCTGGAAGCCAGAAAGCGGGGCCACAAGCTCTATCATTATCTGCCGAAACACCTGAGCTTCCGCGACCGCAAGGTCACCGCCCGCGCGGCCGAACTGGACGTGCGCCGGGTCAAGGGCGACCACTTCACGCTCGGCGAACGCGCGGCGCTGGACCTGGCCGATGTCGACGTGGTGCTGATGCGCCAGGACCCGCCCTTCGACATGTCCTACATCACCGCGACCCACGTGCTCGAGCACATCCACCCCAAGACCCTGGTGGTGAACGACCCGGCCGAGGTGCGCAACGCCCCGGAGAAGCTGTTCGTCACGCATTTCGACGGGGTGATGCCGCCGACCCTGATCACCAGCGACCCGGACGAGATCAAGGCGTTCCGCGACGAGCACAAGGACATCATCGTCAAGCCGCTGTTCGGCAACGGCGGCGCCGGCGTGTTCCACATCAAGCCGGGCGACGAGAACCTGAACTCGCTGCTGGAACTGTTCACCCAGATGTTCCGCGAGCCGATCATCGTGCAGACCTACCTGCCGGAGGTCCGCCAGGGCGACAAGCGGGTGATCCTGGTCGACGGCAAGGGCGTGGGCGCCATCAACCGCATCCCGGCCGAGGGCGAGGCCCGCTCCAACATGCATGTCGGCGGCCGCGCGGTGAAATGCGAGATGACCAGGCGCGACCACGAGATCTGCGAGATCATCGGCCCGGAGCTGAAGAAGCGCGGCCAGATCTTCGTCGGCATCGACGTGATCGGCAACTACCTCACCGAGATCAACGTCACCTCCCCCACCGGCATCCAGGAACTGAGCCGGTTCGACGGTATCGACGTGCCGGCGATGCTGTGGGACGCGATCGAGGGGCGGTTGTAGGGTATAAGCTAGTGGGGCTTATTATTCTTTTGCTGGGGCAGGTACTTGTTCTTGGCCATTCTGACTAGCGGCTGTCGGGAGAACGCTGATACCGTTCTCCATTCCCGCAAGTATGATCAGAGTAAGTACGACAATTAAAGCCCAAGCAACTATATTTGTGCCTAAAGAAACAGCGCCATTCCATAACAGAGAAGAGTTTGTCTTCACCTGTCTTAAATCTGATTTGATATCTTCTAGATGTTCTTCTTCAAGATAATCGGTAATAATTTCCTTTATATCACGTCGAATTAGCTCGTCAGTATATGCTAAAACCATTTGATTGGCTTGCTGCATGTACAAGTCGATTTTTTCTTCGCTAGCAAGTTCGTTTTTATAATAGTTATCTGCTTCAGCCTTCTTTGGGCTTTGGTTAATAGCCCATTTGTGTTTAGCCGCTTTATAAAGTCCATAGGCTACTAGCTGTTCTATATCTTCTGGATCAGTGACGATCCGCTGGAAGCCTCGATTCACTAAATCCGTCACGTGCCCGGGCACGCCAGGCACGCTATTTGCGCTAGGTTCCTCTTGGCTTTGTGCACGGTCAGATTGAGCCATAATTGGCATTTACTCGTGCACGAAACTTTCGTCAACCTGCTTCGCGGCGACGGACCATTTCCCGAAGTTTTCTTTTTGCAGCTTGCTTAGCAGCAGAACGAGTTTGCTCGTCGATGTGACGAACAGCTTTGCCGCTCAGAGTGACACCGCTGACCATCCAAGAATGCCGGCGCTCCGGTCGAGAGATGGCTGTAGCATCCGTCGCTTCAACATCGTCGGACTCGCTAGACCTCGTCGACAAATTGGATAACATGGCCCTGGTCCTGCTTTTCCGCGTCGCTTGGGACGACATCGGAACCTCCCTGTTGAGCGTGCCAAGACGCAATATCTTGTGCTCAAGGGATTCTAGGGTACAACAATTAATGTTGGGTTACCTAAGATCCTAGGTTTGGTGCCGATTCGCTGTATGCGTCAACGTAATTCGCGGTATAGGCGACGTCAACGGGCAAGCGCGAAATAGCTGCATTGCTACTGTTCTCTTCCAGATCGCGACACTGCTGTATACAGCATCGTGCCTGCAAGGTCCGCCAGCTTTTGGATCCGGGATGGAAAACATACGTGCGGCTCACCCACCCCCATTCCCCCGATAGGCTAGCGCCTCGGCCACGTGCACCCGTCCCACCGTCTCGGCCCGGTCGAGATCGGCCAGGGTGCGGGCGACCTTGAGGACGCGGTGGTAGCCGCGGGCGGAGAGCTGCAGCTTCTCCGCCGCCCGGCGCATCAGGGCGCGACCCGGCTCGTCCGGTTCGGCGACGGCGGTCAGCAGCTCGCCATCGGCATCGGCGTTGGTGCGCACCGCGCCGGTCGGATCCAGCGTCCGGTACCGCTCGGTCTGCAGGGCCCTGGCGGCGGCGACCCGGGCGGCGACCTCGGCGCTGCCCTCGGCCGGCGGCGGCAGCGACAGGTCCGCCGCCGAGACCGCCTGCACCTCTATTGCCAGATCAAAACGGTCGAGTAGCGGGCCGGAGAGCCGATTCTGGTAGTCGGCGCCGCAGCGCGGCGCGCGGGAACAGGCGCGGGCGGGATCGGCCATATGGCCGCAGCGGCAGGGATTCATCGCCGCCACCATCTGGAAGCGGGCCGGATAGGTGACGTGATGGTTGGCCCGCGCGATGACCGCCTGGCCGGTCTCGATCGGCTGGCGCAGCGCGTCGAGGACCGGACGCGGGAACTCCGGTATTAGGTAGCAAATGCACCTAGCCCCATATCGGCAGAGTCCCGCCGGTTTCGTATCCTTGGGGCATGTCAGACAGACCCAACACAGTCGCGGGACTGATCGAGAAGCGCCGCGAGATATCCGGCCGGATCGAGCACCTACAGCAGCAATTGAACGACCTGGTCATCGACCTGGACCACGTAGACCACTGCATCCACATGTTCGCCCCGGACCTCGACGTATCGCTGACCAAGCCCAAGCAGTTCCCAGCCCGCCACGGCGCCTACAGGGGCGAGATGCAGCGGTTTGTACTCGGAGCACTCCGGAACGCCTCGGAGCCGCTGACGACGCTGGAGATGGCGGTCGAGGTGGTCAAGGGCCGTGGGCTGGACCCGAACGACGCACGCGCTGTCTCGCTGATCCGCAAGCGCGTCGGCGCGTGCCTGTATCGGCTGGTCGAGAAGGGGCTAGCCCGCGAGGTTCCCAGCGAGGGGACGTATAAGCAGTGGGTGGCGGGGTAGGCGCTCGATGCGGTCAGGCGTTGGCTTGGACAGCGATTAGGTGGAGAAAGCCTAAATTAGCGTTGGAAATTACTCCGCTCTCCCGGAACATCTATGCTCGCCCAGCACTTTTGACTTAAAACAGCACCATTTGGTGGAAATGCACCGTGAATAACTTTGATGCCACGCGTCTGCAAAAACTCTGCGACTGGCACAAAATCTTTATCGGAAGATAGTAATACAGCTACATCATAATTATTGGCCCAGGCTAGACTCATCATGTCTGTGACCATCCGAGTGTCGACACCTTTTTCTTCAGTGCCGCGCATATCGACTCCACAAGACGGACAGTTTTCGACAGCGTCATGGCAGGCAGGGCAAGAAGGTGGGCTTTTTTTCTTTTGCCGCTCAATAAATGTCACATGAACGCCTGGGAATGTGTCTAAAACTGTCGTTGCCCATTTTTTCAATGGCTGGTCGTTTCCTGTTTTTGTGTTGTAAGAACCATAAACATTCATACCCTGGTAATTAATCTGCCCAGATGCTCCAATCATTTGCGCTGCCACGCTTGCTAGATGCGGCCCGATCTTTTTCCAGTCTGTCTGAAAGCCTGAGGCGGATCGCTTCATGGCAAGCTCATAGTTCCAAAAATCGACAAACAACCGAATTTTTGGCGCACTTGGCTGAGAGACTTGCGGCGCTTGGGCCATTTTGTGCCCCCCTTCAAAGAATACAGGGACGCCATAGGCGTCCCTGGGGTCTTAATAATCAGCCATCCGTTTAACCCGTCTACCGGGCGGAGACTGATGGGGTGTCATGGCTTTAAATTAGTGATCATATCGCAAGCGTCAACATTTTAATGTGCGTGGCGAATCGGCAGGTTTTGGCGAGTCGAGCGATTACCGCTGCCAATACCCCTTCCACTGCCGCGAAACCGGGGCGTTCAGCGCGGCGTCCACAACGGCGGTGAACAGCGTGCCGTTCGGCACGCGGCGATGATCCTCGCGCCACGCCATTTCGGCGGCGTAGGCGTGCAGGTGGCGCCCGCTGATGTGGTGGTGCTGGCCCCACTCGGCACGGCGCAGGCGGGAGAAGTAGCTTTCCGCCTGATTGGTGCAGGCGCCGTCGTCTTCGAAGGCGATGCTGTGGTTGATGCGCTTGGTCTCGTAAGCGGCGTGCAGTTCATCCCAGCCCGACGCCTCGTCAGCGTAGACGGTGGTCCCGCTGGCGACACGGGCGCGGATGGTGCCGACTGACTGGTCTTCGCTGCGGAACACGAACGGCAGGGTCCGCCCGCCACGCTCGCGCATGACGACGACGACACGGCGCTTGCCGGTCTGGTTCTCTTTCAGACGACGGTCCTTGCGGTCTTCCTTGCGGTTCTCCGGACGGACGTGACCACCGAAGTAGGCACCATCAACCTCGACCTCGCCAGACAGCGTGGCGTCGGCGGTCTCAGCGGCCATCACTTCGCGGATCTTGTGCAGCAGCACGTAGGCCGACTTGTACTGAACGTCCAAGTTCCGGCTCATTTGCAGAGCGGACATGCCCTTGGCGCCGTTCACGAACAGAGCGATCGCCAACAGGATATCGCGCACCGGCAGTTTCCGGCTGGCAAAGATCGTGCCCGAGGTGATCGAGAACTGATGGCCGCAGCCCTTGCACTTGAAGATCGGGCGGGACTTGTACTCGTTGACCGCAAAGCAGCCGCAGCGCGGGCAAACCGGCTCGCCGTCAGTGTCGGCCCAACGGATGGCACGGAACAGTGCACGCGCCTCGTCTTCCGACATACGCGCCACCTGGACCACCGAGAGGGTCCGGGCTTTCGCGCTGAGAAGGAAGTGTTGGGCCATTTCGTACTGTCTCCGTTACCTATGTAACGGATATGGTACGTTGACGTATCGGGTTCAAGGGCATATGTAACGTCTACAGTACTTTTTTCACTGTAGGCGATACGATGGTCGAGAAAACCGATTGGGAATCCCGAGCCGCCAACCTCCTGAAGGCAGAACTTAAGCGCCGTGGCGTAACTTACGCAGGCCTGGTTGAGCGACTGGCCGAGATCGGCGTTGCCGAAAAAGAGGTGAACATCCGCAATAAACTATCGCGCGGAAAATTCACCGCTGCTTTCATGCTGCAATGTCTGGTCGCTATTGGTTGCTCATCATTGCACTTGGGGGATGCCTAACGACGGGTGTCCTAGCCCAAGAGACCGATAACCGCCAAGCTAACAACGAACATCATCAGCCCGAAGCAAACCAAGGCTATACGCTTTTGGCGCTCAACCCGGTTACGGGCGACGCGCCCCGGAGTGAGAGCAGCGGCTATCGGCCAGAATGCGAGAACCCCAAGAACACTGATGAGGCCGATCTCTGCGAGCAACGGCAAATGGCCGAAGCGGCCAAAACCCAGGCTCAGTGGACTAAGTATCAAGTCCGCCTGACGATACTGGAAATCGCGGCGTTGGCGGTCGTGATTTTCCTCACCGTTAGGGCGACGAATGCCGCCGTCGAAGCCAACCGAATCACCAGCAACAACGCTAAGACTGAACTTCGAGCCTACATTTCCTTGGCTCCAGGCGGTGTGCTCTTCGATATGCCAAACCAACGCCTGCTGCTCTACGTCGTTCAGTCCAATAAGGGTCAAACGCCTGCCAAAAACTGCCGATTTTCGGCGGTGTCCGAAGCCTTCCCTTATCCGCTGCCCGACGGAGAGAAACTGCCAGAACCGGATTTTCGTGAAGCAAAGAACACGATCTCCTCTGGAGCTAGCTTTTCCACCCAAGCTATCTTCGCGGACTTTGACGGCGTGGGGGACGCTCACCGCATGGCGCTGATCCAAGAACGGGTCTACGTGTTTTGCGTCATGACCTACGAAGATGTCTTCGGAGACAAA
Source organism: Thalassobaculaceae bacterium (assembly GCA_965228875.1). GTDB lineage: Bacteria > Pseudomonadota > Alphaproteobacteria > Thalassobaculales > Thalassobaculaceae > Thalassobaculum. Next base: position 3,805,341 of record OZ245843.1, on the reverse strand, counting down.
CATCGAACTCGCGCTTGCTGGTCCTTCAACCTGAAGGGGGGGCATGTCGAAGCAGCCAAGAACGCTGTTACCGATGTCCCGTTTGAGTTCCCCAACAGGCACAACGACGAATGCTGACGACGCCCTCGCCTCCCCACCCGCTAGCGCAGCGAACAGCATCCCAGCAATGAGGGTGAGAACCAGTCTCCGAGCTAGGTGCATTTGCTACCTAATACCGGGGAACTCGGCGAGTTCGTCCAGAAACAGCACGCCACGGTGCGCCAGGGACACCTCCCCCGGCCTGGCGCGGATGCCGCCGCCGATCAGCGCCGGGGCGGAGCTGGAATGATGCGGATCGCGGAACGGCCGCCCGCGCTCGATCCGCCCCTCCTTCAGGACCCCGGCGACCGAGCGGATCATGGAGACCTCAAGCGCTTCCGCCGGAGTGAGCGGCGGCAGCAGGCCGGGAAGGCGCGCGGCCATCATCGACTTGCCGGCCCCCGGCGGGCCGACCATGAGCAGGTTGTGGCTTCCCGCCGCCACCACTTCCAGCGCCCGTTTCGCCGTCTCCTGCCCCTTCACGTCGCGCAGGTCGGGGTAGCGCGGCTCGGCCTCGACCACGCCCTCGGCGGCCGGCGGCAGGACCTGGACGCCACGCAGGTGGTTCAGCAGGGAGAGCAGGTCCGGGGCGGCGACCACCTCGATGCCGTCGGCCCAGCGCGCCTCCGATCCGCAAGCCGCCGGACAGATCACGCCGCGCCGACCGCTGCCCGACGCCGCCACCGCCGCCGGCAGCACGCCGGCCACCGGCGAGATCCGGCCGTCCAGCGCCAGCTCGCCGAGCACGATGCGGTCGGCCACGTCCTCGACCGACAGCGCCCCCATCGCCACCAGAATGCCGAGCGCCACCGGCAGGTCGAAATGCCCGCCCTCCTTCGGCAGGTCGGCCGGCGCCAGGTTCACGGTGATCCGCTTGTGGGGCAGGGCCAGGCCCAGGGCGTGCAGGGCGGCGACCACCCGTTCGCGGGATTCCGTCACCGCCTTGTCGGCAAGACCGACAAGCGCGACCCCCGGCCAGCCGCCACCGCCGACATGCACCTGCACGTCGACCTCCACCGTCTCGATTCCGCGAAAGGCCACCGTCGTCACCCGCGCCGCCATCCCCGCTCCTCCCTCGCGACGGCACACCCGGTTATGTGCCACGAGGCCTATGGAAGGCGGGGCGACGGTTTTGAACGAAGCGGATCTGGTGGGGCGGAGTCTGGCAGGGCGGGGTCTGGCAGGGCGGGGTCTGGCGGGGCGGTCCAGATCAGACCACGATCGAACGGGGACATCCGATCGTGTGAACCTGCTCTATCTTTAACGGCTTTGAGGGCGATTCACGGGTCAGATCGCGTCGGTCTGACCCGATCGCGCCCTAACCGGTGGCGCCCATCATCTCCGGCGTCACCCCGACCGCGTTGTCGAAGTCCGCCTTGTCGACCGTCGCCCCGGCGAGGTTCGCGCCGGTCAGGTCGGCATGGTGGAACTGGGTCCCGTCCAGGATGGTGCCGCTGAAATCGGCGCGCTGGGCGACGGCACCGGCCAGTGTCGCGCCCGAAAGGTCGGCTGGCCACTCGCGGATGACCTCAAGCGTCGACGGCTTGAGGATCTGCATCGGCGCCAGTTTGGCCCGGGTCAGCGTCGACCCGTCCAGGGTGGCGCCCTTGAGCGAGGCTCCCCGCAGGTCGGCACCGGTCAGCTCCGCCCGTTCCAGGTTCGCGCCTGTCAGCACGGCGAAGCGGAACGAACACTGCTTCACGTTCGCGCCGGACAGGTTGGCGCCCTCGAAATCGGCGGCCGACAGATCGGCGCCGGAAAAGTCCATGCCCGACAGATCCTGGCCCTTGAACGAGGCCCGCTCGCCCTTCTTGCCGCCGGAGCTGATCCACAGGAAGTGCTGCACCACCTTCTGCTGCACGTCCGGTGCCATAGTCTCCAGCCCGGTGGCGATCTTGCAGTCGGTGAGGTCGGCGCCCGCCATGTCGGCACCGTCCAGGTTGCACGACCGCAGGTCGGAGCCGGTGAGATCGGTATCGGTCAGGGTGGAGTCGGCGAAATTGACCCCCCGCAGGTTCGAGCCGCGCAGGTCCGACCCCTTGAACGAGCTCTTCGACAGGTCTGCCTTGTTCAGGTTGACGTTGCGCATCACCGCGCTCTGGAAGGCGGTGTTGACGGCGACCACGCCGGCCATGTTCGCCCCGGAGAGGTTGGTGCGCACGACCTTGGCATCGGAAATGTCGGCCTTGGTCAGATCGGCGTTCTGCTCGATGTTGCGGTTCAGGTCCTGGATCTTGGCGGGACGCAGGTCGGCGTCCGTCAGGTCGGCCGCCATCAGCTTGGCGCCCTTCAGGTTCGCGCCGCGCATGTTCGCGCTGATGAGCTTGGCTCCGGCGAAATCGCACTGCTCCAGCCTGGCGGTGGAGAACTGGGTGCCCTGGAGGTTGGAGCCGGCGAAGCTTGCGCCACGCAGGTCGGTGCCGTGGAACAGGCCCTGGCGCAGATCCGTGCCGGCGAGCATCGCGCCGCGCAGGGTCTTCATCCGGAAATCGGCCTGCACTCCGCCCGCGTACTGCTTCAGGAACAGAGCGTGCTTCCGGACCGATTCAGCCAGGTCCCAATCGAGATCTTGTGCTCGCTGCATGCGAACCCCGCAAAGGCCGCGAGACTCCGCCCAGTGTCTCGCGCAGAAAGACGGAATTTACGGGAAGGTTCTGCCGCCCCCCTCGACCTGACGCGCCCCAACGCCTTGAGCAATATGGGGGTTTTCGTCCGGCTTGTCAAAATCCGCAGTTGTTTACGAATTTAACGTGATTACCACTCACGAATTGCGGAACGAAATTCAAACGACACCTGTCGCCGGCGCGTTCACGACACCGGCTTGATCATCCGGCCGAGGTTCTGGCCACCGAAGATATGCAGGTGGAAATGCGGAACTTCCTGATGGGCGTTGGCGCCGCAGTTCGACAGCACCCGGTAGCCGTCCGCCTCGATCCCCAGGTCGCGGGCGATCTTGCCGGCGGCACGGACGAAGGCGGCGATCTCCTCCGCGCTTGCCGTCTCGGAGAAGTCGGCGAAGGAGACGTAGGCGCCCTTGGGGATCACCAGGACATGGGTCGGCGTCTGCGGGTTGATGTCGTGGAAGGCGAGCACGTGCTCGTCCTCGTAGACCGTGTTGTTCGGAATCTCGCCGCGCAGGATCCTGGCGAAGATGTTGTTCGGATCGTAGCTCATTCCGCGTCTCCCTTGCGCCCGGCGCCCCCTGAAACATCGGCTGAAACTCCGGTAGAAACACCGGCAGGATCACGCGCCGCCTTCTCCGCCAGTCCGGAGGTGCCCTCGCGCGCCGCCAGCCGGTCCCAGACCGCCTGCGGCGTCACCCCAGCGGCCGTCCACAGCACCAGAAGGTGATACAACAGATCGGCGCTCTCTGAGACAAGCGCCTCGTTGTCGCCGCGGGCCGCCTCGATCGCCACCTCGACCGCCTCCTCGCCGACCTTCTGGGCGGACTTGACCGGCCCCTTGGCCAGCAGACGGGCGGTGTAGCTCTGTTCCGGGTCGCCGTCGCGCCGGGCCGCGATGGTGGCCGCGAGGCGGTCGAGGACATGGTCTCTCACGGCCTCAGCCCTCCAGGCGCATGGGCAGTCCGGCGGCCGCCATGGCGGCCTTGGCCTCGCCGATCCGGTAGGTGCCGAAATGGAAAATGGACGCCGCCAGCACCGCGCTGGCGTGGCCGTCCCGCACGCCCTCGACCATGTGGTCCAGCGTGCCGACCCCGCCCGAGGCGATCACCGGCACCGGCACGGCGTCCGAGATCGCCCGGGTCAGCGGGATGTCGAACCCCTGCTTGGTGCCGTCGCGGTCCATCGAGGTCAGCAGGATCTCGCCGGCGCCGTACGCCGCCATCCGCTGCGCCCACGCGACGGCGTCGAGCCCCGTGGGTTTGCGGCCGCCATGGGTGAACACCTCGAACGACTCGGGGCCGACGGCCTTGGCATCGACGGCGACGGTGATGCACTGGCTGCCGAACTTGAGGGCGGCCTCGCGTACGAACTCCGGGTTGGTCACCGCGGCGGTGTTGATCGACACCTTGTCGGCGCCCGCCAGCAGGAGCTTGCGGATATCCTCCACGGTGCGCACGCCGCCGCCAACCGTGAGCGGCATGAAGCACTGCTCGGCGGTGCGGGAGACCACGTCGAAGATGGTGTCCCGGTCCTCATGACTTGCGGTGATGTCGAGGAAGCAGAGCTCGTCCGCTCCCTCGGCATCGTAGAGTCTGGCCTGCTCGACCGGATCGCCGGCATCGACAAGGTCGACGAAGTTGACGCCCTTGACCACGCGGCCGTCCTTGACGTCGAGGCAGGGGATGACCCTGACCTTCAGCATCAGGCAACCTCCCCTGCGAGCGCCCGGACCGCGCCGGCAACGTCGACCCGTCCGTCGTAGAGCGCCCGCCCGACGATGGCGCCGGCGACCCCGTCACCCGCCAGCCCGGCGATCGCCCGCAGGTCGTCGAGCGACGATACGCCGCCCGAGGCGATGACCGGAGTCGACAGGCTGCGGGCCAGCGCCCCGGTCGCCTCCAGGTTCGGTCCCTGGAGCGCGCCGTCCCGGTCGATATCGGTGAAGATGATAGCGGCGACGCCGGCGTCCTCGAACTTCAGCGCCAGGTCGCGGGCGGCGATTTCCGAGGTCTCGGCCCAGCCCTGAACCGCCACCCGCCCGTCGCGGGCATCGATGCCGACGGCCACGCGCCCCGGATGGTCGCGGCAGGCGGCGATCACCAGGTCCGGGTCGCGGAGCGCGACGGTGCCGAGGATGACCCGGCTGATCCCTGCTTCCAGCCAGGCGTCGATCATCGCCCGGTCGCGGATCCCGCCGCCGAGCTGGACCGGCACGTCGACCGTCTCCAGGATCGACCGCACGGCGTCGCCGTTCACCGCGGCGCCGGCAAAGGCGCCGTCGAGATCGACGACGTGGATCCAGGCGCAGCCCGAGTCCTGAAACGCCCGGGCCTGGCCGGCCGGATCGGGGTTGTAGACCGTGGCGGCGTCCATCTCGCCGCGCAGCAGGCGCACGCAGGCGCCGCCCTTCAGGTCGATCGCGGGATACAGAATCACGACGCGCCGCGCTCCCCCCCACCGACGGTGAGGTGCTTGAAGTAGTAGAGGCCGCGCACGTAGCCGTCGCGGGTCCGAGCGTAACACGGATGCTCGCCGAACTTCTGGAAGCCGAGCACCTCATACAACCGGATCGCCGCCCGCTGGGTCTCGCGCACGTCCAGATTCAGGACCTCGAAGCCGAGTTTCCGGGCATGGTCCTCGGCGATCTGGGTCAGGTCGCGGGCGAGGCCGTGGCCCCGGGCCCAGGGGGCCACGAAGGACGTGGTGAACTGACAGGCGAAGCTCTGGGCCTCGTTGTTGCGCGGCGGCCGATGCAGCTGCGACGATCCGGCGATCACCCCGTCGAGCCGGCCGACGAACAGGTCGCGCTCGGGAATCAGCAGGGTCCCGCGCCAGTACGCTTCCAGCGTCTCGCGCGGCGGCGGGGTCAGCCAGCCGAAACCGCCGCCATCGATGATCGCCGCCTCGGCGGCGTCGCACAGGTCGTTCAGGTCGCCGGGCGACAGCGCCGTGACCCGCTCGACGGCGGTCGCGGGCTGCGGCGCGAACCGCGGTTGATCACCGCTCATGGTCTCCATCCGATGAAATTGGCGATGAGCCGCAGGCCGGTCGCCTGGCTCTTCTCGGGGTGGAACTGGGTGCCGATCATCGTGTCGCGGCCGACGACGGCGCAGATCTCGCCGCCGTAGTCGACGGTGGCCAGCCGCTCGGCCGGGCGGTCCATCCGCATGGCGTAGGAGTGGACGAAGTAGGCGTGATCGCCGTCCGACAGGCCGGCCAGCACCGGATGGTCGCGATCGCCGACCGTCAGGGCGTTCCAGCCCATGTGCGGAATCTTGCGCGGGCGGCCGTCGGCCTCGTCCTCCGGTTCGATCCGGTGGACCTCACCCGCGATCCAGCCGAACCCCTCGGTCGTCACGTGCTCGTAGCCGGCCTTGGCCATGAGCTGCATGCCGACGCAGATGCCGAGAAACGGCACCGCGTCCCGGATCGCCCGCTGTTCCAGGGTCTCGCGCAGCCCGTCGACCCGGTCGACCCCCGCCCGGCAGTCGGCGAAGGCGCCGACACCCGGCAGCACCAGCCGGTCGGCGCGTGCGATGGTGTCGTGGTCGGCGGTGACGCGGATTTCCGCATCGGCCCCCGCCTCCCGGGCCGCCCGCTCGAAGGCCTTGGCCGCCGAACGCAGGTTCCCCGATCCGTAGTCGATGATCGCGATGGTCTGCATATCCGCCTCAGTCGCTCCGCAGCGCGCCCTTGGTCGACGGCACGGCGTCGGCCTTGCGCGGGTCGATCTCGACCGCCGCCCTGAGGGCACGGGCGAGACCCTTGAAGCAGGTCTCGGCGATGTGGTGGCTGTTCTCGCCCTTCAGGCTGTCGACATGCAGCGTGGCGCCGGAGGCCTGGGCGAAGGCCCGGAACCATTCCTTGAACAGTTCGGTGTCGAACGTCCCGATCTTCTGGGTCGGAAAGTCCACGCCCCAGGACAGATAGGGCCGGCCGGAGAGATCGATCGCCACCCGGGTCAGCGCCTCGTCCATCGGCAGCAGGCAGGCGCCGTAGCGGGTGATGCCGCGCCGCTCGCCCAGCGCCTGGGCCACGGCCGAACCAATGGCGTAGCCGCTGTCCTCGGCGGTGTGGTGGTCGTCGATATGCAGGTCGCCCTCGGCGTTCACCGTCAGGTCGATCAGGGAATGGCGCGAGAGCTGCTCGAGCATGTGGTCGAGAAAGCCGATCCCGGTGGCCACCTCGTAGGTACCGGACCCGTCGAGATCGACGGCAGCGGTGACTCGGGTCTCGTTGGTATTGCGCTCGACGCGCGCCGTGCGGGCCATGCACCCTCTCCTTGGGCCTGTCTCCCCAGCGAACGGCGGTGTTTAGCAGGAAGCCCGCGACGGTGCCAGTCTCCGGCGCGGATCTCTCCGGCGCGGATCTCTCCGGCACGGATCTCTCCGGCACGGATCTCTCCGGCACGGATTTCTTTGGCGCGGTTCAGGCTGACGGCAACCGCAGGCGACAAATCGATCAGGGGAAGCGGTCCGCTGGTCAGTCGTCGGCCGTCCAGTGGCCATTCTCCCACGACCAGTGTTGCACCGGCGATCCACGCGCCGCGTAGAAGCTTGGAATGGCGCCGGCGGCCGCCACCCGGAACTCCAGCGATCTTCGCAGGGCGTGGGCGCCTTCCATCACCTGCGTCGCATGCAGGACGAATTGGTTGAACATCAGCGGGTCTCCCGGCTGGAGGACGGGCGTGAGGAACGGCTGCCGGCCCTGCGCGTGCGCGATCCGGGTGACATAATCGGCGGTGAACCGACCGCGGATCAGCGGCCGGCGCGGGTCGGCCGATGACTTCACCATGTTCCGCCAGTCGTTCAGCAGCGGGGTTCCGTCGACCTGCGGGTTGAGGAAGGTCAGGCCCGGCGCGCTCTCTCCGACGGGGTCGAGCGGAACCCAGAGATTGACACTGAACTGGGCCATTCCGATGAAATCGGCATCGAAATGAAAGCCGAGCCGGCTCTCCGCGTTGGCCTGCTCCTGATACCTCAGGGAGCAGTTGTCGACCAGAAACGCCAACCGGTCGCCGAGCAGCCACCGAAGCCTGGGCCCGCCACCATCCGCGAGGACGCTCGATATGGCACGGTCGGTGACCGCCCGGTTTCCCGTCCGCACCACATGGCCGAAGCTGACCGAGTTGTGCCCGCCCTCTTTCTCGAGACCGCCGGCGAATGCGGCGTCGAAGCAGCCTGACAACACAGAGATCGTTTCGGCCTCGAACAGACTACGCTCGACCAGCGGCCAGGGTCTGTTGTCCGGCGTCTTGGCGAAGTGCACGGGCCGCTGTCCTTCCGAGGCGGGCGAATACCGGCAAGCTTAACGTGCATGCCGGGATGTACAATCCCGCGTCTTTCGGTCGAACCCAGCGCCGCGGCCCAAGTCCAGTCGCTCCGCGGCCCGGGTTCAATCGCCCCGCGACCAGGTTCCCTCGCGCCACGACCAGTGCTCCTCGGGCCGGCCGTGATTGCGGTAGAAGTTCGGGATCGCACCGGCGGCCGCGACCCGGAACTCGATCGAGCGCCGCATGGCGTGCGGCGGTGCCATCTCCTGCGTCGCGTGCAGGACGAACTGGTTGAACAGCAGCGCGTCTCCGCGCGCCAGGACCGGGGTGACGAACGGCTGGTCGACCTGCCCCTCGATCGCGCTGAGAATGAAGTCCTCCCGGAACCGGATCTTGATCTGCGGTCGGCTCGGATCGGCCGTCTCGCTGATGCGCTGGTGCCAGGCCTGGATCAGCAGCCGACCATCGGCGTCCGGGTTCAGGAAGGTCAGTCCGGGACTGGTCTCGCCGACCGGGTCGAGCGGAACCCAGAGATTGATCGCGAGATGCTGGCTCCCGATGAAATCGGCATCGAAATGATACCGCAGCCGGCTCTCGTCGTTCTCCGGCTCGTGATACCGCAGCGAGCAGTTGTTGATCAGAAAGACGAGGTCGTTCCCCAGAATCCAGCGCAAACGCTCGCCGGCCGGCGCGGCCAGCACTGCGGCGATCGCCCGGTCGGCGATCTCCCGGCGACCCTCGCGGATCGCGTGACCGAGGCTGACGGAGTTGTGCAGCCCCTCGAACTCCTGTCCGACCTCGAAGGCCTCGCGAAAACAGGCGTCCAGCGTTTCCAGGGTCGGGGCGTCGGCAAGACCGCGCTCGACCAGGGGCCAGCGCCTGCCGTCGGGTGCCGCGGCGAAATACATGATCGGGGACCCTTCGCGTCGGTGAGGCCTTGCTTGAAGCGGACGCGCGGGACATTACATTCCCCGCACCATCGAACCAAGGCGGACATGCATGACGGACGATCCGACCCAGTGGCACGGCACGACCATCCTGGCCGTGCGCAAGGGTGATCGCGTGGTCGTCGCCGGCGACGGCCAGGTGACCTTCGGCAACACGGTGATGAAGGCGACCGCGCGCAAGGTACGCCGGCTGTCCGGCGGATCCGTGATCGCCGGTTTCGCCGGCGCCACGGCGGACGCGTTCACCCTCTTCGAGCGCCTCGAGGCCAAGCTGGAGCAGCATCCGGGCCAGCTCACCCGCGCCTGCGTCGAGCTCGCCAAGGATTGGCGGACCGACCGGTACCTGCGCCGGCTCGAGGCGATGATGGCGGTGGTCGACGCCGACGTTTCCCTCGTGCTGACCGGTACCGGCGATGTGCTGGAGCCCGAGGACGGGCTGATCGGCATCGGTTCCGGCGGCTCCTTCGCCCTGGCCGCGGCGCGGGCCCTGGCCGACCGCGACGACATGGACGCCGAGGCCATCGCCCGCCGGGCCATGGCGATCGCCGCCGATATCTGCATCTACACCAACGACAATGTGGTGGTCGAAAGCCTATGACCGATTTCTCCCCCCGCGAGATCGTCTCCGAACTCGACCGGTTCATCATCGGTCAGCACGACGCCAAGCGGGCCGTCGCCATCGCGCTCCGCAACCGCTGGCGCCGGCGCCAGCTTGACGAGGCGCTGCGCGAGGAGATCCTGCCGAAGAACATTCTGATGATCGGTCCGACCGGCGTCGGCAAGACCGAGATCGCCCGGCGTCTGGCGAAGCTGGCCAACGCTCCCTTCCTGAAGGTCGAGGCGACCAAGTTCACCGAGGTCGGCTATGTCGGCCGCGATGTCGAGTCGATCGTGCGCGACCTTGTCGAGAGCGCGATCGCCATGACCCGCGAGCGCATGCGCAAGGATGTTCATGCCAAGGCGGAACTGCAGGCTGAGGAGCGGGTGATCGACGCCCTGGTCGGCGACAGCGCCGGCGCCGAGACCCGGCAGAAGTTCCGCAAGATGCTGCGCGAGGGCGAGCTCGCCGGCCGCGAGATCGAGATCGACGTGACCAGCTCCGGCGCGCCCGGCGGACTGCCGGCCTTCGACATCCCCGGGATGCCCGGCGCCCAGATGGGGGTGATGAACCTCGGCGACATGCTCGGCAAGGCCTTCGGCGGTCAGCAGAAGCGCAAGCGCCTGTCGGTCGCCGAAAGCTACGAGGTGCTGGTGCGCGAGGAGGCGGACAAGCTTCTGGACGAGGAGACCGTCACCCGCGAGGCCATCGAGCTGGTCGAGCAGAACGGCATCGTCTTCCTCGACGAGGTCGACAAGATCGCCCGCTCGGACGAGCGCGGGAGCGGCGATGTCAGCCGCGAGGGCGTGCAGCGCGACCTGCTGCCGCTGATCGAGGGCACGACGGTCGCCACCAAGCACGGACCGGTGAAGACCGATTTCATCCTGTTCATCGCCTCCGGCGCCTTCCATCTGGCGAAACCGTCCGACCTGCTTCCGGAACTTCAGGGCCGGTTGCCGATCCGGGTCGAGCTGAAGGCGCTGACCCGCGACGACTTCCGCCGGATCCTCACCGAACCCGAGGCCAGTCTGGTGACCCAGTACAAGGCCCTTCTCGGCACGGAGGACCTCACCCTCGAGTTCACCGACGACGCCGTCGCCGCGCTGGCCGACATGGCGGTGGAGATCAACCGCACGGTCGAGAACCTGGGCGCGCGGCGGCTGCATACGGTGATGGAGAAGCTGCTCGAGGACGTGAGCTTCACCGCCTCCGACCGCGGCGGCCAGTCGGTGACGGTCGATGCGGCCATGGTCCACGAGCGCGTCGGCGAACTGGCCAAGGACGCCGATTTGAGCCGGTTCATCCTGTGACGGACCGGGGTTCGACCGCCACAAGGCACGCCGGAAAGCACACCGCCAAGCACGCCGGGGAACCGCGTCGGCCGCGCCGGTTGCCGGCGGAACTCCTGCGACCGCTGGCCGAGGCGCCGGGCGATCCGCAGGCGATCCAGCGGATTCTGACCGCCGTCCTGTGGGATGCCGCGCCCGACGTGATCGGCGACTGGGGACGGCGCTATGCCACGGTCGCCGGCGCGGACCGCGAGACCGCGGAGACCATGGTCGCGCTCGGCGCGCGGATGGTCGCCGGCGACAAGGTGCGCGACCGCTACCGGCCGGAACCAGGCGAGGTCTACACGCTGCGCACACCGGTCGGCGAGGTGCTCTACGGGCTGGACGACGTGCTGAACCGGGCGTTCTTCAGCAAGCTCATGCCGGACGGAACGGCGCACGAACCCGGCGTCGTCGCCTACCTCTGCCACATACTGGGCCCCGGCGACCTGTTCGTCGATGTCGGCGCCCATACCGGCTACCTGAGCTGCATCGCCGGCGTTGCCGGTGCCACGGTCCTGGCCATCGAGTTCCAGAAGCCCCTGGCCCAGGTCATCGACCGCAACCTGGCGCTCAACGGCGTGCGCCGGGCGCATGTGCTCGACCTGGCGGCGGGCGACCGCGACGGCATGACCACCGCGCCGCGTTTCAATCCCCAGCTCGGCGCCCGGCTGTACCGCGAGCTGGCGGTGCACGACGCGCACCGGCCGAGCCTGCGGGACCGCAACGCCCAAGCCGTGCCGGTGATGCGCCTGGACACCCTGTTCGCCGATGGCGACCCCCCGCGTCTGGTCAAGATCGACGCCGAGGGTCTCGAACTGCGGATCCTCGCCGGCGCCCGCCGGCTGATCGCCGCCGGTCGGACCGAGTTCCTGGTCGAATACCACGCCCATTCGGTCGGCGATTTCGGCACCGAGGTCGAGGGGTTCTCCAGCCTGTTTCCGGCCGACCGCTGGCGGGTCTTCGACCTGCAGGACCGCGGCATGACCGAGCTCGACCCCGAGGGCCTGGACGCGCTCGTCAATGCGCCGGTACTGGGACGCCCCGACCGCAACAGCCATCTGATCTTCCGACCGCGCACACCGGAGAGCTGATCGCGGTCAGGGGTCGCGAAGTTCGGCCAGCAACGTGTCGATCCTGGTGTCGTCCAGGTCGCGGATCCGCTCCGCCAGCCGGTTCGCGAGTTCCGTCGCTTTCGGGCTGAGTCCCGCAGTATCCAGCAGGACACGCGGTCGCGATATTTCCGAGAGCCGGCGGAGTTCCTCCGCCTCCTCCCAGTCCAGCGCCAGGCAGGCGTTGACCAGTTCGAGGAAGCCGGAGCGCGGCCGCGCCCTCTTGCCGTGCTCGACCGCCGACAGGTAGGCGGCGGACACCCCGAGACCCTCCGCCATCTGGGCCAGGGTCAGGCCCCGGGACTCGCGCAGTTCCCGCAGGCGCGCGCCGAGCGGGGTCACGGACCCGACCCCGTTCCGCGCGTCCTGTCCCGGCGCCGGCGCAGCAGAACATACCAGGCCCCCTTACCGCCGTCCTGCGGCTGGGCGGGGGCGAAAGCCAGCACCCGTTCCCGATTGGGGTAGTCGGACAGCCAGCCCGGCAGGGCCCGGCGGATCACGCCGATCTCCCGCTCGTCGCTGCCCCAGGCCGGGCGGTGCCAGTCAGGGCGCCCCTTGCCGGTGATCACCAGCACGCAGCGTCGGTCCAGGGCCTCCTGACGGGCGAGGAAACCGTTGAGGGCCACATGCGCCTTCTCGCGGCTGAGCCCGTGCAGGTCGATGCGACCCTCGATCGGAAGCTGGCCGCGTTTGAGGCGGAGCTGCAGGCGGCGGTCCATGCCCGGGGCGCCGCCATGGGCATGATCCTGCAGGTCGGAGGGCACGATATCGGGGACCGCCGGGGTTGGCGCCGCCGCCCGCTTGCGCCTCTGTCCTGCAGGTTTCGGCAGGGCTGGGCCGGTATCGGGCGCGTCGTCCCCGGCCTTGACCGGCTCCGGTGGCGGTTCGGGCGGCGCCTCCGGAGGGACCGCGTGCGTGGCGTGGCGGTCGCTGTCGATCGGGACCGCGTCGCGCAGCACCTTGCCGAACAGTTCGAGCTCCTCCGATGTCGGTCTGCGAGGCTTGCGCGGATCCGCCATCGGCCGGTTCAGGCGGCGCCGACGGCGAGGGCCGGCCGCCCATCCCGCCCGACGCGCCCCATCGGCGGGGTAGCGATATGGGTAGCGACGACAGAAGCGATCACCGGATCAACGGGGTATGACCACCGCGGGAACGCGGAACCAACCAACTGATTTCTAGCGCTTTTCTGTCCTTTGCGAGAGTAGTGGCCACGCGATGTAGCGACGTCCCTCGGGTCCTTCGTCGGGACGGTGCCCAACGATCCCCAGCGGCGAGTCCCCACTATCCAGCGCCCGAAGATGCGCGGCACCGGCGGACGCGTTTCGGATCGGCGACCGTCTTGCGAGATGTCCTGATCCATTGGAGCCTGGCCGCACGCGGTTGAACCATGTGCCTGTGAGCTATCACGCACACCCGGGGGCGGCAAGGCATGGGGGCGGAAAGAGAAAGGGCCGACCCGAAGGCCGGCCCGTCCCGGAAAGGCTCTCGACATCCTGAACGGTCAGGAATTCATCTGGTCGAAGAAGTCCTGATTGGTCTTGGAGTGCTTGAGCTTGTCGAGCAGGAACTCCATGCCGTCGACCGTACCCATCTGCATGAGGATGCGACGCAGGACCCACATCTTCGACAGCGTCGGCTTATCGACCAGCAGTTCCTCCTTGCGGGTTCCCGACTTGGTGATGTCGATCGCCGGGAAGGTGCGCTTGTCGGACAGCTTGCGGTCGAGGATGACCTCGGAGTTGCCGGTGCCCTTGAACTCCTCGAAGATCACCTCGTCCATGCGCGAGCCGGTATCGATCAGCGCGGTGGCGATGATGGTCAGCGAGCCGCCCTCCTCGATGTTGCGGGCGGCACCGAAGAAGCGCTTGGGACGCTGCAGGGCGTTGGCATCGACACCACCGGTCAACACCTTGCCCGAGGACGGCACCACGGTGTTGTAGGCGCGGGCCAGCCGGGTGATGGAGTCGAGCAGGATGACGACGTCGCGCTTGTGCTCGACCAGGCGCTTGGCCTTCTCGATCACCATCTCGGTGACCTGCACGTGGCGCGAGGCCGGCTCGTCGAAGGTCGAGGAGATCACCTCGCCCTTCACGGAGCGCACCATGTCGGTCACTTCCTCCGGCCGCTCGTCGATCAGCAGCACGATGAGGTAGACCTCGGGATTGCCCTCGGAGATGGCATGGGCGACGTTCTGCAGCATCACCGTCTTACCGGTGCGCGGCGGCGCCACCATCAACGCGCGCTGGCCCTTGCCGAGCGGCGCGATCAGATCGATCACGCGCGAAGTGAAATCCTTGTTCTCCGGCCGGAACTCGGTCTCGAGCTTCAGCTTCTCGTTCGGGAACAGCGGGGTGAGGTTGTCGAAGTTGATCCGATGACGAACCGCCTCCGGATCCTCGAAATTGATCTGGTTGACCTTGAGCAGGGCGAAGTATCGCTCGCCATCCTTCGGCGCGCGGATCTGGCCCTCCACCGTGTCACCGGTGCGCAGGCCGAAGCGCCGCACCTGGCTGGGAGAGACGTAGATGTCGTCCGGACCCGGCAGATAGTTCGATTCCGGCGCCCGCAGGAAGCCGAAGCCGTCCGGCAGGATCTCGAGCACACCCTGGCCGGAGATCGGAACGTCGTTGTCCGCCAGTTGCTTGAGGATCGCGAACATCATGTCCTGCTTGCGCAGGGTGCTCGCGTTCTCGACTTCAAGCTCCTCGGCATACGCAAGGAGATCGGCGGGGGTTTTCGCTTTGAGTTCTTGGAGATTCATCTGCTGTGGATAGCCTTCGGGGAAGGGACCGGAACACGGCCGACGCACAGGGCTTTCGTCTTACCCATAAGCCCGTCCGAACGGGGCCCGTCTGCAAAACACGCAATGTTCCGGAGAAAGTGTCGCGCCAAGCGACCGGAATAGGCCATACCCGAGACACCGGACGGTGTCAACGGCGATGACCCGGCGGCGGATCCTAAAACGGTTTGGCGATCACCAGGAACACAATCGCCACCATGATGACCGTCGGAACTTCGTTGGCGATTCGATAGTAGCGGTCCCCATGGGAATTGGCGTCGGCGGCGAATGCCTTCCGCCAGCGCCCCATCACGTGATGCATCGCCGTCATCGCCATGACGAGGAACAATTTGGCGTGCATCCAGCCGTCTTCAAGCCATCCCGGCGTCAGCCACAGCATCCACAGACCGAACACCCAGCTGGCCATCATAGCGGGGTTCATGATCGCCTTGTAGAGCCGACGTTCCATCACCTTGAACGTCTCGGACGTGTCGGATCCCGGCGCCTCGCCGGCGTGGTAGACGAACAGCCGCGGCAGGTAGAGCAGGCCGGCCATCCAGGAGATGACGCTGACCACGTGCAACCATTTGACGATCAGATAGAGGTCCATCGCGCCTCAGCCCCGGATCCGGTTGACCAGCGCCGCCACATGCTCCGGCGGCGTCTGCGGAACGATGCCATGACCGAGGTTGAAGATGAACGGTCCGCCGGACAGAGCGTCCAGGATCCGATCGGTCTCGGCGAGAAGCGCGTCGCCGCCCGCCACGAGGGCCATCGGGTCGAGGTTGCCCTGAACCGGTCGGTCGGCCTGAAGGGCGCATGCCATGGCCAGCGGAATCGAACTGTCCAGGGCCAGCGCGTCGATCCCCGTCTGCGAGCCGTAGCCCCGTGTCATCGCGCCGGCACCCCGGGCGAACCCGATCACCTTCACCGTCGGATGCAGCACCTTGAGCCGCCGGACGATCTCCGCCGTCGGGGCGACCACAGCCCGCTGGAACACGGTTTCCGGTGCCGCCCCCGCCCAACTGTCGAACAGCTTCACCACCTGGGCGCCGGCCGCGACCTGGCGATCGAGATACGCCACCGTGGCGTCGACCAGGAGATCGATCAGCGCCTGGAATTCCGCCGGGCGCGCGAAGGCCAGGGTCTTGAGCCGGGCGAAGTCCTTGCTGCTGCCGCCTTCGACCATGTAGGAGGCGACTGTCCAAGGGCTTCCGGCGAACCCGATCAGCGTCACCTCCGGCGCCAGAGCCTCGCGAAGCCGCAAGACCGTCTCGTAGACGTTGCCGATCCGAGCGTGGAACGCCTCGGCGTCGAAGACCGGGAGATCGGCCGCGCTCTCGACCGGATCGAGCACCGGTCCGCGTCCCTCCTGGAACTCGAGCCGGCGGCCGAGGCCGTAGGGCACCATGAGGATGTCCGAGAACAGGATCGCCGCATCGAAGCCGAAGCGGCGGATTGGCTGCAGGGTGACCTCGCAGGCAAGCTCCGGGTTGAGACACAGATCGACGAAGCCGCCGGCTTTCTGGCGGACCTGACGGTACTCCGGCAGATACCGGCCGGCCTGACGCATCAGCCAGATCGGTGGCGGTGATCCGGTCTGGCCGTTCAGCGTGTCCAGCAGGGGGATGGCCGGCATGTCGCGCTCCGTCGGGTTCGGGATAACTTCTCTACCCTAATCTCTTTTTTAAAATATAGGGGGGAGCAGTGGTTGGGGGGTGGAAAGCCGGGGATCAAATTCGCTCCACCGGCCGTCCACAGATCCATTGTCATCGAGATTTCGGATGCCGTCCTGGGGAGGAAATTCGCGAGACCCGCTCCGGACCCGCGCACGACCGGGGCCGATCTGCGGACTTGAATGACGGGGATAACGTGGACAGTGTCTGCAAGCGACGACGCGACGACGGTGTCCGATGAGGTCGATAGAGTTATCCCGTCCTTGATAGGGCCGGGCAGTGAATCGAGGTGATCCTTGAGCGATTTCGCCAGCATCGTAATCGGGCCGGGTTATCCAGAGGCCGGGTCGAGTTCTCCCCAGGAGTCCGGTGGATGAGCGCGTCGGACCTGCTGCATCTCCATCTCGTGTCCGACGCCACCGGCGAGACCAATCACCAGATCGCCCGCGCCTGTCTGGTGCAGTTCGAGGACGTCCGGGCGAAGGAACACGTGTGGTCCCTGGTCCGCACGTCGAGCTATCTCGACAAGGTGATCGCCGGGATCGAGACGAACCCGGGTCCGGTGCTGTTCACCCTGGTCGATACGGAGCTGCGCCGGCGTCTCGAGGAGGCCTGCCGGCGCGTCGAGGTGCCCTGTCTGCCGGTGCTCGATCCCACCGTCATGGCGCTCGCGGCGTTCATGGGCCGGGAATCCCATCCGCGGCCCGGCCGTCAGCACGAGATGGACGCAGCCTATTTCAACCGCATCGAGGCGATGGACTACACCCTTGCCCATGACGACGGCCAACTGGTCCACGACCTGGAGGAGGCGGACATCGTGATCGTCGGCGTGTCCCGTACCTCGAAGACGCCGACCTCGCTCTATCTGGCCAACCGGGGCTACAAGACGGCGAACGTTCCGATCGTTCCCGACGTCCCGCCGCCCGACGAGATCTTCAACCTGAAACGCCCGCTTGTGGTCGCCTTCACGACCGACCCCGCCCGTCTGATCCAGGTCCGCCGGAACCGGGTGCTGATGCTCAAGCAGCGCGAGGAGACCGATTACGTGGCTCTGGAACAGGTCCGCAAGGAAGTGGCCGAGGCGCGGCGCATGTTCGTGCGCAACGGATGGCCGGTGATCGACGTGACGCGACGGTCGATCGAGGAGACGTCGGCGGCGGTGCTGCAGCATCTCGAGGCGCGGGAGAGCGGACATGGATGAACCGACACTGCTCGGCGCGAACGCCGGATCGGTCCCCGTTGTCCTGGCGTCGGGAAGCCGGTTTCGCGCACGCATGCTCCGCGATGCCGGTGTGCCGTTCACGGTCGACGTTCCGGGGGTGGACGAGGGATCGGTGCGGGATTCCCTGAAGGCCGAGAACGCCACGACCGAGGACGTCGCCTCCATGCTGGCGGAGCTGAAGGCGGTGGCCATCTCGCGCCGCCATCCCGAGGCCCTGGTCATCGGTTCCGACCAGATGCTCGACTGCGGCGGGGTCTGGTTCGAGAAGCCCGTCGACCGCGACCACGCCCATGCGACGCTGACCGCCCTGTCGGGACGGACCCATCGGCTGGTGACGGCCGTAGTCGTGGCCCGCGGCGGCAGCCGGATCTGGCACGCCATGGACAGTGTCACGATGCGCATGCGCCCGCTGTCGCCGGCGTTCATCGACCGGTACCTCGACACGGTCGGCGAGGAAGCGTTCCTGTCGGTCGGCGCCTATCAGCTCGAAGGGCTCGGCGGGCAGCTGTTCACCGGCGTCGAGGGCGATTATTTCACCGTTCTCGGTCTGCCGCTGCTGCCGCTGCTCGACTTCCTGCGGACCCACGGCGTTCTCGCGACATGACCGTAATCCTCGGCCTGACCGGTTCCATCGGCATGGGCAAGAGCACGACCGCGCAGATGTTCCGCCAGCTCGGTGTCCCGGTTCACGATGCCGACGCCAGTGTCCACGACATGATGAGGGCCGGGGGCGAGGCGGTCGCGCCGATCGCCGAGGCGTTTCCCGACACCGTGCGCGGCGGCGCGGTGGATCGTTCGGTGCTCGGTTCCCTGGTGTTCGGTGACGCGGCGGCGCTGCGCCGGCTGGAGCAGATCGTCCATCCGCTGGTAACGGAACGGACCCGGAGGTTCCTGGATCGCTGCCGGCGCGATCGCCGGACGCTCGCCGTGCTCGATGTGCCGCTGCTGCTTGAGGGCGGTGGCCACCGACGCTGCGACCTGGTGGCGGTGGTCAGCGCCCCGGCGTTCCTGCAGCGTCAGCGCGTGCTGACCCGCCCCGGGATGACCGCGGACCGGTTGGCGCGTATTCTGGACAAGCAGATGCCCGATGGCGAAAAGCGGCGCCGGGCCGAGGTGGTGATTCCGACCGGCCTGGGGCGGGCGGCGGCGATGCGGAGCGTGAAACGCATCGTCGTCCGACTGCGCCGGGATGCGGCTTGGGGAAAGAGGACAGAATGCGCGAGATCGTGCTCGACACGGAGACGACGGGCCTGGATCCCGAAACCGGCGACCGGGTCGTCGAAATCGGCTGTCTCGAACTGATCAACCACGTCCCGACGGGTCGCACGCTTCACCACTACATGAACCCTGAACGCGACATGCCGGAGGGGGCGTTCGCGGTCCACGGACTGTCGGCGGAGTTCCTGTCCGGCTATCCGCTGTTTGGTGAGCTGGTCGACGAGATCCTCGAGTTCCTGGGCGACGCGACCCTGATCATCCACAATGCCAAGTTCGACATGCGCTTCCTCAACAAGGAGCTGGAGCTGGCCGGGCGGCCGCCGCTTCCGATGGACCGGGCGCTGGATACGGTCGCGCTCGCCCGCCGCAAGTATCCGGGGGCGCAGGTCAGCCTGGACGCGCTGTGCCGCCGGTTTGAAATCGACAATTCGAACCGCGAGCTTCACGGCGCCCTGATCGACGCCGACCTGCTGGCGTCGGTGTATCTGGAACTGATCGGAGGCCGGCAGCCGGACCTGATGGCCCCCGCATCGGACGACGCCGGGGGGTCGACGACCCGGGGAACGGCTATCGGATTGGCCGAGAAGATAGACCGAATCTATCGTGAACCGCGCCCCCACGCTCCCAGCGACGCGGAGCAGGCGGCCCATGCGTCGTTCCTCGAGAAGCTGTCCAACCCGATCTGGACCGGCGCGGCGGACTGACGGGTCTTTCGTCCCGGACTCGGATCGAGTGACCCCGGGACGTGTCGGACTGGCCCGCCGGGCTGGCCCTTCAGACTGGCCTTTCAGGCTTGCCCTTCAGACTGGCGGATCAGGCGTCGGCCACGGGGGCGCCGGCCGGCGATTCCTTGCTCTGGCGATACATCGCGGCGAAATCTACCGGCTGGATCAGCAGCGGCGGGAAGCCGCCGTCGCGGGTCGCATCGGCCACGATCGCGCGGGCGAACGGGAACAGCAGCCGCGGACACTCCACCAGCAGCGTGGCGTGGAGCGCGTCCTCGTCCATGTTCTGCAGGACGAACAGCCCGGCATAGGTGAGGTCGGCGAGAAACAGCGGCTCGCTCTCCGTCTTGCCGGTGGCGGTGATCTTCAGGATGACCTCGTAGACCTCCTCGTCCTTGGCCACCTTGGCGGCCTGGACGTCGACGTTCACGTCGATGCGCGGCTGCGCGCTCTGCGGGCGCAGGCTGGCCGGCGCGCGCGGGTTCTCGAAGGAGAAGTCCTTGATGTACTGCGCGTTGATCTGCAGCGGCATGGTCGCCGCCGCCATCTTGGTCGGCTCGGTCACCGAGGAGAGGTCGGACATGGGAATTCCTGATCGATAAGGTCCGTCAGCGGACAGGATAACCCGGCTTCGCTATCACGACTGCGAGGTGTGGACAATAGTGGCGGCCAGGTCGCGGTCGAGGGCGAGAACCGTGCCGTTGGGTACGGTCAGGCCCGTGAGGCCGCGGATAAAGGCCCAGTGGGTCACGTAGACCGTATCGTCCCAGCTCGTCGAGGCGGAGAGCTTCCGGCGAAACGCCGCGCAGCGGATATCGAGCTGATCCTCGTCCTCGCCATCCTCGGGCCACCACTGCTCGGGCAGGTCGCCGAACGGGACGTGGGGCCAGTCGGTCCGCAGCCGCGATGCCGGCGTGCCGATGTCGCAGGCGAACCAGCACCGTTCGCGGACCAGGGGTTCGACCTCGATCGCCAGCCCGAGACGGTCGGCGACGATCTCCGCGGTCTGCAGCGCCCGGCGATAGGGGCTGGCCACCACCCGACGGATCGTCCGATCGACAAGATGCTCTGCCGCCGCGGCGGCCTGGTCGCGGCCCTGGTCGGTGATGGACGGATCCTCGATCCCGGGATCGATCCGGGTACGGGAGTAGTGGACGTTGAACTCGCTCTCGCCGTGGCGCAGCAGATACATGGGGTCGGGACCGTGTCGGTTGCGGGATCGGATCAGTCGCGGGGCCGGTCGAGCGGCGGTGGGCCGCCGGTCGGGGAGCTGGGCGGGGAGCCGGCGCCGGGACGCTGGTCATCTCCGTTGCGGTCGGACAGGTCCTCGAACTCGCCGTCGATGATGTCGCCCGACCCTGCCGCGCCGCCGGAACGCGGACCGGGCCCACCGGAGGGGCCGCCACCGGAACCCCGGCCACGCCCCAGGTCGACGAAGATCGCCGACCCGCCGCGGGCGAGGACATAGGCGATGATCAGGCCGGCGAGCCAGCGCCTGAGCGGCGGGATGAACAGGAGGAAGCCGAGCGCGTCGGTTGCGAAGCCGGGGATCAGCAGCAGCAGACCGGCGAACAGCAGGCCGAAGCCGGAAATGACCTCGGCAACGGGTGCCTCCCTGCGCGCGACATGGAGGCGCAGCCGCTGGAGGGTCGCCAGGCCCTGGATCCGGAACAGCAGGGTTCCGAGAACCGCGGTCAGGATGATCAGCGCGATCGTCGCCGCCGCACCGATCTCGGTGCCGACCTCGATCAGGAGCCAGAGTTCGCCGGCCGGCACACCGACGAGAATCAGGAGAACGACTAAGCCCATGCTTGCCCTTCGGATATCGACGCCTTATCTACTCATCAGGCGTCGGAAGCGGTCCCGGCGCCTGTTCGGTTGTCCATTCGGTCCCGCCGGCGTCGCGACAGCCGATGCCGCACCGAGACGACGCCGACGACTGGGGCAACAACCGGGGCCGCCGAAACGGGGCACCAACCGCGGCGGGCACTCTAAACGTGAGGGTGCGGCTCGGTCCACCCGAGGACGCAAGTGGGTATGGGAAGCAGTTTTCCTCTCTTCGAAATCATCCTTTACGCGATGATCGCCGGCTTCCTGATTTTGAAGCTCAGAGGCGTTCTCGGACGCCGGACCGGCCACGAGAAACAGCGACCGGATCCGTTCAGCGCGCCCGAGGAGGCGACCGCCGAGAGCGAGCAGGACAACGTGATCCAGCTCCCCGACAGGGCGGTCATCGACGACGAGGAGATCGACGAGCGCGATCCGCTCACGGCCGCGCTGATGCGCATCAAGCTCGCGGACCCCGACTTCGACGAGAAGGAGTTCGCCGTCGGTGCCCGGGGCGCCTTCGAGATGATCGTTCAGGCCTATGCCTCCGGCGATGTGGACACCCTGAAATCCCTCGTCTCCGGCCCGCTCTACGGTGGCTTCGTCCAGGCGATCGAGGAACGCGAGCAGGCGAACGAGTCCCAGGAGACGACGATCGTCACGGTTCGGTCCTCGGAAATCACCGACGCCGAACTCGACGGCCAGGAGGCCCGCGTGACGGTCGAGTTCGTGACCGAGCAGGTCAAGGTCACCCGCGACGCCGACGGCAAGGTCGTCGACGGCGATCCGGACAAGATCGAGGTGCTCACCGACATCTGGACGTTCGAGCGCGATGTCCGGTCGAGCGATCCGAACTGGGAGCTGGTCGCCGCCCGTGTCCCCGAAGAGTAAGGCCGGAGTCCTCTCCGCCGCGGCCGTCGCCCTGGCGGCGACCCTCTTCGCCTGCGCGCCCGAGCCTACACCTCCGCTGCAAGACGACGCCCTGCTGCTCGAGCCGGCCGGGTTCGACGATCTGCCGGGATGGACCGAGGACGATCCGTCAGCCGCCCTTCCGGCGCTTCGCCGCTCCTGTCCCCGGCTCCTTCGCGGCGACGACGCCCGGCTGATCGGACCCGGCGGCCGCTACGGTACCGTGGGGGACTGGCGTGCGGCCTGCGACGCCGTCACGGCGGTGGCCGACGGCGACACACAAGGCGCCCGCGCCGCGCTGGAACGGTCCTTCGCGGTCTGGCGCGCCTCCGACCGAGATCCGGACAACGATCTGTTCACCGGCTACTACGAGCCGGAACTGCGCGGGTCCCGGCAGCGCGACGAAAACTATGACGTCCCGATCTACCCCCGGCCGGAGGATCTCGTGCTGGTCGATCTGGGCGATTTCCGCGACAGCATGAAGGGCGAGCGGCTTGCCGGCCGGATGGTCGGGTTCAGGCTGAAACCCTATGACAGCCGCGCCGATATCGAGGCCGGATCGCTCGCCGACAAGGTGGAGCCGCTCCTCTGGCTGGCCGACCCCATCGACTCGTTCTTCCTTCACATCCAGGGCTCCGGGCTTATCCGCCTGGCCGACGGCACGCGGACCCGGGTCGGATATGACGGCCATAACGGTCACATCTATTTCCCGATCGGCCGCTATCTGATCGATGCCGGTCACGTGCCGCGCGAGGAGATGTCGATGCAGGCCATTCGCGCCTGGCTCGACGACCACCCGGAGCAGCAGGACGCGGTCATGAACCGCAATCCGTCCTACATCTTCTTCCGCGAGCTCAAGGGCAGCGGCCCGATCGGCGCCCAGGGCGTGCCCCTGACGGCGGGGCGGTCGCTGGCGGTCGATCGGACGCGGCACGCGCTCGGGGTGCCGGTCTGGGTCGATATCGACTACGGGGACGGCGGATTGCGGCGGCTGATGGTGGCGCAGGACACGGGCGGCGCCATCCGCGGGCCGGTGCGCGGCGACTTCTTCTGGGGGTCGGGCGACGCGGCGGGCGAGAGGGCGGGGGCCATGGCGGCGAAAGGCCGGATGTGGCTGCTGCTGCCGAAGGGACTCGATCCCAACAGGCAGGTCGCGGTTCCGGACTGACCGGCGCGTTTCCGCCTGATCGCGATGTTCACCATCTCAGCCTGAAGCGAGACCGAGCGCGCGCTGCAGTTTCTTCGTCAGTCCGCGCGCGACCAGCCGGTGGGATTCCTGGAGGTAGGCGCGAAGGTCCGGATCGGAAAGCCCGGGCGGGCCGAACTGCTGGATCCATTTCATGCCTCGGGACGCCAGGTAGGGCGCGGGACGCAGTCCCGGCTCCTCCCGCAGCATCTCATAGGCGACTGGAGAGACCTTGAAGGTGTAGGCGGGGTGGTCGCCGGTCTGCCAGCCCGCGATGGCGAAGACCTTGCTCTGCTCGGCGTTGCCGACCTTCCACACGGTCGCGCCACCCCATTGGACGACGTGGAAGGTGGCCGGAAGCGAGCCGCAGAAGGCGTCGAACGTCTCTTTTTCCATGGGGCACCGTCCTGGCCCCGACCGCGATGGCGGTCGGGGACGTCATAGGTTGGTCCGGGATTCAGTGTTTCACGTGAAACACTTCGCCTCGTTACGGCAGCAGAATGGTCGAGCCGGTGGTCTTGCGCCCTTCCAGATCGACATGTGCCTGGACCGCATCGGCCAGGGCGTACTCCTGATTGATCGACACGCTGACCGCGCCCTTGCCGACGACGTCGAACAGATCGGCCGCGGAGGCGTCGAGCAGCTCCTTCGTGGCGGTGTAGGTCATCAGGGTCGGCCGGGTGAACTTCAGAGAACCCTTTCCGGCGAAAATGCCGAGATCGACCGGCGGGATCGGACCCGATGCCTGACCGAAGCTGACCATCATGCCGGTCGGCGCGATGCAGTCGAGGCTGGCGGGCCAGGTGTCCTTGCCGATGGAGTCATAGACCACGGGGACCTTCTTGCCGTCGGTGATCTCGATCACCCGGTCGACGAAGTTCTCGCGGGTGTAGACGATCGGGTGGTCGCAGCCGTTCTTGCGCGCTAGCTCCGCCTTCTCGTCCGAGCCGACCGTACCGATGACCGAGGCGCCCAGATGTTTGGCCCACTGGCACAGGATCAGGCCGACGCCGCCGGCGGCCGCGTGGATGAGGATCGTATCGCCCGGGCCCACCTTGTAGATCTGACGGATCAGGTACTGAACTGTCATGCCCTGAAGCATCATCGCCGCGGCCAGCTTGTCGCTGACCGAGGCCGGGACCTTCACCACCTTGCTCGCCTCGAGGTTCCGCGCCTCGGCATAGGAGCCGGGAGGCGGAGCGGCATAGGCCACACGGTCGCCCTCCGCGAAATCCGTGACGCCGTCGCCGACGGCCGCGACGGTTCCGGCGGCCTCCATGCCGATGCCCGAGGGCAGGGGCAGAGGGTACAGGCCGGAGCGGTGATAGGTGTCGATGTAGTTCAGGCCGATCGCCGAGTGCCGGATCTGAATCTGACCGGCCTCGGGCGCCGGCAGGTCGACGTCCTCGAGTTTCATGACCTCGGGGCCGCCCTGCTCGTGCATGCGGATGGCTTTCACCATGGAATTGTCCTCCCTGTTCGATAGTGTCGTGACGCTTGGCTACGATAGGGGCGCGGGGCGGGGAAGCACCCGCGCCGGCACCACTGCCGTGCCGGTCCGCGCCTGATTATGGGGTGGGCGTCGGTTCCGACCGCCCTAGGCCAGGTTGGCCTTGAAGAAGTCGGCGGTTCGGCCGTTCGCGAGATCGGCCGACGCCTGATCGTAATGCTGGCCGCCGACGCGGGCGAAAGCGTGGTCCTGACCGGCATAGACGTGGACGGTAGCCTTCGGGACACCCTCGAGGACGGGAACGAACACGTCCTGCGCCTCTTTCGGGACGAAGCCGTCCTTCTCGGCGACGTGACAGAGATAGGGCCGGGAGATGTTGCCGGCTTCGCCGATCAGCTCGTCCAGGCCGACCCCATAGAAGCTGACATTGGCGTCCGCGTCGGAACGGGTGGCCATCAGGTAGGCCAGCTTGCCGCCGAGGCAGTAGCCGACTGAGCCGGCCTTCCCGTTGCAGCCGTCCATGGCGCGGACATGGTGCAGGGTGGCGATCAGGTCCTGGACCCCCAGGTCGACATCGAATTTGCCGAACAGGTCGAACGCCTTCTGCCACTCTGCCTCGCTCTGGTCGGTGATGTCGACACCGGGCTCGATCCGCCAGAACAGGTCCGGGCAGATCGCGACATACCCCTGGGCGGCGTAGGCGTCGGTCAGGTCGCGCATGACCTTGTTGACCCCGAAGATCTCCTGAATCACGACGACCGCGGCGGCGGCCGGCGCGGCCGGTCTGGCGACGTAGGCGCTGAAGCTGCCGCCATCGGCGGCGGAAACGGTGACGGTGGACATGGCGCTCCCCTGATGTGGTCGTGGTCCGACATGGGTTCTTGGCGACGATCGCGGCCGTTCCGGTGCGGGCGACGACCGGTCCGCGACCCCGACCGTAGCAAATCCGACCGTAGCAGATCCGACCGTAGCAAAGCCCCCGCGGCTAGAACAATGTGGCCTGACCGCGCTCGAGGTCGAGAAGCCGCTGCTTGCTCTCGATGCCGTCGCCGCCGGAGAACCCGACGAGCCGGCCGCTCGAGCCGACCACCCTGTGGCAGGGAACGACGACGGGGACGGGATTGCGGCCGCAGGCGCCGCCGACGGCGCGGGCGACGCCGCCGGTGCGGGCCGCCAGCTCGCCATAGGTCCAGGTCTCGCCGTAGGGGATGGCGCGCATGCCCTCCCACACGGCGCGCTCAAACGCCGAGCCGCCGCGGAAGGCGACCGGCAGATCGAACCTGGTCAGCGCGCTGCGGAAATAGGCGTCGAGCTGGCGGATCGTTTCACGTGAAACATCGTCGCCGTCCGCCGCGGGCATCGGTGGTTCGCCGTCCGCGAGCCAGGTGACGCGGATCAGGGCGGTCCCGTCGCTCACGGCGCGAAGCCGGCCGACCGGGGTGTCGAGATCGCTGGCGGGCATGGCGGCGTCCCTGTAAGAGGGGCAACGACCCACGGGGTCGGCGATAGACGACCCTCGGGATCGATGAGAACGGACACTCAGGATAAGGCCATGACAGCGGCGGTGGATACCATCTTCGCGCCGGCGACCGCACCGGGGCGGGGCGCCGTGGCGATCGTCCGGATTTCCGGACCGGGGGCGTTCGAGGCGCTGATCCGGCTTGCCGGGGATGTGCCGGAACCACGCCGCCTGTCCCGCAGGATTCTGCGAGACCCGGGCGATGGCGAGGTGCTGGACGACGCCATGGTGGCGGCCTTTCCGGGGCCCGCGAGCGCCACCGGCGAGGACGTGGTCGAACTGCACCTCCATGGCGGACGGGCCGTCGTCGCGGCGATCAGCGACCGCCTGGCGCGCATGGACGGGTTGCGTCTGGCCGATCCGGGGGAGTTCACCCGGCGGGCCTATCTGAACGACAGAATCGACCTGACACGGGCGGAAGGCATTCTCGATCTGGTCGACGCGGAGACCGAGTCCCAGCGCCGACAGGCCGCCCGCCAGGCGACCGGGGTGCTGGAAGCCGCGCTTGAAGGATGGCGTGGCCGGCTGGTCGGAGCGATGGCACAGCTCGAGGCTTTCATCGACTTCCCCGACGAAGATCTGCCCGAGGATCTTCTGGCGCGGATCTGCGGAGATCTCGATGGCCTGGCCGCGGAAATGGCGGCGGCACTGACCGACGGCCGGCGGGCGGAGCGGGTTCGCGACGGCGTGCGGATCGCGCTTGTGGGAGTGCCGAACGCGGGTAAGTCTTCTCTCCTTAACTGGTTGGCACAAAGGGAAGTAGCGATTGTCAGTGCAACTGCCGGCACGACCCGCGACGTGCTTGAGGTTCACCTGGATATCGACGGTTACGCGGCCACTGTGGCGGATACGGCCGGATTGCGGGAGACCGATGACACGGTCGAGGCGGAAGGCGTGCGCCGGGCCCTCGAGCGGGCCGAGGCGGCCGACCTGACCCTGGTTCTGGCCGACGCGCAGTCGGGCGACGCCGGGCGCCGGGCTGTGGCGCACCTTCTCGGACCGGACAGTCTGGCGATCGCCACCAAGACCGACGTCGTGGGTGGCGAAATCCCGTCGCCCTGGCTCGGCGTGTCGGTCCGGTCGGGCGACGGCCTACCGGATCTTCTGCGGAGCCTGTCGGCCGCCGTCGCGGCGCGGATGGATCGCGTGGGCGAGGTCGCACTGACCCGCGCGCGTCACCGCGAGGCTGTCGCCAAGTCGCACGAGGCGGTACGGCGATGCCGGACCGCGCTGGACGCGGGCGATCCGCTGGAGATCGCCGCGGAGGACCTGCGCGCCGCGGCCGGACAGCTCGGCCGTATCCTGGGGCGCGTGGATGTGGAGGAAATCCTGGACCGGCTGTTCGCCGAGTTCTGTCTTGGCAAGTAACCGGTCGGCGCGGGCCCGTTTCACGTGAAACAGGGCGCGCGGAGTCTTTGACAGGGGCGGCCGCCCTGCGTATCTCAAGACCATGACCTCCTTCGATATCATCGTTGTCGGCGGCGGCCACGCCGGTTCGGAAGCGGCGGCGGCGGCCGCCCGCCTCGGCGCGCGCACGGCCCTGGTGACGCACCGGCGGGACACCATCGGCGTGATGTCCTGCAATCCGGCGATCGGCGGTCTCGGCAAGGGCCATCTGGTACGCGAGATCGACGCCCTCGACGGAATCATGGGACGGGCGATCGACCGCTCCGGCATCCAGTTCCGGGTTCTGAACCGCTCCAAGGGACCGGCGGTGCGGGGCCCGCGCGCCCAGGCCGACCGCGCCCTGTATCGGGCCGCGATGCAGGACCTGCTGGCGGAATACGAGACCCTGTCGATCGTGGAAGCCGGGGTCGAGGACCTGCGGATCGTCGATGGCCGGTGCGCCGGCGTTGTCCTGGCGGATGGCCGGACGTTGACCGCGGGGGCGGTGGTGCTGACCACCGGCACGTTCCTGCGCGGCGAAATCCATCTCGGCGAGGAGCGCAAGCCCGCCGGTCGGGTGGGGGACGCGCCGGCGGTGGGACTCGCGCGGACCCTTGAACGACTTGGTCTGCCGCTCGGGCGGTTGAAGACCGGCACGCCGCCGCGTCTCGACGGGCGCACGATCGACTGGTCGCGTCTGGAGGTGCAGCCGGGCGACGATCCGCCGGAGCCGTTCTCGACCCTGACCGACCGGATCACGGTGCCGCAGCTGCCCTGCCACATCACCTATACGACTGCGGCGACTCATGAGGCGATCCGCGAGAACCTCGCCCGCTCTCCGATGTACAGCGGGCAGATCGGAAGCTCGGGGCCCCGGTACTGTCCGTCGATCGAGGACAAGATCGTCCGCTTCGCCGACAAGGCCAGCCACCAGATCTTTCTTGAACCCGAAGGGCTGGACGACCCGACCGTGTATCCGAACGGCATTTCGACGTCGATGCCGCGGGACGTCCAGGATCGCATCGTCGCCTCGATCCCGGGGCTGGAACGCGCGGTGATCCGGCAATACGGATACGCCATCGAGTACGACTACGTGGACCCGCGGGCGCTGTCGTCAAGTCTCGAGGTTCGGGCCCTGCCAGGCCTCTATCTGGCCGGCCAGATCAATGGCACGACGGGATACGAGGAGGCAGGAGCTCAAGGGCTGGTGGCTGCTACCAACGCTACTCTGGCGTCGGGCGGTTCGTATGACACACTATATATAGACCGAGCAGACGGGTATATCGGGGTCATGATCGATGATCTTGTGTCTCGTGGCGCGCCTGAGCCCTACCGTATGTTTACCTCCCGGGCCGAGTACCGGCTGCGGTTGCGGGCGGATAATGCGGATCTGCGGCTGACCCCCCTTGGAGAGCGGTTGGGCCTCGTCGGGGGTGCGCGGGCGGGTGCCTTCGCGGCCCGCAAGCGGGCGCTGGATGTTTCACGTGAAACACTGATGCGGCTCGGAGGATCGCCCCAGGCGCTTGCCCGGCTCGGGTTCTCGGTGAATCAGGACGGTCAGCGACGCTCCGCCCTCGATCTTCTGGCCTATCCGGACGTGACCTGGGAGCGACTGACGGCGGCGTGGCCAGAGGAGCTCTCGGAAATCCCGATCGCGGTGGCGGAGCAGATCGCGACGGAGGCCCGGTACGCCGGTTATCTCGCCCGACAGGAAGCGGATATCCGCGCGTATCGCCGCGACGAGGGTCTGACCTTGCCGGAGGACCTGGATCCGTCCTCGATCGGATCGCTCTCGGCGGAAATTCGGGCACTTCTGTCCCGGGAGAAGCCCCGCACGCTCGGTCAGGCCAGCCGTTTGCCGGGAATGACGCCGGCGGCGACGGTCGCGTTGCTGCGTCACGTGAAAAAGTCAGCGGCGTGACCCCCGACGACGTCCAATCTCGGCTGTCTCTGAGCGACGATTGCCGCCGCGCCCTCGAATCCTATGCGGATCTCCTTCGAAAATGGCAGTCGCGGATCAATCTCGTGGCTCCGGCGACCCTGCCGGAGCTGTGGAGCCGCCATATTCTCGATTCGGCTCAACTCCTCAGCCATATGGAGGGTGTTCCCGGCCCGGTTCTGGATCTGGGGTCCGGCGCCGGGTTTCCGGGCATGGTTCTGTCCATTCTCGGCCGGACGGACATCACTCTGGTCGAATCCGACCGTCGGAAGGTCGCCTTTCTTCAGGAAGTGGCGCGGGTGACCGGGGTAAAACCGGGTATCGAAGCCTGCCGAATCGAATCACTACGCCCGATTCGCGCCGGTATTGTCACGGCACGGGCCCTGGCACCCGTCGACAAGCTCCTGCGCTACGCGGAGCCATACGTCGACGGAAACACGGTCTTTCTGTTTCTTAAGGGGGAGCAGGCGGACGCCGAGTTGACTACCGCACGAAACACCTGGAAAATCGCTGTCACCAAGGCTCCCAGCATTTCTGACTCTCGGGGGGTCGTGCTGAGGCTGGAGGAGGTGAGCCGTGCTTGACGGACAGACCAACCAGGTAGTGGCACCGCGGATCCTGGCGATCGTGAACCAGAAGGGCGGGGTCGGAAAGACGACGACGGCGGTCAACCTGGCCACCGCCATGGCGGCCTGCCGCAAGAAGGTCCTGGTCATCGACCTGGACCCCCAGGGCAATGCGTCGACCGGTTTCGGCGTCCCGCGAAAGGCGCGCGAGGCGGATTCCTACGCGGTGCTGATCGGCGAGGCGACGATCGCCGAGGCGGCGATCGACACACCGGTTCCCGGTCTCGAGGTGGTTCCGGCCTCGACCGACCTCTCCGGTGCGGAGATCGAACTGGTGGACATGGACCACCGGGAGTTCCGGCTGCGGGAGGCGGTGGTGCGCCACGCGGCCACGTCGCCCTACGACTACATCCTGATCGACTGTCCGCCGTCGCTCGGCCTGCTGACCCTGAACGCCCTGGTCGCCGCCGATGCCGTGCTGGTCCCGCTGCAGTGCGAGTTCTACGCGCTTGAGGGTCTCTCGCAGCTGGTCCGCACGGTCGAGCGGGTGCGCAAGGCGCTGAACCCCGGCCTGGAGATCCAGGGCGTGGTGCTCACCATGTACGACCGCCGCAACAACCTGTCCGACCAGGTGGCGGCGGACGTGCGCGACTATTTCGGCGACGTGGTCTACGGAACCATGATCCCACGCAATGTCCGGGTCTCCGAGGCGCCGTCCTACGGCAAACCGGTGATCGTCTACGACATGGCGTGCAGCGGATCGAAGGCGTATATCTCTCTGGCCCGCGAGGTGCTGGCCCGCGAATCCGCCCTGGCGGCGGGCGCGGTGGCGGCATAGAAGCGGGCGACCGGCCGGCCTGAGGTGACATGAGCGAAGAAACCGGCAAACGCCGCAGCAACAAGCTGGGTCGCGGCCTGTCCGCGCTGCTCGGCGAGGATGACGACGAGCAGGTCCAGCTCGAGCGCCTGCGTCAGTCCCGGGCCCTGCCGGTGGAGCAGCTGACGCCGGGCCCGTTTCAGCCGCGGCGGCGGTTCGATCAGGACGATCTGCGGGAACTCGCCGAGAGCGTCCGCGAGCAGGGGGTGATCCAGCCGATCCTGGTGCGCCGGGCGCCGGACGGCGACACCTACCAGATCATCGCCGGCGAGCGGCGCTGGCGGGCGGCCCAGCTGGCACAGCTGCACGAGGTTCCGGTTCTCGTCCGCGAGTTCGACGACCAGACGGCGATGGAGATCGCCCTGGTCGAGAACGTTCAGCGCCGCGATCTCACGCCGCTGGAGGAGGCCGAGGGCTACCGCCGGCTGATCGACGAGTACGGCCACTCCCAGGACGACATCGCCCGCGCCGTCGGCAAGAGCCGCAGCCATATCGCCAATATTCTGCGCCTGCTCAACCTGCCGGACGAGGTCCGGGTTCTGCTCGAGGACGGCCAGCTCACCGCCGGCCACGCCCGCGCCCTGCTCTCCGCGGAGGACCCGTCGGCGCTGGCCCGGGACGTCGTCACCCGTAAGCTCAACGTCCGGGACACCGAGCGTCTGGTCCAGCGCGAGAAGTCTCCGCCGCCGGCGCCGAAAGCGGAGAAGCAGAAGGACGCGGATACCCGGATCCTGGAGCAGGACCTGTCGGACCGGACAGGGCTCGTGGTAGCGATCAGCCATAACGCAACATCCGGTGCCGGTAGCGTGACCTTGCGCTACCAGAATCTCGATCAGCTCGACCTGATCGTGGAGCGCCTTTCCGCCCATGCGGACCATCGGCCCGACGCCTACCTGGTGCCGGATACCGAGGACGGAACCGAACCACCGGCGCGCGAGGGTGCGTGGTCGAACTATCAGACGATCCAGGAGGAGGACACGGTCCGCGACGCGGAGCTGCCGTCGACGATCGACCTGGATGGTGAGGGCGACCCGATCGGCGGTGACAGGAACGG
Source organism: Thalassobaculaceae bacterium (assembly GCA_965228875.1). Classification (GTDB taxonomy): domain Bacteria; phylum Pseudomonadota; class Alphaproteobacteria; order Thalassobaculales; family Thalassobaculaceae; genus Thalassobaculum. The sequence continues at coordinate 3,773,049 of OZ245843.1, read as the reverse complement.
CGATGGGGACGGTTTCGACCCGCTTCCCGAGGACGCGCCCTCGCGGGATTTCGTCGCGCCGGATGACGGAGAGACCGCGACCGATGACGACCCCACCGACATGCGGTGGGATTTCGACGATGATGAGGAGGGGGACGACGATCCCCTGGTTCCGAAAGCCTGACACCCCACCGCGACACCGGGTCAGGTGCGGCGTGACCCTCCCGACCGACGACCGGCCATCACCGCCATCCGGGCGACGTCTATGAGCGCCTGGCCGCACTCGGCCTCGTCCGGATACCCGGTCGTCTTGCATCGGATCTCGGCCTCGCCGAGACGGGCGAGGGCGGCCGCCAGGGCAGGAGCGTCCCAGCGGGAGACCTGCCGGGTCATGGCATCGACGGCGCGGAAGAACGGCGGCGGTCGGAGCGACTTGACCGCGTCTCCCGGGCTGCGTCCGCTCCCGGTGCGGCAGCGGGCGAGGTGCAGACGCTGGAAGTAGGTGATGGCCCCGCGGATAATCCGCACCGACGCTTCGCCCTGACGGAACGCCCGGTCGAGACCGGTCAGAATGGCGTCCGGCCGACCGTCGGCGGCGGCGGAGATCAGGGCGTCGATATCGAGGGCGGCGCCGTCGCCGATCGCCTCGATCACGAGGGCGGTGTCGACCGTGGATCCGGGCCCGGCGAGCAGCGCCAGCTTCTCGACCTCCATGCGGCTGGCCATCCGGTCGCCGCCGAGATGGTCGATCAGCATCCGCTCGGCCTCACCGTCGATCCGAACCGAGTGGCTCCCCAGTGTTTCCCGGACCATCGACGCGAGATCGCGGCCGCTGTCGGCATAGCAGGCGAGTCCGGCGATGTCCTCGCGCTTCGCCTCGAACAGCTTGCGCAGCGCGCCCGACGGCTTCAGGTCGCCGGCCTCGACGACCAGAAGCGTGTCGCCGGTATCGCCGTCGAGCCCGTTGGCGATCGCTTCCGCGGCGGAGTCGCGGGCGCCGCGCAGCCGGACCAGCCGCCGGCCGCCCATCAGCGAGCGGGCGTGCATTTCGTCGGACAGTCTGGCGGGGTCGCCGGTGATCGCGTCGCCGTCGAGCTCGCAGACGTTGAAGGGGTCGTCCAGGTCGGCGACGGCGGAGCGGGAGATCCGCCGGGCGGTCTCCAGGACCTTGCCGGTATCCGGACCGTAGACCAGAACGGCGCGGATGCCGGAGGGCGGCTCCTTGGCGAAGCGCTCCACACCGTTGGCCGCGACCTTCATCGTGCGATCCCTAGGAGCGCTTGAAGAACAGCGCCAGACGCAGGCGGATGTCGTCGGCGAGTTCGGTCGCGGCCCGCATCCGGGCATCGTTCTCGGCCTGAAGAATGGCGAACTCGGAGGAGCTGATGGAGAAGCTGGAGGTCCGCTCGTTCTTGCCGCGCGCCACCGGGGCGTCCGTCTGAAGGTCGACCAGCACCCATTTCGCCTCGACGATGAACTTGGCGAACGTCGCGGTCGAGTCCCGCAGGATCACGATGTCCGACCGGTACTCCTTCGCCGCCACGTCGAGACGGTAGCGCGGTGCCGGCGCCACGCCGCGCGGGTTGATCCGGTCCAGCAGTTCGTTGCGCAGGATCTGTCCCAGCCGATCGGGGATCGGTGCGACGTCGACCTGGGGAAAACCCTGATTGTAGGCCGAACTCGCCGTCCGCTTGGCGTGCAGCGGCTGGAACCCGCAGCCACCCAGCGCCCCGCCGAGCAGCAGGAGCGCGGCCGCGGCAAGGCGGGCGGCGCGGCCCACGATCAGGCCACCACGTTGACGATCTTGTTCGGCACCGCGATGACCTTGCGCGGATCCTTGCCGTCCAGCAGCTTGACCACGTTCGGCTGGGTCAGCGCCTGCTCGATCATCGCATCCTTGGAGCTGTCCTTCGCCATCTCGACGGTCGCACGCAGCTTGCCGTTGACCTGAATGGCGATGGTGACGGTCTCGTCCTCGGCCAGACGCGCATCGGCCTCGGGCCAGGCGCCGTCAGCCAGCATGGTGGTGTGGCCGAGGTGCTGCCACAGCTCCTCGCAGATATGCGGGGTCATGGGGGCGAGCAGCCGGACCAGGGTCTCGAAACCGAACCGCAGGACCCAGTCCTCGCCGGCGCCTTTGCCGGACAGGGCGAAGATCTGGTTGGACAGTTCGCGAACCTGGGCGACGGCGCTGTTGAAGCGGAACCGCTCGATGCTGTCGGCCACGGCAAGCACGGCCTTGTGGCACGCGCGGTAGGCGGCCTCGGCGTCCGGCGACAGGGCGTCGGGTTTCGCGGTTCCAGCCGCCGGCAGGGGCACCGCGCACTCGGTGATCTCGCGCCAGACCCGGTTGATGAAGCGCCAGGCACCATCGACGCCGGCCTCCGTCCATTCCAGATCGCGTTCCGGCGGGCTGTCGGAGAGCATGAAGAGCCGGGCGGTGTCCGCACCGTAGCCGTCGATGATGTTGGCCGGGTCCACGGTATTGCGCTTGGACTTCGACATCTTCTCGACCCGGCCGACCGTCACCGGCCGCCCGCCGTCGACCGTGACCCAGTCGCCGCCGTCGGTGCGGGCGACCTCGTCGGGATAGAGCCAGCGGTTGTCGGGGCCGCGATAGGTCTCGTGGCAGACCATGCCCTGGGTGACCAGGCCGCTGAACGGCTCGGCGACCGACAGATACCCGCAGTCGCGCAGCGCCCGGGTGAAGAAGCGGGCGTAGAGCAGGTGAAGCACCGCGTGCTCGACACCGCCGATATACTGATCGACGGGGAGCCAGTAGTCCGCGGCCTCCCGGTCGAACGCGGTCTCGCCCTTGGCGTCGGTGAAGCGGGCGAAATACCAGGAGGACTCGAAGAACGTGTCGAACGTGTCGGTCTCCCGCGTGGCAGCGCCGCCGCAGGTCGGACAGGTCGTGTGCTTCCAGCTCGGATGCCGGTCCAGCGGGTTGCCGGGGGAGTCGAACTCCACATCCTCCGGCAGCGTCACCGGCAGCTGATCTTCCGGTACCGGAACCACACCGCAGGACTCGCAGTGGACGATCGGGACCGGGCAGCCCCAATAGCGCTGACGGGAGACGCCCCAGTCGCGCAGACGCCACGTCGTCGTGCTCTCGCCGCGCCCGATTTCCTCGAGCCTGCGGGCGACCGCCGACTTCGCCGCCTCGATCTCCATGCCGTCCAGGAAGTCGGAATTGTAGATCCTGCCCGGACCGACATACGCCTCGTCGCCGACCGCGAAGTCCGCCGCCTCGACGTCTCCCGGGAGCACAACCGGCAGGACCGGCAACTCGTACTTGCGGGCGAAATCCAGGTCACGCTGGTCGTGCGCCGGACAGCCGAAGATGGCGCCGGTGCCGTATTCCATCAGCACGAAATTGGCGACGTAGACCGGCAGCGTCTTGCCGGGCACGAAGGGATGCTCGACCTCCAGACCGGTGCGATAGCCGCGCTTCTCGGCGGTCTCGATATCCGCCTCGCTGGTGCCCATGCGGTTGCACTCGGCGATGAAGGACAGGAGTCCCTCGTCGCCCTCGGCCACCTCTGCCGCCAGGGGATGGTTCGGCGACACCGCGCAGAAGCTGGCGCCGAACAGCGTGTCCGGCCGAGTGGTGAACACTTCCAGGCTGTCGTCGCGCCCGACCAGCTGGAAACGGACCCGCGCGCCCTCGGAGCGGCCGATCCAGTTGTGCTGCATCAGCCGGACCTTGTCGGGCCAGCGGCCCTCCAGCTCCCCGAGCGCGCCGAGCAGATCCTCGGCGTAGTGGGTGATCTTGAGGAACCACTGGTTCAGCTTGCGCTTCTCGACCGGCGCGCCGGAGCGCCAGCCCTTGCCGTCGATCACCTGCTCGTTCGCCAGCACCGTGTTCTCGACCGGATCCCAGTTGACCCAGCTCTCCTTGCGGTAGGCGAGCCCGGCCTTGAGGAAATCGAGGAACATCTTCTGTTCGTGGCGATAGTAGTCGGGATCGCAGGTCGCGATCTCGCGACGCCAGTCGTAGCTCAGGCCCATCCCCCTGAGCTGTTCGCGCATGGCGTCGATGTTCTCATGGGTCCACTTCTGCGGATGCACGCCCCGTTCGATCGCGGCGTTCTCCGCCGGCAGACCGAATGCGTCCCACCCCATCGGATGCAGGACGTTGAACCCGCGCGCCTTCTTGTACCGGGCGACCACGTCGCCGAGGGTATAGTTGCGCACGTGCCCCATATGAATGCGCCCCGACGGATAGGGGAACATCTCGAGGACGTAGTATTTCGGACGTGACGGGTCTGCCTCGACCTCGAAGCAACCATCCTCGGCCCAGCGGGTCTGCCACCGGGCCTCGGTCTCCTTCACGTTATAGCGCGCCATGACGTGGTGCTCTCTTTGACGGCGGATGCGCGGCGGACTACTGCGACGCCTGTTGAATGCGGATCTGGCGGGCCCGTGTCAGGATCGTGTTCTCGAGATCCTTGCCGAGCCCCTCGTCGACGGCGGCGTCCCGCCACTCCCCGTTGGAGATCCGAAGCTGGCGGAACACGTTGGCGCGGATACCGTCCGATCGCAGGGTCCGGTCGAGGATGTAGACGGTGATCTTGAACCGCTCGTTCGGGCTTTCCGGCGGATTGTACCAGTCGGTGATGATCACGCCTCCGAACGGATCCGCCGACGCCAGCGGCAGGAAAGACAACGTGTCCAGCGACGCCCGCCACAGGAAGGCGTTCACGGCGACCCCGGTTCCGGCGCCCTGACCCTCGTTGCCGCCCTGACCGAGCGAAAACAGGTCGAGCCCGCTCGGACCTACCAGGCTCTCCTGTTTCTCATAGGTCGGGAGGCCGTCGGCGCCCTTGGTCGGATACTCGTACTCGACCGGCACATCCGAGCCGCATGCCGCGAGGGCAAGGGCTGCCGCGCCTATCGCTATTCTCGTGTGAAAGCCGACCATCGCATTCTTGTCCATATTTCGACGTCACCTGTTTACCGGTGGCCGCGCTCCGGCGCAATGATACAGCGTTCCCGCCGCCCGAACGCCGATGTGACAATTTCGCCACAATGAGACAGTTTTGCACTTGGCGCCGTGACAGCCGAGTTGACGCTGGTCCTTCGACGCCTGTAGCAATGGCGTATCGGTCAGGGATGGCGAGCGTGCTGTTTCGCTGATTCCGGATGGACCGTGGACCCTGAAAACACCTCGAACTCGGGAGATGGGGAATGAAAAAGGTTCTTCTCGGCTCGACGGCCATCGTTGCCGCCGGCCTGATCGCTGCGCCCTCCGCCATGGCTGCTGAAAAGATCCAGGCGAAGGTTGGCGGCTACATGGAGCAGTGGTTCGGCTACACCTCGGTTGACGAGGATGGCGGTACCCGCGACGTGGACGGCCTCGACGTCAAGTCCGACTCCGAAATCCACTTCAAGGGCTCGACCACCCTGGACAACGGCATCGAGTTCGGTGTGAACGTCCAGCTCGAAGCCAACCACAACGGCAGCGACCAGATCGACGAGTCGTATCTGATCGTCAAGGGCTCCTTCGGTGAGATCAACCTCGGTTCCGAAAACTCGGCGATGTACAAGATGCATTACGCCCCGAGCGATTTCGGTATCGGCATCAACTCCGGTGACCAGGGCGACTGGGCGGCTCTCTCGGGCAGCAACGTCTCCGGCAGCGGCTACTTCCGTGGCGTTCTGGGTTCGACCTATGTCGAGCCGAACCGCGCCAACGACTCCGAGAAGCTGACCTACTACACGCCGCGCTTCGCCGGCTTCCAGCTGGGTGCTTCCTACTCGCCGGACACCAACCAGGACGACAACAGCCCGGTTGATCGTGACACCGGTGTGTCCGACATGGTCGCCTTCGGCGCCAACTACTCGGGCGACTTCGGTGGCGCGTCGGTCGGCGTGTCCGTCGGCTACGGCACCTTCCTCGAGTCCGCTTCGGGTACCGACGAGCCGGAAGCCTACAACGCCGGTATCACCATCGGTGTCGGCGGCTTCGGCATCGGCGCTTCCTATGCCGGTTCCGACGACAGCAACGCGGACGGCGACGCCTACAACCTCGGCGTTTCCTACTCGACCGGCCCGTTCGGCGTGAGCCTCTCCTACTTCCACGGCGAAGTTGAGAACTCCTCCGAGCAGGACACCATCCACCTGTCGGGCAAGTACGCCCTGGGCCCGGGTGTGTCGGCCAACGCGACCATCGGTCACGCGCAATTCCAGGACGCCGGCACTGCGGGCACCGACGAGCTCGAGGCCACCTACGTCGTCACCGGTATCCGTCTGTCCTTCTAATCCAGATCGACAGTCAGACATCGGGGGAGCCGCCTTCGGGCGGCTCCCTTCTTTTTTGCCTGCGGATACGCTATCGGTTGCCCGTGTTCCGTTCTCGAGACCGTGACCAGGGCATCCCATGACCGTCGTGACCTTCGACCGCCTGTTCCGTCAGATCGACCGCGAGACGTTTCTCGACCGGTACTTCGACAAGGCCCCCTACTATGAAGCCGGCGCCGTGCGCGACGTCGCGGAGCTGTTCTCCTGGAGCCGGATGAACGATCTGCTGCAGCGCCCGAAGCTCTGGGATGCGGACACGATCGAGATGGCGCTGGACGGGAAAGTCCTGCCGCCGCCGCAGTATTGCCGGCCGGGCCATGGACGGCAGGGCGAGCAGGGTCTGCGGCCCGACCGGGCCAAGGTCACGGCCCTGCTTCAGAAGGGCGCGACGTTCGTCCTGGATTTCCTCGAAGGGATCGACCCGGAGGTCTCCGCCGTCTCGCGCGCGTTGGAGCGCCTGACCGGTGCCAACACGTCCTGCAACGCCTACTGCTCCTGGAAGTCGGTCCGTGGCTATGCCTCGCATTTCGACTGCATGGACGTCTTCGCCCTGCAGATCGAAGGGGAGAAGACCTGGAACGTCTATGAGGGGCGCTTTCCGGAGGCGGCCTTCGTACCGGGCAGCCGACCCAGCGACTTCACCGCCGAGCAGCATACGCGGATGAAGGGCAAACTCGCCCAGCAGGTTACCACCCGGCCCGGCGACATTCTCTACCTGCCGCGCGGCGTGTACCACGACGCCATCGCCACCGACACGGCGTCGCTTCACCTGTCCTTCGGTGCGACCCCGGCGGTAGGCGTCGCCGTGCTCGAGATGCTCGCGCGCGAGATGCAGGGCCAGGAGTACTTCCGCAAACGCCTGCCGCATTTCGAGGATCGCGGCGCACTGGCGGCGTATCTGCAGGGTATCGGCCAGACCGTGACCAAGGTCCTGGCGGACCCGGCGTTCCACGAGTTCGTCTCCGCCTTTCAGAAGGATCGGATGTTCGACAAGGTCACCGACTACCGGTTTCCCGAACGCGAGCCCGACGGCTATTTCTTCGTCTCCCGTTACCGGCCCGCGGTCGAGCCCGATGCCGACGGCCTCAAGGTCTCCCATCGCGGCGCTGACTTCCGCCTGGGCGCAGACGATGCCGGGATGCTGTCCTGGATCCTCGATCGCGAGGACTTCTGGCTGTCCCAGCTCTCACAGGCCCATGGTCAGCGGGGCGATGCGGGCCGGCGGCTGATCCAGGCGCTGATCGATCACCGGGTCATCTTCCCCGTCCAGGTCTAGCCAATGGCCGGCGGCATTCTCTGGCTCGCGTCCTATCCGAAGTCGGGCAACACCTGGGTTCGGGTCTTTCTGGAGAACCTGTTCCGGAACGCCGACGAGCCCGTCTCCATCAACGATCTGAATGTGGTCGCCTTCGGGGATTCCCAGCGTCACCTCTATCAGGCGCTCGCCGCCCGCCCGATCGACGAGCTGAGCGACCTGGAGATCCAGGAACTGCGCCCCGTCCTCCAGCGCTCGCTGGCGGACCGGCCGGACACGTCGATCGTCAAGACCCACAACCGCATCGGGTTCGTCAACGACATCCCGCTGATCGACCTCGACTGCACGATGGGCGCGATCTACGTCGTGCGGAACGTGTTCGACGTCGCCGTCTCCTTCGCCGCGCACTACAACGGCGACATGGACGATGTCGTCGACGGGCTGTGCCGGGAGACGATGCATACGCCGACCACGCAAGCCGCCATCGTTCAGTACCTCGGACCCTGGGGCGCTCACTACCAGAGCTGGACCCGCGGGGTTCCCGGTTTCGAGCCCTTGGTTCTGCGCTACGAGGACCTGCGCGGCCGCCCGTTCAAGGAATTCTCCCGCGTCGTGAAGTTCCTGAACCTGCCGTCGACGCCGGACCGCATAAAGAAGGCCATCCGCTTCAGCAGCTTCGCGGAAATGTCCAGGCAGGAGAAGCAGGGCGGGTTCCGCGAACGGGTGCGGGCAGATCAGACCTTCTTTCGCGAAGGCAGGGTCGGCGGCTGGCGCAGGCATCTGTCGGACGCGCACGTCGCCAGGCTGATCGAGGCCCATGGCGAGGTTCTGCGGGAGCTCCGCTACATCGACAAGCACGGCAGGCCCACGGTCTGACGCCATGGCCGGTCCGCTCCCACCCAATGCAAGATCGGCGCTGGATCGCGCGCTGCAGTCCGGGGATCCCGGCCCGGCCCGCCGCCACCACGCCGTGCTGGCGGATCATGCCGCCGTTCCGGTGCCGGCGCTGTTCCGCCTGGCGATGCTGGAGGCGGCGGCGGGCAACTATCCGGCGGCCGACCGGCTGCTCGCCGCCGCATCCCGCCGCGCGCCCGGCGATCCGCAGATCCTGGTCAACCACGCCCAGGTGCGGCTGGCGATGGACGATCCGGCCGGCGCGCTCGGGCTGCTGGAGAGGGTGCCGGAGCCGGCGCGGAGCAATCCGGCGGTCCGGCGTCTGACCGGCGATGCGGCGCTGTCGGCCGACCGGCCGGCCGATGCCGTCGCCGCCTACGGCCCCCTGATCGGGCCGGCCGGCGAAGGCGATGCGGCGGCCCTGACCAATCTGGGAACGGCCCTGCGCCAGCTTGGCCGGTTCGAGGAGGCGGCGGCCCACCTGTCCCGTGCCGTCGAGCGGGGTGCGGGACAGGAGGCGGTCGTCGGCCTGTCCGGCCTGTACGGCCAGCTCGACCAGCACGACCGGGCGCTCGACCTGCTGCGGTCGCACCTGGCCCGCCGGCCGCTCGACACGGTCCTGCTGCGCCAGCTCGCGAGCATCCATCGCGCCGCCGGCGACGGGCGCGCGGCGCGTTCCGCCATTCGCCGGGTGCTCCTGGCCGCGCCGGATAGCGCGTCGGCCCTGTCGCTTGCCGCCGAGCTGGCGGAGAACGCTTCCGATCTGGACACCGCCGACACCCTGGCGCGCCAGTGCCTGTCGGTGGCGCCGAACGCCATCGGAGGCCGGCTGGTTCGGGCCGCGGTGGCGCGTCGGCGGGGCGATCCGCGGGCCGCCCTGGCCCAGGTCGACGGATGGGCCGAGCGCACGCCGGCGGCGACCCGGCACCTGGTTCTCTTCGAACGGGCCCGCGCGCTGGAGGCCGAGGGGCGATGCGACGAGGCGTTCGAGGCGTTCCGCGCGGCCAATGCCCAGCAGGCGGTGTCGGCCCGCCCGCCGCGTGACCCGGCCCGGGTGTTCGCCCAGCTTGAGGCGTTGACGGCGCTTCACCGTTCCGGCCCGCCGGTGGGCGCGGGGGCCGAAGGCGACGATCTGCTGTTCGTGGTCGGCTTTCCCCGCTCGGGCACGACATTGCTGGACCAGATCCTCGACGCCCATCCGGCGATCGAGGTGATCGAGGAGCGGCCGCTGATCGCGGCGATGACCGCCGACCTGGCCACCGCCGGCCGACGCTATCCCGAGGACCTGCCGGCGCTGACCGAGGCCGAGGCGGCGGACCTGCGGGCGCGGTATCGAGAGCGTCTGGCGCGGCACACCCGTCAGGGGACGGCGCGCTACACGGTCGACAAGATGCCGCTCAACCTGGTGCATGTGGCGATGATCCGCCGGGTCTTTCCGGGCGCGCGCTTCATCCTGGCCCTGCGCCACCCCTGCGACGTGGTCCTGTCCTGCTTCATGCAGTCCTTCCAGCTCAACGACTGGATGGCGGCGTTCGCGACGGTCGAAACCGCCGCGGAGCTGTACAGCGCCGTGTTCGCCGCCTGGGAAAGCTACCGCGCGGCGGTTCCGGTCCCGGCGATCGCCGTGCGCTACGAGGACGTGGTCGCCGATCTCGAGGCCGAGGCCCGGCGGATCACCGGGTTCCTGGACCTGGACTTCGATCCGGTGATGCTGGCGTTCCACGAACATGCGAAGACCCGGGGGGTGCTGGCGACCCCCAGCGCCGCCCAGGTGACCCGGCCGATCTACCGCACGGCGCTGGCCCGCTGGCGGCGCTATGATAGCGTGATGGCGCCGATCGCCGAACGGCTGTCGACGGAGATCGCCCGCTACGGCTATGCGGAGGAAGAGCAATGACCGAGGCACAGAGCGATGCGGTCGATCCGCATCTCGTCCGGCAGATCGCGGACAATCTGGACACCGTGCGCAAGGCGATCGCAGGGGCCGCGGCGGCGGCCGAGCGGGACGCCGCCGCCGTCACGCTGATCGCGGTCGGCAAGGTTCAGCCGACGGAACGGGTCGAGGCCGCGCTGATGGCCGGCCAGCGCGTGTTCGGAGAGAACCGGGTGCAGGAGGCCAAGGGAAAATGGCCGGCGTTCCGCGCGCGGTATCCGAACGTGGAGCTTCACCTGATCGGCCCGCTGCAGACCAACAAGGTGCGCGAGGCGGTGGAGCTGTTCGACGTGATCCAGACCGTCGACCGCCCGAAGCTCGCCCGCGAGCTGGCCAAGGAAATGGAGAAGCAGGGCCGCCGCCTCGCCTGCTACGTCCAGGTCAATACCGGCGAGGAGGAGCAGAAGGCCGGGATCGCCCCGGCGGAGGCCGATGCCTTCATCGCCGAGTGCCGGGGCACGCTGGGCCTGACGGTCGCCGGCCTGATGTGCATTCCGCCGGTCGAGGACAACCCGGCCCTGCACTTCGCCATGCTGCGGGAGATCGCCAAGCGCAACGGCCTCACGGGCCTGTCGATGGGCATGAGCGGCGACTACGAGGTGGCGGTGGAACTCGGCGCCACCCATGTGCGGGTCGGTACCGCGATCTTCGGCGCCCGCGACTACGCCTGATCCGATCCAGGTCTACGACGTCCCGGTGGTCTTCATGCTCTCGTAGCGGTCCAGCGCGCGCATCATCCAGTGGGCGACATCCGTGTTCCCGTCGGCGGCCAGCTTGAGCGGTGCCGGTGCGCCGGCCCTGGCGGTGTCGGACGGCGACGGCTCGACGGCGGCGACCGCCGGCCCGATCGGCGTCGGGGCGCGCGTCGACGCGGCAGCGGCCACGCGCTGTTGCGCCTGGGCCGGGAGCGCGGTTGAAGCCTGGACCGGAACCTGGGCTGGAACCTCGGCCGGGGTCCGCACGGCGTTGGCCTGTCGGATGAAGGCGTCGAGGCGACTGGCGGCGCTCCCGTTGAACTGCTGGGTCTGAGCGGAGGGCGCGTCCATGCCGTCGGCCGCGAGTGTGGAGGCGGACACCGGCTCGGCGGAGGCGAACCGGGCGACGGCGGCTGAGGGCGGCGTCAGCCCGGGCGCGGTCTCCGCGCCGGTTTCGGGCGCGGCGGCGAGAGTGGCGGCCGGCGCCGTCGAGGGACCGGTTTCCTCGCTCCGGGCATAGGCCAGCGCCGTGGCGCCGATGTCGCCGCCGGCCTCCCGTTCGGTGATGGTGTTGGCCAGGGCGCCGATCAGCCCGGCGGGTCCGCCCCATATGGCGCCACCGGCCATGCGTGCGGTCTCGGAGATCTGATCGCCGGTCAGCTCCCGGTAGATCGTGCCGACGACCGGGATGTGCTGCAGCGGATTGATGACGTCCAGAAAATCGCCGAAGCCGAACGACTCTTCCGTAGCGCCGGCATCGGCGGCGTTCGGATCGGCCTCGCCGCTCGGCCCGGCCTGCTGGGTCCACCAGCTGGGGGTCGTCTGGGCGGCAGCTTGTGTCACGGTCATGGGCGCACTCCTTCGCTCGTTGGAAACCAAGCAAGGGACGTGCCAGCAAAGCCGTCCAGGATTTCTTTGAAAATCAATCACTTGAGATCGAACGGCCGACGTCGCCGGGACCCGGTTCCCCCGGTTCGGCAGAGACTGCCGGGCGCCCGGAATCTTTCGCCCCGCAGCAACCCTGCCGCCACCCCGTCTCCGTCGCCACTGCCTCGCCGGTCGGGGGCCGGTAACGCACAGGCCCGGCGATGCACAGGTCCGGTTCAGAGCATGTGACCGGACCGGCTTGCCTTGGTGGCGAGGTACCGTTCGTTGTGCTTGTTCGAGGCGAAGACGTGGGGCACCCGCTCCACCACCTCGACCCCGCAGCCTGCGAGCTGGTCGATCTTCGACGGGTTGTTCGTCATCAGCCGTACCCGGTCGATCCCCAGCTGCCGCAGCATCTCCGCCGCCGGGAAGTAGACCCGCTCGTCGTCGTCGAAGCCGAGGGCGGTGTTGGCGTCGACGGTATCGGCGCCGAGATCCTGCAGCGTGTAGGCCCGGAGCTTGTTGATGAGGCCGATATCCCGCCCCTCCTGGGCGAGGTAGAGCAGTACGCCGCCGCCGGCCGCCGCGAGTTCGCGGATGGCGCCGCGCAGCTGGTCGCCGCAGTCGCAGCGCAGACTGCCCAGCAGGTCTCCGGTGAGGCAGGCGGAGTGGATCCGGATGAGGACCGGTCCCGTGAGGTCGGGGTCGCCGACGCGGATCGCCACATGCTCGGTTCCGCCGTCCATCGGCCGGAACGCGATCAGCTCGCACTGTTCGGCGTCGGCCAGCGGCACGCGCGCCGCCACGGCCCGGACCAGGCGGTGCGCGGTGGTCTCGGCATACCGGTCGATCTCGCCGGCCTCGACGACGAGCATCGCGCGCTCGCGCGCCCAGGCGGTGACCGTCGCCGGGGTGATGCCCGGCACGGCGGCGACCAGCGCGCTCGGCAGCAGGCGGGCCAGCTTGACCAGCCGCACGGCGGCGGCGGCCGGGGTATCCTCCTGCTCCGGCAGGGATGTCAGGCCGGCCGACAGGGCGGCGCCGCGGGTCGGGTCCGACAGGTCGAGGACCGTGTCGACCTCGAGCGGCCCCGCCATGGCGACCGACACGGCCGGCGTGCGGGCGCCGGAGCCAAGCATGACGGCCCGGTTCCGGGTCAGGACCAGGCGCGGTTCCGAGCCGGCGATCGACGACATCTGGCCCAGCAGCTCGCGCGTCGCCATCTCGCTTGCGGCGGCCACGGCGAGGCGGTCGAGGTCGCGACCGGCCCGCACGGCGACGATGCCGCCGCGCCGGAGCTCGGAGACGGCGCGGTCGACGGCAAGCTGTCCGGGCGCGCGGAGGGCGGGTCGGCTGGCGGATTGGCTGGTGGGGGGGTCGCGGTCGCTGGGCATGGCGCGCATATTGATCGCCGCGCCGGCCGGGTCAAGATGATAGAACGGCGGGAGGACGGAACGCTCCGTCGCGACGGGACGGAAAGCGGAGGATGCGCATGACGGTATTCGGACCCTATGACCAGGACGGCCTGGATGCCCAGTACAACAATCAGGCGAAGGTGCCGGACGTCGCGTCGATCGTCGGTCCGTGGCTGACCCGGGGCGAGGAGGCGCGCGCTCAACTCTCCTGCGACCTCGACCTCGCCTACGGCGCGCACGATCGCCAGCGGCTGGACGTGTTCCCCGCCGCCCGGCCCGATGCGCCAATCCTCGCCTTCATTCACGGCGGCTACTGGCATTCCCGGGACAAGTCCCTGGTGCATTTCCTCGCTCCGACCTTCGTGGCCGCCGATGTGACATTCGTGTCGGTCGGATACCGGCTCTGCCCCGATGTGACGATGGCGGACGTGGTGGCGGACGTGACGGCGGCGGTCGACTGGATCCACGACAATGCGGACAGGGTCGGCGGCCGCGCCGACCGTCTGCACGTCGCGGGCCACTCCGCCGGCGGTCACCTGACGGCGATGCTGTGCGGCGCGACGGGGCGCCCCGGCATCGTGAAGGGCGGCTGCTCGGTCTCCGGCCTCCACGACCTGGAGCCGATCCGGCTGTGCTACCTGAACCGGCACCTCAACCTGCGCCCCGAGGACGTTGCGCCGCTGAGCCCCATCGCCCTCGCGCGCGGCCTGGCGAAGGACGCGGACCGGCTGCCGCCGCTGATCGCCACGGTCGGCATGGAGGAGGGGCCGGAGTACCTTCGCCAGCGCGACGAGCTGGTCGCCGCCCTGCGCGGCGCCGGGCAGCCGGCCCTGGCGGTCGATGTGCCCGACGGCAACCACTTCACCGCGCTGGAGGCCTTCGGCGACCCGCATCACCCTCTGTGTCAGGCGATGCTGCGACAGATGCTGTCGCCCGGTTTCTGAGGGCCGGGCGCCGGTACACGGACCGTTCACGGAGTTCTGATGGCGACCGCGACGTTCAATGGCGTAGTCCTGGCCGAGGCCGACGAGGTGATCAGCATTGAGGGCGTGGCCTATTTCCCGCCCGAGAGCGTGCGCCTCGACTGCCTGGAGGAGACCGCGACCCGCACCGGATGTCCGTGGCGCGGTATCGCCACCTACTACACCGTTCGGGTCGGCGACCGGGCGGAGATTGATGCCGCCTGGCGCTATCTAGCACCGAAGCGCAAGGCGCGCCGCATCGCCGGGTGGGTCGCGTTCTGGAAGGGCGTGACGGTCGAGGGCGTCGAGGACGGCCCGCGGGAATGACCCGCGGAGGGAGGACGGCCTGCCTGCGTGAGCGCCGTCGCGGGAATTGAGGTAACCTGTCAACGCCCCGGGGCATTGACGGTGCGGGTAAACCGGATGGGAACGACGATGACGACGGGACGCAAGGTTCTTCTGGTGGACGACGACGAGGCGCTGCGCACCACGCTCGCCGAGCAGCTTCAGCTTCACGAGGAGTTCGAGACCAGCGAGGCCGGCACCGGCACCGACGGGCTGGAGACCGCAAAGACCCAGACCTTCGATCTTATTCTGCTCGATGTCGGGCTGCCGGACATGGACGGCCGCGACCTTTGCCGGCTGATGCGCAAGGCCGGGGTCAAGTCGCCGATCATCATGCTGACCGCCCAGGACAGCGATGCCGACACCATCCTCGGCCTCGACGCCGGCGCCAACGACTACGTCACCAAGCCGTTCAAGGTGGCGGTGCTGCTGGCCCGGATGCGCGCCCAGCTGCGCCAGCACGAGCAGAGCGACGACGCGGTGTTCTCCATCGGCCCCTACGCGTTCAAGCCGGCCGCCAAGCTGATGGTCGACGAGGGCAAGAACCGCAAGATCCGCCTGACCGAGAAGGAGACGGCGATCCTGAAGTATCTCTACCGCGCCGGCGACCGCATGGTGAAGCGCGAGACCCTGCTGAACGAGGTCTGGGGCTACAACGCCGGGGTCACAACCCACACGCTCGAGACCCATGTCTATCGCCTGCGCCAGAAGATCGAGCCGGACCCGTCGCGGGCCGAGATCCTGGTGACGGATACCGGCGGCTACCGGCTGGTGCCGTAGGGCGCATCACGGCCGAATCAAACCCGACAGGTCTTGTGACCGGCGCCGTTGGGATTCAACCCGGCCGATAGCGCCCCATCCGGGCCAAGCCGAGGCCAAGCAGGACGGCGCCGACGGCGCACAGTGTCGTCAGCGCGGCGAAGACCGGCGTGACGTCGGTCCACACGTCCATCACCAGCAGGATCTGCGGCAGCAGGATCGGGCCGATCAGCACCCCGAGATTGCGGCCGCTCATCAGCGCGGCGAAGGCGCCCGGACCCGCGCGGGCCGAACCGAGAATGGTGCTCGGCAACGCAAACAGGCAGACCGGCGTCACCCCGATCCCGAGCCCGTAGGCGACCAGCGAGGCGATCCCGGTCGCCAGCGTGGTCGTGTACGGGATGGTCCACCAGACCGCGGCCTGCAGAACGATGGAGCCGACGAACATCGGCGCCAGGGGAGCCCCGCGGCGGATCGCGACGGACGTGCTCAGGCCGACCACGATCAGGATCACCACCGGCACCGAATAGCCGATCGTCGCCCAGTCCTGGGACAGGCCGTGAACCTCGACCAGGAACTGCGGCAGCCAAGTCATGTAGGCGAAGTACTGGGCGGACCACAGGGTGAACAGCAGGGCGGCCAGGCTCAGCGCCCAGCGCTCCTCGCCGTTCGGCGGCTCGGCGGCGGACGGACCGCGGGTGCGCATGTCGAGGTCGGTGCGGCCACGCAGGCGGATGACGATCATCCACAGCGCCAGCAGCGCCGTCGCCGCCGCCGTCGCCAGCCAGGACAGCCGCCAGCCGCCGACCGCCTCGCTCTCGACGAGATGACCGACCGGCACCAGCAGGTTGGCGCCGATCTGACCGCAGGGGATCCACATGGCCGACAGGGCGATCGCCAGAGGCAGGTGGGCCGGGCCGGCACTGCGGTTGGTGTAGACCGGGCCGGCGATGGCGAACACCGCGAAGGCGAGGCCCTCCAGGCCCCGCGACGACAGCATGACGGCCGCGCTGTCCGGGATCGCCAGTGCCAGGACGTTGCCGGCGATCGCGGTGGCGAAGGCGGCGAGCAGGATCGTCAGGGTGCCGAGGCGCTGCAGCAGCCAGCCGAGGGCGAACGACACGGCCAGGCCGACCACGGCGTAGATCGACATGAAGGCGCCGGCCATCACCTTGGGGTAGTCGAACTCGGCCAGCAGGCTGGGCAACTGCGGTGGCAACTTGAACTGCTGGAAGGCGGCCAGCGTGGCCAGCAGGAAACCGAACAGGATGCCGGTCCAGTTCGTCGCGGTGGTCTGGGGTCGGGCCATCGGCCGGGGGCTCGTCGTTGGGAGGTGCCGTAGCGCGTCGGGGCCAGGCGGACTGGCAGGGCTGGCGGAGGGAGTGGGCAATGTGCGGCATTCGACCTCGGGCCACAAGCCGGCACGCGCGCACCGGTCCGCCGGCTCGTCCCGCAACGCCCAGGCCGGTTCTTTGGCGCCTCCCTCGGCGTGTTCCTCGGCGTGTTCCCCGGCGGCTTCCTCGGCGGCTTCCTCGGCGCGTTCCGCCGGGGCGGCGGCTGTGCTATGGGAATGGCGGTGATCGGCGCGTCAGGGACCTGGACGCAAGGACGGGAGACGTCGTTTGTCGGATGACGGGATGGTCGTCAAGGTCTGGGGAGCCCGCGGCAGCGTGCCGTGCCCGGGCCCGCGGACCGTGAAGTACGGTGGCAACACCTCCTGCGTCGAGGTGCGGTGCGCCGGACACCGGATCGTGCTCGACGGCGGGACCGGAATCCGGGAACTCGGCGCGGCGATGGCGACCGAGCCGCCGGGATCGATCGACGTCCTGCTGACCCATTTCCACCTGGATCACATCGTCGGACTGCCGTTCTGGAGCGCCGCCTACGTGCCGGAGAATCGGATCGTGTTCCGCGCCGCCAAGCTGGAACAGAGCTTCGGTCTGCGCATGATCCTGCACAAGATGATGTCGCCACCCCTGTTCCCGATCCCGCTCGACGAGTTCCGCGCCCAGGTCAGTTTCGAGGAGTTCCCCTGCGGTGGCAGCCTGGAACTCGTTCCGGGGGTCCTGGTTGAGACCCGGCCGCTGAACCATCCGGGCGGCGCCTGCGGCTACCGCATCACGCATGGCGGCCGGACGATGGCGTATGTCACCGACACCGAACACGTGCCGGGCCAGGATGACGCCAACGTGCTGGATCTGATGCGCGGGGCCGACCTGGCGTTCTACGACGCGACCTATACCGAGGCCGAACTGCCGGCCCATACGGGCTGGGGCCATTCGACCTGGCAGGAAGCCGTTCGTCTCGCGGAGCTCGCCGGCGTGTCGACGCTGGTGCTGTTCCATCACGATCCCAAGCACGAGGATGCCGATCTGGATCGGATCGAGGCGGCGGCCGCGGCGGTCCGACCGGGAACCGTCATGGCACGGGAAGGGGCGGAGTTCACGCTCTGACCGACCGCGCCGGTAGTGAGGCATAAGGCATTGAAGAACCGTCTTTTAGCGATTGCCACGACCCTTGGTATTGCCAATCGCGGCGTGTTCGTTCCGCATCGCTACGCCCGCGCGCTACGCCCGCCGGCGACCTATCCCGCCCTGGAGCCGGTGTTCGCCGCCGCCGAGCCGGCCATGGCCGAGGTGCTGGCGGCGATCGATCGCTATGGCGACATCGTCGCCCGGTTCGACGGCGCCTCGCCGCCGACGCCGCGCTGGGGCCAGGACTGGTTCCCCGGTCTGGACGGCGCCGCGGCCTACGCCATCGTGCGGGCCGGCCGTCCGAGGCGGATCCTGGAGATCGGGTCGGGCCACTCCACCCGATTCATGGTTCAGGCGGCGACAGACGGCGAGACGGGTACGGAGATCCACTGCGTCGATCCCGCGCCCCGGGCCGACATCTCCGGACTGAATCTGCGTCTGCGTCGCAGAACCCTGCAGGACGTAGCGCCGGGAACCCTGCCTGTCCTGGCGCCCGGCGACATCCTATTCATCGACTCGAGCCACCTCGCGCTGCCCGGCTCCGATGTCGATCTGCTGTTCTCCGAGATGATCCCGGCGCTCGAGCCCGGCGTGATCGTGCACGTTCACGACATCCTGCTGCCGGACGGCTACCCCGAGGCCTGGCGCTGGCGGGCCTATTCGGAGCACCAGGTGGTCGCGGCGTGGCTTGCCGCCGGGGGAATGGAGCCGCTGTTCTCCAGTCACTATGCCCGCACCCGGCTCGCCGCCCGGGTCGCCGGATCCGCGGCCGGCCGCATCCCGGTCTCCGACGGCGCCCACGAGACCTCGCTGTGGTGCATCAAACGGTCGCCGAAGCGCGGGCCGGCGGTCGAGCGATGACGGTCCGGCGATGAGCGGGCAGGGCGGACGGACACCGACGGCGGCCGACCGCCGTGACCCGCCGCCCGACCGGGCTGCCGCGACCCTGCCGGCGGCGGTCCGCGACGCCCTGGCGGTTCAGCAGGAAGCCAGCGAGACCCTGATCGGCTGGATCCAGCTCGCGGTGGTCGCCGGGTTCGGCACGCTGTACCTGATCTCGCCGAAGACCTTCCCGCCCGAGGCCGAGCTGCATCCGATCCCGTGGGTGCTCGGCGCCTATCTCGCCTTCACCGTGCTGCGTCTGTACCTCGCGTACCGCCGGCGCCTGGCGGACTGGTTCCTCGGCCTGTCCGTGGTGGCGGACGTGGTGCTGTTGCTGGGGACCATCTGGAGCTTCCATGTTCAGTACATGCAGCCGGCCGCGTTCTACCTGAAGGCGCCGACGGTACTGTACCTGTTCATCTTCATCGCCCTCCGGACCCTGCGGTTCGAGCCGCGCTACGTGGTGCTCTCCGGCCTGGCGGCGGCCCTCGGCTGGATGGCGATGGTGGTGTATGCCGCGTTCCTGGACGGCATGAACTCGCCGATCACCCGCGACTACGTGCAGTATCTGACGACGAACGCCATTCTGGTCGGCGCGGAGTTCGACAAGGTCGTCTCGATCCTGACGGTGACCGGCATTCTCGCCTTCGCCATCGTGCGGGCGCGCCGGCTGATGGTCGAGGCGGTGCGGGAGAACATGGCGGCGCGCGAACTTTCGCGGTTCTTCGCCCGCGACGTGGCCGACCGGATCACGGATCTCGACCATGCGGTCCGCGCCGGCCACGGCGAGGTGCGCGAGGCCGCCGTGGTCTATATCGACATCCGCGGGTTCTCGCAGGCCGCGACCGAGATTCCGCCGGATGTCCTGCTCTCCCTTCTGTCCGACTACCAGCACCTCGTCGTCCCGCTGATCCAGCGGCACGGCGGCAGCATCGACAAGTTCCTGGGCGACGGCATCATGGCCACGTTCGGCGCGACACGGGTCAGCGAGACCGCCGCCGCCGATGCCCTGCGGGCGGTCGACTCGGTCATGCGAGCCACGGCCGACTGGCGGGACCGCCGGCGCGTCGCCGCCCTGCCGGCACCGGCGGTCGGGGCGGCCGTCGCCGCGGGTCCGGTGGTGTTCGGGGCGGTCGGCGACGAGAGCCGGCTGGAATACACGGTGATCGGGGCGGCGGTGAACCTGGCGGCCAAGCTGGAGAAACACACAAAGGTCGAAGGGGTGCGTGCCGTCACCGATCGCCAGACCTTCGAGCGGGCGGCTGCGGAAGGCTATACGCGCGCGGTTGCCCCGGTCCGCCGCGACGGCAGAACGGTCTCGGGTCTGGACGCGCCCGTCGATCTGGTGGTTCTGGCCGACTGACGCCTTCGGCCCACGTGAATGGTCAGGCGGGATCGCCGGGGCGGTTGGCTGGGGAAGTTGGCTGGGGAAGTTGGCTGGGGCGGCAGGATTCGAACCTGCGCATGGCGGTACCAAAAACCGCTGCCTTACCGCTTGGCTACGCCCCAGTCGCGCCGGAACATACGCAAACCGGGGCGTTTCAAGCAAGGGGCAGGTTGCGATATCATGTCGCCGTCCCGTAGCCCTGTCGGAGTCTGCCCGTGGCCACG
Source organism: Thalassobaculaceae bacterium (assembly GCA_965228875.1). Lineage (GTDB taxonomy): Bacteria > Pseudomonadota > Alphaproteobacteria > Thalassobaculales > Thalassobaculaceae > Thalassobaculum. The sequence continues at coordinate 3,752,675 of OZ245843.1, read as the reverse complement.
CGAAACAAGGCGAAGCTGCCCTGGAGCGTCAAAGGCGTAACCGCCGAGTCCCGCGACCTCGCCAAGTCGGCTGCCGCCGATCATGACGCGACGATGGGTGAGTGGCTGAGCCACGTGATCCGCCGGGTCGGCGCGGCGGAAGCCTCCGGGAGGCCGCTCGAACCGGCGGAGGGGCCGGGGGGCGAGCGGACCGGGGCCCTGGTCGCGGTGGACCCGGAGGGGGACGAGGCGATCGAGGATGCGGCGCTGATCGCCGGCGTGCACCAGCGTCTGGAGCGGAGCGAGGCACGGCTGCTTGATGTCCTGGACGGGCTTGAAGACGTCGTCGAGAAGCTGGCAGATCGGATCGGACGATTGGAACGACGGGTCGACGGCCGGGACTGAGCGCGGAAAGCCCGCGGTCTGCACCGGCGGTCGTGCGCAAAACTCTGCCCGTTTCCTGCGGATTCTGTGTATCATGATCGGGTAAGTCGTACCGGGTAGTTACCGCGGTACACGACCAGTTGGGGACGGTAGGTCGATGTCCGGCTCTTCTCCGTGGAGCATCAAGGGCGTATCGCGGGAGGATCGCGAGATCGCTAAACAGGAGGCGCGCAGGAGCGGCGAGCCCATCGGCGTCTGGCTGTCGCGTCGGATCCGGGCGGCGGCGGGCAACGACGAACGCCGCGCCGCGCCGTCCGGGGGTGGCGATCCGGGTCCGGCTGGCAGTCCGTCGTCGGAGAGACCGTCTTCAGGGGACGGCCCGCCGCCGGGGGACGATCGACGGCAGATCGTGCGCGGACTGGGCCGGCGGGCCACCGACCATCCCGATTTCGGCTTCGGCCCCGGCAGATGGCGCCAGGCCCGCGACACCATTCTGGCCCGCGAGGATGCCCGGTTCAGCGAGAGCCTCGCGGCGCTGCGCGACCGGGTGCACGCGCTGGAAAACCGGGTGGAGGCGCCGTCGGACAGCGCCGACGACGTGGAGGCGCGGGTCCGCGGCCTGTCGAACCGGATCGCGGAACTCGCCGGTCGACTGGAACTGCTCGAGAGCAACCGGTCGACCGACATGGTGGAGAGGAAGGTCGATCGCCTCGAGGACGACTTCATCGAACTCGACCGCTTCGTCCGCCGCATCCCGACCGACATGTCGGAAACCGTCGACGGGCTGGAACGGCGGATCGAGCAGCTGCTGGACCGCATGCGCGTGGTCGAGGAGTTTGTCCTACCCGGTCAGCGCAGGCCGGGGTTCTTTGGCAGACTCTTCGGTCGGAAGTCCCGCTAGACCGTTCTGTTTCCTGATTGCTTTCGCGGACGTCGCTACCACGTTATGATCGGGTATTGACGCCGGTAGTGAGGACGAGGTGGCCCGCGACTCCACGGCCTGGAGCGTAAAGGGAATCGATCAGGCGACGCGCGACATCGCGCGGCGGGCGGCCGCTGCTGCCGGCATGACGATCGGCGAATGGATCGATCACGCCATCAAGTCCGATGCGGCCAATCGCGGCGTGCCCGTGCCGTCGGGCGGCGACGGTCCCGCACCGGCCGCGCCGCGTCGGCTCGAAGGAATCCGTGGGGACACAGCCGAGGCGATCTTCAGCCGGATCGCCGATGGCGAGCGTCTGTTCGAGGCGCGTCTGCGGCCGATCGGCTACGCGCTGAAGGACGTCGCCGAGCGGGTGGTCGCGCTGGAGCGCGAGGCGGAGCAGCTGCCGCCCCCCGCCAACCGGCTCTCGCCGGGCGAACCGCAGGCCGACGACTCCCAGGCGGACGATCGGTCTCTGGAATGGGCGGAGGAGAGGACCCCCGGCGGTTCCGAGCGGCGGACGACGATCGAGCTGCGGCCGGTGGTCGGCGACCGAACGCCCGCGGCCGATATCCCGGAGCGGGCGGCGGAAGACGCCCTATCCATTCCGGAGGGATCGGAGATGGCGGAGTCCATCTGGGCCCTGGATCCGGATCCACACGGTGCCGAAGAGCCGGACGCGGGCCCTGCTCCGGCTCGCGAGGTTGTGGCGGAGCGGCCGAAACCGGTACCGATCCAGTTCCGGCCCATCACGCCCCCGCCTGCCCCGCCGCCTCAGCCCGGTCCGGAATCCGTCGCGGATACCTCGGGCGATCTCGACCACGCCGAAACCTCGGCTCCCGTACCGTCCGCGGACCAGACGCCGGACGGACCGCCCGAGGGGTGGGAGCCGGCGGTCGACATCGACCATGCCGCCCTCACCCGGGCCGCCGCCGATCTGCTGGACGAGGCGAAGACCAACGATACCGACCGAGAGGCCGTCTCCGGCGCCGGCGAGGCTGTCGCCCGGGACGATGCCGGGGACCGCGCGCCCGATCCGGCCCCCGACCCGGCCCCTGACCCGGCCCCTGACCCTGCCCCCGATCCGGCCGGCCAAATCCCGGACGATCTGGGCCCCGGGGAACTCGATCCGGCGTCCTTCGGGCCGATGGATCTTCCCCTGGAGCCCGACGAGCCGTCCGAGGCCATACCATCGGCCGATCGCGACCCGCACAGCCCTGCGGGTGTCGATGTCGACGGCGACCCGACGGAACCGCACCCGCGTCCCGAACCCATCGCACCCACCTATGACTTTCCGGCCGATCCGATCGACACCCGGTCCCTCGGTCTCTCGGGCGAACCGATCGAGGCCGCGCCACCGCCGCGGCGGATCGCGAGCACCGGACGGCTGGCGCTGGCCGCCGCCATCGCGCTCGCCCTGTTCGGCGGAGCGCTGTGGACCGCGCATCGGGAGGGTACGCTCAGCATGGGCGCGCTCGGCGCCCGCCTTGCGGAAGCGGAGCGCAGCCTCCACCTCGCCCTGACCGAGGCGACGGACTGGGTGATGGAGCGGGTGGAGCCGGCCCGCGATCGCCCTGGCGACCCACCCCCCGCTGCCGAGCCCTCCTCTGCCGAGCCGCCGGCAAGCGAGCCACCGGCCGTTGCCGCCGCCGATCCGGCCCCGCCAGCGGAAGGTTCCAGCATGTCGGACGCCCCGGAGCGGTCGCCCGATCCCGAACCGACCCGGACGGCAGAACAGGCACCCGAGGGACCTGCACTCGAGGAGGTCGCACCCGAGGCCCCGGCACCCGAGGCCCCGGCACCCGAGGCCCCGGCCGCGGCACCGCCGGTACCCCAGACGGCCATGGTGGTCGATCCCCGCCCGGTGGCGCCGCCGCCGGCCCCGGTCCTGGTCGAACCCCGGTCCCAGGCCGTTCCGAAGGCGCCGGCGGACGGTGGGCGTCCCGCACCGCTCAGCCGGGCCGAAGCCGGCAACCCGGCGGCGCAGTTCGAGGTTGCCGCCGGCATGATGCGGGCCGCCGACCCGCGGCCGGCCGAGGCGGCAACCTGGTTCCGGGAGGCGGCGATCAACGGCCTCGACGTGGCCCAGTTCGATCTCGGCGTGATGTATGAACTCGGTATGGGGGTGCCTGAGGACCAGACGCGCGCGCTGCTCTGGTACCATAGCGCCGCCGAACAGGGTCATCCGCTGGCCCAGTACAACCTCGGCCGGCTCTACGCTCTCGGAAAGGGCATTCCGCAGTCCGACGCGGAGGCCAAACGGTGGTTCCGGCGTGCGGCCGATCGCGGGGTCGCGGCGGCGGCCTATGCGCTGGCCACGTTCGAACCCGACATGAACGCCCGCGAGCGGATGATGTACGACGCGGCCAAGGTCGGCTCGGAGGACGCTCAGGCCTGGCTTCGCGCCCGGTCGGCCGGCGAGAATCCGGACGCACCGCTCGGCGCGGCGGCGGGCCTGGTGCTCGATCCGCCGACCGGTGCCCCGGACGTCGCCGCCATTCAGGAAGGCCTGGCGGATCTCGGATATTACAACGGTCCGATCGACGGCATTGCCGGACCGATGACGCGGGCGGCGATCGGCCGGTTCCAGAGCGACAACGGGCTGCCGGCCACCGGGTTGCCGTCGCGCAGCCTGCGTCAGCGGCTCAACTGACCGCCGGGCCACCTGCCAGGATCGAGCCGCGACGGACCCACCATGCGGGGTTTGCCGCCGCGATGGATGCGGCCGCCGCCTGGGCATCGTCGGCGCTGTCGAAATAGCCGACCACCGTCGACCCGCTTCCGGACATGCGGCTGAGCCGGCATCCCCGACAGGCTTCGAGTGCGGCGGCCGCCCGGTCTACCGACGGCAGGAGCGAGACCGCCGCCTCGGCGAGGTCGTTCCGCAGGCCGGCGATGGCGGCGATCGGATCCTCCGGAAGGCTCGCGATGGCGGTGTCGGGAATCGGCGCGCCGAATCCACCGTGGCGGGCCCCGAACACCGCCGGGGTCGACAGGCCGGCGCCGGGCCAGACGAGCACGACCGGCAAGGGGCCGGTCAGCGCGATCGGCTCGATCGCCTCGCCGATGCCGCGGACCCGGGACGGAGTGCCGGCAAGGCAGACCGGCAGATCGGCGCCGAGGGCCAGCGACGCGGCGGCGAGATCCGCTCGGTTCGCCGCGGCGTCGCCGAGGACCGCGCGCAGCGTGGCCGCCGCGTCGCTCGATCCGCCGCCGATGCCGGCGCCCGAGGGAAGGTCCTTGACGACGCGGAGAGTGCCGGACAGGGGGGCGCCCCGCGATCCCGCCAGGCTCAGGGCCCGCCAGGCGAGGTTCGCCGTTCCGACGGGAACCGGCTCGGGCCGGTTCAACCCGTCCTCGACCTCAAGCCGGCAGCAGTCGCCGCCCGGTGTCCAGACGACCCGGTCGCCGATATCGGCGAAGGCGACCAGCATATCGAGACGGTGGTAGCCGTCGTCCCGCCGGCCCACGACGTGGAGCGCCAGATTGATCTTGGCGGCGGCGAAGCGCTGGCGCGGCGCGGCGGCCGGCTCAGCTCTCGGCATCCGTCTCCGCGCCCGCCGTCTTCACGGTCGGGGACTCCAGCGCCGGCAGACCCGCCTGGAGCTTTCGCTCGATCGTCGCCGCCAACTCGGCCTCGGGGCCGAAGCTCAACGCCCGGCGCCATTGGAACCGCGCCTCCTGGCGCCGGCCGACACGCCAGTAGGCGTCGCCCAGGTGATCGTTGATGGTCGGATCGGTCGGCCGAAGCTCCACCGCGCGTTCCAGGTGCTCCACCGCCTCGGGGAAACGCTCCTGGCGGTACATGGCCCAGCCCAGGCTGTCGACGATGTAGCCGTCATTGGGGCGCAGGGCGACGGCCTGCTCGATCATGCGGGTCGCCCGGGGCAGGTGCCGGCCCTGATCGATCCAGGTGTAGCCGAGATAGTTCAGCACGTAGGGCTGCTCCGGTCGGATCTCCAGCGCCCTCAGGAAATCCGCCTCGGCCCGGTCCCAGGCGGCGCTGCGCTCCAGGGCAATGCCTCGCGAATAGTGGAGCGACCAGGGGGCGGTGTCGGTATCCGGGATCCTGTCGAACGCCCGGTCGTAGGCGGCGACGGATGCCCGCCAGTCCTCGCGGGCCCGGTACAGGTCCCCGAGGCGGACGAGCGGATCGGTCAGGGTCGGCCGGTCGGCGGCCAGCGCGTTCAGCCGCGCCACCGCCTCGTCGATGCGGTCGAGATCCTCCAGACTGCTCACGGCGCGCAGCTCCGCCATCAGCCGGTAGGCCGAGGAGTCCGGTACCGCGTCGTACAGCGACAGCGCCGCCGCGTGCTGCCCCCTGTCGTCCTGGATCTCCGCGACGAGCAGGGTCGCGAGGTCGAAATCCGGATCCAGTCGCAGGGCCAGCCTAGCGAACACCATGCCGAGCTCGGACCGCCGGTCGCGCTGCAGCGCGCTGCCGAGGTCGAAGAACGCCTGGGCCAGGCCGTCGGATACGCTCGGGTGCCGTCCCGACCGGGTCTCGGCCACATGGCGGAGGTAGCGGGCGACGTCCTGGGGGTCGGCGGCGCCGCGATCATCGACGACGGCGGTCGCCACCGCGTCGCCCAGCCGACCGGTGCGGGCCAGGAACTCGGCGGCCATCAGCCGGATGCGAAGCGGCGGATCTGCCATCGCCGAGACCGCCCTGTCGTAGCGCTCCGCGGCCGCCTCGGTCTCGCCGGACACGTCCGCGATCAGGGCCGCGTGCAGGGCATGCAGGACGGCGAAACCGTCCAGGTCGAGCACGCCGTCGACCTCCCGTTCGGCGGCCGCACGGTCGCCGCGCCCGAGCGCAATCCAGCCGTCGAGCAGCGGGCGCAGGATGCGGTTCATGCGGTTGTCGGGGAGCTGACCGATCAGCGCGGCGGCCCGGTCGAAATCGCCGATCCGTGCCGCCTCCGTCGCGAGGAACATGTTGGCGACAGGCGCATTCGCGTCCAGCGTATCGACCACCACGGGCGCCAGTTCGGCCGCGGCATCATAGCGACCGTCCTCGAGGCGCAGGAGGAAGGCGCGGCGTTTCAGGGCGATGCCGATATCGCCGCTGGACAGCACCCGGTCCATGAACCGGCTGGCCGAGCCGACATCGCGCACCCGGTCGGCATGGCGGCCGGCCAGATACGCGCCGGACGGCGACATGGCGTCGGCGCTGACCGGCGGCAGCGGCGGAGCGGCGGTGTCGGGACCCGTCGCCGCGCACGCCGCCAGCCCGCCACCGACGACGAGTGTCGGGACCAGGGTGCGGAGGCGGCGCAGCGGGCCGGACCGGAAGCGGGACCGGAAACCGGCGGCGGATGCGGGACGCGGGGCGGCTTGGCGCAAAGGCTCTGCCTCACATGTTCGGGTAGACCGGACCTCCCCCTCCCTCCGGCACCACCCAGTGGATGTTCTGGCTGGGATCCTTGATGTCGCAGGTCTTGCAGTGAACGCAGTTCTGCGCGTTGATCTGCAGCCGCGGGTTCCCGCCGTCGTCGTCGCGTACGATCTCATAAACGCCGGCCGGACAATAGCGTTGTTCCGGGGCGTCGTAGAGCCTGAGATTGTGCTCCACCGGCACGGACGCGTCCTTCAGCGTCAGGTGCGCCGGCTGATTCTCCTCATGGTTGGTATTCGACAGGAATACCGAGGAGAGACGGTCGAAGCTGATCTTGCCGTCCGGCTTGGGATAGGAGATCGGCATCGCGTGGGCCGCCGGCACCAGACTCTCGTGATCGGCATGGTGATGCAGGGTCCAGGGCGCCTTGCCGCGAAGCAGATAGGTGTCGAGGGCGGAGTAGGCGAGGCCCGCGAGCAGGCCGGCGCGGAACGCCGGGCGGATGTTGCGGACCTTGTGCAGCTCCTCCCACACCCAGGTCTTCTTCAGCATCTCCGGATAGGCGGCCGGCTCGATGCCCTGGGGCGCGTTGCCCCCTTTGAGGGACTCGAAGATCGCCTCGGCCGCGCACATCCCGGACTTCATGGCGTTGTGGCTGCCCTTGATCTTCGGCACGTTCAGGAAGCCGGCGGCGCAGCCGATGAGCGCGCCACCGGGGAACGTGAGCTTGGGGATCGACTGCAGACCGCCCTCGTTCAACGCCCGCGCACCATAGGCGATCCGACGCCCGCCCTCGAAGATCGGGCGAATCGAGGGGTGCTGCTTGAACCGCTGGAACTCCTCGAACGGCGACAGGTGCGGGTTGCGGTAGTCCAGGCCGATGACGAAGCCCACCGCCACCTGATTGTCCTCCAGATGATAGAGGAACGAGCCGCCATAGGTGTCGCCGCCCAGCGGCCAGCCGATGGTGTGGACGATCCGGCCCTGGTGATGCTTCTCCGGCTCGACCTCCCACAGTTCCTTGATGCCAATGGCATAGGTTTGCGGATCGCAGTCCTTGCGCAGGTCGAACCGCTCGAACAGCGACTTCGTCAGCGAGCCGCGGCAGCCCTCCGCGAACAGCGTGACCTTGGCGTGCAGCTCCATCCCCGGCTGATAGTTGGCGGTCTTCTCGCCGTCCTTGCCGATTCCCATGTCGCCGGTGGCCACGCCCTTGACGCTGCCGTCCTCGTGATACAGCACCTCGGCGGCGGCGAAGCCCGGGTAGATCTCGACGCCGAGCGCCTCAGCCTGCTCGCCGAGCCAGCGCGCGACGTTGCCCAGGCTGACGATGTAGTTGCCGTGATTGTTCATCGTCGGCGGCGTCGGCATGCGGATCGACGACCCCTTGGTCAGGAACAGGAACTGGTCCTCGGTCGCGGCCGTGTTCAGCGGCGCGCCCTTGTCCTTCCAGTCGGGAATAAGCTCGTCGAGGGCGCGGGTCTCGATCACCGCGCCGGACAGGATATGGGCGCCGACCTCGGCCCCCTTCTCCAGCACGACCACCGAGAGATCGACATCGTTCTCGATACAGAGCTGCTTCAGTCGGATCGCCGCCGACAGGCCGGACGGCCCGCCACCGACAATAACGACATCGCATTCCATCGACTCGCGTTCCATACCGTGCTCCCGCTTCGAGGCCATGGCGCATTTTGACTGGTGCCGTGCGGTGGTCGCCGGCCCTTGAACCTGTCATATATCACGGATGTTCAGGAAACCAGGGGCGCCAGCCCCTATCCCTTCCCTCATCCCGGCTCCTGTCCCGGCCCCGACCAGGACGGAGGTCGTGGCGTGACGACGGCGGAGGTCACGGCGGAGGTCAAGGCGGCCGCCAGAGCCCTGCTGGCCTGGTACGTGGATGCCGGGGCCGACGAGGCGACCCTCGCCGGTCCGGTCGACCGGCTGCGGCCGCAGGACAGCCGGTCGGCACCCCCGCCAACCCAGCAGGGAGCGCAGCAGAGAGCACAGCAGTCGGGGACCGCAAGCGTCCGGAAGAGCCCCCAGGGGAGCGCCCCGGCGGCTTCGGCGCCGCCGCCCGCATCCCAGCCGCGACCGCCCGCGGCGGTGCCGCGCGCCGCGCCGGCCGAACTGGATCGACCGGCCGAGGCCGCCAGAAGCGCCGCGCGCGCGGCCGGCACGCTGGAGGATCTCAAGGCCGTCATCGAAGCCTTCGAGGGGTGCGCGCTCAAGATCACCGCAACGAGCACCGTGTTCTCCGACGGGGTCGCCGGGGCCGACGTGATGGTGGTCGGCGAGGCGCCCGGTGCCGACGAGGACCGCCAGGGAAAGCCGTTCGTGGGTGTCAGCGGCCAGCTGCTCGACCGGATGCTCGCGAGTATCGGCCTCTCCCGGTCGCAGACCGTCTACATCACCAACATTCTGCCCTGGAGACCGCCGGGCAACCGGCAGCCGACCCCGGCGGAGATCGCCACCTGCATGCCCTTCGTCGAGCGCCACATCGAGCTGGCGGCGCCGAAGGTCCTGATGTTCGCCGGCGGCACGTCGGCCAAGTCGCTGATGGGCCGAAAGGAGGGCATCACGCGGCTGCGGGGAAGCTGGATCGACTGGCAGAGGCCCGGCGGCGGGGGGGCGATCCCCGGCCTCGCCACCTATCATCCCGCCTACCTGCTGCGCTCGCCCGGACAAAAGTCCAGCGCGTGGAAGGACTTGCTGGCGCTGCGCCGCCGCCTCGACGACATCGTCAAGGCGGGATAATTACCGGTCCGTGATGCGGCTCGATATTGTTACGAAATTATCAGAAACTGCAGTATATTAACCAAATCATTCGTTTTCCTTGGACTGTGTCCCGAGCGGGCGACTTATCCACAGGAATGAACGCGCATTGTCGGCGAGCCACCTTGCCGCACCTCGCGAATCCGTCTAACTGGAAAGCATGCTCCCGCCACAATCCCGCCATATTGCGCCGAATTCCGTTCGGCTCCGGTTCAAACGCCTGCGGGCGGCGCTGACAGGCATCGCGATGGCCTGCATCGCGACCGCCGGCGCCCAGGCGCAGGAGACGGCACTTCTCCCGCCGGCGGCGCTCGACGGGTCGCGGCTGGAGGCGGCACAGCCGCTGCCCCGGGTCCTGACCCAGGGCGATGTCGAGCTGTACCGCGAGATCTTCGCCGAGCAGGAAGCGGGACGCTGGAAGGCGGCCGACGCCCTGATTGCGCGGGTGAAGGACAAGATCCTCCTCGGCCACGTACAGGCGCAACGCTATCTCCACCCGACCGCCTACAGGTCGAGCTGGAAGGAACTGCGCGGCTGGCTGGATCACTATGCCGACCACCCGGACGCGAGCCGGATCCACCGTCTCGCCATGCGCCGGAAACCGGCCTCCGCCGAGGCGCCGCGGACGCCCGAGCGTGGCTATCTCGGCGGCAACGGCGCGGACGCGGTGCGCGACGTCCATTTCTATGTCTCCCCGCGCAAGCGATCGAACGCCGACCTGGCGGCGGTGAAGCAGGTGAAGCGGGAAATCCGGCGGATGATCCGCAAGGGCTGGCCGTCGGGGGCGCTGCGCAAACTGGACGCCAAGGCGACCCGAAAGCTGCTCGATCCGGTGGAGTTCGCCGAACAGCGGGGCCGTATTGCAAAGGGGTACTTCGTCTTCGGCAAGGATGCCGAGGCTCTGCGTCTCGCCGCCAAGAGCGCGGACGAGGCCGGGGCGGAGGTCCCATCGGTCTACTGGACCGCCGGCCTCGCCTCCTGGCGGCTCGGCAAGGTGGAGGAGGCGGAGCGGCATTTCTCGGCGCTCGCCATGGCCGACAACGCGTCGCGGGCGCAGCGGTCCGCCGGCGCCTACTGGGCGGCCCGGGCCGCCCTCAAACTGCGCAAACCCGCGGATTCGACCCGCTGGCTGGCTCGGGCGGCGCAGTATCCGCTGACCTTCTACGGCCTGCTCGGTCGCCGTGCGCTTGGTGTCGAGGTGCCGTTCGACTGGTCGCTGCCGGAGATCAGCGACCGCAAGGCCCAGCGCCTGCTGTCCATGGTCGGCGCCCGCCGGGCGGTCGCCCTGATGCAGGTCGGCGAGAGCATTCGCGCCGAGCGGGAGTGGCGCAAGCTGTTCCCGCGTCTGGACCGGTCGCTGCGCGAGCCGCTGATGACCATCGCTGCGCGCCACAACATGCCCGGTCTGGCGATCCGGCTCGCGGGGATCATTCGGGTCTCGACCGGTCGGATCTACCATGCCGCCCTGTACCCGGTGCCGAGCTGGGCGCCGGCGGACGGGTTCGCCATCGACCGGGCGCTGATCTACGGGATCATCCGACAGGAGTCCGGCTTCGACCCGCGGGCCCGGTCGGGTCGCGGGGCGCGCGGTCTGATGCAGCTGATGCCGCGCACGGCCAGCTACATGGATTCCGACGACGAACTGGACGACCGTCACGAGCTCTACGATCCGGCGCTGAACCTGCAGCTCGGCCAGCGCTACGTCTCGCATCTGCTGGAGATGGATCGGGTCGACGGCGACCTGTTCCGGCTGCTGGTCGCCTACAACGCCGGTCCGGGCAACCTCGGCAAGTGGCGGCGGACGGTCGATTTCAAGGATGACCCGCTGTTGTTCATCGAGTCGATCCCGTCGCGCGAGACCCGGGAGTTCATCGAACGGGTCCTGTCGAACGTCTGGATCTACCGGCATCGTCTCGGCCAGGGGGCGCCGTCCCTCGACCGTGTGGCCGCCGGCGACTGGGCGGTTTACAGGGGCATCGACGACGAGACGGGGTTCAAGATCCGCAATGCCAGCTTCGGCCAGCAGTAGCCCGTCCATTCCCGGTGGTGCGCCGGCGGCACGGATCGACACGAGCCGCCCCTTCATCGCCGTGAACATCGCGGTCCTCACGGTTTCCGACACCCGCACGCCCGAGACGGACAGGTCCGGCGATACCCTGGTCGAGCGTCTGACCGGCGCCGGCCACGTCCTGGCCGACCGGGCGATCGTCCCTGACGACCAGCAGGCCATCGTCGACCGGCTGACGGCATGGATCGGCGATGACGGGGTCGATGTGGTGATCGCCACCGGCGGTACCGGCGTCACCGGCCGCGACGTGACCCCGGAGGCCTTCGAGCGGGTCTACGAGAAGCGTATCGAGGGGTTCGGCGAGGCCTTCCGCTGGATCAGCTTTCAGAAGATCGGCACGTCTGCGATGCAGAGCCGGGCGACCGCGGGCGTGGCGCGCGGGACCTATCTGTTTGCGGTGCCGGGCTCCACGGGGGCCTGCCGCGACGCCTGGGACGAGATCTTCGCCTATCAGCTCGACTTCCGCTTCCGACCCTGCAATTTCGTCGAGATCATGCCGCGCCTGCGGGAGCACGAGCTGGCCCGGGAGAAGGTGAAGACCTAGAGCTCGATCGGCTCAGTCTCCGAGCCGCTGCAGCCAGCGTGGCGGAACCCTCAATCGGAACAGGACGATCCGCAGCGCGCCGAGAACTGCGGCGCGCGGCCAGTCCTCGGCGCGCACCCGGGCGGCGACGTCGAACACCACCATCCGGACCAGGCCGAGTTCGCGCGCCAGTACCAGGTCCTCGCCGCGTTCCAGGTCCGGAAAACCGCCCAGGTGCACCAGGAACCGCCGCCGGATGACCAGCCCCTGGGCACCCGACGGAAGACCCATCCACCGGTTGCGGAAGCGGATCCGCCGGGTGGCGCGGGGGTCGTCCTCCACGACGAGCGGAAACACGCCGCCGCGCTCACGGTTGCGCTCCTCGGCGGCGAAGACGATCGCCGTGACGTCCCAGCCGCGCGCCAGCATCGTCTCGGCGCGCAGCAGGAGCAGCCAGTCGGTGGCCGCCGCCCGGGCTCCCGCGGCGAAGCGCGCGCCCCGGCTGCCCCGCTCCCGGATGAGGCGCGCGCCATGTTCCCCGGCGACGGCGGCGAGGGCGTCGTCGCCCTCCCGGTCGACCACGATCACCTCCAGGTCCAGGCCCCGCCGCTCGGCCCCGGCGAGGGATCCGAGACAGCGACGGAGCTGATCCGGGTCGCCGTTGGCGGCGATGACCACGGACAGCGGCATGCGGCGCGATCCGGGGGGGTGGATCTCGGCGGCGGCGTCGGTTCTGAGGGCGCGGGGGCGGGGTAGGTGCATGGGTCGGCCTGTGCTAAGTCCGGATCATGGTAACCGATCCGGATCCCGACGGCGCCTCCCGGGAGGCGCTCGCGGCGGCGCTCGACGTCACGCCCGACACCATCTGCGCGACACCCGAGGATGGCCGCGTCCATCGCCACTGGCGGCTGCGCGACGGCCGGCTGCTCAGGGTCCCCAGGATGAGCCATCTCGGGCTGCCGCCACGCGCGAACCTGATCTACGCCGCCAAGGCGTTCCGGCGGATGACGCCCAGCGGCTCGGTGCCGCGCCTGCATCGCGTCCTTCGGGTCTCGCCGACGCTGCCCTGGGGCGCGCTGCTGGTCGACGGGGTGGCCGGCCGCGCCCCGCGCTTGCCCGGCGACATGCCGGCGATCGGCCGGGCGCTTGGGTCGATACACCGCCTGCCGCTGCCGGCGCGGCGTGCGCCGTTCGTCGATCCCGTGGACCCACTATCCTATCTGCTGCGCGTGGCCGAGGATCAACTGCGGCCGGTAAGCGACCGGCTGGAGCCCGAGGCGCACCGGATTCTGGCCGCGGAGATCGCCTGGGCCAGGGACCTGATCGCCGCCGCCCCGCCGCGCCCGCAACCCGCGCTCGTGGCCGCCGACACCCATCCGGGCAATTTCCGCATGCTCGACGACGGCCGCGCGGTCCTGCTGGATGTCGAGCGGCCGGTCTACGACAGCCCGGCGGTCGATCTGGCCCACGCGTCGCTGCCGACCTCGCTGTCCTGGGATCCGGCGGTTCGGGGAACGGCGGGGCGCGCCGATGTCGTGGCGTTCCACACCGCGTGGCGGGCGATGGTCCCCGACGGCCTCGCCGACGCGGTCCGGGCGTGGGTTCTGCCGTACCGGCGGCTGATCTGGCTGCGGACGACGAGCTGGGCCTGCGCCTGGGCCGCGAGAAACGACCTGACAGCGGCGCTGGCCTCGACCGACGCGGCCACGTCCGGCCTCGCCCGGCGGCTTGCGCGCTTCGTCGATCCGGCGATGATGGAGGAGGCGCGGGCCGGATGGACCGGTTCCGCGGCCTTCAGCGGCGAGGAACTGATCCCGTGAACGCGAAGATCGTGAACCTGCGCACAGAGAGAAAACGGCGGGACCGCGCGGCGGCGAGCGAGAAGGCGGCCGAGAACAGGGCCCGCCACGGCCGCACCAAGGTCGAGCGTCGTCACGAGGAGGCGGTGCGGGCGGCGGCCGACCGTGACCACGACGGCCGGCGGATCGAGGACGAGACGGACGGATCCGGCCGGGAGTAGCAGTCGGTCTCACTCTATGTTCTTGATTTGTTCTAGGCTAGGCCATACTCTGACGGGCATGTCCCGTCGTCGTTCCAGTGCCGTCGATCCGCTGAAGGTCTTCGCCGACGAGTTCGCGCAGGCCCCGTCGAACGATGCTTTTGCCGGCGAGTTCGGTGCCCCGCCGGATTTCGACGAGCCGGTCAAGGAACTGGACAGCGCCATCGATGCGATCCCGCCGCAGCCGCGCAAGGGGCGGGGGGCGGTGACGAACGCCACCGGCCGCTACGAACGTCTGGCCCAGGAGCGGGTGGACGATGGATGGCGGCATCCGGATGAGGACGCGCCGCCGTTGCGCACCACGGTCGCCGTCGACTCCAGCCGAACGGTGATCGCCCGCAACCAGTCGCCGGACGTGCCGTTCGACCGTTCCATCAACCCCTACCGCGGCTGCGAGCATGGCTGCGTCTACTGTTTCGCCCGGCCGAGCCATGCCTATCTCGGCCTGTCCCCCGGTCTCGACTTCGAGAGCCGGCTGTTCGCCAAGCCCGACGCGCCGGTGCTGCTGCGCAAGGAACTGGCGCGCAAGGGCTATGCCTGTCAGCCGATCGCCATGGGCACCAACACCGACCCCTATCAACCGGTCGAGCGGGAACGGAAGATCACCCGTGCCCTGCTCGAGGTGCTGGCCGAACACGAGCATCCGGTGACCATCGTGACCAAGTCGGATCTGATCGTGCGCGACCTGGACATCCTGGGGCCGATGGCGGCGAAGGGCCTGGCGTCGGTCTCGTTGTCGGTGACGACCCTGGACCGCGATCTCGCCCGGCTGATGGAGCCGCGGGCGCCGACTCCCGACAAGCGTCTGGCGGCGATCCGCGCCGTCGTGGCGGCCGGGGTTCCGGCGGGCGTGCTGGTGGCGCCGGTCATCCCGGCAGTGAACGACAGCGAGATCGAAGCCATCCTGGAACGGGCGCAGGCGGCCGGCGCGCGCGGTGCGGCCTGGGTCCTGCTGCGCCTGCCGCTGGAGATCAAGGACCTGGTGGAGGAGTGGTTGCGGGCCCATTTCCCCGATCGGGCCGACCGGGTACTGTCCCTGGTCCGACAAAGCCGGGGCGGCAGTCTGTATCGCGCCGAATGGGGAAAACGCATGTCCGGCGAGGGGCCATACGCGCATATGATCGCGCAGCGCTTCCGCCAGACCTGCCAACGCCTTGGACTCGCGAAGCGGTCGGTCGCCCTGGACACGAGTCGGTTCGCGGTGCCCGGTGCCGCGGTCCGTCAGATGTCGCTTTTCGATGGATAGGCTGGGACAGTTCGATAAAACTTGAGTCGAAAATCGAGGAATAACCGGCTGAATTCGCGTCTAAATATAGGTAGCGCCCGTAGCGTGACGCGAAACCGCGGTTCAAGTTAGCGCACCAACCTGTTGGAATCGGGAAAGAAACAGCATGTCGACCCGCCCAAGCGCCCGATCGAGGCCGACAGCGGAGCTGGAACGGGCCGCCGGCGTCGGTGCGGGTGCCGTGGTTTTCGGCGTCGACGAGGTCGGACGCGGCCCGCTGGCCGGTCCCGTGATCGCGGGTGCCGCCTGGCTTGACCTGGGACGACTGCCGGGGGATGCGGTATCGCTGATCGCCGACAGCAAGACCCTGACCGCCGAGCGACGGGTGGCCGCCCTGACCGCGACGGCGCCCTTTGCGGAAATCGCCCTCGGGCGCGCCGAGGTCGCCGAGATCGACGCGACCAACATCCTTGCCGCCGCCCTCGCCGCCATGACGCGGGCGGTGGACGCCCTGGTCGCCCGGACCGGTCGCCGGCCCGACCTGATCCTGGTCGACGGCAACCGGTTGCCGCCATGGGCGTGGACCGCGCAGGCCGTGGTGAAGGGGGATTCCCGCTCTGTCTCCATCGCGCTGGCCGCCATCGCGGCCAAGCAGGCGCGGGACGCCGAGATGGTGGAGCTTGCCCGGACCCATCCCGGCTACGGCTGGGAGCGCAATGCCGGCTATGGGACGGCCGAACACAAGGCGGCGCTCACGGCGCTCGGCGTCACCCCACACCACCGCCGGTCCTTCGCGCCGGTCAGCGCGGCGCTGGCGGCAGGTGAGACAACCGACCAAGGGGCAGGGTGAATCGTCCCAGGACAAGCGGCTACCGTTTCAAGTTACCACTACATCTTGGGTATGCCTCATAAGACGTTGAGTCTATTTAGTGATTCCTCCGTCGTCGTTGACGGGTCGCCCTGCCCGTGAGAGTCTGCGCGTCTCCTTCTTGGCACGGACGGGGACGACATCGTGGGAGAGACCAAGCTGCCGACGGGGCGAATCCTCGACGGCGACTGCGTGGAAATGCTGCGCACACTGCCGGACGCGAGCGTGGACCTGATCTTCGCCGATCCGCCCTACAACCTTCAGCTCGGCGGCGAGCTCTACCGGCCCAACAACACGCGGGTCGCCGGGGTCGACGACGATTGGGACCGGTTCGTCGGCTTCGAGGCCTACGACGCCTTCACCCGGGCCTGGCTGGCCGAATGCCAGCGGGTGCTGAAGGATACCGGCACGCTGTGGGTGATCGGCAGCTACCACAACATCTTCCGGGTCGGCGCCACGCTCCAGGATCTCGGGTTCTGGATCCTCAACGACGTGGTCTGGCGCAAGGCCAACCCGATGCCGAATTTCCGCGGCAAGCGCTTCACCAACGCCCACGAGACCCTGATCTGGGCGGCGCGGAGCGAAAACGCCCGCAAATACACGTTCAACTACGACGCCATGAAGGCGCTGAACGACGATCAGCAGATGCGTTCCGACTGGTTCCTGCCGATCTGCTCCGGCGCCGAGCGGTTGAAGGACGATAACGGCGACAAGGCGCATCCGACCCAGAAGCCGGAGAGCCTCCTGGCCCGCGTTCTTCTGGCGGCGAGCCGGCCGGACGATGTTGTGCTCGACCCGTTCTTCGGCACCGGCACCACCGGCGCCGTCGCCAAGCGTCTCGGCCGGCGCTGGATCGGCATCGAGCGGGAGGCCAAATACATCGAGGTCGCCAAGCGCCGCATCGCCGAGACCGAGGCGGCGGAGGATCCGCTCGCCCTGGCGCTGGCCAACAAGCGCGAACAGCCCCGCGTCCCCTTCGGCCGGCTGATCGAGGAGGGGCTGATCCGGCCGGGCGAGGTGCTGTTCGACTCGCGCCGGCGCTGGACCGCCAAGGTCCGGGCCGACGGCCACCTCATCAGCGCCGAGCACCGCGGCTCGATCCACTCGGTGGGAGCGGCCGTCCAGGGCGCGCCGGCCTGCAACGGCTGGACCTTCTGGCACGCCGAGCGCAAGGGCATGCCGGTTCCGATCGACGCCTTCCGCGCCCAGATCCGCGCAGGTATGGGGGAGAAGGTGGGGGTTTGAAGGAGCATTCGTTGGCTGAATAGTGTTCACGATTTGTTGATACAGAAACTCTTAGTTGGTTCTCTATTTTCATTCGATGCCGTAGATTTTCATCGGGTTCCGCAAACCGCCGGTCTAGACCCAACGCATGGGTCGAGGCGGCCGATCCGAGATCAGCGTGTGGCTTGACATGAACCCTGGGGTCGGCGACTAAGAAATGCGGCCGCAAGTCGTTCTCTCTGCTGAGGAGTCCGCTTGCGATGGCCGAAATTTCCGACAAGTCCAAACATTCCGACGAACTCGATCTCGCCATCGGGTGGACGAGTTTCCGCGCCAGCGCCCGAGGAAAGTGGGCGATCGCGGCGGTCGTCATCGCGCTGGTTGTCTTCGCGAGCGCTCCCCTGTGGTTTGGATCCTGATGTGTGTCAGGATGACGGATGCGGGGTCGGGGGCGGCCGACAAAGTTCGACCCCTTCGTCACTCCCCGGCCTTGGGCCGGGGCCAACGTCTCCGCCAGGCTCGGGCGTGACCAAGTTTCCCGAGGCGGTTCGGGCAGCCATCCCGTGGGCCCCGGAACAGGTCCGGGGAGTGTGAACTGAGAGTGGTACCGCGCGCAGGGGAGTCGTACCGAGACCTTCGCTGCTCTACTCCCTTCCCGGTCTAGTGCCGGGGACCAGAACTGCCGCGCGTTGGAGAGCCGACCCAGTGCGCTGCTCATCTGGGTCCCCGCTCAGGGACGGAAAGGGGTGGATAGCGGTTGAAACGGAGCTCGCCGGCCCCCACCCGTTCCCGGCCGCCACCGCAGTGTTCCCGCGAGACACCGGACAGGCCGGCTTGCCAGCATCGCGCCGGCGGTGGAGAATACGGGAACGACCCCTGGACGGGAGCCGTTTCCTTGGTCCTCACCCTGTTTCCGCCGTCGCGATCCGACCCGACGCTGCTGTTGCCGCGCATCTACCTGCGCCAGCCACATCGCGGCGACTGGCAGGAATGGGCCGAGCTGCGGGCGTTGAGCCGCGATTTCCTGGTGCCGTGGGAGCCGACCTGGCCCGAGGATGCGCTGACCCGCGCCGCGTTCCGCCGCCGGTTGGCGCGCTACACCGAGGACTGGACCCGCGACCAGAGCTACTCCTTCTTCCTGTTCCGCCGCGACGACGACGCCCTGCTCGGCGGCATCACGATCGCCAACGTGCGCCGTGGCGTCTCCCAGAGCTGCTCCTTCGGCTACTGGATGGGCCGGCCCTTCGCCCGTCACGGCTTCATGACCGAGGCGGTGCACGGGGCCTGCTGCTTCGCCTTCGACCGCCTTGCCCTGCACCGGGTCGAGGCCGCCACCCTGCCGCACAACGAGGCGAGCCAGGGGGTGCTGAAGAAATGCGGGTTCGAGGAGGAGGGCCTCGCCCGTCGCTATCTCAAGATCAACGGCAAGTGGCAGGACCACATCCTGTTCGCGCTCCTGCGCGAGGAATTCGATCCGACCCTGCCGCCGAGCTGATGAGTCTCCGACGCTAAGTCCGATGCCGGCCCACTCCCCTCCCGGCGACCCACGCGAGTATCCGGATGGGTGGCCGGGAGGGGGAGAGGGCCGGACCCGCCTCAAACAGGAAACAAGAACCACCCGGGAGAGAAACCGTGTCCGAACGCGAGCAGTACGAGGTCTTCGCCGTCAAATACGCCCACAAGCCCGACCGGATGGCGTCGCAGAACCTGATCTTCAGCGATCTGCACGACCGACCGATGCCGCTCGACTATTTCGTCTGGGTGATCCGCAACGAGAACCGCACCTACGTGGTCGACTGCGGCTTCGGCGAGCGCGAGAGCCGGGAGCGCGGCGTGCCGCTGGAGCGCACACCGGGAGAGGGTGTCAAACTGCTCGGCATCGACCCGGACACGGTCGAGGACGTCATCATCACCCATCTGCACTACGACCATGCCGGCGGCCAGGACCAGTTCCCCAACGCCACCTTCCACCTGCAGGACGGCGAGATGGCCTACGCCACCGGCCGCTGCATGTGCTTCGAGGCGATCCGCCGGCCGTTCGACGTCGAGCATGTGACCGACATGGTGCGCAACGTCTATGGCGGGCGGGTGCAGTTCCATGACGGCGATGCCGAGCTGGCACCGGGCGTGTCGATCCACAAGGTCGGCGGTCACTCGGCCGGGCTGATGTGCGTGCGCGTGTGGACCGAGCGCGGCTGGGTCGTGCTGGCCTCCGACTGCGCCCATTTCTACATGAACATCGAGGACCGGACCCCGTTCATCATCTGCTACAACCTCGGAGAGATGATGAACGGTTTCAACACGTTGGAGATGCTGGCCGACAGCCCCGACCATGTGGTGCCGGGCCACGACCCGCTGGTGATGCAGTACTATCCGGCGCCGTCGCCGGACCTGGAGGGCGCGGTGGCGCGCCTCGACGTGATGCCGCTGAAGGGGTGAGGGGGCGAGCACGAGGCGCTCTGAGTCGGGATGGTCGAAATGACCTTAGCCACAGCTAGTTTTGAACCAGGAAACGCTGAAAATTGTAGCGACTCGTTGATTTCTGGCGAGTCGCAGCATTGACAATTTGAGCGAGAGCGTCGAAATATACGGAACTTGCTCCCCCTCGGACTTGCCTGAAAGGGCCCCGGGGGGGTTATTCTTTGTGCATGGCGGCGATAGAACCTGAGTCGAAACGTGCAATTGGCTTCATTGATGGCCAAAACCTTTACCATCACGCTAAGGCAGCGTTCGGCCACCATCATCCGAACTACGATCCCTTGAAGCTGATGGCTGCAGTTTGTAGCGATCAAGGTTGGAGAGATTGCGGGGTTCGCTTCTACACAGGCACTCCAAACGCGAAGAAATCCCCAATGTGGCATGGATATTGGGCGAATCGACTTCTAGCTATGCGCCGCGCCGGAGTTCTCGTCACAGATAGAAAGTTACGCTACTATCAAACAGAAATTGAACTTGAAGATGGATCAAAAAACATCGGTGAAGCTCCACAAGAAAAAGGAATCGATGTGAGAATAGCTCTGGATATTGTACGATTAACTTATTCAAATCAACTGGATGTAGCTATCATATTCTCACAGGATCAAGATCTTTCCGAAGTTGCTGAAGACGTTCGTGAAATTGCAAGGGCGCAAGATCGTTGGATTAAGGTGGTTTCCGCATTCCCCAGTAGTTCAAAGGCTACTGCATCACGAGGTTTAAACGGGACTGACTGGTTCAAAATGAATGAAGAATTCTATAACAAATGCTTGGATCAGAGAGACTATAGACCTAAAAAATAGACACGCTAAAGTGTCGGAGATTTAGTTTTAGACATAGTAAATCTCACATGAAGCTGTACGGGTCCACGTCGATCTGCAGGCGGATCGCGCTCTCCAGCCGGATCGGCGCGAGCCAGTCGCGCAGCACCTGCTGGACATTGACCTGGCGCCCGGTCTTGACCAGAAGGCGGCGGCGGTGGCGGCCGCGCAGCATGGCGATCGGGGCCGGGGCGGGGCCGAGCACCTCGACGCCCTGCAGGCGGGGGGCGGCCCGCGCGACCGTCCGCGCCGCCGCGTCGGCCCGATCGGCGTCCGGGGCGGAGATGACGATCCCCGCCAGTCGTCCATAGGGCGGCATGCCCGCCGCCCGGCGCTGCTCGATCTCGGAGTCCAGGAACGCATCCCGATCGCCGGCGGCCAGCGCCTGCATCACCGGCGTCTCCGGCGCGTGGGTCTGCAGCAGCACCCTGCCCGGCCGCTCGGCCCGCCCGGCCCGTCCCGCCACCTGGTGCAGAAGCTGAAAGGTCCGCTCCGAAGCCCGCAGGTCGCCGCCGGCGAGGCCGAGATCGGCGTCGACCACGCCGACCAGGGTGAGCCACGGGAAGTTGTGGCCCTTGGCCACCACCTGGGTGCCGATGACGATGTCGATCTCCCGGTCGCGCACCGCGCGCACGAACGCCGCCGCCTTGTCCGGTCCGGTCAGGGTGTCGGAGGAGGCGATCTGGAAGCGGGCGTCGGGAAACCGGATCAGCACCTCCTCGGCCAGGCGCTCAACGCCCGGTCCGCTGGCGACGAAGCTGTCCTCGGCCTCGCAGGACGGACAGTGTTTCGGCAGGCGGCCGGTGAACCCGCAATGGTGACAGACCAGCCGGCCGAGAAGCCGGTGCTCGACCAGCCAGGCGGTGCAGTTCGGGCATTCCAGGCGATGGCCGCAGGTCCGGCAGAGGGTGAGCGGCGCATAGCCCCGGCGGTTGAGGAACAGCATCGACTGCTCCCCCTCGTCCAGGGTGCGCTGCACCG
Organism: Thalassobaculaceae bacterium; assembly: GCA_965228875.1. Classification (GTDB taxonomy): domain Bacteria; phylum Pseudomonadota; class Alphaproteobacteria; order Thalassobaculales; family Thalassobaculaceae; genus Thalassobaculum. The sequence continues at coordinate 3,731,036 of OZ245843.1, read as the reverse complement.
CCTCCACCAGGGGCGGGGACAGGAAGCGGCCTCGCTCCGGCGCCTGCTTTCGCAGGTCGATCAGGCCGACCTCGGGCAGGGTCGCGGCGCCCGGCCGGGCGGTCAGGTGGACCGCGCCGTAGCGCCCCTGGCGCACGTTCTCCACCGTCTCCAGGCTCGGCGTTGCGCTGACCAGGGCGATCGGGATCCTCTCCAGCCGGGCGCGGACCACGGCCATGTCGCGGGCGTGATAGGCGACCCCGTCGTCCTGCTTGTAGGCCGACTCGTGCTCCTCATCGACGACGATCAGGCCGAGCTCGGCGAACGGCAGGAACAGGGCCGAGCGCGCCCCGACCAGGACCCGGACCGTTCCCTCGGCCACCGCCCGCCAGGTCTCGCGCCGCACCTTCGGCTTCAGATCCGAGTGCCAGACGGCCGGTTCGACACCGAAACGTTTCTCGAACCGCTCCAGCCATTCCGCCGACAGGGCGATCTCCGGCAGCAGGACCAGCGCCTGACGCCCGGCTGAGAGCGCGCCGGCGATGGCTTCGAAATACACTTCCGTCTTGCCCGATCCGGTCACCCCGTCCAACGCGGTGACCGAGAACGCCGCGTCCGCCACCCGCGCGCGCAGGGCCTGGGCCGCCACGTCCTGCTCGCCGGTCAGGGCCGGCCCCGGGCGATCCGGCTCGGGCGGGGCGAAGGGCGGGGCGGCGGCGACGGCGTGCGTCTGCAGCATGCCGGCCGCCACCATGCCCCTGATCACCGAGGGACCGACCGCCGCTTCCCGCGCGAGATCGCGGGCGTCGAGGGCCGGACCGTCCCGCAGCACGGCGAGAACCCGTCGTCGCGCCGGGGTCAGGCGGGCGCCGCCGCTCCAGGCCTCTTCCGGCGCGGCGGTGTGGACGATGCCCGGCGGTTGCGGCTCGAAGGCGGCGGGCGTGCTGATCGCCATACGCGCGACGGCCCCGCGCGGCGCCAGGGTCCACGCGGCGGTCCACGCCACGAGATCGATCACCGCCGCCGGCAGGCGCGGCATGTCGAGGCGCCGGAACACCGCCCGCAGCCGTTCCTGCGGCACTGCGTCGTCGTCGCCCGGACCGAGCACGATGCCGACCACCCGGCGCTGGCCCAGCGGCACCTCGACCACGTCGCCGCGGACCAGTTCCAGCGCCGGATCGGCCCTGTAGTCGTAGGCCACGTCCAGCGGCAGCGGCAGCAGGACGCTGACGCGGTCGAACGGCTCGTCGAGGGGCAGGAGATCGGACACGGCGGATCTGTCGGCAACGGTCGGTCGATTCGCCCGGCGGGGCGTACAGGCCGAGTGTGGCCCCGACGCCGCGCCATCTCAATGCGCGCGGCCAAAGCGGGGCGGATGCCGGGCTCGCCGGTGGCCGCTGGCCGGGCGATGGGGTAGACTCGGCGGTGCGACTCGCGTACGCCTCCGCCAACCGCCGAACACGGAGACGAGCCCCATGAAGTTCTTCATCGACACCGCCGATGTCGCCGAGATCCGCGACCTGGCGTCGACCGGCATGGTCGACGGGGTCACCACGAACCCGTCGCTGATCGCCAAGTCCGGCCGCCCGATCGCCGAGGTGATCGCCGAGATCTGCGACGTCGTCGACGGCCCGGTCTCCGCCGAGGTTACTGCGACGGAGCATGAGGCCATGCTGCGCGAGGGCCGGTTCCTGCGGACCATCGCCGACAACATCGCGGTCAAGGTGCCGTTGACGGTCGACGGTCTGAAGACCTGCAAGGTGCTGGCGGACGAGGGGACGCCGGTCAACGTGACGCTCTGTTTCTCGCCGGCCCAGGCGCTGCTGGCCGCCAAGGCGGGCGCGGCCTTCATCTCGCCCTTCGTCGGCCGGCTCGACGACATCGGCAGCGAGGGCATGGGGCTGATCGCCGAGATCGTCGAGATCTACGGCGCCTACGACTTCGCCACGGAGATCCTGGTGGCTTCGGTGCGCGGTCCACACCACGTGGTCGAGGCGGCCAAGCTCGGCGCCGATGTGTCGACCCTGCCGCCGGCGGTGCTGCGGGCCATGTACAAGCATCCGCTGACCGACAAGGGTCTGGACGCCTTCCTCGCCGACTGGGCCAAGACCGGCCAGTCGATCCTCGGCCCGGAGAGCGACGCGGCATGACCGAAAAAGGACCCGTTCCGACCTCAGCCGCCGGCAAGCCCACCCGGGGCGAGATTAGCGCGCTGACGGCCGACCGGGTCGCTGCGTACCTGCGCGAGCACCCGGAGTTCCTCACGGATCATCCGGACCTGCTCGCGGTCCTGGCGCCGCCGGACCAGTCCCAGGGCAACGTGGTCGATTTTCAGCAGGCCATGGTCACCCGGCTGCGCGAGGAGAACGAGAAGCTCCGCGCCGCCCAGGACTACCTGGTGACCACGGCGCGCAACAACCAGTCGATCCAGGCCCGGGTCCATGACGCGGTGCTGGCGATCCTGCGGGCCTCCAGCTTCGAGACCATGATCCAGACGGTGACGGCGGATCTCGCCGTGCTGCTGGACGTCGACGCGGTGACCATCGGCGTCGAAACCGGCGACGTGCCGATCCCCAAGGCCTATGCCGCCGGCATCCGCGCCCTGCCGAACGGCGCGGTCGACGGCATGCTGGGACCGAACCGGGACGTGCTGCTCTGCGCCGACATCAATGGCGACCCCCGGCTGTTCGCATCGGCCGCCGGCCTGGTGCGCAGCCAGGCGTTGTGCCGCCTGCGCGCCTCCAGCCAGGCGCCGGTCGGGCTGCTGGCCCTAGGGTCGCGCCGTCCGGACGCGTTCCAGCCGGGCCAGGGCACCGAGCTGCTCGGCTTCCTCGGCCGCGCGCTCGAAAGCATGATCCGCCAGTGGCTGCATCTCCCCCACTAGACGGGGTCGACCGCACAGCAAGCGACGCGCTGGCGCCGCTGGTCGCGGCCTGGCGCGACTGGATGCGGGTGGAGAAGCGGATGTCGGCCCACACGCTGGCCGCCTACGATCGCGATCTCGGCGCGTTTCTCGGTTTCCTGGCGCATCATCTCGGCGGCCCGGCGAGCCCCGGCGATCTCTCGCGTCTCGGCCCCGCGGACTTCCGGGCCTGGCTGGCGGACCGGGCGATGCGCAATCTCTCGAAGAGTTCGACCGCCAGGGCCCTTTCGGTTGTGCGCGGGTTCTTCCGGTTCCTGGAGCGCCGAGGGGCCGTGAGCAACGCGGCGATCGGCGGGGTGAGGGGACCGCGGGTGCCCCGGTCGGTGCCGAAGGCGCTGACCGTCGCAGAGGCGGCGGACGCCCTAGAGAGCGTCGGCGATCTGGAGGACCGGCCCTGGGTCGCGGCGCGCGACGCGGCGGTGGTGGCCCTGCTCTACGGCTGCGGGCTGCGGATCGGCGAGGTCCTGGGTCTCGACCGCTCGGCGGCGCCGCTCGGCGAGACGCTGACGATCACCGGCAAGGGCAACAAGACACGGCTGGTGCCGGTGCTTCCGGTGGTGCGTCAGGCGGTGGACCGCTACCTCGCGGCGGTGCCGTACGCGTTGGCACCGGACGGGCCGCTGTTCGTCGGGATCAAGGGCGGGCGTCTCAGCTCGCGGCGCGTGCAGGAGCGGCTGCAGATCCTGCGCGCCTATCTCGGTCTGCCGGAGAGCGCGACGCCGCACGCGCTGCGCCACTCCTTCGCCACCCATCTCCTGGGCGGCGGTGGCGATCTGCGGGCGATCCAGGAACTGCTCGGCCACGCCTCGCTGTCGACGACCCAGCGCTATACCGATGTCGATGCGAAACGACTGATGGACATTCACCGGTCGGCCCATCCGCGCGATCGGCGGTAGCCCATTCGGTACCCCACCAAATCCACTTTCCGGATTTGTCCGGGACCTACGCTTGGGATCGCACGATCCCTACCGGTAGGGGTCCAGCGCGTGGATGGGTGGACCCTGGAACAAACCCGGGGAGTGTACGAGCGGGAGAGGAAGATAGAAAAAGGGCGCCGACCCGCGCCGGCGCCCCCTTGATCCGCAGATCCGGCCTCAGATGTGGATCGGCCGGCCGTCGACCGCCAGGGCCGCTTCCTTGACCGCTTCGCTGAGCGTCGGATGGCCGTGGCAGGTGCGGGCCACGTCCTCGGCCGAGCCGCCGAACTCCATCACCGCGCAGATTTCGTGGATCAGATTGCCGGCTTCCGGCCCGATGATATGGGCGCCGAGCACTCGGTCGGTCTCCGCATCCGCCAGAATCTTGACCTGGCCGTCGGTGAAGGCGGCGGCCTTGGCCCGGCCGTTCGCAGAGAACGGGAAGGTTCCCTTGCGGTACTTGATGCCGGCTTCCTTGAGCTGCTCCTCGGTCTGGCCGACCGAGGCGACTTCCGGCCAAGTGTAGACGATGCCGGGGACCAGGTTGTAATCGACATGGGCGGACTGGCCGGCCATGATCTCGGCCGCGGCGACGCCGTCCTCCTCGGCCTTGTGGGCCAGCATCGGACCCGGAATCGCGTCGCCGATGGCGAAGATGCCCTCGACATTGGTCTGGAAATCCTCGTCGACCTCGATGAAGCCGCGCTTGTCGCGCGCCACACCGAGCTCGTCGAGACCGAGCCCGTCGACATAGGGGCGGCGGCCGATCGACACCAGCACCACGTCGCCCTTCAGCTCTTCGGTCTCGCCGCCGGCGGCCGGCTCCAGGCTGAGGGTGACCTGGGTCTTGGTGGTCTTCGCCCCGGTGACCTTGGTCGAGAGCTTGAACTCCATGCCCTGCTTCTCGAGGATCCGCTTGAAGCGCTTTGTGGTGTCGAAGTCCATGGTCGGACAGATTCGGTCGAGGAACTCGACGACCGTGACCTTGGCGCCGAGGCGCAGCCAGACCGAGCCCATCTCAAGTCCGATCACGCCGCCGCCGATGACGATCAGGTGCTTCGGCACCTTGGACAGCTCAAGCGCGCCGGTCGAGGTGACGATCTGCTTCTCGTCCACCTCCACGCCCGGCAGCGGGGTCGATTCCGACCCGGTGGCGATCAGGATCCGGTCGCACTCGACGGTCTGCGTCTTGCCCTCGGCGGGGGTCACCTCGACCTTGCCGGGGGCGAGGATCTTGCCGGTGCCCTGGAGCCAGTCGATCTTGTTCTTCTTGAACAGGAAGGCGACGCCGTCGGTGAGGCCTTTGACCACCTCGTCCTTCTTGGCCATCATCTTCTTGATGTTCAGCTTCGGCGCCGGGATCTCGATCCCAAGATCGGCGAAGGAATGGCCCGCTTCCTCGAACTTCTCCGACGCGCTCAGAAGCGCCTTGGACGGAATGCAGCCGATGTTGAGGCAGGTGCCGCCGAGCGACGGCCATTTCTCGACGCAGGCGACCTTCATGCCGAGCTGGGCGGCGCGGATGGCGGCGACATAGCCGCCCGGCCCGCTGCCGATGACCACGAGATCGTACTTGTCAGACATGGGAACTCCCCAAGGATAACCGAGGCGGTGGCTGTGGCTTACATGTCGAGCAGCAGGCGGCGCGGGTCCTCGATGGCTTCCTTCACCTTGACCAGGAAGGTCACCGCCTCGCGGCCGTCGACGATCCGGTGGTCGTAGCTCAGCGCCAGGTACATCATCGGCCGGATCTCGACCGAGTTACCGATGGCCATCGGACGCGGCTGGATCTTGTGCATGCCGAGGATGCCCGACTGCGGCGGGTTCAGGATCGGCGTCGACATCAGCGAGCCGTAGACGCCGCCGTTCGAGATCGTGAAGGTGCCACCCTGCATCTCGGCCAGGGACAGCTTGCCGTCGCGCGCCTTGACGCCGAGGTCGTAGATGCCCTTTTCCACGCCGGCGAAGGAGAGCTGATCGGCGTCGCGCAGGATCGGCACGACTAGACCCGACGGGGTGCCGACGGCGACGCCGACATCGAAGAAGTTCTTGTAGACGATCTCGTCGCCGTAGATCTCGGCGTTGACCGCCGGCAGCTCCTTGAGCGCGGCGATGCAGGCCTTCACGAAGAAGCTCATGAAGCCGAGCTTGACCTTGTGCTTCTTCTCGAAGCCGTCCTTGTACTCGTTGCGCAGCGCCATGACGTTGGTCATGTCCACCTCGTTGAAGGTGGTCAGCATGGCGGCGGTGTTCTGCGCATCCTTCAGGCGCCGGGCGATGGCCTGGCGCAGGCGGGTCATCTTCACCCGCTCCTCGCGCGGATCCTCCGGGCGCGGCGGCAGCGGGCCGGCGGCGGCCGGGGCGGCGCCCGCTGCCGGGGCCGCGCTGTAGCTGCGCTTGGCGTTGCCGGCCTCGATGGCCTTCTGGACGTCCTCCTTGACCAGACGGCCGTCCTTGCCGGTCGGCTTGATCTTGGACGGATCGAGATCGTTGTCGTCGACCAGCTTGCGCACCGCCGGCGACAGGGTCTTGACCTCGTAGGATCCGGCGGCCGCGGACTGGGTCGGCGCGGCGGACTTGGGCGGCTCGGCCTTCTTCGGTTCCTCCGCCTTCTTCGGCTCGTCCTTCGGCGCGGCGTCCTCGGCCTTCGCCGCGTCTTCCTTCGCCGCCTCCTTCTTGGGGGCCGCGGTGGCGGTCTCGTCGATCACGCCGAGCAACGCGCCGACCTCGACCTCCGCGCCGTCTGCGGCGACGATCTCCTGAAGCACGCCGGCGGCCGGCGCGTTGACCTCGAGGGTCACCTTGTCGGTCTCGAGCTCGACCAGCGGCTCGTCGGCGGTGACGGCGTCGCCGACCGCCTTCATCCATTTCGCGACCGTCGCCTCGGAGACGGACTCTCCGAGTGCCGGAACGGTGATATCCGTGGCCATGCTCTAGGTCCTCTTCTTCTTTCCGTCATGCGTCGGCGGACCCGCCCGGGGTCCGCCGATCTGCGTTCACTCTCCAGCCTTCCGGCGCCCGTTCGGCCGCCGTGTCGTTCACGCCCCGCCCGGGCGCAGCTCTACTCGGCGGCCATCCGGCCCTTGCCGGCCGCGTCTACGGTCAGCGCCTCGTCGACCAGGGCGGCCTGCTCGCGGGCATGGCGGCCGGCATTGCCAGTGGCCGGCGAGGCGGCCTCGCGGCGGCCGACGTAGCGCGGGCGCTTGCAGGCGCCGTCCAGCTCCAGCAGCACATCCTCCAGACGCCGGTCGACGAAGGTCCAGGGACCCATGTTCGCCGGCTCCTCCTGGCACCACACCACCTCGGCCTGCGGGAACCGCGACAGCTCCTGCAGCAGCGCCTTGCGCGGGAAGGGGTACATCTGCTCCAGGCGCAGGAAGAACACGTCGGTGGTGCCGCGCTTCGCCCGCTCCTCGAACAGGTCGTAGTAGACCTTGCCCGAACAGATCACGACGCGGCGGACATCCTTGTCGTCGCAGAGCTGCTCGTTGTCGTAGAGCACCCGGTGGAAGGTCGTGTCCTTGCCCATCTCCTCGAGCTTCGAGACCGCCAGCTTGTGGCGCAGAAGCGATTTCGGAGTGAAGATGATCAGCGGCTTGCGGAAATCGCGCTGCAGCTGGCGCCGCAGGACGTGGAAGTAGTTCGCCGGGGTGGTGCAGTTCACCACCTGCATGTTGTCCTCGCCGCAGAGCTGCAGGTAGCGCTCGATCCGGGCCGAGGAATGCTCCGGACCCTGTCCCTCGTAGCCGTGCGGCAGCAGCATCACCAGGCCGGACATGCGCAGCCACTTCGCCTCGCCGGAGGAGACGAACTGATCCATGATCACCTGGGCGCCATTGGCGAAATCGCCGAACTGCGCCTCCCAGCAGACCAGGGCGTTCGGCTCGGCCTGGCTGAAGCCGTACTCGAAGCCGAGTACGCCGGCCTCCGACAGCGGACTGTCGATGACCTCGTAGAAGCCCTGCCCCTCCTGGATGTTGTTCAGCGGGACGTAGCGCTCCTCGGTCTTCTGGTCGATGTAGACGGAATGGCGCTGCGAGAAGGTGCCGCGCTGACTGTCCTGGCCCGACAGACGGACCAGGAAGCCGTCGGTGAGCAGCGTGCCGAAGGCGAGCGCCTCGCCGGTCGACCAATCGATGCCCTCGCCGGACTCGATCGCCTTGCGCCGGGCTTTGATGAAGCGGTTCAGCTTGCTGTTGAGCGCAAAGGTGTCGGGCACGTCGCAGAGCTTGAGGCCGATCTTGCGCAGCTCGTCCAGGTCGACGCCGGTGCTGCCACGCCGCGCGTCGCCCGACGCCACCTTGAGGCCCGACCACTTGCCCTCGAGCCAGTCGGCCTTGTTCGGCTTGTAGGACAGGCCGGCCTCGAACTCCTCGGCGAGATAGGCGTTCTCGTCGGCGAGGATCTTGTCCGCCTCCTCGCGGCTCAGGGTGCCGTCGCTGACAAGCTGGTCGGCGTAGAGTTCGCGGGTCGACTTGTGGCCGCCGATCTTGTCGTACATCAGCGGCTGGGTGAACCGCGGCTCGTCGCCCTCGTTGTGGCCAAACCGGCGGTAGCAGATCATGTCGATCACGACATCGGTGTTGAATTCCTGGCGGAACTCGGCGGCGATGCGGGACACGTGGACCGTCGCTTCCGGGTCGTCGCCGTTCACGTGGAAGATCGGCGCCATGACCATCTTCGCCACGTCCGTCGGATAGGGCGACGAGCGCGAGTAGTGCGGGCTGGTGGTGAAGCCGATCTGGTTGTTCACGACGATGTGGATCGTGCCGCCGGTCTTGTAGCCGCGCAGGCCGGAGAAATCGAAGGTCTCGGCCACGACGCCCTGGCCGGCGAAGGCGGCGTCGCCATGCAGCAGGATGCCCATGACCTTCTTGTGGTCGCTGTCGCCGCGCTGTCGCTGCTTGGCGCGCACGCGGCCCAGGACCACCGGATTGACGATCTCCAGGTGCGACGGGTTGGCGTTCAGCGTCAGGTGCACGTTGGCGCCGTCGAACTCGCGGTCGGCGGAGACACCCATGTGGTACTTCACGTCGCCCGAACCGCCGGCGTCCTCCGGGTTGGCCGGGTTGCCGAGGAACTCGGAGATGATGGCGCGGAACGGCTTGCTCATGAAGTTACAGAGCACGCTCAGGCGGCCGCGGTGCGGCATGCCGAGCACCACCTCCTCGAGACCGAGCTGGCTGCCGCGCTTGATGATCTGCTCGAGCGCCGGGATCAGGGTCTCGCCGCCGTCGAGGCCGAAGCGCTTGGTGCCGACATACTTCACGGCCAGGAACTTCTCGAAGCTCTCGGCTGCGGTCAGGCGCTCCAGGATCGTGCGCTTGCCGAGCGGGGTGAAGTCGGTCTGGTTGCGGATCTGCTCGATCCGCTCCTGGATCCAGGCCTTCTGCGCCGGATCCTGGATGTGCATGAACTCGACGCCGATGGAGCCGCAGTACGTGGCCTCCAGCAGTTCCATGATCTCGCGCAGGGTCGCGGTCTCGAGGCCGAGGACGTGATTGATGAAGATCGGGCGATCCCAGTCCGCGTCGGTGAAGCCGTAGGTCTCCGGCTCCAGCTCGGGGTGCGGCGTCGGCGCCTGCAGGCCGAGCGGATCGAGCTTGGCCTTGAGGTGGCCGCGGATCCGGTAGGCGCGGATCAGCATGATCGCGCGGAGCGAATCGAGCGTCGCGGCGCGGACGTCCTCGCCGGACAGGGCGCTCGCGCCGGGCGATGTCTTCGGTTTCGCCGGCGCGGCATCGGGGTCGACGGCGCCGATGATCTTCGTGGTCCGGGCGGCGAAACTGGGCCCTCTCACATCGGTCGTCGCGGCGCTGGCATCGTCGTGCAGGGCGTCGAAATACTCGCGCCAGCTGTCGTCGACCGATGTCGGATTGTCCAGGTACCGCGCGAATAGTTCCGCCATGAACGGCGCGTTGGCACCGTTCAGGAAGGTGTAGTCCTGATAGTCCATGGACATTTGCGTTCACCGCCTCTGCGCTCGCCGTGGAGCCGTCCACCCGCGCCGGCGGCCCCACCCGCCGGTCCTGCCCGGCTCCGTCCTGCCACTACACCGAAAAAGTCGTTAACAATCGGTGTGCATGCCATGGTCCCCCGATCCCGACGATGGATCAAGACCGGGTGGATCACCAACAAGTGGTCCGCGGGCGGGGCCGTGGCCAGTCCCGCCCGCGCGATCCGGATCAGCCACCCATTGCGGCGACCATCGTCTCCCCGAGGGCGGCGGGGCTGTCCGACACCTTGATGCCGGCCGACCGCATGGCCTCGATCTTGTCGCCGGCACCGCCCTTGCCGCCGGCGATGATGGCGCCCGCGTGGCCCATGCGCCGGCCCGGAGGGGCGGTCACACCGGCGATGAAACCGGCAACCGGCTTCTTGACCGGGTTCGACTTCAGGAACTCGGCCGCCTCTTCCTCGGCGGACCCGCCGATCTCGCCGATCATGATGATGCCCTGGGTCTCGTCGTCCGCCAGGAACATCTCCAGCACGTCGATGAAGCTGGTGCCGTTGACCGGGTCGCCGCCGATGCCGACACAGGTCGACTGGCCGAGGCCGGCCGCCGTGGTCTGCGCCACGGCCTCGTAGGTCAGCGTGCCCGACTTGGAGACGATGCCGATCTTGCCGCGCTTGTGGATGTGACCCGGCATGATGCCGATCTTGCAGGCGTCCGGCGTGATGACGCCCGGGCAGTTCGGGCCGATCAGACGGGTCTTGGAGCCGGTCAGCGCCCGCTTGACCTTGATCATGTCCATCACCGGGATGCCTTCGGTGATGCAGATCACCAGCGGCAGCTCGGCGTCGATCGCCTCCAGAATGGAGTCGGCGGCGAACGGCGGCGGGACGTAGATCACGCTGGCATTGGCCCCGGTCTGTTCGACGGCGGCCTCGACCGTGTCGAACACCGGCAGGTCCAGGTGCTTCTGACCGCCCTTACCGGGGGTCACACCGCCGACCATCTTGGTGCCGTACTTGATCGCCTGCTCGCTGTGGAAGGTGCCCTGGCTGCCGGTGAAGCCCTGGCAGATGACCTTGGTGGTCTCGTCGATGAGAACGGCCATTACGCGGCCTCCTTCACGGCTTTGACGATTTTCTCTGCGGCGTCGCCGAGATTGTCGGCGGAGACGATCGGCAGGCCGCTGTCGGCCATGATCTGCTTGCCGAGCTCGACATTGGTGCCTTCGAGGCGAACCACCAGCGGCACGTGGAGGCTGACCTCCTTGGCCGCCGCGACCACGCCCTCGGCGATCACGTCGCAGCGCATGATGCCGCCGAAGATGTTGACCAGGATGCCCTCGACGTTCTTGTCGGACAGGATGATCTTGAAGGCTGCGGTCACCCGCTCCTTCGTCGCCCCGCCGCCGACATCGAGGAAGTTGGCCGGCTCGCCGCCGTACAGCTTGATGATGTCCATGGTGGCCATCGCCAGGCCGGCGCCGTTGACCATGCAGCCGATCGAGCCGTCGAGCTTCACGTAGTTCAGCTCGTACTTGCCCGCCTCGAGCTCCATCGGATCCTCTTCGTCCTCGTCGCGCATCTCGGCGACGTCCTTGTGACGGTAGAGGGCGTTGTCGTCGAAGTTCATCTTCGCATCGAGGGCGATCAGGTCGCCGGCACCCGTGACCACCAGCGGGTTGATCTCCATCAGCGACGCGTCGAGGCCGGTGAAGGCGTCGTACAGGCCGGTCAGGAACTTCACCGCGGCGCCTACCTGCTTGCCCTCGAGCCCGAGCGCGAAGGCGATGCGGCGGGCGTAGTGGCCGGACATGCCGGTCACCGGGTCGATGGCGATCGTGAGGATCTTCTCTGGGGTCTTCTCGGCGACCTCCTCGATGTCCATGCCGCCCTCGGTGGAGGCGATCACGGTCACCCGCGAGGTCGAACGGTCGACCAGCAGCGAGAGATACAGCTCGCGGGCGATGTCGGAACCGTCCTCGACATAGACCCGCTTGACCTCCTTGCCTTCCGGCCCGGTCTGGTGCGTGACCAGGGTCATGCCCAGCATCCGCTCGGCCTCGGCCTTCACGTCGTCGATCGACTTGACCACCTTGACGCCGCCGCCCTTGCCGCGGCCGCCGGCGTGGATCTGCGCCTTGACGACCCAGACCGGGCCGCCCAGTTCCTCGGCCACCTTCACCGCCTCGTCCGGGGTGAAGGCCACCCCGCCCTTCGGCACGGCGACGCCGTATTTGGCCAAGAGCGACTTGGCCTGGTACTCATGAATGTTCATGGTTCCCCGCTCCGTTCGGTGCGAGCGCGCTTACCCGTCAGTCGGGCAGGCCCGCGGCGACTTCGTTGAGGGTTTTGACGGCGTTGACCGAGTTGTCGAACATCGCCTTCTCGTCGGCGTCGAGCTCGATCTCGACGATCTTCTCCACGCCGTCCGCGCCGAGCACAGCGGGCACGCCGACATACAGGCCGTCGAGCCCGTACTGACCGTCGACATACGCCGCGCAGGGCAGCACGCGCTTCTTGTCCTTGAGGTAGGATTCCGCCATCTGGATCGCCGAACTGGCCGGGGCGTAGAAGGCCGAGCCGGTCTTCAGCAGGCCGACGATCTCGGCACCGCCGTCGCGGGTGCGCTGGACGATCTGGTCGATCTTCTCCTGGGTCGACCAGCCCATCTTGATCAGGTCCGGCACCGGAATGCCGGCGACCGCCGAGTAGCGGATCAGCGGCACCATGGTATCGCCGTGACCGCCGAGCACGAAGGCGGTGACATCCTCGACCGACACGCCGAACTCCTCGGCGAGGAAGTAGCGGAACCGGGCGCTGTCCAGCACGCCGGCCATGCCGACAACCTTGTTCTTCGGCAGGCCGCTGTACTTCTGCAGCAGGCCGACCATGACGTCGAGCGGGTTGGTGATGCAGATCACGAAGGCGTCGGGGCAGTTCGCCTTGATGCCTTCGCCGACCGCCTTCATCACCTTGGCGTTCGTACCGATCAGGTCGTCGCGGCTCATGCCCGGCTTACGCGGAATGCCGGCGGTGACGATCACCACGTCGGCGCCGGCGATGGCCGAATAGTCGCTGGCGCCGGAAAGCACCGCGTCGAAACCCTCGACCGGCGACGCTTCGGCGATGTCCAGCGCCTTGCCCTGCGGCACGCCGTCGACGATGTCGAACAGCACCACATCGCCGAGATCCTTGAGGCCGGCGAGAAGCGCCAGCGTGCCACCGATATTCCCCGCGCCCACGAGCGCGATCTTGTTGCGAGCCATGATTTCCCCTGTCGCAAGCGTTGGCCTGGACATCCCGCGGCTGCCGGCGGCTGAGGCGGCCGGCGACGGCCCGAGATATGTGCGATGCGGCATAGCGCGAATCACTGGCGCGGGCAACCGCGCTTGGGTCCGAATTGTGACGCGTCCCGCATTCGCAGACCGCGTGGCGCCAAATTTGGTGTCGTGTTCTCTGTCCAGGCGCGGATCGTCACGCATGTGCGTCGGTGGACCGGGCGGCAAGCGGGCAGGCTCTGTCGGATGAAAACGGCCCTTGGCCAATACATAAGTATATGCTTATGTATTGGCATGATCGAGAACGAGATCTTCAAAGCCCTGGCCGACCCGACGCGCCGGGCGATCTTCGAGAAGCTCGCGGCGGGCCGCATGAACGCCACCGCGCTGCGGCAGGGCCTGGCGGTGAGCCAGCCTGCCGTTTCCCAGCATCTCTCGGTTCTGCGCGGCGCCGGACTGGTGCGCGAGGAGCGCCAGGGCCGGGCCGTTCTCTATGAGGTCGACCCGCAAGGTGTCGCCCTCATCGCCGGCTGGCTGGCGCGCTATCGAGCCTATTGGCCGGAACGAATCACCGCCCTGACGGAACTGCTGAAGGACATGGAGTGATGGACAGTTCGCCGGAGACTGAAGTGCAGGATACCGAACACCGGGCGGCCGACCCGTCCCGGGTTCTGGTCCTCGACTGCGAGTTCGACGCGTCGTCGGAGTCGGTCTGGCGCGCCGTCAGCGACCCGGAACTGCGGGGACGATGGCTTCCGACGAAGGACCTGGCCGATGCGGAGCCGCTGCGCGTGGTTCCAGGCGAGGAAATCCGCTACCGGATGCGCGAGGAAGCGCCCCCGTTTCTGGAAAGCATCGTCACGTTCCGCCTTTCACCGGGCGCTGCCGGCGGGACGCGGCTGGTGATCGTGCATGACCTGACGGACCTGCGCCTGGCGCGGTCGGCGGTCACACCGGCAAACAGCAATTGTCATACGGTCATGCTGGCCGCCTGACAGCCGCATTTCCTGCACCTAATCAAAAGCCCGGAGGTCACCGATGCGTGACGCGATGCAGCTCGTCCCCATGGTCGTCGAACGGTCGAGCGCCGGCGAACGGTCCTTCGACATCTATTCCCGGCTTCTGCGGGAGCGGATCATTTTCCTGAACGGCGAGGTGAACGACACGGTCTCCGCACTGGTCTGCGCGCAGCTGCTGTTCCTGGAGGCGGAGAACCCGCGCAAGCCGATCAGCCTCTACATCAACTCCCCTGGCGGCGTGATCTCCAGCGGTCTCGCCATGTATGACACGCTGCGCTACATCAAGGCGCCGGTGCATACCCTGTGCATGGGCACGGCTCGGTCGATGGGCTCGTTCCTGCTGATGGCGGGGGAGCCGGGCGAGCGCGCGGCGCTGCCCAATGCCAGCCTCCACGTTCACCAGCCGCTCGGCGGCTTTCAGGGACAGGCCTCCGACATCCTGATCCATGCCGAGGAGATGCAACGCACCAAGCGACGCGTCATCCGGCTCTATGCCGAACACTGCGGACGCAGCGAGGAGGAGGTCGAGCGTACGCTCGACCGCGACCGGTTCATGACACCGGAAGAGGCGGTGGAATGGGGCCTGATCGACCGGGTCGTCGTCGCCAGCGGGTCCCCGGCCGAGCCGTAACTCGAACCAGGCCCGTCGCGCCGCGTCACGCCGCCCGGCGGACGCCGGCGGCCTTGACGCTGTCGTCGACGAAGGCCTCGAACGGCTTGAAGTTCTCCTCGAAGCGGCCGCGCAGCTCGCCTGCCGTGCTGTCATAGGCGCCGCCGTCGCTCCACGCGCCGCGCGGGCGCAGGACCTCGGTCGGGACGTTCGGGCAGGCCTCCGGCACCAGCAGGCCGAACTGTCCATCCTCCTCGACCGGGGCGGCGCCGAGGGTGCCGTCCAGGGCGGCGCGGACCATGGCCCGGGTATAGGCGATCTTCATCCGCTCGCCGCCAGCGCCGGCGCGGCCGCCGGACCAGCCGGTGTTGACCAGCCAGCAGGTGGCGCCGTGGCGGGCGATGCGCTCGCGCAGCATCTCGCCATAGACGCTCGGGTGGCGCGGCATGAACGGCGCGCCGAAGCAAGTGGAGAAGGTCGCCTGCGGCTCGGTGACGCCCTTCTCCGTGCCGGCCACGCGGGCGGTGTAGCCCGACAGGAAGTGGTACATCGCCTGCTCCGGCGTCAGCCGCGAGATCGGCGGCAGCACGCCGAACGCGTCGGCGGTCAGCATCACCACGTTGAGCGGATGGTCGCCGAGGCCGGTGGCCGAGGTGTTCGGGATGAAATCGATCGGATAGCAGGCCCGGGTGTTCTCGGTCAGCGCCGCGCTGTCCAGGTCCAGCATCCGGCTCGCCGGATCCATCACCACGTTCTCGAGCACGGTGCCGAAGCGGTGGCTGGCGGCCCAGATCTCCGGCTCCGCCTCCTGGCTCAGCTTGATGACCTTGGCGTAGCAGCCGCCCTCGAAATTGAAGATCCCGGTCTCCGACCAGCCATGCTCGTCGTCGCCGATCAGGGTGCGGCTGCCGTCGGCCGACAGGGTCGTCTTGCCGGTGCCCGACAGGCCGAAGAAGATCGCGCTGTCGCCCTTGGGGCCGATATTCGCCGAGCAGTGCATCGGCATGACGCCCCGGTCCGGCAGCAGGTAGTTCAACACGCCGAAGATCGACTTCTTGATCTCGCCGGCATAGGAGGTGCCGCCGATCAGGATCATGCGCCGCTCGAAATCGACCAGGATGAAGGTCGAGGAGCGCACGCCGTCCGCTTCGCCGCGGGCGGTCAGCTCAGGCGCGTGCAGAATCGTGAAGTCAGGCTCGAAATCGGACAGTTCGTCGGCTGGCGGCCGGATGAACATGTTGCGCGCGAACAGGTTCTGCCAGGCGTTCTCGGTCACCACCCGCACCTTGAGGCGATGCGTCGGATCGGCGCCGGCGTAGCAGTTCAGCACGTAGGCGTCGCGGCCGTGATAGTACGCCTGGACCCGGGCGTGCATGGCGTCGAAGGCGGCGCGGTCGATCGGTTGGTTGATCGATCCCCAGTCGACGGTGTTCTCGGTCGTGGCGTCGTGGACGATGAACCGGTCCTTCGGCGAGCGGCCGGTGTGGACGCCGGTGTCGACGACCAGGGCGCCATGGGCCGACAGCCGCGCCTCGCCGCGTCGGATCGCGTGTTCGGTGAGAAGGGCGGGGCCGAGATCCCAGTGCTGGGTGCCGAGATTGGTCAGGCCGTGCGAGGTCAGGTCCATGCGTGTCGAAGTCGTCGCGCTGTTGCCCACGAGTCCTCTCCAGATAACGCCAGAATCCGGCTCTTTGCGACCGGCGCGGCCTGGATAGGCGAACTGTCACCGAAACGCAACGTTACCGGCGGAAAAACCCGAATGGACGGCGCGGCGATACGTCGCGTCAGCGCTTGAGCACTGCCACGCCCGGCAGATCCTTGCCTTCCATCCATTCCAGGAAGGCGCCGCCGGCCGTGGAGACATAGGAGAACCGGTCGGCCACCCCGGCATGGGCCAGTGCCGCCACCGTGTCGCCGCCGCCGGCGACCGACAGGATCTGGCCACGGTCGGTCAGGTCGGCCGCCGCCCGGGCCAGGGCGTTGGTTCCGGCGTCGAACGGCACCGTCTCGAAGGCGCCGACCGGGCCGTTCCAGACCAGCGTCTTGCAGCTCTCCAGACGCTTGGCGATCGCCGCGACGGTCTTCGGTCCGACATCGAGGATCATCCGATCCTCCGGCACCTCGAGGATGTCGACGGTCTCGACGGCGACCCCCTCGGCCAGGGTGGCGGCGACCACGGCGTCGGTCGCGAGCAGGATGTCGCAGCCCGCCGCGTCGGCCTTGGCCTGGATCTCCAGGGCGGTGGCGGCCAGGTCGCGCTCCGCCAGGGACCGGCCGATCTCCACCCCGCCGGCGTGCAGGAAGGTGTTCGCCATGCCGCCGCCGATGGCCAGCACGTCGACCCGCGAGACCAGGTTCCCGAGAAGGTCGAGCTTGGTCGAGACCTTGGCCCCGCCGACCACGGCGGCGACCGGGCGCTCGGGGCGCTCCAGCGCCCGGGTCAGCGCCTCAAGCTCGGCCTGCATCAGCCGCCCGGCGAAGGCCGGCAGCGCGCGCGCCACGCCGTCGATCGAGCCATGGGCCCGGTGGGCGGCGGAGAAGGCGTCGTTGACGTAGAGGTCGCCGAGTCCGACGAGGCCGGCGACGAAGTCCGGGTCGTTGGCCTCCTCGCCGGCGTGGAAGCGCAGGTTCTCCAGCAGCACCACCTCGCCGTCCCCGAGTGCGGCGACCGCGCCCTCGGCGGCGGTGCCGACGCAGTCCTCGGCGAAGGCGACCGGACGGCCGACCGCCTCGGCCAGCGGCGCCACGATCGGCCGCAGCGACATCTCCGGGTTCGGCTTCCCCTTGGGTCGTCCGTAATGGGAGAGCACGACGACCCTGGCACCCTTCTGTGCCAGCTCGGCGACGGTCGGCGCGGCGCGCTCGATCCGCGTGGCGTCGGTCACCGCGCCGTCCTTCATCGGGACGTTGAGGTCGACCCGCAGCAGCACGCGCTTGCCGGCGACGTCGAGGCCGTCGAGGGTACGGTAGTCGGCCATTGCGGAACTCTCCCAACGCTGCGAAGCGGAACGCGCCGGGATGTGCCACAGCGGCGGCGGTGCGGCAAGGGTTTGGAGCCACGCCGACCGACGCCATCGATGGCCGTCCTGGCGAATATCGACTTCCCGGCCTTGAGCCGGGACCCGGAGTCATCGGGGTTGGGTCCCGGATCGGCCCTTCGACACCGTCCGGTAAGTCGTTGTGGTCAGGAAGTCGCTTTGGCCGGGAGTCGTTGCGGAAGGAGGTCCCGGAAAAGAGGCCCCGGAAAAGCGGAGGCTACTTATACGGATCCGCCGCGTCGCGCAGGCCGTCGCCGAAGAAGTTGAACGCCAGGACCACCAGGATCACCGGAACTACCGGTGTCATGATCCAGGGGTAGAGCTCGACCGCGTTGATGTTCTGCGCCTCGGTCAGCAGCACGCCCCAGCTGGTGATCGGCGGGCGCAGGCCGAGGCCGAGGAAGGACAGCGCCGTCTCGCCCAGGATCATGGTCGGGATCGACAGGGTGGCCGAGGCGATCAGGTGGCTCATGAAGCTCGGCAGCAGGTGCCGGCCGATGATCCGGCTCGGCTTCGCGCCCATCAGTTCGGCGGCCACGCAGAAGTCTTCCTCGCGTAGGCTGAGGAGTTTGGAGCGCACGGCCCGCGCCAGCCCGGTCCAGTCGAGAAGGCCCAATATCAGCGTTATACCGAAGTAAATCAATATCGGCGACCAGGTCACCGGCAGGGCGGCAGAGAGCGCCATCCACAGCGGAAGCTCCGGGAAGGAGCGGATGATCTCGATCAACCTCTGGATGCAGGAATCGACCCAGCCGCCGTAATATCCGGCCAGGCCGCCGATCACGATGCCGAGCACGAAGCTGACGGCGATGCCGATCAGCCCCACGGTGAGCGACACCCGCGTGCCGTAGACGATGCGCGAGAACACGTCGCGGCCGAGCCGGTCGGTGCCGAGCACGAACAGGGTGCCGCCCTCGGCCGGACAGACCAGATGGAAGTCCATCTCGACCTGGCCCCAGAACCGGTACGGGTCGCCGGAACAGAAGAAGCGCAGCGGCTCCACCTTGGCGGGGTTCGGCGTGTAGACCCGTTTCAGGGTCCGCAGGTCGAGCTCGTAGTCGTAGCCGAGCACGTAGGGGCCGACGAAACGGCCGTCGCGGAACAGGTGGACGCTCTGCGGCGGGGCGAAGATGTGGTCGGTGTGGCGGGTGGACAGCGCGTAGGGCGCGATCAGTTCGGAGATCAGCACGGAGGCGTAGAGGGCCAGCAGGAACAGGCCGGAGGCGACGGCGAGGCGGTGGCGCTTCAACTTCCACCACATCATCTGCCACTGGGACGCCATGTAGTAGCGTTCCTGCTCCGGCGTCAGGGCCTCGTCCCGGTTCGGGTCGAACGGCGCGGTGTCGACGAAATGCCGGGCCTTGGGGCGGTGCTGGTCGGTCGCGCTCATCCCGTCCCCCTCACCGTCCGGGCCCGCCGCCGAGGCGGATCCGCGGGTCCAGCCAGGCCAGCGCCAGGTCAGAGATCAACATGCCGATCACGGTCAGCAGCGCCAGGAACATCAGGAACGATCCGGCGAGGTACATGTCCTGGCTCTGCAGCGCGCCGATCAGCATGGGACCGGTGGTCGGCAGCGACAGCACCATCGACACCACCGCCGAGCCGGAGACCACCTGCGGCAGCATGTTGCCGATGTCGGAGATGAACGGGTTCAGGGCCATGCGCAGCGGGTATTTCATCAGCGCCCGGAATGGCGGCAGGCCCTTGGCCCGGGCGGTGACGACGTACTGCTTCTGCAACTCGTCCAGCATGTTGGCGCGCAGCCGGCGGATCATCGCCGCGGTGCCGGAAGTCCCGATCACCACGACCGGCACCCACAGGTGCTCCAGCACCGAGAGCACCTTGCCGACCGTCCACGGCTCGCCGATGTAGCTCGGGTCCATCAGCCCGCCGATCGAGGTGCCGAACCAGACGTTGGCGAAGTACAGCAGGATCAGCGCCAGCAGGAAGTTCGGCGTGGCCAGGCCGAGAAAGCCGATGAAGGTCAGGCCGTAGTCGCCGACGCTGTACTGGTGGGTGGCGGAGTAGATGCCGATCGGAAACGACACCAGGTAGATGAAGAAGATCGTCGAGAAGTTCAGGACGATGGTCATCAGCACCCGGTCGCCGACCACGTCGCTCACCGGCAGCTGATACTCGAAGCTGTAGCCGAAATCGCCCTGCAGCATGCCAAGCGCCCACAGGACGTACTGTTCCCACATCGGCCGGTCGAGGCCGTAATGGGCGCGCAGGGCCTCGATCTTCGCCGGGTCTACGCTCTCGCCCTGGCTCTCCATCTCGGCGATCAGGGTCGACAGGTAGTCGCCCGGCGGCAGCTGGATGATGATGAAGGTGATGATGCTGATCGCGACCATGGTCGGGATCATGATCAGGATGCGGCGGGCGAGATAATCGATCACGGTCCGTCCCCGCCCCTTAGCGTCGCGACCGGGCGGCGGCGGTCAGCACCTCGTCGGGGGTGCGGTCGCGCGCGGCGCCGAAGAAGAAGGTGTCCGGCCGGTGCATGCCGAAATGCGCCCCCGGGTCCCAGTTGTAGATCGCCTGGACCGGTACGTTGTGCAGCTTGAGGCTGACCACGACCGGTTGCAGGACCCCGGCGATCAGGCCGATGGAGAAGACCTGGTCGGTCCAGATCGACAGCATCTCCTGCCAGATCGCCCGCCGGGCCGCCACCGTCGAGGCGCGCCGCCAGTCGTCGTACAGCACCAGCAGCCGCGCCGCCTCCGGAATGTCGGGTGCGGCGCCCGCCTTGCCCTTGGTCTGGTAGTACTGGCCCCAGCGCGGCCACATGTACTGGGTCTGCGCCGTCGGCGCGAACTCGGACGGGCTGGATTCGTTGCTCGGGATGCCGTTCTCCAGGCCGAAGGAGATCGACATCATCGTCTGACCGGCGAAGATCCGGTTGCGGAACACGGTGCGCTCGGACGGGCGGGTGTAGATCTTGACGCCGATCTCCAGCCAGGTGTCGTGGATCAGCTCCAGCAGGTCGGTCTCTTCGGTGCTCTCGCCGGCGGTCTCGATGATGATCTCCATCGCCCGGCCGTCCGGCAGCAGACGGATTCCGCGGTCGTCGCGCTCGCCGAGGCCCATCTCGTCGAGCAGGGCGTTGGCCTGTCGCGGATCGTACCGCGCCCAGGTCTCGCGGAACTCCGGCCGGTACAGCGGCGAGGAGGGCAGGACGGTGTTGTTGCCGGGCAGCGCCAGCCCGAAATAGGCGACCTGGTTGAGTTCGTGCCGGTTCACCGCCAGCGACAGGGCCCGGCGGAAGCGCACGTCGCGCATCACCTCGCGCCAGACCGCGTCCTCGATGTTGAGGTTCGGGAACAGCGCCAGGTGCGAGCCCTTGGCGGTGCGCCAGAGATAGGTCTCGTAGTTGCCCCGCTCCTCGCCCTGGCGCAGGAAGGTGTAGTCGTCGAAGTTGAGGTAGCGCGCCTGCAGGTCGTTCTCGCCGGCGCCGGTCTTCGCCGGGATCAGGCCGGACGAGGCGATCTGGAAGACCACCTGGTCGATGTAGGGGAGCTGGCGGCCGCGACCGTCGATCTTGTGGTAATAGGGGTTGCGCTCGAAGACGAAGCGGTTCGACGGCGGCGCGGTCCTGACCACCCAGGGCTGCAGCGTCGGCAGGTGCGGATTGTCGAACTTGTAGGGATTGTCCTCGCGGTTGTGCAGCGCCGCCCAGCTCCGCGCCTGCGCCTTGTCGATGTGCCGGGCCAGGTCCTCCGGCGCGGCGAAGCCGGCGTGGTAGCGCTTGAGGTGGTGCGCGGGCCGGTACAGGTAGAGCGGGCGGGCGCCGGCCAACTGCGGCAGGAAGTCCGGATTGGGCTGGCCCCAGGAATAGCGGACCCGGGTCTCCGACAGGATCTCGACCTTCGGCGGCTCGCCGTTGACCATCAGCTCGATCGGCGGGCCGGTCGGCGAGATCTCCGGATCGTTGGCCACGTCCTCCCAGAAATAGCGGAAGTCCTCGGTGGTGAACGGCGTGCCGTCGGACCAGCGGTGACCCTCGCGCAGGACGAAGGTGAAGGACTTGTTGTCCTCGACGATCACGTCCTTGGCCAGATCGGGGCGCAGCTCGAGCGTTTCCGGATCGTAGCCGACCAGCCGCGCATAGCCGTAGACCACCATCTGGCGGGCGTCCTTGGCCCGGCCCATGGCCATCCGCAGGGTGCCGCCGTACTCGCCGAGCTCGCGGCCCTGGCCCTTGAGGTCGACCACCAGCGGATCGACCGGGATCCGTGCCGCCATCTCCGGCAGCCGACCGGCGGCGACGGCCTCGGCGAGCAGCGGCGGTTCGACCTGTGCGGCCGCCGGACCGCCGGCGAGGAGGGCGGCGGCTATCACCGCGGCGGCCAAGACCGGCGCCATCGAGCGGCGGCGCGGAGATGCGGCGGTCACGACGCCAGCCTCAGGGTCAGGATCGACGGGTCGGCCCGCACGAAATGTCCGTCGCCGAGATCGACGAAATCGGGCGCGGGCCCGTCGCCCTGTCCTGCGGGCGCGATGGTGAACGGCGCCGGCCACGCTTCCGGCTTTGACGTGCGGCCGTCCATCACCGCGTCGAAGTTCAGCGGGTTGTCCGGATCCGGGTCCGGAACGGCGGCGAGGAGCGCCTGGGTGTAGGGATGCACCGGGTCGCGGAACAGGGCTTCGCGCGGTGCCAGCTCGACGATCCGCCCGGCGCACATCACCGCGATCCGGTCGGCGACATAGTCGACCACCGCGAGGTTGTGGCTGATGAACAGATAGGTGAGCCCGAGCTTGTCCTTCAGGTCCTTCAGCAGGTTCAGAACCTGGGCCTGGATCGAGACGTCCAGGGCCGAGACCGGTTCGTCGCAGATCAGCATCTTCGGTTTCAGGGCGAGGGCGCGGGCGATGCCGATGCGCTGACGCTGGCCGCCGGAGAAGCTGTGCGGGTAGCGGTTCAGGTGACGCACGTCGAGGCCGACGAGGCGCATCAGTTCGGCCACCATCTCGCGCCGCCACGCGGGGGTGCCGATGCCGTGGATGATCAGCGGCTCGGCGATGATGTCGAAGACCGTCATCCGCGGGTTGAGCGACGAGAACGGGTCCTGGAAGACGAACTGCAGCTTGCGGCGGAATTCGGTCAGCCGGGTGCCCGACAGGGCCAGCACGTCGGTCGGCCCGGTCTCGTCGGTGAACGTGACCGTCCCCGCGTCCGGCGAGAGCGCGCGCATGATCGTCTTCGACAGGGTCGTCTTGCCGCAGCCGGACTCGCCGACCAAGCCGAGGCACTCGCCGGCCCGAACCGTGAACGAGACGTCGTCCAGCGCCTTGACCGTCTGCCGGGTCTGGGCCAGCCAGCCCCCCTTGCGGATCGTGTAGGTCTTCGTCAGTCCGTCCACCGCCAGCATCGGCGCGCCGTCGGCGGTCGCGGTCTTCGGCCGGTCGGCCAGCAGGTGTCCGGTCTCCGCCTGGATCTCGCGCAACGGCTTCAGGCGCTCGCCCGGCTCCATGTCGAACCGCGGCACCGCACCCATCAGGGCCTTGAGATAGGGATGCTGGGCCCGGCGGAAGATGTCGTCGACCTCGCCGGATTCCATGATCCGGCCGCGGTACATGACGACCACCTCCTCGGCCACGTTGGCGACGACGCCGAGATCGTGGGTGATCATCAGCATCGCCATGTTGAGCTCGGACTGCAGGTCCTTGATGAGCTTCAGGATCTGCGCCTGAATGGTGACGTCCAGCGCGGTCGTCGGCTCGTCGGCGATCAGCAGCGCCGGACGGCAGACCAGGGCCATCGAGATCATGGCGCGCTGGCGCAGGCCGCCGGACAGCTCGAACGGGTAGGTCTTCAGCGCCCGGTCGGGATCGGGGAAGCCGACCATGCGCAGCATGTCGCGGGTCAGTTCGATCGCCTCGCGGGAACTGACGTCGCGGTGCAGGTCCAGGGCCTCGCGGATCTGGTTGCCGACTGTGTGGAGCGGCGACAGGGAGGTCATCGGCTCCTGGAAGATGATCGAGATCCGCCCGCCGCGCAGGTCCCGCATCTCCCGGCCGTCGACCGGCAGGCGCACGATGTCGGTGATGGTGCCCGGTTTCTGTGGGTCGGCGAACAGGATCGAACCGCCGAGGATCCGGGCCGGGCGGGGCAGCAGGCCCATGATCGCCTGGCTGACCACCGACTTGCCGGATCCGGATTCCCCGACCAGGGCGACGGTGGCGCCGCGGCGGATCTGGAACGAGACGCCGTCGACCGCGACGAGACGGCCTTCCGGCAGATCGAACCCGATCCTCAGGTCGTTCACGCGCAGAAGCGGCGTCGCGCGATCCAAGATCACATCCCCCTGTCTGACAGGCTCCCCAGCCTATCGGCGGTCCCGGCCGGGTCCAACTCCCCACCCGAGACCGCGGGTCAGCCTCGGCCCGTTGTCGATGGTCGGACCGGGGCCAGGTCCGGCCGCCGGCGGTCCGTCGCCGTCCCCGGCGGCCGGAAGCGGCCCCAGAAGCCCGAGCGCGCGCAGATTGTCCTGTGTGGTCTCGGACAGCGCAAGCTCGTTGCGGCCGGCCACCAGCATGCAGTGCCGCACCACGGCCTCGAAATCGTCGATCGAGCTTTCCACCGCCAGCTTGCGCCCGGCGCCGGCCACCTTCAGCTCCATCCAGCCGCCCGTGCGGTCGCGCCGGGTCGAGAAATAGCGGACCTCCATGGCGTCGAGACCGTCCCAGGGAATCTCGATCGCCATCGGGCCGGTGCGGCGGATTCCGTCGCCGTCGAGCTCGATCGCCTGGGACGCGCGCAGCCAGGTGCGCACGACGTAGACGCCGAACAGCGTGGCGAGGCCGCCGAAGATGACGGTGATCGTCGTGGCCAGCGGTGTGGCGACCAGCGGCAGGCCGGTCACGGCGAGGCCGAGCCCGCCCCTGGCGTAGTCCGCCGCGATGGCGCCGCGCTGATAGCGGTGCGTGGTCAACCCGTCCTCCGTTCCACCGGTCCTGCTCCGACCCGGGCGAGGGCTTCGTCCGGGGTCAGCCACCGCGCCGCCGGATGCTCGGACAGGGCGGCCAGCACCGGCCGCCACGCCGCCCAGGCTCCGGGGTCGGTGACGCGGTGATGGGACAGGATTCCGACCGGTCCGTCCACCCCGTCTTGCGCCGACAGCCGTGCAATCAGTTCGGCGGCGGAAATCGGTCCGCCGGTTCCGCGCCAGTCGATGAGGTCGACATGGGCATCGAGCCGCGGCAGGGCCGCCGCCGGCGGCCGTCGACCGGCCGGGGCGAAGGCCGACAGGGCCGCCATCTCCGAGCGGTCGAGTGCGGCCAACAGGTCGTCGCCGAGCCGGTTCCACGGCGGCACGAAGCAGGGCCGGGCCATCGCGCCGCCCCTCTCCTGCAGGTGCCGCCAGCCGCCGGCGATCTCGGCCAGCCGGTCGGCGAGCGGCCGGTCGGGACCGAACTCGCACTTCTTCGACCCGGGCGCGGCGTGGTTCGTGTGCGACCAGCCGTGGACGAAAAGGACGGCACCGCTTTCCGCCAGCGCCTCGACGGCCTGTCCGCTCAGACCGACCGGGATGGCGGCGAAGGCGGCGACGATGCGGTGCGCGGCCAGGGCGTCCAGGCACGCCGAGAGCGCGGCGGTCGGCGTCTCCAGATCGTCGTCGCGCCACCACAGCTCGAGCGGCCGCCCCTTGGCCGCGCGGGCGTCGAGAAACCGCATCAGGGCGTCGGGCACGGTCATCCGGCGGCGAGACGGGACAGGACGATCCGCGCCGTCTTCGCGGCGCCGTCGAGATCGACGGCCGGCACGGCATCGCGCGACCGGGCCCGCGCCCGGTCCATCGCCGCGCCCAGGGTGCCGGCATCGAGCCCGTCTTCCGGAACCACCTCCAAGGCGCCGGCGTCGGCCAGCAGGTCGGCCCGCAGCCGCTGCTCGGTCTCGACCCCGCCCTCGTACGGCACGACCACCGCGCGGGTCCGTGCCGCCAGCAGTTCCAACAGGGTGTTGTAGCCGGCCTGGGAAATCGACAGCGCGGCACCGGCCATCAGTTCCGGCAGGTTCGGAACGCTGCGCTCGATCGTGGTCCCGGCCGGTACCGCGGCGCGGATGGCGCCGATCGCCGTCGCCGGCATGTGGTGGCCGGTCACCAGGTGCCAGCGCCGGTCGGCCATCGGCAGGTCCGGGATCATCGCCGCAACCGCCGGCATGAACCGCTCGCCCACCGCTCCTCCGCCGGCCGAGACCAGCACCGGGCCGTCCGCCGCCGGGTCCGCCTCGGGCACGACGATGTCGTCGGCGTTGACCACGTATCCCGTGTAGTGCAGCGCCACCTGAATGTCGGCGGCCATGGGGAAGGTGCGCTCCAGCCGGATCAGTTCGGGGTCGGAATGAATAAGGGCGGCGTCGTAGTAGGCGTTCAGCGTGTCGACGATCTCCAGGTTGCGGTCGCGCCGGGGCTTCGTGACCAGGATGTCGCGCATCGACGAGAACACCGCCGGCCGCCACTCGGCTTGCCGGGCGCGCTCCAGCAGCGGAATCAGCTCGAAGCGCATCTGCCGGCGGCCGAACGGGAACAGTTCGGTGATCAGCGCCGCCGGGCGCAGGTCGTCGAACAGGGCCAGCAGTCGGTCGCGCCGGGCATCGCGGAAGGCGTCGTCGATCGGCGTGTCGGTATCGTCCAGAAGCACCTTGAAATTGCCGTCCTCGGTGCGGATCGGCGGAAGCTGGACCATCCTGGCGCCGCCGAGCGGCAGGTGCGGCACCGGCATGCCGCCGGAGACGAAGGCGACCTCTGCCCCGTGATCGGCCAGCGCCCGCGCGACCGCCGCCGCCCGGCGCAGATGGCCGATTCCGAGCAGGTTCTGGACGTAGAGCATCACGGTCGGTCGGGTCATCGGTCGGCCTTCAGGGGCAGGTTCAGTCGGTCCGGGCGCGGCGTTCCGTCGGCGGCGATCGTGAACAGATGCGCACAGTCCCAGGCGAGTTTCACCGGGGGCTTATCCGTCATCGGCCAGCCGGTGGCCAGGGACAACACCGCGCGGATGACCCCCTTGTGGGTGACGATGCCGGTATCGCGACCATCCGCCGCCAGCCGGCGCAGCAGCGGGATCAGGCGTGCCTGCACGTCGCGCGGGCTCTCGCCGCCGGGCGGGCGGAAATCCAGGCCGCGCGCCTCGTTCGCGTCGGTGCCGGCCGGGTCGGCGGCGCGGATATCCATCAGGCGACGGCCTTCCCAGGCGCCGAAATCCAGTTCTGTTGCCGCCGGCTCGACCGCCGCGTCGACGCCGAGAAGCTCCGCGGTCCTCCGTGCCCGGCCCAGCGGGCTGGTCAGCCACCGCTGCGTCGCGAGATCGGGCGGCAGGTGCCAGCGCCGCACCTCCTCCTCGCCGGCCGCGCTGAGCGGCCGGTCGGCCCGACCCTGGAGTCGCTTGTCCGCGTTCCAGTCCGTCGGGCCGTGGCGGATCAGGGCCAGGCGGATCAGGGCCAGGCGGGTCAGGGCCAGGCGGGTCATGCCCGGATCCTCCTGCGGTCCCGGTCGACCAGCGCCCGCAGCGCGGCATCGATGCGGGCGGCCGCGGCCGGCAGGGCATGGTCGCGCCGGGCGATCGTCGCCGCCGCGGCGCCGAGCGACCGGCGTCGTTGTGCATCCAGAACGAGTTCGGCGGTGGCCGCCGCGAAGGCGTCGGCGTCGCCGACCGGGGTCAGGAGCCCCGTCTCGCCATGGCGGACGATCGCCGGCACGCCGCCGCCGTCGCCGGCCACCACCGGCAGGCCGGCCGCCTGGGCCTCGAGCAGGGCCATGCCGAACGCTTCGTTCACCGCCGGCCAGACCAGAAGGTCGGCGTCGCGATAGGCCGAGTCCAGCCCGGCGGCGTCCAGGGCGCCGCGGAAGACGGTCCGGTCGGCGACCGGCGCCAGGGCGGCCTCGACCTCTGCCCGTGCGGGTCCGTCGCCGATCACGGTCAGCCGCCAGTCGCCGGGCACCTTCGCCAGCGCCGCCCCCAGAACCCGGTAGGAGGCCAGCTTGTCGCCGGCCCGCATCATGGCGACGGCGAGCAACTCGGCCGGGCGCCGCGGCCGGTCCGGCGGAGGCGGTGCGGCGATCTCAAGGAACGGCGGCACGTCGAGATATCGGGCGCCGTGCGACAGGCAGGGTTCCACCAGGGAGCGGTCGCGGGGATTGAGGCCGATGACCAGATCGGCCCGGGCAAGCGCCGCGAGGGTGGCGCGGTGGCCCGGATCCCAGGGGCCGCCGGCGCGCTTGTGCGCCACCGACGCCTCGGCGACGGCGTAGGGGATCGACAGGTCGTCGGCGACCAGCGGACCGATCAGGTCGGGGGCCTTGTAGTACAGGTGGTAGGTGAACCAGACGTCCGGGCGCGGGCGTCGGCCGTCGCGCACCGCGCGCAGGTACCGGGCCGCCAGACGGCCGCCCAGCTCGGCGAGCCTGAGCTGGCGGACAATGTCTCCCCTGGCGTCGCGGGTCCGCAGGCGGCTGGCGAGGTCGACGGTGTGTCCGCCGTGGCGCAGGGCGGCGATCAGCAGCCGGGCGACCCGCCGGTCGCCGGAGGGAACCGGCGCGTCCGGGGGTTTCAGCGGCGCGTGGAAGGCGATCCTCACGCCGCGTCGGGCCGGCCCTCGGCCCGTGCGCCGCCGCCCAGCCCGAACATCCCGGCGAGCCGGTCGAGGCCGGCATCGGCCGAGAACTCGCCGAGCACCCGGGCGCGACCGGCCGCCGCCAGGCGCAGCCGGGCCGCCGGATCGCGGATCAGGTCCTCCAGCGCCGCGGCGAGCGCCAGGGAGTCGCCGGGCCGGACCAGCCGCCCGTTGACCCGGTCGTCGATCAGTTCGGGAATGGCCGAGGCCGAGGTCGCCACCACCGGCAGGGTCATGGCCTGGGCCTCCATCAGCACATTGGGCAGGCCGTCGCGGTCGCCGTCGGGAGCGATCTTGCTCGCCAGCACGAACAGGTCGGCCTCGGCCAGCGCCTCGATGACGCCGGCGCGAGGCTGCGCGCCGCGCCACTCGATGCGTCCGGACAGGCCCATGATGTCGGCCGCCTGGCGCAACCGCGACGCGAGGGCGCCGCCGCCGATATGCACGAAGCGCCAGTTCAGGTCGTTCGGCAGCGCCCGCAGCGCCGCCAGGACGTCGTCATACCCCTTCTTCTGCACCGCCCGGCCGACCGAGACGATGGTCACCGGGTCGTTCGGATCGCCGCCGTCGCGCTTCAAGCGTGCGGTCGGGGCGGGGAAGCCTGAGGTGTCGAGCCCGTGGTAGAGCAGGCTGACCCGGTCGGGCCGCGGCGCGAGCTCGCCCAGGTGGCGCGCGCCGACGCCGGTGCAGGTCACCGCCCAGGCCGCGTCGGCCAGTTTCTCCCGCTTCTCCCAGTCCCGAGTCGTCCAGATGTCCTTGGCATGCGCCGAGACCGACCAGGGAATGCCGCGCATCATCGCCGCGTAGCGGGCGACGGAGGCGGGGGTGTGCAGGAAATGGGCGTAGAGGTGGCCGATCTCCGGGTCGAGCTCGGCCGCCAGCACGCAGGCCTGCCCGAACCGCCGGCCCCGGTTCGGTGTCGGGTCGCGGCCGAGGTCCCGCAGCCAGGTCCGCAGCGCCCGGCCGTAGCCCGGCAGCCGACGCGCCGCCCGCCAGCCGCGCCACACCCGGCCCGGGTCCTCGTGCAGGTACTCCGGCAGGTAGTCGACGGGAGCGGTGATGGCGTCATGCACCGGATGGGTCGCCCGGTCCGTCGGTCGGCGCAGGGATATGATGCGGAAGTCCAGGCCCCGGCGCTGAAGGCCGAGGAGTTCCTGGGCGATGAAGGTTTCCGACAGGCGCGGATAGCCTTTCACCACGATGCCGACCTTGGGCACGGTCGAGGAACCCTCGCTGTGGGTCATGGTCAGGCGGTCCGGCGTTCCAGGGCGCCGCGCCGGCGGTCGTCGATCCAGCGGTCGGTCAACCGTCCGACCTGGTCCAGACCGTTCAGCATGGCCACCGCATTGGCCTGGGAGGGCGTCTTCTGTCCGGGAAGCTGGCGCAGCGCCGCCGCCATCTGCCCCGGATCGCGGTCGCCGTCATCCACCAGCATGCGCAGGAGGCCGAGTTCCTCGGCCCGGCGTGCGCGGATGTACTGCTCCAGGCGCGGCTCGGTCCGCGGAATGACGATCGAGCGCTTGTCGAAGGACAGGATCTCGCAGAACGTATTGTATCCGCCCATGGCGACGATGCCGGCGCAGCGCGCCATCAGCGACTCGATGCGGCTGTCGAAGGTGATCGCCTCGACCCGGTCGAGGCGGTCGGCGCGCTCCATGAACTCGTGCTGCTGTTCCTGCTGCATGAACGGACCGAGCACCAGCAGCGCCGGATAGGGCAGCTGTTCGTCCTCCTCGTAGGCGCGCAGCACCCAGTCCATCATCGCCTCGCCGTCGCCGCCGCCGCCAGCGGTGACGAGGATGAACGGATCGTCGCCGAACGGCAGGGCGGTCGATGGGGTCGGCACGCGCGACACGGTCCGGCGCAGATAGCCGGTGTAGCGGGTCTTCAGCTTGATCTCGGCGGGTATGTCGAGCCCGTGGTAGGGGTCGCACACTTCCTTGACGCCGTAGACCCACACCTCGTCGTACAGATCCTGAAGCGCCGGGAGGACCTTCTTGCGCTCCCACTCCTGCTCCAGGAGTTCCGGCTCGTCCATGACGTCGCGCATGCCCAGGATCAGCGGCGTGCCGCGGCTCTTCATCAGTTCGAGCGTGTCCTTCACTTCGCCGCGCAGGCCGAGCGGCTCCTTGTCGACGATGAACAGGTCGGGGTCGAAGACTTCGGCGGTGTGGCGGATGATGGCGCTGCGCAACGCCACCGTCTCCTCGATGTCGAGGTGCAGCGACAACGACGTGTAGTCGCCATTGCGCAGCTTGATGACTCCGGGAATCCTCACGAAGTCTACGCGGGTGCGGAAATCGAAGCTGCCGATGATC
Organism: Thalassobaculaceae bacterium; assembly: GCA_965228875.1. Taxonomy (GTDB): domain Bacteria; phylum Pseudomonadota; class Alphaproteobacteria; order Thalassobaculales; family Thalassobaculaceae; genus Thalassobaculum. The sequence goes on along the minus strand of OZ245843.1, from coordinate 3,700,384 downwards.
GGCGAGCCGGACAGGATCAGCACCGACAGGCCCGGATTGTCCTCCACGAGGGCATGGGCGATCGCCCGGCAGCGACGCAGGTGGCCGAGACCCATTGTGTCGTGGCTGTACATGAGGACGCGTGCCGGCGGATGCTCCGCGAAGCTCCGTGCCGGCGCCGGGGCCTTCGTACTGGTCATGGATTCCCCGTCGCTGTCATCTCTGCCCCCGTCGTCACGGCTCTTGCGCTGCGGCCCTTGCGGAGGTCGATGAGAACCGCACTATGGCACAGTGCACGATCGCGAGAAATGGTAACCTTCTGACGCAGCGGGACGTTCTGACGCAGCGGAAGATTGCGCCGGCGGCACGAACACCGCAAGATCGCCCGCGCGGGCGGGTGCCGGCCGTTCATGGAATGGCGCAGTGCGAGACGAGGCAGGCCATATCGGCGATGGAACCGACGATCTACCGCTTCATCCTGCGCCACTCAAAGCGCCAGCAGATCGTGCTGCTGGCGCTTACGCTCGTGTCGTTCCCGTTCCTCTATTACTCGCTCGACCTGCCCAAGCGGATCGTCAACGACGCGCTTGGCGCGAAGGGCGAGACCGAGTTTCCGATCACCTTCCTCGGCATTGAGTTCCAGCAGCTCGAGTATCTCTGGACGCTGTCGGGACTGTTCCTCGCCCTGGTCTTCATCAACGGTGGCTTCAAGTACGTCATCAACGTCTATCGCGGCCGGCTCGGCGAGCTGATGCTGCGCCGGCTGCGCTACGAGCTTTACGCCCGCATCCTGCGCTTCCCGATCCCGCATTTCCGCCGCGTGAGCCAGGGCGAGATCATCCCGATCGTCACCCAGGAGGTCGAGCCGCTCGGCGGATTCATCGGCGACTCGATCTCGCTGCCGGCATTCCAGGGCGGGACCCTCATCACCATCCTGGTGTTCATGTTCGTCCAGGACCCGGTGCTCGGGCTGGCGGCGATCGCGCTGTCGCCGGTGCAGGCCTACGTGGTGCCGAAACTGCAGCGCCGGGTGAACGCCCTCGGCAAGCAGCGGGTCCGCGCCGTCCGCGTGCTGTCGGACCGGATCGGCGAGAGCATCTCGGGCGTGCAGGAGATCCACTCCCACAACCTCGCCCGGCTCATGCTGGCGCGGTTCACCGCCCAGCTCGGCGTGATCTACGACATCCGTTTCGAGATCTATCGGCGCAAGTTCGTCATCAAGTTCCTGAACAACTTCATCGCCCAGCTGACGCCGTTCTTCTTCTATGCGATCGGCGGCTACCTGGCGATCACCGGCAGCCTCACCCTCGGCGCGCTGGTGGCGGTGCTGGCCGCCTACAAGGACCTGTCGGCGCCGTGGAAGGAGCTGCTGAACTATTACCAGCGCAAGGAGGACGCCCGCATCAAGTACGAGCAGGTGATCGACCAGTTCGACCTGCCCGACATGATGGAGGAGGCGCAGCAGGTCGACGAGCCGGAGGCGCCGGTGGCGCTGGACGGGGAGCTCCGGGCGAGCAATCTCAGCCTGGTCGACGACGATGGTGAGGTGCAGTTCGAGGGCGTGTCGCTGACCCTGGCGCCGGGCAGCCACGTCGCCCTGTTCGGCTCCGGCAGCGCCAGCGGCCAGGAGGCCCTGGCCATGACCCTGGCGCGTCTGATCCCGCCGACCGGCGGTCGGGTCACGGTCGGGCAGGTCGACCTCCATACCCTGCCCGAGGCGGTCACCGGCCGGCGCATGGGCTATGTCGGTCCCTCGACCTACGTGTTCAGCTCGACCATCCGCGAGAACCTGCTGCTCGGCGTGATGCACCGTCCGACCGGCCCCGCCCGCGACGTCCCCGTGACCCGGGAGACGCTGGAGAACGCGGCTCTGGCCGCCAACTCCACGGACGATCCGGACGGCCCGTGGATCGACGCCGAAGCGGTCGGCTCCGGCGCGGACCTCGTCGCCCGACTGATCGCGGACCTGGCGCTGGTCGACCTGGTCGACGACTGCTACAGTCTCGGCCTGCGCGGCGCCATCGACCCGCAGAGCCGCCCGGAGATCGCCGAGCGTATTCTGGACGCGCGCCGATCCTTCGCCGGGCGGTTGGCCGACGACCCGCAGCTTGTCGACCTGGTCGAGCCGTTCGCCGCCGACCGCTACAACACCAATGCCACCCTGGCCGAGAATCTGCTGTTCGGAACGCCGGTGGGCGACGCGTTCCAGCCGGAGACCATCGCCGCCCATCCCTATGTGCGGCAGACGCTGGAGAGTGTGGGCCTGACCGGCGACCTGCTGAAGATCGGGCGCGATGTCGCCGCCACCATGGTCGAGCTGTTCGCCGACCTGCCCTCCGATCACGAGTTCTTCGCCCAGTTCAGCTTCATCTCGCCGGACGACCTGCCGGAATTCCAGTCGTTGCTGAACCGTGTCGAGCGCCTGGGGCTCGAGTCGGTGTCCGAGGAAGACCGCGCGCGGCTGCTGTCGCTGCCGTTCAAGCTGATTCCGGCGCGCCATCGCCTCGGCATGCTCGAGGGCGAGATCCGCGCGCGGGTCCTGGAGGCGCGGGCCGCCTTCGCCCGCGACCTGCCGGCGGATCTGGCCGACTCCGTCGCCTTCTTCAGTGCCGACGCCTATAACGCCGCCGCCTCGCTGCAGGACAACATCCTGTTCGGCAAGATCGCATACGGCCAGGCCGACAGCGCCGCCCGTGTCGGTCGGGTGATCGGCGAGGTGCTTGCGGATCTCGACCTGCGCGACACGGTGGTCGAGGTCGGCCTGGACTTCGAGGTGGGCATCGCCGGCGCCCGGCTGTCCGCCATGCAGCGCCAGAAGATCGGTATCGCCCGGGCACTGCTGCGCCGGCCCGACATCCTGATCCTCAACGAAGCGGCCGCCGCCTTCGACGCGCCGTCGCAGCGCCGGATGGTCGAGGCCACGCTTGAGGCCATGGCGGGCCGCACGGTGATCTGGACGACCCAGCGGCCCGACCTTGCCCGCCAGTTCCCGACGATCGCGGTGATGCGCGGCGGGCGGTTGGCCGAAATCGGCACGCCGGACGACCTGGACCGGGAAGGCCGCGTGTTCCACGAAATCGCTTCCCAGACCTGAGGGGTTTGACGATGCCGCGCCGCTCCCCACTTCAGATGATGGCCCAGTTCCCCGAAGGAGGGTCGACATGAGTCTCAACGAAGAGGTCGAACTGCTTCGAAAGATCCCGCTGTTCGCGAAGATCGAACCGTCGAAGCTCAAGCTTCTGGCCTTCACCTCCGAGCGGCTGACCTACCAGGACGGACAGCGCCTGTTCCAGCAGGGCGATATCGGCGACGCCGCCTATATCATCGTCGACGGCGCCGCCTCGGTGCGGATTGACACCGACGGCGGCGAGATCCAGGTGGCCGAGCTCGGCAAGGGCGACGTCGTCGGCGAGATCGCCATCCTGTGCGACGTGCCGCGCACCGCCTCGGTCGAGGCGACAAGCAAACTCATCACCCTGCGCATCACCAAGGAACTTTTCTTCCGCCTGGTCAGCGAATTTCCGCAAATCTCGATCGAGATCATGCGCGAACTGGCCGCCCGGCTGGAGCGGACCAACGTGCAACTGCGCGAGGCGCTCAGCCGATGAGCCGGCTGGACAGCATGATCCGGCGCCTGGAGGCCCAGCGCGCCACCCTGAACGCCGCCGCCGCCCGGGTCGCCGACCGCCCCGGCGTCGCCCTCGAGTTCGGTCTCGGCAACGGCCGGACCTACGATCACCTGCGGGAGATTCTTCCGGGGCGCGAGATCTACGTCTTCGACCGTCAGGTCGCCGCCCATCCCGACTGCATCCCGCCGGACGACCGGCTGTATCTCGGCGACCTGTTCGACACTCTGCCGCGCGCGGTCGCCGACCTCGGCGGCACGGCGGTCCTGGCCCATCTGGACATCGGTACCGGTGACAAGGCGCAGAGCGTTGCGCTTTCGCAACGGGCGGCGCCCATGGTGGCGGATCTGCTGGCGGTGGGCGGCGTGGTGATCAGCGACCAGCCTCTCGACGGCCACGCCGCCTTTGCGCCACTCCCCACGCCCGACGGCGTCAGGCCGGGGCGGATCCACCTGTACGACCGCGTGTAACTGGTAGAGGGCGATTCCCGCTTCGGATCGGTTCGATCTGACGCGATAGACCTCTAGAGATCCAGATCCACCACCACCGGCGCGTGGTCCGAGGCTTTTTCCCAGCCGCGGGCGTCGCGGACCACCTCGGCGTGCCGGATGCCGGCATCCAGGGGCTGGGTGACCCAGACGTGGTCGAGCCGCCGGCCCTTGTCGGTCGCCGACCAGTCCCGCGCCCGGTAGCTCCACCAGGAATACAGTCGTTCCTCTGGCGGAACCATCTTGCGCACCGCGTCGACCCAGCCGAGCGAGCCCTGGACCCGGCCCAGAGCCTCGACCTCCACCGGGGTGTGGCTGACGACGTTGAGGAGCTGCTTGTGCGACCACACGTCGGTTTCCAGCGGCGCGATGTTCAGGTCACCCACCAGCACCATCGGCGCCTCGGCGCTGCGCTCGGCGGCGAGCCAGTCGGTCATCTCCGCCAGGAAGTCGAGCTTGTGGGCGAACTTGTCGTTGGCCGCCGGATCCGGCACGTCGCCGCCGGCCGGGACATAGAAGTTATGCACCTCCGGCCCGCCGTCGATGCGGGCCGCCACGTGGCGGGCGTCGCTGCGGCCGCAGAATTCCCGCGACACGGTCTGCTCGAACGGCAGCCGCGAGACGATCGCGACGCCGTTATAGCCCTTCATGCCGGCGACCATCTGGTGCGACCAGCCGGCCTCGGCGATGGGGGCCGCCGGGAACTGGTCGGCCAGCGCCTTGGTCTCCTGCAGGCAGAGCACGTCCGGCTGCACCTCCTCGAGCAGGCGCAGCACCAGCGGCAGACGCAGGCGGACCGAGTTGATGTTCCAGGTGACGACCCGCACGCTCAGACCACCTTCACATGCAGGTCCGTCAGGCCGTCGACGTGGCCGACCAGCTCGTCGCCGCGCTGGACCGCGTTCACCCCGTCCGGGGTCCCGGTGAAGATCAGGTCGCCCGGGGCCAGCATGACCAGGCCCGACAGGTAGCTGATGGTCTCCGGAATCGACCAGATCAGCGCCTTGAGCACCGATTCCTGCCGGCGGGTGCCGTTGACGTCGAGCCAGATGGCCGCGTCCTCGATGATCCCGGTCTCGGTGACCGGGTGCAGGTCGGCGATCGGCGCCGAATGGTCGAAGCCCTTCGCCATGTCCCAGGGGCGGCCCATCTTCTTGGCCTCGCCCTGGATGTCGCGCCGGGTCATGTCGAGGCCGACGCCATAGCCCCAGATGTGGCCGTTGGCCTCCTCGACCGGAATGTCGCGACCGCCGCCGGAGAGCGCCACCACCAGCTCGATCTCGTGGTGCACGTCTTCGGTGGCCGGCGGATACGGCATGGCGGCGCCGCCGGTGACCAGCGCGTCGGCCGGCTTCATGAAGAAGAACGGCGGCTCGCGGTCGGGGTCATGGCCCATCTCGCGGGCGTGCGCGGCGTAGTTCCGGCCGACGCAGAAGATTCGGCGCACCGGAAATCCCTGATCGGACCCGGCGACGGGCACGGCGACGGTACGGGGCGGGGTGATGACATATTCCATTGAATAGAAACCTTTTTTCGTCTCGATATGCCGGTTTTCAGAGCCTCTGCGCCAGCGGTGTCCGCTGCGGTGCTGCGGACATGCGTCGCGTATAGGGGCGAACGGCCGCCAGACTATGGCGGGCTTCGGTCCCCCGGGTCCAGTCCCGATCGCGGGGCCGGGCGCCGGTGGGCCGGCGTCGCCGCCGGGACACCGGGCGGCGGGCACGGCCATGGGCTACGGGAGCGGGCAAACCGTCTTCACATTCCGGTTCCGGAACGAGCTTGTCGTCGGCCCGTTCCGGCGGTCATACCCATGGGGTAGTGCCCTTGTCGTCAGAGCGTTGACGACGGCCGACCCTCCCGACGGGCCCGGGCCCGCATCACCCATTGCCGGCCGCCTGGCGGTGGATCAGGTCGGTGGCCAGGTGGGCGCTGTCCAGGGCGCCGACCTGCCAGCCCGGCCAGTAGCTGAACCAGTCGCCGGCGAAGAACACCTTGTTGCCGAGCGCGTCGGAGCTGCGCATCTGCTCGAACAGCGTCGGCTGGGTGAAAGCGGTCTCGTTGGCCCAGCCTCCGGCCTGATAGGGGATCTTCGCCCAGGCGACGGAGACGCCGTTTTCGGCGAATACCTTGTCGCGGAACCCCGGGTGAATCTTCTCGCCGCCCTGCAGGGCCGCCTCCAGGCGCTGCTCGCGGGTGTAGGTCTCGAAGACCTGGGCCTGGGCCATCCGGTTGTAGGCCGCGGTCAGCACGCCCGTGTCCGAATTGAAGCTGTAGGACGGGTACCAGATCTGGTTGATGATGTCCTTGGTCCAGGAGATCCCGCCGTAGATCCGATCCTCGTTCTCCCAGAACCGGGACCGGCCCTGCAGCCCGACCTTGCAGGCCGGCGACATGTAGACCTCCGACAGGGTCTGGCGCACGGTGCCGCCCATGAAGTTGCCGCCGATCCGCGCGAGAATGGTCGGCGCGCAGGTCGCGACCACATAATCGGACGGCTCGCCGCTGCCGGCGGAGGTGACCACGAAAGCCTTGCCGTCGCGGATGTCGATCGCCTCGACCGGCTGGCCGTAGCGGACGAGGTCGCTGACCCGACCGCCGGGGATCGGCGCGCGCATGAAGCCGTCGACGATCTTGTCCATGCCGTCGGTCGGTTCCATCAGGGTCGCCTGCCAGAAGTACTCCAGGTTGTTGAACATCTCGGAATTCCAGAAGTCCGACTTCAGGACGTCGTCGAGCGACAGGGTCGGCCAGGGGTCGCCCGGATTCCACACGTTGCCGGGATTGAGCTGCTCATGGGTGAAGGAGTCGATGAGGTAGCCGGAGCGCGGATAGTCGTGGGTGATCGCCGCGCCCTGGTAGACCATCTCCGCCCCTTCGGCGGTGAGCTGGCCGAAGTGCTGCAGCATGCCGAGGAAGGCATCAACCTCCGAGGGATCGACGAGCTGGTCGAGGGCGCCCTGGTTCTGCACTTTGGCCAGCATCTCCGCGAGTTCGCCGCGCAGGTCGTTCTTCAGCCGGCGCAGCTGTACCGGCACGCCGCCGTTCCAGCCGTCGTTCTGCATGAGGTTGTTGGACGAGTGGAAGATGAAGGGCTGGAGGGCGACGTCGAGCTCCTTGCAGTAGTCGATCAGCCGGGTGTGGTGCGAGGGGATCCGGCCCGGACCCGCGTTCAGGTAGTTGTCCGGGCTGTCGGCCGGCACGTCGCCGACCGCCTCGAACCGCATGGTCGAGGGTGTGTCCCAGTCCCATTCGCTGAAGGTGTCGCCGTTGCGCAGGGTGAGGCTGCGGCCGCCGGCCCGCGCCGTCGCCTCGAGGATGACGACGCTGGCGCCGGCCCGGGCCGCGCGCATCGCGGTGCACAGACCGGCCAATCCGGCGCCGATCACGGTCACCCGCTTGCCGGTCAGGCTGCCGGAGGGCAGGGGCTCGGTGGTGTCGCCGGCCGCGAGTGCCGAACCTGGTCCCAGAAGGCCCATGGCGTGGAGCGCGGTGTAGGCGGCACCGATGCCGCCGACGGCGCTCAGTCCCTTCAGCAGCTGGCGGCGCGTGATATGCGGTCGGCGTGTGGGCATTGCATCCTCCCCTTGTCACGGAGGCACGCGCGATCCCGGGACCAAGCCCGCCAGCGTGCCGAGTTGTCTATCTCAGGGTATAATTATTCTAAAATTTTAGCTAGCGAAGGTTGTGTGCTCTATTCCGCCGCGGTACCGAGCGCCGGCCGGACGCGATCCGCGGCGGCCCGCGCCGCGGCGCCGAACGCCTCGAACAGCGCCAGGTTGATGCCGCCGATCGGCCGGGGCCATTCCGGATGCCACTGGACCGCCAGGGCGAAGGCCGGGGCGTCGGCGATCGAGACCGCCTCGATCACCCCGTCCGGCGCGCGCGCCTCGACCACGACCCGCGCGCCCGTCCGGTCGATCGCCTGTCCGTGCAGCGAGTTCACCAGGTGCGGGCCGGGGCCTGCGATGGCGGCCAGATCGCCGCCCTCCACCAGCTCCACCGAATGGGCTGGCCGGTACTTCCAGTCATAGGGCACGTCGCGGCGCATGCGGTGGTCCAGACGGCCGCTGTCGGTGTGCACCTCCTGATGCAGGGTGCCGCCGAAGGCGACGTTGATCTCCTGGATTCCGCGGCAGACCCCGAGCAGCGGAACGCCGCGCTCGACCGCGGCGCGGGCCAGGGCGAGGGTGACCCCGTCGCGGGCCGGATCGTGTTCCTCGGGGGTCGCGCTGTCGCCGCCGCCGTAGTGGGCCGGCTCCACGTTGGACGGGCTGCCGGTCAGAAACACCCCGTCGAGCCGGTCGAGCAACGTGTCGATCTCGACCCCGTTCGGCAGGGCCGGGATGATGACCGGGCACACGCCGGCGGCTTCCGACATGGCGGTCACGTATTTCTCGCCGACCCGGTGACTGGCGGAATTTTCCGCCGTGATCCGGCAGGCGGTGACGCCGACGAGGGGCAGGGTGCGCATGGTGGGACGGCTCCGGAGCGGGCTGGCGGTTGGTCGCGGGACCTGAAGATGCCATATCCCCGTCATGTTGGACATCTCCGACCCGCAGGCGCTGGCCGCCGCCAAGGCCGTCGCCGTCACCGTCTGGATCGTCGCGATCGTGTTGGCGGAGCGCCTCCTGCCCGCCGTGAGGCGGCGGGGCGGCTGGCCGCGGGTGCTACGCAACGCCGGCCTGTTCGCCGTCAATATCGGTCTGTCGCGCCTGGCGGTGATCCCGATCACCGTGTTCGCCGCCGGCATGACGCTGGACTGGAGGCCGACCTGGCTCGACGGCGGTTGGGTGATCCTGATCGACCTGCTGGTGCTCGATCTCTGGATCTACTTCTGGCACCGGGCCAACCACGCGTTCCCGATTCTGTGGCGGTTCCATGAGATCCACCATCTGGACGAGTTCCTCGACGCCAGTTCGGCCGTCCGGTTCCATGCCGGCGAGGTGCTGCTCTCCGCCGGGGTGCGGGCGGTGGTGATCGTCGCGCTGGACATTCCCCTGGCCTCGGTCCTGGCGTTCGAGACCCTGGTCCTGGTCGCCGCGGTGTTCCAGCATTCGAACCTGCGGCTGCCCGCCGGCCTGGAACGGACTCTGTCCCGGGTAATCATTACGCCATCGATCCATTGGGTGCATCACCACGCGGTCCGGCGGGACACGGATTCGAACTACGGCACGATGCTCTCGGTCTGGGATCGCCTGTTCGCGACACTGAGCCCGACGCCGCGCACGCCCTCGATGGAGATCGGCGTCGAGCGGGCCCGCGACGCCGGGTTCCTGGCGCTGCTGGCGCGGCCGTTCCTGCCCCGGCGCGACGCCGGTTGATTGCGTTGGCCGCGGTGCCGCGCGGCGGACGCGCGTGTCATCGCGATTTCTCACATTCGCCAGCGCCGGCGCCATATAGTCGGCGGAACCCGTGCGTTCCCCCTTCATGGAGGCTTCGATGATCCGCTGGCTGCGTGCCGCCCTGTTTGCCCTGTCGCTCGCCCTGGTGCCGGCCGCCGCCGGAGCCCAGACCGCGTCGTCCGATACCCAGGCCGCTCCGGCGCCGCAGCCCGCGCCGCAGTCCGCGCCGCAGTCCGCGCCCGAGGGGGAGACCTACAGCGAGAACGAGATCCTGACGGCCACCAAGAACCTGTTCGGCGAGACCACCGAGGGTCTGGCGACGGTGATCGAGAAGGTGTTCAAGGATCTCGGCCAGCCGAACGCCTACATCGCCGGCGAGGAGTTCAGCGGCGCCATCGGCGTCGGCCTGCGTTACGGCGAGGGCATGCTGAACATGGCCGGCGGCGGGTCGGTCAAGGTGTACTGGCAGGGGCCGTCGATCGGCTTCGACCTCGGCGGCAACGCCTCGAAGGTCTTCGTCCTCGTCTACCGGCTCGCCGAGCCGGAGCAGATCTATCGCCGGATACCGGGGGTCGAGGGCACCTACTACCTGATCGCCGGAGTCGGCGTGAACTACCAGTCCGACGGCGAACTGACGCTGGCGCCGATCCGCACCGGCGTCGGCCTGCGCTCCGGCGTCAACATCGGCTACCTGCACTACAGCCGGGAATTCTCCTGGATGCCGTTCTGACGACACCCGACCGGGTCAGACGTCCCCCGATTGGGTCAGAGGACCGTGACCGCTATTTGCCGTTGCCGCCTTCCGGGAACGGCTTGTCCTGCTTGGCCTCGATCACCCCGCGGCGCACCTCGCGGGTGCGGGTAAACAGCTCCTGCAGCTTGTCGCCCTCGCCCCAGCGGATGGCGCGCTGCAGGTAGGTCAGGTCCTCGCTGAACCGCTGCAGCATCTCCAGCACCGCCTCGCGGTTGTTGAGGAAGATGTCGCGCCACATGACCGGGCTGGAGCCGGCGATGCGGGTGAAGTCGCGGAAGCCGCCGGCGGAGAAGCGGATCACGTCCTGCTGCTCCTGGCCCTCCAGGTCGAAGGCGGTGCCGACGATGGTGTAGGCGATCAGGTGCGGCAGGTGCGAGGTCACCGCCAACACCTTGTCGTGATACGGCGCGGCCATCTCCTCGACGATCGCCCCGCAGCGGGCCCACAGGGCGGCGACCCGGTCGACGGCGACCCGGTCCGTATCCTCCTGCGGCGTCAGGATCCAGTAGCGGCCGACGAACAGGTCGGAGGAGCCGGCGTCGGGGCCGGACTTCTCGGTGCCGGCGATCGGATGGCCCGGCACGAAGGCGACCCCCTCCGGCATGTGCGGGGCGGCGGCGGCGATGACCGCCGCCTTGACCGAGCCGACATCGGTGACCACGGCTCCCGGTTTCAGATGCGGGGCCATGGCCTTGGCGATCGCCCCGAACGCGCCGAGCGGCGTGCACAGGACGACGATATCGGCCTCGGCCACCGCCTTGGACGGCGCCTCGAAGTAGGCGTCGGCCAGGTTCAGCGCGCGCGCCCGATCGAGCGCGTCGATCGACAGGTCGGCGGCGATCACCCGCTCGACGGCGCCGTACTTGCGCACGGCGCGGGCGACCGACGAGCCGAGATTGCCGATGCCGATGACGGCGAGGGTAGCGAATATCGGCTCCCCCGCCTCGCAGCCGGCCTCCTCGCTGCCGGCCGCCCCGCTGCCATTCGTCACGCCGCGGCTCCGTTCAGGAAGTCGGCGAGACCCTGGACCACGGCCCGGTTCTCGTCCTCCTGGCCGATCGAGACCCGGATGAACTCGTGCTCGCCGTAGTCGGACATGCTGCGCACCATGATGCCGCGCTTGGCCAGGAAGTCCCGCGCCTCGGCCGCCGTCCTGCCGGCCTCGGTGGGGAAGCGGGTGATGAAGAAGTTGGTCACCGACGGATACGGCTCCAGGCCGAGCTTCTTGAACTCGTCCTGCAGCCAGGGCAGCCAGGCGGCGTTGTGCGCGACCGATCTCTCCTGGAATTCCAGGTCCCTGACCGCCGCGATGCCGGCCGCCAGGGCCGGGGTGTTGACGCCATAGGGCGGCTTCACCGCGTAGAGGGTGGCGGCGATCTCCGCCGGGCAGTAGGCCCAGCCGAGGCGCAGGCCGGCCATGCCGTACATCTTCGAGAAGGTGCGCAGCATGACCGTGTTGTCGGTCTCCTCCACAAGCTCGATGCCGGCGATGTAGTCGTTGCGCTGGACGTATTCGGCATAGGCGGCGTCGAGCACCAGCAGCACCCGCGACGGCAGCGCGGCGCGCAGGCGGCGCACCTCGTCGGTCGGAACGTGGGTGCCGGTCGGGTTGTTCGGGTTCGCCAGGAACACGATCTTGGTGCGCTCGGTCACACGCTCCAGGATCGCGTCCACGCTCGCAGTGAAGCCGATGTCGGGAGCCGAGACCGGCACGCCGCCGGCGATCTTGGTCGCCATCGGGAACAGCAGGAAGCCGTACTGGGTGTGGATCACCTCGTCGCCGGGCTCAAGATACGCCTGCGTGAGCACCTGGATCAGCTCGTCCGAGCCGCAGCCCAGGATGATTCGCGACGGGTCGATGCCGTGCCGCTCGCCGATGGCCTCGGCCAGGCCGGAGGCGGCGACGGCCGGATAGGTGTGGATCTGCGACGCGATGCCGGCCAGGGCCTCCATCGCCTTCGGCGACGGGCCGAGCGCCCCTTCGTTGAGGTTGAGGCGGATGATTCGCTGCAGGCTCTTGGGATAGCTCGTCGGCTTGTAGGCGGCGAGATCGGCGATTGACGCTTTGGGGGCCACGCTGGGCATAGGACAGTCCTCGGACGGAAGAATCGGGTCAGGTGCTCGTCGTCGAGCGGGAGGTCTCGGGCCGGGCGTAGGCGCCGATCAGCGCCGCGCCGGCCGGAATATGCCCGACCTCCAGATAGCCGTCGGCGGCGATCAGCGACCAGTGGGTCCCCTCGATCTCAGCCGTGTCCAGCGCGCCCTCCGCGGCGCCGCGCACGGCGTACAGCGTCACGTCGTCGCCGGACGGATCCGGCTCCTGGGCGGCGACGCCGTAGGCCGGCGAACCGGCGGCCTGAAAAAGCGGAAGCCGCGCGATGACGCGCGGCCTCGGGGCGGATTCCTCGATAAGCTCCGGCCACCAGCGCCAGCGCGTGTCGGCGATGTCCGGCAGCACGGACAGGGTGGCCCGGCCGTCGACGCAGGCGCGGATCGCCTCGGCGGCGCTGTCGGCACGCTCGATCCGCGTCGCGGCGCCGCCCCGGTCGCGTGCCAGGTCGAACACGCCATCGGCTCCGGCCGGTGCGTAGACAACCGTCAGCGGGTCCACCTGCCGGGAGAGGTTGGCCCCGAGGATCTCCCGCCAGATCCGCTCCAGCGTCGCGATGGGCAGGTCGTCGCTGGCCGCAGCGGAGAGCCGCCGCAGGATCGCCGCCTCGCGCCCCGGCCGCAGATAGGGGCCGGTCGCATCGCCCTTGGCCGCGGCCACGCGCCGACCGATCGCAACGCGGCGCTCGAGCGTGGCCAGCAGCTCGTCGTCGATGCGATCGATTTCGGCCCGGAGCTGGGCCAGCGAGGGCGCGACATCCGCCATTCCGGCATTCCTTGAGAGGACGACCAAAAGAAAACCGGCAAGACCTATCGGAGCGCACTGCGTAAGGCAAGCCGCGACCCGACCGGGTAGACCCGCGTGGTGGTCCGCCGGAGGTTGGACCGGGTTTGTGTGCAATGCATAATTTTCGATGTATTTGGAATGAATGATTAATATTTGGTTAGCATTCGTGCCGTAAACTGATTCTCGTGATCCGACGAGGGGACTTGCGAGGGGTCTTGATCGGATCGCGCCGAAGATCCTGACCGCCTGATTCAATCGATACCAACCCACTACCGGAACGTATCCGTGAGGCCGCCCGCATGCTCGCGTTCATCCGATCGCGCCTGAACGTAAAGCTCACCGTCGCGCTTGCCTGCACCCTGTGCCTGATCCTGGGGGGACTGGCCGGTGTCTACATCTCCGTCGTCAACCAGTTGATGGATGAGCAGGAGGCACGCGCCACCCTGTTCCGGGACCTGAACAGCGAGCTGCGCGCCGAAGTCTTCGACCTTCAGGCCAAGCTGGTCGCGATTCCGGACCGGCTCCAGACCGATCCCCTGCCCGTGCTGACGGCCTGGGCCACGGCGACGTTCGAGGTGGAGACCCGTCGCTTTGCCGGCCGGGACGAGATCGTCGCGCGCTTCAGGAAACGCGGTGAGCGCCGCGACCTGCAGAAACCGGGTCGCTTCGTCGTCAAGGAGACCGATGGCGGGGTCGGCATCGCCTACGGTCTGTTCGAGAACGACGCGTTCACCGACACGGTCGAGGAACTCGTGCTCAGGGGCGCCGATCCGACGGTTGTTTCCGCCAAGGTCGAGGAGGTCGCGTCCACCGCCGCCAGCCCGGATGCCCTGAAACTGAAGGTCGCCGAGCTGAAGAGCACGATCGTCGACCAGGCCCTGGCGGCCGAGACCACCCGCAACGCCATTCTCGATCAGGTCGACCGGATCCACGCGGCGGAGGCGAGCGTCGAGCGGACGCTGACCAACGCGCTGATCCTGATCGTCGGCATCAGCGTTGCCGGGGTTCTGGTTGCCAATCTCGCGGTTTGGGCGGTCATGCGTCATCTCGTGACCGGTGCCCTGTCGCGCCTGTCCGGCGCCCTGCGCGCCATCGCCAACGAGGAGGAGGCCGAGGTCTCCTATACCGACCGCAGCGACGAGATCGGCGCGCTCGCCGGCGGCATTCAGCGGTTCAAGGCGGCCCTGACCGAGATCTCGGAGATGCGGACCGCCCAGGAAGCCGAGCGGGCGGCGCGCGAGCGCAAGCTTTCGCAGCAGCTTGCCACGCTGAGTTCCGAGATCGAGACCGGCATGGGGTCGCGGGTCTCCGTCGTCACCGAGAGCGTGGAGAAACTGGTCGAGATCTCGGCCGAGCTGAACAGTCTGGCGAGCGACACGCTGTCGCGGTCGACCCAGTCCCATGCTCTGGCCGAGGAGAGCGCGACTTTCATCCAGGACGTTCGGGCGGTGGTGCGTCGCCTCAGCGAGACCTCGCAGACGATCGCCGGCACCGTCCGCTCGCAGCGCACGCTGACCAGCGAGGTGGCGGCCGAGGCGGACAATGTCGCCGCCGTGGTGCGGGACCTCACCGAGACCGCTGTCCGGATCGGCAGCGTGGTCGAACTGATCCAGAACATCGCCGAGCAGACCAATCTCCTGGCGCTCAACGCCACCATCGAGGCGGCCCGCGCCGGCGAGGCGGGCAAGGGTTTCGCGGTGGTCGCCGGCGAGGTCAAGACACTGTCGGGCCAGACCGCCGACGCCACCGTGCGCATCGCCGATCAGGTCAGCGGATTCCGTTCCAGTATAGACAGGGTGGCGGCGGCGACCGACGCGATCCAGGAGCGGTTGCGGACCGTCGATAGCGGGATGACCGAGGTGGCGGACGGGATCGAGACCCTGAGCCTGGAGACCGGAGCGATCACCGGCACCGTCGAGGACGTGGCCGACCGCGCCCATCGGGTGGCCGGCGTCAACGAGGGGGTGGCGAGCGCCGCCGAGAAGACCGGCTCCATGAGCGGTCACATGTCGGAATCCTCAAGCCGTATCACCGAAGCGGTGACCGATATGCGGACCCACCTGCGCCAGATCCTGGCCAACGCCGGCGCCGAGGCCGCCGCGTAGGGTCGCATCGGTGGTACGGGCCGGCGGCGCGGAACCGTTGCCGCCGGGCGCCGCCCTACCGGTCGGCGATGAGGCAGGCGCCCAGGCGCTTGGCGCTCGCCACGGCGGCATCGCCGAGCAGCGGCCAGGTCTGGGTGAGGCCCTCGAGGATCAGCAGGAGGTCGGCCTCCCTCTCCGGGATGCCGGCGGCTGCCGCGGCGCGGCGCGCGACTTCCGACTTGTGCCGCCCGAGCAGTTCCCGAAGACGGGGGTCGTCGGGTGCCGCGGCGACGGCGCCATGGAACAGACACCCGTGCGCCGCCTCGCCCGCCATCCAGTCGGCGACCCGCTCCACGAGTGTCGCCAGCGCCGGGCCGGGATCGGCCGGCAGGTCGGCGAACACCCGGTCCATGTAGCGCCGGTGGCGGTGCTCCAGGGCGCTGCGGACCATCTCGTCGCGCGACGGGGCATACTTGTACAGCGTGCGCAGACTGACCCCGGCGGCGTCGCGCAGGGTCTCGATGTTGGGCTCGGCGAAGCCGTGGCGCGCGAAGGCCCGTTCAAGGCCGGCGGCGATTTTCTCCTGCGTTCCGATCATGCTTGACGATGTAGAGCGAACATTCTACTCAGGCAAGTAGAGAAACCGTTCTACCGGAGGATCCCCATGCCCGAAGCACACGCGTTGCCCGACACGATGTCCGGCGTCGTCCTGACCGGCCACGGCGGTCTCGATATGCTGGCCTGGCGGGACGATCTGGCGGTGCCGGCGCCGGCGGCGGGGGAGGTGCTGATCCGGGTCGCGGCCGCCGGCGTGAACAACACCGACATCAATACCCGCACGGCCTGGTACTCCAAGGCCGGGGCGAAGGCGGAGGATGCCACGTGGTCGGGCAAGCCGCTGACGTTTCCCCATATCCAGGGCATCGACGCCTGCGGCCGCATCGTCGCCGTGGGGGCCGGGGTCGATCCGGCGCGGATCGGCGAGCGGGTGCTGGTCGAGCCGTGCCTGCGCGAGGCCGGCGGCGAGACGCTTGAGACGCCGTGGTTCTTCGGTTCCGAATGCGACGGCGCCTTCGCCCAGTACACGCGCGTCGCCTCCCGCCACGCCCATGGCATCGACAGCGCCCTGACGGATGTCGAGCTCGCCTCGTTCCCGTGCTCGTACTCGACCGCCGAGAACATGCTGACGCGGGCCGGCGTCGCGGCCGGCGACACCGTTCTCGTCACCGGCGCGTCGGGTGGCGTCGGCTCGGCGGCGGTCCAGCTCGCCCGAGCGCGGGACGCGTCGGTGATCGCGGTGACGAGCCCGCCGAAGGCGTCCGCGCTGCGGGACCTTGGCGCGGCGCGGACGCTGGACCGCGATGCCGATTACGCGGCCGAGCTCGGCCGCGACAGTGTCGACGTCGTCATCGATCTCGTTGCCGGTGCGAAATGGCCCAGTCTCCTGGAGGTTCTGCGACCGGGGGGGCGCTACGCGGTCGCGGGCGCGGTCGGCGGCGCGCTGGTGGAACTCGACGTGCGGACCCTGTACCTCAAGGATCTCAGCTTCTTCGGCTGCACCGCCCTCGACGACGGCGTCTTCGCCGCGCTGGTGAAGCGGATCGAGCGTGGCGAGATTCGACCGCTGGTCGCCCGGACCTTCCCGCTCCGCGAGATCCGGACGGCGCAGGCGACCTTCGCCGAGAAGGGCTATACCGGGAAGATCGTCCTGGAGGTCGGCTGACGGCGCTCCCGGTACCGGCGGCGCGACAGTCGGTATGATCGGCGGTACGAACGCAACGGGCCTTCGGCTAGGCTGGCGGGCGAGCAACCGGACCGGAGACCGCCATGAGTGCCGACAATGCCACCACGACCGCGGCCGGGATCGCCGCCGAGCTGTCGAGACCCGGGACCCTGCGGGCGGGGATCAACCTCGGAAACATCCTGCTGGTGACCGGGCGGACGGCCGACGGTGCTCCCGAGGGTGTGGCGCCGAGTCTCGCCGGCCTGATCGCCGACCGCCTCGGGCTGACGCTTGAACTCGTCCCCTTCGCCTCGCCGGGCAAGGTGGCGGACGCGCTGGCCGAGGACGCCTGGGATATCGCCCTGATCGCCGAGGAGCCGGAGCGGGCCCGGACCATCGCTTTCGTCGACGCCTATGTGGAGATCGAGGCGACCTACATGGTGCCCGAGGGCTCGACCCTGACGGATATCGCGGCGGTCGACGTGCCGGGGGTGCGGATCGCGGTGTCGGACCGATCGGCTTACGACCTGTATCTCAGCCGCACGCTGCGGCACGCGGAACTGTGCCGGGCCGAGGGACTGCAGGGCGCGCTCGACCTGTATACCGGCGAAGGGCTCGACGCGCTTGCCGGCCTGCGCCCGGCGCTGAAGGACAATGCCGCCACCCTCGGCGGTCAACGCATCCTCGACGGCCGTTACACCGCCGTCCGCCAGGCCGTCGGCACGAAGCCGGACAACGCTGCCCTGCAGACGGAGATCGCCGGGTTCCTCGCCGCCGCCAAAGCCGACGGGACGATCGCCGCGCTGCTCGAGCGGTTCGGCGTCCAGGACAAGCTCAGCGTGGCCGCCTGACAACCGGGGGAGGGGCGCAGTCCGGGCCGCAATCCGCTCCGCAGATCAGCCGGTGAAGTGGGCCTGAATCTCGGCGAAACCCATCGCCCGGTCGGAGAAGCCGAAGGTTCCGCCCGCCCGCATCTCCCGCGCGGCCTCGATGAACACGCCATAGGCCAGCCGGGCCAGGGCCGATCCGACACTGATCCTCTTGACCCCGGCCTCGGCCAGCGCGTCGACGCCGAAGGTGGCGCCCGGCATGCCCATGACCACGTTGACTGGCCTGGACACGGCGGAGCACACGGTGCGGATCGTCTCCAGGTCGTGCAGCCCGGGCGCGTAGAGCACGTCGGCACCGGCCGCCTCGTAGGCTTGCAGCCGGCGGATCGTGTCGTCCAGGTCCGTCCGGCCCCACAGCAGGTTCTCGCAGCGCGCCGTTAGCACGAAGTCGACCGGCAGGCCGCGCGCGGCCTCGACCGCCGCGGCGATCCGCTCCACCGCCAGCGGGAAGTCGTAGATCGGGTCCGTTTCGCTTCCGGTATGGTCTTCGATCGAGCCGCCGGCCAGGCCCGTCGCCGCGGCGGCCCGGATCGTGTCGGCCACGCTCTCGGGACTGTCGCCGAACCCTTTCTCGAGGTCGGCGGAAACCGGTAGAGGCGTCGCCGCGACGATCTCGCGGCAGTGGTCGATCACCTGCTCCGGCGTGGCGCTGCCCTCCGGAATGCCGAGGGCGAAGGCCATTCCGGCGCTCGTGGTGGCCAGGGCGGGGAAGCCCATGGCGGCCAGAATCCGCGCCGACCCGGTGTCCCACGGATTGGGGATGACGAAGGCTCCGGGCTGTGCGTGCAGGTCGCGGAACGTGTGCGCCATGGCCGATCCTCCCGGTCGCCGTCGATAGGGTCCGGGAGGATAGCGCGATCTTTAGAACAAAACAAGAACTCTTGCGGGGCGATGGCCCGGTCAGGCGATCTGATCGCCGGTCGCCAGGACCCGGTTCTGCACCAGCGGGGCGGAGAAGTCGCGGAAATCGGCCATGAAGTCGGCGTTCTTGTGCTCCTCGAAGGCGGCGGCGTCCTTGTACACCTCCCAGAGGTGGAACGATCCCGGCGCGTCGTGGTCGGCGCTGACCGAGAAGCCGAGGCAGCCGGACTGGGTCAGGCTGTTCTTGGCGTGCTGCTTCAGGCGTTCGGCGAAGGTGTCGGCGTTCTCGGGGGCCACGACCAGATTGACGGCAACGATGTACATTCGGGATTTCCTCCTGGGTGGTGGTTGGTGATTGCTTTCGATGGATGGACGGCGTGGGGCGCCGGCACCGGGCGGGCGCCCGGTGCCGCGATGAGTTCGCGGGCCCGGGCGAGGACGCGCTTGCGGTCGCGACGGATGGCGTACACCTGTTTCTGCGCCTCGATCATGACGACGCCGGCGAAGGTCTTGAACCAGCGGTCGCCGACCCTTTCGACCGCCGGTGCGGAGCGCAGAAGCAGTCCGGAGGTGTAGGGCGGGGTGTAGACGGCGTTCACCGTGCGCGTCGGCGTAAAGCGCGACTCCCGCAGCAGCCGGGAGAGTTGTCCGATGGTGTAGGGCTGTCCGTGGCCGAACGGCGTGTGGTCGAAGCGCGCCCACAGTCCCCGCCGGTTCGGCGCCACCATGAGGATCCGGCCGTTCGCCGCCAGCACCCGCCACAGCTCGCTCATCATCGCCGCCCGCTGCTCGGTGCCCTCGAGGGCATGGATGACGAGGATGCGATCAATCGACGCATCCTCCAGCGGCAGTTCGCCCTCGTCGACAAGGGCGGTCAGGTTCGGGCCCTCCGGCGGCCAGTGCAGGACTCCCTGCTGTGCCGGCATGAAGGCCAGCACGCGGTCCGCCTCGCCGCGAAACGGCCGCAGATAGGGCGTGGGAAACCCCAGGCCGAGCAGCGACTGGCCGCGCAGATCCGACCACAGCTCCCGCACCCGGCGCCGCAGCATGCGCCGTGCCAGATGGCCGAGCGGGGCATCGTAGAAATCCCGCAGATCGATGGCGTCGCTGAACATCGCGCGAGACTAGTGCAAATCACGATCAGAGGGAAACATCTGGTCGTGTGAATCTGCTCTATATTTAATGGCTTAGAGGGCAATTCACGCTTCAGGGCAAGTCGATCTGAAGCGATCGCGCTCCTTGCAAATGGAAGCGGAAGGGCACCGCCCGACGAGGGAGCGCCGCGGTCAGCGGCAGAAGGTGATCGACCCTTCGGCGCAGACCCGCTCGCCGTCGATCCAGGTCGCTCCCGACAGGTCGGCGCGGAAGAAGTCGACATCGCGGATCCGGGCGCCGGAGAGGTCGGCACCGCGCAGAACGGCCGATACCATGCGGGCGTCGACCAGGTCGGCGTCGACGAAGGACGCGCCGGTCAGGTCCGCCTGACTGAAATCGGCGAACTTCAGGCGCGCACCCTCGAAACGCGCCGCTTCGAGGTCCGCGCCGATGAAGCGGGCCCGCCCGCCCTGGATCCGCGAGAAGTCGGATCCGGCCAGTTTGGCGCGGTTGAACGAGGAATCGTCGAACCGTCCGCCGCTCACGTCGATCCGCTCCAGGTCGACCCGGTCGAAGTTGCACCGTCGCCAGTCGACTCCGGGACCGGGCGGGTCGGTGCAGGCGGCTTCGGCGCCGGCGCTGGCCAGCATCAGAAGAAGCGGGACAACAAGGCAGAGGCCGGACAGGCGCGGCATGGGATCCTCGACGTGCGGGGCGGATGCTTGCATGCGCGCCAGACTATCACGGCGAATTGGGCAGCAAAGAGGCTTGGCCCGCGCGGAACGGATCGGTCCGGGACCGGTGAGGGAAATCAGGTCGCGCGGGGGCGGTGGTCGCCGGATCGTGCCATGAGCGAGTGTCTTGGCACGGACTCCGCCGGCACAGGCCCGACGAGGTCATCCGCCACCGGTCCGGTCCGTTGGGACGGTCGCTGCCCGGCGGCCCGTCGCCGACCCTCCCCTTGGCCCGGAGAGGTCGGCGATCGCGGGGCGGAGACCCCCGCGCCGACGGCGCCCCTGAGGGCAGCCGCGCCGGCCGCGCTGCAGCGTCAACGGTGGCCGGCTCACCCCAGGAGAGGTGGCACCGGCCCGGACCGGGCCTCTACGCCGCCCACCCGACTCGGGAGCCCGGATGGTCCGGGTCACCAAAGGTAGGCGGGTCAAGGCCCCGCGCGATGAAAGTAGCGTGACACCGGTTCTTTCGTGTGGCAAGTAAAAATCTGCCGGGTTCCTGCGGAACTCGCAATATCGCCAGCCAAAATATTTTTCACATCTTATTTGATTATTATCCACTGACATATCCACAGCCCGGGTGCTGTGCCGACGCTCAATGGCTCCACGAAATCAACGCGTTCTCCCTGTCCGTCCGGATGCCCGCATCGGCTGTGGAAAACGCCGGTCCATCGATCCGCGAGGCTGGACTTTTCTGGCGGGCGGACGAAGGTCTGGTTTGAGGCTGACCCGTGATGGTCTATAAGACGGGTCGGATTCGTCGGGGCACGGGATCCGCGAGCCGCACCGTGCCGCCGTCGGGGCGAACCGGCACCGCCGCCCGGCGATGCCAGCGAGCATGAGGGAAGCCAGCGAGCATGAGGGAAGAATGAGCGCTCATAACCGGCCGCTGTCGCCGCATCTTCAGGTCTACCGGCTGCCTCTCACGGCGGTCATGTCGATCTCTCACCGGGCAACCGGCGTCGCCCTGTCCGCCGGGACCGTTCTGCTGGTCTGGTGGCTGCTCGCCGCCGCCGCCGGGCCGGACGCCTTCGCGGTCGCCCAGGGCGTGCTGGGATCGTGGTTCGGCCTGCTGGTGCTGTTCGGCTTCACCGCGGCGCTGATGTACCACCTGTGCAACGGCATCCGGCACCTGTTCTGGGACGCCGGCTACGGGTTCGAGCTGGAGACGGCGGAGAAGGCGAACATGATGACGCTCGGCGGCACCGTGGTCCTGACCGTGGTCGCCTGGATCATCGGCTTCGCCGCCTGAGAGAGGGCAAGGAACATGGCTGAGAATTCGATGCACAGCACCTCGATGCGCAGCACGCTCGGGCGGGTCCGTCACCTGGGCTCGGCGAAGCAGGGCGTTCACCACTGGTGGATGCAGCGGCTCACCGCGCTGGCGCTGATCCCGCTGACGCTCTGGTTCGTCGCCTCGGTCGCCGGCATGGCCGGCATGGACCACGCGGCGGCGGTCGCCTGGATCGCCTCCCCGCCGGTCGCGATCGCCCTGGTGCTTCTGATCGGTGCGACATTCTACCACGCCCAGCTCGGCGTTCAGGTCGTGGTCGAAGACTACATTCACAACGAAGGTGTGAAGCTCGCGGTACTGGTTCTGGTTAAATTCGCCTCGATCGTTCTGGCCGTCGCCGCCATCTTCGCCGTTCTGAAAATCGCCTTCGGAGGCTGACGCCATGGAGTCCTATCCCATCATCGAACACGAGTACGACGTGGTCGTCGTGGGTGCCGGCGGCGCGGGGCTGCGCGCCACGCTCGGCATGTCGCTGGAAGGGCTGAAGACGGCCTGCATCACCAAGGTCTTCCCGACCCGGAGCCACACGGTCGCCGCCCAGGGTGGCATCGGCGCCGCGCTCAACAACATGGGCGAGGGGGACAACTGGAAATTCCACATGTACGACACCGTCAAGGGCTCCGACTGGCTCGGCGACCAGGACGCGATCGAGTACATGTGCCGTAACGCCATTCCGGCGGTGATCGAGCTGGAGCATTTCGGCGTGCCTTTCTCGCGCACCGAAGAGGGCAAGATCTACCAGCGGCCGTTCGGCGGCCACACGCTGAACCATGGCAAGTCGATGGCCAAGCGCGCCTGCGCCGCCGCCGACCGCACCGGCCACGCGATCCTGCACACGCTGTATCAGCAGTCGCTGCGCAACAACGCCGAGTTCTTCATCGAGTACTTCGCCCTCGACCTCATCATGAGCGAGGAGGGCGAGTGCGTCGGCGTGATGGCGCTGTGCCTGGAGGACGGCACCATCCACCGCTTCCGCGCCCACCAGACGGTGCTGGCGACCGGCGGTTACGGCCGCGCCTACTTCTCGTGCACCTCGGCCCACACCTGTACCGGCGACGGCAACGCCATGGTGCTGCGCGCCGGCCTGCCGCTGCAGGACATGGAGTTCGTGCAGTTCCACCCGACCGGCATCTACGGCGCGGGCTGCCTCATCACCGAAGGCGCGCGCGGCGAGGGCGGGTACCTGACCAACTCGGAGGGCGAGCGCTTCATGGAGCGCTACGCCCCGACCGCCAAGGACCTGGCGTCGCGCGACGTGGTCAGCCGGGCGATGACGATCGAGATCAACGAGGGACGCGGCGTCGGTCCGAACAGCGACCACATCATGCTGCACCTGGAGCATCTCGACCCCGACGTGCTGCACCAGCGCCTGCCGGGGATCTCCGAGACCGCGAAGATCTTCGCCGGCTCCGACGTGACCAAGGAGCCGATCCCGGTGCTGCCGACCGTGCACTACAACATGGGCGGCATCCCGACCAATTATCACGGCGAGGTCATCGCCCCGACCGCCGACGATCCGGACCGGGTGGTGCCGGGCCTGATGGCGATCGGCGAGGCGGCCTGCGTGTCGGTTCACGGCGCCAACCGCCTGGGCACCAACTCGCTGCTCGATATCGTGGTGTTCGGCCGCGCCGCCGCCCACCGCGCCTCCGAGACGGTGCGCCCGGGCGAGGGCCACAAGCCGGTGCCTGCCGACGCCAGCGAGAAGGCGATCGCCCGCCTCGACCGTATCCGCAACGCCAAGGGCGACCTGCGCTCCGGCGAGGTGCGGCTCGACATGCAGCGCTCCATGCAGACCCACGCGGCGGTGTTCCGCACGACCGAGCTGATGGAAAACGGCCTCAAGAAGATCCACGAGGTCGCGAAGTCGATGCCGGATGTCGGGGTCAACGACAAGTCGCTGATCTGGAACACCGACCTGGTCGAGACCCTGGAACTCGACAACCTGATGGGTCAGGCGATCGTCACCCTCGCCTCGGCCTCGCTTCGCCAGGAGAGCCGCGGCGCCCACGCCCACGAGGATTTCCCGGACCGCGACGACGACACCTGGATGAAGCATACGGTCATGTGGCTGAACGAGAAGAACGAGACCACGGTCTCGTATCGCGACGTGCACATGAACACGCTGTCGAACGAGGTCGAGGTCATCCCGCCGGTTGCGCGCGTCTACTGAGGCGCGCCCGTCCACGGAGACCCAGCACGGAAACCCAGCACGGCAAGGCCAGCAAGCGAGGATAGACACCGATGGCCGAATTCACTCTGCCCGCGAATTCCAAGGTCAAGATCGGCGACACCTACAAGGCGCCGGACGGGGCCAAGCGGGTCAAGAAGTTCAAGATCTACCGCTACGATCCGGACAAGGGGACGAATCCGCGTCTCGACACCTACGAGATCGACATGGACGACTGCGCGCCGATGGTTCTCGACGCGCTGATCAAGATCAAGAACGAGATCGACACCACCCTGACCTTCCGCCGGTCCTGTCGCGAGGGCATCTGCGGGTCGTGCTCGATGAACATCGACGGAACGAACACGCTGGCCTGCCTGAAGCCAATCGAGGACGTGAAGGGCGACGTCAACATCTATCCGCTGCCGCACATGCCGGTGATCAAGGACCTGGTCCCCGACCTGTCGGTGCCCTATGCCCAGCTCGCCTCGGTCGAGCCGTGGCTGCAGGCCGACACCCCGCCCTCGCCGACCGAGGAGCGGCGGCAGTCGCCGGAGGAGCGCGAAAAGCTCGACGGGCTGTGGGAATGCGTCCTGTGCTTCTGCTGCTCGACCTCCTGCCCGAGCTACTGGTGGAACGGCGACCGCTATCTCGGCCCGGCCGTGCTGCTGCAGGCCTACCGCTGGATCGCCGACAGCCGCGACGAGCGCACCGGCGACCGTCTGGACGCGCTGGAGGATCCGTTCCGCCTGTACCGCTGCCACACGATCATGAACTGCACCAAGACCTGCCCGAAGGGGCTGAACCCGGCGAAGGCGATCGCCGAGATCAAGAAGCTCATGGTGCTGCGCCAGTAGTGGCGGGGCCCGGCGAGGCCCACGCACGACGGCGACGACATCGAACCCGGTGCCTCCAAGGCGCCGGGTTCTTTGTTTTCTCCTCCCTCACGCCCTCCCCGGATCTAGAGCGCGATCGCATCAGATCGAATCGATCTGATGCGTGAATCGTCCTCTAAGCTATTAAAAATAGAGCAAATTCACACAATCAGATGTTTCCATCTGATCGTGATTTGCTCTGTTCCGGGGCCCAGGGATGAGTCTGCGCGAACCGTGGGCGTGCGGGCCACGATGACGAGTAGGCGCCGGAATTGATCCGGGGAGTGTGAGAGGGCAGGGGGCGGTTACCGCACCCGATAATCCTTGATCACGTCGGCGTCCGGCTCCGGACCCAGGCCCGGCGTGTCGGGCACCGCGAAGAACCCGTCCACCGGATCGAGCCACCGCTCGTACAGCATCGCCTGCGGGCGGATGTAGAACCGCTCGATCAGGCCCGGATTGGCGAGGCCCGCCGCCAGGTGCAGGGTGGCGAGGAAGCCGGGACCGAAATACGGCGAATGCGGCATCACCTGAACGCCTGCGGCCTCGCACACGGCGGCGGTCTTGCGGAACTCGGTGATGCCGCCGACCTTGGTCACGCTGGGCTGGGCGTAGTCCACCGCCCCCGCCTGCACCGCCTGGCCGAACATCATCGCCGTGCACCAGTTCTCGCCGGCGGCGATGGGCACGCCGGTCTCGCGCCGCAGATGGGCGAGGCTGGCGAAATCCTCCGGCGGGAAGATCGGTTCCTCCAGCCAGTGCAGGTCGAACGCGTCCAGTTCGACCGCCATGCGTCGCGCCTGCTCGGGCGTCCACGGACAGTTGGTGTCCACCATGATCGGGATGTCGTCGCCCGCCGCCTCGCGCGCCGCGCCGACTTCCTCGGCCGCGATCTCGTGCAGTTTGATGTACCTGTAGCCCTCTTCCAGGGATTGTTTCACATCCTTAACGACCGCCTCCCGGTCGCGCAGGATGAAAAGGGAGGAGTAGGCCGGAAGCCGGGCCGCCGCCGATCCGCCCAACAGCTGGCAGAGCGGCATATTCGCCGCCTTGCCCGCGATGTCCCACAGGGCCAGGTCGAGGCCGGAGATGGCGAAGATGGTGATCCCGTGCCGGCCGAACAGGTGCATCTTCTGCTGCAGGCGGTGGTTCAGCCCGGCGATGTCGGTCGCGTCCTCGCCGATCACGGCCGGCGCGATCATGTGCTCCACCGCCGCCGTTACCGCGTCCAGGCAATGGTAGGCGAAGGCGTCGCCCCAGCCGACGATCCCGGTATCGGTCGTGACCTTGACCAGGCAGGTGTCGAGCTCTGCCCACTGGCCGGTCGCGAACGCCTTGGTCTCGCCGCTGTGGCTGAAGGGAATTCGGAGCGGTATGGCCTCGACGGCGGCGATCTTCATTGGCGTTTCTCCCTCGGCGCGGTCCGCGTTACCGGGACCCTGTCACTGAATTGTTGCCGTTTGCGCGATTGGTTGGCGTGACATCTTAGTGCTACCGTGCCGGCCGCTGTCGACCCCGGATCGACCGACCGCCTGGCCGGGCCGGCCGGACCGGGGGCCGACACCCGAGAACCCGCCAAAGAACCCGCGAGGAATTCGCCGATGCCCGCTCTCGACATCGTTCTCGTCCCCGCCCTGTCCGACAACTACGTCTACCTGCTGCACGATGCCGCCAGCGGCGCCACCGCCGTGGTCGATCCCGGCGAGGCCGCGCCCGTGGAGGCCGCCCTGGCGAAGCGCGGGTGGACGCTCACCCACATCCTCAACACCCATCACCACGCCGACCACATCGACGGCAACGAGGCGCTGAAGGCGAAATACGGCGCCACCCTGGTGGGTCCGAAATCGGAAGTGTCCCGGATCGACGGCATGGACGTCACCGTGGCGGAGGGCGACACCTACGACTTCGCCGGCCATGTCGCCCAGGTGTTCGAGACGCCGGGCCACACCACCGGCCACATTGCGTTCTACTTCGCCGACAGCGACGCCCTGTTCTGCGGCGACACCCTGTTCTCGCTCGGCTGCGGGCGCATGTTCGAGGGAACGCCGGCGCAGTTCTGGGACTCCCTGTCGAAGCTGCGCGACCTGCCGGATGCGACGCGGATCTACTGCGGTCACGAGTACACGGCCTCCAACGCCAGGTTCGCCCTGTCGATCGACGGCGACAACGCCGCGCTGAAGGCCCGGGCGGCGGAGATCGACGAGCAGCGCGCCGCGGACCGGCCGACCGTGCCGTCGCTGCTCGGCCAGGAGAAGGCGATCAACCCGTTCCTGCGCGCCGACGATCCGGCGATCGCCGCCGCCGTCGGCAAGGTCGGCGCCGATCCGGTCGAGGTCTTCGCCGCCGTGCGCCAGGGCAAGGACAACTTCTAGCGCGCGACCTGAACCGTGGACCGCGCTGCAAGCGGTTGAAGACAGACCGAAGTCACACGATCAGATGGTTCCGCCTGATCGTGAATTGCTCAAAGAAACCGTTCCAGGAGAGGACGCCCCGATGAAGCTGTATCACGCTCCCGCCTCGCCGTTCGTGCGCAAGGTCATGGTGCTGGCCCACGAGACCGGCCTGGTCGACCAACTGGAGATCGCGACCGTCGCGACCACACCGGTCAACCCCGACGCCGGCGTCGTGCAGGCCAACCCGATCAAGAAGATCCCGGCGCTGGTCGCCGATGACGGCATGACGCTGTTCGACAGCCCGGTGATCTGCGAGTACCTGGACAGCCAGCATTCCGGGGCGAAGATGTTCCCGGCGCCGGGCCCGGCCCGCTGGGAGGCGCTGCGCCTGCAGGCGGCGGGCGACGGCCTGATGGATGCCGCGATCCTGTGGATCTACGAAGGCCGGATCCGCCCCGAGGAGATCCACTATGCCCCCTGGACCGAGGCGCAGATGGGCAAGGTGGACGGCGCGCTGGCGGCGATGAACGGCTGGTCCGAGGGCTTCGGCGACCGGGT
The DNA here is from genome assembly GCA_965228875.1 of Thalassobaculaceae bacterium. Classification (GTDB taxonomy): domain Bacteria; phylum Pseudomonadota; class Alphaproteobacteria; order Thalassobaculales; family Thalassobaculaceae; genus Thalassobaculum. The sequence continues at coordinate 3,672,628 of OZ245843.1, read as the reverse complement.
CGACATCGGCACCATCACGGCGGGCTGCGCCTGCGGCTACCTCGACTTCCGCTTCCCGCAGAAGGACTGGCGCGGCGAGCACCGGGCGCTTGCCGCCTGGTACGAGCGGTTCTCCGCCCGGCCGTCCATGCAAGCTACCCGTCCCGACGCATGACCGTGGCGGCGACCGATGAAGCGCGCCGTCTGATCGACCGGATGGGTCTCCAGGCCCATCCGGAAGGCGGTTGGTACGCGGAAACCTACCGCGACGCGCCGGACGGCGGCGGCCGCGGGGCGGTGACGCAGATCTACTACCTGCTGGCGGCGGGCGAGCTGTCGGCCTGGCACCGGGTGAACGACGCGACGGAGATCTGGCACCACTATGCCGGCGCGCCGCTGGTGCTGACCCTGTCGCCGAACGGCCACGATGCCGAGGCGCACACGCTGGGGCCCGACGTCCTGGCCGGGCAGGTGCCACAGGTGGTGGTCCGCCCCGGCTGGTGGCAGACGGCGGAGAGCCTCGGCGCGTGGACCCTGTGCGGCTGCACCGTGGCCCCGGCCTTCGAGTTCTCCGGCTTCGAGATGGCGCCGCCCGACTGGCGCCCGGTCCCGAGGACGCCGTCGGGGGCCTGAACTCCCTGGTTTGGTCCGGGTGTCCTGTCAGGTCGGCGCCCGGCGGCGAAGCAGTATCTCCTTCGCCGCCAGCACCGCGCCGCCGACGATCAGCACGCAGGCAATCGCGACCACCCAGGTGGCCGGCGCCAGCCCGACCGCCACCAGCACCAGGGTCGACAGCAGCGGTGCCGCATAGGAGGAGGCGCCGAGTACCTGGATGTCGCCCTTCTTCACGCCGATGTCCCAGGTGAAGAACGCGCCGCCGACCGGCCCCAGTCCCAGCGCCAGCACCGCCAGCCACTCGACGGTGTCCCGTGGCCAGACCGTGGTCTCGAAAACCAGGTGGCAGGGCACCGCAAGGATCGCCGCGGCGGCGCAGAATCCGCCGACCGCATCGGTCGGTACGTGTCCGAAACGACGCGAGGCGACCGAGTAGGTCGACCATGTCAGGGCGCAGACACCGGCCGCGAGGTAGCCCAACGTGTAACGCGGGTCGATTTCCAGGCTCTGCCCCTTCGTCACCAGCAGCGCCGCCCCGGCCAGGCCGAGCAGCGCGCCGCCGACATGGAACCAGCGCAGCCGCTCGCCCGGCAGCAGGGCGGAGAACACCACGATCAGCAGCGGCCAGAGGTAGGCGATAAGGCTCGCTTCCACCGCCGGCGCGTTGCGCAGGGCCAGGAAGTAGAAGAAGTGATAGCCGAACAGCCCGCCGACCCCGAGCAGCCAGACCGGGGCCGGCTGGCGCAGATGGGCCAGCGGCGACGTGCCCCGGACGAGGCTGGCGAGGATGCCGATCGCCGTGGCGATGGCGAAGGTCATCGCCAGGAGCTGGAACGGCGGCACCTGACCGGATAGGGCGGTGAACAGGGCGAGCAGGGCCCAGCTCAGCACGGCGGTGAAGCCGATCAGGGTGGCGCGGCCGCGGGTCATGGAGGTCTGCCGGAAGCTGTTGACGCGAGGGTGCCCCGGTTTACGAGCTTGCCGGCGGCGGCGCCAGACGAAACAATCGACCCCCGGTCCCACCCGAAGGGCAGCCGCCATGGCCCATCAGCGCATCCGCAGGTTCAACACCCGCGACACCTATCCCGATCAGTCGCTCGACAACGATCTCTGCCAGGCGGTGGTCGCCAACGGTACGGTCTACCTGCGCGGCCAGGTCGGCACCGATTTCGACGGCACCCTGGTCGGCGGCGACGATCCGGCGGCCCAGGCCGATCAGGCCATGCGCAATGTCGAGACGCTGCTGCGCGAGGCCGGTGCCCGCCTGGAGGATATCGTCAAGATCACGATCTTCATCACCCGCCGCGAGGATCGGGAGCCGGTCTACCGCACGGTCGGGCGCTGGCTGAAGGGCGTCTATCCGGTCTCCACCGGCCTGATGGTGGCCGGGTTGGCCAAGGAGGAATGGCTCATGGAGATCGATGTGATCGCCGTGATCCCGGACGACAGAAAAGACTGAAGGAGGAGACCATGACCGCCGTGACGCCGAAGGCCGCCAACCACGCCGGGCTTGGCCCGCTCGACTCGCGCTATGTCGACGTCGAGGCCATGGACTGGGAGCCCACGCCCTATCCCGGCGTGGAGTGGAAGATCCTGCTGAAGGACGAGGCGAGCGGGCTGCTGACGGCGCTGTTCAAATGGGCGCCGGGCTCGGAACTGCCGCTGCACGAGCACACGCGGATCGAGCAGACCTTCGTGCTGGAGGGATCGATCGAGGACGAGGAGGGCGAGGTGACCGCCGGCAACTTCGTCTGGCGCCCGGCCGGATCGCGCCATGTGGCGAAGTCGCGCAACGGCGCGCTGCTGCTCGGGACGTTCCTGCAGCCCAACAAGTTCTTCTGAGGGCGCTCTAACCCATTCAAGTCAGCGCGAACTCACACGAGCAGATATTTCCGTCTGACCGTGATCTGCGCTAACGACCGACGTCGTCGGACGGGCGGCCGAAATCGGTCGGGCGCCAGAGGTCCGGCGGCAGGTCGAGGCCGAAGACCGGGTCGAGCAGCGCGACCTTGACCTCGACCCCCTGGGCGTCGGTGATCACCCACTGCTTGAGCGACAGCGGCTTGTCCTGGAACGTCAGGATCACGTTGCCCTGGTCCGGATCGTTGCGCTGGCGCAGTTGCAGGCGCAGCACGTTCGATCCCTTGTCGACCGCCTCGACGATCAGCTCGTCCATCAGGTCGACCTCGTCGGAGACCAGGACCGAGAGCGGCGACGAGATCAGCGGGATCTGGGTCGTCTGTTCCAGCTCGTTGTCCTGGTAGGTCAGCCACAGGCCGTCCGCGGTGATCAGCACCGGCGAGGGTGGCGCGTACTCGAAACGCATCCGGCCCGGGCGCTGCAGCCAGACCACGCCGCGGGCGACCAGGCCCGTGGAACTCGCCTGCAGGAAGGTCGAGCGCAGGGTGGTGAGGCTGTTGAAATACGCCTCGACCCGTTGGACCTCGGCCCGCTGGTCGGCGGTGAGACCCTGGGCGGCGGCCGGGACGGAGGCGACCCAGGTGGCCAGCGCGACCAGCAGGGCGGCAAGAAGGGAGCGGCGTGTGTCCATGGCGCTCAATTGGCGTTTCGCAAGGCGGTTGGCAAGCGGCAATTGGATGACGGCGGTGCCACGATGCCGCCACGGGGGGACGGCTCCGTGACGGCCGTCAGTCCCGGCCGGAATGGTCGCCGACCAGCACCTCGCGCTTGCCGACGTGGTTGGCCTGGCTGACCACGCCCTCGCTCTCCATGCGTTCGATCAGGGTGGCGGCGCGGTTGTAGCCGATCTTCAGGTGGCGCTGGATGAAGCTGGTGGACGCCTTGCCCTCGCGGGAGACGATGGCCACCGCCTGGTCGTACAGGTCGTCGCCGGAACCGCCGCCCTCGCCGGCGCCGGAGAAACCGAGCGGGTCGGGCGCGTTCTCGTCGTCCTCGGTGATGCTCTCGTCGTATTCCGGCTCGCCCTGGGTCTTCAGGTGGCGGACCACGTCCTCGACCTCCTCGTCGGAGCAGAACGGTCCGTGCACGCGGGTGATGCGGCCGCCACCCGCCATGTAGAGCATGTCGCCCATGCCGAGGAGCTGTTCCGCGCCCTGCTCGCCGAGGATGGTGCGGCTGTCGATCTTGGAGGTGACCTGGAACGAGATCCGGGTCGGGAAGTTCGCCTTGATGGTACCGGTGATGACGTCGACCGAGGGGCGCTGGGTCGCCATGATCACGTGGATGCCGGCGGCGCGCGCCATCTGGGCCAGGCGCTGGACGGCGCCCTCGATGTCCTTGCCGGCGACCAGCATCAGGTCGGCCACCTCGTCGATCACCACGACGATGTAGGGCAGCGGCACCAGGTCGAGCGGCTCCTCCTCGAACACCGGTTTGCCGCTGTCCGCGTCGAAGCCGGTCTGGACCTTGCGCTTGAGGACCTCGCCCTTCTTGATCGCGTCGGCGATCCGGGCGTTGTAGCCGTCGATGTTGCGCACGCCGAGCTTCGACATCGCCCGGTAGCGGCTCTCCATCTCGCGCACCGTCCACTTAAGCGCCACCACCGCCTTCTTCGGGTCCGTCACGACCGGGGAGAGCAGGTGCGGGATCCCGTCATAGACCGACAGCTCGAGCATCTTGGGGTCGATCATGATGAAGCGGCAGCGCTCCGGCGGCAGCCGGTAGAGCAGCGACAGGATCATGGTGTTCACCGCCACCGACTTGCCGGAGCCGGTGGTGCCGGCGATCAGCAGGTGGGGCATGCGGGCGAGGTCGACCGCGACCGGCGTGCCGCCGATATCCTTGCCGAGCGCGATTGCCAGCTTGTGCGAGGAGGTGTTGATGGCGTCGGACTCGAGCACCTCGCGGAAGTACACGGTCTCGCGTCGGGCGTTCGGCAGTTCGATGCCGATGACGTTGCGCCCCGGAACCACGGCCACGCGGACCGACACCGCGCTCATCGAGCGGGCGATGTCGTCGGACAGGCCGATCACCCGCGAGGACTTGGTGCCCGGTGCCGGTTCCAGCTCGTACAGGGTCACGACCGGACCGTAGCGCACCTTGCCGATGGTCCCCTTGACGCCGAAATCGGCGAGCACGCTCTCGAGCATGCGGGCGTTCTGTTCCAGCGCGTCCTCGTCCGGGCCGCTGGCGGCGGCGGGCGGGTCGGTGAGCAGGTCGAGTTCCGGATAGGCGTAGCTGCCGTCGGAGGAGCCGAGGTCGAGCTGGCGCTGGGTCGCCGTGCGCGGGCGTGCGGTCTTGGCCGGCTTCTCGACCCGGCTGACCGCCGGTTCGGCCGGTCGGGCGGCGGCGGCCTTGGCGGCGCGGACGGCCTGGCGCGGAGCCGGCGTCGGCGCTTCCGTCGTCTCATCGCGCCAGGGCGGCGACTCGTCCTCGCCCTCTTCGTCTCCCTCCCCGTCGCTGGCGGCGGCGCCGATCCGCGGCTCGAAGCGGCGCACCCCGGAGCTCAGCCCGGCGCCGATGCGGGCACCGATGCGGGCGCCGGCCCCGGCCCCGCGGGCGCCGATCCGCGCGCCGGTCACCGCACCGGAAGCGGCGCGGCGCAGCAGGGCGAACAGCCCGGCCCCGGCCTCCAGCAGGCCGATCCCGGCGGACCAAAGCCCGGCGGCGATGGCGAGCAGCCCGGACAGAGCCGCGACCGGAAGCAGTCCACCGAAACCGGCAAGATGGGGGGCCAGGGCGCCGGCCGGCGACAGCACGAGCGGCCCGAGGAATCCTCCGAGCCCGGCGCGCAGCGGCCAGGACGGTGGCGGCGTGACCAGGGCGAGGGCGGCGGTGGCGAGGATCATCGACAGCGGCAGCAGGGCGACGCGCAGAGGCCAGCGGCCGATCGTCTCGTGACGCAGGATGCGCCAGCCCCACACCGCCGGAACGAGAACCAGCAGGGCGCTGGCCGCGCCCAGGGACTGCAGCAGCAGGTCGGCGACGATGGCGCCGGGCAGGCCGAAGGGATGCGAGATCGTGCCGGATCCGGAGGCGTTCAGCGACGGGTCGGCGGGATCGTAGGCGCCGATGGTCACCGCCAGGGCGCCGGCGGCGGCGATCAGCGCCAGGCCGGCGGCCTCCTCGCCGCGACGCTGCAGGTACCGGGTCGCCTCGACCGGCAGGAGTGTGCGGTTGTCGTTGCTGCCGGACGCCCGTGCCATCGCGCCTCAGCCCTCCCACGTCACGCTGACGCGCGGGCCGGTACCGGGGCCGGGCCCGGACATTCCGCGCGTATCGGGTTTGTTCCAAACGTGGAACCACTCTATACGACAGGGAGTTAGCGGGCAACCTTCACAGCTCAGGTCAGAAAAACCGAGTCGCCTCAAATAGAAAGCGGGCCCGATGACCAGCATCGAGCCCGAGTCGAGGGAGAGTGCGCGGCATCGGAAGGACCCGCCGCCTGGGGACCGGGACCGCCGTGGCGGTCCCGGCAACTCTTGGATCAGAAGGTCTGCGAACCGCGACCGAACTCGGGGTAGGCCTCCATGCCGTTCTCGGCACGGTCGAGACCCAGATCCTCGTCCTCTTCGCTCGGCCGCAGGCCGAAGATCAGCTTGAGGGCGAACCAGATGATGCCCGAGGTGACGATCATGAAGACCGCCACGCCGACGATGCCGGTGAGCTGGCCGCCGATCGTTGCGTCGCCGTTGGAGAACACGACCGCGATCGTGCCCCAGATGCCGGCGACGAGGTGCACCGAGATGGCGCCGACCACGTCGTCGATCTTCAGCTTGTCGAGCAGCGGCACCGCGAAGACGACCAGCAGGCCGCCGATGGCGCCGATGAAGATCGACAGGAAGGGCGACGGGGCCAGCGGCTCCGCCGTGATGGCCACCAGACCGCCCAGCGCGCCGTTCAGCGCCATGGTGAGGTCGACCTTCTTGTACATGATGCCGGTCAGGATGATCGCGACCACCACGCCCGCGGCCGCGGCCAGGTTGGTGTTCATGTAGATCGTCGCGATCGCGACCACGTCGGCCGCCGACCCCATGGCGAGCTGCGAGCCGCCGTTGAAGCCGAACCAGCCCATCCACAGGATGAACGTGCCCAGCGCGGCGAGCGGCAGGTTGCTGCCCGGCATCGGGTTGATCGAGCCGTCGGCGTTGTACTTGCCCTTGCGCGCGCCGAGGATGATGGCGCCGGTGAGAGCCGCCCAGCCGCCGACCGAGTGCACGATGGTCGAACCGGCGAAGTCGAGGAAACCGGCCTCTGACAGCCAGCCGCCGCCCCAGCTCCAGGAGCCCTGGATCGGGTAGAGGATGCCGGTCAGGATCACCACGAAGACCAGGAACGGCAGCAGCTTGATGCGCTCCGCCATGGTGCCGGAGACGATCGAGGCCGCGGTCGCGACGAACACCATCTGGAAGAACCAGTCGGAGGCCGCGCCGTAGCCGGCGGCGTCGTCACCGATGAACGCACCGTCGGCGTCGAACGGATCGGCGGCCGACCACGGGCCCGGTGACCCGAAGAAGCCGGAAACGTCGGCGTACATCAGGTTGTAGCCGATCACCCAGTACATCAGGCCGGCGATCGAGTAGAGCGCGATGTTCTTCGTCAGCTGCATGGTCGTGTTCTTGGTACGGACCAGCCCGGCCTCGAGCATCGCGAAGCCGGCGGCCATCCACATGACCAGTGCGCCGTGGAAGGCGAACGAGAACGTGTTGAAGATGAACGCGGTCTCGACCGAAACCTCGGCGGACGCGCTCTTGGTGAAGCCGACCGTGGCGACGGACGCCGCCAGTGCCAGCAGGCTGAAGGACATGAACTTCTTCATCGGATTGTGCTCCCCGCCGCTACTCAAAGCGCGTCCGCGTCGGATTCGCCCGTGCGGATACGCACCGCCTGGGCCACGTCCAGCACGAAGATCTTGCCGTCGCCGATCCGGCCGGTGTTCGCCGACTTCTGGATCTGCTCCGTCACCTGGCCGACCATGTCGTCGGCGACGACGACCTCGACCTTCACCTTCGGCAGGAAATTCACGGAGTATTCCGCGCCACGATAGATTTCTGTCTGACCCTTCTGCCGGCCGAAGCCTTTCACCTCGCTTACGGTAAGACCCTGGATACCCAGGCCCGTCAGCGACTCGCGAACTTCGTCGAGCTTGAAGGGCTTGATGATGGCCATGACGAGTTTCATGTCGCCCAACCTCGCACCTTGTGTTCCCCAAAACTCCGATCGGCGCCCGAGCGGTCCGGTAGACTGCCCCCCAACACTGCCCGCGCGCCGAGCGGAGCGGCCGCGTCATGCAGGCCGGTGGTGCTCTCATCAAGAAACATGCCGAAAGTTAGGGATACTGAATCAATGATTGATTCCGGCGAGTTACCGGGATCGCGCGGGGCGCCGGTCCGCATGTGACGCCGAGAGGAGGTGAAAAATTGGGCGATATTCCATAATTGGCTAAAAAATAGGCATCAAAATTCAGGCAGTCGCGACCAACTGACCCTTGCCCGCCGGCGCAGGTGCGGCATGTTGGAGGGGTGAGGCCCCGCTGGGCCGGAACATCTGGGAGACCACGGGCATGGCCGACAAAGGGGTTTCGACGCGAGACGCGGATACCGGCTCGAAAACCGACACCGTGATCGTCGGCGCCGGCCTGTCCGGTCTGACCATCGCCCTCGCCCTCGCCGAAGCGGGCGTGTCGAGCGTGATCGTCGATCGCGTCGATCCGCGCGACGCCGTCGCCGGCCGGAACGACGTCCGCACCACCGCGATCTCGCTTTCGTCGCGGCGCATGCTCACGGTGCTCGGCGCGTGGCAGGCGGTGGCCGACGATGCCGAGCCGATCCTCGACATCCGGGTGTCCGACAAGGGATCGCGGCGGTACCTGCACTACGATCATGCCGCCGTCGGCGACGAGCCGATGGGCCACATCGTCGACAACGGCGCCCTGAAGGCGGCGCTGCTCGACCGGATCGCCGGGCATGGCGACCTGGTGACGGTCGCGGCGCCCGGCTCGGCGGTGGCGTTGGCGCCGACGGCGGGGTCAGCCGCGCTGACCCTGGACGACGGCCGGGTCCTGGCCGCGCCGCTGGTCATTGCCGCCGACGGTCGCAATTCGCGGGTTAGGGCCCTGGCGGGACTTCGCCACACCACCTCGGACTACGGCCAGACAAGCATCGTCGATACCATCGCCCACAGCGCCGACCACGCCAACATCGCCCACGAGCGGTTCCTGCCGGGCGGACCTCTGGCGCTCCTGCCCTTGGCCGGCCGCCGGTCGGCCCTGGTCTGGACGGAGCGCAGCGCCGTCGCCGAGCGCATCGCCCGGCTGGACGACGACGCCTTCGCGGCGGCCCTGGAGGAGCGGTTCGGCGAGTCCCTCGGACGCCTGACGCCGGTCGGCCCCCGACGCACCTATCCGCTGTCCCTCATCGTCGCGGAATCGACCATTGCCCACCGGGTCGCCCTGGTCGGCGACGCCGCCCATGCCATTCATCCGATCGCCGGCCAGGGCTTCAACCTCGGCCTGCGCGACGTCGCCGCCCTCGCCGAGGTGTCGGCCGACGCCGCGCGGCTCGGGCTCGACATCGGGAGCGCGCCGGTCCTGCGCGACTACCAGCGCCGACGGCGCTTCGACGTCATGTCGCTGGTTGCGGCGACGGACGGTCTCAACCGGCTGTTCTCCAACGACATCGCACCGATCAAGGCGGCGCGCCGGCTGGGGCTGTCGGTGGTCGAGCGGGTGCCGCTCTTCAAGCGGGCGGCAATCCGCCATGCCATGGGAACACTGGGCGACCTGCCGCGGCTGCTGCGGGGCGAGCCGGTCTGATCTGCCGGACCCGAGGGAAATACCGCCGGTCGGACCAGGTCCGCCGCAGCGATCCCCGCCAGATCGATCGGTGCCCAATCGATCCGCACCGGATGGATGCGCGGCGACAGCAAAATCTATAAGTTAATTGAATCGAACGCTGTCTTTACGAGCCGCTAACCCGTTAATCTATAAAACGGGAACTCGGCTTTGCAGACTAATGCAGGGTTGCCGCGAGTATTGCCTTCCTCGACTAAATCGAGGGTTTCGGGGGGATGGGATATGAATCGCTCGATTCGCATCGGAGTGGCTTGGTTGTGCGCGGTGGTGATTCCATCCGGACCGGCGAGTTCGGCGGTCGGTGACTACAGCGAGATGTCGCTTGAACAGCTGATGCGCATCGAGGTGACGTCGGCGGCGAAACGCCCGGTCTCGGTCGCGGATACGCCGGCGGCGGTCTACGTGCTCACCAACGACGACGTCCGGCGCAGCGGAGCCCGCTCGATCCCCGAGGCGCTCCGGCTGGTGCCGGGGCTCAACGTCGCGCAGATCTCGAATCAGTCCTGGGCGATCTCCGCGCGCGGCTTCAACAACGCGTTCGCCAACAAGCTGCTGGTCATGATCGACGGCCGGTCGGTCTATACGCCGCTGTTCTCCGGGGTGTTCTGGAACCGCCAGGACCTCCTGCTCGAGGACGTCGACCGCATCGAGGTGATCCGCGGCCCCGGCGCCTCCCTGTGGGGCGCCAATGCGGTGAACGGTGTGATCAACATCATCACCAAGAATGCCAGCGAGACGCAGGGGACGTACCTGTTCGCCGGCGCCGGTTCGAACGACGACGTCGAGGCGGCCGCGCGCCATGGGGGCGCCCTGTCCGATGACGCCCACTACAGGGTCTACGGCAAGACCCGCAGCGTGGGGGCCCGGGAACTGGGGGACGGCACCGCCGGCGCCGATGACTTCCGAGAAGGACGCGGCGGCTTCCGGGCGGACGGCATGACCGAAAACGGCGACTCCTGGCACCTGCAGGGCGCCTCGTTCGGCGGCGTCAGCGGCTCGACCTACGACATGCTGAGCCTGAACACACCCTATTCGTCGCGGACCAACGACGACGACACGACGAGGGGCAGCTATCTCCTTGGCAGCTGGTCGCGCGATCTCGCCCCCGACAACCGCGTCGAGGTTCGTTCCTACATCCAGCGCGAGGTCTGGGAAGGCGACGAGATCTCGGAGGAGCGGAACATCGTAGACATTGACGCCGATCACCGGTTTCGGCTCGGCGATAACCACACCGTGGTGTGGGGCGTCGGGGGGCGCTACAGCAACGACGAGGTCACAGGCAACTTCCGCTATCAGGTGACCGATGAGAATGCCGACCAGTACATGGTCAACGCCTTCGTGCAGGACACGATCGCGCTCTGGGACGGCGATGTCTCGCTGACCCTGGGGACCAAGCTCGAGTACAACAGCTATACCGGCGTCGAGCTGCAGCCGAACGCCCGCGCCCTGTGGCGGGTCACGCCCGATCACAACGTCTGGGCGGCGGTCTCCCGGGCGGTGCGCACGCCGTCGCGCGCCGAGCGTGACGCCGACATATCGATAGGCGTGCTCTCGCCGGCAGCCGCGCCGCTGGTCGGTATCCCGAACATCGGGCTTCCCGTGGATCTTCGCGTCCGGGGCAGTTCCGACCTGGAGTCGGAGGAGTTGCTTGCCCTGGAGATCGGCCACCGCTGGACCGCCTCTCCGACCGTGTCCTTCGACACGGCCGCCTTCTACAATTTCTATGACAACCTGGTCTCGACCTCGATCGCAACGGCGACGGTGGAGTCGGACGGATCGACGTCCTACCTGGAACTGCCGATCCAGTTCGAGAACGGCGGGAGTGCGGATGTCTACGGCGTCGAACTCGTCGCCAACTGGCGCCCGACGGAGGCGCTGGCGCTGCAGGGGTGGTACGCCCTGCTGCAGGGTGACACCGTCGATCCGACGGGGGGCTCCGGTCCGGATTACCAGATGGCGCTGCGGGCCCAGTACGACGTGACGCCGGACGTTTCGCTGGACGTCATGGGACGCATCGTCGGCGAACTGCCGGAGCCGGAGACCGGTGGCTACGGCGAGCTCGCGGTGCGCGTGGCCTGGCGGCCGCAGGCCAATATCGAACTCGCGCTGACCGGCCAGAACCTCCTGCACGAGAAGCGGACCGAGTTCGCCAGCGACGGTTTCGTCAGCTACGGCACGAAGGTTGAGCGCTCGGTCTTCGCCTCCCTGGCCGTTCGCTTCTGACGGGCTATTCCTGACGATGCCCCTCGCGCCCAACCTCACCCCGTTTCGAAGGCCGGCCAGGTCGCTGTTGGCGGCCCTCGTCCTCACGGCGCAGACGCTCGTGTCGGCCGGACCGGTCGCGGCGGCGCCCGGCGACAGCCTTGAGGTTTCGGCGATCAAGATCGCCTTCGTGTACAATTTCACGAAGTTCACCGAATGGCCCGCCGGAGAGTTCGAGGATTCCGACGCGTCGGTCCAGGTCTGCGTCCGCCGAAACGACCTGGACATCCGGGCGACGCGGACGCTTGATGGCAAGACCGTCAAGGATCGCCCGATCCGGACCGTCACGGTTGGGCCCGGAGACCAGATCGAGAGGTGTGACGTCCTGTTCGTAAGCCGCTTCGCGTCGGAGGAGGATCGCCGCTCGGTGCTTGAGGCTGCCAGGCGGTATCGGATTCTTCTGGTTTCCGATGAGATGTCGTTCGCCCGGAACGGCGGCCACATCGGTCTGATCGCGGATCGTCAGCGCCTGCGGTTCCAGGTCAATCTGCAGAGCGTGTCCCAGGCGAAGCTGAAACTCGGCTCCGGTCTGCTTCAGCTCGCCGAGATCGTGGACAGGTAGCCATGCGTGTACCTCGTTGGTTCAGCGATCTGTCGCTGCGGAACAAGTTCATGGCCGTGACCATGCTGGTCGGGGTCGTGACCACGGCGTTCGCGACCGGCAGCCTGCTGATCTATGCGAGTTCGGCGACACGGGACGGCCTGGTGCGCGAGATGACGGCCCTGGCCCAGGTGCTGGCCGAGACCACAAGTCCCGCCATGGTGTTCAATGATCCGGCGGCGGCCGAACGGACACTCGCCCACCTGCACGTGAAGCCAGACGTGATCGCCGCCAGACTGGTCGGTCCCGACGGCGTGCAGTTCGCGGAGTATGGCGCGGTGCCGCCCGACGCCGCGGTTCCCGAGCGCCTGGAGGATATCGGCGCGCGGTTTAGCCAGGATCTGCTGTGGATCCAGCGGCCGGTCAGGCTCGACGGTGAACTGGTGGGCTGGATCCAACTGGTGGTCTCGCTCGACGTTCTCTGGGAGGAGCGGGACGCGTTCTTCCTGATCGCCGCGATCATCGCGGCCCTGTCGACGTTGATCGCGTTCGCTCTCTCCTCGACGCTCCAGCGCGCCCTCATCCGGCCGATCAGCCACTTGGCCGAGGTGATGCGCGCCGTGAGCGCCGATCGCGCGTATGAGAGACGGGCGCAGACCGAAGCCGGAGACGAACTCGGCGGGCTGATCGCCGGTTTCAACCACATGCTGGAACAGATCGAGGCCCAGCACCGCGAACTCGAGCGTTATCGCGGTCAGCTGGAGGAACTCGTCGGCGACCGGACCGCGCAGCTCGAGAACGCGAATACGGAGCTTCGGCGCATGATCGACGAACTGGAGCGCTCGAAGGCGGAGCTCGAGGCGGCCAACCGCAGCAAGTCGACGTTCCTGGCGAACATGAGCCACGAACTCAGGACGCCGCTGAACGGGATCATCGGGTTCTCGCAGGTCATGGAGAAGCAGATCTTCGGGGCGCTCGGCAACTCGCGATACGAGGGCTACACAAAAGATATCCTGAAGAGCGCCGAGCACCTGCTGGAGATCATCGGTGACATTCTCGACATGACCCGGGTCGAGTCCGGCAATCTCACCCTCAACGAGGAGAGGGTGAGCCTGCGGTCGATCGTCGAGGATACGGTGACCATCGTCGCGCCGGCGCTGGAGGGCAAGCGGATCCGGTTGTCGCTGCCGGGCCGCGCGGACCTGGAGGTGCCGCTGCTCTGCGACCCCGTCCGCGTGCGTCAGGTCCTGATCAACATCCTGTCCAATGCGTCGAAGTTCACCCACGCGAACGGCTCTATCTCGATCCGCGTCACCCGGGACCGGGGGTTCACCGTGGCGGTCACCGATACGGGTATCGGCATTCCGGCCAAGGATCTGCAGCGCGTTTTGACCCCCTTCGCCCAGGTGGAGGGTGCCTATGCGCGATCGAACCACGGCACCGGGCTGGGCCTGTCCCTCAGCAAGGGGCTGATGGAGCTCCATGGCGGCACCCTGACGCTCAGAAGCGAACAGGACGTCGGCACGACGGTGTCGCTCTGGTTCCCGCCGCACCGCGTGGCCGAGGTGGCGCAAGCGGAAAGCGGGGCGATGCCGCCGGCGGCCGGCTGACCATCGGGTCAGCCGTCGCGCGACCGTCCGGCGGCGGCCAGGGCGGTTTCGTACGCGGCCATCATCGCGTCGCCCTCTGTCGCCAGCGTCCGCAGGTAACGCCAGGTGAAGAGGCCGGTGTCGTGACCGTCGCTGAAGGTGATGCGGACGGCGTAGTTGCCGACGGGCTCGATGGCGGTGATCGAGACGCCGCGCTTGCCGGAGACCAGCGTCTTGCCGGCGGCGCTGTGGCCCTGCACATCGGCCGAGGGGCTCTCGACGCGCATGAGTTCAGCCGGTATCGAGGCCGTCAGGCCGCTCTGGAACCGGACCGTGAGGGTCGCGCGGTCGCTGCTGACGCGCAGGTCGCTCGGCCAGTCGCCGGTTGCGGCATCGGCGGGGTCGGTCACGGGGCGGGCTCGCCCGCCGGCTCCTCGAGCGGGTCCTCGTCGATCCGCCGCGCCTCCTCCACGAGCATGATCGGCACCCCCTCGCGGATCGGAAAGGCGAGCCCCGCCGTCGCGCTCACCAGCTCCTGCGCAGCCCGGTCGTAGGCCAGGGCCTGTTTGGTCACCGGGCAGACCAGGATCTCGAGCAGCTTCGGGTCGACGCTCGTCTCCTCCGGGGCGCCGGTGGCGTCAGTGTCGGGCATGATCGCCTCCGTTCGATCCGGCAACCGCCATGTCGAGCAGCGCCAGCATCATGCTGGCCCGCGCCTTCAGCGTCTCACATTCCAGCAACGCCTGCTTCTCGCTGCTCTCGAACGGGCAGACCATGGCGAGCGTCGTGACCAGCCGGTCGTCCGGCGTCTCCTCGATGACCTCCCAGTCGGCGGTGATGCCCTGGGCGTCGAAGTACCGTTTCAGACGCGAAACGAGAACGGCGCGATCGAGATCCGCCTCGCAGTCGTCGTCCAGGTCGCCGGCGAACGGCCCCCAGTCGGCGATCACCCGGCGGTAGCCGCGCATGGAGGCGATCTCCTGGTCGACGGTGAAGCGGCAGACCCCGGACAGTGTGATCAGGAAGCGGCCGTCGTCGGTCTCGGCGAACTGGGTGATCCGTCCGGCGCAGCCGATGCGGTACAGCGCGCGCGACCCGGCCTCGGTGCCGCCGGTGGCCGGCATCGGCTGGATCATGCCGATCAGCCGGTCGGTGGCCAGGGCGTCGCGCGTCATGTTCAGGTAGCGGGGCTCGAAGATGTTCAGCGGCAGCCTGCCGCGCGGCAGCAGCAGGACGCCGGGCAGGGGGAAGACCGGCAGGGTCGCCGGCAGATCGTCGAAGCTCGGGTCGAACGGGCTCTGACTCATCGCTGCGCCGCCTTCCATCCCTCGGCCGTCAGGAGAACAGGATCGAGGACAGACGGCGCCGGGCGTCGGCGGTGACCGGATCGGTCGGCCCCATCGCCTCGAAATATTTCAGCAGCTCCTTTCGGGCGGCCTCTTCCTCCCATTTGCGGTCGATGCGGATGCTCTCGAGGAGCTGATCCACCGCACCTTCGCGGTCGCCGGTCGCGTACAGCGCGGCGGCCAGGTCGATCCGGGCGCGGTGATCCTTGGGGTCGGCCTCGATCTTCGCCTTGAGCCCGTCGAGCTCGGCGCTCGCCTTGGCGCCTTCCAGGGCGAGTTCGAGCTGGGCGATGGCGGCATGCACCGCCTTGTCCGACTTCAGCTCCTCGGGGACCTTTTCCAGCACCTTCTCGGCATGGTCCGGCCGGCCATCGGCGATCAGGCAGCGCAGGAAACCCGCGAGCGCGGGGGCGTTCTTCTCATCGTGCTGGATGATCTGCTGGTACAGGGCGCCGGCCTGCTGGTGGTCGCCGGCCTGCAGCAGCTGATCCGCCTGCTCGAGAGCCTGCTCGAGCGGCGACGGTGCCACGGCGCCGCCGAGTCGTTCGATCAGCGCGGTGACCTCGCTCTCCGGCACCGCGCCCTGGAAGCCGTCGACCGGCTGGCCGTTGCTGAAGGCGTAGACCGTCGGGATCGACTGGATGCGGAGCTGCTGGGCGATCTCCGGGCTCTCGTCGATGTTGATCTTCACGAGCTTGACCGAGCCGCCGGCTTTCCGCACGGCGGACTCCAGGGCCGGGGTGAGTTGCTTGCACGGACCGCACCACGGCGCCCAGAAGTCGACCAGGACAGGCTGCTGCATCGAGGCGTCGACCACCTCGGTCATGAACGTCGCCGTCGTTGCGTCGACGATGACGGCCTCGCCGGATTGTCCGCCCGGCTGCGCCGCGCCCAGGATCGGTTCCATCTCTTTTCGTTCCTCTGTTCTGGAAGTGTCTATCTAAAGTGCGGGGAAGTCGCGACAAGGGTGACGGTCCGGGATTTCTGAACCCGGCACCGTGGCGGGTCAATCGCCCGATGCGACGGAGAGATCGACAATCTGCGGGGTGTGACCGCAGGCCTCGACGAATCGGATGAGCCCGTCCGGCGTCACCGCGACGGTCATCTCGTTCGACAGCGGGTGATAGTTCAGGGGCGACCTTTCCATCATCTCGGCGTCCAGGATCACGGTGACCGAGGCGTCGGTATCGTTGATCAGTGCGAAGGGCGACACGGCGCCCGGGATCACGCCCAGAACCCGCATCAGCCGGTCGGCGCTGGCGAAGGACAGCCGCGCTCCGCCGAGTGCCGCACCCAGGGCCTTCAGATCGATCCGCCGGTCCTCGAGGCAGACGATCAGCCACATCGCGCCCTTGCGGTCGCGCAGGAACAGGTTCTTGCAGTGTCCGCCCGGCAGGTCGCCGCGCAGCGCCTTGGAATCCTCGACCGTGAACAGCGGCGGGTGGGTATGCAGGTCGTACGAGACGCCCAGGTCGTCGAGGCGCGCGAGAAGCGTCTCGGGAGTGGTCGGGGGCGTGGGAGGATCGGTCTCGGCCATGGCGCCGGCTCCGGGCTTAAGGGGGGTGGAAACGGGACAGCGGCGTGTCGGTCTCCTGTCTAGCGCATTTTTCCGGCCGGGGGCAGCACCCCCCGGAAATCGCCCCCGGAAATCGCCGCCGGAAACCGCCACCGGCAATCGCGCCGACAGCACCCGCCGCCGAATTCCGGCCCGTCTCCTCGGCCGGCTCTCCGGTGCATCGCCGAAACATGGTACGATGGCTCGCCATTCGCCGATCGATTGTTCCCGTGTGGAGGTTCCCGATGCGCCGGATCACTTCCCGGACTACTTCCCGGGCCACGTCCCGGATCGCCTGCCGGCTCGTCCGGATCCTGACCGCGGCTGCGGTATGCGCCGTCCTGTACCTGCTTCCCGGGGCCGGCCCCGCCCGTGCCGACGGACCGGTCGTCGTCACCGTCACCGGACAGATCGCCAGCACCAACCGCGGCCCGTTCGATCCGTTCGCCGACGCCCTGTTCGCCGCTCTGGACGAGCCGTTCGAGCGCGCCTTCGCGCTGACCAGTGAGGATCTGGCGGCCCTGCCGCAGAGAACGCTCCAGGTCGGCTATCCGAACTGGCCCGCCCCGGTGCGCGTGAGCGGCCCGAGCCTGGCCTCGGTTCTCGACGCCGCCGGCGCCGAGGGCGGCGAGGTTCTGGTGCAGGCGGTCGACGGTTACGCCCCCTCCTTCCGGATCGCCGAGGTCCGGGCGGGCGATTTCGTGCTTGCGACGTCGATGGACGGCCAGCCGCTGTCGATCGGCGGGCGCGGGCCCACCTGGCTGGTGTTCCCGCCCGGCAGCGACGAGGGGCAGACGGCGGAGGACGACTCCGGCCTCGCCTGGGCGGTCTTTCACCTGAAAATCACCTCGGAGGAGTGAACGGCGACCGCGGTCGCTTCGGTAAGACGTGGAAAACGCTGGATTTTTCGCGGGTATCCGACGAAAGAAAAATTCCGTGCGAAAAGGCGCTAAACGCTCTTGCAATCGCGCGATCCACCGGTATTATCCGCGGCCTTGACGGAGCGCGGGCGTAGCTCAGGGGTAGAGCACAACCTTGCCAAGGTTGGGGTCGTGAGTTCGAATCTCATCGCCCGCTCCAATTTTCTCGGAACAATCTGTTTTCGGCGCGTGCGGAGGCTGCCCTCCGGGCGGTCAGCCGCTGTGGCGGCGATGCGCCCTCAGCGCTCCGTGCGGTCGAGCAGGCCCTGGGCGACGTTGGCGATCGCGTTGGCGGCGGAGAGGCCGGCCTGGTCGGCGAACTCGTCGGCCAGGTCCAGCAGCAGGCGGGCCTGCCGGCGCAGCACTTCGGGACGGGCGTCGGCGAGGTTGAGCACCGCCTCCTCCGCCGCGAGATAGCGGTCGACCTCGGCCCGCGGCCGCCAGGTCTCGGCCGCCGGGGGCAGCGCCCGCCAGGCGGCAAGCGCGGTGTCGAACTCCACGAACACGGATTCAAGCTCCGGATCGGCGACTTCGGGCCGGGGAGCGACCGCCAGCGTCCACATCGGCACGCTGAGGCCGGCGGCTCCGGTCACCGCGGCGAGCGCATCGGAGACCAGCCGAGCCGCCGCCTCGATCGCCTCGTCCCGGGCGTCGGAGTGCCCGGTGTCCGATGGCGCGCCGTCGCAGGGGCCATCACCGGTCCGCCGGGGCGCGGAGCCCCTTCGGCCCGGAGCCTGGCTTGGCGGGCCGGCCCGCCGCTCGCGCAGCAGCTGGAGGGCGTGGGCGAGTTGAACCGCGGGTACCGTCATCCCCATCGGCAGGCTCCCGCCGACCGCCGGCGCGGCGGCGATACGGTCCGGTCCCGCGAAGGCGGTGCCGGCAAGCTGGGGCATGTACCCGGACGGCTCGGGCGCCCCCCGCAGCGATGCCAGCGACTCCGCGAAGTCGACGATCGACTCCACCCCGGACGGCGCCGGAGGCCCGGACGACTCCAGGTCTCCGGACCGGGGCGCGTCACCGCCGGGCAGGTCATCCATGGGGGGCATCGTTCGGGTCCATCAGTCAGCGGTGACCTCGGCGGTCGGGAGGGCAGGCGAACGGCTCTATCCTGCCATCTGGGGTTCGTGATAAGGTTGATCCAGAAAAATCTGGACGTCAATCCGTACTTTTCCTGCCAAAGTTGCAAGGTGGGCATGAAAAAAGCAACTGCTCCTGGATTCAGTCCGGAACTCGGCGACCGGATCGCGGTGGCCATTGAGAAGGCCGGCGGGGTCATCGCGGTCGGTCGCGCGCTTGAGGTCAGCAAGGACACGCCGGCGCGCTGGCGCGACGGCGAGAGCAAGATCTCGCTCCACCACGCCGCGCGCCTGGCGGAGGTCGCCGATGTCGACCCGGCCTGGCTGGCCTTCGGCGTGCCCGGTTCCGCCGGCGCCGACCCCGACATCGCCCGGCCCGACACCGCCCGGCCCGACACCGCCGCCCTGGACGACTTCTCCCTGGTGGAGCAGGCGGCGGAGACCGTGATCGAGATCGCGGCCTCTCTCGGCCAGGACATGGATCCGCCGCGCCTGGCCCGGACGATCCGCGAGCGCGCTCAGCGGCTGGCGCGGGAACGGGCGAGCGCGACCGGCATACCGGCCGGAACGTCATTGACAGGGAACCGCAATCGGGGATGATCAACGACTTAACCACGAGTTGAGGAGTCTGGTGTGATTCCCGCCAATAGCAACATCGCCGCGCTGATGCCGTCGCCACGGGTCGTCGTCGAGCCGATGCGGTTCGCCTATCTGACGCCCCGCATGCAGGAGATGATGATCGAGTGGCTGGAGGAGAGTCGCAGCGGTTTCCGCGACGTTCTCGCCAACACCCTGGTCGTCGGACGGACGACGTTCCTCTACGATTTCGCCGGCGACCGGTTTCTGAATCGGGGCGCGCTCTGCCGTACCCTGTGCGGCGCCGAGGCGCGGTTCGCGGCCGTTCGGGACATCGCCCACGCGGCGGGCGTGTCGGATCAGCCGCGGGCGTTCCAGTGTCTGGTCCGGGACCCCTACCGGGATCGCGTCAACGCTGCGATCCTGCCGATCGACCTGCATGGCCTTCCCGTCCAGGCGATCACCGTGGCGGAGTGGTGAGGTGGGGGCAGATCGGACCGTGTCGATCGCCGGCGAGTCGCTGCATGTCCGGTACTGTCAGCCGGACGGATTCATCGCCGGCATCGACAACGGGCTGATCAGGCTGCATCGGTATCTCGGCGCCCGGGCGACAGCATCGCTTCCGCATGTCGACGATATCGGCGTGGACGCCGTGTTCGCCGCCGGACAGCTCGGCCGGACGCATGTGCTGAACGTCTCGGCCGAGGATCCGGGCGACTATTCCTTCGTCACGTACGGCCTGCGCGTCGGCCTGGAGGATGGGGCGTCCTACGAAGGCATGTGTCTGCGCGATGGCCGCACCCGCGTGATGAGCGAACTGGCCTATGCCGACTATCATCGGGCCAAGCGGGACAGGACCTCCAGTCTGTCGCTCCTACACGGCTTCTTTTCTGGACGCATGCGGCAGTACCGGCGCCTGATCTGCCCGCTTGTTGGCGATCGGGGCAAGGTCACGCACCTTCTGGTTTCGGTTACCCCGAATCTGGACCAGGTCCCTGCGGGTGCGTTCCACGATGTCGGCGACCGGCGTCTCGTTGCTGAAAATCCTCTCGATGCGGCCGGTGGGCGGAAAGTAGCCCTCGATTAGCACCCGGTTGTCGGTCGAGCCGTAGTTCTTCTGCGAGATCTGCGTCTGGTTCAGCTTCGCGAACACCATTCCGGTGTGCCAGTCGATCCCCCAGAGCGCGACCGCCGTCGCGCCGATCATCCGCGGCAGGATCCAGGAGAGGCCGATGCCGCGGTGGTCCGGATGGACCCAGAGTCCGCCCGTGTGGCTGACGGTGCCGCTCGGGCCGGCGCCCGACTGACGCAGCGGGAGCGGGCTGAACTCCGGATCCGCGTACCAGACGCGGCCGCTGCTCACGAGGTCGTAATAGCTGTCGGTCCGGAACCGCCGGCAGGCCATGAGCGCGGCGGTCCGTCCGTCGACGGACAGGATGATGGCGAAACTGTCGGCCGGATCGATCCTCTGGATCGAGGAGTCGAAGGTCGGGTTGACTCCGACCGAGCCGGGCGCGTCCCTGATCTCCGCCAGCCAGTCCTCCAGGCCGAGGGACATCCGTGCCAACACGCCTTCCCGTGCCAGCATCGCGAAGGTCGCCTCCAGATAGTCGGTCATCAGATCGACCCTGGACGGGGCGGCGGTCGCCGGATCCTGGCGCGGAGAATGCAACGCCTTTAACGCGAAATTATGCAATTTTGCCTCCTATATTTTGTGGTAAATGCATAGTACACGACAAAATAGGGTGTAATGAGTGACGAATTCCTCGCCCAGAACGGGCTGCGACCGGCCCCCGCCGCCGCCGGTCCGGCCCGTGCCCTTCGGTCGTCGTTTCTCCGGTCGCGGCGGATCGTCTTGAACTCTTAAAATCTGAATTGTTTCCGCAGGTTCCGCCCATCTGTTACGCTTTCGCCCATGGAACGCGCCGGCCAGCGGCGCGGGGCGATGGCATGGGGGGTCAACGACATGCGCGGTCGCACCGAAACCTTGAAGGTCGAGAAGATCGAGGCGGTCTGCGCCCTGGTTCGCGAGCGATTGCAGGGAACCAAGGCGGAGACGGCGGAGATTTTCGTCAGTCAGTTCTTCGAGAACGTCGCGCCGCACGACCTGGTCGACGAGGAGGTCGAGGACCTGTTCGGCGCGGCGATCGCCATGTGGACCTTCGGACGCGACCGCATGCCCGGGCAGGCGCGCATCCGCGCCTACAACCCGCGTTTCGAGGAGGTCGGCTGGCAGTCGACCCACACGGTCATCGAGATCGTCAACGACGATATGCCGTTCCTCGTCGACTCGGTGACCCATGCGCTGAACCGCCGGGGGCTGACGGTCCATCTGGTGATCCACCCGATCCTGCACGTCACCCGCGACGCCAAGGGGGCGGTCACGGGCCTGCTGGGCGCCGACGAGTCCGCCGCCGGATCGATCGGCGAGTCGTTCATGCACCTGCAGGTGTCGGAGCAGACCTCGTCAGAGGCGCTGGAGGAGATCGAGGCGACCCTGGCCGAGGTCCTCAAGGACGTCCGGGCCTCTGTCGAGGACTGGCGGGCGATGCGCCAGTCCATGGTCGACGTGATCGCCGCCCTCGAGAGCGCGCCGCCGAAAGGGCAGAGCAAGGCGGATCTGGCCGAGATCTGCGCCTTCCTGCGGTGGATCGAGGACAATCACTTCACTTTCCTCGGCTACCGGCAGTACGACTACGCGGGCAGCGGCAAGAAGATGCGCATGGAGGTGGTCGACGGCCGCGGGCTCGGCATCCTGCGCTCGCCCGATGTCAGCGTGTTCGACGGCCTGCGCGAGATCGGCACCCTGCCGGAGCGGGTCCAGGGGTTCCTTCTCGACCCGACGCCGCTCCTGGTCATGAAGGCGAACAAGGTCTCCAACGTGCATCGCCCGGTGCCGCTGGACTCGATCAGCGTCAAGAAGATCGACAAGTCCGGCAAGGTCACCGGTGAGCACCGTTTCATCGGTCTGTTCACCTCGGTCGCCTACAACCAGAGCCCCAAGGAGATCCCGCTGCTGCGGCGCCGGGTGGAGAAGATCGTCGAGCGCGCCGGGTTCCGGCCGGCCAGCCACGACGGCAAGGCCCTGGTCAATATCCTCGAGACCTATCCGCGCGACGAGCTGTTCCAGGCCAGCGAGGACGAGCTCTACGAGATCTCGATCGGCATCCTGCACCTTCAGGAGCGTCAGAAGACGGCGCTGTTCCTGCGCCGAGACGCCTTCGAGCGGTTCGTGAGTGCCTTGGTGTTCGTGCCGCGCGACCACTTCAACACCCAGCTCCGCCAGCGCTTCCAGACGATCCTGTCGACCGCCCTGAACGGCGAGGTGACGGCGTTCTACACGCAGATGTCGGACAGTGTGCTGGCGCGGCTTCACTTCATCGTCGCCACCACCCGCGGCGCGATCCCCGAGGTCGACAACGACGACCTGGAGCAGCGGCTGATCGATGCCGGGCGGAGCTGGGCGGACAAGCTGCACGACGCCCTGGTCGAGGACAAGGGCGAGGAGGCGGCGCAGATGCTGCTGCAACGCTACGGGCCGGCCTTCCCGACCAGCTACAAGGAGGCCTACACCGCCCACGCCGCGATCTTCGACATGGCGCGCATGGAGGAGATCGCCCGTGGCCAGGGGGCGGGGGACGGCCGTCTCGGAATGAACCTGTTCCGGCCGATCGGCGTCGACGACGACGTTCTCCACCTGAAGCTGTTCCACGGCGGCGAGCCGGTGCCGCTCAGCGACGTCATGCCGATGCTGGAGAACATGGGCGTGCGGGTCATGGCGGAGGTTCCGTTCGAGATTTCCGGCGGGACGATGGCCCATGACGTCTGGCTGCACGATTTCGAGATGCGATTGCGCGCCGACACCGACTGCGACCTTGCCGCCATCAAGGCGCCGTTCCAGGAGGCCTTCGCCGCGGTCTGGGACCGCCGCATGGAGAATGACGGCTTCAACGGCCTGGTGCTGGCGGCTGGCCTGACCTGGCGCGAGGTCACGGTCGTGCGGGCCTATGCCAAGTATCTGCGCCAGGCGGCCTTCACCTTCTCCCAGGACTACATGGAGGAGACGCTGCTCGCCTACGCGCCGATCGCGCGCCTGCTGGTGAAGCTGTTCGCCGCGCGCTTCGATCCGGCGGCTGGCTCGGAGCGGGACAAGGCGGTGGGCGCCCTGGAGGGCGAGATCCTGGCCGCGCTGGACGATGTCGCCAACCTGGATCAGGACCGGATCCTGCGCCGTTTCCTCAACCTGATCCGCTCCACCCTGCGGACCAATTTCTATCAGGCGGCGGAGGATGGCGGGGAGAAGAGCTACATCTCCTTCAAGCTCGACAGCCAGAAGCTGGAGGAGCTGCCGCTGCCGCGCCCGCACGTGGAGATCTGGGTCTACAGCCCGCGGGTCGAGGCCGTGCACCTGCGCGGCGGCAAGGTGGCGCGCGGCGGCATCCGCTGGTCCGACCGGCGCGAGGACTTCCGCACTGAGATCCTCGGCCTGATGAAGGCCCAGCAGGTGAAGAACGCGGTCATCGTCCCGGTCGGGTCCAAGGGCGGGTTCGTCGTCAAGCGCCCGCCGGTCGGTGGCACCCGCGAGGAATTCCAGGCCGAAGGCATCGAGTGCTACAAGACGCTGATGCGCGGGATGCTGGACATCACCGACAATATCGCCGGGACGGAGGTGATCCCGCCGCGCGACGTGGTCCGCTACGACGACGACGATCCCTATCTGGTCGTCGCCGCCGACAAGGGTACTGCGACCTTCTCCGACATTGCCAACGGCGTGTCCCAGGACTACGGCTTCTGGCTGGATGACGCCTTCGCCTCGGGCGGGTCGGCCGGCTATGACCACAAGAAGATGGGCATCACCGCGCGCGGCGCCTGGGAAAGCGTCAAGCGCCACTTCCGCGAGATCGGCCGCAACACGCAGGCGGAGGCGTTTTCGGTCGTCGGCTGCGGCGACATGTCGGGCGACGTGTTCGGGAACGGCATGCTGCTCTCGGAGCACATCCGCCTGATCGGCGCGTTCAATCACCTGCACATCTTCGTCGACCCCAACCCCGACGCGGCCGCCAGCTTCGCCGAGCGTAAGCGCCTGTTCGAACTGCCGCGATCGAGCTGGTCGGACTACGACGCCAAGCTGATCTCCAAGGGCGGCGGCGTGTTCGAGCGTTCGGCCAAGTCGATCAAGCTGACGCCGGAAATCAAGAAGGCCTTCGGCATCGAGGAGGATTCGGTAACCCCTAACGACCTGATCAGCGCCCTGCTGCGGGCCGAGGTCGACCTGCTCTGGTTCGGCGGAATCGGCACCTACATCAAGTCCAACCGGGAGAGCCATGCGGATGCCGGAGACCGGGCCAACGATCCCGTCCGCATCGACGCCCGCGAGCTGCGGGCCAAGGTGATCGGCGAAGGCGCCAATCTCGGCGTCACCCAGCGCGGCCGGGTCGAGGCCGCCCTGCGCGGTGTGCGCCTCAACACCGACGCGATCGACAATTCGGCCGGCGTCGACTGCTCCGACCACGAGGTCAACATCAAGATCCTGCTGGGGTCGATCGTCGCCGACGGCGACATGACCCTGAAGCAGCGCGACAGGCTGCTGGAGGAGATGACCGACGCGGTCGCCGAATTGGTGCTGGCGGACAACTACGACCAGAGCCAGGCGCTCACCATCGCCGAGCACCAGGGCCTCGGCCTGATCGACGCCCAGAGCCGGCTGATGCGCGGGCTCGAGCGCGGGCACCTCAGACTGAACCGGCGGATCGAGTTCCTGCCCGATGACGAGGCCCTGGGCGACCGGGTCCAGGACGGCAGGGGGCTGACCCGCCCGGAGCTGGCGGTCCTGCTCGCCTACGCGAAGATGGCGCTGTACGACGATCTGCTGGCCAGCGACCTGCCGGACGACGAGGCGCTGGCCGACGATCTCGCGCGCTATTTCCCCGAACGGGTGCGGGGCAAGTACGCCGAACCGATCGCCGCGCACCGCCTGCGCCGCGAGATCATCGCGACAACGGTGACCAACTCGATGATCAATCGGGTCGGCGCCACCTTCATCAACACGCTCAGCGAGCAGACCGGCGCGAGCGCCGCGGAGATCGCCCGGGCCTACACCATCGTGCGCGACGTCTTCGGACTGCGGGAGTTGTGGGACGCCATCGAGGCGCTGGACAACACGGTGCCCGCCGCGGTGCAGACCCGGATGATGCTGGACATTCAGCGTCTGGTGGAGCGCAAGACCGTCTGGTTCCTGCGCAACGGCCGCCGGCCGTTCGACATCGCCAGCCACGTGAGCGAATTCGAGCCCGGCGTCACGGTACTCAAGGGCGGGCTGGTCGAGGTGATCGGCGGCACCGAACGCGAGGACCTGGAGCGCACCTGCGCCGAGCTCGAGGAGCAGGGCGTGCCGCACGACCTGGCGCATCAGATCGCCTCGCTGGAGGCGCTGACCGCCGCCTGCGACGTGGTCCGGCTGTCCGGCGCCGCCAAGCTCGACGAGATGACCGTGGCGAAGGTGTATTTCGAGGTCGGCTCGCGCTTCGCCCTGGATTGGCTGCGCGACCGGGCGCTGGAGCTGTCGGCCGACACCTACTGGCAGAAGCAGGCCGTGAACGCCCTGGTCGACGACTTCTACCTGCATCAGGGTCAGCTCGCCCAGAACGTGCTCGGCCATGTCGAGCCGGAGGATGACAGGAAGAAGGCGGAGGCCGACGACACCGAGGCGGCGATCGCCGCCTGGAGCGCCGGCCGGGCCGACGATGTGGCGCGCACCGCCCGCCTGCTCGACGACATCCGCGGCGCCGACGGCGTCGACCTGGCCATGCTCGCCGTCGCCAACGGACAGATGCGGACGCTGCTGTCGCGATGAGGATGGACGGATTCGCGCTCGGGGAGGTGACGGGGGGACGGATCACCTGGAAGGTGGACCGCGATCGCCGGGTTCTGACGATCCGGGTGTCCGGCCCCGTCACCGACGAGGATCTGTCCAGCGGCCTGCCGCGCATGTGGGAACGCCACCCGGAAGTCGTGACGTTCTCGACTCTGGTCGACGCCCGCGATGTGAACAACGAGGGCGAGTACAGCTGGAGGGGGCTGAGGGACGTGGCGCGGCAGTGGCGCGGCTTCGCCGGCGGCCGGGACGGCGGTAGTCAGGTCGCCGTCGTGGTCGGTGACGGCTGGCTCGCCAAGGTCGCCAGGATCGTCGCCTTCGACTATCCGGGCACGACATTCCGCATCTTCATGGATTTCGACGACGCGGCCGCCTGGATCGGCGCGGCATGAGCGAACCGGCTGATCCCGGTCCGACGCGCGCGCGCCTGACGCCGATTCTCGGCTGGTGCGTGTACGACTGGGCGAACTCGGCCTTTCCCACGGTGATCACCACCTTCGTGTTCGCCGCCTATTTCACCAAGGGCGTGGCGCCGGACGAGGCCTACGGGACCTTCCTGTGGGGCAACGCGACGGCGATCGCCGCCGTCTGCATCGCGGTGCTGAGCCCGATGCTCGGTGCCGTCGCGGACCGCACCGGCCGCCGCAAGCCCTGGCTGTTCGTGCTGACCTGGATCTGCGTGCTCGCCACCGCCGCCCTGTGGACGGTGGAACCGGATCCGGCCTTCGCCATGCGCGCCCTGGCACTGGTGATCGTTGCCACCATCGGCTTCGAGTTCGCCACCGTGTTCTACAACGCCATGCTGGCCGAGGTGGCGCCACCCGGTCGGCTCGGACGGGTGAGCGGGTTGGGCTGGGGTCTCGGCTATTTCGGCGGCCTTGCCTGTCTGGTCGCGGCGCTGTTCTTGCTGATCCAGGCCGATCCGCCGCCCTTCGACCTGGATCCGGAGGCGGCGGAGCCGGTGCGGGCCACGTCGCTGCTGGTGGCCGTCTGGCTCGCGGTGTTCTCGCTGCCGACCTTCCTGATGGTCCCGGAACCGCCGTTGCGCGAGCGCGAGCCGCTCGGCCAGGCGGTGCGCGACGGCCTGGCGCGGATCCGCCGCACCCTCGGTCAGCTCCGGTGGTCGCAGCCGATGACCCGGTTCCTGGTGGCGCGGATGTTCTACGCCGACGGACTGACGACCCTGTTCGCGTTCGGCGGGATCTATGCGGCCGGTACCTTCGGCATGGATTTCGACGAGATCATCCTGTTCGGCATCGCCCTCAACGTCACCGCCGGAGCTGGTGCGATCGCCTTCGGCTGGATCGACGACCGGGTGGGGGCCAAGCGGGCAATCTCCTGGGCGCTGGTCGGTCTGATCGGTTTCGGCGTCGCCGCCCTTCTGGCACCGGACAAGACCTGGTTCTGGGTCATCGGCATGGCCCTCGGCACGTTCATGGGACCGGCCCAGGCGGCCTCGCGCAGCTTCATGGCGCGTCTCGCGCCGGAAGACCAGCGGGCCGAGATGTTCGGTCTGTTCGCTCTGTCCGGCAAGGTGACGAACTTCGCCGGTCCGCTCGTGCTCGGCTGGGTCACCCTGGCCTTCGACAGCCAGCGCGCCGGCATGGCGACCATCGTGCTGTTCCTGGCGGTCGGCTTCGCGCTGCTGCTGACGGTACGGGAGAAAAGGGCATAGCCGGGGACGGCCGCCATCCCCCGACGCCTGGATCGCTATGGCTTAGATCAGGCTCTTCCCGCCGTTCACCGGGATTGTCTGGCCTGTGATGAACTCGTTCGCGATCACCATGAGCGTCGCCTGTGCGACCTCTTCGACGCGCCCCAGACGGCCGACGGGCACCCGGTCGATCGCGCTATTCGCGATGCCGGATATCATCTCGGTCGAAATCAGCGAAGGGGCGACGGAGTTCACCGTCACTCCGTCCGCCGCCACTCTCATCGCATACCCGCGGGTCAGTCCTTCCAACCCGGCTTTCGCGGCGTTGTAGTGCACGCCGATCTCGCCGCGGCCACGCGCGGCGCCAGATGAGATATTCACGATGCGGCCCCACTTGCGGGACAACATGTGGGGCAGCACGGCTTGTATGCACAGAAAGGCAGACTTCAGGTTCACCGAGACCGTTCGGTCGAAGTCGTCTTCCGAAAGGTCGTCGATCGTCCGCGGCAGCGCGATACCGGCGTTGTTGACAAGCACGTCCACCGGACCGAGCGCCCGGTTTATGTCGGCGATCATCCGAGTGACGTCGGCGCTTGAGCTGACGTCGGCTTCGACCGGAAGAGCGCGCTGGCCCAGCGCTGCAATCTCGGATGCCACACTCTCCGCTCCTGACCGGTCCGAGCGGTAGTTGACCACTACGTTGCCTCCGGCCGCCGCAAGCTCCAATGCGATCGCGCGACCGATGCCTCTCGAAGATCCTGTCACGAGACACACCCGGCCCTGCAAATCCGGCGTTGTCCGCATAGGTTAAGCCTCCGTGGCTTCGGTTCGTCGAAGACCTTCGCGACAGCGCCGACCATACTGCCGTATCGGTCCCCGTAGCGGTTCAGAATGCCGGTGAGGTCGCCGTGATGCGGGCGATGTCGTCGCCGGAGCCGTCCTGTTCCAGCTCGATATCCCAGTAGAGGTAGTCGCGCCAGCTCTCATGCAGGTAGTTCGGCGGGAACCCCCGGCCGCTCTGCTGCAGTTCGTAGGCGCTGGGCTGCTTCGGGGCGGTGATCGGCACCATGCCGATGTCGCGCGGCATGTGGTTGCCCTTGA
The DNA here is from genome assembly GCA_965228875.1 of Thalassobaculaceae bacterium. Lineage (GTDB taxonomy): Bacteria > Pseudomonadota > Alphaproteobacteria > Thalassobaculales > Thalassobaculaceae > Thalassobaculum. Next base: position 3,643,767 of record OZ245843.1, on the reverse strand, counting down.
ACAGGTTGCACGCCCCGCAGGCGGTGACCACGTTCTCCCAGCTGGTCCGCCCGCCGCGCGAGCGGGGGATCACGTGGTCGAAGGTCAGCTCCTGGGTCGGGAACCGCTCGGCGCAGTACTGGCAGGTGAACCGGTCGCGCAGGAAGACGTTGAACCGGGTGAAGGCCGGCCGGCGCGACTGGTGGACGTATTCCTTCAGCGCGATGACGCTCGGCAGGCGCATCTCGAAGCTCGGGCTGCGCACCGACAGGTCGTACTCGGAGACGATGTTGACCCGGTCGAGGAACACCGCCTTCACGGCGTCCTGCCAGGACCAGAGCGACAACGGAAAATAGGAGAGCGGCCGGAAATCGGCGTTGAGGACGAGCGCGGGTGCGGCGTCCGGGCCGGTCACCGCGCGCTCCTCCGAGTTCTCGGCAGGGCGCGCATGCTGCGACTAGGCCGACTCGCGGCACGCCGGACGGCGCTTCGCCGCAGGCCTTGCCACAACATCTTGTCGTTCCAACCGCATCTCATGATCGTGATCGCCCACATACCCGAGATTTCGCGCCAAGCGATAAGCTGCTTATATCTATATGTTGTTACAGTTTTATGGTCCCTGCAAGGCCCCACCGCGCGGGCGGCTAAACTCCAAGAACCCGGCGCAGAAACGCGGCGCCGACACCCAGGCCGACCTCGTCGATGCCATGGCCGAGACCCGGACGGGCGACCGATTCGACGGCGATCCCCGCATCCCTCAGCCCGGCTTCGGCATTCTCCATCGCCGCGAACGGCACGATCTCGTCGGCCGTGCCATGCACCAGGACGACCGGCGGCCTTGCGGTGACCGGGTCGTCGGGCAGGTCGCCGGCGATCAGCGCGCCGGAATAGCCGACGATGCCCGCGACCGGCGCCGGGCGGCGCAGCGCGGTGTAGAGCGATGTCATCGTGCCCTGGCTGAAGCCGACCAGGGCCAGCCGGTCCGGGCCGAGGCCGTACCGCGCGAGCTCGGCGTCTAGAAAGGCGTTCAGCATCGGTGCGGCGACCCGGATCCCGGCCAGCATGTCCGCCGGATCGCGGCTCTGCAGGCTGAACCACTGACGGCCGAACGGCGCCATGTCGCAGGGGAAGGGGGCGTGCGGCGAGACGAAGGCGACCGTTGCGAGTTCCCGTGCCCAGACCGGGGCGATGCCGATCAGGTCGTTCCCGTCGGCGCCGAGACCGTGCAGCATCACCACCAGCGCTTCGGCGTCGCCTTCCTTGGCCGGGCCGAACCGGGGGCCGTCGAGTTCCGTCATCGCCGTCTTCCATCGCTATCCGTTGACCGGGCGCGAGCCTAGCTATAGTCGGCGGGGATGGCCACCACGACCCGCTTCGCCCCGAGCCCGACCGGCTTCCTGCATCTCGGCCACGCCTATTCGGCGCTGCACGCGACGTCGTTCGTCGAGCGCGTGCGGGGGGACCGGTTCCTGCTGCGGATCGAGGATATCGACATCACCCGTTGCCGGCCGGCGTTCGAGGCGGCGATCCTGGAGGATCTGGCGTGGCTCGGCCTGGAGTGGGAGACGCCGGTGCGGCGCCAGTCCGAGCACCTGGACGACCACCGCGCCGCCCTCGACCGGCTTGAGGGAATGGGGCTGCTGTACAAGTGCTTCCATTCCCGAAGGGAACTGGACGAGGCGCTCTCCGCCCCGCATCACCGGCCGATGACGGGACCGGACGGACCGGCGGTGACCGATACCGACGCCCTGATGCCGGAGGAGGAGCGGCACCGTCGGGAGGCGGCGGGGGAGCCCTACGCCCTGCGCCTTCGCATGGCCGAGTCGGCGCGGATCGCCGGTCCGCTGACCTGGTCCGACCGGAACCACGGCATTCAGGAGGCCCGGCCCGAGGTGTTCGGCGACGTGGTTCTGGCGCGCAAGGACATCGCCACCTCCTATCACCTGGCGGTGACGGTGGACGACGCGCTGCAGGGCGTGACCCTGGTGACCCGCGGCGAGGACCTGTTCCACGCGACCCATGTCCACCGCCTGCTCCAGGCGCTGCTGGACCTGCCGGTGCCGGACTACGCCCACCATCCGCTCTTGGTCGACCCCGAGACCGGCCGGCGCTTCGCCAAGCGTGACCGGTCGCTGACGCTGCGGGCCCTGAAGGAGAGCGGGGTCAGTGCCGAGGAGGTCCGGGCGCGGGTGGCCGGCGGGCGGCCGCGGGGATAGCATTCGACCAGCTGTCCATGGCGGCGGCATCGGGGGAACGTCGTGCTGCTCAAGGAATGCCGATCGCTGGACGCCGAGACGACCCTGCGGATCTATCGCGGGATCGCGGCCATCGTCGCGGCGCGAACGGCGGCGGGACAGCCCGATCCCCGCTCGCTGGCGGTGTTCCACGAGGCGCCGTTCGCGCCGCGCGAGCGTGACTATCTGCGACTGGTCCTGCGGTATTTCTGGAACGGTCCGCTGCCGGCGCTGTACCGCGAGGCGTTCGGTCGTGAACCCGTTCTTCTGCTGGAGATGAGCAAATTTCGCTCACAGCGTCCGGAGGTGAACCGGACCTATGTCCCCTGGCATCTGGACGCCAATTTCTATGGCTTCGACGTTCCCCTGCTGACCGCCTGGGTGCCGTTCATGGAGGTCGGACGCACCGCGCCTGGGCTGGAGTTCTGTCTGCCGGCGTCGCCGGTTCCGGACGCCGAGGTCCGCAGGTTCTGGGAGGGTCTGGAGCGCGACGCCAGCGGTGGGCGATCGCTGGACCCCGAGCGGATCGGGGACCTGACCGGGCCGACGCCTCGGCGTGTCGCGCCGGTGATCGCTCCCGGTACCTGCTTCGTCTTCGATCAGCATGTGCTGCACCGGACCCAGCGTCTGGAGGGCGCGCAGGTCCGCCGGCTGGCCCTGGAGTTCCGGATCGTCGCGGCCGACGCGGTGCCGGAGCGGGCCTTCGCCGAGGCGACGGCCGGGCATCTCGCAGCGCGCCTCGACCGCGCGTCCGGGACGGTGTCCATCGCGCCTCTGGCGGACCTGCTCGGGCGTCCCGACCTGACGGCGCCATAACTGACGACACTCTCCAGAGAATGGGCCGTCGCTCACGGAAACGCGGCATGCAGCCCGGTGCAGAGCTCCAGGTAGTCCGGGTGATCCGGGGCGATGCGGCCGGTGCGGATCAGCCAGTCGATCACCACCAGGTTGCAGTTGTACTTGAAGCCCTGCGGCCCCTCGACGACGCCACGTTCCACGATCTCGGCGACCTCGCGCCATGGCATCAGCATGAACTCCGCCACCTCGCCGTCGACGGCGACCGGCCGGAACGTCTGCGGAAGGTCGAGATCGTAGACCCAGAAGGCATGGCGGCGCAGGCCGCCGCCGATCCCGGCCGGGTCGTCGCCCGCCACTTCCATGACGTAGGAGACCATGCCTGTCGGTATGGCCCGGCGGGCGAGGTCCGCGCCGATCCCGGCCTCCTCGGCGCACTCCTTGATCAGGTTCTCCTGCGGGCTGTAGCCGACCGGATGGCCGCCGGCGACGATGTTGTCGAGGCAGCCGGGATAGGTCGTCTTGTCCCAGGCCCGGCGTGCCACCCACATTCGGGCGTCCTCGCCGGACCCGACGATGCCGTTCAGGTGAAAGCCGCGGTTGATGATGCCGAAGGCCGTGGCCGCCGCCCGGTCGATCTCCAGGACCGCGGGTCCGCCCAGCCGTTCCATCACCGGGTAGCTCTCGCCGCGCGGTGGTGGCAGAAGGCCGTCCTCCGCCAGGGTGGCGAGGGCGCCGCCGACCGCCTCGCTGCGGGCGTCGTAGGTGGTCAGCCGGGGGTCGAGATGCACCAGGTCCTCGAACACGTGGAACAGACCGGCGAACCGGCGCAGCTCCAGCGACAGGCCCCGGCGTATCAGCCCGACGCGGGCCTGGCCGACGCGGAACGGCACGAAGTCCCTTAGATCATTGGCCGGGCCACGGGCCGGGCCTTGGGCATTGCAGTGTCGAATGTGATCGAGAAACGCCATCGTGCGGTCATCCGAACAGGAGGCCGAGCGCCAGACCGGCCGCCAGCGCCGCCCAGACCGGCCAGGAGGAGCGCCGCGCCCGGGACTGCTCGCGGGCCATCATCCTCACGGTCTGCGGGTGGAGCTTCAAGCCGCCTTCGTCCAGGTGCTCCAGCAGGCGGTCGGCGGCGCGCACCAGGGCCGGCAGCCGCTCGATGCCGCGCAGCACATCGCTGCTGACCCGGGCGGCCCGCGCCTCGGGCCCGCGGTTCTCGCGCATCCAGGCCTCGATCAGCGGGCGCGCCAGTTCCCACATGTTGACGTTCGGGTTCAGCCGACGTCCCACCCCCTCGGAGACCACCATGGTCTTGTGCAGAAGCAGGAGTTGCGGCTGCGCCTCCATCTCGAAGGTTTCGGCGATGCGCAGGACCTGGCCCAGCAGCTTGGCGACGGAGACCTCGTTGAGCGGTTTGTCCATCAGCGGCTCGCCGACCGAGCGCACGGCCTGGGTGAACAGGTCGACGGACTTGTGCGACGGCACCATCCCCATGCGGAAATGGACCTCGGCGACCGACCGCCAGTTGCTCAGCAGGAACCCTGTGAGAGTGTCGGCAAGGTAGGTCCGGGTCTCCAGGTCCAGCCGGCCCATGATGCCGAAATCGACGGGGATCAGCGTGCCGTCCGGCGTCACCAGCATGTTTCCGGGATGCATGTCGGCATGGAAGAAGCCGTCGCGGAAAACCTGGTTGAAGAACACCCCGGCCGAGCGGGCCAGCAGGTCGGTCGGGTCGAGGCCGGCGGCGGTGAGCGCCTCGGCGTCGTCGATGCGGAAACCGTCGATCCACCGGCTGGTGAACACCCGCCGGGTGGTGCGGTCCCAGTCGACCTCGGCGACGGCGAAGGCGTCGTCGCCGGCGAAGTTCTCCGCCAGCTCGGCGGCGGCGGCGGCCTCAAGCCGCAGGTCCATCTCGATCTCCACGGTCTCGCGGAACACCTGCACGGTGTCGACCGGCTTGAACCGGTGGGACCAGGGCATCAGCCGCTGCAGGGTCTCGGCGATCCAGGAGAACAGGTCGAGGTCGCGCGCCACCGCCTCCTCGATCCCCGGTCGCAGGATCTTCACCGCCACCTCGCGGCCGTCGGTGGTCCGGGCCCGGTGCACCTGGGCGATCGACGCGGCGGCGATCGGCGTCTCGTCGAACCGCGCGAACAGCGTGTCGACCGGCGCGCCGAGTTCGGTTTCCAGGGTCTGACGGGCGACCGTCCGCTCGAACGGGGCGAGCCGGTCCTGCAGCCGGGTCAGGTCCTCGGAGGCCTGATCGCCGATCAGGTCGGCCCGGGTCGCCAGCGACTGGCCGAGCTTGACGAAGCTGGGGCCGAGCCGCACCAGGGCGGCGGCGAGCCGTTCGCCCCAGCGTCCCGAGACCGCCGGGCTGCGCAGCCGCCGGGCCAGCCGGGCGGCGCCGGACACCGTGGGCGCCTCGGCCACCGTCTCGAGGGGCTCGAACACCCCGTGGCGGGCCAGGACCCACAGGATCCGGAACAGCCGGATCAGGTTGCGCAGGGCACGGATCATCGCCGCCGCCGGCCCATGCCTAGAGGCGCCAACCCGAATGGATCGCGGCGATCCCGGCCGACAGGTTGCGCCAGGTCACGCGCTCGAAACCGACACGCCGCATGCGTTCCGCCAGATCCTGCTGGTCGGGGAAGCGTCGGATGCTCTCGGCCAGGTACTGGTAGGATTCGCGGTCCCGGGCGACCCTGTCGCCGAGCCAGGGCAGCACCTTGAACGAATAGGCGTCGTAGACCGGGTCGAGCCAGGGCTGGGTCGGGCGGGAGAACTCGAGGCACAGGAACCGTCCGCCGGGGCGCAGCACCCGCCGCATCTCCGCCAGCGCCCGGTCGATGCGGGTGACGTTGCGCAGGCCGAACGCGATGGTCACCCGGTCGACCGCGCCATCGGCCAGGGGCAGGTCCTCGGCGTTGCCCACCACCCAGTCGACGGCCGCATCGCCGCCGGCATCGGCCAGGCGGTTGCGCCCGACGCCGATCATCTCGGCATTGATGTCGCAGACGGTGACCGGGCCGCCGCCGCTGCGCCGCCACAGCGTGGCGATGTCGCCGGTGCCGCCGGCCACGTCCAGCAGATGCTGGCCCGCGCGCGGGGTCAGCCAGTCGATGAAGGCGCGCTTCCAGACCCGATGGACGCCGAGGCTCATCAGGTCGTTCATCAGATCGTAGTTGGAGGCGACGCTGTCGAAGACGGCGCGCACCCGTGCGCCCTTCTCCTCGACCGACACCGAGGCGAAACCGAAATCGGTCACGCCGTCGCGGATCTTCGGGTCGCCCTGCGTCGCGGCTTCGCGCTTGCTGGCCATGGCGTTCACCTTCTGCCTGCCGGATCCTTCGGCTTGGCTTAGGCCGCTCCCGACGGTTAATCAAGCGCGACGAGCGCGGACCGGGGCGGGGGAATCTCCGGCTTGGCGGCCGGCCGGCGGCGGGATACCGTCCGCCGTCATGCCCGAGCTGCCCGAAGTCGAAACCGTGATGCGCGGCCTCGCCGCCCGGATGGACGGCCGCGCCCTGGCCGAGGTCGAGGCCCGTCGCCCGGATCTGCGCTGGCCCCTGCCGGACGGGTTCGCGGCGCGTCTTACCGGTCGACGGGTGGTCGCCCTTCGGCGCCGCGCGAAGTACATCCTGATCGACCTCGACGACGGGATGAGCTGGATGATCCATCTCGGCATGTCCGGGCGGATGCTGATCTCCGACGGGGCGAAACCGGTGCTGGCGGCCCACGATCACGTGGTCTTCCGAACCGATGACGGGACCTGGGTGCGGTTCAACGACGCCCGCCGCTTCGGCATGATGGACCTATGGCCCACCGACGGGATGGAGCGCCACCGGCTGCTCAAGGGCATCGGGCCGGAGCCGCTGGGCAACGCGTTTTCCGGCCCGGCCCTGGAGTCGGCGCTTGCCGGCAAGCACACGCCGATCAAGGCCGCGCTCCTGGATCAGAAGGTGGTGGCCGGTGTCGGCAACATCTACGCCTGCGAGGCGTTGCATCGCTCCGGGATCTCGCCTCGGCGCATGGCACTGAACGTCCACGGCGCGCGGGCCGAACGGCTTGCCGCGGCGGTCAAGACGGTTCTGACCGAGGCGATCGCCGCCGGCGGATCGAGCCTGCGCGACCACCGGCAGGTTTCCGGTGAACTCGGCTATTTCCAGCACACCTTCCGGGTGTACGATCGCGCCGGGGAGAGCTGCCGGACGCCGGACTGCACCGGCACGGTCGCGCGCCTGGTCCAGGCAGGGCGGTCCACTTTCTATTGTCCCCGCTGTCAACGCTGAGGTAGAAGCCGGCGCCATGAACCCGCCGTCGAACCCGCCGTCGCGACGCGCCCGAATCCATCTGCTCGCCGCGTTGGCGCTGGCAGGCCTGCTTTTCGTGCGGGCGCCGGCGGCGGCCGACGGGTTCGTCGACGGCATCGAGGATCTGCCCCTCATGCCGGGTCTGGAGAGCGTGCCGGCGGCCAGCGTGGCCTTCGAGGCGCTGGCCGGGCGGATCGTCGTCGCCTTCGCCGAAGGCCTGGTTGCCATGGAGGATGTCCGCGCGTTCTACGACGCCACGCTGCCCCAGCTCGGCTGGGACAGGCTGGAGGCGGATCGCTGGGCGCGTGCGGACGAGGAATTGAATCTCGACGCGGTGATCGAGCGGGGCGGACTTGTGGTCCGCTTCGAACTGGTGCCGCGATGATCGCAACCGCCGGCTCCGCACGGAGCGCCGGCGCGACCCGGGAGTAACCGAGATGCCCTACGAGAACATTCTGACCGAGACGCGCGGGCGCGTTTCGCTGATCACCCTGAACCGTCCCAAGGCCCTGAACGCGCTGTCCTCGCCGCTGATGGCCGAACTGGGTGCGGCGCTGCTTGCGGCGGATGCCGATCCGGAGATCGGGTGCATCGTGCTGACCGGCAGCGAGAAGGCGTTCGCCGCCGGCGCCGACATCAAGGAGATGCAGGCGAAGGGCTTTGCCGACGTCTACTCCGAGGACTTCATCACCTCCGGCTGGGAAACCATCCTGCAGGTCCGCAAGCCCGTGATCGCGGCGGTTTCCGGCTACGCGCTCGGCGGTGGGTGTGAGCTTGCGATGATGTGCGACTTCATCATCGCCGCCGACACGGCGAAGTTCGGGCAGCCCGAGATCAATCTCGGCGTCATTCCCGGTGCCGGCGGGTCGCAGCGCCTGACCCGCTTCGTCGGCAAATCCAAGGCGATGGACATGGTCCTCACCGGCCGCAACATGGACGCCCAGGAGGCCGAGCGCTCGGGTCTGGTCAGCCGGATCGTGCCGGCGGCGGACCTGCTCGACGAGGTGATGAAGGTCGCCGACCGGATCGCGGGCCTGTCCCTGCCGTCGGTGATGATGGCCAAGGAGGCGGTCAACCGCAGCTACGAGACGACCCTGAACGAGGGGGTGCGGTTCGAGCGCCGCCTGTTCCATTCGCTGTTCGCGACCGAGGATCAGAAGGAAGGCATGGCGGCCTTCATCGAGAAGCGCCAGCCGGCGTTCAAGAACCGCTGATTCCGGCGCACCGGGCGGGCGCGCGGGTTTCTCGATCCGGACGATGTCAGAGATTGTTGACGTCGTCCGGGACCGGCGGTATAAGCCTCGCCTTCCACGGACCTGCCGTACTTGAGAGACGAGAATGGCCAACCATCCTTCAGCCGAAAAGCGTATCCGGCGCAATGCACGGCGGACCGAAGTCAATCATGCGCGCATCTCGCGCATTCGGACCCACGTGAAGCGCGTCGAGAAGGCGATCGCCACAGGCGACAAGACCGCCGCCCTGGAGGCCTTCAAGGCCGCCCAGCCGGAGATGCAGCGGGGCGTCGTCAAGGGCGTGCTCCATCGCAACACGGTCGCCCGCAAGCTGTCGCGGCTCAACAGCCGGATCAAGGCGCTCGGCGCCTGATCTTTCGGGCTCCGGCCTGAGCGACGGGAAGCCGCCGGTCACCGGCGGCTTTTTTGCGTGCGGAAGCGCCTTGTGGACCCGGACGTCCGCATGGCGACCACCGGGGCCGCTCCGTTGGCGGTCGCCGGCGCCGCGGCAAGGCCCCGGACCCGCCCGTGCGACCTCCGGCCCGAAGACGGTTTCCCCAGACAGCGCCACCGCGCTCCGACCGGCCCGTAACGCGCGCCGGGTTGGGTCCGTGCGATGTCGGCAACCGGGCGCCCGAGATGCCGGCCGGGCCGTCGGCATGCCGCTCGTGATATTTGGATGGGCGCCGGTTTCCGGGCATCGCCCCTGTGACGCAATTGTTACGCAGCCTATCGGCCTGAATCCCCGCCACGATTCGGACTGATTAACTATTTGCCCCGATTCGTTCAGTTTGGAATGAGAAAACGAGAGCAATCCTCTGAATCGAAAAGACTCTAGAGGAAAGTGGTGATCGATCTGCACGGCAGGCCGAAAAAAAATCGTCACAGAGTGTTCGACTCGGTTGCGCCCAATCGGCGTGACGAGTACCTTACCAATCTCACCGCTGACGACGAGTTACGAAGCACCGGAAAGAATAATGTCAAGTAATTCGTCATCAAACCAGCGGGCTTCCATTCGATCTACCGGCTAAAGTCGGTCCGGTTCTGCGGTTTTATTTTCCGGGAACTTGGGCCGGGCGGCGAGGCGGCAAGTGCCGCGGCGGCTGCCCCGGTTTGTCCGATCGGATGGATCCACGAATGCGGGGGTGGCTGCGATGCCGCCGCGATTTCTCGGGGCACAACGAACCGCCGGTTTCCGGGGTTCAAAGACAATGCGAGGGAAGGACGGTGACACGGATCGGCTGGGGGAGCCTATCGGGGGATGTATCGTCAACTTGGAACAGTCGCGCAGGCATGTTGAAAATCGGTCGGGGGCTGACCGGCGACCTTGCTAGGGAGGGTCGTCATGGCTGAGCCGGGAAATGGGGATGTGCTGGCGGCGCAGTGGGCGCGGGTCAAGACGCGTCTGCGCTCCGAATGCGGCGAGACCGCGTATCGCGGGTGGCTCAGGTCGCTGACGCTGGCGCGCCGCGACGGACAGACCGTCTATCTGGCCATACCGTCGAAGTTCGAGCGCGACCGCGTCGTCACCCAGTACGGTGACCGACTGCGCGGTCTGTGGCAGGGCGAGGACCCGGCCGTCAGCGCGGTGGAGGTGATCGCCACCGGGCGCCAGGAGGCGCAGTATCAGGCCACCGGGCGCCAGGAGGCGTCGCTTCAGACGGATCATGCAGACCGCCCGGCTGGTCCCGGCACCGCCGGTGCGAGGACGATGTCGGCGCCGGAGGTGACGGTCGGCGGGGAGCAGGCGAGCGACCTGGATTCGGTGTCGGCGCCGCTGGACGCCCGCTTCACCTTCGAGAACTTCGTGGTCGGCAAGCCCAATGAACTGGCCTTCGCCGCCGCGCGGCGGCTGGCGGAGAGCGACACCGTGTCGTTCAATCCGCTGTTCCTCTACGGCGGGGTCGGGCTCGGCAAGACCCACCTGATGCATGCGATCGCCTGGGAGATCCGGCGCAACCACCCGCAGCGCCGGGTGCTGTATCTCTCGGCCGAGAAGTTCATGTACCAGTTCATCCGGGCGCTGCGGTATCGCGATACCGTCGCGTTCAAGGAGCTGTTCCGCTCGGTCGACGTCCTGATGATCGACGACGTCCAGTTCATCAGCGGCAAGGACAGCACCCAGGAGGAGTTCTTCCACACCTTCAACGCCCTGGTGGACAACAACCGCCAGGTGGTGATCTCCGCCGACAAGAGTCCGACCAACCTCGACGGCATGGAGGAGCGGCTGCGCTCGCGCCTGGGCTGGGGGCTGGTGGCCGATATCCATCCGACCGACTACGAGCTTCGCCTGGGCATCCTGCAGTCGAAGGTCGAGCGGGTGGAGGCCGAGATCCCGCCGAAGGTCATGGAGTTCCTGTCGCACAAGATCAGCTCCAACGTGCGCGAGCTGGAGGGCGCGCTGAACCGGGTGGTGGCCCATTCCACCCTGGTCGGCCGCTCGATCACGCTGGAGATGGTGCAGGAGGTTCTGGCCGATATTCTCAAGGCCAACGACCGCCGGGTGACGATCGAGGAGATCCAGCGGCAGGTCGCGTCGCACTACAACATCCGGGTCTCGGACATGTATTCGGCCCGCCGGGCGCGCGCCATCGCCCGTCCGCGGCAGATTGCCATGTACCTGTCCAAGCAGCTGACCCACCGGTCGCTGCCGGAGATCGGCCGCAAGTTCGGCGGGCGCGACCACACGACGGTCATGCACGCCGTGAAGAAGATCGACGAACTGCGGGCCACGGACCGGCATTTCGACGCCGACGTGGACCTGCTCCGGCGCATGCTGGAGGGGTGATCGGCCTACCGTCCGGCGCCGGCGGATCCCGCCGCGCCGGACGGCGAAAAACTCCCTGTGCACAAGCGTTTCGTGCTATAAAATCGGACTTTCGATTCGCCGGGTCGCGGGCGGTCGGATGCCGTCGGTCTGAGCGGTGCCGGCTTCCGCGATACGCCGGTCCGACAGGCGCCATTCCAGTTCGAGCGAGCCCATGAAGATCACCATTGACCGGGCGGCCCTTCTGAAGCCGCTGGCCCATGTTCAGAGCGTCGTCGAGCGCCGCAACACGATCCCGATCCTGGCGAACGTGCTCCTGAAGGCCGCGGACGGCATGGTGTCCATGACCGCGACCGACATGGACATGGACGTGGTGGAAAGCGTGGTCTGCTCGGTCGAGCAGGCGGGATCGGCGACGGTGCCGGCGCTGACGCTCTACGAGATCGCCCGCAAGCTGCCCGACGGCGCCGAGGTCGGCCTCAACGTCGCCGGCGACAGCGGGCGCATGGCGATCCGGGCGGGGCGATCCAACTTCTCGCTGCCGACCCTGCCGGTGGAGGAATTTCCGGCGCTGTCCGGCGACGAGCTGACGACCAACTTCGTGCTGTCGGCCGCCGACGCTAAGACGCTCATCGACCGCACCCGCTTCGCCATCTCCACCGAGGAGACGCGGTACTACCTCAACGGCATCTACCTGCACGAGACCCAGGCCAACGGGATGGCGGTTCTGCGGGCGGTCGCCACCGACGGTCACCGGCTCGCCCGGGTGCAGATGCCGCTGCCGGAAGGGGCGGCGGGCATGCCGTCGGTGATCGTGCCGCGCAAGGCGGTGAACGAGATCCGCAAGCTGATCGACGAGACCGACGGCGACGTGCAGATCGGCCTGAGCGAGAACAAGCTGCGTTTCGCCTTCGCCGACACGGTGCTGACCACCAAGCTGATCGACGGCACCTTCCCCGATTACGAGCGGGTGATCCCGGCCGGCAACGACAAGGTGATGCGGGTCGACTGCGGCGCCTTCAAGAAGGCGGTCGACCGGGTCGCGACGATCTCGACCGAGAAGTCGCGCTCGGTGAAGCTCGCGCTCGGAAACGGCAGCCTGACCCTGTCGGCGAACAGCCCGGACAACGCCCAGGCGACGGAAGAGATGGACGTCGAGTACGGCGCCTCGTCGATGGAGATCGGCTTCAACTCCCGCTACCTGCTGGACATCGCCGATCAGGTCGACGACAGCGGCAAGGCCGTCTTCCAGATGGCCGACGCCGCCTCGCCCACCATCGTCACCGACGAGGCCGACGACGGCGCGCTCTACGTCCTGATGCCGATGCGGGTGTGACGACGCGCGTGTCGGTCGACGGTCCCATTCTCAGCCAGCCCAGCGGCGCCGCCTCCACCGCGGACGCGCCTTTGCGGCTGGCGGTGCGCACGCTCAGCCTGACCCGCTTCCGCAACCACGCGTCGACGACGCTGGAGGTCGACCGCCCGGTCGCGGTGCTGACCGGCGCGAACGGCTCGGGCAAGACCAACCTGCTCGAGGCGGTGTCCTTCCTCAGCCCCGGCCGGGGCATGCGCCGGGCGCGGCTGTCGGAGATCGACCGGGTGGGCGATGCCGGGGCGTGGGTCGTGTCGGCCGAGGTTGACGGCAAGCTCGGGTCCGCGCGGATCGGGACGGGCCGCGACGCGGCGGCCGAGGGTGAGCGCCGGCTGGTGCGCATCGACGGCGCGCCGGCGCGCAGCCAGTCCGCGCTCGGCGATCACGTGACGATCTCCTGGCTGACACCGGCCATGGACCGGCTGTTCGCCGAAGGGGCATCCGGCCGCCGTCGCTTTCTCGACCGCCTAGTCTACGCTTTCGACGGCGAGCATGCCGGCCGGGTCAGCCGCTACGAGCACGCCTGGCGCGAGCGCAACCGCCTGATCCGGGACGGCCGCCGGGAGGCCGCGTGGTATGGCGCGCTGGAGGAGACGCTGGCGGAGACCGGCGTGGCGATCGCCGCCGCCCGGTCCGCCCTGGTCGCCCGTCTCAACCGGATCTGCGCCGCCACCCGCGAACCGTTCCCGTCGGCGGAACTCGCCCTCGACGGGGAGGTCGACCGCTGGCTGGTCGGGACCCCGGCGCTCGAGGTGGAGGATCGCCTCCGCACGACCCTCGCCGCCACCCGGTTCGGCCCGCGCGAGGCGGAGGGACCGCACCGCACCGACCTCGCCGTGACCCACGTCGCCAAGGAGATGCCGGCGGCCCAGTGCTCGACCGGCGAGCAGAAGGCCCTGCTGGTCGGCATCGTTCTCGCCCATGCCCGCCTGCAGGCGATCGACGAGCATGCGGCCCCGATTCTGCTGCTCGACGAGGTGGCCGCCCATCTCGACGACCGCCGGCGCGCGGCCCTGTTCGACGCCGTGTTCGATCTCGGCGGCCAAGCCTGGCTGACCGGCACCGACCTTTCCACCTTCGCGCCGATCGCCGATCGCGCGCGCCTGTTCGACGTCGCCGACGGCCGTGTCCGGCCGGCCGACGTCGCGTCCTAACCGGAGTCCCCCCATGGCCGACGACGCCACCAACGAACCCGAGAACGGTGCATCCGAAAACGGATACGGCGCCGAGTCCATCAAGGTCCTGCGCGGCCTCGACGCGGTGCGCAAGCGCCCGGGCATGTATATCGGCGACACCGACGACGGCTCCGGCCTGCACCATATGGTCTACGAGGTGGTGGACAACGCCATCGACGAGGCGCTCGCCGGCTACTGCGACGCGGTCGAGGTGGTCCTGAACGGCGACGGCTCCGTGACGGTGCGCGACAACGGCCGCGGCATTCCGGTCGACATCCACGCCGAGGAGGGGGTGTCGGCGGCTCAGGTCATCATGACCCAGCTGCACGCCGGCGGAAAATTCGACCAGAACTCCTACAAGGTGTCCGGAGGCCTGCACGGGGTCGGCGTCTCGGTGGTCAACGCGCTGTCGGAATGGCTGGAACTCAGGATCTGGCGCGACGGCAAGGAGCACGCCATGCGCTTCCGCCATGGCGACGCCGAGGCCGATCTGGCGGAGGTCGGGCCGTCCGGCGGGCGCAGCGGCACCGAGGTGACGTTCAAGCCGTCGGCCGGAACCTTCACGATGGTCGAGTTCGACTACGCAACGCTGGAGCATCGGCTGCGCGAGCTCGCCTTCCTGAACTCCGGCGTGCGCATTCTGCTGACCGATGAGCGCCACGGCGAGGCGAAGATCACGGACCTGCACTACGAGGGGGGGCTGAAGGCCTTCGCCGAGTATCTCGACCGATCCCGCACCGCCCTGCACCCGACCATCTCGGCCGGCGGCGAACGTGACGGCATCACCGTCGAGATCGCCATGGAGTGGACCGACTCGTTCCACGAGACCATGCTCTGCTTCACCAACAACATCCCGCAGCGCGACGGCGGCACCCATCTGGCCGGCTTCCGCGCGGCGCTGACCCGCCAGGTCAACGCCTATGCCGGGCTCTCCGGCATCGCCAAGAAGGAGAAGGTCTCGCTGTCCGGCGACGACGCCCGCGAGGGGCTGACCTGCATTCTGTCGGTCAAGGTCCCGGATCCGAAGTTCTCGTCCCAGACCAAGGACAAGCTGGTCTCCTCCGAGGTCAAGCCGGTGGTGGAGAACATCGTCGGCGAGCGGCTGGAACAGTGGTTCGACGAGCACCCGAACGAGGCCAAGCGGATCGTCACCAAGGCGTTCGAGGCGGCGGCGGCGCGCGAGGCGGCCCGCAAGGCGCGCGAACTGACCCGGCGCAAGGGGGCGCTCGACATCGCCAACCTGCCGGGCAAGCTGGCCGACTGTCAGGAACGCGATCCGTCCAAGGCCGAACTCTTCCTGGTCGAGGGCGACAGCGCCGGCGGCTCGGCCAAGCAGGGCCGCGATCGCAAGAACCAGGCGATCCTGCCCCTGCGCGGCAAGATCCTGAATGTCGAGCGCGCCCGCTTCGACAAGATGCTGTCCAGCGCCGAGATCGGCACCCTGATCGCCGCCCTCGGCACCGGCATCGGGCCGGAGGAGTTCTCGATCGACAAGATCCGCTATCACCGGATCATCATCATGACCGACGCCGATGTCGACGGCTCGCACATCCGCACCCTGCTGCTGACCTTCTTCTTCCGCCAGATGCCGGAACTGGTCGAGCGCGGTTACCTCTACATCGCCCAGCCGCCGCTCTACCGGGTCAAGCGCGGCAGCGAGGAGACGTATCTCAAGGACGACAAGGCGCTCGAACGGTTCCTGATCGAGGAGGGGACCAAGGGGGCCGTGCTGACCACGGCCGCCGGCGTCCAGGTCGCCGGCGCCGATCTCGCCCACCAGGGCGAACTGGCCCGTCAGGCGCGGCAGCTGATCGAGCCGCTTGTGCGCCGCCTGGGCGGTCCGGTCGTCGCCGAGCAGGCGGCCGTCGCCGGGTTGCTGAACCCGTCGCTGCTGGCCGAGCCGGCGCGCGCGGCCGAGGCGGCGGGCTACCTGGCCCAGCGTCTCGATTCCCTGTCGGAGGAGCACGAGCGCGGCTGGGAGGGCGCCTACGAGGAGCAGGGGCCGACCGGCCCGGCCATCGTGGTCGCCCGGACCCTGCGCGGCGTGACGGAGACCTATCGGATCGACGGCCCGCTTCTGCGCACCGCCGAAGCGCGGGCGCTGGACGACCGGGCGGGCGACCTGCAGGAGCTGTTCGCCCGGCCGGCGGCGCTGGAGCACAAGGACGGTCCGCGCCCGATCCACGGCCCGGTCGGCCTGATCGAGGCGATCTTCGAGATCGGCCGCAAGGGGACGGTGATCAACCGGTACAAGGGTCTCGGCGAGATGAACCCGGACCAGCTCTGGGAAACCACGCTGGACCCCGACCGCCGCACCCTGCTGCAGGTCAAGATCGCCCATGCCGACGAGGCTCAGGAGGTGTTCAGCACCCTGATGGGCGACGTGGTCGAACCGCGCCGCGAGTTCATCCAGTCGAACGCGCTGAAGGTGGCGAACCTGGACGTGTGACGGCGCCGGAGCGTCGGACGCGGAAGGGCCGCCCTGTGGCGGCCCTTCTTGTGTTCGGATGCGGCGGAGACGGTGGGGCTCAGCTGCCTTCGGTCATCGCGTTGGCTTCGCTCTGCAGGTGGGTGTAGTGCTCCAGGCCGATGCGGCCGATCAGGTCGAGCTGCGTCTCGAGGTAGTCGACATGCTCCTCCTCGTCGTTGAGGATCTCGACGAACAGGTCGCGGCTGACGTAGTCGCGGATCGAGTCGGCATAGGCGACCGCCTCGCGCAGGTCGGGCACGGCGTCGAGCTCGACCGCCAGGTCGCACTCGATGATCTCCTTCACGTTCTCGCCGATCCGCAGCCTGTTCAGCTCCTGCAGGTTGGGCAGCCCCTCGAGAAAGAGGATGCGCTGGATCAGCTTGTCGGCGTGTTCCATCTCCTCGATGGATTCCTCGTACGCCTTCTTCGACAGCTTCGACACGCCCCAGTCGCCGAGAATGCGCGAGTGCAGGAAGTACTGGTTGATCGCCGTCAGCTCGTTCTTGAGGATGCGGTTCAGGTGTTCGATGACAGTCTTGTCGCCCTTCATGGCGCCCTCCATCGCTCGGATCGCTTGTCGGACAAGATACAAGAACGGTTCAAAACGGCAAGGAAAACATCAATGATTTCAAGTAATTGAGAATGATCCGCAATATCCTGTGCCTGCCCGGCTTCATGTGCGGACCAGATCTGTTCGCCGACCTCGACCAGCGTCTTGCCGCTATCGGTCGGCTGTCGCACGGCGACGTCTATAGCGATCCGTCGATCGCCGGCATGGCCGAACGGGTGCTGGCCGGCGCGCCGGATCGCTTCGTGCTGCTCGGCTTCTCCATGGGCGGATTCGTCGCCCGCGAGATCGCGCTGACGGCGCCGGACCGGGTCGAGGCGCTGATCCTGGTGGCGACGTCGGCCCGGGCGACCTCGCCGGAGGAGCACGCCCGCAAGGAGGCGATCCTGACCCAGCTCGCCGAGAGCGGCTTCAAGGGCATGTCGCGCCGGGCGCTGGCCCGGGGCATCCATCCGGAACATCCGGACCGCGACGCCCTGGTCGAGAGGCTGTGGGCCATGGGCGCCGACCTGGGCGGCGCGGTCATGGCGCGTCAGCTCCGGGCCACCCGGGTCGACGGTCACGCGGAGCTGCCCGGGATCGCGGCGCCGACCCTGGTCGTCGCCGGCCGCGACGACGCGCTGCGCCCGCTCCGCGAACTGGAGGCGTTGGCCTCCGGCATCCCCGATGCGCGTTTCGAGATCTTCGAACGGTGCGGACACATGGTCCCGCTGGAGCAGCCGGATCGATTGGCTCAGAGCATCACAGACTTCCTGGATGCGCTGTAGGCAGAGCTCCGGCCCGCCTGTAGGTTGGCCCGGTGACAGACAAATCCCCCTCCGCGCCGCTGATTTCCGGCTCCCTCGCCGGCATCCTGATGATGGCGGTCGCCGCCGCCGCGTTCAGCATCATGCACGCCGCGATCCGGCATGTGAGTACCGAACTCCATCCCTTCGAGATCGCGTTCTTCCGCGTGGTCTTCGGCTTCGTCGCCCTGGCGCCGGTGTTCGTGCAGCAGGGCTGGGCGCCGCTGTACACCAGTAAGCTGAAGCTGTTCGCCCTGCGTGGGGTCATCAACGCCGCGGCGATGCTGATGTTCTTCCTCGGCCTGTCGTTCACGCCGCTGGCGATGGTCGCCGCCCTCGGCTTCACCGCACCGCTCTTCGCCACGGTGCTGGCGGCGCTGGTGCTTGGCGAGGTCGTTCGGCTGCGGCGCTGGACGGCGATCATCATCGGCTTCGCCGGCGCGATGGTGATCCTGCGACCCGGCGTGATCGAGATCGGGCTCGGCCCGCTGCTGGTCCTCGGCTCCTCGATCGTCTGGTCGGTCGCCCTGATGATCATCAAGGTTCTGACCCGCACCGAGTCCAGCGTGACGATCACCGCCTACGCCTCGATCTTCCTGGCGCCGATCTGTCTGGTCGCCGCGCTGCCGTTCTGGACCTGGCCCTCGCTCACCGCGCTCGCCTGGCTGGCCGGAATCGGCGTGGTCGGGACCGTGGCGCAGACCGCGATGAACCAGTCGTTCAAGATCGCCGACGCCTCGGCCGTCCTGCCGGTCGATTTCTCGAAGCTGCTCTGGGCGGCGGCGATCGGCTTCGTGCTGTTCGACGAGGTTCCCGACGCCTGGACCTGGGTCGGGGGTGCGATGATCTTCGCCAGCGCCACCTATATCGGCATCCGTGAGTCGCGCCTGAAGCGCGAAGGCCGGCTGCCGGCGAGTCCGCCATCGACACCGGTCGACCGCGCGCCGCCGGACCGGCCGGCCGGTGGGCCTCACAGCGGTTGACCCACGCGGCGCAAGCGGGGATAAGCCGGCATCCCTGAACAGCTTCACGAGGTCGCCCGCCATGGCCGCCCCCGATCTGGTTCCCGTTGCCCGCGCCCTGATCTCCGTTTCCGACAAGACCGGGCTGGTCGACTTCGCCCGCGCGCTGTCGGAGATGGGAGTCGAGATCCTGTCGACCGGCGGGACCGCCAAGGCGATCGCCGAGGCCGGTATCCCGGTGGTCGAGGTGGCCGAGCGCACGGGCTTTCCGGAGGTGATGGACGGACGGGTCAAGACCCTGCACCCGGTGATCCATGGCGGCCTGCTGGCGCGGCGCGACCTGGACCATCACGTCGCCGCCATGAACGAGCACGGCATCGCGCCGATCGACCTGCTGGTGGTGAACCTCTACCCGTTCGAGGCGACCCGGGCCCGGAACGCCGGATATGACGAGAGCGTGGAGAACATCGATATCGGCGGCCCGGCGATGATCCGCGCGGCCTCGAAGAACCACGACTTCGTCACCGTGATCGTCGACGTCGAGGATTACGGTCCGGTGTTGGAGGAGATGAAGGCCAACAAGGGTGCCACCTCGATGGCTCTGCGCCGGCGGCTGGCGGCGACCGCGTACGGACGGACCGCGGCCTACGACGCCGCGATCTCCGGCTGGCTTGCCGGCGAGGTGGGCGAGACCTTCCCGCGCCGCTTCACCCTGGCCGGTTCCACCCCGCAGGTGCTGCGCTACGGCGAGAACCCGCACCAGGCGGCGGCATTCTACCGCACGACGGAAAGCCGCTACGGCGTCGCCACGGCCGAGCAGATCCAGGGCAAGGAACTCAGCTACAACAACCTGAACGATACCGACGCGGCCTTCGAATTGGCGGCAGAGCTGGACGAGCCGGGGATCGCGATCATCAAGCACGCCAATCCCTGCGGCGTCGCCATCGCCGGAGAGCTGAGCAAGGCCTGGGAAGCGGCGCTGGCCTGCGACCCGCTGAGCGCGTTCGGCGGCATCGTCGCCGCCAACCGCACCATGGACGGCGCGACGGCGGCGAAGATCGCCGAGATCTTCACCGAAGTGGTGATCGCGCCGGATTTCGACGATGACGCGGTCGCGGTGTTCGCGGCGAAGAAGAACCTGCGGGTGCTGAAGACCGGCGGCATGCCCGACCCGAAGTCGCCGGGCCTCGCGGTCAAGAACCTGGCCGGCGGATTGCTGGTGCAGTCGCGCGATGCGGGACGGATCGCCGAGTCCGACCTGAAGGTCGTCACCAGGCGGGCCCCGACCGACGCCGAGATGCGCGACCTGCTGCTCGCCTTCCGCATCGCCAAGCACGTGAAGTCGAACACCATCGTCTACGTCAAGGACGGCTCCACCGCCGGTATCGGCGCGGGACAGATGAGCCGGGTGGATGCCGCGCGGATCGCCGCCGCCAAGGCCAAGGACGCGGCCAAGGCGGCCGGCTGGGCGGAGCCGCGCACCGTCGGTTCCGTCGCCGCTTCCGATGCCTTCTTCCCGTTCCCGGACGGCCTGGTGACCGTGGCCGATGCCGGCGCCACGGCGATCATCCAGCCGGGCGGATCGATCCGCGACGAGGAGATCATCGCCGCCGCCGACGAGCGCGATCTCGCCATGGTCCTCACCGGCATGCGACACTTCCGCCATTGAGGACGACCCGGTGAGGCGCCGTGCTGCCCCAGGAGATCATTCGCGCCAAGCGTGACGGCCAGAGCCTGTCGGCCGAGGCGCTTTCGACCTTCATCGCCGGCCTGACCGCCGGATCGGTCGGCGAGGGGCAGGCCGCGGCCTTCGCCATGGCGGTGTTCTTCCGCGGCATGAACGCGGACGAGCGGGCGGGCCTGACCCGGGCCATGGCCGACAGCGGGACGGTGCTCCGCTGGGATCGGCTCGACGGCCCGGTCGTGGACAAGCACTCGACCGGCGGGGTCGGCGACAAGATCAGCCTGATGGTGGCTCCGATGGTCGCCGCCTGTGGCGCGTACGTGCCGATGATCTCGGGGCGCGGTCTCGGCCATACCGGCGGCACGCTCGATAAACTGGACTCGATCCCCGGTTACCGGACCGGCCCGTCGCTGGAGGAGTTCGAGCGGGTGGTGCGCGAGACCGGTTGCGCCATCATCGGCCAGACCGACGACCTCGCGCCGGCCGATCGCCGGCTCTATGCCATCCGCGATGTCACCGCGACGGTGGAATCGGCCCCGCTGATCACCGCCTCGATCCTGTCGAAGAAGCTGGCCGCCGGGCTGGACGGCCTGGTGATGGACGTCAAGTGCGGCTCCGGCGCCTTCATGGACGACCTGGACAAGGCGCGGGATCTCGCCGACTCCCTGGCCGAGACCGCGCGCCGGGCCGGGCTGCCCACGGTGGCGCTGGTCACCGACATGA
Organism: Thalassobaculaceae bacterium; assembly: GCA_965228875.1. Lineage (GTDB taxonomy): Bacteria > Pseudomonadota > Alphaproteobacteria > Thalassobaculales > Thalassobaculaceae > Thalassobaculum. Next base: position 3,622,702 of record OZ245843.1, on the reverse strand, counting down.
ACCAGGTTCTCGGCCGCACCGCCGGCAACGCGCTGGAAGTCGCCGACGCGATCGCCTTTCTGACCGGTGAAGAGCGGGAGACCCGAACCCTGGACGTGACCCTGGCGCTGGCCGGCGAAATGATGGCGCAGGGCGGACTCGCGGATGGCGGCGAGGCGGGGCGGGCCAAGGCGCGGCGCGCGCTGGAGGACGGGCGCGCGGCGGAGGTGTTCGCCCGCATGGTCGCCGCCCTCGGCGGGCCGACCGACCTGCTGGAACGGCCGGACGCGCATCTGCCCAGTGCCGTCGTTTCGCTGCCGGTACGGCCGTCCCGGTCCGGGATCGTGGTTCGGGTGGATGCCCGTTGCCTCGGCCTCGCGGTGATCGAGCTCGGCGGCGGTCGGCGTCTGGCGACCGACCGGATCGACCCGTCGGTCGGGTTGAGCGCGGTCGCCGGGATCGGCGCGACGGTGGGCCCCGACGATCCGCTTGCCATCGTCCATGCGCCCGACGAGTCGGCGGCGGAGCGGGCGGCGGCGGCGGTCGAGGAGGCGTTCACCCTGGCGAATGGGACGGCGGCGCCGGGACCGGTGGTGATCGAGCGGCGCGGCGGAGCGGCGGCATGACCCGCGCCTTTCTCATCGTGCTCGACTCCGTTGGGATCGGCGGCGCGCCGGATGCCGATCGGTTCGGCGACACCGGGTCGGATACCCTCGGCCATATCGCCGAGGCCTGCGCCGCCGGGAATGGTGAGGGCCACGGCCGCAGCGGGCGGTTGCAACTCCCAAACCTCCTCGCCCATGGCCTCGGGGCGGCCCACCGCGCCGCCGCCGGGACCGAGCCGGTCGGGCTCGAGGCGGGATCCGCAAGATCCGGCGCCTGGGCCCATGCGGCGGAGAGCAGCCGGGGCAAGGACACGCCGAGCGGCCACTGGGAACTGGCCGGGGTCCCGGTCGAGTTCGACTGGACCTACTTTCCCGACACGACCCCCACCTTCCCCGCCGATTTCACCGCGGAGCTGACCGAGCGCTGCGGCCTGCCGGGCATTCTCGGGAATTGTCACGCCAGCGGAACGACCATCATCGCCGACCTGGGTGTCGAACACATGAGGAGCGGCATGCCGATCCTCTACACCTCGGCGGACAGCGTGGTGCAGATCGCCGCCCACGAGGAGAGCTTCGGGCTGGGGCGGCTCTACGCGGTCTGCCGGGAGGCGCGCGCCCTGGTGCCCGACACGGTGGGACGGGTGATCGCCCGCCCCTTCGTCGGCGCGGGACCGGACGACTTCGCCCGCACTGCCAACCGCAGGGATCTGGCGGTTCCGCCGCCGGCGCCGACGCTTCTGCAGCGCCAGACGCAGGCCGGCGGGTCGGTGGTGTCGATCGGCAAGATCGGCGACATCTTCGCCCATGCGGGCACCGGCGAGGAGATCAAGGCGGCCGGCAATGATGGGGTCTTCGACGCGCTGATGCGGGTCGTCGCCCGGGCGGACGACAATGTGCTCGCGGTCGCCAACTTCGTCGATTTCGACACCCTGTACGGCCACCGCCGCGACGTGGCCGGCTATGCCGCCGCCCTCGAGGCGTTCGACCGCGCGTTGCCGGCCTTTCTCGAAGCCCTTCGGCCGGGCGATCTGGCGGTACTGACGGCGGATCACGGCTGCGACCCGACCTGGCGGGGCAGCGACCATACCCGCGAGCAGGTGCCTGCGCTGTTCTTCGCCCCCGGATCGGGACCTCGGGACATGGGGCCGCGGGATCTGGGGCCGCGGGATCTCGGATCGTGCGCTTTCGCCGATGTCGGCGCCACGCTGGCGGCGCATCTCGGCCTGTCTCCTGGCCGCCATGGCCGCGACCTCCTGCGAGGTGGGCCGTGATCCCGCGCTTCTCTCCGGAAAGCGATAGCGGCGCCATGCGTCTGGCCTTCGATCGGGACGGTCTGCTGATCGTCGAGGACGCGATCCACCCCGACGACTGCGACGCCCTGATCGCACGGGCCCATGCCATCGTGGAGGCGTGGGATCCGGAGCAGGGCCGGGCGGTGTTCTCGACCACCGCGCCGAAGCACGCGGCCGACGCCTATTTCCGTGAGTCCGGCGACAAGGTCCGAGTCTTCCTGGAGGATGGGGCGGTCGACGCCGACGGGGCGCTGTACGTCGACAGGCACCGTGCGGTGAACAAGATCGGCCACGCGATGCACGACCAGGACCCGGTGTTCCGCCGGGTCTCGCACGCGCCGATCCTGGCTCGGGTCGCCGCGCTGCTGTCGGTCGAGGCGCCGCGCCTCGCCCAGTCCATGGTCATCTGGAAACCGCCCGGCATCGGCGGCGAGGTTGTGCCGCACCAGGATGCCACCTTCCTCGTCACCGACCCGCCGTCGGTTCTGGGGTTCTGGCTGGCCCTGGAGGATGCGGACGAGACCAACGGCTGTCTGCTGGCGATCCCGGGCGGTCACCAGGGGCCGCTGCGCCAGCGTTTCCTGGAGCGCGACGGCGCGCTGACCATGACCACCCTCGACGAGACGCCGTTCGAGACCGATCGTTTCGTCGCCCTGCCGGCGCGCAAGGGCACCCTGGTCGTTCTGCACGGCCTGCTGCCCCATGGCAGCGCCGCCAACCGCTCCGACCGCTCGCGCATGGCCTACACGCTGCATGTGGTCGACGGCGCGGCGGTGTGGCACCCCGGCAACTGGATCCGCCGACGCGCGGACGATCCGTTCCGGGGATTCGCCTGACATGCGGTTCCTGCGCGACCTGGGACTGCTCGTGGTGGTGGTCCTCGGCCTTACCGCCGGATCGCAGATCCCCTCCTTCGTCGATGCGTATGCGCAGCGGCTCGGCGGCGCCATCGACGAACTGGACCGCCAGGTGGCGGCGCACCGGGCGGAGGCGGCGGCGAACGGCCTGACCCTCGAGGCCTACCTGCAACGCCACCGGGCCAACGCGGACCCGGTGATCCAGGGGTCCGGCCGGCGGATCGCCGCCATGGTTGGCCGCCTGGCACAGCTTGCCGAAGCGCAGGCGGCGTTGTCGGCGGCGGGGCCGTGGAGCCGTCCGGTGACGGCGTTGACCCACGCCGACGGCCAGATCATGGCCAACGCCTATGACGCGTGGCGGCCGGGCCTCGCCATCGATCCGCGCTGGGGCGGGGTCGGAGCGGGGCTGGCCTGGCTGCTGCACTGGTGCGTGGCGGCGCTGCTTGTCCGCGGAGTCCGGGAGGGCGGGCGCACCCGCCGGTCGGCAAGAGGAGGAACGTCATGACTCTGGCCCGTCGCCCCTGGGTGCCCGCAGGTTCCGAGGATCTAGTCCAATCCCTGGCCGCGCGCACCGCCGGCGAGGACGCGGCCCGGATCGCCGGACGGATCGAGGACCTGGCGGCGCGCAACCGGGAAATCCACGAGCGCGACTGCTTCAACCTCAACCCGGCGACCAACGTCATGAACCCGCGGGCCGAGGCGCTGCTCGCGTCCGGCATCGGCTCGCGGCCCTCGCTCGGCTATCCCGGCGACAAGTACGAGATGGGACTGGAGGCGATCGAGGAGATCGAGGTCATCGCCGCGGCGCTGTGCGCCGAGGTGTTCGACGCCCGCTTCGCCGAGATCCGCGTGCCCTCCGGGGCGCTCGCGAACCTGTTCGGCTTCATGGCGACCTGCCGGCCGGGCGACACCATCATCGCGCCGCCGGCGACGATCGGCGGCCACGTCACCCACCACGACGCGGGCTGCGCAGGTCTCTACGGCCTGCGGACCGTCCCGGCTCCGGTGGCGGCGGACGGTTACACGGTGGATGTGGACGCGCTGCGGGAGCTGGCGCGCAAGGAGCGGCCGGCGCTGATCACCCTCGGCGGGAGCCTGAACCTGTTCGAGCATCCGGTCGGCCCGGTGCGGGAGATCGCCGACGAGGTCGGGGCGGCGCTGCTGTTCGACGCCGCCCACCAGTGCGGGATCATCGCCGGAAAAGCCTGGCGCGATCCGCTCGCCGACGGTGCCCACATGATGACCATGAGCACCTACAAGAGCCTCGGAGGGCCGGCCGGCGGGCTGATCGTCACCAACGACGACGCGATCGCCGAGCGGTTGGACGCCATTGCCTTTCCCGGCATGACGGCGAATTTCGACGCGGCCAAGTCGGCGGCCCTGGCCGTGACGATGCTCGACTGGCGGGCATGCGGGCGCGACTACGCAAGCGAGATGGTGGCCGTCTCCCGGGCGCTGGCCGAAGCGCTCGCGGCCGAAGGCCTGCCGGTATTCGCCGAGGGGCGGGGCTTCACCCACTCGCACCAGTTCGCGGTCGAGGCGGCGGCGTTCGGCGGTGGGCAGGCGGCGTCGAAGACCCTGCGCCGCGCCGGGTTCCTGGCCTGTGGCATCGGCCTGCCGGTCGCCGATTTGGTGGGCGACATGAACGGGCTGCGCCTCGGCACGCCGGAGCTGGTGCGGTGGGGCGTGACCGTTGACGATACGAAACGGATGGCGAGTCTGATCGCCCGCGCGCTCAGGAGCAACGATCCGGCGGCGCTGGCGCCCGAGGTCGCCGACTGGCGGAGCGGCTTCGACCGCCTGCACTTCGTGCTGGACGCCGGCGCGTAGAGCCGTCGGCGCGGCCGGGAAGGCGACCGCGCGTCAGGCTTCGCCGGCGCGGGTGGCGGCCGCGGTGCCGCCTTCGTACTCCGGGACCATCCGGCCCAGGATCTCGATCGTCGCCGGCGCCCGCCGTGCCCGCGCCACCGCCTCGAGCTCGTCGAGACCGCGTTCGATCAGCGCCCGGTCGGCGGTGCGGGGATGGGCGCGATGGATCGCGGGGATCGCCGTGTCCTCCAGCGTCTCGGCGCCGTGAAACAGCTCCTCGTGAAGCTTCTCGCCCGGCCGCAGACCGGTGAAGGTGATGGCGATGTCCTTGCCCGGCTCCAGGCCGGCCAGGCGGATCATCCGGTCGGCGAGGTCGACGATCCTCACCGGTTCGCCCATGTCGAGCACGATGATGCCGCCGCGCTCCCGCGGGGTTCCGGATTCCAGCGCGGCGGCCTGAAGCACCAGTTCGACCGCCTCGCGCACGGTCATGAAATAGCGGGTGATGTCCGGATGGGTCACCGTCAGCGGTCCGCCGCGCTCGAGCTGGCGCTGGAACAGCGGAACGACCGAGCCGGTGGAGCCGAGGACGTTGCCGAACCGGGTGGTCACGAACCGGGTCCCGCCGTCGAGGTCGAGCGCCTGGCAGTAGGCTTCGGCCAGACGCTTGGTGGCGCCCATCACGTTGGTCGGGTTGACCGCCTTGTCGGTCGAAATCAGCACCACGGTGGCGACCCCGGCCGCCCGCGCGCAGTCGGCGACGATCCGGGTGCCGATGGCGTTGGTCAGGACCGCATCGCAAACATTGGCCTCCATCAGCGGCACGTGCTTGAGGGCGGCGGCATGGAAGACGATCTCCGGCCGGGCGTCCGTGAGCACCTCTTCGACCCTGGCGCGGTCCCGGACATTGCCGATCAGGGCGGCGCGTGGCAGGTCCGGCGCCCGTTCGGCCAGTTCCAGGTCGATGCGGTAGAGGGCGTATTCGGACTGATCCACAAGGGTGATCCGGGCCGGGCCCAGGTCGGCGATCTGGCGGACCAGCTCCGAGCCGATGGTGCCGCCGGCGCCGGTCACAAGGACGCGGCGGCCTTCGATGAGCCGGCGCATGGCCGGCCGGTCCAGCGTCGCCTGCGGCCGGCCGAGGACATCCTCGACATTGATCGCCCGGAGCTGGACCGGCGCGTCGCCGGCGGCCTCCAGGGCGCTGAGCGCCGGCATCCGGCTGACCGGAATGCCCAGCGCGTCGGCGGTGTCCAGCAACTGGCGGATCGTCGCGCCGTCGATCTGGCGCCGGGTGATGACGATCCGCTGCGGCCGCATACCCTGGCCGGTCAGCCGGGCGATCACGGCTTCCAGGCTCTGAAGACCACCGAACACCGGAATGCCGCGGATCCGCCGGCCGGTGCGGGAATCGCGGTCGTCGACGATGCCGACGACCCGGTACGGCACCTCGTGGCCGGGCGCGGTCTCGCGGATGAACAGATCGGCTCCGTCGCCGGCGCCGACCAGCAGCACCGGCACCCGGTCCTGGGCGTTGCGCTCGAACAGGGCGGCGATCGTTCCATCCTTCAACAGGCGATATCCGACCCGCGGCGCACACAGCATCAGCGACAGCAGCACCGCCTCGATCACGAGGAACGAGCGCGGCAGGTCGTCCAATCGGGTGACGATGAACTGTACCGCAAGGAAGCCGGCGATGATGATCGCCACGGCGCGCACGATCCGGGCGAGGTCGCCGACCGACGTGTAGCGCCAAACCGCGGTGTCGAGCCGCATCGCCAGGAACACCGCCAGCGCCGTCGCCGTGAACAGCGCCGTTCCCAGCTCGACCGCCCGATCCGGCCAGCTAGCGAACTGATCGCCGAGCCGCAGGTACAGGGCCAACGGAAAGGACAGGGCGGCCAGCGCCGTGTCGTGGGCCAGAATCAGCGCGGAGCGACGGAGGGCGCGGGCGTTCATGCGGGATCGCTGGTTGGGGTGGCGGAATGGGGGGAGTCTATCACGGCCGCGGGTCCCCGGCGCCCACCGCCGCCGGATCGGCGGCCAGAGGGTCGGTCGGCGAGCGGACTGCTTCCGCGAGGCCCGTCCGCGGATCGGTCACCGGCGTCCAGCCGAGAGTCGCGCGCAGGGCCGAGGTGTCAAAGGCGCAGGATTCCGCGAGCCGCCGGCCCGAGGCACCGAGCAGGGCGACCAGCGCGGCGGGGACCGGAACCAGGATCGCCCGTCGACCCAGGGCCTCGAGAATCCGCCGGGTCAGCTCGGCCGTCGACAGCGGCTCGCCGTCGGCCACGAAGAACGTCCGGCCCGACGCATCGGGATGCTCCAGGCTTGCGGAAATCGCCGCAGCGAGGCTGTTTCGGTGCAGAAACGAGCGTCGGTTGCCGTGGATCCCGAGCGGCAGGACCGGCGGTGCGTTGCGCAGGAAGGCGATGATGCGGCGCAGGTTGCCGCCGCTGCCCGGCCCGTAGACCGGCGTCGGCCGCAGAACCACCGCCTCGATCCCGGTCTCCCGTCCGCACGCGGCCACCGCCTGCTCCGCGGCGAGCTTGGCCCGGCCATAGGCGTCGGCGGGCGTCGCGGTCACGGTCTCGTCGACGCCGCCGACCGGCGTGCGCTCGCCCACCGCCTTGACCGAACTCACGAAGACGATGCGGCGGATGCCGGCGCGGGCCGCGGCCCCGGCCAGCCGGCGGGTGCCGTCGACGACGACCCGCCGAAGCTCGCCCTCCGGATCCCGGCCCGGCACGGTCGGCGTGGCGAGATGGATGACGGCCTCGACCCCGGTCAAGGCGGCGGACCAGTCGGTCTCTGGGCCGATATCGGCAACCGTCGCCGCCCGGTCGCGCCAGTGCGGCGGCAGGCGCCGGGGGTCGCGCACGGCGGGCGTCACCCGGTGACCGCGCATCTCCAGCTCGCGGAGCACGGCCCGGCCGACATAGCCGCTCGCTCCGGTGACGAGGGTCCTCATGCCGGTGACCCGGCGTGGGCGCCGACCCGAAGCAGCAGGCGGTAGCACAGACCGGTCACGATCAGGCCCAGGGCGAGGGCGGCCCAGGGCTGCGCCGGCGCCAGAAACCAGGCCAGCGCGGCGAGCGCCGCATTGGTGGCCAGGACGGCGCAGCAGACCCGGGCGTGGCTCCATCCGCCCTGGGTCGCGCGCTGGTAGGCGTGCTCGCGGTGCGCCTCGGTCGGCCGCTTGCCGCGGGCGAGGCGGCGGAGAAGGGTGAGGGAGGCGTCGACCACGAAGACAAGCGGCAGGATCAGGGCGGCGGCCAGGCTGGCGCCCCCCTGGGCGGCCGTGTCGATCAGCAGGTAGCCGATCAGGAATCCGAGCGGCACGCTGCCGGCGTCGCCGAGGAAGATCCGCGCCGGGTGCCAGTTCCATATCAGGAAGCCCAGCGCCGCCCCGGCGAGGGCCGCGCCGGGGCCGATCAGGTCCCCCGGCGCCAGGCCGAGCACGACCAGGCCGACGATCCCGACGGCGACGGCCACGGTCTGCGATCCGGCGATGCCGTCGATCCCGTCCATGAAGTTGTAGAGGTTGACGAACCAGAGCCAGGCGAGGGCGGTGAGGGCGAGATCAACCGGCTGCGGCAGGTAGGCCGCGAAGGCGCCGGTGCCACCCAGCGCCCAGAGGCCGCCCGCCACCGCCACCGCATGGCCGGTCAGCCGGATCGTCGCGGATAGGTTGCGAAGGTCGTCGGCGAAGGAGAGGGCGCTGAGAGCCATGGTCAGCCCTAGGGCGATGCCCAGACTGTCGGACTCCCGCCCTTCAACGACGGTCCAGCCGAGGGCGCACACGGCGACCGTCACGATCACGGCGATCCCGCCGCCCCGCGGGGTCGGAACCTCGTGGCTGGAGCGGTCGTTGGGATGGTCGAGCACCGCGGCGCGCCGCAGCAGGCCGAGCAGCGCCCGGGTCGCGAGGCAGGACAGCGCGAAGGCGACGGCGGCGGTGAGCAGAATCGACAGCATCGCGTGGCTTATACACAGCCGGACGGGCCGGAGATAGGGCGCTGTCCGGGAAGTTCACCCGGTGGTCAGCCGGGACGACGGTCCTCGCGTCGCAGGGCCCATTTGACCGAGATCGAGCCCAGGTCGCGTACCTCGCCGAGCGGCACGGCGATGACGATCTGGCGGGTGCGCTGCATGCGTCCGCCCTCACCGAAGTACACGCTCTCGTTCATGGCCAGCTGGCCGCCGGTCGCACGCAGCCGCCAGCCGGCGCCGGACGGCATGCGCAGCAGCGCCGAGCCGCCGTTCTGGACCAGCGAGGCGGAGACGCGGGGATGCAGGTGGAAGCGGATCGCCGCCTCGCCGGGACGGGCGCCGGGGCCGCCGGTGTAGCTCACCACGTCCTCGCCGCGCAGGTCGTCGCCGCCGGCCGCCAGGAACAGTCGGCGGCGGTGCAGGATGGAGTGGCTGTCGCGGTAGCCGTCGTGCTCAGCTTCGACCCAGACCGATCCGTCGGCCTCCCACCGCTCGAGACGGATCGAGTCGGGGCGTCGTCCGAGGCTGCCGTCGGGGCGCAGTTCCGTCGCGTTGGTGTCGTCGATGACCAGGCCGGAATGGGCGGCGGACGCGCGCAGCACCCCCTGCCAGCGCGGATCGGCCGGGGCGGCGCCGCAGTTCACGATCAGACGCTCCTTGCCGATCGAGAACTCCAGGCTGAGGGTGCCGGCATGGGCCGTCTGCTCCCAGGCGGATGGCGTCCCGGCATCCAGCAGGGCGACGGCGCGCCCGGCGACGAGCCGCTCGAACCCGACCTCCGCCGCCGAGGTGACCGCCCGGGTCTTGGTCTCGGTCCGCGCGATCAGGGTATCGAGGCGCCAGACCTGGCCTTCGGTGGCGCCGTTGAACAGGGCGAGACCGCCATCGCCGTGGCGCAGCATGCGCAGCACGCCGGTCATCCGCTGGATGATGTCGTCGAGCGCCGCGGTCGATTCCCGGCCGGCGGCGCGCAGGGCGGCGCGGGCGTCGACCAGAGCGGCGAGGGCGGCGGCCTGCTTCGCCGGCGAGCGCGAGCGGTGCCCGCCATCGCTCAGCACCTGGGCGCGGATGGCGGTGTCCAGCCTATCGACCAGGGCCTGTATGTCGTCGCCGTCGGCACCCAGCGCGACCGCCGCGATCAGGGCGCCGCGCAGGGTTTCCAGCCGGGTCACGCCGTCGGGCCCGCTCTCCACCGCGCGCTGCAGGTGGCGGTGCTGGCGGGCCAGACTCTCCAGCACCGCGCGGCGATAGTCGTCTTCGGCTGAGTCGGCGAAGAACCCGAAGGTGGTGACCCAGGCGGCGATCCGGGCGGCCATCAGGTCGGCGCGCCAGGCCGTGCGGTCCCAGGTGTCGTGCCGGGCGATCCAGGCGCCGACCAGGTCGCGGGCGCGCCGGCGGGCGGCATCGCCGCCGAGGTCGCGCAGGTCGCGCAGCCAGTCGAAGCGGTGCAGGGCGTCCAGTGCCGCGTCGGAATATCCGCCCTGGCGCCAGGGGTCGGCGCCGACCGGGATGGCCGTCCCGGCGACGGTGAGGGTGCCCTCCAGAAGCTCGCGGCCGAGGTCGGGGTCTCCAGTCCAGGCGTCGGCCACCGCCACCGCCAGGTCGTCCGGCACGGGTCCCGACAGCCGCCAGGCATGCAAAGGCGAGGCGAAATAGGCGTCGCGCAGGCGATCCGACAGTCCGCGTCGCTCCCGCCGCCGAGTCACCACCGCTCTCCTGTCAGTTGGCAGCCCTGATCGCGGCGATATTGTCGGCGTAGGCCGCGGGGCCGCCCTTGAAGGTGGCGGTCCCGGCCACGAGAACGTCGGCCCCCGCCGCGACGATGCGGCCGGACGTCTCGGCGGTCACGCCGCCGTCGACCTCCAGGCGGATGTCACGCCCGCTGGCCTCGATCCGGGCGCGGGCGGCGGCGATCTTGTCAAGCTGGGAGGGAATGAAGGCCTGGCCGCCGAAACCGGGGTTCACGGTCATCACCAGGATCAGGTCGACCATGTCCATCAGGTTGTCCAGCGCTTCCACCGGCGTTCCCGGGTTCAGCGCCACCCCGGCCTTGGCGCCCAGCGATCGGATGAGCTGCAGCGTGCGGTGGATGTGAGGCCCGGCCTCGGGGTGGACGGTCACGATGTCGGCCCCGGCCTCGACGAACGCCGACACGAAGGCGTCCACCGGAGCGATCATCAGATGGACGTCGAAGGTCTTCGCGGTGTGGGGGCGGATCGCCTTCACGATCGCCGGCCCGAGCGAGATGTTCGGCACGAAATGCCCGTCCATCACGTCGACATGGATCCAGTCGGCGCCGGCGGCATCGACCGCCCGGATCTCCTCGCCCAGCTTGGCGAAGTCGGCGGCGAGAATCGAGGGAGCGATCAGGGGTGTCTTGGCCATGGCGGGTCGGTAGCAGGTTGCGCCGACGGCTTCAAGCGCCACTGAGCCGGTGCCGACGAACCCATGCCACCGGCCCCGCTTTCCTGGCCCCGCCTTCCTGGCAAACATTCACATGCCCCGGTACCGGCGATGGGTACCGGGGCTGCGTCGTGGCGACCGTCAGCGGATGGCCGTCGGATTGATCATCATCTGCACCGCGCCGCGCATGCGGGTGACCCCGAGCACGAACATGAACTCGTAGGCCTTGTCCTTGGCGAGTTCGCGGGTGTCCATGTTCTCCAGGATGTAGATCCCGTTCTGCGGGATCAGGATCTGGTGCACCAGGAACACGCCGTCGGCGCCCTTCTCGAACGGCAGGGCCTCGAGACCCCAGGTATCGGCACCGACCGCGACGACGCCGATCTCGGCGAGATACTCCGCGCCGGAGATGCCGAGGCCGGGCTCGACGGAGACGTAGCGGGCATGGTCGGGGTTCGGTCCGTCCAGCAGGTTGAGCCAGCCGGAATGGAACAGCACGACGTCGCCTTCGCGGATCTCGACGCCCTGCTTTTCGGCGACGGCGACGATGTCCTCCTTGGTGTAGGGCGTGCCCTCCTTGACGATCTCCTGGCCGAAATGCGCAGCCATGTCGAGGAGCACGCCGCGGGCGACGATCGGCGGCAGCTTCTCGACGCCGAGCTTCTGCAGGCCGTCGGCCTTGGCGAACTCCGTGCCCTTCAGACCGTTGTAGTAGACATGGTCGATGCCGATATGGCCGAGCCCGTCGATCTGCGGGCCGATTCCGAGCCAGCCCATGAAGATGTCGTCGTTGTACGTCATCTTGTTGTTGCCCAGGCCCGACGTCTGGATCTGGTTCGGCTGCAGGATCGTCACGCTCATGGAACGGGGCGAGAAGGCCGGGGTCTCCTTGTCGACGACGATGCCGAGATTGTAGGTCTTGCCCGTCGTCACCAGTCCTGCCGCGGCCTTCACGCTGGCTTCGGTGATCCGGTTGGCGGCGCCGATCTCGTCGTCCGGACCCCAGGGCGACTTGGTCCAGTCCTGGGCGACCGCCGGCGCGGCGACGCCCATGCAGAGCACGATAGCGAGTGTGAGGCTCCTCATCTCGAATTCCTCCCGATTATTGTCGCGGTCGTTGGCGTTGTGCGCGGAACGGCTGCCGCGCCGCCGTCCGCGATCCGGCCCGTGCAAACGGCCCGACGAGCTATGGTAGGGGAGGTTGGACGAAAGTACCAAGGCCGGTGGTGTCCGGGCCGAGGGTCGCGGTGCCTGGCCGCCGGTCATCGGTGCCAGATCAGCGGTGCCAGATCAGCGGTGCCAGACCAGCGGTGCCGGATCAGCGGTGGCGGACCAGACGGCAGGCGTAGAAGCCGTCCAGGCCGCCGAGTTCGGCGAGCTGGTCCGGCCGGGTCCGCAGGTCGCCGGCCGGGCTGATCAGGTCGGCCAGGCCGCCGACCTCTTCCGGTCGGATCGGCACGCGCGCGACGTCGGCGTTCCGGGCGAGCAGGGCGGCGATCCGCGCCGGCCCCTCCGCCATCTCCAGGGAACAGGTGCAGAACACCACGGTCCCGCCCGGCTTCACCATGGCGACCGCCGCGTCCAGCAGCCGGTCCTGAAGCGCCGCCAGCTTGACGATGTCGCCGGCGCCCTTGAGCCAGGGAATGTCCGGGTGTCGCCGCACGGTGCCGGTCGCCGAACAGGGTGCGTCGAGCAGGACCGCATCGGCGGCGATCGACGGACGCCAGCGCGTCGCGTCGGCGGTGATGCAGGCGGCGGCCAGCCGCAGACGCGCCAGGTTGCGCTCCATCCGCGCGACCCGCCTGGGCGCCCGATCGACGGCCATCACCGAAGCGCCGGCCCCGGCGAGCTGGGCGGTCTTGCCGCCGGGCGCGGCGCACAGATCGATCACGGACCGGCCATCGACATCGCCGAGCAGTCGCGCCGGCAGCGCCGCCGCCGTGTCCTGGACCCACCAGGCGCCGTCGTCGAAGCCGGGCAGCGCCTCGATCCGGCCCTCGATCGGTCGGCGCAGCGTCCCGGTCGGCAGCCTCTGCGCCTGCAGCCGGTCGGCCCAGAGCGCGGCGTCACGCTTGACCGTGATGTCGAGGATCGGCTCCCGCTGGACAGCGGCGGCCATCGCCTCCGCGACCTCATCGCCATAGGTGCCGCGCCAACTCGACGCCAGCCAGTCCGGCAGGGCGTCGAGCGCCGGCATCGCCGCGATGGTGTCGCGCGCCTCGCGGTCGAGCCGGCGGAGCACGGCGTTGGTGAGACTGGCGAATTTCTCGTGGTCACGGGAGCGCACCAGGGTGACCGCGCTGTCCACGGCGGCATGCGGCGCCACCCTCAGAACCAGCAGTTCTGTGGCCGCGATCCTCAGGATGTCGCGGACGGCCGACGCCTTCTGCGGCAACGGGCTGGACAGGCAACCGTCGATCAGCCGGTCGATCTGGCCGAGCCGGCGCAGGGTGGTGGCCACCAGGGTCCGCGCGAAGCCCCGGTCGCGCTCCGGGAGCTTCGCCAGCCCGTCATGGGCGGCGAGCGCCTCGTCTAGCGGCGTCTTCTTGGCGAGGACGGCCCGCAGCAGGTCGAAGGCGACGCTGCGGGCGGCGGAGATTTTCGCGTCGGGAGTCGGTCCGGAGGTCATGGCGGCGGGTTTGAGCACGGTTCGCCGGCGAAGAAAAGCGCCAAGCGCTGTCGCCTCAGCGCGGCGCCACGCCGGTGAGCACCATGCCCAGATCGTCCGACAGGGTCTTGCCGAGCCGGACCACGCCGGCCGACTTCGGCAGCCCGGCGAGCTCCGGATGGTCGCGATCGAAGGACGTGACGACGGCGCACGGGAGGCCGGCCGTCGACTTGATCGCCTTGAGCGCCGTGATCAGCTCGACGCCGGAGATGCCATCCATCACCGCCGAGGTCAGCACCACGTCGGGCTGCTCCGTCGCCGCGAGGCGGATGGCGTCGAACGGATCGAGCGCGGTCTGCGACATGAACCCGCAATTGGCCAGCTCGCGGGAGAGCATGTGACCCATGGTCCGCGCCCGGATCACCACCAGGGCGCGACCGGGACGGGCGGTGACGCTGGTCGGGTCGAACGCCGCCAGGATCGGCAGCCGGCTTTGGATCTTGGCGGCCTGCTGGCCGTCCGGATCGCGTCCGAGATCGACCAGGTCGGAGAGCACGTCGACGAAGCGCTGATAGTCCTCGACCGGCAGCGGGGTGGCGTCCAGCGTGGCCGCCAGATGATCCTCGAAGCGATGGGCGACGGTGGCGAGAGCACGAAAGCCGAAATTGGCGGCGGCGCCCTTCACGCTGTGAACCTCGCGCGACAGCGCCAGGATCGGCTCGCGGTCGGGCTTTCCGGACCCGGCCAGGTTGGTGAGCGACAGCTGCATCCGGGCGAGCCGGTCGGTGGAATCGCCCAGGAACTCCTGGGTCAGATTCGCGACGATATCGTCGAATAGCGCCATGGTCCCGCTCCCTCCTGCCGTCCCGTTCCGGCCGTTCAACCGGCGGAATGTGGCCGTACTCCGTTAAAGAATGGTCAACGCGCCCGCCCGGCGATCGCGTCGACCGCGTTCACCAGGATCCGCGCCGCCGTCAGCGCCGACAGCCCGTCCGGATCCCGTTCCGGAATGAACTCGATCATGTCGAAGGCACGGAGCGCGGCCTTGTCCGCGACCCCGGCGATAAGGTCGATAACCTGCGTGTAGGTCAGTCCGCCGGGAGTCGGCGCCACCACCGCCTTCATGATCGACGGATCCAGGGCGTCGCAGTCCAGGGTGACCAGACAGTTCGCCCCCTCGGGAACATGGGCCAGGGCAGCCTCGACGCCGGCGCGGTGGATCTCGCGGGCGGTGACGATCTTCGCACCCCAGGACTCGGCGATCCGCACCTCCTCGCGGGTGGCGGAGCCGAGGCCGCGGATGCCGACCTGGACGATCCGCTCCACATGCGCCAGCTCCGAGGCGCGGCGCATGGTGCTGGAGAAACCGTAGCGCTCGCCACGGCGGTCGTCGCGCCAGTCGATATGGGCGTCCATCTGAACGATGGTCAGCGGACCGAGCGGGGCCAGCGCCTCGATGAAGGGAATGGGGACGGAGTCGTCGCCGCCGATCATCACAGGCACCGCCCCGGCGCCGACGACTGCCGCGGTCGCGTCGCGGATCTTGTCGCGGTTGCCCGTGCCGTCCAGCGGAGAGGTCTTCAGGTTACCGGCGTCGAGAAACCGCAGGCTGCCCTCTTCGTCGAACGGCCGGCCGAGATCGAAGTCCCAGTGGTGGGTCCAGCCGGCATCGTGTGTCAGCGCCCGGCGCAGGGTGTCGGCGGTGCCGGCCAGCGCCGCGTTGCTGAAGCCGGGATACGGCGTGCCGTGGGGCGCGCCGAACAGGACCACGCGGGCATCCTCGAGCGGCAGGTCGGTTCGGGCGCCGAAGAAGGCCGGATCGGCCGGAACGGTGTCGAGCGTCATCGTCGCGTCCTCAGTGTGCCGTCTCTTCAGTGAGCCGTCGCCCAGCTCTCGCCCCAGCCGGCGTCGGCGACGAGCGGCACGGACAGGTTCAGGACCGGGGCGGCCGCCCCTTCCATCACCTCGCGGACCAGCGCCGCGGTCGCCTCCACCTCCGCTTCGGGCACTTCGAACAGCAGCTCGTCATGGACCTGCAGCAGCATGCGGGCCTTGGAGTTGGCGCGCTGCAGCGCCGCCGGCAGGCGGACCATGGCGCGTTTGATGATGTCGGCGGCGGTTCCCTGGATCGGCGCGTTGATCGCCGCGCGCTCGCCGAAATTCCGCATCGCCGGGTTCTTCTCGCGCACCGCCTTGATGTGGACCTTGCGCCCGAACCGGGTCTCGACGAACCCGGTCTCGTGGGCCCGCTTCTTCATCTCGTCCATGTAGTCGCGGATGCCGGGGAAGCGTTCGAAATAGGCGTTGATGTAGTTCTGCGCCTCGCCCTGGGGGGTGCCGAGCTGGCGCGCCAGGCCGAAGCCCGAGATTCCGTAGATGATACCGAAATTGATCGCCTTGGCCTTGCGCCGGATCTCCGGCGTCATCTCCGCCAGCGGCACGCCGAAGACCTCCGACGCGGTCTGGGCGTGGATGTCGATACCGTCGCGGAAGGCGGCGCGCATGGTCTCCAGCCCGGCGATGTCGGCGACCAGCCGCAGCTCGATCTGGGAGTAGTCGACCGAGAGCAGCAGATTGCCGGGCTCGGCGACGAAGGCGGTGCGGATCTTGCGCCCCTCCTCGGTTCGGATCGGGATGTTCTGCAGGTTCGGGTCGTTCGACGACAGCCGCCCGGTGGCCGCCCCGGTCATGGAATACGAGGTGTGAACCCGTTTCGTTTCCGGATTGATGTCGTCGACGAGGGAGTCGGTGTAGGTCGATTTCAGCTTCGAGATCTGGCGGTAGTCCAGCACCTTCTCGGCCAACTCAACCCCCTGGGCCGCCAGCCCCTCCAGCACGTCGGCGCCGGTGCCGTAGGCCCCGGTCTTGCCCTTCTTGCCGCCGGACAGCCCCATCTTGTCGAACAGGATCTCGCCGAGCTGTTTGGGCGAGGCGACGTTGAACGTCTCGCCGGCGAGCGCGTGGATCTCGCCCTCCCGCTCGGCCATGCGCTTGGCGAAATCCGCCGACATGTCGTTGAGGATGCGCGGATCCACCTTGATGCCGT
Organism: Thalassobaculaceae bacterium; assembly: GCA_965228875.1. Classification (GTDB taxonomy): domain Bacteria; phylum Pseudomonadota; class Alphaproteobacteria; order Thalassobaculales; family Thalassobaculaceae; genus Thalassobaculum. The sequence goes on along the minus strand of OZ245843.1, from coordinate 3,606,113 downwards.
TGCGTTCCATGTCGACCAGGACCGGAATCAGCGGCCGCTCCAGGGTCTCGTAGACCGTGGCCATATGCTCGTCGACCAGCCGCGGACGCAGAACCTGGTGCAGGCGCCAGGTCATGTCGGCGTCCTCGGCGGCGTAGTCGCGCGCCTTCTCCAGTCCGACCTCGGCGAAGGAGATCTGGTTCTTGCCCTTGCCGCAGACCTCCTCGAACTTGATGTTGCGGTGCTCGAAATGGAGCAGCGACAGCTCGTCGAGCCCATGGCCGTGCAGCCCGCCCTCCAGCACGTAGGAGGCGCACATGGTGTCGTCGAGCGGTGCGACGGCGATGCCGCCATTGGTCGGCCGGCTGAGAACGAGGCAGTCGTACTTGGCGTTGTGGGCGACCTTCAGGACGGCCGGGCTCTCGAACAGCCGTTTCAGGGCGGCCATGGCGTCGTCGAACGGCACCTGTTCGGGCGCGTCGGCTCCGGGAGCACCGAGCAGCTCGCCCTGGGCCTGGGCGCCGACATGGCGCAGCGGAACGTAGCAGGCGCGGCCGGGCGACAGCGCCAGGGATACGCCGACCAGTTCGGCCCGCATGGCGTTCAGCGAGGTCGTTTCGGTGTCGAACGCCACCACGCCCTGGGCTTCGGCGGCGGCGATCCAACCGGCCAGGGCCTCCATGGTCGTCACCAGTTCGTAGCCGGCGGCCTCGCCGGTGGGCGCGGCCACCGCCGTCTCGGCCGGGTTGTCGCCCTTGGCCTGACCGGCCTCGCTCTCGAAGCGGGCGATCAGGCGCTTGAAGTTCTGCTCGCGCAGGAAAGCCAGCAGCTTGTCGTGGTCGATCGCCTTGACCGCCAGCTCGGCCAGGGTTTCCGGGACGTCGACGTCGTCCTTCAGGGTGACGAGCTGTTTGGAGATCCGGGCCAGCTCGGCGTGCTCGATCAGGTTCTGACGCCGTTTCGGCTGTTTGATCGTCTCCGCGCCCGCCAGCAGGGTTTCGAGGTCGCCGAACTCGCCGATCAGCTGGGCGGCCGTCTTGATGCCGATGCCGGGCACGCCGGGCACGTTGTCGACGCTGTCGCCGGCCAGGGCCTGGACGTCCACGACCTTGTCCGGACCGACGCCGAACTTGTCGACCACCTGCTCCGGCCCGATCGCGACGTTCTTCATCGGATCGAACATGTCGACGCCGTCGCGAACCAGCTGCATCAGGTCCTTGTCGGAGGAGACGACGGTGACGCGCCAGCCTTTTTCCCTCGCCTGGCGGGCATAGGTCGCGATGATGTCGTCGGCCTCGAAGCCGTCCATCTCGATGCAGGGGGCGTTGAAGGCGCGCGTGGCCTCGCGGATCAGCGGGAACTGCGGGACCAGATCCTCCGGCGCGTCGGGGCGCTGGGCCTTGTAGTCGGGGTAGATCTCGTTGCGGAAGCTGACGCGGGCGGCGTCGAAGATCACCGCCATGTGGTCGGCTTCCAGATCGTCGATCAGCCGGACCAGCATGTTGGAGAAGCCGAAGACGGCGTTGACCGGGGTGCCGTCCGGCCGGGTCATCGGCGGCAGGGCGTGATAGGCGCGGAAGATGTAGCCCGAGCCGTCGACCAGGAAGAGGTGGCTCTGACCGGGCTCGGCCGGCGGCGGGATGTCGGGATCGGTCTCGGCCATGGGGCTTTCCGCGGCTGGTGGAGCTGTCGGCGACTTTAGCCGAGGGCGGGGTGGCAGGCCACAGGTCCCGGCCCCGCCGCCGTGTCGCGGCGTCCCTGGGTCGGGCGGTGGCGGTGTTCAGGGATCCTCGACCTCGAGGTCGGCGAGATTGTCCAGCACGGTCCGCAGCGATCCGCTCAACTGCCGGACGACGTCGTCGTCCAGCCCGTCCAGGATGCGCGCCTGGCGGCGCAGCGCGATGGCCAGGATCTCGTCGTGCAGCGCCGCACCGTCGGCGGTGAGCCGCCACAGCCGGCGCCGGCGATACGCCTGCGGCACGTCGGCCTCGGCCATGCCCTTGGCCTCCAGGCGGGCCAGCGCCCGGCTGACGGAGGCCTTGTCGATGTCGATCACCGTACTGGCGCGGGTGACCGGGATGTTGGGCTCGGCTGTGAGCATCACCATCATCCGCCACTCGATGGCCGCCAGTCCGTAGTGGCGCTGCAGATAGCGCGACCAGATCCGGGTGAAACGGTTGGCGGCGAAGATCAGCAGGACGGTCGGCGCCTCGCCGAGGTCGAGGGTGGGGCCGGGCCCCGTCGGCCGGTCGGACATTCTTCGCCTCTTCACACCGCGTATCCGGCCGGACGCCGCCCGGCCGTCCCGGCGTGGATAGCGGTTTGTCGTTGACGAAACAACAAGGCAGACGCAGCATTGTTGTCAAAACAACAATTCTGCCAGTCGGTGGATCGGCCAACCGGTGGAACGGCCAACCGGTGGATCGGCCAACCGGTGGATCGACCCACCGGCGGATCGGGAGGAACGCCATGACCAAGATCGTCGCCGAGGCGCGGACCGTCGCCCCGCCACCGCCGGTTTCCACGATCGGAGCCGCATTCCGCGCCTTCGAGCAGGAGGGCATGGACGCGCTGTACCGCCGCGCGCGGGCGCAGGAGCCGGTGTTCTACGCCCCGGAGATCGGCTACTGGGTGGTGACCCGCTACGACGACGTCCGCGCGATCCTGCGTGATCCGGATCGTTTCTCGGCCGCCAACGCGCTGACACCGGTGAAGGCACTGCCGCCGGAGGCGGTCGATCTGTTGCGCGGCGGCGGGTTCACCGTTCAGCCGGTGCAGGTCAATTCGGATCCGCCGGTGCACGGCCGGATCCGCGACGTCGCCAAGCAGTTCCTCAACTCCCGCCGCTTCATGTCCTACCAGGACGCGGTGCGGGCGCTGGTCGAGGAGTACGCCGATCGGCTGGAGGGGCAGGCGGAGACGGATCTGGTCCGGGTCATGACCTACGAGCTTCCGGCGCGGGTGATCTTTCTGCTGATGGGTATTCCCGATGTCGACACGGCGAACATCAAGCGCTGGGCCGACAACCGGCTGCTGTTGACCTGGGGACGGCTGTCCGACGGCGAGCAGATCGACGCCGCCGGGGAGATGCTGGACTATTGGAACTACTGCAAGGCGCTGGTCGACGCCCGGGTCAGCGATCCGCGGGACGACTACCCGAGTGCATTGTTGCGGATCCGCAACGGTGACGACGCGGTGCTGACCCTGAACGAGGTCTATTGCCTGGTGTTCGGGATCCTGCTGGCCGGTCACGAGACCACCACGAACGCCTCGACCAACATCGTGCGTGCCCTTCTGCGCCAGCGCGACGCCTGGGAGAGGCTCTGCGCCGAGCCGGCCCTGGTGCTGAACGCGGTGGAGGAGGGGCTGCGCTTCGCCACCAGCGTCGTGAACTGGCGCCGGGTGGCGAAGCGGGAGGTGGAGATCGCCGGGGTCACGATACCCGAGGGCGGCGACCTGCTGCTGGCCCTCGCCTCGGCCAACCGCGACGAGGCCGTATTCGCCGATCCGGACGTCATCGACCTGGAGAGGCGCAACGCCCGCAACCACCTCTCGTTTGGGGTCGGCATTCACACCTGCATCGGCGCCCAGCTCGCCCGGCTGCAGTTGAAGATCGTGCTCGAGACCCTGACACGGCGCTTTCCGGACATGCGCCTCGGCGAGGGTTTCGACGAGGACTGGGTGCGGACGATCAGCTTCCGTGGCCCGCAGCGGCTGATGGTGCGGCCGTACGGATAGGCAGGGGCGCGGGATTGAAATAGGAATTTACAATAGGAAATTGACAATCAAATGACGACCGTTCAGGCTGCGCCCGAACCAAGGAGCGCGCCATGGCCGATCGGATCGACTGGGGTTTCATCGAGAAGCGGGAGGAGATGCGGCTCGACGCCTATGTCATTCCCGGCAGGCCGAATGCCGGGGTGACGATTGCCATGGGAATCGACCTGGGGCATTGGAGCGAGAGCGACCTTCGGAGGGCAGGCCTTCGGCCGGAAACCCTCGACCTGCTGCGTCCATTCCTCGGCAGGAAAGGCGTCGCTGCGGCGCAGCTGCTCGCGGGTTATGAGAAGGCGAACGAGAATAAGAAATTGACGATCGACCGGCAGGAGGCGGACCGTCTCAACGCTTTGGGCCGCATCGAGATCGTGGGGCCCTTGAGGCGGAACTACGATACCGATCTGCGGACGGGCCCGAACCGCTTCGAGGACCTGCCGGAGCCGGCTCAGACGGTCCTCGCATCCGTTGCCTGGCAGTACGGGCCGAACCTTGCCGCCCGCACCCCGAGGTTCTGGGACCACATGACACGACGCAACTGGGAGGCGGCGGTCCGGGAACTCAGGAACTTCGGCGACGCCGACGGACGGCGACGCCGGATCGAAGCCGACCATCTCGAGAAGGCTATCAGGTGACGGCCGTCAATACGGCTGGGAGCGCCCGTCCCAGACACGGAACCTGCCGGCCATTTCCGGGTCGCTCCGGAAGTCCGGCGCGACCCGCGCGCGGATGTCCCCTCGTTCTATCCAGAATCCGTTCGGCACGAGCCGCTGGGTCGTAAGCGCGAATCTGGCGGCGCAGGTCTCGATCAATGCCCGCGTCGACTCCGACAGGGCCGGAACGAAGATCTCCGCGCCGACCGTGCTGGTCGGCTTGTCGGCGGCCCGCGCCTCGTTACCGTCCCAACGGTACGGATCCGTCTCGAACTGATACAGAGCGGTGCAGATCGATCCGGTTGCCAGATCGATCACGATCATCCCCCTCAGGTCGATGCACGCATGCGGGCGGCAGCCGTGGAGGACAAGAAACCGCTGCCGGGCCGCGAGCTGGACGGGGATCCGGCTGGGGAGGGCGATGACCTCCTTAAGGACGAAGGACACCGGCGCGGGCGTGACGAGATAGTCGGACAGCACGTCGGGCGGGAAGAAGCGCTTGAGCGTGTACTCGAACGCCGGGTCCCACGCCGCGTCATTCGACGAGCGCCCCGCGAGGGCGTCGAGCAGGCCGACCGGGAACGGTGCGTCGCCTCTTGCCGGTGCCGTGTGAAGCGGCAGCAGAAGCGCGACGATCAGAAAGGCGGCGCGAAGGGGCATCGTCTGCGATCTCCTGTGTCTACTGGTTGAGGTCGCTGCCGTCCCAGAGGTCGAGAGGTTTCGGAGGACCCGGGTCGGCACGGAAGGTTGGTCCAGACCGCAGCACCACGTCGCCCCGTTCCAGCCAGTAGCCCTGAGGCCGAGCCCGCTGGCTCGCGTACACCAGTTCACGGCGGCATTCGTCGAGCACCCAACGGCGGTTCCGGCCGTCGCCGCTGACGAGCATCTGGGCGTGGAAGGTCGCCGTCGCGGGTCGGGCATCCGCGGCGGCGGGGGCGACTACTTCCGCCGGGTCGAGGTCGGTACGATGCAGGATCACGCACGCGGCGTTCTCGCGAAGATCAAGGACGACGGCCGCTTTCAGCCCGCAGTCCGGGGCCCTGCATCCCCAGAACGCCATCATCGATCTGTTGGCGATGAACTGCGGCGGTACCGGCGCCGGCCTGGCCAAGGCGGCCAGCACCGTCTCGACCGTGCGGCCGTTCGGCACCAGGAGGTTGTCCCGGGCGTCGCCGAGAAACCGTTCGAGCACGTGCCGCAGCACCGGGTCGCGCTCGATCCCACTGTCCTCGATACCGATATGCCGGATCAGCGGCAGCGCGTCGGAGCCCGGGTCCAGCTGCAGCCCGCCGGCTCGCGCGGCGCCGGATGGAACGAGGAGAGCGAGCATCACCAATGCGAGTAAAAACGGTTTCATGACCCGACGATGGATGAGCCAGGGGCGAAAATGAAGCGCTTCTTACGGTTCCGGTTCACGCAGGCTTGAAAAAGCGTGGTCTTCGCGGATGGTGACTCGCTGGCGGCGCTGGCTCATATGAGATCCCAAGCAAACCGTTAACCAATAATCCGGGACAGGGTCATGGCTGGTTTCCCCGCGTTGAGCAGACTTCCCCGTATCGTCGCCGTCGTCGCCGTTGTCATCGTCGCCACGCTGATGGCGGTTCCGGTGTCACGCACCGCCCACGCCGCCGAGGACCCGGTCTACACCGGATTCCTGTCGAGCCTGGCGGTGAACGGATACGATCCGGTATCCTACTTCACCGACGGCCGGCCGGTGGAGGGGAGCGCCGAGTTCGAGGTGGAGTACAACGGCGCCACGTGGCGCTTCGCGTCGGCCGGGAACCGCGACGCCTTCGCCGCCGCTCCCGAGCGGTACGCGCCGCAATACGGCGGATACTGCGCCTGGGCGGTGTCCCAGGGCTACACGGCCAAGGGCGACCCGAAGCACTGGCGTATCCACGACGGCAAGCTGTATCTGAACTACAACGCCAGCGTCCAGAAGACCTGGGCGGAGGATATCCCCGGCAATGTCAGAGCCGGCGACGCCAACTGGCCCAGGGTACTGGATTAGGCGCCAGGATCCGGCCAGGATCCGGCCAGCATCAGGAAGGGCCGAGACGGCCCCGGGACGACCGGTCAGGCGGCGTGCTCGTCCGCGGCGTCGACCATCACGTAGGTCCGCGAGCAGTAGGGACACACCACCTTGTGCTCGTCCTCGGGGATCTCGAGGAAGACCCTGGGGTGGCCGAGCGGGCCGCCGCCGCCGTCGCACGCGACCCGGTGTCCCGTCACTTCGATCGTCTCGAACGCATCGGTGTTCGCCGTTGTCATGGCCCGGTCCTCCGCGCTGTCGCGCTTGTTCGCATCACCGACGGATGATACGCACGACCGCTGTCCCCGCAAGGATTCGCTCACGCTGGATGTGTCCATGACGGCGGCGCGCCGCTTCCTCGCCCTTTTCGCTCTCGCCCTGCTGGCCGCCTGCGCGCCACAGATCGCCCCGCCCGGCGACGACCCCGGTGCGCCCGGCCTGGAGCTGCGGCCGTTCGCGCGGATGGATGACGGGGTCCGTCTGCCGCTGCGGATCTGGCGGGCGACGGGCAGGCCCTTGGCCGCCGTGGTCGCTCTGCACGGTTTCGGTGACTATTCCAATGCCTTCGCGGAGCTCGGCCCGGATCTGGCGGCGGCGGGAACGACGGTCTTCGCCCCCGATCAGCGTGGGTTCGGCGAGGCGCCGGGCGCGGGAGACTGGCACGGCCATGCGCGGATGGCCCGCGACGCCGAGGCGCTGGTCCGGCTGGTCCGCGCCGACACGCCCGGCGTACCGGTCTACCTGCTCGGCGAAAGCATGGGCGGGGCGGTGGCCATGCTGGCCCTGGCCGAGACCGACACCGAGGCTGCCGGCGCGGTGCTCTCGGCCCCGGCGGTGTGGGGCCGGGACTGGATGCCGCTGGTCCAGTCCCTCGGCCTCGACATCCTGGCCCACAGCGTGCCATGGCTGCCGCTGGAGCCGCGCGGCCTGCGGATCCGGCCGAGCGACAATCTGGAGATGCTGCGTGCGCTCGCCCGCGACCCGCTGTTCATCAAGCGGCCGAGGGTCGACACGGTGCACGGCCTCGTCGCGCTGATGGACGCCGCGCAGCGGGTGGCGCCGGAGCTGTCGCGCCCGGTCCTGGTGCTGTACGGGCGCCGCGACGAACTGGTGCCGCGGCGCCCCACCTGCGCCATGCTCGACCGGGTCCCGGCCGGGCGTCGGCGCGTGGCGCTCTATGCTGACGGCTACCACATGCTGTTCCGCGATCTCGGCGGCGGCATGGTGACGGCCGACATCGCCGCCTGGACCCGCGATCCCTCGGCGCCCCTGCCCTCGGGCGAGGAGGCCGGGCCGGCGACCCTGTCCCGGTTCTGCGGACCCGCGCCGCGATAGAGGGCCCGCGCCGCAATAGGGAAGATTGGCGCCGCCGGCGTTTCGCGCTATCTATGGGGGAGCGCAACATGTTCATCGGAGGGTGCGATGAGCAACTTTCCCAGGGCTCTGCTGCCTCACGAGATGCGACAGCTCGGTGGCGCGGCCCAGCCCCAGGCGGCCGGCGCTGGCGCTCAGGCGCCTCGGGCGATGCTGCCGCACGAGCAGCGCGCGGTTTCCGGCCCCTGGCGGTTCAGCCCTTCGGCATCGCGCCGGAAGCACCGAACGGCGGTCGCGGCATGCTGCCGCACGAGCAGCGCATGACCACCGGCGTGCCGGCGCCGGGCGTGCCGCCTCACACCGGCTGAGACCGGATGCCGGCGGGGCGCAGCACGCCGCCGGGCCGGCCGCTGCTGGCTCATGAGGTCCGGGCGCACGGTCGCGATCGGCCGGCCGCCCCGATCGGCGGCTCGGCGGTCCCCGCCACCCGCGCGCCGGCGGTGCAACCCGCCATTCCTGCTTCCGCGGCCCAGCCCGCCGGCCGGGCCGTTGCGGTGCAGCCCGCGGTAGGCGGATACACCATCACCGTCGGCACCTACATGCACACCGCGCCCGGCCTGCCGCAGGAGGCGGCGGGGCACAGTTTCGTGTCGATCCAGGGGCCGGGCGGCCAGGCGCATACCGTCGGCTTCTCGCCGGCGGGCCGAGAGCGGATCGATCTGCGCCGCGACGTCGGCGTGCTGCGCCGGGGCGTGCCCGGCCAGGTCCACAGCGACGCCGGCGCCTTCGCCAAGCCCGGCGTCCGTACCCGCAGCTTCGAGGTCGACGCGGTCCAGGCGCACAGTGCGATGGCGAAGATCGCGGAATATCGAAGCCGACCGCCGATGTTCAGCCTGACCGGCGCCGATTGCGGCGTGTTTGCCCGCGACGTCATGCGCTCCGCCGGGATCGAGGTCGGGCCGCGCGCCGGCGTCGTGTCGCCGGGCGACATGCACCGCGTGGTCCGGGGGCGGGGACCGGTCGGGTGACGCCGCGACGGGCGTTGTTGCCGCACGAACTCCGCCAGGTCGGCGGGGTGCAGGCGGCGCAGCCGAGAACCGCCGGGCCGGTGGACGCGACGCGCCCGCTGCTGCCCCACGAGCGGCGGCAGGCCGGCGAGCGCGGCGCGGCGTACCAGCCCATGTGGGCATCCATGCCGGTCGGGTCGTCGCGCCCACTGTTGCCGCACGAGGCCCGAGCGGTGCGACCGGGTGCGGCGGCGCAAGCGAAGCCCGGGCCGATGGACCCCTCCGCCGGTCGGGCGCCGCTGGCGCACGAACAGCGTGCCGCCGGACGGCCGGTCGCCGGACTGGCCAGAACGCCGCACCCCGCCCGCCCCGCTGCCGGCTCTGCGCCGGTCTCGCCCGTCATCCAACGGGCGGCGAGCGCCGAGAGCTACGCGCGGACCAAGAAGGCGCATTATCGCCGGCCGAACATCTCGGACGAGACGCTCGTGGCGGTCCTGGCGGGAACCCAGGCTGAGTACGAGGGCGTGGCGATCACGCCGGAGCATGTTGTCAACGCGGTCAAATTCGTCGGCGCCGGCGAGGAGAGGTTCAGGCGCGGCGAACTGCATCTGCGCCATCTGGTGCCGGCGTCCGATCTCTACATGTTCGGTCACATGATCCTGTCGCGGCCGGGAATGCCGGACGAGAACCGGGTCGCCGCGAAGAACAACTACCAGACCATGTTGCGATCGATCGGCCAGGGCGGCGCGGCGGACCGGTTCGGCGAGATCTTCGACGGTCTCTACGATGTTGCCGGGGACGGGTCGGGGCGCATCACCGATTGGCGCAGAGGACGGTACAAGGCGGATTTCGAGGCCGACGTGTTCCGCCCGGCCTTCCAGGCGCCGCAGAACTACGTGCTGAGCGACGGTCTGCCGAACGAGGTTGTTGGCAACTACCTGGACGTCAGCGACCAGCATGTCGCCCTGCTGGGACCGGATAAGGTCCGCGAGATCCATGACGCGTGGCGCGCGACGGCCGACTCCATGGGGCTTCACCCGGGCAAGCGCGACGTTCCGGTCTACGGCCGGGCCGGTGCCGGGGATCCCGTCGAGACCCACTCCGTGGCGATGATCGGGCACGACTCGTCCGGGTCGTTCAAGAGCTATGTCGGCTCGAATCCCGACTTCTACGACCAGTCCCCCATGGTCCACGAACTCTGACGCGGGTCAGGGCACGATCACGCCCGGCCCCGCCGGCTCCGCGAAGAGTTGCGCCACCCGGTCCGCCCGGCGCTCCAGGATGCGGCGCTGGTTGAGATATCCCTTGTCGGTGATCTCGCCGGAATCCACATCCGGCGGCGTGTCCAGGATCAGGGCGCGGGCGATGCGCGTGCTGGAGCCGGGATTGGCGGCATTGTGGCGGGCGAGGCCGTCACGGATGGCTTCCGCCGTCGCGCCGGCATTGGCGAAGATCAGCAGGCCGATCGCGTCGCGGTCAAGGCCGGCGATGACGACATCGCTCACCGCCTTGCCGCAGGCGGCGATCACCGCCACCCGCAGGGCGCCGACGCTGACCCAGGTGCCGGTCGACAGCTTGAAGTCCTCGGCGATGCGCCCGTCGAACACGATGCCGGCATTGGGGTCGTCCGGATCGGCCAGGCGGACCGCGTCGCCGCTGACGAAGTAGCCGTCGGCATCGAAGGCATCGACGGTCAGATCCTCGCGCCCGGCGTAGCCTGGCGTGATGTTCGGACCGCGGAGCGCGATCTGCAGCTTGTCGCCGGTCGGCACCAGCTTGGCCTCGACCCCCGGGACCGGTACCCCGACCACGCCGGCGCGCTCCAGCGGCAGATGGGCGGCGAGCGCCATCGGCGCCGTCTCCGTCGTACCGTAGCAGGTGGTGAGGATCGGCAGTTCGCCGGTTGCCGCCAGGCCAAGCGCCTCCACCCGTTGCCATAGCGACTGCGGCAGGGTGGCGCCGGCGTAGAATACGAACTCGAGCTCGGCGAAGAACCGGTCCCGCAGCGCCGGATCCGCTTCCAGGTAGGGCAGTAGCATGTCGAGGCCGCGCGGCACGTTGAAGTGCAGGGTCGGCGCGACGTGGCCCAGATTCTCCACCGTGCGGGCGATCCGGTCCGGTGTCGGTCGGCCGTCGTCGATTAGGAGGGTCCCGCCGTAGCTGATCGCGAGGCCGAGGTTCTGGTTGCCGCCGAAGGTGTGGCTCCAGGGCAGCCAGTCGAGCATGACCGGCGGACGGTCCCGCAGGCAGGTCCAGACCTGACCGAGGGCGGCCTGATTAGACGCCAGCATCCGGTGGGTGTTGATCACCCCCTTCGGCACCCCGGTCGAGCCGGAGGTGAACAGGATCTTGGCCGTCGCGTCGGTGTCGACCCGCGGCAGCGTGGCGTGCCTGGTGACGGCGAGGTTGTTTATGTTGGCGACGAATTCGGCTCCGCCGAAATCGACCGCCGCCCGCGCCCGTTCGAAGCGTTCGAGCCCCTCCGCCAGGACCAGACCGGGGCGCACGGTTCCAACGATCCGCCGCAGCTTGTCGAAATCCCGCGACAGCAGCGCGTAGGCGGACGAGACCGGGCAGAACGGCACCCCGGCCCGGAACGCTCCGAGCATCAGCAGCGCCTGGTCGACCGAGTTCTCCGACAGCACCATGACCGACGGCACGCGGCGGTCGAGCAGGGCGGCGGCGATGCCTCGACTCTTCTCCGCCGCCTCGGCGAAACCGACCGCGCGCCAACCGTCTCCCGACCGTTCGGCGACCAGACTGCGGTCCGGCGTCTCGACGGCCCAACGGTCGAGATGGTCGATGAGGGTGTCGGGATGCGGTGCGGCGTCGACGCGAGAACGCAGGTGGATGGTTCCGTCCGGATCCCGGCGCAGCTCGATATCGGGGGAAGCGAAGGGGGCCTGTCTGCGGGCGGGTGTCATGCCCCCGAGTCTACGGGGGCGTTCCGGATCACGGCGAGGAATCTCTCGCCGAACTTCTCCAGCTTGGCCTGACCGACGCCGTGGATGCCGGCGAACGCGTCGAGCGAGGCCGGTCGGCGCTCGGCCAGCTCGATCAGCGAGCGGTCGTGCAGCACCGTGTAGGCCGGCAGGGACAGCTCACGGGCGATGGTGCGCCGCTCCTCCTTCAGCGCCCGCAGCAGATCCGCATTCTCCGGCGAGACGCTGGCCGCCACGGTCTCGCGGCCGCGTCCGGCCTTGGCCGGCCTGCCGGTGTCGCGGCGCAGGGTCACCGCCACCTCGCCTTTCAGCACCGCCCGCCCGGCCTCGCCCACGGTGAGGCCGCCATAACCGGCGGTGTCGATGGCGACGATCCCGGAGGCGACGAGCTGGCGGATCACCGAGCGCCAGCCGTTACGGTCGAACTCGGTGCCGACGCCGAATGTCGGCAGCGCGTCGTGGCCGTGGCGCTGCACAGCCTCGGTCTTGCCGCCGAGCAGGACATCGACGACGTGGCCGGCGCCGAACCGCTGGCCGGTGCGCAGGATGGCCGAGAGCACCTTCTGCGCCGGGATCAGCCCGTCCAGGGTCTCCGGCGGCTCGCGGCAGGTGTCGCAGTTGCCGCACGGCTCGGCCAGCGACTCTCCGAGGGCGGCGAGCAGGGCCTGGCGGCGGCAGCCGGCGGTCTCGCAGATGCCGAGCAGGGTGTTCAGACGCCGATGTTCGATCCGTCGCTGATCTTCGCTCGCCCCGCTTTCGTCGATGAAGCGGCGGCGCTGGGCGATGTCGGCGAGGCCGTACAGCATCTGCACCGTCGCCGGCAGCCCGTCGCGGCCGGCGCGGCCGATCTCCTGGTAGTAGGCCTCGACCGAGCCGGGTACGTCGGTGTGGAAGACGAAGCGGACATCCGGCTTGTCGATGCCCATGCCGAAGGCGATCGTGGCGCAGACGACCAGCCCGTCCTCGGTCACGAACCGGTCCTGATTGGCCGACCGCACCTCCGGGTCGAGCCCGGCGTGGTAGGGCACCGCGGCGATGCCGTGGCGGTTCAGGCTGGCCGCCGTCTCCTCGACCGCGCGGCGCGACAGGCAGTAGACGATGCCGCTCTCGCCCCGGCGCTCCTCCAGGAAGGCGAGGAGCTGCTTGGCCGGGCTGCGCTTCTCGGCGATCCGAAGGTCCAGGTTCGGCCGGTCGAATCCGAAGACGAAGACCTCGGCCTCGCCGCTCTCCCCCTGGCTGCCGCACAGCCGGTCGACGATGTCGCGGCGGGTGGCGGCGTCGGCGGTGGCGGTGAAGGCGGCGGTCGGAACCCCGAGCCTCTCGCGCACGCGGGCGAGCGTCAGGTAGTCCGGCCGGAAGGCGTGGCCCCACTGGCTGATGCAATGGGCTTCGTCGACCACCAGACGGGTGACGCCGATGTCGGACAGGTCGTCGAGAATGCCGTCCAGGGCGAGCCGCTCCGGCGCGATGTAGAGCAGGCGCAGCTCGCCGGAGCGCGCGAGGCGCCAGGTGTCGGCGTTGGCGCCCGGCGGCTGGCCGGAGTGCATGGCGGCGGCGCACACGCCCTGCAGGCGCAGCGAACGGACCTGGTCCTCCATCAGCGCGATCAGCGGCGAGACGACGACGGTCAGGCCGCCGTCCATCACCGCCGGGAGCTGAAAGCAGAGCGACTTTCCGGCGCCTGTCGGCATGACTGCGACCGTGTCCTTGCCGGCGAGAATGCTGTCGATGACCGCCCGCTGGCCGGGGCGGAACTCGGCGAAGCCGAAGATGTCATGCAGCGCCGTCTCCGGGCAGCGGCCGGAGACGGGGCCGGCAGCGGGGCCGGGGGAAGCGGTATCGTCGGGATCCGGAAGGGCGAGGGCCATGGCCTCTTGGGTAGCACTCTCCACGGACCGGGTCATGATGTGGCGGTTCTCCGGCGGATCGCTTGCGTTGCGGCCCCCGGGCGACCGCGGACGGGCGCGCGAATCGCCCCCGCCGGTCAAGCCTGCGCCGTTCATGCCGGAAGCCGTCGCTCCGTCACCTCCGGTATCTGACCGGGGTGACGGAGCAGGGAGTGTGCGTGTCCTAGCCGCGGCCGACGAACGGCATCTTGGTGGCCATCACCGTCAGGGTCTGGATGTTGGCCTCCGGCGGCAGGCTGGCCATGTAGACGATGGCGTTGGCGACATTGCTCACGTCCATCATCGCCTCCGGCTTGATCTCGCCGTTGGCCTGCTTCACGCCGGTCTTCATCCGCGCCGCGAGCTCGGTGACCGCATTGCCGACGTCGATCTGGCCGACGGCGATGTCGTACTGGCGGCCGTCCAGCGACGCGGTCTTGGTCAGGCCGGAGATCGCATGCTTGGTCGCGGTGTAGGGAATGCTGTCGGGGCGCGGCGCATGGGCCGAGATCGAACCGTTGTTGACGATGCGCCCGCCCATCGGCTCCTGCGCCTTCATCACACGAAACGCCTCGCGGATGACCCAGAAGCAACCGGTCAGGTTGACGTCGACCACGGCGCGCCACTGATCGTCGGACAGGTCCTCGAGCGGAATGCCGGGCGCGTTCATGCCAGCGTTGTTGAAGATGAAGTCGACACGTCCGAACGCCTCGACCGTCCTGTCGAACAGCGTCTTCACCGCTGCCGGATCGGTCACGTCGGTCGGCACGACCAGCGCCCGGTCGCCGTCGGCGCCGGCATCGGCCTTCGTACCCTCCAGCGCATCCTGGCGGCGGCCGGCCAGCGCGACGCTCCAGCCGTCCTTCAGAAGGGCGATGGCGCTCGCCTTGCCGATCCCGGAGCCGGCACCCGTGACGATGGCGGATTTCACTTCAGTCATGTCCCTTTTTCCTCCCGTTCGAGACGATTGGCGGGACGGTAGCACCCGCCCGGCGGCCCCACAGCGGCAAAAATGCGGCGCGGCCGCGCCGGTGCCACCCGGGGCGTCGGATGGGATGCGTCGCCGGTGCTGCTTCTTGTCGCCTGGCGCCCGGGCAATGTACGTTGGCGCGGATCGACCGCGAGGATGCGAATGCTCGTCACCTGCCCGGAATGTGCGCAGAAGTTCAAGGTGCCCGACAAGGCGCTCGGCACCAAGGGGCGCAAGCTCAAGTGCAGCAACTGCGAGCACAAATGGCATCAGATGCCGAAGCCGAAGGCCAAGCCGAAACCGAAGCGGCCCGAGACGGAGGAGGAGTTCGCGCCGGAGCAGGACGCGGATCTGGACGCGCCGCTGGAGGAGGGGCTCGGCGAGGACAGGATGGAGGCCGGCGAGGCGATGGATCCGCCCCCGCTCGGCGATGTCTCCCGATTCCGCCCGATGACCGGGGCCGATGCCGACAGGAAGCGCCGGCCGGTCGTCCTCTATGTCCTGCTCGCCCTCGCCGTGGCGATCCCAGCCGGGCTGCTCGCGGGCCGCACCTCCCTGGTCCACGCCTGGCCGGCCAGCGCCCTGCTGTACGAGACGATCGGCATGCCGGTTCCGGTGCCGGGCGAGGATCTGGTGCTGCAGAACGTCTACGTCGATCGCCGTCAGGAAGGCACGGTCGAGGTGCTGGTGGTGCACGGCGAGATCCGCAATCCCGGCGACGGCATGGTGAGCCTGCCGTCCCTGCGGGCTACGGTTCTGGACGAGGGTGGCCAGACGCTGGCGAGTTGGCTGTTCACCACCGAGTCGTACCAGCTTCTGCCGGACGAGAAGACGGCCTTCACCTCGGAATTCGCCAACACCGCCCCCGGCGCCGCCCGGGTCAACGTGACCTTCACCGACGAGCGGCCGGAGGCCGGGCTCGGGTATTGAGCGGCGTGGACGACGACCTCGGCCCCTGCCCGCTCTGCGGCCGGCCGATGGTGGCCGGACCGAGCGTCGACCGGCACCACTGGGTCCCGAAGAGCGAGGGCGGCCGGGCGGCCGAGGCGATGCATACGGTCTGTCACCGCAAGGTCCACAGCGTTCTCGACGAACGCAGCCTCGCCCGCGACTACGACACCCCGGAGAAGCTGCGGGCCCATCCGGAGATCGCCCGGTTCCTGGCCTGGGTGGCGGGCAAGCCGCCGACCTTCACCAGCCGGCACCGCCGCACCCGGCGACGGTAGGAGCCCCGGTCGGTGGAGCTTGGTCGGTAGAGCCCGGTCAGTAGAGGTTGTTCTTCTCGGAGTCCTCGATGCGCTTTTCCGCCTCGGCGACGTCGATACCCTCGACCTGGTCAGCGATCATCTGTCCGAGGGAGGGGAGCACCTTGCGCTCGACCCTGTAGTCATCCTCCCAGAGTTTGGAGCGGACCAGCGCCTTGGCGCAGTGCAGGTACATCTCGTCGACCTCGACCAGGATGCCGGTCTTCGGAAGCCGGTTGCGGACCTCGAACCGCGTCAGCATCCCCGTGTCGGCGATCACCCGCGCCCGGCCGTTGATCCGCAGGGTCTCGTTCACTCCCGGGATCATAAACAGCAGCCCGACGCCCGGGTTCTCGGTGAGGTTGCTCAGGGTGTCGATCCGGTTGTTGCCCGGCCGGTCGGGAATCAGCAGCGTGGTGTCGTCGAGCACGGCGACGAAGCCCGGCGCGTCGCCCTTCGGCGATACGTCGCCAAGCCCGTCGGCCCCTTGAGTCGAGATCACCAGGAACGGCGACAGTTCGATGAAACGCCTGGCATGCCTGTCCAGGTGGGTGAGCTGCTTCTTGGCGGCGGTCGGACTGGGCGAGCCGTAGATCTCGCGCAGGTCGGACTCGGTCTCGAGAGCGGTCGGGGTGGCTGTGTCCATGCTGGAAACTCCGGATTCGCGCCGTGGTGGGGCCGTGGTGGCGCTGTCGTGGCCCGTCGTTGCACCGGCTTCGCGTCGGCGCGCGACTCGGCTAGACTCGGCAGAACGGCTCGGACGCTAGCAGACCAGTACCCAGGGGGCCATGGGCCAAATGCCGACAGGACAGTCGCAATCGCGCAAGCTGACGCGGGTCATGGAGGGTGTTCTGGCACGATTCGACTACGATGGCCTGCTGGTCCTGGTGGTCGAACCGGACGACGACAACCGTGCCCTGCTGGTCCGTGCCCTCGTGGAACTCGGGTTTCCCATGCCGCTGGATGCCCACAACGCCGCCGCCGCGCTCTACGCGGCCGAGGAGATCACGCCCGACCTGATGATCCTCGACGCCCAGCTCGAGGGACCGGACGGGACCGACGGGTTCGAACTGCTGCAGCGGATCCGCGAGGATTCGACGACCCTCCCCGAAGACATTCCGGTGGTCCTGCTGGCCGGGTCGGTCAACGACTTCACGGTCAGGGAGGCCCAGCGGCTCGGCGCCGACATCCTTCTGACCAAGCCGGTGCCGGCCAAGCGTCTGCAGAACCGGGTGAACACGCTGCTGATGCGGCGGTTCGCGGAGCGCGTGTCATGGGGCCAGTAGAGTTGCTGGTAGAGCCGATACTAGACCCGCTGCCGGGTACCCCGGCGGCGGACGGGTTCCGCATGCCCGGCGAGTTCGAACCCCATGCCGGAACCTGGATGCTGTGGCCGGAGCGCGGCGATACCTGGCGCGACGACGCCCGCCCGGCGGAAGGGGCCTTCGCCGCGGTCGCCGAGGCGATCGTCGCCGCCGAGCCGCTGACCGTCGGCGTCTCGCCGCGTCGGATCGCGCGGGCCCGCGCCTGCCTGCCGTCGACGGTGCGGCTGGTCGAACTGGAGAGCGACGACGCCTGGATGCGCGACGTCGGACCGACGGTCGTGGTCGACGAAGCCGGGCGGCGGCGGGCGGTGGACTGGACCTTCAATGCGTGGGGCGGTGCGGTACACGGGCTGTATCCCGACTGGCGGGCCGACGACGCGGTCGCGGCCCGGGTGGCGGCGGCGGAGGGGATGCCGCGCTACCGGGCGCCGCTGATCCAGGAGGGGGGCGGCCTGCACAGCGACGGGCGCGGCACCCTGTTCGTCACCGAGGAGTGCGTACTCAGCCCCGGTCGCAATGCCGGTCTCGGCCGCGACGCCTGCGAGGCGTCGCTGCGGGCCTATACCGGCGCCGAGCGGGTGGTCTGGCTGCCGCGCGGCGTGTTCGAGGACGAGACCACCGGCCATGTCGACAACCTGCTGCATGTGCCGGCCCCGGGCCTTGTCATGCTGACGTGGTGCGATGACCCGGACGACCCGCAGCATGCCCGCTCGGTCGAGGCGCTGGCGGCGCTGGATTCGGCGCGCGACGGGGACGGCGCGCCGTTCGAGGTGGTGAAGCTGCCGATGCCGGGCCCGCTCCATATGACCGGGGAGGAGGCCGCGGGGGTGGTGCCGGCGCCGGGCGGCAAGCCGCGGGCGGCCGGCGACCGGCTCGCCGGATCCTATGCCAACTTCTACCTGGTCGAGGGGCGGGTGCTGGTGCCGCTGCTCGACCCGCGGACCGATGAGGCGGCCTGCCGGATCATCGCCGACGCCTTGCCGGGGCGGGAAGTGGTCGGCCTTCCGGCTCGCGAGATCCTGCTCGGTGGCGGAAACATTCACTGCATCACCCAGCAGATTCCGGCAGGGACGGCCCAATAATGTCGTGAGCGCGCCTCGAGTTTGGATTATGGTCCGAAGCGTTGAGTGCTCTCGCGTGTCAACCAAAAAAATAACATACCGCCCTGCTGCCAGGAGGATCCCCCCGCCAATGGCCCCCGATTCCGTGTCCGCCCGACCCAACACCGCCCTCAAGCGCGGCCGCAAGTTCCTGAACACGCCCGGCCCGACCAACGTGCCCCAGCGCGTGCTGAACGCCATGCACCGCGACACCATCGATCTGAACGATCCGGAGTTCGTCGAGGCCGCCGTCGAATCCTTCGAGGCGCTGCGCAAGGTCTTCAGGACCGAGGGCGAGATCTTCACCTACATCTCCAACGGTCACGGGGCCTGGGAAGCCGCCCTGGTGAACACGCTGAAGCCCGGCGACGTCGCGCTGGTGCCGGAGACCGGTCACTTCTCCGGCAGCTGGACCGATATGGCCGAGGCGCTCGGCATCGTGATCCAGACCGTTCCGGGGAGCTGGCGCGAGGCGCTCGACCCGAAGGCGGTCGGCCAGGCGCTGGCCGAGGACAGGGAAGGCCGGATCAAGGCGGTGCTTCTGGTGCACACCGATACCGGAACCTCGATCACCAGCGACGTGCCGGCGGTACGTCGGGAGATGGACGAGGCCGGTCACGGCGCGCTGCTGATGGTCGACACCATCGCCTCGCTTGGAACCGTCGACTTCCAGATGGACGCCTGGGGGGTCGACGTCGCCATCGCCGCCTCGCAGAAGGGGCTGATGATGGCGCCGGGTCTCGGCTTCGTCGCCGCCAACGAGAAGGCCGTCGCGGTTCACAAGGCGAACGCCAATCCGCGTCGCTACTGGGACTGGACGCCGCGGATGTCGGGGCCGGGCTACCGGACCTTCTGCGGCACCTCCCCGCAGCTTCAGATCTTTGGCCTGCGCGAAGGGCTGCGCACCCTGTTCGAGGAGGGGCTGGAGCGCTGTTTCGAGCGTCATCGGGTGCTGGCCCAGGCGACCCACAAGGCGGTCGAGGTGTGGGCCGGCGCCGGCGCGCTGGAACTCAACGCCCTTGTCGCGGAGCACCGCTCGGTCGGGGTGACCGCGATCCGCGTGGCCGACGGCATCGACGCCAACCGAATCCGCGAGGTCTGTCGCGACGAGATGATGGTCGGCCTGGGCGGCGGCCTGGGCGCGCTCAACGGCAAGGCGTTCCGCATCGGGCACATGGGCGACATGAACGCGCCGATGCTCTACGCGGCGATCGCGGCGGTGGAATCGACTCTGGCCTTCCTCGACGTGCCGTACACCCCCGGCGGCGTCACCGCGGCCGTCGACCACGTCACCGCCTACAAGAAAGCGAATGGCCCGACCACGTTCTGAACGGGACCACCTGCCGCTCGGCCAGCCGGTGGTGTTCGTCTGCCTGATCGCCGGAACTGTGCTGGGCACGGTCGCCGGCGTGATGGTGGGAACGCTCACCGGCACGCTGGCCTACGCCATCCCGATCGGCAGTGCCATGGGCACCGGGCTGGGGCTGGGGGCGGTTGCCGCCGTTGCGGCACGGCAGAAGCGGTGAGGGCGCTCTTTCTTTCTCTCCAATCCCTCCACCGCTCCCCGAAATTCATTCGGGGAGTGGGTTGAAGCGCTCTAAATGCCCGCCACCCTTGCCTTTTCGCCGAGAAGGGCGGCTACCGTGTCCAGGGTCGGCGTCGCGATCCCGGCGACGCGGCCGAAATCCTGTATGACACGCACGATGCCGTCGATCTCCATCGGCCGGCCGAGATCCCAGTCCTGCAGCATGGATGGGCGATGGAGCGAGCGCTGCGTCGGGTCGCTCTGACCGGCTTCGTCCACCGTGACCTCGATGCCGTGGGAGCGGGCCACCGCCTGCGCCTCGCGCATGATCGACAGGGTCACGGCGAGGGTCTCGGGGTTCTCCGCCAGCCCGCGCTCGGTCGAGCCGGTGAGCACGCCGAGCGGCGAGCGCGAGGCGTTGATCAGCAGCTTGGCCCAGATCGCGTGGCGGATCTCCGTCGTCACCGGCGCCCCCATCCCGGCCGCTTCGAGCACCCCGGCGAGAGCGCGCACGCGCTCGCTGTCGGACCCGTCCGGTTCCCCCAGGGTGAAGATACCCGGACGCGGCGCCACATGACGGACATGGCCGGGTTCGACCACGGCCGCGGGGCAGTCGATCATGCAGCCGATGGCGCGGGCCGGGCCGATGGTGGACCAGACCGCGCCGCCGGGGTCCAGCCGCTCGATCGGCGCGTCGGTCCCGCCGGGACGCCGGTACTCGTACCACCAGGGAATGCCGTTCATCGCGCAGACGACCGGGGTCTCGGCGCCGAGCATCGGTCGGATCGCCTGGGCGATCGCCGGCAGGGCCGGGCCCTTGGCGGTGACCACGATCACATCGACGGCGCCAAGCTCCGCGGCCTGGTCGCTGGCTGCAATTCGCGAGGTCCAGCGCTCGCCCCGGGTCTCGACGGTAAGCCCGCGCTCCCGGATGGCGGCCAGATGCGGTCCACGCGCCAGCACCGCGACCTCGGTTCCGGCCCGCGCCAGATGTCCGGCCATGAACCCGCCGACCGCTCCCGCTCCGATCACCCCGATCCGCATCTGCTCCGCCTCCCGCTGGATTGTCCCTGTGCCGGGGCCGGTATAGCGTGTCGGTCTTCCCGTGTCGCGACCCGACGGAGTGCCGCCGTGACCTTCTCCCTGATCGCCCGCTGCGCGGAGACCGGCGCCTTCGGCATCGTCGTCAGTTCCTCCTCCGTGGCGGTGGCCGCGCGCTGCGCGTTCGCCCGCGCGCGCGTCGGCGCGGTCGCGACCCAGAACATCACCGACCCGCGCATCGGACCACGCGCGCTGGGGCTGCTGGAGACCGGTCTTCCGGCGCGCAGCGTTCTGGATCGGATCATCGAGACCACGCCGCATATCGCTTACCGCCAGGTCGCGGTCATCGATGGCGCGGGCGGCACGGCGGCGTTCAGCGGACCGGAGACCCTGGGCACCTACGCCACCGCGGAAGGCGGGAACTGCGTCGCCGCCGGCAACCTGCTGGCGGACGAGGCGGTCGTTGCCGCCATGGTCGATGCGTTCGAGGCGCGGGCCGCCCGGTCGTTCGGCAAGAGGCTGGTGCGTGCGCTGCGGGCCGGGCAGGCGGCCGGCGGCGAGGCCGGCCCGGTCCGCTCGGCCGGACTGCTGATCCAGGCGGCGGATGTACCGTGGCCGGTGGCGGACCTGCGGGTCGACGACGCTGACGATCCGATCGGTGCGCTAACCGCGCTCTGGGAGCGCTGGAAGCCGGAGATGGACAGCTACGTGACCCGCGCGCTGGACCCGTCCCGGGCCCCGAGCTACGGGGTTCCCGGCGATCCGTGACGGCGCCGGCGCACCCCCGGCGTTCTCGCTATTGACAATCAGTCGCAGGAGCGCGAGCTTACCTCAAAATTGAGGACTCGCCGATGTATGTCTGCGTCTGCAACGCGCTCAACACCCGCACCGTGACCGAGGCCATCGACGACGGCGCCGAGACCGTCGGTCAGGTCTACAGAGCCTGTGGTGCCGTCCCGCAATGCGGAAAGTGCAAGGATCTGATCCGCGAGATGCTGGCCGAGCGCGCGCCGACGCACGTCACCGGTCCGCTCCCCGGCATGCCGGCCGACCCGCTCCCCGCCGCGGTGCGCGCTGCCTGATCCGCCGTTGCCGCGGGTGTCTTGAAGGCTGAGCGCCGGGCCGTTTTCCGCGCGTCCGTTCGCCCGGGGAAGGTCCGCTCAGTCGGGTGTCGGACGGGCAGCCAGGCTTCTCGACGTCGTTCCGATCAGCGCCCGGCGGGGCAGGCCCTCATGTGCCGCCGTCATGAAATCGCGAAAGACCTCCGCCGGCAGACCGCCGCCGGCCACCCGGTCCATCGCCGTTCCGTCGTCGTTTCCGATCCAGACCACGGCGACGAGATCCGCCGTGTAGCCGGCGAACCAGGCGTCGCGGTGGTTCTGGCTGGTCCCTGTCTTGCCGGCGACGGGGCGGTCCAGGGCGGCGCGGTGCCCGGTGCCGCGGGTGACGGTCTCGGCCAGCATCGCCGTGAGCTGGCCGGCGGCCCGCGCCGAGACCTGCGCCGGCAGGCCGGACCCGGCACGGCGGTACAGGACCGACTGGCCCGCGGACCGGATGGCTTCTATCCCGTGGGGCGTGACCGGCCGGCCGCCGTTGGCGAAGCTGGCGTAGAGCCCGGCCAGGTCGAGCGGGCTCATCTCGTCCACGCCCAGGCCCAGGCTCGGTCCCGGGGTCAGGGAGGCGCCGACGCCCAGACGCCTGGCGACGTCGCGCACCCGGCCGCGACCGACCCGCTCCTGCAGGCGGATCGTGGCGGCGTTGCGGCTCTGGGCGAGCGCGTCGGTGAGGGTGAGCGCGCCGAGATGGCGACCGTCGAAATTGCCCGGCGACCAGCCGTCGATCGCGACCGGCGCGTCGTCGATCCGGTCGTCGGGCGACCACCCCTGTTCCAGGGCGGCGAGGAAGACCACCGGCTTGAAGAGCGAACCGGGCTGGCGCCGGGCCTGGACCGCCCGGTTGAACTGGCTGGTGCGGAAACTGGCCCCGCCGACCATGGCCCGGACCGCGCCGGACCGTGGGTCGAGGGCCACCAGCGCCGCCTGACCGGCGCCCTCGGCCCGGCCCTTGGCGAGCCCGCGGGCGACCGCTTGCTCGGCCAGGGTCTGCAGGCGCAGATCCAACGTGGTCGAGACGGCGAGATCGTCCGACCGGGTACCGACGAAGCTCGGGACCTGATCGTACACCCAGTCGGTATAGTACCGATGGCCGGCACCGCGCCCCACCGGGCCGCGCAGGCGGTAGGGGGCGGCGGCCACCCGGCGGGCGGTGTCGCGGTCGATATGACCGGTCTCGGCCATGGCGAGGAGAACGGTGGCCGTGCGCCGCAGCGCTCGGTCGGCGTCGGCGGCCGGGCTGTAGCGCGACGGTCCCTTCAGCATGCCGGCGAGCAGCGCCGCCTCACCGAGCGACAGGTCGCGCGCGGTCCGGGCGAAATATTTCCGCGCTGCCGCGTCGACCCCGTAGGCGCCGGCGCCGAAATAGACCCGGTTCAGATAGATCGACAGGATCTCGTCCTTGCTGAAGGTCTGCTCGAGCCAGACGGCGAGCAGCAGTTCCTGGATCTTCCGCGACAGGCTGCGGTCGTGGGTCAGGAACACGTTCTTGGCCAGCTGCTGGGTCAGGGTGCTGCCGCCCTGAACCACGCGGCCGGCGCGCAGGTTCACCCACATGGCGCGGGCGAGGCCGATCGGATCGATGCCGAAATGGCTTCGGAACCGCCGGTCCTCGATGGCGATGACGGCGGCGGGCAGGTGCGGCGACATCTGCGCGACGGACACCGGCTCGCCGTGCAGCGGTCCATAGGACGCGAACATCGCCCCGCTCTCGGCGGTCATCCGGACCGACCCCGGTCGGGTGTAGCGCTCAAGGTCGGTGATGTCGGGGAGCTGATAGGCATGCCAGGCGAGTACCCCGGCCAAGGCGATGGCGCCCCAGAACGACGCGAGGAATCCCCATTTCAGGACTGGCCGAAGCAGCCGGCCCAGCAGCCGCCGCCGACCCGCCGGAGTGCGGCTTCCGGATCTTCGGCCGCCGGCGTTGGAGCGCCGCCGGGGCTTCGCTCCGGCCGGCGCTTTCGCCGCCGATTGCTTGGGGGCCGATTGCTTGGGAGCCGTCTTCCTGGAAGCCGATTGCTTGGAGGGCGGGGCGCCGGCCTTGCGCGTAGTCCCGGTGCCGGCGGGTTTCCCGGCACTCTTCGCCTTTGTCGGACGGGGCGCGGACGACTTGTTTGAAGTGGCTCGAGCCATCGGTGAATCCAGTTTATGTCACCGCTTAAGATATATGATGAAGTAACTGGAATATAGAGAAAAGACAGTCAGGACCGTCGAGTGCAGGCCGGTGGGAACCGGAGGATCGCCCGGGTTCCCTCGCCGACCGAGCTCTCGATCACCAGCCGACCGCCGTGAAGCTGCATCATCCGCGCGACGAGCGGCAGCCCGATGCCGGCGCCGGCGAAGCGCCGCGTGGTGGGGTCGCCGGTTCGGCCGAACGGCTCCAGGGCCCGGGCGACGTCGGAAGCGGGCATCCCGACCCCCGTGTCCGACACGACGATCTCCAGCCATCCATCACCACGGTCCTCGGCATCGACCCGGATCTCGCCGCCGGCCTCGGTGTACTTCAGGGCATTCGACAGCAGGTTCATCAGCATCTGCCGATAGCGTCGCGGGTCGACTTTCAGCATCGGCGTGTCCGCCGCGAGCCGGCTTTCGAGGGAGAGGCGTTGCCGCGTCGCCGGATCGCGCATCACCTCGACGATGGCCCGGGTGGTGGCGGCGGTGTCGATCCACTCAGGCGTCACCTCCATCCGACCAGCCTCGATGCGCGACAGGTCGAGGATGTCGTTGATGAGGGTGAGGAGCTGGGTCCCGCTGTCGTGGATCGCGTCCGCGTAGCTGTCCAACTGGCCCGGGTCGATCGCATCGCGGCCGAGCTGCGCCTGCCGCTGGATCAGCTCCGAGAACCCGAGAACCGAGTTCAAGGGCGTGCGCAGTTCGTGGCTGACCAGGGCCAGGAACTCGGACTTGGCCCGCGCCGCGCGCTCGGCTTCCTCGAGCGCGGCCGCCACCTGTCTGCGGGACTGCTCGACCCGCGCCGTGGCCGCGGCCGCCTCGGAGGACCGGGCCTCGAGCGCGCGGGTGCGGTCGGCGACCCTCGCCTCCAGGTCGGCATTCAGGGCCGAGAGCGCATCGCGACTCTCGCGCAGATGGGCGATCATGTCGTTGAAGGCGTTTCGCAGGAGCTCGATCTCGGTTCCGTCCGCCGCCGCGGCGGTCTTCGCATCGAAGGTCACCGGCTCCAGCCGGTCGAACCCGGTCCGCCGTGTCGCCTCGGTGAGCGTCGTGATCGGCCGGACCAGGATCGACCGCCCGACCCGGTCGAAGATGAACCACAGGATCAGGGTCTTCAGCGCCGCCGTCGCCAGCAGCAGAACGACCCGCCAGCGGACCCGCTCCAGGACGACCAGGTGGCTGGAGTAGATCGTTGCGTACCCGACCCTGTCCCGTCCGACCGCATGGTCGTGATAGACCGGGAAGGAAATGGCGATCTCGCCGCCGATCAGGTCGGAGACGAGATCGCCGTCATCGTCGTCATCGGCGTCGGGCGCATCGCGGGGCTCCGGCACGGCCCCGGCGCGCGCCAGTTCGCGTGCCCGGTTGTGGTCGGCCACGCGAACGCCCACGATTTCCGGCAGTTCGACCATGCCGGCGGAGATCTTTTCCACTTCCTCCAGATCGAGCGACCACAGCGGGTTGGCGAGCGTGCGTTCCAGCGTGCGCTGATAGATCGACAGCTCGCGATCGAGGTCGGACCGCGCCGACAGATAGGTCTCCGCGATCAGGGCGCTGGTTATGATGACCGCGGCAAGCAGGTAGAACAGGAACGCCACCCGGAACAGCCGCCCGGTCACCGCCGACCGGCTCGAAGTTCCCTCTGCCGGGCCGGCCGCGGTCGTCTTCTGGTCCCCTGTCACCATGATTCCGGTCAGGATCCCGCGGCGTAGCGGGCGACGATCCGCTGGAACGCCGGGTCGGCGTTGATCTCGGCGATGGTGTCGAAGACCGCGCTTGCCAGGGCGGGGTCGCGGTCGGCGAAGGCGTGGGACAGCAGCAGGTAGTAGGGTTTGGAGATCAGCGGCGGTTCCAGCCTCACGACATCGGAATAGGCGGCGGGGTTCGCCGCGATCGCCGCCGCGGCCATGTTCTCAAGCTCGGCATAGGCGGCGATGCGCCCGGCGACCAGCTTGTTCAGGTTGATTTCCTGAACCCGCCCGGTCTCGACCCGAACCCCGAGCTTCTCCAGGTCGGCGATGACGGAATAACCGGCCGTGGCGCCGACCGCCGCGTTGCCGAGCCCGCCGATCGCCTTGCCGTCCCAGGTGACCTCGGAGCCCTTGAGAACGTGAAGCGCATAGGATTGAACGAACACGGCCCTGGCGGGATCGACCATCCCGTCGGGAGTCTTCGGATAGACGCCGATCTTCTCACGCTCCATCTTGTAGCTGGCGTGGAAAATGCCGTCGACCTCGCCGGTCTCCACCAGGTAGAGCCCGCGCTTCCACGGGTAGCGTCGGAATTCCAGGTTGACCCGCAGCCGCTCGCCAAGGCGTTTCAGGAGTTCCAGGGTCAGGCCCGGGCGATCCCAGTTGATCGCCGTCCCCTCGCCCAGGTAGCGCGGCGGATTGGCCCGCGTCTCGAAGACGAAGGTCAGGCTCGGCCGGCCCGCGAAGGTGGCCGGCGGCTCGGCGGATGCCGGGCTGGCGACGACGAGAAACGCGAGCCACAGGGCGAATGCGGCGAGGCGGTGGCTGGACAATTCGACTCCCCACTGTCGTGCATGACCAGAAGACCGGACGGCCGAGGCAACAGGTGTAACCGATCCGGACGCGAGCGGCACCGCCAAACTTCGGGTCTGGAGAGGGGCCGTCCGCTGGCTTCCGTCGCGTACAACCGCCGGTCAATTGCGTCCGGCGGGCCACGGTAATATTGTCGGTTCCCCGTCGCATCAGAGACGTCAAGATAGGGTCGCGACCCCGAACCATGGCCGCAGAACAGCATGCGCTGCGCGAAACGCTGGCCTCCGGCGCCAGCCGGATCTTCAACGTCGCGGAGATCACCCACAAGCTTGAAGCGGCGTCCGGTGGAGCGGCCGACAGGTTTCTGTTCTCCCATCGCGGCCTGAACGACTGCATCTTCATCAAACGGCCGAAGGACGCCGCCCAGCCTCTGCATACCGGCGCGGGTCTCAGCAGCACCGCCGAGATTCTCGAGAACGGCGAAGTGAAAACCATCACCTTCGATATGACCGCCCGGGTGGAGAAGGGCGATATCGCGACCTTCCTGTACATTCCGTTCGACATCGACGCGATCGCCGGCGGCGGCAACAGCCTTGATCTCAGCGTGGCCCGCGGCCGGGCCGAGGCGTTGTACGAACTCACCGGCTTCAACATCAACGAGGAAGGCCGGTCGGTCGCCCTGGACCGTCGCCTGATCGAGCTGATCGAGGAGTTGCCGTCGCTCGACCCGTTCCTGCTGCGCGATCGGCTCGAGACCGACGGGATCGCGGCACCGGACGCCTATTTCGAGATCTCCGAGGCCGAGTTCCAGGAGATCAAGAAATACATCCTGGGCAAGTTCAAGCCGATCACCACGCGCGTGGTCGACCCGAAGTCGCCGAAGGCGGCCGAGACCGCCGAGCAGTTCATCATGAAGCTCTGGGAGGGCAAGGACCTCGCCTACCTTGCCCCCATCACCCAGGTCTTCCGCATCGACCCGGACCAGGCCGGCGAGATCTACTATTCCTGGAAGGGCGTGACCTACTACGAGTTCCAGTACAAGCGGGGACAGCGGACCCTTCTGGGGTTCGCCGACTGGCTGCACACCAAGGCGGCGACGCCGTCGCATTACGTCAAGAGCGCGGTACGCGAGGAACTGGAGGCCAAGGCCCGGAACGTCGCGACGGCCTTCGCCCGCCATCTCAAGAACAGTTCGGAGATCCTGAGGGTCTACAACCAGGGCTATGAGGACCTGTTCGTGCGCGGCGGCGACGCCCGGCCCTTCATCGAGTTCCTGAAGGACTCGAGCACCCTGTTCTGGGACATCGCGGCGTCGATCTCGGCCATGAACCACGGGGTCGCCGTCTGGCGCCAGCACACCGCGAAATCGAGCGACGGCAAGCTCGCGGCCGACGACCTGACCAAACTGCTGGGACTGCTGGACCGGGTGATCGTCTGACGGCGCCCGGGCCGGTCAGGGCGTCTCGGCCAGCCGGTTGCCGACGATGTAGCCGAAGGTCATCGCCGGCCCGAGGGTAATGCCGCCGCCCGGATAGTTGCCCCCCATGATCGAGGCGTTGTCGTTGCCGACGGCATAGAGGCCGGGAATCGGCGCGCCAGAGGCGTCGAGGGCCTGGGCATTGGCGTCGGTTCGGATGCCGGCGAAGGTGCCGAGGTCCCCGACCACGACCTCGACGGCGTAGTAGGGCGGGGTGTCGAGCGGGTGGACGCAGGGGTTCGGCTGGATCTCCGGGTCGCCCTGGAAGCGGTTGTAGGCGGTCGAGCCCTTGGCGAAGTCCGGATCCTCTCCCCTGGCGGCCGGTCCGTTGAACCGGGCGACTGTGTCCTCCAGGGCTTTCGGATCGATGCCGATCTCGGCCGCAAGCTCGCCCGGTGTGCGGCCGCGCTTGAGATAGCCGGAATGGATGTACGGGGCGATCGGCAGCGGGAAGGGCTTGGCGAAGCCGAGGCCGTACTTGCGGATGGCCCGATGGTCGATAATCAGCCAGCCGCGGGCCTCTCCCGGCGTGCCGTCGCAGGCCTTGACCAGCGCCTGGACGAAGTCGTGGTAGGAGTTTCCCTCGTTGACGAACCTGCGGCCGTCCGGCGCGACCGCGATCACGCCCGGTTTGGCCCGGTCGATGAAGTGCGGGAACACGCCGGTGGAACCGTCCGGCCATGGCACCTTCGAGACCGGCACCCAGGCGGCGGCGTTCGGCAGGCTCTCGTCCAGCGCCGCACCCGCCCGCTCTGCCAGGCGCAGGCCGTCGCCGGTATTGCCCGCCGGCGCCGGCGAATGGTGTTCCGCGCCGCTCGGCGCATGCGGGAACAGCCGCCGTCGCCGGTCCAGGTCCTGGGGAAACCCGCCGGCGCCGAGGACGACGCCCTTGCGGGCGGCGATCGTGACGCGACGGCCCTCGCGTTCGACGACGGCTCCGGTGACCGCGCCCTCCCGGTCGACCAGAAGCTCCACGGCGGGCGCCGAGGTCCAGAGCGCGACGCCCCGGTCGAACGCCGATTTCGCCAGCCGTCCGGCGAGCGCATTGCCGTTGGTCAGGCGCATCGACCGGCCCCGGGTGGCGACGTCGTAGAAATGGCTGACCAGCCGGCGCGCAACGAAGGCGGCGGAGGTCAGCGACTTCGTGACGTTGAAGAAATGCAGCAGCTCCTTGCCCGACCCGATCATCATGCCCAGCACGGTGATCTCGCGCAGCGGCGGGCGCAGCCGCTTCACCTCGTCGCCCAACCGGCGTCCGTCGAACGGTGCCGCGCAGATCGAGCGGCCACCCTCGACCCCGCCGGGCGCCGTCGGGTGATAGTCAGAGAAGGCGGTTCCGGTGATGAAGTCCACCTCGGTTTCGGCTTCGAAGAACGCGACCATCCTGGGGCCGTTCTCCAGGAAGGCGTCCACTCTTTCGGGGTCGAAATGGTTGCCGGCCTCGTGCTGCAGGTAGGTGCGGGCCGCCTCGAGGCTGTCCTCCACGCCTTCGCGGGCGGAGGGGCCGTTGCACGGAATCCAGAGCCAGCCGCCGGAGCGCGCGGTGGTGCCGCCGAACACCGCCTCCTTCTCGACGACGAGGACGTCGAGGCCGCGATGGGCGGCCGTGACGGCGGCCGACAGTCCGCCGGCGCCGGAACCGACGACCAGGACATCGACGGTGTGGTCTTCGGCGACTTTGGGGTCGGTGGCTTCGGGGGCGGCGGCGACGGCGGTGGACATGGAGGCGTTTCCCTGTGCGTTGACGAGACCCGTTTCTTGATTGGCCGCAAGAGTGCGACAGCCGCCCTGGGCCGGCAAGCGGGCAACTGTGGAGGCCGCCCCTGCGTGGGGGTGGCGCCGGCCCCCGCTCCGGTCCCGTGCCGACGCCGCTCCGTACGGATAAGATCACGCGGAGCGGCGAGGTTGCGCTTGCCTAATCCGTCGCCGGACAGTAGGTTCCGCCCGAGTCGCACCCGTAGCTCAGCTGGATAGAGCGCTGCCCTCCGAAGGCAGAGGTCAGAGGTTCGAATCCTCTCGGGTGCGCCACTCCTTCCGAAGAGTTCGTTCTTGCAGGGTCGTCGATGCCGGCGCATGTCGGTGGTGTCATTCCAGCGCCTGCCACTGGCTGCCGTCGAAGAACGCCTGGAAGAGGATGCCGCGGAAACCCTGTTTCAGCAGCTCCGTCTCGTCCGGCGAGAGCGCGGCCTCCCCGAAGAAGACCATCGTCCCACACACCAGATCGGCGGCGCCGGACGTCTCGGAGGCGGCCGGGAACAGGATCCGGGTGAACCCGACGTGTTGGCGGTTCGGCGCGGCGAGGGTGGCGCGGTAGTGGACGCACACGCCCTTGTCGAGAGCGGTGTCGAACAGCACCTTGCGATACGGATAGGTCTCCGGCGCCATCATTTCGTCGAGGTAACGGCCTCTGGTCTCGAAGCCGATCCCCTCGACCATGGCGGTCCCCGCGAGCCGGTTGACGTAGCGGTCGCCCTTGCGCTGATTGATGAAGAACCAGGGCAGAGTCTCCGCCGGCAGGCTCAACATGTCGATCTGTGAGCGAAGCGGGATCCTGTCCTGCCTCGGCGAGTCCGCCCGCAGGGCCAGCCAGTGCTCGAACACAGTCAGACAGACTCCCAGGGGTGGTCCGCCGGCCTCGCTCGTCGTCGGTCGTATCAAGGGCCTTCTCTCAAGCGCTGGTCCGTTCCCCGATCGTCATGATCGAACACTTCCGCCCGTGGAGCGAGCCTTTTGCGCCGACCGGGCCGGCTCAGGCCGTCCCGCGATACACCGGGATCCGCTTGTTCAGGAAGGCGTCGAGGCCTTCCTGGGCGTCGGGCTCCACGGCGGAGGCGGCGATGCCGGCGCCCTCCTTCTCCATCTGGGTCTCGAACGAGGTGTCGAAGCTGTCGATCAGAAGCCGGCGGGCCCGGCCGTAGGCGCGCGTCGGTCCGGCGGCGAGGGCGCGCGCCGTCTCCTCGGCCCGTGCCAGCAGGTGCTCATCCGGAACCGCCGCGGTGGCGATCCCCCAGTCGACCGCCTCTACGGCCGAAAGACGCCGGTTGGTCAGCGTCAGTTCCTGGGCGCGGCGCAGGCCGACGACCCGGGGCAGCAGAAAGGTCGAGCCGCCGTCGGGCGACAGGCCCGCCGCCGTGTAGGCCATCGCGAATTTCGCGCTCTCGGCGGCGTACACGATGTCGCCGAGAAGCGCCAGAGAGAGGCCGGCCCCGGCCGCTGCTCCCTGCACGGCAATGATCAGCGGCGCGTCCATCCGCGCCAGAGTCGAGCAGGCGGCGTGCAGATAGGCCGTCGTCTCCTTGATCAGCGCGCCGACCCCCGGTCCCGCCGCCTTGAAGGTCTTCAGGTCGCCGCCGACGCAGAAATTCTTGCCGGCGCCGGTCAGCAGCACCGCGCGCACCGCGCTGTCGGAACAACAGCGCACGGCCGCTTGCATCAGCGCCTTGCCCTGATCCGGGGTGATCGAGTTGCCGGCCTCGGGCCGGTTCAGGGTGAGCCGGGCCAGCCCGTCCTCGAGTGTGAAGGTCACCAAATCGTCTGCCATCGCTACCTCCCTGCACGCCCCGTTCCGAGGTCCTGATCAGCTCCAGGGTAGCGGGATTGACGCGGCGGCGGTCAAACCGGAAACGCGAGCCTCACGTGCCAAGCCGACGGCGGAGCTTTCCGAGCAGGGATGTACGGTCCTCTGCGCCGGCCTCCGGAGCCTCCTGTGTGGCCTCTTCGGGCTCATCGCCTGCGGTCCCGTCCTCGACGGTGATGGACGCGGGGCCGACATCGAGCCCCTCGAAACGGTGCGGGATCAACGCGCCGGTCCTGACGTCGCGCCGCTCCGGACGGACCAACTGGTTCATGGCGGGGTTGGAGGTGAGTGGCGAGAAGTAGCTGCATCCCTCGAAATAATAGTGGGTGACCTGGCTGAAGCGCGTGCGCCCGGGATCCCGGATCGGCTCGCCGCCGTGATACAGATTGGCGGCCCATATGATCGCCTCGCCGCGGTCCATGATGGCGACTTCCTTGCGGAGACCATGGGCGCTGATCATCGACTGCAGCGTCTCCACATAGGTCTGATAGTTGGTGTCGATCTCCTCGGGGGTGGCGATCAGGCCCAGGTCGTTCAGGTCCAGGATCGGCAACCGGTGGGACCCCGGATAATAGTGAAGGGCGCCGTTGTCCCGGTCGATCGGCTCCAGGGCGATCCAGACCCCGCACATGAATCGCGCCGGCTGACTGGAGAAGTGGATGGAGTCCGAATGGGTCTCCTGCTGGGTGCCGACGCGAAAACTCAGGGTCTGGAACGGTACCGCCTGTCGGCCGTAGAGCAACTCCAGCATGTCCATGACTTCCGGCAGCGTCGCCAGGCGCCGCACGGCCTCGACCTCCGACCAGGCGTCCTGAAAGCGGATGCCATTCGAGCGCGACCAGTCGACCTCCTCGACCGCCTGTTTCGCCAGACTGTCGAAGTCCGGATCGGTCACGCGGAACTTCAGGAAGCCGGCCTTGGCGAACTCACGCAACAGGGCCTCGCGGTCCGCCGGCAGGGGATCCTCCTCCAGCAGCTGGTCGAGCAGCGGGTTCTCGGCGCGTGGCGTTCGCATGCGGCGCGCCGGCGACACCTGCTCCGCGAAACTGCCGGGGATGGGCTTGTCGGTGCGGGCGAACCGGGCGGAGATCCGGCTTGGTGACGCGGTCCCGGGCAGCGCCGCCTCGAAGCCGTGATGGCCGTCGCCGATGCCATGGGGGAGAAGGTCCTTGCGGAAGATGTCCGCGTTCGTCCGGGCGATTTCGTCATCCGCCACCTTGAGGACGACTTCGACGGCGGCGTCAGGCGCTTCCGGGTCGAATGCCCATCCGCGAATTTTGCCGTCGATAACCTGATCGACATGCCCGATCAACGCCATGCCCGTCTCCCGGCTTCCTGAAATGAACACATCAAAAATAGGGATTTGAGCATCGTGCACCAGGATTTTCCTGCACTCCGCTAACGACTGGGATTCAGAAATCCAGGTCCGCGTAATGGCCGGCGGGGCGCAGGCCGGGGACGCTGTCGGCCAGCAGCGACCGGAACGCCGGACGCGACTTCACCCGGGCGTACCATTCCTTGGCCTCGGGTGCGGAGTCCCAGGGCACGTCGCCGAGATAGTCGACGCAGGACAGGTGCGCCGCTGCCGCCAGATCGGCGAGCGAGAACCGGTCGCCGGCCAGCCAGGTCCTACGCTCGGCCAGCCAGGCGATATAGGCGAGATGGATCTGCAGGTTGGCATGCCCGGCCCGGATCGCCTCGCTCGACGGTTCGCCGATGCCGAGGAAGCGCTTCATCACCTTCTCGCCGACCAGGAGCTCGGTGACCTCGCGGTCGAACTTCCGGTCGAACCACGCCACCAGCCGGCGGATCTCCGCCCGGTCGACCGTGGCGCCCGGCAGCAGCGGAACGGCGGTGTCGCATTCCTCCAGGTATTCAGCGATCGCCTGGGAGCCGGCGACGGTGCTGCCGTCGTCCTCGACCAGGACCGGGACCTCGCCGGCGGGGTTGATGGCGAGAAACTCGTCACGCCGTTCCCAGACCGGTTCGGCGCGCAGATGGACCTCCATGCGCTTCTCGCCGAGGACCAGGCGGATCAGGCGGGACTGCGGGGACAGGGCGAGGTGATAGAGCGTGCGCATGGGCCGGAGCGGTGGCGGCGGGCGGCGGGAGAGTAGCAGGTCGCCGGTCGGCGGCGCTACCGGCTCGCGTCCGGGACATCGGGAGCGTCAAGCTGCCGCGCGGTCGCCTCCGCCTGGAGCATGACATGGGCGGGCGGCGCCTTGCCGGCCGAATCGACACCGAAATAGACCGTGGTGTGCGGGAACGGGATCTCGATGCCCTCGGCGTCGAAGCGCTTCTTGATGCGGCGCAGCAGTTCGCGCTTCACGCCCCACTGCTTGACCGGCGGGGTCTTGATCCGGGTGCGGATGATCACCGCGCTGTCGGCCAGCTCGTTGACGCCGAAGATCTCGATCGGCTCCAGGACGACCGGACTCCAGGCCGGATCCGCCCGCATCTCCTCGGCGACCGCGCGGATCACGTCACTGACGTGGTCGGTATCCTCGCGGTAGGCGACGCCGATGTCGACCAGGGCGAAGGAATAGTCCTTGGTGAGATTGATCACCGACGTGACGTCGCCGAACGGGATGATGTGCACCGAGCCCTCGACGTCGCGCAGCCGGATCGTGCGGATCGACAGGTCCTCGACCACGCCGGTATGGCCGCCCGCCGTCACCACGTCGCCGACCGACACCGTATCCTCGATCAGGATGAACAGGCCGGTGATCACGTCGCGGACCAGCGCCTGGGAGCCGAAGCCGATGGCCAGGCCGACCACACCGGCACCGGCCAGCAACGGGGCGATGTCGATGCCCAGCTCCGACAGGACGATGAGACCGCCGAACACGACCAGGGCCGCCAGGATCGCCCGGCGCAGCAGCGGCAGAAGGGTCTTGGTCCGGCTGCTCGCCTCCCGGACCGTGCCGTCCGCGTTGGTGCCGGAGAGCACGCGGGCGATGCCGCTGGCGGTCAGCTCCCATACGGCGATGCACACGATCAGTACCAGGATGATCGTCCCGGCGGAGCGCAGAAGCCCGGCCCGGGTCTCGGTGTTGAGCGAACTGACCAGGCCGGCGTCCCAACCCTCCAGGATCGCCACGCCGGCGAGCACGAAGATCACCAGGTCGATCGCCTTCTTCATGGTCGGCCGGTACAGGCCGGCCCGCTTTGTCAGGCCGGGGAACCGCTGCTCCAGTTCTTCGTCGACGGTGAACAGCCGGTCCAGCGTGCGGGTCGCCAGGTGCTGCACGAAGATCGCCGCGGCGACGGTGCCGACGGTCACCGCCGTCGCCCGCAGGAGGAACAGGAAACCGTCCTGGGCACCGGAGACGTAGATGCCGAACCCGACCAGGATGTAGAGGCTGGCCAGCAGGTTCCAGATATCGGAGAAGCGCCGGCGGATGACGCCGCCGGCGGTGCCGCGGATCGCGGTCCGAACGGTCGTGCGCATCTGGGTCACCAGGATCAGCAGCATGGCGGTCATCACCGCGGCGGCGGCGATCTCCAGCGCGTGGCTGCCGACCGCGCCGGCGCCCAGCGGCAGGGCGGTGCGCGAGATCAGGAACCCGGTCACGCCGACGGCGGAGATCCGCATCACCCAGACATAGAGGTAGGCGGCGATCTCGTCGGCGATGGTCAGGGGCCGGAGCTGCGGGGCATAGGGGGCGAACACCAGTCGGGCGAGCACCCCGACACCGGTGTGGACGGCGATCGCCTGGATCACGATCAGGGCAATCCGCTCGGCTTCGGGGCTGCGCGGGACGATCACCAGAGCTGCATAACCGGCGCCGAGGACGGCGGCCACGGTGAAGGCCTCCAGCAGGGTGCGCATGACCGCGGCGAAGATCCGGGCCTGGATGGTCGGCGCCTCGCCGCTGCGCAGGCGTCGGATGGTGCCGCCGAGCGCGACCCCGGTGATCCAGCGGGCGAGCAGCGCGATCAGAATAGGAAACCCGAGACCGACCGTCGCAATCTCGATCCAGAACACCTGGCGCTCGGGCCGGGTGATCTGTTCGTTCACCCATTCGGGCAGGTCCTCGATGGCGGTCAGCGCGGCGATCAGCTCGGAGAACACCGCGTGGATCCGCACACCGTGCTGTGTCACCGCGTCGGAGATCTGGTCGCCGATTGAGTGGCCGTCCTCGGTGGTGCCGTTTGCGGAACCGTCGGCGTTCCGCGCTTCGAGCAGGGTACGCAGATCGCTCAGCAGCTGATCGCGGCGGGCCGGATCCTCCAGCGTGTCGATCAGCCGCTCCAGGTCGGCCGCGGCCGTCGGCCCGGAAGTTTCGGACGGTCCGGACGGCGCTGCGGACGGGACGACCTGGGCGGAGGCGGGGTGGCCCAGCAGGAGGGCGAGGGCGAGGATCAGGCAGGACAGGAACGGGCGCATGGAGAGAACCGGCATCAGTCAGGTCTGTTCATAAACTAACCTTCGCCCCGTCAGGTCAACCGCGGAGACCGGTCACCACCGCGGCGGCGAGGACCGCAGGTTGGTGGCGGGGCGGTCGTGGCGCATCGGACAGCCGGGGATCGTCACCGGCGGCTTGAGACGCAGGGCCGGTCCTCGGCCGGTCCGCTCCGGCTCGGGGTGGTGGTCGTCCCGCCCGCGCGGACGCAGCGGCCCGTCCAGCTCCGATGGATCGTTGTCGACGACCAGTTTCGCGGTTCGGGCCAGCGAGGCGCGGGCGCGCAGGACCCGGCCGCTGCTCCGTCGCTCCGCGATGCCGCGCAGGGCGGCGATCGCCATCAGGTAGCCGGTGGCGTGGTCGAGTGCCTGGACCGGCAGGGGCACCGGCCTGTCGGCCCCCCGCCGCACCATCCCGGCATGGGCGATGCCGCTCGACATCTGGATCAGGCTGTCGAAGGCCCGGCGGGTGGCCCATGGGCCGCTCCAGCCATAGGCGTCGAGGGAGACGTCGATCAGCGCGGAGTTCAACTCCCGCCGTCGGGCGAGGCCGAACCCGATCTTCTCCAGCGCGTCGCTGCGGTAGCCGTGGATGAACAGGTCGGCCTCGGACAGCAGGCGGGCGAAGGTCTCGCGGTCGGCGTCTTCCCTCAGGTCCAGCCCGGTGCAGCGCTTGCCGAGCGTCATGTCCGGCTCGAGCAGCGGCTCCTCCCACCAGGGCGGATCGACGCGCAGTACGTCGGCGCCGAACCCGGCGAGGAAGCGTCCGGCTGCAGGGCCGGCGAGCACGCGGGTGCAGTCCAGGACTTTGAGCCCGGCGAGCGGGCGGTCGGACCGGACGTCGCGTCCGTCGGGCGAGCCCGGCTCCCACTCCATGTGGATCAGCGGCTCGGCGTTCACGGCCTTGCCCTGGGGGTGCTCGGCCCAGGCGTCGATCGACCGCATCTCGGCGGCGCATCCGTTCTCGGCGACGATCGCGGCTTCCAGCGCCGCAGCCCCCCACGCGGCGACCGCCGGCGCCATCGCGTCCCGGTCGTCATGGTCGCCGAGCACGCGCTGGGCGGCGGCGCGGTGATGCGGCGCGTTGGTGTGCAGCCGGATCCAGCCGTCCTTCGTCGGATAGTCGCCGGCGATGGAGTCCCAGATGCCGGGGATCTCCCAGCCCTGCGGCTCGAAGGTGAGGTCGTACCAGAACGAGGCCATGCGGCGGTCGACGATCGCCTCCGGCGCATGTCCCGAGGCCTGGGCGATCAGCCGGCAGAGCTCGCTCGAGGCGGCGCCGATGGTCGCGGTCGCCATATCGGTGACGGCGAAGACCGAGGGCAGCCCGCCCTCGCCGGTGACGGAGAACGATGCCGGTTCCGCGTCGCCGAGGGCGTCGGCGATGTGCTCGAGATATCCCTGCATGTCGCTACCTTACGAAGTCGAAGGGCTGGCTGCGGCGCATGTTGTCGTCGATCCGCAGTCGGTGGTTCACGGGCGGGTGGGCGCGCTGGCTGCAGTCCAGGCGTTCGCATACCCGACAGCTGACGCCGGCGGGGACGGACTCCGGTGCCCGCTTGCCGCCGAGCCCGTCAGCGTAGATCAGGTGGCGGGCCTCCTTCCACTCGCATCCCAGCGCGATGGCGTAGCGGGGCAGGAGCGGGTCGCGGCCGCCGCCGCTGACATCCAGCGTGCGGGCCAGGAGGAACAGGGTGGTGTCGTCCGGCAGGCTGGCGACCTGGGTCTGGATCTGGCCCGGCGTTCGGAACACGTCATGCACGGCGAGCCGGGGGCAGGTGCCGCCGAAGCGGGCGAAGTGGTAGCCGCCGCCGGACAGCCGCTTGGAGATGTTGCCGGCGTTGTCGACCCGCAGGAAGAAGAACGGCACGCCGCGCGCGCCCGGCCTCTGCAGGGTGGTCAGGCGGTGGCAGACCTGCTCGATGCTGGCGCCGAACCGTCGGCGGAGAAGCTCGATGTCGTAGCGCAGGTCCTTCGCCGCCTTCAGGAACGGCGCATAGGGCATCATCAACGCGCCGGCGAAGTAGCCCGACAGCGACGCCCGCAACACCCCGCGCGCCTCGTCGCTGGACAGGCCCGCGCGGTCCACCAGGTCGTCCAGCAGGTCGCGGCGGGTAATCAGGAAGAACTGGACCGCCAGGTTGAAGACGCGCCCCGAGGCGAGCAGCGTCTCGGAGAT
Source organism: Thalassobaculaceae bacterium (assembly GCA_965228875.1). GTDB lineage: Bacteria > Pseudomonadota > Alphaproteobacteria > Thalassobaculales > Thalassobaculaceae > Thalassobaculum. The sequence goes on along the minus strand of OZ245843.1, from coordinate 3,567,892 downwards.
CAGGATGCGCCGGCGGTGGTGGTCCCAGCGCCGCAGCGTGTCGCCCATCACCTCTTCCGGCATGACCCGCACGCCGATCGCGTGCTCGCCTTCGATATGGTCGCGCAGCCCGGCGAACAGGGCGTCCCGGTCGAGCCCGGCGCTCTCCCAGATCTCCTCGGCGAGACGTTCCAGAGGGTCGAAATGGTTGTTCTCGCTCTGCAGGAAGTCGCGAACCTCCTCGACCGGGGCGGTCGGCATGGCCGTGTCGATCCCGCCGTCGCCCCCCTCGCGGTGGGCCAGCGCCTGAGCGGTCTCCCAGAGCTGGCGATACGCCTGATAGAGGCTGAGCATGCCCTGGGCGGCGGCGGGGGCGGCGGCGACCAGTTCCCGGATCTCGCGGTCGGGCACCCGCTGGCCCTCGAACAGGGTATCGCCGAACACCTCCGACAACCCGGCGGCCAGGCGCTGGTCGTCGTCCTCGGCGAACTCCTTCAGGTCGATCTCGAAGGTCTGGCCCAGCTTGAACAGCAGCGGCACCGTCACCGGCCGCTGGTTGTGCTCGATCAGGTTCAGGTAGCTCGGCGAAATGCCGATCTGGGCGGCCATTTCGGTCTGGCTCAGCCCGGTGTCCATCCTGAAGCGCCGGACCTTGTGGCCCAGCATCGCCTTGCGTTCGAGGCTGTCCATACCCCTGCGTCCACGACCTGTCGGAAAGACAGTCTAGGACGGCGGTTTCGCGGATGCGAACACTTTACGGATTTTACAGTTTCGCGTTTGTGACTGTTACGGCTTTGACAGGTTTACCTTTTTGCAAACAGATACTTATGGATTGACTGCCAGATCCGTTCCTAGGGTTGCGTGACGCTGCGGCGCAACAACGCGACGCCGCCGGTTCGAGGAGGATCACGGATATGACAGGTTTCGAAGAGCACACACGCGCGGATCTCGGTCGCTACGACAACGTCCGCCGCGACTACACCATGGAGGACGTGGCCCGGCTCTCGGGTTCGGTGCGGATCGAGCACACCCTCGCCCGCCGCGGGGCCGAGCGGCTGTGGACCCTGCTGCACGAGGAGCCGTATGTGAACACGCTCGGCGCGCTCACCGGCAACCAGGCGATGCAGCAGGTCAAGGCCGGCCTCAAGGCCATCTACCTGTCCGGCTGGCAGGTCGCCGCCGACGCCAACAGTGCCGGGGCGATGTATCCGGACCAGAGCCTGTATCCGGTCAACTCCGGCCCCGAACTGGTCAGGCGCATCAACAACACCTTCATGCGCGCCGACCAGATCCAGACCATGGAGCAGAGCGGCGATACCGACTGGTTCGCGCCGATCGTCGCCGATGCCGAGGCCGGGTTCGGCGGCGCGCTGAACGCCTTCGAGCTGGCAAAGGCCTACATCGAAGCCGGGGCCGCCGGCATCCACTTCGAGGATCAGCTCGCCTCGGAGAAGAAGTGCGGGCATATGGGCGGCAAGGTGCTGATCCCGACCCAGCAGCACATCGCGACGCTGAATGCCGCGCGTCTCGCCGCCGATGTCATGGGCGTGCCGACACTCATCATCTGCCGCACCGACGCGGAGAGCGCGAAGCTCATCACCTCCGACGTCGACGAGCGCGACCATCCGTTCCTGACCGGCGAGCGCACGGCGGAAGGCTTCTACCGCCTCAAGGACGGCACCAGTTTCGAGCGGTGCGTCGCCCGCGGCCTCGCCTACGCGCCGTATTCCGACCTGCTGTGGATGGAGACCTCCACCCCGGATCTGGAACAGGCCCGGCGTTTCGCCGAGGCGATCCGCAAGGAGTTCCCGGACCAGATGCTGGCCTACAACTGCTCGCCGTCCTTCAACTGGTCGGCCAACCTGGACGAGGACGACATCGCCCGGTTCCAGCGCGAGATCGGCGCCATGGGCTACAAGTTCCAGTTCGTGACCCTGGCCGGCTTCCACAGCCTGAACCACGGGATGTTCCAGCTGGCCCGCGGTTACAGGGAACGCGGCATGGCGGCCTATTCCGAGCTGCAGAACGCCGAGTTCGACAGCGAAGCCGACGGCTACACCGCCACAAGGCACCAGCGCGAAGTGGGCACCGGATACTTCGATGCCGTCTCCGTCGCCATCAAGGGCGGGGCGTCGTCGACCACCGCGCTCGCCGACAGCACCGAGGCGGCGCAGTTCAGGAAGACCGCGCCGCTGCAGACCGCGGCCGAGTAACCGCAGCGGAGCCGATACCGGCCCGAGAGAAGGGAGGAAAAGCCATGTCCGAGCAACGTTTCTGGGTGATCGGCGGCGAGTACGCCAACACGGCGTTCGACCGCGTGATCGAAGGCACCGAGAAGATTCTCGGCCCCTACCTGAACCACGAGGACGCCCACCGGGCGTGGGAGCGGGTGGCGGTCGAGACCCGCAGCATCTGTCTCGCCCGCTTCACCATCGTTCGCGAAGGGTCGATGGCGGCCTGACGGCCCGTCGCGGAACGCCTTCGGCCGGACCGGCGACGGTCCGGCCGCTTGCGCGGGGGAGGAAGGCGGCGTGCGCCTTACAACACGCTCCTGCCGATCGCCACCACCGCCAGCACCGCGAGCAGGACCAGGGCGGCGCGTTTCACATGGGCCGGGTCGGCCACGCCGTAGAGGTGACGGCCGCCGAGCACTGCCAGCTCGACCACGGGAACCAGCACGAGCGCCCGCCAGAGTACCATGGTGTCGATGATCTCGAACCAGACCATGGCCAGGAGCGAGACCAGATCGGTGAACAGGAAGAAGGCGATCGAGGTGGCGCGCAGGGTCGCCACCGGCAGGGGCGAGGACAGGTACAGCAGGATCACCGGCGGCCCCGGCATGCCCATGGTGCCCGACAGGAAGCCGGCGGCGACGCCGGTGCCCGTGAGCAGCGGTGCGGCCGGAGCGCGGATCATGCGGTAGCCGCGGGCGATGACCAGCACGGCGACCAGCACCATGACGCCGATCGCCAGACGCATGGTCTCCGCGTCGAGCGAGGCCAGCAGCCAGGCACCGGCCGGAATGGCCGGCACCGCGCCGAGCACCAGGAAGGCGACGCCGCGGCGGTCGACCTCGGTGCGCACCGCCGGGAGCATCCGCACCCCCGCCAGGATGTCCAGCAGCAGGGCGATGGGCACGATCTCGACCGGCGCGACCACAAGGCTGGTCGACGTGACGACGATCAGCGGAAAGCCGAACCCGGTGAAACCCCGGACCACGCCGGCGACGCCGCAGGCGGCGAAGACCGCCGCCCAGATCGGCAGACTCCAGCCGAGCAGCCCGGCCTCCATGAGCGGGGCGGACACCCCGCTCACCCGGTGGCGCGGAGCGTGATCAACCCGTCGCCTCCGCGAACCCACCTCCGGGGCTGGATCGGCAGGATTTCGGCCTCGGGAAGCATACCCAGCGCGCCGGGCCGCAGCTCGCGCACCTGCAGCCAGCCTGCTTTCACCGGGCCGGGCATCTCGAAACCGTAGGGCGGGGCGGCCTCGAAGCCGTAGGGCCGGTAGTAGGCAGGGTCGCCGGAGACCAGACACAGGTCCCAACCGGTGTCGCGTGCCGCCTGCAGGCCGTGTCCGACCAGGGCCCGCCCCATGCCCTGCCCCTGCATGCTGGGGCACACGGCGAGCGGACCCAGCAGGACGGCGGTGACACCGGCGGCGACACCGTCACCGACGGAAACCGGCCAGAAGCGGAGGGTGGCCAGCACCCGGTCCTCGACCGGATCGGCGGCGACGAAGGCGAGGCCGTCGGCCACCGGGCCCTGGCGTAGGCGCCAGACCGTGCGGCCCTTGCGGTCGGGACCGAATCCCAGATCGTTCAGGTGATCGACGGCGGCGGTATCGGCGGGGAGTTCGGCGCGGATATGAAACATGACGGTGGCCTGGTTCCGGAGCGGGGCGGTCGTTCCCCGTCCGGTCGGCCGGCACGGGGCGTTCAGGTGCGGCGCTGCACCTGTCGTCGTCGCTCCACTCGAGAGTGCCGGTCGGCCATCGGATCGTCTCCACGTGATCGGAACTGCGATACACCAATCCCGTGCCCGCCGCCACGGATATCTCGCTCCGCCGCCGATCGGACGGTTTCATGGGTCACGGATCGATCAGCACCGGGTCGATGTTTTCCAGCGGGGCGGTGCCGGGAATGATCGCCATCGGGTCGGTCCGGTCGCCTTCGGGGTTTCCCGGCCAGGTCTGCACCACCAGGATCTGGGACGTCGGGCCGGCGGCGGTCGCCCCGATCGGCAGCATCACCCGCCGCGTCCACAGGTACCCGCCGACGTCCCAGCGGAACCGGCTGGCGGTATAGACCGGTAGCCGCTTGCCGATGGACAGCGCGAAGGCGTTCTCCAGGTACGTCCGGTAGTCGCCCGTGAAAATCTCGTCGGAGCGGCGGCCGGCGAAATTCGTGCCCCATCGGTGGACCATCTCCTCGCCGACGAGGCGGTACCGCACGCGGCCGGCCGGCGTCACAACGTCCGCCAGCACCAGGTAGGGGAACAGCCGAGGGGGAATCCGGACGGGGTCGATCTCCTCGCGTGTGGGCAGTCCTCCAACCGGCCGGCAGTCCGCCCAGAACGCCAGCGCCTCTCTCAGGATCGGGTCGTTGTCGACCTGCATCGATCAAGCCTGCGGCCAGATTGTTCGACTTCGACCGTAGGATAGCACCGGGCGCAGGTCAAACGGGCTTTTATGATTGCTTTCTACACCTTTAGCGGGAGTGTGTCGGCGCAGCATGCGCGGATACGTGCCCAGTCGCGGTCGCGGATTGCGTCGGCCGGGGCCGGGAAGCTGCCGCCGACGCACAGGACGTTCGGCAGCGACAAGTAGGCAGGTGCGTCGGCCTGCGCGATGCCGCCCGTCGGACAGAACCGCAGTTCCGGCAGCACCGGGCGGATCTGCTCCAGGGCGCCCGGCCCGCCGGCCGACTTCGCGGGGAAGAACTTCAGGGTGTCGAGCCCGGCGCGGCGCGCCGCCATCGCCTCGGAGACGGTCTGGATGCCCGGCAGCACGGCGAGATCCGCTTCGCGGCAGGCTGCCACCAGATCGAGATCCAGTCCCGGCGAGACGGCGAACTGCGCGCCGGCGGCCAAGACCTCGGCGATGCGATCCGGATCGAGCAGGGTGCCGACGCCGGCACAGATCTCCGGTACCGCGTCGCGGATCGCGCGTACCGCCGCCAGGGCGGCGGGCGTGCGCATGGTGACCTCGACCACCGTCACCCCGCCGTCGAGCAGGGCGCGGGCGAGGTCGGGCGCCGCGTCGGGATCGTCGATCGTGACGACCGGGATCACCGGTCCCCGGGTCAGGATGTCGCGCACCGCCTGGCTCATGCTCGCCCGTCCGTCTGTCCGTGTCGCAGGTGCGGCCACGATAGGTGGGGCCGGTAGCCGACTCAAGCGCCCGCCGTCCTTGCGCCACCCCCTGCCTTCGCCCTATATGAGAGGCGGAAGGCTGGCGCGGACGGGCTCCTCGCCAAACCGGTCAGGTCCGGAAGGAAGCAGCCGTAACGAGTTTCGGCCCGGGTCGCTGCCAGTCTTCCACCCATACGCATCGCGATGCCGCCGCCGGTCCGATTTGAGGGATCGCGTCCTTTCCTGTGCTCGGACGCCGCCCTATGATCGCGCCATGAGCGACACCCCCCAGCACGATCCGACTCCCGTTCCCGACGCATCGGGGGCACCGGCGATCGCGGCCGGCGAATACCGGGTTCTCGCCCGCAAGTACCGGCCGCAGACCTTCGACGACCTGATGGGCCAGGATGCGCTTGTCCGCACCCTGCGCAACGCCTTCGAGCAGAACCGGGTGCACCACGCCTTCGTGCTGACCGGCGTGCGCGGCGTCGGCAAGACGACGACGGCGCGGATCATCGCCAAGGGCCTGAACTGCATCGGGCCGGATGGCGCCGGCGGCCCGACCATGAAACCCTGCGGCGTGTGCGACAACTGCCGGGCCATCGCCGAGGACCGGCATGTGGACGTCCTGGAGATGGACGCCGCCTCCCATACCGGCGTCGACGACGTCCGCGAGCTGATCGAGAACGTCCGCTACCGTCCGGTCGCGGGCCGCTACAAGGTCTACATCGTCGACGAAGTGCACATGCTCTCCAAGAACGCCTTCAACGCCCTGCTGAAGACGTTGGAGGAGCCGCCGGAACACGCCAAGTTCATCTTCGCGACGACCGAGATCCGCAAGGTCCCGATCACGGTCCTGTCGCGCTGCCAGCGCTTCGACCTTCGGCGCATCGACATCGCGCTGCTGATCCAGCTGTTCGAACGGGTCTGCGCGGCGGAGGGGGTCGAGGCGGAGGCGGAGGCGCTGCGCCTGATCGCCCGGGCCGCCGACGGTTCGGCCCGCGACGGACTGTCGATCCTGGACCAGGCGATCGCGCTGGCCCTCGGGCCGGTCACCGTCGCAGGCGTGCGCGACATGCTGGGCCTGGTCGACCGGGAGCGGGTCTACGACCTGTTCGAGGCGGTCATGGGCGGCCGGATCGGCGACGCGCTGACGGTGCTTGCCGACCTATATGACGGTGGTGCCGATCCGGTGGTGGTGATCCAGGATCTGATGGAACTGACCCATACGGTCACCCGATTGAAGGCCGCGCCGCAGGCGGCCGGCGCCAACGATCTGGGCGAGGCGGAGCGCGACCGCGGTCGGGCCCTGGCGACGACGCTGGCGGTACCGGCCCTGACCCGGAGCTGGCAGATGCTGGCCAAGGGGCTGGGTGAGGTGCAGGTCGCGCCGGTACCGATCGCCGCGGCCGAGATGGTGCTGATCCGCATCGCCCACAGCGCGGACATGCCGGACCCGGCGGATCTGGTCCGCCTGCTGACCGACGGAACGCCGCTGCCAGCCTCCGCTGCGGTTCCGGGCGGACCCTCGGGCGCACCGGCATCCGGCCCGGCCGCGGCATCGCCGGCGTCGGCGTCGCCGATAGCCGCACCCGCCGTCGAACCGGTCGGGGATGCAGCGGCGGAGCCTGCTCGGCAACGTGCCCCGGAATCTGCCTCCGAATCCGTCCCGGAATCCGTCCCGGAATCCGGCCTCGAAGCCGTTGCCGGCCCCTCGTCGTCCTCCGGCGACGTGCCGCCGATGGACGACGTGCCGGATTTCGTGACCGCCGGCCCGCCGCCGGAGGACGACGAGGGACCGGCCGGCGATCCGGACGACGCGGTCGATCCCGTGCCGACCGATTTCGCCGGTATCGCCGACCTCGCCTTCCGGCGGGGGGAGGCGATCCTGGCCGCCCAACTCACCAACGCGGTCCATCCGGTCACGGTCGAGCCTGGACGGCTTGAGATCCGACCGCAGAAGGGCGTGGATCCCCGGCAGCTCTCCCAACTGGCCGGTCATCTGTCGCGCTGGACCGGGCGGGACTGGACGGTCGAGATTTCAGACGAGGAGGGCGGGCCGACCCTGCGCGAGCAGCGCGCGGCGGAGAAGGCGGCGATGCGGGCGGAGCTGGCGGCCCATCCGGTGGTCGCCAAGGTGCTGGAACTGTTCCCCGGCGCCGAGATAGACACTGTCGTCGAGCTGTCGGCGCCTGAGCCCGAAACGGCGGAGGCGCCCGCCGACATTCCCAACGACCCGCCGCGGGCGGGACAAGCCAACGAGGCGTGAGCGATGAAGAATCTCGGCCAGATGATGAAACAGGCCCAGGAAATGCAGGCCCGCATGCAGGACATGCAGGAGAAGATGGAACGGACCGAGATCCAGGGGGTCGCCGGTGGTGGCATGGTGACGGTCACGATGACGGCCAAGGGCTCGGCCAAGGCGGTCAAGATCGATCCCGCGCTGATCGTTGCCAGCGAGGCGGAGGTTCTAGAGGATCTGATCGTCGCCGCCCTCAACGACGCCCGCGCCAAGGCCGACGCGTTGCAGTCGGAGCAGATGAAGGAGCTTACCGGCGGACTGCCCCTGCCGCCGGGCTTCAAGCTGCCGTTCTGATCCCAGCGTTCCGGGTGTCGAAGCGATGGCCGTGGGCGATCTCGATCGGGTGATGCATCTGCTGGCGAAACTGCCGGGGCTGGGGCCGCGGTCGGCACGCCGGGCGATGCTTCACCTCATGCAGAAGCGCGAGTCGCTCATGGAGCCGCTGGCCGAGGCGCTGGCGGCGGCGGCGGGCTCGATCCGAACGTGCTCGGTCTGCGGCAATTTCGACACCACCGATCCCTGCGGCATCTGCCAGGACACGCGCCGGGATCCAAGCCAGATCTGCGTTGTCGAGGATGTCGGCGATGTCTGGGCCCTGGAGCGCGCTGCGGCGTTCAAGGGGCGCTATCACGTCACCGGTGGCGTGCTGTCGGCGCTGGACGGGGTCGGTCCCGAGGACCTGAACGTCGACAGCCTCGTGGCCCGGGCCGCCGCGCCGGAGGTGACGGAGGTCATCCTGGCGATGAACGCCACGGTCGACGGCCAGACCACGGCGCATTACATCGCCGACCGGCTCGCCGGAACCGGCGTCACGGTCTCGCGACTGGCCCATGGGGTCCCGGTCGGCGGTGAACTCGACTACCTGGACGACGGTACCCTGACCCAGGCGCTGAAGGCCCGGCGCAGCGTCTGACATCCGCCGGATCGGATATCGCCGTCCCGCCGGTCAGGCCGCGCGGATGAATTTCGGGGCGCGACGCTCCATGGCCCAGAGGCGGTCTAGGCCGGGCCGAACCTCCGACGAGACGAACTCGGCCCGCTTCTCCGGACTGCCGCCGCCGCTTGGGAACTTCTCCTCCCACTCGTAGACCTTGACGGTCAGACCGCACAGCACCTCGGCAAGGCTGCGCTGATGGCGGGTGATGGCGCCGCGCACGGCGTTGAAGGTGTCGACCGAAACCTGGTCCCAGCGCACCACCGTGTCGCGGTCGAAGCCGTTGAAGCGGTGGGTCACGGAGTTGGTCACGAACGTCAGGATCTCCTCGACCTTGGCGATCGACTTCTGGGTCGGCGCGTCGTGCCGCAGGGCTCCGGAATCCTTGACCTCGCCGATCCAGCTCAGCAGCCGGTGCACGATCGGAAGGCCGTACTGGAAATAGCTGCGGTAGTAGGACAGGGCGAGGTGGGTGTCGCCGTAGCTCTCGAGCATGTCGGGCAACTGGTCGATGGTGATGCCGAGGCCCCGGGCCATGCTGTCGATCCGCTTGCGCACCTTCGGCGTGTCCGGATTGGCGATCCGCTCGATCAGGGTCTCGATGTCGTTCTCGTCACCGCCGCGATCGCCGTAGAGATGCTGCATCAGCGGCCGCGTGATGTTGCGCATCATCGGCATCAGTTCCCGCTTCTTGGCCGCGGAGAGCTGGAACGCGTCGAGGTTCAGGACATCGACGCCGGCCGTGCGCAGGCCGACGCGCAGCGTATAGGGATCGAAGGCCGGCAACTGGCTGAGCCGGCGCAGCAGCAGGATGTCGTCCTTGAGACCACCCTCGTCGCCGAAGAAGTCGGGAACCTCTTCCACGGCGATCTGGCCGGAGCCCATGCCCTTCTCGCGGAAGAGTTCGATCCGGGTCTCCAGGCGCACGTTCTTGATCAGGCGCGCCTTCCGCATCGCGGCTGTCTTGATCGGGACGATGGATAGCGGCAGCGTGTGAATCGAATCGCGATCGTATTCCGCTATCTCACTCGTCATGCCGTGTGCGTCGGGCATGGCGGTGCAGTCTCCCCCTCGGTCGCCCGGTCCGGTTCTTGTTCTTCGGGCGACGCGATGCGGTCATCGACCGCAGTACTGAGACTTTTAGGGACTTTTCTTGAAAACGCAATGGATCTCGCCCTATGCGAGCCCGAAACCGGACCTGCTCGCGTCCGGCGGCGACGAGATCAGGGCTGGTGGGGGGCCGCCACGTAGTCCGAGGACCGCATCTCCATCAGCCGGGAGACCGTCCTGTCGAACTCGAACCCCCAGTCCGACCCGGCATAGAGCGCTTCCGGCTCGGCCTCGGCGGAGCAGACGAGGGTGGTGCGCCGCTCGTACAGGGCATCGATAAGCATCATGAAGCGCCGCGCCTGGTCGCGGATCTGGTCGGTCATGGTCGGGATACCGTCGATCACGACCGCCCGGTACTTGCGCGCCAGGGCCAGAAAGTCGGCCGGCCCGAGGGGCTGCGCGCAGAGCTCCTCGAAGCGGAAGCGGGCGACGCCGCGGGCGGCATGGGAGACCGCCATCTCCCGTCCGTGGACGATGACGGTGTCGCTCTCCGGCGCGTCTCCGCCGGTCAGGTCGGCGAAGATCCGGTTGAGCCGCTCGGTGGCCGCCGCGTCCGGCGGGGTCAGATACACCGCCTCGCCGACCAGGCGGTCCAGGCGGTAGTCGGTCCCGTCGCCCAGGTCTGCAATGTCCAGCCGCGCCTTGAGCAGTTCGATGAACGGCAGGAAGCGATCGCGCTGCAGACCGTTCTTGTAGAGTTCGTCGGGATGGCGGTTCGAGGTGGCGACCACGACGACGCCGCGCTCCATCAGGGCGGTGAACAGGCGCGAAAGGATCATCGCGTCGGCGATGTCGCGCACCTCCATCTCGTCGAAGCACAGAAGGTGGGCGTCGCGGGCGATCTCCTGGGCGGCGCGGTCGAACGGCGTCTCGCCGCCGATCCCGCGCTTGCGGATGTGCTGGATGAGGCCGTGGGCCTCCTGCATGAACTCGTGGAAATGCACGCGGCGTTTGCGTCCGACCTCGGCGGCGTCGAAGAACAGGTCCATGAGCATGGACTTGCCGCGCCCGACGGGGCCGTACAGGTACAGGCCGCGCGGCGTGTCGACCCGGCCGGAATCCCAGCCACCGAGGAAGCGGCGCACCAAGCCGCCGCTCTTCGGGGGGCGCGCCCGCCAGCCGGCGACCGCGTCGGCCAGCGCGTCCAGCTGTCGGGCCGCCGCCTCCTGGTCGGGGTCGGCGGTGATCGCCCCGGCCGCCACCAGAGCCGAATAGCGCTCCAGCGGCCGCCCCTCGGGGACCGTCGAACAGTCGACCGAGAGCTTCTGCGCGGCGTCAGCGGCCACCATTCACTTCCAGCACGGTTCCGACGCAGTAGCGGGCATGGTCCGAGAGCAGCCAGCAGATGGCCTCGGCCACCTCCTCGGCGGTCCCGGCCCGGCCGATCGGCACCATCGCGCCGAGCCGCGATGCCCGGTCCGGCGCGCCGGCGGTGGCGTGGATGTCGGTGTCGATCATGCCCGGCGCCACGGCGTTGACCCGCACACCCTCGCCGGCGACCTCGCGGCCGAGGCCAACGGTCCAGGCGTCGACCGCGCCCTTGGATGCCGCGTAGTGCACGAACTCGTTGGGCGAGCCGATGCGCGGCGCGATCGAGGAGGTGTTGACGATCGCACCGCCGGGGCCGCCGCGTTTGGTCGACATCCGCCTCACCGCCTCGCGGTTGGTGATCATCATGCCGATGACGTTCAGGTTGACGACCTCCCGCATGGCCTCGGTGCTCATGTCCTCGACCCGCGTGATCCGGCCGGTGATGCCGGCATTGGCGACCACGCCGGTGACCGGGCCGAGCTCCGCCTCGGTCTCGCGGAACAGGGCGAGAATATCGTCCTCGCTGGCCATGTCGCCCTTGACCGTGATGGCCCGCCGGCCGGCGTCGAGCACCTGCTCGCGTACCGCCTCGGCGGCGTCGCGGTTGGAGGCGTAGTTGACCGCGACGTCCCAGCCCTGGGCGGCGGCCAGCCGACATACGGCGGCCCCGATGCCGCGCGAGCCTCCGGTAACGATCAGGACCTTGTCGGACATCGCGCCCTCCCTCGAAGCGGTTGTGGTTTACCTGTGGATTATCTGTCGGTGGATGTCGCCGTCGGCGCGGTGGCGGCCAGGTGGACCCGCGCTGCCAGGACCGCCTTCTCGGCGCCGGCCAGCCCGCCCCCGGCGGGCGCAGGGGCGTCGGCGCGCATCAGCCGCGCCTCGGCCTTGGCGGTCATGGCCATCGGCCGGAACGATTGGGTGAAGTCGATCAGCCGGATGCGGAAACCGCGGTCGGCGAACGCGGTATTGAGGGCATCGATCTCCCGCCCGACCCGGCCATAGACCCGGGCCCGCAGCGCGTCGATCACGGCCTCGCGCTCCGCCAGCATCGGCGAGTAGTCGATCTCGGCGACGCGCAGCGACCGGCCGGGCCTCGTCGCCCGCTTCGTCTTGGCCGTGAGATCCGACAGCGCCGCCTCCGGCACCCGCGCCTCGGCGGTCACGCTCCAGCGTTCGTAGCCGGCGTCGTCGGCGCGCTTTGAGAACTGGACAATGCGCCACTGGGTGTCGATGCCGAAGCCGACCAGGCTGGCCACGAGGTCGTCGCGGGCGGTGCCGAACGCGCCGGCCTCGACCGCGAGGTCCGCGGCGATCCGGACGGTGGCGCTGGTGGTCTCGACCCAGTCCTCGACCTCGAACATCAGCACGACCTCGTCGTCGGCCGGTCCCTGACGGGTGACCGGCGCGCCATCCTCGGCGTGGGCCGGAACGGCGAACAGCAGGCAGGCGGCGAGCAGGGCGATAATCGGCAGGCGCATGGCGAATCCTCGCGATCGGGTGGGTTTTGCGACCGCGAAGCGACCATAGCCAGAGGGCGAAATGAAGGCAATCCGTGGCGAAACGGCGGCTCGGCCGGGTCGTTACGCGAGATCGATCGGCGCCCAGGCCTCGCCCTCGCGCGAGAAGTTGAAGGCCCCAGGGTTGAGGATCTCCGCGAGGATCTCAAGCGACGTCACGAGGCGGGGGCCCGGACGGTTGAAATAGGCGTTGCCGTCGACCGCCCACAGCCGACCCTCGCGCACCGCGCGCATCCGCGCGATCGTCGGACGGGCGAGGAAGGGTCGGGCCTCCTCCAGAGCGCGGGCCAGGTCGAAACCGCACGGCATGACGATCATGGCGTCCGGGTCCGCCTTGGCAATGGACGCCAGGGTGGTGAAGGTCGAATGCGCGCCGGCGGTCGCGAGAACCGGTTCCCCGCCGGCCGTCGTCACCAGTTCGGGCACCCAGTTGCCGGCGATCATCGGCGGGTCGAGCCATTCGATGCAGGCGATCCGCGGCCTGGGGTCCAACGCGGCGCCGCGGGCGGAGATGATCCCGACGCGTTCGCGGGCCCGTTCCGCCAGCTCACGCCCGGCCCAGCCGAGATCGAGGGCGTCGCCGATCCGCCCGAAGCTCTCCCATACGTCCTCAAGGGTCTCCGGCGCCAGCGAGACGACGGTGGGTCTGGTGCCGGTCCAGTCGGCGAGCGCGCCGGCCAGGTCCGCCTCGGAGACGGCGCAGGCGGCGCACTGATGCTGGGTGAGGATGATGTCGGGCCTGGCGGCGCGGAGCCGGTCGGCGTCCACCTCGAACACGGAGAGCGCGCGGGTGATCAGCTTGGCGACCTGGCGGTGCAGGCCGCGGGACGGTTTCGCCGGGTCGAGCCGGGGCCGGGTCATGACCGGCACGCCCGCCACCTCCGCCGGGTAATCGCATTCGTGGCTGCGGCCGACCAGACTGCCGGCCAGTCCCAGCGCGGCGACGACCTCGGTGGTGCTCGGCAGCAGCGAGACGATGCGCGGCGGCATTATCGGGTCGCTTCGCGGGCGGCCGCCTCGGTCTCCCGCCGTTCGCGGTGGATGAGCCAGAGGTTGCGGGAATAGATGAAGAGCCCGGTGCCCTGGCCGAGGATGAACACCGGATCCTGGCGCCACAGCGCGTAGACGAAGAGAGTCGCGCCGCCGGCGATCGAGAAGTACCAGAACGCGATCGGGATCACGCTCTTGCGGCTGATCTCGCTCTTAAGCCATTGGACCAGGAAGCGCATGGTGAACATCAGCTGGCCGACCAGCCCGACGGTGACCATGACGATCTCCTCGGTCGACATGCCGGTGAAGGCGCCGACGAACTTGTCGACCAGGGTCTCAATCATCGTTCACTCCGTCACTCCCGGCGGCTTCGCTGACCGTCAGGTTTCGTGGCGCGCGGCGCATCAGCCACATCATACCCAACAGGTCGGGAATGCCCACGGCGAGCCGGTCGAAGATCCTGTACTTCGACGCGCCGGCATGGCGCGCACGGTGGTTGACCGCCACCACGGCGACCCGCGCGCCCTCGCGCTTGGCCAGCGCCGGCAGGAAGCGGTGCATGTGGTCGAAATAGGGGAACCGCAGGAACAGCGACCGCTCGAACAGCTTGAGGGAACAGCCGGTATCCGGATTGTCGTCGCCGAGCAGCGACCGGCGGAGCGCGTTGGCGATCCGCGAGGCCCGGCGCTTGGTCCAGGTGTCGCGCCGGTTGACGCGGTGACCGGTCACCATCAGCGCTGCCGTGCCCGAATCGCCCTGCCACGCGCGCAGCAGGGCCGGGATGTCCGCCGGGTCGTTCTGGCCGTCGCCGTCCAGCGTGGCGATCAGCCGGCCGCGTGCGGCGGTGATGCCGCTTCGCAGGCCGGCGCTCTGGCCCGAGCGGGCCGAATGGGTCAGCACCCGCAATTCCGGCACCCGGGCGCGCAGGGCCGCGAGGCCCGCGGCGGTGCCGTCGGTGGAGCCGTCGTCGACGAACACGATCTCGAAGGCGCACACGCCGGACAGCGCGTCGCGGATCTCGGCGATCAGCGGACCGACATTGGCCTCTTCGTTCAGGACCGGGACGACGACCGACAGGAGCGGGAACTTCACGGGCTCATTCGACGGGGTCTCGGCCGGCACGGTGCGGGTCTCCGGCACGGGCGTCTTCTTCCAATATTGGCGTCGGCGCCCTGATAGCCCCGCAAGGCGGCGGGTTTCAAGGATGATCGCGTCGGACCGGCCGTCAACGCCGTCATGCGTCTCCAAAACGCAACTCAACCGCAAACAAAATGTCACGGTCGGCGGGCTATATGGGCCCTCGACTGTGCCGATCGTCGGCGCCGGTCACGCTGGGAAGTGGTCCCGACGCGGCGCCGACAGGCCGGCGGGGGGCGACTTGGCACGGCGCGACCGGTGGGCTGGTCGGACGGACCGCTGGAATGCCTACCGCAACGTCCGAAGGCCCGCTCGCGCCCCATGCTCATTTATCAGAACGTCACCAAGCGTTTCGGCGCCAATGCCGCGGTCGACAACGTCAACATCTCGGTCGACGAAGGCACCATGCTCGGCATCATCGGCCGCTCGGGTGCGGGCAAGTCGACGCTGCTGCGCCTGACCAATCGGCTGATCGACCCGAGCGAGGGGTCGATCCGCTTCGGTCCGCGGGAGATCGGCACCCTGAAGGGCAAGGCGCTGCTCGACTGGCGCGCCGACTGCGCGATGATCTTCCAGCAGTTCAACCTGATCCCGCGCCTCGACGTGCTGACCAACGTCATGCTCGGTCGGGCGAATTCCATGGGTCTCGTCAAGAGCGTGTTCAAGCTGTTCAGCGATGCCGAGCGGCACGCCGCGCTGCTCGCTCTCGAGCGCCTCGGCATCGTCGAGACCGCGCTGCAGCAGGCCGGCACCCTGTCCGGCGGCCAGCAGCAGCGCGTCGCGATCGCCCGCGCCCTGATGCAGAGCCCCAAGATCGTCCTGGCCGACGAACCGATCGCCTCGCTCGACCCGATGAACGCCAAGCTGGTCATGGACGCGCTGCACGCGATCAACCGCGAGGAGGGGCTGACCGTGGTCTGCAACCTCCACACGCTGGATACGGCGCGGACCTACTGCGACCGGATCATCGGCATGCGGGCCGGCAGGGTGGTGTTCGACGGCACGGCCAAAGATCTGACGACGGACGCCGCCCGCGAAATCTACGGCGCCGACGAACAGTTCGACGAAGCCGCCACCTCGACCAGCATCAACGATCGCCCGGACGAGTCCGGGCCTCAGGATTCCGACGGCCCGCGCCTGCGGGAGGTCGGGGGTGCCGTCGCCTAGTCCGGGGGGTGACGGAGCCGGCTGCCCTGCGGCCGACGCGTTCCCGGTGACAGAGATAACGAAAGCTCAATCAGAGCGAGGGGAAATCACATGACCTTTATGCGCCCGACTACTGTTATGCGCGCTGCGGCGGCTGTTGCCGTCACCGCCCTGGTCGCGTTCGCTGGCACCGTGCCGGCCAAGGCGGCCGATCTCGGCATCGAGGAGTTCCGCATCGGCCTGCTCGGCGGCGAGAACGCTTCCGACCGTCTGCGCTCCAACGAGTGCCTGCGCGAGCGCACCGAGACGCTGCTGGGCGTACCGACCAAGCTGTTCGCCCCGGCCGACTACAACGGCGTCATCGAGGGGCTGCTGGGCGGCAACCTGGACATGGCCTGGCTCGGTGCCTCCGGTTACGCCGCCGTCTACCTGAAGGACCCGGAGGCGGTCGAGCCGATCCTGGTCAAGATCAACGTGGACGGTTCCTACGGCTACCACTCGATCGGTTTCGCCCGCGCCGACAGCGGCATCATGAGCCTCGAGGACATGAAGGGTAAGGTCTTCGCGTTCGGTGACCCGAACTCGACCTCCGGCTACCTGATCCCGTCGATCGAGATTCCGGCTTCCGGCTATCCGATGAATCCGGGCGAGTACTTCGGCGACGTCAAGTTCGTCGGCGGCCACGAGCAGACCATCGTTGCGGTGTACAACGGCGACGTCGATGCCGGCGTGACCTGGGCCGATGGCATCGGTGCCTGGGAAGAGGGCTTCAACTCCGGCGCGCTGCGCAAGGCCGCCGACGCCGGCCTGATCGACATGACCGAGCTGGTCGAGGTCTGGCGCTCCAAGGTCATCCCGGAAGGCCCGATCGTGCTGCGCAAGTCGCTGCCGGAGAAGGTCAAGCTGATGATGACCGGTCTGATGGCCAGCCTCGAGTCGATGGACGCCGAGTGCGCCTACGGCGTGATGGCCGGCGAGGTGAAGGGCATGGCTCCGATCACCCACGCCGAGTACGAGGTCATCATCGAGGCCCGCAAGGCCAAGATCGGCAAGTAACCGATACCGCATCGGGCGCCGCGCGGATTCTGCCGCGCGGCGCTTTCCTTTGAGCCCCGCCGCTGAGCCCTGCCGCGAGCCCTCCCATGGCCCTGACCACCGTCGATCAGCTGCAGGCGCATGCCTCCGAACTGGAGCGATGGCGCCGGATCTACACCGCCCTCGGCGTCGCCATCTTCGCGGTGCTGGTGGTCCTTGGCTTCATCGGCGCCGAGGAGATGAACTCCGGCGGCTTCGTTCAGGGCATCTCCAAGTTCTTCGACTATCCGCGCAACATCGTGGTCGAGACCGCCGAGGCCGGGCCCGCCTGGTTCGGGCGTCTCTGGGTCTACCTGCCGGCGCTGGTCGAGACCATCAACATGGCCGCAGTCGCCACGATCTTCGGTACGGTCTTCGCCGTCGCCCTGTCCTTCGCCGCGACCCGCGGACTTCAGGTCTGGCCGCCGATCGTCCCGCTGGCGCGCCGGATCATGGACATCACCCGCGCCTTTCCGGAGCTGATCCTGGCGCTGTTCCTGATCTTCGTGCTGGGCTCCTCGCCGGTGCCGGCGATCATCGCCGTTGCGTTCCATACCGCCGGTGCGCTCGGCAAGCTGTTCAGCGAGGTCAACGAGAATATCGACCGCGGCCCGCTCGAGGGCATGACCGCCGCCGGCGCGAGCTGGACGAAGCGCATGCGCTGGGCGGTGCTGCCGCAGGTACTGCCGAACTACACCAGCTACATGCTGCTGCGCTTCGAGATCAACATCCGCGCCTCGGCCATCCTCGGCTTCGTCGGCGCCGGCGGCATCGGCACCGAGCTGCGCAAGGCGATCAGCTGGGCCAATGGCGCCGACATCGCCGCTCTGTTCGTCCTGCTGTTCGTGACGATCATGCTGATCGACCAGACCTCCGGCTATCTGCGCCGGCGTCTGGTCGGCGGCATGTTCGCCGGCGGCCACTGAGGAGGCCGCGATGAGCGCCGTGAGTGCCGCCGACGCCGCCCGCCTGGACCGCAGCCATGGCGAGATCCTGGCGGTTCACCGCAAGCAGTTCGTCTGGCCGGTCGGCCTGCTGCTCGTGGTCGTCGGCTATCTGGCCTATGCCTTTTTCGCCTTCGACATTCCGGACCTGATCGCCAAGTCGCGGCTCGACCGCGGCATCCTGCTCGGCCTCGACAGCGTCGCCTACAAGGTTCATGTGGAAAAGAACCTGCGCCGCGACCGGTTCGAGGTCGCCGTCGAGGGAGAACGCTCCGCCACGTACGGGGAAGACGCCCTGCCCGACTGGATCGTCGTCGACGGCCCGAACGGCAATGACGGCCGCGTCGACATCGACATGGGCGACGGCTATCGCTTCGTGATCGACGGCAAGTCCCTGACTGTCACCGGGCCCGGCATCGCCACGCCGTTCACCGTGACCGCCGGCGGCAAGGAACTCGCCTGGGAAGGCGATACCCCTCGGTGGATCGACCTGAACCCGCGCAAGGTCGAGATCCGCCCAACCCTGTTCAAGCGGGTGCAGGTGACCACCGGCCGGATCCTGGTGTTCCGGTACTTCTGGGGCTGGGAGGATTTCTGGTTCGACTTCCGCTCGCCGTTGAATGGGTTGTCGGCGGGCGAGCTCTGGTCGCTGGCCTGGTCCGACGACCGGATCGACGCGGACCGGTCCAATGCCGCGCTCATCGTCTCCGAGTTCTGGGGGAACGAGGGCTGGCAGCATGGCGACGTGTTCAAGGCGCTGCTGGAAACGGTCATCATGGCGTTCCTCGGCACAGTGGTCGCCGCCTTCATCGGGTTGCCGCTGGCGTTCCTGGCGGCCGCCAACTTCAACCGCGATCCGGTGAGCCGCTTCGTCGTCCGCCGGTTCTTCGATTTCGTGCGCGGCATCGACTACCTGATCTGGTCGCTGATCTTCATCCGCGCCTTCGGTCTCGGGCCGCTGACCGGCGTGATGGCGATCGCGCTCACCGACACCGGCACCCTCGGCAAGCTGTTCTCGGAGGCGATCGAGAACATTGACAACAAGCAGGTCGAGGGCATGCAGTCGACCGGGGCGTCGACCGTCGCACGCTACCGCTTCGGCGTGATCCCGCAGATCCTTCCGGTCTTCATCTCCCAGTCGCTGTACTACCTCGAGTCCAACACCCGGTCGGCGACGGTGATCGGGGCGCTCGGCGCCGGCGGTATCGGCCTGAAACTGGTCGAGACGTTGCGCACGGGCAAGGACTGGGAGAACACGGCCTACATCATCGTGCTCACCCTCATCGTCGTCATCGCCATGGACATGACATCGGGCTGGCTGCGGCGAAAGCTGACCGGCGCGGGCCGCGGCGACTGAGGTCGCCCGGTCAGTTTCTGCCCGGGTTCAACAACCCCCGCGCGATCACGCCGGCCTGGATCTCGGCGGCACCCTCGAAGATGTTCAGGATGCGCGCATCGCACAGCACCCGGCTGATCGGATACTCAAGGGCATAGCCGTTGCCGCCATGGATCTGCAGGGCGTCGTCCGCCGTCGCCCAGGCGACCCGCGCCGCAAGCAGCTTCGCCATCCCCGCTTCGATGTCGCAACGTCGGTCGCTGTCCTTCTCCCGGGCGGCGTGCAGGGTCAGGGCGCGGGCCGCGGCGATCTCCGCCGCCATCCGCGCCAGTTTGTTCGCCACCCTCGGAAATGCCTGAAGTTTCTTGGAGAACTGAACCCTTTCGCCTGCGTAACGGAGGCCGAGTTCCAGCGCGGACTGGGCGACGCCGACGGCCCGGGCGGCGGTCTGGATCCGGGCGCTCTCGAAGGTCGCCATCAACTGCTTGAAGCCCTGACCTTCCTCGGAGCCGAGCAGGCTTGCCGCCGGCACCTCGAACCCGTCGAAGGCGATCTCGTACTCCTTCATGCCGCGATAGCCGAGCACCTCGATCTCGCCACCGCTCATGCCCGGGGCCGGGAAGGGGTCCTCCTCGCTCCCGCGCGGCTTCTCCGCCAGGAGCATGCTCAACCCCCGGTAGCCGGTCTCGTCCGGGTTGGTGCGCACCAGCAACGTCATCAGATCGGTGCGCGCCGCATGGGTGATCCAGGTCTTGTTGCCGTTCACCTTCCAAACGTCTCCGGTCCTCTCGGCACGGGTGCGCAGGTGGGCGAGGTCGGATCCGGTGTTCGGTTCGGTGAAGACGGCCGTGGGCAGGATCTCGCCGGAGGCGATCCGGGGCAGCCAGTGCGCCCTCTGTTCCTCGGTGCCGCCGAGGCGGATCAGCTCGGCGGCGATCTCCGAGCGCGTCCCGAGCGATCCGACACCGATATAGGCCCGGCTGAGGGTCTCGGAGACCACGACCATGGCCTCCTTCCCCATGCCGAGCCCGCCATAGGCCTCCGGTACCGTCAGGCCGAACGTACCGAGCTCTGCCATGGCGTCGACCACCTCGATCGGGATCAGACGGTCCTCAAGATGCCACTGGTGGGCGTAGGGCTCGACCCGGTCCGCGCCGAACCGGCGGAACTGGTCGCGCACCAGGGTCAGCGTCTCGTCCAGGCCATGATGGCCGAAGGCATCGGGATCGCCGAACTCCAGCGCGCCGGCCAACCGCTCGGCCAGGGCGACACGGGCGGCCTGACCGTTGCCAATTCGCATCAAGTTCATGCTGGAAGTACTTGAGAGTGGGGAAAGATCCCCATCCTCAAGGCCGAGGTCGTGGGGGCGGAGCATCTCGGTCTGAGCCATCGGGATGCCGCCGCGGATCTGGCCGAGATACTCGCCGGCCGCGACGCCGAGGATCAGTCGCTCCGTCTCGCCGGCGCGGCCCTGCGCGTCCAGCGTTTCAGCCCAGGATGTGAGGGTTTTCAAGGCCTCCACGGTGGTCGCGAGCCAGGCCAGACCGTGAACCGCGGTCTGTTCCGCGTCGAGCCGGGCGGCGTCGATGCGGCCGTTTTCCACCACCCGGTCGGCGATGCGCCGACGGGCCGTCGCCAGCACCGTTTCCGCTGCTGTGGCGGCATCGCGCGCCAGGACGATTGTATCTACATCCGTGGTTTCAGACGCCGTGGGGACGATAGCGGGCCCGGTCATCCTTGGAACTCCTGGTTTTCGAGCGATTCCGGTGGGTTGACCAACATGGTGCAGGCCGTCGCCGAGGTCCATACCCTGTCTACTCACACACAGCATTAACCAGTCCCGTTAACTTCTTGCTAACAAATCGGTAAGCAAGCGAAACGGACCGGCGCTTTGAAACCGCGTTCCTGGTTGCGGCGGCTTGGTCGGGCCGATATGATCGCCGAACCGGCTCAAGATCGTGTGGTTCGTCAGTCGCCAACCACGATATGGAGTGACCTTGGATATCGTCGACACTACCGACCCCGACCCGAAAACGCGTTCCAGATCAAATGGTTCGTCAATGGCGGGGGCGGCCTACGTCGTGCCCTGCGCCTCCTCCTTCCGCGATGCGGTGCTGGCCCTGGCCGAACGGCGCCACGCCAGCCCGTCCGACCTGGCCCGGGCGATCCTGCTGCTGGTTCCGGCCGAAACCCTGGCGCGGACCGCCGATCCAGGCGAGCCGGAGCCCCAGGACCGCGAGCACATCGCCCTGCGCTCTGGTGCATCGCGGGGCCGGGTCCTCAAGCGGAAGCCGCGGCTGCAAATGCGGTTGCCGGCGGGTTACGCCCATGGCGACCTGCGTCGGGCCCTGGCGCTGGCCCTGTCGACGGCCCAAGGTCAGGCGGAGCTGGCGGTGGTCACCGAGGCCGACCGCAAGGCGGAGGCGGCGGTGGAACGTGCCCGCGACGACCTGGCCGACGAGAACACGACGCTGCGCGGGTTGGTCGCCGATCTCGCGATGCCGGTCCTGCCGCGCGGGATCCAGACCCGGGGCGAGGCCTTGTTCGTGCTCGGCTTCCCGCCGACCGCGGTACCCGACCGCTCCACCATCCGCAGGCGCTGGCGTCGCATGGCGATGATCTACCATCCGGACAGCGCCTTCGGGGACCACGACCGGATGAGTCAGCTCAATCAGGCGCTCGAGAAACTCAGTTGACGGTCCTGGTGCGTCGGCGTGTGAGTGGTCAATGGCGCGTGGCAGTCGGCGAAACATAGGCCGGCGAAGCGTAGACCGGCGAAGCGTAGACCGGCGAAGAGGCGCGAAATATTCTTGCGCGATGCTTGACAGCCGTCGGGGCGGACCGTAGCGTCCGGGTCATGGTGATTGATCTCCACATGCAGGCCGCCCGACGGGCCGGCCGCATCGGTCGGCGAATTAGCCGCCCGGTCCTCGTCGAGGGCCGGGGCCGTGCTGTTCGCCTGAAACCGATTGCTGGAGATTCCTCATGCTCGCCGAGCGCCTGAGCCCTTCCACGGGCTCCTCTACCCCCGCTTCCGTCGCCCATCGCAACACCGACGACTCAGTCGCTGCCCATGGCAATGACGACCCTGTCGTCGCCTGCTTCTCGATCACGGCCGTGGCCGATCCTTCGGTCATGCCGCGGGTCCTCGAACTGTTCGCCAAGCGCGGACTTATCCCCTCGCGCTGGCACAGCGACCTGAGCGGCCGCCGCCGCGACGAACTGCTGATCGATCTGCAGGTCGAAGGACTGGACCGGGACAAGGCCGACCTGATCGGCCACGCCATGCGCCAGATCGTACCGGTGCTGAGTGTTCTGATCAGCCGCAAGAGCTTCGCCTGAGGCGACGCCGGGCCGCGTCAGTCGACCCGTACCATCTCGACCCCGGCGGTGGCGGCGGCGTCCGCCTCCGCCGCGCCGACCTGTTCGAGCCAGTCGCGCCGGCCGCGCACACCGCCACCGGCGCGGACCGCGGCGATCGCCTCGAAATCGATCGTGGCATGGACCCAGCCGACCGCGTCGAACGCACCCTCGGCGAGGACGCCGCTCGGCGGGAGGCCCTTGTCGGCGGGCACGAAAATTCCGGCGGCCCCATGGTTCTCGTCGAGCGCCGGGGACCAGGGCGCGGCGCCGACGGTCGGGCTTGTGACCACGGCGATCTGGTTCTCCAGCGCCCGGGCGAGGCCGGCGGTCCGGATCCGCGCGGCCCCGGCCACCGTCTCGGTGGCGCTGGGCATCAGGATCAGGTCGGCGCCAGCCGCTACCATGGCGCGCACGATCAGCGGGAATTCGCCGTCATAACAGACGGCGACGCCGATCCGGCCGAGGGCGGTGTCGAACACCCGGGCGGCCGAGTTTCCGGTGATCCCCCAGATCTCCCGCTCCCACGGGGTCATGATCCGCTTGTCCTGGATGCCGATCCCGCCCAGCGGGCCGATCAGCCGGGCGCGATTGACCGGCTGACCGCCGAGATCGGCGGCGAGGACCGGCAGGCTGGCGGCGAGTATGTGGACACCGTGCCGACGGGCGAGGGCGACGTGCAGGGCGTCGACCTCGTCGATGAGTCCGCCGACGGCGCGGATCTGGCCGGCCAGGTCCGCTTCCATCGCCGCGCCGAAGGTCGAGGCCAGTTCCAGAGCGCCGTACTCCGGGAATACCAGCAGCTCGGCGCCGCGGGATACCGCCTCGGCGACCCAGTCACCGATCCCGGCGGCCCAGGCGTCGAAGCTTTCGGGTCGGCCGACCGGGTACTGTGCGGCGGCGACCCGTAATGTGGTGCGCGGCTCGTTCACAGCGACTTGATCCAGTACTGCATCGGTTTCCGCGTCTCCTCGGTCTCGCCGATATCGGTCCAGCCGTATTGGGCGACGGCGCCGTCCAGCGGAGTATAGCCGAAGCGCCGCCAGGTATCGTCAAGCGGCGTGAAGCCGGCGGGCCGGGCCGGGTGGTCGTCCGGCCGGACGACGCCGCAGAACACGGCCGTGGCGAAGCTGCCCGCGCGGGCATGGGCTTCCCGACGCGCGAAGAACGCCCGGTAGGCGCCCCGCCCCCGACAGCGGGGCAGCAGGACGGACTCCGCACAGTAGAAGACCCGTCCGACGTCGTAGCCCGCCACGGCGACCGGCGCGACGAAGTCGTCGTGCTCGTGGGCCAGCGGCAGGCCGGTCGACGCGCCGACCATCTCGCCCCCGTCATAGGCGGCCACCAGGATGGCGCCCGGCGAGGCGGCGAAGGCGGAGAGGTACTCGGTTTCGTAGGCCAGCGTACCGTCATAGAGATAGGGCCAGTCGCGGAACACCGCGATCCGCAGCCGCGCCAGATCGTCGATCGCCCCGGCGATCGCCGCCGTTCCGGTCAGGGTCTCCAGCCGCAGGCCCGTATCCGTCATGCGCCCCGCCCGCCCGACCGCCGGCTCACGCTGGGGGCGCGAATCTCCTGAACGGCAAAGAGTGTCTTCACTGGAAGCAGCCGATCGGGCGACGGGTCACTCCGAGATCGCCTTGAGGTAGGCGATCATGTCGTCGCGTTCCTTGGCGTTCTTCAGACCGCTGAAATGCATGCCGTTGCCCGGGACGGCCTTCCTGGGGTTCTCGAGATAGGCGCTCAGGGTGGCCTCGTCCCAGACGGCGCCATAGGCCTTCATCTCGTCGGAATAGCGCGTGAAGCCCTCGAGCGAGCCGGCCTTGCGTCCGTACACGCCGTGAAGGGACGGACCCTGGCGGTGCTTGCCTTCCTGGACGGTGTGGCAGGCCTTGCACTTGCGGAAAACCTTCTTGCCGGCCTTTGCGTCGCCGTCGGCCAGGGCGACGGGACTGGCGGCGATGGCGAGACCCAGACCAAGTACGGCGGCCCGCAGGACACTTGTGAGCATCGACCTCTCCCAAGTCGGTGTCGTTGACGATCGTTGCGCTGCCCGCACGCCCGGTCGGGCCCACGGCTCCGCCGCTCTTTCCGGCGATCCTGAAATATGGCTCCCCCGGCGATATCAAGACAGTCAGTGCGACGATTTGCCGACGCCCTGCGAAGCCGATTCGACAGTCCTCAGAAGCCGCGCTTGAGCAGGCGGTTCATCATGTGAGTGACGATCAGAGCGCGGGGCTGCACGGGCCGCCAGCGCTCGCCGCCTTCTCCGGTCAGGGCCTCGTCCTGCCAGTCGGAGAGTTCCGCCGCCGCGGCGTCCAGCGTCATCACCCGGCGCGCCACCTTCTCGGCCAGCAGCGAGGCTTGGAAATCGACATCCGGATTGATGCGGCGCGGGTCGTTCATCGTGCCCTCTTGAACGGAGGGCCAGTTATCCGACCTACTGCGGCAGAATCAGGGACGGTCGAGACCAGGGAGGCACGCGAGCGGATGATACCGGCGCAGGAAGGGACGGGGCTGCGGGACAGGGTACGGGGCTGGATCGAGTCGCCTCGGGTGCAGACGGGCATCACGGCGCTCATCGTGCTGAACGCCATCACCCTGGGGCTGGAGACGAGTGCCACGGCCATGGCGGCGGCCGGGCCGTTGCTGCACGCGCTGGACAGGCTCATCCTGGCGGTCTTCGTCGCCGAGATCGCCCTCAAGATCTTCGCCCAGGGGCGGTCGTTCTGGCGCGATCCCTGGAACCTGTTCGACGTCGCGGTCGTCTCCATCGCCCTGGCGCCGGCGACGGAGACCCTGTCTGTGCTGCGCGCGTTCCGCATTCTGCGGGTTTTGCGCCTGGTCTCGGTCGTGCCGTCGTTGCGGCGCGTGGTGGGAGCCCTGCTGCACGCTATTCCAGGCATGGGCTCGGTCGTCATGCTGCTCGCCGTGCTCTACTACGTGTTCTCGGTCATGGCGACCAAGCTGTTCGCCGACCGGTTTCCCGAATGGTTCGGGACGATCGGCAGCTCATTCTACACATTGTTCCAGATCATGACGCTGGAGAGCTGGTCGATGGGCATCGTGCGGCCGGTGATGGAGGTGCACCCGCTGGCCTGGCTGTTTTTCGTGCCCTTCATCCTGCTGACGTCCTTCGCCGTGCTCAACCTGTTCATCGGCATCATCGTCGATGCGATGCAGAGTCAGGCGCACGCGGAGGAGGAGGCCCTGCATCGCGGGGAGCCGACACTCATCGACGTCATGGCCGAGGTCAGGGCGTTGCGCGCCGACATGGCCAACTTGCGGGGCGACGGGGCCACCCTGAGGGGAGAGGAGGTCGGCGATGGTCGGATGCCGGACGCGGCCCCGGCGGCGGGGAACGGGCCGGGCGAACGATCTGTTCTGGCATCTCCCGGGGACAGCGGTTAAAGTCCGCCGCCTCGCGGGCGTAGTTCAATGGCTAGAACCTCAGCCTTCCAAGCTGATGATGCCGGTTCGATCCCGGTCGCCCGCTCCAACGCCGCCGCCCTGCCACACCGCACGGCGCGGCCGCTCAGTCGAACAGCGCGTCGATATCCGCCTGGCTGAGGCCCTGGCCACCCAGTGCCGGGCCGTTGAGAAGCTCGTCATCCTCGTCGACCGCCGCAGCACCTTCGCCCTCATCGTCGGGGATCTCGACATCCTTGAAGGCGTCCAGGCCCCAGATGTCGATCATCTCGAGAACGCGGCTCTCGATGTAGCGCAGGGTCCTGACCACCTGGGTGACCCTCTGGCCGGTGAGGTCCTGGAAGGCGCAGGCCTCGATGATGGCGATCAGCCGCTCGCCGGCCTCGTCGATCAGCGGCGAAACGTCGGGATCCTCGACCGTGTGCGCGTGCACCTTCTTGAGGATCTGCTCGACATCGTCGGTCGCGGTCATGATCGTGTGGGTGGCTTCCTCGGTCGCCTTGGTGATCTCCTCGAGCTGAAGCGAGGCCTTTTCCATCTCGTCGCGGCCGACCACCGGATTCTTGATGGCCGCGATCTGGGTCTTGGCGCGGCCGATGCTGCGGACCATCTGGGCGATCTCGACCCGGACATCCCGCTTCATGTCGTCGTCTTCGACTTCCTTGGCGGTCTGCTCGCCGTGCAGCGCCGCGACTTCCGCGCGCAGGGCGGCGAGTTCGGCGAGAATCAGCTCCAGGCCGCTGTCGCCCCGGGCGGACGGGCCGGCGTCGGCACTGGCGCCTCTCAGGATGCCGGGCGCCGCGCTCTGCTTGGCGCGGCGCTCTATGGAGAATAGCTTGTCGTGCTTGGCGGCCATCATCATCCTCTCCCGGCACCACGATACGAGCGTGACGCATCCTCTCCGGCAGGCATAAAAAAACAGTTAACCTTAGACAGGTTGCCTCCGGAATTCAGGATATCACTATTCGTTAACCCTTTTTTTAGGCTGGTGGTCGCACTCTTGTCGGTGGGCCGCATTGGTCCAGGTCACCGACACCGCCGTGGGAACGGCCCGTGTGGTAGGTTCGAAGGGTTCATCAGGAATGGCTGTGGCTGTGGCAAACCCCGATACCAGCGACAAGTTGGACCCGAACACCCACTTCGTGTTCCAGCATCGGGTGTTCCAACTGCCCGACGCGCGTTTCGAGCTCGCCGGCCGCGAACGCCATCCGGTCATGCGGGTCGAACTGGGCGACATCGACGCCGTGATCCCGATCGACGACGTGGCATCCGAATTCGGCATCTCGCCGGATTCCAATGACGGCAAGCTCCTGGTCACGGTCTCGAACAGCCTGAAATTCGTGAAGGACATTCGCCCCGGCGACAGCATTCCGTCGGAACTGCTCGACGGCACGGCATCCTGGCGCGTGGAGGACCACCACCGCGAACTGGCCAAGAACCGACTGATGGTGCAGGTGGCGACCTGGCTGACAGGCGACGAGTCCGTGGTGCTCGACATGGCGGAACTGCGCCGGATGGCGACCGACCCGGACATGCAGCAGCAGGTGCGCGACGGCATCTCCAAGATCGCCGACGCCCTCGGACTGGGGGCCGACCGGCGCGACGAGGTCCTGGACATGATCGACCGGTTCGCCCGCGAGCTCTGCTATATCGAGGCGCTGCGAGACCGGTACAACGCCGCCCGGGCGATCGGCGGCAAGCTCAACCGCGTCGGCAAGCTCTACAAGGACGACAAGCACTTCTCGGAAGAGGTCCGGCGCGCCGGAATCCTGATGCGTCCGGCCATTCAGGGGTTCGACAACCTGTTCGAGCAGGTCGACGCCCAGACCAGCGAGATCATGGCGGTGCTCAAGACCTATGACGCCATGGTCAAGTACGTGCGCGAGATCCGCGACGAACTGCACCAGCGCCTCATCATCTGGGACAAAGCGATCAAGATGTGGACGATCAACGTCGACAAGCGGAACGACTCCATCCGCGACGCCGTCCGGGAAACCTACCGCTTCGTCGCCTTCCACTTTCCGCAGACCCACGACTGGATCTGAGGCGGTCCCGTCGCGGTCCCGTTTCCCTCCGAGGTCGTCGTTCGCGGTCAGCCGCGACGACGCGCCACCAGGAACAACCGGCGAAACGGGAACACCGTGCGACCGTCCGGCATGGCCGGGTAGGCGGCGCGCACCCGTGCCCGATAGGCATCTTCGAAGCCGGCGCGGTCGTCGCCCTCCAACGCGGCGAGAAACGGCCGCAGCCATGTCCCCTTGGTCCATTCCGCGACCGGATCCTCGCCCTCCAGAATCTGAATGTACTCGGTCTCCCACACGTCGAGCGTGTCGGCCATCGGCGACAGCAGGTCGATGTAGTAGCCGGGTTCGTGGGTCGGGGGATCGCTGAGCATCGCCTCGATCGTCGACCGCCAGGGTCCGTCCGCGGCGGCGGCCGCGACGGAGGTATGGGACGGGGCGGAGAAATTGCGCGGCATCTGCACCGCCAGCCAGCCGCCGGGCGCGACCTGCTCGAACAGCCGCGGGAACAGGGTGTGGTGATCGCCGAGCCAGTGCAGGGCCGCGTTGGAATAAAGCACGTCGACCGGCGGTTCCGACTCCCATGAGGCCGCATCCGCGACCTCGAAGGCGAGGGACGGATGGTCGGCGCGGGCCCGCTCCAGCATTTCCGGCGACGGGTCCAGGCCGCGGATCTCCGCGTCGGGCCACCGGGCCGCCAGCAGGGCGGTCACGTTGCCGGCTCCGCAGCCGAGGTCGACGACCCGTCTCGGCGCGTCGACGGCGATTCGGGCCATCAGGTCGACCGCTGGGCGCAGGCGATGGTCGGCGAATTTAAGATACTGCGAGGTGTCCCAGGTCATGGTGGCGGCTCCAACGGCGGACGGCGACGCGGCCTATGGTAGGATTGTCTGCAATACCACATATCCTGGCGTCGATGGGGCGACCGGCGGTATCGGGCGAGAAGCGATGAACGACGACACGTCCGCTGGCGGCGGAAAGACCGGCAAGGCGTCCGGCGAAGGCATTCCGGGAACCCTGGCCGAACAGGCGACCGGGCACGAGTTTCCGCGCGACGACCGACCGACTGCCTTGCGGCTGCGAAAGCTCAGCCAGCGCGACGTCGATGCCGTCGTGCAGTCGCACGCCCAGTTCGAGAAGGGGCGGACCGGCGGCGCCCGGGCCAGTTTCGCCGGGTGCGACCTGCGTTACCTCAGTCTGCGCGGCGTCGACCTGGCCGGGGCCGACTTCTCCGGCGCCAGTCTGGCCCATGCCGACCTGCGCAATGCCCGGCTGCACAGCGCCAACCTGTTTGCCTGCGACCTGCGCCATGCCGATCTGCGCCACGCCGATCTCTGTCGGGTCGATATGCGCGGCGCCTGCCTGCGCGGCGCCAATCTGACCGACGCGGTGCTTCAGGAGGCGGATCTGCGCGACGGCGTCCTGCTCAAGCCGGACGCCCGCGGCAACCTGGTCGCCGCCGGCTTCGAGACAACCTCGGCGGACGCGGCGACGGCGACCGCGCTGCGGGCCGACCTCTCGAACGCCAAGATGTCGAACGCCTTCGTGGTACAGACGGATCTGACCGACGCCAACCTGCGGAACGTCCGCCTGAACCGGGCCGATCTCAGCCACGCCAACCTGACCGGAAGCAACCTGGAAGGCGCGGACCTGACCGAGGCCAATCTCACCGGCGCGATCCTGCATGGGGCGGTGCTGTACAACGCCATCTTCTCCAACACTCAGCTGACCGATGCCGACCTGGCCGGGGCGGCCTTCTCCAACCTGGACCGCGACGCCCCGCTCTTCCGCGATGCCCGACTCCCCAAGGTGCTTGACGCGCTGGGGGTCGAGATGAAGAGCATGCTGATCGCGCATGACGCCTGGATCCGTTCCTCCGGTCGCGAAGGCCGGCGGGCCGATCTGACCCGGCGCGACGCCAGCGGTCAGTCCCTGGCCGGCATCAACCTGTCGGCGGCCGGCATGCAGTTCGTGGTGCTGACGGGCTGCGACCTGGCGCGCATGGAACTGCTGATGACCGACATGGCCTTCGCCGACCTGCGCGACGCGGATCTGACGACGGCGGATCTGCGGGGCGCGACCCTGCGCCGTGCCAATCTGTCGGGGGCGGATCTGACCGGGGCGCGGCTCGGTCCGATCAATATCATCGGCTCCAACGTTCAGCGCTGGACCGCGCACCTGGAGCACGCCCGCCTGGAGCGCGCCAACCTGCGCGGCGCCGACCTGTCGTTCGCGGCAATGAGCCACGTCGACCTGACCGGTGCCGATCTTCGCGACGCCGACCTGCACGGCGCCGACCTGCAGGACGCGATCCTGACCGATGCCGACCTCCGGGGCGCGGATACGCGGGACACCGATTTCCGCGGCGCCCAGGACGTCACGCTTTGAGCGACGGCGGGCCCGCCGATACGGATTGCCCCGCGGATTGCTCCGCAGATGGCGGCGTGGATGGCGGTGCCTCGGCCGTGACCCGGGCTGTGACCCGCGGCGCGGCGCGGATGTTCGAGGATCTCGGACAGGCCGTCGTCACCGAACTGCGGCTGGCGACTGGACGACGGGCCGACATCGTCGCGCTGGCCGGCGACGGTACCATCACCATCGTCGAGGTGAAGTCGGGTCTGCCGGACTTCGCCGCCGACCGCAAATGGGAGGGCTACGGGCCGTACTGCGATCGGTTTTTCTTCGCCGTCGCACCCGAATTCCCCATGGAGCGGCTCCCGGGCGGCGATGTCTGTGGCCTGATCGTTGCCGATGCCTGGAGTGCGGAGATTTTGCGTGACGCACCGGGCCACCGCCTGGCACCGGCGAGACGCAAGGCGATGACCCTGCGGTTCGCCCTTACCGCGGCCCGCCGCCTGCGCGGCCTGGAAGACCCCAGGCTATGAGCATGCTGCGTGTGCGAAAAGACACTATGGCCGGGCGGTATTGAATTTTTAAATTTTCCATATTTGTTTTAATAGAGGCTTAATTCATTCCCGATAGCGATCAATCACCTGCCTTTTCGGTCAGTTATCCTGACCGTATTTCCGGCCTATGTTGCGGTGCATCAGGCGGGGAGACGGCTCGTCGCCGGTCAGAGGAGAAGAAAGATGGAAAAGGTTGATGTGACCAAGACCGTGATCGCTTACGGCCTGGGTTGGGCGCTGATCGCCCTGACCGCTGTCGGCGGCGCCCTGTAACGGATTCCGCCGAAGGTCCGGATCCGTCAGGATCGCGGGCCGGATCGCAAGTGAGGACCAACCGAAGTCCGGGGCGCCGGCGGCTACAGGCCGTGCCCCGGCCGGTGGAAAGCGAACGAACCGCGACGCCCGGGTTCGCATCGCGGCAGCGGCCTATCCGGCCGAGATACGCGCCACCGTCGACGTCGTGCTGTGCCCGTCCTCGAGCGAGGCCAGCAGAACCCTTCCGCCATACGACTGAACGACATCGGCGCCGACCACCGTCGCGACGGTGTAGTCCGCGCCCTTGACCAGCACGTCGGGCCGCAGGGCCTCGATGACCGCGAGCGGCGTGTCGTCGGAGAAGATCACCACCGCATCCACCGTGGCGAGCGACCCCAGCACCAGAGCCCGTGACGCGTCGTTCTGGATTGGCCGCGACTCGCCCTTCAAGCGCTTGACGGAGGCGTCGCTGTTGACGCCGACGACCAGCCGGTCGCAGGCGCCGCGCGCCTGACGCAGCAACGACACGTGGCCGGGGTGGAGCAGGTCGAACACGCCGTTCGTGAAGCCGACCTTGAGCCCCTGGCTCCGCCACGATCCGGCGAGAACCCGCGCCTGGTCGAGGGTCAGGGTCTTCGACTCGCCGACATCCAGTTCGCGCTGGCGCAGCGACGCCGCCATTTCGCTGGCCGCGGCGGTTGCCGTGCCCATCTTGGCGACGACGATGCCCGCGGCGAGATTGGCGAGACGACAGGCGTCCTCCATCGGAACGCCGGACCCCAGCGCCGCCGCGAGGGTCGCCACCACCGTGTCTCCGGCGCCGGAGACGTCATAAACCTCGCGCGCGGTCGCGGGCAGGTGCAGCGGGGCGGAACCGTCGTTGCGGATCAGCGACATGCCGTCCTGGCTGCGGGTGACGAGAACGCCCGCGACCCCCGACCTGGCGATCAGCGACTGCGCGGTCTCGACGATGCCGGCGTCGCCCTCGGCTTCGCGGCCCGTCGCCTCGGCCAGTTCGCGCCGGTTCGGCGTCACCAGCGTGGCGCCCGAGTAGCGCGCATAGTCGTTGCCCTTCGGGTCGACGATGACGGGCACGCCACGCTCGGCGGCAGCGTCGATCAGGCGTCGCAGCACCGGCACGGTCAGAACGCCCTTGCCGTAGTCCGACAGCACCAGGGCCTTGGCCTGGGCCAGGTCGGCGGTCGCCCTGGCGACGATCTCCTCCTGCAGCCCCTCCGTCACCGCCACGATGCGTTCGCGGTCGGCCCGCATCATCTGCTGGCTGCCGGCGATGTAGCGCGTCTTGATCGTGGTCGGCCGCGCGTCGTCCTCGATCAGGTGGCTCTCGACCTCCACGTCATCGCGCAGCAGGCCCTTGATATCGCGGGCCTCCTGGTCGCGGCCGAGCAGGGCGACGAGGCAGACCGAGGCGCCGAGCGCGCGCAGATTGCGCGCCACGTTGCCGACGCCGCCGAGCATGACGCTCTCGCGCTCGATCCGCAGGACCGGCACCGGCGCTTCCGGCGAGATGCGGTCGACCGATCCGTAGACGAAGCGGTCCAGCATCAGGTCGCCGACCGCCAGGACCCGGATGCCGGCCAGGCCCTCGACGAGGGTGGCGAGTTCGGACTCGTCGGTCATCTGTCCTCCACCAGGCCGAGGGCGCGCTCCAGGGCGCCACACAGCGCGTGTCCGATCAGGATATGCATCTCCTGAATCCGGTTGGTCGCGGTCGACGGAACGGAGATCACGATGTCGGCGACCGGTGCCAGTGTGTCGCGGTGGGCGCCGGTGAAGGCGACCGTACGCAGCCCGCCGGCCCGCGCGACCTCCAGGCCCCGGATGACGTTCGGCGACCTGCCGGAGGTGCTGAGGCCGATGGCGACGTCGCCGGGCCGGCCCAGGGCCTCGATCTGACGGGCGAAGACCTGCTCGAATCCCAGGTCGTTCGCGCCGGCGGTCAGCGCCGAGGTGTCCGTCGTCAGGGCCAGCGCGGCAATTGCTGCGCGGTCGCCGATGTAGCGCACGACCAGTTCCGTCGAGAGATGCTGGGCATCGGAGGCGCTGCCGCCATTGCCGAAAAATAGGATCTTGCCGCCGGAAGACACGGATTCGGTGCAGGCGTCAACCAGGTCGACGAAGGCCGATTCCACCGCCGCGCCAGTCGCGCCGACGATTGCGGCGTGATCGTTGAACTCGTTAACTAGCAAGGACTTGGCGGTCATCTTGCGCCTCGGTTCCGCGCGTCAGAGCCGGGGCCGACAGGAGCCGCGGCGGCCCAGGATGTACCCCGTTGGCGGCGTCCTGCCAAGTGTCGGAGAATCCTTCAACATGTCTTGCGAAAAACTCAGGTCCTCAGGATTTGCATAAAATTTGCGTTGCGCTGGTCGGGAGACTAGATTGCACCCTCCAAGGGGGGAGAAACCTGCCCATGGCCGACCTGACCGGCACCAATTCAGCTGACACGCTCTTCGGCGGAGCGGTCAATGACACGCTCTTCGGCGGCGACGGAAACGACCATCTCGACGGACGGGAAGGCGCGGATCTGTTGCTGGGAGGCGCTGGCGACGACCTGATCGACGGGTCGGCCGGCAATCTGTTCGACTACGACCAGCCGACAGGCGACGACACGCTGTCCGGTGGTTCCGGGTCCGACACGCTCCGGGGTGGTGGCGGCAACGACACCTATCTGTACGAGCGTGGCGACGGCTACGACGAGATCCAGGACTACTACTATTTCCATGAGCGCAGCAGCCTTGGCGCGGTGCTCAATCCGGTGGAGCGGAACGGCGGCGTCGACACGCTCCGCTTCGGTTCCGGTATCAGTCGCGAGGATCTGTGGGTCAATCTGGACGGTGACGACCTGGTCATCGGTATCCGCGACGGCGATACCGACATTTTCGGTCTGACCGACGTCATCCGTATCGTTGATGCCGACAATCCGCTGCGCGCGGTCGAGCAGATCGCCTTCGAGGACGGGCCGACGATCACGGTGGCCGACCTGATCACCGACATGGACGGTTCGGGCGGCGACGACACCATCGACTGGGACGGCTCGGCCATCGGCCTGAATGCCGGCGATGGCGATGACACCGTCTTCTCCTCGGATGCCTCGGATACGATCGACGGCGGCGCCGGCAACGACCTGGTCAAGGCCGAAGGTGGCGATAACCAGATCGTTGCCGGCGACGGCGACGATGTGGTGATCACCGCCACCGGGTCCGACAGCGTGTTCGGCGGAACGGGCGCGGACCGGCTGTCCTCGGGTGATGGCAATGACATCCTGAGCGGTGGCGACGGCGATGACACCGTCCGCGGCGGCCGGGGCGACGATTACATCGCCGGTGGCGCCGGCAACGATATCGTCGACGGGTCGGCCGACGCGACGGTCACCAACGAGGTGGTCGGACACGACACCCTGTCCGGCGGCACCGGCGACGACACGCTGTATGGCGGCGGCGGCGACGATATCTACGAATTCGACCGCGGCGACGGCCGGGACACGATCCACGACGAATACGCCTATGTACCCGAGAACGGTCTGGGTCATGTCGACAACGCCATCATCGAGGATGGCGGCGCCGACCGGATCACCTTCGGCCCCGGCATCACCGCCGACGATCTGTGGCTGAAGATCGATGGCGACGACCTGATTGTCGGCATCCGCGACGGCGCGACCGAACTCGACGGGCTGTCCGACAGGATCACCATCGAGAACTGGCGCGACTCCGATTACCGGGTCGAGACCCTGGAGTTCAGCGACGGTTCGCAGATCTCGGTCGAGGACATCACCGCCGCGCTCAGCGGGACGTCCGCCGGCGAGACCCTGTACTGGAACGAAACCGCGCTCGGGGTCGATGCGGGCGCCGGCAATGACGTGGTATCGGCCGGAACCTGGGACGACACGATCTCCGGCAATGCGGGAGCCGATACCCTGGTTGGCGGCGACGGCGCCGATCTGATCGATGGCGGCGCCGATGGCGACCTCATCTATGGCGGGACGGGCGCTGACACCATCCTTGGCGGCGACGGCAGCGACACGATCGACGGCGGGTCCGGCGACGACCTGCTTTCCGGTGGGGCCGGCGACGACACTCTGCTTGGCAGCGGCGGCATCCGCGGCGCGGCGATCAACGAGCAGGCCGGCAACGACACGCTCGAAGGCGGCGCCGGCAACGACTACCTGCGCGCCGGCGGCGGCAACGACGTCTACCGCTTCGGTTCGGGCGACGGCCGCGACACCATTCTCGACGAGTACTACTACCAGAACCGCAGCCCGCTCGGGCATATCGGGTCGCCGACGCTTCTGCACGGCGGCATCGACGCGCTGGAACTGACGGACCTCGACCCCGGGGACGTGACCCTGTGGCTCGACGGCGCGGACCTGTTCCTGGCCGCGGCCGACGGGGACACCGCCTGGGACGACATCGCCGACATGGTCGAGATGCAGTCCTGGACCGACACGCTCCGCACCATCGAGAACATCGAGTTCGCGGACGGCAGCGTTCTCAACCGCGCCGACGTGACCGCCTCGGCGAGCGGCGTGACCGCCGGCAACGACACCGTGACCTGGTCGGGCGACACGGGCGTGCGTATCGACGCCGGCGGCGGCGCGGATTCCATCGGCGGCGGTTCCGGCCGCGACTACCTCGAGGGCGGCAGCGGGAACGACACGCTGAACGGCGGCGGCGGGGCCGACACGCTGGAGGGCGACGCCGGCGACGACGTTCTTGCCGGCGGGGCCGGCGACGACCGGATCGACGGTGGCGCCGGGGCCGATACCCTGTCCGGTGGCGCGGGCGGCGACGTGTTCATCGCCGGCGACGGCGACGTGATCGCCGATCTCGACGAGAGCGACGTGGTCCGTGTCGAGGGCGCCGAGCTTGGCGCCGACGACGTCGAGGTGGTGCGGAGCCAGGACGGCGCGACCACGGAAGTGCGCGTCGATACCGATGGCGACGGCAGCCCCGATCTGACCTTCACGCTGCAGGGCGACTACAATGACGTCGAGGCGGTCGTGCGGACCGGCCCGGACGGCAGTGCGTATACCGACTTCACGATCCGGCACCAGGGTCCCGTCTCCCTGTCCGGCGGAGATGGCAACGACACGCTGACAGGCGGCGCGGCCGACGACACGCTTTCCGGCCTCGACGGCGATGACACGCTTCAGGGCGCGGCCGGGAACGACATCCTGGATGGCGGCGACGGCAACGATTCCATCGTCGGCGGCAACGACAACGACACCGTGGATGCCGGCGCCGGCGACGACACGGTGGACGGTGGTAACGACAACGATCTCATTTCCGGCAACGAGGGCGAGGACGATCTCGACGGCGGCGCCGGCGACGACACCATCTATGGCGGTCCGAGCGACGACTCGCTGACCGGTGGTGACGGCGCCGACCGACTGTTCGGCGAGGCGGACGACGACGCGATCCAGGGCAACGACGGGGCCGACCTCCTGTCCGGCGGCGGCGGCAACGACACCCTGGACGGGGGCGCCGGCGACGACACCCTGCAGGGCAACACCGGTGACGATCAGCTTTCCGGCGGGGCCGGCGACGATGCGTTGAGCGGCGATGGCGGCGACGACGTTCTGGCCGGCGGCTCGGGCAGCGACACGCTGGCCGGCGGTGGCGGCGGCGACACGTTCGCGGGCACGGCCGACGAGTTGGACGGCGACCTCATCACCGATTTCGAGGCCGACGGCGACGTGATCTCGGTCGGCGGCGTCAGCGCCGACAGCCTGCAGGTCGGCCTGGTGCGCGACGAGACCGGCAGCACGCTGACTCTCGACACAGACGGCGACGGCACCGTCGACTCCACGATCCGCCTCGACGGGCTGTTCACCGAGCCGAGCGTTACCGACAACGGCGCGGGCGGCGTCGACATCACGCTGCAGGCCTTCGACCCGGCGCTCGGTACGGACGGCGACGACACGCTGATCGGGACGCCGGAGAACGACACCATCGAGGCCGGCGACGGCGACGACCTGATCTCGGCCCAGTCGGCACCGGATGTCGTCTATGGCGGCGATGGCGAGGATACGCTGTCAGGCGGCGAGGGCGAGGACACGTTGTCCGGCGGCGCCGGCGCGGACAGCCTGCTCGGCGGCGAGGACGACGACATCGTGTCGGGCGGCGGCGGAAACGACGTCGCCGACGGCGGGGCCGGGGATGACACGGTCGATGGCGGCGACGGCGACGATACGGTATCCGGCGGCGCCGGCGACGACAGCGTCGACGGCGGCAGCGGCAACGACGAGGTGGACGGCGGTTCCGGCGACGATACCGTGCTTGGCGGGACGGGCGACGACACGGTCGACGGCGGCGACGGCAATGACAGCGTCGACGGCGGCAGTGGCAACGATGTGGTCGATGGCGGTTCCGGTGACGATACGGTCGATGGCGGTGGCGGCGACGACGCGGTGGCCGGCGGCGACGGAAACGACAGCGTCGACGGCGGTGCGGGTGACGATACGCTCGACGGCGGTGCGAGTGACGACACCGTAGCAGGCGGCGATGGCGACGATGCCGTGGCCGGCGGGGATGGCGACGATAGCGTCGACGGTGGCGACGGAAACGACACGGTGGTCGCCGGCGCCGGGAACGACACGGTCGACGGCGGCGACGGCGACGACAGCCTGGACGGCGGTGCGGGCGACGACACGATCGACGGCGGCGCGGGTGAGGACACGGTCTTCGCCGGTTCCGGCGACGACACGGTGGACGGCGGCGACGGCGACGACGCGCTCGACGGCGGCGACGGCAACGACACGCTCGACGGCGGCGACGGCAACGATACGATCGACGGCGGTGCCGGCGACGACTCGCTGGCCGGCGACGCCGGTGCCGGGTTCGAGAGCCAGACCCTGGTTGGGGGCGACGGCAACGACAACCTGAGCGCCGCGGAGGGCGACGACGCGATCTCCGGCGGCGGCGGTCGCGACACCCTGTCCGGCGATGCCGGCAACGACACCCTGTCGGGTGGCGCCGGCAACGACATCCTGCGGGGCGGGGACGGCGAGGACGCGCTGTCGGGCGGGGTCGGAAACGACTCGGTCTATGGCGGCGACGGCGGCGATACGCTGGTCGGCGGCGACGACAGCGACTATCTCGAGGCCGGTGCCGGCGACGATCTGCTGTCCGGGGGCGCTGGCGACGACCGGATGTTCGGCGGCGACGGCAGCGATACCCTCTCCGGCGGCAGTGGCGCGGACATCCTGTCCGGCGGTGCCGGCGACGACGTCCTGCAGGGTGGCGACGGTGCCGACTCGATGGCGGGTGGTGCCGGTGCGGATACCTTCTTCGCCGGCGACGGCGACACCCTCACCGATGTCGACCGGTTCGATGCGATCCGAATCGGCGGCGCCACCTTCGACAGCGATGCCGTCTCCATCACCCGTCAGGCGGACGGCCAGGCGAGCACCATCGAGATCGACACCGACGGCGACGGTCAGGTCGATGTCACGTTCACGGCGCTCGGCGATTTCGAACTCGGCGCGGTCACCACCGGGGTGGACGGCGAAGGCGTGCCGTATACCGAGTTCGGACTCGGCGACGCCTCCACGCCGTACGTGCCGGACGACACGCTCTCGGGTGGCGACGGCAACGACACGCTCTCGGGCGGCGGTGGGAACGACACGCTGACCGGCGGTGACGGTAATGACACGCTCTCCGGCGGTGGCGGCAACGACACCGTCTCTGGGGGCGGCGGCAATGACACGCTCTCCGGCGGTGACGGCAATGACACGGTCGGCGGCGGCGACGGTAACGATACGGTCCCCGACGACGACGCCACCATCACCGGTACGCCCGAGGCGGACACGCTGACCGGCGGGACCGGCGACGACCTTATCCTGGGGCTCAGCGGCAACGATCTGATCCTTGGCAGCGACGGCGCCGATACGCTGTCGGGCGGGGCTGGGGACGACACGCTTTCCGGTGGCAACGGGGCCGATGTCATCATCGGCGGCGACGGTGCGGACACCATGGCCGGCGGCATCGGCGCCGACACCTTCGTCGTGGGAGACGGCGACCTCATCACCGACTACGGCTCCGGCGATCGGATCGGTTTCCCCGACGGAGTCGGGGTCGACGACGTCACGCTGTCGTTCGACGGCACGACGACCCATGTCTCCGTCGATACCGATGGCGACGGCAATGCCGACATGACCTTCGGCGTGGTCGGCAACTTCTCGGGCGTGAACTCGATCCCGGGCGGCGGGGACGACACCTCGTCGGGTGGATCGGGCGACGGCGGCGACACCGTGTCCGGCGGCGATGGCAACGATACGCTCTCGGGTGGCGACGGCAACGACACCCTCAGCGGCGGCGACGGCAACGACACGCTCTCGGGTGGCGACGGCAACGACACCCTCAGCGGCGGTGCCGGCAACGACACGCTCTCGGGCGGCGATGGCAACGACACACTGTCGGGTGGGGATGGCAACGACACCCTCAGCGGCGGTGCCGGCAACGACACGCTCTCGGGCGGCGATGGCAACGACACACTGTCGGGCGGTGATGGCGACGACACGCTGAGCGGTGGTGCCGGCAACGACACCCTGTCCGGTGGCGACGGGAACGATACCGTGTCCGGCGGCGACGGCGACGACACGGTCTCCGGCGGCGACGGCGACGACGAGGTCTCCGGCGGTGACGGCAACGACACCCTGTCAGGCGGCGCGGGTAACGACACGATCACCGGCGACGACGGCGGGTCCGGCGACGATGGCGACGACGTGCTGCCCTCCGGTCCGGACAACAACGACGTTCTTTCCGGCGGCGACGGCAACGATTTCCTCGGTGGTGGCTGGGGCGACGACGCGGTCTATGGCGGTACCGGCGACGACACTGTCCAGGGCGGCGTCGGCGACGACTCCCTGTTCGGCGGCGACGGGGCCGACCGGCTGAGCGGCGGCGCCGGCAACGATGCCCTGTCCGGCGGCACCGGCGGCGATCTGCTCTACGGCGGCGCGGGCGACGACACTCTCGACGGGGGCGTCGGCGACGACACCCTTTCCGGTGGCGACGGCAACGACACCCTGTCCGCGGGCATCGGCAGCGACCGGCTGTCCGGCGGCAGCGGTAACGACGCGCTCGACGGTGGCGAGGGCGACGACACCCTGTCCGGCGGTAACGGCGACGACACCGTGCGCGGCGGTGCGGGCGACGACGACCTCTCCGGCGGCCGTGGCGACGATCAGGTCGCCGGCGGCGACGGCGCCGACACGATGTATGGCGGCTGGGGCGAGGATGCGCTGTCCGGCGGCAGCGGCAACGACCTGCTCGACGGCGGCGCCGGCGACGACACCCTGTCGGGCGGACTGGGAGACGACGTCCTGTCCGCGGGCGACGGCAACGACCGGCTGCTGGGCGGAACGGGCGACGACCGACTGATCGGCGGCGACGGTGCCGATACCCTGTCTGGCGGATTTGGTGACGACACGCTCGAGGGCGGCGCCGGAAGCGACGTGCTTGCCGGCGGAACCGGTGCCGACGTGCTTCTCGGCGGTGACGGGGACGACACGCTCTCCGGCGGCGATGGTGCGGACACGCTCGAGGCGGGTGCCGGCGACGACGTGCTCGTCGGCGGGGCCGGGGCGGATTCTCTGGGCGGCGGTCTTGGTGCCGATACGCTCTCCGGCGGCGCCGGCGACGATACGCTCGACGGCGGTGGCGACGCGGACGTTCTGTCGGGTGGCGCGGGCGACGATGTGCTGGTCGGCGGTGCCGGCGCGGACACCCTCGTCGGTGGCGACGGTGCCGACACGTTCTCCGTCGGCGACGGCGATCTGGTCGATGACTACGCCGGTGGAGACGTGATCCGTCTCGACGGCTATCAGCTCGACCCGGCCGACTTCACGGTTTCCGCAGAGAACGGAGTCGCGACCGTCGTCGTGGATACCGACGGCGATGGAAACGGCGACCTGACCTTCCGCGTCGCCGGCGCCGAGGGCAATCCGACCGTCACCATCGGCAGCGACGGCCAGGGCGGTTTCCACACCGACGTGGCCTTCCAGATCTCCGACACCGTATCCGGCGGCGACGGCAACGACACCCTGACGGGCGGTGACGGCAACGACACGCTGACCGGCGGTGACGGCAACGACACGCTGACCGGCGGTGACGGCAACGACACCCTGACGGGCGGTGACGGCAACGACACGCTGACCGGCGGTGACGGCAACGACACGCTGACGGGCGGTGACGGCAACGACACGCTGACGGGCGGTGACGGCAACGACACGCTGACGGGCGGTGACGGCAACGACACGCTGACGGGTGGCGACGGCAACGACACCCTGACGGGCGGTGACGGCAACGACACCCTGACGGGCGGTGACGGCAACGACACGCTGACCGGCGGTGACGGCAACGACACGCTGACCGGCGGTGACGGCAACGACACGCTCACGGGCGGTGACGGCAACGACACGCTCACGGGCGGCGACGGTAACGACACGCTGACGGGTGGCGACGGCAACGACACGCTGACGGGTGGCGACGGCAACGACACGCTCACGGGTGGTGACGGCAACGACACGCTGACGGGTGGCGACGGCAACGACACGCTCACGGGTGGTGACGGCAACGACACGCTGACGGGTGGCGATCCGTACACCATCGACGGATCCAATTTCACCGATACGGGATCCGGCTACTCGGTCGTCGGTCGGCGGATCATCGACGGTGCGCTGAGCGAGCCGAGCGTCGATTACGTGTCCACGACCGGCGACGGTCTCGGTGTCGACGGCCCCGCCGCCGGCCCCGCGGTGCAACTCGGTTACGACCCGGCCACCGGGATCTCCGAGGAACTGATCGTCAATTTTGACGACGGCGCCACCTCGGCGACGGTCGAAGTGACGCGCCTGTTCCCGAATGAGGGCAGCGGCGGCGAGGTCGGGCACTGGGCGGTCTATGACGGCGATACCCTGGTGGCCGAAGGCGATATCTTCGCCACCAGCGGGTCGTCGGCGACCGTGGTGATCGAGCCCGGCCAGGCGTTCGACAAGATCGTCTTCACCGCTCTGCCCTACGGTGGCGACTCTCAGAGCGGTACGGGCGACAGCAGCGACTACCTGATCAAGAGCATCACCGTTACCCCGGATCCGGAAGGTGGCAGCGGCAGCGATACCGTCACCGGTGGCGACGGCAACGACACGCTGACGGGCGGCGACGGCAACGACACCCTGACCGGCGGTGACGGCAACGACACGCTGACCGGCGGTGACGGTAACGACACGCTGACGGGTGGCGACGGTAACGACACGCTGAC
This sequence comes from Thalassobaculaceae bacterium, assembly GCA_965228875.1. Taxonomy (GTDB): domain Bacteria; phylum Pseudomonadota; class Alphaproteobacteria; order Thalassobaculales; family Thalassobaculaceae; genus Thalassobaculum. The sequence goes on along the minus strand of OZ245843.1, from coordinate 3,525,507 downwards.
CGGCGGTGACGGCAACGACACGCTGACGGGTGGCGACGGTAACGACACGCTGACGGGCGGTGACGGTAACGACACGCTGACGGGTGGCGACGGCAACGACACCATGACCGCGAACGGCGATGGCAACGACCTGCTCGTGGGCGGAAACGGTCCGGATCAGCTCTATGGCGGCGCCGGAGGCGACACGTTGTCGGGTGGTCATGATGACGACCTTCTGGTCGGCGGACCGGATGGCGACACGCTGGTCGGCGGTCTCGGGCGGGATACGTTCGTGGCTGGCGACGGCGACCTGATCACCGACTACGACAACCAGGACCTGGTCCGTATCGACGGCGAGATCGACGCCGGCGATGTGACGCTGACCTCCGACGGCTCGACCACACAGGTCGCGATCGACACCGACGGCGACGGCAATCCCGACATGACCTTCGCCATGACCGGGGATTTCGACTCGGTCTCGGCGACGACCCAGGGCGGCGACACCTACCTGTATTTCGGCGAGGGCAGCGGCCCCGGCATTCAGGACCCGAACGGCGGCTGGCAGTCGAGCAACAACGGCAGCGGCAGCGATACGGTCACCGGCACCGAGGGCGACGACACGCTCTACGGCTCCCACGGCAACGACTCGCTCTCCGGCGGTGCCGGCGACGACAGCATGAACGGCGGCAACGGTTCCGACTCGCTGTCGGGCGGTGCCGGCAACGACACGGTCGACGGCAGCCACGACGCCGATGTCGTGTCCGGCGGCGACGGCGACGACTCTCTGCTCGGCGGCAACGGTACCGACAGCGTCATCGGCGGCGCCGGCGACGACACCCTCAGCGGCGGTCACGGCGCCGATACCCTGTATGGTGACGGTGCGTCCGGCGGTGCCGGCAACGACACGCTGTCCGGTGGCGACGCGAACGACTCCCTGCAGGGCACGCCGGAAAACGACACGATCTCCGGCGGCGACGAGGACGACGCGATCTCGGCGTTGTCGGCGGCCGACGTGGTGTTCGGCGGTGGCGGCAACGACACGATCTCCGGCGGCCAGGGCGACGATGTCCTGAACGGCGAGGACGGGGACGATGCGGTCTACGGCCAGGACGGCGCCGACACGATCAGCGGCGGCGACGGGTCCGACACGCTGTCCGGCGGCGCAGGCGACGACGAGATCGTCGGCGGGGCCGGCAGCGACGCGATCGACGGTGGGGACGGCGACGACGCCCTCGCCGGCGGCGGCGAGGCCGACACCCTGTCGGGTGGCTCGGGCAACGACTCGCTCTCCGGCGGGGCCGGCAACGACCTGGCAGTCGGCGGGGCCGGCGGCGACCGGATGGCCGGCGGCTCCGGCGACGACTCCCTCTCCGGGGGCAGTGGCAACGACCGGCTGAGCGGCGGCGACGGCAACGATGCGCTTGCCGGCGGCAGCGGCGCGGACTGGGTCTTCGCCGGCGACGGCACGGACACGATCTCGGGTGGTGCGGGCAACGACTACCTGTTCGGCAATGGTGGCGAGGATGTCTTCGCCGGAACGCTCTCCGAACTCGACGGCGACCTGATCGGCGATTACGCCGAGGGCGAGGAGATCCGGATCTCCGACCTGAGCGACGCCGACACCCCGGTCGTCCTCACGCCGTCGGGCAGCCAGACCATCGTCGAGATCGGCGATGACGGCACCGGAGCGCCGCTCGCGACCTTCCGGGTGTCCGGGACGTACGAGGGGGCGGAGCTCGTCGAGACCGGCGACGGCGTCACCCTGACGCTGAGCGAGGATCCGATCGATCCGTACGGCGCGACCGAGGGCGACGACAGTCTGCTCGGTACGCCGGACGCGGACACGATCAGCGGCCTCGGCGGCGACGACCTGATCCACGCCCTCTCCGCCGACGACGTGGTCTATGGCGGCGCCGGCAGCGATACCCTCAGCGGACAGCAGGGCAACGACGCGCTGTATGGCGGCGACGGTGGCGACAGCCTCGAGGGCGGGGCCGGCAACGACACGTTGCTCGGCGGCGCCGGGAACGACACGCTGAGCGGCGGCGGCGGGCGCGATGTGCTCGACGGCGGCGAGGGCGACGACCTCTATGTCTGGTCCGGCGACCAGAGCGGCGGCGTGCGCAACTATCAGGTCGGCGACCCCGAGAACCCGCTGACCGACGGCAGCATCACCGACGCCGAGAGCCACAACCCGGGCAATGCCGGTCACGCGCGCTACGACTCCTATATCGACAGCGGCACCGGGGACAGCGACACGCTGCTCGGCACCGATGGCGCCGACGATATCGCCCTGCACTTCGGCGATCAGCGGCTGTCCGGCATCGAGGTGATCGACGCCGGTGACGGCGACGACGTGATCGACCTCGCCAGCCACGTCTACTCCGCCGGCGACAGCACCCTGATCGGCGGCCAGGGCAACGACGCGGTCTGGGGCAACCAGGGCGACGACGAGATCTCCGGCGGTTCGGGCAATGACTGGCTGGCCGGGAACTCGGGCAACGACACCCTGTCCGGCGGCACCGGCGACGACCGCGTCGAGGGTCATGCCGACGACGACGTCCTGTCGGGCGGCGCCGGCAACGACTCGCTCTCCGGCGGTGACGGCCATGACGCCCTGTCCGGCGGGACGGACGACGACCTGCTGGTCGGCGGGACCGGCCTGGATACGCTGGTCGGCGGCGATGGCGCGGATACCTTGTCCGGCGGCGATGGCGACGACGCGCTGCGTGGCGGGACCGGCAGCGACATTCTGGTCGGCGGCGATGGGGCGGACACGCTCTCCGGCGGCGACGGTGAGGATGTGTTCGGCGGCACGCTGGACGGCCTCGACGGTGACCTGATCGCCGACTACGCCGAGGGCGAGGAGATCCGCATCTCCGACCTGTCGGATGGCGATGCGCCCGTCTCGCTGAGCGTCGCGGGTGGCGAGACCACCGTGGCCATCGGCGATGACGGCAACGGCAGCCCGCTGGCGACCTTCCGCGTGACCGGTACGTTCGAAGGCTGGGAACTGGCCGAGTCCGGCGACGGCGCCACCCTGACCCTGAGCGTCGAGCCGAACGACCCCTATGGCGCGACCGACGGCGACGACACCCTGATCGGCACGCCGGAGATGGACACGATCAGCGGCCTCGGCGGCGACGACGTCGTGTATGCCAAGTCGGCCGACGACATGGTCTACGGCGGTGACGGCAACGACACGCTGCACGGCCAGGAGGGCGACGACGCCCTGTACGGCGGCACGGGCGACGACCAGCTCCGGGGCGGCGTCGGTGCCGACACGCTGTCCGGCGGCGTCGGTAGCGACAGCCTGCGCGGCGACAACGGCGCCGACCTGGCGATCGGCGGCGACGGCGCGGACACGATTGCCGGCGGCGGCGACGACGACACGCTCTCCGGCGGGGCGGGCGACGACGTTCTGAACGGCGGCACCGGCGACGACCGTGTGTTCGGCGGCGACGGCGCGGACAACCTGCGCGGCCATGTGGGCGCCGACGCACTCTCCGGCGGCGACGGCGACGATACGCTTGGCGGCGACAACGGGGCCGACACCCTGTTCGGCGGTGCCGGTAACGACACGCTGAACGGTGGCGGCGATGCCGACACGCTCTCGGGCGAGAGCGGCGACGACGCGCTGCGGGGCGGTACGGGCAACGACCTGCTGCTTGGCGGCGACGGAGCCGACGACCTGCGTGGCCAGAACGACGACGATACCCTGCTCGGTGGCCTCGGCGACGACAGGCTCGGCGGCGACAACGGCGACGACCTGCTTTCCGGCGGTGCCGGCAACGACGTGGTCAATGGCGGCAACGGGGCCGACACGCTTTCCGGCGGCGAAGGCGACGACACGCTGAACGGCGGCGGCGACGCCGACACGCTGTCGGGCGGTGCCGGCGACGACGCGCTTCGGGGCGGTACGGGCAACGACCTGCTGCTTGGCGGCGACGGAGGCGACGACCTGCGCGGCCAGAACGACGACGACACCCTGCTCGGTGGCCTCGGCGACGACAGGCTCGGCGGCGACAACGGCGACGACCTGCTTTCCGGCGGTGCCGGCAACGACGTGGTCAATGGCGGCAACGGGGCCGACACGCTGTCCGGCGGCGAAGGCGATGACACGCTGAACGCCGGCGGCGACGCCGACACGCTGTCGGGCGGTGCCGGCGACGACGCGCTTCGGGGCGGTACGGGCAACGACCTGCTGCTTGGCGGCGACGGGGCCGACGACCTGCGCGGCCAGAACGACGACGACACCCTGCTCGGTGGCCTCGGCGACGACAGGCTCGGCGGCGACAACGGCGACGACCTGCTGTCCGGCGGTGCCGGCAACGATGTGGTCAATGGCGGCAACGGGGCCGACACGCTGTCCGGCGGCGCCGGCGACGACACGCTGAACGCCGGCGGCGATGCCGACACGCTTTCGGGCGGTGCCGGCGACGACGCGCTTCGGGGCGGTACGGGCAACGACCTGCTGCTCGGCGGCGACGGGGCCGACGACCTGCGCGGTCAGAACGACGACGACACCGTGATCGGCGGCCTCGGTGACGACACCCTGGGCGGCGACAATGGCGACGACCTGCTGTCCGGTGGCGAGGGCGACGACCGGATGAACGGCGGTCGCGGTGCCGACGTGCTCTCCGGCGGGACCGGCAACGACACGCTCTGGGGCGGCGGCGGCAACGACTCGCTTTCGGGCGGTCGCGGCGATGACAGTCTGGTCGGCTCGCGCGACGACGACGTGCTGTCCGGCGGCGATGGCGACGACACCCTGAAGGGCGGCGGCGGCAGCGACCTGCTGGTCGGCGGGACCGGCGCGGATCTGGTGATCGGCGGCGGCGACGCCGATACGCTCTCGGGCGGCGACGGGGCCGACACCCTCAAGGGCAACACCGGCGCCGACCTGATCCTCGGCGGCGACGGGGCGGACTCGGTCCATGCCGGCGCCGACGACGACACGGTCTCCGGCGGTGCCGGTAACGACACCCTCATGGGCGGCGGCGGCAACGACGTGCTGTCCGGCGGCGATGGCGACGACTCGCTGCGCGGCTGGCGCCAGGACGATACGCTGGTCGGCGGCGACGGGGACGACACCCTGGTCGGTTATGACGGCGCCGACGCGCTGTCCGGCGGCAACGGCGACGACCTGCTGAAAGGCGGAACCGGGGCGGATGCGCTGGAGGGCGGCGCCGGCAACGACACCCTGTCCGGCGGACGCGGGTCCGACACGTTGACCGGTGGCGCCGGCAACGACGTCTTCGCCGGCCATTGGCGCGATGTCGACGGCGATCGGGTCACCGATTACGACGCCGAGGACGACACCCTGCGGGTCACCGGCGTGAACCCGAACCGGCTCGAGGTCACTCTGTCGGTCGAGGACGATGTCACCACGGTCAGCCTGGATCGCGACGGCGACGGCACCGCCGAGTCGAGCTTCGAGGTCGACGGTTCCTTTGTCAGCGCCGAGGTCACCGCGGCCGAGGGCGGCGGCGCCGACATCGCGCTGACGCCGGGCGTGCCGCTGCAGCGGCTCACCCTGACCGCGATGGGCAAGGCGGATCTCGACGGCGACGGCGACTTCGAGCAGGTCTGGCGCCTGCGCAACCCGAACGACGAGACGGTCGAGGCGACCGCCGACATGTACGGCGTCGACGACCCGCAGGACGGGCCGGTGACCGCACCGCCGGGTGACAGCTTCTTCTGGAGCGAGGCCGCCAGCGGCACCATGGTGGTCAGCTACGAGATCAACGGCACCGACCGCCAGGAGACCAAGGCGTCGAACCCGAACGCCGCCGATCTCGAGGCGCTGGAGGAAGCCGGCTTCGTCAATCCGTTCGGACCGCGCGGTCTGACCGGGACGGAAGGCGATGACACGCTGGTCGGGACCAACGACGCCGAGGCGATCTCCGGTCTCGGCGGCGACGACCTGATCTCCGGTGGCGGCGGTGGCGACACCCTGTCCGGCGGCGCCGGCAACGACACGATCATCGGCGACGGCGACGAGGCCCCGGCGGCCATCGCCATCGACGCCTCGAACTACGATGCCGACGACCAGGGCTTCGCGGTGACCGGCCGCAAGATCGTCGACGGCGCGCTGACCGAGGCGAGCGTCGACCATGTCTCGACCTCCGGCGGCAGCCTGGGGGTGGCGGGCGCCACCGGCGGCCCGGCGGTCCAACTCGGCTACGATGCCGTCACCGGCCAGTCGGAGCAGCTCATCGTCGAACTCGACGATCCGGCGGTTTCGGCGACGGTATCGGTCGACCGCATGTTCCCCGCCGAGGGCCAGGGCGGCGAGGTCGGTCACTGGGCGGCGTACCGCAACGGCGAACTGGTCGGCGAAGGCGATATCGACACCACGTCCGAGACCGGCATCTCGACGACCGTCGAGATCGCCCCGGCGACGGCCTTCGATACCCTGGTCTTCACCGCGCTGCCCTATGGCGGCGGCGGTCAGACCGTGACCAACGACAGCAGCGACTATCTGATCTCCGGGATCACGGTCACGCCGGAGCCGGCGGACAATTCCGACGGTGACGTGCTGGTCGGCGGCGAGGGTAGCGACGTTCTGATCGGCGGCGCGGGAGACGACGCCCTGTACGGCGGGGCCGGCGACGCCAGCCTGATCGGCGGCGAGGGCGACGACACGCTCTACGTCGACAGCATCGACGACCTCGACGGCGCCACCGTCGACGGGATCGAGCATCTGGTGGTCGGCGGCGACAGCGGTCCGGCGGATGGCTGGAACCTGCTGATCAACGGCGACTTCGAGAGCACGCCGACCGAACTGACCAATATCTGGACGATGTTCCAGGAGATCCAGGGCTGGACCGCGGTCGACACCGACCCGGATATTCCCGGCACTTCGCCGATGGAGATCCAGAACGGCCGTATCGGCGGCGCTCCGGTGTCACCGGACGGCTGGGAAGCCGGTAACAATGTGCTCGAGCTCGACTCCGGGCCGGAGGCGGGCGGTCAACCGGTCAACAACAACAACGCCCTGGTCGAGCAGACCTTTACCGTGTTCAACGAGGGCACCTACACCCTGTCCTTCGACTACGCGGCCCGTCAGTTCGCCGGCCGCACCGCCGAGACCAGCGGTTTCGACATCCTGATCGACGGCGAGGTGGTCTACAGCCAGGAAGAGGCGCCACACGCCTGGGTCAGCGATTTCCTCACCCTGGACCTTGGCGTCGGCGAGCACACCATCGGGCTGCTCGGCACCCTGCGCGAGGACCGCCACGGGGCGCTGATCGACAATATCGAGCTGGTCTCCGGGACCGAGCCGTCGCGCAACCTGCTGGCGCGTGTCGGTTCCTCGGGCGACGACGTTCTGCTCAGCACCACCGGCAATGACACGATCTCCGGGCGCGCTGGCGACGACACGATCTACGGCGGCGACGGCGACGATGTCCTGAGCGGCGGCGCCGGCAACGACGCGCTCTCCGGCGGCGCCGGCGACGACGTGCTCTACGGCGGCCCGGGCGATACCGCTCTGGTCGGCGGCGACGGCTTCGACACGGTCTATATCGACACGATCGACGACCTCGACGGGGTCGATGTGGAGGGTGTGGAGAAGCTGGTGATCGGCGGCCAGGAAGGCCCGGGTGCCGGCGTCAACTTCCTGCTGAACGCCGACTTCGAGACCACGCCGGCGCTGAACCACGGTAGCTGGGGCACCTTCGCCGAGATCCAGGGCTGGGTCGCGGAGGACGCCACACCGCTGGTGGTGGGCACCGCTCCGATCGAGATCCAGCAGGGCCGCGTGGGCGGCGCGCCGAGCAACCCGGTGGGCTGGGAGGCCGACAACCAGGTCCTCGAACTCGACAGCCATCCGGACCTGGGCGCGCAACCCGGCGACACCAATGCCAAGGTGACGCAGGCCTTCACCATCCAGGATGCCGGCCTGCACACCCTGTCCTTCGACTTCGCCGCCCGTCAGCATGGCGGGGATGCGGCGGGGACGAGCGAGTTCAGCATCGAGATCGACGGGCAGACGGTCTATACGCAGACCAACGCGGCGACCAGCTGGCACAGCGACGTGGTGAGCCTGAACCTCGAGGTCGGGGAGCACACGATCTCGTTCGTCGGCGCCGATGCCGACGGCGCCGCCGACAGCTACGGCGCGCTGATCGACAATATCGAGCTCGTGCTCGGCGACGAGCCGGTGCGCGACCTGCTGCCGCGCCTGGAGGCGGACGCCGATCCGGCCGCCGTCCTGGCGATGCAGGGCGAGGACGGCATGATCCGCGCCGTCGAGGTGACCGGGGACGGGGCCACCGTCCTCGACACCCGGGCCCTGGCCTCGGGCGAACGGGTGCTGGCGACCGGCGACTTCGACGGCGATGGCGCCGATGACGAGGTGCTGATCCAGAACACGGCAACCGGCGTCACGGCGGTGGTCGGCGTCGATGCCGCCGGCATCACCGAAGAGGGAACCCGCAGCGGCATCGCAGGCGACGCCACGGTCGCGGCGACCGGCGACTTCGACGGCGACGGCACCGACGACCTGCTACTGAGCGATGCCTCGACCGGCACCGTGTCGGTCTGGCAGCTCGGCGCCGACGGCGCGGCCACGGGCGGTCCGGCCCTGTCGGTCGGCGGCGACCTGACGCTGGCGGGGACCGGTGACTTCGACGGCGACGGCAGCCAGGACCTGCTGTGGCGCGACGGGACCACCGGCGGACTGGTCGTCTGGAGCGACATCACCGATCCGGCCGGCCCGAGCGTCGGCGGCGAGCTGGAGCTCGACGCGACGACCGAGATCCTGGGTACCGCCGACTTCGACGGCGACGGGCGGGACGACATCCTGCTCCGCGACTCCGAGGGTGGCGTGGCGCTGTGGCAGATGAACGGCGATGCGATCGGCGCCAGCACCGAGATCGACGAGGTCGACCCGGTCTGGCAGGCCGACGTGCTCGGCGACTTCACCGGCGACGGCAAGGCCGACGTGCTGTGGCGGTCGAACGACACCGTCACGGTCTGGGAGATGGATGGCCCGACGGTCACCGCGGACGATTCGATCGCGGTCGAGGCGGACTGGCGGGTCGCCGCGATCGACGAGCTGGCGCCGTCGCTCACCCACGACCTGCTGCTGCACAGCGATGTGGGCGATCTGGCGGTCGTCGAGGTCGGCGACGACGACCTCCCGACCCTGGAGGTGGTGTCCACCGTACCGACGGAGTGGGCCCTGCTCTGACCGGGTGCGTTCACGAAGATCCGATGCGCGGGCGAGCGGCCGGGCGGGTTCTGGCCGCCGCTCCCGGATTCGCGCAAACCCGCGCAGTTTTGCGGATCGCGCGGCCGACGCCCGCGTTTACCTGGGTTTCAGACAATGCTAGCTTCTTATCCCGCTCGGGTACTTCGCGCGGGCATGACATGGGCGGAATGACCGAGACGGGATTACTATGGCGCTAAGCCAAACGCAGAACAGATCGCGTGGACCGAGTCAGGAATACCTGCTGCTGGACTACCTGCAGCGACTCGGACGCAATCTCGACGGCCGGATGGCGGTTCATATCCACTTGTCGCGTCTGCGTCCGCAGAACCGTCAGGACCACCACATCCGCATCGCCGCGGCCACATTCGAAGGCATGGTCAACAATTACGAGGGGCAGATCTTCATCCTCTCGAACATGGACCTGTTCTTCATCTGCAAGGACGCCGCGATCGAGGATATCGACGCCGCGATCATGAAGGTCCGCTACCTGTTCAGCGAGGATCCGCTGAGCCAGGGCGACGAGGAGGAGGACCTCGCGCGGTTCTGCACCTGGTACAATGTGGAGACCCAGCACGACGAGTTGCTCGACCTGGTCAAGTCGATGCACCGCGAGCGCGAGCGCAAGGCGCGCCTCGCCGTCGCTAGCGAGAAGGGCCAGCAGCGGACCAAGGGCTCGCGCAAGCAGCTCGATCCGGAGCAGCTCGGCAAGCTGGAGAACTTCCTGCGCCGCGCCGACCTGTCGAACCTGATGCGCCGCCAGCCGGTCTGCGCCATCACCCCCGGCAACATGACCCCGCAGCCGGTGTTCCGCGAGCTGTACATCTCCATCGCAGACCTGCAGCAGTCGGTCCTGCCGGAGTTCGACCTCGCCTCGAACCTGTGGCTCTTCCAGCACCTGACGCAGACGCTGGACTCCCGGATGCTGTCCATGCTGGTGCGGAACGACGACAGCTCGATCGCCAGTTCGTTCAGCATCAACCTGAACGTCGGTACCATCCTGTCGCCGCCCTTCCTGAACTTCGACAGTTCGCTGAAGGCGATCGCCCGCGGAACCGTGGTCATCGAGCTGCAGAAGATCGACATCTTCGGCGACATGGGCGCCTACATGTTCGCCCGCGACTTCATGCGCGAGCGCGGCTACCGCATCTGTCTCGACGGTCTCAACCACCTGACCCTGCAGTTCATCGATCGCGAGCGGCTCGGCCTGGATCTCCTCAAGCTGATCTGGTCGCCGGACATGGCAGACGACCTGTCCGGGTCGCGGACCAGCGAGCTGAAGGAGCATATCGACCGGTGCGGCCGCGCCCGCATCATCCTGACGCGCTGCGACAGCGACGAGGCGATCCGCTTCGGGCAGTCGCTGGGCATCACGATGTATCAGGGGCGCTACGTCGACAAGCTGCTGACCCAGGAAGGCCGGGTCGGCTGACACGACGGTCGGACGGTAGAGCGTTATCGCTTCAGATCGATTAGATCTAAAGCGAGGTTGACTCTAATCCCGGGGCGCGTGCTTGGCGAGAATCCGCTGCAGCGTGCGGCGGTGCATCTTCAGGCGCCGGGCGGTCTCCGAGACATTGCGGTCGCACTGTTCGTATACCCGCTGGATATGTTCCCAACGGACCCGGTCGGCCGACATCGGGTTTTCCGGCGGCGGCGGCAGCGCGTCAGCATGGTCCAGGAGGGCGGCCGTGATGGCATCGGCATCCGCCGGCTTAGGCAGGTAGTCGAGCACTCCGGCCTTCACGGCGGCCACGGCGCTGGCGATGTTGCCGTAGCCGGTCAGCATGATGATCCGCGCATCGGCCCGTGCGTCGCGCAGGGCCGCGACGATGTCCAGCCCGTTGCCGTCCGTCAGCCGAAGATCGAGGATGGCGTAGGCCGGCCGGTCGCGTCGCGCGACGGCGACGCCCTCTTCGACGGTTTCCGCCAGGCGCACGTCGAAACCGCGCCGCTCCATCGCCCGGCCAAGCCGGTTGCGCAGCGGCGCGTCGTCGTCGACGATCAGCAGGGAGGCGTCGCCCCCGCTCGGCGCGCACAGCGCCTTCGCTTCCGGTTGGTCGGCCATCATCATGCTCATGTTACGCTCCCATGCGCCGCATGGATCATGTTCGCAGCGTATTCTGCGCCACCGTGTATAGCGGCGTCCACCCGGCGATGCCACCGCGCGGCCTCAGCGGCCGATCCCGTCCTGAAGGGCGATCCCGTCGGGCCAGCGGATGATGACCCGGGCGCCGCCCTCGCGCCGGTTGGCGAACTCCACCGCCGCGCCGGTCCGGCTGAGCAGGGTGATGGCAATGAACACGCCGAGCCCCATGTGCCCCTCCCGGTTGCCCCGTCCGGACACGTACGGTTCGCCGAGGCGGGTGAGCAGGGTGAGCGGGAAGCCGGGTCCGTCATCCTCAATGGTGATGGTCAGCGCCTTCGGGCCGACCAGGATCGCCACCTCGACGGTCGCGCGGGCGAACTGCACGGCGTTCTGGATGAAGGCGCCGATGCCGTGCAGCAGTTCGGGGCTCGGGGCGACGACGGGGACGACGTCGCTGGGCCCGCCCTCGCCGGTGCCGTCGCCGGTACCGTCGCGGTCCTGAACCTCGACGATCACGGCCACGTCCTCGCGCTGGTGCGGGGCGGCGGCCTGCTCGACCAGCGCGTCGATCGGGATGGCGGCAAACGGCTGCCCCGAATCCGGCGTCGGGTCGCGGCCCAGGCTGGCCAGGATATCCCGGCAGCGCTGGCTTTCGGACAGCAGGAGCCGGGCGTCCTCGGACAGGTCGCTGTCCTTCGGCAGCTCGCGGGCGAGTTCCCGGGCGACCACGGCGATGGTGGCGAGCGGGCTGCCCAGCTCGTGGGCGGCGGCGGCGGCGATTCCACCCATGGCCGCCATGCGCTGCTCGCGGGCAAGCGCCTGCTGGGTCGCGGCCAGGGCGGTCGACAGCTGCCTCGCCTCCTCCGCCACCCACCACGCATAGGCGGCGTTGAAGACCAGGGCGATCACCAGGGCGCACCAGATCCCCGTGACATACAGCTCGGGCAGGGCGAATTCCTCCTCCGCCCAGGGCAGCGGGAAGTGGGTGATCGCCAGAACCGTCGCGCAGACCAGGGCGAGCAGGCACAGATTGATGGTCGATCGTCGGCCGAGGATGGTCGCCGACACCGTGACCGGGGCAAGCATCATCAGGGCGAAGGGATTCTCCAGGCCGCCGGTCAGGAACAGCAGGATCGCGAGCTGCGTGATGTCGAAGGCGAGGTAGAACGCCGCCTCGTTCTCGCGCAACCGCTCGCGCCCGTCTCGGCGCAGCTGCAGGCGCAGGTTCAGCAGCGCCGAGACGGCGACCACGCTGAGGCTCAGCGCCATGGGCAGCGGCGATCCGAGGCCGAAGGCGACCATCACCAGGGCGGCGACCTGCCCCGCGAGGGCGACCCAGCGGATGACGACCAGGGTCCGCACGCTGACCGTTCGGGTGGTGATCGGGCGTTGCGGATCGAGACTGTCGTGAACGAAACTCATGCCCTCACAATGGCGCGGGCGTTGCGAACTTTCCAGGCCGGGATCCAGCGCTTATGGTCCGGGCTCCCGCCGCCGCCCGGGTGGCATCTCCAGACATTGGCCCGCCCATGGAACCCGCCCTCGAGGTCCGCAACCTCACGAAAACCTTCGGTCCGGTGCGGGCGGTCGACGACGTCTCCTTCTCCGTCGCCCCTGGATCGACGGCCGGCCTGCTGGGCGGCAACGGCGCCGGCAAGACGACGACGATCTCCATGCTGCTCGGCCTGTTGCTGCCGAGTTCGGGAACCGTCCGCGCGCTCGGCCACGATCTCGTGCGCGACCGCTACGCGGTGCTCCACCGCATGAACTTCTCATCGCCCTATGTGGAACTGCCGCACCGGCTGACCGTGCTGCAGAACCTGACGGTGTACGCGGAGCTCTACGGCGTCGGCGACGCCGTGGGCCGGGTCGGCGAACTGGCCGATCGCCTGCACATCGCGGACCTGCTGGACCGCCCGGCGGGGAAGCTGTCGGCCGGACAGAAGACCCGAGTGGCGCTGGCCAAGGCGCTGGTGAACCGTCCGGATCTGCTGCTGCTGGACGAGCCGACGGCCTCCCTCGATCCGGATACCGGCGACTGGGTGCGCCGCTATCTGGAGGAGTACCGGGCCGAGACCGGTGCGACGATCCTGCTGGCCTCCCACAACATGGCGGAGGTCGAACGGCTCTGCGACGACGTGCTGATGCTGCGGGCCGGGCGGATCGTCGACCGGGGCAGTCCGGCGGAATTGCTGGACAGGTACGGTCGGCGGACCATGGAGGACGTGTTCCTCGACATCGCCCGCGACCGTCGCTCCGACACAGCCTCAGGGGAGGGTCCGCAATGAGCCTGTCCGCATCCGCCGGCCGCGCCGACCGCGGCGCCGCGGCCTCGCTGCGCCGGATCGCCGCCATGGTTCGGCGCTACTGGTACCTGATCCGCGGCTCCTGGCCCCGGTTGGCCGAACTGGCCTACTGGCCGACGGTGCAGATGATCCTGTGGGGACTGGTGTCGCAGTTCTTCATGACCCAGTCGAGCTGGCTGGCCCAGGCTGGTGGTGTGCTGATCGCGGGGGTGCTGCTGTGGGACGTCCTGTTCCGCGGCCAGATCGGGTTCACCATCTGCTTCCTGGAGGAGATGTGGTCGCGCAACCTCGGCCATCTCTTCGTCAGCCCGCTGCGGCCGTGGGAACTGGTGACGGCACTGACCGTGATGAGCGTGATCCGCACCCTGCTCGGCGGCGTCTTCGCGGCGGTCATCGCCATTCTGCTGTACAGCTTCTCGATCTTCGATCTCGGTCTGCCGCTGATCGCCTTCTTCCTCGCGTTGATCGCGATGGGCTGGGGAATCGGCATGGTGATCGTGGCCGTGGTGCTGCGGGCCGGACTCGGGGCGGAATCGCTCGCCTGGGTGGCGATGTTCGCGCTGGCGCCGATCAGCGCGGTCTACTACCCGGTCGAGATCCTGCCGGAATCGGTGCGCTGGCTCGCCTGGCTGACTCCGTCGGCGCATGTGTTCGAAGGCATGCGGGCGCTCATGGTCGAGGGGGTATTCCGCTGGGATCTGCTGGGACGGGCGGTGCTGCTCGATCTGGTCTATCTGGGAATCGGCGGCGCCACCTTCGCCTGGGCCTTCGCCAAGGCCCGCGAGGAGGGCCGCCTGCTGCAGACCGGGGAGTAGGTCAGGCGGCGATCAGCCTCGCCGTCGCCGGCCGGTCCGCCAGGTCGCGCGCCGCGATTTCGCGGGCGAGCAGCAGGGTCGCGAGGTGCAGCCCGTTGGTCTTCCACCGCCCGGCCAGGGCGTCGGCCAGCGCTTCGGCGGGGTCGACGGCGAGGACGGAGATGGTCTCCCCCGGATCCAGCGCCTGCGTCCCGGTCGGCTCGACGCCGAGCGCCAGATAGACGTGGCAGGTATTGGTCGCCGTCGCCGGGTTGGACCAGAACGGCGGCAGGGTGATCCACTCCCCACCGTCGTAGCCGGTCTCCTCCATCAGTTCGCGCGGCATGGCGCGGGCCGGATCCTCCCCGGCCTCGACCGTGCCCGAGGGCAGGCCCCGGACGACCTCGCCGGCGGCATGGCGGTACTCTTCGACCAGCACCAGATCGCCCTCCACCGTCAGGGCGACGACCATGCACCAGTCGTTCAGTTCCAGGACGTGGTAGGGGTCGAGCACGCTGCCGCGCTCGGTGAGGCAGCGGTCCATGCGGTGACGGATGAAGCGATCGGAGAACTCCATCCGACTGCTTTCGACGGTCCAGCGGGAGGGCTTTATGGCCACGGGCGCGGTCAACCGGCCGGGCCGGATACGCCGGCCGACGCGAACGTCGCCATGCCAGCATGGCAGTCGGCGGCGGCGCGCAGGATGCCGATCGCCAGCGTCGCGCCGCTGCCCTCGCCGAGACGCATGCCGAAATCGAACAGCGGCTCCTTGTCGATGATCTGCAGCAGGCGGGCGTGACCGGGTTCGACCGAGCGGTGCGCGACGATGCAGTGATCCAGTGCCGTCGAATCGACCTTCCACAGAGCCGACGCGGCGACCGTGCAGGCGAAACCGTCGAGCACCACCGGGGTGCGGGCGAGGCGGGCGGCCATGACCGCGCCGGCGATCGCCGCAAGCTCCAGCCCGCCGAGGGCGGCGAGCTTGTCGAGCGGGTCGGTCAGGTGCGCGTGTTTCGCCACCCCTTCGGCGACCACCTCGGTCTTGCGGGCCAGCGCGTCGCCGCTGACCCCGGTGCCGCGACCCACCCAGTCCGAGGCCGCGCCGCCGAACAGGGCGCAGGCCAGGGCGGCGGCCGACGTGGTGTTGGCGATGCCCATCTCGCCGAGGCAGAGCGCGTCCAGGTTCGGCTCCACCGCCATCATCCCGTAGGCCATGGCCCGGGCGCAGGCACCGTCGTCCATCGCGGGACCCTGGGTGAAGTCGCCGGTCGGCTGCTCCAGCGCCATCTCGTAGACCCGCAGGTCGGCGTCGAAGGCTTGGCACAACTGGTTCACCGCTGCGCCGCCGGCGACGAAGTTCTGCACCATCTGTTCGGTGACCTCGGCCGGGTAGGCCGAGACGCCGCGGGCCGCCACGCCGTGATTGGCCGCGAACACCGCGGTGCGGGGATGGCGCATCTGCGGCGGATGGCGGCCCTGCCAGGTGGCCAGCCATCCCGCCAGCTCCTCTAGCCGGCCAAGCGAGCCGCGCGGTTTGGTCAGCTGCACCTCGCGCTCGGCGGCGGCGGTCGCGGCCTCCAGATCCGGGCCGGGCAGTTCCTTGAACAGGGCGCGGATCTCGTCGAGCGAGGCGTCGGCGGGATCGAATCCGGTGCTGGGCATGAACCCTCGTCGGTCGGCGCGAGGCCGAGGTTGTTGCGGTGTCGGGCGAAGGCTATACCCGCTCGACCGATGCGACGCAAAGGCAGACCACCGCCATGAGCGACACCCCCCCGCCGGAGGCCGGCACCGGCGCCCCGAGTTCGCGCTGGCTCGAAGAACTCGCCCTGGCCATGGCGTTCCTGACCCGGTTGCCCTGGCCGACGCGGATCGGCGATCCCGGACCGCTGATGACGGCGAGCTGGGCCTTTCCCGCTGTCGGGGTCGCGGTCGGGCTGATCGCCGGCCTCGCCTTCGCCGCCGCCGAGGGGATCGGCCTGCCCCAGACCGCCGCCGCACTCGTCGCCCTTGCCGCCGCGGCGCTGGCCACCGGGGCGCTGCACGAGGACGGACTGGCGGATGTCGTCGACGGGTTCGGTGGCGGTCGCGACGCCGCGGCCAAGCGCCGCATCATGCGCGACAGCCGGATCGGCAGCTACGGCGTGCTGGCCCTGGTTCTCGCGATCGGTTTCAAGGCCGCCTGCCTGTCGGCCCTGTCCGGCGAGAACGCGCTTGCGGCGCTGATCGCCGCGCACGCGCTGGCCCGGGGCGTCCTGCCGGCGCTGGCCCGGTCGCTGCCCTTTGCCGCCGAGGATGGGCTCGGACGGTCGGCCGGAAAGCCGGGACGCGCCGGCGCTGCCTGGGCCGGCGGCATCGCGCTCGCCGTCGCCCTGTTCGTTCTGCCGGCCGGGATCGGGCTGGCCGCCGCGCTGGCTGCCGCGGGGGGCGCCATCCTGGTCGGCGTCCTCGCGCGCCGGCACATCGGCGGCGTCACCGGCGATGTTCTCGGCGCCGCCGAGCAGGTGGCCGAGACCGCCGCGCTCGCCGTCGTCGCCGCCTATCTCGCCATCTGAGCCCGCTGTCCGAGGAGAATCCCATGCCCACGCCGACCCGCTGGTGGCTGGTGCGTCACGCGCCGGTGATCAATCCGACCAACGCCATCTACGGCCAGCGCGACATCGACTGCGATGTGTCGGACAGCCGGGTCTTCGCCGCCGTCGCCGGCAACCTGCCGGCCGACGCGCTGTGGCTGCAGAGCCCGCTGACCCGGACCCGCAAGACCGCCGCCGCCCTCAGGGCCGCCGGTGCCCAAGGGCCGGAGCCGATCGACGAGCCGCGCCTGATGGAACAGCATTTCGGCGACTGGCAGGGCGGCAACCGCGAGGAGGTCAGGGCCCGGCACCCGGAGGCCTATCGCCGGTTCTGGCTGGCTCCGGCGGACGAGCGGGCGCCGAACGGTGAGAGCTTCGTCGATGTGGTCGAGCGGGTCCGCGCGGCACTGGAGGAGTGGAGCGCCAAGGCGCCGGGGCGCGACGTCGTCGCCGTTTCCCATGGCGGCGCGATCCGGGCGGCACTGGCCCATGCGCTGTCGCTGGCGCCCGAGCGGGCGCTGTCGTTCCACACCGAGACCGTGTCGCTGACCCGGATCGACCTGTATCCGGACGGTCAGGCGGCCGTGGTCTTCGTCAACGCCACTCCCTGGCGGTTCTGAGGTAGTCGGGCGGGTCGAGGATGGCATCGACCCAGTCGACAGCGACATCGACCGAGCGGGCGGGCACTTCACCGCGCTCGACCGGACGGCGGATCATGACGATCGGCAGGTCGAGCCCACGGGCGGCGCGGACCAGGGGGCCGTCGTTCTCGGCGCCGGTCGCGCGCATCACCACGGCCTCGGCGCCGGTTCGGCGCAGAAGCAGGCGGTCGCCGGCGACGTTGTAGGGGGGTGGGACGACGATCGGCTCGAACCGGGCCGGCAGGGACCAGGCGGCGGGTGCGCGCGCCAGGCGGGTCGGGAACCGCAGGCCGCCGACGGGCTCGAAGGCGGCGACGTCGCGCGGCGGCAGCCAGAGCAGGGCGGTACCGGCCACCGAAGCGATCGCGCCGACCGCACCGGCCAGATCCCGGACCTCGATCCAGCGATCCAGCGGATGGCGCTCCCAGCCGCGCGGCCGGTAACTCAGGCGGGCGATACCGTGGCGCCGTGCGGACTCACGCACCGCGCGCACGCTCTCGTGATCGAACGGGTCGAGCGCGTCGACCGCCGCGGCCTCGTCGGGGTCGACCGACACGTCGCCGATCCGATCGACGGCGCAGCCCCGTGGCGGGCGGGCGCCGCCGTGAAGGGTCGCGCGGATCGTCGCACGCGCCGCGAACCGGTCCGCCAGCCGCTCGGCCAGGCGCGAGCCCTCGGCGGTGCCGACGAAGATCCGGATCGCGTGCGGGACGCCCATGGCGCAAGCCTATGAGGATGCCGACCGTGCGGCAATTGCGCCGTACGATCCAATGCGGGTTTTGACGCGGCGCCTGCGCTCCCATATCACCGTCACGCGGTGCCCGTTCCGCCGCCTCCATGGTCCTCTCCGGGTGATCCCATGTCCTCGCGCGTCTTCTTCCTCGTCGTCACCCTGCTCACCGCGGCGCTGGCCGGAACCGTCACCGCCGGCTACCTCATCTGGCAGTCCCGCGACGGGACGGTCGATGTCGGCGGCCCATACGCGCTCATCGACCAGACCGGCGCCGAGGTGACCGAGGAGACCTATCAGGGAACCTGGCAGATCGTGTTCTTCGGCTACACCTACTGTCCGGACATCTGTCCGACCAATCTGTGGACGGTGACGACGGCGCTCGACCAGCTGGGCCCGCTTGCCGATCAGGTGTCGCCGATCTTCATCACCATCGACCCTCAGCGGGACACGCCGGAGCAGCTTGCCGCCTACCACGAGGCCTTCCACCCGCGTTTCAGCATGCTGACCGGTACCCAGGCGCAGGTGGCGGCCGCGGCCAAGGAGTTCCGCGTCTACTACGCCAAGGTCGAATCCGAGGATGCGACCGAGTACTTGATGGATCATTCGACCATCACCTACCTGCTCGACCCGGACGGCCGGTACGTGACGCATTTCGGCCACGGCGTGGCGCCGGAGAAGATGGCGGAGACCCTGCGCGGCTATATCGAGGGAACGTCGTAGACGGCTCGCGGCCGGGACCATCTTGATCGGCGGCAGGCGCCGCCATATTGTCGCCGCTCAACACACCGCCGGGAGGAGCCCGATGAGCGAGCGAATCAAGGGCGTGATGGCCGCAGGCCTGACCGCGTTCAACGACGATCTGTCCATCGACGTCCAGGGAACGCTGGACCACAGCAGGTGGCTGCTCGCCAACGGCTGCGACGGCGTGGTGCTGTTCGGCACCACCGGCGAGGCCAACTCGCTGTCGCTGAAGGAGCGTCTCGACTTCCTCGACGCTCTCGGCGCCTCCGACCTGCCGAAGGACAAGATGATGATCGGCACCGGCTGCTGCGCGCTGCCGGACACCGTCGATCTGACCCGCAAGACGCTGGAGATCGGCATCGAGTCGGCGCTGATGCTGCCGCCGTTCTACTACAAGAACCCCAGCGACGACGGCCTCTACGCCCATTTCGCGCGGGTGCTCGAGGCGGTGAACGACAGCCGGCTGAAGGTCTACCTCTATCATTTCCCGCAGATGTCGGCGGTACCGTTCAGCCACGATCTGATCGGCCGCTTCCTCAAGGACTTCCCCGGCGTGTTCTGTGGCGTCAAGGACAGCTCCGGCGACTTTGAGAACATGAAGGCGATGGCCGAGTCCTTCGAGGATTTCGACGTCTTCGCCGGTACCGAGCGCTACCTGCTCGACACGCTGAAGGTCGGTGGCGTTGGCACCATCACGGCCACCGGCAACTGCACCTCGTCGCTGTGCGGCGCGGTCTATGCGGCGTGGAAGGCCGGGGCGCCGGATGCCGAGGGCCTGCAGGAGCAGCTCACCGCCCAGCGCCTGGCGCTGCAGAACTATCCGGCGGCGGCCGGCCTGAAGGAGCTTCTGGCCCGCGAGAGCGGCAAGGCGGCCTGGCGCAACATCCGCGCCCCGTTCCTGCCGCTGCCGAAGGAGAAGGCGGACGCGCTTGCCGCCGACATGGCCAAGGTGAACTTCCAGCTGCCGGCGATGGCAGCCTGAAGTACCGGCTATTCGGAGGGCCGGTCCCGCCTCGGTCGGGGCCGGGCTTCTCGGGAAAGACCGGACAGGCCTACCGGGTGCCGCGATTGACCAGGTAGACGCCGGAGAACACCAACGCAACCGTCGCCCAGAGCCAGGGCGACGGCACCTCCGCGAAGATCATGAACCCCCAGAACAGCCCCGCCACGTTGACCACGTAGCTGACCTGGCTGAGATAGACCGGGCCGGTCCGGGCGTTGATCTCGAAATACATCACATAGGCGACGCAGGTGATCAGCATCTGGCCGACCATGGCGAGGTCGGGCGCCAGCGGGCCGCCGGTGAAAGCGTCGGCAAACAGCGGGTGAAACGCGCCGAGAGCCAGCATGACCGGGAAGCTGAACAGCGAGGCCGACGTCACCATGCCGAACGCGGCGGCCAGTGACGCCGTGTCGGCCGGCCTCAGCTTCGCCGCCAGGACGCTGTTGGCGGCGTAGAGCGCCGGCGTGAGCATCCCGAACAGCACCCAGGGCGCCATGGCGGCGTCGGGCAGGCTGGAGTCCGGGAGCACCAGTGCCAGCACCCCGACCAGGCCGAGCGTCAGGCCGGCCAGCGCCTTGGGGTCGAACCGCTGCACCCCGACCGTCACGGCCAGGGCGAAGGTCATCATCGGCACGGTGGTGACCAGGGTCGAGACGATCCCGGCCGGCACGTGCAGGGCCGTGGTCACGATGGTGATGCCGGGCAGGACCATGCCCACCAGTCCGGTCGCGCCGTAGAGCGCCAGGTGGCGGCGCGAGGTCGGGATCGCGACCCCCGCCCGGCGGCAGACGATGAACAGGAACACCGCGGCACCGGTCGACTGCATCCAGACATAGGCGAGCGGGTGTATACCCCCGAGCACCGCCATCTTGGACAGCGAGAACGACAGGCCCCACAGGTTGCCCAGCACCAGCAGGAGCAGAAGCGGGACCCGGGCGTCCGCCGCCATGCGCGCCCGCGCCGCCGTCAGAATGGCCACACCGTCGGAATCAGCCACACGCCCAGTGCCACCAGCAGGATCTCGAGCGGCAGCCCCATCCGCCAGTAGTCGCCGAACCGGTAGCCGCCCGGCCCCATGACCAACAGGTTGTTCTGGTGGCCGATCGGGGTCAGGAACGCGCTCGAGGCGCCGACGGCGACCGCCATCAGCATCGGGTCCGGACTGACGCCGATCGCCTGGGCGAGACCGAACGACACCGGCGCCATGACCACCGCCGTGGCGGCGTTGTTCATGATGTCGCTCAGGGTCATCGTCAGGATCAGGACCAGGGCGATCATCACGTGGGGATTGGCGGTGCCGGCGAGCGAGGCGATGGAGTCGGCGATCAGCTGGGCCGCGCCGGATGTCTCCAGGGCGCCGCCGACCGGGATCATGGCCGCCAGCAGCACGATGACCTGCCAGTCGATCGCCTCGTAGACCTCGCGCATGGTCAGGGCCTTCAGCAGGACCATGGCGACGACCCCGGCGGTCAGGGCGACGGCCGCCGGGAGCAGGCCGGTGGCGGCGGCGCCGATCGCCGCCGCGAACACCAGCACCGGCACCAGGGCGCGCCGGGGCTCCAGCGTCAGGTTCCGCTGGGCCAGCGGCAGGCAGCCGAGAGCCCGCACCGTATCGGTGAGCTGGTCGCGTGCGCCCTGCAGCAGGACGACGTCGCCGGCGCGGAACCGGACGTCGCGCAGCCGGCTGCGGACCGCCTCGCCGGAGCGGGCGATGGCCAGCAGATTGATGCCATAGCGCGAGCGCAGCGTGATCAGCGCCGGCGTGCGACCCTCGAGCCAGGATCGCGGCATCACCACGGCCTCGACGATCGCCAGCGCCTTGTGGTCGATCGGCGCCTCGCCCTCCTCGCCCCGCAGGTCCTTGGCGGCGACCATCTGCAGCCCCCGTCCCACCAGCGCCTCGATCGCCTCGGTGTCGCCGTGGACGAGCAGCACGTCGCCGACCTCCAGCCGGGCCAGATGCAGCCGGCGGATCACCCGGTTGCGGCCGCGCACGATGCCGTCGAACTGCGGCGGCGCGTCCAACTCCTCGGCGATCTCGTCGACCGTCTTGCCGATCACCTTCGCGCCTTCCGGCACGACCAGTTCGGTCACGTAGCTGTCGATGTCGAACGGCGCATCGCCCTCGCCGCGGCTCGGACCGGAAGCGGGTAGCAGGCGCCAGCCGACGACCGTCAGGAACAGGATGCCGACCAGGGCCATCGGCACGCCGGTCCAGGCGAAGTCGAACAACTCGAACGAATGACCGGTGACGCGCTGATGGTAGTCGGCGATCAGAACGTTCGGCGGGGTGCCGATCAGGGTGACGAGACCGCCGAGAATGGTCGCGAAGGACAGCGGCATGAGCACCAGCGAGGCGGAGTAGCCGGTGCGCCGCGCCATCGAGATCGCGACCGGCATCAGCAGGGCCAGGGCGCCGACGTTGTTCATGAAGCCCGACATCGTTCCGCCGAGGGTCGACAGGGCGGCGAGCTGGGTCAACCGGGTGGCGGCGAACCGTTCGATCCAGGCGGCGAGCAGGTCGACCGCCCCGGATCGGGCCAGGCCAGAGGACAGCGCCAACACGGCCGCCACGGTGATCACCGCCGGATGGCCGAAGCCGCTGAAGACCTCGTCCGACGGGACGAGGCCCAGCGGGACCGTGGCGACGAGCGCCAGCATGGCCACCACATCGACCCGCCAACGTCCCCAGATGAACAGGGTGACGACGACGCCGAGTAGCAGAAGGGTGAGGATCTGATCGACGGTCATCTGACGGTCCCGGCTGCGCCCGCTGGGGGTTTAAGCATTTATTTACGCGGGCTTGCTCAAATGATGCGAGGGAAAGTTAGGGAGTGCCGACAGATGCCCTTCGATGCCCAACCTATTGCGCCGCCGGAGCTGTCCGGATTCAAGACGCCGAGCGACGCCGCCGAGGGGGCGACGCCCGGCATGGTGAGCGAGCCGGTGCTCGCGGCCGTCATCGCGGCGGTCCGCGCGGTGACCGAGGTTATGCCCGCGTCTCCGCGGTGACCTGACCGGTCGCCAGACTTGCCCAGATCACGTCGCGGATGACCGCGCCGCCGACCAGCGGCTGATCGTCCAGCCGCATCCTCCCGAACATCGCTACCCCAAGGATATGGTCCACCGTCCGCCCGTCGGCGGAAAGCGGCATCGTCACGCGCTGTGCCGAGACGAAGGTGCCGTGCGGCGAGGGGTGTTCCGTATCCGTGTAACAGCAGGCCGGCTCGGCGGCGACCCGGTTCCAGCGGGCCTGGATGACCCGGGCGCTGTCCGCCGGGTAGAGGTCGCTGATCCGCGTGCCCTTCAGGGGATGGCCGTACGGTCGCTCGATCTCGGTGCCGGCGAGGCGATAGACGAAGTCGCCGCCATCGATCACCCGCAGAATGTAGAGCCTGCTCAACGCCCAGGGAATGTCCAGCGGATCGATGTCGTCGAAGGAGGGCATCAGCCGGCTCCCGCGCCTGGCGTCCCAGTACTCGACCACCGGGCGCAGGACGGAGGGTGCGGCGTCGGGCAGAAAGCGGTGAGCCAGGTCGTTCAACGGCGGTCTCGCGGAAGCGCGGGCGACGGGGTAGGCACCTCGGCGACTCAGAACATCGCTTCGATGACGCGGTCCGGCGGCGTGTGGCCGTCGACGAAGGTCTTCACGTTGATGATGACCTTGTCGCCCATGTCCTGTCTTCCTTCGATCGTCGCACTGCCCATGTGCGGTAGCAGCACGACGGTGTCTAGGTCCAGCAGACCGCTCGCCACCTGCGGCTCGTGCTCGTAGACGTCGAGCCCGGCGCCGGCGATCCGACGTTCGCGCAGGGCCTCGACCAGGGCCTCCTGGTCGATCACTTCGCCGCGGGCGGTGTTGACCAGATAGGCGTGCGGCTGCATCAGCCCCAGGCGGCGGCGGTTCAGGAGATGGTAGGTCGCCGGGGTGTGGGGGCAGTTCAGCGACACGATGTCCATGCGGGCGACCATCTGATCCAGATTATCCCAGTAGGTCGCCTCCAGCTCCGCCTCGATGTCGCCGTGAACCGGTTTGCGGTTGTGGTAGTGCACCGAGAGCCCGAAGCCGCGGGCCCGCCTGGCCACGGCCTGACCGATGCGGCCCATGCCGACGATGCCCAGGCGTTTGCCGTGGATCCGGTGACCGAGCATTCCGGTCGGCGACCAGCCACGCCATTTGCCGGAGGTGATGAGGGCATTGCCCTCGACCACCCGGCGCGGCACGGCGAGGATCAGCGCCATCACCATGTCGGCGGTGTCCTCGGTCAGGACGCCCGGCGTATTGGTCACGGTGATGCCGCGCGCCTTGGCCGCACGCAGGTCGATATGGTCGACGCCGGTTCCGAACGAGGCGATCAGCTTCAGGCGCTCTCCGGCCTGTTCGATCAGGCCGGCATCGATCCTGTCGGTCACCGTCGGCACCAGGACGTCGCAGTCCCGCATCGCCGCCGCCAACTGGTCGCGGGTCATCGGCTCGTCCGACAGGTTCAGGACGGTCGCGAACAGCTCCATCATCCGGGTCTCCACCGGATCAGGAAGCTTTCGCGTGACGACCACGCGCTTCTTGGACTGCGGCATGCTCTCCTCCCGGCGGACGGGCCTGCGGTGCACCGGACCGTTGTGCGGCGGTGGGGTAGCAGGGTCGCGCCACGCTGTCACCTGTGGCGAACCCGGTCAGGCCGCCGGCCCCCGTGACGTCAGCCTATGATGCGGCACCGCGACATCCGCTGCGACGTCTCCTGCGGCACCCCCTGCGACACCCCCTGCGATGAAGCATATTGTAGTGCGCGGCCTTAACGAGCGCCATGGATAGCGGTATAACCGCCGCACCCCTCGATACCCGGAAGCCCAGATGCGCGCCATTGTCCTGCTTCTCGCCCTCCTTCTGGCACCCTCGGGTCCGGCGGCGGCGCAGTCCGGAGGCCCGTCGGCGCTGACCTCGATCGGAACGGAGACCGGGCTGCCGATTCCGCGCTACGTGACATTGCGCGCGCGCGAAGTGAACGTCCGCACCGGACCGGGCGTACGCTATCCGATCGACTGGGTGTTCCAGCGCCCGAACCTGCCGGTCGAGGTGGTGGCGGAGTTCGACACCTGGCGCAAGATCCGCGACTTCGAGGGCACGGAGGGGTGGGTGCACCAGTCCATGCTGTCCGGTCGGCGCACGGTGATCGTTCTCGCCGCGGTGCGTCTGCTGCGGCGCGAACCCTCGGAGAGTGCGGCCCCGATGGCGCGGCTGGAACCGGGAGTCATCGCCTGGCTGGAGGCGTGCCGAGAGGACTGGTGCGAGGTCGAGGTCGCCGGCATCGACGGCTGGCTGCGCCGGGCGGACGTCTGGGGCGTTCATCCGGGCGAGGCGGTGGCGGAGTAGGCCGGCGCGGAATAGGTCGGCGGAGTAGGTCGCGGGCAGAGACCGGTCGGAATCCGGCCTACAGCCCGTGGTAGCGGCGGAACCAGTCGACGAAGCGGGGAATCCCCTCCTCGATCGACGTCGTCGGCCGGTAGCCGAGGTCGCGGGTGCTGGCGTCGATGTCGGCATAGGTCTCGAGGACGTCGCCCTGCTGCATCGGCTTCATGTCGAGCTTCGCGTCCACGCCGCAGGCCGCCTCGATCACCCGGATATAGTCGAGCAGGGCGACCGGCGCGTTGTTGCCGAGGTTGTAGACGGCGTTGGGCACGCCGTTCTCGCCGCCCGCTGGTGGGCGGTCGAGCGCGGCGAGGACGCCGGCGACGATGTCGTCGACGAAGGTGAAGTCGCGGCGCATCTGGCCGTGGTTGAACACCTGGATCGGCTCGCCCCGCAGGATCCGCTCGGTGAACAGCCACGGCGACATGTCGGGCCGGCCCCAGGGGCCGTAGACCGTGAAGAACCGCAGTCCGGTCGAGGGAACGCCGTACAGGCTCGCATAGCTGTAGGTCATCACCTCGTTCGCCTTCTTGGTGGCGCCGTAGAACGACACCGGGCGATCCACTCGGTCCTCGATCGAGAACGGGATGTCGCGGTTGGCGCCGTAGACGCTGGACGACGAGGCGTAGACGAAGTGCTTCAGTCCGTCGTGGGCGCCGGTCGGCTCCATCCGCCCGCGCGCCATCTCCATCATGACCAGGTGGCCGACCAGATTGGCGCTGGCGTAGTCGAACGGCTCGCGGATCGAGTACCGCACGCCGGCCTGGGCGCCGAGATGGACGATCCGATCGATCTCCGGATGGCGGGCATCGAAGTCGGTCATCGCCGCCCGGTCCGAAAAGTCGATCGGCTCGAAACTGAACCCGTTGCGCCCCTCGAGCTCGGCCAGCCGCGCCCGCTTGAGCGCCGGGTCGTAGTAGGCGTTCAGGTTGTCGATGCCGACGACCCGCTCGCCCCGGTCGAGCAGGGCACGCGCGGTGTGCATGCCGATGAAACCGGCGGCTCCGGTGACGAGGACGGTCATCGAGGAAACTCCCGCAGGCTGCGTGCAAGACTGCCGCGCCTGCTTAACCTCTCCGGTTCGCCCCGTCGAGGCCGCGCCGGTCGCTGCGCATCATTTTCATCCACTATTGTTCATCAATTGATGAAAATGAATAAGGCAATTCTCGTATCCGCCGCCATGACTTGGTAGTCTGAGCGTGGAGAGGTGGGAGAGCCGCTTGACCAGCTTGGACATGTGCGAGGAGTGGAGCGGTCCGCCGCAGGAGATCCTGTCGCGGATCGAGGAGGCGGAAAACTGCCGCGCCCTGCTCCGGGTCTGGAACGACCTCCGCGATGGCAGCGACCGGCCGCCGAGAAAGTCGGCGATCGACCCGCTCCGACTGGCGAGCGCCGGCCTGCTGCCGTTCGTCTGCATCGTCGAACGCGAGGCGGAGGGGAGGTTCTTCTACCGGCTGACCGGGGAGATGATCCGCACGCATTCTTCCCTGCCGATGAAGGGGCGGTACCTGGAGGAGGTGTTCGACGGCGACGTGCTGACATGCATGTTGTCGAGGTTCGAGCGGATACTGGCCGACCCGCATATCGAATTCAGCGCCGGGACGGTGTATCGCGGAAGCAGACCGGTCTACTACGCGCGGCGCCTGATTCTGCCGCTGTGCGACGAGTCCGGTGCCCGGCGGTTCCTGATCGGCGCCATCGAGCAGGAGCGTTTCGACACTGTGACGGACGCGGCCGTGAGCCTTCGCCACACCTACGACTTCATCGGAACGCTGCCGCTTTCGGCCGTCTAGCACCTGGAGCCGACGGCAGGCGGTGCGCCCAATGGGTCGGTTGTCAGACCTGCCCGCATCTGTCCTAATCGAGCCTTCGAGGCGGGTCTCGCCGACGGTGTGTTGTCGATTAGGTCAGCACCGTTTACCTTTGAGTCACAGGCTCGCATCCCAAATCAGGGGGAGACAACCAGACGAGCCGGGAGGCGACAGATGGTGCAGTCAAGCCCAGCGCTTGCGCAGGTTTCGCTCGACGACAAGTACACGCTAGACAGGGGGCGGATCTTCCTGACCGGCGTGCAGGCGCTCGTGCGGCTGCCGATGATCCAGCGCCGGATCGATCTGGCTGCGGGCCATGACACCGGGACCTACATTTCCGGATACCGCGGCTCCCCGCTTGGCGGATACGACCAGCAGCTCTGGCGTGCCGGCAAGCTTCTGCAGGAGCACCGCATCCACTTCCAGCCCGGGGTGAACGAGGAACTGGCGGCGACCTCCGTATGGGGCTCGCAGCAGCCGGGACTGTTCCAGGGCGCCACCGCCGACGGCGTGGTCGGCCTGTGGTACGGCAAGGGGCCGGGGGTCGACCGCTCCGGCGACGTGTTCAAGCACGGTAACTTCGCGGGCGCCTCCAAGCTCGGCGGCGTCCTGCTGTTCGCCGGCGACGACCATGTGGCCAAGTCGTCGACCGTCCCGCATCAGAGCGAATACGCCTTCGTCGACGCCTCGATCCCGGTGCTGAACCCCGCCGGCGTCCAGGACACCCTGGATTTCGGCCTGCTCGGCATCGCGCTGAGCCGGTTCAGCGGCTGCTGGGTCGGCTTCAAGACCACAGCCGAGATCATGGACAGCACCGCCTCGGTCGACGCCGATCCCGGCTCGGTCTCCGTCACGATTCCGGACTTCGACATGCCGCCGGGCGGACTCAACATCCGCTGGCCGGACGACTGGCTCACCCAGGAGCACCGGCTGCAGGATTTCAAGCTGCCGGCGGTGCGGGCCTTCGCCGAGGCCAACGCTTTCGACACCGTGGTCTACGACACGGACCGTCCGCGTCTGGTCATCGTGACGACCGGCAAGTCCTATCTCGACGTCCGCCAGGCGCTCGACGACCTCGGCATCGACGCCGAGTTGGCCCGTGACATCGGCCTGCGGGTCTACAAGGTCGGCATGTCCTGGCCGCTGGAACCGTCGGGCGCCATCGCCGCCACGGCCGGGGCCGAGACCGTGCTGGTGGTGGAGGAGAAGCGTTCGCTGATCGAGTGGCAGCTCAAGGAGATCCTCTACGATCAGCCGGAGGCGCGGCGGCCCAGGATCGAGGGCAAGAAGACCGTCGACGGCAAGCCGCTGTTCCGCGTCAACGGCGAGCTGTTCGCCAACGAGATCGCGCTGGCCATCGCCGACCGGGTGCTGAAGCTTGCCGATCTTGACCGCGTCAAGGCGCGCCGCGCCCTGGTCGAGCAGCGGATGAAGTCGGAGACGGCCAAGCCGTCAGACTTCGCGCGCACACCGTATTTCTGCTCCGGCTGCCCGCACAACACCTCGACCAAGGTGCCCGACGGATCGCGCGCCATGGCCGGGATCGGCTGCCACTTCCTGGCGTCCTGGATGCCGCGCAACACCGAGACCTTCACCCAGATGGGCGGGGAGGGCGTGCCCTGGATCGGCATGGCGCCGTTCACCGAGACGCCGCATCTGTTCGCCAACCTCGGCGACGGCACCTTCAACCATTCGGGCAGCCTCGCGATCCGCCAGGCGGTCGCCGCCAAGGCGAACATCACCTACAAGATCCTGTTCAACGACGCGGTGGCGATGACCGGCGGTCAGCCGTCGGACAACCAGCTTACCCCCTGGATGATCGCCCGCATGGTGGCGGCGGAGGGTGTGGCCCGCGTCGACGTGGTGACCGACGACCCTGACAAGTACCCCTCCGACAGCATCTGGCCGGAGGGAACGAAGGTCCACCACCGCGACACCCTGGACGCGGTGCAGCGCGAGCTGCGCGAGACGCCGGGGGTGACCGTCATCATCTACGACCAGACCTGCGCGGCGGAGAAGCGCCGGCGGCGCAAGCGCGGCCTGATGGAGGACCCGAACAAGCGGATCTTCATCAACGAGCAGGTCTGCGAGGGCTGCGGCGACTGCGGCGTGCAGTCGAACTGCGTGTCGATCCAGCCGGTCGAGACCGAGTTCGGCCGTAAGCGACAGATCGACCAGTCGACCTGCAACAAGGACTATTCCTGTGTGAAGGGCTTCTGCCCGAGCTTCGTCAACGTGATCGGTGGCAAGGTCCGCAAGGGCACCGGCCAGGCGTCGAAATCCGACATGCCGCCGCCGGTGTTCGAGGTGCTGCCGGATCCGGAACTGCCCGCGCTGGACGAGCCGTACGGCATCCTGGTGACCGGCATCGGCGGCACCGGGGTGGTGACCATCGGCGCTCTGATCGGCATGGCTGCCCACTTGGAGGGCAAAGGCACCAGCATTCTGGACATGACCGGCCTCGCCCAGAAGGGCGGCGCCGTCATCAGCCACGTCAAGGTCGCGGCCTCGCCGGAGGCGGTGCACGCGCCGCGCGTCGCCACCGGCTCGGCCGACCTGATGCTGGCCTGCGACATCGCCACGGCGGTCTCCAAGGACGGGCTCAAGGCCATGAGCCGCGAGCGTACCCGCGCCGTGGTCAACACCCAGCAGACCATGACCGGAGCCTTCACCCAGAATCCGGACATGCAGTTTCCGGCCGAGGCGATGCAGGCGCAGATCCGCGAGATGGCCGGCGACAACTCCGCGGATTTCGTCGACGCCAACCGGATCGCCACCAGGCTGCTCGGCGACAGCATCGCCTCCAACCTGTTCATGCTCGGTTATGCCTATCAGAAGGGGCTGGTGCCGTTGTCGGCGGCGGCGATCGAGCGGGCGATCGAGCTGAACGCCGTCGCGGTGGATTTCAACAAACAGGCCTTCCTGTGGGGCCGGCGTACCGCCCACGACCGCGAGGCCGTGGAACGGATCGTTGCGCCGAAGGTCGAGGCCCCGGCCCGCGCCGCGCCGGAGACCCTGGCCGAGATGGTGGAGCGGCGGTTCAACATTCTGACCGACTATCAGGACGCCGCCTATGCCGGGCGTTACAGGGCGCTGGTGGAGAAGGTCGAGGCCGCCGAGAAGAAGGCGGTGCCGGGCAGCGACGCCCTGGCCCGCGCGGTCGCCCGCTACGCCTTCAAGCTGATGGCGATCAAGGACGAGTACGAGGTCGCCCGCCTCTATACCGACGGTACCTTCCTGAAGCGCCTCAACGAGACGTTCGAGGGCGACTTCAAGCTGCAGTTCAACCTCGCCCCGCCGCTGTTCGCCCAGCGCGACCCGGAGAGCGGCAGGCTGAAGAAGGCGGTCTATGGGCCGTGGATGTTGGGTGCGTTCGGTATGCTCGCAAAGTTCAAGGGCCTGCGTGGCGGGATGTTCGACATCTTCGGCAGGACCGAGGAGCGCCGGATGGAGCGTCGCCTGCGCGACGAGTACATCGCCCGCATGGAGCGGCTGGCCGACGGGCTGACGGCGGAGACTCACCCGGTGGCGGTCGATCTGGCCCTGGTGCCTGAGCAGATCCGCGGCTACGGCCACGTGAAGGAGGCCCATGTCGAGCGCGCGGAGGCCAGGGTGAAGGCGCTGGAGGAGCAGCTGCGCAATCCCGACGCGGCCAAGCGGGCGGCTGAGTAGGGGGCGGATCTCCCTACCCCCGTCATCCCGGACGACCGCCGGATCAGGTCCTGACGGGCGTCAGGACGGCGGCCGCAGGAGCGTCATCCCATCCCCAGCGCGCGCTTGTAGACCTCGAGCAGGGTCTCCTGCTCGTCGCGGTCGTCCTCCTCCATTTTCCGGAGCTTGAGGACCTGGCGCATGATCTTGACGTCGTAGCCCTGGGCCTTGGCCTCGGCGAAGATCTCGCGGATGTCGGCCATCAGGTTGGCCTTCTCCTCCTCCAGGTTCTCGATCCGCTGGATGAAGGACTCGAGCTGGCCGGCGTTGATGCCGCCGACATAGGGGGAGTCGCTCTCGCTGCTGGAGGCGGTGGCCGGGTTGCCGTTCGGATTGCCGGCCGGGCCGCCGGTCTCGGTCGTGTAGCTGTCCGACATTCGGGCTCTCCTTCGGCGGTCTGGTGCGCGGGTCGCCGCGCGGTACGGGCTCGGAAATCGGTTGCGGACCCTACGCGCAGCCGGGCCGGCAATCAAGCGCGACCAATGGGATTGACAGGGTCGGAACAAAAATAGAACATTCCCGGCCCTTGGCAAGCAGGAGACCGTCATGCTGGCAACCATGATCTCCGATCCGACCGAACCCGTCCGCGCCCTGTGGGAGCGGATGAACCACCGCGACTGGGAGGCGGTGACCCGCCTGCTGGACGGCGGGTTCCAGGCGATCTGGCCGCAGACCGGCGAGCGGATCGCCAGTCCGGAGAACTATGTCGGCCTCAACCGCACCTATCCCGGCGACTGGAAGATCGCGGTGCGCACCGTCGACGCCACGGCGGAGGGCGCGGTCGCCCGCATCCACATCACCAACGGCGAGGAGCAGGTCTACGCCGTCGGCTTCTACAGGGTGATGGGCGGCAGGATCCTCGGCGCGGAGGAGTATTTCGCCGATGCCGGCACGCCGCCCTACGACCGCTCGGAATGGGTCGAACGGATGTGAGGGGCGCTGAGGCACGAGCGAGGCTTGCCCGCTCGCCCGACCGCCGCTAAACCGCGCCGATGAAGGACGGGATCGAGACGCGCCTCTTTGTCGACACGCCGCTGGCCGCAGGCGGCAAGGTGGCGCTTGGTCAGGACCAGACCCACTACCTGAAGAACGTGCTGCGGCTCGGCCCGGGAGAGGCGGTCGCGCTGTTCAACGGCGTCGACGGCGAGTGGCGGGCCGAGATCGCGGCGGTGTCGAAGAAATCCGCCGAGCTCGCGCTGACCGGACGGACACGCGCGCAGGCGCCCGAGCCCGACCTCTGGCTCGCCTTCGCGCCGATCAAGCGGGCCCGCATCGATTTCACCGCCCAGAAGGCGACGGAACTCGGCGCCTCGCTGCTCTGGCCGGTGATGACGCGCCACACCATGGTCGACCGGGTGAACACCGAGCGGCTGCGCGCCAACGCGGTCGAGGCGGCGGAGCAGAGCGACAGGCTGACTGTCCCCGAGGTGCGGGAACCGGCCAGACTCGACGCCCTGATCGACGCCTGGCCGGCCGACCGGGCCTTGATCGTGGCCGACGAAACCGGCGGAGTTCCGATCGGCGAAACGCTTGCGATGCACCGTCGGGGCGCAAATACAAGTGCCGGATTCCTGATCGGACCGGAAGGCGGCTTTGCCGATGCGGAACTTGACCGGCTTCGCAGCCTGCCGTTTGTTACGTCTGTCAGCTTGGGAGCGCGCCTCCTTCGCGCCGACACGGCCGCGCTTGCGGTGCTTGCCGTCTGGCAGGCCCTGGTGGGCGACTGGACCGTTCGCAGAGATTGAGACCGGAGGCCCGATGTCCCGTCCGCCTGAAGATCAGGGCGTGCCCATCACCAGCAAGGCGCAGCTGGTGGAGTGGTTTTCGTCCGCCGTCACACCGCGCAGCGAGTGGAAGGTCGGCACCGAGCACGAGAAGTTCGCCTTTCGGCTCTCCGACAACCGGCGTCTGCCCTATGACGGTCCCGATGGGATCGGCGCGATTCTCACCGGCCTGCAGCGCTTCGGCTGGCAGGAGATCGAGGAGAAGGGCAAGGTCATCGCCCTGACCCAGGGACGCTGTGCCATCACCCTCGAGCCGGGCGGCCAGTTCGAGCTGTCCGGCGCGCCGCTCGACAACCTGCATCAGACCTGCGACGAGGTGCACACTCACCTCGCCCAGGTGCGCGAGGTCTGCGACGAACTCGGCGTCGGCATGCTTGGGCTCGGGTTCGATCCGACCTCGACGCGCGAGGACATCACGTGGATGCCCAAGGGCCGCTACGGGATCATGAGCGCCTACATGCCGAAGAAGGGTTCGCTCGGCCTCGACATGATGAAGCGGACCTGCACCATCCAGGCCAACCTCGACTTCGAGGACGAGGCCGACATGGTGGAGAAGTACCGGGTCTCCCTGGCGCTGCAACCGATCGCCACCGCCCTGTTCGCCAACTCGCCCTTCACCGAGGGCAAGCTGAACGGGTTCCGGTCCTACCGCAGCCACGTGTGGACCGACACCGATCCCGACCGCTGCGGGATGCTGCCCTTCGTGTTCGAGGACGGCTTTGGCTTCGAGCGCTATGTCGACTACCTGCTCGACGTGCCGATGTACTTCGTCTACCGCGACGGCCAGTACCTTGACGTTTCGGGCAGGAGCTTCCGCGAGTTCATGGCCGGTCGCCTGCCGGAGGTGGCGGACCACACCGCCTCCATGGGTGACTGGTCCGATCACACGACCACCGTGTTCCAGGAAGTGCGGCTGAAGAAGTACCTGGAGATGCGCGGCGCCGACGGCGGGCCGTGGGGCCGGATCTGCGCCCTGCCGGCGTTCTGGGTCGGCCTGCTCTACGATCCCGGCATCCAGGATCAGGCTTGGCAGCTCTGCCGCGACTGGTCGGTCGCCGAGATGGAGGAACTGCGCAACGTCGTCCCGCGCGAGGGACTGGCCGCGAGCTTCAAGGGGCGGAGCGTGCAGGACTGGTCGCGCGACGTGGTGGCGCTCGCCCGCGAGGGGCTGCAGCGTCGGGCGCGCCTCGATTACCAGGGCAATGACGAGACGACCTATCTGCGGCCGCTCGACGCCATCGTCGAGAGCGGGCGCAGCCAGGCGGCCGACCTGATCGAGGCCTTCAACACCCGCTGGGGCGGCAGCGTCGAGCCGGTGTTCGAGGAACTGCGATATTAGAGGGCGATCGGGAGGGCCGCCTACCGGCCCCAGATCTCGACTAGCGGGCCGGTCCCGCCGAACAAAGGATCGGTCGCCGGCAGCGCGACCGCCGCGATCGCGGCGTCGACTCCGGCCCTCGGATCGCCCTCGCGTTTGAGGTCCGCGCCCTCCTGACCCGGCGGATAGCAGCCGCAGACCAGGAAGTCCGAGCTCGAGCTCAGGCACTTGTGGCCGGTTCCCGCCGGCAGGACCAGGGCGTCGCCGCGGCGGACCGTCACCCGCGCGCCGCCGTCGCCGCCGAGCAGCAACTCCGCCTCGCCGGCGACGCAGACCAGCGCCTCGTGAGCGTTGGAATGGTAGTGGTGATAGGGAAACACGCCGTACAGCCAGGCGCCGCCCCAACCGTTGCGCCGTACCGTGGCCTGGACGTCGGCGGCCGACCATCCCTCTTCCAGCGCCCCTGAAAGAACCACAACCGGCAGATCCGGGTTGTTCGGCGCCGCCGGGTCGGGGTCGAAACGCATTGTGTTCACGATCACGCCCTGCATCGGCCAACTCCCGCAAGGGGTCCGTGCCGCGCTACCACCAGATCAGGCGATCGTGATGGACGCGGATGTTGAGGGAACATCAAGGACGCCCCATGTAAAGTCAAGATATGGTGCCTCCGTGGCCAAAATGGCCTCGAAAGGAGGGTGAGATGAGAAAGAACATTCTTCACCTGTCTTCGATGCGCCTCCTTGGGTTTGGTGCCGGCCTTCTCATGGTGGCGACGATCCTGACCGGATCCATCCGCTCCGCTCACGCGGGCACGGCGTGCGGCGACCGCGAGACGATCGTCGAACGGCTCACGACGCTCTACAACGAGTACCGCGCCTCGATGATGGTGGATGCGGCCGGTAACCTGGTCGAGATCTACAGCAACCTCGACACCGGGACGTGGACGCTGCTGATCACCCGGCCGCAGGGTGCGACCTGCGTGGTCAGTTCCGGCGGCAACTTCATCGACACGGTCAACGACCGCGTGGTCGGCGAGCCCGCATAGCCGGTCTGGATACCTTGACCCCCGCCGGCCCCGGTGGTCGACTGCGGCAAAACACATGACAAGCAGTCGACTGGAGGGAATACGATGGCGCGCAAGCGTTATGAGGATCTGCGCAGTGCGCGCTGGTATGGTGCGGCCGATCTGAGGGCCTTCGGCCACCGCTCGCGCACGCTTCAGATGGGGTACGCGCGCGAGGACTGGAAGGGCAAGCCGGTCATCGCCATCGTCAACACCTGGTCGGACATCAACCCGTGCCACACTCATTTCCGCCAGCGCGCCGAAGAGGTTAAGCGCGGCGTGTGGCAGGCCGGCGGGTTTCCGGTCGAACTGCCGGCGATCTCGCTCAGCGAGCCGTTCCAGAAGCCGACGACGATGCTCTACCGCAACCTGCTGGCCATGGAGACCGAGGAACTCCTGCGCTCCTATCCGGCCGACGGTGCGGTGCTGATGGGGGGCTGCGACAAGACGACGCCGGCGCTGCTGATGGGTGCCGCGAGCATGAACATCCCGTCGATCTTCGTGCCGGCCGGGCCGATGCTGCGCGGCAACTGGCACGGCAAGACTCTCGGGTCCGGCTCCGACACCTGGAAGTACTGGGCCGAGCTGAAGGTCGGCAACATCACCGAGCGCGACTGGGAGGAGATCGAGGAGGGCATCGCCCGGTCGCCCGGTACCTGCATGACGATGGGGACGGCGGCGACCATGATGAGCGCGGTCGAGGCGCTGGGCATGTCGCTGCCCGGCTCGAGCGCGATTCCGGCCCCCGATTCGAACCATTCCCGTATGGCCAGCCTGTCGGGGCGGCGCATCGTCGACATGGTCTGGGAGGACCTCAAACCGTCGGACATCATGACGGAAGGAGCGTTCGAGAACGCGATCTCCACCGTCATGGCCATGGGCGGATCGACCAACTCGGTCGTGCACCTGATCGCCATGGCCGGGCGTCTCGGCCTGCCGATCGACCTCGACCGGTTCGACGCCGTGTCCCGACGGGTGCCGTGGCTGGCCGATATCCGGCCGTCCGGCAGGTGGCTGATGGAGGACTTCTACTATGCCGGCGGCCTGCCGGCCCTGCTGAGCGAGTTGGAGGACCTGCTGCACACCGACGCGGTCACCGTCTCCGGAAAGACGCTGGGCGAGGACATCGCCGGCGCCGACGTCCACAACGAGGAGGTCATCCGCCGGCGCGGCAACCCGCTGGGCGAGCAGGGCGGACTGGTCGTGCTGCGCGGCAACCTCGCCCCCAACGGCGCCGTGATCAAGCAGACCGCCATGGACCCCAAGTTCATGACCCATCGCGGCCCGGCGGTCGTGTTCGCCGACTACAACGACATGGCGGCCCGCATCGACGATCCCGACCTGGACGTGACCCCGGACAGCGTGATCGTGCTCAAGCACGCCGGACCCCAGGGTGGGCCGGGCATGCCGGAATGGGGCATGCTGCCGATCCCGAAGAAGATCCTGGAGATGGGCATCCGCGACATGGTGCGGATCTCCGACGCCCGGATGTCCGGCACCAGCTACGGCACCTGCGTCCTGCACGTGGCGCCCGAGAGCTGGGTCGGCGGCCCGCTCGCCTTCGTCCAGGACGGCGACATGATCGAACTGGACGTGGACGGCCGGCGCCTGCATCTCGATGTCAGCGACGCCGAGCTGGACGCCCGCCGGGCCGCCTGGACCCCGCCGAAGCGCAAGTTCGAGCGTGGTTTCGGTGCGATCTACGCCGACCACATCACCCAGGCCGACAAGGGCTGCGACTTCGACGTCCTGATGGGCACGATGGCGACGGCGGAGCCGGAGATCCACTGACCTCCGCGCCGATGGCCTGCCCGGGCCCTGGTTTTCGTCAGGCCCGGGTTGCCGTCAGGCGGGTTTCGCCATCAGGTCCGCGAGGCGGGTCACCGCGAGACCGTCCCCGGTCATCGCCATCGCCACGTCGGGCTCGAAGCGGACATGGTTCGGGATCGGCGCCTCGGCGGAGGTGACCCGGAACTCGATCGCGGTGCGGTCGCGGGTGATCGACGGCAGGTGCTGGGTGCGGTGTGGGACCACAGCGTCGAAGACCGCGAGGTCGCCGGGGTTCAGGACCGTGTGCATCCGCCGGCCGGGCGGCCCGCCGAAGAACGCGGCGATGCCGGCGTCGTCGAGCGTGCGCTTGCCGTCGACGAACGGCACGCGGTTCCACCGCTCGGCGATGTCCGACATGCGGAACTGGCCCTGGGGAAAATAGAAGTCGAGGCCCGGGCTCTCCTCGCCGACCGGGTCGAGCGGCACCCAGAACACCAGGAAGGATCCGCCGAAGCCGACGAAGTTGGCGTCGAAGTGCCAGTTCACGTGGCTGGCGCGGGACCCCGCG
This sequence comes from Thalassobaculaceae bacterium, assembly GCA_965228875.1. Taxonomy (GTDB): domain Bacteria; phylum Pseudomonadota; class Alphaproteobacteria; order Thalassobaculales; family Thalassobaculaceae; genus Thalassobaculum. The sequence continues at coordinate 3,488,002 of OZ245843.1, read as the reverse complement.
GTGTGCCGGCGAATGCTGCAGAACAGCGGCAGCAGAACCGGAGCCTGGTGGAACCTGGCGGTGAACTCCTCGCTCAGGCCGCTGCGCCAGAACCAGCCGAGCAGCCGGAACGCCGCCGCGTACTCTGCCGAGTCCGGCGAAGCGGTGGCGAAGACCGAGCCGATGCTCGACTTCTCCGTGATGCCGCCCACTGCCGCCTCGTAGTCGTTCAGGGCGGACGACAGGTCCGCCATCTGCGCTTGGTCCGCCCGCTGGCGGAGGATTCCGAACTGCATCGCGCCTGACCCTCGTCCGCTCACAGCGTCTGTCCGGCATTACTGGACAGGGCCTCCGGCGGGGTCAATTCGAAACTCCGCGTCGACCGCCGGACTGCTATGCTCCGGCCGATTCCGTCCCCCGGTCATAGAGGACCCGCACATGTCCGAGCAGAAGGTCGCCATCGTCACCGCCGCCGGTTCCGGCATGGGAGCGGCGATCGCCCGCAAACTGGCGGGCGAAGGCTACGCCGTCGCCATCAACTCCTCCTCCGGCAAGGGCGAGGCGCTCGCCGAGGAGCTTGGCGGCATCGCCGTCACCGGCTCAAACCTGGAGCCGGAGGTGCTGCGGTCGCTGGTCGACGCGGCGATGGACAAATGGGGGCGGATCGACGCGGTGGCGAACTCCGCCGGGCACGGCCCGAAGGGGCCGGTGCTGGACCTGACGGACGAGGACTGGCACCTCGGCCTCGACGTCTACCTGATGAACGTCATCCGCATGACCCGCCTGGTCGTTCCGATCATGGAGAAGCAGTTCGCCGAACAGGGGCGCGGCGGCGTGATCGTCAACATCTCGACCTATGCCACCTTCGAACCGGAGGCGGCGTTTCCGACCTCGGGCGTGTTCCGCGCCGGGCTGGCCGCCTTCACCAAGCTGGTGACCGACAAATACGCGGCGTCGGGGATCCGCATGAACAACCTGCTGCCCGGCTTCGTCGACAGCCGGCCGGAGAAGGAGGCGTTCCGCGCCCGCATTCCCATGGGCCGCTACGGCCGCGCCGAGGAGATCGCCGATGTCGCGGCGTTCCTGGTGTCGGACGCCTCCTCCTACATCACCGGCCAGAACCTGCGGGTCGACGGCGGCATCACCCGGAGCGTGTGAGGCCGTGCCTCCGCCCGACGGAGCGCGGCCGGCCGCACGCAACGCGGCCGCCTTCATCTTCGTCACCGTCCTGATCAACGCCATCGGCATCGGCATCATGCTGCCGGTGATGCCGGGTCTGATCCACGACCTGACCGGTCTCGGGGTCAGCGGGGCGGCTTTCTGGGGCGGCTTCGTGACCATGGCCTACGCGGCGATGCAGTTCCTGCTGTCGCCGACCGTGGGCAACCTGTCCGACCGCTTCGGGCGGCGCCCGGTGATGATGGTCTCGCTGGCGACATTGGCGGTCGACTATGCCGTCATGGCCTTCGCGCCCAACCTTTGGGTCCTGTTCGTAGGTCGCATCATCGCCGGGGCGGCGGGCGCGACCATGGCGACGGCAAACGCCTTCATGGCGGATATCAGCCCGCCGGAGAAACGAGCACAGAACTTCGCCCTGGTCGGTGCCAGCTTCGGCGCCGGATTCATCATCGGCCCGCTGGTCGGCGGGGTCGCAGGCGAATTCGGACCGCGCGTCCCGTTCATGGTGGCGGCGGCGGTCTGCGCGGTGAACCTGATCTACGGTTTCCTGGTCCTGCCGGAGAGCCTGCCGAAGGAGCGCCGACGCCCGTTTTCGTGGGGGCGGGCCAACCCGGTCGGCCTGGCGCGGCAGATCGCCGGCCTGCCCGGCGTCGCCCTGTTCCTGCTGGCGTTCTTTCTCTACGAGGTCGGCCACTTCTCCTATGCATCGGTCTGGGCCTATTACGGGCAGGCGGCGTTCGACTGGTCGCCCGCGGAAGTCGGGCTTTCGCTTACGGCCGTCGGGGTCGGGCTCGTGATCGTCCAGGGCTGGCTGATCCGCATCGTCCTGGCCCGGGTCGGGACCGAGCGGACGGCCTGGATCGGCTTCCTGCTGACTGTCGTCGGCATGATCGGGCTCGGCTTCGTCACCGAGGGGTGGATGGCTTATGCGCTGATGCCGCTGACGGTGGCCGGCCTGATCTGCGAGCCGGCGCTCAAGGGACTGATGTCGAACCGGGTTGCCGAGGACGCCCAGGGAGAACTGCAGGGCGCGCTGGCCGGCGTGCTCGGGGTCACCATGATCATCTCGCCGGTGCTGATGACCCAGGTGTTCGGCTGGTTCACAGGGCCGGAGACGCCGCTCTATCTGCCGGGGGCGCCGTTCCTGCTGGCCGCCTCCATCGTCCTCTGCGCCATGCTGCCTTTCGCTCTCGGCCTCGCCCGGCGAGCGGACCAGAACTGATGCCGTCCGGATCCGGTCTCGATCGTGCTCTAGCGGGCGCACGACATCCCCCGCTAGACTGAAAGAAAACGACGATATCCGGAGGACTCCCATGCCCAGCGGCCATACCAGCGTCCAATCTGCTGCCCAATCCACCGCCTACGACACCATCGAGGTCGAGCCGCTCGGCGGGGCGATCGGCGCTGTGATCCGCGGTGTCGATCTCGGCGCGCCGCTCACCAACGCCCAGGCGGCGGAAGTGCACGCCGCGTTCCTGGCCAACTCCGTGATCTTCTTCCGCGATCAGGATCTGGACGATCCCGAGCGCCAGAAGCGTGCCGCTCGGCTGTTCGGCGATCCGGTGGCGATCCCGTTCGTGAAGTCGCTGGAGGGTCATCCGGAGATCATCGACATCGTCAAGGAACCGGAGGATGTCGGGAAGTACAACTTCGGCGGCAACTGGCATACCGACACGAGCTTCCTGGAAACACCGGCGATGGGATCGCTGCTCTACGCGCTGGACGTCCCGCCGCGCGGCGGCGACACCCTGTTCGCCGACCTGTACGCCGCCTACGACACGCTGTCGGACGGGATCAAGGGGGTCCTGGACGGCCTGACCGCCCTGCACAGCGGCACCCGCTCCTACGGCAGCCAGTCGAAGTTCCAGGGCGGGCGGAACGCCTCGGTCTCGATGTCGATCGACGCCAGCGAGGACGGCGACCGGCTGATCGAGCACCCGGTGGTCCGCACCCATCCCGAGACCGGGCGCAGGGGGCTGTTCGTCAACCCGAACTACACGATCCGGTTCAAGGACTGGACCGAGGCCGAGTCGAAGCCGCTGCTCGAGTTTCTGTACGCCCATGCCATCCGCGACGAGTTCGTGTGTCGGTTCCGCTGGGAGAAGGGCTCGGTGGCGGTCTGGGACAACCGCTGCCTGATGCACCGGGCGGTGAACGACTACGAGGGCCATCGCCGCCATGTCCGCCGGGTGACGCTCCAGGGTGACCGCCCGCACTGAACGGCCTCGCTCCGGCTCGCCCGCCCCACCTTCCCCGCCCCACCTGCTCGTCCCGTCGCGCCGGCGGCGGGGCCGGGTGCGCCCGGCGGGTCAATCGCCCGTGGCGGTTGGGAATCGGCGCCGCATCAACCATTTCTTAACCTTAACTTCACTACCATCTCCCCGAACGACGGCACCGGGTGCCGTCACCGTCCTGTGGGAGGTCCTGAATGACCGATCCCGCCCTTGAGGGGAGAGGGGGATCCGGGTCCGGATTCGGCGTGTCCAGGGTCGTGCTGGATACCGAACGCGTACGGTACCTGTACCGTTCGCCGGCCTCGATTCTGGCGAGTACCTTCGCCGCCGTGATTCTCGCCTATGTGAGCGAGGCGGCGGCGGGCCGGGCGGCGACGGTCGCCTGGCTGGTCGCTATCGCCCTGGTGGCCGGCTACCGGCTCGCGCTCTGGAGGCGGGCCCGTCAGCGACGGATCACCACCGTCAACCACGGGGACTGGGCGCTTGCCTTCGAAGCCGGCGTCGCCGCTTCGGGCCTGTTGTGGGCCGTTCCGTCGGTGCTTCTCGTCGCCGGTCCGGTGCCGCTGGAGTCGACCGCGCTCTACGCCGCGATCCTGGGCGCGCTCGCTGCCGGTGCCGTGTTCACCTTCGCCGTCTGGTGGCGCTGCTTCATCGTCTACTTCCTGCTCGTCACCGCGCCGGCGGTGGCCGCCCTGCTGCTGTCCGGCGAGCCCGCGGCCCGGACCATCGGTCTCGTGAGCCTGCCGTATCTCGGCGCCGTGGTCGTCTGGGCCCGTGTCGTCGCCCGAACGCTGATCGCGGGCGAGACCCTCCGCCTGGAGAACTACGCCCTTGCCAGCGACCTGGCCATGGCCCGCGAGCACGCCCGTGAGATCGACCGGACCCGCCACGAGGGATTCGCCAGCCTGAGCCACGAACTGCGCACGCCGCTCAACGCCATCATCGGCTTCGGGCAGGCGATCGAGGCGGAACTGTGGGGGCCGATCGGCAACGCCCGCTATACCGAATACGCCCGCAACATCGTGCATGCCGGCGAGCATCTCGACATTCTGATCCAGCAGGCGATGGACCTGTCGCGCATGGAAAGCGGACGGGTCACCCTGGAGGAGCAGAATGTGCCGATCGCCGACCTCGCGACCAACTGCGAGGCGCTGATCGCCGACCGGGCGAGGGCTCAGGACCTGACCCTGACCGTCGACGTCGAGAGCGGGCTGCCGCAACTGTTCTGCGACCCGTCGAAGATCCGCCAGATCATCATCAACCTGCTGTCGAACTCCGTGAAGTTCACGCCGGCGGGCGGTCGCATCGACCTGACGATCCGCCGGACCCAGGACCGCGGTCTCGATATCGCCGTCAGCGACACCGGTTTCGGCATCGCCCCGGAGGAGATGAAGCGGGTGATGGAGCCGTTCGTGCGCGGCGATCACGCCCAGGTCCGCGCCTCGGAAGGCCTCGGGCTGGGCCTCGCCCTGTCGCGCACCCTGGCCGAGCTGCACGGCGGGACCCTGTCGCTGACCAGCACCCTTGGAGAGGGCACGACCGCCCGTCTCCTTCTCCCGCGCGAGCGCCTGCGGGACTGACCGGTCGGCCGGTTTCGTTCTCCCCGAGTTTCTAAGGTCCCTTGCCACGGTACCGCGCCGATGCAACCTTGTCGCCGGACGGCTGCGGAAGATGGCCGACGTGAAGTGGACACGATGGAGGAAACTCAATGAAACGTCTCGCACGCGCGGCGATCGTCGCCGCTCCCCTGCTCGCCCTCGGCGCCACCGGCGCCAGCGCCGATCAGTTCCTGCGCATGGTCTCCGGTCCGTCCGGCGGTTCCTGGTACCCGCTCGGCGCCAAGATCATGCAGGTCATGCAGGACAAGATCGACGGCCTCGCCACCTCGAACACGTCCGGCGGCGGCATCTCCAACGTCAAGGCGGTCGGCGGCGGCGACGCCGAGATCGGCTGGACCTACGCCCACACCGCGGCCAACGGCTTCAACGGCACGGGCAAGTTCGACAAGGCGGTCAAGGACGTCGCCTATTTCGCCACGCTGTATCCGTCGACCTTCCAGGTCGCGGTCCCGCGTGACAGCAAGATCATGTCGTTCGAGGACATGACCGGCGCCAACATCTCGCCGGGCAAGACCGGCTGGACCGGTACCGCCTTCGCCGAGTCGATCCTCAAGGCCTACGGCTTCGACTTCAGCGACATCAAGAACAACGGCGGCACCGTCCACCACGTGGACTACACCGAGTCGGTCGCCCTGATGAAGGACGGCCATATCGAGGTGTTCATGGCCGCCACCTCCATGCCGCAGGCGTCGTTCATCGAGCTGAACCACAGCCCGGGGCTGCGCTTCATCGGCGTGCCGGAGCCGAAGCTGACGGAGATCATCAACGCCAATCCGGGCTACATCCGCGGCACCATCACGCCGGCGGCCTACGAGGGCGTCGAGAAGGACATCCCGACCCTCGGCATCGTCACCAGCATGATCGTCAACAAGGATCTGCCGGATGACCTCGTCTACGACATGGCGGGCGTGTTCTGGGACAACCACGCCGCCTTCGCCGAGGTGAAGAAGGTCTGGAACTCGGTCACCCTTGAGAACGCGCTGAACGGCGCGTCGGTGCCGATCCATCCGGGGGCTGCCCGCTATTACGAAGAGAAGGGCGTGCGCCCGGCGAGCTGACTGCTCGACAGCGCAGAATTTGGCGGGCGCCGGCCGACCGGCGCCCGCCCCTCTCTGTTGTTTACCGACTTAGACACCTGGGACGGCCGAGATGAGCCAGACACGATCCGCCCTCGACTACGGTGAGGTGAAGGAGCTCACGTTTCTTGAGCGCCTGCTGATCCAGAAACGCTGGACGCTGCCCTGGACGATCACGTTCTTCTGCGTCGTCATCGCGGTCGGCCTGGCGTTCCTCCACCTCTACGTGGCGGTGTTCGGCACCCCCGAAGGCCGGTCGTTCCGCACCACGCACCTCACGGTGATGATGGTGCTGGCGATGCTGATTCATCCGCTGTTCCGACGATCCCATTTCGATCCGATCGACAGTCCGCTGAAGGCCCTGGGCTTCGGCATCGACCTGATTCTGGTCCTGGGGGTGATCTTCGTTCATCTGTGGACGATGTGGGACATCGACGCCTTCCAGCTGCGCCTCGGCTCCAAGGATGAGGGCGACCTGATCGTCGGCACGATCTGCATCGCGCTTGTGCTGGAGGCGACCCGCCGCACGGTCGGGGTCGCAATGGTCTGCGTGACCGGGTTCTTCATCGTTCACGCGCTCTACGCCCACAAGTTCTTCGGCTTCTTCTATGGGCCGCCGACCCGGCCGGCGAAGTACATCGACACGATGTTCATGAGCACCGACGGCATCTTCGGCATCCCGCTGCACGTCGCGGCGACATATATCGTGCTGTTCATCATCTTCGGCGGCCTGCTGATCCGCTCCGGCGCCGGCCGGTTCTTCATCGACCTCGCGGTGGCGCTGACGGGTCACCGGGTCGGCGGTCCGGCCAAGGCGGCGACCGTGGCGTCCGGTTTCATGGGCACGGTATCCGGCTCCGCCGTCGCCAATGTGGTGACCACCGGTTCCTTCACCATTCCGCTGATGAAGAACCTCGGATACCGGGCGAAGTTCGCCGCCGCGGTCGAGGCCTGCGCCTCCTCCGGCGGTCAGATCACGCCGCCGATCATGGGCGCCGCCGCGTTCATCATCGCCGAGAACCTGGCGCTGCCCTATGTCTACGTCATTCTGGCGGCGGTGATCCCGGCCTTCCTGTACTTCGCCACCATCTACTTCATGGTGCACTTCGAGGCGGAGAAGACCGGCATCGAGCGGATCTCGCGGGACCGCCTGCCCCAGGTCATGGCGGTGCTCAAGGACGGCTGGCACCTGCTGCTGGCCTTGGCCGTTCTGATCTTCTTCCTGATCGTCGGCTACACGCCGATGATGTCGGCGTTCTGGGGCATCCTGGCGCTGATCGCGCTCAGCTTCATCAATCCCCATACCCGGATGAGTCCGGCCGACATTCTGGCGGCATTCGAGAGCGGTATCCGCTCGTCGGTGGCCGTGAGCATCGCCTGCGCCTGCGCCGGCATCATCATCGGCTCGGTCTTTGTCTCCGGCCTCGGCCTCAAGTTCACCCAGTCGGTGATCGAACTGTCCGGCGGCAACCTGCTGATCCTGCTGGGGCTGACGGCGGTGGCGGCGATCATCCTCGGCATGGGAATGACGACGACGGCGGTCTACATCACCGTCTCGGCGCTGATCGTGCCGTCCCTGGAGAAGCTCGACGTGCTGCCCATGGCGGCGCACCTGTTCGCCTTCTACTTCGGCGTGGTCTCGACCATCACCCCGCCGGTGGCCCTGGCCGCCTTTGCCGGGGCGGCGATCGCCAAGACACCGCCGATGGAGACGGCGGTCGAGTCGGCCCGCGTCGGTATCGCCAAGTACCTGGTCCCGTTCGCCTTCGTCTACAATCCGTCCCTGATCTTCGAGGGATCGATCCTGTGGACCGTGTATTCGGCCCTGGCGGCGGTCGCCGGTCTGTGGCTGCTGTCGGCGTCGCTGGAGTCCTGGCTCTACGGCCCGCTGAAGGGCGTGTTCCGGTTGCTGGTCTTCGTCGCCGCGGTGCTGTCGCTGCTGCCGCCGACGATCGATTTCTTCGGAGTTCCGGGGGTCGTCCTGTCGCTTGCCGGCGTCGGTCTCGGGGCCGCCATCGCCCTGACCCGCCGCCGGGCTCCCGTGTCGTCGGCCGCGGGCCGGAAAGGAGACGTCCATGGCTGACATCTTTCTCGGCAAGGCCTGGCACTGGGGCCTCATGGCGATCGCCTTCGCGGCTCTCGCCGTCGTCGGTCTGCGCTACCTGCACACCCACGCGTTCAATCTGTTCACGCTGATCTGCCTCGTGATCGGGGTGGTCGTGGTGGCCGCGGTCGTGCTGACCCACAAGCCCGGGGACCGCGTCACCCGCGAGCCCATCGTCCTTCCGGAGGACTGAGCCCGGGGCATGACCCGGGGCGTGTCCTGGGGCATGCTCTGGGGCGTGGCCGGTCCGCGGGCCGACCCGGCGGAGGAGCGCTCCAGGCGTGACTCCGGTCGGGCGGACCCCTATACCCGAGGGCTCTGACCACAGACGGACGGTCCGGTCGCGCTCATGCGCCTCGCATCTGCCCTCCTCCTTGGCCTGATCCTGCTCGCCGGATCCTACCGTGTGGCCCCGGCACAGGACTCGGTGCAGGACTCGGCCCAGGCCGGAACCGGGGGCGTCCGCTACGAGGTCGCGATCGAGGGGCTGGACGGGGCCGACGATCTGGAGGCGCTGGTCAACGAGAGTTCGGTTCTGGCCGCCCGTGCCGACGACCCGCCGCCGTCCCGGTCGGCGCTGACCCGCCGCGCGCGGGAAGACGAGAGCCTGTTCGCCAGCATCGCCGCCTCGCTCGGCTACTACGACGCCGTCTTCGTCCATCGGATCGATCCGCCGACGGATCCGGATGGACCGCTGCGGGTGCTGGTGTACGGCGATGCCGGGCCGGTCTATCGCTTCGGCGACACGGAAATCCGGATTGCGCCGGGAGACGGTGCCGCAGACGGCGCCGCGGACGGCGCCGCGGACGGGACTGCCGCCGCGGGGCTGGACCTGCCTCAGGCCGCCCTCGGTCTGACGCCGGGAACGCCGGCGCGGGCGGAAAAGGTGGTCGCCGCCGAGGCTTCGGTCGTCCGCCTGCTGCAGGAGCGGGCGTTTCCCCTGGCCCGCCTGCTCGAGCGGGTGGCGACCATCGACCGCGACGCCAAGATCATGAGCGTCCTGCTGCGCGTCGATCCGGGTCCGCGCGCCCGGTTCGGTCCCGTCACCGTGACCGGGAACGACACCATCGCCCGCGACTATATCCTGCGCCGCCTGCCGTGGTTCCATGGAGAACCGGCGGACATCCGCCGGCTCGAGAAGGGGCGGCGGGCGCTGACCAGCACCGGACTGTTCGATTCCGCGGCCCTCGCGTTCGCGCAGGAAGTGGGTCCCGACGGCCTGCTTCCGGTCACGGTAACTGTCCGCGAGCGCGAGCCGCGCAGCATCGGCGCCGGTGTCAGCGTCTCGACCTCCGAAGGCCTCGGCACCCGCGCGCACTGGGAGCACCGCAACCTGTTCGGCGGCGCCGAGCGGCTGCGCTTCGAGGCAGTCTACGGCGAGACGGAAAGCAGCGTGTCGGGCGCGTTCACCCTACCCGACGTGATCGCCAACGATCAGAACTTCACCGTGAAGTCCGGCTATGCCGAGCGCCGCACCGACGGCTACGACAGCGAGAGCTACACCGTCGGCGGTCGGTTCGACCGGCGGCTCTCCCAGGCGCTCTCGGTCGACTACGGCGTCAGCTTCGAGCGCTCCCATATCGAGGACGACGGGATCGAGCGGCGTTTCACGCTCGTGGGCCTGCCGGTCGGGGCGACGGTCGACACCTCCGACGACCTGCTGAATCCGAGCGACGGCTGGCGCACCCGGCTGACCTTCACCCCCTATCTGGAGTCCCTGGGGTCCACCCAGTCGTTCTACTCGACCTCTCTGCGGCATTCCCACTATCTGGCCCTCGATGCCGACGGCGACCTGGTACTGGCCGGGCGGGCCGGGATCGGTACGACCGTCGGCGCATCGACCAGCAATCTGCCGGCCGACAAGCGGTTCTACGCCGGCGGGTCGGGTTCGGTGCGCGGTTACGCCTTCCAGAGCGTCGGTCCGCTGGACAGCGGGAACGAGCCGACCGGCGGAAGCTCCCTGCTCGATTTCGCCCTGGAACTGCGCTGGCGGGTGTTCGGCGATTTCGGCGTGGTACCCTTCATCGACGCGGGACAGGTCTACGACCAGGAGGTGCCGAGCCTGGACGAGGAACTGCAATGGGCGGCCGGACTGGGCCTGCGCTATTTTACGGCGATCGGTCCGATCCGCGCCGATCTGGCGATCCCGCTGAACCCTCGGGACAGCGACGAGGCGTTCCAGGTCTACTTCAGCCTCGGCCAGGCGTTCTGAGCCATGCTACGGCGCGCGCTCCTCGCTCTGGCCGGCCTGATCGCGCTCCTCGCGGTCCTGGTCCTGGGCGCCTTCGGTCTCGCCAACACGGACTGGGGCCGGGAGCGGATCGCCGCCCTGGTCGGGGAAGCGACCGCCGGCGGACCGGTGGCGGTGCGGGTCGGCGCCATCGACGGGCGGCTGCCCGATCGGATCGTCCTGCGCGACGTCACGCTTGGCGACGGCGACGGGACCTTCGCGCACGCCGACCGTCTGGCGATCGAGTGGCGGGTGCTCGATCTGCTCGCCGGTCGGATCGCGGTCGATGCGGTCGAGGTGTCCGGTGCCCGCCTGGACCGGGCGCCGGTGCTGCCCGACGAACCCGACGCGACCGAGGCCGCGCCGCCGGAGCCGCTGTCCCTGAAGTTCGACATGCCGCCGGTGGCGGTGTCCGTCGACCGTCTGTCGGTTGCGGCGCTGACCCTGGGGCCCGACCTGACCGGCGAGCGCGTGGAGGTCACGGCGGACCTGTCGGCCGCGCTCACCGCGCGCGAGGTTCTCGCCCGGGGATGGATCGAGGCGGTTCGCGCCTCGGGTCCGCCGGCCCGCGCGGAGATCGACGTGGCCCTGATCCCGGCGAGCGGCGTGCTGCGCGCCGACCTCGCGATCCGCGAACCGGAAGGCGGGCTGCTGGCCGACCTGCTGCAGGTGGAGGGGAGACCGGCGCTCGCCCTGTCCCTGACCGGCGAGGGTGGGCTGGATCACTGGCGCGGCGCGCTCGAGGGCGGGTTCGGCGCCGATGCGCGCCTGGATCTGGACCTTGTCCTCGGCTCCGATGCCTCGGGCTATGCCCTCGGGATCGACGGGTCGGCGGCCCTTGCGCGCCTGGCGCCGGCCGACGCCCGTCCGCTCCTTGAGGCGGCGGCGGCCCTCCGTCTCGCCGCGGCGCTCGGCCATGACGGCGTCCTTCGGGTGGACGAGTTGACGGTCTCTCTGCCGGCGCTGACGCTCGCGGCGAAGGCGGTGATCGACGCGGAAGGGGTTCCCAGGTCGGCCGAGGCGGAGCTGACCGTTCCTGACCTCGCCGCCTTCTCCGACCTGGCCGGGACGGCGCTCGGCGGCGATGCCGCCGTGTCCGCGCGGCTCGACGGCGACGGCCGGCGACTGTCGGTCGACCTCACCGGGCGTCCGGCCGCCGCCGGGGCCGCGCTGGACGGGCTCGCTCTCGGCCTCAGGGCCGAAGCGGACGAGGCCGTCGCCAGCCTGCCGCCGCAGATCCGGGTCGCGCTCGATGGCGCCGTGAAGACGCCGGCGGTGGACGGCGTGGACGCGGTCGCCCTGCTCGGTCCCGAGGTGACCCTCGCCGCCTCCGGGACGGTCGCGCCAGACGGCCCCGCGGCGGTGGTGGAATCGCTGACGCTGCGCGGCGAGGGGCTCGATATCGACGGCAGGTTCGACCTCTCCGGCGATCGTCTGTCTCCCAATCTCGTGTTAACCGTCGCCGACCTGTCCCGACTGCGCGCGCTCGCCGGCATCGAGCTGTCCGGCGCTGCGCGGGTGGCGGTCGACGGCACGGTCGACCTCGATCCCGTGGCGGTGACGGCGGCGGTGGAGGTGGCGGGTTCCGATCTCGGCCTCGGCGACCCGGCGCTGGAGGCGGCGGTCGGACCGAGCCCGGTCCTGATCGGCGGTCTGAATCTCGACGCGTCGCAGGTGCTCGAACTCCTGGGGCTCGAGCTGCGCACGACGGCGGCGCAGGCTGCCGGCGACCTTTCCCTGGCACTGTCGTCCGGCGAACTCGGCGGCACGATCACGGTGCGGGCAGACGATCTCGCGCGGCTGACGCCGGTCGCCGGCACCGATCTCTCGGGCGCGGCGGCGGTGGCCCTGTCTCTCGGCGGAACGCTGGAGGCGCCGGCCGCCTCGGCCTCCTGGCGGGTGACCGATCTGGTCGCCGGTGGGACGGCGGTCGACGGAATCACCGGCTCGGCAACCGCGGCGGGCCTGCCGGACCGGCCGGAGGGCGGCGTCAGGGCGCGGGCGGTGCTGCGGGGCGAACCGGTGGACCTCGCGTTCGGCTACGCCATGGACGGCGATCGCCTGCGGGTGGGGCAACTCTCCCTCGACGGGCTCGGGGCAACGCTGGCCGGCGAAGCGGAGCTCGACCTCGCCTCGACCCTGGCGAGGGGCGATCTGACGATGCGGGCGGCCGATCTCGGCATCCTGGGGACGGTCCTCGACCTGCCGCTGTCCGAGGGCGGGCTGGAAGGGCGAATCCGTCTCACCGATGCGGGCGGCCAGGGCGTGGAGGCGACGCTCGGTCTCTCCGGCCTCGCGCTCGACGATGGCACCACGGTCGAGGCGGTCAGCCTGCGGGCCGGGCTGCGCGACCTGACCGGGGCGATGGCCGGCCGGGTCGATCTTGACGTGTCCGGCGCGGCGGCGGGGGGCGCGCGGCTGGACACGGTGGCGCTCGCTGCCGACATCGCCGGCGGCGCCGCCCGCGTGTCCCTAGAGGCCTCGGGCGAGGCCGGGCACCCGGTCACGGTGAACGCGGCTCTCTCGGTACCGCTGGATCCGGCGTCGGCGCCTGTCGTGGTCGATGCGCTCGAGGGGGCGTTCGGCGACGTGACGGTGCGCCAGATGCGGGCGCTGGAGATCGCCACCGCGCCGGCGCTCCGGATCTCGGGTATCGACCTGGCGGTCGAGGAGGGCCGGATCGCCGGGCGCGTCGGGCTCGACCCGGCGGCGCTCGACGTCGCGCTGGCCGTGCGGGCCCTGCCCGCCTCCCTCGCCCGGCTCGCCGATCCGTCCCTGGCCCTGGAAGGCACCGTGGCGGGCGAGATCGCGGTGTCCGGGCCGCTGGAGAATCCGACGGCGCGGATCGCGCTGGCTACCGACGGCGTGCGCACGCTGGACCCAGACCTGGCGGACGTGCCGCCCCTGGTGGCGACCCTGAACGGGGACCTGGCCGACCGGCGCGCGAGCGTTGCACTGAAGGCCTCGATCGGTCCCGGGGCCACGGCCTCGGTGTCGGGCCGGGTCGACGGTCGCGCGGGGGCGGCCGGCGCGCCGCCGCTCTTCGACACGGATGCGGCGCTGCAGGCGGCGGTCGATGCCGACCTGGACCTCGCCCGGATCTCCGCCTTTCTGCCGATCGACCTGGTGGCGCTCGCGGGCACGGGCCAGGTCCGGGTGACCGCCGGGGGTACGCTGGGCGATCCGGCCCTGGCAGGCACCGTGACGGTGGAGGAGGGCCAGTTCGACCTGCCATCGGCCGGGCTCTACCTGCACAAAATCGATCTCAGGGCGGAAGGCGAAGGTCAGGAACTGGTGATCCGCACGTTCGAGGCGGAGGCCAAGGGGGGCGGTAGCCTGTCGGCGTCGGGCACCCTGTCCGCCGATCCGGAGACCGGGTTCCCGGCGGAGGTCACGGTGACGGCGCGACAGTTCAACGCCGTCGATCTCGACCTCGCCTCGCTCTCGGTCGATCTGGACCTCGCGGTCAGCGGCGCCCTGCCGGAATACCTGCTCGCCGGGACCGTCACCGTGCTGCCGACGGAAATCCGCATCCCCGACAGTCTGCCTCCCAGCGTCGTCGAGATCGAGGTGGTGGAAGTGCGCGACGGCCGTGTCGTCCCCAGGGAGGAGGAGCAGGCGGAACCCGAGGAAGCGCCCGACGCGCCGCTGCGCCTCGATCTGGAGATCGATATTCCCGGTCAGGTGTTCGTTCGCGGTCGCGGCCTCGACAGCGAATGGGGCGGCGGGCTGACGGTGACCGGCCTCGCCGACGCGCCGGTGGTCGACGGCGAGATCGCCGTGCGCCGTGGGCGGCTGACGGCGGTCGGAAACACGTTCGACTTCGAGCGCGGCCGGGTGGTGTTCGATGGCGGCCCGCCGGAGAACCCGAGCCTCGACATGCGCCTGACCACCGAGGTGACCGACATCACGGCCGCGGTCGTCGTCTCCGGCACGGCGAGTGCGCCGGACATCGGCCTGCAGAGCGATCCCGCACTCCCCGAGGAGGACATCCTGTCGCGGCTGCTGTTCGGCTCCGACAAGGCGGAATTGACGCCGGTTCAGGCGCTGAAGCTGGCGCGCTCGGCGGCGATTCTCTCCGGGAACTTCGGCTCCGGCCCCGGCGTGACCGACCAGATGCGCGACGCGCTTGGGGTCGATACGCTCGATGTCGACGCGGGAACCAATGACGACGGCTCCGTCGGCGCCTCCCTGTCAGTCGGCAAATACATCGCGCCGGGGGTTTTCCTGAAGCTTCAGCAGGGTCTGTCCGGCGCCACCAGTCGGGCGGTGGTCGAGGTCGAGGTGACGGATTCGGTCTCGGTGGAGACCGATGTCGGCGCCGACTCCCAGAGCCGGGTTGGCGTCAACTACGAGCTCGACTATTGAGGAGCCGATGTCGGCCGCCCGCTGACACCCTCTCAGCCTCCCTATCGCCTTCGAGGATCTCCGATGACCGACCGCGCCTTCGACCCATCCCTGCCGGCAAGCTACAGCTTCTGGACCGAGGAGCGGCTGCGCGCCGGCGATCTCGACATCGTCGGACATGTGAATAACAACGCGATCGGCGTGTTCCTGGAGAACGGCCGGGTGCGCATGTTCATGGCGGCAGGCGAGAACCTCTACAGCGCGGCCGCCGAGGGTGGCTCGCCCGAAACCACCTGGGTGGTGAGGCGGTTGGAGATCGACTTCGTGCGGGAGATCCGGTTTCCCGGCGTGGCCTGGACCGGCACGCGGGTCACGGGGTTCGGCAACACGTCCTGCCGGGTCGAACAGGGCATCTTCGTCGACGGCACCTGCCGCGTCACGGCGGTGGCGACGGCGGTCTGCTTCGACCCGCGGGCCCGGACGTCGGTGCCGATCTCCGATGCCCTGCGGGTCAATCTGCGCGCGGCGTGCGACATGCCGGGCGACGGCCCGGCGCCGCTCGGCGCCGGACCGGAGGACCTGCCCGCATACGCGTGGCCGGTCTCGGTCAGTGCCGCAGCGGGACCGTTGTGACGATCGCGCCCGGATGGTCGTGGACGTAGCGATAGACGGCCACCTCGTCGTCCATGATCCGGGTCTGCTCCCCGTCGTTCACGCGGAACAGGAAGCCCGGACGCAGGCCCGGCAGGTCGGCCGAGGCCTGGGCCCGGGACGCGCCGACATGCGCCGCGCGATACAGTGCCAGTTCGCCGACATACCCGATTTCGTCATGCAGATAGAGATGGCGCGCCATGGCGGGTCTCCTTCGTTTCGAGACTTCTCCATATGCGCACGGTGTGCGCAGAAATCAAGTCTAAACCGCACCTCGTGCGCTTTTGGCTTGGCGAACCGGACATGGGGCTGTTAAATCGCGTCGCAACCGAATGCGAGGGTATGAGTGTCCAAGACGCCGCCAGAATCCGCTGCGATGAAGCCGGTCGACTTCAAGCGCTGGCGCAAGACGCTCAAGCTGTCGCAGAAGGAGGCCGCCGAGGCGCTGGGCCTCAAGCGCCGCGTCGTGCAGTACTACGAGAAGGGCGAACGCGACGGCGAGAAGGTGCAGATTCCCAAGTACATCCGTCTCGCCTGCTCGGCCATCGCCTCCGGCGTTACCGACTATGACGGTCCACCGAGAGAACGCGACGCCGACGTTTAGGGCAGAGCGGCGATCACAGGAAAACCTCCGATCCTCGGCATTCAAGCCCAGATGTCCTTGAGGTACCTGGCTTGGCTGTCGGCGCGCGGGATCAAGTCGATGCGCGTTGGCGTGCCGTCGGCTGTCCGGGTCGTGCCGTCAGAAGTCGTTGCGGAGGCGCCGGTATGCCTGCGCCAGGCCGACATTCGTCGTGGCCACATCCTCGGAGAACGCCGTCACGTCCACGGTGACCTGCGGGATGCCGGCAAGGTCCGAGTCCGAGTGGACGGTTGTGGTCGACGGAACGTGGAAGCCGGGAGGAAGGGAGCAGCCCTCCACCACGGAATTGTGCCGCACGACCGATCGGTCGCCGACCGAACAGTTGAAGAGGACGGAGTTGAAGCCGACGAACACGTCGTCGCCGATGCTGCACGGGCCGTGCACGATGGACCGGTGGGCGATGGACGTCCGTGTCCCGACGGTCACCGCGGCGCCGGATTTGGAATGGATCACCACCCCGTCCTGGATGTTCGACGCCCGCCGGATCAGGATCGGCTCGATCGCGCCGTCGGCCGTGGTCTCATCGGCCCGAATGACGGCGTAGGGACCGATGAAGACGTCGGTCTCGACGATGACCCGCCCGCAGATGATGGCCGTCGGGTCGATGAAGGCGCCCTGTGCGATCTCCGGCCAGTCGCCGCGTGGATTCCGCCTGATCATGATGTCTCCTGTGACCGGGGTGGGGCCGACCGCGCGCTACAGCCGGGTCGGGTTCGGGGCGTCGCCGTAGACCGCATGCGGGTCGAAGACCTTCGCGGCTTCCTCGAACCGCAGCGGTATCGGCGACGTCTGGACCGGACCGATCGGGACCGAGCGGTAGAAGCAGGAGCGGTAGCCGACATGACAACTCGCGCCGGCGCCCTGCACGGTGACCCGCAGCCAGACCGCGTCCTGGTCATCGTCGATCCTGAGTTCGACGACGTTCTGGACGAGGCCGCTGGTCGCCCCCTTGTGCCAGAGGCACCGCCGGCTGCGGCTCCAGTAGTGGGCTTCCCCGGTTTCGACGGTCCGGCGCAGCGCCTCGGCGTTCATCGTGCCCATCATCAGCACGTCGCCGGACGCGGCATCGGTCGCGACGACGGCGATCAGTCCGTCCGCGTCGAACTTCGGGGCCAGAACCCGTCCCTCCTCGACCTGCTCGACGGAGGTCCGCTCGGCGAAGGGGGCTGTGATCGCACTCATTCGGTCACCAGTGTCATTGCGTTCTCCATCAGGTTCGGCAATGCATTAATGTGATGTTATATCATAACATTCAAGATCAAACCTCGGCGCACCCGATCGACCTTGACCCGCAACCGAGGTCCGCCCCGTGACCCGGTCGGGAGTTGCCCGTCCAGTCTCGGCGCGCATACTTGGCGGCGAACGACCAACCGCCGGGTGCCCGTGGACCGTCTGCAAGCCCTTCACCTCTTTGCCCGCGTCGTCGAGCGCGGAACGATCTCGGCGGCGGGCCGCTCCCTCGGCCTGTCGACGACGACGGCGTCCAAGCGTCTGCAGGACCTCGAGGCCGACCTGAACGTGCGCCTGCTCAACCGCACCACCCGACACGTCGCGACGACGGAGGCCGGACAGGAACTGTACGACCGCATCGTGCCGATGATCCGCGACATGGATGCCATCCTCGAGGGGATCTCCGAACGCAGCGACGCGCCGTCGGGAACGCTCCGGATCCTGGCGCGCCGATCGTTCGGGATGATCCATGTCGTGCCCACCCTGCCGTCATTTCGCGCCGCCTGTCCCGACGTGTCGGTGGATCTGCATCTGACCGAGACCGTGGAGATCGCGCCGTCTCATGGCGTCGATATCGCCATCCGTCTGGGGCAGCCGGCGGAGAAGTCGCTCGACTGGCGGCGGCTGACCTCGGATCGCCGCATGCTCTGCGCCAGCCCGGACTACTTCCGTCGCTGCGCGCCTCCCGAAGGGCTCGGCGATCTCGATCGGCACAACTGTCTCGCCTATGGCCAGGAGGCGGAGCCGGCGCTCTGGGTGTCCGAGCACCTGGGCAGACGCCGGGACATCGTGGTCGGCGGTTCCCTGCGTTCGAACAGCGGGGAGGTCCTGCGTCAGGCGGCGCTGGACGGCCTCGGTCTCGCCCTGCTTCCGGAATGGATGGTCGCCTGGGATGTGGCGGAGGGGCGGCTCAGCACCTGTCTCGACGCATTGCGGCTGTACCCGGCCGGCTACGGCGCGGAGATCTTTGCGGTGTACCGGCGTGACGCGCGGCTGCCCGGCAAGGTCACGGCGTTTCTCGACCATCTGCAGAGGCACCTGGCGACGCATCTCGACTGACTGTCCCGATTATCCGGACAGAATTTCCTATATTATCCGTCTAAACTGGAGGTGTGGAATGCGGCACGGTTCGATCAGCGAATAACCCTCGATGTGCTGGAGGAACGCCATGATCGCCATCAAGCAGTTGCATCCGCTCGTCGCCGCCGAGGTCACCGGCCTGGACGTCTCGGCGCCGATGCCGGACGCGGTCTTCGCCGAGATCGACGCCGCCTTTCGCCGGCACTCGGTGCTGATCTTCCGCGACCAGCGGATCACCGACGACGCGCAGATCGCCTTCAGCGAACGGTTCGGTGCGCTGGAGACGACGAAGGTCGGAACGGTCGGGGCGGGCAGCAAGCTGATCGTCCTGTCCAACATGGACGCCGACGGCAACGTCGTTCCGCCGAGCGACCGTCAGGTGTTGAGCAGTCGTGCCAACCGGTTCTGGCATGCCGACAGTTCCTTCAAGGCGGTGCCGGCGAAGGCGTCCATGCTGTCGGCCCGCGTCATCCCCTCCCGGGGCGGCAATACCGAGTACATCAGCATGCGGGCGGTCTACGCCGAGCTGCCCGAGCACCTGAAACGCGCGACGGAAGGCAAGGTGGTGATCCACGACTATGTCTACTCGCGCTCCAAGATCGATCCGAACCTTGTCACGGACGAGGAGCGCGCGGCGGTGCCGCCGGTCCGCCAGGCGATGGTGATCGACCACGGCGCCGAGTTCGGCAAGTCGCTGTACCTAGGGGCGCACGCGGCCCGGATCGAAGGCATGCCGGAAGACGAGGGCCGGGCGCTGATCGACGAGCTGATGGCCTTCGCCACGCAGGAGCGGTTCGTCTACTCCCACCGGTGGCAGCCCCACGACCTGATCCTGTGGGACAACCGGGCGGTGGTCCATCGCGCGACGCCGTTCGAGAGTACGACCGAAAAGCGTCTGATGGTGCGCACGACCATCGCCGGCGACGCGCCGACCCTGGCGGCGGCCGCATGAACGGCACCGCCGACTACGTGATCGTCGGGGCGGGGACGGCGGGCTGCGTCCTGGCGAACCGGCTGAGCGCCGATCCGAGCGTGCGCGTGCTTCTGCTGGAGGCCGGCGGCAGCGACCGGCACCCCTATGTCCGGGCACCGGTCGGGTTCCTGAAGACCTTCGAGGATCCGCGCTTCAACTGGTGCTTCTCGACCGCGCCGGGGGACGGCGTCGACGGCCGCTCGATCTTCTTTCCGCGCGGCCGCGTGCTCGGCGGATCGAGCTCGATCAACGGGCACCTCTACGTCCGGGGCCAGGCCAGGGATTTCGACACCTGGGCCCAGCTCGGCAACCGGGGATGGTCGTACGAGGACGTGCTGCCCTACTTCCGCCGGGCCGAGGACAGGTCCTCCGGCGGCGATGCCTATCACGGCGTCGGGGGGCCTCAGCATGTCTCCGACATCCACGAGCGCCACCCGATCTGCGAGGCCTTCATCGACGGGGCGGAGACCCTCGGGCTGCCGCGCAACCCGGACTACAACGGGGCGCGGCAGGAAGGGGTGGCGTACTACCAGCGCACCATCCACGACGGCAGGCGCCACAGCGCCGCCAGCGGCTATCTGCATCCGGTTCGCAACCGCCCGAACCTGGAGGTCGTCACCGGCGCCCAGGCGGAGCGCCTGATCCTCGACGGTCGGCGCGCGATCGGCGTTCGCTACCGCCGGTACGGCCAGGCGCTGGCCGCGACGGCGACCCGGGAGGTCATTCTGGCAGCCGGCGCGATCGGCAGCCCGCACCTGCTGCAGGTCTCGGGCATCGGCGATCCGGATCATCTGCGGCGGATCGGCGTCGAGGTCGCCCATGCGCTGCCGGCGGTCGGGCAGGGCCTGCAGGACCATTATGCGGTCAGGGTCGTGCACCGGGTCACGCGGCCGATTACCCTCAACGAACGCGCCCGCGGACCCCGGCTGCTCTGGGAGATCGGGCGGTGGCTTGCGACCGGCAAGGGGCTGCTCGCCTTCAGCCCAGCCCATGTCGGCGCCTTCGTGCGATCGTCGGAGGATCTCGAGGATCCCGACCTTCAGTTCGTCTTCACCCCGGCGAGCTATTCCGATGGCGTGATCGGGCAGTTGCAGCGCGAACCGGGGATGACCATCGGCGTGTGGCAGATGCGGCCCCACAGCACCGGGCACGTCCGCGCCGTGTCGGCTGACACCGCCGATGCGCCGGAGATCCAGCCGAACTACCTGAGCGATCCCGCCGACCGGCGGGCCATCGTCCAGGGAATACGGTGGTGCCGGACCCTGCTGTCGAGCGACGCGCTCGCGCCCTATCGCGGGCCGGAGACCCTGCCCGGTCCCGATGCGCGGACCGACGACGAACTGCTCGCTTTCGCCCGGGCCAAGGGGGCGACGGTCTACCACGCGGTCAGCACCTGCCGGATGGGGACCGACGCGGCGGCGGTGGTCGATCCCGACCTGCGGGTGCGGGGCACCGGCGGGCTCCGGGTCGTCGACGCGTCGGTCATGCCGACGATGGTCTCGGCAAACACCAATGCCGCCACGATGATGATCGCCGAAAAGGCGTCGGACCTGATCCTGGGGCGCGCCACCGATCCGTCATGACGCCGGCGAGACAGGGTCGCGCGATCGTACCGCGCGCTCGTTCCGCGCGCTCGTGCCGCCAGATCGTACCGCGCGCGGCGGCGCCTCAGTATCCGGACTGCGCCGACGGCGCCGTCCCGCCGTCGAGTGTCGCCAGCAGCGCGTCGAGCAGGCCGCTGGCACCGAAGCGGAAGGACTCCGGCGCGGTCCGGCCGTTGATCGCATCGGCGAGGCGCAGGTAGGCGGCGGCCTGCTCGGTCGTGCGCACGCCGCCCGCGACCTTGACGCCGACCGGCCGGCCGGCCGCGGACGCGACCTCCAGCAGGATATGGGCCGCCTCCAGCGTCGCCGACACAGCGACCTTCCCGGTTGAGGTCTTCAGGAAGTCGGCCCCGGCGTCGACCGCGAGTTCGGCCGCGTCGCGGATCGCGGTCGCGGTCATCAGGCGCCCGGTCTCCAGGATGACTTTCAGCGTCGCCTCGCCGGTCATCAGACGGGCCATGTCGAGCACCGCCCGCGCCTCGGCCCGTCGGCCGGTGAGCAGGGCGGTGTAGGGGAGCACCACATCGATCTCGTCGACCCCGTCGGCGATCGCCGGCAGGATCTCGTCGCGCACCCGTTCGACATTGTCGCGGCCGTGGGGGAAGTTGACGACGGTGCAGACCTTGACGCCGCTGCCCTCCAGCCGGGCGCGGCAGAGCGGCACGAACCGCGGCCACACGCAGACCGCGGCCACCGGTCCGGCCGGTGTCACCGCCCGGTCGCACAGCCGCCCGACCGCCGCGTCGTCGTCGCCGTCGTTCAGCGAGGTCAGATCGAGGCAGGCGATGGCCCGGCGGGCCGTCTCGGTGGGATCGTCAGAGGACATCGTCGGCCTCCCGGGCGAACGCGGAGAGCAGTTGGGCGAGCTGATCGGCGAGGGCGGTGCCCTCGGCCATCACGTCGCCATGGTCGAGCGCCGCGCCGTCGCCGAGGCCGGCCGCCAGATTGGTGATCGAGGATATGGCGATGACATTCACTCCCATGTGGCGAAGGGCGATGCATTCCGGAACCGTCGACATACCGACCGCGTCGGCGCCCAGGATCTTGAACGCGCGGATCTCCGCCGGGGTCTCGTAGCTCGGCCCCGGATACCAGAGATACACCCCTTCGCTGAGCCGGATGCCGATCCGGTCGGCCGTCGTGGACAGCCGGTATCGCAGTTCCGGATCGTAGGCGGTCGTCATGTCGATGAACCGCTTGCCGAGGCCCGGATCGTTCTCGCCGGTCAGCGGATTGAGGCCGGACCAGTTGATATGATCGGTGATCATCATCAATCGGCCGGGTCCGACCTTGGGCCGCAGGGAGCCGGCGGCATTGGTCAGGACCACGGTGCTGCAGCCGAGCCGGGCCAGGGTGCGGACCGGGCGGACCACGTCGGCCAGCGGGTGACCCTCATAGGCATGGGCGCGGCCGCGCAGCATGGCGACCGGCACGTCGCCGAGCTTGCCGAGCCGAAGCATTCCGGCATGGCTGTCCACCGCCGGCCGCGGAAAGCCCGGGATCGCGGAGTAGGAAATGTCGATCGTCTGGGTGATGGCGTCGGCGCAGGCGTCCAGCCCCGAGCCGAGCACGATGCCGAGACGCGGGCGGAAACCGGCCGAATTGGCGTCGATCGCCTCGATGGCGGCGTCGATGGCGGCGCGCTCGCTCATGCCGTCGACACCCGGTAGACGACCATCTCGTAGGTCACGCCGGATGGCTTGGTCATGGTCCTCCGGTCGAAGAGTTCGCCGCCCAGGCTTTCGGCAACCCGGCGGCTGGGCGTGTTCTCGGCCACGACCGGATAGACGACCGACGTTTCGCCGAGGACCGCGCCCGCGTACCGCACGATGGCACCGACCGACTCCCGGCCGAAACCCTGGCGGTGCGCGTCTGCGCGGATCCAGATGCCCACTTCCGGCACCGGATCGTCACGATAGTGCAGACCGCACATGCCGACGAAACGTCCGTCCTCGTCCCGGCGGATGACGACGGAGACCTCTCTGCCTGCCTGCTGATTGATCGTCCACACGCGGCCGAGCGACAGGATCTCGTCCACGTCCCGGGACGGCTCGAAGCTCATGTAGCGCGCCACCTCCGGGGTCATTGCCTCGAAGATCTCCTGGGCGTCCGAGTTCCGGTAGGCGCGCAGCCGAAGACGATCGGTCTCGATCTCCAAACCCGACAGATCCATGCTCTGACTCACCGTTCCTTCACGTAGGGTATGCCGATCGCCCGGGGCGCGATCGCCTTGCCGATGAAGCCCGCCAGCAGGATCACCGTCAAGGCATAGGGCAGCGCCTGGATCAGCGACACCGGAGCCTGGCCGATGCCGGGAATCTCCACCCCCTGCAGACGGGTCGCCACGGCATCGAGGAATCCGAACAGCAGACAGGCGCAGAACGCCGGTACCGGCCGCCACTTGCCGAAGATCAGCGCCGCCAGCGCGATGTACCCCTTGCCGGCGGTCATGTCGCGCACGAAGGCGGCCGACTGTGCGGTCGACAGGTAGGCGCCGGCGATGCCGCAGAACGCCCCGGTGAACAGCAGGGCCCGGTAGCGCAGCCAGGTCACGGAGATGCCGGCGGTGTCCACCGCGTTCGGGCTCTCGCCGACGGCCCGCAGGCGCAGGCCGAACCGGGTCCGGTAGACCACCCACCAGGTGAACGGCACGGCGGCCAGGGCGACGTAGACCAGGATGTTGTGACCGCTGACGATCTCGGCGTAGACCGTGCCGAGGACCGGGACCGTCCGCAGGGTGTCGGCCAGCGGCAGGACCAGGGACTGGAACCGCGCGCCGGCCTGCAGCGGCGGCGTCTGGCCGCCCTGGGCGAACCAGGCGATGCCCAGCACGATCGTCAGGCCGGCCACGAGCACGTTGATGGCCACGCCGCTGACGACCTGGTCGCCGCGATGGGTGATGCAGGCGAAGCCGTGGAGCAGGGCGAGCGCGGTCGACACGGCGATCGCGGCGAACAGGCCGAGCCAGGCGTCGCCGGTGGCGTAGGCGGCGGACGCGGCGGCGAAGGCGCCGGCGAGCATCTTGCCCTCGAGGCCGATATCCACGACGCCGGACCGCTCGCTGAACAGGCCGGCCATGGCGCACAGGATCAGCGGCGCCGCGACCCGGATGGTGGCGTCGAGGGTGAGGACGAAGAGCAGCCAGAAATCGGCGATGTCGGCCATCAGGCGCCCCCCCGCCGGGCGCTCCAGCCGCGCCAGAGCCTGAGCGCGGTCGGGTGCAGCATGAAGGCGAGCGCGCCGGAGAACAGGATCACCAGCCCCTGAATCACCACGACCAGGTCGCGGGTGATGGTCTGGAACTCGAAATCGAGCTCGGTGCCGCCCTGGTAGAGGGCGCCGAACAGCAGGCTTGCCAGCACGATGCCGATCGGGTGGCTGCGCCCCATCAGCGCGACGGCGATGCCGGTGAAGCCGTAGCCGGCGGTGAAGTTCAGCAGCAGGCGGTGATGCACGCCCAGGATCTCGTTCAGGCCGACGAACCCGGCCAACGCGCCGGAGATCACCATGGACACCACGATCACCCGACGGGGGTCGATGCCGGCATAGACCGCGGCCCGCTCGTTCTTGCCGACGGTGCGGATCGCGTAGCCCCATCGGGTGCGCCAGATCAGCAGCCAGACGAAGATACAGGCCAGAGCCGCCCAGACGATCGACAGGTTCAGCGGCGACGGCGTCACCTCGATGCCGGCGGTCCGCAGGATCTCGTGCACGAACGGCAGCCACGCGCTCTCGGTCAGCTCGCGGCTCTGCGGCGACATCTGCCCCGGCTCGATGATGACATTGACCATCAGGTGCACCATCAGCGCGGCGGCGAGGAAGTTGAACATGATGGTGGTGATGACGACGTGGCTGCCGCGATACGCCTGCAGCCAGGCCGGGACGAAGGCCCAGGCCGCGCCGAACGCGCCGCCGGCAAGGGCCGCGACCGGAATCACCGCCCAGCCCGGAAGCACAGTGTCGAGGGACAGGGCCGCCAGCCCGACCCCGAGGCCGCCGATATAGGCCTGACCCTCGCCGCCGATGTTGAACAGCCCGGCATGGAAGGCGACCGCGACGGCGAGCCCGGTGAACACCAGGTTGGTGGTGTAGTACAGGGTGTAGCCGAGCGATCCCGGATAACCGAAGGCGCCGACCACCAGCACGTTCAGCGCCTCCAGCGGGTTCTCGCCGACAATCAGCACGATCGCCCCGGCGACCAGGAAGGCCATCAGAATGTTCAGCGCCGGCAGGACGCCGATATCGATCCAGGCGGGCAGCTCCCGGCTCATCCCCGTTCCTCAGAGTTCGTCGGTGGTGGTGCCGAAGCCGGGCTCGAACATGCGGCGGTACAGGCGTTCGGCGTAATGGTCGGTCATGCCGGCGATGTAGTCGCAGACCTGACGCTGGATGGGGTCGCCGGTCAGCAGGTCGTCGCGGGCGCTTTCCGGGATCATGCTGGGGTCGTGCACCAGTTCGTCGAACAGGTTGTTGACGACGATGTTGCCCTTGCGGCGGAGCTGGCGCACCGAGGCGCTGTTGATGACCGTCTGGTAGACGAAGGTCTTCAGGAACCGCACCAGATCCTTGGCCGGGCCTGCGAAGTCAACGGTATGGCGCAGCAGCGGGTGCTCGAACTCGGCGCGCTCGTACACGCTCACATGGGTCACCAGGACGTTGACCAGGGCGGAGATCGCCTGCTTGCGGTCGTAGCTGGATCGCGAGAACAGGGCGTCGGCCAGCGCGTCGCGGCCGAGCCCGAGCCCGGCGGCCGCGAGCGCCTCGAAATCCGGCAGGTCCCCGGCCGCCGCCAGATAGGCCTCGAAGGTCTCGCGCCGGATCAACCCGCGGGCGATGGCATCCTCGAGGTCGTGCACCCCGTAGGCGATGTCGTCGGCACATTCCATCAGCGCGCAGTCGACGGTGCGGTGGATCGGCCGGCCGGTCGCGTCCAGGGCGGGCAGGGCGTTGCGGTCGGCGTTGGAGAACGGGGCGAGCGCCCAGTCGACGATGTCCTGTTCGCTGTCGAGGTAGCATTTCGGCGGCCGCTCGTCGGCGTCCTTGCCGATGGCGGCGAAGGCGGCGGCGCAGGCGGAGTACGGGGCCGGATATTTCAGCACGGCCAGGATCAGGCGCCGGGTCGGGTTCAGGCCGATGCCCGGCCGGCGGTACTTCTCCAGCCGGTTCAGCACCCGCAGCGTCTGGCCGTTCCCCTCGAACCCGCCGGAGCCTGCCATGCAGGCGTTCAGGGTCTCCTCGCCGCTGTGGCCATAGGGGGGATGGCCGAGATCGTGCGCGTGGCAGGCGGCGGTCATCAGCGAGGAGGACGGCAGCCAGGCCTTCACATCCTCCGCCACCGAGGGCTCGGCCCGGATCTTCAGCAGCAGCCCCTCGCCGATCTGGCCGCACTCAATGCTGTGGGTCAGGCGGGTGCGGTGGAAATCGCCCTCGCCGGTCGCCATGACCTGGGTCTTGCCCTGAAGCCGGCGAAAGGCGGCGGAATGGATCACCCGACCCTTGTCGTGGTCGTAGGCGTCGCGCACGTCGCCGGAGCGCAGCGCCTCCGGATGCCGGCGCTCGGTGAAGATCCCGGGGCCGGCGGTCATGGCGCGGTTCCCCGACGGCGGATCTCGTCCAGCGGCACGTTGGCCATCATCAGGCCGAGGGTGCGCTCGTCCGCCGCCTCGGCCGGAAGCTCGCCGACCAGTGCGCCGCCGCACATCACAAGGATGCGGTCGCTCAGCCCCATGATCTCGTCGAGTTCGACCGAGACCAGCAGGATCGCGGTTCCGGCGTCGCGCATGGCGACGAGCTGGCGGTGGATGAACTCGATGGCGCCGATATCGACGCCGCGCGTGGGCTGCCCGACCAGCAGCACCTTCGGGTCGCCGTCCAGTTCGCGGGCGAGAACCAGCTTCTGCTGGTTGCCGCCGGAGAACAGGGAGGATTTCAGCGACGGGTCCGGCGGCCGCACGTCGAATCCCTCCATCTTGGCGCGGCAGGCCGCCTCGATCGCCGTCGGGTCGGTCAGCAGGCCGGGATTGAACCGGGCGTCGTTGTGGTGACCGAGGATCGCGCTCTCCTTGGCGTCGAAATCCATCACCATGCCCATGGCGTGGCGGTCCTCCGGCACGTGGCCGACGCCGGCGGCGCGCACCGCGGCACCGTTCGACGGACGGTCCGGCGCGATCTCCAGATCGCCGAGCCGCGCCCGGCCGGCCGTCGGGACCCGCAGTCCGGCGAGCACCTCCAGCAGCTCGCTCTGGCCGTTGCCGGACACTCCGGCGAGACCGACGATCTCGCCGGCGCGGACCTCGAAGGAGACGTCGTGCAGGCGGGTCACGCCGGCGGTATCCACCACGCCGAGCCGCTCGACCTGGAGCGCCGGCGCGCCGGGCCGGGCCGGGCCCTTGTCGACCCGGAACAGCACCTTGCGGCCGACCATCAGTTCGGCCAGCTCCTCGCGCGAGGTCTCGGCGGTGGGCCGATGAGCGACCATCTCGCCGCGGCGCATCACCGACACCGTGTCGGTCACGGCGAGGATCTCGCGCAGCTTGTGGGTGATCAGGATGACGGTGACGCCCTCGCGCTTCAGCTCGCGCAGGATCTCGAACAGGGCGTCGGTCTCCTGCGGCGTGAGCACGCCGGTCGGCTCGTCCAGGATCAGGATGCGGGCGCCGCGGTACAGCGCCTTCAGGATCTCGACCCGCTGCTGCAGGCCGACCGGCAGCTCACCGACGACGGCGTCCGGATCGATCTCCAGTCCGTATTCCCGCTCCAGCCGCAGCAGCTCGTCGCGCGCCGCCCCCTGGCCGGCGGCGATCAGGGGCGCCCCCTCGGCGCCGAGCATGACGTTCTCCAGGACGGTGAAGGGCGGGACCAGCATGAAATGCTGATGCACCATGCCGATGCCCGCCACGATCGCGTCGCGCGCGCTGCGGATCGACACGGTGCGTCCGTCGATCCGGATCTCCCCCGCATCGGCCTCGTAGAAGCCGTAGAGGATGCTCATCAGCGTGGACTTGCCGGCGCCGTTCTCGCCGACGATGCCGTGGATGGTCCCCGGCGCGACCGACAGCGAGACGTCGTGGTTGGCGTGGACCGGGCCGAACCGCTTGTCGATACCGATCAGCTCGATCGCCGGAGGCGGGGAGGGGACGGAGGCGCCGTCAGCCGTCTGTTCGGCGATGCTCACCCCGTCCCCTCCCGCGTTCGTGCTGCGCGCCGGCTCAGTGCGGGCAGGAATTGTCGGCCATGTAGTCGTGCACCGTCACCGTTCCGGCGACGATGTCGGCCTTGGCCTTCTCGGCCGCCGCCTTCATGGCGTCGGTGATCAGGCTCTCGTTGTGCTCGTCCAGCGCCCAGTCGACGCCGCCCTCGGCCAGGCCGAGCACTTCAACGCCGGTCGTGAAGCTGTCGCCCGCCGCGTCGGTGAAGGCCTTGTATGCGGCCACGTCGACCCGCTTGAGCATGGAGGTCAGCATGGTGCCCGGGTGCAGATGGTTCTGGTTGCTGTCGACGCCGATCGCCAGCTTGCCGCTGTCGGCGGCGGCCTGGTAGACGCCGATGCCGGTGCCGCCGGCGGCGGCGAAGACCACGTCGGCGCCGCGGTCGAACTGCGAGCGGGCGAGTTCGCCGCCCTTGGTCGGATCGTTCCACGCGGCCGGCGTCGTGCCGGTCATGTTCTGGAACACCTCGACATCCGGGTTGGCGTGCTTGGCGCCCTGGACGTAGCCGCAGGCGAAGCGGCGGATCAGCGGAATGTCCATGCCGCCGACGAAGCCGATCTTGCCGGTTTCGGAGGCCATGGCGGCGAGCACACCGACGAGGAACGAGCCTTCCTGCTCCTTGAAGACGATGGAACGCACGTTCGGCAGGTCGACGACGCTGTCGATGATCGCGAACTTGGTGTCGGGGTGGGCCTTGGCCACCTTCTCCATGGCCGGAGCCTGGGCGAATCCGACGCCGAGGACCGGGTCGGCACCGCGCTGGGCCATGCGCGACAGCGCCTGCTCGCGCTGGGTCTCGTTGGTGACCTCGAACTCGCGGTAGTCGATGCCGGTCTCGGACTTGAACTTCTCGACGCCGTTGTAGACACCTTCGTTGAAGCTCTTGTCGAACTTGCCGCCCATGTCGAAGACGACGGCGGGGGCGATGTCGGCCGCCGTCACCGGGCCGGCCATCAGGGTCAGCGCGACGGCGGCGCCGAGAATACGGATGTGCATGGGTGAGCTCCCCTGTTTGGGTCCGCCAAATCGGCGGTTGAGGTGTAATCTATGCGAAATGAATGGGTGTTCCCAGCGTCTCGGGCGCGGGAAAACGAGATGAGGGTGTTGTGACAGAGCCACGGCTGAAGGCGGGGATCATCGTGCAGTCGGCGATCCGCCAGGCGACCATGCGCGGCGTGCCGGCGACGGTGGTGCGCCATGGCGACGACGATGCCGGGCAGGTCTTCGTCGTCGTCAACCGGGGGCGCGACATCGGCTGCGTGCTCCTGGCGCCGAGCCGCGACTACGACAGCGGCCGCACGGTGTGGCGTTCGCCGCTCGGCGACGACCCGATGCCGGAGCCCGACGTCGACGCCTATCTGGAAAAGGAGCGGCGGATCGACCCGGACCTTTGGGTTCTGGAGATCGAGGACCGCAACGGCTGGCATCCGTTCGACGAGCCGATGTGAGGCGGCGCGCCGTCAGCGGCGCGTCCGGCCGAAGATCTGCATGGCCAGAATTCCGCCGATCACCATCGCCGCGCCGATCCCCTGGGCCGATGTCATGGCTTCGCCGAACAGCAGGAAGGCGGCGGCGATCGAGGTCACCGGCTGCAGGTTGTTCACGATCGAGCTGGTCTCGGCCCCGATCTTCGGGATCGAGGCGAAGTACAGCGGGATCGAGCAACCCTGCAGCAGCACCACGCCGAGGGCGCCGAGCCAGCCGGCGGTCGTTACCGGCAGGGTGAACCCGGTCAGCGCCGGCACGGTGACCGACAGCGCGAGCGCGGCCACCAGCGCCATGTGGAACATGACCACCAGCGGGTCGCGGCCGCCCATCACACGGCCGATCCAGGTGACGTTGACGGCGCAGGCGATGCCGGCCGAAAGCCCCAGGAACAGGCCGCGGGGATCCAGATCGTCAAGCGACACGCCGAGCATGACCGCCAGCCCGGCGAAGGCGGTCAGGAAGGACGCGAGGCGCAGCAGGCCGGGCCAGCGGCGGTCGAGCAGGGCCGTGAACACGCTCACCAGCGGCGGATAGACGAAGAACAGCAGGGCGGCGACGCCGACCGGAATGAACTTCACCGCGCCGATATTGCCGAAGAACATGTGGGCCAGCAGCAGCCCGAGGCCGAGGCAGTTGAGCCAGGTGCGGGTATCGACCCGCAGCGACCGGCCGGAGGCGAGGCACCAGCCACCGACCAGGGCGACCACGAACCAGGCCCGCACGGTGGCGACCGACTGGCCGTCCGTGCCACCGTCGAACGCGATGCGGGCGACCGCGACGGCGAGGCCGAGACCGACGGTGGCCGCCAGGGCCAGGGCGAAGCCGGTCAGGCGGTCGCGGCGCCGTCCGGCGTCAGCTGCGGTCCCAGAAGGCGCCATAGCCCCGGATCCAGGCGACGAAATCGGCCATGGTCGCCGCCAGGTCGTCGGGCAGGCGGTGGCCGGCCTCGTCGGCGAGCCGGTCCGGTCGCATCGGCTGGCGGTCGGTGTCGCCCCACAGATTGACCGTCGCCGCCTCGCCGGGTTCGGCCAGCCGGTAGAAGAAGCCGGGGAACGCCTCGGCGAGATGGGCGCACATGTCCATCACGCTGACCTGACGGGCCGAGGTCACGTTGAAGATGTCGCTGGTCAGTCGTCCCGTCGGGGCCGCCATCAGCGCCTGCAGCGCACCGGCGACGTGGCGGGAATAGGTCCAATCCAGGTGGTCGCGCCGATCGAAGATCGCGGTTTCGCCGTTACGGGCGAGAAGCGCCGTCTGCATCGGCGCCGACAGGGTGTCGCGCGCGCCGGAATCGATCTCCCAGGGGCCGTAGATGGTCGACAGCCGGACCGAGCGGGCATCGAGGCCGGTCAGTTCGCCGTAGCGCCGCACCAGCCGCTCGGAGCCGAACTTGGTCATGCCGTAGATCTTGAACGGCTCCTCGCGGGTGCCGTACTCGTCGAGCGGACCGTCCCAGCCGGTGTCACCGAAGGCGCCTGTCCCGTAGGCCGCGCCGGAGGAGATGTTGACCAGCCGCCGGGCGCCGGCCTTCCAGGCGGCCTTCAGGGTGTGGGCGAGGCCGACCAGGTTGACCTCGATCACGCTTTCCGGCGCCTCGCGCTCGCGGTCCGGACCCGAGGTCACGGCCGCGCCGTAGAACACCTGGCTCGCCTTGTGGTCGCCGATCGCCTGGGCAATGGGCTCGGCCTGGCGAATATCCCCCTGCACCAGGGTGTAGGTTCCGGGCAGGGAGTCGAGCCGGGATTTCGCCACCGGGTGCAGCGGATTGCGGTCGAACAGCACGACCTCCGCTCCGTCCTCGAGGTAACGCTCGGCGACGGCGAGACCGATGAAGCCGCAGCCACCGGCGATCAGGGTGGTCATGAAGGGTCTCCGGATAAAGAGTGAACGCCGGCGGCCGCTCCGCCGTCCCGCCCCACCGTTCCGACCCACCGTTCCGACCCGGACAGGATCCGCAGGCGTCAGGACGGCGGGCGGAGGAGGCGCGGCGCCGTTACTGCGTGTCCGCCTGGACCTTCATCGAGACGATGCTGTCCGGGTTGCGCGGCGGTTCGCCGCGGGCGATGGCGTCGACATGCTCCATGCCGTCGGTCACCTGGCCCCAGACGGTGTACTGGCCGTTCAGGAACGAGCAGTCGTTGAAGCAGATGAAGAACTGGCTGTTGGCGCTGTTCGGGTTCTGGGTCCGCGCCATGCCGATGGTGCCCCGGCCGTAATTGGCGTCGGAGAACTCGGCCCGCAGGTCGTCCTTGTCCGAGCCGCCGCGGCCGGTGCCGGTCGGATCGCCGGTCTGGGCCATGAAGCCTTCGATCACGCGGTGGAACACCACCCCGTCATAGAAGCCTTCGCGCGTGAGTTCCTTGATGCGCTCGACGTGATTCGGCGCCAGGTCGGGGCGCAGTTCGATGGTCACGGAACCGTCCTTCAGTTCCATGATCAGCGTGTTCTCGGGCTCGGCGGCGGCCGCCCCGTTGGTGTCGGTCGTCATGATCGCTCCGATGATGCTTGCGGCGAACGCCAGTCGGCGCATCGACGTCTCCTTCGGCTCAGGGTGATCGGATCGTCGCCCCACTCGCCCGAACCATACCCAAGCCGGCCCGTCAGGCAAGCGCCGCGCGCCCGGCGGCGTCGTTGGGTGGGTCACAGACCGCCGCTCCCCGTGCCATGATGACGCAAAATCAACGACAAGACTGCATTCGGGAGGAGGCCGACCGGCCGCATGGCGAGCGCCGCCACATCCGCGATACCGGACGCCGAGGGCACGACCTTCGCGCAGCGGGCCGTCATCCTGGTCTCGCTGACCTTCGTGACCATGCTCTACACGATGACGGTGATGATCGCGAACGTCGCCCTGCCGAAGATGCAGGGGACCTTCGCCGCCACCGCGGACCAGATCGCCCTGGTGGTCACCTTCAACATCGTCGCGACCGCGGTGATGACCCCCGCCTCGGGCTGGCTCGCCTCGCGGTTCAGCCGGCGCTCCCTGATGTTCTGGTGCGCGGTCGGCTTCACCGCCGCCTCATTCCTGTGCGGCGTCGCCCAGACCCTGGAGGAACTGGTCCTGTTCCGCATCCTGCAGGGCGGGTTCGGTGCGCCGCTGGTGCCCCTGGCGCAGGCGACCATCCTCGACACCTTCCCGCGCCGCCAGCACGGCACGGCCACGGCGGTGTTCTCCATGGGCGTGGTGTTCGGCCCGATCATCGGCCCGACGGTCGGCGGCTTCCTGGCCGAGGAGCTCGGCTGGCGCTGGGTGTTCTTTCTGCTGGTTCCGTTCGGCCTGATCGCCATCACCGCGATCATGGTGGTGATCCAGGACCGCCGCCGTTCCGGCGCGATGCGGCTCGACTGGTTCGGGTTCCTCACCCTGTCGATCGCCATCGCCTCGTTCCAGTTCATGCTGGACCGCGGCCAGCGGCTGGACTGGTTCGAATCCCCCGAGATCGTCGTCGAGGCCGCCGTCGCGGCCCTGGCCTTCTACCTATTCCTCGCCCACGTGGCGACGGCGGAGAAGCCGTTCCTGAACCTGGCGATGTTCCGCGACCGCAACTACGCGCTCGGCTGCACCATCATGTTTCTGTTCGGCATGGTGCTGTGGACGCCGATGGTGCTGTTCCCGCCGATGATGGCCAACATCCAGGGTTATCCGGAGGCCGAGATCGGCGTGTTCATGGCGCTGCGGGGGCTCGGTACCCTGGTGGCCTCGGTGGTGATGGCGTTCATCAACCGGCTGTTCGACCCGCGCCTGCTGTTGACGGTCGGTTTCCTGCTGCAGGGGGTGGCGGCGGCCTACATGGGCGCCTTCGACATCAACCTGTCGCCCTTCGCGCTGGCCTGGACCAGCCTTCTGGCCGGGTTCGGGGTCGGTTTCATCTGGGTGCCGATCACGCTCATCACCTTCCGGACCCTGGACCGGGCGTTCATGAACGAGGCGACGGCGATCTATCACCTGATCCGCAACGTCGGCTCGTCGATCTTCATCTCCGTGACCATCGCCCTGGTGATCCGGACCACGGCGGCCGGTTACACCGAACTGGTGCCGTTCGTGTCGATCTTCGCCGAGGCGAACAGCCTGTTGGCCCTGCGCGGCGACTGGCCGACCGACAGCGAGCGGGCCCTGGCCGGGTTGGGGGCGGAGATGCGGCGGCAGGCGACGATGCTCGGCTACATCAACGCCTTCTACCTCTATGCCGCCACCTGCTTCGCCATCATCCCCTTCGTCTTCATGGTGAAGTACCGGCGGGCGGAGGGGTGACACGGGCGGGAGGTGGTCCGGCCGCGGCCAGCCGTCCTCCAAGTCACCAAAGACCAAGCCACCAAAGACCGTGTCACTGGAGACCGCGCAGCTTCACACGATCAGATGTCTCCATCCGATCGTGATCTGCTCTATCCGCGCAGCACCCCGCCGGTGTGCTTCTCGACCGCGGCGACGATCCTGGCGGAGACCGCCTCGATCTGTTCGTCGGTCAGGGTCGCGTCGCGCGGCTGCAGGGTGACCTCGACGGCGATTGACTTGCGGCCGGCCTCGAGCCCGGGACCGGTGTACTCGTCGAACACGTGCACCCCGTCGATCAGCGCCTTGTCGGCACCGGCCGCCGCGCGGGCGACCTTGTCGGCGGGTACGTCGCCGGCCACGACGAAGGCGAAGTCGCGGGCCACCGGCTGGAACGGAATGCGGTTCAGCAGCGGGCGCTGCGGTCCCTTGCGCTTGGGCAGCGGCACCGCCTCGACCATCACCTCGAACGCCACCGCCGGGCCCTTGATGTCGAAGGCGGCGACGATGCGCGGGTGCAGTTCGCCGAACCGGGCCATCACCTTCGGGCCGAGGCGCAGACAGCCGGACCGTCCCGGATGGTACCAGTCCGGCGCGTCGGCCGAGACCTGGAGGTTGGCGGTCGGCGCTTCCAACACCTCCAGCAGGTCCAGGGCGTCGGCCTTGGCGTCGAACAGATCGACCGGTCGGTCGGCCTTGCGCCAGTCGCGCGCGCCGGTGCGTCCGACGCGCAGGCCGACGGCGACCTGGGCCTGGTCCTCCGGCCGGTCGCCGGCGTATTCCGGGCCGACCTCAAACAGGGCGATGTCGGGATAGCCCTGGTTGGCGTTGCGCGCCGCGGCGGCCAGCAGGTTCGGCAGGATCGACGGGCGCATGACGTCGAGGTCGGCGCTGATCGGATTGACCAGACGCAGCGCCTCGTCGCCGCCGCCGAACAGTTCGGCATGGCGGGCCGGCAGGAAGGAGAACGTCACCGCCTCCATCATGCCGCGCCCGGCGAGCGCCCGCCTGGCGAGCCGGCGGCGGTTCTGTCCGGCGGTCAGCGCCGGCTGGGGCACGACGCTCACGCGGTCGAGCGAGACCGGCTCGATCCGGTCGTAGCCGTTGACCCGGACCACCTCCTCGACAAGGTCGGCCTCGCCCTCGACGTCGCCGCGCCACGGCGGCGGGGTGACGCTCATGGTCTCGCCGGAGCCCTCGACCTCGAAGCCGAGGGTGGTGAGGATGCGCACGGCCTCCGCTTCCTCGACCTCGACGCCGCACAGCGCCTTGATGCGCGAGTGCCGCAGCGGCAGCTTGCGGCGCCAGCCGGACTCGCCGCCGGTGACCACCACCTCGCTGGCCTCCCCGCCGCACAGTTCCAGCACCAGTCGCGCCGCCACCTCGGCACCCCACCACGGACCGGTCTGGTCGAGACCGCGCTCGAAGCGGAACCGGGCGTCGGACAGCACGCCGAGCTTGCGCCCGGTCGCGGCGACGGAGTTGGTGTCGAAGATGGCGACCTCGAGGAACATGTCGGTCGTGTCGTCGTCGACCCCGGTGCGCTCGCCGCCCATGATGCCGGCCAGATCGTCGACGCCGTTGGCGTCGCCGATCACCAGCATGCCGTCCTCGAAGGTGTACTCCTTGCCGTTCAGTGCCAGGTAGCTCTCGCCGGCGCGGGCGAGGCGGACGGTCGGGTTGCCGTGCAGCTTCTTGGCGTCGTAGGCGTGAAGCGGGCGGCCGACGTCGAGCATGACGTAGTTGGTGATGTCGACCAGCGCCGAGATCGGCCGCAGGCCGACGGCGCGGAGCCGCTCCTGCATCCAGGCGGGGGACGGGCCGTTCTTCACGCCGCGGAAATACCGGCCGCTGACCACCGGACAAAGGTGTTTGCGGTCGTCCGGCAGGTCGACGACGAACCTGAGCGGGCTCTCGAAACTGCCGGGGACCGGCGAGGTGTCCAGCGGCTTGAGGGTGCCGAGCCCCGACGCGGCGAGGTCGCGGGCGATGCCGCGCACGCCGAGGCAGTCGGCCCGGTCCGGGGTGATGGCGATGTCGATGATCGGGTCGTCGAGCCCGGCATACCGGGCGTACCCCTGGCCGACCGGCGCGTCGTCCGGCAGGTCGATGATGCCGTCATGGTCGTCGCTCAGGCCGAGCTCGCGCTCGGACAGCAGCATGCCGTTGCTCTCCTCGCCGCGGATCTTGCCGGGCTTGAGCAGCAGGTCGGTGCCGGGAACGTAGCTGCCGGCCGGGGCGAACACCCCCTTCATGCCGGTGCGGGCGTTCGGCGCGCCGCAGACCACCTGGACGATGCCGTCGCCGGCGTCCACCTTGCAGACCCGAAGCCGGTCGGCGTTCGGATGCTGGACCGCCTCGACCACATGGGCGACGCGGAACGGCGCGAACGCGGCGGCGCGGTCCTCGACCCCCTCGAGCTCGAGCCCGAGCATGGTCAGCCGGTCGGTGATCTCCTGGAGGGAGGCGTCGGTCTCCAGGTGGTCCTTCAGCCAGGACAGGGTGAACTTCATGGCTCAGATCCCTCCGGCGATGGTCGATTGCGCCAGCGGCATGAACCCGTAGTGCCGCATCCAGCGCAGGTCGCTGTCGTAGAACGGGCGCAGGTCTGGAATGCCGTATTTCAGCATGGCGATGCGCTCGATCCCCATGCCGAAGGCGAAGCCCTGGTACTCGTTGGGGTCGATGCCGGCGTAGCGCAGAACGTTCGGGTGCACCATGCCGGAGCCGAGAATCTCCAGCCAGTCGCCGTGGTTGCCGATCTTCAGTTCGCCACCGGCGCGCGAGCAGCCGATATCGACCTCGGCGGACGGCTCGGTGAACGGGAAGTAGGACGGCCGGAAGCGCAGGGGCAGGTCGTCGATGCCGAAGAAGGCGCGGCAGAAATCCGTCAGGCACCCCTTGAGGTGACCCATATGGGTGGTCTTGTCGATCACCAGACCCTCGACCTGATGGAACATCGGCGAATGGGTGGCGTCATGATCGGAGCGGAAGGTACGCCCCGGCACGATGATGCGTATCGGCGGCGCATTCTTCTCCATGTGGCGGATCTGCACCGGGCTGGTGTGAGTGCGCAGAACCTTGCGCACGCCGTCGGCGTCCGGCGTCATGTAGAACGTGTCGTGATCCTGGCGCGCCGGGTGGTCCGGCGGGAAGTTGAGCGCCTCGAAATTGTAGTAGTCGCTCTCGATGTCCGGTCCCTCGGCGACGGTGAACCCCATCTCGGCGAAGATCGCGGTGAGTTCGTCGATGGTCTGGGTGATCGGGTGGATCCGGCCCTTCATCTCCGGGCGCACCGGCAGCGAGACATCGATGCGTTCGTCGGCCAGCCGCGCGTCCAGGGCGGCGGCGGCCAAGTCGGCCTTGCGCGCCTCAAGGGCGCCCGCGACCGCGTCCTTGACCCGGTTCAGCGCCTGACCGGTCTGCTTTCGCGCCTCCGGATCCAGGCCGCCCAGGGTCTTCATCTCGGCGGTGATGCGGCCCTTCTTGCCGAGCGCGGCGATCCGCACCTGCTCCAGGGCGTCCAGGTCGGCCGCGCCCGCGACCTCGGCCAGCAGCTCGGCCTGCAATGCTTCGACGTTTGCCATGTGTCCGTGCCTGTTTCCCGACGGGTGGGCGCCGTTTTAGCCGGTCGGTCCGGCTTTTGCGACCCCCGGGTTGCGGGGTGTCCGCCTGCCTGCGGACAAACGAAAAGGGCCGATCGTACGACCGGCCCTTGGGGTGTTCTCTGGTCCGCCTGGGGAAGGGGCTCAGCCCTTCAGCGCGGCCTCGGCCTGATCGACGATGTTCTTGAACGCATCGGGCTCGTGGATCGCCAGATCGGACAGGACCTTGCGGTCGAGCTCGATGCCGGCGAGCTTCAGCCCGTTCATAAATCGCGAATAGGTCATGCCGTACTGGCGCACGCCGGCGTTGATGCGCTGGATCCACAGCGCGCGGAAGTCGCGCTTGCGGGCCCGGCGATCCCGGTAGGCGTACTGCTGGCCCTTCTCGACCGCCTGGACGGCGACGCGGAAGACGTTCTTGCGCCGGCCGTAGTAACCCTTGGCGGCGTCGGTGACCTTCTTGTGGCGGGCGTGCGCAGTGGTGCCCCGCTTAACTCGTGCCATGTGTCCGCTCTCCTCAGCTGTACGGCATGAACCGCTTGACGATCTTCTGATCGGCCTCGGCCATCACGAAGGTCCCACGGGCCTGACGCTTCATCTTCTGGGAACGGCGGCGCAGCATGTGGCGCTTGTAGGCAACGTTGCCCTTGATCTTTCCGGACCCCGTCACGCGAAAGCGGCCTTTGACGCTGCTTTTCGTCTTCATCTTGGGCATTTTGTCGCTCCTTTACTCTCGACGTTGTCGACTTCGCGTCGGCCGGGCAGCCCTTTTCGCCCAGACGCGACGGCCCGCATCCGGCACGGGGCCGGAACGGGAAGGCGGGGACATACAGGAATCCGGGACCCGGCGCAAGCGGGCCCTGATCGCCAGCTGCCGGCGGTCAGGTGCCAGCCGTCAGTCGCCGGCCGCGGCCCGAACGAACTGTTCGGTCTCGACGGGGACCGCGCACCCGAGCAGACCGTCGATGTCCCGACCGTTGCCGGCGAGGGGGAAGAGGCCGCGCAGGATCTCGACGGCGCCGACACGATCGTGCGGCACGACGGCACGCCAGAACGTCGGCTCGCCCGCCGCGACGGTACGGTCGAAGGTCTCCGGGACGATCGCAGTATCACGCTGCTCGAAGATCTCGCTGATCAGCCGGCCCGTGGCGTTCCGACCGACAAGCCTGGCGTTTCCCGCGCCGACAAGCCGGAAGCGGTAATCCATGGGTACGGTGTCTTTCAGAACGTCGACGATGAACAGCCACGGCAGGACCCTGGGGCCCAGGTCGAGCGGATCGATCGCCGACCGTGCGGGGATCTGGCCGTCGCGCCGGAGGGATGTCCAGTAGTCGCTCGCCAACTGGACGGGTGATCCCGGGTCGAGACCGTCCGGACCGATCTCCTCAGCCTTGAACCACATAGGCACATGTGGCGCGCGATAGGATTGCATGGCCGTCCTGCCTTTCTCCCCATGCCCCGGAATTAATGCTAGCACAGGTCGCGCGATTATCGCAAAACGGGTAATTGTTGGGCGCTCGTCGAAACGAAAGGACCCGCCGGGTTCGGGGAGAGGTCGAAGAAGGCGTCATCGGCCCAGGTGGCGGCGCAATCCGTCGCAGGGATCCGCGCGGTCCGGGGCCGGGAAGGCGCGGGTCCAGTCGAACGGCCCGCCGGTCCCGCCCTCGGTCTTCCCGACAGTAAGGACCGTCTCGCCGGGGGCGAGGCGGCGCAGGAACAGCGGGACGCCGATGTCCTCGCGGACGTGGCCGCGTCCGGCGATCAGCACCGCGCCGTCCGGGTGGCCGAGCATGGCTGCGGCCATCGAGGCGTCGCGCGCCGCCTGGACGTCCACCATCGGGCCGAGCCGGTCGCGCGGAACCAGCCGGCAATGGCCGTCGAAGACCGCCTCCAGGTGAGCGGCGACGGCGGCGTCGGGCAACGGCTGGGCGAGGCCCCAGCTCTCGATCCGGTCGCCGGTCAGGGCGGCGAGCCCGCCGCCGGCGACGAGTCGGGTCGCGGATCCTTCGAGCCCTCCGGCGATCATGGACAGGCCCGCCTCGGCGGCCGCCGCGACGATCGGCCGGTACAGGGCGAAGTCCGGCCAGCCGCTGCCCGCCCAGTCCACGGCCTGTGCGAAGGCATCGGGGTCCGTGGCGCGCGGGCCGGCGGCCCAGGCGTCGACGGCGTCCTGCCGGTCGCGGCGGACCATCTCCCAGACCACCGCGGGCCGCCGTCCGGCCGCCACCATGGCCCGGAGGAGGGCGGCCTGGGCCGCATGGTGGTGCGGGTTGTCGTGGGTCTCGCCGAGCAGGACGAACTCGGCGGCGGCCAGCTCCGCGTCCAGGGTCGCGCGCGGCGCGGCGGCCCCGTCGCGGATCCAGCTTCCGGCCGATACCGGCAGACAGGGAAGCAGCAGAAGCAGAGCGAACAGCAGCAGGCGCATGGGGCGAGAGATAGGGCGGATCAGGCGGTGCGCATCCCCCAGCGGAGATACGGACGCTTGGCGCCGGCCACGTCGGCGGTGACGATCTTCTGGGCGTAACCGCCGGCGCCGGCCTCGTGGGTCCGCTCGACCACCTCGGGCGCGGGGTCGCCGACGGCGAACGCCTCCTCGATCGCCCGGCCGGCCATCAGCGGGTGCGGCGGCAGGCCCAGGGTCTTCAGAACGGTCGGCGCCACGTCGACCGTGCCGCTTGGCGTGGCGATCTCGACGCCCCGGCGGAAGGCGTTTCCGCCCAGGAACAGGCAATGGTTCAGCTCCTTCAGGTGGAGCCCGCCATGCAGGCCGCCGCCCAGCGGAATGTCCGGATTGTCGGCCAGAATCACCCCCGGCAGACCGCCCTCGCTGTCCCTGTCCCAGGCCCGCAGGGTGAAGGCGACGTCGGCGGCGCGGCGATGGTTCCAGTTGACCGTGGACAGCGGCAGGGCGCCGTCGTCGCGGGGCGCCCGCCGGGTCAGGATCGGGCCGCACCACTCCTGCGCCCGCAGGATCTCGACCAGCCGGTCGATCCGGGCCGGATCGCGGTCGCGCACGGCGATATGGGCGGAGTAGCCCGGCTTCAGGGCGTAGTCGACATCCGGCCCCAGCGCCTTGCCGACGGCCAGACCCTCGGCAGCCAGGGCCGCGGCCACGTCCATCTGGCCCTCGACGGTGACGTGCCCGTGGTCCGACATGGCCAGGATGTTCCACCCGGCGTCGCGCCCCTCGGCGCGCCACCAGTCGAGGATGCGCCCAAAGCCGGCATCCACGGCGCCGATCGCGCTCTCGGAATCGCCGCTGGCAAGACCACGGTAATGATAGGAGAGGTCGGGCTCGTTCAGCCACAGGACGCAGGCGTCCGGAGCGTGGTCCGGGATCACGTGGTCCAGCAGCACCGTGACCGCCCAGTCGGCGACGCCGGTGTTCGGGAAGGTCTGCTCCGGTACCGGGCCGAACCGCTGGACCACCCGGTTGTAGGCGGCGGCCGGGGTCGAGATCGCGTCGCCCCAGATCGACAGGACCGGCTGATCCAGCTCCGGCGCGCGACCGGCGAGCAGGCGGGCGTTGCCGACCTTGCCGGTGGTGACCGCGGCAAACTTGCGGCCGGCACCCCACAGGATCTCGCTCAGATGCGTCGCGCCGATCAGCCGGCCATAGGCGCGGTCGGCGGCCCGCATGCGGGCGTCGTCCGACGTGTCCATCGGCGAGGAGAATCCCAGCGCCGGATCGTAAAAGGCGTTGGCCATGATGCCGTGGCCGACCGGCGGATGGCCGGTCATCGCGGTCGTCACCTGGACCCGGGTCTCGCTCGGGAAGGCCGAGGCGGTGTTCCGCATCCAAACGCCGCCGGTCGCGAAGCCGTGGATGTTCGGCGCGCGGTTCGGGGTGACGTGATCGGGACGCAGGCCGTCGAAGACGACGACCAGAATCTTCTGGGGGGGCATGCGGACACTCCGGGAAGGCGAACGGCGAGATGCTGCATCCTACTACACCAGCCTGATGACGGTTGAGTGACGCCGGCGCGGGTCGGAGCCGCGACGCGGTCGGCAGCAGGCTTGGCGGCGTGCTTGGCGGCCGGAGTGGCGGTCGGCCCGAAGGTCCGCCCTATTGGGGCGAATCGGTGCCGGGTGCGCGCAGGGCGGCGATCGACTCCCGCACCGTGGTCAGCAACTCCCGCTCGCGCTCGGTGTCGATCGAGATCGAGGCGGTCATGCCGGCACGGAGGGCCGGCCGGCCCTCGGCCTTCTCCAGGTCGATGCGCACCGGGACGCGCTGCACCACCTTGACCCAGTTGCCGGAGGCGTTCTGCGGCGGCAGCACCGCGAACTCGGCGCCGGTGGCCGGCGCGATCGAGGTGATCCGCGCCTGCCAGGTGACGTCCGGATAGGCGTCGATCCCGACCTCGACGAGCTGACCCTCGCGGACATGGGTGAGCTGGGTCTCCTTCAGGTTGGCCACCACCCAGGTATCGTCGACCTCGATCAGGCCGAAGGCCGGATCGCCCTCCTCCAGCCACTCGCCCGGTTCCAGGTTGACCTGGGTGACGATGCCGTCGGCGGGCGCGCGGACCTCGGTGTAGCCGAGATGCAGCTCGGCGATCTCGCGCGCGGTCTGGGCCTCGATGTATTTCGGCTGCAGCTCGACCGCCCGTTCCGGGTCGCCGCCCAGCTCGGCCAGGACGGTGCGAACCTTCTCCCGCAGGGCCCGCACCCGCTGGCGGGCCGAGGCGACCTCGAACTCGGCCTCGTCCAGCCTGGCGGCGGTGGTCACGCCGCTCTTGCTCAGCTTGCGCTGGCGCTCGGCCTCGCGCTCGTAATAGGCGACGGTCTCGCGCGCCTCGTCGATCTCGGCCTGGACCTGATGGAACTCGGCGCGGGTGGCCTCGACCTCCTGGCGCACCGACAGCATCCGTGCTTCGGCCGACTTGAGCGCCAGCCAGTGCGGATCCGGGTCGAGGCGGAACAGCAGCTCACCCTGCTTCACCCGCTGGTCGTTGGTGATGAAGACCTCGCTCACCCGGCCGTCGATGTCGGTGGAGACGGCGATGATATGCGCCTTCACATAGGCGTTCTCGGTGGTCACGTAGCGTCCGGTCACCGCGTAGAGATAGGACGCGCCCAGGATCGCCGCGACCGGGATCAACACCAGCAGCACAAGGCGCTTGAGCCAGCGGCCGCGCCGGCGTCTCGGCCGGCCGGCATGCGGGGCGATCGGGCCGTCCTCGCTGGGCACCATGGGGCGGGCGGCCTGCGACTTGTTCGCGTCGTCAGTCATCCGCCGCCTCCATCTGCGCGCCCGAGGGCGACGCGAGCACGTCGAAGGCGTGCAGGTTCGTCTTGATCCGAAGAAGGGTGTCGATGAAGGTCTCGAGCTCTTCGCGCGACAGCCCCTTGATGGCGTCGCTGCGGATGTCGGCGGCGATGCCGCGCAGCTCGAGCATCAGCTCCTGCACCTTCTCGGTGAGGAAGACCCGCTTGATCCGGCGGTCGGTCCTGTCCGGCCGACGCTCGACCCAGCCCTTGTCCTCGAGCCGGTCGAGGAGCCGGCCGAGAGTCGCCTTCTCCAGCTCCATGAAAGCCGCGAGTTCGGACTGCGCCATGCCCTCCTTGGCGTAGAGCGCCGTCAGCACCCACCATTGGGATCGCGTCAGGCCAAGCTCCTTGCCGCGCCGGTCGAAGGCCACCCGCATCAGCCGGGCGATGTCGTGGATCAGGAACCCGAAGTTCCGATGCAGGTCCGTGCGTTGCATGGCGCCGAATATAGTTGCCATGACAATCGTTGCCAAGCCGATGAAGGCCGCGAGCGCCAAGGCGCCGCGCGTGCTGTTGCGCGTGCTGCCGGCGCCGGTCGGTCCGCCGCAAAGCACTCGTGCCGAAGCGCGGTGAATTCCCTGGCTTGAATGCAGTACAATACGGCACAACGTCAAAGATCAGCCGGCGTGCGGTGCGTCGATCCGGCTGTCGCAACGGGAGGACTTGGGATGCCGGAACTGACAGGGCCGCGCCGCGCGGCTTCGCCGGATCTCGATCCGATCTGGTCGTCGTTGCGCGAGGACGCGCAGCGCACCGCCGATGGCGAGCCGGCACTCGCCAGCTTCCTGCATGCCACGGTGCTCGCACACGACACGCTGGAGCATGCGCTCGCCTATCATCTCTCGCAGAAGCTCGGATCGGCCGCGATCACCGGTCTGTCCCTGCGCCAGACCATAGATCAGGCGGTGCACGGTGACGAGACGGTGGGAGCCGCGGTTCGGGCCGACCTGTCGGCCGTGTTCGAGCGCGACCCGGCCTGCACCAGCTATCTCGAGCCGTTTCTCTACTTCAAGGGCTTCCAGGCGATCCAGGGCTACCGCGTGGCCCACTGGCTGTGGGGACACGGACGCCAGGCGCTGGCCCTCTACCTGCAGTCGCGCATCGCCGAAGTCTATGCGGTCGACATCCACCCCGCTGCCCGGATCGGGCGCGGCATCATGATCGACCACGCGACCGCCGTCGTGGTGGGCGAGACGGCGGTGATCGAGGACGAGGTGTCGATGCTGCACAACGTCACCCTCGGCGGAACCGGCAAGGAGACCGGCGACCGGCACCCGAAGATCCGACGCGGCGCCCTGCTCGGCGCGTCGGCGACGATTCTCGGCAACATCGAGGTCGGCGAATGCTCCCGCGTCGGCGCCGGCAGCGTGGTGCTCAGCGACGTGCCGCCGCACTGCACCGTCGCCGGCGTTCCGGCCAAGGTGGTGCGCGGCAGCAACTGCGACCAGCCGGCCCTGTCGATGGATCACCGGTTCTCCGAGTAGCGCGATTCCACGCCTTGCCGATCTACCGGCGGCCTGCTTTGGTTGACGGGTCATGACCGCATCGCCCTCCGACGACCTCGACGTCATCATCATCGGCGCCGGCATCTCCGGCATGTACCAGCTGCTCAGGCTGCGGCGGCTCGGCCTGCGGGTCGCGGTGTTCGAGGCGGGCACCGGCGTCGGCGGTACGTGGTACTGGAACCGTTATCCCGGCGCCCGTTTCGACTCCGAGAGCTATACCTACGCCTACTCCTTCGATCCGGACCTGCTGGAGGAATGGGACTGGTCGGAGCATTTCGCCGGCCAGCCGGAGACGCTGCGGTATCTCAACCATGTCGCCGACCGGTTCGACCTGCGCCGGGACATCCGCTTCTCGTCCCGGATCGCCGCCGCACGTTTCGACGAGGCGGACCGCCGCTGGACCGTGACGCTCGAGAGCGGCGAGCGGGCCTCCGCCCGGTTCCTCGTCACTGCGGTCGGGCCGCTCTCCGCGCCGACCCTGCCGCGGATCGACGGCATCGGTTCGTTCCGCGGCGAGGCGTTCCACACCGGACGCTGGCCCCATGAGCCGGTGAGCTTCGAGGGCAAGCGGGTGGCGGTGATCGGGACCGGCGCCACCGGGGTCCAGACCATCCAGGAGGTGGCGAAGACGGCGGCGACCCT
Organism: Thalassobaculaceae bacterium; assembly: GCA_965228875.1. Lineage (GTDB taxonomy): Bacteria > Pseudomonadota > Alphaproteobacteria > Thalassobaculales > Thalassobaculaceae > Thalassobaculum. Next base: position 3,443,061 of record OZ245843.1, on the reverse strand, counting down.
GACCGTGTTCCAGCGCCGGCCCAACTGGTGCGCGCCACTGCACAACGCCCCCATCGCGCCCGACGAGCAGCCGGCGCTGAAGGCGCGCTACCCGGAACTGTTCCAGCGTTGCCGCGAGACCTTCGCCTGCTTCCTGCACACTCCCGATCCACGCAGTGCCCTCGAAGTCTCCGCCGAGGAGCGCGAGGCGTTCTGGGAGCGGCGCTACCGCGAGCCCGGTTTCGGCATCTGGCAGGGAAACTTCCGCGACGTCCTGACCGACCGCGAGGCGAACCGTCTGCTCTCGGACTTCGTCGCCCGCAAGATCCGCGAGCGGGTCGCCGATCCGGGCCTCGCCGACCTGCTGATCCCCACGGATCACGGCTTCGGCACCCGCCGCGTCCCGCTCGAGACCCGGTACTACGAGGTCTACAACCAGCCGAACGTGAGGCTGGTCGACGCCCTGGCCACGCCGATCGAGCGGATCACGCCGGTCGGCCTGGAGACCGCGGCGGAGGCCTTCGAGGTCGACATGATTGTCTACGCGACCGGCTTCGACGCGATCACCGGCAGTTTCGACCGCATCGACATCCGCGGCGCCGGCGGATCGGCGTTGAGGGATCGGTGGAAGCGGGGACCGGAGACGTTCCTCGGCGTGATGGTCGACGGTTTCCCCAACATGTTCATGCTGGTCGGCCCGCACACCGCGCTCGGCAACATTCCCCGCAGCATCGAATACAATGTCGACTGGGTAACCGGCCTGATCGGACACATGGTGGAGCGGGACCTGTCGCGGGCCGACGCCACCGCGGCCGGCGTGGCCGACTGGACGGAGACCGTGCGCCGGGCCGGCGAGGGCCTGCTCGCCAACGAGGTCGACTCCTGGATGACCGGGGTCAACCGCAATGTCGACGGCAAGACCGAGAGGATCCTGGCGCGCTACAGCGGCAGCGCGGTCGCCTATCGCGAGCGCTGCGATGCCGTTGCGGCCGGCGGCTATCGGGAGATCAGCTTCGCCTGACGGTTGACCCGGAGGGAACGCTCCTGTCCGTTGCGCCGGGGCGTCGGACCGGATCTGTCGCCTTATTCGCGGCCGCGTGACAGCGCCGTTCTTTCTGAATCGAGTTGATTGAAATCAATGGATTTCCGCGGTGCCGTCCTTATTGTGCTCCGCGAAGAGCACATGCGGCGTCGGTCCAGCGGGCGGACGCGGTCGAACGATGCGAGGTTGTCGATGAGCGCATTCCGAACCGAAACCGTGTTGGACGTGCACCACTGGACCGACACCCTGTTCAGCTTCCGCACCACGCGGGATCCGTCCTTCCGGTTCGAGAACGGTCAGTTCACGATGATCGGGCTCGAGATCGACGGCAAGCCGCTGGTCCGCGCCTATTCCATGGCGAGCGCCAACTACGACGAGGACCTGGAGTTCTTCAGCATCAAGGTGCCGGACGGGCCGCTGACCTCGCGGCTGCAGCACCTGTCGGTGGGCGACACGGTTCTGGTCGGCGCCAAGCCCACCGGGACGCTGCTGGTCGAGAACCTGCTGCCGGGCAAGGTGCTGTACATGCTGTCGACCGGTACCGGCCTGGCGCCGTTCCTGTCGCTGGTCAAGGACCCGGCAGTGTACGACAAGTTCGACCGTGTGGTGCTCGCCCATGGCTGTCGCTACGCGTCCGAGCTCGCCTATGGCGATCTGCTGCGCAACGACCTGATGGACCACCCGCTGGTCGGCGACCAGGTGCGTGAGAAGTTCTCCTACTATCCGACCGTGACCCGCGAGGATTTCGATCCGCGCGGGCGGATCAGCGACCTGATGCGTCAGGGCCGGCTGTTCCAGGACCTCGGCCTCGAGCCGCTGCACCCGCAGAGCGACCGCATGATGCTGTGCGGCAGCCCGGCGATGCTGGACGAGATGACGGACTGGGTCGAGGGGCTGGGCTTCTCCATGGGCAACAACGCCGCCCCCGGCAGCTACGTGATCGAGAAGGCGTTCGTCGAACGCTGAGCGCGGCCGGTACGGTCGGGCGGCGAAGATCCGGCGCCGCCGTTCCGTATCCGGGTCGTCCCCTCAGACCGGCCTTCAGATCAGACCGTTCGCCTTCAGGAACGCCTGCAACCGCTCCTGCTGCGCCGCGCTGAGCGGCCAGGCGGAGGGCGCACGCGTCGGGCCGCAATCCATGCCGAGCGCCTGAAGCGCCGCCTTCACGCCGGTGACGTTGGTACCGTTCAACTCCTCCGCGCGGATGTCCTCGAAGGCGCGCATGCCGGCGATCAGGGTGCCGGCGGCGGCGTAGTCTCCGGAGTCGAGGGCGGCGTGGATCGCGACCGAGCGTTCCGGCCAGACATTGATGAGACCCGAGGTGAACCCGCGCGCGCCGACCGCGTAGAACGGCGGCGCCCAGACTTCGGCGAGGCCACCGACCCAGGTGATCGACGGGTCGCACGCCGCCATCGCCTCGGCCAGCTTCATCGGGTTCGGCGTCGCCCACTTGACGCCCTTGACGCCGGGAAGGCCGCAAAGCTCGGCGATCGCCTTCGTGCCGATCGCGTCGTTGCGCAGGTAGAGCATGATCGGCAGGCCATCGGCGGCGTCGGAGACGGCGCGCACGTAGTCGACGATCCCGCGCGGGGCGACGAACGGGTCCGGCGGCTGGTGGATCATCAGCGCCGTCGCTCCGGCCTCCGCCGATTCCCGGGCCAGGCGGCAGGCGTCGCGGATGCCGCGGCCGACGCCGGCGAGCAGCGGTGCCCGGTCGCCGACCAGGCCGGCAACCTCCCGCACCATGGTGCAGGCCTCGTCGGTGGTCAGCGCGTAGAACTCGCCCGTATTGCCGTTCACCACCGGCATGTGGACGCCGGCGCCGAGCACCCGGTCGACGATGGGGGCGAGTTTGTCCGGTGCGATGTCCCCGGACGCGTCGTAGGGAGTCACCAGGATGCCGGAAATGCCCGAAAGCGCCCGATCGAGATTGTGTTTCATGCCGCTGCCTCCCCGCAGGCGATGTCTCTGTGGTGTCCGTCGGTCATGCCGACGGTTCCGTCATTTCTCCGAGCGGTTTCACTACACGCAACCGCCGGTGGCGACCAGACTCCAGTTGGGGCGTGCCGGTCACTCGATCGCGCCGCGCGCCCGCAGTGCCTGTCGCAGCGGTTCCAGATGGTGCTCGTAGCGGCGCCAGTCGTCGATGCGGCGACGGTCCGGCGCATTGCGGACGCTGATCGCGCTTGCCGTAGCCACCCGCCGGCCGGAGCGGTGAAAGGCCAGACAGGCCGGATCCCAGGCCAGCCCGAGATGCGCGAGGACCTCCCGCAGCGTGCCTTCCGGGTCGCCGACCAGGGCCTCGAATCGTACCGGCAGGACGGCGCCCGGCAACCGGTCGCGCCAATGGCGGAGATACTGGTCGTGCAGGGCGATGTAGTCGGCGATGTCGGCGAGGCCGAAGGCGAAGGTGTTGCCGCTCTCGAAGCGCCGGCGGAACAGCGACCAGCCGACGGCCATGGGATGGCGCAGCAGCCACAGGATCGCAGCCGACGGGAACAGGGATCGGATCAGCCCCACGAAGCCGAAGTTGGTCGGCATCTTGTCGACGATCAGGCGGGGGCTGTCGGACACCTGGCCGAGGGCGGCGGTCAGGTACTCGCCGGCGATGGCGTCCAGGGTGTCGGGCGGCACCCGTTCCAGGCCCCTGGGGTAATCCGGCACCGCCTGCGCGGCGCGCGCGAGATACGGCAGCTCGCCGGCACTGGCGACCAGCGGATGCATGGCCAGCATGCTGTCCAGAAGCGTCGTGCCCGAACCGGGAAGGCCGACGACGAAGACCGGGGTGGCGGGATCGCCGGCGCGGATCTCGCGGTCGCGCGGGACGGGTAGACCTGCCGACAGGGTCAATTCTAGCAGACGCGCGTTGTTGTCGTTGAGCGGGGGCACCTGTCGCCGTCGGGCGGCGTTGCCGATGGCGAACCAGCGAAACGCCGGGTCGACCGCGCCATCGTGATCGTCGCAGAGGCCGAGCGCGAAGGCGGCGAGCTCGAGCGACCGGTCCCGCAGCGCGCCGCTTTCGGCGCGGCGGGCGATATGGTTCCTAAGGTCGGACGGCACCGCCGCGGGGGCGACGATCGCGATGCTGTAGACCGGGCCGGGATCGTCCGGCGCCAGGACGGCGGCACGTCGGTAGGCGCACACCGCGCCGTCGGCATCTCCGGCTCCCGTGGCCCAATCGCCGACCAGCGTCCAGGCTTGCGCGCGGCCCGGGTCGAGAATCGCCGGCCGGCGCTGCGGGCTGCTGCGCGGCGGGGCCGTCGGCAGCGCGCGCAGGACGGCGGCCAGCGCGTGCCAGAGCGCGCCGTCGGTCGGCCGCACGGCCAGGGCGCGCAGCAGGTGGCGGACCGCCCGGCGCGGATGAACGTGACGGTCGCGATCGTACAGGACGCCCATGGCATGGGGCGAGGCCGGCCGCAGAAGCTGAGCGCGGGTCGCGGCGGCGGCACCGGCGTCGGAGCCGTGACGGCAGGCGGCGAGGACCTCCCACGCCGGCGCCCGGTCCGGGTATCGGGCGACCAGCGTTTCGGCAAGGGCCGCCGCTTCGACCGTACGGCCGGCCCGGAGAGACCGGAGCACCGTGTCGATCGAGACCGCGACCTCGGCATGCGGCCGGTCGCCGGGCTGGGCCGGTTCCGACATCGACGGGGCTCAGAGGTTTCCGCCGTCGACCCGGAACTCCTGGCCGGTGCAGCCGCGCGACGCGTCGGAGGCGAGGAAGAGCACCATCTCGGCGACATCCTCCTCCACCATGTCGCGCTTCAGGCATTGGCGACCGTGGATCGCGATGCGGTCCTCCTCGGAGATCCAGTCGCGGCGCTGACGCTCCGTCAGGATGGCGCCGGGCAGCAGCGAGTTGACGCGGATCCCGTCGACCCCGAAATCGCGGGCGAGCGACCGGGTAAGGCCGAAAGCCGCCGCCTTGCACGACGAGTAGACCGCCAGATCGGGAACGGCGATCCACGGGGCGATGGATCCGAAATTGATGATCGATCCGCCGCCGGCCTTCGCCATCAGCGGGCGGGCGGCCTGGGCGGCGAAGAACTGGTGCTTGAGGTTCACCGCGACCAGATCGTCCCAGATTTCAGGGGTGACGTCGCCCGCCGGCACCCGCAGGTCGCGCGCGGCGTTGTTCACCAGGACCGACAGCGTGCCGTCCGGCCGGGCAGCGGACTCGACGGCGACTTTCAGCGCCTCGCAGTGAGTGACGTCGCAGGCGACGAACGCCGGGCGGTTGCCGCAGTCGTCGGCGACCCTCTCGACGAGCGCGACGCCGGCCTCCTCGTCGATGTCGACGAAGGTGACGGCGCTGCCCTGGCGGGCGAACAGGGTGACGATGGCCGCCCCGATCCCCGTGGCGCCGCCGGAGACGAAGACGGAGCGGTTCTCGAGGTCTCGGTAGACGGCGGGGGAGGCGGCGATGGGGCGGGTCATCCGGAGCTTCTCAATCATTGCGTCAATGAGTATTGACCGCCGCCCTCGGTTCCGACAAGATAATTTTGAAGTCCGAAATAAATCGGACCGGACCGGGCGACGGGTCAGAAAGAAGCCGCCCGCGCCCTTGCAGGGAGCGAAACTGATGACACGCACTTGGGTTACACGCATCGCCGGACTGGCGTTGGCCGCCGGCATGACCGCGTTGGCCGCGCCCCCGGTCGCCAGTGCCGCCGACGTGGTCGTCGGCGTGAGCTGGTCGAATTTCCAGGAGGAGCGGTGGAAGACCGACGAGGCGGCGATCAAGGCGGCGCTCGACTCGGCCGGAGCCGAGTACATCTCCACCGACGCGCAGAGCTCGACCGCCAAGCAGCTTTCCGACGTCGAGAACCTGATCGCCCGGGGCGCGACCGCGCTGATCATTCTGGCCCAGGACGCGTCGGCCATCGGGCCCGCCGTTCGACAGGCCGCCGCCGAGGGCATTCCGGTGATCGGCTACGACCGGCTGATCGAGGATCCGGACGCCTTTTACATTACCTTCGACAATGTCGAGGTCGGCCGTATGCAGGCGCGCGCGGTGTTCGCCGCCCAGCCGACCGGCAATTACGTCTTCATCAAGGGCAGCCCGCAGGATCCGAACGCCGACTTCCTGCATGGCGGCCAGTTGGAGATCGTCCAGGCGGCGATCGACAAGGGCGACATCAAGGTCGTCGGCGAGCAGTACACGGACGGCTGGCTGCCGGCCAACGCCCAGCGCAACATGGAGCAGATCCTCACCGCCAACGACAACAAGGTCGACGCGGTGGTCGCCTCGAATGACGGCACCGCCGGCGGCGTCGTCGCCGCGCTGACCGCCCAGGGCATGGAGGGCATTCCGGTATCCGGCCAGGACGGAGACCACGCGGCGCTGAACCGGGTCGCGCTCGGCACCCAGACCGTGTCGGTGTGGAAGGATGCGCGCGACCTCGGCCGCAAGGCGGCGGAGATCGCCGTGGCGCTGTCCAAGGGCGACCGGATGGCGGAGATCGAGGGGAGCGAGCTTTGGACCAGCCCGAGCGGCAGGAAGCTCCATTCCCTGTTCCTGGCGCCGGTGCCGATCACCCGCGACAACCTGAACGTGGTCATCGACGCCGGCTGGGTGTCGAAGGACGTGGTCTGCAAGGGCGTTGCGGGCGGGTCGGTCGCCGCCTGCGACTGATGCCACGCGACGGCGGCCCGGTGTATCCGGGCCGCCGGGTCCGAAACGAAGGTCGCCACGTAGGCCGCCACGTAGACCGCCGCGAACACCGCCGGGAAAGAGCCAGATGAGCGAAACGAGACAAGCCCGCGCCGGACACGGCGTCGCCGGCCTGGTCCGGTCGATGGAGCTGGATGTCCGCCTGCTCGGAATGATCGTCGCGCTGGCGGTGATCTGGGTGGTGCTGGACCTGCTGACCGGCGGCCGGTTCCTGACCCCGCGCAACCTGTTCAACCTGTCGGTCCAGACCGCCTCGGTCGCGGTCATGGCCACCGGCATGGTGTTCGTGATCGTCACCCGTCATATCGATCTGTCGGTCGGTTCGGTGCTCGGGGTCATCGCCATGGCGATGGGCGTGCTCCAGGCCGAGCTGCTGCCGGAAGTCCTCGGTTTCAATCATCCGGCCACCTGGATCCTCACGGTGCTCGCCGGCATCGCCCTCGGTGCCGCGATCGGCGGCCTGCAGGGCTGGGTGATCGGTTACCTCGGCGTGCCCGCCTTCATCGTGACGCTCGGCGGGCTGCTGGTCTGGCGGGGGGCCGCCTGGTGGACGACCACCGGACGGACCGTCGCGCCGCTCGACACGACCTTCGTGATGTTCGGCGGCGGGATCGCCGGCACCCTCGGCGCCGCGTTGAGCTGGGCGTTCGCCGTCGCCATGATCGCGTTGGTGGTCTACGCGGCGATCAACGCCCGCCGCCGCCGCGTGCTGTTCCACTTTCCGCTCAAGCCGCTCTGGGCCGACGGGGTGACGGTCGGTGCCGTCTCCCTGGCGATCGCCGGTTTCGTGGCGGTGATGAACGCCTATCCGGTGCCCGAGCGGGCGGCGGCACGGCTGGCCGAGCGCCGCGGATGGGAGGTTCCCGAGGGCGGGTTCGATCTCGCCCACGGCATCGCCATCCCCGTCGTCATCGTCGCGGTCGTCGCGGTCATCATGACCGTCGTCGCGCGGCGCACCCGGTTCGGCCGCTACGTCTTCGCCATGGGCGGCAACATGCAGGCGGCCGATCTGTCCGGCATCGATACCCGGCGGATGACGCTGTACATCTTCATGCTCATGGGGGTGCTCTGCGCGCTGTCCTCGGTCATCGCCTCCGCCCGGCTGCAGTCGGCGGCGAACGACCTCGGCACCCTGGACGAGCTTCGGGTGATCGCGGCGGCGGTGATCGGCGGCACGTCGCTGGCCGGCGGGGTCGGCACGATCTACGGCGCGGTCCTGGGCGCCCTGGTGATGCAGAGTCTGCAGAGCGGCATGGCGCTGATCGGCATCAACACCTCGCTGCAGTCCATCGTCATCGGCCTGGTGCTGGTGCTGGCGGTGTGGATCGACCAGCTCTACCGCCGCCGGGTCGCGGGATGAGGAGGGCGCGATGACCGATACCGCCGCCATGACCGGGACCGCCACGCCGCTGGTCGAGATGCGCGACATCCACGTCTCCTTCGGCGGCGTGAAGGCCGTCGACGGGGTTACCTGCGACCTCTATCCGGGCGAGGTGGTCGGCCTGCTCGGGCACAACGGGGCCGGCAAGTCGACCCTGATCAAGGTGCTCTCCGGCGCCTATCAGGCCGATGGCGGCGAGATCCGCATCGACGGCCAGCGCGCCGCCATCCGCAATGCCCGCGACGCCCGCGCCCATCACATCGAGACGATCTACCAGACCCTGGCGCTGGCCGATAACCTGGACGCGGCGGCCAATCTGTTCCTCGGCCGCGAGCTGCTGACGCCGACCGGCATGCTCGACGAGGTGAAGATGGAGGCCGAGACCCGCGCGATCATGGGCCGGCTCAACCCGAACTTCCGCAAGTTCGCGGACCCGGTCGCGGCGCTGTCTGGCGGCCAGCGGCAGTCGGTCGCGATCGCCCGGGCGGTCTATTTCAACGCCCGCATCCTGATCATGGACGAACCCACCGCGGCTCTCGGCGTCCAGGAGACGCGCATGGTCGCCGACCTGATCAAGCAGCTGAAGGCGGAGCGTATCGGCATCTTTCTCATCAGCCACGACATCCACGACGTGTTCGATCTGTCCGACCGGCTCACCGTGATGAAGAACGGCCGGCTGGTGGGCACCGTCCGCACGCGGGACGTCTCCAAGGACGACGTTCTCGGCATGATCATTCTCGGCGAGATGCCGGGCCATCTGAACCCGGACGGGACCCGACGCGCCGATGGCTGAGCGGATCGAGGCCTCGCTGCTGGTCGACTGCCGCAACACTCTGGCCGAGGGCATCCAGTGGCATCCGGAGCAGGGTCGGCTGTACTGGACCGACATCCTCGGCCGTACCCTGTGGAGCTGCGACGCCGACGGCGGCGACCTCATTGGCCGGCCATTCGACAAGCGGATCGGCAGTTTCGCCTTCTGCGCCGACGACCGCATCCTGCTGGCGATGGAGGACGGCCTGACGCTGTTCGATGCGCAGGGAGGGGCGCTTGTCGCCGTCGCCCCGGTGGAAGCCGACCGACCGACGACCCGCCTGAACGACGGCCGGGTCGACCGCCAGGGGCGCTTCGTCTTCGGCGGCGTGGACGAGCAGGGCCTGCGACCGTTCTCGGCGGTCTACCGGCATGACGGGACGGGGGTCGAGCGGCTGTTCGGCGGGGTCGGCTGCGCCAACAGCATCGCCTTCTCGCCGGGTGGCGGCCTCATGTACTTCGCCGACACCGCCGGCAAGACGATCGAACGGATGGTCTACCATGCCGACGGACCGCCCGGCCCGCGCCGCACGTTCGTCGAGCTCGGCGCAGACGAGGGGCGGCCCGACGGTTCCTGCGTGGACGCCGAGGGTGGGTTGTGGAATGCGCAGTTCGGCGGCGCGCGGGTCCAACGGTTCCTGGCGGACGGCCGGCGCGACGCCCGCGTGGACCTGCCGGTGAGCCAGGTTACCTGCGCCTGTTTCGGTGGCCCCCGACTCGACCGGCTCTACATCACAACCGCGCGCGAGAACTTCACGGCCGGGCAGGCGGCGGCCGAACCGACGGCCGGCGGCATCTTCGTGGCCGAGGTCGGTTGGACCGGCCTGCCGGAGAGCCGGTTCGGCGCGCCGGCCGCGTTCTGACCGGCGGCATGGCCAAGACCGAGGCACAGACGGCGCGGCGCGCCCCCGACCCGGTCCGCGAGCAGAACCGCAAGCGGGTGCTGGACGTGCTGCGCCGCCAGGGACCCGTCGCGCGCATCGACCTCGCGCGCCGCGCCGGTCTCAGCCCGGCCACCGTGACGGTCATCACCGCCGATCTGCTGCGCGAGGGGTTGATCCGCGAGGCGCCGGAGGAGGCGGTCGGCGCGACCGACGGCAGGCGCGGTCGGCCGCGCACCGCGCTCGCCATCAATCCGGACGCCGCCTATGCCGTCGGCCTCAAGGTGTCGCTGCACAAGGTCGACGTCTCGCTAACCAACATGATGGGCGACGTGCTCGGCAGCGAGACCGTGCCGATCCGTGCCGACCGGGTGGCGCCGGCGGCGATCGCAAGGGCGTGCCGGGAGCGGGTCGACGCGATTATCGCGTCCACCCGGATCGATCCCGGTCTGATCCTCGGCGTCGGCGTCGGAATTCCCGGCTTCGTCGCCTATCCCAGCGGCGTCGTCGGATGGAGCCCGCTCTTCGCCGAGCGCGACGTGCCGTTCCGCGAGATCGTCGCCGCCGAGACCGGGCTGCGCACCGTGGTCGACAACGACGCCAACATGGCCGCACTCGGCGAGAAGTGGTTCGGCGTCGGCCAGCATCACAGCACGTTCCTCGTGGTCACGGTCGAGCACGGGGTCGGCATGGGGCTGGTGGTCGGCGACACGCTGTACCGTGGCGCCCGGGGCTACGGCGCGGAGTTCGGGCATACCAAGGTGGTCGCCGGCGGGGCGCTCTGCCGGTGCGGCGCGCGCGGCTGCGTCGAGGCCTACGTCTCGGACTACGCCATCGTGCGGGAGGCCGGTCTGGCCGACGGGGCGCTCGACATGAACGACCCGCAGGCGGTCCATGCGGCGATCGAGCGGCTGATCGAGGCGGCCGATGCCGGCGATCCCGCCCTGGCGGCGATCTTCCACCGCGCCGGCAGCATGCTCGGTACCGGGATCTCCAATCTCTACAGCATCCTGGACCCGTCGATCGTGGTCCTGTCGGGCGAGCGTACCCGCTCCGCCCGCGTGTTCTTCGAGGCGATCCGCGGCGCCATCTCGGCCGGTCCGATGCTCGGGGACGAGGAGGGCATCGAGGTGGAGATCAATCCCTGGGGTGACGATCTCTGGGCCCGGGGCGCCGCGGCGCTTGTGCTCGAGGAGGTCCGGATCTAGACGGTAGCGATCCGCCACGCCCGGTCGCCCCGGCACAAGACGGCGGGCGCGCGGAGTGCTTTATCGGCGACGGCCCCGTAACCGGACGTCAGGAGTCTGCCCATGTCGCGCCCCAACATTCTCATCCTGATGGTCGATCAGCTCAACGGCACCCTGTTCCCGGACGGGCCGGCGCCGTGGCTGCACACCCCCAACCTGCGCCGTTTGGCCGAGCGCTCGACGCGGTTCGCCAACGCCTATACCGCCTCGCCGCTCTGCGCGCCGGGTCGGGCGTCGTTCATGTCGGGGCTGCTGCCGTCGCTCACCGGCGTCTACGACAACGCCGCCGAGTTCTCCAGCGCCATTCCCACATACGCCCATCACCTGCGCCGCGCCGGCTATCAGACCTGCCTCAGCGGCAAGATGCATTTCGTCGGCCCGGACCAACTCCACGGCTTCGAGGAGCGGCTGACCACGGACATCTACCCCGCCGATTTCGGCTGGACCCCGGACTACCGCAAGCCGGGGGAACGGATCGACTGGTGGTACCACAACCTCGGCTCGGTCACCGGGGCGGGCGTCGCCGAGATCTCCAACCAGATGGAGTACGACGACGAGGTCGCCTACAACGCGGTGCGCAAGATCTACGACCTGTCGCGCGGCCATGACGGCCGCCCCTGGTGCCTGACGGTCAGCTTCACCCACCCGCACGACCCCTATGTCGCCCGGCGCAAGTACTGGGACCTGTACGACGACTGCGACCATCTCCTGCCGACGGTCCCGGCGATGGACTACGCGGACCACGATCCGCATTCGAAGCGGATCTTCGACGCCAACGACTGGCGCAGCTTCGACATCACCGAGGAGAACATCCGCCGCTCGCGCCGGGCCTATTTCGCCAATATCAGTTATCTGGACGACAAGATCGGCGAGATTCTGGACACGCTGGAGCGGACCCGCCAGGAGGCGATCATCCTGTTCGTCTCCGACCACGGCGACATGCTCGGCGAGCGGGGGCTGTGGTTCAAGATGAGCTTCTTCGAGGGCTCGTCCCGGGTGCCGCTGATGATCGCCGCCCCCGGCATGGCACCGGACCTGATCACCGCGCCCGCCTCCACTCTGGACGTCACTCCGACCCTGGCAGAGCTGGCTGGCATCTCCCTCGACGAGGTATTGCCATGGACCGAGGGCCGGAGCCTGGTCGCTGTTCCGGGCGGCACGCCGCGCCCCGGCTCCGTCGCCATGGAGTACGCGGCCGAGGGTTCCTACGCGCCGCTGGTCGGCCTGCGCCGGGGGCGGTGGAAATACACCCGCTGCAACCTCGACCCCGAGCAGCTGTTCGACCTGGAGGCGGACCCGCACGAACTGACCAATCTGGCCGACGATCCGGCGCATGCCGCCACACTGGCGGAGTTCCGGACCGAGGCCGACGCGCGCTGGGACCTCGCCCGGTTTGACGCCGAGGTGCGCTCCAGCCAGGCACGGCGCTGGGTGGTATACGAGGCGCTGCGCAACGGCGCCTACTACCCCTGGGACCACCAGCCGCTGCTGAAGGCCTCGGAGCGGTTCATGCGCAACCACATGGACCTGAACGTGGTCGAAGAGAACCAGCGTTTTCCGCGCGGCGAATAGAGAGACCGAAGCATGACCTACGACGCACAGCCCAAGGCCAGTCACTTCATCGACGGCGCCTATGTCGAGGACACCACCGGCGACCCCATCGACGTCGTCTACGCCGCGACGGGCGAGACCCTCGCCCGCCTGCACGCCGCCACCCCGGCGATCGTGGAGCAGGCCCTGGCCTCGGCCACGGCGGCCCAGGCCGGTTGGGCGGCGATGAGCGGGACCGAGCGTGGCCGGGTGCTGCGCCGCGCCGCCGACATCATCCGCGCGCGCAACCGCGAGCTGTCGAAGCTGGAGACGCTCGACACCGGCAAGCCCCTGTCCGAGACCCTGGTGGCCGATGCCACCTCCGGCGCCGACGCGCTGGAGTATTTCGGCGGGCTGGCCGGCTCGCTGACCGGCGAGCACGTGCAGCTTCCGGGCGGCGATTTCGTCTACACCATGCGCAAGCCGCTCGGGGTCTGCGTCGGAATCGGGGCCTGGAACTATCCGACCCAGATCGCCTGCTGGAAGGCCGCCCCGGCGCTGGCCTGTGGGAATACGATGGTATTCAAGCCGTCGGAGACCACGCCGCTCTGCACCCTGAAGGTGGCGGAGATCCTGATCGAGGCGGGGGCGCCGGCGGGGGTGTTGAACGTGGTCCAGGGACTGGGGCCGGTGGGCGCGGCGCTGACCACCGATCCGCGGGTGGCCAAGGTCTCCCTCACCGGCTCGGTGCCGACCGGGCGCAAGGTCTACGCGGCGGCGGCCGAGGGCATCAAGCACGTCACCCTGGAGTTGGGCGGCAAGTCGCCGATCCTGGTGTTCGACGACGCCGACCTGGAGGCGGCCGTCAGCGGTGCCATCGTCGGCAACTTCTACAGCTCCGGCCAGATCTGCTCCAACGGCACCCGGGTATTCGTGCAGAAGGGCATCAAGGAGGCGTTCCTGAAGCGCCTGACCGAGCGTCTCGGCGCCGCGGTGATCGGTGACCCGATGGACGAGAGCGTGACATACGGCCCCATGGTCTCCGAGCGCCAGCTCAAGATCGTTGAGGGGTATATCACCAAGGGGATCGAGGAGGGCGCGCGGCTGGTGACCGGTGGAAGGCGGATTGAGCGCGACGGCTGGTACCTGGAACCGACGGTCTTCGCCGATGTGACCGACGGCATGACCATCGCCCGGGAAGAGATTTTCGGCCCGGTCATGGCGGTGCTCGACTTCACCGACGAGGCGGACGGCATCGCCCGTGCCAACGCCACCGAGTTCGGCCTGGCCGCCGGCGTGTTCACAACCGACCTCGCCCGCGCCCACCGGGTGGTCGGGCAGTTGGAGGCGGGGAGCCTCTACATCAACGCCTACAACCTGACGCCGGTGGAGGCGCCGTTCGGCGGGGTGAAGGCGTCCGGCGTGGGCCGCGAGAACTCCAAGGAGGCCATCCACCACTACTCCGAGGTGCGCTCGGTCTATGTCGCGGTGAATGCGCCGGAGGCGCCGTATTGAGGGGGCTGGTCCTCCCACCTCTCACACTCCCCGGATTTATTCCGGGTCCCACTCTGGGGCTGTCCCGGTTTTCGGAGGCCGGTCTCCTGACGCCCGGTTGGAGGATGGGTAGGCCCTGGAATGAATCCGGGGAGTGAGTGAAGGCGAGGGGCAACGCAGAAAGGCCCACACCGGTCTGGTGCGGGCCCATTCTTTTGTCCTGACGATCTCCCCGCGTTAGGCTGGGGAACCCGGGAGAGGTCGATAACTCCTCAGTCCGCCGCCTCGGCGCCGAATGCGCGGGCGAGGTCGTTGGCGATGTCCGTGCGCTCCCAGGCGAAGCCGCCATCCGCTTCGGCGGGGCGCCCGAAATGGCCGTAGGCGGCGGTGCGGGCGTAGATCGGCTTCAGCAGACCGAGGTGCTCGCGGATCCCTCGCGGGGTCAGGCGCACGCGCTCGCGCAGCACCTTGCCGAGGCGCTCCTCATCGACCCGGCCGGTCCCCTGGGTGTCGACGTAGACCGCGACCGGCTCCGGCACGCCGATGGCATAGGCGAGCTGGATCACGCACTTCTCGGCGAGGCCGGCGGCGACCACGTTCTTCGCCAGGTAGCGCGCGGCATAGGCGGCCGAGCGGTCGACCTTGGTCGGGTCCTTGCCGGAGAACGCGCCGCCGCCATGGGGCGCGGCACCGCCGTAGGTGTCGACGATGATCTTGCGCCCGGTCAGCCCGCAGTCGCCGTCAGGGCCGCCGATGACGAAGCGTCCCGTGGGGTTCACCAGCAGCCGGTCCTCCGGCACCGTCCAGCCTTCCGGCAGGGCCTCGGCGACGAACGGCCGGACGATCTCACGCACCGTGTCCCCGTCGATCGCGCCGTCGTGCTGGGTCGAGACGACCACCGTGTCGATGCCGGTCGGCCGTCCGTTCTCGTAGCGCAGGGTGACCTGGCTCTTGCTGTCCGGACCCAGCCGCGGTTCGGCGCCGGACTTCCGTGCCTCGGCCATCAGCCGCAGGATACGGTGGGCGAACTGGATCGGCGCCGGCATCAGCTCTTCGGTCTCGGTGCAGGCGTAACCGAACATGATGCCCTGGTCGCCGGCTCCTTCCTCGGCCTTGTTGCCGGCGTCGACCCCGAGCGCGATGTCCGAGGACTGGGCATGCAGGCGCGAGACGATCTCGCAGGTCTTCCAGTCGAACCCGTCCTGCTCGTAGCCGATGTCCTTGACCGCGTCGCGGGCGATCTCCTCGACCCGCTTCAGCACGGAGTCGGGCCCCCGGACCTCGCCGGCGACGGTGATGTGGTTGGTCGTCGCCAGGGTCTCGCAGGCGACCCGGACATCCTCGTCCTCGGCCAGGAAGGCATCGAGCACGGAGTCGGAGATCCGGTCGCAGACCTTGTCCGGGTGGCCCTCGGAGACCGATTCACTGGTGAACAGCCATGTCCTGTCAGTCATGGTGATGACGTTCCTCTCAGGTTCCTTGGAATACGTCGCCGAAGCGGAAGCGGGACCGACCCGTCGCCGCTTCGGCGCTGTTGGGGTGCGGTCAGTCCGGCTTGCGGAAGATCTGGATGCCCCAGGCGAGGTAGCCGGCATCGGCCGCCTTCACCCAGTTCTCCAGGCCGACGATCATCTTGTCGAGGTACTCGACCGATGCCCCGCTGTCGCGCAGCTTGTCGTAGTTGGCGACCAGATCCTCCCGCACCCGGTCGTAATGGGTGCGCAGATGACCGGTCATGTCGTCCTGCGCCACCGTTTCGAAGCCGACCGCGTCGGCGGCCTCGCGGTAGAACCGCATGGAGCCGAGCGAGGTGAGCTGGAGGCGGTCGTAGACCGGCTGCAGCACGCCTTCCGGCACGTCGTCGGCCTGCATCGGGTCGGTGAAGATGAAGTGCCCGCCCGGCTTCAGCACCCGGAACACCTCGGCCAGCACGGTCGCGCGCTGGTCGGAGTGCAGGATCGCGTCCTGGCTCCAGACCACGTCGTAGCTTGCCGCCGGCTCCGGGATGTCCTCGAACACCCCGTGGACGACCCTGATGCGATCGGCCATGCCGGCGCGTCGGATCCGGTTCCGGTTGGTATCGTTCTGGGTTTCCGAGATGTTCAGGCAGGTCGCCGTGTTGCCGTAGCGCTTGGCGATCCTGCGCATGGCGCCGCCATAGCCGGCGCCGATGTCCAGAATGCGGGTGTTCTGGTCGATGGCCGGCAGCGCCTCGGCCATGCGATCGACGGTGGTGTCGCTCGCCTCGCGGATGACCCGGGTGTCGTCGTAGATGCCGACATGCAGGTCCTCGCCGCCCCAGACCATGCTGTAGAACGTGTCCGCGTCCTCGCTGTCGTAGTAGTCCTCGGCGACATCGCGGACGTCGGTCTCGCCCTCCTCGCGGGTGCCGCCGCCCCAGCGCACAACGTGCAGGGTCGACTTCTCCGCCACATGGATGAAGAAGTCGGGGTCATTCTCGGCGAAGGTCTCCTGGAAGTCGCCATAGGTGCGAACCCGCTGGAACCCCGCCTCCGACAGCAGACGACGGACGTAGGCCTTGCGGATCGGGCAGAGGTTCAGCGTGTACTCCGCGCCGTCCGGGAAGCTGTACTTGAAGCGCACGAGGCCGTCGTCGATGTGCTCCGGCTCGGCGGTGACCTTCTCGCCGGCGTAGTAGTACTTGTGCTTGGTGCTGAATCCCTCGTCGAGGATGGCGTCGTAGTTGCGCTGGTCGAGGATCAGAATGCCGTCATGCTTCAGCGCGGCGTAGAATTCGGCGAGGGCGCGCCGGCGGTCGGCCTCCGCATGCAGGTGGGTGAAGGAGTTGCCGAGGCAGATGATCGCGTCGTACTTGCCCTGGATGTCGCGATTGAGCCACCGCCAATCGGCCTGAACCGTCTTCAGGATCAGACCCCGCGACTGCGCGTTGCTGAACGCCTTCGACAGCATCGCGGCCGACCCGTCCGCCGAGGTCACGTTGAAACCCGCCTCCTGCAGGCGGACGGAGTGGAAGCCCGTCCCGCAGGCGACGTCGAGAACCGTGTCCTTTCCGCGGGCGCGCAGCACGTCGATGAAGAACTGGCCCTCGCTCTCGGCGCGCGCCGTCCAGTCGATCAGTTCGTCCCACTTCTCGACGAAGGACATGATGTACTCGCCGCGATAGAGATCGGTGTCGCGGTTTTCCAGCGGGTTCTCGCCGTATGCCTGTGCGTCCAGTTCCAGCTCGGCGTTTGCGGTCTGTTCCATGGGGCCTCCGGTCGGTTGTGTCGGCCGTGACGTCCGGCAGGACCTGTGGCGTACCGGGCACGGGATCGGCGCCGCCATCCCGCGCGGACGGCGGCTCGGTTTCATCGTCCGGTCGCGGATGGCCGGCGCGTCGGCGATTGCCGCGCGGACCGACGTCACGACGGTTCGGGTGTCTGCGGGCGCGTTGTCCGCGCGTTCTTGATCTTGATCCGACCGACAGGAGCGTCGGTCGCGGCCATATCCGGCGGTAGCCGCCGCTCGACCTGGCACATCTGTAATGTTCTATTTGCGACACAACAAGCCAAAAACCGACAGTCACGCAGGCCGTGTCGGATAAGTCGTTGTTTTTTCGCGGAGAAGAATGGGGCGGTGTCGGCTCTATGGCGACGCCGGTGACGGCCGCATCACGGGATGCGTGTCTCGGCGGCGACGGCCGCGGCCATGCCCTCATCCAGCATTCGTCCCAGCGCCGCCTCGACGGCGGCCCGCCATTGCGGGTTCTCCGTCAGCTTCGCGGGGAACAGTCCGACAAGCCCATGCAGGGCGCCGGAGAGTGCTTCGGCACCGCCGGCCCCGGAGACGGCCGCAGCGATCGCGGCCTCGCGCGGGTCGCGCAGGGCGTAGGTCGACCCGTCGTCCCTGCGCCCGAGCGCATAGCGCATCCAGGCGGCGACCGCGAAGGCGAACGGCCGGATGTCCTGACCGTGGTCGAGGGCGTGGACCGCCGGTTCCAGCAGGCGCTGCGGCAGCTTCTCGGTACCGTCCATGGCGATCTGATAGGTCTCGTGCGCGATCGCCGGGTTGCGGAACCGGTCGGCCAGTTCGGCGGCATAGTCCTCGAGGTCGATACCCGTGAGCGGCTCGAGGGTGGCGGCGGCGGCGGTCATGTGCCTGGCGACCAGCGTGGCCAGCGGACCGTCCGCCATGACGTCGCGGACATAGGCGAACCCGCTCAGGAAGCCGGCATAGGCGAGCATCGAGTGGGCGCCGTTGAGCATCCGCAGCTTCATGCGTTCGAACGGCGCCACGTTCTCGACGAACAGCGCCCCGCCGGTCTCCCAGGCCGGACGTCCGTCGGCGAACCGGTCTTCGATGACCCATTGGGTGAACGGTTCGGTCTCCACGGCCGCCAGGTCCCGGCATCCCGTCAATTCCTCGGCGGCCGCCAGGGTGGCGTCGGTCGAGGACGGGGTGATGCGGTCGACCATGGTGGCCGGAAACCGGCCCTCGTCGGCGATCCAGCCCTGTAGGTCCGGATCGATCCGACCGGCGAAGTCGAGGACGCCGGTCCGCAGCAACCCGCCATTGTCCGGCAGGTTGTCGCAGCACAGGACCGTGAACGGTCGCAGGCCGGCGGCGCGGCGACGTCGCAGACCTTCGACGATGAGTCCGACCGCACCGATCGGAGCGCGCGGATCGTTCAGATCGCCGGCGATGGCGGCGTGGCTCGGGTCGACGGTGCCGGCCCGTCGGTCGATGCCGTAGGCCTTCTCTGTCACGGTCAGACTGACGATCCGCGTGCCCGGGTCGCTGAGTACGTCCAGCACGCCAGCGCGGTCCCGGGTCGCGGCGATGACCCGGTCGATCGCGGCGATGATCCGCCCGCGTTCGCCGCCTGGACCGCGTTCGACAAGGGTGTAGAGCCCGGTCTGCGAGTTGAGGGCATCGGCCGCGGCGGTACCGCGCAGGCTGACACCGACGACCCGCCAGTCTCCCCCGGCCTCGGCCAGCGCCGTGTCCGTGTAGGCGGCCCCGTGCGCCTTGTAGAACGCACCGACGCCGAGATGGACGATCCCGTGTCCGTGCTCGGAGGGTGAATAGGCCGGCAGGAACGCGGCGCCGGCGACACGCTGCAGGCTCGTCAGGCGGGCGGGTCTGTTCATGCCTCGGTGTTCCCTCGGCGCTCCGGGCGGCCGACCGCATTCCCGGGTTCGGCCAGCGCGGTTCCAGGTGCCGAAACCAGTCTTCGCGATGCCAGTACCATTCGTTCCTCCCGCCCTGCCGCCCTGGGCTTTCTGCCACTGTCTTTTCCGCATCGGGTCGTCCGAGCCGGCGGGCATGTCCCGCGCACCCTGGCTCAAGGTGCCGTCGAGGTCCATGCCCGGCGCGCGATCGGCAAGCTTAATACCGCGCGCGCGGAATGGGCGTGCTACTTTCGTATCCGGTGCGGTCTGCCGCGTTACGCTCGCCGAACCATTGCCGGTCCGCCGGACGATCGGCGCGTCTGCGGAAATCTTGCGCTTGCGATTGCGAGTCGCTCGCAATAAAGTCCGCGCCAGCTGATCCGCCGAGTTCGAGGGAGTTGCCCGCATGCGCCGTGTCGAGTGCGCGATATGCCGTGGATGGCCCGGGGGATGGCCCGGGGGATGGCCCGGGGGATGGCCCGGGGGATGGCCCGGGGACTGGCCCGGAGCGCCGGTATGATAGCCCCCGAGACCCTGGACGAGATATCCGCGATGCTCGCCGCCGGCGGGCCGGTCGTGCTGGTCCTTATTGCGATGTCGGTGGTCACGCTGGCCATCGTCCTGGTCAAGTTCTGGCAGTTTCATGCCGCGCGGCTCGGAGAACGCGACCGGGTGCGGCTGGCATTGACACTGGTGCGCGCCGGCCGGCCGCAGGAGGCGCTGGCGGCGGTGCGGAGTTCCCGCAACCCGGTGGCCCAGGCCGTCGCCCGGGCGATCCTCGGCAGCCAGCGCGGCCTGCCCGAGACCAAGGTCCGCGAGGAGGTGGTCCGGTTCGGCGGCGACATGCTGGAGGAACTGCGCGGCTATCTGCGGCCCCTGGAGGTGATCGCCTCCCTGGCGCCGCTGCTCGGCCTGTTCGGCACCGTGCTCGGAATGATCGGGGCGTTTCAGCAGCTTGAGGCGGCGGGCAACCAGGTCGATCCGTCGGTACTCTCCGGCGGGATCTGGGAGGCGCTGCTGACCACCGCCGTCGGCCTGGCGGTGGCGATCCCGGCGGTGGCGGCCCTGAACTGGCTGGAGCGGGTCGTCGAGCGGGTCGCCCACGACATGGACAGCGCCATCACGGGCGTCTTCACCCAGGACCTCTCCATCGGGGTCGGAGAAAGCGACAGCCATGCATACGAGCCCCGAGCCGGACGCCTGGGCGCCGCCGCAACTGCTGGCGAGTAGCGGGCGGCGACGCCGGGCGGTCATAAGCCTGACACCACTGATCGACGTGGTGTTCATTCTCCTGGTGTTCTTCATGCTCGCATCGAGCTTCCTGGACTGGCGGTCGATCGACCTCGCCCCACCGGCCTCGGCCGGAGCCGGGTCTGCCATGACCGGCGCCATGCTGCTTGAGATCCGCGAGGACGGCCTCAGGCTCGGCGGCCATGTGCTGCCGATGGCGGAGGTCGAGCGCCGGATCGGTGCGCGCCTGAAGGAGGCGCCGGATCAGCGCGTCCTGATCAAGCCGGCCGACGGCGTTGCTCTGCAGGCGACGGTCGACGTGCTCGACCGCCTGTCGGCGATCGGCGTGAGCGATCTCTCCTTCGTGCGCGCGGGCGCCCGGTAGGAGGCCCCATGCGGTTCGCGCGACAGAGGCCGAGGAACGAGGACGACCGGATCCTGCCGCTGATCAACGTCGTCTTCCTTCTGCTGATCTTCTTCATGTTGGCGGGCCGCCTGTCGGCGAGCGATCCGTTCAAGATCGATCCGCCGCGATCGGCCGGTGCCGGCAAGGTCGAGATCGAGCAGCTTCTGGTTCAGGTCGGCGCCGACGGCCGCCTCGCCCTCAACGGTGAGGAGCTTGAGGAGTCGGCGCTGACGGCGGCCGTCGCCGCGCAGGTCGGGGAGGGCGTGCCGGCGGCGGTCCGCCTGAAGGCCGATGGCGGGGTCGAGGCGGTCCGCGTCGTCGCGATCATGGAACTGCTGCGGGCGGCGGGCATCGAGACGCTTCAGCTTCTCACCGTTCCCGCACCGGCCGGGGGTGGGTGATGCGGATCCGGTCGCATCACATGGGCCTGGCGATCGGCGTGGCCGCCGTGATCCATGTGGCCGCCGCCATCGCCATGGCCCTGGAGCCGCCGCCGAAGGGAGCGGCCGGCTCCGGTTCCGGTGGGATCCAGGTGTCGCTCGGACCGTCCGGCGGCGCCCCCGGCAGCCAGGCCGATGTGGTCAGCGAGATCGACACCGCCGACGCCGTCGACCCTGCCGCCGCGCCGAGCGCGGAGCCGGACGTGACGCCGCCGGACACCGCCGAACGCGAGGAGACGCCGCCCGACGCCCCGGTCGCGGAAACGGTGCCGCCGACGCCGATCGAGCGAGACAGGCCCGATGCCGTCGAGGTCGCCGAGGCCCCCCCGCCGGTGTCGGCGGAGACCGAAATCCCCGAAGCCCTCGCCGAGACGCCGCCGGAGGTCGCGCCGACGGACCTCGCCATCGAACCGGCCGAGCGTGTCGAACCGGTGGACGAGGTTGTGGCGATCGCACCGCCGGAAAAGACGGAGCCGGTCGCGCCGCCCAGACCCGTGGAGGTCGCGCGTGCCGACGTGGCGCCCGCTCCGGTCGAACCGGTTGCCCCGCCCGTCGAGGTGACGCCGGCACCGCCGAAGCCGATGACCGTCGCCCGGGTGACTCCGGCCCGCGTGACTCCCGAGACCCCGCCGGTCGACGCGCCGCCCCTGCCGGTGGCGCGGCCGCGGCCGCCGGTTCCGGAAAAGACCGAGGTTGAGCCCGCGCCTGCCGTCCGTCAGGCCGCCGCCGCGGTCGAGGCGCCGGCCGCCGATACCAGCCGCCCGGCCCCCGCCCAGTCCAGCGGTGCGGCCGGCCGCAGCGGTGTCGGCCAGGCGCAGCAATCGGGGAGCGCACAGGCGTCGAGCGGCGGCGGCCGCCCCGGCGTGTCGGTCGACTATGTTTCGATCCTCCAGGCCTGGCTCGAGGATCACAAGGAGTACCCGCGCAGGGCGCGCAGCCGACGTCAGGAGGGCGTCGTCTGGCTCTACTTCGTCATGGATCGCGCCGGTCGGGTTCTGGAGCATCGGATCGACCGCAGCTCCGGCCATCGTCTGCTCGACCGCGAGGTCGAGGAGATGATCCGCCGGGCCGAGCCGCTGCCGGCCCTTCCGCCCGACATGACCCAGGCGCGGCTGGAGTTGGTCGTGCCCGTCCAGTTCCAGTTGCGCTGAGCCGGCGCGGCGTTTTACCGCGCGCCGGATCGCCTCTATCCTGCCCCGGAGATTGGCCGGCCGGGGAGGCGATGCATGACGAGCAGCGATCAGCGAGTTCCGTACTTCACCGAGGAGACCTCGGCGGAGACGGTGATTGCCCGGATGGTGTCGCCCGAAGATCCGCGCCTGGCCGAGGTGATGCGCTCGGTCATTACCCACCTGCACGCGGTGGTGAAGGAGGTGGAACCGAGCTACGAGGAGTGGATGTCGGCGATCCGGTTCCTGACCGAGACCGGGCAGATGTGCGACGACCGGCGTCAGGAATACATTCTGCTGTCGGATGTGCTCGGGGTCTCGATGCTGGTCGACGCCATCAACACCCGACGGCCGAGCGGCGCCACCGAGAACACGGTCCTCGGCCCGTTCCACGTGGAAGGCGCGCCGGATCTCGAGATCGGCGACACCATCTCGCGGGACGGCAAGGGCGAACCGCTGGTGGTGTCGGGCCGCGTGGTCGACGTCGACGGTCGCCCGGTCGAGGGCGCGGTCGTCGATACCTGGCAGACCAGCCATGACGGCTTCTACGACGTGCAGCAGCCCGGGGTGCAGCCGGAGCACAACCTGCGCGGCGTCTTTCGCACCGGGGCGGACGGGCGGTTCTCCTACCGGGCGGTCAAGCCGGTCTACTACGGAATCCCCGATGACGGGCCGGTCGGACGGATGCTGCACGGTCTCGGGCGCGGCAACATCCGCCCGGCGCACCTGCACTACATCGTCTCCGCCCCCGGTTTCGAGACCGTCACCACCCACATCTTCGTGCATGACGATCCATATCTGGACAGCGACGCGGTGTTCGGAGTGAAGCAGAGCCTGATCCGCGAGTTCGCCCACAACGACGATCCGGCGCGGGCGGCGGAGTTCGGTGTCGCGAACCCGTTCTGGACGGTCGAGACGGATTTCGTGCTGACGCCGACGCCGTAAACGGAACGGCCCGCATCCGAGGACGCGGGCCGCTGCATGGTGTCTGTAGAGTGCGATCGGTTCAGATCGAATCGATCTGAACCGTGGATCGCCCTCTAACCCATTGAAGATAGAGCAAATTCATACGATCGGATGTTTCCATCTGATCGTGATTTGCTCTGGATCGGGTCAGTCGAGGCGCTTGATCCGGCCCTCGGCCGCCGTGGCGATCGTTCCCTTGGCCTGGACGTAGTCGATCACCTGTCCCGCCAGCAGGCCGCCGGAAATCCCGTCGATCAGCACCTTGGCCTGGCGCAGCATGCCGTAGCCGTCGCCCCCGCCGCCGACATAGTCGTTGGTGGCCAGCGTGTAGGTGGCGGCGTCGTCCAGCGGCGCGCCGCCGACCGTCACGTCGACCACCCGCTCGCCGACCGGCTTCGAGGCGTCGAAGGTGAAGCTGAGGCCGGAGACCTGCGGGAACCGGCCCTGGCCGTCCTCGACGCCGCTGACTCCGTGTTCCAGCGCCTCCCGCAGGATCGCCCCGGTGACCTCGAGCTTGACGGTGGCATTGCCGAACGGCAGTTCGGTCAGGATGGTCTTGCGGGTCAGTTCCGTGCCCGCCGGGTAGACGGTGTCGCCGCGGATGCCGCCGCCGTTCGCCAGTCCGACATCCGAGCCGGTCGCCGTCCGGCTGGCGTCGGCCACGAGGTTGCCGAAGGCGGTCTCCATGGAGCGGATCGAGGCGCGCCGTGTGTCGAGATCCACATCGGTCTTGCCGATGACCTGACCCAGACCCGCGTCGAGGGCGGCCTCATAAGCGTCGACCTGCTCCTGAACCTTCGGATCGGGCGTGGCGCCGGCCGTGGCGATGAGGTCGAAGGTCGGGGACCACACCACGCGCAGCTTGCCGCGCTTCTCGACCTTGTCGATCGTGATGGTGGTCTTGGCGACGAACTCGCCCACCGCGCCCGCGCCCACCAGCATGTCACGGCCGTCATAGTAGACGCGCGCCACCTCGTCGTGGCCGCCCAGCACCAGATCGACGTCCTTGACCAGGCGGACCAGCTCGCGGTCGAGACCCTCGCCGCCGTGGCTCAGCGCGATGATGAAGTCGGCGCCCTGTTCCTTCAGGGCGGCCACGTCGCGACCGGCGGCGCTGACGTAGTCCTCGAACTTTACGCCGGGACCCGGGCTGGCCAGGAAGGTGGTGTCCGGCGTCGTCAGGCCGATCATGCCGATCTTGTAGCCGTCGATCTCGACGATCTGCGGGCCGCCGACACCCGGGAACGCGCCGCCGTCCAGGGTGACGTTGCTGGAGATCCAGGCGAAGTCCGACTCGGCCACCCGCGCCTTCAACACGTCGTCGCCGAGGTCGAACTCGTGGTTGCCGAGCGTGGCGTACTGGATGCCGACCTGCTCGGCCAATTCGATCATGTGCGCGCCCTTGTCGATGCCGCTCATCAGCGAGGGCGAGATCATGTCGCCACCGAAGGTGACCAGGGCGACGGCGCCGTCGGCCGTCGCCGCTGTCTTCTCCTCGGAGATCACGGTGGCGACCTTGCCGGCGCTCTCCATGTTATCCCAGTCGTTCAGGTGCAGGATGACCAGTTTCAGCGGCTCGGCGGTCGCCGGCCCGGCGAGCGCGGCCACGGCCACGATCGCGAACAGCAGAGTGCGCAGGGTGGTGAGCATCGTCGACTCCATCGGTCGGGTAGATGACGGAACAGGTGGCGGCCACATTACTGTAACATTCCGAATGCACCAACAAGGCTTCCGGGGCGCGATCCCACCGGTCGGCAGCGACCGTCCGGCGCCTGCCGTGGCCTTCGGGCATCAGCGCGTCACGCTCGCCCCGCTCTGGGTGAACAGGATACGACGCTCCTCGTCGGTCGGTGGGGCGGAACGGCGGAACTCCTTGCCGAGATCGACGGCGCGCTGCACGGCCGGGCGCTCCTTAACCCGCGCGCGCCAGCGGGCGACGTTGGGATACGATTCCAGCGACGCGCCGAGCGGCTTGGCGATGAGGACCCAGGGCCAGCAGATCATGTCGGCGATCGTGTAGCTGTCGCCGACGATCCACTCCCGCCCCTCCAATCGGCGCTCCAGTACGGCGAGGCAGCGGTCGTACTCGTTCAGGTAGCGGGTCTTGGCGTAGGGCACGTCCTCGGGCGCGTAGTTCACGAAATGACTGAGCTGTCCGCCCATCGGCCCCTGATTGCCGGTCTGCCAGAACAGCCACTCCAGCACATCCTTCTCGCCGCGCGGATCGCTCGGCATGAACCGCCCGGTCTTGCGGGCAAGGTAGTAGAGGATGGCGCCGGATTCGAAGATGGGGACCGGTTCGCCGTCGACGTCGCGGTCGACGATCGCCGGCATGCGGTTGTTCGGGCTGATCGCCAGGAACTCTGGCCGGAACTGGTCGCCCTTGGAGATGTTCAGCGGGATCAGGTTGTAGTCGACCCCGAGCTCCTCGAGCAGGATCGCGACCTTCCAGCCGTTCGGCGTCGGCCAATAGTAGAAGTCGATCATGCCGCGTGCTCCGCATGTGCCCCGGCGACACCGTCGGCGCGAAGGGCGGCGATCTCGTCCTCCGTGAACCCGGCGGAGGCGAGCATCGCGTCGGTGTCGGCCCCGAGACCCGGCGCCCCGTGCGACAGGTCCGGCGCGGTGACCGAGAAGGTGGCGGCGGGACGGGCCTGGCGCAGCCGACCGGCCTCGGGATGGTCGAGCTCGACGACAACCCCGCTGGCGGCGATCTGCGGGTGTTCGATCATCGCGCTTCGGGTCAGCACCGGCGCGCACGGCACGTCGTGGGCCTCAAGGCGTTCCAGCCAGTGCGACGAACTCGCGGTCTTCAGCACGCTCTGGGTCAGGGTCAGGCGGTCGTCGATGTGTTCATGCCGCAGCGCGGGAGTGGCGAAGCGCGGGTCTTCGAGCCATTCCGGCCGCTCCAGCGCGCGCGTCAGCGCCTGCCACTGCCTGTCGGTGTTGACCGCCACGGTGATGTAGCCGTCGGTCGTCTCGTAGATCAGGTCGATGAAGCTCGCCGCCTTCTCCTGCGGCAGCTCGTCGCCGACGAAGGTCTGGCTGCCCATGTCGGAGTGCCAGAGGAAATCGATCACGCTGTCGAGCATCGAGACCTTCACGTGCTGGCCCTCGCCGGTGCGCTCCCGTTTCAGCAGGGCGGCCGTGATCGCCTGGGCCGAGGTGTAGCCCGTGAGCTTGTCCGGGATGATGGTGCGCACCAGGCGCGGTCGCGCCGCGTCGGAGCCGCCCTGGATCGAGGTCAGGCCCGACAGCGCCTGGACCAGGGGATCGTAGACCGGCTTGTCGGCATAGGGGCCGGCTTCGCCGAAACCGCTGATCGAGCAGTAGACGATCGACGGATTGGCGGCCCGAACCGCCGCTTCGCCGAGCCCCATGCGCTCGGTCACGCCGGGCCGGAAGTTCTGAACGAAGGCGTCGGCGGTCGCGGCCAGGCGCAGGACCGCCTCGACACCCCGAGGGTCCTTGAGGTCGAGGGCGACCGACCGCTTGGAGCGGTTGTTGTTGAGAAAGGACGCGGAGAAGCCGCCCCGCCGGTTGTTCATGGCGCGGGTGAAGTCGCCGCCCGCCGGATGCTCGATCTTGATGACCTCGGCGCCCTGGTCGGCCAGGACCATGGTCGCGAGCGGACCCGAGACCACGTTGGTCAGATCGACGATGCGAATTCCCTCCAGTGGTCCCGACATGCCCGTCCTTTCCCTGCTCCCGCGATCCGGCGTCGCTCTCTGAGGTCGTCCGCCGTGGCCCGGAGTCAATCATCGGATGGCGGTAAAGGGTACCGGCCGGCGGACGTGGGAGCCGTTCCCGAGAGGCGTCAATCAAAAGTCAGCCGGGCGCCTTTCTGTCGAGAAGCGCATCGATCGCTTCCTTGCGCCGCTCGAAGGCCTTGAGGCTGTTGGTGGTGTTCTCGAACCAGAAGGACAGTCGCTCGAGCATGTAACCGAGCCCGCTCCACCGCGGGCAGAGGTCGTCGGCGCCGGCCTTGTAGAAATCCAGTTGGTCGTCCCGCGCCGTGCTGTCGGTCAGAACCAGGACCGGTCCGGAAAATCGCTCGACCGTGCGCAGGCGCTTGACCGTCGCGATGCCCTGGGGCGGCTGGCGTCCGGCCTTGGCGTTGGCCGGGGTCTTTTCCTTGGGTGGCGGCGAGATCACGATGACGTCGGGCGGGGCCGTGGTCACGATGAGCAGCGCCTCGTCGATGCCGGGGGCCACGGTGACCTGGCGGCTGCGGTTGGCGACGACGGCCTGGAACTGGGCGGCCCGGCCGAAATCCGGTTCGATCAGCAGGATGGACTGGGGCATCGTGGCGTTCCGTGGGTGGGCGTGGTCTCGTCGGGCGGCGATCCTAAGGCGGGATCGGCTCCGTTGGAAACGCTTTGCGGCGCGGCATCCGCGCGGGGTCTCGGCTACCGCCCGTCGAACGAGATGGTCTTCACCAGCGCGTAGACCCGTGTCCCGGCGGCGAGCGCCAGATCCTCGACCGCTTCGCGGGTCACCCGGGCGCGCAGCCGTGCCGCCTGGGCCGCGCCGTCGCCGATTTCCACCAGGATCTCGGCATAGGGCGTGCCGTCGCGCAGGGCGATCTCGACGACCCGGCCGTCCAGCCGGTTGCGGATGCTGATCCCCTCGGGCGGGCGGGTCGCCAGGGCGACGTCGCGGGCGCGGATGCGCAGCCGGGCCCGATCCCCCGGTTCCACGGCGACCCGCGGAATCGAGACCGGCTGGCCCGCCAGATCGAGCCGGGTGAGGTGGTAGGTCGGGTCGTGGCCGGTGACCGTCGCGGTCAGGACCACGCCGGCCTCGAACCGCCCGGTCGCCGGCTCCAGGTCGAGACGCTCCATGATCTGCGCCATCGCCCCCTCGGCGACGACGCGGCCGGCCGACAGCACGACCATCCGGTCGGCCAGCCGCGCCACCTCGGCCAGGTCGTGGCTGACGTAGAGAACCGGTATCGACAGGGCGGCGTGCAGCCGCTCGAACGTGGACAGAATCTCGCCGCGGGAGGCGTCGTCGAGCGCGGAGAGCGGCTCGTCCATGAGGAGCAGCCGCGGACGGGACAGCAGGGCGCGACCGACCGCCACCCGCTGACGCTCGCCGCCCGACAGCCGATCCGGTGCCCGCTCGAGCAGACGCTCCAGACCGAGCAGGTCGACCGCCTCGTCGAAGCCGATCGCCTCGGCCGCCGAAGCCGCCGGCCCGCCGGCCCGCCGGGCGCCGTAGAGCAGGTTCGATCGGACCGAGAGGTGGGGGAACAGGCTCGCTTCCTGGAAGACGTAGCCGATCGGACGCCGATGGGGGGGCAGGAACGTCCCGGCGTCGCCGTCCTGCCAGACCTGACCGGCAACCGAGAGACGCCCCGGGATCCGCGCCAGTCCGGCGATCGCCCGCAGCACGCTGGTCTTGCCGGAGCCCGACGGGCCGAACAGGGCGGTGATGCCGTGCATCGGCGCCGAGAAGGCGACGTCGAGAGCAAACCCCCCGGCACCGGGATCGAGCCGCCCGGCGAACCGGGCCTGCAGGTCGGAACCGCCGGTCATGGTGCGCCCCACCTCATTCGCCACTCCGGCCGATGCGCTTCTCCAGCACCAGCATCGTCAGGATCACGGCGAAGGCGAAGACCACCATGCCGCCGGCGAGCAGGTGCGCCTCGGCCCAGCGCAGGGTCTCGACGTAGTCGTAGATCGCCACCGACAGCACCCGCGTCTCGCCCGGGATGTTGCCGCCGATCATCAGGATCACGCCGAACTCGCCCATGGTGTGGGCGAAGCCGAGAACGGCCCCGGTCAGGAAGCCGCGCCGGGCCAGAGGGACGGCGACCGTCCAGAACGCGTCCCACGGCCCCGCCCGCAGCGTCGCCGCCGCCTCGAGTGGACGTTCGCCCATCGCCTCGAAGGCGTTGCGGATCGGCTGCACCACGAAGGGCAGGGAGTAGACGACCGAGCCGATGACCAGGCCGGTGAAGGTGAAGGCGAGCGATCGCGCGCCGCCGAGCCCGGCGATCCAGCCGCCCGGCCCGTCGGGTCCCAGCAGCATGAGCAGATAGAAGCCGAGGACCGTCGGCGGCAGCACCAGGGGCAGGGCGACGACCGCCGCCACCGCCTCCTTCCAGCGGGCCGGCGAGCGCGCCAGCCACCAGGCGACGGGCGTGGCCACGAACAGCAGGACGACGGTGGTCGTTGCTGCCAGCATCAGGGTCAGCCGGATCGGCGACCAGAGTTCGGCCAGGTCCGGCATCGCGCTCGCTCCGTCAGTCGCCCGGGCCGTAGCCGAAGCGCGTCAGCACGGCGGCCGCCTCCGGCCCGCGCAGGTAGGCGAGGAAGGCGGTGGCCGCCGGGTTGTCGGCGCCGAGGGCGAGAAGCACGGCGTCCTGCTCGATCGGGTCGTGCAGGGTCTGCGGGACCATCCAGCGCGAGCCCGCCCCGTGCCCGGCGATCTGCGCGGCGGCGACGAATCCGAGTTCGGCATTGCCGGTGGCCACGAACTGATAGGTCTGGGCGATGCTGGCGCCGCGGACCAGGCGGTCGCGCACCCCG
The DNA here is from genome assembly GCA_965228875.1 of Thalassobaculaceae bacterium. Taxonomy (GTDB): domain Bacteria; phylum Pseudomonadota; class Alphaproteobacteria; order Thalassobaculales; family Thalassobaculaceae; genus Thalassobaculum. The sequence continues at coordinate 3,413,147 of OZ245843.1, read as the reverse complement.
TCCAGCAGGTCGAGCGCCGAGAGCACCTGAATGGCGGCGGCGCCGTAGGGCGCGGTGTCGGGGTTGGCCAGCGCCAGCCGGGTGAACCCGCCGGCGCGCAGTGTGCGCGGTCCGGTGACCCGGTCGTCGTCGCGGCTGTAGAGGGCGAGCCGGCCGCGGGCGTAGGTGAAGCGGCTGCCGGCGACGGCCAAACCGGACGCTACAGCGCGCGCCGGCCGTTCGCGGTCGGCGGCGAGGAAGACGTCGAATGGCGCCCCCTGGGCGATCTGGGTGAACAACTGGCCGGTCGAGGCGAAACTGAACACCGCCCGGTGACCGCTGAGTGCGTCGAAGCCGGCACCGATCTCCCGCGCCGCCTCGGTGACGTTGGCGGCGGCGGCCACCCGGACCTCGCGGGCGACGGCCGAGCCAGTTCCTATCAGCAGGGCGCCTATCAGCAGGGTGGCCATGAGCACGGTGGTCATCAGCATGGCGGCCGGCGCGGCGACGACGGCGAGGGGCGGTATCACGGATGGGGCCGGGTCGCCTCCGTGGATGATCGATGTTCGGACGTGCATGGCGCGAGCTTAGCCTCAGCGACGGAGCGGGCGCACCCGCGACGTTTCGTAGTCGTGCGAATCGGACAGAAAGTAACAATCGGTCGCCACTGGGTGATCAATCTCACGGGTTATTGCAAAATCTCTTTTCACGACGTGCGCTATTCCCTAGTGTTTTGTCCGGTTACCGCCGGGAGAAATCGGCGGTCGGGTTCAGAGGGCCGAGCAACGGTCCCGGGCTGACATAAGGAACGAAGCTAAGGGAGGCTGTTCCATGAAGTTCACGCGCAAGCACCTGCGCACGATGACGGCTGCGGTCGTCGGCGTCGCTGCATTGGGCCTCGCCACCGCGGCGGACGCCAAGGTGGAAGGGGACACCATCATTCTCGGGTCGGCGATCTCGCTGACCGGCAAGTACGCGACCAACGGCATCCACGCCCAGAAGGGCTACGAGTTCGCGGTCTCCAAGATCAATGACGCCGGCGGCGTCACGGTCAACGGTAAGAGCTACAAGCTGAAGATCGTCTACTACGACGACGAATCGACCCCGGCCCGCGGCGCCCAGCTGGCCGAGCGCCTGATCAACCAGGACGGCGTCAAGTACATGCTCGGCCCGTACAGCTCCGGCCTGACCAAGGCCATCGCGCCGGTCACCGAGAAGTACAAGATCCCGATGGTCGAGGCCGAGGGCGCGTCGCGCTCGCTGTTCACCCAGGGCTACCGGTACCTGTTCGCGGTGCTCTCGACGTCGGAGCAGTATCTCGCCAGCTCGATCGAACTGGCCGCCGAGGTTGCCGAGAAGCAGGGCAAGAAGGCGTCCGACGTCAAGATCGCGATGGCGTTCGAGAACGATCCGTTCTCGCTCGACGTGCGCGCCGGCGTGGTCGACGACGCCAAGAAGTTCGGCATGAACATCGTCGTCGACGACAAGCTGCCGCGCGACCTGTCCGACATGACCTCGACCCTGACCAAGGTGAAGGCGCTGAAGCCGGATCTGCTCCTGGTCTCCGGTCACTCCAAGGGGGCGGCGACCGCCGGTCGTCAGATCCAGGAGATGAAGATCGACACGCCGATGATCGCGATGACCCACTGCGAGGCGGCGGACGTGGTCGGCAAGTTCGGCGCGGACGCGATGGAGGGCATTCTCTGCCCGACCCAGTGGTCCGAGACCCTGTCCTACAAGGACGACCTGATGGGGACGGCGGCGCAGTATCACTCCGACTTCCAGAAGGCGTATCCGGAGTACAAGACCGTGCCGTACCAGACCGCGCAGGCGACCGCGGCGGTCATGGTCTGGGCCGACGCCTTCGAGCGGGCCAGCTCGTTCGACACCGACGCTCTGCGCGACGCGCTGGCGGCGACCGACATGACGACGTTCTACGGCGGCATCAAGTTCTCCGAGGCCGGCAACAACATCGCCAAGCCGATGGTGCTCCGCCAGATCCAGGACGGCGAGTATCTGGTGGTCGCCCCGTCCAAGTGGGCGGCGGCCGAACTGCGCCATCCGCGTCAGCCCAAGTACTGACCGACACCTGATCGCGCGGCGGCGGGAGAATCCGATTCTCCCGCCGCTGTCGTTACCGGGGATCTCCCGGCGGGTCGGCGCCACCTCCCGCCCCGCCTGCGGACGAGGGACGCAAGCATGATCGACAACCTATATCTCCTGACCCAGGTGCCGATCCTGGGCGTAGACCTGATTATCCAGGGTCTCTTCATCGGCGCGGTGTTCGCGCTGGTCGCCTACGGCCTCGCCCTGGTCTGGGGCGTGATGAACGTGAAGAACCTGGCCCAGGGCGACATGGTCATCCTCGGCGGCTACATCGCCTACCAGGCCACGCTCTGGGGCTACCACCCGATCGTGGCCCTGCCGGCGGCGCTGGTGCTGATGTTCATGCTCGGCTGGGGGATCTACGTGCTGATCATCCGGCGGGTGGTCGACCGCGACATGTTCACCTCGCTGCTCGCCACCTTCGGACTCAGCCTGCTGATCCAGCAGGTGCTGAACCTGATCTACGGACCCGAGGTCAAGGTCGCCGAGTCCGGCTTCGGAGACTTCGAGGTGGGCTCGTTCATCATCATTCAGAACGTGCGGCTCTACAGTCTGCTGCTGGCCGGCGCGCTGGCGCTCGCCATCGTGATCTTCATGAGAAAGTCGCGCATGGGCCAGGCGATCCGGGCCACCGCCCAGGATGCCCGCGCCGCCCGCGTACTCGGGATCGACACCGACCAGGTCTACGCCTTCACCTACGCGCTGAACTCCGCGATCTGCGGAGCGGCCGGGGTGCTGGTGGCGATGATCTGGGTGATCCAGCCCTACTACGGGATCGTCTACTCGATCCGCGCCTTCATCATCGTGACGGCGGCCGGCCTCGGCAACCTGCCGGGCGTGATCCTGACGGGCTTCGGCCTCGGGGTCTGGGAGAACGTCGCCGGCTTTGTGTTCGGCGCCGAGTTCGCGGTCGCCGCCGTCGTCATCATGCTGGTGCTGGTGCTGATGTACCGGCTGGTCCAGCTCTACCGTGTGCGTCAGGTGGTTCGATGAAATCCACGACATCCCTCGACCTGAAGATCTACGGCGGCCTGATCGCCTTCGGGGTGATCGCGCCGTTCGCCTTCCCGGAGTACATCCAGACCATCGCCGTGATGTGGCTGATGGTCCTGATGGCGGTGACCTGGGACATCACCGGCGGCCAGATGGGCTACAACTCGCTCGGCAACGTCTGCTTCTTCGGCATCGGCATGTACGCCTCCGCCGTCGTGCAGATCGCGCAGTTCAGCGACGTCGCCGCCTACACCTCCGCCTTCGGCGCCATCAAGGTCGAGTTCACAGACGCCCAGTACTTCACGGGCCTGTTCCTCGGCCTGATCGCCGGCGGTGTCGCGTCGGCGTTGTTCGCGGTCATCATCGGTCCGGCGATGCTGGGGCTGCGCGGGCCGTACTTCGCGATCGGCACGCTCGGCCTCGCCGTCGCGGTCGCCGAGCTTGTGGCCGGGTGGGGCTATGTCGGCGGCGGCGGCGGCATTTCCATGCCGGTCTATCCCGGCGCCTCCGCCACGGCCGGGGCGCAGATGTTCTACGTTCTTCTGGCGGTCCTGGCGCTGGCGACGCACCTGTTCGTGCGCTGGCTCTACTCCACCCAGTTCGGCCTCGCCATCAACGCGATCCGCGACGACGAGGACAAGGCCGACGCGATGGGCATCCACGCCACCCGCTACAAGGTGATGGCCTGGGTCTTCGCCGCGTTCTTCATGGGGATCGGCGGCGCCATCTTCGGCAACATGTCGGGCTTCATCGAGCCGCTCGAGGTGGCTTTCCCGACCGCCACGTTCGGCATCTTCATGGTCGCCATGGCGTTGCTCGGGGGCAAGGGCACGCTGTGGGGGCCGGTGCTCGGCGCCGTCCTCTTCCACATCGTCAAGGAGATCACCTGGACCCACCTGCTCGGCTGGCAGTGGGTGGCGCTCGGCGCGATCATCATCATCAACATCGTCTACTTCCAGCAGGGCATTCTCGGCTGGGCCCAGGACAAGTGGCCGCAGGCCTTCGGGCTGGCCGTCGACCGAGGCGGTTCGGGGCGGCCGGCGGCCGGGGAGGCGGCGGAATGAGCGCCCAGGCAACGAACAACGTCATCGAGGTCCGCAACGTCTACAAGTCGTTCGGCGGCGTCCATGCCAACACCGACATCTCCATCGACGTGCCCGACGGCAAGATCACCGGCCTGATCGGACCGAACGGCTCCGGCAAGACCACCCTGTTCAACTCGATCGTCGGCTACCATCCGATCGATGCCGGGTCCATCAGGTTCCAGGGTCAGGAGATCTCGAAGCTGCGGGTTCCGGACATCGCCCGGCTCGGCATGCTGCGGACGTTCCAGCAGACCCGGATCTATTCGAAGATGAACTGCATGGACAACATGCAGATCTCGGTCAGCCACCGGGACTCCTCGCCGTTCGACATCTTCGCCACCCGCGGCAAGGGCGAGATCGTCGAGGAGGCGGAACGGCTGCTGGAGTTCGTCGGGCTCTACGAGAAGCGGTTCCTGGTCTCCGGCGACCTGAGCTTCGGCCAGCAGAAGCTGCTGGAGTTCGCCATGGCGCTGATGAACAAGCCTAGGGTGCTGCTTCTCGACGAGCCGACGGCGGGCATCAACCCGACGCTGATCAACGGCCTGATCGACCGCCTGAAGCGCGCGAACGAGGAACTCGGCGTCACGCTCTTCGTCATCGAGCACAACATGCGCGTCATCATGAACCTGGCGGAGCAGATCTCCTGTCTCGCCCATGGCGAGCTGCTGGCGACCGGCGCGCCGGACGACTTGCAGAACGATCCGCGCGTGGTCGACGCCTATCTGGGAGCCCACTGATGAGCGAGCAGACCGGAAGCGAGAACAATCCCCGCACCCGCGGCTACGGCTCCGGCGACGTCTCCACCGTCATCTCGGTCGACGACGTCGTCAGACAGGCCAAGGCCATCGCCGAGGAGGGGCCCAGCGTCGCCGAACTCGACACCATGTGCTCGGGCGAGGCGTTCGTGTCCATCAACGACCTGCGGGCCGGCTACGGCAAGATGGAGATCCTGCACGACTTCAACCTGAGGGTCGGCAAGGGTCAGTCGCTATGCCTGATCGGGCCGAACGGTGCCGGCAAGTCGACGGTGCTGCACTCGATCTTCGGCTTCACCAACATCTTCTCCGGAACCATCATGGTCGGCGGCAAGGACGTCACGCGCCTCAGCCCGCAGCAGAAGCTGCGCAGCGCCGGCATCGCCTACATCCTGCAGGACAAGTCGGTCTTCCCCGGGATGACGGTGGAGGAGAACCTGCTGATGGGCGGCTTCCTCAAGGACAAGCCGGCCGAGGCCAAGGCGGCGGCGGAGAGGGTGTTCGACAAGTACGACCGCCTCGCCGCCCGGCGCAGCAAGCCGGCCGGCGTTCTGTCCGGCGGCGAGCGGCGTCTGCTGGAGATCAGCCGCGCCCTGGTGATGGAACCGGATGTCCTGCTGGTCGACGAGCCGTCGATCGGTCTGGAGCCGCGCTTCATCGACATGGTGTTCGAAATCCTCGACGATCTGCAGCGGGTCGACGGCAAGACCATCATCATGGTCGAGCAGAACGCCAAGAAGGGGCTCGAGTTCGCCGATCTCGGCTACGTCCTGGTCTCCGGCGAAACGGCCCTGGCCGGCCCCGGCAAACAGTTACTCGAGAACCCGGAAGTCGGGCGCCTGTTCCTCGGCGGGTAGAGCGAAACACGATCAGATGGAGACATCCGATCGTGTGAACCTGCGCTGCCTTTGATGGCGTAGAGGGCGATTCACGCTTCCGATGTATCAATCTGAAGCGATCGCGCTCTCGGGGCGCGGCCCCGACCTGCCGCCGGCCGGCTCGTCGGCGTGACTCCGTCGCGTCCGTTCCGCGATATCCGCTGGCCGCTCCGCGCGGCCTGCGGCGCTGGACAGGCCCGCGCCTAGGATTGTATACAAAGAGAGTGTCGTCGAATCGGGAGCGTGAGTTATGGCTGAATGGGATGTTGTCGTCGTCGGAGCGGGAAACGCCGCGCTGTGCGCCGCCCTCTCGGCGCGCGAGCACGGGGCCTCGGTCCTGGTGCTGGAGCGCGCGTCGGAGGACGAGGGCGGCGGCAACACCCGGTTCACCGCCGGCGCCATCCGAACGGTCTACAACGGGGTCGACGACCTGCGCGCCCTGATGCCGGACATCACCGACGAGGAAGTGGCGATCACCGATTTCGGCACCTACACCGCCGACCAGTTCTTCGACGACATGTTCCGGGTCACGCAGTTTCGCTGCAACCCGGACCTGGCCGAGACCCTGATCACCTCGTCCTACGACACCCTGATGTGGATGAAGGGCAAGGGTGTGCGGTTCCAGCCGATCTGGGGCCGTCAGGCGTTCAAGGTCGACGGCAGGTTCAAGTTCTGGGGCGGGCTGACCGTCGAGGCGTGGGGCGGCGGCCCGGGGCTGGTCGAGGCGCTTTGGGGGGCGGCCGCGAAGAACGACATCGACATCCGCTACGAGACACGGGCCCTGTCGCTGGAATACGACGACGTCAAGGTGACCGGCGTGAAGGTCAAGGGGCCGAACGGCGTGGAGACCATCGCCGCGAAGTCGGTCGTGCTGGCCAGCGGCGGTTTCGAGGCCAACCCGGAGTGGCGGACCCGCTACATGGGGCCGGGCTGGGAACTGGCGAAGGTGCGCGGAACCCGCTTCAACACCGGCGACGGCATCCGCATGGCGCTCGATATCGGCGCCTGCCCGTACGGCAACTGGTCCGGCGGCCACGCGGTCGGCTGGGATTTCAACGCGCCGGAATTCGGCGACCTCGCGGTCGGCGACAACTTCCAGAAGCATTCCTACCCGTTCTCCATCATGGTCAACGCCGACGGCAGGCGCTTCGTCGACGAGGGGGCGGACTTCCGCAACTACACCTACGCCAAGTACGGGCGGGTGATCCTGAACCAGCCGGGCCAGATGGCCTGGCAGGTCTTCGATCAGCAGACCGTCCACCTGCAGCGCGACGAATACCGGATCCGTCAGGTCACCAAGGTCACCGCCGACACGCTGGAGGAATTGGCCGGCAAGCTCGAAGGTGTGAACCCCGAGGCGTTCCTGGCCGAGGTGAAGGCCTATAACGACGCGGTCCAGACCGATGTCGAGTTCAACCCGAACGTCAAGGACGGCCGCGGCACCAAGGGTCTGTCGGTGCCGAAGTCGAACTGGGCCGTGCGGATCGAGCAGGGTCCTTTCGAGGCCTATCAGGTCACCTGCGGCATCACCTTCACCTTTGGCGGCCTGCGGATCGATGAGCGTGGCCAGGTGGTCGATGTCGACATGAAACCGATACCCGGCCTCTACGCCGCCGGCGAACTGGTCGGCGGCCTCTTCTACTTCAATTATCCGGGCGGGACGGGGCTGATGTCGGGAGCGGTGTTCGGCAAGCTTGCCGGCGGCAGCGCCGGGGCGGATGCCGCCTCCGGCCAAGTCCGCGCCGCCGAATAGTCATGGCCCGACGGAGCAGCGACGGCGAGGCCGAGACGTCGGGGACGCCGGCGCGCGCCAACACCGAGTCCCGGGGGGAGTGGACCTATCATCGCCTGCGCGAGGCGATCCAGGCCGGCGAACTGAAACCGGGTGAGCGGATCCGCGAGATCGAGATGGCCAAGCGGCTGGAGGTCAGCCGCACGCCGGTCCGCGAGGCTCTGCGCCGCCTCGAGGCCGACGGCCTCCTGACCTTCGTGCCCTATCGCGGCATGGTGATCGCCGAGCTCGACCACCAGGCGGTGATGGAACTCTATCAGATGCGCGAGGTGCTGGAGGGTACGGCGGCCGGGCTCGCGGCGCGTCACGCCTCCGAAGCGGAGATCACCCTGCTCCGCGACCTGATCGCCGCCGATCCCGGTGACGGCGATCCCCGGGCGCTGGCAAGCCACAATCGGCAGTTCCACGGCTCGCTCTACCGCGCCGCCCATAACCGCTATCTGCTGAAGACCCTGAACGTGCTGAGCGACGCCATGGCGCTGCTCGGCATGACAACCCTGTCGCTGACCGGCCGCTCCGACACCGCGCGCCAGGAGCATCAGGAGATCCTCGACGCCATCGAGGCGCGGGATCAGCCGCGGGCCGAGGCGGCCGCGCGCCACCACATCCGCGAGGCCCAGCGCGCCCGTCTGCGCCTCATGTTCGACGGCAGGAAGACCAAGCCGGACCCGGACTGAAGCCTGGGTCTGTCCCTGGGTCGGGGGGCCTGGGATGTCGCTTGGGCCGGAACCGTGGGATGTCGCTTGGGCCGGGCCGTGGCCCAAATGAAAAACGGCCCGGCGATGAGGCCGGGCCGATCTCCTAACCGTTGACGACCGGGGCCTACTGCAGCCGGGTCGGGATCTCCTCGATGGCACCGGCGACCAGCTTGCGCTGGGTCGCGTCGTCCATGTTGTCCTCGATCAGGCGCCGGGTGGCGGCGACGGCCAGGTCGACCATCTGGGCGCGGACCTCCTGCAGGGCCTTCGCCTCGGCCGCCTGGATCTTCTCCATCGCGAGCTGCTCGCGGCGGGCAAGAGCCTGCTCCAGCTTCACCTCGGCCTCCTCGCGCATGCGCGCGGCCTCGGTCTTGGCATGCTCCAGGATAGCCTCGGCTTCCTGCAGCGCGTCGCGCTGGCGGCGCTGGTAGTCGGCCTTGGCCGCCTGGGCCTCCTCGCGAAGCTGCTGCGCCTCGTCGAGCTTGCGCTTGATCTCCTCGGCCCGCTTGTCGAGGCCGCTGACGATGGCGTCCTTGCCCTTCCAGACCGCGATGATCAGGAACAGGACGAAGGAGACGGCAACCCAGAATGTGGGATCGGCGAACATCACGCACCTCCCTGCATGGCCGAGTCGACCGCGGCACCGACCTTGCTGTCGTCGACCTTCAGGCCGGTCAGCTTGGCGGTCGCCTCGGCGGCGGCCTCGCTGGCGACGGACTTCAGGCTGGCGAGCGCTTCGGTTCGCTGCTGGGCGATGCGGGTCTCGGCGGCCTTGGTGGTCTCCGCCGTCTTCTTGGCGGCCTCGGCCTCGGCCTTGGCATGGGCCGCGGCGATCTCGTCCACTGCCTTGCGGACAAGGTCATGGGCCTGGGACCGGGCGTCGGCCACCGCCTTCTCGTATTCGCCCTTCACCGCTTCCGCCTCGCCGCGCAGGCGGTCGGCGGTCTCGATGTCGTCCTCGATCCGTTCCTGGCGCTCCTCGAGCACGTCGGCGATGCGCGGAATCGCGATCTTCGACATGACGATGTAGAGCAGGACGAAGCTGACGATCAGCCAGAAGATCTGGGTCGGATACGTCGTGGCGTCGAGCTGCGGCAGGCCACCGCCTCCGCCGCCTTGGTCGGCTCCCGCCGCCCAGGACGGGGCGGCCGCGAGCGCCGCGACGGCGGCGAGACCGATGCGCCTGGACCAGCGGGTCACGCTGTTGGCGATCATGTCGTCATCCTCCTGACGGGGGTCGAGGGTGCCCGCCGGACAGCCGGCACCCGAACCGGGATCAGGTGAACAGGATGAGGAACGCGATCAGCAGCGCGAACAGCGCGACGGCTTCCGTCAGCGCGAAGCCCAGAATGCCGATGCCGAAGACTTCGCCGCGGGCCGCCGGGTTGCGGGCGATCGAGGCGATCAGGGTCGAGAAGATGTTGCCGATACCGACACCGACGCCCATCAGGGCGATGACGGCAAGACCGGCTCCGATCATCTTGGCGGCTTCGAGTTCCATGGGACTATCCTTCCGTTCGTTGGGAGGTTGAGGCTGGGTTGAGGTCTCGCGACGGATCGATCAGTGCAGATGGATCGCGTCGTGGAGATAGATGCAGGTCAGGATCGTGAACACGTAGGCCTGCAGCACCGCGACGAGGACCTCGAAGACGGTGAGGCCGACCAGGACCGCCAGCGGGAACACGCCGGCGATGCCCAGCGCCACGACGAAGCCGCCGAACACCTTCATCATGGTGTGGCCGGCCATCATGTTGGCGAACAGTCGCACCGACAGGCTCACCGGCCGCGACAGGTAGGACAGGATCTCGATCGGGATCAGCAGCGGTGCCATGTAGACCGGCGCGCCCGACGGGAAGAAGAAGCTGAAGAAGTGGGTGCCGTGCTTGACCAGCGCGATGATCGTCACCCCGACGAACACCGTCATCGCCATGGCGAAGGTCACGATGATCTGGCTGGTGAAGGTGTAGCTGTACGGGATCATGCCTAGCAGGTTGCCGGCCAGGATGAACATGAACAGCGTGAAAATGAACGGGAAGTACGGCCGGCCCTCGGAGCCGACGTTCTCCCGCACCATGTTGGCGATGAACTCGTAGGACAGTTCCGCCACCGACTGGATCCGCGTCGGCACCAGGTGCCGGCCGCTCATCGACTGGGTCAGGAACACGCCGACCACCACCGTCGCCAGAATCATGAAGGCGGCCGAGTTGGTGAAGGAGATGTCCATGCCCGCGACATGGAGTTCCGGGCCAATGGTCTTGATCGTGAACTGTTCGACCGGAGACGCCACCTGCTACCCCTCTTTGCTACCGCCGTCCGGCTTCGCGCCGTCCGATCGCTCCGACTCCTGCGAGCCGTTCCGGTATCCCACCGTCAGGCTCTGTCCGGTGGCCGCGCGGAAGACGTTCATCATCCCGCCCCCGGCCCCGAGAAAGAAGAACACGATCAGCATCCAGGGCGTCGTCCCCAGCCACTGATCGAGACCGTATCCGATCGCCGCCCCGACCATGACGCCGGCCACAAGCTCGACGCCCACTCGGAAGGCGATCCCCATCGCCGTCCCCGGAAGTTCCGGACCCAGATCATTCTTCCGCTTGGCCTTGTCCGTGCCCCGCGCCCGCTTCACGCGGTCGGCGAGGCTGTCGAGCGAAGGCGGGGAGTCTCTGTCGTCCATTCCCCGTAAGACCCGTGGAACCGGGCCCCGAAAGCGGTTCGATCCGGAACCGGACGCGTCCGAGAACGCGACGAATCCCGCGCTTGCCGGACCCCCGGCGAAGCGGCGCCACCATACGCAGGGGCCTAAGGGGTGTCAAGGCTGGCGCCGCACTGCGAAAAGAACGGCAACTGACTGAATTCAATGAATAAATCTGGACGCGCTCTTCAGCCGGCGTCGCGCAGCCTCTCGGCGCGGGCCAGATCGACGGACACGAGCTGGCTGACGCCGCGTTCCGCCATGGTGACGCCGAACAGCCGGTCCATGCGCGCCATGGTCATCCGGTGGTGGGTGATGACCAGGAAACGGGTGCCGGTTTCCTTCACGATGTCCTGCAGCAGCGAGCAGAACCGGTCGACATTCGTGTCGTCCAGCGGCGCATCCACCTCGTCCAGGACGCAGATCGGCGACGGGTTGGTCAGGAACACCGCGAAGACCAGAGCGGCCGCCGTCAGCGCCTGTTCGCCGCCTGACAGCAGCGACAGGTGCTGCATCTTCTTACCCGGCGGGCTCGCCATGATCTCCAGCCCGGCCTCGAGCGGATCGTCCGCCTCGGTCAGCTTCAGGTGCGCCTCGCCACCGCCGAACAGCCGGCGGAACAGGGTCTGGAAATGGCCGTCGACCTGGTTGAAGGCGGCCAGCAGGCGTTCGCGGCCCTCCTTGTTCAGGGCGGTGATGGCGCTGCGCAGCCGCTGAATCGCGCCGACCAGGTCGTCGCGCTCGCGCTCCATGCCCTCGATCTGTTCGTTCAGTTCCTCGAGCTCGGTCTCGGCCCGCAGATTGACCGGCCCCAGCGCCTCCCGCTCGCCGGTAAGGCGATCGAGTCGCGACTGGGTCTGTGCCGCGTCCGGCAGGTCCTCCTGCGGGTCGATTCCGGCGCTGGCCAGGATCGCGTCGGGCGTGCAGCCGAGCCGCTCCTGGATGCGCTCACGCTCCACCTTCAGGGACTGGTTGATCTGCTCGAGCTGGGCTTCGGCGCGGATCAGACCCTCGCGGGCTTCGCCGGCGGCGCGGTCCGCCTCCTTGGCCACCCGGTCGAGCTCGGTCTGTCGGCTCTCGGCGGAGACGAGGGCGTCGGCCGCGCGTCGGCGCTTGGTGTCGGCCGTCTCGATCAGGGCGACGACCTTCTCGCGCTCCTCGGCGATCTCCGCCGGGCGGGACGACAGCCGGGCGATCTCCGCCTCCTCCCCCTGGCGCCGGGCGTCGAGGTCGCCGAGCCGGGTGGCGGCGCGCTCGCGCCGGTCGCCCCAGGATCTGATCTCGCCCTCGGTCGAAGACAGTCGGGTGCGCCGGGAATCGGCCTCGCGGACCAGGCGGTCATGTTCGGTGCGGGCCTCCACCAGTTCGGCCCGACGTTCGGACAGCGCGCCGCGCAGCCTGGCCGACTCGGCGCGCAGCGCATCCACGTCCGGCAGCCCCGCCAGTTCCTCCGACGCCTGCGCCAGAGCGCCGGCCGCCTCCTCGCGTTCGCCGGCGAGACGGGCCGCCCCGTCGTCCAGCGCCGCCAGCTTGGTGTCGACGGCGGCCACCCGCGATTCGATCTCGGCGGCGGCGGCCTTGGCGCGGGACAGTGCGTCGGACGCGGCGTTGCGTGAGGTGCGGGCCGCTTCGACCGCCTCCTCCGCCTCGGCCAGACGGGTGGCGGCGTGCTCCGACCGGGAGCGGGCGACGTCGAGGTCACCGCGTCGGGTGGCGAGCTGGCGATCCAGCTCCGCCAGCCGGTTGCGGCGCTCCAGGCGGATGGCGGCGGCGCTGGGGCTGCCGGGGGCCTGGACGAAGCCGTCCCAGCGCCACATCCCGCCGTCGCGGGTGACGAGCCGCGCACCGGGGCGCAGGGCGGGCTGCGCGGCCGCGGCGGCGACCGGGTCGGCGGCGATGCCGATATGTTCCAGTCGGGCGCCGAGCGCGGCCGGGGCGGTCACATGCGGTGCCAGCGGCTCGATCCCGGCCGGCCAGCCCGCCGCGCCCGCATCCGCGCTCCGGTCCGCGTCGGCACGCCAACCGGTCGCCGCGACATCGGCGCCGTCATCCAGGGCCGGAGCTTCGAGATCGTCGCCCAGGGCGGCGCCGAGCGCGGTCTCGTAGCCGGGCGCCACCGTGACCGAGTCGACCACCGGTTCGGCCTCGCTCTTGCCCTGCATCAGCAGGCGGCGCAGGCCGGTCGCCTCGGTCTCGAGTTCGGAGACGGCGGCCTCGATCTCGCGGGCGGCGGCGCGGGCGGCCTTTTCGGCCTCCAGCCCGGCGTCGCGCGCCTCCTGGGCCCGCGGCACCGCCGCCTCTGCGGTTTCCGCGGCTTCGGCGGCGGTGTCGACCGCCTGCTGGGCGGCGTCGCGCTCAGCCTCCGGCACCGCCTGGCGGACCAGGTCGCCGCGCCTTGCGGTCAGTTCGGCCTGCTGGCGGTCGAGGCGGGCGATACGCTCCCCGGCCTGGCGGGCCTGGCGCTCGAGTGCTGCACGGCGGGCGTCGGCGACGGCGATGGTCTCGGTGGCCTTGTGGACCGCGTCCTCGGCCTCCTCGGCCTCGCGGTTGGCCTTGGCCAGGGCGGCGGCGCTGGCTTCCTGCGCCTCGGCCTCGCCCGCACCGGCGGCGACCAGGGCATCGCGCTCCTCGGTCAGCCGGGCGAGGGCGGATGCGGCCTCGTCCACCAGCGCCTTCTCCCGGACCACGTCGTCCGCGATCTGGCGCAGCCGGGTCTCCGCCTCGCTGCGGGCGGTGGCGATCCGGCGTTCCTCGGCGTCCAGCTCGCCCCGCGCGACGGTCAGGCGTTGCAGTTCGGCCGACGCCTCGGCCTCGCTCACCCGCAGGCCCGGCAGACTTGAGGCGGAGTCCGTCTGAGCGGCGCTGGCCGCCGCCGCCGCCTGGGTCGCGGTCGTGACGCGGTCGCGGGCGTCGGCGAGCGCCGTACCGGCCTTGCGCCGCTCCTCCATCGTCTGGGTCCAGCGGGCGTGCAGGACGATCGACTCGGCGCGCCGGATCTGCTCGCTGAGGTCGCGGTAACGCTGAGCCTGGCGGGCCTGGCGGCGCAGCGCCGCGCGCTGTCCCTCCAGCGCCTTGAGCACGTCGTCCAGCCGCTCCAGGTTCTGTTCCGCCGCCCGCAACCGCAGTTCGGCCTCGTGACGCCGGGTGTGGAGGCCGCGGATGTTGGCCGCCTCCTCCAGCAGGGCGCGGCGGTCCGAGGCCTTGGCCTGGACGATGCTGCCGATCTTGCCCTGGCTGACCAGCCCGGCCGAGCGCGCGCCGGTCGCGGCATCGGCGAACAGCAGTTGGACGTCGCGGGCGCGCACGTCCTTGCCGTTGACCCGGTAGTGCGACCCCTTCTCGCGCTCGATCCGGCGCACGACCTCGAGCTCTTCGGCGTCGTTGAACTGGGCCGGGGCCCGGCGGTCGTCATTGGCGACGAACAGCCCGACCTCGGCCATGTTGCGTGCCGGGCGCTGCTCGGTTCCGCCGAAGATCACGTCGTCCATGCCGCCGCCGCGCATCTGCTTGGCGGATGTCTCGCCCATGACCCAGCGCAGGGCTTCCACCAGGTTCGACTTGCCGCAGCCGTTCGGTCCCACCACGCCGGTCAGGCCTGCCTCGATGTGCAGCTCCGTCGGTTCGACGAAGGACTTGAAACCGGTCAGACGCAGCTTGCTGAAGTGCACCGTGGTGGGTCTCCGACGGACGGCCGGCTCAGACGAGCTGACCGTCGATCACCTTCTGGAAGGTCTCGAACCGCTCGGCGCCGCGGACGATCTCGTCGCCGACGACGAAGGTCGGGGTCGAGTTCACGTCGTAGTCCTTCTGGGCGGCGATCCGGCCGTTGAGGATGGAATCGAGCAGGGCGTTGTCGGTCATGTGGGCGTCGGCGACGTCGGCGGATATGCCGGCAAGGCGGCCGATCTTCTTCAGCGCGTCGATGGGGTTGCCCGACCGGGTCCAGCTCGACTGCTGCTTGAAGATCAGGTCGACCAGGGCGAAGTAGCGCTTGCCGTCGATCGCCCGCGCCATCGCGGCGGCGCGCAGGGCGTACTGGTCGAGCGGGAAATCGCGCAGCTCGAACTTCAGCTTTCCGGTCTCGACATAGGTCTCGACGATCGGCTTGAAGCTGTTGACATGGAACGATGCGCAATGCGGGCAGGTCATCGAGGAGTACTCGATCATGGTCAGCGGCGCGTTCGGGTCGCCGAGCACCCGCGGCGCCGTCGCAGCCTCCAGGTCGACGGCCTCCGCTGCGTATGCCATCGACGGGGCCAGGGCCGCGCCGGCCAGACCAAGAATCCCAAGATTTAGTGTTCTGCGCTGCATGTGATGCTCCCGGACACCAGATGTTGATGACAATACGCCGAGTCCACATGCCCCGGCAAGATTCCCAAATAGGCCGCGATTGCGGCCATTTTCCGGCGCCTCCCGTCGGCGCCTAGGTCGTGCCCCCGTCGCTCGGGGGTGTACGGGCGGTCAGCGCCTCGCCGAGCGCCGCCAGCCGTTCCCTGAGCTGAGGATCGCCGATCGGCTCCACGCGCTGGCGGATCGCGGTTTTCTCCCGCTCGGCGAGCGGGCGCAAGCTCGGCCGCGTCGACTTCGGTGGCGTCGGCAGCGGACCCTGACGGATCGTCAGCCGCGCCACGGCGGCCCAGCCGAAATGGCCGTTGACCCGTTCGATGATCTGCGGTGCGAGGTGCTGGATCTCGAGGGCGCGGCCGGGCAGGGCGACGACCCGGAGCGTCGCGCCGTCGCGCCGCCCGCGGGGAAAGTCGAGCGACTCGGGCGCGCAATGCCGGGCGAGCGTGGCGCCCACGATCTGCGGCCAGTCGCGGGGAATCCGCCCCTCGACGAAGCCGCGCCGGCGGAACAGCGGATCCGTCAGGGCCGGCGACAGAACCGCCAGCGCCCGCATGCCTCCGCGCCGTGCCTTTCGATCTGAAGTCTTCGCCGTCTCGGCCATCCGCCGGTCGCCGCCTGCCGCTGCTCGGAAGTGTCACGTGTTATATGGCGCGATCGCCCCCTCGCGCTATCTTTGCGGCGATGACCGTCGCCGCAGAATTCCCCGCACAGATTCCCGCCCCGCTCCTCGCCGGCCGGTTGCTCGCCTGGTACGACCGCCACCGCCGGCGCCTGCCCTGGCGCGCGGAGCCGGGCGAGGAGGTGGATCCGTACCGGGTCTGGCTCAGCGAGATCATGCTGCAGCAGACCACGGTGGCGACCGTCGGCCCGTATTTCCAGCGTTTCACCGAACGCTGGCCGACGGTGGAGGCGCTGGCGGCGGCCGATCTGGACCAGGTGCTGAGCGCGTGGGCCGGTCTCGGTTACTATGCCCGCGCCCGCAACCTGCATCGCTGCGCCGTAGCCGTCGCGTCGCAGTATGGCGGACGTTTTCCCGACAGCGAGGCGGGCCTGAAGGCACTGCCGGGGATCGGCGACTATACCGCGGCCGCCATCGCCGCCATCGCCTACGACCGGCCTGCGACGATCCTTGACGGCAATGTCGAACGGGTGATCGCCCGCCTGCGTCTGGTCGGCGATCCGCTGCCGGGATCGAAGCCGGCGCTGAAGCGGCTGGCGGCGGAGATCACGCCGGACATCCGGCCCGGCGACTACGCTCAGGCGATCATGGACCTCGGCGCCACTGTCTGCACGCCGCGCAGCCCGAAATGCCTGACCTGCCCCTGGTCCGACGCCTGCGCCGCCCGTGTCGCGGGCGTGGCCGGGGACCTGCCGCGCAAGACGCCGAAAAAGACCAAGCCCACCCGGCGCGGCACCTGCTTCTTTCTGCTCGGCGGCGACGGCGCCGTGCTGCTGCGCCGCCGGCCGGAGAGCGGACTGCTCGGCGGCATGCAGGAGGTGCCGTCCTCACCCTGGCACGAGACGGACGCAGCACCGGGCGACCTCGATCACCATGCGCCGGTCGCGGGGATCGACTGGGCCGAACTGCCCGGCGCGGTCCGCCATACCTTCACCCATTTCCACCTGGAGCTTGCGGTGCGTTCCGCCCGGCTTCCGGGCCTGCCGCCGGTGGCCGGTGCCCGCTGGTGGCCGATCGAGCGCCTCGGCGAGGCGGCGCTGCCGACGGTGATGGCGAAGGTGGTGCGCCACGCAATGGCGCATCTGCGGTGATTCTGGTGGGTGTGACGCCGGCAGGGGTGACCCTGGCCGGCGCGACCGCTACGCCATCTCCCTGAGCGCCTTCTCGAAGAAGTCCGGAGCGCCGAAATTGCCGCTCTTCAGCGCCAGGGCGATCGGCTCGGCCGTGCCCAGGGTCACCGTGCCGGGCACGCCGGGATCGATCTGGGCGCCGATGTGCAGGCCGGTCACGCCGAGGGCAGAGACCACCGCACCGGAGGTTTCGCCCCCTGCGACCACCAGCCGGCGCACCCCGTCGTCGTCGACCAGTGCCTTGGCGATGCGGGCCATGGCACCTTCCACCAGTTCACCGGCCTCGGCCCTGCCGAGGCGTTCCTGGATCGCCTTGACCGTCTCCGCCGGCGCCGAGGCGTAGATCAGCACCGGCCCGTCGGCGATCCGCTCCCGGGCGAAGGCCAGGGCCGCGCCGACCTCGTCGCCGCCGTCGGCCAGCTTCAGCGGGTCCAGGTTGAAGGAGGGGCGCGTCTTTTCCCATTCGGCGATCTGCCCGAGGGTGGCGGCGGAGCAGGAGCCGGCGACCACGGCCGACGGGCCTGCCACCGAAGGCACCTGCGCCGCTCCCTGGGAGGCCTCCAGCAGGCCGCGCCGGCGGTAGGCCTCGGGCAGGCCGATGGCGATGCCGGAGCCGCCGGTGATCAGGTCGAGATCGGCCAGCGCCTCGCCGGCGGTGTGAAGTTGCGCGTCGTCCACCGCGTCGAGGATGGCATAGCCGCAGCCCTCGCCGCGCAGGGTCGCGACCCGGTCGCGGATCGCGGCGACCCCACCCTGGATGTCGCGGTGTTGGATCAGCCCCACCCCGCGCGCCGTCTGGCGACCGAGCACGGCGACCAGGTTGCTGTCGGTCATCGGGGTCAGCGGATGGTGGCGCATGTGGGTGTCGGAGAGCAGCTGATCGCCGACGAAGAGGTGACCCTTGAAGATGGTCCGGCCGGTCTCGGGAAAGGCGGGGCAGGCGATGGTGAAATCGCTGTTCAGCCGGTCGAGCAGGGCATCGGCGACCGGTCCGATATTGCCGTCGTCAGTGGAATCGAAGGTCGAGCAGTACTTGAACAGGAAGCGTCGGCAGCCTGCGGCCTTCAGCCAGTCGAGAGCCGCCACGGACATGCCGACCGCCTCCGCCGCGGGGTTGGTCCGCGACTTCAGCGCCACGACGATCGCGTCGACATCAGGCACGGCGGTGCCGGCGTCGGGGACGCCGATCAGCTGCACCGTGCGCATGCCGCCGCGCACCAGGTTGTTGGCGAGATCGGTCGCGCCGGTGAAGTCGTCGGCGATGCAGCCCAGCACAGGCGCCATGGAGTCCTCCCGAGGGTCGGTTCTTGTCGAGGCCGTTCGTGTCTATGCCGCGGTCGGGCCTTGGTTAAGGTTGGCGGCCCGCGTATCGTGGCCGGAAATCATAAGGACACGGGACCCGGACGCCATGGTGAAATTCGCCGCCAATCTGTCGATGATGTTCAACGAGGTCGACTTCCTCGACCGTTTCGACGCGGCCCAGATGGCCGGGTTCGAGGGGGTGGAGTTCCTGTTTCCCTATGAGCACGAGGCGGTCGAGATCCGCGCCAAGCTGGAGGCCGCCGGTCTGACCCAGGCGCTGTTCAACCTGCCGCCGGGCGATTGGACCAAGGGCGAGCGGGGGCTCGCGGCCCTGCCGGGGCGCGAGGCGGAGTTCGACGCGGCCCTCGACAAGGCGCTGAGCTACGCCGAGGTGATCGGCAATGATCTGCTGCATGTGATGAGCGGGATCATGACCGAGGGCATGACGCCGGAGGCCTGCACCGACACGCTGGTGTCCAACCTGAAGCGCGCCGCGCCTAAAGCGGCGGCCAAGGGCAAGACGCTGATCATCGAGCCGATCAACACCCGCGACATCCCCGGCTATTTCCTGAACTACCAGGAACAGGCGCGCACGATCATCGAGGCGGTCGGCGTCGACAATGTCGGCCTGCAGTTCGATTTCTACCACGTCCAGATCATGCAGGGGGACACGGCGAAGACGTTCGAGAAGCACCTGGACATCGTGCGCCACGTGCAGATCGCCGGGGTGCCGGAGCGCCACGAGCCGGACATCGGCGAGGTCAACTACCCCTACCTGTTCGAGACCATGGACCGCCTCGGCTATGATGGCTGGGTCGGCTGCGAATATCGCCCCAGGGCGGGTACCATCGAGGGGCTGGGCTGGTTCAAGGCGGCGACCCGCAGACCCGGGTGACCGGACACACCGCTGTACACGTCGCTGACCGGCACGCCGCCAGACGGGGCATGGATCGGCCCGCCATGGCGCACTAGGATTGCGTGCAGACGGCGCCGGCAGCCATAGGCAACAAGACACGTAAAGAACTCATCAGGGGACGGATTCCATGAAGATCGCGATCACCGGCGGGGCCGGGTTCCTGGGCAAGAAGCTCGCCCGCTCGCTGCTGGACGACAATGCGCTCGGCGTCGAGGAGCTGGTGCTGGCCGACATGGTTGAGGCACCGGAGGAACTGACCGGGGACGGCCGGGTGCGCTCGATCGTCGGCGACGTCACGGATCCCGACCTGCTGGCCGACGCGATCCGCGCCGATACCGACAGCGTGTTCCACCTCGCCGCCGTGGTCAGCGCCGGGGCGGAGGCGGATTTCGATCTCGGCATGGCGGTCAACCTGGACGCCACCCGCACCATCCTGGAACTGGCCCGCAAGCACGGCAACAAGCCCCGGATCGTGTTCTCCAGCTCCTGCGCGGTCTATGGCGGCGACCTGCCCGAGGTGGTGAGCGACAACCAGCAGATCACCCCGCAGAACTCCTACGGCGTGCAGAAGGCGATCGGCGAGCTGCTGGTCAACGACTACAGCCGCAAGGGTTACCTGGACGGCCGCTGCCTGCGCTACCCGACGGTGGTGGTGCGGCCGGGCAAGCCGAACAAGGCGGCCTCCACCTTCGCCAGCTCGATCATCCGCGAACCGCTGCAGGGCGAGGAGGCGATCTGCCCGGTGGCCCCGGAAACCGAGATGTGGCTCGCCAGTCCGCGCACCATCGTCGCCAACACCCGCCATGCCCACGATATCGACGCCGATGCCTGGGGACCGTGGCGGACGGTGCCGCTGCCGGGCTTCACCGCGAGCGTGCGCGGCATGGTCGACGCGCTGGAGGCGGTGGCCGGCGCCGAGGTGGCGGGGCGGGTGAAGTGGCAGCCGGATCCGGTGATCGAGAAGATCGTCTATGGCTGGCCGACCCGTCTCGATACCGCGCGCGCCAACGCCATGGGCTTCAAGCGCGACACCGACATGGAGAGCATCATCCGCGCCTTCATCGAGGATGAACTCGGCGACGCGGTCACTTGAGGCGGAACCGACCATCGGAGAGGGGGCGTAGATGACGACGCCCGGACCGACCACCGCGACCCACCGGATCGGCCGGGGACCCTGGGGAGTCGGATTCCCGCTGCACATCCACGACGCGATCGCGCCGCCGCATATCGCCCCCCTACGGGCGGGTATTCTCGGCGCCATCGCCCTGCCGCCCCTTACGGGCCGCATGGCGTCGTCGAAGTCGTTCTCCTTCCTGGCCCAGGCGGGGCGGCGGGTGCCGAAATGCACGCAGACGCTTCAACTCCTGATCCTGGCGTTCCGCACGTCGGCCATGCACGCGATCGCGGTCGAACTTCTCGGAGACGACTACGTCTTCATGGTGCACCACTGCTCGGTTCGTCATCAGAGGGTGGAGCAGGGCGGACAGGCGCTCGGCTTCCACGTGGATGGCACGTTCCTGGGCAGCGACCATCAGGCGCTCAATTTCTGGGTCCCGCTCGACGATGTCGGCGGCGAAGCTCCCGGACTGACGTTCCTCAACAACCCTGCCGTTTCCGAGCGTATCTGGGAACAGTTCCAGGCCCAGCAGAAGTCCAGATCCGCAGAGCAGATCGATCCCAACACGATGTCCAGGCATCTGCAGCGCGACCTCGGGGCCATGCTTCAGGAGGCGCTCTTCACGCCGCGGATCAGGGGAGGCGACGCGTTGCTGTTCGACAACTCCACGCTCCACGCCACCCAGGACATGACGGGATGCAGTCGCGACCGGGTCTCGATCGAGTTCCGGGTTTGCGGCCGGACGCGGATCCCCGAGGCCTACGTCGTCAGGGGGCGGGATATCGCGAGCGTCGAGGAGGTGAACGGGCGGCTCAATGTCCGCCTCAGCAAAGCGGCCTCCGACCTGACATGAGATCGGGAGCGGTCAGGCGGGGTCCATCC
This sequence comes from Thalassobaculaceae bacterium, assembly GCA_965228875.1. Lineage (GTDB taxonomy): Bacteria > Pseudomonadota > Alphaproteobacteria > Thalassobaculales > Thalassobaculaceae > Thalassobaculum. Next base: position 3,391,799 of record OZ245843.1, on the reverse strand, counting down.
CCTTGTCGGCCAGTTCCCTGATCGCCTTCTCGTTCTTCGTCAGGTCGCTCATGCCCATGCCGCGCAGCACGCCATCCGTCTTGGAGAACTGGATGTTGTCGTAGGGCACGATCTCGATGCGGTTGCCCCAGGGATCCAGGAAATCGAGGAAGCGGCCCGGCAGCACCGCGACGCCGGTGTCCTCGAGCGCGGCGCGCACCGCGTCCCGGTCGTCGACCACCAGGCCGAAATGCCGGCCTTCGTCCGGGCTCTGACGGCGACCCTTCTGCAACGCGAGAAACTGGTCGCCGAGATCGATGAAGGCGGAGGTCTCGCTCCGGCTCCTGAGGGTGAAATCGAACAACCGGCCGTAGAACGCCAGCGCCTCGTCGATGTCGCCGACTTCGAGGGCGACATGATTGAAACCGACGGCGCGAGCCCTGCGGGGGGTGGCCATGGCAACCTCCATAAAACCAAGATATTTCTTGATATATTAAGAGGCCCTGCCCGATACAAGGGGCGCGATTACGATCCGCGCTGCTTAGAGCGGCGATAGTGGACCCGCGCCTTCTCCCGGTTGCCGCAGGTCTTCATCGAGCACCAGCGGCGGTTCCCGGCCCGGCTCTCGTCATAGAACAGCCAGCCGCACCCCGCGCCATGGCAGTTGCGGACCCGGGCGAGGCGGTCGGGGTCGACGAGGAGATCGGCGGCGGACCGCGCGAGGCGGGCGCGGAGCACGGCAAGGCTGAATGCCTCTTCCTCCGCCGCCCATCGGTAGCCGCCTGACCCTCCGATCAGCTGGGCGCGCTGCCCGCCCTGGGACAGGGCATCGTTCAGAACGGCGAGGTCGCCCGCGGCGGGTTCGCTCGAGACCAACCGGTAGATCGCCTCGCGCAGCAGCCGCAGGCGTGCCACCGCATCGTCGGCCAGACGCATCGGCGGGTGGTCGAGCGCGATGGCGAGCCAGGCGTCGACCGCGTCCCCATCGACCAGAAGGTCACGCGGATCGTCGGTGGCGCGCCAATCGACCGTGTTGACGAAGTCGAGGCACGGGCGCCCACCGACCGGCTGATAGCCGAACAAAACAGCCTTGGAGGACTCATTCATCTTGCCTATAACTATATAACCGGTTAGTTGATCGGTCCATGGAAAACGACAAAGCCACGGTCATCTTCACCCTCGACGGCGCGCGCCGGGGCGCGGTGATGTGCGTTCCGCTGGCCATCGCCTCGATCGTCTTCGGCCTCGGCTACGGCATCCTGGCGCGCGACACAGGGCTCGACCTGGCTCAGGCCCTGGGCATGAGCGCGTTCGTCTTCGCCGGCGCCTCGCAGATGGTGGCGATGGACGTCTGGACCACGCCGCCGGCCGTGTTGGGCCTGGCAGTCGCCGCCTTCGCGATCAACATCCGCCACGTGGTGATGGGGGCTGCCCTTCGGCCGTGGCTGCACAGCCTGCCGTTCGTCCAGTCCCATGCCGCGCTCACCATGATGACCGACGCCAACTGGGCGATGGCCATGGCCGAGCGGCGCAAGGGCGAGGTCGACGGCGCGTTCCTGGTCGGCAGCGGGGCGGTGATGTGGGTCGGCTGGGTCTCCGGCACCGGGATCGGACATCTGGCGGGGTCGGCGATCGGCGACCCGGCGGCGTTCGGGATCGACGTGATCGTCCCCGCCTTCTTCGCCCTGACGCTGAACTCCCTCTGGCCGGGCGTGCGGCGCCTGCATCCCTGGATCGCCGCCGGAGTGGCCGCGGTTCTTGCCCACCAGGTCCTTCCGGGCGCCTGGCATGTAGTGGTCGGCGGCCTTGTCGGCGCCGGGGTGGGAGCGTTGAGCCGTGAGTGAGGAGGCGCTGGTCTGGCTCGCCATCCTGGCGATGGCCTTCGTCACCTGGCTGACCCGGATCGGCGGCTTCTGGCTGATGCGCCTGGTGCCCGAGGGGGGAGCGGTACGCCGCGGCCTGGACCACCTGCCGGGCTCCCTGGTGGTCGCCATTCTCGCGCCGATCGCGCTGCAGGGAGGCTGGGCGCCGACGGTGGCGATCCTGGTGGCGGTGCTGATCGGCCGCACCGGCGCGTCCGCGATGATCGCGGTCTTCGGCTCCGTCGGCATGGTCGCGGCGATCCGCCTGCTAGTGTAGCCTGCGGCTCCCATCAGACGGACGGAGCCGGGTCCATGGCCGACGACATCGACTACGAGATCGAGGGCGACTTCTCGCCGATGCTCACCATCACCCTCGACCCTGGCGAGGCGGTGCAGGCCGAGGCCGGCGCCATGGTGATGATGGAGCCGGACGTCACCATGTCGACGGAGATGCCGGGCGGCTTCTTCGGCAGCATTCTGCGCAAGGTCTCGGGCGAGACCTTCTTCATGACGTTCTTCACCAACGAGGGGAGCCAGCGCCGACGGGTCTCCTTCGCCTCGCCGATGCCGGGGCAGATCCGCCCGCTCGACCTCGCCAAGCAGGGCGGCGCCTTCTACTGCCAGCGCCGGGCCTATCTCGCCTCGGCCCGCGGCATCGAGATCACGGTGGCGTTGACCAAGCGCCTGACCTCCGGCCTGTTCGGCGGCGAGGGGCTGATCCTGCAGAAGCTGGAGGGCGACGGTTGGGCCTTCCTCGGGGCCGGCGGCACGCTGATCGAGCGCGACCTGGAGGCCGGAGAGACCCTGACCGTGGACACCGGCTGCCTGGTCGGGTTCTCGGCGACCTGCGACTACGACATCGCCTTTCAGCGGGGCATCAAGAACCTGATGTTCGGCGGCGAGGGCCTGTTCGTCACCCACATCACCGGCCCCGGCAAGGTCATCGTCCAGACCCAGCCCATCGCCGAACTGGCGCTCGCCCTGCACCATCTGGTGCCGCGCGACGAACGGGGGGAGTGAGGCCTACCCGGCCTCGTCCTCCGGGAGCAGGATCGGCTCGCCATGGGGGGAACGCTGGGCGGCGCGGTCCCAGGCGTCCTTGCGTCTGAGCAGCTGTTCCACGGTCAGGTCGGTCTTGGCCAGGACCAGTCCCTCCAGCGCCCGGAGCCAGTGCTGGTAGTAGGTGTCGCCCAGATCCGGGTCGCCTTCGGCCTGGGCCGCCACGATCTCGTTCGACAGCGCCTCGGCCCATTCGGTCCAGGTATAGAGCCCGCCCTCGTGCAGCTTGATGGCGATGGCGAAGGCCTGGGCCTCCCAGGGCTCGCGGAACACCGGACCGTCATGGTCGACCGGGATGCGGGGCAGGCTTTCGAGTTCGACGGCGGGCGCGTTCATGCCGGCTCCAGATAAGGTTCCCAGAGATCGGCATGGACGGTGCCGCCCTGGCCGTCGGGTCCCCACAGCACGTCGGCGTCGAAGGCGACGTTGTAGAGATGGTGGGCGGTGTCATGGTCGCCGGTGGCGCTGGTGTCGGCATAGACATGGGCGCCGTGGTGCATGACCACCGTGCCGACATGGCCGCGCACGTAGCGCGGCGCGCGCGTGTGCGTGGCCGGGTTGAAGGTCTTCACCCGCACTTTGTCCCCGACCCTGAACCGCGGCGCGTTCGGCACGTCGCGGATATAGGGCGAGCCCTGCTGCAGTGCCTTGAACACCCGGTCGGCCGGCAGGGCGGGAAGCCGGCCCGGCCCGTCGGCCTTGCCGGTCGCCAGTTCCTCCGGCGTGACCAGGCCCTTCTCGACCAGCAGCGTCTCCAAACCTTCCAGCCACATCTCGTAGTAGGTGTTGCGCAGGTATTGCGCCGGGGGCTGGCGTTCGCGGGCGTAGCGGCCCTCGTCGATCGACCACTGGCCGAGCCCGCCGCAGGCAAGGGTGAGGGCGAAGGCCTTCTTCTCCCACTCGCCGTGGAAGACCGGCGTCACCGGCTCGTCCTCGACCGGACCGAAACCGTGCATGCCGCCCATGTCGTGCGCGCCGTTCATTCTGCAGCCTCCTGGCGCGGAGGGTAGGACACCGTCTCGACCCCAATCATCGAGTTGCGGGTGACGATGTCGGCCAGTTCCGCCTCGCTCAGGTGGTCGGTCCCGTCGGGGCGCCGGGGCAGCACGAGGTAGCGCATCTCGGCCGTCGAATCCCAGACCCGGATCTCGACGTCGTCCGCCAGCTCGGTGCCGAAATCGGCGAGCACGCCGCGCGGATCGTTGACCGCGCGCGACCGGTAGGGGGCCGATTTGTACCAGACCGGCGGCAGTCCGAGCACCGGCCACGGGTAGCAGGAGCAGAGCGTGCAGACGACCAGGTTGTGCACCGTCTCGGTGTTCTCGACGACGACCATGTGCTCGCCCTGCCGGCCCTCGAAGCCGAAGGACTTGATCGTGGTCGACGGATCCTCGAGCAGCCGACGCTTGAAGGCCGGATCGGTCCAGGCCTTGGCGACGACCGCCGCACCGTTGCGCGGGCCGACCTTGGTCTCGTAGGTGTCGACGAACACGTCGAGGGCGGCCGGATCGACCAGCCCCTTCTCGACCAGCAGCGATTCCAGCGCCTTGACCCGGAGCTGCAGCTCGCTCAGGCGTGGATGGTCGTGGCCGTGACCGTGATCGTCACCGTGGCTGTGGTCGTGATGATGGTCGTGATCGTGACTGCTCATGCCGTCCTCCGGGCGTCGGTTCGACACCGGAACTCTATGGGGCGCGGATGGGCGCGGCAATTCACGAAACGCAAAAAGCCGCCCGATCCGGGCGGCTCAGCGTCGGCGTGTCGGGGCGGCCGCGAGGCCGCCCGGCCGGAAACTAGTAGCCTTCGCGCTCCATGCGCTTGCGCATGAGCTTGCGATAGCGACGCACCGCCTCCGCGCGCTCGCGCGCCTTCTTCTCCGAAGGCTTCTCGTAGTTGCGGCGCAGCTTCATCTCGCGGAAGACACCCTCGCGCTGCATCTTCTTCTTCAGCGCGCGCAGGGCCTGATCGACGTTGTTGTCGCGAACGGATACTTGCACGGGTTTCAGACTCCTTTCCTCGTTGTGTCGGCACAAACAAACGCCGGTTCGACGGATCCGATCCCGGACCAATCGACCAGCACGTTGGGTAACCATACCTTAAAACGCCGTGCCGTACCAGGACGAGGTCGTCTGGACCCGCCCCGGTGGGCGCGCTATATGCCTGAACATGACTCCGAAGTCCATAGTCCGCGCAGGCGACCCCGTTCTGCGGCGTCCGGCCGATGCGGTGACCGATCCCACGGCGCCGGATGTGGCGGCGCTGGTCGCCGACATGACCGTGAGCCTGGAGGCGGCCGGCGGGATCGGACTGGCGGCGCCGCAGATCGGCGTCTCGCGGCGCGTGATCCTGATCTCGGTGCCGTCCGGCCGCGACGGGGACGACCCGGACGACGGTCCGCTGGCGCTGACGGCGCTGGTCAATCCGGTCCTCACCCCCGTCGGCGAGGATCGGGCGCGCGCGTTCGAAGGCTGCCTGTCCCTGCCCGGGATGCGGGGCGAGGTGGAACGCTGGATGCGGGTGCGACTGCAGGCGACAACCCCCGAGGGCCGGCCCGTGGACACCGTGATGTCCGGTATGCGGGCCCGGGTCCTGCAGCACGAGGTCGATCATCTCGACGGTGTCCTCTACTTGGACCGGATGACGGACTTCAGCCGGTTCGGTTATGTCGAGGAATTGCTGGAGGCGGACATGCGCAGCGTTGCGGCGCCGGATCCCACCGTTCGGGAGGACCCGACGCGATGACGGGAGAGGCGACAGACGGGGCCGCAACCGGACCTCGTGGGGAGGGCGGACCGATGGATGCCCTGCGCGACCGCATCCTCGACGCGGCCCTGCCCAACGTTCTGTTCGACGGCTGGACCCGCAAGTCGCTGGTAGACGGTGCCCGATCGGCCGGCCTCGTCGCCGAGGATGTGGATATCGCGTTTCCGACCGGCCTGCGCGATGCCGTGACCTACTGGCTGGACCGGGCCGACGCCCGGATGGCCGACGACATGCGCGCCCACGGCCTCGACGGCCTGAAGATCCGCGAGAAGGTGGCCCTGGGCGTGCGCCTGCGTCTCGAGCGCGCCGAGCCGCACAAGGAAGCCGTGCGACGGGCGCTCTCCTACCTGGCCCTGCCGGGCAACGCCGGAATGGGCGCGCGCAGTCTGTACCGGACCGTCGACACGATCTGGCGGGTCTGCGGCGACACCGCGACCGACTTCAACTTCTACTCCAAGCGCGGTCTGCTCGCCGCGGTGTTCGGCTCGACCCTGCTGTACTGGCTGGACGACGGCTCGGAAGGTCACGCCGATACCTGGGCGTTCCTCGACCGGCGGATCGCCGACGTCATGAAGGTGCCGAAGCTGACCGCCCGGCTGAAGTCGATCGGCGACTATCTGCCGAAGCCGGGGCGTTTCACCCGCGCCTGGCGCTCGGCCCGCAGCTCGTCGGCCTGATCCGCGTCCCGCACACCGACTCCCTCACACCGGCGCGTCACGGGCGATCGCCGTTTCTCACCGATACCGCTTGCCGGCTGTTGCCAGCCGGTTATGCTGCGGGGATTGTTTCCTTTTTGCATCGCATGGGTGGGGCGATCACCGATGGCCATTGCCGAGGCCCAGACCACAGAACGGTCCGCCGATTCTCCGCCGATGCTGGATGTCCGGGACCTGCACAAGCGGTTCGGCGAGTTGGAGGTGCTTCGCGGCGTCTCGCTCTCCACGGCCAACGCCAACGTGATCTCGATGATCGGCGCGTCGGGGTCGGGAAAGTCGACCTTCCTGCGCTGCATCAACCTGCTGGAGATCCCCAATTCCGGCGAGGTTCGGGTCGACGGGGAACTCATCCGCATGGTTCCGACCCGCGACGGCGGTCTCAAGCCGGCCGACGTCAAGCAGGTCGACCGCATCCGCTCCCGGCTCGCCATGGTGTTCCAGAGCTTCAACCTGTGGACCCACATGACGGTGCTCGAGAACGTGATCGAAGCGCCGGTGCACGTGCTCGGCGTCCCCAAGCGCGAGGCGGTCGAAAAGGCGGAGGAGCTGCTGGACAAGGTCGGGATCGCGGACAAGCGCGACCAGTACCCGGCCCATCTCTCCGGCGGCCAGCAGCAGCGGTGCGCCATTGCCCGCGCCCTGGCGATGGAGCCAAGGGTGATGCTGTTCGACGAGCCGACCTCCGCCCTCGATCCCGAACTGGTGGGCGAGGTGCTTCGAGTGATGCGTCAGCTCGCCGAGGAGGGGCGGACCATGATCATCGTCACCCACGAAATGCGCTTCGCCCGCGAGGTTTCGGACGAGGTCGTGTTCCTGCATCAGGGCCGGATCGAGGAGCAGGGCCCGCCGGCGCAGGTTTTCGGCAACCCCGCCTCTGAGCGTTGCCGTCAATTCCTCGCGACCACCGAAGGGGCGGCCGCGGGGCACTGAGGGATCCGCCGGGACCACCCGGCGCCACGAAGCGATAACCAGGAGGACCTGACATGAAGAAACTGACCACCTTGCTGGGCGTTACGGCTCTCGCCGCCGGCCTGGCCACGGCCGCCCAGGCCGCCGACTGGGGCAAGGGCTCCAGCGTCCGCGTCGCCACCGAGGGCGCCTATGCGCCGTGGAACTATACCGACTCCTCCGGCAACCTCGTCGGCTTCGAGGTTGATCTCTACAAGGATCTGTGCGCCCGCATGGAGGTCGAGTGCACCCTGCAGCAGCAGGCCTGGGAAGGCATCATCCCGGCGCTGCAGGCCGGCAAGTACGACGTCATCATGGCGGGCATGTCGATCACCGAGAAGCGCAAGGAGGTCATCGCCTTCTCGCGGTCCTACGCCGCCACGCCGGCGGTCTTCGTCGTGAAGTCGGACGGTCCGTTCGCCGGATTCAAGACCGACCTCGACGCGGTCACGATGGCCGATGTCGACGCCGCCGAGCAGGCCGCCATCGACAAGGTCAAGGAGGCGTTCGCCGGCAAGACCATCGGCGTGCAGATCGCCACCACCCACGAGGGCTTCCTGAACGGCTACATCGCCGGCGACGTGACGGTGAAGACCTACGACACCCAGGAGAACCTGGACCTCGACCTTCAGGCGGGCCGCGTCGATGCGGCGCTGGCCGCCATGTCCTACTGGAAGCCGCTGCTCGAGAAGGACGAGGGCAAGGGCCTGGAGATGGTCGGTCCGGGCTTCACCGGCGGTCCGTTCGGCAACGGCGTGGGTGCGGGCATCCGCAAGGAAGACCAGGCGCTGGCGGACATGTTCTCCAAGGCGATCGGCGAGGCGATCGCCGACGGCACGCTGAGCAAGCTGGCGATTGAGCACTTCGGCTTCGACGCGTCGGCGAAGGACTGATCGGCGCCGGCTGACTGATCGGGCGAGGACGGCCGTCGGCCGTCCTCGCTTGTTTTCGACGACAGGGGGGCGGCGCCCGCATGCCGGAATGGATGAGCCTGCTGGCCTGGGGCGACTCGGGTTGGGGTGACGAGATGATCCGCGGCGCCGGGATGACGCTGCTGGTCGCGACGATCTCCTTCGCGCTCGGCATCGGGCTCGGCGCCGGCGGCGCGGCGGTCAAGCTCTCCCGGATACCGCTGGTGCCGCTGATCGGCGATCTCTACACCACCCTGGTCCGCGGCATTCCGGACCTCATCACCATCTACATCATCTTCTTCGGCGGCGGTCAGGCGGTGATGGCGGTCGCAAGGCTGTTCGGCTACACCGGATATATCGAGTTCAACGCCTTCACCACCGGCGTGCTGGCGCTGGGCTTCATCTCCGGCGCCTATTCGACGGAGGTGATCCGCGGCGCGGTGCTGGCCGTGCCCAAGGGCCAGATCGAGGCGGCCAAGGCATGCGGCATGGGCCGGTGGGTGCTGTTCCGCCGGATCCTGGTGCCGCAGGTCGCGCGCTACGCCCTGCCGGGCCTCGGCAACGTGTGGCAGCTCACCCTCAAGGACACCTCGCTGATCTCGGTGGTTGGCCTGGTCGAGATCATGCGCCAGGCCTTCGTCGCCTCCGGCTCGACCAAGGAGCCGTTCACGTTCTTCGTGACCGCGGCGGTGCTCTACATGGTCCTCACCTCGTTCTCCAATAAAGTGTTCGACGGGGCCGAGACCTGGGCCAACCGCGGCGTGCGGCGGGCCTGAACCATGGTGAAGCTGTTCGACGATCCGCAGAACACCTGGGAACTGGTCGCCAACGGCCTGCCCTATACCCTCTCCATCGCCGCCGGCTCGCTGGTGATCGGCTTCTTCCTGGCGATCGGTCTGGCACTGGTGCGGCTGTCGCCCTACCGGCCGGCGCAATGGGCGGCCTACGCCTATGTCTACTGCTTCCGCTCGACGCCGCTGCTTGTGCAGATCTTCCTGATCTACTACGGCCTCGGCCAGTTCGAGGCGGTGCGCGAGAGCGTCGCGTGGGTGGTGCTGAAGGAGGCGTACTGGTGCGCGGTCCTGGCGCTCACCCTGAACACGACGGCCTACACCTCGGAAATCATCCGTGGCGGGCTGCTGTCGGTGCCCTGGGGACAGGTCGAGGCCGCCAAGGCCTGCGGCATGGGAACATGGCAGCGCTTCCGCCGCGTGATCTTTCCCCAGGCGATCCGCCAGGCCCTCCCAGGCTACGGCAACGAGATCATCCTGATGGTCAAGTCGACATCGCTGGTCAGCACGATCACCATCCTCGACATGACACTGATCGCCCGCAAGGCGACTTCGGCGACGTTCAGCATCGAACCGCTGTTCGTGGCGGCGGTCTTCTATCTGGCGATCAACTTCCTGGCCACCCGGGGCATCATGTGGCTCGAGTTCCGTCTGACGCCGGAGCTGCGCGAGGCGCGGATCACCCGGACCCTGCCGGATCTGGACAGCGCCCGTGCCGGTTGAGTTCACACCTTATCCGCCGGACGAACTGGAGCGCCTCGAAGCCTGGCTCGCGGCGCCGCATGTCCGGCGCTGGTGGAAACCGCACTGGACCGCGCCTGTTGTCGAGGCGTTCCGGGCGGGCACGCCGGTTGCGGACTGGCTTCGACCGTGGCGCATCGACCTGGACGGTCGGCCGATCGGCTACGCCCACGACTACGACGTGATGCAGGACGGCGACGTCTGGCGCCAGGTCGACGGGGTCGGGCCCGGTACGCGCGGCATCGACCTGCTGATCGGCGAGGTGGACGTCGTGAACAGGAAAATCGGGCGCCAGGCGATCCGCGCCCTGACGGCGCGTCTGTTCGCCGAGGAGGGGTGCGACCGGGTCGTGGCCGACCCGCATCCGGGCCACTGGGGAGCGATCATCGCGTTCCAGAAGGCCGGGTTCCGGGAACGCGGGCGGCACCGTTTTCCCTCCGGCCAGGTGATGGTCGTGACGGCGGCCCGCGCGGTCTGGAAAGCTTGAATACCCGCGTTTTTTCAGGAAGGTTATTCGTCTGATGCAGTGCGCATCGCGACCGAGGGCATCGTGGAAGATCTGGAAGAAGTCAAACGCCGGCTCGCCGAGCTGAAGGAACAACACCGCGACCTGGACGACGTGATCGCCCGACTGATCGAGCATGCGCCGTTCGACCAGATCCAGCTCCAGCGCCTGAAGAAGCGCAAGCTGTCGCTGAAGGATCAGATGAGCCGGCTGGAGAGCCAGCTTCTTCCCGATATCATCGCCTGACGGTCTGTCGGTCGGGGTTGCCGGGCGCCCGTTTCAGAACGGCGTTCGTGGTGAACAGACGACATTTCATTCAGAGACCTGCACGCGATCTTGAGGCGCACCTGGCGCCTGATCGTGGCTCTACCGGAACTCGAACCAGGCCGAGTCGAGATCGCCGGCCGAGACGCCGATCAGGGTCAGCCCGTTGCCGGCGCCGAGATCGACGGTGGTGTTGCCGTCTGCCGAGGTCGCGGCCGCCTGGATGTCGGCAAAACTGTCCAGTGACGTTCCGTTCAGGTTCGCGGTGATCCGTATCCTGTCCCCGGACGCCCCGTCGAAGTCGTTCACGGTGTCCTGGCCGTCGCCGTCCGAAACGGCGATGATGTCTTGGCCGAAGCCGGAATACACCGCGTCATCGCCACCGCCGGCGTGGATGACGTCGTTCGCCTGACCCCCGTACAGGGTGTCGTCTCCGAGGTTTCCGTAGACGAAATCGTCACCCTGGTTGCCGTAGACGATATCGTTGCCCTGTCCGCCATAGACGGTGTCGGTCGCGCGGTTGCCGAAGATCAGATCGACGCCGGAATTGCCGTAGATCAGATCCTGGCCCTGACCGCCGAAGACGGAATCCGTCCCTTCATTTCCGACGAGGCGGTCGCCATCCGTGTTGCCGTAGATAAGGTCGCCATCGGTCAGCCCGTAGATGGAGTCGAACCCCGCGTTTCCGCGCAATGTGTCGACATCCGGTCCGCCATAGATCAGGTCGTCTTCCCCGTTGCCGAAAACCAGGTCCGCGCCCGCCCCGGCCGAAATGGTATCGGCGGCGTCACCGCCCAGAATTGTGTCGATCCCCTCCTCGCCGAGCAACAGATCCGAGCCGCCACCGCCGACCACGAGGTCATCGCCGGATCCGGCGATGATCGTGTCGTCTCCCAGTCCGCCTTGCAGCGTGTCGGCGGCTGCGGTTCCACCCAGGCTCTGATCGGCGGTCTCCGATGAGCCGGTCGGATCGAAGCCTCCTGAATCGTCGTTCTCACCGTCGCCGTCGCCACCGCCCCCGCCGGAGGACGAGTAGGTGATCGTTGTGAACCCGGCGGCGGACGCCGTCGAGAACGTTCCGTTCAGCGCGCCTGTCAGGGTCAGCGTGGTGTCGACCGCCGCGTTGCCGTCGGTGTCGATCGCCAGCGTGGTGTTTGTCAGGACCGTTACCGAGATCGCAGAGGCCGAGAAGGTGCCGGCGACGACGATCGTGTCATCCGATGTGAAGTCACCCAGAAGATCACCGTTTCCAGCGACGAACCTGTCAGATCCACCCTCTCCATAGAGGGTGTCGGCGCCGGCGCCGCCGGAGATCGTGTCGTTTCCGGTACCGGCGGATACCGTCTGCGCGACATTCCCGAGGGTGATGTCGTCGCCGCCCGAACTGCCCGTGATCGTCAGGCCCGCCGTGCTGTTGGCGGTGAAAGTGGTCGCGGCGAGCAGGCTCACGGACTCGATGCTGGTGACGCCGGCGCCCATGGAGGCGCTGCCGCCCCCGGTGACCCGCAAGAGGTCGGTGCCGGCATTGCCGTCGATCGTCGAGGCAATGGACGTGCCGTCCACGGAAATCGTGTCGGCGCCCGATCCGCCGTCGATATCCTGGGAGGCGGCCCCGACGACGATGCTGTCATCGCCGCTGCCGCCGACGATCGTATCCGCGCCGGAACTCGCGGCGACCGATTGGCCGCCGCTTCCGAGGTTGATGGTATCGGTGCCGGAACTGCCGGTGATGGCCAGGCCGGATGTGCTGTTTGCGGTGAAGGTCGTCGCGCTGCCGAGGGTGACCGCCTCGAAGTTCGTGACACCGGCCCCCATCACCGCCGTTCCGCCGCCGCTAATCGACAGAGTGTCGGTGCCCGCGCCGCCGTCGATCGATGCGCCGATCGACGTCGAGGTGACGTTGACGGTGTCGTCGCCGGAGCCCGAATCGGTCGACTGGCTAGCGAGGCTGAGGGTGATCGTGTCTGCGCCCGAACTGCCCGTGACGGTAACTGAAGCCACGCCGACGGTCAGATTGGTGGCCGCCGTGAGAGACACCGCCTCGATCGCCGTGAGCGCGCCGAGGACGCCCAGGTCGGCGGTGCCGCCACCGGTGATGCTCAGCGTGTCGTTGCCGGTCGACCCGTCGATTTGAGAACCGGCCAGGAAGGCGGCGGTGGAACTGATCGCGTCGTCGCCAACAGTCGTCACCCCGGACGCGTTGACGTTGGTGATCAGGGTGACGACCGCGTTCGCACCTGTCAAAGTGATCGACGCCATGTCCACGCTCTCTAAATGAACGTGGCATTATTATCACACATATTCTGATCGATTTCGGAAAATTTAGTCTATTCTAGTATTGATCACTTATGATTACTTAACGTGCAATCAATCGTTTCTCATGTGTAACCAATACTGTTTACCATGTCGCCAGTTGAGTTTGGCGGGAATCCTCCCCGGCAGGGGCGGCGGCGGCGGTCCCTGTCGCCGAGAAGCCGTGGCTGTGCGTCTGTCGCTACCGCTTCTCGTTGTACTTCAGGACGACCTTGCGCAGGCCGCCCATCAGCTCCGCGCCGACCGGTCCGCCGTCGCCCTTGATCTTGGCCTGGCTGATCGCCTTCAGCGCGTCCACATGCATACCCAGGACCTCGGTCTCGGGGGCGCCGATCTCCTCGGACAGGTCGATGAACTTGCAGGCGCTGTCGCCAACCTGGCTGACCAGGGGATAGCCGAAGGTGCCGGCCTGGCCGCGCAGATCGTGCAGCAGGCTGCGGAGCCGGCCGAGGGCGACGGTGTCGCCGCCGTCGGTGTCGCGGATCGCCGCCATCGCCTCGCTCAGGGCGAGAATGTTCTCGGCGAAGATCTCCTCGAACTCGCCGGACAACTTGGCGACCTGCTTGTCGGCGCGTTTGATGAGGTTGTTCGGGTCCACGCCCTGCTCGAGCCGAACTTTCTTCTTGATCGGGTTCGGGTTGTCGATGAATTCGACCTTCGGTTTGTCGGCCATCAGGGTCACCGCAGACGTCGAGCGTTCGTCAAGCTTGCTTCACCGAGTCGAGATCGTCCACTGCATCCATCGACCGGTCGTCGGAGCGCCGCTTCGGGCCCAGGTACTGCGGGTCGAAGCGGCGGCGGCGGTCGGGCCCGAAATACGAACCGGTCCGAACGAATCGCCGCGGATGCTCGATGATCGAGACGATGCGGGCATAGATCGCGGCGGCCGAGACCGGCTTGGCGAGAAACTCGGTCATTCCGGTGTCGCGCGCCTGCAGGACGTTGCGGGCGATGGTGTTGGCGGAGACGACGATCACCGGCACCAGCGGGTTCAGGCCGCGCTTGCCGCTGCGCACGGTCTGCAGCAGCTTCGAACCGGACATGCCCTCCATCTCCCAGTCCATGACGATGATGTCGACGGGCGTGTTGCGCAGTTCCTCCAACGCCTCGTGCCCCTCCCGCGCCTCGACCACGTGGTTGATGCCGAGTCCCTTGAGGACATTAACCAATATAGACCGCATGAACCGGTTGTCCTCGACCACGAGGACCGATACCGCATCCAGTGCGTAAGTCTTCATCGACATAGGCAACGCCTTTGTTCACAAGGCTTTATTCTAACCGCGAGGCCGGGTGCTGTCAGCATCGCTCGCTGTTCTTGAACACCCAGGAGCGCCTTCGTATAGTCCGCGGCTTCCTCGCTGCCAATGCCGGCGGCGGATCATGACAACTTGGAGGCGAAGGTGCCCCCTGCGAAGATCGGCGTGATCATGGGCAGTCAGTCGGACTGGCCGACCATGCGCCACGTCTGCGAGGTTCTGGACGACCTGGGCATCGCGCATGAGCGGCGGATCGTGTCCGCCCACCGGACGCCGAAGCGGATGGTTGAATACGCCGAGTCCGCCAAGGAACGGGGCATCCAGGTGATCGTCGCGGGCGCCGGCGGGGCCGCCCACCTTCCCGGTATGGTCGCGGCGATGACCACGCTGCCGGTTCTCGGAGTGCCGGTCGAGAGCAAGGCCCTCTCCGGCTGGGACAGCCTGCTGTCAATCGTTCAGATGCCCGGCGGCGTGCCGGTGGGAACGCTGGCGATCGGCAAGGCGGGCGCGGTGAACGCCGGGCTGATGGCCGCTTCCATCGTGGCCCTGTCCGACCCGGCGGTCGACACTGCGCTCACCGCCTGGCGCCGGGCCCGCACCGAAGCGGTCGCCGACGCTCCGGTGGACACCGCGAGCGATGGGGACTGAGATCATGGCGCCGCTGCCCGCGAACTCCACCATCGGCATTCTCGGCGGCGGTCAGCTCGGCCGCATGACCGCCCTCGCCGCGGCGCCGCTTGGCTTCCGCTGCCATATCTACGATCCGGACGCGGCCGGTGGGCCGGCGGCCCAGGTGTCGGCGGCCTCGACGTCGGCGGGATGGGACGACCGGGCGGCGCTCGATGTCTTCGCGGCCGAGGTCGACGTGGTCACCTACGAGTTCGAGAACGTCCCGGTGGAGACCGTTGAATACCTGACGGACCGGGTGCCGGTTCGGCCGGGGGCGCTGGCGCTGCAGGTGGCGCAGCACCGTGTCGAGGAGAAGAGTTTCGCCCGCGCCCAGGGCCTGGAGACCACCCAGTTCTGGGGCGTGTCGACCCTGGACGAGCTGATCGACGGGCTCAGTGCCGTCGGCGTACCGTCGATCCTCAAGACCTGCCGGCTCGGCTATGACGGCAAGGGCCAGATCCGGATCGATATGGATTCGAGCCTGGCGAAAGTCTGGGACGATCTCGCCAGCGACGATGCGATCCTGGAGCGGATGGTCCGCTTCACCACCGAGGTCTCGGTGATCGCCGCGCGCGGTCTCGACGGGACGGTTGCGTGCTTCCCGGTGACCGAGAACAGCCACGAGGGCGGCATCCTGCGCCGCTCCGTCGTTCCGGCCGGGGTCTCGGATCCGGTCGCCGCCGCCGCCCGCCACGCCGCGGAAACGCTGATCGGGGCACTCGACATCGTCGGCCTGCTGGCGGTGGAGATGTTCGTGACCGAGGATGGGGAGGTTCTCGTGAACGAGATCGCGCCCCGGCCGCACAATTCCGGGCACTGGACCCAGGACGGGTGCGCCACCTCGCAGTTCGAGCAGTTCGTGCGGGCGGTGACCGGTCTGCCGCTCGGCCCGACCGACATCCTGTTCGAGACCGAGATGCTGAACCTGATCGGCGACGACGTCGACGGGGTCCCCGGTTACCTGCGGGATCCGGCGGCCCGGGTGCATCTCTACGGCAAGGCGGAGAGCCGTCCCGGGCGCAAGATGGGCCACGTCAACCGCCGGCTCAGTTCCCCTCGAGCGTAGCCAGCCGCTTCTCGATCGCCGCCCGAACCGGGGAGTCGGCGGGCAGCCGGCCGATCAGCCGGCCCCACAGGTCGCGCGCCCCGTCGGCATCGCCGTTGCGGGCCGCGATCATGCCGGCGAAGAACAATCCCTCTGGATGATCCGGCGCCAGGTCCCGGACCCGGGCGATGACGCCGGCGAAGGCCGCAGGCATCGCTCGTTCGGCCGTGCCGGGAGGGAACAGCGCCCGGGCGTAGTCGAGCTGGATGTCGACCCTGTCCGGCGCCCGCTCGGCCGCCTCGCGGTAGGCGGCGACGGACTTTTCCGGCTCGCCCAGGACCTGCCACGACCGGCCGAGCCGCAGCCAGCCGTCGATATCGCTCGGATCCTGCTCAAGCCGCGCCGCCAGGCTGTCGACCATGCCCCGGATCATGTCCAGGCGATCCTCCGGCGACATCGCGCGGGCGGCGGCGATGTCTTCCTGGCTCGGGCCGCGCGGGCCGGACTCGACCGGTCGGGCACCGCCCAGTTGGGCGCGAAGGGCCGGCAGGTCGATGTCGTGCTCCTCGGCCGCCGTCTCGATCCGCTGCAGCAACGCCCCCCGCCACGGTGCGTCCGGCGGCGTGTCGGCGGCCAGCGCCAGCCATTGGCGCAGGGCCGTCTCGGCGCGCCCGGCCTGCAACTCGGCGAGCGCCAGATAGAACCGGGCCCGGGGATCGCCCGGCGAAGCCTCGAGCACCGCCTGGAACGCCCGGCGGGCATCCGGGGTGACGATGCCGCGGTCGCGCCGGACCAGGGCCTCGCCCATCTCTCCGGTCGCCTCCGGCCCGCCGCCGAGATCGGCGGCGCGTCCGAAGGCGAGTGCCGCCCGTTCGAAATCGCCGAGCGACAGGCGCGAGCGGCCGAGCAGCAGCCAGCCGTCGAGGTCGTCGGGTTGTTCGCCGAGCCGTGCCTCGAGGCTCTGGATCATGTCCATAAGGCCTTTCTGGCGCTGAGCCGTCTCGGTCATGCGGGCGCGTTCGTCGGCCCGGGCCGACAGCGGCAGGTCGGGGGTGCCGGGGCTGCCGGCGCGCAGGTACAGGGCGGCGGTTGCCAGGGGAAGACCGATAATGATCGCCGCCGCCAGCGCGAACCGGCGCCGGCGGGTGTCCTCGCCGGTGCCGTGGGAGTGACCCTCCGGTTCCAGCCGGCCGGCCTCGGCCAGGATGCGCCGCTCGATCTCGGTGCGCGCGGCGCTCGCCTCGGTCTCGGCGAGCCGGCCGGCCCGTTGGTCGCGCTCGATTTCGGCGAGCTGATCCTTGAGTACCGACAGGCCGTGCTCGGCCCGCGCCGCGACCGGTCGGGGACGACGCAGCAGCGGTGCGATCAGCGCGATGATGGCGGCGAGAAGCAGGACGCCGGCGGCGGCCCAGAACATCATGCCTCCCTCCCGTCGTCCTCGCGGCCGAGCAGGGCGTCGAGCTGCCGCCGCTCCTCCGCCGACAGCGGCTGTGCCGGCGCGGCCCGGCGGCGGCGGGCGAAGGTGACGGCAACCGCGAGCGCGCCCAGGGCGAGCAGGGCGGCCGGGCCGTACCACAGCACCAGCGTCGTCTCGGTCTTCGGCGGCTCCAGAAGCACGAAGGGGCCATAGCGGGCGACCAGATAGTCGCGGACCTCCCGGTCGCTGTCGCCGGCCAGCAGCCGCTCGCGTACCAGCAGGCGCAGGTCGCGGGCGAGTTCGGCATTGCTGTCGTCGATCGACTGGTTCTGGCAGACGACGCAGCGGATCACGGCGCTCAGGCTTCGGGCACGCGCCTCCAGTGCCGGATCGTCGAGCACTTCGTCCGGCTGCAGCGCCAGAACCGGATGGGCAGCTAGCAGCAGAGCCGCGAGGAGGAGGACGCGGATCACCGCGCCAGGTCCCGCAGCAGCGGTATCAGGGTGGCGTCGGCGACCCTGTCGGTCACCTCGCCGACATGGCGGTGGCGGATCACGCCCTCGGCGTCGACCACATAGGTCTCCGGCACGCCATAGACGCCGAACTCGATTCCGGTCCGGCCGTCGCGGTCGACGCCGATCCGCGCATAGGGGTTGCCGAGGGCGTCGAGGAACCGGCGGGTGGCCGCGGGGTCGTCCTTGTAGGCCAGGCCGTAGATCGTCACGCCGTCGGCGGCGAGGCCCTGCAGGCGCGGGATCTCCGCCCGGCAGGGCGCGCACCAGGATGCGAAGACGTTGACCAGCACCGGCGTGCCCTTGAGGTCGCTCGACGCGAGGCCGCGCGCGCCGGGTTCGAGGGCGGGAAGGTCGAAGGCGGGCACCGGCTTGTCGAGCAGGACCGACGGCAGTTCCTGCGGGTTGCGCCCCTCCAGAATCGGCCAGGCAAGGGCGACGACCAGGGCGACGGCGGCGAGCAGCGGGGTCAGGGCGAGAAGACGGCGCATCCGCTCAGTCGCTTTCGCCGGCGGCGAGGACGGTGGACCGGCGGCGCGGCGCCGGCGCGCCGACCCGCAGGCGGCGGTCGGCCAGCGAGACCAGGCCACCGGCGGCCATCAGGAATCCGCCGATCCACAGCCACACCACAAGCGTCTTGAAGTAGATCCGCACCGTCCACTGTCCGTCCGCGGCCGGCTCGCCGAGCACCGCGTACAGATCGCCGTCCAGGCGCACCCGGATCGCCGCTTCCGTCGTCTGCTGGCCCTCGGCCGGGTAGAATCGACGCTCGGACTCCAGCCTGTCGCCATTGGCCAGCACGAAGGTGCCGACCTGGGCGGAGAAGTTCGGGCCGGCGCGCTCGGTCACGCCCTGGAAGGTGACGGTATGGCCGCCGATCTCGATGCGGTCGCCGGCCGCGGCGTAGCGCACGACCTCCTTGCTGAAGAAGGTCTCGCCGGTGGCGCCGACGATGAACAGTGCCAGCCCGAGATGGGCGAGGCTCATGCCGTAGGAGGCACGGGGCAGCCCGACGGCGCGCGACCAGGAAGAGGCCAGCGGCACCCGGAACAGCTTGATCCGCTCGGCCCATTCGGTGAGCACGGCGACGGCGAGCCAGGCGGCCAGGCCCATGCCCAGTGCCGCGCCGACCGGCGCGCCCTGCAGCCAGTAGATCGCCAGGCCGCAGGAGATCGCGACGATGGCGGCGGTCCAGAGGTTGTGCAGGGCGTCGGCCAGGTCGCCGCGCTTCCAGGCCAGCATCGGGCCGATGCCCAGCGCCAGCACCAGCGGCACCATCAGCGGCACGAAGGTCGCCTCGTAGAACGGCGCGCCGACCGAGACCTTCTCGCCGGTCAGGGTCTCCAGCGCCAGCGGATAGAGCGTGCCGATCAGCACCGTCGCGGTGGCCGTCGCGGTCAGCAGGTTGTTCAGCACCAGCGCGCCTTCCCGGCTGATCGGGCGGAAGACGCCGCCGCCCTCCAGCGTCGGCGCGCGCCAGGCGTAGAGCGCGAAGGAGGCGCCGATGGCGATCGCCAGCAGCACCAGGATGAACATCCCCCGCTCCGGGTCGACGGCGAAGGCGTGCACGCTCGTCAGCACGCCGGAGCGCACCAGGAAGGTGCCGAGCAGCGAGAGCGCGAAGGCGATCAGCGCCAGCAGGATCGTCCAGCTCTTCAGGGCGTCGCGCTTCTCGACGACGATGGCGGAGTGCAGCAGGGCGGTGGCGGCGAGCCAGGGCATGAAGCTGGCATTCTCAACCGGATCCCAGAACCACCAGCCACCCCAGCCGAGTTCGTAATAGGCCCAGCCCGACCCCAGCGTGATCCCGGCGGTCAGCGCCACCCAGGCGGCCAGCGTCCAGGGCCGCACCCAGCGCGCCCAGGACGGGTCGACACGCCCCTCCAGCAGGGCGGCGACGGCGAAGGAGAAGGTCGTCGAGAGCCCGACATAGCCGAGGTAGAGCATCGGCGGGTGCAGGGCGAGGCCGATATCCTGCAGCAGCGGGTTCAGCCCGCGCCCGTCGATCGGCGCCGGCACCACCCGCTCGAACGGGTTGGAGGTGAACAGGATGAAGGCGAGGAACCCGACGCCGATCATCCCCTGCACCGCGATCGTCCGCGCCTTCAGGCTCTCCGGCAGGTTGGCGCCGAAGGCGGCGACCGCGGCACCGAAAAGGGCGAGGATCAGGACCCAGAGCAGCATCGAGCCCTCATGGTTCCCCCACACGCCGGAGATCTTGTAGATCAGCGGCTTGGCCGAATGGGAGTTCGCGACCACGTTGGACACCGAGAAGTCCGAGGTGACGAAGGCGTGGGTCAGGGCCGCGAAGGCGACGATCAGGGCGGCGAACTGCACCATCGCCGCCGCCGGCGCCATCGCCATCAGGGTGGCATCCCGGCGCGCCGCCCCGTAGAGCGGGACCAGCGCCTGAAACGCCGCGACCACCAGGGCCGCGGCAAGCGCCAAATGGCCGAGTTCGGCGATCACGACCCGCCCCCACCGGCCGCCGGCGCGCCGTCCTTCCAGTGGCCTTCTTTCTTCAGGGCGTCCGCGACCTCCTTCGGCATATAGGTCTCGTCGTGCTTGGCCAGCACCTCCTCGGCCTGGAAGACGGCATTCCGAAGCCGGCCCTGGGCGACGATCCCCTGCCCTTCGCGGAACAGGTCCGGCAGGATCCCGATGTAGCGGATCGTCAGGGTGGAGCTGCCGTCGGTCACCCGGAACCGGACCTCGGCATCGGCCGGCCCGCGCTCGACCGAGCCGGCTTCGACCAGGCCGCCGACACGGATGCGGCGCTCGGGGTCGACCGGCTTGGCCTGCAGCTCGGTTGGACTGAAGAAGAACACCACGCTGTCCTCGAAGGCGGTCAGCACCAGCGCGGTGGCGACTCCGAGAAAGGCGAGGCCGCCGACGATCAGGGCGATGCGCTGGTTCTTGCGGGTCATCGCCCATCTCCGGCGGTCGCCGGTCGACGGCGGCGGACATCGGCGCCGATGGCGCGCAGCCGCTCGACCTCGGCCTCGTGCCGGCGGGCCGCGGCCCAGGAATGGATCAGGAGGCCGATGAGGATGGTGGCGGCGACGCCGTAGGACGGCCACACGAAGGCCGCATATCCACCCATCGAGAAATAGTCCACGCCCGGTTCTCCCCGGTCAGCAGGCCTCGGGCCCCTCCGCGCCCTTCCGCCGCAAACCTAGGGTGTTCGGGCGCCGACGCCAAGCGCGAGGGCGGGGCGAAACGGTGCGGCCAATCGCATCACGCGGGTTCGTGATGTCCCGGCGCTTCGGCGGCGGCGGCAAGGCGCAGCTGGCGGAGCCGGCGTCCGGCATAGAGGGCGCGCAGCCGCAGCACCATGAGCAGCCCGAACAGGGCACCGTAGGCTCCCGCCATCAGCATCAGCGGCAGCAGCATCTCCGGCGCGATCGACGGGCCGTCCCTGCGCATCACGCTGGCCGGCTGGTGGAGGGTGTTCCACCAGTCGACCGAGAACTTGATGATCGGCAGGTTCGCCGCGCCGACCAGGGCCAGGACCGCGCCGACGCGACCGCCCCGATCCGGATCGTCGAAGGCGTTCACCAGGGCGATGTAGCCGAGATACAGGAACAACAGGATCAGCACCGAGGTCAGGCGTGCGTCCCATACCCACCAGGTGCCCCACATCGGCTGCCCCCAGAGCGAGCCGGTGACCAGGGCGATGAGGGTGAAACAGGCCCCGATCGGCGCGGCGGCGCGGGCCGCGAGATCGGCCAGGATGTGCTTCCAGATCAGGAACGAGGCACCGGCCAGGGCCATCGTCGCGTAGCACGCCATCGCCATCCAGGCGGCCGGCACGTGCACGTACATGATCCGCACGGTCTCGCCCTGCTGATAGTCCGCCGGACTGTCGAGCAGGGCGAAGTAGAGGCCGCTGGCGAACAGGCCGACGCAGGCGACCGCGAGAACCGGCATCGCCGCGTTGGCGAGGCGGAAAAACCGGGTCGGATTGGCGAAACGGTGCATGGCCGGTGTCCAGATAGGGCCGGTTGGGCGCGAGGGCCGGAGCCGGCTGTGAAGCGAAAATGTCTTAGTCCAGTGCCTGGCGCAAGGCGGCACCGGCGGCCAGCGGCGCGAGCGGAACGGCAGCGGCGAGCATCGCACCGAGGAACAGCAGATGGACGCGCACCGGCAGTCCGGCGCTTGCGGCCTCGATCGCCGATACGGCGAAGATCAGCACCGGGATCAGCAGCGGCAGGACGATCAGCGCTACGAGCACGCCGGCCCGGCGCGCGCCGACGACGAGGGCGGCGCCGACGGTGCCGAACAGGCTGACCACCGGCGTGCCGAGCGCGAGTGTGGCGACGAGCGCGCCATAAGCCTCCGTCGCCAGATTCAGGCTGATCGCCAGCACCGGCGCCAGGACCAGCATCGGCAACCCGGTGGTGAGCCAGTGGGCGCACGCCTTGGCCAGGGCCAGCAGGGCGAGGGGCAGGCCGGAGAGCGCCAACTGATCGAGCCCGCCATCCTCGGCGTCCTGCTGGAACAGGCGGTCGAAAGACAGCATGGCCGCGAGAAGGGCGGTGACCCACAGCACCGCCGGTGCGATCCGGCTCAACAGGTCCGGCGTCGGGCCGAGGCCGAGCGGAAACAGCGAGACCACCACGACGAAGAAGGCCAGGGTCATGGCGATGTCGGTACCCTGACGCCGGGCCAGCCGCAGGTCGCGGGCGATGACGGCGAGGAAGGGGCTCACACGAGGGCCTCGTCCAAGGAGGCCTCGTCCAACGAGGGGTCGGTCGATCGCCAGGGAAAGGCGCCGGGATCGAGGCTGTCGGCGTCGGCGCCGAGGTCGAGGGCGATATGGGTGGCGGCGAGGACCATGCCGCCGGCGGCCCGGTGGTCGGCGATGGCCCTCTCGAGTGCCGCGACAGAGGAGGCGTCGAGACCGACCGTCGGCTCGTCCAGCAGCCAGAGCGGGCACCCGGACGCGACCACGCGGGCCAGGGCGACCCGGCGACGCTGCCCGGCGGAGAGCCAGCCGGCCGGCAGGTCGGCCAGCCGGTCCAACTCGAGCCGGGCGAAGGCGGTGTCGAGTGCCGCAGCGTCGCCGCGTCCGGCGATGGACAGGGCCGTCTCGGCGTTCTCGCGTGCGGACAGCGCGGGTTTCAGCGCATCGGCATGACCCAGATAGGCGACCCGCCGGGCATGGGCCTCGCGGTCGGCGGCGATTGGCGCACCCGCCCACAGCAGCCGGCCCCTGAGCGGCGGGAGCAGTCCGGCGACGATCCGAAGAACGGTGCTCTTGCCGCCGCCGTTCGGACCGGCAAGCCTGAGCGCCCCACCCTCTGCGACCCGAAAGGACAGGCCAGCGAACACCGGCCGGCCGCCGCGGGCGACGGCGATGTCCTCGACGGACAGCGGGGCGGGATCGGGTGACGGCGCGACCATCGGCTCTCTATAGCGCGCTGCGGCGTCGAGATCACGGATTGGACACGATCGGGAAAAAGACCAGTGGAAGCGGCGCCGCATCTGCGGGGGGGAGGGGAGGGTGCGACGCCGCTTCCGAGGCAGTCCGGGAGAAAACTCCCAACCAATCGATGGCTTATGACTGGCCTTGACAGATATATGGGTTGGGTGGGCCATGGTTTCGAGGGGTGCACCCTCCTGCGACACTCCGCCGCATCATGCGAACGCCGAGGATTGGCGCGCCCGTGACCGTCGTCTAGATTGCCCCCGATCAGAGGGAGGAAAATAGATGCCGTTCACGCCAGCCTCGGACGCCCTGAAACACATCAAGGTGCTCGATCTTACCCGGGTTCGTTCCGGACCCACCTGTGTGCGCCAGCTGGCCGACTGGGGCGCGGATGTGATCAAGGTGGAACTGCCCGAGGCGCTGGAGGGCGGCAATCAGCTCGGCGGAAAGCGTCACGGCTCGGACTTCCAGAACCTGCATCGCAATAAGCGGGCGCTGTCGCTGAACCTGAAGGATCCCGACGGGGTCGCGGTCCTGAAGAAGCTCGTGGAGAGCGCCGACGTCGTCGTCGAGAACTTCCGCCCGGACGTGAAGACCCGGCTCGGCATCGACTACGAGGCGCTGTCGGCGATCAACCCGGGCATCGTCTACGCCTCGATCTCCGGCTTCGGTCAGGACGGCCCGTACGAGAAGCGCCCGGGATTCGACCAGATCGCCCAGGGCATGGGCGGCCTGATGAGCATCACCGGCCTGCCGGGTCAGGGGCCGGTGCGCGTCGGCATTCCGGTCGCCGACCTGACCGCCGGCCTGTTCTGCTCGATCGGCATCCTGGTGGCGCTGCACGAGCGCACCCAGAGCGGCAAGGGCCAGTGGGTCCAGACCTCGCTTCTCCAGGCGATGACCTTCATGCTCGACTTCCAGGCGGCGCGCTGGACCATGGACGGCGAGGTGCCGAAGCAGGCCGGCAACGACCATCCGACCTCGATCCCGACCGGCGTCTTCACCACGACGGACGGCCACATCAACATCGCGGTCGCCGGCCAGGCGATCTGGAAGCGGTTCTGCACCGCCATCGGCCGCGAGGATCTGGTCGAACATCCCGACTACGCGACCGGCGAACAGCGCTCGGCCAACCGGCACGCGCTGAACGCCATCATCGACGAGGTGACCCGCACGAAGTCGTCCGAGGACTGGGTCGACCTGTTCAACGAAGCCGGGGTGCCGGCCGGCCCGATCAATACCATCGACAAGGTGTTCCAGGATCCGCAGATCCGCCACCTGGGAATGCAGCGCGGCGTCGACTCGCCGAATGTCGGCCGTCGGATCGATCTGGTCGGTCAGCCGGTCAAGCTGTCGCGTACGCCGAGCGACATCGTTCGCTATCCGCCGGACCCGGGCGAACAGAGCGACGAGATCCTGGCCGAGCATGGCTACAGCGAGGCGGAAATCGCCGACCTGCGGGCCCGCTCCGTCATCTGACCCCTCAAACGAACCGCAGTACAGCAGGAGCCACCGAGACAATGGCCACAGCAGAAGCCACCGAGCACCGTCTTCTCGTCGAACGCCGCGGGAACGTCGGCGTCGTGACGTTCAACAATCCCGCCAAGCACAACGCCATGTCGCTCGACATGTGGCGCGAGGGCCGCGAGGCGGTCGCCACCTTCGCCGATGACGACGAGATCCGCTGTGTCGTGCTGACCGGCGCGGGCGACAAGGCCTTCGTGGCCGGCGCCGACATCTCCAAGTTCGAGAACGAGCGCTCCTCGGTCGAGCACATTGAGGTCTACAACCAGGCCGTCGCCGATTTCCACGATGTGGTCCAGAACATGCGCAAGCCGACGATCGCGCGGATCGACGGCTACTGCATCGGCGGTGGGCTGGCCATCGCGCTCGATGCCGACATCCGGATCTGCTCGGACGATTCCCGTTTCGCCGTTCCGGCCGCGAAGCTGGGCATCGGTTACGTGTTCGAGGGAATCCGGCGTCTCTACGACATCGTCGGCCCGCAGTTCGTCGCCGAGATCTTCTACACCGCCCGCCAGTTCGACGCCGAGGAGGCGCGGATCATGGGCCTGGTCAACCGCGTGGTGCCCAAGGCCGAGCTCGACGAGACGGTGTGGTCGCTGGCCGAGCGGATCGCCGGCAACGCGCCGCTGTCGGTGCAGGCGGTGAAGGCGTCGCTGATCGAACTGGCCAAGCCGCAGGGCGATTGGGACCTCTCCAAGCCCGAGGCCGCCGTGCGCAAATGCTTCGACAGCAACGACTACAAGGAAGGCCGGACCGCCTTCATGGAGAAGCGCAAGCCGACGTTCACGGCGACCTGACGGAGGTCGACTGGGGAGAGCCGGTGATGCCCGCATCCTTCGCCGACCTGTATGCCAGCGCCGCCGCCCGCAAGGGCGGTGAGGCGGAACTGGAGGCGTTGCTGACCGATCCGAAGCCGGCGGCGGAACTGGCGGCGATTCCGGACGACCGCTGGCTGTCCGACATGACCCGACGGATCTTCCAGTCCGGCTTCAACTGGAAGGTCATCGACAGCAAGTGGGACGGGTTCGAGGCGGCCTTCTGGGGCTTCGACGTCGGCCGCTGCGCGCTGATGAGCGACGATGACCTCGACCGGCTGGTGTCCGATACTCGGATCGTGCGCAACGGGGCGAAGATCCGATCGGTACGGGAGAACGCGGCCTTTCTCCAGGACCTGGCAGGCGAGCACGGCACGGCCGCCCGCTGTTTCGCCGACTGGCCGGGGGATGATTTCGCCGGTCTGCTGGAGATGATGAAGAAGCGCGGCTCTCGGCTCGGCGGACGGGTCGGGGCGATCACCCTGCGGTTCATGGGCAGGGACGGTTTCGTGCTGTCCGACGACGTGGTCAGGGCGCTGATCCGCGAGGGCGTGGTCGACAAGACACCGTCCTCGCGCCGGGACATGAAGGCCGTCCAGGACGCGTTCAATGCCTGGGCGGCCGAGGCCAGCCGACCGCTGTCCCATATCAGCCGCGTCCTGGCCTTCACGGTCGGCGAGTCCTGAGCGATCGGGCGGCGCATTCGGGCCGTCTTGTACCGGCCAGCGCGTCAGGTGGCCGGTGCGACGGTCTCGACGATGACCCGATAGTCGTTCGCGTCGCCCTCGAAACGGGCGGTATTCCGAGGTTTGCAGGCATACAGCTCGGGTATTTCTCCGCGCCGGCAAAACCGGTATTCGATTGAAACCCGCTCTCCAGACCAGCCGGACATGGGCTGCGTGACGTGCAGGGTCTTGTGGTCGAAAAGCAGCCCGTCTCCCGCGGCGACCCGTGGGCAGATCATATGCTCGGACAGGAAGCGCCGGGTCCGATCGTCGATCAGCCTGTCCAAGTGGTTGGGGTCGATCGTGCGGTCGCCGACCCGGTCCAGAAGCCCGCTGAAGCTGTCCCAGAGCCGTGCCTCCACATCGGGGTCGTCGAGGAAGCCAAGACCGGGAACCGTCTCGCCGACATCGTCGAGGGTGACCCAGAGATTGTACGCCGGCGCCTGTCGGCCGAGAAACATCCCGTCGAAATGAAACCCAAGCGCCGAGTCGGCCGTATCTGGGAGATGCCGGCGCATGGAGCAGTTGTCGATCAGTAGCACGTACTCGCCACCGGTGATTGCATTCGCCCGGTCGTGCATCGCCGTCGTCCGGAACATGTCGAACAGCATGTCGCGGAGCGGACGAAACAGTTCCGCGCGATCCGGCGAATTCATGAGGAACGAAAACGCCTTCGACGACATCATCCGGTTGTTGAACGGCGGGGCCTCGATCGCCTCGCAGATCAGACGTCGCAGTGTCGACCGGCTTTCCGCGGACAGTCCGATCGCCTGCGGCTCGGGAAAACGGGAGGATGGCGACGGTTCGGACATCGAGACTACCGGAGGCTGTTCGCGAGGGCGCAGGCCCGCAGTGGACGAGCATCGACACTGCCGGCGGGCCGGGACCCCGTCAACTCCGGTGCTGTCGACGGGGCGTCATTGAAACGGTCTTCGAAACGGCCGGGTGCGATCAGCCCTCGGCGCTGGCCACCACGAAGTCCATCACCCGGGGGCTTTCGCGTTGCAGCGGGCCGACGCTGAACAGTTCCTGCCACATCACCTCGTGGAAGAAGAACTTGGTGGTGTTGACGACGACCTGCAGGATCACGAGCACGCCGGCAGCGAAGGGCTGGCCGATGAAGATGTAGTCGATCCCGGCATTGATCGTGGTCACCACGACACGGTACGTGAAGGCCTTGTAGCCGGCCACCGTCGCGTAGGTCCACGCGTTCTCCTGAGCCGGTTCCTCCTCGGCGGCGATGATCGTCTTCTGGCGGGCGTATTCGCCGGCGCTGATCGTGCCGGCCTCGCGCAGGATCTCGAGCTGTGCCAGGCGTTCGGCCCGGTCGGTTGCCTTGCCGGTGAAGGTGATGTCGTCGAACGGGCTGGCGAAGCTGGCATTGGCGGCCAGGGGCACGCGCAGACCCTGCTCGACCGACGGATAGACCGAGCTGGCCCAGGCGGCGATCAACTGGACCTTGCCCAGCGGGTCGGGCGCGTCGGCAATGCTCGAGGGCAGCCATTCCTCCACCGCCGGGCCGGCGACCGGCGTACCGTCGGCCATCGCGGCGAACTGGTAGCGGACCTCGACCGCGTCGTAGCGATTGGCGACCCGGAACCCGGCCTCCACGAAGAGCTCGGGCAGGGTCAGGCCGGCAGTGACGGCATGGCCGGCGACCACCTCGTCGATCGACCGGACCTCGTCGCCCAGGCTGGCCGCCGAGGCGGGCAGCACCCACATGCAGGACACGTCCCAACCGCTCTTGTAGCGGGTCAGGGTCGCGTAGACGTCGGTCCGCGTGCAGTCGCTGGCGATGCCCCAGCCGTCCGGATGGGCCAGCGTGTTGACGACGACCTCGACGACGTCCGCGACAACGCCTCCTTCACCGCGGGCCAGGACGATCCGCCGGATCGGCCCGTAGTCGGCGGGGTTCACCTGGGCGCCGAGCTCCGGCTGCGTGATCTCAGCGAAACCGACCTTCAGCACCGTGTGCGGTCCGGCGGGCAGCGGGATGTCCTTACCGGCGACGCGCAGCACGTCCTGCACCGTATCGCCGACGTTCAGCGCCCGTGCCGGCGACGCCGCCAGCGCGCCGAGCACCAGAAGAACCGTGAGAAGCTGTGCGACCCTGGCCGAGACGATCCGGGCCGGGTGGCGGGCGAGGGACTGGGCCTTCGTGACGTACTGGGTCATCAGGACACGGGCTCCGCCGGTTGCGCGATGTAGTTGAACTCGACCAGTTCCGAACCGTCGCGACGCTGGCCGGCGATGTAGGAGTCCCAGGCCACGTCGTTCGCGATCTGGGCGACCGAATGCGTCGCGACGATCGCCGCCGTGATGTAGCCGGAGACGGCGGCGTTCACGGTCACGACGAAAGCCAGCAGGTAATCCACCGACACCCGGAACAGGTTGTACGAGATCGTCTTCGCGATCAGCGTCTGGTAGTAGTCCTCCAGGGTCGGCGGCGGGGCGAGGTTGTCGACGGCGGCGAAGTAGGACGCCAGGTCCTCCGCCCGGATGACTCCCTCGGCGGCGAGCGCCTCGAGTGTCCGTTTCCGCGCGGCATTGCTGGCCCGTCCGATGGCGCTCTGATCCACCGTTCCGTCCTCGACCACGACCAGCGGCTGCGGCATCGAGAACCCGTGCAGCTTCTCGGCCAGCCTGCCGCGCAGTCCGACCTCGAACAGTTCGGAGGCGAGGCCGGCCCAGGCGTTGAGGTCGTTGACCACCGCGTACCTGGCCGGATCCTCGACCACGTTCTCGGGCGTCCAGTCGGTCCGGGTCGGCGCGAGCGAGCCGAGTTCCAGTCCGTCGAAATGGTAGCGGGCATCGAGGATGTCGTGGCGGTTCGACACGCGGAACCCGACCGTCAGCCACTCCCGCGGCATCGCGAAGCCGCCCTCCGCCGCGAAGGCCTGGGCCGCCTGCCAGGCCGCGGTCTCCCCGCCACCGGCGGGACGCTTGGTCTCGGTGACGAAATAGCAGAACCCGTCGACCGCCGTGCGGTACAGGTTCAGCTTGGCCAGCACGCCGTCGCGCAGGCAGGCGTCGGTCGTCCCCCAGCCCTCGGTCACCGAGATCGCGTTGGTGTTGACCTCGACGATGCCGCGGACCTTGTCGCCGTTGAGCTGAAGGAGCACCGCGTTGTCGATCGTGCCGTAGGCGCCGGCGACACCGGAGACGACGGTGTTGTGGCCGAGGCCGCCGACGGTCCAGGTACCCTCGGGCAGGGGGACCTGACGGCCCCGCAACTCGGCGTAGCCGGAGATCGTTTCCCCGACCTCCAGCGCGTGAACGTTCGACACGGACAACATGGCCGTCGAGGCCAATCCGACGACGGCGAATAAGGAGGCGGCCGCACGGCGACGGACCCGCTCTCTATGGATTCTCCGAATCACGTGATTTGCCCCTTTTGGTTGTGTACTTGGTCAACCAACCCGTCCCCCCGGGCGGTCGTCGTCAAGCTGCGCGACGTCAGCGCTGCAGCATCACCACGGTATTGCTGGTCTCCGTCGGTCCGGCCTGCTCGGTCACGTCTTCGGCTTCCGAGAAGGCATACATGCCGCCCACCAGGCCGGCCGTCATACCGGCCACGGCACCGACCAGACGTGGATACAGTACCGTGTAGGTACCGGCCGTCATCAGCGCGCCGTCCACGGCGCCGGCGGTTGCCGCGTATCCCGCCGCCACCGTCGCGGGCGTCGAGAGAATCGGGGTCAGGACGCCGTTCACCGCGCCGGCGGTCGCGGCATAGGCAGTACCGACGGCCGGCGCCACCATCGGCACGGCGTATGGCAGCGCATAGGCGCCGACCAGGGTTCCGCCAAGCGTCAGGGCAAAGGTCTTGGCCAAGGTCTCCGTCGTGTCGGCTGCCGCCGGTCGCGCGACCAGTAGCGCCGCGGAAAGTACCAGAACGGTAAGTGAGAGTGATCGCCGCATCGTTCCCTCGCGTCATCCGCAGGCCAATCGCCGTCCGCGCGCACCTCGACCGAGGACTGCGACAGCGGGCCGCAGTATGGAGCGTAACCGCCGGATCGACAACAGGATTTCGATATTTCTTGAACTAACTTATGGCTGCGGGCGTCTTGTGTGAACTACCTTCACGATATGCGTGGCCCGGTGCGTTTCGCCCGGTGAGCGCTGGAACGCTCGGCATCCTGGGGCGTCAGTCCGCGCGGCGGGCACGGTGTGCGATCCCGGCCTGATGGCTCCCGAAATGGCTGCGGGTACGGGAAGCTGATAGTGTCGGTGCGGGGTGACTGACTGACAGCGGAAAGAAGATGCCGATTTCCTGGGCCATGAGCGATTCCGGCGACTTCCTCGTCCTCTGGAACACGGGAACGGTCACGCCAGAGGACCTGTTGAGGACCCATCGCGAGACCGCCGAGCGGATGCCGGCCGAGGGCGAGTTCGCCACGCTGCTGATCTACGAGCCGGGCGTCGATCTCTCGTCCCTCGACATCGACGCGCTCTCGGCCCTGTACCGGGCGCGGTCGGAGTCGCTCGTCCAGCGCCGGGCCCGGCGCCGTGCGGGGGCCGCGGTCGTTCCGTCCTCCGCCGAGGCGGAGATCATCCTGCCGCTCTGGAATGCCCTGAACGAGGCGGGAGGCAGCGACATTTCGTTCAGGGCTTTCAGGCGTCTGCCGGACGCCCTGGCCCATCTGGGGGTCGATCCCGACGCCGCCCGGCGCGTGATGGCGCGTCGGCCGGACTGACGGGCGCGCTGCACGCAGCCGTGGCGATTGGCTATAGTGCCGTCGCACGAGACGGCGACGGTGGCGGGAGGCCACGGCATGACGATCCCCTATCCCCGCGACATGATCGGCTACGGCCGGGCGCCGGTGGACCCGAAATGGCCGGGCGGTGCCCGTCTGGCCCTGCAGGTGGTCCTGAACTACGAGGAGGGCGGGGAGAACACGATCCTGCACGGCGACCCGGCCTCGGAGGCCTTCCTGTCGGAGATCGTCGGTGCCGTCCCGCTGGAGGGTCGGCGAAACCTGAACATGGAGTCGATCTACGAGTTCGGCTCGCGCGCCGGGTTCTGGCGGATCCACCGGGAGTTCACGGCCCGGAGGTTGCCGCTCACCGTCTACGCGGTCGGCATGGCGATCGAACGCCATCCGGAGGCGGGGGCGGCGATGGTGGAGGCCGGCTGGGAGGTCGCGAGCCACGGCTACCGCTGGATCGACTACCAGGACGTGCCGGAGCATATCGAGCGCGAGCACATCGTCCGCTCGGTGGCCGCGATCGAGGCCACCTGCGGCGTGCGACCGGTCGGCTGGTACACCGGCCGCGTCGGCGAGAACACCCGCCGTCTGGTGGTCGAGCATGGCGGCTTCCTCTACGACAGCGACAGCTACGCCGACGAGTTGCCGTACTGGACCGAGGTCGACGGCCGGGCCCACCTGATCGTTCCCTATACGCTCGACGCGAACGACATGCGATTTGCCACCAGCCAGGGCTTCAACGCCGGCGACCAGTTCTTCGCCTACCTGCGCGACAGTTTCGACGTCCTCTATGCCGAAGGGGCGGATCGGCCCAAGATGATGTCGGTCGGCCTTCACTGCCGGCTGATCGGGCGGCCGGGCCGGTTCGCGGCCCTGCAGCGGTTTCTCGATCATGTGGCCAGGCATGATGGCGTCTGGATCTGCCGGCGCGACGAGATCGCCCGTCACTGGCACGCACACCACAGACCGGAGGCCGCGTGATGGCGGGAACGTACACCATTTCCGCGATGAGCCCGGGGGACGTGGCCACCGCCGTCGACTGGGCGGCGGCGGAGGGCTGGAACCCGGGAGCGATGGATGCGCACTGCTTCGCCGCGGTCGATCCCGACGGCTTCATCGGTGGATATCTCGACGGCGAGCTGATCGCCTCGATCTCGGTGGTGAACTACGGACCCGACTTCGCCTTTCTCGGCTTCTACATCGTCCATCCCGATCACCGCGGAGAGGGCTACGGCTACCGGCTCTGGCAGGCGGCGGTCCGTCACGCGGGCGACCGGCTGATCGGGCTCGACGGCGTGGTGGCCGAGCAGGAGAACTACAAGCGATCCGGATTCGCGCTGGCCTATCGCAATATCCGCTACGGCGGGACCGTCGCGTCGCTGCCGGACGCCGCCGGCGACGTCGCGGTGACGGCGGTGTCGTCGGCGAGTGCGGACGTGGCGGCCCTCGACCGGTCCGTGTTCCCGGCCGACCGGCCCGGCTTCCTTGCGGACTGGTTCGGCGCCGACGGCCACCACGCCAGGGTCGCCCGTCGCGGCGATGCGCTGGCGGGATTTGCCGTCGCGCGGCCCTGCCGCTCGGGCTGGAAGATAGGCCCGCTGGTGGCGGCCGACCGGGCGGTGGCGGAGACGTTGCTCGCCGACCTGGTTCCGGCGCTCGGAAAGGCGCCTGAACTCTACCTGGACACGCCGGAACCGAACG
Organism: Thalassobaculaceae bacterium; assembly: GCA_965228875.1. Taxonomy (GTDB): domain Bacteria; phylum Pseudomonadota; class Alphaproteobacteria; order Thalassobaculales; family Thalassobaculaceae; genus Thalassobaculum. The sequence continues at coordinate 3,359,140 of OZ245843.1, read as the reverse complement.
CGGACGCGGTCGCCGTGGCCGACGCGCTGGGCCTGGCGCCGGTCTTCGAGACAGCGCGCATGTACACGGGCCCGGCCCCCGCGCTAGACATCGCGCGCATCTTCGGCGTGACGACCTTCGAACTGGGCTAGGCCCGGGGTCGGCGCGCCTCACAACCGGGGCGACCATGAAGACGGCATTGATCACCGGCGTGCTGGGCCAGGACGGCGCCTATCTCGCAAGACAGCTGCTCGACAAGGGATACCGGGTTGTCGGGGCCTACCGGCGCAGCGCCTCCAGTTCGAACTGGCGCCTGCGCCGGCTCGGCGTCGAGGGCGCGGTGGAGATGGTGCCGATGGAACTGCTGGAGCTCTCCAACGTGCTCCGGGTGGTGGAGACCGTGGCGCCGGACGAGGTGTACAACCTCGCCGCCCAGAGCTTCGTCGCCGCCTCCTTCGACCAGCCGCTCTACACCAGCGAAGTGGACGCGCTCGGCGTGACGCGCTTGCTGGAGGCGATCCGCTCGGCGGCGCCTGAGGCCCGCTTCTACCAGGCCTCCTCCTCCGAGATGTTCGGCAAGATCCAGGCGCCGATGCAGTCCGAGACGACGCCGTTCTATCCGCGCAGTCCCTATGGCGTCGCCAAACTGTACGGTCATTGGATCACCGTGAACTACCGCGAGTCGTTCGGCCTGCACGCGAGCTCCGGGATCCTGTTCAATCACGAGAGCCCGTTGCGCGGCCGCGAGTTCGTCACCCGCAAGATCACCGCGACCTTCGCCGAGATGGCGGCCGGGTCGGACGCGGTGCTGGAACTCGGCAACCTCGACTCGGAGCGCGACTGGGGCTTCGCCGGCGATTATGTGCGCGGCATGTGGCTGATGCTGCAGCAGGACGCGCCGGACAGTTACGTCCTGGCCACCGGCGAGAAGGCGTCTGTCCGGCGCTTCGTCGAGATGGCCGGCGAGGCGGCAGGCTTCCGGGTGGAGTGGTCGGGCGACGGCGTGGACACGGTCGGCCGCGATGCGAAATCGGGCCGGGAACTCGTGCGGGTCAATCCGGCGTTCTTCCGCCCGGCAGAGGTCGACGTGCTGCTCGGCGACGCGTCGAAGGCGCGCGCCGTCCTCGGCTGGCGCCCGGAGGTCGATCTCGCGGCACTCGCCGAAATGATGGTCCGGGCCGATGCCGACGCGCTCGGTCGGGGCGAATTGCTGCAGTAGCAGGAGAGGGAGAGAACGCCATGACGCTCGCCATGAACCGCGAGGTGTTCGTCACCTGTGCCGTGACCGGCTCCGGCGGCACCCAGGACAGGAGCCCGCACGTCCCACGCTCGCCGCAGCAGATCGCCGACAGCGCGATCGACGCCGCCAAGGCCGGCGCGGCGGTCGTTCACTGTCACGTCCGCGATCCCGAGACCGGCGCGCCGAGCCGGCGTCTGGAGCTGTACCGCGAGGTGACCGATCGGATCCGGGCGGCCGAGGTCGACGTGGTGCTGAACCTGACCTCCGGCATGGGCGGCGACCTGGTGCACGGGCCGGTCGAGAGCCCGCTGCCGCTGCGGGAGGACGGCACCGATCTCGCCGGCGCGTCCGAGCGCATGGCCCATATCCGCGAGTGCCTGCCGGAGATCTGCACGCTCGACTGCGGCACCATGAACTTCGCCGAAGCCGACTACGTCATGATGAACACGCCCGGCACGCTGCGCGCCATGGGCGGCATGATGACCGAGCTCGGCGTGAAGCCGGAGATCGAGGCGTTCGACACCGGCCACCTGTGGTTCGCCAAGCAGCTGGTGGCCGAGGGCGTGCTCACCGGCCCGGCGCTGGTCCAGCTCTGCATGGGTGTGCCCTGGGGCGCGCCGAACGACCTCAACACCTTCATGGCCATGGTCAACGCGATCCCCGAGGGCTGGACTTTCTCCGCCTTCTCTCTGGGCCGCGATCAGATGCCCTACGCCGCGGCGTCGGTGCTGGCCGGGGGGCACGTCCGGGTCGGCCTGGAGGACAACCTCTATCTGGAGCGTGGTGTCCTCGCCACCAACGCCCAGCTCGTCGAACGGGCGGTCACGGTGATCGAGAACATGGGCGCGACGGTCATCGGCCCGGACGCGGTGCGCGACAGGCTCGGCCTGGTCAAGCGGGCGCCGCGGTCTTGAGCGGGCCCGGCGTGAACGGCCTTCCGGCCCGGGCGGCCATCCTCGGCGGCGGGGTGATCGGCTCCGGCTGGCTGGCCCGGCTGATCGACAACGGCGTCGACTGCGCGGTGTTCGATCCGGCCCCCGACGCGGCGGCGAAGATCGCGCCGGTGCTGGAGAACGCCGCGCGGGCGGCCGATGCGCTGATCGATGCGCCGCGCCCGGCGAGGGGGGCGTGGTCTATGGTCGCCTCCGTCGCCGAAGCCGTCGACGGCGCCGACCTGATCGTCGAGGCCGTCCCTGAACGTCTGGAGACCAAGCACGCCGTCTATCGCGAGATCGAGGCGGCCAACACCGACGGGATCATCGCCTCGTCGACCAGCGGGTTCCGGCCAACGGTCCTGCAGGAGGGCATGTCCTGTCCCGAGCGGCTGATCGTCGCCCACCCGTTCAACCCGGTCTACCTGCTGCCGCTGGTCGAGGTGGTCGGCGGCAAGGCGACCGATCCGGCAGTGATCGATCGGGCGATGGGACTGTACGCCGCGCTCGGCATGAAGCCGCTCCACCTGAAGGTCGAAATCGACGCCTTCGTCGCCGACCGTCTGATGGAGGCGCTCTGGCGCGAGGCGCTCTGGCTGGTCAAGGACGGGGTGGCGACGACGGAGGAGATCGACGACGCCATCCGCTATGGCTGCGGCTTGCGCTGGGCGCAGATGGGCACGTTCCAGACCTTCCACATCGCCGGTGGCGAGCAGGGGATGCGGCATTTCATGGCGCAGTTCGGTCCGGCGCTCGCCTGGCCCTGGACCAAGCTGACGGACGTGCCGGAGATGACGCCGGAACTGGTCGACCGCATCGCCGAACAGTCCGACGCCCAGGCCGGCGGCCGTACCCCACGGGATCTTGAACGCCTTCGGGACGACAATCTGGTAGCGATTCTGAAAGCACTGCGCACCAACGGCTGGGGGGCGGGGGAAACCCTGGCCGGCTACGAGGCGCGGTTGCGGGAGAGATCGGCCGGAGAGTGAGCGATGTGGAGGCGGATCGCCTTGGCTTTGGGAATCGCAGCATCGTCGGGGTCGGCGTCTGCCGAGGGGTGGCGGGTCGAGCCGGTCGATCCGGCCGCCTATCCGCCTGAGATCGTCATCGAGTCCGGCGATCCGGCCCCGCAGGGCCTGCCCGATGGGCTGGTTGCGCGCTCGCCGGTGGGCGATGTCCGGGCCGCGTGGTACGTCGCGCCGACAACGCGCTACGGACATGCCGTCCTGGGCGACGGCATCGAGGCCGGCGGGCTTCGGGTGGAGACCGACGAGGGGCGGATCCTCACCCTCGACCTGCCGGAGTCAGAGGTCTTCGAGGACCGCACGCCCAGGCTCGCCGATCTGGACGGCGACGGGCGGACCGAGATCGTCACCCTGCGATCCTCGCTGACCGCGGGCGGCTCCGTGACCGTCTACGGCGTTTCCGACGGCGGGCTCGTGCAGCGCGGGACGACGGGTTTCATCGGCCGCGCCAACCGCTGGCTCAACATCGCCGGAGTCGCCGATTTCCTGGGCGACGGCTTGGGCGGGGGCGGGTCGCAGATCGCCTATGTGCAGACGCCGCATATCGGCGGGACGCTGTTCGTCTACAGGCTCTTCGCCGACGGCCTGCGGCCGGCGGGCGAGCTCTACGGGTTCTCCAACCACGTGATCGGTTCGACCGAGCAGCGGTTGTCGGCGGTGGCCGACATCGACGGTGACGGTCAGCCGGACCTGGCCCTGCCGTCGGCGGACCGGTCGGTGCTCCGCATGGTCTCTCCCCGCCGCGCCGGCATCCGTGAGATCGCCGCCGTCCCGCTGCCGGGGCGGGTCGACAAGGCGATCCTGGCAGAGGGGGCGGGTCCGTCCCTCCGTTTCGTGCTCGGCCTCGACGACGGATCCGTGGTGGCGGTGAGCCGGCGCTGACGCCGACTCAGGTGCCGCAGAACGTGGCCGCGATCTCCTCGCCGGGTTTCGGCGGCTGTTCGTAGCGCTCCTGGCCGGGCTGGGCCTCGAACGGCGTCAGGAGCACCGCGCGGAGATCCTGCAGCGGCTCCAGGTCGCCGTCGTCGACCGCGGCGGCAAGGGCCTGCTCCACCAGGTGGTTGCGCGGAATATAGGCCGGGTTGACCGCGCGCATGGCGGCCCGGCGGGCGGTGTCGTCCCGGCGCTCGCCGGCAAGGCGGTCGCGCCAGCGGACGGCCCAGGCGTCGAATGCCGCGGGATCGGAGAACAGCGCGCGCACCGCGCCGCCGTCGCCGGCGCCGTCGCCCACACCGTCGCCCGCATCGCGGCCGGTCTCCGAAAGTCGGCGGAAGACGAGGGTGAAGTCCGCCTCGCCTTTCTCCATCACGGACAGCAGGTCGGAGATCAGCTCCGCGTCGCCGTCGCGGACGGTCTCAAGCCCGATCTTGGCGGCGAACGCGTCGGTGTGGTGGGCGCGGTAGCGGTCGGGGAAGCCGTTGATGATCTCCTGGGCGACCTCGAGCGCCTTGTCCTCGCTGTCGTCGATGAGCGGCAGCAGGCACTGCGCCAGGCAGGCAAGGTTCCAGTGGGCGATCCCCGGCTGGTTGCCGTAGGCGTAGCGCCCGCCATGGTCGATCGAGCTGTACACGGTCCCCGGGAGATAGGCGTTCATGAAGGCGCAGGGCCCGTAGTCGATGGTGTCGCCGGCGACCGACATGTTGTCGGTGTTCATCACCCCGTGGATGAAGCCGACGCCCATCCACGCTGCGATCAGCCGCGCCTGGGCCTCGACAACCCGCTCCAGCAGGATCTTGTAGCGGTTCTTGCCATCGGCGGCCTCGGGGTCGATCTCGGGGCCGATCTCGGGGCCGATCTCGGGATAGTGACGCGCGATCACGTGGTCGGCGAGGTGGCGCACCGCGTCATCGTCGCGGCGGGCGGCGAAGAACTGGAAAGTGCCGACGCGGATATGGCTGCGGGCGACGCGGGTGAGGATGCCGCCGGGCAGGGCGCGGTCGCGGAACACCGCCTCGCCGGTGGTCACCACGGCCAGGGACCGCGTCGTCGGGATGCCGAGGGCGGCCATCGCCTCGCTGATCAGGTATTCGCGCAGGACCGGACCGAGGGCGGCCCGGCCGTCGCCCATGCGCGAGAACGGCGTCGGCCCGGAACCCTTGAGCTGGATGTCGCGGCGCAGCCCGTCGATGCCCACGACCTCGCCCAGCAGGATCGCTCTTCCGTCGCCGAGCTGCGGCACCCAGCCGCCGAACTGGTGGCCGGCATAGGCCATGGCCAGCGGCTCCGCCCCGTCGGGAACACGGTTGCCGGCGAGCGACTGCACGCCGTCCTCCTCGCGCAGCCGGTCCGGATCAAGGCCTATCTCGCGGGCCAACCCCTCGTTCAGCAGCAGCAGGCGCGGCGCCTCGACCGGTGTCGGCGGCATCTTCACGAAGAACCGCTCGGGCAGCCGTGCGTACGTGTTGTCGAAGGCGAACAGGGCCGCGTCGGTCATCTCGGATCCCCCGGATCGGTGATGCCCGATACTTGGGCCGCCGTCGCCGGGACGCAAGACCGCGCCTTCCGTGGCCCCGCCTCCGGCCCTACACTCCGGGAAAACGCGGTCCGGGGATCCAGGTCGAGCCGACCGGAGCTTCCGGAAACCGCGACGGACCAGGACCGACAACACGCCAAGGGAGGGTGCCTTGACCGCCCCGTATACCGGAATTTTCCCGATCGTCCCGACGCCGTTCCACGATGGCGGCGCCCTCGACCTGGAGGGTCAGAAGCGGGTGCTGGACTGCATGATCGACCAGGGGGTCGACGGACTGTGCATCCTGGCGAACTACTCGGAGCAGTTCCTGCTGTCCGATGCCGAGCGCGAGACCCTGCAGACGCTGTGCATGGAGCATGTCTCGGGCCGGGTGCCGGTGATCGCCACCTGCAGTCATTTCTCGACCCAGGTCGCGGTCGAACGGTGCAAGCGGGCCGAGGCTCAGGGCGCGGCGATGGTGATGATGATGCCGCCCTATCACGGTGCCCTGCTGAAGGCGTCCGACCAGGGAGTGTTCGAGCATTTCGCCGCGCTCTCCGAGGCGATCTCTATCCCGATCATGATCCAGGACGCGCCGCTCAGCGGCACCAACCTGTCGGTGCCGCTGCTGGCACGGATCGCGACGGAGCTGTCCAACGTCAGCTATTTCAAGATCGAGATGCCGGGCACGGCCGGCAAGCTGCGGGCGCTGATCGAGGCGGCGGGCGAGCATATCGACGGACCGTTCGACGGCGAGGAGGGGATCACCCTGCTGGCCGATCTCGACGCCGGGGCGACCGGGACGATGACCAGCGGCCTCGCCTGCGAGCAGATCCGGCCGATCGTGACCGATTTCCTGGCGGGCGACCGGGCCAAGGCAGAGGCGCAGTACAACCGCATGCTGCCGCTGATCAACTTCGAGAACCGGCAGTGCAACCTGCGGGCCTGCAAGACGGTGATGCAGGCCGGCGGAGTCATCAAGTCCGACTATGTCCGCCATCCGCTGGAGCCGCTGGCGCCGCAGACCCGCGACACGCTGCTGACCATGGCCAAGGATCTGGACCTGCTGGCGTACCGCTGGGGCAGGTAGCCCGCGACCTGCCGGCCGCTCCGGCGACCGCGGGGCAGGCTACACCGGCCCGGACTATACCAGTCCGAGCTCTCGGGCCTGGATCTGCAGGGCGAGGTATTTCGAGTAGATCCGGCACTGGGAGAAGGCGCCGCCGGTGAACCACAGGCCGGGCTGGCCGGTCGGCATCCACATGTTGCGCAGCTCCTGGGTGTCCGGGTCGAAGTCCCATACCGGCCCGGCCCGGTCCGCCACCGCGTCGCCGAACAGCAGGCGGACCATGTGGTCCTGGTTCTTGTACCCGGTCGCCAGAACGATCAGCTCGGCCGGCCGGGTCTCGCCGGATTTCAGGGCCACGCCCGCGTCGGTGAAGCGATCGATATCGGCGTACTGGATCAGGCCGATCCGGCCATCGGCGATCAGCTCCGAGCAGCCGACGTTGAAGTAGTAGCCGCCGCCGCGGGTTCGGTACTTCAGCGGCCAGCCGGTGCCGTCCTCGCCGAAGTCGAGCCGGAAACCGGCCTTCTCGAGCCCGTCGAGCAGCGGCCTGTCGATCTCCCGCACCCGATCGGTGATCGCCCGGTGGGCCACCTTCATCAGGGCGAGCGGCATGGAGAGGTTTATCAGGTCGCGATCGTCGCGCGACGGTCCCGGACCCTGATAGACGCCGTCGTAGAGCTGGGCGCTGGGCTCGATGTTCACCACCAGGGTGGGGCTGCGCTGGACCATGGTCACCTGCGCGCCGTTGCCCTGCAGGTCCTGGGCGATGTCGTGGGCGCTGGTGCCGGTGCCGAACACCATGACCGGCCGGTCCTTCCACGCCGCGCCGTCGGCGAAGCGGCTGGAATGCAGCACCGTCCCCTCGAAGGCGTCGAGCGTCGGGATCTCCGGGATGTTCGGCGTGCCGCTGACGCTGGTGGCCATGACGATGTGGCGCGGGCGCATCTCGCGGGTGGTGCCGTCGGCCAGGGTCAGGCGGGCGGTCCAGTATTGCCCCGCCTCGTTCCATTCCGCGCCGTCGAAGGTCGTGCGGGTCCAGAAGTTGATCGCGAGCATGCCGACATAGAACTCGAGCCAGTCGGCGATCAGGTCCTTCGGAATGTAGGACGGAAAGGTCTCGGGAAACGGGATGTAGGGCAGATGGTTGCTGTGCAGCGTGTTGTGCAGCTTCAGCCCGTGGTAGCGCAGTCGCCAGTTGTCGCCGATCCGCGCCATCCGGTCGACCACAAGCGTATCGATGCCGAGCTGGCCGAGCCGGGCCGCGGCGGTGATGCCGCCGTGTCCGCCGCCGACCACCAGGACCGTCGGATCGCGGTCGGCGAAGGCGGCGGCCTCGCGCCGGCGGTCGCGCCAGTTCGGGCCATGGAAGGTGCGGGAGAAGGCCGGCTCGTCACGGGTGGCGCGCAGCGTCTCCTCCTCATGCCCGCGGATCGATTCGAGCGCCGTCAGCAGGGTCCAGGCCCGGCCCTCGCCGACGCGCAGGCGCAGCAGCCCGGCGCAGCGGCCGGTGTCGGTCTCGAAGGTCAGGATCGCCTCGACCACGTCGGCGCCTGCACGCTGCACGACGCGCGGCGGACAGCGCCCGGCGTCGACGGCGACGTCGCGCATGCCCCGCTCGGCCGCCGCGGTGGCCAGCGCGGCGGCGATCCGTCCGCCGCCGCTCACGGTCTTCAGGGTCCAGCTCAGCGCCACCGTGTCGCGCCAGTGGCCGTCCTCTTCGAAGAGGGTCGCCAGTGCGGCGGCGTCGCCCTGGGCCAGCGCGGCGTTGAGCGCCGCGATCCAGCGGCCGACGGCCCGTTCCGGCGCGAGGAAGACCGGTGCGTCCATCTCGGTTCGTCTCCCCTGCTTGTGTCTCGGCCCCGCGATCCGCAGGTCCGGTCGGTGCCCGTGTCGGGCGTCGTCGCGTCGAGGGTAGAGGGAGCGCGAACATGGCGACAAGGCACGGATTGGTCGCGCCCTTGCGGAAAGCCGGCGCATGGCGGTTGTCGTGCCGGGGTCCACGGGCTATGGATTCGACCCCCGCCGAGAGGGGTGGGGTACAGGAGGATCCGATCATGACGGACGACGGCTACGCCGGCGACGTGACCAGCGTCGAGGCGATGGAAATCCTGCAGGGCGACGAGCGGGCCATGCTGCTCGATGTGCGCAGCGACGCGGAATGGACGTTCGTCGGGCGACCGGACCTGAGCGGGATCGGGCGCGCGCCGCTCCTGGTCTCCTGGCAGATCTTTCCCGGTATGGTGCCGAATGGCGGGTTCGTCGACGCCGTGCGCCGGCTGGTCCCGGAGAAGGATACGCCGCTGCTTCTGCTGTGCCGCTCCGGCCAACGCTCGCGGAGCGCCGCCATCGCCCTGACCGAGGCCGGGTTCTCTGACTGCCGCAACGTCTCGGACGGCTTCGAGGGGCCGAAGGACGAGGCGGGGCATCGCAACACCGTCTCCGGCTGGCGGGCCAGCGGCCTACCCTGGCAGCAGGGGTGAGGGGCATGGCCGAACGCAAGATCTACCGACTTCTTACCGGGGCCGACGACGCCGCCTTCTGCGTGCGCGTCGGTGATGCCCTGAAGGACGGCTATGTGCTGTACGGGTCGCCCGGCATCACCCATGGGCCGGACGGCGTGATCGTCTCCCAGGCGGTCGTTCTGCCGGAGTTTCTCCCGGCCCAGACTCTCCCGCCTCGCACCCTGGCCCCGCAACCGAAGGAGACGTCGGCGTGACCTCTTCCGACAAGACCTGGCGCCGGGCGACCCGGATGGTCCGCACCGGCCTGCACCGCAGTCCGAACAACGAGACCGCCGAGGCGCTCTACCTGAATTCCGGTTTCGTCTTCAACAACGCCGCCGAGGCGGAAGCCGCGTTCAAGGGCGAGGCCGACGTCTACATGTACGGGCGCTACGGCAACCCCACGGTGACGACCTTCGAGGAGCGCCTGGCGGTCCTGGAAGGCGCCGACATGTGCCGGGCGACAGCCACCGGCATGGCGGCGATCTTCTCGTCGCTGGCCTGCCAACTGCGGGCCGGCGACCGGGTGGTTGCGGCGCGCGAGCTGTTCGGCTCCTGCCATCACATCGTCTCCAAGATCCTGCCCACCTGGGGGATCGAGACCGAGTTCGTCAAGGGGACCGACCTCGCCGCCTGGGAGGCGGCGTTGTCGAGGCCGGCCAAGGCGGTGCTGCTGGAGAGCCCGTCCAATCCGATGCTTGATCTGGTCGACATCGCCGCGGTGGCCGACCTGGCCCATGCCGCCGGCGCCAGACTGATCGTCGACAACGTGTTCGCGACGCCGCTGTATCAGAGCCCGCTGGAACTCGGCGCCGACGTGGTCGTCTATTCGGCGACCAAGCATATCGACGGTCACGGACGCTGCCTCGGCGGTGCGGTGCTGGCCGCGAAGGACTGGATGTCCGAGCATTTCATCCCGTTCTACCGGAACACCGGCCCCTCCATGAGCCCGTTCAACGCCTGGGTCATGGCCAAGTCGCTCGAGACGCTGGAACTTCGGGTCGATCGTATGAGCGCGACGGCGGCCACCGTTGCCGATTGGCTGGCGGCGCACGACAAGGTGCTGCAGGTGCGCTATCCGGGCCGCGAGGACCATCCCCAGCACGATCTGGCCCGGCGACAGATGACCGGGTTCGGCAGTCTGGTGACGATGGAGGTGCAGGGCGGCAAGGAAGGCGCGTTCACGGTGCTCGACTCGCTGGGGGCGATCGACCTGTCGAACAATCTCGGCGACGCCAAGTCGCTGGCCTGCCATCCGGCGACGACCACCCATTCCAAGCTGTCGGCCGCCGAGCGGTTGGACTGCGGCATCACCGACGGTGTGATCCGCCTGTCAGTCGGTCTCGAGCATCCGGACGACCTGACCGAGGATCTGGCGCAGGCCTTGGCGGCGCTCTCCTGACCTGTCCAGCATTCGCGCGCCGCGTGTCTGCGGTGCGGGCGGCCGGAATGGTCTGGCCGCCCGACGGGATCAGAATTCCAGCGTGATGCCGGTCACGATGGCCCAGCCGTCGTTCTCGTCGCCGCTGTCGGCCTCGTACTCGCTGCGAAAGACCGAACCGAGCGCGGTGATGCCCGGACCGATCTCGTAGGCGCCGGAAAGCATCACCGTGGAGTGCTCGCTGTCGCCGGCGATGGCGACGCTGTCCTCGACCGAACCCTCGAAATAGGAGAGCGAGACCGCCGCGTCGCCGAAGGCGTAGGCGACGCCGATGTCGAAGCCGTCTCCGTCGAACGAGGTCCCGGTGTCGGTGCCGCCGCCGCCATTGCCGTCGGTGCTGGCGAACGAGCCGCCGACGGTGAAGCCCGCATAGGTCAGGTTGGCGCCGAAGCTGTAGCCCTCCGCGTCGGTGCCGGCGGCGCCGACCCCGTCCGGCTTGTCGGCGAAGAGGTATCCGGCGGCGATCGCCACCTCGGCATCGCCGAACGCCTGAACGAAGTTGGCCCCGATGGCGATGCTGTCACGGTAGATGTCGCCTTCCGGCTGGGCGTTGTTGTCGCGCTCGAACTCGGGAATGTAGGAGATGCCGAGCTGGATGCCGGAGAAGCGCGGCGTGAAGTAATTGATCTTCGTCGCCTGATCTTCGCCGAGGTACAGGTAGGTCGACTGGAACGCCGAGTCGGCGTCGCCGCCGGTCGGATTGATGACCCAGTCCCCGATATCGCTGTCGTTGATGCCGAAGCCGACATCCGGCGCGGAGTAGTGCATGAGCGCCGCGACGCTGTCGGTCTGCCCGATCTCGAGACGCCCGGCCTCGGCCTCGACATACATCATCGATCCGTCGATCTGGTCGCTGCCGGCGGACTCGGTCTTCAGGCCGACCTCGACACCGAAGGAGATGCCGTTGTCCAGGGTCGTCTCGCCGCCGAAGGTCAGAACGCCGTCGGACTTGACGTCGAAACCGTTGAAGTCGCCGGTATCCGTCTCGTTGTCGGCAAAACCGAAGAACTGGGTGTACTCGCCGCCGATGCCGACCGAGAGCTTCTCGGCGGCTCCGGCCGGTGCGGCCGCCGCCAGGGCCAGAACGGAAGTGGCCAGAACGGATGCGGCCAGAACGGAAGCGGCCGGCCCCAGGGGCCGCCGCGGCGTTGTGCCTCGTGTCACGGCTTGGGCCAGACGTCGTGCCGGGCCTCGTGCCGGGGCTCGTGATTGCGTCATGTCGTCTCTCCAGTGAGGATCCGAATGCAACAGGAGTGGTTCACGGGTTTGTCTTCCCGGTCCGCGAACCGGGTGACCCGCCGGGTTGTGTTGACGCCTCGTCGCCGAAGCGTCAGGGATTGAGATGTTATAACGTTCCAGTTGTTGAGTTCGCCGGCAGGGGCGAGTGCATCCGTCCGGCGTCTTCTCGACCGTTCCCCATCTCGTCGTAGCCCAAGCCGGTAGTCTGAGGTGGGGCGTTAATGCGAACGGCTCGCAATTTTGTAATTGCAATTGCGAATGGTTTGCAATATCAAATGATCCCGACGCCGACAGTCGTGCGGCGGGAACGACGGCACGACGACGCATGCACCCGGAGAGGAATACCCGATGAGACGCTTAGTGATAGCAGGGCTGCTGGCTCTGGGAGTGGCGCCGGGCACGGCTCAGGCCGCCGCGCCGTCGACGGACGCTGTCCTGAAGACATATGCCGACATCGCCCACGCGGCCTACGAGGACTCGCTGATCACGGCCAAGCGTCTTCAAGGCGCGATCGCCGCGCTGATCGCGGCCCCGTCCGCCGGCACCCATGCCGGCGCGAAGCTCGCCTGGGAGGCCGCGCGCATCCCCTATCAGCAGACCGAGGCCTACCGGTTCGGCAACCCCATCGTCGACGACTGGGAGGGCAAGGTGAACGCCTGGCCGCTCGACGAGGGGCTGATCGACTACGTCGATGCCGGCCGCTACGGCGAGACCAGCGACGAGAATCCCTATTACACCGCCAACATCGTCGCCAATCCGACGATGAAGCTGGGCGGCCGCACCCTGGAGACCCCGACCATCACCGCGGCGGTGATCCAGGAGCTGCACGAGCTCGACGCGGTCGAAGCCAACGTCACCACCGGCTATCACGCGATAGAGTTTCTGCTCTGGGGGCAGGATCTGAACGGCACCGGCCCGGGTGCCGGCGCGCGTCCCTACACGGACTTCGATACCGCCAACTGCACCAACGGCAACTGCGACCGCCGGGGCGCCTACCTCAAGGTCGCGGCCGATCTTCTGGTCGCCGATCTGGAGGAAATGGTGGCGAACTGGGCCGAAGGCGGCGCGGCGCGCGCTGCGGTCATGGACCCCGGCGGCAAGGCCGGTCTGTCGATGATCCTCACCGGCATGGGCAGCCTTTCCTACGGCGAGCTGGCCGGCGAGCGCATGAAGCTCGGCCTGCTGCTGAACGATCCGGAGGAGGAGCACGACTGCTTCGCCGACAACACCCACTGGTCCCATTACTACGATGCCCTGGGGGTCCAGAACGTCTACACGGGCCGCTACGTGCGCATTGACGGCACGGTCGTCGAGGGGCCGAGCGTCTCCGACCTGGTCGCCGCCGCGGATACCGGCCTGGACAAGGCCCTGACCTCCGCCCTGGCCGACACCATGACGAAGATGACCGCCATGGTCGACGCCGCCGAGGCGGGCGAGGCCTACGACCAGCAGATCGGTGAAGGCAACGAGGCCGGCAACGCCCGGGTCGATGCCGCCATCGCCGGCCTTCTGGTGCAGACACGTGAGATCGAGCGCGCGGTCGCGGCGCTCGGGCTGGACAGCCTCTCGATCGAGGGGTCGGACAGTTTGGACAACCCTGCCGCTGTCTTTCAGTGACCAGGGTTGACGCGATCACTCTCTAGTCGAAGCATGGCAACTTGGGCGGTCCGGCAACGGACCGCCCCTTTTCGCTCAATCCCGATCTGGCGGAACGGACGATGCGACGGTCACAGCTGACCCGGGCCCTGAGCCTCGCCCTCGCGATGGGCTTTGTCGTGTCCGGATTCCTGGCCGTCCTCACCGAGTGTTCGACCGCCGGCTCCTCCGAGGCGTTGCCGGCAGGGGACGCGACCTCGCTGCGCGCCCCTGACGGCAACGCCTTCTCCCATTCGACGGCGACCCTGCCGTTCGAGAAGGAGCTCGACTTCAAGGTCGGCAACGGCATATTCAGGAAACTCTGGGTCAGCGCGCCGTCCTCGACCCGATCCTCGGATGGGCTCGGACCCCTGTACAACGCGCGGTCCTGCCAGCGCTGTCACCTGAAGGACGGGCGCGGCCACCCGCCCAGCGCCAACTGGCCCGACGACAACGCGGTCTCGCTGCTGATCCGGCTCGGTATCCAGACCGGGCCCCGCTCGGCCCGACCCGACCCGGTCTACGGCGGCCAGCTTCAGGACTTCGCCGTTGCCGGCGTCCCGATCGAGGGGCGGCCGCATGTGGTCTGGCGGGAGGAACCGGTGGCGCTGGCCGACGGAAGCACCGTATCGCTGCGCCGACCGGTCTGGTCGGTCTCAGACCTCGGCTACGGAGCGATGGACCCGGACACCCGGCTCTCGGCGCGCGTGGCACCCCCGATGATCGGCCTCGGCCTGTTGGAGATGGTGCCGGCAGGGCAGATCACCGCCTTTGCCGATCCACAGGACGCCGACGGCGACGGCATCTCCGGACGGCCCGCCTGGGTGGTCAACACCGAGACCGGGGAGCGCCAGCTCGGTCGCTACGGCTGGAAGGCCTCGCAGCCGACCATCCGGCAGCAGTCGGCGGCCGCCTTCCTCGGCGATCTCGGGCTGTCCACGAAACCCTTCCCCGCCGGCGCCGGCGACTGCAGCGAGGCCCAGGCCGCCTGCCGGGCCGCGCCCGACGGCGGCAGCGAGGCGACCGGTCTGGAAGTCAGCGAGACCATGCTGAAGCTGGTCACCTTCTACTCCGGCCACCTGGCGGTGCCGGCCCGGCGTGGGCTGACCGATGCCGCCGTGGCCCGCGGCGCGCGGGTCTTCGCCGCCGCCGGGTGCGACGGTTGTCACCGCCCGTCCATGACGACACCGGCGGACGCGGCGGATCCGGCTCTGGCCGGCCACACGATCCGCCCGTTCACCGACCTGCTGCTGCACGACATGGGGCCCGGTCTCGCCGACGGTCTGCCGGAGGGCGACGCCGAAGCCGCCGAATGGCGCACGGCGCCGCTCTGGGGGATCGGGCTGACGGAGACCGTCAACGGCCACACGTTCTTCCTGCATGACGGTCGGGCCCGCTCCGTCCTGGAGGCGATCCTCTGGCATGGTGGCGAGGCGCAGGCGGCCCGCGACCACGTCGCCGGCCTCGCCGCGGAGGACCGCAACGCCCTGATCGCCTATGTGAATTCGCTGTAGTCCCCTCGATCCAGGGAGGCCGCGCATGCGGATCCTCATCGCCTTTCTCGGCCTGCTTGCCCTCGCCCCCGTCTCGACGGCCCGGGCCGAGGTATCCGACATCCTGGTCCGCGACCTGGTCGACCGTTCCGTGATTCCGGCCTACCGGCGGTTCGAGGGGGCGACGGCGGCGCTGTCAGCGTCGGTCGACCGGGCCTGCGCCGATGGCGCGCTTGCGACCGATGCGGTCAGGTCGGCCTTCGCCGAGGCCTGGCGCGCCTGGGCCGGCGCCCGCCACGTGGTCAAGGGACCGGTCACCTACTTCGACCGACAGTTCCGCATCGAGTTCTGGCCCGACACGCGCAACCGGGTTGCGCGCGGCCTGTCCGACCTGCGGAGCGCGGGCGGGGCGGTCGAGATCGCCGATGCACCGGTCGCGGTCCAGGGCTTCCCCGCTCTGGAACGCCTGATCCATCCCGGCGACGGCTCAAGGGGCCGCCCGGGCGAAGGCACCGGCGACTGCGCGATCGCCCGGTCGATCGCCGCCAACCTGCATGCCATCGCCGCCGCCATTCTCGCCGAGTGGACCGAGGGCGACAGCCCGTTCCGGACCGCCCTGGTCGCGCCGGGGACGGGGGCCGGTGTGTACTTCACCCATGGTGAATCGTTGAGCGCCCTGATGACCGGGGCGATCTCGTCCCTCGAGGCGGTGGTGCGGCTGCGCCTCAACCGTCCCCTCGGTGGCGAGACCGGCAAGCCCCGTCCCAAACGCTCGGAAGCCTGGCGCAGCGCGCTGTCGATGGACCTGATCCGCGCCGATCTGGCGGCGGTCGCCGCGCTCTACGTCGGCGGCGGACACGGCATCGACCGGGTCCTGCGCGACGCGGGAGAGCCAGACCTTGCCGATCTGATGAGCCGGGCCTTCCGCATCACCCTCGAGACGGCGGGGTCGGTGACCGTCCCGCTGTCCCGGGCGGTCGCCGACCCGGCCTCGCGCAAGGGTCTGGAGGATCTTGTCACGCAGGTGTCGGCCCTGAAGGCGCTTCTGGACCAGCGGGTCGCCCCCGCTCTCGGCATTTCCGCCGGATTCAACGCCCTCGACGGGGACTGAGATGGCAGGCGTTGCGCTCTCCCGCCGGAGGCTGCTGGCCGCTCTGGCGTCCCTGCCGGCCCTCGCACCGCATGCCGCCGCCGGGTCCTCTGGCCGCCCCGCTGGCCGCCCCGGCGACCGCCCTGCCGTCCTCACCACCGCCCGGCTGGCCGGCGGCCGTTTCGGGATCGTCGGCATCGATGCGGATGGTGCGGTCGGCTTCGTCGAGCCGCTGCCGGACCGGGGCCACGGCGTGGTCCGCCGGCCGGCGAGCGACGACGTCGTCGTGATCGCCCGCCGTCCCGGTCGCTTCGGCTACGTGGTCGCCGCCGACACCGGGGCGGTTCGGCTCGCCCTCGACCTGCCGGACACCCGTCACTACTACGGCCATGCGGCGTTCTCGGCCGACGGGCGGCTGCTCTACACCACCGAGAACGCGTTCGACCGGGAGCGCGGCATCCTCGGGATCTGGGACGCGGCGGCCGGGTACGTCCGGGTCGGCGAGATCGACAGCGCCGGCCTCGGCCCGCACGAGGTCCGCCGCTCCGAGGCGGACGGCACGCTCTGGATCGCCAACGGCGGCATCCTCACCCACCCCGACAGCGGCAGGATCAAGCTGAACCTGCCGACCATGGAGCCGTCCCTCAGCCGGCTCGCGCCCGGCGGCTCGGAAGCGGAGCGGGTGATGGTCCTGCCGGCGCACCTGCACAAGCTGAGCATGCGCCACGTCGCCGTCCACGCGGACACGGTCGCCGTCGCCATGCAGTCCGAGGGTCCGGAGAACGAGGTCGTCCCGCTGATCGGCCTGGTCGGGCGGGACGGCGGCGCGCCCCGTCTGCTCGACCTGCCGGAGCGTCTGGCCCTGCGCTCGCGCCAGTATACCGGGGACGTCGCTCTCGACGTGTCGGGCGCGGTGGTCGGCGCCGGCCTGCCGCGCGGCGGGTTCTTCGCCTTCTGGACGGTATCCGACGGCCGTTTCCTCGGCGCGGTGGAGGCGCCGGACGGCTGCGCCATCGCCGCCGGAACGCGGCCCGGCCGCTTCACGCTCTCGACGGGCATCGCCCGGATCGGTCACGTTCTGGCCGGGGCGAAAGGGGTCGGGGTGCGGTGGGTCCGCGCACCCGGGATCGCCGCCTTCGACAATCACCTGGCGGTGTGACGCTCACCCCCGGGCGTACAGGGCGTCGAGCTTCTCGTAGTAGTTCTCGCGGATCTTGTGCCGACGGATCTTCAGGGTCGGCGTCATCATGCCGTTGTCGGTGGTGAATGCTTCCTTGGCGACGACGAAACGCCGAACCTTCTCGATCTGGGCCAGGTCCTTGTTGACCCGTTCCAGCACGGCCGACACCGCCTTGCGGAAGCCCTCGTCCTCGGCCAGGACCGCGAGGTTGGCGGTCTTGCCGTTGGCCGACGCCCACTCCTCCACGAACCCCTCGTCCGGTACGACGACCGCCACCAGGTACGGGCGCTTGTCGCCGTAGACCATGGCCTGGAGGATCTCGCCCTCCACGGTCAGCTTACCCTCGATCCGCGCCGGCGAGATGTTGTCGCCGCCGGAATTGACGATGATGTCCTTCTTGCGGTCGGTGATGACGATGTAGCCGTCGTCGTCGATATGGCCGACATCGCCGGTGTGCAGCCAACCGTCGACGATGGTCGCCGCGGTGGTGTCCGGGTCGTGCCAGTATCCCTTCATCAGCAGGTCGCCGGCGACCAGGATCTCGCCGTCGTCGGCGATGCGGACCTGGACGCCCTTCAGCGGCGGGCCGACCGTGTGGATCTTGACCCGGCGCGGCGGGTTCGCCGACACGACGGGCGAGGCCTCGGTCTGCCCGTAGCCCTGGAGCAGGGTGACGTCGAGGGCGAGGAAGAACTTCCCGATATCAGGGTTGAGCGCCGCGCCGCCCGAGACGAAGGCCTTGAGGCGTCCGCCGAAGCGCTGCGCCACCTTCCTGCGGACCAGCCTGGCCAGCAGCCAGTCGTAGATCCGCTCGCCGAGCGACAGGCCGGATGGATCCTCGTAGCGCTTGGTCCCGAGCCGCACGGCGTCGCGGAACAGCTGCGCCTTCTTGCCGCCCTGGCGGTCGACGCCCCGCAGGATGCGGTCGTGCAGCACCTCGTAGAGCCGGGGCACGGCGGTCATGATCGTCGGCCGCACCTCCTGCAGGTTGCCGGCGAGCTGGTCCGGCCCCTCGCAGTAATAGATCTGCGCGCCGATCGAAATCGGGAAGAACAGGCCGGCGGTGTGCTCGTAGGAGTGCGACAGCGGCAGGAGCGACAGGAACACCTCGTCGCCCAGGTGGTAGGTGTACAGCAGGTCGTGGGCGCCGTCGCAGTTCGCCAGGATCGAGCGATGGGTCAGCATGACGCCCTTCGGCCGGCCGCCGGTGCCCGAGGTGTAGATGAAGCACGCGGTCTCGTCCCGGTCGATCGCGTCGGCCGCGGCGACGATGTCGGTGTCGTCGCCGTCGCCCATCGCCATCACCTCGTCCCAGGCGTGCAGGTCGACTCCGGCGGCGGTGGTGTCGCTGGGCGCCTCGATCGAGATCACGTTGGCGCAGGATTCCGAACTGCGGGCGGCCGGGATCACCCGTCGGGCCAGCCGCGTCGTGCTGACGATCGCCGCCACCGCGCCGGAATGGTCGAGGATGTAGAGGTGATCGTCGGTGGTGTTGGTGGTGTAGGCGGGCACGCTGATCGCGCCGATCGCCATCACCGCCAGATCCGCCACCGCCCAGTCCGGCCGGTTCTCGGAGACGATGACCACCCGGTCGCCGGCCTTGATCCCGAGTTTGAGCAGGCCGCGCGCCAGGCGGATCACCTGGGTCCGGGTCTCGCCGTATGTCCGCGAGCGCCAGTCACCGTCGATCTTCGCCCACAGGAACGGTTTCGCGCTGTAGTCCTCGGCCTTGGCGAAGAACATCGAAGGCAGGTTGGCGAAGGCGCTGTAGTCCATGCTGATCCCCCCGTTCCGCGGTCTTTTAAGTCTCTTGGCCGCGCCGCCCGGTGCTGCGGCCCGTTGGGGGCTCTCGTCCGGCGCGGTGCGGTTCTCTTTGGGCGGTACGCTTGGCGCCGCCGGTCCGAGTCTCTATATCGCTTCACTGGATGGCAATGCCAAGGCGGCGTTGCCGTACGCTGTCGAAAACCCGCCCCAAGGACCCCGCCCCATGCCGGACGCCTCTCCCCTCGGTCCCCTGCCGCAATGGGATCTCGCCGACCTCTATCCGAGCCCGGACGGGCCGGAGATCACCGGCGACCTCGCGCGCTCGGCGGAGCGGGCGAAGGCATTCCGCGCCGTTCACGAGGGCAAGGTGGCGACGCTCGACGGCGCCGGGCTCGGTGCGGCCATCGCCGAGTACGAGGCGATCGAGGAGGTGCTGGGGCGGATCATGTCCTATGCCCACCTGCGCTATGCCGGCGACATGTCGGATCCGGAGATCGGAAAGTTCTTTCAGTCCATGCAGGAGCGGGTGAACGCGATCTCCACCGAGCTGCTGTTCTTCACGCTGGAGATCAACCGCATCGCCGAGACCGAACTGCGGGACCGGCTGACGGAGCCGGCGCTTGCCCGCTACGCGCCGTGGCTGCGCGAGGTTAGGGCGTTCCGCGACCACCAGCTTTCCGACGAGCTGGAGCAGATGCTGCACGAGAAGTCGGTGGCCGGCCGGTCTGCCTGGACCCGGTTGTTCGACGAGACCATGGCGCGTCTGCGCTTCCCGCTCGACGGCGAGACCCTGACCACCTCGGAGATTCTCGACCGGCTGAGTCACCGCGACGGGGCGATGCGCCGGAAGGCGGCCGAGAGCCTGTCCGCGGTTCTGGGCGACAACGTCTCGCTGTTCGCGCTCATCACCAACACCCTGGCCAAGGACAAGGCGATCGAGGACCGCTGGCGGCACTACCCCCGTCCGATCTCCGCCCGCAACCTGTCGAACGCGGTCGAGGACGAGGTGGTGTCGGCCCTGGTCGAGGCGGTGCGCGGCGCCTATCCGCGGCTGTCGCATCGGTACTACGCGCTGAAGGCCAAATGGTTCGGCGTCGAGAAGCTGCCTTACTGGGACCGCAACGCGCCGCTACCGGATGACGACGACGCCTCGATCTCCTGGGACTCGGCGCGGGACACCGTGCTCGACGCCTACGAGGCGTTCTCCCCGGATCTGGCGGCGGTGGGCCGGAAGTTCTTCGACAATGCCTGGATCGATGCTCCGGCGCGGCCGGGCAAGGCGTCCGGCGCCTTCGCCCACCCGACGGTGCCGGCGGCTCATCCGTATCTGCTGCTGAACTACCAGGGCAAGACCCGCGACGTGATGACGCTCGCCCACGAGCTCGGCCACGGCGTGCACCAGGTGCTTGCCGGGCCGCAGGGCCATCTGATGTCGGACACGCCCCTGACCCTGGCCGAGACCGCCAGCGTGTTCGGCGAGATGCTGACCTTCCGCTCGCTGCTCGCCGGGCGCACCGACCCGAAGCAGCGCCGGGTGATGCTGGCCGGCAAGGTCGAGGACATGTTGAACACGGTGGTGCGGCAGATCGCCTTCCACACGTTCGAGGAGCGGGTGCACGACGCCCGCGCCGAGGGCGAGCTGACCCCGGACCAGCTCGGCGACGTGTGGATGGACGTGCAGCGCGAGAGCCTGGGTCCGGCGCTCCGCTTCGAGGACAGCTACCGGGTGTTCTGGTCCTACATCCCGCACTTCGTCCACTCGCCGTTCTACGTCTACGCCTACGCCTTCGGCGACTGCCTGGTGAATTCGCTCTACGCGGTCTACCAGGACGCCGAGCAGGGCTTCGCCGAGAAGTATCTCGACATGCTCAAGGCCGGCGGCACCCTGCGGCACAAGGAACTGCTGGCGCCGTTCGGTCTCGACGCCTCCGACCCGGCCTTCTGGAGCAAGGGGCTGGAGGTCATCGAGGGCATGATCGGCGAGCTTGAGGCGATGGAGTAGGACGTCGGAGCCCCGCGCCTCCCGCATGGCTCCGTCCCGCTAATGGCGCTTCTGTAAGCCTCTGGCCGGGCGCATCTTTCGGGTGTTGTCGCGTCAGCCGGTCGCGGCCGCTTGCCGGATCGTCCCGATGCCCTCACAAGCCGTATCCGCCTCACCCGCGATCGCCGGTCCCGTCCATGTCGACGGGGATCAGGTCCGCGGCATCGCCATGCAACTGGTCGCGGTCACCGGGTTCGCCGTCATGGCGATGCTCATCAAGCTGCTGGACGGGCGCTATCCGACCTCCCAGGTCATCCTGTTCCGCTGCTGGCCGGCGCTGATCCCCTTGCTGCTCTATCTGCCGATGCAGGGCGGGTGGACGGCGCTGAAGACCCGGCGGCCGTTCTGGCACCTGGTGCGGACCGGGGCCGGCCTCGCCTCGATGTTCGTCGGGTTCTACGCGCTGTCGCAGATGGCGATGGCGGATTACGTGGCGATCTCCTTCACCGCCCCGCTGTTCGGCACGCTGCTCTCCATTCCGCTGCTCGGCGAACGCGTCGGCGTCTGGCGGCTCGGCGCCGTGGCGGTCGGGTTCGCCGGCGCGGTCTTCACCCTCGGCCCGCTCTCCGGATCGCTGGATCCGGTGGCGCTGTTCGCGCTTGGCTCGGCCTTCGGCTACGGCATCGCGATGATCGCCATGCGCAAGCTCGGCGCGACCGACAAGTCGGCGGCGACGGTGTTCTACTTCACCCTCGGCGGCGGCATGGTCAGCCTGTTCGCCATGCCCGGTCAGTGGGTGACGCCGGACGCGGCCGACCTTGCGATTCTGCTCGCCATCGGCCTGCTCGGCGGCGTGGCGCAGATCTTCATGACCGAGGCTTTCCGCCTCGCCCCGCCCTCGGTGATCGCGCCTTTCGACTACACGGCGATGATCTGGGCGGTAGTCTTCGGTTTCTTCGTGTTCGGCGCGGTGCCCGGCTGGAACGTCTTCGTTGGCGCCGGTCTGATCGCCGCCTCCGGCCTGTACATCATCCACCGCGAGCGGGTGCGCGGCGTGAAGCGCGGCCGGATCAAGGGTAGCTCTCTCTAGGTCAGCGCGGCCACCCGCGCCCGCAGGTCCGGCAGGAGTTCGGCCTCGAACCACGGGTTCTTGCGGATGATGTTGCCGGACCTCCAGGACGGGTGCGGCAGGGGCAGGAACCGCGGGCCATAGTCGCGCCAGTGCTTCACCGTCTCCGTCAGGGTCCGGTGCCGCGCCTTGCCGAGGTAGTGCGCCTGGGCGTACTGGCCCGCCAGGAGGGTCAGCTCCAGGTTCGGGAGATGCGCCAGCACCGGCGGGTGCCACAGGGGCGCGCATTCGGGTCGCGGCGGGGCGTCGCCGCCGCTCCGCCCGTTCTTCGACGGCAGCACCCCCGGATAGCAGAACCCCATGGGCACGATGGCGATCCGGGCCGGGTCGTAGAAGGTCGCGCGGTCGATCTCCATCCAGCCCCGCAGCGTGTCGCCGGACCGGTCGTTCCAGGGAATGCCGGTCTCGTGCACCCTGGTGCCCGGCGCCTGGCCGACGATCAGGATGCGGGCCGTGGGCTCGACGACAAGCACCGGACGGGGCCCGAGCGGCAGGTGTTCCTCACAGTGCCGGCAGGCGCGGATCCGGGTGAGCAGGATGGCGAGATCGTCGGTCATTCGGGTCTCCATTTGCACCATAAGTAGGGTAGCCGCGCGTTGACTCCGACCCGAAATCGGCGTACCGCTTTCCCATCGCGCCGATTTGAGCCTCCAGCTTGCGGGCGCGTTACAAATGCAGCTAAAGCGGCGGTCGTTTCGGACCCGCAGGCTCGCTTGGCGGGTTTTCGTTTTTCCGCCGGCGATCCCCTACGTCCGACGCCTCCGTCAGGCTGCGTTTGGTCCCTTTGACCCATGGCGGGCGTGTGCCCGCCGGCCGCTAAAACGGAGACGAGACATGGCCCTCAACACCACCAATCCCGAGACGCTGGCTCTTCATGCCGGCCACCGCGCCGACCCGACCACCGGGTCCGTGGCGGTGCCGATCTACCAGACGACGTCGTACCAGTTCCGCGACACCGAGCATGCCGCGAACCTGTTCGCGCTCAAGGAACTCGGCAACATCTACACCCGCATCATGAACCCGACCTGCGACGTGCTGGAGCAGCGGGTGGCGGCCCTGGAGGGTGGTGTGGCCGCCCTGGCGGTCAGTTCCGGCCAGGCGGCCAGCGCCCTCGCCATCCAGAACCTCGCCAAGGCCGGCGACAACATCGTCAGCTCGACCGACCTCTACGGCGGGACCTGGAACCTGTTCGCCAACACGTTCAAGGATCAGGGGATCGAGGTCCGGTTCGTCGATCCGGCCGATCCGGAGGCCTTCGCCCGGGCCACCGACAAGCGCACTCGCGCCTACTACGCCGAGACGCTGCCGAACCCGAAGCTGCAGGCGTTCCCGATCAAGGAGGTCGCCGAGATCGGCCGCGGCTTCGGCGTACCGCTGATCGTCGATAACACGGCCGCCCCCATCCTGTGCCGGCCGTTCGACCACGGAGCGGCGGTGATCGTCTATTCGACGACGAAGTATATCGGCGGGCATGGAACGTCGATCGGCGGCCTGATCGTCGATGGCGGGAACTTCCCCTGGGCCGAGCACAAGGAGCGCCAGCCGGCCCTGAACACGCCGGATCCGAGCTACCACGGCGCAGTCTGGACCGAGGCGACGGCGCCGCTCGGCCCGGTGGCCTACATCATCAAGGCCCGCACCACCCTGCTGCGCGACCTCGGTGCCGCGATGAGCCCGTTCAACGCCTTCCAGTTCATCCAAGGGCTGGAGACCCTGCCGCTGCGCATCCGCACCCACTCGGAGAACGCCGCCAAGGTGGCGGCGTTCCTCGAAGCCCATGACGCGGTCGAGCGGGTGATCTACCCGGGTCTGCAGGACGGCGAGGCGAAGCGCCGGGCCGATACCTACCTCAAGGGTGGCTTCGGCGGGCTGGTCGGCTTCGAGATCGCGGGCGGCAAGGACGCCGGTCGGGCCTTCATCGACAAGCTGCAGCTATTCTACCACGTCGCCAATATCGGCGACGCCCGGTCGCTGGCGATCCACCCGGCGACCACCACCCACAGCCAGCTCTCGCCGGAGGACCAGCTCGCCACCGGAGTGAGCGACGGCTATGTCCGCCTGTCGATCGGTATCGAGCATATCGACGACATCCTGGCCGATCTCGGCCAGGCCCTGGACAGCGTCGGCGCCACGGCCCAGGCGGCGGAGTAGGGGTCGCCCCGTCATCCCGGTCCCGCTGCACGAGCGCACCGGGATGGCGGTTTCGTTGGGCTATCGGGGCGCCGTCGGGGACGGCTTCGCCCCATCCCCGTCCGAGTCCAGCCGCACCGGATGGTGTCCGGTGCGGTTCGGTCCGGGTTTCCTGCCGAGCCGGGCCTCGCGCAGGGCGATGTACAGGGTGCTGGCGACGATCAGCGCGGCGCCGGCGAGCGTGTTCGTCGTCGGAACGTCGCCGAACAGGACGTAGCCCAGCGCCCCGGCGAACAGCAGGCGGGAATAGTCGAACGGGACCACCGCCGTCGCCTCGCCGACGCGGAATCCCCGAATGGCGCAGGACTGTCCGGCCGCGCCCAGGCTGCCGATCAGGATCAGCAGGACCAGCTCGACCCCGGTCGGCATCTGCCAGACGAAGGCGGCGGGCACCGCCGAGACCAGGGTGGAGACCACGCCGAAGGTGAACAGGATGGTCAGCGGCGCCTCGGTGGTGGACAGCCGCTTGACCAGGACCACCACCACGGCGACGCAGAGCGTGCCGGCCAGGGCGGCGGCCATCGCCGGATTGAGCCCGTTCTCCCCCGGATTGATCATGATCAGCACGCCGACAAAGCCGACCACCGTCGCCGTCCAGCGCCGCCATCGAACCACCTCGCCGAGGAACAGTACGGCGAGAACGATCATGAACAGCGGCTTGGCGAAGCTGATCGCCGTGGCGTCGGCCAGCGGCAGGTGGGTGATCGAGTAGAAGCCGCAGAACATCGCGGTGACGCCGGCGAGGGCCCGGAGCACGTGCATCGGCAGGCGGCGGGTGCGGAACACCTGCGGCCCGGCCTTGGCCATGAACGGCAGGATCACCACCAGGCCGAAGACGCAGCGGAAGAAGGCGATCTGAAAGCTGTCGAGACGGGCGCCGACGGTCTTGACCATCGCCGCCATCACCGAGAACAGGACCGAGGCCGCCAGAATCCACAGCGCGCCGCGCACGTTGGCCGGCAGCGCCAGCCACCGGCTCACCAGCGGGTGGGACGGGGTCGGGCGGAGGGTCGGGTCGGGCTGGTCGGGTGCGGTCGCGGCGGGGTCGGGCATGGCCGCTCCACAATAGGCGAGGTGGGCGGCCTTACAAGCGACCGATCGCCATCGCCGCGCGTCGGCGGCCCCTTCGAGCCTTGTCGCATCGGTCCACGGCATTGCGTGGTCTGGCGGGCGGCGATACGTATGATGTCCAAAGCCCGGCCGATATGCGCACCGGGGCGCCACTCACCGGAGGACATGATGACCGACGCGGTCACCAAGCTGTGGGAACCCTCGCCGGAGCGCGCCGACGCGGCGCAGATCACCGCCTTCATGGCCAAGGTGAACGCCGATCACGGCGCCGGCGCCAGCGACTATGACAGCCTGTGGCGGTGGTCGGTCGACCATTCCGAGAGCTTCTGGTCGGCGCTCTGGGACTTCGCCGGGGTCATCGGCGACAAGGGGGACACGGTGCTCGCCGATCCGACGGCCATGCCGGGCGCCCGCTTCTTTCCCAACGGCCGGGTGAACTTCGCCGAGAACCTGCTGCGCCGGAGCGGCGCCGACGACGCCATGGTGTTCTGGGGCGAGGACAAGGTTAAGTGGCGCTACTCCTGGGACGAGGTCCGCTCCCAGGTGGCGAGGCTCGCGGCCGCTATGAAGGCCGACGGCGTCGGCCCCGGCGACCGGGTCGCGGCGTTCATGCCGAACATGCCGCAGACGGTCATCGCCATGCTGGCGGCAACGTCGCTCGGCGCGGTGTGGTCCTCCTGCTCGCCCGATTTCGGGGTGCAGGGCGTGCTCGACCGCTTCGGCCAGATCGAGCCGACCATACTGGTCGCGGTGGAGGGCTACTTCTACGCCACGAAGACCCACGACATCCGCGACAAGGTCGCCGGCGTGGTCGACCAACTGCCGACGCTGAAGCGGGTGGTGATCGTCCCCTACACGAACGACGCGCCGGACCTCGACGGCATCCGCAACGCGGTGATGTGGGACGCCTATCTCGGCGACGGTCCGGTGCCGGATCTGTCCTTCACCCCGATGCCGTTCAACGACCCGCTCTACATCATGTTCTCCAGCGGCACGACGGGCGTGCCGAAATGCATCGTTCACGGCATCGGAGGCACGCTGCTGCAGCACCTGAAGGAGCATAAGCTGCAGAGCGACGTGAAGCCGGGCGACCGGGTCTTCTACTTCACCACCTGCGGCTGGATGATGTGGAACTGGCTGGTGTCCGGCCTGGCGGCGGAGGCGACCCTGCTGCTGTACGACGGCTCGCCGTTCCACCCGCACCCGGACATCCTGTTCGACTACGCCGACGCCGAGGGCATGACCCTGTTCGGCACCTCGGCCAAGTACATCGACCACCTGAAGAAGATCGAGCGCTCGCCGCGCGGCACCCACAGTCTGGACACGGTCCGCACCATGACCTCCACCGGCTCGCCGCTGGTGCCGGAGGGGTTCGACTACGTCTATGCCGAGATCAAGGCCGATATCCAGCTCGCCTCGATCTCCGGCGGCACCGATATCGTCTCCTGCTTCGTTCTGGGCAGTCCGATCAGCCCGGTCTGGCGCGGCGAGATCCAGAAGCGCGGCCTCGGCATGGCGGTCGAGGTGTGGAACGACGACGGCAAGCCGGTGGTCGGCGAGAAGGGCGAACTGGTCTGCACCAAGCCGTTCCCCTGCATGCCGATCTATTTCTGGAACGACCCCGACGGGGAGAAGTTCCGTGCCGCGTACTTCGAGGCGTGGCCGGGCGTGTGGTGCCACGGCGATTATGTCGAGCTCAGCGAGCGCGGCGGCATGGTGATCTACGGGCGCTCCGACGCGGTGCTGAATCCCGGCGGGGTGCGCATCGGCACGGCGGAGATCTACCGTCAGGTCGAGCAGATGCCGCAGATCATGGAGGCCCTGGTCATCGGTCAGGACTGGGACAACGACGTCCGCGTGGTCCTGTTCGTCCGCCTTGCCGAGGGGGTCTCCCTGGACGACGACCTGACAAAGGCGATCCGCACGAAGATCCGCACCGGCTGCACCCCGCGCCACGTGCCGGCGAAGGTGCTGGCCGTGACCGACATCCCGCGCACCAAGTCGGGGAAGATCGTCGAGCTCGCCGTGCGCAACGTGGTGCACGGCCGGGCGGTGAAGAACGTCGAGGCACTGGCCAATCCCGAGGCGCTGGACCAGTACCGCGACCGCCCCGAGCTGGCGGAGTAGGGGCGGCGCCGCGCCATGCTGATCCCGGACGCCGCCTCGCACCGCAGTCGCCACGAGGCGATCGTGACGGCGATCGAGAAGGCGCTTCGGCAGATCGACGACCGGCTGGTCCGCTTCCACCGTTCGGCGGTCGCCAAGGTTCGGCCGGACGACGATCTGCTCGGCCTCGGCGGGCACGGCAATTCGGAGTTCGGCTCCTGGTACGAGGAGCGGCGGGAGACGCCGCCGCTGGACCAGCCGGCGTTCGAGACCCTCGTCGCCCTGCACGAGGCGCTGCTGAACCATCTCGCGCTGCTGGCCGAGCGAGCCTGGAAATCCGACAAGGTACCGGTCGAGGAATACGACGCCCTGCTCGAGAAGGTGTCCGCCTTCCGCGACCAGGCGCAGCGGCTGGCGAAGGCGTTCCAGGCGGCGATCAGCGACATCGACCCCCTGACCGGGGCGCAGACCCGCCAGGTGATGCAACGCGACCTGAAGCGGGAGATGGTTCGGGCCCGGCGCTCCGGCACGCCGGCCTGCGTCGCCCTGGCCGACATCGATCATTTCAAGTCGATCAACGACACCCATGGCCATGGCGTCGGCGACCAGGTCCTGGCCGGCGTATCGACGTCGCTGATCGACAACCTGCGGCCCTATGACAGCGTCTACCGCTATGGCGGCGAGGAGTTCCTGATCTGCCTGCCGGAGACCGGACCGGAGGAGGCGCGGCGGGTGCTCGACCGGGTGCGCGCCCGCATCGCCAAGGACGTCTTCGCGGCCGACGACGGCTCCGAGGTCTCGGTGACCGTGTCCTTCGGCGTCACCCTGCTGAACCCCCGGCGGCCGATCCCCGAGATGGTGGAGCGCGCCGACCGGGCGCTCTATCTCGCGAAGAACAGCGGCCGCAACCGGGTGGAGGTCTGGCGGGCGGAGAGGTCGGATCCGGCGCCGACCCCCGACACCCCGCGATAGACGCTTTGAATTAGAGTGGATTGCGTCTAAATCACGCGCGGGGAGTCGCGCCGAACGCTCGGACCGTCGCGGTCCGGGGACCACAGTATTGGAGTGACGTTGTGACGATCGATGCGATGCGCATGAAGGAACTCGACGGCATGGTGCGTCGGATGGGCGCCATCGTGTCGGTCTTCGAGGTCAGGTCCGGCACCGTCGGCAATCATGCGTTCGAGGCGTTCCGCGAGGTGATGGACGTCTATGTCGACGCCAGCAGACGCAACCTCCAGCACGGCCAGGATTTCGTCGAGGACGGGGTGAAGCTCACCGGCGACGATATCGAGCGGCTCAACACCGCCTTCGAGAAGGTGTTCGGCGCCCCACCGCAGTCGCTGTCGGCGAGCGAGTAGCGCGCCCGGCCCCGAGCCGACGCCTCAAGCCGTCTCGGCCCGGTCGCCGTCGGCCGGTCCCCGACTTCTCGCCACCTCGTCGTGCAGCCAGTCGCGGAACGCCTTGATCTTCGGGCGGTCGCCGGCATTCTCCGAATGCACCACGTAGTAGGCCGACTGGGTCGGAAGCTGCAGGTCGAAGGGCTTGACCAGCCGTCCGGCGGCGAGGTCGTCGGCCACCAGCGCGCTGCGGCCGAGCGCCACGCCGAGGCCGTCCGCGGCCGCCTGCAGCACCATTTCCGAGTGATTGAACACAAGGTCGCCGCGGGCGCGGTCCTTCACCGCCTGGTCGACCCCGGCGGCGTCCAGCCAGGTGCTCCAGTCCTCCGGCAGGTCGTCGTGGAGCAGGGTGTGGAAGCGCAGGTCGGCCGGTTCCCGCAGCGGGTGATCGCCCTCCAGCAGCTTCGGGCTGCAGACGACGAACACCTCCTCGGTCATGAGCAGATCGATATGCACGCCTTTCCAGGCGCCGCGGCCGTAGCGCACGCCGACGTCGACGTCGTCGGTCGAGAAGTCGAGCAGACTGTCGTTGATGCCGAGCCGGATCTCGATTTCCGGGTGGGCGGAGGTGAAGCGGCCGAGCCTGGGCATCAGCCACTTGGCCGCGAAGCTTGTGAAGGTCGAGACGTTCAACGCCCCGCTGCGGTCGCGCTGATGCAGCTTGGCGGTCGCCTGATGCATGATGTCGAACGCCTCGCGCATGGCCGGCAGGTAGGCCTGTCCGGCGTCGGTCAGAAGCAGCGCGCGGTTCTGGCGGCGGAACAGCGGCATGCCGAGCCAATCTTCCAGCGCGCGGATCTGATGGCTGATCGCCGCCTGGGTGACGTTCAGCTCGCCGGCGGCCTTGGTGAAGCTCAGGTGACGGGCCGCGGCCTCGAAGGCACGAAGCGCGTTCAGCGGCGGAAGACGGCGCATGAACACTCCCTTAACGGATAAGAAATACTAATAGATTTGATGAGAAACTATCGTTTGTAAGCGTTCAACTCAATCCGTAAATACACTCGCAGACAACGAGTTACGGGGGCGAGACGCTCTCGATCGTTACCCGGAATTTTAACTATTTGTGAAGGAGGTTCCCATGAGCCGGACCCTGACCCAGACCGCTCGCCCGATGTTCGGGGCCTCCGCTTCGCGCGGAGCCCAGTCCTCGTTCGCCGATCGGATCTTCGATGCCGTTTTCGGAACGCTGGCGCTGTGGAGCACCCGCATCAAGGACCGCGAGTCGCTTGCCGAGATGGACCGTCGCCTGCTGGCCGACATCGGCGTTTCCGGCGATCAGGCCTCCTACGAGGCCGCCAAGCCGTTCTGGTCCGCCTGATCGCGTGCCGACCCGGGACCGGAGGCCCCACCCAGGCTCCGGTCCCGCTCCCTGCCCGACGTTCCCCCGCCCCCCGCACCGGAACGATCGAGGCACACTCACGGCCTGACCGCGTGTCAGGCCGTTTTTTGTTTGCGCGGCGGCCTCGCCGGGAGGTCGGGTCGTCCGGACGAATGTCGGGATGTCGCCAGCACCGACGAGGAAAGCCGACAGGCAAACCCGATCACGCGTGTATCGGCGCCGCCAGCAGGTAGCCGCCATAGGCGATGTAGTACACCGAGATGCCGGTGATGATCCGGTCGGCCCAC
Organism: Thalassobaculaceae bacterium; assembly: GCA_965228875.1. Taxonomy (GTDB): domain Bacteria; phylum Pseudomonadota; class Alphaproteobacteria; order Thalassobaculales; family Thalassobaculaceae; genus Thalassobaculum. The sequence continues at coordinate 3,328,597 of OZ245843.1, read as the reverse complement.
TGTCGGTACTGGGCGTCGCTCAACGCCTCCAGCACTCTTTTCGACAGTCCGGTGCCGATCATCGATGCGGTGACGGCGACCGCGGCCAGCGTCGGGTCGACCGTCGCGGCCTCGTCGATCAGGACGCCGAAGTACAGCAGCTTGAGCGTGTGGCCGAACAACTGACACATGCCCTTCGTGGCGATGATCTCGCGCCGGTCGAGTGCGCCTTCCCGGCCGCCCTCCTTTTTGCCGAGAAAGAACTGGTCGAGTTGCGGGCCGGCCACGCCGGTCAGCAGCATCAGCATCATCGAGAGCGTGCCCTGGCCGATACCGTGGCCGAAACGGTCCGGCCGCAGGTGCAGCCGTGTCGGGGCGAGACGCACCGCCAGGGGCAGAACGCCGAGGCCGAGGAGCGCCAGCGCCTTGCTCGGCACGTAGAGCCAGAGCCCCCACACCGCGACCGCGATGGCGCAGCCGATCATGTAGGCAGCCACGATGCGCCAGCGCACATGCCGGCGCCACAGCAACGCCCGCCATCCGTTCGACGCCATCTGGGTGATTGCGTGCAGGGCCATCGCCGTCGGCACCGGCAGGATCGCCAGCAGGACACCGACCAGCACCATGCCGCCCGCCATGCCGAAGATGCCCGACAGGAACGAGGTGGCGACCATCACGGCGGCGACGAAGGCGATCAGGACGGGGGTCATGGCGGGCCTCTTCTGGTGTCGCCGCCTGTGTGCGCCGCTTGCCGGGTGAGCGCAAACAGCGTTATCTTGCGATAGCAACAGATTTCCTGAGGCTCGATTGCGCCCCCTTCCTTCCCTGAATGGCGTCAAGGCCTTTGAATCGGCCGCCCGGTTCGAGAGTTTCGCGAAGGCCGCTGAGGAACTGAATGTCACCCCGGCGGCCGTAAGTCGTCTGGTCCGGCTCCTGGAGGAACGTCTCGGGATCGCGCTGTTCGAGCGCACGCCTAACCGTCTGGCCCTGACCGCGGCGGGTCGGCGGTACCGCGACGGCCTGACGCCGGCGCTGGACCAGATCGCGGCGGCGACGGAGGCGGTCTCCGCCATGGCGCGACCGGCGGTGCTGACCGTCGGGGTCGGCCCGACCTTCGCGATCCGCTGGCTGATCCCGCGCCTGGCGGATTTCTCCCGGCTTGCGCCCGACGTCGAGGTTCGCCTGACGACCGGGGGGGCGACGGCGGGCTTCGGCGCCGACTGGAGCTGCGGCATCTCGCTCGGCGACGGGCGCTGGCCCGACCTTCGGGCGGAGGAACTGATCCGGGCGGAACTGACCCCGGTCTGCGCGCCTCAACTCGCCCGCAACCTGCTGCATCCGCGCGACCTGTCCGGTGTCAGGCTCCTGCATGTTGAGCATGCGGCCGGTGACTGGGCGCGCTGGCAGGCCGCGGTGGGCATGGCGACACCGCCGGCCAGCGGCCTCACCCTCGCTTACTACGGCCACGCGCTGCAGGCGGCCGCCGATGGCGCCGGCGTGGCGATGGGCATCCGACCTTATATCGACGACGACCTCGCCGCCGGCCGGTTGGTGGCACCCTTCAAGCAGACCGTGCCGAAGGGCCACAGCTGGTATCTGATCGTCCGTCCGGACCGCGCCGCCGATCCGTGCTTCCAGGCGTTCCGCAGCTGGATCATGCGGGCGGTGGCTCTTTAGGCTCCCAGGCTCGAGGTTGCCGGATTTTCTGCCCTCTACGTGTGGGCGTCGGCTCGGCGGCGGAACTCTCCCTCTTCACAGGTTCCGCCGGCTGCGCTCGAATGCCGGAATGGAGGAAACAACAGACAGCCAGACGGCGGACTACGTCGTCGTCGGCGCCGGGTCGGCCGGATGTGTCGTCGCCGCGCGCCTGAGCGAGAGCGGAGCCAGCGTCGTCCTGCTCGAGGCAGGGCCGAAGGACTGGAACCCGTTCATCCACATCCCGGCCGGCGTGCTCTACATCATGCGCAACGGCTGGGTGAACTGGGGATATGCCAGCGAAGGCGAAACCGGGACCGCCGGGCGGGCGATCGCCTGGCCGCGCGGCAAGGTGCTGGGCGGCACGTCCTCGATCAACGGCATGCTCTATGTCCGCGGCCAGCCCGCCGATTTCGACGGCTGGGCCCAGCGCGGCTGCCGCGGTTGGTCGTTCTCGGAGGTGCTGCCCTATTTCAGGGACGCCGAGACCTATGCCAATGGCGGCGATCCCGAGTATCGCGGCGGCGGCGGGCCGCTGCAGGTTCGCGATTATGACACCGTCCTGCCGCTGACCCACCGTTTCGTGAAGGCCGCCCAGGAGGCGGGACACCCGTTCAGCCCCGATCTCAACGGCGCCCGGCCGGAGGGGGTCGGCTATTCGCAGATGACGCGGATCGGCCGCCGCCGCGGGTCGACCGCCCAGACCTACCTGGCCGGCGCCCGGCACCGCAAGAACCTGCGGGTCGAGACCGAGGCGATGGCCAGCGGCCTGATTCTCGACGGCAGGCGATGCACCGGCGTGCGGTTCCGCCAGGGCGGCGTCGACCGCGCTATCTCCGCCCGGCGCGAGGTGATCGTCTGCGGTGGTGCTGTGAACTCGCCGCACCTCCTGCAAATCTCCGGCATCGGCACGCCCGAGCACCTGAAATCCATCGGCGTCGAGGTCGTCCACGATCTGCCCGGGGTCGGCCGCAACCTGCACGACCACTACGTGGTCCGTGTCGCTCATCGGATCCGCAACGAAATCTCGATCAACCAACTCGCCCGGGGCTGGCGCCTGCTGCGGGAGATGGCGCGCTACGCCACCGCCGGCGACGGGGCCCTGACCTTCGGCATCACCAGCGCCCAGGTCTTCAGCCACAGCCGCGAGGGGCTGGCGGCGCCGGACATCCAGCTCCTGTTCACCCCGGCGAGCTACTCCGTCGATCAGGTCGGCTTCCTCGACAAGGATCCGGGTATGGCCGTCGCCGTCTGCCCGGTGCGCCCGCGCTCGCGCGGCACGATCCTGGCGACCTCGTCCGATCCCTTCGCCAAGCCGGCGATCCGGCCGAACTACCTGGAGGATGACGACGACGTGCGCGTGCTGGAGGCCGGCATCCGCCAGACCAGGGCGATCTACGCCGCGCCGTCCCTGGCCGAGGTCAGCTTGGGCGAGAAGGTGCCGGGCGATGGCGGCGCGGTCGATCGTGACGGGGTGCGCGAGTTCGCCCGCAAGCATGGCACCACGATCTATCACCCGGTCGGCACCTGTCGCATGGGCGAGGATCCGGGCTCGGTGGTCGACAGCCGGCTGCGGGTGCATGGCATGGCGGGGCTGCGGGTGATCGACGCCTCGGTGATGCCGGAGATCACCAGCGGCAACACCAACGCGCCGACCATCATGATCGCCGAGAAAGGCGCGGCGATGATCCTGGAAGATGCAAAGGACCGGCCATGGCGCTCCCCGACGACATCTCCTTCGTGACCGACGAGGCCGCGCTTCGGGCGATGCACCACAGGATGATGAGTCGCTCCAGCGACAAGGTCATCCGCCGGCTCGACAAGCACTGCCGTGACATTCTCGCCCTGGCGCCGTTCTGCGTGATCGCCACCCAGGGGCCGGGCGGCGCCGACGCGTCTCCACGCGGCGATCCGCCGGGCTTCCTGCGGGTGCTCGACGACACCCACATCCTGCTGCCCGACCGGGTCGGCAACAACCGGCTCGACAATTACGCCAACCTGCTCGCGAACCCGCGCATCGCCATGCTGGTCCTGGTGCCGGGCATGGGCGAGACCCTGCGGATCAACGGTACGGCGCGGATCACCGACGACGCCCGGCTTCTGGAGCCCTGCGCCATCCGCGACCGGGCGCCGAAGATCGGCGTGCTGATCTCGGTCGAGGAGGCCTTCGTCCACTGCTCCAAGGCGCTGGTGCGCTCCGATCTGTGGAACCCGGAAAAACACATAGACCGCAAACAGCTCGCCTCCTACTCGCAGATGCTGATCGACCATGTGGAAGGGCTGACAGCGGAAGAGTCGGAGCGCCAGGGCAAGGTCATGGCCGAGCGCGGGCTGTACTGATGACCGCCTTCGCCATCCTCGCCTATGACGGGATCGAGCCGATCGACATCGGCGCGACCTACGGCGTGCTGTCCATGGCGAAGCGGATCGCGCCGGACCTCTCGTTCTTCGTGGTGTCCGCGACCGACGGCGAGGTGGTCATGGCCAACGGCCTCAGGCTGATCGCCGACCGTTCCTTCGCCGATGCGCCGCCGGCCGATATCCTGATGGTGCTCGGCGGACCCGGCTGGACCGAGGCCAGCGAGAATGCCGCAATCCTCGACTACATCCGGTCGTACGAAGGCACCGTGGCGGCGGTCTGCACCGGCGGGATGATCGTCGGCGCCTCGGGCCTGCTCGACGGCCGGCGGGCGACCACCAAGCGCGAGATCGTCGCCGGCGAAGCCCGGCCGCTCGACCTGCTGGCCGAACGGCATCCGACGGTCGATGTGGTCGAGGCCCGGCTGGTCGACGAGGGGAGGGTGCTGACGGGCGGCGGCGTGTCGCTCGGCATCGACATGACGCTGCACCTGATCGAGCGCACCTGCGGCGGTGAGGTGGCGGCGGAGACGGCGCGCATCCTCGAATACGCCACCGCCTGGGACGCCAACAGGAAGGCGTTCAAGGCGATGTAGACGGCCGGCCGGCCCGGCCCCGCCCTCAGCGGACAGTCCGCACCAGCATCCGGTTGATCGCGTGGAAGGCGGCGAAGGTGGCGCGGACGTGGTCGGCGAAGCGCGCCGGGTCGCCGGGTTTCAGGGCATCGCGGATGTCGGCGACGGTCCGCGACCCGTCGATCCGGGCAACGATGGCGGGCGCGATCGCCGGCAGCGGTGCCTGCCAGGGCGCGCCGCCGAGATCGGCCTTCAACGCACCGCCGGACAGGCCCCTCGACACGGCGACCGGGTCGAGGTCGCGCAGCACCAGGACGGCGCCGTCACTGCCGGGATCCGGAGCGGGCCGGTCGGCGTGGGCAGCGGGCAGGGCGTAGACGATGTGCTTGGCCATGGCGCCCGACAGCCGCTCCGCCAGGGCCGCCCGGTCCAGCGGTCCGAGGCCGGCCGCCGCTTTGCGCAGGCCCGGATCCGCCAGGTAGGTGTCCGGGTCGTAGCGCGCCGGCTCGATCCACTCGCGGATCGCCAGTTCCGCCGAGGCGACCAGCGCCGCCACCTCCACCACCCGGTAGGCCCGGTCGCGGGGATGCAGCAGCAGGTCATACAGTCCGGCGTCGCCGCCGGTCAGGTGATCGCCGACGAACGGATTGCGCTTCAGCCAATGGGTCTTCGGCAGTCCGGCTATCAGGCGCTTCGCCAGTGCCACCCGTTCCCCGTCTCCGGCATCGCCGGCAAGCTGGCGCAGCGCCTCCTGGACCGGATACACGCCGGTGCGCCCCAGCGTGCCGTACACCATGAGGCCGATCCCGCCGTCGGGCTTGAGCACGCCCGCGAGCGCCTTCAGTCCGGCTTCGGGGCTGTCCAGATGGTGCAGCACGCCGCAGCAGTCGATGTAGTCGTAGGGGCCGGCGGCGACCTCGGCGACCCGCTCGATCGGCCCGTCGGCGAAGCGCAGGTTGGTCAGGCCCCGCGCCTCGGCCCGTTTCATGGCGATCGCCCGCGATGCCGAGGAGATGTCCAGGTGGGTGACTTCGGCATCCGTGGCACCGGCATCGGCAAGCTGCTGTGCCAGCATGATCGCCGCGTCCCCGGTACCGCCGCCGGCGACCAGGGCGCGGAACGGCCGGGTCAGGTCCAGGCGACCGGCGAAGACATGGTGGCGGATCTCGTCCAAGTGGCTCGGCGACCCGGTGATCAGGCGTGTGGCCTCGTCGCGCGGATCGCGCGCCGGATAGGGATAGGCCTCGTACTGGGCCCGGACCATCCCGTCGGTGGCGCTCACCCGCCGGCTCAGAACGTCAGGTCCGGCGCCGGGCGGATCTGGCCGACCAGGCGGCCTTCCCAGTTTCGGACCGATGGCACCAGGGTGTCGGAAAGGCGCGCCGCCATGGCGTCGTCGATCACGCCGAGGTGGCGCAGGATCGCGCCCATGGCCGCGCTGGCGGCGCGGCCGTTGCCGTCGTCGGCCTTCAGGCAGATGCCCACGCCGCGGCCCGGCGCCGCCCCGGCGAACACGCCTTCCGCGCCGCTCTTGAGCAGACAGGTCTCGCCGGTTTCCGCCAGAAGGGCGCTGTTGAACCGGCCGGTCCCGCCGATGAGCAGCGGGTGTCTGGCGCAGGCGGCGACGATGCGGCGGGCGGCCTCGGCCCGCGTCGGGGTGAGGAGCGACGGATCGGCGAACTGCGCCATCGCCGTCGCCATGCCCCGCAGCGGCACGCCGTAGACCGGAATGCCGCAGCCGTCGTAGCCGGTCGGCACGCCGGCCAGATCGCAGCCGCTCATCTCCTCCATGGTGGCGCGCAGGCGCCGCTGCACCGGGTGTTCCTCGCGGATGTAGCCCTTGGTCGGCTCGCCGAGATGGACGGCCGTGGTCAGCATGCCGGAATGCTTGCCCGAGCAGTTGTTGTGGGCGCGGGTCGGCGTCTGGCCGGCGCGGATCATGGCGTGGGCCGACGGTTCGTGGATCGGCAACTGGGGTCCGCATTCCAGGTCGTCGGCCGAGAGGCCGATCCGGCCGAGCCAGGCGGTGACCCGCTCCACATGCATCGGTTCGCCGGAATGGCTGGCGCAGCAGAGCGTCACCTCGTCCTCGCCGAGACCGAAGGCGTCCGCGGCACCGCTTTCCAGCACCGGCAGGGCCTGGATGGGCTTGATGGCCGAGCGGCCGTAGACCAAGCGGTCGATGTCGCCCCAGGCCAGGACCGGCTTGCCGTCGGCATCGGTGACCGCGGCGACGACTCTGTGCACGCTCTCGACCATGGTGCCGCGGGTGACCTCGACGACGATCGGTGCGGCGGCACGCCCGGCGTGGACGCGCAGGACGGCGCCATCCGGGGCGGCGATGGGGGCGGGGTCGTTCATGTCCGGTCTCCGGTTCGGGGGGCAAGGCAGCTTGCCTCCGCGTCCGCCGTGGGGCAAGGTCCGCCGCCCAGATGAGGAGCACCATGCGAGGATATTTCGGGATAGGCGCCGACCGGATCAGCAAGGCGCAGAACGTCGGTGCATTGATGCGGACGGCCCACGCCTTCGGGGCGAGTTTCGTCTTCACCGTCGGTGAGACCTACAAGCGCCGGGACCTGAAGCAGGCCGACACCTCCGGGACCACCGGCAACCTGCCCTACTACCGGTTCGAGAGCCCCGACGAGATGCTGTTGCCGCAGGGCTGTTCGCTGATCGGGGTGGAGATCACCGACGACGCTATTGAGCTGCCGAGCTTCCACCATCCGAAGAACGCGGCCTACATCATGGGGCCGGAGCGCGGGGCGCTGGATCCGGACCTGGTGGCGCGGTGCGACCACGTGGTGAAGATCCCGACCCGGTTCTCGATCAACGTGAGCCTGGCGGGCGGGCTGGTGATGTACGATCGGATGCTGTCCATGGGGCTGTTCGCGCCTCGCCCGCACCGCCCCGGTGCGCCGACCGAACCGGCGTCCGTGCCACAGTTCGGCACGCCGCTGTGGGTGCGCAAGCAGCGCCGCCGCGACCGCAAGGCGGCGGAGGCGGCGGCTCGGGCAGAGTTGGAAAGCTAGAGTGCGATCGCATCAGATCGATCCGATCTGATGCGTGAATCGCCCTCTAAGCCATTAAAAATAGAGTAAATCCACTCGATCAGATGTTTCCATCTGATTGTGATTTGCTCTACAGCGCGATCGCTTCAGATCGATTCGATCTGAAGCGTGAATCGCCGTTTAAGCCATTAAAGATTGAGCAGGTCACGACCGGTTGACTCATCCGGTCGTGTGTATGCGCTCTACGCTCGAATGAACGGGTTCAGCAGCCGGCCGAACCGGCCCGTCAGATGCAGGCTGCCGTCGACCACGATGAAGCAGATGCATTCCTCGCCGGGCTCGGCCACTGGCGTGTGGTCGAGCTCTTCGGTTCCCGTTGCCACGTCACCGCGCGCATAGCGCCCCGTGGCGTCGTTGAACGCGCCCTTCAGCACCATGGTCGTCTCGATGCCGTCATGGGTGTGCGACGGCACTGCGCGGCCCGGCGCGATCCGGATCAGAGAGGTGCGCACACCGCCCGGCCCGATCTCCAGCGACGCCTCGCGAATGCCGATGCCGCGGGCGCGCCAGGTCAGAGCGTTCAGTCCGCCGCCAAGGTAGTCGCGCAACGGCCTCGGAATGAGCATCCGCGTTTCGGGATCGCTCTCGACGGCGAGCGCGGTCGGCCCGACCACCGCTGGCCCCTCGTCGTCCCGGTCGTCGGTCAGGCGCGCGAGAACAGCGGCGAGCGCGTCTTCCGCGACGGCAACCGGCGTCTCCGACTCGACAAGGGCGCCGCCGAGCGCCTCGTACCGGCGTACCTCCGCGCGGCACGCCGGACACAGCGCCAGATGGGTGGCGACGAGCACCGACATGGCCTCCGTCGTCTTCCCGGCGGCGTAGTCCAGCAGAAGCTCGGCGTCGGGGTGGTGATGTGGCGAGCGGTCAGACAAGGTCGCCGACCTCCCGTCGCATGCGCCCGAGCGCCAGCCGTATTCTCGATTTGACGGTTCCAAGTGGCAGTTCCTTTTCCGCGGCGATCTCCGCGTGGGATTTGTCGTCGAAATACGCCAGCCGGATCAGTTCGGATTGCTCGACCGGCAATTTTTCCATCGCCGACAGGACGCGTTCGCGCGCCTGACGTGCCTCGACCGTGCGGTCGGCCGCCTGGTCGGGGTCCGGCACCAGGGCCGGGTCGTTCGGATCGAGTTCGGGCCGTCGCTCCCGGCGCAGACGATCGATCCGCTTGTTGCGGGCGATGGTGAAGATCCAAGTGCTGGCGCTGGCTTGGCGGCGGTCGAAACTCTCCGCCTTGCGCCAGACCATGACCATGGCTTCCTGCACGACCTCCTCGGCCGCCGAGCCCTCGGTACCGAGACGCATGAGGTACGATTTGAGACGCGGGGCGAAGTGACCGAACAGCGCCGCGAACGCCGCCTTGTCGCGATCTCGGGCCACGGCCTCGATCAGGAGATCGTGGGATACCGGTTCGCCGGCGATACCTTGGGCGGTTGTCATTCCGCCATGTAACGGAAGCTTCCGGCGCAGCGCAACAGCGTCGGCGGCGTCATGCTGACCCGCCTGCGTCGATTCGGCTTCGACCCATGTTCTCGCGTCCATGCGTCGTGTACGCGACCGGATCGGTTCCGGATCACAGGATCGGCGGCGCCCGCCATTTCCCTGCCACATCCATAGTGTTGAGTGGCCGATGGCGCTCGGGAATTGAAATTGCCGTGCGGTGATGGCATCGAAGACCTGCCTGTTGCGAAGGGAAGTGAACCATGAACTGGAGTTTCCGGGCGTCCCTGACGGCCCTGACGGTGACGGCGGCCCTGGCGGTCGGGCTTGCGGCGCCCGCGGCGGCGGCCGAGCCGGAACGGATCGGGCGGAACGGGGATTGGACCGCGTTCACCCTGGACCGTGGCGGAAGCAAGATCTGCTACATGGCCTCCTCGCCGAAGAAGGCGGAGGGCGACTATTCCCAGCGCGGCGAGATCTTCGCGCTGGTGACCAACGATCCGGCCGGCGGCATCGAGGGCGAGGTCAGCGTCGTCACGGGCTACACCTACCGCAAAGACAGTAAGGTCACGGTGCGGATCGGCGGTGCCACCTTCGACATGTTCACCAGCGGCGACCGGGCCTGGACCCAGGGCCCGGAGGAGGACGCCCCGCTGGTTCAGGCGATGGTCAAGGGCGCGGACATGGTGGTGACGGGGGTGTCGTCGCGCGGTACGCAGACGACCGACACCTACTCTCTGTCCGGTTTCACCGCCACGAAGAAGCTGATCGACGGCGCCTGCCCGTAAGCGGCGGCGCACAGCGCACTTGCGCGAAGCCCGCGGCGGCGCCATTTTGCGGCGCATGACACAAACCGACACCATGCCCGTATCGGCCGAGCAGGCTGCCGCGGACCTGCGGGCCTTCGCGGCGCGCGGGCCGGGCGTGGCGGATGCGCGCACCGATCTGGTGGGGCTGGACCGCGCCGAGCTTGCCGCGCTGTTCACTGAGGCGGGGCTGCCGAAGTTCCGGGCCAATCAGGTCTGGCAGTGGATCTACCACAAGGGCGCGAGCGCCTTCGACGGCATGACCAACCTGGCCAAGCCGCTGCGCGCCGAGCTGGGCCGGCGCTTCCAGATCTCGCGGCCGCGCGTCGCCACCCGCCAGGACAGCGTCGACGGCACGATCAAGTGGCTGCTGCGCTTCGCCGACGGCAACGAGGCGGAGATGGTGTTCATCCCGGAGGAGGATCGGGGCACCCTCTGCGTCTCCTCCCAGGTCGGATGCACGCTCACCTGTTCGTTCTGCCACACCGGGACGCAGCGCCTGGTGCGCAACCTGACCGCGGCGGAGATCGTCGGCCAGGTGCTGCTGGCACTGGACGAACTCGGCGGCTTCCCGACCGGCGGGACGGAGCGTCGGCTGACCAACATCGTGCTCATGGGGATGGGCGAGCCGCTGTACAATTTCGACAATGTCGCCACCGCCCTCCGCATTGTCATGGACAACGAGGGCGTGGCGCTGTCGCGCCGGCGGATCACCCTGTCGACATCGGGGGTCGTTCCGATGATGGAGCGGTGCGGCGCCGAGATCGGCGTCAATCTGGCGATCTCCCTGCACGCGACGACCGACGACACCCGCGACATCCTGGTGCCGATCAACAGGAAGTGGCCGATCAAGGATCTGCTCGACGCCTGCCGGGCCTATCCCGGAGTCAACAACGCCCGGCGCATCACCTTCGAGTACGTGATGCTCGAAGGCATCAACGACAGCGTCGAGGATGCCAGGCGGTTGGTCGAACTGATCCGGGGCATTCCGGCGAAGATCAACCTGATTCCCTTCAATCCCTGGCCCGGCTCGAACTATGTCTGCTCCAGCGACGAGCAGATCGAGCGGTTCGCCCAGGTGGTTCTGAAGGCGGGATACGCCTCGCCGGTCCGCACCCCGCGCGGCCGCGACATCCTCGCCGCTTGCGGTCAGCTCAAGAGCGAGAGCCGCAAGCAGACCCGCCGGGAGCTAAGGGCCGAGGCGGCGGAGTAGACGCTCAGTCCTCGAGGGCCTCGGCTGGCGCGTCCTCCTTGCCGACCGTGCGGATCCAGTAACCGGGGCCGTGATCGCTGGTGATCGGCTTCATCGCATCGATCAGTCCGCCGCGCCGCGCCTCCAGCAGCTGGCGGCCGACCGGCTGGAACAGATTGTCGGTCCCGCCCGGCGCCGGTGCGCCGACGGTCACGAGGATCGTGCGCGGCTGCCGGAAGCGGTTGCGTTCCAGCATCCGCCGGACCGACTCCGTTGCGTGCGGGCCGTCGAGCCCGTCCAGGTCCAGGTGGTACTCGGCGTCGTCGGGGCCGGCTGTCAGGCCGTCGAGCAGACGTTCCTCGTTCATGGCCGCAGTCCTTGTCGCGGGTGGTTCCTGTCGCGGGTGCTCCGCCACTGCGGATAGCCGGTCGCCACGCCCGCGACAACCGGATTCGGGCCGCGCGTCCGATCGCGTGACGATACGCCGATTTCGATGCTCTCGACCCTCCAGAGCAGTTGAAGGTTAAGGCAATCGACCTTACGTTAACGCCGACGGCTGGCGCGGTGCCGGCGCAGATGATGAGGTATCCATGGATTACGATCGTCAGACGATGTCGCGGTCACAGGCCGATGTCGCCCAATACGACGTCGGTCTGCGCCAGTACATGCTGGGTGTGTACAACCACATGGTTGTCGCGCTCGCGTTCACCGGCCTTGTCGCCTTCGGCAGCACGCTGCTCGCCGTGCAGGACGGCCAGCTCACCGGCTTCGGACAGGCGATCTACCTGTCGCCGCTGAAGTGGGTTGTGATGCTCGCGCCGATCGGGATGGTGTTCCTGATCTCGGCTCGCGTGGCGCACATGTCGCTCGCCACGGCGCGGGTGTCGTTCTACGTCTTCGCCGCCCTGATGGGCCTGTCGCTGTCGTCGGTCTTCCTGGTCTACACGGGCGAGAGCATCGCGCGGGTGTTCTTCATCACCTCCGCCGCCTTCGCCGGTCTGAGCCTGTTCGGCTACACGACGAAGAAGGACCTGTCCGGTCTCGGCTCGTTCGCCATCATGGGCGTGTTCGGCATTCTGATCGCCAGCATCGTGAACATCTTCCTGGCATCGACGATGCTGCAGTTCATGATTTCGGTCGGCGGCGTGCTCGCCTTCTCCGCGCTGACCGCCTACGACACGCAGCGCGTCAAGGAGATGTACAACGAGATCGACGGCACCGACGTCGCCGGCAAGAAGGCGATCATGGGCGCGCTGACCCTGTATCTCGACTTCATCAACCTGTTCATCTTCCTGCTGCAGCTGCTCGGCAACCGCGAGTAACCGTTCGGAAGATCCCGGTTGTGACGGCCCCGTCGCCTGACGGGGCCGTTTTTTTCTGCCGGTCCGAAAAGGCGCAATTTGCTGAGCATGCGGCTGACTTTGCCCGCGGCATCGCTTAGTATCGCGCGGTCTCGGCTAGAACTGCCGTGAGGGGAGACATGGCGCAGTCACTGTACGAGGTCCACACGCTCAAGGGCGGTAACTGGGTGATCGATTCGACCTACCCGGATAAGGACACCTCCATCGAAGTCGCCAAGCAGCTTCATGGCGAGAAGCGCTTCGAAGGCATCAAGGTCATCAAGGACACCTTCGATCCGCGCACCGGACAGGGCAAGGAACTGGTCGTCTTCGACACCTCGAAAGCGCCGAAGGACCGACCGTCCCCTCCGCCAGCCGCCGCCGCGCGCAACGAGGCGCCGAGTGCCGCCGCTGCGCCCGCCGCGTCGCCGGCCGCGCGCAGGAAGAAGGGTCCCAACAAGGACGTCTCCGTCGCGCTCAAGGCGACGGGATGGCTGCTGGCCATCGTGATCGGCGGCCTGGGCGTGCTGTTCCTCATCAACAAGGCCGGTGCCCTGTTCTCCCGCGCGTTCTGAGCCTGCCGCTCGACCTGGGCCAGGGTTCAGGGCCAGCTAGCGGTCAGGGCCAGGGCACCCGGTCGGAGCGGACCATGCCGCTCTCCTTGAAGTAGGATTCGTAGTCGGTCGGCGGCCCGGCCAGCGCGTGGATCAGCCTCACCAGGCTGAACTGGGCGGTCGGAACGCTGATCGGCGGTTCCCAGTCCTGGGGCAGGGGCAGCAGGCAGCGCTGCCGGTCGACGCTCACGACGGTTTCGCGGTGGATCAGTTGTCCGTCGTGGAAGATGTCCAGGAACAGCGAGCGCGCGTTCTCCCTGGCAAACGGGTGGTCCGCCGGCAACTCGTAGGACGACTGGTCGACGAGCCCGTACGCCATGGTGACGGCGATGTCGGGCCTGTACGAGAACGCCACCAGGTGCTCGTCCACCAGCAGCCGTTCGCGCTCGCCCTCGTCGTTCAGGATCTCCGTCACCCGGTGCCGCAGGGTTGGGCGGAAGATGATCGCCCAGTCCCGGACCTTGCTCGACGCCACCGTCGCCAGAATCTCTCGAAGCTGCATCCTCATGGTCGGCCGATCGGGTCAGGTCGACTCGAGGCGCGTGTCGTGCGGATCCCGCTTCGGCCATTCCGGAAGCTTCTTGCCGGTGACCTCCTCCAGTGTCGTGCGGGCGTTCTCGATGATCATCCGCGACTTGGCGGCGATCCGGTCGCAGCCCTGGATCGCTGCAACCACTTCCGGCTGACAGATGATCAGCATGAGCTCGTCCATGCTCTCGCTGAGATCGGCGGCCCCGGCGATGATCCGGGCGTTGCCGTCACGCTCCTCTGACTTGCCGGACCAGTACATGGTGCCGATCTGCGACGGGTTGCCGCCGCGCTGATAGGACCACAGCTCCCCGTTCGGGCGCATCTTCCACGGGCCGGGTGTATAGCGTGGCACGATCCTTCCTCCCTCGTCGGTCGCGGTCATGGTAGTCCGGCGGTCCGGCTCGCTCAATCGCCCGGCTGTCCCGGTCGGCCTCCCCGGGCGGATGCCGGCGGCCGCGCGGGTCAGGCCTTGCGGGTGAAGCGTCTGCCGTCGATGTAGACGGCGTCGATTTCGGAGGTGGCGAGGAAGGCGAGGGCCTCGTCCGGGGTCTCGACGATGGGCTCGCCCGGGCCGTTGAAGGAGGTGTTCATCACCACCGGCACGCCGGTGAGGGCGTCGAATGCCTCGAGCACCTGTCGGAAGCCGCCGCAGCTGGGGTCGACGGTCTGAATGCGGGCGGACCCGTCGACATGGGTGATGGCCGGCAGGCCGCGGGAACGGACCTGGGCGTTGAACAGCATGAAGGGCGAGGGGGTCGGGGCGCCGGCGAACCAGTGGCTGGCCTTCTCGGCCAGGACGGCCGGGGCGAAGGGCCGCCAGTACTCGCGCTTCTTGACCCGGTTGACCTCGCGCCATTTGGCGGCGTCGCGCGGGTCGGCCAGGATCGAGCGGTGGCCGAGCGCCCGCGGTCCGACCTCGCTGCGGCCCTCGAACCAGGCGACGATGCGGCCGGCGGCGACGTCCCGGGCGGCGGCTTCGGCGGGCGAACCGTCGGCCGGCGTCTCGGTCACGGCGTCACGGCGGGCGGCAAGGGCAGCGTCGGTGGCGGCGGCGTCGTAGGCGAGGCCGAGATAGGCGCCCTCGCCACGGTCGGCGGGCATCGGCTGGCGCGGCAGATCGAGGACATCGTGGGCCAGCGCCAGCGCCGCCCCGAGCGCCAGACCGGAATCGTCGCAGTACGGCGGCACGAAAACGTTCTCGAACAGGCCCTCGCCCCAGATCCGACTGTTCGCCGGACAGTTCAGCGCCCCGCCACCGGAAAGCGCCAGGCCCGTCGACGCATACCCGCTCCCGGCCAGCCCGTCGAACAGCCAGCGCATCGACCGCGACGCGTTCTCCTCGAACACCTTCTGCGCCGTCATCGCCAGGTCGACACCCGGCCGAACCACGTTATCGCACCCGAGTGCGCCCTCGAGGAAATGCTCGGTCCGCGCGTTCCTGTCAGCATAAACCGTCTGCCTGCGACGGTCGAAGACGTCCATCAGCGGTTCGAGGACTTGAAAGACGCCGGTCTTTCGGCCGAGGGCGAAATCCTGGCCCAGAACCGCCGGACCGTTGCCGACCAGCGCGTCGTCGAAGAACAATGGCGCGCCATAGGAGGCGAGGCCCATCAGTTTTCCCGCGGCTCCGCCGTGTCCGAGGTCGAGCCGCTCGCCCACGCGCTGATACAGATTGCCGTGATAGTCGTAGGTCGGACCGATCGGCAGCAGCCGGTTGCCGGTGCCGAGCGCGAAGATGCCGCCCTTGTACCCGAGCGTGGGGTCGTACCCGTCGCCGTTGTCCAGCGAATAGACCGCCGTGTGGTCGCTGTCGCTGGGGTAGTAGGCGGCGGCGGCATGGCTCATGTGATGGGGAACGAGGACCCCCGGCTTGCGGACACCCTCGAAGGTCACCGTGACCGGCGCATAGCCGGTATGCGCCCGCTCCAGCGCTGGAATCTCGGAGCACCACGCCGCCACGCTCTCCGCCGTTGGCGGATCGCGCCACCACGGGCTCATCGTCGGCCAGTCCATCGACGGCTGTACCGACGCACCGACATCCTCCGGCAGCGCATCCCTGCCGACATACTCCCGGTGCGGCGCGTCCTCGGCGCTGCGGAAACGTTCGTACCGCTGCTCGGCGAAGCGCTTGCGGCTGCGGATCGCCTTGACGACGGCGGCGGCCTGGTCGGTCGAGCACCCCTTCAGCGGCACGTGCTCCAGGGCGTCGATGTCGTAGTCCAGCCGGAGGCGCTCGGGTTCGAGCAGCACCATCGGCCAGGACTGGGCGCTGGAAACGGCGACGCGATCCACATCGCGCCAGTCGAGGCCGGCGGAGCTCAGGCAGAACGCCAGAAAATCCGGAGTCAGAAAGGCCTGGCGCTTCACGCGGGTGACCCGTTCGCGCTGGAACAGTCCCACGACCCGGCTGGCGTCCACGATGCAGACGCCCGCGTCGTGAGCGAAATTCAGTCCGAGAACGATCATCGGTGAAGCGGTCCGTACATCTGGGGCGCGCGGTGACGACTACCGTGCTATCGGGGGCCGGTCAAACCGCCGTGTCTGGTGAAGCGTCTGCCGTCGATGTAGATGGCGTCGATTTCGGAGGTGGCGAGGAAGGCGAGGGCCTCGTCCGGGGTCTCGACGATGGGCTCGCCCGGGCCGTTGAAGGAGGTGTTCATCACCACCGGCACGCCGGTGAGGGCGTCGAACGCCTCGAGCACCTTTCGGAAGCCGCCGCAGCTGGGGTCGACGGTCTGAATGCGGGCGGACCCGTCGACATGGGTGATGGCCGGCAGGCCGCGGGAACGGACCTGGGCGTTGAACAGCATGAAGGGCGAGGGGGTCGGGGCGCCGGCGAACCAGTGGCTGGCCTTCTCGGCCAGGACGGCCGGGGCGAAGGGCCGCCAGTACTCGCGCTTCTTGACCCGGTTGACCTCGCGCCATTTGGCGGCGTCGCGCGGATCGGCCAGGATCGAGCGGTGGCCGAGCGCCCGCGGTCCGACCTCGCTGCGGCCCTCGAACCAGGCGACGATGCGGCCGGCGGCGACGTCCCGGGCCGCGGCTTCGGCGGGCGAACCGTCGGCCGGCGTCTCGGTCACGGCGTCGCGGCGGGCGGCAAGGGCGGCGTCGGTGGCGGCGGCGTCGTAGGCGAGGCCGAGATAGGCGCCCTCGCCCCGGTCGGCGGGCATCGGCTGGCGCGGCAGGTCGAGGATATCGTGAGCCAGCGCCAGCGCCGCCCCGAGCGCCAGCCCGGAATCGTCGCAGTACGGCGGCACGAACACGTTCTCGAACAGGCCCTCGCCCCAGATCCGACTGTTCGCCGGACAGTTCAGCGCCCCGCCCCCGGAAAGCAGCAGGTCACGGGTTTCGAGCCCGGCATCCAGCAATCCGTCGCGCAGGGCCCGCAGCGACCGCAGCGAATTCTCTTCGAACACCCGCTGGGCGGTCATCGCGAGGTCGATGCCCGGAAGCGTCACGTTCTCCGCCCCGAAGGCGCCGGCGACGTGGTGCGGCGATACCGCGGCGGTGCCCCGGTAGGCGGCGCCACGGCGGTGCAGGAACACCGTCTCGAGCTTCTCGAGCACGTGAAACAGGTCGCGCTTGGTGCCGCGCGAGAAGGCGTGGCCGAACACTTCGGCGCCGGTGCCGACCATCTCGTCGCTGAAGAACCGGGCCCGCCCGTAGGGAGCGAGGCCCATCAGCTTGCCGGCGGCGCCGCCATGACCGAGCTTCAGCCGCTCGCCGACGCGCTGGTAGAAATGTCCGTGATAGTCGTAGGTCGGAGCGATCGGCGCGATCCGCCGGCCGGAGCCGTAGGCGACGATTCCGCCCTTGTAGCCTTGGGCCTTATCGGCGCCGTCGCCATTGTCCAAGGTGTAGATCGCCGCCGTCTCTCGCCCGCTCGGGTAGAACGCGGCGGCGGCATGACTGAGGTGGTGCGTCACCAACAGGCCGGGTTTCTTGATCCCGTCGAGGGTGGCGACCAGCGGTGCATAGCCGTAGTGCCGGTCCAGCGTCTGCGGGATCGATCGGCAGAAGGTCCGGATCGTGGCAGTCGTCCCGGCGTCCTGCCATCTATGCGGGGCGACCGCCCAGTCGATCGACGGAATGGCGGCGGAGCGGCCGTCGTCGTCGGCCAGGTCGTCGCCGACATATTCCTGATAGGAATGCGACGCCTCCAGAAACGCCCTATGGCGCCGGTCGGCGAAGGCCTGCCGCCGGGCGAACGCCTGGGCCAGCGCGCCGGCTGTCCGCGGGGTCATCCCCTTCAGCGCGAAGGTCTCGAGCGCGGTGGGATCGTGGCGCAGGCCGAACGCGTCCGGCTGCAGCAGCAGCAGCGGCCAGGACTGCGAACTGGTCACCGCGACACCGTCGACATCGGCCCAGGAGACGCCGGCGCGGCCCAGGCAGAACCGCAGGAACTCCGCCGGCACGAAGGCCTGGCGCTTGACCCGGGTGAAGCGCTCGCGCTGATACAGGCCGAGAACGCGCCCACCGTCCACGATGCAGACGCCCGCATCGTGGGCGAGGTTCAGTCCGACAATCAGCATGAGACGGCGCCATCCAGGCTACGGATCCTGGTCGGCACAGGTAACGGCCGGCGCATACCGCGTCAACGGGGCGCTCGGTTTGTCGGCCCAGGTAAGCCCGCCCCTGTCAGCTCACTCCGGTCAACTCACTCCGGTCAGCTTGCCTCGGCCGGCTTGGTCAGGCCGTCGACAGTCGCGGTCAGCCGGTCCATCTCCCAGTCGGAGATCCGGTAGGCCCATCCCTCGGTCTGGTCGCGGTGCCGGACCGCCAGCGCCCGCACCGCGTCGGGCGCCCCTTCCGGAATGGTGACCCGCACGCGGATCCAGCGCACCGGATCGCCGCCGGCCGCGCCGTCCTCGGCGAACTCGACCGTGTAGATCACGCCGTCGGCGGTCACGTACTCGCCATGGCCCAGGGCCGGGTCGAAGGTCAGACCGTCGGCCGTCCGGACGTCGTCGAACAGCATCTTGTCCAACACCGTCGCGGCATTGTTCACCGAGTACTGGGAGTCGATGCGCCGGCCTTCTGGAAGGTTGATGATACGGAAATCGCGCTGGTCGTCGGCCACCCGCTCCAGCTCGAGGCGCGCGCCGTCTCCGACGGCCACGGTCGCCCGCCGGATCGACGCCTGGGGCACGTCGACGATTTCGCGGAACAGCCAGAGCGGCGCCTTGCCCTTGATCTCCAGGGCACCCTCGGCGAGGTAGGTCTGGGTCTCGTCGGTGCGCCGGACATAGACCATGGGGTCGCCGCCGGACAGGCTGTCGCGGCGCTTGCCGACGTGCAGATCGACCAGTTTCTCGCCGTCGCCGGTGGTCAGCACCAGGCGGGTGGATCTGGACCCGAGTTGCGCCACGTCGCGCAGGTTCAGCCGGTCGAAGCGCCCGGGATCGGCGGTCTTGCGCTCGATCAGCTCGAGCTGTCCGATGTCGAACAGCAGCTTGCGCATCGTATCGGTACGCGCCGGGAAGCCGTCGCGCTGCTGCAGGATCCAGCCGTCGCCGGTGCGCACGATGGAGATCGTGCCGTCCGCGTTGTCCTCCGCCCGGATGACCTCGATCTGGTGGACCTCGCCGGCGCGGCGGTCGAAATCGGGATAGAGGGTCTCGGCCTCGACCTCGGTGCGGATCTCCGACAGCCGGTCGATCATGGCGACGCCGGCGCCGAGCGCGGTGACCAGGGTCAGGGTTCCGAGAAGGGTGACGGTCCGTTGGGTGATCATGCCGGCCTCCTCACGCGCCGATATCGGCGGTCTCGAACCGGCGGCGCCGGCGTCGCGCGCGAACCACCGACAGACCGAGCGCGAACAGCGCCACCAGGATGGGCATCAGGGCGATGTTGACGAACTGCAGCTCGCGCTCGAGCGTCTCCACATCGGCGCGAAGCGACGCCTGAACCGCGCGCAGTTCGCTGCGCACCTTCAGGAGCTGACCCTGCAGGTCCCGCATGGTCGCCTGCTCCTCGTCGCTCAACGCCACCGGCCCGCCGGTGACGGCATCGCGCTCGCGCAGGCCGCGCAGCTTCTTCTGGGTGTCCTCCAGCGTCTGGCGCAGCTCGACCTCCTTGGCCTGGAAGGTCCGGTCGGCCTCGCGCTTCAGCTTCTCCATGACTTCGAACGGCCGGTAGGCGGTGCCCTGGCCGCGCAGGTCCAGCAGCGCCGAGGAGCCGGTCATCGCGTCCAGCGCGTTGGCCACGAAATCGCCGTTGCCGGCTCCGGGAATGGCCACCCGCTGGCCCTGGAAGTTCTGGAACGTTACCCAGAAGCGATCGTCGAGGATATCGGTGTCGGCGACCACCAGCACGTCGATCGGTCCGCGCGATTCCGTCAGCACCGTCTCGAAGTCGTGACGCAGGGCCGGGTCGCCGTCCTCGACCGCTTCGGGCTGGCCATCGGGGAAGCCGGTCGGCGCGATCCCGGACAGCATCCCGGCGATGACGAACCGCTCCGAGCCCGCGCGGTAGGCGTTCAGCAGGGACTGGGGGTCCGGGCGCTGGGTCGCCACCTGCTTGACGTCGAACAGCGCCGAGCCGGGGCTGGAGGTCAGCAGCGGGGTGAGGGTGAGCGGCGAGTCGTCGGCAAGCCTGAGGTAACCGGCCGTGGCCACGGCGACGCTGTCGACCTGGGCGGTGATCGGCGACTGCTTGTCGAGGTTCGGTCCGCGCAGCAGCAGCCAGGGCACGTACGTGACATAGCCGGTGCCGGTGGCGTTGCCGACCCGGCGTCCGGCGAAGCGGTCGCCGACCACCTTGTCGGTCGGCGTCTCCAGGCCCCAGGCGGCGAACATCTCCTTGAGCGCGCTGGCGGCCGCGTTGGACGGACCCTGGGCCGCCTGCCAGCCATCGGTCTCGGAATAGGGATCGACGAAGATCACCGCCTTGCCGCCGCCGAGGATGAACTGGTCGATGGCGAAGCGGGCGCGCTCGGACAGGCGCTTGGGGTGGACGACCATCAGGATCGAGATGTCGTCGGGGATGACCTCGATCTCGCTGTCGAGTTCCTCGACCTCCAGCACCTCCTCGATCCGCTGGGTCACCAGCGCCGGCGGCAGGGTCTCGGCGCGACCGCCCTGGCCGACGCGCACGTCGGCGGTGATCTTCTTGTCGCCGATCAGGCCGACCTTGCCTCGGGTGCCCTGCGACAGGGCGTAGATCATCTTTGTGATGTCGTATTCCAGCAACGCTTCGCGGTCCGGCTGGAAGAACGCCACGGTTTCGACGTCGTCCGTGGTGTTGGTGCCGACCAGGCCGAAGAACACGTTGCCGTCGACGCCTTCCAACGCCACCGACTGCAGGCCGAAGGAGACCGCCCGGTCCTCAACCGGCGTGAAGGGCTCGGGATCGTAGATCTCCAGCAGCACCTTGCCGGTCGAACGGTCGGCGTACTCCTGCAGCATGTCGCGGACCCGGTCGGCGTAGACGCCATAGGCCGGGTACTGCGCGCCGAGCCGCTTGGAATAGTAGAACCGCAGGGTCACCGGTTCCTCGACGGCCTCGAGAACCCGCATGGTCGCCGGCGACAGCGAGTAGAGCCGGTCCTGGGTGAGGTCGATGCGGAAGCTGGTGAGCGAGAAGGCCGCGAGCACGTTGACCGCCACGAACAGGACGGCCAGCAGCGCCAGCGCGATGCCGGTCAGCCGACCCTGGGCGGCCGGGTTGGCACTGCTCTCGGTCCGGGGAGCGGTTGCGGGGGTGTCGACGGTTGCCATGGTCACTCCGCCTTCTTCAGGTCGACGATCAGGGCGTTGGCGGCCAGCGCCAGCACGATCACGGAGGAGAAGAAGATCGCGTCGCGCAGGTCGATCACGCCGCGGGCGATGGACTGGAAGTGGGACAGGAAGCCGAAGCCGGAGACGATGTCGACGACGGTGCCGGGCAGGAACGCCCGGATCGCGTCGAGCACGACGTTGGAGCCGGCGAGCGTGAAGACGAACAGCACCGCCGTGGTGACGACGAAGGCGATCACCTGATTCTTGGTCGTCGCCGAGATCATCGACCCGACCGCCAGGAAGGCGCCGGCCATCAGCAGGCTGCCGATATAGGAGGCGAGGATCACGCCGTTGTCCGGGTCGCCGAGCTGATTGACGGTGATCCACAGCGGGAAGGTGAGCCCGAGGGCGATGGCGGTGAAGATCCAGGCAGCCAGGAACTTGGCGACCACGGCCTGGATCATGGTGATCGGCAGGGTCAGGAACAGCTCGATCGTGCCGGTGCGCCGCTCCTCGGCCCACAACCGCATCGACAGCGCGGGCACCAGGAACAGGTAGAGCCAGGGGTGGAAGGTGAAGAACGGCTGCAGGTCGGCCTGTCCGCGGCCGAGCCAGCCGCCGACGAAGAAAGTCAGCGTCCCGGCCAGGATCAGGAAGATCACGATGAAGATGTAGGCTAGGGGCGTGGCGAAATAGGCCTTCAACTCCCGCACCGTCACCAGCCAGACATTGCGCCCGGTCTTAGACATTGGCCGTCACCTCGCGGAACACGTCGTCGAGATTGCCGCTGGCGGAGCGTGACCGCAGCTCGGCCGGCGTGCCGTCGGCCACGATGCGGCCGCGGGCGATGATCACCGCGCGGGTGCAGACCGCGTCCACCTCCTCCAGGATATGGGTCGAGATCACGATCGCCTTGGTCGCGGCCATCTCCTTGATCAGCCGGCGGACCTCGAACTTCTGGTTGGGGTCGAGGCCGTCGGTCGGCTCATCCAGGATCAGCACCGGCGGATTGTGCAGCAGCGCCTGGGCCAGACCGACCCGGCGCTTGAAGCCCTTGGACAGGGTCTCGATCGGCTGGTGGGCGACGTCCTCGAGTTGGGTCTTGGCCATGGCGTCGGCCACGTGGGCGTGCCGGTCGGCACCGTCATGGCCGCGGATCCCGGCGATGAACTCCAGAAAGGCCAGCACCGTCATGTCGGGATACGCCGGCGCCCCCTCCGGCAGGTAGCCGATGGCGCTCTTCACGGCGATCGGGTCGGACAGCACGTCGTGGCCGCAGACCACCGCGGTGCCGGCATCCGGCGCCAGGAAACCGCAGATCATCTTCATCGTGGTCGACTTGCCGGCGCCGTTCGGGCCGAGAAAGCCGAGCACCTCGCCCTGATCCAGCTCGAAACTGAGGCCGTCGACCGCGGTCTTCCGCGCGTTCGCGGGCCCGAAACTCTTTTTCAGTCCGCGCACGGACAACGCTGTCGTCATGGGGACGTCCATCTGATGCTCGCGACGTAACCGGTAGAGGTGCCCGTCATTTACCGAAACAGCAGCGAAATTCAAGACATTAGGCTAGACTTGAGGAGCAACGGGAGCGCGCATGACGGCAATCGATGTACAGCGACCGGGCGACCGCCCGGGTCGTCGGGTCTCTTGGACCGCGGCAGTGGCGCATGCACGGCTGTACTCCGGTCTCGTTCTGTTCGCCTATGTCGTCGCACACTTGTCCAATCATGTGGCGGGATTGTGGTCGATCGAGACGCTGGACCGCGGGCTCGAGATTCTTGCGTCGGTCGTGCGCGACGAGGTCGGTACCGTCGTCCTGTATGGCAGCCTGACCGTCCACCTGCTGATCGCGCTGCGGGCGATCTACTACCGGGACTCGCTGAGGGCGATGACGCCCGCCGAGATGGCGCAGCTCGCGCTTGGCCTGGCGATTCCGCTGCTCCTGCTGCAGCACGTGCTGGCCAACAGGCTGATGCACGAGCTCTACGGCCTGGAGGACGACCATACCTGGGTGCTGGTCAATCTCTGGGTCTTCGACCCGCTGGGGGCGGTGAACCAGTCGGCGGGCGTTCTGGTCGCCTGGGCGCACGGATGCGTCGGCCTGCACCTGTGGCTACGCTACGCGCCCTGGTACGACCGGGCGCGACCCTGGCTGCTGTCGTTCGCGGTGCTGCTTCCCGCCCTGTCACTGGCCGGCTTCGTGGCCGCCGGCCAGCAGGTTGCGGCCCTCGCGGCGACACCGGGCTGGATCGAGCTGGCGACCCGTGAGGCCAACCTGCCGGACCGCGAAACCATCGCCGCCTCGCTGGTGCTGTTCGACCGCATCAAGCTCGCCTACGTGGGCGTGATCGCTCTCGCCTTCGCCGCCCGCTGGGTCCGGATCGCCCTGCATCGCCGGCGCCGGGGCCTGCGGGTCGCCTATGGCGGTGGGCGGTCGGTGTCGGCGATCCGGGGCATGACCCTGCTCGATGTCAGCCGCATGCACGGCATCCCGCACGCCTCGGTCTGCGGCGGCCGCGGGCGGTGCTCGACCTGCCGGGTGCGGATCTCGCGCGGGCTGAACGGGTTGCCGACACCGGGCGACGCCGAGGCCAAGGTGCTGCGCCGCATCTCCGCGCCGCCGAACGTCAGGCTGGCCTGCCAGACCCGGGCGGTCGACGGGCTGGAGGTCACGCCGCTGCTGCCGCCGCACAATACCGGGATGGCCGAAACCCGGGGCGGACCGAGCTATCTGCAGGGCCGGGAGCTGGAAATCGTCGTGATGTTCGCCGACATCCGCGGCTTCACGTCGCTGTCCGAGGCGCGTCTGCCCTATGACGTGGTGTTCATCCTCAACCGGTATTTCGCCGAGATGGGGGCGGCGATCGAGGGCGCCGGCGGGCGCCTCGACAAGTTCGTCGGCGACGGCATCATGGCGCTGTTCGGTGTCGACGCAGGCCCCGAGGCGGGCGCCCGACAGGCGGTCGCGGCGGCGCGGGAGATGGCGCGCAGACTGGTCGATCTGAACGAGTCCCTGTCCGGAGACCTGGACGCGCCGCTGCGCATCGGCATCGGCCTGCATGTCGGCCCGGCGATCGTCGGGGAGATGGGCTACGGCCGGGTGCGCGGCGTGACCGCCGTCGGCGACACGGTCAACACGGCCAGCCGGCTGGAGGCCCTGACCAAGGAGCACGGCGTGCAGCTCATCGTCTCGCAGGCGCTGGCGGAGGCGTCGGGGATCGACTTCTCCGGCCAGCCGACCTGCGATATCGGGATTCGTGGTCGCGACGAGCCCATGGCGGTGCATACGGTGGCAGACGCGACGACGCTCGCCTGACCCTCCCGCCGTCATCCGGGGCGGGACGGCGGGCGGACGGGGGAGTGGGCGCTACCCGGCCCGTTTCCAGGTGGTGCCGCCGGGGCCGTCCTCCAGCTCGATGCCGCGGGCCTTCAGATCGTCGCGGATGCGGTCGGCCTCGGCGAAGTCCCTGGCCTTGCGGGCCTCGATCCGGGCGGCGATCAGGGTCTCGATCTCCTCCACGTCGTCGCCACCCTCGCCCTTGAACCAGGCCTCGGTCTCGCCCTGCAGCAGGCCCAGCAGGGCGCCCCACTCGAGCAGTTTCCCCATCAAGGCCGGGACCTCGCGGTCGCGGCCGCGGTCCAGGGCGACGTTCAGGTCGCGGGCGACCTGGTGCAGGGCGCTGACGGCGAGGGGCGTGTTCAGGTCGTCGCAGAGCGCGGCGAGGACCGGACTGTCCTCCGGATCGAGGTTCCAGTCCGGATAGTGTCCGGCCGTCTCCGCCCGGTGCAGGGCACCGTACAGCTTGTCGAGCTGGGTTCTGGCCTCCTTCAGACCGGCCTTGGAGAAGTCCAGCGGCTGGCGGTAGTGGGCGGAGAGCAGCAGCAGGCGGATCGCCTCGCCCGGCCACTCCTCCAGCATGTCGTGGACGGTGTAGAAGTTGCCGAGCGACTTCGACATCTTCTCGCCCTCGACGGTCACGAAGCCGTTGTGCATCCAGTAGTTCGCCATCGTCGCGTGGCCGAAGGCGCAGCGGCTCTGGGCGATCTCGTTCTCGTGGTGCGGAAAGATCAGGTCGAGCCCGCCGCCGTGGATGTCGAACACCTCCCCCAGATGCTCCGCCGCCATGGCCGAGCACTCGATGTGCCAGCCCGGGCGGCCGCGGCCCCAGGGGCTGTCCCAGCCCGGTTGGTCGTCGGCGCTGGGCTTCCACAGCACGAAGTCGGCCGGATCGCGCTTGTACGGGGCGACGTCGACCCGCGCGCCGGCGATCATCTCGTCGCGGTCGCGCCGCGAGAGCCCGCCGTAGTCCGGCATCGACGGCACGTTGAACAGAACATGACCCTCGGCCGCGTAGGCGTGGCCCCGCTCGATCAGTCGCTCGGCCATGGCGATCATCTGCCGCACGTGGCCGGTGGCGCGCGGCTGCACGTCCGGCGGGTTGACGCCGATCGCCGCCATGTCGGCGTTGTAGACGGCTGTGGTCTCGTCGGTCAGGTCCTCGATCGCGACCCCGCTCTCCGTGGCGCGGGTCATGATCTTGTCGTCGATGTCGGTGATGTTGGAGACGTGGGTCACGTGTTTGGCGCCATAGAGCCGGCGCAGCACCCGGACCAGCACGTCGAACACCACGGCCGGCCGCGCGTTGCCGACATGGGCGTAGTCGTAGACCGTCGGACCGCAGACGTAGACGCGGACGTTCGACGGGTCGATGGGCTTGAAGACCTGCTTTTCGCGCAGGAGCGTATTGGTGATCTTGAGGTCCATGGTCGGGGACTCCGAAAGGTCTGTTTCAGGCTGTCACGGGCGCGGAATGCGCAGGCGCGATCAGCGACAGACCTCGGCCGTCGTGTAGAACGCGGTGCCGATCGAAGTGAGCGGGCGGCGCGCGAACATGGGGTCCTCTTTCCTCAGGCGGTTTCGCCGCGCAGCCGGGAAACGATCCGGTCGCGGCCGAGGAGTGGTAACAGATCGCCCAGTTCCGGTCCACGCTCGCGTGCCGTCAGCGCCTTGCGCAGCGGCATGAACAGGCTCTTGCCCTTGCGTCCGGTCTCGGCCTTCACCGCACCGGTCCATATGCCCCAGGTCTCGGCGGTCGGTTCTCCCTCCGGCAGCAGGTCGGCGGCGGCGGCGCAGAACCCGGCGTCTTCCCCCGAGATAACCGGCGCCGTGGGCGCGTTCACCACCCGCCACCACTCGACGGCGTCGGCGAGCTTGGCGATGTTGCCTCGGATCGCGGTCCAGAACGCCTCGCCGCCGTCCACTCCGAGGCCGGCCAGCCGCTCGGCGACGGCCGCGAACTCGGTCTCGTGCAGGATCCGGGCGTTGATCTGCGTCAGCTCCGCCGGATCGAACCGCGGCGCGGCGCGCCCGTAGCGCGCGATGTCGAAGCTTTCGACGAGCCGTTCCAGGGAGGTCGCGGCGACGACCTCGTTGGTCCCGAGGCCGGCGAGCAGGGAGTTCACCGCCATCGCCTCCAGCCCCTCGGTCTCGCGCAGGTCCTCCAGGCTGAGGCTGCCGAGCCGCTTGGACAGGCCGGAGCCATCCGCTGCCACGATGAGCGAGGTGTGACCAAGCACCGGCGGCTCGGAGCCGAGCGCGCGGAACAGTTGGATCTGGGCGGCGGAGTTGGTGACGTGATCCTCGCCGCGGATGATGTGGGTGACGCCGAGCTCGATGTCGTCGACCACCGAAGCCAGCGTGTAGATCGGCCGCCCGTCGGCGCGCAGCAGCACCGGGTCGGACTGCGAGCCCATGTCCTGTCGGCTCTCGCCGCGCACCAGGTCGTCCCAGGCGACGGTCTCGTGCTCCAGCATGAAGCGCCAGTGCGGGCGGATACCATCGGCTTCCTTCGCCGCCCGCTCCGCGTCCGTCAGCGCCAGGGCGGCACGGTCGTAGACGGGAGGCTTGCCGGCGGAGAGCTGCTGCTTGCGCTTGAGGGACAGTTCCTCGGCGGTCTCGTAGCAGGGGTAGAGCCGACCCATTGCCTTCAGCCGCTCGACCGCGGCGGCGTACCGCTCCAGCCGGTCGGACTGGCGGGCGAACAGGTCCCATTCCAGGCCGAGCCAGGCGAGGTCCCGTTCGATCTTCGCCGCGAACTCGGCGGTCGAACGCTCGGTGTCGGTGTCGTCCGAGCGCAGCAGGAACCGCCCGCCATGGGCTCGGGCGTAGAGCCAGTTGATCAGCGCCTGGCGGGCGTTGCCGACGTGCAGAAGCCCCGTCGGACTCGGCGCGAAACGGACGGTGAGGGTCATCGGGGATCCCGTTGGCTGGTTCGGCGGGCGCTATTCGGCCGCCGCGCGCGCCTTCTTCGGCCGGTAGACGCCGACGAAGGCGTTGGTGATGGGATAGCGCCGCTCCTTGCCGAACGACCGGCTGGTCAGCTTGACGCCGGGCGGTGCCTGGCGGCGCTTGTACTCCGCCCGGTCGAGGAGACGCCAGACCCGCAGCACCGTCTCGCTGTCGAAGCCCTTGGCGACGATGTCGGCCACCGGGGTCTCGTTCTCGATCAACTCGGCCAGAATGGCGTCCAGCACCGGATAGGGCGGCAGGCTGTCCTCGTCCTTCTGGTCCGGGCGCAGCTCGGCGGAGGGCGGCTTGGTGATGATCCGCTCCGGCATCACCGGGCCGTCGGGGCCGAGGCAGTCGGCCGGCCGGTGGGCGTTGCGCCATCGGCAGAGCGCGAACACGGTCGTCTTGTAGACGTCCTTGAGCACCGAGTAGCCGCCGCACATGTCGCCGTACAGCGTGGCGTAGCCGACCGACATCTCGGACTTGTTGCCGGTCGACAGCACCATGTGGCCGAACTTGTTGGACAGGGCCATCAGGGTGATGCCGCGCGAGCGCGCCTGGATGTTCTCCTCGGTGATGTCGGGCGTCGTGCCGGCGAACTGATCGGCCAGCATGGATTCGAAGGCCTGCATCGCCGGGCCGATATTGATCGAGGTGTAGTCGACGCCCAGCAGGGTCGCCGCCGCCGCGGCGTCCTCCAGGCTGTGTTCGCTGGTATAGGGCGAGGGCATCATCACGCAGCGCACCTTGTCGGGGCCGAGGGCGTCGACCGCCACCGCCGCCGACAGCGCGCTGTCGATGCCGCCCGACATGCCGAGGATCACCCCGGGAAAGCCGTTCTTCGTGACGTAGTCGCGCAGGCCGACGACCATGGCGCGGTAGGTCGCCTCCAGCCCGGTCTTCGGTTCCACCGTCGCCGACGGGGCGCAGGTCCAGCCGTCGGGGCCGCGGGTCCAGGTGGTGGTCAGCACCGCCTCCTCCCAGGCCGGCATCTGGGCGGCGACCGACCGGTCCGCGTTGAGCACGAAGGAGGCGCCGTCGAACACCAGTTCGTCCTGGCCGCCGACCTGGTTGAGATAGACCAGCGGCAGGCCGCTCTCGACCACGCGCGAGGTGGCGTGCTGCAGGCGGTTGTCCAGTTTCTGGCTGTCGAAGGGCGAGCCGTTGGCGACCAGCAGGATCTCGCCGCCGGTCTCGCTCACGCACTCGACCACGTCCGGGGTCCAGATGTCCTCGCAGATCGGCAGGCCGATGCGCACGCCGCGCACGTCGACCGGCCCCGGCATCGGCCCGACATCGAACACCCGCTTCTCGTCGAACACCCCGTAGTTCGGCAGGTCGACCTTGTAGCGCGACGCCTGCACCGAGCCGCCGTCCAGCAGCAGCATGGCGTTGTAGAGCCTGTCGCCCTCGGCCCAGGGGGCGCCGATCAGCACTGCCGGGCCGCCATCCGCCGTCTCCGCCGCCAGCGCCTCGACGGCGTCGCGCACCTCGGCGACGAACATCGGCTTCAGCACCAGATCCTCCGGCGGATAGCCGCAGGCGTAGAGCTCGGCGGTCAGCACCAGATCCGCCCCCTCGTCCGCGGCGCGGGCGCGGACCTTGCGGAGCTTGGTCATATTGCCGTCGATGTCGCCGACGCGGGGATTGAGCTGCGCCAGCGTGATGGTGAGCTGATCGGTCATGGCAAACAGTTAGCGCGGCGCAGGGCCGGGGGCAATGCGGATCCGCCGCCCGCCGGACCGGTGCCCGCGGTCACCCGCTGGCGGCCAGCGCCTCCAGGTCGGCGCCGCCGACCGTATAGGGCAGCCAGGTCCCGCTGCGGGTCAGGCCCAGGCGCTCGTAGAAGTCGCGGGCCTTGTTGTCGGTCTTCACCGACAGATCCAGTTTCACGCAGTTCTTTGCCACCGCCTCGCGGGCCAGGGCGGCCATCAGCCGGCGGCCGAGCCCAGAGCCGCGCAGATCGGCATCCACGTAGAGGTCCTCGACGTAGAGCTTCGGCCGGCCGGACCAGGTGGAGTAGACGTAGTAGTAGAGCGCGAGACCGACGGCGGTGCCGTCCGCGCGCTCCGCCAGCATGGCGCGGAAATACGGATGCTCGCCGCTGCCGTCGCGGCGCAGGTCGTCGGCCGTTCCGGTGACGTAATCGGCGGCCTCCTGAACCTCCGCCAGGGCGCGGACCAGCCGGCGGACGGTCTCGGCATCGTCCGTGGCGGTCTCCCCGGTGGACTCCTCAGGATGCTCCTCGGGTTGTTCCTCGGGGCGCCTGAAACGCGCCGGTCTGATTGCGATGTCCATGGCAGCGATGCTAGGCGTCCGCGGCCCGTCACATCAAACGGTTTCGACGCTTCGCGCCGACTCTCCCTTTCACGATGTAAGGAACGTCGCTAAGCTACCGTCGTTCTTGGATTTCTCACCGGACCCCCGCAGTCATGCCGAGCCGATATTTCCACGAACTCAAACGGCTGGTCGGCAACGACCAGATCGTGATGAGCGTGGTCGCCGTCGTGGTCGGCGGGGCGGGGGCGGGTGGTGCCATCGCCTTCCGCGAGTCGATCGACTTCCTCCAACTGCTGTTTCTGGGGTTCCGGTCCGAACTGGTGGCGACCAACGCGGCGCAGCTCGAGTGGTGGCGGCTGATTTTGGCGCCGACCGCCGGCGGGCTGCTGATCGGACTGTTCTGCAAGTACGTCATGCCGGGCGGCCGGCCGCAGGCGGTGGCGGACGTGATCGAGTCCAGCGCGCTGCGCGTCGGGCGCATGTCGATGCGCCAGGGGCTCGGCGCGGCGGTGATCAGCGCCACGTCGATCGGCTGCGGTGCGTCGGTCGGCCGCGAGGGGCCGGCGGTGCATCTCGGCGCGGCGCTTGCCAGCTTCCTCGGCCGCCCGCTCAACCTGTCGCGCAGTCAGGCGCGGACGCTGCTCGGCTGCGGCGTGGCCAGCGCGGTCGCCGCGTCGTTCAACGCGCCGATCGCCGGCGTGTTCTTCGCGCTGGAGGTGGTGATCGGCCACTACGCGCTGTCGGCCTTCGCGCCGATCGTCATCGCCTCGGTGTTCGGCACGGTGCTGTCGCGCGCCTGGTTCGGCGACTACCCGGCCTTCATCGTGCCGTCGCATCCGATCACCTCGTTCCTCGAGTTCCCGGCGTTCATGATCCTGGGCGTGGTCTGCGCGGTGGCGGCGATCGCCCTGATGCGGGCGACCGAGTTCGTCGACCTGCAGCGCCGGCGGCTGCCGCTCCCGCGCTGGCTGCATCCGGCGGCGGCGGGCCTCGTCGTCGGCATCGTTGCGCTGGAGTTTCCCGAGATTCTCGGCGTCGGCTACGAGGGTATGGACGGGGCGCTGAACGAAGCCTACGGCCTGTACCTGCTCATCACCCTGGCCGCGTTGAAGATCCTGATGACCGCGCTGTGTCTCGGCGCCGGGTTCGGCGGCGGGGTGTTCTCGCCGTCGCTCTTCATCGGCGCCATGATCGGCGGCGCCTACGGCATCATCGCCAGCATGCCGTTCCCGCACCTGTCCTCGGGCCACGGGGCGTACACCCTGATCGCCATGGGGGCGGTTTCGGCGGCGACGCTGGGGGCGCCGATCTCGACCATCCTGATCATCTTCGAGCTGACCGGCGACTACAAGCTGACGGTCGGCGTGATGGTTGCGGTGGTGATCGCGTCGCTGATTACCCGGGTCTGGCACAGCCCGTCCTTCTTCGCCGACCAGCTGCGCCGGCGCGGGGTGCACATCCAGGGCGGCCACGACGTCGCCGCGCTGCGCAGTCAGAGGGTGCACGACCTGATGCGCCAGGATCACGTTACCGTGAGCGCGGAGACCGGGCTCGACAGTCTGCGCAGCCGGTTGCGGCTGGCGCCGATGAACGAGCTCTTCGTCGTCGATGCGGACGACCGGCTGATCGGCACCATCACATTGGCCGACCTTGGCGAGGTGGCGTTCGATTCCTCCAAGGACCGCGAGTACACGGCCGTCGATCTCGCCCGCAAGCACCCGCCGTTTCTGGAGACCGGCAACGACCTGCAGCGCGCGATCAGCCGATTCTCGGAGGCGGAGGAAGGGCTGTTGGCGGTGGTCGATTCGGCGGAACGCATGCGGCTGATCGGCTGCCTGCACGAGCGCGACGTGATGCGGGCCTACAATCAGGCGCTGATCCGCCAGCAGGCCGAGGAACACGGCGAGACGATCTGACGCCGCGGGCTCGCCGGCCGCGAAACAAGCACGGGGGGTGCCGAAGCACCCCCCGTTACCCCAAAACCGCAGGCACATGGGACCGGCTCAAGAGTGCGCCGAGCGATCCGGGGATTCCCGAACTTGTCCGTTCCGGCGATGTCCAGCCGGTATCACGGTCGTTTACGCCGTCGAGGCGCGGTCGGATTATTATGAAAACAAATTAACAAAGTGATAAATCCAACAGATAAATTCGGATTTGCGGTTCCGCGGGCCTCCTGCGGATCTACGGTGGGGATCCAGCGGATCTCCGATGGCACTTAATACCTGGGGTCGTGGCGGTCGGATGCTATATGGTCGGGCCATGGCGGATCTGTTTTCCAATGACGGTCCCGGCGGCATCGATCCGACGGAATACCGACCCCCCTCCGGCCCGGCGCCGGCCTATCCCGCGCCGGGCAATGCCACACCGGGTCGCGCCATCTCGCCGCGCGGGGGCTATCTCGACGGCCTGAACGAGGGGCAGCGGGCGGCGGTCGAGGCACTGGACGGGCCGGTTCTGGTTCTCGCCGGCGCCGGTACCGGCAAGACCCGGGCGCTCACCACCCGGCTGTCCCACCTGCTGACCCTCGGCAAGGCGCGACCCTGGAACGTCCTGGCGGTCACCTTCACCAACAAGGCGGCGCGCGAGATGAAGGAGCGGGTGGCGGCGATCGTCGGCCCCGCCGCCGAGCAGGTCTGGCTCGGCACCTTCCACGCGCTGTGCGCCCGCATCCTGCGCCGCCATGCCGAACTGGTCGGGCTGAAGTCCAATTTCACGATTCTCGACACCGACGATCAGATCCGGCTGCTGAAGCAGGTGCTGCAGGCCGAGAACGTCGACGACAAGCGCTGGCCGGCGCGGGTCGTCATGGGCGTGCTGCAGCGCTGGAAGGACCGCGGTCTCACCCCCGACAGGATCGGCGTGGCAGAGGCCGGCGACATGGCCGGCGGCAAGCTCCAGGAGATCTACCGCCAGTATCAGGAGCGGTTGGTCACCCTCAACGCCGCCGATTTCGGCGACCTGCTCCTGCTGTGCCTGACCCTGTTCCAGACCCGGCCCGAGGTGCTGGCGCAGTACCAGCAGCAGTTCCGCTACATCCTGGTCGACGAGTACCAGGACACCAACGTGGCCCAGTATCTCTGGCTGCGCTTGCTTGCCCAGAGCCACAGGAACATCTGCTGCGTCGGCGACGACGACCAGTCGATCTACGGCTGGCGCGGCGCCGAGATCGGGAACATCCTGAAGTTCGAGAAGGACTTCCCCGGCGCGACGGTCATCCGGCTGGAGCAGAACTACCGTTCGACCTCGCGCATCCTGGCCGCGGCCTCGGGACTGATCGCCAACAACGAGGGCCGGCTCGGCAAGACGCTCTGGACCGAGGGGGACGACGGCGACCACATCGTCGTGCGCGGCGTGTGGGACGGCGAGGAGGAGGCCCGAGTCGTCGGCGACCGGATCGAGGATTACCAGCGGGCCAAGGTGCCGCTTCGCGAGATGGCGGTTCTGGTCCGCGCCGGGTTCCAGACTCGCGAGTTCGAGGAACGTCTCATCACGCTCGGCGTGCCCTACCGGGTGGTCGGCGGCGCGCGGTTCTACGAGCGCGCCGAGATCCGCGATGCGATCGCCTACCTGCGGGTCATCAACCAGCCGGAGGACGACCTTGCGTTCGAACGCATCGTCAACAAGCCGGCGCGGGGCATCGGCAAGACCACGGAGGCGGTGATCGTCCAGTACGCCCGCGCCGCCGGTCTGTCGCTTACGGCGGCGGCGACGCAGATGGTGCAGTCGGACGAGTTGAAACCGGCGGCGCGCCGGGCGGTCGGGCGACTGATCGCCGATTTCGCCCGCTGGCGGGAAGCGGCCCAGGCCGAGGATCCCTCCGACTTGGCGCGGATGGTCCTCGACGAGAGCGGCTATACCGCCGCGCTGCAGAAGGACAAGTCGCCCGAGGCGCCGGGACGCCTGGAGAACCTCAAGGAACTGGTCACGGCCCTCGAGGAATTCGAGAGCCTGGGCGGGTTCCTGGAGCATATCTCCCTGGTCATGGAGAACGCCGAGGCCGCCGACGGCGAGCAGGTCAGCCTGATGACCCTGCATGCGGCCAAGGGGCTGGAGTTCGACGTCGTGTTCCTGCCGGGCTGGGAGGAGGGGATGTTCCCGAACCAGCGGGCGCTGGACGAGAACGGCGCGGCCGGACTGGAGGAAGAGCGGAGGCTCGCCTATGTCGGCCTGACCCGCGCGCGCAGGAAGGTCGAGATCCTGTTCGCCGCGAACCGCCGGGTCCACGGCCTGTGGCAGAGCGCGATTCCCTCGCGCTTCGTCTCCGAACTGCCGGACGAGCATGTGGAGATGATCAGCGAGGCCGGCCTGTACGGTTCCGGCGGCTCCGGCTATGGCGGCTCCGGCTACGGGGGAAGCGGCTACGGCGGTCGCGGCTACGGGCGGGACGGTCCGAGCTACGGCCGCGACGAGGAGAGTCGGTTGCCGGCCTGGGACAGCGCCGGGCAGGGCGGTCGGGTGGCCGGTCGTGGTCCGGGCTATATGCGGCGCGGCGGTGGCTCGATCCGGACCCGCGCCCCGGTCATCGACGGCGAGGGCTACACCGTCAACCGCTCCAAGCCGGCCAAGTACGCCGTCGACGAGCGGGTGTTCCACCAGAAGTTCGGCATGGGCACGGTCACCAAGGTCGACGGCGACAAGCTGGAGGTCGCGTTCGACCATGCCGGCGTCAAGAACGTGGTCGACACCTTCGTCTCCAAGCCGTAAATCCGGCGACCATGACAGCTCCGGGAAAATCCGCGCTCTGGCGCATCGCTCTCACCGTGCCGGCCAGGGCCTCCGAGGTCGTGGCCGACGCCCTGTCCCCCTTCGTCTCCGCAGTCACCGCGCTGGAGGATACCCCCGGCGGGAACTGGACGGTGGAGGGGATCGCCGAGGACGAACCACAGCGCCCGGCGGTGACCGCCGCCCTGGCGCTGGCCGCCGCGACGGTCGGAACGCCGCCGCCTGACACGGTGATCGAGCCGTTGCCGGAGATCGACTGGCTGGCGCTCAATCGGCAGTCCTTTCCGCCGATCCGCGAGGGTCGGGTGTGGATCCGGGGCTCGCACGTGGAGGAGCCGGCGCCGGCGGCGAGCATCGAGCTGCTGGTCGATGCGGCCCGCGCCTTCGGTTCCGGAAGCCACGCGACCACCGCACTCTGCCTGCGGGCGATGCAGGACCTGGCGAAGCGCCGGCAACCGCGCAATGTGCTCGATCTCGGCTGCGGCTCGGGGATCCTGGCCATGGCGCAGGCACGGTTGGTTCCGTCGGCGCGCCTGCTGGCGGTCGATCTGGACCCGGTCTCCGTGGCGACGGCGCGGGCGAACGTCCGGGCCAACCGTCTGGCGGGCCGCATCGCCACCCGGATATCCAACGGCTGGCGGGCGCCGGTTGTACGGCGGGCCGCGCCGTTCGACCTGGTGGTCGCGAACATCCTGGCAGGGCCGCTGGCGGAAATGGCGCCGGATCTTCGCCACGGCCTGGCGCCGGGCGGGGTCGCCATCCTGTCGGGGCTGCTGAATCAACAGGAGCGCTGGGTCGTCTCGGTGCACCGGGCGCAGGGACTGCGGCTGATCCGTCGCTATCGTCGCGATGGCTGGAGCGCGCTCGTCTTCACCCGAGGCTCCTCCCGCCCGTCGGTCTGATCGTATCGGTCCTCGAAACAGAACGGCCGGCACCTGGGTGCCGGCCGTTGCGCATCGCGTCGCCCTACAGGGGGAGGGGGGTCAGGCGGCGTGACGCACGTCGGTGTTGGCCGCGGTGCCGACCGTCACCGGACGCAGATGCGGCTCGGCGGGGTTGGCGGTCTTCGGCGCCGTGGCGGTCGCGAAGCCCTGGCTCGGCGTGCCGACGACTTCGACGTCGACGCGGCGGATGACGCCGGCCCGCAGGGCGGTCATGTCGAGGCCGATATCGGCCAGCATGCGCGGGCTGAGATCCTCGATCGCAGCCATCGTCCGGCGATTGGCGAGCCAGGTGCGCAGGCCCTTGAAAGCCTGGGCGGTCAGGTCTCGCATGTAGGCACTCCGCATGGCCCGGGCCCGAGCGACCAGCGCGTTCGGGTCCTCCGGCAGGGCCGACGGCACGCGCAGGATATCGTTCTGGGTGGACATCGGGTTTCTCCTTGGAACTTCCATGTCGGGACGGCCCCGACTGTGATGGCCCCAATCTGGGGATAATTCCCGCCGCCACCACTTGGATTTTTGCGCTGCAGCATTGCATGTCGCGCATGCCTCGCTCTGCGAGATATGCGTGGCTGGGGATGGAGCCCGATTGTCCGGGTTGGGACCGCTCTCGGAGTGCCCGGGGCGAACAAGAAAAGGCCCCTCCGAAGAGGGGCCCGCACACGCTCGAAACCCTGGGAGAGGGGTTACGACTGACGCTCATTCGGACGGTCGGCGACGAGATAAAGCTCGCGCGACCGTACCAGCACCCATGATGTGGGAACTCCGAGCGAAAGTTCAAACGATGTTTTTTCGAGGCCGGGTTTTTTCGAGGCCGGGTTTTTTCGAGGCCGGGGGGATTTTGGAATCCAGCGGGCGGCCGGTCGCCGTCAGCAGCGGATCAGGCGCCTTCGATCAGCGCCAGCCACTCTTCCTCGCTGACGGTCGCAACCCCGAGCGCCTCGGCCTTGGCCGCCTTCGAGCCCGCATCCGCGCCGACCACCACGTAGTCGGTCTTCTTAGACACCGAACCGGCGACCTTCGCGCCAAGGGATTCCGCCCTGGCCTTGGCCTCGCTGCGGCCGACGGTCTGCAGGGTCCCGGTGAAGACCACGGTCTTGCCGGCGATCGGGCTGTCGGTGGTGGCAGGCGCCTCGAAGGTCTCGATCGTCAGTTCGCGGTCGAGGTCGTCCAGCACGTCGCCGTTGTGGGACTCGTTGAAGAAGTCGATGAGATCCTTCGCCACCGCGGAGCCGATCTGATCGATATTGATCAGGTCGGCATAGGCCTCGCTCTCCGGATCGGCGGCCGCGGCCATCGCCTGGCGCAGGGCGTCGAGCGTGCCGTAGTGGGTCGCGAGCAGCCGGGCGGTGGCCTGGCCGATCTGACGGATGCCCAGCGCGTAGATGAACCGGTCGAGACCGATCCTCCGTCGATCCTCGATCGCCGCCAGCAGCTTGTCGGTCGAGGCGATCCGCGTGCCCTCGCGGCCGATCAGTTTCCGGCGGTGCTCCTTCAGCCGGAAGATGCTGCCGGGACTGTCGATCATCCCGTTCTCGTAATAGGCCTGGATTTGCTTCGCGCCGAGCCCCTCGATGTCGAAGGCGTCGCGGCTGACGAAATGCTTGAGGCGCTCGACCGCCTGGGCCGGGCAGATCAGGCCGCCGGTGCAGCGCCGGATCGCCTCGCCCTCGGGCCGCGCGGCCTCCGACCCGCAGCGCGGGCACTTGTCCGGGAAGAGATACTCGGCGCTGTCGGCCGGCCGTTTCTCCGTGACGACCCGCACCACCTGCGGGATCACGTCGCCGGCGCGCTGGATCACCACGGTGTCGCCGACCCGGATGTCCTTGCGACGAATCTCATCCTCGTTGTGCAGGGTGGCGTTGGTGACGGTCACGCCGCCGACCTTCACCGGTTCCAGCCGGGCGACCGGGGTCAGCGCGCCGGTGCGCCCGACCTGGATGTCGATCTCGCGCAGCACGGTCTCGGCCTGCTCGGCCTTGAACTTGTGGGCGATGGCCCAGCGGGGCGAGCGGCTGACCATGCCGAGGCGCTGCTGCCAGTCGATCCGGTCGACCTTGTAGACCACGCCGTCGATGTCGTAGGGCAGGTCGTGGCGTTCCTCGCCGATCCGGGCATAGACCGCGAGGGCACCGTCCACGGTCTCGCACCTCTGCGAGAGCGGGTTGATGGTGAAGCCCCAGGCCTCCAGCTTCTCCAGGAACTCGTGGTGGGTCTCCGCGAAGTCCTCGCTGATCTCGCCCCAGGAATAGGCGAAGAACCGCAGCGGCCGGGAGCGGGTGATCTCCGGATCGAGCTGGCGCAGCGAGCCGGCGGCGGCGTTGCGCGGATTGGCGAAGATCTTCGCCCCGGTCCTGGCCTGGCGCTCGTTCAGGGCGACGAAGTCCTGCTTGGTCATGTAGACCTCGCCGCGTACCTCCAGCACCTCGGGTACGCCGTCGGGAAGGGATTTCGGGATGTCGTCGACGGTCTCCAGGTTGCGGGTGATGTTCTCGCCCTCGGCGCCGTCGCCGCGGGTCGCCCCCTGGATCAGCTTGCCCTTCTCGTAGCGCAGGGAGGCCGACAGGCCGTCGATCTTCGGTTCCGCCATCAGGGCGACGGGCTCGTCCTCGCCGAGATTGAGGAATCGGCGGACCCGCCGCTCGAACTCCCGGACATCCTCGTCGTCGAAGGCGTTGGCCAGCGACAGCATCGGGCGGGAATGGCGCACCTTGGCGAAGCCCTCGGACGGGCCGGGGGCGACCCGCTCGCTCGGGCTGTCCTCCCGTTTCAGGCCGGGGAACCGGTCCTCGATCGCCTGGTTGCGCCGACGCAGGGCGTCGTACTCGGCGTCGGTGAGTTCCGGTGCGTCCTCGCCATGGTACAGTCGGTCGGCCTCGGCGATGGCGGCCGCCAGCCGGTCGAGTTCCGCCGTCGCCTCCGCCTCGGTCAGCGCGGCCACCGGCTTCTCCGTCGTCGCGCCCTCGCCGCCGCTCATGCCCGGCCTCCGCTGGATTGGGTGAGCAGGCTCTCGGCCGCCGCCCGCGCCTCGCGGGTGATGGCGGCGCCCGAAAGCATGCGGGCGATCTCCTCGCGCCGCTCGGCGTCGTCGAGGCGTACCACGTCTGTGGCCGTGACCTCGTCGCGGACCCGTTTGGCCACATGCCAGTGGTGGGCCCCCTGGGCGGCGACCTGCGGCGAATGGGTCACGACCAGAACCTGCAGCCGTCCGGCGAGGCGGGACAGGCGGTCGCCGACCGCCGCCGCCACCGCTCCGCCGACGCCGGCGTCGACCTCGTCGAACACCAGGGTCGGCACCGTGCTCGCCTCGGCCAGCACCACCTTCAGCGCCAGGAGAAACCGGGACAGCTCGCCGCCGGAAGCGATCTTCGAAAGCGGTCCCGCGGGCATGCCGGGATTGGTCGCCACCTGGAAGGCGACCGAATCGATGCCGGCCGGCCCCCAGCGCGGCGTGTCGAGGCGTCGAACGGCGGTCTCGAATCGGGCCTTGTCCAGTTTCAGCGGCGCCAGTTCCCCGCCGATCGCCGCGTCCAGGCGGGATGCCGCCTCGGCGCGGGCCGCCGACAGGGCCTCGGCCGCGTCGGTGTAGCTGCGGCGCGCCCGATCCTCGGCGGCGGTCAACGCGCCGATCTCTCCGCCCTTGCCGTCCAGCGCCGCCAGATGGTCGGCAAAGCGCCGGTGCACATCCGGCAGCCGGTCGGCTTCGACGCCGTGCTTGCGGGCCAGGTCGCGCAGGGCGTGCAGGCGGTCGTCGATCTCCGCCAACCGGGATCCGTCGGCGTCGATGTCGGCGGCCGCCGCGGCGATCTCGGACCCGGCCTCCTGCAGTTCGGCGACGGCACGGTCGAGGGCGGCGAGCGCCGTGTCCAGGCGTCCCCCGGCCCGCTCGGCGACCCGCTCCAGTGCCCGCTGGGCGCGGGCGACGGCGTTGTCCGCGCCGCCATCCTCGACAATGGCGGCACTGGCGGCATTGAGTGCCGCGACCACCGCCTCGGCGTTCATCAGCATCGACCGGGTTTCGGCCAGGCGCGCCTCTTCGCCGACCTCGGGCGCGAGCTGGTCGAGTTCGGCGACCGCGTGGCGCAGATACTCCTCGTCGCTCCGGGCTTGCTCCAGGTCCGCGCGGGCGGTCTCCAGGGCGCCAAGGGCCTCGCGCCAGGCCGTCCAGGCGGCGGAGACCGCTGCCGCCTCGCGCGCGAGCCCGGCAAAGGCGTCCAGAGTGTCGCGGTGGGTCGCGGGATCCATGAGCCCGCGCTGGTCGAACTGCCCCTGAACCTCGACCAGGGCGTCCCCGAGCCGGCGCAGCATGCCGACACTGGTGGGTTGGTCGTTGACGTAGGCACGCGACCGGCCGTCGGCGGTCACCACCCGGCGCAGGATCAGGCTGCCCTCGCTCGGCTCCAGGTCGGCATCGCCGAGCAGGGCGTCGATCGGATGGCTGTCGGGCAGTTCGAAGGCGGCGGTGACGTTGGCCTGCGCGGCGCCATGGCGGACCAGTCCGGATTCCGCCCGCGCGCCGAGGGCGAGGCCGAGGGCGTCCAGCAGGATCGATTTTCCGGCGCCGGTCTCGCCGGTCAGCACCGACAGGCCCGGCTCGAAGATCAGGTCCAACCGGTCGATCAGCACCACGTCCCGGATCGAGAGCGAGGCCAGCATGGGACTAGAACGGGCCGAGGCCCCAGCCGAACCACCCGTCGTCCTGGGA
Source organism: Thalassobaculaceae bacterium (assembly GCA_965228875.1). Classification (GTDB taxonomy): domain Bacteria; phylum Pseudomonadota; class Alphaproteobacteria; order Thalassobaculales; family Thalassobaculaceae; genus Thalassobaculum. The sequence continues at coordinate 3,288,350 of OZ245843.1, read as the reverse complement.
CTCCGCGGTGGTGCGCGCCCGGCCTTCGGTCGCCAGCACGAAGGCGTCCTGGTACCAATCGGAGCCCGGATAGTTGTGGCCGAGCACGGCGGCGGTCCGCCTCGCCTCCTCGATCAGACCGAGGGAGACGTAGGATTCGGTCATGCGCAGCAGGGCTTCCGGCACCTGTTCCGTCGTGTCGAACTCGGAGACGACCCGCTGGAAGCGGTTGATGGCGGCGAGGTACTGGCCCTGGCGCATGTACCAGCGGCCGATGCTCATCTCCTTGCCGGCAAGGTGGTTGCGGGCGAGGTCGATCTTGAGCCGGGCGTCGCGGGCGTATTTCGAGTTGGGGAACCGCTGCACGACCTCCTCGAAGGAGGACAGCGCCTCGCGGGTCAGCTTCTGGTCGCGTCCCACGTCCACGATCCGCTCATAGTAGCACAGCCCCTTCAGATAATAGGCGTAGTCGACGTTCGGGTTGCCGGGATTGAGCTGGATGAACCGGTCCAGCGCCGAGACCGCGTCGTCGTATTCGTTCGACTGGTACTGGGAATAGGCGGCCATGAGCTGCGCCTGGGTCGCCCACACCGAATAGGGATGCTGGCGCTCGACCTCGTCGAACAGCGGCGCCGCCGCCTTGAACTCGCCGGCCAGGGCGGCGTTGTACGCGTCGTTGTACAGCTCCTCCACCGGCCGTTCGACGTATTGCGGCCCCTCGTCGGTGGAGCCGCACGCGGCGAGGCCGGCCAGCAGGACGGCGGCGGCCAGGCGAAGGGTGACGGGTCTCGTGACGATGGAGTGGAGCGACGGCATCAGCGGGCAATTCCGGTTGGTCGGATGACCCGCAATGTAAGGCGGCGCGGGGACGGAGGGAAGGGGCACGGCTCCGGCCCGAAAAATCGAAAGCCCCGCCGAAGCGGGGCCTGCGATCAGGATTGTGGGATCCCGTTGGGGATCAGGCAGCCTGCTTAAGCTGTCCGGCAGCAGCGGCCAGGGCCCACGGATCGATCCGCAGGGTCTCGCCGTTGGTCTCGGCAACCGAATCGGTGTTGGCGGCCAGGGTCAGGACGGTGTCGAGTTCCAGGCCGGTCTGCTCAGCCGCTTCGAGCGGCGTCAGCACATAGGAATCGCGCATCGGGCGACCTCCTTCTCGTGTCATCGATGGATCGAATGCTCAGCTCGGCGAGACCTGCGCTCGCATGGACGCGCGCTCACCAGCCATTGATACGCACTTTATGACGGGCCGGATCAGTCGCAAGGGGGTCGTGACATTTTTCTTGCGAAAGCCCTGTCCTGTGGCATTGCAGCAACAATTCCCAAACAAACCGTTAACCGCCCTGACGAAACGGCGATTCCTCCAGCAGCAGCGCCTTTTCGTGGGCGACCTGCCGCTTCTCGCGTTGCAAAAAATCGTCGACCGCGTCGCGGAACCCGTCGTCCAGGATCAGGTGGGCGCTGTAGGTCTCGACCGGCAGGTAGCCGCGCTGGATCTTGTGCTGGCCCTGGGCGCCGGCCTCGACGGTGGTCAGGCCGCGCTCGATGGCGAAGTCGATGGCCTGGTAGTAGCAGGCCTCGAAATGCAGGAAGCGATAGTCCTCGATGCAGCCCCAGTTGCGGCCGAACAGGGTGTCGGTTCCGATCAGGTTCAGGGCACCGGCGACCGGTCGGCCGTCGCGCTCGGCGACCACCAGCATCACCCGCTCCGCCATCCGCTCGCCCAGCAGCGAGAAGAACGTTCGATTCAGATAGGGCGAGCCCCACTTGCGGTCGGACGTGTCCATATAGAAATGGAAGAACGCATCCCAGTGCCGCTCCTCGATCTCGCGCCCGACCAGCCGGCGGATCGTCAGGTCGCTGTCCGCCACCTGCCGGCGTTCCTTGCGGATCGCCTTGCGTTTGCGCGAGGACAGCGCCGCGAGGAAGTCGTCGAACGTGGCGTAACCGTCGTTGCGCCAGTGGTACTGCAGGCCGGTGCGCTGCAGGAAGCCGAAGGAGCCGAGGCGCTCCCATTCGGAGGCTGTCAGGAAATTGACATGCGCGGTGGCGACGTTGAGCTGGTTCATCAGCGCCACGATGCCGCCGGCGAGGACCTCCTCCGCCCGGGTCCGGTCGATGTCCGGGCGGACCAGCATGCGCGGGCCGGTCACCGGGGTGAACGGCACCGCCGAGAGCAGCTTTGGGTAGTAGCGACCGCCGGCGCGCTCGTAGGCGTCGGCCCAGCCCCAGTCGAACACGTACTCGCCGCGGGAATGGCCCTTGAGATACAGCGGCATGGCCGCCGCCAGGCGACCGTCGCGGTCGGTCACGGCAAGGTGGCGCGGCAGCCAGCCGGTCTCGGTGCGGACCGACCCGCTCTCCTCCAGGGCGTGGAGGAAGTCGTGCGACAGGAACGGGTTGTCCGCCCCGGCGCAGGCGTCCCACTCCGCCGCCGTCACCGCGGCGATCGCGGGCAGGACCGAGACTTCCTCGGCCAGATTAATGTCGGTGCCGTCAGGCATCGCCGGGTCCGTTGCGCTGCATTCCGGAGTCGAGGTGGGGCGCTCCCGCCTGTCGGCAAGAGCGCGCCACCCCGATCGGGTGCGTCCGGGCCGTGGGCGCGGGGACGCGCCGGATCAGGACAGCTCGAAGACCGCTTCGACCTCGACGGCGACGCCGCGGGGCAGGGCGTTGGTGCCGACCGCGAAACGCGAATGGCGGCCCTTGTCGCCGAACACCGCGACCATCAGGTCGGAGGCGCCGTTGACCACCTCGGGCTGTTCGGTGAAGTCCGGGGTGCATCGCACGAATCCGCCGAGCTTGACGACCCGTTCGACCTTGTCGAGGTCGCCGCCGCAGGCGGACTTGGCCTGGGCGATCAGGTTGATGGCGCAGATCTCGGCGATCTTCCGGGCGTCGTCGGTGGTCAGGTCGCTGCCGACCACGCCGATGCCCTCGATCTTGCCGTCGACCATCGGGATCTGTCCGGAAACGAAGAGCAGGTTGCCGGAGCGCACGAACGGTACGTAGTTCGCGGCGGGTGCGGCCGGGGTCGGGATCTCGATGCCGAGTTCGGCCAAGCGGGCGTCGATGGTGCCGGCCATGGCGGGTCTCCTTCGGGAAATGGGACGGGTAGGTCTGACGGCGGGAGCCTAACGGGCGACGGCACCGCCGGCCAGAGCTGCTTTGCGGAAGCGGCTGTCGGCGCCGGCGTCAGCCCGTGGATGGGGCGCCATCAGGGGCCGGTCGCGGAAAGGCGGGCCTCGGTCTCGTCGAAAAAAAAAGGGCGGGTGCGCCGATGTCGCGTGCGGGCGCACCCGTCAGGCTGGACGGCGTGCCGTCCTTAAGGAGCTTCACAGGGTGGAGGGAGAGACGAAGGGGGGCTTCCCCTCTCCCGCTTCCGCCGCCGGGGAAGCGACGGAACCGTGAGCGCCGGCCGACCCGCTCCTTTGAAAGATCGGGGCGCGAATCAATTTCGATTCGTTATATTTAGTATCAGAATTTGCCGATAAACACAATATATATTCATTTGGCGCCTTCAGATCTCAATCCGAGACCGTGCCGGTGAAGGCCGGGGCTTGGCGTGTCCGAACCGGCGGGCCAGTATCGGGGATCGATCCCAGAGAGGGCCGCCATGTCCACCGTGCTCCGCAACGACCTCGACACCCTGCCTCCGCTCGGCACCCTGGCGCGGGGCGAGCCGGTCCAGGTGTTCGCCGCCCCACCGGGGACCCCCGCGAAGCCGCAGATCGCGCGGGCGATGGGCATCGAGATGTGGGACACGGCCGGCAACCGCTACCTCGACGTCAGTTCCGGTCCGGTGGCCTGCAACCTGGGCTACGGCAACCGCCGCGTGCTCGACGCCCTGCACACCCAGGCGGAGGCGGCGGCCTTCGCCAACGTGTCGCATTTCGAAAGCCGGGCAAACCGGGACTTCGCCGAACGGCTGGCGGAGGCGGCGGGCCCCGGCTACGAGCGGGTGTTCGTGGTCTCCGGCGGCTCCGAAGCGAACGAGGCGGCGCTGAAGCTGGCGCGGCAGATCGCGTTGTCGCGCGGCGAGGGAACGCGGTGGAAGGTGATCTCGCGCCAGCCCTCCTATCACGGGAGCACCCTGGGCGCGCTGTCGGTCACCGGCGATCCGCTGGCCCATGAGATGTTCGGGCCGATGATGCAGGCCATGCCGAAGGTTCCGGCACCGGTCACCTACCGCATTCCCGCCGGCCACGATGCGGAGGCCTGGGCGCTGAAATGCGCGCAGGTCCTTGAGGATACGATCGTCGCCGAAGGACCGGACAGCGTGCTGGCCTTCATGCAGGAACCGGTCGGCGGCGTGGCCACCGGGGCGCTGGTGCCGCATGCCGCCTACATGCGGCGGGTGCGCGAGATCTGCGACCGCTACGGCGTGCTGCTGATCCACGACGAGGTGATGAGCGGCGGCGGGCGGACCGGGCGGTTCCTGTCCCACGAATTCTGGCCCGACTGCCGGGCCGACCTGATCGTCATGGCCAAGGGCGTGGGCGCCGGATACCTGCCCCTCGGCCTGGTGCTGGCGCCACGCGACCTGGTGGCGCAGGTCGCCGGCGACGGCGGTTTCGTCCACGGCCATACCTCGTTCGGCAATCCGCTGTCCTGCGCCGTCGGCCTGGCGGTGCTCGAGGAGACGCTGGAGCGCGGCCTGGTGGAGCGCGCCCGCGTGCTCGGCGAGGCGCTGACGGCCCGGCTCGGGGACATGGCGGAACGCCACCCGTTCATCGGCGACGTGCGCGGCAAGGGGCTGCTGATGGCGGTGGAGTTCGTCGAGGATCGTGCCGACAAGCGACCCTTCGCCATAGACGCGATGGTGCCGGCGATCGTCACCCGTATCGCAATGCAAAACGGTTTGATAGTGTACACGCGGCGAACGAACGGCGGTCGGGATGGAGATTGGGTCATGATCTCTCCCCCGTTGGTCACCAGCGATGGTGAACTCGACGAGATTTGCGACCGCTTGGAGAAGACGTTCACCCAGGCAGAAGCCGAACTTTCGGCCCTTCGCAGGGTAAGGGTTAACCAAACTTTAAGCGGATAGATGCGACTGTGGACGTATGAGCATCCAGGGTCACATATCGCACGACACCGTCGAGCGGAAATTGGCGAGCCACCGGCTGTGGCTGGAGGGGGCGGCTGACGGCCAGCCCGCGTCGTTCGCCCAGTCCAACCTGTTCGGAACCGACTTCTCGGGTCAGGATCTGCGGGAGGTGGATTTCGGCGGCTGCGACCTCCAGGGCGTGCGTTTCATCGGCTGCAACCTCACCCGCGCGATCTTCGCCGGCGCCGATCTCTGCGGCGCGTCGTTCCGCGACGCCACGCTGGAAGAGGCGGACCTGACGGGCACGCAGCTCGTCGGGACGGTGTTCGAGGGGGCGGATCTGCGCGGCGTGTCGCTGCGCGGCGCCAGCGGACTGCCGGAGGACAGCAGCCAGAAGGCATTCGGCGGCGAGGGCGTGAACTTCGCCGGCGCGCGCATGCACCGGGCCAACCTCAAGGGCGCGAAGCTCGACCGGGCGCGCATGGCCCAGACGGACCTGACCGGGGCCAATCTGGAGCGCGCGACGTTGCGACGCGCGTCGATGTCCGGCGTCATCCTGCGCAACGCCAATCTCGTCTCCGCCGATCTGAGCGACGCGGATCTGAGTGATTCGCTGGCCACCGGCGCCGACCTCTCGGGAGCCCAACTGGACGGCGCGACGATCGACCGCGCCAACCTGATCGGGGCGCGGCTGCGCGATGTCGACCTGAGCAAGGTGGACACCTCGAACGCCCGGTTGGCGCCGCCGGCCGACATCGTCGCCGCCGAGGTGCAGCGCACGCTGGTCGAGCACGACCGCTGGGTGCGCAGCGACGGGCGGCGCGGCTCGCGGGCGTCGCTCGACGGGGTCGACCTGACCGACGCGGATCTTCGGGGCCTGAACCTGTCGGGCGCCGATCTGCGCGGCGTCATCATGCACCGGGCCCTGCTGACGGACGCGCTCCTGGTCCTGGCCGACCTGTCCGGCGCCGATCTGTCGCTGGCCTCGCTGGCGCGCTGCAACCTGTCGGGGGCGATCCTGTCGGGCGCCAACCTGTCGCGCGCCGATCTGACCGATGCGATCCTGTCGGCGGCCCCCTTGCTGTCCAGCCATGGCGAGAATGTCGGCCGCAAGCAGGAAACCCGACTCAACGGCGCCAACCTGACCGGCGCCGTCCTCGACGGGGTGACGCTGGACGACGCCCGGCTTGAGGGCGTGCCGCCCAAGCGCCGGCGGTCGGACGGCTGACGGACCCGACGGCCGAACGGTCTGGCAACAACCCTTAACGCCGGCCCGCGTCGGGTCTAGGCTGGTTGGCGCTGCAACCACGCGAGGCCCGGCCGTGACCCCCGATATCATCCGCCCGCTCTTCGATCTGCCCGAAGACATCGTCTACATGAACTGCGCCGCACAGGGACCCGCGCCCCGCGCGGCGGCGGAAGCCGGCCGGCGGGCGGTCGACCGCAAGGCGCGGCCGTGGGAGCCGGAGCGCGGCAATCTCGGCGCCGAAATGGCCCGGGCCCGCGCGCTCTACGCCGGGTTCGTCGGTGCCCGCGAGGAGGACGTCGCGCTGACCACGGCGACCAGCTATGCCGTCGCCATCGCCGCCCGCAACCTTACGCTCGAGGCCGGCCAGACGGTCGTCGTCCTGGAGGCGCAGTTCCCGTCCAACCTCTATGCCTGGCAGCGGCTCGCGGAACGCGATGGCGCCTCGGTCGTCGTGGTGCCGCGGCCCGGCGACGGCGACTGGACAAGCGCCGTGCTGGAGCGCCTCGGGCCGGAGACCGGGCTGGTCACCCTGCCGAACGTCCATTGGGTCGATGGCGGAGTTCTTGACCTGGCGCCGATCGCCGACGTCGCCCATGCCCAGGGCGCAGCACTGTTCATCGACGCCACCCAGTCAATCGGCGTGATGCCGCTGGATGTCGCCCGCATCGACCCCGACTACGTGGCCTGCTCGGCGTACAAATGGCTGCTGTCTCCGGACCAGTCCGGCTACCTCTACGTCGCTCCCCGACGCCAGAACGGCGAACCGGTGGAGCACAATCACGCGGCGCGCATCGGCGAAGGGCCAATGACCCTGTCGCCCGGCTATGGCGCGCGCTTCAAACCGGGCGCCCAGCGGTTCGACCAGGGCGCGGCCGACGCCATGATCCATCTGCCGATGGCGGTTTCGGCGATGGAGCAGATCGCCGCCTGGGGCCTCGACGCCGTGGCCGCGGGCATCGAGCCGATCGTCGACAGGATCGCCGATGCGGCGGAGGAGCGCGGCTGGTCGGTGCCGCCGAAGGCGCACCGGTCCCCGCATTTCATCGGTCTGCGCCTGCCGGAACCGTCGGCGCCCGACCTGGCGGACCGGCTGGCGGCGGAGAACATTCATGTGAGTCTGCGGGGCGGCCGGATCCGGGTCGCGCCGTACCTGTTCAACCGTCCGCAGGAGGTCGACACGCTGTTCGCGGCGCTCGACCGTCACCTGCGCCGGGCGGCCTGAAGCACGCGCTCTCGGTCGTCGGCGTCAGCAGGCCGGGACAGGCGTGGAGTCGGCGTCGCCGGCCGTGTCGACCGGCCGCGGGCGCGGCGGCAGGCGCCGCTGACGCACCTCGCTCATCTCGATGTAGGAGACGCCGGCACCCAGCACGCTGACGGCGGCGACCTTGAGCGTCTGTTCCATCTTCTGCTTGGAGAAGCGGATCACCGGGTCGGTCACGGCGACGATGAAGGCGTTCTCCAGGGCGCGCTTCAGCACGACCGGCTGGCTGGTCAGGATCGGGATCGGCCCCTCGTTGTCGAGCGCGATCGATATGTTGCACGAGGCCTCGAACCGGGAGCGCAGGTCGCCGATCGGCGGTTCGACCGCGATTCGGAACGGCAGCGGGATGACGATGGCCGCCTGGCGCGCGGCCTCCAGGCGGACCCGCAGGAAGTGCGCCGCGATGGCCAGCAGGGCGAAGATCACCGACAGTTCGAGCACGCTGCGGTAGTCGCCCGGCTTGAACATCGGCGCCCCGCCGGAGAACGCCAGCGCGTTGTCGATCAGGTAGATCACCAGCGCCAGGGTCAGCGACAGGGCTCCCATGAGGGCCGTCGCGGTCGTCACCAGCCAGAGCATGTAGGGGACGTCGACCAGTTCGCCGCGGGCCGACGCGCGCGGCGCGGCCTTGGGGACGGACGGGGGCGGCACCCGAACGATGGGGGCCGGACCGTCGTCGTCGAGAATGTCGGTCTCAAGCGTCATGTCCGACATGTCCTGGTCACACGTTCCAGCAAGCGTTCACCTTCCAAAAATATATAATCCATAGGGTTCAACATTTCAATCGGAAGGTTGGTGGTTGATTTCATTATCCGAACGGATTGTCTCGCCGGAAGCTGCGCCGGGCCGGCCGCGTCGCCGACCGGCCGTGTTGCCAAACCCGGTCGGACAGTGGACGATTCGGGTTAAGATAGCGTTCCAATCCGCGCTCCCCTGGCCGTCGAACTCCGCCGGCGGCACCATCGGGCATCCGACAGATGATCGACCATCCGATCCTGCGCACCCTGGCGCACCGCGACTACGGGCTGTACACGCTCGGCAACGGCATCTCGCTCATCGGCATGTGGGTGCAGCGGGTCGCCATCGGCTGGCTCACCTGGGAACTGACCCATTCGGCGACCTGGCTCGGTGCGGTCGCCTTCGCCGACCTCTTCCCATCGGTCCTGATCGGCCTTGTCGGCGGCGTCGCGGCCGACCGGATGGACCGCACGCTGGTGATCCTGAGCTGTCAGACCCTTTCCATGCTGCTCGCGTTCGTCCTGGGCGCGCTGACGTTGACCGACGCGATCACCGTCGAGATCGTTGTCGCCATGGCCTTCGCCAACGGCATGGTGATCGGCTTCAACCAGCCTTCCCGTCTGGCGCTGGCGCCGCGTCTGGTCCCGCGCGAGCGGATCTCCACCGCCGTCGCCATCAATTCCATGGTCTTCAACACCGCGCGCTTCATCGGTCCGGCGGTCGCGGGGCTCGTCATCGTCTGGGCCGATCTCGGCTGGGCCTTCGTCGTCAACGCGCTCAGCTACCTCTGCCTGCTCGCGGCCCTTTCGACGATCCGGGCGCGCAATCCGTCGATCGGCCGCGACGACGGGGTGTCCGGCGCCCGACGCGGACTCGTCGCCGAGATCGGCGAGGGGATGCGCTATGCCGCCCGCGACCCCGGCCTGGGGCCGATCCTGCTGCTGCACCTGGTCACCGCGATCTCGGTCCGGGCGGTCGTCGAACTGCTGCCCGGCTTCGCCGACCGGGTGTTCGGCGGCGGCGCCGACACGCTGGCGATCATGACGTCGGTGACCGGGGCCGGGGCGATCGCCGGCGGCTGGCTGCTGGCCGGGCGGCCCGATCAGCGCGGCCTAGTGCCGATCGTTCTCGCGGCTTCGGTGCTGGTCGCTGCCTCAGTGCTGGCGGTGGCGCTGTCCGGGACGCTGTGGGTTGCCTATCCGGCGCTCGGCCTCTACGGCGCCGCGATGGTGGCGGCCGGCGTCGGGACCCAGACCATCGTCCAGCTCGCCGTGGCCCCGGCGATGCGCGGGCGGGTGCTCAGTCTGCACGGAATCATTTTTCGCGGCGGCCCTGCGATCGGCGCGCTCGCCATGGGGGCGGCCGGCGATGCCGTCGGTCTGCGCCCGCCGGTCGTGGTCGGTGGGGCGGTGGCCTTGGTGGTGATCGCGGCGATCTGGATGCGGCGTCATGCCATCTCGGCGGCGGTCGACCGGGACGCATGATGGTCCCGCGGGAATGGGACAAGGCGGCGACGGGGGAAGGCGGGACGATGACGGTGACGGATACGGCGGGGCTCGGATTGGCGGTCCTGGAACAGCGGATCGGCGAGGATCTGGCCAAGGTCTCCTATCCGTCCGGTCGCTGGGTGACGCCGCATCACACCGCCGATGGAGACCGGGTCCTGGACGTGCTGATCGTCGGCGGCGGCCAGGGCGGCACCGCCATCGCCCACGCGCTGACCCGCCAGCGGGTGGTGAACATCCGCGTCGTCGACCAGTCCGAGCCGGGCCGCGAAGGCCCGTGGAACACCTATGCCCGCATGGCGACCCTGCGCTCGCCGAAGGCGGTGACCGGGCCCGATCTCGACATCCCGTCCCTGACATTCCAGGCCTGGTTCGAGGCGCAGCACGATGCCGCCGCGTGGCAGAGCCTGAACAAGATCGACAAGGGCGACTGGGCCGCCTACCTGCTCTGGCTGCGCCGGGTCCTCGGCCTGACGGTGGAGAACGGCAAGCGCCTGGAGCGGATCCGGCCGGCCGACCCGTACCTCGTGGCGACGGTGCGCGATCTTGCCAGCGACACCGTGGAGGAGATCGTCACCCGCAAGCTGGTGCTGGCCACCGGCATCGAGTCCTCCGGGCGCTGGTGGACGCCGCCGGTGGTCGAGGCGCTGGACAAGCGCTTCTGGGCCCACACCTGCGAGGACATCGACTTCGCCGCCCTGGCCGGCAAGCGTGTCGCGGTCCTGGGCGCCGGCGCCTCGGCGTTCGACAACGCGGGCACGGCGCTGGAGGCGGGGGCCGGGCGCGTGACCGTCTGCTCCCGGCGCGACGACCTGCAGCGGATCCAGCCCTTCCGCTGGTTGAGCTTCCCCGGGTTCCTCGGTCATTTCCACACGCTGGACGACGTCTGGCGCTGGCGCTTCATGAACTACCTGCTGACCCTGCGCGAAGCGTTTCCGCGCGAGACCTGGGAGCGGGTGGCGCGCCACGACACCTTCGAGTTGCGCACGAACGCCGGATGGGAGCGCTGCACCCCCGTCGGCGACGCCGTGCGGATCGACACGCCCGGCGGCCGGATCGAGGCCGATTATCTTCTGGTCGGTACCGGTTTCGACATGGATCTGACCCTGCGCCCGGAACTGGACGGCGTGTCCGGTCACGTGGCGCTGTGGGCGGACCGCTACGCGCCGCCGGCGGAGGAGGCGAACCCGCGCCTCGGCCGCTATCCCTATCTCGGCCCGCATTACGAACTGCTCGAGCGCGAGGCCGGTTCGGCGCCGTGGATCCGGCACATCCGGTTGTTCACCTTCGGGTCGACCATGAGCTTCGGGCCGTCGGGCGCGTCGATCAACGCCATGAAGTTCGCCGTGCCGCACCTGGCCTCCGGCATCGTGCGCGACCTGTTCCAGGAGGATGTGCAGGACCACTGGGACAACCTGGTCGGCTTCCAGCTCCCGGAATTCCTGTTCGACGGGGAGGAGGGCGAGGCGGCGCCGGCGATCCCGGTGATCGACCGCGGCTGACCGCCCCTCGCCGCCACCGTCGCCCGCGCCGCCACCGTAGCCGCCGGTAGAGGCTGGACCGGTCCCCCGCATCGGCTTACGTATGGGTCGACAAGAACCTGCCCATCCGGGGGAGCGCCCAGACCCATGCCCATCGACAAGATCGTCCCCGACGTCGCCGCGGCCGTCGCCGGCGTGAAGGACGGCGACACCATCATGATCTCTGGCTTCGGCTTCGCCGGCGTGCCGAACGACCTGATCCACGGCGTGCTGGACAGCGGCGCCAAGGATCTGACGGTCATCTCCAACAACGCCGGCACCGGCACCGAGGGGCTCGCCGCGCTGATCGGCAGCGGACGGGTGCGGCGGATCATCTGCAGCTACCCGCGCTCCAAGGGCTCCGACCTGTTCGACGCGCGCTACGCCGCCGGCGAGATCGAGCTCGAACTGGTGCCGCAGGGCACGATGTCGGAGCGGATGCGGGCCGCCGGTGCGGGCGTGGCCGGGTTCTATACCCCGACCGGTGTCGGCACCGAACTGGCCGAGGGCAAGGAGGTTCGGACCTTCGACGGCCGCGACTACGTGCTGGAACTGCCGCTGCGGGCGGATCTCGCGCTGGTTCAGGCTTGGCGGGCCGACCGCTGGGGCAACCTGACCTACCGCAAGGCGGCGCGGAACTTCGGCCCCGTCATGGCCATGGCCGCAGACGTCACCGTCGTCCAGGCCCGCGAGATCGTGCCGCTCGGCGAGATGGACCCCGAAGCCATCGTCACCCCGAGCATCTTCGTCGACCGGGTGGTCCATATCGACAACGATCGGGAGTGGGACATATGAGCACCGCCGTTCAGGACGCCGGCCTCGCCCGGCTCTCGCGCCTGCAGATCGCTCGCCGCGCCGCGGAGATGATCCCCGACGGCAGCTTCGTGAATCTCGGGATCGGCATCCCGACGCTGGCCGCCAACGTCATGCCGGAAGGCAAGGAGATCGTTCTGCACAGCGAGAACGGCATCCTCGGCGTCGGTCCGGCGCCGGCCGAGGCGGACCGGGACCGCGACCTGATCAACGCGTCGAAGGAGTACGTGACCCTGCTGCCCGGCGGGTCGTTCTTCGTGCACAGCGACGCCTTCGCCATGATCCGCGGCGGCCACCTGGACCTCGCCCTGCTCGGCGCCTTCCAGGTCGCCGGCAACGGCGATCTCGCCAACTGGACCACCGGCGACCGCCGTTTCCCGCCGGGCGTCGGCGGGGCCATGGACCTCGCGGCCGGGGCCAAGGGCATCTGGGTGCTCACCGACCACGTCACCAAGAAGGGCGAGCCGAAGATCGTCAACGCCTGCACGCTGCCGCTCACCGCCCGGGGGGTGGTCAAACGGATCTTCACCGACCTGGCGGTGATCGACGTGACGCCGAGCGGTCTCGTGGTCCGCGAGATGGTGCAGGGCCTGACCCTGGAGCGGCTTCAGGAGATGACCGAGCCGCCGCTTATCCTGGCGGAGGACTGGAAGGAACTGGCCGTCGCCTGAGCATGTCGACCGCCAAGTCTCAGACCGGCTGGCGGCCCGTGCTGTAGCGGCCGCCGGGGCGGAACTTGTCGAGGTAGGTCGGCACGATCACCTCGACCGGGGTCGCCTCGATGCCGAGATCGGCCAGGGTCTTCGCCCCATCGGACACCACGTTGTCGGTCTTCAGCAATTCGACCTGGTCGCGGGTGAGCGGCGGCTTCGGCAGCAGCTCCAGGAACGTCGCCTTAAGCGACGCCGCCCAGAACGGCACCTCGACCAGCAGGGCGCGGCGCTTGGTCTCGTCCAGGATCATCCGCATCAGCTCGCGGAAGGTGTAGACCGATGGCCCGCCGAGCTCAAAGGTCTGGCCCTTGGCGGCCGGGCTCTCGACCGCCGCGATCACCGCGTCGGCCACGTCGTCGACATAGACCGGCTGGAACCTGGTATGGCCACCGCCGATCAGCGGCAGCGCCGGCGCGAACAGCGCGTAGCCGGCGAACTGGTTGAAGAAGCTGTCATTCGGTCCGAACACAATGGAGGGACGCAGGATCACCGCCTCGGGGAAGACGGCGCGCACCGCGTCTTCGCCGGCCGCCTTGGAGCGGGCATAGGCCGAGGCGGATCCGCTATCCGCACCGATCGCTGAGATGTGCACCATGGCCTCGGCACCGGCCTCCTTCGCCGCCTGTGCGATGGTGCCCGGGGCACTGGCCTGCACCGCGTCGAAGGTGTTGCGGCCCGACTGGTGGAGGATGCCGACCAGGTTGACCACGATCGAGGCACCCTTGACCGCGCGGGCGATGGCCGCGGGATCGGTGACGTCGGCCCGCATCGGCGTGACCTGACCGACCACGCCCATGGGCTTCAGGAACTTGGCCTTCTCGACGTCGCGGCAGACCGCATTGACCCGCGCGCCGCGCTTGGCCAGTTCGCGCACGATGTTGCGGCCGATGAAGCCGGATGCGCCGAAAACGGTAACGAGCTTGCCTTGCATGGCCTGTTGCTCTCCTGCGCTCACCAATTCCGCCCCGAGGAAATGCGGTACCGCGAATATAGTACAGGCGGGGCCGGGTTGGGAGTGCGATCGGCCGATCGATTTTCCGACAAAACCCGTTTGACATTGCCGGCGCGGCGCTTATAACACGGCCCTCCGAACGGTTCCGCACGGGACCGTCCGCACCTGCCCAGGTGGCGGAATTGGTAGACGCGCTAGCTTCAGGTGCTAGTGACCGTATGGTCGTGGAAGTTCGAGTCTTCTCCTGGGCACCATCCTCTCTCGTCCGAACCGCCGATCCGGGACAGCACCCATGACCGCGACCGTGCACCAGGGCGACCTTCCCGACGGACTGGATCTCGGCCCCATCGTCGCCATCGACAGCGAGACCATGGGTCTGCGCCCCGAGCGCGACCGGCTCTGCGTCGTGCAGCTGTCCTCGGGCGACGGCGATGCCCATCTGGTGCAGTTCGCCAAAGGTGTCTATCGCGCGCCGAACCTGTGCCGGCTGCTGACCGACCCGACGGTGACGAAGCTGTTCCACTACGCGCGGTTCGACGTCGCCGTGATGCAGGCCTATCTCGGCGTCGTCACCACCCCGGTCTACTGCACCAAGATCGCGTCCAAGCTCGTTCGCACCTACACGGATCGTCACGGTCTCAAGGACCTGTGCCGCGAACTGATCGGCGTCGAGGTATCGAAGCAGCAGCAGTCCTCCGACTGGGGCGCGGCGGAACTTACGCCGGAGCAGGTGGCCTATGCCGCCTCCGACGTGCTGCACCTGCACGCGCTCAAGGAGCGCCTGGACATGATGCTGGAGCGCGAGGGGCGCACCGCCATGGCCCAGGCCTGCTTCGACTTCCTGTCGACCCGCGCCCATCTCGACCTGATCGGCTACGGCGAAGACGACATCTTCGCCCACTGAAGCGTTCGTCGCGGTGCCCGGCGGCGCCGGTGCGCCACAATGGGTCAGGCAACGCGGGAAGGTCCGTCACGGAATTTCTGCCGCCCGGCGCCTATGCCTCGTCCCGTCGGCACGGTATAAATCCGTCGGATAAGGATCACCGGAACAGGACCAGACGTGGCAGTCGCGCAACATCCCAGCCAGGAAACGCCGGTCGGCATCGCGCGGATCCGACCGATCGCGCGGGCCAGCCGGACGGTCGCGGCGATGAAGATGCTGTTGCCGGCGCTGGCGATCACCCTGGTTGCGCTGGTGCTGATCTGGCCGCAGATCGGCCGCAACGCCGCCGACATCCCCATGGACCAGGCGCCGGTCACCCTCGAGGACGTGGACACCCTGCGGATGTCCAACCCGCGCTTCGTCGGTCTCGACGAGAACGATCAGCCGTTCGAGATCGTCGCCCGATCGGCGACCCAGCTCGGCGAGAACGGCCAGGCCGTCGAACTCGACCAGCCCCAGGCGGACATGATCAACGAGGACGGCAGCTGGGTCTCGCTGAACGCCGACGACGGCATCTGGTACAAGGACGCGTCGGTGGTGAACCTCACCGGCGGTGTCGCGCTGTTCCACGATGCCGGCCACCAGCTGAACACCGACGCGGCGATGATCGACATGGGACCGGGCAACGTGTTCAGCGATCTGCCGACCTTCGGCCAGAGTCCGGGTGGCACGATTGAGGGTGAGGGCATGCGGAGCATGGAACGCGGGGCGCGGATCATCTTCACCGGGCGTTCCCGGGCCGTGCTCTACAGCGTCAGTTCCGGTGAGTGACGGTTCACCAACGATGGCAGTTCAATGACGACACGCGCCGGCGCCGTTTTCGCCGCTTTCCTGTTCGCCGCGCTCGCCCTGACCGTCGTCCCCGCACGGGCGCAGCTGCTGCAGAGCGAAGGTGACGAGCCGGTCACCATCGAAGCCGACGACGGCATCGAGTGGGTCCGCGACGACAAGCTCTATGTCGCGCGCGGCAACGCCAAGGCGGTGCGCGGCACGCTCACGGTGTCGGCGGACACGCTGAGCGCCGCCTACCGGCCCAAGGACGCCGGCGGCAGCGAGGTCTATCGGCTCGAGGCGACGGGCAATGTCGAGATCCTCTCGGTCAACGACCGTGCGGTGGGCGACCGGGCGATCTACGACATCGACCAGGAAGTGATCGTGCTGCTCGGCGACAATCTGAGCTTCCGCAACGGCGTCGACACGATCACCGCGCGCGACAGCCTGGAGTACTGGGAGGTCCGGCGGCTCGCCGTCGCCCGGGGCGATGCCGTGGCCCTGCGCGAGAACCAGCGGATCGACGCCGATGTCCTGACGGCGTATTTCGGCGACGGGCCGGACGGCGAGAACCGGATCGAAAGGGTCGATGCCATCGGCAATGTGGTCATCACCACGCCGGAAGAGGTCGTGCACGGCGACGAAGGGGTCTACGATGTCCTGCGCGAGGTCGCCACGCTGATCGGCGACGTGCGGGTGACGCGCGGCGAGAATCAGCTCAACGGCAATCGCGCCGAGGTCAACCTGAAGACCGGGGTCAGCCGCATGCTGCCCGGCGGCAAGTCCGGCGGCAGGGTCAAGGGCCTGTTCACCCCGGAGAAGAACGACAACTGACGCGATGCGGATTTCCGCCGCTTCTCGACTCGGCGTGCTAGACTTGGCGCGTGGGGGCGTGAACAGGGCGCGGACCGCCGCGCAGCAGGGGACGAGAGAACGGATGGCACCGAACGACGGGCTCCGAGCGACACGGCACGAGGATGGCGCACCGCGTCTCGTCCATCAGAGCACCGTGCGTCGCGGCCTGGCGGCACACAATGTCGGCAAGCGCTTCAAGAAGCGCCCGGTCCTGCGCGACGTTTCGGTCAACGTGCGTCCGGGAGAGGCGGTCGGACTGCTCGGGCCGAACGGCGCCGGGAAGACCACCTGCTTCTACATCATCACCGGGCTGATCGCGACGGACGCCGGTTCGGTCAGCCTCGACGGTCAGGACATCACCGACCTGCCGATGTATCGCCGGGCGCGCCTCGGCATCGGATACCTGCCGCAGGAGGCGTCGATCTTCCGCGGCCTGACGGTGGAGCAGAACATCTCCGCCGTGCTCGAGGTGGTGGAGTCCAGTCCGAGCCAGCGCGACGCGATGCTCGAGGACCTGTTGGCGGAGTTCTCGATCAGCCATCTGCGCCGGACGCCGGCGCTGGCGCTGTCCGGTGGCGAGCGTCGGCGCGTCGAGATCGCCCGCGCCCTGGCTTCCGGCCCGCAGTTCATCCTGCTGGACGAGCCGCTCGCGGGCATCGATCCGATCGCCGTCGGCGAGATCCGCGACCTGATCTCGCACCTGACCGACCGCGGATTGGGCGTGCTGATCACCGATCACAACGTTCGTGAGACGCTGGAGATCGTCGATCGCGCCTACATCCTCCATGATGGCATGGTCCTGATGGAAGGATCGCCGGACGACATCGTCGGCAATCGCGATGTCCGGCGGTTCTACCTCGGGGAACGTTTCAGTCTCTGACGCTGTCCGCCCATGGCCCTGTCGCAACGCCTCGATCTACGCCAGGGACAGTCGCTTGTCCTGACGCCGCAGCTGCAGCAGGCGATCAAGCTGCTGCAGCTGAACAACATGGAACTCGCCGAGTATGTCGAGGGCGAGCTGGCGCAGAACCCCCTTCTCGACCGCGACGACGGCGAGGGGCCGGCCTCCCTGGAGGCGGTGGCGGCCGACAATCTCCTGCGCCACGACGGCGAGGCGCCCGCCGCGCTGCCGGAAGGCGACGGGTTCTCCGAGGCGGCGGACGACGGTGGGCGGGACACCGTCGACCGGACCACGACCGAGACCATTCCGGCGACGGGCGACGACCCCAACGATGTCGACTACGACAACAACTGGGGCAGTGCCGGCATCGAGGAGACCGAGGGCGTCGCGGCGATCGGTGCCGGCGACCTGTCGAGCTGGAGCAGCGCCGGCGGCGGCGGCGGCGGGAGCGTTCCCGGCGATGACGAGTTCGGGCTGGAGCAGACGGTCGCCGACAGCAAGACCCTGCGGGACCACCTGCTCGACCAGATGTCGATCGAGTTCGACGATCCGCGCGACCGGCTGATCGCCGCCCATCTGATCGACATGGTCGATGCCGCCGGCTACCTCTCCGGGGATGTGGCGGCGCTGGCCGATCAGCTCGGCACCGACACCGCCGAGGTGGAACGGGTGCTGACCAGGGTTCAGGCGCTGGATCCGCCGGGCGTGTTGGCCCGGGATCTGAAGGAGTGCCTGGCCCTACAGCTTGCGGACCGCGACCGCCTAGACCCCTACATGCAGGCGCTGCTCGACAATCTCGACATGCTGGCCCGCCGCGAGGTCGCGGCGCTGAAGAAGACCTGCGGCGTCGACGACGAGGATCTCGTCGACATGATCGCCGAGATCCGCGCCCTGAACCCGAAGCCGGGCGAGGCCTTCGACCGGCCCCTGGACCAACCGGTCGTGCCAGACGTGCTGATCCGAAAGGGGGCGGACGGCAACTGGCTGGTTGAGCTGAACAGCGACACGCTTCCCCGCGTTCTGGTCAACAACGCCTATTACACCGAGGTGTCGAAGGTCGCGGCGAAGGACCGCAAGGCCAAGGAATACCTGTCGGAGTGCCTGCAGTCGGCGAACTGGCTCACCCGGTCGCTGCATCAGCGGGCGACGACGATCCTCAAGGTCTCGAGCGAGATCGTGCGCCAGCAGGACGCGTTCTTCGAGCGCGGCATCCAGCACCTGCGCCCGCTGGTGCTGCGCGACATCGCCGACGCCATCGGCATGCACGAGAGCACCGTGAGCCGGGTGACGAGCAACAAGTTCGCGGCCACTCCCCGCGGGATCTTCGAGCTGAAGTACTTCTTCACCTCGGCGATCGCGTCGGCCGGCGGTGGCGAGGCCCATTCCGCCGAGGCGGTGCGCCACCGCATCAAGGGACTGATCGACGCCGAGGCGGCGAACGCCATCCTTTCGGACGACCGGATCGTCGAACTGCTGCGTGCGGACGGCGTCGACATCGCCCGCAGGACGGTGGCCAAGTATCGGGAGGCCATGCGGATTCCCTCGAGCGTGCAACGCCGACGCGAGAAGGCCGACCGGGCGGCGATGGCGGGCCGCCGATAGGGGCGCGACAAGGCCCGGCCGCACCCCTCCCGACTCGCGTGTTGACCTGGAAACGCGCTACACTTAGGTTCCGGCGCTTCGCTCAGACGGGACCGGATCGGGTGGCGCCGGCGCGACGTAGAAAACGCGCCGCAGGCTCGTTGGAGCCTCTTTGAAACCCGGTGTCCAGGCCCACCTTTAGCGAAGGCCGGACGAACGAATGGATTAGGCAATGCAGATATCTGTCCAGGGCAAGCAGCTCGACGTGGGTGATGCGCTGCGCGAGCGGATCGAGACCGAGATCGAGGCGATCGCCAGCAAGTATTTCTCGGACCCGATCGAGGCGACCGTGACCATGGCGAAGTCCGGTGGCCAGTTCGCCACCGACGTCGTCGTGCATATCGGCAAGGGCATCACCGTGCAGAGCGAAGGCAAGGCCGGCGACGCCCACGCGGCGTTCGATGCCGCCGCCGAGCGCATGGACAAGCGTCTGCGACGCTACAAGCGCCGTCTGCGGGACCATCATCGCGGGCATGCGCCGGATGCGATCGCCGCCCAACAGTATATCCTGGCCGCCGAGCCCGAGGCGGAGGAGGCGGAGGAGCCGACCGGGTGGACGCCCGTCGTGGTCGCGGAAATGGAGACGGCGGTCGACACCCTGACCGTGGGCGAGGCGGTCATGCGTCTCGACCTGTCCGGGGCGCCGGCCCTGATGTTCCGAAACCGGGGCCACGGGGGCATGAACATGATATACCGGAGGCCCGACGGCAACGTCGGCTGGGTCGATCCGGCGGGGGCTTCCGGCGCCGACTGAGGGGTGGCCCGGATTTCTAGCGACGAAACAGGTCAATCGAGCACGATCCCGACTTCGCCCGCCTGGTGACAGGCGGGCGCCAGCAGAGCGAGCACGAGCATGGACATCACGGACCTGATCTCGACCGACGGAATCATCCCGAGCCTGAGGGTCACCAGCAAGAAGCAGCTCCTGCAGGAACTCGCCCGCAAGGCGTCGGCGCTGACCGGTGTCGAGGCCCGGGAGATCTTCGACGTGCTGCTGGAGCGGGAGCGGCTGGGGACAACCGGGGTCGGCCACGGCATCGCCATTCCCCACGGCAAGCTGGCCAAGCTGGATCGGCTGCATGCCGTCTTCGCCCGTCTGGACAAGCCGGTGGATTTCGACTCGATCGACGACGAGCCGGTCGATCTGGTGGTGCTGCTGCTGGCGCCCGAGGCGGCCGGTGCGGATCACCTGAAGGCGCTCGCCCGGGTGTCGCGCCTGCTGCGCGACCGCACGGTCTGCACCAAGATGCGCGGCTGCGAGAGCACGGACGCGATCTACGCGCTGTTCAGCGCGGCGGCGGCCAGTCACGCGGCCTGATCGGCCGCGTTCACGCGTTCACTTAGCGTCTGGAAAGAAAGGCGGCGTCCGCGTCAGTGGACGCTGAGCGGATGCAGGTCGTTCTGGCGCACCGCCAGTTCCGCCAGTTCGCGGGTCGGAAACAGCCGCACCGCGGTTCCGTCGGCCGAATGCACGACATAAGCCTCCGCTCCGTCCTCCCGGACCGGCTTGATGAAGGCGATCTGGTTGAGGCCGAGGGTCCCCAGATCCTGGGGGGAGATCTCGAAACGCCGCGCGCCGGCGGCGGAATTGCTGTCGTCGCTCATCTCACTCTCCTGCTTGCGCGCGGTCGGCCTCGACGTCGATCGTGTCGGCCTGACGGGCCGCGCCCTTGATCGGGATTGTCTTCACCGTGGTCTCAGGGATCGGGCGCTGCAGATCGATGTGCAGCAGGCCGCTGTCGAGTTCGGCTGCGTCGACCTCGATCCCCTCGGCGAGGACGAAGGTCCGCTGGAACTGGCGGGCGGCGATCCCGCGGTGGAGATAGACCTTTCCGTCGTCATCGTTCTGTCGGCCTCGGACGACAAGCTGGTTGCCCTCGAGATGGATCTCGAGATCGTCCATGGTGAAGCCGGCAACCGCGAGCGTGATTCGCAGGCCGGACTCCGACGTCTGTTCGATGTTGTACGGTGGGTAGCCGTCCGACTGGGCCTTCTGGACCCGGTCGAGTGCCCGTTCGAAGTGATCGAATCCGAGCAGGAGCGGTGAGTTGAACATGGACATGCGTGCCATCGGCAATCCCCTCAATCGAGCGAGACATCCGGTCCGGGCGAGAGACCCGGCATGAACCGGCGCATCCGCGATCGCGCAATCCGCCGGCCCCGATCCTTGCGGCATCGGTCCCGACAAACATGGTTGGCGGCCGATCCTTTATCAAGAGGTGCTGGCTACTGCGCGGCCGCGATCCGCTCGGCCGGGACCGGCTCGGCGTCGCCGACCCCGTCGATGCGGCCGACATGGATCGCCGCGATGCTCAGGCCCCCGGGCCGGTCGATCAGCAGGGGCGAACCGGAATCGCCGGAGACCGCCTCGCAGTCGTGGCGCCACCGCCCGCCGGGCCGCGCACCGAGGAAGGAGCAGGCCGGGTCGACGGTCAGGACATGGCTCTTGTCGGCACTGTACCCGGCCTGGGCCAGAGCCGCACCGGCCGGCGGCGCACTCCCGTCGTGGATCGGCAGCGGCGGCAGGTCGACCGGCGCCGACAGGCGCACGAGGGTCGCTTCACGACCGACGGGGATGTAGCCGGAGGCGGTCCGGTGCGCGGAGAACCGCCCGCGCGCATAGCCGGCGAGGAAATGGACCTTGGACGGATCCGCCCAGGCCCCGCCGCCGAGCCCCGTCAGGCAGTGGCGGGCGGTGAGCACAAGGTCGGAGGAAACCAGCGCGGCGGTGCAATGGCGGCGGACCCTGAAGCCGGCGACGTTCAGCCGGCCGATCGACGCCCAGGGGTGGGTGTTCGAGGCGACGGTGACCCGGCCGTCGACGGCCCGCCGATCCTGAGCCGGCGACGACAGCGGCGACAGGCCGGTCAGGACAATCACGAGGATCAGCAAGGCGCGCGGGATCATGAACCAGGGCCGTGGAAGGGGAGCCGCCCGGCGCTGACTGTCGCGCTGCGGGCCGCCCAAGGCAAGCCGCTGCTTGGACGCCGGGGTCCGCGGCGTCGCTTGCCCAGGGCAAGGCGGGGCCGTACGCTTGAAAAAAATCGTTCGATCGGGAGGAAAGTGATGAAACTCAGCGACGCGCAGCTCGAGACCTTCGACCGCGATGGATATCTGTTTCTGGAGAGCGCCTTCAGCGAGGCCGAGGCGGCGATGCTTCTCGCCGAGGCGATGAAGGTCTACGCGCTGGAGCGCGAGGAGGTCTGGCGCGAGTCCTCCGGCGCGCCGCGCACGGCCTTCGCCGCCCACCTCTACAACGACGCCTTCGGCCGGCTGGGCGCGCATCCACGCCTTGTGGAACCGGTGATGCAGATCCTCGGCGAGGAGGTCTACATGCACCAGTACAAGGTCAACGCGAAGGCCGCGTTCGACGGCGAGGTCTGGCAGTGGCATCAGGACTACGGAACCTGGCAGCGCGACGACGCCATGCCGGAGCCGCGGGCGATGAACATCGCCGTGTTCCTCGATCCGGTGACCGTCGCCAACGGGCCCCTGATGTTCATCCCGCGCAGCCACAAGACCGGCGTGTTCGAGGCGGGACACGACCTGGAGACCACGAGCTACCCGCTCTGGACCCTGGACCGCGAGACCGTGACCCGGCTCGCGGAGGAGGGCGGGATCGTCGCGCCGACCGGTCCGGCCGGTTCGGTTCTGCTGTTCCACGGCAATCTGGTCCACGCCAGCCCGGCCAACATCAGCCCGTGGCACCGGACGATCGTCTACCTCAGCCTGTGCGCGGTTTCGAACCACATCCGCCAGTTCAAACGCAAGGAGTGGATCGCCCACCGCGACTTCACGCCGATCGTGCCGCTGGAGGATGACTGCCTGACCCCGCTGGTGGCAGCGCACGCGACCCAGGCGGCGGCGGAATAGTCCGGACGGGCATGTCGGTCGACGCGGTAGGCTTGGCGGGCGGGACTGTGCTAGGGACGGTCTTCTTACTGTCACGCAGGGATTGCCGCCGATGCCTGACTCGATCGAGGCCACGGTCCGCCGCCTGAACAGCCTGCCGGTGTTCTTCGTCGCGGGACTGCCGAGGTCCGGGACCACGTGGTTGCAGCAGATGCTGAACGCGCATCCCAAGGTGCTGTGCCTCGGCGAGTCGCATTTCATGAACGATGTCGTTCCCGACGTCTACAAGGTGCTCTGGGACTATACCAAGAAGCGCGAGAAGGGCTCGCGGACCTGGGCGCCGGGTGTCGTCGGACCGAAGCCGGCGCACATGGGGCCGGTGTTCCAAATGGCGTTCGCGGCCCTGGCCGCCGCCAATCTCGGCGACAAGGACCCCGACGACCTGGTCGTGATCGGCGAGAAGAATCCGGACAACCTGTTCCACGCCCAGCGGGTGTGGCGGGTCTATCCCAAGGCCCGGATGGTGCACATCATCCGCGACCCGCGGGACGGCGCGGTATCGGGTTTCGCCCGCTTCCGCCCGCGGCTGCCGGACGACCTGACCCGGCCGGAATATGTCGAGGCGTATTCCCATGACTGGGTGGCGCGGATCGAGGCGGCGCGCTCGGCGGCCAAGGGACGGGCGTACATGGAGATCCGCTACGAGGATCTGCATGCCGACACGTTCCGTCACGCCCTGGAGATCTTCCGCTTCATCGGCGCGCCGGAGGATCCGGAGATGGTCCGGGCGGCGATGGAGGCCGCGAGCTTCGAGCGGTTGTCTGGCGGGCGCAAGCGCGGCGAGCGCGATGCGACCTCCCACTACCGCCGGGGCGAGGTCGGCGGCTGGCGCGACGAGATGACGCCGGAGGAGATCGCCATCGCCGAGCGCAATGCCGGCGCCCTGATGACCGCCATCGGGTACGAGCTGTCGGGCGGCGGATCGGCGGCGGCGCGGGCCACGCCATGAGGACCGACCTCAGCGAAGATGACCGAAAGCGCCACATCGCCCGCAGCGCCAAGTTCGAGGCGAGCAAGCCCTATATCCACGTTGCCGGCGGGGACGTCGACCTCCGGTTCTACGTGCCGGGCCGGATGTGCGCCTGGCGGGTGTCGCATCTGCTCGACAAGGAGCCCGAGACGATCGCGTGGATCCGCGGCATGCCGCAGGGGGCGGTCCTGTACGACGTCGGGGCGAACATCGGCCTCTACACTCTCTGGGCGGCGGCGACGCGCGGGGCCAGGGTCTATGCCTTCGAACCGGAGGCGTCCAACTATGCCGTCCTGAACGACAACCTTCGGGTCAACGAACTGACGGCGACCTGCGCGGCGTACTGCCTGGGGATCAGCGATACCGTCGGCTACGGGCTCATGCAGGTGCGCAGCAACACCGTCGGCGGCAGCGGTCATCAGGTTCTGGTCACGGACGGCCTGCGCGTCGTCGTCGAGGAGCCGCAGGGCCACCAGGGCGTGGCGACGGCCACCCTGGATCATCTGGTCTACACCTGCGGGTTCGACTGCCCGACACACCTGAAGATCGACGTGGACGGGCTGGAGCACGCGGTGATTGCCGGCGCGTCCCGTCTGCTGCGGGATCCGCGCCTGCGGAGCATCATGATCGAACTGATGATCAACGAGCCGTTCCATCAGGAGGTCGCCGCCGCCCTGGTCGCCGCCGGCTTCGCCAAGGACGAGGACATGGAACGGGCGGTCCGCGAGAAGGATGTCGGCGTGAAGCACACCGGAAACATCCTCTTCACCCGACCCGGGAGCGCCGCCGCGGGTTGAGCCCGGTGCCGGGTCAGGCCGATTGCCGCCGGCGTTTCAGCTCGGCGGCGACTTCGGGAGGAATGTCCAGCATCACCGAGAACTGGATCAACCGCCGGGCCACGCCGGAGCTGTCGGCGGCCACACCATGGAACGACCGGTTGGTCCGGGCGAACAGCAGCATCGTGTTGCGCCGATAGGGAATGGTCGCGACCTCGTCCATCTCGTCGGTCGAGAACGAGCCGTTGCCGGAATCGGAGAACTCCGGATCCTTCGGGCGGTAGATCCGTGTGCCCAGGCTCTCCGGATCCCCCGGCTCGGCCAGATAGACCAGCCCGGTCACCAGCTTGATCCCGCCGTCGGTGTGGGGGCGGAGTTCGAAGCCGCTTCGGTCGTGGATCAGCTCGATGGAGACCTTCACGTTCAGGGTATCGGTCTCCAGGGCGCGGGCGGCGCGCAGCAGGTTCTCCCGGGTCCGGTTCGGAAACACCCGCACCAGATGGTTCACCACGTGCGGTGCGCGCAGGATCCTGGAGAGCTGCCTCTGCGAGGCGGGGAGGCCCGCGATCTCGTCGTCGTCCGGTTGCGGCAGGATCCGCGAGAGCCGGCGATCGGAGTATCGGCGCCCCGGGATCCGCCCCGACACCTGTCCCATGCCGTCTTCGCTGGGATACTCGGCCAGCAGCGCCTGCACGTACGCCTCGCGGAACGGCGACGTCACGACCATGTGCGCGAACGGCTCCATCTGCAGCGCGCCCTGGTTCAGCGCCGCGCGGAACCGCTCGATATCGTCGGCCGGTCCGTCGAAGTCGGCGAAGCCGGTCGGTTGGTTCAAACGCACGGTCTGTGCTCCTTAATCCACGGTCCGCTCGATGCACCATTGCAGCGCCCGGCGGTCGCGGTCGACCACGTCGAACGGCACCCCGTGATACGAGGCGTTCGAGCGCGCCCAGATCAGCGCCAGGTTGGGCCGGAAGGGGGCTGACGCCGCTTCGGTCACTTCCTCCCAACGCACACCGTTCCGCGTCCTCTCGGGCAGGGTCGGGTCGATCGGGGCGTAGAGCCGGGTACCCATCGTCTCCGGATCGCCGGGTTCGGCCAGGTAGATCAGGCAGCCGATGTCGCGCCGCCCGCCGTCGGTGTGCGGCGGCAGCATGAAGCCCGCCTTGTCGAGCATCAGCTCCAGGCCGACGATCAGGTCCTCCGGCTTTGCCCGCACGCTCAGATGGTCCGCGAACAGGTCGCGGGCCGCGCCGACGACGGCGGCGCTGGACAGGATCGACAGCGTCCGCCGGCCGGTACCGGTGATCCCCTCCGCCTCGCCGATGGATTGGGTCAGGAACAGCGACCGGCGCGTCGCCCCGTCATGCCAGCCGGGACCGGTCCCGACCCGGGCCATGTCCCGCAGCGACACGAACAGGTCCGCCGGCAGGAAATCCTCGACCAAGGCATGGGGAAAGGGAGAGGTCTCGATCCGGGCGTCGCCGAGAGCGGCCGTCACGTGCCGGATATCTTGTGTGGCGGCTGGCGGCGCGGAGTCGATCCGGCAGGTCTGAGAGATTGAGATCATCGTGACGCGCCCCTGCAATCGATCCCTGTCGTTTTACGGGCGGTTCGCGAGTGCCCGCAAGTGCCCGGCGGCGATGTCCGCCGCCCGGTCCCAGGACACCCGCTCGCGCACATGCGTCGACCCCGCGAGGCCGCGCGCTCTGGCCTCGTCGCGGTTCTCGTAGACGTGGCGCATCAGGTGGCGCAGGTGGTGCCAGTCCGGCTCCGCCCATTGGCCGAGATCGCCATCCTCGGTCTCGAAGAACGGCTCGTCGATCGCCACCAGCCGGTGGTCGATGCGGTAGGCATGCTCGGCGATGAAGGCGCTCGGTCCGCTGTAGCCCGTGACGATGGTCGGCAGGCCGCAGGCCATGGCCTCGGTCATCGGCAGGCCCCATCCCTCGGCCCGGGTCGGGGCGACGAAGGCGTCGCAGGCGGTGTAGATGCCGGCGAAGGTGGTGTGCCGGCCGACCGGCGGGATGATCTTCAGGCGGTCGGGCCGGCGCAGGCCGAGCGGCGACAGAACGGCGCGCAGATCGAGATCGAGCTGATTGGCGTGCAGACCGCCCAGGACGAGGCGGACGTCGTCGCGGTCCGAGAATTCCTCGTCGAACGCCTTCACGAGGTCGGCCATGCCCTTGCGCTTCTCCCAGCGCCCGACCGACAGAAAGGTGTAGGTGCCGTCCTTCGGCACCGCGCCCGTGGGTTCCAGGTCCGGGTTGAACAGGTCCGGGTCGATGCCGAGGGGCACGACGTCGATCCGATCGGGGTCGAGGCCGTTGGCGGCGAACACCCGCTTGCCCCAGGGCGTGGCGGTCCAGATCCGATCGGTGTGGCGGTCCAGGGCTTCGACCCAGCCCTTGGGCAGGCGCGTCGATTCCCACAGGGTGAAGCACACGCGGAGCCCGTCGACGTCGTGCATCACCCGCGCCATCGAGCCGTAGAGCAGCGTGACGGTGATTCGTGTCGCGTCGGGGAAGTGGCGCGGGATCGCCGCCTTGTCCTCGTCGACCGGGCCGGACTTGTGGCGGATCGGGCTGGCCAGGACCGGCAGGCGGCGGGACAGCGGGTCGAACAGCCCGCGGGTCATCACGTTGTAGCCGTAGCGGCCGTCGAACCAGCCGATGGCGTGGATCAGCGGATCGCCGGCGGCCCCGGTGAGCGTCATTTCATCTCGTGGGTTTCAAACCACTCCAGCGCCTTCTCCGCGAGGTAGAAGTCGAAGGCGTCGTGGATATCGATGCCGGACGCGGTGCTGTCGATCGGCAGAACCTCGGCATGGTCGCCGGTCCGCCGGCCGGCGCGGATCAGCGCGGCGCGCAGGGCGGAGGCGATGCCGGTATCCTCCCGGAACAGCGGTGTGCGTGTCTGGCGCGGGCCGTAGACCCCCATCCAGTCATAGACGCGCTTCCAGGTGCCATCCGGCTGCTCGGTCCAGAAGTTCTTGTGTGTCTTGTTCGCGACGAAGCAGGAATCGAGGTGCCGCTTTTCCTTCAGCGTGTTGACCGCCTGGGCGATCCATTCCGGCTTGCGGAAGATGTCGGTCGGCTGCAGGAACACCACGATGCCGAAGGGGCCGTCGATCTCCTCGGCGCGGGCCAGGGCGTCGACCAGCACCGGTTCGGTCGGCGTCAGGTCCTCGGCCAGGGACTTCTCGCGCTTGAACGGGGTCCAGGCGCCGGCCTCGCCGGCGGCGGCGAAGATGTCGTCGTCGTCGGTGGTCACCAGCACCCGGTCGCACACGCCGCTCTCGATCGCGTGGTGGATCGAGTGGGCGATCAGCGGCTTGCCGCCGATCGGCTTCACGTTCTTGCCGGGCAGGCCCTTGGAGCCGCCGCGCGCCGGGATCAGGGCGATGACGCGATCGTTGTCGCCGGTGTCGTCCGGCAGTGTCCCCGTGGGGCTGGTCATGCGGAGATCTCCTCGAGGCGGATCAGGTAGTCGGCAAGCGCTTCGGCGGCAGCGAAGCTGACGTCGTCGCGCACGTCGGCCAGCGCCCAGGTCTGTTCCAGGACCTCGAAGCCGACCGCGTCGCCGAGTCGACGGCCCTGGTCCAGCAGGTGCGGGCGCGCGGCCAGCGCGAGGCCGACCATCTCCTGGAAATACTCGGCGTCGCGCGCCTCGCCGCCTTCGGTCATCGCCAGGATCTCGCCGTCGGAGGTGCGGCGCCACAGGTTGGCGGTGAACCGGCGCACGCACACGACGCTGTCGAGATGCGCGCGCTTGCCCAGGTTGTCGGCGGTCCGCCGGATCAGGCCGCGCGGCCGGAACGGGTGGGTCGGCTCCAGGATCACCACGATCTCCGCCCCGTATTCTCGCGCCACCTCGGCCACCGCCTTGGTGTAACCCTCGGCCGAGCGGGCGTGGGCGACGACCGGGGCGCCGTAGCGTTCCACGGAGGCGCGGATCTCGGCGTCGTCGGTGGTGACCACGACCGGCGCGCCGGGCAGGTCGGCGACGGCACTGTCCAGGGTGCGCCACAGGCTGGAGCGGCCGCGGATCGGGATGGTCAGGCGCGGCGTGCTCTCCGCGGCGGACAGGATCGGAATGACGACGAGAGGCGCGCTCACTGGATCGGCCCTCCCGTGCGGATCACCTCGATGACCTCGGCGACACGCTTGGCGCGGCCCTCGTCGCGGCCCTGGTGGATGCCGTGGTGGTGATAGGCGCGCATCCCGGGCTCGTAGACGATGTCGTGACCGGCGCCGATCATGCGCTTGCCCCATTCCCGATCTTCGACGCCGCGGATCTTCTCGTCGAAGGGCTCGTCGTTCCAGATCGACTTGCGGATCGCCGAATTGGCGTTGTGGAAGAAGTAGTCGACCCGCTGCGTCACCCGCTCGTCGCGGAACGTCGTCCAGAGATCGCGCCGGTCGATCGCGCTGGTCTCCGGCAGCGGCTCCTGGCGACCGTAGATGCCGCAGGTGTTCCGGTTCCCCTCGGGTCCGAGATGGGCGTAGGCGTAGTCGGCCCAAAGCTCGTCCACCGGCACGCAGTGCGAGGAGAGCAGGGCGACGGTCTCGTGCCTGGCCGCCTCGATGCCCATGTTCAGCGCCCGGCCGTAGGAAAACTCCTCGCGGGTGATGTTGCGCAGGGTACAGCCGTAGGCCTCGGCGCATTCCACGGTGCCGTCGGTCGAGTCGTTGTCGACCAGGATCACGTCCAGGTCGGGCAGGCGCTGGCGCTTGAGCGCGGTCAGGCAACGCCCGATCCAGGCGCGTTCGTTCTTGGCGCGAAGGACGACGCTGATCACATCAGTTCTCCGGTACGTTTCGGGCCGTCCGGGCCGGTGCGGTTGCCGCCGGTCGCGTCCTCCGAGAGGAAGCCGAAATCGACGGCCATGCCCTCCATCATGTCGTACAGCGCGGCGCGGCCGACCATCTGGTCGCGCATCTCGGCGCCGACGCCGTCGCCGCCGATCACCTCGGCGATATCCGCCTCGGTGATGATCTCGCCCTCGCGGATGGCGCGGGCGGTGACCAGTGTCCGCCGCGCGGCGCGCAGCAGGTCGAGGCGGGCGACCGCCGACGGCTTGAACAGCAGGTCGCCGGGCAGATCGATCCGCCGCAGCCGCTCGAAACTGTCGTAGTCGGTGGTCAGGAAGGCGACCCGGATGCCTTCCGCCAGGACCGGCGGCGTCGCCATGTGATCGGCCGGGATCACCGCGTGGTAGCGCCGCGCCACCTGATCGAGCGGCTCGGTCGTGGTTTCGTCGACCGTCGCCACCGCCAGACCCGGGGCGTCGGCGTGGAGAAGAATGCGCTTCATCTTGGCCGTCCCGTTCACGCCGCCCGCATCGCCTCGCGGATCCGATCCGTGTCGAGCGCGCCCGGCACCGCCTTGGCGAAGGCGATCACCGCCTGATCCAGGTTCATGCCCAGCCCGTCCAGCGTGGCCAGGCCCCGCGCACCGGCCGCCGCCAGCAGCGGCGTCTCCCGCGGCTGATAGATCACGTCGTACACCGCCGCGCCGTCCGGCAGAGAGGCGAGCAGGTCTTGCGCCACCGGCGAGCCGGCCGGGCCGTCCTGGTGGCCGACCGTGCTGGCGTTGACCAGAAGGTCGGTGGCGGCGAGGATTTCGGCCGACAGCGGATAGTCGACGGCGGTCGCGCCGAGCTTGCCCGCTGCGGCCTCGGCCGCCGCCCGGCTCCGGTTGGCGAGGGTCAGGGATGCCGTGCGCACGGCCAGGTAGGCTGCAACCGCGACACCCGCGCCGCCGAGGCCGATCAGCGTCGCCCGCCGCCTCTTCAGCGCGTCCGCACCACCGACCAGCGCCTCGATCTGGGCGAGCGCGCCGGCGCCGTCCGTATTGGCGCCGACCAGCGCGTCACCGTCGCGGTAGATCGCGTTCACCGCCCCGATGCGCTCCGCCTCCGGTTCCAGCCGATCCAGGAAGGCGCCGACGGTCTGCTTGTGGGGGACGGCGATGGCGCCGCCCACATAGCGGGGGTCCGCCTTCAGGGCGGCGACGACCTCGCCCAGCACCTCCGGACGGGTGTCCATCGGGTGCATGACCGCGTCGATCCCGGCCGCCTTGAACGCGGCGTTCCACAGCAGCGGCGAGCGCGCGCCTTTCGACGGCGTCGCCCCGAGAATGGCGGCATAGCGCCCGGTGGTGATCTCGACCGCGTTGTCGATCGGCCCGGAGAAGCTCATCGCGCTGCCCCTCAGGCGTCGACCGTGCGCCCGATCGCCTGGGCCACCGGCCGGCAGGCCTTCATGATGTCGTCGAACTGCTCCAGGCTGGAGCACTGCAGGGGGTCGACGGCGGCGTTCTTCGGGTCCGGGTGGACCTCCAGCATCAGGCCGTCGGCGCCGGCGGCGATCGAGGCCAGCATCATCGACTTGACCCAGGGCTGCCAGAAGGTGGCGTGGGACGGGTCGGACATGATCGGCAGGTGGGTGACTTCCTGGGCCGCCGGGATGACCTGCAGGTCGAGCAGGAAGCGCGAGGTGTCGCGGTGGGTGTGGTTGGAGACCACGCCGCGCTCGCACAGCACGATCTTCTGTCCCTGGCCGAGCTTGTCGTGCTCCAGCGCGATGTACTCGGCCGCCATCAGCCAATCGCGCAGGCTGGAGCCGTAGCCGCGCTTGAGCATCACCGGCATGCCGGTCTTTCCGACCTCGGTCAGCAGCGGGTAGTTCTGCATGTTGCGGGTGCCGATCTGCAGCATGTCGCAGTTCTGCGCGACGATATCGATCTTCGAGATCTCCATGACCTCGGTGACGATCGGCAGGCCGGTCTCCTGCTTGGCGATCTGCAGCCACTTCAGGCCGTCCTCGCGCGGTTCGAAGAATTTCGGCGAGCGGTACGGGAAGGTGAGCGGCTTGAAGGCGCCGCCGCGCAGCATGTGACCGCCGGACTTCTTGATGCCGATCGCGGTCTTCACGATCAGTTCCTCGTTCTCGACCGTGTTCGGGCCGCCGAGCACCGGAACCAGGTCGCCGCCGAACTCGACGCCACCGACGGTGAATTTGGTTCGATGATCCGGGCTTTTCTTGGCGACCAGCGGGATCTTGTTCTCGATGTCGTCCTGGCTCAGGTCCTTGCCCGGGAATTTGTTATCGACGCCCATGTTGCCGGCCATCGTGCTGTCCTCGCTCTTGTTCGGTCGCTTCGGCTTGGTCGCATATAGGGATTCTCGGCGCCAGCGGAAGTCGGCGGCGCGCGACCCGTCTTATCGCGTGGGGCGCGGAGCCGCAATGTCCGCTCGGGCCGACCGCCCGAACTCCCGCAGGACATCGTCGGGCCGCTCGGGCCGGAACCCCAGGGCGACAGCCGCCGCGGGGTCGATGGTCGGCGAGCCGTGGGGAGCCGCGCGCTCCTCCGCGCTGAGAGGCATTCCCAGGCCCTCGGCGATCGCCCGCACCGCCGCGCGCACACTGATCGGCGGCAGCGAGGCCAGGGAGACGGCGTGAAATCCGCCGACGCCGAGGGCCAGATGTTCGGCGAAGACGGCCACCGACGCGGCGCCGACCGCCGCGTTGTAGAGGCCGTCCGGGTTGAACAGGGTCACCGTCTCGCCACGCAGGATCCGACTGGCGGCGGTCGCCGGGAAGTTGCCGTGCGCGCCGCGGCCGACCACGGCGGGAAGGCGCAGGGCGGCGGCACCGGCGATCCGGCCGTCGGCGACCGCCGCCGCCAGCATTCCTTCGCCCGCCAGTTTGGCCTCGCCATAGGGAATTTCGGGTCGGGGCGGCGTTTCGGCGCCGATGACCGCGACCGCCGGTCGACCGTAGACCGACTGCGAGGACATGTAGATCGCCCGGCCGCGCCGCCGCGCCGCCAGGTCCAGCGCCCCGGCGCAGAGCCGGCGATTGACCTCCACCAGGACCTCCCCGTCCGGCTCGCGCTGCGGCAGGACCGAGGCGCAGTCGATCACGGCATCGACCGCCAGACCCGATGCCGGCATGGCGGTGTCGCGGGTCGGGTCCCAGGCGTGCGCGACGATCCCGACGCCGAGGTCGAGTGGGGTGCGGGCGAAGGCGTGGACGGTGTGGCCGGACCGAGCCAGGAGGCGGGCGATCACGCCGCCGAGAAAGCCTCCGGCGCCGGTGACGGCGATGGTCGCTGAGGCCTTGCGGGCGGTCGTCGCGGTGGTCGGCGCGGTGGTCGTCGCGGTCATGGCGTCCTTGATCGAACTGTCCGGCGCCCCTATAGCACGCGCACGCGGCACCCAAGGAGCGAGATCGACGACATGGCGGACGTCTGCCCCCTTTGCGATACCGGCGGCGCGCCGGTGGTGTATTCCACCCGGGCGCAGATGTTCTGGGTGGTGGCCGACCGGTCGCTGACCGACCGGTTCGAGGACGTGTCCCTGCGTCAGTGCCGGTCCTGCGGGCACATCTTCAACACCGACATCGCCCCCGACACGATCGCCGAGATCTATCGCCGGCAGACCGCCACAAACCGGCCGGTCTCCGAGGCGATGGTTCAGCGCTACCAGACCCTGCTCGACTTCCTCGGGCGCGAGCGTCTGGTCGGAAAGCGCATTCTCGAGGTCGGCGGCGGCACCGGCTCGCTGGCCCGTCTGCTGGCGGATCTGGGGGCGGAGGTCACCGTGGTCGAGCCGAACGACGACCTGCCGGAACTGCTGGCCGACGTCGGCGACGCCATCCGGGTGGTCAATGATTTCTTCGGCCCCGACACCCTGGACGAGACCTTCGACGGCGTGATCTGCCGCCAGGTGGTCGAGCACATCCTCGACGTGCGGCCGTTCGTGCGCGCGCTGGGGGCCGCGGTGGCGCCGGGCGGCTTCGCCTACATGGAAGTACCGACCCTGGAGTACATCGCGCAGTCCGGAGCCTACATGGAGATCCATGTGCAGCATCTGCACTACATGGACGCCGCCGCCCGGGCGCGACTGATGGCGGATGCGGGGCTGGAAATCACCGGGACCCACGACATCCTGCAGGGCCATGACGTCGGCGTGCTCGCGGTGCCGTCGACCAGGGCGGGCGAGACGATCGACGCGCCAAGGACCAGCATCGACCTGGTGACCGCCCGCCGCGCCGCGCATCAGGCCTTCATCGACGGCTTCGACGGCGATCCTGCGCGCACGGCGGTCTACGCGGCGACGTCGCAGGGGGCGACGTTCTACAATCTGTTCGCCGAGGGCCGCGCGCCGACCCGGTTCGTCGACGATAACCCGGACTATATCGGTCGCCTCGCCTACGGCCTCGGCGGCGTGGCGGAGATCCATCCGCGTTCCGGATCCCTGCTCTCCGGTCTCGACGACATCTTCATCGGCGCCTATCACCACGAGCCGGCGATCTCCGAAAAGCTTCGGCAGGACGGGTTCGCCGGTACCGTCTGGTCGACCCATCCCGGCCGCCCCACCATCGAGCGGATCTCCCCATGACGACTCCCGATCTCTGGACCACCGCCGTCGTCGATGCCGGCGGCCGCTATGGCATCCACCCGACCTGGCGCGGCTACGAGGCGCCGCTCGACTACACCATGTTCGAGCCGGAGCCGCAGGAGGCCGCGCGGCTCGCGGCGAAGTATGCGGCGCGCGAAGACGTGCGGGTCGAGCCGATGGCCCTGGGCGCGGTTCCGGACTCGACGCTGACCCTGTGGATGACGGCCCATAAGGGCTATGTCGGCACCACCAAGCCGAATCCGGACAGCCTGTGGTTCGGTGCGGTGCGCAAGGACGAGGGCACGGTCGAGGGGTCGTTCGATGTGCCGAGCACCACCCTCGATGCGGTGTTCGCCGACCGGGACCGCCGGATCGACTTCCTGAAGATCGATGTCGAGGGCGAGGAACTGGCGGTCATGCGCGGCGGGGCCGCGGCGCTCGACCGGGTGCTGGCCATGCGCATCGAGGTGCAGTTCGACGATTCCTTCGCCAGCCAGACGGCCTCCGACATCTTCCGCCACGCCATCGACGAGCGCGGCTTCCGGCTGATGCGCCTCGACTACGCCGGCAAGGGACAGCCGCTCAGCTACCTGGTTGGCGGCGGCGGGCACGGCGCGCTGTGCGGCTGCGACGCGGTGTTCGTGCGCAAGCCGGAGACGGTGGCCGCCTGGGGCGGCGAGGCGGCGGTGGCGGGGCTCACCAAGCTCGCCGTTTTCGCCCTGCGCAACGACATGGCCGACTACTCGGTCGTCTGCCTGGAGCGCCTGATGGAAAGCGGCGGCTGGGACGGGGCCGGCGTCGACGGCGGGAAGGGCGAACCGGCGGCGCGAAGCTACCTGCGCAAGCTGTTCACCTTCGCCGCGGGGCGGGTGCGGGGCCTGTCCACGCAGCTTTACGAGCAGGCGCGCGCCGACTATCAACGGTTCTTCGGCGAGCGGATGCTCGACCGGCATGAGATCTATGAGAGCGACTGGCTGAATCCGGGGTGAGCGCGCGATGACGACGACAGATGGCGCGGCTCCCGCTGCCGGCGAGACGGCGACGGAGCAGCGGGCGCCGTTCCAGCCGGCGCTGTTCGCGGTCTACGACCTCTCGGCGGCGCCGATCACCTTCGACGTGATGAATTTCCTGGTGTTCGCCAACCTCTGGACGCTGCGGTCGGGGGCCGCCGGGTTCAACCTGGTGTTCATCAAGGGTCCGGGCGGCGCCTACCGGATGGTGACGCCGAAGGACAAGGCGCTCGACGCCATGGAGAAGACCTGGCGCCTGCGTCACGTCATGATCGGCCACGGCTACATCGCCAAGCGCTGCCTCGGCGTGCTGACCTTCGAGCGCCGGGAGGACTTCATCCAGCTGCACCGGGCCATCCACCCGAGCCAGATCGTCACGCCCGGCTATACCCTGGACAAGCCGCGCGTGGCCTTCATGCTGTCCGACCTCTTCAATCAGAAGCCCACGCCCGAGGAGCTCGACACCTTCGAGGCGCACCCCTCGGCCCTGCGGAAGGTTGACGCCTGGCTGGCGACCCACGCGCCGCGGGGACGGCCGGTCACCTTTACCCTCCGCACGTCATTGATCGAGCTGGCGCGGAACTCCGACATCGCGGCCTGGCTAGCGGCGGCCCGCTACGTCCGCGACCGCGGGTTCGATCCGATCATCATTCCCGATACGGACCTTGTGACCTCGGGCCAGGAGGTCGGCGCCTTCGGCGACATCCCGGTCTATGGCATCGGCGCCGTCGATCTGGAGTTGCGCGCGGCGATGTATCGCCGGGGACTGATCAACATGGCGGACAACGGCGGACCGGCCTTCGTCAACTATTTCATGGGCGATTCCAGCGCCGTCTGCTTCCTGCCGGTCAACAAGCTGCCGGAGGTGGTGAGGGCCAGCGGCCGCGGCGTCGATCGGATGGCCGAACTGCTGGGCGTTGAGACCGGCGCCGATTTTCCGGGGGCGACCCCGAGACGCCGCTTCGTGTGGGAGCCGGACACGCTCGAGAACATCGTCGCGGCCTTCGAGACCGCCGCCGCCGACCTCGCCTCATCCGGTCGGGACGCGGCATCGGGAGCCCCGTGATGGCCGCCGCCAACGCCGCCATCCTGTACGAGCCCGGTTCGTATGACGGGGCGCAGAAGCAGCTCAAGGGCCGGCACGTGGCCGGGGCCAGCTTCCTCGACGGATTCGTGCGGTACGCCGACGTCGACGAATTCGTCGCCATCACCTTCCGCCAGGAGGTGCACGACGTCTTCCGGCGCAAGATCCGCGACGTTCAGGACACGTTCCGGCCGGAGCGCCGGCCCTCGGCTCGGGCGGTGACCCTCGACCGGACGGCGGAGATCGCGGAGATGGGCGTGTTCTACTGCCCGGATCCGACGATCGGCCGCTTCGCCTGGGACCGTCGATTCGCCGGTCAGCGCGCCTACTCGTTCTGCGGTCTCACCCACACGGTGTCGTCCAAGGGGGTCATGCAGTCCCTGGCCGACTACCTCACGGCGCCGCTCCAGCCTTGGGACGCGCTGATCTGCACCTCGACCGCCGTGCGCGACGTGGTCCGCGGCGTGCACGAGGAGTACGGGGCCTACCTGGAGGCGCGGAGCGGCGCGCGGCCGCCGCAGCCGGTCCAGATGCCGGTGATCCCGCTCGGCCTCGACGTCGACGCTTTCGCCGCCCGCGGCCGCGACGGTGCGGCGCGCAAGGCGCTGCGCGACCGGCTCGGGATCGCGGAGGACGACGTGGTGGCGCTGTTCCTCGGCCGCTTGGCGTTCCACGCCAAGGCCCACAGCAGCCCGATGTACGCGGCGATGCAGCGTGCCCAGGAGCAGCTCGCCGGCGAGGGTCGCAGGCTGCACATGCTGATGACCGGGCAGTTCCCGAATCCGGGCGCCGAGGCCGGCTACAGGAAGGCCGCGGCGCTGGTCTGTCCCGACGTGCCGGTGCATTTCGTCGACGGCACGCCGGGGCCCGAATCGTGGTCGAGCTGGGCGGCGGCCGATCTGTTCCTGTCGCTGTCCGACAACATCCAGGAGAGCTTCGGCATCACCCCGATCGAGGCGATGGCCGCTGGCCTGCCCTGCGTGGTCAGCGACTGGGACGGCTACAAGGACACGGTGGTCGACGGCGAGACCGGATACCGCATCCGCACGACCATGGCGATGCCCGGCGCCGGGATCACGCTCGCCCGCGCCTTCAGCGGCGATCGGCTGTCCTACGACCGCTATATCGGCGGCGCCTGCCTGATCACCTCGGTCGACGTCGATGCGACGGCGGCGGCGCTGGCGCGGCTGGCCCGCGATGCGGACCTGCGCCGGCGGATGGGTCAGGCCGGCACCGACCGGGCCCGTGCGCTCTATGACTGGTCGGTGATCATCCCGCAGTACCAGGCGCTGTGGGGCGAACTCAACGCGCGACGGCGCAGCGGATCGGAGATCGCGCCGCCGCCGCCCTTCGCCGCGAATCCGGTGATCCCCGATCCGATGGTGGCGTTCCGCGCCTATCCCAGCGATCACGCGACGGTCGACACCCGGGTGGAGGCCGCCACGACGCGGACGCGGGCTCTGGCGATCTTCGACGACGATACGGCGATGTTCCTGCCGGAGCTGCTGCTGCCGCGCGACTCGGCGATGGCGCTGTTCGACGCGGCCGCCGCCACGCCCGGCGCCCGCTTCGGCGACCTGCTCGCGACGGTCGAACCGGCCCGCCGCTCAAACGCCGCGCGCACGCTCATGTGGTTCGCCAAGTTCGGTGCGTTGCGCCTGCTGCCGACCGAGTCCTCCGAAACGACGACGGGGAAGACCGAGCCGTGACCCTCCTGCCAGATCCGCTGCGCTCGGCCGCCGACCTCCGGCCGCTCTACGACCGCTCGATGGAGGTGATCTCCGCGGCGATCGAGAAACTGCCCCGGGACCCCGTGCTCCGGCGGGAGCGGGCGAGTCGTCTGCTCGACCAGGGCAAGGTGAGGGAGGCGTCCGAAGACATCCGCAAGGCGATGGACCTCGAACGTCCTCACAGCGCGGACCTGCTGACCCTGATGGCGCGGGTCTCCCTTCTGACGGGGCGCGACGACGATTCGATCGACTTCGCCAACCGGGCGATCGCCCTGCAGCCGTGCAACGACCAGGCCCACGGTTTCCTCGGCGCCGCCTTCAAGCGCAAGGGCAAGCACGCGGAGGCGGCCGAGGCCTTCGGTCGGGCTGTCCGGCTGAATGCCAACCGGCGTCCCTACCGCCTCGCGCTGGGGCAGTCGCTGGAGGCGCTCGGCGAACTGGAGCGTGCCGAACGGGTCTACCGCCACGGCATCATGGTCGACGGCGAGTTCGGCGACGCCGCGCTGAACCTGGCCAACCTGCTGCACCGCCAGGAGCGGTTCGAGGAGGCCCTGACGGCCTATCGGACCACCCAGAAGATCATGGGCGTGCGCCCCTTCCTGTTCTCGAACATCGGCGCGCTGTTCCGCAAGATGGGACGCTACGGCGAGGCGCACCGGAACTACCGCCGCTCCCTGTGCATGGTGCCGGGCGACAGCGGCGCCCTCTACAACCTGGCGAACCTCTACCGGGCGGAGGACGCGCTCGAGTCGGCGGTGGTCACCTACCGCCGGTCGCTCGCGGCCCAGCCGGACCATGCGGAGCGGCATTGGAACCTGTCGCTGGCGCTGCTGGCCGATGGCCGGCTGGAGGAAGGGTTCGAGGAGTACGAGTGGCGCTGGAAGTACGATGACTTCCCGTCGCGCCGCCGCAACTTCGCGCCGCCGCAGTGGGACGGGTCCTCCTTCGACGGCAAGACCCTGCTGCTGCACACCGAACAGGGCGTGGGGGACGTGCTCCAGTTCTGGCGGTTCCTGCCGGAGGTGGTTGCCAGGAAGGGTCGGACCGGCAAGCTGGTGCTGGAGGCCCATGGCGACCTGATGTCGCTGTGCGAGGGGATCGACGGTGTCGACCAGGTGATCGAGCGGTTCACCCCGCCGCCGCCGTTCGACTGCCACATCCCGCTGCTTTCGGTGCCGCGGGCGCTTGGCGTGAAGACGCTGGACGAGTTGCCGGTATCGGTGCCGTACCTGTCGATTCCCCCCGGGTCGGACTTCGAGATTCCGGAACTTGACCGCGAGCGGATGAACGTCGGTTTCATCTTCGGCGGCAACCCGAAGTTCTCCTCCGACCGGGAGCGGTCGACCGATCTCGCCAGCTGGGCGCCCGTCCTGGAGGTGCCGGGCGTCCGGTTCTTCTCGCTGCAGAAGGGAGAGCGCGAGAAGGACGTCGCCCAGGCGCCGGACCATGTGGTTCGCCTGAACGAGCGGATCGGTTCGTTCCGCGACACGGCGATCGCGATGAACAAGCTCGATCTGGTGATTACGACCTGCACCTCGACGGCCCACCTCGCCGGCGCCCTCGGCCGGCCGTTCTGGGTCGTGCTGTCGCGGAATCCGGACTGGCGGTGGATGATCGCGCGGGAGGACAGCCCCTGGTACCCGACCGCGACGCTGTTCCGCCAATCGGAACGCGGTGATTGGGACGGCGTCTTCGCCCGGGTGGCGGAGCGGCTGCGGGCCGAGGCCGATCGACATGCCAAGCGGGTCGGCGGACGGGAGCAGTGACGCGCCGGGGGGGATTCGGCCGGGCTGTCTTCGTCTGGGAGCTCGGAGACGGGCTCGGCCATGCCACGCGGCTGCTGCAGATCGCCGATCGGTTGCGGTCGGACGGGACGGAATGCCTGTTCGTCGTCCGTAACCTGGAGGTCGCCGGCGCCTATGTGCGCAAGCGCGGCTACCCGGTGCTTCAGGCGCCGCTGTCGCGGGTGGAACCTATTCGCGGGCCGGACACCAACCAGCCGGTGAGCGCCGGGGATATCCTGGGTTCGATCGGCTTCGCGTCGGTCGACCGCCTGGCACCGCTGATCGACGCCTGGGGCACGCTGTTCGACTGCCTGGCGCCGGACCTGGCGGTCACCGATTACGCGCCGATGGCGAATCTGGCGCTTCATGGCGGGCCGACCCGAGTCGTGGTGATCGGCGACGGGTTCACGCTGCCGCCGGTCGAGGATCCCGAGTTCCGGCCCTTCCGCGACGCCCGGCCGGCCTATGACGAGGCCGGGATGCGCGCCGTCGTGGCGGCCGTGCAGGCGGCGCGCGGCCGGCCGGCCCCGGACCGGCTGCCGGCGCTGTACGCGGGCGACCGGCATTTCGTCATCACCCTGCCGGAACTCGATCCCTGGGCGGATGGGCGGTCCCAGCCGGCGATCGGGCCGCTGGACCCCGTCCCCGGTCCCCTCGAGTCGGCTCCTTCGATCGATTATTTCTGTTATCTTTCAGCGTCATACGAGTTCACGCCCCGGGCCCTGGCGGGCCTGGTGGAGAGCGGACGGAGCGGGTCGCTCTTCCTGCGCGACTCGACACCGCAGCAGCGCGACCATTGGCGGTCCCGCGGGCTGACGGTGCATGACGGACCGCGCGACATGCGTGCCGAGGGGGCGCGCAGCCGGGTCATCGTCCATCACGGCGGCGTCGGCACCTGCGAGCAGGTGCTCGCGCTCGGCCGTCCGCAACTGCTGGTTCCGCGGCATTTCGAGCAGTCGTCGAACGCGCGGCGGCTGATGGGGCAGGGGTGCGCCGTGGCCCTCCGCGGCGGTGGAAATTTCGAGGTCGCACACGTGGTTTCGGCGCTCGATGCCGCGGTGGGGCGACCGACGATCGCGGCCGCCGCGAGAGCCAAGGCCGAGGCCCTTGCCGCACGCCCGTCCAACGCGTTAGAAACCATCGCAGTAGCGTGTCGGACGTTGCTGGGTGCCTGACGGACCTGGGATCGGCGATGCGGTGACGGGGGAAAACGGCTTGTGGCAAATATGTCACATCGCCATCAACGCTCGCCGCTAACGTCTAAAGACTAGGAGATTTTTCGTTTACGCCGCTTGCATCGTCCGGATCACCTGCTGTAAAACGCAAACGTCCTCCCTGGATGCTGCTGGCGCTGTTTGCGTGAGAACGCGGTCTGACAGGGGAGGGTGGTGATCGTCTTCGGTCGATCAGCATCGTTCTGACGCACACACGCTCTGTAGGGAGACTTAGGAGTTACAACGATGGCAGACATTACTGGCACGACCACCAGCGAGACACTCACGGGCACCGCCAGCGCCGACGTGATCTCTGCGCTGGCTGGCTCTGACACGATCAGCGCAATCGACGGCGCTGACATCGTCTACGGCAACCAGGGTAGCGACGTTATCCTCGGTGGGGCTGGCTCTGACACGCTGTATGGCGGTCAGTCCGGCGATACTGTTTCGGCTGGCTCGGCTAACGACGTTGTCTACGGCAACCTCGGCAATGACGTCCTCAGCGGCGGCACCAACGACGACACCATTTACGGCGGTCAGGACAACGACACCCTGTCCGGCGGCGGTGGTGCCGACGTCATGTTCGGTAACCTCGGTGCGGATACCTTCATCTCCGTGACCGGTGCTGTTTCCGTCTTCGGCGGCAGCGGCAACGACACCATGACCGACACCGGTTCGTCGGCCGTGGTCGCCTACGGCAACCAGGGCAACGACATCCTGCGCGCCGGCGGCGGTGCTGACAGCATCTACGGCGGTCAGGACAACGACGTCATCAGCGCTGGTGACGCCGCGGACCTGCTCTACGGCAACCTCGGCACCGACACGCTGTCCGGCGGTTCGGCTTCCGACGTTCTGTACGGCGGTCAGGGTAACGACGTCCTGTCCGGTGGCCATGGCGACGACGCTCTGAGCGGCCAGCTCGGCAGCGACGTGCTGCGCGGTGGTAGCGGTGCCGACTCGCTTCTGGGCGGTGACGGCAACGACACCCTGTCGGGTGGCGACGGCAACGACCTGCTCATCGGCGGTGCCGGCAACGACTCGATGCAGGCTGACGGTCAGACCGACTCGCTCTCGGGCGGTGACGGCAACGACGTGATCTTCGCTCTGTCGCTCGGCGGCGCGCTGATCTACGGCGGTACCGGTGACGACCTCGTCGGCTTCACGGCGGGCGGCCTCGGTGCCTCCAACAACACCGTGACCGTGGTCTATGGTGGTGAAGGCAACGACTCCCTGTTCGGTGGCACCCTGATCACCGCCAACCTGTTCGGTGGTGACGGCGACGACTCGATCGTCGGTGCTCCGGGCGTTGGCGCGCTGACCGTCGGTGGTGTGCTGAACGGCGGTGCCGGCAACGACACCATCATCGCCCTGGCGTCTGCGGCCGACTCCCTGTTCGGTGGCGACGGCAACGACCTTCTGTCGGGCGGTGGCAGCGACGGTATCGCTGACATCATCTCCGGTGGCGAAGGCAACGACACCCTGTTCGGTGAAGTTGCGACCTTCGGCGGCGGCGACACCCTGGTCGGTGGCGACGGCAATGACCGCTTCATCATCGCCGACATCGTGTCGAACTCGACCACCGCGGCGCTGATGTCCATCGCTGTGTCGGTCTTCGACCTGATCAGCAGCTTCCAGGACGGCTCGGACAAGATCCAGCTGCTCACCGGCATCATCTCCTCGGGCGGCAGCCCGGCGATTGCCCTGTCGGCGAGCCATGGTGCGAACAACTCGATCAACTACTACTCGGTTGGCAGCACCCTGGTTGTTCTGATCAACGGTTCGGGCAACGACGACTACCTCGCCATCCGGGTGCAGGGTGTGTCGACGGTCGACATCAACGACTTCGACTTCCTGTCCTGATCGGCAGACGCAAAAATTGGAGAGGCGCCCCTTGTGGGCGCCTCTTTTTTTGTGGAATTGGACGGGTCGAGCCTTTTAAGAACATCGGACTGAACCGCCTCTGTCCTTTTCCCGGTAATCTCAATGACCGCTACCGCCTCGTTAGCCGACCTGAAGCGATCCATCGCTGAACATCCCGACGACAGGGCCTCCCTGACGCGGCTCGGCTTCGAGCTGGTGATGACCGATCCCGGCGAGGCCCAGCGACATCTCGAACGGGTCATCCCGCTCTCCGCCGGCAATCAGGCGGGTCCCCGGGTCAACCTCGGCATCGCCGCCGAGTCGGCCGGCCGTCTCGATATCGCGGAGCGGAACTACCGCCAGGCCCTCGACGCCGATCCGGAAAACGAAAAGGCGCTTCGACGTCTGGTCCGGCTGCTTGCCGGACGAAGGCAGGACGATGCCATCGCCGACGTCCTCGCGGTGCCCGGACGCATGGCTCTGCTCAATGACGAAATCCGCATGGTCGCCGGCGCGACCCTCGCGCGACATGAGGCGCACGCCGCGCTCTCGGGGGCGCTGATCGGCACCCTGATCGACGTTTCGAATCCCTATTTCGCCCATGCCCTGCGCCTGGCAATCGACCATCGCCTCCATGTGGTGGACGATCCAGAGCGCCGGATGTGGATGCTCAAGGTCAACCAGCTCCTCAACCCCACATCCGCGGAAGGGGCGGTCGAGATCGCCCGCGGGCTGCACCGCAAGAACACGCTGGTCCGTGCGGCCGCCTGGGTCTGTCAGGCATCGGTCCTGCTGCCCGACCGTGACGACGTTCTGACCACGGCCGCGGCCGAGTCGGCGCGGGTGCGATGGCCCCGACATGGAATCGCAACCAATCTTCGCCTGCATGCGCGGTTCCCCGGAGCGATCGAGCCGATCGAGCGCCTGCGGACCCTCTACAAGCAGCTCGACGCCGTCGACGAGGCGAAGGCGAC
The DNA here is from genome assembly GCA_965228875.1 of Thalassobaculaceae bacterium. GTDB lineage: Bacteria > Pseudomonadota > Alphaproteobacteria > Thalassobaculales > Thalassobaculaceae > Thalassobaculum. Next base: position 3,244,739 of record OZ245843.1, on the reverse strand, counting down.
GGCATTCAAGCTGATCGAGGATTTCCCCGACAAGGCCACGGTCTGGGACGAGGCGATCAAGATCCTCAACGAGTTCGAACTCTACGCCGACGCCGACACGCTCTGGAGCAAGGCGGTAACGCGGTTCCCGGAAATCCCGGTCCTGCACTACAACCGCGGTCTTTCCTATTCCGGTCAGGGCAGGCGGGACGAGGCGATCACCAACATCCGGCGATCGCTCTGCATCAACCCGCAATACGCGAAGGGATGGAACGGCCTGTCGCTCACCTATGTCGCCAACGAGGATATCGACGAGGCGATCTTCTACGCGGAGCGCGGGCTGCATCTCGGATTCGCCCAGGACGTCCTGTACCTCAATCTCGGCGTCTACTATCGGGCACGCTACCGCTACGCGGATTCGGTCCGGGCGTCGAAGAAGGCGATCGAACTGACCGCCGATCCGCAGGAACGGGCCGCCGCGCACTTCAATATCGGGATGATCGGCTTCTGCTGCGGCGAGTTGGAAACCGGCTTTCGCGGCTACATGCACCGATGGGCGACGAAGAACTTTCCGTCGCCGAAACGGAACTTCAAACAGAAGATCTGGGACGGCCCGACCACCCACCCGAACGCCCATCTACTGACCTACATGGAGCAGGGTCTCGGCGATGAGGTCATGTTCTCCTGGTACATTCCCTGGGTCCTGCGGGATGTCGCCTCCCTGACGGTGGACTGCGACAAGCGCATGATCCCGATCTTCAAGCGCAGCTTCCCGAAAGCGGATTTCGTGCCGCGCGGCCGGCGCGGTGATCCGGCGACCCGCGATCCGAAGCTGACGCACAAGGCGCCGATCGGCCATCTGCCGATGCACTACACGATCGAGACGAAGCAGCACATCTCCCGCATTCCGGCCGAGCAGCGCGACCGGTTGCCGGTGCGCAACGACGGTTATCTGGTTCCCGATCCCGATCTCGTCGCCAAATGGCGCGACTATTTCGAGACCCATCACGCCGGCAGAAAGCGGGTCGGCGTGTCCTGGCGCAGCAAGATCCGCAACCGCGCGCGCAACCTGCAGTACCTCGAGGTCGAGGAACTGGCGACGGTGATTCCGCCGGGGACGACCGCCGTGAACCTCCAGTACTCCACCGAGGACGAGGAGGTGGAGATCTGGAAGCGGTTGGCCGACGAGCGCGGTTTCACCTTCGACCCGCTCGACGGGGTCGATCTGACCAACGACCTGGAGGATGTCTTCGCGATCCTCAAGGTCCTCGACTATGCCTGCACGCCGCTGTTGTCCCTCGCGTGGATGAGCGGGTCGATGGGGTGTCCGACCCTGGTGAACCGGACGGCCTGGGACCACATCATCTGGCAGAGCTTCGGCACGGGCATCGTGCCGTGGCAGCCGAGTCTGCGGCTGTTCTTCCGTACGCCGAAGGAACCGTGGGACGGGCCTTTGGAGCGTATCCGAACCACCCTTTCCGAACTGATCGAGCGGGACTCGTAGGGACCGGCCCTCACCGGGCGCCCGGCATGCTCGCGCCGCCAGAACGATCCGGAACGGGCCCACGACCTGCAGAGCCGCAGATGCGATGTCGGACCCGTCGCCGGCAGCAGAAGACAAAGAAGGAGAAACACCCATGGGACGTCGCTTCAGAATCGGTGTGTTGGGATGCGGACGGGTCTCGGCCCGGTACCGGGAAGTGCTCGGCACGGAACTGACCGACTGCCTGGAAGTTGTCGCCGCCGCCGATCTTGACCGGGCCAAGGCGGAGACCTTCGTCGCCGCGACCGGCGGCAAGGCGGTGTCGTCCCTCGACGACCTGGTTGCCGAGAAGCCCGATCTGGTCTGTGTACTGACCGAGTCGGGCCACCATGCGCGCGACGCCCGGGCGCTGATCGCCAAGGGCTGCAACATCCTCGTCGAGAAACCGGTGGCGTTGCGGATCGAGGACGCGATCGCCATGCGCGACGAGGCCCGGGCGGCCGGCGTGATGTGCGCGGTGGTCAAGCAGAACCGCTACAACCCGGCCATGCGGTTCGTCCGCTCCGTCATCGATTCCGGCCGGCTCGGCCGGCTCGTCACCGCCGGCGTTCGGGTCCACTGGTGTCGCTACCAGGACTACTACGACGATCCCTGGCATGGCCGCTGGGCGATGGATGGCGGCGTCCTGGCCCAGCAGGCGATTCACCACCTGGATGCCCTGCAGTGGCTGGGCGGGCCGATCGACAGCGTCTGCGCGGCGGGCGCGGCTGTGCTCAACCGGCTTGAAGCCGAGGATACGGCGGTTGCCGTGGTCCGTTTCGCCTCCGGCGCACTCGGAACCATCGAAGCGACGACGTCGGCCCGCGACCTCGATTTCGAGGCCTCCCTCCACCTGGTGGGCGAGCACGCCCTGGCCAAGATCGGTGGCGGGGCGCTGAACCTCGTCGAGCTCTGGCGGCCGGTGGAGCCGACCCCCGAGGACGAGGGCGTTGCCGAACGGCACAGCCAGCAGATCCCCTCCAGCTACGGACTCGGCCACGGCCCGCTGATCCGCGAGGTGCTCGGCGCCCTGGAGGCCGGCAACCCGCCGCCGATCGACGTCGACGCGGCCCTGCCCTCGCTGCGCCTGGTGCACGCCCTGTACGAGAGCATGGAGACCGGGGGCTGGGTCTCGCTCAAGGACGGCCGCGGTTCCTCGCGGCTCGGCATCGGAGCGTAACGGCGGCCAAGCCATGAGACGTCGATTGCCGGACGGCGAGCCGACGCCGGAATCCCTGGGCAGGCTCGCCGGACAGGCCCGCGCCGCCGGGGATCTGGAGCGGGCGGAGCGGTATTGTCGCTCCATCGCCATCCTCTGGCCCGCGCGTGCGACCGGATACGTCAACGCCCTCGGCATGACGATGGCCGGCGCCGCTCCGACCGGCTTGCCGGATACGGCGGCGCAGCTTCGTCGTGGGCGAACCCTCGCCGGCGCCGATGGCCGGGTCCTGCGGAACCTCGGCTTCGTGGCGACGCATTTCCGCGTGGAGGAGCTTGCCGAGGATCTGCTCCGCCGCACACTCCTCGTCCAGCCGGACGATGCCCGGGCGTGGCGCGTCCACGGTCACCGAAGCGCGGCCACCCCGGGGACCCAGCGCGTCGCCGTCTTCCTGAACCCCGGCGATGCCGATCTTCTGCGCGCCTGCGTCATGCTGCGGTCGACCGGCGGCGACTGGCCCGGCGTCCTCGATCTGCTGCGGTCCGCGCATGGCGTCGACCTGGCGGATCAACCGGACCTGATCGAGACGCAGACGGAGGCGCTGACGGTCCTCGGGCGGCTCGACGAAGCGGTTGCGGGTCTGGAGGAGCGGGTGTCGCTCCAGACCGAGAATGCGCGGATCTGGTTCCGCCTCGGCGTGCTGCTGCGGCGGGCCGACCGAATGGAAGAGGCCGAGTCGGCACTCAGACGGGCCATGGTTCTCGACCCGGAGAGCGCGCATGCCCGTGGGGCTCTCGCCCGGGTCGAACTGGCTGACAACCGGCCGGAGACCGCGTTGCGCAACCTGGCCCGCGCCCGCGTCGCGGCCGGGGACTTCCGCGTCAGTCTCGAGCAGAACTGGGCGGCGGCCCTGATCGGCCTGCGGCGGGGGGCGGAGGCCCGGTCAACGCTGCGCCGGCTGCTGGTGGACGCGCCACAGAATGTCGGAACGACCCTGAACATCGCCACTGCGGAACAGTTCGCCCTGGATTTCGAGGCGGCGGAGACCTGGATCCGTCGGGCGCGCGCCATGGCGCCCGATACCGGCAGCGTTCTGCTCAATGCCGGCCTGATCGCGCGCTATGCCGGCGACTACACGGCGGCGCGGGACCACTTCGACGCGCTGCTTCGCCTCGAACCCGGCCACCCGCAGGCAACCTACTACCGCGCCTGTCTGGAACTGCAGGATGGCGACCGCCGGCGCGGTGCCGTCGACTTTCTCCAGCGTTTCCGGATCGAGGACTTCTCGTCGGCCCGCCGGCTTCACCCCGAACCGTCCCTGCCGCAGCCGGTCTGGGATCTCTCGCCGGTCCCGGACGCCACCGTGTTCATCTGGGGCGAGCAGGGCATCGGCGACGAGGTCTGGTTCGCCCAGTTTCTCGAAGGAATTCGCGGGCGCGCCGGGCGGGTGGTTCTCGAGGTTTCGGGCAAGCTCGTCGCGCTGCTGAGCCGCACGTTCCCCTGGATCGAGGTCATGGCGCGGGAGGAACCGGCGACCGAAGCGGTGGCCGCCACGGCCGACCTGCAGCTACCCCTCGGCCATCTGATTGCCCTGCAGGCGGACCACCCGCCACGCTCAGACTACCTTGCCGTGAACACCGATCTGGCCGCCGCCCTGCGCGAACGCTACACGCGACGGTTCCCCGGCAAGCGCCTGGTGGGCATCTCCTGGCGCAGCATCAAGCCGGCGGCGATGACCCGTTCCTTCGAGGCGCCACTGGACTGCTGGGGGCCGATCTTCATGCTACCGGACACGAAGATCATCTCGCTTCAGTACGCGCCCGAGGAGGCGGACTTCCGCCGCACGGTCGAGCGGTTCGGGATCAAGTTGAACGCCGACCCGAAGGTGGACACGACCGACGATATCGGCGGCCTGGCGGCGCTGGTCCGGTCCCTGGACGCCGTCGTGTCGATCGCCAACTCGACCGTGTCGATCGCCAACGGCGTCGGCACGCCAGCCTATGTGCCGCTGCGGGCGCTGCAGGACGATTTCCGCTACCCCCACCAGGGCGACCGGTCGCACTGGCTTCCCGGCGTCCGGTTCTCCTGGGCGCCGCGGCCGGACAGGTGGGAGACGGCGCTGGCCGCCCTGGCGGACGACATCCGGCGCGACTGGTCGACGGGCTGAAAGGCCGGTCGCCTTTCAGCCGCGCGGTCTCTTCGGCCGCTCGCCGCGACCGCTCCCCTTAACCGACGCCGTCGGGGACGACGCCCTCGTCGACCATGGTCTTGGTCAGCAGGTTCGGTGCCGACTGGTCGGCGCCGTAGACCGGCACCGGATGGTCGAGATCGCCGTCCTTCAACTGCTCGGCCATCTTCATCGCCTGCCAGATGATGTCGTCGATATCGATGTACTTGTAGCTGCCGGCCCGGCCCATCGAGACCACGCCCTTGGGCAGGTCGTCGAAATAGCGGTAGGCGTTCTGAATGTGCTTCTTGATCGGCAGCGGGTAGAGCTTGTTCTTGTGGCTCGGGATCTCGATCCCGAGCAGGGTCGACGGCGACTTGTGCTGGGTGAACTTCTTGTACTCGACGATCCGGGTGTAGGGCTCGTCGCCGGCGTAGTAGGTGAAGTAGACCTTGTCCGGGAAGGCGTGTTCGACCGGCAGCACGATGGTCATGAACTCGCGGCCGACATAGGGCAGCTCGCCATAGGCGTAGTTCAGCAGCATGTCCGGCGAGACCGTGTTGATGATCACGTCGTAGCTGTGCCAGTCGCCGGCGATCTGCACCCGCTTGTTGGGGATGTCGAACGCCTCGATCTCGGTCTTCAGCTTGACGTTCACCTCGGCGGTGGCGACGTCGAAGTAGTGGTCGTATCCGTCCGGCGCCAGCGGGTAGGCGCTGATCGCGGTGTCCCAGCCCTCGCGCGGTCCTTCCTTGATCGCGACGCCCTTCGGCGACCAGCCGAAGTCGTCGAGCATGGCGTTGCTCTCGACCTGCCACATCTTGCGCGAGTACTTGTCGACCATCTTGCCGTAGAGTGTCTTGCCGATCGACGAGATCCAGTACTCCTCGAAGTTCTTGGCGTTGTTCCAGCCCTTGAGTTCCTGGGCCTCGGTGATCTCGCGCTCGATGTCCTCGCGCTCCGGCATGCGCGGGATGTCGTCCCTGTGGATCGGGAAGGTGTAGTAGTTCCGGTCGGCCTCGATATAGGTGATGAACTCGTGGTCGAGCTTGCGCATCGGCACGATGGCGTTGAGATAGTCAAACAGTTCCGGCATCGGCGTCAGGAAGTGCCGCGGGCCGAAGGTGAACGGATGGCCGCCGCGCCAGTGGGTCTTCACGCCGCCGCCAAGAAACGGTGCGCGCTCCACCAGGTCGATCTCCCAGCCGCCGATCAGCGACATCTGGTGTGCTGCGGCGCAGCCGGCGAATCCGCCGCCGATAATCAGGGCCTTCTTCATGGATGCACTCCGGCGTTCTTGAAAGGGGACAAGGGGGTTAAGACGAAGCCGCCGCGGCGTCGCGCTCGGCCAGGTAGCGATCCCGCTCGGCGATCCAAAGGTCGGCGTAGTCGACGTTCTGCCAGTTCTCGAACCAGGGACCGCCGCGGGTGTAGTGGACGGCGTTCGGGGTGCCGGTCGCCGGCTTGGGCATGCTACCCTCGAGCCAGTTCCAGGTGGACGGCACTTCGCCGATCTCGCTGTCGTCGGCCCACTGCAGGCGGTGCAGGTAGGCGCCCGATTCGGAGTTGACGATCTCCGGGGTCAGGCGGCGGGTGGCGGCATGGCCGCAGTTGATCAGCATCAGGCTCGACCAGTTCTTGCGCGGGTAGCTGGTCTGGACGGCGCCGTCCATCTTGGTCCCCTCGGCGGGGCGATGGTCGTGATGCACACACATCACCGCCTTCGAAGGGTCCATGATCTCAAACAGTTGCGCGATATCGGCGAGCCACAGAAAATCGCAATCGCAGAACAGCGCCCATCCTTGATAGCCGGCAAGGTAGGGTGTAAGAAACCGCGTGTATGTGAACTCCGTCGACGCCAGCGGATCCCGTTCACGCCAGAACAGACCTTGAGAGCGCAGCTTTTCTTGCACGATCGGTTCAATATGGAGCCCGAGCGCCGTGTGGCGCAGCATCGAGGAGCGGCAGACTTGGTAGGCGATGTCCTCGCGTGTGTCGTAGCCGACGAAGACCCGAAACTGCGTGTCGCGCTGGTCTTGCTTTGACATAGAGGTCACATTGAGAAGGCTGAGGATGCCTCGCTTTAGCGGATCACCGGCGGGTGGTCAAATTCTCCCGAGGCCGAGCGTCGGCGGGCCCACGATACCCGAAAGATGGATACAGAGATGAGCGGCATCCGCAAACATGTGGCTTCCAAAGACGCCCTGGGAGAGGCCTTCCGGTCCTGTCGCGGCGCCTTCGTGGCCATCTTCTCGTTCAGTTTCGTGGTCAACTCCATGATCCTGACGTTGCCGATCTATATGTTCACCGTGTTCGACAAGGTGCTGTCCAGCTACAGCACGGCCACGCTGGGCATGCTGTTCTTCATGGCGGTGATGGCGTTCGGCGTGCAGGCCGGCGTCGATATCGCCCGCTCCTTCACGCTGATCGAGGTCGGCAATTATCTCGACCGCAAGCTGTCGGCCCGCCTGCTCGACCTCTCCATCGCGCGCTCGATGAGTCGCGGTGTCGCGCGGTCCGCCCATGTGCTGGGGCAGTTCGAGCAGGTGAAGACCTTCCTGACGAGCCAGTCGATCTTCAACGTCCTCGACATCCCCTGGATCCCGCTCTTCGTCGCGGTCCTCTTCCTGCTGAATTTCTGGGTCGGCGTCGTCGCCCTCGTCGGTGCGGTGTTCCTGTTCACCTGCGCGATCATCAACGACCGCTGGTCCAAGGAGCCGATGGCCAAGGCCATCCGTTCCGCCGGGCCGGCGAGCAAGCTCGCGTCGGTGGCGGCGCGCAACGCCGAGGTCGTGGAGTCCATGGGCATGACGCCGACGATCGTGCGGCGCTGGCATGCGGACACCGAGGAGTATCGCCACTTCCTCAGCATCGCCTCCCGCCGGTCGGCGATCATCAGCGCGATCACGAAGTGGGGCCGCATGGTGGTGCAGATCGGCATCATGACGGTGGCGGTCCTGCAGATGATCCAGCCGGGCAGCACCATGTCGCCCGGCGTCATCATGGGCGCGGTCATCCTCGTCGGCCGCGCGCTGATGCCGCTCGAGTCCCTGATCGGCAGCTACCGCAGCCTGCTGGATGCCCGCGACGCCTACAGGTCGGTCGAAGCGGCGCTGCAGGCGACCGACGAGAAGCCGCGTCTGACCATCGTGCCGCCCCGGCCGAGCGGCCACCTCACGGTCGAGGGGGTGACCTACGATCTCAAGGGGTTTAACCGGCCGATCCTGTCCAACGTGTCGTTCGAGATGTCGCCCGGCGAGATCATCGGCGTGATCGGTCCGTCCGGCGCCGGCAAGACGACCCTGGCCTCGATCATGGTCGGGCTCGTCCAGCCGACCTCGGGCGCGGTGCGGCTCGACGGGACCGACGTCTACGCGTGGCCGGCGGAGGATCTCGGACGGTATTTCGGCTATCTGCCCCAGAACGTCGAGCTGTTCGACGGCTCCATCCGCGACAATATCAGCCGGCTGGACGAGAACCCGGACGCCGAGGCGATCATCCGGGCAGCCAAGCTTGCCGGCCTGCACGAGATCATCCAGCATTTCCCCAAGGAGTACGACACCCAGGTGGGCGATGCCGGCTCGCTGATGTCGGGCGGCCAGCGCCAGCGCATCGCCCTGGCCCGCGCCCTGTATCGCGACCCGCTGATCCTCATCCTGGACGAACCGAACTCGAACCTCGACAGCGAGGGCGAAGAGGCGCTGAAGAACACCCTCCACGCGATGAAGGCCCAGGGGACGAGCGTCTTCCTGATCGCCCACCGGATCAACGTGCTCCAGCACGTCGACAAAGTGCTGGTGCTGCGCGACGGCGTGGTGCAGAAGTTCGCGCCGCGTGACGCCGTCATCGCCCCGGTTCCGACGAAGCCCCAGGTCGCCGCCCGCGATCAGGATCAGGAACCGAAGATCGCCGGGAGAACCTGATGAGCATCGTCGAGCAAGGTGCGGCGGCCGGTAGGGCCGGACTGATCGAACTGGATCCGTACGAGAAGATCGCGGCCGCCGCTGTTCCCAGGTGGCGCAGCGGAATGACCCTCGGTTATTCGATCATGTTCCTGTTCTTCGGCGTGTTCGGCGTTTTCTCCGCCTTCGCGCCGCTGGCCAGTTCGGTCATGGCGCCGGGGACGATCCGCGTCGACCGCGAGCCTCGTGTCATTCAGCATCCGAGCGGCGGCGTGGTGAAGAGCCTGCTGGTGCGCGAAGGCCAGCACGTGAACAAGGGCGACAAGCTGATCGTGCTCGACGAGACGCGCGGCATCGCCGAGCGCGACATCCTGCGCAAACGCTATTTCGGCGGGCTGGTCACCCAGGCCCGTCTGCAGGCGGAGCGTGACGGCGAGGACAGCATCACCCTGCCGCCGGAGGTCCTGGACCGGGCGACCGATCCCGACATCGCCGACATGATCGAGTCCGAGCAGGCCCTGTTGGAGTCCCGGCAGGCAGCGCGCAGAGGCGAGACCCAACTCGTGCGCGAGCTGATGGAGCAGACCCACACCAAGATCCGTGCCTCCGAGGAGCGGCTGGCCACCCTCGACGAGGAGGTCCGCCTCATCAACGACGAGCTGGAAAGCGTTCGCGAGCTCTACGAGAAGGGCCTCGAGCGGCTTCCCCGGCTGCGCCAGCTGGAGCGGGGACGGGCGAGCCTGATGGGGTCGCGCAGCGCTCTGGTGGGGGATATCGCCACCCAGCGCCAGCGGCTCGGCGAGTACGAACTGCGGATCCTCCAGTCGGAGCGCAGGTTCCAGGCCGAAGTCCTGGGCCAGCTGGACATGATCGGTCGGCAGGTCCGCGAGGCCGGCCAGCAGCTCCCGGTGACCGAGAAGATGTTCAGCCAACTCGACATCAGGGCCCCGGTCTCGGGCAGGGTCGTGCGCCTGGCGATCAACACCGAAGGGGCGGTGATCGGCGCCGGTCAGGTGCTGATGGAGATCGTGCCCGACGACGAGGATCTGGTTGTCGTCGCCCGGGTCAAGCCGACCGACATCGACGCCCTCAACGCGGGCCTGGGCAACCTCAAGGTCACGGTGCGCCTGACCGCGTTCAGCCAGCGCTTCACCCATCCGGTGGAAGGCGAACTGATTCAGGTGTCACCCGACGTGATCGAGTCGGGGAAAGGCGCGTCGTTCTACCGCGTGGATATCCGCCTGGATAAGACGTCGCTGGAGCACATTCTCGAGGATCAGCAGCTGGTGTCGGGCATGCCGGCGCTCGCCATGCTGGGAGTCGGCGAACGGACCCTGCTGACCTATCTGCTGGATCCGCTGATCCGCAGCTTCCAGAGAGCCCTGCGAGAGCCCTGATCGCGTGATGTCCACGACCGACTCCCAGACGGGCGCCGCGCAGGGCCGCGGACGCCGACGGATCCTGTATCTGTCGAAGCATTTCGGCTATCCGCTCGGCGGTGTGCGAATCGCGCATCACCATGTCGTGATGCTCAACCGCAACGGTTTCGACGCGCGGATCGTCCTGGTCGACAACAACCGGGACTCGTTTTTCGACGCCGACATCCCCATGGATGTCCTCGGACCGAACTTTCGCATGAAGGCCAGCGACATCTTCGTCGTCCCCGAGCCGTGGGGCGACCTCCTCAAGCGGTTGGAGCCGTACAAGGTCCGCCGCGTGATGTTCTGCCAGAACCACTTCTATCTGTACCACGGGCTCGGTCCGCGAAAGACGTTCGAGGACCGCAAGCTGGACGGTGTGTTCTGCTGCAGCGAGGTGATCGCCGACTACATTACCCGCACCTTCGGCCTGGCGGAGGTCCCGATCATCCATAACGGCATCGATCATTCGGTGTTCCGGCCGCTGACGAAGAAGCGTCAGATCGCGGTCATGCCGCGGAAGATGCGAATCGAGGCCAATTTCATCATCGAAACCTTTCAGCGGACGCATCCGCGGCTGGCCGATGTCCCGGTCGTCGTGATCGATGGCATGACCGAGGCGCAGACCGCGGAGATTCTCGGCGAGAGCGCGGTCTTCCTGGCGATGAGCCGCCTCGAGGGGTTCGGCCTGCCGCCGATCGAGGCGATGGCCAGCGGCTGCATCGTCGTCGGCTTCCGGGGAGATGGCGGACGCTCCTATGCGACGCCGGAGAACGGCATCTGGTGCGACGCCGAGGACTGGTTCGCCGCGGCGGACGGCCTGGCGGCCGGTATCGACGCCTTCGATGCCGACGGCGGGACCGAACTGGTGCGGCACGCGCTGGCGACGGGATCCGAATACACCCTGGAGCGCATGGAGGCGGATGTTGTCGCTTACTGGGATCGCGAGATCGCCAGGTAGGATTGTTCCGGTATGAGCGACCGCTCCCTCGACCAAATCGACTACGAACAGGCGCTCAGGCTGATCCCCAGTCTGATCGAGAACGGCAAGCTCGACATTGCCCGGGTCTGGGCGAGAAAGGTGATCGCCGCACGCCCGCTGGATGCCCGCGGCTGGAACCAATACGGCCTGCTCGAGGCCCGGTGCGGAAACTTCGTCGGTGCCCATCAGGCGATGAAGATCGCCGCCATGATCGAGCCGGGCGCCGCGGACCTGCTCATCAACCGGGGAAACGCGACGCGCATGCGCGGCTCCCACGCGAAAGCGCTCGACCTGTTCCGCAAGGCGCAGATCGTGCGTCCGGACGATCCGGAGATCGACACCGCCGTCGCGCTGCAGATGCTGACCCTCGGCGACTACGCGCGCGGCTTCGCGTTCTATGAGCGACGGTGGTCGCGCCGCAAGGCGCTGGCCGCCCTCTCGCAGTACGACGTGCCGACATGGGATGGCGACCCGGCCTCGGTCCGAACCCTGGTCTGCGTGATGGAGCAGGGGGCCGGCGACGCGATCCAGTTCGTGCGCTACGCGATGGATCTCGACCGCGCCGGTGTCGACGTCGTGGTCTACTGCACGGATCCGCTCGCCCGGCTGCTGGCCACCGCGGCGGGGGTGACGCGCGCCGTGACCAGGATGCGTGTCGGTCTGGTCGACGCGGCCGAGATGATGATGAGCCTGCCGTACCGTTTCGCGACGCGCCCCGACGCGCTCCCGGCGCCGGGTCGCTATCTGGAGCCGCCGGCGCATCCCCACCGGCTCCCCGTGACCTCCGGCCGGCCCAGGGTCGGTCTGTGCTGGGCCGGCAACCCGAAGCATCGGCGGGACCTTCAGCGCAGCTGCCCCTACGAGGTGATGTCGAGCCTGCTCGACGTGGACGGCATCGATTTCTATTCGCTTCAGGTCGGTCCCGGAGCGGAGCACTGCGCCGAGGACCCGCGCATCGTCGATCTGTCCGCTCACATCGACGATTTCGCCGACACCGCCGGGCTGATCGATCAGCTCGATCTCGTGATCTCCATCGACAGCGCCGTCGCGCATGTCGCGGGCGCGCTCGACAAGCCCTGCTGGGTTCTGCTGCACGGGGTCGCCGACTGGCGATGGGGACAGAGTGGGAGCACAACCGGCTGGTATCCGTCGCTGACGCTGGAGCGCCGGGGACATGCCGAGAGCTGGTCCGACATCATGCCGCGTGTCGCCGCCAGTCTCGAACGGTGGCGTGACGCCCGGCGGACCTGAACGGCGCAACGAGGCCGTCCGGCGCTCTGCCGTTTGCATCCGCCTGGGCGACGCTGTAATCAGACCCGCGATAGTCCAGAGACGGCGGAGCGCGCGACGTGCGATTCTTGTTTGTTCACCAGAACATGCCGGCGCAGTACGCGCACCTCGTCAAACACTTCGCCGAGGATCCGAAAAACGAGGTCGTGTTCGTCACCCGACGGCAGAAGCTGGAGATTCCCGGTGTGCGGAAGGTCCGCTACGAACTGCAGCGAGAGCCGCGGAACGATTCGCACCGCTACGTCCGCAACCTCGACGAACAGCTGCTGTACGGCCAGGCGGTCGTGCGGTCCTGCCTGAAGCTGAAGGACGAGGGGTTCGTCCCCGACATCATCTGCGCCCATTCCGGTTGGGGCGAGTCGCTGTTCCTCAAGGACGTCTATCCGGACGTGCCGGTCCTGAACTTCGCGGAGTACTACTACCACGGCACCGGCGCCGATGTGGGGTTCGGCGGCGAGGAGGTTGACATCGACCGGTTGTGCCGGACCCGCATGCGCAACATCCATCTGCTGATGTCGATGGAGTCGGCCGACTGGAACGTGACGCCGACCCGCTTCCAGTGGCGCCAGCTTCCGCTCGCCTACCAGCCGCGCACCTCGATCATCCATGATGGCGTGCGCACCGACATCTGCGTCCCCGATCCGGCGGTGAAGTGCCCGCTTCCGGACGGCACCGTGCTGACCCGCGACGACGAGGTGGTGACGTACCTCTCGCGCAACCTCGAACGCTACCGGGGGTTCGACGTGTTCATGAAGGCGCTGCCGCTGATCCAGAAGCAGCGTCCGAACGCCCATGTCGTCGTCGTCGGCGGAGACGAAACCAGCTACGGCTCCAAGCCCGGCGACTATCCCAACTGGCGCGAGAAGATGCAGGCCGAGGTCGCCTTCGATCCCGACCGGGTCCATTTCGTCGGCCGCGTGCCGTATTCCCACTACCTCCAGCTTCTGCAGGTCAGTCGGGTCCACATGTACCTGACCTTCCCCTTCGTCCTGTCCTGGTCGCTGCTCGAGTCCATGTCGGTCGGCTGCACCATCGTCGCCTCCAACACGCCGCCGCTCGAGGAGGCGATCTTCGACGACGAGACCGGCGTGCTGGTCGACTTCTTCGACCACGAGGCGCTGTGCGCCAAGATCTGCGAGCTGCTCGACGATCCCGACCGCCGGGCTCGGCTCGGCGCAGCGGCCCGCGATTTCGCGGTCAGGACCTACGATCTCGAGACCGTCTGCCTGCCCCAGCATCTAGAGCTGATCGAGCGGGTGGCGGCCGGGCGGTTGCCGCGGTTCGCTTCGACCGCCGAAGCCGACGGATTCCCGGGCGCACCTCCCGAGCGGGCGGCCGACGGAACGCTGCCGCCGGCGGGATGAGCGGCGGCCTCGCCGCGCTGGAAGGGCGGGCCCGCACGGCGATCGCCGCCGGCGACTGGGAGGGCGCGACGGCTGCGCTGGCGCAGGTCGCCCGGCTCCGGCCCGGCGAGGCGAGGGCGTGGGCGAACGTGGCCCGGGCCCGGATCAAGGCCGGCGGGGAGCCGCGGTCGGCGCTGCGCCGGGCGATGATTCTGGCGCCCGACGGCGTGGCGGCGCTCGATCTCGCGACCGCGGCCGCCGGCGGCCTCGACGATCCGCGCTGGTCCTGGCTCGCCTGCGCCAATCCGAATCACCTCCTCGCCGCCAAGGTGATGGGGGCGCGGTTGCAGAAGCGCGGCCGGGCCGACGTCGCCCGCGCGCTGTTCGCCCGGGCGGCGGCGCTCGACCCGGCGGATACCGACGCGGCGGTGAACCTGGCGCTGGCCGAGATCGAACTCGGCGAGCGGGACCGGGCCGAGGCCAGGATCGACGACATTTTGCGCCGCGCGCCCGACGAGGCGCGGGCGCGATACGCGCGGGGATGGTTGCGGCTGGCCCGGCGCGACTGGTCCGGCTATGCCGATTACGATGCCCGCTGGCGCGACCCCGATCCGGATGCCCGCTCGCGGCTGATCCCCGCGCCGTTGTGGCAGGGGGGCGCGGTGGCGGGAGGTCACCTGGCCCTGACGGCGCAGTTCGGAGTCGGCGACGAGATCCTGTTCGCCGGTCTGGTGCCGGCGGCGGTGCGCCGGGCCGGCGGTGCCGCCGTGCTGGAGGCCGACCCGCGTCTGGTTCCGCTCTTCCAGCGATCGTTCCCCGACGTCCTCGTGACCGCGCGGACCGATCCACCGGCGCCCGTCCTCGCGCGGGGAGCGGCGGCGCAGAGCGCGCTGCCCCGCCTGCCGGTGCTGGTCGGCCCGGGAACCCAGGGATATGCGCCGGCCGTCCCCTACCTCGTGCCGGATCCTGGGCGCGTCGCGTACTGGCGGGACCGACTGGCCGCTCTCGGGCCGGCCCCGTATACGGGCCTCGCCTGGCGTAGCGGCAATCGGCGTACCGGCGGGCGCAAGTCTGTTCCGCTGCCGCTGCTGGCACCGCTGCTCGACGCGCTCGGCGGCACGGTGGTCAGCCTGCAATACGATCCCGATCCCGAGGAGATCGCCGAGGCCCGCGCTGCCGGGCTGCCGGCGCCGTTCGACAATCCGGCCACCGACCTGCGCGACGGGCTCGACGATCTGGCGGCCCAGATCGCCGCCTACGACCGGGTCGTCACCATCTCCAGCGTCGCCGCCCATCTCGCCGGCGCGCTCGGGGTGCCGGGGCTGATCCTGATGCAGCGCGACCCGCTGTGGTTCTGGTTCGCGGAGGGGGAGGCGGTGCCCTGGTACCCGTCCCTGACGATCCTGCGTCAGGGAGAGGCGGGATGGGACGCGGTGGTCACGTCGGCGGTGGAGCGGGTTCGCCGCAACGGCGCAAAGCCGTTTGGCGGGAACTGACCCCTTGGCCGGCGGGTCCGGAGGCATTAAGTCCCGTGCAGCGGACCTTTATGGAGACCGGCGATGGCCTTGATCGAGAGCTTTACCGACGCGCGGGAGAGCGCCCTGTCCCGCGAATTCCTGGACCAGGGCTACGTGGTCGTCGACGTCGATGACCGGGAACGGCTGGACGCGTTCCGTCACGAGTTCGTCAGGTTCGCCTGCGGCCATATCGGCTGCGACCTGCCGGAGGATGACGGCGATTTCCTGAATACGGTGCACGAGCGGGTGGCGGTCGAGGACGTCAACGCCCTGCGGCTGCACGTGTTTCAGCAGCTCAACAACCGCGCCTGGGCGCGGCCGACCTACCTGTCGCTGGCCCGTTCGACCGTCGACGCGATCGTCGGCAACGAGCTGGCGATGCAGAACAAGGTCAACCTGTCGATCCAGATGCCGAACGACCCGACCTCCGTCCTGCCGGTGCACGCGGATCCGTGGTCGGCCGAGACGCCGTTCGAGGTGGTGCAGTGGATGCCCCTGGTCGACGTCTACGACACCAAGGCGATGTTCATCCTCGCACCGGAGATCAACCGGACGGTGCGCGGCAAGATGAGCAACCTGCCGAACGGCGGGCGCGATTTCGACCTGTTCGAGGAGTTCAAGGACGACTTCCACTGGGTCTCCGTCCCCTATGGCAAGGTGCTGGTGTTCTCGCCCCTGCTGCTGCACGGCAACATCATGAACGTCACCGACGAGACCCGCTGGTCGCTGAACTGCCGACTGACCGGCCTGTTCACGCCCTACACCAGCGAGGAGAAGTGTCTCGGACGGTTCTATTCGCCGATCACGCCGAAGGTGCTGAGCCGGGTCGGCATGAACTACCAGGAGCCGGAGGGCTTCGATGGCTAACAGGGAAGGCCTGCAGGGCTACGTCACCCACCAGTCCTTCAAGGGACTGCGCATCCCGGCGACGTCGCAGAACCTGATCATGCGCGACTACGTCCGCTCCAAGGGCAAGGTGTTCCGCCTGTCGCGCGGCGAGTACTTCTTCGACGGCTGCTACCTGCAGCTCTACGCCATGCTGCGCGACCTCGATCAGATCGAGGGTATCGTCATGTGCAGTCTGTTCATGCTGCCGGAGACGCCGCAGAAGCGGCGCGAGGTGTTCGACCAACTGCTGGCCGCCGGCGGATCGATGCACTTCATCTACGAGACGCTGGTCGTCGAGGACGAGGCGGGCGTCCAGGCGGCGGAGGAACTGCTGCTGCTGAACGCCGCCCTCGAGCGGTCGCCGCAGTCCATCGACCGGGCGATGCTGCCGCCGATCGAGGGAGTGGACAGCTTCACGTGACGTGCCGGCACGGGGCGCTGCCCGGCGCCACCGACGAGACACCGGCCGAAGCGGGCTATCGCCGCAACGCCGCGGCCGTCCGCCGGCTGCTGCGGGGACTCGACGACCCTGCCGCCCGACGCCGGGCGGTTCGCGCGTTGGTGCTGCACCACCTGGACAGGGATGACGGCCCGTCGGTCTGCGCGGCGATCCTGATCCGCCACGGCATCCGGCCCGACGAGGAACCGCCGCTCGAACGCTGGACCCTGGTCTGCGCCGACCCGGAGCAGTTCGGCTTCGTCGCGTTCCTGTCGGCGGTCTCCGGCCAGGCGGCATCGGTGCTCGAGGTGGCAGCGCGCTATGGTCGGCCCCGGTCGCAGCGCCTCGTCATCCTGGCCGCGGCCGAGCGACTGCTGCGCGCGGACGACCCGGTCGCGGCCGCGGCGCGGTGGCCGGCCGACGGCGCCGCGCCGGCTCGGGTCCTGCTCGACCGGGCCGCCAAGCTCGTCCACGTGCTCGCCCGGCCGCGGGATGTGCTGGCGCTGCGGCGGATCATCGCGGAGATCGACCGGGCGGCGCTGGCGGCGGCGCCGTCGGTCCGCTTCAGTCCGAACTTCTTCCGCGCCATCGGCCACATGGTCGTCGCCCGGGCGATGGCCGATCTGCTGCGCGATCTTCGGGGCGACGATCTGGTGCTGACCGTCACCGAGGGCGCGACGGCCAACCCGTGGCTGGCCCGGGCGCTGACCGCCGATTTCGGTCCCGACACGTCGCCGGTGCGGCCGCCCGAACCCTCCTCGCCGGCTCCGATGACGCTCAACGCCATGGCAGACGCCCTGGTGCCGGTGGCCGACCGGCGCGGGTTTCAACGGTCGATCGGTGCCACCAGGTCTGCGACCGGGGTCATGTCCTGGGCGGCGGCGCGCTGGATCGAACGCGGCCCCGTGGCGTCCACGGAGGTCGCGGCCCTGCGGGCCGAGGCGCGGCGATTCCTCACCGACCAGGGCGGCGATCCGGCGCGCTTCCTCGTGACCCTGCACGTGCGCGACAGCGGCTACCGCGGCCCGAGCTACGCCGACGGCCAGCGCGACGGAACGATCGAGCGCTACGACGCGGCGATCGACGCGGTGATCGCCGCCGGCGGCATCGTCGTCCGGCTCGGCGATCCGGCGATGACGGTGATGCGGCCGCGCGACAACGTCATCGACTACGCGCATTCGCCCGCCCGCGACGCCCGTACCGACATCGCCCTGGCCGCTGCCTGCCGGTTCCACATCGGTTCGGCCTCCGGCATGTCGTTCGTGCCGCTGCTGTTCGGCCGGCCCGTGCTGTTCACCAACTGGATCACGCTGGCGCATGTGGTGGCGACGCCGAACACCCTGTACCTGCCGAAGGCGTTGATCGACGCGACGGGCGGCCGGGTGCCGCTGGAGGCACAGTGCCGGCGTTACGCCCAGGCGATCCAGACCGAACATGTCGAGCCCGACGGGTTGTACTTCCGCGAGAACTCCGAGGCCGAGATCCTCGACGCCACCCGATTCCTGATGGCGGCCCTAGAAGGCGACCGGCTGCGCCTGCCCGAGTCGCTGGTGCGCGACCAGGCGGCGGCGTTCGCGGCGCTCGGCATCGACCCGGCGCCGGTGCTGCCGCCGGCCGCCATGGCCGCCTGGCGCGCGGGGGCGTGACGCCGGTGTCCGTGCCGCTGACATCCGGGCCGTCCACGTCCTTGCTGCACTGGGTCATCTCGGCTATACCGCGCGCAACTTCGCGCGGCCGCCGCGTCGGCGCCGCACCGCGACAGTCTCAGCCAAGGCCAGGCAGGAACGACCCATGACCGATCAGACCATCAAGCGCGTTCTCGTGACCGGCGGGGCCGGTTATGTCGGCTCCATGCTGACGCCGAAGCTGCTCGACGCCGGCTACGAGGTCGTCGTCTTCGACATCCAGTATTTCGGCGACGACAACCTGCCGCTGTCGAACCCGAAGCTCCACTCGATCAAGGGCGACCTGCGCGACACCGACGCCTTCGCCCGGGCCGTCGCCGGCTGCGACGCGGTGATCCACCTCGCGTGCATCTCCAACGACCCGTCCTTCATCCTCGACCCGAACCTGTCGAAGTCGATCAACTTCGACTGCTTCGAGCCGATGGTCGTCGCCGCCAAGAAAGCCGGCGTGAAGCGCTTCGTCTACGCCTCGACCTCCTCGGTCTACGGCGTCTCCGACGCGCCGGACGTCACCGAGGACCACCCGCTGGTCCCGCTGACCGACTACAACAAGTTCAAGGGCATGTGCGAGCCGCTGCTGTGGAAGCACAACGACGACGACTTCGTCGCCGTCACCATCCGCCCGGCGACGGTCTGCGGCTACGCCCCGCGCATGCGTCTGGATCTGTCGGTCAACATCCTGACCAACCACGCGGTCAACAACGGCAAGATCACCGTGTTCGGCGGCAGCCAGCTGCGCCCGAACATCCATGTCGAGGACGTCAGCCGGCTCTATGTCGAGCTGCTGAGCTACGACGCCGACAAGATCAACGGCGGCACCTTCAACGCCGGCTACCAGAACATGGCGATCAGCGAGATCGCCAACGTGGTGAAGAAGGTCGTCGAGGAGGAGATGCCGGAGAAGGCGCCGATCGACATCGTCACGACGCCGACCGACGATATCCGCTCCTACCACGTCAACTCCGACAAGATCCGCAACACCCTCGGATTCGAGCCGAAGCTGACGGTCGAGGACGCGGTCCGCGGCCTGGTCAAGGCGTTCCGGGACGGCAAGCTGCCGAACTCGATGACCGACGACAGGTACTTCAACGTCAAGACCATGCAGAAGCTGACGGCCGCGTAAGGCGCGCCGTTTCAGGGAGGATCGCGCGATGTCGCACGCCGAGACCTATCTCGCCCAGGCGGCGGAGATCTGCCGCAGCCTCGACACCGCCGAGATGGAGGCGATGGTCAAGGCGCTGGTCGACCTGCGCGCCCGCGGTGGCCGGCTGTTCATCCTCGGGGTCGGCGGCTCGGCGGCGAACTGCGGCCACGCGGTGAACGATTTCCGCAAGCTCTGCGCGATCGAGGCCTACGCGCCGACCGACAATGTCGCCGAACTCACCGCCCGCACCAATGACGAGGGATGGGAGAGCGTGTTCGCCGGCTGGCTCGAAGTCTCCAAGGCGAACGAGAACGACGCGGTGCTGGTGTTCTCGGTGGGCGGCGGCTCGCGCGAGAAGAACGTGAGCCCGAACTTGGTTCTGGCGCTGGAATACGCCCGGGAGCATGGCCTGACGATTCTCGGCGTGGTCGGCCGCGACGGCGGCTACACCAAGCAGGTCGGCGACCACGTCATGGTGGTGCCGGTCGTCGACGCGAACCACATCACCCCGCATTCGGAGGCCTTCCAGGCGGTGGTCTGGCACGGTCTGGTGTGCCATCCGGACCTGATGGCCAAGGCCAACAAGTGGGAGGGTCTCGCCCGCGCATGAGGGCCGGGATCCGGAGAGCCGGATGGTGAGCGTGCCGCGCAGAGCCGTGTTCCTGGACCGCGACGGCGTTCTGGTGCGCACGGAGGTCCGCAACGGCAAGCCCTATGCCGCGCTGACCCTCGATGCGTTCGAGATCCTGCCCGAGGCGCCGGGCGCGGTACGGTCGCTGAAGGCGGCCGGATTCGTGACGGTGCTGACGACGAACCAGCCCGAACTGGCCCGCGGGAACGTCGATTCGGCCACGATGACGGCGATGCACGACCGGCTGCGGGCGGAAATGCCGCTCGACGATGTGCGGATCTGCCCCCACGACTCGGGAGAAGGCTGCGATTGTCGCAAGCCGGCGCCCGGAATGCTGTTGCGGGCCGCGCGTGACCTCGACCTCGATCTCGCAACGAGTTACATGATCGGTGATCGCTGGCGCGACGTCGGAGCCGGCAGGGCGGCGGGCTGCAGGACGATCCTGATCGACCGCGGCTACACCGAGCCGGAACGGGAGATCCCGGATTTCACCGTGGCCGACGTGGCGGAAGCGGCCCGACTGATCCTGGCGCGGGAGCGCGCGTCGTAGACCAACCGGCGCGAAGCCGCGTCACACCTGAGCCGGCGCGTCACAGCGTCGGGATCCGCTGGAGGGACAGCATGAGCGTGAACTCTGTCGATGACCTGAAGATCAAGATCTTCGCCGACGGTGCGGATCTCGAGGGCATGAAGACGATGGCGGCCAGGCCCTACATCAAGGGGCTGACCACCAACCCGACGCTGATGCGCAAGGCCGGCGTGACCGACTACGCCGCCTTCGCCCGCGACGTGCTCGCGGCCATCACGGACAAGCCGGTCTCCTTCGAGGTGTTCGCCGACGACGCCGCGTCGATGATCGCCCAGGCCCGGGTGATCGGGAGTTGGGGACCGAACGTCAACGTCAAGATCCCGGTGACCAACACCAAGGGCGCGTTCATGGGGGAGGTGATCTCCACTCTGTCCAAGGACGGCGTGGTGGTGAACGTGACGGCGATCATGACCCCGGCCCAGGTTCAGGCGATCGCCGACGCACTCGACCCGGCGACCCCGGCGATCATTTCGGTCTTCGCCGGCCGCGTCGCCGATACCGGCCGGGATCCGATCCCGATGATGACCGAGTGCCTGGAGATCCTGAAAGCCCGTCCGAAGGCGGAGCTGCTCTGGGCCAGCCCGCGCGAGCTTCTGAACATCATCCAGGCCGACGCGATGGGCTGCCACATCATCACGGTGACCAACGACCTGCTGGGCAAACTCGGCGGGCTCGGCAAGGACCTCGACCAGTTCAGCCTGGAGACGGTGAAGATGTTCGAGGGCGACGCCTCGGCCGCCGGCTTCACCATCGCGACCTGAGCGGCCTCAGCAGCGGAGCTTCCCATGGCGGACAAGCCTTACGCCATCGTCACCGGCGGCGCCGGGTTCATCGGGTCGCATATGGTCGACCTGCTGCTGCAACGCGGCTATCGCGTGCGCGCGATCGACAACCTGACCGGCGGGCGCGAGCTTAACCTCGCGCATCACGGCGATACCCCGGACCTGATCCGCGACTTCCGCGACATCCGCTCGATCACGCCGGACGACGCCGCGTTCGAGGGCGCTCGGATCGTCATCCATTTTGCCGGCATCGGCGACATCGTGCCGTCGATCGAGCGGCCGCTGGAGTACATGTCGGTCAACGTCCAGGGCACGGCCTGCGTGCTGGAGGCGTCGCGCAACGCCGGCGTGAAAAGGTTCGTCTACGCCGCGTCCTCGTCCTGCTATGGCCTGGCCGACGTGCCGACCGACGAGGACCACCCGATCCGCCCGCAGTATCCGTACGCCCTGTCGAAATACCAGGGCGAGCAGGCGGCGTTCCACTGGCACCAGGTCTACGGCCTGCCGGTGAACTCCGTCCGCATCTTCAACGCCTACGGCACGCGGTCGCGTACCTCGGGCGCCTATGGGGCGGTGTTCGGGGTGTTCCTGCGCCAGAAGATCGCCGGACAGCCGCTCACGGTGGTGGGCGACGGCAGCCAGAGCCGCGATTTCCTGTTCGTCACCGACGTCGCCCGCGCCTTCCTGGCGGCGGCCGAGACCGACAAGGTGGGCGAGGTCTGGAACCTCGGCGCCGGCAACCCGCAGCCGGTCACCAAGCTCGTCGAGCTTCTGGAGAGCGCGCACGTCAACATCCCCAAGCGGCCGGGCGAACCCGACTGCACCTTCGCCAACATCGCCAAGATCACCCGCGATCTCGGCTGGAAGCAGGAGGTGTCGTTCGAGGAGGGCGTCGGCCGGATGCTGGCGCAGCTCGACTACTGGCGCGAGGCGCCGTTGTGGACGCCCGACAGCATCGCCCAGGCGACCAAGACCTGGTTCGACTACCTCGGTGACGGCCGGGGGGGCGACGACAAGAAGAACGCGACGGCATAAGGAGCGGCGCGGTGATCGAGAGCACCTACAAACACAAAATCAAGACCGCGGCCGAACTGGCGGAGCTGCTCGGCGATCTGCCGCGAAAGCAGAAGATCGTGATGTGCCACGGCACCTTCGACCTGGTGCATCCGGGGCACATCCGCCACCTGGTCTATGCCCGCTCCAAGGGTGCCAAGCTGGTGGTCGGCGTGACCGCGGACGCCCATGTGAAGAAGGCGGATCACCGGCCCTTCGTGCCGGAGGACCTGCGGGCGCTGAACCTGGCGGCGCTGGAGACGGTCGACTACGTCACCGTCGATCCGAACCCGACGCCGATCGAGAACATCCTGACGATCAAGCCCGACTACTTCGTCAAGGGCTACGAGTACCAGCGCGGCGGCCTGCATCCGCGCACGGCGGAGGAGAAGGCCGCCGTCGAGAGCTATGGCGGCGAGGTGATCTTCACCCCGGGCGACATCGTCTACTCGTCCTCGGCGATCATCGAGTCCGGCCCGCCGGACATCGCCGTCGAGAAGCTGATGAACCTTCTCGAGGGCGAGAAGCGCAGCTTCGACGACCTGAAGAACGCACTGAAGGCGGTGCAGGGCCTGAAGGTCCATGTGGTCGGCGACACCATCGTCGACTCCCTGACCATCACCTCGATGATCGGGGCCAGCGGCAAGACGCCGACGCTCAGCGTGCGCTACGAGGACAAGCGCGACTACGTCGGCGGCGCCGGCATCGTCGCCAAGCACCTGGAGGCGGCCGGGGCCGACGTCACCTTCACCACCGTCCTCGGCGAGGACGCGCTGGCGCAGTTCGTGCGCGACGACATCGCCAGGTCGGGCATCCGCCTGAACGACATCGTCGACGAAACCCGGCCGACCATCAACAAGAACGCGATCGTCGCCGGCGGCTACCGCATGCTGAAGATCGACACCCTCGACAACCGCGGCATCTCCGAACAGATCACCAAGCGCATCGTCCGCGCGATCAAGGAGACTCCGTCGGATGCCGTGGTGTTCAGCGACTTCCGCCACGGCCTGTTCAACGGCGAGAGCATTCCCGCGCTGTCGGCCGCGATCCCCGAGGGCACATTCAAGGTCGCCGACAGCCAGGTCGCGAGCCGTTGGGGCAACATCCTGGACTTCGCCGGCTTCGACCTGATCACGCCGAACGAGAAGGAGGCGCGGTTCTCCCTCGGCGACCAGGACACGGTCATCCGCCCGCTGGGCACCCGCCTATTCGAGGAGGCGCGGTGCCGGGTGCTGATCCTCAAGCTGGGCTCGCGCGGGTCGATGACGTTCCGCGAGAGCGGCGGCGAACTGCGCACCTTCTTCGGTCTCGACAGCTTCGCCGACCATGTGATCGACGCGGTCGGTTCCGGCGACGCGCTGCTGGCCTACGCCACGCTGGCGCTGAAGGCGACGGGCGACGAGGTGGTCGCCTCGATCCTCGGGGCCATGGCGGCGGCGGCCGAGTGCGAGATGGACGGCAACATCCCGGTCGAGCCGGCCATGGTGCTCAAGAAGATCGAGACCTACGAGCGCCGCGCCCGGTTCCAGGACTGACGGGTACCGGGAGGGATCGGGACATGCGGGTGATCGTCGTCGGCTACGGGGTGCAGGGTCACAAGCGCAAGGCGGTGGCCGGCGCGGACTGCGTCGCCGTTGTCGATCCGGTGTCGAACGAGGCCGACTACCGGGACCTCTCCGAAATCCCCTTCCACGACTTCGACGCCGCCGTGGTCTGCACGCCGGACGCGCCGAAGCCGGTCCTGCTGAAGACCCTGCTCGGCGCCGGCAAGCATGTGCTGGTCGAGAAGCCGCTCGTGGCCGAGGACGACTGGGTGCTTGAGGAGCTGTCGGAGGTTGCGCGCTCCACCGGGGCCGTCTGCGTCACGGCGTACAACCACCGTTTCGAGCCCCATTATGTGCGGATGCGCGACCTGATCCACTCGGGCGAGCTCGGCCGGATCTACAGCCTGCGCATGTTCTACGGCAACGGGACGGCGCGGCTGGTCCGCGACAGCGCCTGGCGCGACCAGGGGGCCGGGGTGCTGCCGGACCTCGGATCGCATCTGCTGGACACCCTGAAGTTCTGGCTGCCGGACGCCGGCGGTTGGTCGTTCGAGACACGGGTGGCGCGGTGCCATGAGAACCGGGCCTTCGACCAGGTGGTGATCGCCGCCGATCCCGAGAACGGGCCGACGATCCAGCTCGAGATGACGCTTCTGTCCTGGCGCAACCATTTCACCTGCGACGTGCTGGCCGAGAACGGCACCGCGCATATCGAATCGCTGTGCAAGTGGGGGCCGAGCACCTTCACGAAGCGTACCCGGGTCCTCCCCTCCGGCCGGCCGCCGGAGGAGTCGGTGACGCTGGTCCAGGCCGACCCGACCTGGGAGGCCGAGTATGCGCATTTCAAGACCCTGTGCGAGACCGGCTACGGCACCGAGATCGACAACGACCTCTGGCTCAACCGCACGCTGCGCGACCTGGCGCGGCAGGCCTACGACCGGTTCGGAGTGACCGCATGAGCGCGCCCGTCATCGCTTATTGCGGGATGACCCATCTCGGTCTGGTGTCGGGGACGGCGGCCGCCGCCAAGGGGTTCGAGACCGTGTTGTTCGACCCGGATGCCGAGCTGATCGACCGGCTGGAACGGGCCGATCTTCCGGTGTCCGAACCGGATCTGGACGCGACCTACGCAGCCAGCCGCGGCCGGATCACGGTGACCGCCGACAGTACCGAACTGGCCAGGGCGGACGTGATCTACCTGGCGCCGGACGTACCGACCGACGACACCGGGGCAAGCGACCTGTCGGCCGTCGAGCAGCTGCTGGCAGTGGTCGCCCCCGCGCTGCGCGAGGATGCGACGCTGGTCATCCTGAGTCAGGTGCCGCCGGGCTTCACCCGCGCCCTCGAGGGCGTGCGCTGCACCCTGCATTATCAGGTCGAGACCCTGGTTTTCGGCATCGCGCTCCAGCGCGCGTTGGAGCCGGAGCGCTACATCGTCGGCTGCGCCGATCCGGCGGCGCCGCTGCCTGGGCCGTTCCGCGCCTATCTGGAGGCGTTCGGCTGTCCGATCCTGTCCATGCGCTACGAGAGCGCGGAGCTGGCCAAGATCTCCATCAACATGTGCCTGGTCGCGTCCATCGGCGTGGCCAACACCATGGCCGAGATCTGCGAGAACGTCGGCGCCGACTGGTCGGAGATCGCGCCGGCCCTGAAGCTCGACCGCCGCATCGGCCAGTACAGCTATCTCGCCCCCGGCCTCGGCCTGGCGGGCGGCAATCTGGAGCGCGACCTGGCGACGGTGATGCGCCTGGGCGCGGCCCACGGGACCGATACCGGCATCGTCAGGGCCTGGGTCGAGAACTCGGTCTGGCGCAAGGGCTGGGCGGCCCGCACGCTCAAGACGCGGGTGCTGGACGGCAATCCCGCGGCGCGGGTCGCCGTGCTCGGCCTCGCCTACAAGCAGGACACCCACTCGACCAAGAACTCGCCCTCGCTGGCGCTGCTGGCGGAACTCGAAGGCGTCGACGTCGTCGTCCACGATCCGGTGGTTCCGGCCTCGGCGGCGCCGGTTCCGGCCGAGGCGGCAGACGGCCCGATGGCGGCCGTCGCCGGCGCCGACGCGCTGTGCATCATGACGCCGTGGAGTCCGTACAAGGCGCTCGAGCCGGCGGCGATCGCCGCCGCCATGCGCGGGACCACCGTGCTCGACCCCTACCGGGTGCTGGACGAGGCGGCGGCGCTGGCCGCGGGTCTCGATTACGTCACCCTCGGCGTTACCCGGATCTAGGAGGTTCCCATGCTCAACCATCGCCTCGACAAGCCCGCCCTGCCGCCCTGCACGGTCGTGCTCGGCGCCGGCTTCGTCGGCGGGGCGGCGGCCGATGCCCTCGAGGCGGCCGGCGGTCGGGTCGAACGGATCGGCCGCGCCCAGGTCGACCTGCTGGCCGATGACGCCGCCGGATTTCTGGCCGAACAGCTTCGCGCCGAGGACGTGCTGGTCGTGGTCTCCGCCGAGGCGCCCTGCAAGAACGGCGAGATGCTCGAGCGCAACATCGCGATGATGAACACGGTCGTGACGGCGCTGAAGAAGCAGCCGGTGGCGCACGTGGTCTACGTCTCCTCCGACGCGGTCTACAAGGACAAGGACGGTCCGCTGAACGAGGACGACTGCGCCGAGCCCGGCGCCCTGCACGGGGTCATGCACCTGGCGCGCGAGCGGATGCTGCTCGACGAAAGCGGCCTTCCGGTCGGCATCCTGCGTCCGACCCTGGTCTACGGCGCCAGCGACCCGCACAACGGCTACGGTCCAAACCGGTTCCGGCGCCTCGCCATCGACGGCAAGGACATCACCCTGTTCGGCGAGGGCGAGGAGAAGCGCGACCACGTGCTGGTCGAGGATCTGGGCGACCTGCTGAAGCGGATGGTCATGCACCGCTCGACCGGCGTGCTGAACGGCGCCACCGGCGAGGTGCACTCCTTCCGCGAGGTCGCCGAGATGGTGACCTCCCACGTGCAACGGCGGATCATGATCAAGGGGTCGCCGCGGTCCGGACCGATGCCGCATAACGGCTACCGGCCGTTCAACCCGTCCGCGACCTTCCATGCCTTCCCGGATTTCCGCTATACCCCCCTGGCCGAGGGCCTGGCCAAGGTCCATCGCCAAGTCACCGGAGGCTGACCCATGGGCCGCGAGATCAACCTGCTGAACGCGTTGCCGAAGTCGAAGCGCAACGTCAAGGCGCGTGAGCACGCCAAGACCGACGAGCACATCCGCATCAGCCGGGAATACGGCGAGACCTATTTTGACGGCCCGCGCGAGTACGGCTACGGCGGCTACCGTTACGACGGACGCTGGGTGCCGGTCGCCCGGGACATGGTCGCGCATTTCGGCCTGGAGCCGGGCATGCGCGTGCTCGATATCGGCGCCGCCAAGGGCTTCCTGGTCAAGGACTTCATGATCGCCTGCCCGGGGCTGGAGGCGTTCGGCCTGGACGTCTCGGAGTACGCGCTCAAGAACTGCCAGCCGGAGGCGATCGGCCGCCTGCACCTCGGCAGCGCGGAGAGCCTGCCGTTCCCGGACGACAGCTTCGACGCCGTCATCTCGCTCAACACCCTGCATAACCTGGAGAAGCCGCAACTGATCGCGGCGCTTCGCGAGATCATGCGGGTGACCCGGGACGGCAAGGCCTACGTCCAGGTCGACAGCTACCGCACCGAAGAGGAGCGCGAGATCTTCCTCGACTGGGTGCTGACCGCCTATACCCACGGCTACCCGCACGAGTGGGTCGCGATCTTCGAGGAAGCCGGCTACACCGGCGACTACAACTGGACGCTCATTTCCTGATAGCCGGAGACCAAGGCACATGACGGCCAAGCCCGGACACAACAGTTTCGATCCCGCCGAGTCGCGCAAGCGCTGCATGGGCTACCGCAAGCGGATCCTGGACATCTCCCAGACCGTGAGCGCGCTGCATGCGGCCGGCGCCTTCTCCTGCATGGAACTGACCGACGCCTGCTATCACGGCCTGATGCGCCCGGACGGCCAGGACACGTTCCTGATGTCCAAGGGCCACGGCTGCATGGCGCAGTACGTGATCCTGGAGGATCGCGGCGTCCTCGATAAGAAGCACCTGGACGAGTACTGCACCCCGCACGGCATCCTCGGCGCCCATCCGGACTACGGCAATCCGGGCATCGAGGCGTCGACCGGGTCGCTCGGCCACGGCATGGCGATGGCGGTCGGCATGGCGGTCGCCGAGCGCAACAAGGCCGGCGGCGCCGCCGATGCCGGTGCGGTCTACTGCGTGCTGTCCGACGGCGAGGTGCAGGAAGGCTCGACCTGGGAGGCCTTCATGATGGCCTCCACCCTCGGCCTGACCAACCTGGTCGCGCTGATCGACAACAACGACTTCCAGTCGCTCGGCCGGACCTCCGAGACCCATCCGAGCTTCTATCCGCTGGACGGCAAGCTGGAGGCCTTCGGCTGGGAGACGGCGATCGTCAACGGCCACGATGCCGGCGCGGTCTACGACGCCGTCGCCAACCGCAAGGGCGACAAGCCGTTCTGCCTGATCGGCCGCACCACCAAGGGCAAGGGCGTGTCCTACATGGAGAACGTGCCGATCTGGCATTACCGCTCGCCGAACCCCGAGGAATACGCCCAGGCCCTGGCCGAGCTGAAGGAGATCGCGTCGTGAGGAACACTTTCGCCGAGGTTCTCTACGATCTCGCCAAGGACGACCCGCGCATCCATATCGTGGTCGCCGACATCTCGCCGGCCGGCTCCATGGGCAAGTTCCGCGAGGAGTTTCCCGAGCGCTTCATCAATGTCGGTGTCGCCGAGCAGGCGATGATCGGCATCTGCGCCGGCCTGGCGCTGAAGGGCATGCGCCCCTTCGCCTACACCATCGCCACCTTCTCGCTGTACCGTCCGTTCGAGATGGTGCGCGACGATCTCGGCTACCAGAACCTGCCGGTGACGGTCGTCGGCATCGGCGGCGGCGTCATCTACTCGACCCTGGGCGGCACCCACTACGCCCAGGAGGATATCGCCATCGCCGGCGCCATACCCAACATGTCGATCATCGCCCCCTGCGATCCGGTCGAGGCGACCGAGGCGACCAAGTGGCTGGTCAACCGCGAGGGCGGCGGACCGGTCTATTTCCGCTTCGGCAAGGCCGGCGAGCCGACCCTGACCGGCCCCGATAGCGACCCGTGGGAATTCGGTAAGCTGCGCTATCTGCGCAAGGGCGAGGACGTGGCGGTCCTGTCCTACGGCGTCGTCACCAAGATGGCGGCCGAGGTCGCCGACGCGCTGACCGCCGACGGCAACTCCGTCTCGCTCGCGGTCTGCCACACGCTGAAGCCGCTCGACACCGAGGGGATCGCCAACCTGCTGCGCCGCCACAAGCGGGTCATCGTGGTCGAGGAGCATGCGCCCCAGGGCGGCCTCGCGCCCCAGACAAAGCAGATCGCCTGGGACATCCGCGCCGACTGCGATCTCCATACCTTCACCCTGAAGGACGAGTTCGTGCACTGCTACGGCAGCCACGAGGACATCCTGGCGGCCCACGGCCTGTCGACCGAGCGCATCCTCGCCACGGTCCGAAGGTAGGCGATGCGGGTCCTGGTCACCGGGGCGGCCGGGTTCTCCGGCCGCGCGATCGCCAGGTGGCTGAAGGCCGAGGGGCACGAGGTGATCGCCCATCACCGGGCCTCGCCGCTGCCGGCGGACCTGGCCGATGGCGAGGTCTGGCGGGCCGACCTCGCAGGCGAGGAGCCGCTGCCCGGACGTCTCGACGCGATCGTGCACACCGCCGCCACCTCGCCTGCGACCGGCGGGCATGTCGCCGCCGCCCGGATGATCCGCGACAACGCCGAGGCGACGGCGCGGCTCGCCGCCGCTGAGGTCGGGCTGTTCGTCTACCTCTCCAGCCTCTCCATCCACGGCCGGATCGACGACGCCACGGTCACGCCGGACACACCGGTGACGAACCCGGACGCCTACGGAATGACCAAACTGCTGGGCGAACGGGTGCTGGTCGAACGGGGCGGCCCGGCGCTGGCGATCCGGCTGCCCGCGGTCATCGGCGGCGCCGCCGCCCGGAACTGGCCGGTCCAGGTGCTCGCCCGGTTGAAGGCGGGCGAGAGGGTCCGGATCTTCAATGCCGGCGCCGCCTTCAACAACGTGGTCCATGTCCAGGACGTCGCGGCTTTCGCCGCCCACGCCCTGACCGCGCCGCCGGACGGCTTCGCGGCCGTGCCGGTGGCCAGCCGGAATCCGATCCCGGTGCGCGAGGTCGTCGCCGTTCTGGCGCGGGCGTGCGGCGTTGACGCGACGGTGGAGGAGGGACCGGCGGACAAAGCGTCCTTCACCATCGACATCGCGGCGGCCGAGGCGCTGGGCTTCGCACCGCGCGACACGGCGACGGCGCTCGGGGATTTCGCCCGGGAGGAGACGCGGTGAGCGGGGATCGCACCGTCGCCGTCCTGGGGCTCGGGTATGTCGGCCTGCCCCTCGCGCTGGCCTTCGCGGCGGCCGGCCGGCGCGTGATCGGCTTTGACGTCGATCCGACGCGGATCTCGGGCCTGGCCGCGGGGACGGACCGAAACGATCCGGAGGGCAGGCCGCTGGCGGCGCCCGACGGTTTGCGCTTCACCGCCGATCCCGGCGACCTCGCGGCGGCGGACGTGTTCGTGATCGCCGTGCCGACGCCGATCGACGAGGCCCGCCGGCCCGACCTCGGCCCTCTGGCCGACGCGGCGCGCACGGTGGGCACCGCGATCCGGGCGGGCGGTCTGGTGGTCGTGGAGTGCACCGTGCATCCCGGCGCGACGGAGGAGATCGTCGGTCCTCTGGTGGCCGAGGCGTCGGGCCTGGCGGCGGGCCGGGACTTCCGGCTGGGCTACTCGCCGGAGCGGATCAATCCCGGCGACGCCGCCCACGGTCTCGGGGACGTGGTCAAGGTCGTCTCGGGCGAGGATGCGGAGACCCTGGAGCGGGTGGCGGCGCTCTACGGCGAGATCGTTCCCGCCGGCCTGCACCGCGCACCCTCGATCAGGGTCGCCGAGGCGTCGAAGATCACCGAGAACATCCAGCGCGACGTCAACATCGCGCTGATGAACGAACTGGCGCAGGTCTACGATCGGCTGGGCCTCAGGACCGAGGACGTTCTGGCGGCGGCGCGCACCAAGTGGAACTTCGCCCCCTACACGCCCGGCCTGGTCGGCGGACACTGCATCGGCGTCGACCCCTACTACCTGATCGCAAAGGCCGAGGCGCACGGGTATTACCCGGAACTGATCCGGTCCGCCCGCAGGCTCAACGACACCATGGCGGAACGGGTGGTGCAGAAGACGGTCACCCTGCTTTCCGCCGGCGGGACGGCGATCGCCGGCGCGCGGATCGGGGTGATGGGCGTCTCGTTCAAGGAGAACGTCTCCGACCCGCGCAACAGCCAGGTGCCGCCGATCGTCACCGGTCTCGCGACGCTCGGCGCCCGGGTCCTCGTCACCGACCCGCTGGTCGATTCGCAGGTCGCCCGCCGGGCGCTCGGCATGGACCTGGTGCCGGTCGATGCGCTGACGGATCTCGATGCCCTGGTTCTGGCCAGTCCGCACCGCTGCTTCCTCGAGGGCGGCGCGGCGCGGCTGGGGGCGCGGCTTCGCCCCGGCGGGCTGCTGGTCGATATCAAGTCCGCGCTGCAACCGTCGGCGATCCCGCCGGAGCGCCGGTACTGGAGCCTATAGACCGGCGTTTGCCGCCCGCGGGGCTGTCGGGTTACCCTGCTCCGGGTTGTGCAAGGGAGGACGGTCATGGCTTCGATCGGTGGAACTTCGTCGAACGACTTGCTGCTCGGCACCAATTCGTCTGACTTCATGTTCGGTGCCGACGGCGACGACACCCTGTCGGCGATCGGAGGCAACGACACGCTGTCCGGCGGCGCCGGCAACGATCAGATCTACTCCAGTACCGACGACGACATCCTGTACGGCAATCGGGGGAACGACCGGCTCTCGGCGGCCAACGGCGACGATATCCTCTACGGCGGCCAGGACAACGACACGATGCACGGCGGTATCGGGGCCGACTCGTTGTTCGGAAACCGCGGCGACGACATCATCGTCGCCGGCAGCGAGAACGATCTCGTCTACGGCAACCAGGGCGCCGACCTCATCAGCGCCGGCAGCAGCGACGACACGGTCTATGGCG
This sequence comes from Thalassobaculaceae bacterium, assembly GCA_965228875.1. Taxonomy (GTDB): domain Bacteria; phylum Pseudomonadota; class Alphaproteobacteria; order Thalassobaculales; family Thalassobaculaceae; genus Thalassobaculum. The sequence continues at coordinate 3,212,553 of OZ245843.1, read as the reverse complement.
GCCAGGGCGACGACACGCTGAGCGGCGGGATCGGCAACGACCTGATCTACGGCAACCTGGGGGCGGACTCGATCATCGGGGCTTTCGGCAACGATACCCTGGACGGCGGCGCCGGCGCGGACCGCTTCGTCTTCGAGGCGGACTCGTCGAACGACCTCATCCTCAACTTCAGCACCGCCGAGGATGTGATCCAGATCCAGTCCGGGGTCAACGGCAGCAGCATCACTTCGGCCTCGACGGCGCTGGCGGCGACCGCGGATTCCAGCGGCAACGCGGTCATCTCGCTGGGTTCCAGCAACTCCGTGACCCTGGTCGGCGTCAGCACGTCCGACCTCTCGACCTCGAACTTCGAGATCATCTGACCGACCTGCCGGCCACCGGGACGGGGATGCCGCAACCGCTTCCGCGACCCGCGGCGGACCGGTGTCCTGTGCTTTCTCTCACGCCCGATCGGCGGGGATATTGGTCTGCCGCGAGGCCGCAAAGCGATATCGGGAAGGGCTTTCACGTTCTACAATCGCCCGAGTGGGTTCCGGGCCCCGGAGCCGGAACAGGGCATACCCGAACGGTGCCATGACAGGATCGACCGATCACCTCGCCGCAATCGTCCAGGGGCTGGACCTGGCGGTTGTCGGCTGCGATCGAAACGGCGTGGTGGTGGTCTGGAACGCCGCGGCGGAGCGGTTGCTCGGGCTTCGCGCGGACGGCGCTCTCGGTGGTCCTCTCGCCGCGATCTGGCCGGACGACCTTGACGACCGCACGATCGCCTCGGCCCTGGACGGAGCGGGCGGGCGGGTCGCGCTGGGGCCAGGGCGCGTCGCGATGGACTATGCGCCGATCCGGGACGCGGATGGCGCTGTCGTCGGTCTTCGCCTGACGGAAACCGTCGCCACGCCCGACGTCGTCCGTCAGGCCGAGATCATGCGCGATGCCCTCGACTCGATGAACGACGCCCTGTCGATCTACGACGGCGACGATCGTTTCGTCTTCGGTAACCAGCGCTTCTTCGAGATGTATCCGTTCCTGTGCGAACGGGGCGATATCGTCGGCCACGACTTCGAGGAGTTGCTGCGTTTCTCCCTGGCGCGCGACCCGAGCATGTCCGATAGGGAGCGCGACGCCTACGTCGAACGCCGGCTGGCGGCGCGGCGCGATCATGCGCCGATCCCCGAGCGCCAGGTGCCGGACGGCCGCTGGTACCTGGTCACCGAGAACCGCTCCGCGAAGGGCCTGACCATCACCACCCGTGTCGACATTTCCCGGCGCAAGGAGGCTGAACTCGCGCTCGCCTCCACGCTGACGGTGCTGCAGGCGATCCTCGACACCATGCCCAACCCGCTGATCGCCTTCGATCGCGCCAATCACCTGGTCGCCTGGAACCGGGCCTTCGAGAAGCTCGTCCGCCTGACCGGCAACGAACTGTCGGTCGGCCGGCCGCTGATCGGCGTGGCGAAGGACGCCATCCGGCGTATGCCGTCGACGGAGATCGGCATCAAGCGGATGTTCCGGGCCATCCGGGGTCGCGATTCCGTCGAGTTCGAATGGCAGCGCGAGGGCAGCCAGGTGTTCTTCGTCACCGGCCGTCCGATGCCGGATGGCGGGTATCTCTCGATGTGGCGCGACGTCACCGCCGAGCGGCGGGCCCGTGAGATCGCGCGGACAACCCAGGCCCGCCTGGTCGACGCCATCGAGACCATGTCGGAGGGGTTCGCGCTGTTCGACCGCGAGGATCGACTGGTGCTCTCGAACGCCCGGTACAAGGAGCTGTACGACGTTCCGGATGAAGCGATCGACGAGTGCTGGACCTTCGAACGGTTCGTCCGCTACTCGGTCGCTTCAGGCAAGTTCCCCGCCGCGGTCGGTCGCGAGGAAGAGTGGATCGCCGAGCGCATCCGCCAGCACCTGGACCCGCCGGAGACGTCCATCATTCAGACGCTGACCGACGGCCGCACCTACCTGGTGAGCGAGAACCGGACCCGCGAGGGCGGTATCGTCGGCATGCGCGCCGACATCACCGAGCGCGTGGAGACGGAACGCGAGCTCCGGGCGGCCCGGGATGCCCTGGCCGAGCAGACCCGTTCCCTGCGCCGGCTTGCCGACGAGATCGACGAGGCCCGACAGAGGGCCGAGGAAGCCGACGCCGCCAAGTCCAGGTTCCTGGCGATGATGAGCCACGAGTTGCGGACGCCGATGACCGGCCTGCTCGGCATGATCGAGCTGCTGTCGCGCACCGCGCTGGACGAGGAGCAGGGCGGTTTCGTGGACGTCATGCGGGATTCCGCGGAGACGCTGCTGGCGCTGCTCAACGACATCCTCGACTACTCCAAGCTCGAGGCCGGGAAGATCCAGCTCGAGGAGATCCCCTTCTCCCCGCGCGCGGTGCTCGACGACGTGGTGCGTCTGTTCCAGATATCGGCCACCTCGAAGGGTCTCGCCCTGTCGGGCACCGTGGACGACAGCGTGCCGGAGTGGTTGCGCGGAGATCCGCTTCGGCTCAAGCAGATCCTCTCGAACCTGGTGTCCAACGGCCTCAAGTTCACCAACGAGGGGGCGGTCACCGTGTCGCTGAGCGCGACCCGACGCGACGGCGATGCGGTCGATCTGGTCGGATCGGTCGCGGACACCGGTATCGGCATTCCCGACGACGTCCAGGGACAGCTTTTCGCTGCCTTCGAGCAGGGCGCCGCCAACACCTCGCGCCGGTTCGGCGGCACCGGTCTCGGCCTGTCGATCTGCAAGCGTCTGGTCGAGGGCATGGACGGCTGGATCACGGTAGACAGCACGCTCGGGGACGGGTCGACGTTCCGGTTCTCGGTCATCATGCACGAGGCGGAGATGCCGCAGGAGGACGATCCGGAGGACGAACCGGAGGCGGAGGCGGAGACCCCGGCGCGACCGATCCGGATCCTCCTGGCCGAGGACAACGACGTGAACCGCATGCTGGTGTCGCGAATGCTGGCGGCCGCGGGTCACCGGATCGACGAGGTCGAGGACGGCGCCGCGGCGGTCGAGGCGGTGCGCCGCGAGGATTACGACCTGGTGCTGATGGACATGCAGATGCCGGTCATGGACGGGGCCGAGGCGACGACGGCGATCCGGGCCCTGGAGGGCGACCGGGCGAGGGTCCCCGTCGTGGCGCTGACGGCCGACGCGGTGCCCGAGCATCGCGCCACCTATCTGGCGGCCGGGGTGGACGAGGTGCTGCTGAAGCCGATCGACTGGGATGCGCTGACCCGCACGATCCGGTGGGCGTCCACGGCCGGCGACCGTAGAACGTCGACGCCGGACGAAGAGGGGCCGGACGCGACGCTTCCGGTGTTCGACCGGGCCCGGGTGCGGTCGGCGGTCGGCACCCTGCCGCCGGCGCGCGCCGTCGAGATGATCGCGCTGGTCCCGCAGGAGGCGGAGCGCCAGATGGCGGAGATGGAGCGTGGCGTGAAGGCGGGGGATCTTGAGCTTGCCAAGCGAATCGCCCATACGCTCAAGGGACTGGCGGCGAATTTCGGCGCAGCGCGGCTGGAGCACCATGCCGCCCTGGCCCAGGCGGACTGCGACGACCTCGCCAAGGTCGCGCGGCGGATGCCCGGTCTGCGCGCCGCCGTCGACGCGACCCGCGACGAGGCGCCTACGGTGATCGCGGAATACGATGCGACGCCGCAGGACTGACGGAAGAGATTCGGGATGGCCGAAGAAGCGTATGGCGAACTCAGGGTCCTGGTGGTCGAGGACGACCTGTCCAGCCGGATGATGGTCTCCGCCTTTTTGGAGGAGATCGGCGTCGGTTATGTCAAGGAGGCCGGGGACGGCGAGGCGGGTCTGCGCACCCTGCGGGGGTTCCCGGCCGACATCATCATCTGCGACATGGTGATGGAGCCGATGGACGGTCTCACCTTCGTGGAGCGGGTGCGCCGGGACACGGAATCCTACAATCCGTACGTCCCGATCATCCTCGTCACCGCGAGCGCCGACCGGCTCGCCGTCCGCGCGGCGCGGGATGCCGGGGTGAACCTGCTGATGGCGAAACCGTTCACCCTGGACGGACTGCGCAAGCGCCTGGACATGGCGCTGCACGAACGGCGCGAGTTCATCATGAACCGCTCCTATGTCGGACCCGACCGACGCCGTCAGGATGTTCCCATCAAGCCGCGCCCGGACCGCCGCCGCGACTGATCGATCACGGCTGGAGGGTCGGCGCCGTCGCGGCTTCCAGCCAGGTCCTGTCATCCTCCGCGAGCGACGGCGCCACGCGGTCGCGGACCTGGGCATGGTAGGCGTCGAGCCAGTCGATCTCCTCGGCGGTCATCAGCGTCGGCTCGACCAGGCGCCGGTCGATCGGGGCGAAGGTGATGGTCTCGAAGCAGAGCATCGCCCGGCCGTTGTCCTCCTGCGGCGGCGCCTCGACCGCGACCAGCAGGTTTTCGATGCGGATGCCATAGCCGTCGGGTTTGTAGTAGCCGGGCTCGTTGGAGAGAATCATACCCGCCTCGATGGGCACCCGGCTGGCGCTGGATATGCGTTGCGGTCCCTCATGCACGCCGAGGAACACGCCGACCCCGTGACCGGTGCCGTGGTCGAAGTCGAGCCCCGCCTTCCACAGGAACTGCCGCGCCAGCGCGTCGATCTGCCCGCCGGTCGTGCCGGCCGGGAACCGTGCCGTGGCGAGGGCGATGTGACCCTTGAGGACAAGGGTGAAGCGCTCCTTCATCTCGCGGCTCGGCGTGCCGATGGCGACCGTGCGGGTGATGTCGGTGGTGCCGTCGAGATACTGCGCGCCGCTGTCGATCAGGTAGAGCGAGCCGTCCTGAAGCGGTCGGTCCGTCTCCTCGGTCACCCGGTAGTGGACGATGGCGCCATCCGGGCCGGCACCGGAGATGGACGGGAAGCTCGGCCCGCGCCAGTCGGCGATCTCGGCGCGGAACCCTTCGAGCGCCTCGGCGGCGCCGAGTTCGGTGGTGGCGGTGCCGGTGTCGTCGATCCATTTCAGGAAGCGGGCCATGGCGGCGGCGTCGCGCACATGGGCGGCCCGGGTCCCGGCGAGTTCCACGGCGTTCTTGCGGGCCCGCGGCAGCACGCACGGATCGGTGTCCAGGCGTACCGTGGCACCGGCCGCCTCCAGACGGTCGCGCATCCATTCGGTGGCGGCGTCGGGATCGATCGACACGGTCGCGCCGGCCTGGCCGAGGGCCTCAAGCGCATCGCCGACCGCCTCGAACGGGCGCAGGGTGACGCCGTTGCCGAGGCCGGAGCGGACCGCGTCGGTGCACTTCGCCTCGTCCAGGAACAGCTCGACCATGCCCGCCCCGTCGACCGTCGCGTAGGCCAGGGGCAGGGGGGTATAGGGCACGTCGGCACCGCGCAGGTTCAGCAGCCAGGCGATCGACTCCGGCTGGTTCAGCACGGTGGCGTCGGCGCCGCGTGCGACGAGGTCGGCGGCGATCCGTTCGCGCTTGGCGGCCGGGTCCAGGCCGGCGAGCGTCGCCGGCAGCAGCTCGACCGGGCCGAGCGGTGGCGCCGGCCGGTCGGTCCACAGCGCGTCGATCGGGTTGCGCTCGAGCGCGACCACCGTGCCGCCGGCTGCCGTCGCGGCGTCCCGAAGCCTCCGGGCGGCGCTGATCGAGTGCAGCTTCGGGTCGAAGCCGAGCCGCCGGCCGTCAAGATGATCGCGGACGTAGTCGGCCGGCGGGGTGCGGACCAGATGCTCGACGGTCCAGCGCCCGGTATCGATCTGCTGTGCGACCTGCAGGGTGTAGCGGCCGTCGACGAAGATCACCGCGACGTCGGGCAGCACCAGGACGACGCCGGCCGAGCCGGTGAAGCCGGTCAGCCAGGCGAGACGTTGGGCCGGCGCCGGTATGTACTCGCCCATGTGCTCGTCGGCGCGCGGCAGGATGAAGCCGTCGACGCCGGCATCCGCCAGGGCGCCGCGCAGCCGGTCCAGCCGGCTCGGGTCGGCGGCGGTCTCCGCGCCGCGCATCCCGTCGACGGCCGTCTCCAACCGCGCCGCGAGCGCTTCCGGAAGCGCCTCGGCGATCAGACGCTGCCAGGCCCGGGCCGGGTAGGTGGGCGGGCTGGCCGCGATCCGCCCGAGCGTGGCCGCCAGACCCTCCGGCTCGGTCTGGACCCCTGCCGACCGCAGGTCGGCGGCGAGGGTGGCGATCTCGGGCGAGGCGGCGGCGGACGTCATGGCGGGGCTCCTGTGTTCGGTGCCTGACTCGGGCGCGGGCGGCACCGGAAGTCAAGAGCCGAGCCGCCGTCCCTTTCTTCTCGACCGACGATTGCGGCGCGGGCAATGTTTCGGCGACGGGCTGCGGAGGGACCATGAGCGGGAGCGATACGGAGGGACCTGCGGGTCGGGGACGACGGGCGCGTGGCGGCGGACGGCGAGCGGCGGCGGCCCGCCTGGAACAGCCGGCGTGGCGTCGCCTGTACCGGAGGGGCGCGCCGGCGACGCTGCTGTCGGAGGATGCGCTCGAAGCGGTGCACGCGGCGTCGCTGACGATCCTCGAGGATGTCGGGATCGATTTTCTGCTGGAGGAGGCGCGCACCCGCCTGGCCGCCGCCGGCGCGTCGGTCACCGGCGAGCGGGTCCGCTTCGACCGGGACCTGGTGATGGACCTGGTCGCCCGCGCCCCGGATGCTTTCACCGTCCACTCCCGCGCGCCGGAGCGCTCGGTCGGCTTCGGCGGCGACGAGATCGTCGTCTGCTCGGTGGCGAGCGCGCCGAACGTCAGCGGGCTCGACGGCGGCCGGCGGGTCGGCAACCGCGCGGACTACCGCAACCTGCTCAAGCTGACCCAGTCGCTGAACGTCATGCACGCGGTCGGCGGCTATCCGGTCGAGCCGGTGGATATCCATGCCTCGGTGCGCCATCTGGAGGCGCTGCGGGACATGGTGACCCTGACCGACCGGATTCCGCACGCCTATTCCCTCGGCCGCCAGCGAATCGAGGACGGGATCGAGATCGTGCGGATCGCCCGCGGCGTCGACCGGGCGACGCTGGAACGCGAACCGAGCCTGTTCTCGGTCATCAACGCCAGCTCGCCCCTGCGCTTCGACCTGCCGATGCTGGAGGGGGTGATCGCGCTGGCCGAGGCCGGTCAGGTGGCGGTGATCACGCCGTTCACCTTGGCCGGGGCCATGGCGCCGGTGACCATCGCCGGCGCGCTCGCCCAACAGAACGCCGAGGCGCTTGCCGGGATCGCCTTCTCCCAGGTGGTGCGGCCGGGCGCGCCGGTGGTCTATGGCGGTTTCACCTCGAACGTGGACATGAAATCGGGCGCCCCGGCCTTCGGCACGCCGGAGTACATGCAGGCGGCGGTGGTCGGCGGCCAGCTCGCCCGGCGCTACCGCCTGCCGTACCGCTCCTCCAACGTGAACGCCGCCAACGTGCCCGACGCCCAGGCGGCATGGGAGAGCGCGTTCTCGCTCTGGGGCGCCGTCACCGGCGGGGTGAACCTGCTGATGCACGGATGCGGCTGGATGGAGGGCGGGCTCACCGCCTCCTACGAAAAGATGGTCATGGATGCGGACATGATCTCGATGGTCGCCGCCTTCCTCGATCCGCTGGCGGTGGACGCCGATGCCCTGGCGCTCGAGGCGGTGCGGGAGGTCGGCCCCGGCGGGCACTTCTTCGGCACGGCGCACACCCAGGCGCGCTACCGCACCGCGTTCCATGCGCCGATGGTCTCGGACTGGCGCAATTTCGAGACCTGGAACGAGGCCGGCGCGCCGGACGCCCTGAGCCGGGCCAACGGGTTGGCCCGGCGCCTGCTGGCGGAGTACGAGGCGCCGGCGATGGACCCGGCGGTGCGCGAGGAACTCGACGCGTTCGTCGACCGGCGGATCGCCGAGGGCGGGGTGGCGACGGACTTCTGAGGGCGGACGGCGCCGCCTGCGTTCAGGCGACGGCCCCCGCCTGGCGCAGGGCTTTCATGTGCAGGGCGAGCAGCCGTTTCTCGTCGTCGTCCATGTCGGCGAACTTGCCGATCACCTCTTTCTCGGAGGCGGCGAGCGCGTGCGCCTCGATCTTGATCACCGGCGCGGACTCGCCGTCGCCCAGACGGAGTAGGAAGTGGAAACGCTGTCCGGCGATGATGTTGCCTTCGCCGGGATTGGGGATGCGGATCCCCTTGATGTGCAGCTCCCGGACCTCGAGCTCCTCCTCGCCGAAGATGGCGGCGCCGAGCTTCACATCCGATTTCACGCCCTGTTTGGCCCCTGCCGGCGCCTGTTTGGTCTTGGACTTCCCGAACATTCCTGTGATCTCCGGAACGAACCCGTCGGCCATGATATAGCGCGTAACCTGCGGGAGGGGAGAAGAAACATCGGCTGGCGCTTGTCACGCTCCGTCTCGGTTGCCAAGTTGGCGTAGAGATCAACGCATTGATGTGGCTATGACGGATCCGACGATGTCGACACCTTCTCAGTTTGATCCGGAATGGTACCTCGCGCACAACCTCGACGTGGCCAATGCCGGCATCGACGCCTACGAGCACTTCTACACATCCGGTCTTTCGGAAGGGCGCAGCGCCTTCACCTTCACCGAATCCTACTACCTCGCGGCCTTTCCCGATGTCGCCGAAGCCGTGGCGTTCGGCAGTTTCGCCAGCGGGTGGGACCACTATGTCGCCGTAGGCTACAGCGAGGGCCGGTCGATCCACGGCCGCATGTACGCCCAGGGTGCCGACGGCGACGACCATCTCTCGATCGCCGAGGCCAGTGTCTATACGGACGGGTTGATGCGAGGTTACGAGGGGGGCGACTCGCTGACCGGCGGCGACGGGAACGACGTGATCTACGGCAACCAGGGGTTGGACTTGTTGTCCGGCGACTGGGGAAACGACACGATCTACGGCGGTCAGAACGACGGTCCGGCCGACGGCGAGGGCGTGCTGCGCGAGGGCGCGGACTCGATCCATGGCGGCGGCAATGACGACCTGATCTACGGCAACCATGGCGGCGACCTGCTGTCAGGCGGCCTCGGCAACGACACGATCTACGGCGGCCAGGACAACGACACGATCTATGGCAGTGCGGAGCAGTCGTCGACCTCCAGTTTCGACCTGGACGTGCTGTACGGCAACAAGGGCGACGACCTCATCGCCTTCGGAGACAGCTCCAGCTCCTGGCGAGCGACCGTGATCGGAGGCGAGGGAGCGGACACCGTCACGCTTCACCGAGCGTACAACGGGTCGAGCGAGACCGATTGGGTGGACTTCAACCCGGATGAAGGCGATCGGATTGACACGGGCGGCCTGACCGTTCCGACGAGTTCACTGAGTTTCAGCGACGGGATACTCACCTATTCGGCGACCGGTCGCTCCTACTACATCATCGGCAGTATCGATCTGCACCGGACGGATTTCAGTAACGACTGGCTGATCTGATCCGCCTCAGCCCCGCGCCACCCCCCAGAACCGCACCGGCAGCCGTTCCAGGTCCCCGAGCCCGGCGCGCTCGACCATCAGCGCCGCCTGCCGGTCGGCTTCCTCCAGCACCGCCGTCTCGTCGATGCCGACCAGGTCGCGGCCCTGCATCAGGATCTTGCCGGCAACGATGGTGGTGTCCACATCGGCGCCGTTGGCGAAGCAGGCGAGCCGGTACAGCGGCATGGTCATCGGCACCATGTGCGGCTTGAACAGGTCGACCAGGATCAGGTCGGCCTGCTTGCCGGGTTCGATCGAGCCGATCTCCCCCTCCATGCCGAGCGCGGCCGCCCCGTCGATCGTCGCCATCTCCAGGATCTTGCCGGGCGGCAGCACCGCCGGATCGCGGAAGTGGCGGCGGTGGTAGTGCATGGCCTGGAACATGTGACGGAACATGTCGTAGCCGCGGTCGGGCGCGGTGCCGTCGGAGCCGAGGCCGACCACGGCACCCGCCTCGATCAGTTCCGGCACCGGGCAGCGGCCGGTGATCGAGCGGTTGGCCGAGGGGTTGTGGGCGATCTTCGTGCCGGTCTCGGCGACCAGGCGGATCTCCTCCTCATCGAGATCGACCGAGTGGCTCATCAGCGCGTCGGGGCCGAGCAGGCCGAACGTCTCGTGGGCGGTGCGGATGCTGCCCTGGCGGTGGCCGTCCTGGGTGAAGATCAGCCGGCGTCGCCGGGTCAGGTCGCGGGTCGCGGCCGCCTGCTCGCGGACCTCGGCGAGGACGCCGTCCTGGCCGGAGCCGCGGTGATGCACCGGGAAGCTGACGGCGATGCGCAGGCGACCGTCGGCCGCGCCGTCCCACCGCGCCGCGACGTCCTCGCAGACGGCGAGCTGGGTCGCGAACGACACGGTGCGCGCGACGTGGCCGCCGTCCTCGATGTTCGCGTAGGTCTTGGGGAAAGGGGGGCGGTTGATGCCGACCGCGACGACGGAGCGGCTGCCGATCCGCTCGATCTCGCGGCAATGGGCGTCGGCGTAGAGCGCCTCGTCGGTCCGCATGACGTCGTCGCCACCACCGAGATAGGACACGCCGGTCGTCGTGCCGCAGCGGATCCGCTCGACGGCCGACAGCGCCGCCTCCGCCGCCCAGAATTGGGTATCCGATGCCACCGTGTAGGCCGTGTGGCAGGCCCGCTCCCACTCCCCGTCGAAAGCGAGGCCGAGGGTCTTGATCAGTCCGTGGCCGGCATGGGCGTGCACATCGACGAAGCCCGGCATGAGCGCCATGCGCGTGCCGTCGATCACCGTGTCGGCGGGGTGGTCGCGGGCGATCTCGGCGCGCGAACCGACCGCGGCGATCCTTGACCCGGTGATCGCCACGCCGCCATCCTCAAGAACGCGTCGCTCGGGATCCATGGTGACGACGAGGGCGCCGTCTATGCGAATATCGGCCATCTGGTCCAATCCGGTGCCTTGACGGGACGGTTTCCGTTATCATGACATCGGGACGGCCTGCGACAAGCACGGCCATACAAAGGGAGACCGCAGATGAAGTCCGTTTTCCTGCCGTTCGGCCGCGACGGGGTCGACCGCGCGCCACTCGAGGCCGCGGCCCTGTTCGCCAAGCATTCGGGCGGCCGGGTGCGCGCCACCTTCTATCCGCGTCCGGTCGAAAGCCCCCTGGTCGACCCCATGGGGGTCGGCATCATCGACTACGCCGACAAGGGGCCGGACCTCGCCCGCGAGGCTGAGGAGGCGCTCGGGGCGATGCGCACGCGAATCGAGGCGCTCGGCGAAACCGGGACGCTGGTCGATCTCAGCGACGAGCCCCTGCGCGCCCGCTTCGGTATCGGCGAGGCCGCCCGGCTGTTCGACACCACGGTGGTCGGCAAGAGCGAGGAGACCGACTGGCGCGCGGTGTTCGAGACGGCGCTCTTCGAGGGCGGCCGCACAGTGACCCTGGTGCCGGTGGGCTGGACCCGCGACTGCGGCGAGACCGTGGCCATCGCCTGGAACCGGAGCACCGAGACCGCCCGGCTGATCGGCCAGTCGCTGCCGGCGATCAAGGCGGCGTCCAAGGTGGTCGTCATCGAGATCGAGGGCTGGTCGGTTCCCGGGCCGGACGGCGCGGCCCTGTGCGACTACCTCAAGCTGCACGGCGTCGAGGCCTCGGTCGTTGCCGGCAAGCGGTCGATGCGCGGCCCCGGCATGGACGTGCTCGAGGTCGCCGAGGCCCAGGGCGCCGACCTTCTGGTCAAGGGGGCCTACACCCAGAGCCGGCTTCGCCAGATGATCTTCGGCGGTGCCACCAGCGACATCATCGCCGACGCGACCATGCCGGTGATCTTCGCCCACTGAACGGGCGATTCGGGGGAGATTCAATGAGCGACGACATGGTGTTCGGAACGGACGGTTCCGAAGCGGCGGACACCCCCGCCGCGGACGGGGCGGCGGCGCCCGCGACTGGCCCGGCGGGCGAGGCGCCGCGGGACGATATGACGCGGCTGCTTGGTCAGATCGTGTCGCTGATGGGGCAGTCGCCCTCGCACCGGCACATCTTCCTGGCGGATCTCGAATGGCTGGTGCTGCCGCCGCTCACCAAACGCCAGGTCCGGATCTGGCGCCGCCGGACCGAGCGCGGCGCCGCCCCGGTGGTCTACGCGTCCTGGGCCATGGTGACGCCGGAGGTCGAACAGCGGCTCCTGCAGGGCCAGCACCGGCTGCGCCCGGACGAGTGGGATGCCGGCAATATCCCCTGGCTGATCGATCTGGTCGCCCCCTATGGCGGCGGCGACGCCGCGCTGAACGAACTGGTCGAGCAGACTTTCGGCGGCAACCCGGTCAAGGCGCTGGTGCCGACCCGGGGCGGCGGCTACGCGGTGCGCGAGATCGTACCGCGGACGGCGGCGAAGCAGGCGGGCTGACGCCGGCCGAACAGACCGACATTTTATGTGTAGTTGACATTGCCGCGAAGGCGTTGTGACACTCGCCGCTCAATCAAAAGACTGACTTTCCCCGAAACACGGGGTTCCACATACCGCACGAGGGAGGAAACGATGCGGAAAACTCTTGTCGCCGCACTGGCGGCGCTCACCGTTGGTGCGTTCGCCGCGGGCGACGTCGACGCCCGTACCCTGAAGTTCCAGTCCAGCTCGAGCCCGGGCGACTGGGCGCACCGCTTCATGACCGAGGGCTGGCAGCAGAAGGTCGGCGTCATGACCGGCGGCAGCATCGAGGTCGAGGTTCTGCCGACCAAGGCCGTCGTGCCGCACCGCGAGACCGTTGACGCCGTCGCCAACGGCATCCTCGACGGCGACCTGAACGCCGTTTCCTACTTTGCCGGCCGCGACCCGGCCTTCGGCATCATCGGCGACCTGATCGCCGGCTACGACACCCAGCACCAGGTCCGCGACTTCTGCCATGAAGGCGGCGGCAAGGAGATGCTGCAGAAGATCTACGACCACCACTGGCCGGATTCGATCCACGTCATCGGCTGCGGTCCGTACACCAAGGAAGCCCTGGTCTCGACCGTGCCGATCAACGGCGTCGAGGACCTCAAGGGCGTGAAGATCCGCTCGCCCGAGGGTCTGGCCGCCGACGTCTTCCGTCTCGCCGGCGCCACCCCGGTCTCGATCCCGTTCTCCGAGGTGTACACCTCGCTGGATAAGGGCATCGTCGACGCCGCCGACGCCTCGGCCTTCGTGAACAACGAAGCCTCGGGCATGCACAAGGTCGCCAAGTACCCGATCTACCCGGGCATTCACTCCATGGCCGTTCTGCAGTTCATCATGAACAAGGACGTCTGGAACGGGCTGTCCGAGACCGAGCAGACGATCCTCGAGACCTGGTACAACGCGGCTTACATCACCATGCTCCGTCAGGCCGATCTGCTCGACCGCGACCTGGTCGCCGAGCACAAGGCCAAGGGCGACATCACGATCATCGACTGGTCCAAGGAGGACCGTCAGAAGTTCCGTGAGATCGCCGTCGAAGCCTGGGAGAACGCGGCGTCCAAGTCCGACCTCGCCCGCGAGGCCCTGGACACGCACCTCGCCTACATGAAGCGCGTCGGTCTGCTCGCCGAGTAACCGATCGAAAAGGATGGCCCGGGAGCCGCGGAGGCTTCCGGGTCTCTCTTGGTTCGGGCGACGGCGGGTCGCCCAATTTCTTTCATGCGCGCGCCTTGGGGCCCGGAAAGCGGATCGATGAATTCAGCCATCAACAAGTTAAGCCAGTTCTCCGGCCTCGCGATCGCACAGCTGTACTTCCTGTGCGGCGTGATCACGCTGTACGAGGTGGTCTCGCGCTACGCCTTCCACGCGCCGACCCAGTGGGCGTTCGAAATGGTGATGGTGTTCTGCGCCACCGCCTGGATGCTGTCCGCCGGCTACGTGACCCTGAAGAACCGGCACATCGGCATCACCGTCTTCTATCTGATGGCCAGCGACCGCACGAAATGGCGCCTCGACCTGCTGGCGCTGGTCGTCGGCGTGATCGCGCTGTTCCTGCTGACCAACGACACCATGGGCCGCGCCCTGGAGGCGATCAGCAACGTCGAGCGCGCCGGGACGGCCTTCAACTCGCCCGAGCCGCTGATGCTCAAGACCGCGCTGTTCCTCGGCGCGACCATCTACCTGCTGCAGCTGCTCGCCAACTTCTACCGCCACGTCTCGAGCGCGGCGGCCAAGATGGCGATCGTGGTGGTCTCCGTCCTGCTGGTCGGCCGCCTGGTGCTGCTGCTCATCGGCCACTATTTCGAGGGCTTCATCCTGTCCGAATGGGCGGATGCGGCGGTCGCGTCGATCGCCGAGACGATCGACCTGCGCCAGCTCATCAACATCCGCGCCTACGACATCGGCACGGTCAGCGTCGGCATCGTCATCACCCTGCTGCTGCTGATGATGACCGGTATGCCGCTCGGCGTGGTGACGCTGATCATCTCCATCGTCTGCGCGCTGCTGTTCTTCGGGCCGAAGGGCCTCTATCTGGTCTCGACCAACGCGTTCGGCCTGCTGGAGTCCTATCCGCTGATCGCGGTTCCGCTTTTCGTGCTGATGGCCTCGATCCTGGAGAAGGCGGGCATCGCCGAAGACCTGTTCGACGCCATGTCGATCTTCGCCGGCAACCTGCGCGGCGGCGTGGCGGTGCAGACCGTCGTGGTCGCCGTCATCATGGCCGCCATGTCCGGCATCATGGGCGGCGAGATCGTCATGCTCGGCCTGGTCGCGCTGCCGCAGATGCTGCGGCTCGGCTATGACCGCAAACTGTCGATCGGCACGATCTGCGCCGGCGGATCGCTCGCCACGCTGATCCCGCCGTCGATCGTCATGATCGTCTACGGCCTGTCGGCGCAGGTCTCGATCGGCGACCTGTTCATGGCCGGCGCCTTCCCGGGCCTGCTGCTGGCCTCGTTCTACATCATCTTCGTCCTGGTCCGCTGCTACCTGAACCCGAGCCTGGCGCCGACGGCGGCCGAGGTGGCCGCGAGTCAGGACACCGAGCACAAGCTGTCCTCCAACCGGGCGGTGGCGGTCGGACTGTCGGTGCTGCTCATCGCCTGTGTCATGGGATCGATCTACGGCGGCATCGCCAGCGTGACCGAGGCGGCCGGCGTGGGCGTGTTCGGCTCCATCGTCGTCGCCGCGGTCCGCATGCGGTTCAACTGGTCGATGCTGCAGGAGGCGCTGACCCAGACCATGGCCACGGTCGGTACGATCATCTGGCTGATCCTCGGCGCCGTCAGCTTCGTCGGCATCTACAACCTGATCGGCGGCGGCGAGTTCATGCGCAGCCTGTTCGCCGGCCTGGACCTGCCGGCGATCGGGATCATCCTGGTGATGATGGCCATCCTGGTGGTGCTCGGCACGTTCATGGAGTGGATCGCCATCGTCTTCATCACGGTGCCGATATTCGCCCCGGTGGTGGTCGACATGGCCCCCGAACTCGGCCTCGATCCGGAATGGGCCGCGGTGTGGTTCGGCGTGCTGTTCGTCATGAACATGCAGATCTACTTCCTGTCGCCGCCCTTCGGTCCCGCCTGCTTCTGGCTGAAGTCGGTGGCGCCGCCGGACATCGAGCTGCAGGAGATCTTCGCGGCCGTGATTCCGTTCATCGGTCTGCAGATCATCGGACTGATCCTGGTGATGGTCTTCCCGGAGATCGCGCTGTGGCTGCCGCAGGTCCTGGGATGACCGGCGCGAAGAGGGAGACGACGAGATGACCCCGAATACCAAAGACGACAGCAAAGAGTTCGGGCTCTGGCCGACGGTGGTCGGCTATGCCGTGGCGGCCGGGATCTTCACGATCATGTTCGCCCTGGCGACCGGGTTCGCGTAAGACTGGAGGCGTCCGGCACCTGCCGGGCGCCTCTCTGTCTGCGGCCCCGTTCTTCGACGCAAGCCGGCTGAACTTTTAAAGACGTCACCCGGTTTTTCTTGCGTTCCACGACGAAAATGTTGAAATGTCCGCGGTGGAAACCGGCCGACCCGGTTTCTTCGTAAGCGTCCGCAATTAGGGGCCGGGGGCGGTCTCGACCCTTTCCGGGCGCGCCGCCCGAATTCGAGGCGCGACGGAACACGAGAAGGAGATGGTAATGCTTCACAAGATTCTGGGGGGAGCCAAGCCTCTGATCGCCGCTGCGGCGATGATGAGCCTGGCCGCCTGCGCAGGCATGCAGCTTGACAGCGCGCGTGGCCTGACGCCGGAGGGGGACGCTTTCAGTCAGGCGCTGTACCAGGAGTATCTGGCGCTGGCCGAGGCGGAGTTCGCCGAAGGTGACTATCAGGATTCCGATGTCTTCGCGTCCCGCGCCATCGCGTCGGCGGCCGGCACCCCGCCGGGCCCCGAGGCGCTCGATGCGCGCAACATCCCGGCCGAGCACAAGGGCGCTCTCTCCGAGGCGCATCGTCGTCTGACGGCGGCCCTGGACGCCGGCGCCGCCGGTAAGGTCCCGGAGGCTTCGGCGCGCGGCCAGGCCATGTTCGACTGCTGGATGCAGGAAGCCGAAGAGAACATTCAGCCGGCGGACATCGCCTGGTGCCGGGACCGGTTCAAGGTCGCGCTCGAGGTGATGGAAGCCGCCGTGGCCGAACAGCCCGCGGCGCCGGCGCCGGCCGCTCCGCCGGTGACCTTCGCCAACTTCACGGTGTACTTCGACTTCGACAGCAGCACGATCACGCCGCAGACCCTGTCGACGCTGATCGATGCCGCCGACGCCTCGGATGACATGGGCGCGTCGACGATCACCGTTTCCGGCTACGCCGATCGCTCCGGTTCGGAGGCCTACAACATGGCTCTGTCGCAGCGTCGTGCCGACGCGGTCGCGGCCGAGCTGAAGGGCCTGCTCGGCGACGGCGCCCCGGCGATGACGCTGGAAGCCTTCGGCGAGAAGAACAACAAGGTCGTCACGCCGGACGGTGTGAAGGAAGCCAAGAACCGCCGGGTCAAGATCGAGATCCGCAAGTAAGCGGTTCTGCGATCCGGTCGATCCGATCGGAGGGCGGACGGGAAACCGTCCGCCCTCTTTGCGTTTCGGGCGGCCCTACATCAGCCGGCCGCGCGACGCCGGCTCGTCTTCGAATGTCGGCCGCTCCGCGAGCGGCGAGGCGTGGTGGTGCACCAGGCGCCAGGCGTCCTCCTCGCGCACGAACGTGTTCGAGACGGCGAGAACGGCCTCGCGAAGCACCTCGAAGCCGATGACGGTGGCGATCTCCCCATAGAGGAAGACCCGGCCGCCACGGAACTCCACCGTCGGCGCGGTCGGGTTGCCGAGCAGCGTCACCCAGCTCTCCATCACCTCTTCGCGGCCGAGCAGCGGCTGCCAGCCGGGGTGCACGCAGGTGACGGGCGCTTGGCGCGACCAGATATCCGCCATGCTCTTCAGGTCGCGGGTCGCGAAAGCGAGATAGAAGGCCTCATTGGCGAACAGAACCGCTGCTTCCTGGCTCATCGACGCCCCCGCACATCACCGTTCCACCACCGCCCGTCCGGCCGATCCGGCGCGGCGCGGACGCGACCGATGCTACCACGGCTTCCGGCGACCGCCGCCGTTCACGACGTCGCCTACGGCGCCTCGGCGAAGTAGCGGCCGGGCGTGACGCCGAACGCGCGCCGGAAGCTGGCGACGAAGGCGCTTGTCCCCTCGTAGCCGAGGCGGTGCGCGATGTCCCCCACCGTCTGGCCCAGCGACAGCAGCTCGACGGCCTTCATCAGCCGGGCCTGCCGCAGCCAGGCCCGATAGCTCAACCCGGTCTCGGCGCGGAAATGCCGCTCGAAGGACCGCGGCGAGAGGGCCGCCCGCTCGGCCGCGGCCGCCAGGCCCACCGCCTGTGCCGGGTCGCCGGCGGCCGCCGCGACGGCGCGGCGCAGGCGCTCGGATCCGGGCATCGGCAGATAGAGGGGGGCCACCGGCTCGGCGGCAAGCTGATCGATGATGACGGCGGCGATCCGGGCCGGCGGGCCGCTCTCCACCGACGCCGTCGGATAGGCCATGAACGCCAGGATCAGTTCGCGCAGCAGCGGCGAGATGCGGATGACGGAGGGCGAGGGCGGCAGGTCCCGCACCGCCTCCGGCCGGAAGTACAGGTACCGGAGCGCGGTCGCCTGGTGGTAGAGCGTCGCGTGCCTGACGCCCGAGGGCATCCAGAGGGCGCGTTCCGGCGGCACCACGAAGCTGCCCATCGCCGTCGTCACCGTGACCGAGCCCGAGACGATGTGGAAGAGCTGATGGCGGGTGTGGCTGTGGGCCGGGCCGCGGGTGTCGCCGTCCTGCTCCCCGGCGAAGGCGGTGACGGGTGCCGGGTGGTCGTCGCGCTGGTGGGTATAGAGCGAGGGATGGATCATTTGGCGGATCATCCACATTCATTGACGATATACCGATAACACGTAGCCCCTGCTCGGCGGTATCAGGAAGCGCGAGCCGACGTGGCTCCCTGTCATTCGCCGAGTGCCCCCGATGTCCTACCTCACCACCTCCGCCGACCCCCGGACCGCCACCGGCTGGCGTTCGCCCGCGGTGATGCTGATGATCATGGCCGCCGCCATGCAGCTCTCCTTCGCCGCCTGGTGGAACCTGATGAACAACTTCGCGGTTCACGAACTCGATTTCACCGGACGCGAGATCGGCATCCAGCAGTCGATCCGCGAGATCCCGGGCTTTCTGTCGTTCCTGGCCGTCTACCTGCTGCTGTTCATGCGCGAGCAGACGCTGGCCTACATGTCGCTGCTGTTCCTCGGCATCGGCGTGGCCGCGACCGGGTATTTCCCGACCGCGTGGGGCTTCTACCTGACGACCTTCGTCATGTCGGTCGGCTTCCACTACTACGAGACCGCGGCCCAGTCGCTGTCGCTGCAGTGGCTGCCGAAGGCGACCGCGGCGGCCAGCATGGGCAAGATCATCGCCGTCGGCGCCGCCGCCCAGCTCGTCGCCTACGGCCTGATCTTCATCGGCTGGAGGGAATTCGACCTCTCCTTCACCACCGTGTTCCTGATCGCCGGCTGCCTGACCCTGGTGGTGCTGATCTTCCTGTTCGCCGCCTATCCGGCGTTCCGCGAGGGCGTTCCCCAGCGCAAGCGGCTGATCCTGCGCCGGCGCTACTGGCTGTACTACGCGCTGACCTTCATGGGCGGGGCGCGGCGTCAGATCTTCACGGTGTTCGCCGGGTTCCTGATGGTCGAGCGGTTCGGCTACGAGGTGCACGAGGTGGCGGCGCTGTTCTTCATCAACGGTGCGATCAACATGCTGCTCGCCCCGAAGATCGGCAAGCTGATCGTCCGGTTCGGCGAACGGGCGGCGCTGACCTTCGAGTATGTCGGCCTGATCGCGGTGTTCACGACCTACGCCTTCGTCACCAACGTCTGGCTGGCGGGGGCGCTGTACGTGATCGACCACGCCTTCTTCGCCATCGCCATCGCCATGAAGACCTATTTCCAGAAGATCGCGGACCCGGCGGAGATCGCGCCGACGGCGGGCGTCTCCTTCACCATCAACCACATCGCCGCCGTGTTCATCCCGGTGACTTTCGGGCTGCTCTGGCTGGTCTCGCCGGCGGCGGTGTTCCTGGTCGGCGCGGGAATGGCGACGGTCAGCCTGATTCTCGCCCGGCTGGTACCGGCCGACCCGAGGGAAGGCAACGAGGTGGACTGGAGCCTGGGCTTCGCCCGACGCGGCGCCACCCAGCCGGCGGAGTGACGGGGACGCTTCCCCGTCCGCCCCGCCGGGGCCGTCAGTAGGTGGCGCGTCCGCCGGAGCAGTCGAACACCGCGCCGGTCGAGAACGAGCACTCCTCCGAGGAGAGCCAGGACACCAGACTGGCGATCTCCTCGACCAGGCCGAACCGGCCCATGGGGATCTTCGACAGCATGAAGTCGATGTGCTGCTGGGAGATCTGGTCGAAAATCTCGGTGCGGACCGCGGCGGGCGTGATGCAGTTCACGGTGATCGCCGTGTCCGCCAGTTCCTTGCCCAGCGATTTGGTCAGGCCGATCACGCCGGCCTTGGCGGCGGAGTAGGGCGACGCGTTGGGGTTGCCCTCCTTGCCGGCGATCGAGGCGATGTTGACGATCC
This sequence comes from Thalassobaculaceae bacterium, assembly GCA_965228875.1. GTDB lineage: Bacteria > Pseudomonadota > Alphaproteobacteria > Thalassobaculales > Thalassobaculaceae > Thalassobaculum. Next base: position 3,192,621 of record OZ245843.1, on the reverse strand, counting down.
GCCCGTAGTTCTTCGCCCGCATGTAGGGGACCACGGCGCGGTTGCACAGGAACACGCCGTTCAGGTCGATGTCGATGACCCGGCGCCAGGCGTCCACCGGATACTCCCAGACCTTGTGATTGGGGCCGGCGATGCCGGCGGAGGCGACCAGCACGTCGATCCGGCCGAACTCGCGCTCGACCTCGGCCGCTGCACGGTCGACCGCCGCGTCGTCGGTGACATCGACCGCGGCGGTGTGGATCCGGTCCTCGGGGAAGCCCGCCGCCACCTCGGCCAGCTTGTCGGCGTCGGCGTCCCACAGGCTGACGGAGGCGCCGCTGTCGCTCAGCCGCTTGGCGACCGCCAGGCCGATGCCCCGCGCCCCGCCGGTGATGATGGCACTGCGGCCGGAAAAGTCATGGGTTACCATTGTATGTCTCCTCAGAGCAGGCCGCGTCTGGCGAGGTTTCGCATCAGGGCGCCGGCGCCGAAGGTCCAGGGCGCGATGGCGTCGCTACGGCCGACCCGGTTCACCAGGGTGCCGAGCCGCGGGGTGGAGATCGCGACGATGTCGCCATCCGCGTGGGTGAACCCTGACCGGGCGCGCCCCGGTCCTGGGTCGGCGCAAACAGCGTGCCGGTCATCAGGACCACGCCGTCGGGATACTGGTGGGTCGGACCGATGGTCTGGGTCACCAGATCGGCGACGTCGCGGCTGATCTTGCGCATCGACGAATGGCCGTGAAGGACGAACTGGTCCTCGCCCTCGACCCGCAGGTCGAGCTCGGCGGACCGCACGTCGTCCAGGGTGAAACCGTCGTCGAACAGGCGCACGAACGGGCCGACGGCAGCCGAGCCGTTATTGTCCTTGGCCTTGCCGAGCAGCAGGGCGCTGCGGCCCTCGACGTCGCGCAGGTTCACGTCGTTGCCGAGCGTGGCGCCGACGATCCGCCCGGCGGCGCTGACCACCAGGGTGATCTCAGGTTCCGGATTGTTCCAGCTCGAGATCGGATGCAGGCCGACATCGGCCCCGACCCCGACGGAAGACATCGGCGGCGCCTTGGTGAAGACCTCGGCATAGGGGCCGATCCCGACCTCCAGGTACTGGGACCACATGCCCCGTTCGATCAGCGCGGCCTTCAGCGCCTCGGCCTCGTCGGAGCCCGGGGTGATCTTCGACAGGTCGGTGCCGATCTTCTCGGCGATCTCGCCGCGGATGGCGTCGGCGGCCGAGGCGTCGCCCTTGGCCTTCTCCTCGATCACCCGCTCGATCATGCTCTCGGCGAAGGTGACGCCGCAGGCCTTCACCGCCTGCAGGTCGATCGGGCTGAGGAACCAGGGCCGGGTGCCGTCACGGCCGTCGACCGGCGTGTTGGCCAGGATCTCCGCCACGCTGCCGACGGGGTCGCCGTCCGCGCCGCTGGCCACGGCGAGCGGATCGTCGGCGTTCATCAGCTCCGAACTGGTCGGAACGGAGGATGAGATGTCGACGACGGCGTCGCCACGCAGGACGACCACCGACGGGCCGTCCAGGTCCGGCCGCCAGATCCGGCCGACCAGGACCGCGTCGCCGCGGTCCCGGGGCAGGATGCTGTCGACCGCGAGGTCGAGCTTGGGCATGGTCGCTGCGCTCCCGATCAGTCGGCCACGACCTTCTGGCGCTGCTCGCCGAGGCCGGCGATGCCCAGGTACATCTCGTCGCCGTCCTTCAGGAACACCGGCTCCGGCTTGACGCCGAGGCCGACGCCCGGAGGCGTGCCGGTCATGATGACGTCGCCCGGCATCAGCGAGAACATCTGGCTCAGGTAGTGGACGATGTGGGCGACCGAGAAGATCATCGTCTTGGTGTTGCCGTTCTGGAACCGCTTGCCGTTTACGTCCAGGAACATGTCCAGCGCCTGCGGATCGGCGATCTCGTCGGCGGTGACCAGCCAGGGGCCGATCGGGCCGAAGGTGTCGCAGGACTTGCCCTTGGTCCACTGACCGCCGCGCTCGGCCTGGAACTCCCGCTCGGAGACGTCGTTGGCCACGCAGTAGCCGGCGACGTAATCGAGCGCGTCGGCCTCGTCGACGTATTTGGCGTGCTTGCCGATGACGACGCCGAGTTCGACCTCCCAGTCGGACTTCTTGGAGTTGCGCGGCATGCGCACGACGTCGTTGGGGCCCTGGACCGCGCTGGTCGCCTTCATGAAGACGATCGGCTCCTTCGGCGGCTCGGCGCCGGTCTCGGCGGCGTGGTCGGAGTAGTTGAGGCCGATGCAGACGACCTTTCCGGGGGCGCCCACGCAGGCGCCGATGCGCGGATCGCCGGCGACGGCGGGAAGGCTCTCGATGTCGGTGCCGGCGATCTTGTCCAGTGCTCCGGCGGCGATGGCCGCGGCCGAAATGTCGTCGACGACGCCGGACAGGTCGCGAATGCCGCCGGCGGCGTCGAGCACGCCCGGCTTCTCCTGCCCGCTCGGGCCATAGCGCAGCAGCTTCATGGTGGTTTCCCCCTGGGTTTTTCGGTTAACTCACGATGTGGTTGAATCGAGGGCGTCGGCGGAGGCCGGCAGCGATCGAAATGCGAGCGCGAGCCTCGCAAGCGGTCTGTGGAGTGTCAAGCTGGGGGGATGGGGATGAGCGACGGGAATCGGCACGTGGTGCTGCGCGGCCGGCCGGATCCGGCGGTCCGCGCGGAACTGTTCGAGGCCGTTGACGCGCCGATGCCGACCATCGGCGATGGCGAGATGCTGATCCGGGTGATCTGGCTGTCGCTGGAACCGGCGATGCGCGGCTGGATCGCCGACGCGCCCAACTATAGCGAGCCGGTATCGCTCGGCGCGCCGATGACGGGCTTCACCGTCGGCGAGGTGGTGGAGTCGCGCCACCGGGGCTATCCGGTCGGGACGATCGTCCAGGGCCGGCAGGGCTGGCGGCGGTTCGCGGTCTCCGATGGCGGCGACGTCGACCGGGTCGTCGATCCCGCCCTGGCGCCGATCTCGACCGCCCTGCACGCGCTCGGCATGAACGGCGCGACCGCCTATGTCGGGCTGGTCGACGTCTGCGGCGTGAAGGAGGGCGACACGGTGGTCGTCACCACGGCGGCCGGGGCGGTCGGCTCCATGGTCGGTCAGATCGCCAAGGCGAAGGGCGCGCGCGCCGTCGGCGTCGCCGGAGGACCGGACAAGGTGCGGGCCTGCCTGGAGGAGTTCGGTTTCGACGCCGCGATCGACTACAAGGCGGTCGACGATATCGGGCCGGCGCTCGACGGTGCGGCGCCGGACGGGATCGACTGCTTCTTCGACAATGTCGGCGGCAGCCAGTTCGATGCGGTGCTGGACCGGATCAATGTCGGCGCCCGGATCGCCATCTGCGGCACCATCGGCATGCCGTCGTTTCCCCTGCCGACCGGCCCGCGGCCGAACCGCCAGCTGCTGGTCAAGCGGGCGCGGATGGAGGGGTTCCTCATCCTCGATCACTACGACCGGTTCGCCGCCATCGTCGAGGACCTGGCCGGCTGGTATCGGGCCGGGAAGATCCGGTTCCGCGAGGATGTGAGCGACGGCCTGGAGAGCGCCCCCGGCGCGCTGGTCCGCCTTCTCGCCGGAGAGAACACCGGCAAGGCGCTGGTCCGGGTGGGAGCCGACCCATGATCCTCTACGAGCGCCTGGGCGCCGACAACCTGTGCCCCAGCCCGGTCGGCTACCGGGTGCGGGTCGCGCTGGCCCAGAAGGGGATGAACTGCGCGCGTGTGGCCATGCGGTTCGCCGATGTCGAGCGCCTGGAGGCGGAGACCGGCTCGCGGACCTGTCCGGCCTTGGTCGACGGCGACGCCCGGTTCGGCGACTCCGCGTCGATCGTGCGCCACCTGGACGCGGTGAAGCCCGGTAAGGTGATATTCAGGGCCGAGGACGAGGCCCTCGATCTCGTGGCCATGGAGCGGGAACTCGGCACCCGCGTCGGCAAGGTGATCGCGCCCTGGTTCATTGAGCGCATCTGTCCAGAGGACCGCGACTATTTCCGCACGTCGCGGGAGGCGCGCTTCGGCATGTCCTTCGCCGAGTTGGCGGCCCATCGGTCCGCCCTGGAGCTCGACCTCGCCTTTACGATCGGCCGTCTGGCCTCCGGGCTGGAGCGGACCGCCTTCTTCTCCGGGGCCGAGCCCGGCTTCACCGACGCCGTGGTCTACGGCTACCTGCTGTGCATCGACTTCGCCGACCCGAGCGCCATGCCGGAACTGCCGCCGCACATGGCCGCCTGGTTCGAGGCGCGCGACGCCGCCTGGCGGCGGCACTGCCTGGCGCCGTTCCCATGACCGAGGACGGTGGCGGGGAGGTGGCCCTGATCGGCGTCGACTGGGGCACCAGCTCGTTCCGCGCCTGGAGGCTGGCCGGCGACGGGACGATCCTGGAGGGGCGGCGCGCGGCGGCGGGGATCATGGCGATCGACGACGGCGACTTCGAGGACGCCTTCGAGGACCTGATCGGCGATTGGCTCGACGCGGAACCGACGGTGCCGGTGATCCTGTCCGGCATGATCGGCAGCCGGCAGGGATGGCTGGAAGCCCCCTATCTCGCCTGTCCCGCCTCCGTGGACGACATCGCCGGCGGCGCGGTGACGCTGGACCTGGCGCGCGGCCGAACGGTGCTGATCGCGCCCGGCCTGTCGACGCGTGGCGCGGACGGGGTGCCCGACGTGATGCGCGGCGAGGAGGTTCAGATCCTCGGCGCCGCCGATCTGCTGGGGACCGCCTCGGCGACGGTGTGCCTGCCCGGTACCCACTCGAAATGGGCGACGGTCGAGAACCGCCGGGTCGACGGCTTCGCCACCCATATGACCGGCGAGGTGTTCGACACCCTGCGTCGGAACACCATCCTCGGGCACAGCATCGAGCACGCGGCCTGGGACGACGGGGCGTTTCTCGATGGCGTGGCACGGTCGGGCGCGCCCGGCGGGCTGCTGCACCACCTGTTCGGCGTCCGGGCGGCGGGGCTGATGGGCGACCTGCCGCCGGACTCGGCCGGCGCCTTCCTGTCGGGCCTGGTGATCGGCCACGAGATCCGTGCGGCGGCGCCGCGCGGCACGGTCCACCTGATCGGCGAGGAGGGGTTGGTCGCGCTCTACCGGCGGGCGCTCGATACGGTCGGCCACGCGAGTGCGGCGGTTCCCGATGGCGCGTCGGCCCGCGGCCTCTCCCTGATCGCCCGAAGCCTGAATGCCCGAAGCCTGAACGCCCGAAACCTGGGCCACGGAGGCGGCGCATGAACGCACTTGCTCCCTATCTGGCGCGCTGTCCGCTGGTCGCGATCCTGCGCGGCGTCCGGCCGGAGGAGGTTGTGGGGATCGCCGAGGCGCTGCGCGATGCCGGTTTCGCCATCGTCGAGGTGCCGCTGAACTCGCCGCGGCCGCTGGACAGCATCGCCCGGCTCGCCACGGCGGTGGGGGACGACCTGCTTGTCGGGGCCGGTACCGTGATCGATCCGTCCGCGGTCGACGACGTGGTCGACGCGGGCGGCCGGCTGATCGTCATGCCGCATGCCGACGCCGCGGTCGTCGGACGGGCCAAGGACCGGGGCGCGATCGCCGTCCCCGGTTTCGCCACTCCGGGCGAGGCGTTCGCCATGCTGCGGGCCGGGGCCGACGCGCTGAAGCTGTTCCCGGCCGAGGCGGCGGCGCCGCCGGTGCTGAAGGCCATGCGCGCGGTCCTCCCGGCGGCGGTGCCGGTTCTGCCGGTCGGCGGCATCACGCCCGAGTCGATGGCCGCCTACGTCGCCGCCGGCGCCACCGGTTTCGGCCTCGGCTCGGCGCTCTACCGACCGGGCGACACCGCGTCGACCGTCGCGCAGAAGGCGGCGGCCTTCCAGGCCGCATGGCGGGACCTCCCCGCGCCCGGTTGATCCGCAGCGTCTTGATCCGCCGGGTCCGCTTCCGGCCGTCCCTTATCCGCGGCGGGCCGTCCACTCGGCGGCGGTGATCGCGTAACCCAGGACCGGGAAGTCGTTGTAGGTCGTCTCGCCGATCGACCGCATGCCGACGGCCAGGAGAACGCGGGAGGAGGCGGTGTTGTCCGTCATGACGAACGCCACCACGCGCGGAAACTCCAGCCGATCGAAGGCGAAGCCGAGGACGCCGCGCGCCGCCTCCCTTGCATAGCCCCGGCCCCAGGCCGACCGCTTCAGGGCGTAGAGCACCTCGACGTCGCCGGCCCGGACCAGCCGCGCCAGTCCGGCCTGGCCGAGGAACGCGCCGGTCGCCTTGTCCTCCACCGCCCAGACGCCGAAGCCGCCGGCCCAGCCGGCGCGGAACGCCTCGATCCGGGACTCGGCGATCTCCTCTGCGAACGGGACCAGCGCCTCGCCGCCGGGCAGGAACCGCACCACCTCGGGGTCGGCCCGCATTGCCGCGTAGGCGGGCTTGTCGGCCGCGGTGAAGGCGCGCAACCGCAGCCTCTCGGTCTCGAGCGTCGGGATATCGATCGTCGGGCGGCGGCCGGAGGGCATTCGGGCCATACCCCATCTTGCGTGGCGGGCGATGCGGTTCGATACTCGCGAACCCGTCCCGCATCAACCGGAGCACCGTCCAGAGATGGCGATCATCAATCGTATCGCGGATTTTCACGGCGAGATGACCGAATGGCGCCGCGACTTCCACGCGAATCCCGAACTCGGGTTCCAGGAACAGCGCACCAGCGAGATCGTCGCCGCCAAGCTGGCCGACTGGGGCATCAAGGTGCACAAGGGGATCGGCAAGACCGGCGTGGTCGGCGTGCTGAAGGCCGGCGACGGCGACCGGCGGATCGGCCTGCGCGCCGACATGGACGCCCTGCCGATCGTCGAGCGGACCGGCAGGCCCTACGCGTCCGGGAACGACGGCGTGATGCACGCCTGCGGCCATGACGGTCACACCACCATGCTGCTCGGCGCGGCGAAGTACCTCGCCGAGACGAAGAACTTCGACGGCACCGTCCACTTCATCTTCCAGCCGGCGGAAGAGGGGCTCGGCGGCGCCTACGGAATGATCGGGGACGGGCTGTTCGACCGCTTCCCGTGCGACCGTGTCTACGGCCTGCACAACATGCCGAACCTGCCTGTCGGGGAGTTCTCGATCCGGCCGGGGGCGATCATGGCGGCGGGCGACACCTTCGAGGTGACGATCCAGGGGCGGGGCGCCCACGCCGCCATGCCGCATCAGGGCGTGGACCCGGTGATCGTCGGCTCCAACGTCATCATCGCCCTGCAGACCCTGGTCAGCCGCACGGTCAGCGCCCAGGACGCGCTGGTGGTCTCGGTGACCGAGTTCCACGCCGGCGAGGCGTTCAATGTCATCCCGGACAGCGTCGTGCTGCGCGGTACCTGCCGGACCCTGAACATGGAGATCCACAACGACCTGCCGGACCGGTTCCGCCGCGTGGTCGAGGGCATCTGCGCCGCCCACGGGGCGACGGCGACCATCGACTACAAGCCGGTCTTTCCGGTGACGGTGAACGCCGAGGATGCGACGGCGCACGCGCTCGGCGCCGCCCGGACCGTCGCCGGCGACGGCCGGGTGATCGACGACGCCACGCCGCTCATGGGCTCCGAGGATTTCGCCGCCATGATGCTGGCGGTGCCCGGCTCCTACATCCTGATGGGCAACGGCCCCGGGGCGTCGGTGCATCACCCCGAGTACGACTTCAACGACGAGGCGCTCACCCATGGCGCCAGCTACTGGTCGACCCTGGTCGAACAGCAGCTCGCCAAGGCCTGAGGGGAGGAAGAACCATGCCCATCGTCAACCGCATCGCCGAGTTCCACGAGGAAATGACCGCGTGGCGCCACGACCTGCACGCCCATCCCGAGCTCGGCTTCGAGGAGCATCGCACCAGCGACGTTGTGGCGGCCAGGCTCGAGTCCTTCGGCATCGAGGTGCATCGCGGGCTCGCCGGTACCGGGGTGGTCGGCGTGTTGAAGGCCGGATCCTCCGACAGGACCATCGGCCTGCGCGCCGACATGGACGCTCTGCCGATCCTGGAACGCGGCGAGGACGCGCGGCCGCACCGCTCGACCAATGACGGCGTGATGCATGCCTGCGGCCATGACGGCCATACCACCATGCTGCTGGGGGCGGCCAAGTACCTGGCGGAGACCAAGAACTTCGACGGCACGGTGCACTTCATCTTTCAGCCGGCGGAAGAGGGCAAGGGCGGCGGCGACCGCATGGTGAAGGAGGGGCTGTTCGAGCAGTTCCCCTGTGAGACGGTGTGGGGCATGCACAACATCCCAGGCATTCCGGTCGGCAGCTTCGCGGTCGGCCCGGGGCCGATGATGGCGGCCCGCGATAATTTCGAGATCACCATCCGCGGCAAGGGCTCGCACGGTGCCATGCCGCATCAGGGGGTGGACCCGGTTCTGGTCGGTGCGCACATGGTGATGGCGCTGCAGTCCATCACCTCGCGCAACCTCGACGCCCAGAAGGCACTGGTGATCTCGGTGACCCAGTTCCACGCCGGACACGCCTTCAACGTGGTGCCCGACGACATGGTGCTGCGCGGCACCTGCCGCGTGTTCGACCCGGCGGTCCAGCGCAGCCTGCCGGAGCGGATCACCCGGATCATGGACGGGGTCTGCGCCACCTTCGGCGCAACGGCCGAGCTCAACTACATCAAGGGCTATCCCGCCACCATCAACAACGCGGAGCAGGCCGGCATCGCCGCCGAGATCGCCGAGCGCATGGCCGGCGGCGAACGGGTCGACCGGGCGCCGGTACCGGTGATGGGCGCGGAGGACTTCTCCTACATGCTGAACCAGCGCCCCGGCGCCTATATCTGGGCCGGCAACGGCGACACCGCCGGCGTGCACCATCCGGACTACGACTTCAACGACGACGCCCTGCCGCACGGTGCCAGCTTCTGGGCGCGGCTCGTCGAGGACCGGCTGGCGCGGGCATAGGGGCCCGTCCGTCCGCTTTCCCGGCACCATCCCGGAACGGCAACTGCGATGACCCCTGCCGCCGAACGCCTGCTGGCCCGCGCCGTCGACCTGTATCCCAAGGGTATCCGGGGTTCGATGACCCCGGAGCAGGTGGAGCGGTTTCGCGCGATCGTCGACCGGATGGTCGATATCTCCCAGGAGGACGCGCCGGAGCACAACTGGTGCCCGCTCTCCATGTTCATGTCGGACGAGCGGCCGCGCCTCGCCGACGCTCTCGTCCAAGAGTTCCTCGGCACGAAGGCGTTCGCGGCGGCGCTCGACGCGCTGGGGGGACGGGTGGTGGTCCTGATGCGGCACAGCATCGTGCGGCGGCGCGACGTCGGCGTCGTCGCGGACCGCTCGCCCTGGCACCTCGACGTCGATTTCATGGGGATCGAGGGCGAGATGCTGAACGTCTGGATTCCGCTGGTCGATGTCGGCACCGGCCATTCCGGCCTGACCTTCATCATGGACCGGGACGCGACCGCCAGGGCCTGGAGCGCGTGGCTCGACTGGGCGGGCGAGCACTGGTCGTCGGTGAAGCGGACGTCCGCCGGCGACCTGATCGGGGACGAGGCGCGCCTGCGCGAGATCCTCGGCGTCGAACCCGATACGATCGCCCGGACACCTTTGCTCAAGGCCGGTGACGCGCTGCTCTTCAACCAGGCGGTTCTGCATCGCACCCAGGATCCGACCGGCGCGCCCGGCCCCCGGCATTCGATCGAGATGCGGCTGGCGGCGCCCGACGACCTGCCTCAGACGTATCGCTCCGACCCCCTGCCGGTCGCGCTGGTGTCCGTCAGCGGCGGCCGTGCCTCGGTGCGCTTCATGCCGTCCGATCGGCTGGCAGGCGCCTGACCCCGCAGACCGGGGGCGACCTCACGCGAGGAACCCGTCCGTCTCCAGGGTGCCGCACGCCACCCGGCCGAACGGGTGACCGTAGCCGTAAAAATCCAGGGTCTCGGAGACGAACCGCTCCTCGCGGGCGATCGACGCCTCGTAGTCCCGGCCCATCGCCCGGAACCGGTCGTGCGCGGCCTCGTCCGGCCGCCAGGTCCCGTCGAGCTTGCTCAGGAACTCGGCGGTGGCCGCCTCGATCTCCGCCGGCGTGTTCTCGACGAGTTCGATGCCGATCGCGGCGAAATCGGCGTCGCGGAACACGCCGGGCAACCGGCCGTCCAGGATCTCGCGGTAGGTCAGGAATCTGTCCCCGCCCACCCGGCGGTAGCGTTTGAACAGGGAGAGGTCGTCGTTGTAAGGCAGGTTCAGGTGCTCGAACGGCGTGTTGGTCCTGAGCGAGGTGTTGCCGAACGCCGCCGCCACCCAGATCGGCCCGGAGTTCTGCGCCGTCATGAACCGGCAGGCGGCGCAGGCGTAGAGGTCGATCCAGCGCGCGTCGGGGAAGGCGTCGGGCAGGCTCAGATAGCCGTCCGGCGCCCGCTCCCAGGTCTCGAGCCCCGGCTCGCCGATCCGCAGCACCTGGTATCCCGCCTCCAGGATGCGCCGGATCGACCCCTCGTAGCTGGCGATGGCCGCGGTTCGGTGGCCGTGATGCGCCTCGTCCGGCAGATAGGCCATGGTACGGGTATGGAACAGCGCGATCGGCGCTTCGGGGTCCAATCCATGGGCGGCCAGCCGCCCGGCGCCGCGTTCGCGCAACCCGTCCGACAGGGTCAGCAGATGCGGCCGCCGACCGGCGACCACCGCCCGCCAGCACTCGACGATCAGGGTGCGGGCCGACATGGCGAGCCAGTGCAGGTGCTTCATGTCCATCAGCCCGCCGTCGACCGTGCCGAGCGCGAGAACGTCGCGCATGTCGGTCTCCACGACGACGAAGCGGTCGTCCAGGCACTCGGTCAGCGCCCGGTTGGAGCCCGGAAGATCGAGGTTCCCGGTGACGATCACGATCCGGCGGTACGTGTCGCCGTAAAGCGTGGCGAGCATCTGCGGCTCGATCACCAGATGGCCGAAGCGCCGCCACTGGTGCAGCACGTAGACCAGCACCGGCTCGCCCGGCGTCAGGTGCGGGATCACCAGCGAGAGCAGTCGGTTCAGGGTCTCCTGGGTGACCTGACGCTCCGGCCGGGCGCCAGGGGTGGTGCCGGAGGGGGCGGCAGGACCCGACTGCGACTCTTCCATTTTCCGCTCCGCTTCGGCTGCCGACGGCCGCAGTACATCAGATTCCCCCACCGCGACGGAACCGCGATTTGGCTGTCGGCGGTTCCGGTTTTTGTTTAACGTTCAATGGTTCGAATTCGAGTGAAACCTGAACTATTCGGAGGAGACATCCCATGCGGAACCCGGCAGCCGTCCTGGCACTTCTGGCCCTGTTCCTTACCGCCCCGGCGGTCGCCGAGGACCTGGAGTTCATCCTGGTCAACGAGTCGGGGTCCGATCTCGTCGGCTTCAACGTCTCGGCCGCCAGCAGCGATGCCTGGGAAGAGAACCTGCTGGAGGGCGGCTATCTGCCACCGGGCAACGAGATCGCCGTCCTGATCGCCGATGGACTGACCACCTGCGTCTACGACATCCGCGGCACTTTCGACGACGGCTTCGTGCTCGAGGATTACGGCCTCGATCTGTGCGACCTCGGGGAATACGCGTTCACGGACTGAGGTGTCTCACTCCGGGTAATACCCCCGCACCCGGTCGCGCTCGACCAGCTCCGGATCGCGCTTCGACGGGTCGCCGTAGCCGCCGCCGCCCGGCGTTTCCACCGTGATGGCGTCGCCCTCGGCGATCGCGATGCCCTGTTCCTTGGACAGGTGCAGCGGCATGTATCTGTCGCCGCCGCGCTCCACCAGCACCGTGTTCGGCGCCCCGTCCTCGCCGCCGAGCGCTCCCTGCGGGCCGACGCGGCCGTGATCCATGACGAAGCTGGCCCGCGCTTCCCCCCGGCGCAGGCGCACCTTGTAGCGCACGCCGAAGCCGCCGCGATGCTCGCCGGCCCCGCCGGAGCCTTCGCGCAGCGCGTATTCCTCGTACAGGATCGGATAGCGTTGCTCGACCACCTCGATCGGCGTGGTCTTGGAGATGCCGATGGTGGAGCAGCCGTTGGAGAGGCCGTCGCCGCCCGGATGCCCGCCGTAGCCGCCGCCGGAGATCAGGTAGCAGACATAGCCGCGGCCGGTCTTCGGATCGATCCCGCCCAGCGAGAAGTTGCCGCTGGTACCCGCCGGGGCGGCGAACAGGTGCTCGGGGACCGCCTTCGTCATGGCGGCGAACACCGCCTCGGCGATGCGCTGGCTCACCTCCGCCGCGCAGCCGGAGACCGGGCGTGGATACTTCGCATAGAGGAAGGTTCCGTCCGGATCGGCGACCCGCAGCGGCTCGAAGGTGCCGGCGTTGATCGCCACGTCCGGGTAGATGTGCTTCATCGCCAGATAGACCGACGAGCGGGTGGTGGCGATGACGCTGTTCATCGGCCCCTGGCAGGGTGGGGAGGAGCGCGAGAAGTCGAAATGCGCCTCCTCGCCCCTGATGGTGAGGGTGAGCGCGATGGTCAGCGGCGCGTTCACCACCCCGTCGCTGTCGACGATGGCGGTGCTCTCGTACACCCCGTCCGGGACGGCGGCGATCTTGGCCCGCATCTGCTGGGCGGCGCGGACCCGCATCTCGGCGATGGCCCGGTCGACCACGTCGGCGCCATAGCGGTCGAGCAGCAGGGTCAGCCGGCGCTCGCCCACGGTGAGCGCGGCGGCCTGGGCCCGGATATCGCCGATGCGCTGGTCGGCGATGCGGATGTTGGAGTTGATGATCGCGAGGATCTCCTCGTCGATCACCCCGGCCTTGTAGAGCTTCACCGGCGGCAGGCGCAGCCCCTCCTGCTCGACCTCGGTGGCGCTGGCCGAGAAGCCGCCGGGCACCGCACCCCCGGTATCGGGCCAGTGCCCGGTATTGGCCAGCCAGCAGAACAGCGCGCCCTTGTAGAAGAACGGTTTGACGAACTTCACGTCCATCAGGTGGGTGCCGCCAAGATACGGATCGTTGACGATGTAGACGTCGCCCGGCTGCAGGTCCTTCGCCCGCTCGATCACGGTGGCACAGCAGTCCTGCATGGTGCCGACGAAGACCGGCAGCCCGTCCTCGCCCTGGGCGATCAGGGCGCCGTCGTCGCGGTGGTAGATGCCGTCGGAGCGATCGTGGGTCTCGCTGATGACCGGCGAGAAGGCCGCGCGCGAGAATGCCAGGTCCATCTCGTTGCAGACCTGCTGGAGGCCGTTCTGGATCACCGTGAGAGTGATCGGGTCGAGTGCGCTCATGAGGCATCTCCGAACGGGTTCGGGACCGTGATCACCAGGTTGCCGTGGGTGTCCAGCCGCGCCGACTGGCCGGGCTCGACGACGGTGGTGGAGTCGAACTGGGCGACGATCGCCGGGCCGTCGAAAGCCGCGCCCTCCGGCAGCGACTCGCGACGGTAGACCGGCGTCGCGGTCCAGCCGACCGCCTCGAACCAGACGTCGCGGGTGGTCTGTCGAGCGCCGTCCAGCGAGGCTGCCCTCGTATCCGACGCGGCGAGGGTGGCGAGCGGGATGGCGGGGCGATGGCCGATGACCGCCGTGTGTAGGTTGACCAGCACCGGCCGGATCTCCGGCAGGTCGACGGCGAAGCGGTCCCAGTAGGCGGCGGCGAACAGCCGGTCGAGATCGTCCAGGCTCGGCTCGGCCGCGTCGAGCGGGACCTGCAGGATGTGCGACTGGCCGAGGAACTGCATGTCGGCGCTGCGCCGTATCTCGATGCCGGCCAGCGCCACGCCCTCCGCTTCGAGCAGGGCGCGGCCTTCCGCCTCCTGGTCGGCGAAGATCGCGTGCACCTGGGCGATGTCGAGAGCGGCGAGCGGCGTGTTCAGGGTGTTGACGAAGTCGTGGCGCAGGTCGGCGACGGCGCAGCCGATGGCGTTGGTGATGCCCGGCCGCGCGGGGATGATCACCGTCGGCACCGCCAGCTCGCGGGCCAGCGCCGTCGCGTGCAGGGGGCCCGCCCCGCCGAACGCGAACAGCACGAAATCGCGGGGGTCGTGGCCCTTCGACAGCGACACCATGCGGATCGCGCCGGCCATGCGGTCGTTGGCCACCCGCAGGATGGCGGCGGCGGCATCGTCGGCGGACAGGCCGAGCGGCGCGCCGACCGTCTCGCCGATGCGGTCCCGCACGTCGTCGAGCGATACCGGGGTGTCGACCGACAGCAGCCGGTCGGGGTCGAGCCGGCCGAGCACCAGGTTGGCGTCGGTGATGGTCGGCTCGGTCCCGCCGCGGGCGTAGCAGATCGGACCCGGGGTCGCGCCGGCGCTTTCGGGACCGACCTTCAGCAGGCCGGAGGCGTCGACCGAGGCGATCGAGCCGCCGCCGGCGCCGATGGTGTGGACGTCCACCATCGGCACGTGGATGGGCATGCCGTATTCCAGGTCGAGCTCGCTGTGGATACTGGGAACCCCGTCGATGATGAGACCGACATCGGAACTGGTGCCGCCCATGTCGTAGGTGAGCACGTTGGCGAAACCGGCGTTGCGCGCGGTGTAGGCGGCGGCCATCACGCCGGAGGCCGGGCCGGACATGACCGTATTGACCGCCTGGTCGGCGGCGCGCCCGGCGGAGATGGTGCCGCCGTTGCCCTGCATCACCAGCAGGGTGCGGGCGTAGCCGCTGTCCGTGAGGCGATCGGTCAGGCGCCGCAGATAGCGGCGCAGAACCGGCTGCACCGTGGCGTTCACCGCGGCGGTGGTGCCGCGTTCGTACTCGCGGAACTCGCTCAGGATGGCGTGGCCGGCGGTCACCTCGGCCTCGGGCCAGCGGGCGCGGAGAAGGTCGGCCGCCCGGCGTTCGTGCGCCGGGTTGGCGTAGCTGTGCAGGAAATGGACGACCACCGCCTCGCAGCCCGCCGCCCGCAGGGCGTCGGCCGCCGCGACGACCGCGTCCTCGTCGAGAGGAACCAGGATCTCCCCCTCGGCGTCCACCCGCTCGGGCACCTCCAGCCGCAGCTCGCGCGGGATCAGCGGCTCGAACCCGCCGGTCAGTCCGTAGGCGGTCGGCCGGGTCCGCCGGCCCAGCTCCATCACGTCGCGGAACCCGCGGGTGGTGATGAGGCCGGTGCGCGCGACCTTGCGCTCCAGCAGGGCGTTGGTGGTGGTCGTTGTGCCGTGGACGATCTGGTCGAGGGCGGCGGCGTCGACCCCGGCCGCGTCGAGCGCCGCCATGACCCCGCCGGCCTGGTTGTCGACGGTCGTCGGTACCTTGGCCAGGGCGAGACCGCCGGGCAGGGCGGGGTCGAGATAGACCAGATCGGTGAAGGTTCCGCCGACATCGACGCCCACGATCCGCGATCGCATTCCCGTCGCGGCGGGCGTGCCGTTCCCGTTCGCCACCTTCGGCCTCCGTCACTCAAACTCATTCGTATGCTAACGATTTGAGGGGGCGATCGGAAGCGTTCAGTTTCGCCTCAGAGCCGGCGCGAGAACCAGACGACGCGGCCGATCACCGACACCTCGTCGACCGTACGCTCGTAGTCCTGATAGCGCGGATTGGCGGAACGGATCAGCACCCGGGCCGGCTCGGTGTTGGGGACCGGCTCCAACTGTTTGGCGACCAGCCCCATGCCGTCGAACAGGACGAAGATCCCGGGCGGCGACGGCGACTTGCGCGAGGTGTCGACCAGGATCTTGTCGCCGGCCTCCAGGATCGGCTCCATCGAGTCGCCGTCGATCGAGATGATCCGAAGGTTCTCGGCCTCGGCATGAAGCTGGTGCTGCAGCCAGGCCACGGGAAAGTACCAGGTGTCGCCCCGACGCTCCTGCTCGATCAGCGAGCCGCCGCCGGCCGAGGCGTTGATCCGCACCTCCGGCACGGCGGTGACGCTCGGATCGCTGTCCACCGTCAGGGCGCGGGCGTAGGTCACCGCGCGGCGCGTCGTCATCTCCGTCGCTTGGCGCGCACCGGAGGACGCGACCTGCGGCGGTCCGCCCTCGCGAAGCGCGCTCTCGTCGACGCCCAGATGGGCCGCCAGCAGGTGGCGCACATCCTCCGGCAGTTTCCGCGGCGTCCCCCGGTGCACGAACTGGTGCAGGTAGGCGTGGTTCTTGCCGCAGGCAATCGACGCCTTCTTCAGGTCCGTCGGCGGATCGCGGTGCGCGACCAGTTCGAGAACCCGGCGTCGGAGGGGGTCGAGCTTCATGATCGGATCGTATTCCGATTTCCGACAGCTGTATAGAATAAATTTCCTATTGCTCATCCTATTTCGATGCCATAGGTTGATACTCCTTTGCTCAATGCGTGTATTGACGATTGGAGACCCTTGCCATGACCGACCTTGCCCCCGACACAGCCCCGGCCCCTCCCACGGTTCCTCGACGGCGGCGCACCCCGGACCCGGTGCCCGACCTGCTGCGGGAGGCCGCGGACACGCTCAAGCGGCTGCCGAGGGGGCTCGCCGGCCCCCGGCTGTCGAGCTGGCCGGCCGTGGTCCGGGACAGCGTCTCCCTCATGGCGACGCCGGTCTCGGGGCGCACGCGGCAGGCGCCGCCCTCTCCCCAGGCCATCGACCGGATGGATCGGGCGCTGGTCTGGCTGCTCTCCTGCGACGACGAGGCCCGGCGTCTCGTGTGGGCACGGGCCAATGGCGTGCCGTGGCGCAAGCTGGAGGATATCGACGGGCGCAGCCACGTCACCCTGCGCAAGATCGTCGGCCGCGGCCACGACCAGATCAGGATCCTGATCGCGGCGGATGATAAGAAAAATCCGTGAAATATGAAAAAACCTCTTTACAGGCTTTCTAAAACCGGATAAAAATCCGCTCAAGCTTGGATCACTTGTCGTCTGCCACATAAAATTCAGTTCTGCCAAGTTCTTGTACTGGAATTGTCACGATTGATAGATTGGCGACAAAAGATAATATAATAAAATCAATAAGTTATAGTTTTCGAACTGATTCGATGCCTCCAGATTGGCTCTCGCCACCACACCGAAAGCGCGCTCTCTAACGCGCGGTAACCTTCCCTTTCAAACTGGCCTGCAACCTTCAAATTCCCGGCCGTCGCCCACTTTCCTCCAGTTCTTCCAGCGCTCTCCCGGCCCCGAACCGGTCACCCTCGCCGAACCCGCTCACATATCGGAAGCATGCCTTGGCCCCTTCGTGGTCCCCGAGTTCGGAGAGCTCGTCGCCAAGGCAGATCAGCGCCGCATTGAGGTTCTTCGCATCCCGATCCCAGATTGACCGGATCTCTTGCAGAGCGCCTGTGGAAACCCGGCGCTTGTAGGTGCTCACGATTTCCTTCAAGAGCGCCACGCGTTCAACGGCGGTCGGTGCATTCTCCGCGAGGACGAGGAGAGCCTGCGAGCATCCCGGTGCGGTCTTCACGGCTCTTCGGGCAAACGCGACCGCAACCTCTCGGTCGTCGTGGGCATCTTCCATTCCATCTAGTGCGTGCTCGAGTCGAGGGTCGAAGTCAGCTTCGGCAGGCAGCGTTCCAAGCTGTGTGGTGTCGATCATCGGATCCTCCAGTGACGGTCATGTCACTGAGGATCCGATCGACCGTTGCAAGGAACTACCCCGGTTGGTCCGGAGGTCCCGTGGTCGGGGCTAACGCATAGTGTCCGAGCTCGTCTGTGCGCCAGGCAGCCACCCTTGCTCTCGACACTCGTTAAAGAGCTCAGGCAGGGGCTTTGGGAGATTCTTCGACAGCACGCGGGTGGAAAGCACGACCCTCCGAACGAACCTGGGTTCGGGAGACTGATTTAGTTCATGGAAGGCTTCTGACAGGATCTCGCGCTGCTTAAAACGGCGTTTCTGCAGCCGATCTTCATCAAGGAGCTCGGCGTATGGCGCCATGAGGCTGGGTGACTTTGCCAATTGGTGCCAGTCCCTGAAGCCCATAAGGGGAGCAACTACGTTCTGGCATCGGGACGGCTTCATGTCGGGCAAGAATGGTTTGAGCAGTGTGCGCAGGATCTTCGACAGGCGCTTTGCGCGCTCGACATGCTCAGGGTCGTCTTTATGGGCCATTTTCTTCTCGTAATTGATTGCTTCGGGGAACAACGGCGCTCCTTGCCCAGGCTTGGTTCAACGTCATGAATTGGCAGAAAGCGCCGGTTTGGGGCATCTTTCGGGCCATCCCCTTTCCGGATCCCAATTACCAATTGTCTCCCGGCCATCCCGCACTGCCGTCAGCAGTGGCATCCCGAATTCCTTCACGCGCCCCATGACAGCGTCCATTTCCTGGCGGCCGGAGTGAGTCCGCGGCATCCGTCGTCGGCGGTTCTCCCAGGCTCGCCTGAACCGCTCTCGAGCGAGTTCACTCGACAACCCGGATTCCCAGTAGCCGTCGGTGCGGGTGAGAAAGCGACCAGCGTCGCGGCGGGCGAAGGTTGCCCGGGCCGCTTTGATCAGGACTTTGCTGTCGAACCTATAGCGATCAGCGAGCGCCTTGATGTCGTGGTAATCGCGGACCCTGGTGTTGTCGCGTCCGAATTCGACGATGGTCGCGAACTTCTCCGCCAGCATGGTTTCCCGAGGGCACCCCAGGAGCGTGAACGAGGAGAATCCCGCGAGCAAACATGGGAGTTCGATCAGTTCCGGTGCAGGGGTGACAGGGTGGCCGAAGCCGATATCGACCTTGACATGAATGGTGCTGGCACCCAAGCGAGCGGTAACAATGACCCGGGTTCCCGGTATCTGGTCTCCGATTAATGGCTGCGTTCTGAGACTGCTGACGTCGAAGATCAGTCCGTCGGGCTCAGAGGATGGCAGGGCTGCGATAGCAGTGACCACGTCGCCCATGCGGCCGACAAAGCTGTCGTCCAGTCCTTCGAGGTCTATGTCGGTGGTCGATCGCTGCCAATCGCCGTCCCAGGCCGCGAACAGCAGTGCGCCCTTCAGGGCGAACAGGTCCCGAAACTGGGAACGAGCGAAGCGATTGAGGAAGCGCTCCATGCTCCAGTGGGAGAAGATGGAATCTGGCGCGATGCCCAGGGAGCGGGCTTGCGTCCTCAATCTATAGCGAATGCTCTCCGCCATGTTTTTCATGACGTGGCTCCATGTAGGGGATTGCACGGATATACGGAGTCAGTCGTTTCCCGACCCCTATGCGATCCGCGATGACGCGGACCTCCCCCACCGAGCCACCTCTCATCGAGTAGTCTCGGAGGCACTCCATCGCGCGGTCGGCACCGATGGTCGACATCATCCGAAGCATGTCGACGACAGTTCGTGCCGGGCTGGTGATGCTGACTTTGACGCCTTGGATGGTCTTGATCTCGACACCGATCTCGAAGGCCGCGGCCTGACGCCAGCGAACGGTTCGGACCGGTGGCCAGGACAGGCGGGGCGGATGCCGATCGTTTCCGATCGCCAGCCAAACTTCTTCGGGTGTCTCGTCCGTCAACCCGTGGAACTCAGCTGCTGACAACAGGCAGATGATGCCGTGCGGTACACGAGCGCAGATCTCCGAGAGCGCAGCGCCGTGCTCTTCCGGGATGTCAGGCCTGCGATAGGTTCCTCTAGAGAGCGCTTCGACCCATCCCGCATCGACCGCCCGCCGAACGGTCGTCGAGCCGACCCCCTGGGTCAGCAGATCCTTCATCCGCCACACCGAGCCGTCCGCGAGCAACATCTCAAGCCTCCGCGCCTGCGACAGGTCGACCTCCATGCTATGTTGTTTTTAAATTGCTGTCGAATTGATAATTCGACAGCTATATTAAGCCATCTTCTGCCTCCCCTGTGTCTAGGTCAACGTCGAATTCCTTCTGCATAGGAATTCAGGTCACTCCTCAGGGAATCGTTGGGCGCAGCGTGAGGAAAAGGATGGTCAGAAATCCTTGCAGGAGGTGAGCCATGCGCCTCGATCTGCAGGTTGCGGAGGAAGCGGAGAAGCTTGCGACACAACTCTCAAGTTGCTGGGACTACGGCCCCGACGGCTGCCGGGAAGTCGACACTGCGCGATGAGAGAGAGGACGAACCATGTATCACAGTGACCGTTTTCGGCTAGCGCATCGTGCTGGCATCAGTACGATCTCGACTGACGGTTGAGCGCTTTGGGAGTCGCTTGTCGCGACATCGCCCATGTGACCTTGAGCATCTGAGGGACATGCCTTGATAAAGAAAAATAATGTATCCATTGATGAAGGAATCAATTTTGTCAAAGAATGCGTTATGGATGGGAACTTTAACTTAAAAACAGTGAACGTCTGTTATGATAAAGACCCATCAGTGTCAGGGCTTGGCTTCATCGCTACCGTTCTTCGGTTGCCCTGGCACATCTGGTTCGAATGTAGACTGTGGTATCGCATTGGTGAAAGACGTCAGGCAGTACTGTTGCCCACGTATGGTGAACGATGGGTATTTGTCGACTCTGATACCAGTTTCGTAGAGGAGTCTACGGGTAAGGCCGTCGATGCAGACACGATTGGTCGACGCTTCGTCGACGAGGTGCCGGAACTGGCGGTCATCTGTGAGGTTCCGGTCAGCACTCTACGCAGAAAGCGTCTTAGCTGGAGAGAGATCTACGGTCATTTTTAAAAGATCCGCGAACAGGACAGAGTCTCTTAAGTCGCGTTAGCGCGACCGTTGGCCATTATCCATACCTATGTCGATAGCTAGATGTTTAGTCCTGGCATGTGATGGTACGATTTCGTTGACCATCGACAAGGACGAGCTCGCGACCGTGGCTCCTACTGGAGAGCTCGCGGGCCAGATTATGTGGCCGTCTCTGTACTGCTCATCCGCGCCACCAGCTTCTCCACCTCCGCCAGCACACGCTCCCGAATGCCCTTGTCCTTCAACGGTTCCAATTCGATCGTCACGTCGCCAGTCGGCCCTCCATAACGGGCACGATTTCCCACGAAATCCAAAATGCGCTGGGCAACCTCGGCCCGCATCGACTCGTCAGCGAACTCCGGTCGCTGCATCAGGTATGTGAAGGTGATCGCGAGTCTACCGTTGGCCTTGATGAAGATCGGGTAGCGACCTGTACCGGGGCCAGGCACATGCAGGCCAACTGACGGATCTCCCGACTTTGTTACGAACACTCGGCCGCGCTTCGACATCCATTCGACTACCGCCTGGGCGGCAGCGAGCAATTCGTCGCCGTGGCGGCGTTGGAACCGTATCTCCCAGTCCTCCATCGACAGGACCGGGTGCCGAGGTCGCGCTGCCTGAGGGCGGTTGCTGGCTGACACGCCGCGGCGGCTGATCTCCAGGATCGGCGTCGCTCTCTCACTGCTGGAGTGCCGCCGCACCTCGAGCGCATAGGTTTCCACGGTGTCCAGGTGCTTATTGAGGAATTCGACGATCCGAAGCAGAGCGGTCGGCACCCGGTCGAGCACGAACACGATGCGCAGGCGGCCCTCGCGCAAGTTCTGCTCGACCAGCTGCCAGAACGCGTCCGCATCCGGCTCCTCGGCGCCGAGCAGCCAGGCAAGCCGCTCCTCGGACGTCTTAGGGCCGTCTCCTGCCGGTGGCGGCGCAGTCTCGAAGGCGCTCCTAAGCACATCCGCCGTCCAGTGGTGCGGCGCGTTGGCGGCGTAGTCCAGGATCTGGCCGACTATCTTGCGTCGGCTTTCGGTGTTCGAGGCTCGCTTGACCTCGACGATTGTAGCGATGCCGTCCTGGTCGACGAACAAGTGGTCTACCCAACCTGTGGACGTGACCTCCGTGTCCTCGATCTCGACCGCCATCTCGCCACGGATCAGGATCCAGCGGCGCTCGGACTCGTCTTCGAAGGCGTCGGCGCCGAGAAGCTGTGGGTGGTTGGCCAGCAGGGTCTGGAGCTCTTTCTCTGCGGCATACGGAGCCTCCGACATAGCCTGGTACCGGCCGTCGCCGGTCTGCTGCATTAAGATAGCCATCCCGCGCCTCACCCGTTCACTTGCAAAGATCTAAACAAATAGAATCAGGAGGCACTGTGCAGCAGATACTCTAAATAGGGCCACGCCTTCCGGCGTGCGTACTGCGACTTGCAAAACGCCATCCGAGTGCCGATGGTTCTTAGCGCCTTAGATTGTATCGGCGTTGTCCTCCAAGATCAGGAAGCTGCGATAGCTGGGTAAGGAGGAGCACGGATCGTATATGTAGGCTAGTTCTTGACCTTCATCTGGGGGCGAGCGGATTCAGCTGCAGTACTCTCAGCCTTGAGATCTGTGATCAGTTTCTCAAGCGATGCGACATCGGCGGAAAATTCGTCGGGAGTGGGCAATGGGACTGTGTCAGCGGCAGGATTGTCGTGACTGTGCGTATTCGCACGGGTCATTCCTTCGTGGAACCGGATAGCTAGAGCGTCAGAGAGCGTAACAAAGCGCAGTTTCTGAGTTTGAATAACGTCAGACCCACGTCTTACTACCTCGCAAAAAATGACCTCTTCAACCACCCTTTCATAGGTGTCGCGCAGGCGACCGTAGAGGTTCTTGATCGCGTACTCGTAATTTGCAGGGCTGCTGGAATGTAGCTTTGTCAGTGGTGCAGCGTCGTTCTTGATGCGTCCAATTCGCTTTGCCACGGTTAGGCCCTTCCAGACCATTCCGGCACCGTCAATTTTCCCTGCTGCGTCCTTATCGCCGAACAGCGCTACTGTAGTGGGTACGATTCCATTGCTGTCGGCGGCGCGGCATAGCTCATTGAAGAATATGATGTCATGAGTGAATACGATGACTTGCCGGTGGCATGCTTCCTCTGCTAGCCGGTCGGCTACCTTGGAACTGCGGTCGCGGTCGAGTGAGGATACAGGGTCATCCACGACAATCGGGCCAGAGCCGTCTGTCAAGGCGACCTCGGTGAGAAAGCCAGCCAAGGCCAGAGCTCTCTGTTCACCTTCACTCAGGATCTCCGACGTAGCTCGGGTCAGCTTGGTTTGCGGATCCACTTCGAATTCGGCCTTTGTTTGTCCGCTCTTTCGAGACAGCGCGATCTTCAGGTGCGCGATCTCGAACCTTGCGCGTTCTGCATCGAACTGCTTGACGACGGCCTTCGTCAGATGGGCGTCGACTAGCTCGTTTGCCTTCTGCGTTACGCCTCTCGTCTGAACTTCAGCTAGGGCGCTTGCATAGGCTGCGTCCGTGACGAGAAGATCACGCCGAGTTGTCAGTTTTAGGCGATTGCTGGCGAGAAGCTTTCGGTCCTCAAGCTCAGCTTTCTCAATAACGAGCTTATCTCGTTCTTGTGTATCGGAGGCCTTGTTTAACGCATCTGTCTCGGCTTTAAGCCTTTCAGCTAGAGTGCTAAGTACAGTGAGGGGCGAGGTCAAATTGGGGGCGGGCCTTCCGTCTTCCCCATTGAGCCGCTTGACTGCTTCAATCCTTCGCGCGATTGCCGCTGCCTGGAATGAGGCTAAGGCATCGGCAGCTGACGAGTTCCTCTTTCGAATTTGTTCCACGTGGCCCGCGAAGTCGTCAGCACCCAAGAGGCTAAGTTTAGGGAGGCCTTCGATGGCGTCGCTAACGGCCTTCTCAGCGACTGAGGCCGCGACGTCGAGTGTGTCGTTCATGAACGCTTGGAAGCGTTGCATGCGCGCAGCCCCATCTGCGAGCAGTGGCTGTTGACATAGAACGCACGCCCCTGGCCCTTTTTCCGTGACGATGACTGGAAAGGGCTGTCCGACGTACGCTTCGCTTACCGAGTACTCGCGGGCCGCTGCCCACAGTGTCCGCCAGGCATCGCTACCGATCCCTGGTAACGGCTCTTTCGTGAACAGTTCGTCGGCAGCAACTGTGGCTGCTTGCCTCGTGCTGATAGCCGTACTCCTCAGGGAGGTGTAGTTTGCGAGGCCGTCGTCGCTAAACGCTGCACTTGCAGATTCGCATTCCTTCGTGACGGTGTTCAGCCATGTTGACAAGGCCGCGAGATCAGCGGCAGCCGCCGCACCGGCTGATAAGATGCCCGTGATGTCATCCAGGCGAGTTTGATCCACGGCCTGGAATTGGGTAGCAGCCGCAATTGCCGCGTCGGTCGTCGCCTTGTTCAAGCCCCGATCGAATGATTGAGCGGTTGTGTTACGTGTTACTGGGAACGAGATTGAGGCCAAACTGGCTTTATTGCCGACTGCGGTCTCTCGCTCCGCGTCCAAGCGCTCCTTCAGCGTCAGGCAAACAGCGTTCATCCGGTGTGGAAGTGCCAAGCCGAATGGCAGATAGCGGATCTGGTTTCCGCCATCGACATAGAGTTGGGCCGAAGCTGTATCGAATACGGCCACCTGGGCAAGGCGTGGATCGGCGGCTGATCCGGGCGTCCAGGGTATTGGTATGTCTCCGGATCCCAGATCAACGACAATGTCGGCACTCTGTGGGGTTGAACTGTCTCCATAGACGTTGGCGAGAACCTTGAGCTTGGCGGGGTTCTCTATCCTGGTTCTGCAGGCGGTCCGCAAGATGCGTACGAAGCCGCTCTTACCGCTGCCGTTCCGACCATAGACGACCGTCAAAGATGTTGGAGAGAAGCTCAGCGAGGCATTGGGGAGAAGGCGGTTGACGTTCTTTACGTTCGCAATCCGCTTCAGAACGACCGGCTGATGTGCTCCTCCGGTGAAGTGCGCTGTGGTGAACGGGACGGGCTTTGGAGGCTTAGCCGTTTGGGGAACACCCGCCGCCTCTTTGATCATCGCTAGGAGTTCGTCTAGGTCCTTGCCGGTCAGGTCGCCGTTGACGGCGAGACGCCTAAGGCAGTCCTGCCGCCAAGGCGAAAGCTTTTTTGACCACGCTTCGATGTCATCAATCGGCGTCCCGGCCATATCCTTCCCCCAAATACCCTGCCATTCTCGGTTGATCTTCGATCTTGATCCGCCGGAAAACAACTGCCCGTTGCTGCGGCCGGTGAACGTAGGCTTTGGCTTGGCCGTGGCTTTGCATACGCGCGATAAGTGTGAGACTGGACTGAATGAGTCGAATGCGACGGCTTGTTCGTTCACTCGCTCTCTGGAACCATCCTGTGTAGGGAACAGGGCCACCACCGCATGCTGATCATCCACGCTGCTGACATCCATCTCGACAGCCCTCTTGCCGGTCTGGCATCGCGTGCCGGTCAGCGTGCTTCCGATCTCGTCGGAGCAACCCGTCGCGCTTTCACGGCGCTGGTCGACCACACGATCGAGATCGAAGCCTCGTTGCTGCTAATCGCGGGCGACCTGTATGACGGCGACTGGAGGGATTTCTCGACCGGCCTGTTCTTTGTGTCCGAGATGGCCCGTATGGACCGCGCCGGGATCCGGGTTGCCGTTATCAAAGGCAACCACGATGCCGAGAATCAGATGACGCGGTCGCTGACCTGGCCCGGCAACGTGAAGATGTTCAGGGCCGACAAGCCCGAGACCTGGGTCCTGGATGACCTCGGCGTTGCCGTGCACGGACGCAGCTTCCCCAAGCGCGACGTCATCGAGAACATCGCCCTGGCTTATCCGGATCCGGTGCCCGGCTTGCTGAACATAGGTATGCTTCACACCGCCGCGGACGGTCGCCCGGGTCACGCCTTCTACGCTCCGTGCTCCGTGCCCGAGCTCCTCGCCAAGGGCTACGATTACTGGGCTCTCGGACACATCCACGCCCGCGCTGTCCTGAACGAGAACCCGTGGGTCGTATTCCCGGGCAACCTCCAGGGCCGCCACGCCAACGAGACCGGTCCCAAGGGCGCCACCGTCCTGACTGTCGACGGGCACGAGATCACCGGCGTCGAGCACGTAACCTTTGACGTCGTGCGTTGGAAGCGCGTGCCCGTAGATCTCTCGGGATCCAATGAGTACGAAGATGCCCTGGCCCGCGTTCGGGACGCACTGTCCGATGCCGTCGACGCCTCCGAAGGACGAACGCTGGCCGCTCGGCTGACGATCTCGGGCCGAACACCGCTGCATAACGAACTCGCCGGGGATCTCGAGCGCACTCGAGCGGAATGCCAGGGCATCGCTGAACAGGTCGGAGGCGACGTCTGGCTCGAGCGCGTCGTTCTGCAGACCGAGGACGTCGAACAAGCGGTCTCCACCAACGCCGATGCGATGGCCGAGCTTCTGCGGACTGTCGACGAAATCCGCGGGAGCCCGGAGGAAATGACGGCACTCAAGGCTGAGCTTGAGCAGTCACTGACCAGAGTGCCCACGCGGGTTCGGGAACTCGCTGACCTCAAGGAGGTCAATGACGAGGTACTGGTCGAGATCCTGGAGGGCGCGGAGGCGACCCTGCGTCATCGCCTGCTCGGTGCGGGCTAAGGGCGGCCGCGATGCGCTTCGAGGAACTCCATCTTGAGCGGTTCGGTCACTTCGACGATCTGCGCCTGGACTTCTCGGGCGATGACGTCCGTCTCCACGTCATCTACGGTCCCAATGAGGCGGGCAAATCGACCGCGCTGGCAGCGATCTGCGACGTGCTGTTCGGGATCCCCGAGCGCACGCCGTATAACTTTCTGCACGAGTACAGCCGCCTCAGGATCGGTGCCACGATCACGAATGCGGCCGGGCAGCGACTGGCTTTCAAACGTCGCAAAGCCCGCGGAAACAGCCTTCTGAAGCCGGACGAGAGTGGCGAGTTGCCAGCAGACACCCTAGTGCCGTTCCTTGGTGGGGCGACGGAAGAGTTCTTCACTCGCATGTTTGGCCTGAACCACCAGCGCCTGCGCGAGGGAGGCAAGGGCATGCTGGAGGCCGGTGGCGACATCGCGCGCAGCTTGTTCGAGGCCGGTGCGGGTACCGCCCATCTCTCCGGCGTCGCGAAGCAATTGTCAGACGACGCTGACGCGATCGGTGCTCCGACCCGAAAGTCGTCGACGAAGCCATATTGGCAGGCACATGCCCTGTTCGAGCAGGCGAGTTCCCGCATGAAGTCGGAGATGTTGCGGGCGGACCACTGGGTGGCGGCCGAGAAGGCCGTCGCAGCGGCCAGGACTTCTCTGAAGGAAGCTGAGGATGTCTTGGCGGAGTCACGCAGGGAGCAAAGTGCTCTGGAGCGGATTCGCCGTGTCGCCCCGATCCTCCGCAGGATCGACGACTTGCAGGAGCGCCTGGACGCTCTGGGGGACGGAGTCGATCTGCCAAACGGATTCGCCGAGACATGGCACCAGGCGACCAAGGCGTTCGAGGATGCATCTGCTGCGGTCAAGCGGTCGGCCGAGACCACTGAGCAACTGAAGGGAGATCTGAAGGCGCTCGGAGCAGCTGATCCCTGGCCTGCGCTGGCGGAACGGATCACAGCCCTCATGACCGACTTGGGCGACTACCGGGCCAAGATCCGGGATGCGCCGCATCGCGAGCGAGATCTCGAGTTGGGCTGGGGGCAGGTCGGGAACCTTCTGAAGAAGCTCGGGCTATCTGTGCCCCCAGAGGAAATGGCCGATCGGGCACCGACAGCGCGCTCGGTTGGTCGGGTGAAGGTCCTGATCGCAGAGTCGAACCGACTGGACGTGAAGCTGACCTCTGCCCGTGATGAACTCGAGCAAGTCGAGGCGACCGTGCGCCAAGCTGAGCGGCAGCTGGAAGAGGCTGGGTCGCCCGTTGACCCAGCCGCTGCGGCAGTCGCCATGAAATCCGCATCCGATTTAGGAAACACAGCTGCCCGGCACGCTCAGGCAAAACGCTCGCTCAAGGAGGCCGAGGAAGACTTGGCCGCGGCGCTGTCTGGCCTAGGACGATGGCCTCTCGGCGCTGAAGAACTGGCGAAGCGATCTTTTCCCACAGGCGAAACCGTCGTCCGCCTCGGGCAAGCCTCGGATCGCCTCTGGCGTGAACAGGAAGCGCTGGCCGATGAGCGAGAACGCAAGCTGGCGGAACAGAGGGACCTCGAGGGCGAGCTCGTAGCGCTTCAGGTTGGGGGGGAAGTTCCGACGCCCGACGCCATGCAGCAGGCCCGCGAACAGCGAGATGACGGATGGAGACTGATCCGGCGCCGCTACATCGAGAAAGCTGATGTCCCCGACCAGGATGTCTCCGATTTCGCCGGAGACGCTGGTGTGGCTGAGGCCTATGAGGGTGCCGTGCACCACGCGGACTTCCTGGCCGACGGTCGCGAGCGCGAGGCTGACCGTATCGCCCGGTTCGCTACCTCCACTGGCCAGCTTGAGAAGGTGAAAGCGGATCTTGCTGCTCTGGAGAGGCGCCAGGAGGACCTCGGGCAGCGGACGCAGTCTTGGAAGTCAGAATGGGCGGCTCTCTGGAACGGGTCCGGCGTCGAGCCTGGCGAGCCATCGGCTATGCGGGAGTGGCTAGCCCGCAAGGACCAGGTTCTTGCGAAGCTCCGGGATATCAGATCAGCGCGATCGGCTGAGCAGGAAGCGGCAGGCGAGGACAATCAAGTCCGCGAG
The DNA here is from genome assembly GCA_965228875.1 of Thalassobaculaceae bacterium. Taxonomy (GTDB): domain Bacteria; phylum Pseudomonadota; class Alphaproteobacteria; order Thalassobaculales; family Thalassobaculaceae; genus Thalassobaculum. Next base: position 3,164,462 of record OZ245843.1, on the reverse strand, counting down.
CATCTCCTTCGTGCGGCCGCTGAATTTGAGATCGATGAGACAGACAAGCTCACGACGCCAGTCCTGCGTGAACGATTGACGGTCGCGTTTGATGTGGCGAAAGAGCGTTGGACGGAAGTGGTCGAGCTCAAACGCACGCTTGCGGCCAGTCGTCAGCGGGCCGAGGAGCGCCGCGAGGATCTCTCCAGTGTCGAGGCGGAACTGGAACAGTGGCGCGAGCAATGGGCGGCCGAAGTGCCTGCGCTGGGATTACCACCTGACGCAACGCCCGGGGAAGCGGATGAAGCGCTGTCGGTCTGGCAGGAGATCGAGAAGCTCAGGAAGGACCTCTTGCAGACTGCAAAGCGCCTGGAGGACATGCAGGAGGTGACCGCGGCCTACGAGGCCGACGTCGCGAGCCTAATGTCCGACTTGGGTGAGGCCGCCGCAGATCTGATTGAGGAGACCGACTGCGCTGCGCTGGTGCCGCTGCTCCGAAACAGGCTGGACGAGGCTCAGCAGCGCCAGGCTCGTATCGATGAGGTCCAGGTCCGCATCAGCAAGGCAAAAGCGGACCACGAGGCGGCCGAAAAGCATCTCGCGGCTGCTGAGCGGGAACTGTCGTCCCTGCGCCAGGCGAATGGCCTTGAGGCTGATGCGGATGTTCCGGTGCTGGCCCGGGCGGCGGACGAGCGGCGGACTATCGCACAAGGTCTGCTGAAAGAGCGGGAAGACCTGAGCTCGGCGGGTGATGGTCGGGAGGAAGGCGCCCTACGGGAGGCTGTCAGCGAGCTCGGAGCGGACGATGTGGTCGCGGGTATCTCGCGTCTCGGTGACGAGATCACGCGTCAGCTGCAGGACGTGCAGGTTGCGGAACGAACGTTGGCCGAGGCACAGGGCGACCTGCGGGCGCTTGGCCAGCGAGAGGGCGCCGGATCGGCAGCCCAGGAAGCGAACGACGCCGCGGCCGAGTTGGTCGACCATGTCGAGCGCTGGCTGCGGCTGCGGGCCGCCAACATCATCCTGAATCGGGCGGTCGAGCGGTATCGGGAGCAGAACCAACATCCGCTGGTTCGGCGCGCGAGCGAGATCTTCGCGGCCGTGGCTTCAACCGGTGCCAACCCGATCATTAAGCTATCGGTGGACTACACCGACGCGGAGAAGCCGGTGCTGGTGGGCTACCGCGCCGACGGCAAGCTGTGTCCGGTCTCCGGGATGAGCGACGGCACCCTGGACCAGCTGTACTTGGCTCTCAGGATAGCGGCGATCGAGAGGCACATGGAGAGCGCCGAGCCCCTGCCGTTTGTCGCCGACGACCTTTTCATCACCAGCGACGAGGATCGGACGGCGGCGGGGATCAATACGCTCCTAGAGCTAGGTCGACATACCCAGGTGCTCCTGTTCACGCATCACCGGTATGTGGTTGAGGCTGCGCGAGCTCAACTGCGGTCGTCAGAGTTGGAGGTTCTCACGCTGCAATCGTCGGCTAGCGAGCCTGGGACGCTCTCGAACCTGCCCCCCGGCTGAGGCTAGAGTTCCCAGGCCTTTGGAGTGCTCCCGGACCTGCCTCCAGCCGTGGCGAGAGTTTTCGGGCCATTTGGAGTGCTCCCGAACATGCCCCCGGCTGCGGGTCGGGCGCTCCGGGTATTGAAGTGCTCCCGAACCTGCCCCCAGCCGTGGCTAGAGTTTTCGGGCCTCGGTCAGCATCACGGGCTGGTTACGTGTGCTGATTTCATGAGCGCTGCCGGGACCTTGTTCCCGATTGCGCTGTGCGGTCGCTGTTCGTTGTAGTCTCTACGCCAAGCCTCCAACTTTTCCGCCGCATCGGCAAGGCTCAGGAACCAGTGGGCGTTCAGACATTCCGCCCGCAGACGGCCGTTGAACGCCTCGATGAAGGCGTTGTCGGTGGGCTTTCCAGGGCGTGAGAAGTCGAGTGTGACGCCCCGCCGGTAGGCCCACAGGTCCATGTCGCGGGAGATGAACTCTGAGCCCTGGTCCACCCGGATCGTCTTCGGATAGCCGATCTGACCGCAGACCCGTTCCAGTGTTGCGACCACGTCTTCGCCCCGGTAGCTGAACCGCGGATCAAGCACCGGGACATAGCGCGAGTAGGTATCGACGATCGTCAGCACGCGGATCTTGCGGCCCGTTGCCAGCTGATCGTGCACGAAGTCCATTGCCCAGACATCGTTGGAGCCAACGGCTTCGGTACGGTCGTCACGCAGCTTGGCCTTGACCCGCCGCTTCGGCGTCTTGTTGCGCAGCTGCATGCCCAACTCCCTGTAAACGCGGTAGGTCTTCTTCATGTTGATCGTCCAACCCTCCCGCGTGAGAAGGACATGGACCCGTCGGTAGCCGAAGCGCACACGGGTCTGACAGATCTCCCTGATCCGCTGTTCCAAAGCGGCCTGGTCGGGTCGACGCGAGGTGTATCGGTAGGTCTTGGGATCGAGCAGGATCGCCGCGCAGGCGCGGCGGATCGAGACCGCCCACTCCGATCGCATCGCATCGACCAGCGTTCTCTTCCGACCAGGCCTCAGAGCTTTCGTTTGATGACGTCCTGCAGCATCTCCTTGTCGAGCGACAAGTCGGCAACGATCTTCTTCAGCCGAGCGTTCTCATGCTCAAGCTCGCGCATCCGCCGCATCTCCGACGGCATCATGCCTGCGTACTTCTTCTTCCAATTGAAATACGTCGCCTGGCTGATCCCAGCCTGACGGCAAACTTCTGCCACTGGCGTTCCGTCCTCGCCCTGCTTGATGATGAACGCCTTCTGCGCGTCCGTGAATCTCGATGCCTTCATCGTCTCCCGCTCCTCTTCCAGCCAAGGAATCAGACCCGGAAAACTCTAACCAAATTCGAGGGCGTTTCGCGGAGGCACATCAGTATCGGCGTCGGAATGCCTCGTCTTTGAAGACGCCCCGGCGGATCTGCGGGCCGGAGAGGCTGCGGGTGCCAAGGTCGTTGCGGTGGCGACGATGCTTCGAGAACGGGACCTCGTGGGGCGGCACTGGTGCGGGATATCACCGCGGTCCGGATCGGCGTGGTGGCGGATAGATTGATTGAGGTCGGCCTTGGGCCGATGAGCGGGCTCTGACCACCGAGACCGCGCTCTGATCTCCTCGAGGAGACTCGCGTGCTGATCGTCGGCTGGTCAGATCGGTCTTAAGGAGGGACCGTGGAGATTGACAATGGCTCGCGGTCGCCGACGCCCTCCGCGCAGTCTCACGGCGCAATGACGTAGACCGCTCGCGGATTATTGCTCTCGCCCAAACACCTCAGCATATTGCTTGCCATTAACGACCGAGGTGACCCACATCTCGAAGTTCATCGAGTTCACATAATCGCGACTAATGGTTATGTTGAAGTCAAGGCAGCGAGTAGTGTGGTACCAGCACCCTGGAATAAAGATCAAATCCCCCGGCCGAAGTGTTACCCTGCGATAGTCGCAAGGTATCAAGCTAGAGTCGTTGAACCAATCAAGTGATGATATGCACTGATTTTCGAGAGCAATCTGGTTCTTTTCCACCGATTTCCACTCGATCGGGTCGATGAGAATGACTTCTTTATTCCCATTCTGCTGGTATAGAAATGTGTGAACGTAGTCGTGATCATAGTGTAGATTAGAATAGCATCCTCCGCCGCCGATAAATATCCAGTTGCTCGCCATGTCCATGATTCGGCGGGCCTTGCCAGTGAAATAATCAAGGACATTCCCGCGCATGAATGATGGATAACGGACCTTTTCACATATGCCCATGACGTTCCGAGGTTGCCACATAATCATGTATTCGCGGACACCAGGATTATCGAGACGGTAATTTCGAGCGTTTTCAAAAAAGTCTCTGAAAGCGACCTGCTTAGTTGTTCCGGAGCCGGGCGACTCAAGAACAGACACGATGTCGTCTTTGAAAAGATCGAATATCTTACTGTTCATTTTAGGGTGGGGCGCACTGTAGCTCCGCACGACGACAGGGTGGCCAAACTGACCGGTCATCGATTTTGTGACCGCGTCGGGATCATTTTCACTTACCTCGGCTGTTTCATACCGTGTCGTCATGACGATTAGACCTCGCTTCCACAATCCGTGCCTCGTCCAGAACTCGGGACGTGACGGCGGTTTCACCGTGCAGTTCCGCAAGACGCTGAAGGGCCGCTATAGCGCGCGACAGACTCGTTCGCTCATAGCCACATCGCGCAACCATTTTCCTGCCAAAGCCCGATGGATTATTGACGGATGAAGCTATGTCCAACTCATTGAAATCGATTGAACAAAGCGGCGCCGCCCAACAGGTGCGACATCCCGCATCCTGGGCGACCGTCTCGAACAGGCGTGACAGGTCTTCGACCCGATGGCGATCGAGGCCGCTGCGGATGTTACCGATCGCATACGCCTCTGATTGGAATTCATAATGCGCATTTATGGAGCCATCGGCACGAACCAGCATGACGTTGAAGGCTGGTGCTCTTTCGGCGCCGAGAAAGGTGTGGAGCGTGCCGTCCGGTTCCGGCCTGGTCGCGCGCCGGATCGCCGCTCTCCAAAGCGGTTTGTGGATGCAGTTGAAACCTAAGACGATCCGGCGCTCCAGGTCGTCGTCCTCCCGGTCCCACACTTCGATCAGCCGATCCCAGAGGGCGTCGATCAGCGCTAAATACAAGCCCCGGTCTACGTCTGAGATGTCCTGATCAGGAAGGATTAAGTCAAAGTCTAGATACAATGCTTGCCTCGCGGCCGGAAAACCTTCGTAGAATGCAATCAGGTCTGGCAAGGATGTCTGATACGGTACGACTGCACTCAGGCCGACGTAGTCTCTGAAGTAGCTTGGCTTTTCGGCGGCGATCGCCTGAACGATTTCTCGGACTCGGGCTTCCGAGCCATTGCCGTTGCGGTAGATCCGGAACCGATCGTGCGACGGCCCGTCATAGGAGATGTTCATGTAGATCGAATTCGCCTCACAGAACGCGATCAAGGAGTCGTCAATCAGCAGTCCATTGGTTGCTATCTGCAACTGTGTGTGGGGCGAGCACGCTCGAACGAAATCGGCGATGCCGTAGAGCGCCTTCTTGTTCAGAAGGGGTTCGCCGCCGAAAAAATAAACCGCCTGAGGTTGCGTGCCTCGAAAGAAGATCGAATCCACCGAGTCCTTTATTTCGTCCCATTGGATTCTTGAGCTATTGTGCACACGATTTCCAGCGTAGTGCCCATTGTAATAGCAGTACGTGCATCTCAGGTTGCATTGTTCGGAAAGGTTGAACGATAGAATCGTCGGCGAGATTGAATGCGGGTGCGTGAGGCTGGGAAAGCGCCATCCGCCGTCAAGGCGCGGCTCGCCCATGTTCTCAATCAGGCTCTCGAGAGTGCGCTCGCAGGGCTCGCCAAGCTCCACGAGGCGGTCCGTCACCGGAAGGTAGACGTAGCTGCCGGTCCGACCCTCGATAAAGGTTAAGAGGAACACTCCGTCATCGCAAATAAATCCGCCGGGTTCTGATGATTCACTGTGCCAAATGACTTGGCATCGTGAGGATAATGACTGAGGAAGCGCCATGTCACCCACCCTTGGATGCGTGCATGGTCAGCAAGAGTCGTATGAGAATGTCCTCGACGACGAGATATTCATCGCGTCTGGTGGCCCGATCCACGCAGAACTCGACAATGTCAGCCCCGACAATCCTGCAGTGCCGTCCGATTGCTTCGAAAGCATGATGAACATCCGCGGGCGCGAGGCCTCCGGGCGAGGGGGCGCCGACCGACGCGATGAAGCTGGGATCCAGGACGTCGACATCGAACGAAACGTAGGCTTCGCGGGGATGTCCGGCATGTTCCAAGATGGCGCCGAGCGCGCCGATCGGATCTCCATCGGGTGCGATCACCGTGACACGCGAGCCTTCGAGGACCGCGATCCCGCTTTCCCGCGCCCCGACGCAGATCACCCGGTCAACGTTCGCTGCATAGGTAAGAAAGTTGAGGATGTTGTTGTGGCAGAGGATCTTGTAGTCGAGGCCATCGGCATCGAGCAGGGTTTCAAAATCGACATGGGCGTCGAACACGACTACCTGCGCCGGACGGGCCAGCAGTCCCCGTAGAAGGGGAACCGTGATCGCGTGATCGCCACCGATAGAAATCGGACGCCTTTCTTGGTTGCTGAGGGATCGGCCAATTGCCTCAACGCGAGCGTAGATCTCCTCCTTGGTATGCATAACTGAGTCCCGCACCGATATCGCGTCGCCGAGATCGAAGATCGGGGATCCTCTGTACCGGAACGTCTGTGTACTGGGGGAAAACAGTCCAAACAGGACCCCATTGTCGGTAAGCCATTGGTGTTGCCTGCCGAACTCACGAGCGTAGGAAGGTAGGAACCGGGAGCCGGGCACCGTGACCGTACCGACATCAATCGGAACGCCGAGAAGGACGATGCCACCCTTCTCGGCTTCCGGGAGGTCCTGGAGACCAACATGAGGTAGCGACAGAAGGCCGTTGCAGACCTCGTAGATCACGATCGCTCAGGTCCGATCTTCCACCCGGGTATCGGGTGTGTCGGCCATCTTGAACAGTCCGCGCTCCCGAAGGATCTCCGTCAGGCGTTGCTCGCCATCGGTTCCGAACGGGTTCGGCCGCGAGTGGCGCTTGGCGAAAGCGGCGTAGGTCCGGTCTAGGCTGGTTTCACTTTCGGAGGCCATGATAAATCTCCATCATTTATGGTATTCTCATGATACTAGAATTGTAAGGTTGTACAATTATCAATTGTCAGTTGGGGCGCGTGCATTCTCTGGTCAGGTCAGCAAGAGTCGGTCCGCTGGGCGAGACCGCTTCGGCGGGGAGTACGTCGGCTATCCGGCCGAGGTCCTTGGCCCGGGCATGTGCAGTCTCCATAGGCGCCAGTTCGGATGCTCGTGGCCATCACTACGCCTTCTTCGCCCGCTCCTGCCCAGCCTCGACCACATAGCTCATCAGCACCCTGGCTCCGGCGTTCGGATCCGCGACGCTGTCCATCGCCACCAGTTCCATCTTCATTCCAGAGTGTGTCACCTCGGCTCACCCATACCCGCGGTGACGCCAGTCGTGGAACTGAATTTGTGGGTTGGCAGGCAGGAACTTCTCCGCCCACGAGCCGCTGCTGGATGAGATCGAACTCCCGACGAATTCCGTCGCGACCACCGGGCTCGCGGGGTCGTCAAAGTCATTTTTGACGTCGCTGACCCAGAACTGGTGGATGTCGCCGCCGATGGTTACGGCGTTCTGGACCCCTGCCATTCGTCGCCGACGATCTATTCATCACCAGCGACGATGACCGCGCGGCATCGGGTATCAGGTCGCTCGCGGAGCTCGGACGCCATACTCAGGTGCTGCTGTTCACCCATCACCGGTATGTGGTGGACGCTGCATGGGCGAACTTGATTGGGAGCGAACTCCAGGTGCACACACTGGGCTCGACCATGGATCAGCTGCCACGCTTCGCAGGAGGAGCGGCTATTGCAACGTATCTGCCATTTCTAGATAGCGGCAGAACGCATTTGCCAACTGCATCTGTCGTGGCGTTCGGCACTGAGCTTCAAACACTGTGGGCGATGCGACCAGGATGCAGACGCATTTGGCTCGGGACGTAGCCACGTTTAGCCTATTCAGGCTGTACAAGAACTCCATCCCTCTAGGAGCATCGGCGTAGCTAGAAGTTGTCATGGAGTAGATGACGATCGGGGCTTCCTGACCTTGGAACTTGTCCACAGTGCCGATCCGGGCACCGGGAATGCGGTCCTGCAACTCGAAAACCTGGGCGTTGTAAGGTGCGATGATCAGGATATCCTCCAGCCCGATTTCGCGCTCTTGGCCTTCACGGTCAAACCATCTGGTGTTTACGGAAAGGATCTCTTGGACGAGTTCGCCGACGCAGACAGCTTCTTCCGGTGAGGAGCTCTGGTTGCCCTCATGCTGAACCGGCAGATATTTCAGTCCTGATCCGCTGACACGGCTTTCCGATATGATGCTTTGTACCTCGAGCCCCGGGCGTGACCGCAGGCGTCCGTCGTAGAACACCTCCGACGTAAACTCAGTGATGCTGGGATGAAGGCGCCATGTTTCTCCCAGAAAAAGACCGCGGTCGCTGGCGACCGTCTGGTCACCCCCCAGTACGTGGTGGAGCGACGACACATCAGTTCCTTCTGGGTGGCTGCCCTGTATAGGTTGGTCGAGTTGTTGGGGATCACCGAGCAGGACGACGCTCTTGGCAGCCTGTGAGACTGCCAGCACGTTCGCAAGCGACATTTGAGCCGCTTCATCGATGAACAGCACATCAACTGCCCTGGCGGCATCGGGCCGGGCCCATAGCCAAGCCGTGCCCGCTGCGACGTTCGCAGTCGCGCCGATAGCGCCCAAGAGCTCGGCGTTGTCCTGCGTGAATTGAAGCCGTGGCTGATCCGCCTCAGGTTCCGAGACCTTCTGAAAGCAACGAACGTTCACGCCCGTCTGCTCGCTGGCAACTACGACTTCATCGAGCAGATTCCGAATGACCTTGTGGCTGTTCGCGGTGATCCCGACGGTCTTCCCGGCTTGTACTAGACGGCAAATCATTCTGGCGCCGGTGAATGTTTTGCCTGCTCCAGGAGGGCCCTGGATAGGGAGGACTCCGCCCTCGAGTGAGATAGCCAGGCGCAGGGCCGCGTCGAGTGTCGTTTCGCCCACGTCAATAATCGGCTTTCCGCGATCCGGGGAGCCGACCTCATGAGCAGGCTGCGCGCTGGTTCGTACGGGCCTTCTCCCTCGATCCCGTAACCGGCGACGTGCTCGCCGAGCCGCACTAGGGACTCAGCAAGGACCTTAGTTGGCACTATCGTGTGAGAGTAGACAGCCTCAGGGTGGAGATCGGCGGTGTTCTGGCGCTTCTTGATTTCCACCCATCGATCTTCGAGAGAGATCGCCTGGACCTGACCTAATTGTTCGCCCCCCTGACTACGCAGGTTCTCTCCCCCTCTCATGTCTGTTTCCTGCGCTACAAATTGGTACCGGTGGATGGGCGCGCGCGCAGTGCCGCCGGACGCCTCGAGGAACTCCAGCCCGCTGAGTCCAGTCCGCTCATCGAGCAAATCGTCGGCTGACAGATCGGCGAGCCGGAAGTGCTCCCACCAGGACGCCTTGGCTTCTCGTCGATGCCAGTCGAGGGTGTAAGCGAGGAGCCAGCGGGCGTGCTGCTCCGAGTTTCGCTCTCCTGGATCAATCGGGACGTCCGAGGTCAATTGACTGACCAGTGCCTCGATCTTCTCCTGCCAGTCGCTGACCGCTTCACTCGGCGCGGCATCCTGCTCAACTGGACGGTCGATCGAAGTCCCATCCTCGACGGCTTGCGCACGAAGTGCCTCTAGCCAGTTTCTCAACGCTGCGGTGGATAGGCAGTCGTCCCGGTTATACCTCTGAACAGCATCGCGAACTGTGGGGTCCAAGAGCGAGGTATCCCCAAGTTCGAGGCCCACCTGAACTTTCGCCAGCGCCATGTTCGCATCTCGTAGTGGGACAGAACGTCTGAAGTCGTAGAATGGCTCGAGCTTTTTGATTGAGTAGCTCTCTACGCTGGCTCGGACGCTGTTGCGGACAACGCCGTACAAGTCCACGAAAAGCTTCGACCTCAGAAATCCATCGATGGCCTCTTCTCGGCTAGCGTACCGCCCCATCAGTCGCTTCAGCGCAGCGGGCTCATAGGGTGCGAAATGATAGATGTGCAGGGTCGGGAACTCTTCGAGACTTGTCTGGATGAAATCCACGAAGTTCTCATAAGCCTGACGCTCATCGGCCCGGGAAGTCGACCACTCCCCTATGTGAGTGAGAACCCCAGTGTCTTCGGCGTATGCGTAGCCGAATAGGTATTCCAGTCCGCCGTCACCGGCGAACGGATCGCCCTCTAGGTCGAAGAACACGTCGCCTTGAGACGGCTCTGGTAGTACCGATAGTCCCAGCCCTTCGACGATGGGCAGAAGCTCATACAGTGGCTTGCCTGAAGTTCGACCCGCTATCTGGACACGCGCCTGTTCTCGGACTCGTTCGATAGCAGAGGCCGAGCCACGGTTGGGCTTCCATGTCAGCGGGATCGGCATCTCAGAAAGGTTGGTAGTCGTGCTGATACCATGCGTCCGCAACTCACCAATCTGGACCTTCGAGATACCAGCCACTAGGCAAAGGTGGTCGTCCGCACGCCTCTTCGCTTCGCAGCCATCTTGCCAGCGGCAGATGTCACAGTGCTGTTTTGGTTCTGGATACTCTGAGCCTTGATCGTGTTCGCTAACGAACCTCTCGAGGCTGCCACGGACCCGCCTGTAGTAGGCCGAGTAGTCATCCATGCGAAACCGCACCGGCTCATAGTCGGACCAGGGCGCGACCACGTAGCAGAATTCCGGCCGCTCCCCTTGAACTGCCCCGACGAGGTCCGCATAGAGGCAAAGCTGGAGGATAGTGCCTCCCTTCGTCTCTCGGGCGAGCTTGGTGTCGATAATTTCGTAAGACCAATCGCCGAGTTCGCTTGGCTGGTCGATGCGCCGCAAGACGTCGGTCCGACCCACCCATTGGCCTCTACGGAACGCACCTTGAACGATGATTTCCGCGCCTTGGGTCATGGCTTCGTTTGTTCGTGCGACCGTGTCTGGAGTAATCCCGACCCCGTCGACCTGCGTGACTTCAAACCCGCTTGATCGGAGGTGGTCGACGAAGGCTTGCTCATGCTGGGCGCCGCGCTCCCATAGCAGCTGAAGCAGGGGATCCCACGTTTTCGGCTTCTCCAGATTTCCGGTGGCTACTGCGAAATCCTGTTCGCTCAGATACTTGCAATTGAGGTGCCCGACCAAGTCAGTGGCACTGAGCGAGAGTGTCCCGTCGATCTGATCCATCGGTTGTTGTTTCCTCGCCACATGTCAAAATTGTAGATTAATCTATCATGGGTAAATATGGAGGTAGCGCCGCTCGGCGACGGCCGGATGGATCACCTGCCATTTCTCTAAATGATTGCTGGCGCGGCTCGTGGCAAAGACTAATCAACGTCTCCTTCCAGCAAACGCTCCGCTATCTTCGGCACAGCCTCGGCGTCGATCCGACTAGCGATGATGTCCTCAAGCAAGATATCTCGCGACAGATACACGTGATATTTCTCTGTCGCCGGTGCTGAAACGTGATGGGCGAGTTCTTCACCAGTCGGCGTGGACGCAACAGCTAACCGCTCGACGACCTTTGTTACTTCCGCTGCATCATTTGACACGTCAACTATGCCGTCATGCACCTCGACCGACATTCCGTGACCACGCAATGCTAGCGCCAGCGTGTTGGTCCGAACCGTGCCAGCCCACGTCGAGAGCAGGGCGCTACCGTCACCGAGGTCGATGACATTCCGCTTGTCCAACCCAAGGCGCCCGAACCACGACCTCGCTTCCTCCAGTAAATCGGCGGCTTGGCGGTCGAGGTATCGACGTGGTGCGTCGTCGACCAAGACAGTCCGCATGCGCTGAACGACGGTGTCATGGATCAATCCTGCATCGCCACCGAAGACCGGCGGACGCCCAGTTGCATCTGGGGACACCTCGATCACCTTGTCGCGATCATGGATCGCCAGGACGCGCCAACGACGGCCGGAAAAGATTAGCGTCATGTCCGGCGCCAGCAGCCCATTCAGTGGCAGCGTGCCGAGCAGTCTGCCGCCAACCATCACCCGGTATTCCTCGGGTGTCTGAAATACCGAGTAGAAGCTGTAGTGCTCTACGACCCGTTCACCTTCGCGACCAAGTAGCAGGATGCCGTCAGGTGACTGTTCGATGAGAGCCACCTCTGGGTCTCCGATGCATCGGAGCACGCGGGCAAACAACGCTTTGTCTACACGAGTGAACGGACCCCGTTCGCACAGTATCGCAAACAGAACCGGCGCCTTCACGCCATTCCGTTCGGCTACAAGAGAGAGAATCTGTTGCACAAGCGTGGACAGGTGCAAAGCCTGCAGCCGCGGTGGTTCGCACCATCCTTCGAGTAGCAGGTCGACCATTGCAATTGAGCGGACTAGTCGGAGACGCAGCAGGTCGACTGGGTGAGAATTCTCATCGAGGGCACGCTCACGGATGTACATCCTCAGGATTGCCGGACGACCTGCCCGACGTCCTGAGCGACCCAGACGCTGTCGTAGGGAAGCGACAGAAAACGGCGCGCCGATCTGCGCCACCGCCTCGACGTCACCGATGTCTATGCCGAGCTCCAGCGTCGAAGTACATACTGCGGTCGTTGGCTCCGTCGCGTCCTTCAATCGCTTTTCGACGAAGGCGCGGTGTTCGCGCGATAGGTTGGCGTGGTGCGGATAGAACTCGTTTGGAAGCGCTTGCTCCTCTGACATCCGGGTCAGCATGTCCGCGTAGATCTCCACGAACTGTCGAGATCCGGCAAACACGAGGTTCTGCGTGCCACGCAAGGTTTCGAAGATGTGCCCAGCAATCGCACGCTCGGAACTGCCTGCTGCTGCCTGATCATCGGCCTCTGCTGGATCCAGTTCCTCATTTTCGCAGGCAACAGAGCTCTGGCCCTCTCCGACCCGGTATCCGCGGATCTGGAGCTTGAGGGCCTGCCCCTCAGACTCACTCTTCAGAAGTTCCACCGCGTCGGGGTCGCTGGGACGCAAATAGGCGCGGGCCAAGCTCATATCGCCCAGGGTTGCGGAGAGCCCGACCCGTCGGACACGACGCTTCGTCGAGATCTCGAGTCGGTTCATCAGCGACCGTAAATGGATCCCTCGCTCGGTATCGAGCATCGCATGAAGCTCGTCGATCACGAGCGCTTGGATACGGCCGAACAGAGCCGGAATCTCAAGACCGCGAAGGACGAACATGGCCTCCAGCGATTCCGGCGTGATCAGCAGGATGCCACGCCGTTCCTTGCGAGCTCTGGATTTCACGGATCCTGAAACGTCGCCATGCCAGGGATGCACTGGCAGTTCGATCCGCTCACAGAGATCTTCGAGCCTACGGAACTGGTCGTTGATTAGTGCCTTCAGCGGGCTCACGTAGACCAGATCGAAACCGTCACCCGCGGACCCGTCGGACACCACCCTCGATATCAGTGGGAGGAAGGCGGCTTCCGTCTTTCCGCTCGCAGTGGCCGCAGCGATGATCGCATCCTGCTCACCGTTCATAAGGAGCGGGATCGAGCGCTCCTGAATATCACGCAGAGATGTCCAACCCTTCTCCCAAATCCACCGGCGCACGGGCTCCGCGAGCAGGTCAAAGCTGCTTGATGGTGTCGCCATGCTCAGAGTTTGAACTCGGCTAGCTCATCATCATCGGGGTCAGCGGTTTCTCGCGCTGGCTGCATCGCCCCAACATGTTCATCGACCTCGGAGAGGTCATCGCCGGAATCTTCCCCGATGACGATGTCACCTAGGAGAGCTCGCCAATCCGTTCCTGGGTTCTGCTCGAGCACGGCCAACAGGTTGGCGAACGCCGTCACCGTGTTTCGAGGCGTTCGGAAATAGGCTTCGCCGATCCGCTCTGAGCAGTGCCGCATGAACGCCTGCAAAGCCTCGTCGGGTAGTGGATCAGTGCCTTCAGTGGCGAAGACCCGCCTGACGTTGGCGAGAAGGACGTACATGTCCTCAGGGGTCAGGTTCGAAAGCCTGACAACCGGCCCGGAAAGGTCGACCAGTCCGTCGCGCGCGAATGTGTTCTGGGCAAGCCTGGACTGGAGTGCCTGGTAGCTGTAGAGGCCCCGGCGCGTATCCATCAGGAACTCCGGGGTTCCGCCGAGCAGAAGGCCGAAGTTCGACGCACTTCCCTGGAGGACGTCGTTCAAGACGCGCAGGATTTGCTCGTAGTTGGCATTGCGCGCCTGGCTGTTCGACAGCTTGTATAGGTTCACCATCTCGTCCAGAACGATGACGAGTCCCTTGTACCCAGCCTCCCGAACAAGAGCCGAGAGTAGCTTCAGGTGATCGTATACTGAGGAGTCGTCGATAATCGTCCGTACCTTCAGGGCGGATCGGGCGTCGGTGCGTGTAGCGAACTCGGCTCGCAACCAGCGAAGCGCGTTAGACTTTAGGTCTTCGTCACCGTCTTCATGGCCCTGCCAATACCGGCCGATCACGGTGGCGAATTCATAGCCGCCATGGAGTTCTTCAAGGTGTGCGAGCTTGCTGCGGATAACCTCGGCCGGGTCTCGTCCATCGGCCTCGGCCTCTCGGACCGCCTGAGTGACAAAGCGCTCGACCACACTTGCCAACGCGCCACCCTCCGGTTTCGTGCGGGTTGCGGTGTTGCGCGTTAGTTCCGCGAACAGGGAGCGAGCCTGTCCACCGGTCGCGTGTAGGCGTCTATCTGGAGCCAGATCGGCCGACATCACGACCATGCCTTTCTCGAGCGCGACGAGCCTTACGAGATTCAGGAAGAAGGTCTTGCCGGAACCGTATTCACCGATGATGAAACGAATCGATGCGTCTCCCTCTTCGATCCGATTGATATCTTTGACCATCTCCTCGATCTCGCGGCCGCGGCCGACCTGGATGTGCTGGAGGCCCAATCGTGGAACCACGCCCGCCCGCAGCGCTTGGATTATGGTGTCGCGCTCCCTGCGCTTGATTGTTGGCCGTTCCATTAGTTCTCCCCCCTCACGCAGCTAGCTGGGCCGCAATTTCTGGACTCACGGTCAGGTCATCGTCTTCTTCAAGCAGCGGCTCGTCGTATCGGTCGTATGCCCACTCGTTGAGTGTCTCCATGGCGCCGGACGGCATCAGCCCGAACTGAGATGCGAGTTCGCCAAATTGCTCCTCGGACCAGGTCTGAGACGACAGCAGTTCCAAAACAAGCGCCCGGTGCTTGGCGTCCAGTCCATCAAAGCGTTGGTCGTCAACCGAACCGGCTTCGGTAATTTCGGGTTCGTTCGGGCCGTCCTCGGGCTCATCTTCTTCGGAGAAGATCTCGTGGAGGACGCCTGAAACACGAGCAGTATCGGACATGATCGCGGCAATGCGATCATGGTTCAGTTCGACGCCACCAGTGGGCGCACTTGGTTTTGCTGCATCGGGATTCGGTGGGATCGAATATTCAACCCCCGTCGTTGAGGGCTCGTGTACCAGCACCGGCTCCGAGGATGCCGCGAGAGCATGAAGTTCGCCGTAGATGTTGGCCGCTTCCAGCCCGAGAGCAGAATAGAGCTTCTGGATCGCATTGATCTCAGCGGGGTCGATGTGACCGTCGGAGCCTGCGACTGCCAGGGACACGCGGCCGAGCTCAGCACGAATGTCCTGGCTTGTGTCCTTCAAGCGGCGACGGAAGAGGCTCAGGTCGGGCGGTACAGCCATCATCCAGTCGAGATTGGCTTGCAAGCGGGCTCGCTCCGACGTCGTTAAATCGGCAGTGGCCTCAATTCGACTTTCGAGATGACGCCGCTCAAGGTCAGAAACCGAGCCATCGGCATGGGCGATAAACGTGCCGAGCGTGATTGCGAGAAGCGCGGATTGATAGCCTGGGCTAACCATCTCGAGATGGGGTTCGCCTTCAGGCAGTTGAAACAAGACGACCGGTTCTTCGAACTTCGGTGCTCGAAGAGCGAATCTTGGATCCGGGGCCATACCGATTGCGAGCGCGCTCAGGGCATCAGCGGCACTGGTAAGTTGCCGCTTACCGATACTGTCAGGTCGGGCGCCTTCCAATCTCTCGACCAGATCGGCGACCGGCACGAGTCCGCCATTCGCGATGTGCTCGCTAACCCATATTTTCAGGGACTCGAGCTCCGCACACGGGAACTGGTCCTTTATCGCGTCCGGTAATAGGGCATGGGCTTCGATGGTGCCGCGGCCTTCCGGATTGCGACCGAGGTACCGACTGAACTTGTCGAGGTCGCTCATTGCCTCGTCTGCGATTTCCCATACCGTATCGAGTGGTTTAGAGAGACCTGAGATGTCGGGGATGTCGCCGCTGGCGGTGCTCATCGTGGACGTAAAGCTCCCAGACGCAGCCGTGTAACTCATCTGTAGGGTCCGACGCGGCTTCGAGACCTTAAGGCCGTTTGGGAAACGTTCTTGGAATCGGCTTTCAAAAAGTGCCTTGAACTCTGGGAAAGCACGTTGTGCAGGCGTGCGTAGCGATCGTTCGGGGTGAGTGCAGAGCCAGGAAAGCATCCATTCCGCGGGAACCTGCTCACCACCAGCAAGCATATGTCCGACGGCGAGCCTGACCGTTAGCGGGATCTCATAACTGGTTCTTTCGAACACCGGTTTGAGGCTAACGCCGCCCGATAGAACCAATTTGGCGGCCTCGAGAAACGCGCCGAGGTATCTTCGGACTGAACCATTGGTCCCATAAACCTCAAGCAACCTCTCGACCTCAGCGATGATTGCCTGACGTTCGATCTCGTCCGGACGGTCCTGGAAATACCGGTTCTCGAGGCCGTAGAAAAACAGGAACACATAACCGACATTGTATCGTGTGTCAGAGCGACCGGTGGCCAACCACTCAAGATACGTGGCCCGCGCGCGCGCATCGATCGTGCTGTAGCTAGGCCAGTAGTGCAGCCCATCGCCAGTGAGGTCATCTGCTCGACTAGCGACAGAGAGGGCGGGGTCAATGTAGGCGTTGTTTGCTCGCCCATATTTGCCGGTCGAGGGCGCCCGACCGACATACACCATTCCTCCGATGCTCTTACCCGCCACCACGGCATTCTCGCCCTGGGGGATCCATCCGCGACTAGTGGAGCCGGTCGAGCGCTTAACTTCGGCCGGTCTCAGCGGCGTTGTGCGAACTTCGTCATTCTCTTGTTGGCGCCTGGCTTTCGGATTATCAGAACCTAGACCGGCAGATTGGTTGAGGCGCCGACGGTTCTTACGAGCCTCACTCATCGACTCGAACGACTGTTCTTCAGACATTCGCATTGCTTCCCGTCTACGGGCAGTGTTCTGGGCTCGTCGCCGGAGCCACCAGAGAGCGAACAGGCCTGCAGCCGCTAGTGCGATGTAGGTTTCGTTACTGGTCGGCGCCGTCGCCGTGGAAGCACCGGCCTTTCGCTCAGGAGTAACAGAGGAAGAGGGCGCCGAAGCCGGTCGGGAGGTTTGTGTACTTCCCTGGGTATTGACGGCAGCTGATGCTGGTTGTGCGGGCTCGGGAGGTGGCAATGGAGCTAGAGTCACCTCTGGAGCAGGTTCTGCCGAAGATGCAGCAACTGGCGCCGAAGACGGGGCCTGCCTTAGGCCACCCAATAGTGCGCTCTGCGTCGCCTGATCGAGTTCACCAGTAACCGGTAGATCGTTACGCCGCTGAAATTCCCGAAGGGCGGCTCGGGTCATTGAGCCCATCAAGCCATCGACCGGTCCGGGCGACAGGCCCAGGGTTTCGAGGCGCTCCTGCGCTTCCTGAACGGAGATCGACTGAGCGACGGCTGTCGCCGATACCAACGATAGCCAAACCACGCAAGTCGCCACATGGACAGCACGAAGCATGTCCCTTCCCCACCTTACAATCGTATTTCGCTCCATGCTGGTACAACCGGACACAGAAAGGTAGCCCAGATCAGTAAAATGCCTGCGATTCCGGTTTGCGACACTGATCGGTACGTTCTTGAACTCGCTGGTTCACTTAGTCTGGTGGCGTCTCACTCGCGGCGACCTGATCTTTCTGTGGTTGGGTAAGGTCTTCTCTGCGACGGGCAATGGCGTCACTGAACGCAGCTGCAAGAATACCCGTTGGCATCGCGATGAGGCCGATCCCGATGACGGCAGTCATACCTCCAAAGACCCGTCCGAGGGTCGTCACAGGGATGACATCTCCGTAACCCACAGTGGTGAGGGTTGCGATCGACCACCACATCGCGCGCGGTATGCTACCGAAGGTTTCCGGCTGGGCCTCGGACTCCACGAGATATAAGAAAGTGGACGAAATCAGCAGGAGGACGGCAGCACATGCAACACTGGCCGCGAGTTCGTACCGTCGGGAGCGGATCGCGTCCACGATCGCAGACATCGCAGTGGAATATCGGCCAAGCTTCGCCAACCGCAGGATTCTGAGCAACCTGAGAAGACGAAACATAAAGGCTTCGCTGCCTGCCATGCTCAAGAACAGTGGTGTGATGGCCAGCAGATCGAGCAATGCTGCAGGAGAGATGCAGTATCGCAACCGCCCATTGAGGCCTGGCCCAAACTTGGGATCTTCGACGCTCGCCCAGACCCGGGCGGCGTATTCAATCGCGAACGCGCTCGTTATCCCGACTTCCAACAGGAAGAAGCCGTAGCCGAACTCATGATCGATCGATGGCTCACTTTCGAAGATGGCAATGAGGATCGAGAAGAGTATCAGACTGGCGATGACACGATTTACCCAGGATAGCCTCTCGCCGCAGATTGATCGCGGTGACAATGCCAAATAGGCCTGCCTTCGAAGGTTCGCGTATCGCCTACCTGCGCTGATCATGAAACTTCCCATACCCCTGAGGGTTGGATTGAAGCACGCGAGGAAAGACCTCTCAACTTGCAGGTGTGTTGCTGCGGCCAAATATGGACCTTGGTCCCTTCGGTTCGTTCAGGGCGCTGCCCGTAGCAATTCCAGAAAATATCTGCGAGTGGTCTGAGCCTGCTCGATCTGATCTCAACCCCAATCAGTTGATGTGCGTACTGTCACATGCTCGAGTCACTTACCCTCTCCCGACGACAATCGACATGGGTTAGGTTGTACACTGATTAAATCCGATAAAACCGAAAAATGGCGACGCGTAGAGCCATTTCTCGAAGGGCATGCAATTGATGCTAGTTCATACAAGCCTGGGGGGGGCTAGATGAACCCTATATTCATGGGTGCCCAGACTGATTCAGTCTGATGGTGATGCTAGACACATCCTTAGAGGACCAGCTGCTTCGACTGCTCGACGGTGCGCCCCGCGGTCTGACGGTTGAACGTCTACGTTCTCATCTAATGGCGGCAGGAGCCCAAGCCCGAAAGGATGACATCGTCCGCGTACTGCGTTCACTGAGCGAACGAGGTCACGTTCAGATCGGAACCTCGAGGAAGTGGCGTATCCGCAGAAACGATCCTTTTGGTTCGTCGTCGCCAATTGCGGGAACTGATTTACCGGGGATCGAGACGCTAGCAGCCGTCCCGTGCTTGGCGCATATCGGGGAAAGCTCAGATCCGCTCGATGCGGTGCCCGATGGCAAGATCGCCCCCAACCACGCGCTGCTGAAGCGTCTGTTGCCATATTACCAGGAAGCTCTCCGGGCGGGGGATGGAGGCTCCCCAGTCGAATTCATTCCGCGGAATGGCGAGTCTTTTGTTCTGCTGCAGCCGGATGGTCCCTGGTGGCCTACCGCAAGTCACGGACGAGTACTGCGGGTCCCGCTGTCACGGCTTCCAGAGGCCTTCAAGCCTTTGCTGGCCAAGAACGTTGGACGCAAGCTGCTTCTAGGCTACCCGGTCCATGTCATCAATCCGTCGGGAGCCGAGAGGCAGGCGTTCCTGAGGCCGGTTACGACGTTCCGCTGCCAATATCTGGTGACCCAAACCCACCTCGAGATCCGAATTCCATCTATGCCACCTGCGATCGTTCAAGATTGGTTGCGGGATCAGAAGAAGTACGGCGGTTGGGACGTAGCCCGATTGAAAAGCTGGCTGCTGCTAGAAGATGAGCAGGCAGGCCTTGAGGAAGATGATGATGTCGCGGCGCCTGACTTCGTTGAAATTCCAACCTTTGCAAGTCGGCTCGCGATCGCCGCTGGGAAGAGCGTACAGCAGCGACTGGATCCCGATGCGATCCCCGCGACCGTCACAGCCGATCCGAAGACAGGGTACTACAATGCGATCACGCTGATGGTCGACGGCGGTAGCCGCTACACACGTTCGGCAATCGGCGACTACGACGTGTTGCAAGCCCAAGGTGAAGAGCGATTCACCGGTACTGCACTCGACGTCTTTTTCGGGGGGGCAGGACAAGTGGCTCCGCCGCCGCCAGTAGTGCATCCATTTCCCATGGGGGAATCCCAACTTCTTTCTGCACGGACGGCCTTGCAGGGACCGCTGACGGTCATCACCGGGCCACCGGGTACAGGTAAGTCGCAGGTTATCGCGGCGATCATGCTGAGCGCGGCAGTGGCCGGAAAATCTGTTCTGTTCGCGGCCCGCCAGCATCGGGCTCTCGATGCTGTGCAAGAGCGCTTGCATGATTTGACCGGCGATCGCGTGCTGCTAATTCGAGCGAACGAAGCAGAGGGCTTCGGTGGTTTTCGGTTCTCCGATGCTCTTAAGTCGCTGCAAACCCGAGTAGGCGATGTCGAATCAGCGCGACTATTTGGCGGAAGGTATGACCGGATAGCCGACCTGGATCGAAGACGGTGGGCGCTGCTTGAAAAATGGCAGTCATTACGCATCGAGACCATCAGGTCCGCAGAACTCCTAGCGAAGGTGGAGGCCGCCGAGCGCAGACTTCGGGAGCTAGAGGTCTCGCAGGCAGGCGTCTTGAGTGCGGCACCGAGCTCTGGCTTCTGGGCGCGGCTCTCCCGTTGGTTCATATCGAAGATTTGGGGAAGACCTGGGCCAATCGCGTTTGGGCAATCTTGGGCGCGTGCCCAGGGGGCAAAGGAACTGGCCAGCCTTCGAGACGAGCTTGAAGCGGTGGAACTGCATATCGATGAACTCAGAAAGACATTGGAAGGTGCTACTGAGACGCCTATCGAGGTGTCGCAACAACTAGCAGACGAAGCCGCGAAGCTTGTGGAGCCATTGCTCGACAACCTAGACACGGTGACGACAGAGGCGCGCCAGGCCCTCACCGACTTAGCTGGCGATTCTAGCCTCATGGGTTCCGGAACCCTCTCGGCGCCAGCCCGGAACCTTATCCTAAAGCACTTTCCGCTTTGGGCCGTCACGACGCTAGCGGCGGGCAGCCGAATTCCGGCCGAGGCCGGAATGTTCGACTACGTAATCTTCGACGAGGCGGCGCAGACGGACATCGCTTCGGCGGTGCCCTTGTTGTACCGGGCTCGAGCCGCGGTGATCGTCGGTGATCCGATGCAACTGGCGATGATTTCAAACCTCGATCCTCGAGAAGAGCGAGACCTCCTCCAGCGTCACGACCTTCTTCGAGAGGGCATCGGCCGCTATGCACAAGGCCGAACTACACTTTTTGACCTCGCCTCGGCCTACGCAGGCGACGCCCGTTTCATGCTCACTGAGCACTATCGGTGCCATCCAGAGATAGCAGCCTACTTCAATGAGGCAT
Organism: Thalassobaculaceae bacterium; assembly: GCA_965228875.1. Lineage (GTDB taxonomy): Bacteria > Pseudomonadota > Alphaproteobacteria > Thalassobaculales > Thalassobaculaceae > Thalassobaculum. The sequence continues at coordinate 3,143,287 of OZ245843.1, read as the reverse complement.
TTTACGGTCGGCGGCTGGCGGCATTAACCGATGTCTCCCGCCTCCGAGTTCCACGTGGTTTTCGATCGGGGTTGCACTGGACGAGTGTAACCGGCCCTGTTGTGTCGCGAACCGGCGGAGCGACCGGGTCAGCGTCATCCGAAGCCGAAGCCAAGGCAATCGTCGAACATCTGAAGGTCCTTATCGAACAAGGCTTCGAAGGTACGATCGGCGTTGTAACGTTCTTCGACTTCCAAGCGCGCACGATCAATGAGATGGCGGCGCGTCAGATCGGAGCCGCGGAACTGAACAAACATGCGGTGAAGGTTTTCACAGCGAACAAGTTTCAGGGCGACGAGCGCGACGTGATGTTATTGTCGCTGTGCCTCGGCCCCACAATGCCTGCAGGAGCTCGCAGCTTCATCCAGAAAGAGCGCCGCCTGCTGAACGTGGCGGTTAGCCGCGCTCGAGCCGTATGCCACGTCTTTGGGGATCTCGACTTTGCGAGGTCCTGTGGAATTTCTCATGTGGAACTGCTCGCCCGGAAAGTAAGCCAAGCTGCGGCTCGAATCGAAGATAGCGGGGACGATCGTTTCGACAGTCCGTGGGAGCGAAGGCTCTACGATGCGCTGGTGAAGCGAGGACTTTCGCCTATTGCTCAGCATCCCGTCGGAGGACGGTTCCTGGATCTGGCCCTCGTAGACGAAACGCGGAGTCCGCCTGTCCGGATCGATATCGAGGTCGATGGGGTAACGTTCCACACCGATGTCGACGGTAATCGCCTTGCAACAGATCTCTGGCGAGATCACCAGCTGCGTGGCCTGGGTTGGAAAGTGCTGCGCTTCTGGGTCTACGAACTGCGCGATGATATGGAGACGTGTCTTGAGCGAATTGAAGCCGAGTACAGAGCCTAGCATCTCCGAAAGGCTTGCCAGAGATTCTGGGAGGCAGGCTGGCCGTCCTCGGCTTGTTCTACTTGCCTCGTTGGCAGCCATCGGGCTGTTAGCGATCGCCGTGCTTGGGATCACGGTGCTGAAGTCGGTGACTGAACGAGCGTCTCTGAGGCAGGAACTCGCGCTTCTCTTACAGAGGGTCGACTCTTCGAAATCCCAGGCTTTTGAGCTTGAGACCCAGTTGGCAGACCTGACGACGAGACGACAGGAACTTGCCATGACCGTTCAGACTCTAGAGCAGCAACAGGAATCTCTGGAGCAACGTGCTGACGATGCTCAGAAAATTATCGAAGAAGGCGCAACTGAGCGCGCCAAGCTAACCGGTCTAAGTAGTGAAATTCAGGACCGACGGAAGGAAAGAGACGACCTTCAGAACGACATATTGGCTCAGAAGCGTGAACGAGATGGCGCGCGGCGAGAGGCTGACGAGGCACGCTCAGCCGCCTCTGCTGAGCAGAAGCGCTTAAATGATCTGCGTGCGGACGTGGCCGATCTTGATAAGCAACGGGTCTCAGCGCGCACCGAAGCCGACGAGGTATTGGAGCAGCGTTCCACGTTGAAGATCGCCATGGCGTCGATTGAGCAGCGTCGAGACGAGCTCGATGCGCAGGTACGTGACAGAGAAGACCGACTGGCGTCGCTACAAACGTCGATGGAGGACGCCTCTGCGCGAGCGCGCGAAGCTCGGACCAACCTTGCGAGCGAGCAGCAGATATTGGCCGAAGTGGTGCTGCAGCGAGAAAGGTTGGCAGCAGAGGTCGCCGTCCTTGAAGCCAGCAAGCGGGGTCTAGAGACGGATATTGCAGGCTTAAAGACGGAACGGGCTGACCTCGAATCCACATCTGCAGAGCTAAAGACTGCGGAGGCATTGCTTACGAAGGCTGCCGCTGACGTTCGGGAAGCGTCTGACCAAGCCGATGTTGCGAGGTCGGAGAAGGCGGTGTTGGTTCGCGAAATTGCCAATCTCATCGCCAAGCAAGGGACGTTGAAGGACGTCGAACAGAAGCGCATTGAAGTTGAGCAGGCGCTCTCCGTAGCCCGTGAATCGCTAGCTCACATCGTCGCCGAGACGGAGCAAAAGGCCAAACTCGAACGCGAGATCGCTGACCTGAGAGCTCAGCGCAAGACCCTAGACGCGGTAGAGGCTGAGCGAACCGAAGCGCAACAAGCATTGGCAAGCACGCGTGAACAGCTGACGCGCGCAGAACAAGATCTGCAGGTAATTCAGGCGTCTGTGGTGGAGGCGCAAGCGTTACAAGAGCAGGTGGCGACGCTGAAGGGCGAGGAATCCTCGCTGAGTGGCGCAAAACAAGCTCTCGAGGAAAGCGTCCAGGAGCTTCGGAATCAGCAACAGCAATTACTGACAAAGGTATCGAAACACGAGGCTGAAGTCACCCAACTTCTCGCCCGGGTAGCGAGCCGGAGAGGCGAGCTTCAAGCTCTCAGTACAACAATCTCAGAACTCGAAGTAAGGCGCCAGATGCTCGAGGCGACAATCCCAGCGCCACCAACGGCTGAGCAAACAGATAAACCCGTGCAGCAGTAAATACTACGCCAGGAACGAGGAAACGAGTGATGGATTGGTTATTTGAGCCGGACGTGATCGCACTCGTCGTGGCGGCACTCTGTGTCGCACTAACTCTAGCCTTCTCGTTTGGCGCTGGAGTTCAACATCAAATTGCATTCGACCGCCTCCCGGCTGCGGCTCGCCTGGGAGAACTCGAGGTCTTGATTGGTGGTCAGGAGGCGCGACTCCAGGAACTGGATGAGCAGCTGAAGCGCAAGGAGGTCGCCCTTGCTGAACGAGAGAAAGCCGAACTCGAGGCGGAGTATTGGCGCACGGCCGCTGAGACCGCGAGAGCGGAGTACGATGCCCTGTCGGACCAGCGTCGTGAAATCGAGGAGGTCCGCGAGGAATACCGGCAGGCGCTTGAGGAACTGACCATCGCGGAAGGACAACTGCGCGAGCAAACAGCTGCGGCTGACGAGGCTAGCGCGCGTGTTATGGCCGCAGACGAACGCCTCAAGAATATCGCAGCAGAAGAGGAGAGGCTTGATGCTCAGCAGGCTGAACTTCGGGACGCGGTTGAGGAGTTGGAGAACCGCATAGCCAGTTTGAAACACGAAAAGGGCGAACTGGGAGTTGAGGTTGAGCGAGCTCGGGAGCGTACCCGTGCACTTCATGAAGAGGCTGACGAGCTTGAGGCTGCGGTTGCTCGGCTGTCCCGAGAGAAGTTGGAAGCAGAGACTGCAGTCGAAGATGCCAGGGATGCTCTGGCCCAGCTTGACCCTCTTAAAGCTGAGGTTAAGCAGGTTGAAGGCGAGCTATCCGGATTGACCTCTCGCCGCGATGAACTCTTGCGTTCTCTGGATGAGAAAGAGGCGACCGAGGGCCGCCTGATGGCCCGCATCGAGCGCCTACGCGAGGAGCTCAGCGACATCGACGGTTCGGAAACCGGGAAACAGACTGATGATAAGGCTCTCGCCGACCTGACGAAGCCGCCCGCATGTCTTGCCCGCGAGATAGACGACGGGCAGTTCGATATCGTTCTGCCCGATCAGATGGCAGCTGAGCAGGAAGTCGATGCGCTTCAGCGGGTGATGAAGCACCTTCGCGAAAGTGGTCTCGAGTTCCCACAGCGCACTGTCAACGCCTTCCACACCTGCCTGAAGACAGCTGTGATCTCGCCACTTACCGTGCTGGCTGGCATCAGCGGCACCGGAAAGAGCCAACTTCCTCGCTACTACGCTGATGCGATGGGCGTGCATTTTCTGAAGGTTCCCGTCCAGCCTAGATGGGATGGTCCGCAGGACCTATTCGGTTTCTATAACTACATTGAGAAGAAGTACAAGGCGACAGACTTGGCTCGTGCGCTTGTCCACCTTGATGCCGAGAACTGGGAAGAATTGGCGGAAGATTATAAAGATAGAATGTTGCTTGTTCTTCTCGATGAAATGAACTTGGCTCGTGTCGAGTACTACTTTTCAGAATTCTTAAGTCGTTTAGAGGGGCGGCCGTTCGACGAGAGTTCGATGACCGCCGATGATAGGCGCCCTTCAGAGATCGACATCGACGTCAGCCAGGCCGGACAAGGCAAGCGAGTCTATGTGGGGCAGAACGTTCTGTTCGTCGGTACTATGAACGAGGATGAGTCGACCCTCGCGCTCTCCGACAAGGTGTTGGACCGCGCCAACGTGCTGCGGTTCCCCAAGCCAGTAAAGCTCGAAGAGGCATTACCCACCAGTGATAGTAGGTACGTTGCCAAGGGCTTTCTCCCGAAATCACGCTGGGCACGGTCGTGGATCCGCGGCGCCGACAAACTCGATGGATCTCAGCAAGCCCGAGCCTCGAAGGTGGTCGGGCAGATCAATGATGTCATGAATGAGCTAGGCCGACCGTTCGGTCATCGCATGGGCCAGGCGATGATGCACTATGTTGCGAATTACCCGGCAGCAACCAACCGAACCGATAACATAGGTCAGGTGAACTTTGCGCTTGCTGATCAGATCGAACAGCGGATCCTGCCGAGGTTAAGGGGTTTGGTTGCTGAAGAGCACAGCCGACCTCTTCGTGATCTGGCCGATATCGCCAGCAATGAGCTCCAGGATGGAACGCTGGCCAACGAGATCAACGATGCGGTGTTGCGATCACGAGAGTCGAACGGCCTGTTTGTCTGGCGTGGCTTCACACGTCAGTCCTAGTGAGCGCAAGTATGTCCGGCTTCCTAATCCTGCATGTTCCTTGGGGGCTGGTAGGTCTCTCTAAGACGCGGGCTGCGATTGCCGATTCCACGGCGTCAGTGGACACGACAGCGACCGTTTCACCTCTGCTGTTCTGTGATGATGCTCAACAGGTTTTCCTGAATGGCCGCGCGGACACGGTAGAGAGTTTTGTCGGCATCAGAACGCGACTCCACGAGCGGCAGATCGTCTATGATCTCCCTGTGCCGATCCACGCATCTGAACCGCAGCGATTGCGTCACGCATCGTGGACCTCAGAGCTAGAATTCCGGTGGGATGGCGGTGTCGATCGGCCGGTTCTTCGAGCAGCAGACGACGGCCAGGTAGCCGCAGGCCAACCAGCATTCGACTTCATGCTCGCGATCCTGTCGCGGATGCACGACTTTGAGGCCGCACAGTCTGACGCTCGCGAGCCCTGGGACTTTGTGCTGGATAGGTGGCTCGATCCCGAGCCTCAAAGTGACCCGACCATGGATGTGTTGGTTCGGCATGCTCGGGAGCACAGAGCCCGATGGTCAGAGATCGCGGAGCACCCACGTCGCGTCCTTAACCGCCAGCGCGAGCTCGTCCCTTTGTCCCGGGTGCAGGAACTCGACACACAGTGCATGCAATGGCTATCGAGGCAGCCGGGGAACAGCCTTGTACAACGTGCAGGGGGACGGCAACGCATCCTGGCTCTATCCCGCTACGAGAACCGGAATACGCTTGAGAACCGGGTGTTTCGGGACCTCCTGGATCGTACGGTGAGCGGAGCGCGCGAGTACCTCACTCTTAACGCCGAGCGAGCTCGTGGTCGGGCTACGCGCCGTACTATGCGGTATGCCCTCGTGCAGCAGTATCAGCGCGAGTGTCGGCGGCTCTCCCTTGAGCTCGAGGATCAGGGCGTCATGCGGGCACCCGAGGTCGTCCAGCCGAACTATGTCCTATTGCACGACAACCGGTATCAACATGTCTGGACAGCCTGGCAGGAGATAATTCATCGCGAACGCGTGATGGACGACCTATGGCGTTGGCAACGCAGATCTTGGGCAGAGTTCTGCAAAGTTAGCCTGGCACATGCCCTGCTCGCACTGGGCAAGACGCATTTGGCTGCCGCATCCCCCGTCTTTGTAAGGTTGGAGCATCGCCGAGGTGAGTGGCTCCTCCACGACGACCCTCTGGTTGCGGTCGCTGACGAGGAGAACCGATGGGTCGCAGAGGTACTGAGTGGGGATTCCGAGGATGTTCGCGACGTAATGAAGGAGCTAGGTGCGTCCGCTTGGCTGCGGATATCCGACTATGATGGAGGTGACTTCAAGTACTTGCCAGTCTGGACGCTGCACAGCGCAAGCGAGGGCGTTGACCTCGCTGAGTTGGTCGAGTCGGCGAACGAAGCAATTCGGCTGTTTCGGGATAGGTCAATGCTGGCAGGTGGCGTTGTTCTTTTGGCCGCCTTGGATCCGGAGTCCAGCGTCAGATTGCAGAGTGCGGAACACGTTACGGGGGTCGAGTTCGGCCCCTGGTACTCCCATTTGGCGGATGCGCTGGGCCTTCTGGGCGAAGAGCTCGCTGCCGTGATTGAGCAGGCTCTTTCCCCATGAGGAACGCACTCGGCTTTGATCTGAACGGACTCTGGGATTTCGCTACCGAAGGTGACGGCGAGAACGAGCCGATCCTGAAGGATTTAGGAATTCGCGGTTCAATCGTTCGGCTGGTGGCCGGTCAGAATGTCGAGGTCGGGACTTACCGGTGGATTGGCGGTCTACAGGCGGCTCTCGCTCCCCACGGTCGCGGTCCGGGTTGGGGAAGAGAGATCGGAGGCGCAGAGAACCGCATTTTCTGGGCTGATGTACTAAAAGCGATCGCCTCAGACTGCTTGACGCAAGAGCAAGCAGAGGCCGTCACCATGTTTCTTGACGGCCTTGTCGAAGAACCAAGTTCAGTACATGTGGCGGTCCCGGATGCCGCGAGTTTTGATGAACCCGCCAGAGATCGGCTGCTCCGGTTGTTATCTCAGACCCGTCGGCTTCGCTCCACATTATTGTGGCGTCCGATCGCGGCGATTTTGGGGTGGCTAGAGGAACCGATCGATCATCGCGGTTTTCAGCCGGAACCCGACATGCGGATTGGAGTGCTCTCGTTGATGAGTGGCGGTATCCAATTCGCGGACGCCAAACTGGTCAGGGAACGCTGGAGGGAAACCGATCTGTGGGTTCCCGAGCGCAGTGAGGCCGGTCTTGAGGTCCGACAGGCGTGTGCCGGTGAAGTGGTGGTCGAGCGGGGGATATTGGAACTCGCTACGCGAATGCAGGCTGTCGATGAGGAGACACTTTCGACCGCCAATACACCGTGGCGTTTTTCGGTCGGAGAACGGCCGGGCTTCGAGCTCATTCGTCTGCCAAACCGTTCCTGGCGACGCGTTCCGGACGGAGCGATGCCGCGTGTCGCCATTTCTCGGACCGATATTCCAGAGGAGTTCCTCGAGCGTGTCGCGGCAACTGAAGCCCTGATCATTGAAGGACCGATGGCGGGAAACGAGACATGGGCCCAGACAGTGTTGCAGGCGATCGGTGTCCCCGATGTCCCGGCTTTTCAAGGCGGCGGAGGCCTCGTGGCCAGCGGATGCCTGTCGGCTGCGCTCAGAGCCGCGGCCGGAGCACCGGTCTACTACGACTTTCTGCCTCAGTTGGAGATCAATGCCTTGGTGGGCGGTGAGCCCCGGTTCGTTGAGCTTATTCCCAAGCATAAGCGCTTGCCGGGGGGCATGGTGTACAGGGGGGCGGCGCCAGGAGATTTCTCCATTGGAAAAGGCGCGGTCCGGCCGGTCTTCTTCCTCTTCAAGGAGGATTTTCCAACCGGGCGTAAAGCTGAAGTCAATCTGCCGGAAGAGGCGGACAAGGATCATCGGATCTTCGTCAGCGTCGAGCAATCTCCTGGGCAGGGTTTCGCGCAGGTTCGGGTTGCATCGGACACCTTCGAGGCTCTCCGTCGACGCCCGATCGAACTCGATTGGTCCACGATGGAGTTGGTCGACCAAACCAAGGAAGAGATCCTCGAGAGCCTAAGCGGTCAGCGAGGCCTGTCTTACCCAGATGCCGTTTCTACGCCGGGGCACCCTTTCCTCTGGTACTCAGGCCATCCGAAGGGCGATCTGCTAGGACAGCTGCAGGCGTACATAGACATCCCGCTGATACGTTCAGGAGACGTGGACCATCGTGGGCGCAAGGCACTCCAAGCGCTCCGCGAACGTTTCAGCAAGCCAGAGACTCCTTCCTATGTGGCTCGTAGGATGGGTCTGGATTGCAATGACCTTGGAAGTTTCCGAGCTCTCGACAGCGATGGTTATTTGCCTGAGACGAATGGCGAGTTCCGCGTTCCCGAGGGCGCTGAAAATCTCTTGAACGCCGCCCTGAAGAAGGTCGGTAATGAGCTTAAAGAGGTGCTTGCGCACCGGCGACTTCGGAACAACGAGAAATTGCTGGGGGACATCGTCGGGTTCGCCTCTTGGTGCTTCTGGCGGAGCCCCGCTTCTGTCACAGAACTCCTACTCGCGAAGTACGGTGGGCGTTCTGAGTTCCCTGTGCACCATACCTTGTACCGCGAGGGGTTAGGTCGGGTCGTGCATTCGGCTGAGGAACTTGTCGAGTATTTTGATTCGGTCGACAGAAGGCTCGAGGGGGCTGGGAAGCTGGTTGCGGCGGAGTTTTCGGCGATTGGTCGAGTTTTAGGCACGTGCCACGAGGCAGCTGAAGTCCTACGCACACCTACGGCCAACATGATCCTTCAGGAAACCTGCGAGCAGCTAGACGACGAGAACAATGTCCCTAGAGAGGATGCCTACAAGCGCAGGTTCAAAGCATCGCTGCTAATGCTTGCCGCGTTGCTTCGCCATCGCCGAGTGCGCCCAAACTTCATTGATCCAGAGGGTGGGATTGCGGGCAGGACCCTGATCAATCTACTCGTAGACGCACAGGGTCGAAACGAGCAATTCAAAATGGATGCGGAGCGGTTGCGCGATCGAGCGCGCGGTCCCGTCGCGGCCAAGCATAATGCCGCCGCGCGCCGTTTCGAGCGCAATGCCGATATCCTTCATGAACTCATCGCCATGATCCATGGCGAAGGGTCCGACCCGAACATCATCCGGAAGATCGACGAAATGGAAGATGACCACCTATCAGCTTCTGGTTGAGAGCAGTAAATCGCGGTGCCATCCTGCAAATTCATTGGGATGGGTGAAAACACAGTGTGGCTCGTCAACTTCACCGTCTCGCCGCCTTACACATCGAGCGGTGAGACATGATCCGCTTATTCGTCGGGGTCACGGACCGAGCCTGGTTTGAAACGCTCGGAGCATCTGCTCCGCATGACGAGGTGAACTTCTGGCAGCCGAGCGGCAGCACGCAGTTCCGTACTTTGAAACCCGGTGAGCTCTTCCTGTTCAAGCTGCATGCTCCCGACAATTTCATCGTTGGCGGAGGCGTTTTCGGGCACTCGACGATCGTCCCAATGTCGTTGGCATGGGAAGCCTTCGGCGAGAAGAACGGCGCGGCCACCAGCGCCGAAATGCGAGCCCGCATCGCGAAGTACCGAAAAGACCCCACGATCCTGAACGTGCGCCAGGATCCGCTGGTTGGATGCCGGATCCTGACGCAGCCGTTCTTCTGGCCTCGGGAGCTATGGGCACCGGTACCGGATAGCTGGGCGCCGAACATTGTCCAGGGAAAAGGCTTCAGCACCGCCGAGGGCGATGGGAAGTACATCTGGGACGCAGTGTCGGAGCGGATGCTGGCCTCAATGCCCGCGGCACCGGCCATCGAGACGCCGGTGGCACGGTTTGGTACCCCAACCCTTATAAAGCCGCGGTTGGGCCAGGGCGCCTTCAGGCTCGCAATCACGGACAGCTATGATCGCCGATGCGCGGTGTCGGGTGAGAAGACACTACCTATACTCGACGCTGCACATATCCAGGCGTACGAGGCCGGTGGCGAGCACGCGGTGTCGAACGGGCTCCTATTGCGGACGGACATTCATCGGCTGTTCGATCTGGGATATGTGACTGTGGCGCCGGATAACCGCTTCGAGGTGAGTAGCAGGTTGCGTGCGGATTTTGATAACGGCAGGCACTACTACGAGCTCCAGGGAACGACGATACGCCCTCCGCGGCGAAAGGAGGCGATGCCTGCGCCTGAGGCACTCGAGTGGCATCGGGAGAACAGGTATCTTGGCTGACCGGCTTGATCATGCGGGTGTCGACCTGCTCGATGGTGTGAGATGAGCAAGAATTTCGCTGAGTCGCGCATCAGACTGGCTGCAGTGGAGCACCTGAGGCGGATCGCATCAGGCGGCGTGATCACGGGGAACGATCTTCGGGTTGGCTTCCACATCGACGGGGTTCGTGTCCCGCTGATCAATCCGCAGCGTGGTATCTTTAAGCCCGCTTCGATGCAGCACCTGCTCAGTGTTCGGACGGTGTTCCCACGAACCGGCGCCCGGGTTTGGTACGACGATCAGCGGACTGTGCACACACAGATAGAGCGCGGTGACGAGCTCGTGGACTATGCCTTCATGGGCGACGACCCAAACGCCGCAGACAACCGCTGGCTTCGTGAGGCCTATGAAGCGCAGATCCCGATCCTTTACTTCCTTGGGGTCGCGCCTCAGCGGTACACGCTGGTCTGGCCGACGTATGTGGCCGACTGGTCAGCCGCCGACCTGAAGGTCCGTTTGGCCTTTGGGGCGCCCGCGACTGCTGCCAAGGAATGGGCGATGCCGGATGCGCCGGAGCGCCGATACGGATTGAGGCTGGTACGGCAGCGTTTGCACCAGGCAATGTTCCGTGAGGCCGTTCTGTCCGCCTACGGCAACCGTTGCGCCATTTCCGGGCTCCCCGAGCCGCGATTGCTCGATGCTGCTCATATCATTGCGGACAAGGACGAAGGCCTTGGCCAACCGATCGTCCCAAATGGCCTCCCACTCTCAAAGATCCATCATGCAGCTTTCGATGCGAACCTCATTGGCGTCGATCCAGACTTCCGTATCCATGTCAGTGACGCTCTACTCACAATGAACGACGGCCCGATGTTCGAGTACGGAGTCAAGGCGCTTGCGGGTCAGCTGATCAGGTTCCCGAAGCGCGATCGGGACTACCCGGACAGGAACCGGCTCGCCGAGCGGTTCGAGCGTTTCGTCGAAGCCTAGTGGAGCATAAAATATAGTATAAATAAAAAGGTTCCCGATGTCAGAAACTTCCAGTAATTCCTCTGTGCATCCGTGGCATATGCTGGCTGGTCTTGGATCTATAGACCGTTCTGAATTGTGTTCATTCCTGGCAAACTTCCGCGACGCCAGTTTGCTTAAGTTGGCAGTCGATCGGTTTCAGGACCTGACCCCCTTTACATCGCAGCAAACTGACACCGCGAAGTCGGCATACCAGCGCCGACTGGAAGCTACGGCTACGGCTTTGGACGCTTCGGGAATCGGAACTGCCGCGCTCCGGCTAATGCTTTGGGCTGAATTGTGCAAAGGGCTTGGTTGTTCACCACCTGTCCCATTGTCGTTCCGTTCTGCCTCGGTTGGGACTGCTGAGTTGGCCGCGGCAGTTGCTGACCGCTTGGCTGGTACGGTGGAACGCGAGATCGCACCTGCTCAGGACTGGCGCGACCAAGTTAGACAAGCGTCTGATGTTGCCCAGCGAGCGTTTGGCCTTGGAGATAGGCCTCAGTTCTCAGCCGTAGTGGCCGCGCAGGCAGGTCGTCTGATCGCTCAAGCATTGCAGAAAGGCGAACTCGACGAAGAGCAACGCGCCCTCGTCACCAAGCAATTCAAAGCGAGAGTCAGCGAACTGTCTCCAGAAGTGCGGACGGAGGCCGAGTCCCAGGCTGTTAAGCAAGGCGACGCTGCCATTATCAGCCTTCTTGCTGGAAGCGGCGCTTTGGCCGGAATTGGCGTCGCCGTGGAACTCGCGGGGTTCGGTGCCTACATCTTGGCGGCCCAGGCATCTGCCTTCCTGCCTCTCATAGGCGGTAAGGCCGCGGTATCGGCGCTTTTTGTCCTCGCCAACCCGCTGTTTGCCGTTCCGGCGATCTTGGGAGGCGGGTGGTTCGCGAAAAGAAAGCTCGAACAGGGTGTGCGAGGAAGGTTAGCGGCCGGTCTGGCCGTGATGCTTGCATTGCGTGGGCTCTCCGGTGACCGGGAGGCACTGGGAGCGGTCATGAGTGATTTTCGATCCCTCGATGTGCCGTGGCCGGACACGTCATCAGCGACCTTGCAATCTCGCATCCAGGCAATCAGGGCCGAGTTCGGTTCTTCGTTACCCGAATTGGCCGGTCTACCCCCTGGAGAACTTGCGAAAGGCGCAACCGGGATCGAGCGATCCAATTTGGAGGGTCTGCTTTTTCCCTACCACGGTGGTAGCGCTGCTGAGGTTGGTGCCGTCGGTGCTTTGACTTTGGGGGAAGTCATCTACTCGGCGGCATCGATCGACCCACAGGTAGTCGTGGCGGCGGATTTCGCGCGGACAGCTGATATAGGGGACGTGTTCCGGTTTGGTGCATTTGCTGAAGACGTAGGTGACCTTGCGGGGCATGCGCTGACCGGCGCGGAGAACAATCTTCGGGGATACATTGCTGAGCAAATCGTTGCTGCTCGCTTGCTTGAGAAGGGGCATATCGTCTCCACACCCGAGGCTGCCAATAACCCGGGATTCGACCTCCTAGTCGATGACCAGCACTTTCAGGTCAAATGCCTGCTTGATATTGATGGCTTGGCCGAGCACTTCGAAAGGTACCCAGATATCTCTGTATACGCCAATCGAGATCTGGCGGAGGAAGTAGCATCGTCTGGTGCTCTTTGGGCGGGCAAGGTCCACTTTGTTGATGGCTTTGACTACCGCACCGTGGACACGTTGCTGGATCGAAGTCTTGATGGTGGCGCCGAGGTAATGGACCTGGATGTCCCGATTTTCGCCGTGGCGGTCTCGGCTGCGCGACACCTGCATGGCTGGTGGAAGGGCTCCATTGAATTGACGGATCTGCCATTCGAGATTGCCCTCGATGGTGCGATCCGAGGATCGCTCTCGGTTGCTGGGGGGCTGTCTGGAAAAGCTCTTGGCCTTGTCTTGTTCGGTCCAGCCGGTGCCGTCGTATTCGGTGGCGTTGGTGGTGTGCTCGCTCTTTTCGGCACCGGTACGGTGCGAGGCAAACTGACCCAGATGTTTGGTCAGGAATGGATCTCACGCCTTGACCAGGTTTCAGTCGCATTCATTTCAGCGGCCGAGGAAGCATTGCTGCGAAAGCTTCGGTTGCTCGATGCCAAATTGGACGCCTTGTCGGCCTCGGAGCAGGAAGAGGTGCGGTGGGTTCATCAGCGAATGCTGGATGATCGTGTATTCATCGCCGAAGGCTTGGTGCAGATCCGAGAGCTTAGCTCGATCCGAGACGCGGAGGAGCGCACTCGGGCTGCTATTCGGGCTATGCACGATTGGGCGGTACATCCCGCGGCGGTGCATGGAGAACTTCAAAGGCTTGTTGAGACGGCCGAAGCGCGACCCGGTCTCTCTGAAATCGCGCTCCCAATTTGGAGCAGGTTTGTCCACTCAACCTCTGTCCGTCGCTAACTTGTCAGATCATCCGGCGAGGATGTCGGTCTGATTAGCCATGTGCTGTGTCTTGGTTACCAGAGATCCTTGAGGACCCATTGAAGGACATCATGCCGCTTGTCGCTTGCCCAAAGCGAGAGATGAGGCACGTTGCCAAACGCAAGTTCCCTATCGCCGATCGTTGCTTTTCCTCGATGTGCCTTCCATGCTCCGTGGTTAGCTGAACGGCTCTCCATGGCTTCAATTGTGGAGGCTTCCCGAAACCTGTCGATTGAGCCAAACGTCATAAGAAAAGTGGGCCGGATCGCGTTGAGAAAGATCTGATGAACCGGCAAACAGAGCCGAAGATGCGACGAGAAGTCGAAGTGCGTATCCAACCGAACTGATCGCGTGAAGACGAGATTGGAGGCTGGTACGTCTCGCGTGGGCAGCTTCATCAATGCGCATAAATCCTGCACGCGTCTCTGAAGTGTCGCTTGCCCACGAGGTTGCGGATGGCCGCCCGGCGCCCACTCCTCATCCAGGTATGCGTTGTGCCCTGCGCGAGATCGAATAATTGAAGCCCGCAGCGTTAAATCTTCAGTACCGCCAGGGTTGAGGCCCAGAAGATATACGGGGCCGGACCGCAGAGTCGCTTCCGACGAGTACAAAACCGCGCCCGGAGCATCGAGCAGCCCAACTCTGTTCAGATAAGCTTCAGCTTTGTCTAGAGCATCTTTCATGGTCTTCTCGTGGCAGCAAATACCGGAAATGGGCTATAGCCACGAGGTGTCCATATCATAGTCATATAATCGGGCAATCAATATGCGAGAAGATGAACGCGTTTGGGCAGTCAAAGACCTGCTGTTCGACTATGTGAAGAGCCCTTCGCTCCGTCATATCCGCGATCCGAATTCCGTCTCGGTCCTCGCGCGGAACATTGTCGCTCGGATCGATCGGGCGAATGCGATCTGGCAGAAGTGGGACGGTCAGCGCGAGCTTCTGATCAAGTCGGCGATTGGGTGCTGGGTGCCGAACGAGGATCTGCGTGATTTCCTGAATACAATGCCGGGACCGGTTCTGACGTCTACCGACGTTGCCCAGCGTCTCAGGGCACTGGAGGAAGAAGACAGCTTTAGCTTCCCCCGGGAAGAGCTCAAGGCCGGATGTCTGGCACTATATCAACGGGAGAAGGCGGAGGGCACAGAGCTTCCCGCGATCGTTGGAGCTTTACAGGAGTTCGTCGAGGCCGAGGAAGATCGGCTGCGCCGTGAGCAGCGGGAGCGGTACGAGCGAATGCGGGCTGAGGAGCAGAACGCGAAGGAGCAGCGCCTGCTATCCGGTGCGGACTGCAAGTGGACTCAGATCCGCAAGTCGCCGAACTGGTACTGTTGCAGCAACGGACGGACCTATCGTCTAACGCCGACGCCGGAGAAGAGATGGCGCCTGGATCGGGTGCAATTGGTTTCAGACGACGAACCGGGGGAGGAGATCGGGACCTACGGCGGTCGAGGCGATGCGACCAAGATCGTGGCTCAGGTGGCCTACCGGCCTGAGCCGAGGTGGTAGAAGTAGCCGGATGGATAGCGTTCCCGAGCCCTCGGAGGTCTTCTACGAAGATGCTTTCCTGCGCGACCGCTTCCTCGTAGCTACCCGCCCAAGCCGGATCCGCTTGGCAGCCTCGCTGCGCTGCTGAGCGTAGTCAGGCGCGGCCACCGGTTAGTCTGCTGGCGGCGTCGCGAGAATTGATATCGAGAATAACTTCAGATCCTCATTAAAGCGGAGATACATGATTTCATGAATTTTATGCGATTTTAAAATAATATCTAATTAAATATACGCCTTATCTGTTTGAATCCAAAATCTTTGCTTCCTAGTATCGCTAAAATTAGTATTGAAATAAAGTATGCAAGAACTATATTAATGTAGCTATCTAAAAGAACTATATTAATAATATAAAATTGATATAAGATAATCATAATTGCTAAAACACCTTGTAAAATGAACAATTGTAAAATTTTTAGTGTGACAATAACGGCGTGAATCTGGATCCATATTTTCATTGGGTTGCCATTGATTGATCTCCGCGAGCCGACTTTCGAGAGTCGAGATACATAAGGCAACATACGCCTGAAGTTTACAAGTGATCGTGAAAAAATAGGATCAATAGGTAGTGAAAATGCTGCTAACATTAAGAATGAATTCACCAAAGCAATAAAATTAATACGATCAAAAGTTCTGTTTTTGTCAATTATAATTATAATAACGTAAAATAGTGGTAATATGTAAAACGACCCTATGCTAGCTTTTGCGAGGTAAGTGTCCTTGTTATCTGCATGGAGGTGCCAATTTGATTCGTTTGTCCGCGATAGGCCCTTTTTGATAAAATATGATATTAATAAACCAACAATAAAATATGACACAAGTTCATTTGATATTTCATTTTGTAATATTGATATAGAGGGATTGTTGACCGTCAGAATGGATATATAGAATTCAATATAGTCTGTTATTATCGTGATTAATTCATTCGTTTCCATGGCGGGTAACCTTCCTGGCGCGAACGATAATCTTTTACCGTCAGATGTTCGGGTGACTAGTGAAACCTAGCCAGGACCAATCTCAAGCGCGAGTACACAGTTCGGTGCCACACCAAAGTCGAGCGACGCGTTGCCAGCCGTTTCACCGCCGTAGCATCGTGCGATACCGGCTCGAGTTAACGTTCGGCGAGACCCTCCACGCCTTTACAATTTGCCCGGATATCCGATTATCTGTCTCTGCATCTGTTCGCGCGATTTCTGCTTTCAGCCAAGCAATGTGGCGCTCGATCCCGTCCAAAAGAACACGCCCTGAAGCTGTGTACTTCGGGTAGCTTCCCTTCGGCGCTCTCCCACCAACTGCATCCGCCTATTGACTAGGTCTCTCGACTCGTACTCGGCCGCGGTCGTGGATCGAGACAAGGCCGGACGGATCAGAGAGGCAAATCGAGCGAGTCTGTTTTCGCTTCTCTCCCGATGACAGTTGCGAGCACTCGCACCTTATGGGAATCGACCAAGACTGCAGGAATGTCTTGGTCGATCAGGCTTTCGATCAGATCACGACACAGCCGCCCGGTATGCTTAAACACTACAAGGTCGGGGGATATGCTCCGAGCGAAGCCTGCGAACGCCGCGACGCCGGAGGAAGCGTTGTTGAAGGTCCTGAGCTCATTTGTTGGCCAGACGCAAACGTCAAGGCGGCCCGTGGAGACATCAATTCCGATGTACCTACCCATTGCGTGAACGCCTGCGGGAGGGGTTAGAGCGGCAACTCACTAGATTCTTTAATCCCTGTAGGGCGCAGCCTCCCGGAGCCCCTTGGTTGCGTTCGGGGTCATGGCCCCGACTTTTGCGCGGGGTCTGTGGGATGAGCGAACCGCCTTCGCTCGACCTGTCAGAATATAGGTCTCGAGCGACCAGAATCACTGACGGTCTCCGGATGGCGGCGGTTTCATTTTATCATCATTCTTGATTGCAGGACTGCTTATGCCATCAGTCTCCGAGGGAACCTCGGCTCTGATGGCGTATGCAGTCACTGAAATGTCTTAGCGCGGCAGCAGCGGAATTAGCTTTTCGAGCTCGTCCATCTTGTTGTTCGTCTGCTTCACCAACTCGCGAATCTCGTCGAACAGGGTGCGGACTCGCAATGCGGGATCCTCATTCGACGCGGTGATCTCCAGATCGACTGCAATCGGGCAGTGGTCGGATAGCTTGAAGCGGTCCTCGTCAGCCTCGGTGATATCGACCTGGAGGAAGCTGTCCGGCACCAACCAAACCGCAGCCTGCTCATCCAGGATGATGTGGTCGATATAGTCAGGGTACCGCCCTCCGAGGCACCCGCTCCGGCGTCCCTGTGTCATCCGAGACAGCATCAAGCCCTCGGGTCCGCTATCATTCCAGTCCGGCATAATGACGTCGCCGTCGGTGTCAAACCGCCAGTTGAAGTCGCCCAGCAAAACGAAGGGCACTTCCTCGGCCGTCCGCTCGTCGATCCAGGTCTCGACCACGGGTATCTGCTGCTTCAGCTTGCGGCAGTCATGGTTGCGGTCCAGATCTCCGTGAAAGCAACTGCTCTTCAAGTGAACAGACATCAGGCGCAGCGCGTTTCCGGCGACTTCGATTGTGATGTCGGTCCCGCGGCGCACAGAGCCATCGAGTTCCAATGCAACGTAATCCAGGTCGGATGTTACGGGGATGCCTCGACGTACGGCGAAGCCGGTTCGCTGGACGTGGGGGCGATCGGAGAAGAAGAACTCATACTGCGTCGGGTCGAAGACCCTGGCAGCAGCTTCGGGACCATCGACCTCCTGCAGCGCGATCACATCCGCATCGAGTTCGGACGCGAGTGCTGCCAGGGCCTGATAATCAGCGTCTTCGCGTGGGACGCTGCCGCTGCCGTTCTCGGCTCTGAGATGTTCAATGTTCCAGGTGGCGATCCGGATGCGCTCGGCGTTGGCGGAGGTAAATGCCAACGTTGTAAGCGCCAATACCATCATCACGATACGCATGGTGTGGCCTCCATGGCGTTCGGTTCTCGGAGGATCCAAAATTCACCCTCGGCCGAGAGTACCACCGGATCGTTATAAATAATTGTATTTTTCCTCATTAATGAATGCGCATTTCGCGATCC
The DNA here is from genome assembly GCA_965228875.1 of Thalassobaculaceae bacterium. Lineage (GTDB taxonomy): Bacteria > Pseudomonadota > Alphaproteobacteria > Thalassobaculales > Thalassobaculaceae > Thalassobaculum. The sequence goes on along the minus strand of OZ245843.1, from coordinate 3,125,392 downwards.
CCGCTATCGAACTGATTGCTCGCCTTGCGGTTGCTCGCTCGGCCCTAGCCCAGCTGTTCGCAGTTCCCTGAAAAGACGGTGTTGTTCTCCGTCAGCATGAAAGGCAAGGCCGGGTCATAGGTCTCTAACCTGAACAAGGAGACATACGTCGAGGCCGAACCGCGTTTGATGAAAATGGCGATGGTTGAATTATCCCGGTTCCCTCGCTGAATGAAATCAAACGTCGTCGGAGCTTCGGTCGGGCCGCCTCGAAGCAGACCCGTCACATCGTCCCAGATAATAGACCGGTACCTTTGCAGGAGTTTTTTGGCCCAACCCGTCTCACCCAGCACGCCAGCTTCTGTAAGCTGCTGCACTGCTATGACGTTGCAACGATAGACGTTGGCGAGGGAAGAGTCCGGCCGAAGCAATGCCGCGAGCAAAACCGCGACAACAGCGTACCGCACCCAGGTGCCCGATACAAAACCAGCCAAGAAGCCCTCCCAATGGCCCGGATACCGCCCCTTGCTCAACGAAAATTTAGCAGTCGAGCTCCGTTCGACATCTAGGCTGCATCGCTAGTCAGGACGAATGGCCTTGTCGTTCCAGGCGACCAGTTGCGCGTCACCTTACAGTTCAGGGTGTCCTCGAACCCGAAAGGAGCATAAGCCGTCAATGGCCGCCATTGAATGTGATGACGTCCAGACGGCTGTTCCTCGCGGGCTCGACGCTGGAAGTCTATCGTGTCGGGGTTCCATTCGTCGGCCCAGAAATCGGCGACGCTTTGGTAAGCCCAATGGACCGCGACATCATCCTGGTCGAGATGCGCCAGCCCTGACTCGAAGTCGACCCACTCCTCCTGGGAAGCGAACGCGCTCGGTTCGTCGATCAGATAGCGCGGTCCAGTCGGCATGGTTCGCATCTCGCATCAGGTGTCCAGATGAGATGGCTTCTCGTCGTCTGTGTCGCCAGCGCTCTTACGGTGGCTGGCCAACAGATTGTTCGGCCAGATCGTCTGGGGTGAGCGTTCGGGCTGGTGCAGGGCTCGTCTTGCAGGAGCAGTTGAACTATCTCGGGAAAGGGGTACCATGATAATGGAGTTTCCGCTCCAATCGACCGCTCGAGCGCCTAGCGGTCGTTAAATATGAAGCACCTTACGGGGTGTCAGGTCCGGGCAAGCGCCGTTTATCGAGGCCAGACCGTAGGGGTCGAATATCGGTTGCCAGGAACCGGCTGGCATTGATCAGGAGAAGGCTGACTCTGATCGGTCGGCCTCTCCGGTCCTGTCCGAGAAGCGTGTTAGGGCCGTGATCCGCACGCAGTGGGGTTTGAACGGACCTGAGTAGATCTCTGTCTGGAGGTAGGCCTTTTCTGCGTCGAGATCGGCTTCGGGGACGTCCCGGTGCCAGGCTTTCGGATTTCCGTCGGATCCGTCGTTCCACCGATATCCGCGGGTCTTCAGCTGGTCCTTGAGGTCAAATGGGCTATCGAGCGCCCACACCCGATAGGTCGGCTGCCGAGCGGCGTCGAGAAGCACTTTGAGCGTTGGCTCCTGTGTTGTCGGGAACGGCTGAGCTAAGATCTCGAGCAGCGTTTCGCAATCGGCTATCGCTCGGTGGCCGTCGTGAAACATCCCGAAGCACATGGCGAGGTAGTCGAGCTTTGCGCTGCCGATACCCGCCCCGGCCCATGGGATCTCGGCCAAGGAGCACGCCCAGCCCTTGTTGGCGAAGTTGGGATGGAGACGTTCCGCGAACTGTCGATCGAATGCTGCATTATGGGCAATGACGATGACCGCAGGTTCGAGTAAGCGCTTCACGACTTCCAAGTCGATGGACTGCTCCGCCACCATCTCGTCCGTAATGCCGGTTAGATGAGTGATCTCAGGTAGAATTGGCCGCCCAGGGTCTGCGAATGATTGAAACCTGTCGACCACGCGGCAGGCCTGATCCCGGCCGTCGTACTCGAAGGCAAGCATGGCCAACTCGATGACCTGGTCGGTCCGCGGATCCAGGCCGGTAGTTTCGGTGTCCAGGATGATGCCGATCTTTGTCTCGCCCACGGGTTTGGCGAACTCGTCGTGGCTGACCACCCGCCGTAGGACGCGGTAGTCCGGATTGCATTCTAGGGCAGTGGCTAGGGCTTCGTAGTCAGCGGGATCGATCACGACGCAGCGCCTCTGGTGTTCTGGATCCACCACTAAAGCACGTCAGTGGCGTGCTACGCATTCAGGTTGCCCAGCGATCTGTTCGTCGCAGCCTGTCTATTGCAGGGTGAAATCGTGATCCCGCACCGCGAGCACCCCTTCAATCAGCCGTTTCAGACGTCTGAGAGAGCCGCCGGTCCATGCTCGTCCCAGGCATTCGAGCTCTTCGGCCGTCAACGGCGTCGCCCAGCGGGGATCATGACCCTGGTCGCGGATCGCCATTGCCAACAGACTACTTGCGAGGGCCTGTAGATGCTCCGGGCCCGGCTGCGGGAACCGGAGGATTCGGAATCGGTCTCGCAGGGGAGCCGGTAGTTCGGATACGTCGTTCGCGGTTCCGAACCAGATTACGTGAGACAAGTCGACCGGCGCCTGGAGATAGGGGTCTACCCAGGCCCTAGCAGTCTGCGGCTCCAACATAGCGAGCAGCGCATCGAGAAGATTGCCTCCATTCTTGCTCGAGCCGACCTTCTCGATCTCATCTAGGATGACGCCCGGTGATGCGCAGGTGTGCTGACGGATCAAGCTGGTGATGAGAGAGGGCTCTCCCGATGACCACCTGCGAGACGTCCCGGCCAAAGACGAGTCTGATACGCCGCCGCACGGATAGGTCCAGGATGGAACACCGAGCTCTCGAAGCAGAGATTCGGCAAAGCGATTCTTCCCGATCCCTGGCTCCCCAGTGAGAATTGTGGGTCTGAGCACGACGCAGGCTCGCCCCGAGAGATCGCTCAGCAGCTTATCGATCACCGCGGCGGCGAACGGGAACTCCGCTAGCAAAGCGCTGCGAACACCGACGAGATCGCGGGTGGGGACGAGAGGCAGTGGTTGGTCGATCAGCGATCGCCATTCGAGTGCCGCCCGTTTGCCGTCCTGGGTCTGCCGGTTACCAACGCCGGTGATCACGACGACACGATCCACGTTGCGCCCTGACTGCTCTGCCGAGTGATCCAACTCTTGCTGCGGTGTAGCATTACGGGGCAACCGCAGCCGCGGTGCGCTAGGTCCCGTAGCGGCATCGTCGGGAGGAGCGAGGCTACCGGCGGCACTGTCTTCGACCATCCTGATAGCCAATGTTGCACCCTCGGTGCTGACCGCGATTGCCCGTTCCTCAGCGCTATCGAAGTGTTCTTCGACCGTGGCGATCCAACCTAATGCCTGGCGAATTAGTTTTCCTGGAGAGCCGCGTTCTCCAAGGCCTCGAGAATTTGAAAGGCAGATCGCGTCGAGTGCGGTTTGAACAGAGCTTTCGTTGCATCCCAGAGCGGCGGCGTAGAGTTGCAAACGCGAAGTCCATTCTTCGCAATCGGCGCCTAGTAAGACGACCTTGGATCGACATTCGTCAGCTGCACCCTTGATGGCATCCAGGGACGGGCGACAGATCAGGGCATCAAGCTTGTCGCGCAGCGATGAGGTCGTTTCGCCCCCGATGAGAGAGGCGAGCGCCCGCCGAACGAACTCGTCGATATCTTGCCGTAGCGTGTTGCCGAAGAACGGCATGCCCTGGAGGAGTTCTGGATAGCTCGGGAAGTGCTGACCATCCACTGCGGCCCGATACCGGCGCTGGAATTCAGTATCGTCGTGCTTCCGGTTGACGGCTTCAGTGGACATGGTCGTCTCCTCCTGAATGCTTCTCGTCGCCGAGGCGATAGAAGCGGGAGAGAGTTCGGACCCAGCGCTTGTCTGGTGCGATGAACCACAGGTCGGATGTTGTACCGATCGTCGTGCCCAAAAGTGGGTGGTCGAAGATCAATCCTCGAAGGGCTGGAGCCAGCCGGTGCTCGATCTCGTAGCCATGGATGATGGGCGCCTCAGCCAGTTCGTCCGCGGTCGGTCTTTGGCCATCGCGGATGCGCTTCAGGTCAATCAGCAGCCGCTCAAGAACCTCAATCTTGAACTCGATGCTACCGGGTCCGCTAAGGGCTCTATTCGACGTGATCATGGCATTATCTCCCGTTCGCCAGGCGCGTGGTGCGCGGCGGAGATGTCTTCTCTCGATGTAGCAAATCAGTCGTGGAGGCGCCGGATGACCGTCTCTGGGCCGATCGGAGCCTCGTCGAGGTCCATGTCTATGAAGCGCCGCAGCGTCAGGACCGCGATCATGGTGATCGGATCTATTGCGCTGCGGCTGCCTCGCAGGCACTCGGAAATCGGTGTGGGACCATACTCGTCGAGCATGGCTAGGAACCGGACGCGGTCGCTCAGAGAGACTTGAACTCCGGCGTAGCGGAGGAGTTCCTTGGCGTTGGACAATCGGGGCTCGATGCGGATGCTGTGTTCCGGCACCTGCTCATATCGCTGGTCTGCTAGGTCGATGGCCTGAAGACCGGCCATACGGTTCTTGAAGCCAGCCGCCGGGAGAGCGTCAATCAGCATTGTGGACCCGTCGGATCGCAACACCCGGAAGTCAGGGACGTGGCGCCGCCGCTCGCCGGAAGTGCTCTCCAGCATGATGGCGAAGGGTAAGCACTCCCAGGTCTCGACGCCCGGATCCACTTCGAGCAAACAACTCAGATCACGCACGAGACCGCTGCGGAACAGTGGCGTCCCCTGGCAGCGAACGGTGGCTGGACTACCGGCTCCGAACTCGCGTGCCTCGTTCATAGCGCGCTTTACGAGCGGATCTGTGTCGGCGGTGTTCGAGTATGCGGGTGGCGTCGTTCGCCTGTCTGTCGAGGACATCATGCTGACCTCCTGGCGGGCATTTCATGCCCGGATCACGCGCTTGGAAAGCGGCGGCTCAGGATGGGATCAGCGTATCGAGCAGCGGACTCCGCCTGCTCTGGCTAGGAGGCCAGATACGGGGGTAAGAGGGGGACAGGTCTGCTGCATAGTGTCAGAACGAATAGAGAACATCGTCGTTGCTGTCAATCAAAATTGATGAGCTAGCCGCCATCTCAGTTGACCGGCCCAGCTTAATGACCGGAAATGAGACGGAAGGGGCCGTTACACACTCGGGAGCTTCTCTATGGATCCCAGCGTTTTAGAGCGCTTCTCAAACTACGAGGAGCTTCTGAGAACTGAGTATCCGCAATCGGTTGAGCGCGCAAAAGAACTTGCTGAAGCTGTTGTAGACCCCCGGAGAGCAGGCCCGGACGATTGTTGGCGAGTGCTTTGGAATAAACCTCTGTATGCAAACCAAAGGGAGGAAAATGGCACCCGTACTGAGAAAGAAATCGCTCCCTCGATGCGTGGTGCGTGGGTCTATATTGGAGTGAAAAAAGACGATTTTAACATAGAGCACTGTCGAGAACTTGGAATAGTAAACGACGCTTTTACATTCTCTGGGGATCGAGTATTCCAGATTCGGGAAAGATCCAACGTAGCAATGTATAGGCTGTATGCCATTCAAGGTGCAGCGGCGGCGTTACGAGAGCGCGTCGTCGCCTTCAGCGCATATCCATTTTCAGATCTCTACGGCCAACCATTGCGGTGTATCGTGAAGAAGCTTCGCAATGAAATGGGGCTTTATTGGGGGCACATAACCATTCTTCATGCGCTGACGGATTTTGGATTGGCCTGTAAGCCCGACCGCCACGTGGTCAGGACTGCGCGCGCCCTAGGCTTCGATTTGAAATGGTCCGATAGATCCGTTCCGAGTGTGCCCGACAGTTTACGAATCAACGAGGCGGTTTGTGATCTGACAAAACAGAGGTATGGTAGGCTAGAACCAGTACACCTCCGCTATATCGACAAGATTATGATGGAGATATCTCGCGTTGGCTTGCTGAACGATTTGGAAGAGCCAATGTGCCAAAGCGCTTGTGGGAAGCGTAGCCGCATCCGTCGGTGTTAATCGAATCCCGTCATTAATCTAGAGATGCCTCGTAGTCTCCTCGCCCTGAAGCGATGTGGTTTGAGCAGTTTCAACCCAGAACTCGGCGCCGAAAGCGACTCTGTTAACTAAAATTATTTACCAATCAGGTCCGAGCCCGAATTATGATCGTCAACCGCGGTTTCAGGTGATCAGAGGGTCCAACCGTCACCGCCAGCATGCTGTTTCGAAGACGGGGCGTACTGAAGTTGAGATCGTAATCGAGGGGGGCATCTGATGTCGGTTGGGCGACTTCCTCTGCGGAACATGCCTGTTCCAGGAGAGTCTCTCACCGGTTTCATGATCCGGCTCGCTGAGCGAAACGGTGTCGACAAGCCCCAACTGCTCGCCAGTTCGATCGGCAACCCGTTCACGACCCCGCAGGCGATGGCGTTCAGTCCCTTTGATCTGGAACCGATGTCAGAAGCCATCGGCGTCGAGACAACGGCGCTGCTTCATATGACCTACTGGCCGATCGGTCGCGGCCCCAAGGTTCGCTTCCTAAGCGCAACCGTCGACCACCGGCTGGTCTCGCTCAAGCGCCGGAAGGTCTGTCCGGAGTGCTTAGCCGAGGAGCCATATCACCGGGCCGTCTGGGACCTCCGGCTGGTTTCGGCGTGTCCTCGCCACGAAGTCCGCCTGATTGATTGTTGCCAGGAGTGTGGTCGTCACTTTGGGTGGCAAACCTCGTCCATCGTCCGGTGCGCATGCGGGGCCGACATCCGTAAGATGGGCGCGGAACCGGTGCCGACGGCAGAGCTCAGTGGCTTGTCGTTCGTTCACGGGAAGCTCCATCTCGATGGCTTCCCCGTCCCGAAAACCTGGCCTCTCTCGAAGCTGTCCTTCTCAGACGCCCTATCTCTGTTGCTGCACCTCGGCTGGTTTGGCTCGGGAGTCCGTCAGCGCTTTGCGCCGGTCTTGCTGTCGAGGCGAGGCGTCGCGCCGCACCGGTACCTGCAGATCGGCATCGAGGCTTGCACGGATTGGCCAGTCTCCTTTCACCGATATCTCGATGCTCTGTGCGAGCGAGCTTCGGTGCCCTACTGGCGCGCGACCCGGCTGCGCCTCTTGGCTCAATGGGTCTGCGAACCCGGGAGATCTGTGCCTCTTCAGAGACTATTGCTCCCGGCTTTGGAGGCTTTCTTGGACCGCGAAACCGTCCCCAGGGCGGGATATCATCTCGAGCGGATATTCCTATCCCGATTGTCATGAGAAATCGTGACGAGGGCCCCGCTAATGGAGAGCCGCTTCTGCGGCCGGATCTGAAGCAGATCGACGGGAGCGTCGTAATGGTGGGCTCGGCGAATCACGCAGCTGCAAACCAGTTCAGTCGATGTTTGTGCCAACGTACACTGAGATGTTAAATAATAATATATATTTCGAGTATTTACTATAGAATTACTCAGAATTAACATCCTGGATAAGAATCAACGGATTCCGTTCGAGTTTATTGTGTCCGAAAAAGATAATTGATTTACGATCATTTCCTAATTTCTGCTGCCCGCCCCGCTCGACGTTGTCTTTACGAGCCGGAATTCTTTCTAATCGCGAATCATCTGATTTCACGTTTCTCATAGACATTCGAGATCGCTTCGCCGTCCCAGACATAGCAGAGATGCTTCTCCTGTCGCGGGTTCACGAGTAGAGGGGGGCGGAACACCGCAGCGCATTCGCCGCCTTTCCGTCGCACGCTGTCATACGCGATGCCATTGCCCCCGCTCTGTCGGAGGTCTCTCGCGAGATGCTGGGCGGCCGAATAATTGGTGTCGTGATAAACGAGAGGGTAGGCCTCTCGCTGGCCTCTTAGGTCGTGCAGGTCACCTACGAGGTCGACCAGGTAGACCCGCATGTCGAGCTCCAGACGCTCTTGGGCGGTTGCGCGCATGAATCGCTCGCGATGGTACTTCGTCTCTGCAATGGCCGTTTCGAGATCAACCGCGGCATAGAAGACGCCGGAAGTACCATCTGTGAACCGGCTGCCTTCGGGATTCAGGTGTGTAAACGCCGCCATGATGATGCTGGAGCCCGGGCCGCTGACCCGGTCTTCTGGCGGCACCATAGAGATGTCTCCGACCTCGTCACGAAGGCGAGGATTGGTCATCGCCTCCAGTTCGAAGATCGCCTCTAGGTCATCTGGTTCGGTGACGCGCTCGAACAGCGAGATTGGCGGGAAGCGGCTCGGGATGATGCGCCAGGACGGCCTCCATTCGATGCGGGAGACGGGCAGCGTCACGCCCAGCCGCCCCGCTGGGCGTCGAGATACTGGCGCACGACGAACAGGTCAGCGACCTGTCCCGAGAGCATGCGTGATAGAGCGGATGCGCCGCCGAAGAGCGGACTCGCATTCGGCCGCTTGACCCATTCGTCAGCAGCTTCTTCTTTCGGCAGCAGGATCTGAAGGGCCTTATAGATGCCGACAATGTACGAGATGCGTTCAAGGGTGTCTTTAGGGAGCGTGGTGTCGGTATCGCGTTTCCAATTGTAGAAGGTCGACCGCGTGGTGACACCGAGCAACGTCATCTGATCGTCAGGTGTCAGCTTCCACAGATCAGCGATCCGGAAATACGTGCGCAGAGCCGGACCAGAAAGCTCTTTGCGGCTCCTTGCTGGAGCGGTACGAGGCAGCGTGGGCATGGCTTTATCCATATTTGTACCAGGATTGATATATGGTCCAAATTTAGACATGACGCAAGGGGAGCAATCATCCTGTGTGCTGCTGACAGGCAGTTCATAAGCTAAAGCTGTCGACCGAATGATCGCATGTCAGCTACGAACTGCTGGTGGACGTTGCTCCATAATGGCGGATGTTTGCAGGCGAGCGGTGGTGCGATCTCGGCGGCTTTCGACCGCGGTCTCGATCGATAGTGCTTGACCGGCTCCTCGCCTCCTGGTAGATCGATCCTCATGCAGCGCGAAGTCAGCAATTGTGACATTCAAAGCGTCCGGTCCCTTCCGGCCGCTGCTGCTTTTTCCCACGGCATCATACGCTGAGCCCCACTGAAGCTTAGCCAGCTGCGTTAGTTTAGCGTGGCTTCCAGATTGCGTGCCCTGGGAGTTTCCCATGTCGAAATCGGTCCAACCGTCGCTCGTGCGACCCATCGCTGGTTCATGTTCGGCGCCAGCCGTTGCTGCGTCGGGCAGCACCTTTTGCTCAACTGAAAATGGTAGTCGTGTGAGCGTGCCGCTGGCTAACGCTGGCGTTCTCTCGCTACGACCGCGGGCTGTCGTTGGCATCGACAATCCTCTGAATGCAGCTATCGCGTCCCGCTCGCGAACAGGCGCGTTCGCCCTCGGTCTCCGGGGCCAACGAATAGCGTAGCCGTCCACCCATGAAGTCGCCCGGGCCCGGTGGCCTGGCCAGGTGAACTGCTACATCAGGAGACATATCCATGAACCATCGCCACGCGCGGAAACGCGCAGACGTCCGACGTGCGTTCGGACTCGATACTGCCTACGCGACCGTGACCCCGCCTCGGGCCCGGAAGGTTGTTACCCGGGCACCGCATCGGGTCGTCGGCTACTTCAGCAGCGCGAAGACCAAAGCTCAATGGCCGTGGGAATCCCAGCTTGAGTTTGACTGCTTGCGGCTTCTTGAGGTCGACAACGCTGTTGAGTTCTACGCGGTGCAGCCAGAGGTGACCGAATACGAAGTCGATGGTCGCACTCGTCGATACTACCCGGATATCAGGGTCGAGTACCGCGACCGGCGGACCGAATTCATCGAGGTCAAGTTCCAGGCGACGGCATCTTTGCCGAAGTACCAGGTTTTGTTTGAGGCGGTCCAGGCGGTCTACGCGGCCCGCGGCTACGGATTCCGGGTGATGACAGAGAAGGACATCCGACAGGAGCCGCTTCTCTCGAACGCGAAGGTCGTGCTGAAGGCCCGCGATATCACTCCGAGCAGCCAGCTGCAAATGCTTGTCGCGCGGACCTTCAACGTTCATCGGTGCCACACACTGGGCGAACTCGAGGAAGTTCTGGGATTCGGTCCATCTCGCCGCCGCGAGCTTCTCGCCATGGCCAACCTCGGTCTGTTCGACCTCGACCTGCGAGCGGCTCCACTGTCTGGGAACACCAGAATTGTTGGTGTGTTCGACTACAGCAAGGTCGGAGGCTGACATGGGAGCAATCAACTGGAGCCCCGACGAACTCATCGAGATTTCCGGCGTCCCCTATCGAATTCGTAGCCGCGCTCGGACCGGAGAGCTCAATCTTGAGCATGTACAAGACGGTCGGTTCGTGACGATGACGGACGGGCATCTGGCGACGCTGTGGTCGAATGGCGAGCTAGAGCGAATCACAACCGCCGAAGAGCGCCTTCCGCCGAACAAGACGAAGCACCTCCAGGAACCCCTGCGGTACTTGTCAGAAGCAACGCGGCAACAGATTGAACGCCGGTATCCGTATATGCGGGCGTTCGCGGACCTCAAAGTGAAAAGTAACAGCGGGGCATTATTGGAGCCGCTCATCCAGAAGGTCGCGAGCGAAGCGGATGACTCGAACCCTCCCTCAGTACACCTGTTGCAGCGTTGGATTCGGGAGTGGAGAAACATCGGCTCACCAAATGTCCGCGAAGTGCGGTGCTTGGCGCCTCTCTTTCATCTGCGGGGCAATTCGAACAAGCGCTTTGACCCAGACGTATTTCAAATCGTCGACGAAACCATTCAAAGACTTAGGCTCAAGCCGACGAAAGAAAGTGTGGAGAACATCCACCTCGAAATCTCGCGCCGAGTTGCTGAACTCGACACCAGAGGCCGTGATCAGCGCTTCGTTGGTAAAGATGGTCAACTCCTGACCCCGAGTCTGCGGACTGTCTATAGAATGGTCGGCAAGCTTGACAACGAGGTTGTCATCAAGAGTCAGAAAGGACCAATCGCAGCTAAAAGACAATGCGAACCTGTCTTGCGCGCTCCAGAAGCCGAGTATCCGCTGCAGGTCATTGAGATTGACCATACAGAACTCGACATCATCGTCCTTGACACTAAACGAAAGGTTCCGCTCGGTAGGCCATGGATTACGTCGGCTGTTGACCGTTACTCGCGGATGGTAGTGGGTGTGTACGTCAGCTTCATCCCACCGGGCGCATACAGCGTCATGCAATGCTTGAAGAGCGTTATCCAAACTAAGGATTGGGTAAAGCGCGATTATCCTGACGTAGTAAAAGAATGGCCTTGTTTCGGACGACCGGAGACCATCGTCGTAGATAATGGGCGAGACTATCACAGTCGGGCGTTACGAGAAGCCTGCCAAGCCCTGGGAATCGATATTCAGTACTGTCCGGTATACATGCCAAACTACAAGGCAAAGATCGAGAGATGGTTCCGCACCCTGGCGACTTGTCTCATCCATACTCTGCCAGGAACGACAATGTCGAACTCGAAGGAGAGAGGATTCTATAAATCCGCAAAAGAGGCGGTGGTAACACTTGAGGATTTGCATTTGCTGATTGTCAAGTGGATTGTTGACGACTACGCACAAAATCCGCACAAGGAAATTGGATGCCCGCCTGTAGTGAAATGGAAGGAAGGGGTCGCTGCTTACCCTGTAAATATTCCAGCACGGGTAGACCAACTCGATGCGTTGCTGAACTTGGTTTTTGACAGGAAGCTGACACGAAAAGGAATCGAGTTCGAAAAAATTCGTTACTGCACGCAGAGTCCAGCGCTCCGTCGTTTAGTCAATCGTCCAGATCTACCCAATACCGTGAAAGTACGGGTTAATCCGAATGACTTGAGCCACATCACCGTGGAGGACTGGGTTACCGGAGATCTAATTGTCGTTCCATCGACTAATCCAGAATATACCGCCGGTTTAACGTTGGGTGAACACAGAATGCTTGGCAGAGAATCTCGGAGAATTCTCGGAAAATACAAGCGAGATAGTGCCGAGCATAGGGCAAAAATTCGTGAGTTCTTCCGTGACAGGGTGAGCGAGCTCGAGAAGAAGAAACAAGTCGGGAGCCGTAAAAAGAAAGCTGTCAAGGAAGAGAACGACCGGCTTGGCTTAACGGCTACGGATGACGTAAGTGCGAAGACAAACGCGAAAACCAGAACAAGAAATACGGTGACGCAAAGCCCTGGGGTGGTCTCAAAACAGCGGCGTCGGGGTTCGGAAGGCGGCCAGTTGAAGCACGAACAGGTCGTTTCCGAAGAAACAGAAGCTACTCGTAAGTCGTTTGACAAACGGGTCGCCGAGATTGGTCTTGAAGCAGAAATCATGGATTGAGAGAGGAGAAACAACCATGGGAAAGAAAGCTACGAACAAACAAGAAATCGATTCGAGTGAGAATGGCCTTAGCAAAGCTGCGGAGCGGCTTCAGCAGCAGTTGCGCCCCCTTAAACAGGTGTATGTGCCGCACAGGGACGCGACTAGGATTGTTGCGGCGCTGGAAAGGCTGATGCTCTACGGGAATATCAACGCGGGCCGCCCAAGCCCGGCTCGTTGTCTCCTCATCACGGGGGAATCCGGCAGTGGTAAGACAACGACCGTCGAACGTTGGTGCAGGCAGTTCGCAGTGGAGGAGACACCGGAAGGTGACAAGCGTCCTGTGCTCTACATCGAGGTCCCACCCAAATGCACGACAAAGAGTCTGGCGGAGAACATGCTTCGGGCAATGGGTCTGCCAGACGGGTTGGCCTCTCGAGGCAGCGAGGCAGCGCTGACCGGGCGGGTCAAGCATCACCTGCGTGAACAAGAGGTTCAGGTAGTCGTTTTAGATGAAGTGCAGCATCTGGTTGACACGAAGAGCAGGCGGGTCATCTCCAGCGCGGCGGACTTCGTGAAGACCCTGCTGAACTCAAACGCCTGCCCTATCGTGTTGGCAGGAATGCCAGAGGCCAGCGTCATCTTCGAGGTGAATGAACAACTCGCTCGTCGCGCACTCGGTCGGTTTGTGCTTGGAAGGTTCGACTGGAGCAACGAGGAACACCAAACGTACTTTGCTGCCATCTTGGCCGCTTGTGAGAAGCACCTGCCATTCTCCAATCCGTCAAATCTCAGCATGGATGTGGATGCGGCGTACGGGATTTGGCAGTTTTCCGAGGGCGTAGTTGGCCGTGCGGTCGATTTCCTTTACGCGGCATGCATCAGGGGGCTGGTAGATGGCGCGGAGTGCCTGACGAAAGAGATTCTTTGGGAGACCGCTGAGGATTTTCGGGAGTCGCCCGACTGGGCCAATCCCTTCGAAGCGCTCCCGCGGGCTGCGTAACCTGCGTCCGGGCCTTCTGGCTGTCGGTGGTGCGCATCGACAGAATACTCGCTGGGAGCCCATGCTATTCCAGAATAGACGAGAGGCCGACGATTCCTTCGTCGGCCTCTTGATGCTCTTAGTGCGGCGAAGCGATCTGGACATCCTTGCGGCGCGGGCGAACTTGATCAAGGTGTCCTGAACCTTCGGAACCAGATCATGATCGAGGGTGGCACCATCTCAGTCGAGACAGCTTCTGGGCTACGTACGCAAGATCTCGAGGGTATAAGCCGCTTCGCAAAGCTCAAGTGGAGGGCCGTGGTTAAGCCACACTCCCCGGATACCTCAACCAGCAACTCGCCTTCCCACGACTACCGACCGCAACTGAAATGTGGTCTCTCAAAGCGCGAACTACAGGTTCCCTCAAAATTCGGTAATTGTGTCAAACCTGAACCGAATTCAGCAATTGTGGCATTTCACGGTCCAGAAGGCAGTAATTCTGGCAAACATTGCATCTGGTCCGCTAAGTGTGGCAGAGGTTTGGCCAACCTAGCGTCGCGCACGTTGGCGCTATAGACGGTCATTGTGCCCCGGTCGAATCCTCGAAATTATGGAAAATACTGACATTATTGAACTGCCGCTTCGAACCGTGCCGTATGCGGACGAATCGATCAACGGTTTCATTGCCCGGATCGCGCAATTGAACCACTTCAAGTTTGCCGCGTGGGTTGCGGAGGCGGCGAGCGTCAAGTTTCCCCAAAACTTCTACAAAGATGACGAGATTTCGCGCTTGGCGTCCGTCACAGGACGACCGTTTGATGAGCTTCGACGAATTGCGCCGATACGCAGGATCATGGGACCTAACCAGTCAATGTCGGCATTGCTCGGACAGGATGTGCCGACCAAGGCAATCGTATTGCACCTTCGGCGGTTCTGCCCAGTTTGCGTGGCTATGGGCCCAGGATACCATCGCATTGCTTGGACCCTGCGGTTCGCCGGTGCATGCATGTTGCACAAGATCCGCCTCGTGGACCGATGCCCGGTATGCAGAATGCAGCTTTATTGGCGGACGGAGGCGCCCGACAAATGTCGTTGCGGATCCTCGCTCGTTTCCACGACCGACGTATCCGTCCCGACCCCTGTGGATACCGATGAACTCATCGGCCCGAGTTACCTGCTCCGAATGTTGATGGGCGAGGAGCGAAAGACGTATCCGCTTATGAAGGGGCTGCGATTTTCAGAGCTCCTGAAGGCGAGCCAAGTACTGGGGCTCCTTGGTGCTGAGCCGAACGCCAGCTTCAAATTGGACGATCGTCTGACCCCAGAGGTCGGTCTGTTGCTATCGCGGGGCATGAGGCTGCTCAAAATCGATCCGGCAATGTTCGATAACCAGGTTTCATCATTGATCCCTGTTGGGCGGTATGGGCCGCTCAAGAAGTACGTCCGATCGCTTTGGAAACTCGAGGAGTCCTTGGTGCACGCAGGTGTAAGCCATGCGCCGCTTGGTACGGCTCTTAGGAAAGTGCTGGAACGATATCCTGCTGAACGGAGATAGCCTAATTGGGGCTCAGGAGCCTCTCAGGAATCGCCCTGGAATGCCCAATTCACGAAATCTGGCAAAAGTTGTTCGCAATTCATGAATTTTGGCAGTCAGGCATCTTTTATGTGTCATCTGCGAAATTTGAGCTTCAATAAAATCAATTAGTTATCTGAATAACGGGAGACGGGAATACTGGCAGCCGACATCACTGCATCGCCGGCGCCCACGGGTGGCGGTCGAATCGGATCCGGAAAGCCCCGCGCACCTTGCACCATCGACAGGCCGCCCCTCCGGGCGGCCTGTTCGCGTTCCAGACCCGGAGGAGCCGATGCCCGTTCACCGTTGGACGTCGCGGCGGCGCGCGACCTTCCTGACCGCGCTCGCGACCTCGGGCAACGTCGCGCATGCCGCCCGCGCCGCCAAGGCCTCGCGGTCCCGCGCCTACCAGCTCAGGGCCGAGGATCCGGACTTCGCCGCCGAATGGGCGGAGGCCCTGGAGACAGCGACCGACGCGTTGGCGGCCGAGGCCCGCCGCCGCGCCATCGACGGGGTCGAGGTTCCGCATTTCCACCAGGGCAGGGTGGCGGGCACGGTCCGCAAGTACTCCGACACCCTGCTCATGTTTCTGCTGCGCGCCCACCGTCCGGACCTCTACCGCGAGCGCGCCGGGCTGAATCCCAGCACCGGGGAGAGCGATGACACCGCCGAAGACTATGCCGGAGCCCGCGACGCGCTCGCCGAGCGCCTTGCGCAGGTTGATCCGGGAGAGGGCGACGACCCCGGCGACGACCCGGACCCTGCTGGAGGGGATGAGTGACCGCGACGCCGCCCATCTGCTGCACGACTGGCCGCTCTGGGCTCGGGACAAGCAGTTGCCTCCGGCCGGCGACTGGCGGATCTGGCTGATCCTGGCCGGCCGCGGTTTCGGCAAGACCCGGACCGGGGCTGAATGGGTCCGCCACCTGGCCGAGACCGGTCGGGCCGGGCGGATCGCGCTGGTCGGGGAGACCGCAGCCGATGTCCGCGACGTCATGGTCGAGGGGGAGAGCGGCCTGCTGTCCTGCTGTCCGCCCTGGGCCCGGCCGCGCTACGAGCCGTCGAAGCGGCGGGTGACCTGGCCCGGCGGCGCGGTCGCGACCTGTTTCTCGGCCGACGATCCGGATCAGCTGCGCGGTCCGCAGTTCGATGCCGCGTGGGCCGACGAGATCGCCAAATGGCGCCGCGAGGCGGCGTGGGACAACCTGATGCTCGGCCTGCGCCTCGGCTCCGACCCGCGCTGCGTCGCGACGACGACGCCGAAGCCGCGCGCCTGGCTGTCGCGGCTGATGGCCGATCCGCGCACCGTCGTCACCCGCGGCGGTACGCGGGAGAACGCCGCCAACCTGGCGCCGGCCTTCCTGGCGCAGATTCTGGCCCGTTACGACGGCACGCGGCTCGGGCGACAGGAGATCGAAGGCGAATACCTGGTCGACATGCCGGGCGCGCTGTGGACGAGGGCCGCGGTCGAGCGGTGTTGGGTCGCGCCGGCGGCGGTGCCCGATCTTGCCCGGATCGTGGTCGCCGTCGACCCGGCGGTGACCAGCGGCGAGACGGCCGACGAGACCGGGATCGTGGTCGCCGGCCGCGACGGCGATGGCAGATTCTGGGTGCTGGAGGATCTGTCGGCCAGGCTCAGTCCCGATCTGTGGGCCCGGCGGGCGGCGACAGCCCATGCCCGCCACCGCGCCGACTGCGTGATCTGCGAGGTCAACCAGGGCGGCGATCTGGTGGCGGCGACCCTGCGCACCGTCGATCCCGCCCTGCCGGTCCGCGGCGTGCGGGCGACGCGGGGCAAGCGGGTGCGCGCCGAGCCCGTCGCCGCGCTCTACGAGCAGGGCCGCGTGCGCCACGCCGGCACCTTCGAGGCGCTGGAGGATCAGATGACCGGCTTCACCGGCGCTTCGGGCGAGGCCTCACCGGACCGGCTGGACGCGCTGGTCTGGGCGGTGACCGCCCTGATGACCGACCCGGCGCCGGCGGAAAGCCGCG
Organism: Thalassobaculaceae bacterium; assembly: GCA_965228875.1. Taxonomy (GTDB): domain Bacteria; phylum Pseudomonadota; class Alphaproteobacteria; order Thalassobaculales; family Thalassobaculaceae; genus Thalassobaculum. Next base: position 3,108,639 of record OZ245843.1, on the reverse strand, counting down.
AGTTTCTGATCTGAGGCCGGCCAACATGCCGAGGAGGCGACAATGACCCTGGACGAGGCGCGCGCGGCGATCGAGAGCCTGTTCGCCGCCGGCTGGTCGGCGACGGCGGTCGCCTACCCGAATGTCGATTTCACGCCGCCGGCCCATGGCGGTCCCTGGGTGCGCCTTGCGGTCGAGCCGACGGGGGCGACCCAGGCGTCGTTCGGCGGCGACCTGCGGCGGTTTCGCTGCACCGGTGTCGCGCTGGTGGAGGTCCGCGTCGCCGCCGGCAGCGGGACCGCCGGCGCCCTGCGCCTGGCGGATGATGTCGCCGGCCTGTTCGCCGGCGCCGGTGTCCCCGGCCTGACGTTCGAGGCGGCGAGCACCTATCCGGGTCCCGAGGACCCGGCCTATTTCTGCCTGCGGGTCGCCGCGCCGTTCTGGCACGACGCGTTCCGGTGAGCTTTCGGGCCTTGGATGTCGAGGTCCCGGCCGTCGGAAGCCCGGCCGTCGAAAGCCCGGCCGTCGGAAGCATGGTCTGGGGAGCCGGCCGCGGGGTCCTGAGCGCGTCGGCGACCCTGCTGCTGCGGTCCGGCGACCGACTGATGGTGCGCCGGCGGACCGAGCTGCTGATCGGACTGACGGCCGACAGCGCCGACCTGGCGTTCGGCGGCGCGGAACGGCTGATCGGTGCTCTGCGCCGCGCCGGCGGCCCCCGGCTCGCGGTTCGGCCGCCGGTGACCGACCTGCGCTCCGACGGCGCCAGCCTGATCGCGTCCGTCCGCATCCCGGTCGAGTGGGACGCCGGACCCGACCATCCCTGATCCGAGAGGACGGACCATGAGACACCGCGCGAACCCATCCGCCTCGGCCGCCGGCGCGGCCGACGTCGCCACGCCCGGCGCCGCCTGGCACGCCATGGCCCCCGACTGGGAACTGGTGCACGACCTGCTGGGCGGCACCCGGGCGATGCGGGCGGCCGGCGAACGCTGGCTGCCGCGCGAGCCGAAGGAGAGCCTGGAGGCCTACCGCATCCGGTTGTCGCGGACGGTGCTGTTCAACGGTCTCGGCCGGGCGGTCCAGACGCTGTCCGGCAAACCCTTCGCCCGCCCGGCCAGCCTGTCCGACGACGCGGACCCGCGGGTCCGTGCCCTCTGCCGCGACCTCGACATGGGCGGTCGCGACCTGACGACGCTGGCCCGCGATATCCTTCGGGCGGCGCTGAGCGATGGCGTGACCCATCTTCTCGTCGATTTCCCGCCGGCCGGTGGCGACCTCGATACCCTGCACGACGAGCGCGAGCGCGGCGCCCGGCCCTATCTCGTTCATGTGCCGGCGCGCGATCTGATCGGTTGGCGGATCGGCGGCGACGGTGCCCTGGAGCGGGTCCGTATCCGCGAGACCGTGGTCGAACGCGACGGGGCCTGGGGCGAGAAGGCGGTGGCGCAGATCCGCGTGCTCGAACCCGGCCGCTGGTCGGTCTGGCGCCGGCCTGGAGACGGCGACGACCTGCCGTGGCGTCGCGTCGCCGGCGGCGAGACCAGCCTGGCGGAGATTCCGCTGGTCACGATCTATGCCGGGCGCACCGGGTTTCTGACCGCCCGACCGCCGCTGCTCGATCTCGCCTGGCTCAACCTGGCGCACTGGCAGTCCAGTTCCGATCAGCGCCACATCCTGCATGTCGCCCGGGTGCCGATCCTGTTCGCCCGCAACCTGAAGGTCGGCGAGGACGGGGTAGAGATCGGCCCGAACCGATTGATCCTGGGCGAGGGTGACGGGGCGGACCTGCGGTATGTCGAGCATTCCGGCGCGGCCATCGCGGCCGGCCGTCAGGACCTCGCGGATCTGGAGGACCGGATGGCGGTGATGGGACTCGATCTTCTGGTCGGACGCTCCGGCGGCGTGACGGCGACCGAGCGGGCGATCGACGCCGCCCGGGCCGACAGCGCGCTCGCCGGGCTGGTCCGCGAGGTCGAGGAGTGTCTGAGTCGAGCCCTCGGCCTGGCCGCCCGGTGGATGGACCTCGACCCGACCGCCGCCGGTCGGGTGACCCTGGATGCCGATGTCGGTCTCGACGCCCGCGAGGCGGAGGAGATCGACCTCCTGCTCAGGACCCGCCTGGCCGGGGAGATCGACCGTCAGACTTTCCTCGCCGAGATCCGCCGCCGCGGCATCCTCGCCGACATGCCCCGATGACCTGACCGAGACCGAGACAAGGGAGAAAGACCATGCCGCTTCCCGCGATCGCCGACGCCCTGGACGACCTGCCCGAGCCGGTACGCGCCCATTACGTGGAGACGGAGGACGGACGCTGGCGGCTCGACGCCGACGGGGTGGAGGACGTTTCCGGCCTCAAATCGGCGCTGGAGAAGGAGCGGGCCGAACGCAAGGCGCTGAAGGCCGAACTGTCGGCGCGCGAGGAGGCAAGCGGAGCCGGCACGGACCGCGCCGGAACGCTGGAGACCCGCCTGATCGAAGCCGAGGCCCGCGCGGCGATCCGGGCCGCCCACGGCGTTCCGGAGCTGCTGCTGCCGGCGGTGACTGCGCGCCTGTCGGTGGCCGAGGACGGCTCCGTCGCCGCGCGGAGCGAGGACGGGACCGCCCTTGCCGTGTCCCAGGTCGTCGAGGCGATCCGCGCCGACCCCGTCTACGGCCGTGCCTTCGAGGCGTCCGGGAAGTCAGGGAGCGGCGCGCCGGTGGCGGGCCGGGGCGAGGCGGCGCCTGTCACCGTCTCCGCCTCCGACCCCCGCGCCGTCGCCCGCCACGTCGCCGACATCGCCGCCGGCCGGGTTCGGGTGGCGTGACCGCCGACCCGATCTCTCTAAGTCACCAGAAACAATAAAGCTCACATGGTCAGGGGCGGACGTTTCCTCCCCTGGCGGCAGGGGTGGGACGCCCGCCGCGCCGTGACCGTAGGCGCCGGTCCGGGTGGCCGCGCGCATCGTCTCCGACGCCAGGCGGGATGCCGGCGCGTCTCCTCAGTCTCCAGACGCAAAAAGGAGTTCGCCATGGCGAACACGCTAACCGACATCATGCCGAAGATCCTGGCGCGCGGCCTCATGGCGCTGCGCGAGCAGGCGGTGATGCCCCGCCTCGTCAACTCGGACTACTCGTCCGATGCCGCCAAGAAGGGCGACACGATCGACGTTCCGTTGCCCAGCGCGATCGCGGCGACCGACGTGACCCCGTCGAACACGCCGCCGGTGCCGACCTCGCTGGCCGCGAATGTCGTCCAGGTTCGGCTCGACAACTGGAAGCGCGCCGGCTTCCACCTGACCGACCGCGAGGTCATGGAGATCGACCATGACGCGGCCTTCGTGCCGATGCAGATGTCGGAGGCGATCCGGGCCCTGGCCAATGCGGTGAACGCCAGCGTCCATGCCGAATATGTCGGCATCTATGGTTATGTCGGGACCGCGGGCGCCACGCCGTTCGCCGCCGACGTGGCCGATGCGACGCTCGCCCGCAAGCTGTTGAACCGGCAGCTCGCCCCGCGGGCGGACCGTCGCGGCGTCCTCGACTTCGACGCCGAGACCAACGCCCTCGCTCTGGCCCAGTTCTCCGACGCCGAGAAGGCCGGATCGGCCGCGGTCAAGATCGACGGCGAGATCGGCCGCAAGTTCGGCATTGACTGGTTCGCCGATGACGGCGTGCCGGTCCACACCGCCGGCAGTGCCGCCGACGACGCCAGCTACACCGTGACCACGACCGCCGGGATCTCGAGCGGGAGCGCGGCGGTCCCGCTGACGGCGGATACCGGCACCCCGACCCTGGTCGCCGGAGACGTGCTTTCCTTCGCCGGTCACGACCAGACCTACGCGGTCACCGCGGGCGTGAGCCTGTCGACCGGAAGCACCAGCGTCGGCCTGACGCCGGCGCTGAGGACGGATGTCGCGGGCGGCGTCGCCGTCACCGTCCGCAAGAGCCATGTGGTCAACCTCGCCTTCCACCGCGACGCCTTCGCGCTGGCGATGCGGCCGCTGTCCGCCGGGCTCGCCGACCTGTCGCTCGGCAACCGGATCCTGGCGATGACAGACGCCCAGACCGGCCTGTCCCTGCGTCTGGAGGTCAGTCGCCAGTACAAGCAGACGGTCTGGGAGTTCGACGTCCTGTGGGGCGTCAAGCTGGTCCGCCCGGAGCTTGCCGTACGCATCGCCGGCTGACGCGCCTGGTCGCGATCCGAGGTCCCTCCCGCCCGGCCGGTCTCCCCGCCGCCGGGCCCCTGGTCGGGGCCGGTCCGCCCGTGCGGATCGGCCCCGATCCTTTTTCCGATCATTGCGGAGGTGCCGCGTGGCCGATCCCGAACTCCTGCCGACGGTCGTGCTCGAGCATGCCCGGACCGGCCAGCCCATCGTGGTCGACAAGGACGACTACCTGGCGCGCAAGGAAACCCGCTACGCCAACTGGCGCCTTCTGGGCCATGGCGACTTCATCGCCCCGCCGCCGCTGCCGAGCCAGAGCCCGGACCCGGACCTGTCCGCCGGCGACGCCCCGCCGCCGAAATCGGCCGGACCGGAGCCAGCCTGCTGGAAGCCTGCCAGCTCGAGGCCTGCCCGATCGAAACGGGGACGCCGCCGGCGTTCGCGCGGCTGACCCACACACCGGAGGCAACCATGACCGTGACCGCCGGCATCGACGTCTATATCGATCTGGCCGAGGCCGATGCCTATTTCGCCGCGCGCAACGTGGCGTCCTGGGCCGAGGCCTCCGCCGCCGAACGCGAGGCCGCCCTGCTGAAGGCGACCGTCTATCTCGACGGCAACCATCGCTGGATCGGGGGCCTGGCCGCCACCGATCAGCCGCTCGGCTGGCCGCGCCGAGGCGCGGTCGACGGCGAGGGCCGAACCCATGGCGGCATCCCCGCGTCCGTCCGGCATGCCTGCGCCGAGCTCGCCTGGATCGCCCTGTCCCAGGATCTCGCGCCGCAAGCGGAGCGCGGCGGGCGGATCGTGGCGGAGCGCGTGGGCTCGATCGAGATCCGCTACGCCGACGACGCGCCCGGCGGTCGGATCTACCCCTATGTCGACCTGCTGCTCTCGGGCCTCGTCCGCCGCCGCAGCTCCGCCGACGTGAGGCGCGCGTGAGTCGCCCGCTCGAGACCCTGCTGGCGATGGCCGCCGGCGTGATCGGACGGTCAGGAACCGCGCTCACGCTCAGGCGCGACGGCGTGCCGAGCTACGATCCGCAGACCGGGCTTGTGACCGCGACGACGGTCGACACGAACCTGAACGGCGTCGTCGACGCGGTCGAATCCGGCTTGCCGGATGGGACCGTGCGCCGCGGCGACATGATGGTCACGGTCGCCGCCCGGCACCTTGCGATCGAACCCGCGCCCGGCGACGGCCTGATCGTCGCCGGCACCGTCTACCGGGTGGTCTCGGTGACGGCGACCTATGCCGGCGACCGGCCGGCGGTCTTCCGTCTGCAGGTCCGCCGCTGATCGACCCGCCCCGCCAACCCGCCCACCAATCAGCCCCGCCGGGCAGCCCCACCGGGCAGTTCCGTGGCCGAAGCCTCGGAGCACCGGGCGCAATGCCATCACACTGACGAAGGAGACGGCACCATGGCCGACAGCAGTCGCGCACAGCTCTACAGCCTGAAAGAGACGGTCTGGGGGACGACGCCGGTCTCGGCGATGACCCAGCAGCGCTATACCGCCGAGACCCTCGGCTACAACATCAGCAACGTGACCAGCAACGAGGTCCGCTCCGACCGGCAGGTCATGGACCTGATCCAGGTCGGCGCCGAGGCGTCGGGCAACGTCGACTTCGAGTTGAGCTACGGCGCCCACGACCCGTTCCTCGCCGGCGCGCTGTTCTCGGAATGGGGCACGCCGGTGGCCATCTCGGTGGCCGACGACATCGCCGCCTCCAATGCCGGCGGCACCTTCACCAGTACGGTCACCGACTTCGTGGCGGCCGGGATCGTCGCGGGACAGTGGCTGCGGGTCACGGGCTTCGCCGCCGCGGGTGGCGCCAACAACGGCTTCTACCAGGTGACCGGCGTGACTGCGAACAGCGTTGCCGTGTCGCCGTCGCCCGTCACCGACGAAGCCGCATCCGGCCTGACCGTCGCGATCGACGGAACGGTCCTGCGGAACGGGGTGACGGAGAGTTCCTTCACCCTGGAGAAGGCGTTCACCGATATCGGCAAGCACATCGCCTTCACCGGCATGGTGGCGAACACACTCAGTCTCGATATCCAGACCGGCCAGGTGCTGCGCGGGTCGGTCTCCTTCCTCGGGCGGTCGGCGGCGATCGCGGACGCCTCCGTCGGCAGCGGCGCGCCGATCGCGGCGCCGACCCACGACGTGATGAACGCGGTCGACAACATCGGCGAGGTCCGCGAGGCCGGCGCGGTCCTGGCCGGGACCGCCTTGCGCTCGCTCTCCGTGCAGGTCGCCAACGGGCTGCGCGGTATCCAGGCCGTCGGAGCTCTCGGCAACGTGGACATCGGGGCCGGACGCTGTTCCGTCACCGGCAGCGTGTCGGTCTATTTCTCGGACGGCGCCTGGTACCAGAAGTACCTGGCGGGGAGCGCGACGTCCCTGTCGTTCCGGGTCCAGGACGGCGACGGCAACGCCTATGTCGTGACCCTGCCGAAGGTGAAGCTCACCGGCGGCCGCGTGCTGGCCGGCGGCAACGACCGCGACGTCATGGCCGATTTCGACTTCCAGGCCCTGCGCGACAGCGCGACGGGCTGCACGCTTCAGATCGACCGGTTCGCCGCCTGACCTTCGGCCGCGACCGGACGACGGTCGGCGGGCGGATCTCCTCGCGTCCGCCCGCCGGCCCCTGCCTCACAACCGACCGCTCACCGAACCCCGGGAGGGATCCGACATGGACCTTGGCCGTTTCAAGACCGACACCGCATTGGAAGACGACGGCGTGTGGACCACCATCGACGCCGGTTCCGGCGCCGAGATCCGGATCGCGCGCATTGGCAACCGCCGGTACCGCGAGGCCATGGCGCGGCGGCTCAAGCCCTACCGTCGGGCGCTGCGGGCCGGCACGCTGGACGACTCGGTCACCGAACGGATCACCGCCGAGGTCCTGGCCGAGACCGTCCTGCTGGATTGGCGCGGCCTGACCAACGCGGGTGCGCCGCTGCCCTACGGCCGCGAGACCGCCCGCGACCTGCTGCTCGATCCGGCCTACCGCGATTTCCGCGACCTGGTGGTCGAACTGGCGGGCGAGCTCGATCTCTACCGCGAGCGCGATCTGGAGGCGGCGGAAAAAAACTCCGCGACGTCGTGCGGTGGGAGTTCGACTGGGGCGACCGGATCGGATTCCTGAAGACCCTCGAGGCCCGGACCGGCCGCGCGCCGGCGGCCCTGACGGACCGGCCGGAGCTGTTCGGTGATCTGCAGGGCGTGGCCGAGGCCTTCGCCGTCCTGTCGGCCGGCCGGTCGGTTTCGGTCGGCCTTGGCGGATCGATCGTGAACCCGATCGCCCTGGCGGAGACGGAAGCCTACTGCCGGATACACGGCATCGCCGACGCGGCCGAGTTCTGTCGGCTGATCCGGGCGATGGACGGCGCCTACCTGGAACGTGTGCGGCATCGCCGCGCCGCCGAGTCACCGACCCTGCATCGATCCTGAGACCTGGAGCGCGCCATGGCACTGGATATCGCGAACGGACCCTTCGTCCTCGCCGACAGCGACGCGGCCGACAGGGCCGCCAACGCCCTCAGGCGGCTGGCCGACGCGACGGGGCGGGCGGAGGGCGCATTCGGCCGGCTGGTGGCGCGTGTCGCCACGGTAGCCTCGGGCATCGAGGCGCCGCTCGACCTGGTCCCGGACGCGCCGGACCTGCCGCCGGGGGGAGACACCGCCACCGACCTGGTGGAGGATGCCGTGGCCGGCAACGCGGTTGCCGCCGACCGCTCCCTGGAGATCTGGGAGGCGTTCGGCGACCGGATCGTCGATACCTTCGCCGAGTTGTTCGACCAGGTGGCCCAGGACGGCGAGATCAGCCTGGCGTCGGTGTTCAAGACCGTCGCCCCGCTGGTGACGGACCTGTTCCGGGAGATCGCGGGGATCGACATTTCGGGACTGGCCGCCGGCATCGGCGGGATCGTCGACCGGGTGTCGAGCGGCCGGGGCATCGGCCTCGGCGACATCCTCACTGTCGGCTCCTCGATCCTCGATATCGTCTCGGGCAGCGGTCCGCTTGGCGGTATCCTTGGTGGTGGGTCGGGGCTGCTGGCCGCCGCCAACCCTTATCTGGCGGCGGCGTCCGCTGTCGCGCAGGTCCTCGGCCCGGTCCTGTTCGCCCGCTCGCCGTCGGTCGGACCGACCACCGTCGCCCGGGTGTCGCCGGCGACGCGAGATGCCGTCTACACAACCGACAACGGCGGCGATCCGGCCGCGCTGGTTGCCACCGTCGAGACGATCTTCGAGGAGATCGATCGGTTCCGCTCGCGCTTCGGCGGCGCCTTGAACGGCAACGGGTTCGACATCGGCTACTTCCCGGCGCCGGAGGACGGGTCCGGGCAGGGCGGCGGGTACAACTTCAAGGCCATAATCGGCGCCCATGCCGAGGACAGCGACCGGTTCCGCGGGCTGAGCGAGGCGGACCTGATCACCGAGGCCGTGCGGTTCATCGTCCAGGAGGTACTGGAGGATATGGACGTCGCGGAGGTGGCCGAAGCGGCCCGGCATTCGGTTGCCGGGAGCCTGGAGGAGCTGTTCGACGACCTGGCCTTCGCCGAGCGTTTCGGTGCCCTGCGCGACGCCCTGAACCAGGCCGGCGACGGAATTGACGCCTACACCGTGGCTCTGCAGCGCCAGCGGCGGGAGATCGAGGAGACCGGAAGGTCGCTTGCCGCCGACGGCATCGGCGCGATCCGCGATTTCCTGGAGCGGGTGACCACGCTGTTTCCCGCCGATCCCGCTCCGCACGTGGCGGTCCCGCAGGAGACGGCGGATGTCGGTGCGATCGGAACCCCGGTCCCCGGCACCGACAGCACGCTGCTCTTCCATCAGGACGAGGGTGTCCGCTCGTTCCAGCCCGGCGTCGGTCCGGTCTACGACGAGCGGGAAGGGACCCTGATCGGTCTCGATGTCGCCGGGCAGACGCTTCGGTTCGACAACAGCGCCTATCAGGACGAGGGGTCGGTCCTGCGCCCGGAGCCGGCGGGTGAAGGGACGATCGTGCTGACGCCGGAGGGGGCGACCATCGCCAACGACGCGCTGCGGGACCTGGTGACCGGCATCGACGCCCTGGCCGAGAGTGCCGAGGCGGCGACCGGGCCGAGCCAGGACTATCTCGACAACCGGGATCGGGTGCGCGACGCCTTCGCGATCGCCCTGGCGGATGTCGACGCACTGATCGCTGCCGTTGCCGGGGCGTTCGAACCGGAGGCGGTCGGACCGTTCGAGGAACGGCTGCTCGCCGGAACGGCCGCCCTCGAGGCGATGGAGGCCGAGCTCGAGCGCATCAATGACGACATCGCCGCGGCGACCGAGGCGTTTCCCGATCTGGGTGTCGCCGCGATCGACGTCGCCGCCAGGGTCGAGGAAGCGAGCGGGCGTCTCGTCCAGCAGCTGCGCGCCGACTACGGCGAGGAGATCGCGGACGAGCTGCGCGAGGCGCGAGGGTTCGGGGCAGAAAACGACCTCGCCGACCTTGCCGACGCGTACGAGGGTCGTCGGGACGACGGCATCGCCATCGGCGTCACCGATTTCTCCGACCTGGAGGAGCTCTTCCGGCTCAGGATCGGTGCGCTGCTGGAAGGGACCGACGACCTGGCCGGCCTGATCGACGCCCTCGGCGGCTCCTTCACCTCGCTCGGGCCCATCGGCGATATGGTTCAGGGCGTCTTCGCGGAGCTGGGTCAGGACTTCACCGGCGACCTGGACCGGGAGGTTCGCGAGAGCCAGGGGTTCGGCCTGATCGACGAGATCGCCGACCGGCTCGCCGATCACGAGGACCGCCGCCGGCTCGGCGCCGCGCTCGGCGTCACCGATCTTTCCGGGCTGGACGCGGTGCTGCGGGAGGATCTGACGGCGCTGTTCGATCCGTCCGCGCTGACGCCCGCTCTGATCGACGGCCTGCAGACGGCCTTCGCCGACAACGCCCTCGTGCTGGAGGCGCTGACCGCGGCACTCGATGTCGGCCTGGGGGCGGCCAACGACAACGCGGCGGCGCAGTTGACCCTGGCCGATGCGACTCGTCTCGCCACCCAGGAACTCGCCAGTCAGATCAAGGAGCAGGAGAGCCTGGCGGGCATCGCGGAACGGGTGGTCGCGACGATTTCCGATACGCGCCGGCGGATCGCGCTGGACCAGAGCCTCTCGACGCTGTCGCCGACCGAGCAGCTCGACGAGGCGTGGCGCTTCTTTGAGGCCCTGGCACGGCGGTCGGCGGACGGCGACCAGGAGGCGCAACTCGAGCTCGGGGCGGCGGCCGAGGACTATCTTCAGCTGGCCCGCGGTTTCTACGCCAGCACCGAGGACTACGCCCGGATCTTCGATACGGTCGACGCGGCGCTCGGCGGCACCCAGTCGGTCGCCGAGCAGCAGCTCGATGTCGCCCGCGCCCAGCTCGAGGAGCTTCGCGCAATCGCCCGCAACCTGTCGGGCGATGTGGCCGGGCTGCCGAATCCGGAGGCGGATTTCGGTTTCGCGCCGACCCGCAACCGCATCATCGCCCGTCTCACGGGCTACAGCGGCGATTTCGGCGGCGGTGGGTTCTCCGCCTTCCGAGCGGGACTCTCGGACGACCTCAACCGTGCCGTCGATCTGCTGGAACAGACCGTGCCGTTCGCCGCGGGCGGCATCATGACGGACCGTGGACCGCTGCCGCTTTCGGTCTACGGCGGAGGCGGCGTCGCCGACACCCCGCAGCTTGCCCTGTTCGGGGAGGGGCGCCTGCCGGAAGCTTTTGTCCCGCTGCCGGACGGCCGGTCGATCCCGGTAACGATCGCACGGCCGGCCAACGACGGCGGCCTCGGTGCCGGCGACGACGAGGGCCTGACGGAACTGATCGAGGAGGTGCGCCGGATGACCGCGTCGTTGGCGGCGATGCGGACGGACAACGTCGCCCTGCGTCGGGGACTGGAACGTGTGGTCGCCGCATCGCGTGGCGCGGGGAGGGCGGCATGAGCGCCTTCGACGATCTCATCGCCGACACCCACGCCCGTCGACGGTATCTTGTGATCGTCGAACCCTACGACCCCGTGGTCGGGGTGACGGTGACGTTCCACTTCAGCGACGACGGTTTCGTCACCGCGCCGGACGACGTGCCGCCGGACACCCATTTCGACGCGCGACTGCTCTCGGCGCTGAACTTCGAGCGTCAGCTGTTCGCCGGCGGACGTCTGTCCGGTCGTTCCTTTCCGGGGGTCGGAACGCTGATGCTCAACAACGCCGATGGCGGGCTCGACGCGATGACCGCGCTGGCCTTCGACGGGCGCCGGGTCCGGGTCCTGCTTGGCGGCGAAGGGTTTGCCTACGCGGAGTTCGCCACGATCTTCGACGGTACCGCCGACGGGCTCGAGTACGACGACGAGACCGTGACCATCCGGCTGCGCGATCTCCAGTCCTGGTTCGAGGCCGGTATAGGGCGCGGCATCTACGGCGGCACCGGCGGCCTGGATGGCCGAAGCGGATTGAAGGACAGGGAGAAACCCCTGACCTTCGGCAGGGTGCATCACGTGCCGGCGATCCTGGTCGATCCGTCGACGCTGACCTACCAGGTTCATGACGGCGCCATCGAGGATGTCGACACGGTGTACGATTCCGGGCTGGCGCTGACCAAGGTGTCCGGAGTGCCGTCCGCCGGGCAGTTCGCGGTCGACAGCGCGGCCGGCCTGTTCACTCTCGGGGCGTCGGCCGCCGGCACGGTGACCGCGGACGTGCGCGGCGACCGGACCGCCGACGGCTATGTCGAGACGGTCGCCGCCCTGATCCGGCGCCTGGTGACGACGCGGGCGACGGTACAGTCTCCCCTGGACGTCGATGCCGCGGGGTTCGCCGCGTTCGACGCCAGCCATCGCGCCGTCGCCGGTGTCTGGGTGCGCGAGGGGCGTTCCTTGGCTGAAGTTCTCGACGCGCTGGCCGACAGCATCGGCGCCCATTACGGGTTCGACCGGTCCGGCCGGTTGACGATCGGGCGCGTGGAGCCGCCGGCCGCGGTCGGTGCGGCGCGGTTCGACGAAACCCAGATCCTGGAGATCGAGCGTCTGGCGCTGGCGCGACCGGTCTGGCGACACGGTGTCGAGTACCGGCGGTACTGGCGGACGCTGGATGCGGGCGCGATCGCCGGCGCCGTCGGCGAGGAGGCGCGCGCGGACCTGGCGGAGCCGGTGCGGGTGGAGGCGGCGGAGGACGAGGCGGTGCGCCAGCGCCACCCGTTGGCCGAAGAGGCCGTGGTCTCCACCCTGCTCGTCGATCCGGCGGACGCTGCGGCGGAGGCCAATCGGCTGCTGACCCTGTTCGGGGCCGGCCGCGTCGCTTTCCGGGTGTTGGTCAAGACCCAGCCCTTCGCGCTGGAACTCGGACAGACGGTCACGCTCGTCTACCCCCGGCACGGGCTGCGGACCGGGCGAAATCTGGTGATCGTCGGCATGGTCGAGGACTCGGCGATGAATGAGATCGCCTTGGATCTATGGGGGTAGAGGACATGGCCAGCATCCTGATCGCCTATCGTAACCACGTGGACACGGCGACGCTCTCCGGCGGTGTCTGGAGCGGGTCGTTGCCGGCGGCGAATCTCGCCGACCCCCAGCCGTCCAAGCCGGCCCGTACGGTCGGGACGGATCCGTCGGCAACGACCGTCTCCCTCGACTTCGGAGAGACGATGCCGATCCGCTTCGTCGCCCTGCTGCGGCACAACCTGACACAGAGCGGGCGTTGGCGCGTACGGCTCGGCGCGGAGCCGTCCCTGGCCGAGCCGATCTACGACTCCGGTGTCGTCGGCATCTGGCCGGCGGCCGTGCCGTTCGGTGTCGGTCAGTGGGGCGAGTTCAACTGGGGCGGACGGTTCGGCGCCGGCGAGATCGAGACCTACGGCGCCCAGGCGATCCTGCCGATCGACGCCGCCGTCAGGGCGCGCCACCTGCGGATCGATCTGGACGACGCCGGGAACGTTGCCGGTTACCTGCAGGCGGGCCGGCTCGTCGCCGGGCCGGCGTGGCAGCCCACCATCAACCTGCAGTACGGCTGGTCGATCGAACAGGTCGACGAGAGCGAGGTCCGGCGTTCGCGCGGCGGACAGGCCTACGTGAACGCCCGCCCGAAGTACAGGCGGATGCGGTTCACCATCGACCATCTCGAGAAGGACGAGATGTTCGGCCACGCCTACGAGCTCGAACGCCTCAAGGGCAAGGGCGGCGACATCTTCGTCATCGCCGATCCGGAGGACCTGACCCACGCCCATCGTCACACGCTCTACGGGGCGCTGGCCGAGAGTGCGCCGATCGTCAACAACCTGCCCGGACGGTACGCACGGCGGTTCGTCGTCGAGGAGCTTCTCTGACGGACACAGCCGGAGCGGCGCCGGAACAGCCTCGGATCGTTCACCGCAACACAGGAGTGAGCCATGGCCTGGAGCGTAACGCTCGCGGGACGCACCTTCACGCAAGCCAATGTCGAAGGGAACGCCTATGCCGACGAGGAGAACGGACTGCCGGCCATCCTCCAGGCGACGGCGGAAGCGGCGGGATCGATCGCCGGGATCTATGTGACATCGACCTCCACCCTGGTGGCGCAGACCGGCGCGCGCATCCTGACCACCCATCAGCAGTCCGGCGAGAGCAGTCTGCCGGTCGGCACGATGGTTCGGGTCGCGGCTGCCGCGGACGTGACCGTCTACATGCTCGGGACCGTCACGTCGTTCGCCGGCACCACGCTCGAACTCGACGTTGCGATCGCCAGTGGCGGCACCGCCGATGCGTGGGTCGTGGGACACCCGTTCATGGCGGTGCGGGGGCTCGCACTGGACCCGGCGCCAAGTCTGAGCGCCGATCTCGACGCCCAGGGTCACGCAATCACCAATACCGCCAACCTGCAGAGCTACGCCGTGACCCTTGGCACGGCCTACGCCCTCTCCGGTTGATCCGGCTGCACCCGACCGCCGTCGCCGGGCGCTCGGCCTACCGATCCGACATCATCGATATTCCGCGGAAGGACACCTCCCATGGCCCTGACCAACACACCCGCATGGCCGCAGACGCCGCGCTACGAGGCCGCCGGCACGTCGGTCGCGAACCTCAACACCAACGGCTCGGGAACGATCGCGACGGCGATCGTGGCCGGCCCCAACGGAACGCGGCTGACCGGCCTGTATGTTGGCGCCACCGCGACCGTCGCCGACACCGCGGTCCGATTCTTCCTGTCCGCCGACGGCGGCGCGAGCTGGACCTACCTGCCGCATCTGGATGCGCTGGTTCCGGCACATACCTTTGACGCGGCAACGGTGAACGGCGGTCGGACGTCGGTCGTCGATCAGGACGATCCGGCACGCTACCTCGACCTCCCGGGCGATGCGCGCCTGGGCTTCGCCATCGCCGTCGGTGTGTCGGGCGGTGAGATGATCGTCGAGGCGCTGGGCGCCGACTACTGAGCCGCGCCGCGCGCCGCTGCCCTGTCACATTGAACAAGGAGACGCCGGAATGTTCGGAATTCATCCACCGTCAGGTGCTGGCCCGTCGGGCGGCCTGTCCTCCGGTTCCCGAGCCCGATCCCGGGCCGGTGGCGCCGGGATTCCCGCAAAGGTCTTCGCGGCCTCTCCCTGGGGAAATCATGCCGAGGTCACGACGTCGACGCCGTCCTGGCGGATCTCGGATGCCGCGATTCCGGCCGGTACCGAAGTCATCCGCTTCTACCTCGTGGGCGCCGGCGGCGATGCCGATGTCTCCGGCAGCGGCACGAGTTCGGGCGGTGGCGGCGGCGGTGGAACCTGTATCAAGACGGTCTACCGGACCGGCGGCCTGGACGCGGTCTCCTTCGCGATCGACCTGGCTGCGGGCGGCAGCGGTCAGGACTCCACCTTGTCCTGTGCGGTCCTCGGGATCGCGATGGTGGCGGGTGCCGGCGCCAACGCGGCCGGGGCGGCGGGCGGCGCGGGAGGGCTGGCTTCAGGCGGCGACACCAACCTGACCGGCGGCTCCGGCGGCAACGGCGGGGTCGGTAACGAGCGGGGCGGTGGTGGCGGCGGCGGAGCGGGCGCGTATTTCGGACCGGGCGGCAACGGAGGCAATGCACTCGGTCGGTACGGAGCCGGCGGCGGCGGTATTGCCGGGGATGGCGGGGACGCCGGCGACGCCCATGGCGGCGGTGGCGGCGCGATCACGCCGGCGATCGTCGACGCTCCCGGACGGGGCCAGCAACCCGGCGGCGCATCGTTCCACAACACCGGCGACGGGTCCGAAGGTCGCATCACCGGCGACCCTCTCGACGCGCAATACGGAGCCGGCGGCGGGGGCGGCCACGGCGATGGAGGCGCAGGCGGCACGTTTGGCGGCGGGGGCGGTGGTCTGTTCAACAGCCGTGGTGAAGATGGGGGCCTTGGTGGTGGTGGAGGGGGTGGAGGAGCCATCTTCAATCACCGAGGTTTCGGTGGGGATGCGCTACTTGTCGTTGAATGGGGATAGCGCCGATCAGGCCATTTCCGACTGGAGGTCAGAGTCCGATGCAGCACGACTACGACATCGCGCGGTTCGCTCAGCGGGCTCGCTCCGGGCGGTCGGCCGATGGGGCGTTGTCCGGCTACAGGTTGCGGGAGCTCGAGCGGCGGGTCGGGCGGATCGAGGCGTTTCTGCTCGGCGTTCTGTGTGCGATCGCGCTGTCCGTGCTTGGCGGGCTGGTGGCGCTTCTCAACCTGCCCGTCCCGGGCTGACGGCACCCCCTTTCCAACCAGGAGGTCGACCATGACCTGCACACTATCCGGCCCACGCCCCGTTCACCGGTCCCTCGCTACGGTCGGGGCGGTGGGGCGATGAGGGGCGCGGTCACGGGTGCGACGGTCGGGTCCGGGGTGCTGGTCGCGTGGGCCTGGAACACCGCCTTTCCGCAGACACCCATGCCGGCGGAGGTGGCGGCGGCGATCGGTGCCGTGATCGCACCGGTCTTCGACATCGTCATCGCTGTCCGCGATGCCGTGGTTCGACGCCTGACTCACGCGCTGGCCGGCGGCTCCCAGTCATAGTGCGTGCGCATGAAGTCCGGGGAGAACTTGCCCGAGTCCCAGTCCTCCGCCAGCGTTTCGGCGGCACGCCCTGACGGCGGACCGTAGCCGCCCGCCCCCGGGGTCTCGACGATCGCGCTGTCGCCCTGGCGCAGCGGCGCGTCGCCGAACTTCGTCGGCATGTCCCGGGTCTCGCCCTCCTTGGTCCGGACGGCAAAATGGCCGGTCTGGCCCGGTTGGCCGCCGAATACGCCCCAGGGCTGGTGGCGGAAACGCTCGCCGATGCCCGTGAAGACGCAGTCGTGATCGACCGGCGTTACCACGCGTTTCAGGCCCAGCCCGCCGCGCCAGGTGCCGGCCCCGCCGGAATCCTCGATCAGGCCGTAAGCCTCGACCAGCAGCGGGTACTCCATCTCGATCGCTTCCACCGGCAGGTTGGAGGTGTTGGTGATGTGAACCTGCACCCCGTCCTTCCCGTCGCGGTCGTTACGGCCGCCGAATCCTCCTCCAAGCGTCTCAAGGTAGACGTAGGGCCGGCCCGAGCGCGGGTCGGTCCCGGCGAAGATCGCCATCGAGTTGGCGCCGTTCGCCGCCCCCACCGCCCTGTCCGGCAGGGCGTCGGCCAGGGCGCCGATCACCACGTCGACGATGCGCTGCGAGGTATGGGCCCGGGAGGCGACCGAGGCCGGCTCCACACAGCTCACCACCGTGCCGGGCGGGGCCGTGACCGTCACCGCGTCGATGACCCCGTGGTTGTTCGGGATCTCCGGATCCAGCATCGCCTTCAACACGTAGCACACCGCCGCCAGCGTGCCGTTCAGCGGAATGTTCACGTTGCCGGGGACCTGGGCGTCGGTGCCGGTGAAGTCGAAGACCGCGTCATCGCCCTTGATGGTGATGGTCACGGCGATCTTGACGTCGTCGATACCCGCCCCGTCATTGTCCATGAAGTCCTCGAAGGCGTAGGTGCCGTCGGGGATGGCGGCGATGCTCTCCTTCATGCGGGCATGGGTGCGGCTGATGATGCCGTCGAACACCGCTTCCACCGTCTCTCGCCCGTTGCGCGCGACGATCTCCAGCAGACGGCGGTGCGCCAGGTGGAGAGCGGCGAACTGGGCGTTGTAATCGCCCCGGCGCTCCTCCACCACGCGCACGTTCAACAGGATCAGGTCGAACAGGTCGCGGTCGAGTTCGCCCCGGCGGAACAGCTTGATGACCGGGATGCGCAGTCCCTCCTGGTAGATCGACGTCATGCCGCCGGCCATGGAGCCGGGCGACATGCCCCCGACATCGGCGTGATGCGCGATGTTGCACACGAAGCCGACCAGTTCCCCCTCCGCAAACACGGGCATGGCCAGATTTACGTCCGGCAGGTGCGTGCCGCCTGCGACGTGCGGGTCGTTGGCGCAGAACACGTCGCCCTCGTGGATCTCCGAGACCGGGTACTTCGCCAGGATTTTCTGCATCAGCCCGAGCATCGAGGCGAGGTGGATCGGGATCGAGTTCGCCGCCTGCACCACCAGCCGCCCGTCGCGGTCGACGATGGCGGTGGAATGGTCATGCCGCTCCTTGATGTTGGTCGAATAGGCGCTCTTCATCAGCGCGACGAAGCTCTCGTCGGCGACCGACTGCAGCGCGTTGAAGACGATCTCGGTGGTGATCGGATCAGGAGTGCTCATCGCGACACCTCGATGATCAGGTTGAGGGCTGCGTCGACCGACACGCGGTCGCCCGGATGTACGACGGTCGTGGCGTCGAGCTGATCGACGATCGCCGGACCGGCGAAGGACTGGCCCGGAGCGAGTGCCGCGCGGTCGTAGACCGGCGTGTCGTGCTCGGCGCCGTCGAACCAGACCGGCCGCCGTCCCGTCGGATGCGGGTGCCGGCCGGCGTCGTCCGGGATGGCCGGGGGTGGGATCCGCTGCGCGTCTCCGACCGCCGTGAGCCGGAAGTTCACCGTCTCGATCGGATCGTCGGCGGTATAGTGGCCGTAGGTCTTCTCGTGGGCGGCGAAGAACCGGCGCCTGATCTCGTCGAGTTCGGGGAGAGAAGGCACGCCGCCGGCGGTCTCGTCGGCCGGCACCAGCAGCTCGAAGTTCTGTCCCACGTACCGCAGGTCGACCGCCAGGCGCAGGCGTCGGCGCGCCGGCGCGATCTCTTCGGCCGCGAACCAGTCGGCGGCGGCCTCAGCCAGCGGCGCGATCGCCGCGTCGATCTGCGCTCGCGCGTCCTCGGTCAGCGGAATTCGGGCGGTGGCGACGAAGTCCTCCTTCAGGTCGGAGACGACTAGGCCCTGGGCGCAGAGGATGCCGGGGGCCGGCGGCACGACGATCTCCTTCATGTCCAGGGCGCGGGCCACGTCGCCCGCATGCAGGGCACCGGCGCCGCCGAACGGCATCAGCATGAAGTCACGCGGATCGTGCCCGCGTTCCACCGAAACGGTGCGGATGGCGCGGACCATGTTGGCGGTGACGATGCCGAGAATGCCCTCCGCCGTCTTCTCGATGGTGAAGCCGAGGCGGTCGGCGACCGGTTGGATCGCCGCCCGGGCCTTGTCCGGGTCAAGGGTCATCGCCCCGCCGATGAGCGTGCCCGACAGCCGGCCGAGGACGAGGTTGGCGTCGGAGACGGTCGGCTCGGTACCGCCGCGGCTGTAGCAGGCGGGGCCGGGGACCGCTCCGGCGGAGGCCGGGCCGACCTTGAGCAGTCCATCGCGGGCGAACCAGGCGATCGAGCCACCGCCGGCGCCGACCGTGTGCACGTCGACGATCGGCATGCGGACCGGGAATCCGGCGACCTCCCGTCCGAAGCCGATCTCGGCCTCGAAATCGCGGATCAGCGCCACGTCGGCACTGGTCCCGCCCATGTCCAGCGTGATGACGTCGGGCTTGCCGGCGAGACGCGCGACATGGGCTGCGCCCACCGCTCCGGCGGCGGGACCGGACAGGGCGGTGCGCACCGGGAAATCAGCGGCCCGGTCGACGGACATCAACCCGCCGCTCGACTGGTTGATGCCGAGCCGCGCGCTCGGGGCGCGTCCTCTCAGTTCTTCGCCGAGATGGCGCATGTAACGGCCGATGAGGGGCTGCAGGTAGGCATTCAGCGCCGTGGTCGAGAACCGCTCGAACTCGCGGAACTCCGGCTGCACGGCGCTGGACAGGGACACGGCCACGCCGGGCAGCCGTTCCGCCAGCCGCGTGCCGATCCGCTGTTCGTGCTCCGGGTTGAGGAAACCGAACAGCAGGCAGACGGCGACCGCCTCGGCTCCGGAAGCTTCGACCCGGTCGATCGCCGTGTCGATCGCCGCATCGTCGAGCGGGATCCGCGGCGTGCCGTCCGCCGTCATGCGCTCGCGGACCTCGAAGCGATGCTTGCGCGGCACCAGCGGCGGCGGCGCGTCCGCCTTCAGGTCGTACATCTTCGGTCGGATCTGGCGGCCGATCTCCAGCAGGTCCCGGAACCCTTCCGTCGTGATGAGCGCCAGCGGCGCACCCCTGCGCTGGATCAGCGCATTGGTCGCGACCGTCGTGCCATGGGCCAGTCGTGCGATCGCCTCGGCGGGAATGTCGTTCGTCGCGGCGAGCGCGTCCAGTCCGGCCAGGATCGCCTCCGCCGGGTTGTGCGGGGTCGACGGGGTCTTGTGCACGACGACCCGCGCGCTCTCGCGGTCGACCGCGTAGAAATCGGTGAAGGTGCCGCCGACGTCGACGCCGATGAACCAGGACATGCGTACTCCGTCAGCGCTGGTTGCCGAAAGTCATGTAGTAGGACGAGGTCTCCACCGCCGAGGTCGGCAGGTCGCAGGCAAGCAGGGCGTCGTTCCCGAACGCGGTCTCCAGAGCGACACTGGCCGTCGCCGGCGTGTCGGTGTCGAGGATTACCAGCCACTCCTGCTTCATGTCGTCCGGAACCGGCTTGCCCTGGGCCTTGAGGCCTTCGGCCACCACGTCCAGGTCGTTTTCCAGCACGCAGGCGCCGAGGACGCCGGGGCGCCCGATCGCCGCGGGCAGGACCTTTTCGGCCAGCGCCTTGCGCAGCTCGGCCTTGCGGGCACTGGCGGGATAAAAACGGGCCAGGCCGGCCGCTCCCGTGAAGCCGTGGGTCAGATCGACCGTGCACTCCACGGTCAGCCGGTCGAAATGGGTGAACAGCGCCATCACCTTTTTCGACCAGGGCGACTGGTCGCCGAGCAGCTTCATGTACTCCGGCGCGCAGAGGTCCTGCACGGTCTCGGTCTCGTAGGTGGCGAAGTATTTGACCTTCGCACGGTCATCGGCGGCGAGATAGCGCCGCGCCCGCTTGAAACCGGGCATGAATACCCGCTCGTCGATGTGCTCGCGGTTGTACCACTCGTTGAACTCTTCCTCGTGCTCGCTGGCGACCTCGGTGAAGGTGACCAGCATGCCCTTGCCGTACAGCGGCATGTCTCACTCCGTCAGGGATCGATGAAGGCGGTTGTGTCTGGCTCGGCCACGACACGGTTCTCGATATGGCCGAGACCGTCGATCTCGACCCGCACGACGTCGCCCGGTTGCAGGTACCGCTTCGGCGTCATGCCTTCGCCGACTCCCGGCGGTGTGCCGGTGGTCAGCACGTCGCCGGGCTCCAGGGTCAGCCCCTGGCTCAGCAGGGCGATCAGATCGGCGCAGGTGAAGATCATTTCCCGGGTCGAGCTGTCCTGTCGGGTCTCGCCGTTGACCAGGGTACGGATCCTGAGATCCTGCGGGTCGGCGATCTCGTCCGCCGTGGTGACCCATGGACCGAACGGGCCGGTCGTGTCGAAACTCTTCGGGATCACCACCTGCGGCGTCAGATTGACCCATTCGCGGACGGTGAGGTCGTTGACCACGCAGTACCCGGCGACGACCTCCAGCGCCCGCTCCCTGGGGACATGCCGGCAGCGCCGGCCGATCACCACGCCCAACTCTCCCTCGTAGTCGAGCGAGTCGGAAATTCTTGGCCGGTGCACGTCGCCGTAGGGCCGGTTGATGCAACTCGCGGTCTTGGCGAAGGTTGATGGAAACTCCGGCGTGCTGGCCCCGACCTCGGCGATGTGGTCGGCGAAGTTCAGGCCGACCGCCAGGAACTTGCCGGGCCGCTGGACAGGGGCTTCGAGCGTGACCTCGGCGAGGGGCAGCCGGGGCGCGGCGCTCAACGCGCGCGACAGACGCGCGGCTGTTTCCTCCCGAGCCAGCAGGTAGTCGGTCATGTCGGCGGGAAGCGCCGGATCGGCGGCGCAGACGTCAGCGATCCGGTCGAATTCGACGACGCCGATGCGCGTACGGCCCCGTTCGGTGAATGTCGCGAGCTTCATTCTCTCCTCCCCCCTCAGCCGGTGAGCGCTGCGCAGAACGTCTTCAGCGCCATGCCCGGCTCTCCCCCCAGCCGTCTTGCCGTCTCGTTCACCCGGCTCAGCACCCCGTCCTCATAGGTCGAGCGTCCGTCGCCGATCCTGGCACTCATGGCCGCCACGGTTCCGGCAGCGATTCCACGGTCGTCCAGCGCCGGCAGCCGGGTGAACCCGGCGCCGTCCGCGCCTCCGCCGGCGTCGTTGTAGAACGCGGCGAACCCGTCGACCTTCAGCGCCGTGCGCGGGTCGCTGCCGAGCATGCCGCCATGGCTGCCGCAGACGATCACCTGCCCGACATCCCGGGGGCCGATCAGCGACGCCGAGTCGGCGAGCACGACATGGCGGCCGCTCGGGCCTGCGGGAAGATCGAACCTGGCTTCCGCATAGTCGGGAACCTCGGCCGAGAACTGCACCGCCGCCGTCATCTTCCGGGCGGCAGCGCGGACCGGGTCGCCGACGCCGACGCCCAGGGCGGCCGCGGCCGCGTTGACCGTCGAGATGACGCCGCGGGCGACCATATCCTCCGCGTTGCCGATCCGCGCCGACAGGGTGTCGATCGCGGCATAGGGCAGGCCAAGCGTGTCGCACCAGTCCGCGCCGCCGATCCCGGCATCGTCCTTTCCGCGACCGGCGTCGTTGAGGATCACGCCGCGCACCCCCGCCTTGGCGGCGCAGTAGGCGGCATAGACGCCGCCATGGGACCCGGAAATCAGCACCGCACCCGGCCAGGCCGCGGTCGGCTTGGTCACGCTGTCGGCGGTTACGATTCCTGCGATAGGGTCGAGCATACGGACGGGCCTTCGATTGCGCCGACCCATCCTGACCGGGCCTCTGCTCAGGGTCCAGGGGGCGAAATGCGATCCGCGTCCTGCGATCAGTCCGAGCGCGACCGCACATACGCTGCGCCCCATTCCGCCCGCACCTCCGGGTCGCTTTCCCGTGCCGGGCGGTCTCCCGGCTCTCCCCCCAGGCGTAGAAACGCCCACACTGCCGCCCCGCGGACAAGCGGGCTCTCGTCGTCCAGCAGGGGGAGAACGGCGTCCATCGCGCCCGTCGAACCGGAGTTGCCGAGCGCAATCAGCACGTTTCGCACGAACCGGTCGCGGCCCGTCCGCTTGATCGGCGAGCCTGAGAAGCGCGTGCGGAACGCCGTGTCGTCCAATGCTGCGAGCTCGGAGAGGTGCGGCAGGGTCAGGTCGTCGCGGGCGACGAACGCGGCCTCGCGGGCGGTCTCGGCGAACTTGTTCCAGGGGCAGACCGCCAGGCAGTCGTCGCAGCCGTAGATCCGGTTGCCCATGGCCGCGCGGAACTCACGCGGGATCGGCCCTTTGTGCTCGATCGTCAGGTAGCTGATGCAGCGCCTCGCATCGAGCGTGTACGGCGTCGGGAATGCGTCGGTCGGGCAGATGTCGAGGCACTTGCGGCAGGAGCCACAGTGGTCGTCTTCGGGCTCGTCCGCCGGCAGTTCCAGCGTCGTGAACACCTCGCCCAGGAACAGCCAGGAGCCGTGGGTGCGGCTCACCAGGTTGGTGTGCTTGCCCTGCCAGCCGATCCCGGCGCGCGCCGCCAGCGGTTTCTCCAGGACCGGGGCGGTGTCGACGAAGACCTTCACCTCGCAGGCCAGTTCCGCGTGCATCCAACGGGCGACGCGCTTGAGCCGCTTCTTGACCAGATCGTGGTAGTCGCGGTTGCGGGCATAGCCGGCGATCACGCCCCGGTCGGAGTGCTGAAGCTCTTCCAGCGGGTCGTGTTCCGGGCCGTAGTTCATGGCGCAGACGATCACGCTGCGCGCCTCAGGCCAGAGGGTCCGGGGATCGCGCCGCCGCTCCAGCGTGTCGGCCATCCACGCCATCTCGCCGTACTCGCCGGCCGCGACGAAGGCGTCGAGCCGTGCCTGTTCCCGCGCGCCGACCTCCGCGCGGGTGATGCCGACGGCATCGAACCCGGCGGCCTGGGCCTCGGCCCTGATGCGGTCGGCGAGGGAGGTGCTCTCTGTCATCTCTGCTCCTCCCGTTCACCAGCGCTAGACTGCGGGAATGTCTCCCGCCGTCTGCTCCTCGGCGAAGGCCGCCGCGAAGTCCGCGAGCGTTCCCGCCTCGATCGCCCCGCGCAGTCCGGCCATGAGCTCCTGATAGTAGTGCAGGTTGTGCCAGGTCAGCAGCATCGGGCCGAGGATCTCGTCCGCCTTCTGGAGGTGGTGCAGGTAGGCGCGGCTGTAGCCGGTGCAGGCCGGGCAGGCGCAGTGTTCGTCGAGCGGTCGCGGGTCGGCGGCGTGGCGGGCGTTGCGCAGGTTCACCGGGCCGCGCCGCGTCAGCGCCTGGCCCGTCCTCCCGGATCGGCTCGGCAGCACGCAGTCGAACATGTCGATGCCGCGCATCACCCCGCCGACCAGATCCGCCGGCTTGCCGACACCCATCAGATAGCGCGGGCGGTCGTCGGGCAGGTGCGGGACGGTCGCCTCCAGCACCCGGAACATCTCCTCCTGTCCCTCGCCGACCGCCAGTCCGCCGACGGCATAGCCCTCGAAGCCGATGGCCGTCAGGGCCTCGACGGATGCCCGCCGCAGGTCGTCATAGACGCTGCCCTGCACGATACCGAACAGGGTGTGCCCTGGCCGGTCGGTGAAGGCGTCCTTCGACCGCGCCGCCCATTTCATCGACAGGCGCATGGATTCCGCCGCCTGCTCGTGGGTGGCGGGATGCGGCGTGCACTCGTCGAACGCCATGGTGATGTCGGAGCCGAGCAGGTGCTGGATCTCGATCGATCGCTCCGGGGTCAGCCGGTGCCTGCTGCCGTCGATATGGCTCTGGAACGTGACCCCGTCCCTGTCGAGCTTGCGCCGCCCGGCAAGCGACATGACCTGGAACCCGCCGCTATCCGTCAGGATCGGCTTGTCCCAGTTCATGAACCTGTGCAGCCCGCCCAACTCGGCGATCCGCTCGGCGGTGGGGCGCAGCATCAGATGGTAGGTGTTGCCCAGCAGGATCTCGGCACCCGTCTCGGACACGGATTCCGGCCGCATCGCCTTCACCGTCGCCGCCGTACCGACCGGCATGAAGGCGGGGGTCTCGACGGTGCCGTGGGCGAGCGTCAGCCGGCCGCGTCGGGCGGCGCCATCCGTGGCCCAGGTCTCGAAGCCCATACTCATGGCGCGGTCCTTTCCAGCAGGCAGGCGTCGCCGTAGGAGAAGAAGCGGTAGCCCGCCGCGATCGCGTGGTCGTAGGCGGCGAGGATACGCTCCCGGCCGGCGAAGGCGCTGACCAGCATCAGCAGGGTCGATTTCGGCAGGTGAAAGTTGGTCAGCAGCAGGTCCACCGCCTTGAACCGGTAGCCGGGGGTGATGAAAAGGTCGGTGTCGCCGGACCACGCGGGCACCGTGCCGTCCTCCCGCGCCGCCGCCTCCAGCACCCGCAGGGTCGTGGTCCCGGTCGCCACGATGCGGCCGCCGGCGGCGCGGGTCTCGGCGATCGCCCGTGCCGTCTCCGCCGGGATCTCGCCCCACTCCGAATGCATGACGTGATCGTCGGTGTCGTCCGCCTTCACCGGCAGGAAGGTGCCGGCCCCTACATGCAGCGTGACCAGCGCCCGTTTCACCCCCATCGCCTCCACCGCTTCCAGTAGTGCGGGGGTGAAGTGCAGCCCTGCGGTCGGGGCCGCGACGGCGCCGTCGCGGGCGGCGAAGACGGTCTGATAGTCCTCGGAATCCTTGGCACCCTCGTCGGCGGCACGTTTGATGTAGGGCGGCAGCGGCATGGTGCCGTGAGCCTCCAGCGCCCGCATCAGGTCCGGACCCGCCCGGTCGAAGACGAGCGTGACCTCGCCGGCCTCGCCCTTCTCTGACACGTCGGCGGCGAACCCGTCGGCGAAGTCGATCCGGTCGCCGGGGCGCAGCTTTTTCGCCGGACGGGCAAAGGCGCGCCAGACGCTCTCCCCATCCCGCTTGTGCAGGGTGACCTCGACTCCGGCCTCGCCCCGCCTGCCCTTCAGGCGGGCGGGGATGACGCGGGTGTCGTTGGAGATCAGCAGGTCTCCCGGACGCAGCAGGTCGGGCAGGTCGCGGACATGTCGGTCCGCCCAGACGTGCTCATCGCGCCCGCCGCCGGTCAGGTCGAGCAGACGGGCGGACTCCCTTGGCCGGGCCGGGAAACGGGCGATCCGATCCTCCGGCAAGTCGTAGTCGAAGAGATCGACGCGCATGCGGGCGCGCCCTCAGGCGGCCCGGGACGGCATCTCCGCCTCGACGTCGCGCCACTCGGCCGGCAGCAGACCGACCAGCAGCCGGAACGGCACCAGCAGGAGCGCGGCCATGGCCAGCTTCGCGCCGTAGTCGCCCATCGCCCAGGTGACCCAGGGCAGGCCGGTCATGGCGAAGGCGGCGGAGAAGAAGATCGCGGTGTCGACCGCCGAGGCGATCAGGGAGGAGACCAGGGGCGCGCGCCACCAGGTGCCCCGGCGCAGTCGGTTGAAGATCCACACGTCCAGCAGTTGCGCGATCAGGAAGGCGCCGCCGCTGGCCGCGGCGATGCGCGGATCGGCGAAGTACAGCGACAGCAGCACGCCGACCGCGAAACCGGCATAGACCACGCGCCGGGCGGCGGCCGGGCCGAGGATCCGGTTCGACAGGTCGGTGACCAGGAACGCGACCGGATAGGTGAAGGCGCCCCAGGTCAGCCAGTCGTTGATCGGATAGCCGACGGCGATGTTGGAGACCAGGACGACGAGGCCGATGGCCACCATGGCGGCGATCAGGGCCGAGCGTTCGGCGGCATGCGTGCGCATGGGCGGCACCTCAACGGCAAGAGCGCGGGAAGCGCGGGGTTCTAACGCCGAAGCGCGAGGATGTCGAGGGTTTGGGCGGCTTCCTGTCGGCCACCGATGCATATCCGCCGTCCCGGCCTGCGCCCCTGGTCCTGCCGCGCGCGGGGAACCATCTGCCTACTCCGGGAACTTGCCGTCGAGGACGCCCCAGATCTCGTGGGACTTCAGGTCGCGGACGGTGACGATCCGCTGGTCGCCGCGTTCCAGGATTTCCAGCAGGGTGCCGCAGGTCTGCTTGCCGAGCGTGATGTCGTACCAGCCGGCCCGGCGGATCGCGCCCTGGATCGTCAGGAGATGGGGCGGGCCGAGTTCCTCGCGGGCCTCCTCGACGGTCCAGTCCTCGACATCGTCGTCCAGGTCCTCGAGCGTGACGCCGTGGGTGGTCTCGCCGCATTTGTCCCGCGGCTCGGCGCCGTACGGGGCGAGCTTGGCCAGTTCCGCACGGTCGGACCCGCAGGCGGCGAGCAGGGCGGCGCAGAAGACGAGCAGGGTGGCGGTCTTGCGGGCGGTCGGCATGATCGGACTCCGGACGTGGCGGTACCCCCAACCGGCGCCACTCAACCGCGTCCGCCCTGTCCGATCAAGAGGTTCCGTGCGGAGCGGGGTCAGGTGACGAGCATGGCCCGCAATGCCTCCAGCGACGCCGCGGTGGCCCGGACGCCGTCATGGGGCATGTGGGTCTCAAGAGCGATCGCCAGCTCCGGTCCGGGGGCGGCGGCGAGGATGGTGCGCAGGCTACCGGCATGGTCGATCGTGCCCTGACCGACCGGCACGTTGGTCCGGCTCGCGTCCATGTCCTTGACGTGCACGGTGCCGCCGAGGCGGGCGACGGCGACGATCTCGTCCTCGCTCGGCGGCGGGTGGCCGGCGGCGAGCTGATTGGCGATGTCGATCGCCGCCTTGAGGCGCGGATGCTGCAGGCGGGCATGGACGGCGGCGATGTCGGCCAGTGTGGCGACATTGCAGACATGCTCGTTCTCGAGCACCAGATCGACCCCATTGGCCTCGGCGAGGTCGAGCAGAACGCCGAGATCGTCGTCCAGGTCGGCCGGGGTGAAGCCCGGATAGGCGAGATACGAGAAGACCCGGACCTGCGACGCGCCGAGCGCGCTCGCCACCTCGAAGGCATGGACCATGGCGGTCTCGTGGCTCATGGCGTTGGGGTCGAAGCCGTGGAAGTTGGTGCCCACCGGAACCGGCATGCCCGGCCGTGTCCATTTCAGGAGCGGCGAGCAGTAGCAGTTCACCGTGAGCCCCGCCGCCGCCAGCCGGTCGGCGAGCCGGGCCAGTTCCCCGTCGTCGAACAGGATGACGTTGCGGTCGTCGACGGCGCGGATGTCGACATGGGTAACCGCATGCTCGGCCATGAAGTCCAGGACCGTGTCCAGGTCCTGGCTGACCTCGTCGGTGATGACGGTGATGACCGGTTCCGCGGGCATCCTCCTCACTCCAGCCCGAGCCGCCAGCGCAGCAGGTCGATGCGGTCCTGCCCCCAGAAGATCTCGCCGTCCGGCAGCACGTAGCTCGGCGCGCCGAACACGCCGGCATCGATCGCCTTCTGGGTGTCCGCCTGCATCCGCTCGGCGTAGCTCGGCCCGGCCGCGATCAGGGCGGCACCGTCCAGGCCGAGGCCGTCGGCGACGTCCTTGACCACCTCGGGATCGCCGGTGTCGCGGTCGTCGCGCCACAGGGCGGTGAGCAGCGCGTCGCTCAGCGCCAGGGCGTCGGCGCCGGTCTCGCGGGCGGCGATGATCGCTTGCGAGGCGATGGGGTTGGTCACCGGGAACGCCTTCGGCTCCAGCACCAGGGGAATGCCGAGCTTGTCGCGCCAGCGCTTCATCTCCATCCAGCGATAGGCCTGGCGCTGCGGCGCGCGCTTCGGCAACGGCAGGCCGCCGGAGACGGAGAAAACCGCGCCGAAATCGACCGCGTGGACGCCGACCGTGGCCCCGGTCTGCCGCACGATGTCGAGGAACCGGCCGGAACCGAGATAGCTCCAGGGGCTGGACGGGGTGATGTAGTAGTCGATGTGCAGGCTCACGGGGTCTCTCCCTCGGGGTTGTCGTGCCGGTCGCGCAGCACCCGGCGCATGATCTTTCCGGTGGTGGTCATCGGCAGTGCGTCGACGAACTCGACGATACGGGGATATTCGTGCGCCGCCAGCCTGGTTTTCACATGGGTCTGGATCTCGCGTCTGAGGGCCTCGCTCGGCTCGGTGCCGTCGGCCAGCACGATGCAGGCCTTCACCGCCTGGGTGCGCAGCGGGTCGGGCACGCCGATGGCCGCCGCCAGCGCCACCGCCGGGTGGGCCATCAGGCAGTCCTCGATCTCGCCGGGGCCGATCCGGTAGCCCGCGGAGGTGATGACGTCGTCGTCGCGCCCGACATAATGCAGGTAGCCGTCGTCGTCGGCCCGGCCGAGATCGCCCGTCAGCATCCACTCACCGCCATCCGCGCCGCCGACGAACTTGGCCGCCGTCGCCTCCGGTTGGTTCCAGTACTCGAGGAACATCACCGGATCGCCGCGCCGCACCGCGATGGCCCCGGTCTCGCCCGCCGGCAGGGGGCTGCCGTCTGGATCGACGATGGCGACGTCGTGGCCGGGGATCGGCCTGCCCATGGATCCCGGACGCACCTCCATGACCGAGGCGCAGTTGCCCACGACGAGGTTGCATTCGGTCTGGCCGTAGAATTCGTTGATGGTGAATCCGAAGGTGCGCCGCCCCCAGTCCAGCAACTCCGCCCCCAGGGACTCGCCGCCGGAGCCGATGGAGCGCATGGTCGGGCAGCGGGCGTCCGGCACCTGGCGCATCATCTTGAGCGCCGTCGGCGGCAGGAACGCGTTGCGCACCCCGTGGCGGGCGATGAAGTGGAAGGCCTGTTCCGGATCGAACTTGGCGAAACGGTGCGCGACCACCGGCACCCCGTGATGCAGGGACGGCAGCAGCACGTCGATCAGGCCGCCGATCCAGGCCCAGTCCGCGGGTGTCCAGAACCGGTCGCCCGGTTTCGGGAAGAACTCCTGCGGGAACTCGACCC
This sequence comes from Thalassobaculaceae bacterium, assembly GCA_965228875.1. Lineage (GTDB taxonomy): Bacteria > Pseudomonadota > Alphaproteobacteria > Thalassobaculales > Thalassobaculaceae > Thalassobaculum. The sequence continues at coordinate 3,079,324 of OZ245843.1, read as the reverse complement.
CCGGCAGGTGCCCGAGCAGGACTCGGTGGGCGTGCAGCGCGCCCTTGGGCGGTCCGGTGGTGCCGGAGGTGTAGATGATGATCGCCGGGTCGTCGGCCGCGGTGTCGACCGGGACGAACCTGTCGGAGGCGGCGTCGAGGGTCGGTCCGTAGGCCTGCCAGTCGGGTCCGTGCACGGTCTCGTCGGCGATCAGGACGAGCTTGAGATCCGGCAGGCGGTCGCGGATCGCCTCGATCTTGGGCAGGCTCTCGCGGTCGGCGATCAGGGCGGAGGCACCACAGTCCGACAGCCGGTACAGCAGTGCGTCCTCGCCGAACAGGGTGAACAGCGGGACCGAGACCGTGCCGGCCTTGTGGGCGGCGATGTGGGCGATGGCGGTCTCGGGACGCTGCGGCAGGAGAATCGCCACCCGGTCGCCGCGGCCGAGGCCGGCCGCGCTCAGGACGTTCGCCAGACGGTTCGAGGCGCGCTTCAGGTCGCCGAAGGAAAGCGCGAGAGCGCGGCCATCGGCATCAACGTAGATCAGGGCCGTGCCGGCGCCGGCCTCGGCGTGGCGGTCGCAGACGTCGACGCCGATGTTGTATCGCGCCGGCACGCGCCAGCGAAATCGGGCGCGCGCCTCCTCATACGTGGCGGCCGGGTCGAGCATGCTTCCTCCCTGCCGTGATCAAAGCGCGCACGAACATCGGGGGCAAGCCCGCCGCCGCGTCCTCCACCCGCGCTGCCGCCCGCAAGGGGGAGCGTCCGGCGGCGTCCCGAGTGTCACCGGACCCAGCGGGAGAAGGCGAGGCAGATCGGCACCATTCGGGCGATGACGTGCTCGGCGAACTCCTCGATCGCGGCGATGGCGGCCTGCGGAGCGGGGCCGGCGTCGGTGCGGAGATGGGCGAGCCGGGCGGATTCGGACAGTGCCATCGACCGGGTGGTGGCGATGGCGGTGCGCAGCCGGCCATCGGCCTCCAGCGGGGCGAAGCCCGCATGCATCAGGGCGAGCAGGCCCGGCCAATAGGCGAGGTGGCGGTACATGGTCGCGACGATCGGCTCGTCCGGGCGGGCGCCGAGCCGGTTGAGTGCGGTCACCAGGTCCCAGACATGCGGCTCGACCTCGCCTTGGGACAAGACCTTCGGGATCGGTGCCGACGGATCTCCCGGCGACCCGGTGCCATCCGGTACCGGACCCGCCGGCGGCACGACCAGGGCGCCGAGGGCGAGCAGGTTCAGCCCGTTTCCGCGGTTGTAGCCGGCCGCGATGGCCCGGACCGTGGCGATGTCCGCATCGGCGACGCCGACCGCCTCGAGGGCGCCGGACGGGAGCGGTTCGGGCATCGCCACCGGTAACCGCGCGAACAGGGTCTCCGCCGACGCTGCCGCCTGGCCGCTCGCATAGATCGGCCTGGCCGCTGCCCAGGCCCAGTCGAGGCCGCCGTCGATCGTCGCCAGATGACGCCAGATCAGGTTCACCACCGGCACGCCAAGCGTCGCCTTGATGTCGGCGAAGGTCTCGGCGACGGCGCCGACCGCCTCGTGTTCGGCGATCGCCGGAACCGGGTCACCCATATCGTCCTCCCCAAGAGGTGCAGAGTTGATTTTGCGCCGATTGCAGCCTGACGCCCGACCGGTGGTCAATCCGCGTTCTTTGCAAAGCAGGGCTTGGAGAGCGGCACGACAATTGGCTATGTGGTGGCTAGATCACGCGAGGGAGGAAGAGGATGACCGATCGACCGAAGGTCGGCTTTGCCGGTGTCGGCCTCATGGGGCGGGGCATGGCGGGCAACATTCTGGCCAAGGGATTTCCGCTGACGGTGCTCGGCCACCGCAACCGGGCGCCCGTCGAAGAGCTCAAGGCCGAAGGGGCCGGCGAGGCGGCGACGGCGAAGGAACTGGCCGCCGCGTCCGACGTCGTCATCCTCTGCATGCCGAACAGCCGGGTGGTCGAACAGCTGTGCCTCGGCGCCGACGGGATCGTCGAGGGCGCCAAGCCGGGCACCCTGGTGCTCGACGCCTCGACAGCCGAGCCGGCCTCGACCAGGCAGGTGGCGGCGGCGCTGGCGGAGAAGGGCATCGACTTCATCGACGCGCCGATGACCATGACGCCGAAGGAGGCGATGGAGGGCACGCTGAACGTGCTGGTCGGCGGTCCCGACGCGCTGGTGGAGAAGGCCCGGCCGGTGCTGGACTGCTACGCTCGCAACATCTTCCATATCGGCCCGCTGGGTGCCGCCCATGCGCTCAAGCTGATCAACAATTTCATGAGCATGTCCATGTCGGCCCTGATCGCCGAGGCGGCGACCACGGCGCGGGCGGCCGGGGTCGATCTCGGCAAGCTGCGCGAGGTGGTGTCGGCCGGGGCGGTGAACTCCGGCATGTTCCAGAAGATCATGGCCTACGCCGTCGACGGCGACGCCTCGGGTCTGCAGTTCGCCATGGCCAATGCCCGCAAGGATGTCGGCTACTACAACGACATCGCCGCGGATGCCGGCCTGCCCGCGCCCTTCGGGTCGGCGGCGCTGCAACTCTTCACGCTGGCCTGCTCGACCGGCCACGGGGAGCAACACGTGCCGCTGCTGGTCGACGTCATGGCGGAACTCGGCGGACTCGACGGAGCGAAGGAATGAGCACGGAAGGCATGAGCGCAGAGCAGGTCGACACCGTCGTCATCGGGGCCGGCGTCGTCGGTCTGGCCGTGGCCCGCGCCCTGGCGCTGGCCGGGCGCGAGGTGATCGTGCTCGAGGCGGCGGAGGCGATCGGCACCGAGACCAGTTCGCGCCACTCCGAGGTGATCCACGCCGGCATCTACTATCCGCCCGGCTCGCTCAAGGCGAAGTTCTGCGTCGAGGGCAAGAACAAGCTCTACCGCTATCTCGACGAGCATGGAGTGCCGTACAAGCGGCTCGGCAAGCTGATCGTCGCGACGGCGGAGGATCAGATCCCGGCACTGCAGCAGATCCAGGACCGCGCGGCGAAGGCCGATGTCCACGACCTCGAGTTCAAGAGCCACAACGAGGTCGTGGCCATGGAACCGGAACTGCGCTGCGTCACCGCGCTGTGGTCGCCCTCGACCGGCGTGCTCGACAGCCATTCCTACATGCTGGCGCTGCAGGGCGACGCCGAGGAGCGGGGCGGCATGATCGCCTTCCACGCCCCGGTGACCGGCGGCCGGATCGCCGATGACGGAATCGAGATCGCGGTCGGCGGCGCGGAGCCCATGCTCCTGAAGGCGAAGACCGTGGTGAACTCCGCCGGCCTGCATGCCCAGCCGCTCGCGGCTTCGCTCGCCGGTTTCCCGGCTGACAAGGTGCCGCCGCATCACTACTGCAAGGGCAACTACTATTCGCTCTCCGGCGTGCGGGCACCCTTCACCCACCTGATCTATCCCGCTCCGGAGCAGGCCGGGCTGGGAATCCACCTGACCCTCGACCTCGGCGGCCAGGCCCGGTTCGGCCCGGACGTGGAATGGATCGAGGAGATCAACTACGACGTCGATCCGCGCCGCTCGGACAGCTTCTACGCTGCCATCCGCAAGTACTGGCCGGGTCTGCCGGACGGGGCGCTGCAGCCGGGCTATGCCGGCATCCGTCCGAAGATCCAGGCCCCCGGCGAGCCGGCGGTCGACTTCATGGTCCAGGGGCCGAAGGACCACGGCGTCGCGGGTCTAGTGAACCTGTTCGGCATCGAGAGCCCGGGCGTGACCTCGAGCCTGGCGATCGCCGATCATGTGGCGGAGTTGCTGGGGTAGGTTGCCTGCGCTCCGTCGCTTGCCCCTGCGTCCCGGAAGCCTGCAGGGCATCCGGGTCTTAGGGGTAATGGCCGGCCGTTAACCGCCCTCCGCGCGCTCCTGCAGACGCCCGATCAATCGATCCAGCAGCACCCGCTCCTCCGCGCTGAACCCTTCGAGCAACGCCGCTTCGCGGGCGCGGGCGAGGGGGACGATCTCGCCGTAGACCCGTTCCCCCTCGGCCGTCATTGCGATGGTCTGCCGCCGCCGGTCCGTCGCGTTCACCGTGCGGTCGATCAGCCCGGCGTCCAGCATGCGTGCGATCGCCCGGCTGACCTGGACCTTATCCATGGCCGAACGGCCCTGGATCTCCGACGCGGTGGCCGGCCCGAAGGCGCCCAGGATCGCCAGCACCCGCCACTCGGGAATCGTGATCCCGAACCGGTCGGCATAGAGCCGGGCAATCCCCTTCGACACCGTGTTCGCCAGCACCGCCAGGCGGTAGGGCAGGAAGCTCTCCAGCAGGATCAGGTCGTCCGTTTGTTTCATTTGAAACCATTTTGAAAATCGGTTACAGATGAAACTAACATGATTTGCCGCGCCACCGCGAGCGCGCTCACAAGGAGGTTCCCATGGCATCGACGACGCTTCCCCCGGTCCCTCAAGGCACGCCCGAGAACCCGATGGCGACCGACGGTTTCGAGTTCGTGGAGTACACGGCGCCGGATACCGCCGATTTGGAGAAGCTGTTCACCGCCATGGGCTTCCGCGCCGTCGCCAGGCACCGTTCGAAGAACGTCACCCTGTACCGCCAGGGTGGGGTGAACTTCATCGTCAACGGCGAGCCGGACAGCTTCGCCCAGGCCTTCGCCAAGGTGCACGGTCCCTCCTGCTGCGCCATCGCCTTCCGGGTGAAGAACGCCGCCGCCGCCTTCGAGCGCGCGGTGAAGCTGGGGGCGAGGCCGTTCGAGGGCAAGGTCGGGCCGATGGAACTCAACATCCCGGCGATCCACGGCATCGGCGACAGCCTGATCTACCTGGTCGACCGCTACGGCGAGCGCACGATCTACGACGTCGACTTCGTGCCGATCGAGGGCGAGGAGCAGGCACCGGCGGGCGTCGGCCTCACCTATATCGACCACCTGACCCACAACGTGCACATGGGCCGCATGGATGTCTGGGCGGAGTTCTACGAGACGCTCTTTAATTTCAAGGAGATCCGTTACTTCGACATCGAAGGCAAGCTGACCGGCCTGAAGTCGCGGGCGATGACCAGCCCCTGCGGCAAGATCCGCATTCCGATCAACGAGAGCGCCGACGACAAGAGCCAGATCGCCGAATATCTCGACCAGTACAAGGGCGAGGGCATCCAGCACATCGCCATGGGCACCGACGACATCCATGCCACCGTCGACGGCCTGCGCGGCCTCGGCATGCAGTTCATGGCGCCGCCGCCGGCCACCTACTACGACATGCTGGACGGGCGCCTGCCGAACCATGGCGAGGACCTGGACGCGCTCCGGTCGCGCGGGATCCTGATCGACGGCGCTCCGACGGAGGATGGCGGCCTGCTGCTGCAGATCTTCACCAACACGGTGATCGGCCCGATCTTCTTCGAACTGATCCAGCGCAAGGGGGACGAAGGCTTCGGCGAGGGCAACTTCAAGGCGCTGTTCGAGAGCATCGAGCAGGACCAGATCAACCGGGGTGTGCTGAAGGGGTAGAGCGTCAGCCGCTCTCTAAGCCACTAAAGATAGCGCAAATTCACACGATCAGATGTTTCCATCTGATCGTGGTTCTCTCCAGGCGACGCCGGGAGCGACTACCGGAATGCCGCCTGGACGCCCTGGAAATAGCGGTCGATCGCCCGGGTGAACCCGGCGGCGACCTTGCGCCGGAAGCTCGGGTTCTGCAGGCGGGTGCTGTCCTCCCGGTTCGACAGGAAGCCGAGTTCGACCAGGACCGAGGGAACGTCCGGCGCCTTGAGGACCGCGAAACCGGCGAAGCGGTGCGGGCGGCCGAGCAACTTGGTCTCACCCTCCATCTCGTGCACCACGTAGCCGGCCAGCCGGGCCGAGTAGTTCATGGTGCGGCGCTGGGCGAGGTCGATCAGGATGTTGGTGACCTCAGGTTCCTGGTGCGAGAAGTCGATGCCGGCGATGATGTCGGCCTTGTTCTCGCTGGCCGCCAGCGCCTCCGCCTCCTTGTCGGACGCGGTTTCCGACAGGGTATAGACTGACAGGCCGCGCAGCGACTTGTCGCCGATCGAGTCGGCGTGGAGCGAGATGAACATGTCGGCATCGACGCGGCGGGCGATGGCGATCCGTTCCCGCAGGCGGATGAAGCTGTCGCCCTCGCGGGTCAGGACCGCCTTGTAGCGCCCGGTCTTCTCCAGCGCCGCCTTCAGTTCCCTGGCGGCGGCCAGCACGATCTCCTTCTCGTACACCCCATCATGGCCGATCGCGCCGGGATCCACGCCCCCATGGCCGGCATCGATGACGATGGTCATGCGGTCGTCGGATTCCGGCAGTGGCGCCGGGGCAGCCGGCGGTGTGCTCAGGCGCGGCGCGCTGAGCGCCATGTGCCGTTTGATCGACGCCTCGGAGTCGGCGAGGAAAGTGTCGCGCGCACTTGGCGTCAGGTCGATCACCAGCCGGTGCTGCTGGGCACCCGACGGCGGCAGGATGAAGGCGGACTTCACCGCGACCGGCTCGGCCGCGTCGATCACCACCCGCGAGGTGCCGGGCCGGAACTGCCCGTAGCGCCAGCCGGCCACCGGACCGACCGTCTGCGAGGCGGCGGTCGCGGGGAGGCGGAACGACACCTCCGGAATGTCGACCACGACCCGATACGGGTCCGGCAGCAGGAAGATCGAGAATTCGACCCGCCGGTCCATGTCGAGAACGATACGGACCTTGTCCGGATGGCTGCCGACGCGGAGGTTGGAGACCACGGTGGCGTCGTCGGCGACGGCCTGTCCGGCCACGGCGAGCGTGCCGGCGAGGGCGGTCGCCCATGTCGCCGCCAGCAGCAGGACACAGCGCGCGACGCCGAGAAGCGTCGGCCCGATCCGGGCCGCGGTCGCGTGACACGCCATTCCCTGTCCCCCAGACGGTTGCAAGACGCCCCACTCTAGCTTCAGGGGCTCCCGACGGCAAGATTCATGATTATTTTCATGAAGCTACTTTGGGTTATTCCAGTCGAACCTCAATTTCCGTCTGCGGACTCCGCAAGCGGTGGGCGTTTCGAAAACCCGTGAAGTTTTGCATTGTTAGTAGGCTCCCGGATCAGTATGGTGCATTCGTCCTCGAAGACCGTGTGCGGGTTCGCGCGCGCCGTTTTGGCCCAAGGGGTTGCGGGGACAGCGAGACTTTTATTGATTTCGGGCCGGGGCGAATCGCTGTTCCCGGTTCCGCGCAGGACCGACCGACGTGAGACCTGCAATCTGGAACAGTCCGGCGACGGCGACAGATGCGTCGCCCGCGGCATGTCGAGTTCCTCCCGCCCACGGGGCGAGAAGGCATGGACGTGCCGTGACCGATTCCGCCGTCACCTGTTCCGTCGACCACATCCGGTGTGCCGAGGGCATGCCGACGTCACAATCCGCGCTGCCACACATCGCGCCTGGGCCGACGCCGATCCGCGTCGCCGACCGCGCGGGGCCGGAGCGATCCTCGCGGTCGTCGCGGCGCGACACGGAGATACCGACACATGACCAAGCGTATGCTCATCGATGCCACCCACCCGGAGGAGACCCGGGTCGTGGTGGTCGACGGCAACAAGCTCGACGACTTCGACTTCGAGACCGCCGCCAAGAAGCAGCTTAAGGGGAACATCTACCTCGCCCGGGTGACCCGGGTTGAGCCCTCGCTGCAGGCCGCGTTCGTCGAGTATGGCGGCAATCGCCATGGCTTTCTGGCGTTTTCCGAGATCCATCCCGACTATTACCGGATTCCGATCGAGGATCGCGAGGCGCTGCTCCGCGAGGAGCGGGCCGAGGCGATGGACGACGAGGACGACGACTCCGACACGGAGTCCGACGACGACTCGGCCGATGGCGCCGCAGATGACACCACCGCGGATAATGGCGACGAGTCCGATGCGGCGTCGGCGGAGGATGATGCCGACGGCGAGACGACGTCCGGGGCCGGCGACGGCGGGACCGCAGACGCCGAATCCGGCGACGATGACTCCAGCGACGACGACTCCGGCGACGAGGCTCCGGCCAGGGCCGCCGACGTCAGCGTGCAGACCCGCAAGAGCGCCAAGCCGGAGACCGTTGGCGGCGACGCCATCGAGGAGGTGCGTCGGCGCCGCAAGCCGTCGAACCGCCGCTACAAGATCCAGGAGGTCGTGGCCCGGCGCCAGATCATGCTGGTGCAGGTCGTCAAGGAGGAGCGGGGCAACAAAGGGGCCGCGCTGACCACCTACCTGTCGCTGGCCGGCCGCTACTGCGTGCTGATGCCGAACACCGCGCGCGGCGGCGGCGTCAGCCGCAAGATCACCCATGTGGGCGACCGCAAGCGCCTGAAGCAGATCGTCGAGGGCCTGGACGTGCCGGAAGGCATGGCGGTCATCGTGCGCACCGCCGGCTCGCAGCGCACCAAGGCCGAGATCAAGCGCGACTACGAGTACCTGCTGCGCCTGTGGGACGAGATCCGCCAGACCACGCTCGACAGCACGGCACCCTGTCTGATCTACGAGGAAGCCAACCTCATCAAACGGTCGATCCGCGACCTCTACACGCGCGACCTGGACGAGGTGCTGGTCGACGGCGATGACGGATACCGCATCGCTAAGGACTTCATGAAGACGCTGATCCCGAGCCACGCCAAGCGGGTCAAGCGTTACAAGGACACCCATGTTCCGCTGCTCCACCGCTACCAGGTGGAGAGCCAGCTCGATGCCATCCACAGCCCGGTGGTGGAGCTGAAGTCGGGCGGCTACATCGTCATGAACCAGACCGAGGCGCTGGTCGCGATCGACGTGAACTCCGGCCGCTCCACCTCGGAGCGGAACATCGAGGAGACCGCGCTCAAGACCAACCTGGAGGCGGCGGACGAGGTCGCCCGCCAGTTGCGCCTGCGCGACCTCGCCGGCCTGGTGGTGATCGACTTCATCGACATGGAGGAGTCGCGCAACCAGCATGCGGTCGAGCGCCGCATGAAGGAGGCGATGAAGTCGGACCGGGCGCGCATACAGATCGGCCGGATCAGCCATTTCGGCCTGATGGAACTGTCGCGCCAGCGCCTGCGGCCGTCCCTGGTGGAGGCCAGCACCCAGGTGTGTCCGCACTGTAAGGGGTCGGGCTACATCCGCTCCATCGACAGCACCGCGCTGCACATCCTGCGGGTCATTGAGGAAGAGGGACTGCGCAACCGCGCGGCCGAGATCGCGGTTCACATCCCGGCTCAGGTCGCCCTGTACATCCTCAACCACAAGCGCGACCGGCTGGCCGAGATCGAGGCGCGATACGGCACACGGGTTCTGCTTGAGCAGGACGACAGCCTGGTCCCGCCGGACCATCGGCTGGAGCGCCTGCGCCCGAAGACGGCGGATGAGCGCGCGGCGTTCCAGACCGCCATTGCCGCGAGTTCGGCAGGCATGGTCGAGATCGAGGAGGACGACGCCGACATCGTCGACGAGGACGAGGATGAGGTCGACACCCGGGACGAGCAGGAGGAGCGCCGGGGTCGTGGCCGCTCGCGCCGCCGCCGCCGTGGCGGTCGCCGCCGCCCGGAGGACCGGGCCGACGAGGCGGCCGACAAGGCCGAGAACGGTGACGAGGACTCCGATGGCGACGATGCCGCCGGCGAGGACACCGCCGCCGACGAGGAAGATCGCGGCGATGCGGAGGATGACGAGTCCGCTGAGGCACGCAAGCGGCGCCGCCGTGGCCGCCGTGGCGGCCGCCGTCGGTCGCGACGCCGTCGCGATGGCGAGGATGGAGTCGAGGGCGAAGAGGGGGCGGACGCCGACGGCGAGACGGATGCCGATGGCGAGTCCGACGCGGATGACGCCGAGGCGCCGGCCACCGACGCTGACGAGGCTGCTCCAGTGACCGCTGCCGCGGCCGCCGAAGCCACAACCGCCGAGGTGAAGGCTGAGTCGCCCGGGACCGAGGAACAGGATCCGGTGGCTCCGGCCGCGGAGACGTCGGAGGTGGAGACCCCTGCCGGGGACGCCAAGGGCGCCGATGCGGACGCCGGTGACGGCGAGGAGCCGGCGAAGAAGCCGGCGGCCAAGCGGCCGCGCCGGCGCCGCAAGAAGGAAGAGCCGGAGGCGGAGACCGTCGAGGCCGTGGCGAGCTCCGCCGAAGCTCCGACGGACGCTCCCGCCGTCGCGGAACCCGCGGAAGCGGATAGCGCGCCAGAGGTGGCGGTAGCAGATGTGGCGGTCGCAGAGGTGGCGGTCTCGGAGGCGTCCGAATTGGATGCCGCCGCTGCGGAGCCTTCCGACGCCAAGGAGGCCATCGACGAGCCGGCTCCGGCGGAATCCGAGACGCAAGCGGCTGAGGCCTCCGAGTCCGACGGCGACGAGAACGCGGCGTCGTCCGAGGAGGCGATCAGCGGCGAGGTCGGAGAGGATCAGACCGTCGGCGAGGACAGCGCGGCCGAGCGGAATCTGAGCTCGACGCCGATCGAGGTCCGCACCCTGGACAAGCCGGTGGAGAAGCCGCGCAAGGGCTGGTGGCGGCGCTGATCCGGCGCCGTTCCGGGACGTCACTCTGCCCTTAGATCCGAACCCTCGCCCCGGGTTCGCCTAGAGCAAATCACGATCAGATGGAAACATCCGATCGTGTGAATTTGCTCTATCTTTAATGGGTTAGAGGGCGATTCACGGTTCAGATCGATTCGATCTGAACCGATCGCGCTCAAAAGAAGAGCACGATCAGATGGAGGCATCTGATCGTGCGAATTCGCTGTCTCTCTAATGTCTTAGAGGGCGGTTCAGGGGGCGGACGGGTCCGCCTACAGCCAAGCCTTCAGCCGACGGCACGCTTCCGCCATGTCCTCGCCGGCGCCGGCGAAGGAGAAGCGGATGCTGGTGCGACCGCGCGAGGGGTCGAAGTCGATCCCCGGCGTGCAGGCGATGCCGATCTCCGCCAGCATCCGCCGGCAGAATTCAACGCTGTCGTTGGTGTGCTGGGCGACGTTGGCGTAGACGTAGAACGCTCCGTCGGCGGGCGCGAGGTCGTCGAGACCGGCGGCCGGAAGCTCGTTCAGCAGGATCTCGCGGTTGCGGGCGTAGCGCGCAACATTGGCCTCGGTCTCGTCGAGGCAGTCGAAGGCGGCGGTGGCGGCGATCTGCGACAGGGTCGGGGCGGAGATGAAGAAGTTCTGCGCCAGTCGCTCGACCGCGCCGGTCAGGTCCGGCGGCACCACCATCCAGCCGATCCGCCAACCGGTCATCGAGAAATACTTCGAGAAGCTGTTGATCACCAGGGAGTCCGGATCGCTCTCCAGCGCCGAGACCGAGCGTCGGCCGAAGGCGATGCCGTGATAGATCTCGTCTGAGATCAGCCGAGCGTCGTTGGCCCGGCACCAGCCGGTGATCGCGGCCATGCCGGCCTCGTCGAGCATGGTTCCGGTCGGGTTCGAAGGGCTGGCGACGATCACCCCGTCGAGCGGGCCGGCCTGATCCAGACGGGCGACGGTCGGCTGAAACCGGTCGGACGCCTCGGTCAGCAGGTCGACCACCTCGACGCCGAGCGCCTTGAGGATGTTGCGGTAGGCCGGATACCCGGGCGAGGCGAGGGCGACCCGGGCGCCGTGCTCGAACGCCGCCAGGAAGGCCAGCGTGAAACCGCCGGACGACCCCGTTGTGACGGCGATCCGCTCGATCGGGACCTCGACGCCGTACCAGGCGCGGTAATGGGCGGCGATCCGCTCGCGAAGCGAGGGCAGCCCGAGGGCCAGGGTATAGCCGACCTTGTCGGTGTCGAGGGCCGTGCGGGCGGCATCCAGAACCCCGCGGGGGGCGGGGGTCGACGGCTGACCGACCTCCAGGTGGAGAACGTCGCCGCCGGCGGCCTCGCGCTCGGCGGCGGCGGTCATCACCTGCATCACGATGAACGGGTCGACATTCCCGCGCGAAGCCGGTCCGATCACGTCCTCACCCTCCGAATTCGAAGAAGGTCAGCCCGGTGCTCCGGGGGTCCTGGCCAATACCGCAGCGGATCTCGCGGCGCGGCAGGCCCTCGACGCAGCGGAACAGGCTGGCCGTCCCGATGCCCGGCGCCTGGGCGACCGTGTAGCCCCGGCGGCGCAGACCCTCGACCGTGTCCGCTGCCGTCTCCGGTTCGACGAACAGGACGTTGGCGCCGCCGGCGAAGTGGCTGCGCGGCCGACCCGGCGCCTCCTCGATCTGGATGCGATCCTCCCAGTGGTCGAGTGCCGTGGCGACCACCGCCGAGAGCGCGCGCCGCCCGCCGGCGCCGGATGCGGCCATGTGGAACTGCCCGGTGTTGACGTTGGCCACCATCAGCGCGAAGGCGCCCGGACCGTCCTGCGCCGGCGCCTCCGCCGACACCGGGAACACCCCGAGGCCGGGGATCATGCGGCCGGTGCCGAACGGCGCCCCGAGGCCAACGGCGCACCCGACGGCGAGGCCGCTGCGATCGACGGCGAAGAACGCGGTCGCGCCCGACTTCCGCTCAGCGCCGGTTCCCAACGTCGCGGCCAGGCGCGGCAGCGGCGGGCTCATCCCACGCCGGTCCGATGCGAAGCGTCCCATGGCCTGTTCGAGAACGTCTTCGCTCAGGGGCGTGTCGCGACCGGACAGCAGGGTCGCGCCGACCAGTGCCTCGGCCAGCAGGTGGGCGCGGTCATCCTCGCCGCCGGCCGACCAGTCGGCCCCGTCCAGGATCAGACCGAGCGTCGCCTCGGCCAGACGGATGTCACGCCCGTCCGGCGCGGCCATGGCCCAGAAATGGTTGTCGTAGGCCACCTGCGTCACCGGCGCCCAGGTCGGCAGGGTGCTGCGCAGCCGTTCGACGTCGACGGCGTAGCCTACGGCGGCCGCGCCGGCGATGAAGTCGCGGGACAGGGACCCGGAATACAGCGACCCGGCCCCTTCCGCGCGCAGGCGGGCGAGGGTGGCGGCGAGTTCGACCTGGCTCAAGGTGGCGCCCTGGGCGAGCGGGACGCCGCCGGGGCGGTACACGGCGGCCGCGGCCGCGTCGCCGGCCACCGCCGCACTGTCGTCGGCAAGCTCGCGGGCCAGGGCACGGCTCACCGGGGCGCCGAAGCGGGCGATGCGCTCTCCCTGAATGATCAGCTCGCCGAACGGTTTTCGGCCGTGGCGGGCGTGCAGGGCGAACATCGCCCGCGGAGCGACCGGCAGTGCCGTCGCCCCCGGACCGTCGGCCGCGGGCCGCGGCAGGAACTCGAGGCGCTGGAAGGACTTGGTCGCCGGGTCGTGAATCAGGCAGGCGCCGGTTGCGGTCAGCCCCACCGACGACGGAAGGGTGGCCGTCAGGGCGAAGAAGGCGGTGACCGCGGCGTCGGCGGCGGAGCCGCCGTCCACCAGAACGTCGCGGGCCAGAAGGGCGGCGCGGGGTTCCTCGACGACGACCGTACCATAGAAGCCCTCCGACAGGTCGACGGTATCCGACGCGCAGGCCGCGAGCAGGCCCGCGAAAATCAGCGTACTGAGTGCCGGAAACAGCGGTCTCGCACGTTTCATCTCCCTGTCCCTTTCGCGGTGGGCGACGGGTCGATAGGGTGTCTTCGGGCGGAAACGATCGGGAATGGGCGCTGGCGTGATGCGATTCATCATTGGACCGGGGCGGTGGGTGCTCGCGGCTGCGACCGCCGCATGTCTGGTTCTGTCCCTGGCCTCGGGCGCGAACGCCCAGAAGCGCAGCCTCATTCGGGACGCGGAAATCGAAGCTACCATCCGCGATCTGGCCACGCCACTGTTCCAGGCGGCCGGCCTGAACCCCGAGGCGGTGTCGATCTATATCATCAACGACGACAGCCTGAACGCCTTCGTGGCGGGCGGCCAGAACCTGTTTCTGAACACCGGCCTGATGATGGCGATGCGATCGCCGCTGGAACTGATCGGCGTGGTGGCGCACGAGACGGGTCACATCGCCGGCGGCCACCTGGCCCGGACCTCCGACGCCATCGCCAGCGCGTCCAGCACGGCGCTGCTCTCGGCCATCGTCGGCGTGGCGACGGCGGTCGCCACCGGGCGGGCCGATGCCGGCGCGGCAATCGCCCTCGGCGGACAGTCGGCCGCGACGCGCAGCTTCCTGCAGTACAGCCGGGCCCAGGAATCGGCCGCCGACCAGGCGGCCCTGCGGTTCCTCGACGCCACCGGGCAGTCGGCCAGCGGCCTGGCGCGGTTCTTCGAGGAACTGGCGGCGCAGGAGCTGCTCTCGCCGTCGCGGCAGTCGCCCTACCTGTCCACGCACCCCTTCACCCGCGAGCGCCTGAACACCGTCGAGGCGCATGTCCAGAAGTCGAGGTTCGCCGACCAGCCTGCCCCGCCGGAGCAGGTGGCGCGGTTCGACCGGGTGGTAGCCAAGCTGCACGGGTTCATCCGCTCGCCCTCCCTCACCTTCCGCAAGTATCCGGAGACCGAAACCGGCCTGCCGGCGCGGCTGGCCCGCGCCATCGCCTATCGGGAGGTGCCGGACTACCCCAAGGCGATCGAACTCACACGGGGCCTGGTCGCCGATTTTCCCCAGGATCCGTTCCTGCACGAGCTCGAGGGCCAGTTGCTGTTCGAGTCCGGGCAGATCGACGCCGCCATTCCGCCGATGAAGAAGGCGCGGGAACTGGCTCCCGACGCCGGCCTGATCGAGGTGTCGCTGGCGCAAGCCCTGCTGGCCAAGAACGACCCGGCAGCCGACCGTGAGGCGCTCGAACATCTGCAGAACGCGAGGCGGTCGGAATCCGCCTGGCCGTTCTTCTGGCGACAGCTCGCCACCGCGCAGGGGCGGCTCGGCGATATCGGCCAGGCGGCGCTGGCGCTGGCCGAGGAGGCGGTACGCCAGAGCCAGTGGGAGAATGCGGAGATCCAGGCCAAGCGGGCGCAGTCGATGCTGCAGTCCGGCACGCCGGCGATGCTCCGCGCGCTCGACATCGAGGAACTGGCAAAGCGCGAACGGGCGGCACAGCGCCGGAAATGACGTCACCGTGATGCCTGGGCGCGGCCGCGCCGGTGGACGCCGGCCTGCCGCTGTTCCAGGATGCGCCGATCCCATGGTCCTTGGAGAATTCGATGCTTCGCGCCACCGCCGTCGCCCTGCTCGCAGCCGGACTGTCCGTCGCCCCGGCCGCCGCTCACGATGAGCCGCTCTCGCCGGCTCGCAAGGCCGAGATCGAGGCACTGGTGCGCGACTACATCCTGCAGAACCCGCAGATCATTCTCGAGAGCGTGGCCATCATGCAGGCCCGGGAGGAGGCGGAGAAGAACCAGGCGGCGCAGCAGGCGCTGGCCGATCACCGCGAGGCGCTGGAGCGCGATCCGGGCGATCCGGTCCTCGGCAATCCAGACGGCGACGTCACGATCGTCGAGTTCTTCGACTACCAGTGCGGCTACTGCAAGACGATGCTGAAGCCGCTGTTCGACCTGGTGCGCGAGGACGGGAATATCCGTCTGGTGCTCAAGGAGTTCCCGATACTGGGGCCGGCCTCAGAGACGGCGGCGCTCGCCTCCCTCGCGGCCGAGCGGCAGGGCCGGTACGAGGCCTTCCACACCGCACTGCTCAGCCTGCGCGGCCGGCTCGGCACCGAGGCGATCCTGCAGGTCGCCCTCGAGGTCGGGCTCGACGTGGCCAAGCTGAAGGCCGACATGGCCGATCCCGCGCTGCAGACCCAGATCCAGAAGGCCTACAAGATCGCCCAGGCGCTGAACATCCAGGGTACGCCCGCCTTCACCCTCGGCGATCAGGTGATCCCCGGCGCGGTGTCGAAGGAACAGCTCGCCGACATGGTCGAGCAGGTTCGCGCCGGCGGCTAAGCGGTTCAGGCGTCCCGCGGCTTCTCCGGCTGGCCGGCATAGAGCAGGGCGGAGACCGTGAGGGCGGCGATGACCAGGGCGAACACGATCCGGTAGCCGGTCTCGTCCGCGCCGCCGGTCGCCCTGACCCAGTCAATGGCAGCGCCGGTTGCCGTCTGCAGGACGAACACGCCGGTCAGTCCCGCCAGGTTGATCGTGGTGATCGCCCGCCCGGCGCGGTGCGCCGGCACGAAGCCGCGGGCATGGCTCGCCAGCACGACGAAGAACGGCGCGACGCAGCCGAAGACGAACAGGATCGGTCCGGCAACGACCATGGGCGCCGCCGGCCAGATCGCCAGCACGCCCAGGCAGGCGACCTCCAGCGTCACGGCGCTGAGGATCAGGCGCCGCCGCGATCGGGCGATCCGCTCCAGCGGGCCGTAGGCGAACGTACCGACATGCAGGGCGACCACCATGATGAGCAGGGCGATCGACGCCCGTTCGTGGCTCAGGCCCTGGACGTCGGTGAAATACGGACCGGCCCACAGGCCGCCGATGGTCATGAACGGGGCGGTGAAGCAGAAGCCCATGACGTAGATCCGCCGCAGCTCCGGCATGCGGACCACCTCCCACAACCCGGCGATCGACTGGGCGAACGTCTCGGGGTCGCGCTTCGGACCGCCGGAGGCGGGTCCGTCATGCACCGTGAGCTGGATGACGAACGTGAGAACGAGGGTGATCGCAGCCAGGGTCAGGAAGGTCGCGGTCAGGCCCACCTCCGACAGCAGGTACTCCAGCGGCGCCGTCGCCAGCACCCCGCCGATGCCGCCGGCGATGCCGACCAGGCTCGCCGTCGCCTGGGCCACCCGGTCGGCCGGTGCCCATCCCATGGCGATCAGATAGACCGCGGTGATGACGCCGCCATGGCCGATGCCGATAGCCAGGCGCCCGGCCATCAGGGCCCAGGTCTCCTCGGCGACGGCGAACAGGACGATTCCGGCGATCGCCACCAGTCCCATGGCGACCAGGGTCCGCTTGGCGCCGATCCGGTCGAACAGCAGGCCGGTGGGAAGCTGCACGGCGGCGGATGCGAAGAACATCGCGCCCATCACCGTGCCGATATCGGTCGACGACAGGCCCCGGTGGGTGCCCAGATGGTTCGCCAGGACGCCGCCCGCCGAGCGGTTGATCTGCACGAAGACGAAGAACAGCCCGAGCAGGATCAGGATCCGCCTCAGGGCGCGGCGGTCCTCCGCCCGCCATTCGGTCATGAGGGCGCGCGCCGACCGCGCTCGGCGCTCGCACGCCGGTACGACACGATGTTTGACAGCATCTGAAGGCGTTTCCAGGGTTGGTTTTCGCCAAACCTAGCGCGTCCTCGCGACGCTGTCCCGCCCCGACATGCGGCACCGCATCCGATCCGCCACGCGGGTGCCGGGCTGACCCGCCTCAGCGCACCACGTAGACCGAAACGGGCGCATGGTTGGCCACATAGCCGGCATGGGTGGCGAACACATGCTCCGCCACTCCCGGCACGTGGGAGGCCATGACGATCAGGTCGGCCCCGGTCTCCTTGGCACCGGCCAGGATCGTCCGGGCCAGTTCGGCGGTCGTGTCGTGGGCGGTCACCGCCCGGGCCGAGGTTGCGATGCCGCGTGTGCGTCCCTGGTCCGCGGCGAAACTCTCCAGCTTGGCGGCGAAGGCCTCGGGGGTCGGCGCGATCCCCGACGGCGTGGTGCCGGTGACGCCGAGGAAGCAGAGCTCTGCCTGTTCGGCCTTGGCAATGGACGACGCGACTCCGATCGCCTTGGTGAGCTTGTCAGCGTGTTCCAGGTCGACGGGGACAAGGATCTTGGTTGTCATGGTCGCTCCTCCTCTGATGTTTCCCCGCTTTCTATCAGGGCGATCGCGACCGTGCGTTGACCTCGATCAACGGTGGGCAGGCATGGCGTCAGGCGGTCGACCGGACGACGAGCTCGAACCCGAGATCGACCGTGACGTCCCGGGGAGGCGTCCCGGCGTTCACGTCGAGAATCAGGCGGGCCGCGGTCTCGCCGATCTCCGCGGCGGGAATTCGAACCGTCGTCAGGTCCAGACCGAACGGCCCGGCGAACTCGAAGTCGCCGAACCCGGCGACGGCGATGTCGTCCGGGACCGCGAGGCCGCGTCGCCGCGCCTCGCTCAGGGCGCCGAGTGCCAGGGCGTCGCTGGCGCAGAACACGGAGTCGGTGTCGGGCCACCGCTCCAGCACGGTGGCGAGCCCGCGCGCGCCGCGGGCGGTGTGCGTGCCGGCGGACGGCGTGACCGCCCGGGCCTCGGCAATGCCGCTCTCGGCGAGTATGGCGGCGAACCCCTCGTAGCGCAGCCTGCCGCGCCGGTCGCCCTCCCCGCCGGAACCGATGAAGGCGGGGCGCCGGCGGCCGGCATCGAGCAGGTGTCGGGCCATGGTCGCACCGGCGTCCCGGTTCGAGAAGCCGACCGCATAGCCGATCGGGTCGGCGGGAAGTTCCCAGATCTCGACGACCGGCACCCGGCTGGCGGCCAGGGTGCGGCGCGCGTCGTCGGTATGGGCCGTGCTGGTGAGAACCAGGCCTTCCGGACGACGGCCGAGGATGGCGGCCACCGCTTCGGCCTCCTTGGCGGCGGAATAGTCCGTTCCGGCGAGCAGAAGCTGGTGGCCGTCCTGTCGCAGGCGGGCGCCGAGGCCGTCGACCGTGGAGGCGAAGGTGGAGCCGGCCAGCGTGGAGATCACCGCGCCGACGATGCGGCTGCGCCGCGACGACAGGCCACCCGCCGCTTCGTCGGGGACGTAGCCGAGCTCGGCGATGGCGGCGCGGACCCGCTCCCGGGTCTCCTCGCGCACCTTCTCCGGCGCCCTTAGCACCCGCGAGACGGTGATCTTCGACACTCCGGCCCGCTCTGCCACGTCGCCCATGGTGACCCAGCCGCTGCCCGCATCCGTCATCAGGCCCTCCATTCGACGGCAGGGTATAGATGATATCGATGTCATTGACGAGGCGACGGGTGAATGTTATCGGTAACATAACAACAGGGAGAACCGCCATGCTGTCGCGCGACCAGATCGAATTCTACAACGAGAACGGCTATCTGATGGTGGAGGACGCTGTCACGCCTGAGCAGCTCGACGCGCTGCGGGCGGTGACCTACGCGCTGATCGACGAGTCGCGGACGGTGACTGAAAGCGACGACCGGTTCGACCTCGATGACGGTCACGGGCCGGAGACGCCGCGCCTGACCCGCATCAAGCTGCCGCACAAGCAGCACCCGCTGTTCTGGGACGTGCTCCGCAACTCGCCGATGACCGGCGTGCTGGGCGACCTGCTCGGACCGGACACGCTGATCCAGACCAGCAAGCTGAACACCAAGGCGCCGGGCGGTGGCCAGGCGGTTGAGTGGCACCAGGACTGGGCGTTCTATCCGCACACCAACGACTCCATGCTGGCCTTCGGGCTGATGCTGGAGGATGTGGAGGAGGACAACGGGCCGCTGAAGGTCGTTCCCGGTAGCCACAAGGGTCCGGTTCTGGCCCACACCAATGCCGACGGTGTGTTCTGCGGCGCGGTGGATCCGTCGGACCCCGACTTCCACCTGGACAGGGCCGTCACCCTGACCGGCAAGGCCGGCTCGATGACCGTTCACCACGCCCGGACCCTGCACGGCTCGGCGCCGAACGTCAGCGACCGCAACCGGCTGATCCTGTTCTACGAGTGCCATGCCGCCGACGCGTGGCCGATCCTGGGGGCCGGGTCCTACATCCACAGCCTCGGCCAGCGCGCGTTCTATGCCGACCTGCAGAACCGGATCATCACCGGCGGTCTGACGATGCAGCCGCGCATGGAAGCGGTGCCGATCCGCATGCCGCTGCCGCCGGCACCGGAGTCCGGTTCGATCTTCAAGACCCAGAAGAGCGGTGGCGCGCGGAGCGCCTTCGCCGCCTAGAGAAAATCAGGATCAGATGGAAACATCTGATCGTGTGAATTTGCTCTGTTTTTAATGCCTTAGAGGGCGATTGCGGGTCAGGTCGAAGCGATCCGGTCTTCCGCGTCTTCCGGCCTTCTGTCTGCCGACGACGATAGACCGGCGACCAGCACGGCGCCGGCGGCGAATGCGCCGGCGCCGGTCAGGAACACGGCGAGATAGGAACCGGTGGCGTTGAACAGCGCCACCAGGCCGTAGCCGCCGGCGAGTTGGGCGGCCCCCACCGACAGCACCATCCAGCGCCACAGACCCAGCATCGACCCCGATCCCATCACCCGCTGGGCCTGACCGGCGATGATCGCGGTCAGGCCCGGCTGGGCGCCGACCAGAAGGCTGGAGGCGAATACCGTGGTCGGCCCGGGGACGAGGACCGGAAGCGCGGCGCCGGCGGCAAGGCTGAGGTAGACGGCGACCAGGGCCGGCCGGAACCCGACCCGGTCGGCGACCCGGCCCCAGATCAGCGTCCCGCCGATCGCGGCGGCGCCGAACAGCATCCACTGTCCGCCCGCCGCGCCGACCGGCCACGCGAGGTCGCGCACCAGATAGTCGACCCAATAGATCGAATGCGGAACCAGGCCGACGGCGAACAGCCCCTGGGCCAGCACCAGACGCAGGCCGTCGCCGCGCAGCGCGTGCATCTTCTCCGGCGGTGGCGGAATCGCCCGCGACGCCTCTGCCGCGGGTCCCGACCAGGCCCAGAGGCCGAGAACCATGCCGATCGCGCCGATCGCGGCCGCGCCGCCCCAGGCCCAGATCACGCCGAGCGAGAGCAGCCAGGGCAGACCGGCCGCCGCCAGGAGGATGCCGAGTCCGACCCCGGCATAGGCGATTGCGGCGGCGGTCCCTGTGCGGCCCGGCGGGGCGGTGGCCGTCACGCTCGAGACGCCGAGGATCATGATGATCGCCACCGCGACCCCGAGCACGCCGCGCCAGACCGCCAGCCAGAGAAAGCCGTCGAAGATGACGCAGGCCAGCAGGGCGAGGGCGGAGACGACCAGGCTTGCCCGCAGCAACGTCACCCGGTCGCGGCGACGCAGCAACCAGGGAACGGCCAGGCCTCCGATCAGGTAGCCGCCGAGGTTGATCGCACCAACATATCCAGCCTCGGCCTCGGACAGGGCGCCGGAGCCGATCAGCGCCGGGACCATCGGCGTGTAGGAGAAGCGGCCGAGACCCATGCCGACCAGCAGCCCGGCCTGGGCGCCGAGGGCGATGCGCAGCCAGGGTGGGATCGCGGTGGAGACTGTCATCGGCGCACGTTAGCCGCCGGCTTGGCTATGCGGAACCCGCCTGCTCCCCTCTGTTGCTGTGCCTGGTCACCCTTCTCGCCACCCGACCCGTGCCTGCAGGCGGTCGCGGCGCTTCGGCAGGCGCCGGTGAGACCGGTGGATGCAGAGGCAACTGTTTGTAAACGAACTTTTCACCATTGGTCCGCATAGTCTCGTGCGAGGGGAATGCATACCGTCAGGTGAGCATGAGAACTGGAGCAAGCAATCGGGCGTATCGCGCCACCGCCGCCGACAGGGCCGAGCGCATCGAGGACGAGGATCCGCTTTCCGGCCTGATCGGGCGGGGCGGGTTCGCGCACCGTGCACGCAGCCGGCTCGGCATGCACCTGAACAGCGCGTCGGCGCTGACGGTGATCGAGATCGACCATTTCGACGCGATCCTCGCCGGATGTGGCCCGGACTGCGGCGACATGGTGATCCGCGGTGTCGCCCAGCAGCTCCTGCGGGTGGTCCGGGGCAGTGACGTCGTCGGCCGTGTCGACACCACGACCTTCGCCGTCCTGCACTGCGACATCGAGCTCGCGGCGGTCCGTGCCGTCGGGGAACGGCTGCGCAAGATCATCCAGTCGAGCGGATTCTTCTCCGAGGACGGACGGGAGATCCCGGTGACGGTCAGCATCGGCATCGATGTCATCCGGCGGACCGGACGCACCCGCATTCCCGACCTGGAGGACTGCCTCGCCCGCGCCGGCGAGCGGTTGGCCGAAGCCCGCCTCGCCGGTTGCAACCGGGTCGTCGCCCCCATATCGCGGGCCGCCTGATACCGCGCGGCCGCGGACCGCTGCGACGGATCGGTGGGTTTCTTGCGTTCGACCTAGGGATACCATCCACCGGGAGGTCCCATGGCTGACATCTTCCAGACCCTGAGCGACCTGTCGTCGACGTCGATCACGGTGACCGTCGGCACCGACGATCTGACGGGCAGCGTGGGAGACGACACCCTGACCGGCAGTTCGGCCGACGATCTCGTGTACGGGTTCGATGGCAGGGACATTCTCGCGCTGCTCGCCGGCGACGACGTCGCCTACGGCAATACCGGACGCGACAGCCTGTCCGGCGGCGCCGGCGCGGACACGCTGTATGGCGGCCGGGACGACGACGCGCTTTTCGGCGGCCCTGACGACGACATCCTCGTCGGTGGGCGCAATGGCGATGTCGGCATCACCATCATTGACGGTGAGGTGATCTACGCCACCGGACGCGACACCCTGGACGGCGGGGGCGGCGATGACGTGGTCTACGGCAACCAGGGCGACGATCTGGTCTGGGGGTCGGCGGGCGACGACACGCTGTATGGCGGCCGGGACGACGACCGTCTGTCGGGCGGTGCCGGCGACGACGTCCTGTTCGGCGGGCTCGGCTCGGACCTCTTCATCTACGCGGCGGCGGACGAGGACCGGGACACCATTGCCGACTTCGACATCGCCCACGATCAGATCCTGGTCGCCGCCGGCACGGCGGTCGGATCGCGGATCGATCTGGGCGACGACGTCCGCATCCGTCTCGACAGCGGAACGCGGATCACCCTGATCGGCGTCGACGACCCGGACTCGGTCGCGGTGGCGTTCGTTTAGGGCGGGCACTGTTCAATCAGGACCGGCCCGAACCCGATCAAGATTTAATGTATTGAAAATAGAGAAACATCACACGACCGGGTGTCTCCATCCGATCGTGGCTTGCCCTAACGTCCAGCGCCCGGTGCCCACCAGCCGGCGAGCTCGCGGGTCGTCAGTGCCTCGAGCATGGCGATCGCCTCGTCGGACTCGTTCAGGCAGGGGATCGTCGAGAAATGGGTGCCGCCGGCCTCCTCGAAGGTCTCGCGGCCCTGCATGGCGATCTCCTCCAGTGTCTCGACGCAATCGGCGACGAAGCCAGGCGTCACCACAGCCAGCCGCTTGATGCCGCTCCCGGCGAGCGCCTCGATCGTCTCGTCGGTGTACGGCTTCAGCCATTCCTCGCGGCCAAACCGCGACTGGAAGGTGAGCCGGAACCGGTCCTCCGTCATGCCGAGGCGTTCGCGCAGCAGTCGGGCCGTCTTGGCGCAATGGCAATGGTAGGGGTCGCCGGCGGTGAGGTAGCGCTTCGGCAGGCCGTGGAACGAGGCGAGGATCACCTCCGGTTCCCAGTCCAGCGCGTCGAGGTGCTTCTCGATGCCGGTCGCGACCGCCTCGATATAGGCCGGATCGTCGTGAAAGGCGGGCAGTGTCCGGACCGCCGGCTGCCAGCGCTGCGCCAGGAGTTCGCGCGCCACCTCGTCGATCACCGTCCCCGTGGTCGAGGCGGCGTACTGCGGATACAGTGGCGCAATCAGGATGCGGTCGCACCCCTCCGCCTGCAACGCGCGCAGCCGCTCGCCGATCGACGGCGTGCCGTAGCGCATCGCCCAGTCGACCACGACCTCGGCGCCGGACGGGTCGAGCCGCTCGTCCAACCGAACCGCCGCCGCCCTCGTGTAGTGGCGAAGCGGCGACTCGTCGGTTTCCGTCATCCAGATCGCCCGATACGCCTCCGCCGTCTTCGGCGGCCGGGTGCGCAGGATCACGCCGTGCAGGATGATCTTCCAGAGGATCGGATTGACCTCGATGACCCGGCGATCGGACAGGAACTGGGCGAGATATCGACGGATATCGGGAATCGAGGTCGAGTCCGGTGTTCCGAGATTGACGAGCAGTACGCCGACGCGGCCGAGCTTGACGACCGGGTGGTCGGGAACGCCGGGGACGGATGTGGTCGTGCGCAGGGTCATGGTCCTGGTGTTCCGATGGTTGTCTCGACCGGCTCGGCCGGTTGCCGTCCATGCCAAATGGCGCGGTGCGGCCGTGCGGCAAGCCTTGCGTCGGCTATCACGGCGATTGGCCAAGCCTACCGATCACGCCTACCGAACAGGCCTACCGATCACGTTACCCGATGAGGCTGCCCGATCAGGCGGCGGCGAGGAACGCGAGCAGCACGTAGCGCGTCCCCTCCTCCACGGCGACGGCCTCGTGCATCAGCGAGCAGGAGAAGGCGACACCACCGCCGACCGGCGCGCGCCAGCGGTCGTCGCTGTACTCCGGGAACACCAGCCCGCCACCCCGGTAGTCGCCGTTCAGCTCGATGCTGACCGCGACCCGGCGGTCAGCGGTGTGGGGCAGGGTGTTGTCGCGATGGGCGACGAAGAAGTCGCCACGGTCGGCGGTGTAGCTGGCGACGTAGAACGCTTCGGTGCGCAGATGCGTGACCCACCATGCCTTGAAGAGCTCGGGCATCAGCCGCTCGGCGACGGCCGTGCGGACCGCGGTGTAGAGCGGGTCGCCGCGCTCCAGCGTAAGGTCGCGGCGTCGCTTGATGGTGGGCACGACGGAGTCGGCCCGCCGGCCCTCGCGGGTGACGCTGACCGTGCCCTCCTCGTTCCGGGTATGGAACGCCTCGATCAGGCGGGTGCGTAGGGCCGGGTCGATGATGTTCGGAAGAACCATTACGGGGACGCCCGTCCGCCGCTCCTCGGCCGGTGGACGGCGCAGAGGAGCGAGCGCGGCCCTCAGCCGGTCGGCGAGATCGTCGCCGATCGCGAAGGCGTCGACGCCCCGCTGATCCGGATCGGCGACGATCGCCGCCTGAAGGTCGTCGCGTCCGGCGAACAGCGCCCGGCGCAGTGTGCCCTCGGGATCGCGCAGGCATACCGCCGAATCCGTGCCCTCGACCGTCGGTCCGGTGTCACCGAGGGCCACGATGTTGACGCCGTCGGCGAGCTCGCCGGCCGCCGCCACCGCCGTGCCCATCGCCCAGGGGGACGGATTGGCCAGAATGACGACGGGGCCCCGGGTCACGTCGCGGTACAGCTCGAAACGGCCGCCATCGACGGTGGCATCGGCGAAGTTCGGCAGACGCTGCCCCCAGAAAAGCGGCACCGACCGGTTGGCTGACTGCGATCCGGACATGGGGCCACCCTATCAAGGCCGCTCTTGCCGTTCAAACGGCTCGCGCCTTTCAAACTGCACCTGCCCTTGAGACCGCCCCTGTCTCTTGAAACCGCTCCTGCCATTGAAATCGCTGGGGCCGGCGCTGCCGGCGACCGGTACGGCCAAGAGGCACCGAGATCATTGCCGCCGCCCCCGCGATCGTCTATCGGGGGGCCGTTCGGCCGAGGTCGGCGTGGAATGGACGGTCGGACGGGCAGGGCGACGGGAGCGGGACGGGCGATGCCGACGCGGTATTTCTTCTTCGGAACGCTGATGGATCGCGATGTCCTGGAGCTGGTTCTGGGCCGTGCGGTGGCGGTGTGCGACTTCCGGGCGGCGACGCTCGACGGCTTCCGTCGGGTGCGGGTGCGCAAGGATAGCTTTCCGATGCTGGTCGCCGACCCGTCGGCCGCGGTCGTGGGGATCGTGTTCGAGACCAGCGACGCGGTCGAGGACGACCGGATCCTGTTCTTCGAGGACTACGACTACGGCCTCCTGCCCTGCCGGCCCCGCACCGCCGACGGCCCCGTCGACGCGATGTTCTGCGGTATCGACACCGGAGTCGAGCCGTCCGACGAGGCATGGTCGCTGGACACCTGGGCGGCCCGCTACAAGCCAGGATTTCTCCGGCTTTCCGCGCTCTACATGGACTGCTTCGGCCGCATGACGCCGGAGGAGGCGGAGCCGGTGTGGGAAGAAGGGCGTCTGGAACTGGTCGCCAAGGGCCTTCTCTGAGGGCACCATCGGGCGATCGCTTCACCTCCACCCGACCGAGGACCGACATGACCCTGCTGACGCCGCGCCCGCTCACCGCCGAGGCCTTCGCCCCGTTCGGCCACGTGCTGGACCTGCCGACGGAGCCGGGGCGGGTCGACTACTCCGCGTTCAATCGCAATCTGCGCGGGGCGGCGGCGGAGGTCTGCTTCCGTACCAGCCTCACCCCGCCCAGCACGCTGCCGCTGGTGACCCGTACGATGGAGCGCCACGCGTTCTCCAGCCAGGCCTTCCTGCCGGTCGATGTGGCCCGATACGTGATCCTCGTCGCGCCCCATGGCCCGGACGGTGGCCCGGATCCGGCCGGTTTGGTGCTGTTCCTCGCGAACGGCGACCAGGGGATCACCTACGGAGCCGACGTCTGGCATCACCCCATGACCGTGCTCGACCGGCCGGCGGTGTTCGCGACCGTGATGTTCCTGGACGGCGGCGCCGGCGACGAGGAGTTCGTCGACCTGCCGCATGAGGTCACGCTGACCCTGGGCTAACGTCCCGAGCCATTACGGTCAGAGCAAGCTCACACGACCAGGTGTTCCCCTCTGACCATTTGCTTTCAGGGACGACGGACACCGTCGCAGCCCCGGCCTCTTCGGTCGGTCGGCGCGCCGTCGGCGCACCGGTTGGTGCAGGACGCGGCGTCGTCGCAGGCCGCGCGGGCAACGTTCTCCAGCGTGCGGACCAGAACGTCCTGCGGCCGCTCGCCGCCACATCCCGAGACCGTCAGCAACACGGCCGCCATCATCGCCGTCGCGGCTGGAATCCGCATGAGGTGATCTCCAAAAAATTAATATTAGACATTAAATTTTTAATCCGTTAGGTGGATTTCGTCGAGGAAAATTGGAGATCCGCCATGGGGCAGACGGACAGGGCATCGATCGACCGGCGGCGCCGGCGGCTGCGGCGTACCGCCGGGACCATGCGCTGGGTCAGCTTCGCGCTCGCCGCGCTGGGACCGATCGCACTGGTCGCGGTGTGGACGCATTTCGAGGCGCTGGCGCCATCGGTCGTGCCGGGCCTCGATTTCGGCACCCTGTCGGTGACCGACCGGGTCGGCGGCTACGCGATCAGCCTGCTGCCGACATCCATCGCCGCGTGGGGCTTCGTCGCGCTCGGTCGGTTGTTCGGCCGCTTCGCCGCCGGCGATCTGCTGGATGCGGCGAATGCCCGCCGGCTGCGCGGCGTCGCCATCGCCGTGATCGCGCTGGTCCCCGCCAAGGTGATCGGCGCGTCGGCGCTGTCGGTCTGGCTGACCCGGGACAACCTGCCGGGCACCCGTCAGCTGCAGATCGCGCTGTCGAGCGACGATCTCGGTCTGCTCGTCATCGGCGTGCTGCTTCTCGTGCTCGCGACCGTGCTGCACGAGGCGGCGGACATCGCCGAAGAACACCGCCAGTTCGTCTAGCTCCGGCGTGCCGATCGTCGTCACCCTCGATGTCATGCTCGCCCGGCGAAAGATGCGTGGCCGCGACCTGGCCGAGCGCATCGGCATGAGCGAGCAGAACCTGTCCCTGCTGCGCTCGGGCAAGGTGAAGGGCGTGCGGTTCGAGACCCTGGCGCGGATCTGCGCCGCGCTCGACTGCGCGCCGGCCGACCTGCTGACCTACGAACCGGACCCCGACGACATGGGGTGAGTCGGGGAGGGCCAAGCGGACCCGACCAGGGCTCAGGCGCGCAGAGCGCGATCCAGGGCTTCGCGGAAGCGGGATCGGTCCTGCTTCGTGAAGGCCGGGCCGCCGCCGGACGCCTCGCCCATGGCCCGCAGATCGCTCATCAGTTCGCGCATGCTCAACGCCATCCCGATGTTGGCGGTGGTGAACGCCTTGCCCTTGTGGTCGATCACCCGGGCACCGGTCTCGAGGCAGCGCGCGGCCAGCGGGATGTCGCCGGTGATGACCACGTCGCCCGCCGAGACACGCTCGGCGATCCAGTCGTCGGCGGCGTCCAGGTCCTGGGAAACGACGATGTTGTGCACGTCCGGCCGGTCGGTGACGCGGAAGCCGCGGTTGCTGACCAGGAACACCTCGACTCCCAGGCGCGCCGCGACCGACAGCACCTCCTCGCGAACCGGGCAGGCGTCGGCATCGACATAGATCCGGGCTTGGGTCCCGCTCATGACGGCGGCTCCGATCGCTTGGCGGTGTAGTAGGCCTGCAGTGCGCGGCGCTTGTAGCGCTCCGGAGCGTGGAACTTCGCGGCGATGCCGCGGCCGTCGATCCGTTTGATCACGACGTTGAGTTCCAGGTCCAGACCACCGACCCGGTCGTGGTAGTCGCGCACCACGAGTCTCGCGGCGGCGCGCTGTCCGGCGATCAGCCCGCCGGCATAGGGGCCGGCCAGGAACCCGTCCTCGGACCAGTTGACCAGGGGCACGTCGCGCCCCTCGATCCGCACGAAACTGTCGCCGCGTACCCGCAGGCGCGGCTGCCGGCGACGCTCGACGGCGGGTGTTCGGGGGCGGGACAGGAACGGAAGTCTCATGAGCTGGCGCGTAACACACTTCGGCAGGCACGGGTACCGCGATCGCCGATCAGTTCGGCGCGCTGTCCGGCACCGGCGGGTGATCGGGCAGGGTCACTGTCACGGTCGTGCCCTGTCCCTCGACACTGTCCAACCGGATCGTTCCGCCGAGCGCTTCGACAAGCTGCTTCACCAGTGTCAGACCCAAACCCGTTCCGGCGACCGCCGGCAGGTCATGTTCGTGAGCGCGGAAGAACGGCTGGAAGATCTGATCCAGTTTGTCCTCGGGGATGCCGATTCCCTGATCGCGCACGACGACCTCCACCGCTTGGTCTTTCGCATGGACGTCGACAAGAACCGATCCGCCCTTCCTTGAGTACTTGATGGCGTTCGACAGAAGGTTGGTCAGGATGCTCTGGAGCGCGCGTTCATCGGAACAGAGACTGGGGGCGTTGCCGAACTGTGCGGAGATGTCGACCTCCATGTCGTCGGCCATGGGCGACAGCAACTGGCAGATGTCGATGATCGTTGCCTGCAGGGAAATCGGTTGTGGGGAGAAGACCACGCCGTGGTGCACCAGGCGCTCGAGATCCAGCACGTCGTTCACCTGTTGCAGCAGGAGGGTCGACGCGCTGCGAACGTTCTTAAGGTATTCCTTCTGGGTTTCGTTGATCGGCCCGGCCGCCTCCATGGAAAGCAGGTCGGTGAAGCCGATGACCGAGTTCAACGGCGTACGCAATTCATGGCTCATCTGGGCCAGGAACTGGGTCTTCACCTGCTCGGCGTCCTTTGCCTTGGCGGCGGCGACCGCCAGCTGATCGTTCGCCAGTTTCAGTTCGGCCGTGCGCCGCTCGACCCGTGCCTCGAGTTCGATGTTGGCGCTGGCCAACTTGTCGTGGGCCTGTCGCAGGGCCGCGTGGGTCGGTGCGTTGAGAATGGACTCCAGCAGCCGCCACACAATGATGCTGGTGCCGATGGAAACGACCGCCGTGACCACTTTCGCCACGCCTTCCGCGGAATAGAGCGGGAACCAGAGCGTAAGCGCGCCGAAGATATGGGTGACCGCGCACAGGACGATGAAGGCGGCGAAAAAGTAGAAGACTCCGGCAGGGTTCAGGTCGGGGCGGCGCTGTCCCACGATCATCAGGGCCGCCGGTATGGACAGGTACGCGCCGGCGATGGCGAGATCCGACAGCAGATGGCTCCAGATCAGGACCGGATCCCAGAGCAGGCAGTAGCCGTGCGGCGTGAGATCGTCGAACAGACTGAGCGGTTGCAGGGGCGTCATCGGCACGGTGCCTCGGAGAGTTTTGTCCCTCTCATCTACGGCGATCGTGTTTCCCGACGCTCCTGCGTGCGGTCACTCGGAGCATCACGAGCCGGGTCCAAATCGCCCGTCATTCACGCCGCGCGGACATCTGACCAAGCATAGGTTTCCCTTGATCCCCGGGAAACCATCTTGTTTATAGCGCCAGTCTTTTTTTGACCGATTCAAAATCACACGGGGAGAAAACGGATGACGGAACGGGTGGAGATCGCGGGATTGCGGGTGGCGAAGGCGCTGTATGACTTCGCGAATACAGAAGCTCTTCCCGGGACCGGGGTCGAGCCTGCCGCGTTCTGGGACGGGCTCGGTGCCATTGTCCGCGATCTCGCCCCGAAGAACGCCGCCCTCCTGGCGAAACGCGACGAGATCCAGGCCCGGATCGACGCCTGGCACAAGGCCAACCCCGGTCCGATCAGCGATCTGGACGGATACAAGGCGTTCCTGAAGGAGATCGGCTATCTGGTCGAGGAAGGGGCCGACTTCACGATCGACACGACGAATGTCGACGCGGAGTTCGCCACCATCGCCGGCCCGCAGCTCGTCGTGCCGGTGATGAACGCCCGCTACGCGCTGAACGCCGCCAATGCCCGCTGGGGCAGCCTGTACGACGCGCTCTACGGCACCGACGCGGTGTCCGAAGAAGGTGGGGCCGAGCGCTCCGGCGGCTATAACCCGGCGCGCGGCGCGAAGGTCATCGCCTGGGCGCGCGATTTTCTCGACGGCTCCGCGCCGCTCGCTTCGGGCAGCCATGCCGACGCCACCGGCTACGCGGTCGAGGGCGGCAAGCTGGTCGTGAGCACCGCGTCGGGAAGCACGGGTCTGAAGGATCCGGCGCAGTTCGTCGGCTATTCGGGCGATGCCGCCGCGCCGAGCGGTGTCCTGCTGGCGCGCAACGGGCTGCACGCCGAGATCGTCATCGACAAGACCCATCCGATCGGCAAGACCGACGCGGCCGGCGTCGCCGACGTGATTCTCGAATCCGCGGTCAGCACGATCATGGACTGCGAGGACTCGGTCGCCGCCGTCGATGCACCGGACAAGGTGCTCGCCTACCGCAACTGGCTCGGTCTGATGAAGGGCGACCTGGTGGAGCGCTTCGAGAAGGGCGGCAGGACGGTGGAGCGCAAGCTGAACCCGGACCGGACCTACACCGCCCCGGACGGCTCGACCCTCACCTTGCACGGCCGCTCGCTGATGCTGGTGCGGAATGTCGGCCACCTGATGACCAACCCGGCGGTGCTGGACGGCGACGGCAACGAGGTGCCCGAGGGCATTCTCGACGCCCTGTTCACCGGCGCCATCGCCCTGCACGACCTCAAGGCTGACGGCGGGCTGCGCAACTCCCGCGCCGGCTCGGTCTACATCGTGAAGCCGAAGATGCACGGTCCCGAGGAAGTGGCGTTCGCCGACGAGCTGTTCGGGCGGGTCGAACAGGTGCTCGCAATGGCGCCGAACACCCTGAAGATGGGCATCATGGACGAGGAGCGGCGCACGACCGTCAACCTCAAGGAGTGCATCCGCGCCGCCAAGAGCCGGGTCGCCTTCATCAATACCGGGTTCCTCGACCGTACCGGCGACGAGATCCACACCTCCATGGAAGCCGGCCCGATGATCCGCAAGGGCGACATGAAGGCGTCGGCCTGGATCGCCGCCTACGAGAACTGGAACGTCGATATCGGGCTGGAGTGCGGCCTGCCCGGCAAGGCGCAGATCGGCAAGGGCATGTGGGCCATGCCCGACCTGATGGAAGCCATGCTGGAGCAGAAGATCGGCCACCCCAAGGCCGGCGCCAACACCGCCTGGGTCCCGTCGCCGACCGCCGCGACCCTGCACGCGACCCACTACCACACGGTCGACGTGAAGGCGCGGCAGGACGAACTGCGGTCGCGCGGCCGGGCCAGCCTGGACGACATCCTGACCGTGCCGGTCGCGGCCCGGCCGAACTGGTCGCCGCAGGACATCCAGGCCGAACTCGACAACAACGCCCAGGGCATCCTCGGCTACGTGGTGCGCTGGGTCGATCAGGGCGTGGGCTGCTCCAAGGTGCCGGACATCAACGATGTCGGCCTGATGGAGGACCGCGCGACGCTGAGGATCTCCAGTCAGCACATCGCCAACTGGCTGCACCATGGCGTGTGCAGCGAAGATCAGGTGATGGAGACCATGAAGCGGATGGCCGCGGTAGTCGACGGTCAGAACGCCGGCGATCCCGCCTACCGCGCGATGGCCGCCGATTTCGACGGCAGCGTCGCCTTCCAGGCGGCCTGCGACCTGGTGTTCAAGGGGCGCGAGCAGCCGAGCGGCTACACCGAGCCTGTCCTGCACCGTCGCCGCATCGAGAAGAAGGCCGGCGCCGCCGGCTGAGGGATCGGCCGCTACACGGTCGGCCGGGCTTTTGCGGCCGACCCCGATTGCGGTTGCTCTTCGCGGGGCCCATCTACTTTAGGTGGGCCTCGTTTTCTTTGCATGTCATGGTGGCGCCGAGGGCTCCGGAATGCGACGCGGGCGCGGGCAACTGAAAAGCGAGAGGTAGATGGCACCGATGATGGATCTGATCTCCGGCGGGCAGATCGCCGTGATCCTGCTGGGCATCGTCCTGATTTTCCTTGTCGTCAAAGGCGTTCGTGTCGTGCCCCAGGGCGAACAGTGGACGGTCGAGCGTTTCGGGCGATACGTGCGCACGCTGGAACCGGGGCTGGGGCTCATCAATCCGCTCTTCAGCCGGGTCGGCAAGAAGGTCAACATGATGGAGAACGTGCTCGACATTCCCGAGCAGGACGTCATCACCCAGGACAACGCCTCCTGCACGGTCGACGCCATCGTCTTCTATCAGGTGATCGACGCCCGCCGGGCCGCCTACGAGGTCCGCCATCTCGAGCAGGCGGTGATCAATCTGGCGCTCACCAACATCCGCTCGGTGCTCGGCAGCACCGACCTGGACGCCGCCCTGTCGTCGCGCGACGAGATGAACAGCCGCATCCTGCGGGTCATGGACGAGGCGACCGACCCGTGGGGCGCAAAGATCACCCGCGTCGAGATCAAGGACATCGCGCCGCCCAAGGATCTGCTCGACGCCATGGCCAGTCAGATGAAGGCGGAGCGCGAGAGGCGGGCGCAGATCCTGGAGGCCGAGGGCTACCGGGCAGCGGCGATCCAGCGGGCCGAGGGCGACAAGCAGTCGGAGATTCTCAAGGCCGAGGGTGAACTGGTGGCCGCCCAGCGCCAGGCCGAGGCGCGCGAGCGTCTCGCCAGCGCCGAGGCCGAGGCCACGCGGATGGTCGCCGAGGCGATCGGATCGACCGGGAGCAAGGCGATCAACTACTTCGTCGCCCAGAAATACGTCGAGGCGCTGTCGGCCTTCGCGGACTCGCCGAATCAGAAGACGATCTTCCTGCCGCTGGAGGCGACCTCGATCCTCGGCTCGATCGGCGGAATCAAGGACCTGCTCGGCAGCATCTCCGGCGAGGAGACGCCGCCTGCGGCGGCGCCGGGTCGTCGGAGCTGAGGGAGGCGGCCATGGATCTCCTGGTCATTCGGCCCGAGGCCTGGCACTGGGTTACGCTCGGCTTCGTGCTGATGGCGCTGGAGATCGTCCTGCCGGAGACCTTCTTCCTCTGGTTCGGCCTCGCCGGCGTGGCGACGGGCGCGACCCTGTTTCTCTTCGATCTGCCGACCGCCTATCAGATCGGCCTGTACGGCTGCTTCGCCGTGCTCTCCTACATCCCGGTGCGGATCTATATCCGGCGCTGGCAGCGGGGCGACCAGGAGGCGGCGCGCGGCCTGAACCAGCGCGGTCAGTCCCTGGTCGGCGAGCGGGTCGGGGTGACGGAGGCCGTCGTCAACGGTCATGGCGCGGCACGGGTCGGCGACTCGCGCTGGCGAATCGCCTGCGACGAGGACCTGGAGGTCGGGGCGAGCGCCGAAGTGATCGAGGTGGTCGGCACGACCCTGAAGGTCCGACGGGTGGTGCCCGGCGGCACCGAGCCTCGGGAGTGAGCCGGACGGCGTCGATTGCCGCCTGATTGATCGGCAATTGGTGCGCGAATTGCCTCATTAACAGGCAAATTGCCGGTGGTGAGCCGGCTGCCGACCCTGGCTGCCTAAATAGAAATCAAGGGCTAGCGCATATCCGGCTGTGCGTGCCACGCTTGGCACGGTCGTTGTAAGGCGAACCGTCCTGTCCCCCTTCGTGAGGAGTGCCCTCACGGTGCTGCACCATGTTGCCCACCGTCTGCTGATCTCGATCCCGGTCCTGATCGGCGTCCTTTTCATTGGCTTCCTGCTGATGCAGGTTGTCCCGACCGATCCCGCAACCGTTCTTGCCGGGCCGACCGCGAGCGCCGCCGATGTGGAGGCGATCCGCGAGGCCATGGGCCTGAACGAACCGATCCTCATGCAGTTCGCGATGTATCTCGGCCGCGTTCTGCAAGGTGATCTCGGCCGATCCCTGATCTCCAACACCGAGGTCATCGTCGAACTCGGCAACACCGTCGGGCCGACGGTCGAGCTGATGTTTGCCAGCCTGATCTGGGCGGTTCCGCTGGGAATCGCCTTCGGAACGCTGGCCGCCGTGCGCCGCGGCAAGGTCTCCGACCGCCTCATCATGGCCGCCTCGGTCGCCGGGGTGTCGATGCCGATCTTCTGGTTCGGTCTCATGCTGATCCAGTACGTGGGCTTCCACTGGCAACTGCTGCCGTTCCAGGGGCGGGCCGGACCGCTGTGGACGCTGGAGGGGCTGCGCCATATCGCCCTGCCGGCGATCACACTTGGCGGCATCTTCATCGGTCCGGTGGCGCGCATGACCCGGACCTCCCTGCTGGAGGTGTTGAGCAGCGATTTCGTCCGCACGGCCCGCGCTAAGGGTGTGAGCGAGCGGACGGTGGTGCTGACCCATGCCCTGCGGAACTCGCTGATCCCCGTGGTGACGCTGATCGGCCTGCAGATCGGCTTCCTGCTCGGCGGCGCCGTGGTGACCGAATCCATGTTCGCCTGGCCGGGCGTCGGCCGCCTTGCGGTCGGTGCGATCGTGTCGGCCGACTACGCGCTCAGCCAGGGCGCCATCCTGGTGCTCGCCCTGTCCTTCATTCTGGTGAACCTGATCGTGGACGTGCTCTACGCGTTCCTGGATCCGCGCGTGAGGGCGGGATGACCGAGATGCAGATGCAAAGCGGCTCCGCCGCCTCACCGGCCGCGGCCGAACCCGACGCCGCAACCGTCATGGCCCGCAGCTCGATGCTGCGCAGACTGTCCCGGGACAAGGGAGCGATGCTGTCGGCCGCGGTGCTGGCGGTCATCGTGTTCTGCGCGATCTTCGCCCCGGTGCTGGCGCCGCACGACCCCTACGACAACAACCTCCGCAACATGTTGAAACCGCCGTCATGGACCGAGGGGGGGCTGCCGGAACACCTGCTCGGCACCGACGGTCAGGGGCGGGACATCGTGACCCGCCTGCTCTACGGCACCCGCACGACCCTGATCATGGGGCTGCTCGCGGTGTTGGCCGGCGGGATCATCGGCGCCTCGCTCGGGCTGGTCGCCGCCTACTTCCGGCGGCTCGAAGGGCCGATCATGCGGTTGGTCGACATTCTGCTGTCGTTCCCGTCGATCCTGTTCGGCCTCGCCATCGCCGCCGTCCTTGGCGCCGGCATCTTCGCCATCACCATCGCGCTGACCGTGGCCGCCGTGCCGACCATCGCCCGCATCACCCGCGGCGCGGCGCTGGTGCAGATGCAGATGGAGTACATCACGGCATGCCGCGCCATCGGCATGAGCGACATGCGCATCATCTGGCGCCACCTGCTGCCGAACTGCGCGTCGACCATCTTCGTCTACCTGACCCTGCAGCTCGGCCAGACGATCCTCCTCGGTGCGGCGCTCAGCTTCATCGGTCTCGGCGCCCAGCCGCCGACCGCGGAACTCGGCACCATGGCGGCCGAGGGGCGCAACTTCCTGTTCTTCGCACCGCACGTCTCGACGATCCCGAGCCTGGTGATCTTCCTGATCGTGCTCGCCTTCAATGTCCTCGGCGATGCGCTGCGGGACGTTCTCGATCCACGCCTGCGCCAGTAATCCCAAGGGGGTGGGATGACGCAGGAACACCGAGCGGGGCGCAGGCGGCGCCCCGGAACACCCCAGGAGGCCTAACCATGGGACACGCAACCAGGTGGCTGACGGCGGGAGCGTTCGCGCTCGCCGCCGCCGTGCCGCTCTCGACCGCGGCGATCGCTGACTCTTCCGTCAGCGTCCTGCGTTCGATCGACACCGACCGATACGATCCGCATATCTCGACCGCCCGTTCGACGGCGGAGATCATGTTCATGGTCGGCGACACGCTCGTCGCCCTCGGCCCGGACATGAAGACCATCCATCCGCTGCTGGCGAAGTCGTGGGAGGTTTCCGACGACGGCAAGCTCTACACCTTCCAGCTGCGCGACGACGTGACCTTCTGCTCGGGCAAGAAGTTTACCGCCGCCGACGTCAAGGCGACGATCGACCGCTGGCTCGGCCTGGACAAGGGCGTGGTCAAGAACCGCGCCGGCGACGTCAAGGAGATCCGCGCGGTCAGCGACTATGTGCTCGAGTACGAGCTGGAGCAGCCGTATTCGGAACTGCTGTACCAGATGACCCAGCACTTCCACACGATCATCAACATCGACCAGGTCAACGAGCTCGGCGACGATTTCGGCGTCAAGGGCTTCGACGGCACCGGCCCGTACTGCTTCGACAGCTGGGAGCCGCGCAACGAACTGGTGATGACCAAGAACGAGGCCTACACCTGGGGTCCGTCCTTCTATGAGAACACCGGTCCGGCCAAGGTCGACAAGGTGGTCTGGAAGATCGTGCCCGAGGAGAACAACCGGGTCGCCGGCATCCAGACCGGCCAGGGCGACGTGACCCAATACCTGCCGTACTGGTCGATCGATCAGCTCCAGGTCAACCCGCAGATCGAGGTCACCTCGCCGCCGTTCTACTTCTGGACCTACTACGTCGGTTTCAAGATCACCCGCGACATCGTCGACGACCTCACGATCCGCAAAGCTCTGAACCTGGCGGTCGATCAGAAGGCGCTGGCCGAGGGTCCGTTCTTCGGCAAGGCCGAGCCGGCCTTCGCCTACATCCATCCGGGCACCCTGGACTACGCCGATGCCGACATCGACGAGAGCATCTTCGGCTTTGACCCGGAGAAGGCGGGCCAGTTGCTCGACGAGGCCGGCTGGACGATGGGCGACGACGGCTTCCGCTACAAGGACGGCAAGAAGCTCGAACTCGTCGCCTACAGCTTCGCCAACATCTGGCGTCAGATCACCGAGGCGATCCAGGGTGACCTGCGCAAGGTCGGCGTGGACCTCAAGGTCGAGGTGTTCGACGCGACCGTCATCTGGGGCAAGCTGAAGACTCAGGACTTCGACCTGTACACGATGAGCTATCCGTACGTGTCGGCCGGCGACGCCCTGAACCTGTACTTCCCGTCGGCCAACATGCCGAGCCCGAACCGGATGAACTGGGACGACGCCGACACCGACAAGTGGCTGTTCGAAGGCCGTGGCGCGCCGAACGACGCGGCCCGTGCCGCCGCCTACGGCAAGATCCAGAAGAAGGTGCACGACGCCGCCGTCTGGATCCCGGTGGTGCACGAGCCGATGTTCGTCGCCGCCGGCCCGAAGATGAAGCCGGTCGAGGCCCACGGCATCTACGGTGCCGGCCTCTACAAGGGCCTCAGCCTCGAGCTGAAGTGACCGTTCGGACCTGAACAAACGGGCGGGGCCGGTCTTCGGATCGGCCCCGTTTCTTTTTGGAGACCCCGGCTTTTTGGAGATCCCGGCTTGCGGCCACCGCCTTCTGCCCGGGACGGGGCGGGGAGGTGGCCCAGACAGCTACTTTTTCGGCTTGTCGTCGTCCGGCAGCAGAATGCGCTGGGCCGCGCCGTCCAGGTCCTCGAACTGACCGGAGCGCAGGGCCCACAGGAAGGCCAGCAGGCCGACCAGGCCGAGCGCCAGGGCCGCGGGGATCAGAATCGACAGGATGGTCATCCGCGCGCTCCGAGGGCAGGGGCGAGGGTCGGATCCGCCGGTGCCGGCATCGGGGCGCGTGCCGACGTCCGGGGCGCGTGCCAGGACAGCCGCAGGGCGTTGGCGACCACGACAACCGACGACGAAGACATGGCGATGGCCGCCACCAGCGGCGTCGCATAGCCGGAGACCGCGAGCGGAACGGCGATGCAGTTGTAGACGACCGCCAGGCCGAAATTCTGCAGGATCAGCCGCCGGGCCCGACGGGCGACCTCGATCGCCGTCGGGATCGCGCCCATGTCCTCGCTCAGGAACACCAGGCTTGCGGCGGTCCGGCTGACGTCGGAGGCGGTGCTGGGGGCCATGGAGACGTCGGCGGCGGCCAGCGCCGGCGCGTCGTTCAGTCCGTCGCCCACCATCAGCACACGGTGCCCCTCGGCCTGCAGGTGCCGGATCTCGGCGATCTTCGTCGCCGGCGTGGCACGGGCGGCCCAGGCGGCCAGGCCCAGGCGCCCGGCGGTGTCGGCCACACGGGCGTCGCCGTCGCCGGACAGCAGCATCGGTGCCAATCCTAGGGCGACGAGCGCGGTCACCGCCTCGCCGCTGCCGGGCCGGGGCCGGTCGGCCAGCTCGAACGCCGCCGCCAGCGCGCCGTCGACGGCCAGAACCGGCCAGCTCCGCTGCGGATCCGGGAGGTCGGCCAGCGCCGATGCCGACAGCGCCCAGTCGGCCCGGCCGAGGCGGTAGGTCGAGCCGTCGCGACGTCCCTCGATGCCGGCGCCGGCGACTTCGCGCACGGTCTCCAGGGCGGCGGGCATCGACCCGCTGGCGCTGTCGATCGCCGAGGCGACCGCCCGGGCGACCGGATGCCGGCTCTGCCGGGCCAGGGCCGCAGTGACCGCCAGCGTCTCTTCGGGCAGCCGGTCGATGGCGGCCCGCTCGAGGGTCGGCGTCGTCAGGGTGCCGGTCTTGTCCAGGATCGCACGGTCGACCGTGGCGAGGCTCTCGAGTGCGGCGCCGTCGCGCAGCAGGATCCGGTCGCGCAGAAGCCGGCCGGCGGCGACGACCTGGACGATCGGCGCCGCCAGACCCAGCGCGCACGGGCAGGTGATGATGAGCACGGCGATGGCGGTGGTCAGCGCGTGATGCAGGCCGCCGCCGGCGACCCACCAGCCCAGGAAGGTGAGACCGGCGATCAGGTGGACGGCGGGCGCGTAGATCGCCGCCGCCCGGTCTGCCAGGCGGCTCAACGCGGGACGCGCGGTCTCCGCCGCTTCCAGCATCGTCCGCATCTCGCTCAGGAACGAGGCCGAGCCGGCGCGGGTCGCGGTCAGGGTGAGCGGACCGTCGAGCACCAGGGCGCCGGCGACCACGTCCGCGTCCGCGCGCAGCGGCACGGGATCGCTCTCGCCGGTGACGATGGAGAGATCGACCGTGGCCGCGCCGCTCGTGACGGTACCGTCCACGGGTACCCGGTCGCCGACGGCCACGTGAACGGTCATGCCAGGCGCGACCTCGGCGATCGGCTGCCAGGCGGTGGTCCCGTCGGCGGCCACGACCACGGCGCCCCGCGGCGTGGTCCGGTCCAGGGCGTCAAGCGCCGAGCGTGCGCGGGCCCGCATGACGTGGTCCAGGGTGCGGCCGATCAGCAGAAAGAACAGCAGCGTCACCGAGGCGTCGAAATACGCGTGGGCGCCGCCCGTCAGCGTCTCGTGCATCGACAGCGCGACCGCCAGCACCACGGCAAGCGAGATCGGCACGTCCATGTTGAGCCGCCCGGCCCGCAGCGCGTGTAGCGCCGGCACGAAGAACGGCCGCCCGGCCACCGCCACCGCCGGCAGGGCGATCGCCGCCGAGATCCAGTGGAACAGTTCGCGTGTCGCCGCGTCGGCCCCGGACCAGATCGAGACCGACAGCAGCATGACGTTGCCGGCGGCGAATCCGGCCACGGCCAGGGCGATCAGCAGGCGGCGGAGCATCGGGTCCGGGCCGCTCTCCGTCCCGTCCATCAGGCCGGCCCGGTATCCCGCGCCGTCGAGCGCGGAGAACAGGGTGTCCGGATCGACGTGCTCCGCCCGCCACGTCACGGTGACGAACCGGCCGGCCAGGTTGACCCGGGCGTCGGCCACCGCGTCGAGTGCGGTCAGGGCCCCCTCGATCGCGGCGATGCAGCCGGCGCAATGGGCGTCCGGAATGCCGAGACGGGTGGCGACCAGCCCGTCCCCGAGGTCGTGGGAGGCCTGCAGCAGCTCCTGGCGATCCGGGCGATGCGCATGGGCCGGCACCGACATCGAGGCCGAGGCGGAGCAGCACGACATATCAGCGTCCGC
The DNA here is from genome assembly GCA_965228875.1 of Thalassobaculaceae bacterium. Taxonomy (GTDB): domain Bacteria; phylum Pseudomonadota; class Alphaproteobacteria; order Thalassobaculales; family Thalassobaculaceae; genus Thalassobaculum. The sequence continues at coordinate 3,039,531 of OZ245843.1, read as the reverse complement.
CCTCGACGGAGATCCGTGTCTCGGAACGCCAGATCCGATCGTCCGGCAGAAGCAGGGCGATGTCGGCGATCCACAGTCCCGGAGCCAGCCCGTCGGCGATCGACACCGAACCGTCGGCGGCCGCCGGTACGTCGATCGTGCGGTCCTCGGTCCGGGTGACGGGCCGACCGATCTTCACCACGCCGCCCAGGATCCGCACGCCGCGTCCGGCCCGGTCGCGCAGGACCAGGGTCAGCCGGCCCTCGGCCTGCCCGACCGCCAGGTCGTAGCCCAGGGCCTGCTGGCGTCGGGCGGCGTCGAGGCGCTCGTTGAAGCGCTGGCTCTCGACGTAGGAGTTCGCGACCACGAGCCCGGGCCAGGTTCCGCTGGCGAACGTCGCCATGGTCACGTTGACCACGACGATCAGGCCGAAGAAGGCGACAAGGCCGAACAGCACGTGGCGTCCGGTCAGACGGAAGGCTCCGTCGGTCTGGCTCGTTGGGCTCATCGGCCACCTCCGCTGTCGAAGATCGCATCGTACTCCGCCTGCTCCGATCCGGCGCTGTCGCGGACGAGGAAACGGAAGGGGGTCTGCTGATCGTCCAGCGTCTCAGGGGGGGCGATCACGAAGATCCGCTGGGCGTGCAGGCTGTCCGGATCGACATCGATGAACACCGCCTGGCGCGGCTCGTCCTTCTCCAGGGGCATCAGCATGGCACCCTGGGGAAAGTCCTCGATCGTCAGCATGACGGTCCGGCGTTCCGGCATCATGTTCAAGATCTTCACGGTGTAGCCGTTCCGCACGGTGCCGTCGGACAGGGTCACCGACACTGGATTGCGGTCGTGCAGGACGTTCAGCTCCAGACGGTCGCGGGTCGAGACCAGGATCAGCATGGTCAGCCCGATCAGAGACCAGATCGTGAAGTAGATCAGGGTCCGCGGCCGCATGATCGAGCGCAGCGTGGTGTGCCGCACCTCGGGTGCGATGGCGCCCTCCGGCGTGTGCGTCCGGCTCGGATCGATGGTTCCGTCGGCAAGCTGCGCGAGCTTCATGTTGTGATTGAAGGACGATAGGGTGGAATACGAGATCAGCCCCGTCGGCTTGCCGATCTTCTGCATCACCCCGTCGCAGGCGTCGATGCAGAGTGCGCAGGTGATGCACTCGAGCTGCTGGCCGTCGCGGATGTCGATGCCCATCGGGCACACCGCGACGCAGGCGTTGCAGTCGACGCAGTCGCCGACCGTGGCGCCGGCCGCCTGCTGCTTCTTCTGGTGGCGCGAGCGCGGTTCTCCCCGCCAGGCGTTATAGGTCACCGTGAGCGAGTGCTCGTCCAGCATCGCCGCCTGAATGCGCGGCCAGGGGCACATGTAGATGCAGACCTGCTCCCGCATCAGCCCGCCGAGGGAGTAGGTGGTGAAGGTCAGGACCGCGATCGTGCCGTAGGCGACCGTCGGAGCGTCGCCGCGGATGACATCCATCAGCAGGGACGGCGCGTCGGCGAAGTAGAAGATCCAGGCGCCGCCGGTGGCCACCGCGATCACCAGCCAGATCGCGTGCTTGGACACCCGCTTGGCGACCTTCGATGCGCTCATCGGCGCCTTGTCCAGGCGGATGCGCTTGTTGCGGTCGCCCTCGATGAAGCGCTCGACGACCAGGAACAGGTCGACCCATACGGTCTGCGGGCAGGTGTAGCCGCACCAGGCGCGGCCGACCGAGGAGGTGACCAGGAACAGCCCCAGCGCCGCCATCAGCAGCAGGCCGGCGACGTAGTAGAATTCCTGCGGCCAGATCTCGATCCAGAAGAAGTAGAAGCGGCGGTGATAGAGATCGATCAGCACCGCCTGGTCCGGCGCGAACTCGCCCCGGTCCCAGCGCAGCCACGGGGTGACGTAGTAGATCGTCAGGGTTACCAGCATCACCAGCCACTTGAAGCGGCGGAAGGTGCCTTCCGCCCGCTTCGGGTGGATCTTCTTGCGTGCCGCGTACAGCGGCTGCTGCTGGTCGCGGCGGTTGACCGCCTCGACGTCGAACTGATCGAAGCCCGCCGAAGCCGAGTCGTCGCGGTCAACCGTGCTCATGGTCGGTTACTCTCCACCACCCAGGCCGTGGACATAGACGGCGAGCTGCTTCACCGCAGCCTCGCCCAGGCGCTCGCCCCAGGCCGGCATCACGCCGTGCTTGGGATTGCCGATCTGGGCGACGATCTCGCCCCGGCTGTCGCCGTAGAACCAGATGGCGTCCGCCAGGTTCGGCGCGCCGATCTCCCGGTCGCCGAGGCCGTCGTCGCCGTGGCAGGCGGCGCAGTTCTCGGCATAGACGCGGGCACCCTCCTTCAGGGCGCCGGCATCGTGCTCGAGACCCGCCAGCCGCCGGACGTAGTCGGCGGCCGCCAGGATCTCGGCGCGGCCCAGCAGCCCGTCGCGGCCGAACGCCGGCATCTCGGAGTAGCGGGTGTCGTCGTCCTCCTCGTAGCGGACGCCGTGGCGGATGGTATGGGCGATCTGTTCAACCGAGCCGCCCCAGAGCCAGTCGTCGTCGTTCAGGTTCGGGTAGCCGGGAGCCCCCTGCGCACCGGATCCATGGCACTGCGAGCAGTAAACCTTGAACGCCGACTCGCCGGCCGCGGCCGCGAAGCGCGCCAGTTCCGGGTTCCGCTGAATGTCGGCGAGGTCGGTGTCGCGGATCTGCTGCAGCATCTCCGTCCGGCCGGCCTCGACCTCCGCCATCGCGTCATGCAGCTCGCTCCGGCTCGAGTAGCCGCCCACACCCTCCGTCGCGTCGCTGATGAGCGGGATGGCCGGGTAGTAGATGCAGTACCCGATGGAGAACACGATGCAGGCATAGAAGACATACAGCCACCAGCGCGGCAGCGGGTTGTTCAACTCCTTGATGCCATCCCACTCGTGACCGGTGGTCTCGACGTTGGTGACGCTGTCGATCTCCTTCTCGGCCATGCTCAGTCCTCCTTAAGCGGAATGTTGGCGGCGTCGTCGGCCGATTTCCGGCCGCCCGGACGGAACGTGTAGGCGAGCACCGCAACGAAGATGATCACCAGGTAGAGCAGGCCCCAGCTGTCGGCGGCATGCCTGAACTCGTCATAGGTCATGGCCGCTCTCCTCACCGGGCGTTGGCTTCGGGATCGAAGGTCGAGAAGTCGACCAGCGTTCCGAGCATCTGCAGGTAGGCGACGAGGGCGTCCATCTCCGTCAGGCGGTTCGGGTTGCCGTCGAAGTCGCCGGTCTTGGCCTTGGGGTAGCGGGCCAGCAGCCCGTCCCAGTCGGCGTCCGGGTTGGCCTGGTCGCGCAGGTCGGCCAGGGCGCTCTCCACCATCTCGTCGCTGTAGGGCACGCCGACGGTGCGGTTCGCCCGGAGGTGGCCGGCGATGTTGGTGGTGTCGAGGTCGGTCTCGGCCAGGAACTCGTAGGACGGCATGACCGATTCCGGAACGACCGAGCGGGGCTCGATCAGGTGCTGAACATGCCACTCGTTCGAGTAGCGGTCGCCGATGCGGGCCAGGTCCGGTCCGGTCCGCTTCGAGCCCCACTGGAACGGGTGGTCGTACATGCTCTCCGCCGCCAGCGAGTAGTGGCCGTAGCGCTCCACCTCGTCGCGGAACGGCCGGATCATCTGGCTGTGGCAGACGTAGCAGCCCTCGCGCTGGTAGATCTGGCGTCCCTTGAGCTCGAGCGGCGAGTAGGGACGCATCCCCTCTACTTTCTCGATGGTGTTCTGCAGGTAGAACAGGGGCGCGATCTCGACGATGCCGCCGATGGTGACCACGAGGAAGGACAGGACCAGCAGCAGGGTCGCGTTGGTCTCGATCCGCTTGTGACTTTCGAAGATCGACATCTTTTCCTCCGTCAGGCCGGCTGCGTCGCGATGGCGGCGATCGGTTGCTCATCGCGTTGGCGGCCGCGGACCGTCATCGCCACGTTGAACGCCATGACCAGGCCGCCCGCCAGGTAGAGCAGGCCGGCGAAGGTGCGCAGGGCGTAGAACGGATGCATGGCGTCGACGGTCTCGGCGAACGAGTAGACCAGGAAGCCCTCGGCGTCGTACTCGCGCCACATCAGGCCCTGCATGATGCCCGAGACCCACATGACGGCCGTGTAGACGGCGATGCCGAGGGTGGCGAGCCAGAAGTGCCAGTTCACCATCCGCAGGGAGTACAGCCGCTCGCGGTTGTAGAGTTTCGGGACCAGGAAGTAGACGGCCGCGAAGGAGATCATCCCCACCCAGCCGAGGGCGCCGGAGTGCACGTGCCCGATCGTCCAGTCGGTGTAGTGGCTGAGTGCGTTGACGCTCTTGATCGACATCATCGGACCTTCGAAGGTCGACATGCCGTAGAACGCGATCGCCAGCACCATCATCCGGATGATCGGGTCGGTGCGGATCTTGTCCCAGGCGCCCGAGAGCGTCATCAGGCCGTTGATCATCCCGCCCCAGGACGGCATCCACAGCATGATCGAGAACACCATGCCCAGGGTCTGCGCCCAGTCCGGAAGCGCTGTGTAGTGCAGGTGGTGCGGGCCGGCCCAGATGTAGAGGAAGATCAGCGACCAGAAGTGCACGATGGACAGGCGGTAGGAGTACACCGGCCGTTCCGCCTGCTTCGGCATGAAGTAGTACATCATGCCCAGGAAGCCGGCGGTCAGGAAGAAGCCGACCGCGTTGTGGCCGTACCACCACTGGGTCAGCGCGTCCTGCACGCCGGAGAAGGCCGAGTAGCTCTTCGAGTTGGTCAGCGACACCGGGATCGCCAGCGCGTTCACCACGTGCAGCATCGCGATGGTCACGATGAACGCCAGGTAAAACCAGTTGGCGACGTAGATGTGCGGTTCCTTGCGCTTGAGGATCGTGCCGAGGAACACCACCAGATAGGCGACCCAGACGATGGTCAGCCACAGGTCGATGTACCATTCGGGCTCGGCGTATTCCTTCGACTGGCTGCCGCCGAGGAGATAGCCGGTCGCGGCGAGCACGATGAACAGCTGGTAGCCCCAGAACACGAACCACGCGAGATCGCCGCCGAACAGGCGGGCGCGGCATGTCCTCTGGACCACGTAGAGGCTGGTGCAGAGCAGCGCGTTGCCGCCGAAGGCGAACACGACGGCCGACGTGTGGAGCGGGCGGACACGTCCGAAGTTGAACCACGGTTCGATGTTGAGATCGGGCCAGGCGAGCTGGGCCGCCGCGACGACGCCGACGAGGAAGCCGACGACGCCCCAGAACACCGTGGCGAGCACGCCGAGGCGGATCGGTCCGTCCATGTAGCCGTCGGAGGTTTCCGCCGCACTGTCGCGGCCGATCAGATAGAAGGCCGCCAGGACGGCGACGATCAGGAAGAGATAGGAATGGAACTCGTAGATCGCGTCCTCGGCGCCGGCGGCCATGAACAGGGCCAGCAGGGCGGCGAGGGACGCGAGGGAAAGTTCGATCGCTTTAGACATGATCCGGATTCCCGCAGCGTGTGACTGTCACGGTGGAACCCTGTCTGATCGCGGAGACATAGTCCTTGATCTCGATCAACGACGGTAGGACGGGCGGTGCGCAACTCTGTCACGGAGAAGACCGCCGCAGCGCGGTCGCGGTGAACGGGATCTTGGCGATGCCGGGAGACAGGAGACTGCATTCGAGGCCACCTGAGGGTGCCGGTTCGGGCAAATCCGGCCGGCGGGTCGGCAGTTTCTGCGCGCCGTGTCTGGAGGAGGCGTTGGAGCGGTTCGAGCGCAACCACGCCCGCATTCTCGCCACCTGCGAGGAACTGGAGCACCTGGCCGACGGACTGCCGGCACTGCCGACGAACGGCAGCCATCTGCGGCTCGCCCGGCGGCTGGGCACGATGCTGCGCGACGTCCATGCCCAGGAGGAGGGCGACGTCTTCCCGCTGCTCGTCTCCGCCCTCGTCGCCGCCGGGATCGGCGAGAGCATCGCCACGCTGACCGAGGAGCACCGCACCGACGAGGCCTTCGCCGACGAGGTCGGCGAAGTGCTGCTGGAGTGGGCCGCGGGCGAACGGCACCACGACGCGGCGACGCTCGGATACATGATGCGGGGCCTGTTCGACAACCTGCGCCGCCATATCGCGCGGGAACACGATCAGCTGGTGAAGCCGATCGCCGGGTTGCTGTCAGGCGGTTGAACCCGTCGCGTCCCTGAGGGCGTCGAGATCCGGCACGACGATGTGCCGGGTTCCCTCGATCCGGATCACGCCGTCCTTGCGCAGCGCCGTGAACTGCCGGCTCACCGTCTCGATGGTCAGGCCGAGATAGTCGGCGATCTCGGCCCGGGCCAGCGGCAGCTCGAAGGCGACGCTGGCGCCTTCGTGCTCGGGGTCGATGTGGTCGGCGATCAGCGAGAGGAAGCTGGCGACCTTTTCCTTCGCGGTCATCCGGCCGAGCACGAGCATCCATTGGCGGGCTTCGTCCAGCTCGCGGAGGACCTGACGCAGCAGCCGGTTTTCCAGCCCCGGATTGACCTTGAGCATGGACTCGATGACGTCCTTCGGAAAACTGCACAGCCGCACGTCGACCGCGACCTCGGCGCCGACATTGCTTTCGTCGAGGAACGGACGACCGAGGAAATCGGGCGCGAACTGCAGGCCGACGATCTGCTGTCGCCCGTCCGGCATCAGCTTCGTCAGCTTGACCGCGCCGGACAGGATGTTGGAATAGGTGTGGACCTCGTCCTCCTCGTGAATCAGCTCCTGCTTGCGCGTCGCCGTCCGCTTGGAGGTGTGTTTGCTGAGCTGTAGCAGCTCGTCCTCAGACAAGGCACCGCAAATCCCGCGATGGCGCGCTTCGCAGGCCCGGCAGACGACCGGGACGTCGGAGTTGTGCACGTCCTTGCGCTCGGCCACGAAACCTTCCCGGCGCCGACTGCGGCGCTGCTACCGTCAGGAAACCGACTTCTTCATCCTAGCACTGCTGTGAGGATACGGAAGCCTGTGCGGCCATTGGGCGCGCGGGTGGGCGCGCGGGACGGGCGACTAGAGCAGATCACGATCAGATGGAAACATCCGATCGTGTGAATTTGCTCTATCTTTAATGGGTTAGAGGGCAATTCACGGTTCAGATCGCTTCGATATGAACCGATCGCGCTCTAGACGCCGAACCGTCCCTTGAACGGCTGACCGGTGGCGAGCGACACCAGATGCGCTATGGCCGCCAGCGCCACGACGATCGAGAGCATCTGCAGGAATGTCCAAGGGATCGGCAGCGGCGGATCCAGGGTCTCGCGCGGCCGCCGCTGCATGTGCCACGCTAGGGCCGACAAGGCCAGGCTGGCGGCGAGGACGGTCAGCGTGGTCGACAACGGCATACATGCAATCCGGACAGCGAAGGACGATCGGCGATGAACGACATATCGGCACAGGATGCGGCGGTGCAATACGACCCGGCGGAATTCCGGCCCCTGACCTATGTGGAGGGCACGGCCGCCTTCGCCGACGGGTCCGACAGTCCGAGTGCCTATCTGGAGCGATGCCTGGATGTGATCTCCGCCCGGGAAGGAACGGTGAAGGCCTGGGTCACGCTGAACGAGAGCGGGGCGAAGGAGCAGGCGGACGCGTCCACAAAGCGCTGGAAGGCCGGCAAGCCGCTGTCGCCGATCGACGGCATGCCGGTCGGGGTCAAGGACCTCTACATGACCAAGGACATGCCCACGCAGATGGGCTCGCCGCTCTATGCCGGTCGCATGACCGGCGAGGATTCCGCGCCCGTCCAGGCCCTGCGGCTGGCGGGCGCCGTGGTGCTCGGCAAGACCGTGACCACCGAGCTCGGTTTCTCCCATCCGGGGCCGACCACCAACCCGTTCGACCCGGAACGGACGCCGGGCGGTTCCTCCTCCGGCTCGGCGGCGGCGGTCGGGGCGGGGATGGTGCCGGCGGCGCTGGGAAGCCAGGTGGTCGGCTCGATCATCCGGCCCGCCGGGTTCTGCGCCAATACCGCGATGAAGCCGACGCTGGGCGCCCTGCACCGGGGCGAGCGCCAGGGCATGAGCCACAGCCATCTCGGCGTCCATGCCGGCTCGATCGCCGATATGTGGGCAGTCGCCCACGCGATCTCCCACTTCGTCGGCGGCGATCCGGGCAGTCCGGGTCTGTTCGGCCCGCAGACGGCACCGGTCGCGAGCAAGCCGCAGCGGCTGATCGTGGCGGAGAGCGAAGGCTGGACCCAGACCGACGATGCCACGATGGCAGCCTTCGAGACCCTGATCGATCGTATTGCGGCCTCCGGTGTTGAGATCATCCGCCGCGCCGGCCATGGCGATCTCGATGCCTTCGAGAAGGAAATCGCCGAGAGCCTGCTGCTCTGCCGCGATATCTGCGGCTGGGAGATGCTCTGGACCCTGCGGAACCTGGCGGAGAAGGACGTCACCAAGCTCAGCGACAGCATGCGCCAGCGCCTCTCCATGGCGTCGGAGATGTCGATCGACGACTACCGGGCGGCCCTGACCAAGCGCGAGTCGATGCGGTCCCGGTTCAGGGCGGTGGCGGCCAATGCCGATGCGATGATCACGCTATCGTCGACCGGTCCGGCGCCGAAATTCGTGGACTCGGCGACCCAGGAAGGTGAACCGGGGCTGGTCCACACCACCGGCCTGCCGGCCTACAACGCCTGGACCTCGGCAATCGGCTGCCCCTGCGTGACCGTGCCGATGCTGTCGGTTCAGGGCATGCCGGTCGGCGTCCAGATCGTCGGCCGCCACAACGAGGACTGGCGCACCGGCGCCATCGCCCGCTGGGTGGAGGACACCCAGGATCCGGTGATCGGGTGAGCGTGCCGGGCGCTTCGACACACACCTCTGCCCCGGATGGGTAAAGAAAAAGGCGCCGGGGATCGCTCCCCGGCGCCTTTGCTTTCCTGAAAGCGGGGTCGTCAGTCGAGGGACTGGACGATCTCCTCGCACATCTTCTTGGCGTCGCCGAACAGCATCATCGTGTTGTCGCGGAAGAACACCTCGTTGTCGACGCCGGCATACCCCGACGCCATGGAGCGCTTCACGAACAGCACGGTCTTGGCGTTCTCCACGTCGAGGATCGGCATGCCGTAGATCGGGCTCGACGGGTCGGTCTTCGCCGCCGGGTTGGTGACGTCGTTGGCGCCGATCACGAAGGCCACGTCGGTCTGGGAGAAGTCGCGGTTGATCTCCTCCAGCTCCAGCACCTCATCGTAGGGCACGTTGGCCTCGGCCAGCAGCACGTTCATGTGGCCCGGCATCCGGCCGGCGACGGGATGGATGGCGTAGCGCACGTTCACGCCCTTGGCCTTCAGCACGTCCGCCATCTCGCGCAGGGCGTGCTGCGCCTGGGCGACCGCCATGCCGTAGCCCGGCACGATGATGACCGACGACGCGCTCTCCATGATGAAGGCCGCATCCTCGGCCGAGCCGGCCTTGACCGACCGGTCGCCACCGGGACCGCCGGCCGCCGCCGCATCCGTCTCGCCGCCGAAGCCGCCGAGGATGACGCTGATGAACGAGCGGTTCATGCCCTTGCACATGATGTAGGACAGGATCGCGCCCGAGGAGCCGACCAGCGCGCCGGTGATGATGAGCAGGTGGTTGCCCAGCGTGAAGCCGATACCGGCCGCCGCCCAGCCCGAATAGGAGTTCAGCATCGACACCACGACCGGCATGTCGGCGCCGCCGATCGGCAGGATCAGCAGGAAGCCGAGGGCCAGCGCCACCGCGAAGATCAGCCAGAACGCCGTCGGATCCTGGTCGACGCAGAGCCAGGCGATCAGACCCACCAGGGCGATGCCGAGCAGCGCGTTCAGCGGATGCTGGCCGGCGAAGACCAACGGCCGGCCGGTGACCAGGCCCTGAAGCTTGCCGAAGGCGATGATCGAACCGGTGAAGGTGATCGCGCCGATCGCCAGGCCGAGCGCCATCTCGATCAGCGAGCCGACCTTGATCGCGCCGATCTCGCCGATGCCGTAGGCGTCGGGCCGATAGAACGCCGCCACCGCCACGAAGCAGGCGGCGAGGCCGACCAGGCTGTGGAACGCGGCCACGAGCTGCGGCAGGGCGGTCATCTCGATCTTGCGGGCGATCACCGCGCCGATCGTGCCGCCGATCAGCAACCCGACGATGATGACCTCGTAGGACTGCACGACCTCGAGCGTGAGGGTCGTGCCGATGGCCAGGACCATGCCGGCCATGCCGTAGTAGTTCCCGGCCCGGGAGGTCGAGGGGTGCGACAGGCCGCGCAGCGCCATGATGAAGCAGACGCCGGAGACCAGATACAGAAGCGAGGAGACTGTGCCACTCATTGCCTGGGTCCTTCCCTCACTTCTTCTTCTTAAACATGGCGAGCATGCGCTCCGTCACCAGGAACCCGCCGGCGATGTTCACGCTGGCCAGGACCACGGCGAGGAAGCCCATGATCGAGGAGAAATTGACGGTGTCCGGTCCGGCCGCGATCAGCGCGCCGACGATGATCACCGAGGATATCGCGTTGGTCACCGCCATCAGCGGCGAGTGCAGCGCCGGCGTCACCCGCCAGACCACGTAGTATCCGACGAAGCAGGCGAGCACGAAGACCGTGAGGCCGACCACGGTCGGGTCGAGGCCGCCACCCTGTGCCGCCTGGGCGGCGGGCGCGGTCGCGGCGACAGTGGTGTCGAGGGCCGCCGTGCCGGCCTCGGACGCCAGTTCGGCGGCGTCGCTGGCCAGCTCGCGGGCCTCGTCGGCGAGCTCCTTGAGCTTCTCTGCGAGGGAATGTTCCGACATCGCGCTCTCCCCTTACGCCTTGGTGTCGTCGTTGGAGTCGGTGGCCCCGGTGCCCGGCTCGGCCGTCGCGCCGGCGTCGGTCTTCTTCGCCGAGGGCTTCCGCGCCGGAGCCTTCTTGGCCGCCGGTTTAGCTGCGGCCTTCGGCGCGGGCTTGGCGGCCGGCTCGTCCTTGAGCGCCTTGATCTGCTCGTTGGTGATCTCGCCGTCCCTGGTGATCGTGGACGCCTTGATGATCTCGTCCTCCTCGTCGATCGCGAGCGTCTTGCTCTCCTTGTCGACCAGGGGGGTGAGGAAGTTCAGCAGGTTCTTGGCGTAGAGCGCGCTGGCATCGACCGCCAGGCGGCTCGGCACGTTGGTGTGGCCGACGATGGTGACGCCGTGCGCCTCGATAACCTCACCCGGCTTCGACAGCGGGCAGTTGCCGCCCATCTCGACCGCCAGATCGACCACGACCGAGCCCGGCTTCATGGTCTTGACCATGTCCTCGGTCACCAGCACCGGGGCCGGACGGCCGGGGATCAGCGCCGTGGTGATGACGATGTCCTGCTTGGCGATGGTCTCGGCGATCAGCGCCGCCTGCTTCTTCTTGTACTCGTCGCTCATTTCCTTGGCGTAGCCGCCGGCCGTCTCGGCCTGCTTGAACTCCTCGTCCTCCACGGCGACGAAGGTTCCGCCCAGGCTCTCCACCTGCTCCTTGGCGGCCGGGCGCACGTCGGTGGCCGAAACGATGGCGCCGAGGCGCTTGGCCGTGGCGATCGCCTGCAGCCCGGCGACGCCGGCACCCATCACCAGGACCCGGGCCGGCGGCACGGTGCCGGCGGCGGTCATCATCATCGGAAAGGCGCGGCCGAACACGGCGGCGGCGTCGAGCACCGACTTGTAGCCGGCGAGGTTCGACTGCGACGACAGCACGTCCATCGACTGTGCGCGGGTGATCCGCGGGACCAGCTCCAGCGCGAAGGTCCGCGCGCCGGTCTTGGCGACGGCTTCGATCAGGGCCTTGTCCTTGTACGGCTCCATCAGCGCGATCAGAACCGTTCCCTTGCGCAGCAGCTTGACCTCGTCGTCGAGCGGTTTGCGCACCTTGAGCACGACGTCCGCGTCGCCGACCGCGTCCTTCGCGGTCTTCACGACGGTGGCGCCGGCGGCGGCGTAGGCGTCGTCGGTCACGGCGGCGGACTGGCCGGCGCCGGACTCGATCGCGACCGTGGCGCCGAGCTGGATGAACTTCTTGACGGTGTCCGCAGAGGCTGCGACGCGTTTCTCGCCCTCTCGGCGTTCCTTGACGATGCCGATCTTCATGTCTGGGTCCCCGCTGGATTCCCTTTTTCCGCGCACGGTTTATGCCGTGACGGGCTGTTTGGGCGCAAGACGTGAACCGAACGCGCGCCGTGCGCTCCCACTTGGGCTCAAGTGTATGCGGGACAAGCGCGCTCTGGGCAACGGGTTAATGCCGAGTGGCGCAGCATCGCCACCGGCCGCAACGGCCGTCCGCGCCGTCCGGCGCGGCGGCGGCCTTCGGGTGATGTCGCAGAGCAAATCTCGATCAGATGGAAACATCTGATCGTGTGAATTTGCTCTATTTTTAATGCCTTAGAGGGCGATTCACGCTTCAGATCGAACCGACCTGAAGCCATCGCACTCTAGCGGAAGGTGGCCCGGCGGCGGTCGATCTCCAGCCGTCGCAGGTCCGCGTCCCGTTGCTCGCCGAGCCAGAGATAGGCCCGGCGGCAGATCTCCGGCAGGGACGTGGCGCTGGCGCCGGCGCGTGAGGTTTCGGGCGCCGCGCAGTCCGTTTCGGCCTGACGGAGCAGCGCGGCCCAGCGCGTCTCGCGGGTCGCCCGCAGCGCCTCGTAGAAGTCGTTGCGGGCGGCGGGCGTCTCGAACAGCGCCCCGCGCAGCGGCACGGTCAGCCGGAACGGGACCGTGCTGTCGGCGGGGGCGCCCGCCGCCGGCGCCAGGTCCGCCATGGGCGAGAACGGCCGGCGGTCCGCGGCCGCGGCAAGAACCGACGGGACGGGGCGCGGGTGCAGGACCTCGGTTGTCGCCAGATGGCCGGGCGCCTCGCAGGTGACGGCGACCGGGAATCCGAGGCGCCGGGGATCGATGGTCAGGGGTGCCGCCTGGGCATCGCGCCGGGCGACACGGCCGACGGCCCGGCAGCGCGCGTCGATCGGCACCGCCTCGACGACGGTACGCTGGGGTGCGGGCGGCGCCGCCCGCTGCTCGGCCTGCTGACGCGAGGCGCAGGCGGCGAGCGTGCAGGTGGCCAGGGCGAGGAGGAGTGCGGCGGCGGAACGGCGAATCATGACTTATGGTACCGCGACGCCACCGCATCGTGCCATAACCCGCGGCCCGGGCGCCCGGCGGCGCCGTCACCTTCGGAGATGACCATGTCCGACCGCCTTCCCGTCGTCAGGCTGAACAAGGGCGGCGGCGTGCGTCTGCTCCGCGGCCATCCCTGGGGATTCTCCAACGAGATCGTCATGACGCCGGAGATCCGGACGCTGCCCGCAGGCTCCGTCGTGGCGGTCGAGAGCCATGCCGGCGACGCCATCGGCCTGGCGCATTTCAACCCGCACAGCCTCATCGCGCTGCGCCTGCTCGACCGCGACGCCGGCGTGGGGATCGACGCCGTCTGGATGGCCGGCCGGCTGGCGACGGCGCTCGGCTGGCGCGAGCGGCTGTTCGACGTCCCGTTCTACCGGGTTGTCCACGCCGAGGCCGACGGACTGCCGGGCCTGATCGTCGACCGCTACGGCGATGTCGTCGTCATCCAGGCCAATACCGCCGGGATGGACCGTATGGGGGACGCCGTGGTTGCCGCCGTCCGCGCCGTTCTGGCGCCGGCGGCCATCGTGCTCCGCAACGACAGCCCGGTGCGCAAGCTCGAGGGGCTGGGAGAGGAGGTCCGGCTGGTCGAGGGCAGCCTGCCGGATCCGGCGCTGGTGAGCGAGGGCGGGGCCCTGTTCCCGCTCGATCCCCTGGGCGGACAGAAGACGGGGTGGTTCTACGATCACCGCGACAACCGGGCCTTCGTCGCCGGGCTGGCCGAGGGCGCGCGGGTGCTCGACCTCTACACCCATACCGGCGGATTCGGGATCCAGGCGGCGGTTGCCGGAGCGGCCTCGGTCGACCTGATCGACCGGGCGGCGCCGGCCCTGTTGCTCGCCGGTCGGGCGGCGGAGGCGAGCGGCGTGGGCGACCGAGTGTCGACGCGCAAGGCGGATGCCTTCGCCGCGCTCGAGCATCTGGCCAAGACCGGCGAGCGTTACGACGTGGTGATCTGCGACCCGCCGGCCTTCGCCCGCACCAAGAAGGATGTCGGGCCGGCGGCCAAGGCCTATCGCAAGCTGGCGCGCCTGACCGCCCAGGTGACGGCGCCCGGCGGCGTGCTGCTGCTGGCGTCCTGCTCGCATCACATGGATCCGGCATCCTTCGCCCAGCAGAACGCCCGGGGCCTTGGTGATGCCGGCCGCGCCGGGCGGGTGCTGCGCATGGCCGGGGCCGGTCCGGATCATCCGGTGCATGCACATCTGCCGGAGAGTGCCTATCTGAAAGCCATGGTCTTCGCCCTCGACTGAAACCGACAGTCAATGAGGGGGGGCAGTCGACCGAACCCGGGAGGTCCGCATGGCCGACATCGCTCTCTACGGCGTGCCGCATTCCAACTTCGTCCGCGCCTGCGCCATGACCGCGGAGGAGAAGGGGGCGACCTACGACCAGGAACTGACGGGGTTCCGCGACATGCGATCGCGCGCGCTGCTGGCGGTCGCGCCATTCGGCAAGGTGCCGGCGATGCGCCACGGCGAGGTCGTCCTGTTCGAAAGCCTGGCGATCATGCGCTACATCGACATGAGCTTCGGCGAGCCGGACGCGCTGCAGCCGGCCGATCCGCTGGAGCGGATCCGCATGGACCAGTGGTTCAACGCGGTCATGGGGACGGTCGACCGTCACGTGGTGCGTGACTGGGCGCTCGAATTCTCCTTCCCGTCGGGGCCCGACGGCCGACCGGACACGGCCAAGATCGCGCGTTCCCGCAAGGCGGTCGCGCGCGATCTCGCCATTCTCGAGGGCGAGTTGGCGGGACGCGATCACCTGGTCGGCGGGGCGCTTTCGCTCGCGGACATCGTGCTCGTTTGCACGCTGGACGTGCTCGACCTGCTCCAGGGCGGCGCGGAACTGCTGGCGGCCGCGCCGGCGGTCGCCCGGGCGATGGCGGCGTTGCGCGCGCGGCCGAGCTGGCAGCGGGCCTGCGCCGGGCGGATCGCGCCACGGCCGACGCGATAGCCGCCTGCGTCCGTCCGCTACCGCGTACCGTCGCTCTCGGCGCTCCTGCTCCAGACGGACCAGTCGCCGCCCCGGTAGATGCTGCAGTCGAACAACCCCCGGTGGCCGCGCTCGATCCGTTCCCGTTCGCCGCCGATCAGCCCCGCCTCGTCGAAGAACATGACGAGGCCGCACAGCATGTCGATCGGCCCCCCGGGCGTTCCGTGCAGGGGCAGCAGAAGGCGGGCGTAGCCGACGTGGCGGCGGGTCGGCTCCATCAGCGCGCCCCGGTAGTAGAAGGGCCGGCCATCCTCCAGGCAAACGTTGAACATGTCGCGCCGCGCCCGGTACACGGTCGACGGCATCAACTCGTCGATGTAGCGGCCCTTCGGTTCGAACCCGAGCCCGTCGACCACCCGCGTTCCGGCGATGACGTTGCGGAAGCGGCCCGACCGGCGCTCGTGCAGGAAGAACCAGGGCAGGACGCGCGTGGGCAGGGTGAGCATGTCGATCTGATCGCGGACCGGGATTCGATCGGGCGACGGCGAGGCGTCGCGGAGGTCGCGCCAGTGATCGAACAGGACATCGCAGAGGCCCACCGGCCGAATAGCCTGGCCTTGGCGGTTCGGATCAACGGCGCTGTCGCATTCAGACAACGTCCTCTCCCCTGTTGGTGACCCCTGTTCTGCCTTGATGTTGCGCCGGATCGGCGGCGCGACGGATTATTGATCGGTATCGCGGGTCCACATCTTTAAGGGGAATTCCTAACAGAACGTTAACGGCCGCCAGCGGCACCCGCCGGACGTCCGCACGGACCCGCGCCGGGCGCCGAAATCCGGGTGGGACCGGCCTTCACGTTCCCGTGAACGATCCGGCGTCACCCCAGCGCGGACCACACCGGCGGGTCCGGCGTGGTGAATCGGTCGCGATTGGCTGGAATGGTGTCCCCGACAGGATTCGAACCTGTGACCCCCAGATTAGGAATCTGGTGCTCTATCCAGCTGAGCTACGAGGACAGCCGGCGCCGTTTTACCTCAGGGCCGCCGCTTGTGCCACCGTTGCGGACGCTTGCCAGGCGGGGAAATCGGGCGGATCATGCGAGCAACGGCCCGGCCAAAGGGCATCCGCGACGGGTTCGGGCCGTTCCAGCCGCCTCGGAACGGGTGCGGCATGACCGTGGATGCATGCGTCGGCGCGTTCCGCTGGGCCGCTTGAACGGCCCGCCCGCTTCGCACAAGCGGGAGGAAGGCATGCTTGTTTCCGACATCCTGAAGACCAAGGGCAGAAACGTGGTCACCGTGGCGCCGGATACGCCCGTCGCACAGGCGGTCGCCACCCTGGCCGAGAAGCGGATCGGCTGTATCGTCGTCACCACCGACGGCGGCGCGCTCGCCGGCATCCTGTCCGAGCGCGACATCGTCCGGGTGCTGGCGGAGCAGGGCGGCGATGTGCTGGACGAGCCGGTCAGCGCCCTGATGACCGCCAAGGTGGTGACCTGCACCGCCTCCCAGGCGATTGCCGATGTCATGGAGATGATGACCAACGGCCGGTTCCGCCACGTTCCGGTGATGGAGGAGGGGCGGATCGCCGGCATGGTGTCGATCGGCGACGTCGTGAAGCTGCGCCTGGAAGAGACCGAGGAGGAGGTGCGCCAGCTCTCGGCCTATGTGGCCGGCGGGTAGGCCGGCCCCAGCTCCGGCCCTGGCCCCGGCCCCAGCCCCGGCGGCACCGCAACCGCTTGCCGGCGCGGCGCGCGATCGGCTATCCGTGCCCGATGGAACTCAGGGACTTCGCCATTTCGGCCGACCACCTCGTCGTTGACACCGTCAGCGGGCCGATGGTGTGCTTCCGCCACGACACGGGCGTCTCCGACACCCTGGCCCGGTTCGGGGAGTACGGGGCCGGTGAACTGTTCGTCTACCGGCGGTTGCTCTCCCCCGGCGATACCTTCATCGACGTCGGAGCCAATATCGGGGCGATCTCGGCGGCCCTGCAGCGGGACCGCCGCGGCTACCGCATCCTCGGCTTCGAGCCGCAGCTGCCCTATCACGCCCTCGCCGGCGTGAACCTGATGCACGGCGACGACGCCCAGGTCTTCCCGCTTGCCGTCGGCGACCGGGACGGCGTGATCGACGTGCCGATGCCGGACATCCGCCAGAGCGGCAATTTCGGCGCGGTGTCGCTGGACCTCTACAGCGGCCTGACCTGCCCGGCGCCAATCGTGCGGCTCGACAGTTTTCTGAAACTGCGCGCGCCGCGCCCCCGCGTGGTCAAAATCGACGTCGAGGGGATGGAGGAAGCGGTTCTCGACGGTCTGTCGGGACTGATCCATCCCGGCCTGGTGCTCTGCATCGAGGCCGACCGGCCGCCGGCGGTGCGGCGCTGGTTCCCGCGTCTCGTCGCGGCCGGCATGGAATGCTACCTGCTGTTCACCGTCCACGTGTCGCCCGGCAACCCGCGGCATGTGGCGGGCGATCCGAAATGCGGCGTCCGGTCGGTTCAGGTGGTCGCCTTCGCCGGCGAGCCGGGACCCGCGTTCCTCGCCGATTTCCAGGGCATGCGGCTGCGCACCCTGGAGGAATACGAGGCCAGAATGCGCCGCGGAAGGCGTCAGCCGGCCTCGGTCAGCACCGACTCGCCATAGGCGAACAGCGACGGCTGGCCGCCGGTGTGCAGGAACAGGGCGGTCTCGTCCGCCCCCATGGCGCCGTCGCGCAGCTCGGCGAGCATGCCCGCCAGCACTTTGCCGGTATAGACCGGGTCCACGAACAACCCTTCCCGGGAGCCGGCCAGGGCGATGGCCTCGCGGATCGGGTCGGTCACCCGGCCGTAGCCGGGGCCGAGCGAGACGTCCGTGACAATCACGTCGTCGTCGGAGAAACCCGGATCGTGGTGCAGAAGCGCCGACAGCCGGTCCAGGTTGCCGCGCACCCGAGGCCCCTGCTGGGCGGCGGGGCGGCGCACGCAGACCCCGACCACCGGGATCGGCGACCCGAAGGCGCGCAGGCCCCAGAGCAGCCCGGTATGGGTCGCCGCCGAGCCGGAGCCGACATAGATCCGGTCCACCGTCTCGCCGCGCGCCTCCAACTGGCCGAGCAGCTCGCGGGCGGCATCGACATAGCCGACGGCGCCGACCGGCGGATGGGTCGGGCTCAGGTGGATGACGTACGGCTTCCTGCCCTCGGCGCGGAGCCGGTCGGCGATCTCCTCGACCGACCGGTCGGCGCCGGCCTCGTCCTCGCCCTCGGGATAGCTGTGCAGGTGGGCGCCGGCGATCCGGTCGAGCAGCACGTTGCCGTTGGTCCGGTAGAGCGGGTCGTTCTTCGGCACCCGCTCCTCGAGCTGCAGGTGGCACTCCAGGCCGAGCCGGGCGGCCATGGCGGCGCAGGTCCGCATGTAGTTGGACTGCACCGCGCTGGAGATCAGCACGGTGTCGGCGCCCGCCTCGACCGCGTCGCCGAGATAGAACTCGAGCTGGCGGACCTTGTTCCCGCCCATGGCCACGCCGGTGTTGTCGTCGCGCTTCACCAGCAGGCGCGGGCCGTCGCCGGCCGGAAACAGGGTGGCGCGCAGGTTGGCCATCTCCTCGATCCCGGTCGGCAGATGCGCCATGCGGACCCGGGGCATCGCGTCGAGGCGGGGGATGCCGGTCATGGAGCGGACCCTCGGATCGCATCGCGGATGCGCACCAGCGCCTGGTCGAGGGTGCTGCGCGGGCAGGCGAGGTTAATGCGCTCGAAGCCGGCGCCCTCGTCGCCGAAGATGTAGCCCTCGTCGAAATACACGCCGGCCCGGTTCAGCATCAGGTCCTCGAGCGCGTCCTTGTCGAGGCCGAGGGCGCGGCAGTCGAACCACTGCAGATAGGTGCCTTCCGGGCGGAAGGCGCGGATCTCGGGGAGCTCCTGGCCGAAGAAGGCGATCAGCCTGTCGGCGTTGCCGGCCACATAGGCCATCACCGCGTCGAGCCACTCCGCCCCGCCCCGGTAGGCGGCGATGGTGGCGGCGATCCCGAACGGGTTCATGCCCGGCAGCGAGTGGACCGCGTAGGTGGTGGCGAACTGCTCGCGCAGCTGGGGATTGGGGATGAAGATGTTGGAGGTGTGCAGACCGGCGAGGTTGAAGGTCTTCGACGGCGCGGTGCAGACGATGGTGTTCTCGGCCGCCGTCTCGCCCAGGGTGGCGAAGGGGGTGAAGGCGGCGCCTGGGAACATCAGGTCGCCATGGATCTCGTCGGCGACGACGATGACGCCGTGGCGGGCGCAGATCTCGGCGACGGCGACCAGGTCCTCGCGGCTCCACACCTTGCCGATCGGGTTGTGCGGCGAGCACAGGATCAGCAGCTTGGCCTTCGGGTCCTTCGCCTTCGCCTCCAGGTCGTCGAGGTCCATGCGGTAGCCGTCCTCCTCCAGGATCAGGGAGTTGGAGACCACCTCGCAGCCGTTGTTATGGGTGACGCGGAAGAACGGGTAGTAGACCGGCCGCTGCACGATCACCTTGTCGCCGGGCTCGGTGAAGGCGCGGACCACGACGTTCAGGGTCGGCACCACGCCGGGCGCGGTCAGCAGCCAGTCGCCCTGCACGTCCCAGCCCTGGCGGTCGCGGAACCAGCCGCACACGGCCTCGACATAGTCGTCGGTCTTGGCCGAGTAGCCGAAGATGCCGTGGGCGGCGAGCCGGCCCAGCGCCTCGGTCACCGCCGGCGGACACCGGAAGTCCATGTCGGCGACCCACATCGGCAGGATCCGGTCGTCGCCATGGTGCCGGTAGGTTCTGTCCCAATGGGCGAAGCCGCCATGGTTGTGGTAGTCCCATTTGACCGAATGGGTGTGCTCACGATCGATGATCTCGTCGAAATCGAACGGCATGACGGCTCCCTGGTGCGCGGTTTCGATCTTAGTAGCGCGCACGGCAGAACCGCGCCAGTGGCGGACTTACGGCCCGGTCGGCCGGTCGAGCAGCCGGCAGGTGCCGAGGACCGCATCGATCCAGAGTCCCTCCAGCAGGTCCTCCTCCAGGTCCCAGCGTTCCTTCGTCCCGCGCCAGCGGGCGGCATAGGGGCACCAGTAGCCGAGCGCCGGCGGCATCCAGGACAGCGGATCGCCGTCGCCTTTCGAGCGGTTGGCGCTGCGGTCCACGGCGATCAGCGTGTCCGGGTGCGAGAGGTCGTTGGCGAAGGCCTCGCGCCGGGCCGCATCCCAGCGGTGGCCGCCGGAACGATGGGCCTCGGACAGCGGAACGCGGTGGTCGATGTCGACGGTGCGCGGATCGGTGAAGGTGGCGCCGGTGAACGGATCGTACCAGCGGCCGCTCACCACCCTGCAGCCGTCGGCGGACAGCGTCGGCGGGTCCAGGCTCTCGGCGATCAGGACCTCCTGACGGGTGTCCCGGCAATCGCCGTCGGCATCGCTCCAGTGACGGTAGAGGTCGCGCTCGAACGCCTCGTCGAGCGGGTAGAACAGCTCCGACTGGCGGGCGCCGGCGATCGCAGCGGCGATCGCGCCCACCACCACGACCCAGCGGGTGAGGGTTCCCGTGCGCCGTCGCCACAGGCCGGCGCGGCGGTGGTTGGCGGCCTTTGCGGACCCTCGACGGGCCACCTCAGCCCACCGGCGGATACAGCAGCAGCAGGCCGGTCACCGTCAGCAGCGACAGGCCGGTCGAGGCGAGGATGCCGGCCGAGGCCGCGGTGACGGAGATGCCGTAGTGCTGGGCGAAGACGTAGACGTTGGCGCCGATGGGACAGGCGGCGAAGATCACCGCCGCCTGCATCCAGAACGGGTCGACGGTCACCACCTGGGTCAGGATCACGAAGGTGACCAGGGGGTGCAGGAACAGCTTGAACAGGACCATCTGCGCGGCGGGGCCGATGCTGCCGCTGACCCGGCGGTAGGCGAGCGTCGCGCCGAGCGCGAACAGCGCCGAGGGCGGTCCCGCCTGACCGATGAAGCCGAAGGTGCGGTCGACCAGGTCCGGCAGCGGCAGGCCGGCGATCCCCCACAGGATGCCGAGCAGGGTCGACATCAGGATGGGGTTCTTCAGCATGGCGCGCAGCGAGGTGCGCACCGCCCGCCAGCCGCCGCCCGGCCGGTCGCGGCCCCGGGCGATCTCGAGCATCATGGTGACGACGCTGAACATCAGCACGTCGAGGGTGAACAGCAGCGCCGCCGGCGCCGCGCCGCGCTCGCCGTACAGGCCGATCAGGAGCGGCAGGGCGAGCAACACCCCATTGGAGAAACAGGAGCCGAACCCCTGCATGGTCATCTCGGCGAAGCGCTGGCGAAACAGCAGCCCGCCCAGTACAGCGCCGCCGGTGAACAGCAGGATTTCTCCGTAGAGATAGCCGGCCATGAACGACCACTCGCCGAGCGCAAGCACGTCGGTCTTCGCCATGAGCCGGAACAGCATCGGCGGCATGGCGAAGGTGAACACGAAGCTGTTCAGGCCGCGGATCCAGTCCTCCGTCAGCATCCGGCCCTTGCCGGCGGCGAATCCGAGGAAGATGACGGCGAACAGCGGGACGACGGCGTTGAGGATGGCGTCCAAGCGGCGACTCCGGAGGAAGAGGCGCCATGTAGCGATGGTGGCGGCGCCACGTCAACGCGTAGACTGGCCTCATGCCGAGACCGCTGTCGCGCCGATCCGTCCTTGCCGCCTGCGTCGCGCTCCCCGCCGCCGCTTGCGCCGTCACTGCCTGTGCCGTCGGGCCGGGACCGGCGCTCTGGCGCCGCCACGACCCGCTGTCGCGACGGATCGTCGATCACCGGGTCTGGCAGGTCTTTCTCGACCGCAACACCCGGGACTGGCCGGACGGAATCACGCGGGTGGACTACGCCCGCGTGCCGACCGCCGACCGGGAACTGCTCGAGGCCTATGTCCGCGAGCAGTCGGCGATCGCGGTGGCCTTCCTGTCCCGCCGCGAACAGCTCGCGTTCTGGCTCAACCTGCACAACGCCCTGGTCGTGCGGCTGGTGCTGGCGCATCTGATCGTGCGCAGCCCCGACGAGATCGATGTC
The DNA here is from genome assembly GCA_965228875.1 of Thalassobaculaceae bacterium. Classification (GTDB taxonomy): domain Bacteria; phylum Pseudomonadota; class Alphaproteobacteria; order Thalassobaculales; family Thalassobaculaceae; genus Thalassobaculum. The sequence continues at coordinate 3,017,535 of OZ245843.1, read as the reverse complement.
GGCGGTCCGTTCGACGACGGCCCCTGGTCGGCGCCGCTGGTCGAGGTGGCGGGGCGTGCGGTGTCGCTGGACGCGATCCGGCGCGAGGTGCTGGCCCCGGTGTTCCACGATCCGCGCTGGCACTACGGTCTGTGCGATGGCACGCTCGGGGCGCCCAGCCTGTCCCGCCGGGCGTACGCCGGAGCTGACGTCGATCGCCGGCTCGAGGATGCCGCGATCGACTATGTCGGGCATTCGCGGGCGGTCGATCCGGCGCCGGATCGCCCCGGACTCGTGCGCCTGAACGCGATGTGGCGGCGCAACATGGCGGATTTCGGCGGCTCGCTTCAGGGTGTGTTCGCGGGCATCGCGCAGTACGCCGTTGCGGAGACGCGGGCGGTGCTCGCGACCCGGCCGGAGGTGGTCTGGATGGACGATCGACGGTTGAACGATCTGCAGGCCTGATCGGCGAACCACATCGACATCAAAACGTCATTTCATGTATGTACCCTCCGCATCGGCGGTCTTATGGTTAAGACGCATTCCAGAGACGGTTGAGACGGGGCCGGCAAGAGGTCGGGGCGATCATGCGCGTTCGTGAGGATTATCGCAGCATCAACGGGCCCGAGAAGGCCGCCATCCTGCTGATGTCGCTGGGCGAGGAACAGGCCGCGAAACTGTTCAGCCAGATGGACGACGAGGAGATCAAGGAGATCTCCCAGGTCATGGCCGGCCTCGGCACCGTTTCTTCAAATATCGTCGAACGGTTGTTCGTCGAGTTCGCCGAGCAGGTGTCCTCCACCGGCTCGCTCGTCGGGTCGCTCGACAGCACCGAGCGGTTGCTGACCAAGGTGCTCGGCGAAGATCGGGTCGCCGACATCATGGAGGAGATCCGCGGGCCGGCGGGTCGCACCATGTGGGACAAGCTCGCCAACGTGAACGAGAACGTTCTGGCGAACTACCTGAAGAACGAATACCCGCAGACCGTGGCCGTCATCCTGGCGAAGATTCAGCAGGGACACGCCGCCAAGGTGCTTGGCGTGCTGCCTGAGAACTTCGCCATGGAAGTCGTCATGCGCATGCTGCGCATGGAGGCGGTCAACAAGGAGATCGAGCGCGACGTAGAGCGGGTGCTGCGCACCGAGTTCATGTCCAACCTGGCGCGCACCAACCGGCGCGACAGCCACGAGATGATGGCCGAGATTTTCAACAGCCTCGACCGCGCCACCGAGAGCCGCTTTCTCTCCGCCCTGGAGGAGCGCAACAAGGACAGCGCGGAGAAGATCCGCTCGCTGATGTTCACCTTCGAGGACCTCAGCCGCCTGGATCCGGCCGGCGTGCAGACCCTGATGCGCGCTGTCGACAAGGACAAGATGACCGTCGCGCTCAAGGGGGCGTCGGAGGAACTGCGCGACCTGTTCTTCTCCAACATGTCGGAGCGCGCCGCCAAGCTGATGCGCGAGGACATGCAGGCGCTCGGCCCGGTCCGCCTCAAGGACGTGGAGGACGCGCAGAACGCCCTGATCCAGTCGGCCAAGGATCTGGCCGACCGCGGCGAGATCGTGCTCGGCGGCTCCAGCGGCGAGGACCAGCTGATCTACTGAGGTGCCGGTCTCCTGTGGTGTTGGCGAAACCTGCCGAGGACCGGTGCCGGGATGACACCAGCGGTCGGCTCCGGCATCCTGTCGCGATGACCGACACTCCCTTCGATCCGGACGACGATGCGGCCGTGCGCCGGGTGCTGACCGAGCGCCGGGCGGATCTGCAGGCGCTGATCGCCGGCTCGAAAGAGTCGCGCGACGCGGTGGAACTGGATCAGACGAGGGTCGGCAGGCTGTCGCGCATGGACGCGATCCAGGGACAGGCCATGGCCCTCGAAACCGACCGGCGCCGCGCCCTCGAACTGCAGCGGATCGACAGCGCGCTCAGGCGGCTGGAGGCCGGCGACTACGGCGTGTGCGTGCGGTGCGGCGAGGAGATCGCGGCGGCACGCCTCGCCTTCGATCCGGCGGCGACGATCTGCATCGACTGCGCCGACGGCGGTTAGAGCGCGATCGCATGAGATCGAATCGATCTAATGCGTGAATCGCCCTCTAAGCCATTAAAAACAGAGCAAATTCACACAATCAGATGGTTCCATCTGATCGTGATTTGCTTTGGGGCGCCGCGACGGATCCGGTCGGCTCCTTCTCGTCCGGGGAGCCTGCGCGATCGAGGGAAAGGGTGAAGGTCGTACCAACCCCCGCCTGGCTCGACACGCTCAGGGCGCCGTCCATGGCGTGGGCCAGATGCCGACCGATGGTCAGCCCGACGCCCGTTCCGGCGATCGCGAGACTCTCCCGGCCGCCGCGGTCGAACGCGTCGAATATGGTGGCCAACCTGTCCGGCGGGATTCCGGGACCGCTATCCGTCACGGCGACTTCCACCCGGCCTTCCGGGGTGGTCGAGACGGAAACCACGACCGCTCCGTCCGGTGGGGTGTAGGCGACGGCGTTGGCGATGAGCTTGGTGACGATCAGGTGTACGAACGCCCGATCCGCCATGGCGGTGCAGGTTGCCGGGGCGTCGAGTTGGACGCCGATCCCTGATGCGCCACCCTTGGTTGGTGACGCGTCGACGCAGCGGCGGACGATTGTGGCAATATCGACCTCTGCGACCTCGACCTTGGCTGTCAGCGTGTCGATATCGGCCATGGTCAGAACATCCTCGACGACAGCCAACAGCCGGCTGCCTGCCTTGCGGATCTCCTCGACGTAGTTCCGTTGAGTCTCGGTCAATGCGGAAACCCGGCGCTCCAGCAGGAGCTCGCTGAACCCCAGGACGGCGTTGAGCGGCGTCCTGAGCTCGTGGTTCATGCTGTTGATGAACCGTGTCTTCGCTTTGCTGGCCAAGCGCTCATTGACCTGCGCCGTCCTGGCCGCAGCAACGGCGTCCCGGAGTTCGCTGTTCTTCCGTGCCGTTGCGATGATGGACGCCAGCAGCATGCTGAGCAGTGCAGCGAGCAGAGCCGAGATCAGTTCATCCAGCTCCCAGGCCTCGTGGGCGCGGGTGAACTCGTAGATCAGCTCGAACGCGTCGGCAGATATTAGGACAGCGGACACAAGGACGAAGCTGCCGACCCCGATCAGCGCTTCTTTATTGATCTTCATTCTCATTTGCGCTGTCTTTGTTTGTGTTCTATTTCATTTATTATCATGCGTTGAACGACGCCTGCATACGAAAATATGTGCCCGCAATGCCGATTGCCTTGCTCTGAGACTGGTGGCAGTGTCCGGCTCATGGCGATAGACGGGAACGGATTCCTGCGCGACATCTGGTACTTCGCGATGCCGTCGGCGGCGCTGAAACCGGGTGAGATGCGCGACAAGACCCTGCTGAGCGAACCGCTGGTGTTCGCCCGGACCGCCGAAGGCGAGGCGTTCGCGCTGCGCGACATCTGTCCGCATCGCGGTATTCCCCTCTCCGATGGCCGGTTCGACGGCAGCGAGGTCGAGTGCTGCTACCACGGCTGGCGTTTCGCCCCCACCGGCCAGTGCACCTGCATCCCGTCCCTGACCGAGGATCAGGACCTCGATGTGGCCGCGATCCGCGTGCGCGCCTATCCGGTGGAGGAGCGCGGCGGTGGGATCTGGGTCTACATGGCCTCCGATCCGCGCGGCCGGGAGACGCCGAAGGTCGCCCCGCCGGACCTGCCCGAGGTGACGGGGCGGGGGCCGGGCCTGACCGAGCAGATGATCTTCCCCAGCCATATCGACCACGCCGTGATCGGTCTGATGGATCCCGCTCACGGCCCCTACGTGCACCAGAGCTGGTGGTGGCGCAGCAAGCGCTCGATGCACGAGAAAGCCAAGCGCTTCGGGCCGTCGGAATACGGCTTCTCCATGCTGCGCCATCAGCCGTCCAGTAACTCCGCCGCCTACAGGATCCTGGGCGGTACGCCGACGACCGAGATCCGGTTCCGGCTGCCGGGGATCCGGATCGAGGATATCGAGATCGGCGAGAAACGGGTCTGTGGCGTCACCACGGTGACGCCGATCGACCCCGAGACCACTGAAATCCACCACATGATCTACTGGAACATCGGCTGGGCCGGACTGGTCCGGCCGGTGCTGCGGGTCTTCGCGCGGAGATTTCTCGGCCAGGACCGCGACGTGGTGGTCAAGCAGCAGCGCGGACTGAAGCACGCACCGAACCTGATGCTCATCAACGACGCCGACATGCAGGCGAAATGGTACTTCCGGCTGAAGAAGGCCTATGGCGCCTGGACCGAGGGGCCGTTCGCCAACCCGGTGCGCGAGACCACGCTGCGCTGGCGGAGTTGAGGTGGTGCGGGGCACGGCCGATGTCCTGAAGCTGCGCGAAGCCCAGGGCCTGCAGCTGTTCATCGGGCTGCAGATCGCCGGCATGATTCTGCTGGGGCTGGCCATAAGCCTGTTCGTCGAACGGGCGATTCCGGCCGCGGTGTTCGCCGCCGGCCTGCCGGCGCTGGTGATCCTCTGCCTGCTGCTGGTGACGGTCCGCCGGGGCCGGCATCTGGCGGCGGCCGGGCACATCGCCATCGTGGTGGCGTTCCTGACCACCGGGCCGATCCCGTTCGCCGAGTGGGACGGGGCGGGCATGGACGTGGTGTCCGCCGCCTATGTCGCCAAGACCGGCTACCCGGTCGGCTTCGTCCTGGTCGCCCTGACCGGCCTGACCCTGCAGCCGCACTATCCGGCGGTCACGACGGTGCTCCTCGTCGTCTATAACCTGCTCCTGCTGGGCGTGGCGATGGACGATCCGCGCACCGAGATGGCGCAGCTCTCGCAGTGGACCGAGCATGTGATGGGGCCGGCGCTGCACCTGGGAAAGTTCTCCAACCATCTGGCCTTCACGGTCGTCGTCGGCGCGGTGATCACGCTGGCCACCTGGATCGCCCGGCGGACGGTGATCGCCGCCGCCCGGCTCGAGCAGGCCAACGGACAGTTGCGGCGGTACTTCTCGCCCGATGTCGCCGACCATGTGGCCACCGCCGACCCCGCGTTTCTCCAGCCGGGCGGCAGCCTGCGCCACGTGGTGGTGTTGGCCTCCGACATCCAGGGCTTTACGCCGCTCTCCCGCACGCTCGGCCCGGATGCGACGCTGCGCCTGCTGGCCGACTACCAGCAGCGCATGGCAACGGCGATCTTCCGCCACGGCGGCACCCTCGACAAGTACATCGGCGACGGCATGCTGGCGACGTTCGGCGCCACGGGCGTCCTGTCGGATCCGTGCCGGCGCGCGGTCGACGCGGCGCGCGACATGATGGCGGCGCTCGACGCCCTCAACGGCGGGCGGCGGGCGGCCGGCGAGCCGGAGATCGCGCATCGGATCGGCATCCACGCGGGCGAGGCGATGGTCGGCAATGTCGGCTCCGAGGAGCGGCTCGAGTTCACGGTGATCGGCGACGTGGTGAACCTGGCGGACCGGATCGAGCAGGCCTGCAAGGCCACCGGCGACGCCGTCCTGCTGTCGCGGGCGGTGGTCGAGGCCTGTCCCGACCTCGCATTCGTGCCGCGCGGCGCGCCGGCGATGCCCGGCGTTCCCAATCCTCCCGAGGTTTTCGCCCTGGACCGGCAGGCGTACACCAGCACCTGCGGCGACACCCGCAGCGATATCCGATGATGCGAACATTCTCCTCCGGCATGGACTGGCGGCTGCTGGTCTTCGGCTTCCTGATGGCGTTCGCGTCGAGCTCGGGCCAGACCTTCTTCATCTCGCTGTTCTCCGCCGAGTTCCGGGCGGCGTTCGACCTCGGCCACGGCGGGTTCGGCAGCCTGTATTCCGCGGCGACGCTGGCCAGCGGCATTCTGCTGCTCTGGGCGGGCGGGCTGATCGACCGGATCGACCTGCGCCTGTTCGCGGGCATCGTGCTGGCTGGAATCGCCGTGGCGGCCGTCACCGCCGCGTCGGCCGCCGGGACCGTGACGCTGCTGGTCGCCCTGTTCCTGCTGCGGTTCTTCGGTCAGGGGCTGGCAAGCCATACCGCCGTCACCGCCGTCGCGCGCTACGCCGACCCGGCGGTGCGCGGCAAGTCGGTGAGCCTGGCCGCGTTGGGGTTCCCGGTGGGCGAGGCGGTGTGGCCGAGCACCGTCGTCTTTCTGATCGCCCTGATCGGCTGGCGCTGGACCTATGGCGGGGCGGCGCTGGTGGCGCTGGCGGTGTTCCTGCCGATGGCGATGCTGCTGCTGGCGACCCACGGCCGGCGCCACGCCGATCTGGTCAGTCGTACCGCGGACGGCATCGAGGGCGAGATCCGTCAGTGGACCCGCGGCGAGGTTGCCCGCGATCCGACGTTCCTGTGGTCGATGGCGGCGGTCCTGTCGCCGTCGTTCATCGTCACCGGGATCCTGTTCCACCAGGTGCACCTCACCGAGACCAAGGGCTGGGCGCTGTCGGCGTTCGCGGCCGGCTATATCGGCTACGCGATCTGCCAGATCGCCGTCGCGCTGGTCACCGGGCCGGCAATCGACCGGGTCGGCGCCCGGCGGGTGGCGCGGTTCTACCTGGCACCGCTGGTCGTCGGCCTGTTGCTGCTGGCGCTCAGCGACGCGGTGTGGGCCGGGCTCCTCTTCCTCGCCATGTGCGGCGCCACCTCCGGCGCGTCCTCGACCCTGCTCGGCACGCTCTGGGCAGAGATCTACGGCGTGCGCCATCTGGGGGCGATCCGCGCCCTGGTCAGCGCCTGTTCGGTGGTGTCCAGCGCGCTGTCGCCGGCGCTGATGGGCTGGGCGCTCGACGCTGGGATCGCGATCGAGGCGATCGCCATCGCCTGTGCGATCTACGTCGTCGCCGGCATCGCAATCCTGGTGAGGCTGTTCCCGGTGCGCCATACCGCCGGCGGCTGAATCGAGGCCGGTAACCGTTTGTTAACGGTTGGCGCGCGACAAAAAATCCTGGTTCACCACAGTGGGGAGTGATGATCCATGAAAGTGGACGGCGTGATCACGACGTTCAGCACACGGCTCGACGGCGGCTTCCAGCAAGCTGCGACGCCTCCGACGACCCGGCAGCTGACCGACTCGGTCTTTACCCGCCCATCAGCGCAGTTCCAGGAATCCTTCGCGGCGTCGCGGTTCACGCCGAGTTCGGCGAAGCGGGTGGATATTCTGGCCTGACGGTGGCGCCGGGCGCGTCGGTCGGCGGATGCCGGCATTGACGTGCCCGGCCCGCTCCGCTATCCGGCGCTGCGTGAGTTCTGACGCACCCATTCTCTTCATCGGCGGCCTTGGTGGCTCCGGGACGCGGGCGGTGGCCGGCGCGATGATGGCGCTCGGCTATTACGCCGGCGGCTGCCTGAACGGCGCCAACGACAACCTGCTCTTCACCGAGCTGTTCAAGCGCCCGGACTGGGTCCGGTCCGATCCGTCGCCGGCGGAGATCGCTGGCCGGCTGGCGCTGTTCGAGCGGGTGATGCGGCGCGGCGTGGGACCGGCGGCGTTGCTGCGCTGGCCGGCGCTCTGGCGCTTCCGCCGCGAACAGGGGCACGGACTCGCTGGGAGGCCGGACGCGGTCGGCTGGATGACCAAGGAGCCGAACTGCCACCTGTTCGTCGAGCCGATCCTGGCGCGATGGCCCGAGGCGGTCTTCGTCTATGTCACCCGCCATCCCCTCGACATGGCCTACAGCGACAACAAGGGCCAGCTCGGCAACTGGAGCTGGCTGTTCGACCTTGATCCCGAGGCATTCGCCACGGCGGAGGCGGCGCAGCTCGAGTACTGGATCCGGACCCAGCGCCGGCTGGACGCCCTGCTGACGCGATATCCGGGGCGCATCCACCCGCTGAACTTCGACGCCTTCGCCGTCGATCCGAGCGCGCATGTGGCGGCTCTGGCGGCGTGTCTGGGTCTGTCCGTCGACGCCGCCGCTCTGGAGACGGCGATCGCCGACGTATTCCAGCCCTCGACGATGGGACGCTGGCGCGAGCGGGATCTGTCGATTTTCGGCGCCGACCAGCTCCGCTTTTGCGAGAACACCGGCTGGCCGGTGGATCCCGCGGCCCCGGCGATGCCGACCGGGTGAAAACAGGCTCTGCGGCGCCGGCGCGTTCGCGCTATAGGAAGGGTGGAAATCAACCCACCCATTGAGGGCGGCGATGCGTTACGGCTTTTACCAGCTTCACAGGGCCCTGTTCGAGGAGCGGGAGATCCTGAAGCTTCGCGACGTCAGCCTGGCCGTGTATTCGACCTATGGGCGGGACAACAAGGTGACGTTTCTGCGCGCGTTCGAGAACCGCGAGGCGGATCCGCGGGGCATGCTGCACCTCGAGGAGGTGCTGAAATGGTTCTGGGCGTCGCCGTTCCCCACCTTCTTCAAGGCGCTGTACGATCACGAGCCGGCCCTGATGATCGATTTCCTGACCGTCCGCCACCACGAGATCGGATCGGATACCTCGCACGTGGAATGGCATGCCGACGCCAATTTCGGCGGCATGAACGGCCCGGTCATGGTGTGCTGGGTGCCGCTCGATCCGGTCGGAGAGACGTCGCCCGCGCTTGAGTTCTGCCTGCCGAACCGCAAGGTCGACGAGGACATTCTGCGCCGGGGCTGGTCGGATGTGCTCACGACCGGACGGAACCGGACGGTGAGCGACGGCGAACTCGACCGGCTCTACGGGATCGGCAACCACCGGGTCGAGGCGCATGCCCTGCGCGTCGGTGACTGCTATGTGTTCGACCGGTACACGGTCCACCGGACTCAGAAGCTGGCGCGCACCACCAGGGACCGCTACGCGATCGAGTTCCGTATCGCCTCGCGGACGCTGCCGCCGCGCACGGACTCCTTCATCAAGTCAATGATCCTGTCCACCCGGGACGCTGCCCGCAACAGCATCGACATCGTCGACGGCAAGCGGTTGTACCGTTAGAGGCCGGGAGTGGCCGCGGGGCCGGCTGGCGGTCCCCGCGGCGCCCGTGCAAATCAGTCCACGGCGAGCTGATAGCTGGCGGCGGTGTAGCGGAAACCGTCGCCGTGAGCCTCGACATAGCCGACGTTCGGGAACGGCATGTGATAGCCGGAGAACGGGATCCGGTCGGCGGCGATCATGCCGAACACCTTGCGGCGCGCGGCGGCGGCCATTTCCTTGTCCATGTCGAAGCGGACGTGCCAGTCCGGCTTCTGTAGCGACACCACGTAATGGTTCGCGGTGTCGGCGGTCACCATCAGGCGCTTACCGGCGCTCTCAAGGTGGTAGACCATGTGACCCGGCGTGTGGCCGTAGGCGGCCAGGGCGGTGATGCCGGACACCAGGTCCTGGTTGTCGTCCAGGAAGGACATCTTCTCGGCGAACGGGACGACGTTGGCCTGGACCAGCTTGCCGACCCGTTCCGTCGGGCCGCTGGCCTTCTCCTCCGGCGACCAGAAATCGTACTCGACCCGGCCGGTGACGTAGCGAGCGTTGGCAAACGCCGGGGCGCCGTCCTCCATCAGCCCACCGATATGGTCGGGATGGAAGTGGGTGAGGACCACGATGTCGATCTGCTCCGGCGTGTAGCCGGCGGCGGCCAGCAGCGACCGGAGCTGACCGGCGTTCGGCCGGCGGCCGGCGCCGTTTCCGGTGTCGAACAGGATCAGTTCGGCCCCCGTATTCACGATGACCGGCGAGAAGCCGATGGTCATCCGTTTCATCGGCAGGAAATTTTCGGCCGCCAGCGCTTCGACCGCCTGCGGATCCTGGTCCTGGCCGAAGATCGGGTGCGGGCCGTCGAGGGCGATGTAGCCGTCGTGGATGACGGTGACCTCGAACTCGCCGAGCGCGAAGCGGTAGTGGGTCAGAGAGGTCGGGCCGAGCATCGGCGCGCTCGCCGCCGCCGGAGCGGAGGTCAGGGGCGCGGCGGCAAGCGCGGTCGTGGCGCCGAGCGCACCGAGCAGGGCGGTACGGCGGGAGACGAGGGGGCGGGAGGGCGTGTCGCTCATCGGTGTTCTCCTGGAGGCGGAAAAAGCCAAGTAGAAGTGGACCGACTGTATACCAAGTGAAACCCACCGCCCCATCACGACTTCGCGGGTCAGTCGAGACGGAAGAGCGGCCGCAAACGGATACCGATCACCGAGCCGAGCAGCGCCATGGCGATCCAGGCCCAGCCGTGCAGGCTCGTCGAGGCGATCCCGGAGAAGAACGCGCCGATGTTGCACCCGTAGGCCAGGCGCGCGCCGTAGCCCATCATCAGGCCGCCGATCACCGCGGCGGCGAGCGGGCGCCAGCCGATCCGCCAGGTCGGTCCGATCTTGCCGGCGAGCGATCCGGCGGCGTGCGCGCCGATCAGAATGCCGATGTTCGAGACCGACACGCTGTTCGCCAGCAGCGGGGCGTTGAGCGTGCCGCTGGTCCAGCCCTGGCTCCAGAAGGCGCTGGAGGCCGGGTCCCATCCGAGCGCCGCCATCGCCTTCGCGCCCCAGACCGTGAACCCCCAGGTCACGCCCCAGGGCCGCCCGGTGACCGCCAGCATCGCCCAGTTCAGCAGGGCCAGGGCGACCGCGCCCCAGATCAGCGGCCAGGGGCCACGGAGCAGGCGCGACGGCTCGAACCCGGTCCTCCAGCCGAGCGGGCGGCGTATGCGGGCGCCGAGGCGATACAGGCCCCAGAGCAGGAACAGCAGGAACCCGGACTGCAGCACGGCGGCGGTTCCGTAACCCAGCTCGCGCCCCAGCGAGACGGCGCCGAAGCTCGGCAGCGCGCGCCACCAGGCGAGGTCAAGGGTGCCCCACCAGGAACCGAGGCAGAAGAACACGAGCGTCACCATCATCCGACTGTTGCCGCCGCCGACGGTGAACAGCGTGCCGGAGGCGCAGGCGCCGCCGAGATTCATGCCGATCCCGAACAGGAACGCGCCGGTGAGCATGGCGACGCTGATCGGGGCGACGGCGCCGCCCGCCCGGTGACCGAAGATCTCGCCGGCGGACAGGACCGGTGCGAAGATCGCGGTGGCGAGGATCAGCATGACCGCCTGGGCGGCGATGCCGGACAGGTCGCCGTCGACGATCGCGCGGCGATAGGCGGCGGTGAAGCCGAAGGACGCGTGGTACAGGGCGACGCCGAGACTGATGCCGATCAGCAGCACCCAGGCCCGCGTCGTGCTGTCGGCCCAGATGTGGACGAACAGCGCCGCCGCCAGCACGGCGGCGATCGCCAGCAGCGGGCGCTGGACGGGCGGGGTGGCGGGCATGGCCATGGTCATCGCAAGCGTCTCCGCGCCGGCGCCTCAGAACGCGTCCGACGCCGTCTTCAGGATGGTGTCGACATGAATGTCCAACTCCTCCCCCATGGCGGTCAGGGCGTCAACCTCGTAGGCGGCGAACACATGGCTCGGCAGGCGGTAGGTGACGGTTGCGCCGCCGGCGGCATCCTCGGTGACGTAGAGCCGGATCGGCGCCTCGATCCCGGCCGCCGTGCTCGCCTGCAGCATGCGCCGAGCGTAGTCGGGTCGGAAGAACAGGAACACCCGGTTGCCGGGCACGGTCTCCTGGAACGCTCCTTTGATCGCGCAGTTGGCGCAGGCCAGTCCGACCATGTTGAAGCCGTTCGCCTTGACCGCCTCCCGCAGGGCGGCGACGTAGGGCATGAACGGCTTGCCGGTGGCGATCACCCTGGTCCCGGAATACGGCGTCGGGTTCTCGGCGCCGGCGGGGCCCGGGAGGATCTGGAGAGCAAGGGCGAGCAACAGGGCGGGGATCAGGGCGGGGGTCAGGGCGCGCATGAAAGCCTCCGTGGCCGCGGGTCGCCTGCTCTTACGTCAGTCTCCCCGGTCGCAAGAACACAAGACTGCGTGAGGGGAGTCGCCCGCTCCCGCTGCCGGGGCGCGGATCAGAGCGTCGCCCATTTCTGGTAGAGCCTCGTGAACACGTGGTGCAGGCGCAGCCGCTCATCGGCGCCGGTGTCGCGCGGCAGCGACCGCACGGCGCTAGCCAGGTCGAAGAGGATCTGCCGTTCCTCGTGGTCGCGCACCCGGCTCTGCATCCAGGTGACGACAGCGACCCGCTGGCCGCGGGTGACGGGCGCGACCCGATGAATGAAGCTGGTCGGGTAGACAACCGCGCCGCCCGCCTCCAGCCGCACGCGCTGCGCGCCGGAAGGCGTCTCGAGGACCAGATCGCCACCGTCGTAGCTGTCCAGATCGCTCAGGAACACGGTGGTCGACAGGTCGGTGCGGGTGGCGTGGATCGGCCCGTCGCCCATCACCGGCGCGTCCACATGGTTGCCGTATTCCATCCCAGGCTCGTACCGGCTGACGATCGGCATCCGGATCTTGTGCGGCATGGCGTATTCGCGGAACTCCCGGCTGGCGTTCAGCAGCCGAAGCACCCTGTCGCCGATCCGCTTGATCGACGGATCGTCGCCGGCGACCTCAAGGTTGCGTTTGACCTCGCGGGCCACCGGACCGGCGGTGGCGCGACCGTCCAGCACGTCGGTCTGCGCCAGGTCGGCGCGGACGGCGGCGAGATCGTCGGCGGAGAGGAGGGCGGGAAGCTGCAGCATAGTCCGATATCCATGGCGGCGTGCGAGCGGGTCTTGACCGCGTGTCGCCGCGGAGGGGACCATCTCGCGGTCCTGTCCCGCGGTTCTGGCCCACGGTTCTGGCCCACGGTTCTGGAAAGCAGGCCTTTAATAGGAGGGTTCAATGGCGCTGTCGATCACCCCGCTGACCCCGGTGCTCGGGGCCGAGGTCACCGGTGTCGATATCGGATCCCTGAGCGAAGCCGAGTTCGCCGCGATCGAGACCGCGTTCGAGGACCACTCCGTCCTCGTGATCCGCGGGCAGCATGGGATCGACGATGCCAGGCAGGCCGCGTTCTCGCGCCGCTTCGGCAACCTGGAGACGACGATATCCTCCAATCCAGGCGGTGAGGGCACCCATGTCGCGATCTTCTCCAACCTGGATGCGCAGGGAAACCTGATCCCGCCCAAGGACAAGCGGATGATCTTCAACGCCGGCAACCAGATGTGGCACACCGACAGCTCGTTCAAACCGGTGCCGGCCAAGGCCTCCATGCTGTCCGGTCGCGTGGTGCCGCCCGAGGGTGGCGAGACCGAGTTCGCCTCGGGCCGCGCCGCCTGGGATGCGCTGTCGGCGGCGGAGCGGGACGAGTACGAACCGCTGATTGCCATCCACGACTTCCTGTACAGCCGCGGCCTGATCGACAAGTCGCTGCTGGGCGACAAGGATCGCCGCGAACTGCCGGTGGTGCGCCAGAGGCTGGTGCGCACCAACCCGGTCAACGGCCGCAAGGCGCTCTATGCCGGTGCCCATGCCAGTCACATCGAGGGACGGCCGGTGGAGGAGGGGCGGGCCCTGCTGCGGCGCCTGACCGACTTCGTGACCCGGCCGGAGCACTGCTATACCCACCGGTGGCAGGACGGCGACCTGGTCATGTGGGACAACCGGGCGGTCCTGCACCGCGGCCGGCCCTGGGACGAGAGCAAATATCCCCGCGTCATGCATCGAACGACCGTCGCCGGGACCGGGCCAAGCGTCGAGGACGGAAAGCCGCTGGCCGCGTGACCACCGTCCTCGCTTCCGCGTCCGATCTCGAACGCTACGACGGCGCGCTGCGGGTCGCGGTGGGCGATGGCCGGCTGTCCGACCTGCACTTCACCCCGCCGATGCGGCTGTTCCGACCCCATGCCGAGAGCGGGGAGCCTCGAACCGTGGTTGTCGCCAACGTCGCCGGCGGCGTGGTCGGCGGCGACCGGCTCTCCGTGTCCATTGATGTCGGGGCCGGGGAGGCGCTGTTCGCCACCACCCAGGCGGCGGAGAAGGTCTATCGCAGCGCCGGCGCCGACGCGGTGCTGTCCAACGCGTTCCGGGTCGCCGATGGCGGCGTGCTGGAGATGCTGTCCTCGGGCACGATCCTGTTCGACGGTGCTCGCCTCGACCGGAGCACCGCCATCGATGTCGCCCCCGGCGCACGCTTCGCCTACGCCGAGACCGTGCTCTACGGAAGGATCGCCCGTGGCGAGGTATTCAAGAGCGGCCGCCTGCGCGACCGCATCTTCCTGCGCCGGGGGGGCAGGCTCGCCTGGGCGGACGATTTCGCCCTCGACGGCGACATCGCCGCCCGCATGGCGGCATCCGCCGGGATGGACGGTGCCAGGGCCCTTGGTACGCTTGTCCTGGCCGGCGCCGGGGCGGCGCAGGCGGTTGAGATCGCCCGGGCGCACGAGGCCGAGGCCGGGCTGCGGATCGGCGCCAGCGCCCTCGCCGACGATCTCGTGGTGCTGCGGCTTCTTGCGGAGGATCCGGCGGCGGTGCGCGCGGCGCTGGCCGATCTCTGGTGTGCGACGCGATCGCGGTGGCTCGACCGTCCGGCGCGGATGCCGGTGATCTGGTCGGTCTAGCCGGGATCTCGCAAGTGCGAAAAAGGATCGACGCGGGGAAGAACCGGCGGCACCCTATGCGCTGCTGACGAGCGGGAGGGTCGCATGCAACTCAGTCCACGTGAAAAGGACAAGCTGCTGATCGCCATGGCGGCGACGGTCGCGCGCCGGCGCCTGGAGCGCGGGGTGAAGCTCAACTACCCCGAAGCGGTGGCGCTTATCACCGATTTCGTGGTCGAGGGTGCGCGCGACGGACGCAGTGTCGCCGACCTGATGGCCGCGGGCGCGCAGGTCATCTCCAAGGACCAGGTGATGGAGGGCATCGCCGACATGCTGCACGAGGTGCAGGTCGAGGCGACCTTCCCGGACGGTACCAAACTGGTGACCGTCCACGACCCCATCCGCTGAGCGAGGAGAGAGGCCATGACGATGATTCCGGGCGAGCTCATCCCCGCCGAGGGCGAGATCGAACTGAACCAGGGCGCCGACCGCGTCACCATCACCGTCGCCAATACCGGCGACCGGCCGGTGCAGGTCGGGTCGCACTACCATTTCGCCGAGACCAATCCGGGGCTGGAGTTCGACCGGCAGGCGGCCATGGGCCGTCGCCTGGACATCCCGGCCGGCACCGCGGTGCGCTTCGAGCCGGGGCAGAGCCGCGAGGTGACACTGGTTCCCTACAGCGGCGCGCGCAGCGTGTTCGGCTTCAACGGTCAGGTCATGGGCGCGCTGCCGGCGGCGGCCAGCGGCCAGGGCAACGTGCCGCCCCGCCGGATGCCGCGCGCGGCCTATGCAGGCATGTTCGGCCCCACCGTCGGCGACAGGGTCCGACTGGCCGATACCGACCTGTTCATCGAGGTCGAGAAGGACTTCACCACCTATGGCGACGAGGTGAAGTTCGGCGGCGGCAAGGTGATCCGCGACGGCATGGGACAGTCCCAGGCGACGCGGGCCGAGGGCGCGGTCGACCTGGTCATCACCAACGCCACCGTCCTTGACGTCACCGGCGTCTTCAAGGCCGATATCGGGGTGCGCGACGGCCGTATCGTCGCCATCGGCAAGGCCGGCAACCCGGATGTGCAGAGCGGCGTCGACATCGTCATCGGCCCGGGCACCGAGGCCATCGCGGGCGAGGGCAAGATCCTCACGGCCGGCGGGCTCGACGTGCATATCCACTTCATCTGCCCGCAGCAGGTGGACGACGCGCTGGCCTCGGGCGTGACGACGATGATGGGCGGCGGCACCGGCCCCGCCACCGGCACCAACGCTACCACCTGCACGCCGGGGCCGTGGAACATCATGCGGATGATGCAGGCCGTCGAGGGGTTGCCGATCAATTTCGGCTTCTTCGGCAAGGGCAACGCGGCCCTGCCCCAGGCGCTGGAGGAGCAGATCCGCGCCGGCGCCTGCGGCCTCAAGCTGCATGAGGACTGGGGCACGACGCCGGCGGCGATCGACTGCTGCCTGTCGGTCGCCGACGTGTTCGACATCCAGGTGATGATCCACACCGACACCCTGAACGAGAGCGGCTTCGTCGAGAACTCGATCGCCGCCTTCAAGGGCCGCACCATCCACGCTTTCCACACCGAGGGGGCGGGCGGCGGCCACGCGCCGGACATCATCAAGGTCTGCGGCGAGGCCAACGTGCTGCCGTCCTCGACCAACCCGACCCGGCCGTTCACGGTCAACACGGTGGACGAGCATCTCGACATGCTGATGGTCTGCCACCACCTGGACCCGCGCATTCCCGAGGACGTGGCCTTCGCCGAAAGCCGGATCCGCAAGGAGACGATCGCCGCCGAGGACATCCTGCACGATCTCGGCGCCTTCTCGATCATGGCGTCCGACAGCCAGGCCATGGGCCGGGTCGGCGAGGTGGTGATCCGCACCTGGCAGACCGCCGACAAGATGAAGAAGCAATTCGGCCGGCTCGACGGCGAGGCCGGCGACAACGACAACCTGCGGGCCCGGCGCTACGTCGCCAAGTACACGATCAACCCGGCCGTCGCCCAGGGCGTCGCCCACGAGGTCGGCTCGATCGAGGTCGGCAAACGGGCCGACCTGGTGCTGTGGTCGCCGCCGTTCTTCGGGGTGAAGCCGGACATGGTGCTGGTCGGCGGTCTGATCGCCAGCGCCCAGATGGGCGACCCGAACGCCTCCATCCCGACGCCGCAGCCGGTGCATTCCCGCGCCATGTTCGGCGCGCTCGGCGGCGCGCTGTCCGCCGGGTCGGTCACCTTCGTCAGCCAGGCGGCGATTGAGCGCGACGTGCGTCACCAGTACGGCCTCGCCAAGCAGACCGTGGCGGTCGAGAACACCCGCGGCGGCATCTCCAAGCAGGCAATGCGGATGAACGACTACCTGCCGAAGATCACCGTCGACCCGGAAACCTACGAGGTCACCGCCGACGGCAGGCTGCTCACCTGCGCACCCGCCGAGGTCGTGTCGATGGCGCAGCGGTATTTCCTGTTCTGAGGAACACAAACCACATGACCACTCCCCGGCCTTGTGCCGGGGCCCACGCCGGAAGCGGCGCGAGCGGCAGGTACACGATCTCCGTCGGTCGGGCGCGCTGAAGAGTGGGCCCCGGAACAAATCCGGGGAGTGACTGGAAGAGATTGGGGAAGGAACGAGAAAAGATGACCCGCGCCGTTGAGCATGTCCGGGCCGGGCACTGGCCGGCCGAGGCGGCGAAGGCCGTCGTCACCCTGGATTTCGACGCCCGGTTCCGGCGCCGCATGATGCTGACCACCGACGGCGGCGAGGAAATCCTGCTCGACCTTGCCAAGCCGGTGGCGATGGCCGGCGGCGACGGGCTGAAACTCGACGACGGCGGCTGGCTGAAGATCGAGGCCGCCCCCGAGGAGCTGATCGAGGTGCGGGCAAACTCCTCCCATGCGCTGCTCAAGCTGTCCTGGCATCTCGGCAACCGTCACCTGCCGGCGGAGATCCGCGCCGACGCGATCCTGATCCGTCCGGACCACGTGATCGAGGACATGCTCAGGGGCCTCGGCGCCGAACTGGCGCGCGTCACCCAGCCGTTCCAGCCGGAGGGCGGGGCCTATGGCGACCCGGCGACCCCGGGCGGCCACCATCACCACGACCACTCGCACGATCATGCCCACGGCCACGGACATGACCACGGGCATGACCACGAGCATGGGGACGGGCATCACCACCACCATCATTCCCACGGCCATGGCCACTGACGGCGACGCCATGGGCCTGCTGAAGCTGGCGGCCTGGACTTCGCCATCCTTCCCGGTCGGCGCCTTCGCCTACAGTCACGGGCTGGAGTGGGCGGTCGAGGCCGGTCTGGTCGACGACGCCGGGAGCCTGAGGGCCTGGACCGAGCATCTGATCCTGGCCGGCGCGCCGCGGCAGGACGCGGTGCTCCTGGCCCGCGCCTACCGCAGGCTCGACGACGACGCGGCGCTGCTGGAGACGGCGGAACTGGCGTCGGCCCTGAAGGGCACGGCGGAACTCGCCCAGGAGACGGTGGTGCAGGGCGACGCCTTCCTGCGCACGGTCCGCGCCGCCTGGCCCGATCCGCGCCTGGACGCCCTGGCCGGGCGGTTTGCCTCCGAGAGGATAGAGCTCGCCCTGCCGGTCGCGGTCGGCGTCGCGGCGGCGGCGCACGGGATCGATCTCGCGGCCACCCTGCGGTTCTTCCTGCACGGTGTGGCGGCCAATACCGTCTCCGCCGCGATCCGGCTGTCGATGATCGGCCAGACCGACGGGCAGCGGGTCACGGCGGCGCTGGAACCGGCTATTCTCTCCACCGCGTCGGCGGCGGTCGCCGCCGGCCCCGACGATCTCTGGTCGGCCGCGCCCATGGTCGACTGGTGTTCCATGCGACACGAAACCCAGCACACGAGGTTGTTCCGGTCATGAGCACGGCCCTGAATGTTTCGCCCCACGGTCCGTTCCGCGTCGGCATCGGCGGTCCCGTCGGCTCCGGCAAGACCGCGCTCGTCGAAGTGCTGTGCAAGGCGATGCGGGACCAGAACGACCTGGTGGTCGTAACCAACGACATCTACACCGACGAGGACCGACGCATCCTGGTCCGCGCCGAAGCGCTGGAGGAGGAGCGGATCATCGGGGTGGAGACGGGCGGCTGCCCGCACACCGCCATCCGCGAGGACGCCTCGATCAACCTCGCTGCGGTCGACCGCATGGCCGGCCTGTTCCCCTCGGCCCAGATCTGCTTCATCGAGAGCGGCGGCGACAACCTGGCCGCTACCTTCAGCCCGGAACTGGCCGACATCACGATCTACGTGATCGACGTGGCCGCCGGCGAGAAGATCCCGCGCAAGGGCGGGCCGGGCATCACGCGTTCGGATCTGCTCATCATCAACAAGATCGACCTGGCGCCGCTGGTCGGCGCCGATCTCGGGGTGATGGAGGCGGACGCGAAGACCATGCGCGGCGACCGGCCGTTCCTGTTCACCAACCTGAAGGATGGCACCGGTGTGCCGGAAATCGTCGCCTTTATCCGGCGCCACGGCGGACTGGCCTGAGGGTCACGAGGCCCCAGGTCCCAACGCGGCTGCGCATAGACAGAATATCGCGAAGGTTTACTCGTCTTTAACGATTGCCGGCCAATTCTCCCGACCGAGTTAGTTAATGCGGTCTGTCAGGAGACGTTGGCGTGAACACGACGAGTATGCTTTCGGACATCAAGATCGGAACCCGGCTCATTGGCGCGTTCGCGGTCGTCCTCGGCCTCATGGTGTTGCTGGCCGGTGTCGTCAGCGTGAACCTGCTCAGCACGCGCGACGACATCTCGAACTACCGGGAGACCGCGGCCAGCACCAGCGAGATCACCCTGATCGAGACGGATATCCTGCTGACCAAGCTCGGCGTCGAGGAATACGTGAGGACAGGCTCGGAGG
Source organism: Thalassobaculaceae bacterium (assembly GCA_965228875.1). Classification (GTDB taxonomy): domain Bacteria; phylum Pseudomonadota; class Alphaproteobacteria; order Thalassobaculales; family Thalassobaculaceae; genus Thalassobaculum. The sequence goes on along the minus strand of OZ245843.1, from coordinate 2,998,332 downwards.
TCGCGGTGATCACGGTAAAGGACCGACTGGCCGAGACCATGGATGTGCTCGACCGGGCGGCGGAGCGGGCGCCGGACGCATCGATTGCCGAGCGGCTGGAAGCGATGCGCGGCCAGCTTCAGGAATACGGTCGGGTCTTCGACGAGGTCATCGCCAGGCAGCAGATGCGCGACGAACTGGTGACGATCATGCAGTTCAAGGGGCCGGTCGCGACCCAGGCGCTGGAAGCGACGATCGAGGACGTCTCGAATTTCGGCGTCCCCGATCAGGCGGCGGCCCTGGCCTTCACCATGAAGGACCTGATGGCGATGCGCCTCGACGCGAACAAGTTCCTGCGCAACAACAACGAGCAGGACATGAAGTCCGCGCTTTCCTTCAGCGCGTCCGCCATCAAACAGACCGAGGTGCTGCGGGGCACGGTCGACGACTCGGTGATCGAAAAGGTGCTGACCGATCTCGCCGACTACCAGCAGACGATGCAGCAGGTCGCTGCCATCAGTGCCGAGCGCAACGAACTGATTCAGGAGTCCCTGGACCAGATCGGAACCGAGATCGCCTCCATGCTCGACACCCTGAAGCAGGACTTCCAGGAGAGGCAGGACACGCTCGGGACCGACATGCAGACGCTGGCGGAGACATCCGTCGTGGTCGTTCTCGGCGTCGCGGCGGCGGCGGTTGTGCTCGGCCTTGCGGCGGCCTTCGTGATCGGTCGCAGCATCACCGGGCCTGTCGGTGGACTGACCGCGGCGATGGGACGCCTGTCCGACGGCGACCTTGAAACCGAAATCCCCTCGACCGGTCAGAAGGACGAGGTCGGCCTGATGGCCCGCGCCGTCCAGGTGTTCAAGGACAACATGGTCCGGGCCCGCGAGATGGAGATCGAGGAGAAGGGCAGGCAGGAGGAGCGCAACCGACGCTCCCAGGCCATGGAGGCTGCCATTACCGACTTCCAGTCGCAGATCGAGGATCGGCTCGTCGCCCTGGGAGAGGTTTCCGGCGAACTCGGCCGGTCGGCGCACACGCTGACCGAGGTGGCGTCCGAAACCAAGGAGCAGAGCGCCGGCGCCGCCGCGGCGTCGGGGCAGACCTCGTCGAACGTGCAGAGCGTGTCGGCGGCGGCCGAGGAGATGGACTCGTCCTTCGGCGAGATCGTGACCCAGGTCAGTCGGGCCAGCACCTCTGTCGAGAGCACGTCGGGCCGGGCCCGCGACACCCTGACGGCGATGGAGGACCTCCAGGCCCAGTCCGAGGCGATCGCCCAGGTGATCGAGCTCATCAACGGGATCTCCGAGCAGACCAACCTGCTGGCGCTCAACGCCACCATCGAAGCCGCCCGCGCCGGCGAGGCCGGCAAGGGGTTCGCGGTGGTCGCGTCCGAGGTGAAGAGCCTCGCCACCCAGTCCAGCAATGCGACGGAGGAGATCGCCGACAAGATCCGCCGCGTGCAGGCGTCCTGCTCGTCCTCGGTCGAGGCCGTGAGGGCGATCGTCTCGAGCATCGAGGAGGTCAACGAGATATCGGCGGCGATCTCCGCGGCGGTCGAGCAGCAGAAGGCGGCGACGTCGGAGATCACCCGCAACATGCAGGAGGCGGCGAAGGGGACCGAGCAGCTTTCCGGCAACATCGCCCGGGTCAGCGACGCGACCGACCGCACCAGCGACACGGTCGGCAACGTCACCGAGGCGGCGCGTCGCACGGATGGCGAGGCGGGCGCCATGCGGAACGCCGTGGAGACCTTCATTCGGCGGGTTCAGGCGGCCTGAACCGCCGCTGGTCACGAGCGCCGGAACCGGCGCGCTGAAGATCGCCGACGATCAATAGACATGGGCGGCGCGACTGCGGGGCGTCTGCTACCGGGCGGCGAGAACCGGTTGCGAACAAACCCAGTCGGTGCGAAGTTCTATCGAATTAAATTTAATTACTAGATTTTGAGGAGAAGAAATTATTTCAGGCGATTTTAGAGGTTGATGCCATCGGGCTTGGGGGATAATGCGCTTTGGCGCGAAAATATTCCGGGCCGACAATGTTTCTGTTCACACGGACTTCGAAGACCGACGACGACTCGGACATCGCGGACGCCGTCAATCGTTCCCAGGCGGCCATCAGGTTCAATCCCGACGGTACGATCCGAGACGCCAATCAAGTTTTCCTAGACGTCATGGGATATGCCCGCGACGAGGTCGTCGGGAAACACCATCGGATGTTCGTGCCGGCGCAGCAGCGGGACTCCGCAGAGTATCGGGAGTTCTGGGCGTCGCTCCGGCGCGGCGACACGCTGACGCGGGTCTTCCGCCGGCTGCGCCGTGACGGCTCCGATGTCTGGCTGCAGGCCAGCTACATACCGACGCGGAACCGTAATGGCGACGTCGCCGGTATCGTCAAGATCGCGACCGACGTCACAGAACGGGTGCTCCGCGACGCCACGTTCGCCGGCCAGGTCGAGGCGATCGGCAAGTCGATGGCGGTGATCGAGTTCGATCTCGACGGAACGATCCTGACGGCGAACCGGAACTTCCTCGATGCCATGGGGTATTCGCTGGAGGAGATCCGGGGCCGGCATCACCGCATGTTCGTCGCCGAGGCGGACGCCGGCAGCGCCGAGTACAAGCAGTTCTGGCAGTCGCTGTCGGACGGACGGTTCAGCGAGGGCGAGTACCGCCGGATCGCCAAGGGCGGCCGCGAGGTCTGGATCCAGGCGTCCTACAACCCGATCCGCGACCTGGACGGCAAGCCGTTCAAGGTGATCAAGTTCGCGTCCGACATCACCGAGCGGAAACTCAAGGCGGCCGACGCCCAGGGACAGATCGATGCCATCCATGCCTCGCAGGCGGTGATCGAGTTCGAACTCGACGGCACGATCCGGACGGCGAACGAGAACTTCCTGGCAGCCGTGGGCTACTCTCTTGGCGAGATCAAGGGGAAGAACCACCGGATGTTCGTCGATCGAGACGAGCAGGCCGGCCAGGACTACAAGGCTTTCTGGGACGCTCTGCGCAGGGGCGAATTTCAGGCCGGCGAGTACCGCCGTTTCGGCAAGGGCGGGCGCGAGGTCTGGATCCAGGCCTCCTATAATCCGATCCGAGACATCGACGGACGGCCGGTCAAGGTCGTCAAGTTCGCCGCCGACGTGACCGAGCAGGTCCTCGCGCGCAAACGGGCCGAACATGTCCAGCAGCTGATGGAGACCATCGCCGCCGGCGCGGAGCAGTTGAACGCGTCCGTGAGCGAGATCGCCGAGAGCATGGTCAAGTCGAGGGAAACGACGACCGAGGCGTTCGACCTGGTCGTGTCCGCCAACGACCAGACCTCGGCGCTGGACGACGCCACCCGGGCCATGGGCGGGATCGTCGAGGCGATCAACGACATTACCGGGCAGATCAGCCTGCTCGCCCTGAACGCGACCATCGAGTCCGCCCGCGCCGGCGAGGCCGGAAAAGGCTTCGCCGTCGTGGCAAACGAGGTGAAGAATCTGGCCAATCAGGCCAAGAGCGCCACCGATCGCATCACCGAGAACATCGACCGGATGCGTGGGGTCTCCACCGACGTGGTGGCGTCTCTCGCCGCGATCCGCAAGGCAATGGACGATGTCCGTGAGTACGTCGCGTCGACCGCAACGGCGGTCGAGGAGCAGAGTTCGGTCGCTAACGATATGTCCGCCAACATGCAGCGGGCGTCCGAGGAAGCGCGGAACTTCGGCGCCCGCTGAGGGCGGAAGGCGATCGCAGGGCGGACATTGCGAAGAGGCGGCACTGGCCGCCCGGCGCCGACAGGAAGGTCAAGAGTCGTTTACCTACAGTGCCTTTCGGTCTTCAAGGGCATCCGCCCTGAATACGTGTAAAATGCGACTATTTTTACGTTCAGAAAACCTTAATTATTCACTGTGACCATGCGGTCTTGGAGGAAGCGACTTTAGCGAAAAGGATAACCATAATGTCAGGCCTGCTGAACCTGTCGAACCTGCGGATCGGCACCCGACTTGCCGCCGGCTTCGGCATCGTGATCGTCCTGCTCCTCGTTCTTGCGGGACAGGTCGGCTTCAGCCTCTGGCAGTCACGCGGAAGTGTCGAGCACTACAGCGGGATCGCGGCCAACACCAATCTGATCGCCCGAATTCAGGCCTCGATCCTGACCACGCAGCTCGGTGTGAAGGACTTCGAGGTCTCCGGTTCGGACGAGGCGATCACGACCGTTGAGACGCGCCTGCAGCGGACGCAGGCGCTGCTGGACGAGGCTCAGGGCTCGATTACCGACGAGGAACAGGTCGTCCGGCTCGGCCAGCTTCAGCAGAACATGACGACCTACGGCCAGACCTTCAGCGAGGTCACGGCGCTTCAGGCGCAGCGCAACGAGATCGTCGGACAGCTCGATGCAATCGGCCCGAGTTTCACCGCGACGATCAAGGAGATGGTCGAGGACGCCAAGGAATGGGCCGAGGTCGAGGCGATGGGCGACCTGTCCTATGCGCTTGAGGGCGCGCTCGAGGTCCGCTTCGCCTCGCAACGCTTCCTGGTGACGAACGATCCGGCTGCCATCGAGTATGTCCGCTCCTACCTGGAGAAGGCGCAGGGCATCATGACCAAGCTGATCGACTCCGGGGACTTCCGCGCCATCACCGTCCAGGAGGATCTGACGTCCTATGGCGAAGCCTTCGAGGCGGTCGCCGGCGTCACTCAGAAACGCACCGCGCTGATCGCCGATACGCTGAACGTCGTCGGCGCGCAGTCCGCGGCTCTGATCGACGAGATGGAGACCAAGTATCTCGAGATTCAGAACGAACTCGGCGGGACGATGCGCGGCTCGGCGGAGTTCGCGCTGATCGTCGCCGCCGCCGTCTCGCTCGCGGCGCTCGTCATCGGCATGCTGGCGGCCGCGGTGATCGCCCGCAGCATCACCGGTCCTGTTCATGCCCTGACCGACAGCATGGGTCTCCTCGCCGAGGGCGAGCTCGAGACCGAGGTGCCGTCGACGGAAACCCGCGACGAGGTCGGTCAGATGGCTCGGGCGGTGCAGGTGTTCAAGGAGAACATGCAGCGTACCCGCCAGCTCGAAGCCGAGCAGGCAGATCTCAATCGTCGGCGCCAGGCGCGGTCCGCCGCCCTGGAAGAAGCCATCACCGAATTCCAGACGGCCGTCGGCGACCGGCTGGAGAAGCTGCGCGGCGTCTCCGAGGAGCTGGGTGGATCGGCCGAAACCCTGCGCACGGTCGCCGGCGAGACTAAGGATCGCAGCACCGAAGTCGCGTCGATCTCGGAGCAGACCTCGTCGAACGTGCAGAGCGTGTCGGCGGCAGCGGAGGAGATGGATTCCTCCTTCGGCGAAATCGTCAGCCAGGTCACGCGCTCAAGCGATACCGTGCGCAACACCTCTGACAAGGCCCGTGTCACCCTGTCCTCCATGGAGGATCTGGCGACCCAGTCGGAGGCGATCGCCCAGGTGGTCGAGCTCATCACCAGCATCTCCGAGCAGACCAACCTGCTGGCGCTGAATGCCACGATCGAGGCCGCGCGGGCGGGAGATGCCGGCAAGGGCTTCGCGGTCGTGGCCTCCGAGGTGAAGAGCCTGGCGACCCAGACCGGCAAGGCGACGGAGGAGATCGCCGAGAAGATTCAGCGCGTCCAGCAGGCCTGCGGCACGTCAGTCGACGCCGTTCGTGAGATCGTCACCAGCATCGAGCGGGTGGACGAGATCTCGGCGGCCATCTCGGCCGCGGTCGAGGAGCAGAAGGCGGCGACGGCGGAGATCACCCGCAACATGCAGGAGGCGGCGCGCGGAACGGAGCAGCTCTCGGTGAACATCGGCGGCGTCAACGACGCGACCGACCGGACGGTCGCCACCGTCGGCGATGTCGCCGATGCGGCGGGTCGGACCACCGCCGTTTCGGGTGAGCTGAAGAACGTGGTCGACCGCTTCGTCGGCAGGGTCCAGTCGGCGTAGGTCGCGACCGGAGCCGGGCGGCCGGCTCCGGACCGTCTGGTCAGTTCAGGGTGGCCCAGATCCGGTCCATGGCCTCGGTGTCCAGCCCGCCCATCAGCATCGCGGTGAGCAGCAGCCGGGCCTTGAGCGGCGGAAGCCGGCCGGCCGAGCGCACGCCGCGGCGCAGCAGATCCATCTCCGAGCCCTCCCGCTCGTAGGTCTTCGCCAGGAGATAGCCCGCCTGCATGCGCCCGGCCATGACCACCGGGATCCGGCCGGTCAGGCCGTCGAGATGCGGGGTGAGCCAGGATGGCGTGTGTCCGCCGCCCATGGCGCCGAGCACCACGCCGCCATAGCCCAGGGTCTCGAGGTCGTCTGTCAGCGCCGCGAGCATTCCACCGCTCTCGCCCATCGCCAGCGTCAGCATCGCGACCGAGGGCAGGGGCGGGGCGATGCCGGTCAGCCGCACACCCGCCAGGGCGGAGTCGAGAGCCGGCTTGTGGTCGCGGACCGGCCGCCCGGTGAGCCGCACCCGATCCTCGACCACCGTGCCGAGCGGGCCCGCCTCCGGACTGGCGAAGGCGTCGATGCGGGCGGTGTTCGTCTTGGCCACATCGATCGCGGCGTGGATGCTGTCCAGCATCACCACCATAACGCCGAGCGCGCGGGCGTCGCGCCGAACGGTCGGATCGGTGACGACCTGCATGGCGGCGTACACGTTGCCCGGTCCGTCGTGGGAGATCGACAGCGGGTTGCGCATCGCCCCGGTCACGACGACGGGGATGTCGAGCTGCAGCGCCAGGTCGAGCAGGAAGGCGGACTCCTCCATGGTGTCGGTTCCCTGGGTGACGATCGCCCCGTCGATGCCGCGCGCCGCCGCCTCCTCGATGGCGCGGGCGACGTCGAGGACGGCCGGAACCGACAGGTCGGAACTGCCGATGGTGCTGACCGTGCACGCCTCGATCTCGGCCAGGGCATCGATTCCCGGAGCGGCCGCCACCAACTGCTCGGCGGTGAGGCCCGGCCGCACGCCCGCCTCCCCCTTGACCATCGAGATCGTGCCGCCGAGCGCGAACACGGCAACCTTCGGCTTGCCCATCCTTCTTTCTCCCTGGCGCATCTGAATTGCCTGCCTGAATGCGCGCAAGGTGCGCGGTCGCCACCGGCTTGTCGAGAGGGGATCGGGAGCGCGGCCGTTATCCCAGGAACGCCTCCACGAACGCCGCCATGGTGGGATGGCGGGCGTCCGGTGCGGCCAGTTCCGCGCCGAATCCAGTATGGCCCAGCGCCTTGCCCGGCCGGTCGATGTGCACCACCGTCTGGCCCAGCAGGTTGCAGGGACGCACATCGGCCCGCCGGCTCTGGGCGACGTGCAGGACGCGGTGGGGCGGAATGCTCCGGGCCGCGAGATCGGTCAGGGACAGCACGAAATGACGCAGAGCCGGCTTGTAGGCGCCGGCCCGCTCCGCCGTGACGACCACCTCGAACGGGGTGTTCAGCCGCGTGTTGGACAGGGCGAAGGAGGCGTCGTCCATGTTGGTCAGCGCGCCCAGGACGAAACGCTCCCTCAGACGGGCGAGAGCGGCGACGCTGTCGTCGTATGCCGGCCACTCGCCGACCGAGGCGCCGAAGGCCCGCTGCTCCTCCGGGTCGACGCGGCCACCCCACTCGCCGGCCACGTAGGCGATGGAGAGTTCGAGAATCCTTGGATAGGGGCGTGCCGGTGAGAGTGTCTGGTAGTGCGCCCGCGCCCGGTCGAAGGCGTCGATCAGTGCGCCGTCCGTCGCCTCGGCGCCGTTCGCCTCGGCCCAGCCGCGCAGCCGCGAGAGAATCGACGGTTCCCAGTCGATCAGCGTTCCATACACATCGAAGGTGACCGCGTCGAAATCCTCTGGCCGCATGACTTGGACTCCAAATTATCGATAAACGATAATTTGAGCCGTAGACAGCGCCGTGTCAACCGCGAGGATGGAGACCATGGACGCCGACCGCACCCTGTTTTCGACCCGTAAGTCGATGCCCGACGAGATCGCCAGCCTGTTGCGCGAGGAGATCCTCGACGGTGTGCACCCGCCGAACGCCCGGCTGCGACAGGAACACCTGGCCCAGCGTTTCGGCACCAGTCAGGCGCCGATCCGCGAGGCGTTCCGGCGGCTCGAGGCGCAGGGCCTGGCCATTGCCGTGCCCAACCGGGGCGTCCGGGTCGCCGGGCTCGCCGCCGCCGAGGCGGAGGAGCTCGGCGCGTTGCGCCTGTCCCTGGAACCGGACCTGGCAGCCCGCGCCGCGGAACGCAGGGCCGCCGTCGACGCAGCGGCGGCGCGGTCGGCGATCGCCGCCATGGACAAGGCGCGGACCCCGGCGCAGCTGATGACCGCCAACGCCCGGTTTCACGATGCGCTCTACCGCGCCGCCGAGCGGCCGATCACCCTGGATCTGGTCCATGGTCTGCGGGCCCGCTTCGAACGCTACCTGCGGCTGATGTGGCGGATGACCGGTCATGCCGCCCTGTCCAACGAAGAGCACGAGGAGATTCTGGCCCTGGTGCTCGCCGGCGACGCCGAGGCGGTGTGGCGCACCATGGCACGGCATGTCGAGACATCCACGGCCGAGATCCTGCGGGTGGTGCGCGAAGGCGGGGTCGAACTGCCGGCCGTGAGGTGAACCCACCCGGCGGAGCCCGGTCATCCCGGCCGTGGCCAGCCGACACCTTGACCGACGCGGCCGCGCCATGGGGAAATGGCGCAACGCCAGAGACCAACAAACCAGAATCCAACAAAGACGACCGGGAGGATCGGATGGCGAACCGGGGGTTCGGCCCGCTGCAGGGCATGACGGTGATCGAGCTGTGCCACCACATGGCCGGCCCGACCTGTGGGCTGATGCTGGCCGACATGGGCGCCGACGTGATCAAGGTGGAGAAGATCAAGGGCGGCGACGACACGCGACGCAACCTGCCGCCGGAGATCAACGGCGAGGCGGCGGCCTTCATGATGATGAACCGCAACAAGCGCGGCGTCGTCATCGACCTGAAGACGAAGGAGGGCGCGGAGATCCTGCGCAAGCTGGTCGCCCGCGCCGACGTTCTGACCGAGAACTTCCGCCCCGGCGTGCTCGACCGGCTCGGTCTCGGTTACGACACGCTGAAGGCGATCAATCCGGCGCTGATCTATGCGTCGATCTCCGGGTTCGGCCGCACCGGACCCTATGCCGCGCGCGGCGGCTTCGACCTGGTCGCGCAGGGGATGAGCGGGCTGATGAGCATCACCGGCGAGCGCCCGGACGGCCCGCCGGTGAAGGTCGGCGCCCCGGTCTGCGACATCACCGCCGGCCTGCTCCTGGCGCTGGGCGTCTGCGCCGCCTATTCCCACCGGCTGAAGACCGGCGAGGGCCAGCGACTGGACACGTCGCTGCTCGAGGCCGGGATCACCCACACCTACTGGCAGTCGGCCATCGCCTTCGCCACCGGCGTGGCGCCGCGGGCCATGGGCTCGGCCCATCCGCTGAACGCGCCGTACCAGGCGGTGCGGACGGCGGACGGCTACATCAACATCGCCGCCAACACCGCCCATTTCTGGGCCGGCATGCTGGAGATGATCGGCGCGCCGGAACTGGCGGAGGATCCGCGGTTCCGCACCAACGGCGACCGCATGGCCAATCTCAAGGACCTCGAGTCCGAACTCAATGCCCGGTTCGAGACCCGAAGCAGCGCCGACTGGCTGGCCGAGTTCGAGGCGCGGGGCATTCCCGCCGGGCCGATCTTCGACGTGATGGAGATGCACCGCGATCCGCAGGCGATCGCCCGCGAGATGGTGCCCCATGTCGACCATCCGGTGGCCGGGCGGGTGCAGACCATCGGCCTGCCGATCAAGTTCGACGACACCCCCGGCCGGGTGGCGGCGCCATCGCCGCTGTTCGGTCAGCACACCGGCGAGATGCTGGAGGAACTGGGGTACACCGAGGCCGAAATCGCGGCGATGGCGGAGAGTGGGGCGGTCCTGTTGGGCGACGTCCCGAGCAAGGAGGCGGCTGAATGAGCGAAGTCAGGGGAACCAGCGCGATGAGCGGAACCGAGGATGTCCTGGTCCATGTCGAGGACCGGATCGCCACGGTAACGATCAACCGGGCGGCCAAGCACAACGCCATGAACCTGGAGGTGTTCGGCGCGCTGGGCAGGGTGTTCCAGGCGCTCGACGCCGATCCCGAACTGCGCTGCGTCGTGATCCGCGGCGCCGGCGGCAAGGCGTTCTCCGCCGGGGCCGACATCTCCGAGTTCGAGAGCGTGCGCAAGGACAAGGCGGCGGCAATCGAGTACGCCAAGACCTCGAACCCGTCCGGTCACGCCGTGGTCGCCTGCCGGCATCCGACCATCGCGCTGATCGAGGGGTTGTGCGTCGGCGGCGGTTTCGGACTGGCCGCACTCTGCGACCTGAGGATCTGCGGCGAGGGCAGCCGCTTCGGCGTGCCGGTCAAACGCCTCGGGCTGGTCGAGTCGGCGGAGGAGCTGGAGTTCCAGGTGAAGAAGTACGGCGCCACCGCCATGCTGGAGGTGCTGCTCGTCGGCGACCTGCTGAACGCCGAGAAGGCGTTTCACTATGGCATCGTGAACAAGGTGGTGCCGGACGACCAGGTCGAGGCCGCCGCCTACGAATGGGCGCGCAAGATCGCCGAGGGGGCGCCGCTCACCGCGCGCTGGCACAAGAAGTTCGTCTACCGCCTGATCGACCCGGCACCGCTCACCGCCGCCGAGATCGACGAGGGCTACGACGCCTTCAACACCGAGGATTTCCAGCGCGGCTACAAGGCGTTCCTGGCCAAGGAGAAGCCGACCTTCGTCGGGCGGTAGGAACCCTACTCCCCCGCCTCCGCATTGGAGCGGTACCAGTCCGGCCACAGGCGCTCGACCACCGGACTGGTCTCGGCGAAGGCGTGGCAGGTGTTGAGCAGGCGCGGCTTGCGCCCGGACGCTTCCGGGTCGTCGGCCGTCTCGCCGCGGGCCTCGGCCTCGCGCTTCATGCGGGCCTTCTCGCCGAAGATCGTCTGGAAGGCGACCGTGGCCAGCGGGCCGAGCAGTTCGACGAGGTGGGTGCATCCCTCGACGCCGCCAAGCCGCTCGCGTATCGATTTGCGCCAGCCGGCGCCGATCGACAGCCCTTCGAGCCGTTTGAAGTTCGCGGTGATCGCCGGGCAGATCGGGAACGGACCGGTGTCGGTGGCGGCCTCCGCGCCGCGCACGACCAGGTTCTCGTCCACGGTCAGCCGCAGCCACATGTCGTGGATCGGCTCGCCGGCCTCGACGGTACCGCGGAACTCGTTCGGAAAGGCGTAGCTCTTGGTGTCGACCAGGTGGCCCTCGATGTCCCACATCCCGTCGCTGCGCCGCCAGCCCTTGCAGACGATGGTGCGGTCGTGGACGGGGGCGCGCTCAACGGGAGGGCTCAGGGGCATGGGGCTGTCTCGTCGGGTGGAGGGGCGAGCGGCGGCTCGGAACCGATTGCCGGCTGCGGACGCCGGCGTCGGGTGCCGCGGGAGCGGTCAGTCGGCCGGAGACCCGGTGATCGGGGTCATGCGCAGCAGGGTCATCTGATTGCGATGGCGCCGCAGGATGCGGAAGCGGAAGCCGTGGAAGGAGAATTCCTGCCCGACATCGGGGATCTTCCTCGCCTCGTATAGCACGAGACCGGCGATGGTGGAGGCCTCTTCGTCGGGCAGGTCCCACTCGAACTCGCGGTTCAGGTCGCGCAGGGTCACCGACCCGTCGACGATGTAGGATCCGTCCGGCTGCGGACGCACGCCGGCGACGGCCACGTCGTGCTCGTCGAGGATGTCGCCGACGATCTCCTCCAGGATGTCCTCGAGCGTCACCACGCCCATGAAGCTGCCGTACTCGTCGACGACCACGGCGAAGTGCTCGCGCCGCTCGCGGAACGCCTGGAGCTGGTCGAGCAGCGTGGTGGTGTCGGGGATGAACCAGGGTTCGCTGGCGATCCCCATGACGTCGAAGCTCTCCGGCGTCGAGCCCTTGGCGGCACGGATCGCCCGGAGCAGCGCCTTGACGTGCAGCACGCCGACGATGTTGTCCTGCTCCTCGCGGTACAGCGGCAGGCGGGTGAACGGACTCTCGAGCACCTCCTCCAGCAGGGCGTCGATCGGGGCGTCGGCGTCGATCATCCGGACCGAGCCGCGGTGGGTCATGATCTCCTCGACCTCGACATCCGCGAGATCGAGGATGCTGCGCAGCATGGCGCGCTCGTGCTCGACCTCCTGGCCGCCATCGGCATGCATCTCGATCAGCCCGCGCAACTCCTCCTCCCGCTCGTCGTGGCCGAGGCCGGCGGCGACCGAGACACCGAACAGGCGCAGCGTTCCACCGACGATGACCCGCGTCGCCCAGGTGAACGGCGTCAGCACGAACACCAGCGCCCGCACGATCGGGCCGACGACCAGCGCCATCTTGTCGGCGTTGTTGATGGCGTAGGTCTTGGGCAGCACCTCGGCGAAGATCACCACCAGCACCGTCATCGCCAGGGTGGCGATGGCGACACCGTTCTCGCCGATGAGGGAGATCATGGCGCTGGTCGCCAGCGCCGAGGCCAGGATATTGGCGATGTTGTTGCCGATCAGGATGGCGCCGATCAGGCTGTCGCTCTTGTCCTTGAGGTCGACCACCGTCGCCGCCCGGGCGCTGCCCTTGCGGGCGAGCTGGCTCAGACGCGCCTTGCTGGCGGCGGTCAGCGCCGTCTCCGAGCCGGAGAAGAACCCGGAGAGCAGGATCAGCAGCGCGATCACCCCGAGAGTGATCGCGGTCTCCATGTCGATGTCGAGGGTAGACGGAAGGTCCATGGCGGCGTGTCCCCGGCTCAGGCGGCCTTGGGCCGGGTGAGCAGCGCGCGGGCGAGAGCGGGGTCGATGTCGTCGCGCACCCGCGCTGCGCCGAGCATGTCGAGCAGGACGAAGACGATACGGCCGTCGCGCGCCTTCTTGTCCTTTACCATGTGGGCGAGAAGCGCATCCGCCGACCAGTCGCCCGCCGGATCGACCTGGTCGAGGGCGGTCCGCAGTCCGACCGCCTCCAGGTGCCGGGTCAGCCGCTCGGCATCCTGCCCGGCGCAGGCGCCGGTCTCGACCGACAGCCGCGCCGCCAGCACCATACCGACCGCCACCGCCTCGCCGTGCAGCAGAGAGCCGTCATAGCCGGCCATCGCCTCAAGCGCGTGCCCAAAGGTGTGGCCGAAGTTCAGCAGCGCGCGGCGGCCGCCCGCCGACTCGCGCTCGTCGCCGGCGACGACCTCGGCCTTCGTACGGCAGGAGGCGACGATCGCGTACCGGCGCGCGTCGGCGTCTCCGTCCACCACCGCGCCGCCGTGGCGTTCCAGCCATTCGAAGAAATCGCGGTCGCCGATGGCGCCGTACTTGGCCACTTCGGCGTAACCGGCCAGCAGTTCGCGCCGCGGCAGGGTGTCGAGCACCGTCGTGTCGATCAGCACGCGCCGCGGCTGGTGAAAGGCGCCGACCAGGTTCTTGCCGTGAACCGTGTTGATGCCAGTCTTCCCGCCGACCGAACTGTCGACCTGGGCCAGCAGGGTCGTCGGGATCTGCACGAAGTCGAGGCCGCGCAGCAGGCTCGCGGCGAGAAAACCCGCGAGGTCGCCGACCACGCCGCCGCCGAAGGCGACGATCAGCGTGCGGCGGTCGATCCCGATCCCGAGCACCCGCTCCGCCAGGTCCTGGTAGCGCGCGAAGGTCTTGCCAGACTCGCCGGCCGGCGTGGTCAGGGTATCGACGCGCCGCGCCGGACCACGCCGCAGGGCCGCGTCCAGGGTCTCCAGATGCCGGCCCGCCAGTCCCTCGTCGGCGATCACCACGACCTGGCGGCCGTCGGCCAGGTCGGCCAGCTCGCGGTCGGCGCTGGCGATCAGGCCGGCGCCGACGCGGATCGCATAGCGCCGGTCGGCGAGGTCGACCTCGACGGTCTCGATGTCGCTGCTCATGCCTGTCTCGGTGTTGCCTGGACTCTCGGTGTTTCCCGGAACGGGAGGCCCCGATCGTCGGTTTCCCGGCAAGGGAACTCCTGGGACCTCGTCATTCCTGAGTCGCCGCTCCGCGCGCGATGTGGTCGAGAACCGCGTGATAGACCTTATCGACCGTCTCCTCAATCGGAACGCGCCGGGTCTCGATGACGATGTCGGCCTCGCCGTAGACCGGATAGCGCCGCTGCATCAGCTCGCGCAGGGTGGCCTGCGGATCCGCGGTCTTCAGCAGCGGCCGGTTGGAGCGCTTCGAGACGCGCTCGAACAGGGTCTCGAAATCGGCCTTCAGCCAGAGTGAGAGGCCGCGCTCGCGGATCAGGGCGCGGGTGTCGTCGGCCATGAACGCGCCGCCGCCGGTGGCCAGCACCCGGGGGCCGCCGCTTTCCATGAGGCGTCGGATCACCCGGCGTTCGCCGTTGCGGAACTCCTCCTCGCCGAAGGCCTCGAAGATTTCCGGAATGGTCCGTCCCGCCGCCTTCTCGATCTCCGTGTCGGCATCGGCGAAGGGGACGCCGAGGCGCTGGGCCAGCCGACGTCCGATGCTGCTCTTGCCGGCCCCCATCAGCCCGACAAGCACCAGCGGGCCGGTCAAAGGGCACGGCTCGGACGGGGAATCATCGCTCGGGGTGGGGTGCGGGGGGTGCGATTCGGTCAATGCTGGCGTTGTGGTCGGGCGAGCCGCCATGGTTGATGCCCCGGACATGGCCGGATCCCGTGGGTTCGTTGCGCACGCGGGCCGCCACCGGTTACAGTGCCTCCGTCGCGCCTTAGTTAGGACCGTAGCATATGCGTCGCGACGCCCGCCAGCCGACTGACGGCGCGACCTGGCGCCGGGGTGGGGGCGTCGTCCTGAACCGATTCCGGCGACCGGGCCTTGGCCATGCGTTTTACCCTCTTCCTGTTCTTCCTGCTCATCCTGATCCTGGCCGGCGGGGCCGTGTTCCTGCTCACCTGGGACATTCCGGCGCCGACCGCACCGGTCGAGAAGGTGATTCCCAATGACCGGTTCCCGCGCTAGCCGACGGATGATCGCGCGCGCCCTGGCGGGTGCCGTCCTGGTCGGAACGCTTCTGGTGGCGTCCGGGCCGGGGCAGGCGCAGGTCGGGGCGCCGATCCAGATCGGCCCGCCTCCGGCGCCGCCACCGGGCGGGTCCGCCCCCGGTCTCGCCCCGCCGCCTGCCGCGACCGACGACCGGTCGTCGCCGTTCCTGGCCCCGTCCCTGGCGCCGCCCCCGGACCCGTCGCGTGCCGCGCCGTCGCCGCCACCGTCGCGCACGACATCGGACGGCGCCATCACCATCGACCGGATCCGGCGCCTGACGGTCGATGCCACCGGCACCCTGACGCCGGCGATCGGCGGCCTGCGACCCGACTACTGGTCGGGCACGCCGGCCGAGATCGCCCTGCGGCTGGTCGCTCTGCTGCCGGCCGCGCCGGACAGTCAGGCCTTGCGCGACCTGGCGCGGCGCCTGCTGCTGAGTGCCGGGCCGGCGCCGGCCGATCTGGCGCCGGAGGGGGCGCTGCTGGCCGCCCGGGCGGAACGGTTGCTGGCGCTTGGCGCGATCGACGATCTCGCCGCCCTGGCGGCGCAGGTGCCGGGCGACCGTCTGTCCCTGGACCTGAGCCGGCCGCTGACCGAGGCGGCCTTCGCGCGCGGCGACGACGAGCGGGCCTGTACCCTGTTCGATCGCCTGACCGACACGGCGACGGACGCGTTCTGGATCAAGGTCGCGATGGTGTGCGACGCCCGGGCCGGACGCGGCGCCAAGGTCGATTTCGGTGCCCGCCTGCTAGCCGAACTGGGTGACGATGACGAACTGATCGTGGCTTTGGCGCAGGCGGCGTCCACCGGCCAGGCCGGTGCCGAGTTCCGGATGGGCGGGGCCGCACCGGTGCATCTGGCGCTGGCCCGCGTCGCCGGCCTGAAGGTCGATCCGGACATCGCCGCCATTCCGTCGCTTCCGGTTCTGGTCGGGCTGGCACGGGGGCAGGCCGCCCCGCCCTTCGCCGCCCGGCTGGACGCGGCCGAGAAGGCCGAGCGCGCCGGGGCCCTGACTCCGGAGGAGGTGACGAGCCTGTACGACGAGGTTTCGGTCGCCGTCGAGTCGGTCGACGGAGCGATCGCCGCCGCCGAGGCGGACGAGGGACCGCTCGGCCGGGCGATCCTGTGGCGGGTTGCGGAAGCTCAGACCGTGCCGGTGGCCCGGGCCCAGGCGATCGCCAAGGCGATGGAACTGGCGGAGGACGACCCCGCCTGGCGGCAGACCGTGCGGCTGTTCGCGCCGTTCCTGGTCACGCTCGCGCCCGGCCCGGATCTGGACTGGTTCGCCGAGGACGCGGTGCGTGGCCTGCTGGCCGCCGGCGATAGCCGGGCCGCGCGCCCGTGGATCGACCGGCTTCGGCGGCTGTCGCTGTCCGGCGTCGGCGACGCGTCCGCCGCGTGGCTGCGGCTGTGGGCGGCGGTGCGGATCGCCGGCGGCGACGGCGTCACCCCGTTCGATGAGGCGGCCGTCGCGCGCTGGTGGGAGCATCTGCGCTCGATCGACCCGCAACAGGCTTCGATCCGGGGATCGGCCGCCCTGGCGCTGATGGCGGCGCTCGGCGATCCGGTCGGCGACGACGCGTGGCGCGGGCTGGCGTCGGCGCCGTCGGTCGAGGTCAGCGCTGTTCCCGGCACGGCCTACGCCTTCGCCATCCGCGCGGCGGTGCAGAACCGGCGCCTGGGCGAGACGGTGGTGCTGTCCGCCGCGGCGCCGGGGGAGACCGCGCTTGGCGAGCTCGCGGTGCCGGCGCTTGCCGATATCGTGCGGGCGCTGGTGGCCGTCGGTCTGGAGGCCGAGGCCCGGCGGTTCGCCGCAGAGGCGGCGCTGGCCCACGGACTGTGAGCGGGTCGGTCCCTGCCATGCCCGCACCGGACACCGCGGTCGAAGCCTTTCTGGAGATGCTGATCGCCGAACGCGGTGTGTCGCGCAACACACTCGACGCCTATCGCCGCGACCTCGCCCATGCCGATGACTGGTTGGCCGGTCGACGCCTTGCCGAGGCCGGGAGCGACGACGTGCGCGGCTATCTCGACGCGCTCGAGCGGGCCGGCATGGCACCGCGCACCGCCGCGCGACGGCTGTCGGCGCTGCGGCAGTTCTTCCGCTTCCTCTTCGCCGAGGGGTATCGCAGCGACGATCCGACCACGGTGATCGACGCGCCGCGGCAGGGCCGTCCGCTGCCGAAGATCCTGTCGGAGACGGAGGTCGACGCGTTGCTCGAGTCGGCCCGCGGTGTCGACGGGCCGGAGGGACTGCGCCTCGTCTGTCTGCTCGAGGTGCTCTACGCCACCGGATTGCGGGTGTCCGAACTGGTCGGCCTGCCCTTCGCCGCCGTGGCGCGCGACGCCCGCGTTCTGCTGGTGCGCGGCAAGGGCGACAAGGAGCGCATGGTGCCGCTGACCGATGCGGCGATGGCGGCGATCGGCGACTACAAGCCGGTGCGCGGCGTCTTCATGACGGGCAGATCGTCGCCGTTCCTGTTCCCCTCGCGCTCCGCCGAGGGCCATCTGACCCGGCGCCGGTTCGGACAGTTGCTGGACGACCTCGCGGTCGAGGCCGGAATCGACCGCAAACGGGTTTCTCCCCACGTCCTGCGCCATACCTTCGCCACCCATCTCCTCGACCACGGAGCCGATCTGCGCAGCGTTCAGCAGATGCTGGGGCACGCGGATATTTCAACGACGCAGATCTACACCCATGTGTTGGCCGAACGCCTGCGCGCGCTCGTCGAGAGCCATCACCCGCTGGCACAGCGCTGAACCGCGCGACGACGCGCCCGGCCACGCTTGAGAGGCAGGGGCGCGGTCGGTATGGTGCGCCGCCGCAAACGGAGTAGTCTTCCCGCATGCATCAGTTCCTCGATTTCGAAAAGCCGATCGCCGATCTCGAAGGCAAGATCGAAGAGCTTCGCCACCTGTCGAGCGACGGCGACCTGAACATCGCCGAAGAGGTCGCCAAGCTGGAGGCCAAGGTCGAGCGTCAGCTGCGCGCGACATACCAGCGCCTCACACCCTGGCAGAAGGTGCAGGTGGCCCGGCATTCGCGCCGACCGCACGCCCAGGCGGCGATCGACCACCTGATCGACGAGTATGTGCCGCTGGCCGGCGACCGGTCCTTCGCCGAGGATCCGGCGATCGTCGGCGGTGTCGGCCGATTCAAGGGGCGATCCGTCGTGGTCATCGGCACCGAGAAGGGGGCGACGACCGAGGAGCGGGTGCGGCGGAATTTCGGCATGGCCCGGCCCGAGGGGTACCGCAAGGCGCGTCGGCTGATGCAGTTCGCCGACCGTTTCCGGATGCCGATCCTCACCTTCGTCGATACCGCCGGCGCCTATCCCGGCGTCGATGCCGAGGCGCGCGGCCAGGCCGAGGCGATCGCCCGGGCGATCGAAACCTGTCTCGATGTGCGCGTGCCGCTGATCGCCGCCATTCTCGGCGAGGGCGGGTCCGGCGGCGCGGTCGCGCTGGCGGCGGGCAACCGGGTTCTGATGCTGGAGCACGCGATCTATTCGGTGATCTCGCCCGAGGGCTGCGCCTCGATCCTGTGGCGCTCGGCGGAACATGCCAAGGACGCGGCCGAGGCGTTGAAGATGACGGCGCAGGATCTTGAGAAGCTGGGCGTGATCGACGGGATCGTGCCGGAACCCCTGGGCGGCGCCCATCGCGAGCCGACGGTCGCGCTGGACGCCCTGGGTACCGCCATCGAGACGCATCTCGGGGAACTCGTCGGCCGCGATGGCGGTCAGCTCCGGGCCGAACGCCGCGACAAGTTCCTGGCCATCGGCGCGGCGGAGTAAGGGCAGGCGCGGTCGACCCGACCCTCTGGTTGGTCTATGTGTCGGGCCGGTCCGCCGGGCCTGTTGTTCCCGTGGGACGGGATCGGAAACCGCTACACCGCGCCCTGGTGCGGCGGGGCCGGGTCGTATTCCATGTTGCGCTGGACCTGGCGGGCGAAGGCCGGCTCCCAGATCTCGCCGATCAGCCACAGGGCCATGTCGATTCCCGCCGACACTCCGGCCGAGGTGACGACATTGCCGTCGCGCACATAGCGCACGTCGTCCAGCACCGCGCCGGCCTCGCCGCGGCCGCGCACCAGGTCGACGGCACGCCAGTGGGTGGTGATCCGCTTGCCCTTCGCGGGCCCGGCCGCCGCCAGCAGCATCGAGCCGGTGCACACCGACGTCACCCAGGTGCAGCTTTCCGCCGTCCGGGCGATCCAGGCCAGCAGGTCCGGGTTGTCCACCTCGCGCCGGGTGCCCTGGCCTCCGGGAACGACCAGGACATCGAGCGGGGGGCAGGCGGCCGTGGTGTGATCGGGGCATACCCGCATCCCTTTGGCGCAACGCACCGGCGCCTCGCTCGGGCCGATGGTGATGCATTCGATCTCCGGCTTCAGATGTCCGGCCATGGTCCAGACCTCCCAGGGCCCGACCATGTCGAGCTCCTCCAGGTCGTCGAACATCAGGAATCCGATGCGCATGGGATTTTCCTCTCGCTGGTTTGGGATCAGGAAGGGGCGAACTGCCGGCGGTATTCCGCGGGCGAGACGCCGAAGGCGCGCTGGAAGCTGCGGCGCATCCGCTCGGCATTGCTGAAGCCGGTGCGCCGGGCGACATCCTCGACGGCACTGTCCGGCCGCTCGAGCCGGCGCCGCGCGGCGTCCAGGCGGGCGCGCTCGACGAAGGCGGCCGGTGTCTCGCCGACGGCGTCGCGAAACCGCCGGGCGAAGGTGCGCGGCGCCATGCCGGCTTGGGCCGCAAGCTCCTCGACCGAGAGGCGGCGATCGAGGTTCTCGAACATCCAGCCCTGGAGCGCTGCGAGCCGGGCGTCGGCGGCGGACTGCAGGGCGAGCTCCGCGCTGTACTGGCGCTGGCCGCCGCTGCGCTGCATCGCCATCACCTTGGCGCGGGCGATGCGCAGCGCCTCCCGGCGGCCGAGGTCGCGGGCGATCATCGCCAGGGTCAGGTCCATCCCGGCGGTCACGCCGGCCGAGCTCCAGTACCGTCCATCCTCGACATAGATCCGGTCGGCCTCGACGGCGATGTCCGGGTGCAGATCGCCCAGAGTGGCGGCATGGTCCCAGTGGGTGGTGACGGTCCGCCCGCGCAGCAGGCCCGTGCGGGCCAGCAGGAAGGCGCCGGTGCACACGCTCGCCACCCGTCG
This sequence comes from Thalassobaculaceae bacterium, assembly GCA_965228875.1. Lineage (GTDB taxonomy): Bacteria > Pseudomonadota > Alphaproteobacteria > Thalassobaculales > Thalassobaculaceae > Thalassobaculum. The sequence continues at coordinate 2,978,187 of OZ245843.1, read as the reverse complement.
CGCGGATTGGGCGGCGGCGACGATCCAGGCGTCGAGGCTGCCGCGGTGGTCGGTCCGTCGGGCGCCGGGGCCTCCGGCGATGAGCAGGGTGTCCACGGTTTCGGGGGCGAGGTCGGCGATCGTCGCCTGGGCGTCCAACGCCAACCCGGCCTCGGTCATCACACGGCGACCCTCGAGCGCGACCAGCCTGACCCGATAGGCGGGCTCGCTCTGTGCCTCCGGTCGACGGGCCGAGGCGAACAGCTCGAACGGTCCGGCGATGTCGAGCAACTGGCTGTCCGGAACGGCGAGCAGGGCGACGAGCGGCGCTTGTTCGGGTCGGTCGGTCATGCGGCGAGGATGCAGGTGCCGGCCGGTGGCTGCAATGTCATTCACCCCTCAGATTCGGCCAACCGGCCAACACACCGGAAACCGGCCTGCCCCTGCCATAGACCGGCGGCGGCGGACGGCGCCGCACGCGGTCGACGAAAGGAACCGGCAATGCCCCTGTGCACGGAGCGAACGGAGGAGGAGCGCTGGGCGCTGTCAGGTCCGGAGTGGTTCGACGATCTGCGGCGCTACTGGGACGACCAGCGGGCCGGTGCGGCGCTGCCGGAGGCCGACATGCTGTTTCTCGCCGACCTCTGCGAGATCATGCCGAACCTGCTGCTCGCGCACTACGATCCGGCGCAGCGGGCATTTCGCATCGAGTATGCGGGCTCGATCGTTCGCGGTTTCCTGGGCGCGCCGCTCATCGGGACCTACCCCGAGCAGGCGGAACCCGGTTCCGCTTTGTCGTGGATCGGTGCCGGATATGCCGGTGCCGGCCGGTTGGCGCCGGTCGGCATCGTGCAGATCCGTCTCGGGGACATGATGGCGACGCATCTGCCCTACCGCGACGCCCGGGGTCGGGTCGGCCTGGTTCTGACCGCGCTGGCCCGCAAGCCGGCCGCCGGGTCGGCGGCCGTGGTCCCGTTCTGCAGCGGCGGCGAGGGTGCGGCCTGAGAGAGCGGCCGATCAGGCCTTCGTCACCTCGACCCGGGCGTCGTTGAAGCAAGCGCCCTCGCAGAGGTCGGCCTTGTGGGTCGGCAGCAGGGCATTGACGGTGAGACCGGTCTCGCTGGTGCGCATCCACGTCCCCTTGGGCGAGTACACGCTTCCGGGTCTCACGGCGTCGGTGACGACCGCCCGCAGACGGGTCTCTCCGAGGTCGTTGTGGACCCGGACAATGTCGCCTTCCGCGATGCCCCGCGCCGCCGCGTCCGCGGGATTGATCTCCAGCGGCTGGACACCGTCGGAGGCGGGATGGCCGCCGAAGGTGGCGTTGGTCCGGTCTGCCGAGGACGGGGTGATGAGGGCGAGCGGATAGGCGCTCTCGACCGGTCGGTAGGCGGGAACCCGGAAGCCGCGCGCCTCCTCCATCCAGTCGGAGGCGAGTTCGGCCCTGCCGCTGGCGGTCTTGGGAAAGACCGTGGCGAACGGCACGATCTCGGCCTGTCCGTCCGCGGTCATGTTCAGCGCCCGGTCGAGCGGAAGCTCGCTCGGCCGCAGGCCGCCGAGCCTCGGGTCGGCGGCATCCACCGCCTCGTCGATCAGCTCGGCATCGGTCGCCGAGAAGCACGGGTCGTCGAAGCCGAAACGGGCGGCCAGCCGGCGGAAGATCTCCGTGTTGGGCAGGGCCTCGCCGACCGGCGGGATCACCGCCTCAGCCCGCTGCAGGTAGGTCTGGCCATAGGCGGGGAACAGGTCGGCATGCTCGAAATGGGAGCAGGCCGGCAGGATGACGTCGACGTAGCGCATGCTGTCGGTCATCTGAACGTCGCAGCCGACGACGAAGATATCCTCCCGGCTGAACGCCTTCATGGTCTGGGCCTGGTCGGGGAACACGGCGATCGGGTTGTGGTTGTAGACGAACACCGCGGCCACTTTCGGATCGAGCGTGTCGTCCAGCATCCTCGCGGGCACATCCATGATGTTCATGCGCCGCGTGCCTTGCGGGATCAGGTCCGTGCGCTGCAGTCGGGCCATGGTCTTCGGCACGGCCGCGCCGACCTTGGCGATCACCCCGCCGCCGCGCACACCCCACTTGCCGCAGAGAACCGGCAGGGCCGAGATCGCCCGCACCGAGTTGCCGCCGTTCTGATTGCGCTCGAGCCCGTTGCCCACGGCGAGCAGGGCCGGGCTCGCCTCGGCGTACCACGAGGCCAGGGTGCGGATCTGCTCCTCGGGCAGCCCGCAGACCTCGGCCGCGCGCTCGACGCTCCATTCCCGGGCCGCATCCATGAACTCGTCGGTGCCCGAGGCCCACTGCGCGATGAACGCAGGATCGAAGGCGCCGATCCGCTCCAGCTCCGTTGCCAGCGCATAGGCCAGAACGACATCCGTGCCGGGCCGGATTGCCACGTGCATGTCGGCCTGTCCGGCCGCCTTGATCCGCTTGGGATCGATCACGACGATCTTCGCCCCCCGGGCCTTGGCGCGATTGATCGTGCGGATGAAGTGCAGGTTGGAGACGGTGACGTTGTTCGACCACACGATGATGAGTTCGGCGTCCGCTCCCTGTTCCGGCGGCGTGCCGGGCATGGCGCCGTAGACCGAGACGAACGCCTCGCCCTTCACCCCGCCGCACATCGGCCCGCGGTCGAGCAGGGTGGCGCCGAGCTTGTGGAAGAACCGGAAATCCATCGAGCCGCCGGCGAGCATGCCGTGCGGCCCGGCATAGGCGAGCGGGACGACCGACTGCGGTCCGTGCGCGTCGATCGCCCTGGTGAGGCCGGCATGAACCAGATCCAGCGCCTCATCCCAGGTGATCCGCTCGAACTGGTCCTCTCCGCGTCTGCCGACCCGCTTCATCGGATAGGTCAGGCGTCCCTCGCCGTGGACGAAGTGCGGGTAGTAGCGGGCGACCTTGTTGCACACCACGCCTTCGGTCAGCGGATTGGCGGTCGACCCGCGCACGGCCGCGACCCGGCCGTCCTCGACGGTGACGTCGAGGCTACAGGTGTCCGGACAGTCGAGCGGGCAGACGCTTGGTTTCGTGAGAGAAGCTTGGCCGTCGGGCATGAATGCCTCCATTGTCATTCTGGCGTGGACTCTGGGCCTGTTTTGGCTCCTCCGCTAGCGCCATTCGGCGGATTGGGCTGGCGCCAACTCACGGCGTGTCCGGCCCCGCTCGCGCTGGAGCACGAAGCGCTCACGTCCTGTTGACTGGCGTCAGGCGGGGGAGGGGGCAATTTGGCCGGTGCGAACACGCGAGACTGTCGGCCGGCGAACGGGCGACCGTTAGGGGGAACGGGTGAACGACGATGACAGCATGGTCGCCGACGGCAGGGGCGGCGCAACGGGGGACGGGCCGGCCGACAGCCGCGGTCGGTTGCGGCGGATGCTGCCGCTGGCGGTTCTGCTGTGCGGACTGGTGGCGTTCTTCGCTTTCGACCTCGACCGCTTCGTGTCGTTCCAGGCGCTCTCCGACCATCGCGACCTGCTCCAGGGCTGGGTCGAGGCCTATCCGGTGGCCACCCGGCTCGGCTACGCGCTGGCCTATACCCTCTCGATCGCCTTCTCCCTGCCCGTAGGCCTGGTCCTGACCGTGACGGGTGGGCTGTTCTTCGGCCTGATCGAGGGGACGGCGATCACGGTGCTGGCAGCCACCGTCGGGGCGCTGGCGGTGTTCCTGGCGGCGCGGAGCGCGCTCGGCGACGCCCTGCGCGCGCGCGCCGGACCCTTCGTCAAACGCCTGGAGGCCGGGTTCCGCGAGAACGCGTTATCCTATCTGCTGGTCCTGCGCCTGGTGCCGCTCTTCCCGTTCTGGCTGGTCAATATAGTGCCGGCTCTGCTCAACGTCCCGGCCCGGACCTTCGTCATTGGTACGCTCGTCGGGATCGTCCCGGGCACCTTCGTCTTCGTGTCGGTCGGCAACGGACTCGACGCCGTCTTCGCCCGTGGCGAACTGCCGGGTGCGGGAATCTTCCTGGAGCCGGAGGTGCTGATCCCGATCGCCGGCCTCACCCTGCTGGCGCTGGTTCCCGTCGTCTACAAGCGGTTTCGCCGTGGCGGTCCGCCGGACGTCTGAGGGGCGGCCGGCCCGGCATCGTCTTCCGTTGTCACCTCCTGGCGCGCACCGGCATTGGTTGGCGAAACCGGCTTTCAACGTCTATCTACCCATGATCCACACCCCGAGCGAGGGAGCGGCACGATGAGCGAAACGGTGCAGGCGGATATCTGCGTGATCGGCGCCGGCGCCGGCGGGCTGTCGGTGGCGGCCGGAGCCTCGCAGATGGGGGCGCGCGTGGTGCTGTTCGAAAAAGGGGACATGGGCGGCGACTGCCTCAACGTCGGCTGCGTGCCCTCAAAGGCGCTGCTGGCCGCCGGCCATGCCGCCCATGGCACGGCGGCTGCCGGACGCTACGGGATCGATGCCGGCGTGCACGGCGTCGACTGGCAGCGCGTGCGCGACCATGTGAAGGGGGTGATCGCCGCGATCGCGCCGATGGATTCGGTGGAGCGCTATACCGGCTTCGGCGTTCGCGTCGTCCAGGCGGAGGCGCGGTTCACCGGCCCGCGCTCGGTCGAGGGCGGCGGCGTGCGGGTCGAGGCGAAGTACATCGTGATCGCCACCGGATCGGCGCCGGCCGTCCCACCGATCCCCGGCATCGACACCGTCCCCTACCTGACCAACGAGACCGTGTTCGACCTGCCACAGCGTCCGCGCCGGCTGCTGGTGCTCGGCGGCGGGCCGATCGGCTGCGAACTGGCCCAGGCCCATGCCCGCCTCGGCGCCGAGGTGGTGCTGATCGAGGCGGCGCGCTTGCTCGGCAACGAGGACGAGGAGGCGGCGGAGATCGTCCGCCGCGCGCTGATCCGCGACGGGGTGGAGATTCACGAGGGCGCATCGGCGGTTCACGCCGGCGCCGGCGGCGCGGGTATCGAACTGACGGTCCGGAGCGACGATGCCGAAACCGTGCTGACCGGCAGCCACCTGCTGGTCGCTGTCGGCCGGCGGGTCGGTTTCGAGGGGCTGGATCTCGCCCGCGCCGGAATCGAGACCGACGAGCGCGGGCGTCTGCGGCTGGACCGCCGGCTGCGGACCAGCAATCGGCGGGTCTTCGCCGTCGGGGACGCCGCCGGCGGCGCTCAGTTCACCCACCTGGCCGGCTTCCACGCCGGCGTCGTCATCCGCAACGCCCTGTTTTGGCTGCCGGCCAAGGCCGAGACGGCGCTGCCGCGGGTGACCTACACCGCGCCCGAACTGGCGAGCGTCGGTGCCGACGAGGCCACGTTGCGCGACCGGGGGCAGGCATTCGAGGTTCTGCGCTGGGCCTACGCCGAGAACGACCGGGCGATCGCGGAGCGCGACACCGACGGCTTCACCAAGGTTTACGTCTCGAAGAAGGGCCGTATCCTTGGAGCGACCGTGGTCGGGACGGGAGCCGGCGAGATCGTCTCGCTCTGGACCCTGGCGATCGCCAAGAAGATGACGGTGGCCGATATGGCAGGCTTGGTGGTTCCCTATCCCACGCGCAGCGAGGTGGTGAAGCGCGCGGCAGGGAGTTGGTACGTGCCCAAGCTGTTCTCCGAGCGCACCCGCCGGATCGTCCGGTTTCTGATGCGGCTTTCCTGACCGTCGGTACGGGGCCTCGATGCGTTCGCTCTCCTTCCGCGTCCTGTGCCTGACCATCTTCTTCGTGATGGTCTCAGAAGTGCTGATCTACACCCCGTCGATCGCTCGCTTCCGGCTGACCTACCTGACCGAGCGGCTGGACAAGGCGCACCTGGCCGCCCTCACCATCGACGGCTCGCCGGACAGGGCGATCAGCCGGGAACTCACCTTCGAACTGCTCGACCATGTCGGCGCCTATGAGATCGTCGTCACCGGCGGCGAGGGTGATCGGCGCGCTCTCAGCCGGCCGATGCGTCCGCCAGGGCAGGTCGAGGTTTCGCTGGTGGACCCCATGGCGCTCGAACTCGTGATCGACGCCTTCGACGCCCTGTTCCAGACCGGCAACCGCATCCTTCGCGTGACCGGACCGGCGCCGATGGACCCGGCGGCGACGGTGGTCGTCACCCTCGACGAGTATCCGCTGCGGGCGGAGATGTACGATTTCTCCTGGCGCATCCTGAACCTGTCGATCCTGATCTCGGTCTTCACCGCCGCTCTGGTCTTCGTCAGCCTGCGCTGGCTGATGGTGCGCCCGCTCGAACGCATCACGGGCAGTCTGGTGGCCTTCCGCAAACGCCCGGAGGACCGGGTTTCCGACCTGGACGACGGCGGCCGGCGCGACGAGATCGGTGTCGCCCTGCGCGAACTCGGCCTCATGAAGGAGGAGATGCGTGCCGCCCTGCGTCAGCGGACCAGGCTGGTCGCTCTCGGCACGGCGGTGAGCAAGATCAGCCACGACCTGCGCAACATGCTGGCGACCGCCACCCTGATTTCCGACCGGCTGGCCATGAGCCAGGATCCCGACGTCCAGAGGATCACGCCGACCCTGGTGCGGGCGATCGACCGGGCCGCCGAGCTGTGTTCGACCACGCTGAACTTCGCCCGCGAGACCCCGCCCCTGACCCTGGCGCCGGTCCGGCTGGCCGATCTGGTCGCCGATCTGCGGGCCGACCTGGAGGCTCCTGAGGGCGGTGCGGTGCGCGTACTGCTGGACGGGGATGCGGACGTTCCGCTGCAGGCCGACCGCAGCCAGATGTACCGTGTCGTCGAGAACATCGCGAGCAACGCCGTCAACGCCGGCGCCGATACCCTGCGGTTCCTCGCCCGGGAGGAGGCCGGCCGCCTGGTGGTCGACATCAGCGACAACGGTCCCGGCATCCCGGAGGAGGGGCGTGGCCGGCTGTTCCAGCCGTTCCAGTTCTCCGGCCGCAAGGACGGTACGGGCCTCGGGCTGACCATCGCCCGCGACCTGGTGCAGGCACACGGCGGCACGCTGACCCTGGAACGGACGGGCGCCGACGGGTCCACCTTCCGCATCAATCTGCCATTGCGGACCGGCGCCTGACGGCAAGGAGCCGTCCGTCGGGGTGCAGATTTTACTTTGCGGGCCTTCGCTGGTGCGGTGTAGCCTTTTGTCGATCCGGGCGGGCTGATCGCTCCGCCACGGCAATGGTGGGGCGGGTCCGTGCGGCCAGGGGTCGTCGGGGTGCGTCGAACCTCAACCTCGTGCCGCAGGTGCGTTGCGGACCTTCCCGAAGGCCGGATGCAGGTTTCGGCGCCCGATCGCGCGGGTGACAGACCCGGCGCGGCAGGACCATTGGTGACTGTGCATGTCGAGAAGAGTTGGAAAATCCGACGGCGGTCGGGAGGGACCGTACGATCCGGCCCTGTCTTTCAGCCTGGACGATGAGGACGCCGGCGATGTCGAGGTCGTCACCGAACCGGCGACGCTGGGCGAGATCCTGGCGGACTGGCGCGAGGACGACAACACGGTCGGGCTGGTTCCCGTTCTCGGCGAGGCCCATGTCGGCCATCTCATGCTGTTGGCGCTGGCGGCGCGGGAATGCGACCGGGTGGTGGTGGCGGCCGGGCCGCGCGGCGAGGTGCTGGTGGATCCCGTCGGCCGCACCCTGCTGTCACGTAACGGCGCCGACGTGCTGTTCGTCGCCCGCCAGGAGCTCGACCCCGTCCCGATCGAGGGCCTGCCGGGTTTCGCCGAGACCATGGAGGGCAGGTTCGACCGGCCGGCGCTGACCGAAGCGGTCGGCCGGATCGAGCGCATGGTCGAGATGACGGCGCCGAACCGGCTGTATCAGAGCGGCGCGGTGTTCCAGCGCGCCTGCGTTCTGGCGGCCCGGCTTTCCGGACGTCCCGGCGCGCCCCTGGTGCGCGTGGTCGATGCCGCGCGCGGTCCCGGCGGCATCACGCCGGTGGCCGAGATCGACCGGTTGGACGAGGCGGGGCGCGAGCGGGTCGCCAGCCTGAGCCGCACGCTCGGGCGCATGGCGGCGCGCCTGGCCGACGGCGTGAGCACGCCGGCCGGCGAAATCGCCTGGGGCCTCGACACCCTGAACGAGGCCGGGTTCGACGGCGTCGACTATCTTGAGGTCCGCAACCCGAAGACGCTGGCGCCGGTCGAACGGGCCGGGGCGCCGGCCCGGGTCTTTGTCGCCGTGCGGATCGGCGACCTGCGCTTCGTCGACAGCGTGCCGGTCAGGTCGCCGGACGCAGACCGATGATCGGATCGACCGGTCGCGGCTCGGTATCCCACGGGAAGTAGATCCAGGTGTCCTGGCTGACCTCGGTGACGAAGGTGTCGACCAGCGGGCGCCCGGCCGGTTTGGCGTAGATCGTGGCGAAATGCGCCTTGGGCAGCATGGCGCGCACGACCTTCGCCGTTTCGCCGGTGTCCACCAGATCGTCGACGATCAGCCATCCGGCGCCGTCCTGGGTAAGGCTCGGCGGCTTGACCACCTTGAGCTCGCCGCGGGGGCCGTCGTAGCCGGAGTAGCTCGACACGCCGATCGTGTCGATCAGGCGCAGTTCCAGCTCTCGGGCGACGATCGCCGCCGGCACCAGGCCGCCGCGGGTGATGCCGACGATGCCCTCGAACGGGCCGGCGTCGAGCAGGCGCCACGCCAGGGCCCGACCGGTGCGGTGCAGTTCCTCCCAGGATACCGGGAACGACCGTCGCGGCGACTCGTCCTTGCTTCCATCCATGCCTGATCGCCTCCACGCGGTCTCACTGTCCCGCAGGCCTATAGCGGGCACGGGCGGCGCTGGCAATCGGCGAAGCCTCAGGTGGTGCGGTCGGACAGGATCTCCAGGACGACGCCGTCGATCTTCCAGTCACCGTCCGGTTGCTGCTCCATGAAGTAGAACGCCCGTCGGGCGACGCCGTCGGGGCCGATGACGAAGACCGGCTGGGTCGGTCGGCCGTCGAGCACGGTCGCGTCCTCGAACTCGAACACCCGGGGACGTGCGACGGCCTCGTAGGCGCCGAGCACCATCGAGCGGAACCGGTCGCTGGTGCCGAACATCCGCCGGATGCCGGGCGAGGCATAGGCGAAGGCGGTGTCCCAGGCATCGCGCCGGAACGCCTCGACCTGGGACGAGATCACGCCGCGGAAGGCGGCGGCGTCTTCCGTCGTCTGCGCCCGCGACGGCGCGGCGAAAAGGACGAGCGCCGCGAGGAGAATGGCGGCGATCCGGATCGGGAGAGTTCGGGTCATGTCACACCTCCGCCGTGTCTACGACGGAGGGCCGGCGACCGGATCACCCGGTCACGCCGTCCTGTGTGCTGTCGATGAAGGGCAGAGCCGTCCGGTCGCCGTTCAGCGGACGTAGATGCGGACCTCGTTGGTGCGCGCGTCGGGCGCCGACTGGGCCGACAGCGCCACGCGTCCCGGCGGCAGACCCATCTCCTGCAGGCTGCGGAACACGCTCTGCGCGTTGCGCTTGGCCTGGTTGGCGTTCAGCGCGGCCCGGCCCTGGTTGACCGACTGCGGGCTGACGGCGACCACATCGAAGATCGCTTCGGGCCGACGCTCCAGCGCGCGGCGAACGGCGCTGTACAGGGGCTGCTCGTAGTCGACGCTCGGCCGGTCGAAGCGGATCACCACCAGCGGTCGCCGGCCGGTCAGACCAGCGCTGGACGGTGCCGGGAAGGTTGCGCCGCCGGTCGCGGCCTGGGCGGTACCGCCGCCGAACGACCGGTTGGCCAGGCTGGTTCCGAACAGCTCGCCGTTCTTGATGGCGACGGCCATGGTGTTCAGGTCGTTGCGCTCGTTCGCGACATAGGCGCTCTGCCGGCGGATATCGTCGCTCAACTCGGTCAGCAGCCGGTCGATCAGCACCACCGTCTGGTTGGTCTCGTCCTCGAGGACCGCGAGCTGTTCATGATCGGCCTCGACGGCGCCGGACAGGCCGTAGGCGGCGCGCACGGATTCGAGCAGATAGGTCGACAGCGCGGCGTCGGCCGAGACCCGGTTGGCCAGGTCGTTCATGTTCGAGATGTCGGTGTTGACCTGCTCAAGCTGGCGCTGGGCACTGTTCCACTGATCGACCATCTGCGGGTTGCCCGGCGTCGTGCCGACCTGCAGGCGCGATTCGATGGACGCGACCGTCTGGTGATAGGTCTGGGCGTTCTGGACGGTCTGGCCGCGCAGCGCCTGGAGGCTGCCATTGTGGCCGCGGATGCTGTCCTGAAGGCGGACGAGATCCCCGCGCAGCTGCTGCACCTTCTCGCCGACGAAGGTTCCCGTCGGCTGCAACGGCGCCGGCGACGGGACCTCGAAATTGGTGCCGCCCAGGGCCGGCGGCGCATTGGTCAGCGGCGCGCCCGCGCGTTCTCCGGCGGATGGCCGGATGGCCACGGTCTCGGCCGGCCGGGCGTCGGCGCTCGGCGCCTCCCCCGTCAGCGACGGCCAGAGCGAATCGGTGCTGAACGAACAGCCGGCCAGGGCGATCACGCCAGCGCCGATCACGGCCAGGCGGCGCATGGAGTCGAAAGATCCGATCACCGCGTCTTCCCTTGTTATTCCCAACCCGGACCCCCGAAGGACGCGGTCCGCTCCCCCTTGCGGTCGGGCGCGCCCTCTATGCGATGCGCGGCGTCGGCGCACGTGGAATGTCCCTTTCGAGAATCCCGTCGGCGGCTGTCCATCGACCTCGCTCACAAATCAGTGCTGGGATACTACTTAAACCACGGAATCCGAACAAGTTCTTTTGCCCGGCGGAAAATCGCATGACGGCCCTTGCCAAGCGTGAGGGGTTTGAGTAGGTTGCGCGGCCTTCGGGGGGCGACCCCCGGCAAACAGCGCCCGTAGCTCAACTGGATAGAGCACCTGACTACGGATCAGGAGGTTGGGAGTTCGAATCTTCCCGGGCGCGCCACTCCCTCTTTGCCTGCCGAAATCGCCGCTAACACATTGAACGGCAAGGTGGTTTTCGGGGTTCGAAAACCTCGATTTCGGCAAAAAGGGAGTCGGTCTGCAAAGACCAGTTTCAGCACCGTCCGGCGGTGATCCAGAACCCCGGAATCCCATAATTTCCAAGGCTTTAACAGGAACTCGACCGCGGGTTCGAACGATTCCGCGAAGGTGTATCGTGGCCCGACACCGTCCCGAAGCTTCTCCTCGATGACGAGCTTGTCCTCCTCCAGCTTCGCGATGCGCTTCTCATAGGCCGCGATCACGCTGGGGGTCGACGCTTCGACGATCCGGTCGAGGAGCTGGGTCGTCTGCTTCTCGATGGTCGCAAGGTCGGCCTTGAGCCCGCGGGCGATGTCAGCCGTGCTGGCCAGGCGGTCGTTCCACAGGTCTTCGAAGACGGATCGGGCGAGGCCCACAAGGGCATCGCTCGGTTGAAGAGCCTTGAGGAGCGCCTCGAACGCTCCTTCGATTCGCTCGCGCGCAATCGATTTTCGATAGCTGGAGCAGCCCTTCGAGTAGCAGAGGTAGTACGGGTACTTGATCCCCTGCTTGCCCTTTGACCAGCACGCCGTGAGCGGATTGCCGCAGTCGCCGCAAGTGACATGGCCCCTCAAGGGGAAATCGGCGCTGAGGTCGGCCCGTGCGGGCGTCCGTGCGCCCTCCCTGAGCAGGTGCTGGATGCGCTGGAACGTCTCGAAGCTGATAAGGCCCTCGTGCCGTGCCTTGCGCAGCGGGATGCTCCAGGAAGGCACTTCGAGGTATCCGGCATAGAGCGGCTGCTTGAGCATGTCGACGACGCGCTGCTGGCGGATTTCTCCGTTCGGCAGGTCTTTCGGGAAGGCCGGGTGTGCTTCGAGGAAGCGCTTCACTTCGACCTGGGCGGCGAATCTGCCGCTGGCGAATCCCTCAAGGGCTTCCTGCACGACGCTGGCCAGCGGCTCGTCGCGAACGAGGACTTTGCCCTCGGACCGTGTCGCCTGGAACGTGAAGCCCCGCGGTGCCCAGAATGTCCAATAACCGTTGAGGACGCGCGAGCGCATGCGGTTGAGGGTCTGTTCGGCGTTCTTGCGGCGGTGATGCTGCGCGAACACCGCGATCATATTCTCGTGCATCTCGCTGTCGGCGTCGTCGCCGAACTCGATTGAGGGGCTTTCGAGGATTCCCCCGGCGTTGGCGATCTTGGCGCGAAGCTGCCAGTGGGCCTGAATCCCCCGCGCGAGACGCGATACGTCATCGATGATGACAACGTGCGGGTCCGTCTTCCGGTGCTTGCGCAGAAAGGCAAGCATGGCGTCCATGCCAGGACGAGCAACAAGACTGCCGCTGACGTCGTCCTTGAAGACGAGAACGACCTCATAGCCCTTGTAACGGGCGTAGTCCCGGCACCGTGTTTCCTGGGAGTTGAGGCCGTCGCCCCGCGTGGTCTGCTTCACGTTGGAAACACGGCAATAGATAATGGCTTTCTTTGCGGTCATATCGATAAATTCCTCAATTCACTTCTATTAAAGGTCCTGGGCGCCTGCTCCCTTCTGCTGCGCGGCGGCCGTAAATTGCTCTGGCAATGCTGTATCGCTCGATTCTACCGGATCGGTCGGCGCTCTTGAATTGCGCTTCCGCGCCGCCGCCTCGGCCAACTGCACCGGATGCACGCCGAACCCGCGGTCCACAAAGCTTTCCATGATCGCCCCGACGCTGTGGATAAGTGCCACTTTCCGGTCGTGCGGCAGGTCGAACTCGGCCAGGTGGTGCAGGTACTTCTCGGCGTCGATCGGCATGATGGGGCGGCAGTATCCTTTCTTGCATGTCCGCTGCTCGCTGGAACGCGAGCGGCGAAGTGCGGGAACAACTCCACGCGTGCAATGGGGATACCGCGTGCCGAATGTTCGGCAGGGTGAAAGGCCGGAAAGAGTCTGGGCGGAACGCTCCAAAATCGGACAATCCGATATCAGGCATCGTCCGCCTCGCTGCCGGCGTTGCGGTACTGCGGGGTAATTGTCACCAGCTTGCCTCCCAGCCCCCGCCGCACGTGGGCGGCGATGGCTTCGCGGGCGAAGCTGTCCGGCGTCATGCCGGACATGGGTGCGGCGGTCAGCCCCAGAAAGCTCCGGTATCCGGTCTCACTCAGGAATGGCGCGTTGAAGTCGACTGCGCGGGCGGCGAATCCAGGCCAGAATGTGGCGGTGCTGCCGATACCGAACATGCCGTGCATTTCGATCCGCACCCGCATGCCGAAGACTTCGACGACAAAATCACCGTTCTGCCCCCAGAGTGGGACGCGGCCCTGCGGTGCGGCTGTTTCCCGCGCCAGCACGTAGCCGGGCGCATCATCATGCGCGAGAATGCCCGACTCACCGCCGTTCAGCTTCCGCGCCAGCGCGCGTGCCTCGCGGCGCTCGCGCATGACGGCCTCCTCATCGGCGACCAGCATGGCGGCATGATGCTGCTCGATCAGTTTCCGGTAGTACGGAATCGCCTCGTCATATCCGCTGGGCAGGTGTCCGGTCTCGCGCTCAAAGCGAAGGGAGGCGTTTGCGGCCTCCGCCTCACTGAGGAGCGCGTCAAACCCAAGCTGGCATATGTCTTTGGGGGAATGCTGGTTCATGACATCCCCCTATGAGCAGCGGTAGACCAGCCGGTCTCCGGCGATGGTGATTTCGGCGTAGTCCATGGCCAGATCGCGGGCGATGGCGTCATAGTCGATGTACCCGCGCAGCGGCTCGGGGATGTCGCCGAACAGCCCGTCATCGACGAACTGCTCCGCCAGCTCACGCAGGGTCTCCACGCCGTAGATATCCACATCCAGCGCGTCGATGTCGTCGGTCTGGACGTTGAACCCGATGCCTTCCCGCATGGCGATGATGAACCGGATCTTGCTGTGGTCTTCCCATTCGTCGGCGGCTTCGAGGAAGGCGGCGAATGTCGCTTGGTTCAGCCCCCACGCCTCGGCCAGCGCGGCGTCAAGTGCCTCGCCATCAATGAACTGGATTTCGAATTCCTCGACCGGCTGGCCGTAGTCGTTCACGGCCTTGGCCGCCAAGGCGGCGTACTGCTCGGCGGTGTCGAAATAGAAGCCGGTGGCGGTGATGTCGTAGGGTTGTGCGTAGAGTTTGGTCATGAGCCTGTTTCCTTTTTGTTTGAGCGGTTGCGCATGCAACCGAACAGGCCCGCGCCAACTGAGCAGGGGGATGCGGTCAAGGCCGGAAATCGGGGGATGGTGCGGGCGCACGGAGGCGAAGCCGGAGGAGCCACGGTTCTCCGATTTGCGCCCGAAGGGCTTGGCCTTGACGGCGATGGGGCTGCAAGCCCCCACTTCAAAGAAGAAGAACGCCAGCCGCAGGCTGGCCGCCGCCTGCCCCTCATGGGGCAGGCTCTTGCGCGAGGGATGGAAGCCGAATGGCCGAAACCCGCCAGAAGCGGGATTCGGTTCACGACAGCCCGATCCGGCGCAGCCGGACGCGCGCCGGAGTTAAGCAGGAGACAGGAGTGCTTGTCGTAACGGTCGCTTAGACACCGACGGAATCGGGAGGGCTAAACCGAAGAACCTGGCTTATTTCAATGTCGCCGAGCACAGGCAACGTCGTCAGATCAACGTCGAACCGGACGTTCTCAATCGGCGCACCTGCTGCGATATCCGGTACAGGAATGTCCATCGCATGATAGATTGCGAGGGCATTGGACTCAGGATAAGGCCGAAGCCCGAGATCACTCCGATAAATATCTCGTCCGCCCTTCACTAGGCATTGGCGAGTAAATACGCTTCTGAGACCTGCATCGGCTATTTGCAGAGCGATCTCCTCCATCAAGTCGCCAATTGTAAGTCCGCCCTGAGTCTCAGCGAGGGAAACTGAAGCGATATAAGCTTGGCAAGAATTTATCGGCCGCAGTTGCTCCATTGAAAACCGGTGCTTGCGCACCGTTGCCAAAGTTGCCTTCACGTCTAAGACAAAATCTGCGGAGACAAAATCATACTTCGCGGTCCTTCCAACAGTCCAGCATCTCACCGCTCCAGGAATCGAACTTGCGCACAATATAGTAAACAGTTCTCCCCATAACCCAATAATATTTCTTTGGTCAGCGGATATTTCCATAAATATGGCTGCGATCTCAATAATCGCGTGCGCTATGTCCGCATTACTCATCCTAGCGGAAGGCGAACAGAACCAGTCCTCGCAGATACGGGTAAAGAGGCGGACGATATCCGGGTCTGAATCAAGAAGCCGGATAACCGTATAGCATCCAGTTTGAAAAGTTCCGTCCTTGGTCGCAATTTCACAGGATATAGAAAAGGAGACGGCGATTGCCCGCAGCGCGATCTCGGGGCGTACGTCCTGAGCATGCGCCGGGAGAAATAGCGCGGGACATCGATCTTTATCGATCGACAGCCAGATGGGGCTGCGATCGGAAATCGGTCGGCCAAACCACTCGCGATCTTCCTCCGGCACTCTCTCACATAGCTGGATGTATTTTTCGTAGAGCATCGCGGAATTTACCGTTCGATCCAGATGCGCTCCATCAACTCGTCTGGTACATGGACGGCCAATATCGGAACATCCTGAATCGTGCGTTTCTTGTCCGCTGTTTGGATGTTGTAACGATGGAGTTGAAAGGTAACAGTCTCAGACGATATCAAAGCGCGTGCGCCAGGATAGTTGGTTCGCGCGTTCGAACCCTGAAAGAGATTTCTAATTTTCGGGGGCTCTTTGTCCGTCAAAGAGCGCCTTGATTCAACGTTGTTCCAAGGGCCGGAGAACGCATAGTAGCTACATGTCAACTTTGGTTTGTCCACCAGCATGCGTTCTAGCACAAGCATCAACGACTCGTGCTTTAAACTATCATCGGGCCACTTGTAACGGAACTGGCTGATAAGTGGAAGAAGGGTCTGGAGTGATATATTTTCATTAAAGGCGGGAACGGTTTGTTCAGCATTCCATCCTTCCTCGGCGTACTGCCTGAAGGTAAAGCTTGATAAAATTCGATCCGCGATCTCCCGATTTTCCGACACCACCTCACTATCGTCAAAGGGATGATCCGGCACGATCCACCCACCGCGCCCTTTCGACTGGTACATCTCAAGGAGTATCACTGAGGAACGAGTCGGCTTTAGGTTCTGATCCAGCGCATAAGTTCTGCGCCACTCCTTGAGGGTTTTGCCTTTAGCAAGATGTTGACGGATAGAGCCGCGGATAGACTCTTCGTGACGGACATAGTCGGTAAATGCGTCTATGTTTGCACTGGTCAGATAAATTCTACATAGTCCGAGATAGCGCTTCTTGTACCCGAAAAAGCGAGCTCGCTGCTGTATGTTGTCTGCGTTTCCCACCCCTGTCGACCGAGGCATATAACTCACTGTAAGGCCTTCAACAGTGAAACCCCGATCCAAGCCAATGCCGCCTATTAGAATCCAGCTATATTCGCCTTTCCAATCAACCGGCGTAATTCGAACCTGCTCACGCGTATTAAGTTCGGCAACCGCGGTTTCTTCGATGGCTTCATACAGAACCGGGGCGATGTCGTCGAACGTGATAGAGGTAGTATACGATTTCAGGAGTTCATCACAGGAGAGCTTGAACTGCTGAAGTAGCGCGGGTCGTTCCGCATGGTTGTCCTTTTCAAGAATGGTGGCCCAGTTCTTCTTGATCGCCTTTACCCAGCGCACAAACATGAGATGGTCGTCTTTTGCGACGGCCGGATGAATCATCATTGAACGGTTGCGGCCTTGTTGAAACTCATCCTCTAAAAGGCCGATCGCAACACCTACAAAAAAGTCACGAAGGGCGGAAAGGAGTGTCGCCGGAGGTTCCACCGGAGGGGCGTTCCGGTCGGGAACCTCCGAATTTGGAATGAGTTGGACGTACTTTCTGGCTCCGTCGATGAAGAATTCCTGGCCGCCGACATAATGAGTTCCCGGTGTCAGAACGCGACCGAAGTCGGGCGAGAGTGCGTCGATACGGCTAATCAGTAAGGGACCCTGCGGTGTCGCGGTGTATAGAATATAGGTGTGGCAAGGAAACAGAGCACGCAGTCCCCGAATACGAGAGTATGTGGTGCTCTCATCATCCCGCTTCGCTTTAGTATTCAAGCCAGCTTGGTCGCCTTCGTCATCAATAATCAATGTTGGAACATCGGAAAAGTCAGACTTAGAAAGCAGATTGGCGAGATTGTCGAGGTGCTGATGCTGCTTCATGGATACGATGAGGATCGTTCTGGCACGCGGGCTATTCCTACGCCACTTTGCAAGTTCTGAGTCGACGCGGGCCACTTCACTTTGCTTAAATGCCTGCTGTTGAGTAGTAAATAAATTCCACTCACGCACATTGGCAATATTAAGGTCGCCTTTGAGTCGATCAAAGGATTGCTCAACCAAATTATTCGTCGTGCCAGCGAGCAAAATCACTAACCGGTATCGATTGTCGCGAGCTAGCGCGGCAAGAGAGGTGAAAGATAAGGTCTTTCCGCTCTGGACGTACCCGATTACCAGGCCCGTATTTCTCGTATCTTTTGAGGAAGGTTGCACACAGTCGGTCAGGATCGAGACCGTCTCTTTCACAAGATTTTCTTGTTCCTGATCCGATAAAGAAGAAGAAGCGGAACTCAGGAGTGCGGTGAAAGCGTCCCCCTGCACTGGCTGCCACTTCTTGCTGTCACCTTTAACGCGGATGGTGGTGGTGTCGTTAGCCATCACGGACCCTCTTGGACATCTGGGTCTTGAGAATGTCGTTCGTTAGACGGCGTATAGCTGACGGGGTTCGGTCAGCTGCCTCCGCCATGATAACCTCTGCAAGTGCCATCGCCGCTGCAATGTCGAGCACCGCGGTGAACCCCTCCGAATCCATAGTGGGAAACTGCGCCATGAACGGGTGCAGCATCGCGACCCGGATCGTGATCTCTCGAGGTTCTGGATCCGCAATCGAAGGACGACTGCGGATATCGAGCCAGTCCGCGCCGTTGTCGGCGTATGAGAGTTCGATTGAGATGATCCAGTCCTCGCTTCGGAAGTGCATCCGGAACTGAACACGCTCGTGCTCGCTCTCAGACAAGGAAGGTAGCGGCGGCTCACCCAGCGCTCTGACAGTGTCCGGCTGTGTTGGGGTCGGATCGTTGGCCGCGGGTTGCGTGTCGACCGCTAAGGTGCGTTGGTTCAGACGATTGGCCATTGAGATGAGCGCTGCTGCCGCATCCTTCCGAGTGGCCTTGACGTCCTTCTTGCTTCGATGCTCTCGGACCTGTTGCATGAGGGGCATGGCATCGTCGGAGAGAATTTTTCGGAGTTCCTGGAGAAACGCCTCCTCGCTCTCCTCCCACTTGATCCCATCTTTGGTGTGACTGACCTGAAATCCCTTCAGGTGAATTTCCCCGAAGAGACGTTGATACGCGTATGTGGTGGAGCGGCCGAAGATGTCTTCTGGACGGTAGGTCTCATCGTAGCTGCCCATGATCAGGCGCTTCCGGCGAAACAGCGCAAAACCGGCCAGCTTCGTACTTGCGGGCTCCCGAATGGCAACGAATCCCGTCACGCTTTTTCCCTCCCCGAGCGGGATGTTGATCTCCCTCCTCCAGGTGATGTTCGGTCCGTCGGGGTCGCGATAGCTCGGCGCTACAAGGATACCGGGCTCCTGATAGGCGAGCGGTTCGCCGTCGACAGTGAGCGTTAGCGTGCCGTCGCGCAGGAAGACGCGGTAAATGCTAGAGAGGTGATCTTTGATCTTCTGCAGAGTGCGCCCACGTGGAAAGCGCCGGATATTGTCAAGTCGAATTTCGGTGTGATGTTGACTGGCGGAGATCTGGGTTGATATGACATGTAATTCTTCAACACGATCTTCGACAATCTGCTCAATATCGAAGATCACTGTGCGCTCGATATTCTCACCGAGAGCTGTCGTTCGTACGCTCCAATTAGGGGCAAACCAGCACGCGGCGCTCTTCATTCCCATGCCGAATTCAGAAAGACCGGAAGCGTCCGGTGGTATCTCAGCCGGGCGAAACGCACGTTGATAGTCAGACTCGGCGATCCCTGCTGCGTTGTCAGTGATCGTGATCGTGTTCTCGTGAGCGTCAAATCGAATGTCGACGCGCAGTTTATAGTTGGAGCCGTCCGCTACCGCCAGCTCGCGTTTTTTGTCGAGACTGCTTTGAATAGCGTTATCGACGAATTCGGCAAGTGCATACCACGCCTTGTAATTGAGATGCGGCAGAACTGAGAGAACATTGACGCCAGGACGTATATTGACCGAACGAAGTTGTGCCATTACTCAGCCGCCACTGCCGTCAGGGATGATAGGTCGTCGGTGGAACGGTCGGTCAAAGCGTCAAATATGTTGCGTACGACGTCGACATTAACGGCGTTGCCGAAGGCTTTGTAAGCGTCGTTTTTTGTGGTGGGTAGAACCTGTAGATTGCCCATGCTTTGAAGACGACTACATTCCCTTGGGGTCATATAGCGCTTTAGCCAAGCGATAATTGGAACCTGGCTTGTCGTCATGGCAATAAGTGAGGGAGCCGTATCGGCCTTCTTCACACGAATTCCACTGGCTCGGAACTGGATGATATGCTTCCAGATGTCACGCTCTCCCCCTTTGCAGTTCCATTCCAGTTTTTGAAAACTGGGAGGAAATGTCTTAATTTGACAAACCCAAGGATCAATGACTGCCTTATATTGCTTGTAGAAGGCGCGGTTCTTCATAATGAATTCGATTTTCCAATCCGGAAACTCGGCCAGGGTCGTTTGAGCGTATCCAGGTAAAGCGTCTTTGGTCTCCGCGGGCGAGAGATTACGCAGCGGTGTTCCGAACGCCCCTTTGAACTCGCTTATTCCTTCATATCCACGGGCGTGAGGCGTAGGCCCATAGAGCGGGTATGTCGCGCCGAACTCCATTGCCCAAATCGGGAATGTCGGCAGGTGTTCATCGCTAGGGAATGCCGCGACGAACTGCTGCCACATCTCCAGATAGTGGAGGTGGTCGGCATTGAGGGCGTGTGCGTCGGCCGGGTCGTCGTCGAGAACAGAATGTATGGTCGTTGGCGGAAGAACCGTCGGAATGGGCCAGCGGAAGCCCCCTAATCCTGCTCGATCACCAACGATGAATGCTCGCTCGCGCTTCTGCGGTATCCCGAACATGTGTGGTGATAGCTTCTGGAAACTAATATCGTAGCCGAGATCGCAAAGCTGTCTGCAAATTATCGACCAAGTTTCGCCGGAATTATGCTGAATCAGATTGGGTACGTTCTCAATTATAAAGAACCGCGGTTGTTTTATTGATAAAATGCTAACAACATAGTCGAATAAGTTCCCCCACTGCGGACACTCCAGACCTTTTTGGTCGCCAGCTTTCGAGAAAGGTTGGCAGGGGAACCCCGCGCAGAGAACATCGTGATCTGGGATAGCATTTAAGTCGACAGCTCTGATGTCGCCAGCAGGCTGAATGCCAAAGTTTGCTTGATATATTCGAGCGAGAGTGGGATTAAGTTCCGACGCAAAGACACAATTTGCACCACGACTAGATAATGCTTGATGGAACCCCCCAAGTCCGGCAAATAAGTCAATGAAGTTCATAGGTATTCTTTCAATTTAGTGTTTTAGCTAATTTACACGCACTGGGCGTCTAGCGCAACGCGTCGTTTTGACCCTATATAGTAACGGTGTGGGAGGGAAAACACCACATAGGGTGCATGTCACTTGCGGGTTGCGTGAGGTGAGAGGAATTTTGCGGCCTAGTAACGCGGAAATCCGCCGATTCGCTGGAGCGCTTCCGGCTTGTGTCAGAGGTGGTGAGGCTACAGGTCTACCTCTGAACCGAAGATACGTTTCCCGGCGATACGGTTCGCTGGCGCGGCTGCGGGCTCGATGCCCCGGGCGCGCCAATTGGGTCGCGTGATCAAACGGCGCGGATCGTTTGCCGAGGTGAAACGCCGGAACGTTTCGATGGCGTCGCCAGACGCCACAGGCCGGGGGGATGCAACGGGGACGCGCCAGCGGGTCCCCTTGCCGAGCGGTAATTTGTTACCGCGAGAAAAAGCGGGTGTGTATTACACACACAGCTTGCGCGCAGCGCATACTGACGTAAGCATGGACTGATCGAGGGGTTCGAAGCCCGGCTCGGACGGTTCAGTTGGGCCGGTGGTGATGCGCGGTTACGGATCATGCATCGAACCCACAACGACCCAACGCCCGCTCGATGGTGCGGGGGTGAATGCCGAACAGCGTTGCCGCTTCGTCGATGCTCGCCGCCCCCTGCAACACGCTCCGGTGAATCTCGGCCACATCGTCGACGGTGAGCTTCGGCTTGCGCCCGAGGCGCTTGCCGCTGCGCCTTGCCGCCTCCAGCCCTGCGTTCGTGTTCTCGACGATGATGTCGCGCTGGAACTCGGCCACCGCACTGAAGATGTGAAACACCAGCTTGCCACCTGGGGTGGTCGTGTTGATGCCCTCGGAGAGGGACACGAAATGCACACCCTCACGCTGAAACCGCACCAGCAGGTCGGCCAGGTGCTGGACGGAACGGCCCAATCGGTCGAGCTTGAGCACCACCACGGAATCGCCGGGGCGCAGGCTCCGTAGCATCCGGTCCAAACCGGGGCGAGAGCCCTTCGCGCCCGAGACGCCGTGATCGCGGTAGATGCGCACGCACTCCACGGCTTTCAACGCGTCGATCTGCATCCGCAGTTTCTGGTCTTTGGTGGAGACGCGGGCATAGCCGAAACGGCGGCCCGTACATTCGATTTGCGGCCAGAAGCTCATGAGGCACCGCCTTTGCGGGGCTTAAGCCCCCATAGGACCGAGGGGACAGAAACGATCCTTTCCGTCCGCAGCCGCGCGCTGGACGGTGCGGTCATGCGCGGCGATGCCTTGACCCCGAAATATGGCGGAATCCTGCCAATCTGCAAGTTGAAAATCATCTTCGTCATACCAATGTCTCCTTTCGACAAAATTGATCGATTATGTCAGAGCTCCGCTTTCCGCGCTGTGCAATAACCAGCGTCGCCATACCAAGCGTATCGGTTCACGATAATTGCCAAACTGGCCCGACAATCCGAAACGATATTTCAAATATTTTGACTTTTACCAACATTTGGGGTATAAAGCATCATATTTCGGATTCCATTTATAATATTGTTTTGAGAATACAGAAAATGATTACCGCATTGGGCAAAGCATTCGAAGGATCAAGAGGCAAGATCGCCGCCGCCGTGATCGGCGCGAGTGTCACTCTGGCATCGCTTGGCGGTGCTGCGAGTGCGCAGGACGTGAAGCGGTATGATGCCGCCATTCGGCCTCAGGCAACGCAACCTGCGGGCAAACACGTGACACTCCGGGTCGGGCCGGGATTCAGTCTGTCCGCAGCCGATGGGCTGGCGGGCATTCTGGAAAAGAATGGTTGTACAACAAACGTCACCACGGAGCGTGGGATTCCCAAGCGGCTCGGGGTTGAAGTGGGAGAGAAGTCATTTCGCTTTACCGAGATCGGGAGCGCTGGCGCAGCGGCGCTTGATTGGTGCTTAGAAAAATCCTGACTATACCGGACTTGGTTGGTTCGGCTGCCGTGGAACACTCGGTGATGCGGGTTCGTCATCAGCTTCGGGCTGAGCCGCTGCGGTGACGACAGGCGTTTCGCCGCTTTCCGGTTTGTCCAATGTGTCGGAGAATGACTCGTACAGAGCTGTCGCGACCGTTTCATCCAAATCAGCCTCATTGCGCATCGCTTCACGCACACTTTCTGGCGCGTCCGCAATTAGAGCTTGGATGTAAGCGGGATAATCCGGCGTTCCTTTGAATTCTTCCATATCGGCAATTTCTTTTCTCAGGTAATGCAACCCAATGCGTGTGCGAATATCTGGGTCACTGTTGCTATCATTGTATATGTCAGAGACTGTTGCCTGATCAGCCGATGCGACGAAATCGTCGATCTTGCTAGTATAGTTTGGTGTTCCTTTAAATTGCTCTAAGTCCGTAAGCGTCAGGAGACGATGCTCCAGTTCCCCAACCTTCGAAGCAGCTTGTACAGCACTATTTAATGTTCTTTCCCGCTCATGGTACTGCGCATCAGTGATGAGGCCGTCCCGTCCTGAGCGTGTTTCTGCCTGTGCAGCATAAGTGGCATCAGTTCTGGCTTTTGTCTCCCGCTCCTGATCGATTCCAGCGTTCACTATCCCTGCTTCGCGCTCGGCCTCTGCCTTCTGCTGCCGCTTCTCGCGCAAGTCCTCCCTGATGATGTCTTCAAGGATTTGCTTTCCCTCGGGGCTGTTTGGATCGAATTTGCGGCCTGTTCGCTGCTCCCATTTTGCGACGGCGTCTTGTACGCCAGGCTTCTCCATGGTGCCTTCGACATCGCCCGTGCGAGCCAGGTAGTCCAAGGCGTCTTCCAACTGCCCGATCTGGAAGTCCAACTCCGCGATCTGCGCGTAGAGCAGCGCCATATAGTGCGCTTCCTGTCTGGATTTGCGTTCGTTGGCCTGCGCTTCGGCACGGCGCTTGTCGAGGAAGGCGAAATAGTTGGCGATCATGCGCCCGGACACGATGCCCGCCAGAGCATTGCGGCGTTCGTCGTCGGTATCCATCGCCTCAAGCGTTACTGCGAGGTCGCGAAGATCCTGAAGTGTCTCGATTTTCCGGCTTCCGGCGCCAGCCTGCGCCATTGCGATCGCGCCCTCTGCCTCGATGAAGGCGATCTTGTCGGCCTCAGCATCTCGTGCGTCGGCGACGGCATACTCAATCTCTGTGCGGCGCATGGCATCGGACAGTGAGGCACCAGTGCCCCGGTCGGCCCGATAGAGCGTCGGTATAGCATCACGCTTTTCTTCTACTTCTTTGCGGGTGAACCCCATAATTGCCCCTGAATAACTATTCTTTTTAAGTATTTTATTGTATTTTACATAATAAATGGTTAATTAGATCCATTTGAGTATTAGAATAGCAGCTAAGTGTTTAATAAACTTGAATATTTGAATGTATTTTAGTAAAATCCAATCTATTGGAATCATACTTGAATGATAGAGATGCCCCCGACCCGAAACGAAAAATTCGAACACATTCTCTCTCAGTCGCAGTTTGCGACCATAGCCGAGCTGGCGCGGCATACCGGGCTGCATTATCGCAATGTTCAAAGCTACGCCATCCTAGAACGCCGCCCGGTCGACAAGAACGGCGTCGTCAAATACGACGCAGCCGCCATATCGTCCGCGTTTGATTGCGCTCTTGAAGACCTGTTTCCCGACGAATTCATCGACCGCCCGTACCGCTTTCGAGACAGCTATGATGACGGTTACGGCACGCGGAGGAAGAAGACCCCCGCTGAAGACGTGCCTGAACGAATGCTGACGCCGGAGCAGGTTGACATCGTTCTGGGTGAAGTCGCATTCGCCCGCATGGTTCCTGCCGATTTCGCTCACGACTTTGTTCATGATCTCGTCCGTCGGCTCCCTGAGGCGGAGTACGACGCTCTATCCGCCCATCTATTCGGCTCGGAGGCGACGCCTCCGAGCGCTTTGTGCAGGAAGGCTTTGGATAAGCTGAACTCCGTGCGCAGCTTTCGGAAGCTACGGCATCTTACCGGGCATGCAGTTCCGACTGACCATGACAAGGACAACACGAAATCTATAAAGCGCGATGCCTATCTGCCCGTGTTAAACAGGTTTTTCGAGAACGGACTGTTGCCGAGCAGGATTTTTATCGACGCGCCGAATGTTCCCGCCGGTCTCGGTCCGCGCAGCGTGAGTTCATGGCTGGCAGACAGAACCAAGACCATTCCGACGGACCACCTTGATTACGTGATACGGCGCTGCCACGACATAGAGAAAGTTGAGATTTCTGCGGAGTTGCGGGCGCAGCTCTGTACCTTGAACGAGCGGACTGGCGTATCGCCAGAAAGGCTACTCCGCGGTGCGCAGGGCGTACCGTGCGGCCTAACGGTAGACATGATCCGGTTCTGGCTCTCGGGCCGCACCAAATCAGCGCTCCGCTCGCATCTCGATTGGGTGCGCGCGGCGTGGGAAGCGTATGAGCAGTTCGATTTCATAACGCTGACGCAGGGCGATATTCAGCGGATCGCAGAACTTCTGACCAGCATCGGCATGGGGCCGCAGGCCGCCTTACGGGCCTGTCCGGGCAATGTTCCGCGCGGGTTGACCTCCGATGTGATTCAGTCGTGGCTTTCGGGGGCTGTGGCCCTGGCGCGGCGAGACCACTTCGAGTTCACGATCTCGGCTCTGCAAACTGTGGTCGAGACCGGGCGAGATCGGCTGGAACTGACCGGTGAGCATGTCGCGGCACTGGAAGCTGAGCGTCGCCGCACCGGCGTCGATGTTCTGGGGCTGGTTCGCAGCTTAGAGGGTTCGCCGGATTCGCCCCCTGCGCCTGCGGTGTATGGCTGGCTATCGGGGACAATCGCGTCGGCAAGAAGGTCGCATTATGAGGTGGTCCTCGCGCGGTGGCGTGGCCTGCCGGATATGCCGCGACCGGACGCCTCTACGCTCGGCACTACCCGCTACGAGATCCGGCATGGCCGGATCGTACTGAACGAGGAGATCGTGCAGAAGCTCCGCTCCCTCAAAGAGCGAACCGGGATGGGCGGAACGGCGCTGGTCAACCAGGCGAAGCGCTCGGGGCTCGATATCCCAATGGGCTTCAAACATACGACCGTGACGGCATGGCTCAACGGCAGCGTGAAGGCAGCCAAGCCCGAGCATCTGGAGTTCGCGATTGCTGTTTGGGAGTCCATCACCGCCGAAGCGCCGGAACGGGTGCCGATCACGGAGGACATCCGCGAAACGCTAAAGCGCGAGCGCGGGCGTACGGGTATCATGCAGGCCGATCTGCTGCGGGGCGCGACGGATGCGCCAGACGGGCTCAGCGCGCCGATGATCTCGAACTGGATCAACGGCACCGGCAACACGGCGCGGCAGGATCATGTGGAATGGGCTATGGAGCGTTGGGCGGGGTTGCCGGATCGCGGCGGCGCATAGCCTGAGCAATCAGTCGTGCCAGATCCACCGCCCTGTCTGCTCGCAGGCGATCCGAGCGGAGGAATGGCGGCCGCCTGCAAGGCGGGCCAGACGGCAGGTCTGGCCTGCCATCCGGAATTCATCTCCGATCCAGGTGCTGCTTAAAGTAGCGGAAGTCATCTGGATTGCAGCTTTGCCCCAACCGAGAGCGACCGCCTTGATGCGGGCGGCTCGGGGTGGATGCGTCGAACCACCGGCCTCGCCGACCAGCAGCGTCCAGGAGAGAGCTTGCGTCAGGCTGGCTCCGAGTTGCCCCTGGGAGTAGCCGCTGAACTGATCGGCCTCCAATTCGGTCGGCGGGCGCGACCCGCCGTCCATCCAGTGGCTGAGGAGGAGATGGGCTATTTCGTGCGCTACGATACCCACGTCGGACCACCGTGCACGACCATCCTCCCAGTGGAAGCGCTCGTCGTCGTACACGATGACGCGCTTACCGTTGACGACCCCCGCCACGGCGAGGCAGGTGTCGTTGAATACGCCCGCATGCACATCGAAGTTGCGGACGAGACCGACGCTTTCGACGATCAAGTCGACCATGGCCACGGCCTCCGGGCGCGGCGGGAGGATCTTCTCGACGCATGACTTCTTCTGCGCCGCGAGAATGCCGCCGTCCCCGGCCCCGAGCGAAAGGTCGCTCGGGGCGGTCAGACGGGCGGCGTCCGGCTCGCACACCGCAATGCCGTTGGGCATCAAGGTGCAGCCCGGCTCCACCTCGTACTGCGCAGGCGGCGGAGCCGTCAGGCCGGGGATCGTGATCGAGCCCCCACCGATGGCGTAGACGATGGCGCCGGTAGTTAGCGCCGCCGTGATGGCGAGCGCCACGAGCGCGAGCACGATCCGGCCCGTCCGGTAACGGTGGGCATGATCGGAGGGCTCGGTGTTCGTCAGTTCGCGAACCTGCTCCGCCTCTGGCTCCCGGCCAATAAGAGCGTCATTGATGTAGTGGCTCGTCTGGTGGTCAATCTCCAAGCGCTCCAGACCGAAATCAGATGCCCGAGCCGCAGCCCTTTCCTCGGTCGTCACTCCGCGTACCCGGGCGATCCAACGTTCCCGCGGGGTGGTTGTCGCCGTAGCAACGTGGATCGAAATCAGCAGGATCATCGGCACACCGAGGTCGATGCCGATGCCAAGCAGCCAGTATGCGACGTTGTGCTGCCAATAGGTCACCACCGCGACCGCGGCTCCGATCCGCTCGACCACGGGGGCATCGGGAAGAGTGACGGCCATCAGGCTGCGGGCCTGGGCGATGATCGGCCCAGCCTGCTGGGTGATCAGCACCCGGTACTTCGTGATCGCCGCTTCCTGTTTGGCGGCGATCGACTTGTTCTGCGACAGCGCGACCACGGTGCCGAAGTCGCGGCTG
Source organism: Thalassobaculaceae bacterium (assembly GCA_965228875.1). Lineage (GTDB taxonomy): Bacteria > Pseudomonadota > Alphaproteobacteria > Thalassobaculales > Thalassobaculaceae > Thalassobaculum. The sequence goes on along the minus strand of OZ245843.1, from coordinate 2,950,979 downwards.
GCAGCCTCGAGGCCGTTCACCACGGAATGCAGCAGATGCTTGGCTCCGATCCGGGCAACAGTGGCGCGCCACGCGCTCTCGTGCGCACCAAACTCCTGCCAGCGCTGGTCGGCCGAAGCTGAGGAGTTTGCGACCGCCCGCATTTTGCCGATCAGGTCGGAAGCCTCCGCCCGAAGAGCCGCGGCATTAGACAATGCCGCCTCCACTTCCCTGGCCAGGTCGAACAGCTGCTTCGAACTCAAGTCGAGGGCGCTGACCACGGCCCCGGGGCCGGGAATGCCCGTCGACACGCCGTCCCGGAACTCTAGCTCGCTCAAGCGGCCGAGGTCGGCGGCCACCCTGCTCACCTGCGGTGCAAGCCGACCAGCGGCAACTGCAGGTTTGCTGACGGCCTCGGTGTAGCCCTCGGCAATCGCCAGGGCATGGAGCATGTGCACCTTGTCCGAATCGTTGGCGAAGCCGGCGGTCATCAGCCAGGTCGAGGCCGTGAGGATGGCCGGCGTAGCGATCAAGGTCTTCACGAAGCTCCCGATCCGACCGAGGACGGAGGTCTCTTCGACAGCGGTGCGCAAGATCACGAGCCAGATAGCCCAGATCATGATGCCGGAGGCTGCGGCGAGCGCCGCTGCGAGGAGGTAATCCCACCAGTCGCCTCGAACGAGGAGATCTACAGCGCCAAAACCCGTGAAGACCGTTGAGATGATGGCGAGAACGACAAGGGCGCGCGCAATCGACTTGAAACGGCCCTGCTGCCAATCGTTTAGAAACCTTCCAGCCATGAGATGACTCCTACTTCAGGAGACCCCAGGCGGCGCGTTGGCTGCGCCCGGGATTCTGTGCCGAAGCTAGGTGTCCGTCTGGCAGCGAACGGGTGGGACCGAGACCTAACCCTGGGCGGAAGATCGGAGCCAGGGCCGGTTTCCGGTCATGACCGTCGGTTCGACGAACACCGTGAAGAAGGAAGCCCGACCGCGGACGAGCCGCGGCCGGGCCGGTGTTCAGTCGTTCTGCCGACCGTTCATGTCGCCGGAGGCACCTCGGAGAAGCATCTCCGTCTGCCTCGCGACATCCATGAAGGTCACACGGGAGACGCAGGTGGCGTGAAGCCTCTGCTTCGAGAGAGGCGGCACTGCCCGCAGCTTATAGGCGTTGACGTACCGGCGCGGGTCAGCTGAGAACATCTCCTCGATGAAGACCCGGTCGAAGTCGACGATCGAACCATCGCGGTCGATCACCGGCACGTGTTGCACTTGCGCAGGCCGGAGGTGGGGGTAGCAGCGCCCCAGAACCCAATCGACCGTGTCGTCCCCGGACAAGCCGAGATCGACGTAGAATTCCGCAAGCTGCTGATTGAACGCAGGCTGCTTGATGACCCTCACAGGCCTGATGCGGATGACCGCGCCAACACACTTTTCTCCAGCCATTTTCCCGCTCCTTGGCTAGGGGAGCGAGACCGGTCTCGCCAGAACGTCGACACCGCTAAGTGTCTGTTGATCTGCCGGTTTTCCCAGTTTGGATGTCGTTTGGATGGCTTTGGAGTGTTTGGCTCTGGCGTTTTATTCTTAAAGATTGCATTTTCATAATATTTGATGTATATTCACTTTATATTTGAACTATTTATACCGAAAGTCATTTGATATGGAGTGTTATGATGTAACAGTTGAGCGTCTTGACGATCACGAAGTTGAGTTCGTCGCAGACAGACCGATACTGGTCGAGACGTGGACGAAGCAGGGTACGCCCGACCGTCACCGCTCCGGCGATCGTCCGGCGGTGTCGATCTATGACGCCGAAGATGGGCAACTGCTTATTGAGGAATGGTGGAAGGACGGGCAGCGTCACCGGGATGACAGCCCGGCCATCGTGTATCACAATCATCCGTGGACTATCAGGCTATGGTATCGCAACGGCGAACTCGATCGTCAGGATGGCCCCGCGCAGCTGATCAAGAGCGAAGGCGGCATTGATATCGAGGAACGCTGGTACAAGGGCGGAGAACTGCATCGCGCTGATGGACCCGCCTCAATCGTCCGAGACGATGGAACCGGAGTGAGGGTGAGCGAGGATTGGTACGTTAACGGTGAACTGCACAGAACGGACGGACCGGCAGAAATTGAACGAGACTCCGAGAACGGCGTTGCACTGTTCGAGGCTTGGCACCGGGACGGGGAGCTTCATAGAGATGAAGGCCCGGCCAAAGTTCGCCGCAACGCCGATACTGGTGAAATCGAAGCCTGGGCGTTCTACCGCAACGGTCTCCCGCTCGACCCTCCGACGCCGGCGCAGACTTCTATTGTCACTCACCCCGAGGCCGGACTCTGAGAATGGATTGGTCCATCGCTGGACTCAGCCAAGGTGCGTTGCGACGTGTCTGTAACTTCAGAGAACCGTCGATTTGCCGAGGACGCTAAACGTATTAGGAGCGCGTGCGCGACCGGGCCTAAGTCCTACGATGTGGCTAAGATTCTGGAGACAATCACGCTGTGTCACAAACACGACAATTTGAATAGACTACAGCTCTACAACAAGGTTGACGCGTTTGCGAAATCGATTGGTGAACAGCTAGAGCCACGTGTGACAGAAGATAAACAGCGACTCTATCACGCTAATCGGTTCTTCAATGCTCTAAAAATTGGGGAGAAATGGGATCATCTTCCCGGATACCTAGCCTGGTTGACATATTATCATCCCGCGGAAGCGAAGAAACTATACAATCACTTTGGAGTTCCATTCCATAATTATGTTGGCGCAGAGCCGGAGCCAAGTTTCTCTGCCTTGCCCATTTTTGACAAGGAAGGGAGGAAGGTCCAATCGACAATTGATTTAAACGAGATAAGAGAACCTTCAACGCATTTCATAATTAGAGCAATTAAATTACTAGTTCGGAAGCACAAAGTATATATCTATGGTGCTGTGGCGGTATCGATATTTGTAGTAATTGGCTTGATCTGGCATATCGAAAACAGCGAACGCAGATCGACGATCACCATTCAGGAAGAAATTCAACGTAAATATCAAGGGCAAATCGATTATCTTAGTAGAGTTCTCGTAATATCTCAGGAGAACGGCGCCAAGATTAACCATATGGAGAAGTATCTTAGAATTCCAAGAGATGCCATCATCCATCAATTAGTAAAAATTGGAGCAAATAAGAGTATCAGTATCGAAGAAGTTCCGGGTTTTCTTTCTATCTTTGCCGAAAACTATCAGGCTTCGATGAAAGTGGTGGATGTTTCGGATCTAGGAGTGGGTGGGAAACTTCTTGTAGTTGCTGAAAATTTGTCAGCAGAAGGCCGGTTCGCCGAGGCGTCCGAAAAATATGACGAGTCTACAAAAGTCCTGACGCAAAGCCACTCAACTTTAAGTCAGACTTTAGCGGAGGTATTTGCAAAATCTGCTTCTACGAAGAGTATCAATTTCGATGATTTTTCTGCCTATCAGGATTTTTTAGAAGCAGCTAGATACTTTTCGATAGCGAAAAATCATGAATCAGAGAAATATTATACTTTTAGAGCCGCGGCCTCTCTGATTGACAGTGCAACTGGCGCTGGCTCATTTAAAAATTTACTTAAAGCGATAGAACTTCTAGAGGGTATGGTGAGTCATACTCGCTATGTTCTCAAGGACAATGAGAGAGTGGCGCGGCTTCACATGATTGCGAAGTCAAAAGTCCTGTTTGGAAATGGTACTGGTGACAATGAATATATTATCGCGGGAACCTCCGTGATGCGCGAAGCCGTTAAATTTTGTGAGACTTCTCCGTCGATAAATGACTGTACTCAACAAAAGCTTTCTCTAGCTGAATTTCTGCAAACTCGCGGAACAAGGTCAAACATTACATATACCGGGCGTTTGCAGAATACGGAAAGAATGAAGGAGGCGGTTGACACACTTGGGGACGTTGTATCACTAATGCCCAAAGAATCTAACAATAGGATTATAGCGCAGTTTCAGTATGCTAGGGCACGACTTAATCTCGCGTTGCAAACAGAAGATTCGACATTAAACGATCAAGCAACCCGGGACATATTGGCCGTATGGAGTGAGATGGAAAGGAGAAGAGATTCGGAAGAGATTTCCGGTTCATTTGGAGCATTGATTGGGTATGTTTTTGACATAGGATTGGAATCTGAAATATTGAATATAGAAGAAAACGTAAAATGGTATGAACATCAGATAATCAAATTTAAAAACAATCAACCATATTCATATGCTGGTATGCTGTTTAGTCTGTCTTTGATAAAGCGAGCTCTTTACAAGAAAAGTAAGAACACAAATTATATTCGAGAAGCTCTGAATCAGTATGAAGAGGCTTTGTCGATATTTGATGATGTTGATAACGTTTCCGCCGCTTCGCGTCAGATTGACTACGGCTTGTTACTTTATGAATATGGAGTGGCATTTGACGATCCGAAGTTCATTTTGAAATCTATCGTTACTTCTGCGGAAAGTGCTAACACATCTTACAATGACGGCAGAATTCCTGACATTTTATATTCTTTCCGTACTTTGCGTGGCGCATTAGATGAAATTACAAGCCAGGATGTTGACGTGTGTTTCAAGAATATTAGGGGTGCTCTTGATCGTATCGTTTCCGATCTTGAAGAATCAATCATCGAATCGTATAGAGAAAGCCCAGATCTTGTCTTTCTAGGAACAGTATATAATAAATATAGGATCTGGCATATCGCGTTCATGGGTGATATCAATCGGTGTGTCGCAAAATATTCGCCTGACAATGAGCCTGTCAACTAGGGTTTTGTGCGTCCCTTGGGTGATCTACACTTTCTCCGTTCATGAAACCGCCGCACACCGCGTTTGGCAAGCATGAGCTGTAGGTTGTCGTCGGTGTAATCCATTCCGCCGGCCTCGTCCCGCTGGATGAGATAGCCCAGGACACGGCCCAAGGCAGCGTCGGGGGCGCGGCGCTCCATGTCCGCGCAGCGCAGCGTCATGGTCAGGATGTCTTCTTCGGAAGGTCCGAACTCGTAGGCGACAGCACGGTCAAACCACGTCCATACGAGGCGGTACGCCTCGATCCGGCGGGTCTCGCCGTCGGGGAAGGACAACGTTCGGGTCGATGTACGGAAGTTTTCCTCACGCTCACGTTCAATCAGATATTCGATCATATTAGTAAAGTATCATAAAAGATTTGCGCACTGCAAATTTCACCGGCTGCGATCGAAATCCTGCTCCAGCCTGGCCGATGCCCTACCCAACCGCTCGTTCAACTCGTTGATGCGCTGCTCACGGCGACGCATCGCCTGACGGTTCGGATCGTCGGGGTTCAGCACCCAATCCGGAGCCGGATAATTGTGCTCCGGGACCGGCGGATCGTTCCGCCGGTCCCCCACGAGATTGTCCCGCTCCACCTTCGTGGTGATGTCCGAGAGCTTCTCCTCCCGTGCAGCCTTGAGGCCGTTGTAGAGGTCGGTAAGCGCGCTCATCGCTCGGTCTCGCCGTGCTCTGCACCGCGATCGGCATTCTTGCCGTCGCGGGCCTCTTCCTTGTTGCCCCGGAGCCTTTCGAGACGTTCGCTGCTGTCCCGGGTGAACAGGCGGCCCTTCAAACCAAGGACGCCGTTGTCGTCGATGGAGTGGCCCTTGCCGTCGCGATGCGCGAACAGCGCACCGATCCGAACGGGGTAGTTGGACGTGTTGGGATCGGTGGACTCGAAGAACAAGTCCTGGGCGGGCTTGCTCTTCGAACCGGACGAATTGGTCTTCTGGTCGTTGGTGTTGTCCGTCATAGCCTGGTCCTCCGTTCGGGGGTCAGAGTTCGTACCCCTTCACGTATCGCCGCATTCCGTCCCGGTGTTGGGGGAAACCCGCGTACCTTTCCGGCACCGGGCCGGTGACAATGTCGCGCCAGCGCGTGCCGAACCAGCCGCGCACGGGCACCCTGTCCATCGGCGGGTGATACGGGTTGTTCAGGTACAAGCCCGCCATCTCCCTGCGGGTGTAGTACGGGTACTTCCAGGCAAGGATCGGGTTCAGGTCCTTGCCCGAGATGAACAGAATCTGCCGGTCCTCCGGCAAGGCCATGACCTCCTCAGGCGTCATCAGGCGGCGCGACTGCTTGGTGCGGTTCGCCTGCTCGCGGGCGTAGTGGGCGTAGTCACGGGCTGCTTCGAAGGGATCGGCATCGTCGGTGAAGATCGAACGGAATGCCGCTTCCTTGTGCCGCCGTGCCTGCTCCTGGCGCAGCGCGTCGTCATATTCCAGCGTCTCGGTGCCGAGCATGTTCGAAACCAGCTGCGCGGTCTCGTAGTCCCGCACGCCGAAGAACTGGCGGGTCTGGGCGGAACCGATGAAGCCCGGCCGCGCTGCCGAACCGTAGTTGCGATCGACCTGACCTATGTCCTGGAATACCGCGTAGGCCCTGATCCCTCCACCTCGGCCGAACGTGAAGGCGCGCAGCAGCGTCTCGAAGCGTCCGAGCTGCCCCGCCTCGTCGACCAGCAGCATGACGCGCGGCGCGGAGGGCGCGCGCGACTTGTAGAGCATGGTGACGGTGAAGAAGAGCCGGATCAGCGGAGCCCACATCGAGAGGTACTCGGCCGGGACGTTGAGGAAGACCTTCGCCGGACGCTGCGGATCGGTCAGTGCCGAGAGCGAGAAGTCCGGGTTCTCCAGCGAGGCCACGAGCGCCGGGTCGTCCAGAAACCCGAGCGCACCGTAGATAGTGCCCATGGTCGCGCCGAACTCGCGCGGGCTGTCCTGCTGCTTGGTCAGCATTTCGCCCGCAGTGCGGCGCACATAGTCGTGCGGCGAAGCCAGCATCCGCTTCAGGCGATCGGCCCAGACATTGGAGTCCGAATCGATGCTGTCGACGGCGCGCTTGAGGGCAGGAAGGGAGACGCCGCCCTTGGCCTCGGCTTCGTCGACCATCAGCGCACCAATCCAGTCGCGCCCGCGCTTCTCGAAATATCCCTCTTTGCTGGAGCCGCTGATCGCGATCAGCGCTTCGGCAACGAACTTGACGTCGGCGTGGAAGGTCGGACGGCCGGGCTTGAGGATGTCGAGAGGATCGCACTGATTGTGGGGCAGGAAGGGGAACCGCGTCGGGTTCCAGCAATAGGCGTCGTCCCCATGCGGCGCATGGATGTTCAGGGAGATCGCCGCACCCTCGCCGCGGGGGTCGAGCACTAGCGTCCGCTGGCCTGGTGAGTTGCACAGAACATACGCCAGTATGTCACGCATTTTCCCGGAACCGGCCCCACCGAACAGGATCATCGGGGCGTCGCCGTCGATGCGGATTGGCCTGTGCCGCCAGTAGCCGATCTGAGGACCGCGCTTCCCGAATAGACCCGCTCTCCGCAAATCGCTCTCATCGGCCCATGCGGCGCTGCCGTATCGGAGTCCCTCCCGGAAGGCGTCGTCGTATCGATCCATGATTCACCTCCTCAAACGAGAAGCGGCGGGAGCCGAAGCCCCCGCCGCCCTGGAATTGCCGTAGCGTCAGTCGTAGATGCCGACTTCACCGCGCTTGCTGTGATGCGTCTTGATCTTGGCCGCGAGCCAGAACAGGCCGAGGCCGATCAGGATGCAGACGATGCCCTGGCCGTTCTGGTCCTCGTTCAGGAACGAGCCCCAGGCGATCAGCCAGGCGAGAACACCGGCACTGATCACGGTGTTGCGGATGGTGACGGCCGTCTTGTTGACGATGGTTTCCGGCGTGCGCGACATGCGGGTGCCTCCTTCCGAGGGTTTGGGGATCACTGGAGCCACCGTCCGACCACGAACACTGCGGTTACGAAGCTGAGGACGATGGCCAGCAGGGCGCTCAGGAACAGGAAGACGGCGACGACGACCCACCACAGCCAGACGACCAGTACGGCGACGAGATCGCCGTACTGGTCGAGGGCGAAGTCGAAGACCATGTCGACGGTGGCGTGGTAGGCCGGGCCGGTTCCTGCGAATGCCGCCACACCCGCGAGGACGGCTGCGAACCACCAGCCGACTTTGACGAAGAAGGATTTCCGCTCGGCCATGGGCGCATCTCCTCTTGGGGGTGGACGGTGTGACCCGCAGGTCACCCGTCTTCCGTAGAGGGGTTGGCAAGGCGGAACGGGAGGATGCCCGGGCGAATGTGCGTCCGCGGATGCGACCCGCGTGCCGGTCAGAGCGGATCGGTCGGCAGGTAGCGCTTGAGGTCGGTGTAGAGGACGCTCTCAGCGTAAGCGTGCTCTCTCGACCTGTCTCGCAAGCTGAGCAGCGCGTCGGTCTCGGCCAGCGCTTCGACTTGTGATGCCAGAACGTCGGCACGCGCCAGCAGGTCGCGGTACCGCTCGCGCCCGTCGAGCGCAGCACGGTTTGCCCCGATCCACGTACCTATGTCCCGCATCGAGCGAAGGGCGGCGACCGTATCCGGCGGGTACAGCATCTCCGGGGTCTTGGTCATGGCGATGTGGCAGAACACCCGCGCGGTGACTTCGAACAGGTAGTGCATCTCGTCGGCGGGATCGGCGAGGCGGGGCGCGTGAATGCGCATATGCCGCCGATAGGGGCGGCTTTCGCGGACCGAGGCGAGGATCGCGCTGCCGCTCGGGCTGAGCCCGCCGCCGCGGTAGAGGAACTGCCCGGTCCCGCCGAACGACAGGGGATGCAGCAGGGTCGCCCGCATCAGCTTTCGCCGCAGGCGCATATAGATGTTCCGCAGGGTTTTCTCGGAGACGTGCATTCCGGGCGCCAGGTTCTGCACGGTGCGGCCCTCTGCAAAGCCCCTCAGGATCTTGAGCGTGGTGTACTCGGATGCCTTCGCCCGCCGGTGATATCGGTTCCCGGTGGCGGATTTCCGGGGTCGAGATTTTGAATCAGCACGCCGCATTTGACGTGCCGGATCAGAGGCTTGCATGGGGTTTGGCCCGCGTTGTCTTCCCTAGGTCGTTTTACGCAGGCTTGTGAATCGTCTAGTCTTCAGAAATCCCCATATCGCTCCTCCTTTTCGAGATGCGGACACGGGATTGGTCAGGACTTTGTCCGATCAACCCGTGTGCAATCAAAAGAAAAGGAGAATGCCCATGCCCCTGTGTGCGAAATGTAATCGTGTAGTCTGTAACCCTTGCGACCGATCTGCGGGCGAAACCGGGAAGTGGCGGCGCATCGTCGTGGCGAGCGACCGGGAACTCCGGCGGCGCTCGTACTTCGCGCGCCTGGCCATGGCGACCAAGGCGCTGCAAGCCGAACTCCAAATCTCGCGCCGGGAGATGCCTGACTGGATCGCCGATACCATCTACGCCCATCGCGGCGAGATCGTCGGTGCGGACGGACAGCCCTTCGAGGTGTCCGACACGGACATCGACGATGCGTTCAACAATGACGGCAGCTTCCGCTGGCTGTCGGGCTTCATCCGTTTCGCCGACGACTCTCCGCGCCAAGCACCGCAACTACGCGTGCTGGATCGGCTGCGGCTGCTCGACCTGGCGTTCCGGATTGCGCGCCCCGAGGTGGCGCGGCATTTTGGACGATAGCGCGACTATCGGAGCCGCGTTCAAGGCCAGGACATCGAAGATTCGGGTAGCATTCAATTGTCTGATGCACGCTTCGCGCGATCACTTGTAAACAGAAGTCTGGAACAGCCAATGGCAAGATTTAGATGTAACTTAAGAGGCCAGGTCGTCGTCGTGACCATGATGGGTTTTGCTGCGGCAGCGACCGTTGCGCCACTTGCAGTGGCCGGTGATGGCAGAATTGGCCACGATGTTTATAAAAGCAAGACAGTGGAGCAAGTTAATTTGCTCGCTGTAAATTCATCTGCTAATGGGCGATTTGCCATAGTGATTTATGGTGGTGGTGATGAGCTAGCGAAATTTGCGTACCAAATCGCAGAGTACTACGAGAGAGCGACACCCCATGACGTATCTATAATCGAAGCGGACGACAATGACGGGAACGGGCTTAATGCGGAAATGCATATATATTATAACGGTGAAAGACGATACATTTATCATGTTAGACCCGCAACTGATGGGCAAACATTGGGTGATAAAATAATTTCGGATTTTAATAGAATAATAGAAAGCAGATAGTATTTACTGATTTGCGGGGCTCATAAGTATCATTTTAGGGATACTGAAAATACAAGTTAGATTTTATGGTGGCTAAATTTTGGGGTATCTGGGTGATTCGGCGAGTGCAACGGAGAAAACTGCTATCGCTCCAAGTGCCGGTCTAGCCGCGGCGTGGCCGAGCGAACCTGCTCCAGGCGCTCTTCCAGTCCTTTCCTCGGGATATTCGCTTTAGCCATATCCGCGAAAATTGGCCTGAGCGCCGGAGAGTGTGCGGGTGCCGGAGACTGGCGCTGTCGCTCGGCGTTCTCGCCTGCCGAACCATGCTGATGGCCGTCCCGCTCCGGCTTGTTCCGGTACGGCGCACGTTCGGCCCGCAGCTCGCGCAGCAGAACTGCCTGCTCCGCCCGCTTGGCCGCGATCTCTTGCTGCAACTCGCGCCGCTCGGCCAATTGCGCCGCGATGAGTTCCTGACGCTGCTGCCGGTCACGTTGGAGCGCCGTCGCGGCTTCGGCGATGTTCCGACGCTGGGTTTCGCCTTGGCGGCCGGTCAGCCTGTCCCACAGGCCGCGGAGCCCCTTGTTGAGGCGTCCGGAACGCTCAAGTGTTTCGGCCTCCCAGCGATGCTTCTGGCCCGCATCGAGCATATGGCGCTCGGCCCGGTGCGCGTGCGTCATCGTTTGGCGGCGGGCATCCAGCGGCAACATGGCCTGCCGGTGTTGATCCTTTGCCTCGGCGATGTGCCGGGCAAAGGCGGCACTCATGCCCTTGGCGGCGTCGGCTTTCGCCTGATCCACGCTGGGGAGTGCGCCCGGTTCTCCGAGGCGGGCACGCACCTCCTTCGTTTTCCTGCCGAGCAAGCGGGCAAGCGCCAGCACCTCGCCGTCGTGGGTCACGGCGACATGGCCCCGCCGGTCGCCCTGGGCCAGGGTGAGGCCGCGTTCTCTGAGCGCATGCGCGAAAGCCGCGGCGGAATCCGATGCAGCCCAGCATTCCTGAGCCATTGCCTTGAGGTCGCGCGCGTCGCGACTCATGCGCTTCGCCTGCTGATGCTCGGCCAGCGTGTAGTTGAGCGGCGATCTGGCTTGGCTGTCCACGAGACCGGCAGGCAACCGCCAATCGTTCTCCAGGTACAGCTGTTTGGAGATGTCCCGGAGCTTCAGCTTGAAGTGAGGCAGGTTGATCGCCGTCATGCTGTTGGCGTCGATGCGCGAGTACACGGCGTGGCAGTGCCTGCGACCCTCCTTCTCGTGGAACACGACCGCGCGGGGCTGACCGGTCAAACCGGTCTTCGCCTCGATCCGCGTCAGGGCGTCCTCGAACATTTCCGGCGAGACGTTTTCGTTCGGCGGCGGATTGAGCGATACCGAGAACAGAAACTGTCTGCATCGCGTTCCCAGGCTGACGGCATGCGCCTCTTTCATTGCGCCGACCAGATCGTCGCTGACGAAGCCGCGCAGGTCGTGCAACTCGACGTGCTCGTTGTCGATGGCGTTGAGAAGATGAAGCGCGAGCTGCTTGCCACCGCCCCGTTGCGAGGCCTTGAGGATCACGTCACCCCTCCTTGATGCCGAGAGCGGCCATCAGGGCGGATTTCATTGCTGCGATATGCTGGCAAGCCTGCCCGAGGGTGGCTTCGATCTCGGGGGACACCGGGAGTGCGCCGATATTTGCGGATCGGGCGAGCGCTGCCATGCTGCGGGCGAGGTCGGACTGACCGAGGCGAGCGAGCACGGCCGCGAGCATCTCTCTCTCGGCGGTCACGGCGCGGGGTTTGGCGGAGATGGCAATCTGGTTCGGGCGGCTCGCCGTTCCGAACAGTCGTTCGCGGATGTAGTCGCCGAGCGCCTGCTTTCCCGCACGGCGCTCCAGGTCGGCGCGTTCTGCCGGGGTCAGGCGTATAGAGAATGGTATCGTCTTCGGCGTTTTATCAGTCATGGCAAAGCGGACAGTGAAATCAATTCCGGCTGCCGCAGTGCCGCCGGTTGACGAAACCATCATCCCTGAAAAAAACAAAGCACCTGGGCGGAACCGCCGCGGTGCTTTGGGAGAAAGACTGTCAGGAGTCTAAGGGCGCGGATCGACCGGCGGCAGTTCGTGGCGGATTATGTGCGTCCAGTCCGCCAGCGTGTTGAAGAGTTCTTTCGAACTTTCTCCGTCGAGGCGCGCCATTTCCTTCCCGACACCTTTGAATAACTCCCGAACGGTTGTGCGAATGCCCGACCGTGGTCGCGTCCGTTAGGTGCGAATCGGGCCTCGGCGGCGATCCCGGCCGTCGCGCTTGACCCTCCGGAACCCTCTCGTCATGCTTTAAACGTCGGCGGACTCCCGCACCTGAAAAGTGGGAGCCGGACGGCCGAGAGGGAGGAAAGCATGTCGTTTACCCGTAGGGCGGCGCTGGCCGCCACGATCGGTATCGCGTTGGCGGCGTCGGCCGGCGCGCAGGCCGCCGAGCCCATCAAGATCGCCTTCATCGACCCGCTGTCCGGCCCGTTCGCCACGACCGGCGAATCGGGCCTGCGGTCGTTCGAGTTCGCCGCCGAGGCCCTGGTGAACGAGAAGGGGGGCGTGCTCGGGGGGCGCACGTTCGAGATCGTGCCGCTCGACAACAAGATCAGTCCCAAAGAGAGCCTGATCCAGCTCAAGCGGGCGATCAGCGATGGAATCCAGTTCGTCGCCCAGGGCAACTCCTCGGGCGTGGCGAACGCGCTGACCGACGCGATCGAGAAGCACAACAGGCGCAATCCCGACCAGCGGGTCCTGTTCCTGAACTACTCGGCGGTGGATCCGGCGCTGACCAACGACAAGTGCAATTTCTGGCACTTCCGTTTCGATGCCAATGCCGACATCAAGATGGACGCGCTGACCGACGTGATCGCGCGGAACCAGGACGTCAAGAAGGTCTACATCATCGGCCAGGACTACAGCTTCGGTAAGGCCGTGGCGGCGGCCGCGGTGAAGTTCCTCGGCGAGAAACGACCGGACATCGAGGTGGTCGGCAACGAGCTGCACCCGATCGGCAAGGTCAAGGACTTCACGCCCTATGCCACCAAGATCAAGGCCTCCGGCGCCGATGCGGTCATCACCGGCAACTGGGGCGCGGACATGGTCGGTCTCGGCAAGGCGATCATCGAGTCCGGGGTCAGTTCGCCGATCTACACCTACTACGCCGCCCATGACGGGATCACGGCGACGTTCGGTCCGCTCGGCAAGAACATCATCCGAACGGTGCGCGAGGGCACGCTCAATCCGCCGACCCCCGAGTTCAAGGCGCTGAACGACGCGTTCAAGGCCAAGTACCCGGAGAACGACATCAACCAGGCGCGGATCTTCAACGTGGTCGCCATGCTGAAGGCGGCGATCGACAAGGCCGGATCGACCGACCCGGTTCAGGTCGCCCTCGCCCTCGAGGGGATGGAGTACGAGACGATCATGGGGGGCAAGGTGTGGATGCGCCCGTCCGATCACCAGGCGATCCAGGACGTGCACATCTCGGTTCACACCGACGAGGGCGTTGTCATCGATGCCGACAATTCCGGCTTCGGTCTGGTCGACGAGTCGACGGTGACCATGGCCGGCAAGGACAGCCCGACCAGCTGCAAGATGAAGCGGCCCAAGACCTGATCCCGGCCCCCCTGACGGCACCGGCATCGCCTCCGCCCGCGGACAGCGCTGCCGGTGCCCGTTCACGCCGATGACGGGATGAGCCAATGACCGAACTGGTGATCTTCTCCCTGCTGAACGGCCTGGTCACGGGACTGCTGCTGTTCATGCTGTCGAGCGGACTCACGCTGATCTTCAGCATGATGGGCGTGCTCAACTTCGCCCATGCCAGTTTCTACATGCTGGGCGCCTATTTCGCCTACACGATCTCCACCTATCTCGGGTTCTGGACGGGGCTGATCGTCGCGCCGCTGCTGGTCGGTGTCGCCGGTGCCCTGGTCGAGCGCTATGGCCTACGTCACGTGCACCGCCACGGCCATGTCGCCGAGCTGATCTTCACCTTCGGCCTCGCATTCCTCATCGAGGAGATCGTGCAGTTCTTCTGGGGGAAGGCGACAAAGGACTACACCGAGCCGGACCTCCTGCAGTTCCCGCTCTTCACGCTGTTCGGCCAGAACTTCCCCGCCTACAAGGCCTTCATGATCGCCATCTCGGTGGCCATCTTCATCGGCCTGTTCACCGTTCTCAGCCGCTCGCGGGTCGGGCTGATCATCCAGGCGGCGATCACCCATCCGCACACCGTCTCCAACCTCGGCCACAACGTGCCGCTGGTCTTCATGGGCGTGTTCGGCGTCGGCTCGGCCCTGGCCGGGCTCGCCGGCGTGATCGCCGGGCCGGCGCTCGGCACGTTTCCGGGCATGGCCTTCGTGCTCGGCTCGATCGTCTTCGTGGTTATCGTGGTCGGCGGTCTCGGCTCGCTGCCGGGCGCGTTCGTCGCCTCCCTGCTGATCGGCTGGCTGCAGACCTTCGCCATCGCCCTCGACTGGTCGGTGACCGACCTCCTCGACATCCTGGGCGTGAGCTTCGACGCCGACCATGTGCTACGCGACCTGTGGAGCCTGTCGCTGCCGCAGGTGGCGCCCATTCTGCCCTACATCCTGCTGATCCTGATCCTGATCTTCCGGCCGACCGGGCTGATGGGGAAGCGCGAGACATGAGCCGTACACCCACCACGGCGGAGCCCGCCTGGAAGCGGGTGGCCGAGGAGCAGATGCGCCGTGGCGCGTTCTCCCGCACGCTGCCGCTCTGGGGCGGGGCGGCCGCCGTCCTGATGGTGATGCCGCTGCTGTTCCCGTCGGCGGTGGCGGTCACGATCATGAACCAGATGGGCATCTCGATCGTCTTCGCGCTGAGCTACAACATGCTGCTCGGCCAGGGCGGGATGCTGTCCTTCGGCCATGCCGTGTATTTCGGTCTCGGCGGCTTCCTGTCGGTCCATGTGATGAACTACGTCGAATACGACGGGTGGTGGCTGCCGCTGCCGCTGCTGCCGGTTGTCGGCGGCCTGTTCGGGCTGGTCTTCGCGGTGGTTATCGGCAGCTTCTCGACCCGCCGCGCGGGCACGGTGTTCGCGATGATCTCGCTTGGGGTCGGCGAGTTGGTCGCGGCCTGCTCGATCATCTTCGTGGCCTTCTTCGGCGGCGAGGAGGGGGTCAGCGGCGACCGCACCATGGGGCCGCCGGTGTTCGGCTACGAGTTCCTGAGCGAGGTCGAGGTCTACTACCTGACCGTGGCGGTCGTGCTGGTCGCGGCCCTGTTCATGTACCTGTTCTCCCGTACCCCTGCCGGCCGCATGGCCAACGCCGTGCGCGACAACGAGGAGCGCGCCGAGTTCGTCGGCTACAGCATGCGCTACGTCCGTTTCGTCTCGTTCTGCGCCTCGGGCTTCTTTGCCGGCATGGCCGGCGGCCTGTTCGCCATCAACTACGAGATCCTGACCGAGGAGAACCTCAACCTGGTGACGTCCGGCTGGGTGCTGCTGATGGCCTTCATCGGCGGTGTCGGCTTCTTCATCGGCCCGATTGTCGGCGCCATCCTGCTCACCCTGCTTCAGACCGTGCTGTCGAACCATACCGAGCTCTGGCAGCTCTACGTCGGCATTCTGTTCGTGCTGACGGTGATGTACGCCCCGCGCGGCCTGACGGGGCTCATCATGATGCACGGGCCGGCCCTGACGACCCGTCGCCTGCACCTGCTGGCCATGCCGTACGCCACGGCGATGGTCCCGCTGGCGGCGTTCCTGGCCGGGGCGGTCCTGCTGCTCGAGATGGGCCACGAGGCCAACCGGAGCGTCGTCGGCGAGAGCGAGGCGCACGTGTTCGGCCTGACGTTCGACGTGACGACGGTGTCGCCCTGGGCCGTGGCGGTCGTCCTGGCGGCCGCCGGCGCCTACGGCATGTTCCGGCTGGCGCCCGGCCTTCGCGACGCGTTCCTGAAAGCGACCGGCACGATGGGAGACGCGCCGTGACGGCGGCGGCGATGACGCCGGCCGAGCCGGCCCTGCGGATTCGGAGGGTGCGCAAGAGCTTCGGGCCGACGGAGATCATCCGTGGCATCGACCTGGACATCCGGGCCGGCGAGCGGCACGCCATCATCGGTCCGAACGGGGCCGGCAAGTCGACCCTGTTCCACCTGATCAGCGGCAAATACTCGAAATCCGCCGGGCGGATCCTGCTGAACGGGCGCGACGTTACCGACCTGCAGCCCTACGAGATCAACCGGCTCGGCCTCAGCCGGTCGTTCCAGATCACCAACATCTTCCCGCGCCTCAGCGTGTTCGAGAACGTCCGCTGCGGCCTGCTCTGGGCGATGGACCACCGCAACAGCTTCTGGCGCCTGGTCGATACCGAACGGGCGCTGAACGAACGGGCGGCGCAGATCCTGGAGGAGATCGGCATGCTGGACCGCTGCGACCTGCCGGCCGGGGTCCTGGCCTATGCCGAGCAGCGGGCGCTGGAGATCGGCATCACCATCGCCGGTGGCGCCGACGTCATCATGCTCGACGAACCGACCGCCGGCATGAGCCACAGCGAGACCGAGGCGGTGGTCGCCCTGATCCGCCGGGTGACGGAGGGGCGCACCCTCGTCATGGTCGAGCACGACATGGGCGTGGTGTTCGGCCTGGCCGATCGGATCTCCGTGCTGGTCTACGGTGAGATCATCGCCACCGGCACGCCCGAGGAGGTCCGCTCGAGCAGGGCGGTGCAGGAGGCCTATCTCGGCACGGTCGACGGTGCCGGCGGGGAGGCGCGCTGATGCTTCAGGTTCGTGACCTCCACGCCTATTACGGCAAGAGCCATATCCTCCAGGGCGTCACCTTCGACGTCGGCGAGGGCGAGATCGTCAGCCTGCTCGGCCGCAACGGCGTCGGGCGCAGTACCACCTGCAAGGCGATCATGGGCGAGGTTCCGCCGGTCGGCTCCATCCGCCTGCGCGGCGAAGAGATCGCCGGGATGAAACCGCACCAGGTCGCTCATCTCGGCATCGGATACGTGCCCGAGAACCGGGACATCTTTCCGACCCTTACGGTGCGTCAGAACCTGGTTCTCGGCATGAAGGCGAGCCGGCCGCGGCCCGAGGACCGCTGGTCGATGGAGGACATGTTCGACCTGTTCCCCAACCTGCGCGAACGGGCCGACGTGGTCGCAGGCGCCCTGTCCGGCGGCGAGCAGCAGATGCTGACCATGTGCCGCACGCTGATGGGTGATCCGGATCTGGTCATGGTGGACGAGCCGACCGAGGGGTTGAGCCCGCAGATGGTGGAGCGCGTCGCCGGCCTTCTGGAGGAGATCGCCCGACGCGGGGTGTCGATCCTGCTGGTCGAGCAGAAACTGACGATCGCGCTGAAGATCTCCCACCGGCTCCTGGTGATGGGGCACGGCCATCTGGTGTTCGAGGGAACGCCGGGGGAGTTCGCCGCGGACGGCGAGGTCCGGCGGGAATGGCTGGAAGTGTAGTTTCCGCCCCGAGATCCTGTCGGGCCCGGGGCGGAAGTCATGCTGAGGACGGTCAGGCGGTCTGCAGTCCCGCAAGGAATTTGTCGACCTCGGCGCGAAGCAATTGAGACTGATCGGCGAGTGCCTGGGAGCGGGCCAGCACCTGACTGGCTGCGACACCGGTGCTTTCCGCGCCGCTCCGTACATCGGAGATTGTCGTCGACACGTCGTTGGTGCCGGCCGCCGCCTCCTGGACATTCCGGGAGATCTCCTGCGTCGATGCATTCTGCTGTTCGACGGCGGAGGCGATGCCGCCCGCGTTCTCGCTGATCTGGCGGATCACTCCGGTAATCTCGTCGATCGCGGAGACGGTCTGGCTTGTCGACCCCTGCATTGCCGCGACTTGTCCAGCGATCTCCTCTGTCGCTTTGGCGGTCTGATTGGCGAGATTCTTCACCTCGGAGGCGACGACGGCGAAGCCCTTGCCGGCGTCGCCGGCCCGGGCGGCCTCGATTGTCGCGTTCAGGGCCAGCAGGTTGGTCTGCTCCGCGATGTCCTGGATCAGGCTGACGATGTTGCCGATCTTCGTGGCACCCTCGTCCAGTTCGGCGACCTTGCCGTTGGTCGCCTCGGCGGTTTCGACCGCTTGCCGCGAGATCGTATTCGATTCGCCGATCTGGCGGGTGATCTCGCCAATCGATGCGGACAGTTCCTCGCTGGCCGAGGCGACCGTCTGGACATTGGCCGATGCTTCCTCCGACGCGCTGGCGACAGAAATCGCCAGGGAGTTGGTCTGTTCCGCCGTCGTCGACATGGACCTCGCCGTGTCCTGAAGTTCGGATGCGGCGGACGACACATTGTCGATCACCGTCCCGACGCTGGACTTGAAGGTCTCGGCCAGGAGGCGCATCGCCTCGCGCTTTTCCTCCGCCGCCTGCCGCTCGCGGATCTCGTTCTCCTGGCGGAGCCGCTCGGCCTCAATGGCGTTCTCTTTGAAGACCAGAGTCGCCCGCGCCATCGCACCGACCTCGTCTCCTCGATCGGTACCGTCGATTGTCACCGTCGTGTCGCCTTCGGCGAGCTTCGCCATGGCACCTGTCATCCGGCCGATCGGCCCACCGATTGAGCCTCCAATCATCCAGGCCATGGCCAGACCGATGACGACGGCGCCTACGGTCGCTCCGATGATCACGAGGAAACTCTGATCGACCGTGTCCGCGTTGGCCGCCGATCGCTGTTCCATCAACGCCCGCTCCTCGGCTGCGAACTCGGCCATGATCTCGCGAAACCTGTCAAAATACGCCTTGCCGCGAGCCTCTCCGACCAGGTCTGCCATGTCGTCCATGGTCGCCGAGTCGCCGATCTGTCGGCGGAGATCGATCATCGGGTTCACGACTTGGGTTACCCAGTCACCGATCGTGGCGGCAATCTCGTCGAGAAGCGCGACCTGGGCCGGATTGTCGCTTACGGTTTGGCGAAGCTCGCTGACAAGCGATTCGAAACGCGTGGATCCTGCGTTGAACGGGTCCAGGAACTCGTCACGCCCCGCGAGCAAGAAACCGCGCATACCGGTCTCCATGTCGGCGGCGGCGGCCAGGATGTCCTGGGAGGTCGAGATTACGGAATAGGTGTGCTCAACCCAGCGCAGTGCCTCCCGGGTCTCCTGTGCGGTGGCTTCGCCGCCGGACAACGCTGACAGGAAGGTGTCGCGCCGCTTGGCCAAGAGCGCCCGCTCCCGGTCGGCGAAGGTGGCTATCAGACCCCGGAATTTGTCGAAGAAGGTTTTGCCGCGCGCTTCGGCGACGAGTTTCGCCATGTCGTTCATCGTTTCAGCATCGCCGATGTCCCGGCGAAGCTGAATCTGCATCTCCGTGACGTTGTCCTGCCACTCGCGCACCACCTCTGCCGCCTCAGCGAGGCGTGCTACCTGGCGGGGATTGTCGTCGACGGTCTGCTGAAGGTCCTTGATCTGCGCGTAGACCGCCTTCTCGCCCTCCTTATACGGGTCGAGGAACTCTTCCCGGCCGGCGAGGAGGAACCCACGCATGCCGGTCTCCATATCGACCGCCGCCGCGACGATGTCCGCAGCTTTGCCCAACACCGCACGGGTATGATCCACCCACCTGCTGGTGTTCTGCATTCTGTCGATGTTGAAGAGTGCGGTGGCGCCCATCGCGATGAGAAAGAGCAGAGGGATTGTGACCCCGATCAGAACCTTGGTCTTGGTCCTGAGGTTCCGAAAACTCAGTTTGCCCCGACGACCCGACGCAGTGATCTGCGTGGTTGTCGGCGTCGATTGATCGATCGCCATCGTGAATGCTCATCCATGGAAGGTTACTCAGTTGAAGCAATTGACGAAGAAAGAAATTAAGAACCAATGAAGGGCGAATTTTTTCAAAATCTGGTTGTCGCGATGGTGCCCCTTTAGAGCCCAACCCCCTCCATGGTCGTTGGAGCTGATCGCTCCCTGCGTGTGGTTTGATTCTGTATTTCGGACACGGACGCGTATCAGCGGCGCACGACCCGCAGGTAGCCGGCGCCGACCGCCCGGTAATAGCCGGCGGCGCAGAGTGCCGTTACCGCCCGCTCGCCGCGCTGCATCGCCTCGCGCAGGTCGGAGAGGGCGGCCCGTTTGCTGCCGACGCCGATGACGGAGCGGCTGTCCGGGTCGCGCCCCAGCCGGTCCGACAGCCCGCCGCCGTAGCAGTAGCGCATCAGGGCCTCGTAATAGGCCGGCCCGTGGCTCGATGCGACCGCGGGCTGGGACATCGAAACGATGCCGAGAGCGAGGAATCCAAGAACGGCAGGCGCGGGAAGGCGCATGGCGGAACACACAGCATATTGTGGAGGCAGACGAGATGACGCCCCCAATATGCCGGCGTTGTCTAAATTTTTAAATTAAATTTTCCTGAGCGTCTGAGCCTTCTAGGCTGAGTCGGATTCACTCGACAGACGCCGAACCGCCGCGGCCGTAGACATCGTCGAGCCGTTCGATGTCGTCCTCCGACAGCAGGTCTCCGGACTGCACTTCGATGACCTGGGCCGGGGTGTCGGTGACGTTCTCCATCCGATGCACCCACCCGCGCGGAATGTCGATCGAGCGGTGGGCGCCGAGATCCACCGTTTCGAGGGCGTCGCGCGTCGGTCCGAGCGTGACCCGCACGGCGCCCGCGGTCACGGTCCAGTGCTCGGCCCGGTGGGCATGGGTCTGGAGCGACAGCCGACCCCCGGGCCTGATGTGGATCTGCTTGACCAGGAAACCCGGACCGACGTCCAGGTTGCGGTAGGATCCCCAGGGGCGGTGGACGTCGGCATGACCGTCCGCCTCGTCGCGGCCGGCCTCGCGCAGACGCTCGACCACGGCGCGCACCTGCTGGGCCCGGTCGGCGGACGCCACCAGCACCGCGTCGTCGGAGGCGACGACCACAGCGTTGTCGAGGCCGAGCGTGGCGACGAGCGGACCGGTGGAAATCGCCAGGGTGTCGCGACTGTCCAGGTGGAAGACCGGGCCGGCGATGGCGTTGCCCTGCCCGTCGCGGCCGAGCGCCTCGGCGAGCGCGTCGAACGACCCGATGTCGCTCCAACCCGGATCGCAGGCGATGACCGATGCTGAGCCGGTGCGCTCCATGATCGCGTAATCGATGGACACCGACAGCGCCCGGGAAAAGGTCCCGGCGTCCAGGCGCAGGAAGTCCAGGTCGAGTCGCGCGTCGGCGACCGCGGCGCCGACGGTGGCCAGCAGGTCCGGAACGAACCGTTCGGCCTCGCGTTCCAGCGTCTCGGCGGCGGCGAGGAAGTTGCCCGAATTCCAGAGATACCGGCCGTCGGCGAGGTAGCTCTCGGCGGTGGCGGCATCCGGTTTCTCCACGAACCGGTCGACCGGTCGCACGCCGCCGGCATCCGGCTCGCCGCCGGCGAGGATGTAGCCGTAGGCGGTCTCCGGTCGGTCGGGCTCGATGCCGAACGTCACGATGCGCCCTGCTTCTGCCGCCGGCAGGGCGGCCCGCGCCGCGTCGAGGAAGGCTGCGGGCTCGGCCATGGCATGGTCCGCGGCGAGCAGCAGCAGCACCGCCTGGGGATCCCGATCGCGCAGGTAACGGGCGGCGGCGAGGGCGGCGGGGGCGGAGTTCCGGCCCTCCGGCTCCAGCATGATGGTCGCCGGGGCGATACCGGCGGCCCGGAGCTGCTCGGCCACCACGAAACGGTGATCCGCATTGGCGATCACCACCGGCGGCTCGAACAGGTCGGGGTCCGATACCCTAAGCGCGGTGGTCTGCAGCAGGGAGCGGTCCCCCAGCAGGGACAGGAACTGCTTGGGATAGGCCGAGCGGGACAACGGCCACAGCCGGGTACCGGCGCCGCCCGACAGCAGGACGGGATGGATCCGTGCCATGGGCCTAGTCCGCTTTCTGGGGCAGCAGGGCCGCGACGAAGGCGTCGAGATCGCCGCCGGCGAACAGATGGCCCGCGACTCCGGCTGCCCGCGCCGCGACCATGTCGCTGTCCCGGTCGCCGATCATGAACGAGGCCTCGCGGTCGACCGGCCACGCGGCCATGAGATCGAGCAGCATCCCCGGATGCGGTTTGCGCCAGGTCGCCTTGTCGGCGAACCGCTCGGCCTGGTGCTCGGGGTGGTAGGGGCAGTAGCGCCAGTCGTCGATGCGGGCTCCCGAGCCCAGCAGGGTCGCCCCCATCCAGCGGTGCAGCGCCTCCACATCCTCCGTGCCGTACAGGCCACGGGCGATCCCGGACTGGTTGGTGACGACGAACACCCGATACCCGGCGTTGTTTAGCCGCGCGACCGCGGCGGCGGCGCCGTCGACCCAGCGGATCTGGTCGGGACGGTGGGCGTATCCGGTGTCCACGTTCAGCACGCCGTCGCGGTCGAGGAACGCGGCCGGTCGTGGCGCCGCGTCTGCGGCAGGGATCGGGGTGGAGGGCATTCGCGGAAACCGATTCGTTTTCACACGCTCTCTATAGGCCGGCGGCGCGCGCGATGCGACTCGCGATCGCGCGACGAGTCGCCGGACCCCATCGCGGAATATTCCCTATATTCTTGTAATTCTTGATCCTCAATTCTGGCTTTAAGGGACAGGTGGGGACCGATGAATACAATCCCGTATGCAAGGCGGCTTCTGACTAACGTCGACACCATTGTGGCGCCGGAGGTCGAGCTTCTCGGCGCGTACTTCCTGCGGTTGAACGCGCTCCTGAAACGTCACGGTCTCGCCATTGCGGTTGACGACGACATGTCCGCGTTCGACCGGGTATGCCGAGAAACCGGAAAATTCATGCCGAACGTCTTCAACCCGGCGGCGGTGCCGATCGGTCCCGGACAGGCGATCTGGATGAGCGTGGAGGACGGGGCCGGTCAGCGGGTCGCGACGTTCGCGGCCAGACTGTTCGAACTGGGCGCCCGATCCCTCGGCGACTGGCTGTCGACCCTGTACCTGTTCTACGGGCAGCCGATCCGCGACATGCCATCCGGCGAGCGCCTGGTCCTCGGCGAGGAGGCCGATGGCTATGCCACGAGCGTCCGGGGGCGGTGCACGTATATCGGAGGTCTCTGGCTGGCACCGGCCTGGCGCGGGCGGACGGCCCTGGCGGAGCTGGTCACGACCGCCGGCTGCGCCCTGGCCCTGTCACGATGGGACGCCGCGCCGATGATCTCGATCGCCGAGGACGAGGTCTATGCCAAGAACGCCACCAAGTACCGCTTCGACGAGGCCCATGGCGGTGTGCGCTGGTTGCGGCCCCATAAGCCGGAGCGGTCGAGGATGTGGTTGCTCGGACGCACCCGGCGGGCGGTAGTGGACGATGTGCGCGATTTCGTCGACGCGCCGGAGGCGGTGCCGCTGGTCGTCGAGGCGTCGTCCCGCCAGTCGCTCGGGTAGGGGGGCCGGGTAGGGCGCGCCTCAGATCGGTACGGCATGCTCCAGCGCGCAGGTCGAGAGCAGCGCCCGCACCCGCTCGCGGCCGTCGACCCGCGTGAACAGCGGCACGGTCAGGCGCGACCACTGGACCGCCTGCATCCCGTCGCTGCCCTGCACGACACCGCTGCAGCGGTGGAGGGCCGGCTGACGGCGGCGACGCACCGTCTGCAAGTCGCGCTGGACCCGAAGGCCGAGCCCCCGGTCCGGCACGTCGATCAGGCGCGACCCTTCCATCGAGCGGTGGACCCGCTCGTCCCACACCTGCACCGTTCCAGGGGCATAGCGGGCGATCCGCATGTCCTCGTTCTCGTCGATGACCAGCAGTTTCGTGCGTTCCTGGAACAGGCCCATCCGCTCCAGGTCGCGCAGGATCGCATCGCCGGCGCCGGCATTGGTCTGTTCGTCCTGCCAGCGTTTCAGGGTGACGGCGAAGGGATGGGACGCGCTCCAGCGGGATCCGGACGCCAGCAGCTGGTGAATCGGCACCTCGACGCTCTCGACCAGGGACAGCGGCTCGTCGTTGGCGGCGATCCGGCAGAGGGTCCTCAACCGGTCGGCCATCTCCGCGGCCACACCGCGCTGACGGATCCAGGTACTGCCGTCCCACCACGCCAGCGTCACCTCGCCGGACAGCGGCGTCCACGCGTCGCTCAGCGCCACCAACTGGTGAAGGGCTTCCCGGCGGATGGCGGCGGGATCGAGAGCGACGATCTCGGGCACGGTGCTGCGCAGCGGCTGGCCGTGCAGCCGCCAGTTCCGTCCGATACCCACCCAGCCGAGCGTTCGGAGCGCGAAGGTGACCATCTCCGGTGTCTGGTCCGTCAGACGGCGCTCGAAGAGGGAGTCGGCGGTGTTCAGCGGGGCGAGCCACTCCGCCTTGGCCAGCGACCTGGCGAAGCGCTCCTCGTCGATATGGTCGCGCTCCTCCACCCGGCGCAGCGCCGGTGCGGTGGGCGGAAAGTGGATGGCATCCGACAGCGGTTGGGGCAGCGGCAGCGGGAACGCCTCCTCGCCCCAGTACGATTGCCCGGTCTCGTCGCCGACCGCGCGCTTGCGGATCACGGATTCGACATAGGCGTTGGCGTCGGAGGAATCGAGAAAGGCGAGGTCGACCGGCTGCGCGTCGCAATCCACGAGCACCAGCTCGATCTTGCGTTCCGGAGCGCGTTCCTCCAGCGCGGGGATCAGGGCCTCCAGCGCCGGCGTCTCGACGGTGGACGGGTTCAGCCGAACGACCGCCTTGTGCGGCTGAAGGCCGACATCGATCCATCCGAAGTGATGCAGCATGGTGAAGATGATCGCCGCCTCGCCGCCCGAACCGTCGGAGTGGCGAGTGTCGCAACCGGCAGGGGTTACCCAGAACCCTTCGCCGACGCTGGTCCCGTCGTCAGCGCCCATGTCCATTTTTCCTTGGACAGATCAAATCGAGGAAACTCTCGCATGCGGTCGCGAATGCAAACAAGACCGATTCGCGTGAGAAAATTCACATTTGTCAATGGTTGTGAAGAATCCGGGAATACTAGTGGCAGCGTTGAGTTGAATGGTGGATATGCGCGCCGAGAAACAAAAGGCCGGCACCTGGACGTTGTCTTTGGTGCCGGCCTCGCAGTCATGGGTTCGGTCGGTGACTCGATGATTTCAAAAAGTTCAAATCATCGACCGTGTCTTGCGTGTGCTCAGGACGCCGCGCCGAACAGCTCGGCCACGCGCTCCCAGTTGACCAGGTCGTTGACGAACGCCTTGACGTAGTCCGGACGGGCGTTGCGGTAGTCGATGTAGTAGGAGTGCTCCCACACGTCGCAGCCGAGCAGGGCGGTGCCCTCGCCGGTGGCCAGCGGGTTCACGCCGTTCGCCGTCTTGGTGACGGCCAGCTTGCCGTCATTGCCCAGGATAAGCCAGCACCAGCCGGAGCCGAACTGGGTGACGCCGGCCTGCACGAAGGCGTCCTTCATGGCGTCGACGCTGCCGAAATCCTCGACGATCTTCTTCTCGAGCTCGCCCGGGATGGCGCCGCCGCCGTTCGGCTTCATCCACTTCCAGAACTCGATGTGGTTCCAGTGCTGGGAGGCGTTGTTGAACAGACCGCCGCCCTGGCCGCCGTTGTAGGAAGCCTTGACCACCTCCTCGAGCGACTTGCCCTCGAGGCCGCTGTCTTTCAGCAGGTTGTTGCCGTTCACGACATAGGCGTTGTGGTGCTTGTCGTGGTGGAACTCCAGCGTCTCCTTGGACATGACCGGAGCCAGGGCGTCATGGGGATACGGCAGATCGGGAAGTTCAAAGGCCATTGCGGCTCTCCTCTCGTGAAACTGTCGGCCGGCGGGTTTGCTTCCCGCCGGGGGCCGGTGCGCGGTGCGTCATACAGATTGAGGCCGCGTCCTCCCCGGCCACACCGCACCATGTAATACCAAGAGATTTCTTGTCTAGTGGGAAGCGGCTGCAGCGGTGCGCGCGGCGACCGCCTCCAGGAACTCCTCCAGCGTCTCCGGCTCCTTCTCGATGAACCGGTCGCGCAGGCCGAGGTCGGCGACCCACATCTGGCGGTCGCGGGTGCCTTTGGCGGTGAACGGGTCCAGGCCGAGATCGGTCAGGGTGTCGGCGACGCTGTCCATCTCGATCGCCCGGCGGCGGCCGTGCACCGCCATGCGGCCCATGTGGTAGGTGGCGAGCTGGCGCCAGTCGAGACCGGGGAAGGTCTTCTGGATCGAGCCCAGCACCCGGTCGGCGACGCCGGCCCGGTCGGCGGCGACGAGGCTCTCGCACAGGATCGCTTCGATCCCCTTCATGAACACCGAACGCGCCATCTTGATGGTCGAGGCTTGGCCGACCGTGTCGCCGACGACCTCGACGGTCATCCCGAAGGCGCGCAGGGTCTCGGCCGCCGCTTCCGCCGCCCCGCCGGCCAGCAGCATCGGCACCTTGTGGCCGCGCCCCGGCACCGTGTCCATCACCGCCACGTCGACATAGCGGGCGGCGGACGTGGCCTCGACCGCCTTGGCCGCCTTGACCTTCTTGCCCGGCGAGCAGGAGTTCAGGTCGAGATAGAGCTGTCCCTGGCGCAGGTGCGGGGCGGCAGCCTCCGCCGCCTCGAGCGCCCGCTCGGAGGTTACGGTGGAGAGGATCATGTCGGCGTCGGCCACCGCTTCGGCCGGCGTGGCGCAGGGTCTGGCCGGCACGGCTTCGGCCCTGGCCGTCCAGCCGTCGCGCGCGGCGGGGTCCGCGACCAGGATGTCGTAGGCGGCGACGGAGCCGGCGCCCGCGCCGAGCATTCCGGCGGCGATCTGCGGTCCGGCCTCGCCGAAACCGATGAACGCGAGTCTGGTGCTCATCCCACTGCTCCCGAATCCTTGAGGGCCCGGATCGCCGCCGGGCCGTAGCCGAGTTCGTTCAGCAGCGCGTCGGTGTCGCCGCCAAGCTCAGGCCCCGGGCGTTTCGGCGGGGCGGAGCCGGAATTGCGGATCGGGTGGGCGACCATACGGAACGTCTCCTCAAGCCCGGCGGGCGGGGCGAAGTCGTGGATGCCGCCGCGCTCCGCGACAAAGGGATTGTCCATGGCGTCGGCGATGTCGAGGATCGGTGAGGCGGGCACGCTGCCGCCGAACTCCACCATCCATTCCGCCGTCGTCTTCGCGCTCAGGGCCTCGTCGAGAATCTCCTGGATCGCCGGACGCGCGGCGAAACGGTCCTTGAAGGTGGCGAACCGCGGGTCGGTGCCGAGCTCCGGCCGGCCGATCTTCTCGCACAGCGCCGGCCAGAACTTCTCCTTGTTGCACATCAGGTAGATCCAGCCGTCCTTGGTCCGGTAGGTCTGACACGGGGTCAGGGACGGGTGGGCCGAGCGGGCCAGGCGCTCCTGAACGTGGCCGGCGTTCAGGTACCAGGTCGACAGGTAGGTCACCGTGTGCAGGGCCAGGTCGAACAGGCTGACGTCGACGTCGCGGCCCTCGCCGGTCTCGCGTGCCTGCAGGATCGCCGAGGTGACGCCGAAGGCCATGGTCACGCCGGTCATCAGATCGACCACCGACAGGCCGAACCGGCTCGGCGGCGAGCCCGGCTCGCCGGTCACCGAGAACCAGCCGGCCTCCGCCTGCATCAGATAGTCGTAGCCGGGCCAGGTCTTGCGCGACCCGTCGCGGCCATAGGCCGACAGATGGGCGCAGACGATCCGCGGGTTGGCCTCCTTCAGGCTGGCGTAATCAAGCCCGAGCTTCTCCGGCACGTCGCCGCGCAGGTTGTTGGTCACGGCATCCGCCGTTGCCGCCAGTTCGCGGAAGATCCGCCGCCCGTCCTCGCTGCGCAGATCGAGACCGACGCTGCGCTTGTTCAGGTTGAACGAGTGGTAGAACTGGCTCTGCGCGCCATCCCCGTCGAAGAAGTAGGGCCCGACGGCGCGCGCCATGTCGCCGCCGTCGTGCGGGTTCTCGACCTTGATGACCTCGGCCCCCTGGTTGGCCAGGTACATGGTGCCGAACGGGCCGGCACCATACTGCTCGACCGCCAGGATCCGCACGCCCTGCAGCGGCTGCCCCGCCATGGCGCCCTCCCTTAGGACTTCGGACCCTTGAGGCGGGTCGCGTTGATCTTCTCCAGGTACTCGATCGTCGCCTCGTGGTTCGCTTCCGGCATGACCTCGTTGTACTTGGTCCAGATGTCGTTCAACGAATGCAGCAGCGGGGCGAACATGTCCTGGTCGCCGGCCAGGCCGGCGGCGATGCCCACGTCCTTGGCCATCAGCGCGGTGGCGAAGCCGGAGTTGTAGGTCCGCGGCAGCACCGACTGGTGGTACTTGCGCTCGGTCGAGGAGTTGCGGCCGGTGGAGACGTTCAGGATGTCGACCATGGCCGACGGGTCGAGGCCGAACTTCTGGCCGATCAGCAGTGCCTCGTTCGCCGCGGTCAGGCCGACCGCCGACAGGTAGTTGTTCAGGCACTTCATGGCGTGGCCGGCGCCGAGCGGGCCGCAGCGGAAGATGTTCTTTCCCGTCGCCTCGAACGTCGGCATGACCTTGGCGATCGCCGCCTCGTCGCTGCCGCCGACCATGATCGACAGGGTCGCTTTGTCGGCGCCGAGCACGCCGCCGGAGACCGGCGCGTCGATCAGGGTGACACCCTTGGCATGCAGCTCGTCGCCGAGCGAACGGGTCCCCATCGGCGCGGACGAGCTCATGTCGACCACGATCTTGCCCGGCGCGAACCCGTCGGCCAGGTTGTCGCCGTCGCCGAAGCAGATCCGCCGCACCACCTTGCCGTCCGGCACGATGGTGACGATCACGTCCGACATCTCCGACAGCGCCGCCAAGCTGGAGGCGCGCTTGGCGTCGAACTCGTCGGCGAACTTGCCGAGCTTCTCCTGGTCCAGGTCGAAGACCGCGATGTCGATGCCGGCCTGCTTGGCGTTCCGGGCCATCGGCCAGCCCATGTTGCCGATGCCGATCCACCCGACGGTGATGTCGGACATGTTTCTCTCCATTGCTCGATGGCGTTCTTGCGGGGGTGCTGCTGCGGGCGAAGGGTGGCGGGGATCAGTCGATCCCCATCTCCTTGAAGACCTCGCGGGCGTTGCGGAAGGCGTCGATCGCCGCCGGCACGCCACAGTAGATGGCGGTCTGCAGGAAGACCTCCTTGATGTCGTCCTTGCTCAGGCCGTTGTTGATCGCGCCGCGGATGTGCAGACGCAGCTCGTGGCTGCGACCGAGCGCCACCAGCATGCCGAGGTTCAGCATCGAGCGCTGCTGCCGGGTCAGGCCCGGACGGCCCCACACCTCGCCCCAGCAGTACTCGGTGACCAGCTCCTGCATCGGCATGTTGAAGTCGTCGGCCGACGCGATCGACTTGTCGACATACTCCGCGCCCAGTACCTCGCGCCGGTTCTTGAGCCCGGCCTCGAACATCGCCTTGTCGCTCATGCTGTCTCCTCCGATTTGTATACAAGATTGCGCAGACCCTAGACCTGACGGCGGTCGGCGCCAAGATGGGAAGGTGAGACGGCGGGAATTGCCCCTTGCGTGGCGGGTTTGGGACGACAAGCCCCGGTCCGACGGTCTAGGGTGCGCGCCACTTCAGGATTGGCGGCCCTGCTTCGGCGGGGCATGGCGACGGGCAGAGACGACGGACATGGCACCCGAGGGACCGATGACCTTCACGATCGACGAACCGCGTGTCGCGGACACCACCGAGGTGGTGGATGCCGTCTACACGGTGCGCATCAACGGACTCGTTGTCGATTTCCAGATCGGTATCCACGCCCACGAGCAGGGCGTGCGGCAGCGTGTGCGGGTGGACATGGCGGTCGAGGTGGTCCGGCCCGAGGGCGGCTTCCGCGAGGATTATGCCCGGGTCTACTGCTACGAGCGTATCGTCAAGGCGGTGCGGGCCCTGGCCGGCGGCGGCCACGTGCGCCTGGTCGAGACCCTGGCCGACCGGGTGGCCGAGATCGCGCTCGCCGACGAGCGCGCGAAGCGTGCCGAGGTGACGATCTCCAAGCTCGACGTGTTCCACGACGCCGAGAGCGTCGGCGTCACCGTGGTGCGCCGACGGGTGGGTTAGAACGCGATCGGTTCGGGTCGAACAGGTCCGAACCGTGAAGCACCCTCTTAGTCCCGAGAGATAGAGCGCATTCACGCGACCGGATGTTTCCATCCGATCGTGACGTGCTCTTGGGACTACTCCGCCGCGGCGTCGGCCCGCCAGACCACGGGGAAGAGGTCGCAGTCCAGCGGCCCGCCGGCGGGGATACCGGGATCGCGCAGCATCTTCTGCAGGTTGGGTCGCGGAGAATAGACGACATCGTCGCCCGCCCACCGGGTGAGATAGGCGCGGCGCCGCTGGGTGGGCGACGAGTTGCCGGGGGCCGCGTGCAGCAGCAGGCCGTGGTGCACCGTGCAGTCGCCCGGCTCCAGTTCGTAGCGGATCAGGGAATGGCGATCGCGCTCGGCCTCGATGTCGGGGACCGGCGGCAGATCCTCCTCGTAGGTCTGGGCGGGGTCGAAGCTCACCGCCTTGAAGCGCTGGCCCCAGCGGTGCGAGCCGGCGACGAACTCCATCGCACCGGTCTCGGCGGTGGCGTCGTCCAGCGCCAGCCACAGGGTCGCCACCTTGTCACCCATGACCGGCCAGTATGTGGCGTCGTGATGCCAGACGGTCGGCGTGGTCGTGCCCGGCTCCTTGATGAGGATCTGGTCGAAGATCAGGTTCACCTTCGTCGACCGGGTCAGGGCGGCGGCGATGGCCGCCATCGGGCTCTCGAACACGGCCCTGCGAAACCCTTCCACGTGCTGCCACACGAAGGTGTCGCCGAAGAACTGACCGGCCGCATCTTTGGCGTTGATGTTCTTGACCATGCCCGATGGGCTGGCCTTGTCGACTTCGAGCAGATCGCGCAGGTAGGCGATCCAGTCGGCATCCAGGATACCGCGCAGACAGACCACGCCGTCGCGCTCATAGGTCTCGATCTCCTCCTCCGAGATCTCCCGGCTCAAGACGGAATTCATTCGGCACCTCCGACGGTGGGCAGGCTTCGATTCCTCATCCTATGAACTATAGTCTGTGGAACCAGCCCCGATCTTTGGTGGAGACCGCGATGAGCACGCTGCAGGCCCTGGACCCGGATTGCGTGGACGGCGACAACCCGAACGCGATCGACCTGGTGATCGTCCCCCGCGCCCGCGACCTCGGCGGCTTCGAGGTGCGCCGCGCGCTGCCGTCCGCCAGGCGCCAGATGATCGGTCCCTTCATCTTCTGGGACCAGATGGGGCCGGCAACGTTCCCGGCCGGCGAGGGGATCAACGTGCGGCCGCACCCGCATATCGGCCTCGCGACCCTGACCTACCTGTTCGACGGCGAAATCCATCACCGCGACAGTCTCGGGTCGTCGCTGGCGATCCGGCCGGGCGAGGTCAACCTGATGACCGCGGGCAAGGGGATCGTCCATTCCGAGCGGACCGACGAGGCCGTCCGCGCGTCCGGACCGCGGCTGTTCGGCATCCAGTCGTGGATTGCCCTGCCGAAGGCGCGGGAGGAGATCGCCCCGGCCTTCGAGCACCGCAGCGAAGACGAACTGCCGACACTGGAGGCCGAGGGCAAGGCGGTGCGGGTGATCGCCGGCTCGCTCTGGGGCGCGACCTCGCCGGTCACGACGCTTTCCGACATGATCTACGCCGACGTCGCCCTGCAGACCGGCGCCCGCCTGCCGATCCCGGCGGAGCATGAGGAGCGGGCGATCTACGTGGCCGAGGGCACGGTGTCGGTCGCCGGCGACCGCTTCGAGTGCGGCCAACTCCTGGTGCTGCATCCGGGGGACCCGGTCACCGTCGAGGCGGCGAGCCAGGCCCGCATCCAGGTGCTGGGTGGCGAGCCGATGGACGGCCCGCGCTACATCTGGTGGAACTTCGTCCACTCGTCCAGGGACCGGATCGACGCCGCCAAGGCCGACTGGAAGGCCGGGAAGTTCGATATCGTCCCCGGCGACGAGGAGGAATTCATTCCCCTGCCGGACCGGTGAGATCTAGCCGATCCGCAGCATCGCCCCGTCGACCGGAATCGCGGCACCGCTGATGTAGCGGGCCAACGGCGAGGCCAGGAACACCATGAGGATCGCCAGGTCCTCCGGTTCGCCGAAATAGCCGGCCGGGATGAAGCGGTCGATGAACGCCTGCCGGCTCTCGTCGGTCGGGTGCAGGTTGTTGCGGATCTGATCGGAGTTGATCCGTCCGGGCGCGATGGTGTTCACCGTAATGCCGAACGGTGCGAGTTCGATCGACAGGGTCCGCGACCAGGACTGGAGCGCGGCCTTGGCCGGCGCCGCGGCGTTCATGGAGGGGCCGACCATGGCGCCGGTCACATTGACGATTCGGCCCCATTCGCGCGCCTTCATGCCCGGCACGATCACCGCCGAGATCTGGCGGGCCGCCGCGAAGTTCAGTTGCAGCGAGGCGTTCCACCGCGCCTCGTCCCAGGGATCCGGCATCGGCGCCGAGGCGCCGACGTTGTTGATGAGGATGTCGATCCTGCCGTCCGCCGCGTCCAGGGCCTCGGTCGCGATCCGGGCACAGGCCGCGTCGTCGTCGACGTCGCCGCGGACGGTCGCGGGCCGGGCGGCGCCTGTCGCGGCGATCTCGTCGGCGAGGGCGTCGAGGGCGTCGGCGCGACGGCCGGTCGCGATCACCGTCGCGCCCTCGCGGGCCAGCAGCCTGGCCGCGGCCTGTCCGATGCCGGCGGTGGCGCCGGTGATCAGAACGGTCTTGTCGGAAAGGAGGAGGTCCATGGGCGTGCCCTCGGTTCGCTGTGGGTGCTCGTGTGTCGGTGCCATGATGGCCGGTTTGCGGGTGGGTCGATCGTTCTCCCTTGGCAAAACGGCTTTGCGCGTGGCCGTCTTTCCCACCGATCCGACGCGGAGTACAGTCCGCCCGTCATGGACTTCACCATCGCCCCCGATGCCGTCTCGATCCTCGGTCGCGGCCTGAGCCGCCCGGAATGCGTCGCCTGTACCGAGGCCGGCGCGATCTGGGTCAGCCATGCGCTGCCCGAGGGCGGCGGCGGCGTGGCCCGGCTCGATGCCGACGGCACGCCCCATCCCGTCATCGCGACCGACGGCGCCCCCGACGACTTCATGCCCAACGGCTGGTCGATGGCGCCCGACGGCTCGTTCCTGGTCGCCAACCTCGGCGACAGCGGGGGCGTCTGGCGGCTGTATCCCGACGGCTCCTGCCGGCCGATGCTGCGGGAGATCGACGGGTATCGCGTGCCGCCCGTCAATTTCGTCCATCTGGACGAGGAGGGGCGGGTCTGGATCACCGTCAGCACCTGGAGGGTGCCGCGCGACCGGGCGCTGCACCGCGATGTCGCCGACGGCTTCATCATCCTGATGGACGCGATCGACCGCCCGGACACCGCCCGGATCGTCGCCGACGGACTCGGCTACACCAACGAGGTCAAGCTCGATCCGAGCGGACGGTGGCTCTATGTCAACGAGACCATGGCCCGCCGTCTCTCGCGGTTCGAGCTGACGGGCGCCGAACTCGGCCACCGGCGCACCGTGGTCGAGTATATCGACGGCGTGATCCCCGACGGCTTCGAGTTCGATGTCGAGGGCGGCGTTTGGTGCGCCAGCGTCATGAGCAACCGCCTGGTCCGGGTGGCGCCCGATACGAGTCAGCACGTGGTGCTCGAGGACTGCGACGCGGCGGAGATCGCCGGTGCGATGGCCCGGTGGCGCGCCGGCACCTTCACCCGCGACGACCTGATGATCGGGGCCGGACGGCGCCTGCGGAACATCGCCAGCGTCACCTTCGGCGGACCCGACCTGAAGACGGTTTACTGCGGCTCGCTGGCGGGGGAGGGGCTGGTCACCTTCCGCTCCCCGATCGCCGGCGCCAGGCCGCCCCACTGGACATTTTGAAAGACGGAGGAAGCGAGATGACCCAGGTACGCAAGGTGGAGGTGACCGATGTCGGCCCCCGCGACGGCCTGCAGGCGGAGAAGCGGCTGATTCCGGCGGCCGAGAAGATCGCGCTCATCAACCGGCTGATCGATGCCGGGGTGCCGCGGATCGAGGCGACCTCCTTCGTTTCGCCCAAGGCGGTGCCGCAGCTCGCCGACGCGGCGGAGGTCATGGCCGGCATCGACCGCACCAAGGGGACGGTCATCGCCACCCTGGTTCCGAACGCCCGGGGCGCCATCCGCGCCGCCGAATGCGAGGTCGACGAGATGGTGGTCTTCGTCTCCGCCTCCGAGAGCCACAACAGGAAGAACGTCAACCGCACCGTCGAGGAGTCGCTCAAGGGCTTCGAGGAGGTCGCGCGCATCGCCGAAGACGCCGGGATCCCGGTGCACGGCGCCATCGCCACGTCGTTCGGCTGCCCGTTCGAAGGCAACGTGCCGCCGAGCCAGCTCGCCATGATCGCCAAACGGTTCCAGGACATGGGCTTCGTCGGCATGTCGTTCGGCGACACCACCGGCATGGCGACCCCGCCGGTGGTCCGCGCAGGCCTGGCCGCCGTGCGCGAGGCGGCGCCCAAGCTCAGTCTCGCCCTGCACTTCCACAACACCCGCGGCATCGGCCTGGCCAACGTCATGGCCGGTCTGGACGAAGGCATCGACAAGTACGAGAGCTCGTTCGGCGGAACCGGCGGCTGTCCGTTCGCGCCCGGCGCGACCGGCAACATCTGTACCGAGGATCTGGTCTATCTGCTGCACGAGATGGGCATCGAGACCGGGATCGACCTGCGCAAGCTGATGGCCATCGCCTGCGATGTCGAGAAGGTGGTCGGCCACGACCTGCCGGGACAGGTGATGCGGGCGGGCCAGCGGCTCGACCTGCACGACATGGACGCGGTCCGCACGGCCGAAGGGTAAGTCAGTGTCGGAGAGTGACATTACGGGCGCTCCCTCGGGGGCGCTCGACGGGATCCGCGTTGTCGATCTGACCCGCATTCTGGCGGGGCCGTTCTGCACCCTCTTGCTCGCCGACATGGGGGCGGAGGTCATCAAGGTGGAGCCGCCAGCCGGCGATCCGGTGCGCCGCCAGGGCGCGATGGTCGAGGGCTACAGCTGGTATTTCGCCCAGTTCAATCGAAACAAGAAGTCGGTGGTGCTCGATCTGTACACCGACCAGGGCAAGGCCGACCTCACCGCGCTGCTGGAGACGGCAGATGTGGTGGTGGAGAACTACCGACCCGGCGTGTTCGCGAAGATGGGATTCGGCCCCGAGCGCCTTGCCGAGATCAATCCGCGGCTGATCTGCGCCAGCGTCAACGGCTACGGCTCGACAGGACCCTATGTCGACCGTCCCGCCTTCGACTTCATCGCCCAGGCGATGAGCGGGTTCATGGCGGTCAACGGCGACCCCGACGGACCGCCGCGCCGCGCCGCGCCGCCGGTTTCCGACCTGATCGCCGGCCTGTACTGCGCCTTCGGCGTGGTCACCGCCCTCCAGGCCCGGCACGCGACCGGCCGCGGCCAGCAGGTGGAGTCGAGCCTGACGGGCGGGCTGATCTCGATGATGGCCTACCTGTCGGCCGAATACTTCGCCACCGGCCAGAACCCCACCCGCACCGGCAACAACCATCCGATCGTCGCACCGTACGGTCTGTTCGAGGCATCCGACGGCGAGATCGCGGTGGCGCCGTCCAACGACACCTATGTCGAGCGTTTCCTCAAGGTGCTCGGGCTGGAGGGGCTGCTCGCGGAACCGGCGTTCGCCACCAATGCCGACCGCATGGCCAACCGCGACGCGCTGAACGCCCGCGTAAACGCAGTGACCCGCACCCGGCCGGTCGATCACTGGATCGACGCGATCAACAAGGCCGGTTGTCCCGCCGGACGGGTGATGGGGCTGGACGAGGTCTTCTCCGACCCGCAGGTGCTGGCCCAGGACATGGTGCTTCAGTCGCAGCGCGAGGGCCGGGCGCCGATCCGCATGACCGGCTTCCCGGTGAAGCTGTCGGACACCCCGGCCGTCCTGCGCCAGCCGCCGCCGGAACTCGGGGAACATACCGAGGACGTCCTGATGAGTGTGCGAAACATCACGAAGTCGCATTGACGCTGGGGAAATCTGTCTTACGATTTGCGCCGACCCGTCATCATGGGACCATCCATGGCGCTCAGCGACTCCGCCTTCCTCTATCCGGATCTGGACGCGAACTCGATCGAGTACGCCCCCGATTTCAGTATCGCCGGCGTCCGCGCCTGGTTGCGCAGCGACAAGATGCGCGATGTGCTGGAGTTCTGGAACGAGATCCGAGGCTTCCGCCGCTGCCCGGCCATGGCGGACCTGGACCTGGCAGAAGCGCCGGACCTTGCCGAGTGGATGCTGCTGCTCGATCGTCCGGTGCCGGGGGGCGAGTGCATCGTCCGTCGGGTCGGCGCGCGGATCGCCGGGCTGGTGGCGCTCGATATCACCGGCCAGCCGCTGACGGCGCTGCCCGATCCGGATTACCGCCGGATGTTCCGGACCAACTGTGACGCCGTGACGAGGACGGCCATGCCGCTCGCCTCGCGCTACCGGCGGACCCTCAAGGGCGCGGTCTACGGGTTCGAGCGCCTCGACCTGCCGCTGACCCTGGAATCCGGCAGGGTGGGCGGCGTTCTGGTCGGAATGCACGCGGTGGCCATCGGCTGACCTGCCGCTTGCGGCCGGGCGGCGGACCGCCGACCATGGCGGGCAACCTTCGGCTTGGGGGCGGTCTTCGGCTTGGGGGACAGGCGCATGAACTTCGGTCCCGTCCTGCGGCGTATCCGTACGGTGCGACGTCTCAAACAGCAGGCCGTCGGCGACCTCGTCGGCGTGACCCAGGCGACCGTATCGCGCTGGGAAAACGGGACGCTTGAGCCGAGCGACGATCAGCGCCGCCGGCTGATGCGGCTGTTGCGCAGCACCGGCACACTCGGGGCGGATCACGGTCTGCGCCGGCTGGTGGAGACGTCTCCGCTGCGGGTGCACCTGGTCTGCGACATCACCCACCGCCTGCTTGCCGCGTCGCCGGCCCGCGAGGCCGAGTGGCATACCAGCGCCGGCACCTGGGAGGGGCGTTCGCTGTTCCGCTTCGCCACCGAGGAGATCCGTGCGGCGGAGTCGCGGCTGGACGCATGCGGCTGGTTCGCCGGCAGGGTGCCCGGCGCCTATTTCTGGACCGAGGCGGGGCCGTCCGGCACGCCGATCCGGATCCAGCAGGGCTATTGCCTGTGGGAACGTCTGACCCTGAACGACGGCAACCCCGTGCGTCTGGCGACGACCCTGACGCGCGAGGCCATGCCGCCGAGCGTTCTTGCCGGATTCACCGACCTCACCGCCGGCCCCACCGCGTCCGCATAACTTACGCGTCCGCATAACATATACGTGGATGGCGCCCCCGCCCCACCGGTAGCGTTCGCCGTCACCGTGATTGCGACGGAGGCCGGCATGACCGACCGGGCGCCCGGCAGTTCAGCCCGCACCATCATCGACTTCCTCGGCTTCAGCGAGCGGATCAAGCGCGAGCTGCGCCATTCCTGGCTGTCTGACGGCCGTCGGGAAAGCGTCGCCGAGCATTCCTGGCAGATGGCCCTGATGGCGATCCTCATCGCGCCGCAACTCCGGCGGCCGGTCGACCTGCTGCGGGTTCTCGAGATGATCGTGGTGCACGACCTGAGCGAGGCGGTGACCGGCGATATCCCGGCCTTCGAGGTCAGCGCCCGCCAGGACGCCAAGCGCCGGCGCGAGGCCGAGGCGGCCAGGCGGATCCGCGACATGCTCGACGTCGATACCGGCCGCCACGTCTACGCCCTGTTCCTGGAACTGGAGGCCGGAACCACGTCCGAGGCGCGCCTGGTTCATGCCCTTGACCGGTTGGAGGTGCAGATCCAGCACAACCTCGCCCCGACCGAGACCTGGGAACCGGTGGAGTATCCGATGGTGTTCAACCGTCTCGGCGGCCCCTGCCACCACGACCCGTTCCTTGCCGACCTGGCCTGCATGGTGGAGGCCGATGGCGAGGCGAAGATGACGGACGCTGGCATTGACGTCACGACGGTTCGCCGGTCGATTGCTGCAGGCTGAGCCTGCGCGATTCCGCCCTTTGACAATCGGCGACCGGGCGCCGATCCTCCCGACGCATTCCGACCGCGGAGGATACCAGTGGACAAGACCGGCAACACCTTCAACTCGGCGGCTTACGGCGGACCCGGCTGGCAGGGGCGCATCCGAACCCACCGTCAGGAGATCGGCGACCTCTGGGCGGCGAGCGGCATCGACAGCGAGTTCGGCACCCTGCGCTCGGTCCTGCTGCACCGCCCCGGCGGCGAGCTGGCGGCGGCGCTTGAGGATCCGAACGCGGTGCAGATGCTGGAGCCGCTGGATCTCGGCCGCGCCGGCGAGCAGCACGACGCCATGGCCGAGGCCTATCGATCCAACGGGGTCGAGGTCCACTATGTCGACCCGGCGGGCCAGCCGACCCCGAACCAGATGTTCTGCGCCGACCTGTTCGTCATGACGCCGGAGGGCGCGATCCTGGCCCGACCGGCCTCGACCGTGCGGGCGGGGGAGGAGCGCTGGATCGCCCGTCGACTGGCCGATGCCGGCGTGCCGATCCTGCGCACCCTGACCGGCAACGCCGTGTTCGAGGGCGCCGACCTGATGTGGCTCGACCCGGAGACGGTGATGGTCGGCCTCGGCCTGCGCACCAACGAGGACGCCGCCGCCCAGATCGCCGCGTCGATGGAGGAGATCGGCGTCGAGACCCTGGCCGTCGACATGCCGTTCGGCACCATGCACTTCATGGGTATGCTGCGCATCGTCGACCGCGACCTGGCGATCTGCTGGCCCCGGCGCACCCCGTTCTCCGCCGTGCGGGCGCTGGAGGAGCGCGGCTACGAGATCCTCTGGCTGCCGGACGGCGAGAGCGATGGCACCCTGAACCGGGCGCTGAACATCGTCACCCTCGGCCCGCGCAAGATCCTGATGCTGGCGGGCTACGACACGGTGCAGGCGGTCTACGAGAAGGCCGGGATCGAGTGCGTGACCATCGACGGCTCCGAACTGGTCAAGGCGGCCGGCGCCATCGGATGTCTGACGGGTGTGGTGCAGCGGGATCTGGTGGGGTAACGGTCACGGAAGGGCGGGAACGGCGGCCTACCGAACCACCCGCTCCATCCCCGTAAACGCCCGCCACCGCTCGATCTCCGCCTCGATCTTCGCGTCGCGGGCCTTGGACGCCCGCACGCCCGGCTCCATCCACAGGCCGCGCACCTCGAGGTCGCCGCGGTCGCGGTGGGCCTTGAGTTCGATGCGGCCGACCAGGCGGTCGCGCTCGAGCATCGGCAGGACGTAGTAGCCGTAGACCCGCTTCTTCGCCGGCACGAAGGCCTCGAACCGGTAGTCGAAGCCGAACAGGCGCTGGGTGCGCTCGCGCTCGCGGATCATCGGGTCGAAGGGGGAAAGGAAGCGGACCCGCGCCGGCGGCTCCGGCGCCTCTTTCGCCAGCTCCAGCACGTCCGGGCGGGCCCAGACCTCGCGCACCGACCCGTCCGCCTGCTCGATCTCGATCCGGCGCAGCACGACGTCCCCGGCGCTCTCGCACCAGGCCTGGGCCTCGGCCGGGGAGATCGAGTCGAAGAACCGGGCGATCTCGCCATGGGTGGCGACGGCGAGGCGGGAGATCGCCTCGCGCCCGCACCAGTCGACGAAGGCGTCGTGGTCCGGGTCCGGGTCGTGGTGTTCCGCCGGGATCACCCGGTGGGACAGGTCGTAGACCTTGGCGAAGCCGCGCCGGCCGGCGACCGCGAACTCCCCCGAACGCCACAGGTATTCGAGCGCCGTCTTCGACGGGGTCCAGCCCCACCAGGTCCCCCGCTCCTCGGTGTCGTCGGCGGTCACGTCGCGCGAGGTGAGGGGGCCTTCGCTCTCGACCCGCCGGCGCATCTCGTCAAGTACGCTGTCGCGCCGCCCGGCGAAGCGCTGGTCCCAATGCGGCGCCGCGTCCATGCGCGCCTTGTAGCGCCCGAAGCGCGGCTTCCAGAACGGATAGAACCGGGTCGGAATGATCGAGGCGTCGTGGGTCCAGTGCTCGAACAGCGAGCGGCGCTTCTCCAGCAGGTGCTTGAGCAGCGACTTCCGGTAGCCGTTGGCCCGGGTGAACAGGATGTGGTGATGCGCCTGTTCCAGGGTCGAGATCGTGTCGACCTGAACGAACCCGAGCCGGTCGATCAGCCCGTCCAGACCGTCGCGGGTCAGCGGGCCGCCGGGTGAGCCGGACAGTTCATGCTGGTGGATGAACAGGCGGCGCAGATCGGTATTGGAGAGACGGTCGGTCATGGCGTCGGCTGGTGACCCGGGGCTATGCTGCGGAAAAACGAATGCGGGAGGACACCATGCCAATCGGAAGACTCGACCATGTCAATCTCCGGACGACCGACGTACCCCGTCTGGTGGAATTCTACGAGCGCGTGCTGGACCTGAAGGTGGGCAAACGCCCCGATTTCCCGTTCGGCGGAGCCTGGATGTATTCCGGCGAGGACGCCGTGGTCCACATCGTCGGCACCGACGCGACCGCCGATTACCGCGGCGACCAGCAACTCGAACACTACGCCCTGCGGGCGACCGGTCTCGAGACGTTCCTGGCCCACCTGCGCGCCGAAAA
Organism: Thalassobaculaceae bacterium; assembly: GCA_965228875.1. Lineage (GTDB taxonomy): Bacteria > Pseudomonadota > Alphaproteobacteria > Thalassobaculales > Thalassobaculaceae > Thalassobaculum. Next base: position 2,910,491 of record OZ245843.1, on the reverse strand, counting down.
CGTGCCCTACAAGTGCGGGGTGCTGCCGGGCGACGGGTTCGGCCACACCCAGGTGAACATCTTCGACGCCGACGGCAACCACATCCACATCGACTTCCCGCCCGAGGAAAAGGCCGACATCACCGAATTCACCGGAAACTGAGGGAGGATCGCGGGATGAGCATCACCTCCATGCCGGCCACCAAGCGCCGGTCCGTCGAGGAACAGCAGGTGCGCGAGGATCTCGCCGCCGTCTATCGGATCTTTGCCGAACGGGGCATGGACGACCTGATCTACACCCACATCTCGGCCCGGGTGCCGGGCGAGGACGACCATTTCCTCATCAACCCGTTCGGGCTGATGTACGAGGAGGTGACGGCGTCCAACCTGGTGAAGATCGACCTGGCGGGAAACATCGTCGAGGACAGCGACCACCCGATCAACTACGCCGGCTTCGTAATTCACGGCGCCGTCCACGAGGCGGTGGCGGACGCCCATTGCGTCATCCACCTGCATACCGACAGCGGCGTCGCGGTCTCCTGTCAGAAGGAGGGGCTGGTCGACGCCTCCCAGTTCGGCATGTTCCTGCCGGGTGGCGTGGCCTACCACGCCTACGAGGGGCTGGCCTTCGACGACGCGGAGAAGCCGCGCCTGGTCGCCGATCTCGGCGCGGCCAAGGCGATGATCCTGCGCAATCACGGCACGCTCACCGTCGGAGAGACCGTCGCCGAGGCGTTCTTCCACATGTACAATCTGGAACGGGCCTGCCGTGTGCAGGTTCTCGCCCAGGCCGGCGGGCAGGCGGAACTGCTGCCGATCGCGCCGGACATCGTCGCCCATACCCGCGCCCAGAAGCCCGTCGGCACCCGCTTCGGCGGCTACGGCGAACTCGAACTGGCGGCGTGGAAACGCAAGCTGGACCGCATGGGCAGCGACTACCGAAGCTGACCGCAACCAAGGGGAAAAGAGAAATGAGCACACCGATCGGCATCATCGGGCTCGGCAACGCCGGGGCGTCCGTCTGCAAGGCGCTGGTGGGCAAGGGCGAGACCGTGATCGGCTTCGACCTGAGCGCGGACCGCCGGACAACCGCCGCCGGGATCGGCGTGACCCTGGCCGACAGCGCCGCCGATGTCGCCGCGCGCGCCGATCGGGTCATTCTCTCCCTGCCCAAGCCCGAGGCCTCGATCGCCGTTGTGGAGGAGATCCTCGCCGCCGGCCACCGCCCGACCATCGTCATCGAGACCAGCACCGTCACCCCGGCGACCGCCATCGCCTGTCACAAGCGGTGCCAGGCCGAGGGGGTCGGGTTCGTCGACGCCGCCATCGCCGGCGGCGTGGCCAGCATGGCGGCGGCGAAGATCACCTTCTTCCTCGGCGGCTCGCCGGAGGAGGTCGCGCTTGCCCGTCCGGTCCTCGACCTGCTGGCCGAGCGGATCTTCGAGCTTGGCCCGATCGGTGCGGGCATGGGGACCAAGGTGGTGAACAATGGTGTCATGCACGCGGTCATGGTCGTGCTGATCGAGGCCTTCGCCATGTCCACCAAGCTCGGCGTGCCGGTGCAGACCATGGTCGACATCCTCAACCGCGAGGAGGGACTGCTGCGCCCGCTGGTGCACCGCGTGCAGGAGCGTATGGCCGAGGGCGACTATTCCGCCGGCATGTCGGTGTCCAACGCCCGCAAGGACTCGGTGCTGGCCCTGGAGACGGCGCAGAACCTCGGCGTGCCGCTGTTCGCCACCCTGGCCTCGCACACGCCCTACGAGATCGCCGAGGCGAAGGGTATGGGCGATCTGGACTACGCCGCGCTGGCGAAGCTGTGGGAGGACTGGGCGTCGGTGTCGTTCGAAAGCACCTGAGTTGTCTGGTGTTTCCCACAAAATCCGAGATACTGGGGCGCTAGTTATCGGAGGGTTCACGCGGGTGGCACGGTGAGGGGTCCGGCTCCGCCGATCCGAATCAGGTCGGGGGCGGCCCCGGTGGGGGAGAGCCGCGATGGCTCAGATCGTCGCCTATGAGATCGAGGTCCAGTCGCAGGGCGGCTGGCGGACGCTGCAGTCCTTCGATCCCGGCGAACTCGGCGAGGCGCAGTCGGAGATTCGGCGCCTCGAACTGAATCCGCCCGGCAGCGGCCTCAAGCTGGTCGAGGAGACGCTCGGGGACGACGGCACGTTCAAGCGTCGCACCCTGATGTTCAAGCGTTTCGAGGAGCCGGCGCCGAAGCCGCTGCCAACCCGTGGCGGTACGGAGGCCAGGGCACGCGGCAAGGCCGGTGGTCGGAAATCGGACGCGGCCGTAGCTTCCCCAGCACCCAGGCAGGGCGGTGCCAGGTCCGCCGCGTCGAAGGCCGCCGGCCCTTCCGGGCGGCGCCTCGGGATCGGCGGCTCGCTGTCCGATCTGCTGTCCTTCCTGTTCGTGCCGATCCGCGCCCGCCAGATCGACGGCGAGGACGGCGACGCGACGGTGGTTCCGCCGCCGGTCGCGGTGCCGACGCGGATGCGCGGCCAGGTACCGGTCTTCGAGGACGAACTCGACGCGCCGCAGGACGACCTGGTGATCGCCGACGCGACCTATCGCCAATTCCAGGCGTTCTTCGAGACCCTGCGGGCCGGCGGGACCCTGGAGGCGGCGCGGCGCGACCTGGAGTTCTCCCGCAAGATCAGCCTGTTCGCCATCGGGGTCCTGTTCTCCATAGAGCAGGACATCAACATCTTCTCCGAACGCGGCAAGTCGATGGTGTCCCAGGTGCTGCGCTTCTTCATCGAGAGTCACGACGCCATCGGCCATTTCGTGCAGACCATGGAGCGCTACCTCACCGAGAAGGACGCGCCGGACGCGATCCGGGTCGGCTCGAGATGCTTCCGGCTCTACCAGGCGGCCGACCTGGACGGCCTCAAGCGCGTCTTCGAGGAGGCGTTCGGCATCACCGACACCCTGGAGGTCGGGCTCGGCGGCACGGTGAAGGTCGGTATCCTGTTCACCGACATCGTCGACAGCACCGCGATGACCAGCAAGATCGGCGACGCCGCCGCCCAGGCGGTGATCGACCACCACGAGGAGGTGGTCCTGGACTTCTGCCGGCGTTTCGGCGGGCGCAAGGTCAAGCATCTGGGCGACGGCCTGATGCTGAGCTTCGCCAACAAGGAGCGCATGGTCGCCTGCGCGGTGGCGGTGGTCGACTCGATGAAGGCCCTGGCCAACCGCCCCGACGCCCCGGTCTACAGGATCCGCTGCGGCGGCCATTTCGGCGAGGCGATCATGAAGGAGGACGACTTCTTCGGCGCGACGGTTCAGCTCGCCGCCCGGATCTCGGCCAAGGCGGGCGACAACGAGGCCTGCTTCTCCACCATGCTGTTCGACCGCGACCTGCCGACCTACGCCCGCTTCCAGGATCGCGGTGCCGTGGAACTCAAGGGCATCGGCCAGCCGGTGATGCTGGCGGGGTATGGGTGATTTACGCTCCGTTTCGGCGGCTTCCACGGTCCGGCGGGCTCCTCTAGGCTGACGGTCGCGGCCGTTCACGCGGCTGTTCCCCCTGTCGTCTCCCCCTGTCGTCGCGAGGCCCCGTGAGCGCGATCACCCGCACCCCCGCCTTCTGTACCCAGTGCCGGTCGCGCTGCGGCTGCGTCGCCGTCGTCGAGGACGGTCGGCTTACCGGCATCGACCCGCTGCCCGGCCATCCCAGCGGCGAGAAGCTCTGTCCCAAGGGGCGGGCGGCACCGGAACTGGTCTATCATCCGGACCGGCTCACCCGGCCGCTGCGCCGCACCGCGCCGAAGGGAGCAGCCGATCCGGGCTGGCAGCCGATCTCCTGGGACGAGGCGCTGGACGAGATCGCCGAGCGCATGGCCACGGTCGCGCGCGAGGGCGGACCGGAGCAGACCGCGTTTTCCGTCACCACGCCGAGCGGCACCCATATCTCCGACTCGATCTCGTGGATCGAGCGGCTGATCCGCGCCTATGGCAGCCCGAACACCATCTACGGCACAGAGATCTGCAACTGGCACAAGGACTTCGCCAGCCGCTTCACCTACGGCACCGATATCGGCACGCCGGACTTCGCCAACTCCGAGTGCGTCGTGCTCTGGGGCAACAATCCGGCAGCGACCTGGCTGGCGCGGTCGGTGGAGATCCAGAAGGCGATGCGGCGCGGGGCGAAGGTGATCGTGGTCGATCCCCGGCCGATCGGTTTCGCCCGGCGCGCCGACCAGTGGCTCGCGGTGCGCCCCGGCACCGACCAGGCCCTGGCGCTGGGCCTCGCCAACATTCTCATCGAAAGCGGCCGGATCGACCGGGAGTTTCTGACGCGTTGGAGCAATGGGCCGCTGCTGGTGCGCGGCGACACCGGCCGCTTCCTGCGCGAGGCCGACATCGCCGCCGACGGCAGTCCGGACGTCCTGTATGCCGCTGGTGCGGACGGCCTTCTGCGCTACGACGCCGGGCGGGGCGAATGGCTGGACGCGGGCGAGCCCGCTCTACGCGCCGAGCGTGAGGTGGCGGCGCTGGAGGGGTCCGTCGCCTGCCGCAGCGCGTTCGAGGTCTATGCCGCGACGGCCGCCGACTGGCCGGCCGATCGGGTGGCGGAGGTCACCGGGGTGCCGCAGGAGGCCCTGCACAGAGCGGCGGACCTGCTCGCGGACGCCTCCTCGGTCGCCTATTACGCCTGGAACGGGGTCGGCCAGAGTCCGACCGCGACCCAGACCGACCGGGCGATTTCCCTGCTCTACGCGCTGACCGGCAGCTACGGAAGAGCCGGCGGCAACGTGCCGGGCGGGGCCGCACCATTCGCGGATATCTCCGGCGGCGATCTCATTTCGCCGGAGCAGAAGGCCAAGGCATTGGGTCTGGCGGAGCGGCCGATCGGGCCGGGGCTGAACGGCTGGGTGACCGCGCGCGACGTGTGGCGGGCGATGCTGACGCGCGACCCCTATCCGGTGCGCATGCTGGTCTCCTTCGGCACCAACCTGCTGGTCTCCCAGCCCGACGCCGACCTGGCGGCGCGGGCGCTGGCCGAGCTCGACTTCCACGTCCATGTGGATTTCTTCGAGAACGCGACCGCTCGGCATGCCGACATCCTGCTGCCCGCCGCCACCTCCTGGGAGCGCGAAGGGCTGAGGACCGGTTTTGACGCCAGCCTTGAAGGGATGCGGCAGGTGCAGCTTCGCCCGGCGGTGATCGATCCGGTGGGAGAGGCGCGCTCCGACACCGACATCGTGCTGGCCCTGGCCGCGCGGCTGGGGCTGTCGGACGCGTTCTTCGGCGGCAGCGCCGATGCGGGGCACGACCATTTGCTGGCGGGAGCCGGTCTGTCGGTGGATCAGCTCCGGGCATCGCCGGAGGGGGTGACGGTGCCGGGCAGCGTGGTGCTGGAGGCCCATGCGGCGGCCGGTGCCGACGGGGTGCCGCGCGGCTTCCCAACTCCGACCCGGCGTCTGGAGATCTACAGCGAGCGGCTGCACGACCATGGCCAGGCCGGCGTGCCGGTCTTCGATCCGGTCGTCCTGCCCGCGCCGGAGGAGGTCTGGCCGCTGCGACTCGGTTCGGCCAAGACGGTCGCCTACTGCCACAGCCAGCACCGCAACATCGCCTCGCTGCGCCGGCTAATGCCCGATCCGATCGTCGAGATGGCGCAGGAGGATGCCGAGGCGCGGGGGCTGAAGCAGGGCGACTGGGCGGTGGTGCGCACGGCCCGGGGGCGGGCGGTGGCGCGGGTCTCCATCATCCGCGACCTGGCGCCTGGCGGCGTCTTCGGTCAGCACGGTTGGTGGGTCGACGGGCCGGACGGCAGCCCCTACGGGCCCGAGCAACCGCTGGCGGCGAACATCAACGGGGCGATCGACACGGCGCTCTCCGACCCGGTCAGCGGCTCCATCCCCTTGCGCTGCTCGCGCTGCGAGGTGGAGCGGCTGTAGCCAGGGGCGGCGACCCCTCGATGGGTGTCACGCCACCTTGTCGCCCTTCAGCGTGATTCGGTGCATTTCCCGGCGATGGCCGTGGTAGTCGTTCACCGGGTAGTGCATGGCCGCCCGGTTGTCCCACATCACCAGGGTTCCCTTGCGCCAGCGCACCCGGCACTGGAACTCCTCGCGGGCCTGATGCTTGTGCAGGTAGGCGAGCAGCGGCGCGCTCTCCTCCTCGGTGAAGCCGTCGAACCGCACCGTGTGGCCGACATTCAGGTACAGCGCCTTCTTGCCGGTCTCAGGATGGGTGCGGACCACCGGGTGGCAGGACGTGAACTCCTTCTTGGCGTCGTCGCCCTTCACCCGGTCCTCGCGGGTCTTGGTCGCATTTGCCTTGGCCGAACTGTTGATGGCTTTGAGCGGCGCCAGCATCGCCTTCATCCCGTCCGACAGCGCCTCATAGGCTGCGACCTGGGAGGCGAACAGCGTGTCGCCGCCGACCGGCGGGATCTCGCGCGCCAGCAGCATGGTCGCCATCGGCGGCGTCTCCATGTAGGTCGTGTCGCTGTGCCAGAGACCGCCGAAATTGTTGCGCTCGTCCGGTTCCTTGACGATCGGAGTGATCATCGGAAATCCCTCGATCCCATTCAGCAGCGGGTAGATGTCCGGCTCGCCAATCCGTTCGGCGAAACGCACCTGCTGCTCCGGCGTCATGTCCTGGTCGCGGATCACCAGTACGTGGCGGTCGTTGAACGCCTGGCGCAGGGCGGCGGTGGTGTCGGCGTCGAGCGCGTTGAGGTCGAGGCCGGTGATCTCGAGCCCGATATGCGGCGAGATCGGCTCGTTCTCGAAAGGCAGGTTGCTCATGTCAGGAACGCTCCTCCGTTCACGTGGATCGTCTGGCCGGTGATGAAGCGGCCGTTCGGCCCGACCAGATGCCGGACCATGGTGGCGATCTCCTCCATCGTGCCCTTGCGGCCGGCCGGAACGCCGGCGGCGCGCATGGTGCTGGGCATCTGCCCGGCGGCGGCTCCCCGCACCGTGTCGATGGCGCCGGGAGCGACGCAGTTGGCGGTGATGCCGTGCGGGCCGAGTTCGACCGCCAGCGCCCGCATCAGCCCTTCCAACCCGGATTTCGAGGCCGAGACGTGGCAGCGTTCCGGCGTGCCCACATGGGTCGACACGCCGCTGAGGCCGACGATGGCGCCGCCCTCGCGCCCCAGCATATGCGGCACGCAGGCGCGGGTCAGGATGAAGGCGCCGTCGAGGGCGACCGACAGGATCTCCCGCCACTCGGCCAGCCCCATCTCCAGGAACGGCGTCTGGCGGCGCAGGCCGGCATTGCTGACGACGATGTCGATGCCGCCGAACTCCGCGACCGCGCGCTCGACCATGGCGGAAACGCAGGCCTCGTCGGAGACGTCCGCCAGATGCCCGAAGGCGCGCCCGCCGAGCGTGCGGATCTCCTCGGCCACACCCTCGACCGCCGCCTGATCGCCGCGCCCGTTGACCACAATCGCCGCGCCGTCGCGGGCCAGGGTCAGGGCGATCTCGCGTCCGATGTTCCGGCCGGCGCCGGTGACGACCGCGACCCTGCCGTCCAGGCTTCCCATGGCTCTCCTCCCGTGTCCGTCGATCGAGGGTCTTGGCGCCCCATCGGGCAACGGTAGGCGCCCCGACCGGCGCCGCCCAGGGTGAAATCGCTCGGGACGGTCTTGCGCAAAGTCTGGTATCGAGGAACCCGATGACAACGCTGCTGCAGATCCTCTCCCCGCTCGACCTGACCGCGCTTGCGGTGTTCGTCGTCGCGTGGCTCGGCTACGAGCTGTTCGGCGAGCGGGCGGCCGACCGCGGCGCCGCCCTGGCCGGGGCGATGAAGGGATGGCGCGACGACTGGATGGCGGCGGCGGTGCACCGGGACAACCGGATCATCGACATTCAGATCCTGCGCTCCCTCGCCGGCAACTCCGCGTTCCTCGCCTCGACCGCGATCTTCGTGATCGGCGGCCTGGCGGCGATGATCGGCGGCAGCGAGCACGCGGTCGAGGTTCTGAACGGGTTCGACTATCTGCTCGGGACGACGCGCGACCGCTTCGGACTGATGGTGGCGGTGCTCATCATCGTTTTCATCAACGCCTTCTTCCGCCTGGCGTGGTCGCTGCGCCTGCACAACAACGCGGCGGTGATCCTCGGCGCGCTGCCGCAGCCCGGAGCGGCGGACGATCCGGCGATCACCGGCGATCGGGCGCGCGTGGTCGCTCGCGTGACCACGCTGGCGGCCCGGCACTACAATGGCGGAATGCACGCCTACTATTTCGGGCTGGCGGCCTGTGCCTGGTTCCTGCATCCCATCGCGTTGATCGCCGCCTCGCTCTGGGTGGTGGCGATCCTCTATCGGCGTGAGTTCCGGTCGCGCGCACACCGGGCGTTGAAACGCGGGTAGGGTCCCGGCTGTTTCGGGCAGCGACGCTGTCTGAAGGGGCGTTCGTCCGGCCGCGCTACCCGGCGTCTCGGTGGCGGTGTACCCTGGCCCCATGGAAAGCCCTACCGCCGCCCCTCCCTTTGCCCGCGTCAGCGAGGATGACATCGACCGCGTGGTCGAGGCGTTCTACCGTCAGGCACGCGAGGACGCGATCCTCGGCCCGGTGTTCATGCGCCACGTCGCCGACTGGCCGGCGCATTTCGCCAAGCTGAAGGCGTTCTGGTCGTCGGTACTCAACATGACCGGGCGCTACGACGGCATGCCCATGCGCGCGCACGCCGCCCTCGGCGAGCTGCGTCCGGAACACTTCGACCGCTGGCTCACGCTGTTCGAGCGGGTTCTGCTGGAGACGGTGGACAATCGGACGGCCGCAGAGTTCCGCGTGCGCGCCCGCAGTATGGCCGAGGCGCACCGCCGGTTCCTGTTCCAGTAGGCGCTACTCCTTCGGCCAGTCGAAGGACGCCTGGATACCGAGGTAGGCCCGCGCAGCGGCCTCGTCGAACAGCACCTCAGCGCGCGGCGTCACACTGATGTTCAGTTCCTCGTACAGGCGGACCAGGGTTTCGTCGTAGGCATGGCGGATCAGGATGCACGATTTCACGTTCCGCCGCGCATCGGCGTAGCGGCAGCGCACCTCGCGCACCGTCTTGATCTCGTCGATGGAGAACCGGCTGAAGCTGGTGTCCGTCAGGTCCCAGAGGAACGAGGTCGCGGCGATGTCGTAGTCCGCGTCGATCCGTTCGAAAATCTTCCGGTGCAGGGTGCCATCGACCGGTCCCACGATGCGGATGACGACGGTGGACGAGTCCGGGTCGAAGGTGAGTTCGAAACTGGCGTCGCCGCGCATGCGGTCCCTGTGCGTTGTTTGGTTAAGAACATTTAACCTAAGTCCCGACGACCTTATCCCAGCCGGTTCGGCAATACACCCCGTTCGGCTCGGTCGATCCGTCAGCGATCTGTGCGGCGGTCAGGGCGGCAATCTGGGGCGCGCTCAGTCTGGCGCGGTCGTGCGACGTTGCCAGAAGGGGGAATCCGCGAACCGTCGCTCGAGCGCGTACATGCCCCGACGCTGTTCGAGGAACCGCTGCACGCCGTCGAGAACCGCGCGTCCGTAGGCGGGGAGCGCGTCGGTGTCGCCGGACAGGGCGGCCGGAAGCACGCTGCAGGCGCGCTCGCCCGCCCAGAGCGCGGTGGTCATGCCATGGGAGGACAGCGGGTCGAAGGCGGCGGCGCAGTCGCCAACGGCCATCCAGGGCGCCCCCTCGACCCTCCCCGCCGGCGATGAGAGCCAGGTGGTGCCGGCGCTCGCGAGCCGGGGCGGCGCGTCGACCGCGAACCCGGCATCGTCGATCCAGCGCCCGATGTAGCGGGTCCGGGAGATCAGGCGTCTCCAACCGTCAAGATCCCGGCTTGGGCTCTCCTCCAGAAGGTCCGGATCGGTGAAATACGCCACCGAGAGCGTTCCGTCGGGCAGCAGGGCCGCGTACCACCAGCCTGACTCCACCGCCTCGATCAGGACTGCCCGCGTCGGTTCGACCGTGTCGTCGGTCTGCTTCAGGAAGGCGTGGGCGGCGACCAGTCGGTCGGTGCGGTGGCGGTCGGCATAGTGGCGTCCAACGGCGGCGCTCCGGCCCGTAGCGTCGACGACCGCGTCGGCTTCGAGCGTCTCGCCGGTCTCCAGGGTCAGCGTCCAGGCGCCGTCGCCGGCGGCCGCCGCGAGGCGCGACGGATAGGGCGACGCCACCCGGGCCGCGGCCGCGCGGAGATCGTCCTCGAAGCGGCGCCGGTCGAGCACAAGGCCGGGGCCCTCCAGATGAAGGATGGCGTTGCGGTCGACCAACTGGTCCCGGCCCCAAGAGGAGAGCGTGGTGTTGGACGGCCGGTGGGCGCCGCTGCGGACGATGTCGGCGAGGCCCAGGCGGGAAAGGATCGGGTTCGCCGCCGGCGCCAGGGTCTCACCGATCGGGATCGTGTCCGGCTCGGGCGGCGGCGCGATCCACCGCACGCCAAGGCCTGCACGGGACAGGGCAAGGACCGCCGCCGGGCCGGCGATGCCCGACCCGACGACGGCGACGGTCTTCGTCATGGGGCCTCAGTTCGGCAACTGGCCGTCCTGCGGCACCCACTTGAAACGGAACTCCATATTGTCGGCCCGCCCGGTCTCCGCGTAGGCCTCCGTCGGGATCCCGAGCTCCTGCGCCACGTCCTGGGGCACGTCGTGCTTCACCACGAAGCCCATGCGTTCCCACAGGGTGATCATGTTGGTGATGCCGTCCCAGTAGCTGGCGTTGGCGTGGTAGCCGATCCCCGCGACCCCGCGTTTCCAGTCGGCGCGCTGGTTGTAGAACTTGATCCGCTCTTCCTTGGAAAGCTTCTGGCCGTTCCTGGTTTCGCCCCGGATGACCTGATTCTGCAGGAAATCCACCGGCAGAACGTCGATCGGCAGGAGCGCCGGCCACCAGACCGCGGTCGGGAAGTCGTCCTGCATCAGCACCTGCTGACAGCTGAAGGCGTCGCACTGCCACGGCAGGCCCATCCAGCGAGTCATGTCTCCCGGCATGCACTTCCACACCGCCGGCGCGATGCCCTTGGCCGGGTCGCCGGTCAGCGTCAGTTCCGGCGTCAGCAGCCGGCCGAGATCCTGAAGCAGCGTCGGTCGGTCGCCGAGCGCGATGCGGAACGGTTCCGGCAGCTCGTTCGCCGGCGTGCCGGAGGGCGCGTGCGCCCGGGCGTACATGTTCTTGTGCCGCAGGTAGTAGGTCAGTTCCACGCCCGGGTGGAAGGCGCCGCCGCTCAGCGGTTCGAGCGCGGCTTCCGTCAGCGCCATGGGCTGCTGGTCGAGCGGAATGTCGTCGAACGAGCCAATGGGATCGGCGTCGGGGTTCCAGTCGTCGATGTAGTCGCCGTTCGCCCAGTCCACCAGGAACTTGTACTGCTGGTGCGCCATCTGGAACCACTGGTACGGGCTGCCGTCGTAGTTGATGCCGTCGCCCAGCATGTACGGCACCTTGAGCTGCTGCTCGACGAAGTACTCGCTCTCCGGATTGTCGGAGAACTGGAACGGTGGGCGGATCTGGCGCAGCACGGCGGCTTTGTCGAGGCTGCTGCCCTGTTGCGCCGCCGCCGCGATGAACTCGGGATCGGAGAAATCGAAGTACTCGCCCATCCAGCCTTCGCGCAGGTTGGCGGCGTCGCTCAGCCACTGCATCAGGCCGAGGCGGCGGAAGGTGGGATAGATGTCCTTGGTGAAGGACGGCTTGTCCGGAGCGGTCTGCCAGCCGAGGCTGACGTTCATGTCGTAGACGACGTCGTACATGGTCGACACCGGCGGGATCTCCGGCGCGAAGTTCGGACCGACACAGGCGACCCAGGCGGTATCGACCGACCCGTCGAAGTCCGGATCGACCGCCGTTCCGTCCTTGAGGGAGACCGCGGCGGTCACCGGGCCGTCGCACCAGTCGTCATGCCAGCCGTCGTTGTCGGCGAAGCTCGTGATCGCGGCGTTGGTCGGCGAGTTCGAGACACCGTCCGGCGGGAACACCAGCAGGCGTCCGGAGGCGTCGGTGCCGAGATTGCCGAGGTTGACGGTCTCGCTGCCCCAGAACACGCCGTCCATGGCGTTCTGGTCGCGGTCGCCGTTGCGGTTGTTGCCGCGCCCCGACACGGTGGTCGCGCCGCCGTCGATCACCAGGTTTTGCAGGCGCTGCTCCGGCGTCGTGAAATACTGGTTGCGTTGCTGCCCCGGAATGCCGGGCGCTAGGTCGCCGTTGTCCATCGGGTTGTTGAAGCCGTACCAGGCCGCCTTGGTGTTGGCCAGGTGGACGGTCCACTGGATGTCGCCGTCATCCGCGGTGATCTCCTTGATGACCTGCCCCTCCTTGGAGAAGGCGTAGATCCGGAACCGCTGGACCTGCTTGTTGATCTTCTCGGTACCGTCCTTGTAGCCCTGGGGCGCGTGCGGCGGCATACCCGGGATCTCGGGCGCGTGGAACCAGTTGCTCCCGCTGCCGACCCGGCAGAGGCCGATCGCCGGATAGATGCCGAGGCGATGGATCGGCGTCCCCGCCGGCGCCACGCCCGGTCCCGTCCCCTGCGCGACGGCCGCCCGCGGCAGCATCGGCAGGCTCAGCGCCATCGCGCCGGCACCGGCCAGGAAGTCGCGGCGTTTCATGCCCTTTTTCGTGAATTCTTCACTGCTCATGGCGAATCTCCCGAGTTGATGCCGACACCTTAGCAGGGAGTTTGTGAACAATTGAAGGTTGTTTGGCGAACAAACCCGTGAGAGGCGCTCAAATCGTGGATGCGAGGGTGCGGATCTCGTGGGCGAGGGCCGCCGGGTTTTCCAGGGCCGCGAAGTGACCGCCCTTGGCCTGCTCCGTCCACAGGCGGATATCGCTGTAGACTCGTTCGGCGGCGACGCGTGGCGGTCGCAGTATCTCGCGTGGAGATTGCAGATAACCGGTCGGAACGGTGATCTTTCCGCCGCTCGGGATCGGCCAGGGGGAGTGCATGCGCGCGTAGTACGGCCAGAACGAGGATCCGATGCAGCCGGTGAACCAGTAGAGCGAGATATCCGCCAGCATGCGGTCGCGACCGACCGCGTTCTCGATCCGCCCGCCGTTGTCGGTCCAGGCGTGGAACTTCTCGGCGATCCAGGCGGCGAGGCCCGACGGCGAGTCGGCGAGGGCCGAGGCCAGAGTCTGCGGCCGGGTGCCCTGGATCCACTGGTATCCGGTCTCCTCTTTGAGGAACAGGCGGAGTTCGTCCAGATAGGCCGTCTCCTCCGGCGTCGGGTTTTCGGGCGCGGCGGTGTCCCGGCGCAGGGGCAGGAGGTTCAGGTGCAGCGCCCGCACCCGGTCCGGGTGGTCATAGGCGACCCGCGAGCCGACGAAGGAGCCCCAGTCGCCGCCCTGAACCATGTAGGAGGCGATGCCCAGCACATCGTCCATCAGGCGGGCGACCGTGGCGGCCATCGCTTCGCAGGAGAAGCGTTTCTGGTCGGGCGCGAAGGACAGGGTGTATCCCGGCAGGGACGGGGCGATGACCGTGAAGCTCGGCGCGTCGGGCGCACCGTGGGCCGCCGGGTCGGTCAGCAGCGGGATCAGATCCAGGAACTCGTAGATCGAGCCCGGCCAGCCGTGCAGCAGCAGCAGCGGGATCGGCGACGGCCCCCGGCCCTCGACATGAAGGTAGTGGAGCGGGCAGCCATCCAGTTCGACCCGATACTGCGGAAACGCGTTGAGGGCGGTCTCCTCAGCGCGCCAGTCGAACGCGTCGCGCCAGTAGGCGACCAACTCGCGCAGGTAATCCGGGTCGGTGCCGTAGGCCCAGGGCTCGCCCGGCGTGCGGTCCGGGAACCGGGCCAGGGCGAGACGTGCCCGCAGGTCGTCGAGGTCGGCGTCGGGAATCGACAGGATGAACGGCTGCGGCGTGGCGGGCATGGGAGCCTCCCTCAGCGTTTGAAGCGCTCGGCGATGGCGATGCCGCCCAGCACGAGGGCGAGCGCCAGGGCGTGATACAGGCCGAAATGCTCGCCCAGGATGGCGATGCTGAGCACGGCGGCGAAGATCGGCACCAGGTTGACGAACACACCGGCGCGGCCGGGTCCGACCTGATCGACCGCCAGCAGGAACGAAATCTGCGCCAGGAACGACGGGACCACCGACACGAAGGCTACGATGGCCCAGCCTTTGAGGGTCGGGGCCTGGAAATCGCCGGCGGCGTACTCGTAGGCGGCGATCGGAATCGAGGTCAGGAACGCGGCGGTCGCCAGGCCGGCGAACATGGCGAGGCCGGAGAGCGGCGGGCGGCTGCGCAGGGCGACGGTGTATCCGGCATAGAGCATGCAGGCGAAGACGATCAGCATGTCTCCGCGGTTCAGCTCCAGCGCGGCGAGGCGTCCGAGGTCGCCCTTCGAGGCGACGATGGCGACGCCGAGCATCGTCACGGCGACGCCGAGCACCTGCACACCGCGCACCGGCGTGCGGTAGGCGGCGAAGGCCCCGAGCAGGACGAAGATCGGAATCGAGCCCTGAAGAATGCCGATATTGACCGCCTGGGTGTGCTGGGCGGCGACGTACATCATCGTGTTGAACACGCTGAAGCCGAGCGCGCCCATGATGAAGATCCTGCCGGCATGCCGGCGCAGCACCGGCCATTCCGCCGAAACCCGGCCGCGGGCGAAGATCGCGAGCAGGATGACGACCCCGAACCAGCGCAGCAGGGTGAGCAGCATGGGCGACATCTCGCCGACCGACATCTTGGCGGCGACGGCATTGGCGCCCCAGGAAAGGGTCGTCAGCACCAGCAGCACGTAGGCGTTGGCGGCGGGTCTTGCGGGGGCGTGGGACAAAGGGGCTCCGCGAAATTGGTGGGGTGACGGCGGGCGACGGCCCGTGCTGAGATCGGGCTCAAGGATCGCGCCGAACCGACGGTCCGCACGGGAGGAAGGGCGATGCAGTACGAGACCATAACCGTAAAGCCGATCGGTGGCACCCTGGGAGCGGAGGTGTCCGGCGTCGATCTGTCGACCGAACTCGGCAACGAGATCTTCTCCGAGATCCATCGCGCGTTCCTGGAGAACCAGCTTCTGGTGTTCCACGATCAGGACCTGACGGTCGAGCAGAACAAGGCTTTCGCCCAGCGCTTCGGCCCGCTGGTGCCCTATCCCTTCGTCAAGGGGCTGGAGGAGCACCCGGAGGTGTTCGAGATCCGCAAGGAGCCGGACGAGGAGAAGAATTTCGGCGGTGAGTGGCATACCGACATGTCGTTCGACGAACGCCCGCCGATCGCCACGATGCTCTATGCCCACGAGGTGCCGTCGCGCGGCGGCGATACGCTCCTGACCAACCTCTATCGGGCCTACGAGACCCTGAGTCCTGTCATGCGAAGCGTCGTCGACGGGCTGACGGGCGTGTACAGCGGCGACCTGAAGGGGCGGCGCGGCGGTCGGGCGGCGCTGATGGGCGGTACCCGGTTCAACGCCATGAACGTCGAGAACGCGCCGAAGATGGAAAGCGAGCATCCGCTGGTGCGCACCCACCCCGAGACCGGCCGCAAGGCACTCTACGTCAGCGGCAGCCACCTCTATCGGATCAAGGGGATGACCGATAAGGAGAGCGACGCCCTGGTCGGCTTCCTGAAGGACCATGCCGCCACCCCGGACTTCACCGCCCGCGCGCCCTACCGCAGAGGGACGCTGGTGATCTGGGACAACCGCTGCACCCAGCATCGGGCGCTGAACGACTATCCGGGCGAGCGGCGCGTGATGCACCGCCTGACCATCGGCGGCGGCGACCGGCCGCACTGAACGTATACGAGCAAGGACAGAGACCATGAGCGAACGCATCGCGATCGTCGGTGCCGGCGCCGTCGGCGCCTATGTCGGCGGCTACCTCTCGCGCGCCGGCGAGGATGTCACCCTGATCGACCCGTGGCCGGAGAACGTCGAGACCATCAACGCCAAGGGCCTGACCCTGGCCGGGCTGACCGAGCCCGAATGCTTCAACACGCCGGCCCGGGCGATCCATCTGACGGACGTGCAGTCGCTGAAGAAGACCGGGCTGGTCGACATCGCCTTCATCTGCACCAAGTCCTACGACACCGCCTGGGCGACCGCGATGATCCGCGACTACCTGGCGCCCGGCGCCGTGGTGGTGTCGCTGCAGAACTGCATCAACGAGGAGACGATCGCGGGCGTCGTCGGCTGGGGGCGTGTGGTCGGCTGCATCGCCGCCAAGATCGCCGTCGAGATGACCGGCCCCGCCGAGGTGCGGCGCGGCGTGCCGCTCGGCGGCAACCAGCACACGGTGTTCCGCGTGGGCGAACCGCACGGCCGGATCACCCCGCGGATCGAGCGCATCCGTGACATGCTCGCCAGCATCGACAGCGCCAAGACCACGACCAACCTGTGGGGCGAACGCTGGTCCAAGCTGTGCGTCAACGGCCACCAGAACGGCGTCAGTGCCGCCAGCGGTCTCGCCAACAACGGCATGGCCCGCAACCCGGACGTCCGCTGGCTGCAGATCCGCCTGTGCGGCGAGGCGGCGGCGATCGGCCAGGCGCTGGGCTACGAGCTGGAGACCATCGCCAAGTTCAAGGCCGAGGAGTGGATCGCCGCCTGGAAGGGCGACGCCAAGCAGCGCGAGATCATCGAGGCCGAGATGCTCGCCGCCTGCGAGGGCCGCAGCGAGGAGAGCCGTCCCTCCATGGCCCAGGACATCGCCAAGGGCCGGCGCACCGAGGTAGACGCCATCAACGGCTTCATCGCCGACCGGGGCGCGGAGATCGGCATCGACGCCCCGGCCAACCGCGGCCTGCAGGCCGCGGTGCACGCCGTCGAACGCGGCGAACTGCCGGCGGCGCCGGATAGGGTGACGGGGATCTGACCGAGGCTTGCTATCGACGAGTAGGCGCCCCCACCCAAATGGGTCGTTCTCTACCACTACCGGCCTTTCGCTAATTTTTTGGCTAACCTGATTGATCTGCATAAAGCTTTTAATTGTGCTAAGCTCAATAAACTTCCCAATGTCTCTAAACCGCCTAACCGATCTAAACAGGCTAATCTCGATAAACACCCTAATCGAGCAAATCCTTCCTAAACTTGCTAAACTAGCTTGATGCTATTAAGGTTGGTAGTCGACAGATCGTTGATCCGCCAATTTGAGATACGACATGGACCCGGCCAGAAATCCGTATGCTCCAGGTGCAGGCACTCGCCCACCGCTCCTAGCTGGGCGCGATGATCTCGTGTCTGCGGCGACACTATCGCTTCAGCGAGCAAAACTTGGACGACATGGAAAAAGTTTTGTTGCAGTTGGGCTGCGAGGTGTCGGCAAAACAGTCGTATTGAATCGTGTTCAAGAACTAGCCGAAGATGATCAATATATTGTCATATATATAGAGGCGCACGATAACGCGTCTTTGGCATCGTTGATAGTTCCGAAACTTAGGCAGGCATTGATTAGAATTAGCAGAACGGAAAAAGCTAAAGAGGCTGCGCGGCGAGGGCTCTCTATACTTAAGAGATTCGCAAGTGCAGTCAATGTAAGGGTGGGCGAAGTCGAGGTTGGCTTGGATTTTGGTGAGGAAGAAGGGGTTGCTGATAGTGGCGATATCGAAAATGACCTACCAGAGCTGATTCATGTTGTGGGTGATGCTGGCTTCGCTCGGGGAACTGCAATCGCATTGCTCATTGATGAAATGCAGTATCTTTCCAGAGAAGAGATGAGCGCGATTGTTATGTCAATGCATAGGGCAAACCAGCGTGGACTTCCGATCGTTTTGATTGGTGCTGGATTGCCACAGTTACTAGGAAAGATGGGAGAGTCAAAGTCGTATGCTGAAAGATTATTCGATTTTCCAAGAGTAGAGGCGCTGAGCAAAGAAGACGCCTGTCTCGCGGTCGCAGAACCTGCAAATCAAGAGGAGGTAGAGTTCTCAGCAGAAGCGCTTGATGAAATTTATCATGTTACGAAAGGGTATCCATATTTCTTGCAGGAATGGGCTTATGTAGCATGGAACATCGCAAAGCATTCTCCGATTCAGAAAAGTGTTATAGAAAAATCTGGACCTGAAGCCGTCAAAAGACTCGATGAGAGCTTTTTCAGAGTACGCTTAGAGAGGATGACGCCGACTGAAAGACGATATATGTACGCGATGGCCAGTTTAGGGGCTGGTCCGCATTCCTCGGGCGATATTGCAAAACAGTATGGCGCTAAAGTGTCTACGGTTGCTCCAACTAGGTCAAGTCTGATAGCGAAAGGTATGATTTATAGCCCCTCTTATGGGAACACAGATTTCACTGTTCCTCTTTTTGATGAATTTATTCGACGAGAAATGCCAGATTGGCAATAATGAATAAAAATCCAATATTTATGCCCTAACACTTGTAGGGGGGTAAGCAATGAAGTGTCCTGATTTCCGCTTCCCGAGCCGGAACCCCTCGTACCCCTTGGCGGCGATCTCCTCGCATTTCCGCACATAGGCCGGAAACCCCGGGTAGGGCATGAACACCCGCGGCTTGCCCGGCACGTTGGCGCCGAGATACCAGGAGTTGCACGTGGGGTAGAGCGTGCCGCCGGCGACCGCGTTCACGTGCTCGATCCAGGCGTCCTCGGCGTCCTGTTCCGGCTCGATCGTGGTCCGGTCGTGGGCCCGCAGGTACCCGATGATGTCGCTCACATAGTCCACGTGCTGTTCGATGCTGGGCAGCATGTTGGTCAGCACCGAGGGGCTGCCGGGGCCGGTGATGAAGAACAGGTTGGGGAAACCCACGGTGGTCAGGCCGAGATAGGTGCGCGGCCCGGCCTCCCACTTCTCGGCGAGCGGTAGGCCGCCGCGTCCGCGGATGTCGATCCGCGCCAGGGCTCCGGTCATGGCGTCGAAGCCGGTGGCGAAGACGATGGCGTCGAACTCGTACTCCCTGCCGCCAGTGATCAGGCCGGCCTCGGTCAGCCGCTCGATCGGATCGCCGGAGATGTCGACCAGGGTGACGTTGTCGCGGTTATAGGTCTCGAAATAGCCGGTATCGACGCAGATCCGCTTGCAGCCGATCACGCTTGTCGGACAGAGCAGTTCGGCGGTCTTCGGATCCTTCACGACCGCGCGGATCTTGTTGCGCACGAACTCGGCGGCGACGTCGTTGCCCTCCTTGCTGACCAGCAGGTCGACATAGGCGCCGAGGAAGCAGAAGCCGCCGGTCTGCCAGCGCCTCTCGAACTCGGCCTCGGCGACCTCCAGCGGTTCGCTGCCCCATTTCAGGTCGCGCACCGAATAGAGCTGTCCGGAGCGGCCCTCCTTCGCCTTCTCCCGCAGCTCCCTGTAATTCGCCTTGAACCAGGCCTCGTGCTCGGCGTCGACCGGGTGGTTCTGGGCCGGAACGGCATAGTTCGGGGTGCGCTGGAACACGGTGAGATGTTCGGCCTGGCGGGCGATAACCGGGATCGACTGGATGGCGGAGGAGCCGGTGCCGATCACCGCCACCCGCTTGCCGGAGAAGTCCACGCCTTCCTTCGGCCAGCGGCCGGTGTGGTACCAGTCGCCCTTGAAGTCCCCGATCCCCTCGAACCGCGGCACGTTGGCGGAGGAGAGGCACCCGGTCGCCATCACCAGATGGGTGGCGGCGACCCTGTCGCGCCCACCCTTCTTACTTTCGGTCTCGACCTGCCACAGGCCGGCGGCATCGTCGTAGCGGGCGGCGGTCACCCTGGTCTCGAAGCGGATGTCGCGCCGCAGGTCGAACCGGTCGGCGACATGGTTGGCGTAGGTCAGGATCTCGGGCTGGGCGGCGTAGCGCTCGGACCAGGACCAGTCCTGCTGCAGGGCGTCGTCGAACTGGTAGGAGTACTCCATGCTCTCCACGTCGCAGCGCGCGCCGGGATAGCGGTTCCAGTACCAGGTGCCGCCGACCCCGTCGCCGGTCTCGAACACCACCGCCTCCAGCCCCATGCCGCGGACCCGGTGCAGCATGTACATGCCGGCGAACCCGGCGCCCACGATCGCGACATCGACCGTCGCGATGTCGTCCCTGTCCTCGGCCATTCCGTTCCTCCCGATCATTATTTGCTTTCGCCCGTCTCCTATCGGGACAGGCGCTGCCCGATTGCGTCATGGCTGTCGAACACGTCCGTCGCCCCGGCCCTTCTGAGCCGGTCCGCCAGCCCCGGATCGGCATGCCCGCCGCCGGTGAACCCCCACGCGATCATGCCGGCGGCGACGGCGCCGCGCACGCCGTTCACGCTGTCCTCGATCACCGCGCAATGCTCCGGCGCGGCTCCGAGACGCTCGGCGGCGAGCAGGTAGATGTCCGGGGCCGGCTTGCCGCTGGCGACGATCTGGGTGGAGTAGATGTGGGGGTCGAAGCGGCTGTGCAGGTCGGTCTTGCGCAGCTTCATGTCGAGCGAGCTCGGCAGCGACGAGGATGCCACGGCCATCGGCAGGTCGACCGCGTCGACCAGGGCGTGGATACCGACGATCGCCTCCAGATCCCGCTCGATGGCGGCCTGGGCCTCGTCGACCGACCGGTCGAATGCCTCCCGCGACAATCCTTCGCCCAACCTCTCGCGCCTGAGGGCGTCCAGGGCGGCGTAGTAGTCCGGCATGGAGAGACCCATGAACCGGCTGACATAATCGTTCCGCTCGAACACGAGGCCGACGCGGGCCAGATGGTCGATCTCGATCTGCAGGATCAGCGCCTCGGAGTCGACGAGCACGCCGTCGCAGTCGAAGATGATGGCGGCGGGACAGGGCATCGGCAGGCTCTGCAGCGATCCACGGGAACGGGTGAGCGTATCCGGGACATGCTGAGCGAGGAAGATGCCGAAACGGTCGTGCGCGTTCCGGCGAATCCGGGCGCGGGGCCGGCGCTTGACCCCTCCCGTCCCGGGGAACTGCTGTGCTAGTGTCGGCGTCCCGCGTTCGCGGCACGGCCTCACGGTTCGGACACGCACTTCATGGATCGCTTCGACTACATCATCGTCGGCGCCGGCTCGGCCGGTTCCGTGCTCGCCAACCGGCTGAGCGAGGACCCTGGCACCTCGGTCTGCGTGCTGGAGGCGGGGCCGAGCGACTGGCACCCGTTCATCCACATTCCCGCCGGGTTCATGAAGACGATCCTCGATCCGTCGGTGAACTGGCTCTACGAGCAGGAGCCGAGCCACTGGACGGCGGGCCGGAGCATCAAGGCGCCACGGGGCAAGACCCTGGGCGGTTCGTCCTCGATCAACGGTCACATCTACAACCGGGGGCAGAGACTCGACTTCAACACCTGGTCCCAGATGGGCAACCGGGGCTGGGGGTATGCCGACGTTCTGCCCTATTTCAAACGCAGCGAGGCCCGGGTCGGGGAGGGGGACGGCACGTTCCGCGGCCGCGACGGCGCGCTTACGGTGAGCGATATCGACTGGTCCCACCCGCTGACCGAGGCCTTCATCCAGAGCTGCGTCGAGCAGGGAATCCCCAAGAACCCGGACTACAACGGCGAACGGCAGGAAGGCGTGAACTACGCCCAGCGTACGATCCGCAACGGGCGACGGCTCAGCGCCGCCAGGGCGTTCCTGCGCCCGGCGATGAAGCGCCCGAACCTGACCGTCATCACACACGCCCACGCGACCTCGCTGGTGCTGGACGGCAAGCGGGTCACCGGTGTGCGCTACAACAAGGGCGGGCGCCACGGCATTCCCACGGAGGTCGCGGCGAACCGCGAGGTGATCCTGTCCGGCGGCACCTACAACTCGCCGCAGCTGCTGCAGCTCTCGGGAATCGGCAATCCGACCCATCTGGCCGAGCATGGCATCGCGGTCCGGCACGCCCTGCCCGGTGTCGGCGAGAACCTGCGCGACCACTACGCGCCGCGTTTCGCCTACCGCGTCCAGAACACCGACAGCATCAACGAGCGCGCCCGCGGCCTGAAGCTCGCCGGCGAGGTGATGAAATACCTGACGACCCGCAAGGGCATCCTGGCGATCAGCCCGACCCTGGTCTACGGCTTCTGGCGCTCGGACCCGGCGCTGGAGTTCGGCGATATCCAGTTCACCTTCACTCCGGCCTCCTATGCCGAGGGCGTGCAGTCGGCGCTGGAGACCGAGCCCGGCATGACCATCGGCTCCTGGCAGCAGCGTCCGGAAAGTCAGGGCTACGTGCGGCTGCGGACCGCCGACCCGTTCGAGGCGCCGGTGATCCAGCCGAACTACCTCGACCACGAGGAGGACCGCCGGGTGCTGCTGGCGGCGATGAAGCTGGCGCGGCGGATCATGGCGTCTAAGGCGATGGAACCCTACAACGCCGGCGAGACCTATCCCGGTCTTCAGGTGCGGACCGACGACGAACTGCTGGAGTCGGCCCGTCACCGAGGCACCACCACCTTCCACCCGATGGGGACCTGCCGGATGGGACCGGCCGGGGACGACCTGGCGGTGGTTGACGACACCCTGCGCCTGCACGGCCTCGAGGGGATCCGTGTGGTGGACGCGTCCGTGATGCCGACCATGCCGTCGGCCAATCTGAACGCGTCGACCATGATGATCGCCGAGAAGGCGTCCGACATGATCCGCGGACGTCCGCCGCTGGAGGCCGTATCCCTCCCTGACCAAAGCGGAACCTCTGCGGCATGAGCACGATCGACTATTACTATTCGACGCGGTCGAACTTCACCTATATCGGCGCCGCCCGCCTGAACGCGCTGGCGGCCAAGTACGGGCGGACCATCGTCCACCGGCCGATCCTGCTGTCCAAGACCATGCCGCCGATCGGCGGCATGCAGTTCGGCGAGCGGCCGACCATGCTGCGCCACTACGCCATGGTGGACGCCCTGCGCTGTGCCGAGGCCCACGGTGTCGAGGTCCTGCGGGAGCCGATCCATCACATGGGCCCCGTCGAACTGCCCAGCGGTATCGTCATCGCGGGCCAGCGCGCGGCGCTGCGCGGCGAGGCCGGCGATGTGAACCGGCTCAGCCTGCTCGTGCTCGAGGCGCTGTGGCGCTACGACCGGGACATCGCCGATGCCGACGTGGTCGCCGACCTGGTCGCCCAGGCCGGTTATGGCGCCCCCCGCGCGCTGATCGAGGAGGCGATGACCGAGGCGGTGCAGGCGGAACTGGAGCGCAACTGCACCGAGGCGGTGATCCGTGGGGTGATCGGCGCGCCGACCTATTTCGTCGACGGCGAGAACTTCTACGGCCAGGACCGTCTGGAGTACGTCGAGCGGGCGTTGGCCAAGGCGGCGGGATGAGTCACGCCACGTCGTCGGGATACGATTCCGACGCCCCGGGGGATATCGACGGCCCCTACGCCTGGGCACGGCTGGCCATGTGTCTGCTGATCAGCATGATCGGCGGCGCCGGCCTGTGGTCGGTGGTGGTCGTGTTGCCGGCGGTGGAGGCGGATTTCGGCGTCAGCCGGGCCGATGCGTCGCTGCCCTATACCTTCACCCTGATCGGTGTGGCGCTCGGCACCGTGCTCATGGGCAAGCTGGCGGACAAGGTCGGCATCGTGCCGGCGCTGATCCTGGGCGGCGTGGCCCTGGGGGTCGGCTACGGCGCCACCAGCGTCGCGCCGACCATCTGGGTCTTCTCCGCCGAGCATGCGCTGCTGATCGGCATGCTGGGCGGTGCCGTCACGTTCGGGCCGCTGCTGGCCGACATCTCGCACTGGTTCGTGCGCCGGCGCGGCATCGCCGTGGCCATCGCCGCCAGCGGCAACTACCTCGCCGGCACGGTCTGGCCGCCGATCATCGACTACCTGGTCCACGATGTCGGCTGGCGCGAGACCCACCAGATCATCGCCATCTTCTGCGTCGTCACCGTCGTGCCGATGGCGCTGGCCCTGCGCCGCCGCTCGCCGGTCGGCCATGCGCCGGCCCCGGTCGTGGCCCAGGGGCGCAACGGCAGGCCACCGCTGCCGAGTCCGGTGCTCCAGGGCCTGCTGATCGTCGCCGGCTTGGCCTGCTGCATCGCCATGGCCATGCCGCAGGTGCATATCGTCGCCTACTGTCTCGAGCTCGGCTACGACAGCCAGCGCGGCGCCGAGATGCTGTCGCTGATGCTGGGCACCGGCATCGTCAGCCGGCTTGTCTGCGGCGCGCTGGCCGATCGGATCGGCGCGCTGTGGACGCTGCTGCTCAGTTCGACCCTCCAGACGCTGGCCCTGCTGCTGTTCCTGCCTTTCGACGGGCTCGTGCCGCTCTATGTGGTCTCCGCCTTGTTCGGGCTGTCCCAGGGCGGGATCGTGCCGACCTATGCGCTGATCGTGCGCCAGTTCTTCCCCGCGTCCCAGGCCGGCGTCCGGGTCGGCGTGGTGCTGTCGGCGACCCTGGTCGGCATGGGGCTGGGCGGCTGGATGTCGGGGGCGATCTATGACTTCACGCTCAGCTATACGGCGGCCTTCCTGAACGGCATCGGTTGGAACATCGTTCACATCGCCATCGCCGCCTTCCTGCTGTTCGCGCTGGGGCGCCAGGGGGGAGACCGGGCGTCGCAGGAGCCGGGCCCGCGCGGACCAGCCATGCGGTTCCGCACGGCGTGACGGGTTGGTGCAGCGCAGCATTTGCGTTATGACGCGCGCTCGCACCAACCACACCGGACCCCGCCAGATGGCCAAGGGACTGTCCCGCCCGAAGAACCAGATCCGCATCCTGCTCCTGGAGGGGATCTCGCCGACCGCGCGCGACGTGCTGCTGAACGCCGGCTATACCAACCTGCAGGAGGTCTCCGGCGCGCTGGATCAGGCCGCACTGATCGAGGCGCTGCAGGGCGTGCACATGCTCGGCATCCGCTCGCGCACGCAGCTCAACGCCGAGGTGCTGAAGGCGGCGGGTACGCTGGTTGCCGTCGGCTGCTTCTCGGTCGGAACCAACCAGGTGGACCTGCCGGCGGCGACCCGGCTCGGCATCCCGGTGTTCAACGCGCCGTTCTCGAACACCCGCTCCGTTGCCGAGCTGACAATCGCCGAGATCGTCATGCTGATGCGCGGCGCCTTCCAGAAGTCGGCCGCCGCCCATGACGGGCGCTGGGCCAAGACGGCGATCGGCTCGCGCGAGGTGCGCGGCAAGACGCTGGGCATCGTCGGCTACGGCAATATCGGCACGCAGCTCGCCGCGCTCGCCGAGGCCATGGGTATGCGGGTGATCTATTTCGACCGGACCGACAAGCTCAGTCACGGCAACGTCGAGCCGACCCAGTCCCTGGACGAGCTGCTCGCGAAATCGGACGTCGTCTCCCTGCACCTGCCGGAGACGCCGGAGACCAAGGGCCTGTTCGGCGCGGCGCAGATCCGGGCCATGAAAAAGGGCGCGTTCCTCATCAACAACGCGCGCGGCACCCTGGTGGAGATCGACGCGCTTGCCGACGCGCTGAAGGACGGGCATCTCGGCGGGGCGGCGGTCGACGTGTTCCCCAGCGAGCCGAAATCGAACAGGGACACCTTCGAGAGCGCGCTGCGCGGCCTCGACAACGTCATCCTCACCCCGCATGTCGGTGGCTCGACCGAAGAGGCGCAGGAGCGGATCGGCGACGAGGTGGCGCGCAAGTTCGTCGAGTATTCCGATGTCGGCTCGACCAACGGCGCCGTGAACTTCCCCGAGGTACAGCTGCCCAAGGGTACCCTGGTGACCCGCTTCATCCAGGTGCAGCGCAACGAGCCGGGCGAACTCGGCCGGCTGAACGACCTGTTCGCCGGCCACGGCCTCAACATCGTCGCCCAGTACTATCAGACCGACGGCCAGATCGGTTACGTGGTCCTCGATGTCGGCGGTGAGGTCGAGAACGGGGTGGATCTCCTGGAGCAGATCCGCGCGCTGCCCGGAACCATTCGGGCGAGGCTGCTGAACCGGGTGTGACGCCGATCGGGCGCGCTTTGCCTGGCGGCCCGGACCTACCGTCCCGTCGACCCGAAGCCGCCGGCACCCCGCCCGGTCTCATCCAGGGTCTCGGTCTCGTCCCAGGCGACGCGGCTCACCGGGGCGACGACGAGTTGGGCGATGCGGTCGCCGCGCGCGACGGTCACCGACTCCCGGCCGAGGTTGACCAGAATGACCTTGATCTCCCCTCGATAATCGCTGTCGACCGTGCCCGGCGCATTGACGCAGGCGATGCCGGAGCGCAGGGCGAGGCCGGACCGCGCCCGCACCTGCGCCTCGTAGCCCGGAGGCAGGGCAATGGCGATGCCGGACGGGAAAGCGAAGCGCTCCATCGGCGCCAGGGTGACCGGCGCGTCGATGGCGGCGCGCAGGTCCATGCCCGCCGAGCCCTCGGTCTCGTATGCCGGCAGCGGCAGACCGGCGCCGTTGGACAGGCGGGTGATCCGGACGGGAACGCTCATGTGAAGTGATCCGCGATCCGTTGGGCCAGGCGCTTGCCGACGTCGGCCTTGCTCATGGCCGGCCAGTCCTCGGCGCCATCGGCTGTCACCAGGTGGACGGTATTGGCGTCGCCGCCGAAGGTGCCGGTGGCGGGGGAGACGTCATTGGCGACGATCCAGTCGCAGCCCTTGCGTGCCCGCTTCGCCGTTGCGTGCTCGATCACCTTCTCGGTCTCTGCGGCGAAACCGACGACCAGGGCCGGCCGGCCATCTGGCAACTGTGACAGGGTCTTGAGGATGTCCGGGTTCTCGGTCATCTGCAGGGTCGGGATGCCGCCGGCTTCCTTCTTCAGCTTCTGATCCGCCTCGCTCGCCACCCGCCAGTCGGCGACGGCGGCGGCGCAGACCACGATGTCGGCGGGCAGCGCCGCCTCGCAGGCCGCCAGCATGTCGCGCGCGCTCTCGATCGGCACGGTCTTCACGCCGGCCGGATCGGGCTCGCGGGTCGGGCCGGCGACCAGGGTCACCTCGGCGCCAAGCGCGCGCAGGGCGGCGGCGATGGCGTGGCCCTGCTTGCCGGAGGAGCGGTTGGCGATATAGCGGACCGGGTCGATCGGCTCATGGGTCGGCCCGCTGGTGACGATGGCGCGTCTGCCGGCGAGCGGGCCGGTGCTTTCGGCGAAGTAGCTCTCGGCGGCGGCGACGATCTCCAGCGGTTCGGCCATGCGCCCGAAGCCGTACTCACCGCAGGCCATGTTGCCCTCGTTCGGCCCGACCACGCGCACGCCGCGCGCCGTCAGGGTCGCCAGATTCGCTTGCGTGGCCGGATGGTCCCACATGCGCACGTTCATCGCCGGGGCGACCAGCACGTCGGTATCGGTCGCCAGCAGCAGGGTCGAGGCGAGGTCGCCGCAGAGCCCGTTGGCCATCTTCGCCATCAGGTCGGCGGTGGCCGGGGCGACCACGATGAGGTCGGCCGAGCGCGAGAGTTGAATATGCCCCATCTCCGCCTCGTCGGTGAGGTCGAAGAGGTCGGTATAGACCTTGTCCTCGGTCAGCGCGGAGAGCGACAGCGGGGTGACGAACTGCTCCCCCGCCTTGGTCAGCACCGCGCGCACCGCTGCCCCGCGCTTGCGCAGGCGGCGGGTCAGGTCGAGCGCCTTGTAGGCGGCGATCCCGCCGCCGACGATCAGGAGAATGCGTCTGTTGCTCAGCGTCATGGCCGGGAAGGTAGCGCGAAGCGGGGGCGGGGGCGAGAGCCTCTAGGCCTGTCATCCCTGCTCTGCTCGTGACCACCAGCGCGCCGTCGATGCAGAAGATCCCGCGGTTCGGGAGCGGGATGGTGCCGGCGTGGTCGCGGGCGATGAGCTCTTCGATTATCGCAGCCCTGATATGCGGTCGGCATTGGCTGAAAAAAATTGTCTGCCAACCGCCACGGCCCTAGATGCGCGCCGAGAGCGCGGCGTGCGCCTTGGACGGAAGAAGGATCCAGGAAAATGAGACATAGTGGATTTGATGGACTGAGCCAGTTCTTCGGCGCCGGTGCGGGTGCGATCGCATTCGGCTTCGTCACCCTTGCCGCCGCCGTGGTGGCGACCGCGTTTCTGCGGGAGACGGTGCTCGCCGGTCTCTGAGCACGGTCATCGACCCGGCCGGATCGATAGGCCCCGGAGAGACCACGCGGTCACCGGGGCCTTGCGATCAGTTGGCGATGGCCTGGCCGCCGTCGATGTAGAAGGTCTCGCCGTTCAGGAACGGGATGTCGTCGGCGACGATGGAACCGACGAACTTCGCCACCTCCCAGGCCTCGCCCGGCGTGCCGCGGGGGATCGCCTTCTCGATGAAGGAGCGGAACCGTTCGTTGTCCATGTGACCGCGGTTCAGGTTGGTGAGCGTGAAGCCGGGGGCGACGTCGACCACGCGGATGCCCTTGCGTGCCCACTCCACCGCCAGGCATCGGGTGATGGCGCCGACCGCCGCCTTCGACGCGCAATAGGCCGCCGTGTATTTCACGCCGATCTTGTCGTAGTGCGAGCCGATATTGACGATCACCCCGCCGCCGCCCTCGATCATGTGCGGGTAGGCGGCCTGGCACATAGCGAACAGGCCGACCGCGTTGGTGTTCAGCACCTCGGAGAAGTCGTCCGGCGAGAAGCTCTCGCTGCGGCCCTCCTTGTGGATGCCCGCGTTGTTCACCAGGGCGTGCAGCCCGCCGGTCTTCTCCGCCAGCGCCTTCAAAGCCGCCGCCCCGGATTCCGGATCGTTCACGTCGCAGGCGAGGTTGACCATGCGGCCGGCCAGCTCCGCCGGTACCGGCTCCTCCTCCGGGCCGATCCCCTTGCGCGAGAGACAGCCGACGGTGAGGCCCCGCGCCGCCAGCTCCAGCGCCATGGCCGCCCCGAGGCCGCGCGAGGCTCCGGTGACGGCGACGGTTCTCGGGTCGCTCATAGATGCCCCAGCTGTGCGCGGCGGAAGGCGATGCGGCGGTCGGCGGCGTTGAAGTTCCGCGAGTTCTGCTTCGGCGGCTTGGCGTCGCTGATCTTCAGGTAGACGAAGGTCGGCCCGTCGGCCCGGCGCAGCTCCTGGCGGCCCGCCTCGATCTGGTCCGGCGCGGTCACGGTCATCACGTTCCTGATGCCCAGCCCCTTGGCGGTCAGCGCCAGGTCGGTGCCCATGGAGGTGTGGGTGATCTGGTTGCCGGTCTCGCCGTAGCGCTCGTTGTCGACGCAGAGGATCGACATGTTGGTCACGCCGGACCCCATGACGGTGGCCAGCGCGCCGACATTCATCAGCAGCTCGCCGTCGCCGCACATCACCAGGACGTGCTTGTCCGGCTGCGCCAGCGCCAAGCCGAGGCCCATGGACACCGACGCGCCCATCGCCCCGCCGAGCAGGAAGCAGTTATCGGCGTCGGCCTCGATCGCGTACATGTCCTGAGCGGTGCCCGCGAGGCCGGCGACGATCAGGAAATCGCGGTGGTTCCCGATGATGGCCGGCACCACCTGGGCACGGTCCATGCGCTGGTTGGAACCGGTGATCTGGATCTCTTCGGTCATGTCCGGTCCCCCTCAGAACGCCTTGGCGCCGATGAACTTCTGGGTCAGCAGCAGAGCGACCGCGCAATCAGACTTGAACGCCATGTTCATGGCGGCCGTCGCCGCCCCCTTCAGCTCGTCCTCGCGTTCGACCTCGATGACGTGCACGCCGATGGCCTCGAGACAGGGCTTAACCGCCCGGCCCATCGGCACCTGCCAGGCGTTCTGCTCGCCGTAGGTGCCGCGCATGGTGATGATGGCGAGGAACGGAAACCCGCCGTTCGCCTGCAGCGACAGCATGTTGATGCAGTTGCCGGTGCCGCTGGACTGCATCAGCAGCACCGCCTGCTTGCCACCGAGATCCGCTCCGGCGGTCAGCGCGACTCCCTCCTCCTCGGTGGTGAGGGGAATGGAGTGGACCCGATCGTCCTCCAGCGATTTCTGGATCATCACCTTGTGCCCGCCGTCGGGCACATAGGCGAAGATCGACACGCCGCCTTCCACCAGCGTGTCGTAGAGCTCGGCGCCCCATACCGATTGGTCCGACATCTCGACCTTCATTCCTCTTCTTGGCAGGTTGGTTCGTCGCAGCCCGGTTCTTCGCAAACCGATCTGCGCAGGTTGGCGATCACGAAAACGATAGCATGCGGAAATTCTGATTGTATACAAAGCATAAGAGGCGCCGACACCCATGCCGAGAGGGCGTCATTGCCCCGGTGGCGCGCCGCGCGGACACCGCTATTCTGGCCGCCTTCGTCAATCCAGAAGTGGGAAGGAACCCCCGTGATCTATGAACTGCGCGTCTATCACGCCATGCCCGGCCGGCTGCCGGACCTGAACAAGCGCTTCGAGACCATCACGCTGAAGATCTGGGAGAAGCACGGGATCCGACAGGCCGGGTTCTGGACCACGCTGGTTGGCGAGTCGAACGCCGACCTGACCTACATGCTGGCCTGGGAGTCGCTGGCCGAGCGCGAGCAGAAATGGAACGCTTTCCAGAGCGATCCGGAGTGGATCGCCGCCCGCGCCGAGACCGAGAAGAACGGCCCGCTTCTGAGCTCTCTCTCCAGCCAGTTCCTGCAACCGACGTCGTACTCGTCGGTGAAATAGCCGACATCCCCCATCCGTGGCCGCCGGACACTCTACGCGCCGAACCGGTCGTCGAGGTCCTGGTGGAACGGCAGGTCAGCCAAGGCGCAGTACTCGGCGTAGGAGTGCTGCGGCCCGGCGCCCGCCGGGGTCCCGTCGCGCTTCAGGGCGGCCATGGCCTCGGCGACCGCCTTGGTGGCCGAGAACAGCGCGGTCACGGCGTAGAGGACCACCGAGAATCCCATCGCCTGAAGGTCGGCCGCCGTCAGCCTGACCGTCTCGTTGCCGTCGACGATGGAGACCACCTTCGGGCCTTCGATGCCCCTGGCGACCGCCTCGACCTCGGCGACGGTCTTGATGCCGTCGACGAAAACCAGATCGACCCCGGCCTCCCGGTAGAGCAGGGCGCGGCGGATCGCCTCCTCGGGGCCGAGCGATCCGATGGCGTCGGTCCGGCCGATGACGAGCAGGTCGTCGTCCCCTCGTGCCTCGACGGCGCAGGCCAGCCGCCTGGCATTCTCCTCGGCGTCGATCAGGCGGATGCCGGCGAGCTGGCCGCAACGCTTCGGCGCCACCTGATCCTCCAGATGGATCGCCGCCACTCCCGCCTGGACGTATTCGCGCACCGTGCGCTGGATGTTGGACGGGCCGCCATAGCCGGTGTCGGCGTCGGCGATGATCGGGATGTTGACGGCGCGGGCCATGTTGCGGGCGTGCTCGGTCATTTCGGTCTGGGTCAGAAGACCGATGTCCGGCGCGCCGAGGCGGCTGGCGGTGGCACCGAACCCGGTCATGTAGATCGCCGGGAACCCGGCCCGCTCGATGACCCGGGCGGAGATGGAATCGGGCGCTCCGGGCGCCATGACGATCTCGCCGGACGCGATCAGAGAGCGAAGTCGGGCGGCTTGGGAAGCGGTCATCGGGCGGATTCCGTGAGTTGTGCGCGCAGGGCGGGTTTCTGGATCTTGCCGTTGGCGTTGCGCGGCAGCGGGTCCGCCGTCAGCGTCACCCCCTCCGGCACCTTGTAATCGGCGAGACGTTCGGCGGCATAGGCGCGGATCGCTTCGGCATCCGACGTACTGCCGGCGGTCAGGTGGACGAAGGCGTGCACCCGCTCGCCGAGGACCGGGTCGGGTCGGCCGATCACCGCCACCTCGACGATGTCGGGATGGTGGTTCAGCACGTTCTCGACCTCGGCGCTGAACACCTTGAAGCCGGCGCGGTTGATCATGTCCTTGACCCGGTCGAACACCTTCACGAAGCCGTCGGCATCGACCGTGCCGATATCGCCGGAGCGCCAGGCGCCGTCGACGAAGGCCTCGCGGTTGGCCTCCTCCCGGTTCCAGTAGCCCGGCACCACCATCGGCCCGGAGATCCACAGCTCGCCGGTCTCGCCCGGCGCCAGGATCTTCCCGTCCTCGCCACGGATCTCGACCCGGCCGCAGGGAACGATCTGGCCGACGCTGTCTGGATGGTCCGGGTTCAGCCCCGGCGGCATGATCGTGGTCGGCGAGGTCGTCTCGGTCGCCCCGTAGGCGTTGACCAGCACCAGGTTCGGCAGCAGGCGGTCGAGCTTGGCGATGGTCGCCTCCGGCATCGGCGCCCCGCCGAAGCATCCGACGCGCCAGGCCGACAGGTCGTGGCTTGCCAGGTCCGGCTGCATCACCGCGAGCGTGTACAGGGCGGGCACCATGATCGTGTAGGTGACCCGCTCCCGCGCGGCGGTCTCAAGCAGCTGTGGCACCTTGTAGCCGGCCCGCATGGCCACGAGCGCGCCGCCGGCGATCAGGGTCGAATAGAAGATCCCGACCAATCCGCTCACATGGCTGAGGGGGATCGCCGCCAGCGAACGCTCGCGCTCGGTGAAGGAGAGGCAGCGCGAGAAGGCGAGCGACGACTGGATGATGCCGAAATGGGTCAGCATCGCGCCCTTCGGACGTCCCGTGGTTCCGGACGTGTAGAGGATGACGGCGACGTCCTCCGCGTCGATCTCGGCCTCGGTTTCCGCCGAACCGCCGGCGAGCAGGACGTCGAACGGTTGAGTGCCTTCGACCACCCCGCCGACCGCGAACCGGTGGCGAAGATCCGGCACTTCACCCGATGGCGGTACGTTCGCCGCCAGTTCCGCCGCGTGGATGAGCACCACGGCACCGCAATCGTTGAGCAGAAACTCAAGCTCGGCCCGGCGCTGGCGGATGCCGATGGGCACACAGATCGCACCCAGACGGTTGCAGGCCAGCAGCGCGGCGACGAACTCCCAGCCGTTATCCAGCAGCAGCGCCACCCGGTCCCCGGACCCGGCGCCGAGCGCTGCGAGCCCGCCGGCGATCCGACCGACCCGGTCGTCCAGGTCGGCGAAGGACAGCCGGACATCGCCGGCGACCACGGCGTCGCGCTCCGGGTATCGGGCGACGAGACCGTGCACCATCGCCGCCAGGTCGGCCGGACGTTCGGCGTAGCAGCGGACCTCCCGCCCGTCGTAATGGGTCTCGACCCGCGTCGCGCCGATACGGCCGTCCCAGAACCGGTCCTGGGGTGCCGGGTTTACGGCGCCGGCCACGGGCCCTCTCCCGGCGCGGCGCGGCGTGGGCCGACATCGCTGGAGCCGCGGTCCAGGTTGCCGGGCTCGCGGTGCCGGCGCAGCTCAAGGCGGCCGATCTGATTGCGGTGAACCTCATCCGGTCCGTCGGCCAGCCGCAGCAGCCGGGCCGTCGCATAGGCCGAGGCGAGGCCGTAATCGTTGCTGGTGCCGGCGCCGCCGAAAGCCTGGATCGCCCAGTCGATCACCTGGCAGGCCATGTTCGGCACCGCGACCTTGATCATCGCGATCTCGGCCCGCGCCTCCTTGTTGCCGACCGTGTCCATCATCCAGGCGGCCTTGAGGGTCAGCAGCCGCGACTGCTCGATCAGGATGCGGGCCTCGGCGATGCGCTCCAGCGTCACGGTCTGCTGCGCGACCGGCGTGCCGAAGGTCACCCGCTGTTCGGCCCGGCGGCACATCTTCTCCAGGGTCCGCTCCGCCAGGCCGATCAGGCGCATGCAATGGTGGATGCGGCCGGGGCCGAGGCGGCCCTGGGCGATCTCGAAGCCGCGCCCCTCGCCCAGCAGCATGTTGCTGGCCGGCACCCGCACGTCGGTGAAATCGACCTCGGAGGCGCGGTCGGGCACGGCGTAGAAACCGAAGACCGGGATCGGCCGGATCACGGTGACGCCCGGCGTGTCCTTGGGCACCAGGATCATCGACTGCTGCCTGTGCCGGTCCGGATTGTCCGGGTCCGACTTGCCCATGAAGATCATGATCTGGCAGCGCGGATCGGTGGCGCCGGTGGTGTACCACTTGCGCCCGTTGATGACGTATTCGTCGCCGTCGCGCCGGATCGAGCTCTCGATGTTGGTGGCGTCGGAGGAGGCGACCGCCGGCTCGGTCATGGCGAAGGAGGAACGGATTTCCCCGGCCAGCAGCGGCTCCAGCCAGCGCTTCTTCTGCTCCTCGGTGCCGTAGCGGACCAGGACCTCCATGTTGCCGGTATCGGGGGCGGCGCAGTTGAACACCTCCGGCGCCAGGGGCGACCGGCCCATCACCTCGCACAGTGGCGCGTAGTCCAGGTTAGAAAGGCCGGCGCCGTACTCGCTCTCCGGCAGGAACAGGTTCCACAGCCCGGCCGCCTTCGCCTTCGGCTTCAGTTCCTCGACGACGGGCTGCACCTGCCACGGGCCGAGCTCGGCAGTCTCGGCGTAGTAGCGCGCCTCATTCGGATAGACGTGCTCGGCCATGAAGGCCTCGATCCGCGCCCGCAGATCGAGCACGGATTGCGCATGCTGGAACTCCATGGTTCCTCCCTCAAGTTTTTCCGCGAGCGTGCCACGGTGGGAGGGGACGGTGAAGCCGTGGAAATGACGATGTCCGTTCGGCGTCGGGGCCGGCCCGCCGCGGCCCGGTCCGCAGACGTGAATGGCGAGCGACCGAATCTCGGAGTAGAACAGCGTCATGCGTGAGCTCAGCGAGGCCGAATTCCACCGCTATGCCCGTCACCTGATCCTCGACGAGGTCGGTGAGGAAGGGCAGGCGCGGCTGCTCGCCGCCCGGGTCGTCGTGATCGGTGCCGGCGGGCTCGGCGCGCCGGTGTCGCTGTACCTCGCCGCCGCCGGGGTCGGCACGCTGGTCCTGGTCGACGATGATGAGGTCGACCTGACCAACCTGCAGCGCCAGGTCGTGCACATGACCGACGCCGTCGGCCGGGCCAAGGTCGACTCCGCCGCCGAGACCCTGGCGAGGGTCAATCCCGGCATCAGGGTCGAGAAGGTGGCCGAGCGTCTGACTGAAGCAAACGCCGCGGCGATCGTCGCCGGTGCCGACGCGGTGGTCGACGGATCCGACAACTTCGCCACCCGCTACGCCCTGAACGATGCCTGCCGGACCGCCGGTGTGCCGCTGGTCGCCGGCGCGCTGTCCCGCTTCGAGGGGCAGCTCACGACCATCCTGCCGGGGGCGGACCAGCCCTGCTACCGCTGCCTGTTTCCGCAGGCACCGGACCCGGAACTGACCCCGCGCTGCGAGGAAGCGGGGATCCTGGGCGCCGTCGCCGGTGTCATCGGCACGATGCAGGCGACCGAGACCCTGAAGCTGCTACTCGGGCTCGGCACTCCGCTGGCCGGACGGCTGGTTCTATGGGACGCGCTGGAGATGTCGGTGCAGGAGATCCGCTATCGCCGGCGCCTGGACTGTCCGACCTGCGGATAGGCCGCGGCCTCAGTCCGACACCCCGTACACCGAGCTCTCGGCCCCGAGATAGCTGTTCCAGGCGAACCAGTAGGCGACATGGCCCGGAAGCCGGGGCAGACGCTCGCCATCGGGTCCGACCAGCGCGTCCTCTCCGATGAGCCAGTCCCCCGTGTCGTCGCGCATCACGCCCGCGCGATCCGTCGCGGCAAACGTCCGGCCGTCGCGGCGGAAGGCGCGCACCGTCCGGGTGCCCGGATCGCCGATCAGTACCACCTCGCTCAGGCCGACGCTGTCGTTGATAACCCGCGCATCGGCGAACGCAGCGAGGGGCCAAGCCCGCGATCCGCCGGCGGTGCGGATGCCGTAGACGTAGTCCTTGGCCGAAAGGCCGCCGACCGTCGCGGTGTACGCCGGGAACATCAGGTCCGGACTGGCGAAGTAGTCGCGGTAGACGACGCCGGAGCCGTAGTCGCGCTCGTGTCCGGTGTGCAGGGTGAGGACGCGGGTGTCGGGATTGGCGCGTCGCCAGTCGGACCAGCTGGCGATCGTCACCGGGCGAACCTTCAGGGCGATTCCGCTGCCGCGCAGCGGGCCGGACACCGGCTCCCCGGTGAACTGGTTCCACAGACTGTCGGTCTCCCGGTCGAACATCAGCTTGTTCGAACGGTAGAGGAAGCCGGAGGAGCCGAAGCGGAACGGCGTGTCCCGTCCCTCTACCCGGGTCTCGTACAGGATGCCGGCACCACAGAGCGTGCAGTAGGCCAGCGCCACCGGTACGCCGCCGATCACGTCGTTGAACATCTCGTGCCAGCCCAGGATCCGCAGCGGATAGGCCCGCGCGTCGCCCTCGATCTCGACCCCGAAGACCAGGTCGCTGTCGAGCAGGTAGGCCGCGTCCTCGTGGTCCGCCGCGACCAGATCCGGGTTGTCGAGCGATGGGATGCCATCCACCCGGACCCCGCCCCAGACGATCTCCTCCAGACGGATGTCCATGGCGTCGCGCCGTCCGCGCTCGCCGGAGAGGAAGCGTCGGAACGCCGGGTCGATCCGTTCGTACAGCGCCAGCTTGATGTGACGGTAGCTCGGGTGCGGAACGACCTCCGGGTGGCGTTCCTGCCAGAGCATGACGTCGAACCAGGTTTCCGCCTTGCTGCCGGTCAGGGCCTGAAGCGCGCGGATCGTGTGCTCCTGCCCGTCCTGGCGGTAGCGTAGCGCCAGAATCAGTGTGGAAATCGCGCTTCGGTCCCCGGCCTCGACGATCTCCGCCACCGCGGTGCGCCGGACGTCGGGCGGGCCGAACACCGCGAAGGCGTGCAGCCGGGAGGTGCGGTCGCTGCCGAGTTCCTCGATCGCGCCCTGGCCGTGGGCGGCCGGCGCGACGATCAGCGCGAAGAGCAGGGCGACAAAGGCGGTGGCGCGCGTCATTGCGGACCTCGCGGTTGGAACACCGCATCATCGCCGCGACGGGAGCCCCGCGCGAGGGGGGCTCACGCCGGTGTGTCGAGAGGTGTTCGACGCGGAGGACGCGAGGCCCGCCTCGCCATCGCGTCCGCGCCGCCGCCGCCTCGACGCCGCTTAGGCGAAAGCGACTGCGAGCCGGTCCCGGGCGATCGGATGATCCCAGTCGCGCCCGGACACCAGGAGCGCGCCGGCATAGCCCCAGTCGTCCGACGACTTGGCGCCCTTGCCGTTGCCGGCGACGGCCACGGCGATCCGCCCCCCGTCGTCGACCCAGTCAATCATCGGCAGGCCGTGCGGCGAGTAGCTGGTCACGCAGGTGTCGGTATGGACCGCCTCGACGCCGGCGAGCGAGGGGATCAGCCCGGCGACGATCTCCAGGAACTCCGCCCGGTTCTCGGCCGACCCACCGCTCTTGAACCAGCGGTCCAGGTCTCCAGCCGTCCGCAGTCGGGCGTCCTCGTCCGTACCGACCCCGATCTTCAGGTAGGCGTGGCCGTCCGGGTACCGGATCGGCGGCAGGAGGTAGGCGCCGGCGCCCACCAGCGACGGCATGTCCTTCAGCTCTTCCAGCACTTCGCCCTCGACCCGGATCAGCACGACGGTCCGGGCATAGACCGTCAGGTCGAGAGGCTTGGGCACCAGTCCCCAGGCGTTGGTGAAGCCGCCGGCGGCGACCAGAACGCGCTCGCCCCGGACCGTGCCCTCGGCCGTCTCGACCTCGACGCCGCCGGCGGTCGCCGTCACGCGGGTTGCCGGGGCCCGGACCAGGGTGGCGCCGCCCCGCCGTGCCGCTTCGGTCTGGGCGGCGGCGAGCCGACGCGGGCTGACGTATCCGGCGGTGTCGTGTTCGTGCAGTCCGGCCACGCCGTCGGCAAAGCGCAGATAGGGAAATCTGGCGCGCAGTTGGCCTGTATCGAGGCTGTCGAAGCGGGCGCCGTTCGCCCTGCCGACGGCGTCGGCCGCGGGCAGCCGGTCACCGTCGCCGGGTGCGAAGTTGAGGAACCCGACCGGCTCGAAGAAGGCGATGCCGCTGTTGGCCTCGATCTCGCCGTAACGGGCGATCGAGCGGGCGGCGGTAAGGCCCCAGGCCGGGTCGGGGTCTAGGATCCGGGTGATCCGCCCCTCGTCGTAGTGACTGGCGAAGACGCCGGCATGGGACTGCCGGTCCGTCGGCTCCTCCGGGGCGATCAGGGCGACGTCCTCGCCCATGCGGGTCAGGTGCCGGGCGGCGGCGGCGCCGATCAGGCCCGCTCCGACGACGACGATGCGATGCATTGCAGCACTCCAGAGGGGCTCAGAGGCCCTGAACAGGCTCGGGGAAGGCGGCGAAGTCCGATCTGTCGCGGGTCTGTCGCCAGTGGTCGAGCGCCCAGTGTACGCTGGGGAACGCAAGATCGTCCCAAGGGATCTCGTCCCAGGTGAACAGCCCCACCTCGCGTGTCTCCTCGCCGGCGCGGACGTCGGGATCTATCAGACGCGCGCGGTAGATCATCTGCACCTGGCTGATCCGCGGGATGTTGTAGATGCCGAGCAGCGCGTCGATCTCGATCCGGGCGTAGGCCTCCTCCCAGGCCTCGCGCATCGCGCCTTCGGCGGTCGTCTCGCGCTCCTCCATGAAGCCGGCCGGTATGGTCCAGTAGCCGTCGCGCGGATCGATCGCCCGGCGGCACAGCAGGAACCGGTCGCCCAGCGTCACCACCGAGCCGACGACGATCTTCGGGTTCACGTAGTTGATGAAGCCGCAATCGTCGCACACCAGCCGCTCGCGGTTGTCGCCCTGCGGCACGCGGCGGCTGACGGGGCCCTGCGGGCCGGGGGAGGAGATGTCGCTCATCGGCAAAGTGTGGCCGCACCGCCAGGTCTCTGCAACACGGAGCACTGGATTTGCGACGGAAAACCTACGGACGGCTACCCGCGCAGGGTACGGCGCCGCATCGATGCCGGCTTCCGATCAGACGAAGATGTCGACGAACTCGCCCCGACCGCCTTGGCTTCCGCGGGTCAGGGAGGTCACCACGCGACCGCCATCGACCCGCTGCTCGCGATCCTCCTCGCTGTCGGCGCCGGCCTCCTCGCTCTGGGAGTTCTGGCGAACCGGGTTGGAGGTGAGGTTGCGGGTGGCGCTTGAGGACTGTTCCTGCTGCACAGGACGCGGCACCACCAGTCCCGCATTCGGGACTGCATTCGTGGGTGACGGTGTCAGAACAGGTTGCAGCATCGGTCAGTCTCCAACCGTCAATATACGGATTAATCCACTCCGATTCAAGAAATCCCCGAATTCGGCGGGTTTCAGGACTCAGGACCAGCGGGTTGTTAACGCTTTATGGGTAGGCAGGGGAGGCGACGCTCTGCCCGGGCAGGTCCTCCGTCTCTGGCGTCGGATGGCAGTTTTCCGACGGGCCTTACTCATATCGGCGCCGAGCGACAGTGATCGGCTGTGCGGGCACGCCCTAACCCGACTCGACTTCCCGCGCCCGCTTGACCAGGCGGACCAGTTCGACCCGCGCACCGTCGGCGTCCGCGATCGGCTTGTCGAAGGGCAGGCGTGCGACCCGGCCACCGAGGCGGAGGTCGGCGCCCTCGGCATCGACGCCGGTCATGACCCAGCCGTCGCCGTCGAGGCCGAGCAGCACCCGCGCGTAGAGCGCGATGGCGTCGGCGTGGTCGTCGTTCATGTGCTCGACCACGTCGGCTTCCCGCGCCGCCAGCGCCGGCGCGGCGGGGCCCGACAGGTCGGCGGCGTCGACCCAGTGGATGTCGCCGAACCCGGCGACCAGGTGGGCGCGTTCGACCGTCATGCGCCACACGCCGAAGTCCTTGAACCCGGCATACATCGCGGCCGACGGATGGCGGGCGAGAAAGCGGCGACGGGCCTCGGGATCGTCGGTCCGCTCCAACCGGCCAATCACCGTCGCGCGGGCGCCGGTCAGCGGTTCGTCGAGACCGGCGGTGCCATCGAGGAGCAGGCTGGCACGCGGGTCGGCCTGCAGGTTGCGGGTGTGCTCCGCGAGCGTCGAGATCAGCAGCACCGGCGCGCCGTCGTGATCCACCGCCAGCAGCACCAGCGAGGCGTAGGGCCAGCCGGTCGGACCGTCGGCGTCCGGCCGCTGCAGCGTCGCAAGCGTCGCGCGGTCGGAGCCGCGAAGCAGGCGTCGGACCGATGCGGCCGGCGACTTGGCGTCGTGTTCGCTCATACCCATGCTATACACGGGGCGGGCGCGGCCGAGAATGCGGCAGGTTCGTGACGGCGCCCGCCGATCTTGCCCCATTGCCGCCAAGCCTATGCCGGAATGGGGGAACAAACCCGAATTCTGGCGACGAGACGTTGCGGGAAAGGGGCGGAACATGACGAACACGATTGCGCTGGTCGACGACGACCAGAACATCCTCACCTCGGTATCCATGGCGCTGGAGTCCGAGGGCTTCCACGTGCACACCTACAAGGACGGGGAGGAGGCCCTGCGCGGCCTGAATCAGCGCCCGGTCGATCTGGCGGTGCTGGACATCAAGATGCCGCGGCTGGACGGGATGGAGCTGCTGCAGCGCCTGCGCAAATCTTCGACCCTGCCGGTCATCTTCCTCACCTCGAAGGACGACGAGGTGGACGAGGTGCTCGGCCTCCGCATGGGCGCCGACGACTACATCCGCAAGCCGTTCTCCCAGCGCCTGCTGATCGAACGGATCCGGGCGCTGCTGCGCCGCCAGGATCTGGCCCAGGACGAGTTCAATCCGCAGTCCGAGGCGCCGCTCGTGCGCGGCGAACTGGTGCTGGACGGGGCGCGACACATCTGCAGCTGGGCCGGCAGCCCGGTGCCGCTGACGGTGACCGAGTTCCTGATCCTGCGGGCGCTGGCCGTGCGGCCCGGCCACGTGAAGAGCCGGGACCAGCTGATGGACGCCGCCTATGGCGACAACGTCTATGTCGACGACCGCACCATCGACAGTCACATCAAGCGGATCCGCAAGAAGTTCAAGTCCGCCGATGACCAGTTCTCGAAGATCGAGACCCTGTACGGCGTCGGCTACCGGTATCGCGAGTGAGCCGGCGGACAGGGGCGCCGGGGGGCAGGCATGGCATCGACGGAGCGCGACCGGTTGAGGGCTGATCCGGGTGATCACGTCCAGGTGACGCCGCGCGCCCGCCGAGGCGAGCGCCGGCGCCGCTCTCTGCTCGGGCTGCGCTGGCCGTCGGTGTCGGGGCTGACCGCGCGGATCCTCGCGATCAACTTGGTGTCGATCGCCATTCTATTCGTCGGCGTGCTCTATCTCGACCGCTATCAGAACGCACTGATCCGCGGCGAACTCGACGCCCTGACGCGCCAGGCCGAAGTGATCGCCCGGGCGATCGGCGAACTCGGGGTCGAGCCGAATGTGATCAAGGACGAGGGACTGGATCCGGTTCGGGTGCAGCGCATCGTCCGCCGTCTCTCCGTCGTCACCTCGTCGCGGCTGCGGGTGTACCACCCGAGCGGCCTGCTCATGGCCGACAGCCGTCGGCTGTCCGGGCCGGCCGGCACGGTCCGGATCGTGCCGCTGCCGCCGCCGATGGAGAACGAACCGCTCGCCCGCCTGGCGATCGAACTCTACGAGGCCATGGTCAACTGGCTGCCGAGACGCGGCCAGCTTCCGGTCTGGCACGATCACCGGCCGGGGGCGGGGCCGCTGGAGGAGGTGACGGCGGCGCTGGACGGCATCTCGGGCCGGGCGGTGCGCAAGACCGAGGACGGGCGGTTGATCCTGTCAACGGCGGTTCCGGTGCAACGCTACAAGCAGGTGCTCGGCGCCCTGATGCTGTCGCTGGCCGGCGACGAGATCGATACCGCCGTGCGCGAGGTGCGGTTCGAGATCCTGAGCATCTTCGCCTTCACGCTGCTGGTCACGGTCCTGCTGTCGCTCTATCTGGCCGGTACGATCACCCGACCGATCCAGCGCCTCGCCCACGCCGCCGAGCAGGTGCGCAGCAACCGCCACCGGCGCATGGACATCCCCGACTTCGGCGGTCGTAGGGACGAGATCGGCGATCTCTCTCGCTCGATCCGGGCGATGACCGAGGAGCTGTGGCGGCGGCTCGACGCCATCGAGGGGTTCGCCGCCGACGTCGCGCACGAGATCAAGAATCCGCTGACCTCCCTGCGCAGCGCGGTCGAGACCGCGTCGCGGATCGAGGATCCGGAACGCCAGCGCCGGCTGCTGGCGGTGATCGTCGATGACGTCGAGCGGCTGAACCGGCTGATCACCGATATCTCCTCGGCGTCGCGCATCGCCGCCGAGATCAGCCGCGAGGAGGAGGAGCGCGTCGACATCGGCGGCCTGCTGGGCACCCTGGCCGACGTCTATGGCGCCGCCCGGGAGGACCGTGGCGGTCCGCAGGTGCATGCCGAACTCGCCGACCCGGAACGCCTGGCGGTCAGCGGTCACGAAGGCCGGCTGGTGCAGGTTCTGCGCAACCTGATCGAGAACGCGGTCAGTTTCTCGCCGGCGGACGGCACCGTGCGTCTGCGCGCCCACCGCGAAGGCGGCGACGTGGTGATTGCCGTCGAGGACGACGGACCGGGCCTGCCGGAGGGCAAGCTCGAGGCGGTGTTCGACCGGTTCTATTCCGAACGGCCGGAGGGCGAGAAGTTCGGTACCCATTCCGGCCTGGGCCTGTCGATCTCGCGTCAGATCGTCGAGGCCCACGAGGGCTCGATCCGCGCCGAGAACCGGAAGAGCCCCTCCGGCCGACCACTCGGCGCCCGTTTCATCCTCCGGCTGCCGGCCGCCGAGGACTGACCCGGCGCGTTCGGGCGGATCAGCCACCCTCCGTCAGCAGCGCCCGCCGCAGGGTGGTCAGCAGCACGATCAGATGGCCGAGGTCGGCGCGTGCCCGGCGGGACAGCCGCGGCAGGCGCAGGATCGACCGGATGTCCTGGATCTGACGGTCGAGTTGGTCGGCATCCAGGCACAGTTGGAGCGGGACCATGGGGCATGTCCTACGCGGCCGGCGTTTCCCGGGGCGCGTGCATGTCGGTGTTGAGCAGGCCGCGGTTCGCTTCCCGGATCCGGGCGGCGGCTACATCGAACAGGAACGGGAGGAAGGCGTAGCGGCGACCCGCGGTGACCGGCCGTGCCTCGTGCAGCATCGAGCAGGAGAACACCAGCGCGGCCCCGGTGGCGGGCTTGTACAGGTGCGGTCCGTATTCCGGGAACCAGAGCTCGCCGCCGTCGAAATCCTCGGCGTTCAGGTTGATCGTCACGGCGAAGCGACGATGGGCGGTGCCGGGCCCGCCGTTGTCGCGATGCGCCTTGAAGAAGCCGCGGTCGCCGGCGTCGTAGCAGCCGACGATGAAGCGCTCGATGCGGCAGGCGTCGAAGGCGTGGACTTTGCGGATCTCGCCGACGACCCGGTTGCCCAGGCTGCGGCGGACCCTCGCCAGCAGCTCGCGATCGGTGATCATCGCGTCCTGCCGGCGTTTGACGGCGGTGTCGAAGAAGCCCGTGGTGATGCCGTTCACGTCGCGCATCACCCCGCTCGGCGCGCCGCCGTCGGCGTCGTAGGCCGCGATCAGGTCGCGGCACAGGTCCCGGTCGAACACCTCGGGGATCTGCAGGACCGGCGCGTGACCGCCGACAGGGGCGAGCGGTGCGGGGG
Organism: Thalassobaculaceae bacterium; assembly: GCA_965228875.1. GTDB lineage: Bacteria > Pseudomonadota > Alphaproteobacteria > Thalassobaculales > Thalassobaculaceae > Thalassobaculum. The sequence goes on along the minus strand of OZ245843.1, from coordinate 2,867,398 downwards.
CGGGCAGTCGGTCGACCGCCGCCAGCAGCCGGGCCGCGAAGGTTTCGGCCGGCGCGAGCTCCAGGAATTCGGTCAGGCGCAGATTCTTGCCGACGACGAAGCAGCCCTGGCGCAGCACGGTCCGGGTTCGACCCTCGGCCGTCTCCCGGAACATCATGCCGTAGAGCCGGTGAATGGCGCTTCCCTGGTCCCAGAACGGCATGGTCCGCCGGTCCTCCGACTCAAGGGAGGCGTTCGTGCGGTCGTTGGAGTCCGCGGTGACCAGGTAGATGAGGATCCCGCGGCGGTGCAGGCCGGCCTCCACCGACCTCAGGGTGGCGACCGCCCGGGCCGACTGGCGCAGGCTGCCGCTGCCGATGAAGCACAGGATGACGTTGCGGCCGGCCACGGCGTCGAATTCGAACCGGGGATTGACCGGCGACTGCGCGCGGAACGACGGAAGGAAGTCGCCCGGAACGAACCGGGTGAAGGGCAGGACGGTCATCGGTGCGAAAATCCGGCTGAGGCGACGAGCTGACGGGCGATCTCTCCGACCCGCCGTTCGGGCAATGCGGCGGTCACGGCATAGGCGATGCCGTCGTGGCGCCCGTAGGCCACCGCGAAATCGTTGTAGCTGGTGACCACGGTGTCGCGGTCGCCGAGGCCGACCGCGGCGAGGCTCGAGCTGTTCATGGAAAGCAGCAGCGAGACCGGGCGTGCCTCGGCGTCGAAGAACAGGAACTGAACGGCCGGACCGTTGTCGGTGGAGGCGATGTCGACCTTGGTCAGGACCAGTCCCCCGACGGTGAGGGCGGCCGGATCGATCACCTCGGAGAACATCTCCGACAGCTTGCCGAAATCGGCGACGGCCACGTCGGTCGCGAATGTCGGGGCGAGGCTCAGCGTGCGGTGGGCCTCGGTCGCCTCGTCGACGAAGGTCAAGGAGGCTTCCGGTGCTGCGGGCGTCGGAGCGGTGACGTCACGGGCCGACCAGCCGATGACCGCCCCGACCAGAAGAAGGGCCGCGAACCGTCCCGGTCCGAACAGCAAGGCCCGGCCCTGCCGCAGCCATGCGGTCACCATGGTCGCCCGGCTGAGGCGGCGGGCGGCCGTCTCCAGCGCCGGCGGCAGCGGTTCGTCGACCGGCGGCAGGTCCGTCGCGGCGGCCAACAGGGATTTGTGCGCGGCATAGGAGTCGATCTTGTGCGCAATCTCCGGCCGGCGTTCGGCGGCATCCGCGATTTCCCGGCGCCGGTCGGCCCCGAGCTCGCCGTCGACGAAGGCGCCGATCTCCCAGTCCTCGATCCTATCCGGCATTGCGACCTCCCACGACCGAGAGCGGTCGGGCCGAAACCCCGCGCTCCATCATCTGCCGAAGCATCTCGCGCCCCCGGGCCAGCCGAGATCGCACCGTGCCGACGGGCAGGTCCATGGTCAGCGCGATCTCGTCGGTGCTGAACCCTTCGACCGAAACCAGAAGCAGGACCTCGCGCTGCTGTGGCGGGAGTTGCCCGATGGCGGCGAGAACGCGGGCCAGCTCGACGCTGACCTCCTGCGAGCCGAGCGCGACGTCGGGGGCGACGTCGGTCCACGACGCCTCGCGGTCGCGCCGCGACCGGGTCTCGCGCAGGGACGAGCGGAAGGTGTTGTGCAGAATGGCGAACAGCCAGACCCGCAGGTCCTGGCCGTCGCGGAACCGGCCGGCGTTCCGGACCGCCTTCTCCAGGCTCGCCTGGACCAGGTCGTCGGCGTCGACGGCATTGCCGCACAACAGGCGCGCGTAGCGCCTGAGCTGCTGGACGTGAGTGAGGATCTCGGAACTGCTGACCATGCCGGCCGTCTCCAGAACGTGATGCCTCATATACGCACCCGTCCCGGGTCTTTATCCCCGGCCGGTCGAAAAAACTTCATCGACCGCCGGGGTCATGTCTGCCGCCTGTCACACGTCGTCGAGAAAGCGTCTGACGGCCTCGACGACGGTCGCTTCGCTGTCGGCATGGGGCGCGTGGCCGCTGCCGGCGATCATGAGCGGCTCGGCGCGGCCCGAGACCCGGCGCACGATCGCGTCCACCTGGTCGGGCGTGCCGTACTCGTCGTCCGCGCCCTGGATCGCCAGGACCGGGGAGCGCACCGCCGACAGCCGGTGCTCGATGTTCCAGTCGGCGAAGGCCGGCGTCAGCCAGGCGTCGGCCCAGCGGTAGAACACCTTGTCGGCCCTGGTCGGACCGTGATGGCGCAGGAGGGCGGCCCTCAGACGGCTGTCCGGCGCCTCGTAGGCGGCAACGGCATCGCGGATCCCGGCAACCGTGATCGCCTCGACGAAGACATGGGCGGCCTCGGTGATACAGGCGGCGATGCGTTCCGGTGCGAGGGCGGCCGCGAGCAGGGCGATGGTTCCGCCGTCGGAGTGGCCGAACAGAACCGCCCGCTCGACGCCCTCGCGCTCCAGGAGGGCGATCAGGGCCTCGGCTTCGCGATCGTGATAGTCGAGCGGATGGCCGCCGCGGACCGGATCGTCGAACGGTGGCGCGGTGCCGTGACCCCGGCGGTCGGTCACCAGGCCGGCCCGGCCGAGGGCGCCGCAGAGCGTCTGCGGGAAGCGTCGCCACATGGAAATGGCGCCAAGTCCCTCGTGGAGGAAGACGATCGCGGGGGCGGATCCGTCGAACCGCGACAGGGTATCCGGGGGAGTGTCTGTCATCCCACGCGCATAGCCGTTCGGACGGTCTGTCGCAAGGGTGTCTAGTGCGAATTCGGAACGGGCTTGTCGCTTGCGGGGCAACAGGAATTCGCGTATCCAAATCGGACGCCCATGTTTCGGCAGGGGCAAACGAAAGCCACCGTCCGGCCATCCGCGTCAAGTGGAGGAGAAAGGGTGGGGCAAGGTCAGGGATGGATTCGGGAAGCGACCGTGCAAGACGGCCGAAAGGCCGGTCGTGCAGGTGTCGTCAAGGGGCCGGTTCTCCCTGCGTTCGCGACTTGGAGGACGAAGGGCTCATGGCGTACCCGGATCCGGCAGTCTACGACACCCTGCCGAAGCTTCTGAAATACAATGCCGACCATCACGGACCCGACGTCGCGATCCGCGAGAAGGATCTGGGCATCTGGCATCAGTCCACCTGGGCCGAGTACGGAGCCAAGGTGAAGCACATCGCGCTCGGTCTGCGCGGTCTCGGTGTCGGCAAGGGCGACGTGGTGGCGCTGATCGGCGACAACGACAGCAACTGGACCGCCTGCGAGGTCGCCGCCCACACGGTCGGCGCCATGACCATGGGCATCTACCGAGACGCGTTGGAGGACGAGGTCGGATACCTCGCCGAATACGCCGAGGTGAAGGTCGTCTACGCCGAGAACCAGGAGCAGGTGGACAAGTTCCTGTCGCTCAGCGACCGGCTGCCCTCGCTTCGCCATATCCTCTTTTCCGACAACCGCGGCATGCGCAAACGCGACGACCCGCGGCTGGTCTATCTCGCCGATCTGATCGACGCTGGCACGGCGGCGGCGTCGCGCGAGCCCGAGGCGTTCGACGCCCTGGTGGCCGCGACCTCGGCAACCGACATCGCCATCCTGTGCACGACCTCGGGCACGACCTCCAACCCGAAACTGGCCATGCTGCCGCACGGCAATTTCGTGCGCCACGTCCACAGCTATCTGAAGGCCGACCCCAAAGGCCCCCACGACGAGTATGTCTCGGTGCTGCCGCTGCCGTGGATCATGGAACAGATCTACATCTTCGGCTTCGGGCTGGTCTCGCGCATGAAGGTGAACTTCCCGGAGAGCGAGGAGACCAGCTTCGCCGACCTGCGGGAGATCGGTCCCACCTTCCTGCTGCTGGCGCCGCGGGTGCTGGAGCAGATCGCCGCCGACATGCGGGCGCGGATGATGGACGCCTCGTCCCTGAACCAGTGGCTATTCGACAAGGGGCTCAAGATCGCCATCGACGCGGTCGAGAACGGCCGGCGGTCCACCCTGGCCGACCTCATGGTGATGGGGGCGCTGCGCGATCGGCTCGGCTTCTCGCGGGTGACGTCGGCGGCGACCGGCGGCGCGGCTATGGGACCGGACACGTTCAAACTGTTCCTGGCCATGGGCATTCCACTGAAGCAGCTCTACGGCCAGACCGAGACCCTGGGCGCCTATACCCTGCAGGACGGCAAGGAACTCGACGTCGATACGGTCGGCGTCCCGTTCGAGGGCAGCGACGTCCGGATCGAGGCGCCGGATCCCGAGGGCGTGGGCGAGATCATCACCCGTCACGAGAACATGTTCGCCGGCTACTACCGCAATGAGGAGGCTACCAAGGCGGATTTCCGCGACGGCTGGATGCATACCGGCGATGCCGGCTATTTCGACAGCAAGGGCCGGCTCACCGTCATCGACCGCGTCAAGGACATGGCCGAGACCTCGGGCGGCATGAAGTTCTCGCCGCAATACATCGAGAACAAGCTGAAGTTCTCGCCCTATATCGGCGAGGCGGTAATCCTCGGCGCCGGCCGGCCCTTCCTGACCGCGATCATCTGCGTGCGCTTCTCGATCGTCTCGAAATGGGCGGAGAAGAACCGGGTCGGGTTCACCTCCTATACCGGCCTGTCCGCCGATGACCGGGTGTACGAACTGATCCGCGGCGAGGTGGCGCAGGTCAATGCCGGCCTGCCGGAGCACCAGCGGATCCGCCGCTTCCTCCTGCTGTACAAGGAGCTGGACGCCGATGACGGCGAGCTGACCCGCACCCGCAAGGTACGGCGCGGCGTGGTGTCCGACCGGTACGGTCAGCTCATCGACTCCCTCTACAGCGACGCCCGGACCGCCCGCCTCGACACGGAGGTCATGTTCGAGGACGGCCGGCGCACGCGGGTTCAGGCGGACATGCGGATCATGGAGGTCGATGCCGACGCGTCGGCCGGCGATTTGAGAAAGGCGGGCTGACCGTGGCAGCAGCGGAAGGTATCCACTCGGGCGAGCTCTCCGCGGATGCGGTGGAGCCGGGCCGGGAGATCGGCGAGGTCGTCCTGAAGCTCGAGAACATCGAGCTCGGTTTCGGTGGCGTGAAGGCGATCAACGACGTCAGCTTCGAGGTCCGCAAGGGCGAGATTCTGGCGATCATCGGCCCGAACGGCGCCGGCAAGTCGTCGATGCTGAACTGCATCAACGGCTTCTATAAGCCGCAGAAGGGGACGATCACCTTCAACGGCAGGTCCATGAGCAAGATGGACCCGTATGTCGCGGCCTCGAGCGGGATCGCGCGGACGTTCCAGAACATCGCCCTGTTCCGCGGCATGTCGACGCTGGACAACCTGATGACCGGCCGGCTGCTGAAGATGAAGTCCAACTTCCTGGCCCAGTGCATCTATTTCGGGGCGGCGAAGAAGGAGGAGATGGAGAACCGGGCCTTCGTCGAGACCATCATCGACTTCCTGGAGATCCAGTCGATCCGGCGAACGCCCGTCGGCCGCCTGCCCTACGGCCTGCAGAAGCGGGTCGAGCTCGGCCGCGCCCTGGCGATGGAGCCGAGCATCCTGCTGCTCGACGAGCCGATGGCCGGCATGAACGTCGAGGAGAAGCAGGACATGTCGCGCTTCATCCTCGACGTGAACGAGGAGTTCGGCACCACGATCGTGCTGATCGAGCACGACATGGGCGTGGTCATGGACATCTCCGACCGGGTTGTCGTGCTCGACTACGGCTCGAAGATCGCCGACGGCACGCCGGACGAGGTGCGCCGAAACCAGGACGTGATCGACGCCTATCTCGGCGCGAGCCACGACTGACCGGGGGACGAGTTAGATGGAATTCCTCTACGAGCTGCTGATCCAGCCCTTCGCGGACATGCTCTTCGAGCCGCTATTCTTCATCGAGACGGTGACCAAGGGGCTGATGGCGGGCGTGCTGTACTCGCTGGTCGCCCTGGGCTTCGTGCTGATCTTCAAGGCGTCGGGCGTGTTCAACTTCGCCCAGGGGACGATGGCGCTGTTCGCGGCCCTGACCCTGACCGGCCTGATGGAGAAGCTCGATCTCGGCCTGCCGCACTGGCTGCTGGTGATCGTCTGTCTGATCCTGACCGTCGCCGTGATGATCGTGCTCGCCACCGTCGTCGAGCGCTTCGTGCTCCGACCGCTGGTGAACCAGGAACTCATCATCCTGTTCATGGCCACCCTCGGCCTGTCCTACGTGCTGGAAGGCGTCGGCGACCTGATGTGGGGGTCCGACGTGAAGGTGCTGAACCTCGGCCTTCCCGACGGCGTGTTCGACATCGGCGGCGTGTTCGTCGAGCAGCTCGACCTGATCGCTGCGGTCTCGGCCGGAACCATGGTCGCGGTGCTGGCGGTGTTCTTCAGCAAGACCAGGATCGGCCGGGCGCTGCGCGCGGTGGCGGACGACCACCAGGCGGCGCTCTCCGTCGGCATCTCGCTGCAGCAGATCTGGGTGATCGTGTGGTCGGTGGCCGGTCTGGTGGCGCTGGTCGCCGGCATCATGTGGGGCAGCAAGTCCGGCGTGCAGTTCAGCCTGTCGCTGATCGCGCTCAAGGCGCTGCCGGTGCTGATCCTCGGCGGCTTCACCTCGATCCCCGGCGCGATCATCGGCGGGCTGATCATCGGCGTCGGCGAGAAGCTGGCCGAGGTGTTCTGGTACCACATCCACGGCGGCGCGGTTGAGAACTGGTTCGCCTACATGCTTGCCCTGGTGTTCCTGATGTTCCGGCCCCAGGGGCTGTTCGGCGACAAGATCATCGAGAGAGTCTGATCCCATGTTCTACCGCGAAACCGGACAGTTCAAGACGACCTACGAGTCGGACCAGGCTCTGTTCACGATCACCCAGGACCGGTTCCTGATCGGCGTCATCCTGGCCGTGGCCGTCTTCCTGGTCCCGCTGGGCATCAACGACTACTGGTCGAAGTCGATCCTGCTGCCGTTCCTGGTGTTCGCCCTGATCTCCCTCGGGCTGAACATCCTCGTCGGATATTGCGGGCAGATCTCGCTGGGGACCGGCGGATTCATGGCCGTGGGTGCCTACTCGGCCTACAAGATCATGACCAGCTTCCCGGAGTTGAACCTGATCGCCGTCATCATCCTGGCGGGACTGTGCGCGGCGGGGGTCGGCGTGCTGTTCGGCCTGCCGAGCCTGCGCATCAAGGGGTTCTACCTCGCCGTCGCCACGCTGGCCGCCCAGTTCTTCCTGATCTGGATGTTCAACAAGGTGCCGTGGTTCTACAACTACGAGATGAGCCAGATCACCGCGCCACCGCGCGAGGTGTTCGGCGTTCTGGTCACCAGCGCCGAGGCGACGCCGGCCGCCCAGTACCTGTTCGCACTTGGTTTCGTCATCTTCTTCACCTGGATCGCCATGAACCTGGTGCGCGGGCGGATCGGGCGCAGCTGGATGGCGATCCGCGACCGCGACATCGCCGCCGAACTGATGGGCGTGAAGCCGCTGCAGACCAAGCTGCTCGCCTTCGCGGTGTCGTCCTTCTATGTCGGCATGGGCGGGGCGATGGTGTTCACCATCTGGCTCGGCTCGGTCGAGGCCTCGGAGACCTTCGACATCATCCAGTCGTCGTTCTTCGTGCTGTTCGCCATCATCATCGGCGGGCTGGGCAGCATCCTCGGGTCGTTCCTCGGCGCGGCGTTCATGACGCTGATGCCGGTCGTCCTGAAGGTGCTGCTGGTGGACGTGTTCGGCATGGTGCCGGTCACCGCCAAGCATATCGAGTTCATCCTGGTCGGATCGCTGATCATCATCTTCCTGATCAACGAGCCGCACGGGATGGCGCGCATGTGGGGAATCGCGAAAGAGAAGATGCGGTTGTGGCCGTTCCCGTACTGACCGGGAATGGGCCGTGGCCGGGTCGCGTCGTTTGAACGCATCCCGCGGGTCCATTAGGGTTTTTGGCTGAATCGGCCGGTCAACGGTCGATCGCCGCAACAGGGAGGACTTGGAATGAAATTCAGGACGATGGCCATCGCTGCCGCATCGGCGGCGGTCATGGTGGCAGGGGCCGGTTTCGCGACCGTCGCCGCCGCCTACGAGTACTCGGTGCCGAACCTGGTCTATCGCACCGGTCCCTACGCGCCGAACGGCATCCCGCTCGCCAACGGCTTCATCGACTACATGAACATGCTGAACGAGCGCGATGGCGGCATCGGCGGCGTGAAGGTCAACGTCATCGAGTGCGAGACCGGGTACAACACCAAGGTCTCGGTCGAGTGCTACGAGAACCTGAAGAACGAGGGCGAGTCCGGTGCCCTGGTCTTCAACCCGCATTCGACGGGCGTGACCTACGCGCTCATCCCGAAGGCCACGGCCGACGAGATCCCGATCCTGTCGATGGGCTACGGCCGCACCTCGGCCGCTGACGGCACGGTGTTCCCCTACATCTTCAACTTCCCGGCCACGTACTGGTCCCAGGCCAGCGCCTTCGTGAAGTATGTCGGCGCCAAGGAAGGCGGGATGGACAACCTCAAGGGCAAGAAGATCGCCCTCGTCTACCACAACTCGGCCTACGGCAAGGAGCCGATCAAGACCCTCGAGGTGCTGGGCGAGAAGTACGGCTTCGAGCTGATGCTGCTGCCGGTCGACCATCCGGGACAGGAACAGAAGGCCACCTGGCTGCAGGTCCGCCGCGGCAAGCCCGACTGGGTGTTCATGTGGGGCTGGGGCGTCATGAACCAGGTCGCCATCAAGGAGGCCGCCGCCATCCGCTTCCCGATGGACAAGTTCATCGGCGTGTGGTGGTCCGGTTCCGAGAACGACGTGCTGCCGGCCGGCGATTCCGCCAACGGCTATCTGGCAGGCACCATGCACGCACCGGGCCGCGATTTCGGCGCCATCGCCGACATCCTGACCCACGTCTACGACAAGGGTAACGGCGGCGGCGATCGCGACCGCGTCGGCGAGGTCCTGTACAACCGCGGCATGCTGGAGGCGATCTTCACCGCCGAGGCGATCCGCAACGCGGTCGAGATCCACGGCACGAAGGAAGTGCGCGGCAAGCATGTCCGCGATGGCTTCGAGGCCCTGGAGATGACCGACGAGGACTTCACCCGCCTCGGCCTCGACGGCTTCATGCGGCCGTTCAAGGTCACCTGCGAGGACCATGAGGGCGGCGGCCCGATCGCCATCCAGCAGTGGAACGCGGCGGACCAGAAGTGGGTCATGGTGTCCGAGTGGATCGAGCCGATGAGCGATATCATCCGCGGGCTCGTGAAAGAGGACTCCGCCTCCTTCGCTGCGGAGAACAACATCACCCCGCGGACCTGCTCGTAACCGGGGCACCCGAACCCGGAGGCGCCGGAGCGATCCGGCGCCTCCTCTCCATCCGAACGCGACCACCGCCGGCCGGCCCGCCGGCCCGAGAGGGAACCCCGCGATGAGCGTTGCCCAGACCGACCGTCCCGCTGCCAGTACCGGCGCCGACGCGCCCCTGCTCAAGGTCAACAACATCGAGGTCATCTACGACCACGTGATCCTGGTGCTGCGCGGCATCTCGCTGGAGGTTCCCAAGGGCGGCATCGTCGCCATCCTAGGCGCGAATGGCGCCGGCAAGACCACGACGCTCAAGGCGATCTCGAACCTGCTCGGCACCGAGCGCGGCGAGGTCACCAAGGGCAGCATCGAATTCGACGGCGTCGCCGTCCAGGCCTCCAGCCCCAACGAACTCGTCAAGCGTGGCTGCATCCAGGTGATGGAGGGGCGGCACTGCTTCGAGCACCTGACCGTCGAGGAGAACCTGCTCACCGGCGCCTTCACCCGAGGCGGCGACCGGGCCGGCATCCAGCAGGACCTGGAAATGGTCTACGACTATTTCCCGCGCCTACGCGAGCGGCGGAACAGCCAGGCGGGCTACACGTCCGGCGGCGAGCAGCAGATGACGGCGATCGGCCGGGCGCTGATGAGCCGGCCGAAGATGATCCTGCTGGACGAACCGTCGATGGGCCTCGCCCCGCAGCTGGTCGAGCAGATCTTCGAGATCGTCAAGCGGATCAACGAGCAAGAGGGGGTGACCATCCTGCTGGCCGAGCAGAACACCAACATCGCGCTGAAATACGCGAAGTTCGGCTACATCCTTGAGAGCGGCCGCGTCGTCATGGAGGGCGAGGCCGAGCAGCTGCGCAACAACGAGGACGTCAAGGAGTTCTACCTCGGCCTCGGCGGCGAGGGCCGGCAGAGCTTCCGCGACGTCAAGCACTACCGCCGCCGCAAGCGCTGGATCGGCTGACCCGGCGCCTGCGGATCGACCCCGCCTTTTCCCGCTGGAGGGCCCGATGGCCGAGCACTACGACGCGCTGGAGACCCGCAGCGCCGACGAACGCGCCGCGTCCCTGGCGGAGATCCTGCCGGCGCACATCGCCCACGCGAAGGCGAACACCAGCTACTTCGCGCGCAGTCTCGCCGATGTCGACCCGGCGGAGGTTGTCTCGCGCCGGGAACTGGCCGGGCTGCCGATCCTGCGCAAGTCGGATCTGATCGACCTGCAGAAGGCGGAGCCGCCGTTCGGTGGCCTCAACGCCACGCCGGTGTCGGATCTGGCACGGGTGCTGATCTCTCCGGGACCGATTCTTGAGCCGGAAGGGCATGCGGACGACTACTACCGCTTCGCCCGCGCGCTGTTCGCCGCCGGTTTCCGCAAGGGCGACCTGATCCTCAACACCTTCGCCTATCACCTCACGCCCGGCGGCTGGATCGGCCAGGCGGCGGCGGAGGCGCTCGGTTGCCCCGTGATCCCGGGCGGCGTGGGCAACACCGAACAGCAGCTCGACGCGATCGTCGCCCTGAAGCCGTCCGGATACTTCGGGACTCCCGCCTTCCTCAAGACGCTGCTCGAGAAGGGCGCGGAGGCCGGCAAGGACGTCGCGTCGCTCAGGCACGCGCTCGTCTCCGGCGGCGCGTTGCCGCCGAGCCTGCGGGCCGAGATCGAGGCGATGGGAGTCGCCTGCTTCCAGGCCTATGCCACCGCCGACTGCGGCCTGATCGCCTACGAGGCCGGATCGCGGGAGGGCATGATCTGCGACGAGGGCGCGATCGTCGAGATCGTGCGTCCCGGCACCGGCGATCCGGTGCCCGACGGCGAGGTCGGCGAGATCGTTGTCACCGTGCTCAACCCGCATTACCCGCTGGTCCGCTTCGCCACCGGCGACATGTCGGCCGTGCTGGCCGGCCCGAGCGACTGCGGGCGCACCAACCTGCGGATCAAGGGCTGGATGGGGCGGGCCGACCAGACCACCAAGGTCAAGGGCATGTTCGTCCATCCCTCCCAGGTCGCCCAGATCGCCGCCCGCCATCCGGAAATCGGGCGTGCTCGGTTGGTCGTGACCGGCGAGAAGGGGGTGGATGCGATGACCCTGTCGGCCGAGGTCTCCACGCAGGACGATAGCCTGAAGGCGGCGATCGCCGAGACGCTGCAGTCCGTTACGAAGATGCGCGGCGAGGTGACGCTGGTCGCCCCGGACAGCCTGCCGAACGACGGCAAGGTGATCGACGACCAGCGCAGCTACGCGTAGCGGCGACTCAGCGCCGCCGCGCCACCAGCGCGTAGTTCACCTGGACGTCGCCGGACACCGCGAAGCTGCCGTCGATCGGATCGAACCTGAGGCCGAGCGGCTCGTCGACGTCGAACCCGGCCGCGTCCAGCAGCGCGGTCATCTCCTCGGGCGTCGGGAACTGGGTCCAGTCATGGGTGCCGCGCGGCACCCAGCGCAGGATGTATTCCGCCGCCAGGATTACCTGGGCGCGGGACCGGGCCGTGCGGTTGATCGTCGTCAGTACCAGTACGCCGCCTGGCCGCAGCAGGGATGCCAGGGCGTCGACGAAGGCCGGCTTGTCGGCGACGTGCTCGACCACCTCGCTGGCGATGACGGCGTCGAAGGTGCAGCCCTCCGCCGCGAGGTCCTCGGCAGCGCCGGCCCGATAGTCGATGTCCAGCCCCACCTCGCCGGCATGGGCGATCGCGGCGGCGATCCCGGCGGCGTCGGCGTCGACCCCGGTGACCCGCGCGCCGAGCCGCGTCATCGGCTCAGACAGCAGCCCGCCGCCGCAGCCGATGTCCAGCACGTCGAGGCCGTTCAGGACACGGCGCGCGTCCGCCGCGCGGGACAGCGGCGCCAGCGCGTCGCGGATCACCTCCATGCGCACCGGGACGTAGCGGTGCAGGGGCGCGTGGGGACCGTCCGGGTCCCACCATCGTGTCGCGAGGCCGGCAAACCGGTCGATATCGGCCGGATCGACGGTGCCGACAGGGCGGGCGGGCGCGGCTTCGGCGCGGCCCGGCGCCCTGCGGCACGGCAATGACCTCAACATGGCGATATCCCTGAGCAGTTTCACGGCCCTGCCGCTTGCCCCGACGGGGTCCCCGTAATATGGATAGCGCCGCCGCGGCGCGGCAAGTCTTTGCGACTGAAAAGCGCATCTCGGGCGGCACCCTGAATTGTCGGAGCGGATGGACGATGGCGCGCATCGTTATGAAATTCGGCGGCACGTCCGTCGGCGATACGGACCGGATCAAGAACGTGGCGCGCCGCGTCAAGGCCGAGGTGGACGCCGGCAACGAGGTTGCGGTCGTGGTCTCGGCGATGTCCGGCACCACCAACCAGCTTGTCTCCTGGACCAACGAGATCGCGCGCCTGCACGACGCCCGCGAGTACGATGTCGTCGTCGCTTCGGGCGAGCAGGTCACGGTCGGCCTGCTGGCGCTCGCGTTGCAGGACCTCGGCGTCAACGCCCGGTCCTGGCTTGGCTGGCAGATCCCGTTCCGCACCGACGGCATTCACGGGAAGGCGCGGATCGACGCGATCGACACCACCCTGATGCGGGAGCGGTTCGCCCCCACCGGAGACAGAGGGGGGCAGGTCGCCGTCGTGGCCGGGTTCCAGGGTATCGGGCCCGACAACCGGATCACCACGCTGGGACGGGGCGGTTCCGACACGTCGGCCGTCGCGCTCGCCGCCGCGTTGGATGCCGACCGGTGCGACATATATACGGACGTGGACGGGGTCTATACCACCGATCCGCGAATCACCGCCAAGGCGCGGAAGATCGACCGCATCACCTACGAGGAGATGCTGGAACTGGCCTCGCAGGGGGCCAAGGTTCTGCAGACCAGGTCGGTCGCCATGGCCATGCAGCACGGCGTGCGCGTGCAGGTCCTCTCCAGCTTCGAGGACAAGCCCGGTACGCTGGTCGTCGACGAGGGAGAGATCGTGGAGCAGCAAGTCGTCACCGGTATCGCCTATGCCCCGGACGAAGCCAAGGTAACGCTGGTCGGCGTGCCGGACCGTCCCGGCGTCGCGGGAGCCATCTTCGGGTCGCTCGCCGACAGCGCCGTCAACGTCGACATGATCGTCCAGAACGTAAGCCAGGACGGCCAGTCGACCGATCTGACCTTCACCGTCGGCGCGACGGACCTCGACCGTGCCCGTCAGGTTCTGGACGGGCTGAAGGCCGAGCTCAACTATGACGACATCGTCGCCGATCCGAACGTCTGCAAAATTTCGGTCGTCGGCGTCGGCATGCGCAGCCAGCCGGGCGTGGCCAAGACCATGTTCCAGACGCTGGCCGACAAGGGCATCAACATTCAGGTCATCTCGACATCCGAGATCAAGGTCAGCGTGCTGATCTCCGACGACTATACGGAGCTCGCCGTGCGTGCGCTGCACACCGCCTACGGTCTCGATGCCGAGGGTGACGGCTGACGGCGATGAACGCACCCGCCGGAAAGAACGGGTCCGGACGGGGGGGCGGTCCCCGCGAGATGCTGCGCCGTCTGCGCGACGTCATGGCGGGGATCGGGACGCCGCAGCAGCGGCTCGACAGCACGGTCCAGGTCATCGCCCACGAGCTGGGCGCCGAGGTCTGCTCGATCTATGTCCAGCGCCCCGGCCGGGTGCTGGAACTGTGCGCCACCCAGGGGCTCAATCCCCAGGCGGTGCACCGCCTGTTCTTTCAGCCGGGCGAGGGGCTGGTCGGGCATATCGCAGAGACCCGGATGCCGCTGTCCCTGGCCGAGGCGCAGCGCCATCCGAAGTTCGCCTATCGCCCGGAGACCGGGGAGGAGGCGTTCCAGTCGTTCACCGGTGTCCCGATCCGCCGCTCCGAGCGGGTTCTCGGGGTCCTTGTCGTCCAGCACGTCTCGATGCGGGAACTGACCGAGGAGGAGGTGGAGTCGCTGGAGACCCTGGCCATGGTCCTGGCCGAGGTCCTGACCAGCATGAGCCTGCCCGGCGGAGATCCGGGGCGCGACCGCGGGCCGTTGCTGATTCCCGGTATCCGGATCCACGAGGGTGTCGCCATCGGCAAGGCTCGCCTGCACCAGCCGCGGGTGGTCATCGGCGGCGTCGTCGCCGAGGATCCGGCGACGGAACACGCCCTGCTGCGCATGGCGCTCGCCGACATGCACGAGTCGCTCGACCGGATCATGGAGTCCGAGGCGCTGTCGTCGGCCGGCGAGCATCGCGATGTGCTCGAGACCTATCGTCTCATCGCCCGGGATACTGGCTGGATCGGCCGGATCCGCGATGCCATCGACAGCGGATTGACGGCGGCGGCCGCGGTTCAGCGGGTGCGCGACGACACCCGCGCGCGAATGGCGGCGGTGAAGGACGAATATCTGCGCGAGCGGCTGGCCGATTTCGAGGACGTCGCCCTGCGGCTGCTGCGCCGGCTCGCCCCCGGCGAGGAGACCGAACCGTCGGAGGGGGCTGACGAGCCGTTCATCCTCGTCGCCCGGTCCATGGGGCCGGCGGAACTGCTGGATTATGCCGGCGACACGCTCAAGGGACTGGTGCTCGAGGAGGCGTCGGCGACCGCCCATGTCGGCATCGTTGCCCGGGCGCTGGACATCCCGGTGGTCGGCCGGCTCCCGCATCTGATCGACGAGGTCGATCCCGGAGATTCGCTGATCGTCGATGGCGACCACGCCCAGGTGTTCATCCGACCGGGCGACGACGCCCGCGCCCAGTTCCGCGACAGTCTGGCGGCGCGCGAGGCGATGCGGGCGCACTACGCGGCCCTGCGCGACACGGCTGCGGTGAGCCGCGACGGCGTGCGCATCTCCCTGCAGATGAACGCGGGCCTGCTGGTCGACGTCAGTCAGCTCGACGTGGTCGGCGCCGAAGGCATCGGTCTGTATAGAACAGAGATCCCGTTCCTGGTCCGCCGCGAGTATCCGGACGTCAGGGCCCAGACCGAGCTGTACCGCCGGATTCTCGACGGTGCCGGTGACCGGCCGGTGACGTTCCGCACGCTCGATGCCGGCGGCGACAAGCGGTTGCATTCGTTCGTCCACGACGTCGAGGAGAATCCGGCGCTCGGTTGGCGGGCGTTGCGGATCGGCCTCGATCAGCCGGCCATCCTGCGACAGCAGGTGCGGGCGATGATCCATGCCGCTGGAAGGCGGCCGCTGAAGATCATGGTGCCGATGGTCGCGACGGTGGAGGAGTTCCGCGCCGCCCGCGCGATCGTGGACCTGGAGATCGCCCGCGCTGCGGACCGGTTGCCCGAGATGCCGGCCTCTATCGCCGTCGGGGCGATGGTCGAGGTCCCTTCCGCCCTGCTGACCGTCGACGCGCTGGCGGACGCCGCGGACTTCCTCTCCGTCGGCAGCAACGACCTGCTGCAGTTCCTGTTTGCCGCTGACCGGGGCGGCGAGCGCACGGCCACCCGCTACGATCCGTTGTCGACCCTGTTTCTCTCCGCTCTCAGACGCATCGGCGACGCGGGCCGGTCGGCCGGGATCGACGTGTCGGTCTGTGGCGAGATGGCCGGTCGACCGATGGAGGCGCTGGCCCTGGCGGCGCTTGGGTACCGGGTGCTGTCGATGCCTCCCGCTTCACTGGGGCCAGTGAAGGAAGCCATTATTTCCACAGAAATCAATCAGTTGTCAGATTTTATTTTGTATTCGATGCAAAAAACCACGGGTTCCATTCGAAATCGCTTGCAGAGTTATCTCGCCGACCGGCGATGAAAAATGGTCGTTGGGGCCGTATTTCGGTGCCGATTATCTAAGGTTACGACACCGCTACGTTGAATAGCGAATTGAATTACATGACTCATTGAAGTAACGTCATGCCCGATTGAGAGCGGTTCGCGCGGGCGGAGACGCGGACCGCCTTTCGAGGCTCCGCCGCGTGTTCGAGGCGACATGGCGCTCAAGACAGCACGGACGAAGCTACGGCTGACGGAGATCGAGGCCCTGGCCGAGCCCGGGCGTGTCCGAATGCAGGGCGTCGACGGGGCGTCGCGTCGGTCGGATGCCGGTCTGGCAGAGTCTGGTATGGCGGAGTCCGGATCGGCCGCGAACGAGGCCGGAGGGCGCGAGGACCGATCGCCGACAACGGGTGCCGCCAGCCACCGCGGTCCGCGTGTCGGAAGCGGGCGCGGGACCGGCTGGCGAGCGCGGGCCGGACGATCCGCCGGCGGATCGGCGGACGAGAAAGGAGACGCGATGTCATATCGAGACTCCGACGCTGGACTGACCATCGGGCGTGCGCTGACCGAGGCGCGCGAGGCGGCCGGGCTTGCGCTCGACGACGTCGCCGCACAGCTTCGCATTCGTCGCGAGTTCCTTGCCGCCCTCGAGGACGGCCGCCCCGACGCGCTGCCCGGCGTGACTTACGCCATCGGCTACGTTCGGACCTACGCCGCGTTTCTCGGCCTGGATGTCGAGCAGGCGGTCACGAGCTTCAAGGCGGAGGCCGCCGGTCTCGACAAGCGAACGGAACTGGTGTTTCCGTCCCCGGCGCCGGAGGGACGCGTTCCCGGCCTCGGCCTGATGTTCGCCTCGGTTCTGCTGGCAGGCGTCGCCTACGGCGGCTGGTACTGGATGTCGGAGCGCGGCATGTCGGTCTACGACATGGTGCCGGAGGTGCCGGAACGTCTGGCGACCCTGATCGAGGGACAGGGCGCCGCGCCCAGCGTGCCGGTGCCGGTCTCGGCTCCGGCCACGACCGCCGGCGGCGCGCCTGCAGATCCGACATCGACGGCCGAAAGCGGCTATCGCGCGGCCAATCCGAGCGGTGTCCCGGTGACCGCCCGCCCGGTGACCGCCCGCGAGACGGACACCGTTGCGACCGGCACCGTCGCGACGGACACGGAGTCGTCGGGTGCCACGACCCGATCCGCCGAGGTCGAAACGCGCGCGCCGGAAAGCACCCTTCCGGAAAACACCCTTGTCGTAAAGGCTCCGGCCGGAGCTCGGACCACCGCAACGTCCGAGACAGAGGAACCGCCCGTCGCGGCGACCGATCGCACCACGGGGACGGCGACCCGTGCGGAAGCGGCCAACCCGCAGACGGTCAACCCGCAGTCGGCCAATCTGCAGTCGGCCAACCCGCAGCAGGTCGGAGCGCGGCCGGCCGGATCGCCCCCGGCGGAGAGCGTCGACGCTCAGGTCCGCAGCGCGGTGCCGAGCGCGCCACGTCTGAGCGGCCTGATCGGGGCCTCCGAGGCGGCGGTGCACGATCCGGCGGGCGGCAGCCAGGCGCCGGCGGCGGTCGAGCGCATTGTCGTACGGGCCACCGGCGAGAGCTGGGTCCAGGTCCGCGCCGAGGATGGGACCACCCTGTTCACCCGGGTGTTGCGCAACGGCGATGTCTACCGCGTGCCGGACCGCCCCGGTCTGACGCTCGCCACCGGCAATGCCGGAGCGCTCGAAGTGGTCGTCGACGGGCGTCCGACGCCGGGGCTCGGGACTTTCGGCGAGGTGGTTCGGAACATCGTTCTCGATCCCGAGCGCCTGACGTCTGGTACGGCGATCTCCAAGCGCAACTGACCCCTGGAGCGCCGTGGAACGCAGAGCGGGCTTGCCAAGCGGCACCACGAGAGCAACCTGAATGACTGGTCCCCGTGACCCGTTCCCGTGACCCGTTCCCGTGGACGGTTCCCTGCCGGTCCGTCTTTCGCAGCCGGCGGTCATCGTCTATAAGAGCCGGGCTCCCTGTGGGCCGGATCCGCGAGGTCCGGGATCGACGAACCGGCGGGCGATGCCGCCAACTCCGTGAAGCCGACGATCGAGGCCACCCATGAGTGTCCGTCCCTACCGCGATATCCATCGTCGACCGTCCCGGCGCGTCCAGGTCGGGTCCGTGCCCGTCGGCGACGGGGCGCCGATCTCCGTTCAGACCATGACGAACACCCTGACCGCCGACGTGAAGGCGACGGTCGAGCAGATCCGGCGTTGCGAGGCGGCGGGGGCCGATATCGTGCGTGTGAGCTGCCCCGACGAGGCGTCCTCCAGGGCGCTGAAAGAGATCACCGCCCAGGTCTCAGTCCCGATCGTGGCCGATATCCACTTCCACTACAAACGCGCCATCGAGGCGGCGGAGAACGGTGCCGCCTGTCTGCGCATCAATCCGGGCAACATCGGCTCCGCCGCGCGGGTGCGCGAGGTCGTCCAGGCGGCCAAGGATCACGGCTGCTCCATGCGCATCGGCGTGAACGCCGGCAGCCTGGAGAAGCACCTGCTCGAGAAATACGGCGAACCCTGCCCCGAGGCCATGGTCGAGAGCGCGCTCGATCATGCGAAGATCCTCGAGGACAACGATTTCCGCGACTTCAAGATCAGCGTGAAGGCCTCCGACGTCTTTCTCGCCGTCGCCGCCTACCAGGGGCTGGCGGATGCCTGCGACTATCCGCTCCATCTCGGCGTGACCGAGGCCGGCGCCCAGCGGGTCGGCACGGTAAAGTCGTCGATCGGTCTCGGCATGCTGCTGTGGAGCGGTATCGGCGACACCATCCGGGTCTCGCTCTCGGCGCCGCCGGAGGAGGAGGTGAAGGTCGGCTTCGATATCCTGAAGTCGCTGAACCTGCGCCATCGGGGGGTGAACGTGATCTCCTGCCCGTCCTGCGCCCGCCAGCAGTTCGACGTCATCGAGAACGTCCGGGTGCTCGAGGAGCGGCTGGCCCATATCACCACGCCGATGACGGTCTCGGTGATCGGCTGCGTGGTGAACGGCCCGGGCGAGGCACGCGAGACCGATATCGGCATCACCGGCGGCGGCAACGGCACCCATATGGTCTATATCGCCGGCCAGCCCGACCATCGCCTGAAGAGCAAGGACGTGGTCGACCACATGGTCGAGCTGATCGAGGAGAAGGCGGCGCAGATCGAGGCGGAGCGGGCCGCCGGGCAGACCGTCTCGAACCCGGCGGCCGATACCAGCGTCGCGGCGGAGTAGAGTTGAGAGAGGAACGCGACGCGACGGCCGCCCGCCGGAGGAGCCGGGTCTTGGCAATACTGTATCTGGAGCGCGGACTCGACCGGATCGAGGGGGCGCGGACCCCGGCATTATAGGGCCGCGCAGTGACCGTCTCAGCTCCGCCGCTCCAGGTGATCGGCGTCGATCACCGCACGTGCCCCGACGGGGTCCGGGAAAAGCTGTTCGTCGATGATTCCGAGATGCCGGCGATGCTGTCCGCCCTCCAGTCCGGCGGCGCGGAGGAGGTCATGGTCCTGTCGACCTGCAACCGGGTCGAGGTGATCGGTCGCTTCACCGATCCCGACACTGCGCCCGACCTCGTTGCCGGCGCTCTCGGGGGGCCGGTCGGCCTGGCGTCCCCGGTCCTGCGGTCGCTGCTTTACGTTCATCGCCGGGCCGAGGCGATCGGCCACATGTTCCGGGTCGCCTGCGCCCTCGACAGCCAGGTGGTCGGCGAGCCGCAGGTTCTCGGCCAGGTCCGGGCCGCCCACCGGCTGTGCCGCGATCTCGGCGGTACCGGACCGACGCTGGAAGAGGCGCTGCGGGCCGCCTATGCGATCGCCAAGCGGGTGCGCAGCGAGACGCGGATCGGCGAGGGGCCGGTCTCTCTCGCCGCCGCCGCGGTGGCGCGCGTGCGCGACCTCTTCGGTGACCTTGCGGGACGCAGCGGCGTCCTCGCCGGTACCGGCGAACTCGGTCTGCTGATCGCCGAACATCTTGCGGGCGCCGGGATGGACAGGCTCGAGGTGCTCGACCGCTTTCCGCGCCGCGCCGGTCTGGCCGCCCGGACCCTCGGCGCCCATCACGGCGGCCTGGATGCGCTGGGTCCGGCCCTCGATCGGGCCGACGTCGTCGTCACGACGCTCGGCGAGGGGCGTTATCTGATCGGCGCCGAGATGATCGAGGCGGCCTTGCGCCGCCGTCGCCGGCGGCCGATGTTTCTGCTGGACCTGTCGGTGCCCGGCGATGTCGAGCCTGCGGTTCACCGTCTCGAAGAGGCGTTCGTCTACGATCTGGGCGACCTGGAGGGGATCACCCGCGCCGGCCTGGCGGACCGCGCCGGGGAGGCGACGCGGGCCGAGCTCATGGTAGAGGAGGCGGTGGCCGCGTTCACCCGTGCCCGCTCGGCCCGCGATGCCGCGCCCGACATTGCGGCGCTGCGCGCTCAGATCGAGGCATTGGTCGGTGAGGTGGTGCCCGGCGACGCGGACCTCGCCCGCAGGATCGCCGCGAGATTGGCCCACGCCCCGTCGGTCGAACTGAGGCGCATGGCGGAGGAGGGACGGCTGGACCGGCGGAGCCGCGCACTGGCGGCGCGCCTGTTCGGTCTGCCGGGGCCGGTCGTCGGGGATCCGGCGGCCGTATCGGATTTGGATGAAGGAGACGAGACGTGAGCCTTGAGGCGACCCTCGACCGGGTGGTCGATCGCGCGAAGGAGCTTGAGGCGCTGCTGTCGAGCCCCGATGGACTGGATTCCGCGGGCTTCCAGAAGACATCGCGGGAGCTCTCGGAACTGGCGCCGGTGGTGGCCAAGGTCGAGGAACTGAAACGCACCCGCGCTGAGCTCGACGAGGCCCGCGCGCTGGTCGAGGAGAGCGATGCCGAGATGCGGGAGTTGGCGGCGCTCGAGGTCGCCGAGATCGAGGGCCGTCTGCCGGCGCTGGAGCGGGAGGTCCAAATCCTCCTGCTGCCGAAGGACGAGGCGGACGAGAAGAACGTCATCCTGGAGGTTCGTGCCGGCACGGGCGGCGACGAGGCGGCCCTGTTCGCCTCCGATCTGTTCGCCATGTACCAGCGCTACAGTCAGGCCCGCGGGTGGCGTTTCGAGGTCATGGAGGTCTCCGAGAACGAGCTTGGCGGCTACAAGGAGGCGGTCGCCTCGATCACCGGACGCGGGGTCTATGCCAGGCTGAAGTTCGAGTCCGGCGTACATCGGGTGCAACGCGTGCCGGTGACGGAGAGCCAGGGCCGGATTCACACCTCCGCCGCCACCGTCGCCGTGCTGCCGGAGGCCGAGGAAGTCGACATCCATATCGAGGACAAGGATCTGCGGGTCGACGTCTACCGCTCCAGCGGCGCCGGCGGCCAGCACGTGAACACCACCGACAGCGCGGTGCGCATCACCCACATTCCGACCGGCGTCGTCGTCACCCAGCAGGACGAGAAGTCGCAGCACAAGAACCGGGCCAAGGCCATGCGGATCCTGCGCGCCCGTCTTTACGACCTGCAGCGCCAGGCGGCGGACGACGCGCGGGCGGCGGACCGCAAGAGCCAGGTCGGCTCCGGCGATCGCTCCGAGCGGATCCGCACCTACAACTTCCCGCAGGGCCGGGTGACCGACCACCGCATCAATCTCACCCTCTACAAGCTCGACCGGGTCGTCACCGGCGAGGCGCTGGACGAGGTTCTCGACGCGCTGATCGCCGAGGACGAGGCCGAGCGCCTCGCGACGCTGACCTGACGGGGCGGCCGTGACGACGATTCGCGAGGCGCTGCGAGCGGCGGCGGCTGACCTGACGGCGGCCGGGCTGGAGGGGGGGCGGCTCGACGCCCGCCTGCTGCTTGGTCACGCCCTGGGACGAGAGGTCTGGCCGCATGAGGAGAGCGTTCTCGGCGAATCGGCGCTGGCGGGCTTCCGTGCTCTGGTGAACCGTCGCCGCGCGCGGGAGCCGGTCAGCCGTATTCTCGGCCGGCGGGCCTTCTGGACCCTCGACCTGCATGTCACCCCGGCCACGCTGGACCCCCGGCCCGACAGCGAAACCCTGATCGAGGCGGCGTTGGCCGCCTTCCACGACCGCCCGCAGCCGACCCGGATCCTGGATCTCGGTACCGGCACCGGGTGCCTGCTGCTGGCGGCGCTGGCCGAGTTCCGGCAGGCGACCGGCCTCGGGGTGGAGCGGTCGGTCGACGCGGCGGCGGTGGCGCGGCGCAACGCCGGGGACAGCGGGCTTGCCGACCGGGCCGAGATCCGTTGTCTGGACTGGTCGGACCTGCCGGCGGACGAAGGGTTCGACCTGATCCTGTCCAACCCTCCCTACATCGCGGCTGGCGAAATCGCCGAACTGGCGCCGGAGGTCCGGGCGCACGATCCATATGCCGCCCTGGCGGCGGGGACGGACGGTCTCGACGCCTATCGCGCGCTCGCACCGGTTCTCGCCGGCGGACTGAGCGCCGATGGAGTGGCGATTCTCGAGCTCGGCATCGGTCAGGCAGACGCGGTGGTGGCGATCATGGCGGGGGTAGGACTACGTGAAGTTGAACGACGCCCGGATCTGGGCGGAGTCATGAGAGCACTTGTTCTGAAATGGAATTACACCCGTTCAGGAACTCCCAAGTAGTCCGAAAACCGCTTGGAATCCTTGGGGAAGCGAGATAGTGTGGCGCTCAGGCATCGGGGCTCATTTGGTCTCGGCCGTCGTCACTCGCAGCATGGTGATCGCAGAGCGCGGTCCGCCCGGTACCCAAGGGGAGCGCCGGCCGTCCTGTTTGAAAGAGTGGCCCGCGAACCGGACACGGGGTCCGCTTCGAAACAACAGGAAATGTGTTTGGCATGAGACAAGGCCCACACCAGAAGCGTGGTCGCGGACGGGGTAATCGTCGCCCGAACACGCCGAACCGCAACCAGACCTTCGACAGCAATGGGCCTGATGTTCGGATCCGTGGAAACGCCCATCAGGTGTACGAGAAGTACCTGACGCTTGCCAGGGACGCCTCGGCCTCCGGCGACCGGGTCCTGGCCGAGAGCTATTTCCAGCACGCCGATCACTATTACCGGATTGTCAGCGCGTTCGCCGAGAACGATGCCGAACGTCGCGACCGGGCTAACGGCCAGGGTCAGCAGCCGAATGGCGGGCCGCGCGACTGGTCGGACGATGAGGACGAGCGTGACGAGGCGCGGGCCGGCGGCAACGCGGGTGGCGGAAACGGATCCGGCGGTGGTCGCGAAGACCGCCGGAGCGACCGGCGTGCCTCCGACGATCTGGAGAGCAACGAGCGCGCCTCCGGTCAGGGCAACGACGGCTCCCAGTCTGACACGGCCCAGCCTGAAGCCGCTCAGTCCGAAACCACGCAGTCCGAGGCCGCTCAGTCCGAAGCCGCTCCGGCGGAGGCCGCCGCTCCGGCGCGTCGTCCCCGGGGGCGCCCGCGTCGCGCGGCCGCTGCGGCCGCCGATGATGCTGCGCCGGCGGTCGAGGAGGACGGTATCCGTCGCACCCTGCGGGTTGCCAGCAGTAATGAGACCGCCGATTCCGCTGGCGAAACCGCCCCGGCAGCCGAGGAGGAGGCGCCGCGTCCGCGCCGCCGTCGCCGTGCCGCTGCAAGCACGGAGCAGCCGGGGGGCGCCGAAGACGATGGCGCCGCCGCGGCGAGCTGACTCGAGCGTTCTCAACGATATCGCAGAAATCAGGCCCGATCCCCGGATCGGGCCTATTTAATTGGGCCGGGAAATTTAATTGGGCCAGGAAAGATGGAGCGGATTCACAAAGCCGGAGGGTTCCGCCTGATCGTGAACCGCTCTGGTTGCGCGGCCGGCGCGGCCAGGCCGGCTGGTCGGTTCAGGCGACCGTCAGCGTGTCGCCGACGGCGATGGTGCCGCCGGTGGTGACGCGGGCGTAAACGCCGCAATCGGTGTGACCGAAGCCGCGCTGCAGGTCGCGCGGAATGGTGAGGTCGCGCTGACCGGTCTCCGGATTGGCGTTCGTCGCGGCGCAGCGGCCGATGGTGGCTTCCACGGTCAGTGTCACGGATCCGACGGTCAGCGTCGAGCCGACCCAGTTCATCTCGGCCCACGGCTCCGGCCCGTCGATCAGCAGGTTGCCCCGAAACCGCAATGGATCCACGGGTTGCCCGACCACCCGTTCGAGGTCGCGGACCGAAGCGAGGTTGATGATCGACAGGTAGGGCGCGTCGACGTCGGTGAAGCCACGGCTGCCGAGATCGACGATTTTCGGCGCGCCGCGCAGCTCGTTCTTGGCATACGCGGCGAAGAACTGCTCGATCACGGTGCAGCCCGTGCGGGTCGTCAGCTCGCCGCTGGCGATGTGTCGGCCGTTGCGCCGGATCTCCAGGGTCGCCGTCGCGTCGTCGAACCGGGTCTCGAGCGCCGCCAGCTTCGGCGCGCTCATCACCTGCAGGAAATGCGCCTTCGACAGCCATTCGGGGGCGGCCGGGTCGACCGGGGAGGAGCCGTGAGAGACGGCGAACCGCCGGTCGAACGGGATCAGCCGGTCCGCTTCGAGATCGACGGAGTCGAGGGTCTCTGCCGACAGTCCCTTGACCGGATATCGCCTGATCGATGTCACATGCGCGCTCATGCCTCGACAGAACGCCCCCTCGCGCGCCCTGTCAACGCGGCCGGGCCGCGCCGAGGGGTGCGGCGGCGTCTTGTGTTGCCGCAGTGCAACACCCATGTCAGGTACGAGGATGGGCGGCGCCGCTTCGGGCCGCCCGAAGACCGGGGGCGGAGGTATAGTCTCGGCATCTCGGACCGGACCGTCGGTGTCGCCGCAAGGGGCGCCGGCCGTCGTACTGGCGAAACGCGGTACTCGTGGAGAGAGGCGATGAATTTCGAGAATCTGTCGGACCGCTGTAAGGGATTCCTGCAGGCGGCGCAGACCATGGCGCTCGGGCGCGGACACCAGCGGCTGCTGCCGGCGCATCTGCTCAAGGTCTTCCTGGAGGACTCCGAAGGATTGGCCGCGACGCTGATCCAGCGCGCCGGCGGCGATCCGAAGGCGGCCCTGGCGCGCGCCGACGATCTGCTGGACAAGCAGCCGCAGGTCGAGGGCGGCGGTGCCGGTCAGGTCTACATGTCGCCGGACCTGGCCAAGGTCCTGTCCCAGGCGGAGGAGGTGGCGAAGAAGGCGGGCGACCAGTACGTGACGGTCGAGCGCCTGCTGCTGGCGATCGCCCTGGCGGGCGGGACCGACGCGTCCAAGGCGCTGACCGAGACCGGCCTGTCGCCGCAGAACCTGGAGAAGGCGATCCAGGACATGCGCAAGGGGCGCACCGCCGACAGCGCCAATGCGGAAGGCAATTTCGACGCCCTGAAGAAGTACACCCGCGACCTGACCGAGGCCGCGCGCGACGGCAAGATCGACCCGGTGATCGGCCGCGACGAGGAGATCCGACGCACCATCCAGGTGCTGTCGCGCCGGACCAAGAACAACCCCGTCCTGATCGGCGAGCCGGGTGTGGGCAAGACCGCGATCGTCGAGGGGTTGGCCCAGCGCATCATCAACGGCGACGTGCCGGAAGGACTGAAAAACAAGAAGCTGCTGGTGCTCGACCTCGGCGCGCTGATCGCCGGGGCGAAGTTCCGCGGCGAGTTCGAGGAGCGGCTGAAGGCGGTGCTGAACGAGCTCGGCCACAGCGAGGGCGAGATCGTCCTGTTCATCGACGAGTTGCACACCCTTGTGGGGGCCGGCGCCGCCGAAGGGGCGATGGACGCCTCGAACATGCTGAAACCGGCCCTGGCTCGCGGCGAACTTCACTGCGTGGGTGCCACGACCCTGGACGAGTACCGCAAGCACATCGAGAAGGATGCGGCCCTGGCGCGGCGGTTCCAGCCGGTCTTCGTGGCCGAGCCGGGCGTTGTCGAGTCCGTGTCGATCCTGCGCGGGCTCAAGGAGAAGTACGAACTGCACCATGGCGTGCGCATCACCGACAGCGCCCTGGTGGCGGCGGCCAACCTGTCCAACCGCTACATCACCGACCGTTTCCTGCCGGACAAGGCCATCGACCTGGTCGACGAGGCGGCGAGCCGGCGGCGCATGGAGGTCGACAGCAAGCCCGAGCAGATCGACGAACTGGACCGCAAGATCATCCAGTTGAAGATCGAGCGCGAGGCGCTGAAGAAGGAGGACGACAAGGCCAGTCAGGACCGCCTGGAGGCGCTGGAGGAGGAACTGGTCGGGCTTGAGGAGCGCTCGGCCGAGCTGACCGCCCGCTGGCAGGGCGAGAAGGAGATGCTGACCGGCGCCCAGAAGGTGAAGGAGAAGCTCGACGCCGCCCGCCAGGACCTGGAGGTGGCGAAGCGGGCCGGCGACCTGACCCGGGCGGGCGAGCTGACCTACTCGGTCATTCCGCAGCTGGAACAGACCCTGGCCCAGGCCGAGGACGCCTCCTCCAAGCGCATGCTCAAGGAGGAGGTGTCGGACGGCGACATCGCCTCGGTGGTGTCACGCTGGACGGGCATTCCGGTCGACAAGATGCTGGAGGGCGAGCGCGACAAGCTGCTGGCCATGGAGGTCAACCTCCACAAGCGGGTGGTCGGCCAGGACGAGGCCATCACGGCGGTCGCCAACGCGGTGCGCCGGGCGCGCGCTGGACTGCAGGACCCGAACCGGCCGATCGGCTCGTTCCTGTTCCTCGGCCCGACCGGCGTCGGAAAGACCGAGCTGACCAAGGCGCTGGCGGAATTCCTGTTCGACGACGAGCACGCCATGGTCCGCCTCGACATGTCGGAGTTCATGGAGAAGCACGCCGTCGCCCGTCTGATCGGCGCGCCTCCGGGCTATGTCGGCTACGAGGAGGGCGGCACCCTGACCGAGGCGGTGCGGCGCCGGCCCTATCAGGTGGTGCTGTTCGACGAGGTCGAGAAGGCGCATCCGGACGTGTTCAACGTTCTGCTCCAGGTGCTGGACGATGGCCGCCTGACCGACGGCCAGGGCCGCACTGTCGACTTCCGCAACACCATGATCATCATGACCTCGAACCTCGGTGCCGACCGCCTCGCCTCCCTGCCGGACGGGCAGTCGGTGGACGATGTCCGCGAGCAGGTCATGGACGTGGTGCGCGCCTCGTTCCGGCCCGAGTTCCTGAACCGGATCGACGAGGTTCTGCTGTTCGCCCGGCTGGCGCGGGACGCGATGAAGGGCATCGTCGACATCCAGCTTGGCCGCCTGCGCAAGATGCTCGCCGACCGCGACATCAAGCTGGCGCTCGACGACGCGGCCCTGGCCTGGCTGGCGGAGGCCGGATACGACCCGGTCTACGGCGCCCGGCCGCTGAAGCGCGTGATCCAGCGCTCGCTGCAGAACCCGCTCGCGAACCGGATCCTTGAGGGCCGTATCAAGGACGGCGACGTGGTCATCGTCTCGGCCAGGGACGGCGCGCTGGTGATCGACGGCGAGACGGCCGCCAACGGCGACGTGGCGATCGAGGCGGCGGAGTAAGTCTGCCGCCGGGGCTCGCGGATCACCGCGGATTGTCTGGAAGGAGGACGGTCGGATGCGGCCGTCCTCTTTCTTTTGCTCTTCTTTCTTCGTGCCAGATCGCCGGCTGGCGTCTTCGGGGGCCCGGTCAGCCCCCGGATCAGGTCCGGTCTCGTCCGGGATGCCGGGTTAGGCTGTAGAGTTCATGGAACCGTCATCCTGGCAGACCCCGGGCCTGACCTGGGACCCAGCCTCTCCAATCCGCCACAAATCTGCCACCCTGAACGCAGCAGCTCGACCCTGAGCGACATGCGGCCCGATGGTTCTCTCCCAGGCACTACCGTCAGCACCGCTCCTCCCTTGCATCACCCCACGCCCGGCCTTAAGACCATCCGGTTACATGCGTTGATGAGGTCCCGGCATGGCCAGCCCAGCCCCCGCGAACAGCCTGCGATCCGGTCCGGACGAGAACGGGCATTTCGGCATCTTCGGCGGCCGTTACGTCGCCGAAACGCTTATGCCCCTGATTCTCGACGTCGAGGCGGCCTACAACGCCGCCAAACTGGATCCCGAGTTTCAGCGCGAGTTCGAGTACTATCAGAAGCACTACATCGGGCGGCCGAGCCCACTGTATTTCGCAGAGCGCCTCACCGAGCACTACGGCGGCGGCAAGCTGTACTTCAAACGCGACGAGCTGAACCACACCGGCGCGCACAAGATCAACAACGTGATCGGCCAAGCGCTGCTCGCCAAGCGCATGGGCAAGACCAGGATCATCGCCGAGACCGGCGCCGGTCAGCACGGGGTGGCGACCGCCACCGCCTGTGCTCTGTTCGGCATGGAGTGCGAGGTCTTCATGGGCGCGGTCGACGTCGCCCGTCAGAAACCGAACGTGGACCGGATGCGCCTGCTCGGCGCCACGGTCCACCCGGTGACCTCGGGCTCGTCCACGCTCAAGGACGCGATGAACGAGGCCCTGCGCTACTGGGTCTCCAAGCCGGAGACCCACTTCTACATCATCGGCACCGTCGCCGGCCCGCACCCCTATCCGGCCATGGTCCGCGACTTCCAGTCGGTGATCGGCGTCGAGACCCGGGCGCAGATGCTGGAGGCCGAGGGGCGGCTGCCGGACACCCTGGTGGCGGCGATCGGCGGTGGGTCGAACGCCATGGGCCTGTTCCACCCCTTCCTCGACGACACCGACGTGGCCCTGGTCGGCGTCGAAGCCGGCGGCTACGGGGTCGATACCGACCAGCATGCCGCCTCGCTGACCGGCGGGCGACCGGGCGTGCTGCACGGCAACCGCACCTATCTGCTGCAGGACGACGACGGCCAGATTGCCGAGGCGCACTCGATTTCCGCCGGCCTCGACTATCCGGGCATCGGACCGGAGCACTCCTGGCTGCACGAGCTCGGCCGGGTGAACTACGTGTCGGTGACCGATGACGAGGCGCTGGAGGCCTTCGCGCTGTGCACGCGCAAGGAGGGGATCATCCCGGCGCTGGAGCCGTCGCACGCACTGGCCCATGTGGGCAAGGTGATCGGCGACCTGCCGAAGGACCACATCATGGTCATGAACCTGTGCGGGCGCGGCGACAAGGACGTCGACGCCGTCATTCCGAAGCTCGAGGCGAAGGGTCTGCTCTGATGAAGGCTGGTGTGGGGCGGATCGACGCCAAGTTCGCGGCGCTCAGGGCGGAGGGCCGCGCCGGGCTCGGCGTGTTCATCACCGCCGGCGACCCGGACGCGGCGACCAGCGCGGCGATCCTGAAGGGCCTGCCGGACGCGGGGGCCGACATGGTCGAGTTCGGCATGCCGTTCACCGATCCCATGGCCGACGGCCCGGCGATCCAGGAAGCGAGCCAGCGCGCGCTCAAGGGCGGCATGACGCTGAAGGGCACGCTCGCCCTGGTGCGGGAATTCCGCCAGGACAACCAGGACATGCCGATCATTCTGATGGGCTACTACAACCCGATCTATTCCTACGGGGTGGATGCGTTCCTGACCGACGCGCTGGACGCCGGGGCCGACGGGCTGATCGTCGTCGACCTGCCACCGGAGGAGGATGACGAGCTCTGCGTCCCCGCCCTGAAGCGGGACATGGCCTTCATCCGGCTGGCCACCCCGACGACCGACGACAAGCGTCTGCCCAAGGTGCTGACCAACACGGCCGGCTTCGTCTACTACGTCGCGATCGCCGGCATCACGGGCACGGCTTCCGCTTCAAGCGACGTCATCACCGGCGCGGTCGAGCGGCTGAAGCGGCACACCGACCTGCCGGTCTGCGTCGGGTTCGGCATCAAGACGCCGGAGCAGGCGGCGGACGTGGCGAAGGTGGCCGACGGCGCCATCGTCGGCACGGCGGTGGTCAACGCGATCAAGGGCTCGCTCGACGCCGACGGCAGGGCGACGGACGGCACCGTGTCGGCTACCCTGGACTTCGTGAAGACGCTGGCGGACGGCGTGCGCGGCGCGCGCGCCTGACCCGGAGAGGCGACGAAGCAACCGAAGGAAGAGAGAGGCGGCGATGAACTGGCTCACCAGCTCGGTCCTGCCGAAGATCAAGGCCTGGGTCGGCGCGCGCGAGGTGCCCGACAACCTGTGGCACAAGTGTCCGTCCTGCGGGCAGATGTTGTTCCACCGCGACCTGGAGGAGAACCTCCAGGTCTGCACCGCCTGCGATCATCACCTGCGGATGAGCGCGACGGACCGGTTGGCGATGCTGTTCGATCGCGGCGAGTATCAGACCATCGAACTGCCGAAGACGGCGGTCGATCCGCTCAAGTTCCGCGACCGCAAGCGATACACCGACAGGCTGCGCGAGGCTCAGGTCAAGGCCGGGCGCAGCGATGCCATCGTGGTCGCCCACGGCACCATCGAGACCGCACCAGCGGTGTGCGCCGTGTTCGACTTCGCGTTCATGGGCGGTTCCATGGGCACCGGCGTCGGCGAGGGTCTGGTCCGGGCGGCCCGGCTGGCGGAGACCCAGGACGCCGGATTGATCGTGTTCCCGGCGTCGGGCGGCGCGCGGATGCAGGAAGGCATCCTGTCGCTGATGCAGATGCCGCGATCGGTCGCCGCGGTCGAGCGGCTGAAGGAGAAGGGCCTGCCCTTCATCGTCGTGCTGACCGACCCGACGACCGGCGGCGTCACCGCGTCCTTCGCCATGCTGGGCGACCTGCACCTGGCCGAGCCGGGGTCGATCATCGGCTTCGCCGGCCAGCGGGTGATCCAGGAGACCATCCGCGAACAACTGCCGGACGGTTTCCAGAAGGCCGAGTACCTGCAGGATCACGGCATGGTCGACGCCGTCGTCCACCGCCGCGATCTCAAGGCGATGCTGGGCCGGCTGCTGGGGCTTCTCATGTTCCGCGAGCCCTCTGCCGACGTGGTCGCCCTGCCGCAGCCCGACCTCGACATCCCCGAGCAGGAACGGGTGGTCGAGGCGGAGGTCGAGCAGGTCGGTGCCAAGCTGGCGGAGCCGAAGCCGGCTGGCGAGACGGAGGCGGCCGAACCGCCCAAACCCTGAGCCGCCGCGTCCCAAGGCCATGTCCATCCCCGCCAATCCCTCGGCTCCTCCGGGCGCGCCCGCGCCGGACGCCATTCTGGTGCGGCTGCAGACCCTGCACCCGAAGGCGATCGACCTGTCGCTCGGCCGGCTTCAGGCCCTGCTGGATCGGCTTGGCAACCCGGAACGGGCGGTGCCGCCGGTCATCCATGTGGCGGGCACCAACGGCAAGGGCTCGGTGGTCGCCTATACCCGGTCGATCCTGGAGGCGGCGGGGCACCGGGTGCACGCCTACACCTCCCCGCATCTGGTGCGCTTTAACGAGCGGATCCGGCTTGCCGGCGCCCTGATCGACGACGGAACATTCTCCGCGGTGCTGGAGGAGTGCGAGGCGGCGAATGGCGGCGCGCCGATCACCCTGTTCGAGATCACCACGGCCGCCGCGTTCCTGGCCTTCTCGCGGGTGCCGGCGGACGTGCTCCTGCTCGAGGTCGGTCTCGGCGGGCGGTTCGACGCGACCAACGTGATCGATCGGCCGCTGGCCACGGCGATCACCCCGGTCTCCATCGACCACGTCCAGTTCCTCGGCGGTACGATCGAGAAGATCGCCTTCGAGAAGGCGGGCATCATCAAACCGGGCGTGCCGTTGGTCGTCGGCCCGCAGACGCCGACGGCGCTGGAGGTCATTCTCGAGCGGGCGGCCGCGCTGGACGCCCCGGCGCGGGTGTTCGCCCGCGATTTCTCCGTTGCCGCGGATGCCGATGGGATGACGGTCTCCCTGGACGCCACGGCGGAGGGTCTGCCGCTGCCGGCGCTGGCGGGCGAGCACCAGGTCGAGAATGCCGCGATCGCCGTCATCATAGCCCGCACGGTGGCGGGAACGCTGGCCAACACGGTCGAGCATCGTCGACAGGGCCTGCGCCAGGCGTCCTGGCCGGCGCGCATGCAGAACTTGGTGCGGGGGCCGCTGGTCGACGCGCTGCCCGACGGCTGGACGCTATGGCTCGACGGCGGGCACAACGCCGATGCCGGCCGCGCGGTGGCGGCCCAGGTCGCCGCCTGGAAACGTGAGAGGCCGGACGAGCCGGTTCACCTGATCGTCGGCATGCTGAACACCAAGGCGGCCGACGACTACCTTCGCCCCTTTGCCGGACTGCCGGCGAGCGTGTCGACCGTGGCCATTCCGGGCGAGACCGCCAGCCTGTCGGCGGAGGCGGTGGCCGCGATGGCGAGCACAGCCGGCGTGGCCGCGGCCGCCCGGGCGGGCGTGGCCGAGGCTCTGTCCGATGTCGTCGCGGGATGCGGTCCGCGCGGTCGGGTGCTGATCGCCGGCTCGCTCTACCTCGCCGGGCGCGTACTAGCGGAGAACGGGTAGGCCGAACGCGAACGGCCCCACCGAAGCGGGGCCGTTGCAAAACCGATCGTTCGGCCGGTCGGGGCGTCGGTCAGATCGACGACTCGATCCAGTTCTTCAGCTGGTTCTCGGGCAGGGCGCCGATCTTCTGCGCGTGCACCTGACCGTCCTTGAAGACCATCAGCGTCGGAATGCCGCGCACGCCGTAGGCGGCGGGGGTCTTCGGGTTGTCGTCGATGTTCAGCTTCACGACCTTCACCTGCGAGCCGAGCTCGTCGGAGATCTTCTCCAGGGACGGGCCGATCATCTTGCAGGGACCGCACCACTCCGCCCAGAAGTCGACCACCACCGGGGTATCGGACTTCAGGACGTCCTCATCGAACGTGGCGTCGGAAACCGGGCTTGTCGTCATCGAATCATCCTTTCGCGGTTCCTCAGGCGGAGAGTATGAACGCCGCCTTCCATGGTCAAGGCAATGCGCCAAACCCCTGCAACAGCACGTCGGGGATGGCCATCAACGACGGTCCGTCGGTCCAGAGCAGGGCGCATCGCACCGATCGGCCGGGATATAGGGAGGCCACGAGCGACCGATAGGTTGCCATCTGGCGCAGGTACATCTCCGATACGGCATCGATCGACACCGGGGGCGGCCGGTTGGTCTTGTAGTCGACGATCAGCACCTCCTGCGCACCCACCGCCAGCCGGTCGATGCGGCCGGAGACGATCTGCGGCCCGTCCGGTCCCTGCACCTGGCCGACGATCGGCACCTCGGCCCGGGACCCGGGAGCGAAGACCGGCGCGAAGGCCGGATCGTGGAGCACCGCCAGGACCTCGCCAAGCCAGGCGTCGACCTGATCCGGCGTCAGACCGTGAACCGGTCGTTGCAGCAGCGTGCGGCCGGCCTCCCATCGCCTCTGCGGCGCGATGTCGGGCAGCAGCTGCAGCAGACGGTGCAGGAGAACGCCGCGGCGGAACGGGTCTGCGCCGTCGCGCTGTAGCGGCGAGCGGACCGGTGGTTCGTCAGCGGCCGGCCGGGACGGGGCGAGCGGACGCGGCGGGGTCGGTTCCCGCGGGGCGGCGGTCCGCGCCCAGGCAGGCAGCGGCGCGACGGCGGCGGTTTCCGGCTGGTCGCCCGGCGCCGGCGGGGGGACATCCTGGGCGGTGGCGAGAACCAGCGCGCCATCGTCACCCTCCGCGGTCACGCCCGGCAAGTGCGACGGCTCGGCGATCTCCGGAAGGCCGGCGCGGGCGTGACCGAACCAGCCCTTGTCGACCGGGTCGCGCTTGCCCTTCCAGCCGCAAACGATCAGCCGGTCCTCCGCCCGGGTCATGGCGACGTAGAGCAGTCGGCGGTATTCCTCCTCCATGGCCTGTCGCGCCTCGGCGCGCACGGCGGCGGAGACCGCGTCGGCGCCGGCACTGGATGGCGCCCACAGCGGCAGGTCGCCGCCGTCGCGGTGCCAGACCACCGGATCGCGCAACTGCGGCGGGCGCACCGTGTCCGGCAGGATGACGATGGGCGCCTGCAGGCCCTTGGCGCCGTGCACCGTCATCACGCGCACCTGATCGACCTCGCCGCCCTCAAGCTCGCGCTTGACCTCCTGCTCGCTCGCGGTGACGGCGTGGAGGAAGCCCTGCAGGGTCGGCGGGTTCTCCCGTTCGTGGTCGAGCGCCTGGGCCAGGAACTCGTCGATCGCGTCCTCGCAGTCCGGACCGAGGCGGGCGATCAGCCGCTCGCGCCCGCGGTCGGCCGACAGGATCTGCTGGTAGAAGGCGTGGGGCGGCAGGCGGTCGGCCATCCCCCGCCACCGCGCCAGGCGCGCCTCGGCCCGGGCGAAGGCGTCCGTCTCGTCCGCCCGCCGCCGCAGCTCG
This sequence comes from Thalassobaculaceae bacterium, assembly GCA_965228875.1. Classification (GTDB taxonomy): domain Bacteria; phylum Pseudomonadota; class Alphaproteobacteria; order Thalassobaculales; family Thalassobaculaceae; genus Thalassobaculum. Next base: position 2,833,347 of record OZ245843.1, on the reverse strand, counting down.
GCCCAGACCCGTCGCTCCCGACGGTCGTGGCACAGGTCGAGCAACGCGTCCTCGCTCAGCCCCACCAGCGGGCTCTTCAGCACCGTGGCCAGGGTCAGGTCGTCGTCCGGCAGCAGCAGCGCCTGGCCCAGGGCGATCAGGTCGCGCACCGCCATCTGCTCGGTCAGCACCATCCGGTCGACCCCGGCCACCGGCACGCCGGCCGCCTTCAGCGCGCGCACCAGTTCGGCGACGAAGGCACCGCGCCGGCGCACCAGAACCATCACGTCGCCGGGTCGGATCGGTCTGTTCTTCGCCTCCAGGGTCTCCGGCGATCCGATCCAGTGCGCGATTCTCGCGGCGATCAGCTGAGCGAGGCGGGTGACCGGCGCATCTATGGAGGAACGGGTGAGCGGCGGGGACCAGGGGTCGCCGGCCTCCTCTTCCTCCGGCTCGATCACCGGCCAAAGCTCGACCCGACCGGCCTGGCCCTCGCGGCTGGCTCTGTGGGCGATTTCGCGGGTGACGCCGGACACGATCTCGGCCACCCCCTGGCGGGCCTCCTCGCGGGCGAAGACGGCATCGACCGCGCGCAGCACCGCCGAGGTCGAGCGGAAGGAGACCTGCATCTGAACGTCGCGGAACGTCTGCCCGGCGGCAGCGACCCGGTCGGCGAAATACGCGCGCGCCGCGGTGAAGCCGGCCGGATCGGCGCCCTGGAAACTGTAGATCGACTGCTTGACGTCGCCGACCGCGAAGATGGTGCGGGGCCGCTGCGGATCGCGCTCTGCCGCCGCGCCGAGGCCGGCGAAGAACTCCTCGGCGAGCGCGCGGACGATCTCCCACTGGGCCGGGCTGGTGTCCTGGGCCTCGTCGATCAGGATGTGCTCCAGCCCCTCGTCCAGCTTGAACAGCACCCAGGCGGCTGTCCCCGGTGCGGCCAGGAGGCGTCGGGCGCGTTCCACCAGGTCCTCGAAATCGAGTAGGGCGCGCCGCGATTTGGCGGCGGCGTAGGCGTCGATGATCGCGGCGGACAGGCGGGTGAGGGCGGCGCTGCGGATGGCGATGTCGAGCGCCTTGCGCCGCTCCTCGACGGCGACGATGCGCCGGGCCTCGCGGGTCAGGTCGTCGATCAGGGCGGGCGCGCGCTCCTGCACGCCCTTGGTGGCGAGGCGCGCCTGGATCGCCCCGTCCTGGGTCAGCAGCGCGCGCTTGTAGTCGTCCCAGGCCTGCGCCCGGGCGTCCGCATTCGGCAGGCCGAGCCAGGCGAACAGCACGTCGGCCCGCCTGGCGTCGGTCTTGCCGCCGGCGGCAAGCGCGCTGGCGGCGTCGTGCAGCGCATCGCGCGCGAAGGCGTCGTCGTCGCTCGCCGTCCGGCGCAGCCCCCAATCGGTTTCCGCCGGGTCGGTGCCGAGGGTGGCGTGGATGGCGGCGGCGATGCCCTCGATACCGCCGGCGCCGTCGATGGCGCGGACCAGGCGGGTGCGTCGGACCAGCATACCCCGCAGCAGGTCGCGCACCGTCTGCTCGGCGGCCCGTTCGGTGACGGCGGCGAGGGCGTCGGCGAGCGCGTCGTCGTCGCCGTCGCGGGCCCGTTCGAGAACCCTGCGCTCGGCATCCTCCAGCAGCGTGGCCGCCGCCCGGTCGTCGGCCAGCCGGAAGTTCGGCGGCACCCCGGCTTCCAGCGGAAAGCGGCCGAGCAGGGACTGGGCGAAGGCGTGGATGGTCTGGATCTTCAGCCCGCCCGGCGCGTCCAGCACTTCGGCGAACAGCCGCCGTGCCTTGGCCATGCGCTCCTGGCTGGCGACACGGCCGTCCAGCGCCTCCAGCTGTTCGCCCAGCGTCTCGGCGTCCAGCACCGTCCACGACGCCAGGGTCCGCGACAGGCGGTTGGCCATCTCCGCGGCCGCCGCCTTGGTGAAGGTCAGGCAGAGGAGACGCTGCGGACGGGTCCCGGCCAGCAGCAGGTTCAGCAACCGGTCGGTCAGCACCTTGGTCTTGCCGGAGCCGGCGGACGCCGCGACCCAGGCGGAGACGGCGGGGTCGGCCGCGTCACGCTGGTTGCGGGTCGCCTCCTCGACGGCGCTTCGGGCTTCGATCAGGCTCACCTCACGCCTCCGCCTCGTCGCCTGTCGACCAGTCTCCGGTCCGCGCCAGGTGGTCGTAGTCGTTGAAGCGCAGGCTTCGGCGCGGATCGGGCGCGGCGTGATAGGGTGTCGTCTCGTCGTCGAAGGCGGCGATCAGCGCCTCCAGGCCGGCGCGGGCCTCCTCGACCAGTTGCGGGACGATGGCGTCGACCGCATCGACCCGTCCCGGCGGCGTGCCGCCGCCGACCCGCCAGTACTCAAGCGACGCCACTTCCGCCGCCGCCAGGTCCGGGAACCCGCCGGCCATCAGGATCATCGCCTCCAATGGCAGCTGCGGTGCGCGGCCGGACTTCAGGTCGCCGAGGGTCGGGTTGGAACCGGTCTTGTAGTCGACGAGCGCATAGGTGCCGTCGCCGCGACGGTCGATGCGGTCGGCGGTGCCTTCCAGAACGAACGGCCCCGCAGGACCGGGCAGTTCCAGCGTCCCCTTGCGCTCCGTGACCGAGTCGTCGAGGGAGCGCCGCCGGTCGCGCTCGACCTCGACGAACCAGCGGGCCACCCGCTCGAAACGCGGCCACCAGAAGGCCCAGACGCCGGGCCGGTCCATGTGCGTGTCGAAACTCCGTCTGCCGTACTCGATCAGGACCTGGTCGGCGTTCGGCGGCAGGTCGCGGGGATGGTCGCGCACGAAGGCGTCGAGCGCCTCGTGGATGGCGTTGCCGCGTTCGATGGCGCCGACCTCCATGTCCAACGGGTCGAGCGCTTTCAGATTCAGGATGTAGCGGGCGTAGATCGAATAGGGATCGCGCAGCCAGGTGTCGATCCGCGTGACCGAGAGCCTGCGTGGGCGTTGATGCAGTTTGGGACGCGGCTCCGGCGGGCGGCCGGGATCGGCGGCGGTCGGGGCGTCGAGCTGGGCATGCCATGCGGCGGGAGCGGCCCAGGACCTCAGGCGCTCCTGGCACTGCAGAGCGCGGGCGACGGTGTCGAGGCGCAGCAGCCAGCGCGACGCGATGGTCGGGCTGCCGTCCACGCGCTGGGAGCGGGTCAGGAACACCTCGCGCCCGCCCAGCGCCATGGCCACGTCGTGGGCTGCCTTGCCGATGGCCAGGTCGATGGACGGCAGGCCGAAATCCCGACGCATCGGCCGGCTCATCCAGGGATCGGGTCGTGCCTCGGCGGGCCACGAACCCTCGTTCAAGCCGCCCAGGATCACCCGGTCAAAGGCCAGCAGACGGGCCTCGAGCACGCCCAGGATGTGCAGGCGCGGGTGACTGCCGAACCGGGGGCGTACGACCCGCCCCTCCAGCAGGGCATCGAACAGGCCGGGCCAGTCGGCGCCGGCGATCGGCTCCATGCCCTCGGCGCCGTCGGCGAACTCATTGGAAAGCCGGGCCATCGCCTCGCCGGCCTCGCCGACCCAGAGCCGCAGGCTGCCGTCCGTCTCGTGGCTGGTCGCCAGCGCCTCGGCGGCGCGCAGATGCGCGTCAAGGAGGAGCGGAACCTCCACCGACCGTCCCGAGAGCGCCGTCTCCAGCGGTGCCAGGCGCGCGGCGAGCCGGTCGCAGAAGTCGAGCAGCTCCGCCATCCGTTCCGTCTCGAGCGCCGCGGCCTCGACCGCCCGGCGCAGACCGGCGAGACCGGGCGCCGGGCGCGGACCGCGCAGCACGTCGCGGTCCAGGCGATCGGTCAGCCGGCGGAAACGGTCCGGATCGAGGCCGGCGGCGGCAAGCGGGTGTTTGAGCAGCGACAGCAGGGCGACGGGCGCGCAGTCCGTCATGGCGGTCGCCAGCAGGCGCAGGAATACGGCGACCGGGCTGTTGGTCAGGGGGGAGCCGCCGGAATCGTTCACGTCCAGCCGCTCGCCGTCGCCGCGGTCGATCCGCCAGCGTCGGAGCTCGACCGCGACCCGCCGGGCAAGGCGACGGTCGGGCGTGACCAGGGCGGCGGTCTTGCCCGGTTCGTCCAGGACCTCGCGCATCAGCAGGGCGATCACGCCCGCTTCCTCCCGCGGCGAGGCGGCGTCGATCCGGGTGATGCCGTCGAAGGCGGCGGGAGTCGGCGCGTCGGCGGCGGTGGACAGACCACGCCATGCTTCCGTCGTCGCCGCCGGCCGCATCGTCTCACGGATCAGCCGGTCGCGTCCGGCGGTGACGGCCGGCGACCAGAGCCGCACCGCGGCGCGCTCGACGCCAAGCGTCTGCAGCAGGCTGTGCAGACCGTGCTGCGGGTGGGTCGGATCCTCTCCGATCGCCTGCCAGCTCGCCGGATCGCTGTCCAGGTCCAGACCGGGCAGGACGATGGCCCCTTCCGGCAGGGTCAGCACCGCGCGCATCAGCTCGGCCGTGGCTGGGATGGACCCGGTCGAGCCGGCAACGATCACGGGGCTCTGGGGCGGGTTGGCGCGCAGGGCCGCCGCCTCGGCCCGCATCAGCGCGTCGCGGCGCGCCATCGGGTCGATCGCGCCGAGCTCCTCGAGCCGACCCGGCCAGACTTCGGTGACGATCTTCAGGAAGGCGACGGTCCGCTCCCAATGGGCGGCGTAGGCGTCCGGCGCCAGGGCGTGCAGCGCGGCGAAATCCCGGCCGTGCATCTGCACCTCGTCGATCAGCCGGGCGAGGGCGGCGGCCAGCCTGTAGGCGTGCTCCGGCGTGTCCGGCGTGGCGCTGTCGGGATCGGCCCGCAGATAGGCGGTCACCAGCCGCATCAGCTCGAGCTGGCGCTGCAGATCCGGCACGGCGGGCGGAATGTCGATGGCGCCGGCGATGCCCGCCTCCTCGCCGGCCTCGACATCCAGCAGGTCCTCGTCGACATCGGAGATGGTCGAGAGCTTGGGCAGAAGCATCGGCCGGCCATCGCCGAACCGCAGGAATGCGTCCGCCGCCGACCGGACGGCGCGGCGGGTCGGCAGCAGCAGACGGACATCGGTCAGCGCGACCGGATCGCCGGCGACCCGGTCCCAGACGCCGGCGGCCAACCTGTCGAGGAAGGGCGTGCCGATCGGGATGGTGTAGACGCGGTCGGTCATCCGATCGTGATTTGCTCTGGTCGTCAGAAGAACGGGACGTCGGCGACATGGCCGCAGGCGAAGCGCTGGTTGGCGGCATCCAGATCCTGCGGCGTGGAGATATGATACCAGAGCCCGTCATGCAGCGCGCCGTAGAGACGTTCCTGCTCCTCCGCCCGGTCGTACAGCAGGTTCAGCGAGAACGCGCCGTCCGGAGCGTCCGCGAAGGCGCGGGGATGGATGATCGACACGCCCATATAGGCGTAGGGCGCGATCCGCCCCTCCTCCCGCCGGGCCAGCCGGCCGGTCTCGTCCATCGTGTAGTCGCCGTAGCCGTGCCAGCCCAGCACCCGCGCGAAGGGATAGAGCAGGAGCTGGATGTCCATCGCCGCCGCGTCCCAGGTATCGGCGAAGCGATGCAGGGCGTTGCGCATGCCGTCGAGCCAGACGCTGTCGCCGTTGATGACGAAGAACGGGTCGTCTCCGAGATGGGGGAGCGCGTTCCTCACGCCGCCGCCGGTCTCCAGCGCCTCGTCCTCGCGAACGAGGGTGATGTCGAGGTCGTCGCGGCCCTGGAGGTGCTCGGCGATCCGGTCGCCGAGATAGTGGGCGTTCAGCACCACCCGGCGCACCCCGGCTCGGGCCAGATGATCCAGGGTGCGGTCGAGAATGGGGGCCCCGCCGACCGGAACCAGCGGTTTCGGCACGGTGTCGGTCAGCGGCGCCAGGCGCGAACCGCGGCCGGCGCACAGCACCATGGCGGTGTCGGGCAGCCAGTCCGGGCGGCGGCTCAGTCCGGGCAGCAGCATATCGGGGTCCTCAGGCGGTCGGTCATCGTTTGATCTCGGGGCTTACGCTCGCGGGCAGACGGGCGTCCGGGTCCGGGATCCGCCGCAGATCGGCGGGCAGCGCGCGCTCCAGCCAGTCCAGAACCGGGTCGAGACCGGCGCGCGCCAGGTCGGCCTCGGCGTGGGCCCAGCACCGCGGGATGTGCTCCATGTAGCCGGTTCGGCCGAAGAATCCCTGCTGGCGGCCGAACTGTCCCAGGATCTTGATCGACCGCTGGGCGCCGAGCGCGTGGTAGGTGCGCAGGAAGGCATCCCAGTCGGCGATGTCGCGGCGCGCGCGGTAGCGCGCCAGCATCGCCGCCTCGAGGCCGGGCGCCAGGTCGCGGCGGGCGTCTTGGAGGAGCGATACCAGATCGTAGGCAGGACTGCCGGACAGCGCGTCCTGGAAGTCCAGCAACCCGCAGCGGGCCAGCCCCTCGCGGCCTTCCAGAATCATCAGGTTGTCGACATGGAAGTCGCGCAGCACCAGGGTTTCGGCGCCGTCGGTCATGAGGGACGCCGCCGCCTGCCAGGCGGTTCGGTAGGCCGCCGCGTCTGCCTCTTCGACCAGGGTGCCGAGCACCAGCGGGGCGTACCAGCGCAGCATCCGCTCGGCCTCCTCGACGAGCCGGGCGGCATCGTAGGGCGGGGCGGTGTAGCCGACAGCGGGCGCGCGTTGGTGCAGGTCGGCGAGCAGGTCGACGGCGAGGCTGTACAGCGCCTCCTCATCCCAGTCGCGCTCGGTGTCGTCGGCGAGAATGCGGGTGAAGGTCCGGTCGCCGAAATCCTCCAGCAGCAGCAGGCCCGATGGCACGTCGGCGGCCAGGACCGCCGGCGCCGAATAGCCGAATCGGCGCAGCTGCGCGGCGATGTCGAGGAAGGGGCGCACGTCTTCAAGACCCGGTGGCGCATCCATCAGGACGGCCCGCGACCCGGCCCGGTCCACCCGGTGATACACCCGGTAGGACGCGTCCTTGGCCAGCAGCGCGACAGAAGCGCCGCTCCAGCCCGCGGTTTTCAGAAAAGCCTCGATCTCGGCGTTGCGGTCACTCACCCGGCAGGGGTCCCGTCTCGATCTCACCCAGGCGGTCGACCCAGCGCCCATGGGGCGTCAGATGCGCGATCCGCCGGTCACTTCCATGGCATATTTCGAGCGCGAGTTCGAGCCGGTCGAGGGGCACCGCGTCGCCGAGCCGGTCCGGCCACTCGACCAGGACGACGGCTTCGGCGAACGCCTCGGGCAGGCCGAGCTCCTCGACCTCGCCCGGATCGCCCAGGCGGTACAGGTCGCAGTGCCAGACGGCGCCGCGCGGCCCGTCGTACGGCTGGACAAGGGTGAAGGTCGGGCTCGGCACCTCGGTCTCGGGATCGGCGAGCCAGGTACGAACGAAGGCGCGGGCCAACTCGCTCTTGCCGGCCCCGAGCGGGCCCGACAGCAGGATCGCCAGGCCCGGCTCGGCGGAACGGGCCAGCGCCGCGGCCAGGCGGAGCGTGGCGTCCAGGTTCTCCAGTTCGATCCGCATCAGCCCGTCGGAACCTCGCGCTCCGCCGGATCGGCGCGCTCGGGGTGGCGAGGAATCGTGCACACGACCTCGGTGCCGACCCCCGGCGCAGAGGTCAGCGTCACCGTGCCTTCGTGCAGCTCCACCAGAGACTTGACCAGGGCCAGGCCAAGACCGGCGCCGCTCGAGCGGCCACGGCGCTCGAAGCGCTCGAACACCCGGCTCTGGTCGTCGAGCGCGATGCCGACGCCGGTATCCTTCACCCGGAAGGCGATGGTCTCTCCGAGGTCCTCCACCGACACGACGACGTCGCCCCCTTCCGGCGTGAAGGAGATGGCGTTGGACACCACGTTGTAGAGCGCCTGGGTCAGGCGGCGGTCATCGACCTCGATCGGCTCGATATCCGGCGAACAGTCGATCGCGAGGCCCACGCCGCGCGCCCGCGCGCGCTCCCGCGCCAGTCCCTCGACCGCGCCGCAGAGCGTGGCCGGAACGACGCTCGTCCGCTCCAGTTCCAGATAGCCGGCTTCGATCGAGGCGAGGTCGAGAATGTCGTTGACCAGCCGTACCAGCCGGTTGGACGAGCCGAGGATCGCGTTTGCATACTCCTTCTGCCGCTCGTTCATCGGACCGGCGTACTCCTGCTCGAGCACCTCGGAGAAACCGATGATGGCGTTCAGCGGCGTGCGCAGCTCGTAGGAGACGTTGGCCAGGAACTCGCTCTTCAGCCGGTCGGCTGTCTCCAGCGCCTCGGTACGCTCCTGCAGCGCGTTCTGAACGGCGAGCGTATCGGTCACGTCACGGAAATTCAGCAGGGTCGCGCCGTCGGGCAGCGGAACGACGGTGTAGTCCAGAGCCTGTCCGTCGGTCAGATCGATGGTGCCGCTGGTGACCTCGCGGCCGGCCAGCCAACTCATCCACTCGGCTTTTATTTCCGGCCACGGCGGGGTCGCGGGGAACTTCGGCCGCATCGCCTCGAACACCGCCTCGGCCGGCGGTTCCGGCTCGGCGAAGAACGGCGCGCCCGGCTCGTCGGTCAGCCCCCAAAGCCGCCGGAAGGTGGGGTTCGAGAGCTTCATGCGGCTGTCCACGCCGAACACGACGATGCCCTCGTAGAGGTTGTCGAGGGTCTCCTGCTGGACCGCCGTGAGCGTGTTGTAGGAACGCTCGAGCGTCAGTCGGTCGGTCACGTCCTCGAAGGTCATGAGCAGGCCGCCGAACGGATGGGGCGTCACGACCATGCGGATGGTGCTGTCGTCGGGCAGGAACAACAGTTCCTCATGGGCGTCGATCAGGGTCGTGAACAGCCGGTTGAAGTCCTCCCGCCAGGCGCGGAAGTCCGACTGCTCGGGAAGGCGGCGGCTGGCGCGCGCCATGTCCAGCACCTCCGACAGGGTCGGCCCGGCCTCCAGCCTGTCCGGGTCGATCTCCCACATCAGGGCGAAGGCGGTGTTGGCGAACACGACACGGCGATCGGGGCCGAAGACGGCGATGGCGCTGTTCAGCTTCTCCAGCACCTCGGCATGGGCGTCCACGTGACGGGCGAGGTCTGCCTGGAGCTGCTCCAGCGCCGTGACGTCGCGGCCGGTACCGACGGTACCGGTGTCGCCGGATCGAGGGCTCTCGGTGATCTCGAACAGGCGGCGGTTGCCGCCGATGACCAGGTTGCGGCTCTCGCTCTGCGGCCGGCCGGTCTCCCGCGCCCTGGACGCCAGCCCGCTGGCCCTGGCCAACTCCTCCACCAGTGGCCTGGCCGCAGTGTTGGCATAAACGATTCCGCCGGTCTCGTCGCGGCGCCACGCGGGGTAGGGCAGGGCGGCCAGGATGGCGTCCGGGGCATGCTCGCGGATCCGCTCGACCTCCGCCTGAAACGTCGCGGCCCGCGCGGTCCTCTGCCGGGCGATCCAGGCACACACGCCGGTCAGGAGGCCGAGCACCGCGACCATCGCCCAGGCAATCGGCGTCATGCGCACGCCCTCCCCATCGGCGTTCCGGCGGCCGGCTTTCGGGTGGTGGGGTCCGTGGCGACGCCCCGGGTCCCGCCCGTGCCTTTCCCTTCCGCGCCTCTTGTATTTTGCGCGCCTCGTTTCACGGACGAAGCGTAGCGGGCCGGAGGCGGCAAGTCGACGCTCCACCTCGCACCGTGCTGACGCCAGGCCGGCGACGGCTCGGGCCGCCGGTTGTCCCAGCCGCGGTGTCGAGGACTCGCGATTGGCGTATTGTGCGGCGAGGACAACGGGGCATGTCCGGTGTCTGGACCGGAAGGAGGGGCGCGATGGCGGTGGTCGAGAACGTCGCGGAGACGCATGACGCGGCTGGCGAGTTGATGGATGACCGCGTGCTCGGCGAGCAGCTCCGGTTCTTCTTCGAGCAGACCAAGGATGCCGTCTTCGGTCATACCGCCGTGTCCCTGGCGGTGGTCGCTCTGCTCATCAGTCAGCCGGTGGAGCAGAGCTGGCTGCTGATCTGGGCGGCGTTCGCCCTGGCCGTTGCAGGCCTGCGTCTGGTGGCGTATCGCGGTTTTCCCCTTCAGGGCGCCGCGCCGGCCGACGTGCGCCGCTGGAGCCGGAGGTTCGACGCGCTTTCCCTCGTCTCCGGCGGTACCTTCGGCATGTTGCCTGTGCTGTTTCTCGACGCGTCGAACTTCGAGATCACCGCCTGGATCCTGCTGATCATGGCCGGACTCTCCGGCGGGGCGCTGGGCACCCTGTCGGCGTACTCGCGTGCCTTTGCCTTGTACATCGTCGCGTCGGTCGGACCGCTGGTCGTGGTGCTGTTCTCGTGCTGGCAATTCGATCTCGGCGTCGTCGCGTTTCTGTTCGCCCTTCTGGGCGGGTTCTTCATGCGGTTCTCGCGGCGCTTCGAGCGCGCGCTGGTGAACCAGATCAAGGGCCGGCTGGAGAATGTCGATCTCGCCGAGCGCATGACCCATCAGGGGGCCGTCCTGCGGTCGATCATGCAGGCCATCCCCGACGCCATCGCGGTCATCGAGGACGGCGGGCGGGTCGTCTACCACAACGACCGCTTCCGGCGCATGTTCGATCTGCCGGCCGATGTCCTGAACGCCACGCTCACCAACCGGACGTTCAACACCTTCCGCCAGGCCAGGGGTGATTTCGACCACCTGGATCAGGCGGCGATGAGCGAGCAACGCGCCTATTGGGAGCGCCTGGAGCGGGCCGGGGAGGCGTTCGGCTATGAGCGCGCGCTGGGCGACGGACGGATCCTGCGGGTCGACAACCACCCGATGCCCGACGGCGGGTGGGTCCGCTCCTGGAAGGACGTCTCGGAAGAGCGGGCGGCCGAGCGCGAGACCGCCCGCTGGAGCCGGCTGCTGCAACTCACCCTCGACCATATCGACCAGGGCCTGTCGTTCATCGACGCCAACGGCGATCAGGTTCTGGCCAACCGGCGCTACTGCGAGATGCTCGGCCTGCCGGAGGAATACATGCGGCGCACGGTTCCGCTCGACGAGGTCGTGGCCGAGCTGACCGCCCGCGGCGAGCTCGACGACCTGACGCCGGAAACGACGGCGATGCTCGACCGGTGGGAGAGCGGCGAGGACCCGTCGCCCCGGATCGTCTACGAGAGGCGCCAGGCCAACGGTTCCTGGCTGCTGGTCGCGGCCAACCGGCTGCCGGAGGGTGGGCATGTGCGCACCTTCACCGACATCACCAACCGCAAGCGCGCGGAGATCTCCGCCGCGGAACGCCGGGAACTGCTGGAGACCACCCTGGCCAGCATCGACCAGGGCGTCATCATGCGCGATGCCGACGACAACATCCTGGTGTTCAACGATCGGCTCTCGGAGTTGTTGAACGTGCCGCGCGAGATGTACGACGGCAACACCCCCTCACCGGACCTCTATGCGTATCACGAGGTCCGCAAGCACGAGCAACTGCCTCCCGACCTGAACCGCCGGATCAACGACTGGTCCCGGCGCCGGCGCGAAGGCCTTCCGGTGGAACGGCTCGAATACGAGCGGCCGGGGCCGAACGGCACCTGGATCCATGCCGTGTTCCGGCCCCTGGCGGACGGCCGGGAGATCCGCACCTTCAGCGACATGACGGAGACCCGCCGCGCGCAGGAGGAACTGATCGAGAAGACCACGTTCCTGGAGGCGGTGCTGGCCTCGATGGAGCAGGGGGTGCTGGTGACCGACGCCGAGGGTCGGATCACTCTCTGGAACGATCGCGCGTGCGAGATCCTGGACGTTCCGACGACGGCCCTGAAGACGGCGCCGACCACCGATCAGTTGCGCGCGGCCCAGCAGGAGATCGGCGACTTCGACATGACCAGGCCGGATGTCGCCGACTATGTCATGCGCTGGAAGGCTTGGCTGGACAGCGATACGACCGAAATCTTCACCCATGAGCGGGAACTGACCAACGGTCGATGGATGCTCGTCTTCGGCCGCAAGCTCCCGGAAGGCGGCACCGTTCGCACCCTGACCGACATCACCGAACGCAAGCGCGACGAGGCCGAGGCGATTGCCGCCCGCGAAGAGGCGGAGCGGGCGCGCGAGCGCCTCCGCACGGCCATGGACGCGATGCCGGCCGGCGTTGTGATCCTCGATGCCGACATGAACTTCCAGACCTGGAACGAGACCTACAAGGCCCTGGCCCGGGTCAGCGAGGAGCAGATCCGCGAGGCCCGAGGGTTGGAGGCTCTCGCGCTCCACAAGCGCGAGGAGGTCGAGCGCAGCTCCGGCGACACGTTCGAGGCCTATCTCGAGCGCCGGCGGCGGCTGTACCGCCGCGACGCGCCGGCCTCCCTGACCGAGTACTGGCAGAGCGTGGACAAGCACATCGAACTGCGGGTGAATCCGATCCCGGCCGGTGGATGGGTCTGCGTCTACATCGACATGAGCGACCGGATCGAGGCCGAGCGCGAGATCGCCGCCCAGTCGGCCCGGATCAGTGCCGCCCTCAAGGATGCCGAGGAAACCCGCGAGCGGATCCGCGCGATCCTTCAGTCGATCCCGGTAGGTGTGCTGGTCTACGACCCGAGCATGCATGTGGAGTTCTGGAACGACGCTTACTGCCGCTACACCGGGTTTACGGAGGCGGCGCTGCGCCACCGGCCGCACTTCATCGAGTATTCGCGTTTCATCTTCGACGCCCACAACCGCGGCAAGGACATGAGCCTGCAGAGGTTCATGGAGTACCGGCACCGGGTCTACGATTCCGGCGAAAAGTCCGTCGCCGAGTTCTTCTTCGACATGACCGGCCTCGACGTGCAGTACATCGTCACATCGCTGCCGGACGGCGGGCGGGTCAACGTCATCGTCGACATCTCGCAGCAGAAGCAGGCCGAGCGCACCGCGCTGGAGGCGCGTGACGCGGCGGAGGAGGCGACACGGGCGAAGTCGGCCTTCCTCGCCGCCATGAGCCATGAGATCCGCACGCCGATGAACGGCGTCATCGGCATGGCGGAAGTGCTGGAGCAGACCGAACTGGACGACGACCAGCGGTCGATCACCGGCACGATCCGCGAGTCGGGGCAGGTTCTGCTCCGGATCATCGACGACATCCTCGATTTCTCCAAGATCGAGGCTGGCCGCATGGAACTGGAGGCGGAACCGGTCGATCTGAGGGCGATCTCGGAATCGGTGCTCGACAGCGTGGCGCCGGCGGCCGACGCCAAGGACCTGGATCTCGTGCTGGAGATGTATCCGTCAGCGCCCGAGGTGTTCGTCGGCGACCCGGTCCGGCTGCACCAGGTGCTGCTCAATCTGGTCGGGAACGCGGTCAAGTTCACCGATGCCGGCTCGGTGTCGGTTCGCGCGACCGCCCGGCCGGACGCGGACTTCCCGTCGGGCGTGCGCCTGCGTTTCGAGGTGACGGATACCGGCGTCGGCATCGATCCCGACGGCCTCAGCCAGCTGTTCCAGCCGTTCCGCCAGGCCGAGGCCTCGACCACGCGGCGTTTCGGCGGCACCGGGCTCGGCCTGTCGATCTGCCGCCGGCTGGTGGACATGATGCATGGGGAGATCGGCGTCGAGAGTACGCCGGGCGTGGGATCCGCCTTCTGGTTCGAGATCCCGGTCGAGCCGTCGATCCTGGTCGGCGCGTCGGAGGTCGACGGCATTGACCTGGTGGGCGTTCCGGTGCTGCTTGCGGCCCGTCCCGGCCCGATGGGCGATCAGGTGGCCGCGACCCTGGCCGAGCGCGGCATGCCGGTGCGCCGGATGGATGGCGAGGCGGCGTCGGTCGATACCGGCGGGGCCGTCGTCGTTGTCGATGGACGTCTCGGACCGGACGTGCGGCGCCGACTGATCCCCGGCCTGACCGGTGCCTCGGGAGGCGAAGGGCGGTCGCTTTGGGTGGCGAACCCGACCTACCCCGACATGGCGGCGATCCCGGTGCATCGCCCGGTCCGGCGCGACGCGCTTCTGCGGGCGGTGGCGGCGATTCTCGGCCGGGCCAGCCCGGATGTGCCCTGCGTCGCCGACCCGCAGCCGGACGTGGATGGTCAACTCCAGGTGCCGAGCGTGGAAGAGGCGGCGCGGGCCGGTCGTCTGATCCTGGTGGTCGAGGACAATGCCACCAACCGCATGGTGGTCGAGCATCAGTTGGCGATCCTAGGGCTTGCGGCCGAGACCGCCGTCGACGGCGTCGAGGCCCTGCGGATGTGGCACCGCAGGACCTACGGCCTGGTGCTGACCGACTGTCATATGCCGAACATGGACGGCTACCAGCTCACCGCGGCGATCCGAGAGACCGAGGCCGGTAGCGGACGGCGGGTACCGATCGTGGCATTGACCGCCAACGCCCTGGTCGGCGAGGCCGAGCGTTGCCTGAAGGCCGGGATGGACGACTACCTCGCCAAGCCTGTGACCCTCGAGGTGATCGGCGAGACGCTGAAACGCTGGCTGGAGCGGGGCGGACCGGCCGAGAAGAACAAGGCAGGCTCGGAGCCCGACCCGGGGCCGGCGGCGGTTGCGATGCCCCGTGACGGCCCCATCGATTTCGCTCAGCTCGAACAGATCCTCGGCAGCGCCGATCCCGAGTTCGTCTCGGCGATGCTTGCCCTGTTCCGGGACTCCTACGGAAAGCTCGATCTGCGCATGCGGGAGGCGATCGACCGGGGCGATGCCGCGGACCTGCGCGAGGCGGCCCACGCCGCCAAGGGGGCCTCGGCCAACGCCTGCGCCGGTGCCCTGCGGGACGCGCTGGAGGAGTTGGAACGCGCCGCCGCGACCGACGCGCTCGACCAGGTGCCGGCGATCTGGGCACGGGTGCAGGGGCTTGGCGAGGAGGTACTGGAATACATTGAAACGCTGCCGGCTTCATGATTGCGGAGTTTCGGCTCCGGATTCACTATCATGGACGGTGGGGAGGGCTGGAATGTGACGGTTGGCGGCGCTACGGGCGCGCTCAAGGTGATGGTTGTCGACGACGAGCCGACGCAGCGGCTCGCGGTTTCCCTGATGTGCCGGACGCTCGGCCTTCCGGAGGCGGCGGCCTTCGAGTCCGGCCAGGCGGCGCTGGACGCACTCTCCGGCCGGGATCGGGGCACGGACCTTGTGGTCTGCGACCTCGACATGCCGGAGATGGACGGCATGGAGTTCATCCGCCGCGCCGCCGATCTCGACGCGCCGCCGGCGCTGATGATTCTCAGCGGCCACGATCCGGCGCTGCTCGACAGTGTCGAGCGCATGGGTAAGGCCTATGGCCTGCGCATGATGGGCAGTGTCCGCAAACCGCTGACCCGAGACGCGCTGGAGGAGGTGCTTGGCCGGCTTGCCAGCGCCCTGCCGACGGCTCCGGCCATGGCGCAGGCCGATACCGCCATGGTGGACGCGCTGATCGACGGCGGCCGGTTCGAGCCCTGGTTCCAGCCACAGGTCGCCCTCTCCGGCAGGGCCGTGCATGGGGCAGAGGCGCTCGCCCGCCTGGTGCAGCCGGATGGCACCGTCGACATGCCGGCGGTGTTCCTGCGGCGTCTGGACGAGCGCGGGATGATGGCCGACTTCACGGTCGAGATCCTCGACCGCACCCTGGCTGCGATCCGCAACTGGCCGGATCGCATGCCGGCGATCAACGTATCGATCAACCTGACGCCGTTGCTGTTCGACGACCTCGCCATCATGGGTGAGCTGATGGCGCGGATCGATCGGGCGGGGGTGCCGCGCGACCGGCTGATCTTCGAGGTCGTCGAGACCGCCGTCAGTGGCGATCAGATGCGCTTCACCGAGAGCGCGGCGCGCCTCCGCCTGCGCGGTTTCGGGCTGGCGATCGACGACTACGGCCAGGGGCACGCCACCCTCGGCCAACTGCGCCGCCTGCCGTTCACCGAGCTGAAGATCGACCGGGCCTTTGTCGTCGGTCTCGACAGCGATGCCGACAATCGGGCGATCGTCGCCAACACCATCGCCATGGCCCGGGCACTGGATCTTCGGGTCGTCGCCGAGGGGGTGGAGACCGAGGCGGAGGCGGAGGCCCTGCGCGCGCTCGGCTGCGACGTGGCCCAGGGGTTCCTGTACTCCCGCGCCCTGCCGTCGCAGGAGTTCGTCGCGTTCGTGGAGAGCAGATCGGCCGGAACCGCCTGCGCCTGAACCTAATCCTCGATGTGAACCTCGCGGACGTTGGCGTCCATCTCGGCCAGATCGCGCAGACGGGCGATGGTGCGGGCGTCGAGGCTGACCCCGGCCGGCAGCAGCATCTGGCCGTTGCTGGTGGTCATGGCATCGACAAGGACCGAGCCGGGCCTGACCTTCGACAGGCTGACCACGCGCGTCCCGGGGCGTAACGTCATTGCGGGCCGTTGAACGGGCGGTGGCGGATGCTGAAGGTCGGCGTCGTCGGCCACCCGGTCGGTGTTGACCTCGTGATAGTCGAACGGTGCCTTGATCGGCCGGTCGGTGGACATCACCCGGGTCAGGCGTTCGCGCATGGTCGCTGCCGTGATCGGCTTTATCAGGAAGCAGTCGACGTCGAGTTCGAAGGCCAGGCCGACCACCGGCTTGTCGGCGTGGCTTGTGAGCATGGCGAAGGGAATGTCGCGGGCCACGCCGGGGGCGCCCTTGCGGATCGCCTTGAGCAGTTCGATGCCGTTCATCTTCGGCATGCGGAAATCGCAGACGATCAGGTCGAAGGACCGGGTGGCGGCGGTGAGGTGGTCGAGCGCCTGATTTCCGTCCTCGACCGACTGAACGCCGGCGCAGCCGTAGCCGCGCAGAACCTGGCTGGTCAGCGTACGGGCGAACTCCTCGTCCTCGACGACCAGGACGTGGATGTCGCGGAAGTCAAAACCGGAATGACGGGAGGAGCGGATCATGGTCCAGGTACCGCGGTGCCGATGGTCGAGGCGGGTAGATCGATGACGCCCACCTGCCGTAGCGGGTTGGAGTCCGCAGTGAGATACCGTCTAGACGACAGCGGCGGGTGTGGCGGCGTGACAGGATCGGAGCCCATGGGCGCGTGCAACGGGCGCAGGTGCGGCCCCCTGCCGCACGACCCCAACGCCCCGACGGGCATGGAAACACCCGAGCCGAGGCACGTCAATTCGTCGGCCTTGTTCCGCCATCCCCCATCTCCGTCTCCGCCGCCAGGTTGTCCGGCCGTCCGCCGCCGTCGCGGCGCATCAGGACGACGTCCCTGGCCGGCACCGTGCAGCTCCAGCCATGCATTCCGGCCACGTGGCGCAGGGTCACCTCGCTATAGAACACCACGTGGGTCGGATCGCGGCGGTAGTGCCAGGTGGCGAACCGCGTATCGTCGGTCTGGAAGCAGGTCATGACGGCGAGCCAGCCCCCGGGGTTCAGCAGCCGCCCGAGCCGGGCGAACTCCTCCGCCGGCCGGTGGAAATGCTCGGCCACCTCGGTGCAGGTGATGAAGTCGTAGGTCGTCTCGAAAACGCTCTGGTTCGGCTGGAAGATCGGGTCATACAGGGCCATGGTGTGCCCCGCCTCCTCCAGCATCGCCGCCAGCGCCGGACCCGGGCCGCAGCCGTAGTCCAGGCCGCGCGAGCCCGGCGCCAGGACTGCCTTCAGCGGCGTCGCCACACGCGACAGGAATCGCCGGTAGGCCGGGTCGCCGGCATCGTTTCGATGATGCGCATAATGCGTCACCGCCTCCCCCAGGCTCGGGAGTTGACCGCGGTCGAGAAAGGTCGCGCCGCAGGTGCCGCAGCGGTGGTAGTCCCGTCCGCCCACCGACTGGAAGGGCCGGGTGTCTTGAGCGCGGCAGACCGGGCAGTCGGTCACGCTGCCGTCCTCGCGAGGTAGACGGTCTGGGTGACGGTGCCGCCCTGATAGGGGTTGTCGAAGATCACCGGCTCGGCCCTGGCGTCCGCGAAGGTTTGGGACAGACGGTCGGTGAAGGCGGTGTCCGGTGGCGCGTTCGACCAAAGGCCGAAGACACCCCCTGGCCGCAGATGCCGCGTCAGGGCCGTCAGGCCGCCCGGCGTGTAGAATCCCGCGCTGGACCCGTCCAGCAGGTCGTCCGGGGCATGATCGATGTCGACCAGGATGGCGTCGACCCTGTGTCGCGGCCGATCCGGATCGAAGCCGTCCTCGCCGGCCGCCAGGGCAAAGAAATCGCCGTGCACAAGCCGGCAGCGCGGGTCGCCGGTGAGGCGCGCGCCCAGCGGGAGCAGGCCGTCGCGGTGCCAGTCGATCACCGCTTCCAGCGCGTCGACCACGACCAGCGAGGCGACGCGGTCTTCCTCGAGCACGGCGGCGGCGGTGTAGCCGAGGCCGAGACCGCCGACCACGACCTCCGGGGCAGTTGCCGTGACATCCGCCAGGCCGAGCGTCGCCAGCGCGATCTCCGACGCGGTGAAGCGGCTCGACATGAGGAAGGCGTCGCCGAGCTTGATCTCCAGCACGTCCTCATCGAGCCGTAGGTCCCGGCGACGGCGCAGGCTCAGCGCGCCGATCGGCGTCACGCGGTAGTCCAGTTCCTCGAACATCGGTGCCATGCACTATCTTTATCATGGCGTGCAGGGCGCGCGCGACGGCTGGACGCCGGGCCCACGGGATCTATGTCGAGCGCCGGGGGGACTTGCAGCCGGAAGGGCTATCCATGATCGCGCCGATATTCACCGTTCTCCTTTCCGTTCTTCTCGCCACGCCTGCCGTCGCCAGCGACGGCTGGGAGGCGATGCGGCAACCGGGCGCGATCGCGCTGATGCGCCATGCCTACGCGCCGGGCACCAGCGATCCGGCCGCCTTCCGCCTGGGCGACTGCTCGACCCAGCGCAACCTGAACGACGAGGGGCGCGCCCAGGCCCGCGAGATCGGCGCCGTATTCCGCGCCGAGGGCGTGGCGGTCGACCGGGTGCTGTCGAGCCAGTGGTGCCGTTCCTTCGAGACGGCGGAACTGCTCGGCCTGGGGGCGGTCGAGGCGTTGCCTTCGCTGAATTCGTTCTTCGACGCCCGCCACCGGCGCGACGCGCAGACCCGGGAGACGCTGGAGTTCCTGCGGCGCCAGCCGGGGGACCAGCGGATGGTGCTGGTCACGCACCAGGTGAACATCAGCGCGCTGACCGGGCGCGGGACGGCATCGGGAGAGTTCGTCGTCGTCGACGTCACGCCCGACGGCGATCTCGTGGTTCTGGGCGAGGTCCACGTGCCGCACTGATGGTCCGGCGCCCTTGAAGGCCGTGTGTCGTTCCGACACTCTGAGCGAAGGACGCCAGGGTGTTGAGGCGGCCAGAGTGTTGGGGCGGCCAGTGTGTTGGGCGGCCTGGGCGTTGGGGAGGATGGAATGGCCGACGGGCTTGGACGCTCGGTGCTGGTCGGCCTGATCGGCCGGGGTACCGCACTGTCGCGCACGCCGCGCATGCACGAGGCCGAGGGCGCCCGCCAGG
Source organism: Thalassobaculaceae bacterium (assembly GCA_965228875.1). GTDB lineage: Bacteria > Pseudomonadota > Alphaproteobacteria > Thalassobaculales > Thalassobaculaceae > Thalassobaculum. Next base: position 2,814,128 of record OZ245843.1, on the reverse strand, counting down.
GCTTGCGATACGTCTATCGGCGTATTGACCCGGCGGAGATGGCCGCGGCGCCGGCGTTCGAGGAGATGCTCCGTGCAGCGGAACTCTGCGGGTTCGCGGGCGTCAACGTGACCCATCCGTACAAGCGTGAGGCGGTGGCGAGCCTCGACGAGGTGTCGCAGGAGGCCGGGGCGGTCGGCGCGGTCAATACGATCGTGCTGAAGGACGGGCGGCGGATCGGACACAACACCGACCTCTGGGGCTTCGCCGAGAGTTTCCGGCGCGCCATGGGCGACGTCCCGAAGCGCAGGGTTCTGCTGATCGGCGCCGGCGGTGCCGGGGCGGCGGTGGCGAACGCGCTGCTGGACAATGGCGTCGGAACGCTGCTGATCGCCGACACCAACCGTCAGGGCGCCGCCGATCTGGCCGGGTCGCTGGCGGCACGGTTCGGTCCCGGGCGCGTCGCCGTCGCGGAAAGCGCCGAGGCGGCGTTCGGAAGTGCCGACCAGGCGATCGACGGGCTCGTCAACGCGACGCCGATCGGCATGGCCGACCATCCGGGCACGCCGATCCCTGTCGCGTTGCTTGAGCCTCGCCACTGGCTGATCGATATCATCTACTTTCCGATGGAGACGGAACTGGTGCGGTCGGCGCGGGCCATCGGCTGCCGGGTCGAGACCGGGGCCGGAATGGCGTTGTATCAGGCGGTCCGGGCGTTCGAACTGTTCAGCGGCCTGCCGGCGGATCCGGAGTCCATGCGGGCAACCTTCGACAGTTTCGAGAACGGCCGGGGAGAGAACGGATGAAAACGTCGATCGCGACCGTTTCCATCAGCGGCGACTTCCAGGAGAAGCTGACCTCGATCGCCGCCGCCGGATTCGACGGGCTGGAGATTTTCGAGAACGACTTCCTCGCCTTCGATGGCGGGCCACGCGAGGTCGGGCGGATGATCCGGGACGCCGGCCTGGAGATCACGCTGTTTCAGCCGTTCCGCGACTTCGAGGGGCTGCCGGAGCCGCACCGATCCCGCGCCTTCGACCGGGCCGAGCGGAAGTTCGACGTGATGCAGGAACTCGGGACCGACCTGATCCTGATCTGCTCGAACACGTCGCCGGCGGCCCTCGGCGGTATCGACCGGGCGGCCGACGATCTGCGCGAGCTCGGCGAACGGGCGGCGAAGCGTGGGCTCAGGGTCGGCTACGAGGCGTTGGCCTGGGGACGGCACGTCCACGACCATCGCGACGCCTGGGAGATCGTGCGCCGGGCCGACCATCAGAGCGTCGGCCTGATCCTCGACAGTTTCCACACGCTGGCGCGCAAGATCGACGTCGACACGATCCGATCGATTCCGGGCGACCGGATTTTCATCGTCCAGCTCGCCGACGCGCCGCTGATCGACATGGACCTGCTGTACTGGAGCCGGCATTTCCGCACCATGCCCGGGCAGGGCGATCTGGACGTGACCGGTTTCATGCGGGCGGTCGCGGCGACCGGCTACGACGGTGCGCTGTCGCTGGAAATCTTCAACGACCAGTTCCGGGGAGGCTCGCCGAAATCGATCTCGGTCGACGGGCGACGCTCGCTGCTGACTCTGGTGGATGCGGTGGCGCGGGTCGAACCGGAAGGGGCGATCGCGCCGCCGGTCATGCCGGATCGGATCGCGGTCTCCGGCATCGAGTTCGTCGAGTTCACCGCCGACGAGCGCGAGGCGGAGGACCTTGCCGTCCTGTTCCGCAGTCTCGGTTTCGCGCGAGCCGGGCGGCATGTGGCCAAGGATGTGGAGGTCTGGCGTCAGGGCGAGATCAACCTGGTCATCAACACCGAGAAGGAGGGGTTCGCCCATTCCGCCTATCTGATGCACGGCACCTCGGTCTGTGACATCGGCCTGAAGGTCGACGACGCGGCGGCCACGGTGGAGCGCGCGCGGGCTCTGTTGGCCGTCCCGTTCGAGCAGCCGACCGGACCGGGCGAGCTCAAGATCCCGGCGATCCGGGGCGTGGGCGGCGGCGTGATGCATTTCATCGACGACCGGACCGAGCTCTCGCGGGTCTGGGAGATCGAGTTCGAACCGGTCGCGGGGCAGGACGCGCCGGCGCCGGTCGGGCTGACCCGGATCGACCATCTGGCCCAGACCATGAACTACGAGGAGATGCTGACCTGGCTGCTGTTCTACACCGCCATATTCGACACCGCGAAGGCACCGGTGGTGGACGTGATCGACCCAGCCGGCGTGGTCCGAAGCCAGGCGATCGAGAGCCCGGACATGGCCCTGCGCCTTACGCTGAACGGGGCGGAGAACCGGCGGACCCTGGCGGGACGGTTCGTGGCCGAGAGCTTCGGCTCTTCGGTGCAGCACATCGCCTTCGGGTGCGACGACATTCTCGCCGCCGCCGAAGCCCTGTCCGGCAACGGCTTCCAGGCGCTGGAGATCCCGGCCAACTACTACGGCGACGTCGCGGCCCGGTTCGGCCTCGACCCCGAGACCGTCGCCGCCCTGCAGTCCCGCAACATCCTGTACGACCGCGACGACGGGGGTGAGTTCTTCCAGCTCTACAGCCGCACCTTTGGCGACGGGTTCTTCTTCGAGGTGGTCGAACGGCGCGGCGGCTATCGCGGTTACGGCGCCGCAAACGCGCCGTTCCGCATCGCCGCGCAACACCGGCTCATGCGCCCGAAAGGCATGCCCAGGGCGTAGGGTCAGACGCCCTTGCGGTACTGGATGAAGCCGGAGCGGTCGGCGACGGTGTCGTACAGCCGCCGTGCCGTCCCATTGGTCTCGTGGGTGAGCCAGTAGACCCGTTCGCTGCCGCCGGCTCGGGCATGGGCGTAGACCGCCTCGATAAGGGCCCGCCCGACGCCCTGGCCACGTGCCGGGCCGGCGGTGAACAGATCCTGCAGATAGCAGATCGGGCCCGTCATCGTCGTGTTTCGGTGGTAGATGATGTGGGCCATGCCCAGCAACGTGCCGTCCCGCTCGGCGACCAGGGCGTGCATGGGTTCGTAGGCGTCGAAGAAACGGCTCCATGTCAGCCGGGTCACCGCCTCGGGAACCGCCGTCGGGCCGACTCGCTCGTAGAAGGCGTTATATCCCGCCCACAGGGGCAGCCAGCGGTCGAAATCGTCGGGTAGCACCTCCCGGACGATGAGCGTGTCGGACATGTTCTCGGTTCCCAGGTTCGGTTGCTGTGAGGCAGAGTCGGACGAATGTCCTTCTGCTTACCGTCGTTCGTCCGGTGTCCTTGGGGCCAAATGCTCGCTCATGGCTTGGTTGGAGGTTGGACCGTCGGGCGGTGCGGCATTGGATCTACGGCAGCCGGGATTGGTGGCGCATTGAGAAGGTCCAAACCATCCGCCGGAGCACGCCATGACCACCCGTATTAACGAACTCGGCCAGCCGATCGGCTGGGCCGTCCCGGACTGGACCGCTCGGGAGCGTCCCTCTCGAACGGCGATGGAGGGGATGTCGGTCCGCCTCGAACCCTTGGATCCAGCGGCGCACGGCGATGATCTCTGGAGCGCGTATCAGACGGACGAAACCGGCCGGATGTGGACCTATCTGCCGGTGGGGCCGTACACCGACCGTGAGGCGTTCGACGCGGCCCTATCCGCCAATGCGAAGAGCGAGGATCCGCTGTTCTTCACGGTGATCGACCTGGCCACCGGCAGGGCGGTCGGTTTCTGCACCTATCTGCGGATCGATCCGGCGAACGGCGTGATCGAGGTCGGCTTCATCACCTTCTCGCCGCTCCTGCAACGCACGACCGGCTCGACCGAGGCGATGTACCTGATGATGGCGCGGGTGTTCGACGAACTCGGCTACAGGCGCTACGAGTGGAAGTGCGACAATCTCAACGCTCCGTCCAAGGCGGCGGCCGAACGGCTGGGCTTCACCTACGAGGGGCTGTTCCGTCAGGCGGTGATGTACAAGGGCCGCAACCGCGACACCGCCTGGTTCTCGATCCTCGACAGCGAATGGCCGGCGATCAGGACGGCGTTCCAGGCCTGGCTGGACCCGGCGAACTTCGACGCGCAGGGGCGACAGAAGCGGTCGCTGTCATCGCTCGTTTCCGCGCACCGCAATTCCGGATGAGCGGCGCAAGGCGAGGGGCTGAGTGGCGTCCGATCCGACCTCCGGAAGGCGCCGAAGCGCTCCCGGGGAGGTCGGCCGCCTGCGCGGTCAGGGGAGTTCGCTGATCGACTCGAGCTGCTCTTCCGGCGGGACCCTGGTGCCGCCGGCCTTCTCGATGGCGGCGTCGAGGTCGCGCTGGGTGCACAGGCCGAGGAGGACCGGGTGGCGCGCCTGGATGTTCTGGGAGTTCCAGTGGGTGCGCTCGCGGACCTTGTTGATCGTGTCCTTGGTGGTGCCGACCAGCTTGGCGACCTGCGAGTCCTTCAGTTCCTCGTGGTGCTTCAGCAGCCAGGCGATGGCGTCCGGCTTGTCGCCGCGCTTGGCGACGGGCACGTATTTCGGACCCTTGGTGCGGTCGACCGGCTTCGGCAGCGTCGACTTCGCCATCGCCAGCCGCGTCTTCGGGTCCTTCTCGCACCGCTCCAGTTCCTCGCGGGTGACCTGACCGTTCAGGACCGGGTCGAATCCCTGGATCCCGGCGCTCACCTCGCCGTCGGCGATGGCCTGAACCTCAAGCGCGTGCAGTTGGCAGAAGTCTGCAATCTGCTCGAAGGTGAGGGCGGTGTTGTCGATCAGCCAGACGGCGGTGGCCTTGGGCATCAGCGGCTGCGTCATGGTAGTCTCTCCCTTGCCGTCGGGTCGGACCCGCGTAAGAAGGTGCATGGCGTCGGTTATTACGGATTCCGGTCGTTATATAGAGACGCTGGCGCGACAGGCAAACGCAATGTGGTGCGGCCCGTCCCGAGGAGGTGGCGATGATCGATCTGGAAGAGCTCGAACCGGGCAAGCGCCCCAAGAAGCCGCGTGATCTCTCGACATGGAATATTGAGGACCTGGAAGACTACATCCAGGCGATGGAAGCCGAGATCATTCGCGCGCGGGAAATGATTGGCCGGAAAAAAGGGGTCGCCGACGCCGCGAACGCCTTATTCAAATCGTGACTCCAATGTCGCAACGGGAACACTTCTCGCGCATGTGATTTTCTTCGCCTCAACGTGCTTGACGGGAGGGCACGGCGTCGATAGCGTCTGGCCGATACAAGTTGGGCAGGGAGCTCACAGCGAAGAAATCGGGCGGGGCCGCGCGTGCGCGGCCCCGTAACCGTATCTGGAGTATGGGTTTTCGCGGATGGGGACGGCGACCGGTCGGGTCGGCTAGACTGCAGGCCGTCCGACGCTGTCGCCGGCGCGCGAAATGTCGGAAATGGGTTATTCTACCGTCATCGGAGGGATGCGATGAGCTCCGACGGAAACGTCTTCGGATTCGACACGCTCAGCCTGCACGCGGGGCAGCAACCGGACCCCGCCACGGGTGCCCGCGCGGTGCCGATCTACCAGACCACCTCCTACGTCTTCAAAGATGTCGACCACGCCGCCTCGCTGTTCAATCTGGAGCGCGCCGGCCACATCTACTCGCGCATCTCCAATCCCACCGTGGCGGTCCTGGAGGAGCGGGTGGCGGCCCTGGAGGGCGGCGTCGGTGCGATCGCGACGGCGAGCGGCCATGCCGCCCTGTTCCTGGCGATCAGCACTCTGATGGGTCAGGGCGGGCACATCGTCGCCTCCTCCGCCCTGTACGGCGGCAGCCACAACCTGTTCAGCCATACCCTGCCGCGGTTCGGGATCGAGACCACGAAGGTCCACCCGCGCGACCTGGACGGTTTCCGCAAGGCGATCCGGCCGGAGACCCGGCTGATCTTCGGCGAGACCATCGGCAATCCGGGCCTGGAGGTGATGGACATCGCCGCCATGGCCGAGATCGCCCACGAGGCGGGCATCCCGCTGATGGTCGACAGCACCTTCGCCACCCCGCATCTGTGCCGGCCGATCGACCACGGTGCGGATCTGGTCATGCACTCGGCGACCAAGTGGCTCGGCGGCCACGGTGTCGCGCTGGGCGGTATCCTGGTCGACGGCGGCACCTTCGACTGGGAGGCGTCCGGCAAGTTCCCGACCCTGACCGAGCCCTATGCCGGCTATCACGGCCTCGACTTCGCCGAGGAGTACGGTCCCCAGGCGCTGCTGATGCGCGCCCGGGCCGAGGGCCTGCGCGATTTCGGCGCCTGCATGAGCCCGGCCAACGCCTTCCACATCCTGCAGGGGATCGAGACCCTGCCGCTGCGCATGGACCGCCACGTGGCCAATGCCCGCGCCGTCGTCGCCTTCCTGAAGGGTGCGGACGAGGTGGAATGGGTCGCCTATCCGGAGCTGGAGGACCACCCCGACCACGCGGTGGCGACCAAGCTGCTGCCGAAGGGGGCCGGCTCGATGATCGCCTTCGGCATCAAGGGCGGGCGCGAAGCCGGGCGGGTGTTCATCGAATCCCTGCGCCTGTGGTCGCATCTGGCCAATGTCGGCGACGCCAAGTCCCTGGTCCTGCACCCCGCCAGCACCACCCACCAGCAGCTCGACGCCGAGACCATGAAGGCGGCCGGGTTGAGCGAGGATCTGGTGCGTCTGTCGGTTGGCCTGGAGGACCCCAAGGACATCGTCGACGACCTGAAGCAGGCGTTGCGCGCCGCTGCCCGGGCGACCCAGCCCAAATCCCCCGTGAAACTCGCTGGAGCCGCCGGCGCATGAAGCTGACTGTCGAGGGGACCGAGGCCTTCGCCGCCACCGGCGGGCGCCCGTTCGATCCCGCACGCCCCGCCCTGGTCTTCATTCACGGGGCCGGGATGGACCACACGGTCTGGACCCTGCAGACCCGCTACTTCGCCCATCACGGCTGGTCGGTGCTGGCGCTCGACCTGCCGGGTCACGGTGGCAGCGCCGGACCGGCGCTGGAGGATGTGCCGGCCATGGCCGCCTGGGTGCTGAAGGCGGTCCAGGCGACGGGCGCGGAGAGGTTCGCGCTGGCCGGCCACTCGCTGGGTGCGCTGATCGCGCTGGAGGCGGCGAGCCGGGCGGGCGATGCCGCGCTCGGGCTGATGATGCTGGGGGCGGCGGCGGCGATGCCGGTGAATCCGGCGCTGCAGGGGGCCGCCGATGGCGGCGAGCACGGCGCGGTCGAGGCGATGATCGGCTGGGGCTTCGGCCGTCCGGCGCAGATCGGCGGCAACCGCGCGCCGGGCGCCTGGATGCCGGGGGCCGGACTGCGGACCCTGGAGCGTGGGCTGAAGGGACCGCTCGGCGTCGATCTTAAGGCGTCCAACGGCTATGCGGGTGCCACCGAAGCAGCCGGCAAGGTGTCCTGCCCGGTGCTGATCGTCGCCGGCGACGACGACCGCATGACCCCGCTGAAGGGGGCGAAGGCCCTGGCCGGATCGTTCTCCGACGCCAGACTCGCGGTGCTGCCGGCGACCGGCCACATGATGTCGATCGAACGGCCGGACGAGGTGCTCGACACCCTGCGTGACTTCCTCAAGGGGATCGCGGCATGAGTGGCCAACCCGATGAAAAGCCACCGGAACTCACCCGCGCCGATTACCGGCATTTCCTGGAGATCCCGACCCGCTGGATGGACAACGACGTCTACGGGCATGTGAACAATGTCGAGTACTACTCGTATTTCGACACGGTGGTGAACCAGTACCTGATCGAGAACGGCGGGCTCGACTATCTGGGGGGCGACACGGTCGGCTTCGTGGTCGAAACGAAATGCTCCTACAGGCGGCCGATCGCCTTTCCCGACGTGGTCGAGGCCGGCATCCGGGTGGCGCGGATCGGGACGTCGTCGGTGACCTACGAGGTCGGGTTGTTCAGACGAGGCCAGGAGGCGATCTGCGCCTTCGGCCATTTCGTCCATGTCTATGTCGATCGGGCGACCAACAAGTCCGCGCCGATCCCCGACAAGGCCAGGGCGGCGATGGACGCGATCCGGGTCGCCTAGACCTTCGGCTCCGGGGCGATTTCCAGGGTCACCCAGGGGTGGCGGTGCTCGGTGTAGACCTGTTTCGCCGGCGCCGGGAACGCGCCATCGGCGAAGGCTCCCAGGGCAACCGCCACCACGCCCGGCTTGACCTTCGGGTACCAGAACACCGTCGATCCGCAGGTCGGGCAGAAGCGGAAGAGGATCTCGTGCCCGCTCTCGCCGGTGCGGCGGTACTCGGTCGACGGCCCGGTTATCGCGACCCGGTCTTCCGGGTAGAACGCCGCCACGCCGAACGGGCCGCCGGTGCGTTTCTGGCATTCGAGGCAGTGGCACAGGGCGACCAGGGACGGCTCCCCCGTGCAGGCAACGGACAGCGCGCCGCAGGAACAGGCTGCTGTTCTGACGGGGGGCGGGACGCCTGCGCTCATCGTTGTGCTCACGGCCGTTTGGAGTTCACATCATGTCCCGCGGGATGGTCTGGGCGAAGGTCTTATCGAACACCGGCTCGCCGTTCTCGAAGGCCTCCACCCGCGCCTCGACCTTCCAGTCCTGCGCCGTGCAGGACAGGGCGCAGGTGCTCACCGTCCGGGTCTCCCAGCCCTCGCGGCGGGTGATGCAGACCCGCTCGATCCGGCCGGTGGCCGACAGCGGGTCGCCGTCGCGGATGCGCCAGACCTCGTCCCGGGTCTCGCCGGCGATCAGGCCGTTGTCCGGATGCCGCGTCAGTCCGGTATCCTCGGCGATGCGGTATTCGGTCGTTCCCGTCGTCAGGTCGCGCCGCAACTCGCGCCCGGACCGACCCTCGGTGATCGCCTCGTAACGCGGCAGAGGATCCGGATTCTCCGGTTCCGCCACGTCGATACGTTCATGCTCACCGAGCAGCGGCAGGGCGAGGCGCAGCGAGGCGGGCTCGATGGTCAGGGTCGCGTCATAGGGTGGCGGCAGGACCGTCGGCCAGTAGGCGCTGGAGAGCGACAGCCGCAGCCGGTGGCCCGGCGCCAACCGGTAGCCGCAGGCGTCCAGGGTCAGGGTAATCTGCGTCGCCTCGCCCGGCGTGAGCGGCGCCGGTGCCGTGCTGCCGTCGCGATGGGCGAGGTTGAGGACCCCGAAGGCGATCCGCATCGCCGTCCCGTCGGGATGGATGTCGGCCAGTCGGGCGCAGAGGTTGGCCAGCGGCGCGTCGCACGACAGGGTAAGGGAGACCGAGGCCCGGCCGAGCAGCAGAATCTCGTCCTCCAGTTCCACCGTGTCGAAGACCAGCGACCCCATGTCGTCGCCGCGCTGGTCGCCGGCCATCTCGGCATCCGGCTTCAGCGTGAACCATTCGCCCGAGCCGGTGCCGGTATCGAGCGGCGAGCGCAGGGTCAGCGGCCGCGCCGCGGCGGCGGGCGTGTCGCTCAGCCGGCCGCTCGCATCGACCCCCAGCACCCGGCTTTCCGGCTCGGCCCACTCCTGTTTGGCGACCCAGAAACCGGGATCGCGGTCGCGCCAGCGCGCCGGCTTCGGGCCGTCCTGGATGAAGGCGCGCATCTGCGGCGTGTCCTCCGCCCCGTTCGGCTCGTCGCGCAGCCAGCGGTTCCACCAGCGGATCGCCTCGCCGTGGAAATCCGCGCGCGGCTTCGGCCAGGCGAAATGCGGGTACTTGTGGATCCAGGGTCCGACCAGCGCCTTGGCCCGATCCGGCATGCCTTCCACCGTCTTGAATGGCGTGTTTCGGTAGCCGTCGGCCCAGCCGGAGATCATCAGGGCCGGGATCGGGAAGCCGGCGAAGTCCTCGCAGATCGAGCCGTGCCGCCAGAAGGCGTCGCGGCGCTGGTGGGTCAGCCACTCCTCCATCATGAACGGCTCGCCCGCCAGCCGCTCCAGCCACATGTCCCGCCAGCGCGCGCCGACCAGCGTCGGGTCCGGCGGCCGCGACTGGTAGGCGTGCATGGTGGCCGCCCAGGAAAGCTGCGCCGACAGGTGGCAACCGCCCTTGTAATGGATGTCGTCCGAGAACCGGTCGACGCTAGAGGCGATGGAGATCACCGCCTTCAGCGCCGGGGGCTTGAGGGCCGCGATCTGCAGGCAGTTAAAGCCGCCCCAGGAGATGCCCATCATCCCGACACTGCCGTTCGACCAGGGCTGCCGGGCGATCCAGTCGATCACCTCGCAGGCGTCGGAAAGCTCCCGTTCGGTGTACTCGCCGTCGATCACACCGTCGGACTCGCCGGACCCGCGGATGTCCACCCGCACCCCTGCGATTCCGGCGGCGGCGAAGACCGGGTAGGTCGACTCGTCGCGCGGCGCCGTACCGTTTCGCTTGCGGTAGGGCAGGTATTCCAGCACCGCCGGCACCGGGTGGGCGTCGGCGCCGTTCGGCATCCAGATCCGCGCCGCGAGCCGGGTGCCGTCCGAGAGGACGATCCATTCGGTCTCAAGAACGGAGTGGCCGCGCGCCATCGTCAGGACGCGTTCTTCGCCCAGTCCATCAGGTCGACCATGAACCCGACGCATTGCGCGACCTGATCGATCTCGATGAACTCGTCGGCCTTGTGGGCCTGGTCGATGCTGCCGGGGCCGAAGATCACCGCGGGCATGCCGGCGCGCTGAAAGGTTCCGGCCTCGGTGCCGAAGGACACCACGCCGGACTGATTGAGCCCGGTGAGCTGGCGGACCAGGGTTTCGGCGGCGGATTCTTGGTCCGGGCGCAGGCCGGCGACGTCGACCATCTTGCGGTGTTCGAAACCGGCATGGTCGGCCACGGCCTTGAGCTTCGGCTCCAGGGCTTCGGAGCAATAGTCCCGGATCCGACGCTCGTAGACGTCGCCGTCGTCGTCCGGCAGCACCCGCATACCCCAGGTGACGTCGCAAAATTCGGGAATGATGTTGTGGGCGGTGCCGCCCTCGATCACGCCGACGGTGAGCGTGGTGTAGGGCGGGTCGAACGGACCGTCCCGTCGCGGGTTGGCGGCGATCTCGTCGCCGAGGTCCTCGATGAAGGAGACCATGCGCGCGGCGGCCGTCACCGCGTTGGCACCGTGCCGCGGGTCGCTGGAATGTCCGGGGACGCCGGTCACCCGCGTCCGGTAGATCCGCGTCCCCTTGTTGCCGCCGATCAGCTTCATGCCGGTGGGCTCGCCGACGATCACGGCACGCGGTAGCGGCAGGTTGGCGACCACGTCGTCGATGATCCCCTGGACGCCGGCGCAACCCACTTCCTCGTCGTAGGAGAAGGCGAAGTGGATCGGCACCGTCAGGTCGGCGGCCGCCAGTTCCGGCGCCAGCGAGAGCGCGGTGGCGACGAAGGCCTTCATGTCGCATGCGCCGCGGCCGTAGAGCCGCCCGTCCTTTCGGGTCAGGGCGAAAGGATCGGTCGTCCATTCCTGGCCGTCGACCGGAACCACGTCGGTATGACCGGACAGAACGACGCCGCCGCGTCCGGTCGGCCCGAACGTGCACCATAGGTTGGCCTTGGCGCCGTCGTCGTCGTAGGTCAGCCGGGTCTCGATGCCGAGGTCGGCGAGATAGCCCTTCACGTCCTCGATCAGCGCCAGGTTGGAGTTGCGCGACGTGGTGTCGAACGCGACAAGACGTTCGGTCATGGCGATGGCGCTCTCGAGGCGCTCCTGCGGGCTGGGCATGCGCGGTCCTTGCTGTGGTTCGACCCACAGATACACGCGATCCCGCCGGCGGGGCGACTCTTTTACGACCCTTCCTCAGTGGGGCGCGGAGGCTTGCCCCACCCGCTTGCGGTGTGGGCCGATCAGGCAGGCTAGACCGAGCTGGATCCCGGCGACGGTGGCGATCATGCCGGCGGCGCTGACCGCGTGCGGCGCCCCGAACCAGCCGGGGCCGTAGCCGGCAAGGACGTAGCCTGCGACGGCGGCGGTCGTGGAGAACAGGACGCTCCAGGCGACCTGTCGGCCCAGCCGCTCGGTCATCAGCCGGGCGGTCGCCGGCGGACACACGAACATCGCGATGACGATGATCGAGCCGACGGCGTCGAAGGCGGCCACGGCGGCCACGGCCGCGGCGACCACCAGAGCGAAGCCGACGGCGCCGGTACGGATCCCGAGCGCCTGGGCGAAGCCGGGATCGAAGGTCGAGATCGCCAGCTCCCGCCAGAACATCGCCATGAACGCCGCAACGACCGTCAGCACCAGGGCGAGGCGGGGCAATTGCGGCGGCAGTCCGGCCAGCGCGGCGGGATCGAGCAGCGAGCCCCAGCCGGTGGCGTCGAACCAGATCAGGCTCTCCAGGTTGCCGTACAGCGCATGTTCGACGTCGATATGCACGGCGCTGGTGTCCGACTGCTCGAGCAGCAGCACCCCGGCGGCGAACAGCGTGGTGAAGACGACGCCCATGGCGGCTCCCGGCTCCACCCGGCCGAGCCGCCTGATCGCCTCGATCAGGGCGACCGCGACGACCGCCGCGCCGGCGGCGCCGAGCATCATCGGCCAGGCGGCGATGGTGCCGGTGACGAGGAAGGCGGCGACGATGCCGGGCAGGGCGACATGGCTGATCGCGTCGCCGATCAGCGCCTGGCGGCGCAGCAGCAGGAAGTTGCCGGGCAAGGCGCAGGCGATGGCGGCAAGCGTGCCGATCGCGATTGGCGCCAGGCTGAGCTGGACGAACTCCGCGCCCATCACCGCGCCTCCTCCGGTTTCGGCAGCAGGCTGTCCAGGTGGCTCACCTGGTCGGCGGTCAGCACCTCGTCGATCGGGGTGAGGCCGTCGTAGCGCTCCAGCACCGGATCGTCGGCGCGCTGGCGACGGGCGGTGGTCCAGCGGGCCTCGTCCAGCAGCGCCCGGCCGGCGGCGGCCCGGCCGGCCTCCGTCGCCACGCCGTCGGCGCGGATCAGGCGGCCTCGGCGCAGGATGCGGAGGGTGAGCCGGTCGAAGATCGCCTCGCCCCGGGCCAGGGCCAGCAGCCCCTGGCGAAGATGCACCCTGTGCTGGAAACGGCGGTGGCGCAGGGCCGAGGCCAGGACGCCGCGCAGCGGCGACAACGCCAGGGACAGGGCGAACAGGGCGAAGGCCACAAGAACGATGATCGGTCCGGTCGGGAGGCCGGTGGCGGCGGCGGAGAGGGCGGCGCCGAGATAGCCCGACGCGCCGCCGAGGATCGCGGCGATGAGGATCAGCCGGTCGACCCGGTCGGTCCAGAACCGGGCGGCGACGGGGGGAATGATCAGCAGGGCGACGATCAGAATCAGCCCCACCACCTTGAGTCCGATCACCGTCACCACCAGGGCGAGCCCCATCATCGCCAGGTCGGTGCGGCGCACGTCGATGCCAAGGGTGGCGGCGTAGTCCGGATCGAAGGCGACCAGTGTCATCGGCCGCCGGAGGGCCACCACCAGGGCGACGGCCACGGCGCCGCCGGCCGCGATCATCGCCGCCTCGCCGATCAGCATGCCGGCGGTCGAGCCGAGGAGGAAGGTGTCGAGCCCGGCCTGGCGGCCCCGATCCATGGCCTGGATCACGGTGAGCAGCACGACGCCGAAGCCGAAGAAGACCGACAGCACGGCGCCGATCGCCGCATCCTCCCCGAGCCGGGTGCGGGAGGTCATCCATTCGACCAGGAGCAGGCCGACGGCGGCCGAGGCGGCGGAGCCGAGGACGAGGCCGGGCAGCCAGCGTCCGTCGCCGCCGAGCAGCACCATGAGAATGAAGGCGATTGCCACCCCCGGCAGGGTGGCGTGGGTGATCGCGTCGGAGACCAGGGCGCGCTTGCGCAGGAACACGAAGGCGCCGGCGCCACCGCCCGCTATGCCGAGCAGACCGGCGCCGACGGCCACCAGTGCCGAGTTGTACCCGGCCTGAAGCGCGAGGGCCCGAAGGAAGAGATCAAGGGTGCTCACGGGCTCGGTCTCCCACATCGTGGCTTCCCGGTTCGTTCCAGGCCCTGTCCTGGGGCGTGCGCAGGGCGGCGCGGGTCGGACAGTCTCGCGCCGCCGCCCCGGCGGTCACCCGGCCCCGAGCCGGAGCTCCTCGATCTGGCTCTCGGCCAGTCGGCCGCCATAGGTCGCCTGCAGGGTCTCCAGGGTGAAGGCCTCGGCCACAGGGCCCTCGGCCTGCTTGCGCACGTTGACGAGAAGCACGCGGTCGAAATAGTCGACGACGGTCGACAGGTCGTGATGCACCGCCACCACCGTCCTGCCCGTGGCCTTCAGATCCTTGAGCACGCTGATGATGGCGTGTTCGGTGGCGGCGTCGACGCCGGCCAGCGGCTCGTCCAGCAGGTAGAGCTCCGCATCCTGGGCCAGGGCGCGGGCGAGGAAGACGCGCTGCTGCTGGCCGCCGGAGAGCTGGCCGATCTGCCGGTCGGCGAAATCCTGCATGCCGACCCGTTCTAGACACGCCAAGGCCCGCGCGCGATGCCGCGCGCCGGCGAAGCGGAACAGCCCGACCTCGCGGTACAGACCCATCATGACGACGTCGATCACCCGGGCCGGGAAATCCCAATCGACCGACGCGCGCTGCGGCACGTAGGCGACGTCGCGGCGGACCTGGTCGAAGCGGCGGCCGAAGAACCGGACCTCGCCGGCAAGGCGCGGCACAATGCCGAGCACGCCCTTCAGGAAGGTGGACTTGCCGGCCCCGTTGGGGCCGACGATGGCGGTCATGCTGCCGGCGGGGAACCGGGCATCGACGGAGAACACCGCCGGCTTCTCGCCATAGGACACGGTCAGGCCGCGCGCCTCCAGCGGGCAGCTTTCGGTCTCCGCCTCCACCCGCCTGCCGTCGGAAGCGACCAGTTCGAGCAACGCGTCGGGGCTCATCGGGGTCCTCGCTGCCATCACGATCCGGCCGACAGCCGTCCCTGCATTCCCTCCGCCGGGGCGTCGCCGCCGAGCGCCCGGGCGATGCCGGTGACGTTGTGGTCGATCATGCCGATATACGTGCCTTCATAGGTTCCGGACCGCCCCATGGCGTCGGAAAACAGTTCACCGCCGATGACGACGGCGTGGCCCCGTGCCGCCGCTCCCTCGATCAGGGCGCGCACATTGCGTTCCGGCACCGAGCTTTCGACGAACACGGCGGAGACACCGCGCGAGACGAGCGTGTCGACCAGTTCCTCGATACGGCGCAGACCGGCCTCGGACTCCGTGGAGATTCCCTGGATGCCGAGCACCTCGAACCCGTAGGCGCGGCCGAAGTAGTTGAACGCGTCGTGGGCGGTGACCAGCACCCGGCGCGCCTCGGGCACGGAGGCCAGGCGCTTTGCGGCGTAGTCCGCGAGCGCGCCGATCTCCTCCAGATGGCGGGCGGCGCCGGCGGCATAGACGTCTCGGCCATCCGGGTCGGCGGCGGTCAGCGCGTCGCGCACGCCGGTCACGACGTGCCGCCATAGCTCCGGGTCCATCCAGACATGCGGATCGAACCGGTCGGCGTAGTCGTCATGGGCGATCAGGCGGTCCGCGGGTACCGCTTCGCCGACGGCGAAGACCGGCCGGCGCTTGGCGAGATCGTGCAGAAATTCCTCGAGCTGCGCCTCCAGGTAGAGGCCGTGCCACAGGACGGCGTCGGCGCGCAGCATGGCGGCGATGTCGCTTCGGGTCTGGCGGTAGCTGTGCGGATCGACGCCCGGTCCCATGAGGGCGGTCACCGCGACTCGGTCGCCGCCGATCTGACGGGCGGCGTCGGCGATCATCGATGTGGTGGCGACCACGGTCACGACCGGCGCGGCCGATACCGGATCGGCACGGCCGGCGACCAGCGAGAGGCCGGCGCACAGCGAGAGACTGGTGCCCAGAGCCAGAGCGCAGAACGATTTCAGGAGTTTGCGGCGGTATTGCGCCATGTAGGTCTCCCTCATCCAGCAAAGCTGGTTGCAGCGAAGTCTGAGAATAGTTGGGTGACCTGTAAAAGTTAGTCAAGCCTAAATTGCCAGAATTTTCTTCCCGGCGTACTGTCCGGCCGGATATCGGCGCCGAGGAGAGGATGGCGGAAGACGAGAGCATTCGGTCGGCGGAGGATCACGCCCAGACCTTCAAGCGCCTGCGGGACGAGCATGCCCGCGAGGTGACGGAGGACTACGTCGAGATGATCGCCGATCTGATCGACCAGGACGGCGAGGCGCGCGCAGTGGCCCTGGCCGAGCGGTTCGGCGTCACAGCCGCGACAGTCAACAACACGGTCAAACGGCTGGAGCGGGACGGGTACGTCACCAGCAAGCCCTACCGCGCGATCTTCCTGACCGACGAGGGCCGGGCGCTCGCCGACCTGTGCAAGGAGCGTCACCGTCTGGTGTGCGACTTTCTGATCGCCATCGGGGTCGACCGCGAGGTGGCGGAGGCCGATGCCGAGGGTATCGAGCACCATGTCAGCGAGGCGACCCTGTCGGTATTCCGCGACTTCGTCGAGCGGAGCGCCGGCTGACCATCGCCGGCGCGGTCTTCCGCCGTCCGCCATCGCACCCCATCTTCCGGTGACCGAGTCCGAACCGCGCAGGCCCCCGTGAGCGATCCCCAGAAGCCGGACACCCGGACCCTTCCCGACGACCGGCCAAGAGGCCGCGATCTGACAATATTCCGTCGCGTCCTCGCATTCGTGGCGCCGTACCGCGGGCGTGTCGCCCTGGCGGCGGTGGCGCTGGTGACCACGGCGGCGGCAACCCTCGCGGTGGGACAGGGGCTGCGCATCCTGGTCGACGACGGGTTCGCCGGCGGCGATCCGGGGCAACTCGACTTGGCGCTCGCCGCCCTGCTCGGCCTGTCCGTCGTGCTCGCCGCCGGCACCTATGCCCGATTCTATCTGGTGTCGTGGCTTGGCGAGCGGATCGTCGCCGACATCCGCAACGCGGTGTTCGAGCGGGTGATCGACCTGCATCCGGGGTTCTTCGAGGTCACTCGCACCGGCGAGGTGCTGTCGCGGCTGACCACGGACACGACGCTGCTGCAGTCGATCATCGGTTCGAGCGCATCGATGGCGTTGCGGAACCTGCTCGCCCTGATCGGCGGGATGATCATGCTGTTCATCACCAATGCCAAGCTTGCGGCGATGCTGCTTCTGGTGGTGCCGGTGATCGTCGTGCCGATCCTGATAATCGGTCGGCGGGTGCGGCGGCTGGGGCGGGAATCCCAGGACCGTGTGGCCGATATCGGTGCCTTCGCGGAAGAGAGCCTGGCGGCGATCCGCACGGTGCAGGCCTTCACCCACGAGGACGAGGACCGGCGGCGGTTCGGCGCCGAGGTGGCCGACGCCTTCGCCACGGCGGTCCGCCGGATCCGGCTGCGCGGGCTGCTGTCCTCGGTGGTGATCGTGCTGGTGTTCGTGTCGGTCGGGTTCGTCCTGTGGATCGGCGGCAACGACGTCATGGCCGGCCGGATGACGGCGGGCGAACTGGCGGCCTTCATCTTCTACGGGATCACCGTCGCGTTCTCCGTCGGCATCATCTCCGAGGTCTACGGCGAACTGCTGCGCGCGGCCGGTGCCACGGAGCGGCTGGTCGAACTGCTGGAGGCCGAGCCTGAGATCGCCGCGCCGTCGCATCCCGTCGCCCTGCCGTCGCCGCGGGAAGGCCGGATCGACTTCGAGGCGGTGACTTTCCACTACCCGTCAAGGCCTGAGTCCTCGGCGCTGGATGGCCTGTCGCTCGCCGTGGATCCGGGGGAGACGGTGGCGCTGGTCGGGCCGTCCGGCGCCGGAAAGACCACGGTGTTCCAACTGCTGCTGCGCTTCTACGATCCGGCTGCCGGCCGGGTGAGGGTCGACGGCGTCGACGCACGGCGCGTCGCGCCGTCGGACCTGCGCCGGGGCATCGCCCTGGTGTCGCAGGACCCGGTGGTGTTCGCCGCCAGCGCGATGGAGAATATCCGCTACGGCCGGCCGGACGCCAGCGACGCCGAGGTCGTCGCCGCCGCGAGGGATGCCGCCGCCCACGACTTCATCGCCGCCCTGCCCGACGGCTACGACAGCTTCCTCGGGGAGAAGGGGGTGCGGCTCTCCGGCGGCGAGCGTCAGCGAATCTCGATCGCCCGCGCCCTGCTGCGCGATCCGGCGATCCTGCTTCTCGACGAGGCGACCAGCGCGCTCGACGCGGAGAACGAGCGGCTGGTGCAGGACGCCCTGTCGCGGTTGATGCGCGGGCGCACGACCCTGGTGATCGCTCACCGGCTGGCCACGGTGGTCGAGGCCGACCGGATCTGCGTGATGGAGGCGGGGCGCATCGTCGCCGAGGGCCGGCACGGTGCGCTCATGGAGACCAGCCCGCTCTACCGTCGCCTGGCCGAGCTGCAGTTCGGGCCGGCGCCGACGGCGGTTCAGGAGGAGGCCGGGCCTGCGACGGTCACTTCCGCCAGAAGGTCGGCGTTATCAGCACCAGGACGGTGAACAGTTCCAGGCGGCCGAGGAGCATGGCGAAGCACAGGAGCCACTTCGCCGCCTCGGGCAGCGGGTCGAAATTCCCGGCCGGACCGATGATCGGACCGAGGCCGGGGCCCACATTGCTGATCGCCGTGGCCGCACCGGAGAACGCGGTGATGAAATCGAGGCCCATCGCCGCTAGCGCCATGGCGACCAGCCCGAAGCAGAGAATGTAGAGGAAGAAGAAGCCCATCACCGCTTCCGACACGGTCTCGGGAATAGGCTTGCGGTTGTAGTAGGGAATGAACACCCCGTGCGGGCGCAGCAGCCGGGCGAGCTGGACCTGGGCGGTGGCGTAAAGCACCTGGAAACGGAAGATCTTGATCCCGCAGGTGGTCGATCCGGCACAGCCGCCGACGAACATCAGGACGAACATCATGGTGGCGACGAAGCCGCCCCATGCGCCGAAATCGGTCGTGGCGTAGCCGGTACCGGTGATGACCGAGATCACGTTGAAGGCGGCGTACCGCAGCGCGTCCTCGGTGCCGAGGCCGACCTGGCTGAGGATCCACAGCGTCACCAGGGCGACGGCGGCCAGCACGATGCTCAGGAACCACCGCACCTGGCTGTCGCGGAACAGACCGCGCAGGTCGCCGCGCGCGATGCGCAGGTAGTGAACGAACGGCAGGCTACCGACGATCATGCCGCCGGTGACGATCCAGTCGATTGCCGGCGTGTTGAAGTAGCCGACCGAGGCGTCCTTGGTCGAATAGCCGCCGGTGGCGATCGTCGTCATCGCGTGGGCGACGGCATCGAACCCCTCCATGCCGGCAAACCACAACGCCACCGCCCAGGCGAAGGTCAGCACCAGGTAGATGCCGCCGATACCGCCGGCGAGCTGGGCCGCGCGCGGCAGCACCTTGTCGGGGGCGTCGAACGCCTCGGTCTGGAAGAGCTGCATGCCGCCGACGCTGAGCATCGGCAGAACGGCAAGTGCCATGACGATGATGCCGATGCCGCCGAGCCATTGCAGCAGGGCGCGCCAGAGCAGGATGCCCGGAGGAGCGGCGTCGAGGTTGTCGATCACCGTCGAGCCCGTCGTCGTCACGCCCGACATCGACTCGAAGAAGGCGTCGGCCAGGGTCATGTCGAGTTCGGAGAAGGCGAAGGGCAGGGCGCCGAACGCGGCGATCGCCACCCAGCTCATGGTGGTCAGAACGAACGCCTGGCGCAGCCCGAGCTTGGCCCCGCGCACCGTCGGCGTCGACAGCATCAGCGAGACGCCGATGAACAGAGTGATTCCGGCGGCGCCGAGGAACACCTGCCAATCGGGGTGTCCGGTCGCGAGATCGACCGCGGCCGGAATGCACATGGCCGTGGCGAGCAGCGTCAACAGAAGCCCGACGATGAAGAAGACCGGTCCGAAATCGATCACGCGTGTCCCGCCGCCAGGATGGTCGACCCGGCGCGATGATCGGTCATCGGCGCCGGGCTGTCCACCGGGCCGACGGGTGGGTAGTGTCTCAGTTTGAAATTTCGCGGGGCTGACCCCGCGGTCGCAAATTTCCCACATCGCCCCATATATTCCCTAGACGCACCACTAGGGGCCGGGACGTTCCACAGAGTTCCTGCACATGCTATGGTGCATCTAACGGGAAGAACGGCTCAATGAAGCCGGATCGGGAGAAAGCCATGCCGAAGGGACCTAGGGGCGAGACCCGCCCGGCGGACGTGATCGGCACTGCGGTCATGGTCGCCAAGATCGCCACCGGAGAGATCGAAGACACGCGTTACGAACAGCCTGCGAAGCGCAAGAGCGGTTTGGCTGGTGCGAAGGCGCGTGCCGATTCTCTGTCGCCGGCAGAGCGGAAAGAGATTGCGAAAAAGGCGGCTGCGGCGAGGTGGGGTTGATGCCCGCTCCCTATTCATCTTTGGCGATTGCGAATGAATTTATCCGGCGCTCGCTAGCTCCGGGAGGGCATCCTATTACCCAAATGCAGGTGCAGAAGCTGGTCTACCTGGCCCACGGCTGGGGGCTGGCTGTTCTGAATAAACGGCTAGTGGAAGATCAAGTTCAGGCATGGGAGTTTGGGCCAGTCATCCCAAATTTGTATAGTGCTCTTCGTAAGTTTGGTCGTTCCCCAATTAGTCACCCTCTAAAATGGGGCGACGATACACCATTTTCCTTTGATAGTGACGGCGAAGCTTTTGAAGAGTTAGCGCCGGAAGAGGCTGAGGTTCTAGACCTTGTTTGGAATACATACGGGAAATACCCAGCATTTAAGCTGTCAGCATTGACTCATCAAGATGGAACGCCTTGGTCTCTGGCATTTGAGCACGGTAGAAATCGTCCGATTGATGATAAGACCATTAAACAGCATTTCGACAGCTTACTAGAAGCAGTGTGAGCCCCGGCAACCAAACCGCATTCGTTCGAGAGGCTGCACTGCGCGCGATGCGCAGGAGTCTAGAAGCTGCCGAATTCAAAGCCGCCCCTGACGAAATGGACAAGAAAGAGACTGCCGCCGCAAGTCGGCGGCAGCTCGCTGAAACACAAACGATTATTGAAACAAACCGCGATCTAAAAATAAATCGCAAATTGCGCTGGAAATATGCGCGATGGGTATTTTGCTACTTGGTCGCATATTCTGTTTTCGTTGGGTTAGTGTTAGTTGCCTCTGCTGTAAATATTTGTGGATTTAGCCTGGATAGCTCTGTTCTAGAATACCTGGTTGGCAGCACGGCCGTCAGCGCTATCGGGCTGGTACTCGCTGTCACAACTGGCCTGTTTCGTAAGTGAACATAATGCTTGATAATGGTCAGCGGCACCCCATCTAAGGGGTATGAACAAGCTGCCCCTTCACAAGCGCGTACAGATCATCGCCATGCTGGTGGAAGGTTCCTCCATGCGGTCGATCTCGCGGGTGGTAGGGGTCTCGATCAACACCGTGACCAAGTTGCTGGTGGAGGCTGGTGAAGCCGCTGCCGCCTATCACGATGAGACAGTCCGAGACGTGAAGGCGAAGCGGGTGCAGTGCGATGAAATCTGGTCATTCTGCTACGCCAAGCAGAAGAACGTAGGCACCGCGAAGGCGGCTCCCGAGGAAGCTGGTGACGTGTGGACGTGGACCGCGCTGGATGCCGATAGCAAGCTGATCGTGTCGTACCTGGTCGGCGGTCGCGACAGCAACTATGCGAAAGAGTTCATGGACGACGTGGCCGAACGGCTGGCGAACCGGGTGCAGCTGACGACGGACGGTCGCGGGGCTTATCTGGACGCGATTGAAGGCGCGTTTGGTGCTGATGTGGACTATGCCCAGCTGGTGAAGCTGTACGGGACGACCCCGGAAAGCGCCAAGGGCCGCTACAGCCCGGCTGAGTGCATCGGCGCCCGCAAAGAGAAGAAGACGGGCAACGCCGACAAGGCGCACGTCAGCACATCATATGTCGAGCGTCAGAACCTCTCTATGCGGATGGGCATGCGCCGGTTCACGCGGTTGACCAACGGGTTCAGCAAGAAGCTCGACAACCACTTTCACATGATCGCGTTGTACTTCCTGCACCACAATTTCTGCCGCATCCACAAGACGCTGAAGATGTCCCCGGCTATGGCCGCCGGCGTGACCGACACGCTGCGCGATGTGGAGTGGATCGTTTCGCTGATCGATGTACGGGCACCGAAGCCGGGACCGCGTGGGCCGTACAAGAAACGCGCTGCCAACGCTTGAACTGTGGTAAACTCAAGCCACGTCTTGAGTGAACGTAAATAAGAACATTGATCGGGGAGATCGGCATGACCGTTCCCGTACTCTCAGCTGCGAAGCGGCTAGCGGAGTGTTCCGGGTGGTCTCTTTCAAACCTGGAACTCCAAAAACTGCTTTATCTGGCTCATATGTTCCATCTTGGCCGCACAAACGGCCAGCCGCTTGTAAGCGGTCATTTTGAGGCTTGGGACTATGGGCCTGTTCACCCGAAGCTCTACCATCGGGTTAAGGTGTTTGGGTCAGATCCGGTTGGAAACGTGTTCCATGGTGAGCCGGACATTGACGATGAGTCTGCTGTTGAATTGTTGGACGATGCCGTGGCGAAATTGTCCCACTTATCGCCCGGCCGCCTCGTAGCCATCACACATCGTCCGAACGGAGCCTGGGAGCAGAACTACCGTCCGGGAGCACGAGGGATCATCATCCCGAACCAGGACATTCTCGACGAATTTAGGGATAGAGAGGATGCCTTCCGGGCTCAACGACAAGCTGGATGATGGGTTCGACGAGTTGCTTGTTGAGCAACCGACGAAAAAAGATCAGCAAATTGAAGAGCTTCAAAAGAAGCTTACGTATGAAAGCGACGCTCGGAAGGAGGAGCGATTCGTTTTCCTAGTTATGATCGTGTTGTTACTGGACGTCGTGTTCTTCTCGGTAATGCCGACGTTTACTGGGCCGATTGCCCTCGTCTTGCTTGAGCTTCTCATATTGATCCCGCTCGCCCAGCGCATGGGTATGGAGGAGATTGCGAAGCTTCTGTCGCGCACCGTGGATCGCGTGACCGGAAAGATGACGAGCACTGACGAATAGCCAATTTCAAACTGAGACACTACCGACGGGTGGCGGGGGAACGTCAGCCTTCCTGTGCCCGCCACTCCGACAGCGGCATGGTCCGCGTGCCCGGACGGGGCTGGTCCGTCAGCAGGGTGATGAACTCCAGCGAATGCCCGTCCGGGTCCTGGAAATACACGCTTGCGGCGGGCATCCAGGCGAGGACGACCGGCTCGTCGATCGGCGTGCCGTTGAAATGCGGCCTCAGACCCGCGTCCCGCAGCGCCTGGACCGATCGCTCCAGATCCTCGAGCCCGACCGAAAAGGCGATGTGCAGGTTCATGCCCATCGGCGCGCTTCCGACGCCCCACAGGCCAAGCATCGCCGTCTCCGCCCTGGGGACCCAGAAGAAGGCGACGTTTCGCGCCGGCAGCACATGGGCCAGCGGCAGGCCGAGTACGTCGCGGTAGAACGCGATCGAGCGATCCAGGTCCCGGACCGTCAGGTGTGCTTCGTAAAGACTGGTGATCGGCACGACCATGGCGACGCCCCTTTTTAACAAGAGTTATCTTGTATAAATGGGGGCGCCGAAGGTGGGCGCAAGGGCGGGACGCGGTCGCCCGCCGCCCACGGCCTGCCGCGTCGTCGCTACGCGGACCTGCCGATCATCTGATAGAACTCGCGCCGGCGATCGGCATCGTCCTTGAAGCAGCCGAGCATTCGGGTGGTGATCATGCTCACCCCGGGCTTGTGGACGCCGCGCGTGCTCATGCAGTGGTGCTCGGACTCGATGAACACCGCGACGCCACGCGGTTGCAGGACGCTCTCGATCGCCTGGGCGATCTGGGCCGTGAGGCGTTCCTGGATCTGCATCCGCTTGGCGTAGGCGTCGATCACCCGGGCCAGCTTGGAGATGCCGACCACCCGGTCGTTCGGGAAGTAGGCGACATGGGCGGTGCCGATGATCGGCAGCATGTGGTGTTCGCAGAAGGACTCGAACCGGACGTCGCGCAGAAGCACGATCTCGTCGTACTCCTCCACCTCCTCGAAGGTGCGGGCCAGGATGTCGGCCGGGTCATACAGGTAGCCGGAGAACAGTTCCTCGTACGACTTGACCACCCGTTTGGGGGTGTCCTGCAGTCCCTCGCGGTCCGGATCTTCGCCGACGAACTCGATCAGCGTCCGCACCGCGCGTTCCGCCTGTTCGCGGGACGGGCGACTGCTGGTGGACGCGACGGTTCCGGCCTCGGTCACGGCGAGGGCTTGGTCATAGCGGGTCATTCGGGGGGTCCTTTGCTTCGGGAGGGGGTATCCCTGATCGTCGCGCCGGGCTTGGTGTGACGGGGACAGAGCCAGTTGCCGAATTGCGCCTTTCGGCGTGCGGTCTCGTTCTTATACGACGAAGCGCGCGTTCGGATCAAAGCGCGCCTCGGAAACCGGCGATAAAGCGTGCGTGATCGCCGCGCGAGCGCGTGGCGGCATCAGTTCGGCCGCACGGCCCCGTGGGGGCTGTCGAGCGAGAACGCGGGGATGGCGACGTCGAACAGCGCCCCGCCGGCATCCTCCATCGCATAGGTGCCGACCATCAGGCCCGATGGCGTCGGCAGCGGGCAGCCGCTGGTGTACTCGAACTGCTCGCCCGGCCCCAGGAGAGGCTGCTCGCCGACCACGCCCGGGCCGCGGACCTCCTGGGTGCGCCCGAAGGCGTCGGTGATCCGCCAGTGGCGGGTGCGCAAGCGAACGGTCTCCGCCCCGGTGTTCTCGATCCGCACCTGATAGGCCCAGACGTAGTGGTCATCCTCGGGATTGGACTGTCCCTCGAGATAGATCGGGGTCACGGTGACCCGGATGTCGCGCGTGGTCTCGGAATACATCGACCGTCTCCTGTGGCAGTCCGTACAGGGTGCCGCCGGAACCGGCCCGGAGCAATACGGCCCGGAGCAATACGGCCCGACGAGAGGTCCGGCGTCAGGTCGGGCTCAGTTCCACGCGGACGCCGCCGGCGGCGGCTGCGTCGTCCGGATCGTGGGTGACCAGAAGCACCGGCAGCCGGCGCCGGGTGGCGTGGTCGAAGACGAAACGGCGGATACGGTCGCGCAGGGCGTGGTCGAGCCGGCTGAACGGCTCGTCCAGCAGCAGCGCCCGGGGTCGCGACAGCAGCGTGCGCATCAGCGCCACCCGCGTGCGCTGGCCGCCCGACAGTGTCGCCGGATCCCGACCCTCGAAGCCGGTCAGTTCCGCCTCCTCGAGCGCTTCCGTCACCAGGGCGAGACGGTCGGCGGCCGGCAGGCGGTCGGGCACGCCGAACAGCAGGTTGTCCCGGACGTTCAGATGCGGGAAAAGCAGATCGTCCTGAAAAAGCAGGCCGATGCCGCGCCGCTCCGGGGGCAGGTGGAGGATCGGGTCGCCGCCGATCCGCACGGCGCCGGTCGCCGCGATCGCGGGGTCGAGCAGACCGGCGACCAGCGACAACAGCGACGACTTGCCGGATCCGCTGGGACCCATGACCGTCGCGACGCTCCCCGGCGCCACGTCGAGTGTCAGCGGGCCGAATAGTCGGCGGCCGGCGACCGACAGCCCGACGCCTTCCAGTGCAAGGGCGCCATCAGCCAATCGAGAACCAGTCGCTGGTGATCGCGGAGGCGGAGATGCCCGTGAGGGTGACGGTGGCGCCGCTCGACAGGGTGACCACCGCGCCGGCCCCGCTGTCGGCGGTCGAGTAGGTTACCGACGACGAGATCGACAGCCGGTCGCCCTCGGCATAGGAGAAGTCGCCGATCGTATCGGCACCGGCACCGCTGAACAGGGCAAAGGTGTCGCCCGCGGAGCCGCCGACCATCAGGTCGTCGCCACGGTTGCCGGCGATGTAGTCGGCCCCGTCCCCGCCGGAAAGGACATCGTTGCCCTGACCGCCGAACAGGCTGTCGCCGTCGGCGTTGCCGAGGATCAGGTCGACGCCGAGATTGCCGTACACCACATCCGCGCCGGCCGATCCGCTCAGCGTGTCGTTGTCCTGGCCGCCGAACAGGGTGTCGGCGCCAACTCCGCCCTGCATCGAGTCGTTGCCGAGATTGCCGTAGACCACATCGTCGCCGACTCCGCCGTAGAGGATGTCGTTGCCCTGGCCGCCGAACAGGGTGTCGGCGCCGGTATTGCCGAACAGCTGGTCGATCCCCGTGTTGCCGTAGAGATAGTCGTCGCCGTCGCCGCCGTAGATCGTGTCGGCGTCGGAGTTGCCGACCAGGCTGTCGGATCCTTCGCCGCCGCTGATGACGTCGGCGCCGCGGCCGCCGAACACGGAATCGCCTGCGCTGCCGCCGAGGATCAGGTCGTCGCCGACATTGCCGTAGATCAGGTCGCGGTCGTCGCCGCCGGTCAGACTGTCATTGCCGTTGGCGCCGAACAGGGAGTCGAGGCCGGCGCCGCCGACCAGGATGTCGTCGCCGTTGCCGGCGCCGCCGGACAGGGTGTCGTCGCCGACGCCCCCGCTCAGCAGGTCGTCGTCCGGTCCGCCGGTCGCCGCGTCGTCGCCCTCCGACAGGGTGGCGTTGGTCTTGAGCTGGGTGCCGGTGAAGCTGGCGGCGCCGAAGGTGACGCCGATCGTGCTGGTGACGGTCACCGTGACGGTGCCGGTCGTGTCGGCGAGCGCGGTCGACGGCAGGGTGATGACGTGTGCCGCGTTCGCCGTGATGTTGATGTTCGAATAGCCGACGATGCTGTTCAGGGAGGCGGTGACGAGCGTTCCGGAGGTGATGTTCAGGATGTCGGAACCGCCGCCCACGGCGACGCCGCCCAGTCCGCTGACCGAAGTGTTTACCGTTGCCATGGCTTTCCCATTTCTGCGAGATAGAGGCGTTTTGCCGAGCCAAGAGTCTTTCAGAACAAACGTTTATCACAATTGTCTTGCATTGTCACCAGTTGCGGCGAAGACGCTTGCGCCGAACCGCGTCTTGGCGCATGTTCGCCATCCAACGCGGGTGTAGTTCAGTGGTAGAACGACAGCTTCCCAAGCTGTATGTCGTGGGTTCGATTCCCATCACCCGCTCCATCTGCCCCTTCCGGCCCGGACGGGCGTTCCCCTTTCCGCGTGTTGCAGAAGTGCAACGCTGACCCAGATTTGATCTGCGGTGAGCCCGTCGTCACGGTTACGATCCCGTCTCCGATCGATCGTGCGGGAGTTCGACCATGGCCGTCTGGCGCCGGTTTGCCCTTGTCTGCGTTGCCGTAGCAGCTGCCGTCCTTGCGATGCCGGCGACGGCCGACGCCGGCGAGGACCGACCCTGGCCCGCCATCGTCGAGGCGGCGAAGGGACAGCGCGTTCACTTCAATGCCTGGGGCGGTGACGACCGGATCAATGCCTACATCGCCTGGGTCGGCGGGAGGGTCGACACGCTGTACGGCATCGACCTGGTGCATGTCGGACTGTCCGACACCGCCGATGCCGTCGGCCGCGTCCTGGCGGAGAAGGCGGCCGGTCGGGATTCCGGCGGGTCGGTCGACCTGATCTGGATCAACGGCGAGAATTTCGCGGCGATGAAGGAGAACGGCCTGCTGCACGGCCCCTGGGTGGAGCGTGCGCCGAACTTCGCCCTGGTCGACACCGTCGGCAAGCCGACGACCGTCGTGGACTTCTCGGTGCCGACCGACGGCCTGGAGGCGCCCTGGGGCATGGCGCAGCTCACGGTGATCTACGACACCGCCTATGTCGATGCGCCGCCGCGCACCGCCGATGCCCTGCTGGCCTGGGCGCGCGCCCATCCAGGTCGCTTCGCCTATCCGCAGCCGCCGGACTTTCTCGGTACCACGTTCCTCAAGCAGATCCTGCTGATGACGGCGACCGACCGCGCCGCGCTGTCGAAGCCGGTCGAACCGGCGACGGCGGCGACGGTCACGCTGGCGCTGTGGGAGTATCTGGACGCGCTGCGCCCGCATCTGTGGCGCGGGGGCCGGGCGTATCCGGCGGACGAGGGCGCGCTGCGTCGCCTGCTCGCGGACGGCGAGGTCAGCTTCGCGCTCGCCTTCAACCCGGCCCGGGCCAGCCTGGCGATCGCCGCCGGGGAGTTGCCGGACAGCGTGCGCACCTTCGTGTTCGACAGCGGCAGCATCGGCAACACCCACTTCGTCGCCGTGCCCTACAACGCCGCTGGCCGCGAGGCGGCGATGGTCGTCGCCGATTTTCTCATGTCGCCCGAAGCCCAGATTCGCAAACAGGATCCCGGCGTCTGGGGCGACTTCACCGTGCTCGACGTGAAGGCCCTGCCGCCGGCCGACCGCGACGGCTTCGCCGCCCTGCCGCTCGGGGTCGCGACCCTGTCTCCGGCCGAACTTGGGCCGGTGCTGCCGGAACCGCATCCAAGCTGGGTCGGCTGGCTCGAGGCGGAGTGGCAGCGCCGCTACGCCGGCGGCCGGTAGCGGGGTGGTTCCGGCCGTCCGGACCGTCGGGCGCATCCGACGGTTCCCGCGATGATCCGCTTTGCTCCCGTCCTCGCCTTGCTGGTGATGGTCGGGCCGGTGGTGGCCGGGATCGTGGGAACGGTGCTCCCGGCGCTGGGATGGCTGCCGGTGCTGGGCGGCGATACCCTGTCGCTCGCGCCGTTCCGCTCGCTGCTGGCGGAACCGGGACTGGCGGCCAGCGTGTGGCTGTCGTTCTCGGTCGGCCTCGGGTCGACGGCCGTAGCGTTCGCGCTCGCCGTCGGTTTCGCCGCCGCCGGGCAGGGAACGCGGCTGTTTGCAGCCGGGACGCGGCTGATATCGCCGCTGCTGTCGGTGCCGCATGTGACCCTGGCTATCGGGCTTGCCTTTCTCGTGGCCCCAAGCGGCTGGGCGGTTCGCCTGGTCTCGCCCTGGGCGACCGGCTGGGAGCGGCCGCCGGACCTGCTGATCGTGCACGATCCCCACGGGCTGACGCTGGCGCTGGCGCTGGTTCTGAAGGAAACGCCGTTTCTCTTCCTGATGATGCTCGCCGCACTCGACAGCGTGCCGGCGAACCGGATCGTCTCGACCGCCCGGGTCATGGGGTACCGGCCCATGACCGCCTGGCTGAAGGCTGTCCTGCCGCAGCTCTATGGGCGGCTCAGGCTGCCGGTTTTTGCCGTGCTCGCCTTCGCCACGTCGACCGTCGACATGGCGATCGTGCTGGGCCCGACGACACCGGCGCCGCTGGCGGTGCGGGTGGTGCAGTGGGTCGGCGACCCGGACCTGACGCGCCGTTTCGTGGGCTCGGCCGGCGCCCTGCTGCAGGCGGCGGTCGCCGTCGCCGCGATTGCCTCCTGGATCGTCCTGGAACGGGCGGCCGGTGTCCTGGGCCGGTTCTGGGTTCGCGCCGGCGGCCGTGGCCGGCGCGAGACGGTGGCGCGGGTGGTGGCGCTCGGTTCGATGACGACGGCCCTCGCGCTGGCCATGGCGGCGCTCGCGGCGCTGGCGCTGTGGTCGGTGGCCGGTCCCTGGCGGTTCCCGGACGCGCTCCCGGCCGGCCTGTCGTTCGACGGTTGGCGGCGCGGCGGTGGCGATCTGCTGTCGGCGGCGGCGACCACCGTCTCGGTCGCCCTTGCCGCCACCGCGACGGCCCTGATCCTCGTGATCGCCTGCCTTGAGCGCGAGACCCGTTTCGGCCGGCGACCGGGTCCGGCGGTCGACTGGTTGCTCTATGCGCCGCTGATCGTGCCGCATGTCGCCTTTCTGTTCGGCGTGCAGGTGCTGCTGGTGATTGGCCGGATCGACGGCGGCTGGGCGGCGGTGGTGTGGGCGCATCTCGTCTTCGTGCTGCCCTATGTGTTCCTGTCGTTGGCCGGACCGTGGCGGCGGTTCGACACCCGCTACGTCTGCGTCGCCCGTAGTCTGGGGCGCGGGCCGACGGAGACGCTGTTCCGGGTCACGCTGCCGATGCTGGCCCGCCCGGTTCTCACCGCCGCGGCGGTCGGATTCGCCGTTTCGGTCGCGCTCTACCTGCCGACCCTGTTCGCCGGCGCCGGTCGCGTCGAGACCCTGACGACCGAGGCGGTGGCCCGTTCGTCGGGCGGCGATCGTCGGGTGATCGCCGCGTACGGACTGCTTCAGGTCGCCCTGCCATTGGCGGCGTTCGCTCTCGCGGGGGCGGGCGCGCGGCGGTGGACGCGGCCGTAATCCGGCGGACGGAGCGGCGGCGTTAACGGATCCGTTACTGCTGCAATGCACAATGCCGTTGTCGTCGCCCTTGAAAATTTCGACGGGGGGCGCTAAGTGACGCGTTCAAGTTTCCACAACGTCATCGCGCAAACGGCGGTCCGAACTTTCGGACGCCGCGCGTTTCGCCCGCCGAGCGCCGCCCTAGGACCGGTGCCGGACGGGCTGACACGTTATCATCAGAGAGGAGGACCGCATGGCAGATAAGCCGCTCGCCGGACGTACCATCGCTATCATGCTCGCCAACGGATTTGACGAGATCGAGTTCACCGAGCCCCAGAAGAAGCTGATCGAGGCCGGTGCGACCACCAAGGTGGTGTCGCGCGCCAATGGCCTGGTCAACGGCTGGTATGAGGGTTCCTGGGGCCACTTCTTCCCCGTCGACGTCGATCTGGCCGAAACGCTGGCGGTCGATTACGACGGGCTGGTCGTCCCGGGTGGCCTGCGTGCTGTCGAGAAGCTGGCGGAAGACCCGCACAGCCAGCGTGTGCTGAAGGCGTTCATGCGCGCCTCGATGCCGGTCGCCGTCGTTGGCGACGCCGGCAAGCTGCTGGCCGTGACCGAGACCGTCAAGGGCCGTACCGTGACGTCCAGCGAGGACGTTCGTGGCGACCTCGAGGCTGCCGGCGCCAGCTGGGAGGCGACCCCGTTCGTCGTCGAGGGCGCGCTGGTCACCGCCAACGGTGTCGAGGGCGTGCGCGACGCGATGGATGCGTTCGTCGCCGTCGTCCAGGCCTATGAGGGCGAGGACGCCAAGGCCGCCTGATCCGGCGGACTGGCCGGCCCGTTACCCGACGGGCCACCGTATTTTCTTCTGGAAGCGACGCCGGTGGATGCATCGGCGTCGCTTTCCTTTTGTGCGCCCCTTTCGCCAGCCGATAGAGTGCCGTCCATGACAAGTGACGCTCCCCGCCCGCCCGCGACCGTCGCCAGCCCCTGCGTCGGCGTCTGCTCGATCGACCGCGAGACCCGGTTCTGCCTCGGCTGCTGGCGTAGCATGGAGGAGATCGCCCACTGGTCGCGCTACGACGATCCCCGGCGCCTGGAGGTGCTCGAGGCCCTGCGTGAGCGCCAGAGCGAAGCCGGCGTGAACCGCCGTCGTGTGACCAGACGCCGCCGTCTGGCCGATACCTCCGACTAGGCGGCCGAAGAGGACAGGACCGATGAACATTCTCGAGCGGCTTCTGGAAGAGCGGGGCCATCTGATCGCCGACGGGGCAATGGGCACCAACCTGTTTCCACTTGGCCTGGAGACCGGCAACTCGCCGGAGCTCTGGAACGTCGATGCCCCGGACAAGGTGGCGAAGGTCCATCGCGGTTTCCTGGAGGCCGGCTCCGACATCGTGCTGACCAACAGTTTCGGCGGTACCGCCCATCGTCTGAAGCTGCACGACGCCCAGGATCGGGTGACCGAGCTGAATGCCGCCGCCGCCCGCGTCTGCCGCGGAGCGGTCGACGCCTGGCGCGATGAGACCGGTCGGACCTGCCTGGTCGCGGGCTCCATGGGGCCGACCGGGGAGCTGTTCGAGCCGCTCGGCGCGCTGACGCCGGAGACCGCGGAGGCCGCCTTCGCCGCCCAGGCAGAGGGGCTGGCCGAGGGTGGGGCGGACGTGCTGTGGATCGAGACGATCTCCTCGGCCGAGGAGATGTCGGCCGCCGTGGCCGGCGCGGCGCGCACAGGTCTGCCGATCGTCGCCACCATGACCTTCGACACCAATGCGCGGACCATGATGGGGCTGACGCCGGCCGATTTCGCCGTTCTCGCCCGCGCCCTGCCAGTCGGACCGACGGCGATCGGCGCCAATTGCGGCGTCGGGCCGTCGGAGCTGGCCGAGACCGTGCTCGGGCTCACGGCCGCCGATCCCGAGGCCATCGTGGTCGCGAAGGGCAATTGCGGCATTCCCCAGTATGTCGACGGTGCGATCGTCTATGACGGCACGCCGGAGGCGATGGCGGTGTACGCCCGGATCGTGCGCGACGCCGGAGCGCGGATCGTCGGCGGCTGCTGCGGATCCAGGCCCGACCACGTGCGTGCCATCGCGGAGGCTCTCGAGGGCTACGTACCGGGCGAGCGGCCGACCATCGAGCGCGTCACCGCCGAACTCGGCGCCCCCTGGGCGAAGGGCGGGCGCCTGACCGACGCCACGCCGCAGAGTATCGAGGGTGAGGGCGGCCGTCGCCGCGCGCGTCGTCGCCGGACCGGCTGACCGCACCGGATTTCGTTGAGGAGAAGGGAATGAGCGCACCGGTCTTTCACATGCTGGCGGGTGCTCCCGCTCCCGTCGCGCCGTACAGCCACGCGGTCGAGGTCGACGGCTGGGTCCTGGTCACCGGCCAGCTCGCCACCGATCCGGACGACGACTCGACCCCGCTGCCCGACGGCATCGAGGCGCAGACCGTCAAGACCATGGACAACCTGCGCCGGGTGCTGGAGGGGCTCGGCCTCGGCTTCGAGCATGTGGTCCAGGCCCGCGTCTTCATCACCGATTTCGAGCGCGACTACGCCGCCATGAACGCGGTCTATGCCCGCTATTTCGCCGAGGACCGCCGGCCGGCGCGCACCTGTATCGGCGTGACCGGCCTGGCGCGCGGCGCGCTGGTGGAGATCGATTTCGTCGTCAGGCGGCCGGCTTAGAGCAAATCACGATCGGATGGAACCATCTGATCGTGTGAATTTGCTCTATCTCTATTGGCTTAGAGAGCGATTCACGGTTCAGATCGATTCGATCTGAACCGATCGCGCGCTGGTCGGAATGTCCGGCGCACCGACCCTGGCGGGCCTGCGCAGGAGCGCCAGTTCGGAGCGGTGCTCGTGGTCGATGGCCGCGGGAATACCCGGCATGCCGTCGAAGCCGGGGCGGTAGCGTGCCAGCAGGACGGCCAGCCGGTTCAGCGGGCCGATCAGTTCGCCCGCCGACGACTTCCCGCCCCAGCCGAAATACGGGCTCTGGCGAACGCCGAGCTCCTCGGCGATGGCCGGCAGCGAGGTCTGCAGCTTGCCGTACTGGAAGAAGCTGGTCTGCTCCAGTTCCTGCAGGCACTGGATCAGCTCCGGCTCCATAAACGCGGAGTAGCGCTGCAGGCAGCGGTCGATGCTGCGCTCGATATGGTCGATCTGGTGGGCGAGGAAGTAGCGCCAATTGCGCTTCGGGCGCACCGGCGCCTCGGCGTCCAGGTTCAGGCGCATCACGATCTCGCCGAACCGGGGGTCGAGCAGGCGGATGTCCTCAATCTCCAGGATACCGCCGTGCCGGTCCGCCTTGAACGCCGCCTGGACCATCTGGAACCAGAGGGTTACCAGCCGGTTGTAGACCAGCAGCGTCTCCTTGAACGCGGCATAGCGGGCGGGCTTCGAGCGCCGCTGGTCGGCGAGGCGGATCAGGTTCTCGACGACGACGACGATGAAGGCGACGCCGATGGCCTCGGCGAACAGGTTGAGCAAGAGATCCGAGTGTTCCGGCCAGATCTCCGAGGCGGCGAAGGCGAAGACCGAGAACACGACCACGAGCGAATAGGTGACGATCCGCAGCCAATGCATCCGGTGAGTCCCCCAATCCGACCGACCAGCCGCAGATGGCGACGACAACCGATCTCTACAATGCTTCCGCCGGTCGTGGCGGGTCCGTCAGTCGCGTACGACGATGGCGGACGCGGCCGTCTCGATCCGCTCCTGAGTGACCGCTTGGCCGGGTTCTTCGCACATGTACCCCATCAGCCTGCGGGTGCCCTCCGAGGTCGTCATCGTCCCGCCCTGGCCCCAGGTCTGCGAGAAAGCGCCGCACTGAATCTTTCCGTCGAGGGAGAACAGTCGAACGCTCAATGGCCCCCGTGGCGTCCTGACCGTCAGCACGCGACCAGGGACGACTGTGCCCGCATCCAGAGTCCACTCAATGACCTTGTCCGCTTCGAAGGGAGTCCGGAAATGATAGCCCGGCGATAGCTCGATATAGATCAGCAAGGCGCCGTCGAGCTTGTGGATGTCGGTGGGATAGCGGGCCAGGTACCGCGTCGCCGAGTAGTTCTCTGACTGTGACCGAAAATAGAGTCCTTGGCCCTCGGCCTCCGGCAGGTCGAGAAGAACCTTTGTCTGCGAGGCGTCGAGGGACGACCAATCGGCTCCCTGGGCCCAAGCCGCGCCCGCAGGGGCCAGCAGCACAAGGACAACGGCGACAAAGGTCGGGATTCTCAGCATCGATCTACTCGCTTTCGAATGTCTGGATGTCGCGCTCGGCATAGATACGAAGTGCCGGGAGCATTGTCGTGACCTTGGCCAGAACCCTGTTCCGCGCGTGGCCTGCGGACATCTCGGGTGACATGAGCGCACGGATCGCCATGACGTCCCAACGGCTCAGGGTCTTGTGACTGTGAAAGGGGCTCATCACCGACGAGATCGCGGCCGAATGGAACCGGAACCCGAGGCCGTGCATCAGTTCATGGTCGATGCAGTGGCCGATGGTCTCAGGATCGCTCACCGCGATCCGGATCTCGGAACTGAGAATTCGGTCGCTGCGCTGTTGGAACTGGATCTTGCAGTGCGTCAGGTTCCGATGCAGGGGGTAGGTTGTGCCCTCAGGGTCCTGGATGATGCGCACCTTGGCGCCGGTCTCGACCCGCTCGCCCTCCATATCGGCGATATCGAGGATGCGGGACATGCGCGCCTGAACGATCTCGACGAAGGCGGAGGATCCCTCGACCGACCACGTCCAGACGCCATCCCAACGCATCAGTGTGTTCGATTTCCGGCCGGCGCCGTCGGTTCCGCCGCCGAACGCCATCTCGTCGAAGAAGCGGACGAACCGGTCGTCCGTCACCGTGGTCGTCTGGCAGGCGGCTAGGGTGGCGATCAGGGCCAGGGCGGCGATGACCCTCACGCCCGCCTCAGCGCCGCCGTCATCAGCCCGGCGCCGATCAGGCAGCCGGCCCCGACCCGGTTGATCGCCTTCAGCGCACGGGGCGAGCGCAGGCGGTCGCGGGCGGCGCTGGCGGCCAAGGCATAGAACCCGTTGGTCACCACCGAGACCGCCAGGAAGGTCGGCGCCAGCACCAGCAACTGGTCCAGCACCGGGGCGTGCGGCGTCATGAACTGCGGCAGGAAGGCGACGAAGAAGGCGATCAGCTTGGGGTTCAGGGCGGTGACGATGAAGCCGTGCAGGGCCCGCCGCCGGCCCTCGCCGCGCCGGGCGCCGGATGCGGCGGCCTCGGCGGCGTCGACCGCGTGCGGATCGACCGGCGCGCGCCACATCCTGATGCCGAGCCAGATCAGGTAGGCGGCGCCGGCGAACTTCATCACCGTGAACACGTTGGCGGAGCTCGCCAGGATGGCGCCGAGCCCGACCGCGGAGACGATCAGGGCGACGAGATCGCCTGCCAGCACGCCGCCGAGCGCGCCGAACGCGGCCCTCCGGCCGGATCCCATGGCGTAGCCGACCACCAGCAGGACGGTCGGCCCGGGCAGCAGGAGGATGGCCAGCGAGGCGGTGACGAAGGCGATCCAGAGATCGAGAGGCATGGCGGTCTCCACAACCGGAAATGATCCGGTGAGCTAGCCCCGAGCCATGCGCGAGGGTCAAGCCGGATATGCCGCGAAAACCCGCACGAATCCCCTTGACCCCCGGGGCAATCGTCTTCATCTTCCGCGCCAGAAGGGCCGGGAAACGGCGGGGTTGAGCGCCCCTCGGATCCGGGCCTTTCTTTTTGGTCCAGAAAACCCTCCGGCGGCTCGCGCCTCTGGGAGGCGGAGATGGATCGGGAAATTGGCGTCAGGGGTAAGTCCCCCTACGGAGGTGAACTCGACGCACTGCCTGCACGACGATCGTCCGGTCCACACGGCGAAGACTCGTGATATGGCCCGCCCCCTTGGGGTGGGTTTTCTTGTCTGCCCATTCCGCTCGTCCCGTAGGGCCCCGCGTGGTCCATGGGGGTGGAGGGTCTAAGGGTAGCTGGGTCAATCTTCTGGTTAGGAGGAGTGAGAAATGAAACTCACCGCCGAATTGGGGATGGACTCGGCCACTCAGCCGAGCGAATTCCAAGACGAATCCGCCCGTCGTCACAACGACGACAATGTTATCCGGCTTCCCTCCACGGGTTTCAGCAGTTCGGACGAACGGTTCGACCATTTCGTCAAGCGCGACGGTCTGACCTTCGCGGGTACCCACCTCATCATCGACCTCTGGGGCGCGTCCCGGCTCGACGACATCGAGCATATCGAGACCGCGCTGAAGGAGTGCGTGACCGAGGCCGGCGCGACGCTGCTGCACATCCACCTGCACCACTTCTCGCCCAACGGCGGGGTGTCGGGGGTGGCCGTGCTCGCCGAGTCCCACATCTCCGTCCACACCTGGCCGGAATGCGACTACGCCGCGTTCGACGTGTTCATGTGCGGCGACGCGCAGCCGCACAAGGCGATCGACGTGCTGAAGGCCGCCTTCGAGCCGGAGCGCGTCAATGTCGGCGACCACCGTCGGGGCATGGTGGTATGACGGACTGGTTCACGGAGACCCTGCATCCCTGGCTTAACCAGGGTCTCCGCATGGACCGGGTGCTCTATCGCGAGACGACGGAGCATCAGGACCTGATCATCTTCGAGAACGAGAAGTTCGGGCGCGTGCTCACCCTGGACGGGGTGGTGCAGACGACCGAGGGCGACGAGTTCGTCTATCACGAGATGCTGACCCATGTGCCGCTGACGGCGCACGGGAACGCCCGGCGCGTGCTGATCATCGGCGGCGGCGACGGCGGCATGGCCCGCGAGGTGCTGAAGCATCCCGAGGTCGAGCACCTGACCATGGTCGAGATCGACCGCGCCGTGGTCGACATGAGCGCCGAGCACCTGCCGTCGCTCAGCGCCGGCGCGTTCGACGATGCCAGGTTCGAACTGGTCATCACCGACGGCGCCGCCTACGTGGCGGAGACAAAGGACCGGTTCGACGTCATCATCGTCGATAGCACCGATCCGATCGGGCCCGGCGAGGTCCTGTTCACCGCCGAGTTCTACGCCGACTGCAAGCGCTGCCTGACCGAGGGCGGTATCGTGGTGACGCAGAACGGTGTGCCCTTCGTGCAGGGCACCGAGGTGACCAACTCCTGGAAGCGCCTCGGCCAGAGCTTCGCCGATGTCTGGTTCTTCGTTGCCCCGGTGCCGACCTATCAGGGCGGTTTCATGGCCTTCGGCTGGGCGACGGACGACGCGGCCAAGCGCAAGACCGACCTCGCCGTCCTGGAGGAGCGGTTCGCGGCGAGCAACGTCGCCACCCGCTACTACACGCCGGCGGTGCACCAGGGCAGCTTCGCCCTGCCGCGCTTCATCCTGGACCTGCTGAAATAGCGGGCCGGTTCCGGCGGGTCGCGGCCCGCCGGACCGTTCAGTCCGTCAGGTGCGAGGTCGACGTGGCGACCGAGCGGTCGCTCGCGATCTTCGCCACGGTGGCGCCGGTATGGGCGAAGCGTTGGGCCCGCCGGGCGAACAGCAGGCCATCGGTGCCGGCGGTGAGTTCGACGCGCCCCTCGGCCGGATCGTCGGCCGTCGGATCGATCAGGTCGGCGATCGGCTGTCCCTGTTCGACCTCCGCTCCCAGTTGCACCCGGAAGCTGACGATCCCGGGGACGGGAGCCGTCACCCGCTCCATCCCTTCGACCGGTACGGCGCGTGGCACGGTGGCGGACTCCGCCTCGAGATCCTCGCCGCCGGCGACGACGCCCTGCCGCTGCAGCACCCGATAGAGCCGGTCGGCATCCTCCTCGGCCAGGGCATCGCCGACATCCGCGGCGCCGCGCAGCTCGACCGTCGCCGAGAGGCATCCGGTCGGGATCGGCGCGCCGTTGCCGACGGACCGCAGCCGATGCCAGGGGGCGACCAGCGCCTCGTCGAAGGACATCGCACCCGTCACCTCACTGAGCAGCGTGACCCGGCTGTCGAGATCGCGCGCGAGATTCTGTCCGGCGGGCCAGTGCATCGCGTCGAGATAGAGGTGGACAAGTCCCTCCTCCTCGCAATGCAGGTCGAGAACGACATCGGCGTCGCAGGCCAGCCGCAGCAGCGTGATCCGCAGATAGTCGATCTCGGTGGTCGCCGCATCGGCCCGTTCGGCGAGCGCGTCGGCGATCGCCTCGCGCACCAGGGTGCGGTTGGCGTCCTCGTCCGCGCCGAGTTGTCCGCGGACGGCCTCGACGATCTCGTCCGACACATCGGCGAAGCCCCGGTTGAAGTTCGAGCCGTCCGATTCGGCATAGCGGCCGGCCATGGCGCCGCGGGACACCTGGGACTGGCCGATCGGGTTGGCGATCGGCACGATCATCACGTGGCCCAGGATCTCGTGCTCCGCGGCGTCGAGCCTGCGGATGAGGTGGTGCAGGGCGAGCGGCCCCGGCAGTTCGCCGGCATGCAGCCCGCCGTGCAGGTAGACCTTCGGGGAGGCGTCGGGGTCGCCGTAGGTGTGGACGGCCAGGTGGCGCTCGGTTCCGAGGCTCATCGGCGGCAGCGGAAAACGCGATACGAAGCGGGTCATAGCGTCCTGTGCGTGGCTCGGGCGGTTCGCGCATTGGCCCGCCCGGCGGTGAGCCTGTCAAGGGCGACGGCCTGCCGGCACCGCTGTGGGCTGGCCTCGTCGCACCGCACGGCCGATCCGGGCGCCCTGCGGCAAAGCGTTTCCCAGATCGCCGTTGACGCACTAGGGTGGGTCTCCGTCGTCCCAGCGAGCGATCGAGAACGTGCCCGCCGCGCCTCCTGCCGCCTCCATCCTCATTGTCGCATTCCAGTCGGGACCGGACCTCGGGCGCTGCCTCGATGCGCTGGAGCTCCAGACCCGTCGGGACTTCGAGGTGATCCTGGTCGACAACGCCTCGACCGACGGCGCCGTCGAGGCGCTCGCCCCGCGCGACTGGCTGACCGTGATCCGCAGCCCCGAGAATGTCGGTTTCGCCGCCGCCAATAACCTCGCCGCCCGCGCGGCGCGGGGGAGCTACCTGGTCACGCTGAACCCGGACGCCTTCGCAGCCCCCGGATGGCTCGCCGCGCTGATCGCCGCCGCGGAGCGCCACCCCGAGGCCGCCAGCGTCGCCTCCGTCCAGCTCCTCGACGGCGATCCGGACCGCTACGACGGCGTCGGCGACCCCTATGCCCCATGGGGCGCTGCCTGGCGCGGCGGCCGGGGCCGTCTGGCGGTGCCGGTCGCGGAAAGCGGGGTGTTCGGCCCCTGCGCGGCGGCCGCCCTGTACCGGCGCGAGGCGTTCGAGGAGGTCGGCGGGTTCTGCGAGCGGTTCTTCTGCTACTACGAGGACGTGGACCTGGCGCTGCGGCTTCGCCGGGCGGGCTGGAGCGCGATCGTCACCCCGTGGGCGCTGGTACGCCATGTCGGCTCCGGCTCGGCGCCGTCCGGCTTCGTGCTGCGGCACGCGACCCGCAACCGGGTCTGGGCTTTCGCGCGCGGCATGCCGGGCGGTGCGGCGTTGCTGCTGGCGCCGGTGATGGCGGCGCTGGCGCTGGCCGCGGTGCTGGCGGCCCTGGTCCGGGGCGGGGCGCCGGCCCGCGTGCGCGCGCTTGGCGAGGCGGTGCGCGGACTGCCCAGATCGCTGCGGGAACGGGCGGCGGTGCGGGTCGCCCACGACGCGCCGGTGCTCAAGGCGATGACCTGGTCGCCGCTGCGCTACCTGCGTCGTGGGATCGATGCCCGGCCGATCGCGGACCTCGTCTGGCGGCTCGGAGAGACCGGGCCGACGGACCGCCGTGTCGCCGCCGTGGTCGTCAGCCACGAGCCCGATCCGTCGCTCGATGCGGTGCTGGACTCGGCGCTCGGCCAGTGTGAGCGGGTGATCCTGATCGACAACGGGAGCTCCGAGCCGGTACGGCGCCGGCTCCGCGACAGAGCGGCGGCCGACCCGGCCCTGACGCTGGTCGAGAACGACGGGAATGTCGGACTCGCCGCCGCGCAGAACCGGGGGCTGGAGATCGCCCGCGTCGCGGCGGTCGACTGGGTCCTGCTGCTGGACGACGATAGTGTGCCGGCGCCGGATATGGTCGACCGGCTGCTGGACGGCTGGGCGGGACTGGACGATCGGGACAGGGTGGGCCTGCTGTCGCCGAGACTGAGTGATGCCGAGGGCACGCTGAAGCCGTATCTGCTGGCCAGCCGGAACGGCTGGGACCTGCGGCGCGGGTCGATGGTGCCGGGCGCGGTGGTGCGCGACGGCGTCTTCGCCATCGCGTCGGGCAGCCTGATCCGTCGCGAGGTGCTGGACGTGGTGGGGCCGATGGCCGGACCGTTCTTCATCGACTACGTCGACATCGAATTCTGTCTGCGTCTGCGCCGTGCGGGGTTCGAGATCGTCGGCATCGGCGATGCGGTGCTCGATCACCGCCTCGGCGAGTTCCACGAGACCGAGGTGCTGGGCCGGCGGGTCGCCCTGAACACCCATGCTGCCTGGCGCCGGCGCATGATTCACCGCAACCGGGTCAGGGTCTGGCGGCGATACCTGGGGGATGTGCCCGCCTGGGTCGCCTGGGATGTGGTCGCGGCGCTGTACGACATCTGGAAGGCGGCGGCCTACGAAACCGACAAGCGGGCGAAACTGTCGGCGATCCTCGGTGGGTTGCGGGACGGCTGGCGGGATTAGATCGGGTCGCGACCGGTTCGATCCGAAGCGACCGTGCTCCGGCGACCGGTCAGTCCGGCATCCTCCGGGTGTGGCCAGGGCCGCTGCGCAGCCGCTCGGCGATCCAGGCGACGGTAATCGGGATCGCCCTGTAGGCGAGCCGGGCGAAGATCGCCAGGCTGATGATGCGCAGGATCAGGTCCGGATACTGCGGGCGGAAATGCTTACGGAAATACTTCGTCGCGCTGACCGACTTGTGCCACTCCACGGTGAAGGGCGAGACGCGGCTGGTGCCCTTGACGTGGGTGACGGCGGTGTCCGGAACGAACAGGATCTGCTGGCCGGACTTGCCGACGCGCATGCAAAGGTCGACGTCCTCGACGTGCAGGAAGTAGTCCTCATCCATGCCGCCAAGCGTGTTGTAGACCTCGGTCGGCATCATCATGAAGGCGCCGGAGATGCACTGAACCGCGGTGACCGTCTCCAGCGGCTCGGTCTCGTTCAGGTTCAGGCGCTGGAAGTGCGGATGGTCCGGCATCAACTTGTCGAGGCGGAACAGCTCGACCAAACAGGTCCACGGCGTCATCAGGTTGCGCCGGCCGCCGCGCTGCTCCGATCCGTCCAGGTTCTCGATCCGCACCGTCACCATGGCGGCTTCCGGTGCGTCGTCGAACACCTCGAACACCCGATTGACGACGCCGGGCCGGAGAATGCAGTCCGGATTCAGCAGCAGGGCATAGGCCGATCTGGCATAGCGGACGCCGAGATTGCATCCCTTCGCGAAGCCCACATTCCCCTGGCCGCGCACCACGACGAGCCGGTCGTCCTCGGCCGCTCGCTCGTCGATCGCCGTGCGCGTTTCGGCGGTGTTGCCATTGTCGACCAGGACGACCTGCTTCACCCCCTCCTGGGAGAGGGCCGCACCGACGCTGTCGAGGAGCACGGGCCCGGTCCGGTACGAGACGATGACCACCGTGCACGAGTGTTCCCTCGCCGGCTGCCGGGAGGCCGTGCCGTACGGACCCGTATCGACCGCCCTCGGCCGGATCGGGACCACCCGCCGGTCGGAGGGGTCTGGTAGAGGATCAATCGTCAGGCTCATCGGGTCCCGATCGTCACTTCGAAAACATCCGCCGCACGCAAACTCGCAGCATCGGATGCCAGTATCGCTTTGTCGTGTCAAAAGACTCCAACGACGAACACTAGCATATTGCCGCACCACGGTGAAACGCGCTTACCTGCGCGGTTGTGGATGCCGCGATCTGCGTGCTATCACCCGGCGCGATTTCGGACCCGCCCGCCGCCGTACCGGCGACCGGGCGGGCGACGGCCACGCGGAGGGGCAGACGTGCAGATCGAATCGCTGGGAATCCCGGATGTCAAGATTCTGACCCCGAAACGCTTCGGGGATGCGCGCGGGTTCTTCTCCGAGACCTACAACAAGGCGGCCCTGG
Source organism: Thalassobaculaceae bacterium (assembly GCA_965228875.1). Lineage (GTDB taxonomy): Bacteria > Pseudomonadota > Alphaproteobacteria > Thalassobaculales > Thalassobaculaceae > Thalassobaculum. The sequence goes on along the minus strand of OZ245843.1, from coordinate 2,772,181 downwards.
CCGAGCACGGCATCACGCTCGACTTCATCCAGGACAACCACTCCATGTCGCAACCGGTCGGCGTGCTGCGCGGGCTGCACTTCCAGACCCCGCCTTTCGCCCAGGACAAGCTGGTCCGCGTGGTCCGGGGACGGATCTACGACGTGGCGGTCGACATCCGGAGCGGATCGCCGACCTACGGCAAGTGGGTCGGGGCGGAGATCTCGGCCGAGGCGTGGAACCAGATCCTGGTTCCCGTCGGTTTCGCCCACGGCTTCGTAACCCTGGAGCCGGATACCGAGGTCATCTACAAGGTGACCGGTCCGTACGCGCCGGACCACGACAAGGGTCTGGCCTGGAACGACCCGGCGATCGGCATCGACTGGCCGCTGAACGGTGTCGAGCCGACCCTGTCCGACAAGGACACCAAGCATCCCGGGCTGGCGGACCTGCCGGCCTACTTCTCGATCTGATCGCGGCACGGGGAACAGTCATGTCGTCACCGAAGACGGTCCTGGTCACCGGCGGAGCCGGCTTCATCGGCTCCGCGGTCGTGCGCCTGCTGATCGCCGAGACCGATGTGCGGGTGGTCAATGTCGACAAGCTGACCTACGCGGCGAGCGGCACGGCCCTGCGCGATGTTGAGGACAGCAACCGCTACGTCTTCGAGCGGATCGACATCACCGATGCCGACGGGTTGAAGCGGGTGTTCGAGACCCACGATCCTGATGCGGTGATGCACCTGGCGGCGGAGTCCCATGTCGACCGGTCGATCGACGGTCCGGAGGACTTCATTCAGACCAACATTCTCGGCACCTTCCGGCTGCTGCAGGCGGCGCGCCAGCATTTCGCCGGACTGGACGGGGCGCGGGCCGAGGGGTTCCGTTTCCACCACATCTCGACCGACGAGGTGTTCGGTTCGCTCGGCGATGACGGCATGTTCACCGAGGACACGGCCTACGACCCGCGCTCGCCCTATTCCGCCTCGAAGGCGTCTTCGGACCACCTGGTCCGCGCCTGGGGCGAGACGTTCGGCCTGCCGGTGGTGCTGTCGAACTGCTCGAACAACTACGGCCCCTACCATTTCCCCGAGAAGCTGATCCCGCTGATGATCATCAAGGGCCTGCGCGGTGAGCCGCTGCCGGTCTACGGCGACGGCCAGAACGTCCGCGACTGGCTCTATGTCGAGGATCACGCGCGGGCGCTGTGGACCGTGCTGTCGCGGGGCGCGGCCGGCGAGAGCTACAACATCGGCGGTCACAACGAGATGTCCAACCTGGCGGTGGTCGAGACCATCTGCGACCTGCTCGACCGCCACGCTCCGGCGCTGGAGGGCGGCAAATCGCGGCGCGAGCTGATCACCTTCGTCACCGACCGGCCGGGCCACGATTTCCGCTACGCCATTGATGCGGCGAAGATCGAACGCGAGCTCGGATGGACCCCGCGCGAGACCTTCGAGAGCGGTATCGAGAAGACCGTGCGCTGGTATCTGGAGAACGAGGACTGGTGGGGGCCGCTGGCGGCACGCACCGGCCTGTCCCGGGTCGGTACCGGTACCGCCGGAAAGACGGGCTGAACATGCGGATCCTCGTCACCGGTGTGACCGGTCAGGTCGGCGGCGCGCTGGTCCGCCTCGCCAAGGATCCGGCGGCGGCTGGAATGGAGATCGTGGGCGTCGGCCGCGACCGCCTCGACCTCGCCCAGCCCGGGCGGATCGACGGTGCGCTCGATGCCGTCCGCCCCGATCTGGTCGTGAATCCCGCCGCCTACACGGCCGTCGACAAGGCCGAGCAGGAGCGGGATCTCGCCTTCGCCATCAACCGCGACGGACCGGCGGCCCTGGCCGCCGCCTGCGCCGAGCGCGGTGTCGGGCTGATCCATCTCTCCACGGACTACGTGTTCGACGGCAGCGGCGCGCGGCCCTACCGGCCGCAGGATCCGGTCGCCCCGCTCGGCGTGTACGGCGCGTCGAAGGAGGCCGGCGAACGGGCGGTGCGCCACGCACTGGAGGATCATCTCATCCTGCGGACCGCCTGGGTCTACGCCGCGCGCGGCGGCAACTTCATGAACACCATGCTTCGGGTCGGCGGGGATCGAGACGAACTGCGCGTGGTTGCCGATCAGCACGGCACGCCGACCGCCGCGGGCGACATCGCCGCCGCCGTCCTCGCCCTGGCGCGGGCGCGGATGGACGGTGCGCCGGTCGCGCCGGGCACCTACCACTATACCGCCGACGGCGAGACCACCTGGCACGGTTTCGCCGAGGCAATCTTCGAGCGGGCGGAGACGGTGTGGGGCCGGCGTCCGGTCGTGCACAGCATCACCACCGAGGAGTACCCGACACCGGCCAGCCGGCCGGCCTATTCGGTGCTCGACACGTCGGCGCTGGTCGCCGCCCTGCCGTCACTGCCGCACCGCGCGTGGCAGGCGGCCCTGGACGAGGTTTTCGCCGCCCGCATGGCGGCAGAGGAGACGGAGCGATGAAGGGCATCATTCTGGCGGGCGGCTCCGGCACCCGGCTGTATCCGTTGACCATGGTGGCGAGCAAGCAGCTGCTGCCGGTCTACGACAAGCCGATGATCTACTACCCGCTGACCACGCTGATGCTCGCCGGCATCCGCGACATCCTGGTGATCACCACCCCGCAGGACCAGGCGGCGTTCCAGCACCTGATGGGCGACGGAAGCAAGTGGGGGATCGACATCACCTACGCGGTGCAGCCCGAACCCAACGGCCTGGCCGAGGCGTTCATCATCGGCCGCGACTTCGTCGGCAAGGATCCGGCGGCGCTCGTGCTCGGCGACAACATCTTCTACGGCCACGGCCTGACCGAGATCCTGCAGCGGGCGCTGACCCAGGCGTCGGAGGAGGGCGGGGCGACCGTCTTCGGCTACTACGTCAGCGATCCGGAACGCTACGGCGTGGTCGATTTCGACGATGACGGGCGTGCGCTCTCGATCGTCGAGAAACCGGCCGAGCCGGCGTCGAACTGGGCGGTGACGGGCCTGTATTTCTACGACAATAGCGTTGTCGACATCGCCGCCGAGATCGCGCCGTCGCCGCGCGGCGAGCTTGAGATCACCGACGTGAACCGGGTGTATCTCGAACAGGGACGGCTGCGGGTCGAGCGCATGGGACGGGGCTACGCCTGGCTCGACACCGGGACCCACGCCAGCCTGCTGCAGGCCTCGGAGTTCGTGCGCACGGTCGAGGAGCGTCAGGGCCTGAAGATCGCCTGCGTCGAGGAGATCGCCTATTACATGGACTACATCGATGCCGAGCAGGTCTTGAAACTGGCGGCACCGCTGGCGAAATCCGGATACGGTGAGTATCTCCAGCGTCTGGTCCGCTCCCGCGGCTGATCCGGCGCGCCCCGAACGGGAGTCCGGCCGTTGCTGATCCGCGTCGTCATCGTCTTCATGTTCCTCGCGGCTCTGGCCTCCTTCGGCTACGGCTTCTGGCTGGTGCTCTCGCCGGAGGGACACCAGTGGCGCGTGGAGATTCCGCTCGACGACCAGGATCCGCGCTCCCGGGATCGGGCGGCCGCGGCTCGCGCCGATGACGCAGCCGCCGCTGAGCGCGGCGATGACGAGACGGCCGCGGACCGCGGCGATGTCGCAACTGCCGCGGACCGCGGCGATGGCGAGACGCCCGGCGCAAGCGTACCGGCATCTCCGGCTCCGGACGTCGCGCGTGCGGCTTCCGAACCGCCTTCGGACCCGGTGCCGTCCCCGGCTCCCGCCGCGCGGATCGTGGCGACCTCGGCCGCCGCGGCGTCCCTGCCGGGCGGCGAGCCGCCGATCACCCTGTCGCTGCCGATCGCCTGCGATCCTGGCGTGGACTGCTGGGTGGTGAACTACGTCGATCTCGATCCGAGCGGCGGCCGCGCCGACTACATGTGCGGTCAGATGTCCTACGACGGACACAAGGGAACCGACTTCGGTCTCGCGAACGAGAGCCTGCTCGCCAACTCGGTTCCGGTGCTGGCGGCCGCCGCCGGCAAGGTCGTCGGCGTGCGCGACGGCGAGGCCGATGCCGGTCGGTCCGGGATCGAGGCGGCGAAGGCGGCCGGCAAGGAATGCGGCAACGGGGTCCGCATCGAGCACGGCGACGGCTGGGTGACGCAGTACTGCCACCTGCGCAGGGGCAGCGTTCTGGTGCAGGGCGGCCAGCAGGTCGAAGCCGGCGAGATCCTGGGCGCCGTCGGCCTGTCCGGCGTCACCGAGTTTCCGCACGTTCACGTCTCGGTCTCGCATGAAGGGCGCATCGTCGACCCGTTCCAGGGGGTGGACGGCGGCGAGTCCTGCTCGGTCGGAAACCGGCCCCTCTGGGAACCGTCGGTCCTGCAGCGGCTGACGGCGATACGGGCGCCGACCCTGCTCGATCTGGCGTTCTCCGATGGCATTCCGGGGCAGGAGGCGGCGGAGGCGGGCACCGCGGCGCGGGCGTCGCTCACGCCCGAGGCCGACGCGGTCGTCGTCTGGTATCGGGCCATCGGCGTCTCGCCCGGCGACACCGGCCGGGTGGTGATCGAGGCGCCGGACGGCGCCGTGATCCTCGACCAGACCGAGACGTTCGAGCGTCACCAGTCTTACGTCTTCCGAGCGCTCGGCGTGCGCAATTCGCAGAAGCGGTTTCCTCGGGGGCTTCCGGCGGGCGATTGGCGGGGCCGGGTGGTGCTCGAGCGCGGCGACGGCGAGACCGACGATCGGACGGTGTCGATGCGCGTGGGCACCTCCGGCTGACCCGGCTCGCGCAGGACGTTGCGCTGCACTAAGGCAATTGTTAATGCTATTGCAGCGATATTGTTGATGCACGGGAGGCGGCGATCCGCACACGGCACCGACTGCTGGAAGACTACGATCCGGAAGGGTTCTTCTGCGAGTATCAGGGCGATGCGGACCGACAGAAGGTCCTGTCGGGGCTGCTCAAACGCCTGAACGCGACGGCCCCCAAGGAGCTGACCCGCCTGTCGAAGGCGGTCGATCGCGAACTCTACAACCTCGGAATCACCTTCACCCTCTATCACGAAGGGTCCTCGGTCGACCGGGTGCTGCCCTTCGACCTGATCCCTCGGGTGCTGACCCCCGCCGACTGGCGCGCGATCGAGAGCGGTTCGATACAGCGTGTGCAGGCGCTGAACCTGCTGCTGGCGGATATCTACGGCGAGCAGAAAGTCATCAAGGACGGGGTTCTGCCGGCCGATCTGGTGCTGAAGAATCCGAACTACCGCCCGGAGATGGTCGGCCTCAAGGTGCCCGAGAACAGCTACGTCAACGTCTGCGGCGTCGATGTGGTGCGTGGCGGCGACGGAGGCTTCGTTGTCCTGGAGGACAATGCCCGCAGCCCGTCCGGCGTGTCCTACGTCGTCGAGAACCGTCAGCTCATGCGGCGCACCATGCCGCATCTGTTCGAAGGCATGAACGTGATGCCGGTGCTGGACTACGGAATGCGCCTGCAGACGGCGCTGTGCGAGGCCGCGCCGAAGGGCGTGGCCGATCCCCAGGTCGTCCTGTTGTCTCCGGGACCGTTCAACTCCGCCTATTTCGAGCATGTCTTCCTCGCCCGGGAGATGGGGATTCCCCTGGTCACCGGGCAGGACCTGGTCGTCGAGGACGACCGGGTTAAGATGCGCACCACCGGCGGCCTGATGCCGGTGCATGTGATCTACCGGCGCATCAACGACGACTTCCTCGACCCCGAGGTGTTCCGGCCCGACAGCATGCTCGGCGTGCCGGGGCTGATGCGAGCCTATGCCAAGGGCAACGTGACCATCGCCAACGCGGTCGGCACCGGCGTCGCCGACGACAAGGGCGTCTACGCCTACATGCCTCGGCTGATCCGCTATTACCTGGACCAGGACGCGATCCTACCGAACGTGCCGACCAACCTGTGCCGGGAGAAGGACGGGCTGCAGTACACGCTCGACAACCTCGACAAGCTGGTCACCAAGCCGGTCGGCGAGGCCGGCGGCTACGGTGTGGTCATCGGCCCGCGCGCCTCGGCCCGCGAGCTGGAGGCGACCCGCAAGGCGATCGAGAAGGACCCCGCGAACTACATCTCCCAGCCGATGGTCGAGCTGTCGGTGTCGCCGACCCTGATCGGCGGCAAGGTCGAGCCGCGCCATGTCGACCTGCGGCCGTTCTGCGTCACCGGCAAGTCGACCTGGGTGCTGCCGGGCGGCCTGACACGGGTGGCGCTGAAGAAGGGCTCGCTGGTTGTGAACTCGTCCCAGGGCGGCGGGTCGAAAGACACCTGGGTTCTGGAGTAACGCCATGCTGTCGCGCTACGCAGAGAACATGTACTGGCTCGGTCGCTACGTCGAACGTGCCGAGAACCTGGCCCGGTTGCTGGATATCCACGGATCCTTCGCCCGCGATCCCCGGGCCACCGGCGACTGGGAGGCGGTGATCCGGATCAACGCCGACGGTGAGGAGTTCTTCGCCCGCAACAAGGAGGCGACGGCGCCGGCGGTCCTGTTCTTCTATCTGATCGATCCGAAGAGCCCGACCTCGGTCCTCAATTCGATCGGCTACGCACGGGAGAATGCGCGCACGGTCCGCCACCTCATCAGCACCGAGCTGTGGGCGCACCTGAACACGTTCTACGGTGAGGTGCAGGAACTGAAGCGGCGGGACATCGGCCTGCGCCGGCTTTCCAAGGTGGCGGAGTTCATCAAGACCAGCTGTCAGACCCACACCGGCATCGCCGAGGGCACCCTGTACCGCGATCAGGCCTACCGCTTCTACCAGCTCGGCCGGCATATCGAGCGGGCCGACCAGACCTCGCGCCTGCTCGACGTGAAATACCGTCAGCTTCAGAGCGTCGAGGAGGGGCCCGGCTCGCCGATCGACATCAGCCAGTGGAATGCCCTGCTGCGGTCCGCCGCCGGCTACCAGGCCTACCGGCGGACCCGGCCGGGCAGCATGAGCACCAGCGACGTCGCCCGCTTCCTGATGTCCGATTCCGAGTTTCCGCGCTCGATCAGCTTCAGCCTGTACCGGATCAAGTACGATCTGGCCTGTCTGGAGAGCGAGCACGGGCTCGACCTTGGCGATGCGGTGCGCGACGAGCTTGAACGGGTGATCGAGATTTCCGGCCAGACGCCCACCGACCGTATCGATCCGGAATGGCTGCACCGGTTCGCGGATGCGATCCAGGCGGGGCTGCTCGGCCTCGGCGGGGCGCTCAGCACGCGGTTCTTCGGCCTTGCCGAGGCCGCCGAGTAGTCGGCAACGCTTCGTTCACGCTTCGCGGCTATCATGGCGCACCGCCATGTCCCGAGGGGGCTGCAATGCAGGTCCTGAGCATCGTCCACCGCACCGCCTACAGCTACAGCGAACCCGTCCGCTTCGGCGAGCACAGGCTGCTGTTCCGGCCGCGCGACAGTCATGACATGCGCCTGGTCGACAGCCGCCTGCTGATCCAGCCGGCGGCAAAGGTCTGGTGGATGCATGACGTGTTCTCGAACTCGGTGGCGGTCGCGCGCTTCGAGGAGCCCGCCGAGCGGCTGTATTTCGAGAGCGTGATCGTGGTCGAGCATTACGCGGTCAACGCCCCGGTCTTCGAGATCGCCGACCATGCCCGCCACCTGCCCTTCGCCTACGCGATCGAGGATCTGCAGGACCTCGGCCGCTCGGCGGAGCGGCATCACCCGGACGACGGCGCGATCGAGGCCTGGGCCCGATCGTTCTTCACCGGCGAACGGACCGAGACCCTGGATCTGCTGCGGCGCATGACCGAGAGCGTGCGCGCCGACTTCTCGTACCTGCCGCGCGACGACGAAGGCGTTCAGACGCCGGCGGAAACCCTGGAACGCCGTCGCGGGACCTGCCGTGATTTCGCGCTGCTGATGATGGAGGCGGTGCGGTCGCTCGGCCTGGCGGCGCGGTTCGTCACCGGCTACGTGTTCGATCCGGCGCTCGATCCGGCCGGCACTGGGGTCACCCCGATCGAGGCCGCGAACGGTTCCGTCGCGACGCAGGGGCTCGGCACCGTTCAGGGGGCGGGGGCCACCCACGCCTGGGTCCAGGTCTATCTGCCAGGTGCCGGCTGGGTCGAGTACGATCCGACCAACGGCATCATCGGCGGTGAAAACCTGATCCGCGTCGGCGTCGCCCGCGACCCGAGCCAGGCCATCCCGTTGCAGGGGAGCTATTTCGGCGCCCCCGACGCCTTCATCCGCATGGACGTCTCGGTCGAGGTGCGCCGTGGAAACGTGCTGGAGCGCGACGCGGCGTAGCGCGGCTCCGGCGCCGTCACCGAGCCCTCGGCCGCCGACCGTCAGGCCCGGACGACGAACTCCATCCCGCTGCGGCTGCCGACATACAGGCCCGGCTTGGTCCGCCGTAGCGTCAGGATCAGGCCCGAGACCATGACGTCGACCCGGTCGCCCTGCATCCGCACGATCTGACCGTCCATCTTCTGGTCGGTGTCCGTGCACTCCACCGTCACCGTATCGTCCAGCCGCATAGCCGGCCTCCCGCCGTTTGGATCGCGGGAGACTATCCGATTCGTGTGACGCCTGCCCGCTTTCGATATCGTTGTGTAAGATCTCTGTCGGTTTGATCGATCGTTCGTGGTGCTTGGAGAGGGTGATGGACGTCCACGACCTGAAGGTTTTCGAGGCGGTGGCACGCCGTGGCGGCATGAAGCGGGCGGCAGAGGAACTGGCGACGGTGCAGTCGAACGTCACCGCCCGGATCCGTTCGCTCGAGGACGACCTGTCGGTGCGGCTGTTCGACCGGCACAGCCGGGGCGTGACCATCACGCCCGCCGGCGAGCGGCTGCTGCCCTACGCCCGCCGGGCGGCCATGCTGCTGGCGGATGCGCGGCGGGCGGCGCGCGACGAGGGAGTCCCGTCGGGCCCGCTTGTCGTCGGCGCGCTGGACACCACGGCGGCGCTGCGCCTGTCCCGCCCGCTGGCGTCCTTTGTGGCCGGCCATCCGCGGGTCGACCTGGTGCTGCGGACCGGCACCACGGCTGAGTTGATCGAGCGGGTTCTGAATGGCGAGTTGGAAGGCGCTTTCGTCTGCGGACCGGTGGCTCACTCCGAACTGGAGGACAGGCCGGCGTTCCGGGAGGAGCTTGTCCTGGCCACTCCCCCGGGGCTTGGCTCGATCGCCGAGCTGGCGCGGCGCCCGGAGGTCCGGATCGTCGTGCTGCGGGCCGGCTGTTCCTACCGCCAGCGCCTGGAGGAGATCCTGAGACGCCGGGGCGTCGTCGGCCTGCGCCATCTGGAGTTCGGCACCATCGAGGCGATCGTCGGCTGTGTCGCCGCCGGCCTCGGCGCTACCCTGATGCCGCGCGGGATCGTCGCCGCGGCGGCGGAGGAGGGGCGGATAGACCTGCACGCGCTGGCGCCGGAGGAGGGCATGGTCGACACCCTGTTCATCCGCCGCAGAGACGTGCATCGCAGCAGTGCCGCCGAGGCCCTCATCGATGCGGTCACGGCACCGGTGCTGGCGGCGGTGGCGGAGTAGGTATCACCTCATTTGATCGCGGCTATCAAATCAAACCGCTTTTTGTGACAGCTCGGGATGACTAACGTCGCCGGGAAACCGAGAGGGAGGGTGCCGTGGCCGTACGGAATGCGCTGATGGAGCGCCTGGGGATGGATCACCCGATCATACAGGCACCGATGGCCGGCGCCGACTCGCCGGCGCTCGCCGCCGCGGTGGCGGAGGCCGGCGGGCTGGGAACGATGGGCACCACCTACCTGGCGGTGGAAAAGATGGCGGAAGCGGCGGCCGCCGTGCGGTGTCGCACCAACCGGGCGTTTGGGATCAACCTGTTCGCGCCGCTGCCGGTGCCCGATGTTCCGGACGACGCGGAGGCCGAGGTCGAACGGATGGCGGCATATCACCGGGACCTGGGCCTCGACGCCCCGTCGCTGCCGTCCGACCTCAGGGATCCGTTCGAGGCGCGGTTCCCGGTCGCGCTGGAAAGCGGGGCCAAGGTGTTCAGCTTCACGTTCGGCATAGTGCCGCCCGAGGCGCTGGACGCAGCCAGACAGCGCGGCATGGTGGTCATGGGCACGGCGACCACGGTGGCCGAGGCGGTGGCGCTGGAGCGGGCCGGGGTCGATGCCGTGGTCGCCCAAGGCAGCGAGGCCGGCGGCCATCGCGGCACCTTCGCCGAACCGGCCGAGAGGTCACTGGTCGGCACCATGGCGCTGGTGCCGCAGGTGGTCGACGCCGTGGAAGTGCCGGTCGTGGCCTCCGGCGGCATCATGGACGGTCGCGGCATCGCCGCGGCCCTGGCGCTTGGCGCCAGCGCGGTACAGATGGGGACCGCGTTCCTCACCTGCGAGGAGGCGGGCGTGCCGCCCGCCTACCAGGAGGCGCTGCTGGCGGCCGACGAGACCGACACCGCGCTGACCCGTGCGTTCTCCGGGCGCATGGCGCGCGGCGTGCGCAACCGCTTCCTGACCGAGATGGCCGATCACGATCCGCTGCCCTTTCCGATCCAGAACGCGCTGACCCGGCCGATGCGGGCCGCGGCGGCCGCCGCGGGCAAGGCCGACTATCTGTCGCTCTGGGCCGGGCAGGGGGTGGCGATGGCCCGTCGGCAAAGCGCGGGGGACCTGATGGCCCGACTGGTGCGCGAGACCGACGCGACGATCGCCCGGCTGCGCAGCTGAGGAGCCACGAGCGACCGGTGCGGGCCATCGACCTTGTGCCGTCGCTGCGCCCGGCGGCATAGTGCGGGTCGACGTCACCCACGCGGACCCAGCCCCTTGCGCATTCTCTCCACCCTCGCCGGCGCCGCCAATGGCGGGGCCGAGACGTTCTTCGTCACCCTGGCCAAGGCGCTTGCCGTCGCCGGCGAGGAGTCGCGCGCAGTCATCCGGGCGAACCCGCCGCGCCGCGCCGACCTGGAGGCGGGCGGCGTGCCGGTGTCGGAAGCACCGTTCGGGTCGTGGTTCGACCTGCGCACCGCGCCTGCCCTGCGCCGCGTCGTCTCCGAGTTCCGGCCGGACGTCGTGCTCTCGTATATGAGCCGGGCCAGCTGGTGGATGCCGCAGGGGCCGCACCTCAAGGCCGCCCGTCTCGGCGGTTTCTACGACCTCAAGTACTTCCGCAAGTGCGATCACCTGATCTGCATCAGCGAGGGGATCCGACGCCACGTGATCGCGCATGGCTGGCCCGAAGAGCGCTGCAGCATGATCGCCAACTTCGCCGAGTGCGACGACAGTCCCGCCGCCGACCGCGCGGCACTCGGCGTGCCGGACGGGGCGACCGTCGTGTTCACCCCGTCGCGCCTGCATCGGGTGAAGGGGTTCGACGTGCTGATGCGCGCCGTCGTCGACCTGCCCCAGGTCCATCTCTGGGTCGCCGGCAGCGGGCCGGAGGAGGAGGCGCTGAAGGCGCTCGCCGCCGAGCTCGGTATCGCAGACCGGGTCCGTTTTCTCGGCTGGCGCCGGGACACCGGCGCATTCTTCCGAAGCTGCGACATCGTCGCCTTTCCCTCGCGGCACGAGCCGTTCGGTACGGTGACGCTGGAGGCCTGGGCCTACGGCAAGCCGCTGGTGGCGACCGATGCTGACGGGCCAGGCGAGTTCGTGCGCGACGGCGAGGACGGCCTGATCGTGCCGAAGGGCGAGGTGGCCCCGCTGCGCGAGGCACTGCTCCGGGTGATCGAGGAGTCCGGGCTGGCCGGGCGTCTGGTCGCCGGCGGTACCGCGCGTCACGGAGCCGACTTCACCCGCGAGGCCTGCGTCGCCAACTATCAGGCGCTGTTCCGCCGGCTGCGGGGCGAGGCGGGCTGAGGCGCCGGCCTTCACCGTCGCCTTGGCCGCCCGTATCTGGTAGGAGGAGCGCCGAAACAGACCGCACGACCGGCCGATGTCCGATTCAGAGCCCTCCGACCTTCCCGCCTTCAGCGTCATCGTTCCCGTCTGCGACGAGGCTGGCGCGATCGCCCCGTTGCTGCGGGAGATCCTGGACACCGTTGGCGCCGCCTATCGGGTCGAGGTCGTGGTGGTCGATGACGGCAGCCGCGATGGGACCGATGCCATCGTCGCCGACCTCGCAGTCGAAGACAGCCGGGTAACCCTGATCCGCCATGCCGCCCGTTCGGGCAAGAGCGCGGCCCTGCGCACTGGCGCGCGGGCGGCGTCGGCGCTGTGGATGGGGACGATCGACGGCGACGGCGAGAACGATCCGGCGGACCTGGTGGCCATGGCGGCGAAGATCGATGCGGGCAAGGTCGGCAGGGTCGGGCTCGTTGCCGGTATCCGCCGACGGCGCACCGCCGGGGTCGGCCGGCTGATCGCGTCGCGGATCGGCAACGGGGTGCGACGCTGGGCGTTGCGCGACGACTGTCCGGACACCGCCTGCGGCCTGAAGGTGATTCCAAGGCCGCTGTTCCTGGCCCTGCCGTTCTTCGACAGCCTGCACCGTTTCCTGCCGGCGCTGACCCGGCGCTACGGCTTCGAGACCATCCATGTGTCGGTCGACGACCGGCCGCGCGCCGCCGGGCAGTCCAAGTACACCAATATCGGCCGGGCCCTGGTCGGCATCGTCGACCTGTTCGGCGTTGTCTGGCTGCTGCGCCGCTCGACCCTGGGAGTCAATCCCATCCCCGAGGCGGACCGCGCGCCATGACGGCCTCCGACCGCTCGCTCTCGGTGCGTCAGTGGCTTCTTGTCCTGGCGGTCGCGCTCGCCGCTCTGGTGCCGGGTCAGTTCCAGATCCCGGCCATGGACCGCGACGAGGCACGCTATGCCCAAGCCTCGCGCCAGATGCTCGAGACGGGCGACTTCGTCGACATCCGTTTCCAGGACGTGCCCCGCCACGTCAAGCCGATCGGGACCTACTGGCTGCAGGCGGCAAGCGCGGCGCTTGTCGGCGGCGGGTCCGAGGCGGGGATCTGGGCCTACCGCCTGCCGTCTCTGATAGGCGCTCTCGCCATCGTCGCGATGACCGCCTGGTTCGCCGCCGGCCTTGGCGGGGCCTATGCCGGGGTGGCGGCGGGTATCGTCATGGCACTGGCGCTGATCACTGGGGTTGAGGCGCGGACGGCCAAGACCGACGCCCTGCTGGTCGCCGCGATCCTGGCGATGCAGATCGCCCTGCATCGCGTCACCACAAGCGCGGAACGCCCCGGCTTCCTTGCCGGCGGATGGCGCTCGCCGGCGGCGTTCTGGCTGTTCCACGGGATCGGCGTGCTCATAAAGGGGCCGATCGTCACCCTGGTGGCGGGAGCGACGATCCTCGCCTGGTGTCTGTGGAACCGCGACCGGGAGCTGCTGCGCCGGCTGCACTGGCTGCCCGGACTGGTGCTCACCGTCGCCGTGGTGGCGCCGTGGCTGGTGGCCATCACCCTGAAGGTCGGCCCCGCTTTCCTGGAAGAGGCCGTCGGTCACGCCCTGCTCGGCAAGGTGGCCAAGGGCGACGATGCCCACGGCGCGCCGCCGGGCTATCACAGCCTCGTCTTCCTCGCGGTCTTCTGGCCGGGCGCGGCGCTGGCCGCCGGTGCGGCAGCCCTCGCCTGGACCCGCCGCCGCGAGGCCGATATCCGGTTCCTGATCTGCTGGATCGTGCCGACCTTCCTCGTGTTCGAGGCGGTGGCGACCAAGCTGCCGCACTACACCTATCCCGTCTATCCGGCGATCGCCGTCCTCGCCGGGCTGTTCCTGACGGCCGCGACGGAGCTGGTTGCCGCCGGCCGCGCGCGGGTCGCCCACCGGGCCGTCTCAGGTCTGGCCGTCGCGGTCAGTCTGGTGCTGGCGGCGGTGCCCGTCGGTGCGGTGATCCATCTGACCGGCGCCGTGTCGGCGGCGTCCCTCGTCGCCAGCGGCGCCGGCCTCGCGGCGGCCGTGCTGATGGTGCGCTTCGTTCAGGCCATGTCCCTCGCCCGGCTGGTCCATCTCGCCGTCGGCGTCTGCGTCTTCTACGGGCTGACCTTCGCGGTCGTGGCCCCGTCCCTCGACCGGTTGTGGATCGCCCGGTCGCTGATCCCGGCCGTCGCAGAGGCGACGCGCTGCGCCGACCGGGTTCTCGTCACCGCCGGATTCTCGGAGCCGAGCATGGTGTTCGTCCATGGCACCGGCACGCGGCTGAGCGACGCGGCGGGTGCCGCCGATGTCTTGGTGGCGGAACCCGAGTGCTCGGTAGCGGTCGTCGAGGCCCGCCAGCAGGAGGCGTTTCTCGCCGCTGTCGTGGTCCGCGGCCTGACGGTCGAGCCGAGAGGCAGGGTGCGGGGGCTGAACTACTCGCGCGGCCGGGAGATCGACATCACGATCTACCGGGTGCCGGCGGGGTGATGACACCGGACGTCCGGGTTCCTTAAGGTCTGTCCTCCGCGCCGTCCGTCCCCATCCCATCGGGAGAATCCACGTGTACGACCTGCTCGACCGCCTCAGCATCGTCGAGGCTTCCGCCTTCGTCGCCGCGCCCCTCGCCGGCATGACGCTCGCACAGCTCGGCGCCGAGGTGATCCGGGTCGACATGATCGGCGGCGGGCTCGACTACAACCGCTGGCCGCTGTCGAACGAAACTGGCCGCAGCCTGTACTGGTCGGGCATGAACAAGGGCAAGAAGTCGGTCGCGGTGAACCTGCGCGATCCGCGCGGCCGAGAACTGGTCCAGACCCTGGCGACCCGTCCCGGCGACGATACCGGCATCCTGCTGACCAACTTCGCCGAGATCCCGTGGTTGTCGCAGAAGGTGCTGGAAGAGCGCCGGGCCGATGCGATCTCGGTGGCGGTCAAGGGCAGCCCCGACAGCTCGCCGGCGGTCGACTACACGATCAACTGCGCCGTCGGGTACCCGCACCTGACCGGGCCGGACGCCACGCCGATCAACCACGTCCTGCCGGCCTGGGATGTCGGCTGCGGCCTGCATGCGGCCCTGGCCATCCTCGCCTCGGTCGACCGTCGCAAGCGCACCGGCGTCGGCGGCCGGGCCGAGGTCTCGCTCAGCGACGTCGCCATGGCCATGGTCGGCAATCTCGGCCAGATCGCGGAGGTGCAGTTGAACGACACCGACCGCGGACCGATCGGCAACGACCTCTTCGGCGCCTTCGGCCGGGACTTCGCCACGTCGGACGGGCGGCGGGTGATGATCTCCGCCATCACGGTGAAGCAGTGGAAGGCGTTGTGCCGGGTCGCCGGCATCGAGGCGACGGTGGCTGGCCTGGAGAGCGCCCTCGGCACCGACTTCACCGACGAGGGACAGCGCTTCGAGTGGCGCAAGGTTCTGTTCGCCCTGATCGAGAAATGGTGCGCCGGCCTCACCCTGGACGAGGTCGGAACGATCCTGGCCGAAGCCGGGGTCACCTGGGGGCCGTATCAGACCGTGGGGCAGATGCTGGCCGACGACTGGCGGGCGTCGGAGAAGAACCCGATGTTTCAGACCGTCGCCCACCCGGAGATCGGCGAGGTGCTGTCGCCGGGCTCGCCGATCGATTTCCGGGGGGTGGCGCGGATGCCGGTCGCGCCGGCGCCGGCGCTCGGCCAGCACACCGATCAGGTGCTGGCGGAGATGCTGGGCCTCGACAGCGGCGCCATCGGCCGGCTGCACGACGACGGCATCGTCGCCGGCCCCGCCTAGAGGGCGATCGCTTCAGATCGATTCGATCTGAAGCGTGAGTCGCCCTGTAAGCCACGAAGATTGAACACCTTCACCCGAACAGATGTTTCCATCTGATCGCGAGTTGCTCTAAGCCCGGACCAAGTCCGCGAACTCGCCGAGCGACCGTCGGGTCCGGCCGTCCCGGCCGGTGCGCGGTTCGGCGGCGAGCAGGGCGTTGAGGATCGCCTCCTCCGTCGCCTCGATGGCGGCGCGGAACAGCGGGTCGATCGCGTCCTCGTGCAGCACCTGGCGGGTCAGGACCTTCCCCTTCGGCGGTGTATGCGGGATCGCCTCGGCGGTTGAGACGGCGAGCGCGATGTCGCCGCTGCCGGAGCCGAGATGGGAGCCCGTGCGCGCGATCCCCGCGCCCGCGCGGGTGGCGACCCGCCGCAGCTGCCGGGCGTCGAGCGGCGCGTCGGTAGCGATCAGCACGATGATCGAGCCTTTCTCTGCCTGATCTTTCTCCTCCCGGATTCGCTCGGCGATGGCCGCTCCCACCGGCCGGCCGTCGATCCGCAGGTCGGCCAGCCGGCCCATGTTGCAGAGCGTCAGGACGCCAAGGGTGTAGTCGGACTTCGAGATCCGCACCACCCGAGAGGCGCTGCCGATCCCGCCGGCGAGGCCGTAGCAGCTCATCCCGGTGCCGGCGCCCACATTCCCTTGGGAGACGACATTTCCCTGGGCGAACTGCGCCGCGGCGGCGTCGAGGGCGGCGCGGACGTCGTGTTCGCCGACATGCAGGCCGCGGATGTCGTTCAGCCAGGAGCCGTCGTTGCACTCCATGACCACCGGATTGACGGTGCCGGTGGTGGCGCCGATCTCCGGAGTGGTCTCGAGCATGTGGCGGACCAGGGCGGTGGCCGCCGTGCCGACCGAGAGCGTGTTGGTCAGCACCACCGGCGTCTCCAGGGTGCCCAGTTCCTCGACCTGGACCAGGCCGATGCTCTTGCCGAATCCGTTGAGGACATGGGCGGCCGCCGGCAGCTTCTCGCGGAACGGATGGCCGGGATGGAAGCGTATGGCGGTGACCCCGGTCTGCACCTCGCCCTGCGACAGGGTGACATGGCCGACGGCGGTGCCGGGGACGTCGGTCAGACTGTTGGTCGGCCCGGGTGGCAGGTCGCCGATGGCGATCCGACGGGGCGCGCTGGGGACTTCGTGTGACGACATGGGGCGACTTCCGCTCTTCCGTTAGGCGCCACACTACAGGACCGGAGATGGGACGCCATCCGGCGTCGTCGGATCGAACGGATACGGATGGCGGTGGTTGTCCCGACCGATCCGGTGCATATTTCTCAAATGGCCGCTAATTCAGCCCCGCACGTTCGCGGGGCTCGGGCGGCCGGACGAAAAGTTGCCTAACGAAAGAGGAAAGGCGGTCTCGGAATGAACTCCGGGTCGGACAAGACCAATCGTCGCAGTGCCGAAGGCGTCAAGGCACAGAGCGAATACCTGCGTCGCTACGACGACGCCACTCTCGCCGCGCACCTGGCGGATCTCCGCGATCAGGTGCGCGAGACCATGTTCCAGTTCAGCATCCCGATGGCGCACATCTGCGAGATGGCGCGCCTGTCCGAGGAGCGGATTGAGGATGCCGAACTGCGCGCCGAGTTCCTGCGCTGCCTCATCGAGGTTCACGAGTTCGGGCGCGAAGCGAAACGCCGGGGCGTGGGCGCCGGCGAGGCGGAACAGGTCCGCACCGAGCCCGCACCGCGCGCCGGCCAGCCGGAGACGGCCCTGTTCGCTCCGACCGAGGGGGCGTCGGACGACGTCTCGAACGGCGTGTCGCGTGACTTCTTCGCGTCTCTCGACCGGCCCCGGCGCGCCGGGCCGTCGTCGCGCCGGTAGGAGCGGTCATGAAGCTCTTCGAGTGCCAGAGCTGCGGTCAACTGCTCTACTTCGAGAACACCGCCTGCGTGCGGTGCGGACACACGCTCGGCTATCTCTCGGGGCAGGCGCAGCTCAGCGCCCTCAAGCCCGCGGATGATGGCGGCTGGCAGGCGCTCGGCGACATCGACCATCTCTACCGGTCCTGCGCGAACGCGGAGCACGGCGCCTGCAACTGGATGGTGCCGGCCGCCAGCGACGAGACGTATTGTCGGGCATGCCGGCTGAATCGCACGGTGCCGAACCTGAGCGATCCGGACCGTCTCGAACCCTGGCGGCACCTGGAGACCGCGAAGCGCCGGCTGATCTACAGCCTTCTGCGGCTCGGCCTTCCGGTGGAGAGCAAGGAGGACGATCCCGACAAGGGGCTCGCCTTCGATTTCCTGTCGGCGGAGGACTCCGACGAGCCGGTGATGACCGGCCACGCCAACGGTGTGGTGACCATCGACCTGGCCGAGGCCGACCCGGTTGCGCGCGAGCAGATGCGCACCGACATGACCGAGAAGTACCGTACCCTGCTTGGCCACTTCCGCCACGAGATCGGTCACTACTACTGGGCGGATCTGGTGGCCGACAGTCCTTGGCTGGAAGGCGCTCGCGCGCTGTTCGGCGACGAGCGCGCCGACTATGGCGAGGCGCTGAAGCGGCACTACGAGAACGGGCCGCCGGCCGAGTGGCCGAATCGGTTCATCAGCGCCTATGCGACGGCCCACCCGTGGGAGGACTTCGCCGAGAGCTGGGCCCACTACCTGCACATCGTCGACACCCTGGAGACCGCGCAGTACTTCGGCATGACCATCCGGTCGCGCGCCGGCACCGATCCGATCCTGTCGATGGAGATCGAGTTCGACCCCTATCGGACCGCCGATTTCGACGCCCTGGTGGAGGCCTGGGTGCCGCTGACGGCGGCGGTGAACAGCCTGAACGCCAGCATGGGCCAGCCGGACCTGTATCCTTTCGTGCTGGCCAACGACGTGATCGAGAAGCTGCGGTTCATCCACGACCTCGTGCGGGGCGGAAACGCGGCCCGTTAGGTTTGGTGCCGTTGGCCGGGCGAGGGCTCTGCCGGAAGCGCGTCTTTCGCACCCTTCCGGAAGCTCTTGCCCCCGGCGGGCGTCGCAGCCATGATCGCCGTCCTTTCTTCACCCGTCGAGGACGGAACCCCATGAACGGCCCCAAGATGAACGGCGCGGAGTCGCTGGTCCGCACGCTGGTCGCGTCCGGCGTCGAAGTCTGCTTCACCAACCCCGGCACCTCGGAGATGCACTTCGTCGCCGCCCTCGACCGCGTGGACGGCATGCGCTGCGTCCTCGGCCTGTTCGAGGGTGTCGTGACCGGCATGGCCGACGGCTATGGACGCATGGCGGACAAGCCCGCCTCAACCCTGCTGCATCTGGGCCCGGGCCTCGGCAACGGCCTCGCCAACCTGCATAACGCCAAGAAGGCCTTCACCCCGATCGTCAACATCGTCGGCGAGCACGCGACCTATCACATCGAGTATGACGCGCCGCTGACCGCCGATATCGAGGGAATCGCCCGCCCGGTCTCCGGCTGGGTGAAGACCTCGCGCTCGGCGACCGACGTTGCCGCCGACGGCGCGGCGGCGGTGGCCGCGTCGATGGGCCCTCCGGGTCAGATCGCCACCCTGATCCTGCCGGCGAACACGGCATGGGAGGACTCCGCCGGTCCGGCCGACCCCGTCGCGCCCGCCGTCCGGCCGGGCCCGGATCCGGACGCGGTGAAGGCGGCGGCCGCCGCCCTGACCTCCGGCCAGGAGACGCTGATCCACATGACCGGCGACGCGCTCCGCGCCGATCTGCTGGAGATCGCCGGCCGGATTCAGGCCAAGACGGGCTGCCGGCTGTCCTGCATGACGTCGAACGGCCGCTGGCAGCGCGGGGCCGGACGTGTCGACATCGAGCGGATCCAGTACCCGGTCGACATCGCCCTCGACCAGTTGAAGAGCGTGAAGAACCTGGTGCTGCTCGGGGCCAAGGTGCCGGTGGCGTTCTTCGCCTATCCGGACAAGCCGAGCGTGCTGATCCCCGACGGCTGCAACGTGGTGCCGCTGGCGGATATCGCCGACGACCACCGGGCGGTGCTGACGGCGCTGTGCGACGAACTCGACGCCTGGGGATCCGAGCCGGCGATTCAGGCGGCGAAGAAGCCGGACCTGATCTCCAGCGGCGCGATCACGCCGGAGTCGGTGGCCTGCGCGCTTGGTCACTACATGCCCGAGAACGCCATCGTCGCGGACGAGAGCGTGACCTCCGGGCGCGGGTTCATGCCCTACACCCAGGGTGCCGCGCCGCACGACTGGCTGGCGCTGACCGGCGGGTCCATCGGCATCGGCATGCCCTATGCCACCGGTGCCGCCATCGCCTGTCCGGACCGCAAGGTGATCTGCACCGAGGGCGACGGGTCGGGCATGTACACCCTGCAGGCGCTGTGGACCCAGGCGCGGGAGGGCTGCGACGTGGTGAACATCATCTTCGCCAACCGCTCCTACGCCATCCTGCGCCACGAGCTGACGAATGTCGGCGCGCTCAATCCCGGCCGCAAGGCGATCGACATGCTGACCCTCGACCGGCCGACCCTGGACTGGGTGGCGCTGGCCAAGGGCATGGGGGTCGACGGGGTTCGGGTCGACGACGCGCATGGGTTCAATCAGGCGCTGGCCCGAGCCATCGCCGGGCCGGGTCCCCACCTGATCGAAGCGGTCATGTAGGACGGCGGCGGGGGAGCGTCAGCGCTCCCCTTCCGGCCGGCTCAGGTATTCCGCCGCGCACATCGCGTGCAGCTTCAGCACGGCGATCGCCTCGTCCAGGGTGACGTTCTCGTGGTCGCTGCCCATGGACAGGTTGGACGGACCGCAGATCACCGCCGGGATCCCCTGCCAGCGCCAGTAGCGGGCGTCGGTGCCGCCCAGGCTGCACACCGGCGGCGCGTCGTGACCCAGCAGGTCGCGGATGTTGTGGCGCAGGATCGTTGCCATCTCGCCGTTCGGATCGGTGGCGCTGGCCGGGTAGCTGTGATCCTCGTTGACCTCCAGCGCGCAGCCGAACTCGGTAGCGAGGGCGGCGAGGTCCCGACGGATCGCGTCGCGATCGCCGCCGAAGGGAAGGCGCATGTCCAGATGCGCCACGCACTCGGTCGGGATCTGCGTCGCCTTGCGACCGCCTTCGATGATTCCCGCGTTGACGGTGATCCGCCGGGCGTTGTCGGCCGCCCCCTTGCCCAGGCTGGCATCGGCGACGGCGACGGTGTCGGGTGCCGTGAGGATGGCGTCGAACTCGGGCGGGACCGGCGCCAGGACGCGGTGATAGCGCTCATAGATGGCGTGGATCGCCGAGACGATCTGCTGGATCGGGTTCGGCGCGCGGTGCGGGTAGCCGCCATGGCCGCCGATCGACGTCGCCAACAGGGCGAAGCGCAGCGTGCCCTTCTCCATGAAGCGGATGTTGTTGAGTCCAGTCGGCTCGCCGTTCAGACAGCAGTCGCCGCGGACCACCTCGGGGTGACTGTCGAACAGGAAGCGGGTGCCGTGCCGGCCGCCCGACTGCTCGTCCGACACCACGGTCAGGGTCAGCGCGCCGTGCAGTCGGTCGCGGTGGGGATGCAGCAGGCAGTAGGTCAGGATCGAGGCGAGCGTGCCCGTCTTCATGTCGGCGGCGCCGCGCGCGACAATGCGGTCGCCGACGATCTCCGCCGCCCACAACGCGTCGTCGGTCGCCGGAAAGACGTCCATGTGGCCGTTGAGGACAAGGTGGCGGCCGGGGCCGGCGGCGTCCCAGCGTCCGACGATGTTCGGCATGTCTTCGCGGTCGGCCAGGGTGCGGTGGGGGACGCCGTGCCGGTCGAGAATACCGCGCACGAATTCGGCTGCCTCGCGCATGTCGCCGGGCGGATTGACGCTGCGGATCCGCAGGAAGGCGCGCAGCAGGTCGATGATCTCGTCGCGCCGCCCGTCGATGGCGGTGCACAGGTCGCGCTTCAGGGCGGCGGCATGCGGCATGGATCGGTCCGGAGTCGTCGTGGAGGTGTAGGACTGTGCGCCCATCTAACGCCGTCGGGCACCGGGCGGGCAAGCCGCTATGAGCGTGCCGCCGGGGGCGGTGCCGCAATCCTGCGGTTGGGGGGGTGACCGGACGCTGTGCGGCGCTATAGTCCTGGTCCCACAGATCGGCAATAATCGTTCAATGCTGGACACTTCCAAACTCGTCGACAGTGACAAGCTCGCCGCCGCCTATTTGGCGAGCGAGCTCAATTCGGGTTCGACCCGGGTGTTCAACGTCGACCGCCTGCACCGGGCGATCCTGCGCGACGGCGCGCCGCGGGACGAGCATCTGTTCCGGCATCCGGAGCTGCACCGCATCATTTTCATCAAGCAGGCGCTGATCGACCCCAACTACCAGAAGGAGCGGCACAACCGCATCGGGACCAAGCTGTATTTCGCGTTCAACGAGGCCAACGCCTTCGAGGGCGGCAAGTCGATCTTCGCCGGCGATCCGCAGTTTGACGATGCCATGGCCTTCCAGCTCGGTTTCGAGCGCGGCAAGAACATGGACGACTACATCCGTGATCGCGACGTGATCCAGATCCTGGACAGCCTGCCGTCGCTCGATCCGTTCTTGATGCGCGACCGCCTCGAAGCGGAGGGCCTGGCCCCGCATCTCGCCTATTTCGAGATCGAGGAGGAGGAGTGGAGCCAGATCCGCGAGCACGTCATGCGCCGCTTCAAGCCGATCGTGGACTTCGCCTTCGGCGGCTCAGACGCGACCAAGACCCAGGCCCGCCTGCGATCCCTGGTGCAGAAGATCTGGGAGGCCAAGGACATGGAGGGCCTGAAGCCCATCCTGAGCGCCATGGAACTGACCAGCGAGGACGCGCCGAAGGCGCTGCACGCCTGGAAGGGTGTGATCTACTACGACTACCGGATGACCCGGCTTGAAGCGCGGGTGCGTGAACTGGCCACCTGGCTCACCCAGTCGGCGACACCGTCCGACATGGTGCCGTCCGGCAACGCCAAGATCGTGGCCGAGATCCGCGACGCCGTCCGTCACAAGGTCCGCGACCGGTGGCAGCGTGCGCGCGGCCGGCTGCTCGAGTACAACGACGCCTATACCGCCCTGTTCGTCGACAAACGCAGCCCGGGGCCGTTCATCAACTTCCTCGGCAACGCCTCGGACATCTTCAACGAACTCGGCGACGAACTTTCCCGGCTGGATCACGCCTCGGAGGTCAGGCGGGTCATCGCCGACCGGTATTTCGGCGGTCGGCTCAAGTACGAACCCCTGCACGATCTGCTGTCGGTGGTCTACCGGATCCTCGAGTAGTCCCGCCGCTCTTGACCGCCGGGAACCGGAGCCGCGCGGCTTCGGCGCTTCCGGCGGCCGGTGCCCGTTCCCATATGCCGCGCCAGACGCAACTCGGAGCGGGAGGCGGCCATGGCGCCGGCGAGCTCGGTACTGTCGATGATCGGCAACACCCCGATGCTGGAACTGACCCATCTGGACGCCGGCCCGTGCCGGCTCTTCGTGAAGCTGGAGAACCAGAATCCCGGCGGGTCGATCAAGGACCGTATCGGCCTGTCGATGGTGGAGGCCGCGGAGCGCGACGGTCGGCTGAGGCCGGGAGGCACCATCGTCGAGGCGACCGCGGGCAACACCGGTCTCGGTCTCGCCCTGGCGGCGGCGCAGAAGGGATACCGCCTGATCCTGGTCATCCCCGACAAGATGAGCGCCGACAAGATCCGCCACCTTCGGGCGCTGGGCGCGGAGGTCCGGCTGACCCGCTCGGATGTGCCGAAAGGCCATCCGGAATACTACCAGGACATGGCCGAGAGGATCGTGCGCGAGACCCCCGGTGCGTTCTGGACCAGCCAGTTCGACAATCCGGCCAACCCTCTGGCCCACGAGACCGGAACCGGCCCCGAGATCTGGGCGCAGTTGGACGGCAGGGTCGATGCCCTCGTGGCGGGCGTCGGTTCGGGGGGAACGATCTCCGGAACGGGCCGGTTTCTGAAGTCGAAGAATCCGGACCTGCGGGTGGTGGTCGCCGACCCGGAGGGCTCCGTCGTGGCCGGCGCGGTGGAGAACGGCGAAGTGAAGTACTCCGGCGGATCCTGGCTGGTCGAGGGTATCGGCGAGGACTTCATCCCGGCCAACCTCGACCTGTCGGTGATCGACGAGGGAGTCACGGTGAGCGATGCCGAGGCGTTCGCCGCCGCCAACGCCCTCTTGCGCTCGGAGGGAATTCTCGGCGGCAGTTCGACCGGCACCTTGCTCGCCGGGGCGCTGAAATGGTGCCGTCGGCAGACCCGGCCGCTTCGGGTCGTGACCTTCGTGTGCGACACCGGCAACAAGTACCTGTCCAAGGCCTTCGACTCGGCGTGGCTTGTCGAGCAGGGACTTGTCGACTGTGAGAGGGCCGGCGATCTTCGCGATCTGGTCATGTACAGGGCGGACGAGGGCAGGGTGATCGCGGTCGGACCGCAGGATACGGTCAACACCGCCTATAACCGGATGCGGGCCAACGAGGTCAGCCAGGTGCCGGTGATCGACGGCGGCGAGGCCGTTGGCATCCTCGACGAGGAGGACATCCTGCTGGCGGTCTACGACAAGCCGGAGGTGTTCGCCGAGCCGGTCTCCAAACACATGACCGGACAGCTCGACGTGATCGGCGCGGAGCGGCCGGTCGACGATCTTCTGCCGCTGTTCCGCGGCAACAAGGTCGCCATGGTGATGGACGGGGACCGGTTCCTCGGCATGATCACCCGGGTCGACCTGATCAACCACATTCGCCGATCCGTCGGCTGATTCCGGAGAGAACCGCATGACCGACCCGAAGCCAGACGGACGCAACCGGCCCGGATTCGCCACCCGCGCCATCCATGCCGGCCAGAGTCCGGATCCGACCACCGGCGCGATCATGACGCCGATCTACGCCACGTCGACCTACGTCCAGGAGAGTCCCGGCGTCCACAAGGGGTTCGAGTACTCGCGCAGTCAGAACCCGACCCGTTTCGCGCTGGAGGCCTGCATCGCCGATCTCGAGAACGGGGACGCCGGCTTCGCCTTCGCCTCCGGCCTCGCCACCATCGGCACGCTCCTGGAACTGTTGGACAGTGGCGACCATGTGATCGCCATGGACGACCTCTATGGCGGCAGTTACCGGCTTTTCGAGAACGTGCGCCGGAGATCCTCGGGCCTCGCGTTCAGTTTCCTGGACCTGTCAGACCTGTCGGGTCTCGAGGCGGCGATCACCGACAGAACGCGGATGATCTGGGTCGAGACCCCGACCAATCCGCTGCTGAAGCTGGTCGATCTCGCCGCGATCGCGGAAATCGCCAGGCGCCACAACCTGATCACGGTCTGCGACAACACCTTCTGCTCGCCGTACATCCAGCGGCCGCTGGATCATGGGATCGACATCGTCATGCACTCCACGACCAAGTACCTGAACGGCCACTCCGACGTGGTCGGCGGCGTCGCCGTGGTCGCCGAGGGGCGCGAGATGATCCGCGACAAGCTCGCCTTCCTGCAGAACGCGGTCGGCGCCGTCGCCGGGCCGTTCGACAGCTTCCTGGTGTTGCGGGCGCTGAAGACCCTGCCGGTGCGGATGGAGCGGCACTGCGACAACGCCGAGCGGGTCGCCGCCTTCCTGGAGGCGCACCCCAAGGTCGAGCGGGTCTACTACCCCGGCCTCGCCAGCCACCCGCAGCACGACCTGGCCCAGCGCCAGATGACCCGGTTCGGCGGCATGGTGACGGCGGTGCTGAAGGGCGGGCTCGACGATGCCCGCCGATTCCTGGAGCGCTGCGACCTGTTCGCGCTCGCGGAGTCCCTCGGCGGGGTGGAGAGTCTGATCGAGCACCCGGCGATCATGACCCATGCCAGCGTGCCCAAGGCGATCCGTGAGGCGCTCGGCATCTCCGACGGCCTTGTGCGTCTCTCGGTCGGCATCGAGGACGGCGACGACCTGATCGCCGAGCTTGAGCGGGCATTGGCCTGAGCGACCCTGGGCGTCGACCCACGGCCGGTTAAGTCGGCCGCCATCCGAAAAGGGCGGGATTTCTCCCGCCCTTCTTCGTCTGGAGTATGAGGCTGCGGCTCAGCTCTGACCGCCGCTACGGACCCGGTCGAGGAAGCCGGTCACCTCGCGGTCGAGCAGCGAGGAGTCGTCGGCCAGCGTGGTCGCCGACGTCAGGACCTGTTCGGCCTGCTGGCCGGTGTCGTTGGCCACGCTGGAGACCATCTCGATCGTGCGGGTGACGTCGTCGGTCCCGGTCGCGGCCTCCTGGCTGGAGCGGGCGATCTCCTGGGTGGAGGCGCCCTGCTCCTCGACCGCGCCGGCGATCGCCGTCACATGGCCGTCGATCTCGCGGATCGCCTCGGAAACCTCCCGGATCGCCGTCACCGCGTCGGCCACGCCGTCCTGCACCGCCTTGATCTGGTGGGTGATCTCCTCGGTGGCCTTGCCGGTCTGGCTGGCCAGCGACTTCACCTCCGAGGCGACCACCGCGAAGCCCTTGCCGGCCTCGCCGGCGCGGGCTGCCTCGATGGTGGCGTTCAGCGCCAGCAGGTTGGTCTGCTCGGCGATGTCCTGGATCAGGGTGACGACCGTGCCGATGCGGTTGGTCGCCTGTTCCAGGGTCTCCACCGTTCGGTTGGTCGCCTCCGCCTGGTCGGCCGCCTCGCGGGCCCGGTGCGAACTCTCGCTGACCTTGTTGGAGATCTCGACGATCGACGCCGACAGCTCTTCCGCCGCCGCCGCCACGGTCTGGACGTTGGACGAGGTCTGCTGCGCGGCGCCGACACCGGCGGTCGAGCGCTCGCGCACGTCGCCCGCGCCATCGGCCATCTTGCGGGCGGTCTCGGCCATGCCGCGCGAGGCGGTACCGAGCCGGTCGACGATGCCCTTGACGCGGCTCTCGAAGGCGTCGGCCAACTCGACCCGCTGACGCTGGCGTTCCTCGGACGCGCGCCGCTCGGAGTCGAGCTGATCGGCGCGCAGACGCTCGACCTCCTTGGCGCTGTCGCGGAAGACCTGGACGGTCTCGGCCATGGTCGAGATCTCGTCATGGCCCGAGGTGTCGACCTCGACATCCAGCTCGCCGTCGGCGAGGCGTCGCATGACGCCGGCCAGGGCCGTCAGCCGCTGGACCACGCCGCGCCACACCACGATGAAGCCGATCACGAGCGCGACCACGACGCTGGCGACCGCCAGGGCGGCGACCAGCATGCGGCTGTCGTCGATGGTATCCTTCGCCGCTGCCGCCGTCGCCTGGGCCGAGGAAGTGGCGGCCGTCACCAGCTCGGCGACTGCGCTGCCGAACGAGTTGGACACGTCGCGGGTGCGGACCAGGGAGGAGTCGGCGTCGGCCTCCGCGAGCAGCACCGCAGCCCGGCGCTCGAACACACCGTCGTCGGTGTCACCCAGCATCAGGATGGTGTCGATGCTCGGCACCAGACCCGAGAGGCGCTCGAACCCGGTGGCCGCGATCTTCAGATCGTCGAGAGCCGCGAGCGCCGTGAAATACTCGATCTTGATGGTGTCGAGCTGGCGGACGGACTCAGCGCCGGCGGCCGCGTTCAGGCTGCCGATCACCAGGTTGGCGGTCGCCGCCGCCTCCAGCATGATCTGGAATTCCTTCACGTCGTACTCGATCAGTCCGCCGATGGTCTTGCGGGTACCGATCGCCAGGTCGCGGCCGGCCATGGCCATGTCCCGTTGGGCGTCGGCGACCAGTGGGTTTACCGACTCCTCGAAGGCCTTGGAGATCTCCGGCAGAGCGGCGTCCAGGTCTTCGCGCTGGCGCTGCGTCGCCTCGTACTCCTCCGGCGTCAGCATGACCCAGTTGATCTCCCGGCGGCGGATCTCGAAGGCTGAGTTCTCGCCGGTTCCCCGCGCGGCGATCTGCATCGCGGCATCGCGGAACTTGTTCCCCGTCTCCGTGTCCGGGGCGCTGGTCACGGAATACTCGATCAGAGTGGCGAGGTCCTTGTAGGCGGCTTCCTCGGCGGCGATCTTGTCCAGGTCGGACATGTTGGCCACGCGGGTCAGCGTTCCGAGCATCTTCTGGCCGTTACTGGCCATCACCAGGACGTCCTTGAGGGCCGACAGGTGCGTGCCGAGCAGTTCGCCGATGGTCGAACTTGTCGTGGCGATCGCCTCTTCGCCGGTCGTGACCATCCGCTCGCCCGCCTCGACGATCATTGGCCGGACTTCGCTCTGGAACAGCGAGTTCACGTCGGTGACTAGCTCGACCGCCTCGGTCAGCTTGGTCTGGGCGGTGACCCGGCGGACCACGGCGGAGTCGAGATCGGTCATCGCCGATGCCAGGGTCGAGGCGAGCTCGGACAGCGCCTGGGTATCGGTGCCGGTGCGTTGCAGTTCCTCGATGTGCAGCGCCAGTTCTTCCTGCTTGGTCGCCAACTCGTCCCGGATCGCCTGACGCTCGGTATCGGATCCGGCCGACACGAGGCTCGGCGCCGCGGCGGCCACGCTCGAACTGGTCGCGGCCAGCTGCAGGCTGCTGGTCACCGCCGGCATCGCCTCGTCGGTCACGGTGACCAGGGTGCCTTCCACGTTGGAGAAGGCGAACCAGGCGACGCCAGCCGTCACGACCGTGAGCAGCGTCGTGGCCGCGAAGGCCGTCCCGAGCCGTCCGGCGATTCCGAACCCTCCGGAGGTCTTCGAAGGCTGGCCGTCGGCTTCAAATTCCGGTGAGGACTGGTCGCTCTCCGGCTGTCCAGCATTCGTCACGGACATAATTCCACTCCTGATGTCGCACACTTCCGTCATTAACCGTAAGCCCGACCGGTTAATAAACAATTACGTAACAAACAGAGGAGAACAATAATGAATTGTATTTTATTGGCTTTTGTTAGACTCCTCCCCATCCTTCTCGTCGTTCTGTTCCTGGCCGCGCCGGTGAACGCCGACCAGACGGATCCCAGGCTGGACCGGCTGTTCGACAAGCTGCGTCAGGCCGAGGTCTTCTCCATCGCCCACGCCACCGAGCAGCGGATCTGGGCGATCTGGCACGAGCGCCCGGATCAACCGGCGGTGGCCGAAACCATGGCCCACGGCCTGCGCGCCATGCGGGAGTCCGCGCTCGACGCGGCGCTCGATGCGTTCGACACGGCCGTCGGACTGGCGCCGGACTTCGCCGAGGCCTGGAACAAGCGCGCCACGGTTCACTTCCTTCTCGGCGATTACCCGGCCTCGATCGCGGATATCCGCCGGACCCTGGAACTGGAACCCCGGCACTTCGGAGCGCTTTCGGGCCTTGGCCTCATCAATCTCCGGCTCGACCGCAAGGTCGAGGCACTGGAAGCCTTCGAGGCGGCGCTGGAGGTTCATCCCTTCCTGCAGGAGCGTTTTCGGATCCGCGCGCTCCGCGACGAGATCGCCGGCGAGAAAATCTGAGTCAGCGCAGCCGGGTCACCGAGCAGATCTCGCCCACGGCGGCGAACTGGGTGTCGTTCAGTCCCGGTCCGCTGCCGGTCGATGCCCAACGGTAGAGGTCGGCCCGGCTGCCGGCGCCCGGGTGGGTGGCGACGAGATCGAGCACGTCGCCCAGGGCGCCGTCGGGCTCTGCATGGGAAAGGCGCTCGAAGAATGCCGCACCGCCGGAGGAGCGGATGCCCGCGGCCCGCAGGTAGGTCACGGCGGCGGCATCCGCCGCTTCTTCCTGATCGCGGGTGTAGCGCGCGGTGATCAGGCCGCCGGCCAGGGACTCCACCAACCCGCCGGTGGTGCTGGCGCCGAACACGGCGGTCATGAGCAGGTCGACGCCCTCGCCGCGGATCCAGCCGGTTGTGGGATCGCGGTGGGCGACATGGGCGATCTCGTGGGCTAGCACGGCGGCGATCTCCGACGGATCCTCCGCCTGGCGGAGCAGCGGGCCGGTCAGGATGATCCGCTGTCCCGGCAACGCGAAGGCGTTGACCAGGTCCCAGTCGACCACCGCGACCGCGGGAGACGCGATCCCGGCGGCGTCGGCCAACCGTCCGGCAAGTTCATCAATCGCGTCGGACCCCTCCTTGGCGAGGCACCGGCCGTGCGCCCGGCCGAGCTCCGCGATCACCGTGTCGGAGATCGCCGCCCCGGCATCCGCCGGCAGCAGGCGGGCAATGCCGGCGCTGACCGGGGCCAGGGCGAGCAGGACAACGAGGGCGGCGAGGCCGGTCGCCGCGATGACCAGAGCGGCGGCCGGGCGTCGGCGAAACGGTCCCGGCTGCCGGCCCCCGGTTCGCGGGTCGCCGAGGACGCTCCGGCGGATCCTGCGGGCGAGCCGCGGGTCCAGGACCGTCAACCGGGCATCGGCCGCCCGGGCGGTCGCGAAGACGCGTTTCCCGCCGGTCGACGCCGGGACGTAGGTCTCTTCCCACGGCCAGAGAAGCGGACACTGCGGGGCTGCGGCCAGGGGGGCGGCGGGGATGAGGCGCAGCCCCCCGGCCTCGACCACCGCAGCCACCCGGTGCTCGACACCTGTCACGCCATCGAGCAGTCGGGCGTTGCCCTCGGCGCCCTTCCGTCCGGCCGCCGGTTCAGGCGAGATCGAAGTCACCGGCCAGGCCCTCCCCGCCGACGGCACTCTCGTCCTGGGGGATCTGGTGCAGCGCCTGCGGATCGATCCGGCCGATGATCGTCAGGTGCCGGGCGGCGTAGTCCAGTCGGCGCCGCCAGGTGACCGGCGCCAGTAGGGTGAGGGAGCACACGTAGATCGCGACGTTGGTGAGCGACAGCCAGAACAGGCCCGTCGCCGTTCCGGTGAAACGGAAGGACAGGGGGCCGACCCGCGCGTTGGCGCAGACATGGCGCCAGAACGCGGCCCGGTAGGCGCTGTAGCCCCATACCACCAGCAGCGGGACGAGGAAGACCGAGGCGAAGGCGGCCAGGGTCGCAATCGATCCCGCCGCCTCGCTCCCGTCCTCGGTGGCGGAAACCGCGAGGGTCTGGATGATGCCCGAGGACAGCACGATCCACGCGACGAGGCCGGTGTAGGCGAGGGCGATCACCACGACGAACAGCAGCCAGGCCGGTACCAGCCGGGTGAGCGACAGGTCGAGGGTGGCCCGCACGCCGCCGACGTCGAGGTTGTTGATCAGGGTCCGTGCCCGCAGCACGTCGACCACGGGCTTCAGCAGCCAGACGGAGAACACGAGCATCGTCGCCGAGCCCAGCGCCACGGCGAAGTAACGCGGAACCCGCATGTCGATCCGCGAGCGGATGCCGCGCCACCGGGTTCGCGCCACCCGATACCGCCAGCTCAGGAACCGGCCCAGCTCGATCAGCAGGAACACCAGAACCGCATAGACGCCGTCAACCACCTGGAGCGCCTCCAGACTGGCGGCGGTCGCCTGCGTTTCCAGGGTCAGTCGGATGGCGGCGATGGCGAGGCCGATCGGCAGCAGCACGCACAGGAACACCTTCAGAAACCCGATGAAGATCTCCAGGCCGTTGCCGGTGTACTCGAAGCGCTGGCCGTCCAGGCTGGTGCGCCACCACATCAGCCGCCGCATCACGGTGATCGCCCAGAACCGGTAGACGCCGAGGGTCAGCACCATCAGGGCGGTGTTCAGGCAATGCCGCAGGATCAGCGGGCCCATGCCTTCGCTGTTGTCGAAGGCGATTCGCGGGTCCGCATCTGTTGGTGCCGGAGCCTCGGTCGGCGTCGAGCTGTCTGTCATCGCAGCCTGTCTCCGGCGGTGCGGTGCGGGCCGGGCATCCTATCGGATCGGCCGGAACGGGCGATAGCGGATGTTGTCGCCCGCCGCGTCGTCGCTATGCTGGCCGCCGGTCTTGAGCGGAGGAAGCGATGACGGCGCGGTTCGATCTGGTGGTGCGCGGCGGCGAGGTGTTCACCCCGTCGGGGGTGGAACGGGTGGACGTCGGCGTCGCCGGCGGCAGAATCGTCGAGATCGGCGATCTGGCGACCGCGGAGGCGGGGGAGGTGGTCGATGCCGCCGGCCTGACGGTGCTGCCCGGCGTCATCGATACCCAGGTTCACTTCCGCGAGCCCGGCCTGGAGCACAAGGAAGACATCCACCATGGCACCCGCGCGGCGGCCAAGGGCGGCGTGACGGCGATCTTCGAGATGCCGAACACGAGCCCGCTGACCCTCACAGAGGTGGAACTCAACGACAAGCTTGAGCGGTCCCGGGGGCGGGCCTGGTGCGACCATGCCTATTTCGTCGGCGCGGCGGAGGAGAACCTGCATCTGCTGGAGGGACTGGAGCGTCTGCCGGGCTGTGCCGGGGTGAAGGTGTTCATGGGCTCCTCCACCGGCTCGCTCCTGGTCGAGAAGGACGCGCTGCTGGCCAAGGTGCTGGCCGCCGGGCGCCGCCGGGTCGCGGTCCATGCCGAGGACGAGGACATGCTGCGCGAACGCCAGCACATCGCCAAGGAGGCGGCGCATCCGCGCGCCCATCCGGTCTGGCGCTCGCCGGAATGCGCGCTCAAGGCGACCCAGCGGATCGTGCGGCTGGGCCGCGCCGCCGGTCGCCCGGTCCACGTGCTGCACATCACTTCGGCGGAGGAGATGGCGTTTCTGGCCGAGAACAAGGACGTGGCCACGGTCGAGACCACGCTGAATCATCTCACCATGGCGGCGCCGGACTGCTACGAGCGTCTCGGCTCGCTGGCGCAGATGAACCCGCCGGTGCGCGAGCAGCACCACCAGGATGCGCTCTGGCGCGCGATCGCCGACGGCACGGTGGACGTGATCGGCTCCGACCATGCGCCCCATACCCTGGAGGAGAAGCAGCGCCCGTATCCCTCAAGCCCGTCCGGCATGCCGGGGGTCCAGACCCTGCTGCCGCTGCTGCTAGACCACATGAACAACGGCAAGCTGACCCTGGTCCGGCTGGTCGACCTGACCTCGGCCGGTCCGCAGCGGATCTACGGCATCGCCGGCAAGGGCCGGATCGCCAAGGGCTGGGACGCCGACCTGACCCTTGTCGACCTCAAGGCCCGACGCGAGATCACCAACAAGTGGATCGCCAGCAAGTGCGGCTGGACGCCGTTCGACGGCAAGACCGTCACCGGCTGGCCGATCGCCACTCTGGTGCGCGGCAACGTGGTGATGCGCGACGACGAACTGATCGGCGACGCGGTCGGCGAGCCGGTCCGCTTCTGGTCGACCCTGCGCGGCGCGTGAAGCGAGGACGGCGGACGTCACTCCCGCTTAGGGCCGGTCACCATCGGGCCGACCTTGCCGGCGATGATCGGGAAGCGGACGGTGCCGTCGCTGGCGTCGTAGATCCACTCCTCGATCGGCCCGGCCTTGTTCAACTCGTCCGGCTCGCCCAGCGCCGTTCTGAGGTCCTCGACCGTGGAGGCGCCCTCGGCCTTCTTCACGATCTCCCCCTTGGTGTCCTGGAAACAGGCCGCCAGCATCAGGGTGGCACCGAGGGCGAGAGCGGTGGCGAGGCGGCGCATGGCGGTCTCCTGGAGCGTTTGAACTTGCCTCAGTCTAGCGAATTCGTCGCCGTCCGTACTGAACGTCGCCCGCTCACTCCCCGCCGACCGTCACCACCGCGCGGCCGCGGACCTCGCCCTTGAGGATCGCCTTGCCGAGTGCCGGCAACTCGTCGAAGCCGTGGCTGTGGCTGATGGCGTCGAGCTTCTCCATCGCCAGGGTGGCGGCGATCATCGCCCAGACCTTGGCGCGACGTTCGGCAGGGCACATCACGCTGTCGATGCCGAGCAGGTTCACGCCGCGCAGCAGGAACGGCAGGACCGTGGTCGTCACCTCGTTGCCGCCGGCGAGCCCGACCGCCGCCACCGAGCCGCCGTAGGCGAGCTGGGTCAGGAGGTTGGCCAGCGTGGATCCGCCGACATTGTCGATCGCCGCCTGGAACCGCTCCTTGTTCAGCGGCCGGCCCGGCTGTTCGGCCAGATCCGCACGATCGATCAGTGTCGCCGCGCCAAGGCCCTTCAGGTAGTCGTGGGTCTCCGTCCGGCCGGTGGCGGCGGCGACGCTGTAGCCCCTGGCGGCGAGCAGGGCGACGGCGACGCTGCCGACGCCGCCTGCCGCTCCGGTGACCAGCACGTCGCCCTTCGACGGATCCATGCCGGCGTTTTCCAACGTGTCGACGGCGAGGCCGGCGGTGAACCCGGCGGTGCCGAGCGCCATGGCCCGCGACAGCGAGAGCCCGTCCGGCAGCCTGACCAGCCAGTCGCCCTTGACGCGCGCCAACTCGCCGTAGCCGCCCCAGTGCGTCTCGCCGACGCGCCAGCCGGTCAGCACCACCCTGTCGCCGGGAGCGAAGCCGGGATTGTCGGAAGCCTCGACGACGCCCGAGAAGTCGACGCCCGGCACGTGCGGATAGGCGCGCACCAGCCGGCCGATCCCGTTCATCACCATGCCGTCCTTGTAGTTGACGGTGGTGTAGGCCACGCGGACGGTGACGTCGGCGCCATCAGGCGACGGGGCGGGAAGGTCGCTGACGGGGACGTCCTCGAAGGCGCCGGTGACCTTGCGGTCGTCGCCCTCGCGCAGCAGATAGGCCTTGAATGTCTCGGTCATGGCGAAGTCCGCCCCTCTGGTGTCTGTGCCGGGTCCGAGTGAAGACTGGCAAGACGGGGCGGACGACGCAACGTCGCGGCGCGATCCCGCGACGGGCAGGCGCGATTCAGCAGGCGGGATTTAGGCCGCGCGGATCCTGCTGATGAAGCCGGAAACCGCGGTGTCGAGGGTTCGCGAGCAGTCCTGCAGGCCGGTGAACTCGCCCATCATGCGGTCGACGCCGCCCTGGGCGTCCTGGGACGAGCGGCTCACCTCGTCGAGACCGTCGGAAATCGCCTGCGAACCGGTCGCCGCCGTGTTCATATTGAGTGCGATCTCGTTGGTCGTCGTGCGCTGTTCCTCGATCGCCGAGGCGACCACCTGCGAGGATTCCGAGATGTTGTCCACCGACTCGCGGATCGCCCGCAGCGAGGAGACGATGTGCTGGGAGACGGTGTCCATCTCCTCGACAACGGTTGTGACGGCCTCGACCGACTGCTGGGTCTGGTTGGCGAGGTTCTTCACCTCGCTGGCCACGACCGTGAAGCCCTTGCCCGCCTCGCCGGCGCGCGCCGCCTCGATCGTGGCGTTGAGCGCCAGCAGGTTGATCTGGCTCGAGATGTTCAGGATGAGCTCGATCACCTCCCGGACCTTGCCGGTGGCGACGGTGAGGGACACGGCGTGCTGGTCGGCGTTGACGGTCCGCTCGACCGAGTCGTCGACCAGGCGCTGGGACTGCGCGACCTGCTGGGCGATCTCGTTGATCGACGCCGAAAGCTGCTCGCCGGCGGTGGCGACGGACTGCACGTTCTGCGTCGTCTGGGCGGCCGACGACGACGCGTCGCTGGCGACCTCCGACGACCGGGAGACCGACTGCGAGACCGAGGACATGGTTTCCGACAGGCTCACCGCCGTGGTGGAAACGGTGTTCACGACCGCCTTCACGTCGCGCTCGAACTCGTCCGCCAGGCGCGACATCAGCGCGGTCTTCTCCGCCTCGGACCGCTTCTCGGCCGCCTTCTGCTCTTCCTGCAGGGTGCCGACGCGCTCGATATTGGTGCGGAAGGAGATGAGCGACTCGACGATCCGGCCGAGTTCGTCGCGGCGCTTCAGGCCGTCGATGTCGATATCCAGGTTGTTGTTCGCCAGTTCCAGGGTCCGTGCGGCGATCCGCCGGATGGAGGTGACGGTCTCGTAGGCGACCAGCGCCGCGAGGATGAGGAGCAGGGCGGCCGCGAGCACGGCGTTGATCAGGAACGTCTGCTCGGCCGACTCGGCGGCGCGGGCCGACCGCTCGGCGCGGTCCCGGGCCTGGGCCATCGCCTCCTCGGCCAGGCTGCTCACGGCGTCGCGGACCTGTGTGTAGTTGGCCCGGAATGCCTGGATCGTTCCGGCCGCCGCCTTGAAGTCGAGCTCCAGCATCACCGCGAAGAGTTCGATGGTCTCGTTGTAGGTTTGCAGTGCGGTGAGCGCGTCGTTCAGCCGGGCCTGCTGCGACTCGTCGGCCTGGGTGTCGGCATAGTTCTGAAGCTGCGCGGTGAGGGCCGCGACCGTTCCCTGCAGTTCGCCCGCGGTGGTCGCGACGTCGCCGTCATAGGTCTCGGCGGCAACCAGGGAGGCCATCGCAAAGAGCTGGTCGTTCACGCTCAGGAGATCGCGGACCACGCTCGACAGCACGAAGGCGGGTTCGATTTCCTGTTCGAGGAGCGTCTGTGTCTGGTCGACCTGTTCGCGCAGGTTGGTCACGCCGCTGAAGCACACGAAGGCGATTGCACCGAGCGCGATGACCGGCGACGCGAGCGTCTTCAGGGAGAACGGGATATTGGCGAGCCAGTTGGTCACAGCGCGGTCCTCGGGTTCGTGGTCACGGAAGCCGCACGGCCGGGATCGGAGCCGGCCGTGCGGAACTGGAGATGGCTCAGAACGTGAAGGACACGCTGGCGAAGATGGAGTCCTCGACCTCCTGGCCCAGGTTCTGTGCCTTGTCGCCGTTCAGCGTGGCGAAGCCGGTCAGGGACAGGTTCAGGTTCTCCATCGGCCGGTAATTGACCTTCAGACTGCCGAGCAGGACACCGTCGATGTCGGTTCCGGCAAAGTTGGTCGCGTCGAAACCGCTCATGTAGTTGGTGTAGACGTCGACCGACCAGTCATCCTGGGCGTAGCCGAGGTTGCCGGTGACGATATGCTCGGACTGGGCGTCCTCGTAGGTCGCTGCCACCAGGGTTCCCCGCGCGGCGTTGCTCGAGTCCTCGGTGGTCACGTAGCCATAGCCCACGCCCCAGCGCCAGCCGCCGGCGATGGTGCCGTCCAGCGAGAGTTCGCCGCCGATCGCCTCCGAGTCCACCTGGTTGGTGGTCGTCGTCGGGAAGGTGGAGAAGTCCTGCATGTCCTTGATGTCTTGATAGTAGACACTGGCGCCGAACGTGGTGTTCAGGTCGGTGAACACGTGGTTGTAGTCGATGCCGTAGTTGTGGACCGTGGAGATGTCGCTCGACGGGGCGGAGCTGAATTCGGCGAAGCTCGGCAGGTCGACGGCCCGCGCGAAGGTCAGGCGGATGGTGTCGACATCGGTCGGCTTGTAGACGAGGCCGGAGTTGATGCTCAGCGCGTCCAGATCGCGGTCGAAGCTCGGGTCGCCGCCGTCCTGGTCCATCGACAGCATGTCGTAGCGCACGGCGTTGGACAGGGTGAACTGATCGTTGATCGCCCAGCTCCACAGGCCGCTGCCGGTGATGACCTCGTGGTTGATCGTGTTGGTGAACACCGGGCCGTTGCCGCTGGCGTCGCGGTACTCGGCCTGCAGGCGGAAGGTGTGATCGTTGCCCAGCTTGAAGATGTTGCTGAGCTGCGCGACCTGAACCTCGTCCTTGAAGTCGGAC
The DNA here is from genome assembly GCA_965228875.1 of Thalassobaculaceae bacterium. Lineage (GTDB taxonomy): Bacteria > Pseudomonadota > Alphaproteobacteria > Thalassobaculales > Thalassobaculaceae > Thalassobaculum. Next base: position 2,735,339 of record OZ245843.1, on the reverse strand, counting down.
TGGAAGGTGCCGATGTCGATCTCTGCTTCGGTGTGGGTGTTGTAGTAGAGCAGGTCCCACGTACCGAGATCGGTCTCGGCGCCGAGATTGAACTTCGCCGACTTCGTGCGGTAGTCGTTGTCGCTGAACTGGTTGGTCGCCAGGAGTTCCGGGGTTCCGGCCGCGACGTCGGAGAGCTCGACGTTGATGTCGACGCCGTCGTAGATCTCGTAGCCGCCCTTGACCTTGTAGAACCGGTTGTAGTTGTTGGTGCTCTCCGGCACGGCGATGCCGGTCGGGGTCGACGTGTCGAAGTTCTCCGCGCCGTAACCGGAGACCGCGACCCGCACGCCACCCTTCTCATTCCGCAGCGTGGCCGTGCCGTTGCCCTCGAAGTATTCGTCGGTACCACCGGAGACCGTCACGTTCGAGTAGTCGTCGAAGCGCGGGTTGTAGGTGATGATGTTGATCACGCCCGAGGTGGCGTTGAAGCCGTAGAGCGCGGTGTTCGGACCCTTGATGACCTCGATCTGCTTGATCTCGTTCAGGGAGACCGGAATCGCGTTCCAGGCCACGAAGCCGTAGAAATCCTGGTAGACCGGACGGCCGTCCAGCAGGACCAGCAGGCGCTCGTTATAAGCCTGATTATAGCCGCGAATCCCGACATCGTAGTGGCCATGGGAGTTCTGGCGCACGTTCACGCCGGGCACCTGACGGAGCAGGTCGGGGATCGTGCGGGCGGCCGAGCGGCGGATGTCGTCGGCCGACAGGATGGTCATGTTGAGCGGAACGTCCGAGGCGCGCTGCGGCACGCCGGTGGCGCCGGTTGTGACCGGCTCTCCGAACAGGGCGCCGAAGGCGTTGTAATCGATGTCCTTGGCCTGCGCGCCGGCAAGCGCCGTACCCGAGAGCAGCGCGGCGAGGACGAGGGTCTTGGTGGTCCTGAACATGGCGGGGTCCTTCTTGAGACAGGTCGGTCGGCGACGTTCAGTCGCTCTCTGAGACCATCAGTTTGAGGGCCTGAGAGAACTCGAGACCGGTGGCGTCGGCCGCTGAACGGCTGATCTGAATTTTGACGGACGGCTCGGCGGCCACACCCATCACGCACTGCTTGGCATCGACGCAGGCGAAGTCGGTGGTCACCGTCATCACCTTGGCTGCCGAGGCTGCCGAGAAGGTCGCCGCCTGCTGTCCGCCGAGCCCGGACGTCACGAAGGCGACGTTCGTGCCGGACAGATCCAGGGCGGAGACCGGGACGAGCTTGGATTTCAGGGTGTGCTTGGCCACCTTGAGCCCGCCGCCGATGATCCCTGCGAGCTGATCGGCTTCCGCTTTCGACGGGCCGACGGCCGGGTCGTGGACGATCGCCACCACGACGTCGCCCGAAGGTATTCCACTGACGAACCCGAAGGTCCGCGCCGCGACCTGAATGTCGCGTTCCGAGACATCGGCACCCGCAACGGTCGGAAACACCGTCATCAGGGCCGCGAGTTTAATGAGCAGTTTCCGCATCGCGCTGTCCTCCTAAATCGCGGCGGAAACTAGGAAGAAGGGATTTAACATTTAGTAAAACGCCGGAAGATCGATTTCGCTTCAAACATTATTGAGAGCGATTCGCAGAAACTCTCAATGGGTGTGCATGCTCCGGCAACCGTCTCGACCCAAGGGTCGACCGGCCGGTCATCGCACGTCGCGTTGCGGCAGTGCAGGTCGACTGCCAGACTTGCCGGCATCGGCGAAGGGGAGCATTTCGGAGGAGACCATGGATCTGACCGCTGCCGGGCCGTCCGATCGCGCGCAGCCGGAGACGCGCGGGCTTAACGCCTTTGAGGAGGATACCGCGCTGCGGGCTCTGCTGGGGCTGTACCTGGCGTCCGCCGACCTGGAGGCGTTGACCCCGGCGTTCCGGCGCCTGGGCGCGCTGGTCCACAGCAGGCTTGACGATCTGGCCCATGAGGCCGACCGCAATCCGCCGATGCTGCGTCATCGCGACCGTCAGGGCCGGGATGTCCAGTCGATCGACAAGCACCCGGCCTATGTCGAGATGGAGCGCATCGGGTTCGAGGAGTTCGCCTTCGCCGCCCTGTCGCACCGTCCGGCGCTGGGTCTCGACAGGCCGGTACCGCATGCCGCCAAGTACGCGCTTCAGTACCTGTTCGCCGAGGCGGAGTTCGGCCTGCTCTGTCCGATTAGCATGACCGATGCGCTGACCCGGACCATCCGTCGTTTCGCCGATCCGGAGCTGGTCGCCCGCTATCTGCCGGGGCTGACCGCCGCGCGGTTGGAGGATCAGATCCAGGGTGCGATGTTCATGACCGAGAAGGCCGCCGGCTCGGACGTCGCCGCCACGGTGACGACGGCGCGCCGGGATGGCGACATGTGGCGGCTCTCCGGTGACAAGTGGTTCTGCTCCAACACCGATGCCGGGCTCGCCCTGGTGCTGGCGCGACCGGACGGCGCGCCGGCGGGGATCAGGGGCGTGTCGCTGTTCCTGCTGCCGAAGGTGCTGCTGGACGGAGAGCGCAACCGCTACCGGATCGTCCGGCTGAAGGACAAGCTCGGCACCCGCTCCATGGCCTCCGGCGAGATTGTGCTTGAGGGGGCGGCGGCCTGGATGATCGGCGAGCCGGGCCAGGGCTTCGTGCAGATGGCGGAGATGATCAATCAGTCCCGGCTGTCCAACGCCGTGCGCTCGGCCGGGATCATGCGCCGGGCCCTGCGCGAGGCGTTGACCGTCGCGCGGGGACGCGAGGCCTTCGGGCGCCGGCTGATCGACCTGCCGCTGCAGCGGCGACAACTGTTGAAACTGATGGTACGGGCGGAGCAGGCCCTGTCGGTGACGATGTTCACCGCCGACGCGCTGGCGCGGGCGGACGCCGGCGAGGACGAGGGCCGGGCGCTGCGCCGCATCCTCACCCCGCTGGTCAAGTTCCGGGTCTGCCGCGACGCCCGCAAGGTCACGGGCGACGCCATGGAGGCGCGCGGCGGCGTCGGTTACATCGAGGAGTGGGTCGAGCCGCGCCTGGTGCGCGACAGCCATCTCGGCTCGATCTGGGAGGGGACAAGCAACATCGTCGCCCTCGACGTGCTGCGGGCGGCGCGCAAGGAGGCGGCGCATACGGCGCTTGGCACCGCCCTGTCGCGGCGCATGGAAGAGGCGGGCGTGGAAGACGGGCTGCGGTCCCGACTCGACGGATTGCTGGTCCGGGCAGTGGCGGCGGTCGGCAGGGCGGCGGAAGTCGGGGACGACGCGCGCGCCCGCACCGTCGCCTCCGGCCTTTACCACGCTACCTCGGCCTGCCTGCTGGCGACGGAGGGGGCGCTGCTCGGGGAAGAGAAGCGGACGGCGCTCGCGGAACTGGTGATCCGCCACAAACTCACGCCACGCGACCCGCTGGCGACGGAGACTGGCGACGAGGCCGCCGCCGACCTCCTCCTCTCACCCTGATCCTTTCTTACCCGGCACCAGCGGCATCGCGACGCGGGGCGGGCCGTGGGCGACCCGTCACGCCGTGAGTGGTCGCTGCATCGCCACGCGGGAGCCCTTGGGCAGGCCCCAGGCCTCTTCCTTCTCGATCTGCGCCGCCAGGAACGGCTCGGCGCTGAGGTCGTCGACCTCCGAAAAGCCGAGCCGCCCGTAGTACGGCCCGTTCCACGGCACGTCGCGGAAGGTGGTGAGCGTCATCCGGTGCAGACCGCGCCCACCGTAGAAGCCAGCGGACTTGTCGATCATCGCCGCGCCGATCCGGTGGCCGTGGTGGTCCGGATGCACCGACAGCTCGCCGAGCCAGATCTGGCCCTCCTCCGGGGCGAAGGCGGCGAAGCCGACCGGCAGGCTGGCCCCGTCCGTCGCCACCCACAGGCACCAGGTGTCCTGACAGCGCTCGAATAGGGCCATGTCCATGCCGTTCGGCTCGTCGGCGATCCAGGGATAGGCCGACTGGCGGAACAGCTCCGCGGCCGCCGTTTCTATGGCGGGCAGCAGGGGCAGTTCGTCCGGCCGGGCCTGGCGGATGCGGTACCCCTCGACCCGACCGAACGCCGTCATCAGCGCAAAGGCTCGAGGATCGAGACGAAGTTGGCGACCGCGGCGCCGCCCATGTTGAAGATGCCGGCCAGATTGGCGTCCTTGACCTGCATGTCCCCGGCCTCGCCGCGCACCTGCATCGACGCCATGATATGCATCGACACGCCGGTGGCGCCGATCGGGTGGCCCTTGGACTTGAGGCCGCCCGACGGGTTGACCGGCAGCCTGCCGTCCTTTTCGGTCCAGCCCTCCAGGATGGCGCGCTTGCCCTGGCCTTCCGGCGTGAGGCCCATGGCCTCGTACTCGATCAGTTCGGCGATGGTGAAGCAGTCATGGGTCTCGACCAGGGAGAGGTCGTCGAGGCTCACGCCAGCCTGGGCCAGCGCCTGCTTCCAGGCGACCGAACAACCCTCGAACTTCAGGATGTCGCGCTTTGACATCGGCAGGAAGTCGCTGGCCTGCTGGGCGGCGCGGAAGATCACCGCCTTGTCCATGGTCAGCGCGGTGTCGACATCGGTCAGCACGATGGCGGCAGCCCCGTCGGAGACCAGCGAGCAGTCGGTGCGCTTCAGCGGGCCGGCGACATACGGGTTCTTCTCGCTCTCGGTCCGGCAGAACTCGTAGCCGAGATCCTTGCGCATCTGGGCGTAGGGGTTGGCCACGCCGTTCCTGTGGTTCTTGGCGGCGATGCGGGCGAGCGCGTCCATGTTATCGCCGTGGCGCTGGAAATAGGCCTGGGCGATCTGCGCGAATACGCCGGCGAAGCCGCCATCGATGCCGGCCTCCTCCTTGAGGTAGCTGGCCTTGAGCAGGGTGTCGCCGATCTCCTTGCCGCCCAGCGCGGTCATCTTCTCGACGCCGACCACCAGCACGCGCCTGGCCTTCTTCGCCTCGATCAGGTTGATGCCCTGATGTACGGCCGCCGAACCGGTGGCGCAGGCGTTCTCGACCCGGGTCGCCGGCTTGAAGCGGAACCGGTCGTCGGCCTGGAACACGAGGCTGGCGGTGAAGTCCTGCTTCTCGAAGCCGCCGTTGAAATGGCCGAGATAGACCGCGTCGATCTCGTCCGGGGTCAGCCCGGCGTCTTCCAGGGCGGCGGTGGCGACCTGGACGATCATGCTCTCGGCGTCGTCCTCCGGGCGCTTTCCGAAGGGCAGATGGGACCATCCGACGATGCAAGCGGTCATGGGCTCTCTCCTCATCCATGCGCCGCGCCGTCACAGGGAAGCGCGGGCGGTTGACTGAAGGCGGGTGTCCTTGGGTGTCCGTTGCGGCGGATCTCTAGCAGAACCGCCGCGTCACTTCATGGATAGGGCGCGCACGACACCCGCGCAAGATCACGCAAGGTCAAGATTCTCGGGGGAGTTCTTTCCCTCTTTCCTCTCTCCCACTCCCCGGACTTGTTCCGGGGCCTACCCTGAGGTCGGCGCGACGCGGTCGGAACTCCGCTCTCTCCCAACGTGGGCCCCGGCACAGGGCCGGGGAGAGAGATATGTGGGTGAGAGCTGTGACTTCGGTGCATGGTTCCGGATCGGGTCCGGGACGACGACCGAGCGATGCTCAGTCGTCGTATTGCAGCAGGCTCTCGAACGGGATGTCGAGCTTGTCGCGACCCTTCAGGAAGGTCAGTTCCATGATGCAGGCGCCGCCCGCGACATCGGCGCCGACCTTGCGCAGAAGCTGGACCGAGGCTTCCAGAGTGCCGCCGGTGGCCAGCAGGTCGTCGAGGATCACCACGCGCTGGCCCGGCTGTACGGCACCCTCCTGGATCTCCACCGTGTCGGTGCCATATTCCAGGTCGTAGGTGTAGGGCACGGTCGGTCCCGGCAGCTTGCCTTTCTTGCGGATCATCAGGAATCCGAGGCCGAGCTCCAGCGCAAGGGGGGCGGCGGTGAGGAAGCCGCGGCTCTCGATCCCGGCGAGCAGGTCGGGCTTGAACGGTCTGATGACGTCGGCGAGCCGGCTGACCGTCGCCTGCCAGGCCTGCGGATGGGCGAGCAGGGTGGAGATGTCGTAGAACAGGATCCCCGGCTTCGGGAAATCCGGTACCTCGCGAATATGCGCCTTGAGGTCCACGGGGCTCGTCCTCCGGTCTGTGGGCCGTACCGGCTCTGACTTAGAGGAATCCGCGCCCCGTGAGAAGGGGAGAGGGGCGGTGCCGGGTCCCTTCGGATCCGTCCGGTTCAGCCGTTTCCGAGCAGCAGGAAGCGGCGATGGAGCGGTTGGACCGGGCGGGCGTTCATCGGGAACAGCTTGGCGAAGGCGGCGACCTGCGCCTCTGAGGCCTCGATCGGCGCCTTGTAGGCGATCCAGTTCACGATCTCCGTACAGGGCGGCGTGGTCAGCGATCCGGCATAGCGGAACTGCGCCGGATCGGAGGGCAGGAAGGCGGCGGGCGACACGGCGACACCGTCGATCTCCTGGCCGGCGTGGTCCGGCATCGCGTCCCAGATCGGCGTGAGGGCCGGGTTCTCGGCGCCGAGGCGGATCATCGCGCCGACCACCGCCAGGTCGCCGAGCGCCGAGGCGTGGACGAAATGCACCTCCATCGCCTCCGACCTGCCGTCGATCAGGTGCTCGCTGGGGTGGTGGAAATGGAACTGCAGGAGCTCGAACCGGGTGCCGTTCAGGGAGAGCCCGCCGGCGTCCGCGAGGTTGACCTGGATGGTGTGGCCGTTGTTCACGACGCTCCCGGTGGCGTCCTTCCAGTCCAGAACCGGTGCCGGAATCTCCGCGGCTATCGGGGCGACCAGATCGATCGGCGACTGGGCGGCGCCGGTGGAGCAGACCTGGAAGCGGTCCGCGAGGCCGCCCCAGGCGCCGGGTCCGTTCGCCCCCTCGTAGGACCATGGCGCGTCGCCGGCAGCGGCGGCGGGGCGGGCGAGCGTCGCGCAGCAGGCGCAACCGAGCGCGCCCGAGGCGATCTGGCGAAGGGCGGAGCGACGTGTGGCGGTCATGACGGTTCCCTCTGTGGCGCCGGACTCGTTTCGGCGGAGTGGTCCTGAGGCAGGGTATACCCCCGGTCGGTCCCGGCAACCGGCAATGTACCGGATCGGGCGGTCGCCTGTTCGCGGGCGATGGATCCGACTAGACTGGGCGGATGATTTCCGTCGGGGCGACCTCCCGCGGGAGGAAGCGTGGGCGAGGCCGTGTGAGCGAAGCGGGTCCGACGACTGAACAGCCTTTCAGGATCGACGCCGATGGCGGCGCGCTGGTCCTGCGTCTGGCCGGGCGCTGGACGCTGGACACGGTGCAGCGCCTGGACCGCGAGTTGCGCGCGGTGGCCGAACGCCCGGCGGATCGGGTGGTGGTCGACGCCGCCGCGCTGGACGGTCTGGACAGCGCCGGCGCGTGGGTCATCCGGCGGACCCTGGAGCGGGTCGAGGCCCGGGGCGTTTCCGCGGAGTTGCGCGACCTGCCGGACGCCTACCGGCCAATCCTGGAGAAGGCGGTCGTGCCCGACCCCGGCGCGCCGCTGCGTCCTGACGAGGTCAATGCGTTTCTGGCCGCGCTGGAACGCGCCGGCGCCGCGGTCCTTCATGGCGGGCGGGTGGCGCGCGACCTCGCCGGCTTCTTCGGCTTCACCCTGGTGAGCCTGGCGGGAGTGGCGGTGCGGCCGTGGCGCCTGCGTCTGACCGCGACGGTCGCGCAGATGGAGGCGACGGGTCTCAACGCGCTTCCGATCGTGGGCCTGCTGTGTTTCCTGGTCGGCGTCGTGCTCGCCTACATGGGCGCCCTGCAGCTCAAGCAGTTCGGGGCGACGATCCTGACGGTCAACCTGGTCGGCGTTTCGGTGCTGCGCGAGATCGGCATCCTCCTCGCCGCGATCATTGTCGCCGGACGCTCCGGCAGCGCCTTCGCCGCGCAGATCGGCACCATGAAGGTGAATCAGGAGGTCGATGCGCTGGAGACCATGGGGCTGTCGGCGATCGAGGTGCTGGTGCTGCCGCGGATGATCGCGCTGATCCTGGTCATGCCGCTGCTCACGGTCTGGGCCGACGCGGCCGGTCTGCTCGGCGGCGCGGTGGTGGCGCTGTTCCTGCTCGATCTGACCTTCCCCCAGTTCCTCACCCAGCTGCAGGGAGCGGTGGATTTCTGGGATTTCGGAACCGGCCTGCTGAAAGCCCCTGTCTTCGCCCTCGTGATCGCCCTGGTCGGCTGCTACGACGGTTTGCGGGTGACAGGAAGCGCCGAAAGCGTCGGCCGGTTCACGACGCGGGCGGTGGTGGAATCGATCTTCCTCGTCATCGTCCTCGACGCCGCCTTCGCGGTCGCCTTCGCGGAGCTCGGGCTGTGAGTCCGGATCCGGACCGGTCGGCGCCGGCGATCGAAGTGCGCGGCGTTGTCACCCGTTTCGGCGCCCAGACCGTGCACGACGGCCTCGACCTGACGGTGAAGCGGGGCGAGATCATCGGCGTGGTCGGCGGCTCCGGCACCGGCAAGACGGTACTGCTGCGCACCATCATCGGCCTGCAGCGTCCGGCCGAGGGCGCGGTCTCGCTGCTCGGCGAGCCGGTGCGCTGGGACGGCTCCTCGACGGCGGCGCTGGCCGGGCGGTTCGGCATGCTGTTCCAGGACGGGGCGCTGTTCAGCGCGCTCACCGTCGGACAGAACATCCAGGTACCGATGCGCGAGCGCGGCGACCTGCCGGCGGCGCTGATGGACGAGCTGTCGCGCCTGAAGGTCGCGCTGGTCGGCCTGCCGCCGGACGCCTGCGGCAAGTTCCCCTCGCAGCTTTCCGGCGGCATGAAGAAGCGCGCCGGCCTCGCCCGCGCCCTGGCACTCGACCCCGAGGTGGTGTTCCTCGACGAGCCGACGGCCGGGCTCGACCCGATCGGGGCGTCGGATTTCGACGAGTTGATTCTGGACCTTCGCCGCGCTCTCGGGCTCACTGTCGTCATGGTGACCCACGATCTCGACAGCCTCGCGCGGATCTGCGACCGCATCGCCGTTCTGGTCGACAAGCGGATCGTGGTCGGAACCCTGGCGGAGCTCGGCCGACATCCGCATCCCTGGATCCAGACCTATTTCCACGGCCCGCGGGCGCGGGCGGCGTTCGAGACGCCGGCCCTGACCGGGGCGGAGCGGTAGCCCATGGAAACGCGGGCCGCCTATGTCACCGTTGGCGCATTCGCCATTCTGCTGCTCGCCGGCGGGCTCTTCCTGGCGATCTGGTTCGGCGGCGTTCGCCTGGATCAGGAGACCCGACCGTTCCGCATCGAGTTCGAGGGTGCGGTGGACGGTCTCAGCACCGGCAGCCCGGTGCGCTACCGCGGCGTGCCCGTCGGGACCGTGTCCGACATTATGATCGATCCGGACAATGTCGAGCTGATCCGCGTGGTCGTCGAGGTCGATGCCGGCGTTCCGATCAAGAGAGACATGTACGCGGTGCTGGAGGCCCAGGGGCTGACCGGGATCGGCTACATCCAGATCGAGGGCGGCAGCGCCGCCGCCGAAGAGGTCGTCGCCAGCCGCGACGATCCCCTGCCGCTGATCCCGTCGCGCTCCTCGGCGCTCAGTCAGGTGTTCGAGACCGCGCCGCAGATCGCCGACCAGCTCGTCGTCCTCATCGCCCGCGCCCAGGCCTTCCTGAACGAGGACAACCAGCAGGCCTTCACAACGCTGCTGACCAACCTCGCCGCCGTCAGCACCACCATCGTCAACCGGTCGGACGAAATCGACGCCGCCATCGTCGGCGCGTCGGTCGGTGTCGAGGACCTGCGGCGGACGGCGGCCGAGATCCGGCCACTGGTCGCCACCCTGGACCGAGAGATCGCCACGCTGGTCGAGGAGACGGCGGCGACGATGGCGACCGTGCGCGGCGCGGCGGCCGGGCTCGACGGTGAGGTGGCCGCGCTGTCCCGCGCGCTCGGCGGCGCCAGCGACCGGATCGCCGCGACCGCCGGTCAGCTCGAGGCCATGGTGGCGGAGGCGCGGCCGGGCATGCGCGACTTCTCGAATACCGGGCTGTACGAGCTCACCCAGTTCCTGGTCGAGGCGCGGGTCCTGGTCACCAATGTCGACCGGGTCATGCGTCAGATCGACCGCGACCCCTCACAGTTCCTGTTCGGCAGCCGCGACGGCCGGGTGGAGGCGGAATGATGACCATGGTGCCACGCCGACACTTCCTGTTCGCCGGACTGACGGGAGCGCTCGCGGGTTGCGGCAAGCTGCCGATCGGCAAGCCGCCGCCGCAGCTCTACACCCTGACGCCGAAGAGCACGTTTCCGGTCGATCTGCCGCAGGCGTCCTGGCAGCTCGCGATCGAGCGGCCGACCGCGCCGGCCGGCCTGTCCTCGGCCCGGATCGCCGTCGCGCGCCAGCCGCTGACGCTCGATTACTACGCCGGCGCGGTGTGGGTGGACGACGCTCCGAACATGGTGCAGCGGCTGCTGATCGAGTCTTTCGAGAACTCCGGACGCATCGTCGGCGTCGGCCGTGACGGGGTGAGCTTCCGCTCCGACTACACGCTGAAGGTGGAGATCCGCGAGTTCCAGGCCGAGTATTTCGACGGCGCCCAGGTTCCCACCGTCCATGTGCGGATCAACGTCAAGCTGGTGCAGATGCCGCAGCGGATCATCATCGCCGCCAACGACTTCAGCATCCGCCGCCAGGCGTCGACCAATCGCATGGCCGACATCGTCGACACCTTCGACGGGGCCCTCGGCGCGGTGTTCCGCCAGATCGTGGTGTGGACCCTGCAGCAGGGCTAGGCGCATCGGTGTGTTTCCCGCACGGCGGGGTTTCCCCGACGCCGTCCTGGGCTAGCATACCGGCCTCGACGACCGGCCCCACCGTACCGAACAGAAGAGGGAAGCGGACATGAACGTCCTGCACGAGAGCGATCTGGCGACCATGAAGTTCGGCGTTGGCCAGCCGGTTCCCCGCGGCGAGGATCCAACCCTGCTGACCGGGCGGGGCGAGTACACGGACGACATCAACCTGGAGGGTCAGGCCCACGCCTGCGTCGTCCGCAGCCAGATTCCACACGGGATCATCCGCGGCATCGACCTCGACGACGCCCTGGCGATGCCCGGTGTCCTGGCGATCTACACGGCGAAGGACCTGGACGGGTTCGGCGGCATTCCCTGCATCGTGCCGTTCAAGAACCGCGACGGCTCGGACATGCACAAGCCGCCGCGCCCGGGGCTGGCGGTTGATCGGGTGCGCTTCGTCGGCGATCCGGTGGCGATGGTGGTCGCCGAGACGCCGACCCAGGCCCGGGACGCGGCGGAGCTGGTCGTGGTCGACATCGACGAGCTGCCGGCGGTCACGGATCCGGTGGCGGCGGCGCAGGACGGCGCGCCCCAGCTCTACGACGGCGTGCCGAACAACGTCTGCCTCGACTACCATTACGGCGACGCGGAGGCGGCGGACAAGGCCTTCGCCGAGGCCGCGCACACCACCAGGCTGACCCTGGTGAACAACCGGGTCGTCGTCGCCTCGATGGAGCCGCGGTCGGCGATCGCCGACTACGACCCGGCGGAGGACAGGTACACGTTCATCGCCGGCAGCCAGGGCGCTTTCGGCCTGCGCAACGTGCTCGCCAACGCCGTCCTCAAGGTGCCGACCGACAAGGTCCGTGTCATCACCAAGAATGTCGGCGGCTCGTTCGGCATGAAGGCCGGGCCGTATCCCGAATATTTCCCGCTGCTGCACGCCGCCAGACAGCTCGCCCGGCCGGTGAAATGGCTGGACGAGCGCAGCGGCGCCTTCGTCTCCGACCATCAGGGGCGCGGCCACGTGGTGACGGCGGAAATGGCCTTCGACGCGGACGGCCATATCCTCGCCCTGCGCACCCATGCCCATGCGGATGTCGGTTCCTACCTCAGCCCGGTCGGCCCGCAGCCGGCGACCCTCAACGCGGTCAAGAACCTCATCAGCGTCTATCGGACGCCGGTCGTCGACATCAACACCAAGTGCGTGTTCACCAACACCTCGACCATCGGGCCGTATCGCGGCGCCGGCCGGCCCGAGGCGAACTACTACGTCGAGCGGCTGCTTGAGACCGCGGCCCGGGAGATGGGCATCGACCGCCTGGAGATCCGCCGGCGCAACCAGATCCGCCCGGAGCAGATCCCCTATCGCGCACCGTCGGGCATGACCTACGACAGCGGCGACTTTCCTGCGGTGTTCGAGAAGGCGGTGGCGTTCGCCGACTGGGACGGCTTCGCGGCCCGCCGGGAGGAGTCGAAGGCGCGCGGCAAACTGCGCGGCATCGGCATGAGCGACTACCTCGAGGTCACCGGCCCTCCGGGCAAGGAGATGGGCGGCCTGCGCTTCGAGGAGGACGGCACGGTGACGATCATCACCGGCACCTTGGACTACGGCCAGGGCCACTGGACCCCCTTCGCGCAGCTTCTGCACCAGCGCACCGGCATTCCGTTCGACCGCATCCGCCTGCTGCAGGGCGACAGCGACGAGTTGATCGTCGGCGGCGGCACCGGCGGCTCGAAATCGATGATGTCCTCCGGCGGGGCGATCGTCGAGGCGGCCAACGTGATGGTGGAGAACGGCCGGCAGATCGCCGCCCACGTGCTGGAGACGGCGGTCGCCGACATCGAGTTCTCCGACGGCGCCTTCACCGTCGCCGGCACCGACCGCACCATCGGCATCATGGATCTGGCGGACCGGATCCGCGGCGGGCTGGAACTGCCCGACGACCTGCCCCAGAAGCTGGACGTGAGCCTGGCGCACGAGACGGGTCCCTCGGCCTTTCCCAACGGCTGCCATGTGGCGGAGGTGGAGATCGACCCGGATACCGGCGTTGTTGAGGTGGTCCGCTATTCCATGGTCAACGATTTCGGCGTGGTGGTGAACCCGATGCTGGTCGAGGGCCAGGCCCATGGCGGCATCGTCCAGGGCATCGGTCAGGCACTGATGGAGCATGTGCGCTACGACGACAGCGGTCAGCTCGTCACCGGCTCGTTCATGGACTACGCCATGCCGCGGGCCGACAACGCGCCGATGTTCCGCTACGACAGCCACCCGGTGCCCTGCACCACCAACCTGGTCGGGGCGAAGGGCTGCGGCGAGGCGGGCTGCGCCGGCGCGTTGGGCTCGGTGATGAACGCGGTGTCCGACGCGCTCGGCGGCCGCCACATCAACATGCCGGCGACTCCCGAGACGGTCTGGCGCGCCCTGAACGGCTGAGAACGGCTGGCCGTCGCCCACCGCGTGGCGGGACGGGCGGCGCGCCCTCAGAACTCCGACAGGTCCTCGTACTCGGTGGTGGTCATGGACGGCCGTTCGCGGAACTCGTCCAGCCACCAGACCAGGTTCGGGTGCGGGGGGACCAGCAGGTCGATCGAGCGGAACGACAGCCAGTCCAGCGCCGTCGCCAGCGCGATCGTGCCGAGATCGGCGGTCTCGTCCGCCGCGATCCTGCCCAGGACGGGGCCGTTCTCGAGGATGTCGTAGGCGGCGGCGAGCTGGGCCAGGAGGTCCTCGCGCAGGCCGGGAACGCTGATCCCCATGTCGTTCTGCTGGATCTCCCAGCGCAGGTCCTTGCCGAGCTCGCACATGCCGGAGGCGAGGGTCTGGAGGGTCAGGATCTCCTGGCGCGCCGGCTCCTGGCGGGGGATCAGGGCGCCGCCGGAGAACTCGTCCACGTAGAAGCAGATCTCGTCGCTGTCGAACACGCCGCGCCCGTCCTCCAGGATCAGCAGCGGGGCGGCGTTCAGCGGGTTCTCGGCATAGGCCGGCTCGTCCTCCGGCGAGATGTGCGCGGCCAGGTGCCGGACCTCGACCTTGCGCAGACCGGTCTCGAGCAGCGCGACCTCGGCCTTTCGGGCGAACGGCGAATGGCGTTGCGAGAAGAGAATCATCGCCGAAGTATCCACGCCCATGGCGCCGACGCCAAGCACGGCGTGGGGGACGGCGCACCGGTCGCGCAGCGCGGCATCCGGTCGGCGACCGCGGCGCGTTCGCGCGCTTGACGACGACCGGTCGGCGGGCGTTCGATACGAGGTCCCCGCCGAGGAGCCGACCCATGTCAGAGCGCAAGAGCCACGTCTTCCACCGCAACGCCCGCGTCGTCCCGCCGGTCGCCGTCAGGGGCGATGGGGTCTATATCGTCGACGCCGACGGCAAGCGCTACCTCGACGGTTCCGGCGGGGCGGCGGTGTCCTGCCTCGGACACAGCCACCCGCGGGTGATCGAGGCGATCAAGCAGCAGCTCGACGCCATTCCCTACGGCCATACCGGCTTCTTCACCAACGAGCCGATGGAAAAGCTGGCCGCCTACCTCGCCGAGAAGGCGCCAGGCGATCTCGACATGGTCTACTTCGTCTCGGGCGGCTCCGAGGCGGTCGAGGCGGCGCTGAAGATGGCGCGCCAATACTTCATCGAGATCGGCCAGCCCGATCGTCACAAGATCATCGCCCGGCGCCAGAGCTACCACGGCAACACGCTGGGCGCGCTTGCGGTCGGCGGTAACGAGTGGCGGCGCGAGCAGTTCCGCCCGATGCTGATCGACGCCGACCACGTCGCCCCCTGTTACGCCTATCGCGACCGGCGCGACGACGAGAGCGAGGTCGAATACGGCCAGCGGGTGGCCGACGAGTTGGAGGCGGCGATCCGGGCCGCCGGCCCCGAGACTGTCGCCGCCTTCATCTGCGAGCCGGTGGTCGGCGCCACCGCCGGCGCCGTCCCCGCCGTGCCGGGCTATCTGAAGAAGGTTCGAGAGATCTGCGACCGTCACGGCGTGCTGCTGATCTTCGACGAGGTGATGTGCGGGATGGGACGCACCGGCCACCTGTTCGCCTGCGAGGAGGATGGGGTCGCCCCGGACCTGATGACCATCGCCAAGGGCCTCGGCGCGGGGTACCAGCCGATCGGCGCGGTGCTGGTCGCGGCCCGGATCTTCGAGGCGATTCGCGACGGCAGCGGCTTCTTCCAGCACGGCCACACCTATATGGGTCACCCGGCCGCCTGCGCCGCCGGCCTCGCGGTGCAGGAGACGATCCGCGACGAGAACCTGCTGGCCAACGTGAAGACCCAGGGGGAGGCGCTGCGCCGGGCGCTCGAGGCGCGGTTCGGCAACAACGCCAATGTCGGCGACATCCGGGGCCGGGGCCTGTTCCTCGGCATCGAACTGGTGGCGGACCGGTCGACCAAGGAACCATTCGACCCGGCACGCAAGCTGAACGCGGTCGTCAAGCGGGAGGCCATGGCGCGCGGGCTGATGTGCTACCCGATGGGCGGCACCATCGACGGCCGGCGCGGCGACCACGTGCTGGTCGCCCCGCCCTTCATCATCGACCAGAGCCACATCGCCGAACTGGTGGAGAAGCTGGGCGACGCGGTGGACGCGGCGCTGGCGGCGTAGAGGCGGGGGCTACACAGCCGTTGGTGCAGGCGGCACCCGGCCCGTCGCCTTGTTCCATCGGTAGAGGGCCGGCGCCAGCATCCGCTCGTAGAGCAGTTCGGCCACGGGCCGGATCCAGGGGCGTGCCGCCAGCCTGGCCAGCCAGCCGTATCTCGGCAGCCGGGCCCAGACCTCGATGAAGCCGTCGACCCCGAAGAGCAGACGGTCGTCGGCGTCGACCACGTGCAGGCGGCGGATGACGGCGTCGTCGTCGATACCCCACGGCGCCAGCGTGTTCGCCCGCGCGGTGATGTCGGTCCAGGCGAGGGTCGAAATGCCGTGGCGTTCGGCGAGCCGTCGGTAGTGGTTGATCTCCGCGCGGCACACGGGGCAGGCGCCGTTGTAGTACACGCGGACGGACGGCAGCGGCGGACGGGGCGACGGGGTCATGCCAGGGAAGTGGCGCGCCGCCGCGCGAGGCCAATGCGTCAGGGCGCCGCACAACGGGACAACCGGGGCGATCATCCCACAAGGTTAGCGGACCCTAACCATCCATCCCCTTGAAACCGGCCGCAGTCTGCTCATGCCGCCGGTGCACGGCTTTGTTGACGTATCGTGAACGGCCCCGCCATAGTACGGCCAAGGGTTACGACCCTTGGACCACGGCGATGTCCTGTGGGGAGCGGGAAACGCGAACCGGCGGGGCCCGGACGGAGGCCCCAGCGGAGATCGCCGGGTCGAAAGAATCATCAACGGGAGAGTCTTAGGAGGACTTCATATGAAGCGGCTTCTCGCCACAACTTTCGCCGTGGCGCTCGGCGCCGGCGCCTTCGTCGCCGGTGACACGACCCCGGCCTCGGCCCAGAATCAGCAGTTCATCTCGATCGGCACCGGCGGTGTGACCGGCGTGTACTACCCGACCGGCGGAGCGATCTGCCGGCTGGTGAACCGCAACCGCAAGGAGCACGGCATCCGCTGCTCCGTCGAGTCGACCGGTGGCTCGATCTACAACATCAACACCATCCGCGCCGGCGAACTCGAGTTCGGCGTCGCCCAGTCCGACTGGCAGTACCATGCCTACAACGGCACCTCGAAGTTCGAGGACGCCGGGGCGTTCAAGGATCTGCGGGCCATGTTCTCGGTGCATGCCGAGCCGGTCACCATCCTGGCGCGCCGCGACGCGGGCATCACCAACATCGACGACCTCAAGGGCAAGCGCGTGAACATCGGCAACGCCGGTTCGGGCACCCGCGGCACCTGGGACGTGATGGAGGCTGCGCTCGGCTGGCAGCGGTCGGATCTGAAGCTGGCCTCCGAGCTGAAGTCGGCCGAGACCGGTCAGGCGCTCTGCGACAACAAGATCGACAGCTACTTCTGGCTGGTCGGCCATCCGTCAGCTCTGACGTCGGAGACCGTGTCGACCTGTGATGCCGTGCTGGTGAACGCCGACAACGCGGCGATCGACAAGCTGGTCGCCGACAACTCCTACTACCGCAAGGCGGTGATCCCGGGCGGCATGTACCCGAACAACCCGAACGACACCGTCACCTTCGGTGTCGGCGCCACCTTCGTCTCCTCGGCCGCGGTCGCCGACGAGGTCGCCTATGTCGTCGCCAAGGCGGTGCTCGGCAACCTGGACGACTTCCGCAAGCTGCACCCGGCCTTCGGCAACCTCAAGGCCGAAGAGATGATCAAGGACTCGCTGTCCGCCCCGCTGCATCCGGGCGCGGCGAAGGCCTACAAGGAACTGGGCCTGATGTGATCCCGGTGCCGGGAGGGGGCGGATGTCCCCTCCCGGTCCTTTGTTCCGCTATTCGTTAGACAGTTAGGCGTCCAGACCCGATCGCGGGTCCGCTCAGCCAGATCGGGGGGATCATGAGCGACCAGTCAACCTCATCGAAAGCGGTCGATCTCGACGACCTCGTCGCCTCGACCGACACCGGCAACCGCAACCCGCACGGCGTCGTCGGTAAGCTGCTTGCCGGCCTGGCGCTCGCCTGGTCGCTCTTCCAGCTCTATTACGCGTCCAACCTGCCCTTCATTCTGCAGGACCTCACAGGCATCAACGTCGTCTTCAATTCCGACGAGGCGCGGGCGATCCATCTGGCCTTCGCCTTCGTGCTGGCCTGCATGTCCTATCCGCTCTTCAAGTCGTCGCCGCGTGATCGCGTGCCCTGGTACGACTGGGGGCTGGCGCTGCTCGGTGCGGCGGCCTGCCTCTACCTCATCGTCTTCAAGAACGAGATCGCCCTGCGCGCCGGCCTGCCGACCACCGGCGACCTCGTGGTCTCGACCATCGGCATCGCGCTGGTGTTGATCTGCACCTACCGCGCGCTTGGCCTGCCGCTGGTGATCGTCGCCTCGGTGTTCCTGACCTACGTTTTCTTCGGCGACCAGCCGTTCATCCCGGAGGTGATCCAGTGGAAGGGCGCCTCCTACGGCAAGGCCATGTGGCACTTCTGGATGCAGACCGAGGGCGTGTTCGGCGTGGCGCTCGGCGTCTCCGCCTCCATGGTCTTCCTGTTCGTGCTGTTCGGCTCGCTGCTGGATAAGGCGGGGGCCGGCAACTACTTCATCAAGGTCGCCTTCGCTCTGCTCGGCCACCTGCGCGGCGGCCCGGCCAAGGCGGCTGTGGTGTCCTCGGCGATGACCGGCCTGATTTCCGGCTCCTCGATCGCCAACACGGTGACCACCGGCACCTTCACCATTCCGCTGATGAAGCGGGTGGGCTTCTCCGGCGACAAGGCCGGCGCCGTCGAGGTCGCCTCCTCGGTGAACGGACAGATCATGCCACCGGTCATGGGCGCGGCCGCCTTCCTGATGGTCGAGTATGTCGGCGTCAGCTATCTGGACGTGGTCAAGCACGCCATCCTGCCGGCCGCGATCTCCTACATCGCCCTGCTCTACATCGTCCATCTGGAGGCCCTGAAGGCCGGGATGGAGGGGCTGCCGAAGCCCGGCGGGCCGAAGACCGTGGTCCAGAGCCTGCTCGGCGTGCTGACCGGTTTCCTCGCCGTCGCGATCCCGGCAGCCGTCGTCTACTACGCGCTCGGCTGGACCAAGGACGTGTTCGGCGACGCCACCTTCTATGCCGTGTGCATCGGCTTCGTCGTCGTCTACGTCGCGCTGATCTGGGCCGCCTCGCGGTTCCCCGATCTCGAACTGGACGATCCCGACGCCCCGGTGGGCACTCTGCCCGAGGTCAAGCCGACGGTCATGTCCGGCCTGTACTACCTGCTGCCGATCGTCGTGCTGGTCTGGTGCCTCATGATCGAGCGGCTGTCGCCGGGCCTGTCCGCCTACTGGGCGACGGTGGCGATGCTGTTCATCGTCATCACCCAGCGTCCGATCAAGGCGGCGCTGCGCGGCGCCGGCGACCTGGCCGCCGAATTCGCGGCCGGGTTCAGCGACATCATCGAGGGGCTGATCGCGGGCGCCCGCAACATGATCGGCATCGCGGTGGCGACCGGCGCCGCCGGCATCATCGTCGGCACGATCTCGCTGACCGGCGCCCATCAGGTGGTCGGCTCGTTCATCGAGTTCCTGTCGGGCGGCAACCTGATGGCCATGCTGGTGCTGGTTGCGATCTTCAGCCTGATCCTGGGCATGGGGCTGCCGACGACCGCCAACTACATCGTGGTCTCGTCGCTGATGGCCGCGGTGGTGGTCGAGGTCGGGGCGCAGAACGGACTGATCGTGCCGCTGATCGCGGTCCACCTGTTCGTGTTCTACTTCGGGATCATGGCCGACGTGACGCCGCCGGTCGGGCTCGCCTCGTTCGCGGCGGCCGCGATCTCCGGCTCCGATCCGATCAAGACCGGCTTCACCGCCTTCTACTACTCGCTGCGCACGGTGGCGCTGCCGTTCCTGTTCATCTTCAACACCGACCTGCTGCTGATCGACGTCACCCCGCTGGAGGCGGTCTTCGTCTTCTTCGTAGCGACGATAGCGATGCTGCTGTTCGCCGCCGGGACCCAGGGGTACTTCTTCGCCAAGAACAAGGCGTGGGAGGCGGTGGCTCTGCTGCTGATCGCCTTCACCCTGTTCCGGCCAGGATTCTGGCTCGACATGGTGCAGGAGCCCTACCGGACGGTCGATCCGACCGAGGTGGTCACCCTCGCCGGCGAGGTGCCTGACGACGGGGAACTGCGCCTGGTCATCCGGGGACCGGACTTCAACGATCCCGACACGACGGCGGAGACGACGCTGATGCTGCCGCTCGGTGCGGCGGGCGCCGGCGAGCAGCGTCTGCAGGATGCCGATCTTCTGGTGATGATCGAGGACGGCATGGCCAAGCTGGAGGAGCCGTTCCGGCCCGGGCCGGCGGGCAGTGTTCCGGGCCAGAAGCTCGGCGGCTTCGATTTCTACGGCGACGATCCGGTGCACATCGCCGAGATCCGGGTCGAGGCGGAGCGGATGCCGAAGGAGGTGTTCTACCTTCCGGCCCTGCTGCTGCTGGCGCTGGTGATCGTCCTGCAGCGTCGCCGCACCGACGTGCCGGCGTTCTGAGGGAGGGAGCGATGTTCTCGGATATTCTGCTGGCGGTCGACCTGGCGTCCCCGGAAACCCAGGAGAAGGCGGTCGGGATCGCGGTCGAGCAGGCCAAGGCCTTCGGGGCGCGGCTGCATGTCGTGACCGTCGTTCCGGAGTTCAACTCCAGCATCGTGGCCGGCTTCTTTCCGGCCGATTTCGAGCATCAGGCGATGGAAACGGCGCGCGAGCGTCTGCACGCCTACTGCGAGCAAGCGGTCCCGTCCGAGGTCAAGGTTCAGCACATCGTCGCCCATGGCACGATCTACAACGAGATCGTCAAGGCGGCGGAGCAGACGCGGTGCGGGCTGATCATCATGGCCTCCCACCGACCTGAGCTGTCGGATTTCCTGCTTGGCCCCAATGCCGCCCGTGTTGTGCGCCACGCCAACTGCTCGGTCATGATCGTTCGGGACTGAGGCGCGGAATCACAGCGTTGCGAGCGAAACGCTGCTATGATCGCCTCGAGACTACCACTTCGAGGAGGGTCGTCCGATGACGGGTGACGGCGCCGCACCGACCCTGGCCGAACTGATGGCCAAGCTGACCAGATCGACCGCGCCGGACGCGCGGGCGGAGGTGGCCGATGCGATCGGCCGCTCGATCGACAGTCCGGATATGGGCGACAGGGAGCGCGACATCGCCCTCGACATCGTCCGCAAGCTGGCCGGCGACGTCGAGCAGCAGGTCCGGCGCAACCTGGCGGACGCCGTCCGCCAGTCGGTGGGCCTGCCGCACGACGTCGCCATGAAGCTGGCGCGCGACGTGGCCGACGTTTCCCTGCCGATCATCAGCGACAGCGTCGTTCTGACCGACGGCGACCTGGTCGCCCTCGTGGAGGAGGGCGATTCCGACAAGCAGCTGGCGATCGCCAACCGGGACGAGGTCTCCCAGGTGGTTGCCGGCGCCCTGGTCGAGCGCGGCAACGAGGATGTCGTGGTGGCCGTGGTCTCCAATCCGGGGGCGGCGCTCGACGAACCGGCGCTCGGCCGCGCCTTGGACCGGTTCGGGGATAGCCCGCGCCTGCAGGAGCCGATGGTGGCGCGCTCCACACTGCCGGTCGGCGTCGCCGAGCGGCTTGTCAGTCTTGTGTCGGAGAAGCTGAGGGACGAGCTGGTGAGCCGTCACGAGATCTCGCCGGACATGGCGGCCGATCTTGTGCTGGAGGGGCGCGAGCGCGCGACGCTGTCTCTGGTCTCGGACGACGGCCCCTCCCAGAGAGTCGAGGATCTGGTGCGCGAGATGGCCCGCAACGGCCGGCTGACCGACTCGATCCTGCTGCGCGCGGCCTGTACCGGGGACCTGGCCTTCGTCGCCGCGGGCCTGGCGGTGCGGGCCGACATTCCGTTCCGTAATGCCGATCTGCTGGTCAACGATGATGGCGGCAAGGGATTGCGGTCGCTGGCGACGAAGGCCGGACTGAGCGAGCACGACCGGATCATTCTGCGGGCCGCCGTCGATGTTGCCCGGAGCACTGAGATGGTCGACGCACCGGATGCGCGCGCCCGATTTGCCGAGACCGTCCTGGAACGGGTGCTGACGACCTTCGACGCAGACGAGGAGGGGTTCTCGGAAGAGGACGCGGAATATTTGATCAAAAAACTCTCTAAATACACTGAGAGACATAGAGAAAATCTGCATCCATAATCGCGATAAATTTGATTGAACGGGCCGCTACGTACGGTGAAATAAGCGGTCCCTCTCGTTAATTGAATTTTTACGCCCGGCGCGTATGCTTAGCGTCCAGTAGTAACCACCGGCTCTATCGTGGGGAGCGAGCCCATGGCGGTTGACACCTGGACCGATCAACAGGACTCCATCGCAGAGCGTGCCGCCGGTGCGGCGCGGTTCGCGTTGATTGCGTTTTTCTGGATGGCCTTCGTGGCCGGCCCGCCGATCGTCGGCGGCGTGCTTGGCTGGATCACCACCCGCGACGCCCGTTCCGCGGGACCGGTTGCCGGCCTGATCGGCGAACTGCCGTCCACGAACGCGTCCATCCTGGTCACGCGCGAGGAGGTCGAGGCCGTCGGTCTCGATCCGCGCGACGTTGAGGCGATTCTGCCGCGCTGAGCGACTGCCCTCCCGTCAGGATTGCCCTTCCACCAGGGACGCCTCGGCTCTCTCGGGTTCAGGTCAGCCGACAGACGGCGACCGAAGAAACCGATCCGCCGCTTCCGCTGCCTCGTTCCAGGCCGCGTCGGTCGTCAGTCCGCTGGACTTGCGCGGCTTCAGGTCGTGATCCCCGTCCTCGATCCACGTCACCGCCACCGCGTCCGGGAGTGCCAGGGCGGACACCTCGTCGCGGGTGCCGAACGGGTCGCGGCTGCCCTGGACGATCAGGGTCGGGCAGAGCAGGGAGGCGAAGTGATCGGTGCGCAGGCGGTCTGGTTTGCCCGGCGGGTGGAACGGGTAGCCGAGACAGAGACAGCCGCGCACCGGCAGTTCCGCCGCGATCAGCGATGCCATCCGCCCGCCCATCGACTTGCCGCCGATCGTCACGGCGGACGGCCCGCCGAGCGCCTCGATCACCCGCCGCCACTGCTTCAGCAAGGCCGGCTGGCGTTCCGGCGGGCGCCTGCGGCCGGTGCGGCGTCGCTCCGCCATATAGTCGAACTCGAAGCGCGCCACCCGATGCCCACGGGCGGAGATGCGTTCCGCCATCGCGGCCATGAACGGGCTGTCCATCGGGGCGCCGGCGCCGTGGGCAAGGACGAGGGTGACGTCGGCGTCCTGCGGGCCGTCGATGCAAAGCGGGATATCACACATTCCGGGTCTCTGGATCGGTGTTCGTCGGGCCGACTATACTGGCGCACCGGACCCCTGTCGGAGAAATGGAATGGACACGCCAACCCTGGTCGCGCTGGGCGTGTTCGTCCTGATCGGCGTCTTCGTCGTCTACCGGACCCACAGCCGCATCGTCGTGACCCGAAATGAGGCGGAGCAGGCGCTCGCTTCGGTCGATGTGCAACTGCGCAAGCGTCACGATCTCGTGCCCCAGGTGGTCGCCACGGCCAGGAGGTTCATGAGTCACGAGGCCGCGCTCCTCGAACGTGTGACGGAGCTGCGGGCCAGGGCATCGGCGCCCTACGACAAGACCCGGGCCGCGGAGGTCGCGTCCCATCTGGAGACGGAGCGCGCCCTGCAATCCGAGTTCCGCCAGCTGTTCAGCCTGGCCGAGTCGTATCCGGAGCTCAAATCCGACGAGAGCATGACGCGGGTGCAGGAAACCCTGGAGGAGGTCGAAGGCAACATCGCCGCCGCCCGGCGCTACTACAATGCCTCGGTCATGCAGCACCGTAACGTCATCCAGACCTTCCCGGGGAACATCCTCGCCCCGCAGATGGGATCGCTGCCGCTGCCGTATTTCGAGACCGACGACGCAACCCGGGACGCGGTGGACGTCGCCAGGCATTTCGGGTGACCGGGCGTGGTCAAATGCCGGCCGGCCGACCTCCCTCCATCGCCGAGGACCGGCCGTGGCTGAAAGGCGCGCGGGCCTTCGTGCGGGGGACCCTCTGGCCGAAGATCCAGGCGCTGGACGCCACCTATGAGGGGCGTGACAGGCCGGACTATCGAAAACGCTACATTCACGCGGCGACGTTCTTCGGCGGGTTCATCCTGGTGGTCCTGGGCTCCGCGACGATCCACCCCCTCATGGTGTTTCCGGTCTTTTTCCTCGGTATCATCGTCATGTTCGTCATCGGGGCGGTGACGGGATCCGGGCAACCGGCCGAACGGGTGGCCAAGGCGAAGGCGATCGAGAAGCAGGTCGTTTCCGATATCGCCGGGTTTCTCGGTTTCACCTATCTCCCGGACGCGGCCGGCGCCGCGGCGGCCGCCGCGAGGGCGGATCTGCGCGATGCTGGCATGCTGCCCTACGAACCGGAACAGTCTCACTGGTCCGAAGGGCTGCATAGGGACGGTGACGGTTATGCCGTCGATGTCTGGGATCTGGTAGTCAGCCAGTACGGGCCCGACGTGCGCGATCAGAACACGCCGTTCGAAGGGCTGGTTGTCCGCATCGCGCCGACGCGGAAGACGATCGGCGGCGATCTGGTCGGCATCGGCCGCCGGACATTCTTCCGCAAAGCCACGGGACCGGTCTGGATCGGGACGGATGAGCGGCCGGATTTCCAACCGGTCGATCTGGAATCGGCGGAGTTCGAGGCGAGGTTCACGGTGTACGCCACCGATCAGGTGGGCGCCCGCTATCTGCTCACCCCCGCGTTCATGGAGCGGCTTGTCGAGATGACCGGGATCATCGGCTGCGACGCCGCCCATTTCGTCTGCGTCGACAGCCACCTGACGCTGCTGTTCGACACGCGGTCCGATCCCTTCGAGATCGGCGACGGCAAGACCCTGTGCGCCCCGGAGTCGGTCGAGCGGGTCTTCGCGGACCTGTCGAGCATTCTCGATCTGGCCGAAGCCCTCAAGCTGGACAGCAAGACCCGGGTCTGACCACTCAGGCTTCCGCGTCTTCCCAGAACCGCAGCCGGTTGCCGAACGGATCCGTCGCCTCCATCACCCGCCCGCCCCAGGGGGCCGGGTCGAGGCCGGGTCGGTTGAACGGATAGTCCCGGGCCGTGATCTCGGCGTGGAAACCGGCGAGATCCGATGTGTTGACGAACACGGTCGAGCCCGGCGTGCAGTCGCCATGGTGCTCGCTCAGGTGCAGGATCATCCCGCCGCGCGAGACCTGCATGTAGAGCGGCGTCCCCGGCTCGAACCGGTGCTGCCAGTCGACGGTGAAGCCGAGCCAGTCGCGATAGAAGGCAAGCGCCTTCGCCTCGTCGAAGATCCGCAGGATCGGGACGGCGGCGAAGGCGGGGTCGGCCATCGGCGGCTCAGATGTTCTTGAAGAAGTCGTTGCCCTTGTCGTCGACGACGATGAAGGCCGGGAACTTCTCCACCTCGATGCGCCAGATCGCCTCCATGCCGAGCTCCGGGAACTCCTGGACCTCGACCTTCTTGATCGAGTTCAGCGCCAGCTTGGCGGCGGCGCCGCCGACCGAGCCGAGATAGAAGCCGCCATGCTTGTGGCACGCCTCGCGCACGACCGGCGAGCGGTTGCCCTTGGCAAGCGTGACAAAGCTGCCGCCGGCGGCCATGAACGGGTCGACGTAGCTGTCCATGCGCCCGGCCGTGGTCGGCCCGAATGACCCCGAGGCATAGCCCTCCGGCGTCTTGGCCGGGCCGGCGTAGTAGATCGGGTGGTTCTTGACGTAGTCCGGCAGCGGCTTGCCGGCGTCGATCAGCTCCTTGAGCTTGGCGTGCGCGATGTCGCGGGCGACGATCATCGGCCCGGTCAGCGAAACGCGGGTCTTGATGGGATACTGCGACAGGGTCTGGCGGATCTCGCTCATCGGCCGGGTCAGATCGATCTCGACCGCGTCGGCGGTCAGGGCCGCCTCGTCGATGTCCGGCAGGTACTGCGCCGGATCGGTCTCCAGCCGCTCCAGGAACACGCCGTCGCGGGTGATCTTGGCGAAGGCCTGGCGGTCGGCCGAGCAGGACACGCCGATGCCGATCGGCACGCTCGCCCCGTGGCGCGGCAGTCGGATGACGCGGACGTCGTGGCAGTAGTATTTGCCGCCGAACTGGGCGCCGATGCCCATGTTGCGGGTCATCTCCAGGATCTTCGCCTCCCATTCCAGGTCGCGGAAGGCGTGGCCGCTGTCGGACCCCTGGGTCGGCAGGTTGTCCAGATACTTGCACGACGCGAGCTTGACCGTCTTCATCGCGAACTCGGCCGAGGTGCCGCCGATGACCACCGCCAGGTGGTAGGGCGGGCAGGCCGCCGTGCCGAGCGTACGGATCTTCTCGTCCAGGAACTTCTCGAGGCCGTCCGGATTCAGCACCGCCTTGGTCTGCTGGAACAGGAAGGACTTGTTGGCCGACCCGCCGCCCTTCTGCACGAACATGAACTTGTAGGCGTCGCCCTTGTCCGCATAGAGCTCGATCTGCGCCGGCAGGTTGGTGCCGGTGTTCTTCTCCTCGAACATCGTCAGCGGCGCCAACTGGCTGTAGCGCAGGTTGTGGTTCACGTAGGTGTTCTGGATGCCGCGGGCCAGCTCCATCTCGTCGTCGAAGCCGGTGAAGATGTTCTGTCCCTTCTTGCCCATGACGATGGCGGTGCCGGTGTCCTGGCACATCGGCAGCACGCCGCCGGCGGAGATCGACGCGTTCTTCAGGAGGTCGTAGGCGACGAAGCGGTCGTTCTCCGAAGCCTCCGGGTCGTCGAGAATGGCGCGGAGCTGCTGCAGGTGGGCCGGCCGCAGCAGGTGGGAGATGTCCATGAAGGCCTGCTCCGCCAGCAGGGTCAGCGCCTCGGGCTGGACGGTGACGACCTCGCGGCCGCCGAGCGTTTCGACGCCGACATGGTCGCCGGTCAGTTTGCGGTACTCGGTCGTATCCGGGCCGAGCGGGAACATCTCGGTGAAGTCGAACTCCGCCATAGGGGCATCCTCTCCGGTCTGCGGCATCGCACAGGTGCCGAACCGGTCGGCACCGGCATGGCTAGGTCTTATTTTTTCTTGCGGAACTGATCGAGTGAAACGACCTCGCCGGTTCCTCCGGCCTCGTCGGGCGTCTCTTCCGCTTCCTCGTTGGCGTCGCCGCCCTCGGGGTCGTCATCGTCCTTCGGCGCATCGCCGTTGGCCGTCTGCTGGAACTGCAGTCCGAACTGAACCGACGGGTCGGCGAAACCGGTGAGCGCCTCGAACGGAATCGTCAGCGGCTCGCGGATGTCGTTGAAGCTCAGCGTGACCGCGAACTTCTCCTCGTCGATCTCCAGATCCCAGAACTGGAACTGCAACACGATCGTCATCTCATCCGGATAACGTTCGACCAGGTAGTCGGGGATCCGCACCCCCGGCGCCCGCGTCTTGAAGGTGATGTAGAAGTGGTGATTGCCCGGCAGACCGCGTTCGGCGGCTCGCTTCAAGGCATCGCGCACCACCCCGCGCAGGGCCGTCTCGACCATCAGGTCGTATCGGAAAAGATCGTCAGCCATCGGGATCCCGAGCATTGGACGTCCGGCCAATGAACACCACGGTCCTGTCGGGCTTCAAGGGAAAAATGCCGGGGCTGGGGAACGGGAGTGGGTGCGAGCCTTCTGTTGCTAGGCGGCCCGCGAGCCCCACGTTACGATGCAAACCGCAACGGATTAATCGAGGTTACCGAGCTGCATTAAGCAGCCAGGCGAGCCTCAGCATAGTTGTCGTTCGCAACTATCATACGGCCCGATAACGGCGGAACCATGCCGAGCGAAAAGCGGTCCTTTACCACGCGCGTCGATCCTGTTTCGCCCCCATGAACCGAGCCAAACGGCACGGGGCCGCCCAGACGGGGATTTGGTGGAGGCGCCGGGTACTGCCCCCGGGTCCGCAACGCTTATTCCGAGCGCCGTTTATCGCCATAGTCGACCAAAGCCGACAGCTCAGGATATAAGCCCTTATTAACAACTGTTAAAGGGTCGATGTGCGAGACAGGGGGCGATCCTGCGTGGAAATAAACCTCGGGTACGGATTCCGTGAACAAAGCGACGACCGTGACCGGCGCGGCTGACCCCCTTCAGGAGGGTGAGCGCCTGGCAGAGGCGGGCAATGCGAAAGCAGCCCTCGCCCAGTTCAAGGCGGCGATCGACGGCGCCCCGATCACGGCGCGTGCCCGTGCCGCCGACATGGCGCTCGAACTCGGCCAGCCCGATCAGGCCTTCGTCCTCGCCGAGGAGGCGTGGCGCATCGCGCCGGACGCACCGGAGGCGCTGCTGCTGATGGGGCGGATCGCCTGGCGCGTAGGTGCGGTCGACGACTCGCTTGCCTGTCTCGACCGAATCCGTCGGGGCGACCCTCTCTGGGCACAGGCTCAGGCGGAACGGGCCGAGGCCCTGATGGCCGGCAAGAAACCGGTCGAGGCCTACAACGACCTGCGCGCCGCCCTGCGCTCAGATCCGCGCGAGCCGACCCTGTGGCTTGCCCTCGGGCATGTGCTGACCTCGCTCGACCGGTTGGACGAGGCCGAGGACGCCTACCGCAACACGACCGATCTCGAACCGGAATCCGTTCGGGCTCTGGCCGGGATCGCCGATGTCTGTCTGAAGCTCGGCCGGCCGGACGAGGCCATCGAGGCCGGCGAGAAGGCGGTCGAACTCTCCGGCTCCGACCCGGTCGCGCGGACCATTCTCGGTCATGCGCTGCTCGCCATCGGCCGCGACAGCGAGGGGTGGGCCGCGTATGAGGCGAGGTTCGATGCGAACAACCTCGACCGCCGGATCGGCGCCAAGGCGCGGGATTTCGACATGCCGGTCTGGGACGGCAGTTCCCTCAAGGACAAGTCGCTTCTGGTATGGGGCGAGGGGTCGCCGTCGGACGAGATCCGTTTCGCCGCCATGATTCCGGAGATGATCCGGCAGGACCCCAGCCCGCTATTTCTGGAATGTGACTCCCGCCTCAAGACGCTGTTCGAGCGCTCGTTCGACGGCGCCACGGTGGTGGCCCGCACCTCGCCGCCGGATGCGGCGATCACCGAGGGGCTGGTCCACTGGCAGACGGCGATCGGCGGCCTCGCCCTGAGGACCAAGGCGTACGAGGGCGGCTACGCCAACCTGGCCAAGGCCTATCTCGAGGCCGATATGGCCAAGGTCGCGTCATGGCGCGACCGCTGGGCCAGCGGCAGCGACCGCATCATCGGCCTCGCCTGGCGCCATCCCGATCCCGAGGCGTCGAGGCGGTCGATACCGCTTTCCGAGGTCCTGGACGCCGTGGCCATACCGGGGCGGGTGGTCGTCTCACTGCAGCGGGGGATGACGCCCGAGGAACGCGACATGGTGTCGGAGAAGGTTCTCCTGGAGCCGGATCCCGACCCCAGCGACGTGGACGCGGTCGCCTCCCGGGTCGCCGCTTGCGACGTTGTCGTCACGGTCGATTCCCTGGTCGCCCATCTCGGGGCCGCGCTCGGCATCGACACCCGGGTTCTTCTCGATAACGGCGCCGACGCGCGCTGGGGGTTGGGTAAGGCCCGCACTCCCTGGTACCCGACCACGCGACTGTACTGGCAGGACCATGACGGGTCGTGGAAGCGGGCGGTGAACCAGATGCGGCGCGCCCTGGACGGCGGCTGATCCGGGTTACCCGGCGGCGCCGACGATCCCGCGCAGGGCCGCCAGGGTCCGCCCCATCGCTTGGTCCCAGTCGCCGGGCGTGTCCGGGTAGGCCGGGATGACCGGCCCGAGCCAGGCGTCCCTCCCGCCGATCTGCGGGACCCAGGTGCGTTCCGGCGTGACCTCGACCGTCGGCGTGCCGACGGCGCCCGCCATCGCGGCGACGGAACTGGACACTCCGACCACCGCGTCCATCGCCGCGGCGAGGCAGGCGGCGGTTGACATGTCGTTGCGCTTGTCCAGTTCGTCGGTGGCGATGATCTCCGCCCCGCTCGTCTTCCGCAGGGCCGCCCGGTCGGCATCCGAGGTCATGTATTGCAGGTCGACGAAGGTCGCGTTCAGTCCTCTGAGCACGGGAAGCCATGCGGCGAGCGGCGGGTAGAAGCGTTCTCTCGGCCGCTCGGCGGCGCCGCTGCCCCAGCTGAAGCCGACCAGGGGCCGGCCCGCGCCCTCGGTCTTGAGACGGGCGCGCATCAGACAGGCGCGCATTGTGTTGGCCGCGAGGTACCCGCGTGGCGCCAGGGCTTCGGCATCGGGCATCCGCAGGAAATGCGGCAGACTGCCGGCCTCGATCCAGGCGGCGGGGGGCGCGCCGGCACGATCGCTCAGATGGGCGTAGTCGAACACCGCCCGGGCACCGTCGCGCCGCCGGTCGTAGGCGATCACCTCGGCGTCCGGCAGGCTGTCGGCGAACAGTCCGACCAGACGCGCATCGCATTCCAGGATCACCGGGCCGGCCTGCGCGATCAGCCGCGGGATGGCGGCGGCGAAGCGGATCTCGTCGCCCAGCCCCTGTTCGGCGACGACCAGGAGCGGGCCGTCGAGCGGCACCGCGCCGTCCCAGCGCGGAACGCTCAGATTGGTACGCACGGGCGCGCCCGGCAGGTCCGGGTTCAGACGGGCCTCGTAGTCGGCGAAGCCGCCCGCCAGATCGTCTGTCGCCAGCCGGCTGAAGGCCCGGTTGCGGGCGATATCCGGGTTCGCGGGGTCGAGGGCGGCGGCGCGGTCCAGGGCAGCGATCGCCGCCGCGTGCCGGCCGAGCCTCGCCAGCGCCTCGCCACGGTTGGCGTGCACGGCGGGGATCTCGGGGTAGAGTCCGGCCAGGCGGTCGTACTCCGCCAGGGCCGCGTCGATGCGGTCGTCGGCGAACAGCGCGTCGGCCAGCGACAGCTCGACCAGGGGACTTCCGGGCAGGACCGAGCGGACGTTGGTCAGAATGGCGATCGCCGCGGCTGTCTGGCCCTTGGCGGCCAGGACATTGGCCAGGTTCGTGGCGCCCTCCACCGATCCGGGGCGTAGCTCCATCACCTTGCGGAACGCCGCTTCCGCCTGGTCCAGCAGACCGGCCGCCCGGGTCAGGTTGCCGATCTCGAACACCGCCGGGGCCGGGTCGGGGCCGGTCGCCGCCAGGGTCTCCAGATGACGGATCGCGCTCCTCAGGTCGCCGCGTCTTGCCAGGGCGCGTGCCCGGGCAAGTCCGGGCGGCAGGCTCGCCGTGTTCTCCGTCCCCGATCCCATGCCGCGATCTTGCCCGAGTCGCCGCTGCAATGTCACCTTGGGCGCACGCTTATCATGTGGGATTTGGCATGCCCGAACTGACGATGATCGCCGCCGTCGCCGATAACGGCGTGATCGGCCACCGGGACGGAAGGATGCCGTGGTCGCTTCCGGCGGACCTTGCGCGGTTCCGGCGGGTGACCTGGGGGCACACGCTGGTCATGGGGCGCCGTACCTTCGAGGCGATCGGCCGACCGCTGCCGGGGCGGCGGACGGTCGTCGTCAGCCGCAATCCCAACTGGCCGGCGCCGCCGGGGGTCGAGCGCGCCGGCTCCCTGTCGCAGGCGCTCGCGGCGACGGCGACGGGCGCGGAGGGCGAGGGCGAGGTCTTCATCGCCGGCGGCGGCGAGATCTACGCCCTCGCCATGGCCCATGCGGGGCGGCTTCGGCTGACACACGTCCACCTGGACGCGGCGGGGGAGGTGACCTTCCCCGAGGTCGACTGGAGAACCTGGCGCGAGACCTGGCGCGAGGCTCACCCGGCGGCCGACGGTCGCCCGGCCTTCACCTTCGCCGACTATGTGAGGGTCTGAGACGGGCCCGGTCCGGTCGCCGTCACTCGAACACGATGCTGGGCGCCGCGCGCTGGGTGTTCGAACCGTCCAAGGAGGCCCGAACCTGCGCCGCGATGGCCGCGAAGGCGTCGGCGTGCGGGCCGGCGGGGTCGGCGGCCACGATGGGCGTGCCGCCATCGCCGGCGAGGCGGATGTCGAGATGCAGCGGCACCTCGCCGAGAAACGGCACCTGCAGCCTCTCGGCCTCGGCCCGGGCGCCGCCATGGCCGAAGATGTCGCTGCGCTCGCCGCAATGCGGACACAGGAAGTAGCTCATGTTCTCGACGATGCCGAGGACAGGCACGTCGACCCGGCGGAACATGTTCAGCCCCTTGCGGGCATCCAGCAGGGCGATGTCCTGGGGGGTGGAGACGATGACCGCGCCGGCCAGCGGCACGCGCTGGGCCATGGTGAGCTGGGCGTCGCCGGTGCCCGGCGGCATGTCGACCACCAGCACGTCGAGCTCGCCCCATTCGACGTCGCGCAGCATCTGCTCCAGCGCGCTCATGACCATGGGGCCGCGCCAGATCGTCGGCGTGTCCTCGGCCACCAGGAAGCCGATCGACATGCATTTGACGTTGTGGTTTTCCAGCGGGATCAGGGTCTTGCCGTCCCGGCTCTCCGGCTTGCGGTCGATGCCCATCATGCGCGGCAGGGACGGTCCGTAGACGTCAGCATCGAGCAGGCCGACCTCCAGTCCCTGTCCGGCGAGCGCCAGGGCGAGGTTGGTGGCGACCGTCGACTTGCCGACCCCGCCCTTGCCGGAGGCGACGGCGACGATCGCCTTGATCCCGGGCAGATCGGGGCGCGACGGCATGCGTCCCTGGGGCCGCTCCGGTCCCGGCCGCGTTTGGGCCGGGCGCGTCGGGGCCGCGCCGTCGGGCTGGCCGCCGGTCGGGGCGGTGCGATGGGCCGTGAGTACCGCGGTCGCCGAGGTCACCCCCTCCAGCGCCAGGACCGCCGCCTCGGCCGCGACCCGCAGACCATCGAGCGACGGACCCTTGGCCGGATCGACCTCCAGGGAGAAGCCGACATTGCCCGCCTTGATCACGAGGCCGGAGACCGTGGCGAGTGCCGACAGGGCGGCGCCGGACGCCGGGTCGGTCACCCCGGCCAGAGCGCCGCGCACGGTCTGTTCGTCAACCATCGTCATCGCTTGAAATTCCCGCAATCTCGACAACATAGCGGGACGTAACAAAGTTTCCCGCAGGCAAGCGGGACATAGAGTGCCGGGCCGCGCTTTGCAACGCGCCAGTGGCATGCTACGTCCCCGGCGGCATCGAACAGAGAGGACAAGCCATGCCTTGGAGCGATCAAGGGGGACGCGGTCAGGGCCCATGGGGCGGCGGCGGTGGCGGCAACAATGGCGGCGGCCGCGGCAATTCGCCCTGGGGGCGTCCGCGTGGCGGCGGAGGCGGCGGCGGTGGCCAGGGGCCGAGCCCCAAGGACATCGAGGACATGCTGCGCCGTCAGCAGCAGAAATTCAAAGGCATGATCCCCGGCGGTTTCGGTGGTCCCAAGCTGATCGCGCTCGCGGTGGTCGTGGTTCTGGCCGTCTGGGGCTTCAGCGGCCTCTACCGGGTGCAGCCGAACCAGCAGGGCGTGGAGCTCGTCTTCGGCAGCTATCTCGGCGTTCCGACGGAGCCCGGCCTTCACTGGAACTGGCCGTCGCCGATCGGCGAGGTCTACCGGCCGGACGTGACGCGGGAAAACCGCATCGAGGTCGGCTTCCGCTCCGGCGTCGACTCCCGCAGCGGCAGTGGCCGGGACATCGCCGAAGAAAGCCAGATGATCACCGGCGACGAGAACATCATCGACATCGACTTCGTGGTGTTCTGGCGCATCCGCAACGCCGGCGACTTCCTGTTCAACCTGCAGAATCCGGAGCAGACGGTGAAGGTCGCCGCCGAAGCGGTGATGCGCGATATCATCGGCTCCATGCGAATTCAGGACGCGCTGACCGAACGTCGAGGCGAGATCGAGGTCGCGGCACAGGATCAGTTGCAGAACCTGGTCGACGAGTACGGCGCCGGCATCGACATCCGTTCGGTTCAGCTGGATCAGGTCGACCCGCCGTCCCAGGTGATCGACGCCTTCAACGAGGTTCAGCGTGCGCGCCAGGATCTCGAGCGTCTCAAGAACGAGGCCGAGGCCTACCGCAACGACGTGGTGCCCCGGGCCCGAGGCGAGGCGGCGCAGCTTGTCGAAGGCGCCGACGCCTACCGCCAGGAGGTGGTCAACCGCGCCGAGGGTGACGCCAACCGCTTCAACTCGGTCTACAACGCCTATGTCCAGGACAAGGACGTGACCACCAAGCGGATCTATCTGGAGACGCTGGAGGAGATCCTGCCGAACGTGAACAAGGTCATCATCGACGATGACGCCGGCGGTTCGGGTGTGGTCCCGTATCTGCCGTTGCCGGAAGTCCAGAAGCGCTCCAACGCCGCCACCCAGAGGGAGACCAACTGATGAACCGTATGTTGGCCATTCTCGGTGCCGTGGTCGTCGCCGCGGGCGTGCTCATCAGCCAGTCGCTCTTCGTCGTCGACGAGACCCAGCAGGCCCTGGTCCTGCAGTTCGGTGAGCCGCGCCGCGAGGTGACGGAGCCGGGCCTGAACGTCAAGCTCCCGTTTATCCAGAACACGGTCTATTACGAGGCGCGTGCGCTGGACGTCGATCCGCCGCGCCAGCAGGTCATCCTGTCGGACCAGAAGCGTCTCGATGTCGACAGCTACGCCCGTTACAAGATCGTCGATCCGCTGCAGTTCTTCCGGGCGGTGCGGACCGAGCGGGAGGCGTCGTCGCGGCTGTCGGTCGTCATCAACTCGTCGTTGCGTCGCGTGCTCGGCAACCAGACCCTGTTCGACGTGCTGTCGGAGAAGCGTGCCGGCATCATGGCGAACATCAAGTCCGAGGTGAACTCCACCGCCGCCGAGCGCTTCGGCGTCGAGATCATCGAGGTGCGCATCCGCCGCGCCGACTACCCGGACGCCACCCGTCAGAACATCTTCGACCGCATGACTTCCGAGCGTGAGCGCGAAGCCCGCGAGTTCCGCGCCCAGGGTAACGAGCAGGCGCAGAAGATCCGCGCCGATGCCGACAAGCAGCGCACGGTCATCGTGGCCGAGGCGCAGAAGCAGGCCGAGACCCTGCGCGGTGAGGGCGACGCCCAGGCGATCAAGATCTACGCCGACGCGTTCGGCAAGGATCCGGACTTCTTCGCCTTCTACCGGTCTATGCAGGCCTACAAGCGGGCGGTCGGCGACGGCAATGGCGACACCACGATGGTGCTGTCCCCGAACAGCGACTTCTTCCGGTACTTCAACTCGATCACCGGCGGGTCGGCCTCCCCGACCCGCTGACGGGCATCCGGTGCCTGTGCAGACCGGTAGGCGTCCCGGGGGCGGGGAGATCGGATCGTGACCGATTTCCTCGCCGCCCTGGCGCTTGTCCTGGTGATCGAGGGCCTGCTCTACGCCGCGGCGCCCGAAGCGCTCCGGCGGGCCATGGCGGTCGTTTTGACGCAGCCGCCCGGCGCCATGCGCATCGCCGGGCTCGCTGCCGCGAGCCTTGGAATCCTACTGCTCTGGTTCATTCGCGGCTGATCGCCGGAATGTGAGCGTGTGCGCGTTCAATCAGCACCATATCCCGATCAGGGGCACGCAACGGGGGCAGGACGGGGGCACGCCTACCGTTGACTGTCGCCGTCGAGAGCCCACCTGTTGTGCGAGGGTGCGATACCCGCGATGCTGTCATCGGATGTCGTTTCGAGATGCGAGGGACAAGACGAAAGATGGGCCTGATGACCACTTCCAATGCGGCCTCCAGGGCGCGCGCACGCTCCGCTGTCGACCGGGACGACGCGGCGGCCGGCCTGTATCGCGTGGCGATGGCGGGTGCCGCCGCAGCGATCATGGCCTTGGGCCTCGTGCTGGCCTCGCCGGCCGGTGCCAAGGCGCCGCCGGAGAGTTTCGCCGATCTGGCGGAACGTCTGCTGCCCGCGGTGGTTAACATCGCCACCACGCAGACCGTCGACGCCTCGCGCATGCCGGACATGCCGCAGTTTCCGCCGGGCTCGCCGTTCGAGGAGTTCTTTCGCGATTTCTTCGAGCGCAACCAGGGGCAGCGACCGCAGCGTCCGCGCTCGGCCCAATCCCTGGGATCCGGCTTCATCGTCGACCCGCTGGGCATCGTGGTGACCAATAACCACGTCATCGCCGATGCGGACGAGATCAAGGTCCGCCTGCAGGACGACACCGAGTACGAGGCGACGCTGATCGGCAAGGATCCGAAGACCGACGTCGCCGTCCTGTCGATCGATCCCGGCGACCGGGAACTTCCGTTCGTGCGCTTCGGCGATTCGAGCGGTCTGCGGGTCGGCGACTGGGTCGTGGCGATCGGAAATCCGTTCGGCCTCGGCGGTACGGTGACGGCCGGAATCGTGTCGGCCCGCGGCCGCGACATCGGCCAGGGTCCGTATGACGATTTCATCCAGACCGACGCCTCGATCAACCGGGGAAATTCCGGCGGTCCGCTGTTCAACCTCGACGGCGAGGTGGTGGGCATCAACACCGCCATCTTCTCGCAGACCGGCGGCTCGGTCGGGATCGGCTTCGCGATCGCCTCCGATCTCGCGACCGGCGTGGTCGAGCAACTGCGGGAGTTCGGACGCACGCGGCGCGGATGGCTTGGCGTCCGCATCCAGCAGGTCAGCCCGGAGATCGCCGAGTCGCTCGGCCTCGATACCGCCCGCGGCGCCCTGGTGGCCGACGTGACGCCGGAAGGTCCGGCCGAGGCGGCTGGCATCCAGCCGGGCGACGTCATCACCGGCTTCAACGGCCAGGAGGTCGACGAGATGCGCAGCCTGCCGCGCATCGTCGCCGAGACCCGGGTCGGCCGCGAGGTGCCGGTCGAGGTCTGGCGCGACGGGGCCGCGGTCACGGTGATGGCGACCCTCGGCGAGCTGGAACAGGCCGAGGAGGCGCGGCTGTTGAACACTTCGGCGACGCCGGGCCCCTCGGATGAGGGGCGGGTCGACTCGCTCGGCCTCTCGCTCGCCACTCTTACGCCGCAATTGCGTGAGCAATATGCGATCGGTGAGGAGATCGACGGTGTCGTGGTCACCGAGGTGGATGACACGGTCGATGCCGCCGACAAGGGAGTGCGGGAGGGCGACGTGATCGTCGAAGTCGCCCAGGACGAAGTCCGCTCGCTCGAGGATGTGCGCCGGCTGGTCGAAAATCATCGTTCCAACGGGAAGAAAACCATCCTGCTCCTGGTCAACAGACAGGGTGAACAGCGGTTTATCCCGCTCCGTATCGACAAGGGCTGATCCCCCCGCCCCCCAGGCCCTTATCGCGGAGCGAGGAGGCGGCGCCGGTTCCATGTGAACCGGCGCCGTTCCTGTTTGCGCGCGGCATTTCTCGATCCGGAGAATCCCCCTCGCGTCGCCGGGGAAATCCGGTAGGCTGCCCGCATGATCAGCCGGCGCCTCCTCCTGACCTCGCTCGTCGTCGTTCTCATCGCGTCCGGCGGCTTCGTGGCCGCACGGGTCCTCGCGCCGAGCGGCGGCCGCCTGTCCGCGACCGAGGCGTACGACCTTGCGAGCCGCGGCGAGATACGGATCGTCGACGTGCGAACCGAACGGGAATGGCGGGAGACCGGCATGCCGATGGGCGCGCGCGGCGCCAGCATCCATCAGCCCGGCGGCAGGGAGGCCTTCATCGCCGATGCGCTGGAAGCGGTCGGCGGCGACCGCAGCCGGCCGATCGCGACCATCGCCACGACTGGCGTGCGATCGACGCGGGCCCAGGCCTGGTTGACGGAGGCCGGCTTCACGCAGGTCTTCAACGTCAAGGAAGGCATGTTTGGTCGGGTCGACGAGACCGGCGACGCGCCCGGATGGCTGAACCGCGGTTTGCCGCTGGCCCGCTATCCGCAGTAGGCGTCAGAGCGCGGCGATTTCCGCCGCCGAGTACCCCTGGAGATAGAGGAGGCCGCGCAGATCCGCGTGGTCGATGCGGTACCGGGCGGCTTCGCGAACCGCCGGCTTGGCCCGGAAGGCCACGCCCATGCCCGCCGCCCCCAGCATCGCCAGGTCGTTGGCCCCGTCGCCCACCGCGACCGCGGCATCCGGCGCGATCCCCCGTGCGGCGCAGAGCTCTCTCAGGGTCGCCAGCTTGGCGTCGCGGCCGAGGATCGGCTCGCCGACGGTGCCGGTGAGCACGCCGTCGGCCAGGTGCAGGGTGTTCGAGCGGTCCTCGTCGAAGCCGACCCGCTGGCGGATCGCACCGGTCATCGGCTTGAACCCGCCTGACACCAGCGCGCAGTAGGCGCCGGCGGCCTTCATCGTCGCCACCAGCTCGGCCGCGCCCGCGGTGAGCGTCAGACCGCGCACGACCGTGTCGATGGTTTCCGCGGGCAGGCCCTTGAGCATGCCGACCCGTTCCTTCAGCGCGCCCTCGAAGTCCAGTTCGCCGCGCATCGCCCGGGCGGTGATCGCGGAGATCCTCTCGCCGATCCCGGCATGTTCGGCCAGTTCGTCGAGCGACTCGCCGACGATGATGGTGCTGTCCATGTCGGCGATCAGCAGGCGCTTGCGCCGGTTCTCGGTCGGACCCGCATTCACGTCGACGGGCGCCTCGGCCAGCGCGTCGCGGATCCGGGCGAGGACCGCGTCCGGGTCGCCGGCGGTGTAGGGAATGTCGGCGGCCTCGTCCGGGGCCAGCCAGGCCGGGTCGCCGACCTGCGCGCCGGCCTCGACCAGCAGGCGGACGGCGATGGCGAGACGGTCGGCGGCGAGCGCACCGGGGGCGGCGCAGAGTGTCAGAACCTGTTGCATGGCGCGGACTTATCGCGTAGCGCCGAACGATGTCCAGCGCCGCGACCCATCTGCCGGAGAAAACCGTCCTGGTCATCGCCGGGCCGACCGCCAGCGGCAAGACCGCGCTTGCCATCGATCTTGCCGAGGCGCTGGGCGGCGTGGTCATCAACGCCGACAGCATGCAGGTCTACCGCGAGCTGTGGATCCTGACCGATCGGCCGGACCCGTGGGACGAGGCGCGGGCGCCGCACCGGCTGTTCGGCGTTCTGCCGGCGGCCGAGCGTGGGTCGGCGGCGTGGTGGCGCGACGCCGCGTCGGCCGAGATCGACCGGGCGCTGGCCGAGGGCCGGACGCCGATCCTGTGCGGCGGAACGGGGCTCTACCTGAACGCCCTGATCCACGGCCTGGCCGACGTTCCCCCGGTGCCGCCCGAGATGGTGGCGGCGGCGATCGCGCGCTACGCGGCAATCGGCGGCGAGGCCTTCCGGGAGGAGGTTCTGGACCTCGATCCGGTGCTCGGCGGGCGGCTCGAACCCGGCGACTCCCAGCGTCTGCAAAGGGCCTGGGCGGTCGCGCGGGCGACCGGGCGGGCGCTGTCGGACTGGCAGGCGGAACCGACCGGCGGACGCGACGACCTGCTCTGGCGGCGGGTCCTTCTGTTCCCGCCGCGCCCGGTCTCCGCCGAGGCGGTGGATGCGCGCTTCCGCCGAATGATCGAGCAGGGCGCGCTGGAGGAGGTGCGGCACCTCGCCGCGCTGGGCCTCGACCGTTCCCTGCCGGCGATGCGGGCGATCGGCGTTCCGCAACTCATTGATTACATGGAAGGAAAGAAGACGCTCGAGGCAGCGGTCGAAATGGCGGTCATCGCCACCCGGCAGTATGCCAAGCGCCAGAGGACCTGGTTTCGCCATCAGTTCGTGTCTGATATCCGGATCGATGCGCAATATTCGAAAAGCAGGTTCGCGGAAATCTTTTCGGAAATTCGCAGCTTCGTGTTGACGCCCGATTCCTGAGCGACTAGGTTCCGGCGGCCGGCGCGGGAAGTCCCCGCGCCGCACGCGTCTTTATCAACCCTGATCCCCCTCGGCGGCCGGGTGCGTCCGGTGCCGAAACCGAGATCGCAACAGTGAAGGAGCGGAACGGTGGCAGAACCCCGCACGACGTCCCCCCGTACTCCGTCGTCTCCCCAGACGGCCAAACCCGAGATCATGTCGGGTGCCGCGGTTGTTCTTCGGGCCCTCAAGGATCAGGGCGTAGAGGTCGTATTCGGCTACCCCGGCGGGGCGGTACTGCCGATCTACGACGAGATCTTCAAGCAGAACGCCATCCGTCACGTCCTGGTGCGCCACGAGCAGGCGGCGGTTCACGCCGCCGAGGGCTATGCCCGCTCGACCGGCAAGGTCGGCTGCGTGCTCGTCACCTCCGGTCCCGGAGCGACCAATGCGGTGACCGGCCTGACCGACGCGCTGATGGACTCGATCCCGATCGTGTGCCTGACCGGCCAGGTGGCGACCCACCTGATCGGCAACGACGCCTTCCAGGAGGCCGACACCACCGGCATCACCCGGCCGTGCACCAAGCATAACTATCTGGTGAAGGAACCGGAGAAGCTGGCCGGCATCATGCACGAGGCGTTCTATGTCGCCCGCAGCGGCCGACCCGGCCCGGTGGTGATCGACCTGCCGAAGGACATTCAGTTCGCCGACTGTCCCTATACCAACGCCAAGCACGTCGAACCGAAGAGCTACCGCCCGCAGGTCCGGGGCGACGACAGCGCGATCGAGAAGGCGGTGGAGCTGATCGCCAAGGCGAAGCGGCCGATCTTCTATGGCGGCGGCGGCCTCATCAATGCCGGCCCCAAGGCCTCCAAGCTGTTCGGCGATTTCGTGCGCAAGACCGGCTATCCGGCGACGCTGACCCTGATGGGCCTCGGCGCCTATCCGTCCTCGGACCGGCAGTTCCTGGGCATGCTTGGCATGCACGGCACCTATGAGGCCAACCTGGCGATGCACGACTGCGACGTCATGGTCTGCATCGGCGCCCGCTTCGACGACCGGGTGACCGGACTGCTGTCCGGTTTCTCGCCGAACTCGAAGAAGATCCATATCGATATCGACCCGTCCTCGATCAACAAGAACGTGGCCGTCGACGTGCCGATCGTCGGCGACGCCGGGACGGTGCTGGAGCAGATGCGCGCGGTGTGGCAGGCGAAGTCCTGCAAGCCGGACGCGAAGGCGCTGGCCGCCTGGTGGCGCCAGATTGACGAGTGGCGGGCGCGCAAGTGCCTGGACTTCACGCCGGGCACCAAGGAGATCAAGCCGCAGCAGGCGATCCAGCGGCTGTTCGAGAAGACCCGCGGCATGGATTGCTACATCACCACCGAGGTCGGCCAGCACCAGATGTGGGCGGCCCAGTATTTCGGTTTCGAAGAGCCGAACCGCTGGATGACCTCGGGCGGGCTCGGCACCATGGGCTACGGCCTGCCGTCGGCCATGGGCGTGCAGATCGCCCATCCGGACGCGCTGGTGGTCGACATCTCCGGCGAGGCCAGTTTCATGATGAACATGCAGGAGCTGTCGACCATGCGGCAGTACGGCCTGCCGGTGAAGGCGTTCATCATCAACAACCAGTGGATGGGCATGGTCCGCCAGTGGCAGGAACTGATCCACGGGGCCCGCTATTCGGAGAGCTACTCCGAAGCGCTGCCGGACTTCGTCAAGCTGGCGGAGGCGTTCGGTGGCGTCGGGCTGCGGGCGACCGAGGCGAGCCAGCTCGACGACGTGATCGACGAGATGATCGCCACGCCGCACCCGGTGATCGCCGATATCTGCGTCACCAAGGACGAGAACTGCTTCCCGATGATCCCCTCGGGCTGCGCCCACAACGAGATGATCCTGTCGGCCGACGATCAGGAGAAGCCCGGAGTGACCGACAAGGGTCTGGCCCTGGTATGACGGCAACCGCGGCCGCCGGTATCCGCCGCCGGCCGCGTCGCCGCGCCGTCCCAGCCAAACCCTGACAGGGCGCCGGACGCCGAACCGCGTTTCCGCGCCGCCGCCCGCCTTTCGGAGACCAGACGTGACAACCACCGATCAACCGATTGAACGGCATACCATCGCCGTGCTCGTGGCCAACGAACCGGGCGTGCTGGCCCGGGTCATTGGCCTGTTTTCCGGCCGCGGCTACAACATCGAGAGCCTGACCGTGTCCGAGGTGGACGAGGTCAACGCCCGGTCGCGCATCACCATCGTCACCTCCGGCACGCCGATGGTGATCGAGCAGATCAAGGCCCAGCTCGCCCGATTGGTCCCGGTCTACGACGTGCACGACCTGACCATGGAAGGTCCGCACGTCGCCCGCGAGATGGCGCTGGTGAAGGTGCGCAACACCGGGGAGACCCGGATCGAGGCGCTGCGGATCGCGGATACCTTCCGGGCCCGGGCGATCGACAGCACGCTGGGGAGCTTCGTCTTCGAGCTTACCGGCGACACCGGCAAGATCGACGCCTTCATCGACCTGATGGTGGCGCTCGGCGAGGTCGAGGTGTCGCGGACAGGCGTGGTCGCCATCGCCCGTGGCGAGGATGTTCACATGCCGCTGGTCCGCAAGGCCAAACCGGCCAAACGCAAGGCGAAGAAAGCGGCCGACAGCTAAGCAACCATCTGGACCGGCGACGGCGGCACCGCTAAACCGTCGCCGGATATCTCACCAAAGACCAAAACCCGAACCGAGACCGAAGACCCTAAGGAGGGAGAGACCCATGCGCGTGTACTACGACCGCGACGCCGACGTGAACCTGATCAAGACCAAGAAGGTCGTGATCGTCGGCTATGGCAGCCAGGGCCATGCCCATGCCAACAACCTGAAGGACAGCGGCGTCAAGGACGTGGTCGTCGCGCTCAAGGAAGGCTCTCGCTCCCGCGCGAAGGCCGAGGCCGCCGGCTTCAAGTGCATGACGCCGGCCGAGGCCGCCGCCTGGGGCGACATCCTGATGATGCTGACCCCGGACGAGCTTCAGGGCGACATCTACAACGAGGACCTGAAGCCGAACATGCGCCCCGGCGCGGCGATCGCCTTCGCCCACGGCTTCAACGTCCACTTCAACTTCATCGAGCCGCGCGACGACATCGACGTGTTTATGATCGCGCCGAAGGGCCCGGGCCACACCGTGCGCTCCGAGTACCTGCGGGGCGGTGGCGTGCCGTGCCTCGTCGCCATCGATCAGGACTCCTCGGGCAACGCCCTGGAGGTCGCGCTGTCCTACTCGTCGGCCATCGGCGGCGGCCGCGCCGGCACCATCGAGACCACCTTCAAGGAAGAGTGCGAGACCGACCTGTTCGGCGAGCAGGTCGTCCTGTGCGGCGGTCTGTGCGAGCTGATCAAGGCCGGTTACGAGACCCTCTGCGAGGCCGGCTACGCCCCGGAGATGGCCTATTTCGAGTGCCTGCACGAGGTGAAGCTGATCGTCGACCTCATCTACGAGGGCGGCATCGCCAACATGAACTACTCGATCTCCAACACGGCCGAGTATGGCGAATACGCCACCGGCCCGCGGATCGTCACCGACGAGACCAAGGCCGAGATGAAGCGCGTCCTGGCCGACATCCAGTCGGGCACCTTCGCCCGCAACTGGATGCTGGAGAACAAGGTCAACCAGTCCTCGTTCAAGGCCATGCGCCGTCGTGCGGCGGAGCACTCGATCGAGCAGGTCGGCGAGAAGCTGCGCGCCATGATGCCCTGGATCGCCGAGAACAAGCTGGTCGACCAGACCAAGAACTGAGGCGCGGTCGCGGATCGAAACCCGATGCGGCGCCGGATCCTCCGGCGCCGCATTTCGTTCACGGGGTAGGGTTGGGCCATGGATGCCGCCCTGAAGACGATGCTGACAGGATGGATCGACGCGTGCGAACCGCGCGAGCCGAACCGTCGTCAGCGCACCCTGACGGAACGGTTCCTGAAGCCGCATCTGGAGGCGGTGGAACGGTTCTTCCTGGCGCTGCGGGCCGAGACCGACGCCGACGTGGCGGCGGGACGGCGCGACTGGACGGGCGCCAAGGCGTATCCG
Source organism: Thalassobaculaceae bacterium (assembly GCA_965228875.1). Classification (GTDB taxonomy): domain Bacteria; phylum Pseudomonadota; class Alphaproteobacteria; order Thalassobaculales; family Thalassobaculaceae; genus Thalassobaculum. The sequence goes on along the minus strand of OZ245843.1, from coordinate 2,692,336 downwards.
GAGGGCTACTGCCGGGAGATCCGGAACGATGTCCTGGCGCGTCTGCGGCGGGAAATGTCGGGCACGGGCGCGACCCGACGCCACCCGGTCGCCGACTTCATCCGGGCCGGCGGCCTGGTCAAGCCGCTCTGGGGCGACCTGCGCGGCGTATACCTGCAGAACGCGATCCAACTCGGCTCGCTGTATGTCGACGCGGCCAATGACACCGTCGATGTCACGAAGCCGAAGGTGGAGATCCTGCCGCTGACCGAGTCCGGCATGCGTCCGCTGCGTACGCCTGGCCATTTCGCCGCGGTGGTCGCCCACTACTGGAACGCGCCGGTCTACACGAACACGCTGATCCCGGCGCTGTTTCCGATCTTCCCGCTGCTGGTCTGGACCGACAACGAGCTTCGCCTTGCGCCGACCCAGAGGCCGCTGATGGCGCACGCGATCCTCGGCGGGTTCCGGCCGGCCGAGGACTATTGGGACGGGCTGCGCGATGGCGGCGACCGGATGCCCGACTGGATGACCGAGGCCGCTCTGGCGGCGCTTCGGCGCCAGGGACTGGACCCCGAACTCGGCGTGGCGCGCGCCGGACCGGCGGATCGCCGGGAGATCGCCGAAGCGTTCGCGGCCTTCCGTTCGCCGGCGGGCCCGGTGCGCGACAGCGCCGCCTTCTCCCGCTTCGCGGCGCTCGCGCGGCCGGTCGAACGGCTCGCGCTGCCGCCCGGCCCGGCTGCCGTTCTTTCGCCGGAATCGGGGGAGATTTTGTAGCGAATCGCCGCCAACGGCGCTTTGTAACCGTCTGCGAATCCTGATACTGTTCTAGATATAGCGTATCGGAGCAGCGCAAAGCGGACGGGACGACGCACGCGAGACCCAGAATGCGGGGCTGACGCGTCGACACGCTGAACAGGAGTCGGGCCGCGCGCCATGCGGGCGTCGGCCATGCAGGGATTCGAAATCGCCGGCCGCCGTGGGGACATGGGATGTGCCGCAACATCGAACGGGACTGAAAAACGATGTTCTTCGCCAATCTGCTCGGAATGCTGTCCGCCGACATGGCCATCGACCTGGGGACCGCAAACACCCTGGTCTACGTCAAAGGGCGCGGCATCGTCCTGAACGAACCCTCGGTCGTGGCCATCGCCACGGTGCGGGGCAAGAAACAGGTGCTCGCCGTCGGCGACGAGGCCAAGCAGATGCTCGGCCGTACCCCCGGCAACATCCAGGCGATCCGGCCGCTGCGCGACGGCGTGATCGCCGATTTCGAAGTCGCCGAGGAGATGATCAAGCACTTCATCCGCAAGGTGCACAACCGCCGGTCCTTCGCCAGCCCGCAGGTCATCGTCTGCGTGCCGTCGGGGTCGACCGCGGTGGAGCGTCGGGCCATTCAGGAGAGTGCGGAGAGCGCCGGTGCGCGGCGGGTTTTCCTGATCGAGGAGCCGATGGCGGCGGCGATCGGCGCCAACCTGCCGGTGACCGAACCGACAGGCTCGATGGTTGTCGACATCGGTGGCGGCACCACCGAGGTGGCGGTCCTGTCGCTTGGCGGCATCGTGTATTCGCGCTCGGTGCGGGTTGGCGGCGACAAGATGGACGAGGCGATCATCGCCTATATCCGCCGCAACCATAACCTCCTGGTCGGCGAGGGCAGCGCCGAGCGGATCAAGAAGGAGATCGGCTCCGCCTACCCGCCCGAGGACGGCACCGGCAAGGGCCTGCAGATCAAGGGGCGCGACCTGATGAACGGCGTGCCCAAGGAAATCATCATCGACCAGTCGCAGATCGCCGACAGTCTGGCGGAGCCCGTCAGCCAGATCGTCGAGGCGGTGAAGGTCGCGCTGGAGCAGACGCCGCCCGAACTGGCTGCCGACATCGTCGACAAGGGCATCGTGCTGACCGGCGGCGGGGCGCTGTTGGGGAACCTCGACTTCGTGCTGCGCCATGCTACCGGCCTGCCGGTGATGATCGCCGACGATCCGCTTTCCTGCGTGGCGCTCGGCACCGGGCGCTGCCTGGAGGAGATGAAGGTCCTGAGGAACGTGCTGATCGGCGCGTATTGACCGCAGGCAATGTGACCGAGATCGGCGTTTGCGTCGTTCCGTGAGGTGATCGGCGACCATGGCGAAGCGACCCGGATCGTTCAGCAATGTGGCGCAGCCCGTGCGCTCGCTGTGGAGCCGGTTTGCCTTCGCGACGCTGATCGCCGCCGCTTTCGGGCTGATGCTGATGGGCAAGGCCGACGTGCTCCTGGTCGAGCGCGCCCGCGTCGTCGTTCTCGACGCGCTGGCGCCGGTGATCGAGGTCGTGGCCCGTCCCGCCGAGGCGGTGTCGGACATGATGGATAACGTCCGCGACCTTCGCTACCTGCGGGCGGAGAATGCCAGGCTGGCGGTCGAGAACGACCGGCTCGAGCGCTGGCAGCATGTCGCCCGGCGGCTGGAGGCGGAGAACCGGGCCCTGCGGGCGCTCACCAACTTCGTGCCGCCCCGGGATGTCGAGTTCGTCAGCGCGCGGGTGATCGCCGACGGCGGCGGAGCCTTCGTGCGCAGCGTGATGATCACCGCCGGCGAGCGCCACGGCGTCGCGCTCGGCAATGCCGCGGTCAGTGGCGAGGGCCTTGTCGGCGGCGTGGTCGAGGTCGGCGACGAGTACAGCCGGGTGCTGCTGATCACCGACCTGAACTCGCAGATCCCGGTGGTGGTCGAGCGGACGCGGGATCCGGCGGTGCTGGCCGGCGACAACACCCGGGCGCCCCGCCTCGTCTACCTGCCGCAGAACGCCCAGGTCGTTCCCGGCGATCGGATCGTCACCTCCGGACATGGCGGCGTGTTCCCGCCGGGGCTCGCCGTCGGCATGGTGACAACCATCACCGACGGCGCGATCCGCATCACGCCGTTCGTCGATTGGGAGCGGCTAGAGTATGTCCGCCTGCTGATGACCGGCACCGACGGCGTCGTCCTGCCCGAGAGCGCCAACCTTCCGCCGTTCTCGGTCATGGGCTCGACCGCCGCGCCACGGACGGCCGGGACGCGGCAATGATGCGCCCGACGGCGACCCAGCGCCTCGACCTCTGGCTGCGCCAGGCGACGCCGATGGCCCTGACGGCGGTGCTGGCGGTGCTGTCGGTGGTCACCGTCGGCATTCCCGGCTACGCCGCGGTGGTGCCGGGCTACACGGCGATGGCGACGTTCTACTGGGCGGTGTTCCGTCCCGACCTGCAGCCCGCCTCCGCCCTGTTCCTGATCGGCGTGCTGCAGGACATCCTGACCGGCACGCCACTGGGGCTGACCGCCGTCAGCCTGCTGCTGCTGCACGCGTTGGCCCTGTCCCAGCGCCGGGCGCTGGTCACCAAGCCGTTCCTGCTGACCTGGCTCGGCTTCGTGGTGATCCAACTGCCGATCGCGGTGCTGGCCTGGGGGATGATGTCGGCGCTGCAGTTTCGGGTGATCGGCCCGGAACCGGCCTTCTTCCAGTACCTGGTGACGGTGCTCGGCTTCCCGGTGGTGGCCTGGGTGTTCGTGCGGGTCCACCGCTACGTGGTCCGGTAGGCCGCCATGCTCAAGGCGAGCGAACAGGACGTCCAGAAGGTCTTCACCCGTCGGGCCCTGGTGCTGGCCGGCGGCAAGCTCGGCCTGATCGGCGCCCTCGGCGCCCGGCTGTACTACCTGCAGGTCGTCGAGGCCGACCGGTACGAGCTGCTGTCGCGCGACAACCAGTTCAACCTGGAGCTTCTGCCGCCGACCCGCGGTCGCATCCTCGACCGCAACGGCGTGGCCCTGGCCGACAACCAGGACAACTTCCGTGTCGAGATCGTGCGCGAGCAGACCGACGACGTGGCGGCGACCCTGTCGGCCCTGCGCTCGATCATCGACGTGCCGGATTGGGACGTGCGACGGGTGATGAAGGAGGTGAAGCGCAAACGCGCCTTCGTGCCGGTCACTGTGGTCGAGAACCTGACCCGCGAGGAGATCGCGCGGGTCGCGGTGAACGCGCCGTACCTCCCGGGTATCCGCATCGAGGTCGGGCGGTCCCGGCGCTATCCCTTCGCGGATACCGCGGTTCACATCACCGGCTACGTCGCCGCCGTATCGGAGAGCGAACTGACCGGCGATCCGGTCCTGGAGCTTCCGGACTTCCGCATCGGCAAGAGCGGTGTGGAGAAGCTGCACGATCTGGAGATGCGCGGCACCGCGGGCCGCCGCCAGGTCGAGGTCAACGCGCTCGGCCGGATCATCCGCAAGCTCCCCGGCGAGGAGGGGGAGCCGGGACGGGACATCCGGCTCACGCTCGACATCAACCTGCAGCGCTTCGCCACCGAACGGCTGTCGCGCGGCAAGGCGGATCGGCTGCCGATCGAGGATCCGCGCGCGCAACTCGCACTGTCCCAGGCCGAACCGCCGTTGCGCGACGCCTATGCCGACCGGCCCACCGTGCTGGTCGATGAGGACGGCCGGGTCGTCGAGGCGGAGAGCGGGTCCGTGGTCGTCATGGACGTGCATACCGGCGAACTGCGGGCCCTGGCGTCGGTTCCCGGCTACGATCCGAACCCGTTCAACCGCGGCCTCTCGGCGAAGGACTGGGAGGAACTGCTGGCCAATCCGCGTGGGCCTCTCAACAACAAGGCGGTCGGCGGACAGTACCCGCCGGGATCGACCTTCAAGATGATCGTCATGCTGGCGGCGATGGAGTCCGGGCTGGCCGGTTCCGACACCCGGTTCTACTGCCCCGGCCATCTCGAGCTCGGCGATACCCGGTTCCACTGCTGGAAAGGGACGGGGCACGGCTGGCTCGACATGAAGCAGGCGATTGCCGAGAGCTGCGACGTCTATTTCTACGAACTGGCGAAGCGGATCGGCATCGACCGGATTTCGGCCATGGCGAGGCGGTTCGGCCTGGGCGACGTGACTGGCGTCGATCTGCCGGGCGAACGGCGGGGCCTGATCCCGACCCGGGAGTGGAAGCTCGCCACACGCGGCGTTCCCTGGCAGATGGGCGAGACGCTGGTCGCCGCGATCGGGCAGGGGTTCACCCTCGGCACGCCGCTGCAGCTGGCGGTGATGACCGCCCGCCTGGTCAATGGCGGCAAGGCCGTGTCTCCGCGTCTGGAGGTCCGCGCCGGCCCTGCGGAGCCGATCGAGGACCTCGCGATCGACAGCCGTCATCTGGAGGCCGTGCGCGTCGCCATGTCCGAGGTGGTGAACGGCGAACGCGGCACCGCCCGGAAGGTTCGCGGCGGCGACGGCGAGGTCCGGATCGCCGGCAAGACCGGGACGGCGCAGGTGCGCCGGATCACCATGGCCGAACGTCTGGCGGGTACCCACAAGGACGAGAAGCCGTGGCGCTATCGCGATCATGCGCTCTTCGTCGGATTCGGGCCGGTCGAGGCCCCGCGCTACGCCGTGTCGGTGGTCGTCGAGCATGGCGGGGGCGGGTCGACGATGGCCGCACCGATCGCCGCCGACGTCCTGCGGGAGGCGTTGCGGATCGACCCGCGGTCGCCGGCGCCGGGACAGACGGCCGCCGCCACGGGAGTGGATGCGGTGCGCGACGTGGCGCGCGGGAGCGAGTGATGGCGATCTCCTTCCGCTCCGACGGGCTGAACCCGCCCGAGATGACGATCGGCCAGAAGCTGGTGTCGATGAACTGGCTGCTGGTGCTGCTGATCGTGATGATCGCCGGCGTCGGCTGCCTGATGCTGTACTCCGCGGCGAACGGCGACTGGATGCCCTGGGCCTATCGTCACGCCCTGCGGTTCGCCGTGGGGCTGACGGTCATGCTGGCGATCGCGCTGGTCGACATCCGCTTCTGGATGCGCACCGCCTATCTCGGCTACTTCGTGGCGCTTGTGCTCCTCGGCCTGGTCGAGGTCATGGGGGAGATCGGCATGGGTGCACAGCGCTGGATCGATCTCGGGGTATTCCAGCTCCAGCCGTCGGAGGTGATGAAGATCGCCCTGGTGCTGGCCCTGGCGCGCTACTTCAACGGCCTGACCTACGAGGAGGTCGGCAATCCGCTCAATCTGGTGGTGCCGCTGCTGATGGTCGGACTTCCGGCCCTTCTGGTGCTGAAGCAGCCGGATCTCGGCACCGCGCTCATGATGATCGCCGGATCGGGGGCGATCTTCTTCCTCGCCGGGGTGCGGATCTGGAAGTTCCTGACGCTGATCTTCGCCGGCGTCGCGGCGGTGCCGATCGTCTGGCAGTTCCTGCGCGAATACCAGCAGAAGCGCATCCTCACCTTCCTCAATCCGGAAAGCGACCCGCTCGGATCCGGCTATCACATTCTGCAGTCCAAGATCGCGCTGGGCTCCGGCGGCATCTTCGGGAAGGGGTTCCTGATGGGCAGCCAGAGCCATCTGAACTTCCTGCCGGAGAAGCAGACCGATTTCATCTTCACCATGTTGGCCGAGGAGTTCGGCATGGTGGGGGCGTCGGCCCTGATCGGGCTCTACGTGCTGGTGCTGGCCTACGGCTTCGCCATCGCCATCCGGGCGCGCAGCCAGTTCGGCCGGCTCGTCGCCCTCGGCGTGACCACCACGCTGTTTCTGTATCTGTTCATCAATGTCGCGATGGTGATGGGGCTGATCCCCGTCGTCGGCGTGCCGCTGCCGATGATCAGCTACGGCGGCACGGCGATGCTGACGATGATGATCGGGCTCGGCCTGCTTCTCGGCGTCTCGATCCACCGCGACGTGCGGATCGCCCGCGCCGGCATCGAGGAAGACTGATCAGCGGCTCGCCAGGACGTCCTCCAGCCCGTCATGGACCTTGAGGATCGACAGGAAGCCACTGATCTCGAACACCTCGCGGATCTGCGGCGACAGCGCGTGCATGGAGAACGCCCCCTTGGCCGAGCCGGCGCGCTTCGCTGCCATGAGCAGAACCCGCAACCCGGCGCTCGAGATGTAGTCGACGCCGGAGAAATCGATGCTCACCCGCGTGTCGCCCGCCTCTATCCGCTCCAGCAGCGCGGCCTCGAGAGCCGGCGAGGTGTTGCTGTCCACCCGTCCCTTCGGCGCGATGACCAGCAGGTCACCATGGGTCGCGGTCTCGATCTGCATTGCTCTGCTTTCCTTCTGTCGGCCGGAGGGCGAGTCTACACCGGTCCTGGTGTCGGCGTCATGACGGCCCGTTCAGGTCCAGCACCATCTCCAGGACATTGCTGTCGCCCTCGCGTCTGTAGCGCAGGTCGGCCATCAGCCGCTTCACGAAATGCACGCCGAGGCCGCCGATCCTGCGGTCGGCCACCCCGGCATCGGTATCCGGCTCCGGCGCGTCGGCCAGCGGATCGAACGGCCGGCCGCGGTCGCGGATCCTGATGGCGAGCCGCCTGCCGTCGAGGACGAGCGTGATGTCGACCGCGTCGTCCCGCTCGTCACCCGGCTCGAAGCCGTACTTGATGACATTCGATACGATCTCCTCGATCGCCAGGTCCAGGTGCATGGCCTGACGCTGCGGCAGGCTATTGGCCTCGGCGAATTCCCCGATCACCGTTGCGAGCCGGTCGAGTTCCCCGATCCGGTTGGCGGCCGAGAGATGGAGCGTCGCCGGCGATGTCGCAGGCGCGGCGGCGGGTCGCCGGATTCCCCGGCACAGGCGGTCGAGCGCTGCGGCGATGCGTCCGGTTAGGGCCGCGCCGAGCAGGGCGGGACGGTTCCGCGAGGACATCAGGCGGGCGCCGCCGGCACGGGGCGCGTCATTTCCGGCGTGGAACCCAGCGCGTCAATGGCCCCGTCCAGGCGCCCGAGCTGATCCGGATCGCCGGCGGCGATCTGGCGCAGACGCTCGCCCATCGCGCCGACGTCGGCGCCGATCTCGTCCGCTCCCGCCGCCAATGCCGGGTCCTGAAGGAGGTGGTGCAGGATGCGAAGCAGACGGGCGAGCTGCACGAGAACTTGGACCACCGAGAACGCGAACTGCGGCACGGCATTGTCGCGCGCCGTGGCGTTGCGCAGCATGCGCAGATAGGTGGGCGCCAGACGCTTGAGGCCGTTGGCGAAATCGCGGACCACGTGCTCGCTGACCGTCTCGACGAAGGGGTGGGACTGGTCGCGCTCGCGGTCGATGACGGCGATGGTGCGGGAGATGACGACGACCACGTTCTCCACCGAAACCAGCATGGCGGCGATGTCGAAATGCACGAACATGTCCGTCGTCTCTTCCGCCCGCTGGATCACCGACAGCGCGGCGAGCAGGGCGGTCTTGGCGTAGTGGTCGCGCTGGCGGCCGATCTCGGCGGCGGCGGCGTCCCGCCGGAGATGGGCGGCGAGATAGATCATCGCCTCGAACATGACCAGGGTCGTGGCGACGGCCCGATAGTCCGGGGCATCCTCCGGCGACTGTTCCGCCTTGAAGCGGTCGACGCAGGTCTTCGCATCGGCCGTCATCCTGGTGCAGACCTTCGACACCAGGGCGTTCACCTCGGTATCGGTCGAGCCCGAGCGTTCCCACTCGGCCAGGGCCCGAAGCAGGACGGCCGCCTCCTGCGGGGTCACGTCCTCGATGGAGAGGCTGGCGCCATCGTCCTGCCAGGATCGTGTGGCCAGGCCGGCGAAGAACCGGTCGATGGCGGGAAGGGCCGTGTCCCGCAGGCACTGACGGACACGGAGCCGACCCTGCTCAGCCGCCCGGCGCAGGGCGCCACCCTGGGCGAGCGCCCGCCGACTGGCTTCGCGATGGCCGTCGGCACAGCCCGCCGCGGCCCGCGCGGCGGAACTGGTAGCGAGCGGATCGGCCAGAGCGCGTTCGAGCGCCTGTTGTACCTTATCGTAGGCAGCCAGATCCAAGGGGGCGCGCGCCGACATCTAAAGAGCCCTGTGTCTCGCCATGGACGGGTTTCGGCAGGCTAGCCCCTCGGACGCCGCGATCCAAGTGCGGTTACCGGCGCGCGATGCCCGCGGACGGGCCTGCAGTCGGGGGCGCCGGGAATACCCTGTTCCGTCGCGGCCGGACTTCGGTCATCTTGCCGCCCGCGGGCGTCGGGCGTCGGGCGGATGGCGGCAGATCGTGCAGTCGCGCGCCGGGGCCGGACGACGCTCCCGGGGACGTCCCGTCAGTCGGAACCGAAAGGACCAGGACCATGCGTCTCGTTCGTGATCTCGTGGCAGCCGCCCTCGTCGCCGGCACCGTCGCTGCCGCCTCTCCCACCCTGGCTCAGCACGCCCATGGCGAGCACGATGAGGGGCCGAACGGTGGGCAGATCATCGCCGTCGGCCCGTATGACGCCGAGATCGTGGTTCATGACGAGGAGCTTGAGGTTCGGCTGTTCGAACATGAGGGCAAGGACCTGACCGGCGAGGCCACCGGCGGCGACGTGGTGCTGCTGATCGGCGGCCGACCGACCCGGGTGTCGCTGGTGGTCGCAGAGGGTGCGCTGATCGGCCGGCTCGACGATCACCTGCCGGATGGGGTAGATGCTGTCATCCGCATCAGGACCAGGGACGGCGAGGTCCACGCGGGCAAGGGCGAGCTTGAGGGCGAGCATCACTGACGGCGACCGCATCCACGCGGAACGGGCAGGGGGAACCAGACGTCGATGACCTACGATATCGGTCTGCAGCTCGCGAGCATCCCTCTGACGACGGCGATACCCTTCGCCATAGCCGTCGGCATCCTGCTGTCCATTCTGGGGTCATGGCTGGTCAACTCGGTTTTCACACCGCTGGAGTTGGAGCCGAACAACCTGGTCGGCGGTGCCAAGTTCGGCTTTCTCGGCGAGGTCTATGCCGTGACGCTCGGCCTCGCCATGATCGGGGCCTTCGACCATTTCACCACCGCGCAGACCAACGCCCAGCGCGAGGCGGCGACGCTGGCCTCGCTCTCCTATGCCGCCGACACCTACGATCTGCCGCAACAGGCGGACGACCGGGCGGCGATGCGCCGTGCCGTTCAGGAATACGCCCGCACGGTGGTCGAGAAGGAATGGCGGGTGATGAGCTACGGTCTCGCCGATCCGGACGTGTCGACCCGCCTGGCCGACATGAACGACACCTTCATGCGGGTCGAACCGGCCACCGAGGCGCAGAAATCGCTGCAGCAGAACACCGTCGACTGGGTCAGTCAGATCAACGAGTACCGGGCCCTGCGCCTGACGACGGTGTCGCGCTCGCTGATCGCCCTGGTCTGGGCGGTGCTGATCAGCGGGACGCTGCTGGCGATCATGTTCCCGTGGTTCTTTGGGACGGTGAACGTGATGTCGCAGACGTTCATGTCGGCGCTGCTCACGTCGTTCCTCATGCTGCACCTCCTGATGGTGCTGCAGCTGAGCTATCCGTTCATCGGAGACGCGTCGATCAGTCCGACGGCCTTCCTCAACGTGATGCGATAGGGCCGGGCGCCACCGGCCAGGGAGGCGCCGCTACTCGGTCGGCAGCGGCTCGAACCGCCATGAGGCGGAGAGGGTGTCGTCGTCGAGGGCGATCGCGACGCCGGCCAGCGTGAGACCCGCCGGAGCCCGGTTCTCCTGCATGTCGGAGGCGTTCAGCAGCAGACGGACCAGTTCCATCTCCGGACGGAAGGGCGTGTCCTCGACCTCGAGCACATCGCGCCAGAGAGCGAGGCGGCCTTCCCGCGGGATCATCTGCTCGTAGGCGAAGCTCAGACCGTCGACGTGCCTGCCGCCGTCCGCGAAACTGACAGTGGAGAGACGGAACCCGGCACGGCCGGCGATCTCGGCCAGGGTGGTCGGATCCTGCAACGCCATCTCGGCGACGGCGCGGGCCGCGCTCTCCTCGCGGTCCATCACCTTGATCGTGCCGATGGTCGCGTCGAACCATTCGGTGATGATCTGTTCGATTCCCGATACCCAGCGCGCCATCGTGCCCAGCGCGTCGCTGACCAGGCCGGCCCTGGCGGGCGTCGGCTGGGCCACGGCGAGTGCCGCCGCCAGCGCGGCTACACAGACCGTACTCCGCAGGAACCTGCGGTTGTTCGAGGATTTCCGAGCGTTCATCAGAGGATCCGCCTGCCAGGACACCGGCGCACTAAAGCGGAAATCCCGACGCCGGGCAACATCGCGCTATCGTCGGCAGGACGCGTCGGCCATCATTGCAGTTCCACTGCACGAGAGTCTTGTCGGTCATGGCCAGTATCCTTGTGGTAGCCACCAGTAAAGGCGGAACGGGAAAGACGACCATCGGGGCCGCCCTGGCCTCCTACTGGCGCGACCAGGGCAAGACGGTGGCCATTCTGGATACCGATCCGAACGAGGCGATGGCGCGCTGGGCCCGCAAGAGCGGGACCGGCTTCCAGGACATCTCCGTCAGCGCCAACTCCAACGAGCACGAGATCATCGAGAGCGTTTACGCGCTCGGCGAAGAGGCGGATATCGTGATCGTCGATACCGCCGGGTTCGGCAACCAGGCGATGGTCTATGCGGTCGGCGTCGCCGACATGGTGCTGGTCCCCGTCATGCCCGACGAGGCCAGCCTGTTCGAGGCGGCCAAGATGAAGCAGGTGATCGACAGCGCCAGCAAGTTGACGCGCCGCGACATCCCGTTTCACTCCGTGCTCAATCGGGTCAAGCGGATGACGACCGTGGTCCGCCACACGGAACGCAACCTCGAACAGCTTGGCCTGCGGCCGCTGAACGCCAGGATCGGCGACCGGGTCGTGTTCCAGGAGGCCTCTTATCACGGCGCCTCTCCGCTCAGCCTCGCGCCGAAGAACCGCGCGGCGCTGGAGATTCGCAACCTCGCCCGCGAGATCGAGCCGGTCCTCTTCTCCGAGGCTTAGCCGGGGCCGAAGCACCGGGGTCGGAAAACGGGGCCGAAAACGAAACAGGACCGGCAAACGCCGGTCCCGATCGTGATTGCGATGTCTGGCAGGCGATGCCTACTTCCGCGCACTGGCGAGGGTTTCGATCATGAACAGGTCGAGATCCTCGATCGCCGTCGTCGCCTGTTTCTGCGCCTGCACCTGCTCGATCCAGCCGGCGGCGATTGCCTTGAGGTCTTCCGGCAGGGTCTCGATCTCCGCGACAACCGCATCGAAATCGGCCTTGGCGGCGGCGATCTCCGCGCGCGCCATCACCGCCAGGGGCGAGTCCCCTTCCGGCGGGGTCGTGCCGTCCAGGCGCCAACGCAGCCGCGTGGTCGCCGCCGTCAGATTGGCCATGGTCTCTGACACCCGCTTGGCGAGGTCGCCTTCGGAGGCGACGGTCTGATAGCTGGCGACCACCTCGTGCGACAGATTGCCGAACGCCGCCTGCAGTTCCTTGACCGTCGGGATGCCGCCCAAGGCCAGGGGCCGGAGTTCGTAGACCGACGCAACGGCCTCATTCTCGCCGGCGATAGCCTCGAACAGGGTTAGCGGCTCGGCGAATTCCTCGCCGGACTCGATCGCGGCCCGCAGGTCGGAGGCGGCGATCATCACGGCCGGAATCCTGACCGCCGAGATCGAGCTCCGCAGCGTGTCCTGCTGAACGGACAGCGCGTCGATGCTCGCCTTGATCTCGGCCACCGACGCCGCCAGCTCGGCCTGGGTCGTCTCCAGCGCCGCGATGTCGGTCGGCTGAATGGCCGGCTCGTAGGCCTTCTGGTTGATTACCGGGATCAGGATCGCGATCACGATCGCCGCGAGGCTGAGGACCATCGGCATGCTGAACAGGCCTCCGCTCGCGGGCTGGGGTGCCACGGCCGGCGCGGGGTAGGAGCCTCCGCCGCCGCCGCTGCCGGATCCACCCGTGCCGCCACCTGTCGTGGGGCCGGAGGACGCCGCGGCAGCCTGGGGCGGCGTCGTCTTCGGAGCATCCGTTTTCGGGGTCTCAGTCTTCGAAGCGTCGGTCATCGGGGCTGCAGCCTTCGGCGTTTCGGGTTGCGGGGAGTCGGTCTTGGTCGGTTCGGTCTTGGGGGCGTCCGACACCGAAGCTTCCGGTGTCGGGGGAGCGGCGGACTTGGCTGCCGACTTGGCGGCGGCGGCCTGCGTCGCCGGTGTTTTGGTCTCAGGTGTCTTGGTCTCGGGTGTCTTGGTTTCAGGGGCCTTGGTCTCAGGGGCCTTCGTAGAGGCGGCCTTGGCCGACCCGGTCTTCGCGGCACCGGTCTTCGAGGCACCGGTCTTTGCAGAACCGGCCTTTGTGGCGCCGGATTTGGAGGCACTTGTCTTGGCCGATCCGGTTCTCGCCCGGGGCTTGGAGGTCGAGCGCGAGGCCGTCGAGGCGGACTTGCGCTTCGTCGTCTTGGCGGTGCCGCCGGTGTCCTCGTCCGTCACGACCATTCCCCATAATTTTGCTGAGAGACGTTCCCGGTGATCATACTACAGCCGATGTGAAATGTATCGGGTCGCTGAGGCGCAAACCGCCGCATCCCTGGAAATTCTAGTGCCCGGCCGGATGTTTAACGTACCTGTAATACTGCAGGACCATCAGGGCGATCAGCACCGTCCAGAAATTGAACGTGCACAGGGCGTAGGCCAGGAGAAGGACCGCGTACATGGTGAGCGCCTGCATGACCAGGATCTCGTACAGCATGGCGACGACGCCGATCAGGAACTCCTCGCCGCGAAGCATCGCGAGCAGGGCGACGGCGCTCGCGATACCGGCCGCGGAGACCGCGACACCGTAGACCACCCACGGGCCGTCGAGTTCGGCGGTCGTCAGGTGTATCCACAGCGGCGCGTAGTCGTAGAGGCCCGGATTGCCGATATCGGCGAGGAATTTCCGCCACGGCAGGTCCCAGGCTCCGCCTGCGGCGAGGATATCGTTGATGTCGAAGGACGGCCGGGCGTCCGACGCGGCGATCACGCCGATGCCGAGCAGGATGCCGGTCGCCATCGCCAGCTTCGACAGCAGGGTGACCCGGTGGAAGAAGTGAAGGGCGTGGACGCGCCAGACCGCGTTCGCAACCACATATCCGGCCACGGGCAGAGCGACCAGGACGATGCCGCCGACCAGGCGGGCACCGAGCGCTGCGAGCAGTTCACCGGGTTCCACGGACGCTCGGGCGCAGCCCTACTGGGCCTTGTCCGTCCCCTTGGGCTGAGACGTCGTCGCACGGGTGTAGACCACGTCCTGGAGCGTGCCGACAGCCGCCGTGACCTCCATGCGCTCGACCACCGCCTGCAGCCAGTCGGCGAGAGCCGGCGACCGCCACTCGGCCTGAAGCGCCGCGCCTTCGCGGATCACCAGCTCCAGGTTGCCCCGGTCGAGCGCGTCGTCGATCGTCGCCACGACCGCGACCACGCTGCCGCCCTGCCGGACCTCGGGTACGGCGGATGCGCCGACCAGCATGTTGAACCAGCCGGACACCCGATCCGACCAGGATTCCACCTGGGCGACGATGGTTCCCAGATTCCGGGCGATCAGCCGCAGATCGCGCCGCAGTTCGGGCACGGAGGCGATGCCGTCCGAGGCGCTGGAATCCAGTTTCTCAAGAGCCGCCTGGATTCCCGGGGCGCCGTTCAGGACCCGGCGGGCGAAGGAAAGCTCGGGGCCGTAGGGGCCGGAGCGGTTGATCGCGTCGCGCAGCTGGATCACCGCCAGGATCGGCATGTTCTCGTTCTTGAACGTGCTGACCGTCTGGGCGACCTGGTCGCTCAGGTCCAGGAGGTCGGTGAAGTCGCCCACCAGACCGTCCACGCGCTCGTCCACCGCGTTCAGCCGATCGGCGATCGCCGCATCAACTGAGACCTGATTCTCGATCGCGGTGTCGATCCCGTCGATGCGGGGGGACAGGGCATCGATCTCGCCGCGGGCGGCCGTCAGCGCGTCCTGCAGCGAGGCGATCGACCCCTCGACGCGGGCAACGGCCTCCTGCAGGTCGGCGTTCAGGGATTCGAAGTCGGCGGTCGTCTCGGTCCGCACCGTTTCGATGGCGGTCGCCAGTTCGGCCGACATGCGGTCGGCGGTGCCGGTCATCTCCGCCGTCAGGCGCTCGCCGGTGGCGGCGAGATCGGCGCCGAGGCCGTCGATCCGGTCCGCCTGCGCGGCGGCCTCGTCGGCGATCGTGGCCACGCGTCCCGACAGGGCGTCGAGCCCGTCGCCCATGGTGTCGATCCGGTCTGCAGTCTCGTCGCGGAACAGCAGTTGCCGGACATCGTCACCCGATACGCCGTCGGTGGCGGCGACGCGATCGAGGGCGGCGGCGAGCTGTTCGATCCGCTGATCCAGACCTTCGTAGGTCACCTCTAGCCGGTCGGTGTCGTAGCCGGAGACGATGTCGATCGTGTCCTGTTCGAGGTCCAGATGGGGTTTCACGTAGGTAGTCAGGAGCGCGCGGATCTCCGCCCGGTAGCTGGGCGCGCCGATCGAGGCGACGGCGGCGGCGAGCGCGATCACGGCGAACAGAAATGTCAGGAATGCTGCCGACCAGCTGCCGCGTGCCTTGGCCGGCGGCGGCGTGCCGGTTGCGGAGGTTCCGCCCGACCTGCTGGCCGAACCGCCGCCCGATCCGCTGCCGGCCGCGCCGCCGGCGGCTGAGGAGCCACTGCCACTGCCACTGCCACGGGAGGCGGAAAGTCGCGACGACGGGGTGCCGGCGGGAGAGGCGGCCGCGGCACTCGTCCCGGCGCTGCCGGTACCCGATCCACCCGATCCCGTGCCGCCGGCAGACGCATCGGCCTCACCGGAGGTGCGGCTTCCCGGATACTGGCTCGCCAGCTTCGCAAGGTCTTCGGGATCCACGTTGGGAAGCCGTGGTCGGTTCGCCATGCCACTATCCTCGGGTTGCGGGCCACGGGGTGCCGGCGGGCTTACCCCTGATGTCCTATGCAAGCAGTTCCGGAATGGAATTGAACCAGCGTCGCGACCGGATGAACCAGCCGTGCCGCTTCGCGGTGATGCCCTCTTCGAGCATCAGGGCCTTCACCCGCCGCTTGGCCTCGTCCTCGGAGACCCGCTGGCGGGCCTTGGCCCGGTACAGTTCCACCGCCTGCCGGAAGTCGTCGCGGGAAAGGCGGCGCTGGCGACCGCGGTTGGCCTGCATGTTGAGGAATTCGCGGGTTCCCTCGTCGGCGACCCGTTGAAGCACCAGCTTCTGATCGTTGACCGTCGCCAGCATGGCGCCGTTGGCTTCGTCGAGGGTCAGGTTGAAGCGGGTCATGCCTTCCTGAAGCAGGCGACGCTCGTCCTCGGCGCGGATGAACCCGCCGTTCATCCCCTCGATGCGGACCATGTCGGCGAACCGCCGTCTCGTCTCTGAATCTGACGCCATCGATATCCGCTACCCGTTCAGCAATTCCTTGAAATCGGGGCCATTTTATCAACGCAAACGGCCCGCGGCGCAATCAGAAACCGATTCGCCGGGTGATTCGTCGGAACCGCCGTACCCCCCGAAATTCCCTTCCCTGCAGGCTTGGCGGCGCCCGCTCCGGACGCCGCCCGATATCCTCAGTACGACGGCAGCTCGAACAGATCGTCGGAGCGCGTCATCAGCCAGTGCGCCCCCACGCCGCCGACCACGGCACCGGCCAGCGTGGCGATGCCACCGCCGCCCAGCAGGTCGACCGCCAGCGCGCCGCCGACCGAGCCGATGGCGATGGCCACGACGTCGTTGGTGGTCAGAACCACGGTCTTGGTGTCACTGCCGATCTGCAGCGCCGCATCGCGGGCCGCCTGAACCATGTCGTCCATGCTGTCCTGCATCTGGTCGACAAGGGCGTTCAGATTCTCGAGCTGCTCGGGCGTCAGGACCGCGCCGCCGACCGCCTCGGCCGAGGACACCGCGCTCTCGACGGCCGGAGGTGTCGCCGCCGGAGCGGTCTGCTGCGCCGACGCCGCCGACACGGACCCAATCATGAGGCCGGCGGAAAACAACAAGTAAGCCAGCGCTTTCATCCCACATTCTCCCGTTCGTTTCTGGTCGGTTGGCGACGTCAGGCTGTTGCGGTGCACATAATGCATCAAGGGTCTTCGAACGTCACCTCGTTTATGGTCTCTTGATCCGGATCCGACGCGTCCGGCGCGTCGACACGACCGCGTCGGAACGGTAATGATGCATGGCATTATGTAGATGAAATATTCGCAACGGTTGTTGATTTCTATTGCCTGTGGGCTTTTCGCGCTGATCCTTTGGACGGTCGTGTACCCGGCGGGCGGCGCCTCGGCCGCGGTTTCGGAGGTTCGGGCCCAACGTTGGGTCGCACGCGATGCCCTCACGCTGCGGCTGGCGGCCGACGACCTGGTGGCGAAGCGGCTGGCGCAGCCCTTCGAGCGGATCGAGGACCGGATTCCGGACTACGGCGGCTGGATCTACGGCTGGCTGTCCAGCATCGAGGTCAGCGCGCGGCTGGCCGGCGTGGGGCTCCAGGCCGCCGGGACCCAGATCGCACGCGACGGACGGATCGACGGTGCCGGTGTCGTCCGCGATCTGGAAACCTATGTGGGTGACGAGTTCGAGGACCGGGTGATCGTGCCGGAGACCGCCGCGCGGGACCTGGCGACGGCTTGGGCGGGCACGGTCGAGCAACTCCGCCGCCTGGACCGCCGGCTTGCGCGTCAGCGGGCGGATCGGGGGGCGCCATCCCGGTTCGCGGAACCGTTGCTGGCGGGGTGGCGGCCGCCGGCACCGGAACGGCTTGCGCTCGGCGCCCGGCTGGTGGCGGCGGTGGGTGACGACGATCGGCCCCATGCGGACCGGGTGCTGGTCCGTTCCGCGCGGCCGCTGTCGATCCGGATGCTGAGCGCCGCCACACGGATGGTCGTCGTGCCGCTGGTGATCCCGGCCCTCGGCGGTGCCGCCGCCGCCGCGACGCTGGACGCCGGCGGGCTGGTCGGCGCTTCGCTCTTCTCCGGCGTGCTGGCCGCCGGCCTCTGGGGCGCCGACTACATGATCAACTGGGCAGACAGCGCCCTGAACCGGCCGGAACTGGAGGGCGCACTCACCGCTGTCGTTCGCGAGCAGCGCGACCTGACCATCGCCGATGCCAGGGCCCGCCTGTCGACCTCCCTGTGTCGGCTGCCGACGGTGGCCGCGGCCTGCTGACCGCTTGCCTACGGCGGCCCAGGCTGGTTAGGGTATCGGCCTTGCGCGGCAGTCCAACGGCGGATCGGATCGCATGGACGGACACTTCATCCTCGGCCCCGGCGGGATTCTGGCCCGGCTGCTCTATCCGGCCTTCGTGGTGTTCGCCTCGTACAACACCAGCGGATACTCGTATTACCACTGGGTCGTGGACTATCCGGACCAGGACATCATCCTGAAGATCTGCTGCTTCGGCATGCTCGGCTTCGCCGTCTACAACATCACCGAGACCGGGGCCGTCGCGTTGCAGCGCACCGGACTGCTTCTGGTGACGATCACCACCTCGGCCGGCGCCCTGTTCGCCATCGACAAGGAGTGGGTGGTGATCGAGAGCCGCACGGATCTCGTCAACGCCATGCAGTTCACGCTGGTCGTGGTGATGTGCATCGGCCTCTGCTACGCCCACTTCCACTCGCGGATCGGCGGCGTGAAGATCGTCGAGGAAGGCCGCCAGACCTGAGCGAGCCGGGGGACGGTTCGTCCCCTGGCCGTCCGATCTGGCTGATCTCGATCGCTCAGATCTCGGTCGCTCCCGGGTAGTTTCCGGGCAGCCGGGAGGAGTGGTGCAGGCTGATCCGCGCCCGCGTGCCGTCGCCGTCCCGCACGGTGTAGGTGTAGCGTGCCGGGGTGACCAGTTCGGCGCCGCTTGCCGGGTCGATCCAGGCGAAGGTGTACAGCCCGCTGATCGTTGTCGCCCGGTCGGAACTCAGCCGCTGCAACTCTTCCTGAAAGGTGACGGTCAGACCCTCGTAGGAGGTCAGGCGGTCGAAATAGGTCCGGATCTGCGGCGGGCCGATCAGCGGTCGGTGCTCCGCCGTCGCCAGCAGCAGCGCGTCCTGGGTGTACAGGGCGAGGATCCGCTCCACGTTGCGCGACCGCAGCGCGGCGGCCCAGGTCGACAGCACCGAGCCCGGGTCGCCGGTCGCCATCGGTGCGCCGCCCTGGGGAGCGCCGCCATGAAGGGTACCGGGCTCGAGGCCGACCCCCGGCGGCATCGGCCGAGCGCGGGGCGTCGGGGCCGGGATGGAGTCGAACCAGGCGGTGCTGCGCCACAGCCAGCCGGCGGGCGCCGGGGTCCAGCCGGCGCGAACCACCAACTGGCGCACGCGCTGCTCGGCCTCCGTCGGCGAGACGGCATTGCCCGTGCGCCGGGCGAAGAAGTCGACGGCGGCGCGGAAGTTCGCCCTGCTCACCCGGCCGTCCTGGCCGATCCGGGCGGAGAGAAACGCGGTTACCTCGTCGGCGACCTCGCTCTCAAGAAGCAGGTCGGACTGCCGGGCGCCGACCAGCAGGGCCGAGCGGGCATCGTCCAGGGTCATCCCGTGGCGGGTGGTGGCGGTCTGAAGCAGCCCGCGCTCCTCCTCCAGGGAAACGAACCTCCGGCCGCCGCGCATGGCGCCCATGAAGTCGAGGAACTGCTGCATCCGTTCGGCTCCCGTGCGTCGCGTCTGATCCGGCCGGCCCACGATGAGCCGATCGGTGAACCGGCCCTTGCGCACCGGGCTCTCGCTGCGGCGCATTAGGACGCGTGTGACCGCGAAAATCCAGTCGCGGATTGCCGGTTCCGGCCGACCGTACCCGCTGGTCGCGCGATTGACCGGTCAGAACGTCGCTTCGAGCCGGGCGGACACCTGCTTGAATTCGACGAGCGTGAGAATGGACTGCCAGGTCAGGACGAAGGACAGCCCCCAGATCAGCGACTGGGCGATCGCCCTGTTGATGTCCAGGACGTCCTTCTTGGGACGGTACCCGAAATACAGCGCGATGGCGGCGGCGCCGACGATCGACGGCACGCTCTTGGCGAGGATCCAGTCCCAGCCGACCATGATGGACACGCCCGGGGGCCACAGGCGTTGGAAGAACTGGTCGCGCCACATGTAGGTCGAGCCGTCGGGGAAGATCTGGGACCAGGTCATCATCGTCATCCAGGCGGTGACGCTGACCGCGACGACCGCCAGGAACACCGCCGCCACCGCGGACGCGGTCATGATCATGGTGTTCAGGTAGAGCCGGTGCGGGACGTTCAGGTTGCGCATCGACTTGATCTGATCGGAATAGACCTTGTGGCCGATATTGGCGGTGATCAGCGAACAGTTGCGCACGCTGATCAGCACCGCCGCCATCAGCGGCGCGAGCACCCGCAGTTCGGCGAAGGCAAGGCCGGCCAGCGCGTCGGAATGAATGACCGGCAGCAGGTAGTCGCGGAACGGCAGGTACATGAAGATGAACCAGGTCGTCACGAAACCGACGATGGTGCAGCCGAGGCCGACGAACAGCAGCGCCGACGGGGCGAAGCACAGCTCCCAGATGTAGCCGAAGAAGTACCGCAGCGCCCATTCCAGGCGCCATTCCGGGCTGGCGAGGGCCGATGGCGGACTTGCGGCCGCGGTCGTGTCCGGCTCCCTGCGCTCCGGTCGCGGCGCCGGTTCGGCCGGCGTCACCGTCTCGCCGCTCTCCACCGCCGACAGGGCCGCCTCGATGGCGTCGCCGGCGACCGGAAGCTCGACCAGGGTGTGTCCGTTGGAGTCCAGCACCATCATCCTGTCGGCGATGTCGATGAGGTGGCGGAAGTGGTGGGCGATGATGACCAGCGGAATCCCGACCTCGTCGACCAGGTCGCGCAGCAGGCGGGCGAGCTGGCGCGAGGACGACACGTCGAGACCGGAGTTCGGCTCGTCGAGGAACAGCACCGGATGGTTGCCCAGCAGGGTGCGGGCGATGGCGACGCGCTGGCGCTGCCCGCCGCTGGCCGCGCCCACTGGCCGGTGCCGGTCGACGTCCTCCAGCAGGTGATCGATCGCCTCCCGCAGGCCCTGGCCGACCGGTGCGCTGTGATCGCTGGCGATCGCGAGGTTGTCGGCGATCGACAGGTCGTCGAACAGCGCGAAGTTCTGGAACACCACGCCGCCGATCGCCACCCGGTCGCTGGCCAGGTCGTAGGTGCCGCCGCCGTAGGCGACGGAGCCGGAGGCCTGCCAGCCGTCCTCGCGCGGATCGATCGCGCCGGACAGCAGGTTGATGAACGTGGATTTTCCGCTACCGCTCGGTCCGGCGAGGATGACGATCTCGCCGGCGTTCAGCGACAGATCGACGTCGCGCAGCAGGACCCGTCCGGCCGGCTGCGTGATCGAGAGCGACGAGACCGTGAGGACGGGCCCGCCGGAAACATCGTTCGGAGTCAGGGTCAAGATCCGGCCTTGGTCAGGGGGGCGAAGCGTCCCAGCATGCTGGAGGGCGGCGTGGCGCCCTCCTCGAGAACGACGGCGACGACGCGGGGACGGCGCAGCAGGATATAACGGATGATGCGGACCGCCAGGGTGTCCGGGCGCATCTCGGGCCCGCGGCCGACGACGCTCGAGAACATGGTCGTGGCCGCCGTCGCGGCCTCCCGCTCCAGCACCTGCAGCTCGGTGTGGAAGGCCGGATCCCGGGCAATGTCGTCGAGCAGCGCCTCGGTGCGGGGATCGTCGGAAATCTCGTCGATGAAGGCATCGGCCAGCAGCACGCCGAGCCGCCAGAACCGCCGGTCGCGGCCGAGGTCGAGGGCGTGGACGACGAGCGAGTCGAAAAAGCTGTCATTGCGCAGCAGGTCGGCAGCGGCGTCGCCGAGCGGGCTGTAGTCGACCCTGCCTTCGGTGATCAGGTCGATCATGCTCTGCCAGCTCGGCGTCATCATCTCCAGCGCGGCGGCGCGCATCCGTGGCACGGCGGCGATCAGCAGGCTGTTGCTGAGTTCGGGAGCGTATTCGTGGCGATAGATCTCGATCGCCCGGTCAGTGGCGAGATCCAGGGCCGGATCGGCCCGGACCCTGCGGTAGGCGTCGACCACGATATCCTGCAGGCGGGTGCGGTACCGCTCGTCGAACGCCGGGTCGCGCACGATGGACACGAAGCGGTCGCGCATCGAGCGGGCGACCCGCTCCATGTCCCGCCCCATCTGCGCCCTGGACGCGTCTGGAACCAGAGCCAGCAGGGAGCGGGCGTTGGTCTCCAGCAGCAGCACCCGCGCCTCGCCCAGCGGCGGCATGTGCACGTCGGGGAACACCGAAACCTCGAGGCGTTCCGGCCCCAGCATCACGACCCGCCCGATGGCGACCGACGAGCCGTCGTCGCGCAGCCTGTAGGCGGGGAAGCCGACGTGGTTGTTGATCTCGCGCGCCCAGTCGGGACGCACGAACTCGGCGGCGTTCTCCTGGCCACCGAACGGCGATCCGCGGAACGCGTAGACCCCGCTGGTGGCGAAAGCCCCGAGGATCGCGAGCGAGAACAGGTAGGTCGCGGCAGTGCGAAGCGTCATGGCATCAGGTCGTCGCTGTTCTGTCGGACTGCGCCGGTGCGGGCAATCCTGGGTCGGTCTGGTCCGGCTCGGTCCGTTCCGGGTCTTTCTGTTCCGGGTCGCTCGGGTCTTGGGCGTCGATCCCGGCGGGAGCCGCGTCGGTGTCGCCCTCGTCCAACGCCCGCGACCGGAACTCGGAGATCATGTCGTCGAGCGCATGGTACAGCGCGTAGAACGGGCGGTTGTCAACGAAGCTGAGCATGTGGACGTTTTCAAGAATGGCGTCGTGCAGGATCGAGCCGGTGAGCTGCGAGCAACCGGCATAGCGGATGACGAAGAGCGGCGGCAGGATCATCGATGCCGTGAGGCTGAGATCGGTGATCTCGGCGATCTCGATCCGGCTCTTGCGGACCGGGTGGGAGCGGAACACGATCTCGTGGAAATCGCAGATGAGCTGGCCGCGGTCGATGGCCAGGTGCGTCTCGAACAGCGTGAGGGTGCTGAAGGCGCCGCTACAGTGCGCGACGATCTGTTCGGCGCTGTGCTCCATGGGACGGCCTTCCGCGGTGCGGCAACGAAATCTCTCTCGGCGGGGCCATCCGGCATGGTCCGCGCAAGCCGCGTCCCGGCGCTGTCTATGGCCCGCGCCGCCGCCGTCGGTTGCCACCCAATTGGCAGAACGGTAGGATCGAAGACGGGTGTTTTCAAGCCTTTGGGAGGTCGGGTCGGTATTCCCGATCACGGATTCGAAGGTGTCAGGCTAGGCGCGCCCGGCGCTCGGGTCCGACGGGGTGGGATGCGCGGGCCCAAATGTCGCAGCCGAGGTCGGCGGTGATACAGCCATCGATATGGTATGGTTACCGATAGAGCCGGGAAAATCGGCGGTCGCCATCGGCCGGACCGGCCGGAGGTCGAAGGGGGGCGAAGTGGGCAAGACGAACGGAATTCTCGCAATCGCCGCGGTAGCGCTCGCTCTGGTGGCGTCGCCCGTCGCGGCCCAACAGGGCGGCTTGGCGGGCCAGCCCGCGCTCGGCCCGACCATCGTGCAGTCGCTCGACGACGCGCGGGACACTGACGCCGTACTCGTCAGTTCGCTCGGCGGTTCGTTTCTCGGCGCCGCCGGAGGCGCTTTGGCACTGAATGTCGTCACCGGTGGGGCGGCGCTCGCCCCGGTCGTCGGACTGCAGACATCGAACGTCATCGGCGGCACATGGCTGGCGGCCCTCGGAACCGCGCCGCTGGCCGGCGAGATGGCGATCCACACACTCGCAACGGCCGTCGTCGCCTTCGGGGGCGGGCTGGCCGGCAACTACTTTGCCCGTGACTGAGACCCGGCCGACGGGTGCCGGACCGAACGCCTTGCACACTTTAATCGAGCTGTCCTTGAAGGGAGAAACCTCATGACCAAGCTTTCCATGCTCGCCAGGGCCCTGGTGGTCGTTCTCGGCCTCGTCGTCGCCGGTGCCACCGGCGCCCAGGCCCAGAGCAGTGTGCCGGCCGTTCCGGAATCGATCGAGGCGTCGGGCTTCGACGCCTACCGGGCCGTCGCCGTGACCGCCGGCGTGGTCGGCGGTGCGGTGGTCGCCACGATCGTCACCGATGGTCTGATCCTGCCGGTCTACGGCATGCTGACCGGCTCCAGCATCGGCGCGCTCGGTCAGGGCAGCGCCCTCGCGCTGGTCCATACGCCGGGCTATGCCTTCTTCCGGGGCAGCATGCGCCTGCTCGGTGCGGTCAGCGGCGGTCTGTACGCCGACGCCTGGTACACGGGCGAGTAATCAGGACGCGGCGCGGGGCTGGACGAGTTCCGCGACGATCTGTGTCACCACGTCGTCGACGCCGTTCTCCGCGGTGTCGACGACGACCAACCGGCCCGGTACCCGCTCCCGTAGGACGGCGAGCGCGTCGGCCGGATCGTAGTGGCGGGATTCCTCCACGACGATCGAGGCGGCGGCGGCCACCGCCGCAACCTCGGCGCCAGCCCCGGCCAGCAACCGGCTCAACCGCCGAAGCGCCGACGGCCCGATCAGGTCTTCAAGCCCCTGCTCCATCAGCACCCGGACGTAGTCGTCATCGACCGGTCCGGTCTCCGGCGGCCCGCCGGCCTCCGTCAGCGCCGCCCGGTCGAACGGGTCGCCGCGCAGGCTGAGCCGAGCGACCCGGATCTCCGGCGGGGCCTGCAGTGCCGCGAATACGGTCTGCGGCAGCCGTGCCGCGGCCTCGACCTCGGCCGCTCCCCGCACACCGTCGAAGACGATCCACCCCGTGCCGATCCGCGATGCGAGCGCGGACTCGATGGACAGGTGCGCCAAGACGGCGCCCATCCCGCCCGGATGACGTTCGCGGAAAGCGGCGGTCAGCCGGAACCGCTCGATCCGATCGGCCACCCGGCGGTCGGGATCGCCGGTCATCGCCGGCAGGATGATCCGGTCTGTCAGCGCACGCCGGTCCGGCAGCACCGCTCGAACGGCGCCGAGGCGCACCAGGGCCTCGACCGTCGCCGACTTGCCCGCTCCGGTCAGGCCGACGAGGACCAGCAGGGGTGTTGCCGCCAGCGCCGTGCGTCCGCCGGGAGCGCCGGTTGGGGCGCGCCCGAAATCCACCGCGACCTCGTCGGTCGTCAGCCAGTGCGCGGGGTCCGACGATGAGGATGGCGACATGACGGCTCCAGGGCGCGGGTTGCGCGGCGTTCGCCGTGCGAAGTCACTTGACCCCGCGACCCGGCGGCCGGGTTCGTGCTAGATACTGTCCCGACGGGCGGCCCCGCTGGGGCGATGTCCGAAGGGCAAGCCATAGAATCATTCCTGGCCGAAGGGTGCAATCGGCCGCGGCGGTCGCGGTGCGGTTTCCCGGCGGCCGATACGGGAGGTGGGCGATGCGGAACGAAGCGGTTCGGAATGAGGCGGTATCGGACGGTGCTGTGCCCGCCGGCGCGGATCCGGCTGGGATCGGGGCGGTGCCGCTGTCGCCGTTTCTCGGCGCGGAGATCACCGGGCTCGACCTGTCGCGCGATCTCACCGCAGCGGAGGCCGAGCGTGTCCGTGCTCTGTTCTACCGTCATCAGGTGATCGCGATCCGCGGCCAGGACATCCCGCCACAGGGTTTCATCCGGTTCGCCGAGGTCTTCGGGCCGATCGAGCCGTTCTTCATCAGCGCCTACAATCACCCGGAGCACCCGCAGATCTACGTGCTGTCCAACGTCCGCAAGGACGGCAAGCCGATCGGTCGCGACGGGGCCGGTACGCACTGGCATAGCGACAGCACGTTCGTCGAGAAGCCGAGCAGCGTCACCCTGCTGCACGGGGTCGAGGTGCCGGCGCGCGGCGGCGACACCCTGTTCGCCGACATGTACGACGCGTACGACCGGCTCGACGACGCGACCAGGGCGGCGATCGACGGCCGGCGCGCGATCCACCGATATCAGCGCAAGGAGTTCGTGTTCTCCGGAGAGCGCAACCTGAGTGCCGAGCAGAAGGCGGAGATCGAGGCCCTCAAACGCAAGCGCGAGGCCGAAGCGGCGGCGGAGGCGCCGTCGCCGACCGAGAAGAAGAGCAATGCCGTCCCCGAGCAGGCCCACCCGATCGCGCGCACCCACCCGGTGACCGGACGCAAGGCGCTCTATCTGAACGAGGAGATGATGGTCGGCATCGAGGGCATGGAGCAGGCCGACGCCCTGCCGCTGCTGCGCCGGATCTGCGACCATGCGACGGCCCCCGAACGGGTGCTGCGCTTCAAGTGGCGCAAGGGCGATCTGATCGCGTGGGACAATGCGTCGATCATCCATTCGGCGACGTTCACGCCGCCGGACGAGGCGCGCGTCATGCACCGGCTGACGGTCGAAGGCGGCGCGCCCTACTGAGGGTGGCGGACGGAATGATGACGACACTGGCCGCCCGACTTCTGATTTTTCTCGCCCTCGGCTTTGCCGCCGGGGCGAACGCCGCGGCGCTGGCCGCCGACCGGCCCGTCCTGGACTGGCTGAGCTACGACCCGGCGACGCTGGCGGCCTATGAGGTCGATACCGATGGCGGCGACACCGCCCGCCACGTCGCCGTTCCGTCCGGCCGGGCCGCGTCGAAGCGGGTGATGATCCTGATCCCGAGCCGCTCCGTCGAGGCCTATACGCTGGCGGTCAACACGATCCTGCAGGTCTTCGCCCGCCGTCAGGTGCCGGCTCGGTTCGACATCTGGTACTACGACGGCGACGAGAGCGTGGCGCAGGAGGCCCTGCACTGGGCCTACGGCCAGCCGGTCGATCTCATCATGTCCGCCGGATCGTCGGCCACGACCTTCCTGCGCGAACACCACAGCGGCCACACGATTCCGGCGGTGACGAGCGCGTCGAAGGATCCGATCGCCTCCGGTCACCTGGACGATCCGGCCGGCAGCGGGACCAACATCGCCTACACCTCGATCAACGTAGAGACCGGAACCCTGGTCGCCTATCTGCGGCGGATGATTCCCAGCCTCTCGACCATCGGGCTGCTGTATTCGGAAGACAACGCGAGCGCGGTTCTCACCCAGGTGAATCCGCTTGTTCGGGCGGCGGACGCGCTAGGCCTCGACATCGTCCACATCACCGTTCAGGGGCGCGGCTCGGCGGCCGAGGAACTGGACGCAAGGCTGCCCGAGGCGATCGCCGAGATGCGGGCGCTGGACCCGGACGGAGCGCGCAGCCTCCTACTGGTCACGGGGTCGACCGCGGTCTACGAGAGAATCGCCCAGATCAATCGCCACGCCGGAAAGCTGCCGGTGATCTCCATGCTGCCGGACATCGTGCGTGCCGGCGAGGAGTCGGCGCTGCTGTCGATCGGCGTGAACCTGACCAGCGCGCTGACCCTGTCGGCGGTCTATGCGGTCCGGGTGGTCACCGGCGAGGCCGATCCGGGAACGCTGCCGGTCGGCACGGTGTCGCCGCCGGACCTGGCGATCAATTTCCTGATCGCGGACCGGGTCGGCATCAAGATTCCGTTCTCGTTCCTGGAATCGTCGACCTTCGTCTACGATCTCGACGGTCGCCAGGTCGTGGCGTTCGGACAGCGGGTTTTTTGAGAGGACGGGACGCCGGGCCGCGGATGCGGTCCGGACGATCGGATGAGGCCGGCACGTGGCCGGCGGGGTGGATGAGGTCTGTTCGCGGGAGGGCCGGGCAATGGTATCCTCGCGGCGCTCGCGATATGGAGGGTAGTAGCGGTGCTGGATAATCTTCTGTCGATTCCGGTGTTGGCGGTCGGCGCGTTCTTCGCGGTGTCCTATTTCATCAGTCCTGACACCATCGTCATCCAGAACATATCCGTCCCGCCCTCCATGGAGGATCAGGGCTATTCCGCCGAGGTGGCGACCACCATGCTGTCGGACAGCATCGCGCGGGTCAGCGACGAGGCGGGGACGAACCGCGGTGCCTACGTCGCCGAGGAGACCGCCCAGGCCAAGTCGGTCGAGGCCTTGAGCGACTGGTTTGGCCTGGCCCAGCCGATCCGCGCGACCCAGGTCGCTCTCGGCTTCCTGCCGTATTCGTTCTCCGGGGAGTTCGTCGAGGATGGCGACGAACTGATCCTTCGGGTGCGCGGCCAGTCCGCCGAGTACTGGCACTTCATCGTGGAGAAGCGGGGCAGCAAGGACGACGTCGATGGCCTGCTGCGCGAGGCGGCGATCGCCCTGTTGGGGGAACTCGATCCCTACCTCATCGCGGTCTACCACTTCCGCCACGAGATCCCGACGGGCGAATTCACCCTGACCAAGAATTCGATCGACCACGCGCTGGTCCATGCGCCGCGCCGCAACCTGCCCTGGGTCTACGCCCTGTGGGCGCACGTCCTGTTCTTCGAGGGTGATCTCGAAGGCTCGATCATGAAGAACCGGCAGGCGTTGGCGCTGGACCCGACGTTTCCGCGCCCGATGATGCGCTGGGGCGAGTCGCTGGCGAAGATGGGCATGCACGACGAGGCGATCGGCCGCTTCAAGAAGACACTGGAGATCGACCCGCACTACCCGGAGGCGATCGTCTATTGGGCGAAATCGCTGATGGCGCAGGGCAAGATCAAGGAGGCGACGAAGAAGTACGAGGAGGCTTACCGCATGTCTCCTGACTTCCCGCGTATCGTTCACGCCTACGGGATGCATCTCGCCGAGTACGGCAACAAGGTGAAGGCGGCCGACCTGCTGCGCCGGGCGGTCGAACTCGACGACGGCAACAACGCCCGGCACGTCCGCGATCTGCGCCGGATCCAGCGCGAGATCGAGCCGAAACTCAATGATTTCCCGAGCGACTCGCACCAGGCTGCCACCGCGCCGAAGAAGGACGGCTGAGTGCGGTGCATTGCCCGGCATGCCGGGGTGACTGACGGGCGGAGATCGGTATGAAGCGTCTGGTCGGCATCCTGCCCGGCGTCACGCTGGTGGGGCTGAGCCTGCTGATGTTCGCCTATGTCGGCTTCGGCGAGGCGACGCGCGTCTATACCGAGATGCGGATCCAGAGGGTGATCCAACTCGGTGCCACCCTGCAGCATTCGCTCAACTATTTCGCCCAGAGCGGTCTTCCGCTCGACCAGTTCAGCGGTTTCGAGCGCCGGGCCCGCCAACTCGGCGGCGTCGACGAGTCGATCCACACCGTCGCCGTCGTCAGTGCCGGCGGCGAGGGAGCGGTGGCCTGTCTTGCCCTTCGCGGCGCCGATGCCGGCGACGGGTGTACGGCAAAGCTGAAGACTGAGGCCGGCGCGTTCCACGGTCACCGGGGGCTTCAGGACGGAACCATCGCCGAGACCGGCGGCGGCCGGATCCTGCGGTTGCCGGTCGAGGACAAGTTCGGCACGGTCGGCGACCTGCTGCTGTATGTGGATGAGGCCACGCTGCGGACCGAGGTCGGTTCGGCCTTCCTACCGGTCTTCGCGGCCGCCGGCGTCCTGTTCCTGCTGTTCGCGGCGGTCGAGACGGGACTGGCGGGGCGCGGCCGGGAGACCGCGCGGCGCTGGGTCACGCCGGCCTTCGTGACCGTCATGGTGCTGATGATGGCGGTCCTGGTCGCCGTGATGTTCGACCTCTATCGCAAGGGGACGGAGGGACAGGCCGAGGGACTGGCGCGGTCGATGGCGGCGCGGCTCTCGGCGGTGACCGAGATCGGCATTCCGATCGAAGCGCTGAGCGGCATCGAGGATGCGCTGGCCGACTACCGCCGGATCAACCCGCAGATCGCCGCCATCACCCTGGAACGCGAGGGGGCGGTCCTGTTCCGCCTGGCCGAGGCGGACCGCGAGGCGGCCCATGCCGGCGACGGCACCCTGGCGTTCTCCCAGCCGGTCGATCCCGAGAGCGAGCTGACCCTGACGGCGGAACTGCCGCTGTCGGTGGTGGTCGAGGCGCTGGGCGCCGGCGCCCGCAACTTCGTCGCGCTGTTCTTCGGCTGCATGCTGTTCTCGATGATCTTCTTCCGCGCGGTGCGGTCGCAGTCGCTGGCGGCCGCCGGCGACCGGCCGCGGGGCGAGGCGGGGCTGGCGGTGCTGCAACCGGCGTATTTCCTCGGCATCCTCGCGGATTCCCTGGTCCTCTCGGTCCTGCCGGAACTGAGCCACGAACGGGTGGTCGTCGAGGGCCTGCCGTCCGGCATGGTGTCGCTGCCGTTCAGCCTGTTCTTCATCGGCCTGACGGGCGCGCTCGTGCCCGCCTCGTTCATGACCGAGCGGATCAACCTGCGCACCCTGTTCATGGGGGGCGGCGCGGCCGTCGCCGCCGGACTGTTCCTGGTCGGGCTGGTCGACACGTTCTGGGCGCTCTGCGTCGGCCGGGCGCTCGGCGGCATCGGCCAAGGCCTGCTGCTCATCACCGTGCAGGCCTACGCCTTCGAGATCGTCGCGCCCGAACAGCGGGTGAAGGCGGCGGCGGCGCAGGTGCTCGGCTACAACGGCGGGCTGATCGTCGGCACCGGCATCGGCGGTCTGGTCGCGGTGTTCATGGACGACACCGACTTCATCGCCGTGGCCGGTCTGGTGGCGCTGCTGGCGGTGGTCTACAGCCGCCTCGCCCTGCCGTCCCTGGTCAAGGAACACGACCCGCAGCCGGTCCGGCTCCTCGGCGACCTGCGTCGGGTCCTGGTCTTCCCCGACTTCCTGGCCCTGCTGACGATGATCGGGGTGACGTCGAAATTCGCCCTGGCCGGGGTGGCGATCTTCGCCATGCCGCTGGTGCTGCACCGCGCCGGCTACGGCGACGACGAGGTCGGACAGGCGCTGATGGTGTTCGCCATCGTCACCTATCTGGTGACGGCGGTCGCGCCGCGTCTGGTCGCGCTGTTCGGCTCGACCGACCGGGCGCTGGTGGCCGGCATGGTGGCGCTGGCCCTCGGCATGGCCGGACTCGGCCTGATCACCGGCGCCGGCGACGGCGTCCCCTCGGCGCTGGTGCCGGGCTGGCTGGCCGGTCTGGCGGCAAGCGCGCAGGACGGCCTGGCGGGCGTGCCGGTGCCCATTGCCACCGGCGCCGCGATCGCCCTGTCGGTCGGGCTTCTGGGTGCCGGGCAGGGGCTGATCGCCGCTCCCATCATCGCCCGGGTGGCGGCCGGCGGTGCGGCGGGCGCGGTCGGTCGCGACCGCACCATCGCCGTCTACCGGATCCTCGAGCGGATCGGCCACATCTCCGGCCCGGCGCTGGTCGGCCTGATCCTGGTGGCGGCATCGGACAATCCGGCGGCGCTGGCGGCGCTCGGCATCGCCTATGCCGGCTTCGCCCTGCTGTATGGGCTGGCCACCTTCGCCATGCGGGAGAACGCGTCGGCCTGACGGGGGCGGTCCGGTCCGGCGCTCCAATCGCCGCGGTCTACCCCTCGGCCGCGCAGCCGGCCTCGACCGCCGCGGCGACGATCAGGGCGTCGACCTGCTCGACCGCGAGGTCGCCGCCGTCGCCGGTCTCCTTGATCCGCCGGGTGATGTCCTTGAGCACCGCCAGCGGCAGCCGGTAGCCGAGCGCCTCCGAGCGCACCCGGATGGCGTTCCAGCCGGTCAGCCGGTGGCCGATCGCCACGTGCCGCTCGAGGCCGAAATCGGCCGGGTCCAGCGCCTCGTACGCGCGCGGGTCGTTGTAGACCGCCTTGGTGTGCAGGCCCGCCTTGTGGCTGAACGCGGTCTCGCCGACCAGCACGTCGTTGAACGGCACCGCGACCCCGGCGAGCGCGGCCACGCGGGCGCAGAGCGCGGGCAGGGCGGGCAGGTCGTAGGCGGCGCGCGTGCGCTGCGGATCGGCGGCGTAGAGCACCGCGATCAGCCCCTCCAGCGAGGTGATGCCGTTGCGCTCGCCGATGCCGAGCACGGTGGTGTTGATGTAGCCGGCGCCGGCGACGGCGGCGGCGTGAGCGTTGGCGATGGCGCAGCCGATGTCGTTGTGGCCGTGGAACTCCACCGGCGTCCCGGTCAGCCGCGCCACCAGGCCGACCACCTCGCCGACCCGGTCCGGCGTCGCCGCCCCGGTGGTGTCGGCGATGCCCAGCCGGTCGAACAGCTTCAGCTCCGACAGCGGCAGGTAGACGTTCAGCAGGTCGTTCAGCGGGCAGCGGAACGCGTCCTCACTGGAGAAGCGCAGCACGATGTCCGGCGCGCGGCTGCGCACGTACTCGCCGATCTCGGCGGCGGTGCGCACCACGTCGGGGATCGCCCGGCCGTGGCTGGCGCGGCGCAGGATCGGCGAGATCGCCATCACCATGTTCAGCGCCCCGACCCCGGAATCGAGAGCGATGTCGACGTCGTCGCGGTGGCAGCGGATATGGGCGGCGACGGTGGCCGGCAGCCCGGCACCGGCGATCCGCTCGGCGTCGCGGCGCGAACGCGGACTGGCCGCGGGGGAGGTGACCTCGAGGAAGCGCACGCCGAACCCGCAGAGCGCGCGGGCCAGCTCCAGCTTCGCCTCGGACGAGAAGTCGGCCCGCACGAACTGCTCACCCTCGCGCAGCGTGGTGTCGACGATGGTCACATCCTGCAGAGGCACGGCACCCCCCGAGGGCCGGTCGCGGGCTCGCGGTCACGCGGTCGACAGGGAGGATACGCCAAGCGGCGGGGGATGTCGTGGGGGAGGTTTGCGGGGGGGGGGGGTGCGATCGTCGAGGCTCTGGATAGAGAGAGGAGAATATTCTATAATTGATTGTTTTCCTTTTTTGAGTTTGTGCTTGATCAAATTGTAATGCGGATCATCGATAAATCTTTGATGTCTTGTTGGATGTTTCGGGCGAGGTGGACGATGCGACCCAGGGGATTCCTAGGCGTCTTGCTGGTTGTGCTTCTGGCCATCTTGCCGGTAGAAGCGCTGGCGACTGGTGGCTCGGCGGGCGGAGGGATCAAACTCTCCACAATGATCAAGAGCGTACAGGTAGCGCTCCGCGACACGCAGAAGCTGATCCACGACAATCGACTGCCAGAGCTTGAAGGCGTCGAATTGACGCTCAAGACGGTTTCGACCGGAACAATAAGGTCTGGTTTTACACTGTATGTTGTGTCGGTCGGCGGCAGCGGCGAATCCAAAGCGACATCGTCCGTGCGGTTGAAGCTGGTTCCACCGCCGCGTGAAGCGTCTTCGGGCGCTCGCCAGGCCGACGCAATCACCACAGGATTGACGTCTGCTCTGCGCGCTGCTCTGGATGCGATCAAGGTAGCCCGGGAGGGGAAACCGAAGCTCGATGCGGATCTGATCGAGATCGTTCTCGCCTTCGCTCTTGTGAGGGGCGTCGACGGTGGCCTTGAACTGTTGTTCCCTCCGTTTGAGATCGCAGCCGGTGGATCGGTATCGTCCAGTGAAGTGCAGACGATCAAGGTGACGTTCAAATGATCCGAATAGGGTGTGCGGTCGGTCTCGTCCTCTGGACCTGTTTGGTGATGGCGGCGCCAGGATCGGCGTACGAATGCCGAGACAATGAGTTTCGCCCTGACTACGACAAGGCCACCGTTGAACGGGCGCTGGCGCAAGTCTACCACGACCGAGTCCTCGAAGGGGAAAGTCCGCCACGCGCAATCGATTACATTGGAACTGCGTTCGTCATCGATGCGAAGGCTGGCTTGCTCTTGACAGCCAAGCATGTGGGAAGAGAGGCGAACGAAAGCGACGGGAGCCTGATCGGCGATAGTGTTGCGCTGCGCTTTCCCGGAGTCGAGCACGACCAGGACTTCGTGCGGGCTAAGGTGCTCCGCGTTGTCGAGGGGGCGGTATCGAATGACGGTGATACCCGGTCGCTTACGCCGCAAGAGTATGAACACGCCAAGGACATCCTCCTCCTTCAGATTGAAGACCGGCAAGGCGATCTGAATCTACAGCATCTTAGACTCTATATGACTCAATGGTCGGAAGAGTCGCAGAGCGTCGAGGTTCAGTCCTATTTTCGTGCATCAAATGTTCCGGTTGTGGAGCCGGGAAAAATGGTTTTCGCAAGTGATCCAGCCAATACGACTCGAAATTTGCGTTGCCTCGTGAATGTCAGCCTTGCGATCGAGGGGGGAGACAGCGGAGCTCCAGTTATTGGTGAAGACGGGTTTGTACGCGGTATCGTTATTCAAGCCTTTCCCAAGGGGGAGGCCAAACGAGGGCAGGCTGTGCCTACCTACTGTCTCACCGATCATCTTGGTGCTGTGTTCGAGCAACTTATCATTCAAACGGGAAGCCAAATAGCGTCACAGATTCTCACGGAAGAACCGATCAAGATCGCTTCCTTGCTGAGGCCGTCGAGGGACGCAACGCAAGAATGGAGCAACCCGATTTTATACTACGCAATAAAAACTATACCGAATCGGATACATTCGATGTTTGAAAATGAAGGATATCTGTATACCATTGAAGTGATTGAGGAATTTAGAAAAAATATATATTGCCCAATCACAAGGGCATTAGATGAGAGGAGGGTGTATTTTGATAAAAAATTTCTATTTGGCGCAGAATCTCCATTCAATTCCGCTAGATACTTCAGAAAATACGGGCAGTAGCTTTAGGCCATACTGTGGGAAATTCTGCTAGCAGCCAATAATTCGCTAACTCTTTGATTCGGATGGTGGGCGCACAAGGACTCGAACCTTGGACCCGCTGATTAAGAGTCAGCTGCTCTACCAACTGAGCTATGCGCCCATCCGGGTGGTGCCGCCTGGAAACCCGTGCCTGGGAAACCGTGGCGGCGCCGCAAGAGAGGCGGCCTTATAGCGGGTCGGATTCGGTTTGTCGAGACCGTCCGGGCGACTTTTCTCGCCGCCGGCGGTCCGCTCCCGGCACCCATACCCCGCCACTAAACACCCATCCCCCGGCGTCTATCCCCCGGAGCCGATCCACCAGCGTCTATCCCCCGGAGCCGATCCACCGGTTCCGATCCACCGGTTCCGATCCATCCCGCGCCTATCCCAGGTCGAGGGCGCGCAGGAAGGCGGCGCGGAGGTCCGGGCGGCCGTCGCTTCCGTCGCCGGCGCGGGTCAGGCGGTCGAGGCCGGCGCGCTGGGCGGCGCGGGCGGCGGCGCGGGCCTGCGGGTCGCGGACCAGGCGCAGCACCCGGGCCATGTAGGCGTCGGCGTCGCCGGTCGGTCCAAGGTCATCGGCCCCAGCCGCGTATCCGTCCCCGGCCCCTCCCCCGGTCCCTCCCACGGCCCCGCTGGAGCCGGCGCCGAGTCCCGCCTCGCGGAGCAGACCGGCGGCGAGGCGGTGGCGCAGGCGCGGCCCCTCCAGGGTGACCAGCGGGCAGCCGGTCTCGAGCGCCCGCAGGCCGGTGTTGTAGCCGGAGAAGTCGGGCGGATCGAGATAGGCGTCCATCGTCGCCAGCGCCCGGCGGAACCGCGCCATCGGCATCCGCGGCAGCAGGCGGAGAACCCGGTCCGCCGTCACGCTCTCGGCGGCGAAGGCGGTGGCGACGCGTCGCCGCCAGAACGCCACCTGGTCCGGGCTGCCGGCGGCGAAGACCAGGAAGCGCACCGAGGGCTCGGCCCGGGCGATGCGGGCGAGCAGGGCGTCGAAGGCCGGGGTGTACTTGAACACGCTCTGGGTCAGCGCCACCGCCGCCTCGCCCTCGCCGAGGCCGAGTTCGGCGCGCGGCAGCGGCTCGGCCGGCCGGCGGTCGGGGCGTACCCGCACGCCGACCCCGGGCAGGCGGATCAGACGCTCGACGTAGTGGGCGTCGGCGTCGGCGGTCTCGAACCGCTCGGCGCTGAGGTAGCGGTCGACGGTTGCCAGGCCGCTGGTCGTCGGGTGGCCCCAGCCGGCCACCTGCAGCGGCGCCAGGCGCAGGGCGGCCAGGGTCATCGTCGTCGGGTCCATGCCGATCTCGGGATACAGCAGGATGTCGTGGCCGGCGTCTCCCACCGCCTCGACCCAGGCCGCGACCGGCCGCGGCCCGGCGATCGTCGCGTCGACCGAGCGCGCGACGGCGGCGTCGGCGCGGCCGTAGACGTCGTACAGCGTCACCGAGGCATCGGTGCCGGCGAGGTGCGCCACCCAGTCGCTGCCGACGGCGGTCCAGACCGCGTGGGTGAAGCCGTGGGCGGTGACGATGCCGACGGAGGGACGGCTCGAAGGTCGCCGGCGGATCGGGAGCGGCGCGGCCGGGGGACCGGCGAAACGGGCGGTGGTGAAACGGGCGGCGGCGCGGCGGACGGTCAGCCGCCCGGCGGCCGCGACCAGATCGGTGTTGTCGATCCCCCAGTAGGCCGAGGCGAAGGTCGCGATCGGGGCGGCGTCCGGCGCGTGCGTCGCCCCGCCAGGATGGTCGAGCAGGGCGAGGATCGCGGCGCGCTGGCGGCGGGCGAACTCGGCGCCGTCCTCCTCGCGCTCCAGCAGGCTCGGCTGGGCGCTGCCGGCCTTCAGCCAGAGCGCCTCAAGCGGCGCGCTCAGAACGGCCAGCCGGTCGAGCCAGCGCAACCGGTCGCGCGCCTCGGGCGGGGTCGTGGGATCGCGGTCCAGCTGCCGGATCGCGCCGCCGTGACCCGGCTCGAGGCAGAGCGTGCGGCGGAACCCGTCGCGGGCGGGGCCGTCGCGGCCGCGTATCCGGTCGAGGACGGCCGCGGCGTGATGGTGTTCGGCCAGGTCCGGGCGCAGGGCGCGCAACGCGGCGACCGTCGCCGGCGCGGTGCCGTGCAGCCGCAGCGCCAGGGCGCAGACCGCATCGTTCGCCGGATCGGACAGCAGCGCCCGCCAAAGCGCCCGGTCGACGCCGCGGCCGTCCGAGCGGTGCTGACGGGCGATGCAGAGCTCGGCCCAGGCGCCGGCGGCGGTCGGGGCGAGGGCAAGCGCCCGGCGCAGACAGGGCTCGGGGTCCGGCGACGCGCTGGGAGACCGCCGGATCGCCACCGCCCGCAGCTGCCAGAGCAGCGCATCGCCCGGCGCGGCCGCCAGCGCGCGTCCGCTTTCCGCCAGGGCCTCGTGCGTCCGCCCGGCGCGGATCGCCGCCCGGATCGCCGCATATGGTCCGCCGGAGGGATCGGGAAGGGGCGGGGCGGTGGCGGGCGTGTCGGCCATGGCGGCATCCGGTCGGTCGAAAGCGCGAACGGAGCATGATAGCCCTGCACGTCGCAAGGCACGCGGTCCGTAGACGGGCCGCCGACGGCGCCGCCATGATGGTGGCCGCCACATTGAGAGGATTGTTTCGCATGAGCGTGGACGGAATGAGCTTCGAGACCGTGACCCTGGAGATGGCCGACGAGCACATCCTGCTGGCCACCCTGGACCGGCCGGACGTGCGCAACGCGCTGAACACCCAGATGGGGTTCGACCTGCGCGATCTCTGGACCGATCTGTACCGCGACGCCGGCGCGGTGCGCTGCGTCGTGCTGACCGGGCGCGGGGACAAGGCCTTCTGCGCCGGCGGCGACCTGAAGGAGCGCAACGGCATGACCGATGCCGACTGGCGCCGCCAGCACGCGCTGTTCGAGCAGATGGTGAAGGCCCAGCTCGACTGCCCGGTGCCGATCATCGCGGCGGTCAACGGCGCCGCCTTCGCCGGCGGGCTGGAGATCGTGCTCGGCTGCGACTTCGCCTACGCGGCTCCCAACGCCCGCTTCGCGCTGACCGAGGTGACTCTCGGCATCATCCCGGGCGCCGCCGGGACACAGAACCTGCCGCGCGCCGTCGGCCTGCGCCGGGCCAAGGAGATCATCCTGACCGGCACGCCGTTCTCCGCCGAGGAGGCGCTGGAATGGGGCGCGGTGAACCGGGTCTGCCCCGACGGCACCCTGCTGGAGGCGGCGATGGAGACCGCGCGCAAGATTGCCGGCAACGCCCCGATCTCGGTGCGTCAGGCCAAGAAGTCGATCAACGCCTCGGAGATGATGGACCTGAAGAACGGCTACGACTTCGAGATCGAGGCCTACAACCGCACGGTGCCGACCGAGGACCGGCTGGAGGGCGTGCGCGCCTTCAACGAGAAGCGCAAGCCCGTCTACAAGGGGCGGTGAGCGGCGATGTCGGTACGCCTACCGGGCTGGATCGACGACGGGCGCGCGGCGACCTGGCTGGCGGCCGCGGTCCTGCTGGCCTTCCCGACCGTCGGCATCCTGGCCAAGCACGGGATGAGCGCGCTGGCGGTGACGCTCGCCGTGCTGCTGGCGGCGGCGATGCTGGCCGGCCGTCGGGTCCCGTGGCCGGGTCGCACCCTCGCGGTGCCGGCCGTCGGCCTGCTGGCGGTCTTTCTGCTCGACATAGCGCTGGCGCCCGCCTGTCCGCCCTGCGCGGCGCGCTGGCCGCAGGCGGCGGGATCGGTGCTGGTGCTGCTGCCGCTGGCGGCGGGTGGCATGGTGGCGGCGACGCGGATCGACCGGCGGGCCGCCGGCGTCGCGCTGGTCGCCGGGGTGGCGGTCGGCCTCGCCGTGGCCGCGGTCGAGCTTGCCTTCGACGCGCCGATCTACCGGCTGCTGGACGGGCGGGCGGCCGAAGCCTTCGTGTCCCTGTCGCGGTTCAACCGCGGGCTGGTGGCGACCGTGGCGCTGACCGTGCCGGCAGCCGCCTGGCTGTGGCTGCACGGGCGACGAGGGGCGGCGCTGGGTCTGTTCGCGCTCGCCGGGGCGGTGGTGGCGCTCGGCGACTCCCTGACGGCGCAGCTCTGCGTGTTGCTGGCGGTGCTGACACTCGCCGTCTCCGCCGTCGCGGAGCGGCTGGTGCGGGGCGCTCTGGTGGTCGTGGTGGCGCTGCAGATGCTGTCGGCGCCCTGGGCGGCGCCGGCGGCCTACGACTGGGCCGACAGCCGCGCGGTCCCCATGGACCCGGCGATCCGCCACCGCCTGGAGCTCTGGGACCACGGGGCGGCGCTGGCGCGGGAACGGCCGCTGCTGGGCTGGGGGATCGACGCGTTCGACCACCGGCCGATCGCGCCCGAACGCCTGGAGCGGGCGCGGAAGATGACCAAGCCGGAACCGCACCCGCACAATGCCGGCCTGCAGCTCTGGATCGAGGGCGGGCTTGTCGGCGTCCTTCTCGGCATCGCCTTCGTCGCGGCGATCGCCTGGCGGATCGGCCGGATGGAGCCCCGCCGGCGGCCCTGGGGCACCGCGTTGCTGGCGGTTGGCCTGGCGCCGGTGCTCGTGTCCTTCGGCATCTGGCAGGCGACCTACCTGGCGCTGGCGGCGACGGCGGCCTTCGCCCTCACCCTGCTGGTTGGCCCCCGCCCATCCGAGAACCATGATGAGCACACCGGGGCCGGGGAGACCGGGACATGACCGAACCCTGCCTGCATTCCCAAATGCGCCCCCACCTGCGCCTCGGCATGATCACCCCGTCCTCCAACACCGTGCTGGAGCCGATGACGGCGCGGCTGCTGGCCGGGGTGCCGCGGATCACCGCCCATGCGGCGCGCATCCGGGTGACCGAGATCTCGCTGGGATCCGGCTCGACCGCCCAGTTCGACACCGCACCCATGGTCGAGGCGGCGGCGCTGCTGGCCGAGGCGCGGGTCGGCTCGGTGTGCTGGAACGGCACCTCGGCCGGCTGGCTCGGCCCCGACCGCGACCGGGCGCTGTGCCGGGCGATCGCCGATCAGACCGGCGTGCCGGCGACCTCCGCCGTGCTGGCGACCCTGGACGCCCTGGCGGCGCTCCCGGGGAAGCGGGTCGGCCTGGTGACCCCCTATGTGGCCGGGGTGCAGGAGCGGGTGCGGGCCAATTTCGCGGCGGAAGGCTTCCCGGTCGCCGCCGACCGCCGGCTCGACATCACCGAGAACTTCGCCTTCGCCGAGGTGCCGGAATCCGAGATCGAGCGCATGACCCGCGAGGTCGCCGCCGAGGGGGCCGAGGCCGTGGTCGTGCTCTGCACCAACCTGCGCGGCGCGGCGCTGGCCGACCGCCTGGAGTCCGACCTCGGCATCACCCTGCTCGACAGCGTCTCGGTCGCGCTCTGGGGCGCGATCCGCGCGGCGGGCGGGGATGCGTCGGGGATCAAGGGGTGGGGGAGGGTGTTTGGGGTTTGAGGCGCCTCGCAAGCAAGCGTCTTACTTATCGGCTACAGGCTCTATGTGCTCGCGGCTATCAGGCGAATGTCTTTCTATGCTTTGCTCATAGTCAGAGTGTCGCATTCGGCGCCTTATATTTAAAACCCGATACTTAGAAGCTGACATTGGGACGGGAGACTGTGACAGAGAAATGCCACTACGACGACGATCCAGCCATCCTCTTGGCAATCGGGAATATCTGCCGCCAATGGTCTTACCTCGAATACCTGTTCTCAGTCGTGATTTGGCGGCTTCTCAATCTAGATCGAGATACCGGTATCATCGTCACAGGCGGCCTAGACATTCTCCCCCGGGCCAACATGGCCATCAACTTAGGACAGCATTTAGGATGCGATCATCAACTTATAGTTTCCATGAAAGCGGCTAGGAAGTCTATCCAGAATGAACTTTCAGACCCGAGAAACAGAGCCGTTCACGGCGTCTACTTTCTAAATAGGACAGTGCCTGAGATGTTTGTTGAGGTGCACCGAGGAAAAGGCGGGCGGCAAAAGCAGCCAATTTCGTCAGAGCACCTTCGGTCATTGGCCGCGGCTATCATGGCTGTTTCTACCGACGTCAGATTGGCAATGAACAGGGCTGGCATCGACGTCGATTGACGTGTTTTCCAGCGCTCTTTCCACGACTTCCCGGACCTGGCCCGGGATCCACGCGTCAGCCGCCTCGGGTTCCGGGCGTGTTCTGAGGGGGGGGGACGGGACGGCCTCGTCGTGGGCCCCGGCACAGGGCCGGGGAGTGTGGAGAGGCGGGAGTTGGCGGAGCGCTATCCCGTCGCCGCGTCCACCGCGTCCCAGAGCGCGCGATACGCCCCCGCCACGGCCGTTCTTGGAGCGAAGGCCGTCAGCGGTTCGCGTTCCACGCCCATGCGCTCGACGGCGCTGGCATAGGGGATCGGCACGCCCAGCGTGTTCTTGTGGTCCTTCGGGAAGGTCTCGAGGATCTCGCGGTGCAGGGCCTTGCGGCGGTCGACCATGGAGAAGAACGGGAGGAGCTTCAGCTTCTTGATCTTCTGCTCCTTGCGGAAGTCCTCGAGCTGGTCGTAGGTGCGCAGCGACAGGGTGGTCGGGATCAGCGGGACGACCAGGGCGTCGGCCGCCTCGAACACCGCCTCGGAGACCAGGGAGACGCTGGGCGGGCAGTCGAGGATGACGATGTCGTACTCGCCCGCCAGCGGCTTCAGCAGCTTGCGCAGGCGGCTGGTCGACTTCTTCTCCGCCTCCAGCAGCAGGTCCAGGTTGCGGAAGCGGAAGTCGGCGGGGATCAGGTCCAGGTTCTCGTGGTCGGTGGCCTTGATCAGGTCGTCCAGGTCGCGCTTGCCGCTGACCAGGCCCTTGCCGCCGCCCTTCACCTTCGGCTTGACCCGGAAGTAGAAGCTCGCCGCCCCCTGGGGGTCGAGGTCGATGACCAGGACCCGGTGGCCGCGCTGTGCCGCCACGTGGGCGAGGTTGACGGCCGCCGCCGTCTTGCCGACGCCGCCCTTGATGTTGTAGCTCGCCAGGATCCTCATCGCTTCTCCCCCGGGCGGTTTCGTCGCCCGTGCCCCTTGCCGCCGTGCGCCTTGTCGTCGTGCCGGGCGAAAATGCCATGGAACACGGCTTGCGTCTCGCTGGCCGCGAAGCGTTCGAAGGCGTCGGCGAACTCGGCGCGGGCGACCCGGCGGTCGCGGTCGAGTTCCTCGCCCCACGCGCCGATCGCCATCAGCGCCTCGGCGGAGCCGCCGGACCGGCCGGCCAGCGCCCGTCCGTAG
This sequence comes from Thalassobaculaceae bacterium, assembly GCA_965228875.1. Taxonomy (GTDB): domain Bacteria; phylum Pseudomonadota; class Alphaproteobacteria; order Thalassobaculales; family Thalassobaculaceae; genus Thalassobaculum. The sequence continues at coordinate 2,650,941 of OZ245843.1, read as the reverse complement.
CCGCGCAGGGCCTCGACCTGGATCTCGCGGTCCTGGACCCGGCCGAGCACGTCCTGCAGCCCCTTCAGCGCCTTGATCGCCGGCTTGACCTCCGCCCGGGGCAGCACCTCGGCGAGAAACTCGGTGACGTAGCGCAGCTTCTTCATGCGCTTGCGCAGGTCGTGCAGCATCTCCGCCTCGCTGTGCGGGCCGATGCGGCGCCCGTCGCGCAGCACTTTGTTCAGGAGCCTGCGGGCGCGGGCCGCGACGACGGCGCCGAACGGCGCGCGCAGGGCCTCGGTCGCCGTCCAGTTGGCGCTGGACGGGCTCAGACTCGCCCGCCAGTGGTTGATGAGGGTCTGGAAGCGGGTACCGGACAGCTCCAGGACCAGGTCGCGATGGGCCGCCGTCTTCACCGCGATCAGGTGCCTCTCCAGCGGGTCGAGCGTGGCCCCCTCCGCGCCCAGTTCGGCCCGGCGGGCGGCGAGGTCCATGAGTTGGACGTCGAGGTCGCGCGCCGCGCTGGTCACCTGGCCGAGCCAGCGGAAGCCGTCCACGGCTTCGGCCCGTCCCTCCAGGGCGATGGCCTCGGACAGCTGCGACAGCGCCGAGCGGGTGCGGCGGACGGCGACGCGGAACTGATGCAGATAGTCCGGATGGCGGTCGGCGAGCACGCCGGACAGCCGGTCCTCCAGCACGTCGAGCAGGGCCGAGAGGATCTCGCGCATGGCCGGTCCGGCGGGGTCGTCGGCCCTGATGTCGCCGCCCGCAAGCCCGGCCGCCGGGACCATGGCGGCCTGAACCTGGGCGACGGCCGGGACCGACTGGACCGGCCAGCCGAACTGGTCGGCGATGCGGGCGCGGACCCGGCGGGCATCGGCCTCGTAGCCCTTGAGGGCGCGGACGCCGAACTCGACCCGGCGCGTCCCCTCCGATCCGGTGGCCACGGTCAGGACCAGCCGGCAGCGGATCTTGCCCTCGTCGTCGCGCAGGGCGGTCACGGTCTCCTCGACCCGCATCTCGGCCACCGGGTGCAGCGCGCGGCCTCGGCTGAGATCGGTCAGCAGCGTCTGCAGCGGGCCGGAGGGCAACTCGTCGCCGAAGGCGGCGGCGGGAAGTGCGACAGCGGCGGACGCCGCCACCTCGCCGTCAGGGCCGATCAACCGCCAGTCCTCGCGCCGGTCGCCGGTCGGGGCGCAGCTCAGGCGGTAGCCGGCGCGCGCGACCCGGTGATCGGCGGTGTCGCGCAGCGTGACGGTCCAGGCCTCGGTGGTCGTGGCGTCGGCCGCGCACGGTCCGCGCACGGTTTCGACAGCGGCCGAGAACTCGCGCTCGGACCGGGGCCAACTGGCCGGCGGGGTGAAGGCGTTGGCGTGGGACATCAGCACGGCGTTGGCGCTTTCCTTGGTTCCGTCTTTGCTTCCGTCGTGGGGCCGGTCAGGCGGGGAGGGAGGGGGCTTCGCCCGAACGCAGAAGAGGGCGCAGAACAGTGCTTAGCAACGCGCGCACTCCGTGTCCGAGGCGTCGCCCGAGACCGGTGCGTTCCTCTTGTACCCCGGTCGTGTCGGCGCGGACGAGCCAGCGCAGTTCCTGCTCCAGCCTCCGGGCGCGCCGCGGCTCGAACGGCCGTGCGGCCAGGATCGCGGCAATCAGCGCGCGTTGGCGGCGCAGGCGCGCGTCGACCTGCGGATCGGTGCCGGGCCGACGCAGCCGCCGGTCGATCGCGGCACGCTGCCGGTCGAGCGTGTGGATCGCCATCAGCGGACGGAAGCCACGCGGGTTCCCGCCCACCAGCCGCAGGCGCGGCGCCGGTCGGCTCTGTTCAACGGTATCGGCCATGATGTCCTCCCTAGGCCGATTTAAGCGCACTTTGTGCGCTTTTCAAGGCCCTTCTGCGCACGCCGTGCGCTTCGTGGCGGGTCCTGACCAAGGCGTTGATTTGCAATGGATATGATTGGGTTCCCTCGGGCCTCCCGCACAGCGCCCCGGTCCGCTTGGCAGGGATCGCCGGAGCGATTCTCGACGAGTCGGCTATCGGGTGCCGTCGACAGTCGCGGTCGCTCATCGGATGCCGCGTGGCTCCCTCGGGCAGCTCGTGCAACCGTTCCGCAGGTAGGTGCCGGGCTCGGCTCAGCCTTTCTGTCCGCTTAGGCCTTCTGTTCGCGTTCGCGCCTTTCGCGTTGGCGCATGGGCATGGAATCGACGGTGGCGAACAGCTCGTCGGCGGTCACGGCGGCGTCGCGGCGCAGCTTCTCGCCGCCGTCCTTGCCGATCAGGACGACCGCGAACTCGACGGTCGAGACGCCGAACTCCGCGCGCAGGGTGTCGGCGCGGATCTCGAAGCTCGGCTGACCGTCGATGAGCACGGTCGACTGCACCGCCTCCACAACCGTCATGTCGCGTTCCGCCAGACCGTTGGCGGCGGCGGACAGGCGTCGACGCTGAACGATCAGGCCGGGAAACGTCTTCAGCGGCGCGAAGACCAGGACCAGCCGTCGGTCCCAGCGATAGCGGTCGAGGGCGCCGGCCGACACGGGCCTCGGCGCGCCCGCCGCCAGTCCGGCCGCCACAAGTGCCAAAAGCTCCCGCCGTCGCATCGCCGCATTCCCTTTCCGCCGTGCCGGTGCTGATATGCGTATCCCACCGATATGTAGCCAGAGCGGGAAATCGCCAGGGAGGAAAACGATGGCCGCCTATACGCCATACGATGAGGTCAGCCGGATCGCCGTGCTCGGCACCGGCGTGATCGGCGCCAGCTGGACCGCCTACTTCCTCGCCCGCGGCTACGACGTGACGGCCTGGGATCCGGGGCCGGGTTGGAAGGAGAGGCTCGAGGCTTTCGTCGAAAACGCCCGCCCGCAGCTCCAGGCCATCGGCACGGCGGTCGGCGACGAAGGGACGCTGACCATGGTCGACGACGCGGCCGCCGCCGTCTCACAAGCCCAGTTCGTACAGGAGAACGCGCCGGAGCGCGCACCGATCAAGATCGACCTGTACAAGGCGATCGACGGCGCGGTTCCGCAGGATGCGATCGTTGCCACCTCGACCTCCGGTCTGATCCTCTCGGATCTGCAGGACGGGTTGGGCTTCGCGCCGCGCCTGGTGGTCGGCCACCCGTTCAACCCGCCGCACCTGATCCCGCTGGTCGAGGTCGTGCTCGGCCGGCTGACCGACCGGGCGGCGGCGGAATGGGCCCACGGCTTCTACAACCACATCGGCAAACACGCGATCTACGTGAACAAGGAGGTTCCGGGCCACCTCGCCAACCGGCTGCAGGCCGCGCTCTGGCGCGAGGCGGTGAACGCCGTCGAGGACGGGCTCGCCAGCGTCGAGGACGTGAACGCCGCCGTGGCCCAGGGGCCGGGCCTGCGCTGGGCGCTGATGGGGCCGCACATGGTCATGAACCTGACCGCCGGCCGCGACGGCCTGGCGACCACCCTCGAGCGGTTCGGCCCGCCGATGGAGAGCTGGTGGGCGGACATGCAGAAAACGCCGACCTTCACCCCCGAGCTGAAACAGAAACTGATCGACGGCATCGCCGAGGAGATGGGCGACCGCACGATGGTGTCTCTGGAACGCCAGCGCGACGCCCGCCTGATCGGGCTGCTGCAGATGCTGAAGGCGACGGAGTAGGGTCATGGCCGCCCCTCAGAGCAAGAGACGCATCGTCGTGGTCGGCGCGGGCATCGTCGGTGTGGCCACCGGCCTGATCCTGCAGCGCGAGGGACACCGGGTCACGCTGGTCGATCCGGCCTCGCCCGGTACCGGCACCTCATTCGGTAATGCCGGGTCGATCGCCATCGGCAGCGTCTATCCCACGGGCAGCCCCGGCAACTGGAAGCAGGTGCCGAAGATGCTGCTGAATCCGGCCTCGCCGCTGAACATCCGGCCGTCCTATCTGCCGAGGATGCTGCCCTGGCTACTGCGGTTCCTGGCCGCCAGCACACCGGGCCGGGTCGAGAAGATCTCCCAGGATCTGCGGGCCATCACCAAGGACGCGCTGGAGGCCCACCGCAAGCTGATCGCCCTGGCCAGGGCCCATGAGATCGTGCGGCCGGTCGGCTGGCTGAAGGTCTATTCGAGCCAGGAGAAGTACGACCGGACGAGGGACGAGCGCGAGACCATGCGCCGGCGCGGGGTGAAGTTCGACGAGCTCTCGGCCGACGAAATCCGCCAGCTCGAGCCCGGCCTGAACCGCAGGTTCACCCACGGATACAACCAGCCGGAGAACGCCTTCGTCAGTCAGTCGATCAAGCTGACGGAAGCCTATTTCGCCGCGTTCAGGGATCTCGGCGGCGACTGGCTGGCCGAGAAGGTGCGCCGGTTCGAGACCGGACCCAACGGCGTCGAGAAGGTGGTGACCGACCGCGGCATGCATGCCTGCGACGCCGTGGTCATCGCCGCCGGTGCGCGCAGCCACGAGATCTGCGCCATGCTTGGCCGCAAGGTTCCGCTCGACACCGAGCGCGGCTATCACCTGAACCTCAACGTGACCGAGGGGCCGGAGTTGCGCCGCCCGACGGTGATCGGCGACCACGGGTTCGTGCTGGCGCCGATGCAGGACGGGCTGCGGCTCACCACCGGCGCCGAATTTGCCGGGGTCGACGCGCCGCCGGACTTCCGCCGGGTCTACCGGATGCTGCCCTTCGCCGAGGACGCGCTGCCCGGTCTGAAATACGAGGTCACGCGGGAATGGCTCGGCTTCCGTCCCTCGACCCCGGACAGCGTGCCGGTGATCGGCCGTTCCCCCGATCATGCCAACGTCTATTACGGCTTCGGTCACAGCCATATCGGCCTGACCCTGGCGGCCCGCACGGGGGAACTGATCGCCGACCAGATCGCCGGTCGCGACCCGGGGGTGGACATGGCGCCGTATCGCATCGACCGGTTCTGAGTTAGACGAAGGTCCGGACACCGCCGGTCGGCTGGGAGTACCGTCCCCGCCCTGTCCGGCGACGGGATTGCGCTCCTCCCTCGGGAGGCGCTCTGCGCTACGCTGGCGGCACTACAGGAAACGCTGCGAGGAGGCTGGCGCGATGAAGCTCTACTACACCCCGAATTCCCCCTATGCCCGGATCTGCCGGATCACCGCGGTCGAGGGCGGGCTGGGCGAGGCGTTGGAGCTTGACTGGGTCGCCCTGCGCACCGGCGACAGTCCGGTCGTCGCGCTGACGCCGCTCGGCCGCATCCCGCTGCTGCAGGACGGCGACCTCGCGCTCTCGGAAGCGCGCCACATCTGCGCCTATCTGGACGAGAAATCCGGCAAGCGCACGGTCGCGCACTACGGCGATTGGCAGGCGGTGGCGGCCGAGGCGCAGTCGCTGGCCTTCCTCGACGTGGTGACGGTCTGGTCGCGCGAGACCCGGCGCAAGGCCGAGGAGCAGTCGGCCTTCATGCTGGAGGTCGCCGATGTACAGGTCCGCCGCGGCCTGGCCCACCTGAACGACACGCTGACCGTTCCGGCCGGCGCGCCGCCGATCAGCTTCGACGCGCTGTGCATCGTCGCCGGCCTCGGCATGATGCGGTTCTACGAACTCGCTCCCGACTGGCGCGAGACCTATCCGACCCTGGCGGCCTGGTCCGACGCCTATGACGCCGTGCCGTCGGTCGCCGAGAGCGCGCCGTCGAAGGACGCGCTGCGTCCGCTCACCCGCTGACTCCCCCGAACACGAGGCCCCGGAATGTCCGCCCTGCCCCTCGACGGCGTGCGCATCTTCGACCTGACGCGCATTCTCGCCGGTCCCACCGCCACCCAATTGCTCGGTGATCTCGGTGCCGACGTCATCAAGATCGAGCGCCCGGGCCAGGGCGACGACACCCGCAAATGGGGCCCGCCCTACGTGAAGGACGCGAACGGCGAGGACACGACGGAGAGCGCGTACTACCTCTGCGCCAACCGCTCCAAGCGCTCGGTGACGATCGATCTCGCCAGCCCGGACGGCATCGCGCTGGCCAAGCGGCTGATCGGCGAGTGCGACGTGCTGGTGGAGAACTTCAAGGTCGGCTCGCTCGCGAAGCTCGGCCTCGGCTACGAGCAGCTCAGGGAGGAGTTTCCGGGCTTGGTCTACTGCTCGGTGACCGGCTTCGGGCAGACCGGACCCTACGCGGCCCGGGCCGGCTACGACTTTCTGGCCCAGGGTATGGGCGGGATCATGTCGATCACCGGCACGCCCGGGGTGGAGCCGGTCAAGGTCGGGGTCGGCATCGCCGACGTGATGTGCGGGATGTACGCCGCGACCAATATCCTGGCGGCCCTGCGTCACCGGGACCGCACCGGCGAAGGACAGCATATCGACGTCTGCCTGCTGGACACCCAGGTGGCCTGGCTGGTCAACGAGGGGACCAACTACCTGGTGTCGGGCGAGGTGCCGAAGCCGCTCGGCAACGAGCATCCGAACATCGTCCCCTACAAGGTCTTCGCGACGGCGGACGGTCACGTGATTCTGGCCTGCGGCAACGACCGGCAGTTCTTCGACTGGTGCGACGTGGCCGGGGCCGCAGAGCTCAAGGGCAATCCCGACTACGCCACCAATCCGCTGCGCCTGAAGCACCGCGACGCGCTGTACGCCGCCATCGCCGGTTACATGGCCACGAAGACGACCGACGACTGGGTGGCGGCGCTGGAGGCGGCCAAGGTGCCGTGCGGGCCGGTGAACACCATCGACCGCGCCTTCGCCGACCCGCAGGTTCAGGCCCGCGACATGCGCATCGACCTGGAGCACCCACTGGCCGGGGAGGGCACCGTGCCGCTGATCGCCAACCCGGTGAAACTGTCGGCGACGCCCGTTCGCTACCGCCACGCGCCGCCGACCCTGGGGCAGCATACGGACGAGGTTCTGGCCGAGATCCTGGGTCTCAGCGACGCGGAGATCGCCGCCGAGCGGGAGAAGGGCGCTGTCTGACCCCGACATCGGTCCGGCGGCCGACCGAGCCCGCACCACGGTCGCCGCCCTGTTCATGACGGGAGCCGCGGCGCTGGTCGCGGCGACCACGCTGATGGCGAAGGTGCTGGGCCAGGACCTGCTGGGCGAGCCGCTGCCGGGATTCATGGTCAGCGCCGGGCGTTTCGCGTTCGCCTGGATGGCGCTGCTGCCGGTGATCCTCATCATGCGTCCGGGCTTCTCGGGGACGCGATGGCGCCTCCACGCCGCCCGCTCGGTCGCCGGCTGGGCCACGGTGACCTGCATCTTCACCGCCGCCGCCCTGATGCCGCTCGGGGACGCCACGGCGATCTCCTTCCTCAACCCGCTGATCGCCATGGTCCTGGCCATCCCGCTGCTCGGCGAGCGGGTCGGGCCGTGGCGCTGGGCGGCGGCGGGCATGGCGGTGATCGGCGCGCTGGTTCTGATCCGCCCCGGCATGTCGGCGTTTCAGCCGGCGGCGCTGATCGCGCTCGCCGCCGCGCTGTTCGGCGCCTTCGAGGTCATTTTCATCAAGATGCTGACCGGCCGGTCCGAGGGCGACGGGGAGCCGGCGATCCGCATCCTGTTCGTGAACAACACCATCGGCGCGGTCGTGTCGCTGGCCGTCGCCCTGGCCGTATGGCAGTGGCCGACGCCGGCGCAGTGGCTGGTGCTGGCGGCGATCGGGGTGGTGATGGTCACCGCCCAGAGCCTGTTCCTCCAGGCCATGAAGCGGGCCGACGCCAGCTACGTCATCCCGTTCTTCTATGCGGCCCTGGTCTTCGCCGCGCTGTACGACGCGGCGGTCTTCGCGGTGATCCCGGTGCCCCTGTCGATCCTGGGCGCGGCGCTGATCGTCACCGGCGCCATCGTCCTGGTCTGGCGCGAGCGGGTGAACCGGGAGGGGGGGGCTAGCCCAGATCCAGCGTCATGAACACGCTGTGCGGATCCTCCCGGTAGTCGCCGAACGGGCCGCAATAGGTGAAGCCGTAGCGCTCATACAGCCCGCGGGCCGGTGCGAAGCCCGCCATCGAACCGGTCTCCAGGCTGAGCCGGGTGTAGCCGCGGGCCCTGGCGACGGCGAGGATATGCTCGACGATCCTGGCCGCGATGCCTTTGCCGCGATGGGCGGCGGCGGTGTGCATCGACTTGACCTCACCGTGATCGGGCGAGAGCTCCTTCAACGCGCCGCACCCGACCAGGGCGTCGCCCTCCCAGACCGACCAGAAGGTGACGTCGGCCACCTGGAGGCCGCTCAGGTCGAGGGCGTGACGGCTCTCTGGCGGCGAGTGGACGGCCATGGTGTCGAGATGCGTGCGGAGCAGCGCGTGTACCTGCGGCAGGTCCAGCCCGCCTTCGCGGATCTCGGGCACGACAGCCGTCATCGCTCACTCTCCCGCAAGTTTCCGCGCCGCTCCGGCAATGTCCTCGGGGATCGCCGAGGGGCGACGGGCGTTCATGTCCAGGTGCACGCCGAACTGCGAGATCTCGGCCACCATGTCGCCGGTGTCGGCGCGGATCATGCGGTGCACCTTGCGCATGGAGGAGCGGCCGACCGAGCCGATGGTGGACTCGATATCCAGCGGTACCCCGACCCAGGGCAGCGCGCCGAGCTTGAGCTGGAACTCGAAGGTCGAATAGCCGATCCGGTTGTTCCGCATGTATCCCGCCGACCAGCCGACGGCGTTCAGCAGATGCCCGCCGGCGGAACTGAAGCGGTGGATGATGGCGTCCAGGGCGAGGCGGCCCGCCGCGTCCACGTCCTTCGGCAGCACGATGTCGGTCCCGCCCCGCACCCAGGTGGCCCCGCCGCCCACGTCCGGACGCGTCTCCCGCGCGTCGCCGTCCCACTCGGCAAGGCTGTCGAGCGACAGCGGAGCGTCCAGCGCGAAGGTCTGTTCCGTGGTCGCCGCCACGGCGTCGGCCTCCACGTCGATCAGCTTGTGGCCGATGGTCAGCCCGCCGCCGAAGCCCTCGCCGGTCGCCTTGATGGGGGCGGATACGATGCGGTACGCGTCCCCGGCGCGCAGCTCCTTCTTGTAGCGGGTGTAGCAGGCGGTGGTGCGGGCAGCCTTCGCCAGGACCCCCAGCCCGAGTAGGGCGCGGTCGCCGGCGGCGCGGAACTTCTCGTAGTAGTAGGCGACCGTGAAGTGTTCGACGATGTCGCATTCCCAGGGTGGGACGGCCGAGCGGAAAGTTTCGGTGTAGTCGGTCACGGTGTCACTCCCGATTGGTTTCTTAAAGGCGGTAGAAGCGGCTGGCGTTGTCGTGGAACACGGCGTCGAGTTCGCTGCCGGTGAGGGCCGAGAGGATCTCGAGGAAGCCTTCCAACTGATCGCGGAAGCCGATGCGCAGGCTCGCCGGCGGGAAGTTCGAGGCCCACATGCAGCGCTCGACCCCGAAGATCTCCAGGGCCTCCAGCACCACCGCGCGGTTGTCCTCCACCGACCACGCGGCGTCCTTGAGACCGAGTTCCGAGAGTTTCAGGTGGACCCAGGGGATCTCGGCGATGCGTTTCATCTCCGTGCGCCAGGCGGCGAGGCCCTCGGGCGACCGGTCCCAGGGAAAGCCGAGATGGTTCACCACCACCGGGATCTCCGGGTGCGCCTCGATCAGCGTCGCCGCCTCGCCCAGGTGCCAGAACGGGACCCTCAGGTCGTAGCTGAGCCCGTATCTGCCGAGGGCCGCGTAGCCCCGGCGCCAGGCCGGGTCCTGCAGGCTGCGCGGGCCGTCCGGGCGCGGGGCGCGGGCGTCGGACGCCGTCACCGGCTTGGAACGGATGCCGCGCATCAGCGGCGACCGGCAGTGACCCTCGAGCTTGACCTCTACCTCGGGGTCGTCGAGCCAGACGTGGCCGACGATGGCGTTCGGCATGCCGGCGTCCTCGGCCAGCGCGGTCAGCCATTCGGTCTCCGCGACCTGATTGTCGCGGTCCCATTCGGCCTCGCAGTGGACGGTCTTGACGATATCGAAACCGGCCGCATCTCGCTTGTAGTCGGCGGGTAGGTAGTTGCGGCGCAACGCGCTGTAGTCGCCGAGGAAGAATCCCGGCTCCGGGTGGTCGCTGAGCCAGGGGTAGTAGTTCACGTCGAGGTCCCAGAGATGGTGGTGGGAATCGACGATCTTCAGATCGGTCATGCGGGAAGTCCGGCTCGGTCAAGGGCGATGGAGCATGGCACGGGCGCGCATCGCGGGCCAAGATGCCGGAGACCGGACGAGGCCCCGGCGGTTTGGGAAAGGGATCGGCATGACGAAACGCATCGCGGTGCTCACCAGCGGCGGCGACTGCGCCGGGCTCAACGCGGCGATCCGCGCCGTGGTGCTGCACGCCAACACGGTCCACGGCTGGGAGGTGATCGGCATCGAGGACGGCACCCGCGGCGTGATGGAACGGCCGATGCGGGCCCGCCCGCTGGATCCGGCGATCTTCGACGGCTACCTGCTGCGCCATGCCGGCACCATGCTCGGCAGCGTGAGCACCGGCGACCCGTTCGCCTTTCCTTCGCCGCACGGACCGGTCGACCGCTCGGGAGAGATCGTCACCGGCCTGAAGGATCTCGGGATCGACGGTCTGATCGGAATCGGCGGCGACGGCAGCATGATGCTCCTGGACCGGATCATGCGCCGGGCCGAACTGCCGTTCATCGGCATTCCCAAGACCATCGACAACGACGTCTACGGGACCGATACGACGATCGGTTTCGACACCGCCGTCACCGTCGCGGTCGAGGCGCTGGACCGCCTGCACCCGACGGCGCAGAGCCACAACCGGGTGATGATCCTGGAGGTGATGGGGCGCGACGCCGGTCACATCGCCACCCATGCCGCGGTCGCCGGCGGTGCCGATGTCTGCCTGATCCCGGAATTTCCCTACTCGATCGAGGGGGTGGTCGAGGCGATCAAGAAGGTCAGCGTGCACGGTCGGCGGTTCTCGCTGATCGTCGTGGCGGAGGCGACGCCGAAATCGGACGGGACCCGCGCCATGCGCCCGCGCCCCGGCGGCGGCGAGCGTTACGGCGGGATCGGCGAGTGGATCGGCGACGAACTGGAGCGCACGATCGGCGCCGACGTCCGGGTGACAACCCTCGGCCACGTCCAGCGCGGAGCCGAGCCGAACGCCGCCGACCGGGTGCTGGCCAGCGCCCTCGGCGTCCATGCCGTGGACCTGATGGCGGCCGGCAAGTCCGGACGGGTGGCGGTCTGGCGCAACCGCGGCGTCGGCGACGTGTCGATCGCCGATGTGGTCGCCAACAAGCGCCCCGTCGCGGCCGACGACATCGTCGTCCGCACGGCGCTCGGGCTCGGGATCTATCTCGGCGACGTCCCGCCGCCGCAGGGCTGACGGGCCACCCTCAGGGGCGCCGGGCGGCGGACGGGGCGGGAGAATCGGGTCAGATGAAATAGTCGGTGTCGCCCGACAGGTCGGAGCCCGATATGCCGATGATGAAGATGCTGGTGCCGCTGGACAGGGTGACGGTCGCCGTGCTGCCGATCGTCGAAATCGAAGAGACCGAGAGCGCACCGGTCAGTTCCAGGCGGTCGCCCGAGGGATCGAAGTCCCAGATCACGTCGTAGCCTTCGTGGGCGTCAGCATAGACGAACGTGTCGTTGCCGAGATTACCGTACAGGCGGTCACGGCCGACGCCGCCGATGATGCTGTCGTCGTTCTGGCCGCCGAAGATCGTGTCGTTCCCTTCGCCGCCGACCAGCAGGTCGCTGCCGTGATTGCCGTAGATCAGGTCCTCTTCCAGACCGCCGCTCAGCGTGTCCCAGCCGTCGCGCTGGGCGAGCGGGCTGCCGGACGGCGTGCCGTCGTTCTGGCCGCCGTACAGGACGTCGTCGTCATCGCCGCCGAGGATCAGGTCGGTGCCATGGTTTCCGTAGAGGATGTCCGACCCGGCGCCGCCCGACAGCGTGTCCCGACCGTCCGCTCCCGATACCACGTTCATGGCGGCAGACGGCCCCATGAGGTCGTCGCCGGCGGTGCCGCGCGAGATCCCGTCCGTGCCGCGCTCCCCATACAGTTCCCGGATGACCTCGATGTCGTAGTCGGTGAGGGCGGTGACGGTCGTGTCGGTACTCGACATGACGGAAGCCGTGTGGTCGATGTCGCGCAGACCGAGGGCGTGCCCCGCCTCGTGGATCGCCGTCGAGTAGAAAGTGGCGGCGTCGGAGCGGTCGAACGAGATCCGGGAATAGTCGGAACTGTCGGTCTGGAAGATGCGGTCGAAGCTGTAGTCGAAGCTGATCGTCGATCCGCGCACGCCGCTGAGGCTGTCCCAGTACCAGCCCACCCGCCAGTCGGCCGTGCCCGCGTCGGCGGCTTCGGCGAAGGACAGATTGGCCACCGAAGACCACAGCGAGACCGCGCTTGCGAACTGCGTCCGCTCGTCCGCCGACAGTTCGCCATAGCCGTAGGAACTGACATCGAACGTGTAGGTGACGGTCTGGTTGAGTTCCCATCGCGCGTTCAGATAGTCGGCTTCGATCGGCATTGGTTCGCTTTCCTCGCTGTGCCGGGTCCGCGGGTTCAGAGTCTGATGAAGCCGGTGGAGGGGCGTCGCCGGACCGACGCCCGGTGCGATGCGACCCGCGACCGGCCTCGCACTCTCATGTCACGTAGTCGATGACGGTGGAGACGTCGTCGATCCGTACGCCTGCAATCCAGATCGTCACGCCGTTCGACAGGACGATCTGGGTCTGGTCGGAGAAGCCGTAGGAGGACGCGACGGTGACCGAGCCGGAGAGCTGGAGCCGGTCTTCGGTCGTGCTGAAATCGTGGATGAAGTCGTCGCCGTCGGTGTCCGCCGCGTCGAAGGCGAAGACGTCGCTGCCACGGTTGCCGTAGAGGTGATCGTAGCCCTGCCCACCATAGATCGTGTCGTTCTCCTGACCGCCGTAGAGGGTGTCGAGACCTTCGCCGCCGTAGATCAGGTCGTTGCCGATATTCCCGTAGATGAGATCGGAATCGGCGCCGCCGCTGATGGTCTCCACGCGGCCACGGCGGGCCAGGGGATCTCCGGTCAGCGCCCCGGCGTTCTGCCCGCCATAGATCGTGTCCATGCCGGCCCCGCCGTTGATGTTGTCGACCCCGATGTTGCCGTAGATCACGTCGTGTCCGGCCAGTCCGGACAGCCGATCGTCGCCGCTGCCGCCCCACAGGGTGTCGCCGCCGGAACTGCCGCCGAACGCATCGTCCGCCTCGGTGCCGGAGACGGCGACGGATGCCAGCACCGTGTAGGCTTCCGGCGACAGACCGGTGACCGGAGCGGCCGTGAGGGCGGCGGCGAGGGCGGACCGGTCGTCGTCCTCGGGATCGTCCGGCCATAAGAGAGCCGGGGCGTCAAACCGGTAGGACAGGGCGGGTTGGGCGGTCCACATCCCGGTCGGGAGCCAGGTCGCAGCGATCATCGGTGTCCATATCAGTGCGTGAGCCGGAGGTTCCACTACTGCCACGGTCGCGAGGCCGTGTCACCGGATGGTTGAGGAAATGTTTTAGCCGGTGGTGCGGCCTCGGGAGCGGCCTCGGGAGCGGTGGCGCTCGCCGCCGGCGGGTCGCGCATGCGGCCGGACCGGATGATTGCCCCGGTGACGCCCGCCGGCATCCCGTCTAGGCTTCGGCCATGCCGCTCGACACCGTTCCCTCCGTCTGTCCGCATGACTGCCCCAGCGCCTGCGCGCTGGAGGTCGAGCGGATCGACCGTTCCACCATCGGCCGCATCCGCGGTGCGGCCGCCAACGACTACACGGCCGGGGTGATCTGCGCCAAGGTCGCCCGCTACGCCGAGCGGGTGCACCATCCCGACCGGCTCATGCACCCACTGCTGCGCACCGGGCCCAAGGGATCGACCCAGTTCCGCGAGATCTCCTGGGACGAGGCGCTGGACCGGGTCGCGGCCGGTTTCGCCGAGGCGGTGGCCAGGCATGGGGCGGAGACGGTCTGGCCGTATTACTTCGCCGGCACCATGGGGCTGGTGAACCGCGACGGCATCAACCGTCTGCGCCACGTCATGGGCTATTCGCGCCAGGACCCGAATATCTGCACCACGGTGGTCAAGGCCGGCTGGCTCGCCGGCATGGGCGACATCCGGGGCACCGACCCGCGCGAGATGGCGAAGGCCGACCTGATCATCATGTGGGGCGGCAACCCGGTCTCGACCCAGGTCAACGTCATGACCCACGTGGCGCGGGCGCGCAAGGAACGGGGCGCCCATTTCGTCGTGGTCGATCCCTACCGCACGCCGAGTGCGGAGGCGGCGGACGAGCACGTGATGGTGCGCCCGGGCACAGACGGCGCGGTGGCCTGCGCGATCATGCACGTGCTGTTCCGCGACGGGTACGCGGACCGCGCCTACATGGCCCGCTACGCCGAGGATGCCGGGGACCTGGAGGCCCACCTCAAATCCCGCACGCCCGAATGGGCCGAGGCGGTCAGCGGCGTACCGGCGGCGCAGATCGAGGCGCTGGCCAAACGCTACGGCGAGACCGACCGGGCCTATATCCGCGTCGGCTACGGCTTCGCGCGCTCGCGCAACGGACCGATGCAGGTGCACGCCGTCGCCTGCCTCCCGACGGTCGGCGGCAAGTGGCAGCATGAGGGCGGCGGCGCGCTGTGGAAGGTCGACGGCTACTTCAAGGTCGACAAGTCGCTGATCGAAGCGACCGACCGGCTCGATCCGGCGACCCGGGTGCTCGACATGTCGCGCATCGGCCCGGTGCTGACCGGCGAGGATGCCGGGCTCGGCGACGGGCCGCCGGTAACCGCCATGCTGATCCAGAACACCAACCCGGCCGCCGTGGCCCCCGATACCGGGCGCGTCCACAAAGGACTCCACCGCGACGATTTGTTCCTGGCGGTGCACGAGCAGTTCCTGACCGAGACCGCCCGCTTCGCCGACGTGGTGCTGCCGGCGACCTCCTTCCTGGAGCATGCCGACGTCTACACCGCCGGCGGCCACCCGCATCTGGAGGTGCACGACGCGGTGATCGACCCGCCGGGCGAATGCCGCAGCAACCACCGCCTGCTGAACGACCTGATCCTGAAGCTCGGCGGCGACCACCCGTCCTGCCACATGAGCGAGGCGGAACTGCTGGACGCCACGCTGAGGAAATCGGGCTATCCCGGTTTCGCCGAGATGGTCGAGCGGCGCTGGCTCGATGTCGGCCCGAAGACGGAGAACGAGCGGCGATTCGCCGACGGGTTCCCGACGCCGAGCGGCCGGTTCCGGTTCCGCGCCGACTGGGAAGCGCTGGGGGCGAGCGGCGCCGGCATTGAGGGCCTGCCGGATCATGTCGACATCATCGACCGGGCGACCGTGGACAAGCCGTTCCGCATGGTGACGGCGCCGGCGCGCAACTACCTGAACACCTCCTTCACCGAGACGGCGACGAGCCGGAAGCGCGAGGGGCGACCGACGGTGATGCTGCATCCCGACGCCGCCGCCGATCTCGGCATCGTGGACGGGGATAGGGTCCGCCTCGGCAACGACCAGGGATCGGTGGTGTTGCATGCCCGCCTGTTCGATGGGGTCCAAAAGGGCACGGTGATCGTCGAGTCGGTCTGGCCGAACGCCGCGTTCGAGGAGGGCGTGGGCATCAACCTGCTGACCTCCGCCGACAGCCCGCCGCCGATGGGCGGGGCGGTATTCCACGACACGGCAGTCTGGGTTCGCAAGGCGTAGTCGACTGTCCGTCCGTGTGCTTGCCGGCCCTGCGCGGGGCGGACGCCGGGGCACGTCCGTGCCGCTCACGCTTGCGCGTTCCCTTCCGCGAGGGTAACGAGTCTTCAGCGCAACATCCCGGAACCCCGCCCGTGGCCGATACCGCCGCCGACACCGCTCCCGCCAACGACGCCCATCCGGGCGAGCCGGCCCATGTCATCGTCGTCGGCTGCGAGAAGGGCGGCTCCGGCAAGTCCACGACCTCGATGCACCTGACCGTGGCGCTGCTGCGGCTCGGCTTCGCGGTCGGTACCATCGATCTCGACGCGCGGCAGTGGACCCTGACCCGCTACCTGTCCAACCGGGCCACCACGATCCAGCGCGAGCAGCGCCGGCTGCCGATGCCGCGGCACTTCTTCCTGGCGCCGTCGGAGAAGCCGGTGCGCGACGAGGCCCGGGTCGAGGACAAGCAGCGTTTCGAGGCGATCCTGGGCAAGCTGCGCGACATGGTCGACTACGTGGTGATCGACTGCGCCGGCACCGACAGCTACCTGGCGCGCGTCGCCCATTCCCACGCCGATACCCTGGTCACCCCGGTGAACGACAGCTTCATCGACCTGGACGTGGTCGCCCATGTGGACGGCCAGACCGGCGAGATGGCGCGGCCAAGCGTCTATGCCGAGATGGTCTGGGACCAGCGCAAGGCCCGTGCCCAGCGCGACGGCGGCTCGATCGACTGGATCGTCATGCGCAACCGTCTCTCGACCCTCGAGGCGAACAACAAGCGCGAGATGGCCGACGTGCTGCAGCGCCTGTCGCGGCGGATCGGTTTCCGGATCGCGCCGGGCTTCAGCGAGCGGGTGATCTTCCGCGAGCTGTTCCTTCAGGGGCTGACCATGCTCGACATGTTCGACGACCAGGCCCGACCGAACTCG
The DNA here is from genome assembly GCA_965228875.1 of Thalassobaculaceae bacterium. Classification (GTDB taxonomy): domain Bacteria; phylum Pseudomonadota; class Alphaproteobacteria; order Thalassobaculales; family Thalassobaculaceae; genus Thalassobaculum. The sequence goes on along the minus strand of OZ245843.1, from coordinate 2,634,465 downwards.
GCCCGGCCGCGCATGTCCCACGTCGCTGCCCGCCAGGAGGTCCGCGCGCTGATCAACGCACTGCAGCTTCCCGAGCGCCGTCCGCGGGCGCGGCAGCCGGCCTGAGGCCGCGTTCAGTCCGCCAGCAGACGCCGCAGCGACCCGTCCGCAAGCTCGTAGTCGGCGGCGGCGAAACGGCGCGCGCCCACCGCGTCGTAGAAAGCCAGGGCGACGGTGTTGGCGGGATGCGCCTGCCAGGTGATCCAGTCGCCGTCCCGCGCTCTGGTTTCGCGCCCGACGGCGGCGAGCAGGGCGCGGGCGATGCCGTGCCGGCGGTGCGCCGGCTCGACGAACAGATCCATCAGCAGGGTTCCAGGCGTTCCGCGACCGACGTGGAAGCCGTCATGGAACAGGGCGTAACCGACGACAGCACCGTCATGCTCGGCGACCAGGGCGGCGAACCGCCGGTCGTCCCCCAGGCTCCAGCGCTTCAGGGACGCCTCCGTCATCGGCGGCGGCGGCGCGCCCTCATGGGCCGACAGGGCGGCGATCATCGCCACGACCCGGCCGGCGTCGTCGGCCCGCATCGCCCGGATCTGGATCCCGGCGCCCCCCGGTCTGCCCCGCATCGCGCCCTCCGCGCCGACCTCGTGGATGAATTGTCTCACCGCGATGGAGTTGGCATCGGGCGTTCGAGCACCGATCTTAACAGTCAATCCGACGCGGTCACGCCCGAGGGCGCCGCGCGACGCGAGGGATGCTATAGGCGGACGATGGCTGCGAAGGACGATCGTGACGAGAAACTCCCGGCCGGGACCGGGTCGAGCGGCGGGGCCGTCTCCTCCAAGTCGGAGATCGACGCGTTCCTGTCGACGGTGCGCGCGATGCCGGCCGCGGCGCAGACCGGGCGGCGGGGCCGGCTGATCTTCGCCCTCGACGCGACGGCCAGCCGCGGCCCCACCTGGGACCGGGCTTGCCACATCCAGGCGGAGATGTTCCACCAGACGGCGGCGCTCGGCGGTCTCGACGTGCAGCTGCTGTTCTACCGGGGTTTCGGCGAGTGCAAGGCGTCGAAATGGCACTCCGACCCCGAGGCGCTGGGACGGGTCATGACCGGAGTGAACTGCCTCGGCGGTCAGACCCAGATCCGCAAGGTCCTGCGGCACGCGATCAGAGAGACCAAGCGGGACAAGGTCGGCGCCCTGGTCTTCGTCGGCGACGCCTTCGAGGAGGACATCGACGACGTCTGCCATGCGGCCGGCGAACTCGGGGTGCTCGGCGTGCCGGTCTTCGTCTTCCACGAGGGCGGCGATCCGTTGGCCGCGCGCGGCCTGGAACAGGTCGCCCGGCTGACCCGCGGCGCCTACTGCCCGTTCGATTCCGCCAGCGCCGACCGGTTGCGGGAACTTCTGGCCGCCGTCGCGGTCTACGCCGCCGGCGGACGCCAGGCGCTGCTGGACTACGGTGCGGGCAGGGGCGAGGCGGTTCGACTGCTCACCCGTCAGGTCGGAGGCTGATCCATGGCATACGCGGTTCTCGGTCTCTGCCTGCTCGCCGGGATCGGCCTGATGGGGCGCTGGCTGCTGAACGCCGAGCCGCGCGACATTCTCAGGGTCGCGAAGTGGCTGGCCGTCGCGCTGGCGGTCGGCCTCGGCCTGTTCGTGCTGCTGCGGGGCCGGCTCGACTGGCTGATCTACGCCGTACCGGTCGCCATTCCGTTCCTGCTGCGGATGACTCCCATTCTGCGGGCGCTGCGGAATGCCGCCAAGATGGCGCGCGGTCCGACACCGGGCCAGACCAGCGACGTGCGTACCGCCTGGCTTGCCATGACGCTCGACCACGACACCGGCGCGATGGACGGCGAGGTGCTCCAGGGACCCTATGCCGGGCGTCGTCTCTCGGATCTCGGGCCGCAGGAACTGGCCGATCTGGCCGCCGATCTGGAAGCCGACGCCGACTCCCGCCAGGTCTTCGAGGCCTGGCTCGAGCGCAACGGTGCGGAGGGCGCCGGTGCGAGTGGGGGCGGTGCGGGGAACGCCAGGGCGGAGGATGGCAGCGCGCGGCCGGAGGACGAGTCGGCGATGACCCCCGCCCGGGCGCGGGAGATCCTGGGCGTCGCGGACGGCGCGGACGAACAGGAGATCCGCGACGCGCACCGCCGGCTAATGCTGGCGAACCACCCGGACCGTGGCGGATCGTCCTGGGTCGCGGCGCAGATCAACCGGGCAAAGGACGTCCTGCTGGGCCGAGGCTGAGGGCGCTCGGCTTGCGCTTGGCCTTGGCATTGCGCGATAACCTCCCAGTTCTTGGGTTCATTGTCCCGAACCCAGATCCCGATTGAGAGGACTCGATGCCAGTTCCCGTCCGCAAGGCCATTTTCCCTGTCGGGGGCCTCGGCACCCGTTTCCTGCCGGCGACCAAGTCCATGCCGAAGGAAATGCTCACCGTCGTCGACAAGCCGCTGATCCAGTATGCGGTCGAGGAGGCGCGCGACGCCGGGATCGAGGAACTGATCTTCGTGACCGGACGGGGAAAGACGGCGATCGAGGATCATTTCGACGTCGCCTACGAGCTGCAGGACATGCTGTCGTCGCGCAAGAAGGACGACGCCCTGAAGCTGGTGAACGCCACGATCCCGGCGCCCGGCAATCTCGCCTTCACCCGTCAGCAGGAACCGCTGGGCCTGGGCCACGCGGTGTGGTGCGGGCGGAACTTCGTCGGCTCCGAACCGGTGGCGGTGCTGCTCGCAGACGATCTGATCCTGTCCGAGAAGGGCTGCCTCAAGCAGATGATCGAGGCCTACAACGAAGTCGGCGGCAACATGGTGGCGCTGATGGAGGTCCCGCGCGACGCGATCTCCGCCTACGGGGTCGTCGCTCCGGGCGACGTCGACGGCAATCTCGTGGAGGTCCGCGGGCTGGTGGAGAAGCCCAAGGCGGAGGACGCGCCGTCCAACTACGCCGTGATCGGACGCTACATCCTGCAGCCGAAGGTGTTCGAGGACCTGGGCCGCATGGAGAAGGGGGCCGGCGGCGAGATCCAGCTCACCGACGCCATGGCCCGCCAGCTTGGCCTGCAGCCGTTCAACGGCGTGCTGTTCGAGGGGCGCCGGTTCGACTGCGGAAACAAGGTCGGGTTTCTTGAGGCAAATCTTGCATTCGCACTTGCGCGCGACGACATGCGGGACGACATCCGGGCATTCTTGAAGGAATACGTCTGACATCCGCCGTCGGGCCGTCCGTCGCGACCGGGCTCGAAGGCACAGGGAGACATCGATGCGTATTGCGATGATCGGCACGGGGTATGTCGGCCTTGTCACCGGCGCGTGCTTTTCCGAGTTTGGCGTGGACGTGGTCTGCGTCGACAAGGACGAGGACAAGATCCGGCGGCTCAAGGGCGGCGAGATCCCGATCTTCGAGCCCGGCCTGGACGATCTGGTCGCCAACAACGTGAAGGCCGGACGCCTGTCCTTCACCACCAGTCTCGCTGAGGGGGTGAAGGGCTGCGACGCGGTGTTCATCGCCGTCGGCACGCCGAGCCGGCGCGGCGACGGTCATGCCGACCTGAGCTACGTCTACGCCGCCGCCGAGGAGATCGCCGACGCGATGGACGGCTATACGGTGGTCGTCACCAAGTCGACGGTGCCGGTCGGCACCGGCCGCGAAGTCGAGCGGATCATCCGCGAGCGGCGCCCGGACGGCGATTTCGACGTCTGCTCCAACCCCGAGTTCCTGCGCGAGGGCGCGGCGATCAACGACTTCATGCGCCCCGACCGGGTGGTGATCGGCGCCAGCACCGACCGGGCCCGCGAGGTCATGCGCCAGCTCTATCGCCCGCTCTACCTGATCGAGACGCCGATCGTCTTCACCGAGCTGGAAACCAGCGAGATGATCAAGTACGCGGCGAACACCTTCCTGGCGACCAAGATCACCTTCATCAACGAGATCGCCGACCTGTGCGAGAAGGTGGGCGCGGACGTGCACGACGTCGCCAAGGGCATCGGTCTGGACGGCCGCATCGGCCGCAAGTTCCTGCATCCGGGACCGGGCTACGGCGGTTCCTGTTTCCCGAAGGATACGCTGGCGCTGGTCAAGACCGCGCAGGACTACGGCGCGCCGCTGCGGATCATCGAGACCGTGGTCGACGTCAACGCCCGGCGCAAGCGCGCCATGGCCGACCGCATCGTCGCGGCCTGCGGCGGATCCGTGGCGGGCCGGACCGTGGCGCTGCTCGGCCTGACCTTCAAGCCCAACACCGACGACATGCGGGACAGCCCGGCCCTGGACATCGTCCCGGCGCTGATCGAGGCGGGCGCCACGGTGCGCGGCTACGATCCGGAGGGGATGGACGAGGCGGCGAAGCTGCTGCCTGGCATCGCCTACTGCCGGAGCGCGTACGAGGCGATGGACGGGGTCGATGCCGTCGCGATCGTCACCGAGTGGAACGAGTTCCGCGCGCTCGATCTCAAGCGCATGAAGTCGCTTCTGAAATCGCCGGTCCTGGTCGACCTGCGCAACGTTTACGATCCGGACGAGATGCGGATGGCGGGCTTCGACTATACCTGCATCGGGCGCGGAACCGAGCGTTCGGCCGCCGACGTGACCCAGGCGGCCCAGTAGACGGGATATCCGCTCCGTGACCGTCGGCCATCGCTTTGACCCGACCATCCTGCGCGAATACGACATCCGCGGCGTGGTCGGCGACACCCTGCATGCCGCCGATGCCCGTGCGATCGGCCGGGCGTTCGCGACCGTGGTCGCCGGGGCCGGGGCCGGAGCCGGGGCCGGCACTGGGGCCGGGAGGCGGCGCGTGGCGGTGGGGCGCGATGGCCGGCTGTCGTCGCCCGAGATCGCCGGCGCGCTGATCGACGGGCTGACGGCGGCGGGGGTCGATGTCGTCGATATCGGCGGCTGCCCGACGCCGGCCCTGTATTTCGCCGTGCACCACCACGCCGCCGATGGCGGGGTCATGGTCACCGGCTCCCACAACCCGCCCGACTACAACGGCTTCAAGATGATGCTGGGGACCGCGCCGTTCTTCGGCGCCGACATCCAGCGGCTCGGCGCGATCGCCGCCGAGGGTCGATATGCCGAAGGGGCAGGCAGGGTCGAGAGGGCGCCGGTCACCGCGATCTATGTCGACCGGCTCCTGCGGGAGGTGCGGGACGGGCGGCCGCTCACCGTCGTTTGGGATTGCGGTAACGGCGCCACGGGACCGGTCGTCACCGCGCTGGCCGAGGCGCTGCCCGGTCGCCACCGGGTGCTGTACCCCGAGGTGGACGGCACCTTCCCGAACCACCACCCGGACCCGACCGTGCCGGAGACGCTGGAGGGCCTGCGCGCCGCCGTCGCGGAGACGGGCGCGGGTCTGGGCATCGCCTTCGACGGCGACGGCGACCGCCTCGGCGTGATCGACGAGACCGGGCGCGTGATCTGGGGCGATCAGCTTGTCGCGATCTTCGCCGAGGAGGTGCTGGCGGACCGTCCGGGCGCGACGGTCATCGCCGACGTCAAGGCGAGCCAGGTGCTGTTCGACCGGATCGCTGCGCTCGGCGGGGTGCCGCTGATGTGGCGGACCGGCCACTCGCTCATCAAGACCAAGATGGCCGAGACCGGGGCGCCGCTGGCCGGCGAGATGAGCGGCCACCTGTTCTTCCGGGACCGCTACTACGGATTCGACGACGCGCTCTACGCGGCGATCCGGTTGCTTTCGCTGGTGGCGGCGTCCGACCGTCCGGTCTCGGCCCTCCGGGATGTGCTACCGGCGGTCGTGAACACGCCGGAGATCCGCTTTCCCTGTGCCGAAGACCGCAAGTTCGCGGCGGTCGAGGCGGTCAAGGCGGCGCTGGCCGGGCGTGGCGACGTGACGGTGAACGAGATCGACGGGGTGCGCGTGAGCTCGGCCGACGGCTGGTGGCTGCTGCGCGCCTCCAATACCCAGGACGTGCTGGTCGCGCGCTGCGAGGCGGCGGACGAGGCGGCGCTGGAACGGCTCAAGGATCAGGTCAGGGCGGCGGTCCGCGGCGCCGGTCTGGACGTTCCGGCGTTCTGAAGGCCGGCGCCCGGGAGTCTGCCGGAGGTCTGCCGGATGTCTGCCGGCGTTCAGCCGCCGTTCGGGACCGGCACGCAGGGCAGGTGGCGGCGCTTGAGATCCAGGCAGACCGACCGCGCCTCCTTCTCCAGCAGGCCGAAGAGGCGGGCACGATAGATCGGAACGTCGCGGTTCGCCAGGGCTTCGACCTTGCCTTCGGTATCGCTCAGCATGTCCGGCAGCAGGCCGCGGGCGGTGGCGATCGAGCGCCGGGCGCGCAGTTCGGTCGAATAGGCCCCGACCTGTACGCCCCAGGAGCCGGCATCGTCGCGCGAACCGACCTCGTCGTCGCCGGACGATCCGACGGCCGCGATCAGCTCGGGCACGGTCTGCGGGACCGCGGCGACGACCACGGTCGGGCGCATCACCGGCAGCGGCGGCTTGAACGAGGCGATCCGGATCTCCTCCGCGCGCTCGAAGCCGCCGGTCAGGATCTTGCGCATGTGGGCGTTGCGGCTGCGGCCCGAGCGGCCGCCGAACACCACGCCGATCAGCCGGGTGCCGTTGCGCTCGACCGAGGCGACCAGGTTGAAGCCGGAGGCGTTGATGTAGCCGGTCTTGATGCCGTCGGTGCCGTCGTAGCGGCCGAGCAGCTTGTTGTGGTTCTTGTAGGTGCGGCCGCCATAGGTGAAGCGCGAGGTGGAGAAGACCTTGTACTGCTCCGGGAAGTCCCGGCGGATGGCGATCGCCAGCCGGGCCATGTCGCGGGCGGTCGTGACCTGCCGGCGGTCGTGGAGGCCGGAGGCGTTCATGAAGCGGGTCGAGCGCAGCCCGAGTTCCTTGGCCCGCTCGGTCATGGCGACCGCGAAGCGGTACTCGGACTTGCCGATCGCCTCGGCGACCACGGTGGCGACGTCGTTCGCCGACTTCGTCACGAGGGCCAGAATGGCGTCGCGCACCCGGATGGTGTCGCCGCGCTTCAGCCCGAGGCGGGAGGGCGGCTGGCCGGCGGCGCGGGCCGAGACGGGGAGGCGTTGGTTGAGGCTCAGCTTGCCGCTCTCCAGGGCCTCGAAGACCATGTACAGGGTCATGATCTTGGTCAGCGACGCCGGATGCCGTCGGGCGTCGGCGTGGCGGGAGAACAGGATCTTCCCGCTCTCGACGTCCAACACCAGGGCGGCGTACTTGGTCGCGGCTTGGGCAGGGAGGGCCGACAGCCCGGCAACCAGGCCGATAACCAGAAGGGGAACTGTCAGAATCAGGCCGATCCGCCGCATGCGTGCACTCCGCTGCCGTCTGGGCTGGGGCTCGAACGGAACTGGGGTCGACGCAAGCGACCACCGAATCAATGCACACAGCCTAGACGTTGCTTGAGGTTCTGTCCATAAGCGATTGATTCAGACACAGGACTTGGGTCGGGTGTCCGGCATTTTAGGGGATTGGGGTGCTGCGGCGCGGCAATTTTTTGTGCAGTGCACAATAAATTCCTTGACGGTCGGCGGCGCGCGACTACATATCCGGGATGTTGCGATGCACAATTTCCCGATCGCGACGCGCCATCGACCGAATGGAGAGACCCATGGCCACCACCAAGAAGACCACCGCGAGCACTGCCACGCCGGTCGACGCTGCCGTCGCCGCCGGTAAGGAGACCATTGAGAACATGACGAAGATCACCCAGGAGACCGGTCAGAAGAACTTCGACCAGGTCGTGTCCGTCGCCAAGGAGAACATGGAGAAGGCCTCGGCCGCCGCGTTCAAGGGCTACGACGAGTTCGCCACCTACTCCCAGGCCAACGTCGATGCCGTGACCAAGTCGTTCGGCATCCTGACCAAGGGCCTCGAGGACGTCAGCAAGGCGTGGTTCGCCTACAGCCAGTCGTCCGTCGACGCCGGCGTCGACTTCTCGAAGAAGGTGCTGGGCGCGAAGAGCGTCAACGAGGTCGTCGACCTGCAGAACGACTTCGCCAAGGCGTCGTTCGACAGCTTCGTCGCCGAGAGCACGAAGATCTCCGAGATGTCCGTCAAGACCGCCAACGAGGCGATCGAGCCGATCAAGGCGCGGGTCGACGAGACCGTCGAGACCTTCTCCAAGGCCGCCGCGTGACGCCTGCCGGGTGCTCCGGCACCCGACGAACGCGAGAGCGCGACCGGTGCGGATCGACCCGATCCGAACCGTGAAGCGCTCTCCCACCTACGGGAGGCAGGGTAGAATCACACGCTCAGACGCCACCGTATGATCGTGCCTTACCCTGTCGAGCCATCTGGGCCCGGTCGCGCGTCGGCCGGGCCCAGTCGTGTCTGGACGCCGGTCTGCTGCGGTGCACGCGGCCGCACGGGCCGGGAATTGCCCGGGCGGGTGCGCTGCCCCTTCCCCCCGGCCCCTTCAATCTCATATTCTGCATGGAGCGGGCTGACCTGCGCAGCGCGGCGGCCGCGACGATCCGGTGGCCGTCGACCGCCGGCGGCCGGGAACTCACCAGACGCCCACGGGTTGACCATGAGTGACGACGATCGCGGAACCGGCAACGGCACGAACACGGGAGTGGTCGTAAAGACCCGTCCTAAAACGAAAAAACCGTCGATGTACAAGGTCATCATGCTGAATGATGACTACACGCCGATGGAATTCGTCGTTCATGTGCTGGAACGGTTCTTCAACAAGAATCGCGAAGAAGCGACCCGCATCATGCTTCACGTTCATCAGCGTGGGGTGGGGATCTGCGGCGTGTTCACCTACGAGGTGGCCGAGACGAAGGTCACTCAGGTGATGGACTTCGCGCGCCAGCATCACCATCCTTTGCAGTGCACCTTGGAGAAAGATTGACGACATGCTGTCGAAGAACCTCGAAGAGAGCCTGCACCGCGCCCTCGGTCTCGCGAACGAGAAGCGCCATGAGTATGCGACCCTGGAGCACCTGCTCCTCTCGCTGACCGACGATCAGGACGCGCTCGCCGTGCTCAAGGCCTGCGGCGTCGACGTCACCAAACTGCGCGACGACCTGGTCACCTATATCGACACCGAACTGAACGGCCTGGTCGGCAGCGCGCTCGAGGAGGCGAAGCCGACCGCCGGGTTCCAGCGGGTGGTTCAGCGCGCGGTCATCCACGTCCAGTCGTCCGGCCGCGAGGAGGTCACCGGCGCCAACGTGCTGGTCGCCCTGCTGTCCGAGCGCGAGAGCCATGCGGTGTTCTTCCTGCAGGAGCAGGAGATGACCCGCTTCGACGCGGTCAGCTACATCAGCCACGGCATCGCCAAGGTCCACGGCCAGCAGCAGAGCGAGCCGAAGCGCTCGGTCGATGGCGCCGACGAGGACTCGAAGGGCGAACAGGTCAACAAGCAGGGCCACGAGGCGCTCGACGCCTATTGTGTGGACCTCAACAAGAAGGCCGCCTCCGGCAAGATCGATCCGCTGATCGGCCGCGAGCACGAGGTCGAGCGCACGATCCAGATCCTGTGCCGCCGCACCAAGAACAACCCGCTCTACGTGGGCGATCCGGGGGTCGGCAAGACCGCCATCGCCGAGGGTCTGGCCAAGCGCATCGTCGACGGCGACGTGCCGGAGGTGCTGATCGACGCCCAGATCTTCTCCCTCGACATGGGCGCGCTGCTCGCCGGAACCCGCTACCGCGGCGATTTCGAGGAGCGGCTGAAGGCGGTGGTCGGCGAGCTGGAGCAGAACCCGCACGCGGTGCTGTTCATCGACGAGATCCACACGGTGATCGGCGCCGGTGCGACCAGCGGCGGGGCGATGGACGCCTCGAACCTGCTGAAGCCGGCGCTGCAGTCCGGCGGCCTGCGCTGCATCGGTTCGACCACCTATAAAGAATACCGCAGCTACTTCGAGAAGGACCGCGCCCTGGTGCGCCGCTTCCAGAAGATCGACGTCAACGAGCCGTCGATCCCGGATGCGATCAAGATCCTCAAGGGCCTCAAGCCCTACTACGAGGAGCATCACAAGGTCCGCTACACCAACGACGCGCTCAAGACCGCGGTCGAGCTGTCGGCCAAGTACATCGGCGACCGCAAGCTGCCGGACAAGGCGATCGACGTGATCGACGAGGTCGGCGCGGCGCAGATGCTGGTCTCGCCGTCCAAGCGGCGCAAGACGATCGGTGTGAAGGAGGTCGAGGACATCGTCGCCAAGATCGCCCGCATCCCGCCGAAGAGCGTGTCGACCGACGACAAGACCGTGCTCGCCAACCTGGAGCGCGACCTGAAGACGGTCGTGTTCGGCCAGGACGAGGCGATCAGCTCGCTGTCGACGGCGATCAAGCTGGCCCGTGCCGGCCTGCGCGATCCGGACAAGCCGATCGGCAATTACCTGTTCTCCGGCCCGACCGGCGTCGGCAAGACCGAAGTGGCGCGCCAACTCGCCCTCATCATGGGTGTCGAACTCATCCGCTTCGACATGTCCGAATACATGGAGCGGCACTCGGTCAGCCGGCTGATCGGCGCGCCTCCGGGCTATGTCGGCTTCGATCAGGGCGGCCTGCTGACCGACCAGATCGACCAGCACCCGCACTGCGTCCTGCTGCTCGACGAGATCGAGAAGGCGCATCCGGACCTGTTCAACGTCCTGCTTCAGGTGATGGACCACGGCAAGCTGACCGATCACAACGGCAAGACGGTCGATTTCCGCAACGTGATCCTGATCATGACCACGAACGCGGGGGCGGCGGACCTGGCGAAGGAGGCGATCGGCTTCGCACGCGACCAGCGCGAGGGCGACGACACCGAGGCGATCAACCGGATGTTCACGCCGGAGTTCCGCAACCGCCTGGATGCCATCGTCGGCTTCAAGGCGCTCGGACCGGACACCATCAGCCGGGTGGTCGACAAGTTCCTGATCCAGCTCGAGGCGCAGCTCGCCGACCGCGGCGTCACCATCGAGGCGAGCCAGCAGGCCCGCGACTGGCTCGGCGAGAAGGGCTACGACCGGCTCTACGGCGCGCGTCCGCTCTCCCGCGTCATCCAGGAGCACATCAAGAAGCCACTGGCCGAGGAACTGCTGTTCGGTCGTCTGGTGAAGGGCGGGGTCGTCCGCATCGGTCTGGTCGACGGCAAGCTGGCCTTCGACTTCGACGACGAGCCGACGCCCGAGAAGCCGGCCAAGACCAAGGGCCGCAAGGGCGGCGACAGCAAGGGCGGCGACAAGGTCGAAGAACTGGTCTGACGCCCGCACGCCGTCTTCGGACGACCCGGCCCTCTCCGTTCGCGGAGGGGGCCGGTTTCGTTTCGGCGACCGTCGGTTAAGGGCCTACCGGATCCAGCCCGTCGCCAGCGCGCTGGCCCAGACGGGGCGGCCGCGGGCGGCGGCGAGTGCGGCCATCGCCCCGCTGTCATACGGCACCTGGCGGAACTCGACCCGCCATCCGTCCCCCGCCTCCTCCAGCAGCGCATAGCTCGCGTCCGGTGTGCCGGTCTGCACGATGTGCGGGATCGGCGGCGTCGGATCGTCGTAGCCCGGACAGCCGACGCTGCCGGGATTGACGATCAACCGCCCGTCGCGCAACCGCACCGCGCGGGGGATATGACTGTGGGCGCACAGGATCAGCGGGCAGTCGATGCCGGTGGCGGCGGCCTCGATCTCCTCGATGGCGTTCAGGCCGACGACGCCGTAGGGGTGCACCCGCTCCAGCCAGTAGGCGTTGTCGTCGCCCGGCGTTCCGTGGCAGAGGAAGATCCGGCCGTCCACCGTCCGAGTCGCGGGGAGGGCGGCGAGCCAAGTCCTGTGCGCTTCGGTGAGCTGGTCGTAGGCCCAGCGGTCGGAGGCCCCCATCTCCTCCGGCGCCTGCTCCAGGATCCATCGGTCGTGGTTGCCGCGGATCGCGGTCGTGTCGGCCTCCATGAGCAGATCGGCGGCGCGCGCGGCGTCCAGCGGCCCGCTCAGGTGATCGCCGAGATTGACGGTAAGGTCGACGCCGATCCGGGCGATATCCGCCAGCACCGCCTCGAGGGCGAGGTGGTTTCCGTGCGTGTCGGCGATGGCCGCCAGCCGCATGGTCGGTCTCCTGTCCTCGGTTGCGGGTCGGGCATGGTTGCCGGCCGTCCGGCCTGGACGTTCCGTCTTCCGTCAGCCCCAGCGGGCCGTTGCCTCCTCGTCGCTCTCGCGGGCGTCGACCCAGCGGGCGCCGTCCGGCGTCTCCTCGCGCTTCCAGAACGGGGCCTTGGTCTTCAGCCAGTCGATCAGGAAAGCCGTCGCGTCCAGCGCCGCCTGGCGGTGGGCGGAGGCGCAGGCGACCAGGACGATGTTGTCGCCCGGCGCGAGATCGCCGACCCGGTGGATGATGAGGCTCGCGTCCAGCGGCCAGCGGGCCCAGGCCTCGGCCTCGATCGCCTCAAGCTGGCGCTCGGTCATGCCGGGATAGTGCTCCAGCGACATGGCGCTCACCGCCTCGCCGCCGGCGATGTCCCGCACGAGGCCGACGAACACGCCGAGGCCGCCGATGGCATGGTTGCCGGCGGTCAGCGCGGCGAGCTCGGCGCCGATGTCGAAATCCGCCTCCTGCACCCGCACCGCCATGGTCAGCCCCCGGTGACCGGTGGAAAGAAGGCCACCTCGTCGCCGGCGGCGACCGGGTGCGACGCTTCGACATACTCCTGGTTCACCGCGAAGCGGATCGCCCTCGTGTCCTTGAACGCCTCGGCATAGCCAGGGCCGCGGGTCCTGAGCCAGGCGACGACATCGCCGACCGTCGCGGCATCGGCCGGCGCCTCGACGCTCTCGCTCGCCGTGCCGATGCGCTGGCGCACCCAGGCGAAATACATAAGCTTCATCGCATCACCTCGTTGAACGGCAGATAGGCAGCCGTCTCCCCCTTCGCCAGCCCCGTGGAGTCCGTCTCCAGGTCGATCAGCCCGTCGGCGGCGGCCAGAGCCGACAGGATGCCCGACCCGTCCGGACCCGCCTTCACCGCCACCGGCGGCGACCCGCCTTCCAGGCGTACCCGCAGAAACTCGCGCCGGCCCGGTTTCTTCGCATGGTCGAAGCCCGCCGTCACGGGGTAGCGTGGCGGCGGCGTCACCTCGGCGCCGGCAAGCGCCAGCAGGATCGGCCGCGCCAGGGTGACGAAGGCGACGACGGCAGCGACCGGATTGCCCGGCAGGCCGATGAACGCGCGCCCGCCGACCACGCCGAGGGCGACGGGTCGGCCGGGCTTCACCGACAGGCGCCAGGCGTCGATCCGGCCCCGGTCGGCGACGGCGGTGCGCACGTGGTCCTCGTCTCCGGCGGAGACCCCGCCCGATGTCATCACCACGTCGTGGGCTTCGGCCGCCGCGACCAGGCTGTCGGCGATCGCCGCCGCATCGTCGGCCAGAATTCCGAGGTCGGTGACGGCACAGCCGAGTCGGGCGAGCAGGGCCTTGACCGTATGGCGGTTGGCGTCGAACACCGCCCCGGGGCGCAGGGGCGACCCCGGCTCGGTGACCTCGTCGCCGGTCGAGGCGACGGCGACGCGCAGCGGAAGCCGGACCCGCAGGTCGGTGCGGCCGATGGAGGCGGCGAGGCCGAGGTCGCCGGGACCGAGCCGCCGACCGCTCGCCAGCGCCACCGCGCCGCGCCTCACGTCCTCGCCGGCCAGGCGTACGTTCGCCCCTCGGCGGATCCCCGTCGGCAGGGTGACAAGCCCTCCGTCCTCGCGGCACTGCTCCTGCATGACGACGGTGTCGAACCCCGCCGGGACCGCGGCGCCGGTGAAGATCCGCAGGGCGGTCCCGGCGGGAGGGGCGGCGGTCAGGGGGTGCCCGGCGGCGACCCGGCCGCCGACCGGAAGCGCGCACCGGTCCGGGCCGATCTCCGTACCGCGCACCGCGAACCCGTCGACCGCGGCGTTGTCATGGGGCGGTACGTCGACGGCCGAGACCACGTCGGCGGCTAGAACCCGGTCCAGTGCGGCATCCAGCGCCACCGTCTCTGTCCCCGTGACGGCGGTCAGCCGATCGCGGATCCGGCCCAGCGCGGCCTCCACCGAGAGCGGTGCGGCATCGGCGGCGAAGCAGTCGTCGTCCAGCCGCGTCATCCCGCCGCCTCCAAACCGGAGGCCGCGTCGACCACCATGTCGGCGATGGCATCGATATCCGAGAGAGCGAGAACGGGGCGCGGGCACTCCGGCAGCGCGGCGTCGGCGGCGACGGCGACGATATGCGGATCGCCGGGCCAGATCGGCGGTTTGCCGAGGGCGGGCCGGTGAACCTCGAGCTTGGGGATCGGGTCGAACTTGAAGCCTTCGACGAGGATGAGATCGACCGGGGCCAGCCGGTCCACCAGTTCGGCCAGCGTCGGCTCCGGCGCGTCGCGCAGCTCATGCATCAGGGCGAAGCGGTGGGAGGAGCTGATGACGACCTCGCGGGCGCCGGCGGTGCGGTGGTGGTGGCTGTCCTTGCCCGGCCGGTCGATGTCGAACGCGTGGTGGGCGTGCTTGACGGTGGACACGGTCAGTCCCCGCGCGTCCAGCGCCGGAATCAACGCCCGCAGGAGTGTCGTCTTGCCGCTGCCGGACCAGCCGGCGATGCCGAATACGCTTTTCATCGAATTGTATTTACGAGTTCCACATATATGCGGGGATACGGTTGTTTCGGGCGGACCGCAAATATAGGTTCGCCGACACGTGTAACACCAGGGTGGGGCCCGTGCGGCGGCTGCAGTTAAGAATGTTCGGAAAGATCCTGCGCCAGTGGCGCCGGACCAGCATGTCGCCAGGCGTGATCTCCCGGTCCATGGCCATGGGCATGGCGGTCGGGTTCTCGCCGACCGTCGGTCTGCAGGCGGTGATCTGCTTCTTCGTGGCGCTGCTGTGCAACCGCTTCTGGCGGCCGGCCATGTTCGACTGGGTGATCGCCCTGGTCGGCTCGCTCGTGGTCAACCCGCTGACCATGGTTCCGACCTACACCTTCTACTACTGGGTCGGCTGCCAGCTGATGACCTGCGGCACCATGGTCGAGTTCAGCGACGCCGAGCACATCAAGGATTTCGTCTTCGCCCTCGGCGGGGGGACCCTGGC
The DNA here is from genome assembly GCA_965228875.1 of Thalassobaculaceae bacterium. Taxonomy (GTDB): domain Bacteria; phylum Pseudomonadota; class Alphaproteobacteria; order Thalassobaculales; family Thalassobaculaceae; genus Thalassobaculum. The sequence goes on along the minus strand of OZ245843.1, from coordinate 2,619,450 downwards.
GATCATTCTGGGGTCGCTGCCGTTCATGATCGCCGGCCTGCCGGGCGGCTACTGGCTCGGGCGGATGATCGAGAAGGTGCTGGAAGCGCGGGCCCATCGCCGGCGGACCCGCCTGCTGGAGCTGGCCCGCCGCCGGCGGGAACAGGAACTCGGGGTCGCCCAGAGCGCCCAGTGACCTGAAACGGCGCCCAGTGACCTGAAACGGCGCCCGCTGACCGGAACGGTGGCCGGCCGCGACCGTTGGATCTTAGAGGGTTTCGCCGGATCACGCCGCCGCCGCGGCCGGACGCAGCTCGCGGATCGGCCAGTGCAGGATCGCCGACGCCACGCCGAGGGCCACGCTGAGCGTCCACATCACGTCGTAGGACCGGAACGCGTCGTAGGCGACCCCGCCGAGCCAGGCGCCGAGGAACCCGCCGACCTGGTGGCCGATGAACACCATGCCGAACACCATGGACATGTAGCGGGTGCCGAACAGCGTGCCGACCAGGCCGCTGGTCAGCGGCACGGTGCCGAGCCAGGTCAGTCCGAGCAGGGCGGACAGGATCAGGATCGTGGCGGGGGTCGTTGGCAGAATCAGGATGCCGGCGAAGACCGCCGCGCGGATCAGGTAGAGCGCCGACAGGACGTTTTTCTTGCGGTAGCGCCCGCCGAGCGCGCCGCACACGAAGCTGCCGACGATGTTGGCGAAGCCGATCACCGTCAGGGCCGCCGCGCCGAGCCACGGCTCGAACCCGGCGTCGCCGAGATAGGCCGGCAGGTGGATGCCGACGAAGGCGAGATGGAAGCCGCAGACGAAGAACGCGGTGTTGAGGAGCCAGAAGTCGCGTGATGCGACAGCCTCGCCCAGCGCCGCCCCCATGGTCTGCGTCGTCGTGCCGCCGGCCTCCGCCGGCCGGCCCGACACGCCGAGGGCCAAGGGGACGATCAGCAGGGCCGACGCCGCCAGGATTGCCAGACTGAGCTCGGGTCCGCTCCCGTCGATCAGGAGGTGGACATAGGGCAGGGCCAGGAACTGACCGAGCGACCCGCCCATCGACGCCAGGCCGAGGGCGGTGCTGCGGCGGCTCTCCGGTGCCGCCCGCGCGACCGCGCCGAGCAGGACGGTGAAGCCGCCGCCACTGAGCCCGATGCCGATCAGCACGCCGCCGACAAGCAGGTCCTCGGCACCGCCCCGCATCATCAGGAGCAGACCGCCGGCATAGGCGAGACCGCCTGCCGCTGCCACCCGTCCCGGGCCATAGCGGTCGGCGACAGCGCCGGCGAACGGCGCGGCCAGGCCCCAGAACAGGTTCATCAGGCCCATGGACAGCGCGAAGGTCTCGCGCCCGCCACCGAACCCGGCGCTCATGTGCGGCAGGTACAGGCCGAGGCCCTGACGGAAGCCGACGGCGATCGCCATGATGGCGCCGGCGCAGAGGACGAGGATCAGTAGCCGAACGGGCATGGCGGGAGCTCCGTCAGATGTTGATGGCCAGATGGCGATGGCGCGACGCTAGAGGGGTCGATATGATCTCGAAAACGAATTAAAGTGATCGAACCATCACGGAAAATCATCATGAGGCTGGCGACAGGGAGCGGTGAAGCGCGCGAGATCGGCGGCGGCGAGGCGCTGCGGAGCCTCGACCTCGAGGTGTTGCGGGCCTTCGTCACGGTGGCCGAGACCCGCAACTTCACCCGCGCCGCCGAGCGGCTCAACCGCGGACAGTCGGCGGTCAGCATGCAGATGAAGCGCCTGGAGGAGGTGACCGGCTGCCGGATCCTCGAGCGCACGCCCCGGCGGGTCGAGCTGACGGCCGACGGGGCGCACCTGCTGTCCTACGCCCGGCGGATGCTGCGGCTGAACGACGAGGCGCTGGGCGCGCTGGACCGCGGCGCGCGTACCGGCCGGGTCCGGGTGGGGGTGACGGACACCTCCATGGTCTACATGGCTGAAATCCTGCGGACCTTCGCCGAGCGCTGTCCGCTGGTCCAGGTCGAGATGACCTGCGGCCGCAGCTGGGAGGCGCTCAGCGACCTGGAGGCGGGCGCGGTCGATCTGGCGCTCGTCACCCAACCCTGCGGGCGCGAGCCGGGCCGACTGCTGCTGCGCGAGCCACTGGTCTGGGTGGCGTCCGCCGATGTCGAGGTCGAGGCGCGCGAGCCCCTGCCGCTGGCTCTCTTCGCGCCCGGCTGCATCTATCGCGACGCGGTGCTGGAGCGCCTGGACGCCGCCGGCCGGGCCTACCGGCTGGTCTACAGCAGTCCCAACACCCTCGGGCTCGGCGCCGCGGTCGAGGCCGGCATGGCGGTGACGGCGATGCCGCGCAGCGCCGTCGGCGCCCGGGTCCGGATGCTGGACGCCGGCGCCGGGCTGCCGCCGCTGCCCCATCTCGACCTGCTGCTTTATGTCGGCACGTCCAAGGGCGCCGGGTCCAAGGCTTTCGTCGAGACCCTCTCCGGGCTGTTCGAGCCGTCGCAGCCGCTGGCGTAGCTGTCTCGTGCGGTTCCGTCGGTGGGGCGACCCGATGGCCCATTTTCTTCGCGCCCGCAGTATGGCGTAATGCGGGTCCTGAGACCCGACAGACGTGCCCGCCGGGCGCGGCGGATTGGATCGCGAGATGCTTGCCCACCTGCCCAATCTGCTGACGATCTCCCGCATCCTCGCGGTGGTGCCCGTGGTCGCCTGCCTGTGGGTCGGCGGCGAGCCGCTGCGCTGGATCGCGCTCGCGTTCTACGCCTTCGCCAGCATCACCGACTATTTCGACGGCTATCTCGCCCGCGCCTGGCAGGTGCAGTCGGCGCTCGGCCGGTTGCTCGACCCGATCGCCGACAAGCTGCTGGTCGGCGCGTCGCTGCTGGTTCTGGTGGCGCTGGACCACATCTCCGGCCTCACCGTCCTGGCGGCGCTAGTGATCCTGCTGCGCGAGATCCTGGTCTCGGGTCTGCGCGAGTTCCTGGCCGAACTGCATGTCGGCCTGCCGGTCAGCCGGCTGGCCAAGTGGAAGACCACGGTCCAGCTCCTGGCCATCGGCTTCCTGATCATCGGCGACGATGCGCCGACGTGGATCGACGCGCGTCTGATCGGCGAGGTCGGGCTGTGGGTGGGCGCCGCGCTCACCCTCTACACGGGCTGGGATTACCTGCTCGCCGGCCTGCGCCATGTCGACGTGGAAGACGACCGCGCGCCGGGGGAATAGCCGGAACCGGCCGGGAGCGGCCGGCGGTGCGGCCGCGCCTCACCCTTCCTCGTGGAAGAAGTCGTAGACCTTGCGGGCCACCGCCTTGCTGATGCCGTCGACGGCTTCCAGATCGCCGAGACCGGCGCGGGAGACGCCGCGGGCCGAGCCGAAATGGTGCATCAGCGCCTTCTTCCGCTTGGCGCCGATGCCGGCGATCTCGTCCAGGGGGTTGGCGCCGATCGCCTTGGTGCGCTTGGCCCGATGGGTCTCGATGGCGAAGCGGTGTGCCTCGTCGCGCAGGCGCTGCAGGAAGTAGAGGACCGGGTCGCGCCGCTCCATGAGGAACGGCTCGCGGCCGGGCATGAAGAAGCGCTCGCGCCCGGCGTCGCGGTCGGGCCCCTTGGCGACACCGACCACCGCCACGTCGTCGATGCCGAGTTCCGCGAAGACCTCGACGGCGACGGCGAGCTGGCCCTGGCCGCCATCGACGAGGATCAGGTCGGGCCAGGCGCCCGACGTCCGTTCCGGATCCTCCTTGAGCGCGCGGCCGAAGCGTCGGGTGAGCACCTGGCGCATCATGGCGTAGTCGTCGCCGGCCTCGACCGTCTCCAGATCGTCGCGGCTGTCGCTCTCGCGGCCGCTCACGTTGCGGATGTTGAACTTGCGGTAGGCGGCCTTCATCAGCCCGTCGGGGCCGGCGACGATCATCGCGCCGACCGCGTTCGATCCCTGGATGTGCGAGTTGTCGTAGACCTCGATCCGCTCCGGCGCGGTCTCCAGACCGAAGGCCGTGGCCACGCCGTCCAGCAGCTTGCGCTGGGAGGCACTCTCGGCCATGCGGCGGCCGAGTGCCTCGCGCGCGTTGGTCAGGGCGTGGTCCATGAGCTTGCGCCGCCCACCGCGCTGGGGGCGCGACAGCTCCACCCGGCGCTCGGCCCGGGTCGACAGCGCCTCGGCGATCAGCTCCGCCTCGGCGACCTCGTGACTGACCAGGATCAGCCGCGGCGGCACCTTGTCGTCGTAGAACTGGCCGATGAAGGCGGCCAGCACGTCTTCCGGCTCTGTCTGCCTGTCATGCGCCGGGAAATAGGCGCGGTTGCCGAAGTTGCTGCCCGCCCGGAAGAAGAACACCTGAATGCAGGTCTGTCCGCCCTCGGCATGCAGGGCGATCACATCGGCCTCCTCCACGCCTTCGACATTGATGTCCTGGTTCGCCTGCACGGCGGTGAGCGCGCGGATCCGGTTGCGGTAGATGGCGGCGGTCTCGAACTCCAGGGTCTCGGCCGCCTCCTGCATACGGGCGGCGAGCTCGCGCTGGATCGCGCTGCTCTGGCCGGTGAGGAAGCGGGTGGCGTCGTCGACCAACTGGGCGTAATCGGCCTCGCTGACATAGCCGACGCAGGGCGCGGCGCAGCGTTTGATCTGATACTGCAGGCAGGGCCGCTGCCGGTTGGCGAACATGCTGTCGGAGCAGTTGCGCAACAGGAACGCCCGCTGCAGGGCGGCGATCGTGCGGTTCACCGCGCCGGCCGAGGCGAAGGGCCCGAAATACTGCCCCTTGCGCTTGCGGGCGCCGCGATGCTTGGCGATCTGCGGGTAGGGGTGGTCGCCGGTCAGCAGGATGTGCGGGAACGACTTGTCGTCGCGCAGAAGCACGTTGAAGCGCGGCTTCAGGCGCTTGATGAGATTGCTCTCGAGCAGCAGTGCTTCGACTTCGGTGTGGGTGCGCACGATCTCCATGGACGCGGTCTCGCTGACCATGCGGAAGATGCGGTGCGGCAGCTTCGCCGGGTGGGTGTAGTTGACGACGCGCTTCTTCAGGCTTCGCGCCTTGCCGACATACAGAACGTCGCCGTTCTCATCGAGCATACGATAGACCCCGGGCGCGTTCGGCAGCGTCCGGACCTGGTCGCGGATGACTCCGACCCCGCGCTCGATGTCCGGAACCGTGCGGCGGCCCCGCCGGGCCCGCTCGGTGCCCGTGGGCGGGTCGGCAAAGCTCCCTTCTTCCAACGGCTTGGTCATCGATTCCTCAGTACGACCGCATGGGTGTGACGGCGCCTGGCGAAGACGCGCACGCCGTGCGGTTCCTTAATCCACGGAATCTGTGGAAAACCCGGTGGAAAACGCTGACCGGGGCACGCGGACGCCGCAGACTCCATGGACCGGAAGCGAAATGCCCAATTTTTGAGCATATCCCTAAGGTATTGATAATAAACAACATACAAAGATACGACCGGTTGCTGGTTGTCGCCGCGTCAGAGTTCCTTGACAGCGAGGTTACGGCCCTGGCGCACAGTATTCGGTGTGAACAACTCCCACGGCGATATTGCCGATCCGGGGACTCTTACCAAGTTCTGCGCCGCCAGCGTCTTTGCCGTTTATTTCACAAAGTTGATAGCATGATTACACAACGCCTGTCCGCCAGTCGTCATCTGCCGGTCTTCATCCGCCGGTCGGATCAGTCCCTGGGCGTGTCCGGGCCGGGGGCCGCCCACCAGAGATGCTGGCCGCCATCGACCGCGATCATCTGCCCCGTCACTGAGGAGGCGCCGGCCAGGAAGAGCACCGCCTCGGCCACTTCCCGCGGGCTGGCGCCATGCTGAAGCGGCATCGCCCGGGCCTGCGCGTCGAACTGCTCGGCGTCCTGGTGGATGCTCGCCAGGACCGGTCCGGGCCCGACGCCGTTGACGCGGATCCGCGGCGCCAGGTCCAGCGCCAGGGTGCGGGTGAGCGCCCACAGGCCGACCTTGGACAGGGTGTAGCTGAGGAAGTCTTCGTTCAGGTTCCAGACCCGCTGGTCGATGATGTTGACGACGGCCCCGTCGTTTCCGGCCGGCAGGCGCGCGGCGAACTGCTGGATCAGGACCAGCGGCGCCCGCAGGTTCGGCTCCATGTGCCGGTCCCAGCTGCGCCGCGTCGCCGTCGCCAGGCTGTCGCGCTCGAAGGTGGAGGCGTTGTTGACCAGGAGGCCGATTGGCCCTAGCGCGGTCTCCGCCCGCTCGACCAGCGTCGCCACCTCGGCCTCGACGGCCAGGTCCGCCGACACGGTCGCGGCCGCGACGCCGCGCGAGCGGATGTCGGACGCGGTCGCCTCCGCCTCGTCGGCCGAACTGCCGTAGTGGACGGCCACGTTCCAGCCGTCGTCCGCGAGGGCGAGCGCGATCTCCCGACCGACCCGACGGGCGGCGCCGGTGACCAGTGCCGTCTTCGGCACGGGCTGGGTCGCGCGTTGTGCCATGGCCGCCTCAGTACGCCGCGAAGGCGATCTTGTCGAAGGTGACGAACTGATTGGCGATGAACGCGACATAGGCCGCGAAGAACACCAGTGCCCAGGGTCGGCTGAAGGCCGGCAGTTTGATCGCCATGGCGACGAACACCACGGTCACGCCGAGCATGAACCACAGGTCCAGCGACATGACCTCGGGCGGTATCGGCAACGGCTGGACCAGGGCGACGGTGCCGAGGATCCCGAGCGTGTTGAAGATGTTGGAGCCGATGATGTTGCCCAGCGCCACGTCGCTGTGCCGGCGCAGCGCCGCGACCATCGTGGTCGCCAGCTCCGGCAGCGAGGTACCCACGGCGACGACGGTGATGCCGATCACCGTCTCCGAGATGCCGGCGCGGTGGGCGACGTCGACGGCGCCGTCGACCAGCAGCCGGGCGCCGACGAGCACGCCGATCAGGCCGCCGACCGTGTACAGCACGCTGCGCCACGTGCTGGTCGGCAGGGCATCGAACTCCTCCACGCCCTGGGCATGGACGCTGTTGGGGCGCCGCCGCTCCTCGAAGTAGCAGTAGAGCAGATAGGCGAACAGCAGACCGAGCATGACCCCGCCGTGCCAGCGCTCGATCACGCCGTGGATCCCGGCGCCGACGAAGAGGATCGTTCCGGCGATCAGCGCCAGCCCGTCGCGCCGCAGCGGCGCGCCGCCGCACACGAAGGGCGAGATCACGCCGACGGTGCCGATCATCAGCAGAATGTTGGCGATGTTGGAGCCGATCACGTTGCCGATGGCGATGCCCGGCGAGCCCGACATCGCGGCCTTGAGGCTGACGAACAGCTCCGGCGCCGAGGTGCCGAACGCGATCACCGTGAGGCCGATGACGTGCGGGCTGATGGCGAGCCGGCGGGCGATGGCGACGGCCCCGCGGATCATCGTCTCCGCACCGACCAGCAGCAGAACCAGCCCGGCGAAGATCAGCGCGGCGGAGATCATGCGTCTCTCCCGCTGCGCGCCGCTCCCGCCGCCATGAGACCGGTGATGCCGGGGCGCTTGGGTGCGAGCGGTCGGGTCGGCTGTAGGATCATGAAAACGCAGGAGTTGGTGGCGGTGGCGTCGTCGCGCGTGACCCATAGGAATGGGGAGTCGCGGCGAAATTTCAATGATTGTATGCCAAGTGAATTCGTGCTGCCGGTAGCCGGCTCGGGCGCGATTGTCTACGATCGGCGGGCCGGTTCCGAGACCCGAAGGGAGATGTGTCGGTGGAGAGCCTGCTGGACGCGTTCGACACCATGCAGTCGGGCGGCCACGGCAGTCCGATAGGCGATGCCCTGATATTCCTGGCTGCGGCGGTGCTGTTCGCGCCGCTGCTGCGCCGCCTCAGGTTCAGCCTGGTGCTGGGCTATCTGGCGGCGGGTGCCATGATTGGTCCGCACGGATTGTCCATAATCGAGGACGTGACGGAGACCCGGGAACTCGCCGAGATCGGCGTGGTGTTCCTGCTGTTCACCATCGGTCTGGAGCTGTCCTTCGCCCGCCTCAAGGTCATGCGCCGGCTGGTGTTCGGCTTCGGCACCGCCCAGGTGGTCATCACCGGCGTGCTGGTCGCGGTGATCGCGCTGGCGCTCGGCCGGACCTACGGCGCGGCGATCACCATCGGCGCGGCCCTGGCGCTGTCCTCCACGGCCTTCGTGCTGCAGCTCATGAACGAGCGTGGCGAACTGGCGACCCGCCATGGCCGGACCGCGTTCTCCGCGCTGCTGTTCCAGGATCTGGCGGTGGTGCCGATCGTGGTGGTCGTGCCGCTGCTCGGCCAGGACCTGGACGGCTGGTCGATCCTGGTCGAGCTGGCCAAGGTGTCGGGCACGGCGGTGGTCGCGCTGGCGGTGATCGTGATCGCCGGCCGGCAGCTGCTGCGCCCGCTCTATCACGTCATCGCCTCGGCCGGCGCGCCGGAACTGTTCACCGCCATGACCCTGCTGGTGGTGCTCGGCATCGGCTGGGCGACGCAGATGGTCGGCCTGTCCATGGCGCTCGGCGCGTTCCTCGCCGGCCTGCTGCTCTCGGAGAGCGAGTTCCGCCATCAGGTCGAGGCCGATATCGAGCCGTTCCGCGGCATTCTGCTCGGCCTGTTCTTCATGACCGTCGGCATGTCCATCGATCTCGGCCTGGCCTTCCGCGAGGTCGCGACGGTGCTGGCCTACCTCGCGGGGCTGGTGGCGCTGAAGTTCTTCGTGGTGCTCGGCCTCGCGATGGCGTTCCGGATGCCGCTCGCGGTCAGCCTGCGCAGTGCCGCGCTGCTGGCGCAGGGCGGCGAGTTCGCCTTCGTCATCCTCGGCGTCGCCGCCGCGTCGTCGGTGGTGGCGGATGCGACGGTCGACCTGCTGTTCCTGGTGGTGGCGGTGTCGATGGCGGTGACGCCCGGCGTGGTCTGGGCCGTGGGCCGGGCGGCGGCGCTGTTCGACCGGCGCGAGAACGAGACCCTCGCCGCCGACGGCGAGGCCGCGTACGAGATGCACGATCACGTGGTCATCGCCGGGTTCGGCCGGGTCGGCCACGCGATCGCCCGGCTGCTTGATGCCAAGCTCGTTCCCTACGTGGCGGTCGACACCGATGCCCAGAACGTCCGGGACGGGCGGCGCGACGGACATACAGTCTACTACGGCGACGCCAGCCGGCCCGAGGTTCTGCACAAGCTCGGCGGCGAGCGGGCGCGTGCCGTGGTGCTGACGATGTCGACGGATGGACACGCGGTCGAACGCACGGTGCAGCACCTGGCGCACCGGCTGCCCGAGCTGCCGATCTTCGCGCGGGCGCGCGATCCGCTGCACGCCCGGCGCCTGGAGGAGCTCGGCGCCGCCGGCACCGTGGTCGAGACCATGGAGGCGAGCCTGCAGCTCGGCGGCGCGGTGCTGCGCCAGGCCGGCACGGAATGGGACGAGATCGAGGAACTGATCCGCAGCCTACGGGTGGTCGACGGCATCGGCCGGCCGATCGGCGAGCGGCCGGACGGAGACGCGCCGACCGTTCAGCCGCCGGAGGACCCGGTGCTGGTGGCAGCACTGTGGGCCGAGGAGGAAGAGAACCGCGCCCGCGAGAGCGCCGAGGCGGCGGGCGAGTCGGGGGTCGATGCGGGGGCGGAAACCGATATGGCGGCGGCCGATGCGCCGGTGGAGGACGTACCGGACCCGGCCGACCAGGCGCTGGTCGAGCGCGAGGCGGCCGCCGGAGAGGGCGTCGCTGTATCGCCGCGCCCGGAGCGGGAGGCCCGCCCCGGCGACTGACGCGCCGGTCGGGCGACCCCGGCTCGTGTCCTGCCGGCGATCAGACCGGCGGGCGGCCGCGCACGGCGGCGGCGACGGCGCTGACGATCAGCAGCACCAGGAAGACGAAGAACAGGATCTGGGCGATGCCGGATGCGGCGGCGGCGACCCCGCCGAAGCCGAAGACGGCGGCGACGATCGCGAGAATGAGAAACAGAAGGCTCCAACCCAACATGACACGTTCTCCTTTCGGTGGTTTGAGCACGATGCACTGATGGAAAGGACCGGATCGCCGCACGGATATTCCATCACGGGTCCTGCGCGGGTCGTGGGTCGCCCCGCCGCGGAACATCCGCGCGGCGGTTTGATCTCGGTCAAGGAAGACCCGCCGGCCGGGGCCTAGCGTTGCGGCATGTCATCGTCAGAGGGATCGCTCATGACCACCGACCTGCACCACGACATCGGCCGCGAGTTCCCGGAGTGGAAGGACCGGATCCACGTCCTGAAGACCGAGAACGCGCACTTCGCCAGGCTGTTCGACGCCTATCACGAGGTCGACAAGGAAGTTGCCCGCATCGAGGCCGAGGTCGAGCCGACCTCCGACGCCTATGCCGAGGACTGCAAGAAGAAGCGCCTCAAGCTGAAGGACGAGATCTTCGACATGCTGCGGGCGGGATGACGGGCGGGATCACGGGCGCGGGCCGGCGCGCCCGGAGATGAGCCGGGACGCCCTCAGCGGCCCCGGCGTTTCCTGGCCTTGCCGCGGCCGCCCCGAGACTCGCCGGCCCCCTTCTCGGGCGGTCGGCCGCTGGGCGGCTGGATCGCCACCTTGAGGCGGACGACGCCGCCCTTGGGCAGCGGCTTGCCGTCGGTGGTCATGCCCAGTTCGGCCGCCTCAAGGCGCTTGATCTCGTCGCGGATGCGGGCCGCCTCCTCGAACTCGAGATCGGCGGCGGCCTCCTTCATGCGGCCTTCCAGTTCCTCGATGATCTGGCGGATCGGCTTGTCGACCAGCTCGCCCTCGCCGGTGCCGGTGTCCACCGAGACGTGGTCGCCACGCTCGTAGACGCTCTCCAGGATGTCGCCGATGTTCTTCTTCACGCTCTCCGGCGTGATGCCGTTGGCCTCGTTGTATTCCATCTGGCGCTGGCGCCGGCGCTCGGTCTCGCCGATCGCGTATTCCAGGCTGTCGGTCATGGTGTCGGCGTAGAGCAGCACCCGGCCCTCGACGTTTCGCGCCGCACGGCCGATGGTCTGCACCAGCGAGGTCTTGGAGCGCAGATAGCCCTCCTTGTCGGCGTCGAGGATGCAGACCAGCGCGCATTCCGGGATGTCGAGCCCCTCGCGCAGCAGGTTGATGCCGATCAGCACGTCGAAGATGCCGAGCCGCAGGTCGCGGATGATCTCGATGCGCTCCAGCGTATCCACGTCGGAGTGGATGTAGCGCACCTTCACCCCGGCCTCGTTCATGTACTCGGTCAGCGCCTCGGCCATCTTCTTGGTCAGGACCGTGATCAGCACCCGGTGACCCCTGGCGGCGGCCTCCTGACATTCGGCGATGCAGTCGTCCACCTGGCTCTTGGTCGGCCGGATCTCGCAGACCGGGTCGATCAGGCCGGTCGGTCGGACGAGCTGCTCGGTGAACACGCCGCCGGTGCGCTCCAACTCCCACGGGCCCGGCGTGGCCGAGACGAACACCGTCTGCGGGCGCATGTCTTCCCACTCCTCGAACTTGAGGGGGCGGTTGTCCATGCAGGACGGCAGGCGGAAGCCAAACTCGGACAGGGTCAGCTTGCGGGCGTAGTCTCCCTTGTACATGCCGCCGATCTGCGGAACCGTCACGTGGCTCTCGTCGACGATCAGCAGGGCGTTCTCCGGCAGGTACTCGAACAGGGTCGGCGGCGGCTCGCCCGGATTGCGCCCGGACAGGTAGCGCGAGTAGTTCTCGATCCCGGCGCAGGACCCGGTCGCCTCGATCATCTCCATGTCGAAGGTCGTCCGCTGCTCCAGGCGCTGCGCCTCCAGCAGCTTGCCGGCCCGGTTCAGCTCGTCGAGCCGGCCCTTCAGCTCCTCCTTGATGAGGCGGGCGGCCTGCTGCAGCGTCGGCTTCGGCGTGACGTAGTGCGAGTTGGCGAAGACCCGCACCTGGTCGAGGCCCTGGGTCTTCTCGCCGGTCAGCGGGTCGAACTCCTGGATCGCCTCCAGCTCGTCGCCGAACAGCGAGAGCCGCCAGGCGCGGTCCTCCAGGTGGGCCGGGAAGATCTCCAGGCTGTCGCCGCGCACCCGGAAGGTGCCGCGGTTGAAGCTGGTGTCGTTGCGCTTGTACTGCAGCTCCACCAGCCGGCGCATGACCGCGTTGCGGTCGACCCGCTCGCCGACCTTCAGCTTGAGGATCATGTTGCCGTAGGTCTCGACCGCGCCGATGCCGTAGATGCAGGACACCGAGGCGACGATGATGACGTCCTCGCGCTCCAGCAGGGCGCGGGTGGCGGCGTGGCGCATCCGGTCGATCTGCTCGTTCACCGAGGCTTCCTTCTCGACGAAGGTGTCGGTGCGCGGCACGTAGGCTTCCGGCTGGTAGTAGTCGTAGTAGGAGACGAAGTACTCGACCGCGTTGTGCGGGAAGAAGCTCTTCATCTCGCCGTAGAGCTGGGCGGCCAGCGTCTTGTTCGGCGCCAGGATCAGGCTGGGCCGCTTCACCTGCTGGATGACGTGGGCCATGGTGAAGGTCTTGCCGGAGCCGGTCACCCCGAGCAGCACCTGGTCGAGCTCGCCCTGGCGGATGCCGCCGGTCAGCTCCTCGATCGCCCGCGGCTGATCGCCGGCCGGCGCGAACTCGGACACCACCTGGAACGGCACACCCTGATCCTGGGCGGCGACATCGGCCTTGATCTCGGCGGTGATCGCCCGGTTGGTCGCGTTGACCTCCTGGCGCAGACCGCGCAGGTGCTCAATCTGGGAGTCGACGAGGTCCATGGTCATGGAGGGGAAGATAGGACGGGGGGTACGAAAAGGGAACAGGGGAGTCGCAGCCACGCCGGCCTTCCGACCGCGAGGGGCAGCAGGGCGTGACGACTACAACCACCACCGCCCGCACACGAGCCTCAACGGGCTCACACCGTGGGAATATCGCAACCGGTCAATCGAGGACCAAAACCGGAACAGAACTAACTTCTGAACAAGGACATTACGGGGAGCAGGTCATGAGCCACCACCAAGCGTTACCCCAGATGGTCCGCCCGAAATTGGCGGACCATCGTCGCTGCAATGTAACCAACCCTCCCTATGCGCCCTTTGCTGCTTTGGCGAACGGTACCAAGAACTTCGCCCGGATCCCTTCTGGCTTGAGATTGGCCTTCAAGAGGGCGGCCTCGCAGCGTTCACACAAGGCGTCAGCGGTTCCGGGACTGACAACCAATTCACTAAGGACGGCGCGAAGTGCAACCACGAGCTTGGTGATTTCATCCAGGCGCAAGGCGAAGCTACCGTCCGTGCTAGCTTTTGGATCAGCAACTGCTTCGGGCAGCGCCGACACCCGCACAGAATCTCGGCCCGGGTAGTTGCTCTTGAACCAGGCCTCGGCTTCAAGAAGTTGCGCGTGATCGTTCTTATAGAGAGGATTGTCCTGCTTCTTGCTCTTCGCCTCGATCACGAAATCGAATGTCGTTTCGGTTCGCCATAGAACATCAGGTCCCGTCTTGTGCACCTTCTCCGGCCTCTCAGCATCGAATCCAAGGTACATGCCGAGATTTGCCAGGGCGTCTTCGTAACGCGCCGCGGAGGCCATAGGGACAAGCTCCGACACCGCTTCATCAAAATCAGCGATCATTGCGCCCCGAAGACCGTAGTCCATCATTCGAGCAACAATTGCAGCGGATTGCCTTCCAGGAATGGGCCGCGGCACATAGGTCGGACGTACCTTGGGGGGCGAATGATTGTTGCTGGCGGAGAAAGCATGAGTTTGGAGCCTCTGGCCGCGGTCGTTGTCGTTCATTTGGTAAGCAATGCGTGCCGCTGTTGCAGCTAACCAAGCTTGTCGCTGGCTATCGCCTTTCAGGTCGTCGTCCGAAATCATCTTTTCGAGAAGTTGAATCGCTTCCTCGAAACGGCCAAGTCGTTGAAGCCGAAATGCCCTTCGCTCTGCGCCGGCGACCCTGAGTGAGAGCATGTTAACTGGGGACGCGTGTGCTGCTTCGGAGAGCTCGGACGCATGGTAGGCAACCCAATCTGAATCACGATTGAGGCATTTCATAATCGTTTGGCCGATCTCCTTTACGGTCGTTACGGCCGCACTTACCTCTTGTCCCATCGCAATCTGCACTCTCGTACTGGCGGTCAAGAACTCAAGGTTGTTCTTGCGACCAATCCATCCGACGAGTCTTCCGCCCACGAGCATCACCGCACAATAGTCGCCACCACCACGTGTCCCTCGTCCAATGCCCTGCTCGATCCTCTGCGCGAGCAATGAACTGACGGCCGAGTCAGCAACGACGTTCATACGGAATACATCGTAGTCGGACGTTCCTTGGGGCAAGTTGTCCATCACCAAGAAACGGCAGGCGTTGCCAGCAAGATCGATCCCATCGTATCGATTGGCGAGCACGACGGGTCCAAAGTCCGCCCCCGTCTGCATCGCCTCCACCTGCTTAGCGACAGCGGCCGATGTGCTTGGGTATGTCGCAATGTCGGCCCACTTTTCGGCGGCAGGCCCGGAAGGAGAAAGAATCGCTGCACCGCGGTTGTTCTTTGCTAAGTGCTCGGCGATCTTCTTCACCATTGGGGTGATCGCTGTGCCGCCGAGGTTCATGAGCTCAGGGATCAGAATCATTCGCTCTCCGACACCAGCGAGCGACGTTGATGTGAGCGGTTTGCCAACTGCCTCCGTTGCGGCGCCGAATGCGCGCACAATCTCACTGTCGTCGGCGATTGTCGCCGACATATAAACTCGCCGTGGGCACTCCTGAAACGTCGGGAGGAGATCAACAGGAGGAAAGATCGGGGTGATTGTGGCTGAGCGTCGGCTGAATAGGCAGTGACAAACTGCCAGGTTATCGCGGAGGAATGGCCAGACATACGGGTCTATGTCGTCGACTACAGACGCGAGATAGCTTTCAATTTCCGGAACTTTTTGCTGCCAAGCCCAGCTCGGCACTTCCAGGACGCCGTAGTCTTTGCCGCTAGTAACGTCGGAGAATGACCCGCTACGGCCCACATCTCGGAAGGCGGTTCGGAATCGGCCTGCCAGATCGGAGTACACCTCACTGTGGTCGGCGGAGTTGATCGTAAGGGTGAAGGCGTCGCGAACCGACGATAGCGCGACATGGGCGTCGTCGAGAATGATTGCGCCCGCTTTGACCACATCCTGTCCGGAGTTTCGTACGCCGAACTTACTGCGGCCGTTGAAGAGAGTTTCGTAAGCGCCGACAAGTACCGCCTTGCCGTCATAGAATTCACTCGCCAGTGGCTGGCCACGTATGTATCGAACTGTCGAGATTCCGTACTCTTGGCTCTTGGCAATGACTTGTTCGACTAGCTGATTGGTTGGTGCGAGATACAGAACGGGCTCGCCCAATTCGTTCATAACCGATTGCGCCATCAGCAGGGCGACAAGTGTCTTTCCGCCTCCCGTGTGCAGCTTGATTACGACGTCTTTTTCGGCGCGGCGTTCGTACCAACTATCGAGAACCTCAGCTTGACTTGCATAAAGGTCGTTGATGCCAGGTGGATTAGGCAGGCTGTTGAAGATCTCACGGGGGTGGATCGGTTTTGGTTTGCTCTTGCTCTCTCGCAACTTCTTGAAGTCGACCATTGGCCTACCCGTAGCTTGGAAACCCATGCGATATATCGATCTTGCCGGATCAGTGGCGGCCATTGGCCAAAGTTTCCGGAAACCGCTGTATACGCGATCACGGCGTACCACGGGAGACCATAGCGTGTGGTGGGCTAAATCTGTAGGACCTAGTGAGTGGTAGACGGACTTCGTTCCGACCTAGTGTCCAAACTCATACTGCCGAACGCGATCACAGCACTTTCGACGGGCTGAAGTGATCGTCCTGCATCCGGAGCTGCTTCTTCTGGCTGGCTGCTCTTGCCGTGCGAGAGAGCGTTCTACGGGCGCCAGATTGGCGAGGGAAGCTCGCGCATTCTTGCAACCCCAGGAAAACTCTCGCAACGCCAGACCTTGATCGCGAACTGCGACACCCCAAACTCGCGTGTCCCTTGCTTGGGACAGTGATCTTAGCAAACGGGCGTGAGGAATTTATACACAGATCTCTGTAGTGAGGAATAAATATTTGAAACTAATAGATAATTTGAGTTGTAACTTCCACCGCTCAGCCCGTAGTAGCTTCGTAGTGGGTTTTCCGCGGAAATCACGCCAAACCCCGCGGCATTGAAAAGTCACGAAAATCTCGGAAATTTTATACAACGCATTGAGATTTATACACTTTTCGGGCTGGTTTGCGGCGTTCCCGTTGCCTGCAAAACCGTCGAAAAGTTAATGGTCGGGGAGAGAGGATTCGAACCTCCGGCCCCTGCCTCCCGAAGACAGTGCTCTACCAGGCTGAGCTACTCCCCGACCGGACCTGAGGGCGGGCCGGGTGACGGCCCGCCGGGAGGCGAGGGCGTCATATAGCGGACCGGCCCCGGCGCATCAAGGCCGAACTCGCCTGGAGACGCAGATCGTGCGGAGGGCGTCCGTGCGCGCGGTCAGAAGCCCCGCCGCCGCCCATCGGGAGAGCCTGGCAAAGTCCCGTGGGGAGGTCCGGCCAGAGACCCGGCCAGAGGTCCGGCCAGAGGCCCTGGTGGGGACCCGTTCAGAGAGGGGCTTTCGTAGAGGGGCTTTCGCCGGCCGTCCGGCTCTGCTTTGCTGACGCGCCCGCGGCGGCCCGCCGCCCCGAACCCCCTGTCAGGAGACCCGCCCATGTCCAGCGGCGACAGCGCCATCGTCACCCTGACCCTTGAGGAGGTCCGCGCCCTCACCGTGCGCTGCCTGCGGGCAAACGGCTGCGACGCGGACAACGCCGCCGCGGTCGCCGACGTGATCCACAACGCCGAGCGCGACGGCGCCAAGAGCCACGGCCTGTTCCGTCTGCCCGGCTACGTCAAGTCGCTGAAGAGCGGCAAGGCCAACGGCGCCGCCCGGCCGCGGATCGAGGATCTGGCGCCGGCGGCGCTCAGGGTCGTGGGCGATGGCGGTTTCGCGCCGCTGGCCCAGCAGCTCGGCCGCGACCCGCTGATCGAGCGGGCCCGCAGCCAGGGCGTGGCGGCCCTGGCGATCACCGACGTCCACCACTTCCAGGCCCTGTGGTACGAGGTCGAGCCGCTGGCCGAGGCCGGTCTGTGCGCCTTCGCCTTCACCGCCGCCTTCCCCTACGTGACCCATCCGGGCGGGCGCAGGCCGATCTACGGCACCAATCCGATGTCCTTCGGCTGGCCGCGCCCGGGCAAGCCGCCGATGGTGTTCGACCAGGCCTCCTCGGCGCTGGCCCGCGGCGAGATCATGATCGCCGCGCGCGACGGCCACGACGTGCCGCCGGGCACCGGAATCGACGCCGACGGCGCCGAGACGACCGATCCGGCCGCGATCCTCAACGGCGGCGCCCAGCTTCCCTTCGGCGGCTACAAGGGCGCTTCCATCGCGCTGATGGTCGAGCTGCTGGCCGGCGCGCTGATCGGCGACAAGTTCAGCTTCGAGGCGTTCGAGAGCGACCTGAAGGACGGCGGCCCGCCGAACGGCGGCGAGTTCATGCTGGCGATCGATCCGGCGCGGCTGAGCGGCGGCGACGGCTGGGGCGCCCACGCCGAGCTGCTGTTCGAGCGCATCCTGGCGGAGCAGGGCACGCGCCTGCCGGCGGGGCGCCGCCATGCCAACCGGGCGCGGACCGCGACGGAGGGGGCGGCGATCCCCGCGGCCCTGCACGCCGAGATTGTCGGGCTGTGCGGATAGTGCGTCTCCGCTCGCGGCGGGGGTGACAGGGTCGGGGGCTGCGGGGCAAGAATGCGCCCCGGAGCCGGTCGGCGCGCGCGTGCCGGCATGATCCGACTCCCCCGGCCCGACTCCCCCGGCCCGACACCCCGACCCGACCCCAGGACCGAAGGACCCGACCTATGGATGACGCGACCGCCGATCTCTGGCGCCGGATGCTGGGTCCGGCGGCCGATACGGACTTCTTCACCGAGACCTTCGCCAAACGCTACCGCCGCTTCGATCACGGCTTCGAGTTCGCGGTGGGGCTGCCGGAGATCCGGGCGGCCGTGGCGCGCCACGTCCTCGACCGGACCGGGACGCCGGTGGTCGCCTGTTCCGACACGCCCGGCCCCGAGAATCCGGAGATCCTGGACATCTTCGACGCCGGCGGCCCGCTGATCGTCAACAACCTGCAGAAGGCCCTGCCGCGCCTGCGCGACCTCAACACCGCCATCGCCCGGGCGACCGGCTGCGTCACCCACGCGAACTTCTACCTGTCGCGGCCCGACGGCGACACGCTCGGCGCCCATTACGACCGCCACGAGGTGCTTGTCTGGCAGCTCGCCGGCCGCAAGCGATGGATGCTGTGCCGGGCGGTGCTGCGCGGCGCTGCGCGGTCGCCGCACTTCAACCCGACCGACAGCCAGGTGTCGGAGATCTCGAACAAGGCCGGCTTCGACGAACTGGTGCTGGAGCCGGGCGACGTGCTGTACGTGCCGCGAGGCATGCCGCACAAGGCTTCGGCCGCCGGCGGCAGCTCGGCCCACATCACCTTCGGCTTCGAGCGCAGCGTCGGCCTCGACTGGGTCGGTTTCCTGGCCCAGCTCGCCGCCCGCGACGTGGCGTTCCGCGAATATCTGCCGCGCCAGGGCCACCAGGCCCGGCTCGAGGAGCTCACGGTCCGCCTGCAGACCCTGGCGACCCCGGAGAACGTCCGCGCGTTCCTGGAGGCGGCCGGGCTCGGCGACGAGGTCGACCGGTAGGGCGACCCACGATCGGCCGGTAACACCGGATCGTGTGAATTTGATTTATCTTTAACGACTTAGGGAGGCGGCCGCGCCCCGGTCGGCTGTCACGGCAGGCCGTTGCGGCCGTGCTTCAGATAGGCCGGCCGCGCGCTGAGCGTCTCGTAGTAGCGCGCCACGTTGGGGTAGTCCGGCCGCCCGACCTTCAGGTTGAACCAGCGGTTCACCACGAGGCCGATGGGGATATCGGCCAGGGTGAAGCGCTCTCCGGTCATGTATGGCCCGGTCTCGGCCAGGTGGGCGTCGAGCTGCCCGACCTCCCGCGTGATGTGGGCGCGGCCCTGCTCGACGAACCAGGGGTGGTTCCACGGCGGCTCGTTGAGCTGGCCGCCGAGGAAGGCGCCGCGCAGGGAGATCGAGGTCTCATAGTTGGCCCAGTCCATCCACTGTTCGACGCCGGCGCGGGCCACCGGGTCGCTCGGGTAGAGCGTACCGTCGCCGTGGACGGAGGCGAGATAGCGCACGATGGTGTTGCTCTCGCGCAGGACCGTGCCGTCCTCCAGCACCACCGCCGGCACCAGGCCGATCGGGTTGAGCGCCTGGAACTCCGGATCGGTGGTCGGACGGAAGCCGCGGCCCCAGTCCTCGCGGGTGTACGGCACCTCGAGCTCGTCGCAGGCCCAGAGCACCTTGCGCACGTTGAACGAATTGGCCCGGCCGAGGATGCGGATGGTCATGGGGATCGCCCTTCGCTGTCGAAGGGACATGCTCGGCCGAGGGCGCTGGTGACGCAACCGCCGCTCTTGGCCGACCCCGGTTCGCGGCGGGTCTCAGCCCGAGGATGGGCGGAATTGACTGGGGACAAACGCCTAGTAGGCGCGGTCGACGCAGAAATCGATGACCTCTTCCAGGGCCCGGCGGTGTTCGGTCGGGGCGAACAGGTCGAGGTCGCGGTGCGCGGCAGCGGCATAGTCGCGGGCGCGCTGCAGGGTCGCTGTCAGCGTGCCGTGCTTCTGCATCAGCGCCTGGGCGGTGGCGAGGTCGCCGTCCTTCTGGTCCAGATCGTCGATCACCCGCTTCCAGAACGCCTTCTCCTCGGCATCGGCGGCGGCATAGGCGAGGATCACCGGCAGGGTCACCTTGCCCTCGCGGAAGTCGTCGCCGACGGTCTTGCCGAGGGCTTCCTGCTCGGCCGAGTAGTCGAGCACGTCGTCGACGAGCTGGAAGGCGACGCCGAGATTGCGCCCGAAGGATTCCAGCGCCGTCTCCTCGTCCACCGGCCGCTCGGCGACCACTGCACCGATCTGCGCGGCGGCGGCGAACAGCACCGCCGTCTTGCTCTCGATGACCTGAAGATAGGCGGCCTCGTCGGTCTCCACGTCGTTGGTGGTGACGAGCTGGTGCACCTCGCCCTCGGCGATGACGGCCGACGCGTCGCACAGGATCTTCAGAACCTTGAGCGAGCCGTCGGACACCATGAGCTGAAAGGCGCGGCTGAACAGGAAGTCGCCGACCAGCACGCTGGCCTGGTTGCCCCACAGCGCGTTGGCGGTGTCGCGGCCGCGGCGCAGGTCGCTCTCGTCGACCACGTCGTCGTGCAGCAGGGTGGCGGTATGGATAAACTCGACGCAGGCGGCGAGGCCGATATGCCGCTCGCCCTCGTAGCCGACCAGGCCGGCGGCGGCCAGGGTCAGCATCGGCCGCAGGCGTTTGCCCCCGGCGGCGACGATATGGCCGGCGAGCTGCGGGATCAGGGCCACCGGGCTGTGCATCTCGCGGATGATGGTCTCGTTGACCTTGACGAGGTCGTCGGCGACCAGCGCGCGCAGGGCCTCGAAGCTGGGCCTGCGGTCGGCGCTGTCGGAGCCGGGCTGAGAGGCCGGTGCGGTGACGGACACGGTATCGCTCCTGCGGCGTTCCTTGACGCCTCTGTCTGACGTGCGAGCATACAAAGGACGGTCGCGGGGCGAAGTCAACCAAGTCTCTGCCCGCACCCGGCGGGAGGGCGATTGCCATATGCGGGAACTGTTGCGCACCAACGATCTGGTTCGGCTGTCCTATCTGCAGGCCCTGCTGTCTGCCGAGGGGATCGAGCCGGTGGTGATGGACGCCGGGATGAGCGTGCTCGAGGGCAGCGCCATGGCGATCCCGCGCCGCCTGATGGTCAGCAGCGACGACTTCGCCGCGGCCAGGGCCCTGCTGGAAGAGGCCGGCGAGACGCTGGACCCGAAATAGAGGTTCCCGTGGCCGACCCGTGCCCGCCCTCGTTCTCCGGCCCGGTGCCGCGGGAACCCGTATGATGACGGACGTCACCGAGGAGGTTACCGAGGACCGCCTGCTCGACGGCCGGGTCACGCTGTTCCAGCCGGCGACGGGCTACCGCGCGGCGATCGACCCGGTGCTGCTGGCGGCCACGGTGCCGGCGCGGGCGGGCGAGCGGGCGGTCGATCTCGGTTGCGGCGCCGGCGCGGTCTTCGCCTGCCTCGCCGTGCGGGTGGCGGGGATCGAGGTGATCGGCCTGGAACGCGACCCGGCGATGGCGGGACTGGCGGAACGCACCCGCGCGGCGAACGGCATCGCCGGCCGGATCGAGCGGGTCGACATCGCGGACCTGCCGGGCGGCTGGGAGGCGGGGCGGATCGACCATGTCGCCGCCAATCCGCCCTATCTGACCGCCGAGCGGGCCGATCCGTCGCCCGTGCCGGGGCGTGCCGCCGCCGGGGTCGAGGCGGGCGCCGATCTCGGCGACTGGACCGGCGTCGCGCGCCGGTGTCTGCGGCACAGGGGCACGCTCACCTTGGTCCACCGCGCCGACCGCCTGGCCGATATCCTGGCGGCGCTGAAGCGCGGTTTCGGGTCGGTGGTGGTGTTTCCGCTGTACGCGAAGGCGGGGCGGGACGCGGGGCGCGTGCTGGTGCGGGCCGTGCGCGGCGGGCGCGCGCCGTTGCGGCTGGCCGCCGGGATGGTTCTGCACGGCGAGGACGGGGGGTATACGGCGCAGGCGGAAGCCGTGCTGCGCGGCGCGGCGCTGGAGCTCTGAGGCCCTCGATCTTTCGCCCCGCGCATCCTATCTATCGGGGCATGGCATTCCTGGATCCCCTGCTTGACCGTTTCCGCAGACGACGCGCGACGGTCTGTGTCGTCCCGATGCGCGGCGTGATCGGCGGCGGCCCGTCCCGTCGCGGCCTGTCGCTCGAGTCCCTGGCCCCGGTTCTGCGCGAGGCGTTCGAGAACAAGCGGACGACCGCCGTCGCCCTGCTCATCAATTCGCCCGGCGGATCGCCGGTGCAGTCCGACCTGATCGCCCAGCGCATCCGCGACCTGGCGGCGGAGCACGACAAGCCGGTCACCGCCTTCGTCGAGGACGTGGCCGCGTCCGGCGGCTACTGGATCGCCTGCGCGGCCGACGAGATCCTGGTCAACCAATCCTCGATCATCGGCTCCATCGGCGTGGTCAGCGCCGGCTTCGGCTTCGTCGAGGCGCTGGAGAAGCTCGGCGTCGAGCGCCGGGTCCACACCGCCGGGACCCGCAAGGCGCTTCTCGACCCGTTCAGCCCGGAGCGCGACGAGGACGTCTCCCACCTCAAGGCCATCCAGGTCGAGATGCACCACCGCTTCATCGACTGGGTCCGGGACCGGCGCGGCGACCGGCTGAAGGCCGGCGAGGAGCCGGAGCTGTTCGAAGGCAAGTTCTGGACCGGCGCGCGCGGGATCGACTACGGCCTGGCCGACGGCGAGGGGGAGCTTCGCCGCACCATGCGGGCGCGCCATGGTGAGAAGACCCGGTTCCGGCTGGTGGAGCGTCGCCGGCCGCTGCTGGAGCGGCTGCGCTTCGGCATGGCGGCGGAGCAGCGATTCGATCCGGCGGCCTGGGGCGAGGCGGCGCTAGCGGCACTTGGAGAGCGGGCGATGTGGTCCCGGTTCGGCCTGTGAGCCCGGCCGACGCGGGCGGACCGGGCCCGTCAAAGACCGGCCAGCTCGAGATTGGCCCGCTCGTGACGGGCCGGCTGATCCTGCACCCGGCCGACGAGTCCCGGCGGGCGGATCTCATCGCCTTTCTCGGCAACCCGGCGGTGATGGCGGTGCGCAAGCTCGGCGTGCTGGATCACGCGGCCGCCTCCGAGGTGGTCGACGACATGATCGCCCACTGGGACGAGCACGGGTTCGGCATGTACGCGGTGACCGACCGCGCGACCGGGGCGTATCTCGGCGAGTGCGGCCTGCGCTACCTGGAGGACGGCACCGTCCCGGAAATCAGCTACGGGCTGCTGCCGGAGGCGCGGGGCAGGGGCTATGCGCGCGAGGCGGCGACCGCGACCCTGCGCCACGGCTTCGAGGGGATCGGCCTGCGCCGGATCGTCGCCTTTGCCCGCGGCGACAATACGATCTCGCGCCGGCTGCTCGAGTCCCTCGGCTTCACCCTGGTCTGGGAGCGGCCGGAGAACGGTTACAGCCTGGTGCACTACGAGGCGCACGGCGAGGCGCAGGGTGAGGCCCCAGGCGAGGCCCCGGGCGAGCCCCCGGCGTGACCGCCGCTCTTGCGCCGGGACGCCCGGTCGGTCAAATCTAGTCGCATGTTCAGTATCTCGAAACTCGCAACGCTCGCAGCCATCATCGCCGTGGTCTGGTACGGCTTCCGGCTGATCGGACGGCTCGACGCGGCGCGCAAGCGCAAGACCACCGACGGTGCCGCCGCGGGCCGCCGCGACGACGGTCCCGCCGAGCGGGCGCCGGGCGCGCGCGAAGACGTGGTCGACCTGGTGCGCGACGAGCGGACCGGCGAATACGTCGCCCGCGGCCGGCGCGACGACCGCGCCTGACGCCCCGGTGACCCCCGACCCCGGCACCGACCCCGCCTCCGGGTCCGGCCTGCGTCCGGTCGCCGACGGCGAGTACGACGCCCGTGTCGCCGCCGCCCGCCGGACGATGGCGGAGCGCGGGCTCGACGCCCTGATCGTCTTCGCCCAGGAGAGCCTCTACTACCTGTTCGGCTACGACGGCGGCGGCTACGTGTTCTTCCAGTGCGCCGTCCTGCACGCCGAGGACCGGCCGACCACGCTGCTGTGCCGCCGCCCGGACGTCGCCCAGGCGCGCGATACGTCCCGGATCGAGGAGGTCCGGGTGTGGCTGAACGCCGAGGACGCGGCGCCGGCGCGGGATCTCCTGTCGATCCTGAAGGACGGCGGCCTGTCCGGCCGGCGCGTCGGCATCGAGACCGACAGCTACAGCCTCACCGGCTTCAACTGCCGCGCCGTGTTCGACGCGGCGGACGGCGTCGTCGATCTGGTCGAGGCGAGCGACATCGTGCGCGGCCTGCGGGTGGTGAAGTCGCCGGCCGAGCTTGACCTGATGCGCCGCGCCGCCGGCCTGGCCGACGCGGCGGTGACGGCGATCGCCGGGACCGCCAGGCCGGGCGTGCTGGACAGTGCCCTGACCGCCGCCGCGATGAAGGCCATGCTGGAGGGCGGCGGCGACATGCCGCCGGCGGGTCCGCTGGTGAACTCCGGCGCGCGGGCGGTCTACGGGCGCGGCGTCGGCGGTGCCCGGGGCCTCGGCGACCGGGACCTGGTGATGGTCGAACTGGCCGGCACCTACCGCCGCTACAACGCCTGCATCGAGCGCTGCGTCGCCGTCGGGGAAGTGTCCGACGACCAGCGGGCGATGCACTCCCTGGTCCGCGACACGCTGGAGGAGATGCTGGCGGCGTTCCGTGCCGGCGAGCCGCTCGGCCGGGTCGACGAGATCCACCGCGCCCGGCTCGACGCCGCGGGCTACGCGGAGGTGCGGTATGCCGCCTGCGGCTATTCGCTGGGTGCTACGTACCGGCCGTCGTGGATGGACGTGCCGCCGATGATCTACGCCGGCAATCCGCTGGAGTTGCGGCCCGGCATGGTGTTCTTCCCGCACGTCATGCTGGGCGATACCCGCTCCGGCCTCGCCATGGGCCTGGGCGAGACGGTGGTGGTCACCGACGGCGCGCCGGAGGTGCTGAGCCGGCTTCCCTTGGACCTGATCCGGGCCTGACAGCGGCGGCCCCGCGCGACTACAGCCGGCGCAACTACAGAATGATGCAGGTCGTCGTCGCGTGGGCGTAGACCTTGCCCGCCGCGTCGGTCAGCTTGGCTTCCGCGGTCGCCGTGCGCCGGCCGCGATGGATCACCTGGCCCTCGGCGCGCAGCGCGCCGGCATCCGGTCCGGCGCCGCGGGTGATGTGGACCTTGTATTCCAGCGTGGTGTAGCCGGTGCCGGCCGGCAGGGTCGAATGCACCGCGCAGCCCATGGCGCTGTCCAGGATCGTGCCGTACCAGCCGCCGTGCAGCGTGCCCGCCGGGTTGGAGAGGAATTCCTGCCACTCTCCCTGGAACACCGCCCGGCCCTCGGCGACCTCGATCAGGCGAAAGCCCATGGTCGCGGCGATGCTGGGTGCCGGCAGCTCGCCGTCCTTGATCTCCGTCAGCAGGGTGAGGCCGTCCAGCGCGCGGGTCGCCTCGGCCAGGGGGGCGGGGTCGGCCCAGGAATAGGTGCGGCTGCGCTCGGTCATCGGGTGTCGCCTCGGCGGGTTGCAAACGGCGCCAATTCCTCTGCCCCAGGCCGGTCTGCGGCGCAATCCCCGGCGCGGTGCGTCGCCGGCACGACTGTGTGTCGGATTTGGGATTGAGGATGGCGGCGCGCGGCAATCGGGCCGGCGCGCGAGGCCGCATATAGGAAAGGCGATCCGGACGCCTCCGGTACGGGAAGGGGACTTAGATGGCACCAGCGAACGCGCATGACGTGATGGCCCTGATGTCGGGCTTCTCCGTCGAGACCACTCCGGCCTCCGCCGCCAAGGTCGCATCGTTCGCGGACCATCTCGCCCCCGGAACCACCGTCAACGTGACCTTTCTGCCCGGCAGCGATATCGACGACACGATCGCCGTCGCCGTCCGCCTGCGCCGCGAGGGGTTCGAGCCGGTACCCCATGTCGCCGCCCGCTCGATCGCCGACGCGGCGATGCTGGACCGCTATCTCGGCCGCCTCGCCGACGAGGCCGGCGTGACCCAGGCGCTGGCCATCGCCGGCGGGGTGGACCGCCCGCTCGGTCCCTACGCCTCCTCCATGGAGATGCTGGCGACCGGCCTGTTCGAGGCCCGGGGCATCCGCCGGATCGGCGTCGCCGGTCATCCCGAGGGCAGCCCGGACATCGACGAGACGGCGCTGAAGGACGCGCTGCTCTGGAAGAACCGCTTCGCCGCCGAGCGCGGCCTGGATCTGTATATCGAGACCCAGTTCTGCTTCGACGCCGGCGCCATCATCGCCTGGGACAAGCGGATCCGGGGCTGGGGCAACACCCTGCCGATCCATCTCGGCGTGCCCGGTCTCGCCTCGCTGAAGACGCTGCTGAAATTCGCGCAGATGTCCGGCGTCGGACCGTCGATCCGGGTGCTGACCCGACAGGCCCGCAACCTGGCGAAGCTGATGCTGGTGCAGGCGCCCGACCGGCTGGTGCTCGAACTCGCCGCCTACAAGGCGGGCGACCCGGAGTGCGGCATCGAGAAGCTGCACTTCTATCCGTTCGGCGGCCTGGCGAGGACCGCCGATTGGGCCAATACCCTTGTCGCCGGCGCGTTCGCCGTGGACCCCCGCAAGGCCGCCCTTCACCTCGGCGCGTCCGATCAGGCCCGCGCGGCCTCCTGACCCGCAGCAACCCGTACCCGGAGACGCGCCCCATGGTCGACACCGTCGTCAGTTCCGCCACCAAGGAAATCGCCATCGGGTTCGAGCGCCCGTTCTGCGTCATCGGCGAGCGCATCAACCCGACCGGCCGCAAGCTGCTGGCCGCCGAGATGGCCGCCGGCGACTACAGCCGGGTCGAGTCCGACGCCCGCGCCCAGGTCGAGGCGGGCGCCACCATGCTGGACGTCAACGCCGGGATCCCGCTGGCCGACGAGCCGGCGATCCTGGCGGAGTCGATCAAGCTGGTTCAGTCGGTCACCGAAGTGCCGCTGTCGATCGACAGCTCCATCGTCGAGGCGCTGGAGGCGGGCCTGTCCGTCTACCGGGGCAAGGCGCTGGTCAATTCGGTCACCGGCGAGGAGGAGCGGCTCGAGGTCGTGCTACCGCTGATCAAGAAATACGGTGCCGCGGTGGTCGCGATCTCCAACGACGAGACCGGCATCTCCGAGGATCCGGACGTGCGCTACGAGGTGGCGAAGAAGATCGTCGAGCGGGCCGAGGATTACGGCATCCCGCGCGCCGATGTGGTCGTCGATCCGCTGGTCATGCCGGTCGGCGCGCTGAACCTGGCCGGACACTCGGCCATGCGGCTGATCCGTCGGCTGCGCGAGGAACTGGGGGTGAACACCACCTGCGGCGCCTCCAACATTTCCTTCGGTCTGCCCAACCGCCACGCGCTGAACGCCGCCTTCCTGACCATGGCGATCGGGTCCGGCATGACCTCGGCGATCATGAACCCGCTGCATGCCGAGGAGATGGCCGGCGTGATGGGTGCCGACGTGATGATGGGCCACGACCCGGAGTGCCGGCGCTGGATCAGGCGGTTCCGCGAACCGGCGGCGGAGGGCCAGGACATGGTTGGCGCGCGCGGCGGCCGCGAACGCCGGCGCCGCCGGGCCTAGGCGACGCGACGGCATCGACACGGACGGAGGGACGCTGAACCGGACATGGACGACGCCAACAGCCCGCCGGGCACTTCGCCCGCAGCCGGATCTGACAGACCCGCTTCGAACGACGAGGCGGAACAGGCCTTCGTCGTCTTCACGCCATCGGGGCGCCGTGGCTCCTTCCCGGTCGGCACGCCCGTGCTGCAGGCGGCACGGGCGCTCGGCGTCGATATCGATTCCGTCTGCGGCGGGCGCGGCATCTGCGGGCGCTGCCAGATCACCCTGAGCGAGGGCCGGTTCTCCAAGTTCCAGGTCGACAGCCGCGCCGGCAACCTGAGCGAGCCGGCGCGCAACGAGCTGCGTTACCGGAGCAAGCGCGGCCTCGCCGCCGGCCGCCGCCTGTCCTGCTCGACCCAACTGCTCGGGGATGTCGTCATCGACGTCCCGGAGACCAGCCAGGTCCACCGCCAGATCGTGCGCAAGCGCGCCGAGGTGCGGGCGATCGAGATCAATCCGATCCACAAGCTGCACTATGTCGAGGTGCGCGAGCCGGACATGCACGAGCCGTCGGGCGATTTCCGCCGGCTCTGCGAGAGTCTGCGCGAGCAGTGGCCGGACTGGGGCATCGCCGCCGACGTGAGCTGCGACCTGCCGGTGCTCGGCTACCTGCAGAAGGCGCTGCGCGACGGGAACTGGAAGGTCACGGTCTGCCTGCGCGAAGGGCGGCGGGTGACCGGCGTGTGGCCGGGGTTCAAGGAGAAGATCTACGGCCTCGCCGTCGATATCGGATCGACCACCATGTCGGCCCATCTCTGCGATCTCGGCACCGGCGCCGTCGTGGCCTCCAGCGGCGTGATGAACCCGCAGATCCGCTTTGGCGAGGATCTGATGAGCCGGGTCTCCTACGTCATGATGAACCCCGGCGGCGAGGTCGAACTCACCAACGTCGTGCGCGAGGCGGTCAACCATCTGGCGGCGCAGGTCGCCCAGGAGGCGGCGGTCGATGTCGAGGACATCGTCGACCTGGTCTTCGTCGGCAACCCGATCATGCACCACCTGATGCTCGGCATCGACCCGACCGAGCTCGGCGGGGCGCCCTTCGCGCTGGCGATCGACACCGCCGTGAACCTGCATGCCAGCGAACTCGGCATCACCCTGCACCCGGACGCCAGGGCCTACGGCCTGCCCTGCATCGCCGGGCATGTCGGCGCCGACACGGCGGCCGTGATCCTGTCGGAGGGACCGCACCAGCAGGACGAGATGACGCTGATCGTCGATGTCGGCACCAATGCCGAGATCGTGCTCGGCAACCGCCACCGGCTGCTCGCCGCCTCCTCGCCGACCGGCCCGGCCTTCGAGGGCGCGCAGATCGCCTGCGGCCAGCGCGCCGCCCCCGGCGCCGTCGAGCGGGTCCGCATCGATCCCGAAACCCTGGAGCCGCGCTTCAAGGTGATCGGCCTCGATCTCTGGTCCGACGAGGACGGCTTCCAGTCGGAGATCTGGCGCACCGGGGTTACCGGCATCTGCGGCTCCGGCATCATCGAGGTCCTGGCCGAGATGGTGCTGACCGGGCTGCTGAAGGCCGACGGGACCATCGACGGCGCCATGGCCGCGCGCACCGAACGGATCGAGTCGGACGGCCGCACGTTCTCCTACCGGCTGTCGCCGGAGGTGGTCATCACCCAGACCGACGTGCGCGCCATCCAGCTCGCCAAGGCCGCGCTCTATGCCGGTGCGGCCCTGCTGATGGACAAGATGGGGGTCACGACGGTCGACCGGGTGATCCTGGCCGGCGCCTTCGGCAGTCACATCGACACCAAGTATGCCATGGTGCTCGGCATGATCCCCGACTGCCGGCTCGACAAGGTCTGGTCGGTCGGCAACGCGGCCGGAACCGGCGCCCGGATGGCGCTTCTCAACGCCGGCGCCCGGCGCGAGATCGAGCGGGTTGTCCGCCAGGTCGAGAAGGTGGAGACGGCGGTCGAGCCGCGGTTCCAGGAGCATTTCGTCGACGCCATGGCGCTGCCGCACGCGACCGCGCCGTTCCCGAACCTGGCGGCCGAAGTGACGCTTCCCGCCCGTCCCGCACCGGGCGAGGCCGGGGGAGACGGCGAGGGTCGGCGACGTCGGAGGCGGCGGACGGGCTGACCCTACAGTCCGCTCAACGCCTTCTTCATGCGGATCGAGCCGCGGCCGACCTCCGCCGTCTCGGTCCAGCCCTGGGCGCGGTAGAACCGTTCGGCCCGCGTGTCCCGCGCGGTGACCAGCGACGCGGTCCGATGGCCGAGGCGGACCAGGTCGTCCAGAGCCCGGCGCATCAGGGCGCGGCCGACCGTGCGTCCCTCGAACGCCGGGTCGACATACAGCATCTCCACCGATCCGGCCCGGGCATCGACGGCGACGAATCCGGCGATCGCCCCGGCGAGCGTCAGCACCCGGCACAGCCCGGCCGCGATGAACGGACGGACCGCCTCGGCGAAACCCTCCGGCGTCTCGAACTGCCGGTTCTCCCGCGCCGCCGCCACGATCCGGTACAGGCCGGGGATATCGCCCGCGGTGGCCTGGCGCGAGCGCGCGGCGGCCGGCGGCGCGCCGGGGCGTCGGTTCGTCGTTTCCATGGGTGGCGACGATAGCGGCGCGGAAGCGGGTGGCAATACCGCGCGCGCGTGACATGTTCAGGTCGACAGCCCGAACCGAGAGCGCGCCATGTCCGACCTTCCCGCCCCGACGATCCCCCCTGGCCATGTCTTCTTCTTCGGCCTCGGCTATACCGCCCTGCGCCTCGCCCGGCGGATGCGCGACGCCGGCTGGCGGGTGTCCGGGACCGTCCGTACGGCGGAGAAGGCGGCCAGCCTGGCCGACGCCGAGGGCGTCACAGTGCACGCGTTCGACGGCACGGCACCGATCGTCGCCGTCGACCCGTTCGCCGGCGTCACGCACGTGGTCGACACCGTGCCGCCGCGCGAGATCCTGGTGCCGGCCCTGGCGCGGCACCGCGACGATCTGCGGGCCTGCGCCACGCTTCGATGGGTCGGGTACCTGTCCACGCCGGCGGTCTACGGCGACCGGCAGGGCGGGGTGGTGACGGAGGACGAGCCGCCGACCCCCGGCAGCCGTCGCGGCGAGCTGCGGGCGGCGGCGGAACGCGCCTGGCGCGACGGCTTCGCGGATACCGACGTGGCGGTACAGGTCTTCCGCGTCGCCGGCATCTACGGTCCGGGGCAGGGCCGCAACGCCATCGCCCAGCTCAGGTCCGGCAGGGCGCGGATCATCGACAAGCCGGGCCAGGTCTTCAACCGCATCCACGTGGACGATATCGGCTCGATCCTGCTCGCCTCGATGGCGCGGCCGCGCGACGGCGGGATCTATAACGTCGCCGATACCGAGGCCTGTTCCCCGGCGGACCCGATCGTGTTCGCCGCCGGCCTGCTCGGCATCGATCCGCCGACGCCGGTCGCGTTCGACAGCGCCGACCTCTCCGACATGGCGCGGAGCTTCTACAGCGAGTGCAAGCGCCTCGACACCGGCCGTCTCACCCGTGAGCTCGGCGTGCGGCTGACCTACCCGACCTACCGGGAGGGCCTGACGGCCATCGCCGGGGAAGATGGCGTGTCGTGAGGGGAACAGTTTCGGTCGAGCGACGGCGGAATCCGCGCTTGCCTCGATAAACACATAAAGATATCCTTATGTCGTTATCGAGGGTGAGGGCATATGGATCACGTGCTTGCAGGACTGAGGGCGATCGCCGAGCCGACGCGGCTGCGGATCCTGGTGCTGTGCGCGCGGTCTGAACTGTCCGTCACCGAGCTGGTCGACATCCTCGGTCAGAGCCAGCCGCGGGTGTCCCGCCATCTCAAGCTGATGGTCGAGGCCGGCGTGCTGGAGCGGAACCGCGAGGGTGCGCGCGCCTATTACCGGGTGGCGGAACGGACGGCCGGCGGCGGTCTGGCGCGGGCGCTGACGCCGCTGGTGTCGCTGGACGACGCGACCGTCGAGACCGATCTCGCCCGGCTGGAGACCATCCGTGCCCGACGGTCGGAGCGGGCGACCGCCTATTTCCGCGACAACGCCGTCCACTGGGAGGACCTGCGCGGCCTGTACGTCGATGACGCGCAGGTCGACGCCAGCGTGGTCGAGGCGGTGCGGGCGGAGCCGGTGACGGACCTGCTGGACATCGGCACCGGCACCGGCCGGGTGCTCGAGCATGTGGCCGACCACGTGACCAGCGCGGTGGGGGTCGACAACGCCAAGCCGATGCTTGAGATCGCCCGCGACAAGCTCGACCGGGCCGGGCTGAGCAACTGCCAGGTCCGGCTGGCCGACATGTATCACCTGCCGTTCCCGGCCGACCGGTTCGACGCCGTGACCCTGAACATGGTGCTGCACTACGCCGAGGTTCCGGGCGAGGTCCTGCGCGAGGCGGCCCGGGTGCTGCGGCCGGGCGGCCGGGCGATCCTCGTCGATTTCGCGCCGCATCAGCTCGAGGAACTGCGCGAGCAGCATACCCACCGCTGGCTGGGTTTCTCCCAGGAGGAGCTGGGGCGGCTGGCCAGCGGCGCCGGCCTGCGTCTGGAGCCGATGGCCAGCCTCGTCGGCGACCCGCTGACCGTCTGCCTGTGGTGCGCCCGCAAGGCCGACACCAACGATCTTGATACCGGAAACACCAACACCGCCGTCCTGCGGGCGGCGTCGTGAGGGGATAAGCGTCATGTCCGACACACCGCGTGTGAGCTTCGAGTTCTTTCCGCCCAAGGACGAGGAGGGGGAGGCCAAGCTCTGGCATACCGTCTCACGGCTGGAGGCCTACCGTCCGGCCTTCGTGTCCGTGACCTACGGCGCCGGCGGCAGCACCCGCGAGCGCACCAGCCGCATCGTCACCCGTCTGGCGCGGGAGAGCGACCTGACCCCGGCGGCGCATCTGACCTGCGTCGGCGCGACCCGCGAGGAGGTCGACGCGATCGTGCGCGACTGGAAACAGGCCGGGATCAACCACATCGTCGCCCTGCGCGGCGATCCGCCGGAAGGCGCCGACCGCTACGAGCCGCATCCGGGCGGATATGCCAACGCCGCGGAGCTGACCGCCGGCCTGCGGCGGATCGGCGATTTCGAGATCTCCGTGGGCGCCTATCCGGAGGTCCATCCGGACAGCCCGAACCGCGAGGCGGACCTCGACAACCTGAAGCGCAAGATCGACGCCGGGGCGACCCGCGCCATCACCCAGTATTTCTTCGAGGCCGATACCTTCCTGCGGTTCCGCGACCTGTGCGCCGACTCGGGCATCGTCGTGCCGGTGGTGCCGGGCATCCTGCCGGTGACCAACTTCAAGACCGTCGTGCGGTTCTCCAAGGCCTGCGGCGCCAATGTGCCGGACTGGATGGCGGAGCTGTTCGACGGCCTGGACGCGGATCCGGAGACCCGTCAGCTCGTCGCCGCCAGCACGGCCAGCGACCTCTGCCTGAGGCTGATGGAGGAGGGGGTCGAGGACTTCCACTTCTACACCCTGAACCGCCCGCAGCTCACCGCGGCGATCTGCCGTCGGCTCGGCCTGCGTCCGGAGATGGAGGCGGCTGCATGATCGCCCCGTCGACCCGACCGGCTCTGGTGTCCGGCGGCTTCGCGGAGCTGGCGTCGCGTGCCGGTGCCTCCTGCGTGGAGGAGTTGAACCTTACCGCGCCGCGCGCGGTGATCGAGGTGCACCGCAGGCACATCGACGACGGCGCGGACATCCTGCGGACCAACACCGTCGGCGCCTCGCCGGAGCGGCTGGACCGCTATCGCATGCACGACGAGGCGTTCATCGTCTCCTACATGGCGGCCGAGCACGCCTCGAAGGCGGTGCACACCCATGGCGCCGGTCAGCGGGTCATGGGTGTGGCGCGGGTCGAGGCGCTGGTCCCGCTGATCGGCTTCCCGTCGCTGGACCGGGTGACGGCGGCGGCGCGGACCATGGCGTCCGGCCTGGTCGGCGGCGGCGTCGACCTGCTGCTGCTGGAGGTGGCACAGTGTCCGGCACGGATCGCCGTGGCGATGGACGGGGTGCGGCTCGGCATGGCCGAGGCCGGCCGATCGGTCCCGGTGATCGTCAAGCTGCGCTACGAGGTGCGGCTGGGCGCGCCGGTGCGGGCCGGCGTGAGCGAGGAATTCGCGCGCGCCGCCGCCGTGGCGGCCGGGGTCGGCGCCCACGCCATCGCGATCGCGCCGGGGAACCTGGACAAGCCCTATGCCGAGACCCTGCGACGGGTCGCGGCGGCGTTCCGTGGGCCGCTGTTCCTCGATCTGGCGCCGGCGTCGCCCCACTGGGGCGAGCTGTCGGCATTCGACAACCTGGGCGATCGCATCGCCTACGTGTCCGGCAGAATGTTGCGGACGGAGGTGCCGGTACGACCGACCGCCGTCAACGACGCGGGGCCGAGGCCGACGGCCCGGCACAACTGACTGACTTGGAGATTTCCATGACCGAAGCGGCACGGGAGCTCTCGCGCCTCGCGGAGCAACGGGTGGTCATCCTGGACGGTGCCATGGGCACGATGATCCAGAACCTGACCCTGTCCGAGGAGGCGTTCCGAGGCGATCGCTTCACCGATCACAACCACGAGCTCAAGGGCGACAACGACATCCTCAATCTCTCCCAGCCGGGGAAGATCGAGGATATCCACCGCCAGTATTTCGAGGCCGGGGCGGATATCGCGCAGACCAACACGTTCAACGCGACGTCGATCAGCCAGGCGGATTACGGCCTGTCCCATCTCGCCCGCGACATCAACAGGGCCGGCGCCGAGATCGCCCGGCGCGCGGCCGATGCGGTGCGCGAGGAGGAGGACCGGCCGACCTTCGTCGCCGGCGCCCTCGGCCCGACCAACCGCACCGCGTCCATCTCGCCGGACGTTTCCAACCCCGGAGCGCGCAACGTCACCTTCGACGAGCTGCGCGAGTCCTACCTGGACGCGA
The DNA here is from genome assembly GCA_965228875.1 of Thalassobaculaceae bacterium. Classification (GTDB taxonomy): domain Bacteria; phylum Pseudomonadota; class Alphaproteobacteria; order Thalassobaculales; family Thalassobaculaceae; genus Thalassobaculum. Next base: position 2,585,320 of record OZ245843.1, on the reverse strand, counting down.
CCCTCGGCCTCATCGAAGGCGGGGCGGATATCATTCTCGTCGAGACGATCTTCGACACGCTCAATGCCAAGGCGGCGCTGTTCGCCGTCGAGCAGGCCTTCGACGAGGCCGGAACCAGGCTGCCGATCATGATCAGCGGCACCATCACCGACCGCTCCGGGCGGACGCTGTCCGGACAGACGCCGGAGGCGTTCTGGAACTCGATCCGTCACGCCAATCCGTTCAGCGTCGGCTTCAACTGCGCCCTCGGCGCCAAGGACATGCGCCCGCATATCGCCGAGCTGGCGCGGGTGGCCGACGTCCGGATCTCCGCCTATCCGAATGCCGGCCTGCCCAACGAGTTCGGCGGCTACGACGAGAAGCCGGAACAGACCGCCGCCCATCTCGGAAGCTGGGCCGATGACGGGCTGGTGAATGTCGTCGGCGGCTGCTGCGGCACCACGCCGGCGCACATCGCGGCGATCGCCCGACAGGTCAAGGCGGCCGCGCCCCGCGTGGCGCCGCAGCTGTCGCTGCGCATGCGGCTGTCGGGACTGGAACCCTTCGACCTCAGGAGTGCATTTTGACCGAGCGCCAGGCCATCTTCATCAATATCGGCGAGCGGACCAACGTCACCGGCTCCGCCCGCTTCCGTAAGCTGATCGCCGCCGGCGACTACGAGACCGCGCTGGAGGTCGCCCGTCAGCAGGTCGAGAGCGGCGCTCAGATCCTCGACGTGAACATGGACGAGGGGCTGCTCGACAGCGAAGCGGCCATGACCACCTACCTCAACCTGATCGCCAGCGAGCCGGACATCAGCCGCGTGCCGATCATGGTCGACAGCTCCAAGTGGAGCGTGATCGAGGCCGGCCTCAAGTGCATGCAGGGCAAGGGCATCGTGAACTCGATCAGCCTGAAGGAGGGCGAGGAGCCGTTCCTGGAGCAGGCCCGGCTGGTGCGGCGCTACGGCGCCGCCGTCGTCGTCATGGCCTTCGACGAGGAGGGGCAGGCCGAGACGGCGACCCGGAAGTTCGAGATCTGCAAGCGCGCCTACACCCTGCTGGTGGAGAAGGTCGGATTCCCGCCCGAGGACATCATCTTCGATCCGAACATCTTCGCCGTCGCGACCGGCATCGAGGAGCACAACAACTACGCCGTCGACTTCTTCGAGGGCACCCGGCTCATCAAGGAGAACCTGCCCCACGCCCTGGTGTCGGGCGGGGTGTCGAACGTCTCGTTCTCGTTCCGCGGCAACAACGCCGTGCGCGAGGCGATGCACGCCTGCTTCCTGTACCACGCCATCAACAACGGCATGGACATGGGCATCGTCAACGCTGGCGCCCTGCCGGTCTACCAGGACATCCCCGAGGCCCTGCGCGAGCGGATCGAGGACGTGCTGCTGAACCGGCGCGAGGACGCGACCGACCGGCTGCTGGAGATCGCCGACGAGTACCGGGGGTCCGGCGCCGCCGCCAAGGTGGTCGACGACGGCTGGCGCGAGCTTCCGGTCGAGAAGCGCCTGGAACACGCCCTGGTTCAGGGCATCGGCGACTTCGTCGAAGCCGACGTCGAGGAGGCGCGGCAGAAGGCGGACCGGCCGATCCATGTGATCGAAGGCCCGCTGATGGACGGCATGAACGTGGTCGGCGACCTGTTCGGCGCGGGCAAGATGTTTCTGCCGCAGGTGGTCAAGTCCGCCCGCGTCATGAAGAAGGCGGTGGCCGTCCTGCTGCCCTTCATCGAGGCGGAGAAGGACGACAGCCAGAGCGCCAAGGGCAAGATCCTGATGGCGACGGTCAAGGGCGACGTCCACGACATCGGCAAGAACATCGTCGGCGTTGTCCTGCAGTGCAACAACTACGAGGTGATCGACCTCGGCGTCATGGTGCCCTGCGCCCGGATCCTTGAGGTCGCGGCCGAGGAGAAGGTGGACGCCATCGGGCTGTCCGGCCTGATCACGCCGAGCCTGGACGAGATGGTCTACGTCGCCTCCGAGATGCAGCGCGAAGGGCTCGACCTGCCGCTGCTGATCGGCGGCGCCACCACGTCGAAGATGCACACCGCGGTGAAGATCGACCCGGCCTATGCCAAGGGCCCGGTGGTGCATGTGATCGACGCCAGCCGCGCGGTCGGCGTCGTCCAGGAACTGCTCTCCCACGAGCGTCGCGACGCCTATGCCCAGGGTATCCGCGCCGACTACCGCCAGATGGCCGAGAAGCGGCGCACCGGCCGGGTCGACCGCGAGCGCATCACCATCGCCGATGCGCGTGCGAATAAGGCGAAGATCGACTGGGCCGGCTACCAGCCGCCGAAGCCGGCCTTCGAGGGCATCAGGACCTTCGCCGATTATCCGCTGCAGGAACTGATCGACCGGATCGACTGGCAGCCGTTCTTCGCCACCTGGGAACTGCGGGGCCGCTTCCCGGACATCCTCGACGACCCGAAGGTCGGCGAGGCCGCCCGGCCGCTGTGGAACGACGCCCAGGACATGCTGAAGCAGATCGTCGAGAACGGCTGGGCGAAGCCGCGCGCGGTGATCGGCTTCTGGCCGGCCAGGGCGGAGGGCGACGACATCCGGCTGACGACCGCGGCGGGCGAGGCGGTGGTCCACACCCTGCGCCAGCAGATGCCGCGCGGCGGCGATGCGGAGAGCCGCAAGGCGAACCTCGCCCTCGCCGACTACATCTCGCCGCAGGGCGGCGACTGGCTCGGCGGCTTCACCGTCACCGCCGGGCTCGAGATCGAGCGCAAGGCCAAGGAGTTCGAGGAGGCGGGGGACATGTACAACTCGATCCTCGTGAAGGCGCTGGCCGACCGCCTGGCCGAAGCCTTCGCCGAGCGGATGCACGAACGGGTGCGCCGCGAGTTCTGGGGCTATGCCGCCGACGAGGACCTGTCGAACGACCAGCTCATCGCCGAGGAGTATCGGGGAATCCGCCCGGCCCCCGGCTATCCGGCCTGCCCGGACCACACCGAGAAGGGAACGCTGTTCGAACTGCTGGACGCCGAGACGCAGGCGGGGGTCGAACTGACCGAGTCCTTCGCCATGTGGCCGGCCGCCTCGGTCTCCGGCTGGTACTTCTCCCATCCCGACGCCCGCTATTTCGGGCTCGGCCGGATCGAACGCGACCAGATCGAGGACTATGCCCGCCGCAAGGGCATGCCCGTGGAGGAGATCGAGCGCTGGCTGGCGCCGTCGCTCGCCTACGATCCGCAGGACCTGAAGGGCGACCGCGAAGCCGCCTGACCCTGCGTTGCAGATCTGGGTCCCGGACGCCCCGAGGGGCTGAGGACTGCCGTGGGGAAGGCCTCACCCTTTCGGCTTGTCCAAAGCGCGTCAGCGCTGTCCGGGACCCGGTGCCCGTATCGGGACCGCCGGGGGCGCCCTTCGGCATCCGAGCGGCGACGATCTTGCGGCCCGCCGGCCGGCGTGGTTGAACCGTGGGGCCTCCACTGCGTCGCCGTCGCATGCTCCAGTTTCCCGCCTTCCTCGACCGTCTGTGCGCCGCCGCCCTGGCGTTGAGCGGCACCCGCGCCTTCCTGAGCGCGGTCGCCGGCTATTACGCGGCGGCGTGGCTGATCCGCATGGGACTGCTGTCGGGATCGTCGGGCGACGAGGCCCAGCTCATGCTGTACGGCCAGGGCTTCGCGCTCGGCTACGACTTCGGAAACCCGCCCGTCGCCGGCTGGCTGTCGGCCTTGGCCGAGGCGCTGTTCGGCCCCACCCTCGGCGCCACCGTCGCGATCCGCTACGGGCTGCTGACGGCGTTCTTCGTGGCCATGCTGGCGGCGGCGCGGGAGGCGATCGACGACCGCCGTCTAGCCGCCGCCGCGGCACTGTCGCCCGTGGCCTTCTGGTTCCTGGGCTGGGCTTCGCTCACCGTCTACATGGACAGTCTGGCGCTGATCGCCGCTCTGGCGGCGACCGTCTGGCTGATGCTGCGGCTCGCCCGGGTGCCGTCCACCGCCGGGTACGCGGCGCTGGCGCCGGTGCTCGCCGTCGGGCTCCTCGGCAAGTTCAGTTTCGGGCCGGCGGTGGCGCTTCTGGCGCTGTCCGCGCTCGCGGTGCCGGGGATGCGGGCGGTGGTCGCCGACCGGCGGTTCTGGATGGCGGCGGCGGGCGGGACGGCGCTGGCCGCGCCCGCCTACCTGCACGTCATCGCCCAGATGGATACCCTGCTTGCCGTCGCCGAGGCCCGTATCCTCGAGGGCGCGGTCGCCGACGCCCCGCCCCAGGGACCGGCGGCTCGCGCGTTGCTGGTGCTGAAGGCGGCGTTCGCATTCGCCCTGCCGCTGCTGCCGCTGTTCGCCGCGGTGTTCGCCCCGGCAGTCGTTCCGGCAGTCGTTCCGGCGATGCTCGGTAGAGGCGACGGCGGTCTCGCCGGGCGCCGCCGGATGGTGGTGTGGTGGCTCGGCCTTTGGGTGATCCTCGTCCTTGTGGCCTTCGCCGGCGCGACGGCGGCGGCGGGTGTCGACAAGCTCCGCGAGCATTATCTCTTCGTCCTGGTGCCGCTGCCGATCCTGCTGTTCGCGCTGGTGCCGGCGGCGCGGGCGGGCACGCGCATGGTCGGCGGCTATCTCTGCCTGCTGGCGGTTCTGGCCATCGTCGCGCTCGGGGCCCTGGCGGCGCAGGCCGTGGTCCAGCCGGTGTCCTGCACCAAGTGCCGGCTGGTCATGCCGTGGGCGGACTACGCCGACCAGCTCAGGGCCGCCGGGTTCGCGCGCGGGACGATCGTCAGCTTCGACTCGCCGTCGACCGACGCCGGACCGAACCTGCGGCGCCACCTGGACGAGGTGCGGGTGTGGACCAACAAGCGCGAGTTCTACTCGCCGCCGCCGCTGGACCGGCCGGGAGGCTGCGTCGTGGTGTGGAACGATACCCGGTATCCCGAGACCATCGGCTACCTGCGGGCGGCCGACCTCGCCGAGATCGGCGGGCCGCTGCCGGCGGATGCGGTCGTGGGGCGCCTGGAGGCGGACCTGCCGCTGACCGGCCGTCCGGCCCCGGCGCTCGGCTACGCCCTGATCGCCGAGGGGATCGGCGGCTGCCGGTAGTCGCGGGCGCGGGCGGCCTGCACCAGGGTGACGAAGACCGATCGGTGCCGGCCGCTCCACGGGAGCAGCTCGGGATGCCACTGCACGCCCAACCGCAGCGGGCCCGACGTCGCCTCCACCGCCTGCACGAAGCCGGCGGTCTCGCGGGCCGATACCACCAGGCCGAGGCCGACCCGGTCGACCGCCTGATGGTGCAGGGCGTTGATCCGCAGGGGAGCCGGACCGGCGATGCGCGACAGCAGCGACGCCGTCTCCATGTTCGCCGTCTTGCACGGCAGGATCGAGCGGCGGTTGCGGTAGTCGGGCTTGGCGGCGACCACGTCGCGCAGCAGCGTGCCGCCGCGATGGACGTTGATGAGCTGCATGCCGCGGCAGATGCCGAGCACCGGGATGCCATGGGCGTCGGCCCAGTCGAGGCCGGCGATCTCCAGGGCGTCGCGGTCCGGGTCGTAGGGCCACTCGTCGCTGATGTCGTGGCCGTAGAGCCGCGCCTCGATGTCGACGCCGCCGCCGATGATGAGGCCGTCCAGGCCGTCGAAGCGCTCACGGATGCCGGGGCCGATGGTGACCGGCCGGCCGCCGGCCAGGAACACGTTGAGGGCGTTGGCCAGGCGCATCGCCCGGCCCTTGCGGCGGCCGGTGGTGATGCCGATGCGGGGGCGCATCAGATCCGCTCCAGCCAGGGTCGCGCCTGCTTGGCTGTCCAGGCCTCGATCTCCCGCGTGAGCCGGTCGGTGTCGACGGCCAGCGCCTCCACCGAAAGCCAGCGCTCCCACTCGTGGGCGATCGACCAGTCCGGATTCTCCAGATCGGCATTGGGCAGGCGCCAGTGGAAGGTTGGACGGCTGGCGATCTTGGGGTCCTTGAGGCTGCGGCGGACGCGGTCGCCGTCCAGGTGGGCGAAGACCGGAAGCATGTCCAGCTCCCGGTTCCGGGTCGGGTTGAAGGCGATGTAGTCGTCGATGAGCCGGTCGAGATCCGGATCGTAGTCGGGGCGGAGCATGTGGCGGAGGTAGTCGTCGCCGAACGGGGCGACGAAGGGCAGGATCGTGCGGGTGATGTCGACCTGGATGTCGCGCCGCAGGCCCGGCGAGAGCAGCAGGTACGCCTGTATCACGCGGCGCAGGCTGCGGGCGTTCAGATCGGCCTCCCAGAGCTCCGGATTGAGGTGCAGGCCGAAACCGTTGAGCAGGCCGGAGCGCGTGCCCTTCGCGCCGCCGGCCGCCAGGGCGGTCATCAGACGGTCGAGCGCGTCGATCCGCTCTCCGGGCAGCGGCGGCGTGACGATCTCGGTCGGCACCACGTCGCGGCCGAGTTCGGCCAGCAGTTCCTTGGTCTGGTCGATGACGCCGCCGTCGTCGTCGCTCTGTCGGATCCAGGACCAGTCCAGCTCGACCTTCACGTCGCCGATCTCGGTGTCGCGAATCGTCGCGGTGTGCGAGGCGAACTGCTCCACCGATCCGCCCAGCGTGTCGCGCACGATGCGCGCGGTGACCGACGTGTCGATGCCGCCGAACTCGATCTCGACGCCGACGCGGCGGACGGACCCCTTTCCAAGGGCGGAAGGTGCGGACTGGGACATGGGGGGGACATTGATGCTCGGACCGTCCATGTCAACCGCACGCCCGCATTCACAGGCGGTTTGACAGGGTTCCGGCCGCGCGCTACCGCAACGCCGATGGCCGAACTCACCGCGTCCGCCCCGGCACCCGCCGCCTCCGTAGATCCCGCCCGGCCCGCCGCCGACCGGCAGGCGGAAAGGCGTCGCGCGGCCTGGCTGAAGCGGCTGTGCACCGGCGAACGCGCGGCCCTCGCCGCCATGGTCGCGGTCGGTCTCGCCGGCGCCGCCGTCGCGGTTTGGCAGGCCTGGATCGTCGCCGGGCTGATCGCCGACGCGGTCGCCGGCGCTGGCCTGTCGGCGGTGGCGCCGGATGCCGCGGTCGCGCTCGGACTGATCGTGCTGCGGGGCGGGCTCTCGATCCTGGGCGGGGCGGTCGGCGCCACGGCGGCCCACCGGGTCAAGCGGCGGGTCCGCGGCCAGGTGCTGGCGGCGTTGGCGCGGCTCGGCCCCGCCTGGCTCGACACGCGGGCCAGCGGGTCGGTGACGGCGACCGCCATCGACCAGGTCGCGGCGCTCGACGGCTTCGTCGCGCGGTTCTACCCGGCGCAGATCCTGGCCGCCGCGGTGCCCGTCGCCCTCCTGATCCCGGTGTTCCTGGTCGATCCGCCGTCGGGTTGGATGCTGCTGGCGGCGGGGGCGCTCACGCCGGCGATCATGGGGCTGATCGGTTGGCGCACCGGCGTTCGGGCGCGGGCTCAGATCACCGCCCTGAAGCGGGCCAACGGCTATTTCCTCGACCGGCTGCAGGGCCTCGCCACGCTGACCCTGTTCGGCGAGATCGACCGCGAGCGGGCGCGGATGCGGGCGGTGTCGGACGACCTGCGCCGGCGCACCATGGGCGTGCTGCGTCTTGCCTTCCTGTCGACCACGGCGTTGGAGCTGCTGGCCTCCCTGGCGCTGGCCCTTGTGGCCGTGCATCTGGCGGACGGCCTGATCGGTGGCGCGATGGACCTGGTCATGGGCCTGTTCCTGCTGATCCTGGTGCCGGAGGTGTTTCAGCCCCTGCGCCGGCTCGGCGCGCACTATCACGACAAGGCGGCGGCGGTCGGCGCGGCGGAGGCGATCCTGGAGGTGCTGGACGCCGCCGAGGCGGTGCCGGCCGACGGCGACCCGATGGTCCTGTCCGGACCGCCGCGGATCGTGTTCGACGACGTGTCGCTGGCCTATCCGGGCGGGCGCCGGGCGGCGCTGGAGGCGGTGACCCTGGAGATCGCGCCGGGCGAGGTGGTCGCCCTGGTCGGCGCCAGCGGGTCCGGCAAGTCGTCGCTGCTCGCACTTCTGCTCGGCCTTCGCCGGCCGAGCGCCGGCGCGATCCGGGTCGACGGGCGGGCGCTGGAGGGACGCGCGCTGATCGCGTCGACCGCCTGGGCCGGGCAGGCGGTGCGCATCCTGTCGGCGACGCTGCGGGACAATCTCATCCTTGGCCGGCCGGACGCCGATGACGGCGCGGTCGCGAGCGCGGTCGCGGCTGCCGGGCTCGGGGCCGTGGTCGACCGGCTGCCCGAGGGCCTGGAGACCCGGATCGGTGAGGGTGGGCGCATGCTTTCGGGCGGCGAGGCCCGTCGCGTGGCCCTCGCCCGCGCCCTGGTTCGTGCCGCGCCGCTGGTGCTGCTCGACGAGCCCACGGCCAATCTCGACGCCGACAGCGAGGCGGCGGTCCTGGCGGCGCTTCGCACCCTGGCATCCGGGCGCACGGTGATCGTCGCCACCCACTCGCCGGCCGTGATGGCCATGGCCGACCGGGTGGTCCGCCTGGAACGCGGACGGCCGGTCGCGGAGCGCGGCGATGGCTGACATCGTCTTCTTCCTGCGCCTGACCGCCCGCCGGGCCGGCTGGATGCTGCTGGGCGGCCTGTTCGCGCTGGCGGTTGTCGCCCTCGGGCTCGCGCTGCTGGGCCTGGTGGGGGCCGTCGCCGCCGGCGTTATGGCCGGTGCCGCCTGGCTGCTGCGTCCCCTCGCCCTCGGCCGCGCGGCGGCCCGGTACCTGGAGAAGCTGACCACCCACGAGGCGACCTTCCGCATTCTCGCCGATATCCGGCTATGGTTCTTCGACCGGGTCGCGCCGCTGGTCCCGGGCCGCATCGGCGGGCTGCGGGCCGGCGATCTGCTGTCGCGGCTGGTGGGCGATGTCGACGCGCTGGACGGGCTCTACATCCAGCTGCTGACGCCGAGCGTGGTGGCGCTGCTGGCGGCGGCGACGCTGGCGATGGTTTTGTCGATGGCGGCACCGCCGGTCGCCGTCGTCGTGCTGATCGTGCTGGCGCTGGCCGGGCTCGGCGTCCCCGCGCTGGCCGAGCGGGCCGGGCGCGGCCTCGGCGCCGCTCAGGTCAGGGCGGCGGCGGATCTGCGCCAGCAGACGATCGATCTCGCCCAGGGCCTGACCGACCTGATCGCCAACGGCGCGGTGGACGCCGCACTGGCGGCCGCCGATCGGGCCGGCGACGCCCATGGCCGCATCGTGCGGCGCCAGGCGCTGCTCGCCGCCCTCGGCACCGCCGCCTCCCAGGTCCTGACCCAGGCGGCGCTGGTCGCGGTGCTGCTGGTGGGGGTCGGGGCGGGTGTCGGGGCGGAATTCTCCGGACAGGCGGCCGGGCCGATGCTGGCCATCGCCGCTTTCGTCACCCTCGCCGCGTTCGAGGCGGTCGCCCCGCTGCCGGTCGCCTACCAGATGCTGGGCCGGGTCCGGGAAGCCGCTCGGCGCCTGCGCGCGGTGGCGCAGACGCCGCCGGCGGTCGCCGACCCGCCGCGACCGGCCGCCGTGCCGTCGGCCGGCGACATCCGCGTCGAGGGCGTGCGCTTCGCCTATCCCGGCACCGACGGGCCGGCGCTGGAGGGCGTCGACCTGACGGTCGCGGGCGGCGAGCGGCTGGCGGTGATCGGCCCGTCGGGCGCCGGCAAGTCGACCCTGTTCGCCCTGCTGATGCGGTTCCACGATCCCGACGCGGGAAGCGTGCGGATCGGCGGCACCGACCTGCGCGACCTTGCCCTGGCGGCGCACCGCGCCCGGCTCGGCGTCTTGTCCCAGGGCACGCCGATCCTCGCCGGGACCTTGCGCGACAACGTGACCCTGGGCTCGCCCGACGCGCGCCCCGAGGCGATCGGCCGGGCGCTGCGCACGGCGGGGCTGGCGCGGTTCGTGGCGGATCTGCCGGACGGGCTCGACACCTGGCTCGGCGAGGCGGGGGTCGCGGTCTCCGGCGGCGAGGCACGGCGCATCGCGCTCGCCCGGGTGATCCTGCGCGACGCTCCGATCCTGCTGCTCGACGAGCCGACCGAAGGCCTCGACGCCGAGACCGAACGCGCGGTGCTCGACGGGCTGCGGCCGGCGATGGCCGGGAAGACCGTGGTGATGATCACCCACCGGCCGGCGGCGGCCGCGGCGATGGACCGCGTGGTGCGGATCGAGGCCGGCCGGCTCCTTGCGGAGGCGCCTACTCCCGCCCCTTGAACCCGGCGACGCGCCAGACCTCCAGCCGCCGGGTCCGCCCGAAGCTGGTGACCGAGATCACCCGCACCTGCTCGGCGATCTCGAAGCGGTCGAGGATCGCGGCCGGGCGCTCCCACTCGGTGATCAGCAGGGCCGGGTCGGTTCGGTCCGGATCGAACGGGACGGCGAGCTCGTAGTGGTGCTCCGGCCGCAGGTTCCAGTCCCACATGTAAACCGGCCGCCGACCCGGAATCTGTTCGCCGGGGCCGAGCTGGTCGCGCATGTAGTACAGCATCGACGCCATGGCCAGCCGGTCGGTCATCAGCACCGGCAGGTCCGGATGGGTGAGAACGTCGGGCCGGGCCGCCTCGGCCACCTCCTTCCAGCCGCTCATCCGCGAGAAGCCGCGATCGGTCTCCGCGAGGCGCCAGACCGGCCAGACGGCGATCACCACGGCGAAGGCGAGGCTGGCGGCCAGGTGCGGCGCGACCGTCGCGTAGCGCAGCCAGCGCGGCGCGGCCGTGACGAGCCACAGGGCCACCAGGACCGTCGCCGTCGGATAGGCGGTGGCCGCCCAATTGGCGTTGGCCCGCGACAGGAACGCCTGCACCGTGATGACCGCGAGCGGCGGCACGGCGACCGCCAGCAGGAACGCCTCGGCCTCGCTCGCCCGGCCGCGCAGCCAGGCGACGATGCGCCAGGCCAGGATGGCGAAGGGCAGCGGTCCGAACACGCCGGCCTGCTCGCCGAGGAACTGCAGCGCCTTGGACACGCGGTACTTCTTCGACGGGTCGGCACCGAGGTTGGTGTTGTCGCCGAGATGGGCGACGGTGGCGAAATCGTTGGCGACGTTCCACAGCAGGTTCGGCGACAGCACCACGACGGCGAGGACCAAGATCAGGCCGCCGCGCGGGTCGCGCAGGATCCAGCGGTCGCGCGGCGCCAGCAGCAGATGCAGGGCGATGCCGAGCATCGCGTACGCCATCGCGTACTTCGCCAGCAGGCCGAGGCCGATCGCGACGCCGGCGACTGCCGCCCAGCGCCACGAGCGGGTGTCGAGGGTGCGCCGGTAGGCGGCGATCGCCACGCTCCAGCAGAACAGCAGCGGCACGTCGGTCGACACGATCAGGCTGGAGAAGGCGATCGACGGCAGGGTGATCCAGAGCAGGGCCGACCACATCGCCACCCGGCTGTCGGCCACCGTCCGCCCGAGCCCGTAGAGCGCCATCGCGGTGCCGGCGTGCAGCAGCGGCGAGGACGCCCGCACGCAGGCCTCGCCGTCGCCGCAGACCGCCGTGGTGGCGGCGATGATCCAGGCCAGCAGCGGCGGCTTGGTGAAGTAGCCGAGATCGGGCACCTGCGCCCACGACCAGTACTGCGCCTCGTCGCCGTACAGCTCGAGGCCGGTCAGCCCGTTGGCGAACAGCCGCAGCGCGGTCAGTCCGACCACCCAGGCGAGCGCGATGCGCAGGTGGTTGAGGTCGGAAAGGGGGGAAGCGGGGGAGGTCATTCGGCCTCGGCGTCGGTCGGTGGCGGGGCGCGGCGCGCGGCTAGGCGTCCCGCGTGGCGCGGAGCAGGGCCTGCACGCCGAACAGCAGCAGGACGATTCCGGCGACGATCTGCACCGCGACCACCGCCCGCACCGCATAGGTCAGCGGCACGATGTCTCCATAGCCCACCGTCGACAGCGTGACGATGGAGAAGTACAGGCTCTCGGCGAAGCCGATGGCCCGGGTGGTGCCGTGCACGACGAAGGTGTCGGTGCCGTCGAAGCGGTCGATCAGCCGGTACAGGGCGGCGAACACCACGACGATCAGCGAGTAGAAGGTCAGGAAGGCGAAGGTCGGTTTGATCAGCCGCGCGGCGCTGGAATAGAAATCCTCGAACAGCAGTCCAGTGTCGGCCAGGAACACCGCGACGCTGTGGCCGGCGAAGAAGACGATCAGGGCGACCGCCGCCATCGCGCCGAGCAGCCAGGCCTCGCGCATGCTCGCCTCCCAGCTCTCCAGCGGCACCAGGAAGTTGAGGACGCCGATCGCCGCCACGGGCACCAGCCACAGGAAGGCGCGCCCGAAACGGGTCTCGATCCTGGGATGCTCCGACAGGATGATCGAGCGGATGCCCCGGCGGCGGACGTAGACGGCGAGCGCGAAGCCCAGGATCGGCAGCAGGAAGGCGGCGACCTCGACCGACCGCGCCGCCGGCTCGAACCGGGCCTCCAGGAAGGAGACGTAGACGCAGGCGTAGACGCTGATCGCGTTGGCGAAGGTGATAGAGAAGAACCGGCTTCCCGGCAGTACGCGGTGCAGCATCGCGACGACGACCGCGACGGTGACCAGGACCACGGCCGTGAGCTGCCAGTTCGCGCCGCCGGCCGAGGTGGCGACCAGCACCAGCAGGACCACCGTCGCCAGGGCGGGGCCGATCCAATTCGGTCGGGTTTCGTCGCTCGGAGCCATCGTGCCCTTTTGCCATCAACCGCGCGCCGGGTCACGGGCCGCGGACGATCCAGTTGACCCTGCGGCTGACCCTGGGGTTGACCCTGCGGCAATCCGCCGTGAGTTGCCTGATCCGCGTGCAAGTCGTATCTCAAAGGCCAACGTGCCGCCCCCGAAGGCCATGGGGCGGGGTATGGGGAGTGCGATGACCGACGCCGATACCGAGCAGCTGACGCTGGCCGCCGACTTTCCCGCGGCCGACCGCGATGCGTGGCGGGCGCTGGCCGAGGCGGCCCTCAAGGGCGCGCCCTTCGACAAGGCGCTGACCCGGCGCCTGGCCGAAGGGATCGTGACCGATCCGATCTACGCCGCCGACGCCGTCGGGCCGCCCGCCGATGCCGCCACGCGCAATGCCGGCGCGCTGGCGCGGGTCGCGGCCGGCTGGGACATCCGCCAGCTCCATGCCCATCCGGATCCGGGGGCCGTCAACAAGGCGGTGCTCGCCGACCTTGAGCGTGGCGCCACCTCCGTGATCCTGCGGCTCGACCGGGCCGGCCGGCGCGGCGGCACCGCACTGACCGATCCCGCCAACGCGGGCGACGACGGCGTGCTGCTGCATGCGGTCGGCGCCTTCGAGGCGGCGCTGAACGGGGTCTACCTGGACGCCGCCGTCGTGGCGCTGCAGCCGGGCGGGGCGTTCTTCGCCACCGCGGCGATGCTGAACGCGCTCTGGGACAAGCGCGGGCTGGACCGTCGCCAGGTGCTTGGCCATCTCGGCGCCGACCCGCTCGGGGCGCTGGCCGGCGAGGGCGTGCTGCCGGAGCCGCTGTCGCAGTCCATGACCCGCATGGCCCAGCTCGCCGACCACGTGGGCGAGACCTTCCCGAAGGTGACGGCGGTCTCCGTCGACACCTCGCCCTATCACGGGGCCGGGGCGAACGAGGCGATGGACCTGGCCTATGCCCTGGCTACCGGCGTCGCCTATCTGCGGGCGATGGAGGCGCAGGGCCTGCCGGTCGAGCGGGCGGCGGCGCAGATCGAGTTCTCGCTGCCGGTCGGCGTCGACGTCTTCCTCGGCATCGCCAAGCTGCGGGCCGCGCGGCGGCTCTGGGCCGAGGTGCTCGGCGCCTGCGGCGTCGCCGAGGGCGACCGGTCGATGCGGCTGCACGTGGTGACCGCGCCGAACGCCTGGGCCGGGCGCGATCCCTGGGTGAACATGCTGCGCGCCACCGTGGCGACCTTCGCCGGCGGCGTCGGCGGAGCGGACAGCATCACGGTCCTGCCCTACAGCCACGCCCGCGGCCTGCCCGACGGGTTCGCCCGGCGCATCGCCCGCAACACCCAGGTGATCCTGGCCGAGGAGAGCAACCTGGCGAAGGTCGGCGATCCGGCCGGCGGAAGCTGGTACGTCGAGAGCCTGACCGACCAGCTCGCCGAGCGGGCGTGGGAGCGGTTCCGCGCCATCGAGGCGGCCGGCGGCATGGCCGCGCACCTGACCTCGGGCGCGGTCGCCGCGGAATGCGCGGAGGCCTGGGCCGAGCGCGAACGCCGGATCGCCGGCCGGCGCGAGGAACTCACCGGCGTCAACGCCTTCCCCAAGGTGGACGAGGCGCCGGTCGATATCGAGGCGGTGGACCGCGCCGCGCTGGTGGCGACCGCCGGCGGCCTGCTGGCGACCCGCGGCAGCGTGGTCGCCCCGCATGCGACGTTCGGCAACCGGGTCGAGATCGCCGGAGTCGGTGCCGACCTCGCGGCGTTGCTCGGTCTGGAGGACGGGGTGGCCGGCGAGACCGTGGAGGCGCCGGCGGCCCACCGCCTGGGTGAGGCGTTCGAGGCCCTGCGCGATGCCAGCGACGCCGCTCCGAGCCGGCCGACGGCGCTGCTGGTGCTGCTCGGCGGCCCGGCGATGTCGACCGCGCGGGCGACCTTCGCGCGCAATCACCTGGGCACGGGCGGCATCGCCTGCGTCGACGCGGACGGAGATACCGGCGACCTGAAGGCGGCGCTGGCCGGGGCCGGCACCGATTTGGCCGTCATCTGCTCCAGTGATACGATTTACGCGGACAGGGCGGCGGAAACCGCCGGGGCGCTGAAGGCGGCCGGGGCCCGCGAGGTGCTTCTGGCCGGCCGGGCGGGCGACCGCGAGGCGGCGTGGGCGAAGGCCGGGATCGACGGTTACGTCTTCGCCGGCGACGACACGCTCGCCACGGTGCGCGGCGTGCTCGCGCGCCTCGGCGTGCTGAACGAGGGAGGTCAGGGATGACCCGGATACCCGATTTCGCCCGTGTGGATCTGGGCCGTGGCGCCGCCGCCGGAGCCCCGGCCGGAGCCGAACCCTGGACGACGCCGGAAGGCATCGCGGTGAAGCCGTTCTACACGGCGGAGGATCTTGAGGGGCTGGACCACCTGAACACCTGGCCCGGCATTCCGCCGTTCCTGCGCGGTCCGTACCCGACCATGTACGTCACCAAGCCGTGGACGATCCGCCAGTACGCCGGGTTCTCCACCGCCGAGGAGAGCAACGCCTTCTACCGCCGAAACCTGGCGGCCGGGCAGAAGGGCCTCTCCATCGCCTTCGATCTGGCCACCCACCGCGGCTACGACAGCGACCATCCGCGCGTCGCCGGCGATGTCGGCATGGCCGGAGTGGCGATCGACAGCATCCTCGACATGGAGACCCTGTTCAGCGGCATCCCGCTCGACGAGATGAGCGTGTCGATGACCATGAACGGGGCCGTGCTGCCGGTGATGGCGCTCTACATCCTCGCCGCCGAGGAGCAGGGGGTGGCGCCGGAGAAGCTCAGCGGGACCATCCAGAACGACATCCTCAAGGAGTTCATGGTCCGCAACACCTACATCTACCCGCCGATCCCCTCCATGCGGATCATCTCCGACATCTTCGCCTTCACTTCCGAGAAGATGCCGAAGTTCAACTCGATCTCGATCTCCGGCTATCACATGCAGGAGGCGGGAGCGACGGCGGACCTGGAACTCGCCTACACCCTGGCCGACGGGGTGCAGTATATCCGCGCCGGCATGGACGCGGGCCTCGACGTCGACCGCTTCGCGCCGCGCCTGTCGTTCTTCTGGGCGATCGGCATGAACTTCTTCATGGAGGTCGCCAAGATGCGGGCGGCCCGCCTGCTCTGGGCCAAGCTGGTGAAGCAGTTCGGGGCGAAGTCGGACAAGTCGCTGTCGCTGCGCACCCACTGCCAGACCTCCGGCTGGTCGCTGACGGCGCAGGACGTGTTCAACAACGTCACCCGCACCTGCGTGGAGGCGCTCGCCGCCACCCACGGTCACACCCAGTCGCTTCACACCAACGCGCTGGACGAGGCGCTGGCCCTGCCGACCGACTTCTCGGCCCGCATCGCCCGCAACACGCAGTTGCTGATCCAGCAGGAGACCGGCACGACCCGCGTGATCGACCCCTGGGGCGGCTCCTACTACGTGGAGCGGCTGACCCGCGATCTGGCGGAGAAGGCCTGGGCGCACATCCAGGAGGTCGAGAGCTACGGCGGCATGGCCAAGGCGATCGAGGCCGGCATCCCGAAGATGCGGATCGAGGAGGCGGCGGCCCGCACCCAGGCGCGCATCGACGCCGGCCGCCAGACCATCGTCGGCGTCAACAAGCACCGCATCGACGAGCCGGACAACATCGAGATCCTGAAGGTCGACAACGCGCGGGTGCGCAAGGATCAGCTCGATAAGCTGGCCCGACTGCGGGCCAACCGGGACCAGACCCAGGTGGATGCGACTCTGGCGGCCCTGACGAAGTCGGCGGAGACCGGCGAGGGCAACGTGCTGGCGCTCGCCGTGGACGCCGCCCGAGCCCGCGCCACGGTCGGCGAGATCTCGCTTGCGCTGGAGAAGGTCTGGGGCCGGCACGTCGCCGAGGTCAAGGCGATCTCGGGCGTCTATTCCAAGGAGATCGGGGAGAGCGGCGTGGTGAACCAGGTCAGGCAGCTCGTCGGCGAGTTCGAGGATCAGGAGGGGCGCCGCCCGCGCATCCTCATCGCCAAGATGGGGCAGGACGGCCATGACCGCGGCCAGAAGGTGATCGCCACGGCCTTCGCCGATCTCGGCTTCGACGTGGATATCGGCCCGCTGTTCCAGACCCCGGCCGAGGCGGCGCGCCAGGCGGTGGAGAACGACGTCCACGTGGTCGGCGCCTCGTCGCTGGCGGCGGGGCACCTGACCCTGGTGCCGGAACTGCGCGAGGAACTGGCCAAGCTCGGGCGCGAGGACATCATGGTGGTGGTCGGCGGCGTCGTCCCGCCGCAGGACTACGACGCCCTGCTCGAGGCGGGGGCGGCGGCGATCTTCCCGCCGGGCACGGTCATCGCCGAGGCGGCGGTGGACCTGCTGAAGAAGCTGCTCGACACCTTCGGCGACGAAACCCGGGCGGCGTAGGGGGCACTTAAACATCCTCCCCCACGCACACTCCCCGGATTCAGTCCGGGGCCTACCGTTCGGCGTGGCTCATCGTCAACGATCGTGCGTACCGATGGGTAGGCCCCGGACTGAATCCGGGGAGTGAAGATAGATTGTTTTCCTTGAGGACCCCATGACAGACGTCCCGGCCCCCCAGCCCCGCCGCCGCTCGCTGTCGGTCGATGAGTATGTGGACGGCGTGCTGGTCGGCGAGCGGGCGGTGGTGGCCCGCGCCATCACCCTGGTGGAGAGCCGCAAGCCGGCCCACCGGGAACTGGCCCAGGAGATGCTGGTCCGCCTGCTGCCCCATGCGGGCAAGGCGCATCGGGTCGGCATCACCGGCGTGCCGGGGGTCGGCAAGTCGACCTTCATCGAGGCGCTGGGGACCCACCTGACCGGCACCGGCCACAAGGTCGCCGTGCTCGCCGTCGACCCGACCAGCGGCCGGTCCGGGGGCTCGATCCTGGGCGACAAGACCCGGATGACCGATCTGGGCCAGGATCCGGGCGCCTTCATCCGCCCGTCGCCGTCGGCCGGCACGCTGGGGGGCGTGGCGCGGGCGACGCGGGAGAGCATGGTGGTGGTCGAGGCCGCCGGCTTCGACGTGGTGCTGGTGGAGACCGTCGGCGTCGGCCAGAGCGAGGTCACCGTCGCCGACATGGTCGACATCTTCATGGTGCTGATGCTGCCGGGCGCCGGCGACGAGCTGCAGGGCATCAAGAAGGGCATCCTGGAGATCGCCGACCTGCTGGTCATCAACAAGGCGGATGGCGACAACAAGGACCGCGCCCGGCGGGCGGCGCGCGAGTACAAGGGCGCGCTGCACATCCTGCAGCAGGCCGACCCCGACTGGTCGCCGCGGGTGCTGACCTGCTCCGCCCTGATCCGGCAGGGCATCGACGAGGTCTGGGGCACGGTGGAGGAGCATCGCCGGGTGCTGGAGGCGGCCGGCTCGTTCGAGCGCAAGCGCGCCGGCCAGCAGGTGCGCTGGATGTGGGCGATGGTGCGCGACCGCCTGATCGGCGCGCTGGAGGAGCATCCCGAGGTCCGCGGCCTGGTGCCGGTCCTGGAGGCGGCGGTGTCCGAGGGCGGGACCACCCCGGCGGTGGCGGCGACCCGCATCCTCGAGGCGTTCGGGCTCGACCACGCCTGAACCGGTCGCGATTGGTGGTGTCTCAGTTTGAAATTCAGTCGGGGTCGGTCGGATAAATCTGGTGGGTTGGGTCAAACCAGAGAATCTGGAAATCTCCGACCACACGATATCCCCAAACCCGTCGCTTATTTCCTAAGCGAAATCTGAAGATCACATCCTCGTAACGCTCAATATCGATAAGCCGCAATTGCGCTTCGTCGCAAATCTGGTCGGTATCCATGTTGTGATGCATTTTATGACCGGAATCCGATGAAAAACCATCAATCTCGGCCCAAGTCAGCTTCGAGAATTCTTGAAGTTTTGGCTCGATAACCGAAGTCCAATCTTCATCCGACCACTGCCTAGCCACTCCCCATGACCAAACGTCGTCGACATCTGGATTCTCACAGCTCCATGTCATCGACATGTGAAATATCGACCCGGGGTCGGCGCCAATACGCACCTGCTTTTCCGGAACTGGCCTTTCCCTCAGACGCGCAGACTTTGCTTCCTGTTGAAGCTTCTTCTCGGCATCCCGCTTTAGGCGGGCTTCACTGCGCGACGGCCTGAGGCTCAATGCTCGAATAGAACTCAGACATCAACTCTAAGCTGATCTCGGAGTTCTGACCCCTCTTATACGCGTCCTTCCAAGGATCTTCCATATGAGTGAGATCGCTCAACCACTGAGCATCTTTTGCGCCGTAGAATTCTAGAACGCGATCAACGGTATCCCGCTGCTCAGGACTCAGCCTACTGGTGTCGCTATTAGGAATCTCTGCCACGCGAAACTGGCCCCGCGATGACTCCCAAAGGTCTCTTACGACGGGTCCGTTCTTCCACGCTTCAATGGGATCATCAAACAGCACATTGTCGTCCCAGACGATTGACCACGCCTGAGTGTAATAGACGAGCTTCTGAAGTTTCATGGTCGTCATCGGACCACGATTCTCCAAAATGTACTGTGCAACGTCGCGTGCCGAGGGCATGAGATTGCCTCCTTCCTCGACAATATGTACGCACAAAACTCATATGATTCAATTATTTATTAAAAACGACGGTAAACTCAATCAGTTAGTCGGCTTGCCGCTTCTTGTAAGACCCACGCGGCCGCGGCTTCGGTGCCCGCGCATCGATCAATGACACGATCCACCCCACGTCCCGCAGGGTATCGGTCACACCAGCGGCCATAGCCGGGGACATCTTCAGCGTCTTGTGGATGCGGCAGAAATTGTAGTGCAGGAAGTACAACGCGATCTCGCGATAGCCCGTCTTGACCCCCCGTAGCGCCGCTCTCTAAGGTTTCGCCACCCGGCGTCCAAGACCGGGGCCTACCCGGGAGGACTTCCTTGACCGCCGAACCACAGGCGTCCAGCGACGGGCGCAACCTCGATCTCGACCGCCTGCTGGCCCATCACAGGATGATGTGGCGGATCCGCGCCTTCGAGGAGGCGGCCCTGCGCGCCAATACCGAGAAGCTGGTGCTGGGCGCCATCCATCCGTCGATCGGCCAGGAGGGCATCGCCGTCGGCGTCTGCTCCAACCTGCGCAGCGACGACATCCTCGCCTCCACCCACCGGGGCCACGGCCACACGCTGGCCAAGGGCGCCGACGCCAAGGCGATGATGCGCGAGCTCTTGGGCCGCGAGGGCGGGACCAGCCACGGCAAGGGCGGGTCCATGCACATCGCCGACTTCTCCGTCGGCATGCTCGGCGCCAACGGCGTGGTCGCCGCCAACATCCACATCACCGCCGGCGCTGCGCACGCCATCCGGATGCGCGGCGAGGACCGGGTCGCCTGCTCGATCTTCGGCGACGGCGCGATCAACCGGGGGCCGTTCCTGGAGGGGCTGAACTGGGCCAAGGTCTTTGACCTCCCGGCCCTGTTCGTGTGCGAGGACAACGGCTACGCCTCGACCACCCGCACCGCCGACATGACCGCCGGCCCCGGCCCCGCCGCCCGCGCCGAGGCGATCGGCATTCCGGCCATCGAGGTCGACGGCAACGACGTGGTCGCCCTGGACGAGGCGGTGCGCGACGCGGTGGCGGCGATCCGCGCCGGCGGCGGTCCGCGCTTCGTCAACGCCAAGACCTACCGCCTGACCGGCCACACCGCCGCCGATCCCGACGGCTACCGTGCCCGCGACGACGTGGCCGCCGCCTGGCGGCGCTGCCCGATCACCCGTCTGGCCCAGACCCTGGCCGATGCCGGGGTGCGCGGCGACCAGCTCGCCGCCCACGAGCGCGACGCCATCGAGGAGATGGACGCGGTCTACGACGACGCCAAGGCGGCTCCCTGGCCGCCGCTGGACCGCGCCTTCGCCGATGTCCAGGATATTGGTGATCCTAGTGGGGGCGACCCCCGCGGTTCGGACGCGTACTGAGGAGGCCGGGCGATGGTGACGATGACCTATGGCGAGGCCGCCAAGAACGCGCTCCACGAGGAGATGCAGCGCGACTCCACCGTCTGGGCGCTGGGCGAGGATCTGCGCCGCGGCGGCGTGTTCGGTCAGTACAAGGGCCTGCCGGAGATCTATGGCCCCGACCGGATCTCCGACGCGCCGATCTCCGAGGCCGCGATCATGGGTGTGGCGGTGGGTGCGGCCCTGTCCGGCACCCGGCCGGTGGTCGAGATGCGCTTCGCCGACTTCGCGCTCTGCGCCGTCGACGAGCTGGTCAACCAGGCGGCCAAGGCCCGCTACATGTTCGGCGGCCAGGCCAAGGTGCCGATCGTGGTGCGCGAGCCCATGGGCATGTGGCGCTCGTCCGCCGCCCAGCACTCCCAGAGCCTGGAGAGCTGGTACACCCATATTCCGGGCCTCGTCGTGATCTGTCCCTCCAGCCCGGTCGACAATTACGGCCTGCTGAAATCCGCGATCCGCTGCGACGACCCGGTCGTCTACATGGAGCACAAGAACCTCTGGGCGCTGGAGGGCGAGGTCGACAACAACGACCCGCTGCCGATCGGGCGCTGCCGGTTCGTGCGCAAGGGGGACGACGTGACCATCGTCTCCTGGTCGGCGACGGTGCACGAGGCCGCCGCCGCCGCCGAGACACTGGCCGGCGAGGGGGTGTCGGTCGAGCTGATCGACCTGCGCACGCTCTGGCCCTGGGACAAGGAGCGGGTGTTCGACAGCGTTCGCAGGACCGGAAGGCTGATCGTCGCCCACGAGAGCGTGCAGGCCGGCGGCTTCGGCGCCGAGATCGCGGCGACGGTGTCGGACGTGCTGTTCGGCGAGCTCAAGGCGCCGGTGAAGCGCCTCGGCGCCCCGCGCGTCCCCATCGCCTACGCCCCGCCGCTGGAGGACACGGTGCGGGTGACGGCGGCCATGATCGCCGAGACCGCGCGGGGGCTGGTGAAGAACTGACGGATTGGCTGGGTCCCGGTCCCGACCCGTGGTCGAACCGGGATGACGAGGTTGGGTCGGTTTCTCATTCCGTCATCCCGGTTTGCCCGAAGGGCGAGACCGGGACCCGGACCCCACGACAGCGATTCAATCCTGAATCGAGTGCCGGATGACGACTGAGAGGGTTGAGGAATGACGACCAACGAGATGACCGGCGGCGAGGCGCTGGCACGGATGCTTCAGGCCTTCGAGACCGGCCCGATGTTCGGCATGGGCGGGTTTCAGCTCCTGCCGTTCTACGACGCCGCCCGGCGCCTCGGCCTCAAGCACTACCTCATCAACGATGAACGCTGCGGCGCCTTCGCCGCCGACGCCTACGCCAAGGTGACCGGGCGGGTCGGCGTGGTCGACGCGACCCTCGGCCCGGGGGCGACCAACCTGGTCACCGCGCTGGTCGAGAGCCTGAACGCCGGCGTGCCGATCGTCGCTATCGTCGGCGACAGCCACCGCCTGCACTCCTGGAAGAACATGACCCAGGAGTCGAAGCAGCTCGACATTCTCGCCCCGGCGGTGAAGGAGGTGCTGCGGGTCGAGTACATCGAGCGCATTCCCGAGCTGGTGCGCCGCGCCTTCGCCGTCGCCACCTCCGGGCGGCCCGGCCCGGTGGTGCTCGACGTGCCGGAGGACATCTGCCACGCGACCTATCCGTTCGACGAGGAGGAGTTCGTCGTCGATCCGATCCACCGCGCCGCCCCCGCCCTGCGCGTCCGCCCCGACGCCACCGCGCTGGACACCGCCGTCGACATGCTGGCCGGCGCGGAGCGGCCGCTGATGCTGTGCGGCGGCGGCGTGCACATCAGCCGGGCCGCCGAGAGCGTCACCGCCTTCGCCGAGGCGACCAACATGCCGGTCGCCCACACCATGTCCGGCAAGGGCGCCGTCGCCTGCTCGCACCCGCTGTCGGCGGGGCTGTTCGGCCGCTACGACCGGATCGCGAACAAACTGATCGAGGAGGCCGACGTCCTGTTCGTGGTCGGCTGCAAGCTCGGCGAGATCGCCACCAAGCGCTACACCGTGCCGCCCAAGGGCAAGACCGTCATCCATCTGGACATCGTCGCCGAGGAGATGGGCCGCACCCTGATGCCGGCGCTGAGCCTGTGGGGCGACGTGAAGGCCACCCTGGACGAGCTGCGCGGCGCGCTCGCCGGACGCGGCCTGAAGGAGCGGGCGGCGGGCTGGGCGGCGGACGTGCCGAAGCGCATGGCGGCGTGGCGCGACAGCGTGTCCGCGCGGCTGAACGACGAGAGCACGCCGATCAACCTGGCGCGCCTGCTGAACGAGCTGAACCGGCTGCTGCCGGCCGACGCCACGCTGGTCGCCGATGGCGGGTTCGCCGCCCATTGGGGCGGGCTGGTCTACGACACCAAGCAGCCGGGCCGCGGCTTCGTGCCCGACCGGGGCTTCGCCTCGATCGGCTACGGCGTGCCGGGCGGCATCGGCGCGACCCTGGCCGCGCAGCATGACGGGCTCGGCCCGGTGGTGGCGCTGACGGGGGACGGCGGCTTCAACATGGTGCTGGGCGAGCTGGAGACGGCCCGGCGCCTCGGCCTCGCCTTCACCGTGATCGTCGTGAACAACGCCGCCTCGGGCTACGTCAAGGCGCTGCAGCATCTGATGTACGGCGAGGGCAACTACCAGTCCTCGGACCTGGCCGAGACCAACTACGCCGAGGTGGTCTCCGCCTTCGGCTGCCAGGGCATCCGGGTCGAGACCCCGGACCAGATCGCCCCGGCGCTGGAGAAGGCCCTGGCCGAGACCACCCGGCCGACCGTGCTCGACGTGGTCGTCACCCGCGATCCGGCCAAGATGCTGCCGGCGGTCGACAACCGCACGGTGCAGGTGAAGAAGGGCGACCGGGTGGCCTGACGGTTCGGCCGGATGGCCCGTCCTGTCGGGCCCGACGTGGCCCGAACGTGTCGGGGAGCGAGGCGATGAAAGAGGACGGGCACGGGCACGGGGACGACCTTCGCGACCGGATCCGCGCGCTCGAGGAGCGGCTGCTCGACCCGGCGGTGCGCGCCGACCCCGCCGCCGTCGACGCCCTGCTCGACCCCGAGTTCACCGAGATCGGCCAGTCCGGCCGGCTCTGGGACCGGGCGGCGACCCTCGACGGCCTGGCGGCGGAGGCGGGGACCCAGACGGCAGCCGGGCCGGCCCTGCGCGTCAGCGAGTTCCGGGTGCGGCAACTGGCGCCGGGCGTGATGCTGGCGACCTACGCCATCGCGGCGACCCGCACCCGCCGCAGCTCGATCTGGCGCCGGGATGCGGGGGACGGCGCGGGCGAGGCCAGGGGAGAAACCGGGGGAGAAACCGGGGGAGAAACCGGGCGAGAAACCGGGGGCGAGCGTGGCGCCGGGACCGGGGAAGGACGCGGTGTCGGGACCGGCGAAGCGCGGGGTTCCGGGACCGGCTGGCGCCTCGTGTTCCACCAGGGGACTCGGATGCCGGAGTAGGCAGCGTCGCCGGCCACCCCGCCGCTTTCCGCCGCCT
The DNA here is from genome assembly GCA_965228875.1 of Thalassobaculaceae bacterium. Lineage (GTDB taxonomy): Bacteria > Pseudomonadota > Alphaproteobacteria > Thalassobaculales > Thalassobaculaceae > Thalassobaculum. The sequence continues at coordinate 2,561,340 of OZ245843.1, read as the reverse complement.
CGCCGGTGCAGGCATCCCCCCGTCGCCGGCGGCCGATCCGTCCGCACCCACCCGCGTCCATCGGCGCCTCTCTCCCTCTTCGATTTCCCGGACAGCCGATCGCAGATCGGATGATCCGGGACCCAGGACAGACGCCCCCTGGATCCCGGCTCGCGCCTGCGGCCCGTCCGGGACGTCGAAAAGTGGGAGGGAGCGAAATAAACTATCGCGCGGAAAATTCGAGGCTGGTTACACTCGGGGATGCCTGTTCGTTATTGGATGCTCGTCACTGCACTTGGGGGATGCCTGATTACGGGCGTTTTCCTACTGATCGCTGGCACTGAGCCAAGCAAGAGCCAGGAAGTCGCGCCGGAACGCACATCAACCGCTAGCCCCGAGTCATCTCCAGGCCGTGAGTCCAAGCAAGAGCAACGCACCGCCGTTGAGCGTACTCCCGATCCCAACGACCGCGCACCACCACCGTCCCCGAGTCAGCCCGATGACAACCAGGAAAGCGCCCCCGTTACCAAGCAGCGCTGCCAAGACGCCGAGCAAGACGGGCTGATCCTTGATCCATGCCAGCAATGGCGAATGGCGCAAGCTGCTGAAGAACAGAACTTTCTCACGAAGATCGAGACTGGTGCGCTCGCCGTCACTCTCGTGCTTACTGCAGTCGCCAGCATCGCTGCAGTGTGCGCTGTTCGCGTTACAAAACAGAGCGCTCAAAAGCAACTTCGCGCCTACATCACTGTAACCGGAGTGGAAATCCGAAACACTCACGGAGAATACATCCCGAACTTCTTCGTGTCCTACAAAAACACTGGCAGTACACCAGCCTATGACGTTCGGGTAACTATCGAAAAAAAGCCAATTCTCGAACGGGAGCCGACATTTTCGTTGGGCGGAGCTAAAGAAGAGCGCGTCCCTGTCGTCGGTCCGGACCAGGAAATGCATCGTGTCTCTTTCGTCGAGCTTCAGGTCTGGACGTTGATGAAGGCCCACATCCAGACAAAGGGCTATGGGCTCTACGTATTTGGCGTCATAGCCTACCGCGACGCGTTTAGATGCGAGAGAAAAACGCTCTACCGCTTCCGCCTCAATCTGGACGACGAAGGCTTGCAGGACGCAGCCCTAGACCCCTGCGATGAAGGAAACGAAGCCACCTAGCGCCCGCGCCTCCCCACCCGCGGGCGTAGCGAACAGCATTCCAACGATAACGGTTAGCGCCAGTCTCCGGGTAGGTGCATTTGCTACCCATTACCGCTAATTTCGCTCGCCCAAAGTGGGCGAAAAGTCCGCTGGACAAAATGACCGGTCAGTCCCATATTGAGATTGCCCGGTAATTCCCTGGCCAGCGTCTCTAAGGAGATAAGCCCCGTGTGTCGTGGCCGCCCCAGGGTTCGGGTACACCCGCCGCAAGGCGGGTTTATTTTTTCCCACTATACCAGTCGTCTCGATAATCTATCCGATGATGGATGAGATTTCTGAACTGAGAGTCTCTGTGTTCATAGTGTCTAAACAGACTCCACGATAGAAAATCGACAGCTTGAAGCCCCAACACCTTGTCAGATTCACAGTGTTTAATAGATAAATTCTCACAAACGTCGCAATCTGTAAAAAGACGAGTCTCTATGTATCCATCAAATTTCATCTTTGAATGAGTTTCTTTGCTTCTTTGGTCCACAGTTACGTCTAGGTTACCGGAAAAGCACCCCTTTGTTGCCGCGCGACAAAGCAATGTGCCGCAGAAGAAGTTATATGCGATTCCATAATCCGCTTTTCTCAATCTATCAGTAAGCTTGCTCTTATTGGCCACAGTATAGCTAATAGAAATTGGGCTAGCGCATATTTCTGACAGAATATCATTCAGAACGCTTTCTCGATTGTCAGATATGATCTTTGGTATTCTAGGATTATGCGGCGAACCCCAAACATTGACTCCCTTTATCTCAATGTCCTGAGGCCATCCGTCATTGTATAGCTTCGCTTTGTATTTCTTCAATTTTTTGTTTAGGCCCTTGGGGCTTTCGGTCGAAAGAACCGCAATTATCAGATGATCGCTAGAGCCCGGCTTACTACCTAACTCGCCAGACTCATCAATGTACAAATTGCATGACCTAGACGACAAAGACGTTCTCTCCCATGGGTGGTTCGCCCATGGACCTTCTCGCCTAATTGATATTTGTGTCAACTGCAGACTAACAATCGGGCCGCAAGAGCATCCACAGGTCGCCATGTGGTCGGCCCTCGCATCGCACAGTGACTCGCACCTGCTGCCGCTCCAGCGCTCGCCTGACCTTGTTGTCTGTGTGGGTTCGCGTCCGTCGATCAGTGTCCGTCAGCCCCTTGTGAGCCAGGACAGCCTGTAGAAGCTCCGCGCGGGTCTGCGGGCCATGCTGGCGCAGATAGTCGAAGATGAACCGCACAAGCTCGCCCTGCTGGAAATAGCCCTGCTGGCGCTTGTAGGTGGGCCGTATCGGTACGGCGTGCTCATAGCCGAAGACGGAGAGAGACCCATCTATGTGCTGTAGCTGCTGGTGGAGAGTGGACAGGCGTTCGTTGGCCTGTTCGATCTCACCGAGGATTTCGGACTTCTTGCGCAACAGGGCTGATATGGCGAGTTCTGACATGCCCCAAGGATACGAAACCGGCGGGACTCTGCCGATATGGGGCTAGGTGCATTTGCTACCTAATACCGCCCCGGTCTTTCCCCGGCTCGAGGCCGGGGCAAACCGGGATGACGGGGGAGGGGCGGGCCGGTGCCGGGGCGCGGTCGGTGGCGCTTGGGGGCCGGTCGGTGGCGGCGCGACCGCTTCTTGCCCGAGACTCGCGACCACGGCGGCGTTCCGGACCGCCGCCACCGCCGGTCTTCCCGGACGTTACTTGGACGGCTGCCGGGGCCGGAATGCGGACACGGGGCGCGCCTGGGTCGGGGCGCCTGGGTCGGGGCGCCTGGGTCGGGGCGCGCGGGTCGGGGCGTGGGTCGCGCGGTCGGCGGTCGGGAGGCGGTCGGGCGGGTGCGGGGAGGGGGCGGCGGTCTCGACGGGTGGACGGATCGGGGCCCCCGCGACCCCCGATTCCGCGAAAACCGTTCAAAAAAGTTCGAAACGGCGCGTTTTTGGCCCGTTTTGCCGGACGGTTCTGCACAGATCGGACAGGGGGCGGGCCGGCTGGACACCCGGCGGCGGGTGTCCGGTCGGGGGCTGATCGCATCCGCCCGGCGGCCTCCCGAAAGGTGCGCCGCTCTCACCCCGCCGATATCACCCCGTCCGGGCGAAGGTCTCCAACTCCTCGATCATCTTGGTGATCGCGGCCTTGGTGCCGGCGAACCGCTCGTTGCGGACGATCGCCGCCTCGTCCATGTAGATCCCGCGGTTGACCTCTATCTGCAGGGATTCGCGGCGTTTTTCCGGGTCGGAATAGCGCCGGATCAGCTCCACGCCCTTGAACTTGTCGTCGACCGCGACCGAATAGCCCGACGCCCGCAGGCTCTCGACCACCAGCTCGGTGAAGGCGGTGCCGGCGGTGGTGCCGTCGCGGGTGCCGACGATGAAGTCGGCGCGGCGCTGGCCCTCGTCGCCCCAGCGCGCGTCGCCCCATTCCGGCATCGAGTGACAGTCGACGTGATAGACCCTGCCGAACGCCTCAAAAGTCTGATCCAGCGCGGTTTTCAGGGTCACGTGATAGGGTTTCCAGTAGGTGTCGATGCGGGCGCGGACGGCTTCGGACGGCAGCTTTCCGGCATAGATCGCGGTCTCGCCGTCGATCACCTTCCAGATCAGCGAGGCGCCGCGCCGGGTCTTCTCGGTGACGCTGACCGGATCCGGCCAGTCGCCGGCGACCATGGAGACGTCGAGGTCGGCGGTATCGCGGTTCGGGTCGATATAGGCGCGGCGGAACAGCGCCTCGACCAGGATCGCGCCGTGGCGGGTGCAGGCGCCGAACAGCTCGTCGACGAACCAGTCGGCGACCCGCTCGCAGGTGTCCAGCGGGATCGCCGGATCGAAGTCGTCCGGAAAAAGCAGCCCGGTATGCGGGCTGTCGAACACCAGCGGCGCCGCCTCGCCCTCCGGGTCGGTACGCCGCACCACGCCTGGGATCTCGGTACTCGCCATGGCTGCCCTCCGCGGGTCTGTGATGGGGACGTTCTACCGCGTCGCCGGACGGGACGACAACTCTCCGCCTCCGCGTCTCAGGAGAACCGGCTCAACCCGTCCAGCGTCTGGCGCAGCACCTGGCGGCCGCGCCACAGCACCATCTCCTTCCAGTCGTCGGTCGCCGGGTAGTACTGGGTCCGCAGCTCCATCTTGATCTCGCGGGTCTTCGGGTCGCTCCAGTCGACCGCGCCCCGGTTGTGCAGCCAGTGATCGGCCCGCAGCGCCCGGCGGCCCCGGTCGGTCTCGAAGGTGCCGAACTCCAGCGCCACGTAGGTGTACTTATCGCTGAGCCGCGGCTGCCAGAACTCCCGCTGGGTCCCGTGCAGCGGGATCGAGAAGGACTGACCCTCCGCCGGCAGGCCGGTGGAATGGCCGTACATCGACAACACCCGCTCCAGCCCCACCGTGCCCCGCTTGTGGCCGCAGATCGGCTCGCCGTAGCCGAACGGCCCGAGGCCGGTGTGGACGTCGACCACGCTCACCACCGCGCGGTCGGCGAGGCGGAAATCCTTGAAGATCTGCGTCAGGGTGCGGCGCGACCAGGTCTCCTCGAAGCCGCCGAAGAACACCGAATGGGCGTGGCGGTACTGTCCCGCCTTGCGCGCCGACTGGAAGGCCAGCTCGCCATGTTCCTTGCGATAGGCGGCGATCTTGCCCTCGCCGGCCTCGAGCGTCGCCGGGTCGAGGCTGTCGGGCACGAAGGCGTCGACCAGATCGTCGTGGCCCGGGTTGGCCGGGATCGGCTGGGAGAAGTCGATGAAGTTGCGGTTCAGGTCGCAGCCTTCCTCGGTCACCCGCCGCCACCAGGCGAAGCCGTGGCAGTTCAGCGCATGCACCAGCAGCACCGCGACCCCGTCGGGCAGGCGTTCCGCCCCGCCATCGGCCAGCCAGTCGACCTGCATGCCGCTGCCGCAGAACCCCTCGACGCCGTGGGTGGCGCTGATCAGGACCAGCACCTTGGCGGCATCCTCCGGGCCGATCCAGGCCGCCTCGCAGGCGAGATCCTCGCCCTCGGGCCCGGTGTTCGGGTTGGCGTAGACGCGGGGGGCAATGGCGGTCGGCGCGAGGGCGGCGAGAAACTTCTCGCGGGCCTCGGCGTAGGTCTCGGCGAAGCTGCCGGCGACGGAGGTGAGCAGGTCCATGGCCAAGCGGTTAGCACCGGCGCCCGGCGGCGGCAATCGGGCAAAATCGCGGACCGGAATTCGCCGGGCGCGGCGGCGGTTGGCGCGCCGGTTGGTCGCCGGGTCGGGTGGCGGGCGGGTGCGGCGCGCTGGCCGGTTGCGGAGCGCCCGCCGGCCCGGCATGGTTCCGGCCCCTCTTGCCGTGTCGGGCCCGACGATGACCCTGCGTCCCAACGTCCTGCTGATCACGCTCGACCAGTTCCGCGGCGACTGTCTCTAGGTTCTCGGTCACCCCAACGTGCGCACGCCGCATCTGGACGCGCTGGCGGGCGACGGGGTGCTGTTCTGCGATCACTGGGCCCAGTGCGCGCCGTGTTCGCCGGCGCGCGCCTCGCTGCTGACGGGGCTGTACCAGATGAACCACCGGGTGCTGCGCAACGGCACGCCGCTGGACCGCCGCCACCCGACCGTCGCCAGCGAGGCGCGCAAGGTCGGCTACGACCCGATGCTGTTCGGATACACCGATCAGTCGGCGGACCCGCGCTCGGTGTCGCCGTCGAGCCCGCGCATGACGACCTACGAGGGCATCGCGCCGGGCTTCGCCGCGCACACGCCGCTCGGCGAGGACGGCGCCCTGTGGCGCGCCTGGCTGGCCGGCCGCGGCATCGAGACCGGTGGCGATGCGATGCGGATCTGGCGACCGAACGGCGGCGATCTCCCGCCGTCGGGCGCCCATGCCGAGCCGCCGGCCTTCGGCGCCGACGAGACCGAGACCGCCTTCCTGACCGGCCGGGCGATCGACCACCTGCGCGAGCGCGACGGCTCAGGCCCCTGGTTCCTGCACATCAGCCACCTGCGCCCGCATCCGCCGTTCGTGGTGCCGGCGCCGTACAACGCCATGGTCCGGCCGGAGGATGTCGCCCTGCCGGTGCGGGCCGAGGACCGCGCGGCCCAGGCGGCGATACATCCGTTCCAGCGCTACGCCATGGAGCGGGTGGCGCTGTCGAACTTCGTCTACGAGGCGCCGGGGCTGGTCGCCGACCTGGCCGACGAGGCGGTGCTGACGATCCGGGCGGTGTATTACGGCATGGTCGCCGAGGTCGATGCCCAGGTCGGCCGGTTGATGGCGGCGCTGAAGGAGCGTGGGGACTACGACAGCACGTTGATCGTGGTGACCAGCGACCACGGCGAGCTGCTGGGCGACCATTATCTGTTCGGCAAGCTCGGCTGGTTCGACGGCGCCTATCGCGTGCCGCTGATCGTCAAACCGGCGGGCGCGCCGGTGTTCGGGCGGGTCGACGCGATCACCGAAGCGGTGGACGTGGCGCCGACCATCCTGGAGGCGATCGGCGTCGCCCGGCCGCCGGCGATGAACGGCCGCTCGCTGCTGGCGTTCCTGTCCGGCGAGGTGCCGGAGACCTGGCGCAACGCCGCCCACTGGGAGTACGACTTCCGCGAGACCGCCAGCGGCGAGGCGGAGCGGGCGCTGGGCCTGCCACTCGACTCCTGCCAGCTCGCCGTGATTCGCGACGACCGCTACAAATACGTCCATTTCTCCGGTCTGCCGCCGCTGCTGTTCGATCTCGGCCGCGACCCGCAGGAACTCGACAACCGGGCCGACGACGAGGACTATCGGGATATCCGAGCCGTCTATGCCGAGCGTATGCTGTCCTGGCGCGCCGTGCACGGCGACCGCACGCTGACCGGCTGGGACCTCACTGCGCCCGGCGGGCCGTTGCACCGCTCCCCCGACCGGGGACAGTGGTAGACCGACAGACAGGAGGAAGACGTGGCCGACGACGAGATCTGGGTCGACCCGGACATGCGGCGGGCGATGGCCCGCTCGGCGGAGATCGCCATGGAGTACGGCCTCGCCGCCGACCGCTCGGTGCTGACGCCGGAACAGGCGCGGGAACGCATGGAACTGGACCGCAAGTGGTGGAACGAGGACCGGCCGGCCATGGCCCGCATCGTCGACACCAGCGTGCCGGGACCGACCCGCGACGTGCCGGTCCGCCTGCTCTACCCGACGGACGGGGAGAACCTGCCCGTCATCGTCTACCTGCACGGCGGCGGCTGGGTGGTCGGCTCGCTGGAGACCCATGCCCGGTCGATGCACCTGCTGGCCCTCGCGTCGGGCTGCGTCGTCGCCGCCGTCGACTACGCGCTGGCGCCTGAGGTCAAGTTCCCGGGCGCGATCGACGAGGTCGTCGCGGTCATCGACCACGTGCGGGCGGCGGGGGCCGACTGGTCGGTCGACTCCGACCGCATCGCGCTCGGCGGCGACAGCGCCGGCGCCAACCTTGCCGTCGGGGCTGAGGTCGCGCTGCGCGACCGCGGCGGTTCGCCGGTCCGGGCGCTCGGCCTGGTCTATGGCGTGTTCGATGACGACTTCGAGACGCCGAGCTACCGCACGTTCGGCGGCGGCGCCTGGGGCCTGACCACGGCGGATATGAAGGCGTACTTCGCCCACTACCTGAACGGCCCGGCCGACCACGATGATCCGCGCGCCCTGCCGATGAAGGCGGACGTGAGCGGCTTCCCGCCCTGCTTCCTGCAGTCGGCCGGGGTCGACGTCCTGCGCGACGACTCGCGGCGCTTCTTCGACAAACTGAAGGCGGCGGGCGTCGAGGCGTCCCACACCGAGCATGCCGGGATCATCCACGGCTCGATGGGGCAGAACCGGATGGTCGGCAAGGCCCGGGACCTGATCTCGGGGCTCGGCCGCCAGCTGGCCGCCACCCTCAACGGAGACCCGATATGAGCGACGTGGTTCTGAGCTCCGTCGACGCCCGTGGCGTGGCGACGGTCACCCTGAACCGGCCGGAGCGCAACAACGCCTACAACGGCGCCGTGATCGAGGCGTTGATCGACGGCATCGAGGCGCTGGCGGCCGACGACGCGGTGCGGGTCGTGGTGCTGCGTGGCAACGGCAGGCACTTCCAGGCCGGGGCCGATCTGTCCTGGCTCAAGGAGATCGGACAGCTCAGTCCGCTGGAGAACATCGAGGTGTCGCGCCGCACGGCCAGTGCCATCCAGGGCCTGACCGAACTGGCCAAGCCGACCGTGGCCCTGATCCACGGCGGCTGCTTCGGCGGCGGCACCGGGATCGCGGCGGCGGCCGACATCGTCATCGCCAGCGAGGACGCGGTGTTCTCGATCACCGAGGCGCGCTGGGGGGTGATGGCCGGCATCATCGTGCCGCACCTGAACGCCGCGATGGGCGTGCGCAACGTCCGCCGCTACGCCCTGACCTGCGAACGCTTCGGGGCCGAGGCGGCGCGGGAGATGGGGCTGGTGCACCAGGTCTGTCCGGAGGGCGGTCTGGACGACGCGGCGGCGCCGGTGATCGACAACCTGTTGATGAGCGCGCCCGAAGCGCTGGCCCAGACCAAGCGCCGGGCGCTGATCGAGGCGGGGCTCGACCTGTCCGGCTCGCACTTCTCGGAACTGGTCGAGGAGCATGCGCTCAAGCGACAGAGCGACGAGGCGGCGGAGGGGCTGGCCAGCTTCCTCGAGAAACGCCCGCCGAGCTGGTATCCGGGGGCGGTCTGAAGAAGTCCGTCGCCTCCCCTGGGTCCCGGAAGAGCAATGCGCTATCCGGGACCCAGGGGGGCGCGGATCACCCCGCCCGCTTCGTGTCCGGCAGGCGGCAGGCCAGCAGGTTGGTGATGAGCATGGTGCCGGCCAGCACGTAGAAGGTCGCCACCAGTCCGTAGGCGTCGGCGACGATCCCGCCGACCACAGGGGCGAGGATCGACAGCCCGGTCTGCGCCCCGAACATCAGGCTTGTGGCCGAACCGCCGAGATGGGTCGGCGTCAGGTCCATCATCCAGGAATGGACGACCGGGCGGATCGCGTACAGCGCGAAGCCGAGCACCGAGACGCCGGCGATGAACGACACCTCGTCGCCCAGCAGGGTGAGCGCGGCGATGGCCAGCGTCGACACGCCGAGACCCGCCAGCACGACCTGGCGCCGGCCGATGCTGTCGGACAGCCGTCCGGCGACCGGCGTCGCCACAAGGCCGCCCGCCTGCAGCGCCGCGAGGGCGATGCCGAGGACCAGCGGCGACACCGCCATCTCGTGGGCCAGGTAGAGCGGCAGGAACACCATCAGCCCGTTCTGGGTCATCGAACGGAACGCCGACATCAGGCAGAGGCCGAGCACGGCCCGATCCTTCACCACCGCGGCTAGGCCGGCGAGATAGTCGGAGACCCCCATGCCGGTACCGCCGGCGCCGTGGCTCGCGGCCGGTGCGCGGCCGAGGAACAGGGCGATCGCCGCGGCGACGGCGACCACCGGCAGGGCGGAGTACAGCGCCACCCCCTGCCAAGACAGGGCGGCAAGCATCGCGCCGGCCATCAGCGGCGCCACCGCGTCGCCGACCCCGGCACCGAGCGCGTGCACCGACAGCGCCCAGCCCCGCTGGCCCGGAAAGCGCGCCGAGAGATAGCTGATCGCCGGCGGGTGCCAGAGGTTGTTGGACACGCCGATCACCGCCACCAGGGCGGCCAGGGTCAGCAGCCCGCCGGCCAGGCCGAGGGCGGCCAGCGCCGCGGCGCCGAGCAGCAGCGAGAGGACCTGCAGCGCCACCCGGCGTCCGGTAACGTCGGTCAGCGGTCCGGACCCGAAATTGGCCAGGAAGGCGCTGACGTGCAGCACCGAGACCAGCAGCCCGGTGGCGGCATAGTCGAGGCCGAGCGCGGTCGAGAGGCTCGGCAGCAGCAGGTAGAAGGTGGCGGCGACCCAATGCGTCGCTCCGTGGCCGAGGCCGACGACGGCGATCGGGGCGTTGTCGCGGGCACTGAGCCCGGTCAGGCGTTCGGCGAGAGACATGGCGCGGCTGCGGTGCGGTCGGCGGGAGGACAGGGTAGCACGGGGCGCGGCCGGTGCGGCTAGCCCACCATCTTCCTCATCCAGAACCGCCGGGTACCGTTGGGGTAGTCGAGCTCGGCGAACACCGCGAAGCCGAGCTTTTCGTAGAAGCCGCGGGCCTGGAAGACGTAGGTGTCGAGGAACAGCATGGTGCAGCCGCGGCGCACCGCTTCCGCGCTCAGGGCTTCCATCAGCCGCCGGCCGACGCCACCGCGCGCCTGCGGCTCGACCCACAGCGCCCGTACCTCGCACGCGCCCATATTGGGCACCCCGCGCAGGCCACCGGCGAGCGCGCCGCCGGCATCGCGGGCGGTCACGAGAAACGGCATTCCGCCCCAGTCCGGCGCCTTGGCCACGTTGTCGGCGACCAGTCGGGCGTTGAGGTCGTCGAGGACATGGAAGCTGTCCGGCTCCACATCGATGGCGAGCATTGATCCTCCGGAATGTCGACAGTGGGGGGCAGGCGGACTAGAAGTCGCAGAGCGTAACGGCAGTACCGGCGGGAGGCCAGTAGGGTGACCGATTGGGTCGACAGCGTCCTGGGCGCGGCGTCCGTGTCGCCGTTCGAAGCGGTGCTTCTGCTTGTCCTGCTCTCGGGCGTGGCCCTGATCGTCGTCTACGCCGTCCGCACCGGGGTGCCGCCGCAATCGTCCAGTTCGGCCGGGCGACAGGCGCTGCTGCACCTGCTTCCGGACCGGATCGACGGGCCGATCGCCGATCTCGGATCCGGGTGGGGGGCGCTGGCCGAGGCGTTGGCCGACCGCTACCCGGACAACCGGGTGGTCGGCTTCGAGCTGTCGCCGATCCCGTATTGGGTCTCCTGTCTGCGGCTGCGCCTGCGGCCGCGGCCGAACCTCGAGTACCGGCGGGTCGATTTCCTGCGCGAGGACCTGTCCGGATTTCAGGCGATCGCCTGCTATCTGATGATCGGCGCCATGGCGCCGCTGTCGCGCAAGCTGCAGGAGTTGCCCGACGGGGCAGTGATCGTCTGCAACTCGTTCTCGCTGCATGGCTGGCAGGCGGACGAGACAATCACCCTCTCGACCACCGGGGCGACGATGTATTACCGGTATGTGGTGCGCCGCAGCGATCCGGCCTGACGCGCGCCGCGCCGTCTGTCCGGGCCGAACGACCTGCCCATCTGGAGGACCACATGCCGAAGATCAATGCCGAGCGCCTGCTCGCCGACCTGGACCACCTGCGCACCATCGGCGGCGTCGAGACCGGCGTCGTGCGCACCGCTCTCAGCGACAAGGACATGGAGGCGCGGCGCTGGCTCAAGCGCCGGTTCGAGGAGGCCGGTCTTCACACCACGATCGACGGCGTCGGCAACGTCCTCGGCAGGACATCCAAGCCGGGGCCGGTGCTGCTGATCGGCAGTCATTCCGACACTCAGCCCCGCGGTGGCTGGCTCGACGGCGCGCTCGGCGTGGTCTACGGACTGGAGATCGCTCGCGCCCTGGCCGAGGATCCGGAGACCGCCGACCTCGCCGTCGACGTCGTCTCCTGGCAGGACGAGGAGGGGTCGTTCCTGTCCTGCCTGGGCAGCCGGTCCTGGTGCGGCACCCTCGATCCGGCCGCGGAGGCGGCGGCGACCGGTCGCGACGGCACCAGGCTGACGGATGCCATCGCCGCGGCCGGGCTGACCGACGTGCCGCGCCTGCGCATCGAGGAGAACCGCTATCTCGGCTATCTCGAGGCGCATATCGAGCAGGGCGCCTACCTGGAGGAGGCCGGACAGCACATCGGCGTGGTCACCGCCATCGTCGGGATCCGCGCGATGCGGTTCAGGTTCCATGGCGAGCAGAACCATGCGGGCACCACCACCATGGCCCGGCGCAAGGACGCGGCTACCGCCCTGTACGAACTCGCCCACCGGGTGAACCAGGAATTTCCCAAGGTCGCCGGCGAGCGCACGGTGTGGACCATGGGGCGGGTGAAGGTGGAGCCGGGCGCGGCCTCGATCGTGCCGGGTTACGCTGAACTCGACCTGCAGTTCCGCGACCAGGACGAGAGCATCCTCGACCGTTTCGAGGAGATCGCCGGATCGATCGCCGCCGAGATCGACGCCCGCGGCCGTATCCGGGTCGAGGCGGCGCGGGCGCGACTGCCGATCGTGCCGTCCTACATGGATGACGGCTTCCAGCGGCATATCGCCGCCGCCGCCGAGGCGACGGTCCCCGGCAAGTGGCAGTCGATGCCGTCGGCCGCCGGCCACGACCCGATGATCATCAGCGAGAAGCTGCCCTGCGCCATGCTGTTCATTCCGTCGATCGGCGGCATCAGCCACGACTTCGCCGAGGACAGCGACCGCGGCGATATCGCCATCGGCTGCCAGGTGCTCGCGGACGCCGCGGCGACGATCCTGCAGGAGCGGCGGAACGCATGACGCCCGATCAGCAGGGGCAACTGGCCGACTTCCTGGTTCGGGCCCGCACCGGCGGCCCCGCCACACCGCAGCCGCCGGACGCCCTGGAGCCGGCATCAATCGCCGACGGCTACGCGGTCCAGGCGCAGTTGCACGACCGCCTGGAGCGTGCCGGGTTCGGTCCACGGATCGGTCACAAGATCGGCTGCACCACGGCGGTCATGCAGGCGTATCTGAAGATCGACCACCCCTGCGCCGGCGAGGTGTTCGAGACCACGGTCTTCGCGCACATGGCCGAACTGCCTCTGGCCCGGTTCCACCGCATCGGCGTGGAGTGCGAGATCGTTGCCCGTCTCGGCGCCGACCTGCCGGCCACCGGAATCCCCTACGACCGTGCCAATGTCCGCCCGGCGGTCGCCGCGCTGATGCCGGGGATCGAACTGGTGGACGACCGCTACACCCATTTCCCGTCGCTGTCGGCGCCGGTGCTGATCGCCGACGACTTCTTCAATGCCGGCGCCGTGCTCGGCCCGGAATTGGAGGACTGGCAGGCGCTCGATCTCGACGGGATCGGAGGGGCCATGTATGTCGACAAGGTCTGTGTCGGCACCGGGGAGGGGCGTGACATTCTCGGCCATCCGATGGAGGCGCTGGCCTGGCTCGCAAACCACCGCGTCGCCCTGGGGCAGCCGTTGAAGGCGGGCGCGTTCGTCATGCTCGGCAGCGTGGTCAAGACGGTGCATTTCACCCAGCCGGCCGAGGTCCTGATCCGCTTCGAGCATCTCGGCGAGGCACGCGTTAACTTCACGTAGCGGCAGCGTTCGGGCAGGAAGGAATAATGCGACGCCGACTGCCGATAGTCCTCGCTGTTGCCGGGGCCGCGATCGCCATCGCGTTCGCCACCGGCTGGTTGACCGGTTCGCGCGATGCGGAGAGCCGGTGGTCCTCCGATTACGGGCCGCTGACCCTGACGGTCGCCGAGGACGGCTCCGTGACGGGGCTCTACCCGGAGTTCGACGGTCGGATCGTTGCGACCTTCCACACCGACCTTCGCCTGATCGCCGGTTACTGGCAGCAGGCGAGGTCCGACGCTCCCTGCCGGTCGGATCGCGACGGAACGGACGCCTGGGGGCGGGTGGAATTCCATCTGGAAGGCGATGCTCGCATGCTCGGGGCATGGGCCTATTGCGATGGGGAACTCGACGGCACGCGGACCTGGAATGCCACGTTCGTCGAAGGCGTTCATCCGATGAAAACGACGCAACGCTGAGACAATATACTACTTTCGGTTTTGGTTGTTGGACTGTTTGGTTTGAATGAGTGATATGCTGTGAATATTTTCTCTATTTGATTTGGGTTAACGGGTGATTTTTAGGGGTCTTTCTCGAAATTAATCCAGAATTAAGAGTCAAGGCCCAACCTTCCGGCTGGAACTGTGCTGGAGGCTCGGACAATGGCATTCGCGGTGTTCACGAAACTTCGACTGACGACCAAGGCGTGCATGGTCACGGTCGGACTGCTGGTCCTGCTGGCGGTGGCGGTGACCTACGCGGCAATCAGCGCCGTCGACGGGTCCATCAGCCGCCAGGCGATCAGCCGTCAGGACGCGAGCCTGCGTGTCGCCGCGATGGAGCTCTCGGCGCACTACCCTGAGTTCAAGGTGAGATATGGCTCGGACGGAACGGTGCGGCGGATCTCCGCTCCGGCGCTCCCGGCCTTCGAGACCCACGACATGATCGATCGCATCGGTCGGATGACCGGCGAAACGGCGACGGTGTTCGCGTGGGATCCCGAGACCAAGGATTTCTGGCGCCGGACCACGAACATCATCAAGCCGGACGGCTCGCGCGCGGTCGGCACGCCCCTCGGCCAGAACGGCGCCGTCTATCCCGTGGTGACGGCGGGCAAGACCTTCCTCGGCGAGGCGGTGATCCTGTCGATCCCGTACTATACGGTCTACCAGCCGATCTATTCGGACGGCGGGGCGATCATCGGCATTCTCTACGCCGGCGTTCAGAAGGAACGGATCGAGGCGGTGCTGTACGAGATCGCGCAGTCCCTCGGCATTGCCATTCTGGCTGCGACCGTCGTGGGCATCCTGCTGGCGTTGCTGGTCTTCCGCGCCATGCTGAGGCCGATCCCGGCGCTGTCGGAGGTCATGCGTCGGCTCGCGAACAACGAGGTCGACATCCAGGTTCCCTACCGCGACCGCGGCGACGAGATCGGCGGGATGGCCGAGGCCGTCGAGGTCTTTCGCGTGAATGCGAAGGAGAAGCTGGCCCTCCAGGACAGCCAGGAGGAGAACGAGCGTCGGACAGAGGCGGAGAAGCGGGCTGCGCTGACGAGCCTCGTGGACGAGTTCGAGGCCAGCGTCGGAGAGGTTGTCCGCTCGGTCTCCTCCGCCGCCTCCGCCATGCACGATGCCGCCGAGTCCATGACGTCGTCGTCCGAGCAGGCGAGTTCGGAGGCATCGATGGTGATGGCCATCGCCGAACAGGCGTCGAACAACGTCGAAACCGTCGCGGCGGCGGCCGAACAGCTCGGAAGCTCGATCACGGAGATCAGCCAGCAGATGAGCAACCAGACCACCGCGGCGGAGCAGGCCGTCGGTGCCGCCGAGACGAGCGACCGGGAGATCAAGGGGCTCGCGTCGAAGGTGGAGGCCATCGGCGAGGTGGTGAATCTGATCACCAGCATCGCCGAACAGACCAATCTGCTGGCGTTGAACGCGACCATCGAGGCGGCGCGGGCCGGGGATGCCGGCAAGGGCTTCGCGGTCGTGGCCTCCGAGGTGAAGAGCCTGGCGACCCAGACCGCCAAGGCAACCGAGGAGATCGCGGCTCAGATTCAGGGAGTTCAGGAGCAGACGGGCAGTGCCGTCGCCTCGATCAACGACATCAACGAGCGCATCGAGAAGATCCGCGAGATCTCGACCGCCGTCGCCTCCGCGATCGAGGAACAGAATGCCGCCGCCTCGGAGATCGGACGGAACACCCAGGAAGCGGCCTTGGGCACGCAACGGGTCTCGTCGTCGATCAACAACGTCACCGAGGCGACGAACCGGGTGGGCGAGACCGCCGGCGAAGTCCTGGAGGCCGCCGGCCAGCTTTCGACCCAGTCCGAGCGGCTTTCTTCCCGCGTCGGCGAGTTCATGCAGCGGGTCCGCACCGCCTGATCGCTCGGCCGGCCCGCGCGACCCCGTCGCGGGCCGGCTCCCGAGCGGCCCCTTGCCTCCGGACGGCGATGCGCCTAAAGCCTGTCGCATCCCCGACCGGAGTTCCCCAATGACCGCCAAAGACCGTATCCGCGCCATCCTCGAGGCCGAGGCCGCGGCGATCCGCTCGATCGCCGTCGACGACAGTTTCGAGCGGGCTCTCACCCTGATGCGTGAATGCGACGGCAAGATCGTGACCGTCGGCATGGGCAAGGCCGGGTTCGTCGCCCGGCGCTTCGCGGCCACCCTGTCCTCGACCGCGACCCCGGCGTTCTACCTGCACCCGAGCGAGGCCTCGCACGGCGATCTCGGCCAGATCGAGGAGGGCGACTGCCTGATCGCCTTCTCCACCTCCGGCAAGACCCGGGAGGTCCTGGAGTGCGTGGACATGGCGCGCCACATCAACGAGAGCGGGGCGATCATCGCCATCACGTCGCACCCCGACAGCGAGCTGCGCGACCGCGCGACGGTGGTCCTGGACATGGGCGTGATCGAGGAGCCGTGTCCCCTCGGCCTCACGCCGTCGGCCTCGATCGCTGCCATGGGGGCGATCGCCGACTCCCTCACGCTCACCCTGATGGAGCAGAAGGGCGTGACGCGCGAGCAATACGGCGTCCGCCACCACGGCGGCTATCTGGGACGCAAGGCGCGACTCGACAACGAGTGAGCGCCGGCACCCACGGCGATTGACCGGCTGGCGGAGCGCTCTACCCTTCGGGCCATGTGCGCCATCGCCGCCCCCCACCCACAGACCTGGATGGAGGTCCGCCCGGAGGGCCTGTACTGCGTCCCCGGCGGCTTCCATGTCGATCCGACCCGTGCGGTCGACCGGGCGGTCGTCACCCACGGTCACGCCGACCACGCCCGTGCCGGCCACGGAGCCGTCGCCGCCACGCCCGAGACCCTGGCGATCATGGCCGCGCGCTACGGCGCCGAGCCGGAGCAGAACCGTCAGGCTCTCGGCTACGGAGAGGTGCAGCGGATCGGCGAGGTCACCGTCACCTTGCATCCGGCCGGCCACGTGTTGGGCAGTGCCCAGGTCTGCCTCGAGTACAGGGGGGCGCGGATTGTCGTCTCCGGCGACTACAAGCGCCGCTTGGACCCCACCTGCGCGGCGTTCGAGCCGGTGCCCTGCGACGTCTTCGTGACCGAGGCGACCTTCGGCCTGCCGGTGTTCCGACATCCCGATGACCGGGCGGAGATCGCCAAGCTGCTGGACAGCGTCGCGCTGTTCCCGGAGCGTTGTCACGTCATCGGCGCCTATGCGCTCGGCAAGGCGCAGCGCCTGATCGCTCTGCTTCGGGAGGCCGGCTGGCGGCGCCCGATCCACATTCACGGCGCCCTGCTGGCGCTGTGCGACCTGTACCGCGACCACGGGGTAGACCTCGGGACGCTGCTCCCCGCCACAGCCGGCACCAAGGGCGTGGCGCGCGAGGAGTTCAAGGGCGAGATCGTCATCGCGCCGCCTTCGGCCATCGTCGATCGCTGGGGACGACGCCTGCCGGACCCGGTCGTGTGCATGGCCTCCGGCTGGATGAGGGTGCGTCAGCGCGCCCGACAGGGCGGGGTCGAACTGCCTCTCATCATTTCCGATCACGCCGACTGGGACGAGTTGCTGGACACGTTCGACGATGTCGGCGCGCCGGAGATCTGGATCACCCATGGCCGCGAGGAGGCGCTCATGCACGCCGCCGCCGCCCGGGGCTATCGGGCGCGGGCCTTGGCGCTGGTCGGCTACGAGGAGGAGGGACAGTGACGGGGGCGGGGCCGTGAAACCCTTCGCCGACCTGCTGGACCGGCTGATCTACACGCCGTCGCGCAACGCCAAGCTGGCGCTGATCGTCTCCTATTTCCGCTCGGCACCGGACCCGGACCGGGGCTGGGCCATGGCCGCCCTGACCGGCGGGCTCGGCTTCCGGGGAGTGAAGGCGGGGGCGGTGCGCGAACTGGCGATGCGCCGTGTCGACCCGGTGCTATTCGAATGGTCGTACGACTATGTCGGCGACCTGGCCGAGACCACCGCGCTGATCTGGCCGGAGCGGGCGACCAACCGCGGCTGGCCGACGCTGACCGAGGTGGTGGAGACGCTGCGGACCGCGACGCGCGCCGAGGCGGCCGATGTGATCGAGGCCTGGCTCGACCCGCTCGACGCGACCGGCCGTTGGGCGTTGCTGAAGCTAATCACCGGCGGATTGCGGGTCGGCGTGTCGGCCCGGCTCGCCAAGGTGGCGCTGGCCGAATACGGCGGCATCGATCCCGCCGAGATCGAGGAGCTCTGGCACGGACTGGAGCCGCCCTACGGAGAGCTGTTTGCCTGGATCGACGGCCGTGGTCCGCGCCCCGACCTGGAGGATCGGCCGATCTTCCGTCCGCCGATGTTGGCTCACCCTCTGGACGAGGGCGAGGCGGACGGCCTCGATCCCACCGAATATCGAGCCGAGTGGAAGTGGGACGGAATCCGCGTGCAGATCGCGTCACGCGGCGGCGAGGCGCGGCTCTACTCCCGCACGGGCGACGACATCGGCGCGACCTTTCCCGATGTGCTCGATCACGTCACGTTCGAGGGGGTGCTCGACGGCGAGCTCCTGGTGGTCGTCGACGGCGCGGTGCGGCCGTTCAACGAACTGCAGCAGCGGCTGAACCGGAAGACCGTGTCGGCGGCGATGCTGAGGAAACACCCGGCCTTCGTGCGCCTATACGACATCCTCTTCGACGGCGGCGAGGACCTGCGGGCGCTGCCCTTCGACGATCGGCGCGGCCGATTGGAGGCGTTCTTCGCCCGCGAATCGCCGCGGCGCATGGACGTCTCCGACCTGGTGGCGTTCGCCGACCTGGAGGACCTGGACCGGCTGCGTCTCGCGGCGCGGGGAACCTCCACCGAAGGGCTGATGCTCAAGCGCCGCGACTCGCCCTATGTCGCGGGTCGCCCGAAGGGCCACTGGTACAAGTGGAAGCGCGGCCCGCTGACGGTGGATGCGGTGCTGATGTATGCCCAGCGAGGCCACGGCAAGCGCTCCTCGTACTACTCCGACTACACTTTCGGCGCCTGGCGCAGGTTGGCTGAGACCGGTGACGAAGAACTCGTGCCGGTCGGGAAGGCCTATTTCGGATTCACCGACGAAGAGCTGAAACAGCTCGACAAATGGGTGCGCGACCACACGGTGAAACGCTACGGCCCGGTGCGGGAGGTCCGTCAGGGCCTGGTGCTCGAGGTTGCCTTCGACAGCGTCCACCGCTCGACCCGGCACAAATCGGGCGTCGCCATGCGCTTTCCGCGCATCGCACGGATCCGGTGGGACAAGCCACCGGCCGAGGCCGACCGCCTGGAGACGCTGGAACGGATGATCGAAGAGTGAATTGAAGGCGTTTCAGGGATCAGATCGTTTCGACCTGGACCGATCGCGCCTCAAATGAGGATCTCGAGCAGGTCGGCGGCGATGTTGCGGCCGAGCACCGGGAACGTGCAGCCGGCGCAGCGCGCCTTGCCGTCGACCCAGATCGTGCGGACGGTGAGATCCAGCGGGGAGGCGATCCCGCCGGCCAGCGTGCCCCGCAGCTCGGCGCCGACGACCACCGGCGGCACATCCTCCGCGAAGGCGAGACGCATGCCGCCGATCGACAGATCCATGACGGTGTATGTCCCGTCGTCGGTCCGGAACTCGTACCCGTCGACCGGCACGCGGTTGCTGTGGCGGCGCTCGACGGTCGGCTCGTGGTTCCGATCCGCGCCGCCGTCGCTCATGCCAATGCCTTCACGGTCGCCCGCAGCAGGGCCTTGACGGTCGGACTGGCCTGGCCGATCTCGCCGGCGAGCTGCGTCGCGTCGGCGAACATCAGGGTCGCGTCGGTCAGTGCCGTCGTCGTCGCGGTGTAGGCGCCGCCGTCTTCCCCCGTGAGCAGGTCGAGGCGGCCGAACATGGCTCCGGCCTCGAGCACCTCGCCGCCGGCCTGGCCACCCGATGCCTGGACGGAACCTTCGAGCAGGAGGTAGACCCGCTTGCCCGGATCGCCCCGGCGGGTGATCACCTGTCGAGCCTTGATCTGCCGCTTCTCGAAAATGCCAAATTCACTCATCCGGTCGCCTCGAAGTTGACCCGTTCCGCGACTCTATAGTCGACTCCTGACGCATTATCGAGCAATTGCGGCTCTGTTAAGCGAATTCGACCGATCAGAAACGGGTTCTGTCGGATACTCGTCGGTTACGGTGCGGTGTTGGGACGAGGGTCGCCCGGTCAGGCATCGATCCGGGTTTTCAGCTTGGTCGTGCCGTTGCGCGACTTGACGATCAGTTCCTTGGTCTGGGCGTCGCTCAGGTCGACATCCTCCATGACCGCTCCGGTCAGGTCGGCCCCGCGCAGGTCGGCCTCGGTCATGACGGCGCCGGTCAGATCGGCGCCGTGAAGATCCGCCCCGGCCAGATAGGCGCCGGTCAGGTTGCAGTGCCGCAGGTCCGCGCCGGACAGGTCGGCACAGGTGAGTTCGATGTAGGACAGATCCTTCTTGAAGAACTTGGCGCCCTTGAGGATCGCCCGTTGGCCCTTGCGCCCCTCGCTCATGACCCAGTCGATATGGGACGTCAGCTTGCGTTGGGTCCCCTTGTCGAAGGTGGACAGGCCGAAGAACCCCTTCGCCCCTTCCAGGTCGGCGCCGGTCAGGTTGGCGCCGGTCAGCTTGGCGTTGCGCAGGTGCGCGCCCTTCAGCTTGGCCCCGCTGAGATCGGCTCCGCTCAGGTTGGCTCCGGACAGGTTGGCGTCCTCCAGGGACGCGTCCTTGAGGATCGCCCCTTCTAGATTGCATTCGAACAGGTTGGCGCGCCGCATGTTGGCGCCGGCGAGGAAGGCCTTGCGCAACTGAGCCCGTTCGAGGTCGACGTCGCTCAGGTCGGCGCTCTCCTGCTGACCGGCCATCGCCGACGTCGCCGGGCCGATGTCGGCGCCGCTCAGGTCGACCTTCTTCATGTTCGAACCCTTCATCCGCACGCCGCGCATGCCGGCGTTCCGCATGTTCGATCCCTCGAACGTGCACACGCTCATGTCGCAGAGCTCGAAATTGGATTCCTGGAAGTTCACCCGCCAGAACGAGCAGTTGATGAAGATCGCTCCGGTGAAGGCGGAGTTGTGGATGTCGATATCCGTGGCCTGAATGCCGGTCATCGTCGCATCGACAAGATTGATCCGCTCGCCCGTCTTCGGGTTCTCGAGATATCTCTCGTGCTTCTTCACCAGTTCGGAGAAGGACGAGCGGTCGATCCTGCGGTTCTTCGATGTCATTTCCGGACGACTGTCCTATCCAGACGGTTGATCCACATCGACATGACCATGGTCAGTAGGCTGGCCCGGGTACGACGGTATCCGTCGTACGGCATTCACGCGGTCTTGACGGGGTCCCTCCTGAGCGGCTGGGAAAGACAGCGCGGCCCGCCGCCGGCAAGCGTGAACATCGTCAGGGGTGGATCGTATACACGGATACCATGGCTGCGCAATTGGGCGTTCGCCCCCTCCGCCTCGGCCGAGGAGATGACCCGGTCATCCCCTAGCGACAGGCAGTTGCCGGCCAGGCGCATCGCCTCGGCGTAGGAGGTTGGAATCGCGGTAATCCCCAGCTCTGTTAACCAGTTAACGATCTCCGGCTCGACCACCTCGGTGCAAACCAGCGCGAGATTCTCGTTCACCATCGAGATCAGCAGGTCCAGGTGGAGGAAGTGCTCGGCGATCGGCACGAGTCGGCATTCCCAGCCCTCCGCCTCGAACCACGCCTTGGCCTGTTCGGCAGCCTCCGGCGTGGTCCGGTTGCCGGAGACGCCGATCGCGGCGACGCCGGGTCGCAGCAGATGCACATCGCCACCTTCCAGCGATCCGGCGGTCACCCAGTTCCAAATCGGAATACCGGTCGACTGATGGAAGCGGACGGTCGGCGCGACCTCGCCGCGGCGCTGCTCGCGCTGCATCTGGCCGATCAGCACGCCCCAGGGCGTCACGATCGCCGGGTCGCGCGTGTAGACGTGGTAGCGCAGGTGCGGATCGGCCTCGACCATGTGAACCGTTACGCCGGCGTCCTCGAACGCGGCCACGAAGGCGGCATGCTGCTCGGCGGCGAGCCCGGAGTCGAAGGTGATGCCCTTGCGCAGGGTCTCGCGGGCAACGGAGTTGGCGCCGAACCAGCCGAAGTGTTCGGGCGAACGGAGGGCGACGTCGCGCAGCACGCCATAATCGCTGTCGCAGCCCCAGGGCGCGTTTGTCATGCAGAGGTCCGATCGGTTGAGTCGGCGGCGGGAGCCGCCCTTTGACGGAGTTCAGTCTTCAGGATCTTGCCGTAATTGTTTTTCGGCAGATCGTCCACCAGCACATAGTCCTTCGGGCGCTTGAAGCGCGCGATGTTGTCGAGGCAGAGCGCATCGAGCTCCTCCGGCGTCACCGATCCGCCCGGCCGCGGGCGCACGAAGGCGACGATCTCCTCGCCCCAGTCGGCGTGCGGCCGACCGATCACCGCGCACTCGAGGACGGCAGGGTGACGCAGGAGCACCTCCTCGACCTCCCGCGGGTAGATGTTGGTGCCGCCGGAGATGATGACGTCCTTGGAGCGGTCCTTGAGGGTCAGGAAACCGTCCTCGTCGAAGCTTCCGACGTCGCCGGTCCAAAGCCAGCCGTCACGCAGGGACGCGGCCGTTGCGTCCGGGTTGTTCCAGTAGCCGCTCATGACCACGTCGCCGCGGCAGATCACCTCGCCCGGCTCGCCGACCGGCAGGTCGGCGCCCGCCGCGTCGACGACCCGGACCTCGACATCGGTGCGCGGGAACCCGGTGGACCCGATCCGCTCTTCGTAGCGGGGATGAGCGGTGTCGGTGAAGATGTGCTTGGGCAGCCCGGTGATGGTCATCGGCGCCTCGCCCTGACCATAGATCTGGACGAGCTTCGGCCCGAGCAGGTCGAGGGCGCGCTTGACGTCCTCCAGGTACATGGGTGCGCCGCCGTAGACGATGGTCTTCAGGTTGGCGAGATCGGCCCGCTCGATGTTCGGGGTGTTGATGAGCCGGGTCACCATCGTCGGGGCGAAGAAGAAGGTCACGCCGGGCCAGCGTTCGATCAGCGACAGGGTCTCCGCCACGTCGAAGCCGCCGGACACCGGTACCACCGTGTTGGCCGCACGGGCGACATGGGGCAGGCCGTAGATTCCGGAGCCGTGGCTCATCGGCGCGGCGTGGATGATGCTGTCGGTCGGCAGGATGGTGTCGACATCGGCGAGGTAGTTCATCGTCTGCGACATCAGGTTGCGATGGCTCAGCATCGCGCCCTTCGGCCGGCCGGTGGTGCCGGAGGTGTAGAACAGCCAGGCGAGGTCCGTCGGATCCGTGTCGGCGACCGCGACCGGCCGGCCGGAGGCGAGCGCCGCGTAGTCGGCGGCGTCGGTGGCGATCAGGTGGTCCAGCGCCGGCGCCGCGTCGCCGACCCCGGCGAGGGCGGCCGCCAGATCCGGGGTGGCCAGGCAGGCCCGGCTGCCGGAATTCTCCAGAATGTAGGCGTGCTCCTTGGGATGCAGCTTGGCGTTGACCGGAACCGCCGCCAGTCCGGCATGCCACACGGCGTAGAGCGACTCCCAGAACTCGGGGCAGTTCTTCATGATCAGTGCCACCCGGTCGCCCGGCGCCAGGCCGAGGTCGCGCAGACCGCCGGCGAGGCGCGCGACCCGGTCGGCAAGACCGGCGTAGTCGCACAACGTCTCCGTCCCCAGCGACAGTGCCGGGCGTCCGGCGAAGCTCCGCGCCACCTGGGCCAGCACGGTTGCCTGGTTCATGCGATGTCCTCCTTCGTCCCCATCCCTTCGCCGGACCGGTCTTCGCGCGCGGTCCGCCGCGCGACGGTACCAGCGTGGTCAGTGCGGGGGTAGACCCGCGCCGACCGCCCTCTATCCTGGTCGTCAAAGACGTCATGGGAGGAACGAGGATGAGCGGCAACGACCGCCGGATTGCCGATATCCGGGTAATCAAGCTGCGGGCACCCTGGATCGATCCGCCACGCTGGTCGCCGAGCTACGACCGGCCTCGCGAGGTGATCGTCGTTGAGGTGGAGACCGCCGGCGGGATCGTCGGGATGGGCTACCTGCAGATCCTGAACGGCGGGCTGGAGACCATCGCGACCTGCATCGAGGAACTGATCCGCCCGCACGCCCTCGGCCGCGACGTGACCGAGGTCGAGGCGCTGTGGGAGGAACTGTGGCGCGCCAATTACTGGATCGGGCGCATGGGTGTCACGGTACTGGCCCAGTCGGTGCTGGATATCGCCCTCTGGGACGCCTCCGCCCGGCTGGCCGGCCTGCCGCTGTTCCGTCTGTGGGGTGGGGCGGCGCGGCCGATCCCGGCCTATGGGTCGGGGTGCTGGCGGGGCCTGGGCGGCGACGGCATGGTCGACAAGGCCAAGCAGTACGTCGCGCGCGGTTTCAAGGCGATCAAGATGCAGGCTGGGCACCTCTACGACGACCGGACCGACATCGCCCATGTCGCGGCCATGCGTTCGGCGCTCGGCGACGGCGTGGAGATCTGCATCGACGTCAACATGGGCTGGACCGCGGATCAGGCGATCGCCGTCGGCCGGCGGTTCCAGGATTACGGGGTTTACTGGCTCGAGGAACCGGTCGACTGCGAGGACACCGAGGGCTACTTCCGCATCGCCGATGCGCTGGACCTTCGCGTGGTCGGCGGCGAGACCCACTTCACCCGTTTCGACCTTCGCCCGTTCTTCCGGCATCCGAAGATCCCGATTCTGCAGCCCGACGTGATGCGCGGCGGATTCACCGAGCTGCGCCGCATTGCCGCCATGGCCGAGGCCTGGGGCATGCGCGTCGCCCCGCACCTGTTTCCGGAGCTTATGGTTCAGCTCCTGGCGGCGGCGCCGAACCCCCATTGGATCGAGTACGTGGACTGGATGGAGGATGCCTGGATCGATCCGATTCTGCCCCGGGACGGGGTCTATCATCCCCCCGAGCGGCCGGGGCACGGGCTCGCTTTCCGGCCCGACTTCGTGTCGGAATACCGGCTTGCCTGATCGCGGCGCGGGCAACGCGGTCCGTGCCGGTCGTCGCCTGGATCCGCTTGCCGAGCGGATTATGTAGCTTTTCTCACACAGCGCACGGAGCTTTGCCGGCCTGTGCCCCGGTGTTAGCGTCGCAGCATGGGTGAATGGTGGATGAGCCGGTCGTGACGAGCAGTGACAGCGCCCGATCGAAGCGCGCGCGGGCGGAGATGCCGTCCGCCCTGCGGCTGTTCGCGCCTGTCGCCGCCCTGGTGGTGTTCGCCGTCGCACTGGCCGGCGGCGCGGTCTGGCTTGCCGTGGTCGAGATCGACCGGACGGTCGCCAAGTCGTCCAGCCGCCTGGCGATCACGGCGATCGAGGATCTGACCCATGATATGGCGATCCTGGCCAAGGACTATGCGTACTGGGACGATGTCATCGTCAATCTGATCGACCGGCCCGATCACGCCTGGGCGGATGAGAACATCGGCGCCTACATTTCCAAGACTTTCGGCACGGCGGCCACGATCGTCACTGATGCTGACGGCAGCATCGTCTATCTCTGGCGCCAGGACGGTTCGCCGACCATCGAGCCGTCGGACGCCGGCAAGATCGTGGCGGATCTCGAATTCCCCATCTCCCGCGCGCGCGCGGCCTCGCTTGAGGAGGCACAGGGAGTCCCCTGTCTGGTGCGCACCGAGGCCGGACTCGCGGTGGCGGGCGTCGCGGCGATCACACCGGAGGCCCTCGACGAAGCCGAACGTCGCGGCCGGCCCCGCCCCCTGCTGATCGTTCTTCGACTGGTCGACGACCAGTGGCTCGCCAGAACCGGCCAGCGGTTCGGCTTGCGGAACATGCGGGTGCTGTTCGACCTCGACGCGGCGTCGGAACATGCGGTGACCCTGTACCGCTCCGACGGGTCCGTCGTCGCCGCGCTCGACTGGGACATCCGCCTCGCCGGGCTCGAGGTCCTGCGGGATCTGGCGGTGCCGGCGGTGGTCCTTCTGATCCTGGCGCTCGCGGCCGGTGCTGTGGTCATCAGCCGCGCCCTGCAGGCGCAGCATGCCGTGGTGTCGAGGGCGCGCGACCTGGCCGACGCGAATGCCGATCTGGTGACCCGCGACCAGCAGGTGCGGTCGGCCCTGCAGCGCGCCGAGCATGCGACGAGGGCGAAGAGCGCCTTTCTCGCCCGGATCAGTCACGAGGTCCGCACGCCGCTGACGGCGATCATCGGGTTCTCCCAGATCCTGAAACTGCAGCACCGTCCGGGCCAGGAGAAGACCCGGGAACAGGAATACGCGGAGATCATCCACGAGAGCAGTCAGCACCTGCTCGCCCTGGTCAACGACCTGCTGGATCTCTCCAAGATCGAGAGCGGCGGTTTCGAGATCAACGAGAGCTGGGTGGACGTGGCCCGCGAGGTCGCCTCCATCCGCACGGTGCTCGGCGTGGAGGCCGACCGCAAGGGCGTGACCCTGTCGGTCGAGCTGCCGGAAGAGGTGTCGGCGCTGTACGCCGATGCCAAGGCGATCCGGCAGATTCTCACCAACCTGGTCTCGAATGCCCTGAAGTTCACGCCGCGTGGCGGACGCACCGTGATCCGTATGCGCCCGACGCCCGATGGCGGTCTCGCGCTGGCGGTCGCGGACACTGGCGAGGGCATCTCGCCGGAGGATCGCGAAACGATCTGGGAGCCGTTCACCCGCTCGCGCAATCCGGCCCTGGCTCAGGCCGAGGGGACCGGCCTCGGCCTGTATCTGGTGAAGATGCTCGCCGAGCTGCACGATGCCGAGGTCGAACTCGAGAGCGAACTGCACCAAGGCACCGTGGTGACCGTGGTGTTCGGCGCGGAGCGGGTGCGCGCCGTCGCCGCCTGACGGCGGGCCTCAGATCAGGCCGAACGGATCGCCGGACGACGACGGGCTGTCCGCCATCAGGCCGATCTCCACATCCTCGAAGGAACCGGCGAACCGATCGACCGCGTCGAACCCCGCGGCGAGTTCCGTCAGCGACGCGTTCGAGGCGCCAGAGACCTCCAGCGTGTAGGTGCCGGTGTGGTAGGAATAGCCGTCGACCTCCAGGAAATACGTTCCGCTGGCGGACGGGGTGAAGGCGAGATAGGCGTCCCAGCCGAGACCGCTGTCCCAGTTGTAGGTCACGAAGCCGCCCATGGCGTCGCGAACGTAGAGCTCGGGATCGTAGAGGCTGCCGCCGCCGCTGGACGCGCCGCGGGCCTCGATCACCACCGTCTGGCCGGCGGTGAGCTCGGTCTCGAACCAGTCGCGATCGCCGTAGTAGCCGATCGATCCCGTCACCGATTGGCCGATGCCGACGAAGCCCTCCGTCGCGGTCGAGCGCGGCAGGTCGGTGGCGCCTTCCGACACTGCGGACCGACCGACCGTAACCGTCGTCGCGTCCCCCTCGGTTGCCCGACCTTCAACCGTCCCCGCTGTGATGTAGTGGAGCGTGGCGAGGTCGTGGTCGCCGTGGAACGCGGCGTCCAGGTCCGGGTTGGCGTTCAGGTATGCTTCGGCGTCGAAAGTGACGGTCCGACCTTCGTACCGGCCGGAGTCCAGATAGTGTCCGGTGCCGGCCTCCCGGTCGGTACCGAATGCGGCCCGCAGGTCGTCGTAGCTGGCGATGTACTCCAGGCCGTCGAACGCGACAACCCGGCCCTCCCACACGCCGGCATCGACGAAGTGGTCGCGCGCGGCATCGGCGTCGCGTCCGAACGCGGCTTCGATATCGGAGTACGTGGCGATGTACTCGAGGCCGGAGAACACCGGGTCGACGTAGGTGTCGAGAACGTAGTTCACCGACCCGTCGTGATCGTGCAGGAAATAGGTGGTCGTACCGTTCGCCGGGTCGGCGGCGGAGGTCGGGCCGTTGCCGCCCTGCTGCAGGACTTCGATCACTTCGTCGAAGCTCAACCGCGTGCCGGTGCTCGCCTCCGCCAGCGCCTGAACGGTGGCGACGGTGGCACTCACCTGCGGCGCGGCGAAGCTGGTGCCGTAGTCGTCGGGGCCGGGGTAGTTCTCGCCATCGGCCAGGATGTGAACGCCGCCGCTGTAGTTTTGCGAGAACCAGCTCGGGTTGCCCTCGCCATCGTGGCTGCCGACGGAGATGACGTAGGAAAGCCGCGCCGGATATGCCGGGTACTCGGTATAGGTGGTCGACCCGCTGTTGCCCGACGAGGCGACGCTGTAGACGCCCTGGTTGTAGAGCAGGGAGATCTGGCTCTGATAGCTGCTCGTCCAGTAGTAGGAGGAACTGCCAAAGCTCATGTTGACCGCGCCGATGGACCAGCCTTCGTTGTCCAGATTGCCGACGTCATGCAGGGCGTTGTAGATCGCGTAGGTCGAGAGCGAGGATCCATCGTCCGAGGAAATCTGGAGGTCGAGCCGCTCCAGACTGCTGTTGGTCATCTCGATCGAGGTCGCGACCCGCGAGCCGTGCGAGGTCAACCGACCGCCATCGGTGTTGGTCTCACCGGCGAAGTAGTCATAGTCGAAGAGGCTGACACCGTAGACGGCTTCCGTTTCGTCCGTGACGCCGCTGTCGACGATCGCGACTGACCAGTTCCCCATCTTCAACGCTCGCTAAATCCGTGTGGCGGCGGGCATTCGAAGTCCGGCAGCAGTATCGGAATGCGAGTTCGGCGGCGGTGTTTCGTGAGGCGAAGGCAGTCCTATCGGACAGCGCGACCACCTATCGTGACCCTGCTCCCATCGGAAGTGTAGAGGAAGTGGTGCGGACTCCGGAAGGGTCGCCCTTCGGAGATGGTGTGAATAAATTCACATACTGTTTCCAGAATTTCGAATGCCGAGTTCTCCTCTAGGGAGTAACCGAGGTGCTCGAGCATCGTCTCGTCGGTAACCATCCCGATGGTGAAGAGCGTCTGCGAGTCCGTGACGGCCTCACCGGTATCGCACCGAACCAGGCGTTTCATGAGTGTCCGGGTGCGGCGTCCCCACGGCATCAGATTGGTCGGATACCAGTTCGTGAACAGACAGGGCCGGCCGAACAGCAGCGGCACCAGCGACAACCCGGAACTCGTGCCGATGTGGAACGCGGCATGGGCCGGAAGCAGGATGTCCAGTTCGGCCGACTTCTCCGGGGCTCGCGCATAGTCGATCAGACCGCTCCGGGGGGGCAGCGGTGTCATCGACGGGTCGCCGATGCGGACAACGGTGAATCCCCGGTCGATCAGCGCGTCGATCGCCGGCTCGTAATCCGAAACCGACGCGTTGCGCGCTCCGTGCCGGCCCCTGAGTTTGAACCCGCTCTCCCGACAGTGAAGCGTCACGAAGGGCCCGCCGGCCGCGAGTCCGTGCGCCGTCAGGAACCGGTCCAGGGCGCCGGCCCGTGGCGGGATTGGCAGCACGGTCTCGCCGCGGGCCCGGGCCACCGAGTCGACCCGGCCGCAGAACTCGAAAATATCGAGGATCTCGTCGCCAACCACCTCCGGGAGCAGGCTGCCATGCGGCTCGCAGTAGACGCTGGGGGCGTTGGAGGTGGTAACCGTCCCGTAAGTCGCCTCCGCCATGGCATGCAGGGCGGGGTTGGCGATCCGACCGCCTTCCAGCAAGGTGCGCTTCCAGTCGGCGAGTCCATAACGCTGCGCCGCGAGCATATGGATGAACAGCACCATATGGCCGATCGCCTGGGTCCAGTTCGATGTGAAGCCGCGCCCCTGATCGCCGTACAGCCTGCGCCGGACGGTCCGGTTGAACAGTGACGCCTCGCGCCCGGCCCGCAGGGCTTCCGCGATGAGTCCGGCCTCCTGCAACTCGCGGCACATCGCGACCTTGATCAGCGTCGCTTCGATCGCCGATGCGAGCGAACTCGGCACCGGTTCGGTGGCCGCAATGAAGCGCAGCCAGTCGATGCGCCTCTCGAAGTCGACGAAGGCGGTTCCGGGGTGTGGCGGCTGGGCGCGTCGCCGCGGTTCCCGCCGTTTGACCAGGGTGCCGATCAGCCGCAGCGGGTGGCGGTTCGGAAGCGGCGCCGCCTCGGCCCAACGTGCGAGCGCTTCCGCATCCAACGCGCCGGCCCGCAGCAGCAACCGGCGCAGCGGGACCGGGCCAAGGGTGTCGTGGAGAGTCGCCCGCCGCGCCCAGTCGAACAGCGACGGGGTGTCGTCGAGGCCGGCGAGGAGACCCTGCATCGCCGCGGAATCGGCAGGGTCATCAACCAGCATGCGGCGGGGGTCGATGTCTGGGGTCGCTCGGGCGGGGGTCACGGCGGAACTGGCTTTCGTATTCTGGCGCGGGCGCCGACTGAAGCGGCATTTCCGCCGCCATGCAAGGCCGGTGGAGCGATGCCGGGCGGGGCCGTATGCCAGCAATCGATTTAGGCGTATCTTAACTGTATGTGTACACCATGGAGCCCCGGTCGGAGCGGACTGCATTGGCAGCCCGTCAGCGATGGCGCGGGCCAAGAGGGTACATGGCGCCAAAGAGCCTATTGAGGGGAGTGGCGGCCCTCGGCTGGGGGCGAAACTCGGACGTTGTCGCCCGGTCGAACCACCCGGACGTCTGCGCCTTCGCCGACCTGTGGCAGGCGCGCCGCCAGGGACGGTCGATCCCCGACAGGGCCGAGTTCGGGATCGAGGATCTGGTTCCCTGGTTCGGACACGTCATCATCATGGACGTGATCGACGGCGGCACAGACTTCCGCTACCGCATGATCGGTACCCAGATCACCCGGTTCCTGAACCGCGACTATACCGGCGGCACGGTTCTGGAGAGCAACTACGGCGGCGCCCGTGACAAGGTAATCGACACCTTCCGCCGGCCGATCGTCAAGTCCGGGCCGGTATTCCGTCACGGCTACGTGGCATGGGCGGTGGACAAGACCTGGCGCACCTATCAGAGCGTCCACTGTCCGGTAACGGCCTTCGGCAGCGCCGGTGCGGCCATGACCATCGGCGTCCTGTATTTCGGCGAGACCCCGGTGACCGGCCCCAACGGGTCGCGCTGGGAGGACGAGCCGAAGCATCTCTAGCTGCGACGCGGTGTCTTGCGGCCGGGACGGCGTTCCATCACGCTGGATGCAACCAAGGACGATGGCCCGCAACAGGGCCGCACGCGGGAGGAGCATCCATGACGGCATTCACCATTGCCCCCTTGCATGAGGAGTTCGGCGCCACACTGACCGGCCCCGATCTGACCGACGCCCTCGATCCGGCCCATGTCGCGGAGATCCGAGAGGCGATCGACGCGTACTCGTTTCTGCACTTTCCGGGTCAGCATCTTCAGGACGAGCATCAGCTCGCGCTGACCCGCGCGCTCGGCGAGCCCGAGGCGAACCACGTGACGCTGGGCAACACCGGTCAGGTGGAGCACTTCCACACCATCGGCAACGTGATGGAGGACGGCACCAAATACGGCAACGCTCACCAGCGCACCGTGTTCCAGACCGGCAACAACCTGTGGCATTCGGACAGCTCTTTCCGTGCGGTGCCGACCTTCGTGTCGATCATGTCGGCGCATGAGGTGCCCGACGAAGGCGGGGAGACCGAGTTCGTCAGCGGGCGAGCCGCCTACTACCGGCTTGACGAGGCGGAGCGGGCGCGGATCGACCCCCTAATCTGCATCCATGACTACGTCTTCTCGCGCTCGAAGGTGGCGGCGGTCTCGCAGTCGCATGCCGCGTCCCTGCCGCCGGTGCGTCAGCGCCTGGTGCGGGCCAACCCGTCGACCGGCGCGCGCAACGTCTACATCGGCTCCCACGCCAAGGAGATCGAGGGGTGGACCTTCGACGACAGCCGGGCGCTGCTGGACGGTCTGCTCGAGGAGGCGACCCGGGCGCCCTCGATCTACCGCCACCGCTGGCAGGCCGGCGATCTGGTGATCTGGGACAACCGCTGCCTCCTGCACCGGGGTGCGGGGTACGATGCCGATGCCTATCGTCGGCGCATGCGCCAGACCCGCGTCGCCGGGACCTGCGGCACGCTGGACGAGACTGTCCCGCCGATCGCCGCCGAATAGGGCCGAGTAGGGGGCGACCGGGGTAGCCGGGGGGGGCGCCAACCGGGGCGGCCAACCGGGGCGGCCAACCGGGGTGGGCGACGGCTGTCGTGCCGAAACCGCCGCTTCCGGCAGAAGGCGGGGCTGGGCAGGATCCGATACCGACAGAACGACCGGCCGCCGGTGCACGGACGCGGCGGCGCCACAGGGGAGACCGAAATGATCTACGAGTTGAGGACCTACACCACGCCGGCCGGCCAGGCGCCGCTGCTGGCGAAGTATTCCGGCGAGATCGGCCGGCCGATCCGCGGCAACGACTACGGTACGCTGGAAGGCTACTGGCTGACCGAGATCGGCGCGCTGAACCAGGTGCATCACCTGTGGTCCTACGACGACCTGAACCACCGGGCCGATCGCCGCGCCGCACTGTCCGAGAACGCCGACTGGAAGAACAAGTACCTGGCCGTCGCCGGTCCGCTGATCCTGCGCCAGGACATCCGGCTGCTGAACCCGATGAAGCCGCTGACCCCGCCCGAGGGAGAGGGCCATATCTACGAGTACCGCTACTACCGCACCAAGGTCGGCAAGGCGAAGCCGTGGCTGGAGAAGTTCCTGGCCGTGCAGCCGGCGCGCGAGAAGTACTCGAAGAATGTCGGCATCTTCCACACCGAGGCGGGGCAGCCGAACGAGGTCTCGCACATCTGGGCCTATGACAGCTTCGAGCACCGCATGGAGGCGCGCAACGCCTGCGCCCAGGATCCGGAATGGAAGGAGTTCCTGAAGGAAGCGGGCCCGATGCTCGACGAGATGCACTCCGTCCTGTGGTTCCCCTCGGCGCACTCGCCGATGAAGTAAACCGGCGCACTCGCCGATGAAGTGAGTCGGGGCGCGGTCGGCCTGAACCGTCAGGCCGACCGATGCTTCGACGTTGATGCCCAGTCGAACTCCAGGGCCAGCCTGGGGAACTCTCGGATTGCCCAGGCATCGATGGTGGATGCGCAGACCTCCCACGACTGCTGCGCCTCCGGCTCGCGACTGACGAAGGCGGCACAGGTCAGGATGCTGACATTGAGCCGCCCATAAGGATCGCGGACCGACTGTGACAGGATCACCCCGACATCCGCGGCGCGGGCCCGACCCGCCAGCGCCTGACATGCGCCGTAGTCTTCCGACGCGGTCCAGAGCCCGGCATGTTCGGCGAAGGGCGGCAGCGTCAGATTCAAGCCCCGCTGCGTCGCGGCGGTCACCCGGAATGCGGTGAATGATGACGGGTTGGTGGGCGGCTGCACGTCGGGTGCGTCGCGGAAGGTGCGCATGCGGTGGTGACACACTTCGGCGACGGCGGTCTCCACCTCCTGGGCGCCGTAATAGACACCGGGCGTGAAGCCGGGCGCGCGGAACCGGGACCCGCCTGTCGGAGTGGCGCGGTAGCGGAACGGGGTGAACAGCAGGAAGTGGAGACCGGCGCAGTCCGGAGGATAGGGCGGCTTGCTGCCCTCAAGTTCCGCCTCCAACGCGCTCTGCTCGTCGAACGAGTCCACGAGCTTCCGCGTGGCGTTGATGTGCTGTGCCTCGGCCAGACGCCAGACCGCGCCGCGCCAGGGCCTAGCCTCAGACGATGGCGCGCCGGCTATCGAGGTAGGCAAGGACATCGGACAGTCCTTCCGGGCGTTTCATCATCTCCAGAGGCACCCCGTGCAGGGCCAGGTTGTCGGCGCGCAGCCAGTCCCGGTTGTAACGCTCGTCGCCGCCGCTTATGGCATCCAGGGAGCGGAAGACCCGCACCAGCAGAAGGCTCAGTTGGTAAGGCTTCGTGCCTTTGCGCAGGGGCTGCTGGCCATTCACGAAGCGCGAGGCGGAAGAACTGGTCAGGCCGATGATCTCGCCGAGCTCCGCCTGGGTGAGCTTGAGAAAGTCGGCGGCCCGGACGACCGCCTTGTTGACGGCCGTCTCGCCGGAATTCGCCGCTGGCTCTGCAACAGAATTGGTCATAAATCCACCCCATGTGGGTGTGATGATCAACAATTTCCCATATGGTGACTCTAGAGGAGTTCGCAACACGCGTCCAGCGCGGTTGCCGCGCTGTCAATTGAACGCCGAGAAATCGCTGTCGACGATCGTGTCCGTGCGTGTCGCGCCGGCCAGGTCGCGCGAGCCGAACAGGCGCACCGCCAGGCGGATCAGCAGCGACAGGCCGGCGGCGAACAGCAGCAGCGGGCCGAGGAAGATGAAGAACTTGATGAACCAGCGCTCGCCGATGCCGTTGGTCTCGCCGGCGGTCTCGTCATGCACCCAGGCGATCCGGAAGAAGTCGAAGCAGTCGGCGGCGAAGATCACGACGAAGGGCATCAGCAGGAACAGCCCGCCCAGGAACTCGACCCAGAGCCGGCCGGCGGCGCCGAGGCGCGGGCGGAAGATGTCGAGCCGGACATGGGCGTTGCAGGCATAGGCATACCCGAGCGCGCAGAACATGATGATGGTGTGGAGGTGCCACTCTGCGTCCTGCATGGCCGGCGAGTTCAGGTAGAAGTGCAGGTCGCTCTCCATGACGAAGTCGAGCTTCCGCAGGTAGCGCCGGGCCAGTGCGTCGAACAGGATAATGCCGATCAGCGGCAGGAACAGCCACGACACCGCCTCGCCGACCCGGACCGCCGGCCGTTCCAGCAGATCGGCCAGGCGCAGCAGCCGGTGCCAGCGGGCGGTCGAGACGGTCATTTCGACCCTATAGATGAACGTTTTAACGGTAGCTGAAACACAGGATAACCTGATGGAAATCGCTTTTGATCAGCAGTAGGGTTGTAGCTTAGCAATAAGAATGCACGATCAATTAATTCTTCACCATCAAGAATGATTTTTGGCAACATGGAATCAACGACATCGATAGTAATATACGTTTCATCAGAGAAAAATAGTAGTATGATGTGGTCGAAATTAGTATAGTGTGTCGATTCTCTAATTTTTTCAATTTTCTGATCAAATTTGCTTGCTATATATTTTCCCAGTAGCTCTGAGTTCCAGCGCATTTCTGTTTGGTATTCTGAATTTGATTTTCTGAATATAGTTTCCGCTATTTCAATGTGTGTCTTGTCCACAATTTCTGTTATTTCGATTCCTGTTTTCATGCCATTAATGTTCTCAATTTCGACATCGGGAGGGTCATCTGAGACAGTTTTAATGGGTAGGATAAATTTTTCTCCGCATTTTGTAAGATGGATGATAAGTTCTTCTGCTACAGCTATTTCTTTTTCTTTCTTGTCTCCAACCTCAAAAAAATTTGCGTATCTGCGACTCTTAGACAATGCAAAGGGGTCTCGAGGGGGCCTACCAACTGGGTCTTTTTTGGGCATGAGTTTGCTCTCCCCTCAATCCACGAACAGCCAGTGCGGCAGGCCGGTCACCAGCGCCGGCCAGGCCATGACGATGGCGACGCAGAGCATCTGCAGCAGCACGAAGGGTACGATGCCGACATAGATCTGCCGCATGGTGATCGAGGAGGGCGCCACGCCCTTGATGTAGAACAGCGACAGGCCCATCGGCGGGGTCAGGAACGAGGTCTGCAGGGTAATCGCCACCAGCACGGCGAACCAGTACAGCACGTCGCCCCGGGCGATGTGCGGGCCGAAATCCAGCGGCGCGACGATCGGGCCGAAGATCGGGATGGCGATCAGCATGATCTCCAGCACATCGAAGAAGAACCCCATCAGGAAGATCAGCACGACCACCATGATGAGGATGCCCCAGGGGCCGAGGTCGGCGGCGTCGATCAGCAGGTGGACCACCTCGTCGCCGCCGAGAATGCGGAACACGAAGGCGAAGCAGGTCGCGCCGATGAACAGCACGAAGATCATGCCGACCGTCATGCTGGAGCGGTGCAGGCTCTCGCGCAGCTTCTCCCCGGTCAGGTTGCCGCGGACCCAGGCCAGCAGCAGCGCGCCGCCGGCGCCGACCGCCGCCGACTCCGTGATCGTCGCCAGCCCCGACAGCACCGAGCCCATGACCAGGAAGATCAGGATCGCCGGTGGGATGATGCCGCGCGCCATCACGCCCCAGAACGCCGCCCGGCTCGTGCCCTCCGCCGGGGGCGGCAGGCGCGGCGCCGAACCCGGCACCAGGAAGGCGTAGCCGGCGATGTAGATCAGGTAGAGCCCGGACAGCAGCAGGCCGGGGGCGATGACCGCGGCGAACAGGTAGCCGAAGGAGATCTGCATCATCTCGCTCAGGAACACGATCAGGATGCTCGGGGGGATCAGGATGCCGAGCGTGGAGGAGGCCGCGATCGTGCCGAGCGCCAGCGACGGCCGGTAGCCCGCCTTGAGCATGGTCGGCAGGGCGATCAGGGTGAGCATGATGACCGAGGCGCCGACCACGCCGGTGATGGCGGCGAAGATCACCCCCATCAGCGTCACCGCCAGGGCCATGCCGCCGGGCACCGGGCGCAGCAGCAACTGCAGCGCCTCGAGCAGGTCCTGGGCGATCCGCGAGCGTTCCAGCATCACGCCCATGAACACGAACAGCGGCACGGCGATGATCTGCAGGTTCTCCGCGACGCTCCACACCCGCGGCACGAAAACGAAGAACTCGGCGAAGGCGAACACGTCGAGCGCCATGCCGATGAAGCCGAACAGGATCGCCGTGCCGCCCAGCGCGAAGCCGATCGGGTAGCTGGTGAACACCAGCCCCATCAGCGTCAGGAACATGAAGAGCGGCAGCAGGTCGATCAGCAGGTCGGTCACGCGGGAGGTTCCGGCGCGGCGGCGGGACGCCACGATTAGGCCCGCAGATGCCGCGGGCGGCAACCGGTCACGGCCGGGCCTGTTCCGCAATGCGGATCATGCTGCCTGATATTTCGATGTAACGACGCAGCGTCCGTGGAGCAGGTCAGCCCAAGAATTCTGAGTGACGTGGAGGGGACGACCTCCGTCCGGTACGCTCTTCAGCGGTGGGAGTCTTGGAGGATGGTGCTGCCGGAGAGATTTGAACTCTCGGCCTCTCCCTTACCAAGGGAGTGCTCTACCCCTGAGCTACGGCAGCGATCCTGGGCGGGTCGAAAGGGCGAAGAAGTCGCCGGCGACCCGCGAGGCGGCGCATACATGCCAGAGACGTCTGCGGGGTGCAAGCGTGGTTTTCGTGCTCCCGCCGATCGCGCGTGATAGTCATTATCTCTTCCAGTCGTCCTTCGGAGACCGTGATGGCACAGGATTCCGACAAGCCCGATGCCGGCGCCCCGTTGGCCGCCCGACCTTCCGACCGGCCCGCCGGGGCATCCGCTGTCCGCCCCGCTGCCCGCCCCGGCGCCGAAAAGGACCCGCGCACCGAACGCCTCGAGCAGGCCCTGCGGGCGAATCTGCGCCGCCGCAAGGCGCAGACCCGTGCGCGCGCCGCCGCCGACGGTCCGGGCGACGCCTCCGGCCGGGGCGGTTAACCGTTGCACTGCCACCGTTTCGCCCGATTGGCCGGGCATTCACGGGGGGCTGCACTTGAGCCTCCCCCCGCCGTCGGCTAGAACCGGCAAAACAACGGATTGCGTGATCCATGGACCAGATCAGAGTGCGGGGCGGATATCCGCTCCGCGGAACCATCCCGATCAGCGGCGCCAAGAATGCCGCCCTGCCGCTGATGGCGGCGAGCCTGCTCTCCGCGGCTCCCGTCCGGCTGACCAACGTCCCGGATCTGGCCGACATCGCCTCGATGACCAGCCTGCTGCGTCAGCACGGCGTGCGGATCGACCGCGATGGCGCCGACATGGCGCTTGACGCCACCCGGATCGTCAGCACCACCGCGCCCTACGACCTGGTGCGCAAGATGCGCGCCTCGGTGCTGGTTCTCGGCCCGCTGCTCGCCCGCTTCGGCGAGGCCAAGGTGTCGCTGCCCGGCGGCTGCGCCATCGGTAACCGCCCCGTCGACCTGCACCTCAAGGGGCTTGCCGATCTTGGCGCCGAGGTCGCGATCGAGTCCGGGTACATCGACGCGCGGGCGCCGCGCGGCCGGCTGCGCGGCGGCCGGGTGACGTTTCCGTTCGTCTCCGTCGGCGCCACCGAGAACCTCCTGATGGCGGCCGCCCTGGCGGATGGCGAGACCGTGCTGGTCAACGCCGCCCGCGAGCCGGAGATCGGCGACCTCGCGCGGCTGCTGACCGCCATGGGGGCCGAGATCGAGGGGGCCGGCACCGACACCATCCACATCCAGGGCAAGGCGGAACTGGGCGGGGCCGACCATCGGGTCGTCGCCGACCGGATCGAGACCGGCACCTACGCCATGGCGGCGGCGATTGCCGGCGGCGACGTGATTCTCGCCGACACCGACCTGGACCTGATCGATTCCGCCGGTGAGACCCTGCGCCAAGCCGGCGTCACGGTCGAGGCCGTCGAGGGCGGCATCCGGGTGGCGCGGAACGGCGACCCGGTGCTCGGCGTCGACATGATGACCGAACCCTATCCGGGTTTCCCGACCGACCTGCAGGCGCAGTTCATGTCGCTGATGACGGTCTCCCGCGGCGCCTCGATGATCACGGAGACGATCTTCGAGAACCGCTTCATGCACGTGCCCGAGTTGTCGCGCATGGGCGCGAACATTAACGTCCATCACGCCTCGGCCATGGTGCGGGGGGTCGAGCGGCTGAAGGGCGCGCAGGTCATGGCGACCGACCTTCGGGCCTCGGTCTCGCTGGTGCTGGCCGGACTGGCGGCCGAGGGCGAGACCACGATCAACCGGGTGTACCACCTGGATCGCGGCTATCAGGACCTGGTGGGCAAGCTGTCGGCCTGCGGCGCCGACATCGCCCGGGTCGGCGCCGAACGCGCGGCGGCGGAGGAGTAGGGCGATGGCCCGGCCCCCCGCCGAACTGACGCGTCGGGACCGGCCTCTGCGGGTGCGGGCGGAGGACAACGAGGATCTGACCGTCGTCTCCGCCTATCTGCAGGATGCCGTGGTCCCGGTCTCGGAGATGACCTACGAGGCGGGGGAGAAGCGTTTCGCCCTCGTCGCCGGACGGTTCCGCTGGGAGGTGGCGCCGGATGGCATGCCGGCCAAAGGTCCGATTGAAGACCAGGAGACGCCGTTCGAGCGCGTGCACACCGGAATTCGCTTCGACGGCGTTCGCGGCGTTCGGACCAGGGGGATCGACCGTCGCGATCGGGGCCTCATCCTCAACCTGCTGAAGGTCGCCTATGGCGAGGGTGTCGTGGACCTGGTGTTCGCGGGCGAATCGACCATCCGGCTTGACGTCGAGGGTCTGTCCTGTCACGTGGAGGACCTCGGCACGCCCTGGCCAACGGTGTTTCGGCCGTCCCATGACGAGGACGGTACGGCGTAGGTCCGGTCGCTGCCGGCGGAACCAGGCATAGGACGGGACGACACGGTCGTGAACGCGAACGACAAGCTTATTCTGGCGGTCCCCAAGGGCCGGATTTTGAAGGCGATCGCGCCGCTCATGGCACGGGCGGGGATCGAACCGGAGGACGCGTTCTTCGACGACGGCGCGCGTCAGCTCCAGTTCGCGACCGCCGATCCTCACCTGGACATCATCCGGGTCCGTAGCTTCGACACCGCAACGTTCCTCGCCTTCGGCGCCGCTCACCTTGCGGTGTCCGGTTCGGACGTGCTGATGGAGTTCGACCACCCGGAGATCTACGCGCCGGTGAATCTGGATGTCGGTCACTGTCATCTGGCGGTCGCCGCGCCGGCCGAGCTTGCCGCCAACGAGGATCCGCAGCGCTGGTCGCATCTTCGGGTGGCGACCAAGTACCCCAACGTCACCCGCCGCTATTTCGCGCGGCGCGGCGTCCAGGCCGAGTGTATCAAGCTGAACGGCGCGCTCGAGCTGGCGCCCAATCTGGGGCTGTGCCGTCGGATCGTCGACCTGGTGCAGACCGGGTCGACCCTGAAGGCCAACGGCCTGGTCGAGATCGATCGTATCGCCGATGTGAGCGCCCGCCTGGCGGTCAACCGCACGGCGCTGAAGACGCGGCCGGATCCGGTGAATGACCTGATCGCCCGCTTCCGGGAGGCTGCGCGTGCGGCATAGGCTGGCGACCGGTCAGGCCGGCTTCGCCGAGGCGTTCGAGGCTCTGGTCAATTCCAAGCGCGAGACCGAGGCCGAGGTCGGCGATGTCGTCGCCGCGATCATCGCCAAGGTCGCGACCGACGGCGACGCAGCGCTGATCGACTACACGCGGCGGTTCGACCGGTTCGACCCGGCCGAGACCGGCTTGGCGATCGAACCCGCCCAGGTCCAGGCGGCGGTCGGGCGCGTCGATTCCAAGACCCGTGCCGCGCTGGAGCTGGCCGCCGAGCGGATCGAATGCTTCCACGCCCGCCAGCTGCCGGAGGATTTTGAGGTCGAGGACGCCGCCGGACTTCGGCTCGGCCTGCGCTGGACCTCGATCGATGCCGCCGGCCTGTACGTGCCGGGCGGGACCGCCGCCTATCCCTCCTCGGTGCTCATGAACGCGCTTCCGGCCAAGGTCGCAGGGGTGCCGCGCAGGGTCATGGTGGTGCCGACGCCGGACGGGGTGGTCAACGACATGGTCCTGGCCGCGGCCCACATCGCCGGCATAACCGAGATCTGGCGCGTCGGTGGCGCGCAGGCGGTGGCGGCGCTGGCCCACGGCACCGAAAGCATCGCCCGGGTCGACAAGATCGTCGGCCCCGGCAACGCCTATGTCGCCGCCGCCAAGCGCCAGGTTTTCGGCAAGGTCGGCATCGACTCCATCGCCGGCCCGTCGGAAATCCTGGTGGTCGCCGATGCCGACAACGACCCGTCCTGGATCGCCATCGACCTGCTGAGCCAGGCCGAACACGACACCGCCGCCCAGGCGATCCTGATCACCGACGATGCCGGTTTCGCCGAGGCCGTGATCGCGGCGGTCGAGGATCACCTGGTGACGCTGCCGCGTACCGAGATCGCGGCGGAGAGCTGGCGCACCCACGGGGCGGTGATCGTCGCCGCCTCGATGGACGAGGTTCCGGCGCTGGTCGACCGGCTGGCTCCGGAGCATCTCGAACTGGCCGTCGCCGATCCCGACGCCCTGTCCCGCCGCATCCGCCATGCGGGTGCGATCTTCCTCGGCCGCTTCACGCCGGAGGCGGTTGGCGATTACGTCGCTGGGCCGAACCACGTCCTGCCGACGGCGCGGACCGCGCGGTTCTCTTCGGGCTTGGGCGTACTCGACTTCATGAAGCGGACGACCACCGTGGCGGCCGACGCCGATGGGCTTGGCGTCATCGGTCCGGCGGCGATTACACTGGCGGAGACGGAAGGCCTGGACGCGCACGCGCGATCGATCGCCGTTCGCTTGAACCGGCGCTGAACAGCCAAGGAGGGCGCATGTCGGGCGACGACTCCGACAGCGCGCCGCTGGAACCCACCGGCGACAACGCGCGCATCGTGCACATTTCCCTCGACAAGCGGACGGTGATCCGTCGCAGCCCCGAGGTCGAGCAGGAGCGTGCCATCGCCGTCTACGATCTGCTGGAGGACAATCGCTTCCAGCCGTTGGAGGGCGGCCGGGGGCCCTATGATCTGCACCTCTCCATGGAGGGGCCCCGGCTGATCTTCGACGTGCGCAGCATCAGAGGGGATCCAGGTACCACCGTCGCCCTGCATCTCGGACCGTTCCGCCGGGTGGTGAAGGACTACTTCCAGATCTGCGAGAGCTACTACGACGCCATCAAACGCCTGTCGCCGTCGCAGATCGAGGCGATCGACATGGGCCGGCGCGGGTTGCACAACGAAGGGTCTCGTTTGCTGCGGGAGCGGCTCGACGGCCGCATCGCCATCGACCACGACACCGCCCGGCGGCTGTTCACGCTGCTCTGTGTCCTGCAAATCCGGGGCTGAGGCCGGTGGCGCTGGTCGATCCGTTCGAGAGCATCGCCCAGCCGAGCGCGGTGCTGTTCGCCTGCAGCATGAACGCCGTGCGCTCGCCGATGGCCGAGGGCATTCTCAAGGCGAAGGCGGGGACGCGCATCTACGTCGACTCCTGCGGCGTGCGTCACGGCGATCTCGACCCCTTCGTCATAGAGGTGATGGCCGAGATCGGCATCGACATGGAACGCCACCGCCCCAAGAGCTTCGACATGCTTGAGGACGGGTTCTTCGACCTGATCGTCTCCCTGTCGCCGGAGGCGCAGCACCGCGCGATCGAGCTGACCCGGACCATGGCCTGCGACATCGACTACTGGCCGACCCTTGACGCCACCGTGATCGAGGGCAGCCGGGCGGTTCGGATCGACGCCTATCGGGCCGTTCGGGACTCCCTGGTCGACCGGATCGAGGCGCGCTTCGCCTATCTCGCGTAGCGGAAATCACGATCCATTGGAAACACTTGGTCGTTTGAGTTTGTTGTTTTTCAATGAAATAGACAGAGTATCAGGGTTCCGATCGCTTCGATCCGGAGCGACCGCGCTCCAGGATCCGATCCGGTGCGCCACCGTCACGCATGACCGATCCAGCCGCGCCATGTGAAGGCGCAGAAGAACTCCTGCACGCCCGCGAAGCCACCGGACCGAAGGACGGCGGCGTCGACGTCGGGCGACAGCATGATGTCGCTTGCGGCGACGGCGTCGCGCGCGCCCCGTGCGAGTTCCGGATCGGCGCCGGCGGCCACCGCGTAGGCGGCATAGCGATCCATCCAGATCGCGCGCTCATCGGGGTCTTGGGGAAGGCTGCCATGGGCGGCGACGAAAGGAGCGCCCGGACGAAGACGCGCGTGGATCGCGCGCACCGTCTCGCGGCGATCGTCCTCGGCGAGA
Source organism: Thalassobaculaceae bacterium (assembly GCA_965228875.1). GTDB lineage: Bacteria > Pseudomonadota > Alphaproteobacteria > Thalassobaculales > Thalassobaculaceae > Thalassobaculum. The sequence continues at coordinate 2,518,897 of OZ245843.1, read as the reverse complement.
AAATGGAGCGTCAGCAGGCAGACCGCCGCGTCGAACGGTCCGGCCGGTGCGTCGTCGATGTAGCCTTCCACGAGGCTGACCCGGGCCTTGGCGTCACCGATCACCCGTTCGGCCTGAAGCAGCATCTCGCGCGCCGGATCGACACCGACGAAGTGCCATCGCGGGTAGGCGTCGGCGAGAGCCTTCAGTTCGAGACCGCCGCCGGCTCCAAGCACCAGAACGCGCGCATCCTGCGGGGCCCGCTCGGCGAGCAGGACGCCGGTCATCCGGTGCAGAGCATCCAAGCCCGGAACGAAGCGCCGGACCCCATCGGCATAGAGCCTGGTTGCCTCGGGGTCCGAGAAGCGTTCGATGAACTGTCCGGTGATGTCGGGTCTCGAGGTGTTCATGATGCCTCACCAGGTGTTTCCAGACGACGCGAAGCCAGGCGTCGCGCGGTGTCCGTGCGCAGAGTGGCGAGACTTACCGCTGAAAATGCGGCAAGCAGCATGTCTTCGGCCTGACGCAACGGTCGGTCGATCGCGGCGTTGACCGCCTGCTCCAGCAGACAGTCCGGCGCGTCGTGCCGGTTGCCGATGGCGAACAGAGGAGGAGCGCCGAGCGCGGCATGGACGTCGCGCAGCGTGATCCGCTCCAGATCGGCGGCCAGCGTCCAACCGCCGCCATGGCCGCGTTCCGAGCGCACGAGCCCGCTCCGCCGCAGCCCCGCAAGCGTCCGGCGGACCACGACGGGATTGGTGCGCATGATCGCGGCCAGCGTGTCCGACGTCATCGGTTCGCCGCTATCGGCCATATGGAGGAGAAGGTGGAGAACCCCTGAAAGGCGGCTGTCGGATTTCATGTAACAAGTCATGTTACATTATTTCTTGAGTGTCAAGGAACCGAGTGGCGGGCGGATCAGGTTATCCGGCCGACGGTCTCCTGCTGATGGAGGGACTGCGCCGTGATCGCCGCCGCCACCCTCCGGAAAACAACTTGACCTTTGGCGGCCGCACCCGCACTTAGAGCACTCTCAAAAACCGCGCCTAGGAGTGAAGATGGCGAAAGAAGACATGATCGAGTTTTCCGGCACCGTTGCCGAACTGCTGCCGAACGCGATGTTCCGCGTGAAACTGGACAACGACCACGAAGTTCTGGCCCACACCAGCGGCAAGATGCGCAAGAACCGCATCCGCGTGCTGGCCGGCGACCGGGTCAACGTCGAGATGACCCCGTACGACCTGACCAAGGGTCGGATCACCTTCCGGTTCAAGTAGCCGCGCCGGGCCGGTCCCAGAGATGACCGCCCCGCTGGTATTGCGCCCGCCGACGGGCGCTTCGTTCATTCTGGCCTCCGCGTCGCCGCGCCGCCTTGCCCTTCTGGCGCAGATCGGCGTCACGCCCGACGCCGTGGAACCGGCCGACGTGGACGAGACCCCATTTCCCGCAGAGAAGCCGCGCCCCTATGCCGCGCGGGTCGCCCGCGCCAAGGCCGAGGCGGTGGCACCGCGTCATCCGGGTGCCTTCGTGCTCGCCGCCGATACCGTCGTCGCCTGTGGGCGACGCATTCTCCCCAAGGCCGAACGGGAGGCCGAGGCGCGCCGGTGCCTTGCCCTGCTGTCCGGCCGGCGTCACCGGGTGGTCGGCGGCATCTGCCTGCTCGGACCCGACGGCACCGCGCACGAGCGCATCGTCGAGACCAGGGTCGGCGTCAAGCGGCTGTCGGCGGCGGAAGCCGACGCCTATATCGCCTCCGGCGAATGGTCCGGAAAGGCCGGCGGCTATGCCGTGCAGGGGCTGGCGGCGGCCTATGTCGACTTCCTCAACGGATCCCACTCCAACGTGGTCGGTCTGGCGCTGGCCGAGACCTACGCGCTGCTCGCCGGACTCGGCTTCGCCTTCGAGGCGGGCCGGGCGGGCGGGCCGTGACCGTCAACCGCGCGATCATCCAGACGCTTCCCGGCGTCACGCGTGTGCTGTTCCTGGCCGCCGGCGTTCCCGTCGAGATCTGGGTCGAGGGCGACGATGCTCCGAGCCGGGTCGGCGGTGTGGCCCTTGTCACAGCCCGCTCGGCCGGTGGCGCGGCGGTCGTCGATCTGCCGTCGGGTAACGGTTACGTCCGCGACGCCCGCCCGAACGACGGCGAGCGGATGATCGTTCAGGTGGTCCGTGACGGCGCCGGGGCCAAACGGTCGGTGTTGCGCCACCGGCTCGAACTGGCCGGCGACGGGGTTGTCCTGACACCGTTTCAGACCGATCTCGCCATTGCCGCGTCGATCCGGGCGAAGGGGCGGCGGGCGGCGATCCGCGCGGCGGTGCGGACGGCCCTGCCGGATGGGATCGGGTTGCTGGTCCGCGGCGTGGCCGCCGAGCGGCCGCCGGAGGAGATCGCCGAAGAGGCTGCCCGGTTGGTGGACCTCTGGCAGGCGTTGCGGCTACGGGCGACCTCGGAGGCGCCGCCGTGCTGGCTGCTCGACCCGCCGGATTTGACGGCTCGGGTCGCCGCGCACGCGCCGGCGGCGACGATCGTCACCGATGCGGACGGGACAGGTTTCCGGGAGGCCGGCGGCGACGAGGCGCTGGACCGGGCGCTCTCCCGAACGGTCGCGGTCGGCGATGGCACGACCCTGCTGGTCGAGGAGGCGGAGACCGCGACCCTGATCGATGTGAACCTCGCCGCGTCGCCGCGCGGAGAGGCGCTGGTGCGGGCCAATGCCGAGGCCATGACGGGAGTTGCGGGGAGTGCGCGACTGCGCGGCCTGCGCGGCACGATCCTGATCGATCCGCCGCGTATGCGCGGGCGGGCGGACCGGGAGCGGGTGGCGGCGGCCCTGCAGGACGCCGTCGCCGACGATCCGGCCGTCTGGCAGATCCTCGGCTGGACTCCCGGTGGGATGCTCGAATGCCTGCGCGAGGCGCCCCGCCGGCCGCTGTCGGCGGAACTGCTGACCCCTCTCGGAGAGCGTCGTCTGTCCCCGCGGGCCAGGGCCTGGAGCGCGCTCGAGCGTCTTCGGCGCGAGGTCGGAGGGCTCGCCCGGCCGCGGCTGCGGGTGGCACCGGACGTCGCCGGTTGGCTCGACGGACCGGGTGCGATTATCGTGGCCGGCGAGCGCCGGCGTCTCGGGGCGCTCACCGTGGTCGCCGATGCGACGCTCGGTCCGGACGAGGCGGTGATCGACGGCCACGGTTGACGGCGAGGGGGAATGGGAGAGGTCCATCCGATCGGAAAGGCGCGCAGGATGAAATGCCCGATCTGCGGTAAGCCGAGCGTCCCAGAGACGCGGCCGTTCTGCTCGGCGCGGTGCAAGCAGGTGGATCTCGGCCGCTGGCTCGGCGAGAGCTATCGCGTGCCGAGCGAGGAGGTACCGGACGAGACGGAGATCGATGCGCTGGTCGCCCGACTGGAACGCGGCGAGGAATAGACGCGCGCCGGCCATACTCCGGTATCGGCGTTACCCATCGGCCTGGGCCCAGAACTGGTACATACCCAGGAACAGGTTCGGGTGATCGAGTTCGAACGCGTCCCATGCGGCGAGATCGAGCCCCTGCGGGTCGCCGGGATTGCGCCGGCGGTATTCCGTCATGATCGCCGGATCCGGCAGTTCGAAGCCGAGAAATCGCAGGTTGAGACCGCTCAGCGCCTCTGCGATCCAGTCGAGGTCGACGCAGGTCTCCTGAACGTGCAGCAACAGGTCGCGCAGGCCGGACGTCGAGTGGAAATCGGCCGAGTTGAGCAACTCGCGCGCGTCGTGGCCCTCCGGCAGGGCGTACAGTGCGCGTCGCGCCGCCTGCACCCGCGCCTCCACGCCGCCGCCTTCCGGCACCGATCGGCGCACCTCCTCGAGCGGTTGACGTGCCCGTCGGCTGTAGAAGCCGAGACGCATCAGGCCGCGCGGCGCCAGCAGGCTGCGCAGAACCCGCCAGCCGCGCATCGGCTCGTCCAGGTGGTGCAGCACACCGGAACTCTCGATCAGGTCGAAGCGCTCCGGATAGCTACCAAGCTCAAGAATGTCGCCCTGGGCGAAGGTGACGTTGCGGACCTTCAGCGCATCGGCCATGCGCCGGGCATAGGCGAGGGAGGCGACGGACAGGTCGATGGCGAGCACGTCGACATCGGTGTAGCGCATGGCGGTCTGGAGCGCGTGCCGGCCTGTGCCGCAGCCGGCGATCAGGACCCGGGGCAGCGCCGCCTCGCACCGGACGGGTTCCTGCAGTGCCAGGCTGCGCGACAGGTGCTGGGCGATGGGCACGGGCGGCCGGCGATCGATGGTCAGCCAGCGCGGATACGGGTTGTCCTCGTACTGGTCGCGGACGGCGCGGGACACCGTGTCGGCCGATCCGGTGAGCGAACCCATGCCGTCGGCGATCCTCCGCTCGACGCGCGGGTGAACGAAGGAGCGGCGCAGCAACTCGGCCCGCGGCCCGCTGGCGTCATAGGTGAGGGCCTCCGCCTCGCGGCCAAGGGCGGCGGCGTCGGGGTCGGTCTCCAACGGCAGGTACATGGCACGGATCAGCGCCCGGTACGGCGCGAGGGCGGTATCGGCGGCAAGATCGGTCAGTGCGATCAGATCGTCGCGTTCGTCAGAGTCGTGGAACCATACCCATTCGCAGGCCCGTGCCTGGACCGCGATGGCGGCGAGCCAGCGCGGATCCGGACGGTCGAGCTCGCCGTTCACCGCGGCATCGAGCAGGGCGCGCCGGGTCCGTGTCAGCCACGCTTCCAGGGCGGGGCCGGAAACCACCGTCCAGCACAGCGTGTTAATGATGAGATCGTCGGCCAGGAAGGCGGTCATCGGCTTGAACCCGGCCCCCGGGCCGCGCTCGGGGAAGCCGTGGAGGGCCGCTTCCAGCGCCCGCCGGATGGCCGGATGGCTCGACCACAGCCGCACCGCCGGATTGTACAGTCCCTGCTGGTCGATGTCCGGGTCCTGCTGCAGGGCGGCCAGGACCTGGCGGGCGCCGGCATGGGGTTTGTCGAACGGACAGCGCCGCAGGGCGCGGATCAGGCCGTCGCGCACCTCGCGCGAATCCGGTGCCAGGCGCCAGGCGTCGATCGTGTGGTCGAGGGCGGCGCGGTGCTTGCCGAGCGCCGTGCAGGTCGCCGCCAGGTTGGTGTGGGCGGCGAGAAAATCGGGGCGCAGCCGGATCGCCCGCTTGAAGCAGGGGACCGCATCCTCCGGGCGTCCGCCGGCCTTCAGCGCGACACCGAGATTGGTGTGCAGTTCCGCCATCTTCGGGCGTTGGCGGATGACCTCGCGGAACGCGTCGGCCGCTTCGAGATGGCGGCCGGCATGGAACAGGGTGCCGGCGTGCTGAAGCCGCGCCGAGAGCTGGGCGTCGAGCGGGGGCGAGGCGGGTTTTCTCATCGCGGATGCAGGTCGAAGGCCACGGAAATGCGCTCGCCCGATCCCTCGAACGGCACGGTGTGGTGCCAGACGTAGGAGGGGAAGAGCACGATCATGCCGGCCTGCGGGCAGACCCGGGGCCGGCTTGCGGTGCCTCGGTCGGGAATGCCGTAGCCCGGCCGGTTGAACTCGATCCAGCCCTGGTGTCCGGGATCGTCGGCGCGCACCTCCGGCGGGACCTCGACGTAGTAAACGCCGGAAAGCCAGCCGAGATTGTGGATGTGGCCGTCCTGGTGGCCTTCGGCGCGCAGGATGTTGCCCCACACGTCGAGGGCGTAGCCGGTCGGTCGGGCACGGATATGCGGATGCTCGGGCAGGGCCGGCAGGTCGCGGCCGTAGGCGGCGATGGCGGTGTCGAGGGCGGCATGGAAGCCGAGGATCGCCGGGTCGTCGTGGGACAGAAGGTCCGTCACCAGCGAGCCGCCTCGGATCGCCCGCTTGGTCGGATCGTAGTCGTCGCGCCGCGAGGGGTGCGTGCGGATGGCGGTGGCGAAGGCGGCGTTGAACGTCTCCAGGGAGGCGAAGCCCGCAGGCACCGGCAGGGTTGTCGCCCGGACCAGGGTGCCGAAGCCGATCAGCGCCTCCGCCTCGTCGCGGCGGCCGAGGTCGAACAGGGCGGCGGTCTTCAGCGCCTGGGCCCGGATATGGTTCGGCCGCCGGGCCAGCGTCTCCTCGCACAGGTTCAGGGCGGCGTCGGGCGCGTCGAGCTTCAGCCGCGCGGTCGCCAGGTTCATGGCGACGGCATCGTCCGCCGGAGCTGTCGCTCGCGCCCGCCGGTAGACCGGAAGCGAGGCCGCCGGGTCGTCGAGACCGCCCTGGATCAGGTTGGCGTAGGCGAACCAGGTGGCCGCCGTCGCGGGAGCCGCGATCAGCGCCCGGCGATAGGCGCGGGCGACCGCCGTCCTGTCCGCGCCCTCGGCCTCGTCGCGCAGGCGGGCGTCGAGTTCCAGCGCGGCCGGATAGTCCGGAGCCGTCCGCAGCGCCCGGTCGACCAATGGGCGCGCCGCCGCCGGACGTCCGGCGCGCATATGGACGCGGGCGAGGAGGCTGTTGGCGACCGGGTTGTCGGGTTGCGCGTCGAGGATCGCCTGGCACACGCCCGCCCCCTCCACCGCCTGTCCGGCGTTGAAGTGGCGGATGGCGAGGCGGAGGGCGTCGGCGATCTGCATGGCCGGCAATGTACGGGGCGGGCGATGCCACATCAACGGCCTGGACGGTGGGCGAGGCCGGTCGGCAGGGAACGGACCCGGCAGCGAAAAATCGCTGTCGGGAGGTGCTGGACAGGCCGATGCGCGGCCGCTATATACCCCGTCTCGCGCTCACGGCGCCGCCCAGGTAGCTCAGTTGGTAGAGCAGCGGATTGAAAATCCGCGTGTCGGTGGTTCGAATCCGCCCCTGGGCACCATTTACCTCTCGATTCAGTGCTTTCGCCGCGGCGCCTTTTCCCGGTTCAGGGTTTTGGCGGTCTCGACCAGGTCGCCGATCTCGAAGTGGTCGAGGATCAGCACGTTGTGGTCGTACTCGCGCCAGGCACCGGCCAGATGCGTGAGCACCTCGGGATTGGCCCGTGACGCCAGCTCGCGCAGGCCGATCTGCGCCCGGTCCCAGTCGTTCATCGCTTCGGCGAACCGGACCAGGAACTTTCGCCAGTCACTGGCGAACTCGGGCCATTTCAGCGGGTTTGTCGGGATTACCGGCGACGGCGGTTCCGGCAGATGCGGGAAGACGTCGTAGGTGAGCTGGCCCTGCAGGATCGAGAACGAGAAGCTGGTCGGTCGATTGTCCAGCCAGTGATCGATCGTCTCAAGCAGGGTATCGACCGACATCGTATTCGCCCATTTCGTCGTCAGCGCGTCCCGGCTCCACACGAGGTTGCGCAGATGCTCCGGCACTTTGGACGGATCGCGATGCAGGACGACAACCCGCTGGCGGGACTGCCAGAGCGTGTCCAGCCTCACCTGCGGACCGACGGCCGCCGGGACCAGGCGATCGCGGCCGATCGTCTCGACGATCCGCTCGGCCAGGGCATGGTGCTGGCCATCCGACACGTCGTAGAAGTTCTGGAGGTCGAAGATCACGATCTCTCGGTCGTTGGCGTCGAGATATGCGGCGACCTCGTCGATCACGTGGGTGATCGGCTCGCCATAAAGGGTGTGGCAGACGCGCAACGTACCGCTGCGGTCGGCCACCCGCAGGTCGAAATATCGGATGCCGGCGGCGAGCTGCTGGGCGATGGTACGGCCCTGGGCTTGGGAGGCGGGCAGCACCAGACGGCGCAGGGTGGGATGCCAGCTCCAGTCTCCGAGGATCTTTACGAGCAGGTAGTAGAGGGCGCTCCAGAGCGGGTCGCGGGTCAGCGCGTCGCGAAATGCCTCGAGCACCGCGAAGATCTTGCGGGCGGTCTTGAGCGCGTCGGGTGCGTCAGGGGCGAGGTCCAGGTCCGGATCGAGCGAAGCGGTCGCGGAGTCGTGGGTGCCGGGGAATACAACCCGGTTCAGCGGCAGGGCGCCGATGACGGGGGCGAGCTCGGCCATCCAGGCCCCCGACTCGCTGGCGCCGATCGCATTCAACCGGTGCGCCGACCGCTCGACCCACAGCATCTCTTCCTGGTTCGCGGCCAAGGTCGCGGCATCGACGTTTCGATAGACCGTCGTACCCGCCTGCAGGCGGTTCTTCTCGACGATGGCCCGGTGCAGGACGGTGCTGTCCGCGTCGATCCAGTAGACGTAGTCGTCGTTGGCCGTCAGGCAGCGGGCAGTGCAGTTGCTGTCAATCACAGCCTTGGTGACCAGCCGACCGTTCACGACCCGCCCCTGGTGCAATTCCTTCGAGCCCTCGTCGACCCAGTACAGGTACGTGCTGTCGCACCCGAGTGCCCGCGCCCTGCAGTTCTCGTCGATCGAGGTGACGTCGACCAGCCGGCCGTTCTCGGCGCGGCCGCGGTGCAGTGTCGTGCTCCCGTCGTCGACCCAGTAGATGAATGCATCGTTGGCAGCCAGCAGGCGGGCCGTGCAGCTGTCGTCGATGACCGCCTTGCTGACCAGTCGACCGTCCTCGACCCGGCCCTGGTGAAGGGCTCTGCTGTCCTTGTCGATCCAGTAGGTGTAGGCGGAGTCGGCGGCGATGCAGCGGGCGTGGCAGTTCTCGTCGATCGTTCTCATGACGCGTCTCCCCATGGTCGTGTGAACGCGGGTGTGGCAGGTAGGCGCACCCATCCGCATCAGACCTCGCGCAACGCGCGGGAACGGTTGGCTTTGTCACAGTCTTAAATTGTTCATTGTCATAATCAGTTTGAAATTTGCGACTGACAGCGTGCTGATCGATCCTGACCGGCCTCTCGCTTCGCTGCTGGCCCTCTGGAGATCGGTGGCGAAAAATGCGAAGGAATGTCCTGGCCGTTTGGCGGCCGCCTGACCGGAACGCGCCGGCAAGTCGAGGTCGAAGCCCGTGACGACGCCCGTCCCTTACGCAATGCCATCCCCGTTCGCGATCCTGCCGGGTGCCGTGCCGTTGGACGTGGTCGAGTCCCTTGCGCGCTTCGTGGACACCATGATCGGCCATCGAGCGCCGCCCAAGGCGGGTGAGATCGAAGGACGCTGGTACGTGAACCTGCTGACGATGCTGAAGGCGAAGCGGGTTCGCAGCATGCAGTCGGTCGTCGGCTTCCTGAACGCGACCCCTATTCCTGATCGGGTGCGCGAGATCCTGGGCGAGGACATTGTCGTTCCGCTACAGGGCACGACCATCCGCGACTATCGCCCGGAATGGCGGTCCCATCCGTCTCAGATGCATTTCGACGCGACGGTGCTGGGTGCGGGAACGCCGATCGTCACGGTCTGGATCCCGCTCGATCCGGTCGGTCGGACCGCGCCATCGCTGGTCATGAGCACGCTGCCGAACTGGCCGAGGGAGTGCTGGCAGCGGCTGGTCGAGAACACGGACGCGGACGGGATGCTGGTGCCGGGTGGCGGCAAGAACCTCGTGTTCAGCCACGAGGACCTGTTTGCCCGTGCCGCTGAGGAAGCGGCGTGGCCGTTCGTCGAACCGGTGCTGGAACCGGGCGACGTCATGCTGTTCGATCAGCAGCGGGTGCATGGCACGCAGCTCTCCATCGACAGCCCGACCCGTCGACGGTCGATGGAGATCCGGTTCTGTTCGGCGGAGTCGGCGACGCGGATCCGCCGCCTGAACCCGGATGTCGTCTTCGGCGTCCTCGCCAAACCAAATTCATCCTCCTCCTGAGCAGCAGGGAAGCAGACGTGGACATTGCGACCTACGACCGCGAGGAGGCGGCGGCCTCCGCTCGGCTCGACGCCTGGCAGACCCGTCAGGTATTCGGACCCGGCCATTTCGAGCATGTCGGCTTTCTCACCCGGATCTGTCATCTCGGCGAACTGCGTGGCCTGCTCGCCGGTCTGCACCCGATCAACCGGGTGCAGTGGTACATGGAAGAACTCCAGGGCCTGGATCAGGAGGAGATCGACATCCTGCTGCGGGCCATGATGCGCTTCGTCGCGTGGTACCGGGGGATTTTCCCCGACACGTCGATGAGGATTCCCATGGCCGAGTTCGTGTCCCAGTTCGCCGCCTATTCCAAACTGAGGGGGCTGCCGTCGCGCCGGCGGGTCCTCGAGATCGGCTCGGGTTTTGGTCTGACGGCAACGTTCGAGGCCGCCGACCCGGCGATCGAGCAGGCCACCTTCCTGGAAGTCACTCAGTCGCTCTATATCGCCCAGGCGTCGCTGTTCGGCTCTTTGTACGGCGACGGGTTCCGCAACCACGCGATGCCGGAGGCGGCGGACGTAGCGGTCGGCGGGCTGCCCGGCGGTGGGGCTGAGGAACGGGCGGCTCAGACGATCGAATTGCCACGCGCATACCGCTGCGAGCTGTATCCATGGTGGCGCGTCGACGACCCGCTGCGCCAGCAATACGACGTCATCGCCTCGCACGCCAACCTGGCGGAGATGCACGAGAAGGCTCTGGCGTACTACGTCGGAGCGTGGCGTCAGGCGCTGGCGCCGGGGGGCTACATCCTGATACAGGACACCGGACATGCAGTGCTGACCAAGAACAGCACGGTCTTCGAGGCGATCGGCCGGGCCGGTTTCCGGGTTCTCGCCAAGGTCGCTGGCAAGCAGGGCGAGCGGACCCTGTTTGGCTGGAACCTGCTTCTGGTGGGCGAGGGGCATCCGGACTACGCCGCCGCCCAGGTGATGCGCGAAGGCCAGATATTCATGGCCGACCACCCGGTGGTCCGCAGCGTCTTCCGGCTCGACAGGGCGGCCGGGCGGAAGGTGACCGTGGCCGATCTGCGCAAGACGCTGAACGAGCTTGTCGCCCAGCATTATGGACCCGCCGGCTAGTTCAGCCACCGACCAATCCGCCTGGCGCGAGGAGGGCGCATCGCTTGGATATTGCGACCTACGACTTCGAGGAATCCGTGGCCCTGTCGGGGGTGGAGCGGTGGCGCAGCCGGGCGGCCTTCGGGCCGGCCGCGTTCGAGCGGGTGGGCTTTCCGAGCCGCGTGCGGCATCAGGGGGAACTGCGGTCGGTTCTCCAGGGCTTCTACAGCGCCGCGATCGCCGACAGCGTGGCGGCCGGCCTGTCGGTCGCGACGGTGGACGAACTGAAGAAGCTGGTGCGGACCGCCGCCGCCTTCGTCACCTGGCATCGCACGACCTTTCCGCAGAGTCGGGTTCCGGTGCCGGTCGGAGACCTGGTGTCCCAGTTCTCCGCGTACATCAAACTGTGCGGATTGCCGTCGCGCCGGCGGGTGCTGGAGATCGGTCCGGGCCTGGGCCTGTCCGCGTCCTTCGCCTCTCTCGACCCGCAGATCGAGCGGTATGACCTGGTGGAGGTGACCCAGAGTCTCTACATCCTCCAGGCCGCTTTCGCGCGCCATGTGTTCGGCCCGGCCTTCCGCAACCACGCGCTGACCGCCGACGAGCGGGCGACGATCGGTCGTTTCTCCGACGACCGTGCCCGGTCGCTCGTGGTGCCGGAGACCCATGCCTGTCACCTGTATCCCTGGTGGCACGTCGACGCGGCGATGGACGGCCCCTACGACGCGATCGCCTCGCATGCCAACCTCGCGGAGATGGATCCGGCCGCCCTGGACTACTACCTGAGGGCGTGGCCGCATGCTTTGGCGGCGGACGGGTTCGTTCTGGTGCAGGACATCGGCGACCGGGTGCTGCACAGCGAGGAAATGGTGTTCTCGGCCATCGACCGGGCCGGCTTCCGGGCGCTGTTCAAGGCGCGCAGCCCGGAGGTGGGCCGGGTGATACAGGGGTGGAACCTGATCCTGGTGCATGAGGCGCACCCGGACTATGCGGCGGCCGAGCCCCTGCGGGACGGGGCAATCGTGCTGCGCGACCATCCCGTGGTGCGTTCGGTGTTCCGGCTCGACTCGACGGAGAGTTCGGGCATGACGGTCGAAGGTCTGCTGCAGACGGTCGGCCGGCTGGTCGGCGCGACCGAGATCATCTGAGCCGGGACCGGCGCGTCAGCCGGCCAGGGCCTCGCCACCGAAGGCGAAGCCGCGGCCCGGCGCGGCGGCGAACAGGGCTCGGGTGTAGTCGTGCTGCGGGTTCCCGAACACCTCGGCCGCCTCGCCATATTCCACCACAAGGCCCTGGTGCATCACCGCCACCGTGTCGCAGACCTGGGCGGCGACGCGCAGGTCGTGGGTGATGAACAGCATCGCCAGATCGAGCCGCCGGCGAATGTCGTCCAGCAGTTCGAGCACCTGGGCCTGGACGGAGACGTCGAGGGCGGAGACCGCCTCGTCGGCGATCAGCAGGTCCGGTTCCATCGCCAGCGCCCGGGCGATGCAGATCCGCTGCCGCTGGCCGCCGGAGAACTGGTGCGGAAAGCGGTCGAGCGCGTTCGGGTCGAGGCGCACCGTCGACATCAGCGTCCGGGCACGCTCATTGGCCTCCTTCTCGCTCATTCCGTAGTTCGTCGGTCCCTCGATGATCGAGGCGCCGACGGTCCGCCGCGGGTTGAGCGAGCGGTAGGGGTCCTGAAACACGATCTGGACCCGGCGGCGCAGGCTACGCAGCCGCGACTGAGACGCCTGGGCGATATCGTCGCTGTCGAGGTAGATGTGGCCGGCGGTCGGGTCGATCAGCCGGGCAATGCAGCGCGCCACCGTCGACTTGCCGGATCCGGACTCGCCGACGATGCCCAGCGTCTCGCCCTTGCGGATCTCCAGATCGACGTCCTGGGCGGCGCGCACCTCTCTTGCCTTCTGGAAGAACCCGCCGCCGCCATAGGTCTTGCAGAGGCCGTCGGTCGCCAGAACCACCGGCGCCTTCTGGTCGCGCGGACGGCCGTGGGGGGTGAAGCTCGGCACCGCGCCGATGAGCATCCGGGTATAGGGCTCCTGCGGCCGCTTCAGGACGGCTTCGGCCGGGCCTTCCTCCACGACCTTGCCCCACTGCATCACGGCGACCCGGTCGGCGATCTCGGCGACCACCCCGAAATCGTGGGTGATGAACAGGACCGCGGTCTCGTGGGTGGCCTGGATCTCCTTGATGAGCTTGAGGATCTGTTCCTGTGTAGTGACGTCGAGCGCGGTTGTCGGTTCGTCGGCGATCAGCAGCACCGGCTCCAGGACCAGCGCCATGGCGATCATGATGCGCTGGCGCTGTCCGCCGGAGAGCTGATGCGGGTAGGAGGCGGCCATCCTCGGCGGATCCGGGAGTTGCACCTGCTCCAGGATCTCGAGGATCTTGGTCTGACGGGTCGGCTGGTCGAGGTCGGTGTGGGTCTTCAGCACCTCTTCGATCTGCGCGCCACAGGTCATGGTCGGGTTCAGCGCCGTCATCGGCTCCTGGAAGATCATCGACATCCGGGCGCCGCGCAGCTCGCGCAGACGTTCGTCGCTCGCCTCCAGGACGTTTTCGCCCATCAGCCGGATCTCGCCGCCGCTCGGCGTGAGCTGGCCCTTCGGCAGCAGGCCCATGACGCTGAACGCCGTCACCGACTTGCCGGAGCCGGACTCGCCGACTAGGCAGACGATCTCGCGCGGGCCGACGCTGATGGAGACGCCGTCGACGGCGTGGCGGCGGTCGTTGCCCTCGGGCAGATCGACCGTGAGGTTGTCGATCTCGAGGATCGGCCGGGTGCTGTTGGCGTCGGTCATGGTCTACAGCCGCTTGCGCATGCGGGGGTCGAGGGTATCCCGCAGCCCGTCGCCGAGCATGTTCACGGCGAGCACCGTGATGGCGAGGAAGATGCCGGGGAACAGGATGTTGTGCGGATACACCCGGAACAGGACACGGCCCTCGGCCATGATATTGCCCCAGGTCGGCGTCTCCGGCGGGATGCCGACGCCGAGGAAGCTCAGGATGGCTTCGACCAGGATCGCCGAGGCGCAGATGTAGGTCCCCTGGACGATCAGCGGCGCGATGGTATTCGGCAGCACGTGGCGGATCAGGATCAGGTGCATGCGCGTGCCGACGGAGATGGCCGCCTCGACGTAGGGTTCCTCGCGGATCGACAGCACGATTGACCGGACGAGCCGGACGACGCGCGGAATCTCGGGGATGGTGATGGCCAGGATCACCGTCATCAGCCCGGCATCGGCGAGCGAGACGAGGGCGATCGCGAGCAGGATGCCGGGGATCGCCATCAGCCCGTCCATGACCCGCATGACGATCGCGTCGAGCCAGCGGATGTAGCCGGAGACCAAGCCGATCACAAGGCCGAGGGCCAGCGACAGGACGGAGACCAGCACGCCCACCGCGAGCGACACCTGGGCGCCGTAGATCACCCGGCTGTAGGTGTCGCGGCCCAGGGTGTCCGTCCCCATCAGGTACACCCACTCCTTCTCCGTGCCGTCGACGAAGGTCTTCAGGTGTTCGGTCCCGGGATGCTTGTTGCGCCAGGCTGGCGCGATCTCGCTGGGATCCATCGTGCCGAGCAGCGGGGCGCATATCGCCATGAGCACCATCAGGCCCATGACGGCGCCGCCGAACATCACGCTCGGATTGCGGATCAACTGCTCCCAGACCGTGGCCTTGCGCGAGGCGGCGTCGGCCGACGCGGCGGCGTCGACGAGGTTTTCCGTGCTCTCGGTCAATAGCGGATCCTCGGGTCGAGCAGGCTGTAGCTGAGGTCGACCAGCAGGTTGACCACGACGTACACGAAGGAGAACACGATGATGATCGCCTGGATCGTCGGGTAGTCGCGGCCGAGCACGGCATCCACCGTCAGGCGGCCGAGGCCCGGGATGTTGTAGACGCTCTCGGTGACCACCACGCCGCCGATCAGCAGGGCGATGCCGATACCGATCACAGTGACGATCGGCACGGCGGCGTTGCGCAGCGCATGCTTCATCAGGACGGTGTTGGGGGTGAGTCCCTTGGCGTAGGCGGTGCGGATGTAATCCTCTCCGAGGACCTCAAGCACGCTGGCGCGGGTGATCCGGGCGATCAGCGCGATGTAGATCACGCTCAAGGTGATACTGGGCAGGATGAGCCGGTGGAGGAACGGCCAGAATCCGTCCGCGATCTCCTTGTACCCCTGGACCGGGAACAGCTTGATCTCCATGGCGAACAGATAGATCAGGATGTAGCCGAGCACGAAGACCGGCACCGAGAAGCCGGCGACCGAGAAGGCCATCACCGAGCGGTCGATCCAGGTGCCGTGGCGGTAGGCCGCGATCACGCCGAGCGGCACGGCGACCGCGATCGTGATGATCAGCGTCGTCGTCGCCAGCGCGAGCGTCGGCTCGACGCGCAGCATGATGAGTTCGGTGACGTCCTTCTTGAAGAAATAGGACTGGCCGAAATCGCCCTTGAGGATGTCGAGCACCCAGATCCCGAGCTGTACCAGCATCGGCTTGTTGAGGCCGAGGTTTTCCCGGATTTCGGCGATCTGTTGCGGCGTTCCGTTGTCCCCCGCCAGCACCGCCGCTGGGTCACCCGGAGCGAGGCGCAGCATCAGGAACACGAACACCGCCACCATCCCGAGGACCGGGATGGTGGCGAGCAGTCGATTGACGATGAAACCGAACATCGGTCCTCGATCGCTAGATGGTTGGTCCTACTCGGACTTGGACAGGTTCCAGAAGATCGGGAACGGGCCGCCGATCACATCGGACAGGGCGGCACTGTTCCACGCCGACGGCCGGTAGTACTGGCCGGCATGGGCGTGGGTGACGATCTCCATGGCGCGGACCTGGATCTCCTCGGCGATCAGCTTCTGCTCGTCCGGGTTGGTCTCGCGGGCGAAGCGGTCGCGCAGTTCCTCCATGGTCTCGTCGCACGGCCAGCCGAACCAGGCCGAGTCGCAGGTCGCGTTGAAGCCTGCGGCCATGATCGGGTTGAGGATGTCGGCCGTCGTCCAGGACGTCATGAAGACGTTCCAGCCGCCTTCCGCCGGGACCTCCTTCTTGGCGCGACGGGCCACCAGGGTCTGCCAGTCCATGGCCTGAAGATCGACGTTGAAGCCGGCGCGCTTCAGCTTGTCGGCCGCCACCGGGCCGAGGTTGTTCAGCACGTCGACATCGGTCGACTGCATCACCACGATCGGCGTCCCGTCATAGGAGGACTCCGCCAGCAGCTTCTTGGCCAGCTCGATATCCGACTTCATGAGGATCTCGGTGCCCTTGGCCGTCTCCAGCGACGTGCCGCAGGCGAACATGGCCGGGCATTCCTCGAAGTAGTTCGGATCGCCGATCACCGCCTGCAGGAAGCCGAGCTGGTCGATCGCGGCCAGCGCGGCGCGCCGCGCCTTCACGTCGTTGAACGGCGGATGCAGGTGGTTCAGGCGGAACATGAACTGGTTGCCGAGCGGGTTCAGGATTTTGGCCGTCACCGACTCTTCCGCCTCCATCAGCGGCAGCAGGTCGGTCGGCGGCGACTCCAGATAGTCGACCTCGCCCTCGATCAGCGCGTTGACCGCGGTCTGATGGTCCTTGATCGAGATCCATTCGACACGGTCGACATTCACGACCTTGCCGCCCGAGGCCCAGCTCGCCGGCTCGCTGCGCGGCACGTAGTCCTCGAACTTCTTGAACACCGTGACGTCGCCGGGCTTCCACTCGTCGGCCGCGAAGACGAACGGGCCGGAGCCGGTGTAGTCGGTGATCTGCTCGCTGGCCGGTGTGTCCGCGACGCGCTTGGGCATCATGAACGGGACGTTCGAGCTCGGCTTGGCAAGCGAGACCAGCACGAGGCCGTACGGCTCCTTCAGCTTGATCTCGAAGGTCTTGTCGTCGACCACGTTGAAGTCGGCGATGAACTCCATGAGCTTCTGGCCCATCGAGTCCTTCGATCCCCAGCGCTTGATCGAGGCGATGCAGTCCTCGGACTTGACCGGTTCGCCGTCATGCCACTTCAGGCCGTCGCGCAGGGTGAAGGTGTAGGTCAGCTTGTCATCGCTGACCGAATAGCTGTCGACCATCTGCGGGTGGACGTTGGTGTTCTCGTCCATCGCGAACAGCGTGTCGTAGACCATATACCCGTAGTTCCGCGACATGTACGCGGTGGTCCAGATCGGATCGACGATCTTCAGGTCCGAGTGCATGACCACCCGGAGCGTGGTCTCCGCCGAGGCGGTGACGGTCGACCCGACCGTCATCGGCAAGGCGATGGCCGCCGCGAGAGCGGTCTTCATTGCAGTCTTGGCGAGTGTGCGTCCCCAGTTCATTGAGCCCCTCCGTTGTTGGAGATTCTTGGAAAGGGAAGCCTGATGGCAATTGCTTAGGGAGTCCAGTGAGGTTTTTCGCAAGTGCGGGATGCAACGGTTGCATCGTTTCGCGGGCGACAAGGTCCAAACCGCAACCTTTGGTCGCGCTCGTCGGCCACACCCGGCGGGACGGCGCAGGAAGAAGGAGAGGGAATGGCATGGCCCCGGAGCGCCGGCCTCCGAGGTTTCTGGTGCCTGCTCGGACGCCGTCGGCGTGGTTGTCAGAGTTGACAGGCTGGCGATCCTCTCTAGTGTCCATCCTGGGCCGCCGCTCCCCAACGAGCGGTTACATTCAAGGATGAAGCCATGAAGCCGCAGCAGCTGCCGCGGGTGCCATTGTTCTCGTCCGGACCGTGTGCGAAGCGACCCGGATGGGGCCCCGCTAATCTCGCCGATGCCGCCCTCGGGCGGTCTCACCGTTCCAAGATCGGAAAGGCCAAGCTGGCCGACGTGATCGAAAGATCACGCCGGATTCTCGGCGTTCCTGACGACTATCGCATCGCCATCGTGCCGGCCTCCGACACCGGCGCCGTGGAACTGGCGCTGTGGAGCCTGCTCGGCGCCCGCGGTGTCGACATGCTGGCGTGGGAGAGTTTCGGTGCCGGCTGGGTGACCGACGTCACCAAACAGCTCAAGCTCGACGACGTTCGGGTCTTGGAAGCACCCTATGGTGAGATCGTCGACCTCGCCGCGGTCGATTTCTCCCGTGACGTGGTCTTCACCTGGAACGGTACGACTTCGGGCGTGCGGGTTCCGGACGGCGACTGGATTCCGGCCGATCGTGGCGGGTTGGCGATCTGCGACGCGACCTCGGCGGCGTTCGCCATGGACCTGGCCTGGGACAAGCTCGACGTGGTCACCTGGTCCTGGCAGAAGGTGCTGGGCGGCGAGGCGGCCCATGGCATGCTGGTTCTGAGCCCGCGTGCGGTCGAGCGGCTGGAGAGCCATACCCCGGCCTGGCCGCTGCCGAAGCTGTTCCGCCTGACCAAGGGCGGCAAGCTGAACGAGGGGATCTTCAAGGGCGAGACCATCAACACGCCCTCCATGCTGGCCGTCGAGGATGCCCTCGACACGCTCGCCTGGGCCGAGGAGATCGGCGGCCTGCCGGCCCTGAAGGCGCGGTGCGAGGCCAATCTCGCGGCGATCGAGAGCTGGGTCGAGGGCTCCGATTGGGCCGGTTTCCTGGCCGCCGACAAGGCGATCCGCTCCTGCACGTCGATCTGTCTCTCGATCGTCGACCCGGCCTTCCAGGCACTGTCCGCCGATGAGCAGGCGACGGCCGCCAAGAAGATCGCGACGCTGGTGGAGGCCGAAGGTGCCGGGTACGACATCGCCGGCTATCGCGACGCGCCGCCGGGCCTGCGGATCTGGGGCGGTGCCACCGTCGAGACCGCCGATATCGAGGCGCTGCTGCCCTGGCTCGACTGGGCCTGGGGCGAGGTGAAGGCCTCGCTGGCGAAAGCGGCCTAGCGCTTTTTCAATCGACTTCCCGGCCCTGAGCCGGGACCTGGGGGACGGGCCACCGACCCCCGGGTCCCAGACCGCGCGATGCGCCTGCGGGAGATCGATCCGTCAACGACATTCCTGGGAGCAAATCCATGCCCAAGGTTCTTATTTCCGACAAGCTCAGCGAGCAGGCGGTCGACATCTTCCGCGCCCGCGGCATCGAGACCGACTTCCGCCCCGGCCTGCCCGCCGACGACCTGCTGTCCGTCATCTCCGGATATGACGGCCTCGCCATCCGCTCGGCCACCAAGGTGACGGCGGACGTGCTGGCCGCCGCGACAAACCTCAAGGTGGTCGGGCGGGCCGGCATCGGCGTCGACAACGTCGACACCAGGGCCGCGACCGAGCGTGGCGTCGTCGTCATGAACACGCCGTTCGGAAACGCCGTGACCACCGCCGAGCACGCCATCGCCATGATGTTCGCGCTGGCCCGCCAGATCCCGCGGGCCGACGCTTCGACCCAGGCGGGCAAATGGGAGAAGTCGGCGTTCATGGGC
This sequence comes from Thalassobaculaceae bacterium, assembly GCA_965228875.1. Classification (GTDB taxonomy): domain Bacteria; phylum Pseudomonadota; class Alphaproteobacteria; order Thalassobaculales; family Thalassobaculaceae; genus Thalassobaculum. The sequence continues at coordinate 2,499,810 of OZ245843.1, read as the reverse complement.
GTCGAACTGACCGGCAAGACGCTCGGGCTGGTCGGCTGCGGCAACATCGGCGGGATCGTCGCCGACCGGGCCAGGGGGCTGCGCATGCGCGTGATCGCCTATGACCCGTATCTCTCCGAACAGCGGGCGGTCGAGCTCGGCGTGCGCCGGGTCGATCTGGAGGAGCTGTTCGCCGAGGCTGACATCATCAGCCTGCACACGCCGCTGACCGACAGCACGCGGGGTATCATCGACGCCGAGGCCATCGCCAAGATGAAGCCCGGCATGCGCATCGTGAACTGTGCCCGCGGGGGACTCGTGGTCGAGGAGGACCTGCGCGCCGCCCTCGACGAGGGCAGGGTCGCCGGCGCGGCGTTCGACGTCTTCGTCACCGAGCCGGCCCGCGAGAACGTGCTGTTCGGCCATCCGAACGTGATCTGCACCCCGCACCTGGGAGCGGCGACGTCCGAGGCGCAGGAGAAGGTGGCGCTGCAGATCGCCGAGCAGATGAGCGACTATCTCCTCACCGGCGCGGTCATGAACGCCGTCAACGTCCCCTCGGTCACGGCCGAGGAGGCGCCGATCCTGCGCCCCTACATGCGCCTGGCGGAACTCATGGGGTCGTTCTGCGGGCAACTCGTGCGTTCGGCCATCCGCTCCATCCAGGTCGAGCTCGAGGGACATGCCGCCGGCCTGAACGCCGAACCGGTCAAGGCCGCCGCCATCGCCGGCGTACTGCGCCCGCAGGTGGACAGCGTCAACATGGTCAACGCTCCGTCGATGGCGCACCAGCGCGGGATCGACGTCAGCGTCACGCGCCACGACCGCGAGCCCGACTATCAGACGCTCATGCGGGTGACCGTGACCACCGACAGCCGGACCCGCGAGGTGGTCGGCACCCTGATCGGCGGCGACAAGCCGCGGCTGGTCGGGGTGCAGGGCATCGCCGTGGAGGCCGATTTCGCCCCGCGGATGCTTTACGTCCGCAACTACGACAAGCCCGGTTTCATTGGGACTCTGGGCTCGATGCTGGGCGAGGCGGGCGTGAACATCGCCACCTTCCACCTCGGCCGGCGGGAGTCGGGCGGCGAGGCGATCGCCCTGGTCGAGATCGACGATCGGGTGGACGCCTCGGTGCTCGAGGCGGTGCGTGCCCTGCCGCAGGTGGTGCGGGTCGACGCGCTGGCGTTCTGACGCCGACGGTCCGGGTTACTCTCGGGTCGGGTAGATGCCGCTGAGGCAGATCTGGTAGCCGAGGCCGAGATAGGGGTTCTGGACACTGAACGGGGTGCCTGTCCCGGTGGTGTCCACGTCGACGCTACCGCCGTAATTGTCGCCGCCGGTGACCGTGACCCCGCCGAGCGCAACCTGGGCGGGTTCGTTCGACCCGCCCGGGTAGCGAAACCGCATGCTTTCGCTCCCGGCGATGAGGGCGCCGTCGTTCGGCGTCTCGGTCTCCGCGCCCGAGGCAAAGGCAGTGACCATCACCGTCGTGGGGCCGTCGTTTCCGTGCGGTGTGAACACGGCCTGATGACTGTGCGTCGCCAGGTTGGCGACATCCAACGCCACCGTGGACTGGCCGCCCTTGTCGCCGCGGTAGATCCGCGTCGAGGTGCCATGGTCCATCCCGGTCCCCAGCGGCATCCGCCCGACCAGATCAGGCAGGTTGAAGCTCATCCGTCCGTCGCCACCGAAGGCGATGCCGAGCAGGGAATAGAGGGCCGGGTTCTGGGCGATGGGCAATTGGGCGCCGTTGCAGAACGACCAGTCCGCGATGGCGTAGTCACAACCGAACAACGAGATCTGGGAGGTGTAGAACAGGTCGTCGGCCATGGTGCTCTCCTGGGTCGAATGTGGCGGTGGCGTCTGGTCGACGCGGCTCGCCGCGATGCCAGGGCCTGTAACGGTCAATCAGAACGTCCGCGCGGCACCACCATGCCGCGGTGGTGATCGGTGGTCGTCAGTGCCTGCTCGCGCGCGCAGCCGGCACGGCGGCGACGGGCTAGTTCCGGGTCGGGTAAAGGCCGAGTTCGCAGATCGAGAAATTCACGGCCTGGAACGGAGGCATGTTGTAGTGCGACTGCGATTCGCCCGTGTCAGCAAGGTTGACAACCCCGGCCAGACCGCCGCCGCCCGTGACGGTCAGGCCTTCGATCTCGACTTCGTTCTGGAACGGAAGCTTGCTGCCCGAGAACATGACGGCGTTTCCGCCGGCGATCCATGACCCGGCGGCGGGAGTCGAACTGGACGCGCCGTTCGTCAGGACCTTCATGCTGCCGGTCGCCGTCGTCGCGCCGACCTCCGTGAATGTGGCGGGATGAGTGTGTGCCGGCAGGTTCTGCTTGGTCAGGGTGGTGTATTCCAGACCGTCGCGGTGCCCCATGCCATACTTGGTGAGACCGGGGGCGGCCCCCATGTCGAATCCGACCGGTGCCCTGGACGACAGGGACGGCATCCCCATCATTGTCCGGCCATCGCCGCCGAAATACGTCCCGATCAACGAGTACAGCGCCTGATTCTGCGAGATGGCCATGGTCTGTCCGGCGCAAAACGTCCACTGGTACGGCGCGAAATGGAACCCGTACATCGCGATGTCGGCGATGAAGGCTGTGCCTGGAGCTGCCATCGAAATTCTCCCTGTTGTGCCGCGTCATCGCACGCGCGCCAGTTTTCGCCCCCTGGAAAAGTGAGGGGCTGCGGTTATGTCGCCCTCACCGTCAGGTGAAGGTGGCGGACCAGAGCTGACCCTGGCCCCAGGACGGGTGATGGTCGCCGGCGCAGGGGCCGATGAACACGCCCTCGATCAGGCCCAGCGCGGGATGCCGGAGATTGAGCATCAGGTGATGCTCCGTGTGCACGCCGACCGGCCCGATGAAAACGAGGGTGAACGGGCAGCGTTCGGTCCCGCTGAACAGCGGCACCGCGCCCTCCTCGACCTTGACCAGTTTGATCGGCAGGGCGCCTTTCGGTCCCTCGATCCAGAAGGTGTCGCCGACCCGGGGCCGGAACAGCTCCGCGCGCAGCATGTACAGGCTGGAGGGGGCAGCCTCGGAAACCGACATTCGTCCAACTCCGTCCGTTCGACCGGCCACTCGACCGGGCTGGGCTTGCAACGATCAGTTACGCGACGGATAGATCCCGTCCTCGCAGATCGAGAAGTTGATCGCCTGAAACGGCGCCCGGTTTTCGTGCCCTTGACTGTCTCCCGTCGTGCCGACGGTGACCGTTCCGGTCCCGCTGGTGCCACCGCTGATCGTGAGGCCGTCGATCTCGACCTCGTTGTGGAAAGGCAGCTTGGCGGCGGCGAAGGCGACGGCGTTGCCGCCCGCGATCCAGCCTCCAGCGGCGGGGGTGTCCGAGCCGGCGGCGGAGTCGAGGACCTTCATCGTTCCGCTCGCGGCGGTTCCGCCGGCGGACGTGAAGGTGGCGGCGTGCGCGTGCTTCGGCATCTGGTCCGACAAGAGCGTGATGTGCTCGTAACCGCCGTACTGCCCCATATTGTAGGGGGTCAGACCGATGCCGCCACCCATGTTGAAGCCGACCGGCATGCGCGAGGTCATGTTCGGATAGGCGAAGGAGGTTCGGCCGTTGCCGCCGAACCAGGTGCCGATCAGGGAGTACAGTGTCGGATTCTGCGATATAGCGACCGTCTGGCCAGCGCAGAATGCGAAGTCGCGAGGCGGGAAATTAAATCCGAAGGTGCAGATCTCTCCGATCAGCGTAGAGCTGGCTTCAGGCATCGGGTCCTCCCGGAAATGATGTATTGGCGTCGGTTGTTGCGCAGGCGGGCCGAGATCGTGCGGGGGCGCCCCATGGGATCTGGCGTGGGGTCTGGCTTGGGGTCTGGCGCGGGATCTGGGGACGGCTCACGAGAACTGCACGCACAGCAGGCACGTGTCGTGGTCGAGAACGTCGCCGTCGACTTCGGTGGCTTTGTTGTTGTCGTCGAAGCGGATCTTGCCGGGTTTGGTCACCAGTTCGCGCGACAGGCTGAGCCCTTCGAGCGACCCCAGGTCCTTGTGGGTGATCGTGTAGGCGCCATCCGTGACCGGCGTGTGGTCCGGCGCTCTGAACACAAGCGCGAAGGGGGCCGGAAGGTCGGGGACGGGCTCGCCCTTCTTGGCGACGATCCGCTTTCCGTCTGCATCGGTCTTGACCGCACCGGCCTCGTCGCGTTCGTACGTGTCCGGGTAGCACACCGGTTCCGACCTGGCGACTTTCTCCAGGGTGACGGGAAACTGCGCCGGTTCGTGCTCGTTCCCGTCCTCGTCGGTGCCGCCGAAGGCGAGGAGCGTGAACGTCTGGCCCGTCAGGGGTTCGAAAGTCTCGGCCGTGAAATCCGCCATGGTCCAGCTCCCTCCGGGGCACCCTGCGACGCGGCCCGTTGGGAACCCGGCGCCAGAGCGACATGCATTGGTTTCTGTGCATTTTTATTCAAAACACGCAGTAAGTGCGACGGAGGCTAGCGGCAGATCGTACGATTTGGCAACCGCCAATTGCGTGAAGAGTGTTCTATTTCTGGTCAGTGTGGCGCCCGCGCACCCGGTCTGTCGGGGTGCCCGTCGGTCCGCTGCCGAGGCGACTCGCGGAGGGCGGAGGGTCAACGAAACCGCCGATTCGCACCCTTGAATTGAGCGTGGAGATTTCGTTAACGGCCTGATCGGCAAGCCGTTAACCAAAATTTGACCGACAACTTTGTGTCTGGATTTCAGTTTCAAAATTGAGCCAAGTTTGATCTAAGAGTGAAAATCGGCAGGGTTTCGCTTTGGTTGAACAGGTTTGCGGGCGTTGATGCCCGCTCTCCAAATCGGCCGGCGGAGCACTGGCGGGTAGACGGGACCAACGAAATTCGGGATGTCGCACCGTGGCACAGGATGTTCTGCCTTCGTCTTCGCTTCATGATCGCGCGGCCGCGCGGATCGTTCTTGTCGATCCCGGGGTCACAGATGCCCGCGTTCTGACCGAAGGACTGGCGCCGGGCTGGACGACTGTCGACCTGCCCGCGGCGGATCTGCCGGACGCCAACCTGTCGGACGCCAACCTGTCGGGCGCCAAACTGCCGGGCGCCGGGAGCACCGGTAACGGTCTCGCGGCGGTCGTGACGGCGCTGGCCGGGCACGCGGACATCCGGTCCCTGCACATTCTGTCCCACGGCGCGCCGGGCGAGATCGCGCTCTCGTCGGGGCCGATCACCTTGGCGACGCTGCACGGGCAGCCGGCGCTGGTGGCGGCGCTGAGCCGGGTCCTGGCCGACGATGCGGAGATCGTGCTCTACGGCTGCTCCGTCGCCGCCGGGGCGGAGGGCGCGGCGTTCGTCGATCGGCTCGCCGCGGCCACCGGTGCGCGGGTGACCGCCTCGGACCGCCCGGTCGGCAGCGCCGCTCTCGACGCCGACTGGTCCTTCTTCGCCGGCCGTCGGTCGGCCTTCACCGCCGAGGCGATGGCCGCCTATCCGGGCCGGCTGGCCACCTTTGATTTCACGACCGCCACCGGCGGCACACAGACGCTGACCACAACTGCCACCGATACGAACTCCGTCACCCTGACGATGACCCATAGCGGTGGGGCCGGAAACTGGCTGGTGACCGACCCCGACGCCGGCGGCAGTAGCGGCGGAGGCTCGACCGGCAACGCGGCGCTGCAGAACGTCGCGCAGGCGACCTACACCTTCTCCTTCTCCAATCCCGGCGGCAACGGGCAGAGCATCACCAGCATGGTGGTGTTCGGCGCCAATGCGCAGGCCATCGACAACGGGACCTTCACCTTCACGCCGACCGGCGGCAGCAACTCGAACGTCACCGTCAGCGGCGTGAACTTCGTCGAGCAAGACGGGTATGAAGGCACGACGGTGAACCTGAACTGGACCGGTATCACCAGTTTCACGGTCACCTACTCCGGTACGGATCAGGCTCTCGGCTTCGACACGATCATTTTCACCGAGACGGCCGAGGTGGTCCCCACACTCGGCACCCCGGACCTGCTCGCCGCCTCCGACAGCGGGACCAGCAACACCGACAACATCACCAACGTCACCGCGCCGGTCTTCACCGGGGCCGGCGCGACCGCGGGCAACACCGTCCACGTGCTGGTCGGCGGCACCACGGTCGGATCGGTGACGGCCGACGGTTCCGGCAACTGGACCTTCGCCTTCGCCGGGTCCCTGGCGCAGGGCTCCAACGTCATCACCGCCGTGCAGGATACCGGCTCGGCCGAATCCCCGGCCTCGACGGCGCTGACCGTCCTCGTCGACAGCACCGCGCCGTCGACGCTCGCCCGGCCCGACCTGCTCGCCGCCAGCGACCTCGGGTCCAGCAACACCGACAACATCACCTCCACCACGTCCCTTCAGTTGACCGGCGCCGGCTCGGCGGGCGACATCGTCAGCATCCTGGTCGGCAACTCGACGGTGGGTATCGCCACGGTGTCGGGCACCGGCTCGTGGAGCTACACCGCCACCCTGAGCGACGGCAGCTACGCGATCACCACGCTGGCAACCGATACGGCGGGGAATTCGGGCCCCGCGTCGGCCGCGCTCGGCGTCGTCGTCGACGCCACGGCGCCCACGACCCTCGCCACCCCGGATCTGCTGGCGGCAAGCGATCTCGGCGTCAGCAATACCGACAACATCACCAGCTCCGCCACCCAGCAGCTCACGGGAAGCGCGGCGGACGCGGCAACCGTCACCATTCTCGCGGGCACGTCCACGCTGAACAACGTCGCGGTCAGCGGCGGGTCGTGGTCGTACACGGCGACGCTGGGCAGCGGCAGCTACGCGATCACGGTCTTCGCCACCGACACGGCGGGGAACGCGGGGGCGGCATCCACGGCGCTCGGCATGGTGATCGACACGACGCCGCCGGGCACGATCAACACGCCCGACCTGCTGGCGTCGAGCGACAGCGGCACCAGCAACACCGACAACATCACCAACAACGCGCTGCCGACGATCGCCGGCACCGGAGCCGTGGCCAACGGCCTGGTGCAGATCATGCTCGGCGCCTCGACCCAGGGGGTTGTGACCGCGTCGGCGGTAGGGGCGTGGACGTTCACCTTCACGGCGACGCTGGGCAGCGGCAGCAATGTCGTCACCGCGCTCGCCCAGGACACCGCCGGTAACAGCGGTCCGGCGAGCGCCGGGCTCACCATCCTTGTGGACACCGTCGCGGCAACGTTGGCGATCCCGGATCTGGTCGCCGCCAGCGACACCGGACTGAGCAATACCGACAACGTCACGAGCGACAGCACGCCGACCTTCGGGGGCGGCAGCGCCGACGCGGGCGCAATCGTCCACATCCTGTCGAACGGCTCGACACTGGGTTCGGCGACGGCGACGGGTGCGGGCAACTGGTCGTTCACGGTGACCACGACCCTGGCGGACGGCAGCTACGCGATCACCGTGCTGCAGACCGACACGGCCGGCAACACCGGCGCCGCGTCGAGCGCGCTGAACATGGTCGTCGACACGGTCGCGCCGACCACCCTGTCCACGCCGGACCTGCTGGCGGCGAGCGATCTCGGCATCAGCAGTACCGACAACATCACCAGTTCCACCACGCAGCAGTTCACCGGGTCGGCCACCGACGGCGACCGGGTCAGCATTCTGGTGGGCAATTCGACGGCGAACGTCGTTACCGCATCCGGCGGGTCCTGGTCCTACACCCATACGCTGGCCGCGGGATCCTACGCGATCACGGTGCAGGCGACCGATGCGATCGGCAACGCCGGTCCGGTCTCGACCGCGCTGGGCGTCGTCATCGACACGACGCCGCCGGGCACGGTCGGCGCGCCGGACATGATCGCGTCGAGCGACAGCGGCACCAGCAACACCGACAACATCACCAACAACGCGCTGCCGACGATCGCCGGCACCGGGGCTTTGGCCAATGGCCTGGTGCAGATCTTGCTCGGCGCCTCGACCCAGGGGGTTGTGACCGCGTCGGCCGTTGGCGCGTGGACGTTCACGTTCACGGCGACGCTGGGCAGCGGCAGCAACGTCATCACCGCCCTCGCCCAGGACACCGCCGGCAACAGCGGCCCGGCCAGTGCCGCCCTGACGGTTGTCGTGGACACCGTCGCGGCGACGTTGGCGATCCCGGATCTGGTCGCCGCCAGCGACACCGGGCTGAGCAACACCGACAACATCACGAGCGACAGCACGCCGACCTTCGGGGGCGGCAGCGCCGACGCGGGCGCGATCGTCCACATCCTGTCGAACGGCTCGACGCTGGGGGCGGCGACGGCGACGGGTGCCGGCAACTGGTCGTTCACGGTGACCACGACCCTGGCGGACGGTAGCTACGCGATCACCGTGCTGCAGACCGACACGGCCGGCAACACCAGCGCCGCGTCGAGCGCGCTGAACATGGTCGTCGACACGGTCGCGCCGACCACCCTGTCCACGCCGGACCTGCTGGCGGCGAGCGATCTCGGCATCTCGTCGAGCGACAACATCACCAGCGCCACCACGCAGCAGTTCTCCGGGTCGGCCACCGACGGCGACCGGGTCAGCATTCTGGTGGGCAATTCGACGGCGAACGTCGTTACCGCATCCGGCGGGTCCTGGTCCTACACCCATACGCTGGCCGCGGGATCCTACGCGATCACGGTGCAGGCGACCGATGCGATCGGCAACGCCGGTCCGGTCTCGACCGCGCTGGGCGTCGTCATCGACACGACGCCGCCGGGCACGGTCGGCGCGCCGGACATGATCGCGTCGAGCGACCTCGGCTCCTCAAATACCGACAACGTCACGTCGGACAGCACCCCGACATTCACCGGCACGGGTGCGCTTGCCAATTCCCTCGTGCACATCCTGATCGGCGGCACCACGGTCGGCAGCGTGACCTCGAGCGGGACCGGCGCCTGGACCTTCACCGCGGCGACGCTCGCCGCTGGGACTCAGGCCGTCACGGCGAAGGCCGAGGATATCGCCGGCAATGACGGCCCGGCGAGCGCGACGCTGAACGTCGTTCTCGACCTCACGGCGCCGGCGGCGCCGGGTACCCTCGCCACCCCGGACCTGACCGCGGCGAGCGACAACGGTCCGAGCAGTACGGACAACAACACGACGGACGCGACGCCGACGTTCACCGGATCCAACACGAGCGGCAGTACGGTGCACGTCCTGCTGGCGAGCGGTACCACCGTCGGTTCCTTCACGTCCAATCCGGGCGGGACCTATGAGGTGACGGCGAGCTCGCTGACCGCCGGTTCCTATGCCATCACCATCCGCGAGGTCGACCAGGCGGGCAACGCATCCGCGGACTCGCCGGCCCTGGGCCTGACCATCGGCGTCGAGCAGCAGGACGACAACAACTCCGGCGGCGGCGGTGGCGGCTCCGGCTCGGGCAGCGGTTCGGACACGTCCACCACCGTGCCGGCGACGAGCACCACGACAACGACCACCACGACCAATCCCACGACGGGGTCGACCACCACCACCCAGACCCAGACGGTCCAGAACACGTCGACGACCACGAACGCGTCGGCGGCGATCGTCGAGAACACCAACAACAACGGCAACGTGGTCACCGCGACCCTGCCGCCGTCGACCTCGATCTCCTCGGAGGGGCCGTCGACCGCGCAGAGCACGACGGACGCGCTCACCACGCTGGTGAACGCGGTCGATGCCCGCGATTCCACCGCCGAGAGCGACCTGATCTCCGGCGCCCAGACCTTCCTCAACAACCTCGCGGCGACGACGACGCTCGACGTGCGGACGATCATTCCGACCTCGACCTCGACATCGCTGAGTTCGCCGATCGTCATCACCGGGACGTCGGCGGCCGACGGCAGTACCCAGTCGGAGGCGTTCGTCATCGACATGCGCTCGCTGCCGAGCGGGACCAGCCTGCAGCTCGACAACATCGAGTTCGCGAGCATCATGGGCTCGACGACGGTCACCGGCGGTACCGGCGCCAACTACGTCACCGCCGACGACAGCAACCAGTTCATCTCGCTCGGCGAGGGCAATGACACGCTCTATGGCGGATCCGGCAATGACACGGTCGGGTCCGGCTCCGGCGACGACGTCCTTGCCGGAGAGGCGGGCGACGACAGCGTGTTCGGCGGCACCGGCGACGACACGACGATCGGCGGCATGGGATCCGACGTCGCCTACGGCAACGCGCAGAACGACGTGGTCTATGGCAACCAGAGCAACGACACGCTCTACGGCGGCCAGGATTCCGACACGCTGTTCGGCGGCCAGGACAACGACGTGGTCTACGGCAACCTCGGCTCCGACAGCCTGTCCGGCCAGCTTGGCGAAGACACCCTGTTCGGCGGCCAGGGCGACGACCTGCTCTACGGCGGTTCCGGCAACGACGTCCTGGCGGGCAACCTTCAGAACGACGTCCTGAGCGGTGGAGGGGGCGACGACACCCTGTCGGGCGGCGGCGACTTCGACGTCCTGTACGGCGGCGTCGGCGACGACAACCTGGCCGGCGGCGCGGGCGACGATACGCTGTATGGCGGCCTCGCGGGCGGCAGCAGCGGGATCGACGTGCTCGGTGGCGGCGACGGCGACGACGTCATCTATGGCGGCGAGGGCATCGACTGGATCTACACCGGCTCCGGCAGCGACGCGATCTACATCGAGGCGTCGAACGGGTATGATGTGGTCGTCGATTTCGACTCGCTGTCGGGCGACGTCATCCACATCGCGTCCAACGTCAACGGCTCCGGCATCGCCAGCTTCGCCGACGTTCTGGCGGCGGCAACGGACAGCGCCGAGGGCAATGTCGAGATCGACCTCGGCTCCAACAACTTCGTGCGGATCGTCGGGGTGACCACGTCGCAGCTGAGCTCCGACATGTTCCAGTTCTTCTGATCGCTCAGGTCCGGGCAGACCCGCCCGGGCCGGGCGTTCGCCCCGTCAGTCGGCGGCGGGCGTGAGTGTCAGAAGGCCGAGCCGCGCGCCGGTCCCGGCATCCACGAGCAGGATGGCGGCCCGGCCGTCGACCAGTTCCAGCCGCAGCGCCAGCCGGTTGCCGTCGAGCGCGGTGCCGATCAGACGCGCGCCGCGCGGCAGGGCGATGTCGTGATCGCCGACGGCTTGCGGAGCACCGACGGCGGTCGCCGCGGGCAGCTGTTCGGCCGACGAGTCGCCCGCCCCGGACAGCCGCTTGGCGATCGTGACGCCGATCACGGCGAGGCCGACGACGATCATGATGCCCATGACCACGCTTGCGATCTTGACGACGCCGAGATACGGCACCTCGCGTCGCTTCTCGCCGGTTGGGCCTTCGCCTATGGTGCCTGACATGACCGATGATTCCGTTGACTGTGATTCCGGCGATCCGGGGTCGGACCCGCTGGTGATCGCCGCGTCCGCCGAACTCCTGGCCGATCTGCCCGCCGACCGGATCGACCGGTGGCTGGCTGCCGCCCTGGACCGGCGGGACCCCGTGGCTCCGCTTTCCCGCAGCCGATTGAAGTCATTGATACAGAAAGGAAATGTCAGCGACGGGCAAGGGACGATAACCGACCCCTCGGCCGCGGTCAAACCGGGCGAGGTCTACCGCATCGCCGTGCCGCCGCCGGAGCCCGCCGAACCCGAGGCCCAGGACCTGCCCTTGGCCGTCGTGTACGAGGATGGCGAACTGATCGTGATCGACAAGCCCGCCGGCATGACCGTCCATCCGGCGCCGGGCTCGCCGCGCGATACCCTGGTCAACGCACTGATCGCCCATTGCGGCGCGTCGCTCTCCGGCATCGGCGGGGTGCGGCGGCCCGGCATCGTCCACCGCATCGACAAGGACACGTCGGGCCTGCTCGTCGTCGCCAAGACCGACCGGGCCCATGCGGCGTTGGCCGCCCGCTTCGCCGATCACGACATCGACCGGGCCTACCTCGCTCTCTGTTTCGGTCATCCGGTTCCGCCGTCCGGCCGGGTCGATGCGGCAATCGCCCGCCATCCCCGGGACCGCAAGCGCATGGCCGTCGTGGCGGAAGGACGCGGGCGTCATGCGATCACCCATTACCGCACCCTCGACCGGCTCGACGGCGCGGCGCTCGTCGAGTGCCGGCTCGAGACCGGCCGGACCCATCAGATCCGGGTTCACATGAGCCATATCGGCCACCCGCTGATCGGCGACCCGGTCTACGGGCGCGGCCATGGGGCACGGCTCACCCGGCTGCCGCAGAGCGCGCGCGCCGCCGCCGCGGCGTTTCCCCGTCAGGCCCTGCATGCCGCGGTGCTCGGCTTCGAGCATCCGGTGACCGGAGAGGCGCTGCGCTTCGAGAGTCCGCTGCCGGCGGATCTGCGGGACCTTCTCGCGGTCCTGTCGGGTGGCTGACCGCATGCCTTCAAATCGCCATCTTGCATCCTAAATATTAATCATGCGGGGACGGGATTCCCGTGCCTGAACCATTGACTCCCGTTGGGAAGGAAACCGCATGGCGTCGAGCGGCAACACGCTGCCAACCATCAGTGTCGAAGGCAACCTGTCGCGCTACCTGCAGGAAATTCGCAAGTTTCCGATGCTGGAGCCGGAGCAGGAGTACATGCTCGCCAAGAACTGGCGCGAGCATGGCGACACCGAGGCGGCTCACAAGCTGGTCACCAGCCACCTGCGTCTGGTGGCGAAGATCGCCATGGGCTATCGCGGCTACGGGCTGCCGGTCGCCGAACTCATCTCGGAAGGCAATGTCGGGATGATGCAGGCGGTCAAGCGGTTCGATCCGGAGCGCGGCTTCCGTCTGGCGACCTACGCCATGTGGTGGATCCGTGCCTCGATCCAGGAATACATCCTGCATTCCTGGTCGCTGGTGAAGATGGGAACGACCGCCGCCCAGAAGAAGCTGTTCTTCAACCTGCGCAAGCTCAAGGGGCAGATGCAGGCCATCGAGGATGGCGATCTCGCGCCGGAGAAGGTGACCGCAATCGCCGAGAAGCTGTCGGTCAGCGAGGCCGACGTGGTTTCCATGAACCGCCGTCTCCAGAGCCCGGACCACTCGCTGAACGCGCCCCTGCGCGTCGACGGCGAGGGCGAGTGGCAGGACTGGCTGGTCGACGACGACCAGGTCAGTCAGGAAACGCGGCTGGCGGAGGACGAGGAGCTGCAGAAGCGCCGCGCTTTGCTGAACGCGGCGATGGAAACCCTCAACGACCGCGAGCGCCACATCCTGACCGAGCGTCGGCTGCGTGACGATCCGACCACGCTGGAGGATCTCAGCCAGGAGTACGGCATCAGCCGCGAACGCGTGCGGCAGATCGAGGTGCGGGCGTTCGAGAAGCTGCAGAAGGCCATCAAGAACGCCGCCATGGAGCAGAAGCTGCTGCAGGATCGACGGTAGTCCGCCGCCGGGGCCGGCAGACCGGCTCCGCTTCTACGACCCCTGCTGCTTGTCGCCGTCCTTGCGGTCGCCGCTGCCGGCCACGCCGGGACCCCATTCCTCGACGAGGTCGCGCTGCCGCCGTCGCAGGCGTTCGACCCGCTGGTCCGCGCGCATGGCGATGAACATGCCGACGATTCCCGGCGCGACGAAATAGATCGCCCAGCCGATCGCCGCCGCGCCGAACATCACCAGCCAAGTGAACGGATCGGCGATCAGGCGGAAAGCGTTGTCGTAGGAATGCTCCTGGGTCCAGAGCTCGACCATGAACGGCAGGACTCCGGTGAAGTTCATGCAGCCGACGCACAGCGTCGCGTACTTCTCCCGCCGTCGGTCGGTCAGCATGGCGGCAAGCGTCGGCGTCATGCCGATCCCCAGGATCAGAACCGAGGGCAGGAACAGGACCGCGCCGCCGGCGACCAGCACGAACAGAATGGTCTTGGTGGCGGCGGAACTGGCGGAGGTGGCGGCCATAGAGCGCGGATCGTCCTAAACTTGATGGGGTGGGGCGGCGGTCAGAACATGTACATGACGATGACGGCGGTCGATCCGAGGCTGCCGATCACCCCGGAGGCGACGGCGGCCACCTGTTCGCCGAGTTCGGTCGCCATATGCTCCCTATTGTTCAGTTCCAGGGTGAGTTGCTCGATCTGCGCGCCGCAGTAGCGGTGTTCCTGTTGCGCCTGGGAATAGCCCTGCTGGTCGCGCTGGATCGACTTCTGATCGGCGTAGATCGACTGAAGTTCCATCAGCATACCGGTCTCGGCCGCGCGCGCCACGCTGGCCTCGATCGCCTTGCGCTGCTTGAGATTGTGAAAGCTGTTCACCGCCGGCTCCATCAGCTCGGCGAACCACGCGGCAAGGGTCGGCGCCGGGCCGTTCTTGGCCATGACCTGGATCCGGCCGAGCAGCGAGAGGGCGGCGAGTGTCTGTTCCGTGCCGGTCTGGTTGTTGGCCGAGAGCGGGCGCAGGAAGCGCTCGTCGACATCCTGTGAGCGGGAGGCGGCGAAGGCCGCGATATGCCGGTCGACGGGGGATCGCGGCCGGTCCCGTCCCTTGGCCGCGCCCTCGATCGCCGGAATCAGCCGATCGATCGTGGTCACGAAGAACGGCTCTATCAGCGGCGAGAGGCAATGGAGGTGCTTGTTCAGCTCGTACAGCACCCGCTCGATCCCGAAGCCCACGCCGCCCATGTTGAGCGGCACCGGCAGCTTGTCGAACACGCCGTACATCTCATTCAGGTCGGATCGCGACCGCGTCTGCAGCGACATCCACGCACCGATGAACTTGCCGTTGATGAAGTCGGCCACCTTCTGGCGCGTGTCCTCGCGCTCGAACTGCATGGCCAGCGCGGGACCGACGCCGTCGACGTGGCAACTGAAGCCCTTGTGCCGCAGGGGGGCGTTCGGATCGAGCGCCATGCAGGCGCGGGTGACGAGCCGCGCATTCTCGGATTCCGGCGTCTTCGCCAGGGTGTTCTGGCTGCCGACGACCTTGTTGACCGCGTCGGTCACCCGCTCGTCGGTCAGGCTGCGGCGGATCCAGTTGTCGAAGTCCTGGCTGCGGACGACCTCGCCGGCGACCAGCCAGTTGCGGCCGAGCGCGTCGGCGGCGGAGCGGACGTTGTCGTGGTCCCGGCCCGCGATGGTCAGCGGCCGCGCCGCCTTGGCCGGCAGCTTGGCCTGTTTGGGCGTCAGGCGCCGACCGCCGATCCACAGTTCAACCTCGCGCACCGACCACCGGTCGCGCGGTTCGTCCGCCAGCAGGCCGCGCAGCAGCTCCACCATGTTCATCTGGATCCGCGCCCCGGCGGTCAGCGTGGCGTAGGAACTCATGGCGATCTTGCGCTCGAGCAGTTCGACCGCCGGCATGTCGTGCACCGGGTTGCGGCCGAGCAGCAGGAAGATGACGCACACGCCGATCGCGTAGAGGTCGTCGCTGACGCCGCCGCGGCCGCGCGCCACCGGATCGGCCATCCCCTGCTCGAGGGTCTCGCAGAAGGTCGGGTTGTTCAGCCCGGCGGGCGCGGTCAGGGCGTCGCCGAGAATGATGTGGCGCTTGTTGGTGTCCGAGTAGAACAGGTTGTCCGGTCGGATCGCCCGATGGGGGACGCCGCGCGCCGACATGTCGCGCAGCACCGCCATCGCCGGCACCAGGAAGTTGCGGGTGATCGCGTCGTCGCTCAACGGTTCGATGGTGTCCGAGGGCTGGGCGCTGACGCGGCCGCCGGCCGGCTTCTCGTAGACGACGACGGCGAGACGACGGTTGAGCGGTCGCCACGTGACCACGCCCCATTCGACGAACCGCATCAGTCCGCCGGTTGAGAAACCCCGCATGGTCTCCAGGTCGTCGTGGCGGTGCGGGATGCGCGGATCGCACGCGTAGGCGATCAGCTCGCCCTGGTTCTCTCGCCGCGCCTTGGCCGCGTAGGCGGCGGCGTTCTGCAGGTTGAAGTCCGGCAGCGGGTGGTCCGGGTCGATCTCGATCCGCTCCCGGAGTACGATAGGGTCGGCCACGTTAGGCACCTCCAGCCACGCGAATCAGCCCGCGCGGCGGGAGTTTAGCATGGCCGTTCTCCCGGTCGAAGCCCGCGGGCCGCCGCCGTCAGTCGGAGAACGGATCCTGCATCAGGATCGTGTCCTCGCGCTCCGGAGACGTCGACAGCAGCGTGACCGGGGCGCCGATCAGTTCCTCGATCCGGCGGACGTACTTGATGGCATTGGCCGGAAGCTGGGCCCAGGAGCGCGCGCCCATGGTGCTCTCGCTCCAACCCTCCAGGGTCTCGTAGACCGGCGTCACGCGGCCCTGCGCCGCCATGCCGCCGGGGAAATGATCGATCTCCGTGCCGTCGAGGGTGTAGCCGACGCAGACCTTGAGTTCTTCCAGGCCGTCGAGCACGTCGAGCTTGGTCAGCGCGATGCCGGTGATGCCGCCGGTGCGGACCGCCTGGCGGACCATCACGGCGTCGAACCAGCCGCAGCGCCGGGCGCGCCCGGTGACCGTGCCGAACTCGCGTCCCCGCTCGCCCAGCCTCCGGCCGATGTCGTCGGTCAGCTCGGTCGGGAACGGGCCTTCGCCGACGCGCGTGGTGTAGGCCTTGGCGATGCCGAGCACGGTGCCGATCGAGGTCGGGCCGATGCCGGAGCCGGTCGCCGCCTGGCCGGCCACGGTGTTGGAGGAGGTGACGAAGGGATAGGTGCCGTGATCGACGTCGAGCATCACCGCCTGGGCGCCCTCGAACAGGATGCGTTTGCCGGCCCGGCGGGCAGCGTCGAGCCGCTCGGAGACCCGGCAGGCGAACGGCAGGATGCGCGGGGCGATCGCCTCCAGTTCGGCGACCAGGGAGTCGGCGTCGATCTCCTCCTGACCGAGTCCGCGCAGATAGGCGTTGTGATGCTCGGCCAGATAGCCGGCCTTGGCGCGCACGGTCTCGGGCTCGGCCAGGTCGGCGACGCGGATCGCCCGGCGTCCGACCTTGTCCTCGTAGGCGGGGCCGATGCCCCGGCCGGTGGTGCCGATCTTCTTGTCGCCGCGCGCGCTCTCGCGCGCCTGGTCGAGCCGGCGGTGCACCGGCAGGATCAGGACCGCCGTCTCCGACAGCTGAAGCTGTTCCGGCGACAGGCTCAGGCCCTGCTCCTGAAGGCGCTCCATCTCGGCGAGGAAGGCCCAGGGATCGACCACCACGCCGTTACCGATAACCGAGAGCTTGCCCGGCCGCACGACGCCGGAGGGCATCAGGCTCAGCTTGTAGGTCTGATTGCCGATGACCAGCGTGTGGCCGGCGTTGTGCCCGCCCTGGAAGCGCACGACCACATCGGCGCGCTCCGACAGCCAGTCGACGATCTTTCCCTTGCCCTCGTCGCCCCACTGGGCGCCGATCACCGCGACATTGCTCATTCCCGTTCCTCAACGTGTCGGGCCCGACGGTTTCAGACCAGTTTCGTGGCCTGGCCGTCGCGCAGAATGTAGGTGCAGCCCATGCGCCGGGCTTCGGCCTCGGCATCGTCCACCGGTTCCAGGCCGGCCACGGTCACCCGGCCGTCGCGGCGCAGCGCCGCCGTCTCGTCGCGGTGCGTGCCGTGCGGCACGAAGACCGTCTCCGGGCGTCTGGGGTCCGGCAGCGCCTGGAGCACCCGCTCGAGATAGAGGGTGAAGCCGGTCGCCGTCCCCTCCGGATCGTGGTTCGGCCGGTAGCGCCCGCCGCGGCCCATCTCGGCGCGCACGCCGCGGGCGAACAGGCTGAACGCGATGCCGGTATGGTACTCGAAACCGCGGTTCTCCGCCGGATCCAGCGTGATCGACAGCTCCGGCTCCACCGCCGTCACCAGGTCGACCACCGCGGCCAGCCGGTCGAGGGCGGCGCGGGCGTCGTCGGGCAGGTCGAGGGCGGACAGCGCCGCCATCGCCGCATCGCGCGGACCTGTCGCCTCCAGCAGGCCGGCGAACAGGGTGGCGTCGTCGCCGGCAAGTTCCTGGACGGCGGCGACGTCCTTGCGGTCGATCGCCTGGCGCAGCGCGTCGGTCGCCTTGGCCGGCAGGCCGAGCCGGGACAGCACGGCCGGAACCAGCGGCGGCACCATAAGATCAAGCGACATCCGCTCGACCCCGGCCGCGCGCAGGGTCTCGATCGCGACCAGGATGATCTCGGCATCGGCCTCGGCGGTCGGGCTGCCGATGAGTTCGGCGCCGACCTGCACGACTTCGCGTTCCGGGTTGAGCTGGTTGGCGGTCGTGCGCAGGACCTCGCCGGCGTAGCAGAGGCGGACGGGGCGCGGCGCGTTCTTCAGCCGGGTGGTGGCGATGCGGGCCGCCTGCGCCGTCATGTCGGCGCGCAGGCCCATCATGCGCTGGGAGATCGGGTCCATCAGCCGGAACACCCGCTCCGCCGTGGCCGCCCCCGGGCCCTGAAGCAGGCTGGTCTCGAATTCGATCAGCGGCGGCTTCACGCGCTGATAGCCGTGACCCATGGCCGTCGCCATCATGCGGTCGATCAGCCGGGCCTCGTTGGCCGCGTTCGGCGCGAGAATGTCGCGGAAGCCCGCCGGCAGCAGGGCGGTCTGGGCGGGATCCAGAACGGGATCGTCGGTCACGGGATGCAAGTACCTTCGGGTCGTCGCCAATCCACCGTCAGGTGGCGCCCTCTGTTAGAGGAAACGGCCCGGCAGGGCAACGGGGGAGGCGGAATCTTCCGTCTCCCCCGGTCTTTTCACCGGAGCATGGAGGCTCAGTCGACCCGCTTACCGCCCTCGTAGCGGTACCAGCCGCGGCCGAAGCGGCGGCCGAGGCGGCCGGCCGCGTGGAGCTGCTTGATGGTCGGGCGGGTGTGCATCCGGTCGCCGTAGGCGTCTTCCAGGATCTGGCTCACCTTCAGGGTCAGGTCGATGGTGATGTTATCCATCAGCTCGAACGGGCCCACCGGGTGGCCGAGGCCGAGACGGCAGCCGGTGTCGATATCGGCCGGGGTCGCGGCCCCTTCCTCGACCAGGCGGATCGCCTCGTCCCACATGGCGAACAGGATGCGGTTGACGGCGAAACCGACCACGTCCTTGACCTGGATGGGAGTCTTGCCGACCGCCTCGACGGCGGCGGTCGCGCGCTTCACCACCTCCGGGTCGCTGTCCATGCCGCTGATCACCTCGACCAGCTTCATGCGGCTGACCGGCGAGAAGAAGTGCAGGCCGCAGAAGTTGCCCTGGCGGGCGTCCGACAGGTAGGAGGCCAGCACCGAGATCGAGATCGACGAGGTGTTGGAGGCGATGATCGCGTCCGGCTTACAGACCTTGTCGAGCTCCCTGTAGAGGTTGCCCTTGGCCTCCTGGTCCTCGGTGATGGCCTCGATCACCAGGTCGCAGTCGCCATAGGTCGACACGTCGGTGAAGGTCTCGATATTGGCCAGCGCGCGGGGCTTGTCCTCCTCGGCGAAGAAGCCGCGACCGATGCCGGCGTCCAGCGTCTTCTCCAGCTTGGCCATCGCCTTGTCGACGAATTCCTGGCTGGCGTCCATCATCCGGACCTTGACGTCGGCGAGCGCGAAGACCAGCGCGATTTCGGAACCCATCATGCCGGCGCCGCACACGCCGAGACGTTGGATGCTCATGGGATCGTCCTCCAAAACGGGCGAGCCGGGGATCGGCCCGGAATTAACGGGGTGTCTCAGAACCAGGTGTCTTGCACATCCACCAGCGTGGCGTCGAGGGATTGCAGCAGCCGGGCGCGCTGTTCGCTGCGCGGCAGTTCCCAGGCGGCGGCGTAGCGGGCGGCGGCCAGCTTGCCGCGGGCGAAGTCGCTGTCTTCCCGCGACGCGGCGACCGCCTGGCGGGTCCAGATCCAGCCGAACACCGTCAGGCCGGCAAGGTCCATGTAGGCCTCGGCATTGGCCAGCAGGCGGATAGGCCCGATCCGCGGCGCGTCGCCCATCAGGGCATGGGTGGTTTCGACCAGGCGGTCGCGCGCGGCCCTGGTGGCGTCGCGGATCTCCACCGCCGCGGCGATGCCTTCGGCGGCGTCGAGCGCGGCGTCGATCTCCTCGATCACCGCGGCGAAGGCGGCGCCGTCATGGATCGACGCCTTGCGGCCCAGCAGGTCGATCGCCTGGATCGCGTTGGTGCCCTCGTGGATCGGGTTGAGCCGGTTGTCGCGGTAGAACCGCTCGACCGGGAAGTCGCGCGTATAGCCGTAGCCGCCGAAGATCTGCAGCGCGTTGTGGTTCGCCACCAGCGCCTGGTCGGAGAACCAGGCCTTGATGATCGGGGTGAGGAAGTCGAGCAGCAGGCTCTCCCGCCGTCGCACCGTCTCGTCCGGGTCGTGGTTCATCCGGTCGATGCGCAGTGCCAGATCCAGGGCCAGCATCAGCCCGCCCTCCGCCACCGCCTTCTGCTGCAGCAGCATGCGTCGCACATCGGCATGCTCGATCAGGGCGAGCTGCGGCGAGGCCGGATCCTTGTCGCCCGGATGGCGGCCCTGGGGCCGGGTGCGGGCATAGTCGAGGCTCTCCAGATACCCCTGGTAGGCCAGCATGATGGCGCCGAAGGCCACGCCGACGCGGGCCTCGTTCATCATGTGGAACATCTGCAGCAGGCCGCGGTTCGGCGCGCCGACGATGTAGCCGATGCAGTCGTCCTCCTCGCCGAAGGACAGCGCGGTGTTGACCGTGCCGCGGTAGCCCATCTTGTGGTTCAGCCCGATCAGCCGCACCCCGTTGGGCAGGCTCGGTGCGCCGGTCTCATCCAGGCGGTAACGCGGCACGATGAACAGGCTGAGCCCCTTGACCCCGGCCGGCGCGCCCTCGATGCGGGCGAGCGTCATGTGGACGATGTTCTCGGACAGCTCGTGCTCGCCGGCAGAGGTCCACATCTTCGAGCCCTTGATGGCGTAGGTGCCGTCCGCGCGCAGGCGGGCCATCGTTCGCACGTCCGAGAGGGAGGAGCCGGCATGGGGCTCGGACAGCGCCATGGTGCCGAGGAACCGGCCCTCGAGCATCGGCTGCATCCAGGTGCGCTGCTGTTCCTCGGAGCCATGGGCGTGGATCAGGTTGGCCGCCGCGATGGTCAGGAACGGATAGCCGGCGGTCGGCACGTTGGCCGCCTTGAAGTGGGCGAAGGCGGCCTGCTGGATGGTCCAGGGAAGCTGCATGCCACCGCGTTCGGCGTCGTGGTGGGCCGCCAGGAACCCGGCCTCGGCGAAGGCGGCGATGGCCTCCTTGATCTCGGGGATCAGGACGACCTTGCCGTTCTCCAGATACGGTTCGTTCGCATCCGATTTGGCGGCGTGCGGGCGGAACTTCTCCTCGGCGATGCGACGGGCGGTCTCGATCACCGCCTCGAAGGTCTCGCGGCCGTGCTCGGCGAAGCGCGGGTACTGGGTCAGCCGTTCGGCGTCGAGCACGCGCCAGAGCGCGAACTCAAGGTCGCGCGGATCGATCAGCGGCACGGTCATGGTTTCAGGCCACCAGGAAGCCGCCGTCGACCGTGACCACCGTTCCGGTCATGTAGGCCGACGCGTCGGAGGCCAGCAGCAGCAGGGCGCCGTCCAGATCCTCGGACTGTCCGAGTTTGCGCTGGGGGATGCCCTTGACCAGCTTCTCGCCCGCCTGGGTGTGAAAGAACTCGGTGTTGATCGGCGTCTCGATATAGCCGGGGGCGAGCGCGTTGACCCGGACGCCGACCCGCGCGAGTTCCAGCCCCATTGCCTTGGTGAGGTGGATCAGACCGGCCTTGGAGGTGCAGTAGCCGGAGAGGTGTCCGATCACCTGCTGGCCGAGGATGCTGGCGATGTTGATGATCGACCCGCCGCCGGCCTCCGCCATGCGCCTGGCCGCCTCCTGGCCGGCGAGGAAACAGCCCTTCAGGTTGGTGTCGAGAACCGAGTCCCAGTCCTCGACGCTCATCTCCAGGAACGGCTTGGTCACCGCGATGCCGGCATTGTTGACCAGCACGCCGACCGGGCCGAGGGCCGCCTCGGCGGCGTCGAAGGCGGCGCGCACGGAGACCGGGTCGGTGACGTCCATCGCCACCGCCTCGGCGCGGCCGCCGGCGTCCAGGATCTCCGCCTTCAGCGCCTCCAGCTTGCCGGTCTGTCGGGCGGCGAGCGCCACCTTCGCTCCGGCGCCGGCCAGGGTCCGCGCGAAGCCCGCGCCCAGGCCCTGGCTCGCCCCGGTGACCAGCGCGGTCTTCCCGGTGAGGTCGAAACGGTCTGACATAGGCGGCTCCCCCGCGAGAAATCTTATGGCGGACTCATAGCCGCCCGCCGGGGTGCCCGCCAACCCGCAACCGTCCTGAACCCGTGCCGGCCCCGGTTCCGCGCGGGGGTGGGGCGGCGTGATACGTCGTCAGGAGTTCGGGGCCGACCCGCCGATGTTCCCGGCGATCATCTCGGCGCCATCGGCACCCGGCACGAGGTCGTCGACCAGAGACGCCGTCTCTGTTGCGGTGCCGCAATGGGCGACGACCGTCGGGTACGGGGCATCGAGGCGGGCCTGCAGCGCCGCGTCGATCTGTCGCTCGCAGGCCTGCCGCGAGACGTAGGTCCGCTCGGAGACCCGCAGCACGTCGCATTGGGTGACGGCGTCGGAGCAGCCGAACAGGCTGAGGAGAATGAGAACCTTTTCCATCGTCGAAACCACCTTTCGGTCTGATCGGGTAGACCGTGGTGGCGACGGATTCATTCCAAATCGGGCCATATGGGGCCGTTCCGGGGCGCGCCATCCGTTCTTGATTTGGCTTCGGCGCCCGTCTACGTTCTCGCACCCGCGAAATCCCGCGAGAGACGAGACATGCCCGACGGCGACAGGCCCGGCACGCCGCACCAGCCCCGCACCGACTTCCAATCGTTGATTCTGACGCTGCAGTCCTATTGGGCGAGCAAGGGCTGCGTGATTCTGCAGCCCTACGACCTGGAGGTCGGCGCCGGTACGTCCCACCCGGCCACCACCCTGCGCTCGCTGGGTCCGGACGAGGTCTGGCGCACCGCCTACGTGCAGCCGTCGCGCCGCCCGACAGATGGCCGCTACGGCGAGAATCCGAACCGGCTGCAGCACTATTACCAGTTCCAGGTGCTCGTGAAGCCGTCGCCGGTGGACAGTCAGGAGCTGTATCTCGGCTCGCTGCGCGCCATCGGTCTCGACCCCATGGCCCACGATATCCGGTTCGTCGAGGACGACTGGGAGAACCCGACGCTGGGTGCCTGGGGACTCGGCTGGGAAGTGTGGTGCGACGGCATGGAGGTGTCGCAGTACACCTATTTCCAGCAGGTCGGCGGCATCGACTGCGCGCCGGTCAGCCTGGAGCTGACCTACGGCCTGGAACGCCTGGCGATGTATATCCAGGGCGTGGACGACGTGTATTTCCTCGACTGGGACGGGGTCCCCGAGGAAGACGGCGGCAAGGTCTACGGCGACGTCTACAAGCAGGCGGAGCGAGAGTTCTCGACGTACAATTTCGAGCACGCCGACACCGACCAGCTGTTCCAACGCTTCCGCGACGCGGAGGCGGAATGCGCGAAGCTCCTGGCGGCGGGTCTGCCGTTGCCGGCCTATGACCAGTGTCTGAAGGCCGGTCACTCCTTCAATCTGCTCGATGCCCGCGGCGTGATCAGCGTGACCGAGCGTCAGGCCTATATCGGCCGCGTGCGCACCCTGGCCAAGGGGTGCTGCGAGACCTGGGTCGAGGCCAGCGCCGCCTGGAAGGCCGACTGGGAAAAGAAGAAGGCGGCCGTCCGCCGCCTTGGGGACGACAATGGCTGAACTCCTGCTGGAACTGTTCTCCGAGGAGATCCCGGCGCGCATGCAGGCGAAGGCTTCGGCCGACCTGAGGAAGCTGGTCACCGACAAGCTCAAGGCCGCCGGACTGGCGTTCGACAGCGCCCAGGACTACGTCACGCCGCGTCGTCTGACCCTGGTGCTCGACGGCCTGCCGGAGAAGCAGCCGGACGTCAGCGAGGAGCGCCGCGGCCCGCGGGTCGATGCGCCCGAAAAGGCGATCCAGGGGTTCCTCGGCGCCACCGGCCTGACCCTGGAGCAGTGCGAGAAGCGCGACACCGGCAAGGGCGAGTTCTGGTTCGCGGTGATCGAGAAGAAGGGCGAGGCGACGGAGGACATCCTGCCGGAGATCATCCTGTCGTCGATCCGCGACCTGCCCTGGCCGAAATCCATGCGCTGGGGCCGAAACACGTTCCGCTGGGTGCGTCCGCTGCACCACATTCTGGCCGTGTTCGACGGCGCCGTGCTGGACGGCGGCCTCGACCTCGGCGAGACCCAACTCGTGTTCACCGGCGAGACCCGGGGGCACCGCTTCCTGGCGCCCGATCCGGTGGCGGTCACCTCGTTCCACGAGTACCGCACCGAGGTCGGCGGCGCCTTCGTCATGCTCGACCGCGAGGACCGCAAGGCGGCAATCGTCGAACAGGCGACGGCGCTGGCGGAGGCCGAGGGGCTGGTCCTGCGCGACGACCCGGGCCTGCTGGATGAGGTCTGCGGCCTGGTCGAGTGGCCGAACGCCCTGATGGGCCGCATCGACGCCGAGTTCATGGAAGTGCCGCCGGAGGTGCTGGTCACTTCCATGCGCAGTCACCAGAAGTATTTCGCCGTCGAGACCAAGGACGGAAAGCTCGCCGACCGGTTCATCCTGGTCTCCAACATGGCGAGCGAGGAAACCCGCGACGCCAACATCGTCGCCGGCAACGAGAAGGTCCTGCGCGCGCGGCTGAGCGACGCGAAGTTCTTCTGGGATCAGGACCGGGCGGTGAAGCTCGCCGACCGGCGCGAGGCGCTGCGCGACGTCAAGTTCTACGACAAGCTCGGCACCATGGCCGACAAGGTCCAACGGGTCGCGCGCCTCGCCGCCGAGATCGCGCCGGCCGTCGGTGCGGATCCCGACAAGGCGCGTCGCGCGGCGACCCTGGCCAAGGCGGACCTGACCACCGGCATGGTCGGGGAGTTTCCCGAACTGCAGGGCATCATGGGCCGCTACTACGCGCTCGGCGACGGTGAGGACGCGGCGGTCGCCGATGCGGTCGCCCAGCATTATTCGCCTGCCGGGCCGAGCGACGCGTGCCCGACGGCCCCGGTCTCGGTCGCCGTGGCGCTGGCCGATAAGATCGACACCCTCGTCGGTTTCTTCGCGATCGGCGAGACGCCGACCGGTTCCAAGGACCCGTTCGCGCTCCGTCGCGCCGCGCTTGGGGTGATCCGCCTGGTGCTTGAGAACGATCTGCGGCTGCCTTTGCTCAAGGTGTTCGCCGACGCAAGGGAACGGATTCCCGCCGCCTCGCGCTCGGATGGCGCGTCGGATCACACGCTCCTGGATTTCTTCGCCGACCGCCTGAAGGTCCATCTGCGCGAGCAGGGGGTGAGGCACGACCTGATCGCCGCGGTGTTCGAACTGGGCGGCGAGGACGATCTGGTCCGCCTGCTGGCCCGGGTGCATGCGCTGAGTGCGTTCCTGGACAGCGACGACGGCGCCAACCTGCTTGCCGGGTACCGCCGCGCGTCGAACATCCTGCGCGCCGAGGAGAAGAAGGACGGACCGTTCGTCGCCAGCGAGACCGACTTCGCCGACCGGATCGACGCCGGCGCGCTCGCCCAGGCCGAGGAGACGGTTCTCTACGAGGCGGTGCGGGCGGCGCAGCGCACAATCACCGGCCATCTGGCGATCGAGGACTTCAAGGGCGCGATGGAGTCCCTATCTCACCTGCGGGGGCCGATCGACGCGTTTTTCGACGCCGTGACCGTCAATGCCGACGACGCGGCCCTGCGGGTCAATCGCCTGCGCCTGCTCGATGCCGTTCGCACGGCCATGGGCAAGGTGGCGGATTTCTCCCGGGTCGAGGGTTAGAGGATCGAGGGACAGAGCATGACACAGTGGGTCTACGGATTCGGCGGCGGCTCGGCCGAGGGCCGGGCGGACATGCGCAACCTTCTGGGCGGCAAGGGCGCCAACCTGGCGGAGATGAGCGCGATCGGGCTGCCGGTCCCGCCGGGCTTCACCATCTCGACCGAGGTCTGCACCTACTACTACGACAATGGCGAGCGTTACCCCGACGCCCTGGAGAGCGCGGTCGATGCCGCGATCCGCAAGGTCGAGGAGGAGGTCGGCGCGGTGTTCGGGGACGCCGACAACCCGCTGCTGGTCTCCGTGCGCTCGGGCGCCCGCGTCTCGATGCCGGGCATGATGGACACGGTCCTGAACCTCGGTCTGAACGACACCACAGTGCAGGGACTGATCGCACGCAGCGACGACCCGCGCTTCGCCTACGACAGCTACCGGCGCTTCATCCAGATGTATGCCGACGTGGTCATGGGCGTCGACCACGGACATTTCGAGGAACTGCTCGAGCTCGCCAAGGAGGAGAAGGGCGTCAGCCTGGACACCGATCTTGACGCGGAGGACATGAAGGCGCTTGTCACCGCCTTCAAGGCGAAGGTGCGCGAGGAACTCGGCGAGGACTTCCCCGAGGATCCGCGGGCCCAGCTCTGGGGCGCGATCTCGGCGGTGTTCGGCTCCTGGCGGAACAACCGCGCCAATGTCTACCGCAGGCTGCACAACATCCCGGAAAGCTGGGGCACGGCGGTCAATGTCCAGGCGATGGTGTTCGGCAACATGGGCGCGGACTGCGCCACCGGCGTCGCCTTCACCCGCGACCCCTCGACCGGCGAGAACATGTTCTACGGCGAGTTCCTGGTGAACGCCCAGGGCGAGGACGTGGTCGCCGGCATCCGCACGCCGCAGACCCTCACCGTCGCCGCCAAGCGGGCGCAGGGCTCCGACCTGCCGGCGATGGAAGAGGTCATGCCGGAAGTGTTCCAGCAACTCGACGATGTGCGCCACAAGCTCGAGAAGCACTACCGCGATATGCAGGACATCGAGTTCACGGTGCAGCAGCAGAAGCTCTACATGCTGCAGACCCGTGGCGGCAAACGCACGATCCACGCGGCGCTTCGCATCGCCGTCGAGATGGCCGAGGAAGGCCTGATTTCCGAGCGCGAGGCGGTGTCGCGGATCGAGCCGCAGGGGCTGGACCAGCTGCTGCATCCGACCCTCGACCCCGACGCCGAGCGCACCGTCATCGCCAAGGGCCTGCCAGCCTCGCCGGGTGCGGCGTCCGGCAAGGTCGTGTTCTCCGCCGACGCCGCCGAGGCGGCCGCGCGCGAGGGCGAGCGGGTGATCCTGGTGCGCGTCGAGACCAGCCCCGAGGACATCCACGGCATGCACGCGGCCGAGGGCATCCTGACCACCCGTGGCGGCATGACCAGCCACGCGGCGGTCGTCGCCCGCGGCATGGGCCGTCCCTGCGTCTCCGGTGCGGGACAGATCCGTGTCGATTACGCCAACCAGACCTTCTTCGTCGGCGGCACCACGGTGAAGGCCGGCGACCGGGTCACCATCGACGGCGGCACCGGCGAGGTGATGCTGGGCGAGGTGGCGACGATCCAGCCGGAGCTGTCGGGCAACTTCGCCCGCATCATGGACTGGGCCGATTCCGCCCGGCGCATGCGGATCCGCACCAACGCCGAGACCCCGGCCGATGCCAAGGTCGCGCGCGACTTCGGCGCCGAGGGTATCGGGCTCTGCCGTACCGAGCACATGTTCTTCGAGGGCGAGCGGATCGTCGCCATGCGCGAGATGATCGTCGCCACCGACGAGGCCGGCCGCCGTGCAGCACTGGCCAAGCTGCTGCCGATGCAGCGGGCCGACTTCGTCGAGCTGTTCCGGATCATGAAGGGCCTGCCGGTTACGATCCGCCTGCTCGACCCGCCGCTGCACGAGTTCCTGCCGCATACGGAAGAGGAGATGCAGGAGGTCGCCAAGGCCGCCGGACTGACCCTGGAAGCGGTCAAGCGGCGGGCGCTGGAACTGACCGAGAGCAATCCGATGCTCGGCCATCGCGGGTGCCGCCTGGCGATCAGCTATCCGGAAATCTGCGAGATGCAGGCCCGCGCCATTTTCGAGGCGGCGACGGAGATCGCCAAGGGCGGCGAGGCGCCGCTGCCGGAGGTCATGATCCCGCTGGCGGCCACCGAGGCGGAGGTGCGCATCCTCAAGGAGATCATCGACCGGGTGGCCGGCGAGGTTGCGGCGGAGAGCGGGATCACGGTGGACTATCTGGTCGGCACCATGATCGAACTGCCCCGCGCGGCCCTGCAGGCCGACCGGATCGCCGGCGAGGCCGAGTTCTTCAGCTTCGGCACCAACGACCTGACCCAGACCACCTACGGCCTGTCGCGCGACGACGCCGGCTCCTTCATCCATTTCTACGAGGAGAAGGGCATCATCGAGGTCGATCCGTTTGTCAGCCTGGATCAACAGGGTGTCGGCGAACTGGTGAAGATCGCCAGCGAACGCGGCCGTTCCGCCCGCCCCGATATCAAGCTCGGCATCTGCGGGGAACATGGGGGCGACCCGTCCTCCATCGGCTTCTGCGAGGAGGTGGGGCTCGATTATGTGAGTTGCTCGCCGTTCCGTGTGCCGATCGCCCGTCTCGCGGCCGCCCAGGCGACGATCGCCCAGGACCGGGTGGCGGCGGAGTGACGGCGGTTCCGGTTTTCCGACAGACCGAAGGGTAGAACGCGGCCGTGGCGACAATCTCCTGCGACGCCGGGCTGAGCTTCGATGCCGACCCGGCCACGACGGCGCTGGTCGCCATCGACCTGCAGCGCGACTTTCTCGACGAGGGCGGGCTGATCGCGTCGCTCGGCGACGACATCTCGCCCATGCGGGCGATCATCCCGAACGCGGTCGCCCTGATCGCCGCCGCCCGCGCTGCCGGCCTGACGGTGATCCACACCCGCGAGGGCTACGCCCCCGACCTGTCCGACATGCACCCGCTCAAGCGCGACCGCGGCGTGGCCGGGCGCGCGGGACCACTCGGCCGGTTCCTGATCCGCGGCGAGGCAGGCCACGCGCATATCGCGGAATGCCTGCCTCTGCCGGAAGAAACGATTATCGATAAACCGGGGTTCGGCAGCTTCTACCGTACCGATCTCGAGGCGATTCTGCGCGGGAAGGGGATCGAGGCGGTGATCCTGTTCGGCGTGACGACCCAGTGCTGCGTGGCCTCGACGATGCGCGAGGCGGTGGACCGCGGTTTCCGCTGCCTCACCGTCGAGGACGCCTGCGCGGCGACCACGAAGGACCTCCATGACGCGGCGATCTCGTTGATCTATGGCGAGGGCAACCTGTTCGGCTGGGTCAGCGACACCCGCCGGGTGCTCGCCGGCTTGGGCGCGTAGACGATTTCCCTGGGTCCCGGATACGCCTGCGGCGTTCCGGGAAGTCGGTTGGAGGTGTGTTCCTGTTCGACCTCCCGGAAGCCCTGCGGGCTATCCGGGATCCAGGGGGAGCCGCTCAGAACCCAGCGACTAGATCGCCCCAAAGGTCCCGCCACTGCGGGTTCTCTTGCTCGGTCAACGCCAGCTTCCAGGCGCGCCGCCAGCGTTTTATGCGCTTCTCGCGAAATCGGGCCGCGTCCAAGGTTGGGCAGGGCTCGAACCAGACCAGGCGGGTCACGTCGTGTTCCGCGGTAAAGCCTTTGATCTGCTTCGTGCGATGTTGATGGACGCGCCGGACCAGGTTGGCGGTCATGCCGACGTAAAGCGTGCCGTTCCGCTGACTGGCGAGAATGTAGACGCAGGGCTCCATGCCAAGGGTATGGAATACCGTTGCGTGGAATCGTGCGATGGAAGGTGGGTGCGCTCCCCCTGGGTCCCGGATAGTGCTCCGCACTTCCGGGAAGTCGATGGAGAACGACCCCTCCCGACTTAGCGGAAATGCGGAACACTGTCCGGGATCCAGGACGACGTTACGTCAGCTGAAATACCCCGCCGCTCGCCTTGTAGCGCTGCAGGGCGGCGAGCGTGCGGCTGACGGGCTTGGTGCGGTCCTCGGGCAGGGCGTCCTGAGGGAAGAAGCGGACGTCCAGGCTCTCGTGCCCGTCCGCCCGGGGTTCGCCCGACCACTCCGTCACGTGGAAGATCATGGCAAAGGCGAACAGCACGTCGCCGTGCGGGTACTCGATGCGGTCGTGCACCGGGTGGCTGGCGAAGCCGACCGGCACCAGGTTGTGCGCCGTCAGCCCGGTCTCCTCGAACACCTCGGCGCGCGCCGTGTCCTCGATCGACTGGCCCATCTCGGCGGAACCCGCGGGCCAGCCCCAGAGTTTGAAGTCGCCGCGCTTGATGAGCAGGATCTCGCCGGCGGCGTTCTCGACGATGATGCGCGCGCCCGGCATCAGGACCGGGCGCGGGCCGATGATCTTACGCAACTGGCCGAGATAGCTGTCGGCGAAGGAACCGCTCACGGCCGGGGACCTGGGCGCCCTACATCACCGCGCCGATCTGCCACGGGATGAACTCGTTGTCGCCCATGCCCTGGGCCTCCGACTTGGTGGGCGAGCCCGAGGCGACCTCGAGCAGCCGGTCGAAGATCCGCTGGCCCATCTCCTCGATGGAGAGGCCCTCGTCCAGCACTTCGCCGCAGTTGATGTCCATGTCGTCGGACATGCGGGTGTACATCGGCGTGTTGGTGGCCAGCTTGAGCGACGGGGCCGGCTTGCAGCCGTAGACCGACCCGCGGCCCGTGGTGAAGCACACGATGTTCGAGCCCGAGGCGACCTCGCCGGTGATCGACGCCGGGTCGTAGCCGGGGCTGTCCATGAACACGAAGCCCTTGGTGTCGATGATCTCGCCGTACTTGTACACGCCGGTCAGGTTGGTGGTGCCGCCCTTGGCCGCCGCGCCCAGCGACTTCTCCAGAATGGTGGTCAGGCCGCCGCGCTTGTTGCCGGGCGAGGGGTTGTTGTTCATCTCGCCGCCGTTGCGCGCGGTGTAGTCCTCCCACCACTTGATCCGCTCGACCAGCTTCTCGCCGACCTCCTGGCTGACCGCGCGGCGGGTGAGCAGGTGCTCCGCGCCATAGATCTCCGGCGTCTCGGCCAGGACGGCGGTGCCGCCGTGGCGCACCAGAAGGTTGGCCGCTTCGCCGAGAGCAGGGTTGGCGGTCATGCCGGAATAGGCGTCGGATCCGCCGCACTGCAGCGCCAGGGTCAGCTCGCTTGCCGGGCAGGCTGACCGCGAGGCCTCGTTCGCCTTCGGCAGCATCTCGCGCACGATGCCCGAGCCCCAGTCGACGGTCTTCCGCAGGCCGCCCGCGTCCTGGATGTTCATGGTCTGGAACGCCTCGCCCCGCTCGATGCCGTAGGCCTCCAGGAGGAAGTCGATCTGATTGACCTCGCAGCCGAGGCCGACCATCAGGACGCCGGCGAAGTTCGGGTGGCGCGCCATGCCCCAGAGCACGCGCTGCAGGTTGGCGTAGCCTTCGCCGTCGCCGGCCATGCCGCAGCCTGTCGAGTGGGTCAGTGCCACCACCCCATCGACATTCGGATACTGCGCCATCACTTGCGGCGTGATCGCCTCGGCGATGTACCTGGCCGCCGTGGCCGAGCAGTTCACGCTGGTCAACACGCCGATGTAGTTTCGCGTGCCGATCCGGCCGTTGTCGCGCCGGAACCCGTCGAACGTGACGCGGTCGCTGTCGTTGAAATAGGCAGTCGGCTTGACGTCGGCGCCGAAGGCGTAGTCGCGCTCGAAGTCCTGCATCTCGACATTGTGGACGTGGACATGGGCCCCGGGGGCGATCGCCTCGGTGGCGAAGCCGATGATCTGGTCATATTTGCGGATGGGTTCGCCGGCGGCGATGGGCGCGATGGCGATCTTGTGGCCGGACGGGATCGCCGCGGCAGTGGTCACGCCCTCACCGGCGAGTTCCACGCCGGGGGTCAGGTCGAAGCGGGCGGTGACGACGTTGTCGGCCTTGCTCAGGCGCACGGTCAGCCGGTTGGCGTCCGAAGTGGCGGACATGGCGATTTCTCCCTTGGGGGTTCTCATTGGTCGAGCATGGACACCGAACAATAGCGCGGTGGCTGGCCGGCGGAAACGGGCGAGGTGAGCGCGCTCGGCGACGCGAGGGGCGCGCCACCCGGCCCGTCGTCCCGCACGACGCCCCCAATAGGCGGGGACCCGAGGGATGGGGATCAAGAAACATGCTAAGAGCAATAAAAAACATGCTATAAGCATTGATATGACTGACGCTGTCCATTCCACAGCTCCCGAGGTCCGCGCATTCCGGCGGTTCAACCGGTTCTATACCGCCTATGTGGGCGCACTCGGGCCGGCGCATCAGGGCAGCGCGGTGTCGCTGACCGAGATGCGGATCCTGTACGAGATTGCCCACCGCGACGGCGCGACGGCCCGCGAGATCAGCACGGACCTCGGCCTCGATCCGGGCTATGTCAGTCGGCTGCTCAAGGGATTCCGCGCCCGGCGGTGGATCGATGCGACCGCCGACGCCCGTGACGGCCGGGCCCGGCGGCTGCGGATGACGGAAGACGGCTGGACGGCCTTCACCCCGATGCAGGAACAGTCGAGGGACGTGGCCGCCCGGGCGCTCTCGGCCCTGTCGCCGGAGGAGCGGGCACAGCTCCTGTCGGCCATGGCGACCATCACCCGGATCCTCGAGCCCGATACGCGATCGATCGAACCCTACCTCCTGCGTCCGCACCGCCCCGGCGACATCGGTGCGGTGGTGGCCGCTCACGGTCGGCTGTATCACCGGGAATATGGCTTCGACCTCAGCTTCGAGGCGCTGGTCGCGCGTATTGCCGCCGATTTCATCGACAGTTTCGACCCGGCGCGCCACTGCTGCTGGATCGCCGAGCGCGACGGCCGGGTCGTCGGTTCGGTGTTCGTCGTCGATGCCGATGCGGCCACCGCCAAGCTGCGCATGCTCTACGTCGAGCCGTCGGCGCGTGGTCTCGGCATTGGCAGGCGGTTGACCGGGGAGGCGCTGCACTTCGCCAGGTCCGCCGGCTATACCCGCATGACGCTCTGGACCAACGACATCCTGACGGCGGCGCGTGAGATCTATCGCAAGGCCGGGTTCGCACACGTCGCGAGCGAGCCGCTCGACGCGTTCGGCGTGTCCATGATGGCGGAGACCTGGGACCGCGACCTCTGATCGGCGGCCGCCCGGACCATTTCGGCGGGATGACGGGCGCGCCGGTCGCATCCTAGACTGTGTCGGCAAACCGCGCGCCCGTCCGGGAAAGCGCGGACCAATCCAGGAGGAAACGGATGTCCGACACCGATTTCAGCGGGCAGAGTGTGCTCATCACCGGCGGCGCCAGCGGCATCGGCTTCGCCGCCGCCGAGGCGTTTTCGCGCCGCGGCGCCCGCATCGCCATCGCCGACCTGAACGAGGACTCCGCCCGGGGCAAGGCGGCGAGCCTGGGTGACGGACATATCGGCCTAGGGGGCGACGTCTCGACCGAGGCGACGGCTGACCGGCTGGTTTCCGCCACGATGGAGGCGTTCGGCCGACTCGACGTGCTGGTCAATTGCGCCGGCATGTCCGACACCTTCCTCGACACCATCGATCAGACCGCGGAACACTGGCAACGGCTGATCGACGTGCATCTGACCGGGACCTTCGTGATGTCGAAGCGCGCGGCTCGGGAGATGATTCCGGCCGGTTACGGGGTGGTCATCAACATATCCTCGATCGCGGGGATCCTGGCGCTGCCCCGGCGCAATGCATACACCGCGGCCAAGCACGGCATCGTCGGTCTGACCAAGAATTTGGCTTGCGAATGGGCGCAGCATGGGGTGCGCGTCAACGCCATCGCCCCCGGATACATCCGCACGCCGCTGGTTCAGAACCTGATCGATGCCGGCAAGATCGACGAGAAGGCGATCCGCCGGCGCACGCCGCTCGGCGAGATGCTGCCGCCGAGCGCCATCGCCGACGCGATGCTCTTCCTCGCGTCGCCGCTGGCCCGAACGGTGACCGGCGTGAACCTGCCGGTGGATGGCGGTTATACGGTCTACGGAGGCATGGTCGACGCCGCCGAGATCGAGGACTGACCGGTGGCCGGCGAGACCCTGGTCCCCGGCTTCCGTTTTCCGGATCGGACCGTGATCCGCGCGGCCGCAGATCAGGTGGAGGCTCTGGAGGCCTGCGCCGTCGATCCGGAGGTGTGGGGCGGACTGGCGGAACCGACCCTCTGGGGCAACGACGGGTTCCGGGCGATGTCGGCGGCGGGGCAGGGCATCGACGGCTACATCCACGTGGAGCAGCGCCTGACCCTGAACGGATCGGTCGCGCTCGGCGACGCCGTGTCCTTCGGCGGCGAGACCGTATCGAACGAAGAGGTGGCGCGCGGCCGCCGCATCGTGCAGCGCTTCACCGTCCGCCGGAGCGACGGGTCGGTCGCGGCGGTCTCGGAGCATGTCCGCCTGCTGCCCGACCTGGAGAAGATGGGAGCCCGGACCGGCGGCGCCTCCCGCCCCGAGACCGCACCGCAGGAGCGGATCGCCACCAAGACCCTGACGCCGCAGGCGGTGACCACTTACTCGCGGCCGGTCGGCAACGAGATCCACTTCGACCCATCCTTCGCCGCCCGGTACGGCTACCGGGCACCGCTGGCCCAGGGACTGATGACCATGACCTGGATGGCGGCATACGTGGCGGACAGGATCCGGACGGCGCCGTCGGCGAGGCTGGTCGCCCGGTTCCGCCGACCGGTGTTCTGGGACGATCCGCTGACCCTGGCCGGCGAGCGCGATACAGAGAACAGGCTCGTTCGGCTGTGTGCGCTGAACGAGCAGGGGCGGACGGCCTGCGACCTGTCGGTGGAGATCCCGGCACCGTCGTGACCGGTCCCGCCGGCTCCCCGGTTCCCGCCGGCTCGTCAGCGCGATCCGCGTGCCGGCCTGTCGTCGCGCAGGGCGAGCCGGTCGCCCGACGCGATCCCGGTGAGGTGGGCCATGAGCGTCCCGAAATCGGTCTCGATCTTCAGGCCGACTGGGATCGGCGGGCCGCCGTCGATCGGGTGGGCGACGTAGACCACGCGTTCGCGGGCGGTCTCGGCATATTTGCTGCGCTCCTTCCGCTGGCCGCCGAGCATCGCGTACTCGACGCCGCAGGCCATCGCCTCGCCGCTGAAGATCGAGTAGTCGGTGGCCGGCAGGGTATGTCGGCCGTGGTCCGAAATCCGAAGGTCGTAGCGCCGCCGACCGTCGTAGACCGCGAACTCGCCGCTGCACGATCCGGCCTCCACGACCGCGCGCGACAGTTGCGCGAGGACGCTCAGCGGGTCGATGGTGCCGTCTCCCGCATTCGCCGGCAGGTCCGTCACCTCGTCGGGGTCCGGCAGCGGATCGATGCGGGCAGACGCGAGCCTCCCCTCGGCGTCGTAGTCCAGAACCACGGAGCGCCGCTCGTCGCCGCGCCAGCCGTGGTTGACATGCGATCTCGGCACCGCACGGGCGCCGTCGAACCGCCCGGTCGAGCGGGTCTCGCCCTGCCAGTCGAAGAACACCTCCAGGATGCCCTGGGTCCGCGCTCTGGCGATGACGGCGTATTCGGCCGCCGCCGGATTGAACTCGGACTCGGCCGACAGAATGTGCAGGCCGCCGAAATAGACGTCGTAGGTGGCGCGGACCGGGCCGGTCGTCGAGCGGGCCGGGCCGGCGGCAGTCAGGCCGAACAGAAACAGCGCCAGCAGCGCCGGCAACGATACGATGCGCGTCACGTGCACCTCCGAACAGTGTCCGTCCCCGTCCCGGTCGGACGCAACCATAGCAGACCCTCCGGGCGCCCGTCGCACATGACGCACCCCGCGGCGCGGACCGTATCGCGTCCGCACCGCTCCCTACGTCAGCAGCCGGTTCTTCGGATCAGCCTCCGGCGGAAACCACCGTCTCCGGATCGGTCGGAGCGACAAAGAACCGGCCCTCGCCGTTTAGATACTTTTCGCAGCGTTCGATCGCCACGTCGGGCTCGGTGACCATCAGCACCATGTCGGTCCGCTCCGGGATGTGCGGGCGGAACCAGCGGATGTGCTCGTAGACGTCCGGCTCGCCCAGGCGCTTCTGCGCGTGGGATTTCCGGGCCCAGGCCTCGACGATCGAGAAGGTGATCAGCTTGCCCCACCAGGCCGCCCCGAGGAACCGCGCCGCGAACGGCAGCACGTAGCTGGCATTCGACGCGGCCTTGCGCAGGTCCGGTCGGACCCAGAAGCATCCGACCCAGATCGCCTTGTCATCGATGGTCATGGCGTAGTCGTTCGCCGGCCCGTCGATGGCCAGACGCTCGCCCCGCGCCATCTGCTCGACCGGATTGGCGTAGAACAGGGCCAGTGTCGCGAGGTGATCGGCCAGGGTGGTCACGCCCAGTCGATAGAGCCGGCAGCCGTTGGTCGCCGCCACCTTGCCGTCGGCGTCGCGCAGGACGAGGCCGAACACGTCGCCCGGCCGCGACGGCTTCATCTTCGGATCGAAGGCGTTGGGCACGAACTTGCCGACCGAGCGCACGATGTCGGTGAACTCGTGGACGTCCGTGACCACGTCGAGGCTGAAGCCGTACTGGTCGAGATCGGCCTGAAGCGCCATGGCCGACCGGGCCATGAGGTCTCGCGAGGCCTCGTGTTCGGGATGGATTGCGTCGATCGCCGTCAGGAACGGATAGGTCGACGGCTTCAGTGATGGGCTGGCATAGCTGTACATGGTGCACCCCTGCATCCGATGAAGGAGAAGGGGTGATTGTTATTCACTTTGGTTCCACCGGGGTAGGAAAGATCGCCGGAACGTCAGTTCATCCGGCGAGTCGACCGTCGGCGACCGGCGACAGGCGATGGGTCACCACCAGCACCGCGTCGTTCGGCCGACGGGCCGTCAGGGGCAGCGTCAGGCGATCCCAGGCCAGGTCCGCGATCACCCCCGAGGACGAAAGCACCGGACCCTCCCAGGTCTCGACCCGGGCCTGGCCGGTATCCATCGCCAGACGGGCCGAGAGCTCGACGGCCGATCCGAGCGCGCGGTCCGGCACCACCTCGCTGACCGGCGCGCCGGAGAAGCGTCCCCAGGAGTCCTTCGACCAGAGGGTCGTCAGCGAGGGGGTGTATGTGCCGAACACGACCCGTCCAACGCTGTCGCGGCTGAGAATCTTCACCGTGCAGCCCGGCTTCTGGATGGCGAGCAGGGCCCGCACCGCCGGGTCGTCGATCGATATTCCCTGCTGGGCCTCGCGCCACCGGGAGATGACGGTATTGACCGCCTCGACCCCGAAGGAACCCGCATGCTCCAGCGGGCAGTCGGTGACCTGCAGGGTCTCCGGAACCGCCGGCGGCTTGCCGAACTCCAGGATCCGATCGAGGAAGGCGATGATCCCGTCCGGCACGGTATCGGCGGCGGAGATCCAGTCCCGGCCGGTGAAAGCCGAGATCTTGACCAGCCACGGACGCTCGGAGTCCGCGTGCATCTCCTGCATCCAGGCGACGAAGCGGTTGACGGCCGTGGTGCGAACCGATCGCGGGTCGAGCGATACCTCGAAGGTCTGGCCGAAATAGTTGATGCGGATCCAGCCCAGGGTGTGCAGGACGAAATGGGCGATCGGGTCGTTGACCTTCCCGAACAGCTCATAGGGCGTCGTGTCGCGCCCGTCCTCGCCGATCCACCGGGTTCTGACTTCGATCATCGAGAAGGTCATGGCGGACAGGTCCCCACGTCTCTGCGAGCCGGCCGCTCCGGCGGTTCTAAACCGTGCCGGGATCACCGCCATTGCGGACTCCATTTAACTCGTATTGTACCGATCTGCAGGGCCGACGGCCACTGTCAAACGCGTGTCTCAACGCATGGCCACGATAGGCCTCAATCCTTGAGCAAACGTTACTGGCGCTCGGACGGGTCGACGGCGGTCTCCGCCGTCTCCGGTTGGTTGCCGGGACGGCTGCTCCAGCGGACCCAGATCGCAGCGGCGACGATCAGCGCGGCGCCGACCAGCGTGTCGCCCCCGGGTACGTGTCCGAACAGCAGGAATCCGAAGGCCGAGGCATAGATCAGCCGGGTGTACTCGAGCGGCGAGAGGGCCGAGGCTTCGGCCGCCCGATGGGCGTGGATCATGGTCCACTGCACCGCGCCCATCAGCAGGCACAGGATGCCGATCAGCGCCCACTCGAGCGGGCTCGGCGCGATCCAGCCGGACAGGCCCGGCACCGCCACGATGGCCAGCACCACCGCCGACAGCCAGATCATCATGGTGGTGGTGCGTTCGACCTGGGCAAGCTTGCGCACCACGATCATGGTGCAGGCGGTCAGGAACGCCGCGAGCAGGGCCAGGGCGGCCATCGGATCGACCATGGCGGCGGTATCCGGTGCCAGCACCACGGCGACGCCGGCGAAGCCGAGCGCCATCGCTCCCCATCGGGCCGGCGTGACCGTCTCGCGCAGAAGCAGCCCGCCGAGCAGAACGACGAAGAACACCTTGGTGAAGTTCAGCGTGGTGGATTCCGCCAGCGGCAGGTGAACGACGGCGGTGAACCCGACGATCATGGCCCCGGCCGACAGCAGCCCGCGTATCAGGTTGAGCACCGGCCGTTCGGGCCACAGCACGCCGCCTCGGGAGGTAACGATCGCCGGGATCAGGATCGCCATGACCCCGAGCTGACGCAGCAACAGAAGCTGGGCGGTCGGCAGGGTCTGTCCCAGCCACTTGAACAGCGCCAGCATGACCGCGAACAGGAAGGCGGAAAGCAGATACCAGACGACCGGAGAACCCGTCGGCGCGCGGATGTCTGATAGCGTCGTCACTCGACCAACCTGAACCGGGCCTCGCCGCGCTCACTCCTGCCGGCATCGGCGAAGCGGCAAACGTGGCCGACAGCGCAAGATTTTGCAACGGGCAATTCTCTCGCCTATCGGTGGTGCCGACCTCCTGCTCCCCTATGCCGAGACACACTCGTTCGACGGTCCGGGCGGCCTCCGCCGCGGCCACGCAGGGCAGCAGAGGCTCAGCGGACGCCTTGCGGCCCAGATTTGGGCCGTCGTGGCGGTCAGTAGGGGTTTGCGAAGAAGAACTCGACCCGTCTGTTCTCGCCGGCGGCCGGATTGGCAGGATTCCTGGGAGCCGTGCTGCCTTTTCCTTCCATGATGATACGGCTCCGCGGAATCCCTGAACTGACTAGGTACTCGCCGACCATGCCGGCGCGATTCTGCGACAGAATGACATTCTTGTACGCGTCGCCGGTCGAGTCGGTATGCCCCTGAACGACGAACATGCAGTCGTCGAAGGATGGGTCGCGCATCACTTCGGCCACGGTCCCCAGCATCACGAGCGTCGTCTTCTCCAGGTAGTAAGAACCGGTAGCGAACTCGACGGGAGATGCGAATGCCTTGTCGGCCGCCGTGCAGACCGGTGTGGTCTTCGCCGGCGTGACCGGGTTTGGCGTTTCCGGGCGTACGGGGACCAACGTGCCTCCACGAATCTTGGTCTTGTCGAGGTCATTCAGCTTCCGCTTCAGTTCCTCCATCCTCGTCGCGCCGCTCGCCTTGGATGCCGGCGCCTCGGATGTCGGCGCCTCGGGCGTCGGGGCCTCGGGCGTCGGGGACGGCGACAGCAGATACCGCATGATGTCGTCCTTGGTCGCATCGCTCCCGAATGCCGGAATCTGGGACTCCTGAGCGGCGACGCGATCCGTGTGTGCGAGCGACAGCATGGCGGCGACGGTCGCGACAACAATGCCGGTCCGACGGATACGCATCTCGGAACTCCTCCTGCTCGTTTTCATGGGGCCTCCATCTCACTATAGGGGCCGTCTCACTATAGGGGCTGTCGCCGGCCGAAACGCTCTGTCCGGGGAGGGGCGGAACAGACGCGTGCCCCCCTCCAAACGGGCATGGTGTTGCCACATCCCATCGTTGTCAATTCGTCCAACGGGACAGCCGGTGACCGGCGCTACACCGCCAGGCCGGTATACTGGAAAGGTGCCCAGAAGTACGGGTGAGCGTAATCCGGGTCGTGCAGGGCCAGCAGCATCGCCTGCTGCAGCGCGGTGTCGGGAGGCACCCCGGAGAGAAGCTGTTCGTAGAACAGCGTCATAATGAAGACAGTCTCTAGGTCTTTGATATTACAGAAATTTTTTGCCAACCCACGAACGCCGGCTTCCCTTGGGCGTTCAACGGAGACCGTCGGGCGGTACACCTGAACACGAACGGGCATTTCTTCGGTGCTGATGCGCCGGGATAGTCGGCGGCATGGCGTGGGGATGGCGAAGAGGAGCGGCCAAACGGCGTGATCGGGAACAAGGTACCGCGGCGCTCATGAAGCTGGCACACGCTGCCTATCCGCGATGCGGCCCTGGGTTTATGCGGCCCTGGGTTTGGACATGCTGGGCCCGCCCGGTCGCTCAGCCGGTTCCTCAGGCGGATGTTCAGCGCGGCGCGACGCCGGAGCGATTGTCCGTCGGGGCCGATGCAAGCGAGGCGACCGCGACGCGTGTCGCAGTCGCCTCGCGTTGGGGCGATGTGCGCGGTCGGCTATTGTGCGTCGATGGCGGACTGGACCGTCAGCGACGGATCGGCCGACCACTCGACCATGGAGCCGTCGTACAGCTTCGCGTCCCGGTTCCCGAGGATCTCGTGCGAGGCGAACCAGCCGAGGCTGGCCCAGTGGCCGGTATTACAGAAGGTTATCTGCTCGCCCGATGTCGGCACGCCGGCGAGCCTGTACAGCTTCTCGATCGCCGCCTTGTCCCGGAAGGTGCCGCCACCGCTCTCGGTAAGCCAGTTCTCGGGCAGGTTCTGTGCCCCCGGAATGGTGCCGGCCCGTTTGGCCTTGCCGTGCTTGTTGATTCCGAGGAACTGGTCGTAGGGCCGGTTGTCGACGACCACGCCTCCGCCGGCCGAGGCCGCCGCGACGTCTGCCTTGTTGACCAGCATGTCCTCGCGCAGGGAGGCGGTGAAGGTCTTCGCGGGTCGCGTGATCGCGCCGCTCTCCAGCGGGTTGACGGGCGCGCCGGACGTCTTGTCGCGCTCGGCGGTGTAGGCCCGCATGCCGCCGTTCAGGATCGAAACGCGATCGTGCCCCAGGACCTTGAAGGTCCAGTAGATCCGGGTGGCGGTGCCCATGTCGAGGGCCTTGTTCCCGGCGGGGATGACGATCACGTGGTCGTCGTTGCCGATCCCGAGGCCGCCGATCAGAGCGCTCAGCGCGTCGACGGACGGCAGCTGGCCGACGGTGCCGTTGGTATCCTGTACCCGCCAGCCGTCCTTGAGGTAGTCGGTCCAGATCGCTCCGGGGACGTGCGCCTCCAGGTAGTCATCCCGGGTCGCGCCGGCGAGCCGGCCGCGGACGTCGAGAAACACGATGCCATCCCGGTCGAGGTGGGACCTGACCCACTCGGCGCTCACCAACGGCGACACCGTTTCCGTCGCCGAAGCGGACGGCGTCCCGGCAAGCGCGGTCCCGACCAGCGCCGCCAGGCCAAGAACTGTTGCGAGTAGCGTTCTCATGACTCTCCTCTGCCGATCTACATCGACCGCTGCTGATTTTCCGGGCGTCCGGCGCACCGTTCGCCCCGACATTGCGGAAAATATAAAGACCGTTCCGATAATCCTAGGTGCCCCCCGGCAAATAGAACGAACCGGTCAAACAGTCTCCGGATCGGATGCGAATCGTTCTTCCGAGGCGGATCGGCAAGGCGATCGTACCGCGTCTGGTCCGCGGATGCCGGACCGGTCGGTCGCTCCAGTCGACAGCCCGGTAAGCCGGGGGCCTTCGATCTGGGGCGCGCATGATTCCGCACGCGCCGTCGGTAGCGCGACGGTCGGAAACGCGCAGATACGCACGCTCGGTCGGAAATCAGAAACGTGCTGTACGGTGGATTGACCGGGAAGCCGTCAACCTCGTGGGTAGTATCGACAACGACCCGGCCCGGCAGTGACACAGCAGATCAGGGACAGCAGACCGCCCCGCGGCGACGGACAATGTCCAACCGTGGCGGGCGGCGGTCTTCGAAGAGCCGGCGGTAGCCTCCGCCGGAGGGTGGCGCGATGGTAGCCTTCACGCTGACCACGGGCACCGATGCCCCGACGCTGTCGACCGGGGCGGACACCGTAACCGGGTCCGTCGGCGCCAGCCTCAACAGCGCCGACACGATCGATGGCCTGGGCGGCTCCGACACGCTCACCCTCTCGGCGGCGCAGACGGTCGTCTTTGGCGCCACGACCCTCGTCAACTTCGAGACGGTGACCATCACGGCCGGGGCTCAGGTGATCACCAGCCACGACGGCACCGTCGCCGCCGGGCAGAGCCTCTCGGTGAATGCCTCGGCCAGTGCCGCGACGCTCTCCTGGAACGGCTCCGCGGAAAGCGACGGCAGTTTCACCCTGATCGGCACCGACAAGGCGGACACCCTGATCGGCGGGGCCGGCAACGACGTGCTGTCCGGCAATGTCGGCGCCGACAGGCTCAGCGGCGGCGCCGGCAACGACACCGTCACCTACGGAAACGAAGCGGCGGACAACGACACCCTCGACGGCGGCGCGGGTACCGACACCATCCGGGTGACCAACTACGGCGACTTCACCGACGCGGTCTTGATCACCGGTTTCGAGACGATCTCGGTCTCCACCGGGGCCACGGCGATCTTCGCCGATGCGTTCGGTGACAGCTCTACGGCCCTCGTCGGCGGAGGAACATTCGGCTTCTTCGTGCGGATCGGCACCAGCCTGGACCTCAGTTCTCTGGACGTCAGCGGGCTGACGGTCGGTACCGCCAGTGTTTCGGTTGCCGCCTACGATACCGATTCGGCGACGCTGATTGCGCCCACCAGTTTCGCCGTCTCCATGGGAGGCAAATCGGGCAACGATTACCTGCGCGGCAGTTCCAAGGGGGACACCCTCACCGGCGGGGCCGGCAACGACACGCTCAGCGGCGGCGCCGGCGACGACTTCGTCACCGCCGGGGACGGCAACGATCTGGTGTTCGGCGGTGCCGGCGAGGACCTTCTGACCGGCGGAGCCGGGAACGATGTCCTGAGCGGCGGCAGCGGCAACGACGAACTCACCGGCGATGCCGGCGACGACTGGCTGGCGGCCGGGGACGGTGACGACTTCCTCACTGGCGGCGCCGGCGCGGATACACTGATCGGCGGGGCGGGGGCCGACTCGCTCTCGGGTGGCGACGCCGGGGACGTGCTGAGCGGTGGCGCCGGCGTCGACGAGTTGTGCGGCGAGGCGGGGGACGACCGGATCTTCGGGGGAGCCGGCAACGACGGGATCTGCGGCGGCAGCGGCAGCGATACCGTGGCCGGCGGCGCCGGGGCAGACGAAATCGGCGGCGGCGGCGGGGCCGATATCCTGACCGGTGGCGACGGCAGCGACACGCTGACCGGCGGCGCCGGGGCGGATACCCTGTTGGGCGGCGCCGACCGCGACTACTTCGTGATCGGCGACGGAGATACCGTCGCGGACTGGCAGGTCGGCGACAGCCTCGTGTTGACCGGGGCCGCCGGGCTCACCGAATCCGGTATCTCGCGTACGGGCGAGACCCTGTCCTTCGACACCGACGGCAACGGCACGGCCGACGTCACGATTTCGGCGACCGGCCTGGCGGGCGACGCGAGCTTCACCGTCATTGCCGGGACCGGATTCAAGAGCGTCGCCTACTCCACCCCCTCCTCCTCCGACGGATCGTCGAGCGGGAATGACACGCTGACGGTCACTGACAGTCCCGCCGTGGCGGGCTCCGCCGATCCGTCGCGCATTCTGACCAACAACGGTCTGACGACGGGGTCGGCCGCCATCGTCCAGAACACCGGCAACAACGACAACACCGTTACCGCCTCGCTTCCCAGCGGGACGTCGCTGACCTCGTCCGGCCCGACGACCGCCCAGAGCGGAACGAGTGCCGCCGACACCCTGGTCGAGGCGATCGAGGCGCGCGATCCGCTCGGCCCCGACCCGGTGGTGTCGAGTGCCCGTCAGTATCTGAACACCCTGAGCGCCTCCACCTCGCTCGATGTCCGCACCATCGTGCCCTCGGCCGGCTTCGGGGCGCCCGCGGAACCCTTCGTCATCACCGGCAGCACGCCGTCCGACGGGGTGTCGCAGTCGGAGGCCTTCGTCCTCGACGTCTCGTCGCTGCCGACGGGCTGCACGGTGCAACTGGACAACATCGAGTTCGTCTCGGTCGTCGGCAGTGCGACGATCGTCGGTGGCGATGGCGACAACTTCGCGGTCGGCGACGATGCGGCGCAGTTCATCTCGCTCGGCCTCGGCGACGATACCCTGGCCGGTGGCGGCGGCGCCGACATCGTCGGTTCCGGAGCCGGCACCGACTCCCTCCACGGCGACGACGGCAACGACATCGTCTTCGGCGGCAGCGGGACCGATACCGTCCTGGGGGGAGCCGACGAGGACGTGGTCTACGGCAACCAGGCCAGCGACATTCTGTACGGCAACCAGGGGCTCGACACGCTCTACGGCGGTCAGGACGACGATCTCGCCTATGGCGGCCAGTACGCCGACATCGTCTATGGCAATTTCGGGGCCGACACGCTCTACGGCAATCTAGACGCGGACACGCTGTACGGCGGCCGGGACGATGATCTCCTCTACGGCAACCAGGGGGCCGACACGTTGTCCGGCAACTCGGGCTCCGACACCCTGTACGGCGGCCAGGACGACGACCTGGTGTATGGCGGGCCGGGCGGG
Source organism: Thalassobaculaceae bacterium (assembly GCA_965228875.1). Taxonomy (GTDB): domain Bacteria; phylum Pseudomonadota; class Alphaproteobacteria; order Thalassobaculales; family Thalassobaculaceae; genus Thalassobaculum. The sequence goes on along the minus strand of OZ245843.1, from coordinate 2,455,454 downwards.
TCGGAGGGAGATGTCGACCTTCTGTACGGCAACATGGGCAACGACACGCTGATCGCGGGCGAGGGCGACTCGCTGCTGTACGGCGGCGCGGGGGCGGATCGCTTCCAGGTCGGCGAGGACGGCCTCGACATCGTCGCCGACTTCTCCTCGGCCGACGGCGACATGGTGGCCGTGGCCGTGACGCAGGATGACCTGCTGACCCTGCTCTCGCAGGCGACGTCGAGCGGGACAGACGACAGCCAGATCGATTTCGGCGATGGCGCCGTGGTGCGGTTCGTCGGCATCGCCGCCGGCGACCTGACCGCCTCCATGTTCGAGCTGATCTGACGCGCCGGGCCGCCCCGGATCTGTCTGAAACCGCTGGTGCCGGCAGAGGGACTTGAACCCCCGACCCTCTGATTACAAATCAGATGCTCTACCAGCTGAGCTATACCGGCATACCCGCGTTTCTGAGGGGCTTTTCTGGGGATTTCCGCGCCTATCGTCAAGCTTCCCGTGGGCCTTGTCTAAACGGCCGGGAACGGATGCTCGCGGATCCAGTGTTCTGCGATGTCGATGCGCCGGGTGATCCAGATGTCGCCCTTCTCCTGAACGTAATCGAGCAGGCGGGCGAGACCGGCGGCGCGCGACGGGTGGCCGATCAGCCGCAGGTGCAGACCGCAGGACATCATCCGCGGACTGTCGGCGCCTTCGTCCCACAGCATGTCGATGGCGTCCTTGACGAAGGCGAAGTAGTCGTCGCCGGTCGGAAAGTGGTTGCGCGCGAACTTGCTGTCGTTGGTCGTGAGCGAGTAGGGGACGATCAGGTGCGGCCGGCCGGCGACCTCGCTCCAGTACGGCAGTTCGTCGGCGTAGCTGTCGCTGTCGTAGACGAAGCCGCCGTGCTCGACCACCAGGCGCCGCGTGTGCACGCTCGGACCGTGGCGGCAGTACCAGCCGGCGGGCCTGGCGCCGGTGGTGCGCTCCAGGCTCTCGACGGCGCGGGCGATGTGGTCGCGCTCCTCGGCCTCGCTCAGCTCGAAATGATTCACCCAGCGCCAGCCGTGGCAGCAGATGTCCCAGTCGCTCTCGCGGATCGCGGCGGCCGCTTCGGCGTTGCGTTCGAGCGCCAGGGCGCAGGCGTTGACGGTGAGCGGCAAACCGCGCTCGGCGAACAGCCGTCGCAGGCGCCAGAACCCGACCCGGGTGCCGTACTCGAACATCGACTCCGCGGCCAGATCGCGGGAGCCGGGGGCGTTTGGCGAATCCGGCGAGTCGGTCAGGGCCGCCTCCGAGAAGCCGTCGCCGTCGGGGATCGAGTATTCCGATCCCTCCTCGTAGTTCATCACGAAGTTGATCGCCAGCCGCGCTCCGCCCGGCCAGTTGGCATGCGGCGGCGTCCGCCCATAGCCCACCAGGTCGCGATCCAGGTGGGGTTGCAGGTTGGCGTCGTCTTCGGGGGCTGCGGTCACACGATCCTCGCTTCGGCCAGTTTTCGCTGCAGGTCGCGCAGACGCGATGCGCGCTCGCCCTTCTGTTCGGCGCCGTGCAGGTAGCTGTCAAGGAAGTCTGGTCGTTTCATGAGCTGCTGGGCCGCGGAACGGGCGCGGTTGGCGTTGTCGCCGTCGGTGAAGGCGCCCTCGCGGCACAGGTCGACGACGCGCATCAGCCGTTCCGCCGCCGAGCCGGTGCCGTCGTTCAGTTTCTCCAGCAGGCGGGTCTTGTCGAGTAGGGCGGTCTGCGCCTGCTCGACCTGGCGGGCCATGCGGTCCTTCGCGCGGTCGCCGAGGGTCGACCCCTTGAGCGCGCGGAACAGGCCGCCCAGACCCTTGATCTGCTGGCGCACGGACAGCCCCTCCGGAACCAGCTTGGTCTCGATCTGGGGCTGGCTCATCAGTTCGGCGACATATCTCTCGAGATAGTCGCGCGCCGCCGTGCCGAACACCTTCTTGTGCAGGGAGACCGCGCGCAGCACCCGCTCGCCGGCGCTCTTGGTCCCCTGCATGAGCATGTCGATGGTCTGGTCCGAGAGCGACCGTGACAGCCGCCGCTCCAGGGCCTCCTGGCTCACCTCGCCGCCGATCAGTTCGCCGTCGAGAATCAGGGTCTCGCGCAGATCGACGACGAACACGATCTCGTCGGCCAGGCTCTTGTTGGTCATCTTCTCCGGGCCGGTGACCAGGCGCACGATGTGGCCGGCAAGGACCGCCCGGGTCTCCGGCATCGGCGCCCGCGCCAGCAGCTGGAAGAACGGCCCGCCGAGCGCGGCTTTCGGTGGCGCGTCCTTGGCCTCGGCGGTGTCCGCGACGAGGCCCAGCAGGGCGACGACCCCATCGCCCGCGGTATCGAACTCTCCAATCACCGCCTTCAGCGCGTCCGGGGTCTTCACGGTTTCGGCCAGGAACCTGTCGATGCATGCCACCGGTTCCGGACCCGAGGCGCTCTCGCCGGCCTTGAGCAGGGTGCGGATCTTGTCGACCCAGCCCTGCTTTTCCGCTAGTCCGGCCGCCAGCGAGCACTGGACACGGAATTCGAACGCGGCGTCGTCCTCGTCGAGCCCCTGGGTCAGGAGCCGGCCGGCGTTGTCCTCGCTCAGCGCTTCAGGAGCGAGCGCCTCGACCCGTTCGGCCATGTCGGCCCGTGTCTCGTCGACGATGTCCCAGAGCCGGCGGATCCGCTCGCTCACCGGGACGCTCGTTCCCCGGACCTGCCAGCTGGCGGCCTTCTGAACCGCCTGCATCGCGCTGGTCCCGCTGTTCATCAGGTCGCCCTGGTGGCGCGGGCAGTACAGCAGTTCCATTGCCGTCAGCTTGCGAGGGCCGAGATAGGTCGAGCAGGCGCGGGAAAGCGTTTCCCGCGCGTCCGCCGTGAACAGGTCGGCCGGCTCCTCGCAGACCGACGCCTTGGCGATGTCGACGTCTTCGCGTGGCGTGAACGCCATGCCTCCGGTTCTCCGCTGATGTGATTCCCGCCGCGTGTCCGATGAAGCCGAACCCACTGGGCGAGTATCACCCCAATTCCTTCCGCAAAAGTTAACCGAGCTTTCGCGTCGGCGCGACCGCCGCGTGGTGCAAAGCGATGGCGGCGGCGGCGGACACGTTGAGCGAGCGGATCGGCGGGCGCGTCGCCAGGTGCACGAGCTGGTCGCAGGTCTCGCGGGTCAGCCGGCGCAACCCGCTGCCCTCGGCGCCAAGCACCAGGGCCACCCGTCCGGCGAGGTCGACCGAGTCGAGTGCCGCCGCCCCCTCCTCGGCGAGACCGACGCACCAGAAGTTCGACTCCTGGGCGGTCCGCAGGGCGCGGGCCAGGTTGGTGACCCGGACCAGCGGGGTCACGTCCAGCGCGCCGGACGCGGTCTTGGCGACGACGGCGGTGACCTGCGGCGTATGGCGATCCTGGACGACGACCGCATCGGCGCCGAAGGCCGCGGCCGAGCGCAGCACGGCGCCAAGGTTGTGCGGGTCGGTCACCTGGTCGAGCACCACGAGGACCGCCTGCGGCCCGGCGGCGTCGAGCACATCCTCCAGCACGGTCTCCGGCAGCGGCGCGACCCGGGCGAGGAGACCCTGATGGACGCTGGCCTCGCCGAGCAGGGCGGCAATTTCCTCCGTCGGGACGCTGCGTGGCGCTGGCAGCACCGAGCGTCGCGGGTCGGGAAGAGCGGCGAGGGCGTCCGCCAGTTCGCCCGCGGTCTCGTCGGTGCACAGCAGCTCACGAACCTCTCGGCGCGGGTTCGCGAGCGCGGCGAGCACCGCGTGGCGCCCGAACAGCAGACCGGGGTCGTAGGATGGACGGTTGTCATCCCGGCCCGATCCCCGGCCCGATCCCCGGCCCAGTCCCTGGCCGGCGCCCCGGTCCGATACGGGCGCACTCCCGGCGGAAACGTGCGGGCGCGGCGCGCGGCCGCCGTATTTTCGTTTGGCCATGGCTGTGATAGCCTTTCCTTGTTGCGAGACGACAGACCGCCTGGAAAGCTGGCGCGGTGAATTTTTGTCGTGTTCGTCGTTGACAAACGGCCGCGAATTAACATAGTTCGCTCTCCCTCTGGAACGGGCTTGCCGGAGCGAGATCGCGATCCGATCCATGGTGGGGTGGCCGAGTGGTTAAAGGCAGCAGACTGTAAATCTGCCCGCGTACGCGTACGTAGGTTCGAATCCTACCCCCACCACCACTCGCTGACCGGATCGCGAAACGGCCGACAAGGCTCTGAAGAGAGAAGTTTTTCCGGCATCCTTGGATGCCTCCACGCTGTAGCCGACGGGAACGACGAGAGATGGCCAAGGAGAAGTTCGAGCGGACGAAGCCGCACTGCAACATCGGAACGATCGGTCACGTCGACCACGGTAAGACGACGCTGACGGCCGCGATCACGAAGACGCTTGCGGAGACGGGTGGTGCGACGTTCATGGCGTACGACGCCATCGACAAGGCGCCGGAGGAGAAGGCGCGCGGCATCACGATTTCGACGGCGCACGTCGAGTATGAGACGGAGAACCGTCACTACGCGCACGTGGACTGCCCGGGTCACGCCGACTACGTGAAGAACATGATCACGGGCGCCGCTCAGATGGACGGCGCGATCCTGGTTGTGTCGGCGGCGGACGGCCCGATGCCGCAGACCCGCGAGCACATTCTTCTGGCGCGCCAGGTTGGCGTTCCGGCGCTGGTCGTGTTCATGAACAAGGTGGACCAGGTCGACGACGAGGAGCTTCTTGAGCTTGTCGAGCTGGAGATCCGGGAGCTTCTGTCGTCCTACGACTTCCCGGGCGACGACATTCCGATCGTGAAGGGCTCGGCGCTCGCGGCGATGGAGGACAGCAACGAGGAGATCGGCAAGAAGGCGATCCTCGAGCTGATGTCGGCCGTTGACGAGTACATTCCGACGCCGGAGCGTCCGAAGGATCAGCCGTTCCTGATGCCGATCGAGGACGTGTTCTCGATCTCGGGCCGCGGGACGGTTGTGACCGGTCGCGTTGAGCGTGGTGTCGTGAAGGTCGGCGAGGAAATCGAGATCGTCGGCATCAAGGACACGGTGAAGACGACCTGCACGGGCGTCGAGATGTTCCGCAAGCTTCTGGACCAGGGCGAGGCCGGCGACAACGTGGGCGTTCTGCTGCGCGGCACGAAGCGCGAGGACGTGGAGCGGGGTCAGGTTCTGGCGAAGCCGGGAACGATCACGCCGCACACGAAGTTCAAGGCCGAGGCGTACATTCTGACGAAGGAGGAGGGCGGTCGTCACACGCCGTTCTTCACGAACTACCGGCCGCAGTTCTACTTCCGGACGACGGACGTGACGGGTACGGTGGCGCTTCCGGAAGGCACGGAGATGGTGATGCCGGGCGACAACATCGCGATGGATGTCGAGCTGATCGCGCCGATCGCCATGGACGAGGGCCTGCGCTTCGCCATCCGCGAGGGCGGCCGCACCGTCGGGGCCGGCGTCGTCTCCAAGATCATCGAGTAAGCGGAGGCGGGACGACGCTTTTGCAAGGTTAGGAGTGTAGCTCAACTGGTAGAGCACCGGTCTCCAAAACCGGGGGCTGGGGGTTCGAGCCCCTCCACTCCTGCCACTTTGTTAGATGTTTCGCGGGCGGCGCCGTCGGGACAACCGATGGGCGCCAATCGCGTTCAGATGTACGAGAAAATGCCGGTACGGTCCGGGAGCGTTTTTCCGGGGTCGGGCGGCGGAGAGCAGAGACGATGGCGAAGGTGAGTCCCGCCCAGTTCGTGCGCCAGGTGCGGCAGGAGGTGTCGCGGGTTACGTGGGCGAGCCGCAAGGAGACGGCGGTGGCCACCCTGATGGTCTTCATCATGGTGTTCCTGGCTTCGGTGTTTTTCTTCGTGGTCGATCAGGTGCTGGCCTGGGGCGTGCAACTGGTGCTTGGACTCGGAGGCTGATATGGCGCAACGCTGGTACGTGGTGCAGACCTATTCGGGCTTCGAGAAGAAGGTCGCCCAGTCGATCAACGAGCAGGTGGAGCAGCACGAGCTCGGCGATCTGATCTCCGAGGTCCTGGTGCCGACCGAGGAAGTCATCGAGATGCGTCGCGGGGCGAAGGTGACGACGGAACGCAAGTTCTTCCCCGGCTACATTCTCGTTCGCATGGAACTGACCGACGAGACCTGGCATCTGGTCAAGTCGCAGCCGAAGGTGGCCGGGTTCGTCGGCGGCAAGGGCAAGCCGATTCCGATCACCGACGCCGAGGCGAGTCGCCTGCTGAAGCAGGTCTCCGAGGGTGTCGACCGGCCGAAGCCGTCGGTCACCTTCGAGATCGGCGAGCAGGTGCGCGTCGCCGACGGTCCGTTCGCGACCTTCAACGGCCTCGTCGAGGATGTCGACGAGGAGCGGTCGCGTCTCAAAGTCGCGGTGTCGATCTTCGGACGGTCGACGCCGGTCGATCTGGATTTCACCCAGGTCGAGAAAACCTGAGCCGGTTCGGGTTCGCCCCCGCGACGTGAGCGTCCGGGGCCGGAACGGCTCGCAGTGCACGGCCTGTGGGAGATGACCGCGAAGCCCTGCGGCGTCGCACCACGGATCGAATAGAGGAAGGCAACAGATGGCTAAGAAGATCGTCGGCTATATCAAGCTGGAGATCCCGGCCGGGGCGGCGAACCCGTCTCCCCCGGTGGGCCCGGCGCTCGGTCAGCGCGGACTCAACATCATGGAGTTCTGCAAGGCGTTCAACGCCGCGACCGAGAAGATGGAGAAGGGGATGCCGGTGCCGGTGGTGATCACCGCCTACGGCGACCGTACCTTCTCGTTCATCACCAAGACCCCGCCGGTGTCGTATTTCCTGAAGAAGGCGTCGAAGCTGCCGAAGGGCTCGCAGACGCCGGGCAAGGGGACGGTCGGCAAGGTCACCCTGGACCAGGTCAAGGAGATCGCGGAAGCGAAGATGCCGGACCTGAACGCGGTCGATATCGACGGCGCGGTTCAGATGATCAAGGGTTCCGCCCGGTCCATGGGCATCGAAGTGGTGGAGTGAGGCGATCATGGCAAACAAAGGTAAGCGTCTTCGCGCCGCGTACGGCTCGGTCGACCGCGACGCCGTCTACGGCATGTCCGAGGCGATCAAGCTGATCAAGGGCGTCTCCAGCGCCAAGTTCGACGAGACCGTCGAGATCTCGATGAACCTGGGCGTCGACCCGCGCCACTCCGACCAGATGGTCCGCGGCGTCGTCTCGCTGCCGCACGGCACCGGCAAGTCGGTCCGCGTTGCGGTGTTCGCCAAGGACGCCAAGGCCGAGGAGGCGCGCGCCGCCGGGGCCGAGGTGGTCGGGGCCGAGGATCTGATGGAAGAGATCCAGAACGGCCGGATGGATTTCGACCGGGTGATCGCCACGCCGGACATGATGGCCGTGGTCGGCCGCCTCGGTAAGGTGCTGGGCCCGCGCGGCCTGATGCCGAACCCGAAGCTGGGCACCGTGACCCCGAACGTCGCCGACGCGGTCGAGGCCGCCAAGGCCGGCCAGGTCGAGTTCCGGGTCGAGAAGGCGGGCATCATCCATGCCGGCATCGGCAAGGCCAGCTTCTCCGAGGACCAGCTTGTGGAGAACGCGACGGCCTTCGTCGACGCGATCCAGAAGGCGAAGCCGTCCGGAGCGAAGGGCAACTACATCAAGCGCGTGTCGGTGAGCTCGACCATGGGGCCGGGCATCAAGGTCGATACCGCGCAGCTGGGAACCGCGCCGGCCGCCTGACGCGGCCCGCGGCAAGAGATCGACGGTCCCCGGGCGACCGGGGGCCGGCGTAGGGCCGGGAGCGATTCCGGACCGACCTGTCCGAGACTACGGGCGGCCTTGGCGGAGAGATCCGACGGGGCCTTAAATTCCGCCCGTATAGACGGGAGCGCCAAACGGATCCGGCGATGCCGGTGCGGTTGGTCTTCTGGGACAGGCGAACAGGGGCGGCACGCAGGTGCCGTCTTCGTGCAACCGGACCGACGGGCCCGCGCCCCAGGGCGGGGACGGACCCAGCGGTTCCAATTGCGGAGATAAGAGGTGAACCGAACCGAAAAGGCCGATTTGGTCGACTCTCTTCGCTCGACGTTCGAGGGCTCCGAGGTCGTCGTCATCACCCATCAGACGGGTCTGACGGTGTCCGAGGTCGAAGGCCTGCGCTCGAAGGTCCGCGAAGCCGGAGCCGGCTACAAGGTCACGAAGAATCGGCTCGCCCGTCTTGCTCTGCAGGGCACGCGCTACGAGAACCTGAGCGATCTGTTCACGGGCCCGACGTCGGTGACGACGTCCGGCGACCCGGTGGCGGCCGCCAAGGTGATCGTCGAGTTCGCCAACTCGAATGACAAGGTCACCATCGTCGGTGGTGGCCTCGGCGAACGAGAACTCAATGTCGACGAGATCAAGGCCCTGGCCAAGACCCCGTCGATCGACGAGTCGCGTGCCAAGCTCGTGGGTCTGCTGCAGACCCCGGCGTCCCGGATGGTTGGTGTGCTTACCGCACCGGCCGGACAGGTCGCTCGGGTTCTGGCTGCCCGCGGCGAGCAGTCGGAGTGAGGGCGGACGAACCGCTCTGTCATCAGACGTACCAATCTGGAGTGAAATGAAATGGCTGATCTTGCGAAGCTCGTCGACGAGCTTTCCGAACTGACCGTCCTTGAGGCCGCCGAGCTGTCGAAGATGCTCGAGGAGAAGTGGGGCGTGTCCGCCGCTGCTCCGGTCGCGGTCGCCGCGGCTGCCGGTGGTGGCGATGCCGCTCCGGCCGCCGAGGAGAAGACCGAGTTCGACGTGGTCCTTGTTGCCGCCGGCGACAAGAAGATCAACGTCATCAAGGAGGTCCGTGCCATCACCGGTCTCGGCCTGAAGGAGGCCAAGGACCTGGTCGAGGGTGCGCCGAAGCCCGTCAAGGAGGGTGCCTCCAAGGACGAGGCCGAGGAACTGAAGAAGAAGCTGGAGGGCGCTGGCGCCACCGTCGAGCTCAAGTAATTGAGCCTGACGACCAGCTGAGTTTCGGGAAGGGAGCGGCGCGCCTGCGTGTCCGCTCCCGACCCGTTTCCTCCTCTCGGCCGGGGGCCGGGCCGCACCGTCGGGTGCGCCGCCGACCCCGGGCCGAGGCGAGGACCGCCCGCCACTGCCGCGCCGCCCCGCCGGGGCCGGTCGCGGCCCGGTGAGGGTCATCGTTTCGCCCAACGGACATTGCATGGTCCGCGGGTCACACGCGAGGTCGAGGTCGCAACATGGCAGTTTCCGCAGTCGGATCCTTCACCGGTCGCAAACGCGTTCGCCGGAGCTTTGGTCGCATTCCCGAAGTCGCGCCGATGCCGAACCTCATTGAGGTTCAGAAAAGCTCCTATGACGCCTTTCTGCAGATGGGCACCACCCCCGAGACCCGGGGCGATGTGGGCCTGCAGGAGGTCTTCAAGTCGGTGTTCCCGATCCGCGACTTCTCCGAGCGCGCGATGCTTGAGTTCGTCCGCTACGAGCTCGAGGAGCCGAAGTACGACGTCGAGGAGTGCCAGCAGCGCGGCCTGACCTTCGCCGCCCCGCTCAAGGTCACCCTGCGCCTGGTGGTCTGGGACGTCGACGAGGAGACCGGTTCCAAGTCCATCAAGGACATCAAGGAGCAGGACGTCTACATGGGCGACATGCCCCTGATGACGGCCAACGGCACCTTCGTCATCAACGGCACCGAGCGCGTGATCGTCAGCCAGATGCACCGCTCGCCCGGTGTGTTCTTCGACCACGACAAGGGCAAGACCCACAGCTCGGGCAAGTACCTGTTCGCCGCCCGCGTGATTCCGTACCGCGGCTCCTGGCTCGACTTCGAGTTCGACGCCAAGGACATCGCCTATGTCCGCATCGACCGCCGCCGCAAGCTTCCGGCGACGACGCTTCTGCTGGCGCTGCTGTCGGACCGGAGCGAGACCTACATCAAGGAATGCCACGCGAACGGCGACGACGTGCAGCGCGACAAGGTTGTCGGCATGAGCGCCGAGGACATCCTGGCGACGTTCTACGACAAGATCACCTACACCCGCGAGGGTGAGGGCTGGCGCCTGCCGTTCGACGCCGAGCGGATGAAGGGCGTCAAGCTGAACGACGATCTGGTGGATGCCGACACCGGCGAGATGGTGGCCAAGGCCGGCGACAAGATCACCCCGCGGACCCTGCGCAAGCTGGTCGAAGCGGGCCTCAAGGACATGTTCGTCACCAGCGAGCAGCTGATCGGCCACTATGTCGGCTCCGACCTGATCGACGAGACGTCCGGCCTGGTCCATTGCGACGCCGGCGAGGAGATCACCACCGACCTGCTGGAGACCCTGGCCTCCGTCGGCGTGACCGAGCTGCCGGTCCTGGCGATCGACCACATGAATGTCGGCGCCTACATGCGGAACACCCTGGCGCTCGACAAGAACGCCACCCGGGAAGAGGCCCTGGTCGACATCTACCGGGTCATGCGCCCGGGCGAGCCGCCGACCCTGGAGACCGCCGAGGCGCTGTTCGCCGGTCTGTTCTTCGACAGCGAGCGCTATGACCTGTCGGCGGTCGGTCGGGTGAAGATGAACGCCCGGCTCGGTCTCGAGACCGACGATCAGCTCCGCGTGCTCCGCAAGGAGGACATCCTGGCCATCCTCAAGGTCCTGGTCGACCTGAAGGACGGCAAGGGCGAGATCGATGACATCGACCACCTGGGCAACCGCCGGGTGCGTTCGGTCGGCGAGCTCATGGAGAACCAGTACCGGGTCGGCCTGCTGCGCATGGAGCGGGCGATCCGCGAGCGCATGAGCTCGGTGGACATCGACACCGTCATGCCGCACGACCTGATCAACGCCAAGCCGGCGGCGGCGGCGGTCCGCGAGTTCTTCGGTTCGTCGCAGCTCTCGCAGTTCATGGACCAGACCAACCCGCTGTCCGAGATCACCCACAAGCGCCGTCTCTCGGCGCTTGGCCCGGGCGGTCTGACCCGCGAGCGGGCGGGCTTCGAGGTGCGCGACGTTCATCCGACCCACTATGGCCGGATCTGTCCGATCGAGACGCCGGAAGGCCCGAACATCGGCCTGATCAACTCCCTGGCGACCTACGCCCGGGTCAACCAGTACGGTTTCATCGAGACGCCGTACCGCCGGGTGACCGAGGGCCGGGTGACGGACGAGGTCCGCTACATCTCCGCCATGGAGGAGGGGCGCTACACCATCGCCCAGGCGAACGCGCCGATCGATGCCGAGGGCCGGTTCGAGGAGGAGCTCGTTCCGGTGCGCCGGCGCGGCGACTTCGGCCTGGCGCGTCCGGAAGACATCGATATGCTCGACGTCTCGCCGAAGCAGCTGGTGTCGGTGGCCGCGGCGCTGATCCCGTTCCTGGAGAACGATGACGCGAACCGCGCGCTGATGGGCTCGAACATGCAGCGTCAGGCGGTGCCGCTCATCCAGGCCGAGGCGCCGTATGTCGGCACCGGCATGGAAAGCACCGTGGCGCGCGACAGCGGCGTGGCGATCGCGGCCAAGCGCTCCGGTGTGGTCGATCAGGTCGATGCCCAGCGCATCGTGGTGCGGGCGAACGAGGACCTGGAAGGCACGGCCTCGAACGTCGACATCTATCGGCTGCTGAAGTTCCAGCGTTCCAACCAGAACACCTGCATCACCCAGCGCCCGCTGGTGGCGGTGGGTGACGTGGTCAGCCGCGGCGACATCATCGCTGACGGCCCGTCCACGGAGCTCGGAGAGCTGGCGCTCGGCAAGAACGTGCTCGTCGCCTTCATGCCGTGGAACGGGTACAACTTCGAGGACTCGATCCTGATCTCCGAGCGCATCGTCCGCGACGACGTGTTCACCTCGATCCATATCGAGGAATTCGAGATCATGGCCCGCGACACCAAGCTGGGTCAGGAGGAGATCACCCGGGACATCCCCAACGTCGGCGAAGAGGCTCTGAAGAACCTCGACGAGGCGGGCATCGTCTATATCGGCGCCGAGGTGAACCCGAGCGACATCCTGGTCGGCAAGGTCACGCCGAAGGGCGAGTCGCCGATGACGCCGGAGGAGAAGCTGCTCCGCGCCATCTTCGGCGAGAAGGCCTCGGACGTCCGTGATACCTCGCTGAAGGTCCCGCCGGGAGTGACCGGCACGGTCGTCGAGGTGCGGGTGTTCTCGCGTCGCGGCGTCGACAAGGACGAGCGCAGCCAGGCCATCGAGCGGTCGGAGATCGAGCGTCTCGCCAAGGACCGCGACGACGAGCGCGCGATCCTGGAGCGGGGCTTCTTCGACCGTCTGAAGGAGCTGCTGATGGGCAAGACCTCCACCGGCGGTCCGAAGGGCTTCAAGGCGGGTCCGCTGACCGAGGAGGTCTTCGCCCAGTACACCCCGGGTCAGTGGCGTCAGTTCGTCGTCGATGACGACAAGCTGATGGACTACCTGGAGGGCCTGAAGGAGCACTTCGACAAGTCGATCGAGCAGCTCAAGGACCGGTTCGACAACAAGGTCGACAAGCTTCAGCGCGGCGACGAGTTGCCGCCGGGCGTCATGAAGATGGTCAAGGTCTTCGTCGCGGTGAAGCGCAAGCTGCAGCCGGGCGACAAGATGGCCGGCCGGCACGGCAACAAGGGCGTCATCTCCAAGATCAACCCGATCGAGGACATGCCGTACCTGGACGACGGCACCGCCGTCGACATCGTGCTGAACCCGCTGGGCGTGCCGTCGCGCATGAACGTCGGGCAGATCCTGGAGACCCACCTCGGGTGGGCGGCGGCCGGTCTCGGCCGGCAGATCCGCGAGATGCTCGAGAACATGGGCAAGGACGCCCGCGCGGCCGACCTGCGCGACAAGCTCAAGGACATCTATTCCGGCGACGAGTACAGCCAGAAGATCGATCCGCTGCAGGACAACGAGATCGTCGAGATGTCCCGCAACCTGCGACGCGGCGTGCCGATGGCGACGCCGGTGTTCGACGGCGCGCGCGAGGAGGACATCGTCGGCATGCTGCAGCGGGCCGGCCTCGAGTCCAGCGGTCAGGTCGACCTTTGGGATGGCCGGACGGGAGAGCAGTTCGACCGACGGGTGACAGTCGGCTATATTTACATGCTGAAGCTGCACCACCTGGTGGACGACAAGATCCATGCCCGTTCGATCGGCCCGTACAGCCTGGTCACCCAGCAGCCGCTGGGCGGCAAGGCCCAGTTCGGCGGTCAGCGCTTCGGTGAGATGGAGGTCTGGGCCCTTGAAGCCTACGGTGCCGCCTACACCCTGCAGGAGATGCTGACGGTGAAGTCCGACGACGTGTCCGGCCGTACCAAGGTCTACGAAGCGATCGTCCGCGGCGACGACAACTTCGAGGCCGGTATTCCGGAGTCCTTCAACGTTCTGGTGAAGGAACTGCGCTCGCTCGGACTGAACGTCGAGCTGAACCAGGAGGAGTACTGACGCCGGTCGCGGCCGCGAAGGCGGCCGCAGCCGGTGTAACCGCCGGCCCTGAAGTCTCCCCGCAGAGCGTCGCGCCGACGGTCTGCCGGCGGGGACGGGGGGCGGCCAGGAGTTCCGGGGACGCCCGGATCCGCAAACAGCGCCAGTGGCGCGAGGAGTGCTTCGATGAACGAGTTGGTGAACATCTTCGGTCAGCCGAGCGGCCCGCAGAGCTTCGACAATATCCAGATCTCGATCGCGAGCCCGGATCGCGTGAAGTCATGGTCGTTCGGTGAGATCAAGAAGCCGGAGACCATCAACTACCGGACCTTCAAGCCGGAGCGGGACGGCCTGTTCTGTGCCCGTATCTTCGGTCCGATCAAGGATTACGAGTGCCTGTGCGGCAAGTACAAGCGCATGAAGTATCGCGGGATCATCTGCGAGAAGTGCGGTGTCGAGGTCACGCTCTCCAAGGTCCGCCGCGAGCGCATGGGCCATATCGACCTGGCGTCGCCGGTCGCCCATATCTGGTTCCTGAAGTCGCTGCCGAGCCGCATCGGCCTGCTGCTCGACATGACCCTGAAGGATCTTGAGCGGGTCCTGTACTTCGAGAACTTCGTGGTCACCGACCCGCTGCTCTCGCCGCTCAAGGAGAAGCAGCTCCTCAGCGAGGAGGAGTTCTACCAGGCGCAGGACGACTACGGCGAGGACGCCTTCGTCGCCCAGATCGGCGCCGAGGCGCTGAAGACCATGCTGTCCCGCCTCGACATGGAAGTCGAGCAGGAGACCGTCCGCGTCGAGCTGCGCGAGACCGGCTCGGAGGCCAAGCGCAAGAAGCTGGTCAAGCGGCTGAAGATCATCGAGGCGTTCCAGGAGTCCGGCTCCCGTCCGGAATGGATGATCCTCGACGTCGTTCCGGTCATTCCGCCGGAACTGCGTCCCCTGGTGCCGCTGGACGGCGGCCGCTTCGCGACCTCCGACCTGAACGACCTCTACCGTCGCGTCATCAACCGCAACAACCGACTGAAGCGGCTGATGGAGCTGCGCGCGCCGGACATCATCGTGCGCAACGAGAAGCGCATGCTTCAGGAGGCGGTCGACGCCCTGTTCGACAACGGCCGCCGCGGCCGCGTCATCACCGGCGCCAACAAGCGTCCGCTGAAGTCGCTCAGCGACATGCTGAAGGGCAAGCAGGGCCGTTTCCGCCAGAACCTGCTCGGCAAGCGTGTCGACTATTCCGGCCGTTCGGTCATCGTGGTCGGCCCGGATCTTCTGCTGCACCAGTGCGGCCTGCCGAAGAAGATGGCGCTGGAGCTGTTCAAGCCGTTCATCTACTCGAAGCTCGAGCTGTACGGCATGGCGAGCACGATCAAGGCCGCCAAGCGCATGGTCGAGAAGGAGCGTCCCGAGGTCTGGGATATCCTGGAGGAGGTGATCCGCGAGCACCCGGTCATGCTGAACCGGGCGCCGACGCTGCACCGCCTGGGCATCCAGGCGTTCGAGCCGAAGCTCGTCGAGGGCAAGGCCATCCAGCTTCACCCGCTGGTCTGCACCGCCTTCAACGCCGACTTCGACGGCGACCAGATGGCCGTGCACGTGCCGCTGTCGCTCGAGGCCCAGCTCGAGGCCCGCGTGCTCATGATGTCGACCAACAACATCCTGAGCCCGGCCAACGGCAAGCCGATCATCGTGCCGTC
Source organism: Thalassobaculaceae bacterium (assembly GCA_965228875.1). GTDB lineage: Bacteria > Pseudomonadota > Alphaproteobacteria > Thalassobaculales > Thalassobaculaceae > Thalassobaculum. The sequence continues at coordinate 2,440,426 of OZ245843.1, read as the reverse complement.
CCAGGATATCATTCTGGGCCTGTACTACCTGACGCTGGAGCGTGAGAACCAGCCGGGCGAGGGCATGGCCTTCGCCGATCCGGCCGAGGTCGATCACGCCGTCGATACCGGCGCCGTCACCCTGCACACCAAGGTGCAGGCGCGGGTGACCACGTACGACGAGAACGGCGAGAAGGTGACCAAGCGCGTGGAGACCACGCCGGGCCGCCTGAAGCTGGCACTGCTGCTGCCGGACAACCCGAAGCTGCGCTTCGAGATGATCAACCGGGTGATGACGAAGAAGGAAGTCTCCAACGTCATCGACATGGTCTACCGGCACTGCGGCCAGAAGGAGACGGTGATCTTCGCCGACCGTCTGATGGGGCTGGGCTTCGGCCACGCCTGCCGCGCCGGCATCTCGTTCGGCAAGGACGACCTGGTCATCCCCGACGCCAAGCAGGGTCTGGTCGACGAGGCGAACGAGCAGGTCAAGCAGTTCGAGCAGCAGTACCTCGACGGCCTGATTACCCAGGGCGAGAAGTACAACAAGGTGGTCGACGTCTGGTCGCGCTGCACCGACGTGGTCGCCGAGGAGATGATGGCGGTCATCAAGAAGGACGACGGGACCAAGCCGGTCAACTCGGTCTGGATGATGGCCCATTCCGGCGCTCGTGGCTCCGCCGCCCAGATCAAGCAGCTTGCCGGCATGCGCGGCCTGATGGCCAAGCCGTCCGGCGAGATCATCGAGACGCCGATCATCTCGAACTTCAAGGAAGGTCTGACCGTGCTCGAGTACTTCAACTCGACCCACGGTGCCCGTAAGGGACTGGCCGACACCGCCCTGAAGACGGCGAACTCGGGCTACCTCACCCGTCGCCTGGTCGACGTGGCTCAGGACTGCATCATCACCGAGGTGGACTGCGGCACCGAGCGCGGCCTGACCGTGCGCGCGGTGATCGACGGCGGCGAGGTGATCGAGACGCTGGGCGACCGCATCCTCGGCCGCACGACGCTCGAGGATGTGCTCGATCCGCTGAACGGCGAGGTCCTGGTCAAGACCGGCGAGATCATCGACGAGGCCATGGTCGAGGCGATCGAGCGGGCCGGTATCGACGCGGTGCTGATCCGCTCGGTCCTGACCTGCAAGACCCAGCCGGGCGTCTGCGCGGCGTGCTACGGCCGCGATCTGGCGCGCGGTACGCCGGTGAACATCGGCGAGGCGGTCGGCGTGATCGCCGCCCAGTCGATCGGCGAGCCGGGCACGCAGCTGACGATGCGGACGTTCCACATCGGCGGTGCGGCCCAGCGTGGCGCCGAGCAGTCCACGGTGGAGGCGTCGATCGGTGCCGCAGTGAAGCTGCACAACCGGAACGTCGTGACCAACTCCGACGGCGTGCTGGTGGTCATGAGCCGCAATACCGAGATCGTGCTCGCCGACGAGCAGGGCCGCGAACGCGCACGCCACCGCGTGCCGTATGGTGCGAAGCTGCTGGTCGACGACGGTGTGATGGTCGAACCGGGTCAGAAGATGGCCGAGTGGGATCCCTACACCATTCCGATCCTCACCGAGCGGGAGGGTATCGCCCACTACGTCGACCTGGTCGACGGTCTGTCGATGCGCGAAGTCACCGACGAGGCGACGGGCATCGCGTCCCGCGTCGTGGTCGACTGGAAGCAGCAGCCCCGAGGTAACGATCTGAAGCCGCGGATCACCCTGCGCGACGACTCGGGCGAGGTGGTCCAGCTCGCCAACGGTCTCGAGGCCCGCTACTTCATGTCGGTCGACGCCATCCTGTCGGTCGAGAACGGGGCTCAGGTGAAGGCCGGTGACGTGCTGGCGCGTATCCCGCGCGAGTCGTCGAAGACCCGTGACATCACCGGTGGTCTGCCGCGTGTGGCCGAGCTGTTCGAGGCCCGCCGTCCGAAAGACTTCGCGGTCATCGCCGAGGGCGACGGCCGGGTCGAGTTCGGCAAAGACTACAAGACCAAGCGGCGGGTGATCGTCCGCCCGGTCGAAGAGGGCGCCGATCCGGTCGAGTACATGATCCCCAAGGGCAAGCACCTTGCCGTCCACGAGGGCGACTTCGTGCAGAAGGGCGACATGCTGCTCGACGGCGCCCGGGTGCCGCACGACATCCTGAACATCATGGGTGTCGAGGCGCTGGCCGACTATCTCATCAATGAGATCCAGGAGGTCTATCGACTGCAGGGCGTGAAGATCAACGACAAGCACATTGAAGTGATCGTCCGCCAGATGCTGCAGAAGGTCGAAGTCATGGAGGCCGGCGACACCACGTTGCTGGTCGGCGAGACCATCGACCGCGACGAGTACGAGGAGGCCAACGAGAAGGCGCTGGCCGAGAATCTCCGGCCGGCCCAGGCGAAGCCGGTGCTCCAGGGCATCACCAAGGCCTCGCTGCAGACCAAGTCGTTCATCTCGGCGGCGTCGTTCCAGGAAACCACCCGCGTCCTGACCGAAGCGGCGGTGTCCGGCAAGGAGGACTCCCTCGACGGTCTCAAGGAGAACGTCATCGTCGGTCGCCTGATCCCGGCCGGGACGGGCAGCGTGATGAACCGCCTGCGCCGGGTGGCCGCCGACCGCGACCGGGCGCTGGCACCGGCGCCGGAAGCGGGCGAGGGCGACGCCGTCCGGCTCGAGACCGAGGGCGAGGTCACGGCGGCGGAGTAGCGGTCGTCCGATCGCGCCATCGCCGCGCTACATTACGGGCGGCCCGGACCGATCCAGGTCCGGACCGCCGTTCAGAGACGGGAACGTCGACCCGCACAATCGGGCCGATTATCCGCTTGACCCCCAGAGGGCGCATCAATAGTATCCGCGCACTTTGAAACGGGGGCCCAGCTGTTCCCTCGGGTTCGCCGTCCCGGACGGTCGGTACCCGGGCGCTTCGAACGCGGTCTCCGCACGAAGGGTCGAATATGAGAGGCGTCGTGGCCGGCAAGCCGGATCGGCGGCGCATGGTTCAAACGGACCGCCCCCATGGGTCTCCCCATGGCGGGGTTCGTCTTTGTGGTTAAGAGGGTCGACGCATGCCGACGATCAATCAGCTGATCCGCCAGGGTCGTAAGGTTCCGGTTGCACGGAACAAGGTTCCCGCCCTGCAGGCGTGCCCGCAGAAGCGCGGTGTGTGCACCCGCGTGTACACCACCACCCCGAGGAAACCGAACTCGGCCCTGCGTAAGGTCGCCCGCGTGCGCCTGACCAACGGCTACGAGGTCATCAGCTACATCCCGGGTGAGGGGCATAACCTGCAGGAGCACTCGGTCGTCATGATCCGTGGCGGCCGCGTCAAGGATCTGCCGGGTGTGCGATATCACATCATCCGCGGCACGCTCGACACCCAGGGCGTCAAGGACCGTCGCCAGCGCCGTTCGAAGTACGGCGCCAAGCGGCCGAAGTAAGGAGAACGAAGAATGTCGCGTCGCCATCGCGCGGAAAAACGTCCGGTCCTTCCGGATGCCAAGTTCGGAGACCAGGTCGTCTCCAAGTTCATGAGCTGCCTGATGTACGACGGCAAGCGTTCGGTCGCCGAGGGAATCGTCTACGGCGCGTTCGACGTGCTGGAGAAGCGGTCGGGTGCCGAGCCGGTCCGGATGTTCCACGATGCGCTCGACAACGTGAAGCCGCATGTCGAGGTCCGCTCGCGGCGCGTCGGCGGTGCGACCTATCAGGTTCCGGTCGAGGTTCGCCCGGAACGCGCCCAGGCCCTGGCGATCCGTTGGCTGATCGATGCTGCGCGCAAGCGCTCCGAGAAGACCATGGTTCAGCGCCTGTCCGGTGAGCTGTCCGACGCTTCGCAGAACCGCGGCACCGCGGTCAAGAAGCGGGAAGACACCCACCGCATGGCCGACGCCAACAAGGCGTTTTCTCACTACCGCTGGTAACCGGCGCTGGTATCTGCGGACGGGCTGGCGTATAGACCGGCCCGTCCCGCATTTATGCTTGGCCCCATATCCCGGCCGAAACCTCAAGAGACGAGGACGCGAGTCATGCCCCGCACCCATTCGCTCGATATGTATCGCAACATCGGCATCATGGCCCACATCGATGCCGGCAAGACGACCACGACCGAGCGTGTCCTGTACTACACCGGCCGGTCCTACAAGATCGGCGAAGTCCATGATGGTAACGCCACCATGGACTGGATGGAACAGGAGCAGGAGCGCGGCATCACCATCACGTCCGCCGCGACCACGTGTTTCTGGCGCGATCACCGCATCAACATCATTGACACGCCGGGCCACGTCGACTTCACCATCGAGGTGGAGCGGTCGCTGCGCGTGCTCGACGGCGCCGTCGCGGTGTTCGACTCGGTGGCCGGTGTTGAGCCGCAGTCCGAAACGGTCTGGCGGCAGGCCGACAAGTACGGCGTTCCGCGCATCTGCTTCGTCAACAAGATGGACCGGATCGGCGCCGACTTCTTCCGCTGCGTCGACATGATGGTCGACCGCCTCGGCGCCACCCCGCTGGTCATGCAGCTGCCGATCGGCACCGAGTCGGATTTCGTCGGCTTGGTCGATCTGGTGACCATGAAGGCGGTGCGCTGGCTGGACGAGTCGCTCGGCGCGAAGTTCGAATACGAGGACATTCCGGCCGACCTGGCCGACCAGGCGGCCGAGTACCGCAGCAAGCTGGTCGAGCTCGCGGTCGAGCAGGACGACGCCGCCATGGAGGCCTATCTCGAGGGCGAGGAGCCGTCCGAGGAGGTGCTGCGGGCCTGCGTGCGCAAGGGCGTGATGTCCGCCGCGTTCGTTCCCGTCTTCCTGGGCTCGGCATTCAAGAACAAGGGCGTGCAGCCGCTGCTGGACGCGGTCATCGACTACATGCCGTCGCCGCTGGACGTTCCGGCGATCCGCGGCGTGTCGGTCGACGGCGAGACCGAAATGGTCCGCAAGTCCTCCGACGAGGAGCCGTTCGCCGGGCTGGCGTTCAAGATCATGAACGACCCGTTCGTCGGCTCGCTCACCTTCGTGCGCGTCTACTCCGGGATCCTCGAGGCCGGCACCTCCGTGCTGAACACGGTCAAGGACAACCGCGAGCGTGTCGGCCGCATGCTCCTGATGCACTCCAACAACCGGGAGGACATCAAGGAGGCCCGCGCCGGCGATATCGTCGCCATCGCCGGTCTGAAGAACACCACCACCGGTGACACGCTCTGCGATCCGCTGAAGCCGGTCATCCTGGAGCGGATGGAGTTCCCGGATCCGGTCATCGAGGTCGCGGTCGAGCCGAAGACCAAGAGCGATCAGGAGAAGATGGGAGTCGCCCTCAACCGTCTCGCGGCGGAGGATCCGTCCTTCCGCGTGACCTCCGACGTCGAGAGCGGCCAGACCGTCATCAAGGGAATGGGCGAACTCCATCTGGAGATCCTGGTCGACCGCATGCGTCGCGAGTTCAAGGTCGACGCCAATGTCGGCGCGCCGCAGGTCGCCTATCGCGAGTCGATCACCAAGACCGCTGAGGTCGACTACACCCACAAGAAGCAGACCGGCGGCTCGGGTCAGTTCGCCCGGGTGAAGCTGACCTTCGAGCCGCAGGAGCGGGGCGAGGGCTTCACCTTCGAGAACACCATCGTCGGTGGTTCGGTGCCGCGGGAATACGTTCCGGGCGTCGAGAAGGGCCTGACCTCGGCTCTGGATACCGGCGTGCTCGCCGGCTTCCCGGTGGTCGATGTCAAGGTCACCCTGACCGACGGCGCGTACCACGATGTGGACTCCAGCGTGCTGGCGTTCGAGATCGCCTCGCGGGCGGCCTTCAAGGAAGGCATGTCCAAGGCGGGCCCGGTCCTGCTGGAGCCGATCATGAAGGTCGAGGTGGTCACGCCTGAGGACTACATGGGCGACATCATCGGCGACCTGAACAGCCGCCGTGGTCAGGTGTCGGGCATGGACCAGCGCGGCAACGCGCGCGTTGTCGATGCCATGGTGCCGCTGGCCAATATGTTCGGCTACGTCAACACCCTGCGCTCCATGAGCCAGGGCCGGGCGCAGTACACCATGCAGTTCGATCACTACGAGCCTGTTCCGCAGGCGGTTGCCGACGAGGTGCGGGCGAAGATGGCCTGACCGGCCACGTCCGCGACCGCGTCACCTAACCCGATCACGTCACCCCCTTTCGTACGGAGCATACTGGGATGGCCAAGGAGAAGTTCGAGCGGACGAAGCCGCACTGCAACATCGGAACGATCGGTCACGTCGACCACGGTAAGACGACGCTGACGGCCGCGATCACGAAGACGCTTGCGGAGACGGGTGGTGCGACGTTCATGGCGTACGACGCCATCGACAAGGCGCCTGAGGAGAAGGCGCGCGGCATCACGATTTCGACGGCGCACGTTGAGTACGAGACGGAGAACCGTCACTACGCGCACGTGGACTGCCCGGGTCACGCCGACTACGTGAAGAACATGATCACGGGCGCCGCTCAGATGGACGGCGCGATCCTGGTCGTGTCGGCGGCGGACGGCCCGATGCCGCAGACCCGCGAGCACATTCTTCTGGCGCGCCAGGTTGGCGTTCCGGCGCTGGTCGTGTTCATGAACAAGGTGGATCAGGTCGACGACGAGGAGCTTCTTGAGCTTGTCGAGCTGGAGATCCGGGAGCTTCTGTCGTCTTACGACTTCCCGGGCGACGACATTCCGATCGTGAAGGGCTCGGCGCTCGCGGCGATGGAGGACAGCAACGAGGAGATCGGCAAGAAGGCGATCCTCGAGCTGATGTCGGCCGTTGACGAGTACATTCCGACGCCGGAGCGTCCGAAGGACCAGCCGTTCCTGATGCCGATCGAGGACGTGTTCTCGATCTCGGGCCGCGGCACGGTTGTGACCGGTCGCGTTGAGCGTGGTGTCGTGAAGGTCGGCGAGGAAATCGAGATCGTCGGCATCAAGGACACGGTGAAGACGACCTGCACGGGCGTCGAGATGTTCCGCAAGCTTCTGGACCAGGGCGAGGCCGGCGACAACGTGGGCGTTCTGCTGCGCGGCACGAAGCGCGAGGACGTGGAGCGGGGTCAGGTTCTGGCGAAGCCGGGAACGATCACGCCGCACACGAAGTTCAAGGCCGAGGCGTACATTCTGACGAAGGAGGAGGGCGGTCGTCACACGCCGTTCTTCACGAACTACCGGCCGCAGTTCTACTTCCGGACGACGGACGTGACGGGTACGGTGGCGCTTCCGGAAGGCACGGAGATGGTGATGCCGGGCGACAACATCGCGATGGACGTCGAGCTGATCGCGCCGATCGCCATGGACGAGGGCCTGCGCTTCGCCATCCGCGAGGGCGGCCGCACCGTCGGGGCCGGCGTCGTCTCCAAGATCATCGAGTAATCTCGCACCTCATCGTGCGATCGAGCGGGGGCGCTTTTGCGCCCCCGTTTGCGTTCCTCCATGCGTTGCCGGCGGCCGATGCAACGGCGACCGACTACGACGCCCCATTCTTTGAGCCGGCCTTTCTCGATTGAGTAGGAGGAAGCCTCCCGCTTCCCTGCGAGTCGTCCGGAACCGATTGCGCGCTAACGAAGTGCCGTGAAGGCGACCGACCCGATCAGCAGGGCGGCGAAAGACCAGTTCAATGCCCGACCGGTCGCCGGGTTGCGCAGCAGCCCCGCGAATGCGGCGCCAAGTCCGAGCCATGCGCTGTTCACCAGGACATTCACGACCACCAGCAGAGCGATCTTCACCGCGGCGTCGCCCGCCGGGTCCTCCGGCAGAACGCTGCCGCTGGCATAGATCGCGCCGAAGGCGGCATAGGCCTTCGGATTGACCATCGACAGCAGGAAGCCGCCAACGGCCGTCGGAACCGACTCGGGATCCGACGTGGTGCGGACCACGGGTGCTGTGGCGATTCTCCAGGCCAGGTACACCAGGTAGACGAACCCGATGACGGTAAGCACGGGCACGGCGGCCGGTATGGCAAGCACCATGCCGGTGAGACCGGTCGCGACCATCATCAAAACCGTGGCGTTGCCCACCAGAATTCCAGCGAGGTAGGGCAGGCCGGGTCGGAACCCGAATGTCGAACCGGTCGCCGCCAGGCTGACAATGGCGGGCCCGGGGCTGGCCATCAGCGGAAGGGCCACCGTGAGCAGGCCGAGTATGGGCTCAATCATTCTTATTTCCGGTTTGGAAAGCGGTCAGGGAGCGAGGGAGGGAACCGGATAGATGGCGAGCGGCAATCCTCGTAACAACGAAAGGCGCCCGCAACCCTGGAGATCGACGCGTGCGGCGGCGAGCGCTACTACATCGCCGGTTCCGGACGCGCCGATCCGCAATCCGCTTCGTGTCAGAATTCTGAAATTCGGGCTTGACGCGCCGACCGACGACCAATAGGTTCCGCGCACCTTTGGGGGCTGGCTGTGACCACGTTCTTCTGAACAGGTCAGACGCAGTCTCACAGACGATTGAACTTTTCTCCCCCAAAAGGCCGAAGGTGGACGCGCAGAGAATAGTGCGCCTCCGCTTTTTTGTTCTGTGCGACCGCCGGATAGATCCGGGCGTGCGTGCGGCGATAACGGCCGTCAGGCCAACGAGGTTGAGAGTAGCGGAAAGATGGACAGTCAAAACATCCGCATCCGCCTGAAGGCGTTCGATCACCGGGTCCTCGATCAGTCGACCGGTGAAATCGTGAATACCGCCAAGCGCACAGGCGCGCGCGTGCGGGGTCCCATTCCGCTCCCGACCCGGATCGAGCGGTTCACCGTGCTGCGCGGACCGCACGTCGACAAGAAAAGTCGGGAGCAGTTCGAGATCCGCACGCACAAGCGGGTTCTCGATATCGTCGATCCGACGCCGCAGACCGTGGACGCGCTGATGAAGCTCGACCTGGCCTCCGGTGTCGACGTCGAGATCAAGCTCTAAGGGGGCGGGACGATGCGTTCGGGATTGATCGCTCAGAAGGTCGGTATGACCCGCGTGTTCACCGAGGAAGGTGCGCACGTTCCGGTAACCGTGCTGAAGGTCGATGGCTGTCAGGTCGTCGCCCAGCGGACCGAGGACAAGGACGGATACACCGCGCTGCAGCTCGGCGCCGGTGCACGCAAGGTCAAGCGCACCACACAGCCGATGCGCGGCCACTTCGCCAAGGCGAAGGTCGAGCCGAAGCGCAAGGTCGCCGAGTTCCGCGTGACCGCCGACGCGATGGTCGACGTCGGCGCCGAGCTTTCGGCCGACCACTTCATCGCCGGTCAGAAGGTCGATGTCACCGGGACGTCGATCGGTAAAGGCTTCGCCGGCGTCATGAAGCGGCATAATTTCGGTGGCCTGCGCGCCTCGCACGGCGTGTCGCTGTCGCACCGCTCGCACGGTTCCACCGGTAACAACCAGGATCCGGGCCGCGTCTTCAAGGGTAAGAAGATGGCCGGCCACATGGGCGATGAGCGCGTCACCACGCAGAACCTGACGGTGGTCGCGACCGACTCGGCCCGTGGCCTTATCCTCGTCCGTGGCGCCGTTCCGGGCTCCGACGGTGGTTGGGTGCTGATCCGCGACGCGGTCAAGGCGGGTATGCCCGAAGGCGCGCCTTTCCCGGCCGCATTGAAGGAAGCCGCCGCCGAGGCGCCCGCGAGCGACGAGGAGGCCGGTGCCGCCCTGCTCGAGCAGGCATCCGAGGCGATGGGCGATGCCGCCGATCCGACCGCGGCCGAGGGCGCGAGCGTTCCGGACGCGCCGGCCGACGACGCCGAGAAGAAGGACTGAGGTCATGAAGATTGACGTCACAAACCTCGACGCGGAGAAGACGGGGGAGATCGATCTCGACGATGCGATCTTCGGTCTCGATCCGCGCCAGGACGTGCTGTCCCGCATGGTGAACTGGCAGTTGGCCAAGCGGCGCGGCGGCAACCACAAGGTAAAGACGATCTCCGAGATCTCCGGAACGACCAAGAAGCCGTTCCGTCAGAAGGGCACGGGTCGTGCCCGTCAGGGCTCGACGCGCGCCACGCAGTTCCGGGGCGGCCAGACCGTGCACGGCCCGACTGTCCGCGATCACGCGCACGATCTGACGAAGAAGTTCCGCAAGCTCGGTCTGAAGACGGCGCTGTCGGCGAAGGCGAAAGCCGGCCAGTTGATCATCATCGACGAGGCGACCGCCGCCGAGCCGAAGACGAAGGCGCTGGCCGCGAAGTTCAAGAAGCTTGGCTGGTCGTCGGTGCTGCTGATCGACGGCGATGCGGTGAACGAGAACTTTGCCCGGGCCGCGCGCAACATCCCGCTGGTGGATCTGCTCCCGCAGCAGGGCGCCAACGTCTACGACATTCTCCGTCGCGACACCCTGGTTCTCACCAAGGGCGCGGTTGAGCAGCTGGAGGCGCGCCTGAAATGAGCATTCGTCCCTACAAGCCCAAGGCGGGCAAGGTAAGCGACGAGCGGGCTTATGAGCTGATCCGCCGTCCGATCGTGACCGAGAAGTCGACCCGCGGGTCGGAGTTCGGCCAGGTGACCTTCGAGGTTCCGGTCAACGCCGCGAAGCCGGAGATCAAGCAGGCCATCGAGCGCCTGTTCGACGTCAAGGTGTCCGCGGTGAACACGATTCTGGTCAAAGGCAAGACCAAGCGGTTCCGGGGCCGTCCGGGCCGTCGTTCCGACTACAAGAAGGCCGTCGTCACGCTTGCCGAGGGCCAGACGATCGACCTGATGGCGGGGGTGTGATCCCATGGCTTTGAAGTCCTTCAATCCGACCACGCCGTCGCAGCGCCAGCTGGTCATCGTCGACCGCTCCGAGCTGTGGTCCGGCAAGCCGGTCAAGAAGCTCACTGAGGGCTTGACGAAGAAGGCCGGTCGCAACAATACGGGTCGCGTCACGGCGCGTCGTCGCGGCGGCGGGCACAAGCGGACCTACCGGATCGTCGATTTCAAGCGGACCAAGTTCGACGTCGTCGGCACGGTGGAACGCCTGGAGTATGATCCGAACCGCACGGCGTTCATCGCGCTGATCACCTACGAGGACGGCGACCAGGCCTATATCCTGGCGCCTCAGCGGCTGGGTGTCGGTGACAAGGTGATCGCCGGAGAGCGGGTCGACGTGAAGCCGGGCAATGCCATGCCGCTGCGCTCGATCCCGGTCGGTACGATCGTGCACAACGTCGAGATGAAGCCGGGCAAGGGTGGCCAGATGGCCCGTTCCGCCGGCACCTACGTTCAGATTGTCGGCCGCGATTCCGGTTACGCTCTGCTGCGTCTCGCCTCCGGCGAGGTGCGAATGGTCCGGGCCGAGTGCATGGCGACGGTTGGCGCGGTGTCGAACCCGGACCAGCAGAACATCAATATCGGCAAGGCCGGTCGCAACCGCTGGCTGGGCAAACGCCCGTCGGTGCGGGGCGTGGCCATGAACCCGGTCGATCACCCGCATGGTGGTGGTGAAGGCCGGACCTCGGGCGGCCGTCATCCGGTCACCCCGTGGGGCAAGCCGACCAAGGGCAAGAAGACGCGCAACAACAAGGCGACCGACAAGTTGATCGTTCGCCGGCGCCGGAAGTAAGGAGAAGTTCGGTGGCTCGATCCGTTTGGAAGGGACCGTTCGTCGACGGCTACCTGCTGAAGAAGGCCGAGAAGTCGCGCGAGTCCGGCCGCAACGAGGTCATCAAGACCTGGTCGCGGCGCTCGACGATCATGCCGCAATTCGTCGGCCTGACATTCGGCGTGCACAACGGCCAGAAGTTCGTCCCGGTTCTCGTCAGCGAGAACATGGTCGGGCACAAGTTCGGCGAGTTCGCGCCGACCCGTACCTATTACGGCCACATGGCCGACAAGAAGTCTCGCCGCTAAGGCTGAGAGGAGCAGGCAATGGGCAAGCAGGCTGCCGAACGGCGACTTGACGATACGGAGGCGAAGGCTGAGCTGCGCAATCTGCGCATCAGCCCGCAGAAGCTGAACCTGGTCGCGCAGATGATCCGCGGTCAGCGTGCGGACAAGGCGCTGGCCACCCTGACCTTCTCGAAGCGACGTATCGCGCGCGACGTGAAGAAGGTGCTGGAATCGGCGATCGCCAACGCCGAGAACAACCACCAGCTCGATGTCGACCGGCTCTTCGTCAAGGAGGCCTATGTCGGCAAGAGCTTCAAGATGAAGCGCTTCCGTCCGCGGGCCCGTGGTCGGGTCGGCAAGATCGAGAAGCCGTTCGCCCACATTACCGTGGTCGTGCGCGAGCGCGAGGAGCAGGACTGATGGGTAACAAGGTCAATCCGATCGGGCTGCGGCTCGGCATCAACCGCACCTGGGACTCGCGCTGGTTCGCGGGCAAGGGCTACGCGGATCTGCTGCACCAGGACATCAAGCTGCGCAGCTATCTGACGAAGCGCCTGCGTCAGGCCGGTGTGAGCCGGATCGTGATCGAGCGGCCGGCGAAGCGCGCGCGCATCACCATCTACTCCGCGCGTCCGGGTGTCGTGATCGGCAAGAAGGGCTCGGACATCGAGAAGCTCCGCCAGGATCTCTCGAAGATGACCGGGACCGATGTGGCGCTGAACATCGTCGAGATCCGCAAGCCGGAGATCGACGCCAAGCTGGTCGCCGAGAACATCGCCCAGCAGCTGGAGCGCCGCGTCGCGTTCCGCCGCGCGATGAAGCGGGCCGTCCAGTCGGCGATGCGCCTTGGCGCGCTGGGCATCCGGATCAACTGCGGCGGCCGCCTCGGTGGCGCCGAGATCGCGCGGACCGAATGGTATCGCGAGGGCCGGGTTCCGCTGCACACGTTGCGCGCCGATATCGACTATGGCGAAGCCACCGGTTTCACGACCTACGGCGCCTGCGGCGTGAAGGTGTGGGTGTTCAAGGGCGAAATCATGGCCCACGACCCGATGGCGCAGGACAAGCGCCTCGCCGAGCAGCAGCCGGGTTCCGGCGGCGACCGTCGCTGAGCGTGAGCCGAGAGGAGAAGAGCGATGCTGTCCCCGAAGCGCACCAAGTTCCGTAAGGCCCATAAGGGCCGTATCCATGGCCTCGCCAAGGGCGGTACGGCCCTGAACTTCGGCGCCTACGGCCTGAAGGCGACGACGCCGGCGCGCGTGACCGCCCGCCAGATCGAGGCGGCCCGTCGTGCGATCACCCGTCACATCCGCCGCGCCGGACGCGTGTGGATCCGGATCTTCCCGGACGTGCCGGTGTCGAGCAAGCCCGCCGAGGTCCGCATGGGTAAGGGTAAGGGTTCGCCCGAGTTTTGGGTCTGCCGGGTGAAGCCTGGCCGGATCATGTTCGAGCTCGACGGCGTGCCGAAGGATTTGGCCGAGGAGGCGTTCCGCCTCGCGGCGATGAAACTGCCGGTCGACACCCGGTTCGTGACCCGTCTGGGCGAGTGAGCCGGAGGAGGACGCAAGGATGGCCAACAAGGTTGCCGAGGATCTCCGGACGAAGTCGCCGGATCAGTTGAAGGACCAGCTGCTGCAGCTCCGCAAGGAGGCGTTCAATCTGCGTTTCCAGCGTGCCAACGGTCAGCTCGAGAATTCCGATCGCATGCGCCAGGTCCGGCGCGAGATCGCGCAGGTAAAGACGATCATGGGCGAGAAGGCCCGGTCCGGAGCTTCGGCCTGAAGCGCCGGTCAAGGGGTTAGGAGAAAGCAATGCCGAGGCGTGTTCTTCAGGGCACCGTCGTCAGCGACAAGGGCGACAAGACGGTGGTCGTGAACGTCCAGCGGCGGGTCATGCACCCGCTCTACAAGAAGTTCATCACCCGCTCGAAGCGGTTCTCGGCGCACGATCCGGAGAATCGCTTCAAGCAAGGCGATTCGGTTCGCATCATCGAGTGCGCGCCGATTTCGAAAAACAAGCGGTTCGCTGTCGTCTATGACGACGCGGCCAGCGCGTGACCCGGGCCTAGGAGGACAGGTCATGATTCAGATGCAGACGAACCTCGACGTCGCGGACAATTCCGGCGCTCGACGGGTGCAGTGCATCAAGGTGCTCGGCGGCTCGAAGCGCAAGGTTGCGTCGGTCGGCGATGTCATCGTGGTCTCCGTCAAGGAGGCGATCCCGCGGGGCCGCGTGAAGAAGGGTGACGTGCACCGCGCCGTCATCGTTCGCACCGCCAAGGAGATCCGCCGTCAGGATGGCACCGCGATCCGCTTCGACACCAATGCCGCCGTGCTCATCAACAAGCAGGGCGAGCCGATCGGTACGCGTATCTTCGGCCCGGTGACCCGTGAGCTGCGTGCCAAGCGGTTCATGAAGATCATTTCGCTCGCCCCGGAGGTGCTGTGATGGCCGCGCGTGTGAAGAAGGGCGACAAGGTGATTGTCACCACCGGTCGCGACAAGGGCAAGCAGGGCGATGTTCTGCGCGTGATCCCGGACGAGAGCCGTGTGGTCGTGCAGGGTGTGAACATGATCAAGCGCCATCAGCGTCCGACCCAGACCAGCCAGGGCGGGATCGTCGAGCGCGAGGCGCCGTTGCATCTGTCGAATGTGATGCACGTGGATCCTAAGTCGGGTGAGGCGACCCGTGTCCGGTTCGAGGAGCGCGACGGCAAGAAGGTTCGTGTCGCCAAGCGCTCCGGCGAATCGATCGACGCCTGAACCGGGGACGAGGTAACGCAAGATGGCTCGATTGTACGAGGAATACACCAAGACGATCCGTCCGGAGATGAAGTCCGCGTTCGATTACAAGAACGTGCACGAGGTCCCGGAGATCGAGAAGGTCGTCCTGAACATGGGCGTCGGCGAGGCGGTCGGCGACAGCAAGAAGATTCAGGCGGCCCTCGACGACATGACCCGTATCGCCGGTCAGAAGCCGGTGGTGACGCGGGCGAAGAAGTCGATCGCCGGCTTCAAGCTGCGTGAGGGCATGCCGATCGGTGTCAAGGTGACGCTGCGGCGCGACCGCATGTACGAGTTTCTGGATCGCCTGGTGAACATCGCGCTGCCCCGGGTGCGTGATTTCCGCGGGTTGAGCCCGAAGAGCTTCGACGGCCGTGGAAACTACTCCATGGGCGTGAAAGAGCAGATCGTGTTTCCGGAGATCGACTACGACAAGGTCGACACCGTTCGGGGCATGGACATCATCGTGGTGACCACGGCGAAGACGGACGACGAGGCGCGCGAACTGCTCAAGCGCTTCCAGTTTCCGTTCGTCAATTGATCGAGGTCGGAGGACGACATGGCTAAGAAGAGCGCTGTTGAGAAGAACAACGCCCGTCGCAAGCTGAACGGCCAGCAGGGTGCCAGGCGCGCCCGTCTCAAGGCCATCGCGATGGACCGGTCGCTGCCGATCGAGGAACGTTTCGCCGCGCAGCTGAAGCTGCAGAAGCTTCCGAAGAACGGTGCGAAGGAACGCATTCGCAACCGCTGCGAACTCACCGGGCGCCCGCGCGGCGTCTATCGCAAGTTCAAGCTCTCGCGCATCGCGCTGCGGGATCTCGGCTCTACGGGCCAGATCCCCGGTGTGGTCAAGTCGAGCTGGTAAGAGGGAGGTCGGCAAATGTCGATGAGCGATCCTCTCGGGGATATGCTGACCCGCATCCGCAACGGTCAGAGCGCGCGCAAGTCGGTCGTCGTTAGCCCGGCGTCGCGTCTGCGGAAGAACGTGCTCGAAGTGCTGCAGCGCGAGGGTTATATCCGGGGCTTCACGCAGGACGATGTCCGTGCCGGTGTTGCCGAGATCAAGATCGAGCTGAAGTACGCCGAGGGCGAGCCGGTGATCAAGGAGATCCATCGGGTCTCCACGCCGGGTCGGCGGGTGTACTCGAAGATCAAGGATCTTCCGCGCGTCTACAACGGTCTGGGGATCGCGATCCTGTCGACCCCGCGGGGCGTCATGTCCGACAACGAGGCCCGGGCGGCCAATGTCGGCGGCGAAGTCCTGTGCCAGGTATTCTGATCGGAGGCAACGATGTCACGTGTCGGTAAATACCCGGTCACCGTACCGGACGGGGTGACGGTCGAGATCGCCAACGATGCGATCAAGGCGAAGGGCAAGCTCGGTGAGCTTTCCGCGCCGATCTCGTCGGAGATCGATGTCGTCCAGGAAGGCAATGTCATCAAGGTCACGCCGAAGCGCGAGACCAAGAAGGCGCGCGCCATGTGGGGCACCACCCGGGCGCTGGTGAACAACATCGTCACCGGCGTGTCCGAGGGCTTCACGGTCAACCTGGAGATCAACGGCGTCGGTTACCGCGCCGCGGTCGAAGGCAACGACCTGGTGCTTGCGCTGGGCTTCAGCCATCCGGTGCGCTTCCCGATCCCCGACGGGATCACCATGAAGTGCGAGCGCCCGACGGCTATCGCGATCAGCGGCTCGGACAAGCAGGTGGTGGGGCAGCTCGCCGCCGAGATCCGGGCCTTCCGTCCGCCGGAGCCGTTCAAGGGCAAGGGCGTCAAGTACGCGACCGAGACCATCCTTCGTAAGGAAGGTAAGAAGAAGTAGGAGTTCGGCGATGCTTTCGTCCAAGGATCTGTTCAAGCGCCGCCAGATGCGCAGCCGTACGCAGCTGCGCCGCAAGGCGGGTGGGCGGCCGCGACTGTCGGTGTTCCGCTCGTCCAAGCATATCTATGCCCAGGTCATCGACGACACTGCGGGCGTGACGCTGGCTTCGGCCTCGACGCTCGATAAGGAGCTCAAGTCCTCGCTGAAGACCGGCGCCGACAAGGCGGCGGCGGAAGCGGTCGGCAAGCTCGTGGCGACGCGGGCCATCGAGAAGGGGCTGAGCGACGTGGTGTTCGACCGCGGCGGCTACATCTATCACGGCCGGGTGAAGGCGCTTGCGGATGCGGCGCGCGAAGCCGGTCTGAAGTTCTAAGAGGGGCCAAGACATGGCACGTGAGGACAGGCGGGATCGCAATCGCGATCGTGATCGTGAAGACAGCGATCTCATCGAGAAGCTGGTCGGCATCAACCGCGTGGCCAAGGTGGTCAAGGGCGGCCGGCGCTTCGGCTTCGCGGCGATCGTTGTCGTCGGTGATCAGCGCGGTCGGGTCGGCCATGGCGCCGGCAAGGCCCGCGAGGTGCCGGAAGCGATCCGCAAGGCGACCGAGCAGGCCAAGCGCTCGATGATCCGGGTGCCGCTGCGCGAGGGCCGGACGTTGCACCACGACATCAACGGTCGCTTCGGCGCCGGGCGGGTGCATCTGCGGGCCGCTCCGGCCGGTACCGGCATCATCGCCGGCGGTCCGATGCGCGCCATCTTCGAGGCGCTGGGTGTGCAGGACGTGGTCGCCAAGTCGATCGGTACCTCCAACCCGCACAATATGATCAAGGCGACCTTCGAGGCGCTGCGCAACGTTCATGCGCCGCGGTCCATCGCCGCCAAGCGCGGCAAGAAGGTTGCGGAGATCTTCGGCCGCGACACCCAGGGTGAGGCGGCGGAAGCCGCTGCCACCGCCGAGTAATCGGCAGAGCGACGGAGGCGGAAGATGGCGACGAAAGCGACGGTCACCGTGCGGCAGGTCCGCAGCGGTCTCGGCCGCAAGAAGGATCAGATCGCGACGCTGACGGGCCTTGGCCTCGGAAAGCTGAATCGCGAGCGCACGCTGGAGGACACACCTGCCGTGCGGGGCATGATCGAGAAGGTGAAGCATCTGGTCGAAGTGGTCGATCAGGCGTAATCAACCGGTGATGACGGCCGGCGTCGGAGCCTCTCCGACGCGGCGAACCGGATGTCGAGACGAGGACTGAACGATGCGACTGAACGAGCTGAGAGACAACGAGGGCGCGACCCGGCCGCGCAAGCGCGTCGGCCGCGGCACGGGGTCGGGCCTCGGCAAGACCAGCGGCAAGGGCCACAAGGGTCAGAAGGCGCGGAGCGGCGTGGCCATCAATGGCTTCGAAGGCGGCCAGATGCCGATCTATCGGCGCTTGCCGAAGCGCGGCTTCAACAACTACAACTTCACCAAGCGCTTTGACGTGGTGAACCTCGGTCGCCTGCAGTCCGCGATCGACGCCGGCCGGCTCGACGCCGCCGCGACGATCGACGAGGCCGCCCTGAAGGCGGCCGGCCTGGCCGACGGTGCGAAGGACGGCGTGCGCCTGCTTGCAAAGGGCGAACTGACCGCCAAAGTGGAGATCTCCGTGGCTGCCGCGTCGAAGGCGGCGGTCGCGGCCGTCGAGAAGGCGGGCGGGTCGGTGACGACGCGCATTGCCCCGAAGGCGGAAGAGACGGCGGAATAACCCGCTTCTGATCGTCCGGGCCCCGGCACTCCGGGGCGCGGGCTCAGCCTCAGACGCTAGGACGCAGTCATGGCCACCGGTGCCGACCAATTCGCCTCGCAGATGAACTTCGGTGCCTTCGGCAAGGCGACCGAACTCAAGAAGCGCATCTGGTTCACGCTGGGTGCGCTCATCGTCTATCGGCTGGGGACCTACATCCCGGTCCCGGGCATTGATCCCGGCATCCTGAACGAGATCTTCCAGCAGACGTCGGGCGGCGTTCTCGACATCTTCAACATGTTCTCGGGCGGCGCGCTCGGTCGGATGACGATCTTCGCGTTGAACATCATGCCGTACATCTCGGCGGCCATCATCATGCAGCTGATGACGGCGGTGAGCCCGAACCTGGAGGCCCTCAAGAAGGAGGGCGAGGTCGGCCGTAAGAAGATCAACCAGTATACCCGCTACCTGACAGTCCTGCTCGCCACCTTCCAGGCGTACGGGATTGCAGTTGGGCTGGAGTCGTTGCCCGGTCCCAGCGGCACGTCGGCGGTGATCGATCCGGGCGCGTTCTTCCGCGCCACGACGGTCATCACCCTGGTCGGCGGCACGATCTTCCTGATGTGGTTGGGCGAGCAGATCACCGCCCGGGGCGTCGGAAACGGCATCTCCCTGATCATCTTCTCGGGCATCGTGGCCAACCTGCCGTCAGCCCTCGCCAGCATCTTCGAGCTTGGCCGGACCGGCGCGCTGCCGACCCTGATCATCCTGTTCCTGCTGGTCATGGCGGTCGCGGTGATTGCCTTCATCTGCTTCATCGAGCGATCCCAGCGTCGGATCCTGGTGCAGTATCCGAAGCGACAGGTCGGCAACCGCATGATGGGCGGCGAGAGCTCGCACCTGCCGCTTAAGATCAACGTTTCGGGCGTGATTCCGCCGATCTTCGCGTCGTCGCTTCTGCTCATGCCGATTACGGTCGCCAGCTTCTCCGCGGGCGGTGGCGGTCCGGAGTGGCTGACCCAGGTTACGGCGCTGCTCGGGCATGGCCAGCCGCTCTACATCGCGCTCTATGTCGGGTTGATCGTGTTCTTCGCGTTCTTCTACACCGCGATCGTGTTCAATCCGCAGGAGACGGCCGAGAACTTGCGCAAGTACGGCGGGTTCGTGCCGGGCATCCGGCCGGGCAAGAACACCGCCGACTATCTCGATTTCGTGCTCACGCGCCTCACGGTGATCGGCGCCGCCTATCTGGCCTTCGTTTGCGTGCTGCCGGAAATTCTGATCAGCCAGTATTCCGTGCCGTTCTATTTCGGCGGGACCAGCCTGCTGATCGTCTGCACGGTTACCATGGACACGGTGACCCAGATTCAGTCCCATCTCCTGGCGCACCAGTATGAGGGACTGATCAAGAAGTCGAAGATCCGGGGGAGACGAGGATGAACCTGATCCTTTTGGGCCCGCCGGGGGCCGGCAAGGGCACCCAGGCCAAGCGCCTGGAAGAGAAGTTCGGCGTCAAGCAGTTGTCGACGGGTGACATGCTGCGGGCGGCTGTCGCCTCGGGTTCGGACATCGGCAAGGAAGCCAAGGCGGTCATGGATGCGGGCCAGCTCGTGTCCGACGACATCATGGTCCGGATGATCTCCGAGCGGGTCGATCAGCCGGACTGCGCCAGGGGGTTCATCCTAGACGGCTTTCCGCGGAACGTCGCACAGGCCGAAGCGTTGGATTCGATGCTTGCGTCCAAGGGGCTGAAGATCGACCACGTGATCGAGTTCAAGGTCGACGAGGATCGGATGATCGACCGGATCCTCAAGCGCGCCGCCGAAGAGGGGCGCAGCGACGACAACGAGGAGACCCTGCGCAAGCGCATGGATGTCTACCGCGATCAGACCGCGCCGATCATTCCCCACTACCAGGGGAAGGGTGCGTTGAAGACCATCGACGGGATGCAGTCGATGGATGAGGTCACGGCGGACCTGGAGAAGACCCTGGCCGCCTGAACTGTACGATTGAGCGTAAATCCGACTGACGCGAGGGCCGTCGGAATGGGTTTCAGAGATTGACTTCGGTCCAAGCGTGACTATACTCCGCGCCCCTGATTAGCGGATGTCTTGCGCGGGCCGACGAGGAGCCAAGGGTTCCTTGTGCGGGGCGCGTTTGGTGTTTGGACCGCCCCGAACTTGAGTGAGGAGAATAGGCGTGGCGCGCATCGCTGGTGTGAACATCCCGACGCAAAAACGCGTCGTTGTCGCGTTGACCTACATTCACGGCATCGGGCAGACGACCGCCGGTCGCATCTGTGCCCAGGTCGGCATCCCTGCCGAGCGTCGGGTTCACGAGATGACCGAGGACGAGCTGTCGCGGCTGCGCGAGACCATCGACAGCGACCTGGTCGTCGAGGGTGACCTGCGTCGCCAGACGTCGATGAGCATCAAGCGGCTCATGGACCTCGGCTGCTACCGCGGTCTGCGTCACCGCAAGGGCCTTCCGGTCCGCGGCCAGCGCACCCACACGAACGCACGGACCCGCAAGGGCCCGGCGAAGCCGATCGCCGGCAAGAAGAAGTAACGACCCTAGGAGCGGTACCCGCAGGCTCCCTCCTACGGAAGGCCGGCCCCGGGGCGTATCAGGAGACGGAAGACGATGGCTAAGCAACCGACGCAGACGCGCGTTCGCCGCCGCGAAAAGAAGAACATCACCTCTGGCGTCGCGCATGTGAACGCGTCGTTCAACAACACCATGATCACCATTACCGATGCCCAGGGCAATGCCATTTCCTGGTCGTCGGCCGGTCACATGGGGTTTAAGGGCTCGCGTAAGTCGACCCCCTACGCCGCCCAGGTGGCGGCGGAGGATGCCGGTCGCAAGGCGGCGGAACACGGCATGAAGACCCTGGACGTCGAGGTTTGCGGGCCGGGTTCGGGCCGCGAGTCGGCCCTGCGGGCGCTGCAGTCCGTCGGCTTCCAGGTGATGTCGATCCGGGACGTGACGCCGATCCCGCACAACGGGTGCCGGCCGCGCAAGCGCCGTCGGGTCTGACGCCCGGAACGCGCGCCGGGGCCGTGGATATCCGCGAGGTCCCGCAGGCATACGAGCCCCGTCGGTCGCAGCCGGACCTGGTCCGCTTCGCCGGCGGGATCGCCGTATCTAGAACGAGGGTTGAGCCGTGATTCAAAAGAACTGGCAGACGTTGATTAAGCCGAACAAGCTCGATGTCCAGGCGGGCTACGACCCCAAGCGCAAGGCCACCATCGTCGCTGAGCCGCTGGAGCGGGGCTTCGGCCTCACGCTGGGTAACGCGCTGCGACGCGTGCTGCTGTCGTCTCTTCAGGGTGCGGCAGTCACCGCGATCCAGATCGACGGCGTTCTGCACGAGTTCTCGAGCGTGCCGGGCGTGCGCGAGGACGTGACCGACATGGTGCTGAACATCAAGGCGGTCGCCATCCGGATGCATGGCGAAGGCCCGAAGAAGATGCGCCTGAAGGCCGAAGGGCCGGGCGAGGTCACCGCGGGTCAGATCGAGACCGTCTCCGACATCGAGATCATGAACCCGGATCACGTGATCTGCACGCTGGACCGCGACGCCACCCTGTCGATGGAACTGACGGTCGAGACCGGCAAGGGGTACGTCCCGGCGTCGGCGAACCGTCCGGAGGACGCGCCGATCGGCCTGATCCCGGTGGACGCGATTTTCAGCCCGGTGCGGCAGGTCGCCTACAAGGTGGACAACACCCGCGTCGGGCAGGTGACGGACTACGACAAGCTGTCGATGACCGTCGAGACCGACGGCTCGCTGACGCCGGACGACGCCGTGGCCTACGCCGCGCGCATCCTTCAGGACCAGTTGCAGCTGTTCATCAATTTCGAGGAGCCGACACAGCGCGGCGCCGAGGAAGAGACCCACGATCTGCCGTTCAACAAGAACCTGCTGCGCAAGGTCGACGAGCTGGAGCTGTCGGTCCGCTCGGCGAACTGCCTGAAGAACGACAACATCGTCTATATCGGCGACCTGGTTCAGAAGACCGAGCCGGAGATGCTGCGCACGCCGAACTTCGGGCGCAAGTCGCTGAACGAGATCAAGGAAGTGCTGGCCTCGATGGGGCTGTCGCTTGGCATGGAAATCACCAACTGGCCGCCGGAGAACATCGAGGAACTGGCCAAGCGTCTGGAAGAGCCTTTCTGAGGCGCGCGGTAGACCAGGCGAGAACGAGGAGATCGAGAGATGCGTCACGGCAATAGCGGCCGCAAGCTGCATCGCACGGCGGCCCACCGCAAGGCGATGTTCAAGAACATGGCAGCGGCCCTGATCAAGCACGAGCAGATCGTCACAACGCTGCCGAAGGCGAAGGAACTGCGCCCGGTGGTCGAGAAGATGATCACGCTGGCCAAGCGGGGCGACCTGCACGCCCGTCGGCTTGTGTTCAACAAGCTGCGCGACGACGCGATGACCCGCAAGCTGTTCGAGGTTCTGGCCGACCGCTACAAGGAGCGTCCGGGCGGTTACACCCGCGTGCTCAAGGCCGGGTTCCGCTACGGCGATGCCGCCCCGATGGCGGTCATCGAACTGGTCGATCGCGACGAGGATGCCCGTGGTCAGGATTCGGGTCCGGTCCAGGTGGTCGAAGAGGAATACGGCGCGGCGATGCCGGCGGCCATCTGACCGTCAGGCGACTGCGTTGAGAACGGGGCGGCCTTCGGGCCGCCCTTTTTCGTGGACGCTCAACTGTCCGCCAGATCCAGGAAGGTGGCGACCTCCAGAAGCTCCATGTCGTCCGGATTGGCGAGGACGATGCCGCGCAGGTCGTCGCAGATGATTTCCGCCGCCGCGTGGTCGCCGCGGTCGCGGTGGGTCAGGGCCAGGTTTGCCGCGGCCTTGGCGTGGGCCAGGCAGATCGACCGGTCGTCGTCATGGGCGACGGACAGGCCGGAAAGGTCGCCATAGAGCACCGTGGCGACGTCGGGTTCGTTCATTTCGCACAGGTCGGTGATCAGGTTGAAGGCCGCGTCGGCCAGCCGCCGGCGCACGCCCGCGCTGGATTCCGGCAGTTGGGCCAGGGCGGCCAGATCCTCGTAGTGTCTGCGGGCGAGTTCGATCTCGCCGCGTGTGCCGAGACCGGTCACGAAAGCGAAGATGCCCTCGGCCGCGAGCTCGACCAGATCGGCATCGACCGGCGATCGGCGGGCGACCTCGATCAGGTCCGCCAGCTCCGACAATCCGGTGACGTCCAGGGCGATGTCCTCGCGTTCAGTTCGCCGGGCCGCATGGGCGACGCGATTGAAAAGGCCGCGTCCGCGCTGCTGTCGGACCGGCAGGGTGTGCGGCTGCGCGGCCTCGAGGCGGGCCAGATCGGCGAGTGCCCGGTCGGCTTCCGCCGGTGCGTCGGCCTCGAGGGCGAGGGCCACGAGGTTTGCGGCGCCCTTGGCGTGGGTGCAGGCGATGTCGGGATCGTTGCTGCGCGCCCGACTGATCGCCACCACCGTCATGTATGTGTCCAGCGCGCGCGGAAAACCGGTCTGCTGTGCCTCGACCAGCATCAGGTCGATCGATGCCTCGGCGAATGCCCGATGGGGCAGGGGATCCTGGTCGTCCCGCAGCGACAGCATCGCCAGGAACAGGTGCGCGTCCCGTACCATCGCGATGTCGCCGATCCGTCGGCCGATCGCCATGTACCGGGTGGCGCCGCAGACTGCGACCCGGATCAGGCCGTCCGTCTCCGGATACCGCTCCGCCACGTCCAGCAGGTGCTGGAACGCCGTTCGGGCGGCGGCCAGGTCGGTCGGCTCCGGGATCTGGTCGGCAATCTCCTGGGCGGCCCGGCGGGCGCGGTCCAGGGGCCTGTTCCGAGGCTTCGGCGCGTCAGTCATCCCGCGCCCCCCTTTTTCCATCGCGGTCATCCCCGCTCTGCCGCGCCCTCTGGCGCCTGCGGCTGGACTCCCTAGATTGGGAAGCCTAACACAGCTGTTCGGCGCGACAACAAGACTGGAAGGGTGCGGAGACCGATGACGATTACTCGGGTCTCGGGATTGCGGGCTTTGTGTGCGGTTGCGGGATTCTGCGTGCTGGCGCTTGTTGCGGCGCCGCGCGGGGCGGCGGACGACGTGGTGCCCCGCGACCGCGGCGAGATCACGCTCAGTTTCGCACCTCTGGTGCGCGAGGTCGGACCCGCCGTCGTCAACGTGTACACCCGCACCGTCGTCGCCGAGCGGCGTGGGATCTCCCCTCTGTTCGACGACCCGTTCTTCAAGCGGTTCTTCGGCGATCTGGTGCCGTCGTTGCCGCAGCGCAGGCGCGAAGCGACCTCGCTCGGTTCCGGCGTGATCGTCGACGCCGACGGCACGGTGGTGACGAACAATCACGTCATCGAAGGGGCCGACGAGATCACTGTCGTGCTGAATGACCGGCGGGAGTTCAAGGCGCGGCTGATCCTGGCGGATCCCGACACCGACCTGGCGGTGCTGGCGATCGATGGCGTGGACGAGCCTCTCCCCTTTGTCCGGTTCGAGGATTCCGACGACCTGGAGGTGGGCGACCTGGTGCTGGCGATCGGAAACCCGTTCGGTGTCGGCCAGACCGTGACGATGGGGATCGTCTCGGCACTCGCACGCACCAATGTCGGCATCACCGACTACAGCTTCTTCATCCAGACCGACGCGTCGATCAACCCTGGGAACTCCGGCGGCGCGCTGATCGGCACCGACGGTCGCCTGGTGGGAGTCAACACTGCGATCTACTCCAACAAGCGGGGGCCGGGCGGCGGCGGGTCGGTCGGCATCGGGTTCGCGGTGCCATCGAACATGGTGGCCACCGTGCTTCGGGCCGCGCGCGACGGTGCGGTGGTGCGTCCCTGGCTCGGCGCCCGCACCCAGACGGTGACCCCCGAACTCGCCGACGGCCTTGGGCTGAAACGTCCGGTCGGCGCCCTGGTGAACGCCATCTATCCCGACGGCCCGGCGGAGCGGGCCGGGATTGAGCCGGGCGACGTGATCGTCGCCATCGACGGGCGCGAGGTGGTCGACAGCGGGGCCCTGCGCTACCGGGTGGCCACCCGCGCGCCGGGCGAGGATGTGTCGATCCGCATCGTGCGCGGCGGCGCGCAGCGGGACCTTGCCCTGGCGATGGAGCCCCCGGCGGAGGATCCGCCGGCGGACGTGGCCGACCTGTCCGGGCGCCACCCGTTCTCCGGCAGCCGCGTGGCCAATCTCTCGCCGGCGCTGGCGATCCGCGAGAGCTTCGACGAGATGGCCCGGGGCGTCGTGGTTCTCGGGCTGCGCCGGGGATCGGCCGCCGACCAGATCGGCCTGCGCCGGGGCGACGTGATCGTGCGCGTCAACGGCGTGGACATCGACAGCGTCGGCGACCTGCGGCGCGTGCTGTCGGACCGACGCGGCGGATGGGAGCTGTCGATCCGTCGCGACGGCAAGGTGCTCACCACGCGTGTCCAGGGTTAGGGCGGCCGCATGAGCCTCTTCGAGAGCCAGGCCCCGCGACCACTCGCCGACCGTCTCCGCCCGGCGCGGCTGGAGGACGTGGTCGGCCAGGACCACCTGCTGGGTCCGGAAGGGCCGATCGGCCGCATGCTGGCCAAGGGCCGGCTCGCCTCGATGATCCTCTGGGGGCCGCCCGGCTGCGGCAAGACCACCGTTGCCCGTCTGCTGTCGGAGAAGGCCGATCTCGAGTTCGTGCCCCTCTCCGCCGTGTTCTCCGGCGTCGCCGACCTGAAGAAGGCGTTCGAACGGGCGCGCGGTCTTCGGGCCTCCGGGCGCGGCACGCTGCTGTTCGTCGACGAGATCCACCGTTTCAACCGGGCGCAGCAGGACGGATTCCTGCCGGTCGTCGAGGACGGGACGGTCACCCTGGTCGGCGCGACCACCGAGAACCCCAGCTTCGAGCTTAACGCAGCGCTGCTGTCCCGCGCTCAGGTCTTCGTGCTGCGCCGTCTGGACGACGCCGCACTGGACCGGCTGCTCGACCGGGCGGCGGAGGAGGAGGGACGGCCGCTGCCGGTGACCGAGGACGGGCGCGCCACCCTGCGTGCCATGGCCGATGGCGATGGCCGGTTCCTGCTGAACATGGCCGAGGAGGTCTTCGAACTGGCGCCGCATGCGCCGTTGGATGCCGCCGGTGTGGCGGCGGGCGTCAACCGCCGCGCGCCGGTCTACGACAAGAACCGCGAAGAGCACTACAACCTGATCAGCGCCCTGCACAAGTCGATGCGCGGCTCGGATCCGGACGCTGCACTCTACTGGCTCGCGCGGATGCTCGCGGGGGGCGAGGACCCGGCATACATCCTGCGCCGCCTCACGCGTTTCGCCATCGAGGACGTGGGCATGGCCGATCCGTCGGCTGTGTCCCAGGCCATCGCCTGCTGGGAGACCTACGACAGGCTCGGTTCGCCCGAAGGAGACCTGGCGCTCAGCCAGTTGGCGATCTATCTCGCCACCGCGCCGAAATCCAATGCCGGGTACAAGGCGCATGGCATTGCGAAGCGTGCGGCCAGGGATACGGGTTCGCTGATGCCGCCGGCGCATATTCTGAACGCGCCGACCAAGCTCATGCAGGATCTCGGTTACGGCGCCGGCTACGCCTACGATCACGATGCCGAGGACGGGTTCTCCGGCCAGAACTATTTCCCCGACGGCATGCCGCGCCAGCGTTTCTACACGCCGGTGGAGCGTGGTTTTGAGCGCGAGATCCGCAAGCGCATCGACTATTTCGACAAGCTCCGAGACAAGCGCCGCCAGGGCGACGAGGAATGACCCGGCCGCCGGCCTTCGATCGGTTCGTGGCCATCGACTGGTCCGGCGCCCGGCAGAAGCGGCTCAAAGGCATCCAGGTGGCGGTCTGCCAAGCCGGCGGGGCGGCGCCGGAGCTGCTGCTGCCCGGCGATGGCGGGTTCTGGTCGCGGGAGGCGGTCGCCGACCTGATCCTCGACCTGCGCGACGTGCCGACCCTGGTCGGCATCGATTTCGCCTTTGCCTACGCCTTCGCCGACCGCGGCGCCTATTTCCCGGGGCTGGAGGGCGGTCCGGATGAGGCTACCGGTCTCTGGGCGTTCGTCGAGGCGCATTCCGGCGACGCGCCCGATCTCTATGGCGGCGCCCTGTACCGCGATCCGGGATCGCCGGTCGGCGATCACTACTGGACCGGGGGACCGCGCCCGCCGAGCTTCCGCGAACGCCGGCGGGTGACGGAACTGGCGGCATCGTCGGATGCGCAACCCCACCCCGTCTTCAAGGTGTTCTCCGCCGCCAATGTCGGCACGGGATCGCTTGCCGGCATGCGACTGCTGCACCGGTTGCACACCCGGGTGGCGGTATGGCCCTTCGCCCCGCCGTCCCGGGTCACGGTCGCGGAGATCTATCCCAAGCTCTATGTCCGCAAGGCGGGAGTGAAGGCGGAGAAGCTCGTCGAGGACCCGGGCCGCATCGACGCCACCCTCGCCGCCTATGGCAGCGCGCCATACACCGGTCCGGACCTGGACACAGAGGACAAGGTGGACGCGGTCCTGTCCGCCGCCGCGCTGAGGGCGCTGTCGACCGTCCCGGCGGTGTGGTCGGCGCCGGCCGGTCAACCCGAGTCGCGGCGCGAGGGCTGGATATTCGGCGCCACCTGAGATAAGCCGGCGACCATGAAGATGCTTCTCGCAGTGGCCCTCGGCGGCGCGGTCGGCGCGGTCGCCCGGTACAAGGCGGTCGGCCTGGTCACGCACCTGGCCGGGCACGGTTTCCCGTGGGGCACGATGGCGGTGAACATCGCCGGGTCGTTCCTGATGGGATTGTTGATCGAGCTTGGCGCCCTCAAGCTGAACTTCTCGCAGGAGACCCGCGCCTTCATCGTGTTCGGGCTGCTGGGCGGGTTCACGACGTTCTCTTCCTTCTCGCTGGACGTGGCGACGCTCTGGCATCGCGGCGCAACACTGGCGGCCGGTGCGTATGTTGCCAGCTCGGTGGGACTGTCGATCCTGGCCCTGTTCCTCGGACTCGCGGTCGTCCGCATGGCGCTGGCATGAGCGCACAGGTCGAGACCCGGGTGGTGGCGCGGGACGAGGCCGACCAGCGCCTGGACCGCTGGTTCAAGCGGCACTTCCCGGCCGTGGGCCATGGCCAGCTCTCGAAGCTGCTGCGCACCGGTCAGGTCCGGGTCGACGGCAGGCGCGCGAAGGCCAATCAGCGGCTGGAGGCGGGGCAGGCCGTTCGCATTCCGCCGCTCTCCGACACCCCACAACCGGTTCCGGCGGCTCCGCGGAGCGCCGACACGCAGACCGGCGAGGCTCTGCGGGACGCGGTTCTGTATCGCGACGACGAGATGATCGCGATCAACAAGCCCGCCGGCCTCGCGGTGCAGGGCGGGTCCGGCACGACCAAGCATATCGACGGCGCGCTCGACAGCCTGCGCTTTGGCTTCGGCGAGCGGCCCCGGCTGGTCCATCGGCTGGACAAGGATACCTCCGGAGTCCTGGTGCTGGCCCGCACCCAGCGCGCCGCCCGCCGGCTGACCCATGCCTTCCGCGCCAAGTCGGCGATGAAGATCTACTGGGCGCTGGTGGTCGGCGAGCCGAAACCGACCAATGGCCAGATCGAACTGCCGATGGCCAAACTGCCGGGCAAGGCCGGGGAGAAGATGGCGGTGGATCAGGAGAACGGCCAGTCGGCGCTGACCCGCTACGTCACCCTGGAGAAGCTCGGCCGCCGCGCAGCGCTGGTCGCCCTGTCGCCGGTGACCGGCCGGACCCACCAGCTCCGCGTCCATATGGCGGCGCTCGGAACGCCGATCCTGGGCGACGGGAAGTACGGCGGCGCCGACGCCTTCCTGCAGGGCGAGGGGGTCAGCCGCAAGCTACACCTGCACGCCCGCGCCATCCGCATCCCCGACGAGGACGGCGTACCGGTCGAGGTCGTGGCGCCGCTGCAGGACCATATGACCCGATCGTTCGAGTTCTTCGGCCTGTCGCCGGAAGTCGACGGGTCGCCCTTCGCCCCGTTCGAGGAATGACGATGGCGGACCTGAAGCTTTGCGCCCTCGATCTGGACGGCACCCTGGTGGACAGTCAGCACCATATCGTGGCCGCCATGGCCGCCGCCTTCGCCCGCGAGGGCGAGGCGCCGCCCGATGCGGGAGCCGTGCGTCAGATCGTCGGTCTGCCGCTGGAGGTCGCCCTGCGCCGTCTGGCGCCGGGGATCGGTGGCCTGCAGGTCGAGCGCCTGGGTCAGGCCTATCGCGACGCCTATTTCGAGGCCAAATCGCTGGACGGCGCGCCTGAACCGCTGTTCCCCGGGACGATTGAGGTGTTGGACGCGCTGGAGGCGGCAGGCTGGCTGCTCGCCGTTGTCACGGGCAAGAGCCGACGCGGCCTGCTGGCGGTTCTGGACGGGCACGGGTTGCGCGGACGTTTCGTCACCCTGAAATCCGCCGATGACGGCCCCGGAAAACCGGATCCGACGGTCCTGGCGGAGGCGGTCGCCGAGGCCGGCTGCGAGGCGGGACGCACCGTCATGGTCGGCGACACCAGCTTCGACATGGAGATGGCCCGCAATGCCCGGATCGCCGCGGGTATCGGCGTTTCCTGGGGGTATCATGACGCCGCACGCCTGCAGGCGGCGGGCTCTGCGCTGATCCTGGACAGCTTCGACCAGTTGGTCCCGGTCGCCGAGCGGCTGATCGCGCCGGCGTGAGGGGCCGGCCTGAAGACGAGGTGGGAACCGGATGAAACGCATCTACAAGACCGTCGCGGTGGAGCCGGAGGCAGGTGGGTTCGCCGTGACCCTGGACCGGCGCCCGCTGCGATCCCCCGGCAAGCGGCCGCTGGTGCTGCCGACCCGCGGGCTCGCCGAGGCGGTGGCCGGCGAATGGGATGCCCAGGGCGAGGAGGTCGAGCCCCGGACCATGGCGATGATGGGGTTCGCCGCCACGGTGACCGACCGGATCTCGCCCCAGCGCGCCCACGTCGTCGACGAGATCGCCGGCTTCGGCGGCTCCGACCTGCTGTGCTTCCTGGCGGAGGGGCCCGAGGACCTGGTCGCCCGCCAGGTCGAGCGCTGGACCCCGTGGCGCGAGCGGGCGGAGGCCCGGCTCGGAATCGCGCTCGCGGTGACCGCCGGGATCATGCCGGTGCGCCAGTCCGAGGCGACGCTTGCGGCGCTGCGCGGCGCGGTCGACGCCGCCGGAGACTGGCATCTGGCGCCGCTCCACACCGTCACCACGGTCACCGGCTCGCTGTTGCTTGGTCTCGCCTTTCATGACGGCGACCTCGCCGTCGAGGAGGCGTTCGCCCTGTCGCAGATCGACGAGTCCTACCAGGTCGAACAGTGGGGACAGGACCGCGAGGCGGAGCAGCGCCGGCGCGGTCTGCTGGACGAGGTCCGGGCTGCGGCGCGCTTCAAGGGGTTGCTCGCCGGCGAAAACTGATAGGATCGCCGACCGGACTAGAGTGGGAAACGCGTGAGGGCATCGACGATGCAGGACATCATCCACCGTCTCGAAGAGATGCGGGAGCAGGCCAGGGCAGGCGGCGGCGAGAAGCGGGTCGCCGCACAACACGCCAAGGGCAAGCTGACGGCGCGGGAGCGGATCGACCTGCTGCTGGACCCGGACTCCTTCGAGGAGTGGGACATGTTCGTCGAGCATCGCTCGACCGATTTCGGCATGGCCGAGCAGAAAGTGCGCGGCGACGGGGTGGTCACCGGCTGGGGCACGGTGAACGGCCGGTTGGTCTTCGTGTTCAGCCAGGACTTCACGGTGTTCGGCGGCTCGCTGTCGGAGGCCCACGCCGAGAAGATCTGCAAGATCATGGACCAGGCGATGAAGGTCGGCGCCCCGGTCATCGGCCTGAACGACAGCGGTGGCGCCCGCATCCAGGAGGGCGTGGCCTCGCTCGGCGGCTATGCCGAGGTGTTCCAGCGCAACGTCATGGCCTCGGGTGTGGTGCCGCAGATCTCGATGATCATGGGACCCTGCGCCGGCGGTGCGGTGTACTCCCCGGCGATGACCGACTTCATCTTCATGGTGAAGGACAGCTCCTACATGTTCGTCACCGGACCCGACGTGGTGAAGACCGTCACCCACGAGACGGTCACCCACGAGGAACTGGGCGGTGCGGTCACCCACACCACCAAGTCCGGCGTCGCCGATCTCGCCTTCGAGAACGATGTCGAGGCGCTGCTGAACCTGCGGCGCTTCATCGACTTCCTGCCCTCCTCCAACCGCGAGCAGCCGCCGGTGCGGCCGACCGCCGACGAGGCGGACCGTCCGGAATACTCGCTGGACAGCCTGGTGCCGGCGAACCCGAACAAGCCCTACGACATGAAGGAACTGATCCTGAAGGTCGTGGACGAGGGCGACTTCTTCGAGATCCAGCCGGGCTACGCCGGCAACATCATCGTCGGCTTCGCCCGCATGCAGGGCTCGACCGTCGGCATCGTCGCCAACCAGCCGATGGTGCTGGCCGGCTGCCTCGACATCGAGAGCGCCAAGAAGGCCGGTCGGTTCGTGCGGTTCTGCGACTGCTTCAATATTCCGATCGTCACCTTCGTCGACGTTCCGGGCTT
Organism: Thalassobaculaceae bacterium; assembly: GCA_965228875.1. Taxonomy (GTDB): domain Bacteria; phylum Pseudomonadota; class Alphaproteobacteria; order Thalassobaculales; family Thalassobaculaceae; genus Thalassobaculum. The sequence continues at coordinate 2,408,819 of OZ245843.1, read as the reverse complement.
CCTGCCGGGCACGGCGCAGGAATACGGCGGAATCATCAAGCACGGGGCGAAGCTGCTGTTCGCCTATGCCGAGGCGACGGTGCCGAAGGTGACGGTCATCACCCGTAAGGCCTACGGCGGCGCCTATGACGTCATGAGCTCCAAACACCTGCGCGGCGACGTGAACTACGCTTGGCCGACGGCGGAGATCGCGGTGATGGGGCCGAAGGGGGCGGTGGAGATCATCTTCCGCGGCGACCTCGGCGACGAGCAGAAGATCGAGGCCCGGACCGAGGAATACCGCGAGCGCTTCGCCAACCCGTTCGTGGCGGCCAGCCGGGGCTATCTCGACGACATCATCCGCCCGCACAACACGCGGCGCCGGATCTGCCGCGCGCTGGCCATGCTGCGCGACAAGCAGCTCGAGAACCCGTGGAAGAAGCACGACAATATCCCGCTGTAGGGGCCGCGCGCCCACGGGGTGCCGCAGGAGAATAGGGAAGAGCGTCAGATGTTCTCGAAAATCCTCATCGCCAACCGCGGCGAGATCGCGTGCCGGATCATCCGCACCGCCAAGCGGATGGGCATCGCCACCGTCGCCGTCTATTCCGACGCCGATGCCGACGGCAAGCATGTGCGCATGGCCGACGAGGCGGTGCGGCTCGGGCCGCCGCCGTCCGCCGAGAGCTACCTGCTGATCGACAGGATCGTCGAGGCCTGCAAGCAGACCGGTGCCGAAGCGGTGCATCCAGGCTTCGGTTTCCTCAGCGAGCGGGCCGCCTTCTGCGAGGCGCTGGAGAAGGCCGGCATCACCTTCATCGGCCCCGGCGTGAAGGCCATCGAGGCGATGGGCGACAAGATCACCTCGAAGAAGATCGCCCACGAGGCGGGGGTGAGCACCGTCCCCGGCTTCATGGGCACCATCGAGGACGCCGACCACGCCGCCAGGATCGCCGCCGAGATCGGCTACCCGGTGATGATCAAGGCGTCGGCCGGCGGCGGCGGCAAGGGCATGCGCATCGCCCATGCCGAGAGCGAGCTGAAGGACGGCGTGCGCTCGGCGATGAACGAGGCCCGGTCCTCGTTCGGCGACGACCGCGTGTTCATCGAGAAGTTCGTCACCGAGCCGCGCCATATCGAGATCCAGGTGCTGGCCGACGGCCACGGCAACGTCATCCACCTGGGCGAGCGCGAATGCTCGATCCAGCGCCGCCACCAGAAGGTCATCGAGGAGGCGCCGTCCCCGTTCATCACGCCCGAGGTCCGGGCCAAGATGGGCGCCCAGGCCGTGGCGCTCGCCAAGCAGGTCGGCTACGTCTCCGCCGGCACGGTGGAGTTCATCGCCGATGCCGACCGGAACTTCTACTTCCTGGAGATGAACACCCGCCTGCAGGTCGAGCATCCGGTCACCGAGATGGTCACCGGCCTCGACCTGGTGGAGCAGATGATCCGCGTCGCCGCCGGCGAGACGCTGCCGCTGACCCAGGACGAGGTGACCATGGACGGCTGGGCCATCGAGGCCCGGGTCTATGCCGAGGACCCGTTCCGCGGATTCCTGCCGTCGATCGGCCGGCTGACCCGCTACGAGCCGCCGCTCGACGTGGAGGGGATCCGGGTCGACGATGGGGTCGAGGAAGGCTCCGAGATCTCCATGTTCTACGACCCGATGATCGCCAAGCTGGTGGCCTACGGTGAGACCCGCGACGAGGCGGCCGACCGCATGGGCGAGGCGCTGAACCGCTACCGGGTGCGCGGCGTCGGCCATAACATTCCGTTCCTGTCGGCGACCATCGCCATGGACCGGTTCCGCAAGGGCAACCTGACGACCAACTTCATCGCCGAGGAGTTCCCGGACGGCTTCGCCGGCGCGGCGATCGGCGATTACGAGCGCGGCGCCATGCAGGCGCTGGCCGTCGCCTTCGAGCGCGACGATTCCGAGCGCGGGCTGCGGATCAGCGGACAGATCGCCAACCGGGGCATGTCGGAGATCGCGACGTTCTGGACCGTGCGCGAGGGGCTGGAGAACACCCGCGTCGAGATCCGCCCGGTGGAGGACGGCTACGACGCGGTCGTTGCCGGTCAGCGGTATGCCGTGCGCGGCGCGCTCGACGCCACGATATCGGTGTTCGACGGCAACGTGAACGGCGAGCCGTTCCCGGTGCAGATCGACCGCGACGGCATCTACCGCGAGCTGTCCTTCGGCGGCGCGTCGATGCGGGTCCTGGTGGTGCCGCCGCGTGTCGCCGAGGCCTTGGACAAGATGCCGGCCAAGGTGGCCGCCGACACCTCCAAGCTGCTGGTCTCGCCGATGCCAGGCCTGCTGGTCTCGGTCGCCGTGGCCGAGGGCGAGCCGGTGAAGGCGGGCCAGGAGATCTGCGTCGTCGAGGCGATGAAGATGGAGAACGTGCTGCGCGCCGAGAAGGACGGCACGGTCGCCAAGGTCCACGCCAGCGCCGGCGCCAGCCTTGCGGTCGACCAGACCATCGTCGAGTTCGAGTAGGGCGGTTCCCATGCCTCAAACACGACGCCTGACCGTCGTCGGACGGGTGCAGGGGGTGGGTTATCGCGCCTGGGCGGTCGGTGCGGCCAGCGGGTTGAGCATCGCCGGCTGGGTGCGCAACCGACATGACGGCACGGTCGAAATTCTCGCGCGAGGAGAGCCGGCGGCACTGGACGCGCTGGCAGCGCAGTGCCGGTCGGGTCCGGCCTTCGCCCGGGTCGATGACGTGGCGGCCAGCATGGTCGACGACGATCCGACGCTCGGGCCCGGATTCAGACAGGTGGCGTCGGCGTAGCCCGGGCCCTGCGAACAGCGGTCCCGCGACCGCCGTGACCAAACAGCGAGGCCGCCATGACGCCGATCGATCCCCCGTCCACCCGCCAGTGGAACGAGCGGCTGCGCTGGTTCGACGAGAGGCTGCGCCGGGCCGCCGGTGACCGCCCGCTCCAGGTCGACGCCCAAACCGAAGCGATCCTCACCGAACTGCGCCGGGTCTTCGCCGCCGGGGCCTGGGTAACCGCCGTGATTTTGGCGCAGACCGCGATCGACAGCGATGTTGCCGAGCGGATGGACGCAGCCGTCGACGACGGGCTCGACCTGAACACGGTGCGCTTCGGCCGCGACTACGTCTGGCTGCGCGAGACGCGCAACGCCTATGTCCATAACGACGACAGCCTGCCGGCGATCACCGCGCGGGACCTGTCATTCGAGTCAGACCGCCTCGAGCGCGAGGCCCGCAAGGCGGTGGAGCTGATGGCCGACGCGCTGGCCGGCGTGGCGTGACGCGCCGCTACTCCCGCGGCCTCTACCCCCGCTCCGGCATCGGCACGCTGTCGCCGCCGTCCTCGTAGGCCGGGGCGTCGTCGAGGTCGTAGTAGCATCCCTTCTCGGCGGTGAAGATGTGCGCGGCGATGCGGATACCCTCGTCGCAGCCGTCGTCCAGCGTCCCGACGCCGAACGAGGTCTTCTCGCCGCCATCCACCCGGTAGAACATCGAACAGCCGCAGGTCTTGCAGAAACCCCGGCGGCTCTTGGGGCCCGACCTGTACCAGCCGAGATCCCGGGATTCGGTCAGCTCCAGATGCTCGTTCCAGACGTCGCTAGACGCCATGAAATGCCCGGTCTGACGGCGACACTCGCGGCAATGGCAGGCGACGACCTGCTTGTTGGGACCGGTGATCCTGTATCGCACGCCGCCGCAGATGCAGCCGCCGGTGCGGACCGGATGTTCAGCCATGGCGTGTCCCTCCCTTCGCTCGACCGGCAGAGTGCCAAAGCCGGTCGGTGGAGGGAAGTTCTTTTTTTGTTCCGGTTCGGTGCTTTGGCCTACGGCCGACCCCCGGCGACGCGGATGTTGGCGCCGGCGGTATAGCTGGCCTTGTCGCTCATCAGCCAGACGATGGCCTCGGCGATCTCCTCCGGCTCGCCCAGGCGGCCGGCGGGGATGTTCGCCATGTTCCTCGATGCCGCCTCCTCGGTGACCATGTCGGTCGCGGTCATGCCGGGGGAGACGGCATTGACGCGGATGCCCTCGCCCGCGACCTCCTGGCTGAGGCCAATATGCAGCGAGTTCACCGCGCCCTTGGAGATGGCGTAGAGCACCTGGGCGCCGGGATTGCCGATATAGGCGGAGCCGGACGAGACGTTGACGATGGCGCCGCCCTTGCCGCCGTTGGCGGTCGACATCCGCTTCACCGCCTCGCGGCAGGTCAGGATGCAGCCGACGACGTTGGTCTTCATGACCCTGTCGATCGCCTCGGCGGTGAGCGCCTCGACGCGGCCCACCGGACCGATGATGCCGGCGGAGTTGACCAAGCCGTCGATGGGGCCGAGACCGCTCTCGACCGCGGCGAACATGGCCAGAACCGCGGCCTCGTCGCCGACATCGGCCTGCACCGTCATCGCCCGCCGGCCGGCGGCGCGGACATCGGCGGCCACCGCCTCGGCGGCGTCCTCGTTGCCGGCGTAGTTGACGGCGACGTCCCAGCCGTCGCGGGCCAGCAGTCGGCAGGTCGCAGCGCCGATGCCGCGCGATCCTCCGGTGACGAGGGCGATCTTCGCCATGGCGGGGCCTCCTCCACATGGTTGTCGGGAAGGAGCATAACCCGGACGCGACGCGGCGATCCACGCCCCGCCCGAAGCAGGGGGCTATCTTCCGCCGAGGTGCCCGCTCTTCACGTAGATCAGCGCCCCGTCCGGTGCGCTCAGGGTATGGCGCGAGCCGTCGGGGTACCGTAGCCACGTGCCGGCCGGGTGCGTGCCGTGGGCGTCGGCGACGCTGCCTTCGATGACGAAGATCTCCTCGCCGCCGTCATGCTCATGCTCGGGCGTCGCCGCTCCAGGCGCGAAGCGGGCGAGGCGGATATGCTCGCGATGGCCATCCTCGTGGTAGAGGTCCTGAACTTCGATGCCCGGAACCAGTCCCTGTCGCCAGGAGCCGCCGGTCGTATCGACGGTGACCTGGCGGCGCACACCCGGATACTGACGCAGCTTGACGAACAGCACGCAGCCCTCCTTCGAGCGCGGCGCGTGCTCGAAGCCTTCCGGATTCAGCAGGAAGGTACCGGCCGGGTAATCGCCGTGCTCGTCGGAGAACACGCCGTCCAGCACGAGGATCTCCTCGCCGTCCGGATGCGGGTGGCTGTGGAAGGCGCTGTCCGGGGCATAGCGCACGACGGAGGTCACCCGGCTCGCCTCCTTGTCGCCGGCGAGGTCGAGGCGCTTGCGGAAGACGCCGGGGCTGGGGCTCGGCTGCCAGTCGACCGCGTTGGTGTCGATCCGGGCGAAGACCGAGAGGTCGCTGTTCAGCCCTTCGGTCGCACGGCTCACCGCAGCAGGTTCCCGAACACGCCCTTGCGGCGCTTGGCCAGAAACTGCTGATGGTACTCTTCGGCCCGCCAGAAGGTGGCGGCCGGCGCGATTTCGGTTGCGACGGGAACACCGTGCGCGGTCAGCCGCTGCTTGGCCTCGCGCGCCGCCGCCTCCTGCTCCGGGTCCTGAAAGAACACCGCCGAGCGGTACTGGGTGCCGACATCCGGGCCCTGGCGGTTGACCTGGGTCGGATCGTGGATCTCGAAGAACACCTTGAGCAGATCCTCGAAATCCACCGCGGCCGGATCGTACTCGACCTCGACCACCTCGGCATGGCCGGTATTGCCGGTGCAGACCTCCTCGTAGGTCGGCTCGTCCTTGGTGCCGCCGCTGTAGCCGACGGCCACGTCGGTGACGCCGGGGACCTTGCGGAAGTGTTCCTCCGGACTCCAGAAGCAGCCCGCCGCGAACATTGCCTTGGCCATCGCAATCCTCCTTCAGTCGTGATCGCTGAGAAGATGAGGCCGACCGGCGGTCGCGTCCAGGGGCGCGCGCCTCACGAACCCGTGCCGCCGGTTGGCTGCTTCAGCCACCGGGCCAGCGTCTCGCCCATCTGCCTGATGGTCACCGGCTTGGCGAGGAAGTCGTCCATGCCGGCGGCGAGGCATTTCTCCGACTCTCCGGCGACGGCATTGGCGGTCAGCGCGATGATGGGCATGCGCGGCGCGCCGTCCCGCGATTCGGCGTCACGCACCATGCGCGCCAGCTCGAAACCGTCGACCTGGGGCATGTGGCAGTCGGCGAGCAGCAGGTCGTAGCGACCGGCCCGCCAGAGATCGAAGGCCTCCCGGCCGTTCATCGCGTAGTCGGCGTTGTAGCCGAGGCCGGCGAGCTGGCGCTCGACCACGAACCGGTTGATCGGCGTATCCTCGGCGACCAGGATCCTTGGGCCGTCGGCGCCCGCCGCCTGTTCGACCGGCTGGACCGACGCCTTCGCGTCATCCGCCGGATCGCCGACCGACGTCCGGCCGAGGGCGGCGGCGATCGCGCGCAGGAGGGGGCCCCGGTGGATCGGACGGTTCACCGTCGCCCGGAACCGGCCGAGCGCTTCGGCGGAGAGGGTGGTCGAGGCGGTTCCGCGAAGCAGGACGGCAGGGCGCTCCTCCAGCAGTGTCAGCAGGCCGGGAACGTTCTCTGCCGGCAGCCGATCATCGACCAGGAACACCGCCGCCGGCCCCATCCGCTCCAGGATGCGGGCGAGGGCGTCGCCACCGGATGCCGCATCCGCCGTGGCGCCATGTCGGCGGATCTCCCGGCGGACGCTCTCGACAAGGGCGGGCCGGTCGCTGACGACCACCGCCGCCACGCCCGCCAGGTCCACGGTTTCCTGGGCTCCCGTCTCCGCGGCCGGCGCGGCGGCGACGGGCAACACGAAGTGGAAGGTCGACCCCGCCCCCTCCCGGCTGTCGACTGCGATGCGTCCGTCCATCAACTCGACCAGGCGCCGGCTGATCGACAGGCCGAGTCCGGTGCCGCCGAAGCGCCGGGTGGTGGTCGACTCCGCCTGACTGAACGGTTCGAACAGGATCGCCTGCACGTCGCCCGGAATGCCGATCCCCGTGTCAGTGACCGAGATCCGGATGGGAATCCGGCCGTCGCCCTCGGGTTCCGCCGGCCGCTCGACCGCGACCGACACGCCGCCGCTCTCGGTGAACTTGAGCCCGTTGCCGAGCAGGTTCAGCAGGATCTGCCGCAACCGCACGGGATCGCCGATCACGCTGTCCGGAAGATCGGGCGGCATGTCGAGGGTCAGGTCCAGGCCTTTGGCGTCGGCCACGGCTGCGACCGTGTCGAGCGCCGACTCGATCGTTCGGCGCAGCGACAGCGGTACCGCTTCCAGCTCCATGCGTCCGGCCTCGATCTTGGAGAAGTCGAGGATGTCATCGATGATCCGCAGCAGGGCCGTGGCCGACTCGTGGACGGTCTCCGCCAACACCGTCTGATCCGGCGTCAGTTCGGAGTGCTGCAGCACTTCGATCAGGCCCAGAACGCCGTTCATCGGCGTCCGGATCTCGTGGCTCATGGCGGCGAGGAAGCTGGATTTCGCCCGGTTCGCCGCCTCGGCCTCGTCGCGGGCGCGGATGATCTCCGCCTCGGCGCGCTTGCGGTCGGTGATGTCGGCGTAGGTGACCACGAATCCGCCCTGCGGCCGGGGGGCGGAGACCGCCTCCATCTCTATGCCGCGGGCGTTCACGTAGTCGAAGCGCACGATCCCGCCGCTCATCAGGCGGTCGATGCGCATCTGCACCTGCGCTTCCAGATCCTCCCGGCTGCCGCCACCATAGGTGCCCCGCGCGGCGTGCAGCATCACCAGGTCCCAGACGGGACAGCCCCGGTAGATCTGGTCGTCCGCCAGGATCAGGTACTCCTGGTACTTGCGGTTCCAGGTGATGACGCGGGCATTCTCGTCGTAGGCAGCGAGCCCCTGGGCGACGTTGTCGAATACGTCCTGCAGGATCTCCTGCTGTTCGCGCAGTTCGTCCTCGGTCCGCTTGCGTTCGGTCACGTCGGTATGGGTGATGACGCAGCCGCCGTCCGCCGTCGGCACGATCTCACGCTGATAGACCGATCCCGATGGCAGTCCGATCTCGCCGGTGGTGTTGCCCGCGAAGAACTCGGCGGCGTCGCGCGCATCGCCCGGCCAGGTCCGCCCGGTGCCCCGCCGGACCATCTCGGCGCGGGGGGTGCCGGTACGGAGGTCGTCGGCCTCGAACCCGTACATCTCGGCGAACCGGCGGTTGGCCACGACGAGACGTTCGTCGGCGTCGAAGACGACCAGGCCGTTGCCCATGTTATCCAGCACCGTCCGCAGCAGCCGGTCTGTCGACTCGGCGCGCGCTTCGGCCAGGGCGAGACGGCGGCGCAGCTCCGCTATCTCGTCGGCGGCGTCCGACGGTCGGTCCGGGTCGCTGTCGCTCATCGCCTGGTGGCACCCGCTCTTGTCGTCTCCCCCGGAGATGTCCTGCTCTCCTTGGGCGCAGGATAGGCGATGGCGGGTCGCCGGTCAGGTCTATTCCCGGGACGTCTACTCCCGTTCGGCCTCCGCGGCCCGATCCTCGCGCCATTTCAGGGCGGCGCGCAGGCCGTCTGTGCGGGCGATCTCCAGGAACCGATGCTTGGTCTCCATGCCCTCGCCCTCGATCAGCATGTCGACCTCGAGGGCGGACTCGAGGGCGGAGCCCATGCCCATAAGCTCGTAGGTCCGGTTGATGGCCCGCTTGGTCTCGCGCACCAGCGGGCGATCCATGGCGGCCATGCGCCGGGCCAGGGTCAACGCGGTTTCCACGTCGCGGCCGGTCGGGACGACTCGGTTCACCAGCCCCATCTCCCGTGCCTCGGTGGCGGTGACGTTGTCGAGGCCGAGCAGGATGATTTCCTTGGCCCGTTTCGGGCCGACGATCCACGGTAGGATCATCACGACAATGCCGGCACCGAATTTCAGCTCCGGTTCGCCGAAGATCGCATCCTCGGCGGCGACGGTGACGTCGCAGGCCATGGTCAGTTCGCAGGCGCCGGCCAGGGCGGGGCCGTGAACGGCGGCGACGGTCGGCTTGCTCATGTGCCAGAACCGCATGGCGGCATCGAAGTCGCGGCGCAGCACCGGGCGCCACTCGGCCACGCCCTTCGGCGTCTTCGCCGCCTGGGCCTGAAGGTCGAAACCGGACGAGAACGCCTTGCCGGCGCCGGTGACCACGACCGCCCCGACCTCGCCATCCGCCTCGGCCCGGTCGCAGGCGGCCTCCAGGGCCGACAGCATCGGCTGGTCCATGGCGTTCAGCCGCTCGGGGCGGTTGAGGGTTATCAGGGCCACCTGGCCCCGGCGTTCGTAGAGCACGGTCTCGGTCATGGCGATGTCTTGTCCGTTGCGCGGGAGCGGGGGAGGATAAGGGTATGACCGCAGCCCCGCACTGTCTTCCCCTGGCGAGACCCGCCGCCCGATGACGGACCTCGCCGACAGTCTGTTCGCGGCCATGGCACGCCACGGCGCGGCCCCGGCGATCGAGATCGCGGGAACGGCCATGAGCCACGCGGAACTTCACCGTCGGGCGGAGATGCGGGCGATGGAACTGGCCGAGCAGGGGATCGGCGGCTTCCGGCCCCATCCGGTCTTCGTCGACAACAGCCCGGGCGATCTCATCGAACTGCTCGGCACGTACAGGGCCGGCGGGGTGGCGGTGCCGATTCATCGGGCGACGCCCCGCCCCCGGGTCGAAGCGCTTCTGGCCCGCCTGACGGCCGACCCGATGCTCGACGGCGCGTCGACCATCGTCTTCACCTCGGGCACGACCGGTGCGCCCAAGGCCGCCGTCCTGTCGGCCCGGCGCCAGGCGGCGAAGCTGGAGATGATCCGCCGCGAGACCGGTTGGCGGGACGGCCAACGCACCCTCCTGGCGCTGCAACTCACCTTCAGCTTCGGCCAGTGGGTGACCTGGCTGACGCTGCTGTCCGGCGGGACCCTGGTGTTTCCGGAACGCCTGTCGGTCCCGGAGGTGGCCCGCGTGCTGGCGCGCGGCGATGTCGACCGGCTGCCGGCGGTGCCGACCCTGCTGCGCGGGTTGCTCGAGCGGCCCGAGACGGCGGCGTTGCCGACCTGGGACGGCCTTGTCATGGCGGGCGGCGAGGTGCTGCCGGCGGGCCTGGGGGAGAAGATCCGCGCCGCCTGGCCCCGGACCGGGATCGGCGACATCTACGGCCTGACGGAGACCGGGACCAGCGACTTCTTCGTCGACCCGGAAGTGTACGACGCGGCCGCCGGATCGCTCGGTCGGCCGGGGCGGGACATCGAAGTGAAGATCGCCGATGACGGGGAACTGCGGATCCGCAGCCCCTATCGGATGATCGGCTACCTGCGGGAGCCGGAGCGCACGGCGCAGGCGTTCGACGGCGACGGCTATTTCCGCACCGGCGACCTCGCCCAGGCCCGCGCCGACGGCCGGATCGCGCTGGTCGGCCGGGCCAAGGACCTGATCAACCGGGGCGGCATGAAGGTGGCGCCGCTGGAGGTGGAGGCGGTGCTGACGGCGCATCCCGCGGTGGCGGGCGCCCTGGTCGCCGGCGTTCCGGACCCTGCGACAGGGGAAGCGGTGATCGCCGTGGCGACGCTGGTGCCGGGATGCGACGCCGATCCGGAGCGGATCCTCGCCTGGGCCGGCGAGCGGCTGGAACGCTACAAGGTGCCGGCGCGGCTCAAGGTCGTTTCCGCGCTGCCGGTCGGGGCAACGGGCAAGGGCGATCGCGGCGCCGTCGCGCGCCTGTTTCTCGAGGAAGCGTGAGCGCGCCGGAGCTCGGGACGTAACTCAGGGGTCGATGGCCGGCGGGGTCGGTGCCGGCGTTCGCTTCATCGCGTTGCGACGCACGGTGTACAGCGTCGAGGCGATGATGAACACGGCGCCGAGGACCGTGTAGATGGTCGGCACTTCGCTGAACACCATGAAGCCGAGCACCGCGGAGGCCAGCAGGCGGACGTACTCGACCGGCGCGATCGCCGCCGCTTCGCCGTTGGCATAGGCCTTGATGTTGGTGAACTGGGCGAGAGACATCACCCCGCCGATCACGGCCGTGAGGGCCAGATCCTGCCAGCTCGGCCACACCCAGAAGTACCAGGCCGGGCCGGCGAGGATCGCGGAGAGGCAGACGGACTGGTAGGCGATGATCGTCGACGGCCGCTCGGTGCGCGCCAGCATACGCAGGCAGATCATGATCATCGCCACGAAGAACGCCGACAGCAGGGCGAGCAGGGCGTACTCGTTCAATCCCTCCGGCGACGGCCGGGCGACGATCACCACGCCGAGAAAACCGACCACCGTCGCCGACCACCGGCGCCAGCCGACGAGCTCGTGCAGGATGATCACCGCGAGCAGGGTGGTGAACAACGTGCGCGAGAAACTGATGGCCGTCGCCTCGGCCAGGGGCAGATGGACGAGGGCGGTGAAGCCGGTGGTCATCGCCACGGCCGAGAGCCCGACGCGCAGCAGGTGCAGCGGCAGCCGCTCGGTCCGGAACACCGCCGGGAAGCCCTTCACGATCGCCGGCGAGACCACCACGATCACGAACATCTGGCGCAGGAACAGGATCTCCACCACGGGCAGGCGCTGTCCGACGAACTTGATCAGCGCGCCCATGACCGCGAACACCAGGGCGGCGGCGAACAGCCAGATCGACCCCCGCACGTTGCCGGACAACCCCTCCCACCAGATACGGAAGCGGTCGAGCGGCTTGGCGACCGCCGACGGCAGACGCCAGGCGGCACTTTGAGGGCTGTCGGAGGGTGGCGGCATATCGCTAAGCTTTGGGGGAAAGCGATCAAGTATCGACCAAACGGGAGGGTTAGCCAATGCGCAGTGTCGAGGGACGGGTGGCGTGGATCACCGGGGCCGGAACGGGGATCGGAGAGGCGACGGCTCGCCGGCTCGCCGCGGACGGCATGACCGTCGTCCTCAGCGGCCGGCGCGAGGAGCCGCTGCAGGCCGTTGCCGAGGAGATCCGCTCCGCCGGCGGCAAGGTGGATGTGATCGCGCTCGACGTGATGGACCGCGCGACGGTCCTGGAGGCCGGCAAACGCATCGATGCCGAGCACGGGCGCCTCGACGTCCAGTTCAACAACGCCGGCACCAACGTGACCCAGCGCACCTGGCGCGAGGCGGTCGCCGAGCCGTCCCTGCTGGACGGTTGGGACACCGTGATCGACGCCAACATCAAGGGTGTCTACAACGGCGTGGCCGCTGCCCTGCCGATCATGCTGCGCCAGAAGGACGGGGTGATCGCGACAACCTCGTCCTGGGCCGGGCGCTTCTACTCCGAGGTCGCCGGCGTGGCGTACGGCGCCTCGAAGCACGCGGTGATGTCGCTGAGCTTTCTGATCCAGCGCGAGCACGGCAACGACGGCATCCGTGCCACCGCGATCTGCCCCGGCGAGGTGCGCACGCCGATCCTGGACCGGCGGCCGAAGAAGCTGACCGACCAGGAACTGAAGCAGGTGATCCAGCCGGAGGACGTGGCCGACGTCGTCGCCTTCCTCGCGGCACTCAGCCCCGGGGCCTGCCTCAACGAGATCCTCATGAGCCCGACCTTCGACCGTCACAAAGTCTGAGCGCGTCCGCCATTCCGCCGCTTCCGCATCCGGGAGGCGGGGTGGTAGCGTCGACGGATCAGCCACGAAGGCCGGTCCGTCCGGATCCAACCGCATGGGGGAAATGCCGATGGTGAATCTCGGCCTGTTCATGATGCCGCTGCATCCGCCGAGCCGCGACCTGACGGAAGTGATCGAGGAGAACCGGGAACTGGTGACGCTCGGCGACCGGCTCGGGTTCTCCGAGGCCTGGATGGGCGAGCACTACACGTCGACCGGCGAGCCGATCCCCTCGCCGCTGATCTTCAACGCCTCGCTGATCGCCGAGACGAGGCAGATCAAGTTCGGGACCGGGGTGATTTCGCTGCCGCAGCAGCATCCGGTCGTCGTGGCCGGCCATGCCGCCCTGTTCGATCACCTGTCCAGGGGGCGGTTCCTGTTCGGAATCGGCTCCGGCGGCCTGTCCAGCGACTGGGAGGTGTTCGGCAACCTCGACGGACGCAAGCGGGCGATGGCGATGATCGAGTCCATCGACCTGATCCTCAAGGTCTGGAGCGAGGATCCGCCGTTCGCCCATGTGGGCGAGCACGTCACCGCGTCGATCACCGACCGGGTCCTGCCGGAAATGGGGATCGGCCGCTTCATCCGTCCCTACCAGCAGCCGCATCCGCCGATCGCCGTGTCGGTACGCGGCGCCAACTCCATGACCGCCAATTTCGCCGGCCAGCGCGGCTGGTGTCTGCTGTCGGGCAACTTCGTTCCGGCCGCGGACATCGCCACCCACTGGCCCTCCTATGCCGCCGGAGCGGAGCAGGCGGGCCGGCGGCCCGACCCCGCGGTCTGGCGTGTCGGGCGCAGCGTGCTGATCACCGATACCGAGGCCGAGGCCGAAGAGATCCTGAACGATCCCGAGGGCACCTTCACCTGGTACTACACCTACCTGAACACCCAGGGGAAACTCGCTGCCGGAGACTTCAGCACCGATATCGACTGGGACGCGGCGAAGGCCGAGGCGATGGTCAAGGCCAAGGAACTGGTGATCGCCGGGACCGCGTCATCCGTGCTGGACCGGCTGGTCGCCTTCCGCGACGAGGTCGGCGATTTCGGTACCCTGATGCTGACCGGTCACGACATGGCGGGGGCGCTGCCCATGTGGCGCAAGTCGTTCACCGTCATGGCCGAGGAGGTCGGCCCGAAACTGGCGGCCTACATGGCGGACAAACGGGTATCCGCCGCGGCGGATTAGAGCGCGATCGGTTCAGATCGAACAGGTCTGAACCGTGAATCGCTCTCTAAGTCATTAATAAGTAGAGTAAATCTACACGATCAGATGCTTCCTCTCGATCGTGACTTGCTCTGGGGAGGTTTCATGCCCGACAGCCGTGCCGCCGAAGAGGCACTGACCAACTCGCCGATCGAGGCGGCGTATCGCGAGAGAACGCCCGGCTCGGCCGACCTGGCGCGCGAGGCCCGGGATCTGTTCCCGAGCGGCGTGACCCACGACGCCCGGCACCTGAAACCCTACGGCCTCTACGTCGAGCGGGCGGAGGGGCCGACCAAGTGGGACGTGGACGGCAACGAGTATGTCGATTTCTACGGCGGTCACGGCGCCCTGCTTCTCGGCCATGCCCACCCCCGTGTGACCGCGGCGGCCCAGGCGGCGATGGCCGAAGGCACCCAGTTCGGCGCCGGCCAGCGCCGCGAGATCGCCTGGGCTCGGGCGGTCCGCCGGCTGTGCCCGTCCGCCGAACGGATCCGCTTCACCTCGTCGGGCACGGAAGCGACGCTGATGGCGTTGCGCCTGGCCCGAGACTTCACCGGCAAGCGCAAGATCGTCCGCTTCCGTACCCATTTCCACGGCTGGCACGACCACATGACCAGTGGCGTGGCCTCGCATTTCGACGGCCGCTCGTCGCCGGGCGTCCTCGACGGGGTGAGCGACGGTGTCGTTCTGCTCGATCCCAACGATGCCGACGGGCTGCGCGCGCTGCTGGCGACGGATCCGGACATCGCCGCGGCGATCGTCGAACCGACCGGTGGCGGCACCGGTTTCACGCCGCTGGCGCCGGACTTCCTCGCGTTGCTGCGGGAGGAGACGGCGCGGCACGGCGTGCTGCTGATCCTGGATGAGGTTGTCACCGGCTTCCGCCTCGCGCCTGGCGGGGCGGCGGAGGTGTTCGGCATCACCCCCGATCTGTCGTCCTGGGCCAAGATTCTGGCCGGTGGCCTGCCGGGCGGTGCGGTCGGCGGGCGCCGCGATATCCTGGACGGGCTCGACTTCGAGGCCGCCGCCGCGCGCGGCCGCGAGAAGATCGGCCATCCCGGAACCTTCAACGCCAACCCGGTCTCCGCCGCCGCCGGAAGCGAGGCGCTGACCATCATCGCCGAGGAGGGTGTCTGCGCCCGAGCCAACGACACCGGCGCGGCGATCCGCGAGGCTTTGACCCGGGTGCTGGTCGACCGGGGCGTGCCGTGGGCGGTCTATGGCGGCTACTCCACCTTCCACCTGTTCGTTCAGTCGGACCGTCCGGTGGATCCGGCGTCCTTCGACCCGCTGTCGGTGCCGGCGGTGGCGATGAAGGACCGGCCGAAGGACCTGATCCGGCTGCTGCGTCTGGCCATGCTGGTCAACGGTGTCGACACCAACCCGATGTGCGGCGGTCTGGTGTCGGTCACCCACGGCCCGGCGGAGGTCGCCCGCACCGCCGAGGCGTTCGCCGCGTCCATCGATATGCTCCGCCGCGCCGGCGAAATCCCATGAGATCGTAGATGTCATCGACCGCCAGGGGCGGCGACGGGAGAAGTCGGGCGGCGGGTCCGCTTTCCCTCGTCGCCGATCCCACCTTCCGCAAGCTCTGGACCATCGGCGTCCTGATGGGCGCCATGCGCTGGCTGGAACTGCTGGCGGTCGGCGTGTGGGTGTTCGAACTCACCCGCTCGCCGGTGATGGTGGCGCTGATGACGGTGCTGCGCATGCTGCCGATGGCGATGTTCGGCACGGTCACCGGCGTTGTGGCCGACAGGCTCGACCGCAAGGTCCTGCTGGTGCTCTCGCTGGCGCTGATGTGCGGGACCGCCGGGGTGCTCGCGCTGCTGGCCTGGGCGGAGGCGCTGGAGATCTGGCATGTCGGCCTCGGTGCGTTCGTGTCCGGCCTCGGCTGGTCGACCGATTTTCCGGTCCGGAGGACGATCCTCGGCGAGAGCGTGGGACGGGAACGGCTCGGTCCTGCCATGTCGATGGACAGCGCCTCGAACAATGCGACCCGCATGATCGGCCCGATCGCCGGTGGCGGGCTGTACGCGGCCGTCGGCATGTTCGGCGTCTATGCCATCGCCTGCGCGTTCTACGCCGTCGCGGTGCTGCTGGCGGTTCTGGTGGTCTACAAGGCGGCCGAGCGGGAGCCGCGGCCCTTCGCCCTGATCGCGGAAATCCGCGACGGCTTCGCCTACCTGCGCCGGTCGCGAGCCCTGATGGGGCATCTCGGGATCACCGTGATCGTCAACCTGTTCGCCTTTCCCTATGCGGCCATGGTGCCGGTGGTGGGCGAGCAGACCTTCCGCGCCGATCCGGTGCAGATCGGGATGCTGCTGTCCGTCGAGGGGGGCGGCGCCTTCCTCGGGGCGCTGATGATCGCCTTCATGGCCGCACCCGAGCGGTTCCGGCGGATCTACCTCGCCGGTTCGGCCCTGTTCGTCGCCTGCGTCTTCGTCTTCTCGCTGGTGACCGACTACGGCATCGCGCTCATGGTCCTGGCGGTCGGCGGGTTCGGGATCGCCGGTTTCGCCTCCATGCAGAGCGCCATCATGTTTTCCGAGGCGCCGCCGGAAATCCGCTCGCGGCTGATGGGGATCCTGTCGGTGTGCATCGGTGCCGGACCGCTCGGTGTGCTGCATGTGGGCTGGCTGGCCGACTGGCTCGGCGGATCGATGGCGCTGACGGTGATCTCGCTGGAAGGGCTGGTGGCGCTGGCGGTCCTGATCGTGCTGGTGCCGGAGTTGAGGCGTTGACACCCGCCGCCGCCCCGGCTTCTCTCAGGTGCATGAGCCTTTCTCCCGCCGACGAACTCGCCCGCATCGAAGCCCTGGCCACCACCCACCGCACCCCGTGCGGTCAGGGTTCCATGGTATGGCGCGAATGGGGAGCGGGTGAGCCGCTGATCCTGCTGCATGGCGGCTTCGGGTCGTGGAACCACTGGGTCCGCAACGTCGAGGTGCTGGCCCAGCATTACCGCGTCATCGCCGCCGACATGCCGGGCCAGGGCGACAGCGACGACCCGGAGCAGCCCTATGATGCCGACAGCCTCGCCGCCACCGTCACCGCGGGCGTGCGCCGGGTGACAGGGGAGGGCGAGCCGATCCGCCTCCTGTGCTTCTCCTTCGGCTCGATCATCGGCGGTCTGGCGGCGGCCGCACTCGGCGACCGGGTGGTCAGCTATACCGGCACCGGGGCCGCCGGCATGGGTGCCCGAAGCAAGGTCACCCAGCAGATGATCCGGGTCGAGCCGCACATGCCGCCGGAGGAGCAGGCGCGTATCCGCCGCCACAACCTGAAGATCCTGATGTTCGCCGACGAGGCCAATATCGATCCGCTGGCCGACCACATTCAGCAGATCAACATGGCCCGCAACCGCATCCGCTCGCGGCCGATCTCGCTGAGCGACCGGCTGGCCCGGACGTTCCCGCTCATCAAGGGGCGGATCAACCTGATCTGGGGGGCGGAGGACGTGACCGCCGTCGGGTACTTCGAGCCACGCCACGCCCATCTGCGCGCGATCCAGCCCGACGCTGACATCGCCATGCGCGACGGCATCGGCCACTGGGTCCAGTACGAGGATGCGCCGTGGTTCAACGCGACGGCGCTTCGGATCCTTCAGGCTTCCTGAACGCAGAGGGCGGCCCGAAGGCCGCCCCCGCCCGTCATCGCCATGTTCGGCTATTCAGCCGATCAGGCCGTTATCGTCGCGCTTGATGGCGACCACGCAGGAACGCGGAACCGAGCCGCCGCCGCCGGGGAAGTGGCTGTTGCCCTTCTCGCCCGGATGCTGGATGCCGACGAACAGCGTCCTGCGGTCGGCACTCCAGGTAATGCCGGTGACCTCGCACTCGTTCGGGCCGACGAGAAAGCGCTTGATCTCCCCGGTCTCCGGATCACCGACCAGCATCTGGTTGTTGCCCTGACCCGCGAAGTCACCTGCATTCTTGTAGCTGCCGTCGGTCTGGATCCACAGCAGGCCGGTGCTGTCGAACGCCAGGCCGTCCGGCGAGTTGAACATGTTGTCGGCGGTCACGTTCGCCGAGCCGGCATAGGCGTCGGAGTGGACCGTCGGGTTGCCGGCCACCACGTACAGGTTCCAGGAGAAGCCGGTGGCGGTGTGGTCGGCGTCCTCCGGCATCCAGCGCACGATCTGGCCGTAGTTGTTCTTCTCGCGCGGGTTCGGTCCGTTCACCGACGTGTCGTCGCCACCGGCGTTCGGCTTCACGCCGCGGTTCTTGTTATTGGTCAGGCAGCAGTAGATCTCGGCCTTCTTCGGGTTGGCCGCGACCCACTCCGGGCGATCCATCGTGGTCGCACCCACCGCCGAGGCGGCCTGGCGGGTGTGGACGCAGACCTCGGCCTGGGAGGCCATGCCGGTGGTCTCCGGCGTCAGGGCCAGCCACTCCCCGGTGCCGTCGTCGTTGAACTTCGCGACGTACAGGGTGCCGGACTCCAGCAGGTCGGCGTTGTCGCCGCCAATGCTGTAAGTGCCCTCGGAGACGAACCTGTAGAGGAACTCGCCGCGCTCATCGTCGCCCATGTAGACGACCGCATGGCCGGAGCCGTTGATCACCAGTTCGGCGTTCTCGTGCTTGAAGCGGCCGAGCGCGGTGCGCTTCTTCGGCGTCGAGGTCGGGTCGAACGGGTCGATCTCGACGATGTAGCCCGCCCGGTTCGGCTCGTTCGGGTTCTTCGAGATGTCGAAACGCGCGTCGGCGGTGGCCCAGGCGTAGCCCCAGTCCTCGGTCTTCACGCCGTAGCGACCGAGCTCGGCGCTCGGCGTGTACGCGGCGTCGGAGGAGGAGAAGTAGCCGTTGAAATTCTCCTCGCAGGCCAGGTAGGTGCCCCACGGGGTGCGGCCGTTGCCGCAGTTGTTCCAGGTGCCGAGCGAGGTTGTGCCGGTCGGGTCGGCCTCGGTCTTCAGCAGGTCGTGGCCGCGCGCCGGGCCGGTGATCTCCATCGGCGTGTCGGCGGTGATGCGGCGGTTGACCGGGCTGTCCTTGACGATGCTCCAGACGCCGTCGGTCTCCGCGACCTCGACGATCGAGATGCCGTGAGCCGCCTTGCCCTTGCGGATGTCGTCGTCCGTCTCCGGCAGCTTGCTCTCGCGGGCGCCGTACATGATCGAGCGGTTTGTGTACTCGTTGTTGACCGCCAGGATGTTGCGGGAGCCGTCGGTGAACAGCGCCATCCCGTCGTTGTTGTCGCCGAAGGCCATCTCCTGGCTTGCGCCGGTGCCGCGGGTCTCCTGGTCGAAGGCCGGCGCGTGCGACCACATCGGGTCGCCCCAGGCGGCGACGATATGCCAGCTGTAGCCCTTGGGCACGGTCACGGTGTCGAGGGTGTTGGCGGCCACGGCGTCGAAGGCGAGGCGCGTGGCGGCCCGCGCCGGAGTTAGAGCCGAGGTACCGAGCAGCGCGGCCGCGCCGCCCAGCATGGCTAGACCGCCCAGGAACCCGCGGCGCGACATCGCGCGCTCGACGACCTCGTCGAAACCGGTGACGGCGGGCGGCGGCGACTGAAGCTCGTCCCAATCGTCGAAGGACAGATCCTGGACGGCAGTCTGATGATCGGTGTCTTGCAAGCGATCCATGGGTATGTCTCCCTAAGGCCGATTACGGCGGGGTCGCCCCTCGATGGAGGATTCCGGCGGGCGGGCGACCGTCGAAGCGAGGCACGTCTTGCGCGTGCCGTGGCTGAGGCCTGGATACACGGCGGGCTGTGACGCCTTTGTTGCGTCCGTCCTACAAAAGAACGAAATCCGTCCGGCGCGACGACCGGGCGCAGGGGGGGCACGATGAGACTGCTGCTGTTGCCGGGTGACGGCATCGGACCGGAGATCACCGACGCCGTCTCGCTGGTGCTGGCGCGCCTGGAGACCGAGTACCGCTTAGGCCTGGAGGTCGAGCCGGGTCGGGTCGGCCTGGAGGGGCTGCGGCGGGACGGGGTCACGGTCAGCGAGGCGACGTTCGCCCGTGCGACCGAGGTCGACGGCGTCATCCTCGGCCCGGTCGATACCGCCAGCTATCCTCCACCGGATCAGGGCGGGCTGAACCCGTCTGCCGAGTTCCGCAAACGTCTCGATCTCTACGCCAATATCCGACCGTCGCGCACCCGCACCGGCGTCCCGGCGCTGGCCGGGTCGATGGATCTGGTCATCGCCCGCGAGAACACGGAGGGATTCTACGCCGATCGGACCATGCATGTGGGATCGGGCGAGTTCATGCCGACGCCGGATCTCGCGCTGGCGGTGCGCAAGATCACACGCCAGGGCTCGGAGCGGATCGGCCGGACGGCGGCGGCACTCGCTGCCGGCCGGCGCGGCAAGCTGACAATCGTCACCAAGTCGAACGTGCTGAAGCTGTCAGACGGCCTGTTCCGCAACGCCGTCCAGGCGGCGGCCCGCGAGGAGAGCGGCGTCGAGGTCGAGGAAGTGCTGGTCGACGCCATGGCGTCGCTCCTGGTGCGCGAACCCGAGCGGTTCGACGTCATCGTCACGTCGAACATGTTCGGTGACATCCTGTCGAACCAGGCGGCGGAGCTGGCCGGCGGCCTCGGCGTTGCCGGCTCGCTGAACGCCGGCGACCGGTACGCCATCGCCCAGGCGGCTCACGGCACCGCGCCGGACATCGCCGGCCGGGGGGCGGCCAACCCGACGTCCCTGGTCCTGTCCTCCGCGATGCTGATCGGCTGGATCGCCCGCAATACCGGCGACGACACGGCGATGCGCGCCGCCATGGCTCTGGAGCGGGCGGTCGATACCGCGCTCGCCTCGGCCGAAGGACGAACCGTCGATCTCGGCGGCACCGCGACGACGACCCGGGCCGGACAGACGATCGCCGACGCCCTGGGAGCGGCGGGGTGAGCGCGCCGGTTCTGGCGTCCAGGGATGGGGCCGTCCTGCGCCTGACCCTGAATCGGGCCGAACGGAGCAACGCCCTCGGCCCCGACATCGTGGAGGCTCTTCTCGCCGCCATCGACGCCGCGCCGGGTGAGGGTGCCCGGCTGATCGTTCTGGACGGCGACGGCAAGCATTTCTGCGCCGGGTTCGACCTCGGCGACCTGGAGGCGTTGAGCGACGGCGACCTGCTGCTGCGGCTGGTGCGGATCGAGACCCTGCTCCAGGTGGTCTTTCACGCACCGGTGCCGACCCTGGCGCTGGTGCGCGGCGCCGCGATGGGCGCCGGGGCCGATCTGGTCGCGGCCTGTCGCCGGCGGATCGCGGTCGGCAGCGCTCGGTTGGCCTTTCCGGGTGCCGGGTTCGGCATCGCGCTGGGCACCCGCCGACTCGCCGGGCGGGTCGGCCCGGACAACGCCCTTCAGATCGTCGCCAGCGGCCGCCGGCTCGACCAGGACGAGGCCCTGGCGCTCGGCCTGATCGACGCCGTGGTCGACGAGGAGGCGGTCGCCGGCGAAGTCGAGCGGGCCGCGGCCATGGCGACGCGGCTGGAGAGCGGGATCCTGGCGACCGTCGGTGCGCTGACGCTGGAGGACGGCCGGGCGCGGGACATGGCGGAGCTGGTGGCCTCGGCGTCACGGCCGGGCCTGAAGGACCGGGTCCTGCGCTACCAGGAGGAGGTACGGCGCGCCCGCGAGGCACGAGGGAGGTGAACATGAAGACGGTGACACTGCCGGGCGGCGAGACCGTGCCGGCGCTGGGGCTCGGCACCTGGCACATGGGCGAGCGCGGCTCCGACCGCAAGGCGGAGGCGGATGCCCTGCGTCTCGGCATCGATCTCGGGATGACCCTGATCGACACCGCGGAGATGTATGCCTCCGGCGGATCGGAAGAGGTGGTGGGCGACGCCATCGCCGGACGGCGGGATGGGCTGTTCATCGTCTCCAAGGTGCTGCCCTTCAACGCCGACCATGCCGGCACGGTGGCGGCCTGCGAGGCCAGCCTGACCCGCATGGGGATCGAGACCATCGACCTCTACCTGCTGCACTGGCCCGGCTCCTCGCCGCTCGAGGAGACCTTCGGAGCCTTCGAGCAGCTCAGACGGGACGGCAAGATCCGCCATTGGGGCGTCAGTAACTTCGACGCGGACGAAATGGCGGAGGTCGACGTCGCCGGTCGGGGGGCCTGCGCGACGAACCAGATCCTCTACAACCTGACCCGCCGGGGGCCGGAGTTCGACCTGCTGCCCTGGTGCGCGGACAAGGGTATGCCGGTGATGGCCTACTCGCCGCTGGAGCAGGGGCGGTTGGCCGGCGATCCGACGCTGGGCTCGATCGCGGCGAGGCACGGGGTCTCGGATCTGACGGTAGCCCTGGCGTGGGTGCTGCGGCGGGACGGCGTCATCGCCATTCCCAAGGCGGCACAGGACGCGCATGTCCGGGCCAACGCTGCGGCTCTGGACCTCGCCCTCGACGATGCGGATCTGGCCGCCCTGGACGCCGCCTTCCCGGCGCCCAAAGCGAAAACGCCGCTGGAGATTCTCTGAGAAAACTGGTTAATGCGGGTCGGAGCCGACCGGATTGTCGGGTAGACTGCGACCGCCTCTCCCGGGCCTTTCGAAGAAGTCGATGGTGGGGACCATGAAGAGAATCCTGGTGCTGACCGGGCTTGTGCTGATCTTGGGCATGGCCGAATTCCAGACACCGGCGTCCGCGCAGGAGTTGAAGGGCCGTCCGCAGGTGACCTCGGGCGACACGCTTTTCGTCGGCCGACGGGAAGTCCGGCTGTCCGGGATCGATGCGCCGGAACCGGATCAGTACTGCGAGAACGAGTTCGGCCGACCCTACCAGTGTGGCCTGCAGGCGATGGATGCGCTGCGCGAACTGGTCGGGCGCAACGACGTGGTCTGCGTCCAGGAGGGTGTGGGCGAAGGCGGGCGGCCTGTCGCCACCTGCTACGCCGGCGACCTCAACCTGAACACCCGGATGGTGCGCACCGGCTGGGCCCTCGCCGTGGAGGAGGAGCGTCCGGACTACGCGCCGCTGGAACGGCTGGCGAAGCGCGAGAAGGCCGGTATCTGGGCCCTCAAGTTCGAGCACCCCTCGGCCTGGCGACAGCAGAACCAGTAGCCCGATCCGGCCGCCTTCAGGCGCGCCTACCTCTTGTGCCCGGCCGCCGTCAGGCGCGCCTACCTCTTGTGAAAGAAGGCGTCGACCCGCCGGCGGACCGCCGGGTTGCCGGGATCCGCCACCAGCGCGCTGGTATAGTCGTAGGCCGCCTTGTCGGCGCGGCCGAGCTGCTCCCAGGCGATGCCTCGGGCGAGATGCAGCTGCGCGCGGAACGGGAACGTCTCGCTGTCGGCAAGGTCGAAGGCGTCGATCGCCTCGGCATACCGGTCGAGCTGCAGGAGCGCGGCACCGCGATTGAACGCCGCCAGAGAGCGCAGACGATCGCTCGCCGCGTCGCTGCGCATCACCGTGGCAAGCAGCTCCTCCGCGGCGGCAAACTCGCCGGCGGTGTAGTGGTCGACGGCCCGGTCGAGCTGGCGCTCCAGCGTCTGCAGAGCGACGGAGGGGGATGGCTTTCCGGCGTCGGCGGTGGCCGGCGCCGCGGCGTAGGCGGCCGGGGCGGTCAACAGCAGGGCGGCCGCAATGGTGGCCAGCCGGAGAGCGCGGGGGGTATTCGACATGTCGGCCTCCGATAGAGCATCGGGTGATCTGTCATCTAACCGACATATTAAGCGCACACGGTGCGCAAAGGAAATCAAAAATGCGCACTCTGTGCGTCAAGTCGCTGGGGAAGGAAGCGATCCGGTCAGGAGCACTTGAACGGGAACCAGACGTAGGTGAATTCGCTGGCATCGCGGTCCGACTCGAACCAGAACACCGGCGCGGCCCCTTTGACGACCTCGACCCGCCAGGCCCTTTCGCAATGAACGGCGCACCAGTCCCGGCGTTCGGCCATGCTTCGGTCCGCGTAGACCCGTTCCTCCGGAAAGCCGCCGCTGGCGCGGGATTCCCAGCCGGAAGGAAAGCGCACCGGATGCCAGGAACGGCGCATCTCCTCGACCCCCTCGGTGACCCGGTGAAACGTGCCGTTGGCATCGGCGGCGGCGACGATCGCGCCGGCGCCGGCAACGCTCTCGGGAGCGGCGAACCGGTCGACGCGGAACTGGCGGTACGTCATGCGCACGGCGAGCGCGATGAGGCCGGCAAACACCAGGAGGGGAATGAGGATCTTCATGGCGGGGCCTCGCGAAAACTCACGGCGAATCGTATCGGAGGTTGCCGGTGCCAGCAATCTTATGCCGGTCAAGGCCGATCTTCGGAACCGCTTTCCGTTCGGAATCGCCCGAAACGGATTAACGGTGACGTCCGAAAATGGAAAATCAAATTCACTTGCGCGACTCGCTCGAATCAAAGAATCTGGTTAACGATTGGTAAATGTGAGCGTCCCAGGCGGGCGTGGCTGGATGGTCGATGGCGTATTCGGATACGGACCGCAAGGCGCTTGAGATTCTGGCGGATGCGCTGGACCGCACCGTCGGCACGGGATTCGTGCATGCCGCCGTCGTGAAGGCCGCGCACACCCTCGCGGAGACCGACCGCCGTCACGCCGGCAAGGCGTTCGACATGCTGAACTCCCGGGAGACACGCAAGGTCCGATCGACGGCGATCGAGTCGGCCGAGCTGTTCCGGCAGTTCGGTGATATCGACGACCCGATCGGCGATCTGGCGCCGGATCCCCGGTTGAGCGACATCCGCTCACGATCCTCCAAGCTCGGCACCGGTTGATCCGCGGGGCGTTCCGCCTTCAGGGAGGACAGCCCGCCCATGTCGCCGGTTCGTGATTTCCGTTGAGGCGATGCCTTGGCGCATTGTTCGGACATGCCGATCCACCGTCTCCTCACCGCATCCCTGACCGTCCTCTTCCTGGCCGCTTTTACCCTGGCTCACGGGTTACTGTTCGCCGCCCCGGCGAACGCAGGTAACCCGTGGGAGGCGGCCTGGCCGAACACCGATTTCTCCAGGCTGACGGTTCCGCTCGAGGAGATTCAGTCGGGTGGCCCCGGGCGGGATGGCATTCCGTCGATCGACGACCCGGCATTCGCCGACGTCAGGGAAGGTTTCGCCGAGCTGGCGCCGACCGAGCCGGTGGTCTCCGTCACCGTCGGCGACGACGCCCGGGCCTATCCGCTGCGGATCCTGATCTGGCACGAGATCGTCAACGACACCGTCGGCGGTCTGCCGGTCGCCGTCACATACTGTCCTCTCTGCAACGCGGCGATCGTGTTCGACCGGCGGGTCGAGGGAACGGCGCTCGAGTTCGGGACAACCGGCAATCTGCGGAACTCCGACCTGATCATGTATGACCGGGCGACGGAAAGCTGGTGGCAGCAGTACACCGGCACGGCGATCGCCGGCGCGCTGGCCGGAACCCGGCTGCGCTCGGTCCCGGCGCGACTTGAGAGCGCGGAGCGCTTCGCCGAGCGTCATGGCTCCGGCAAGGTCCTGGTGCCGAACGATCCGGAGATGCGCCCCTACGGCATCAACCCCTACAAGGGGTACGACACCATGCCGGTTCCGTTCCTGTATGACGGCTCCATGCCCGAGGAACTGCCGGCGATGACCCGGGTGGTGGTGGTCGGCGACATGGCGTGGAGCCTGCCGATGCTGCGCCAAAAGGGCTGGTGGAGCGACGGCGACCTGAAGATCGTCTGGGAGCCGGGGCAGAATTCCGCCCTCGACACCCGCCGGATCGCCGACGGCCGCGATGTCGGCAACGTGGTGGTCACCCGCGACGGTACGGACGTCGCCCACGAGGTCACCTTCGCGTTCGTGTTCCGCGCCTTCCGGCCGGACGGCAAGATCGTCTACTGATCGTCCTCTCGACCGGTCGCCCGCCGGGACAGGCCGAGACAGGCGACGCCGACGGCCGCCAATCCCGCCGAGGCGACGAACGTCGCCGAATAGCTGCCGGTCACCTGGTAGAGCGCGGCGAACACCCCCGGGCCGAGCAGCACGCCCGAGAACGTCATGAACAGGACTCCGCCGGTGGCATGGCCGATCGCCCCGCGCGGGCTGAGCCGGGCGGCCTCGCTGGCGAACACCCCGTTCCAGCCGACCGCGACGAGGCCGAAGGCGAAGAAGAAGATGAACACCACGACCTGCGGCCAGCTCGCCCCGATCTGCGCGGCGGTCAGACTGGCCAGGCACATGGCGCTGCCGATGACGATAAGAACGGTGGTGCTTGAACCGAGCCGGTCGGCGACCACGCCCCAGCTCACGCGGCCGATCACTCCGGCAACCTGAACGCTGGACAGGGCGACGCCGGCGGTCACCAGGGACCAGCCGACCTCATCCACCAGCAGCGTCACGGTGAACGACATCAGCGACAGCTGGACCGCCGCGAAGCACAGTCCGGTGACGGCGAACAGGCGGAGCACCGGCGACCGGAAGACCAGCCGCAGGCCGGCCAGAGGGTCGCGGATGACCGGGGCGTTGCGCTGCCGGGTGGCGTCGAAGCGGGCGCGCAGCGGCTGCATGGCGATGAACAGCACAAGACCCAACGCCCCGACCACCAGCATGGTCGCCTGCCAACCCACGGCCAGTGCCAGGGACGGCGCGACGAGGCTGGCCAGCACGCCGCCGATCGGCACGCCCGTGAAACGCACGGAGAACACCAGGTTGCGGTTCGCCGGCGTCACAACCCGGTTCAGCAGGTCGAGGGCCGGCGGGTTCATCATTCCGTAGCCGAGCCCGGTCGCCAGCGAGCCGACGACCATGAGTTCGAGCTGGCCGCTCATCAGGATCAGATGGCCGATCGCCAGCATGCCGAGGCTGCTCTGGCTGGTGCGCCAGGCGCCGAAGCGCTGCACCATGCCGCCGACCAGCAGGCTGGAGCACATCGCCCCGATGTAGGCGAGGGTGAACTGGTAGCCGACAAGCGATGGCGAGACCCCGAGATCGGCTGCCACCGCCGGGGCGATCGCCGGGATCCACAGGGTCGCCATGCTGGCCAGCGTCATCACCATCGTGGTGAAGAACACGACGACGATCAGGTCGCGCAGGGTCGGGGCGGTTTCGGCGCTCGGTGCTGTCATGCGGCGCATGAAACAGCGCCGGCCGGCGGTTCGATAGTGCAATTCCCGCAAAGGCGCCCATGCCTGACGGGCAGGGGTGTGCGGAAAGCCGTTTCGGACTTCGGCAACCCGCTCTAGCATTCCGGCCATGACCAAGATCGCGCACGAGGGCTACCGCCCGACCTTGTGGGAGCGGCTGGCCGCGGCCCCGCACCCGTCCCTGTCGTTCCAGTCGACGCTCTGGCATGCGACCGCGCCCGCCGGCCCGGCCAGCGGGCCGCTGGAGGGCGAGGTCGAGACCGATGTCGCGGTCGTCGGCGGCGGCTACCTCGGCTTCTCGACGGCGCTGCATCTGGCCGAGGCCGGCGTCGACGTCGCGGTGCTGGAGGCGGACGAACCGGGTTTCGGGGCGTCGGGGCGCAACACCGGCTTCGTTGTGCCGAACCTGATCACCGGGCTCGACCCGAAGGTCATGGGAGAGTCGCTCGGCACCGAGCATGGCCGGCTGGTCTGCGAGACCCTCGCACAGGGCGGCGAGCTGGTGTTCGACCTGATCCGGCGCCACGGCATCGCCTGCGAGGCCAGCCAGAGCGGCTGGATACAGCCGATCCACACCCCGGAGAAGCGGGCGTGGCTGGAGGATCGGGTGGCGCAGTGGCAGTCGCTCGGCCGCCCGGTTCGCGCACTGTCGCGTGACGAGGCGGTCTACGAGACCGGCTCCGAGATCTACCACGGTGCCTTTCTGGATCCGACCGGGGGAATCCTCAATCCACTGGCCTATTGTCGCGGGCTGGCATCCGCGGCCGTGACGGCGGGGGCGCGACTGTTCACCGGCTCCCGAGCCCGGACCTGGGAGCTTCGCGGCGACCGCTGGCAGGTGACGACCGATCGGGGCGTCCTCGTGGCCCGGCGTCTGCTGCTGACGACGAATTCCACCGGGGGTGGCTTGGCACCCAAGGCGGAGGGCACGCAGTTCCCGATCACCCTGTTCCAGGTGGCGACCCAGCCGCTGGATCCCGGCCTGCGCGAGACGGTGCTGCCGCGGAACCGGGCCTCCGCGGACATCCGCAAGGAGTTGGTGGCCTATCGCTGGACCGACGAGAACCGGATCGTCACGGGCGGGCTACTGGCCTCGCCCTTCGGGTCGGCCGAGCGGGCGCCGGCCTATCACCTCGCCCGCCTGCGGGAGATGCTGCCGCAGCTGCCGCCGCTGGAACCGGCCTATGTCTGGCAGGGGCGCCTGGCGGCCGCACGGGACTTCATGCCGCGACTGATGATGCTGGGCGAGGGCGAGGCGGATCAGGGCTGGTCGGCGATCGCCTGCAACGGCCGGGGGATGGCGATGACCACGGCGCTCGGCCGCCGCATCGCCCTGTGGCTGGCCGGTGGATCGAACGAGCCGTTGCCGCTGGCCGTCACGCGGCCGGATCCCGTGGCCGTGCCGTCGCTCGCCTCGCTCGCCTTCTCGGTCTGGCTGCCGTGGAACCGGCGCACCGACCATGGCGAGCTGCGCCGGGCGAAAACCAAGTAGCCGTTGGATCAGGCCGACTCGGCGGCGGCCAGGTCGCCATAGCGCCGGAGCGTCCGCAGACGGCTGAACGCCGCGGAGGCGAAGGACAGGCCGTAGATCAGGGCGATGACAAGCAGGCAGGTGCGGGGCGAGGTGGCGGCGACGAGAAACCCGCCGCTCAACGCTCCCAGCGGCCGCACGCCGTAGATCGCCGTCTGGATCACCGCGTTCACCCGGCCCAGCATGCCGCGCGGGCTGACGAGTTGGCGCACCGAGTTCTGGGCGATCAACCACATCGACGGCCCGAAACCGAGCAGGAAGAAGCCGGCGTAGATCCATAGCGGCGAGCGTTCCGGCCCGGCGGCCGACACCAGGAGCACGGCGGGGATCGAGCTTCCGGGGCCGAAAAGCAGGACGATGCTCGGCCGGATCCGGCCGGCGAGCCGTACCGCCGTGGCCGATCCCGCCACCGCGGCGAGCCCGAAGGCGGCCATGGCGATGGCGAACGTTCCCGGATCCATCCGCAACTCTTCGGTAATCAGGGGCACCATGGCGACCAGCAGGGCCGAGAAGGCGAAGTTCCAGAACAGGGCGCAGGCGGAGATCGCCCGCAACAGGTCGTTCGCGACGACGAAGGCCCCGCCGACCAGGATGCGCCGCAGAACGCTCTCGCCCGGTTCGGCGGCCGGCGCGAGGCGGGGCAGGCCGGAGACGGCGGCGAGCGCAATCAGGGCGCCCGCTGCCGCCGCTGCGAACAGCCACGGTGCGGTAGCGGGCGCGATGACCATGCCGACGCCGAGAGGAACGGCGAAGGATGCGATTGATCGCGGCAGCTCCAGACGGGCGTTTGCCTGGGCGAGCGCGGATGCCGGCACGGTTCTGGGCAGGATCGACAGCGCGGTCAGGACGAACAGGACGATGCCGAAGCCGGCGACGGCGACTCCGGCGGCGAAGCCGGCGAGACTGTTCAGGAGCACGCCGGACGCGGTCGCGGCGAATCCTGTCAGCGAGACCAGCGCGGCGGCCCGCGCGGCAATCCGCAGATCGACCCGGTCGACGATCACCCCCGCCGGCAGCGATCCGAGCAGATGCGCCATGGACTGGCAGGCGACGAGCAGGCCGATCATCTCGGCCGACGCGCCGAAGGCGAGGGCGGCGACGAGCGGCACGCCGACCAGGGCGATCTGATCCGCGAGGTGCAGGCCGCTGGCGGCGAGTTGCAGGCGTCCGACGACGTTCATGGTCCGATCTCCGACAGGGTTTCGGAGATCGGTACCCGGGGCGGGTGGCGCCCTCTATCCGGCGGTTGCGATGGTATCCGCCGGCGGACGGCCGGCCGAGCGACGGGTCAGGCGGCTGACGTCCACTTGATCGAGCAGCCCATGGAAGGGATCTGTTCCGCCGGCCCCTTGCCGGTCCGGGCGACCGCCAGCATCGCGTCGCGCAGCTCCCGGCGGGCGTCCGGTACAAGCACGGTCTTCGATTCGTCGAGTCGGCCACGGTACTGCAGTCCGAGATCCGCATCGTAGCCGAAGAAGTCCGGCGTGCAGACCGCGCCATAGGTCCGCGCCACCGCCTGACTCTCGTCCAGCAGGTAGGGGAAGGGAAAGTCGTTCTCCGCGGCGAAGGCCCGCATCCGCTCCGGCGCGTCGGCCGGGTAGGCGCGATAGTCGTTCGACATGATCGCCGCCACGCCCACACCGGCTTCCATCAGGACTCGGGCATCCTCGACGATGCGGCCGATCACCGAGCGTACATAGGGACAATGGTTGCAGATGAACAGAACGAGGGTGCCGTTCCGACCCCGCACATCGTCCAGGGTCACGGTCTCGCCGTCGAGATCCGGCAGGGCGAAATCGTGTGCCGGCGCGCCGAAATCACACACAGGCGGGGTGGCGGCCATCTCGGTCTCCCTCTACCGCAACGGGGAGCCTGGCGGGCAGATGAGCCCTCGAATCAGACGGCGAGCCTCTGCATCAGCCAGGCGGCAGCGGCCAGGGCGGCGGCCATCATCGTGCCGACGACAAGGGTGTCGCAGAAATGCGCATGGGCGGCGCGGGCGGTGAGCGCGGCGCGGCACTGGCAGCGGCGGATCCGATCTTTCATGGCATCCTCCTCTCGGACGAGCCAACGGCCGAAAACCACCGTCTGGTCACCTCGCCCTTCATGACTATCATGTCCTACTCTTCCTCACGGCGAAAGCCCACTCCCGAAAAAGGGCAGAAACATGGCGTCCTGGCGACAACTCCCCCAGACGGGCGAGACCTTCTTGGACCATCTCGGTCACTTCGTAACCGATATCGAGGCGGCCCATGTCGAGCTGACCCGGCTTGGCTTCGTCCAGACCCCTTACGTCCTGCACGCGTATACGGATGACACCGGTCAGCGCCTGCCCATCGGCACGGCGAACCGCTGCGTCATGCTGCGCGAAGGTTATCTGGAGGTGATTACGGTCACCGACGAGACGACGCCGACCGGCGCCCGGACCCGCCGCCAGCTCGACCGTTACACCGGTGTTCACATTGTCGCGATGACCGACGCCGATGCCGCCGCCCGTCGCGCCCGGCAGGAGGCGGCCGGCTTCCACCCTCAGGAGCCGACGCCGCTGAAACGGGCGGTGCCGCTGCTCGCCGAGGACGGCACCGAGATCGGCGCCGACGAGGCGGCGTTCACGGTCATCAAGAACCCGGAGACCGACATGCCGGAGGGGCGGGTCCAGGTGCTCACCCACCACACCGAGGCCCTGGTGTGGCAGGAGGCCTGGATGCGGCACGAGAACGGCATCGTCGCGCTGCGCGATGCGATCATCGTCCCGCTCGACCTTGCCGAAGCCGAGGGGCGGTACGCCCGCTTTACCGAGACCGAGCCGGTCCGTCTGGAGCGCGACCTGATCCGCTTTCCGCTGGCCCGTGGCGGTATTCTGCTGGCATCGCCGGAACGCGCGGCCGCTCTCCTGCCGGGGGGCGAGGTGCCGCCGGCCCCCGGCGTCGCCGGCTACGCGCTTCTGTCGGACGACCTGGCGGCAACCCGGCGGTTCCTCGAGGGGCGCGGTTTCGCGCCGCGGGACGGCTCGGCGCCCGGCACCGTCTCGCTGCCGCTGTCGGCCGGGCTCGGCGGCTGCTGGTTGGTGGCGGAGGACGAGGCGGCGCTTCCCTGGAACCGGTAACGTCGCCGGTCGGCCGCCGGCTCAGCTCTTCGCCGACCGGCGGCCGTGACTGCGCTGCGGAGTGCCGGGGTTGAGCGAGATATGGGTGTGGACGCCCTTCCAGTCGTCGGCCGTGCGGGCGCGCGCGAAGGCGACCGTGCCCCGACCCGGACGGGAGAAGCGCGAGCCGTCCTCGGCGATGCCGGTCGAGGAGAAGGTCACGATGCCGATCGCGAACAGGCGGTCCGGCGATACGCCGACCTTCAGCGTCTCCACGTTCCACCGAAAATCCTCGATCGTCGGCCAGACGCTGCGCCACTGGTTGGCGGCCAGGGAGTCGAGCCCCTCGACCACGTCCATGTGAGTGCCGAAACTGGCGATATTGTCTGCGAACAGGTCATGGGCGGGCGCGAAGTCGACGGCGGCGACCTGATCGCTCCAGGTGGCGAACCAGCGCTCGATGGCGGCGCGGTCCTCCTCCGGCGTGTTCCAGGTGAACTGCATTCCGGGATCCTCGTTTGACGCGGTGCGGATCGGAACCTTGGCGCGCCAACCGCCGATGCGGAACCCCCGGCGATGACCTGCCGGGTGGTTGGGGGAATCAGACCAGGCGCTCGAACCGCTCCACCGCCTGCTCAAGGCCGCAGTCGTAGTCGTCGGCGGAGATCACGGCCGACGGCGGGGCCTCGACGGACCGGCGCATCATGTCCCGGTGGACCGTCAGTGCCGCCTCATCATCGATGTCGGGAGGAAGCCGACGGCCGAGCCCGGAGGCTTCGATGCGCGCGCAGTTGTAGCCCTGGTCGCCGCGCCCGACGGGCACGCCGAGCATCGGCAGATCGAGCGCCAGCGCCCGCCAGATCGACGAGATGCCGCCCAGGGTGACCGCATAGGCGGACGGTGCGACGGCGGTTCTGAGATCCTGCCAGCCGCGAAGCCTGACCCGAGGGTCCATGCGCAGCCGGGCGAAGGTCTCGGCATGGTCCTCCGCATTCGAAGCGGAGTGGAACAGGTCGACGGTGAAGTCCGCAGGCAGGACGGAGAGGTAGCGCGCGACGCGGCTCGGGTCGCCTTTGCTGCCCAGTGTGACGGTGATCCGCTTGGCATCGGGATCGCGGGCGCTGATCCGGGTCTCGGTGTCCAGGTGGTGGATCGACAGCGTGGTGGGCTGCAGGTCGCCGCCGTAGAACCGTCGGGGCAGGAACACGGCGAAGGCTTCGGCCTGATCCAGCAGCCGGCTCGGGCCGGCCCCCGGCACCGGGCTGAGGGAGTTCAGACCATGCAGTGTCCTGTCGTCCCACCGCCCGCCGGGCCAGCCGACACCGACAAGCGGGATGCCCAGGCTTCGGGCGATCGGACCGAGGGCGGCCAGACGCATGTCGCAGAGAATCAGGTCGGCGCCGGCCAGCGCCGCACCCATGCGGGCACCGAGCTTGGTCTGTGCCTTCTCCGCGTCAGTCAGCCGGCGGATGTGCGGATCGGTCCGCACCGAGAATCCGCGCGACTTCAGCCAGTCGGCCGGCGTCGGGCCGGCGATCCAGGACAGGGTGTGGCCGCGGGCGGCGAAGGCGTCGGCCAGCCGGACGAATCCGAACCCGCCGAAATCGAGGTGTGAGGTCACCTCGCAGACGAGAGCCGTCACGCGCATTGGCCTATCCGGCCCGCCGCCAGTGTTCCCCGACGAACCGCCGCACCGCATCCTCGGCATTGGCACAGGCCGGCAGGTGGCCGACGACCCGGTCGGCGGGACCCTCGAAGACGGCGCCTTGGAGGTCGGAAACGGCGGTCTCGAACCGGGCTTCCAGAACCGTACTCGACGGGTCGAGATCGGTGACCAGCAGCAACCCGGTGGGAAAGCACGGCACGTAGGTGAGAGTGAGGTCGGGCCGAAGCCGCTCGAGGATCGGAACCGCCTTCCAGACATCGCCGGCCCAGAACCGCGTCGCCCGCTCGCGCGAGGCCACCCGGGCATCCAGCGGCGCCACGTCGTGCAGCACGATCAGCGACTGCGGGTCGCAGCACCGCTCGACGTTGATGAAATCGCGGAGCACCTGGTCGTAGGTGTGCAGGCCGTCGATGAAGGCGAGGTCGACCGTCCGGCCGTTCAGCAGTTCCCCGAGGTCGTATCGCTCGAAGAAGGCGTCGCTCGTTCCGGGAAACAGGATGACCCGACGCGCGAGATCCTCGGGGAGGCGGGGAGCGGGGTCGATCGCCAGACAGCGTGTCGCCGGGCCCGCCTGGGACAGCGAGCCCCCGGACTTGACGCCGATCTCCAGGTAGAAATCGGGAGCGCCATGCGCGTGGAGCCATTTCAGGACGTCGGTATAGACCGGGCCGGGAAAGAAGGTCCGAGCCGCCGCCTCGTCCACCCGGAACTCGGCCGCCACCCGTTCCCGCAATGCCTGGACCGCGTCGTCCTGCTGCATGCCGTGCCCTTGGTCTGGTCCCGTCTGGCGGATCACGGGGCGTCGACATACGCCCGCCGTCCCGCGACACACCGTTTAGAGTAAACCACGATCACATGGAAACACCCGATCGTGCCCTGGTCACCCGGATCGCCGCTGTCACCCGTCCGTCCGCCGGCCGGGCCGGCGCGCGACGTCGGCCTAGGGTTGGGTGGCGCTGTCCTCGCCCAGCAGACCGATGCGGAAGCGGGTCTTCAGGTAACCGCCGTCGCGCGGCGGCACCGACATCGGCAGGTCTTCGTCCACCACCTTGACCACGGCGCAGACCGGTCCCGGCTCGTGGAACAGCAGGCCGCCCAGGTCCTTGGCTTCCGCTTCGGTGCGGATCATCGCCGTCCGCGCGAAGCCGCAGGCCGCCGCCACCGCCGAGAGATCGGTGCCGCGGCCGGTGGCGGTCGGCTGTCGGCCGGTTTCGGTATAGGTCTCGTTGTCGATGACACAGATTGCCAGGTTGCTCGGCCGTCTCGCGCCGATGGTCGAAAAGCTGGTCATGCCCATCAGCATCTCGCCGTCGCCGGTGACGACGACGACCCGACGCTCCGGGCGGGCCAGCGCAAGCCCGAGGCCGATCATCGTCGCGTTGCCCATCGCGCCCCAGAGATAGAAGTTCTCCGGCCGGTCGCCGAACGAGGCGAGGTCCCACGTCGTGGATCCGAGACCGGAGACCATCAGCGCGTCGCCGCGCTCGGCCAGGGCGGTGGCGAGAACGTCGCGGCGGTGCAGGGATATCTCGGTCATTGGTTCACCGCCTTTCCAGCCGTCCACACCTTCGACCCGACCACCTTCTGACCGACGAGAACGGCAACCGGCGTGTCGGTCGAATAGGCCATGCGCAGTCCGGACTCGATCATCATGTCGACGGCTTCGGCGGACTCAGCCTGGAACGTCTTCACGCCCACCGCTTCCAGCGCCGGGACCACGGCCTGGCCCATCGGTACCTGCCACGGGTTTCCCTCGCCCCACTGGCCGCGCATCGTGACGATGGCGAAGAACGGGAAACTGGCGGACGTGATCAGCGATGCGATGGCGTTGATGGTGTTTCCGACGCCGCTGGACTGCATCAGAACCGCCGACTTCTGTCCGCCGAGCCAGGCGCCCGCCGACAGTCCGACCGCCTCCTCCTCGGTGGCGCACATCACGGTCTCGATCTCGTTGTCGGCGAGACACCGCTCGATCAGAAGGCGCAGACCGCCGTCCGGCACGTAGCCGATCTGGCGGACGCCGGCGGCTTTCAAGTGCCGGTGGGCCGCCACGCTCCAATGTTCATCCATGGGGTGCCGTTTCTGATTTGCCAAGGAAAACCGAAGGCTAGGCGCCGGGACTCCGGTCTGTAAAGATACCGGTATGCATCTGCATACAATTTTTCCAGTCCCATAATCGACGGCACGAACCGCCATGCATCCGCTTCCCACGGCCGGGGCCGGCTACCTCGACGATCTGTACGTCCGTTTCCTGAAAGACCCGCTGTCGGTCGACCCGTCGCTCTGGGCGATGTTCGCCCCGTATGCCGACAGGGGCGACGCGCAAGAGCGCGAGGCGGTGGGCGACGCGCGACTGTCGGTCGCCTGCGAACGCCTGACCGCCGCCTGGCGCACCCACGGCCATCTCGCCGCCATGTTGGACCCGCTGGACCTGCGCCGGCCGCCCGGTCACCCGGAACTCGACCCGCAGGCGCATGGGCTCGGGCCGGCCGATCTGGACACAGCGGTGGCCGGAACGACCCCGCAGGCGCTTGGAGACCGTCTTCGCGCCGCCTGGGGTGGGCGATTCACCGCCGAGGTCATGCATCTCGAGGATCCTGAGGCTCGCGACTGGATGATCGCGGCGGTGGAGGAGGGGCGCTTCGCCGACGCGAGCGTCGCCGAGCGCCGGGCGCGCCTCGACGCGATGCTGGCGGCGGACGCCATGGAAGTCTTCATGAACAAGCGCCTGCCGACCAACAAGCGGTTCGGTATCGAGGGGCTGGAGGCGCTGGTTGTGCTGCTTGAGGCGATCGTCGCCGACGCGGCCGGCGACGGAGTCGAGCGCTCGGTGATCGCGCCGATGCACCGCGGGCGCCTGACCCTCATCACCCGGCTGATCGGCAAGCCGCTGGCGGCGGCGTTCTCGGAACTTCAGGGAACGCCCCAGGTTCCGGAGGGGATCGTGGCGTCGTCGGACGTGCCCTATCACCTCGGCTACTCCGGGGAGCGGGTGTTCGCGGGCCGGCGGATCCGGCTGACCATGCCCTCGAACCCCAGCCATGTGGAGATCGTGTCCGCCGTCACGCTGGGCAAGACGCGGTCGATCCTGGAGCGGATGCGCCGGGCCGGGGCGACCGATCCGGCCAGCCGCGTGCTGCCGCTGCTGATCCATACCGATGGCGCCTTCTCCGGCCAGGGCGTGGTCGCCGAACTGCTGCAACTCGCCGACCTGCCGGCCTACGGCGTCGGCGGTTCGGTCCATGTGCTGGTGAACAACCAGCTCGCCTTCACGGTGAAGCCGGAGCACGGCCGATCCTCCCGTCACGCCAGCGACGTGGCCAAGGCGATCGGCGCGCCGGTGATCCACGTCTCGGCCGACGACGTCGACGCCTGTGCCCGCGCCGGACGGATCGCGCTCGCGTTCCGCCAGCGGTTCCGCAGGGACATCCTTGTCGACATCGTCGGGTATCGCCGGCGTGGTCATAACGAGCTCGAGGAGCCGATGTTCACCGAACCGGTGCGCTATGCTCGGATCGCCGAGACCGAGGGCGCGCCGCAGCGCTATGCCCGAACCTGTATCGAGGCCGGCGCCATCGATCAGGACGGGGCGGCGGCACTCGCCGCGGCGCACTGGTCGGCGCTCGACACCGGTTTCGCATCGGCCAAGGCCTACCGGCCGAACGAGGCGGACCGGCTCGGCGGGCGCTGGTCGGCGCTGTCGCCGCGTGGCGACGGTGACAGCGAGGGCGGGGAGCCGGCGACCGGGATCGGGGCCGGGCGCCTGCGCCGCCTTGCCGAGGCGAGCGTGTCGGTGCCCGACGGCTTCGCGCTCAATGCCAAGATCGCCCGTCAATGGCGCGACCGGATCGACGGACTCGACGACGGGGTTGCCTTCGCCACCGCCGAGGCGCTGGCCTTCGCGTCGCTGCTCGAGGAGGGCAGGGCGGTGCGCCTGACGGGACAGGACAGCCGCCGCGGCACATTCTCCCAGCGCCACGCGGTCGTGTTCGACCAAACGACCGGCGCGGAGCACACGCCGTTGGGCGCGCTCGCGGCCACGCCGGACCACCTGACGGTCGCCGACAGCCCGCTGACCGAGGAGGCCTGTCTGGCCTTCGAGTACGGCATGTCGGTCGATGATCCGGACACCCTGGTCTGCTGGGAGGCGCAGTTCGGCGATTTCGCCAACGGCGCCCAGGCGGTGATCGACCAGTTCCTGGTCTCCGGCGACGACAAGTGGCTGCGGCAGTCCGGCCTGGTGCTGATGCTGCCGCACGGCCTGGAAGGTGGCGGGCCGGAACACTCCTCCGCCCGACCGGAGCGTTTCCTGCAGATGGCGGCGCGCGGCAACATCAGCGTCGTCGCCTGCGCCTCGCCGGCCAACCTGTTCCATGCCCTGCGCCGGCAGATCGTGGCACCCTGGCGCCGGCCTCTGGTCCTGCTGACGGCCAAGTCTGGCCTGCGCCACGGCGAGGCGGTTTCGCGGCTGGAGGAGATGGGCGCCGGCACCCGCTTCCGGCCGGTGATCGACGACGCGGACGTTGCTCGCGGCGCGCGGCGTGTCGTCCTGACCTGCGGAAAGCTCTACTTCGAGCTGGCGGCGGCCCGGCGCGAACGCGGCGTCGGCGATGTCGCCCTGGTGCGGGTCGAGGAGCTCTATCCCGTTCCGGAACCGGCGCTCGCTGCGCTCCTGTCGCGGCATCGCGACGCGGAAATCGTCTGGGCCCAGGAGGAGCCGGAGAACATGGGGGCGTGGCGCCACCTGCGCCCGCACCTGGACGGTGTTCTCGGCGACTTGCGCGGGGCCGGGGCGCGTGTCACCTATGTGGGGCGCGACGCCGCACCGTCGCCCGCCGTGGGCTGGGGGGCGTGGCATCGGGCCGAGCAGGCGGCGGTCATCGACGCCGCCCTGGCCTGAGCCCCCGCCCGGGGGCCTCCGAGAGAGGGACGAGAGACATGAGCACCGCGATCAAGCGCCGGCTGGTTCCGACCGCCACCCATTGGGGCACCTACTACGCCGAGATCGAGGACGACCGCGTCGTCGCCCTACACGACTACGACAAGGATCCCGCGCCGGCGATCATCGGACCCGGCATCGTCGACGCCGTCACCCACGAGACGCGGGTCGGCCGTCCGCATGTGCGCAAGGGCTGGCTGGAGAAGCGGCACAACAGCGACCGCTCGGGCCGCGGCAGCGAGCCGTTCGTCGCCGTACCCTGGGACGAGGCGCTCGACATGGCGGCCGAGGAACTGGAGCGGATCCGGGCCGAGCACGGCAACGGGGCGATGTATGCCGGTTCCTACGGCTGGGCCAGCGCCGGCCGGTTCCACCACGCCAACTCGCAGATTCACCGCTTTTTCAACCAGCTCGGCGGCTATGTCGGCCACAAGGGAACGTATTCCTACGCCGCGGCCGAGACCATCGTCCCGCATATCGTCGGTCCGTTCGCCGAGATCCTGAGCACCCATACGACGTGGCCGGTGCTGGCGGAGCATTGCGAACTGCTGGTGATGTTCGGCGGCATGCCGGTGAAGAACAGCCAGGTCACGTCCGGCGGCGTCGGGCGGCACACCGTCTATCACGGCCTGCGCGACTGCGCCGATGCCGGCTGCGAGCTTGTCTATCTCAGCCCGATCCGGTCCGACCTGCCGCCGGATCTGGGCGGCGAGTGGATCGCCCCGCGCCCCGGCTCCGACGTCGCCATCATGCTGGCGCTGGCCCATACCCTGGTCAGCGAAGGGCTGCACGACACCGGTTTCCTGGCGCGCTACACGGTCGGCTTCGCGCCGTTCGAGGCCTATCTGCGCGGCGAGAGCGACGGCCAGCCGAAGACCGCGGACTGGGCGGCGTCGATCAGCGGGGTCGACGCCGAGACCATCCGCGGCCTCGCCCGGCGCATGGCGTCGAAGCGTACGATGATCAACGCCACCTGGTCGATGCAGCGTTCGGAATACGGCGAGCAGCCGATCTGGATGACCGTGGTGCTGGCGGCGATGCTGGGGCAGATCGGGTTGCCCGGCGGCGGCTTCGGTCTCGGTTACAGCTCGGAGAACGGCATCGGCAATCCGGTCAAGCTGTTCCGCTGGCCGTCGGTGCCCCAGGGCATCAACAATGTGAAGGATTTCATTCCGGTCGCCCGCATTTCCGACATGCTGCTGCATCCGGGCGAGCCGTATGATTTCAACGGCGAGCGGCGGAGCTATCCCGATATCCGGCTGGTGTACTGGGCCGGGGGCAATCCGTTCCACCACCACCAGGACATCAACCAGATGGTCCGCGCCTTCCGGCAGCCGGACACGATCATCGTCAACGAGATCTTCTGGACCTCGATGGCGCGACACGCCGACATCGTCTTCCCGTCGACCACGTCGCTGGAGCGCAACGACCTGTCGATCACCAAGTGGGAACCGCTGTCCTCGGCGATGAAGCAGGCGATTCCGCGGGTCGGCGAGAGCCGGCCGGACTACGAGATCTTCACCGGCCTGGCCGAGCGTCTGGGATTCGCCGACCGCTTCACCGAGGGGCGGGACGAGATGGACTGGATCCGGCATCTCTGGGAGCAGTCGCGCCAGCGCGCCGCGGAAGCCGGGTTCGAACTGCCGACCTTCGAGGATTTCTGGGAGAACGAGCACTACGAGTTGCCGGATCCCGAGAAGCCGATGGTGATGCTGGAGGCGTTCCGCGACGATCCCGAGGCCAACCCGCTGCGGACGCCGAGTGGCCGGATCGAGATCTTCTCCGAGACGATCGACGGGTTCGGCTACGACGACTGTCCTGGCCATCCGGTGTGGCGCGAACCGGACGAGTGGCTCGGGTCGGCGAGGACGGCGGAGTTCCCGCTGCACCTGATGTCGAATCAGCCCCGCACCCGGCTGCACAGCCAACTCGACTGCGGCCAGGTCAGCCAGGGCTCGAAGGTGGCGGGGCGCGAGCCGATGACCATCCATCCCGACGACGCGGCGGCGCGGGGGATCTCCTCCGGCGACATCGTGCGGGTGTGGAACGACCGGGGCGCCTGCCTCGCCGGCGCGATCGTCGCCGACCACGTGATGCCGGGGGTCATCCAGCTCTCCACCGGGGCCTGGTACGACCCGCAGACGCCCGGCGGGCTGGAGGTGCACGGCAACCCCAACGTCCTGACCCGCGACCGGGGGACGTCGCGTCTCGGCCAGGGTCCGACCGCGCATTCCACGCTGGTCGAGGTCGCCAGGGTCGACGGTGCGGTACCGGACGTCACGGTGATGCGCCCGCCGAAGGTGGAAGGGTAAGGGGCCTTCCCCGTCCCCTCTTGCCCTCCCGCCTGTCGCCGGGCTAACTGCCGGAACAGACAAAACCCGGGAGGAACACCACCATGGCAGGCCGGCTCAGCGGCAAGACCGCGCTCATCACCGCGGCGGGACAGGGGATTGGGCGCGCCTGCGCCGAGGCTTTCGCGCGCGAAGGCGCAAGCGTCATCGCCACCGACATCAACGATGCCACCCTGGCGGAGCTCGATGCGATCGAGGGCCTGACAGCGCGCAAGCTGGACGTGCTGAACCCCGACTCGATCAAGGCGGCGGCTGGGGAGGTCGGTGCGGTCGACGTGCTGTTCAACTGCGCCGGTTTCGTGCACCACGGCACCATCCTGGACTGCGACGAGGATGCCTTCGACTTCTCGGTGAACCTGAACGTGCGCGCCATGTACCGGATGATCCGGGCTTTCCTGCCGGCAATGCTGGAGAACGGCGGCGGCTCGGTGATCAACATGGCGTCGGTCTCCGGCAACCTGAAGGGCATCCCCAACAGGTTCGTCTACGGGACCACCAAGGCTGCGGTGATCGGCCTGACCAAGTCGGTGGCCGCCGACTACATCCGCCAGGGCGTGCGCTGCAACGCGATCTGTCCGGGAACGGTGCAGTCGCCGTCGCTCGACGATCGGATCAATGCCTTCGACGATCCGGTGCAGGCGCGCAAGGACTTCATCGCCCGCCAGCCGCTCGGCCGCCTTGGCACGGCGGAGGAGATCGCCGCGATGGCGGTCTACCTCGCCGGCGACGAGAGCGCCTATACCACGGGGCAGATGATGATCGTCGATGGGGGCATCACCATCTGATGGCGGTCACCCTCGATACCATCCGCGCGGCGCGGGAGCGGATCGCCGGCCACGTCCGGCATACGCCGGTGCTGGAGCCGGTCGGTCAGCTCGCGCCGCTGACCGACGGTCGGCTGGTGCTGAAGCTCGACTTCCTGCAGCCGACCGGTTCGTTCAAGGTGCGCGGCGCGGTCAACACCCTGAAGTCGTTGAACCCGACGCAGGTCTCGCGCGGCCTGATCACCGCCTCCGGCGGCAATCACGGGCTGGCGGTCGCCTATGCCGCGTGGATGGGCGGGTCGCGGGCCGTCGTGTACCTCCCGACCTCCGCGCCGCCGGCCAAGGCCGAGGCGCTGCGGCGCTGGGGGGCCGAAGTGGTGATCGAGGGGGCGGTGTTCGACGAGGCAGCGGTCGCCGCTCAGGCCAGAGCGGCGAGCGACGGTCTGACCTTCGTCCACCCGTTCGCGCCGGAGACCGTGATCAACGGCCAGGGCACCCTGGGCCTCGAGGTGATCGAGCAGGTCCCCGATCTCGATACCGTCGTGATCGCCATCGGCGGCGGCGGGCTGATCTCCGGCGTGGCCACGGCGATCAAGGCGCTCCGGCCGGGCTGTCGCATCGTCGGCGTCGAGCCGGTCGGCGCGCCGACACACTACGAAAGCCGCAGGTCCGGAGGGCTGGTCACCCTGGACGCCATCGCCACGGCGGCCGGGACCCTGGCGCCGCGGCGCAGCGAGCAGATCAACTACGATTTGATCTCCGCCCATGTCGACGACATCGTCCTGGTCGACGACGCGTCGATGCGGACGGCCGCGCGCTGGCTGTGGACTGAATGCGGTATCGGCGCCGAACTCGCCGGCGCCGCTGGCGTCGCCGCCCTTCAGAGCGGCGCGGTCACGGTCCGGGAGGGCGAGACGGTGTGTGCCGTGGTCTGTGGGGCGGGGACCGACGGCCTTGACTGAGCGGGCGACGGCCTTGCCTGCGGGCATGGCCGTTTCGTATTCATGGCCGCGCCGATGCATGCCCTTGCGCCGCGACGGCGGCCGGGCGGACCCGAGACCGCCGACCTGAAACGCTGACCCGAGACCGCTGACCCGAGACCGCTGGGCGGATGCCAGATGAGCGATGACCGATCCGATCCGCAGACCCGCACCGAGGCGGTGAAGCGGTTCTACGAGGCGTTTCCCTATCCCCGGATCGATCCGGACCGGACCGTGCGCGCGACGATTCTCGGCACGCCCTGGTGCGCCGTGCACCACGCGCTGGACAACCGGGTAGGCGAGCGGGTCCGGGTCCTGGTCGCCGGCGGCGGGACCGGGGTGGCTTTGGAGGCTCTGGGCACCGGCTTCGCGTCGGAGGGCGTCACGCCGGAGATCGTATATGTCGACCTGTCGGACAGTTCCGCCGCCGAGGCCCGACGCCGGGCGGAGCGGGCCGGCCTGAATGACGTGCGGTTCCTGGTGCAGCCGATCGAGAGCCTGGCCGGAATGGACCTCGCGCCGTTCGACTACATCGACTTCTCCGGTGTGCTCAACCACGTGGCGGAGCCGGCACCGGTTCTGGAGGTGCTGTCCGGCCTGCTGGCGCCCCATGGCGGCATCGGCATCATGGTCTACGGCCGGCTCGGGCGGACGGGCATCTACCCGATGCAGAACACCCTCCGCCTGCTCAACGGCGCCCCCGACGCCGGCGATCCGGTCGAGACCATGCGGACTCTGCTCGACCGACTGCCGCCGGACAACTGGATCGCCAAGAACCCGCATCTGGCGGACCTCGGTAAAAGCGACACGATCGAGCTGGCCGATCGCTACCTGAACCCGAACGACCGGGCGTTCGACATCGCCGAACTCGAGAGGCTGCTGCAGGCCGCCGGCCTGACGATCCGGGGCTTCGTGTGCCCGTTCCTCTACGACCCGGTACCGCTGATGCCGACCGACGCGCTCAAGGCCCAGGTCCGCTCGCTGTCGATGATCGACCGGGCGCAGGTGAGCGAATGGCTGCGGGGCATCCTGCACATCCACCAGGTCTTTGCCGTCTCGCGAGCGCGCGCGCCGGTCGAGCCCGCCGCCCTGCTGACCGAGGACGCGACCCGGCTGATGCCCGGGGCGCTGGGTACGGCGGCGTTCGAAGCCTTGTCGCGGGCGGCCGGTCGGGTGGTCGAGATCACCATGCCCTATGGCGGCATGAAGTTGACGCGTGGCGCCCGGTTCTCCGATGACGAGTGCCGGGTGCTGCCGCTGCTCAAGGCGGGACCGAGCGTCGGCGCGGTTCGCGCCGCGCTGGCCGGCGAGGGCATGGAGCGGTCGCGGGCGGATGCCGCCATCGCCGGGGTCTACCGGATCCTCAGCCAGCTCGGCGCCCTGCACCTGTGGGCCGATGCGACCCGGTAGGCGCGCGTCGGGACGCTCAGGCGAACGCCGTCCAGACCTTCTCCAGCTCCAGCGCGTGGTAGGTGGCGGCCTGGGGGCCGTGGTCGGGTCCGAAGTACAGACCGAGTTCCGCGGCGGTCTGGAAGAAACCGGGGGCGGGCAGTCCGTTGCGGGCCTTGGACACCGCGATTGCGGCGAGCAGGGGACGGCCGGCCTCGGCGTCGGCGGCCATCAGGAACTCCAGCGCCTCGGCGGTCTTGTGTACGGTATGGGGCGACGGCACGCCGGCGGCGCGGGCGAGATCGGCATAGGTGACGGTCCGGCGTGTCCGCGCCCGATCCTCGAGGACCGGGCGCAGCAGGTCGGCGATGGCGCTCACCCCGCCGGGCGACACGCCGTCAGGAGGCGGTCAGGTTGTCGACGATCGGCGCCACGCCGTCCTTGAGCGGGTCGACCACCGGCAGGCCGGTCTCCTCGGCGGTCTTGCGCTTGAAGGCCTCTGCCTCCTCGGCGGAGACGTTGGAGGTGTT
Source organism: Thalassobaculaceae bacterium (assembly GCA_965228875.1). Lineage (GTDB taxonomy): Bacteria > Pseudomonadota > Alphaproteobacteria > Thalassobaculales > Thalassobaculaceae > Thalassobaculum. The sequence goes on along the minus strand of OZ245843.1, from coordinate 2,364,891 downwards.
CAGCGACACGCCAACGAACTTCACGTCGGAGTTCACCATCTTAGCCATGTGCAGGATGGTCTCCATCGCCACCGGGATCTCGGGCACCTGATAGTCCGGGAGGCCGCGCATGTGCGGCCGGCCGATCTCGTGGCACATCACCAGGGCGTCGGCCTGACTGCCGTGGATCAGGCCCAGGGTCACGCCGGAATAGGAGACGTTGTAGAGCGAGCCCTGACCCTCGATCAGGTCCCAGTGGTCGTCGCTGTTCTCGGGCGCCAGCCACTCGATCGAGCCGGAGATGAAATCGGCGATCACCGCGTCGACCGACAGGCCCGAGCCGGCGATGAAGATGCCGGTCTGGCCGGTGGCGCGGAAATCGGCGTTCATGCCGCGCGCCCGCATCTCCTTCTCGATGGCCAGGGTGGTGAACATCTTGCCGACGGAGACGTCGGTGCCGACGGTCAGCAGGCGCTTGCCCGCGCGCGGCACGCCGCTGGCCACCGGGTAGTCGCGGGTCGGGTGGCGGACGTCGAACAGCTCGCGGCCGTTGGCGGCGGCCGCCTCCTTGAGCGCCGGAATCGTCGTGATCCGGGTGTGCAAGCCGGAGGCGATGTCCATGCCCAGGTTAAGCGCCTTGACCAGTTCCACGATCCAGGTCTCGGGGATGAAGCCGCCGCGGTTGGCGACGCCGAGGATCACGGTCTTGACGCCGGCCGCGGCCGCATCCTCGATGCTCATGTCGGGGAGCCCGAGATCGGCCTTGCAGTCCGGGAAGCGGAACTGCCCCAGGCACCAGTCCGGGCGCCATACCTTCACGCCGTTCGCGGTCTTGGCGGCGAGCTGGTCCGGGGCGTCGCCCAGGAACAGCAGGTACGGGTGCTTGATCTCGAAACGCGACATGACGCTCCCCAGGGGCTTGCGGGTGACTGGCCTGCGCGGAGATGAATTCCGCTCGGCCGACAGGCAGGATCAGGCGGTGTCGGAGGAACCGATCGTCCATCCCCGACGCGCACTCTGGACCAGAAGATAAACCGCACCCAGCGCCAATACCACCGCGATCAGCGTGCGCGGCCAGCCTTCCATCATCGCCAGCGGCACGGCGAGGCAGAGCATCAGCGCCGGCAGGTAGGCAAGGGTCCAGCGCGCGGTGTCCCGCGCCTTCTGATACCAGGGGAACACGATCGAGAACGCGGCCACGATCAGGAAGAACAGCGCCCAGGGCCGCTGCACCATGTCCAGGAGGAACTGGTCGGTGGTGCCCGACAGCGAGATCGCCCGGCTGAGGTTCAGTTCGGCCACGTGGCCGAGCACCACGCCGAGGATCATGGGCGCCAGCGGGAAGCCAAGCAGCTTCATGCCGTAGCCGATCAGCCCGAAGATGAAGAGCGTCCAGATGTCGTCCGCGATGTTGTTCAGGGCGAATACGCCGATCGCGCAATAGGCCAGGATCACCGCCGCCAGCATGTACATCGGGATGCGCACCACCAGCAGGAACGCGCGCAGGCAGAACGCCTGCATGGCGATCATGATGAAGTGGGCCAGGAAGAACGCGATGAAGATCGCGTAGGCGAGGTCCGGATTGTCGGTGATGAAGCTCGGGCTCGGCTGCACGTTGTGGATCAGCAGTGCGCCGAGCATCACCGCCGTCACCACGTCGCCCGGAATGCCGAGCGCCATCATGGTGATCAGCGCGCCGCCGGCCGTCGCGTTGTTCGAGGATTCCGGCGCGATGATGCCGTCCGGGGTGCCGGTCCCGAAATCCTGCGGCGTCTTCGACGCCTTCTTGGCCTGGTCGTAGGCCAGGATGTTGGAGATCGACCCGCCGGCGGCCGGCAGCACGCCGGTGAACACGCCGATCACCGAGGAGCGCACCAGGTTGACCCAGCGCGAGAAGATCATGCGGATGGCCGCCAGATGCTCGACCCGGATACCCTTGGCTTCGACCCCTTCCATGAGCGGTCGGCGTGCCTTGTCGGTGTCCTGGACGTCGGACAGGAGCTGGCTGAAAGCGAACAGGCCAATCAGCACCGGCAGGAAGTCGAATCCGCTCTCCAGCGTCTCGCTGCCGAAGGTGAAGCGGGCGACGCCGTTGATCTCATCCTCGCCGATCGCAGCGACGAACAGACCGAGCAGTCCGGCGATGATACCCTTAATCAGCGTCTCGCCGGACAGGCTGGCGGTAATCGTGAGCGCGAACAGCACGAGGGCGAAGTAGTCCCACGGCCCGAACTCCAGGCCGATCTTGGCGAGGCTCGGCGCCAGGGTGACCAGCAACACCGCGCTCAGGATCCCGCCGAAGAAGCTCGACCAGACACCGAGGCCCAGGGCCAGGCCCGGTCGGCCCTTGCGGGCCATCGGAAAGCCGTCGAAGGTGGTGGCGATCGAGGAGGGTGTCCCGGGAATGCCGGTCAGCATGCCCGACATCAGGCCGCCGGAAAGGCCGCCGACGAACACGCCGATCATGGTCGACAGTCCCTCCACCGGCGACAGGCCGAAGGTGAAGGGCAGGGTGAGCACCACCGCCATGGTGATGGTGAAACCCGGGATCGAACCGGCGATCAGGCCGGCGGTTGTGCCGAGCACCATCAGGCCGAGGTTCTTCCAGTGAAAAACCTCCTGGAAGGCGAACAGGACGTTCTCGATGATCATCGCGCGGCCCCCTCAGATCGGCAGGATTTCGCCCTGCGGGAGAATCACCCGCAGGCCGAAGGTGAAGATCGACCACATCACGCCGATCGAGACGACGGCGACCGCCGCATGCACGGCGATCAGCTTCGGCGTCGGCCGCCCGAGGGCGGTCAGCGCCAGGAACACGAACAGCGCTCCGCCCAGATGCATGCCGAGCACCGGCAGGGTGACGAGGAACAGCAGGAACAGGGCGTAGATGAAGCCGGCGTTGCGGTAGCGCCGGTGCAGAGGCAGCGGCTGTGCCTCTTCCGTGCCGTCTTCGCGGGCTGTCAGCGAGGTCGCCAGCAGAACGGCCGAGAACAGGGCGATTGCGACGATGATGATCCGCGGCCAGACGGTGCTGGCCATGGTGCCGTAATTGGTGATCTCGATGTCGTAGGACGCGTGCCAGAGCACGCCGCAGAACGCCAGCAGAACGATGGCGACGATGGTGTCGCGGTTCACCGACATGTCCTTTCCCCCCAATCCCGTGCGAATTCCTGTCGTGGAATGTACCAAATGAAACGGGCGCCGGCACGAATGCCGGCGCCCGACGCGGTTCAGGTCTGGATCAGCTGCCGGCCTTGTAGATGCCGACTTCCTTGGCGATCCGGCCCCAGGTGTTGAACGTGTCCGTCCAGTACGCGGTCGCCGCCGCCGGGTCGAGGTAGTTGACCGCCGTGCCCTTGGCGGCCATCGCCTCGATCACCTTCGGGTTCTTGGCCGCCGCCTCGAACAGCTTGGCGTAGTGATCGACGATCTCCTTCGACGCGCCCTTCGGCAGCATGACGCCACGGTCGGTGCCGTAGATCATGTCGTAGCCCTGCTCGGTGACGGTCATCACGTCCGGGATCTCGGGGTTGCGCTCGGCGGTGGTGATGCCCAGCGCCTTGAGCTCGCCCGAGGTGATGTACTTCTTCGCCGCGGCCAGGTTGATCTCGCCGGTGTCGATATTCTTGGCGAGCAGGGCCGTCATGCGCTGGCGGGTGCCGTCATAGGAGACGTGGTTGAACTTGATGCCGGCCGCGTCTTCCAGCAGCAGGTAGACGAAGTGGCTGGTCGAGCCGAGCGTGCCGCCGGCGTTCACCTTGCCCGGGTTCTCCTTGGCGTAGGCGACCAGTTCCTTGACGTTGTTGTACGGAACGTCCGGGTTGGCGCCGAAGATCGCCGGGGTGCGGGTCAGCATGGCGACCGGCTCGAACGCATCCCAGGTGAAGTCCACGCGGCCGGTGAAGAAGCTGGTCAGCGCACTCTGGTGGATGGCGAACAGGGTGCAGCCGTCCGGCTTCGCCTTGACCGCTTCCTTGGCGCCCTTGTTGCCGCCCTGGCCGCCGATGTTCACGACCTGGAGCTCCGGCTCGGCGCCGGCCTCGTTCACCGCCTCGACGAACTGACGGAAGATGACGTCGGTGCCGCCGCCGGCACCCCACGGAACGATCAGCTTGGCGGTGCGGCAGTTGATATCGGCGGCCGATGCCGGGGCGGAGGCGAAGGCCGCGCCGGCAACGACGGCGGCGGCTGCCGCCGCGAGAAGGGTCGATTTGACTGTCATAGGTCGAGTCCCCTGTTCGTCCTGTTGATTGGCTGGATGTGTCTTCGGACTGTCTGTGTCGCGGTCCGTTCCCCGCCGTTCGGCGGATTTCGAAGCCGCAACCGTGCCACCTACATAGCCGCACGGTCAGGCGTGTCAATCAACCGTCCACATGGTGGGCGGTGGATCCGCCCGGCGCGCTACCGGGTGGCGCGGTCGTATCCGGCCTCGACGGCGATCTCGCGCCAGGACGCCATCAGGTTCTCCCAGTAGATCGTGTACTGCGTCAGCGCGCGGTATTCGACGCGCACGTCGAATGCCGCCAGCGCCGTCCGAAGGGCGGGGTCGGCCAGCGCTTTCTCCAGGTCGCCGGCCAGCCGCGCCGCCAGTTCCTCGGAGGCCGCACCCGGCAACAGAATGCCGATCTCGATGGCGTAGTCGAACGGCACGCCCTGGTCGCGCAGCGTTGTCAGGTCGGGGAGTACGGTGCTCGCTTCCCGGTCGGTCACCGCGAGCGGCCGCACCTGCTGGGTCTCGCGCAGCCGTCTCGCCAGCGCCGTCGGCACCGGCATGACGTCCACCTCATCCGCCAGCAGTGCCTTGAGCCGGTCGCGCGCGCCGCTGATCGAATCGTAGTCGAGGTCGACCGCCATCGCCTTGGCCATCGCCCGCATGGCGAACTCGCCGACCGTGCCCGGCCCGACCGCGGCGGTCACCGGTATGTCGCGTGCGGTCTCGAACATCTCCAGCGCGTCCGTGTAGGGCGCGCCCGTCGGGGCGACCAGGACCATCGGCGTGCGCGTCAACAGCGCCACGTGGCGGAACTCGTGCCAGGCGAATGGCGCCTTCCAGGTCAGGAAGTTGGTCAGCAGACCCTGGTGCGCGGCCAGCATCATGCAGCCGTCGGCCGGCGCTTCCATCACGGTGCGAGCGCCGTCGATGCCGCTGTTGCCGTCGATGTTGCGGACCCGGAGCGGCGGCTTGATGCCCGCACGGTTGGCGGCGTCGGCGACGGCGCGGGCGATCAGGTCCGTCCCGCTTCCCGCACCGCCCGCCACGACGAGCACCGCCTGCCGGCAGGGCGGTGCCGACGGCGTCTGGGCCGCGGCTTGTGTCTGCGCCGCCGCGCTACCCGAGGTCAGTCCGGCCGAGATCAGGCCGCCCAAGGCCATGCCGCCCAAGGCCAGGCCACCGACGAGCAGCGCCGCCGTGGCGAGCAGCGCGCGGAGCGGGCGGGCGGGAGCGGATCGACGGCTGGACATGGGCGATACACCGGGGCTACGACAGCGCCCAACCTTGGACGAGGAGAACCACGTGTCAACATCGCCATCATCGCCGCTGACGGTCGGGATCGGAGGATTCGGCGCCATCGGCCAGAAGGTCGCCGCCGCACTGGACAGCGGTGGGATCGAAGGACTGAAGCTCGTGGCGGTTTCGGCCCGCGACGCCGAGAAGGCCCGCGCCAACATGGCCGGCTTCCAGGCGGAGGTGCCGGTTGTACCGCTCGGCGAGCTGGCGGACCGCGCCGATGTGGTCGTCGAGTGCGCGCCGGCTGCCGTGTTCGCCGATGTGGCGGGGCCGGCCGTCGAGCGTGGCCGGGTTTTCCTGCCGATCAGCGTCGGGGCGCTGCTGCGCCATGACGATCTGGTCGATCGGGCCCGGCGGACCGGGGCGCGGATCGTCGTGCCGACCGGCGCGCTGATCGGGCTGGACGCGGTTCGGGCCGCGGCCGAGGGCGAGATCTCCGAGGTTCGCCTCGTCACCCGCAAGCCGCCGGGCGGCCTCGCCGGCGCGCCCTATCTGGTGGAGAACAACATCGCGCTCGACGGCCTCAACACCGCGAAGAAGGTGTTCGACGGCTCGGCCCGCGACGGCGCGACCGGCTTCCCGGCCAATGTCAACGTCGCTGCCGCCCTGTCGCTCGCCGGGATCGGTCCGGATGCGACGAAGCTGGAGATCTGGGCCGATCCTGAGGTGACGCGCAACACCCATACCATCACGGTGGAGGCCGACAGCGCCCGCTTCACCATGACCATCGAGAACGTGCCGACCGTGGAGAACCCGAAGACCGGCAAGATCACCGCGCTCAGCATCATCGCCACGCTGCGACGCCTGGGCGCGCCGATGACCGCCGGCACCTGAAGGCGGATCGTCGCTCGACACGGAGGCGGTGTCGGCCGCCTCCGTCCGAAAAATCGGGCGGCTCTCCGCCTACCGGTTCAGCAGCCCCTTGAGCAGGCCCTTGGCCGCGTCCTCGAGCTGCTTCTGCGGATCGGCGGACCCGCTTCCCTGGTCGCCGCCCGCCGCACCGCCGGTCGGCGGCTTACCGTTCAGCAGGTTGTCGATCTTCTCGACCGTCCCGCTCTTGTCGAGCTGCTTGAGGGTCCGCGTGCCGACCTGTTGGACGATGTGGCGCTGCATCTCGTCGACATCGAGGATCTGGCGCGGGTTGTCGAACGGACCGACCAGCCTCATGCCCACCGGCGGCGCGTTCGGGTGATCGGTCAGCGTGGCCCGGGCGTTGACGTCGAGCTGGCGCGGCGGCAGGTCGATGACGGCCGTTGCGGTTCCACGGGCGGCGTCCGCCTCCAGGGCAACGTCATTGGAACGCAGCACTCCCTGTTTGACGACATAGGTACCGGTCAGCGCCTGGAACCGGGTTTCGCCGCCCGACAGCGCGCGCTGGGTCAGGTCGAGGAAATCGGTGGCCCCGTTCAGCTCCCGCAGTCGGTTCGAGAACGACTGAAGATCGAAGCCCTGGACGGTGCCATCGGCCACCCTGAAGCTGCCTGTGCCGTTCAGGTTTGACACCAGCTCGTACTCCGAGCCGCCCTTGGCGGTCAGATCGGTGTCGTAGGTCAGGATGCCGCTGACGATGTCGGTCTCGGCGGCGGTTTGGGCGGCCTGGCGGACGTCGGCGTCGCGCACCTTCACCGTCAGAGCCGCTTCGGGCGTCGGCCGGTCTGCCAGCATCGCCGTCATGTCGAACGTGCCGCCGAACATACCACCCGCGAGCTTGGAGACATCCAGCCGCCCGTCCTTCAGCACGGCCGCGAGTTGCGCGTGATCGACGACATAGCTGCCGTATTCGATCGCCTCGATGGCCATGGTCACGTCGGCATCGACCGTCGACAGGGCGGACGTGTCGATCGGCGCGCGTGACCAGCCGCCGCCCGCTGCGGTCCCGCCGGCGGGGGGCGCGGCCGGGGCGGCGCCCTGGGGTGTCGCCTGGTCCGGCGGCAGCCACGGATCGATCGCGATCCGGTTCGAGGTCAGGACCAGCTTCACGAAGGGGCGCTCGCCGTCGCTGGCGATAGAGCCGTCGCCGGTGATCGCGATCGGGCCGGCCTTCACCGTTGTCTCGGACAATGCGAGCGCGTCCACCGGTCCCTTGAACAGCGTCGAGGCTTCGAAGCCGCCGAGATTGCCGCCGCGTGGCTTGTAGTCGGGGGCGGCCAGGCGGATCGCCTGGGCGGCGTCCGGATGGGTGAGCACCACCTTCATGTTGACGTCCGGCGTGGCGGCGAACGGATCGACGTTGCCGACCAGCTCGAACCGGCCGCCGGCGGTATAGGCGGCGATCTTGTTGGCGTAGCGCCCGTCGTCGCGGGTGCGGATCTCGCCGTTCACCAGCAGGGTGCCGAGCTTGCCGAACCCGTCCAGCGCGCCCGGGGCGAGGGTGGAAACCAGCCGGTTGGTGTCCGGATGGTTCACCTGATAGGTCGCCGTGACGGTCGGCGGCGTGGTCAGCGGCTGGGCGCTGCCCTTCAGATCGACGGTCCCGCCGGCCACGGCGAGCCGCACGTCGAGGGCGACGTCGCGCATGTCGCCCTTCGCCGAGCCCTTGAGCGAGACTGTTCCGAGCTGTGCCGCGGGCACCGGCGAGTCGGCCGACAGCAACCGCGCGAACCGGTCGGCATCCTTGACCGAGAGATCGAAGGTCAGGTCGACGGAGGGTTGGCCGGCGGCGTTGTTCAGGCTGCCGGAGACCTTGCCCGCCGCCCCGGCGATATCGCCCACGGCGGCGTTGCGCAGGGTGAGGGTGCCGTCCTGCAGCAGCGCGTCGAGCCGGCCGTCGGCGATGGCGATGCCGCCCACGGTCGCTTCGCCGATGCGAAGGTCGACATTGGCGTCGAAGGTGTCGAGCACGGCGAGCGCGTCGGCGGGGGCGCCCGCGTCGCTGCCGCTCGAACCGCCGCCGCCCGCCTGATCGCCACCCGCCTGATCGCCGGTGCCGCCTCCGGATGCGGCATCGGACGGCGCGGCGGTCTGCGGCAGATAGGCGTCGACATTGATCCGGTCGACCGCAAGGCTGAGCCCGAAGGCCGGCCGATCGCGCAGGGCCAGGGTCAGCCCGCCCTGGGCCTTGGTGGCGTCGAGTTCCATCGTCCAGTCGGAGACCTGCACCTCGTCGCCCGAAGCGCGGATCGCGGCGCTGACCACCGCCTTTCGCAGACGGTCGGCCGGCACGCCGGCGAGATCGACCTTGAGCCAGTCGAGGGTGGCGCGCAGGTTGTCGGAGGCGGCCTCCAGCCGTCCGACGAAGGTCGGCGCCGGTCCGTTTTCGACCCCGCCGATGACGGTCACATCGGTCCCGCCCGGCAGCTGAGCGGTCGCCAGCCGCAGGTCGCCGACCCCGTCGCGCAGCGAGGCGTCGAATTGGACGTTGCGGATCGCCGCGCCGTTGTACTGGACGGCGTCGATCTTCAGGTCGATCCGGGCCTGGATGTCGGTCGGCAGCGCCGGCTCCTGCGCGGTGGCTGGGGCAGCGCCGGTCGCGGCCGATGACTGGGGCGGCGCCTGGTTCGAGGCGTCGGAAGCGCCCCCGGACCCGGCGGGCAGCAGGGCGTCGAGATCCAGGCGGTTGCCGGTCAGGGTGGCGGAGACGTCGATCCGGGGGTCGAGCGCGGCGGTCGCCTCGCCCTGGAACCGGGAGTCGCCGAGGGTGAGCGTCAGGTTGCGCGCCGAAACGGCGCTCGGAGATCCCTCGACATCGGTACCGAGTGCGACGCCGCTGGTCGGCAGGCCGGCCGGCGGCTGCGCGCCGAACGCGGCGGCCAGGGCGCCGGCCTTGGACAGGTCGGGCGCCGAGACGTCGACGCGTCCCTTGAAGCTCGGTCCGGCGTCCATGTCGATCGTCCCCGCGACCGAGAGTTCGACCGCGCCGTCCTGGCCGGAGGCGGAGAGCTTCACCGCCGTCGCCCGGCCGGCGTCGAGGGCGCCGATCGATGCGTCCAGGGTCAACGGGATGTCCTGATACCCGACTCCGCCCTCGATCTCGAACGGACCCTGCAGGCCGCCGGCGGAGATCTCGACGTTGATGTCGGACAGCACGTGCGTGGCGCCGGTGACGGCGTCGCGGTACAGCACCCGACCATCCTCGATCACCGCCTCATCGACCGCCAGGGCCGGGCCGGCGCCGCTTCCTCCGTCGGGCGATACCGCCGCCGATCCGGCGCCGTCGTCTTCGGTCGCTCCGTCGAAGATCCAGTTTGCGCGGCCGTCGGCCAGCGTCTCCAGCACGATCACCGGTTTGACCAGTGTCACCGAGGTCACCCGGATCTCGCCCGACAACAGCGGCACCAGCGCCACCGCAACGTCCAGGGAGTCGAGGCTCGCCATCTCCGGTGCCGAGCCGCCGTCGATGTTGGCCAGGCTCACATTGGCGACGGACAGCGTGGGCGACGGCAGGATCGACAGCGACAGATCGCCGTCGATCTTCAGTTCGCGGCCGGTGGCGTCGCGGGCGGCGGCCTGGATTTCCGGTTTGTATCCGTTCCAGTCGATCAGGCTCGGCACCACCAGCACGGCGGCGACCAGAACGACGACCAGTCCGACGATCGCAATGAGGACCTTACGCACGATCACTCTCCAAACGGCTGCCCTGGGGGCGGGCCAGAGGTTTCGGGGCTCGGCATAGGGACGGCGGCGAGGACCGGCCTATTCCATCCGCCTATGCTCCCGTCCGCTCATACGATGCTGCAAACATCCTCGAATGCAAAGCGCGGCAGGCGCTGAAAAACGCTGGCCGGGTCGCCGTAGCCGAGGTTGCACAGGAAGTTCGACTTGATCGAGGTGCCGGCGAAGAACTCGGCGTCGACCTTGGCCTGGTCGAACCCGGACATCGGCCCGCAGTCGAGCCCGAGGGCGCGCGCGGCGATCATCAGGTAGGCGCCCTGCAGCGTGCCGTTGCGGAACGCAGCCGTTTCCGCCGCCGAGGGATTGTCCTTGTACGGGCCGGTCATGTCCCGATGCGGAAACAGGAAGTCCATGCGCTTCCAGAAGTCGACATCATGGCCGATGATGGCGCAGACTGGCGCCGACATGGTCTTGTCGAGGTTGCCGGCCGACAATGCGGGCTTCAGGCGTTCCTTGCCCGCCTCGGTCTTGACGAACACCAGGCGCATTGGCGAGCTGTTGGCCGACGTCGACCCCATCTTGGTGATGTCGAACAGGGTGCGAAGCAGCGCGTCCGGGATCTCGCGATCCTGCCAGCCGTTGAACGTGCGCGCCTCGCGGAAAATCAGGTCGAGCTCGTTGTCGTCCAGCGTCTCGATGCGGGACCTCAGAGCCCGGACGGCGTCCTGGGCGGCGGCGACTGCGGCGTCGGTCATGTCTGCTCCTTCGATGCGCCGGCCGCGCCGGCGGGTTGTGACGCAAGGGATATGCGTGTTTATTGCCCGGCGTAAAGCCGTGGGAAAGCACCGATATGGCCCTTGCGATGTCAAAGATGATGCGTCCGTTCTCCGCCGTCGCCCTCGTAATCGCCGTCGGTCTCGCCTGGGCGCCGATGGCCGCTGCCGGGAACAATGCCGGAAACGTGGCTCCCCTGAGCGAGCGGGAGAGCGACCTGATGGGCATCGCCGCGTCCTGCGTGGCGTTCTACCAGGCGGCGATGACCGAACTCGACCTGCCCCTGGAGGCCAACGAGCCGAAGCGCCAGGCCTTTCTCGACGTGTTCGCCGCCCTGGGCGAGCGCGGCTACTCGCACAAGCAGTACGAGGCGGCTTTCCAGCGCGACGTGGTGATGCGCACGATCGAGGTGACGACGATCATCGAGAACGATCCGGATGCGGCCCGGCCGCGGGTGCTCGCCAACCTGCCGAAATGCGATTCCCACCTCGACGAGATGAAACGGGCGGCGGCGCTCGACTGATCCGCCGGGACCGTCCGTGGACCAGCTCCTCGTCCTGATCGTTCCGGCGCCCCTGGACGGCGTCGTGGCGCTGTCCCTCGTCGCGCTCAGCTTCGTGACGTCGCTCATGACCGCCGCCCTGGGCCTTGGCGGCGGCCTTCTGATGGTGGCGGCGATGGCGAGCGTGGTGCCGCCCGCGGCCCTGATCCCGGTGCACGGGCTTGTCCAGCTCGGCTCGAACAGCGGCCGCGCGGTCCTGTTCAACCGCTATATCCGCCGTCCCATCGTGCTGTGGTTCGTGCTGGGCGCGGTTGTCGGTGTCACCGCTGGCGCCCTGGTCGCCGTGCGCCTGCCGCGCGAGGCGCTGCAGATCGTCGTCGGCGGGTTCGTGCTGGCCACCACCTGGATGCCGGCTCTCGGCCGCTACCGGGTGCCGGACCGCGGATTCATCGGCATCGGCGCGGCGACCGCGTTCATCACCATGTTCGCCGGCGCGACGGGTCCGTTTCTCGCCCCCTTCCTGTCGCCGGAACGCCTCGGCGACCGCTACGCCACCATCGGCACCTTCGCCGCCTGCATGACGCTGAAGCACGCGCTGAAGGTCGCCGCGTTCGCCGCCGTCGGTTTCGCCTACGCGCCCTGGCTGCCGCTGGTGGCGCTGATGATCGCGAGCGGATTCCTCGGCACCCTGGTCGGCCGCCAGATCGTCACCCGCATTCCCGAAGCCCGATTCCGCACCGGTTTCAAGATCCTGCTCACCCTGCTTGCGCTCCGCCTCCTGTACCAGGGACTTATGGGCTGAAGCGACTTGCCGTCGCCGGTCCCGCGCGCCACCATGCGCCGCCCGCCGGACCGGCGCACGAAACGCAAGGGAGGATAACCGCCATGAGTGCCAATACCGCCTTCGAGATCTCGGTGTTTCCGGGGGACGGGATCGGGCCCGAGGTGATCGATCCGACGGTGACGATTCTGGACAGCCTGAAACAGCGGATCGGCGGTTTCGACCTGCGCTTCCGCTCCGAGGCGGCGGGTGCGGCGCATTACAAGGAGACCGGGACGGCGCTGCCGGAAGAGGCGCTAGCCCGCGCCGACAAGGCCGATGCCATCCTGCTGGGCGCCATGGGCATGCCGAGCATCCGCTATCCCGACGGCCGCGAGATCGCGCCGCAGCTCGACCTGCGCGAGACGTTCGACCTGTTCGCCGGCGTGCGGCCGGTTCGCACCCTTCCGGGCGCGCCCGTGCCGCTCGGCGACCCGCGGGCGCAGAATCTGGACTTCGTGCTGATCCGCGAGAGTACCGAGGGCCTGTTCGCCGGCCGCGGAAAGACCGTCTACGACGGACCGGCCGACCGGCCGACCGCCGCCCACGACACCCAGACGATCACCCGCGCCGGCTCCGAGCGCCTGTTCGATTTCGCCTTCGCGCTGGGCGCCAAGCGTCGGGAGCGCGGGTATTCCGGCCAGGTGACCTGCGTCGACAAGGCCAACGTGATCGGCGGTTTCTACTACTTCCGACAGATCTTCGACGAGGTGGCCGACCGCCATGGCGCCGACGACCGGCAGTACATGTACGTCGACGCCTGCGCCCTCAACATGGTCCGCAGGCCGTGGATGTTCGATGTCCTGGTCACCGAGAACATGTTCGGCGACATCCTGTCCGACCTCGGTGCCGGGCTGATGGGCGGCATGGGCATGGCGCCGTCGGCCGACATCGGCGCCCGCCACGCGGTGTTCCAGCCGTGCCACGGCAGCGCCCCGGACATTGCCGGTCAGGGGCTGGCGAACCCGACCGCAACCCTGCTTTCGGCAGCGATGATGCTGGAGTGGCTCGGCGACACCCACGGCGTCGCCGACTGCAGCCGGGCGGCACGGGTGCTGGACAAGGCGGTGGAGATCGCATTCGACGACAACGGGCTGGTGCCGACGGAATACGGCGGCAGCTCCGGAACGCGCGAGATCGTAGAGGCGGTCGCCGCGGCCATCGGCGACGGCCGGGCGGAGGCCCGCCTCGACCTCTGACCGACGGGAGCGGGGCGGCGGTCTCGGGCAGCGGTCTCGGGCGGCGGTCTCGGGCGGTTGCGCAGGGGCGATCGGGCACGTAGCGGTCGCCTCACGGTGATGCTAGCTTCTGTCCCCGACAACCTGGTGGCGACAACCGTGCGGCGTTTTCCATGGCTGCTATAGAGACCGACGCCTATCGTGGGGCCTCGAGCCTTTCGAGCGACCTCTCGGGTGGGCCCGAGCGGCGTGAGCACGATCGCTATATCGCGCATCGGACGGGGATCAACGTCGAGCGCCAGCGTTGCCGCGTCCTCGACATCTCCTCCGGCGGGGTCCGGATGAAGGCCCCGCCCGAGGTGCGACACCTCGGCGCGGAGTTCCGCGGCCTGCTGGTGTGCAAGGCCGGCGGGGCGGATATCCGGGTCGTCGTGCGCGGCCGGGTGGTCCGGGTCGAGAGCGACGGGGAGACCGTCGGTGTGCAGTTCGCGCACATGCCGTCGCCCCATCGCGACGCCATCGGCACCATCATCGCGATGCTCGAGCGTCTTGAGATCGAGCAGGCTTTCGAGCGCGCGCGCGAGCCGAAGAAGAGCCCGATGATCCTGCGTGTCGCCGCCGCGACGGCCGTGTTCTCGGCCACGTTCAGTTTCGCCGCCCTGTATCTCTGGGCGCGGTAACCCTATCTCTGGGCGCGGGAGCCCGCCGGTCGGAGGCCAAGTCTCATGCAAGCCGTGATCGATTCCCTGCTGACCGGTCTGCCGTATCTCGTCCTGCATCTGACGGTCACCCTGGCCATGCTGGCGGTGGGCGCCTGGCTGTATGAGAAGATCACGCCGATCCGCGAGGTCGAGCTCATCAAGGCGGGCAACACGGCCGCCGCGATCTCCTATTCCGGCGCGCTGCTCGGTCTCGCCGTCCCGCTGGCGGCCTGCATGGCGGTCAGCATCAACGTCCTCGACATCGTTGTCTGGGGCGTGGTCGCCCTGCTCCTGCAACTGGCCGTGGTCCGGCTGGTGGAGGCGCTGCTCGGCGGACTGTGGCACAGGATCGAGGCCAACGAGATCGGTGCCGCCATCCTCGTCTCCGCGGTGAAGCTGTCGGTGGCCGTGATCAACGCGGCGGCGGTGTCGGGCTGAGCCATGCGGCTTGGCAATGACAGGATCGGGCTGCTCGGGGTGCTGCTCGTCGCGGCGATCTCGATCCTCTCCGCCCTGTTCGAGGATCCGCCTTCCGCCGATGCGCCGCCCGCGATCCGCCCGCCGGCCGCCCGCGCGCCAGACGCTTCTGTCCGACGACCGGTACCGGCCCCGGTGAGCGACGACTGGGCCAGTCTGCCTGTGATCTCCATCGCGGTCGGCGAGAAGAGGGACAGCAGCGGCACCGCCTTCGCCGTCGGCGACGGAACCTGGATGACCGCGCGCCACGTGGTCGACGGATGCGATGTGGTTGGCGTGCTCGACGACCGGGGGCGCGGGATTCGCGCCCGCGGCGTGACGATCCATCCGGGAGCCGATGTCGCCGTCATGGATCTCGCCCGCACCGGTCCCGCCGTCCGGTTCGCCGACAGCGTGCCGCGACCCGGCGACACCGCCTATCACGTCGGGTTTCCGCGCGGGGTTCCGGGGGAGATGCGGTCGCGGATGATGGGGATGCGGGTCATGAACGTGCGGGGTCGTTACAGCACCCGAGAACCGGTCATCGTCTGGGCGGAGATCGAGCGGTTCCCCGACGATTCCCGGCCGTTGTCCGGACTCAGCGGGGGGCCGGTGTTCGATGCCCGGGGCCGGGTGATCGGCGTCCATGTTGCCGGCTCGGTGCGTCGCGGGCGGTCCTTCACCGCTCACCCGGTGTCGATGCTGGCGGTCCTGGACATCATCGGCGCTCCGCCCCCTACAGGCGACGCGGAGCCGAGGTTCACGCCGACCACGCTGCCCCGCGTCGCCGACGACCTCCGCTCCGGCTGGACCGTGGCGAAGGCGCTCTGCGATGTCCGGTGAGCGCTATCGCTTCCGGTCGGAGCGATCTGAACCGTTGATCGACTTCTAGGTCCGGGGACAGAGCAAAGCGATTCCGGTTCGTCCGGGGGCGCGAACTGCCCGCGTCCAATGCGATCATTCCAGCGCGCATTCCGGTGCGCGCAGGCTTTCGCCCAGCGGTCGCCCGCCGTAGTGTAGGCGCGTATCAGCGCGGAGCGACGATGTGGTTTTTCATACCGAGATCCGTGACGCGATCGACCGGCTGGTCGAGAACCGGACGATCCGGGGCCTGTACCGGGAATGGATCGACCTTGCCGACGCGGATCGACTGCCGCCGTTCTCGGCTTTCGACCCGGCAACCCGGGCGCTGATCGCGTCCAACCTGTTGGTGCTGGCACCGGAGGAGTCGGGCTTCCGGTATCGCCACTACGGCGTGGGCATCGCGCGCGCCTCCGGTTTCGACATGACGGGACGGTCGACCGCCGACTTCAACAGTGAGGTCGGCCGATTCTTCGAGGCTAAGTACCGGCAGGTCCTGGCGGACCGCCTTCCGCTCTACACCCTGCACCGGGCCAGCCACGCCAGCGGTGTCCTGTTGTGGGAACGGTTGATTCTTCCGGTCGAGGAGGACGGCCGTCCGATCCTCGTCTGCTTCAACACGCCGGCGGACAACAAGTCCGACGCGTTCGACGCCATCATGGACAGCAGCACCGAAGGGCTTCTTCTCCTGCGCCCCGTGCAGGACGAGAACGGCGCGGTGGCGGATTTCGTGATCGCCGTCGCCAACCGACGGGCGGAGGAGGTGTTCCTGTCGGATCGGCGGCTGGACGGCCAGCGGTTCAGCGTTGCGGCGCCGCGGATCCACGAGCAGGTGTTCGAGGCCTGCGTGCGGGTGTTCACCGAGGGCGGCATTGAGCGGCTGCAGGTCGACGAACGCGTCGACGCCGACGGGGTGGGTGAGGGGCGTGTCTACCAGGCCGGCCTGTCCCGCGCCGACGAGCGCGTGATGCTCGCCCTGGCCGATGTGAGCGAGGTGACCCGGGCGAAGGAGGCCGCGGAGCGGGCCAACGAGGCGAAGTCCAGGTTCCTTGCCATGATGAGCCACGAAATCCGCACGCCGATGAACGGACTGATCGGCATGCTGGGTCTCGTGCTGCGTGCCGAACTCGGCGACGAACAGCGCTCGATGATCTCGGTCGCCAAGCAGTCGGCCGACAACCTCCTGGTCATCCTGAACGACATCCTCGACTTCTCGAAGATGGAGTTCGGTACCCTCGATATCGAGGACACGGTGTTCGAGCTGAACGACATTCTGTCCAGCGTGACCGACCTGTTCTATCCGCAGGCCTCGGCCAAGGGCATCGACATGGCGGCGTTCATCGACACCTCGATGCCGCTGCGCCGGCACGGCGACGCGAGCCGGCTGCGCCAGATTCTGCTCAACCTGGTCGGCAACGCGGTGAAGTTCACCTCGTCGGGTGGGGTCACCGTGATCGTCACGGCGGGCGAGGGCGACCGGGTGCGGTTCGAGGTGACGGATACCGGGATCGGCATTTCGCAGGCGCAGGTCGACGGTCTCTTCCAGGAATTCGCCCAGGCCGATCAGAGCATCTCGCGCCGGTATGGCGGCACCGGACTCGGTCTGGCGATCAGCCAGCGCATCGCAGTCGCGATGGGCGGAAAGATCACCGTGACATCGGAGGACGGCTCCGGCAGTGTCTTCACCCTCGAACTGCCACTGGCGCTGGCGGAGAAGCAGCCGGCGCGCAGCTCTCTGCCGGAGCGGATCCGCGGACTGAACTGCCTGATCGTCGACGACATGCCGATCAACGTCGAGATTTTCCGCCGACAGGTGGCTCTCTGGGAGGCGGAAAGCGTGGAGACCACCGATCCGGGCGAGGCGCTTGCCCTGATCCGACAGGCGGCGAGCGACGGCCGGCCGTTCGACGTCGCGGTTTTCGATCACCACATGCCGGATATCACGGGCGTCGACCTGGCAAAAGCGGTGCGGGCGGATCCGGACCTGCGCGACCTTCGCCTGATCCTGGCCACGTCCGCCGATGTCGGCCACGGGCGTAGCCGGGGCCTGTTCGACGCCTTCGAGCGGGTGCTGCACAAACCGGTCCAGCCATTGGACCTGCTGTCTGCCCTGGTCGGCGAGGAGGTGGCTGCGCCGCAAACGCCAGCTGAGGAAAAGCGGATGATACATGGCCGGTCGCTGAACCTGCTGGTCGCTGAGGACAATTCCATCAACCGCATCCTCATGGAGAAGGCGCTCACCACGATCGGTCACGCAGTCACGCTCGCCGGGAACGGCATCGAGGCCGTGAATGTCGCCGGTCGCTATCCCTTCGACGTGATCCTGATGGATATCGAGATGCCGGAGATGAACGGCGAGCAGGCGGCGCAGCGCATCCGCGAGATCCTGGGGGCGGAGGCGCCGGCCATCGTGGCGCTCACGGCCCATGCCGGCGAGGGACAGCGCGAGCACTATCTTTCGCTCGGCTTCGACGCCTACCAGGCCAAACCGATCGATTTCGATGCGCTGGAGCGGCTGCTGATCGAACTGACGGACGGACCGGGCCGGAAAGCCTCCACCGCTGCGGCCCGCCCGCCCGCCGCCGTCGAGGAGGCAGCCAGTCCGGCGATCGACCGCTCGCGGATCGATGTTCTCCGCCAGGCGCTGGAGGGGCCGGTCGTGGCGACGATGATCGACAAGTTCGCCGACGGACTGGACGACGCGCTTGAGGAGTTTCGCGACGCCCTGAAGGCCGGCGACCTGCGGGCGTCGGCGCGGACGGCACACACGATCAAAGGGATGTCCCTGAACTTCGGCGCCAATCTCCTGGCCGACAAGGCGTTGGTGCTGGAGCAACTGCTGTCGGCCGGCGGCCGTCCCTCGGAGGCGGAACTTCAGGCCTTGGACGAGATCGTGGACCGAACGCGATCGGAAGCCTTGGGCTTGACGGCGGAACTGCGTGAGTATAGCGCCTAGTCGCGGCGCGACGGGCGTCCAACAGCACGACTGCAGGGGTACCATGACTGAGGATCGCCGTAGTTTCGCACGGCGCGATACGGATATCACCGCGGCGATCGAGACGGCGGCGGGCGAAAGCCTGGATCCGCAGGCCCGCGTTCTGAACCTGTCGATCGCCGGCGCCCGGCTCGCCAGTGGGGCCGGTCTCGCGCAGGGGACCCACTACCGGATCAAGCTCGCTGGCACCCGGGCCTGGATCGAGGTGTCGGTGCAGGAGCGGGTCGGCGACGAGTACCGCTGTCTGATCGAAACCCCTTGGGACGATCTGCACGACGCCATTCGCGAGAGCGACGACCTGATGCTGCTTGTCCTCGATTCAACCGAGGATCCATCCGCGAGGAACTAGCTCCCGTCACGTTCGCCGCGATCGCCTGCCGATCGCGGACCGATGGGGCGACAGGCTCCGGCTGTTCGGACCGGTATGGTGGTCTGCGTCTTCTCGAGGCGTGGTCGGGCGGGCGTCCATGACGCTCGCGCGCAGATCCGCCGAGCGAATTCGCCAGACGAGAGAATCCGTCAGACGGCGGTTGCACATTTGCCCGATCAGTGTAATGTTTCAATGATAGTGGAAGGATTGAAATGTTGGAAGAGCAGGCAATCGGTGCGCTCGCGGCGCTGGCCCACGAAAACCGGCTGACGATCTACCGGGTCCTCATGCGGGCGGGTCCGTCCGGCGTGGCCGCCGGCGAGATCGCGCAGCAGGCGGGACTCGCGCCGTCGAACGTGTCCTTCCACGTGGCGCAGATGGAGCGTGCCGGCCTGGTCCGCTCGTGGCGCATGCGCCGCAACGTCTTCTATGCCGTCGAGATCGAAGGCATGCGCCGCCTGCTTTCGTTCCTGACGGACGAGTGCTGCAACGGCCATCCGGAGCTCTGCGGCCTGTTCGGCGTTCGGCAGGGCGAGGAAACGGGGCACGAGGTCCGGCAGGTCGATGATGCGACTACCGACTGATCCGCAGCGACGCATGACCCAACTCCAACCAGCAGAGTAATACGATGACTGGAGATTCCGCATCGACCGCCCCCGCCGGGGGGATCGGCTTCTTCGAGAAGTGGCTGTCGCTCTGGGTGGCCCTGTGCATCGCCGTCGGCGTCGCCCTCGGTTCGTTCATGCCGGAGCTGTTCGGGCTGCTGGCCACCTTCGAGGTCGCCAGCGTGAACCTGCTCGTGGCGGTACTGATATGGGCGATGGTCTACCCGATGATGGTGAACGTCGATTTCGCCAGTCTCGGTCACATCGCCGACAAGCCGAAGGGGCTCGCGGTGACGATCGTGGTGAACTGGCTGGTCAAGCCGTTCACCATGGCGGCCCTCGGGGTCCTGTTCTTCGAGGTGCTGTTCGCCGACCTGATCGCGCCGGCGGATGCGCAGCAGTACATCGCGGGTCTGATCCTGCTCGGCGCAGCACCCTGCACCGCCATGGTGTTCGTCTGGTCGCAGCTGACCCGCGGCGACGCCAACTACACCCTGGTCCAGGTGTCGGTGAACGACATCATCATGGTCTTCGCCTTCGCGCCGATCGTGGCGTTCCTGCTGGGCGTCACCGACATTGCCGTGCCGTGGGAGACGCTGCTGCTGTCGGTAGCGCTCTATGTCGTCATTCCGCTGGTGGCGGGGGCGATCACGCGCTGGCGGCTGACCCACCACGCCGGGCGTGGCGGACAGGCGGCGGTCGACCGGTTCACTGCCGCCGTCAAGCCGATCTCGGTCATCGGGCTGTTGGCGACCGTCGTCCTGCTGTTCGGGTTCCAGGGCCAGATCATCCTCGACCGGCCGGTCGTGATCGCGATGATCGCCGCACCGCTGCTGGTGCAGTCCTATGGCATCTTTGCGGTCGCCTATGCCGCCGCCTGGGCGTGGCGCATTCCGTTTCCGATCGCGGCCCCCTGCGCGCTGATCGGAACGTCGAACTTCTTCGAGCTCGCCGTCGCCGTGGCGATCAGCCTGTTCGGTCTGGAGTCCGGCGCGGCCCTGGCTACGGTGGTCGGCGTGCTGGTGGAGGTTCCGGTCATGCTGTCGCTGGTGGCCTTCGCCAACCGGACCCGGGGCGCCTTCCCGTCGGCCTGACGCCTTCGGGCGGCGAGCGGATCGACGCCGGGCCGGGCAGGGTGTAGAGCAAATCACGATGAGATGAAAACATCGGCTCGCGTGAGTTTGCTCTGTCTCAAATCGCCCACTAGCCTCGCCCCGACAACCCGGAGTGCGCCATGCCCGCCATCAGACCCGGCCCGAGCGACTGTCTCGTTCTGGTCGACCTTCAGTACGATTTCATGCCTGGCGGCTCGCTGGCCGTGGCCGAGGGCGATGCCGTGGTGCCGCTGGCCAACCGCCTGGCGGAGCGCTTCGCCCATGTGGTCGTGACCCAGGATTGGCATCCGGCCGACCACAGCTCCTTCGCCTCGCAGCATCCGGGGCACGGCCCCTTCACCCGGATCGCCATGCCCTACGGGCCGCAGACGCTCTGGCCGGACCACTGCGTGCAGGGAACCATGGGGGCGGCACTGCACGACGACCTCGCGCTGGACCGGGCCGAACTTGTCGTGCGCAAAGGCTACCGGCGCGAAATAGACAGCTACTCCGCCTTCATGGAGAACGACCAGACGACGCCGACGGGGCTCGGCGGCTACCTGCGCGAGCGCGGGTTCCGGCGGTTGTTCTTCGCCGGCCTCGCCACCGATTTCTGCGTCGCCTGGTCGGTCCTGGACGCCCGCAAGGCGGGCTTCGCGGCGGTCATCCTGAGTGACGCCTGCCGGGCGATCGACCTCGACGGCTCGCTCGACGCGGCGATGACGGCAATGCGGGACGCCGGAGCGGAGATTGACAGGGCGGAGGCGATCCTGGGCTGACCGTGGCCCGTCCGGCTCCGGTCAGTCGCCGCCCGCGCTCTGGGGATGTGTTGGCGTCGTTGGCCCCGTGCCGCCTTCGGCGGTGTCCGGGACGGTCTCGGCATGGGCCATCTCGCGGTCGAGCCGGTCGGCGCCGCTGGCGCGGGCGGGAGACAGTCTGGCGAGGCCGAGATAGACCACCGGCGTCAGGTACAGCGTGAAGATCGCGGCCAGGCCGAGACCGCCGAACACGACCCAGCCGATCGCCATGCGCGCCTCGGCGCCCGGACCCTGGCTGAGGATCAGCGGCAGGCCGCCGAAGATCGTCGACACCATGGTCATCACGATCGGCCGCAGCCGGACCACCGCCGCCCGCTCGACGGCCTCGCGCACCGAGAAACCCCGGTCGCGGAGCTGATCGGCGAACTCGACGACCAGGATACCGTTCTTCGCCATCAGGCCGATCATCATGACCAGGCCGATCTGGCTGTAGACATTCACCGAGGTACCGGTCAGCAGCAGGGCATAGATCGCCGCGGCGACGCCGAACGGCACGGTGACCAGGACGATGGCGGCGCTGGTCAGGCTCTCGAACTGCGCGACCAGAACCAGGAAGACGACGATGACGGCGATGGCGTAGGTGATCATCACCTCGCGCTCGGCCTCCTCCAACGCCTCGGCCTCGCCGAGCAGGATCAGGTCGACGTCCTCCGGCAGGATCTCGTCGGCCAGCGCGCGGATGTCGGCGGCGGCCTGCTGCAGGGTGACGGTGGGCTTCACGTCGGCGTCGATCTCCACGGCGCGGCGCTGCACGTGGCGGTCGAGCTCGGCGGCGACGCCCTCTTCCTTGAGCGAGACAAGGCTGGATAGCGGGACGAGCTGACCGCGGTCGGTGCGCACGTAGAGGTTCACCAGATCGCTCGGATCGTCGATTGCCCCGCCGCGCGCTTCCAGAACGATGGGAACCGACTCGTCGCGCACGTTCAGGTCGGCGACGTCCATGCCGTCGATCATCACGCGCAGGGTGTCGGCGAGATCGTCGAGCGGGATCCCAAGATCGGACGCCCGGCGCCGGTCGATCCGCACGGAGAGCTGCGGCTGGGTCGGCTGGTAGGAGATCCGGATATCGGACAGGTAGTCGAACCGGTCCTCGAGCGCCCGCGCCATGGTCTTCGCGACCTCGTAGAGACGCAGGTAGTCGTTGCCGATCAGCGCCACCTCCAGGCCGCCGGCATTGCTGCGCAGGTTCAGGCTGTTGGAACCGTAGACGCGGATCCGCATGCCGGGGATCGCGTTCATCTTCGGCCGGATCTCCGCCATGATCTCCTGCTGCGAGCGCTGCCGGCTGTCCCAGGGGGCGAGGGGGGCGGAAACGAACACGCGGTTCAGGTCATAGCGTCCGACGATGGTGAACAGCGACTCGATCTCGCCGCTGTCCAGGTAGGGCTGAAGCACCGCCTCCATCCGGTCGGCCTGACGGTCGCTGTAGGACAGGCCGACGCCGTCCGGACCGGTGCCGAAGGCGAACACGATGCCGCGATCCTCGGTCGGCAGCAGCTCCCGGTCGAGGCGCTCGAAAGCGAACCAGGACCCGGCCGCGAGAATCGTGGCGACGGCGACGACGACCAGCGGTGCCGCGAGGCAGGCCCGCAGGCTCGCCGCGTAGAGTCCGGCCAGCCGCGTACCGACCGCGCCGAGCGTGCGGCGGACGCCGAGCCCGCCGCCGTCCTGGTCGCGCAGTCTGGCGGCCAGGGCCGGCACCAGAGTCAACGCGACGAAGGAGGAGATCACCACCGCAATCGCGAGAACGAAGCCGAACTCGCGGAACAGCCGTCCGGCGGTGCTCGGCAGGAAGGAGATCGGCACGAAGACGGAAACCAACGTCGCCGAGGTGGCGATGACCGCGAAGAACACCTGACGCGAGCCGAGAACGGCGGCGGCGCGGGCGCCGAGCGACTGGCCGCGGCGGCGCTGGATGTTCTCGAGCACCACGATGCTGTCGTCGACGATCATCCCGGTGGCCAGGACCAGGGCGAGCAGGGTGAGGATGTTGATCGAGAACCCGAGCAGCCAGATCGCCGCCACCGAGCCGACCAGCGCGACCGGGATCGACACGCAGGGGATCAGGGTCGCCATCGGCGAGCCGAGAAACAGCCACAGGGTCGCGATCACGATCAGGACCGCCAGGAACAGCGTGTACAGCACCTCCTCGACGGAGCCCTCGATGAACAGCGCGTCGTCGGAGGTGACGGACACCTGGACGCGTTCGAAGCGGGAGTTCAGCTCCGCCACCGTCTCGCGCACCCGTGCGGAGATCTCGATGGTGTTGGACTGGGCCTGGCGAATGATGCCGAGCCCGATGACCTGCGCGCCGTTCACCCGCACGAAGCTCTCGGCGTCCTCCGGGCCGAAGAAGACCTGGGCGACGTCGCCGATGCGGATCGGGTCCCGGATGACGATGGCTTCGACCTCGGCCGCGGTCTCCACCGTGGCATCGGCGCGCACGATGAGCTCCTGGTCCTCGCTGCCGAAGCTGCCGGCGGGAATGTCGAACGGCGCGTTCTCCAGCACGTCCATCACGTCCGTGACCGACAGCTGATAGGCGCTCAGCCGCAGCGGGTCGAGAACCACCCGAAGCTGGCGTTCCCGGTCGCCGAACTGGGTCACGTCGGCGACCCCGTCGACGGAGATCAGTTCCGGGATGATGGCGTTCTCGACGATGCTGGAGAGATCGTCCTCGCCCATCCCGTCGCCCCGCACCGCGAGGCGGAGGATCGGCGTGGCGTCGGCGTCGGCCTTGATGACGGTCAGCTGCTCGACATTGTCCGGCAGCTCGCGCTCGACCCGGCTGACCGCCTCGCGCACGTCGGCGGCCGCGAGGTCCAGGTTGGCGCCGGGGTCGAACTCGATATGCGAACGGAAGTTGTTCTCCTCCGAGGAGGAGCGGATCCGGCGCACGCCGTTGACGCGGGCCACCGCGCCCTCGACCAGGCTCGTCACCTCGCGGTCCATGGTCTCCGGCGAGGCGCCGGGCAGGATGCCGCGCACCGAGACGATCGGTCGGTCGACGTTCGGCAGTTCGCGCACC
This sequence comes from Thalassobaculaceae bacterium, assembly GCA_965228875.1. Classification (GTDB taxonomy): domain Bacteria; phylum Pseudomonadota; class Alphaproteobacteria; order Thalassobaculales; family Thalassobaculaceae; genus Thalassobaculum. The sequence continues at coordinate 2,340,650 of OZ245843.1, read as the reverse complement.
TCGACCGCGAGCACGGCCGCGATGCCGGCCAGCGCGATCAGCAGGTTGAGGACCATCGCCAGAAGCGGCCGTCGGACGCTGAGCGACGGCAGGTCGCTGATGCCGGCCGGCGGCGGAACGGGCGCGGTCACGATTGAGCGTCCTGCAGCCGGGCGGGAACCGGCGGTGGCGCCATCTGGCGATCGTCCAGCAGCTCGACCCCGATTCCGGGGCGCATGCGGTGCAGGCCCTCGACCACGACGAGCGCGCCGGGCGCGACGTCGCCGTCGATCAGGACTTGGGCTTCCTGGCGCTGGACGATGGTCACCGGCTCCCGCCGGGCCGTTCCCTCGCCGACCACCCAGACGTAGGAGCCGTCGCCGCCCCACTGGATCGCCACTTCCGGGACCCGCGGGTACTCGGCGCCGCGAATGTCGAGCGACACCCGGAAGCTCATGCCGGGGCGCAGGCGGTCGCCCTCGTTCGGGATCTGGGCCCGTGCCGTGAAGGAGCGGGTGCTCTCGTCGACGCGGCTGTCGACGTCGTACACCGTCCCCACGGCGGAGATGTCGGCGCTGGACCAGGGAACCACCGACGCCGTCTCGCCGACGCGGATACGGCCCAGCAGCGCCTCCGGCACGTCGAAGCGGACGAGCAGGGTCGACCGGTCGTCGAGTGTGGCGATCCGGGTATCCGGCGCGACCCGGTCGCCGATGTCCAGATCGGTCAGCCCGATGCGGCCGGAGAAGGGCGCGACGACGAACCTGTCGGAGAGTGCCACTTCGGCCCGCTTGAGCTCGATCCGGGCGGCTTCCAGCGTGGTCAGCGCGTCGTCGAGCGTCGCCTGGGCGACGGCGCCGGTATTGCTGAGACGGGTGAGGCGCTTGACGATCCGGTCCGCGTCGGTCAGCCGTACCCGCGCAAGCTCGACCGCCAGTTCCTCGGCCTCCCGGTCGAGCTCGAGCAGGACGTCGCCCTGCTCGACGACCGCGTCGGCGGTGAAGTTGATCGCCTCGACCTCGCCGGCGGTGGGGGCGAACAGGGTGGCGGAGCGCAGGGCGCGCCCGTTGCCGACCGCTTCGACGCGAATGCGCTCGGCGGCGAAGCTCACCTCGGCGACGACGGCGGCGGCCGGCCTGTCGCCCCCGCCGCGCCTTGCGCCGCCCTCGGCGTCGCGCGCGTCGGACAGCATCGGCCCACCGACGGTCCAGCCGCTGATCGCCAGCGCAACGAGAAGTCCGATGAGCAGGATTTGACGCACGAGACTCATTCAGCCCCTCCGCTGGCGGGCCCGGGAGTCGTCCTCCGACGGGTTCGGGTAACGCTGGGTAATCTAGACCGCAACGCGCGACCGACCGCAATCCGTCGCCTCACGACGGAGGAAAAAGCCGTCAGTCGGCGAATTTCTCGACCAAGTATACGATACCGGCGACCGGTTTGCCGCGATCCTTTCGCAGCACCGTGCGGAGCTTGTCGACGATCAGGAACCCGTTTTCCGCCATCAGCGACGCGATGTAGGCGTCGCCGTGCCCATAACGGCCCGACGGACGCAGGACCCAGGCTGCCGCCGGGACCTCGGCCTCGACGGAGAAGGCGAGCAGTCCGCCGGGTGTCAGGTGCTCGGAGATCAGGCGGATGGTCTCGTCCAGGGCGCCGATATAGACGAACACGTCGCTGGCCAGCATCAGGTCGAAGACCGCCTCGCTGTCGGTGAGGTAGCCGTCGATGTCGCGGGCATGCAGGCTCTCGTAGATCCCTTTGACCTCGGCCTGCCGCAGCATCTTCTCGGACAGGTCGATGCCGATCAGCCGGTCGACGAATTCGCGGACGGCGCCGCCGACCAGTCCGGTTCCGCACCCCAGATCGAGGGCGTGGGCGAACTGCCGCCCGCGTCGGTAGCGGTTCAGCAGGCCGACCATCTCGGTATGGGTCCGGTACTGCAGGTCTCCGACCAGGTGTGCCTCGAACCGCGGGGCGTAGTCGTCGAACAGCTTGCGGACGTAGTCGGTCGGCGCTGTCCGGGTGGTACGGCCCTCCAGCGCGGCGACCAGATGCCTAGCGTCACTGCGTTCCGGATTGAGTTCCAGGGCCCGGCGCAGGTGGACCAGCGCGTCCTGGGACTGACCCTGCCGGTCCAGAAGCATCCCGACATTGTAGTGGACGGTGTCGCTGTCGGGCATTCGTTCCGCCGCCAGGAGGTAGGCGTCGACCGCTTCGGGAAGCTCGCCGATCTCCTGATAGGCGTTGGCCAGATTGTTGTAGGCCTCGCCCAGGGTCGGGTTCGCCTCGATCGCCCGCTTGTAGCAGTCGATCGCCCGCAGCACGTGTCCCTCGGCTTTCAGGATCACGCCGAGATTGCTGTGGGCGTCAGCGAACCCGTTGTCGATCAGCACGGCCTTCTGGTAGCAGCTCGCGGCGGCGGCCGCCTGACCCGCCTGCTTCAGGATCATGCCGAGATTGTTGAACGCGGAGGGCGAGCGCGGGTCGACGAGCACCGCCTTGGCGGCGAAGGGGACGGCCGCCCCCAGATCGCCGCGCTGAAGATGCAGGGTCCCCATGAGATTGAGCGCGTCCGGCTCGCTCGGATCGAGGTTCAGAGCGCGGCCGTAGAGTTCCTCCGCGCTGTCGAGGTGGCCCAACTGATGTTCCCGAACGGCCTGCAGGACCAGAACCGGAGCGGGAGGCTCCGCCGTCACTGTCGCCATGTGTTGCTCCACCCACCGATGCCAAAACGGTATATCGCTCAAACCCGCATAACAATTGGTTAACGGGCCGGCGGTCCCCCCCACGGAAACGCGCAGTGAAGCTTAATGCAAAAGGCCGGCCACAAGGGCCGGCCCACGCAAAGACTTTCGGGGAAGACGGATCAGCGGGAGTAGAACTCGACCACGAGGTTCGGTTCCATCTGAACCGGATAGGGCACGTCCTCGAGCTTCGGAATGCGGATGAAGGACCCGGTCATCTTCGAATGATCGACCTCCAGGTAGTCCGGAACGTCGCGCTCGTTCGACTGCGCGCCTTCCAGCACCACCGGCAGCTCGCGCGACTTCTCCTTGACCTCGACCACGTCGCCTTCGCGGACCAGATAGGAGGGAACGTTGACGCGCTTTCCGTTGACCTTGACGTGGCCGTGGTTGACCAGCTGGCGGGCGGCGAACACGGTCGGGACGAACTTCATGCGGTAGACAACGGCGTCGAGGCGGGTCTCCAGAATGCCGATCAGGTTCTCGCCGGTGTCGCCCTTACGGCGTACGGCCTCGGCGTAGTACTTGCGGAACTGCTTCTCGCCGATGTTGCCGTAGTAGCCCTTCAGCTTCTGCTTCGCCATCAGCTGCACGCCGAAATCGGTCGGCTTGCGGCGGCGCTGCCCGTGCTGGCCGGGGCCGTACTCGCGGTTGTTGATCGGGGATTTGGGGCGGCCCCAGAGGTTCACACCGAGGCGGCGATCGATCTTGTGCTTCGCAGCGATGCGCTTGGCCATCGCGGTCTCCTTCGTCTTGAGCCCTGGTGCGGCCTGCACGGGCCGCCGGGCGGGTTGTCCCGATAGGGATCCCGGACACCGTGTAACGATGTCCAGGCCGGGAACATGCCGGATCGCATGCTCCACTTTCTCAGGAATGCGCGGGGTTATACGGGTCGTCGTGGAAATGTCAAATACGTCGCGACCCGCAGGGTGGTTTGCCGGGCGCTCCGGAGGCGGTGTATGCAGCCGATGCTGCGCGCTACGTCCTGCGGCGACGCTTGCCGGTCAGGGCCTTGATCACCCCGTGCAGGCTCTGCACTTCCTGATCGGTCATCCCGGCGCGGGTGAACAGAGTGCGCAGGTTGCGCTTCATGGTGGGGCCGAGATGCTCCGGAAAGAAGAACCCGACCTCCTCCAGCTCCTCCTCCAGCCGGCGGAAGAAGAACTCCCTGGTCTCAACCGGAGCCGGAGGGCTGTCCGTCATCAACTGGGCGCCCGGGGTGTCGTCGCCACCCTGGAACCACTCGTATCCCACGAGCAGCACCGCCTGGGCCAGGTTCAGGGACGCGAAACCTGGATTGAGCGGGACCGTGATGACCGCGTCGGCAAGGGTGACGTCCTCGTTCACCAGCCCGGCCCGTTCCGGTCCGAACAGCACGCCGGCCGGCTGGCCGGCGCCGATGCGGCTACGGAGTCGCTCCGCTGCGGTGCGGGGGACGAGCGCCTCCTTGGTGACGCCGCGCGGACGGGCCGTCGTTGCGAGCACGTAGGTGAGGTCGGCGCAGGCCTCGGCCGTGGTCGGATAGACCCGCGCCTTCTGCAGCACCTCGATGGCGCCGGCGGCCATGGCCTCGGCCGCGGGGTTCGGCCAGCCGTCGCGCGGGCTGACCAGGCGCATGTCGGTAAGCCCGCAGTTCAGCATCGCGCGGGCGCAGGCGCCGATGTTCTCGCCGAGCTGCGGCTCGACCAGCACGATTGCCGGGCCGGCGCCGGTGGCCGATCTGGCGTGATCCGTCCCCGCCACCGGCTCAGGCGTCCGCGTCGGGTACCGCCACGCCGTCGCGCAGCAGCTTCCAGGTGATGGCGTCGGACAGCGCGGCGATCGAGGCGTCGATGATGTTCGGGCTGACGCCGACGGTGCGCCAGGTCCGGCCCTCGTCGTCCTCGCTCTCGATCATCACGCGGGTGGTGGCGTCCGTGCCGTCGCCGTCGCGGGCAGGAGGCAGGATGCGGACCTTGTAGTCGATCAGCCGCATTGCCCCGATGCCTGGCAGGGACGGCGTCAGCGCCTTGCGGATCGCCGTGTCGAGGGCGTTGACCGGGCCGTTGCCGACGGCGACCTCGTGATGGGCGTTGCCGCCGACCTTCAGCGTCGCCGTCGCCTCGGACTCGATGACTAGTTGGCCGCGGGCGTTGAACCGCCGCTCGTCCATGACCCGCCAGCGCTCGATGGTGAAGTATTCCGGCACCCCTTCGATCAGCCGGCGGGCCAGCAGTTCGAAGCTGGCCTCGGCGCTGTCGTAGGAGTAGCCGAGGAATTCCTTCTCCTTCACCTCCTCGACCAGGCGCTGGACCTTCGGGTGCTTGGGGTCGATCTCGACGCCGATCTCGGCGAAGCGGGCCAGGATGTTGGAACGTCCGGCCTGGTCGGAGACCAGGATGTGGCGCTGGTTGCCGATGCTGGACGGCTCCACGTGCTCGTAGGTCTTGGGGTCCTTCTGCACCGCCGAGACGTGCAGGCCGCCCTTGTGGGCGAAGGCGGCGGCGCCGACATAGGCGCGGTGCGGGTCGCTCGCCCGGTTCAGCCGCTCGTCCAGCATCCGCGAGACCGCCGTCAGATGGGTCAGCCTGTCGGCGTTCACGCCGGTCTCCAGGCCCATCTTCAGGACCAGGTTGGGAATGATCGCCATCAGATCCGCGTTGCCGCAGCGCTCGCCGAGGCCGTTGATGGTTCCCTGGACCTGGCGGGCGCCGGCGCGGATCGCCGCCAGGGAGTTCGCGACGGCGTTGCCGGTGTCGTTGTGGCAATGGATGCCGACATGGGTTCCGGGAATGCGATCCACGACCTTGGACACGATCTCCTCGATCTCGTGCGGCAGGGTTCCGCCGTTGGTGTCGCACAGCACCACCCAGCGCGCGCCGGCCTCGTGGGCGGCCTCGGCGCAGGCCAGGGCATAGTCGGGGTTGGCCTTGAACCCGTCGAAGAAGTGCTCGCAGTCGAACATTGGCTCGCGGTCGAGCGTGACCGCGCGGGCCATGCTGTCGCGGATCATCGCGATGTTCTCGTCGCGGTCGATCTCCAGGGCCACGTCGACGTGGAAGTCCCAGGTCTTGCCGACCAGACAGACGGCCGGGACGCGGGCGTCGAAGATCCCGGCGAGACCGGGGTCGTTCTCGGCGCTGCGCCCGGGCCGCCGGGTCATGCCGAAGGCGACGATCCGGGCGCTCTCCATCTTCGGCGGCTCGGCGAAGAACCGGTCGTCGGTCGGGTTCGCACCCGGCCAGCCACCCTCGATGTAGTCGATGCCAAGCTGATCGAGCGCGCGGGCGATGGCCGCCTTGTCGGCGACGGTGAAATCGACGCCACGGGTCTGCTGACCGTCGCGCAGGGTGGTGTCGAACAGGTAGACGCGGTCCTCGCCGGCCATAAGGGCCCTCGCACTCTAGGGATTCTGCGGAGTCGCGTGATTAGCAGCGTGACGCGGGCGCGGCAAGGCTACCGTCGCTCGCCGCCGGCCAATGCCGCCAGCGGATCCGGCCCGGATTGACTTCCGCCGGCGATGACCGAAATGTCGGGCAGACCAAGCAGAGGGAGACGCGATCCATGACCCTGAACGTCGGCGACAAGGCCCCGGACTTCACGATGCCCACCGACGGCGGCGGCGAGGTATCGCTCGCGGCCCTGAAGGGCAAGGCGGTGGTGCTGTACTTCTACCCGCGCGACGACACGCCGGGCTGCACCAAGGAGGCCTGCGGCTTCCGAGACGCCCTGCCGGACTTCTCCGGCGTTAACGCGGAGATCATCGGCGTTTCCCGCGACACGGTCGCCAAACACGACAAGTTCAAGGCCAAGTACGAGTTGCCCTTCACCCTCGGCGCAGACGAGACCGGGGCGGTGACCGAGGCCTATGGCGTGTGGGTCGAGAAGAACATGTACGGCCGCAAGTCGATGGGGATCGAGCGTGCGACCTACCTCATCGACGGCGACGGCGTGATCCGCGGCATCTGGCGCAAGGTCAAGGTGCCGGGCCACGTCGAGGCGGTGCTCGAGGCGGCGAAGGGGCTCTGACCGGACTCCCTCCCGCGGTCCGGACAGCCCTCGGCCCGGAGCCGGGGACGTCCGGAACCCGGTCTCAGTGACTCACGCGTAGTCCAGCAGGATCCGGGTCAGCTCTTCCGGCATGTCGACCATGACGTCGTGGCCGCAGTCGAGGGCATAGGTGTCGAAGTCCTCGGCCCGGAACTTCTCCAGTGCGGCGTCGAAATTCTCCGCCGGATAGCCGGCCGCCCGGATATAGGCGCGGGTCCTGATCCGGTCGACCGCACCGTTCAGGTACAGCGGCTCTGTGAAGCAGGCGAGCGGCAGGTCGGTGCACTTGGCGTCGACCCAGGCCTGATCGGCCTCGTTCACCTTGAAGGTCGCGGCGGTGGTCGGCGGGATGCGCCAGCCCGCTCCCCTGGCGCGGGCGGCGGCCAGGGTGGCCTCGACCTGGTCGGGCCGGCGCAGGTCCATGGCGCACTGGCCGTGGCCCGGAACAAGGGCATCGAGGTAGATCAGCGACTTAACCCGCTCGGCCTCGCGGTCGGCGGCGCCGGTGATGACCACGCCGCCATAGGAATGGCCGACCAGCACCACGTCCGACAGGTCCTCCCATCGCAGCAGGCCGGTGACGTCCTTGATGTGCGTCATCAGGCTGAGCGTCGGGCTCATCAGATGGGCGCGGTCGGCAAGGCCGGTCAGGGTCGGCGTGAAGACCGTATGGCCGGCGGCGCGCAGGCGCTCGGCGACGCGCACCCAGCACCAGCCGCCATGCCAGGCGCCGTGAACGAGAACGAAGGTGGTCATTGTCCGAGCCTCCCGAGGTCGCGGGACCAGTGATTGAGGATGGCCATCCCCACGGCGTGCGGGGTCTGGGCCGGACCGCGGTCGTGCACCTCCTCGATGCCGAGGCGCCACGCGGCCAGGCGCTTCCCGTAGCACAGCAGGTGGTCGATCGTATGCATGAGGAAATGCAGCAGCGGCAGAATTTCTCGGAACTCCCGGTCGGCCTCGTCGGCGCGGCCGGCAACGTGGTGCTCGTAGATCCGGCTCTCGACGTCGCAGGCCTCGACCCCGGGGATCAGCCCGGCGCAGCCGTGGCGCAGGCTGTCCAGCAATTCGATGCCGTTGCGGCCGTTGAACAGGGTGAACGCGCCGCCCGAGTCCTCAGCGAGCTTGCCGATGTAGAGCCCGTTGCCCTCGGCCTTGAGGATGGAGACGTTGGGGTGGCGGCGGCGCAGCTCGATCAGGCCGGCGTTGGACAGGCCGATGCCGATGTACTCCGGCGCGTTCTGAATGCCGACCGGAACCGGCGACGCGTCGGCGACGGCGCCGAAGAACTCGATCAGCGCCTCCTCGCTGGCCGACTTCACCGGCGGCGGCTGCAGCACCGCCCATGCGGCGCCGGCATCGGCGGCGCGCTTCACGCTTTCGATCTGGCCGCCGACCGTGTTGTCGGAGACGGTGACGCTGACCGGCACCTCGTTGCCGGCGGCCTCGATGGTCCAGCGCGCATGGTCGCGGCGTTCCTCGACGGTCAGCTTGTTGCACTCGCTGGCCAGCCCGCCCACGGCGAGGCCATGCACGCCGCCGGCGATGCAGGCCTGGACCTGGGCGGCGTTGGCGCCGCGGTCGAGCTTTCCGTCGGCGCCGAACCAGGCGTAGAGCATCGGATAGATGCCCCAGAACTGGGGATTGCTCATCAGGATCCTCCTGTCGGCGCTCTTGTTGTCGATCTCAGCGCCTTCGCCGTCAGGATGCACGGTTGCGCGAGCAGGTGGCAATGGGGGCTCTGCGGGCCTTGCGGTCTCCGCCGATCCGGCCAAACTGTCGGCAGCAACAGGGAGGACGCTCCATGCCCGATGCCGGAACCAATCCCGCTCCCGGTTTCGTCCGGAAGCCCGAACACAGGGTCGTTCTCACACCGTCCGACAAACGGGTGGTCGTCACGCTGGCCGGCGACGTGATCGCCGACAGCGCCGACGCGCTGCTCTGCGAGGAGAGCGGCCACGCGCCGGTCTACTACGTGCCGATGGTCGACACGCGGGCCGACGCCTTCACCCCGACCTCGCGGTCGACCTACTGTCCGTACAAGGGGACGGCCAGCTACTGGTCGATCGACGCCGGCGGGACGAAAGCGGACAACGCCGCCTGGTCCTACGACCTGCCCTATGACGAGTGCCTCGCACTGGTGAAGCACGTGGCGTTCTACCCGCAGAAGGTCGCGATCCGGATCGAGTAGCGGCTATCCCGGGAACACCCCGCCGCGCAGGGCCCCCGGCTCGGTCGCACCCCACAGCACCTCGAAACCCTCCGGCAGCGCCCGGCTGTTGGCGACGCTCAGCCAGAGTCGCAGCAGGCAGCGGACCTGTCCGGATGAACGGTCGTCGTCGTAGGCCGTGCGGCCGTGATAGACGACGTGGTTGTTGAGCAACTGGATATCGCCCGGTGCGAAGGCCGAGTGCAGACAGCTCTCCTCCGCCACCTCGGCGAGCAGATCGAGCGCCTCGTTCTGCGCGGCGGTCAGGCGCGGCACGTCCGCGGTTTCCTGCGCCTGTTCCACGTAGGTCCGGCTGTACTGGCTGGTGATCTTGCCGTCGCGCACGCCGAAGACCGGCAGCGCGAACACCTTGTCCTTACGCACCCCTTCCTCGTCCTCCGGCCGTGAGCGCCAGTAGTCCTGCATCAGCAGCGCATGCAGGTCGGGGCGGCGCTGAAGGATCGCGTTGTGGATGTGGGGGATGCTGGCAAGCTTGCTGACGCCGCCGTCGATCCCGTTGGCGACGCAGAACAGGGCGATCACGTCGCAGCGGTCGGTATGGAAGCGCAACGGCCCCGTCGAGCGGGCGCGGGCGCGCGACGCCAGCACACTGTCGGCGCCGTGGCGATGCTCGGCGAGCTGCTGAGTGACCCGGCCGTCGTCGTGGGACTCGTCGCGCACCTCGCCCAGGATCTCGCCGAACGCGGTCTGGTTCAGCGGGGTGCCGAGATGCTGTCCGATCCCCCAGAAGATCGTACGCAGCGCGTCCTCGTCGTAGCGGGCCACTGGAAACCCGGTGATGCGGACGGCGCCGCGCCCGTCCTCCAGTTCGTCCAGAATGTCGGCGAAGAAACCCGCGAGGCCCGGCAGCGGGAAATCGTCGGCGGTGAGTTCCGTCAGCGCCTTGCCGCCGGCCCTGGCATGGGCAAGGGCGGCGTCGATGGCGGGGATTGCCTCCTCGGGCCAGGTGCGCAGCCAGTCGCCGGACGCCTCCATTTCGGCGCCGGTCCACACGCAGCGGCCGGTGATCGGTTCAGCCTGCATGGTTCCCTCCATATTTTCTGCTTTTCGCCGATCCTAGAGCCGATCGGCGGGCGGGTCACCGGGCGATCGTGCCGGCGTCCTAATCTCGCAGTCCCGGGCCGCGGCGCGGGGATAATGGGGGCTTCAGCGCCCCTCGACCACGTAGCGGTCGTAGGTGCGCATCACCACCGCGCTCATCTTCTCGATCACCCGTTCCAGGGTGGCGAAGTCGATCGCCCGGCTGGTCTTGGCGAGGCGGGACTTGAGCGCCTCCGGCGCGGTCTCGGGATCGAACTCGGCGCCGACGGTCAGGCGCAGCAGGCCCTGGATGTTGCGCCAGATCTGGACGGAGTTCGCGAGGAAGGTCGCCTCGTCCTCCGGCAGCAGGCCGGCGGCGCCGAGCTTCAGGAAGGCGTTGGCCGTGTTTCCGTCGAGGATCTCGGGGTGGTCGTGGGCGTGGCGAAGCTGCAGGAACTGGGCGATGAACTCCAGGTCGAGCAGGCCGCCCCGCCAGTGCTTCACGGTCCAGGGACTGTCCGACCTGTGCTCCTTGGCGGTGCGGTCGCGCATGTCGGCGACGTCGGTCGCGAGCGCCTTGGGGTCGCGCTCCTGGGTGAGGATGGCGCGGATGCTCTCCTCGATCCTTCCCTTGAACTCCGCCGGGGCGGCGACGACGCGGGCGCGGGTCAGGGCCATCCGCTCCCAGGTCCAGGCGTCCTCGTCGTGGTACTTCCGGAACGCCTCCATGCTGATCGCGACGGGACCCTTGTTGCCGGTCGGTCGCAGCCGCATGTCGACCTCGTACAGCGCCCCCTCGGCGGTCTTCGCGCTCAAAGCGGAGATCAGGCGCTGGCCGAGGCGGATCATGTAGGCGGACGTGTAGAGCGGCTTCTCGCCGTCCGACTCGATGTCCAGCGGTGCATCGTACAGGAACACCAGGTCGAGGTCGGAGCCATAGCTCAGTTCGCGGCCGCCGTATTTGCCGAGTGCGATGACCGCCAGGGCGGGCGTCTCCACCTCGGGGAGCCGGCCGTGGCGTCGGGCGAAGTCGCGCTCCACCCAGGGCAGGAGGGCGTTGATCGTCGCGTCGGCGACGTCGGAGTAGGTCGCCCCGGCCCGGTCGGCGTCGAGATGGGCGCGGATGATCTGCACGCCGATCTGGAAGCGCCGATCGCCGGTCCACCGCCGGGTGGTGTCGAGCGCGGTCTCGTAGTCGTCCGTGGCCGTCAGATGGCGTTCCAGTTCCCCGGTCAGCGCTGTGGCGTCGGGCAGCGGCTGCATCACGTCGTGGGTCAGGATTCCCTCGAACAATGCCGGCTCGCGTCCGAGCTGGCCGGCGAGCGACGGTGCCATGCCGAGGATCTCCGCCACCACCTGGATCAGCGTCGGGTTGGCGTGGAACAGGCTGAAGATCTGCACGCCGGCCGGCAGCGCCTCCAGGAACCGGTCGAGCCGGCGGAACGCCTGGTCCGGTTGCGGCATCCGGCCGATCGCCTCCAGCAGCGCCGGGGTGATCTCGGTCAGGATCTGCCGGGCCCGTTCGCTGCGGGTCGCGCGCGCATGGCCGCGGTGCCAGTTGCGGACCGTCTCGGCAACGGCCGGGGGATCGGTGAAGCCGAGCTCATGCAGCGTCTTCAGCGTTTCCGGGTCGTCCTCGCTTCCGGTGAAGACGAGGCTTCCGGCCTCGCGGGTCGGCACGGACAAGGCCGGAGCCTCCTCGAACAGGCGGCCGTAATGGTAGGCCACGGTGTGTAGATGGTGGGCGAGGTCGCCACGGAAGCGCTTCGGATCCTCGTAGCCCAGGAAGGCGGCGAAGCGGTCGAGGGCCGCCGGATCCTCGGGCAGTTCCTGGGTCTGCTTGTCTTCGATCATCTGCAGGCGATGCTCGACCTTGCGCAGGAAGCGGTAGGAGAGCTTGAGGTCGCTCGCCACCTCCTCGCGCACGCGCCCGGCCTGGACGAGCGCCTTCAGCGCGTCCTCGGTGCCGCGCACCCGCAGTCGCGCGTCCCGCCCGCCCCAGATCAGCTGCTGCGTCTGGGCGAAGAACTCGATCTCCCGGATGCCGCCGCGGCCGAGCTTGACGTTCTGCCCCTCGGCCTTGACCACGGCCGCCTTGCGATGAACCGCGATCTGGCGCTTGATCGAATGGACGTCCTGGATCGCCGCGAAATCCAGGTGGCGACGCCACACGAACGGCGTCATCGCCGCCTGGAACCCGGTCGCCGAGTCCCTGTCCGACGCCACCGGGCGTGCCTTGATCATCGCCGCCCGTTCCCAGTTCTGCCCCATGCTCTCGTAATAGGTCTCGGCGGCGGTCAGCGAGATCGCCGGCGGGGTCGAGGCCGGGTCCGGCCGCAGGCGCAGGTCGGTGCGGAACACGTAGCCGTCGGCGGTGCGTTCCTCCATCAGCTTCACCATGGTCTGGGTCGCCTGCACGAAGGCGTGGCGCAGCTCCAGATGGTCGGCGTAGATGTCGAGCGTGTCGTCGAACAGGACGATCAGGTCGATATCGCTGGAATAGTTCAACTCGCCGGCGCCGAATTTGCCCATGGCGAGACAGACCAAGCCGGATCCCTCGATCGGGTCGCCCTCGCCGGAGAGCGGCAGTTTCTTGCGTCGGATCGCCTCTGCCAGGGCGTGGCGCCAGGAAAGTTCCAGCGTCCGCTCGGCCACGTCCGAGATCGCCCCCGTCACCTCGATCAGATTCCACAGCCCGGCGATGTCGGCGAGCGCGATGGTCAGGGCGGCACGGCGCTTCGCCACCCTTAGGGCCCGCATCACCGTCGGCGTGTCGGCGCGCGGATCGACGGTGGCGAGGTCGTCGCCGATCCGCTCCATGGCCGGGCCGACGCCATCGGCGAAGATGCCGCCGGCGAAGCCGAGTTCGCGGACCAGTTCGCGGGTGAGATAGGGCGAGTGGACGGCGATCCCCTCGATCAGCGCCCGGCTCGGACCGTCGTCGAGCATGGCGGCGGCGCGATCCGCCTCGGCGCTGTCCTTCAGATCGGCGAGCCGCTCGCGGCAGCGGTCCATGCCGACGGCCGCCGCATCCGGATCGACGGCGATGGGAACGATCCGGGGGGCGAGGGCGAACGGCACAGCGGGCTCGGTGATCGGTATCGGAACTTCACGAGAGTGCGGAAATCTCGCGGTCGCGGTCAAGTCGCGCGGTCGTCCCGGCCCGGCGATCATGGTAGGAATGCCGGTGAACAACGCGACCGGGATGCCCCGCCGGTGATCAGAAGAACCACGGTCCTGTTTCTAGAGGTCCTGCTCGCGCTCGTCCTTCTGACGGTCGTCGCCGTCGGTGCGTTCGCCTGGAGACTGTCCGACGGGCCGATCGAGATCGCCTGGGCACGCGATCATCTTGCCGCCGCCTTGAGCGACGAGCAGGCCGGGATCAGTACGCGGATCGGACGCGCGACGCTGGCGTTGAGCACCTGGGAACGGGCCTTCGACGTGGTCGCCCAGGACGTGGTGGTCGTCGACCGCGAGGGAGCGGTGCGGGCGCGAATCGGTGCCGTTTCGGTCGCCCTCAGCCCCGAGGCGCTGTTGTCCGGACGGCTGGCGCCGAAGCGCATCGACGTGCTCCATCCCGTGGTGACCGTGGTCAAGGGCGCCGACGGGGCCTGGACGCTGACCCCCAACGATCCCGGTACCGGCGCGGCGCGCGAACCGGTGGACCTCGGCGCGATGCTCGGCCCGATGGTCGATGACCAGCCCCTGGGAGGCAGCCTTTCCTACCTGCGTGCGGCCGAGGTTCGCGGCGCGACGGTCCGACTGGTCGACGACACGCGGGCGCGGACCCATGTGCTGACAAACGTCTCCGGCGGTATCGAACTGGTGGCCGAGGGCATGAGCTTTCGGATGAGCGGGCGCGCCGAGTGGCCCGGCGCGGCGCCGACTCCGGTGTCGGTCGTCGGCGAGTATCGTCCGGAGAGCAACCGGGTGCACGCGGACCTGCGGTTCGATCTGCTGGGGCCCGAGGCGCTGACCGCGATCGAGCCGCGGCTGGCGCGGTTCGGCGACCTGGACCTGCCGGTGTCGGGGCGCGTCGAGATCGACTCCGCGCTCGACGGAAGCGGCGTCGGCGGGATCGCGCGGCTCACGTTCGGCGCCGGTCGCGTGCGCATTCCCGAGGTCAATGCGGACTGGCTCGACGTGGCTGGCGGGAATGTCACCGTGAACGTCGCACCGGCGGTCGAATGGATCGCCCTCGACGGCTCGCTCGACCTCGACGGAACCCTGGTGGCGCTGAAGGCGCGGGCCAACCGGGACCGCGCAGGCTATGCCATGATCGTGGATGCCGTCGTGTCGGACCTGCCGGTGAACAGCATCGAGCGGTACTGGCCGGAGACGGTGTCCGACGGTGCCCGCGAATGGGTCACCGAGAACCTGCGCGAAGGGCGCGTCACCACCGCGACCCTGCGGGCCGAGGGGTGGGTCGACGCGACCGATCCGTCGGTGCACGACCTCGACGCCCTGACCGGCAAGATCGATTTCGAGGGCGTCGAGACCCACTACTTCCGCCCTCTGCCGCCCGTGGTCGCGACACGGGGGAGTGCCGTGTTCGACGCGACGCGCATGGACATCGACGTCCAGGGCGGCCGTCTCGGCACCATGGAGGTCGAGCCGTCGACCATTGCCCTCGTCAACCTGGACCGGGACGTGGGCGAGCGCGCGGACCTCGATGTCGTCGTGCGCGGTCCGGTCCGCGAGGCGCTCGAACTGATCGACCGGGAGCCGCTCGGCTATCCGACGCGCATCGGTCTCGACGCCGAGGCGACGGATGGGGAGTTCGGGGCCAGGCTGCGTTTCGAGATCCCGCTTCTGAGGACTCTCCAGGTCGAGGACATCGGCATCGCCGCGGCGGCCAACCTGCGCGGCGCGGTCGTACCGGACGTTCTGGCCGGCCAGCCGCTGACCGACGGGTCCCTGGCCCTCAACCTGACAGGGGCCGGCCTGACTCTGGCCGGCGAGGCGAGGATCGGCGGGGTCCCGGCGACAATAACCCATGAGGAGCGGTTCCAGGACACCGGTCCGTTCCGCTCGCGGTCTTCCCTGCAGGCGACACCCGACGTTGCACAACTGGCCACGTTCGGGCTGGATCTGAGCGATTTCGCCTCGGGTCCGGTCGCCGTCGACGCCAAGGTGAACACCGACATCTCCGGTCATCTCACGGCCACGATCGACGCCGACCTTCAGGGCACGGCGATGGTGGTGTCGGACCTGGCGTGGTCGAAACCGGCGGATTCCGTCGGCATCGTGCGCGTCGATGTCAGCCGGACCGCCGACGGCGTGCTGTCGATCCCAGGGTTCGAGTTCCGCGCCGGTCCCCTGTTCGCGGCGGGTGCGGTCGATTTTCCCGAGGCGGGCGGGTCGATCACATCGCTGTCCAGGTTCCGTCTCGGCCGGACGGAGGCGGCGGGCCGAGTGACGAGCGCGAGCGACGGCAGTCTGCGGATCGCCATGGAGGGGCCGGTCATCGACCTCCTGCCGCTGACGTCCGACACTAGCGACGAGGCGACGACCCGACGCATCGAGGCGCGGTTCGTCGCCGATACCCTGCATCTGCTCGACGGCGTCTCCCTGAAGGAGGGAACGCTGTCAGTCCGCCAGGCCGGCCCGCGTATAGAAGACTTGGGCCTGACCGGACGGCTCCTGGGGGAGCCGATGCGCCTCGTGGTGCAGCCGGCCCAGGGACGGCGTCTGGTGACGGTCGCGACCAATGACGCCGGCAGTTTCCTGCGTGCCTTCGGCATCGCGGACTCGATCCGTGGCGGTCGGCTGCGGGTGGACGGCGAACTGATCGGCAACGGGTTCGGCGACGCCATGGATCTCGCCGTGCGCATCGACGAGTTCCGCATCGCCGACGCGCCGGTCTTCGCCCGGTTGCTGTCGGTCGCGTCCTTCACCGGTCTGTTCGACACCCTGTCCGGCGACGGCATCCGCTTCGCCCGGGCGACCGGCGACATCGACCTCGGTCCGGACATCATCCGGATCGGCAAAGGCCTGGCGTACGGACCCGGCCTCGGCCTGAAGGTGGAGGGCACGCTGGGTCGCAACGACGATACGATCGATATCCGCGGACTGATCGCGCCGGCCTATTCCCTGTCTCGGCTGATCGACGTGGTTCCCGTGATCGGCGAGCTGCTCACCGGCGGCGAAGGGGAGGGGCTGCTCGCCACGTCCTATGCCGTGACCGGCACCTCCCAGGAACCGCAGATCACCGTCAATCCGCTGACCGCCCTGGCTCCGGGCTTTCTGCGCGACATCATCGACGCCGCCAGCCGCCCGGGCGAGGGGCCGGCGACCTGGACACCGGCGCCGAGCCCGGGACTGGACGAGAGCCGGGGCCGGTAGGACCGGACCCCGGGACGCTCAGACCGCGCGCAGCAGGGCGTGGCGCTTCTTTCCCGCCGACAGCTTGACGACGCCGTCACCGTCCAGGGCGTCGCCGCCGACGGTCGCCGCCTCGTCGGCGACCGCGGCGTCGTTCACCCGGGCCCCGCCGCCGCGGATCAGTCGCCTCGCCTCGCCCTTGGACGCCGCCAGACCGGCCTCGACGAGCGCATCGACTATGGCGATCCCGGCAACGAGATCGGCGCGGGGGATGTCGACGGTCGGCAGGCCCTCGCTCGCCGCGCCGGCGACGAAGGTCTGGTGCGCGGTTTCGGCCGCGGCGATCGCCGCCTCTTCCCCGTGGCAGAGCTTGGTGATCTCGGTGGCGAGGACCTTCTTGGCTTCGTTGATCTCGGCCCCGCCGAGTTTTTCGAGCCGGGCGATCTCGTCCAGCGGCATCTCGGTGAACAGCCGCAGGAACCGGCCGACGTCGCCGTCCTCGGTGTTGCGCCAGTACTGCCAGAAGTCATAGACGCTGAGCCGGTCCTCGTTCAGCCAGATCGCGCCCTGGGCGGTCTTGCCCATCTTGGCGCCGGACGACGTGGTGATCAGCGGTGAGGTCAGGCCGTAGATCGTCTGCTGGTCGACCCGGCGGGTCAGTTCGACGCCGTTGACGATGTTGCCCCACTGGTCCGATCCGCCCATCTGCAGCACGCAGCCGTAGCGCCGGCGCAGCTCCAGGAAGTCGTAGGCCTGCAGGATCATGTAGTTGAACTCGAGGAAGCTCAGCGACTGTTCGCGGTCCAGGCGCAGCTTCACGCTGTCGAAGCTCAGCATCCGGTTCACGGAGAAATGGGCGCCGTAGTCGCGCAGGAACTTGATGTACTCGAGCTTGTCGAGCCAGTCGGCGTTGTCGACCATCACGGCATCGCTCGGGCCGTCGCCGAAGCTCAGATACTTGTCGAAGATGGTCTGGATGCCGGCCTTGTTGCGGGCGATATCCTCTTCGCTCAGCAGCTTGCGCGCCTCGTCCTTGAACGACGGGTCGCCGACCTTCGAAGTGCCCCCGCCCATCAGCACGATCGGCTTGTTGCCGGTCTTCTGCAGCCAGCGCAGCATCATGATCTGCAGCAGCGACCCCACATGCAGGCTGTCGGCGGTGCAGTCGAAGCCGATATACGCGGTGACCATGCCCTCTGTCAGTTCGCGGTCCAGCGCCTCCAGGTCAGTGCACTGGTGGAAGAAGCCGCGCTCGGTGATCGCGTTGAGGAAGTCCGATTTGGGCGTAGACATGGCTGGGTCCGCCGGTTGCTTCTGTTGCGGGCGAGGCGATGTAGCACAGGCGCGGTGTGGGATGAAGTACGGGCATGGGTGACAAACCGCGCCGACTCACCGGAGACTGCGGCCATGACCCAGAACACCCGCTTCACCGCCATCGGCCTGATGAGCGGTACCTCCATGGACGGTGTCGACGCCGCCCTGCTGGTAACCGACGGCCGCGACCATCTGGAAACCGGCCCCGCGCTGACCCTGGCCTATGACGATGCGTTCCGCGGTCGGCTGCGTGCCGCGATCGCGGGCATCGCAGACGCAGGCACCGCAGACGCAGGCACCGCAGACATGGATGAGGTCGAGGTGGAGATCACCGACCTGCATCGCGATGCCGTGCGCGAACTGATGCGCCGCGCGGGGCTGGCGGCGGCCGACGTGGATATCGTCGGCTTCCATGGCCATACGGTGCTGCACGAGCCTGATGTCGGTCGTACCCGCCAGATCGGCCTCAGCCAGCGCCTGGCGGACCATCTGGGCATCGACGTGGTCGGCGACCTGCGTCTCGCCGACATGGCGGCCGGCGGCCAGGGGGCGCCGGTGGCGCCGGTGTTCCACCGCGCGCTCGCCGGAGCGGAGGCGCGGCCGGTGGTGGTGCTGAACATGGGCGGGGTGGCCAACGTCACCTGGCTCGGTCGCGGCGAGGGTGACCTGATCGCCTTCGACACCGGTCCCGGCAACGCGCCGATCGACGACTGGTGCTGGCGGACGCTCGGGCGGATGTTCGACGAGGACGGGGCGCTTGCCCGGGCCGGGCGTGTCGATCGCGATCGGCTGGCGCGGATGCTGGCGGATCCGTATTTCGAGCGGCCGCCGCCCAAGTCGCTCGACCGCGACGCCTTTCACGGCCGGGTCGCCGATGCGGTCGCGGGGCTGTCGCCGGAGGACGGGGCCGCGACCCTGGTGGCGTTCAGTGCCGAGACCATCGCCGCGTCCGCCCGGTGGTTTCCCGCGCCGCCGACCCGCTGGATCGCGACCGGCGGCGGGCGCCACAACCCGGCCCTGATGGCGGCGATCGCCGCGGCGGTGTCGGCCCCGGTGGTCGATGCCGACAGCCTCGGATGGGATGGGGACGCCCTGGAGGCGCAGGCCTTCGCCTACCTCGCGGTTCGCTCGATCCTCGGGCTCGATATTACCTTCCCGGGGACGACGGGGGTCGCGTCGGCGCGAACCGGCGGCCGTCGTTACGTCTCTTCGGGCTCCGCGGCCGGGACGTTGGCGTCGAGGTAGTCGCCGACCATGGTGCTCAGATTGTCGATCTGGGGGCCGAAGAAGTGGTTGGCGCCCTTGATCACGTTGTGGGTGATCGTGATGCCCTTCTGGGTCGACAGCTTGTCGACGAGCTTCTTCACCGAATCCGGCGGAACGATGTCGTCCTTGTCGCCGTTGACGACCAGACCGGAGGCCGGGCACGGGGCGAGGAAGGTGAAGTCGAACAGGTTGGCCGGCGGGGCGATCGAGACGAACCCGCTGATCTCCGGACGGCGCATGAGCAACTGCATCCCGATCCAGGCGCCGAACGAGAAGCCGGCGATCCAGCAGTAGCGCGCGTTGGGATTGTACGTCTGCAGCCAGTCGAGCGCCGAGGCGGCATCGGACAGTTCACCCTCGCCGCCGGAGTAGACGCCCTGGGAGCGGCCGACGCCGCGGAAATTGAACCGCAGGGTCGAGAAACCGCGGTCCACGAAGGTCTGGTAGAGCGAGTACACGACCTTGTTGTTCATGGTGCCGCCGTGCTGCGGATGCGGGTGCAGCATCAAGGCGATCGGCGCGCCGGGCTCCTGGGCGTGCAGGTAACGCGCTTCGATGCGGCCCTCGGGGCCGTTGATCATGACCTCGGGCATGCTGGCGGAATCCTCCGGAACGGCGTGGAACGGGACCAAATAGCGCGCCCCGCCCGACTTGTCTAATCCGTCGCGGAGCCGGGCGGCCGATGGGAGATCGGGATGGACGGCCGCGACATCAAGGCGGCGGTCGCCGAAGCCGCCGTCCATCGCCACGTTCGGCCGGCTCTGCGCCTTGAACAACCCCAATTCGCGACCTAGTTTTGTGACGGCTCAAAGATGCGTTGGGAACGGGACCTCCCCACGCTCGAATAATTGTCCGATGCGGTGGCGACAGGCCGGAGCGCGGGCACGGGGGAGGTCTGATCGTGAGACTCAGCACGAAGAGCCGATATGCCGTGATGGCGATGTGCGACCTCGCGTCCAGATCGGGCGGGAAACCCGTGTCGCTCGCGGACATCGCCCAGCGCCAGGAAATCTCGTTGTCCTACCTGGAGCAATTGTTCGCCCGGCTTCGCCGCGGCGGTCTGGTGAAGAGCGTTCGCGGCCCGGGAGGCGGCTATCTGCCGGCGGCGCCGCTGGCCGACATCTCCATCGCTGCGATCATCCAGGCGGTGGAGGCGGAAGCCGACAGAGACAGGAACGCGCCGGACCTTTCCGAGCGCTGCGCGCGTGCCGGTCAGAGCTGTCTGACCCATGACCTGTGGGATCAGCTCGGTAACCAGATTCTCTGGTTCCTCGGCCGGGTGAGCGTCGAAGACGTGCTGGCCGGCCGGGTGCCGGGGGCAGCGGGGGCGACGCCAGCGGAATTGAAACCATCGCGGTCGAAGGCGCCGACGCTCCAGGCCGCCGGCGACTGAGCGCGCCCGCTGCCGCTTGGCTCCCAGCGTCAGCCGGTCGGGCAGAAAGCGGCGGCACGACCGTTGACCGGCCGGCCCGCGGGTCCTAAGCCTGATCGTCCGAACCGCGTTCCCCGCGACCCCGAGGCGGCGATTCCGCGATGGTCCTTTATCTCGACTACAACGCAACCGCACCGATCCGCCCGGAGGTGATCGAGGCGCTGATCGAAGCGGCGGGCGCGCACGGCAATGCGTCGTCGGTCCACGCCTCTGGCCGGGCCGCGCGCCACCGCATCGAGAGCGCCCGCGCGTCGGTCGCAGCCCTGGTCGGCCGCGATGACGGTGACGTCATCTTCACCTCCGGCGGCACCGAGGCGGACGCGCTCGCCGTCCGCGGCCTCGGGCGCCGGCGGTTGCTGGTGAGCGCGATCGAGCACGACGCGATCCTCGCCGCCGCTCCCGACGCGCCCCGCATCCCGGTCACATCCGCCGGCGTGGTCGATCTCGGCGCCCTGGACACGGCGCTCGATCCCGACCATCCGGGTCTGCTCTGCCTCCAGTGGGCGAACAACGAGACGGGCGTCGTGCAGCCCGTGGCGGAGGCCGCCGCCCTGGCGCACGCCGCCGGATGGCTGCTCCATGTGGACGCTGTCCAGGGGGCGGGGCGGCTCGATCCCGCCGCCCTCGCCGGCGCCGACTCGATCGCGCTTTCCGCCCACAAGCTTGGCGGCCCGCCGGGCGTCGGCGCCCTGGTGGTCCGCGACGGCCTGACCGTGACGCCGCTGATCGCCGGCGGCGGGCAGGAGCGCGGCCGCCGATCCGGTACGGAGAACGATGTCGGCATCGCCGGTTTCGCCGTCGCGGCGCGCATCGCCGCCGACGACCGGGAGGCCGAGGCGCACCGGCTGCGCGGTCTGCGGGACCGGATCGAGGTGGGGCTCCGTGCCCGGGCCCCCGAGATCCGCGTCATGGGTGCGGACGCCGACCGGTTGTCCAATACCCTCTCCGTCGCCCTGCCGGGGGTGGCGGCGGAGACGCAGGTCATGGCGCTGGATCTGGCCGGGGTCGCGGTCAGCGCCGGTTCCGCCTGCTCCTCCGGTAAGGTCCGCCGCTCCCATGTTCTCGACGCGATGGCACCGGGCGACCCCGTCGCCGGCGAGGCGATCCGGATCAGTCTCGGATGGGCCACCGGGGTGGTCGACGTCGATAGGCTCTTGCGGGCCTGGGGGGCGATGCGCGACCGTCTGTCCCCCGCCGCCCGCCCTTCCGCCTCCGCTGACGAGAGCACCGCCGAATGACCGAGTTCGACCGCACGGACATCGTGCCCGCCGGATCCTTCCTTGGCCGCCTGATCGACGCCTGTCCCGACGCCTGGGAGCGCTACACGACCCACCCGTTCGTCGCCGGCATGGCCGACGGGACGCTGGCGCCGGACGCGTTCCGCCACTATCTGGCGCAGGACTACCTGTTCCTGATCCACTTCGCCCGGGCCTACGCCCTGGCGGTGTACAAGGCCGACGATCTCGCGGACATGCGCGCCGCCGCGGCCACCGTCAACGCGCTCCTCGACACCGAGATGAGCCTGCATGTGCGGTACTGTGCGGGCTGGGGGCTGAACGAGGCGGAGATGGCGGCGGTGCCGGAGGATCCGGCCTGCGTCGCCTATACCCGGTTCGTGCTCGACCGCGGTCTGGCCGGCGACGTGCTCGACCTGCACGCCGCGCTGGTGCCCTGTGTGGTCGGTTATGGGGTGATTGGCGCCCGTCTGGCCGGCGACCCGGCGACTCTGCGCGGCGACGCCAACCCCTACGAGGCCTGGATCGCGATGTATTCCGGCGACGAGTACATGGACGTCGCCCGCGGCTCCGGAGAGCTTCTCGAGCGCCTGGCGGCCCGCCGCGGCGGGGAGGCGCGGTTCGACTCTCTGGCTCGGACCTTCGCCGCGGCGACGGAACTGGAGGTCGGGTTCTGGCAGATGGGGCTCGACGCGGCCGGCTGATGCCGGACTGGCCCGGGGCCGCCGGACTTGCGATACCGGGCCGGCGCCGTCATATGTCTCGGCCATGAGCGATCCTGTCCCCGATCTCGATCTCGGCCTGGCCGGCCCGCGCGCCGAGCGCCGCGTCGTCGTCGCCATGTCCGGCGGCGTCGACAGTTCGGTCACCGCCGCGCTGCTGGCGGAGGCGGGGTACGACGTGGTCGGCATCACCCTGCAGCTCTACGACCATGGCGGCGCGGTCGGCCGCAAGGGTGCGTGCTGCGCCGGCCAGGACATCCACGACGCCCGCATGGTCGCCGAGCGCATCGGCATCCCGCACTACGTGCTCGACTACGAGAGCCGGTTCCGCGAGAGCGTGATCGACGACTTCGCCGACAGCTACCTGCGGGGCGAGACGCCGATCCCCTGCGTGCGCTGCAACCAGACGGTCAAGTTCCGCGATCTCCTGGCGACGGCCCGCGATCTCGGCGCCGAGGCGCTGGCCACCGGACATTACGTGCGCCGGGTCGCCGGACCGCAGGGACCGGAGCTGCACCGCGCCGTCGATCCGGCCAAGGATCAGAGCTATTTCCTGTTCGCCACCACCCGCGAGCAGCTCGCTTTCCTGCGCTTCCCGCTCGGCGGCCTGACCAAGGAGCAGACCCGGGACCAGGCCCGGCGGCTCGGGCTCGTCGTCCAGGACAAGCCGGACAGTCAGGACATCTGCTTCGTACCGAACGGCAACTACGCCGAGATTGTCAGGAAACTCCGCCCCGATGCGGCCGATCCGGGCGAGATCGTGCATCTGGACGGCACCGTGATGGGGCGGCACGAGGGGATCGTGCACTACACGGTCGGCCAGCGCCGGGGGCTCGGCATCGGCGGCCGCAAGGGCGAGGACGGGACCCCGGATACCGATCCACTCTACGTCGTGCGCCTTGAGCCGGAGCGCCGCCGCGTCGTCGTCGGTCCGCGCGAGGCGCTGGGGGCGTCGCGGGTCCGGGTCGGCCGGGTCAACTGGCTCGGTCTGGGGGAACTCGCCGCCGGGGGCGGCGGCGTGCGGGTGGCGGCGAAGCTGCGCTCCGCCCAGGATCCGGTGCCTGGGATACTACGGGCAGACGGCGACGGCGCCTGGCTGGAGCTCGACGATCCGCAGTTCGGCATCTCCGCCGGCCAGGCGGCGGTGTTCTACGGTCTTGCTTCCGGCTCCGGCACGGGCGAGCGGGTCCTCGGCGGCGGCTGGATCCTGGGAACCGATGCGACCCGCGCCGAACCGACCCCACGGCGCTTGACACCGGCGAGCCCCCCCCGTATATCGCCGGTCTCCGTGGCGGAGTAGCTCAGCTGGTTAGAGCAGCGGAATCATAATCCGCGTGTCGGGGGTTCAAGTCCCTCCTCCGCTACCACTTTCTTTTATATTTTCAATGCGTTACATGGATGCGCGGCGCCTGCAGAGGCGTAGCGCACCTGTAGCGCACTCTTGCCGTCGCATTTCAGCCGCTTAGATTGTAAGTTTGGTGTGTTCGACACAGCGTTCTAAAACGCTGTTGGGGCACATTTTTTCGGCTTTCTGATTTATCACCAGCAAGCCAGTCGTAGCCTAATTGAGAAACGCCATTCCGCCGTAGACATGCCCAAACTCGCTCCGAATACCGTCACTATGCTCGATGGGGATGTCCGCCTGTTCAAGCGGGACCGGAGTCGGGCCTGGCAGGCGACGTTCAAGATGGGCGGACGGTGGGTACGCGTTACCACCAAGTGCAAGCAGCTGGCAGATGCCAAGAAACGGGCGCGGGAGCTGTACTACGAGTATCAGGCGCGCGAGAAGAACGGGCTGCCGATCATCAGTAAGCGATTTGCCGATGTGGCAAAGGTGGCCATCGCCAACATGGACAAGCAGGTTGCGGCGGGGACGGGCAAAAAGAGCTTCCGTGACTACAAGATTGTCCTCGAAAAATATCTGATCCCCTATTTCGGTGACAAATTCATCACCTCGATCACCTATGAGGAGCTTCAGAAGTTCGCGAAGTGGCGGGCGGAAAAAATGGGGCGGGAGCCGAAGGCCTCGACCTTGAACACGCATAATTCGGCGCTTAATCGCGTGTTCGACGAGGCTGTAGCCCAGGGATACATGAACCGCGCCCATGTGCCAGTCCTCGTCAACAATGGGCGCGATGACCTGAGCCCCGAGTTTCCTCCGGCTATTGGTAGAGCCCGGGCATCGATTGATGGCTATTTGTTGATGGGATGGCAAGCAGGTGCGGGGCATGCCCCGCGCCTGCTTGGTCGGCGATCTCGGAGGGTGTTCTGCCGCCCAGGCTCGAGTGCGGTCTAACGGTGTTGTAGTCCTCCTTCCAGGCGCCGAGCACGGCGCGGGCGTGGCCCAGCGAGGCGAACAGTGTCTCGTTGAGGCACTCGTCGCGCAGGCGCCCGTTGAAGCTCTCCACGAAGCCGTTCTGCATCGGCTTGCCCGGCGCGATGTAGTGCCATTCAACGGCACGCTCCTGGCTCCAGCGCAGCACCGCCATGCTGGTGAGTTCGGTGCCGTTATCGCTGACGATGGTCTGCGGCCTGGCCCGCCGCCGCCAGATCAGGGTGTCGAGCTCCCGCACCACGCGCTGGCCCGAGAGCGAGGTGTCGGCCACCAGGGCCAGGCACTCGCGGGTGAAGTCGTCGACGATCGCCAGGATCCGGAAACGCCGTCCGTCCGACAATGCGTCGGACACGAAGTCCAAGGACCAACGCTGGTTCGGTCCCTGCGGCAGATTTAAGGGCGCGCGTGTTCCCAACGCCCGCTTACGCCCACCCCGGCGGCGCACCTGGAGCTTCTCCTCGCGAT
This sequence comes from Thalassobaculaceae bacterium, assembly GCA_965228875.1. Taxonomy (GTDB): domain Bacteria; phylum Pseudomonadota; class Alphaproteobacteria; order Thalassobaculales; family Thalassobaculaceae; genus Thalassobaculum. Next base: position 2,315,555 of record OZ245843.1, on the reverse strand, counting down.
ACAGCCGCCTGAGCTTCTTGTGGTTCATCGCGATCCCCTCGCGGGCCAGCAGCAAGTGCAGGCGCCGGTAGCCGAAGCGACGCCGCTCGCGCGAGAGCGCCCGCAGACGCTCGCGGACCTCCACGTCGTCAGGTCTGCACGATCGGTAGCGCACCGACGACCGATCCACCGACAGGACACAACACGCCCGCCGCTCGCTCACCGCGTGCACCGCACGCAGGTGAGCAACGGCCTCCCGCCTCGCCGCGGGCGTCACCATTTTTTTGACACGATGTCCTTCAACATGGCGTTGTCCAGCATCGCCTCCGCCAGCAGCTTCTTCAGCCGCGCGTTCTCGTCCTCCAGCCCCTTCAGCCGCTTGGCCTCCGACACCTCCAAGCCCCCGTACTTCGCCTTCCACTTATAGAACGTCGCGTCGCTGATCCCGTGGCGGCGGCACACATCCGCCGTCTTCTGACCGGCCTCCTGCTCACGCAAAATCGCGATGATCTGCTCTTCGCTGAACCGACTGCGCTTCATCTGATCCGTCTCCTGTCTGTGATGTGCCTCCGCGAAACGCCCTCGAATTTGGTTAGAGTTTTCCGGGTCTGATTCCTTGGCTGGAAGAGGAGCGGGAGACGATGAAGGCATCGAGATTCACGGACGCGCAGAAGGCGTTCATCATCAAGCAGGGCGAGGACGGAACGCCAGTGGCAGAAGTTTGCCGTCAGGCTGGGATCAGCCAGGCGACGTATTTCAATTGGAAGAAGAAGTACGCAGGCATGATGCCGTCGGAGATGCGGCGGATGCGCGAGCTTGAGCATGAGAACGCTCGGCTGAAGAAGATCGTTGCCGACTTGTCGCTCGACAAGGAGATGCTGCAGGACGTCATCAAACGAAAGCTCTGAGGCCTGGTCGGAAGAGAACGCTGGTCGATGCGATGCGATCGGAGTGGGCGGTCTCGATCCGCCGCGCCTGCGCGGCGATCCTGCTCGATCCCAAGACCTACCGATACACCTCGCGTCGACCCGACCAGGCCGCTTTGGAACAGCGGATCAGGGAGATCTGTCAGACCCGTGTGCGCTTCGGCTACCGACGGGTCCATGTCCTTCTCACGCGGGAGGGTTGGACGATCAACATGAAGAAGACCTACCGCGTTTACAGGGAGTTGGGCATGCAGCTGCGCAACAAGACGCCGAAGCGGCGGGTCAAGGCCAAGCTGCGTGACGACCGTACCGAAGCCGTTGGCTCCAACGATGTCTGGGCAATGGACTTCGTGCACGATCAGCTGGCAACGGGCCGCAAGATCCGCGTGCTGACGATCGTCGATACCTACTCGCGCTATGTCCCGGTGCTTGATCCGCGGTTCAGCTACCGGGGCGAAGACGTGGTCGCAACACTGGAACGGGTCTGCGGTCAGATCGGCTATCCGAAGACGATCCGGGTGGACCAGGGCTCAGAGTTCATCTCCCGCGACATGGACCTGTGGGCCTACCGGCGGGGCGTCACACTCGACTTCTCACGCCCTGGAAAGCCCACCGACAACGCCTTCATCGAGGCGTTCAACGGCCGTCTGCGGGCGGAATGTCTGAACGCCCACTGGTTCCTGAGCCTTGCCGATGCGGCGGAAAAGTTGGAGGCTTGGCGTAGAGACTACAACGAACAGCGACCGCACAGCGCAATCGGGAACAAGGTCCCGGCAGCGCTCATGAAATCAGCACACGTAACCAGCCCGTGATGCTGACCGAGGCCCGAAAACTCTAGCCACGGCTGGGGGCAGGTTCGGGAGCACTTCAATCTGGTGACGGACTCTACTCAAATCTGGAGGAGTTTGCGGGGCTCAGGTCAGATGCGATGCGATCGGAATGGACGGTCCCGATCCGCCGCGCCTGTGCGGCGATCCTGCTGAATCCCAAGACCTACCGATACACCTCGCGTCGACCCGACCAGGCCGCTTTGGAACAGCGGATCAAGGAGATCTGTAAGACCCGCGTGCGCTTCGGCTACCGACGGGTCCATGTCCTTTTCACGCGGGAGGGCTGGGCGATCAACATGAAGAAGATCTACCGAGTTTTCAGGGAGTTGGTCATGCAGCTGCGCAACAAGTCGCCGAAGCGGCGGGTGAAGGCCAAGTTGCGTGACGATCGCGCTGAAGCCATCGGGCCAAGGGACGTGTGGGCGATCGCTGCCCGGCAGGCGATTGCTTGCAATCGCAGAAAGGGGACTTCGTGCACGACCATTTGGCGACGGGCCGTAAGGTCCGTGTGCTGATGGTGGTCGATACTTACTCACGCTATGTCCCGTTGCTTGATCTGAGGTTCAGCTACCGGGGCGAGAACGTGGTGGCGACTTTGGAACGTGTCCGCCGACAAATCGGCTATCCGAAGACGCCCCGGGTCAACCAGGGCTCGGAGTTCATCTCCCGGGACATGGACCTGTGGGCTTACCAGAAAGACGTCACGCTCGACTTCTCGCGTCCTCGAAAGACCACCGACAACGCGTTCATCAAGGCGTTCAACGGTCGACTCTGGGCGGAATGCCTGAACACCCACTGGTTCCCGAGCCTTGCCGATGCAGCGGAAAAGTTGGATGCTTGGCGTAGAGACTACAACGAACAGCGGCCACACAGCGCAATCGGGAACAAGGCCCCGGAAGCGCTCATGAAATCAGCACACGTTGCCAGCCCGTGATGATGACACGGTCCGGAAACTCGAGCCCCAGCCTAGGGCACGTCCGGGAGCACTCCATCTCCTAAGCGGATGAGTGCAGACCGCTCCACTTTTTCGGGGAACTTCCCCATTTGGTCAATAGATCCGGAGAAGCTCCACTTTTAAGCAACACATCCACGGCGGCAGCGTTGTTCGTAAAGTACGCAAGATGGAGCGGTGTAACACCATACGCATCACATAAATCAGAACAAACACCATGCATCAGTAAATCGTTAACGACATCGAACGCACCGCGAAGCACGGCCAGATGCATCGGAGTGCGGCCAAGCGCACACCTCTCAGTGCCTGATAGCACAGGTGAACGTAGCAAGTGCCGCATCATTTCCACATCGGCAGTTCGCGCCGCGAAATGTGTCAATGATTCTCCGTAGCAGCCTCTGGTTCTCCAACCAGCATACCGTTTAATTACATTTACTTCTTCACGAGCAAACTCCCGCCCCCCTAGTACCAAGCTTTTGACGCTGGAATTCAACTCGTGGAATGAAGTCAGACTTACACGCCTCTTGGTAACTGACCGAACTCGATGGATACCAGCATGAAACTCAGGATATCCAAGGCGCTCCAAGAGCCACCCAAAAATCACCACGCAATCACATTGACCAACAGATAGCCACTGCCCCCCCTCAAAGAACTCTAAACAAGCGCCTTGGGTGCTATAAACAATTGTATATATGGACATATCGATATGACCGATATCGGCTAAATCCGGCGCATCACCTCCTCCCACATTGTAGACGTGACCAATTACTTTCAGAGATCCAGGTCTTCGCAACGCGTCAAATCTATTTTTCGAACTACGGCATAGGTATTCATCTACTGCTGAAGAAATTGGGTTATCCACCGCATGAACAAATTCACCAATTCCCGAATTATCGCGTTCTAATGTACCTTTGTCACTCCAGCCAAAATCGTATGATCGATGCGCAGCGGGATTCCTAATTAAACATTCTTTGAGCCCGCTAATATTGTCTTCTGTTAATTCTTGATGCTGAGTTTCCAGAATGCGCATTCGCGTTTCAAGGCATTCGCGCCAATGAAACTTGTGAGCGCTCTTACGGAAATCGTTCCTTGCATTTTCGCTTAACGACCCATTTTTGTTCGATGTACGCCGCGATAGGGGGCGGTCCGGATCAAAAGCGGCTCGCTCTGCAAGAGAAAACGCAGACTTGCACGACTCTTCGAAATTTGGAAGCCATTCACAAAGGCCATTAATTGCCAAATATCCTTTTCGATGTTCTATCCTCATGCCGCTCCTCCCAAACGAATATCAAAGAACTAGGTGTCGTAGACGTTCATTCGGAACCCACACTGTGTCCCATGAATTAGGATTGTCGCAAACTCTCAATGTTCCATCTAGTATTTCTAGTGACTGGTATTCTAGGCTCCGCAACAACTCGAACAGATCACTCTTCGACGATGCAGCGCTAGACAACAAAATTTCTGATACTTCTATAACCACGATTGGTCGAAATTGTTGAACCATGTTGAGCGCACCACACAATACGTGATACTCCCAACCCTCCACATCCATTTTTATCAAGTCAATGCGGGCGAGCTGTCGCACGATCAAGAAATCATCAAGCCGATTTACGGGAACAATCTCAAATTCGCGCTCACGTTCGTCGTATGCCGCTCCAAGATGCGCTAGTCCATACCTCGGCACCCCAGATTCCTTGATTGGGATCTTTAGATCCATAAGCGCATTTTGTGATCCTAGTGCGGTTTGATAGATCCTGACTTTCAGTCGAGCGCGTAAGAAGATGGTGGCAAACCAAAGTCTCCGAAATGCCCAGCTCCCAGGTTCAAATGCGATGACTTGGCCTTTTGGGCATAAGTTAGCAAAAGTCCTTGTATATCTGCCGACATTTGCTCCTATGTCGATTACTATTCCGTCTTTATCAACGAGTTGAGAAAGATATTTTATTTCACTGCTCGGAATAGAGCTATATAGTGCGCTAACGCTTCGGCGGACCTCATAGATGGTACGCTGGAAAATACGCATCATTGATCAATGAAGCGAGCTTGAAACACGTACATTTTTCCAGAGGAATTCCCGAGCTCAATATCAGAAAGATTGCCGACGTTGGCTTCTATTATGTCGATTTGCGCTAGAATTGTTTCGATGGCGCTCATGTCGAGACAAGATCGACCTGACAGAGAGACTGGACAGGGGCCTATAGTGGTACCGACCAATCCAGGTACGCAGATGATCTCTTGGCATACTGCGGAGCGATGCACTATATGCCAGTCTTTTCCAAATTTCTGACAGACGGCACGTTCAGGTAATATCAACCCATCAGCCAGTGGAGTTCCTAGCCCCCAGCATCCTTCGAAAATCCATTGGCGATCCTCGGTCTTATATGTACCAAAAATACTGAAAGAGCATGCGATGAGCATTTGGACTAAGACGCTTCCACTAGGAGACGTAGCAGTTCTAGCCGTAGTAAAGTCACGATCGATTTTTGCATCCTTCCAACTTTCTGATACTTTATCAATCGCGGAAAAAAGTTCTTCTTGATGTGTAATATTTAGGAATGTTGGGAACATTCCGGAGAAACTCTGAGAAGCGGAGTTTTCAAGAGAAAAAGATGATCGAACAGCAACCGGAGTGGACGCCCCTAGGCCAATTTTAAGATAGTGATCCTTTACCTGTTCGTTGTCGGCGCTGGGGTTTACGACAAAGGCGAGAGGCACGGGGACTAGTTGTTCTATTAAATAAAGGTTCCAAGTTTTAGCGCCAACCCAGATTCTATCATCATAGGACAGATCTGATAAATTCTTTACACCCGCGTCCATTTAGCATCCTTCCAAACTTCAACACGGCAGGCATCTGCATCCATTCGAACTCGCTCGCCGGATTGAATTTTCGACACGATCCCTGTAGCGCCAACTATACATGGAATGTTCATCTCTCGGGCTATCGTTGCTCCATGACTAGTAAAACCACCTCGCTCTGTTATCACGCCACTTGCGCGAGAGAAAGCTGCTGCAGTCCACGCGTGGGTTCCCGCATCATGCACTACAAGTACGGAGCCAGGTTCGATATCCAGAGGCGCAAATAGTGTATCTTGTATGACCACGGCATTTCCGACCGTTCTACCTCGTGAGGCCGTCATCCGCGTATTAAACGTTTTCTGTCCGGCAGGGACATCCTCGGATGCATCCAAGATAGCGTACTGCAGTATGTCTTCAGCTTGGGTCCCGCACATAACGCATGGAGTTGGACCAGTCTTAATGTAAAGATACGGTTGAATGCGGCTAGGAAGTTCAGTAAAGGTTCCTATAGAAAATAGTTCATCCAACGTATAGTCTAGGATGTTGGAGATTGGTTTCGGAAGCGAGGGGTCTGATTTCATTTCTGAAAATGATTGATCGATAAGATAAAGTGCTGTATTTAAATATGATCGACGTTCTTCGCGTGCGCGGATCATTAGTCCTAATAAAATTATTGGATCGTCGAAATGATCGAAAATAGTATCATGTGATAAAAAGAGGATAGATTGATTCAGTTCTCTCTCTCTATTTGCCTTATTGGATAGATTAAATATATTTACGGGATTAGCGAAACCTGGAGACCAAAGTCGTTGCTTCCAGGTTGTGGATATTTGTGTGGGGTTAGATCCCTCTCTAAGTAAATGGGCGGATTGAGAGATTCGGAACTCGCCAATGGTTGACATTACATAACGGCCAAGGCGTTGCTCTACGAGGTCTTGAAGACGTTCTGTGGATCCGCCACACGACGCTAATGCTCTGTCAAATTGCAGCTCAGCGGCGCGTGACCAAATCAGTTGCCAGGGAGCTAGGAGGCGAGTGTGTGCAAGAGCTATGTGGAGAGACGCTAGAGATTTTTCTATCTCGCGACTATCGTCAATATCACTTTTTGTCTGTTGCCAGCGTAAAACAAGTTCAGCAAGACGATCTCGATTAGATAGAATGGCGCCCAGATGTTCGCTGATTTTCTTATGCTCTGCAGGATCTTTGTAGAGCTGAGCCATCCCGTTTGACGTGAAAGCAGAAACGTTATCGTGCGGTGTACCAATAAGGGAAGGCATGAGGTCTCCGCTGCCTCGGAACAAAGCATCTTGCAGCAACAGATAGGAGGGACGGCGTATATGCTTATGCCATCTCATAGATCTCCTCCGTTCGAGCCGAACCTGGAAGGGAAATGAGTCGTGAGGAGAGGTCTGGAAAATGCTCCAAGAGAGTGTTGTGAAGCTGGAGGACGTGGGATTCTGATGCAGGTTTTGCCCACTCCGCGTACGGCGGAGCGTTAATTCCCGTGGTGTCTCCATCAAGAGCATCGTCCGTAAAATTGCGAAGGATCCAGTATGCGTTTGAAGGAATCACCTCGGCGACATCGCATAGTTCAGAAATTGTGGTTTGTGAGAAAATTGGGGTTCGAACTTCAATGGTTTTGGTTCCATTCAGCTTCGAAATCGCCCGCAGCGACTCAACGGCTCGGTCAAAGGAAATTTCTGGCGGTCGACCGGTTATTGTTTCAACTGTTTCTCTGTTTCCCTTGATATCGATAGCTATCTGATGGCACTTTTTGCCCAAAGAATAAAGGCGGTCAGGATTCCATCCGTTCGAATCCAAGCAAACATAGCCGCCGTGGGCGAGCGCGCAATCTATCATTGCTTCGACTTCCGCATAGTCAAGCGTTGGCTCGCCACCTGTGATCTTGAGTAAATTGCCCTCTAATGCTTCATTTCGAACGAATGCCAAAACATCGTTCATTGGAATTTTTCGGGAGTTCGGAAATACCTGTTTCTTTGCCCTCGGCAGAAATCCCCCAGGCTTGCAATAGCCACAATTAAAATTGCAGCGGCCGAGATGAATAACGGACCACCATTTTCCACGTAAATAGTGCGGAACACGAACATAGATACCTCTCGACTCCATATAGATCATATCTACGTGTGATCGTTGAGGTTGGAGCATATAGTCAGACATCGCTTTGTGCATTAGCGCTCTCCGTTCGCAGGGGCACCGGAATTGCCGCGGGGAAACAGGATACCATACATTGGTGTATATTCGGATGATCAAATTACGCGTCAAGAGGGCACAAGAGCGTTTCAGATTACAGTGTTAACGACAGTAATCCGCGCGTCATAAATGCTTGGTAGTGTAGCGCATTTTGTAGTGCACTTGTATTCTTACGAAGTAAATGGTTGAAACATATTGGATTATTGTAATCTAATCCAATCATAATCCGCGTGTCGGGGGTTCAAGTCCCTCCTCCGCTACCACTTCCCTTCCAAGTTCCCGATCTGCGGACAAGATGTTGTCCTGAAACGCGCTTTCCCGGTCTCGGGGGCGCGTTCAGTGGCTTCCCGTGGCGCGCGGACGGCACCGTGGGTGTGCCGACGACTGTTGTCGGCGCCGTCCGCCGTCAGGTTGTCCGAGAGTCGTCCTCGGCGGTGAAGATCGACAGCTTCAGCGGGTAGGAACGGCCGAGGAAGAGGACGTGGTCGCGGTGGTCGGCCAGGTCGTCGCCGGTATTGGGATGGACGAACACGTCGAGGCCCGTCCGGTTGAGCGCCAGCCAGGGCAGGATGTCCGCCAGCAGGGGCGGCGCGAACGCCACCTGATAGCTCCACATCGGATGCGGGCCGACCGGCTTCTCGTGGAAGCGCCCCATCTCCGCCTGCGGGAACGCGGCGGCGATCCGCTCGTACAGGGCGCGGGCCGGCGCCGTCGTCTCCGCGTCGAAATAGACATGGGCGTGCCAGCTGTCGACCGCGGCGGTGTCGCGGATAGTGGTTCCCTGGTCGGTGCCCATCGGCTTCTCCTCCGGTTGCTCCCTTTGCCGCCAGTCTAGCGCCCGGACGGGCGGTTTGTCGCGGTGGAGGGGGCGCGCGAGCCGAACGCAGTGAGCTATCCCACATCGGCCGCACACCCGGGTATGGCAGACGATCCGAGTCGCTGATCCGCCAGCCATGCTGTTCGCCACCGGGACTCGACCCGTCCCGGCGAGTCGTATCGCCACTGTCGCTGTCCGTCCCCCTGGCACCCTACGGTTGCGGGGCGCACTTCGCGCCGAGTGGGGGATACAACGATGACTGAAAGACCCTTCCTGTCCGGGATCGGCCCGATCCACGGCGAGAGCGAGTCGAGACGGAGCGAGATTCAGGAGTCGCTCATCCGTGTCGACCGCGACTTCCATCAACGCAAACTTGATCTGAAGGCCTGCGACGACATCGACACCTTCAAGGAGCGATTGCGCGAGGTCGGCAAGTACGTGCCGAGCGCTTTCGACAGCCGCTTCAAGCCGGCCAAGGCCGGCGACTGCATCGGCCTGACCGTACGCGATGACGATGGCATCGCGGCGACGCTGGGGGTGCGCCTCTACCGCTTCACCGTCACGTCGCTCGCCGACCAGCTGGAGACCCTCAGCCTGTTCTACGCCAATCCGGCGGAGCAGATGGTGCCCGGCGAACGCCTGAGCATTCAGGGCGAGGCCGACGCCTACGCCTCGCGGATCGACGAGAAGGTGTTCTGGACCGGCGGGCTGTGGGTGCGTCCGGACCTGCGGGGACGCCAGACCAACTTCCCGCGCATCCTCGGCATCGCCGCCGGCTCGATGGCGCACGCCCGGTGGGGCAAGGTCGGCATGGTCAGCGTCACCGAGAAGGTGATGGTCGATCGCGGGCTGGTGTCGAAGAGCTACGACATCCAGCACATCCTGGACACCATTCTATGGACCCACCCGGCGCGGCCGGAAAAGCGGGAATGGGTGCTGATCGCCAAGGATGCCGACTACATCGGGCGGCAGACGCAGATCCACAGTACAGGCGAGGTGCCGCTGGTCTATCGCGAGGAGGAGCGCCGACGTCACATCGCGTGACGTCTCCGCCGAAGCGACGGCGCGGCCGGGGCCCTGGGGCCGGATAGCGGGCTCAGGCCGCGTTGCGCCCGCCCGGTACCGGGGCCAGCAGGGCGATCACCCCCTGATCGGCGGTCTCGAACGGCGATTTCGGCAGGTCGACCGGCACCGAGATGCGGTACCAGGCGAATTCCTTCAGGCCGTCGCTGGCGAGAACCACGCCCTCGCAGCGCTCGATCACCGGCTGCTTCGTGGCCAGCGCGCTGCGGGTGGAGGCCTTGACCGATTCGATCATGCCCCGGTCGGGCACCACCTGGTCGATCGTCCCCCCCTCGAATCCCCGCCAGGTGGCCTTGTCCCATGGCGCGTTCGGCGATCCCTTGTAGCGCAGGAACCGGAAGGTCTCGCCCTGCGGCACCATGATCTTGATGCTGCGGTTGAGGCCCGCGTCGGCGATCAACTCCGAGATCGGCGCGCGCAGTGTGCCACCGGAGGCGCGCCACGCCGCGATCAGCCTGTTCGCCACCTCGTCGCCAAGGGACGGCAGGGCGGAAAGCTCCATCCGGCCGCGCCGGATCGAGTCCTGGGGCGACCGCGGATCGGCGATTTCCATGCACTTGAGAACCAGGCTTACCAGCCGGCTCGGATGATCGTCGGAGATCTTCGTGGTCCCGAAGGCCGTCGTCACCTCGATACAGCGCAGGCGCATGCCGAGCGCGCGTGGCGCATCGTCGACGGTCAGGCGATCCAGCAGCGTCTGCAGCGATGCGAGGTGAACCGATCGGGTGTCGAAGGCGTATTCCTCGAACGCGCCTATGGAGGTGCACCGGATCCAGCCCATCGTGTGGAGCGCGAAATCGCTGACATCCTCCCCGAGCCGGCCCAGCTTGGCGGCCAGATCCGCCACCTGTCCGGACTCGTCGATCCACTGGGTGGTGATGCCGATCAATCCCGTCTTGCGCACGGCGGACAACATGCTCGCGACCTTGCCAGTTCTGTCTCTCCATGATCGCCGCAACGACCGTAGGGTCAAGGCCGGAGTCGCGTTTCGTGAGGCACAGCAACGATTCGCGATATTCTTTCCACCAAGACTTGCAGTCTGCGAAGAAACCGTGAAAACTCGGTTGCGTCGATGGGGGCGTGCAGACGACCCGTCAATCGCTGGGAAACGCCGATGCGCAATTTTCTTCTGCTCTCCGGTCCGGTTACAGACCCCCGCCGCTTCATGGCGGAGCTCGATCGTCACCCGGATGTGGCCGCGCTTCCACCGGTGTCTCTCGGCAACGCCCTGCACGCCGTTGCCCGCCGTACGGTGGATGCGGCCGATGCCGGCGGTGAGAGAGGCGGTCATGGTGGCGGTGCTGCGGAACCCGACCCCGCCGCGGGTGGGTTGGTGGCCCGTGCCCGCGAGCAGGGAGGAGCGGCTCTCGCGGCGTACTTTGCGTCGCTGCGCGCCTCCATCGCCGCCAGCGCCGTGGTTCTGCACGATCCGGGGGGGCCGATGTTCCCGCTGCTCAACCCGCCCGGACTCCACCTCCTGGTTCTCAGCCGGGATGCGGCTTCCGTCGCCGCGACCGTTGGTGCCGGCGGCATCTCGCGGGTCGTGGATGCCGCGACGGAGGCGTTGTCGGCGTTCGAGCGCCGGGTCGCGAGCTTCGGTCTCGGCGGCGAGCGGATCCATCGGATCGACGAGGCGTGGTTGCGGCGGGACCCGGCGGCGGCCTGGCCGGCCATCCTGACCCGCCTCGATGTCGATGCCGACGAACCGGCGGTCTCGGCAGTGACCCGACAATCCTCCTCGCCCGCCTCGTGGTCGCTGGGCAGCGGGCTGGCCTAGATCCCCTTTCTTTCGGGCCGGAAAAAAAAGCCGCCATACAACCGATAATTCCGCCACAGACCGGCCCTTCCGGCGTCCGGCGCGCGCGGCGGATTGCGGTGCAGGCGTCCTGCGTCGCATCATTGCGGCCAAAGTTGCACCCTGATCGACGGGAGACAGCATGGCCCATCATCATCTTTCCGCATCCCCCGAGACCTGCCACTGGGGGTGGTTCGACGCCGCGATGCCCCCGGTGCTCACCATCTCCAGCGGCGATACGGTGACCGTGGGCACGGTCTCCGGCGCGCCTGAGGATCTGCCCGGTGACGGTTATCACGTTCCGCCCGAGCTGCTGGACATCCATGCCCGCTCCGAACGCCGGATGCCCGGCCATCTGCTGACCGGGCCGATCGCGGTCGAGGGGGCGGAGCCGGGCGACGTGCTGGAGATCCGGCTGCATAACATCCGGCTCCGGCAGGACTGGGGCTACACCAAGGTCCGGCCGCTGGCCGGCGCGCTGCCCGAGGATTTCGACGAGCCCGACCGCATGACGGTGGACCTGGACGCGGAGCGCAACATCGGCCGGCTGCCCTGGGGAACCGAACTGCCGCTGCGGCCGTTCTTCGGGGTCATTGGCGTCGCCCCGCCGCCCGGCTGGGGGCCGATCTCGACCATTCAGCCGCGCAAGAACGGCGGCAATCTGGACAATAAGGAACTGATCGCCGGCACCACGCTGTATCTCCCTGTCTGGACCGAGGGGGGCAAGCTTTCGCTTGGCGACGGCCACGGGGTTCAGGGCGACGGAGAGGTCTGCGTGACCGCCATCGAAACAGCGCTCGAAGGCGACATCGAGGTGCATCTGCGCAAGGATCTCGACCTGGACTATCCCCGGGCCGAGTCGCCGGACGCCCGCATCACCATGGGCATGAGCGCCGACCTGGACGACGCGGCGAGTCACGCCCTGCGGCAGATGATCGACTGGACGGTCGAGACCACCAACCTGTCGCGCAGCCAGGCCTTCATGCTGATGAGCCTCGCGGCCGACGTGCGCGTCACCCAACTGGTCAATCAGGAGAAGGGCATCCACGTGGTGCTGCCGAAATCGGCCCTCGGTGGAGCGGCATGAAGTCTTCCGACGCGACGATCCTGGTGCTGCCTGGCCTCGGCGGCGGCACCGACGGGCACTGGTACGCCCGTTGGCAGGCCGGACTGCGCACGGCCGAGTGGGTCGCCCTCGACGACTGGTCCAGCCCGGACCGCGAACGCTACGGCGCGGCGATCGTCGGGGCGGTGGCGAGGGCGGACCGGCCGGTCGTGCTCGTCGCCCACGGCTTCGGCGCCCTGGCGGCGGTGCATGCCGCGCCCGGACTGCCCGTCGGCAAGGTGCGCGGCGCGTTCCTGGCGGCAGTGCCCGATATCGACGCGTCGGCCCCGGCCTCCCGGTCGGTGCCGGACGTTGCGGCCAGCTACCGGCCGGTTCCCCGCGATCCGCTGCCGTTTCCGTCGCTGGTGCTGGCCAGCCGAAACGACCCGTACTGTGCCTTCGCCGTGGCCGAGGATCTGGCGGCCGCGTGGGGCGCCCGCGTGGTCGATCTCAGAGAGAGCGGTACCGTCGATCCGCACAGCGGCCACGGACCCTGGCCGGAAGGGCTGATGACCTTCGGCAAGTTCCTGCAACGGCTCACCCCGGCCTGATCGGGCGGGGCCGGCCCACCGCAGCGGGTAGTTTGGCGCAGCGGGTGGTCCGGCGCAGCGAACTGTTCAGCGCAGCAGTCGGCTCAGCGCCTGACGCCCGGCGTCGAGCACGTGGTCGAGGTCATTCGGATGGACGTGGGGATAGTGTTTCACCAGCCACTCCGGCGCCTCGAACGGTGTGTCCTTGTGACGCTCATGGTCGATGGTCGCGTCGAGAAGGCCGACCAGGATCGCCAGCTTGTCGAGGCCGTTGACCGCCTGATACGTCGGCTCCGGGCCGTCGTCGTCCCCGGGCTCACCGAAAATGTCGAACGCCATGGGATCCTCCCGCGAGCCGCCACCGCTTCCACCGTACGCGCCGGCACTTGGCCGTCAAGCATAGTCGCGAACACCCAGGCCGACCAAGACCGGGCAACAGAGGGGGGCGGTGAGAGGGGCGTCGTCGCCCCGCCGGGCTCAGCGGTAGTGTTCGAGCGAGGCGCCCCGCCAGTGCGGCGCGCCGTTCCAGCCGCTGGACACGGCGAGACCGTTGGCGCCGCGGCTGACGATCAGCAGCGTCTCGTCCTCGGCGCCGATGATGAAGGCCCGCGTCCCGCCGACCTCCGCCTCCCAGCCGGTCGCGCCCGCCACCCGGTCCGTCAGCCGGTCGAGCGCGGCGCGCTCGCCGGCGGTCCACCCGCCGCTTCGGGGTCGACGGGTCGGGAAGGGGAGGACGATGCCCATGGCGGTCTCCTGGAACGGTCGCCGCTGGAAGGTAGGCGTCCGCATGCACCGCCGAAACGACCTCGCGCCGCTTTCAGCCGATCGTGATCGCCGGTGAGGGGAAGCCCTTTCCGGAGAGGGTCGCGACCGGCTCGACCCGAGCGTTGCCGATCGCGCGCTACACCGGCGCGCTCATGACCAGGCCACCGTCGACGACGATCTCGGTGGCGGTCACGTACTTGGCCTCGTCGCTTGCCAGGAACAGGGCGGCGTAGGCGATATCCCATGCGTCGCCCATATGGCCCATCGGCACCTGGGCGTTGCGCCGGGCGATGAGCGCCTCGGCGTCATTGTTGCCGCGCTGGTGGGCCAGACGGGCCTCGACAAGCGGCGTGTGCATCAGGCCCGGCACCACCGTGTTGCAGCGGATCCGTTCCTTGGCGTAGGTCACGCCGATCGCCCGCGAGAGCTGCACAACGCCGGCCTTGGCGGCGGCATAGGCGTGGATCGGCGTCCCGATATGGCGATAGCCGGCGACCGAGGCGACGTTGACGATGGCGCCCCCGCCGGCAGCCCGCAGGTGCGGGACCGCGTGGTGACAGCCGAGATAGACGGTCTTCAGGTTGTGATCCATCTGGGCGTCCCAGGTGGTCACGTCCATCTCCTCGACGGTACCCGGCGCCGAGCCGCCGACATTGTTGTGCATCACGTCGATCCGACCGAACCGCGCCACGCAGTCGGACAGCAGCCGCTCCACCGTGTCGTCGTTCGTCAGGTCGCCGGTCTCGGCATGAACCTTCGCGCCCTCGGCGGCGACCAGCCTGGCGGTCTCGTCGACCGCGTCGCGGTCCCGGTCGATCAGGTACAGGCTCGCGCCCTCGCGGGCGTACAGCACGGCGCAGGCCTTTCCATTGCCCCAGCCGGGCCCGACCGAACCGGCCCCCGCAACCACCACGACTTTGTCCTTCACCCGGTCGGCCATGCGCGTCTTCCTCCGTTTGCTGTCGTTGTCCGACAGTCATAGCGAACCTAGGGCGCCGTCGGCGAGGTGGAGAATGGGGTGTTGGCGCGGCAGGCAACGGCGACCCGGGCCAGCGCGTCGCGGGCGATGGCGACGTGGAACGGCATGATCGCGGCGAGGTAGAGACGGCCGCCGAGGTTGTGCGGGTGCACCCAGGTCGCCAGAAAGACGCGACCGCCGGCAGCATAGACCGACACCCGGAAATCGAGATGCCGGTCGTCGAAACCTGCGATGACCTCCCGCCCGGTCTCCAGTTCGACGGGAAACGGGCCGAGCTTGTCCGCGGCCTCGGGTCCGTCATTGGAGAGGCCGAAGGGCGCGGTCAGGACCCGGCGCAGCAGCAGCAGGGCGCGGGCCCAGCCGGGAAACCGCACCACGATCTCGGCGGCCTGTCGGGGGGCGACCTCGGCGTCGACGGCGTAACAGTCGAGAAAGTCGCCGGTGCCGACCCGACCATGCAGCCGACTGTCGTCCGGGAGCCTGGACAGCGTCACCGTCGTCTTGCCTTGCATGGCGGCGATCCTCGTTCGGGGCGCGATCGGACTCTCAGGCAGTGTAGGGAGGCTTGCGAACGCTTTCTCGCGTCACGGTGCCGCAGCGGATCCGGTGGCAGTGGGCCTGGTGGCAGCGGTCCTGACGGCAGCGGGCCTGATGGCCGCGGATCAGGCGGGGCACGGCTACCGTGGGGCCGGCGCCCGCAGGAAAGCAATGGCGACGAGCAGCCAGCCGAGGATCTGCAGCGTCCCCCCGGCGGGCGCGAGCATAGGCACCGGTGCCGACCCGCTTGCGGCCTGGACATAGACCGAACCGCAGAACGCGATGGCGCCGAAGGCCAGGGACAGTGCGCCCGCGCCGCCGATCCGTGGCGCTATCCGACCCCACAGCGCCGCGATGGCGAGCAGGCCGAGGCTGTTGGCGGTGTGCCAGAACGATGCCGTCTGCCACATCGACCGGGCGGTCGGATCATCGCCGATGGCGTGGGCGCCGACCGCGCCGAGGACGACGGCAAGCGCCAGGGAGGTGGCGGCGAACGCCGCGAGGTGACGGGACATGGGCGAAGTCCTCCTCAGTCGACGATGCCGACTGCTATAGCGCGTCTCGTCCGCCGTCCCCAGATGGCAAGAACGCGCATCCGCGGCCGGTGTCGCGCCTGGGGTATTTTCAAGCCGGGACGAACTGCTTAAGAAAACGGAACTTTCACGATGACGGTGCGCGCGTGACCCTCCTGCGATCCGCCCTGTTCAATTTGTTGTGGATCGCGTGGTCCGTTCTGATGGCGGCGGCGATTCCGGTCAGCGAGCTGTTTCACCGCGACGATGACGGTCGTTTCGCCCGCCGGGTCAGCCGGTTCTGGTCGTACGGGCTGGTCTGGCTGTTGGCGGTGGTGTGCGGTCTGCGGTATCGGGTCGAGGGGCGCGAGCACCTGCCGGACGGACCGGCGATCCTGGCCTGCAAGCATCAGTCGGCGTTCGAGACGTTCGTGATGAACGCGATCGTTCCGGACGTCTGCATCATCTACAAGAGGGAGCTGGATGCGATCCCGCTGTTCGGCTGGTTCCTGCGGCGGTCGCGCATGGTGTCGGTCGACCGGACCGGCGGCGCGAAAGCCCTCCGCCGGATGCTGGAGAACGCCCGAGAAGAAGCCGGTAAGGGCCGCAGCCTGCTGATCTTTCCGGAGGGGACGCGGGTGCCCGTCGGCGACCGCGGTACTGCTCATCCCGGCCTGATCGCCCTGGTCAGGGCGGTGAAGCTGCCGGTGGTTCCGGTCTCCCTCAACTCCGGCCTGTTCTGGCCGCGCAAGTCGCTGCTGCGCCGGCCGGGGACGATCGTCATCCGGTTTCTGCCGGCGATCTCGGACGTGTCCCAGTTCGGCCGCGGCGACATGGCCGCCCTGGTCGAGACGGTCAGCGCCGACTCAGACGTTCTGTGCGGTGTGGCGAAACCCGAGAAAGGCTGAACCCCATGCCCAAGGCCCGGCAGATCTACACGGTCGAAGGGATCGAATCCGAAGTTCCGACAGGCGGCAAGGCCGAGCGCGAGGTCGGCCGGCACCTCATTACCGAGACCCTGGTTCGACGGGCGCGGGCGGTGGTGGCGTCGCGGATCGATGCCCTGCGCGAGAGGATGCGGGATCGCGGCGTGCTGGCGGCCGACGCCCCCGACGGCGGCGCCATCGTCGAGGCGTTCGAACTCAGCTACGCCCGCCGGCCCCTGCGCGACAATGCCGGCGGCACAATGCGCAACTCCTCGACATGGCTGTTCGCTGTCGCCGCGCTGCTGCGGCCGTCGACGGTCGTCGAATGCGGCACGTTCCGGGGCCATTCGTCCTGGCTCATTGCCGAGGCCCTGCCGGACGCGCGGATCGTCACCTTCGATGTCATGCGCGAGGACGGCCGACTGCGCGACCCGCGGGTCGAATACCGGCTCGGCGACTGGAGCGACGCGGCCGATCTGGAGCCGCTTCCCGAGGACACGCTCTGCGTCTTCGATGACCATATCTCGCACCGGCTGCGTCTGGAGCAGGCGCGGCGGCGCGGCGCGCGGCTCGCCCTGGTCGACGACGACTACGACGCCCTGACCCTGTACGCCACGGGCTCGCCGCCGGTGCCGACGGTGGCGATGCTGACCGACCCGGACCTGGAGGCCGGCACGGTCTGCCGCTGGGAGCGGCCCGGAAAACGCTACGGCTACACGGTGACCGAGGAGGACATGCAGGCCGGGCGCGACCTGATCGCCTGGACCGAGGGGATGCCCGACCTGACCGCGGTCAACCGCTACGTCGCCCAGGCGCCGATGACGCTGGTCGGGCTGCGGTAGGGCGCGTGGTACACGCTCCCGGGCTCTGCGCGGGGGCGACTCCGCTTCCGGGGCTGACGTCTTAGAGGCTGACGTCTTCCGGGGCTGACGTCAGCCATGCGAAATTCGCACGTCGGCCCATGCGCTTGACCCCCTTACTCACGGCTGGGAAACGGATCATATGAGCGCTTACCGGTTGGCCCGTGCTCGGCGACCGGTCCGCGCTCCAGAGCCCAGGTTTTCCATCCATGTCCTCGACCCTCCTGACCCTGCTGACAGGTCTGGGCCTGTCCGCCTTCTCCCTCGTCGCCACACCGCTCGCCGCCCGCGTGACCCATCGCATGAACGACCCCGAGGCCGGCTTCGTCCCCACGACGATCCTCGGTCTGCTGATTACCGGCTGCGTCGGCGTCGGCGCGATCTGCATGGTGATCGGCCTGTCACGGTTCGGCGGTCTCGCAAGTTGGATCCTGATTCCGGGCTATTTCCTGGCCCTGATCGTTCTGGGCATCGTGGCCTGGCGGACGCTCGGCCCGGATCGCCACCTTCACCGCCCGATAGCGGGCGTCCCCGCCGTCTGACCCCGGTCCGGCCCCGGCGGCGGTCACCGCGGAAAGGTGATCGCCTCGACCTTGTTGCCGTCGGGATCGCGCACGAAGGCGCCGTAGTAGGGCGTCACCTCCGCCTTGCGCGGTCCCGGCGCCCCGTCGCTGCGACCGCCCTGCTCCAGGGCGGCCGCATGGAAGGCGTCGACCGCCGCCCGGTCCGGCGCGCGCATGCAGATGTGGTAGCCCGTGTTGTCCGGCGCCGGCGGCAGGTCGTCGCGCCGGTTCAGCCAGAACTCGGGATAGGTCTTGCCGAAGCCGACCGTCCGTTCGCGCTCGACGAAACGCTTCAGCCCGAGCGGCGCCAGCACCCGTTCCCAGAAGTCTGCCGCGCGTTTCAGGTCGCTGACCGGAATGGACACGTGGTCGATCATTGCGGCATCTCGAACGGTGTCGGGTCGGCGAACCGGACCAGAACGTTGGTGGTCAGGCGGGCGATGTTGTTGTCGTAGCCGTTCCAACTGAGCGATCCGGCATACGCGATCGAGCCGGATGACCATACCGCTCCGCCGTTCGGTGTCTCGAAGAACACCATGTCGGCGTGCACGTCCCGGTTCTGCACCGCGTTGCTGGCGCCGTGCGGAATTGCCACCTCCTCCGGGACCAGTTCGTAGGTGTTCGAGTGGTTCTCCGACGTCGCCAGGACCAGCGCGTGCGGCGGCGTGCCGAGCCTGGTGTCGGCGCTGTCGATCTCGAGCCCCGCCGCCCCTCCCTGCAGCAGGCCGAAATCGCCGAGAACGGTGTCTGTCACGCCGGCGAAGACGAACGCGGCGCGCGGATCGTCCGCGCCCTCCTGTCGGCGGTAGTAGGAGCAGTGGTCGAACCCCTGGGAGATGAACCCGACCCCGGCCAGCGCGTTCGGGGCCCGGCCCTGGCGCCGCCACAGGCCACCATGTTCGCCGGTGAAGCCGAGATGCGCCTCGCCCGGCTCGGCGATCCAGGCGCGCACCCCGGTCTCCGGTCGGCGCACCTCGATCACGCCCGCGCGCGTCGGGTGATGGGCGATGCGCCAGTAGAAGCCGTTGCCGCCCATGTACATGAAACGACCGCCGGACCGCATGTAGCCGTCGAGCGCGTCGAGCATTTCGGTGCTGTCGTATTCCGGATGGGTGCCGGTGAGAACGACGCCATAGGGCCGCAGCAGGTCGAGGCCGTGAGTGTGCAGGTCCTCGTCCGTGATGACGTCGTAGCCGTCGATGGCGCCGTCGACCGCCAGCGTCTCCAGCCAGTGCACGATGAACAGGTCGCAGTGGAAGTTCCAGTGCCGGCCGGTCGGGCGGATGTTGGTCGCAGGCCGGTGGCGGCTTGAGTAGCACACGCCCGACCCGTCCGAGTGGCGGTCGTAGGTCGAGACGCCGATCTCCGGAAACCGCAGCATCAGCTCGTCGGTGTCGTCGAGCACGATCATACGGCCGTGATAGAGGTGGGTGAGCGGCGAGACGAAGCGGCCCCGGTTGTTCAGATAGACGGTGTAGGTCGCCGAGGACGCGAGGAAGGCGACCCGGTTGGTGGCGACGCCGACCGGCGGACTGACCACGAAAGGCACGTCGAAGGGGAAGCCGTCGGCATCGAAGCGGGCGCAGTACACGCCGCTCGCCAGGTCAGACGGCACCGTCCACTCCGCGACGGTCTGCCATTTGCAGTCGGCCAGGTCGTCGTCGTGGAAATGGATGGCGCCGTAGTGCTCCGGCCGCTGCGTCCACGCCATGGTCTCGCCGGTCCAGTTGTGCCCGGTCATGGCGCGGGCCGGCAGGTTGACGGTGCAGCCGTCCAGCCGGTTCGGTCCGCTGTCTCGAAGCGTCTCTGTCGGGATGTCCCGCGAGAAATCCCAGGCGGCCACCAGTCCGGCGCGGATGTCGGCGTCGATCCGGTCGGCCATGAGGGCGCGGATCCCGGCGGCGTCGAGCGCCCGGGACGACAGGCGCGGCCGGTCGATCTTGCCGTTGTAGAAGGCGCCGCCGGCGATACCGGACCAGGGGGCGGTCGGTCCGCCGTCGCCCGCTCGGGACGCGGCCATCAGGAACGGAAGGCCCTGGGCATCCGGGCGTACATTGGTCTCGGTGCGGGCGCTGCGGGCCACCTCGGTATCGAACCGCGCCTCGCCCACCGGCCATTGTCGGATCGTGAGGGTACCGGCCGCGGTGTCGAGGGTCATCGCCGCGAGCATCCAGCGGCGCTCCGGCAGCGGCGTGTCAACCGTCGCCCTGGCGATCGTGCGCCCGTCGCCGACCCGGGCCTCCAGCCGGCCATCGTCGTCTATCGCCAACTGGAAGCCGCGTCCGCTCTCCGCGCACCAGCACCCGGCGATCGCCTGCTCGCCTTTGGTCGGCGTGGTCGGCCAGACATAGGCGGCCAGGGTGAGGTCGCGCAGTCCGGCGAACAGCGGGTGCGCGGAGATCGCGGCGAAGGATCCGGCCAGGGTGGGCTGGTGCGGAGCCGTGCCGGACAGGCGGTCGATCGGGACCGGCGCCCAGCCCGGCCCCTGCGGTCCGGCTTCAGGCCCGGTCAGCTTCATGATCGTGGCGGTGAACGGACCCGGTGTCTCTCGCGACACCTTGAAGGCAAGGGTCTCTCCGGCGCGGGCGCGGAACCGGTCCGAGTAGGCCAGAATGGCGGTCATCGCGGCCTCCTCAGGAGATCGGACAGGGGCGGCCGGTGGCCGTGTGGAAACGGAGCTTGAACACCTCCCATTCCGCTTCCTCGACGCTGTCGAAGGTGGTGTTGGTCCGGCGCGGCGGCGCCACGACGCCGGTCTTCATCCAGGCAAGCGTCCACTGCTCGTGCGGCTTGGTCATGACCAGTACCGGGAACTCGTCGCCGACGTCGCGGCGCAACTGGTTCAGCATGTACTGGAGATCCGGGCTGTGCTCGCCGAACGGGCTCGCCTTGAATTCCTCGATCAGGTCTATGCGATCGGGATCGATCGTATACATGCGCCTTGTCCTCCCGTCGGGGGCGCCGATCCGGGCCCCTGTGGCCACTTTTTCTTTCAGTCTAGCGGCGGCGGGCGGCGCCTGTCGTCACCCCAAAATCATCTTCGCTGGATCCGAAACGCGATGGGGTGGGGGAGGGCAAAGGGGGGCTCGCGTACAGCGGGTGCAGGTTTACGGGCCACAGGCTTCCGGCACGCGTCCTCAGTCGAGGAACCGCGGACTGAACGTGGTCATGGCCCGGGCCAGGCTGCCGAAGGGTTGGGCGTAGCCGTAGAAGTCCAGCGTCGCGCGTCGCATTTCCGGGTCGGCCTTGATCCGGGTCTCGTAGGTCGCGCCGAGCGCGCGGAACCGGGAGTCGATCACTTCGTCGGGCTGCCAGCGGCCGTCGGCACGATGCAGCATCTCCTCGGTCGTCGCCAGCAGTTCGTCCGGCGTATTGCCCTCGACCTCGATCCCGGCGGCGGCAATGTCCTCGCTGCTCAACATCGCCGGAACGCCGGCGTCCAGGATCTCGCGATAGGTCATCCGTTCCGCCGAACCCGACCGGCGATAGTGTTTGAACAGCGAAATGTCGTCGTTGTACGGCATGTTGAGGTGCTCGAACGGCGCGTTGGTGCGGACGACCTGGCGGCCGAAGGCGGCGGCGACCCAGATCGGGCCGGAGTTCTGCGCCAGTCCGAAGGCGTTGCGGGCGAGGACAAACAGATCGACCGCCCGGTCGACGCCGCCCCAGTCAGGCACGTTGACATAGGCATCGGCCGGCAACCCCATCGTGTCGAGCCCCGGTTCGCCGAGGCGGATGACCCGGTAGCCGGCATCGATCAGCCGGGCGATCGCCGGTCGGTAGGTCATGATCTCGGCGGTGCGGTAGGCGTGGTAGGTCATGCCCGGTATGTAGTCGAGCGTTCGGTTGTGAAAGAACACGAAGGGCGCGTCCGGATCGATCCCACGCTCGCGCAGGACGGAGCGGGCGATGTCCTCGACCTCCGGCGCCAGGTCCAGCGGCTTGACGGTGCCACCGTCGAGGATGTGCCGATAGAAGCGCGTGATGATCGTGCGCGGCTTGGCGAACAGCGTGTCCAGAATGCTGATCCGCTGGAGACCGGCATCGATCTGCCCCAGCATCTGGATGTTGAAATTGTCGACCTCGACGAAGCGGATCTTCGGACCGGCGCAGGCGCGGATCCACGGGTTCGTTCCGGGCGCCGACATCAGGTGGGTGATGATGAGGATGCGGTCGTATTCGTCCTCGTACAGCGTGCGGATGATCTGGGTCTCCAGACCGAAATGGCCGATCCGATCCGACTGCGACAGGATGTAGACCAGGGTACGCTCGCCGGGGATCAGATGTGGCGCGACCAGCTTCACCGCCTCGGCTGTCGCCTCGCGCATCGTCTCGACGGTGAACCGGCCCGCGGCCGCCGCGAACTTGTCGGTCATGCGAGGAACTCCGGATGTCCGGCCAGTTGGGCGGTGGAGATGGTGCCGAAGTCGTGGGCGTAGCCGTAGAAGTCCAGGTTCTCGCGGCGAAACCAGGGGTCGGCGCTGATGGCGGCCTCGTAGTCCCGGCCGAGGGCCAGGAACCGCGCGGCGTCGGTCGCTTCGAGGCCGCCCGGACCGCCGGTGTGGAACGCTAGGAACTCCGCCGTCGCGGCGTCGATCTGCTCGGCGGTGTTGTCGATCAGGTCGACGCCCTTGGCGGCGAAATCGGCATCGCGCAGCACCGCCGGCAACCGGCGCTCCAGGATCTCGCGATAGTTCAGCAACCGGCCGCTCTCCCGGTCGCGGTAGCTCTTGAACACGGTCAGGTCGCGGTTGTACGGCAGGTTCAGGTGCTCGAAGGGCGTGCTGGTCCGCAGGGTCGGCGTGCCGAACGCGGCGGCGACCCAGATCGGGCCGGAGTTCTGCGCCGTGCCGAACGCGGCGTCGGCCAGCACCGTCAGGTCGACCGCCCGGTCATCGGGCGCCAGTCCGGGCAGGGCGTCCGGCAGGCTGACATAGCCGTCGCCCATCCAGCCCTCGGGCTCGAGCCCCGGCTCGCCGATCCGCACCACCTGATAGCCGGCGTCCAGAATCCGACGGATCGAGGCGGCATAGGGCTCGATACTGGTGGTGCGGTGGCTGTGGACCTCGTGTCCCGCCTGATACTTGGTCGTGCGGACGTGGAAGAAGACGAAGGGCGCCTCGGGGTCGATGCCGATGGCGCTCAGTTGGGCGCGCCCGCGCCCGCGCACCGCCTCCGGCAGGTCGAGCCGGGCAGGGCGCAGCCCGGCGACCACCTCGCGCCAGAAATCGACGATCAGCAGGCGTGGCGACTTCAGCAGCAGGTGCAGGTGCTGGAGGTCCGCAAGGCCGCCGTCGATGAAGCCCATCGCCTTGAACACCGGGTCGTCGCTCTCGACCCAGACGAACGGGTCGCCGAAACAGGCGCGCACGGCGGTGTTGGTGCCGGGCTGATCCATCGGCGGGGTGACGACGACGATGCGCGAATAGCAGTCGCCGTAGAGCGACTTCAGGATCTGCGCTTCGATCATGAAATGGCCGATCCGGTCGGTCTGGGCCAGGATGTAGACCAGTGCCGGACTGCCGGGCGTCAGATGAGGCAGGACGAGGTTGAACAGCTTGGCCAGGTTCTCCTTCTTCAGGAACTCCTGGCGCATCGAGGCTTCGAAGGCGGCGGCATCGGGCCGGTCCGTCATCCGCCGGCTCCGGTCGCGGCCGCGACCACCGACGGCCAGTCGTCGCCGGCGACCCAGCCGAGGTCCTGCTCGGCGGCGCGGGTGTCGAACGGACTGGCGTCGCTTCGGGCGAACCACGCGGTGTCCCGGACGTCCGGGCGCATGCTCCCGTTGCGGTCGAGGAACGCGAGCGTATCGACGCTGCCCAGGGTGTCGCGGGCGGCGATCAGATAGACCGCGTAGGGCGCGGTGTCGGCCAGGAGTGCCGCGCGGAACGCCGCGGCGGCGTCGCGGGAGGTGACGTAGGTCCGCAGGAGCGGCAGGCCGCCGTAGAGCGGCGCGTCGACCGCGACGCCGGGATGACCGTCCTCCACCGACAGGGTCGCGAGCTCCGCCAGCATCTCGGGGATCTTCACCGGCCGGGCTACCAGGGTCGGACGCAGGCAGACGATCGAGGCGATGCCGCCGTCACCGCCGCGTCCACGCCGCGCGAAGCTTTCCGCCGTGCGTTCCATCAGTTGCTTGGTCAGGTCGTATGTCCGGCGCGGCCGCTGGGGGTGGGTCTCGTCGATCGGCAGGCGGTCGGGCGGGGTGTCTGCGGCGAAGCCGAAGGAAGCGGCGGAAGACGCGACGACCACCTTGCGCACGCCTTCCTCCTCGGCGGCGCGCAGAAGGTTCCAGGTGCCTTGGACATTGACCTCGAAGTAGGTGTGGTCGGGCACGTCGACACCATCGTCGATACCGGCCAGGTGAATGATCCGGTCATGGCCCCGCACGGCGCTGCGCACCGCCTCGATGTCGCGGATGTCGACCTCGCGGTAGATCACGTCCTGGGTCGGGGGCCTGACGTCCAGCACCTCGACGCGATGGTCCGGCAGCATCGCCTCGACGACGAAATGTCCCAGAAGACCGCTGCCGCCGGTGATAAGAACCGTGTCGTTCGCCATGTCCCCGTTCCTGGCCCGAGCTGTAGAACGGAACGAGCATAGACCAGCTGCCGACAGAGACGACAGGCATGCGTGACGGCCGGGCTGAAATGTCCTGAATGCGTGTTAGATTGCGCGTAATCACGATCACCCACCGATGGAAAAGAGATGGCCGAGGACTCGCCCGCACCAGAGAATCCGCGCCAGGAACACGTGGGATTCGACCTGAACAGGATCCTTTCCGCCGTCGTCGGCGTGAGTTGCCACATCCCCGAGGATGCCTTCACCGCGTCGGTGCTCGGCACGGAACGGTCGGGCAACGGGGTGGTGATCCGCGGCGACGGTCTGATCCTGACCATCGGCTACCTGATCACGGAAGCCGAGACGATCTGGATCACCGACAACCAGGGCCGGGCCTATCCCGGAACCGTCCTGGCCTATGACCAGGAGACCGGATTGGGCCTGGTCCAGGCGCTCGGCTGCATGGACCTGCCGGCGGTCGAGATGGGCGTGTCATCCGACGTGATGGAGGGCGATGCTGTCATCGTCGTCGGTCATGGCGGCCGCAGGTCGGCGATCAACGCGCGGGTCATCGCTGTGCGCGAGTTCGCCGGATACTGGGAGTACCTGCTGGACGAGGCGATCTTCACCTCGCCGGCGCATCCGAACTGGGGTGGCACCGGGCTGTTCGATCAGGATGGACGCCTGGTCGGCATCGGCTCCCTGTTCATCCAGCAGAGCCAGGGCGACGAGACGCCGATCGACGGCAACATGATGGTGCCGATCGACCTGATCAAGCCGATCTACGAGAGCATGGTCACCCGCGGGACGTCGGGCCGGATCCCGCGACCCTGGCTCGGAATGTACTGCACGGAGGTCGAGGATCGGCTGGTGGTGGCCGGCGTCGCCGATGACGGACCGGCGGAGACGGCCGACGTGCAGGTCGGCGACATCATCGAGAAGGTGAACGGCGCGCCCGTCGCCACGCTGGCCGAGATGTTCCGTCGGGTCTGGTCGGTCGGGCCGGCCGGGGCGGATATTCCGGTCACCGTCATCCGTGAGGGGGAGCGCCTGGACCTGACCGTCTCGTCGGTCGCCCGGGGCCAGTTGCTTAAGGGCCCGCAGTTGCACTGACCGCACACCGACCTTGGGGACCGCCATGCGCATCGCGTTTCTCGGCCTTGGCCTTATGGGCGAGGGCTTCACCCGCCGATTGATCGAACTCGGTCACTCGGTATCCGGCTTCGATCCGAAGATGGAGCGGCGGCAGGCGGCCTCGGGTTGGGGCGTCACGCCCGCCGACACGCCGGCGGGTGCCGCCGCCGGCGCGGATCTGGTCATGACCTGCGTGACCACGACGGACGACCTGGAGGGGACGCTGTTCGGCGCCGACGGTGCCGTCGACACGATGTCGGCCGACGCGATCGTCGTCGATTTCTCGACCACGGTGGTCGCCCGCACCAAGACGATGGCCGAGCGCCTGAAGCTGGAGCGTGGAGCGGGCTGGATCGACGCGCCGGTCTCCGGAGGTCCGCCGGCGGCGCAGGCCGGCACGCTGGCCATCATGATGGGCGGGGAGGAGGTGGATGTCGCGCGCGCCCGCCCCGTGCTGGAGGGGCTGGCGGCGAGCCTGGTGCATCTCGGACCGGTCGGTGCCGGCCAGGTGACGAAGATGGTCAACCAGGTCTGTGTGTTGACCAATTTTGTCGTGCTGGCCGAGGCGTTGAACCTGGCCGAGCGCGGCGGCGTCGACACCTCTCGGCTGCAGGCGGCGCTGGAGACCGGCTATGCCGGCTCGAACCTGATGGCGGCGATGTGGCCGCGGATGATGGAGCGCGACTACGCACCGGCCGGTTATCTGCGCCAGGTCCTCAAGGACCTGGACATGGTCCATGACCTTGCGCACGACCTTGGGGCGGCGATCCCGATGTCGACCCAGGCGGCGGAGCTGTTCCGTCTGATGGCGGCCCGCGGGCACGAGGAGGAGGACGGCATCGCCGTGCTCAAGCTGTTCACGGGCGAGCCGGTCTAACCGGCGCCGGTCGCGGAAAGCGGGCGGGCGAGCGCGGCCTCGACGGTCGGTTCGACCGCGACCGCCGGAGGGGCGATGCCGTGGGCGGCGAGTTCCCGGCGGATATCGGCCGAGGCGCCGGTCAGCACCACCTCGACGCCGTGGCAGCGGGCGCGGGTGAGCAGCCCCTCGATGGTGTTGGCGGCGGTGCTGTCGATGAACGGCACGGCGGCCAGGTCGAGGATCAGCCGTCGGTGGCTGTCGGCGATGCGGTCGAGCACCGAGCCGATGGAGGCGGCGGCGCCGAAGAAGAAGGCGCCGGAGATCCGGTAGATCACCGTATCCGGATCGGCGGCCGTCTGCTCGTGGTAGTCGGGCCGGTCGTCGCGCTCGTCCTCGGCGACGAAGGGCACCTGGCTCTCGATCGCGGTGACCTTCGACATCCGGTAGATGAACAGGACCGAGCCGAGGGCGAAGCCGACGACGATGGCTTCGGTCAGATCGCGGAACACCGTCAGTCCGAAGGTCGCGAGCAGCACGGCCGCGTCGCCGCGCGACGCCCGCAGCAGGGTCACGAAGGCATGCTTCTCCACCATGTTCCAGGCGACGAAGGCGAGCACGCCGGCGAGAGCCGCCAGCGGAATGAAGCTCGCCAGCGGGGCGGCCACGAGAACGAAGGCCAGCAGGAAGACGGCGTGCAGAATGCCCGATACCGGGCCATGGGCGGCGGCGCGGACATTGGTGGCGGTGCGGGCGATGGTGCCGGTCACGCAGATCCCGCCGAACAGGGCCGAGCCGATATTGGCGACACCCTGGGCCACCAGTTCGCAGTTCGAGCGGTGACGCCGTCCGGTCATGCCGTCGGCGACCACGGCGGAGAGCAGGGACTCGATCGAGCCGAGCAGGGCGAAGGCGATGGCGGCGGGCAGCACCGCCTGCATCTTGTCCAGGCTGATCTCCGGCAGGGACGGCATCGGGACGCTCTGCGGAATGCCGCCGAACACGCTGCCGATGGTCTCGACCTCGAGATCGAACAGCGCGGTGGCGACGGCGGCGCCGGCCACGGCGATCAGCATGCCGGGCCAGTCGGGCCGCAGACGCTTGAGAAGGACGATCACCGCGACCGAGCCGAGCGAAAGCGCGATCGCCGCCGCGTCGGCCGTCCCCAGCGCGGCTCCGAGCGCCGGCAGTTTGTCGGCGAGCGGCCCCGGTTCCGGCCCGGACAGGCTGAGGCCGAGAAGCGGGCGGATCTGACTGGCGAAGATGATGACCGCGATCCCCGCGGTGAAGCCCACGGTGACCGGATAGGGGATGAACTTGATGAAGGTGCCGAGCCGAAGTGCGCCGATGACGGCGAGGATCACCCCGGCCATCAGGGTGGCCAGGATCGCGCCCTCCATGCCGTGGGCCTGGACCGTGGCCGCGACCAGGACGATGAAGGCACCGGCCGGCCCGCCGATCTGGAACCGGCTCCCACCGAGCGCCGAGACCAGGAAGCCTCCGACGATGGCGGTGTACAGTCCCTGCGCCGGCGTGGCGCCGGAGGCGATGGCGATCGCCATGGACAGCGGCAGGGCGACAATCGCGACGGTCAGGCCGGCGATGGCGTCGCGCCGGAGATGGGCGGCGGAATAGCCCTCGCGCAGGACGGTGACGAGCTTCGGCGTAAACAGCTCGACCGTGCTGGGCGCCAGGGACGGCGGTGTGTCGCGCATTTTGATGTCCATGGAATCGGACATTTCCAGAACAGGAAGGAACGACATTCTGCCGGCCGCTCCGGTCGCCGGCAATGACCCCTCGGCGGCTGGGACTTTCGGTCGCGGCCTGCCGGTCGACGCCGTCAGCTATCCGGCCGCAGCACGTAGCCGCGGCCGCGCACGGTCTGCAGGAAGCGTGGGAACTTCGGGTCCGGTTCGATCTTCCGGCGCAGGCGGGTGATCTGAACGTCGATGGTTCGGGCATTGCCACCGCCGACGCCGCCTTCGCCGTCGGCCAGGTCCTCGCGGGTGAAGACGGTGCCCGGCGCGGCGGCGAACACCGCCAGCAGCGCACCCTCGGACTCGGTCAGCCGCACCGGCTCCTCGCCGCGCCAGAGCATGTTGCGGACCGGATCGAAGCGGAACTCCCCGAAACTCACCTCGCCGCCGGTTTCCGTCTGGGCCGGCATTTCCGCCGGGACCGTGACGCGGCGCAGGATCGTGCGGATCCGCAGCACCAGCTCGCGCGGTTCGAACGGCTTGGTGAGATAGTCGTCGGCGCCGCTCTCCAGCCCGGCGATCCGATCGTCCGTCTCGCCCATGGCGGTCAGCAGCAGGATCGGCACAAGCGATTCCGCCCGCAGCGACCGCGTCAGTTCGACCCCATTCTCGCCCGGCATCATGACATCGAGGACGATCAGGTCGAAGACCAGGCTGCCGAGGTGCGCCCTGGCCTTCGCGGCGTCGGCGGCGACCGAGACCCGAAAGCCGTTCTCCACGAGGAACCGGCGCAGCAGATTGCGCAGCCGAGCGTCGTCATCGACGACCAGGATATGCGGCGCGTCCTCGCTCACACCGTCTACCGATTGCCGCCGGCGATCTTACCGCCTGCGGCCTTGGCACCCACGATCTTGGCGCCATCGGTCTTGGCGCCGTCGATCTTGCCGGCGACGCGGGCCGTCGGCAGATGGGCGGGGCCGCCGGAGACGTCGAACTGGGCGCGGTCCTGCTCGTCGATGATGCCGTGGAGTACAAGCTTGAACCCTTGGACGGCCTCGGCGCCGGCCTTGCGGAACGCGTCGGCGATCCGTTCGCGCTGATCGGCGGTCAGCCGGCGCTCCAACTCCACGCCCTTCTGCGTGAGGGTGAGCAGACGCTGGCGGCGATCCTTCTCACCCGGGGTCTGGGTGATGTACGCCTCCTCGACCAGGTGACTGAGGACCCGGCTCAGGCTCTGCTTGGTGATCCGCAGGATTCTCAGCAGCTCCGACACGGTGATACCGGGGTTCCGGCCGACGAAATAGATGACCCGGTGGTGGGCGCGGCCGAGACCGATCTCCGCCAGCATCTCGTCGGGGCCGCCGGTGAAGTCCCGGTACGCGAAGAACAGCATCTCGATCGCCTGGCGCAATTCCTCCTCGCGCAGGAAAAGCGGATTTGCGACGCCTTTTACGTCAACCATGTTGACTTACTTTCTTCCGAATGTTAGTCGTTTCAGCTGATGAGGGTAACAAAAGTACACGATCGTTGGGTTTCGCGACGGTATGTGACGGCGTGAGCCCTTCGACTTCAGGTAGGAAACGAAACCATGTCCTTGATTCCCTTCGATGATCGCGATGGAGCGATCTGGTACGACGGTAAACTCGTCCCCTGGCGCGAAGCCTCCGTGCACGTGCTGTCTCACGGCCTGCATTATGCCAGTTCCGTGTTCGAGGGCGAGCGCGTTTATGGCGGTAACATCTTCAGATCGCAGGAGCATACCGAGCGACTGCACCGTTCGGCGGCCACGCTCGACTTCGAGATCCCGTTCTCGGCCGAGGAGATCGAGACCGCCAAGCGCGAGGTCCTGGACAGCATGGGGATCGTCGACGGCTATATCCGCCCCGTCGCCTGGCGTGGCAGCGAGATGATGGGTGTGTCGGCACAGCAGAACACCATTCATCTGGCCGTCGCGGCCTGGGAGTGGCCGTCCTACTTCGATCCGGAAGCCAAGATGAAGGGCATCCGCCTGGCGCTGTCCAAGTGGCGCCGCCCGGCACCCGATACGGCACCGGTGCATGCCAAGGCCGCGGGCCTGTACATGATCTGCACCCTGTCCAAGCACAAGGCCGAGAAGGAAGGCTTCCACGACGCCATGATGCTGGACTATCGCGGTTATGTCGCCGAGGCGACCGGCGCCAACGTGTTCTTCGTCATGAAGGACGGCCGGGTCCACACGCCGACGCCGGACTGCTTCCTCGACGGCATCACCCGGCGGACCGTGATCGGCCTGCTCAAGGCGCGGGGCGTCGAGGTGGTCGAGCGCCACATCAAGCCGGAGGAGATGGCGGACGCCGAGCAGTGCTTCCTGACCGGTACGGCGGCCGAGGTCACCCCTGTGGGCGAGATCGGCGAGTACCGCTTCACGCCGGGCGATCTGACCCGTCAGATGGTCGAGGACTACGACGCCCTGGTGCGGACGCCGGCATCGGCGGTACAGGCGGCCGAGTAGAACGCCGTCCGACAACGGCACCGGATGCGATGCGGCCGCCCTCGGGCGGCCGTTCTCGTGTCAGGCGGCGACTGGGTGGAAAGGCCGGCGGGCCCGGGTCACGCCGTCGCCGGCAGGGCCTGTTCGGCGAAGACGGAGTCGGCGTCGACGATCGCATAGGCGCTGGGATCGGCGAACAGGGCGCGCAGAGCGGCGTTGTTGATCTGGTGACCGGCCTTCACCGCGTCAACGTGTCCGATCAGGGGACCGCCGGCAAGATAGAGGTCGCCGATGCAGTCGAGCACCTTGTGACGCACGAACTCGTCGGGATAGCGCAGCCCCCCCTCGTTGAGGACCTTGTCGCCATCGACGACGACCGCATTCTCCAGGCTGCCGCCGCGCGCCAGACCGATCGCCCGCAACTGCTCGACCTCCTCCAGGAAGCCGAAGGTCCGGGCCTGGGCCAACTCGTGGCGGAACGTGCCGTTGACCATCTCGACGCCGAGCGAGGCGTGACCGATCGCCTTGCTGGCGAAGTCGATCTCGAAATCGATCGCGTAGCGGTCCGCGGGACTGAGCGTGACGCGTTTGCCGTCGAGATCGACGGTCACCGGCTTGCGGATCTCTATGGCGCGGCGCGGCGCGTCCTGCTCATGCACGCCGACACAGTCGATCAGAAAGACGAACGGCTCCGAGGAGCCGTCCATGATGGGAACTTCGGCCCCGTCGATCTCGACCAGGGCATTGTCGATCTCGCAGCCGGCGAAGGCCGCCATCAGATGCTCGACCGTGCCGATCCTGACGTCGTCCTCGTTGGCGATCACCGTACAGAGCCGGGTGTCCACCACGTTGTCGAAACGCGCCGCGACCCGCGGGTTGCGGTCGTCGACATCGACGCGATGGAAAACGATACCGTGATCGACCGGCGCCGGGCACAGGGTCATCGAGATCGGCCGGCCCGAATGCAACCCGACCCCGCGACACGGGATCGCACGCTTGAGCGTCTTCTGTCGGGACGCCCCCGCGTAGCCGGGAATACGTGTCGCCTTGGTCACCATCGAGCCCCATTCATTCGGTCATTCGGCCAAAATACGGCCGTGTTTCCGGTCTACTGATTGTCCGCAACGGACAAAAAACGACCCCGGTAGATTTAGCAATCTTACCGGGGTCGCGGAATTCACTCTTTGTTACAGACTGTTACCGAAAAATACCTGATTTATCAGGAGGTTGTCGGTCTCAGTTCAGTTGGCCTGACGGCGGAGAAACGCCGGGATGTCGAGCATCTCGTCCTCGTTCTGGCTGGCCCGGACCCGGTCGCCCGGGTTCAGGGCGCCGAGCCGCGGCTGGGCGCTCTGTGCGGCCTGGGCCGGCGCGGCGGCCGGTTTCGCCGGAGCCGTCTCGCCTTTGAGGCCGAGGCCCGTGATCTGGCGGAACAGGCCCGGGCCGCGCGACTTCGCCGGGGCGGCCTCGGCCGCTTCGGTCTTGGTGGCGTTCACCATGTCGCTGCCGCGGAACGGATCGGCCGCCTTCGGCGTCGCCTCGGGCCGGCGCTGCGGCAGAGTGGCCGCACCGGGAACGAAGGCGTCCTCGACCACACGCGCGACCGCCGGCTGGGCGGCCGGGACGGCCTCCACCGCCTCCACGGTCTCCTCGATCGCGGCTTCCAGCGGGGTCACGTCCTCGGCCACCTCCGGCTCGGGAAAGGACAGCTCGCCGATGCCGCTCTCGGCCTGACGGGTGATGTCCAGGGTGGACATCGACGCCGCCGGCTTCGGTGCTGCGGCGACCGCGGCCGCCGGTGCCGCCGCCTCGGCGCGGATCGCGGTCTCAGCCGCCGGTTCGGCTTCCGGCAGCTTGGTCGGACGCGGCGTCACCACCGAAAGCTGCGGGCGCGGCTTGGCGGCCTGCCCCTCGGCGGCGATGCCGGTGGCGACCACGGAGACCCGCATGATGCCGTCCATCTTCTCGTCGAAGGTCGAGCCGAAGATGATGTTGGCGTCGGAGTCGACCTCCTCGCGGATCCTGTTGGCGGCCTCGTCGACCTCGAACAGGGTCATGTCGAAGCCGCCCGTGATGTTGATGAGCACGCCGCGCGCGCCCTTCATCGAGGCGTCTTCCAGCAGCGGGTTGTTGATCGCGGCCTCGGCGGCGTCGATGGCGCGCTTCTCGCCGCTGGCCTCGCCGGTGCCCATCATCGCCTTGCCCATCTCGCTCATCACCGTGCGGATGTCGGCGAAGTCGAGGTTGATGAGGCCGGGCATGACCATCAGGTCGGTGACGCCGCGCACGCCCGAGTGCAGAACGTCGTCGGCCATGTTGAAGGCGTCCGCGAAGGTCGTCTTCTCGTTGGCGATACGGAACAGGTTCTGGTTCGGGATGATGATCAGCGTATCGACGTAGCCGGTCAGTTCCTCGATCCCGCCTTCCGCGAGCCGCATGCGGTGCTGGCCCTCGAAGTGGAACGGCTTGGTGACGACGCCGACCGTGAGGATGCCGCGCTCGCGTGCCGCCCGGGCGATGACGGGGGCGGCGCCGGTGCCGGTGCCGCCGCCCATGCCGGCGGTGATGAAGCACATGTTGGCGTCGCCGAGCGCGTCGAGGATGTCCTCGATGGACTCTTCGGCGGCCGCCCGTCCGACATCCGGGCGCGAGCCGGCGCCGAGGCCCTGGGTGACCTCGGTGCCGAGCTGGATCCGGCGTTCGGCCATGGACTGCTTGAGGGCCTGGGCGTCGGTGTTGGTGGCGACGAAGTTCACGCCGCCCAGGTTGGCGCTGATCATGTTGTTGACGGCGTTGCAGCCGGCGCCGCCGACACCGACCACGGTGATGTGCGGCGCCAGTTCGTTGTCGTCGTTGGGAACGGTGATGTTGATGGTCATGGGTGCCTCCGGGTCTTCTTAGCGTTTCTCGGTGATGGGGGAGCGGCCGTTGCCGCAATGAACGGGGGTGTCGGCGTGACCGACGCCGGGTGCGGCGGCGGCGGTCGCGGTGGCGGGACTGCTGGGCGCGACCGTCACCGCCTGGCGACGCCAGCAGGCGCCGTTCGCAGCGACCGAGGGCTGGACGGTGGTGGTTCGGTCGGTTGCGGGGCTCGGAGAGGGACGTGCGCGCATCAGAAGTGCTCCTTCAGCCACGAGCCCATGCGGCCGAACAGGCCGCCGGACTCGGTTTGCGGGACCGGTGCCAACCGCGGTGCGTCGAGGTGCGGATTGGCGGCGTAGACCAGCAGCCCGGCGCAGGTCGCGAAGGCCGGGCCACCCGCGGCCTCGGCAAGGCCCTGGACGCGGATCGGCCGGCCCATGCGGACCTGCTTGTCGAGAACGAGCTGGGCGAGCTCGCGCGCGCCCGGCAGCTGGCTGGCACCACCGGTCAGCACCACGCGCCGGCCGGCGATCTTGTCGAACCCGCTGGCTTCGAGGCGGGAACGGACAAGTTCGAAGGTCTCCTCGAGGCGCGGCCGGATGATCCCGACGAGCAGCGACTTGGAGACGTGATTGGGTTGGACGTGGTCCTCCTCGCCGATCGGCGGGACGTCGATCGCCTCCTGGTCGTCGAGGGGCGAGGGCAGGGCGCTGCCGTACAGCGTCTTGATCCGCTCGGCCGCGAGGATCGGTGTCGAGAGGCCGCGGGCGATGTCGTTGGTGACGTGGTGGCCGCCGACCGGAATGCAGTCGGTGTAGATCACGTTGCCGTCGAAGAAGACGGCGAAGCTCGTGGTGCCGCCGCCCATGTCGATCACGGTGACGCCGAGATCCATCTCGTCGTCGACCAGGCTGGCCAGTCCGGAGGCGTAGGGCGAGACGACCAGGGCGTCCATGTCCAGATGGCAGCGCTGCAGCACCGT
Organism: Thalassobaculaceae bacterium; assembly: GCA_965228875.1. GTDB lineage: Bacteria > Pseudomonadota > Alphaproteobacteria > Thalassobaculales > Thalassobaculaceae > Thalassobaculum. The sequence continues at coordinate 2,280,827 of OZ245843.1, read as the reverse complement.
CGAGAGCGTCCGCACCGCGCCGCTGTTGGCGGTGACCACATGCATGTGCGCGCCGAGCATCTCGCCGTACATGCCGCGCGGGTCGCGGATGCCGTTGGTTCCGTCGATGGTGAAGCCGACCGGGATCGAATGGATCAGGTCCTGGCCGTCCAGTCCCTCCAGATGCCGCCACTGGTCCAGGACCCGGCGCAGGTCGCTGTCGCCGACTTCATGGCCGGCGACCGACACCTCGACGCCGACGGTCTGGGAGGCCGGCCAGCCGCCGGAGATGTTGACCAGGACCGAGCGCAGTTCGGCCCCCGCCATCTTCTCGGCGGCGTGGACGGCGTTGAGGATCGACGCCTCGAGCTGGTCGACATCGGTGATCCGGCCGGCCTTCACGCCACGGCTGACCTGGTGGCCGATGCCGGCGACGCGGATCGAGCCGGCCGGCAGTCCGGCGCTCGCCAGCAGGGGGCTGGAGGGCGGATCGCCGATCTTGGCCACGAAACAGCACACCTTGCTCGACCCGATGTCGAGGGCGGCAACCAGTCCGCTTCGCGTTTTGCCGAGGGGCTTTCTCACCAGGGGGTCCTTCTTCGCTCGGTTCGTCAGGTGTTGGCGCCGGGACTCGTGGCGCGTTCGCGCGCTGCCGGAGTCACCCGCATGATCAGTTGGTCGGGGATGCGCAGGTCGATGGTCACCACGTCGCGTTCGAGCACGCCGTGCTCGCGCGCCAGCGTGGCGAGATGGGTCCAGGCGCCGGCCGGGTCGACCTCGGGAAGCTGCACGTCCATCCCGTTGTCGAGGCGTACCGTCCAGCGCCGTTGGCCGACCCAGGTGAGGGCGCGCACCCGTTGGCTCAGTTCCGGCTCTCCGGACAGCATGGCCAGCGCGGCGGCGGCGCGTTCCGGTGCCCGGTCGCCGATCACGATGGGCAGGTCGTGGAAGCGCCGGACGTCCTGACCGGCGATCTCGATGCCGTCGGCATCCACCAGGGTGAAGTCGCGGCCGCGCTGCCACAGGGCCATCGGCCGACGCTCGACCAGGGTCACGTGAAGGGTGTCCGGCAGCCGGCGCTCGACCCGGGCGTCCTTCACCCAGGGCAGGTCCAACACCCGTGCCCGGGTGGCGGCGAGATCAACGGTCAGGATCGGTGTGCCGCGACGCACGCCGACCTTCTCCAGCAGTGCGCCCGGATCGGTCTGATCGCGGCCGGCGACCAGTACGTCCTCGATCCGCAGGCCGGCATCGGCGGTCATGCGCACAGCGCCGGCGGTCAGGGTCGCCCAGGCGTCCGCCGCCCGGCCGGACTGCACGCTCCAGCCGATGGCGGCGCCGCTGCCGGCGATGACGAGCCCGACGCCCGCGAGACGGATCAGCCGGCCGCGCCAGGGCGAGGCCGGGCGCTGGCGTCGGATCGGCGTCGCCTTGCCGCTCTTCGGCTTGGCCGGCTTGCTCTTCGCGCCGGCGAACGGGTTCAGTAGTCGCATCGCGCCCCCTCCACCATGCGGGCGACCAGATCCGGGAAGGAGACGCCGCGGAAGGCGGCCTGTTCCGGCACCAGGGAGGTCGGGGTCATGCCCGGCTGGGTGTTGATCTCGAGCAGATACAGGGTGCCGGGCTCGCCCCCGGTGTCGTCGTAGCGGAAGTCGCAGCGGCTCACGCCCCGGCAGCCGAGCGCCTCGTGGGCACGGCGTGCCGTCTCCAGGGCCTCCTCGCGGATCGCGTCCGGAATCGGGGCGGGCAGCAGGTGGATCGACCCGCCTTCCTCGTACTTGGCTTCGTAGTCGTAGAAGCCGCGATCGGACGTGATCTCCGTCACCTCCAGCGGTTCGCCGTCGAGCACGGCGACGGTCAGTTCGCGCCCGTCGATGAACGGCTCGACCAGCACCCGGTCGCCGAACGGCCAGTCGCCGGCGGTGGGACGGTAGTTGCAGCCCTCGCGCATGATGTGGACGCCGACGCTGGAACCCTGGTCGATCGGCTTGATGACATAGGGGCGGTCCATCGGATCGCCCGCTTCGAACGCGTCGAGGCCGACGACCATGCCGCCTGGGCAGCGCAGGCCGTGGCGCGCGAAGACGCCTTTCGCCGTCGGCTTATCCATGGCGACCGCCGACGCGCGCACGCCGGAATGGGTGTAGGGAATGCCGAGCACGTTCAGCATGCCCTGGATCGTGCCGTCCTCGCCGACCGGGCCGTGCAGCGCGTTGAAGATCACGTCCGGGCGCATGGCCTCCAGCGTGCCGGCGATCTTCCGGTCGACGTCGATCTCGCTGACCTTGAAGCCCGCCATGCGCAGGGCCTTGGCGCATTCCCGTCCCGAGGAGAGCGAAACCTCGCGCTCCGGCGACCAGCCGCCCTTCAGGACGGCGACATGGGTGTCGGTCCGGCTCATGCGGCACCTCCCGCGCTGGCCGTGCCGGCCGGCTTGCCGATCCGGCGGATCTCCCAGCGCAGCTCGACGCCGCTGGTCTCCTGCACCCGCCGGCGGACTTCCTCGCCGAGGGTCTCGATATCCTCCGCGGTGGCGTCGCCGGTATTGAGGAGGAAGTTGCAGTGCAGCTCCGACACTATCGCGCCGCCCACCGTCAGGCCCCGGCACCCGGCGGCGTCGATGAGCTGCCATGCCTTGCCGCCCGGCGGATTGGCGAAGGTCGAGCCGCCGGTCCGAACCCGGCGCGGCTGGGTGTCCTCCCGCGCGTCGCGGATGTCACGGATGGCACGGGCGATCCACGCCGGATCGCCGATCCGCGCCTGAAAGACGGCGCCGGTGACGATCCAGTCCTCGGGCAGGTCGCTGTGGCGGTAGGACAGGCCGAGGTCGTCGGCGGTGAGGGTATGGGCGTGGCCGAGCGGGTCGATGGCGCGGGCCGAAATCAGCGTGTCCCTGACCTCGCTGCCGTAGGCGCCGGCATTCATGCGCACCGCTCCGCCGATCGAGCCGGGGATGCCGGACAGGAACTCCAGCCCGGCGAGCGAGGCCTTCTGGGCGGTGGCGGCGACGGTGACGTCGAGCGCCGCCGCGCCGGCGATCACCCGCTCGCCGTCGACCTCGACCTTGGCGAAGGTCTTGCCGAGCCGCACCACGACGCCGTCGACGCCGCCGGAGCGCACCAGCAGGTTGGAACCGATGCCGATGACCGTCACCGGCACGTCGCCCGGGCGGCCGGCGAGAAAGTCCATCAGGTCCGCCTCGTCGGCGGGCCGGTAGAGAACCTCCGCCGGGCCGCCGACCTTGAACCAGGTCAGCGGCGCCAGCGGCGCGTTCTCGCTGTACGTGCCGCGCACCTGCGGCAGTCGGTCGATCAGTTTGGTCATGGCGCGTCGCCGCGGTGGTTTCGCCAGGATGATCACGCTGCACCGCCTTCGCCGGAGGGTCGGCGCAGGGGGAAGGGAACGGTCCGGCCGGGGTCCGTATCGGCGCCTTTCGGCCCGCCATTGTCCCGTTGGCTGTCGCCCGCCGCGGCGTCCGGCCCGAGGATATGGGCGATCTGGCCGGGCAGCGCCTGGGCCCAGTTCGTGATGCTGCCGGCGCCGAGGCAGACGACCATGTCGCCCGCGCCGCACTGGTCGACGGCCATGGCGGCAAGCTCCACCGGATCGGCGAGCGCCAGCACCCGCCGGTGGCCGCGGGCACGCAGACCGGCGACCAGCGCGTCGCGGTCGACGCCGTCGATCGGAGCCTCGCCGGCGGCGTAGACATCGGCGACGATCACCGTGTCGGCATCGTTGAAGCAGGTGCAGAAATCCTCGAACAGGTCGCGCAGCCGGGTGAAGCGGTGCGGCTGCACCACGGCGACGACCCTGGCGTCGCCGGCGGCAGCGCGGGCGGCGGAAAGCACGGCGGAGATCTCCACCGGATGGTGGCCGTAGTCGTCGATCACGGTGATGCCGCCGGCCTCTCCGGTCTTGGTGAAGCGCCGCTTCACGCCGGCGAAGCCCTCGAGACCGCGCCGCACCTGCTCGTCGGGAATGCCCATCTCCGAGGCCACGACGATGGCGGCCAGCGCGTTCTGCACATTGTGCCGGCCGTACATCGGCAGCAGCAGGTTCTCGATCCGTCGTTCGCCGCCGTGGGCCCGGTCGGTGATGATGGCGGTGAAGCGCGACCCGGCGGCGGTGACCTCGACGTCGACGCCGCGCACGTCCGCCTGAGGGCCGAAACCGTAGGTGACGATCCGTCGATCGGAGACCCGGGGGATCAACGCCTGCACCGTCGGATGGTCCAGGCACATGGCGGCGAAGCCGTAGAACGGGATGTTCTGCACGAAGCTCTCGAACGCCCGCTGCAGGTTCTCGAAGGAGCCGTGGAAATCCAGATGCTCGGGGTCGATGTTGGTGACGATGGCGATGGTCGCCGGCAGCTTGACGAAGCTGCCGTCGCTCTCGTCGCTCTCGACCACCATCCACTCGCTCTCGCCGAGGCGGGCGTTGGTGCCGTAGGCGTTGATGATGCCGCCATTGATGACGGTCGGGTCCAACCCGCCGCCGTCCAACACCGCCGAGACCAGGGAGGTGGTGGTGGTCTTGCCATGGGTGCCGGCGACGGCGATCGACCATTTCAGCCGCATCAGCTCGCCCAGCATCTCGGCGCGGTGGACCACCGGGATCATGCGCTCGCGCGCCGCCACCAGTTCCGGGTTGTCCGGCTTGATCGCGGTCGAGATCACCACGATGGCGGCCTCCGCGATGTTCTCCGCGGTCTGGCCGACGAAGACCGGAATGCCGAGCTGCTTGAGCCGCTTGACGTTCGGGTTCTCGGCGATGTCGCTGCCCTGCACCTGGTAGCCGAGGTTGTGCAGGATCTCGGCGATGCCGCTCATGCCGATGCCGCCGATGCCGACGAAGTGCAGGGTGCCGATCGTGAGGGGGATCGTTCTCATGCGGCGGCACTCCGGGTGGCGGGGGCGTGGGCTGTGTCGGCACCGCCAGCCGCCGGCCCGACGGCATCGGCGCTCCCGGCGGTGCGCAGCACCAGGGCGGCGAGATCCTCGACCGCGTCCGGGCGGCCGAAGGCATGGGCCGCTTCGGTCATCGCGGTCAGACGGTCGGTGTCGTCGAGCAGATCGGTCAGCAGCTCCGCCAGGCGTTCCGACGTCAGGTCGCGCTGCGGCAGAACGATGGCGCCGCCCGCCGCCGCGATGGCGTGGGCGTTGGCGGTCTGGTGGTCGTCGATCGCGCTCGGGTACGGGATCAACAGGGCAGGGCGGCCGGCGACGGTGTTCTCCGCGACGGTGGAGGCGCCGGACCGGCAGATCAGCAGATGGGCGGCGCGCAGGCGGGCCGGCATGTCGTCGAAGAACCGGCGCACGTCGGCGGTCACGCCGAGGGAGGCATACGCGTCGGTCACCTGCTGAACCTCGTCCGGTCGGGCCTGCTGGGCGATGCGCAGGCGGCGGCGCAGCGCCTCCGGCAGGAGGGCGATGGCGGCCGGGATCAACTCGGCGAAGGCGCTGGCGCCCTGACTGCCGCCGGTGACGAGGATCTCGCGGGTTCCGTTCTCGATCAGCGGCGCCGGCGGCGCGTTCCGCACCGCCTTGACGGAATCGCGCACCGGATTGCCGACCAGAACGACCTTGCGCCGGTCCTTGGCGGGGATTCTGTCCACGCTTTCGAAGCAGGTGGCGATGACGGTCGCATTGTTGGCGAGGAGACGGTTGGCCCGGCCGATCACCGCGTTCTGTTCGTGCAGCACGACGGGCAGGCCGCGACCGCCGGCGGCCAGGACCGTCGGCACGCTGGCATAGCCGCCGAAACCGACCACCGCGGCCGGCTGCAGTTCGGTCATCAGCCGCCGCGCGTCGCGCCATCCGAGCAGTAGCTTGATCGCACCTTTGAGCTTGGCCACGAGGCCGCGCCCGGCGATACCGCCGGCACGGATCCTGTGCACTTCGATCCCCGCCGCCGCGTCGTCGAAGGCGCTGCCGCGGGTGTCGGTGACGAGGGCCACCCGGTGACCGCGCGCCGCCAGCAGTTCCGCCAGCGCCTTGGCCGGGAAGACGTGGCCGCCGGTACCGCCGGAGGCGAGAACGATCGGACGGGTCCCAACGGTCGCTGCCGCCGTCATGCCAGCACCTCCCGGTCGGTGCCGCGGCGCCGGGTCAGCGCCAGGGCCATGCCGGCGGCGAAGGCGAGCGCCAGGAGCGACGAGCCGCCGTAGCTGATGAACGGCAGGGTCATGCCCTTGGCCGGCATCATGCTGACCGCCGACGCCATGTGGATCAGCGCCTGAAGCGCGATCTGGGTGAACAGGCCGGCGGCCGCGATCAGCACGAAGAGGGACGTCTCCGACAGCAGCTTGGCGTAGCCGCGCAGAACGACGAAGGCGTAGAGCGCGATGATCAGCAGGCAGGCGAGGCCGCCGAACTCCTCGCCGGCGACCGAGAAGATGAAGTCGGCATGGGCGTCCGGCAGATGGGCCTTCACCGTGCCTTCGCCGGGACCGGTGCCGAGCAGGCCGCCGTTGACGAAGGCTTCCAGCGAGCGGTCGACCTGGTAGGTGTCGCCCGAGGCGGGGTCGAGGAAACGGTGCACCCGGCTGGCGACATGCGGGAACACGAGATAGGCGCCGACCGCGCCGACCGCGCCGATGCCGATCAGGGCGCCGACCAGGATCATCGGCAGGCCGGCCAGGAAGAACTGGCCGAACCAGATGGCGCTGACCATGACGGTCATGCCGAAGTCGGGCTGGGAAAGCAGGAGGGCGACCACCAGCAGGTACAGCCCGATCGCCACCAGATGGCCGGGGAAGGCCGGTTCCCGGCGCCATTCGGCGAACATCCACGCGGTGACGACGGCCAGGAACGGCTTGGCGAACTCGCTGGGCTGCAGGGAGAAGCCGGCGATGCTGATCCAGCGGGTCGCGCCTTTGATCTCGGAGCCGACCACCGGCACCAGCACGAGGAGCAGGATCGTCGCGACCAGACCGAGCGAGGCCAGACGCCGGACCTGAAGCGGCGACAGCATCGACACCGCGATCATCAGCGCCATCGCCACCGGCAGGATCAGGAACTGCCGGCGCACGAAGTAGAAGCTGTCGAGGTCGATGCGCTCGGCGACGGCCGGGCTCGCCGCCAGGATCAGCAGGGCGCCGATCAGGACGATGAGCAGGATGGCGCCGAGGGTCCAGCGGTCGACGGTCCACCACCAGCGGCCGAGAACGGAACGGTCGGTCCGGGCGATCGCGCTCATGACGCCCTCCGCTGCGTGGCGTCGCCGTCGTCGTTGTTGCCGTCGGTCAGCGCGCCGACGAGATCGCGGAAGCGATCGCCCCGGGCTTCGAAGTTCGGGAACTGGTCGAAGCTCGCGGCGGCGGGAGACAGCAGGACCGTGGCACCCCGCGCGCCGTCCGCCTGGGCGTCGTCATGCGCCTGTCGCACGGCGCTCTCCAGCGTGCGGCACAGAACGGTGGGGCAGCCATCGCCGATCTGGCGCACGAAGGTCCCGGCGCTCTCGCCGATCAGATAGGCGCGCTTCACCCGGCCGAACAGCGGCGCCAGGGGCGAGACGCCGCCCTCCTTCGCGCGCCCGCCGGCGATCCAGTAGACCGCGTCGTAGCAGGCCAGCGCCCGGGCGGTGGCGTCGGCGTTGGTCGCCTTGCTGTCGTTGACGTAGGTGACCGGGCCGTGCACCGCCACCCGCTCCTGGCGGTGGGCCAGTCCGGGAAAGCTGACGATGGCGTTGGCGACGGTCTCGCGCGGCACGCCGAGCGCCAGACAGGCGGCTGCTGCTGCGGCGGCGTTCTGGGCGTTGTGGATGCCCGGCAGGGCTGGCGCCAGGCCGAGATCGAGCATGCGGTGCGGCTGGCCGGACCGGGCATCGATCAGGATGCCATGGTCGGCGTAGACCCCGGCAACCACCGGCTCGTCGCCGGAGATCTCGATCAGCCGGCGCCCGTCGCGGCGCAGCGCCTCGGCGACCTCGATCGAATCCGCGTCGTCGACCCCGACCACGGCAATCGACCCCGGCATCTGGTGGGCGAAGATCCGTCGCTTGGCGGCGATGTAGCCGGCCAGCGAGCCGTGGCGCTCGATGTGGTCGGGAGTGATGTTCAGCCACACCGCCACGGTCGGCGCCAGGGACGGTGTGATCTCCAACTGATAGGAACTCAGTTCGAGAACCAGGGCGCCGTCGCGTCCGGGGTCCTCGAACTCCAGCGCCGGGCGGCCGAGATTGCCCCCGACTTCGGCCGGGACGTGGGCCGCGCCCAGGATGTGAGCGATCAGGGCCGTGGTGGTCGACTTGCCGTTGGTGCCGGTGATGGCGACCACGCGGCGGTCGGGCAGGGCCCGCAGCAGCAGCTCGACGTCGCCGATGATCGACAGCTCGCGCGCCTTCGCTTCGGCCGCGACCGGATGGGGTTCCGGGTGCGTGTGCGGGATACCGGGCGACAGGACCAGGGCGTCGACCTCGCCGAGACCGCGGGCCGCCAGGTCGACCAGGTCGACGCCGGCCATGCCGGCGACCCGGTCGCGGCCCGCCTCGGTATCGTCCCAGGCGAGGACCTTCGCGCCGGCTTCGGCCAGCGCGCGCGCGGCGACGGCCCCGGATTTTCCGAGGCCCATCACGGCGTAGGTTCTGCCATTCGCGAAGTCGAGGCTCACCATGGCGTCACCTCAGCTTCAGCGTGGAAAGGCCGATCAGCGCCAGGATGATGGCGATGATCCAGAACCGGATGACGATGGTCGGCTCCTGCCACCCCTTCTTCTCGAAGTGATGGTGCAGTGGCGCCATGCGGAAGACCCGCTTGCCGGTCAGCTTGAACGATGCGACCTGGACGATCACCGAGACTGTCTCCAGCACGAACAGGCCGCCGACGATGGCCAGCACCAGCTCGTGCTTCGTGATGACGCTGATGGTGCCGAGCGCGCCACCCAGGGACAGGGAGCCGGTGTCGCCCATGAACACCATGGCCGGCGGCGCGTTGAACCACAGGAAGCCGAGGCCGGCGCCGATCAGCGCGCCGCACAGGACGGCCAACTCGCCGGTGCCGGGCACGTGGTGGATCTGCAGGTAGTTGGCGAACACCGCGTTGCCGACCAGATAGGCGATCAGCGCGAACACCCCGCCGGCGATCATCACCGGCACGATCGCCAGCCCGTCGAGCCCGTCGGTCAGGTTCACCGCGTTCGAGGCGCCGATCATCACGAACACCGCGAACGGGATGAAGAACCATCCGAGATTGATCAGCAGGTCCTTGAAGAACGGCACGGCGAGGCCGAAGGTCAGCGGCTCGTCGAAGGTCGAGGTGATGGCGAGGGCCGCCGCCGTCGAGATGGCGATCTGGAACGCGAGCTTCAGCTTGCCGGGCAGTCCCTTGGTGTTCTTCTTGGTCAGCTTCAGCCAGTCGTCGCTGAAACCGATGGCCCCGAAGCCCAGGGTGACCAGCAGGGTGGCCCACACATAGGGGTTCGACAGGTTGGCCCACAGAAGGGTCGAGACCACCAGCGCGATCAGGATCAGCAGCCCGCCCATGGTCGGCGTGCCCTTCTTGGTCAGCAGGTGGCTCTCGGGTCCGTCCTCGCGGATCGGCTGGCCTTCCGCCTGGCGGCTCTTCAACCAGCGGATCAGCGACGGGCCGAGGACGAAAGCAATGAAGAGCGCCGTCATCGTCGCCCCGCCGGTACGGAACGTCAGGTAGCGGAACAGGTTGAACGCCTGGAACTCGTCGGCGAGGGGGGCGAGAAGGTTGTACAGCATGGCTCAGCGCCCCCCGGATCCGGTGCGCCGGGCCGGCGCGCCCGCCGCCTCCAGCGCCGAGACAATCGCCTTCATCCCCATGGCGAGCGATCCCTTGACCAGCACCACGTCGCCGTCGGCGACCGAGCCGGCGACGGCGTCCGCCAGTTCTGCAGCGGTCTCGGTATAGGCGGTCACGCGCGCGGCCCCGAGGGCGTCGCGCAGATGGACCATCGAGGAGCCGCACAGATAGATCGCGTCGGGTGCCGCCGCGTTGATGGCGTCGGTCAGCGCGGCATGCGCCGCCGGGCCGGTGTCGCCAAGCTCCCGCATGTCGCCCAGAACCAGGATTCGGCGGTTGGCCGATGTGGCGGCGAACACGGAGAGGGCGGCGCGCACCGCCGGCGGGCTGGCGTTGTAGCTCTCGTCGATGAGCAGCGCCGAGCCACCGTCGGCGGTGGCGATCGCGACCTGGCCGCCGCGCCCGCGCAGGGCGGCGACGGCGCCGAGCCGGGGCAGGCACGGGGCGATATCGATCTTCAGCGCGTGCAGCACCGCCACGATGCCGAGGCTGTTGAAGCCCCAGTGCTCGCCGATGCCGCCGACGGTCCAGGAGATCTCGGTGCCGGCGACTGTCGCGGTGACCCGCGTGCCGTCCGCCGACGGTTCGATTGCAAGCAGGCGGACGTCGCAGCAGGCGCCACTGCCGAAGGTGACCACGCGGTCGACCCCGATTTCGCGCGCCCGGTCGCGCAGGCGCGCGTAGCTGGCATTGTCGCTGTTCAGCACCGCCACGCCGCCGGGCTCCAGCCCTTCCAGGATCTCTGACTTGGCGTCGGCGATACCGTCGATGCCGTCGAAGAACTCGATGTGTACCGGCTCGACATTGGTCACGATCGCCGCGTGCGGGGCCACCAGCCGCGACAGCGGGCGGATCTCGTCGGCGTGGTTCATGCCGAGCTCAAACACGGCGAAGTCGCAGTCCGCCGGCAGCCGGGCGAGGGACAGCGGGGCCCCGATGTGGTTGTTGAGGTTGCCGACGCTCGCCATGGTCTTGCCGTGGGCGGCGAGGGCGGCGGCGAGCATCTCCTTGGTGCCGGTCTTGCCGACGCTGCCCGTGACCGCGACGACGCGCGCGGAGGATCGGGCCCGGGCGGCGCGGGCGAGATCCGCCAACCCCTCCAGCACATCGTCGACCAGCAGCAGCGGCGCGTCCTCCAGGCCCTCCGGAATCCGGGAGACCAGGGCTGCGGCCGCGCCGTCGTCCAGCGCGGCGGCCACGTAGTCGTGACCGTCGACCCGTTCGCCAGGCAGGGCCACGAAGATATCGCCCTTTTCCACCTTGCGGCTGTCGATGGCGATGCCCGTCGCGCGCCACTCGGGGCCGAGGGCGCGGCCGTGGGTCGCCGCCGCAGCGCTGTCGCGGGTCCAGAGTGCGTTCATGCCCCACCTTCCAGGGCCGCGACGGCCTCGCGCGCGACGGTGGCGTCGTCGAACGGGTGCGTGACGCCCATGATCTCCTGCCCCTGTTCGTGACCTTTGCCGGCAATCACGAGCACGTCGCCGGGGCCGAGGCGGGCGACGGTTTCGCGGATCGCGACGCCGCGGTCGCCGATCTCGACCCCGCCCTTGCAGGCGGCGAGGGCCGCGGCGCGGATCAGCGCCGGGTTCTCCGAGCGCGGGTTGTCGTCGGTGACGATGGGCCGGTCGGCATGTCTGGCGACGGTGCAGCCCATCATCGGCCGCTTGCCCGGGTCCCGGTCGCCACCGCATCCGAAGACGCACCACAAGGCGGCGTCGGTATGTGGCCGCACCGCCTTCAGCACCGTCTCCAGCGCGTCCGGGGTGTGGGCGTAGTCGACATACACGGCGGCGCCGTTCGTCAGGGTCGCGACCCGTTCCATGCGGCCAAGCACGCCGGTCAGCTCGCGAAGCGCGGCGATCGCCTCGGCCATGGGGGTGCCGCTGGCCACCGCCAGACCCAGCGCCGCCAGGGCGTTCCAGGCCTGGAAGTCGCCGATCAGCGCCAGCTCGACCAGATGCGAGCGCCCGTCGGCGGCGATCTCCAGCTCCTGGCCGGTCGGGCGTGGCCGGCGTCCGACGATCCGCAGGTCGGCGCCCGGCCGCGCGCCGTAGGACAGCACCCGATGGCGCCTGCGCTCGGCGGCCTCGCGGAACGTGTCGAATTCCGGGGAGTCGATGTTCAGCACGGCCGTGCCGCCCGGCGTCATGACGCGGGAGAACAGGGCGAGCTTCGCCGTGCGGTAGGCGTCCATGTCGCCGTGATAGTCGAGATGGTCGCGGGTCAGGTTGGTGAAGGCGGCGGCCTTCAACTCGACCCCGTCGAGCCGGGCCTGCTCCAGGCCGTGGCTGGAGGCTTCCAGGGCGGCATGTCCGACACCCTCCTCGACCAGGGTGTGCAGCACCTCGTGCAGGCGCACCGGGTCGGGCGTCGTCAGGCTCGGCCCGCGGGTGCGGCCGTCGACCGTGAGGCCGAGCGTGCCGAGCGAGGCCGCGGCCTGCCCGGTAAGGGTCCAGATCTGTCGGGTGAACTCGGCGACCGAGGTCTTGCCGTTGGTGCCGGTGACCGCGACCACCGTCTCCGGCTGCGGGCCGTAGAACCGGGCGGCCATCCGGGCGAGGCGGTGACGCGGCTGGTCGTCGCGGACCAGGCCGACCGGGCAGTCGGCGATGTCCGGCGTGGTCAGCACGGCGGCCGCACCCTTGGCGACCGCGTCGGCGATGAACGCGCGGCCGTCCAGGCGCGCGCCGGGCAGGGCGGCGAACAGGAATCCGGGGCGCACGTCGCGGCTGTCCGCGGTCAGACCCAGGATCTCCGGGTCGCCGTGGGCGATGATCGCCGGGGCCGCGCTGTGCGGGCCGATGAGGTCAGAAAGACGCAAGACGTTTACCTCCAACGTCCGGCAATCCGACCATCAGATCGCGGCGAATGTCGGGCGACTCCATGTCGAGCGGTGCCACACCGAGGAGCGGTGCCGCGCGCTCGACGATGCGCTTGACGGCGGGGGCGGCGACCCAGCCGCCGGTGGCGTAGCCGTGGCTGAACTCCTGGCCCTTCGGCTCGTCGACCATGATCAGGACGACGTATCGCGGCGCGTTGAGCGGGAAGGCGGCGACGAAAGAGGAGAGCAGCGACTTACGTGCGTAGCCGCGCCGGCCGCCGGCCTTCTCGGCGGTGCCGGTCTTGCCGCCGACCAGGTAGCCGACAGCGTCGGCGTTGCGGCCAGTGCCGTCCTCGACGACCAGGCGCATCAGCCGGCGCATGGCGAGGGAGGTCTTCGGCTTCAGCACTTCCTCGCCGATCACCCGGCCGGTTGTCTTCAGCAGTGTCGTCGGCCGCCTGATGCCGCCGTTGACCACGGTCGCGACGCCGGCGGCCAGGTGCATGGGGCTGACCGACAGGCCGTGGCCGAAGGAGATCGTCATGGTGTTGATCGGGCGCCAGGGCGACGGCGCCAGGGGGTAGCCGCGCTCGGGCAGTTCGAGGGACATCGGCTTCAGCATGCCGAGTTTGCCGAGAAACGCTTTCTGGCCCTCGGTGCCGACGTCCATCGCCATCTTCACCGAGCCGATGTTGGACGAGTACTTGAAGATCTCGGGAACCGACAGCCAGCGGTTCTTGGCGTGGAAGTCGTTGATCGTGAACCGCGCCACGCGGATCGGCTTGGTCGCGTCGTAGCCGTCGCGCAGGGTCACGGTGCCGGCGTCGAGCGCCATGGCGGTGTTAAAGATCTTGAAGGTCGAGCCCATCTCGTAGACGCCGAGCGTTGCGCGGTTGAAGCGCTGGTCCTTGCTCATCTCGCCGGCCACGTTGGGGTCGAAATCGGGCAGGGACACCATGGCGACCGTCTCGCCGGTGTTGACGTCGAGCACGACGCCGGTCCCGCCGATCGCCTCGAACAGGGTGATCTGGTGGGCCAGTTCCTGGCGAACGATATGCTGCACCCGCAGGTCGACGGACAGGCGCAGCGGCTCGCTGCCGTTGCGCAGCACGTCGTCGAAGGTGCGCTCGACCCCCGCGATGCCGCGGTCGTCGGTGTCGGTGAAACCGACCACGTGGGCCATCAGCGAGCTCTGCGGGTAGATCCGCTTCCACTCGTCCATGAAATGCAGGCCGGGAATGCCGAGCGCGTTGACCTGATACTGCTCGTGCGGGGTCAGGTTGCGCTTCAGCCAGACGAAGCGCCGGTTGGTGCGCAGCTTGGCCTCGATCTCGGCGGCCGGCAGGTCTGTCAGCACGGTGGTCAGGCGGCGCGCGGCGCGGGTGGCGTCGAGCACCTCGGTCGGGTCGGCGTAGAGCGAGGGCGTACGCAGCGAGGTGGCCACCAGCATGCCGTTGCGGTCGACAATGTCGGCGCGGCCGGTCTGCAGGGCGGCGTCGGCCGCAGCGGTCGGCACCGAGGGCTCGTTGTGGTCGCGCAGGGCGGACAACTCGACCACGCGGCCCGCGATGGCAGCGAAACCGAGCGTGACGAGACAGCCGGCCAGGATCAGCCGGTTGCGGCCGATCTCCAGCGCCTGCTTGGTCACGCCCTCCAGGCGAAACGACTTGTCGGTGCGGATGCGCGCGCTTTCGGTCATCGCCGGGGCCTCGCCGAGATCGCCAGCGGGCGGAGCATCGGCGCCGGTGGAGCCATCCGCGGCTGCTCGGCGGGCGGCAGGGCGGCCTCGCCGAAGCCGGCGACCACCGCATCCCCGGTTTCGCCGTCGGGCGCCGGCAGGCGCATCGGCAGCCGCTCGATCCGGCCGAGACGGGTGGTGTCGAGCGGCACCAGGTCCAGGTGGCGGCGAACCATCGCCTCGAGGTTGCTCGGCCGGTTCAGATAGGACCACTCGGCCTGGAGGACGTGGACCGCCTCCTGGTTGGCCAGGATCTGGCGGTGCAGCGAGGCGAGCTTCTCCTCGCGGTCCTGGACCTCGTACTTGACCATGAACAGGGCGACGCCGAGACAGGCGGCGATCAGGAACCACAGGACCGTGACCCGACGCATCACGCCGCCTCCTGCCCGGTCCAGGCCGGGGCGTCGGTGCGCTGTCCCACCCGCAGGCGGGCGGAGCGGGCGCGCGGGTTGCGGGCGATCTCGTCGGCGCCCGGGGCGATCGGACGGCTGCCGGCTAGGGTGAAGGTCGGGGCCCGCTCGCGGCGCTTGCCGGTGATCGCCTCAGGGGCGTGGCGCGACGGGTTCGCCGTACGCCCGGAGCGCTGGCGCAGGAAGGTCTTCACCCTCCGATCCTCCAGGGAATGGAAGGAGACGATCGCGAGGCGTCCGCCGGGAGACAGCAGCCGTTCGGCGGCGTCCAGCCCGCGGTCGAGTTCCTCCAGTTCCCGGTTCACGTGAATGCGCAGCCCCTGGAAGGTCCGTGTCGCGGGGTCGATGGCGCGGTCGGGGCTGGACGGCACCACCCGGCGGACGATGTCGGCGAGTTCGCCTGTCCGTCGGATGGCGCCGATCGTCCGTGCCGCGACGATGGCTTTGGCGACGCGGCGGGCGTACCGCTCCTCGCCGAGGTGGAAGATGATGTCGGCCAGCTCGCGCTCGCTCGCTTCATTGACGACGTCGGCCGCGCTCGGTCCGGACCGCTCCATGCGCATGTCGAGCGGGCCGTCGAAGCGGAAGGAGAAGCCGCGCTCGGCCTCGTCGAGCTGCGGCGAGGAGACGCCGAGGTCGAGGGCGACGCCGTCGACGCTGTCGTAGCCGGCCTCGCGGGCCAGACGGTCCATGTCGCCGAACCGGCCCTGCAGGGGGATCAGCCGCGGGCCGGCCTTGCCGTCGAAGTCCCGCGCGAGGGCCTGGGCGCGGGCGATGGCGTCGGGGTCGCGGTCGATGGCGACGACGGTGCAGTCGGCACGTTCGAGGAGGGCGCGGGTGTACCCGCCGACCCCGAACGTGCCGTCGAGGTGGCGTTCGCCGTCCTTGGGGGAAAGGGCGTCGACCACCTCGGTGAGGAGAACCGGGATATGCGGGGCGTCGCTCATCGGCCGCCCCCGTCGGTCGGCTTGACGATGCGCAGGGTGGCGCCCTTGTCGCGGGCGCGCTGGCGGGCGGCGGCACGGTGCGCCTCGAAGGCGGTCGGCTCCCATACCTGGAAGCTCTTGCCGAGGCCGACGAACATCGCCGTCTCACCGAGTCCGGCGAACTCCGCGAGGTCCTTCGGCAGCATGATCCGGCCGTCGCCGTCGATCGTCATGCGCACGCTGTCGGCCAGGATGGTCTGCAGGTTCTCGGCTTCCTCGGAGAAGGCGTCCAGGGCGTCGATCGACTCCGCAATCTGCTCGATCCGCTCGTCGCCGCAGCCTTCCAGGCAGGGGTGCTTGAAGGACGGGTAGAGGATCAGGCTGGTCGAGCGTTCCTGCTCGAGGGCAGCGCGAAAGGTCGCCGGAACGGACACCCGCCCCTTCTTGTCGACCTTGTTCGCGAATGTGGACAGAAAAACCGCCACCTTGCCCTCGCGTGCCGGACATGCCGGCGTTGACCCCGTTCGACCTCTCGGCCTCGACCTCCTTGCACCCGTGACCGGTTCCGAGCGTGTCCCCCGATACGGATCGGGCCGGTGAACGCTGGCAGGCATGGTGCGCCGACCGTTGTTCATGGGATATCATGGGATATCATGGGCTATAGTGGGGGTCAATGGGATCAAGCTCTCACTTCTTGGGAAATCGAGGAGAAATCCGGGTGCGGATGGGCATTCGTCCAGAGGAGCGAAAAGGAACCTGAAGCGCGTCACTTGGATCTGCACTTTTGGTCAATAGAACCTGGCAAACTGGGAAATGGAGAACCGCGGCTGTCGAGCAGCGGCAATGAGCCGTTCTCCGAGGGCGGAACTGGCACCTGGATCAAGGTTCCTTTGAAAGGCGCATAGAGGCTGTTTGAACAGCCCTTCAAACACGTAGCTTCGCCTCGGTTTCCTTTATGCGATCGCAGGCGATCTCGTATATCTCCGGCACCACCTCGCATCCGACCCATCGCCGTCCCGCCTCGATCGCCGCGACGGCCGTGGTGCCGCTGCCCATGAACCAGTCGGCTACCAGGCCGCCAGCGGGGGCCGCTTCGACGAGCTGGCGCATCAGCTCCACCGGCTTCTGGGTGATGTGCTGCTTCGCCGTTATGCGGACCGGCACCCGATAGGCGCCGGGCAGGGTGCCGATGGCCGGCCGGAGTTTCCCGCGAGATCCCCACACCGCGAATTCCGCCTGCGCCCGGAACCCGCCAAGCCTCGGCCGAGCCTGTTCGGTCTTGTCCCAGGGGAAGATCCCGCGCCAAGTCAGGCCGCCGACCTGTATGGCGTCCGTCGTCACCGGCAGTTGACGCCAGTCGGTGAACTGGACGTGAAGGCCGCCATCGACCAGGAGCCTGGTCGAGGCGGCGATCCAGCGCGCGCACCACATCAGGAAACCCCGCTGGTCGAGCTGGTCGCCGGCGAACTCCGGATAGAGGGACGAGCCGGAGCTGTTCAGGTACTTCTTCGACGGATCGGCTTGCTTGGCCGCGAGCGAGGATCCGCCGGAACAGTAGGGCGGGTCGGTGAGCACCAGGTCGACGGTTCCGGGCGTGATCAGCTCCGTCACTCGGGAGACATCGCCGAGATAGAGGGTGCCGGTATCGAATTCACGTTGGATGAGCGTCATTGAGACCTCCAGAGGGGGCGCTCTAAGGCGCTCGGTCCAGGGGCTCTGCTCGGCCCTCAATCGTCGACTGTCGCTTAGCCTGAGCCGGCCAGGCGTGCGTTGGTGATGACCAATTCCTTGCCGATCGTAACGCTGCGCCCACGGGTCAGGCTGTAGGGAGCGGAGACCTCGACGATCCGAAACCGCCCATAGACTTCCCGCGCGGCTTGGCAATCGTCGATAGAGAGAAGGAACCGCCCTTTGATCCCTTCGAGCGCGTCTGCGAGTTGGGCGTGGTCCGTCGCGTCGAAGGTCGCCAAGTAGGTTGACGGGTGACCGAAGTAGGGCGGGTCGATGTAGAAGAGACCACCTTCCCGGTCGTAGCGCTTGACGAAGTCGAGTGCGGATAACCTCTCGACGACCACCCCGTCCAGACGAGCTGCGAGCTTCTCGAAGCGCGCCTGCACTGAGGACTGCCGGAGCGCTGGCCGGACCCGTCGCATGGTACGAAAGCTCCGGCCGCGCGGAAGCGCCCCGTAGCTGCAGAACTGCAGGTAGACAAACCGGGCCGCGCGCTGGATGTCGGTCAGAGTGGCGGGGTCGGTGCCGCGATGGCGATCGTAGACCTCTCGCGAGACAGGGAGTGCCGAGACCAGCCGGATCAATTCCTGATCGTGGTGCTGGATCACTCGAAAGAGGTTGGCGACGTCGGTCGACCCGTCGTTGATGATTTCGATCCGTGCGCGCTCCGGCCGCCTGAAGAACACGCCACCCATGCCGACGAACGGCTCTAAGTAGGCTTCGTGCTCGATCTGCTGGATCAAGGGCACGATGAGTTTTGCGAACGTAGCCTTGCCGCCGAAGTAGGGGCACGGCGTCGGTGTCTGCTCAGTCTGTTGGGCCATTGGGCGCCTCCGTTCTGGACACTCCGGGGCGCTCTGATAAGGGGCTCTGATCTGCCCGCTGGATCGCATTGATAACGCCGCATCTTGGGCACTTGATCGAGATCGTGCCTGAGAACGCGGCCTCGCCGAGCTTGCGTCGGCAATTTCCGCATCGGATCGACTCCACGTTGTGACTCGTCCTACCTTGCTTCCGCCCCAGCTGGGGTGGCGGGGCCGGCTGCCCGGTTGTCCTAGGCGGCCGTGGTTGTCGGTGCGTGGTGTAGCCACGCGGCTCGGGGTGTGGCTGCACCCCGGCCCCCGCCCTAGCGGAGGTATCTGGTGAAAGACGCCGAGACGATCGCCCCGCCGACCCTCAAGTCCATCGCGGCCGAAGGCATGGACGTGATCGCCTTCTGCGACGCGCCCGGTTGCGGCCACATCGCGACGGTGAGCATTGGGACGCTGATCGACCGCCTCGGGCCAGGCCTCCCGTTTCCGGAGCTGCGGGCGCGGCTGCGCTGCTCCGCATGTGGCGGTCGCAATGTCGGTGCGCAGCCCGACTGGCGAGCCTACAAGGCCGAGGGCAAGGTCGACCGCTACTCTGCGCGGCCGATGTCGTTGGGTGACCGGCATTAGCGTGCAGATCCCCCGATGGCTAACGCCCGGCTACCGGTGACCGGCGCATTGAGATCGATCGACTGGCCAGCCTGGAGACCGGCTTCCGCCGCATTGGCGTACCGGCGTGGCCTGCCCGGCCCGTTCAAACCCTTCTGCACGACCAAGTCGCCGCCGTGGCGTCGCTCGTATGAAAGGTACAGCTCCTCGACGCGCCGCTGGGGGATCCATCCAATCTCGCGGAGCTTGCGCCGGATCATGAAGAGCGCGCCCTGTTGGAACGCGCGCACGGCCTCGGAGCGCGTCTTCGCGGAGCGCCGCCGGCGATACTCGGTGGACCCGCGATAGGCCTTGGTCAGCGTCGACACCGCCCGATAGCAGACGTCGTGGAGGTGGGCGGCGATTGTCGGCATGGGGTCGGGACCGAAATATTCCACGCGGAGCTTTGAGCCACGCGACAGGACCGCAACGCATCCGCATGCCTGGGCGATCGCGCCCATCAGGTTGTCCACGAGCTGGCGCCGGGAGCGATTCAGGTCGACGGCTTCGGTCCCCATCTGAGCGGCGGCCAGGTCTGCGTCGTCCAGGCCGTATTCGGCCATGAGCGCGCTGACCCGATCGAGGGCCGCCTGGACCTCCCCTTCGGTAGCGGCGCCATCGGCGGCCAGGCGTTTCAGCTTGGCGATGCGATCAAGGATCTTCTCGCGGTCGGTCATGGCCTCATGCTCCTGGTAGTGCCCCGGGAGCGCCCAGACGCTCCCGGGGGTGTGGTGTGGCGGACGACGATCAGCCCTGGCCCGCGCGCGTTGCCCCCGCGACGCGCTGCAGGGCCAGGGCCCGCCGATTGCTCGGCGGCTCGATGGACGAACTGGAAGCACCCGGCGCGCGGTCCGACAGAATGTGGACGACGTCGCAGTCCACCAGCACGGCCGGACGGTCGGCGACAGAGAGGGCGGCCCGGAGCCCGCCACGGGTCTCGGCGCTGACGCGGTCGCAGTATTCCGCCAAGCCGCCGATGACCATCTGACGGGGTTTGGTCTCGCCCTTTGCGGCGCTGACGATCAGCTCGCCGGCCACGGCTTTCGCAGTTGCCAGGCTCGTCGTCTGGATCAGGTCGCGGGCGGCGTCCGGGGTACAGGCGGCCGTGGCCAAGGACACGAGGCCCACGGCCAGAGCCGCCGCCAGGGTCTTTCGGATTGTGGTGATCATGTCGATCCTCCTCGGTTGTGCTCCCGTGGGAGCGGGTGTCCCCGCTAGGGGGATGCGGTTCGATCGCTACTCGGCGGACGGCCAGGTGACCTGACCCGCGGCCTCCATCGCGGTCCAGTCGTCGTCGGCGGCGGCAGCGGCGATCGCCAGGACGGCGGCGTCCTCGAGCGCGTCGATCTCGGCGCCGATGGCTGCCCAGGCGTTGGCGCGGGCGAGGAAAAGGGCAAGGACGGCCGCGATCGCCTCGCCGGTCTTGGCGGCGCGGGCGTTGGCGAACGGGTAGAGAGCGGGGTCGGCCGGCGCGCCTCCGCCCGCGGCCTCCCAGGCTCGGGCCTCCTCCTCCTTGCGGCGATAGGCGTTGGCCTTGCCCGCACCCGGCGTCAGGTATTGGAGACGCACGACCTCGGCCTGGCGCTTGACTTCTGCGGTCAGTGCAGCCGCGCGATCGGCTCGCGCCTGGGCGTCGCGGGCGACGGCGGCGAAGGCTCGGGTCTGCGGATCCCATTCGGCCATTTCGCCGTCACCGGTTTCCGGGTCGGTGTGCAGGGTCCAGACCCAGCCCTTGCCGGATGGATCGGCCGGCTGCTGGTCGAAGGGCTGGCGGGCGCGGATCAGCGCGCCGGTAGCGGCGTCGCTCAAGTTGTACAGCGGCATCTCTGGTCTCCCTTACGCGTAACGGGCCGCCCAGGCGGCGTGGATCGCCTCCATGGCGGTCTGGTCGTGAGCGATGTTCCACATGGCGAAGCGGCCAACGTCTCCGTCGAGCTGGCCTGTGCCGGACATGTCGACGGCGATGCGCAGGGGGCCGTCGGGGGCGCCTCCTGATGGGCTCGGGTAGCTGGCCGAGAACGTGTGGAAGTTGCCGTTCATCAGTAGTCGGCCGAGGCCGGCCGTCTCGTCGACGGAGACCACAAGAACGTTCCATTCCGAAGCCGTCGATGCGGTGGCGTAGGTGTAGGTGAGGTCCGGGGACGCGCCACCGTCGCGGATCCGAAACGCGGCGTTGGTGAACTCGAACCCGGTGGCGGCGCTGTAGGTGTTCAAGGCGCTTGTCATCAGGATCGACCCGCTTCCCGAGTGCCGCGGGTGATAGCCGACGGCCACGGTGAACGCCGCGCCGGCCTTGTGGAGCGACTCTATGAACGGCGGGTTGGCTCCCTTGAGCGTGAAGCCTTCGGCATTGTTCACGAAGTTCGCGACCGGGTCGGCATCGTCGTCGACCGTGCGGAACGTCGGATCCCCGCCGGCGTCGCCACCATCTTCGCCGAGCCAGAAATCGTAGGCCGTCGCCGCCGAGCCATCGGCCGGTGATGCGACGATGTTGGCCCAGGTCTGCCCGGTGCCCGGGTAGCTCGCAGCGTTCCCGGCATCCAGTTCGAACACCGCGCCCGCAACAAGGGCGGACCCGGCTGCGCGCCGCCGGCCTGCGCCGGCTGTCCCTCCGATCAGCATGGCTCAGGCGTCCGTCGCAGCGGCGATGGAGAGCTTCAGATCGACACCGATCAGCAGGGCATCGGCCGCCAGGGTGTCGGTACCGTCCGAGGCGTGGCGGCGTAGGCGGACCAGCAGCAGCGACGGGTCGGCATAGGCGCCCAATGCAATCGGCACGACGGCCTCGGCGCTGACGACAGAGACGTCGGTGCCGGCCAGCGTGACCGGCGCCAGGTCGGTCCAGGCATCCGCCACGGCCAGGCTCTCGCCCGGTGCGATCGCCGCGAGCTGTGCCTGCATCTTGACGTCGCCGGCGCCCGAGCTGCCGGCGAAGAAAATCCGCAACCGGCCGGCGGCGGTTTCGTCGATCGACTTCGGCAGCGCCATATATCCGTCGATCGCCTCTTCGGTCGCGGCATCGAAGGCGATGGCCTGGACCTGTGGCGCGCTGGCACCGAGATCCACGGTGGCGAACTCGGCGCCGCCGGTGCGTGGTTCGAACCAGCTCGGCGTGATCGGTAGGCTGTGTAGTCCCTGTTCGAGGGCGCCACCGTCGACCGCGCTGGTCGACGCCAGGACCGACACCGTGACGCCGTCGGTGATCAGCAGTGACCAGCCGCCGGAGGGAACGGACACCGCGTCGCCATCGTCTTGGCCGGCGACCTTGACGGAGACCGCATGGCCGCCGGTGGTGCTGTCACGGACGACGCGCGCCGCCGGCATCCCGTCGTGCAGGGTGACGATCAGGTCATCGGTGCGTGCGCCGGTAAGGTCGATCACCACCCGGCTTGTCTCAGGTTGGGTCAGAACGATCTCGGCAGCACCGCCGGCGACGTCCTTGGTCAGCAGGGTGTGCGAGGGAGAGGCGCCGCCGATCATTCGGCCGATCGCGTCGCGCAGATCGTCGGCGCGGCCCTTGACCGGGATGCCCTCGGTTCCTTCGACCACCCGCATGACGTTGAAGAGGATGTCGTTGAGAAAGGCCGATTGGAGAACGGTGCCGATGATGCCGTTCTCGCTGTCGATGTCCTTAAAGCGCGGCTTCAGCGGGTCGGTGATAACGTCGGCGGTCGGATGATCGGGGTAGTGCATGAACGCCTCCTACTCGAACGTCGTTGCGGGCGCCTGGCCCTCGGTAAAGGTGATGGTCTGCAGGTAGCCGAGCGGCGTGCCGGCCTGGCCGTCGCCGGTCACGAAGTCGGCGTCGAAGGACACCGACACATCCGGGTGGTCGACAGGCTCGCTCTGGGCGGCGCCGGCATAGACGATGAGCGGGGCAGCGCCGTGAGACAGGACCACGGTACGCACCGAGCTGAGCGGCATGCCGGTGCACGAAGCACCCATGAGGTAGGGGCTCGGGTCCGATGTGGAGACGTCGGGGAACTCTTCACGCGGATCGAGACCGTTCCAGGTGTAGCCGACGCGCGTGTGCTCCGGTTTGAGGCGCTCGATCAGGCACCGGATCTGCGGATTGTCGCGCTCGCCGAGTGACTGGCCCATGGCGCTCTCGCCCATGACGAAGTACCGGCTGATGCTCGGCTCGCCGTCGAGGCGCCAGGCGTGGTTCCAGTCGAAGACTTCCAGGCTCTCGCCCATGACGCTGGCGCCCATGGTGAAGCGCTGGCCATCGCCGCTGTGGATCATCTCTCCGCAGGCACCGACCCCCATCACGAGCGGGCGGTAGTCGGTGATGGTCACGTCGTAGCCAAAGGCCGCGCAAAGCGTGGTGTAGTAGGCGGCCGACTGTCCGCCGCGCGCGGCGAGGCGGCCGACGACGGCCGTGCGCCGGGCCTCGGTCTCGCTCGGCAGCGGAACGCAAGGGTCGGGGAAACCCACCACCCGCTCCCAATCCTGGAGCATCTCGTCGGTGGTCTGTGGGTCGGCTTCCTCGACCAGATCCAGAGCGCGGTTGTGCACCCGGGCCAGCTCGCCCGCCACGCCGTGGATGAGGCGCGGGAACTGGGCGTCGGGATCGCGCGACCAGGCGTGGCCCACGGGCGCCAAGGCGAGCAGCTGATTGCGGTAGTCCTCGTCGGTCGCGCGCATCGTCAGCTCCACTCGATCTGGCCGAAGGTGGTGATGGCGCCGGCCGGCACGACGACGTCGTCGATCGGCGAGATCAGGCGGTGGTCGTGCTCCCCGGCAGCCACCGAGATCGCCTCGCGGATGTGGGTCACCAGCAACGTCCCGCCGGGCTCGGCCTCTCGCAGGATGAGGTCGCGGATCTCCGCTTCGATGGCCGCGCGCACGGCCTCTGTCGCGGGCGTCAGGCCGGCGATCCTGAAGGTCTGCGGATAGGCCACCGGCGCGAACACGTAGAGGGTGGCGGCCACCGGCTTGACCGCCTCGATCGAGGCGGCGACGGCGTCCACGTCGGCCTGTGTCGGAATACCGTCGGCATAGGTCAGGTCCATGACGAAGCGCACAGCCACGGTCCCGGCGCCGAACTGCCGGGGTGCCACCCAGGCGCGGGTGACATCGATGCCATGGGCGTCGCGGTCGAGCGCCCAGGCGATATAGTCATGGTGGGCGCCGCCGTGCGGTGGTTTCTGGATCCGCCGCATGATCCGGGCGCGCAGCGAGGCGTCGCCTTCCTCGTCGGAGCCTTGCGCGATCCCGTCGGCCGAGACCGTCGCGGTCGCCTCGACGCCGGCGATCGGCTCGAGGAAATTGAGGGTGCCGGAGGGCGTGTTGCCTGTCTCGCCGGGGGTGACGGCCTCAAGGGCGAGGGTGGCGGTGCCGTCGGCGATCGCCGCCTCGGCCGTGACCGTGTAGCGCGCACCATCGGCTCGCTGAAGAACCGAGCCGGCGACGATGGCGGTGGCGTCGAGGCCTGTGGCGATCACCTCGCCGCGGGCTTTCTGCGGTGCCTTGCGCGCGACCCCCCAGATCCGCGCCCAGCGATCGAGGAACTCGGTCTCGGCCGTGTCCGGCATCACCTGCTCGGAGATGAATACCTGGTGACCGTAGAGGCCATGGACGGCGCCGGCCTCGGTGCGGGCGATGACGCCGGCCACTGACCGGCGCGGCGTGGCATCCACGCCGGGCATGCGGGCGGCGATGTCCGTGCCGATGCGGTCGTTGATGGTCTTCAGGTCCGGGCGGGTGAAGGGCATCAGCTGTGCTCCCAGACGTAGTCGAAGCGATAGAAGGCGGTCTCGCCGGCGGGACGGGAGAGGGTGATGGCGATGTCCAGGCGCCCGCGCACCGGAGCGGTCACGGCCACGTCGACCTTGCGGGCGATCCGGTCTTCGATCAGCCAGGCCAGGGCCTCGCGCACGTACTCGTCGGCACGGACCAAGACCTCGGGCACCTGCTTTTCGCGCGAGAGCAGCCAGAGCCGGGAGCCGATCCGGTCGCCCTCGGTGGTGGCCAGGAAGTCCCCCCACCAGCCACGCCGATCGTCAGCGCCGGCGGGCAGCTCGTCGTCGTCGTGCGCCCGGGCGTCGGTGAACAGGCTGACGACGATGGCGGTTCGCAGACCCTCGTCGGTGGCGAGATCGGCGCCGGCGACGGCCAGGTCGCCCTGCAGGATCTCGCCGTCGAAGGTGAGAGCAAGGTCCATGTCAGGCCACCCTGAACCAGGGCCGACCAGAGGTGGCGTGACCGCACGCGGCGGTGTCGCCGGCGCGGCAAACCGCAATGGTGCCCACGCGGTACCAGCCGGCGCCGGTCACCATGGGCGGCGGTGGCGAGTGCGGCGGATCGCCATGGGCCGCGACCAGGTCGCCGATCACGACGATCGGTTCGGCCTCAACGCGGAACCAGGTGTTCGCCTGGGTCTGTTGCGCGCCCCCGGCGGCGTCGAGAGCGTTGACAGCGACACCGGGCATCAGACCGCCTCCGCTTCGTCACGGCCGGCAGCGAAGTCCGGGGTGATCAGGCGCGTGCCCTCGGGTGTCATGATCAGCTGAGTGGCACCATCGCCGACGGTGATGCGGAATTCCTGTCCGGCGCGCAGCACGACCTTCTGGCCACGCCGGAAGATCAGCGCATGGCCGCCCTCGAGCTGGTCCTCGTCGGTGTAGAGCGCGACCTCGCCGGTCTCGAGCTCGAGCAGGCGATAGCGTGGATCTTCGACACCGACGACGATCGAGTGGGCACGGTTGCCGCCGAGCGCCACCAGAACCGCATGCGCGCCCGGGTGCGGCCGGGAGGTGAAGCCGTATTCCTGATAGCGCTCCACCCGGTCATGGGTCTCGTCGGCCAGCGCCGTGAGCTGCAGGAGCTGAGTGCGGGCGGCGTCGTCCACGAGGCGGATGACGGCGCGGCCGATCGCGTTGGCGATGCGCCGGCGCAGCGGGCCGGTGAGCTTGGCGACGATGCGGTTCACATCCATCCGACACCTCCCTCACCGGAGCTGTCGGGTTCGGGCTGGCGGGCGAAAGCGCCCGGAAGCATCAGGCCGAGCATGGTGGTGGTGCCGCCGGTGTCCGACTTCTCGAAGCGCACGTCCGTGATCAGCATGTCGCGGTCGAGGCCGATCCAGTCGTCGCGCACGTGCACCAGCGAGTTGGGCCACCAGAGTGGGCCGCCCTTGCCGGCGCGCCACCCCTGGACCGTGTAGGTCGGCTGGCGGGACCGGGCAGAGCGCACATTGGCCTCCCAGTCCGCGCGGTCCTGGATGGTTGCATCCGAGCTGATGTCCTCGGCGACCACGAGCAGCGGGCGGTACCGGGTGACGCCCCGGTCGCGTGCCTCGGTCTTCGGATGCGCGACCATCTCGGGGGGCAGGAATTCCGTCCCGGGTTGCTGGCCCTTGACGATGTAGCGGCTGTAGCGATCGCGGTGGCTGAAGCTGCCGCCGGCCGCGAGCACGTTCTTGCCCTTCACCAGGGCAAGCGGCATGCGGATCGATCCGGAGCGCGTGAGCAGGACGTCGCCGCTGGCCGTGCTGGTCGCGACCACGGCGCGCATTCGGCACGCCCGGTCGATCGCCTCGAAAGCGGTCTCGCCCTGCTCGATGGCGAAGCGGGAGAACGTCGAACCGGCATCGACTTTCACAATGACCGCGATACCAAAGGGCTCGGCGATGGCCTCGACCAGGTCCGCCAGCGAGATGTTGTGCCACTCGCCCGGCGTGTTGATCGCGCTGCAGTCGACCATGTCGCCGGTTCGGTCGCGCCCCGACACCTGGATTGAATGCCGGTCTTCCGAATACGACGGCCGGCACTCGTCGATAAAACCGCTGACGACCGCGTGGCCGTCGAGGGTGAGCGTGCAGCGCTGGCCCGGGCGGAACGTGCGCGGCGCGACCGCCCCCGGCTCGCGCTCGGAAAGGGTGATGTCGAAGGACGCGGCGATCGCCTGCATCGAGCGAGTGACGGTGACCGTCTCCCAGCCGCCATAGATACCCTCGCCAAGGCGCAGCTGCACGTCAGCCATCGGTCAGCGCCCTCACGTCTTGGCCGCCGGGCACGAAGCCGGGGTGGCGAATGGCGTTGCGGGCGGCCAGCTCGTCGGCGCGGGCGGCATCGCCATAGATCCGATAGGCGGTGACGAGGGCCGGCTCGGTGGCCGTGACCGGCAACCTGGCCACACCTGAGAGATCCGGAGCGCGGGCCGACAGGTCCTGTGCGACGGCCGTGTGCAGATCGAGTACCGCGTCGAACACCCCGTCGTCGCCGGCACGGCTGGCGGCGTCGGCGATCCCATCGACGGCCGAGGCGATCGAGGCGGCGATGTCCAAGGCCTCGTCGCGCGTCTCGAGCAGGGCGGCCGGGACGGCGGCCATGGTCTCTATGACGCCGGTGCGGCGCACCAGGTCGACAAAGGCCGTCTGGTTCACCGCCTGGCGCAGGCGCGAGGCGGTGGTGAGCGGTACGCTTGGGAGGTCCGCGCCGAATGTCGCGAGATCCAGCCCGGCCTGAAGGTCGACCGTGCCGGCGAGAGTGCCGGCGGCTGACTGAAGGACGCCAAGCGTGGTCGATTGCACCGCGCTTGCCAGGCCACGTGGATCGCGCACGAGCTGGGCAGCGGTGCCGGCGAAGTCCTTGACCGCCTGAGAGGCAAGGGCACTGAGGCCAGGCGCTGCCCCCAGCGTGGCGGCAAGTTGGCCCGCGACATCGGCGGCACCATCGGCAACGAACTGGGGCAGGCCGTCGACGGTGAAGGCGCGCTCGAACGTGTCGGCCGAGGCGGCGCGGGCAACGGCCGCCTGGCTCTCGACCTTGGCGGCGGTGTTGGGGGTGGCACTCGGGTAGGAGACCTCGCCCGCCTGCACGAACGACAGGGTGAGGCGTGCCATCCGCCCTTCACCGGTGCTCTCCTGCACTCGGCACCCGGTGCACATCACGCTGCGCGTGCCGAGGTAGGGATGGACGAGCTGGCCGGACCCGGCCTTGGAACACGCGGCAATCAGCGCGTCGCGGGCGGCCATGTAGTCGTCGCCGATGACGTAGGCGTTGACGTCGTAGGTGTGCGCCTTGGCCCCGAGATCCTCGGCCAGCGGCAGATCGCGGCCGGGGTACTCGTGCAGATGCGTGCGCCGGCCGCCGACATCGGAGGTATGCGCCTCGACGTGGAAGGCCGCGTCGCGGAACCGGGCCTTGCGATATTGATCAAGCCACATCGCAACCCCACGTCTTGGAAATGTTGAGGCCAACGCCCTGGACTACGATCGCCCAAGCCGCCGGCGGCGCTGCGCTTGGTGCCGCCCTCTTCGCCTGGGCGTTCGATGCCGGGTTCTGGGGCACCTTCTTGGCCTTCGATGTGCTGTTCGCGATCATCGTGCTCGACCTGCTCACTGGCCCATCGCGTAGCCGGCGTCGACGCCAAGGCTGATGCCCCGGTTCCTGGAACGCTTTTCGGTTACGCGCATGTTCTGTGGGGCGTTGTCGAAGCGGACACGGATCTCGCCGCCGATCTCCTGAGAGCCCGGGCCGAGCGCTGACGGCACCGGTGCCGTCAAGGCGGAATTGCCAGCCGCATCGCCGCCACCGACGGGCAAACCGATCTCGTCCTTGATCCAGTCCGGCAGGAAGTCGGTCGCCTGATCTACCTTGCGGCGGATCCAACCGAGCAGCTCGTCGAGCCGGCCTTCGAGCCAGACATCCAGACCGTCGATCGCGCCGTTGAGCCACTCGATAACGTCACCCCAGGCGCCCTTGATCCCGGTCAGCATGCCGCCGACGAGCGCGCCGCCGGCGGTCGTCAAGGCGTCGGCCGGAATGTTGGCCGTCAGGCCCGAGGCGGCGGCGCTGAGCCAGGTGCTCACGCCGGGTAGGCCGCCGATCAGACCACCCAGCAGCCCGCCCATGATCGCGCCGCCGGCGGCGAGGAGGTCGACGCCGCCGATCACGTCGAGGATCTCGGCCGCCAGCGCGGCGATGCGGTCGGTGATGCTGGTCGCGGCCCGTGCGATGCCGGAGCGCAAGCCCACGATGATCCGCCCACCGGCGGTGACCAGGTCGATGCCGGCGAACCCGTCCAGGATGCCGGTCGCCAGCGTAGCGATGCGGTCGGTGATGCTGGTCGCGGCCCGCGCGATGCCGGATCGCAAGCCCGCGATGATCCGCCCGCCGGCGGTGACCATGTCGATGCCGGCGAACCCGTCCAGGATGCCGGTCGCCAGGGTAGCAATGCGGTCGGTGATGCTGGTCGCGCCCTGCGCGATGCCGGATCGCAAGCCCGCGACGATCCGCCCACCGGCGGCGACCAGGTCAATGCCGCCGACCAAATCGACGATCTGCGATACCAACTCCCGGACGTAGGCGAGGACGGTCTGCGCCCGGGTGACGATCCCGGCGCGTAGACCGTCGATCAGCCTGCCGCCTTCCTCGAGCAGAGAGACGCCGGTCAGGTGCTCGATGATCGCGTCGATCGCTCTGGCGAAGAGGGTCACCGGACTGAATGTCGCGAGCAGCTGCAGGATGCCGGAGACCGGCCCATCCTCGAATGCCGCGGTGATCCTTGACCAGATGGCGGTCAGATCGCTGACGATCCCGGCCCAGGCGTCCGTGAAGGCGGCTTTAACCGTGTTCCAACTGTCTCTGAAGAACGTGGTGACCGTGTCCCAGTGACGGATCAGCAGGTACATCCCGCCGACGATCGCGGCGATTGCGACCAGGATGCCAATGGCGATCCAGGTAAGCGGGTTGGCGAGCAGGGCGGCGGTCCAGGCCCAGGTCGCGGCCACCATTGAACCGATCATCGGCAGGAACTTGACCAGGCCGGCGATCATCGCCGCCACGCCTTTGGAGGCGAGCACCGTCATCTTGACCGTCACGCCCACGAGCGCGAGCACAACCTTGGTGAGGGGAGCGAACAGCGCGGCGATCGCGAACAGCAGTTTGGCGCCGAGGGCGGTGGCTACGAGACCGATCACGATCCGCGTCATGCCCATCGACCGAATGAAGCCCGTCGCACGCGCGACGATGGCGGTGATCATGGGAGAGATCAGGATCGCCGCCTGCATCCAGGTATCGAGGTGACCCGTCCAGTCCGACCAGGTGGCGGCCGTCAACGCGACGATCGCGGAGATCTCCTCGATGGCGGCCGACATCTTCTCGACCGCGGCGGGGCGCATCTCGATCACGAAGTTCCGCAGCCAGACAACGCCTTGCTGCATCGACGGGAGCAGGTGCGCGGCGATGATGTCGCCGACATTGCCGATCACGCGGAACAGCTTGGTCAGCTCGTCGTTGAACTGCTCGCTCTTGCGGGCGTCCTGCTCGGTGACGACACCGAGCTTCACGGCCTCGGCGAAGGTCTCCCGCATGGCCGCACTGCCCTTGGAGAGCATGTTGACCATGTCGACGCCTTCGCTGTCGAACAGCGTGAAGGCGAGGCGGACGCGTTTGGCCGGATCCTCGATCGCCGCCATCTTGTCGGCGACGTCGAAGAGCAGCTCCTCGGTTGAGCGGATGTTGCCGTTGCCGTCCTTGAGCTGAATGCCGAGGGCCGCGAGCGCGTCCTTGGCAACGCCGGTACCGGCAGCGGCTTCCGCCACGCGCCTGGTAAATCGCTGGGTCGCGATGTCGAGCTTGCCCTGCTCAACCCCGGCGAGACCGGCCGCGTATCGGAGCTGCTGCAGGGTCTTCACCGGCAGACCCAGCTTGTCGGCGGTCTTCGCCAGCCGATCGGCCCCGCCGGTGAAGCGCTTGACCAGAGCGAAGAGCGCGCCGCCCGCGGCGGCCGTGGCGGCGGTCATCCGGGCGCCGAAAGCAACGGCCTCTCGGCCCACCCGGCCGAGCCCGGTGAAGAGCGCCCCGCTGGCCTGGGCGACCTTGTCCAATCCCGTTGCCTTGCCCACGCGGTTGATCGCCGCCCCGACCTTGCGCATCGGGGCCGTCGCCCGGTCGAGGACCTGGAAGATCAGACGGAGATTGAATTCCTTGCCGGCCATCGGAGGGGGGCTCTCCTAGGGGTGGGAATGGACCTGTTTGTGGATGCGGCGCGCGGCTTCGTGCCAGCGTCGGAGCTTGGGGATCGTCAGGCGGTCAAGCTCCGAGGGCGGGAAGTGGAAGACGAACGCCACCTCCTCGCTCATGTGTCGCCAGTTAGGAGGGACGGCGGCAAAAAACCCGCCAGCTCCTTGCCGATCGCGACGAGATCGGCGAGCGCGATCTTGCGGGCCGCCGACTGCGGGATGCCGGCGAGATCCGAGATCACCGGGATCAGTGAGCCGAGCTTGATCCGCACGCCGCCGTCCTGGATGACCAGCTCGAGATCCTCGATCGTCGCCAGCGTCGGCTCGCCGAAGGTCAGCGCGTCGATGGTCTGGACGACGTTGCCCTTGTCGTCCTTCATCTCGATCGGCTTGGTGAGGGAGATCGAGCCAGCCATCAGCTGATCTCCTTCGCGCTGAGGCCTTCGAAGCGGATATCGACCTCGGCCTCCTCGGTGGTGCCCTTGCCGTCGCCGGCGTACCAGGCGTTCTCGAGCACCACGGTCTTGCCGTTGGCCTGCTCGAGGGTGACCGTCACGCCGTCCAGCTCGAACAGCGTGGCGAGATCGACAGTGGCGTCATTGGTGATGGCGCCGGTGATGTAGGGGACCTTCGGCATCTCCTTGTAGCCGTGGACGCTGTCCGGCCCGGTGATCGCCTCGCGCTTGGGCGCGCCAAGGTCGTACTCGAAGTTGCCCTTGGCCTTGTACTGAGCGCCGTCGACCTTGAAGAACAAGGTCCCGGCGATCCGGTTGGGGTTCGCCATGCGTGCCTCCTAGAGCAGGAACTGGATCTTCACGCCGGCGACGCGGAACTGGTTGACCAGGTCCGGCGACAGGCGCCAGTCGAGACGGTTGGGGTCCTGGGCGTTGCGCTCGCAGATCAGATCGTTCTTGAACTGCGCGAAGCCCTCGACGAGGCCGAGCCGTTCCCACTCGGTGAAGCGGGCGACCGCCTCGGCCTTGCCGACCTTCGGCGTGATGATCGCCTGGCCCGGGCCGAAGCGGGTGCCGTCGTCGGCCACCTTGTGGCGGGGGTACTTCCGCAGGATGTAGTTGCGGAAGTCGTAGCGGATGTAGGCCAGCGTCCGGAGCGTGTTGATGTCGAGATAGGCGATGTCCTCGGCACCCTGGGCGCTGACCTTGTAGGTCGTGATCAGCCGCTGGATCCGGACCTTGCCGCCGGCATCGACGGTCCACGTCGAGATGCCGTCATAGAGCAGCAGGTTGTTCTCCTGCAGCGTGAACCGATCGGCCGTCGCCGGCGGCAACATGCCCTTCAGCTCAAGGGTCTGAAGGGGCCGGGCCGGGTCGATGTTGGTGTGGTAGCTCTCCACGCCGGCCGTCATGGCGGCGATCTCGTCCGGCGGAGTGGGCGAGCCGGAACCGTGGACCACGGTCAGGTGCTGGGAGTTGCGGGTGTCGCCGAAGGTGCCGAGCGCGCCGTGGGTTCCCGTCATCCCGGTGAAGGCCTGGGCCTCGATCTGGCGCAGCGGTCCGCTGCGGTCGAGCAACTCGCCCTCGATCGCGGTGAGGTTCGCCGCGTCGGTGTAGCCGATGGTGAAGGTCGTATAGGGCTCGTCGCCGAGCGTCGGCCAGACGGTCGAGAGATCCGGGTTGGCGGTCCCCCCCGACATGGCGACGATCGTCAAAGTGAGGCCGGCCGGCAGCTCCTCGCCGATGTAGTAGGAGTGGCGCACGTCGAGGGCGTTGCCGGTTTCGCCCTTGTTCTTGGCGGTCAGGTTGATCTGCTCGGACGTGCCGCCGTCCACCTCGGCCGAGATCCGGCAGTCGGCGAGCGCGGTGATGGCGTCGACCAGGTTGCTGGCAACGTCGGCAAGCGTGTCGGCCGCCGACACGCCGACCTGCACCCGCTGGCCGCCGAGGTAGAGGTTGACCGTGCCGGAAGCGGTGACACCGCCGACCGTGATCGTCCCGGTGGCGGCGTTGCCTGCACCATTGTCGTCGAGCGCGACGGCCCAGGTCTCGGTCAGGTTGTTGTTGTCGAGCTGGGCGGCGAGCATGGCCGCGAGCTGCGAGCCGGTCCCGAACCAGGTCTTGGCCTGGGCGGCGTTGGTGACCCTCACGGGGGTGAGGGCGTCGACGGTTCCGGCCGCCAGACGCTGGCCGATCACCAGGTTGCGCGCCGGCTTCAGCGCCGGGCCGGTGACCGCGCCAGAGGCGTCGAATTCGGCATAGACGAAGGGGACCCGGATGTTGGTCGGAACCTCGTTGAAGCTGATCGCCATCGATCAATCCTCCGCGGTCTTGGGGGTGGAGACGGCGGCGGCCTTCGCCTTGCTCTGGCTCGCCCGGGTGGCGGGGGCCTCGACCAGGTCGCCTGCCGCCAGTCGGCGCCGGACGTACGTCGTCAGCTCGACGGTCTCGCCATCGGCCTTGAAGTGGCGCCGGCTGTCCTCGGTGCGGACCTTGAGGCCGTCCGCGGGCTTCACGCGCGTGGTGCTCATGCGTCTTGCTCCGGGTGGATGATGTCGGTCGCTTCCGGCTCGCCATCGGGGGCGGGCAGATCCCAGGTGATGCCGCCGGTCAGGAAGTCGTCGATGCTGACCGTCTCGAGGTCGAGCAGCACCCGCGTGGTGAGGGAGAGCCGGGCCTTGTGGCAGAGCACCCCGGCGAACATCACCGGCCCCAGCTCGTCCAACTGCAGGCCGGCCTCCTCGCCCGTCTGGCCGAAGGTGCTTTCCACCAGGCCGCCGAGGGTCTCGTCGGAGCGGAACGGCGCGCGCACCGCCTCGACCAGATCGTCGAACGCCAGCTCGCTCGCCTGCTCGTCGACCAGGCTCATGAAGCCGTTCACCTGCCAGCGGATCACCAGGCGCGTGGTCTGGCTGTCGACCACCTCCTCGCGGGTCGACAGCCGGCGCACGTGCCAGCCTCGGATTTGCTTTTCGGCCTGGTAGAGGTCTTGGAACTCGGCGTTGCGGCGGGTGTAGCGCTCGTAGGCGTGGACGGTGCCGACGGCCGGAACGGAGGCGATCGTGTCGGCGATCTTCTGGCGGATCTGATTGAGGCTCATACCCGCCCCCCGATCTGCTCGCCCACGCGCTCGAGGGCGGCGGCGTAGATCGCCTGCACCTGGGGCTCGGTCGCCACGATGGCGTTGGTGAGCATGAACTTGGCCTCGGTGCCGTGGGCGCCGATCTTGCGTTGGATCGCCCGGGCTACGTCGTCGACCTCCTCGGCCTCGACGTCGAGTTTCTGGACAACCCAGTCCTTGAGCGGTTCGATCGGCGGAAAGTGCGGCTTGCTGCCCAGCTCGACCGGGACCGCATAGGCGAGCGGGTTGCCCACCTCGCCGATCACGGTGTCGCGGATCACCTCCGGCTCGCGCCAGGACCACGCTCCCTTGAGCCCACCGCCGCCGCCGATGCCGACGGGCGTGTTCTCGGCGGCCTCGCGCTCGACCAGGGCCGAGGCCTGGATCGTGGCGACAACCATCTCGGCCGTCGCGATCTCCGGAGCCTCGCGGAAGGCTTTCGCCCAGCGCGCATGGTCAACGAAGGTGACGTTGAATTCGCCGGCCTCGCTCATCGATACCGCCCCCCGTGCGTGAGACGGTCACGGCCCCGGCTGTCGCGGATGTCGAGATCCGCGATCGCGCTGGCGGGCACCGTGCGCTTGGGGTCGATCGACAGGTGATCGAAGTAGGCCTGGCGCATGGCCCGGGCGCGCTTGGCGTACTCGGCCGACACGCTGTTGTGGTCGACGCTGTCGGCATCAAGGGTGGTGTCCTGGTCGCCCGCGCGGGCGGACGACAGCTGGTCGAGCAGGATGCCTGCGGCCCAGCGGCTCACCGCCTCGCGGTCGCGGATCGGCACGGTGTCGGCGTCGTCGTCGACCGTGTGCAGGACCGTGAACTGGACGATGACGGTGCCGCTCACGGCCTCGCAGAAGTAGAGACGCGGGCCGTCGAGGGTGTCGATCACCTCGGCGGCGATCGGCCCATCGGTTCCGCTCGGCCGGCTGACTTCCACCAGGCTGCTGAAACCCTCCTGCCATCCCGCCGGCAGCGGCACCAGGTCCGCGTCGGCCGAGACCTGGGCCAGCGCCTTGCGCGGCCGGTCGGTGGAGTAGCGCACCACCGCCAAGCCGATTGCGCGGTCGCGATCGGTGTCGTCCAGTTCGCCGGAAGGGTCCCGTGTGAAACTGTCGACAAGGGTCTGGTGATCGGCGAGGGCCATGGTGTGTCCGGGTGCGGGGGAGGGTGGCCCGGCCGTCGATTGCGATCCGGCCGGGCCTCGGGCGGCGCCACTAGGGCGCGCTGGGAATTAAGCGACGACGGCCTTGTAGACGCCGCGGAACTCGACGAGGTTGCCGCCGTAGATGTGGCGGACCTTGTAGGTGATCTCGTCGTTGCTGAAGACGGAGCCGACGGTCGGATTGTCCTGCACGAACAGCTCCGGCTCTTCGTTGCCGTCGAGGAAGCCGACCTCCATGGTCGGGATGTCCATCGGATCGGCCGACAGCATCCAGTCGTTCAGGTCGGTCCAGTACCAGACCGGGATCACGTTGAGGCTGAGCGACTGGACGAAGTTCTTGTCGTTCTCGGTGTTGCGCCGGAACAGGTCGACCGCGTCCTCCTCGAGGTCCGGCGGCACCCACAGGTCGCGGGGGCCAATGCCGAGGCGATCGCCGCTGTCCTTCTCGCTCTGCTTGAGCATGGCCAGGCGCCCGGCGGCGAGGCTGGTCTTGTCGAGGGCGGCCGCCCCCAGGTTGCCATGGCTCGCGTGGAACAGCGCGGTACCGTCGAAGATCACCGGGTTGTCGACGAAGAAGTCGAGCACGAACTTCGCCAGCGTGCGCTTGGCCGAGCGGCTGAGCCCCACCGGGATGCGGCGGATGGCGCCGACGTCGTCGTTCTTGATCATCTCGAGCGTCACCTTCTCGGTGCCGCCGCGCTTGGTGACCGCGTAGGTTGCCTTTTCGTCTGTCGGTGAGGTCAAGGCGGTGTAAGCCCCGCTCTCCGCGACGTCCGGCAGATCGCCGTAGCCGCCGTAGCGGGTGCGCTCGTTGGTCCGGAAGTCGGAGATGTTGACCACGTCGGCGATCCGGCGCCACACGTCGTAGGTGGTCTGCGCCCTGTAGTCGCGGATCAGGCGCCGGGTCATGCCGTCGCCGAGCACGTTGGCGAAGCTCCCCGAATTGAGGGCCTCACGCATCAGCGACTCGTCGCAATGGCGGATGTCCCCCGTCACCCGGCTATCGCCGGTGACCGCGATGTAGCACTCCTTGAAGCTCTGCGCGTGGCGGTGGTCGGCGTGTTCGCGATCGAAGAAGGCGTCGAGCATGTTCTCGACCTTCTCGAACCGGCCCTCGAGCAGCTGCACGCGCACGCCGTCGCCGAGCCCGGAGACCTGACCGCCGCCGGTGAACTGGGCGAGGTAGTTGGCCTCGCTCTCGATCGCCGTGGTCACGTCGGCCTCGGTGAACCGCTCGGCCTCGCGGAAGCGGGACAGCAGGCGGTCGCGCGCCGGCTGCGGCAGCGAGCTGGCGTTGATCGTCGCACGGGCATCGGCCCGAGCCTCGATCATGCGTAGGTCCTCGCGCGTCACCGCCTGGTCGCCGCCGGCCGTCGTGGTGGCCGGGTCTGGCGCGTTGGCGGGCTCCGGGGTGCGTTCCTGCACCGCCTCGCGCAGCATCTGCTCCAATTGGCTGTCGGTGAGCTTCTCCGGGTCCTGGCCGTCCAGCAGGCCATTGGCCTCGAGCAGGCGGATGATCTCTTCGCGGTCCATGATCTTTGTCCCCTTCGCTTCGAGGAGGTTGAGGATCTGCCCGCCCGCACCCGGCTCGACGATCAGGTCGACGGAGGCGACGGACAGGAACTTGCGGGCCTCCCGGAACTGCCGGCCGCCGCGCGAGGCGTTGACGGCTTTCGCCCGGGCGTCGATCGAGAAGCCGAACAGATCGGTGAGCTGCCGTTCCCAGGCCTCGCGGATCTTCACCGCGACCGGCCCCTCCGGTTCGATCAGGACCAGGTCCGCCTGGATCTCTCCCGGCGTGCTGCCGTCGGCTTCGACAAAGGCGGCGTTCTTCAGGGCGCCGATCAGGTTGCGGACGTCCTTGCCGCCCCCGCTGAGGTGCTCCTGGTCGGACTTGGCGAAGACGCGCACGCCCTCGAACAGCGACACCGCCTCGCGCAGCACGTCGTCGGGGTACAGGTTGCCGTTGAGGCTGGGGCCGGCCTGGATGACGCGGATGCGATAGCGACCGCCCTCGGTGCCGGATGCTTCCAGGAACGGGCCGATGGCGACGGCCTCACGCATGTCGTCCACCGGCGTGAAGGTCTTGCGCACCTCTACCGGCGAGCCGAGTGTCACGTCGGTGCCGTCGACGGTGTAGCTGTAGCGCTTGAGCTTGCCGTCCTTCATCTCGACGACGATGAAGTCGTCGAAGAGGGCGTGGACGTAGGGCCACCAATCGTCGTCGCCGGTCAGCTCGAGGAGGTTCTTGATCGCGCTCTGCAGCAGGTCGCGCAGTTGGTTCAGATCCCCCTCGAACGCCTCCCGCACCGCGTCGGCACCGATGATGCCAAGCGGGGGTACCGCCCCGGCCGCCTCGACGAAGCGGCCGATTGCGGTGCCGGCGAGGAGTGCCGCCTTGCTCACAGTTTGACCTCGTGCTTGCGGCCATCGGTCAGGGTGGCGCGCAGGACGCCGCCGCGCCTGGCGACGGCGAGCACGTCCTCCGCCTTCACCGCGCGCTCGGTCGGCACGATGGCCTTGCCTTCCTTGCGGGTGTCGCGGACCTTCACCTTCTCGACATTGAGGGCCTTGGCGACGGCGGCGTTGTCGGGCAGCGCCGAGGCGGGGGCCTCCGCGGCGGTCTCGGTCTTCTCGGGTACGGTCTGCGTGGCCATCGGCTGGTCTCCGGAAGGCGGTTGCAACGAGCGGCTCGTCTGTGATCCGATGGCTTCGGTTCTGGCAGGTTTCGCGGCGCGCGATGTAGCTGGAACAGTTCCAGCCATTCCCCGGTTTCCACCCCGTCAGCGGGCGGCGGGCGCCGATCGACAGGATTGGGCGCGAGCACAAGGCTGTTCGACGGCGCTCTGAACAGGCACGAACAGCCATGAGGGCGTCACCCGGTAGAACGGGGCGCCCGAGGCGGCCTTGCCCGTCTGTGGGCTTCTGAGGGGGATTTGCCGGTTTAGGGGATCAGGTGGCGAGAGCGGTATCGAGATCCCGCTTGACGCGGCTGCGCGCCAGCTCGTCATCCGTGAAGGCCCGGCGGCCCTGCTGCTGGACGTTCCAATGCTCCATGTAAGGGAGCGACACGCACCCGCAGTTGATGGTCTCGGCCGCCGGCGCCGAGGGGTCGCGCGGGAACATCAGCTCGACCCCGTTCACGAGGAACGGCTTATCGACCTCGACGATCTGACCGTCGGCCAGGTCATGGGCCTGGCGGCTATGGACCTTGCCCGATCGCCGCCACTGCTTGCGCATGCCGGGCAGCACGGTGGCGGCATCGACCTTGCGCTCCTGGGCGGCGACGGAGAAGGCGCGGCCCATCTCGGTGCGCAGCACGGTGATCGCTCGGCCGCGTCCGCTGTCGAGCGTCGCGGCGATCGCGTCGATCGCCTGGCTTGGCGTCTGTGCGCCGATCATCGTGAGGCCGATCTGATCGGCCGCGGCACCGGCGGCGTTCTTGGTGACGCCGGCGATCTTGTCCGTGAGGAAGGTCCGCATGGCCAGCAGCTGGCGGGTGTCGATGTCCGGCATCAGCCCGGCGATGCGGATGCCGCCGGCTTCAAGCGGCTCGTCGACGATCGCGGTGCCGAGCTGCCAGGCCTGACCCGCCCCCGTGCTCGCGGTTCGCGCCAGTTCCTCGGAGATCTCCGCGAGGTTGCGCTCGATCGATCGGCGGATCTGCGGCAGCTGCCATGCCTGGAAGTCCGACGTGGTGCGGCCGATCTCCGCTTTGATCTCCTCGAGCGCGCGGGCCAGCAGCAGCTGGGTGTCGCTGGCCGCCGCCCGGTGCAGCTCGACCAGCTCGGCGAGCTTGGCCTTGCGCACCAGCTTGAAGGCGGCGTTGCGTTCCTTGGGCGTCATGCCGCCGCGTCCTCCTCCGGCGGGTCGTCCGGATAGTCGGGGAAGGTGTCGCCCTCCTGGCGCTTTGAGGCCTCCAGGCGTGCGGTCTTCAGCTCCTCGTCCGGATCGATCTCGATACCGAGGCGGCCGGCCACCTGGGCAATGATGGCGATCGCCGTCTCTTCACTCAGCAGCCCCCGGTCGATGGCGACGCCGCACCCGATCACCACCTGCTGAAGGGCCGACGCGTAGGCCGTGGTGTCGCGGATCGTCATCTCCGGCCACTCGCAGCGCGGCACGAAGTCGGCGGCGTTGCCGTACTGCTCCGGCGTGGCGCCCAGCATTACCTGCAGGCGCTGGCGGATCACATAGGTCGCGATCTCCTCGAGCATGTAGCCGATGGTGGCCTGGCGCATGGAGAAGACCTTGAACGTCGGCTCGCCCATCTCCGATGCCGTCGCGCGGTTCACGTCGCCGCCGCCGCCAAACCAGTGCTCGGGGATGGTGGCCCCGCCGATGATGTGATTGCGGAACAGCCGGGCGCTGTTGGCGCTCTCGTAGGATCCGAGATCCGGCGCCACGGTGTCCCATTCCTCGGCGTCGTTATGGACGCGCACGGAGCCGGGGGCCGGGACCTTGATCTCTTTCGCCCGCTGCTTGACCTCCTCCGGCGTGGCGTTCTTCAGGGTCACGTCGTAGACGAAGGCGCGCATGAACTGCCAGCGGTCCAGCTCACCGAACAGCGCGCTGTCGTACGCGTCGAGCCAGTCCATCTGGCCGAGCATGTCGGAGGTGCCGCGCGCCTGGTTGGAGAGCGCGTTGATCTGGAAATAGAAGCACTCGCCGTCGGTGAAGGTCTGGCGGATCTCCTGGGTGCGCTTCGTGAAGACGTCTTCAGGGCCGTTTACGATCACCTTGAAGCGCCTCGCAACGCCCTTCCTGTCCTTCGTGGTGACCACGCCGATCGGCTGCTCGACGTTGTCCGGATCGAGAACGATCGTCTCGATGATGCCGGGATCGAGATAGCCGAGCCGGACATGCCCGTTCACCTCGTTGACGAAGGCCGGATAGAATTGCTCGCCATAGAGCGCCAGCTCGCGGACCTTCTTCTCGAGCTTGATGTCCATGCGGTTGATCGGGTCCCGCCAGAACGCATCGACCCAGGCCTGTGCTTCCTCGTCGTCGACCTTGACGCTCACGCCCTCGGCCAGAAGGTAGGAGATCGGCAGCTCGATGAGACGGCGCGCGATGAGATTGGTTTGCCAGAGGTAGACCGCGAGATCCTGCTGGCGCTTGATCGTTAGCGGCGACAGATCCCGGTTGCTGTCACCGGTCAGCCGGCGGAAACCCGGCTCGTCGAGATCCACCGTCTGGCCCGCTGCCTCGCGGATCTGCACGGCGTCACCATCACCCGCCAGCTGGGCTTTGATCCAGTTCCACATCAGTGCCTCCAAGCGATCCGACCGGACGGACGCCGCACACCCGCGAGCCCGCGTTTGGCCTGCGGCGCGTAAGGGTCCTCGCCGTCCTCGGTGTCGGTGACGGTGTCGCCGGCCGGCGCCTGGCCGACATCCTCGGCCGCGTGCAGTGCCAGCATGTGCGCCCAGAACTCGTCGGCGTGGCCTGCCTCGTTGGCGTCGGCGTCGAAGCGAGGATTGCCGGCCGCCGTCGTGACCTTGCGCACGGCGTGATGCGAGGCGCGGATGGCGCGGTCCTGGGGCATGCGGGCGCGCTTGTCCTCGAGCACCCGCTTGCCCTCGGTCGCCAGGTGCTGCTTGACCGAACCCGAGAAGATCACCCCCTCGACCCGATGGTCGCCGTATCGCTTCTTCGCGTCCTCGACAGGCTTCTCGCCCATGCCGCCCTGGTCCATGCACCAGCGAGCGATCTTGTAGGCGCTGTCCAGGCGATCCTGCTCGGCGTCCTGCTCGGCGAACTTGGCGTTCTTCAGGGTCGAGACTTCCCGCGTCCAGAACACGTCGCCGACCTTCTCGATCACCCACAGGACGGTGAGGTGGCGGCGTCGCGCGATGTCCATGCCGGCATAGCAGGTGCCGCCCTGGTACTTGTCCGGCTTGCCCGCGTCGGGGTGCTCGTTGGCGGTGATCAGATCCCAGGTGAGCCAGGCGGTCGCCTCGTCGACCGGCTCGCACATGTACTCCTGTTGGTAGGTCTCGTCGTCGCCGGCGAGATCCACGCACTCGGCGAGGAACGCGGCGTTGCCCTCGGGTGTGGGGGGATGGCCGGCCACCCGGGCGGCGAGCCCCTGTGCAACGGCCGTCTCGATCGTCGTGGTGTGCAGGGTCCAGTTGCCTTCCGCCCCCTTTTTCTTGGCGTCGGAGACCATCCGGTAATAGCGGTTGCCCTTGCCGTTGTAGGTCGACAGCACCCGCACCGGGTAGCCGTGGGAAGCGACGGGTGCGGCCGCCTTCCAGAGCGTGTCGGCGTCGGGGTGGAAGGCGAACTCATCGAGCACCAACTTGCCGCCCTTGGAGCGGAACGCCTTCGGGTTTGAGCTGAGGCCGTGGATGCGCTTGCCGTTGGCGAACTCGACGACGCGGGCCTTGATGTCTTTATCGTTCTCGAGCACCACCTCGCCGAGATCCTCGGCCGCGATGTTGAGAACCTCGGCCCACATGGCGCAGTAGCGGATGTACTCCTTGGCCGCACTCTCGTCGGCCGAGGAGAACCAGACATCCATCCCGCCGGTCTGGCGGGCCGCGTCCTCGACGTCCTCATAGGCCTGCACGAAGGTCGCGCCGATCCGCCGGCTCTTCTCCCAGATCTTGAAGCGGCTGCGGTCGTTCAGCCAGGCGACCTGGTAGGGCAGGAAGAGGTCGATCCCTTTACCCTTTGGCACCTTACCCATCGGCCGGCTCGATCCCGAGGGTCTCGCGGATCTGCGCCAGGGCCTTGTCGCTGATGCCGCCCTTCTTCGCCACGGCCTCGACCTCGGCCGCGGCCTTCTCGCGCTCTTCCTCGCGGATCGTGTCGCGGAGCTTGGTCTCGAAGTCCTGGTCGTAGCGCAGCGCCCGGCCCAGCTCGGCGAGGCCCTTGCCGAGCTGCTGGACGTCCTTGCTGTCGATCAGCGGCGTGGCGATCCCGCTGCCGTCCTCATAGGCGTCTCGATCGGCGCGCTCCTGCATCTGGTCGATCTTCACCATGAGATCGAACGCGAGGGTGCGGGCCATCTCGACCAGCATGCGGCCTTGCTTGCCCTGCACGGCGGCGTCGCCAAGGTTCTCGGCCAGCGCGTTCGCCATCTCCCGGCTCTGCCGCAGCCGCTGGCCTA
Organism: Thalassobaculaceae bacterium; assembly: GCA_965228875.1. Classification (GTDB taxonomy): domain Bacteria; phylum Pseudomonadota; class Alphaproteobacteria; order Thalassobaculales; family Thalassobaculaceae; genus Thalassobaculum. The sequence goes on along the minus strand of OZ245843.1, from coordinate 2,238,674 downwards.
CCGACTTGATGCGCTGGTTGTAGCGGTCGAGGGCCGAGCGCGAGCGCTTGAAGCCGAGATCTTTCAGCGTGTCGACGATCTCGTCGAGCGGGGTTTCCTCGCGCAGCAGCTTGTTGACCTGGTCGAGGATCTCGTCCGGAAGTGTGGTGATGGTGGACTTGCGGGCCATCGCCAGCCTCAGTCCAACGGCGGGCGGTCGACCCCCTCGACCGTCATCCGACCCGAGCGCGTGTCCTCGCCCATTTGCGTCAGCTTCGCGTTCATGCCGGCCGGGTCCACGGTGGTGTCGACCAGGCCGCGCTGGGCGAGCCAGCGAAGATCGCGGGTGATCGTGTCGAGCGGCGCGTCGTGCACCACCGTCAGGGCGGGCAGCGCGCGCTGGATGATCCGCGCCGACATCCAGGACCCGGCGTCCTCGGCGAGCAGCTCGAGGATGTAGAAGCGACGGTTGGCGTCGAGGATCGCGCTCATTGCTTGTCTCTCACCAGGTTACTGTTCAGCAGGGTGAGGTTGCGGGTGATCGCCTCGACCGAGGCCGTCAGCCCGGATACGCCCGCCTGCAGATCCGCGACACCGTTCTTGACGTCCGACACCCGGTCATGGATGCGCTGCAGGTCGTCATGGGAAGGGGCGTCGTCGAGGCGCTGACGGATCTGCACGAGATCCTTCTCGATGTCATCGAGCCGCCCGTCGTGATCTTCCAGGATCTTGGTGTTGGCCTGCGACCGCCTGGTCACGACCGTGTAGGTCCAGAGCGCTACAATCGCCAGGATCTGCAACACGTCCAGTAGGAACCGCCACTCGTCGATTGCCCAGTCCGTTGTCACGCTCCGAAACCCTCCCAGACGTGACCCGGATAGAGCCAGCGCGCGTGATGCCAGACGTCGGAGACGTATTTCTCTTCGGTGCCCTTGCCCTCCTTGGTGTTGTAGACCGCCTTCCACATGGCGGCGTGGCCGGCCAGGTCATCCTGATCGGGCAGCTTGTGTGCGCTGCGCCAATAGACGATCCGCGCGATCGCCACGGCAAAGCGGTCGTTCTCGACGAGTTGCTCCGCAAGCCCGCCCGGGTGACCCTGCCAGGCGAGCCCCATCACCAGGTCGCGCAGCTCCGGGCGGTGGTCCAGGTAGTTCGCGAAACAGTCCCGGAGCGTCGCCGGTTCGATCTGCGGAAGGCCGAGCGCCGGGCCGCCGATCTGGCGGCGATGGCGCAGCCCGCCGCTCTCATGGATCACGGTGCCCAACACGAGCTGCGCCGCGCTGCGGAGCTGGCCGTCCGTCCGGTGCAGGGCCAAGGCCTCTAACGTCGGGTAGACGATCCCGGCGTTGAAGCTGTCGATTTCATCGGTGCTGATCTGGGACACGGGACAACTCCGCTCGCGCGACACGAGATCGGTTGTATGCCCGTGGATGTTTCAGAACATGGCTGGAACTGTTCCAGGAGAACGAAGCGGCCTACTGCCCCCGGCCGCGCGATCGGCGACGTTTCTCGGCCCTAAATGCGCAGTCAATTCCGAGGTCGATCGCCTTGCAGACGGCCGCGATCGTGAGGACGGCGAAGAGGAGACCAGCCACGAGGGACAAGGCGGTCATCGACTATCTCCATCCAGATCGAAGAGCCCAGGAGCGTCCGGGTCCGGGCGACATTCCGCGCGCACCTTGTTGACGTATCGCTGGGTGCACCCGCTATCGAGAGCCACTTGCCTGGATGACCCATCGGCATCGAGGATGCGGACCTTCTTCAGGTCCCTGTATGTACCACGCGGGATCTCGAGCGTTTCCTTGGCGTGCGCTTTGGATAGCAGTTCGGCCTTGTCGAGGCCGATGACCTGCACGATCGGATTGTCAACGGCCATGTGCCGGTGAACGTAGAGAGCGGTCCCGCCATAGACCTCCGACAACCGCACTGCCGCCGCCGGCCCGATCACCTCGGCTAGCTTGCGCAACCCTATGGGCCAGGTGCGGAGGTCGTCGGTCATGCCGGGTATTCGTCCCAAATCTCACCGTCGAGCCGGCGGCCGGCAGTCTTCTTGCCAACGCGTTGGAACGCGAAGTGCGTTTCTTGCGGGAGCGCCCATAGGCCGTCGTCCCAGTTTGGGGCCTGGTCCAAGTCTGCCGGGAATAGGGTGTGACGATCCTCTGCTCGGCCGTTCTGCGCCTTCCAGCAAGGCCCATGCTCTGGTTCCCAAGGGAGCCATGATCCCCACTGCTTGAACATGAACGCGACCCCGGCCGCCTGGCACTGATCGCGAAGCGCGCGTGCCCAGTCCGGGTGCATCGGCCGCGCGGCGGGGCCGCTCTCACCGCCGACAACCACCCAGTCGAGGCTGGGTACGTCGTCACAAGGGCGTGCCATGTCCGTGTTTCGGCCAGTCAGCGCGTTGATCTGATAGAAGCCCTTCGTACCGTTGCGCCCATCCACATCGATGTCGTCGATGCGAACCGGGCCTAGCAGTGGTTCGGCGCTGACCCACCGAACGGCGGCCGGGGTGTCGAGCAGGATCGGAATGCGCTCGTCGACGCGCGCCTGGTCCTCGACGCTCACGCCGAGCCAGACGTTCGGGAGCGGCCACAGATCCGGTCGTGGGAAGATGCCGGCTGCAATATTTGGTGTCGGGCCGTGGATCAAGGCCGACGCGGTGACGGACCAATAGGCAGGATAACTGACGCCCTCTTCGCCCATTCGGCTCAGGATCTGGTAACCGATGCGCTCGGCCGAGTCAGATCGGTGCGCGGGCCGACCGCCGATATACTTGCGCATCCGTTCCGGCCGCTTCGTCAGCACCTGGAACTGATGTTGGGGCGCCATCGCCATGACGGCGAAGACCGCGTCGATCCACACGTCCGGCACCGCCGGGTGAAACAGGTCGCCGTGGGCGCAGACGAAGATCCGCCGAGGCCGCGTCCATCGGATCGGCTGGTCCAGCCAGCCCTCGTTGAAGCGGACCTCACCATTCCACACCGGCCCGGACTTGGTTGCCATGGTCAGGCCCTTGCGGCTCGGGTGGTGGCGCTGCCGGCCTCCGGCCAGCTTCATCGCGTAGCAGTTGGTGCAGCCAGGCGAGACGACACTGCACCCGGTGATCGGGTTCCACGTCGCGTCGGTCCATTCGATGCGGGTGCCGTCAGCCATCAGTTCGTCTCCATGAAACGCCGCCGGCGATCCCGCACCAGCTCCTCAAGAGGCTGAGGCTCCGGCAGTTCGACAGTTCCCGCCCTGATCTCGGCCGCCATCGCGACCAGGCGTGCGGCGTCGGCATGGACCGCTGCCGCGGCTTGCTGTCGGTCGGCGGCGAGGGCCAGCAACTCCTGGACGACTTCGACGGCGACCACCCTGCCGCGGCGCAGTTCGTGCTGGTTGACGATCGACAACAGGTGCCGCGCGGTGCCCAACTGCTCGGCCGGTCGGCGGACGAGGTGGCGACGCCTCATCACCTTGCCCCCGCTCTCATGGTCCGGATCTCCCGGCCGAGGGTCTCCATCAGCTGTTGCCACTTGCCATCCTCCCAGGCGAGGACATCGCCCGGTCGGTAAGTGTCGGGATCGAGGCCCTCGACCTCTCGGCCGGCGGCGCGCAGCAGTTGGCACTGCGCCCGGACGATCCAGTATCGATCCTCGTAGACCAGCTCCAGGCTGCGCCGGGAAACGACCTGCTCCCGCTCGTAGATCGACCATTTCACCCTTGCTTCACGGTGCAGCATGTCTTTCAGCGCCTCGATCACATCGTTCGCGCTCTCGGACACGGTCCACTGCAGCGCGTCGGCCCCGGTCAGGCGCTTGGCGAAGGCGATCAGTGCGGCCTCGCTCGGATCTCGGATCACGCCGAGGTGGTAACCAGAAATCCAGAGAGCGCGGATCTTCCGAGCTTGCGGATCATCGGCCAGGTTCCGGGCGCCGGCACGCCTGTGCGGGGCTTTGGGCCTGGACGAGGCCTGGAAGCCGTCCGCCTTCATGCGGTCGATCACCTGGTCGAGCTCGCGCAGTGACATGATCCGCAGGCTGGACTTGCCCGTCACGGAGTGGAGTAGGCCCCTGTATGTGTCCTCGTCCAAACCGAGTTGGCCGCGCGCGATGTTGATCAGTGCATAGCGCGCTTTCTTGGGGTCGCGGGCGAGCGTCTTGACGGTGGCCTGGCTCATGGCGCTTGCCTCTCCTGGCGGTCGATGAAACGGCGTTGGTCGACCGCCCGGGCCAGCTCGGCGAGATCGCCGCCGGCCTCCGCGAACAGGTCGACAAGGGCATACACGTCCGACAGATCGACCAGGATCCGGCCTTGGAGCTGGCGGGAGATGGCGGACACCGCCGCCGTCAGGTCGCGATCGATCTGCCGCACGCGGCCACTGCCGGCCGCCGCGTTGACGGCGCGCTGCTTGGCGCATTGGAGGCCGAGCAGCGCATCGTCGAGGGCGGCGGCCATGGCGGGCTCCTCAGGCGGCCGGTACGTGGGTGGCCGCCATGCCCTCGGGCACGACGGCGGATGCCAGATCGATCGACACCGTGGTCCACTTGCCATCGGGACCCTTCCGCTGCAGGCGGATGTAAGTCTTGGATCCTTCGACCCGGATGCTGTCTCGCAGAGCCGCCATCGCGCGCTGCCATCCCTCGTCCTCGATCTCCATCCGCAGAAGCGAGAACAGGGCCTCCCTGCTGACCTGACCCTCCTTGTCGGTACGGAATGCCTCCGTGACGATGGCGCGCAGCTCGGGGCGGGCGTCGGCCGACCAGGCCCGCAGACACTCGTCGATCAGCGTCTTCGCCGTCTGCAGGCCAGGGCCGAACGAGAGGTGATCCTGCACCTGGATTTGGATGCGCGCCTGGCCGTCATAGGTCGACAATGTGGTGTTGCCCTTGCCGGAGACACCGCGCTTGGGCGCCCCGTACTTCTCTGCCAGCAGATCCAGGAAGGTGGCGACGTCGTCGAACGTGTGGCCTTTGAACCGCCCGATCTGCGCAGACAACTCGTCGGCGTAGCCGAGCACCTTGCGGACGACATCGTCTTCAAGCTGCTCGTGTTCCTTGACCATGGAGGCCGGAACGAGCCGGCCTTTCGGGTCCAGCATGTAGCCGTCGGGGATCGCGACGGCAGCGGTGTCGGTGGTGCTCAATTGAACCTCCTTGGGAGATGGTTGGTTGGGCGCAGGAACCACCAGCGAAACTGCTGGCGGAGAAACCAAAGCGGGCCGGAGCAAAGGATGCGCTGGCGCGTGGCACGACGGCTGGTCATGACGCCGGCCCCCGGACGTCGCAGGGATAGGAGGCGGGCGTTCCGCCGCGCTCGTCGATCGGCGCGATGTGCAACCGGCCCTCGGTGGTGACGAACTCGGCCTGAAAGGTTCGGCCCTGGTGGGCGAGCGAGAAGATCCGTCGACCGTCCCGCCCGTAGTAGGTCGCGACGGTGGCGACGACCCGGACGGGCTCGTCGTTCTGGGCGCACCAGAAGCTCACGGTCGATCCGATGCGCGGGAACACGGAGAACCCGCTCAGCGATACGCTGCCGGCTTCCGGGCCATGGAAGGACGCGGTCATAGGTATGCACCGGCGCCTGTCGCATAGAACAGCGCCGCCTCGGCCAGGAGGTTGATTTGCGCCCCGAGACCCTTGTGCGGCGGGCGGCCGAGCAGCGTCTGCGAGGCAAGGAACCGACCTGTGATCGGGTCGGCCCGCATCACAACCGCGCTCATCGAGGCGCCGGCGATGTCTTTGCGAATGATGAGCGGCACGCGACCATCCTCGCCCTCGGCGACAATGGCCCAGTGGAGCGCGCACATCTGCGCCGCGAAGACCACACGTCCACGGCGTAGGGGCTGATCGGGCTCGTCGCGCCAGTCGATCTCGCCGAGATCCGGTGTCGGCCTCGTGACCTCTACGGCGATGTTCGTTGGCGGCCCGACACTCTCGGCGTCGGCCGGGAAACCGATTGCCGCGAGGCCGTTGATCAGCTTTGTGCGATGACCCGCCAGGTCCCGCTTGTTGTTGATCAGCTCGGAGACTGTCGACCGGGCGATGCCGATCTCGTTCGCGATCCGGTTCTGACCCTTCTCGTCGCAGGCGCGGGCAAGCGCCTGGATCTCGGAGGGGGGCAGGCCGGCCCAGGCGACGCGCGCCCGCTCGGCGGCTGGTACTCGATTGTAGTGCGGGGGCATAGAAGACTCCTTTCAGGGGGCATGAAAGGCGGTTGAAGCGGGCTTGGATGAAGAGCCCGCGGCGGCTCGCGCCATGTCGCGTCGCAGGTGCATGACCTTGGCGATCGCGGCGTGCCTCACGCCCATGAAGACGTGGAGGTTGATGGCGCGGACATCCGGATCCGGCGACGACAGCCAGACCCGGCGTTTGATGGCGAGCAGGTCCCGGTCCACGCGCGGCAGCAGAGCCATGCACGCCGAACACATCACCGCATTGGGATGCATCTCGGCGCCGCAGGCCTTGCAGCTGGCGCGGGAGGAGGGACCGATCCGGCTCATTGCACGTGGACCGCCCACTCGTCGGCGACCTGGCGCAGGCCGTCGGCCGTGACGTGGCCGCCGAACTGATCGGAGATCAGGACCATGCGGATCGCGGCGATGCAGTGATCGATGGCGCCAGGTGTTTTGGCGATGTCTTCGAGCACGGCGATCTCCGCGTCGCCGGTGATCGCGAAATGTGCCGCGACCGCGCGGACATCGCCCTTGGTCGGCCGCTTGATCGGAACCTTGTACTTGCAGCGTCGGATGAGCTGGGCGAACTCATGGCCCTGACCGTCGCCGTGGGTGCGGGCGTAGACCATGTCGTTGCCCATGAGACAGACGCCGGTGGCGCTGGCATCGTGGATGGCGCGCACCTCGTCGATCGTCGGCTTCAGGAGGTACTGTGCCTCATCAATCACGAGCAGACCCTCGGTGCCGCTAATGTGCTTGATGATCGCGTTGGACAGTGTGCGGTCGGTGCCCTTGGCCAGGGCGTCACCCTTCAGGGTGGCGGCGATCTCGCAGAGGAAGGGGTGACGGGCGGCGATCGAGGGGCGGGCCGTGACGATCCACACCGGGCGGTATGTCTTCGCGTACTGCTTCGCCGTCTCGGACTTGCCCGTGCCCGGGTGGCCGTAGACCAGCGAGAAATCGGCCATCGTCTGGCACCCGGAGAGGGCGTTCCAGACCCGTCGCGCCGTTGGGGTCTCGATCCAGTCGTCACGGTTGCCGAGCAGGTTGGCGATGTTCCGGCTCGCACGATACTTTTCGAGCCAGCCGGCCAGGGCCGCAGTCAACTGGTCATTGTCGCCGTTATAGCGTCCGGCCAGGAACGATGAGATGGCGCTTGAGGAATAGCCGGTCTGCTGGCCGATCTTGGATTGGGTCAGGGCAGGATCTTTGTCGATCGATTCTCGAACGGCCGCGCGCACGGTGTCCTGTGATAGGGCGGTTCGTTGCAGTGTGGGGGCAGTGGCGTTCAAGACGATCTCCTCGGCTGGGGGCTAGCGGCGTCGACGTCGGGTGTCGGCGATGCTTGTGACGGAGGCGGCCATGCGATCCATGAAGCCGGGGGCGTCGTCTTCGAGCCCGTCGCCGACGGCGCGTGAAACGGTGCGGCGGCTGAAGTCGGGCTGAATGATGCTGGCCTGGGGGTCCTCCGGCAGCTCGACGGCGGCGAGCCGGGAGACGGCGTCGTCCAGGCCCATGCGCCGGTTCGCTTCGAGCTGCTCGCGCTCGGCCTTCAGGCGGGCCTTGTTCGCGCGGGCGTGATCGCGGGCGGCATCGGTGTTGTTGAAGCCGGCCGCCTGGGCGCAAGGCGCCTCGCAGATGAACTCGTTGCGGTGCGTGTAGACCGAGATCCCGCCGTGCAGATCCGCCGGGTCGTATCGGACGAGGACCTTCTTGCCGGCCCATTGCGTGAGCGGCTCCGCCCAATAGGCGTTGCCCATGAACGTGATCTCGCCGCTCTCGCGATGTGTCGGGCGCAGCTCCGAGCGCAGCAGGAACTGGCGGCGCATCTCCGGCCCGGCCTTGCGGATCGACTGGGTCTCGTAGCTCTCGGCGAAGGTCTGGTCGAACGACCGGCCGTTGCAGGTCGCCGCCCGCCGGCCGGGCCGAGCGTTGTGGCGGATCACTTCCTGTTCGATCACCGCCTGCAGCTCCTCCAGCTCGACGGCGCGGGCGCCGTGATCGAAGGGCTTGTTGGTCGGCGAGTTGCCGGTGTAGGCGCCGACGAACCGGGGATGCTTGGCGATGGTGTCGCAGAAGTCGCGGAAGGCGCGCTCGATCGGCTTGGCCTGGCCGCGATACGGCGTCGTGAAATGCACTTCGGTCCCGAACTGCCCGAAGATCCCCTGGGCCTCGTCCTCCATGACCTTGAAGCGGTACCGCTTGCCCGTCTGGCCGGTCATGTCCTTCGAGGCGAAGGCCTTGCCGTTGTCGATGTAGACGTGAGACGGGATGCCCCAGCGGGTCACCAAGTCGCCATAGGCGAGGCGCACCGCGTCGACGTTCTCGGTCAGCGCCAGGCGCCAAGACAGGATCTTGCCGCTGTAGAGGTCCTGGAACGCCACCACGATCGCGCGGCCCGGCTTCTTCTGTCCGGGGATCTTCACGAACACATCCACCTTGTGGCCGTCGGCGTTGACCGCCTCCAGGGCCTTGAAGACGGAGCGGTCGCGCCGCTGTGCCGGCTTGGTGCGCTCGAATGCCTCCGGACCCTTGCGGGCGAGGATCTGCTGGGTGCGCGGGATCTCCTTGTCGAGCCGGCGCTTCAAGGTGCGCTCCGGCGGCACGATCCAGCCGTGCTTCTCGGCGGCCTCGGCCACCCGGTGGTAGCAGGTCGAGAACGGGGCCTTGGAACTGCGCAGGTACAGGGTCACCAGCATGTCCCAGGCTTCCTGGGAGCACTCGGCGGTCGCCGTGCGGCCGACATAGCGGGGGGCGACAAAGGCTGGCCAGTCGGTGCGGGGCACGCCTTCCACGAGGGTGAACCATCCTCGCAGGGTCGAACTGCCGACTTCGTTCCGCCGTGCTACATGCGCGATCGCCGACGAACGCGTCGTGCCGCCGGCTTCAAGCGCGGCGACCTGATCCATGATCGTCGCCCGGTCGTGGGCCGTCCTCTTCTGCTTGTCCGTCAGCCGCTCGTATCGCTGCCAGGCCTCCGAGGCGGCGCCGGTGTTGGCCGCCGCCGGTGCCTCGGCCTCGCGCTGCTCGTCGACCGTCAGCAGGCGGGCTCGCGCAGCCGTGGGCAGCAGGGAGACGTGGTACTCTTGTCCGCCGCCGCGTCCGGCGCGCTTGCGCACCAGCGGCTGGCCTTCACCGTCGAACCGGTCGCCCCAGGCCTCGGTCTTCGCCAGTTCCTGGATGCCGCGCTTGGAGGTCGGAAGACCCGGCAGGTCGAGATCGGCGAGGGCCTTGGCGCTGTACCAGCTCATCGCTTGCCTAGCCCCAGCTTCTCGATGACGACGCTGCCGGCTTCGACCTCTCGCTGCAGCTTCTTCAGCTGCTCGGAGATCAGGGCGAGGCGGATCAACTCCTCGTATTCCTTGGGCACGACGATGCAGTCCATTTCCTCTGCGCCGATCGACAGCAACCGCCAGTCTTCCAAGGCGTGCGCGAGCGCGATCAGGCGGGTGTGGGTGATGTCGTGGGGCTTGGCCTGCGATGCGTAGGCGTTGAGGGTGTCGAGGGTGACTGTCTTGCCCAGGAACTCGCCCATGCGTCGGGCAACCTCTTCGCGATCGAGATCCGATTGGCGCAGAGCTGCCGAAACGGCGCGGGCGATCTTCGTCTGGATGTCGTTGGCCCGGATGTCATCCGGCTCGAAGCGGATCGCCGGCTCCGGCGGCTCCCAGCTGAGGAGGTCGAGGGTTCCGGCGCAGGGGTTTGGATGGCCCTTCGGCATCACGCGCACCCCCATGTCCAGGAGAGGCCGGCCGGGCGCCGCGTCAGGAAGGTGACGAGCGCCCGGCCGCTCTCTACCATCGGTGTAGCGACACACCCGATGGAGAGAGCAATGGATGACGATGACAAGATCGCGCGGATCAGCGCTGTGATGGTCGAGAACAGACAGCGCGCGGCGAAGTTGGGCGTGGGTTCCGAGACCGGCCACCGGGTCTTCGCCTTGCTGGAGCGGGATGGTGACGTCAGCCTGACTTCACTCCTCAGTAGCTTCCAGGCCGACATCGACAGATACACCGGGAACAACCCGGATGCGGATCTAGGCGTGCTCCAAGCGAGGGCTGTCATCGCGAAGATCCGTTCGGTGACAGGAAAGGGCGGAAGTACCGATCCAGAAACATGAGGGCCGTACCCCAGTCGGCGTCGCTCAAACCCTGATCGTCGGCCCAAGCGAGGAAGGCCGCGCGGGCGTCGATGTCGGTACGGAGAAAGATCAGGCCGGTCTCGGCATCGATCTTGCCGAGCAGCAGGTCGGCCGTGGCGAGAGCGGGATTTGCGGTATAGCGGCGCACCAGATCCTGATGCTCGATATCGGCGACGGGCGCGTCGGTGCTCGGAGTGTCGGCCATTACTCGGCCTCCTCGGTGCGGGTGGCGGTGGCGATGACCGCGTCCAGGGCGCCGTTCTCGTGGAGCCAGGTGATGAACAGCTTCTTGGCGCGGGCGTTGGCGCCGTCGAAGGCGCGGCACAGCGCGTCGTATTGCTTCTGATGGGCGGGCCGCTCTTTCGTCTTCACCCGGCCCGCCGTCGCCTCGACCGCTTCCTGGACCGTCTTTGCCGGGGCTTCCTCGCGGGTGAGGGCGGCAACCGCCTTCTCACGCTGCTCGGGGGGGAGTTTCACCAGCTTCAGCAACTGCGCCTGATTGTCGGCGATCGGGTGGCCGGTCAGGTTCTCGCGCAGCTCGGGCGAAAGGGCGGCGGCGATCCGGACCGCTCGTTCTACTGTGCGTCTCTCGATCCCGAGCTTCTCTGCGGTAACCGTCGAGAACGCCCCCACCTTCTCAGGTGAGGCTGACCAAAACGACATCGTGTCGTTTTGACCTTCGGCGGGGTTCGCAGTGCTCTTGCGATCTCCCCCTTGTTTGGTTTCCGGGTACAATTCTTCATAGATCCGCTTGCGCTCTCCAAGCGCTATCGCGCGATCGAGCGCAGAGAGGTTTCGGCGCGCCAAGTTCTCGTCGATCTCGACCAATCGCAGCTGCTCTGGCGTGCCTTTGGCCAGGACCGCAACGATCGTCTTCCACTTCAGGAGCTTCGCGGCTTCCAGGCGATGTGCGCCGGCTACCAGTAGGAACTGGTCCTTCCCGACCTCCGCAACGATGATCGGCTGCTGCTGACCGGTTTCGGCCATGCTGCTGGCAATCCAAGAAACGTGGTCGTGATCGATCGACCGAAGCCGATCCTCGACCCTTATGGAGGTGATCGGGAGGGGCTGCGCACCCGCGCCGCTGTCAATTTTGACGGACGCTTTGGTCATGCGGCGACACCGTTTTGGCGAGTTTCGGCGTCGGTCTCGGCCTTACGCTTGGTGCTGTCGGCGATGACGTTGCCGGCAGCATCAAACCACTCGGGCCAAAGGTCATGAACCGAAACACCAAGAAAAGTCGCTATAACTCGATTTCCAGATGGTTGAAGTCGATAAATAGCCGTTTGAACGGTGGACGGATGAAGGCCGTTTTGCTCAGCGAGATCCGCGAGAGAGTGTCCACGCGACTTCACCATCCCCATGACTTCGTAGCGATCGACGTTGGTTACGTTCGGTTTCGGAGTGGCGTGCGCCATTCGTTAACCCTTTCGTTGACAGGGACCCGTCGTGATAGCGACGGTGTATCGTGATCACGATGAGCGTAGATCGACAAAAATCGAGTGTCAACGAAGGTGGTCGAGTTTTATCGATCTCTCGCGATGACCGTTGGGGGATAACGGTGTCGAGTACGAAGGTTCCTCGGTGGAGCCCCGAGTTTCAGGAACGGGTTGGCGAGCTGATCGGAATGATCGGAAGCCAGAAGAACGCCGCGAAGATCGCGGGGTGTACGTCTGAGCAGCTGGCAAAACACCGCGATGGGGAAGCGAAGATGCCTCTCTCCGCGGCAATCGCGTTGTGTGAAGCGACCGGGCGGTCGTTGAATTGGCTTGCCGGCATGAGCGGCGAGCACAAGGTGGTCAACGATGTCCAGGTGGCTGACGCGGCACGTGAGGCGGCGAAGTACATTCTAGGAGCGGCGGAGTTTTTTAATCGCCCCGATCCAGAGGAGCTCGCAGAGGCTATCTCTAAGAGGACGGTCTATCTGCTTCGACACAACGACGGCGTGGAGTCGGGGATTGCCGCTCCCTTGACACGCGAGGAAGGCGCGTAGTCATATCGGCCGAACAACCATAACGTCAAAGAACGCTCTTGCCATGCGGAACGGTCGTGCCTCAGCTGCGGTCTACAATATTGCCCGGTTAGGCCAGCCTGGTTTCCCGATTATAGTGCGGCAGGTCAATATCTCCGAGATGTCGCAGGCAACATACCATGCTTGTATAGATTGGTTTAAGCAGAAGGGCGAGTTTTCCTTAGAGTATCTGGCAGACTGCCCGTTTATTGGGCCTAGAGGTATTCTAGTAGACTTACAAGGTTCGCGCACAGTCTATAGCCCACCCGACGGCGATAGATCAGCCGAGTTTCAAGCTCTAGTCGCGTGGTTGGCGCTCAATCGTCGGCGTTTCATAGCGCCGACAGTATATGCCTTTCGGCCGCCTTGGAGATATGGTGGCGAGACGTCTGTTCTCGTCTGCCCGTTGAAGGTGCCTAGTGGAGCACTGGTTTCCGTGATGCCGATCGATGCCTAGCGGAGACCAAGTTTTCTGTGATGATCAGGGCCGAATTTCTTCGCGGAAAACTGAATTTATGGTTGGCGTCGATAACGGATTGCTGAAACTAAAGTCGGCGGCAAGCGATAAGTCTAGGTTAGGTAGGATATCGGTCGAGGATGTTGGTATAGATCTGTTGATTTTCACTGACATGATCGCAACTACTCATCTAGTAGAAGTATCTTCCGACGATCCGGCTGGATTTAGGTTCGCGCTTTACAGCGAGGATTGTCGAATTGGGGGGAGCCACTCTTTTAGTGGCGAGCGTATTGCGTCGGTACCGTGGGGCGCTTTGAGGACGTACGCGCAAGGCGACTATCTTCGTGTGAAACGGCAGGGAGAGATCGACCTTCGGCAAGTCGACCTCATCTGCCCGTCCATGGGTTTGCGCACTGTGTATCGCCGACTAGTTCTTCCGCTTCGATCTGGTCCCAGGCGCCAGGTCACTCATCTGCTCGTATCCACCGTGCGCAACCTGCAGGATCGTGTCCCGCATTCCCTCGACTAAGCGCGGCACATCGTATTCCAGAGACCAAACGATCGCGTTGTCGCCTTTGGGGGCAAAGTAGCCATCGGCTAACTTTACGACTCGATGGCTACCATAGTTTCCCTCAGCCAGTCCCTTGCGCCTGAGCGGATCGAAAATCATTCCGAACGGGGCATGGAGGTTCCAGATCCGAACCGCTAGTGCGCGACCAAAGTTGGCAAGGAACCACGACAGGCCGGATCCGCGAGCGTCTGGATGGACGTAGACGCCACCACCGAATGAAACGCGCCCCGTCGGACCTGGCCCCTCGATCGCCAACGGTAGCGGCCCGTCAGCTGCTCGACCGAACAGCTGTCCAGATCTAACAAAGTCGTAGTATCCGATCCGACTACAATCAATGAACCGCTCACCCATGACACCCGCGATCTTGCCATCGCGTTCGACGCGGACCCAGAAGCCATCTTCGATGTCTGTCGCGGACGGATCGAGTGCTGGGTTCGCGCCGTCATTTCCAGGCGCGCTTCTTAGATAGGCGGAGAATGCGGCCATGTCCTCGTCAAGATGGACAATGAAGCCGTCGCCCTCCGCGACCTTAATCAACGCGCTATGATAGTCGTGAAGGATTGGATCGAGGGATATCCGCGGGGGAAGATGCGTAGAGCTGACTAGTCCTGCACGAACTGGCATGGCGCACTCCATCATTTTGGGTGCCCGGAATTCTACATCACTAAATGTGCGATTTCGCCTGTTCTCCTAATGACCGCCTCGCTGTCCGAACAGTGGAGTAGCGCGGTCTAGGAACGGCCGATTTCTCTTCCCAGTTTGACCCGATCAGCGCCGAGGGCTTTTCTGGCGGAAACCCGCAGAGCGGCGGGACTTTTCGATCGCTCGGTAGCCGGTTTCGCAAACTGCGCAGCACTTCCCAGTTCGCACCTTGCGCGAGACCGCCTGGCGCTGTCAGGCGGGCGGCCGTTTGAAGATCCCTTCAAATTGGATTATCAACGGGTTAGGGTCTTCTTGACGGGCCGTTTAAAGAGCCTTCGCGCACTTCCCAGTTCCGCAGGTTCAAGTGACCGTTTTCGCCGCGCGGGCGGGGAGAGTGCAGATCCAAGTGACCAAAAAAATTTTCGCCGATTTGAGCGGCGCCCCGTTTTTCGTCAATGATTACAACGCCGTCCCACTATTTCCCGGTGGTTCCCGGTATTTCCCGGTTCCGCAGGTTCTAGTGTCCCCTGTCAGAACCGTAGGGCGAGAAAAGACAGCCGCTCCGCCCGCCAAATGGACGGTCGACGTATATTGTTCATGATTTGTTCCAGGAACAGCCTCGCGTCCCATGCCATCCCGGAGCGCTTGCGGTTCCGGAGCACCTGGAGGGAGCCGGGTAAAGGTTCAGACGGTCTGTAAGCCGGGTTCTGTCCCCCGGACCGAAATCCAGGGTGACGGCCATTCATCTGGGACGGTCGTTGCCGACCGCCTCGCGCGACCTACCCGGACGACGACGCGGGAACGCGTGCGCTGCCCTCCGAAGAGTCAGCCGGTCGTCCCTATTCGGTCTTGCTCCCGGTGGGGTTTACCCTGCCGATCCCGTTGCCGGTCTCGCGGTGCGCTCTTACCGCACCCTTTCACCCTTACCCGCCGGCCCCGGTCTGACCCAAGGCGGACGGGCGGTTTGCTTTCTGTGGCACTGTCCCTGGGGTCGCCCCCGCCGGGCGTTACCCGGCACCGTGTTCCCGTGGAGCCCGGACTTTCCTCCAGCACCCGGGGGTGCCGGCGGCCGCCCGACCGTCTGAACGGCGCGACAGGTAAGCCCGCCGGCCGATGGCGTCAAGGGCGGCCGCGCCGGACGGCACCGGGCTGCGCCGGACTGCGCCGGGCAATGACCGGGCTCAGGGCGCCGCCGGGGCGAGCGGCAGGGTCATGCGCACGATCAGCCCGCCCTCGGGGCGGTTCTCGGCGGTCACCCCGCCGTCATGGGCGAGCATGACCTTCTGGGTGATGGTCAGGCCGATACCCTGGCCGTCGGGCGCGCCGTTGCGCTCCGCGGGCACCCGGTAGAACGGGTCGAATATCCGCGTCAGATCGGCGGAACGCAGCTTCGCGCCGCGGTTGGCGACGGTCACGACGGCCTGGCCCCTGGCGACGGTCAGGGCGACGTCGATGGCGGTTCCGTCTTCGCCGTAGAGGATGGCGTTGCGGATCACGTTCTCCAGGGCGCTGGTCAGCAGCGACTGACTGCCGAGCACCCGGGCCGGACCGCGCGGATCGAAGCGCACGGTCATGGCCTTCTGCCGCGCCTCGAACCCGGCATCCTCCACGAGAGAGGCGATCAGCGCCTCCAGGTCGACCGCGCCCCGCCGCTGATCGGGCAGGCCGGCCTCGGCGCGGGCGAGGTCGAGGATGCGGTCCAGCATGGTCTCCAGCGCCTGAGCCTCCTTCTCCAGGCGTTGCAGCCAGCGGCCGTCCGCCTGAACCCCGGCCTCGTCGCGCGACAGCTCGATCGCCAGCTTGAGCCGAGCGAGGGGGGATTTCAGTTCGTGGGACACGTCGCGCAGGAGCTGGCGCTGGGCCTCGAACTGACGCTGGATACGCTCAGCCATGGAATCGAAATCGGCGGCCAGCGCCCCGATCTCGTCCCTGCGCGACAGGGCGCCAACCCCGACCCGTTTGGAGAACTCGCCGGCGGCCACGCTGTTGGTTACCTGGCGCAGATCGGTGATCGGGCGCACCAGCGAGCGGGTGAGGAACAGGGTCACCACGGCGATCAGCAGGACCGCAGCCGCGGCGGTGGCGGCGAGCACGAGGCCAAGCCGTGGCCCGGAGCCACGACCGGGCGGCTCGGCGAAGGCGACGAGACGGTGACCCGGCAGGATCTCCGCCGGCGTCGGCATCTGGACCGTATCGCCGCGGCCCGGCGGGCCATCCCGGCGGGAGAACCGGTCGCCGTCGGTCATCCGCACCCAGTGCCGGAGCGGAGGCGGCATCGGCGCGTCGTCGACCGTGGACCCGTCACCGTCGACCAGGAAGGTCACAAGGCCCTCGCGGTACTGTTCCTGCCTCCAGGCGTTGAACCCGGCGACGCCGTCGTCGCGGTAGGCTTCGGCCGCCTCGGCCGCCAGAGCAGACCAGTCGGCGGACGGGCCGCCGGCGGCACGCTGCATCACCATGGTCAGGCCGACCGCACCGCCGGCGATGGCGATCTGTGCCACCAGCAGCATCAGGAAGATGCGCCAGTACAGACCGAGCGAGCGGAAGGGCAGCGTCACGCGGCTCACCGAACCGCGAGCAACTGATAGCCGACGCCGCGGACCGCCTGGATGCGGTTGCGCCAGACTTCGGAGACGGAGAGCTTCTTGCGGATGTGGCTGATGTGCACGTCCAGCGCCCGGTCGTAGGGGGTGAGCCGGCGGCCCAGCACGTTGCTGCTCAGGTCGTCCTTGGAGATCACCGCGCCCGCATGGCGCATCAGGTAGTGCAGGACCGAGAATTCGGTTGCGGTCAGGGACAGGCTCTCCCCTCCGAGATCGACGCGCCGCTCGCTCGGTATCAGGGAGAGACCGTCGATCTCGATCGGCCTGTCCTGGTCCGCCACGCCCTCGGTTAGCTCCGGATCGGCGCGGCGGATCAGCGCCTTCAGTCGGGCGGCGAGTTCTCGCGGGCTACTGGTCTTGTTGACGTAGTCGTCGGCACCGACCTCCAGGCCGACGATGCGATCGGTCTCGTCGGTGTTGGCGGTCAGGATGAGCACGGGGATCCAGTCGTTGCCGGCCCGCAGGCGACGCAGAACCTCGAGCCCGTTCGGCGGCGCCATCATGAAGTCGAGACAGACCGCCCGCGGTCGGTCGGCGCGTTTCAGGCGATCGAGCGCGGCACCGCCGTCATGCACGACATCGACGCTCAGTCCCTGGGTGACGAGGTAGGTGGACAGCAATTCGCAGAAATCCCGGTCGTCGTCGACCAGCAGAACACTCGCCATGCGCAACCCGTCGGCCCGATCGATGAACACGCCCGCATACTACCGACGCCGGATCGCACGGTCATCGATCCGGCGGTGGATTTACAATTCTTAACCCGATCCGAACCCTCGTTTACGCCGACCCCGCTAGGGTCCCCCTGCCGAACGCCACCCGGGGAGAACCCCAGCCCGACCGGTGAGGGCATGAGACGGGCGCTAGAACGGCATTCGGCACGCTGCGACCCAGCCAAGGAGGCGTTCGACATGAACACGATCAGTGCAGGTATCTCCGTCCAGTTCCCGCCGCAGGGCTTCGGCCAGGCGAAACTCAGCGACGAGCAGAAGAGCGCGGTCAGCGACATCCTTTCGCAGTACGACGCGGAGACACTCTCCGAAGAGGACGTCGCATCGATCCGCGAGCAGTTCCGCGAGGCGGGTGTCCGTCCCTCGCCGGAATTGAAGTCCGCGATCGAGGAAGCCGGTTTCGATGCCGAGGCGTTCCGTCCCGACGGTCCGCCGCCGGGCGGGCCTGGTGGGGCCGGCGGTCCGCGTCAGGGGCCGCCGCCGGGTACGGGCGACGAGGACTCGGACGAGACGCTGAAGACGATCGCGTCGATCTTCGAGGACTATGACCTGGAGAGCCTGAGCGAGGAGGATCTGAACGAGATCCAGCAGAAGCTCCAGGAAGCGGGCATCGCGCTGCCCGGCTCGGTGATCGACCAAAGCGCCTGATCCGTCCTCCAGCGAGAGCGAAACCCGGACTGCGCCTGCGGTCCGGGCCTTCCTCTGCCGAGGCCCAGTGGCCCGTCGACGGGGTGCAGGATGGTCATCGGGCGACGGACATCCTCGACGCAGGATAAGCCGAGCGGGAGACGGTGCGCCGGAACCCCGAGGTTCCGGCGCCGGGTCTCGTGTCCGGACGAACCGGTCAGACGCAGACGGTCTCCAGCGGCGGGAAACCGTTGAAGCCGACCGAGGAATAGGTCGAGGTGTAGGCCCCGGTCGCCAGGATCAGCACCGCGTCGCCGGCGCACAGGTCCAGAGGCAGACGGTAGCCGGCTTTCTCGTAGAGGATGTCGGCGCTGTCGCAGCTCGGGCCGGCCAGGATCACCGGACCGCTCTCGCCGTCCAGAGCCTCGCCGTCGCGCTCGGTCGTCAGCCGGTACTTGATCGCCTCGTCCATCGTCTCGGCCAGTCCGGAGAACGTGCCGATATCGAGGAAGACCCAGCGCTCGTCTTCGCCGGCATCCTTGCGCGACACCAGGACGACTTCCGACCGGATCACGCCGGCATCGCCGACCAGACCCCGTCCGGGCTCGGCGATCGTGGTGATCGGAAGGCCGGCGAAGTGCCGGTCGAGGGCCGCCATGATCGCGGTGCCGTAGGCCTCGGCCTCGGCAACGTCGTCGCGGTAGCGGGCCGGGAAGCCGCCGCCGAGGTTGACCAGATCGAGGTCGATCCCGTCCTCGGCCAGCGCGGCGAACAGGGCGGCGGTCTCCGCCAGCGCGGCGTCCCACTGGGCCAGGTCGCTCTGCTGCGATCCGACGTGGAAGGACACGCCCCGCGGGGTGAGACCGAGGTCGCACGCCCGGCGCAGCAGGGTCGCGGCCATCGCGGGAGTGCAGCCAAACTTGCGCGACAGCGGCCAGTCGGCGCCCTCGCCGGAGGTCAGGATCCGGCAGAACACCTCGGCGCCGGGAGCGCTGCGGGCGATCTTCTCAAGCTCCTCCTGCGCGTCGAAGGCGAACAGCGGCACGCCGACCGAATGCGCGAAGGCGATGTCGCGCTCCTTCTTGATGGTGTTGCCGAAAGACAGGCGCGAGGCATCGATGCCGCGCGACAGGCACAGCTCGATCTCGCCGCGACTGGCGACGTCGAAGCGACAGCCGAGCGCCGCCAGCCGGTCGATCACGCCGTCGGCCGGGTTGGCCTTCACGGCGTAGTAGATCGCGGTCTCCGGCAGGGCGCGGGCCAGGGCGCGGTAGTTCCACTCCACCACCGACAGGTCGACGGCGAGCACCGGATGCTCGTGGTCGTTGGCGGCGAAATAGGCGCGGATGGCGTCGGTGACCTCGCCGCGCGGCGGGGTCGCCGCCGGCACGAGACTCAGCAGCGGCTTGGAGGCCGGGATCGCCATCGGTTGGCGGGCTGAGGTGTCGGAAGAAGAACGGAGACGGGCGCGCGCGCCCGCTTCGGGTTGCAGCATCGTGGGGTTCCCCCTTCGCAACCGCCCCGGGAAGACAAACCCAAGGGACGGGATTGTGAAAAGAGACGCCTCTCGTCGTTGCTTAACCGCTGTGGGGCCAGGGGCACGTGCGTTTGCGTCGGTGCGCGGAACGTATGGACGGATGGGGGGCTATGCAACCGGTTTTTCGGCCCCCGGGCACATTTCCGCCACGCGCTGCAGCATGGCCGCTCCGCGCGGATCGTATGGCTGGCCGAGCGCCAGCGGTTCCCAGTGCCGTCGGAAGCCATCCAGGGCCATCCGGCTGTGCGGATCGGCGAAGGTCGGGGCGCCGACACGATAGCCGATCCGGGCGAGGGCGGCGGTCGCCTCCGCCTCGTGCAGCGTCGACGGCGACAGGGTCTCAGGAAAGATCCCGATTCCCGACCGCGCGAGTCCGCGCCAGTCGAACAGGTGACCGGGGTCGATCTTGCGGCCGGGGGCGACGTCGCTGTGGCCGAGAACCCGATGCGGCGGAATGCGATGACGCGCGAGGATGTCGCGGCACAGCGCCATCACCGCCAGCATCTGCGGCTCGGGGAAGGGCCTGTACCCGTGGCTGTGCCCCGGATTGGAGATCTCGATTCCGATCGAGCGGGAGTTGATGTCGCTTTCCCCCGCCCACCAGGCGACGCCGGCATGCCAGGCCCGCCGGTCCTCGTCGACCAGACGCCAGACCCGGCCGTCCTCGGCGACGACGTAGTGGGCGCTGACCTGCGCCGCCGGGTCGCGGAGCAGGGCGACCGCGTCGTCCGCCCGCACCATGTCCGTGTAGTGCAGCAGCAGCATGTCGACCGGCCCCCGCCGTTCCCCGTGGTTCGGTGAGGGCCTGTCGATCATGACTCCACAGCCTCGTCCTTCCGCTTCGCCGGCGGGGTGAGGATGACGATGGCCACACCGGTCAGTGTCAGCGCGCCGCCGATGAACTTCTCCAAGGTCGCGGGCTCGCCGAGGATGAAGATCCCGGCGGCCACGCCGAAGGTCGGGGCGAGCAGCGAGAGCGGCATGATCGTCGTCACGGGGTAGCGCTGGAGCAGACGGTACCACAGGCCATAGCCGAACACCGTCACCGCCACCGCCATGTAGACGACCGAGCCCCAGCCGAGCCATCCGGCCTCCGCGACCTCGCCCCAGCGATCGCTCTCGATCAGGGCCGAACCGAGAAGCAGTTGCGGCGTGGCCAGCAGCGCGATCCAGGCGTTCAGCGTCAGGGTATCGATCTGCCCGAGCCGCTTCACCTGAATGGCGGACACCGCCCACATCAGCGCCGCCATGATGGTCAGCGACAGGTAGAACGGGTCCGGCGCCTCCTGTGGGGCGCCGGCGATCAGGACGATGCCGCCGATGGCGAGCGCGCCGCCAAACGCCTTGCGCCAGCCGAGCGCGTCGCGGAACACGAGGAAGGCGAGCAGGGCGGAGAACGGAACCTGGATCTGGACTGCGATCGCCGCCACCGACGCGTCGATGCCGCTGAGCCCGGTGAACATCAGCGCGAAGTGCAGGAAGCCGAGGGTGAACGAGATCGCCGCGACCTGGACGAACTGCCCGCGCGGCCATTTCAGCCAGGGCGCGAGCAGCAGGGCCGTCAGGGCATAGCGCAGCGCCACCAGCAGCATCGGCGGCATCTCGCCGAGTCCGAGTTTGGTGATCGCGAAATTCAGGCCCCAGGCCAGGTTCACGGCCACCGCGGCCAGAATGTCGATCGGCCTCACGGATTTTGCACTGCAGCATGAAGGGTCATGCGGCGAGAGATACGACCTGCGGCTGCCGGCGTCCAGCGCCGTGAGGGAAGGGGATCAGTGCTGGGCCTGCGTGGCCCGGCGGGCGGCCCGTCCCTTCAGGTTCGGCATGACGCAATCCGGTCGCGGTGCGGGTTCGGACAACCCGGTCGCGGGTACCAGGGCGGAGCGCCCAACGAGCGTCGGCCCGTCCCCGTGGCCCTGGGACGCCAACAGCAAGACGGCGAGGAAGGCGGAAAGCGAAGAGGTCGAGAGCATCACAGCCTCGTTGTTTTCAGTCCGTCCGCTAACGGGCCGGGCTCCGGAATCCGTCGCGCTTGACGTTCCATCAACTGGAAGGAGCAGATTGCGGTCGATGCGAGAGGGAGCGGATGGCATGCCCGTACGTCGGACGGTGATTCTGATCGGGATTCTGGTTGCTGCGCTGGTCGCCGGCGGCGTTGTCGTCGTCGCCGGCCGAGACGGCCCGGTCGGGGAGAGCGTGATCGGGGAGGGCGCGGTGAGGCTGGCTCCCGACGATCCGGGGGTGGTCGCCCGGGGTGCCGAGATCTATGCCGAGGCTTGCGCTGGTTGCCATGGCGCCAAGCTCGAGGGGGAGGCGAACTGGCGCCAGCGCAAGGCCGACGGCCGGCTGCCGGCGCCGCCGCATGACCGCAGCGGGCACACCTGGCATCATCCGGACTTCATGCTCTTTCTGCTGACCAAGCACGGTCCGGCGGCCTTGATGGAGGGGCGTGCCTACGAGACCGACATGCCGGGTTTCGCCGACAGTCTGAGCGATCGCGAGATCGTCGCCGTGCTCTCCTACATCAAGAGCACCTGGCCGCCGGCGATTCGGGCACGTCATGATAAGATCAATGCCCGTGCGGCCGCCGGCGGATAGCGCTCCCCGATACTGTCGTTATCTCGAAACCGAGGAGGCGCAGATGTCCCGACATCCGATCGCTTTGGCTGTTCTTGTGGCTGCCGCCCTGACCGCGGATCCGGCCGGTGCGCCGACGGCGCTGGCCCATGATGGCGCGACCGGCGTGGTCAAGAAGCGCATGGAGTCGATGAAGACGCTCGCCGGTGAGATGAAGGGACTGGGCCGCGTGTTCAGGGGCGAGGTTGCCTATGATCCGGCCGTGGTCGAGGCGGCAGCCGGAAGGATCGAAGCCTATGCTGGGGGACACCTCACCCGCCTGTTTCCGCAAGGCTCGCTCGACGACCCGAGCGAGGCCAGCGAGGAGATCTGGGGGCGCTGGGCCGAGTTCCAGGCGGGGGCCGATGAAATGGGCGCTAGGGCATCGGCCCTGGCGGCGGCGGCCGGTCTCGGTACGCGTCAGGCGAAACGCGCCTTCGCCGCCCTGACGGACACCTGCAAGGCCTGTCACCGGGAGTTCAAGGAAGACTGAGGCCGCGGCGATCTTAGCGTCTACCCCGCCCCTTCCAGTTCCTCCTTCAGCGCCTCCAGTTCCAGCCAGCGGTCCTCGGCGGCGGCGAGTTCCTCGGTGGCGGCGGCGAGGCGGGCGCTCTTGGTCTCGAAGGTTTTAGGATCGCGCGCGAACAGGTCGGCGTCCGCCAGAGCGTCGCCCAGCGTCGAGATCTCGGCCTCGAGATCGGCAATCCGCCCGGGAAGAAGCTGCAGCTCGCGACCGTCCTTGTAGGACATCTTTGTCGACCGGCTGCGCGGCTTTTCGCCGGCCGGTTTCGGCTTCGCGGTCTTGGCGGCGACCGGCTCGGCGGGGCGTTCGGTGCGTCTTCGTTCGGCGAGATAGTCCTGATAGCCGCCGACATACTCGCGGATCCGGCCTTCGCCCTCGACGGCGATGATCGAGGTGACCGTGCGGTCCAGGAAGTCGCGGTCGTGGCTGACCAGCAGGACCGTGCCATCGTAATCCGACACCTCCTCCTGCAACAGGTCCAGGGTCTCGACGTCCAGGTCGTTGGTCGGTTCGTCGAGAATCATCAGGTTGTGGCTCTGGGCGAACAGCTTCGCCAGCAGCAGCCGGTTGCGCTCGCCGCCCGACAGGGTCGATACCTTGGCCGTCGCCTGGCGGTCGGCGAATAGGAAGTCCCGGAGGTAGGACACCACGTGTTTCTTCTTACCGTGCACCTCGACGCTGTCGCCGCCGCCGGGGCAGAGCGTGGACCACAGCGTGTCCGCCGGATTCAGCTGCTCGCGTTTCTGATCGAAATAGATCGCTTCGACCCCGAACCCGGTCTTCACCCGGCCCGAGTCCGGTGTCTCCTGTCCGAGCAGCATGCGCAGCAACGTTGTCTTGCCGGCACCGTTCGGGCCGATGATGCCGATCCGGTCCTTGCGCCGCACCGTGAAGGAGACCTGGTCGGCGACTGTCTTTTCGACGCCGCGCTCGTCGGTGAAGCTCTTGGAGAGCCCGATCGCCTCCATCACAAGGCTGCCGCTGCGGCTCGCTTCGCCGGCGTCGAGCTTCATGCCCTCGGGGCGCTTGATCCGTTCGGCCCGCTCCCGGCGCAGGTCGAGCAGCCCGCGCACCCGGCCCATGTTGCGCTTGCGCCGGGCTGTCAGCCCCTCGCGCAGCCAGCGCGTCTCCTCCGCGATCTGTCGGTTCAACTTATGTGCCTGGACCTCCTCGTCGGCGACCAGCTTCTCGGCCCAATCGGGGAAGGCGTCGATTCCGTCGTTCAGCCTGTGAAGCTGGCCGCGCTCGAGCCACAGCGTGCGCTTGGCGAGGCGGCGCAGGAAGGCGCGGTCGTGGCTGATGATGAGCAGGCCGGCGTCCAATCCCTCCAGCATGTCCTCCAGCCACTCGATGGTTGGCAGGTCGAGATGGTTGGTCGGCTCGTCCAGCAGGAGGACGTCGGGTTCCGAGACCAGGGCCCGGGCCAGCGCGCCGCGCCGGGCCTCGCCGCCGGACAGTCCGCCCATGGTCCGCCCGCCGTCGAGCGACAGGCCGGAGATCGCGGCGTCCACCAGATGGTCGCGTGGTGCGTTGTCGGTGGCCGGCGGCAAACCGCCCTCGACATATTCGAACACGGTCATGTCACGCGGCGGGCGCGGATCCTGGGGCAGGTAGACGACCCGCGCGCCCGGCTTGACGAAGCGGTCGCCGCTGTCGACGTCGATCTCGGCGGCGAGTGCCTTCATCAGCGTCGATTTGCCGGAGCCGTTGCGGCCGACCAGGCAGATCCGGTCGCCCTTGGCCACCGGCAGATCGATACCGGAGAAGAGCGGTCGGCCGCCGAAGCCGAGGCCGGCATTGCGCAGGGCGACGGCCGGAGGGGCCGCACGGTCGGTCGCAGTCGCCATGGATCTGGCTTTCCCGGTCAGGTGGTGTTCAGGGTCAGGTGGTGTTCAGGGTCAGGTGGTGTTCAGGGTCAGGTGGCGTTCAGGGGAGGTTACGGGCCTTCTTGATCCGGTCCCAGGCGGCATTGACCGCCGCCATGCGTTCGGTCGCGGCGGACACCAGTTCGTCCGGCAGACCCTGGGCGATCAGCCGGTCGGGGTGATGCTCGCGGATCAGCCGTCGATAGGCGGTCCGCGCCTCCTCGTCGGAGGCGGTCGGGTCGACGCCGAGCACGGAGTAGGGGTCGTTGCCGTTGTCGCCGACATAGGTGGCGCGCATCCGCTCGAAGGCGAGTTCGTCGAATCCGAAGATCTCAGCGACCCGCTTCAGATAGGCAACCTCGTTCTCGTGCAGCACCCCGTCGGCCTTGGCTATGTGGAACAGGCTGCCGATCAGTTCCTCGAGCACCGGAGAGCCGGGGTTGAAGAGTCGCGCGATCTGCTGGGCATAGGCCTCGAATCCGTCGGCGGTGCGTCGGGCCATGTCCCAGACCCGGCCGACGTTCTTCACCTCCTCCGCCGGCACGCGGAACACGTCGCGGAAGGCGGAGATCTCGTCGCGCGTGACCACCCCGTCGGCCTTGGCCATCTTGGCCCCGAGCGCGATGACGCCGATGGTGAAGGCGATCTTCTTTGTGGCTGCCTCCTCGTCGATCGGCTGATCGTCCGCATAGCGGTCGATCGCATGGCCGCCGACCACGCCGAGAAGCGCGCCGATCGGGCCGCCAAGCGCGAAGCCCGCGGCGCCACCAATGATTTTTCCCCAGATGCTCACGCCGTCCCCGACCCGTATCCTCGCATTCGGTAGAGCGGGCGGAGTTTGGCGTCGGCGGCCACCGCGGTCAATGTCGGTGGCGGCGTCGGTGGCGGCTTGCCCCTCAGCGGGTAGCGGTCTTGCGGGCGAAGTACTCCAGGATCGCCTGCTTCTTGTGCCGGTCGATCCGATAGAACTGGGCGGCGAGCTTGTCGCCGGCGAGTCGCACGACGACCGCCTCGGCGTTGAAGCCGATCAGGCGCTGGTCGTCCTGCACCTCCACGGAGAGCTTGAACTTCTGACCCTTGGCGAGGCGACCGTCATGCCCGGAGATCAGGATCCCGGAGGTGCTCCAGTTCTCGAGGGCATAAGCGCGCCTGTCGATCGTCACCTTGCCGACCGCCGTGACGCGGGGCGCGACCCGTCGGTCATCTGCGCCGGTGAAAGCGGATTTGATGGCGGACCACATGGGATATCCTAACGCGTGTTTTGAACCATTGGGTGCATTCTTTGCCAGCCCCGGCTGAAGATTTGGTTAACGCAGGCGGGGCCGCGTCGCTGGCCGGAACGACCTCGGTTGTGGTACTGGCCCTCGCTTTCCGTCTCCTGGCCGGACCGACATGCCGAAGTCCCCATCCTCACCACCGGGCGATCTCGTCACCGCGTTCAACCGCGCGGTCGCGCTGGCGCAGGCACCCGAACCCGAGGCGGCGCTGACGGCGTTCGACGATCTCGTCGCGCGCTGGCCCGACGTGGCGCTGGGGTGGGCCAACCTCGGTGTCCTGCAAAAGCGGGCGGGGCGACTGGTCGATGCGGTCGCATCGTTCGACCGCGCCGCCAGCCTGGCCCCGGGCGAGGAGAATCGGCACGAGGCGCTGGCGACCGCCGCCTACGAGGCGGGGGATATCCGCCGCGCCGCGGCGGCGACCCGTCGGCAGATCGTTCTGAACCCGGCAGGTCCCGACCCCGTCTACAATCTGGCGCTGGTGCTGCCGCTGATCGGACCGCGGGCGGCCGGCCTGCGCTGGATGCGACGCGGCGCCGTTCTGGCCCCGGACGGCGCGCGCATCTGGAACCGGCTTTCGCGAACCGCCGCTGCCCACGGTGTTGCCGACCTGGCGGCGGCTGCGCTGCGCCGCGCCCTCTGCCTCGACCCGGCGGACCCGGAGTTCTGGCGCGATGCCGCCCGTGGCGCCCCGTCGGCCAGAGTGTTTGCTCGGCTGCTGGCGATCGACCCGCAGGACGATGTGGCGCGCGTGGATCTCGCCGAGGCGCGCTGGGCGGAAGGCGACGAGACGTCGGCGGCGACCCTGTTGACCGCTTTCGACGGGCGCGACGAGATACCCGACCGCGCCGTCCGCCTCGCCCGTCTGATCGGGTCGCCCGTCGCCGCCGGCCGCCGAACCCGCTACGAGCAGTGGCTGGCGGCTTACGAATGCCGGTTGGATCCCGAGGCGGAGGTGCCGTCCGAGGGACCGCTGATCAGCGTGATCATGCCGGTGCACAACCCGCCGGCGGACATCCTGCGGTCGGCGATCGCCTCGGTCGAGGGGCAGAGCTACCGCCATTGGGAGTTCTGTATATGCGACGACGCGTCGAGCGATCCGGAGGTCGTCGCCACCCTTGACGCCGCGGCCCGGCGGGATGCGCGTATCTGCCTCGTCCGGCGGAAGGAGAACGGACATATCTCGCGCGCGAGCAATGACGCGCTTGCCGTGGCCACCGGCGACTATGTCACGTTCCTCGACCATGACGACGAGCTTGCGCCGGACGCGCTGGCCCATGTGGTCCTCACGCTGGCGGAGGGCGAGGCCGACATTCTGTACACGGACGAGGACAAGATCGACGCGGCCGGACAGCGCTTCCATGCGTTCTTCAAGCCGGACTGGGACCCGGACCGGATGATGTACCAGAACGTGGTCACCCATCTGGCGGTGTACCGCCGGGCGCTGGTCGATCGGGTCGGCGGCCTGCGGGTTGGGGTCGAGGGCAGTCAGGACCACGATCTGGTGCTTCGGGTGTCGGAGGTGAGCGATCCGGCCCGGATCCGGCATATCCCGCGCGTACTCTACCACTGGCGTGCGATCGCGGGCTCGACCAGCGTGTCGATCGCGGCCAAGCCCTACGCGGTCGCTGCGACGCACAAGGCGGTCCGCGACCATCTGGCCCGACGGGGGCACCCCGCGAGGGTGCTGGAGGACACATACGGCCACCGCGTTGTCTGGAGCCTGCCCGAGCCGGCGCCGGGCGTGGGCGTCGTGGTCGCCACGCGCGATCAGCCGGATCTGCTCGAGAGGTGCGTCGCCGGGCTGCTCGACCGCACCGACTACCCTGACCTTTCGCTTACAGTTCTCGACAACGGCAGTGTCGAGGCCGAGACCCGCGCGGTGCTGGCGAAGGTTGCTGAGGATCCGCGGGTCGTCGTGCTGGATCGTCCGGGACCGTTCAATTTCTCTGCCCTGATGAATGCCGGGGCCGCGGTGGCGGGGCGCGAGGTCCTGCTGTTCCTGAACGACGACGTGGAAGTGATCCATGCGGACTGGCTGCGCGAGATGGTGTCCCAGGCCGTGCGACCGGATGTCGGTCCCGTCGGGGCGAAGCTCCTGTACCCGACCATGGCGGTGCAGCATGGCGGCGTGATTCTCGCGGGCCGGCACGGCAGCCGTCACCTGGACGTCGGCCGGTCGGACCGCAGCCCCAGCTACCTGTCCCGCGCCCGGGTGGTGCAGACGCTGTCGGCGGTGACCGGCGCCTGCCTGGCGGTGCGGCGTCGGGTGTTCGACGAGGTCGGCGGTTTCGACACCGAGGCTTTCGCCATCGACTTCGCCGATACGGATCTCTGCCTGCGGGCGGCGCGTGCCGGGTACCGCACGCTTTGGACTCCGTTCGCCAGGCTGCTGCATCATGAGTCCGCGTCGCGCGGGACGCATCTGTCGGCTGACAAGCGCGCGCGGTTCGAGCGGGAGCAGGCGGCGTTCGCCCGCCGGTGGGGCGATGCGCTCGAGCGGGACCCGTACTACAACGTCAATCTCGCGGTGGAACCGGGCACCGAGACCTTCGATCTCGCGTTCCCGCCGCGCCGCGCCGTTCAACAGGGACCGCAGCAGTGATTTCGTTCAGCGACCAGGAAAAGGCGGAGATGATCCGCACCCCGGAGAACATCGCGCTGCTCTACCGGGCGCTTTGGCGTCGACTCGGGTCCGCGACACGTGACGAGATCGTTCCGTTTCTGGAGCGCATGCGGCTGTTCGGCGCCAATGGCGATCGGGGAATCCGGAACCTTGAACGGCACTTCGACAGACTGAGGAAAGGCCAGGACTTCATCGCCGACACGCTGGGTTCGCCCGCATCGGTCCGGGTGCTGGACCTCGAGGGCGTCGAGCTCAGGTTCTGTGACGACGACTTTGCGAGCAGAACGTTCTTCGACAGCCTGATGCGGGACGGCCGAGTCCATGAGCTGGGCGTCGTCCGACTGATGCTCGCGACGTTGAGGGAGGACGACATCTTCATCGATGTCGGCGCTCACACCGGCTACCTCAGCTGCCTGGCCGGCGCCAAGGGAGCGATCGTCCTTGCGCTGGAGTTGCAGCAGTCCATCGTTCCGATCATCCGCCGCAATGCCATGATCAACGGTCTCGACCGCGTTCACGTCATCACCGCCGCCGCTGGAGCGCGAGACGGATTGACCTCCGTGCTGCGCTATCAGCCGACACTCAGCGGGCGCGCATTCGGAGAGGGCGAGTCCCAGACCTCGGCTAAGCTCGGGAGCCGGATGCTGGACTGGCTCCCGGTGATTCGTCTCGACACCCTGGCGGCGGATCTGCCCAGGCCGCCTAGGCTGGTGAAGATCGACGGCGAGGGGTCCGAACTCCAGATCCTCGCTGGTGCGCGGGGTCTGATTGACCGGGGTGAAACGGCTTTTGTTCTGGAGTTCCATGTCTCCCTTGTCAAAGAGTTCGGCGGTCGACGCGAGGACCTCTACGATTTCTTCCCGCCCGCGCGATGGGCCGCCTTCCAGATCGAGGACCGGGGGCTGCGTCCACTCGATCAGGCCCGGCTGCACGCTCTGCTTGACCCGGTGTCGCACGATGGTGAGAACCCCAGCCTCCTGTTCAGGCCGATTGCGCGACCGACCGACGGAAACGCATGAGGGGCAGCGCGATGTTCACCGATTCCGACAAGGCGAGGCTGATCCGCGACCCCGGCAGTGTGGGGGCGCTGTACGACGCCGTGCAGGCCCGCCTTGGTGGGTTGCGCCGGGCCGAGGCGGAGGAAGTGCTGGTGCGCCTGCGTCTGTTCGGCGATCTCGGCCTGCGGGCGGCCCGTAGTGTCGAGCGCCACTTTGAGCAGCTCGACCGGGGGACGCGGGAGAATGCCCGCCTCGTGGGGGTGCCGTCGGCGGTCCGCCAGGTCGAGTTCGGCGACATCAAGGTGCGATACGCGGAAGACGACTACGCCAGCCGCGCGTTCTTCGACGCGTTGATGCAGGACGGCCGGATCCACGAACTCGGCGTGGTGAAGCTGCTGATCCGCACCCTGGAGCCGGGCGACATCTTCGTCGATGTCGGCGCCCATACAGGATACCTGAGCTGCCTGGCCGGCGTCTGCGGGGCGATCGTCTTCGCCTTCGAGCTGCAGCCGGCGATCGGGCCGATCATCCGCCGCAATGCGCTTATCAACGGCCTCGACCAGGTCCACGTCTTCACCGCCGCCGCCGGCGCGCGCGACGGGGTGACGTCGGTCCTGCGCTACCAGCCGACCCTGAGCGGTCGGGCGTTCGGCGAGAGCGACGCCAAGGCTTCGGCGGAACTGGGAAATCCCGGCCTGGACTGGGTCCCGGTCATGCGGCTCGATACGCTGGCAGGCGACCTGCCGAAGCCGCCCAGGCTGATCAAGATCGACGGCGAAGGCTCCGAGCTGCAGATCCTGGAGGGCGCGCGCGACCTTATCACCCGCCGCGCCACCCGCTTCGTCCTGGAGTTCCACGTCTCCCTGGTCGCCGAGTTCGGCGGTCGGCGAGAGGACCTTCCGGCGATCTTTCCACCGGAGCACTGGCGGGTCTATCAGATCGAGGACAATGGCCTGCGGCCGCTCGACGGTGAACAGTTGCATGCGCTGCTCGACCCGGTGGCGGCGCGCAAGTCCAATCCGAGCCTGCTGTTCGACCCCGTCCCCGTCCGGTCCTGAACGATGCTTCGGGGACGGCGCACGCTTGTCCGGGGAACCGCCAGCCGCTAGAGCTAGCCCGAGCGTGCCCCGAGCCCTAGGAGCTGACAATGCAGGTCGATGCCCAACCGTCCGACGCCACTGCCCGCGATGCCGCGCTGGCCGACCTGACCGCGCGGTTCGGTGCCGAGAGGATCGTGACCGGAAAAGACATCCGGGCGCGCCATGGCACCGACGAGAGCTACCACCCGACCGTGGCTCCCGACGCCGTGTTCTTCGCGCGCAGCACCGAAGAGGTGTCGGAGGTCGTCACGATCTGCGCCAGGCACAAGTGGCCGGTGGTTCCGTTCGGCGTCGGCACCTCGCTTGAGGGCGGCGTGGCGGCCCTGCGCGGCGGGCTGTCGGTCGACGTCTCCGAGATGAACGAGATCCTGGCGGTCAACGCCGAGGATCTGGACGTGCGGGTGCAGGCCGGGGTGACCCGCAAGCAGTTGAACGAATACCTGCGTGACACCGGGCTGATGTTCCCGATCGATCCGGGCGCGGACGCCACCATCGGCGGCATGTGCGCGACCCGCGCGTCGGGCACCAACGCCGTGCGCTACGGCACCATGCGCGACAACGTGCTGAGCCTGACCGTGGTCATGGCCGACGGCCGGGTGGTCAAGACCGCGCGCCGGGCCAAGAAATCCGCGGCCGGCTACGACCTCACGCGCCTCTTCGTCGGGTCCGAGGGAACGCTCGGCGTCATCACCGAGATCCAGCTCAAGGTGTACGGCATTCCCGAGGCGATCTCCTCCGCCGTGGTTCAGTTCGACGACCTGGACAGCGCGGTGAACACCTGCGTCCTGACCATCCAGTCCGGTGTGCCGGTGGCCCGCATGGAACTGCTGGATGACGTGCAGATGGGCGCCTGCATCGAGCACTCGAAGCTGGAGGGCTACACCGCACGCCCGACCCTGTTCTTTGAGTTCCACGGCTCCGAGACCGGCGTGGTCGAGCAGGCCGAGACGGTGCAGGCCATCGCCGGCGATTTCGGTGGCACCGATTTCAAGTGGGCAACCAAGGCCGAGGATCGCAACAAGCTGTGGGAGGCGCGGCACAACGCGTTCTACGCCGCGCTGGCGCTGCGGCCCGGATGCAAGGGCTGGCCGACCGATGTCTGCGTGCCGATCTCCCGTCTGGCGGAGTGCATCGCCGAGACCAAGAAGGACCTGGCGGAGACCGGGCTGATGGCGCCGCTGGTCGGTCATGTCGGCGACGGCAATTTCCACCTGGTCTACCTGATCGACACCGAAAGCGAGGAGGAGATGCGGCGCGCCAAGGAGCACAGCGACCGCATGGTGCTGCGCGCGCTTTCCATGGACGGGACGTGCACCGGTGAACATGGTGTCGGCTACGGCAAGATGGACTTCCTCGCCGCGGAACTGCCCGACGCGATCCCGGTGATGCGCGCGGTCAAGCAGGCGCTGGACCCGGACGGCATCATGAACCCGGGCAAGCTGTTCCGGATGAACTGAGGTCGACCATGCCGATCCCCAGCGCGGAACTCTCCCTCGACGAGGCCCGGTCCATCATCGCCGGCGCCTTCGCCAGGGCGGCCGAACTGGGTCTGAACCCGCTGGCCGTTGTAGTGCTCGATGCCGGGGGCCATATCCGTGCGATCGAGCGTCAGGACGGCGCGAGCATCCATCGGCCGGAGATCGCCATGGGCAAGGCATATGGCGCGCTTGCCATGGGGCTCGGCAGCCGGTCCCTGGCAGATCGGGTGAAGGAGCGTGGCGCGGTGTTTCTGGATGCGGTCAACGGCATGCTGGGCGGACGGCTGGTGCCGGTTCCGGGCGGCGTGCTGGTCAGGGACGGGGCGGGGCGGATCATCGCCGCGGTCGGCATTTCCGGAGATGCGTCCGATCGGGACGAGGACTGCGCCGTCGCGGGCATCGAGTCGGCGGGGCTGACGGCGGATACCGGAGGGCGGGGCGCATGAGCGCCCTCGCCAAGGTCGCCCTCTCCGTCGCCGCGCTGGCGCTGGTCGCGCCGCTGCTGCTCAAGGGGGCGAGCCACTCCTGGGCCGCCGCGCCATGGTACCGCACCGATCGGGGACCGACCGGCCTGGCGCCGGATCCGGCGACCACGCCGGGCGCTGTCATCCAGGTCTATGCCGCGCCGACCTACGGCTGGCGCGGGGTGTTCGCGGTCCACACCTGGATTGCGGTCAAGCCGGAGGGAGCGTCGCATTACGAGCGATGGGACGTCGTCGGTTGGGGCGGTGGACGTACGGTCAGGCGGAACTACGACGGGCCGGACGACAAGTGGTTCGGACGCATGCCGGAACTGCTGCTGGATCTGCGCGGCGCCGAGGCCGAGGCGCTGATACCGGCAATCCGCGAGGCCATCGCCGCCTATCCCTGGGCCGAGCGGTACCGCAGCTATCCCGGCCCCAACAGCAATACCTTCATCGCCTTCATCGCCCGTCGCGTGCCCGCGCTGGGTCTCGACCTGCCGCCGACCGCGATCGGCAAGGATTTCCGTTCGCTCTCCGATCCCCTCGGCGCCGCGCCCAGCGGTGGCGGTCTACAGATCAGCCTGCTCGGCCTTGCCGGCCTCATCGTCGCGCCGGAGGAGGGGGTGGAGATCAACCTGCTGGGGCTGGGGTTCGGCGTCGACATCGCCGATCCCGCGCTGCGGCTGCCGGGGTTCGGGCGGGTGGGGCGCACAAACGAGTAGCGCCCGTTCGCGGTGGAGCGGGCGCCACTGTCGTCGTTGGCACGGTTCTGTAGGGAACGGTCGGGCTGCCGCCCGTTGTGCGTGCGGTCAGGAGATCGCCGACGCCGACAGCACCATGGTTCCGAGCAGGATGCTGTAGACGAACGCGAGCGCCGGCCAGGAGGCGGCGTTTCGATTATAGGCCCGGATCATGTCATCCTTCGTCATTTCCGCCTCCTCTGGGGCTGCGGCGGTCCCCATCGGACCGCCTGTAGGGTGGACAGTGACACGCTGGCACTCGTGTTTCCCGTCACCATCCGCCATTTAACGTGCGCATTCAGAACATCAAGCGAGATTTTGGGTTAACGGACCCGACCGCGCCGCAGGGCTGATAAGCGCCTGCCGCATAGCTTGCTGCCGGCCGGTTTCTGCGCCGTTCGCCGCGGGTCTCTTGGGCGCTTGTGGCGGTCGCGGGTGGAGGCTACGGTCAGCCGAAACGATCGCGAACCGACAACAGAATGGACGGAGGAACCGCCATGGCTGACTTCCCGAGCGGTGTGTGGCGCTATCCGACCGAGATTCGGTTCGGTGTGGGCGAAATCAATAACTTGGCGGATGCCTGTCAGGATGCCGGCATTCGCCGGCCGTTGATCGTGACCGATGCCGGCCTGGTGCGGAACTCGATGATCACCGGTGCCCGCGACGACCTTCAGGATGCCGGAATGGCGGCGGAAGTGTTTTCGCGCGTTCGTGGCAATCCGATAGGGGCGAACGTTCTCGAAGGTTGCGAGATGTTTCGCGACGGCGATTTCGACGGCGTCGTCGGCTTCGGCGGCGGGTCCGCCCTGGACGTTGCCAAGGCGGTCGCCATGGCGGCGCGTCAGGAACGGCCGCTGTTCGACCTGCATGTGTCCTCCGGCGGACCCGCTCTGATCGACGGCGATCTGGTCGCGCCGATCATCGCCGTGCCAACCACGGCCGGCACCGGATCGGAGACCGGACGGGCGGCGATCGTCACCGAGGAGGCGGCGGGCGAGAAGCGGATCTTCCTGCACGCCCGGATGATGCCGACGATCGTGATCGAGGATCCGCAGCTTACCGCGGGCCTGCCCGCGAACCTGACGGCGTGGACCGGGATGGACGCGTTGGCCCACTGCTTCGAGGGCTTCTGTTCGCCGGAACTGCATCCCTTCTCGGACGGGGTGGCGGTCGAGGGTATGCGGCTCATCAAGGAGTACCTGCCCCGGGCCTATGCCGACGGACGCGACATGGAGGCGCGCGGCATGATGCTGGCCGCGGCGTCAATGGGATCGACCGCGTTCCAGAAGGGGCTCGGAGCCATCCATTCGCTGAGCCATCCCGTCGGCGCCAGGTTCGACACCCACCACGGCCTGACCAATGCCGTGTTCTTCCCCTACGTCATCGCCCATAATCGGGCCTCCATCGCCGAGAAGTGCGAGCGGCTGTCGGCCTATCTCGGGTTGGGCACGCCGGGCGTCGACGGCGTGATGGAGTGGATCCTCGATCTGCGCAAGCAGTTCGATATCCCCCATACTGCCAAGGAACTGGGCGTCGATCCGGACAGGGTCGATGAAATCGCAGCCGCCGCCGAGAAAGACCCGTCCACGGGCAGCAACCCGAAGCCGATGACGGCCTCGGACATGGCGGCGGTGCTGCGGAATGCCCTGGAGGGAACAATCGACTGAAGGGAATTCCCGTGCGTCATAAGGCCTTACTGATCGATCCGCTCTACCATCCGGGCGGCGAAGAGCACCTGCGTGCCCATGTGGATGTGGAACTGCTGATCCGCCCGGAGCGCGACGCGCTGCTGGCGGCAGCCCAGGGCGCCCACGGCATCTGCGGGCGTTATCCCAACAAGGTGGACGCGGAGGTCATCGCGGCGGCGGAGGACCTGCTGGTCATCTGCTCGTCCGGTCGCGGCACGGACGCCATCGACATCGGGGCCGCGACCGAGGCGGGCGTGATCGTCGTGAACAATCCGGGTTTCGGAAAGGTCCCGGTCTCGGAGCACGCACTCTTCATGATGATGAGCCTGTCGCGCCACGGTTTCGAGCATGACACCATGGTCCGCTCCGGCAAGGGCTGGTCCGACCGGCTGAGCGACACCAACACGATCAAGGATCTCGACCGCTCGACCCTCGGCATCGTCGGCCTGGGGCAGATCGGCACCGAGATGGCGCGCAAGTGCATGGGCGCCTTCGACATGGACGTGATCGCCTACGACCCCTATGTCGACGCGGGTACGGCCAACGACCTCGGCATCGAGATGGTCTCCGACCTGACCGACCTGCTGGCGCGGGCGGACTACGTCTCGGTTCATGCAGAGTTGAACGACGAAACCCACCACATGTTCAACGACGCCGCCTTCGCGGCGATGCAGCCGCATGCCTGTCTCATCAACACCGCGCGCGGCAAGATCGTCAGCCAGGACGCGCTGCACAGGGCGCTGAGCGCCCGAACGATCCGGGCGGCGGCGCTGGACGTGTTCGAGGTCGAACCGGTGGGGGCTGACAACCCGCTGTGCCAGCTCGACAACATCATCCTCTCCCCGCATGTGGGCGGTCTGACCCGTGGTTTCATGAAGGAAAGCGCGATGACGGTGGCCCGCACCATGCTGACGGTGTTCAACGCCGAGCAGCCGGCCAACATCCGCAACCCGGACGCCTGGGAGCGGACCAAGCAGCGCGCGGCGAGGCTGCTGGCTCGGGGTTGAGCGCTACCGCGCGCCGTCCGGCAGCGGAACCGTCCATGCCACGCCGTTCCAATGCGGGTGGATGTGCGGCTCCGCGATGTCGCCGGCGCGCCAGCGGGCGACCTCCTCGGTCCAGACGGGCCAGGACGGATCGTGCACCGCTGCGGCCCGCGGCAGGTAGAGCCAGGCGTTGACCAGCAGGGCGCAGGCGGTGGCCGTGCCGGCGATCGTCCGCGCCGCGCGGTGCCGGTCGGCCGCGAAGGCGAGCCGGGCCAGGGCCAGGACGATCAGCACCGATGAGACCTCCAGGTATCGCTCGCCACCGGCCATGCGCCGGGACGCGGCGAAGGACAGGATCGCCACGCCCCAGGCCGCCAGGATCAGAACCCTGTCCGGTCCACGGCACAGGATAATCACTTGAGCCAGTGCCGCCATGGCGATACCGAGGGCCGACACCGCGACGACGGCAGCACCGTACGGCCGGTCGAGGCTGCGCGGGCCGAGGTCGCCGGCCACCGGGTGGACGAGCATTCCTTTGGCGAGATTCTCCAGGGCGTTGGCGATCAGGGCGCCGGGATCCCCGCCGAGAGCGAAGCGGTCGGCCTCGCTCGGACCGGTCATGACGGCTGCCGCCTGGACCGCCAGTCCGCTTGTCAGGATGACGAGGGCGATGGTGTCGAAACGCCGCCCCCAGAGCCACCAGCGCCAGGCGAACAGCGGCAGAAGCATCACCGCCTGGACCCCGGTGAGGCCGGCAATCAGCAGCAGCAGCGCATAGAGGGTCTGGCGGCCCGGGCTAGGCCGGGTTTCCGTGTCCAGGTAGATCACGGCGGCGAGCACGGCGAGATGGAACTGGCTGCAGATCGTCGTCGCGTGCAGCTCTCCCGCCGCACCGACCAGCAGGACCGTGAGAACCGCCGTGGTCCGCTTCAGCGGCGTGTCGACCCAGGGACCGTGGCCGGTCGCCGTCACAACCGCCGGCAATATCTGGACCGCCAGGGCGATCGCCACGGTCACGACCGGCGCGCGTTCCAGCGGGATCAGCGTCGCGAACCATGTGGCGGCGTTCGGGATCAGCGAGTAGTAGCCCTGGTGCGGGGCGAGCAGCGCCGGCAGCGGCGGAGCGCCCAGCGCGTGGACGAAGTAGACACGCCCCTCTTCGGCCCAGAACCGGGGGTCGGCGAGGAGCTCAGGCAGCCTGTAGACGGTCGCAAGGATGGCGCCGGTCGCCAGGAGAAGCGGAGCGACCGCCCCCAGCAGCCTCAAGCCGCGACCACCCGATGGCCGACATCCGCCGCCGCATCGACCAGCCAGTCCCAGAGGTAGGCGGCGAAGGACGGCCGCACGATCAGGCGATACGCCTCGTCGCCGGTCCGCTCCAGAATGATCTGCGCATGTGCGAGCATGCCCTGCGAGCACCGGCCCGGCGCGAAGACGGATGGGTGCAGATCCTGCGCCCATCCCTTGGCGAGGACCCAGCGCGAAGCGTGACCGGAGAGGTCGATGACCGTGTAGTTGTCGGAGAGATCGACCACCGCATGACGGAGCCCGGCCATCGCCTCTTCGAGCCGCCCGCAGAGCGCGGTCCCGTCCTGATCTTTTGCGATTGCGAGCCATTCGTCCGGCCCGAGCCAGAGGATCGAGGCTCCTTCCGTCACCGCCACCGTGTTCGCGACGGACGGTGGGGCGATGCCGAGCACCTGCTCCGCCGCGGCGGCGAAGGCCGGATCCGCCGCGTCGCCACGCAGGCCGATCAGGATCAGACCCGCCGCTTCGCCGAGGACTATACCCGCATGGTGCGGACCGCCGGCCGGACCGGTGCGGCCGGCGAGCGGCGTCAGGGCGTGCGGTGCTGCGTCAACCATCGCGGCGGCTCCCCTCGGCATCGAAGAAAACGGGATCGGTCACCGTCACCTTAACCGTCTTTCCGGCCAGTGGCACCGACAGGGTTTCTCCCTTGCGGCCGTGGCCGCCCTTGACCAGGGCCATGGCGATCGAACAGCCGCAATTGGCGGAATAGTAGGACGAGGTGACATGGCCGAGCATGGTCATCGGCGGCTCGGGCTTCACGTGTTCGACGATCTGCGCGCCTTCCGGCAGGACTTCGCCGGGCGACTCGGTGAGCAGGCCGACCAGCTGCTTGCGGTCGGCGAGCTGCAGGTCGGGGCGGGCGAGGCCGCGCTTGCCGATGAAGTCCGGCTTCGTCTTCGAGACGATCCAGTCCATGCCGAGGTCGATGGGCGTGACCGAACCGTCGGTCTCCTGGCCGACGATGACGAACCCCCGCTCGGCCCGCAGAACGTGCATCGCCTCGGTGCCGTAGGGCGTGATGCCGAACTTCTTCCCCGCCGCCATCAGCGCCTCCCACAGCGCCGCGCCATAGCGCCGCGGGACGTTGATCTCGAAGGACAGCTCGCCGGTGAAGGAGATGCGGAAGATCCTGGCCCGAATGCCGGCGACGGTTCCCTCCCGCATGCTCATGAACGGGAACGCGTCGTTCGCGAGGTCGACGTCCTGGCAGAGTGCGGCCAGCAGCTCGCGGCACTTCGGGCCGCAGATCGAAGCCACCGCCCACTGTTCGGTCACCGAGGTCAGGTAGACGTCCAGATCCGGCCACTCGGTCTGAAGGTGCTCCTCCAGATGGGCGAGCACGCCGGCGGCGCCGCCGGTCGTGGTGGTCATGTGGAAGTGGTCGTCGGCCAGGCGGGTGGTGACGCCATCGTCCATGACGAATCCGTCATCCTTCAGCATCAGACCGTAGCGGCACTTGCCGACGCCGAGCTTCATCCAGGCGTTGGAGTAGACCCGGTTGAGGAACTCGGCGGCGTCCCTGCCGCGCACATCGATCTTGCCAAGCGTGGAGGCGTCGAGGATCCCGATGCCATTGCGTGCCGCCAGGCACTCGCGGTCGACCGCCTGGCGCATGGTCTCGCCCGCCTGGGGGTAGTACCAGGCGCGCATCCACTGGCCGACATGCTCGAACGTCGCGCCGTTCGCCCGGTGCCAGGCGTCCATCGCCGTGGTCCGGACCGGGTCGAACAGCTTGCCGATATTGCGTCCGCCATAGGTGCCGAGGGTGGTGGGCGTGTAGGGCGGGCGGAAGGTGGTGGTGCCGACCGCTGGAATGTCGCTGCCGAGCGTGGCGGCGACGATAGCCAGGGCGTTGACGTTCGACGTCTTCCCCTGGTCTGTGCCCATTCCGGTCGTCGTGTAGCGCTTCACGTGCTCGATCGAGCGGTACCCCTCACGCGCGGCCAGCGACAGGTCGGCGGCGGTCACGTCGTTCTGGAAATCAACGAAGTGCTTGCCCTTGTGTCCCACGGGCTTGTCGGACGGCAGGACCCAGAGGGTGCGGGGCGCGCCCATCGCCGGCTCGTCGACCTTCGGAGCCGCCGGCTGACGCGTCGTGTGGCCGGTGGCACGCGCCGCGTCGAGACCGGCCCGGATCCCGTCCTTGACCGTCTGGCCGAGCGATGGCGTTCCGGCACAGCCGCCGACCGAATGCTGCGGCGCGTGCGCCATGTCGTGGACCGGGCCGGGGACGAAGGCGTCGAGCCCGTCGTCCCAGCGCAGCTTCCCCCGGCTCTGGCTGAACAGGTGGACCGTCGGGTTGAAGCCGCCGCACATGGCGATCAGGTCGCAGTCGATACGGCGGCCGACGGTGGCCAGCGCCGTTCCGTCGTCGGTCATGCGCGCCACGTCCGCCGCCTCGACCCGGCGTCCGCCGTGGGTGGCGGTCACCGTGTGACCGGCCATCACGTCGATGCCGCGCGCGCGAGCCGCCTCGACCAGGGCGCCCGAGGGTTCCGGGCGCAGGTCGACGATCCCGGCCACCTGGGCGCCACGCGACGCGTAGGCCAGCGCGGTCCGGTAGCCGTCGTCGTGCCCCGTCACCACCAGCGGCCGGCGCCCGGCGGCCACGCCGTATCGCACGGCGTATCCCCGTGCGGCGGTCGACAGCATGATGCCCGGCCGGTCGTTGTCGCGGAACACAAGCGGCCGCTCGATGGCGCCGGTCGCCAGCACCACCTGCCGGGCGCGGATCTTCCACAGGCGCTGGCGCGGCGTGTTCGGAACCACGGCGCCGACATGGTCGGTCACCCGCTCGGCGGCGGTGAGGTAGTTGTGGTCGAAATAGCCGTTCACGCAGGTCCGCGGCAGCAGGGTGACCTCCTGCATGGATTGCAGTTCGACGACAGTCCCGGCGATCCAGTCGGCGGCCGGCCCGCCGTCGAGGGCGACGTCGTCGTCGGACAGGAGGGAGCCGCCGAACTCGGCCTGCTCATCCGCCAGGATCACGCGCGCGCCGGTTCGCCCGGCGGCAAGGGCGGCGCAGAGCCCGGCGGGGCCGGCGCCGACCACCAGCACGTCGCAATGGGCGTGCATATGCTCGTAACGGTCCGGGTCCGGGCCCTCCGGCGCTTTGCCGAGCCCGGCGGCGTGGCGGATCACCTCCTCGTAGGTCATCCACAGGGAGGCCGGCCACATGAAGGTCTTGTAGTAGAAGCCCGCAGGGAACAGGCGATGCAGCGCCGAGTTCACCGCGCCGACATCGTATCTCAGCGACGGCCAGCGGTTCTGGCTGTCGGCGTCGAGCCCATCGAACAGTTCGATCTGGGTCGCGCGCAGGTTCGGCTCGCTGCGGTTGCCGCGGGCGAGCTGGACCAGGGCGTTCGGCTCCTCCGCGCCCAGCCCGACGATCCCGCGCGGCCGGTGGTACTTGAAGCTGCGCCCGACCAGGTGGACGTCGTTGGCCAGCAGCGCCGAGGCCAGGGTGTCGCCGGCATAGCCGGCGTACGCGCGGCCATCGAAGCGGAAGGACAGCGGCCGGGCGCGATCGACGCGGCCGCCGGAGGCATAGCGGTTGGACTGCCGGTTCACGTCAGTCGTCCTTCTTCGCGAGATCGGGCCTGGGCTCGCCTGGCCTGTAGGCGGCGAGGACCTCGTGGGTGACGGTGTCGCGGATCACGTTGAACCAGCGTCGGCAGCCATGGGCGTGCATCCAACGCTCGGCGAACGGTCCCTTGGTATTGCGCCGCAGGTAGAGATACGCCTCCCACTCGGCGTCGCTACACGTCGAGGGGTCGGTGGGGCGGGCGACATGCGCCTCGCTGCCGTAGGCGAACTCCGAGTCGTCGCGGGGCCCGCACCAGGGGCAGGGGATCAGCTGCATCTCTTCCTCTCCTCCCGCTCAGTGGGCGACGCCGGCGGCGCCGTGTTCATCGACCAGGTAGCCGGTGCGGAACCGGTCCAGGGCGAAGGGCGCGGCCAGCGCGTTCGGGCGGTCGTGGGCGATCAGGTCGGCGAACACGTGCCCGGATCCCGGCGTCGCCTTGAAACCGCCGGTGCCCCAGCCGCAGTTGAAGTACAGCCCCGGAACCGGCGTCCGGGAGATGATCGGCGAGGCGTCGGGGCAGGTGTCGACGATCCCGCCCCACTGGCGCAGCATGCGCAGGCGCGACGTGATCGGATACAGCTCCACCGTCGCCGCCATCAGGTGTTCCGGGATGTGCGGCGAGCCGCGCTGGGCGTAGGAGTTGTAGCTGTCGGTCCCGGCGCCGAGGACCAGTTCGCCCTTGTCCGACTGACTGATGTACATGTGGACGGCGTTCGACATGACGACCTTGTCGATGCAGGGCTTGATCGGCTCCGACACCAGCGCCTGCAGCGGCCGGGCCTGCACCGGGAGCCGGAAGCCCGCCATCTCCGCCAGCACCGCCGAGTGTCCGGCCGGCACGCAGCCGACCTTGTTGGCGGCGATGAAGCCCCGCGTGGTCTGCACGCCGATGATGTGGCCTTCCGGCGCGCGCTCGAAACCGGTGACCTCGCAGTTCTGGATGATGTCGACGCCAAGGTCGTCGGCCGCCCGGGCATAGCCCCAGGCAACCGCGTCGTGGCGGGCGGTGCCGCCCCGTCTCTGCAGGATTCCGCCCTTCACCGGGTACCGGATATCCGGGTCGATGTTGATGATCGGCACCATCTTCTGGATTTCGTGCGGCAGGACCAGTTCGATGTCGACGCCGTTCAGGCGGATCGCCTCGTAGCGTCGACGCATCTCGCGCCACTCGTGCTCGCTGTGGGCCAGGTTGATGACGCCACGCTGGCTGAACATGACGTTGAAATTCAGCTCCCGGCTCATGCCCTCCCAGAGCTTGAGCGCGTGCTCGTACAGCTTGATCGACTCGTCCCAGAGATAACCCGAGCGGATGATCGTCGTGTTGCGCCCGGTGTTGCCGCCACCGATCCAGCCCTTCTCCAGCACCGCGACGTTGCGCACGCCGTGCAGCTTGGCGAGGTAGTAGGCGGTGGTCAGCCCGTGACCCCCGCCGCCGACGATAATCGCGTCGTAGGCCTTCTTCGGTTCCGGCGAGCGCCAGGCCTGCTGCCAGCCCTCGTGGTAGCTCAGCGCGTTCCGCGCCAGCGCGAAGATGGAATAGCGTTGCTTGGTGGTCGGCCCCGGCCGACCGGCGCGCACGGCCATGCGACATCCCCCGAGAGGCGGTGTATGGATCCGAGCGAACAATATCGCGCGCGGCCGCCGCGGTTTTCCCGATGGCGACGGGAAGCGTCGGTTTCGGGGGGATGGGGGCGGGACCTTCGGTCGCAGCCGGCCGCAGCGCAGTGCGCGGCGAGGGCCAACCACGATCAGATGGATACACCTGATCGTATGACCTCGATCTGTCCTAGCGGCTTGGGGGGGCTCCACGGCTCAGATCGACCCAATCCGAACCGATCGCGTTCTAGAAGCTGGCCCAGTCCGGCTTGTGCGGGATGACGGTCGCCTCGCCGGCGGTCAGCGGCGCGCCGGAGCGCAGGGCCTCGTCGAGCCTATTCAGACGGATCATCGCCAGGCCGGAACCGCCGCCCTCCTGGCCGTCGCCGTTGGCGACCACCGTGCGGACCTCGCCGGCTTCCCGGCCGTCCAGGGTGATCTCGGTGCCAGGGGTCGGCAGCGGGCCGTCGATCGCGATCGGCATCAGCCGACGCTTGACCAGACCGCGATACTTCGTGCGGGCGGTCAGTTCCTGTCCCATATAGCAGCCCTTGT
The DNA here is from genome assembly GCA_965228875.1 of Thalassobaculaceae bacterium. Taxonomy (GTDB): domain Bacteria; phylum Pseudomonadota; class Alphaproteobacteria; order Thalassobaculales; family Thalassobaculaceae; genus Thalassobaculum. The sequence goes on along the minus strand of OZ245843.1, from coordinate 2,195,815 downwards.
CGAAGTCGACCCCGCCAAGCTCCTCGAAGCCGGCCTCCAGCAATACGGTCTTCTCGACGGCCATGTCGCGCGCGCCGTCCGGCAGGCCGAGCGCGACCCGGCGCCGATCGTAGGCGTCGCGGTCCACGGGCCTGAGGCCGAGCGCGTCCGTCGCACCGTCGCCGGCCGGGAGCACCAGGCGGGCGCCGGCCTCGGCATGGCGCGGATCGACGAACGCAATGCCGCCGCCGAGAGGGATGCTGCTGCCTCTCTCCGCCGGCAGCCCGAGCGCCGAAAGCGCGCCGTCGCCGAAGACGGCGGCGACGGTCCAGGCTTCGCTGGCATCGCTCAACTCGATCTTGGAGCGCAGCTTGTACATGCGCAGCTTGCGGAGGAACTCGTCGATCCGATCGGCGGTGGTCTCGATCAGGAGGCTGTCGTCCAACGCGATCAGGAAGAAGTCATACAGGAACTTCCCCTGCGCCGTCAGAAATGCGCCGTAGCCCGCCTGTTCGGGTGACACCTTCGTGACGTCGTTGGACACCAGCCCCTGCAGGAACGTCACCCGATCCTCGCCCGACAGGCGAATGACGCCGCGATCTTCGAACACGTGCAGGTATGCGTTGGCCATGGGGTCCCTCCGATGCGGATGTACAGGTAGGGATAGCGGTCCCCTCGAGCAATAGCGACCTCGTATCCCGGTGCATGAATGTCGCGTCGACCGGCCGGAACGGTCCTGTAGGGGAAATGTGGTGCGGGCGGGGGGACTCGAACCCCCACTCCCATACGGGATACAGATTTTCGTACCACTTCGACTTTCGCCGCCGGAGGCCGCGCGGCTTCCGTTCGTGGTCTGGACTATCCCTTCACCTTAGCCGCCTGGCCTTAGGTGTCGCCCGTCTAGTCTCTACACCTTCCCTCCACCAGGGGAGGGCTTGGCTCGGGATTGGCAGCGGCGCTATCCGTCAGCTTTCCCCGAGTTTGAGCGGTTCTACTCCGGGGGTTTCCCCCTGGGCACTCCACGTGAAGTCTGTTGTGTCTACCGATTTCACCACGCCCGCACACGGACGCGATACTACCCAAGCGCGTTGGGCTCCGCCATCCCTCGAGCCGCGAAAACCGGCGGATGCCGTCTGCGTCTTTGGCGCGGCGCGGACGGGTGTCTAGAGCAGGTCGTCGAAGCGCTTCCAGATCGACTTGAACCAGCCGCGCCAGCCGGGACCGAGCATCAGGTCGTGCGGCGCGTCGTCCAGGCGCAGATGCTCGCCACGGTAGAACGCGGCGATCGCCGCATCCTGGCCGGCGGGGTGACGGGCCGGATCGTCGCGGCCGCCCTCGACCACCAGGATCGGCAGGTCGCTGTCGAGCGCCTGCGGATCGACCGGGATGCGCAGGTCGTATCGCTCGTTCAGCAGCCTCGGACTCTCGGCGCAGAGCTGGGCGGCGACCGCTTCGGCTTCGGCCTCGTCGAGATGCGGCGCATAGCGTTCTCTCAGGCCCGCTGCGTCCAGCGGCGGACAGGGAGCGCCTTCATCGACCAGCGGCACCCGGGCCGCACCGGGCAGGTTCCCGGGGGGCGAGGGGCAGAGCAGCAGCAGGCCGGCCACGTCGCGCTGCAGCGCCGCCAGCACGACGATCAGCCCGCCGAGCGAGTGTCCGACCAGTACCGGTCGGCTCGGCAGCGTGTCGATCGCCATCACGACGTCCTCGACCATCTCGGCCACGCCGGCGGTGACGAAGTCATCGTCCGGTTCGAGCCCGCCATGGCCGCGCAGATCCAGGGCATGGACCTTGCGGCCGTCCTCGGAGAGACGCTGGATCCATCGCTCCCAGCACCACGCGCCGTGATAGCCGCCGTGAACCAGCAGGACCGGGCGCCGACGGTCGTGTTCGGCCTCGACGCTGATGGTGGTGTGCAGGCGCGCCTTGCCGAGCATGGCGACGGACTTGCCGAGTCTTCTCACGCCGGATACTCCCTGAGTGGTCGATTTGGCCATTTGAGCAGATCGCGATCGGATGGAGGCACCCGGTCGTATGAACTCGTTCTGTCTTTAATGGCTTAGAGGGCGATGCGCGGCATTGTAGTGCAGATGCCCGTTTGGCGAAATCGGCTGACGAGACGATCGCATCGGGATGCCCCGGGGTCCGATATCGGTCGTCGGCGGGTGTCGGCGTGGGCCGATCAGGCGGCTTCGTCGATGTCTTGGACGACGCAGCGGGCAGGGAGGTGCAGGCGCACGGTCGTGCCGGCGCCGGGTTGGCTCTCGATCTCGAACACGCCGCCGATCAGTTCGACGAAGCGTTTGGTCAGGGGCAGGCCGAGGCCGGCTCCGTGGATCTTGCGGGCATAGACGTCGGACACCTGGCCGAACGGTTTCAGCGCGATGGCGATCTGGTCCATGGACATGCCGACGCCGTCGTCCCTGCAGACCAGGGTGACCGAGCCGTCATCTCCGGCCGTGGCGCTGATCCGCACGGCCCCTTCCTCGTCGCTGAACTTGATGGAGTTCGAGATGATGTTGATCAGGCACTGACGGAGCTTGTCGGTGTCGGTTTCGATGGTCGGCAGCGTGTAGGGAACGTCGGCCGTGAGCTTTACGTTGTGGCTGGCCGCCAGGTGCATCAGCATGGCGCTGACCTGGTTCACCACCTCCGCGACGCTGCAGGTGCCGGTGCGCACCGGCATCTTCCCGGCCTCGACCCGTGACAGGTCGAGGATGTCGTTGACGATCGACAGCAGATGGCGGCCAGCGGAGAGGATCGTGTCGGCGTAGTCGCGGTAGCGCTCGGTTGCGTTCGGGCCGAACTGCTGCAGGGCAATGGCCTCGGCATAGCCCATGATGGCGTTGAGCGGCGTGCGCAACTCGTGGCTCATGTTGGCCAGGAACTCGGATTTGCTGCGATCGGCGTCGCGGGCGTCTCGGGCCTGCTGGAGCACGCGCATGCGCTTGTAGAATTCCCGCCGGGTCCGCTTCTCGGCGGTTCGCAGGACCGCCAGACAGATCAAGACCGTTAGCATCAGGACTAGCGGGATCATGCCGTAGACGATCTGCGAGCGCAGGTCTCCCTCGACCGCGCCGGCCAGCCGGTTCATGTCGATATAGAGCTCGATGACGGCAACGATCTCCGACTCCGGGCCGCCGGCCCGGATCGGAGCGTAGACACCGAGCATCTCCACGTCCTGCCGCCGGCCCTGGAGCGTCTGCACACGGTCGCGCTGCGTATGTTCACTGTAACGGTCCCCGCTCCGGGCCGACAGGAACCCCGCGTCCTTCGCATAGTCTCGGCCGATTTCGTCGAACGCGGTCGAGAAGACGGTGATGCCGTCGAGGTTGTAGACCTTGACCTTGAGCAGGTTGGAATCGCGGGCGAGCGCCTCGACCCGCGCCCAGATGTCGTGGGTACGCTGGTCGATGGCGTCCGGCGTCTGGCCGGCGGCCGGCCCCAGCAGGAAGGCGCCGAATTCAGGCCACACCGCGTTGGCGAGAAGCTTCAGTTCCGTGCGCGCCATCTCCTCGGCGGTCGCGACGACGGTGCTCCGCTCCGCATCCCGGTAGGCGAGGACCAGCGCCGTCGATGCGATGACCACCACTGGCAGGCAAACAAGCAGGAACCACCCCGTCAATGACAGATGGTTGCTCGACAGCCCGGCCTTGCGGAACCTCACCCGACCCCCTCCGTTTGCCGACGGCAAGAATGGCACGTGGGAGAGACAGATACCGCAAATCGATTAAAAAACTCGTAACCGAGCCGTCCCGCCCCGGCCGTCCGGTTCTACTCGGCCGCGTTTGCCTTCGCCGCGCCGTAGACCGGCAGGCGCCATTCCGAGTGCGCGCCGGTCGTGCCGTGGCAGACGTCGAAATACCGCTCCTGAAGGTTCTTGGTCAGCGGGCCGACCGAACCGCTGCCGACCGCCAGCTTGTCGATCGCCGTGATCGGCGTGACCTCCCAGGCGGTGCCGCAGAAGAACGCCTCGTCGGCGGCGACGAGCTCGGAGCGGTCGATATCGCGCTCGACCGCCGGCGTTCCCATCTCCTCGAGGAGCTGAAGCACGGTGGTGCGGGTGATGCTCTCCAGAATATCGCTGGAGGTGTGCGGTGTGATCGGCACACCGTCGCGGACCATGAAGAAACACATTCCCGGCCCCTCGGACACCTTGCCGCGGCTGTTCAGGAGGATCGCCGTGTCGTAGCCGTCGGCATTGGCCTGCAGGGTGGCCAGACGGCCGTTCTGGTAGTTCGCGTTGACCTTCGCGCGCATCGGCATGGCGTTGTCGGGGACCCGCATCCAGGAACTGACCTGGGCGGAGATACCCTCGGTGATCTTCGGGGTGCGCGGGCGTTCCTGGGCGGTGATCGCCAGCTTGATCGGCCCGGTCACGTTCTGTCCGCCGCGGCCGGCGATGTAGGCGGTGGTCATGATGTGCACGTTCTCGCCGCGGAACCCGTTGGCGCGGATCAGCTCAATCGTCTTCTCTGCGACATAGGCCGGCGTGATGATCTCGTCGTACCGCATGAACCGCTGGGAGAACACGAGGCGGTCCATGTGCTCCTCCATGCGAAACAGGAACATCTCCTCCTGGTCCGCATTCCAGTAGCCGCGCAGCCCCTCGAACACGGCCGATCCGAACTTGAACGCAGCGCTGTCGACGTGAACGGTGCCCTCGTCCCAGGGCACGATGCGGTCGTCCAGGAATGCGAATTGGGGGGTGGCCATGATTGAGGCTCCTTATTGGTGTCTTGGGCGTGTGGTCGCGGACGTTCCGTCTGGATCGGGGCATGTTGCCTCGTGGCGGTCCAGGCGGTCGCGGTCGGCACCGACGCGGGAGATCGCAATCTAGGCCCGCCTCTCGGCGGCGGCAAGCCGGGTTCAGGCCCCCCGCATCGCGGCCATGCCCTTCTCGCGCAGCTTGTCGGCCTTCTCCGATCCCTCGACCAGCTCGACCAGTCGCACCGTGCAGAAGAGATCGGTGGAGGACACCGTGGCATCGTTTTCCTGGAGCCGCTTCAGCAGGTCGGTGGAGCGCTGATCGAGCTCGCCGCCGATGGTCTTGATGGCGACGTCGATCTCACCTTCCAGGCCGACGTCGCCGGCGTACTGCCGGCACAGGCGGAGAGACACGATCTGATCTTCAACCGCCCGGAACCGGTCGCGGCTGCTGGTCTGATTGTCCGGCGGTGCATCCAGCGCGTCGATCGCCGCGACCGCTTTGGGGGCCGCGCCGGCGACTACGGTCTCCCGCGCCAGGCGGCCGAGCTCGGCCTTGACCCGCTCGATCTGGCGGGCAACGCCGCGACCGCCGCCGCCGGCCGCCTTGGCGTCCCGCTCCAGCGTCTTCAGCTCCTTGCCGAGCGACCGGGCCACGGCGACCGGGTCGTCCTTGGCCGCCTCGGCCTCGGCGCGGACGTCGATGATGCGGTCTTCCTGCTGGCTCGCCACGGCCTCGCCGATCTGTCCGCCCATGGCCTGGATCAGGTCGCCGGCGCCGCCCTCGATCAGCCGTTCGATCAGGGCAGGCAGCATCGCCGGGGAGGCGAGGCGGGCCATCAGCGACAGCACCAGGATGGTCAGGCCGTCGCGGTCGATGGTCGCCGTCCTGGTGAGGGCGTCGAGCACATGCTGCAGGCCGGGCTTGTCGATCTCGGCGATCGGCGGTGCCGGCAGGGAGCGGCGCATGGCCGTCAGCGGGTCGGCGATCGCCAGCGCGGTGATGACGTCGTCAAGCGATGCCAGAACCTCGGGTCCGCCCAGGGTTTCCTGCAGTTTCGCCCGTCCGCCCTTCTCCTTGGCGGCGGCGGCGCGCAGGTCCGTCAGCACGGTATGTGCATCCCGCCAGAACGGCTGGCCGGCGGCATCGATCGAGGCCGGGTCCCGCGGATCCACATTCTTGATCGTCTCGACGACGCCGGCGATCGCCGCCTCGCCCAGGCGCTGCTCGGCCTGTCCCCAGATCGCCGGGAGCGCGGAACGGGGAATCCGGCCGAGGGCCTTGCGCGGCGATTTCGGATCGTAGAGCAGGTCCTCGAAAGGCCGGCAGAACAGTCGCATCGGCGTGAAATGGCGCGGCGGACGCAGCAGGCGCAGGCGCGGCCGCAACGGCGCGAGCATCGCCACCGAGGCCGCCCGCTGCGCCGGGCGCAACCGTCGCAGTTCGAGCGCGGTGACCAGCTTCTCGAATTCGGCCTCCGGGATCTCGAAGACCTTGCTTGCCATGTTGTCGAGGGACGTGTCGCTCATCCCGCTCTCCCCCAAGCGTTCTCGGCGTCAACCCTGCTCGCGCATCGCCTCGGCGCGCCGACGTTCGATCCGCAAGGATAGCTCGATATCGGTGTCGCCCGACTGCCAGTTCTGCAGCGGTTTCACGAATTTCCGCATCGCGTTCTCGATACCGCCCCAGGCCTTGCCCTTCTGGTCCTCGAGTTCCTTGGTCGGGACCAGCGGCAGCATGCGGACGATCTCCTCCAGCGCGTCGACCTGCTCGTGGATCGGCGCCTCGATGACGTCGTCCCAGAGGCTGAGCACGTGGTCCCATCCGTCCAGGAGCCAGGAGATCCGGTTCATCCGCTGGCCGATCTCCCGGCCGACGGTCTGCCATTTCGACAGCGCGGTCTTCAGGTCGTTGGCGTGGTCGTCGATCTCGCCCATCAGGGTCTCGCCGACATCGATGGTCAGCAGCGCGACATCGGCGGCCAGGAACGAGATGCCGTCCGGATCGGCGTTGGAGTTCCTGCCCCAGGCGGAGATGTTCATGCGGAACGACTTCAGCCGGGTCATCAGGCGACGCAGGCGGCACTCGTGCGGCATGGAAGCGATGCCGATCGGCGCGATCAGGTCGGACCACTTCTCGAGGTCGGCGTAGAGCTGTTCCGACGACACCTTCAGGTCGGTGGCGATCCCGGCCATGATGGCGCGCACCTTCTTCTGACCGGCGGGCGACGACAGTTCCGCGACCGAGAGCTGAACGTCCACCTTGGCCATGTTCTTCACGACCGAGTTGACCAGATAGTAGTTGGTCAGGAGGCGCTCGTTTTCCTCCTGCGCGATCGCTTTCTCGGCGGCGTCGATGGCGTCGGGCCCGGACAGGCCGGTCAGCGCGATCTCATGGGCGCAGCGCCGCATGTCGCGGGGGGTCTTGGCCTTCTTGGTCTCGATCATGTCGTGGAAGGCGCGGTCGTGCACGGTCATCCGGAACACGTCGCGCACGGAAGCCCAACCGATGATGTACACGCCGCTGCCGCCGGACAGGCCGGGCACGATGATCTCGAGGCCGCTGTTCCCGTCGGACCGGGCACGGGCGAATGCCAGCATCGGCGTGGTGAACGGAACCACCACGCCCCGTTCCTCGAAGGTCGCGGGCCAGTACTTCGTGTTGAGGTGGCCGTGCGAGCCGTCGTCGGCCGCCGCCTCCGCGGATGAATTGGTCGCTTGTGTCATGCGTTTCTGGATCCTGTTCTAGGATCGACTGCGGATCGACGGACCTTGGCGGAAAATCCCGCTTCGCGCATCAATTATCGTGCACCGCACCATGCCCGCCGGCCGGAACGCCCGCCAGCATGCGGAACCGCTTGAGGAATTCGGCCTTCGCCGCGTCCGGGGCGACCGGATCGATGGTGATCTCGTGGCGGATGCGCGGGGCGCCGAAGATCTTCCGCGCCTCGGCGACGTCGAAGCCGGCGATCTGGGTGGCCTCGAAAAAGGCGGCGATGCGGTCGGCCCGCTTGATCAGTTGCACGACCTTGGCCGGCAGTTCCGGAGGCAGGCCGAAACGCAGGTGGATCGCCGCCTCCAGGCGCTTGTCCACCGCTTTGTAGTCGGCGCCGATGATCGCCTTGAACGGGGTGATCATGTCGCCGATCACGTATTCCGGGCCATCGTGCAGCAGGGTCGCGAGCCGCCACTTGCGGACCAGGGTGGCGTCGATGGCGGTGGCGATCTGCTCGACCAGGACCGAGTGCTGGGCGACGGAGTAGGCCCACGACCCCGATGTCTGGCCGTTCCACCGCGCGACCCGCGACAGGCCGTGGGCGATGTCCTCGATCTCGACATCGAACGGCGAAGGGTCGAGGAGATCCAGGCGCCGCCCGCTCAGCATGCGTTGCCAGGCGCGGGGCGGGTCGTCGGGACGGGTGCGGCTCATCTAGGCGGAGCTCCGGTTGCTACGGCGGGCGGGGAGGCTGTCGCGGCGTCTCCGTGCGCGCTCCGACGCCGACCGCCATGCCGTCAACGCCGCCAGCGCCACCGCGATCAGCGGCCCGAGGGCGATCGCGGCGCGGGTGACGCGCGCGATGTTGAGATCGGTCACGTAGCGCACCTCAATCAGGTCCTTGCAACGCTGCACGGCGTCCAGGTCGCCATAGCGCGCGCCGCAGTCATTCTTGCCGGTATCGCGGGTGCGTTCGATCCGAGCATGGGTGTCGTGCCAGTTCCGGTAGGCGACGATCCCGGCACCGCCGGCCCACAGGATGGCGGCCGACAGCAGCACAGCGAAGATCAGCACGGCGACGGTCCGGTTCATGGCCTTCCCCTAGCCGGCGAGGGGGCAGGGGGCAAGAGGGCAGGGGGCAAGAGGGCAGGGGGCAAGAGGGCTCGGATGTCGGAAAGCGGTTCCCGAGCCCATGCCACGGGGCGCCGCCTCTTGACCCTGACCCGGTGCGGGCGCACTTTCGTTGCCCAGCCAACGATCCGCCGACTCCCATGACCGCAGCCGCCCCCACCGTCGACAACGCCGGGTCCTTCCGCGATGACATGAAGGTCATCTCGCTGATCGGCACCGCCCACTTCTTCAGCCATTTCTATATTCTGCTGCTGGCGCCGCTGTTCCCGATCCTCAAGGAGGCATTCGGTGTCAGCTATGTCGAGCTCGGCCTGATCCTCACCGTGGCCAACGCGGCGACCGGGGTCAGTCAGATCCCCTTCGGCTTCCTGGTCGACCGGGTCGGGGCGAAATGGATCCTGATCGGCGGCCTGGCGATGCACGGACTGGCCTTCGTGCTGATCGGCGTGACCGGGACTTACTGGGCGGCGCTGGCGGCGATGGTCATCGCGGGTGCCGCCAACGGCGTCTACCACCCGGCCGACTATGCGATCCTGTCGGCCTCGGTGTCGGACAAGCGCATGGGGCGGGCGTTCTCGCTGCACACGTTCACAGGCTTCGCGGGCTTCGCCGCGGTGCCGACGACGATCATCGCGCTCGAGCACGTGCTGGGCTGGCAGATGGCGGTGACGGTGTGTGGCGCCGCCGGCATGGTGGCGGCGCTCGGCCTCGTCGTCTTCGGGCGCGCGCTGAAGCACGAGCCGGGCTCCGACCGGCGGGCCAAGAAGGGCGACGGGGCGGCCGGCGGCCGGTCGATCATGCTGAACCCGGCGATCCTGATGTGCCTGCTGTTCTTCCTGCTGCTGGCGCTCAGTTCCGGCGGGATCAACAATTTCCTGGTCTCGGCGCTGAACAGCGTGCACGGCATTCCGCTGCACTCCGCGACGATCGGCCTGACCGGCTATCTGGTCGGCTCTTCGCTCGGTATTCTGCTGGGCGGGGTGATCGCCGACCGCACGCGGCATCACAACCGGGTCGCGGCCGCCTGTTTCCTGGCGACGGCGATCGCGGTTCTGATCGTCGGCGCGGTTGCGCTGCCGGTGTGGGCACTGGTGGTGCTGATGACGGTGCAGGGCCTGACGCACGGCATCATCATGCCGAGTCGCGACATGATCGTGCGCTCCGTCACGCCGCCGGGCTCCATGGGCAAGGTCTTCGGCTTCGTGTCGACCGGCTTCAGCCTCGGCGGCATCGTCGCCCCGCTCATGTTCGGCTTCCTGCTGGATCAGGGCGAGCCGAAGCTCGTCTTCTACGTGATCGCCGGGTTCATGATCGTGTCGCTGCTAACGGTGTTCTCCGTCGGCGGCAAGAAGACCGCCGACGGCTAGAGGGCAGTTCAAGGTTCATAGCGATTCGATCTGAACCGATCGCGCCCTATTCCGCTTTCGCCAGCATGGTTTCGCGGTGGATCACGTAGAGTCCGCTCGCGACGACGATGCCGCCGCCGATGACCACCCACATGTCGGGGAAGTCAGAGAAGATCACGTAACCCCAGAAGGCCGCGAAGATGATCTGCAGATACTGGAACGGGGCAAGGGCCGAGGCGGTGGCCACCTTGTAGGCGTTGATCATCAGCAGCTGTGACACTCCGCCGATCGCCCCCATCGCCGCCATCCATCCGACCTGTTCCCAGGTCGGCGTCTGCCAGAAGAACGGAAGCATCAGCGTCGTCCCGACGGTTCCCATGAGCGCGGCGTAGAACAGGATCGACATGGTCTCTTCGGTGCGGGTCAGCATCCGGGTGACGATGACGAAGGCGGCGAAGATGAAGGCCATGAAGATCATCAGTCCGTAGGCCCAGTGCACGTCCGCCAAACCGGGGCGCACGATGATCATCACCCCGACCAGGCCGATCAGGACGGCGGCCCAGCGACGGGGGCCGACCCGCTCGCCGAGGATCGGGATCGACAGGGCGACGACGAACAGAGGGGCCACGAAGCCGATCGCCACCGCGTCGGCCAGCGGGATGTAGCGGATCGCGGTGAAGAAACTCAGGGTCGCGGTCAGCAGCAGGACGCCGCGCAGCAGTGTCAGCTTGACCTGGCGGACCCGGAGCAGCGGCAGCAGCCGCCGGCCGGGAAACAGCATCAGCATGAAGCCGAGATGGAAGGCGTAGCGGCCCCACGCGACCATCGGCACCGGGATCTCCTGGCCCAGGTGCTTGGCGATGGTGTCCATGGTGGCGAACAGCATCTCGGCGACCAGAAGAAGGACGATGCCCCGCACCGCATTCTCCGACACGTCCGGCGTTCGGCCGGTCGGATCCGGGGTCGTGGAGGAGGGGGGCATAGTGCTCGACATGGGGCGGAAGGTGACATACGGCTGCCCCATTGGGAAAGCAGGATCGCCCCCCTTCACCCCAATCGCGTGACCGGCTAGAACACCGTCGCGGGTGGGGAACTGTCGCTTCGGTCTCCCCCCGGCGAGGACACTTGGACATGAGCATCTACGACAGCGAGCGGCGGTATCGGCGGCGGATGTGGGGCGGACTGATCCGCTTCATCATCTATATCGGGATCGTTCTGGCGACCGCGATGACCGCCTACGAGTTCGGTGCCGAGGATATCGAGGGGCAGCGCCGTCTCCATCAGGAGCAGCTGCTGGAGTTCGAACAGGCCCGCAGCGTCAGCGAGCAGGAAGCGGCCAACCTGCGGGTCGCGGTCGAGAAGGCCAAGCTGGCGGTCGCCGAGTGGGAGCGCCGATACGACGCGGATGTACCCACGGGCCGGCGCAAGGAACTGCTCGACCTCGTCTCCGAGCGGCTGGCGGCCGGCGTCGATCCGGAGCGGCTCGCTTTCCTGATCCGGGCGGCCGAGGAGAAGCGGGACTGCGAGGAGGTCGAGACCAAGCGGTTCCTGGTCAGGACGCCGCTGTATGACGGCGCCAATACCTCCGTCACCTTCGCCAACGAGGCGGTGGCCGTGACCGGCAGCGGAGAGTCCGAGACCACCGCCAACGGGCTGCCCCAGGCCTGGTACGATCCGCAGAAGCCGGTGACCCTCCTGTTCACCCGGATCGACGGCCAGCGTACCGAGGTGTCCGGCCTTCTGCCGCTGCAGCAGTCGGTGATTCATGACGGTGTCGAGCATCATTTCCTGGTGAAGCCGGGCGCGCGCGGGTTCGCCCAGGTGGCGGCCGAGCGCTGCGCCTACCCTTGAGGAGCCCACCGGTGACCTGGAGATGACCGCGCCGGTTTCGCCGTCCGTGGGCGGTCCGCCCGAAAGCGGCGACCTCACGAGGTCTCAGGTGCTCTGGAGCCTGATCGCCCACTACGCCTCGTCCATGGCCATCGGCCTCGCCATCGGCGGTTTCGTGCCGCTGATCGCGGTCACGCTGGAGGCGCGTCAGGTCGACTCGGTACTGATCGGGATCAACTCGGCCATGACCTCCGTCGGCGTCCTGATGGTCGCGCCCTTCGCGACCGCGGTGGTGCGCCGGATCGGTGCCAGTACCGGCATGGTCGCCGGGCTGCTGCTGACGGCGGCGTCGGCCCTCGCCATGGCGTTCTTCGATAGCCTGTGGGTCTGGCTGGTGCTGCGGTTCCTCATCGGGGCCGGCGTGTCGATCCACTGGGTGGTCAGCGAGACCTGGATGAACGCCATCGTCAGCGAGCGCCGGCGCGGCCTGGCGATGGCGTTCTACGTCACATCGATCGCCTCCGGTTTCGCCATCGGTCCGGTCATCCTCACCCTGATCGGCACCGAAGGCGTGCTTCCCTTCGCGGCGATCGCCGGCGTCACCGCCTTGACGGCGCTGCCGATGGCGCTGATCCGCAATCTCGTGCCGCCGCTGGCGCTGGAGACCCGGGGCAGCATCGGGCGTCTGGCGCGCGAGGCGCCGACGATCTTCGCCGCCGTGCTCAGCGTGGGGCTTGTCGACGCCGCCTTCTTCACCTTCCTGCCGATCTACGGCCTGCGCATCGGCATGCCGTCGGATGCGGCGATCACCCTGCTGACCGCGGTGTTCGCCGGCAACCTGATGCTGCAGATTCCGCTCGGCTGGATCGCCGACCGGGTGAACCGACGCGCGATGCTGCTGGTCCTCGGCGCGGTGTGCGTGGCGTGTCCCTGGCTCGCCGTCAGCGCCCTTGGGACGGAAGCCGCGCAGGGGCAGGCGTGGTCCGCGTATCCGATCCTGTTCCTGTGGGGCGGGGCGAGCTTCGGCCTCTATACGGTCGGCGTGACCATGCTCGGTGAGCGCTATCGGGGCGGCGAACTCGTCGCCGCCAACGCCGCTTTCGTCATGACCTTCGAGCTGGCCAATCTGATCGGTCCGCCGCTGTCCGGCTGGGCGATCGAGGCCTGGGTGCCGACCGGCCTGATGGCCTACATGTCGCTGATTGCCGCCGGGTTCGTAGCAATCACGCTCGTGCGTGGCTGGATGCGGGTACAGGATCACGGCGCGTAGACGCCACGGGACTCACCAACCGTTCGGGCGGTCGCGCGGCGTCGGTCAGGGCAGCGGGCCGCGGGCCTGGCAGAACTGGCCGTTGGCCTTGATCGGCGCACAGAACCGGTTGGCCTCGTCGCGGGTCGGGAACCCGCGAGCCATCAGGCGGACATAGGTGCCGCGGCCGTTGCCGGGATCGAACTCGCTGGTGACCATCCGCTTGTCCTTGAGGGCCGGGAACCGGTTCGACAGCACGCGCCAGCCGTTCTGGGCCCCGCGCTGGGAGCGATAGGAGGCCAGGTGCACCGCCCAGGGGCCGTTGCCACCGCCGGCCGCCGGCGACTGCGCCGCCTGCTGCTCCTTCTTCTCCATCCCTTCCTTCATCGCGTCCATGCCGGCGATCTTCTCCAAGCGGGAGACCACGTCCTCCAGCCGGGTGATCAGGGTGCCCTGCATCATGTCCTCGGCTTTGGCCTCGTCCTCCATCTTGGGCATGCCATCGTCGCCCACCATGGTGATCGGAGGGGCGCTCTGGTCGCTCGTCGGTCCCTGGATCGGGCTCGGCGGCGTGGCGACCGTGGCCGGCAGGTCGCGGGTACGGTCGTTGGCCAGCGTCACCGACAGCAGTTCCTTGCGCGTCTCGCCGTTACCGAAGTCGCGGACCCGGAGCACGTAGTTCTGCACCACCGGCGAGTAGAAGTAGGTGTCGAGGAAATCCTTGCGCTGGCAGTCGATGCGATAGGTCGTGTAGGTGCCCGCGGGGACGGTCACGTCCTCCTGACCGGAGACGGCGCAGCGATGCTCCTCCTGCCAGCCGGCCGGCGCGTTCTCGGCTGAGCCGCGCACGGAGTAGGCGATCACGTTGCCTTCCTGCAGCGGAAACAGCTGTTCGGGGGAGCCGATCACGGTCTGCTGGCCGCGTCCCAGCTCGGGATGCGACGACCATCGAAGCTGCGGGGTGACGAGGGAGGTGTCCTTGGTCCAGATCAGACCGCTGTCGTTGGTCCACACCACCCTGTCGGGGGCTACCGAGACGACCTGTTCGCGGGTCGCCTGACCGTTCTCGCTGAACACGAACGTGTCGCCGGCCGCATAGATCGGTGCCGGCGCCGGGGCCAGCCGGTCCTCAGGACTGCTGGTGCCGCCGATACGGCTGCCGAAATCGCCGATGGAGGAGCAGCCGGCCAGCAGCGCGGATGCGAATGCCAGAAGAAGGAGCGGTCGGCGCTGCGCCATGCGGATCGGCCTCTCGCCACGGGGTCCACAGAATCGCTTGAATCATCAAGATTTTGCGGGTCGTGTCAAGAAAACCGCAAGACTCGCTCCGCTCTTCCGGCGGCCTGGAGTTCGGCAAACTTGGTGGATTGACCCTCTCCGTCCGGACCGCCACTCTCATCGATGATCCTGTGCCACCCTTCCGCCCGCCAAGGAGGCCGCCATGGCCCTTGCTTACGAAGCCGATTCCCCCTCGGTGCGCGACCAGGTCAGCGATGAGGAATGGCAGATCCGCGTCGATCTCGCCTGCCTGTACCGACTGGTCGCCCACTACCGCTGGACCGATTCGATCTACACCCACCTGTCCGCCCGACTGCCGGGGGACGATCATCATTTCCTGCTGAATCCCTACGGCCTGATGTTCGAGGAAGTGACGGCGTCTTCCCTGGTGAAGGTCGACACCGAGGGTAAGATCGTCATGGACTCGCCCTACGAGGTGAACGAGGCCGGCTTCACCATCCACTCCGCCGTCCATATGGCCCGCCCCGAGGTGATGTGCGTCGCTCATACCCATACTCGCGCCGGTATGGCGGTGTCGGCGCAGAAGGAGGGGCTGCTGCCGATCACCCAGAACGCCCTGATGTTCTACGGCGACCATCTCGCGTACCACGACTACGAGGGCATCGCCCTGGATCTCGACGAGCGCGAGCGCCTGCAGGCCGATCTCGGCGGCCGTTATGCCATGATCCTGCGCAACCACGGGCTGCTCGCCTGCGGGCGGACCATCGGCGAGGCGTTCGAGATCCTGCAGAACCTCGAGCATGCCTGCGTCGCCCAGCTCGCCGCGCAGGTCGGGCAGGACCTGATCCTGCCGTCCCCCGAGGTCTGCCAGCACACCGCCGACCAGTTCTGGGGCGACGGCACGCGGGTCTTCGGCGAGCGCGCCTGGCCGGCGATGCGGCGCATGATGGATCGCTACAGCCCGGGCTACGACGCCTGAACGAAGACGCCAGTCCCGGCATCGGCCCCGTCCAGGCGACGGGGCCGACCGATTCAGACCACTGACATAGACACCCCTTTCCTAGGAGATGCATGCATGGCGCGGGTGGCCGCTGATACCGTCCTCACGGGCGGAAAGGTCTTTCTTGGTCCCGGACTCGGCTTCGCCGAGGCGGTGGCGATCTGGCAGGGGCGGGTCCTGGCGACCGGGTCGGTGTCGGAGATCGCCGAGCTTATCGGTCCGGGCACCAGGAAGGTCGACTTGGCGGGCAGGTTGGCGGTGCCGGGCCTGAACGACGCCCACCAGCACATGATGGCCGTCGGTATGGGCACGCTGGAGGTCAACCTCAAGCGCGAGGACATCACCTCGATCGCCGACGTCCTGGCCGCGATCAAGGCGCGGGCCGATACCCTGGCGCCCGGCGAGTGGATCATGGGCCGCGGCTACGACCACTTCAATCTGGATGAGAAGCGCCATCCGCTGCGCGAGGAACTGGACCTGGTGGCGCCGGATAACCCGGTCTACATCAAGCGCACCTGCGGCCACATGGGCGTCGCCAATTCCCGGGCGATGGAACTCGCGCAGATCCGCGAGGGCATCGCCCAGCCCGCCGGCGGTCATGTGGAGGCGCAGAACGGCAAGCTGACCGGTCTGCTGCAGGAGACCGCCCAGCAGCTCGTCTACCGGGCGTTTCCGAAGGCCGGGATGGACGATTTCGTCAACGGCATCGAAGCGGGGGCGAAACTCAACCTCTCCTACGGCTTCACCTCCTGCACCGATCCGGGAGTCGGCCTGCGGGAGGGTTACCGCGACTGGCAGGCCTATCTCTTCGCCCGCCGTCAGGGTCGTTTGCCGCAGCGCATGTATCTGATGCCGCTGGCCGGTGCGACCGGCTGGCCCGATCGCATCCTCGACATGGATTTCATGACCGGCGACGGCGACGAGTGGGTCCGCACGGGGCCGATGAAGCTGTTCGCCGACGGATCGGCCGGCGGCAAGACGGCGGCGATGTCCTCGCCCTATGCCGACGATTCGGAGAATTTCGGGATCTTCATCTACGGCGACGAGGAGATCCACGGCTACATCGCCGACTACCACGCCCGCGGTTTCCAGATCGCCACCCATGCCATCGGCGACGCGGCGATCGAGCAGGTCCTGAGCGGCTACGAGAAGGCGATCGGCAACGAGACCCGCACCGACCGTCGGCACCGGATCGAGCATTGCGGGTTCCTCTCCAAGGACCAGATCGCCCGCATGGCTCGGGTCGGCGTGCTGCCCGCGCCGCAGTCGATCTTCCTGTACGAGTTCGGAGATCTGTATCTCGACGCCCTCGGTCCCGAGCGGCCGGCGGCGAGCTATCCGATGCGTAGCTGGATCGACGCCGGCCTGCATCCGTCAGGCAGCTCCGACGGGCCGGTCTCGCAGACCAACCCGTTCCGCAACATCTACAACATGGTCACGCGCAAGACCTCGCGCGGTACGGTGATCGGCCCCGAGGAGGCGATCACCGTCGAGGAGGCGATCGGCGCCTACACGCTCAACAGCGCCTATGGCTCGTTCGAGGAGAACCTGAAGGGTACTCTGGAGGTCGGAAAGCTTGGCGACGTGGCGGTGTTCGACACCGACCTGTTCGCGACGGAGCCCGAGGCTTGGATCGGCGCCCAGTGCGATCTGACGATTCTCGGCGGCGACGTTGTCTACGACCGCCAGGGACAGGTGGCCTGACGGCGAAGCGGCGGGAGGAGCCGTCCAAACTCTCCGCCCCGGACGCTCTGATGCGGCCGTCCGGGGCGGTCGGGCGAGTGCCCGCCTCCGGAGTTAACCTTTTGCCGGCCCGTGCGCGCGGAGCAGATCGTGAACCTCGTGGAGGGTCTGCGCGATGTGGATGCACTTCTCGTGCATCTCCTCGGTCGGCGTCAGAAGGTCGGGGACCATGATCGTCATCATACCGGCGGCGTGCGCTGCGCGGACGCCGTTGTGGGAGTCCTCCAGGGCCAGGCACGTGGTCGGATCGATGCCCAGCCGCGCGGCGGCCATCTGATAGGGGTCCGGCGCCGGCTTGGAGCGTGGGTATTCCCCCCTGGCGACGATGGCATCGATCCGCGCGATGACGCCACTCGGGCCCAGGTGCCGGTCGACGGCGTCGCGGGGCGAGGATGTCGCGATCGCACGCGGCAGGCGCAGCTCGTCCAGGTGGTCGAGCACTTCAAGAACCCCTGCCTTGAGGATGTTCTCCAGGTCGATCGTCTCGTGGAACCGATGCCAGCAGTCGGTGTACAGGGCATCGGCGTCGATGTCCGGGCCGAGATGAGCCTGCAGTGTCTTCACGCTCTCCGTGATCGGCACGCCGATGATCTGGTGGAACAGGGAGAGCGGGACGTCGCAGCCCCGGTCGGCGGCGGCAGCGAACAGGGAGTCGCGAAACCCGGACTCCGTGTCGATCAGCAGGCCGTCGAGATCGAACACGACCGCCTGGATTGGACGTGGAAACACCATTTCTCCGCATAGCCGATCAGGGCGGCGCGGGAAAGCGGATAGCGTGTGCCGGACTGCGACCGGGGGCATTTCTCCGGTTTGACGCCGCGCGGGTGGACGATCACACTCCCCGTTCGCCGGGCTCCTTCGGCGGATCTGCAATCAGCGACGGGGAAGACCATGGGCCGCACGACGGTGATCAGGAACTGCGACTGGGTGATCGGCTGGAACCCGGAGGGCGGCGCCGAGGGGACCGGCGGGCATGTCTACCTGAAGGGCGCGGATGTCGCCTTTCGCGACCACGAGCTGATCCATGTCGGCAAGGGATATGACGGCGAGGCCGATGTGACCCTTGACGGGGCGGGCAAGATGATCGTTCCCGGTTTCGTCGACGTGCACAGCCACCCGGCCTCCGAGCCGGGGAACAAGGGGCTGAACGAGGAACTGGGTTCGCCCAAACTGGGACAGTCCTCGCTTTACGAGTACATGCCGGTGTTCCGCATGCTGCCCGAGGGGGCGAGCCCGGCCATGCGCTTCGCCATCCACGAGATGCTGAAGAGCGGCGTGACGACCTATTGCGACCTGTCGATCGCCCGCGACGGCTGGGTCGAGGATGTGGCCTCGACCGGTATCCGTGGCGTGCTGTGCCCGATGTACCGCTCCGCGTCCTGGACCACCAAGGACGGCCACTCCGTGGTGTACGACTGGGACGAGGCGGCCGGCGAGCGCGCCATGGAGCGTGCCATGGCGACCATCGACGAGGCGGACGCGCATCCGTCCGGCCGCATGTCCGGCATGATGGGCCCATCGCAGATCGACACCTGCACGGCAGAGCTGATCCAGGCCTCCCACAAGGAGGCGATGGATCGCGGCATCACCATGCACATCCACGCCGCCCAGAGCGTGGTCGAGTTCAACGAGATGACCCATCGCCACGGCATGACGCCGATCGAATGGCTGGACGATCTCGGGGTGCTGACCGACGGCACCATCGTCGCCCACGGCATCTTTCTGAACGACCATCCCTGGCTGCACTGGCCGCAGGCGAACGATTTCGGCCGGCTGGTGGCGTCCGGAGCCGGCGTTGCGCACTGTCCGAACGTGTTCTGGCGCCGCGGCATCGCGCTGAACCACGTCGGCCGGTACATGGAGGCGGGCATTCCGCTCGGCCTCGGCACCGACACTTTCCCGCACAACTTCCTGCACGAGATGGAGGTGGCGATGATCGCCGGGCGGCTGATGGCCGGCGATTTCACCAACGCGACCACCGAGCAGATCTTCTATGCGGCGACGGCCGGCGGCGCCGCCCTGATCGGACGCGACGACATCGGCCGGCTCGAACCCGGCTGCAAGGCTGACTTCGTGGTGGTCGATTGCGGCCACCCGTATATGCAGCCGCTGCGCGACCCGATCCGCAGCCTGATTTATTCGGCCGGTGACCGCGCCGTCGAGGACGTCTGGGTCCATGGCGAGAAGGTGGTCTCGAAGGGCGAGGTGCAGCGCATCGACGTCGCCGACGCCTCGGCCAAGCTGAACGAGTATCAGCAGATCACAGTCTCGGGAGTGCGCCAGCGCGACTGGGCGTCCCGGGACATCGACACCATGACCCCGATGGTGTTCCCGACGGCGGATTGATCCGCGTATCGCCGGTCTGACCGACCGGTTTTCCAGTCTTTTCAGGGCGTCGGCCGGGCAGGAGTCCCGGACCGCGACGATGGGCGGCGCAGCCGCCCATCGTGCGTTTGGCCGATGCGCCGTCCCCTTTCCGGCGCCATTCGGTGCCGCCCGTCTTCGCCTGCGGCCCGTCGCCCGTTCACCGTTAATTAATCTGTTTTGGACTAAATTTTGCGTAGATTCACTCTCGGGTTCAGGACACCTGGTGATGGTGGAGCACACGCTCATCGACAGCGCGCATTCTCGCGAGAGGCGGTCCAATTCCTGGACGGCCACCACCTGGGCGATCACCCTGGCCGTCGGCGCGGCGGTATTCCTGTCCGCCTGGGCCGGGGTCTCCCTGTCGCGGGAGACCGAGTTCATTGCGGTCATCTGGTTCTCGAACGCCATCCTGGCCTGCGCCCTAATCGATCAACCGGCGAGGCGCTGGCCATGGCTGCTGGCGGGGGCGTTCGCCGGGTTCGTTGCCTCGAACGTGGTCGCGGGGAATCCGCACGTGGTGTCGCTCGGCCTGTCGGCCGCCAACGTTCTGGAAGCGGTCCTGTTCGCCTTGCTGTTCCGGCTCTTCGCGAACCAACATGATCTGACAGGCACCCGGTCGCTGGCCGTCTTCGTCGCGATCGCCGTTGGGCCGCCTACCATGCTTTCGGCAATCTTCGGGGCGGGCGTGCTCTCGACGACGGTCGGCGCGCCGTTCTTCGACGTTCTGCGCCTCTGGTATCCCGCCAATGTTCTTGGGCTGCTGATCGTCGTGCCCCTCGTCCGTTCGCTCCAGGGTGACGCTGTGAGGGGCCTCTTGTCGCGTGAGGCGCTTCTCAAGACCGTGCTGATCTTTGCGCTGGCCGTACTGTCGGCGATCCTTGTCTTCAGCCAGAGCGCGATACCGCTGCTCTTCGTGGTCTCCTTTCCCCTCGCGCTCGCCGCGCTCTACCTGGGCCTCGCCGGCGCGACCATCTGCGTTGTCGCGGTCGGCGCCGTCGCGCTCTCGGCGACACTGTTCGGTATCGGTCCGCTGGCGCTCATGGACGCGCCGATGCAGGAGCGCGTTCTGCTGCTCCAGGCCTTCGCCGCCACGGCGACGCTGACGGCCCTGCCCATTTCGTCGGTGCTGGCGGATCAACGACGCATGGCAAGGGAACTGAAGGAGGCCAAGGATCGGGCGGTCGCCTCCGAGAGCGCCCATGGCCAGGTCGCGGACCTACTGCACCTCACGCTCGAGAACATGGATCAGGGCCTGCTGATGGTCGACCGCGACGGATTCCTGCAGGTCCACAACTCCCGGGCGCTCGACCTTCTGGACCTGCCGGAGGAGATGTTCGAGTCGCCGCCCCATGCCCGGGATGTCCTGGCGTTCCAGGAAGCCCGCGGTGATTTCGCGAACCTGAGCGACGAGGAGCGAAACAAGACCGAGCCGTCTTCCGTCCGCGATCGCCTGACCACCTACGAGCGCACGACCGCTGAGGGTCGCTGTTTGGAAATCAGGACTCTGCCGATCGGCGATGGCGGAGTCGTGCGAACCTATACCGATGTCACGGCGCGTCGCGCGGCGGAGCGGGAGATCGCGGACCGGGAGGCCCTGTTCCGGCTAATCGCCGAGCATGCGAGCGACGTGATCTCGCGCATCGCCCTGGATGGACGGCGCCTCTACGATTCACCCGCGGCGGAACGGATTCTCGGGTACAGACCCGACGAACTGCAGGCGATCTCCGTGCGCAGTCGCATCCACCCGGACGATCTGGGTGAGTACGACAAGATCAATGACCGGGAAGGCCTGGGGCGCGACGGCGCGACAACGGCGCTCTACCGGTTCCGGCGCCGCGACGGCGCATGGATCTGGATCGAGAAGCGGGCACGGCTGGCCGTCGATCCCGAGACCGGGGCGGCGCGGGAGTTCATTGCCGTCTCGCGCGACGTCACCCATCAGCAGGAGCAGGCGGACCTGCTCAGGAGCGCCCGGGAAGCGGCGGAGCGCAGTGCGGTCGAGGCTCGGGAGAAGAGTGCCGAGGCGGAGGCCGCGAACCGGGCGAAGTCCGATTTCCTGGCGCGCATGAGCCACGAGTTGCGCACCCCGCTGAACGCGATCATCGGCTTCGCCCAGATGCTGAAGATCCAGAGTGCCGGGACCCTCACCGAAGAGCAGGTGGAGTACTGTGACCATGTGATCAAGGGTGGCGATCACCTGCTCAACCTGGTCAACGAACTGCTCGATCTCGCCGGTATCGAGAGTGGCCGGATGAAGCTGTCCATCGAGCCTGTGAGCCCGCTCGACGTCATCGGTCACGCGGTGACGACCATGAAGCCGATCGCATCGAAGGCGGACGTCACCATCACCGTCGGCGACCTGCTGCTCGACGGGCTGATCCTGGCCGACGCCCAGCGCCTGCGCCAGGTGCTGCTCAACCTTCTGTCCAACGCCGTGAAGTACAACAACGCCGGCGGTTCGGTGACTGTCCACTGTCGTCGCGCCGGAGCCGACATCAGGATCGCTGTCGAGGACGATGGCCTTGGCATTCCGTACGAGCTTCAGTCGCGGATGTTCGAGCCGTTCAACCGCCTCGGTGCCGAATACACCTCGGTGGAGGGCTTCGGTATCGGCCTTTCCCTGTGCCGGAAGCTCGCCGAGGCGATGGGCGGCGAGATCGGCTTCTCCAGTGTTCCGACCGAGGGCAGCACATTCTGGATCGACCTTCCCGCGGCGACGGAGCACGTTCAGGGGATGACCAGCCGGGCGCTCGGCAGGCCGGCGACCGAGAAAGCGGAGCTTCAGTGCTCGGTCCTGTACGTCGAGGACAATCCGGCGAACGTCCGCCTGATGGAGAGCATCGTGCGGACCTTGCCGGAAACCGAGCTCTATACCGCGCCGTCGGGCTCCCTGGGGCTCGACCTGGCGCGCAGCATCCTGCCGGACATCATCCTGCTGGACCTGCATCTCCCTGGAATGGACGGCTACGAGGTGCTCCGACGCCTGAAGACCGATGCGACCACGCGCGACATTCCCGTGATCGCACTGACCGCGGCCGCGATGCCCTCGGACGTGGCCAGGGGGCGGGAGGCTGGGTTCTTCGACTATCTGACCAAGCCGATCGACGTGAACGGGCTGGTCGAGGCGCTGGGCAAGGCGGTCGACCAGAGTCGGACCGACCGCGGGGCGATCGACCGCAGGGCGATCTCTTCGCGCGACGTGTCGACCGGGTGACGGAGACGATCGTCGGGAGGATCGCGTAACCATTGGTGAGGTCGGGCCATTTGGCGGGCAGTGTCCACATCCGGACGTTTGCAGCCAGGAGCTCGTTATACCGATGGAAGACGCCCAATCGCCCCGAACCTCCCGTATTCCGCCGCTCGATGCCGCGACGCTGGGCCTGATGTTCCTGGCGGGTGCCGCTGCGACCACCGCTTTCGACATCTGGGGCCAACTCGTCAGTCCCGCGATCGGATGGGCGAGCCTGTCGCCTCATGGCCTGGCGCGCAGCCTGCTTGGCGCCCTGGGACTGCCGGCGAACGACTTCGCTGGCTACTTCGTGCATTTCTATCTGGTCGGACTGGTCGGCTACCCGGTCGGCTGGCTCTATGTCTTCAAGCCCGCGTGGGATCGGGTGACCGGCGGAGTTGGCGGCTGGTTCCTGCCCTCGGCGATCTACGGGTTCGGACTCTGGGTCTTCGCCATCGGAGGCGTCACCGCCGTTGCAGGCCTGCCGTTCTTCCTGAACTTCACTGGCATCACCTGGGTCGCGCTGGTCGGCCATGTACTCTACGGCATCGTGCTCGTCCTCGTCATGCGGCTTGCCCGCGGCCGGTGACGGTCGGACGCCGGCGGTCCCATTCCGACACCGGGGGTCGCGCTCGCGCCACGGCGGCGCTAAAAGGCGCGCTATGCGGACGGCGTGATCGCCGAGCTGAGACGGGGAAAGCCGATGAAGATCGAAGCCAAGGGCATCGTCGATGGGATCAGGGCGGAGGTCGCCGCCGCGGTCGAGGCGCATAAGGCGAACGGAGTCGAGCCCACCATCCGGGTGATCGTCGCCACCGACGATGCGGCGGTGCTGTCCTACGTCCGCTCCAAGGTGAAGCAGGCCGGTACCCTCGGCATCGCGATGGAAGTGGTGGAATTCGGCGCCGACCGGGATCAGGCGGCGTTCGAGGACCTGATCCGTCGGTCAAACGACGATCCGGCGATCCACGGCGTGATGGTGGAGCTTCCGGTGCGCGACGGCCTCGACCATGACCGGGTGCTGTCCATCCTCGATCCGCACAAGGATGTCGACGGCCTGACCACCCTGAACCAGGGACTGATCCAGCAGAACCGCGAGGCCGAGGCGATCTGCCCGGCGACGCCTCAGGCCTGTATCCGGCTGGCCGAGACCGTGGGGCCGCTGGCGGGCGTCAGCGCGGCCGTGGTCGGGCGCGGTCCGACCGTCGGCAAACCGTTGGCGGCGATGCTCATCAACCGAAGCGCCACCGTCACCGTCGCCCACAGCCGCACGGCCGACCTTGGCGCGGCGATCGCGCCGTGCCGGGTGGTGTTTGCCGCCACCGGACGTCCGGGGCTGCTGAACGCCGGGAACGTGACGTCGGACCATGTCGTCGTCGATGCCGGGATCGCCTACAAGGATGACAGGCTGGTCGGGGACTTCGATGCCGACGCGGCCGACGCGGTCCATGCCTACACTCCGGTGCCCGGCGGCGTCGGTCGCGTCACCTCGGCCCTGATCTTCGCCAATCTCCTGAAATGCATGAACCTCCAGGGGCTCGGGCAATGATGACCGACGATACGACCTTCGACCAGCCGATCGGCGCCTTTCTCGAGGCCATCGCCAGCGACGCGCCGGTTCCCGGTGGCGGCTCGGTCAGCGCCTACACCGCTGCCGCCGGAATGGGCCTGGTCGTCATGGCGCTTGAGGTGTCGATCAAGAAGGCCGAGGACACGACGGCGTTCGTCGCCCTCATCGAGCGCGGCCGCACCGTGATTGCCGAGCTCAAGGCGAGTTTCGTCGCCGATATCGAGTCGTTCTCCTCGTATATGGCAACGCTGAAAATGCCGAAGGGGACGGAGGAGGAGGTCGCCGCGCGCAAGGCCGCCATGGGGCGGGCGGCGGTCAATTCCACCGCCGTGCCGGTCGCCGCGGCGGCCCATTGTATCGAGGGGCTGAAGATCGCGGTCGAGGCGCGGGCGATCTGCCGTCCGACCATCATGAGCGACGTCTTCGCCGGGGCGAACCTGCTCGAGGCATCCTGCCGGTCGATCCTGCTGAACGTCGACGCCAACCTCGGGTCGATTCCCGACGAGGCAGACCGTAGCCGCTATGCCGAGGCCCAGCAGGCGCTGTTGAACGAGGCGGCGGATCTGCTGGCGCGCGCGGTCGGTTGAGGGATCGGCCCGGCGGGCGGGCGTGCTAACATCCGGCCAGTCGAGGCCGCACCGGGAGTGACGGTGACGTGAGCGGGGATCTGAACCCGGCGGCGCTGCGCGCCGCCGCCAGGCGGTCGGTGCTGCGGGACCCGTCCAGCGCCGACGATCTGAGGGCGGCGGTCTGGCCGCCGCGCACGCGGGGAGAACTGGCGCGGGCGGGGCGGTTGCTGAACCGGCTGAAGGTCCTGGCCGGGCAGAGCTCGGCCCTGGTCTATATGGACGCGCGGATCCGGGCGCTTCTGGAGAACCTGCAGGTCCGCATGCAGCGGTATCGCGCCGCCAAGGCATGGCGGGCAAAGGCCCCGAACGGCCAGGAGATCGCGTTCCCGCTGGAGACCCAGGCGGCGGTCGCCTTCAAGGAACTGATCGACGGATCCTCCGGCCTGTACGAGCGGCCGATGCTCGAGCTGATCGACCGGACGGTGGGACCCGGCGACATCTTCGTCGATGTGGGCGCCCATGTCGGCTACGTGTCCGCCATGGCGGCGACGACCGGCGCTACGGTGTTCGCCATCGAGTTTCAGCGGGAACTCATTCCGCTGATCGAGCAGGTGGCCACCGTCAACGGCTTCGATCTGCTGCGAGCCCTGCATGTCGGGGCCTCGCAGCGGCCCGGGCTGTCCGTCGCCATGCGCGGTCACCTCTCGCCCGGGCAGAAGCTGGAGACCGCCCTCGAGCGCAAGATGCTCGGCGAGGATCCCGCGTCCGTCCTGAACGATTATGTCCCGGTCATGACGCTGGATCTGCTGTTCGACAGCGACCTCCTGGCGCCGAAACTGGTGAAGATCGACGTCGAGGGGCACGAGATCGGCGTACTCGAGGGCGCGCGGAACCTGATCGCGCGCGGGACGACCACGTTCGTCGTGGAGTTCCATCCCCATCTCGTGCGTTCCTACGGCCGTTCGGCGGAGGATCTGGCGGCGCTGGTACCGGCGGGATGGCGGCTTTCGCAGCTGACCGACGACGCCCTGGTGCCGCTCGCTTCGATGGACGAGGTCGTGCCGGACATCCGCGATCCGAACCCCAAGCTCGTGTTCGAGCCGCCGCGCGGCGCGTGACGCCGGAACCCGGCGTTTGGCGGCAAGTCGCCCCTTGGGCCGCCCCAGTGCGGCGTGCTTAAATTCCTGCAACGACCTGCAGACATTTTCGGGAGTACAGCGGTGAGCGATTTCGACGTCATCATCAAGGACGGAACCGTGGTCAACGCGGCCGACACGCAGAAGGCCGACGTGGGCATCAGGGACGGGCGCATCGTCGCGCTCGCCGAGGACCTTTCCGGTTCGGCCTCCCGCACGATCGATGCCGGTGGCCGCTATGTCCTGCCCGGCGGCGTCGACAGCCACTGCCATATCGAGCAACCGTCCTCCGGCGGCGGGCAGAACGCCGAGACCTGGGAGAGCGGCACCCGCTCGGCCGCCTGCGGTGGCACGACGACCGTGATCGCCTTCGCCGCCCAGGAAAAGGGCAAGGGCGTCACCCACATGGTCGAGGATTATCACGAGAAGGCGAAGCAAGCCTGCATCGACTACAGCTTCCACATCATCATCAACGATCCCTCGGATGCGGTGATGAACGACGAGATCCCGGCCCTGATCGAGGCCGGCCACCGCTCGCTCAAGCTGTTCATGACGTATCCGAAGAACCGGGTCGACGACCGGGAGATCCTGCGGATCTTCGAGACCGCGCGCCGCCACCAGGCGCTGGTCTGCGTGCATGCCGAAAACCACGACGCGATCATGTACATGACCGAGAAGCTGATCGGAAACGGCTTCGGTCAGACCAAGTACCACGCCTGGTGCAAGCCGCCCCTGGTCGAGCGCGAGGCGTGCCAGCGGGTCATCATGCTGTCGGAGCTGATGGATCTGCCAATTCAGATCTTCCACGTCACCTGCGAGGAGGCGGCCGAGGAGATCCGTCGCGCCCAGGCCCGCGGCGTGAAGGTCTTCGCCGAGACCTGTCCGCAGTATTTCGTGCTGACCGCCGACGACCTGGACGGCGACGACCAGCGGGTCGGGGCCCGGGTCCTCTGCTCCCCGGCGCCGCGCTCGGTCGCCGATCAGGAGGCGCTCTGGAACCACGTCCGTCTCGGCACGATCGGCAATGTCACGTCCGACCACGCGCCGTACAACATCGACACGCCGGACGGCAAGTTCTGGGCCGGCGACAACGCGCCGTTCAGTCAGATCGCCAACGGTGTGCCCGGGCTGGAGACGCGCATGCCCATCGCCTTCTCCGAGGGCGTCGTGAAGGGCCGGATCGACCTGCAGACCTTCGTCGCCATCACCTCGACCAATGCGGCCAAGCTGTTCGGCCTGTATCCGCAGAAGGGCCGGATCGGAATCGGCGCCGACGCCGACATCGTGATCTGGGACGCCGAGAAGCAGGTCACCATCAGCCAGGACATGCTGCACCACGACACCGACTACACCCCCTACGAAGGCATGGCGGTGACCGGCTGGCCGTCGGTGACCCTGTCGCGGGGCAAGGTGGTCTGGAGCGAGGGCGAGGTCGGCTGCGAGGCCGGCTGGGGCCGGTTCCTGGCCCGCGCGCCGTACGACTACATCAAGCCGTCCGGCCGCTTCCCGACCCCGTTCAACCCCATCACCGGAAAGATCGAAGGCTAGGTCTGCTGCGGCGGAACGCGGGTAGAGGGGAGACGTTCTGACCATGGCGCCACGCGAGCGGATCGCCGACCTGGATCGCTACATCCTTCGTCATCTCAACGACCGGCAGGCCGTGGCCCGCCGGGTCCTGCTGGCGCTGCGCGACGGCGAGCTCAATGCCGCCGGGCAAGCCCGCTACCTGCGTTTCGTCTTCAAGCTGTCTAACTGTGTAGAGGTGTTCGAGTACGCCTGCGTCTACGCCATCGTAACCAACGGCCGGACCCCCGACCGCGCCGAGTTCGGTCGTCTCGAACTGGTCGACCGGTTGTATCCGGCGGTCTCGGAGTGGCTGTTCAACTGCCTGGTCCGCAGCAAGCCGTCGCTGCCGCCGTTCGGGGGGCTGCAGGCATCGAAGCTGGTGTCGCAGATTCTGGAGGGCGTGGTTCGCCACTTCTCCAGCCTGTGCGAGTTCGATGTCGCGGAAGCGGCCTCTCAACTCCACTCGACAATCGACCGCTTCTATCAGACGCAGTCGGCCGACTGGATATTCTCGTCCAGCTACGTGCACAACATCGGCCATTTCGCGTACTTCGCCAGCATCATCGAAATGAACCGCCGGGGGCACCTTACCGGACAGCCGATCAAGGCTTTGAGCGGTCAGACGATGAACGCGTTCATGTACCGGGCCTTCGCCGAATACATCGTCGACAGTGCCCCGCCGGAAACACAGTTCATCGAGCAGATCAGCGGGTTCAAGCGGCACCGGTTGGCGGACGGCTCCAGCATGCGGATGAGCGAGGTGGTGAGTGCGGCCGCCACCTACTGGGCGAACGAACGGCCATTCTTGACCATAGACTCTCAGACCCGGGAGCGGGGAGAGGCGGGCCTTGCGGAGCTGGGTATCGCCGACGGCACTCCGGTCGTCACCCTGCATGTCCGTGAGTCGGGCTACTATTCCGAGGTTGCCGATCGTATGGCTCCACGGGACGCCGACATCGCGAGCTATGAACTGGCGACGCGCTATCTGGTCGAGCGCGGTTACGCGGTCGTGCGGCTTGGCGACGAGACGATGAAGCCGCTGCCGGACTGGCCCGGTGTGATCGATTATCCCTTCACGGACCGGAAATCGGACTGGATGGACGTATACCTGGCGTCGCGGTGCTGGTTCCACATCGGGACGTCGTCGGGCATGTCGTTCATCC
Source organism: Thalassobaculaceae bacterium (assembly GCA_965228875.1). Lineage (GTDB taxonomy): Bacteria > Pseudomonadota > Alphaproteobacteria > Thalassobaculales > Thalassobaculaceae > Thalassobaculum. Next base: position 2,167,275 of record OZ245843.1, on the reverse strand, counting down.
CACTGATGTTCGGGCGACCGGTCCTGTTCTCCAACTGGTCGGCAATGGCGCATGTGGTGTGCGCCCCGAATGTGGTGACCTTGCCAAAAGGACTGCTAGGAGCGGATGGCGAAAGGGTTACGATGCCGGAGTACTGCAACCGCTACGGCTGGATCTTCGAACGGTGCGACGCCGATTTCCTCAATGCGAGTTACGTGAACAACACGCCGGAGGAACTGCTGGACGCAGCCATGTTCATGGATAACAGCATGGATCCGGCCACCGGTCGGCTCGCCGTTCCGGAGGCCGAGGTCGCGGAGACCCGCTCGGTGTTCGCCAATTCGATCCTCAAGATCGCTCCGGCGATCGCCCCGGTACGGTAGACAGGCCCCCCGGCCGATTTGCTGCAAGCGGCCTGTGATCGCGTCTCCCCTACCCGACTTCAGGGGTGATCGGTGCGGCGTGCGAAGCTCAGGTACTGCTGGCCCCTGCCGAAAAAGCTCGAGAACGAATTCAGCCCGCCGATCGCAGCGCCAAGCGACGGGTTCGTGAGGAATGCGCGGAGTTCCCGAAGGCTGGTGCGTGTAACCGTATTGTCCGGCGGTATGAGGCCGACGATCTCGTCCAGGATTCCCAGGACCTCCGGCAGGCGATCGTTCGCGGCCCGTGTTTCCATGTCGACGGTGATGTCGAACAGGCTGTCCGCCAGGGTCAGCAGACGCGAACCGACGGTCTCGTCCTGCGCCGGGAGGACAACCCGATAATCCAGGAAGTTCATGATGTTGCGACGATACTGATCCAGGAACACGGCATTGAAGCCCGGATCTCCGTTCGTCATCGTCTTGTACCAGCGCCAGTCCACCGCGAAATCGGGAGAGGCGCCAAGAATGTCGAACTCGTCACCGAGGGCGGCGATGGCGTCCGAAATACCAAACAGGCGCCCGGTATAGGGGATCAGCAGATTGTCGTAGATCCAATCGGTATGCGATCGGGTCATGCCGCGCAGGCTGTTCAGATGCGGCGCGAAGACCGCCCGTAGGGCGTCGTGACGCTGACGCGCCAGCGTGTCGAACGGGATCAGGCTGTCGGCGATCAGCCGACGGGTGGTCTCTCCCATGAACTGGACGCCGTCGATGCAGGTGATCACCAGGACACCGCCGGGCGCCACGTAGCGGGACAGCGACCGCGCGAAGGTGACCGGATCGACCTGGAACGGGATGACGCCTTCGCACAGGACGATGTCGTAGGTGGTGTCGTTCTGGAAGTTCTCGATCAGCGACTGGATGAAGCGGATATCGGTCCGGCCGTCGATGTGTGGTGACAGATTGCGCTGGCAGGCGTCCAGACTGCTCGGGTTGCCGTCGACCAGGGTCAAGCTGGCGGGGTCGTACGACAGGGTCGCCAGGGCGTTCTGTCCGGTCCCCGGTCCGAGTTCCAGCACCTGGCGGCCGCGTACCGCGATCGGTGGCAGGCCGAGGCTGTGATACAGCGCGCCACGCCGCCTGAAATGAGCGGTCAGGTCGGAGATGTCCTGGCGTACCGGTGAGATCCCGTGGCTCGTATAGAAATTGAGGAACGGGCGGTTGATCATGGCGACGTCGAGGCTCCCGGGGGTCACCGCGCGCTCCTCCCGCGGGGCAGGGGAATGCGCCGCGCCCCGGAGACCGGGGGACCGGGCATCGCCTGATCGGTTGCAGTAGAGGTGAGGTTGGGTTCTGGCATGGCGCCTCAGATGGGTTCGAAGACGAGCTTTGGATTGGGATCGCGCTCGTCCGGCTTCACATCTTCCATGCCGCTGATGCGGATCAGCCCGTCATCGGTCAACTGGGACCAGGCCCACCCATCGGTTCCGAAGGACGCGGTTAGTTCATCCGCACTCCGGTTGAAGAGAGGGATCAGGTGGGCGTGATACTCGACGATGAAGGTCGTCCTGTGTTCCTCGATCAGACGTCGCGCGCCGGCGAGGACGTCGATCTCGTGTCCTTCAACATCGATCTTGACGATCTTCGGTCGCATCGCCTCGCCTACAAACACGTCGTCCAGCACCATCATCGGCACGAAGTCGTCGGCAATCGAACGCGGTTCGTCCTGCATGGCGCGAACGGTCTCGCCCTCCAGCCCGGCGCCGAAGTTGATCCCGGTCCGCCACATCGAGGACAGCCCGTTTGCCGACGACATTCCCATATGCAAGGCGCGTACCAGATCGAATTCGTTGAGGGTCGCCATCGCTTCGATCTGCGAGATCAGTTCGCGCTGAATCTCCACGGCGAACACCGCCGCTCCGGTCGTGGCGGCCACGGCGCTGACGTATCCGACATTGGCGCCGACGTCGACGAAGACGTCGCCCGGTTCGAGATGGTCGATGAGATAGTCCGCCATCGCCTTCTCGTAGTATGGCGCATAGTTCCCGGCCATCTCCTTGAAGACGACGGCCGACGGATCGTCGAGCGGGAATCGGACGGTCTTGCCGTTCGACAGCGTCAGCGACCACTCCTTCGCGCTCCGATACCGACCCGTGCGCTCCGTGAAGACTTTCGCCAGTTCCTGCAACCGCCAAAGCAGGAACCGCGGGGAAAGAACCTGCTCGGGCATTCGTCCGACGCACATGCCCAGGGCCGCGATTCGCCTCAGCGCGAGTGGCACTCTCATCATTTCGGCCCGGTCGAAGGGCGGCCAGTAGCCGCCGGCGAGGGCCGAGACGTCAGTCGGATCCTCAACCGCGATCCGGCGTGCCTGCATCTTCGTTTTGAAATCAGTCATGTCCCGGATCCGGAAGACTCTTCACATTAGGTAGAATCCTAGCATACGCGTATCGTCGAGGCGACGCTTCCGCCCGGCTTCGAGACTGATGCTTCCGATCGACACCCTGCGAAAGTTCATCATCCAGCACGCCGGCGACGAGCGCATGATCGCCCGGCGCATTCTCCTGGCCCTGTACCGGGGCGAGGTGACGGCGGACGAGGCCGCCGGGCTGCTGAAGTACGTGTTTCGGTTCGCCTATTTCGTCACCGTCTTCGAGTATCTCGCGGTCTTTCTGATCGCCACGCGCGGCCGACTGCCCGATCCGGAGACGCTGACGAACTCGCCGAGGGCCCGGGCGCTGTATCCGCCCTTCGCGGTCTGGCTCAAGGAGTGCCTGGTCGACGGCGAGTTGTCGATGCCGCCGGTCAACGAGACCCAGGGCATGGTGTTCGTCGGCACCATGCTGGACGGCGCGGAGTCCCATCTGCTCAGTCTGCGGGCGGCGGACGAGGCGTTGCGGGTGTCGGAACTGCGCCGTCAGATCGACGAGGTCTGGCGTGCCCAGGGGGACCGGTGGATCCTGTCCTCGACCTTCAGCAGCAATGTCGGCCATTTCGCCTATGCCGCCACGCTGCTCACCCTGCGGGACGCCGGATACATCCAGGCGCCTGCGATCGCGATGCTCAAGGGCAGTACCCGAAACCCCGCCCTGTGGGAGCGGTTCGAGCCGCGCATGATCGACGAGATGCCGCCGGGCATCGCCTACGCCGAGATGATCAGCGCGCGCAAACGCTACGCTCTGGCGGCGGGCGGCAGCGCGACCATGAGCGAGCTGGTCTCCGAGGCGGCGCGGCGCTGGACGGGCGCGTCGCCGTTCCTGACGCCGGATCCCGACCTCGCGGCGCACGGCGTGGAGGCGCTCGCCGGTCTCGGCATCGGGCCGAACGATCCCATCGTCACGGTCCACGTTCGGGAGGGCGGATATAACGACAATCTCGGGTCGATGATGCGGCTGCGCGATGCCCGGTTCGACACCTACGGCGCGGCGGTCCGCCGGCTAGTGGCGGCTGGTTTCAGGGTGGTTCGGTTGGGCGATTCCTCGATGGCGCCGGCGCCAGCGATCGACGGACTGGTCGACTATCCGTTCACCGCCGCGAAGTCGGACCGGATGGATGTCTACCTGGCCAGTCGGTGCAGCTTCCACATCGGGACGTCCTCGGGGATGTCCTTCATTCCGCTGATGTTCGGCCGGCCGGTCCTGTTCACCAACTTTCCGACCCTGGCGCATCTGGTCTGCACGCCAACGACGGTGGCCTTGCCAAAGGTGCTGAAGGCGGTGTCGGGCGAGACGGTGCCGTTCGAGGTGTTCTCCCGCGAGCACGCCGACATCCTCGAGGCGTCCAACGCGGTCCTGCACGACCTCGTCCTCGCCGACAACACGGCGGAGGACCTGGCGCAGGCGGCGGAGATGATGGTCGCGCACTTCGATCGGCGGACCGGTCGGGTCGCGTTTCCCGACACCCTGTTCTCACGTGCGCGGGCGGCTCTGGCGACGCGGCCGCAGATTCCCGACTGGTTCCTCGACCGCCACTATCCGGACGGTTCGGTGTAGCCGGGCGGGCAGAACAGCAGCTTCACGTTCTCCACCGACGGATCGTGTACGAAGTCCCGCCCCGAGGGGTCGATCGGACGACGGGTCCCGTCATCCTCCAGCACCTCGCGCCGCCAGCCGTCGGGAACCATCGCGAGGATCTCTACCGGCTTGTGGCCGAAATCGGCGACGACGTGGGGGTGAAACTCGATCAGGAACCGCGTGCGGCCCCCGGCGATCAGTCCGGCGGCGCCCTTCAACGCCTCGAACTCGTAGCCTTCGATGTCGATCTTCACCAGGTCCGGGATCGCGCCCTCGCGGGCGAACAGAGTGTCGAGTCTCAGGCAGGGCACCGGGTCGTACAGTGCTTTGTCCAACGCGTTCGGCGGCGCGGTGGCGATCGGATCCTCGACCCGCAGGCCCGGTGTCGGGTTGAAGCGGACGTTGAAGATCAGACCGTCGTAGTTGCCGACGGCGGCGTTGATGACGTGGGCGCGGTCCAACTCGTTGGCCCAGAGGTTGCGCTTCACCTCCAGCAGTAGGTCGGGATGCATCTCGCAGGCGACGACCTTCGCGCCCGCCGCTCCGAGGACCGTGGTGTAGTAGCCGACATGCGCACCGATATCGGCGACGAACTCGCCGCGCCGCCCCGCGGCGATCAGGTAGCGCAGGACGCCGGGTTCATAGCCATCCCCCTCTCGGTCGAGCAGGGCGAGAAAGGCGCGCGCGGCGTCGGTTGCCGTGCTGAAGCGCAACGCGCCGAGCCCAGGCACCTCCCGCGTCTCGAATGGTCCGGTCTGTTCGGCGACCGCGTCGCGGTGGCGGAAGGTCCGGTCGACCCGCGACAGCATGCTGCGCTGACGGGCGACGGACTCGGTCGGCACGCCGAGAACGCCAAGCCAGTTCAGCACGGCGAGCGAGCGTCGGATTTCGTGGCGCGAGGCGGCGAATTGCAGCAACGCGGCAAGCGCCATCGGATGGCCCGGATTGGCGACGGCGGCACCCAGGGCCAGGCGGATATCGGGGGTCGTCACGGCTCGTCGCCTCCCAGTCTCGGTGCAGTCTCGGCGCGATCTCGGCGCAAATTCGGTGCGGTGGCGGGCAGCCCGGCCCCGCCGGCCGTCACCCGCTTTGCGCCTCTTTTCGCAGGTGCGTCGTAGTCTTAAAGTATCGCTCCAACCGTATCACCTTTCGAGGACCGCACCGCCATGAGCCGGATCGTAAACATCGCCGCCGCCCAGATGGGCCCGATCGCCCCCGACGAATCGCGGGTCAGCGCGGTCAACCGGATGATCGATCTGCTCAAGCAGGCCAAGGAGCGCGGAGCCAACCTGGTGGTCTTCCCAGAACTGGCGCTGACGACGTTCTTCCCGCGCTACTACGAGGAGGACATCTCCAAGATGGACATGCACTACGAGCGCGGCGAAATGCCGACGCCGGAGTGCCGGCCGCTGTTCGACAAGGCCAAGGAGTTCGGGATCGGCTTCTATCTCGGTTATGCCGAGCTGACCGAGGACGGCCACCGCTTCAACACCGCCATCCTGGTGGACGATACCGGCAAGATCGTCGGCAAGTACCGCAAGGTGCACCTGCCGGGCCATTCCGAGTACGACGCCAAGCGCCCGTGGCAGCACCTGGAGAAGCGCTACTTCGAGCCGGGCGATCTCGGCTTCCCGGTCTGGCGCACCATGGGCGGGATCATGGGCATGGCGATCTGCAACGACCGCCGCTGGCCGGAGACCTACCGGGTGATGTCCCTGAAGGGGGCCGAGGTCATCATGCTCGGCTACAACACGCCGGACGTGAATACCTCCGCGCCGGAGCCGAACCACCTGCGGATGTTCCACAATCACCTGGTCATGCAGGCCAGCGCCTATCAGAACTCCTGCTTCGTCATCGGCACGGCCAAGGCCGGCATCGAGGACGGCTGCATGCTGATCGGCGGCTCCTGCATCATCCAGCCCTCGGGCGAGATGGTGGCCCAGGCCTCCAGCCTCGGCGACGAGCTCATCACCTACGCCTGCGACCTGGATCTGGCGAAGATGGGCAAGGAGACGGTGTTCAACTACGCCAAGCACCGCCGGATCGAGCACTACGGCATCATCACCGAGCAGACCGGCGTCATTGAACCGCCGATGGACGCCGCGGCGGAGTAGACCGCTCCGTTTCTCCCCGGCCCAGGCTTGGGGGCGGCACCGGATGGCCGGAGGGCGCTCTGACGCTCTCCGGCTTTTTTTGGTTCTTAGCGGACCGACAGGCGGAACAGGGGCAGGCTACGCGGCCATCCCTTTTACCGCATGCGCCGCCACCTTCATCGGCCGGCGGGTGGCGAGCAGCAGGCGGGCCTCCTCGGCCTTGCCCTGCTTGAGCAGCGCGTTCAGCAGGGCGTACTCGACCAGATCGCGCTGGGCGCGGCTGCCGCCGATGCGCGCGTGGTCCGTCGATGCCGCGGCCAGATGCGCCGTCGCCTCGGTCCAGTTGCCGGCAGCGATGGCGCCGAACCCCTCGGCCAGCTCCTTCACCACGTCGGCGGCCGGCCCTTTGGCGCCGGAGATGATCCCGGCCAGCGCCTCGCCGTTCCCGGCCATGGCATGGGCGAGGGCGGCATGGACGTCGACGAAGCCGATGGACGGGCGGGGGAAGCACGCGATGGCGTAGTCGCTGATCGCCTTCCAGCGTGACGGGGACACCTCCACACCTGCGAGCTCGGCCCGGTAAAGCAGGGCGGCGGCATCGGTCAGCACGTTGATCGGCGGCCCCCAGGCGCCTTTGCCTGTGCCCCCGCCGGCGCTCTCGGGTGCGACGTCGGCGTCGTAGACCCGCCACATCGTTTCGGGATCGCCCTGTTCCAGCGCCCAGAGGGCGACATGCCAGGCGATGTGGCAGTGCAGCAGCGCCGACCTGTCGTAGTCACGCCGCCATGCGTTCATGTAGTCGGCACCGGCCTGGGTCTCGCCGGCTTCGTAGTAGACATGGGCGCGAATGTGGGCGCCGTGGGCGTTCTTCGGATACAGCGCCATGGCCCGCTCGATGGTTTCGGTCGCCGGCCCGGTCTGTCCCGCCTCGACCTGGGAGAAGGCATGCTGGGACAGGAACCACCAGTCCTCGCCATAGTGCGGCGTGAGCGCGGAGGTGAAGGCGAGCTGTTCGGCCTCGCGGCCGGGCTGCCCGCTGAAACCGATCAGGCCGAAAACGCCGGTGCAGGTCTGCGCGATCATGGCATCGCGCGGATGCTCGAGCACATGGGCGCGGACCAGTTTGTAGCCGGCCGGGATCTTGCCGGTCAGGAGCAGGCCGAGCGCTTCCACATGCGCCGCCTCCCGGCCGTCGAGCCGTTCCGCCAGCCGGATCGCGGCGTCGCGGGGACCGGCGAAGTCATGGCTCTGGCCCATGACCTGGCGCACCCGGGCAAGGCCGATCTGGCCGAGGGCGAAGTCCGGATCGGCGGCCACGGCGGCCTCGAACGCTTCCTCGGCGCCGGACTGCGCGGCAAGGAAGCGGTCGACGCCGTCGACATAGGCATCGCGGGCGGCGGTCGAGCGGGTGGAGAGCGTGTTCCCGTAGCGGTCCTGCAGCATGGGCGGTTTCCTCCGGCGATCGTTCTGGCGGGCACCGTCTTTGCGGCGGCTTCCCTCAGAGCATCACCGATGGACCGGATGCAAACAATCGCCTGAGAGGGTCTGCGTCCGAGGGTCGCGGGTGTGCCGGTGCGGGGGCCGCGTTGTATGGTGGCGGCATGATATCCGTCACCTCCCTTTCAGCGGGCCGCCGATGAAGCGCCGTCTCGACCAGCTCCTCGTCGACCGGGGCCTCGTGGAATCGCGCACGCGCGCCCAGGCTCTCGTGATGGCCGGCAAAGTCTTCTCCGGCGAGCGTAAGCTCGAGAAGGCCGGTCAGCAGGTCGCCGAGGACATCGCGCTCGAAGTGCGCGGCCAGGACCATCCCTGGGTTTCGCGTGGCGGTCTGAAGCTGGCGCATGCGCTGGAACATTTCGCGATCGATCCGTCCGGGATGACGGCGATCGACGTCGGCGCCTCCACGGGCGGCTTCACCGACGTGCTGCTACAGGGAGGGGCGGAGCGGGTGTTCGCCGTCGACGTCGGCCATGGCCAGCTCGCCTGGAAGCTGCGCAGCGACGACCGGGTGGTGGTGCTCGAGAAGACCAACGCTCGCCACCTGTCGCGCGAGCATGTACCCGGCCCGGTCGACATCGTCGTCTGCGATGCCAGCTTCATCTCGCTGAAGACGGTGCTGCCGGCGGCGCTCGCCATGGTGCGGTCGGGCGGCCGGCTGGTCGCGCTGATCAAACCGCAGTTCGAGGCCGGACGTGGGCAGGTCGGCAAGGGCGGCGTGGTCCGCGACCCGGCGGTTCACGAGGCCGTCTGCAAGGATACCCGCTCCTGGCTCGACGCCCTGGACGGCTGGAGGGTCGACGGCATCGTGCCGTCGCCGATCACCGGACCCGAAGGCAATGTCGAATTCCTGATCGCGGCGAGTCGCTTGTGTTAGGCTTTTCGTCGATGGGGGCTGACGGTCCACAGGCGGGAGAGGTGGCATGAACACGCTCGGTGGAGATCCGCCTCCGGTCGGCACCGTGGCCGGACCGAGTGCGCCGGAGCCGGAGACGCCGCGGCTGGGCCTGCCCAAACCGGCCACCCCGACCATCGGTGCCGCCCTTGCCCGGCTGAACGAGATGGTGGTCGTCGCACTCGGCTCCGCCCAGCGCGACTGGGTCCGCGGCCTGCAGCTCAATCGCGCCGTGCCGCTCGAGGATGGCGGCGTGGCGACTCGTGCCTCCGAGCGCCTGGATCATGTGGAGAGCCGCCGCCAGCGCAACATTGAGGCGATCCTGCAGCGGGCTCTGCGCATCTTGCCGGATGCGGTCGCCGACGGCTCGCCCGACCCGGACTGGGCGGCGGCTTTCTTCAGCCACGCCGCCGACACCGCCGACCCGGAGTTCAGCCGGTTATGGGCCCGTCTTCTGGTTCAGGAGGTTCGGCGCCCTGGGGCCGTGCCGCGGAGTGTGCCGGCCCGACTGCCGGGGGTGTCGAAGGCCGGGCTCGCCCTGTTCCGCCGGTTCGCCGCCTTCGCCGTGAACAACTTCGTGGTCCGTCTCGAACAGACCTTCTTCGACGGCAAGGACCTGACCTCGGACGACATTCTTCTGCTCGAGGAATACGGGCTGGTGCGCACCAACCGGGACCTCAACCGGGTGTTCCAGAGCCAGCGCGACGACCGGTTCTCGACCAACCTGCTCTATGCCGACAAGGCGCTGCGCATCACTCACGATCAGGCGGACAAGCAACTGGTGCTGTCCTGCTACCGGCTGACCGAATTCGGCACGGTGCTGGCCCGGGCGCTTTTCGACGAGGGCGAGGTGCGGGCCGACACCGACTACATCGTCGAGGTTGTCCGGCTGCTGCAGCGCCAGGGCTTCCACACGGCCCAGGCCGACATCCTGGAGCGGTCCGACGACCAGGTGGTCTCGAAGCACTCGCCGTTCTGCGAGATCGTTGCGCTCAGCCGTTAGCTGCCGCAGATCATCACCTTCTGGCGCGCGCAGGCCGCCGTGCGGTGCTGGAAAGCGGCGCGGTACGCCGGGTCGCCGTACAGGGCGAGGCAGGCCTCGACCGTCGGATACTGGCCGATGGCGATCAGGTCCCAATCCTCGTCCGCGCCGAGGAACATGCCCTGATACGGGCCGACCAGCAGGAATTTCCCGCCGACGCGCTCCATGGTCGGCATGCTGACCGCGGCATAGCGCGAGAATGCCTCCTGGCCCGAGCCGCCCTCGTCGCCGTTTCCATACTCGGCGGCGTCGCGGAGCTTGAACAGATTGATCAGGGTGATCGGCGTGTCCGCCGGCCAGTCGACCAGTCGCATCCACAGGGCCGGGGTCGGCGCCGACCCGTCGCTGCCGTCGCCGTACCAGGACAGAAACTGATCGGCGGACGGGCGCGTCGCGGGCTTGACGGTCATGGCGGGATCTCCTTTGTTGACGCGCGTCAAGTTAAAGAGATCTTTACACATGTCAACAAACAAGCGATCCACCCTCACCCGGCGGGAGGTTCTCGACCGTGCCTGGGAACTGATCGCCGCGCGGGGGGCGGAGGTTTCGATGGCGGAGATCGCCCGCGCCGCAGGGATCAGCCGGCAGGCCGTCTATCTGCATTTCGGGACGCGGAGTGGGTTGCTGATGGCCCTGGTCAAGCGCGCCGACGATCGTTTCCGGATCCGCGAGAGCTTCGCTGAGGCCCTGGGTCAGCCGACGGCGGAGGAGCGGCTGGATGCCTGGCTGGCGGCGTGGTTCGCCTTCGTCAGCCGGATTCAGCCGGTGGCGCGGGATCTGATCCGGTTGCGCTCGACCGACGTGGATGCCGCTTCCGCCTGGGAGGACCGGATGACGGACCTGCGCTCCTGGCTGCGGGAGATGATCGTCACCGTCGAGCGGGAGGGCGCCCTGCGCGCCGAGTGGAGCGTGGACGAGGCGGCCGACTATCTCTGGGCCGCGTCGTCGGTTCAGATGTGGGACCTGTTGACCGGCGACCGGCATTGGGACGCGCCGCGGGTCGGCGAGACACTGCGCCGGACGATCCCCGCCGTCCTGCTGCGTTCAGACGGGAGAGAGTGCTCGTCTCGCGCCCCGGCTAACCCGCGATCGCGGATAGGCATGTGAAATGGATTGAAGGTGCTATTTTAGAAGGTGATTTCACGTTCTAGAACAGCGACTCGATGAACACTTCCTCGATCATGTCGGGGTAGCGCTGCGAGAGCTGGGTTCGTGATTCCATCTTGAACAGTTCGATCTGCTCGCGGTCCGGGCGGCCTTTCTCGAACAGTCGGACCGCCAGCGGATAGACGATGCCGTTGACCGCCCATTTCTGACCGTCGAGGGTGATCTTGTCTTGTTCGGTCATCGCCTGGACGGCGACGCGGATCCGCGCCTCCATCGGCTGGCCGTTCACGAACAGCGAGATCGAGAACGGTCCGATGGGTAGCACCTTCGGGCCGACGACCCGGCGGTACTGGATCTCGCGATTGAACTGCTTGTGCTCTTTGCGGCGCTGCTTCTCCTCCTCCTTGCGTTCCTTCGTCGAACTCGTCTCGTCCGCGGCGGCGGCCAGAGCGGGGGGCGTCGCCGCCGCGGTCTGGGCGACCATCAGCGCGGCGAGCAGAAACGCGGAAACCGGGGATCGGGACATGGCAGTCTCCTGGTGAACGGCCGACTCCGACGGCGGCCGGACGGCATCATTGTATCACGACCGGCGGGGCGCGGGTCTGCAACCGGCCGGCGGCCGCATCCTGTCCGGCGCCGAGAAGGTCCAACCCTCGCTCCAGGATGTGCGCATAGCGCATCAGTGTTGCAAGGGTCCGGACGCTTGCGGCGAAGTCTCCCTCGCGCATGAGATCCAGGAACTGTTCCCAGGTATCCTCGTCCAGAGGGTAGCGCGTGCGCTCGACCGGCGCGTCGGGAGCGAGGCCGACCGACTGGCGGGCCAGTTGCATCGCCTCGGCATAGCCGCCGACGGCATCGACCAGTCCGACCCGGCGGGCGTCCTCGCCGGTCCATACCCGGCCGCGGGCGAGGGCGTCGATCTCGTCGTCGTTCAGCCGTCGGGCCTCGGCGACCCGGTCGGTGAAGTCGGCATAGACCGCGTCGAGCATGCGGCGCAGGCGGTCGCGCTGGCTGTCCGTGAACGGTTCGGTAGGCGAAAACATGCCGGCGTTCTCGCCGATGCTGATCCGCCCGACATTGACGTCCCAGTCGCGCAGCAGCTTCTCGGCGCTGATCTTGCCGCCCAGGGTGCCGATCGAGCCTGTCAGGGTTCCCGGATGAGCGAGGATGTGGTCGGCGGCCAGTGCGGCGAAATAACCGCCCGATGCGGCGATGTCCGCGAAACTGACGATCACCGGACGGCCGCTGTCCCGCACACGCTCGACGGCGTGACGGATGGTGTCGGAGGCGACATAGCTGCCGCCGGGCGAGGAGATCCGCAGGATCAGCGCCTTGGCGTCCGGGTCCTCGCGGACCGCGTCGAGTGCCTCGACCAGCGGCCCGGATGCGGCGTCGTCGCGGCCGCCGAAGGAACGGCCGCCCCGCATGATCGCGCCGTCGAGATACACCAGCGCGATCCGCGTCCCTTCCGCGTGCGGTCGTCCGGCGGCGGACAGGTAGCGGCCGGCAGTGACGCCCTCGCCATCGAGGGTGTTGCGGGCCTGCTCGCGGTAGCCGAGCGTGTCGATCAGCCCGTTGGCGACCGCCTCGCGCGCCAGCAGCGGACCGCGGTCGACCACGGCCTGGACCGATCCGCCGCCGAGCCGGCGGGCGGTGGCGATGCCGCTGAGCACCTGGCCGAACAGCGATTCCGCCACCCGGGTCATGTTCTCGCGAAGTGCTGCCGGCATGCGGTACGCGGTGACGGCGCTGGCAGCACCCTTGTACTCGTAGCGCTGCTCGAACTCGGCGCGCAGGCCCGCCCGGTCGAGAAGGCCGGCGGCGAACGGGAACTCCATCTGCAGGCCGGTGAGGGCCAGCATGCCGGATGGCTGCAGCCAGATCCGGTCGAACGCGCTGGCGAGGTAGTAGGGGCCGTTTCCCGTCGTCTCGAAGCTGTCGGCGAAGGCGATGGCGGTCTTGCCGGCGCTGCGGAAGCGGAACACTGCGGCCCGGAGCTCCTGCGCCTGGGCGATGCCGAGGGACAGGTTGGAGAGGTCGGCGAACAGGGCCGTCACGCGGTCGTCGGCCGCCGCCCGGTCCAGCGCGTCCACGTAATCGAGGACCGACAGGGGGGCCGCGTCGTCGAGCAGACCGGCCAGCGCCGGATAGGCCGGGGACTCCTCGACCTCGCCGGAGAATTCAAGCTTCAGGACGACCCGCTGCGGCAGCGGCTCGTCGCGCTCGAACGTGTCTGCCCACCACAGCCCGGCGGCGACCAACGCCGCGACGGCGATGATGGCGAGCACCCCGATAGAGGCGAAGAATCCGACGATGAAACGGCGCATGGGTCCTCGGCGGGCGGGTCCGGAATCCCAGCCACAATACGGGCAGCCATGGGCCGCTGTCGAATGCGGAGGACGCTCGCGGCGGTCAGCCGATCGGCCCGACCTGTGCCTCGTGACGCATCAGGTGATCGAGAAGCACGCAGGCCATCATCGCTTCGCCCACCGGAACGGCGCGGATGCCGACGCAGGGGTCGTGTCGGCCCTTTGTCACCACCTCCACCTCGTTACCGAAGCGGTCGATGGAGGCGCGCGGCGTCAGAATCGACGATGTCGGCTTCACCACGAAACGCACCACGACGTCCTGGCCGCTCGAGATGCCGCCGAGGATGCCGCCGGCGTGGTTCGACAGGAACACCGGCTTGCCGTCCTGCATCCGCATCTCGTCGGAGGCCTCGTGACCGGGGATCGAGGCGGCGGCGAAACCGTCGCCGATCTCGACGCCCTTGACCGCGTTGATGCTCATCATTGCCGCCGTAAGGTCGGTGTCGAGCTTGCCGTAGACCGGCTCTCCCAGTCCGGGCGGCACACCGGTGGCCACGGTCTCGATCACCGCACCGGCCGAGGAGCCGGCCTTGCGGACGCCGTCCAGGAAGCTCTCCCACTCGCCGGCGGCGACCGGATCGGGACAGAAGAACGGGTTGTTCTCGACCTCGGCCCAGTCCCAGCGCGCGCGGTCGACGGCGTGCGGGCCGACCTGGACCAGGGCACCGCGCACCGAAAAGGCGTTGCCGAGCCGTCGCGACAGGATCTTCTTGGCGACGGCACCGGCGGCGACCCGCATGGCGGTCTCGCGTGCCGAGGATCGGCCGCCGCCACGATAGTCGCGGATGCCGTACTTGGCGTCGTAAGTGTAGTCGGCGTGGCCGGGACGGTAGCGGTCCTTGATCTCGCCGTAATCCTTGGAGCGCTGATCCCGGTTGTGGATCACCAGACTGACCGGAGTGCCGGTGGTCTGGCCTTCGAACACGCCCGAGAGGATTTCGACCTCGTCGGGTTCGCGCCGCTGGGTGGTGTGGCGCGACTGGCCGGGCCGGCGACGGTCGAGGTCGTGCTGGATGTCGGCCTCGCTCAGCGGGATGCGCGGCGGCACCCCGTCGATCACACACCCGATCGCCGGTCCGTGGCTCTCCCCCCAGGTCGAGACCCGGAAGATCTGGCCGAACCCGTTGCTGGCCATGATTTACGCCCCGCTTGCGGTCAGACGACGGAGATGTCGGGGGCGTCCACCGCCTTCATGCCGACGATGTTGTAGCCGCAGTCGACGTGGTGGACCTCGCCGGTCACGCCGGTCGAGAGGTCGGACAGCAGGTAGACGCCGGCGCCGCCGACATCTTCCAGGGTCACGTTGCGGCGCAAGGGCGAGTTGTACTGATTCCACTTCAGGATGTAGCGGAAATCGCCGATACCCGAGGCGGCCAGGGTCTTCATCGGACCGGCGGACAGACCGTTCACCCGCACGTTCTGGTCGCCCATGTCGACGGCGAGGTAACGGACGCTCGCCTCCAGCGCGGCCTTGGCCACGCCCATGACGTTGTAGTGCGGCATTACCCGCTCCGCCCCGTAATAGGTCAGCGTGAGCAGGCTGCCACCGTCGGCCATCAGGGGCGCCGCCCGCTTGGCGACCGAGGTGAAGGAATAGCAGGAGATGTCCAGCGTGCGCAGGAAGTTCTCCCGCGACGTGTCGAGATACTTGCCCTTCAGCTCCTCCTTGTCGGAGTAGGCGATGGCGTGGACGACGAAATCGATCGCGCCCCAGGCCGCGCCGACCCGCTCGAACACCCGGTCGACACTCGCCTCGTCGGTCACGTCGCACGGCTCGACCAGGCTGCTGCCCACCTGGTCGGCGAGCGGCCGGACCCGTTTCTCGAGGGCGTCGCCCATATAGGTGAAACCCAGTTCGGCGCCCTGGTCGGCGGCCGCCTTCGCGATGCCCCAGGCGATGGAACGGTCGTTCGCGACGCCCATGATCAGGCCGCGCTTGCCCGCCATGATGCGGGGGTCCTTAGTCATGTAAGTCCTCGATATCGCCGGTCAGAAGGCAGTCCCGCATCCTACACCATCGCCCATCGCCCGCAAGCGAGCGCGCCCGGTCCTCGGCGTGCTAGGATGGACGTATGGAATCACCGTCAAATTCCGCTTCCGGAACCCGGCTCGACGACTGGCGGGTCGACCGCGGCACGCGAATCGCCAAGGACATCGCCCACTACGTGGCCTTCGCGGTGCGGCGTTTCTACGCCGATCAGGGCGCGCAGGCGGCCGGGGCGCTGACCTACACGACGCTGCTGGCGCTGGTGCCGCTTCTGGCCATCGCCTTCGCCATCTTCTCCGCCTTTCCGGCCTTCGAGGCGATCCAGGATCGTCTCGAGGCGACGCTGTTCGAGAACCTGGTGCCCGAGGTCGGGGACGAGGTGCGCGGCTACCTGAGCGGCTTCACCCGAAACACCACCAACCTGACGGCGGTCGGCGTGGTCGCGCTGGGCGTGTCGGCGGTGCTGCTGCTGGCCACGATCGAGAGCACATTCAACCGGATCTGGCGGGTCGAGCGCGCCCGTCCGGTGGTCACCCGGCTGCTGATCTTCTGGACCATGCTGACGCTGGGTCCGCTGCTGCTGGGGGCCAGTTTCTCGCTGACCACGGACATGTTCTCCGGCATCCGCAGCCTCGCATCGGAAGGGGCGGCGCTGGTGCCGATCGAACTCTCCGGCGGGCTCGGTGTGCTGGATCGGATCGTTGCCGTGGTGCTGCAGACCGTGGCCTTCACCGCCATGTTCATGGTGGTTCCGGCCCGCCAGGTCCGGCTGCGCGACGCGCTGATCGGTGGCGCGATCAGCGGGGTCGCGCTGGAGATCCTGAAATGGGGGTTCCGCGCCTATCTGACCTCGTTTCCGACCTATCAGACGATCTACGGCGCGATGGCGGTGATCCCGATCTTCCTGATCTGGCTCTACCTGTCCTGGACCATCGTTCTGTTCGGCGCGGTGTTCGCCGCCTCGTTCCCCGAGTGGTGGCGCTCCCGCGATCCCAAGGTCGCGTTGGCGCTGTCGCCGGCGCTGCGCCTGGAGGCGGCGGTCGCGCTGCTGGCGGCGATCGCGACCAAGGCCCGCTCCGGCGGCGTGGTCGATGCCGAGGCGCTGGCCGACGCGGTGCCGCTGGACGCGCGGGATGCCGTCGTCGAGGCGCTGCGGGCGCGGGGCTACATCGCGGCCACCGACGAGGAGGGTTTCGCGCTGGCGCGCGACCTGCGCCACACCAGTGTCGCCGCGCTGGCGCGCGATCTCGGCGTCTCGCTCGGCCATGACGGAGCGCGAGACGAGGAGGAGGCGGAGGTCGCCCAGGCGCTTGACGCCCGGCTCGGCCCGGTGCCCGCCCTTCTGCGCCAGCTTGGCGCGGCGGAGGCGCGCATTCTCGGACCGTCGCTGGCGGAGGTCATCGACGTCGCGATCGGCAGTACCCGCGCGACGGACAACGGCGTCGTCGCGATGCCCAGACGGCCGGAGTCGGGCGGCGAAGCGGACTGATCGCAGCCGGTGCCGTCGGTGACGGATCGGGACCGACTCTCAGGTGAGGTGCTTGCGCGGGTTGTAGGCGTGGGTGCTGCCCCATCTCTCGATGAACTGGGTCAGTTCGGCATCGGGTGTATCCGGCAGCACCAGGCGTAGAGTGACGTACTGGTCGCCGGCCTCGCCGCCGCCCTTGGCCGGTACCCCTTTGCCGCGCAGGCGCATCCGTTTGCCGCCGTTGGAGCCTTTGGGGATCTTCAGCGAGACCGATCCATGCACCGTCGGCACGGTGACGCTGGCGCCGAGCAGGGCCTCCTGCAGGCTGATCGGCAGATCGAGGAGGATGTCGTTGCCGTCGCGTGTGAAATGCGGGTGCGGGTCGACGTTGAGCTCCAGATACGCATCGCCGGCGGGCAGGGCGCCGCTGGCCGGCTTGCCCTGACCCTTCAGGCGCAGGACGGTTCCGTCCTCGGTCGCCGGCGGAATGGTCAGGTTGACCACTTTTCCGTCGCTCAGGGTCACCCGCTTCTTGATCCCGGCCACCGCCTCGATGAACGGAACCTTCAGTCGGTAGCGCAGGTCCTGGGACGACTTCTTCGGTCCGGTGCGTGCTCCCGCTCCGGCGCCACCCGCCGGTCGCTCGGATCCGCCGGCGCCGGTCTTGCTCGCCCGCCACTGCTTGAGGATCTCGTCGATGGGGTCGCCGCTGCCCGGCTCGAACTCGAAATCGTCGTCGAAATCGAAGGTATTGCCCCGCTTGGATCCGGCGTCCCCGGTATAGCCGCTGCGCGCCTTCCAGCCCTTGGTCCAAAAGCTGCCGCGGCCGCGGCGCTCGCGGCCGTCCGGGTCGATCTGGCCGCGGTCGTAGCGTTTGCGCTTGGCCGGGTCGCCCAGCAAGTCATAGGCGGTGCTGATCTCCTGGAACTGTCGCGCGACCGCTTCGTCACCCTGGTTGAGATCGGGGTGATACTTCTTCGCCAGCTTGCGATACGCCGCCTTGATCTCGTCCTGGCTGGCGGACGTGCTGACGCCGAGCACCTTGTACGGATCGCTCATCGGCCGGCTCCCGTCGGTCGATCGCCGGATCGCTCAATCCGGAACGCGGCCTCGCGCCTCGCCATCGCCGGACAACCCTCTAACAGATATAGGAGGCCGCAGTGTCCGACCAGAGGTCGTCCGGGATCAAGCGTTTGTAGGAACGGGCCGCGCGTCGACGTCAGTTCATCACCTTCCACGATCCGTCCGGCTGGCGACAGGCGGTGCCGTAGGCGTTCTCGGTCTGGCCGCCGACCGTGACCGTCTGCTGGTACTCGCGACAGTACTGCCCCGAATCGGTCTGGTAGGCCGGCTGCGGCGTCACCGTCCCGTAGTTCCCTGAATCGGGGTTGCGCCAGGTCGAGGTCGAGCCGCTCGGCTGGGTCTCGAGGCTGGCCTGCGTGGTCTCGGCCATCGCCGCGCGGTCGGCGCGATCCAGCGATTTGCCCACCTCGCTGCCGATGAGCGCGCCGAGCAGGGTGCCGGCGGCGACGGCGGCGAGCTGTCCCTTGCCCTGGCCGAACTGGGCGCCGGCGATGGCGCCGCCTATACCGCCGAGCAGGGCGCCGCCGGTCTGCTTCTGTCCGGAATCGGCGCAGGCTGCGAGACTCAACGCGACGACGCTGACAATTGCGGTCTTGCGGATCATGGTTCTGGTTACCTTTCGCGAAAGGCTCGACGCTTGGCGTGCGAGCCGGTTCCCCAACTTCCCCACCCGATAGCCCGACGCGTGTCGGGCCCGGAGATCGTGGCATTCCGTGACTGCAACGTGCCGGCTGCGGAAATCCGTCGCAGTCTTGGACCCCTGCACCCTTGGACCCCTTTACCGGCCGCGATATTCCGTCGCCATGGCGAGTTTTATCATGAATCGATGCTAAATATGGCGTCAGTCTGACGCTGTTGAAGACCCATAGCCGATCTCGGAACCCGCATCGAAGGGATGTGACCATGAGTGAATCAGGGAGTGACGCCGGAGCGATGTTCGAACCGCAGACCGGGGACCCGTTCAAGCAGTTCCGGATCTGGTTCGCCGACGCCGAGGCCAGCGAGGTCAACGATGCCAACGCCATGACGCTGGCCACGGCGGGCACCGACGGCCGGCCCTCGGCGCGGATCGTGCTGATGAAGGATTTCGACGAGCACGGCGTGGTCTTCTACACCAACACCGAAAGCCAGAAGGGCTCGGAACTGACGGTCAACCCGTTCGCCGCGCTGCTGTTCCACTGGAAGTCGCTGCGCCGTCAGGTCCGCTTCGAGGGGCCCGTGACCCCCGTCACCCCGGCCGAAGCCGATGCCTACTATGCCAGTCGGGCGCGCAACAGCCGGATCGGCGCCTGGGCCTCGCAGCAGTCGCGCCCGCTGGCCGACCGGCAGACGCTGATGGCCGCTGTCGAGCGGTTCGACGCCGAGTATCCCGGCGAGACCGTGCCCCGTCCGCCCTACTGGTCGGGATACCGGCTGGCGCCGCTGCGGATCGAGTTCTGGCACGACGGCGCTTTCCGCTTGCATGACCGCTTCGTCTTCACCCGCCAGGGAGAGGGCCAGCCCTGGAGCGTCCAGCGCCTGTTTCCCTGACCGGTTCGGGGTCGTGCGCATCGGTTGATCTGCATCAAGGTTCGCCGCAGAGGCATGGCCTAGCGTTCTCATGCGACGGGAGATGGCCCGCTCGCCGACCGGCCATGGAGGCATGAGATGAAACGGATCTTCGTTCCGCTGTTGGGTGAACTCGGCGACCGCTCGGCGCTCGACGCGGCGGGCAAGCTGCTTGCCGATACCGGCGGGTACGTGGACGCACGCGTGCTGCGTCGCGACCCCCGCGACGTCCTTCCGATCGTGGGCGAGGGATTCGGGGCCGCCATGATCGACGAGGTCATGTCGGCGGCGGAGCAGGGCGCCAAGGAGCGCGAGGAGACCGCGAAGCAGACATTCGACGCCTGGGTCGACGCTTCGGGCGCGAAGGTCGGCGCGGCGCCGGACAGCGGAGGCCTGACCGCCACGTTCGAGGCCCTTGTCGGCCCCGTTCCCGGCGTCGAGGTCGCGGCCGAGCGGGTATGCGACGCCGTGATCTGCGCCCGTGCGCCGAAGGACGTGAGCCCGGATCGCGCCGCGCTGCTCGAAATCGCCGTGATGGAGGCCGGTCGACCGGTGATCCTGGTGCCCGATGCCGAGATCGAGAGCATCGCAACGACGATTGTCCTCGCCTGGAACGGCTCGGCCGAGGCGGCGCGGGCGGTGTCCATGTCCATGCCGCTGCTGACCCGATCGAAGCGGGTCGTGGTCGTCACCGTCGACGACGGCGACGTCTCCGCCAACCCGGAGGAACTGGCCACGACGCTGCGCTGCAACGGCATCGAGGCGGACGCCGTCAAAGCCGAGATGGACAGGGCCGGCGTCGCCGCCACGTTGGAGGTCGAGGCCGGCAAGCAACATGCCGACCTGATCCTGATCGGCGCCTACAGCCACAGCCGCGTGCGCGAGTTCGTGATGGGCGGCGTGACCGACGACGCCTTGAGCGAAGGGTCGGTGCCGATGATGCTGGCTAGATAGGACTGGGGAGAGCATCGCGATGAGTGTGCGGACCATTCGCCTGGAGTTGGCGCGAAGCCCCGATTTCCCCGAGGGCAGCGCGTCCCGCGGCTATGAGTTCAAGGCCCCGTTGGCGGACGACGGGACGCTCGATCACGAGGCGTGGCCCGAGGTCCGGTCCTCCTGCACCGTTCGCCGGTTCTGGGAGGGAGAGGCCGACGAGACAGGCCACCTCATTCATCGCCGCGGCAATCGCTGGCTGTTCCACTACGACGGGATGGACGACGACGAGGACGAACCGATCTTCAAGTTCGACCGCCACCACTTCGTCGTCGGCGAGTATGTGTCGATCACCGAACACGATGGCGAACTCCGCACCTTCAAGGTGGTGAGCGTTCGCTGACCGCGGATGTCGACCCGCCTGGACCCGAGTTGGACCGTTCTCGAGAGCGTCGAGAACGGCCAGCACGACCGTTGCGTCGATCTGTTCCGCCGCCCGGACGGCAGCTTCGGCTTCGAGGAGTTCCGGCGCGATCCCGAGGACGGCGGGCGATGGACGCCGGTGTCCTGGTATCTGGACGGCCGCTACGAGTCCCGGGAGGCGGCATGGGCGTCGGCCGCAGCCGCCGTTCCGTGGCTGGCGGCGAGCGGCCGAGACTGATACCGGGAATCGCCCTCTAAGTCATTAAAGGCAGGGCAGATTGACGCGATCGGAGTTTCCATCCGATCGTGATTTGCTCTACCTTCCGGCCATGTCCGACGACTCGAAACTCATGCTGCTCACCGGCGCCAGCCGGGGCATCGGCCACGCTACCGTGCAGATCTTCGTGCAGAGGGGATGGCGTCTGCTGACCTGCTCGCGCGATGCGCCGCCGGCGGAGTGTCTGCGCGACCCCGACCGGGCCTGGCACATTACCGCCGACCTGTCCGACCCGGACAGTCTGGACGCCTTCATCGACGAGGCGAACGAGTGGCTCGGCGACCGGCCGCTGCATGCGCTGGTCAACAATGCCGGATGGTCACCGAAATCCGCCTTCAAGGAGCGGCTCGGCGTGCTGAACGGCGACCTGGAGGCCTGGCACCGGGTGTTCGAGGTGAATTTCTTCGCGCCGC
The DNA here is from genome assembly GCA_965228875.1 of Thalassobaculaceae bacterium. Taxonomy (GTDB): domain Bacteria; phylum Pseudomonadota; class Alphaproteobacteria; order Thalassobaculales; family Thalassobaculaceae; genus Thalassobaculum. Next base: position 2,145,786 of record OZ245843.1, on the reverse strand, counting down.
TGAAGCTGGCGCGCGGCTTCGCCGCCTCGCTCCACCGGGGCAAAGGGGCGATCGTCAACATCACGTCCATTGCCGGTCACGAGATCCACCCCTTCGCGGGCTCGGCCTATTCCACGTCCAAGGCGGCCCTGTCGGCGCTGACCCGGGAGATGGCGAACGAGTTCGCCGAGCTTGGCGTGCGCGTCAACGCGGTCGCGCCGGGGGAGATCGAGACCGCCATGCTGTCACCCGAGACCGAGGTGCTGATTCCCCGGATTCCGCTGCAGAAGCTGGGGCAGCCCAAGGATGTCGCCGGCGCGATCTACTACCTGTGCAGCGACGACAGCGCCTATGTGACCGGCACGGAGGTCTTCGTGACGGGTGGCCAGCACATTCTCTGAGGAAAGGGAACGCCATGCGGATCTGCATCATGGTCTGCGCCCATGTCTCGCCGGAACTGGCGGACGTGCTTGACCCCTATCAGGATATGTTCACCCGCCTGCTGGCACCACATCTCCCGGAAGCGCGCTTCACCGGGGCGATGGTGGTGGACGGCGTGTTCCCGGGCTCCGTCGACGCCCACGACGCGTACGTCTTCACCGGCAGCCCCCACGGAGTCTACGAGGATCTCGACTGGATCGGCCGCGCGGAGACGTTCGTGCGAGACGCCGTCGCCGCCGACAGGGTGCTGGTCGGCGGCTGTTTCGGCCACCAGCTCATCGCCCAGGCGCTCGGCGGCCGGGTGGAAAAATCCGGCAAGGGCTGGGGCGTCGGGGTGCACAGCCACCCGATCCTGCAGCGCGAGGAGTGGATGCGCGGCGGCCCGGATGCGCCCAATGTGATCGTCAGCCACCAGGATCAGGTCGTCGAGCCGCCGGCGGGCGCGGAGGTGCTGGCGGGCAACGCGTTCTGCCCCTATGCGATGCTGCGGATCGGCGACCGGATCCTTACCCTGCAGGGGCATCCGGAAATGAATGTCCCCATCATCAACCGGCTTCTGGATCTGCGCCAGGACCGGCTGGGACCCGATGTGTTCGCCGCGGGGAAGGCATCGCTCGCCACGCCGCTCGATCACGACGCCCTCGGGGCCTGGATCGCAGGGTTCGTGCGCCGGGCGATGGCGCCGACAGACACCTCGGCGGCGGCAGGATAAAGCAGGACCGGTTCCGATAGAACCGGTCTGAACCGTGGGCGGCGCGTCAGCGCGGATTTCGCTTGTTGTGAAGACAGAGGCAGCCGGTCAGGCGCGCAACCCGCGAACCCACTCGATCCGGCGGTCGATCTGTTCGACCTCGTGGCTCAGCCAGTCGTCCAGCAGGCCGCCGCCCCACTCCTCATGGGCGGCGAGATCGGCGAGGCGCGCCCGCTCGCCCTGATACATGAGCTCGAGCGCATGCAGCTGCTCGTCCCGATCCTCGGCGTCGAGCTGGCCGATGAAGCGCAGCTTGAGGGCCAGCACCAGCTTGTTGAGGTCGGAGAAGCCCGGGCGCAGGGTCGCGGTCAGGTAGCCGGTCAGCGCCTCGCGTCCCTCGGCACTCAGCCGCAGCAGCGCGCCGTCGCCGCCACCCTGTCCCGGCACGGCCTCGATCAGGCCCTCGAACTTCAGCAGCTCGATCGACGTTCCGAGAAGGTCGAGGGACGGGCCGACGATACGGGCCGCGAACTCCCGAACCTCGGCGGCCAGATCGCTGTACACCCGGTCGCCCTCCGCCAGCAGGCCGAGCGCGGCGAGCCGGATGGCTTCCTTGGGAACGAGGGAATTGTCGCGGTACATGGCCCAGCCTCCTGGCGCGGCGAACGCTCTCAGATATGGACCCGACGACGGGGATTGTCCAGAGCGTTATTGCGACTCGTTCGCGAAAACCGGGCCGTCTGGATCAATAGGTCACGCCGCGCATCTTCTCGTTGCGCCGGCGGAGAAGCTCAATGGTCGCCAGCAGCATGGTCGAGATGATGATCAGCAGGGTCGCCACCGCGAGGATCGTCGGGCTGATCTGCTCGCGGATGCCGGCCCACATCTGGCGCGGGATCGTGCGCTGCTCGAAACCGGCCATGAACAGGACCACGACCACCTCGTCGAACGAGGTGACGAACGCGAACAGTGCGCCGGAGATCACACCAGGCAGGATCAGCGGCATGATGACCTTGAAGAAGGTCGTCGGCATGTCGGCGCCCATGGAGTTGGAGGCGCGGATCAGGTTCTTGTCGAACCCGACGAGCGTCGCCGTCACCGTGATGACGACGAAGGGTGTTCCAAGCGCGGCATGGGCCAGAATCACGCCGGTATAGGTCTGCGCCAGGGCGAAGTCGGTGCCGAACGGCGCCGAGTAGAAGAAGAACATGGCGGCCGCCGTGATGATCAGCGGCACGATCATCGGCGAGATCAGGATGCCCATCAGCAGGCTCTTGGCCGGCAGTTCCGCCCGCGACAGGCCCAGCGCGGCAAGCGTGCCGAGCGAGGTGGCGATCAGCGTCGAGGCGATGCCGACGATGAAGCTGTTCTTGATCGAGTGCAGCCACTGCTCGTTGTTCACGATGTCGGCGTACCAGCGCAGCGAATAGGCGTCCGCCTCGAGCCGCAGCATTTCCGGCGTGAAGGTGAAGTAGGGCTCGGCGTTGAAGGACAGCGGGATGATCACCACGATCGGCATGATCAGGAAGAAGAAGATCGCCGCGCAGATGATCCGGTAGAGGTAGTACCAGGCCCGCTCCAAGGGACCCGCGTAGCTCGGAATCGCCATCTCGCCGTCCCTCCGCTCAGCCGAGTTTCATGTTGTCGATGCCGACCAGCCGGTCGTACAGCCAGTACATCACCAGCACGCCCGCCAGCAGGATCGTCCCGAGCGCGGCCGCAAGGCCCCAGTTCAGCGATTTCTGCATATGGTAGGCGATGAAGTTCGAGATCAGCTGGCCATCCTGGCCGCCCACGAGGGCCGGGGTGATATAGTAGCCGATCGCCAGGATGAACACGAGGATCGAGCCGGCGCCGATGCCGGGCACGGTCTGCGGCATGTAGACCCGTACGAACGCGACCAGCGGGTTGGCGCCGAGCGATCGGGCGGCGCGCATGTAGCTCGGCGAGATCGTCTTCATCACCGAGTACAGCGGCAGCACCATGAACGGGAGCAGGATGTGCGTCATCGCGATGATCGTGCCGGTCATGTTGTAGATCATCTCGATCCGGTTATCGTCCGAGATGAAGCCGAGAAAGACCAGGGTGTCGTTGATCACGCCCTGGGTCTGCAGCAGCACGATCCAGGAGGTCGTCCGCACCAGCAGCGACGTCCAGAACGGCAGCAGCACCAGGATCAGCAGCAGGTTGCCTCGGGACGGCGGCAGCGTCGCCAGCAGGTATGAAATCGGATAGGCGAGGATCAGGCAGGCCAGGGTCACGCCGAGCGAGACGTAGATCGTCTTCATGAACAGATCGACGTAGATCTGCTTCCACTCCGGCTGCATGACGACGTTGCCGTCGGAATCGTAGGTCCGGTCCACCGCGTTGAGGTAGTAGCTGGCGGTGATCGGCGAGGAGACCAGCTTGATCGTCTTCCAGGTCTCGGGCTTGGCCCAGTCCTCGTCGACGCCGGCGAGCGCGAACTGCAGGGGGCTCGCCTCGATGTCCGCCGCCCGCGTGCCGGTATCGCGCAGAAGATCGGCGACGCCGCCGTCTGTCGACGCCAGACGGTCGGCGAGACCGGGCAGGGTGCCGCCCGCGGACGCCGCCTTCAGTTCAGCGAGGATCGTCGAGTAGGTCCCGGATTTCGGGGTCGGTTCGCCGAAGGGCGGGGTGCCGGGTTTCCACTTAACCAACAGCGCCGCCGTTTCCGGCAGTACTTCGGCGAAGGCCGGCGTCTCCGCCATGGCGTCCAGCGCCGCCCATGTGTCCTTGTCGCCCCAGGCCGGGTTGAAGCCGGCCAGGGCCAGGGGAACCGGGGCCTTGGCGATCTTGGCCGCCGCGCGCTGGGTCTTGTTGACGAGCGAGCGGAACCCGCCGCCCTCGTAGTTCAGGCGCGCGCCCATGCGGCCGACATTGCGGCGCTGCTGTTCGCTGCGGTCGCCCATCTCCTGGATGAACGCCTCGTAGACCGCCGGCGGTGGCAGTCCCTCGCCATCCCAGGCGTCCAGGGCGATGACGGTTCGCGGGATGGCGTCGGTCACTTCCGGGTTGTCGACGCTGCGCAGCAGCATGTCGATGATCGGGACGATGAAGGTGATCAGGATGAACAGCAGGAGCGGAGCGACGAGCAGAAAGGCGCGGATCTTGCTGCGTCGGGTCGCCCGGGCCAGGGCCACCTTGAGCGGCGTTCCGTCGGCCATGGTCATCTGCCTGGGCGCGGATCCCGAGTCGTGTACAGCGTCCGCCATCCGGGTCTCCCGTTGTCGATTGGTCCGGGTGCTCAAAACGAGCGGATCGAAAAGTGCGAAACGAATGAGGGGCGGGGGAGCGGCGATCCGCTCCCCCGCAGAAGGTGTCAGCTGGCGAGCCAGGCGTTGAAACGCTCGTTCAGCTCGTCGCCGTAGTCCGCCCAGAACTCGAAGTCGTTCTGCAGCGGGTTTTCGAAGTTCTGCGGCGCCGTCGGCATGTGCGGCTGCATCTTCGGCTCGACCAGGTCGAACGAGGACTTACGCACCGGGCCGTAGGAGATGTACTTGGCCTGGTCGGCGAGGCGCTGGGTGTCGCTCGAGAACTTGATGAACTCCCAGGCGCGCGCCTTGTTCGGCGTGCCGCGCGGCATCACCCACAGGTCGATGTCCCAGACCTGACCGTCCCACACGATCTCGAACGGCTTGCCCTCGTTCACGATGGCGTTGAACAGGCGGCCGTTGTAGGCGGTGGTCATCACCACTTCGCCGTCGGCCAGAAGCTGCGGCGGCTGGGCACCGGCTTCCCACCAGATCGTGTCGTCCTTGATGGTGTTGAGCTTGGCGAAGGCGCGCTCGACACCCTCCGGGGTGGCCAGCATCTCGTAGACCTCACCGGACGGCACGCCGTCGGCGAGCAGCGCGAACTCGAGGTTGGCCTTCGGCGTCTTGCGCATGCCGCGCTTGCCCGGGAACTTCTCCAGATCGAAGAAGTCGGCGATCGTGGTCGGGCCGGTGCTGAACTTCGAGCTGTCGTAGGCGTAGACCGTCGACCAGACGATCAGGCCGACCGCGCACTCGTGCAGGGTGCCGGTGATGAAGTCCTCGGCGGCCGGGGTGCCGTCGGGCGCGGCCGGCAGGTCGTCGACCGGCAGCGTCTCGAGGATGCCCTCGTCGCAGCCGCGCACGGCGTCGGACAGCTCCACGTCGACCAGGTCCCAGGTCACGTTGCCGGCCTCGACCTGCGCGCGGACCTCGGCGAGACCGCCGTTGTAGTCCTCGGAGTTGATGGTGTCGCCGGTCTTGGCGATCCACGGCTTCTGGTAGGCCTCGACCTGGCTCTTGGTGTAGGCGCCGCCCCACGAAACGATGGTCAGCGTGTCGGCCGACGCCACGCCCGCGGCTCCAACCGCCGCCAAGGCGAAGGCGGCCACGCCGGTCTTCAACAGGTGTTTCATCGAACAAGTCTCCCTGTGTTGTGCCGGATCGGTCCGGCGATTGCCCCAAAAGTCTTGCTGTTCCTGGACCGGCCGGGGGTCGCGACCGGACCGGACTCCCGATAGGACGCGGTCACGCGTCGAGCGCGCGACAATCGTCCAGGGCCCAGCCGACCTTGACCTTCTGACCGCGGTCAAGCGACGCGTGGGCGTGGGAATTCGGCACCTTCACGATGAACTCGTCATCGCCGCAGGTGCTCACCCGTGTCCGGATGTGATCGCCGAGGTAGATCAGTTCCTCGACCGTCGCATCGAACACGTTGGGCATGCTGCCCGGCTCCGGATCGAGCGCGACCCGCTCCGGCCGCAGCGACAGCGTGGTGCGCGAGCCGACTCCGCCGTGATTCACGCTCAGCGCCTGGATGATGTGGCCATCGACATCGATGGTGCAGCTGGCGCCGTTGACCTCCTTGACGGTGCCGAGCAGCCGGTTGTTCTCGCCGATGAAGGCGGCGACGAACGCGTTTTCCGGCTTCTCGTACAGCACCGGCGGGGCGGCGAGCTGCTGGATCTTGCCGTCATTGAACACGGCGATCCTGTCCGACATCGTCAGCGCCTCGGACTGATCGTGCGTCACGTAGACGACGGTCATGCCGAGGTTCTCGTGGATGTGCTTGATCTCGTACTGCATCTGCTCGCGCAGGTTCTTGTCGAGCGCGCCGAGCGGCTCGTCCATCAGCACCAGATCGGGTTCGAACACCAGGGCGCGGGCGAGCGCCACGCGCTGCTGCTGGCCGCCGGAGAGCTGTCCCGGTCGCCGGCCGCCGAAGCTTCCGAGCTCGACCATGTCCAGTGCCCGCTGGACCTTGGCCTCGGTGTCCGCCTTGGACAGCTTTCGGACCTCGAGCGGAAACGCCAGGTTCTCGGCGACGGTCATGTGCGGGAACAGCGCGTAGTTCTGGAACACCATGCCGATTCCGCGCTTGTGCGGCGGCACGTTGTTCAGTTCCCGCCCGCCGAGCAGGATCTGTCCCTCGGTCGGCGTCTCGAAACCCGCGAGCATCATCAGACAGGTCGTCTTGCCGGACCCGGAGGGCCCGAGCATCGTCAGGAACTCACCGGCCTGAATGTCGAGATTGAGGTCTTTGACGACGAGGATCTCCCCGTCATAGGTCTTCTGGACCTCTACGAATTGGACGAACGGCGTCTTTGTTTCCGCCATGTCCCCCTTGCCACGCTAGACGTGAGCCGTGCCGCCTCCCTAAAGCAACACGCTCGGATCGACACGACATTGCGTGCCCCTTGTTTCGCGAAACCCTAAGGCAATGCCGCGCAAGCTGTAAAGCGCGGCGTTGCAGTGCGGAAAATCTTCGGCCGGGAAGGCGCGCGGCGTCTCGCCATTGCCGCAAATCCGACACCGGACCGTCGCCTACGGGTCGGGACGGCCGGGCCAACGGCGGCACTCTGCTTGGCGGACGGGCGGTCAGGCCCGATGCGGCTGCGGGAGGCGGAGATGCAGGAGACGGCGCGGGTCGTGGTGATCGGGGGCGGCGTGGTCGGCGTGAGCACGCTTTATCATCTGGCCAAGAAGGGGTGGTCGGACTGCGTGCTGCTGGAACGCACGGAGCTGACGGCCGGCTCGACCTGGCACGCCGCCGGGCTGCTGCCGCTGTTCAACATGAGCTACTCGGTCGGTCAGCTGCACCAGTATTCCGTCGAGCTCTACAAGACGCTGGAGGCCGAGACCGGTCAGGACGTGAGTTTCCACGGCGTCGGCAACCTGCGGCTCGCCACCAACCGCGACCGCATGGACGAGTACCGCAACTACCAGTGCACGGCCGAGACCATCGGCGTCGAATGCCATCTGGTAGGCGTCGACGAGATCAGGAAGTTGTGGCCGCTGATTAACGCGGACGGGCTGATCGGCGCGCTCTGGCATCCGACCGACGGCCATATCGCGCCGGTCGACGTCACCATGGCGCTCGCCAGGGGCGCGCGGATGCATGGCGGCACGATCCGTCAGCACACCGAGGTCACCGGTATCGAGCGCGACAACAACGAGTGGATCGTCCACACCATGCATGCGGGCCAGGCGGGCTCGATCCGCTGCGAGCATGTGGTCTCCGCCACCGGCAACTACGCGCGACAGACCGCGCTGATGGTCGGCCTGCAGATCCCGGCGATTCCCGTCGAGCACCAGTACATCGTCACCGATGTCGACCCGACCCTGAAGGCGTACCGCGAGGCCGGCAATCCGGAGCTGCCGGTGCTGCGCGAGTCGGACAGCCAGTACTATTTCCGCGAGGAGCGGATGGGCTGGATCCTTGGCCCGTACGAACGTTTCGCCCCGGCCTGTTTCGTCGACGGCGTGCCCTCGACCTTTGAGAAGGATCTGTTCCCGGGCGACCTCGAACGGCTGATGCCGCATGTCGAGGCCTGCATGAGCCGGGTTCCGTCCTTCGAGACCGCCGGTATCAAGGACATCGTCAACGGGCCGATCTCCTACACGCCGGACGGCAACCCGATGGTCGGTCCGGCCTTCGGTCTGCCGAATTTCTGGCTGTCGGAAGGTCACAGCTTCGGCGTCACGGCTGCGGGCGGAGCCGGCTGGCAGCTCGCCAACTGGATCGTCGACGGCGAGCCTTCGGTCGACATGATCGGCGTCGATCCCCGGCGCTTCGGCGTGGTCTCCAAGAACTTCGCCCGGATCAAGAACGAGGAGGCGTACGAGCACGTCTTCGTCAACCACTTCCCCATGGAGGAACGCGAGGCCGGCCGTCCGGCCAAGACCGTGCCGATCCACGGACGGCTGGACGCCGCCGGTGCGGTCTGGGGAGCCCGGTTCGGCTGGGAACGGCCGAACTGGTTCGCGCCGCAGGGCGTCGTCCGCAAGGACGAGTACTCGTTCCGTCGCTCCAACTGGTTCCCCCATGTGGGCCGGGAAGTCGCGGCGATGCGCGAGCGGGTGGGCCTGCTGGAACTCTCCTCCTTCGCCAAATACATGGTCGAGGGACCGGGTGCGCGGGCGTGGCTGGACCGGATGGTCGCCAACGTCATCCCGAAGAAGATCGGCCGCATGAGCCTCAGCCATGCGCTGAACCCGTCCGGTTCGATCCGCTCGGAATTCACCATCTCGCGTCTGCCCGACGGACTCTATGGCGAGCGCTTCTACCTGGTCGGCCCGGGAGCCGGTCACGACTACGACTGGGACTTCCTCACCAAGCAGTTGCCGCGCGACGGTTCGGTGGTCCTCTCCGACCTGAGCACCCAGTACGGCGTTCTGGTCCTGGCCGGGCCGGATGCGCGGCGAGTGCTGGAGAAGCTGGCCGATGCGGACGTCTCCAACGAGGCGTTCCCGTGGTTGACGGTGCAGGACATACCGGTTGGTTGGTGTCCAACCGTGCGTGCGCTGCGGGTCAATTTCGTCGGGTCGCTCGGCTGGGAACTGCACCATCCGATCGAGTACCAGGCGCACCTCTACGACGCCCTGATGGAGGCGGGCAGGGAGTTCGACATCGGCCTGGTGGGAATGCGCGCCATGGACAGCATGCGGCTGGAGAAGAGCTACCGGCTCTGGGGCACCGACCTGAACGCCGAGAATTCCGCGCTGGAGGCCGGCCTGAACCGCTTCGTGCGCCTGAACAAGGGGGAGTTCGTCGGCCGCGACGCCCTGGTCGCCCAGCAGCAGGCAGGGGTACCGAATACCTACTGCACGATCGAGATCGACGCCGACGACGCCGACAGCTTCGGCAACGAACCGGTGTTCATGGACGGCGAGGTGGTCGGCCGGGGTACCGCCGGCGGCTACGGTCACCACGTGGGCAAGTCGCTGATGCTCGGATATGTGAAGACCGGGTTCGCCGAGATCGGCCGCGACTGTCAGGTCCGACTGATGGGTGAATTGCGGCCGGCCCGGATCGTTCCGGAAAGCCCGTACGACCCGGAGAACGAGGCGCTGCGGGCATAAGGCGGCAGCGGGTCGCGGCCCGCAGTTACGCCGGATTGTCTGCGCCGGATTGTCTGTGCCAACTCCTGTGCGTCTGCTCCTGTGCATCAAGTCCTGTGCACCGGAGCCTGCGGCGTGGCCCGGCTCGATCATCCCCCTTGTCTGGCCGCCTCGCGCTTGGCCTTCATCTCGCGATACGCCGCCAGGGCGGCCGCCTTGCGGGATTCGAACTGGGCCATCTGCCGCGCCTCGGTGATCGCCGCCTGACGTTTCAGGAACGCGATGTTGGCGGCGCGGGCGGCGCTTCGCACCCGCTGCAGTTCGGCGGCGGTGCGGCGGCTCTCCTCGACCGCCGCGCGCTCGGCCTGCCGCTGGCGGGAAAGGGCGGTGTGAACGAAGCGGCTGCCGGATGCGCTGGCCACCAGGTGGTCGCGCTGGCCGTACCACAGGTCGTAGACCTTCTTGCGGTAGCTGGCGCCGCGGTCCTCGTCGCGGGAGTGGTACTGGGCGACCGCCTTGTCCCAGGAGCGCGCGGTGCGGTTCAGGTCGGCGAGGAAGGCGGCCGCGTACTCGGCATTGGCCGTCGGGTCGAACGCCTCCTCCAGACTGCGGAAAGCCTCGCCGTGATAGTACAGATTGATCTGCTGGCAGCCGACATCGATGTTGGTGATGCCACGGTCCTGCAACCGCTCGACCTCGGCGATCGCCGCCGCCTTGCTCGGCAGGTACCGCCCTATACCCTCGGCCATCACCGTCCACGGCCAGGCAAAGCTTGCCTTGTGCTCGGAACTCCAGCGTCCGGTCTCCGCCAGGGAGATCGCCGCGAGCAGGTGCGGCGGAAGGTGATGGTCGATCTCCGCCTGGCGGGCCGCCTGGACGCAGAGTCCATGGGCCTGGGGCGTCACCGGCGCGGCGGGAGCGGCCGCCGCCGGCAGCACGTACAGCGCGGTGAGGGCGGCGAGGATCGGCAGAAAACGGACAAGCGGCATGTCGGACCTCCTTTGCCGGAGGTGAAGCAAGCGGCGTGCCAGGCTTGTCGCTCGGCGTCGCCAGTCGGCGGCGTCAGTCGGCGTCGCCCAGGGGGCGGCGCGGGTCGAAGCTCGCCAGGCCGGCGATGGCCCGGCGCATGTCGGCCGCCACCCGGGCAAGGCCGGGGGTGCGCTGCAGGCGGCGCTCGTCCATGTAGAGCCCGCGCTTGACCTCGATCTGCAGGGCGTGGACCGCAAGCTCCGGACGGCCGTAGTGCCGGGTGACGTAGCCGCCGGCATAGGGCAGGTTGCGCCGCACCCGGTAGCCCTGGTGGGAGAGCAGGCGCTCGACCCGGCTGGTCATCACGGGGGAGCAGCTGGTCCCGTGGCAGTCGCCGAGCACGATGTCGGCGACCGGCTGGCTGCGGCCGTCGGATCCGACCGTGTGCACGTTGGACGGCATGGAATGGGCATCGACCAGGATGCAGTATCCAAACCGGTCCCGGGTCTCCTCGATCGCCTGCGTCAGAGCCGCGTGGTAGGGCCGCCAGTATCCCTCGATCCGGCGGACCGCGTCGTCGAACGAGAGCTTGCCGGCGTAGACGGGGACCGCGTTGGACACCACCCGGGCGATGGTGCCGAGCCCGGCGGCGATACGGGCGTTGCGGGTTGTCACGTAGGCCGGCAGCGGATCGGAGAACATCGCCGGGTCGAGTTCGTAGGGCTCGCGGTTGGCGTCCACATAGACCCGCGGGAAGGTGGCGGCGACCAGGGGCGCGCCGAGTTCGGGGACGGCGGCGAACAGCTCGTCGACGAAACTGTCCTCGCTGGAGCGTAACGTGCGCTCGTCGAGCCCGGTCCGGGCCAGCAGGTCGTCCGGATAGTGCCGCCCGGAATGCGGCGAGGAGACGACGATCGGCAGGCTCTGGCGGACCGGACGCAGTACCCGCACCGGCGCCGCCTCCGCTCCCGCCGACTGGACCCCCGCCGACTGGACCCCCGCCGACTGGACCCCCGCCGATTGCACCCCTGCCGCGATGCGCCCGGCGGGCTGGCGCTTGGTCTGTTGGGCGGTCGGTTGGAGGTTCTGCGGGGCGGTCGCCGTCGGTGACGGAGACCGGGTCGCTTGCGCGGCGGGCTCCGAGCCGGCGGCGGTCCCGGGCAGCCGGGCGGCGGTGGAGCCGCGAGAGGAACGATCCGTCGACGCGCCGGTCTCGGTGGGGTCGGGCAGGCTGTCGGCGACCTTGTCCATGGCTATGAGATAGAGCAACCGGCTGGCCCTGTCACCGGTTCAGGCGGCTCGGGTCGGCGGCGGTTCGCCGTGTCCCGGACGGGGATGGCGGGACGGTCGCGAACCGCCCGTCGTTTTGGTGACAGAATGGGGTTGCCAAGTCCGGGCGGCGGCATTAAGACCTGCCGCTCGCGGCACGGAGTTCCCGTCAGTGCCGCCACCGGCCGGCCCCGCCCGGGGCCGACATTCCGGACAGAGTGGGCGCGTAGCTCAGCGGGAGAGCACTACGTTGACATCGTAGGGGTCGCTGGTTCAATCCCAGCCGTGCCCACCACTTACCTCTCTGAATTGAATGAATAAATCGACTTCATCAACGCCGACAGGCGGGGTTGATGAAGTCGATTGTGTCATAAACTGTGACACAGTCGACGCAACATAGTTACGTATGGATTTGCTTGTGTGAGCGATTCGACGCGGCTGAAGCGTCAGGGATACAGACACAAAATCGGGGAACGATGCGTTCGTCGGAGATGAATCGTTCGTCGATCACCGTGGTGGTCGAGATTTCCGCGTCATTTCCAACGTCTCTCGACCGAGTGGCTATAGTCGACGTCGTAGGCGACTGGCTACTGCGGATCGATGGTGAGGACGCTGTCTGGTTTCGTGGGATCGAAGGCTGCCAGATCAGACGAAGCTTCGCGAGACGCAAGGCTACTGGCAAACCAAAGACGCCGAGCGTCGCCCCTTCGTGAAAAGGGACGACGCGAAGTAGGCTAACGCTGGCCGCTCCAGGTGGAGAGTCCGATGGGTCGGCGTCTCAGCAGGTGACTTACTCTACAATCTCCCACGGCCGACGACGTGGCCGCAGAACCACCTCATGCTCACAGTCGAACACGCCAAGCACATCCTCTCTCGGTGCATCCGTTGCAAGCACAACACCTGGACCATCGCCCTGGATGCCTCGACGGGAGTACCCACGAGCTTCTTCGATGGACAGTGACCAGGACATGCCTGTCGCTAGTTCGTCCGGATCGCAATTGCCACCTCGATATACTCGGTGGCTAACCCAACCGTCGAAGATAGACCTCCCGGTGTCGCCATCCAGGTAGAAGCCTTCGATACCGTCGGCTGCGGCGTCGAACATGGCTTCTGCTTCGGAAACGCCGAAGTTGGCAACCACCAGCGATTCCGCCCTGGGGCGGCAATGAAGTGCCTTTAATGTCGCCGCAAGTATTATCGGAGAATACTCATCCTGATCGCAATCCATGCACCCCCATATTGTGTGGAGAAATGACAATTGAAGATAGTCTGGAAGTGCCTGGAGCATCTCAGGTGCTATGCTATAGTCAATTATAGGACTTTCCGATTTTCGGAAAGCGATATCGATCTCAAGGTACTCATCAAAGTATTCTACCGAAAGCGGTAGATTATTTTCTAAGTAGGGATATTCATCTTATCTCTGGATAATCTTAAGAAGAGTGCGAATATACGTCGGCGTGAATTTGCTATTCTTCATAATAGATCGATAATCTAATCCAGTCCTTTCAGCGTAGTGAACCAAACATTCAGGCTGAAAGTTCTTAAACAGGTCAACGAAGTACGAAACTCTAAATTTCTCTCTGGTGCTGAGAGTGTTCCGTGACTTAACCGTCAACGCCGGGGTCGGACCGGAAGCCGCAAACGCGGCTGGGCGATTCACGCCCGTTGTCGGTTGGATATTCGAGGGGTTCGTAACATTCATTGGGTATGTACCTTTCAGTTGAGTTGGGCTGCCATTCAGCCCTCGCTAAGGTGGCATCACATAACCGAAAAGTCAACTAACATATTGAAAATAAAAGAAACTTCTATGATTGTAAATTATGTTACTGCTATGGCGTTTTGCGAGAGGGAATTGGGTTTCCGCTGTGAATAGTTAATCCAATCAATGTTTAAAGCATTGAATATATTAGAAAAATAAACAGTCCTGGGGTGATTTCAGTCGGGGCCGAATATGTAGACCACCCGTCCAGCGATTGCCTCAACCTGTCGTCCAAAGATCTTTGTCGAAACTGTGAGCGATCCTCGTTCGTGGACGACAAGCCTCCCACCCGGAAGCTCTCCTCGCATCGACGTATCGAACAGCACCAGAGTGCCCTTCTTGAGCCCATTGCTCATGCGTTCGTCGATCACGGTCGTGGTGGCGAGTTCGGCATCCTCGCGGCCCAGCAGGGCATAGTCGATGTTGTAGGCGACGAGCCTCGAGGCATCGATGGTCAGCACGCTGTCAGCGGTCTTTGGATCGAAGCCATCCGGGTCCAACGGGTCGATATGGGGGATGCGAACCAGCCTCCGGCTGCGGATGCGAAAACGTCGGCCTTTGATCGGCACGGACGGTCTGCCGAATAGCGTCGGGGCTTCCGTTCTGCTCGGTCGACCGCTGTTGGTGCGAACCGCAATGCCGGTCAGCAGCCAATTGATATCCACGTTCTCCCGTGCATACGCCTCCAGGATTTTGGCTCCTGGCAATGACAGCCCACGCTCGCCGTCCTGAAGTGTGCGGTAGGGGATTCCGAGACGCTCGGCGAGATCGGCCTGGGTGAGACCCAATCTGTGCCTCGCTTCCCTCAGCCTCTCAGCCAGGCCCTGCATGCGGACACACTCCGCCCAACCCTAAAGACTGGACATAAATACGATCTATCGTGTACAAGATCGCAGTTTCTTCAATAGCGGGGATCATACACGAATGAACGTTCTTCGCAACGAACAAAATATCCCCGCTTGGGATGCCATCCGGATCAAAGGCGAGCTTCAGCGTCGCGGCCTGTCCCTGGCCGAGCTGTCGCGTCGCCATGGCTATCACGCGAACTCTGCGGCTCGGGCGTTGCGGGTCTCCTGGCCGGAGATGGAACGCATCATCGCCGATGCCCTCGACGAGAAGCCGGAGACGCTGTGGCCGGATCGCTATGTCGACGGCGTTCCCCGAAAGTACCTGCCTCGTAAGCAGGCTGGAGGCTGAGTTTCCTTCTAATTCACGGCGTCGTCCCGGTGCCGGTCCTTCCCTTCCATCACCAACCAAACCGGCTTCGCTAGGGTGCTTCGGCGGGGCCGAACAGTCGTCATGACCACAGGAGGAAATGCATGAACGGAGTATCGTTGAGATCGAGATTGGGGGCGGGCGTCGTCATCGCCGGAATGCTGGCGTTGGTCGGATGTCAAACGACCGGTACCAGCGGAACGACCGCGTCGTCGACGTCGGTCGCGACCGAGCAGACCGCGAAGGTTGAGCTGCCGTACACGAAGACCGATGTCTCGTATGTCGGCTACGACATGGACTTCATGCGGGACGTGTACCAGGGCACCTGGAAGAAGACCTCTCACACGCTGTCCGGCACCCTCTACCTTCCGAAGACCGAAGGTCGTCATCCGGTCGTAGTGGTGCAGCATGGTTCGGGCCAGCCGGACCACCCGAACTACCAGCCCTGGAAGGACGATCTCCGCGACGCTCTCCTCGCCAAGGGTATCGGCAGCTTCTTCGCCGACAGCTACTCCGGTCGGGGGATCAGCGAGACCACCCGCAACCAGGGCCAGCTTTCTCGTGCCTCGCGTGTCGTCGATGCTCTGATGGCTCTCGATGCCCTCGCGAAGCGTCCGGATGTCGACCCGGCGAAGATCGGCGTCACCGGGTTCTCGTTCGGCGGCACGGTGTCGAACCTGACGGCGAACGAAGCCTTGGTGTCGAAGGTGCTGCCGGGTGGGCCGAGATTCGCCGCACACGTGCCGATCTATCCGGGGTGCGGGTCGAAGTTCGAGAACCACGTGGCGACCGGTGCTCCGGTGCTGATGCTGGTCGGTGCCGCCGACGACTACACCGATCCCGCCTTCTGCGACATCAACGCCGAGGGTATGCGGAACCACGGAGCCTCGGTCGAGATCGTGAAGTACGAGGGTGCCCGTCACGGCTTCATCAGCGACCGGGATGTCTGGTGGTACGAACAGGCATGGCAGTTCAACGACTGCCCACAGCAGGTGATCGGTGACGATGGCGAGGAGCGGGCCGGTGAGTACGTCTCGGTCGGCAAGTCCTGGACCGAGTTCGTCGGCTCGATGGTGAAGGGCTGCGGCAAGCGTGGGACTCACATCGGTCGCAACGGGCATGCGGCGACGGATGGCCTGACCCGTACGGTCGAGTTCTTCGCCACCCATCTCGGGTCCTGACACTGACCATGGCGGGCACCGGCAACGGTGCTTCGTCGTCCGTCCGAAGGGGGTGATGCCGCGTGGCGTCACCCCTTTTCAGTTCTCATGACTGTAGGGAGGCGAGATTGAGCACGATCACCGGGGAAATTCTGATCGGACGCGGACATCCGAACGACGACGGTATGATGGCGTTCTCGATCCTCGGTCGCCTCCAGTTGATCGAAGGCGACCGAGCGTCCTGGGCGATTGCGACAGCCCAGGAGGCATGGCTCCGCGACTACCGGTTCACCATCGCACCGCGTCCGGGTCAGATCGCGATGTGCGGATTGATTCTCTCCTGGATGATGATCGCGGCCACGGAGGAGGAACGGGAGCCGACGCTGATCCGATTCTGCGATGCTCATGCCGAACTACGTGGCGACCTCACCAAGATGGACAAGAAGGCGTTCCGCTCGTTCTGGGATCACTTCCGGACCTGGGGTCGAGGACGGCCACAGAAGGTCATCGCCACGTCGTTCGAGTACAGCACGCTCGGGCACCAGTGCGGTGTGTTCGAGGAGCAGTCGCTGGACTTCGAAAGCCTCTCGACGAAGCGGTCCAGGCTCCACTCGCAGTGGCTGGGGAGGACTGTCGACCTCGGCGAGTGTTCATCGATGTCCACGCGAGGGATGGCCTTCTAGGCGGCTTGGAGGGGCTCCTGAGCCTCATCGTTCTCGTACGGCAGAGTGTCGTACCAAAACGCAATCGCTTCGCTCACGAGGTCGCCATACGACCTACCGGATGTGTCTGCCGTCTCGGCGATCATGGCGACTGCATCCGGTTCGATGTTCCTGATTGTCCACTTCATCAAATTTTTCTCCTGCAGTCATAGTGGTAGAGGCCCGACTACAGTCTTAAGAACTGTAGGAATCCAAGCCTTATACCGATAGACTCGAATGGTGGCTCTTTTTATCTTGTATATATACTTATCGAACACCACGTCCGACACTCAATTCAATTGGAGTGAGTTAAGTGCACAAGCCTACAATGCTCGAACAGATGAGGGCGAAGAGACCGGCATCTCCCGCTGATCGTCGCAAGAAGGAATTCCAAGCTTATCGCGATTTGATCCAGGTCGACCGAAGGTTCGCGGTGGAGCGAAAGCGACTGGAGCGATGCGGTCGACCTTCTCCTTGCTACTCCGAGTTTTGCTATCGGTGCAGCAACGACAGCTATCATACCGACGTGAAGGCAGCCTCGACCTCCTACTACGTGGATGAGGACGAGATGGAATGCGAGGTAGTTGAGGCCAGTAAGCCCCGATCACCGAAGAAAAAAGCTCGTCACAACTTTAAAATGGCGTTCGATGGCTATGGGCTCAGTGAACTTAGATGCCTCAATGTGAACCTTGAGATCATCCCGGCAAACCAACTCACCAAGACATCTCTGACAAATATGAAGAAGAGGCTTCGTCGTGCGTTAGGACAGGTGTTTTCAGGCTTGCCCGTGAGTGGAACAGTCGAGGATTCGTACCATTTGGTGAAAGACGTCCCCCTTGGTTCCCTTGCGGATGAAACGTGGCGAGATGGATTGCTGGACGACGACTTGGTCGTGAAACTGCATTTCCACGGGTTGGCGGTTGGAGGCGACAGGACAACCCCGCAACTGACTATGGATATGAAGAGATTCTACAGGGGTGTAAATCAGGTTCGCGTGGCGAATGTACGATCTAACAAGGATGCCAAGGGTGTTGAGAAGCTGGGCGTCGGCGGTTGGGCTGAGTATCAGGTCAAACGAAAGCTGGATCACCAAGCGGGGGATAAAGCTGATCTTCTTCGTCCTATCCTCATCGAGAACAGGAGGGTGTTAAATAGGAACTCTCAGCGACTATCAATGAACCTCAATTCGGCTAAGAGGGAATCCGAAATCTATCACCATGTAGAGCAGGCATTGATGATGCTAATTGATCAACGGATATACAAGGACATGGACCCTGATTCTTGTATTTTGTTTAACGATCTACATACCAGTGATGTCGTTGATCGTGATCTCAATGATATCGATTCACTCTACAAGTCTCATCCTGAGACAATGCTCAGTGATCTCGTTCATCATGGTTGCTAAGCGTTATAAACTCGCCCTCCAGATTGGCGAATGTTTCTGCGGGTTTCCGACGGTTCTGCGGTACGTTCGTGCATAGAACCGGAGAGGGGGCATACGTGGAACCAAAGCGGCGGCTCGTCGAACTGACCCACGAGGAATGCTACCAAGCGTGGCGTGCACTGAAGGTCTATCTGGAGGAGCGGAAGGGAAGGCCGGACACCGATTACAACGATACGGCCATGCAGGCTCTCGAAGGAGCAATGGGGAAGATACAGTTCTATCTGACACGCGACTACGCGGGGTCGAAAGGGCTGGAGATGACGAAGAGCCCCGTTGCCACTCTGCCTCCCACGACCGATTGATTGTCGCAGCCGCCAGTGGCGGTTGGTTGATGCTCACGCAGCTCGGCCGCTTCTACCACCCGGCATATGCCGGTAGAGCGTCGGAACGCTAATGCCCAGCCGATCCGCGACCTCGGACACCGTCAATGTCGCGTCGCTCAGCATCGCCTTAGCTGCAAGGATGTCCCGGTCAGAGAGGGCCTTCGGCCGTCCGCCGGTACGACCACGACGACGGGCCGCATCGAGCCCTGCAATGGTGCGTTCCCGGATCAGGTTCCGTTCGAACTCGCCGATGGCACCGAAGATCGAGAAGATCAACCGCCCCCCACTGCTCGACGTGTCGATGGATTCGGTGAGGGATCGGAGCCCCACACCACGCTCTTCGAGGTCGGCGACGATTTCGAGGAGATCTTTGAGGGAGCGACCCAGTCGGTCGAGCCGCCACACCGTGATCGTGTCCCCCGGACGAGCAAATGCGAGAGCTTCGGTCAGACCCGGTCGGTCCTTCTTGGTGCCGGTCATGCAGTCTTCGAACAGACGCTCACAGCCGGCATTGGTCAGGGCGTCCCGCTGAAGGTCCGGATTCTGATCAATGGTAGAAACACGAAAGTATCCGATTCGCATGTTGATCTCTTCTACTGTGAAATATCGGGTAACATAATGCCATATACTGTACGTGTTGTCAATTATTTCAATAATAGTATGTGATTGATTCGGAGAAATTACATAAATATTCGGGTTTGTTTGTCTGACCGTCGACGATCCATCTTAGAGTTTCATCAGGCATCGTTTTATCAACGCGGTCCGTTGGTAAAGCGAGGTGCGTCTCGCTTGATTAACGACACGGCGAACGAAGTGGTCAGGTCGCTCCCTATCGCCGGTGTCTGGTCTGGCTCAACGAGGGCATGGCGGTTCTCGAAAACGTCGAACTGGGTGAGATCGAGAGACCAGGTTTTGAGATACAGTTATGAGAACCGGAGACGGGCTGTTCGGCGGTCTCGGTCCATCGTGACATGAGACGTCTCAGAAACGGTCGTTAGTAAGGGTGGGTCATGATTGCAGATGTTTTCTATGACAGAAATCCAGGGGCTTTTAATGATATCAATGACGACCGATATGCTCGGGTGTTCCATCAGATATCTTCTGTAATATTCGAAGGGGGACTACGCCACGTCTATAATAGAAGAGAACGTTGCAAAGTTTGTTACGAGATACTCTCAAGAGAGCTAGGCGTGAACGAGCTGATGAAACGTGTAATTGGAAACGTGTATATGCCAACCGTGATTGATCATGAGACCGCCTGTCAAATCTTCATCGGTCAGATGGAGCATCCAGGTTTCCGGAAACAATCGACAGGAGAATTCTACCGCCAAAAATTGAGCTTGGCGGAGTTGTTGCTGAGAGGAATAGAGATTCCCTTAAAGAAGGCGGGCAAAGGTGCTTTCGCGGCACGCTTGCTCACAGAGCTTAACGAGCGTCTTCGCCGAGCCCAGTTCCCGTACCGATTCCATGCAGGTGTTTTTCAGCTTGCCGATGACGATTTGTCTGAGGCCGAGTTAGAGACGCCATTTTGGACGGCTATCAGCGACCCGATGTGGAAGAGCGTTGATGACGAAATGAAGGACGCTTTCGATACTCGAGCGAACAACGGGGTTGATCCAGCTTTTCATGCGGCAAAGGCTCTTGAGAGCACAATCAAGATTGTCTCGGACCATAAAGGTTGGACGTCTGGCACGGAGAAGGGAGCCGCGAACTACATCGACAATCTTGTCTCACAGAAGAACGGCCGTTTTCTGGAAGTTTGGGAAGGTGATTTGCTCAAGCTGTTTTTCGCAAAGGTTCGGAACCCAATGGGGCATGGGGCCGGAAATCAAACTGATCCCAAAATGAACTCCCACCACACTGATTGGGTCATTGATCAATCTATGGCTTGGATCAAATCAATAACGCGTAGGCTCTAGAAAACTGTCATTCGTGCGACTGTCGGCACGGCATCATTAAGGTGTAGGCGAATCAGCGACCCAGCCCAGCCGGACGCTGATCCCCTCTAGGTCCGTTGTCGTCGATATTCCGTTCACGCTCGGAACCTTCAACCCAAGTGCAACGACGAATGCCTGGAAATCCTCGAACCATGCGTGCTGGGCACTGAACGAGTGAACGAGCATTGCGGCCCGATCCACGGCGTATCCTTGGGCCTCGTAGATCGCCGCACAGGTGCGGTGGAGTAGTTGGTACCGCAGGTGGCCAACCGCGTCTGGTTCCAGTCCAAGGGTGGAGCAGAGGACACGCAGACGCTCGTGCTTGCCCGTAGTCGGTTTCGCGATCCACTCACTGACCAGGGGGCCGAGGGTCTCGTTCACCTTCCCCTCGATCCCGAGAACGGCGTACCCGGATGGCGAGTTGATCAAAGCTAGGAGATCGGTCTGGCTTGGTCTGCCCTTGGACCTGAGCTGCGTTTCCCGCTCGAAGAACCCTTCGATCAGCCGGGCGTCCCGGTACTCCGCGGCTTGGTCCAGAACAGCCCGCATACTGTCGGGAATACCTCCCGCGTTCACCCAAGAGTGGGCGAGTTCATATGCCGAGTAGCCCTTCCGCCAGTGAGCCTCGCCCTTGCCGAGGAAGGGTATGATGTCGGTAGGTTCCGTCACCGGCTTCGATACGTAGAGCATGACGATTCCCCCCGGCCTGGTGCTCAGTTCAGGTCGTCGAGGAACTCTGACGCCGGGTTGACGCCGGTGACGAGCAGGTAGTCCCGAGCCCGGGTGCACGCGACATAGAGGAGGTGCCGTTCGGTCGCGTAGACCTCGTCCAGATCGGACATGTCGCCGACCGCCTCGACCCGTGATTGCAGGGGGAGGATTTCATCGTCGCACGCCATCACGGCGACCGCCTTGAACTCCAGTCCCTTGGCCAGGTGCATGGTGCCGATGGCGATCTGGTCCTTGCCGATCTCCACCCGGTTCGAGAGTTCACCGGGTTCGTTGCCGGATTGGTCGACGGCCTGGCGAGCCCGGTCCAGCTGGTCTCGGGTCCGAACGAACACCCCGATCTCCTCCGGGTGCACGCCTTCGGCTTCGAGACATTTGATCCAGCCCGCCACGCGTTCGATCTCGGCATCCTCGTCGTCGAGTACGTCGATCAGCGGGGCCGGGCCGTTGAAGACAGACTGGGTGCCCTCCCGCGATACCGAGACGCCGTCCACGTCGCTGACTTCCTTCGGCAGCAGGCGGTCGGCCTGTACTCTGATCTGGTGCGACGTCCGGTAGTTGATCCGGAGCGTGTGGGAGCGTCCGCGGATGTCCACGCCGAGGGTCTTCCAGGAGAACGGCTGTTGGAAGATTCGTTGTCCGAGGTCGCCAGCCAGGAACAGACCATCCGGATGACCAGCTCCCAGGGCTGCCAGGAGCCTCAGCTCCGCGACGCCGACGTCCTGGGCTTCGTCGACGACCACGTACCCGTAGGGTCGCCACTCCTTCTCGACGATCCGGTTTGCGACACGGCTCTGCACCTCGGCGAGGGTGGCGAGCCCCTTCTGACCCAGGTCAGTCCAGACCCGTTCAAAGACGGCCCACAGCTTCTCCCGCTGGCGGCCGCCGATCCGGGTCTTCCGGCCGAGCCGGGCCACATCCCGATAGGCTTCCCAGTCACGTAGCTGCCAAGCGTCGACCACGTCCCGCCATTCGGAAAGAAGAAACTCCTTCGTGAAGCCGCTCTCACCGAGACCGTTCGCAGCCGACGTCAATGCGTTGGCGATGTCGTAGTCGCTTGCGATGGTCGGCGTCCCGAACACCCGTGAATGCAGGTCGACGCTGATCTCTTCCACCGCGTGCACGTCGATCCGCCGGCTGAGCGGCGTGTTCTTCCCAGCGAGACGGGAGAGCTTCAGCCTCAAGGCGTTCGCCAGGGTCCGAGAGAACGTGGTGACGAGGACCTTGGCCCCGGGGTGCGTCTTCGCCAGGTGAACGGCCCTGTGCAGAGCCACGACGGTCTTGCCGGTACCTGCCGACCCTGCCACGCGGGTCGGTCCCGACGTGTCGCGTTCGACGAGCTGCCGCTGGGACGGATGCAGGAAGACCGTCCACTTCTCCCAGGGATACTCAAGGGCCCGTTCAAGCTCCTCGGCGTTGGTGAGGACGCGGAACCGACGCTCGGCGTCGGGATGCTCGAACGGATCGACGGAAGCCGCGGTGGAGGCTGGCCGGGCGGGTGTTCCCCCAGTCGCCAGTTCGAGCAGGGCTTCCGCCGCTTCCTGTGGCAGCTTCTCCGCGACGGTGAACAGCGTTTCCTCTGTCGCTGCCAGCACGTCTGCCAGCCACTCCTCCGGCACGCCGTACTGGAGGAGATCGTCGTCTGCGTACCCTTGGAAAAGCAGTGGAGCGGACGACTGAGGTTCGGCGTCGACCTGGGCTGGAACGACCCTTGTCGCCTCCTCGACGGTTTCCCGCAGCTCGACGAGCTGAGCGGCTCCGGTTCGCGGATGCCGTTCGATCTTCCGGCGTTCGGCCCATCGGTAGGCGTCGTCATGGTGACCGGCATAGCAGAGCAGGAAGCTCGCCTCGGTCTTATGGACGATCAGCCGGAGGTCGCGGCTCACCCGGACCGACCAGAAGTTCCTATCCTTGCTATGGTCGATCCGGTGGAACTGCATCCCGGGATTGGCGGGATCGAGTTGCAGGTCGAACGCAGTCGTCTTGACCGCCTTCTGCTCCTGGCCGCTCAGCTTCGTCAGGCTGTCGGTGAAGGTGTCGGAGATGCGGAATTGCATTTTCTACCAATCACCCCTTTCGTCATCCAAATACTGTGCTCCAATTAATTTCCCAGAACGTACTATATCTTCAATTTTTTCGTGATTCTGTATGACTCTGGCGATCATTATCCCGTCTATTTCATCAGGAAACTCCGCATTCAACTCCAGGATTCTTCAATAATTCTCGATACGTACAGTCCGAAGAGATTCATAATCCTTTTCAACTTCAATTCTCTGCCGATCTGTTTCTATTTTTACCTGGAGCAGCTTCTCCCGTCTGAGTTCTTTCTCCTCAAAGTGGGTAACAATCCTTCCAACTATGTTCGCTAAAGATTCGCAAGCTTTTCCAATTCCAAGAAAATCGATCTCTCCGGGCGATGCATATGATATTCGACGCACAGTGATACGATCAGTGGTACGTACCATTGTTCTTGAGTAATTGAGAAAGTGGTGGTTGGACAGAATTACGTCCTCCGAAAATGGAGCATCTCTTCTGCGAATTGCATGTAACAAATCGCGGTCTAACCAACCTAAATGTTCAACATCGCTAAAATACGACTGATAGTATATTGCTTCGACAGACTGAATTACTTCAATAAAATCCTCGGGATTCCATCTGCCGTCGATCTCTAGGCGAAGCATCTCTTAGTCCCCCTCACACCCCGAACACCTTCATCACCTCGTCACCGAGGTGGTTGATCACCTTCACCGCGATCCGGCCGGTGGACGGGCGTTCGAACGGGCGTGAGGTGTCGCTGTAGAGGCTCGCCCAGGCGTCTTCGTCGACCTCTGCCTTCAGCGTCGTCTTCAAAGCCTTGTACGGGTCTGATGCCCCCAGGAAGTAAGCGTGGCGGACGAAGAAGCTCTCTTCGTTGTAGTCGGTGTCGATGAACCAGCAGGCGATGTTCTCCGGCCCGCCGGATTCGATCTCGCCGGTCGCCGGGTGGAACACGTCGACGCCGTTGATCTTCACCCGGATGCGATTGTCGCCTGCATCCTGGATGTCGATGTCGGGCTCGCCGAACACCACGAACAGATTGCCGGACTTGGTGGTCTTCAACTCGTCCGACATATGGAGGTCGGGGTTCATCCGGGCCTTCAGGACTGGGATGCGGCCGATGCCTTCGAACTCGGACGAGTGGGCGTCGAAGTTGAAGGCACAGGCAATCAGCACGTCGAACCCGCCGTCGGCAGCCTCGCGGACCGCGGCGACTAGGTCGGGACGGGACACGGTGCCGAACTCCGGGCCGATCAGGATCGCAGCTTTCTTCTCTGCGTCGCCCTCCAGGAACCTTCCCTCGGCCCCGATGAACCGACCCGGCCAGGGCGAGATCGAGGTGAAAGTGATGCGGTCCTCCTTGTGGGGCTGCTGCACCCCGGAGACCTTCAGGGTTTCGATCACCATGGTGGCGAAATCGACCCCATCGCCGGACCAGACCGGGCCCTTCCGCTTGCCCTCGGCGGCTTCGACCTCGTGGATCAACTCGTCGTTCTCGTCGACCGCCAAAACGCGGTGCGGCGACAGGCTCTCGACAGTGAACGGTCCAGCTACACGGACCCGGGAGTTGTCCACATATGGTCGGTCGTAGAGGTATTCCTGCTCGGCCTTCGCGGCGATGGAAGCGTCGATCTCCACCTGCCGTTCGATCCGTGCCTCCCACCAGCTCTTGTGGATAGCCTTTGCTGAGTCAGGCCAGCGTGCGTCGGCCGCACGAGGGATTTCCCACTCCTCCCACGCCTCGCCGAGGATAGCGTTCAAGTCAGACCGCAATGGTTCCAGTGTTTCCTGGAACCGATCCCAGATCACATCGATCTCACTATTGTTGGCAATCGATTTCAGGGTGATGTGCGGAACACGTTCGTAGACAAATCCGTGACGGATGTCCCTGCGTGTTGGTGCTGTAGATGGCACCGACCGGCTGACCTCGGCTTCCCTCTGCTGACCCTCTGGGCTGTCGGAAAGCAAATAGTACGGATATCGAGCCCCCATGATTCGTGCTCGGGCGAGGGCTAATGCAACCCGAGAAGTATCGATGGTGATCCATCGACGGCCCCACTGCTCTGCAACAAATGCGGTTGTCCCTGAGCCGCAGGTGGGGTCAAGAACGAGGTCGCCCGGGTCGGTCGTCATCAAGATGCACCGCTCGATGACCTTTGATACTGTTTGGACAACGTAAATCCGCGGGTCTGTAGACGATCCCCCAGTGGATGTGTCATTCCATATGTTAACAATAGGATATACGGGAAAATCATCTCTAAATCGCTTGTACTTTAGAACTCGACCAGATGGAATTACGCGATCTGCTCTTGCCAGACGTTCAACGCCAAGTTTATGGGTCTTCCAGTGACTACTTTTTCCTGGATGGCGGGTCGCTCCCATTATGTTTATTTGAGGGTCTTCCGAGCCCGAGCCCTGCGACACCATAGAGTCTTGACGGAATAGTTCAAGGTCATCAGATATTTTGACCTCTCGCGTCCGTTCCGCACGAGTTAAGGTCCGCTCCTTGTACTCGGAATCTCGAACCCAGACATATTCACCAAATCCGTTCTCGGTGCTCTTTGGGTGAAATAGGGTTCTGTACTTACAGTTAGGTTTGCTCTTTGCGAAAAAAAGTATGTAGTCACCCACGTTAGGTAAAAGAGAACTTGCTTGTGCAGTGGTCTTTTGAAGCGTAATAACGCTAACGAAGTTATCGCCCCCAAACACTTCATCTAGTATTGATTTAACGCTCGCAAGATTTGCATCTCCGATCTGGACAAAGAGCGAGCCGCTCTCTGTCAATAGGTCTCTGGCTATTGTGAGGCGGTCTCGGAGGTACGTCAGGTACGAATGAATGCCGTCTCGCCACGTATCCCGAAATGCCTTCACCTGCTCCGGCTCGCGGGTGATGTGGGCGGCATTGCCGTCCTTCACGTCGCGGCTCGTGGTCGACCACTGGAAGTTCGAATTGAATTTGATGCCGTACGGTGGGTCGAAATAGATGCACTGGACCTTGCCGCGTAGCCCTTCCTTCTCGGCCAAGCTCGCCATGACCTGAAGGCTGTCGCCCAGGATCATGCGGTTGGTCCAGTTCTGGTCGTGCTCGTAGAACTCGGCTTTGGCCTCCGGATCGATCCCATTGAAGTCCGCAAACAGGTCGGGCGTGTCGTCCTGGTCGTCGTCCTTGCGGGCCTCCTTGCTCTGGCGGATCAAGTCATCGATCAAAACCTTGGGATGCACCTTCTCCTGGATGAAGAGCGGTGGGGCGTTAACCACCAGATCAGACCAGTCCTGCTCGTCCTTGCCCCGCCACATGAGCTGGGGATCGAGGTCATGGTTCCGCTGATACCGAACCTCCCGGGGGTCCAGGTCCTCGGGTCGCATCATCGGTTGAAGCTCTGCGGTCGGGATGTTCCGCCGCCGAGCCTCATCGTGTGTCAGGGCTTCAACGTCCAGCGGCTTCTTCGGGGTGCGGGCCATGGAGTGGTCTCAATCTCTCGTTCTTATCCATTGAGGCTTCTGTCGGGAGCAGAGGGAACGTCAAGCGACCTGCAAGTTGTCGACCTCTTCGTCCGCGTCCATTTCGGGTTCGTTTGTCTCCGCCCCTTGGTAAGCGGTCTCTCCTGTCGCCTTTTCGATAAGGTCGATGAGAGCGGACCGTCGTGCCTCGAAGAAGGCGTCGAAATCATCGGCCCGCAAATGAGCAGGGTCGATCAGATGTGAGGACAGGCACTCGTCGATCTGACCGGCCGCTATCGCGGGTGACTCCTCCGCCCCCTTCTCCAACCGTGCCAGGTAAGTGGATGGAGCCACACCGCCAAGAATGCGGTTGGTTCGTGCGGTGAGGGGGGTCTTGTTGATGATGGATTCGAATTGGGCCTCTGGAATGCCCTGCTTCCTGCACCAGTCTCGCGGGAAGATGTGGTGAATATCAACGGCCTCGTCGAAGAAAACGGTCTGGTTAAATGGCTGCCCCGATCTGAAGTCCCGGGAACCCGTCTTCATAAGGAGGGCATTCACGCCCTTATACGCGGCGGACAGGCGAGACCGCATCCGCAGCAGTCGGTCCGTTCGGAACTGACAATCGTGGATCGTTGTTGGGATTTCTCCCTGGCCGGTAACCCACGCGGGGACCTCGGAGATGTCTCTGGCAAACCGGGTTTCGGAGGCTGACCCGTACAGCTCACCGAACACGCCACACCAGAACCATTGGACCAGTCGCTCGCGGACAGTTCCGTTCTCCCAGGCGTTGCCAATTTCCGCGAAAATTGCCGCCAGAGGGACGAGCTGAGAGGGGTAGGGGAGGTCGATAACGCGGTGAACCTGTTGTAACCGGATGAATTTCGCCGCTGTGCGAAATCCCTCTTCGATTGGGTTCGCGTGCTCCTGATAGGCGGCAAGAGGCAGGTTGAGGAGGGACTGCCGGGTAGCACTCACGGCGGGCAATTCGCGGCCCTCCAGTCCTGATGCCGCGGCTTCCTGACGACGGAGCTTCGAGAACCGCAGGGCGATGGCCTGAAGGAAGTCGGTGCTCGCGACCTTTTCCAGAAGTCCATGTTCCTGGTCAGCCGCACGGCCGAATGTGGCAAGCCTAGGATACCGACCCGAGGTCGAGCCTTCCCCCATCCAGTCCTTGCGAAGCTCGAAGCCGTGCGATGCATACATCGCAGTCACAAGTTCGAATGCATCCAGAGACTTGCCGCCGGTGTTGACCTTCTCAAACACGGTGCACACGGCTTCACGAGAGGTATCGCGGGCGAGTTCGATGACAGGAACCTGATAGCTCTTGAACCGCT
Organism: Thalassobaculaceae bacterium; assembly: GCA_965228875.1. Classification (GTDB taxonomy): domain Bacteria; phylum Pseudomonadota; class Alphaproteobacteria; order Thalassobaculales; family Thalassobaculaceae; genus Thalassobaculum. The sequence goes on along the minus strand of OZ245843.1, from coordinate 2,118,021 downwards.
GAAGGACCTGGTCCTTGAAGTCGCGGAACACTTGGCGTTTGTCCGGCTGACCCTGAGCGATCCAGTAGTCCCCGTATCCCTCCTGCCATTCGTCCCAATCGAAGAGTTTGTTCACCGGGAACATCTCCTGCTCGTGTTCGTGAGCGGGAGTGGACAGGTCCAATTTTATGTCTTTGCCGAAGTTCTCGCGGACGATGCGGTCCTCGGGTACGCCGACAATCGCACTCTCACGGTCAATGTCCGGAGATAGGGCGGCCTTTATGTCGATGTAGAACCAGCGTTTCACCTTCTTGTTTCGAGCCGTCACGGTCTCAACAACCTGATTCCGCAAGCACGTCTGATAGAGGGAAGTCATCCGTTGCTGGCCATCCAGCAGCAGATAGCGGGCTCGTTCCGCGTTGGCCGAATCTGGAGCCCCCTGAATAGGGCGGTGCTTGAAGTCCACGGGGCCACCAGTTTCAAGCGTCATCAAGGCCCCAACCGGGAACGACAGCGAAATGGAGGCGATCAGTGAGCGGATTCGTTCCTCATCCCAGACCCAGCTCCTCTGGAACTCAGGGAGCTTGATCTCGCCTTTCGCACAGTCGCGAAGAAGGTCTTCCAGGCGTTCAGGATTGGTTCGGAAATCGGTCATAGTGTTCGGTCCCTCACGCAGCAGCTTTGTTCACGAACGATGCGATCAGGTCACCGAACGATTTCTCGATCTCGTAGACATCAGTGAATTCGGCGAACTCCCAGCGGCCAAACCTGCCGAGGTTGTTGACGCCCGGGACCCAGTAGGTCCGCATGGTGTTGGCCTTGTCCTTGGCGTCCTCGCCGCGATAGCCCTTGATCTCGACCACCAGGTTGAGCGGGTCGGCCTGGCCGTCGTCGATCCGGACGATGAAGTCGGGTCGGTACTTCCGGGGTGTCGATCCCATCAGGTAGGGGACATCGAAGCCGAGGTTGTGGTTCTTCACGTAGGCGAGCACCCGAGGGTGCCTTTCGGCGACGCGGCAGAACTCAGCCTCCCATTCGCTGTCACAGATCACCCAGTTGATGTGGCAGTGCCTGTGCGAGGTCTGATAGCGGTCGGTCTTGCTGGTGTTGAAGGCGACGAAGCGGGTGGTGCCGACCGGATTGTAGGGATCGAGGATCGCCTTGACCGGCTTCTCACCGATGATCGCCTCGGTGATCCCGGCCTTGATCCGCTCGGCGGCCATGTCGGCCAGCTCCTGGTAGATCAGTTGGCTCGGGTAGGTGCCGCCCTTGCAGACCAGGTAGCCGCCATCGAGCCACTGCCGGGTGATTCGCTTCAACTGACCGAACAGGTGGAGCTTCGGCTGCTCACCGTGATCACGGTACTTCCGCATCAGCAGGTGCTTGGTCAGGTGGTAGATCAGTGTGCTCGACCGCATGTCCTTGAGGTGGGCGAGAGTGAGGTCGACCCCTTCGCCGATGATTCCCTCGTTCCGCACCTCCGACGGGCCGACGATCTCGGGTGTCAGGACCAGGCGGGAGTCGTCGCTGAACTTCGCCTCCAGCCGCTCCTCCGGCAGTTCGACCCTGTAGCCCTCGACCCGGGGGAACCTGATCTCAAGAGCTTCCCGGTCCGGCATGGCCTGAACGCGGATCGTCTCCCGCGGCTTGGCTGGAGGAGCGACCACCGGCTTCGCCGTGAAATCGAACGGGATGCCGAGGATGTCGGCGTACTCGGCATTGAAGTGGCCGGTGGTCTCGTTCAGGTCGTAGGACTGCCGCCGCAGGGCCCGGCCGACCACCTGTTCGCACAGCAACTGAGTGCCGAAGGCCCGGACGCCGAGGATGTGGGTGACGGTGTTGGTATCCCAGCCCTCGGTCAGCATCGAGACCGACACCACGCAGCGGATCGATTCGCCGAGCCGGTCCTTCTTGCCGACGGTGTTCATCACCTCGCGGAGAAGGTCCTGGTCGGTCAGGTTTTCCGCGGCTTTCCGGTCACCGGTGCGTTCGATGATCTCACGCTTGAACTGGTCGATCTCGTCGGAAGCGACGTCGCGGAAATCTTTGTCCAGGGCATCGCCCGATTCCAGCTGCTCGCTGTCGATCAGCAGGGTGCGGGGACGGCCGGAGCGGTTGCCGTGCTCGTCGTGGTTCCGGAAGAGGGCGAACCGCCCGGGCACATGCGTGGTGGTCTCGCCGTCGTCCTCGACGCGGTCAAAGCCCGAGATGAAGTCGTAGACCAGCTTCGAGGTGGCCGTGTTGTTGCACACCACGATGAACACAGGCGGGACGCTGATGCCTTCCTCGGCCCAGAGATCGAAGACCTTGACGTAGTGGCCATAGAGGGCTTCGAGGGCCGTCTGAAGCTCGGGGGGCAGGCTCAGCGGATCGAGCTGGCCGGACTTGCCCTTACCCTTTTTCGGCATCTTCTTGCCGATGTGGCTCCACAGGTCCCTATAGACCGGCATGTCGCCGCCCGGCAGGTTGTCGGCGACCGGCACGCGAGGCAGCTTCACGATCCCGCACTCGATGGCGTCCATCAGCGAGAAGTCGCTCGCCGTCCAGGGGAACAGGGTGCCTTCGGCATAGCCCGATCCGCGGAGAAAGAACGGAGTGGCCGAAAGGTCGAAAACGCCACGGAGGCCAAGCTTCCGCTTCACCATCTCGATACCGGATATCCAGAGACGGGCCGCCTCGTTGTTCTTCTTCGCCTCGTTTTTGTCGTCGCCGGTGAGGTCGGCTTCGTCCGTGTTCCCCGGACGCTCGCGGTAGCAGTGGTGGGCCTCGTCGTTGAGAACGACGATCCCCTTCATGCCCATGAGGTCGGGCATGACCCGGCGGATCATCTCTCCCTCGGTTTCGGTCGTGGCGAGGTCAGGGCCGCGGCCCTTCAGCAGTGACCGGCCGACGCGGGAAACCTCCAGACGCTCGCGGAGCTTAAAGGCGTGGTAGTTGGTGATTACGATCTTCGCCTTGTCGAGATCGGCAACCATGTCGGCTGGGACGATGTCGCGGGTCTTGTAGTAGCTATCGGGGTCGTTCGGCAGCAGGACCCGCAGCCGATCCCGAATGGTGATCCCCGGGCAGACGATCAGGAAGCCTCGCGAGAAGGTCTTCGAGCCTGGATGTCTGACGGCGTTTACCGTCTGCCAAGCGATCAACATAGACATGACAGCCGTCTTTCCAGAGCCCGTGGCCATCTTCATGGCCAGCCGGTACAGCTCGGGATTGGCCTCTCGATTGGCCCCCTCGAAGTGCTCCTTGAATTTGCGGGTCCGCTGCCCGAGCTTGGGGGCGACCTCGGTCAGCCAGATGATCGTCTCGACTGCTTCGACCTGGCAGAAGAACGGGCGAATGCCCTGGAACTCATGGGTTCGCCAGTGCTGCAACAAGCGAGCGGTCTCCGGGGTCACCTGCCATTGGTCCGGGCTCGGCAGCTTCCGCCACTGATCGACGTAGCCCCGGATTTCGTTGATGATCGGCGTCGGGTTGTATTCCTGCTCCAGGGTCGACAGCCCGTCCCCGGCATCAAAGACCATCTCCGACTGGTCCTTGGCCTTGGATTTCCGCTTTTTCGGCTTGGGCACCGGGGTGATCAGGTCGGAAGCCCGCCGATTGGCCATGATCACGTTCGTCGGCTGCCCGTCGTTGTCCAGCTCCCAGTGCCGTCCCGGATACCCATAGGGGGAGTTCAGGATTGGATTCTCGAAGAAGTTCTCGCTCATGATGACGCTCGATGCCCCCCGCATCGCGGTGCCTGAGCGGCACCCTTAGGATTCTGGATCATGAGCGGGCATTCTTCATGAATCGAATATCGTCAGCAAGGCACAGTTCTAATAATGCAATCGTTTTATGGGATTGTGTTCGCTGGATAATTGATTTCCGGCGATGTGGTCGATGTTGGCTTGGAGCCCACTACGACGGGTAGTCGTCAGGGTCGTAGGTCGACTGGAGGCTGAACTTACTGATGCGGGCTGCTCCCCGGTGAAGGGGCGAGCCGAAGAGCGTAATGTACCGAGCGATGCCGAACGACAGGGCTTGAACGAGCCCCCAGAGAGCTGTCGACGGCACCGTTCCGAGGTAGGTGCTCCGGATACCTCGCAGCGTGAGGCCGCCGACCGCTTCGAACCGGGCATCGATCTCCAACCTCGACAGCAGGATGTCTTGCTCGCGGTCACCGATCGAGGTGACGGCGACTTCTCTGCCTGCAAACCGCTTTGGGCTCAGCAAGCGGCTGCGGATGGTGAAATGCTGATGCTCGACGAGGCCATTTCGCGAGAACCTGCTGTCGCCGTTTGCGGACAGCGAGTAGTCGACATCCAGTCGCTCAATCTCAAGCAAATAGCTCTGAAATTCAGGGAGGTTAGATTTTCTGCGTCGTCTCCTAGTGCGGTCCGATCCCGTTCCTGATGCCATCATCCTCTCGCTTCGCCGAGCAACCTCTCTCTGGATCAGTCCGTGCATTCCTCGTTGTTCGACATGAGAGTGTCTTGGCTCATGGTCGTGACTGTACGGATTGGTTGCTGAATTGCAGTCATAGCCTGCTTGACGATGATTTCTTCGAATTCCCTTGTGTCTTTCTGGAGAGTTTCTCCAAACCGTGCATTGTGTTCTCGTTCGCCAAATAGAATAGGTGTAAGTGCGTTATAGTATTGCTCGATCATCTTTACGCTATTGCCAACGCGTATGGATATCTGTTGGGGAAGGTCGCCTTGCAACAGGCGGAAGTTTATGTGTGTATGACGTAGGGAATACGGCGAGTGGCCAGGTGCGTATACGCCGGCTCGTTTCATCAAACCTTGGAATCTTCTGCTAAAATCACCGACAGGAAATACGAGCTGCTCCCTTTGTTGAGGGTCATTAATTCGGCCATAGAATTGAATTGCGTAGGTCTGCAAACGCCCGTACGGCAGTAGCTGTGGGTCTTCTGGGAGATCGTCGAACAGGTCTATGTCTTGCGGTATTTCGCTGCTTATGAGTCCGGCAATCCGATAGAATATTTCGAGAAAGTCGCGATCAAGAAGGATTTGTCTACGCTTCTTCTTTCCTGTAACGGTGAGTGTTACTCCGAGTCGACCTGTTGAGTATCGGTAGTATCCGAGGTGTTTCCAGCGTAGAGTTCTTAACTCTACGGGCCTTGTACCAGCAACGAGCATTAATATTAACCAATAAAAGAACATCTCTGCGTCGAAAGACTTTCTGCTAACTTGCAGGTGCCCGTTTTCGTCGACAAAGCGTTCCCGGTACTTTGGGCCGTATGTCTTCAGAGCGTGAATGGCTTTATTATGGGCAACTCTCGCCTCGGCTACAGCGGTCTGGATGAGAGCAACCGCCTGCTCAGGAAAGAACCATCTGCCTGGAACGTCGTCCCCGGATGGGGAGGGACGTCGTCCCTCCTTCGTTCGGATGCGTGGCATCCGCGGTCTACTCCGATCTTCGATGTGGCCAAGATCAACGCTCCATTGGAAGAAACGCCGGATCGGGTCCAGTTGCTTGACGAGTGACACCCCGCTTAACCCGCGGAGATGGTTCGCTGGACGCTTAGCGGTAACTCGCTTTCCGTTTCGCATATACGTGATTGTGTCTTCATCGGGTCGATAGCTGCGACGCCATCCGACATACTCACGCATGCGTTGGTCCGACATATCCATCAGGTTGTCGATGCCGGCGTTCTCGCACCATGGGAGGAAGTACTGCATCAGCACGATGCGTGCCTGGTCGACCGTAGCGGCGGATATCTCACCTCGTTCGACCTCCAAGTCGCGTTCAGCCAGGTGTTCGGTGATGAGCACCTTCAAGGAGGATGATCGAAGTGGAACGCCTCGGCGGTGCTTCGATAGCAGGGTTTCATACTCGTCGAGGGCAATCCGTTGGGCCGACTGGGCATGGTCGCTGCCGGTCGAGCCACGCTTCACCCGTTTCCGTTCGATGAAGACCTCGAAGTAGAAGTTCGGTGTATCGGGCCGACGGTACAGACGAACCCGGTTCGGACCGTCCTCTCTGATCAGGACGCTTTCGTCTGGCATGAGCTATCCCATTGAAATTGTGCAGTGCGAGGTCGGCCGTCAAAGCAAGGCGTTGAAGCAAACTGTGACACAAACTGTGTCATAATCGAATGCGTTATATATCAGATGGTTACCGAACCGTCGACAAAATTGACTGATTCGGCTGTGCCAGTCTGTACCCTTCTAAGTAATTGTTAATGAAAGATAATATAAGAGACTGTCGCGATAATAAAAGCGTGAACCCCTATGATTGACATCGTAGGGGTCGCTGGTTCAATCCCAGCCGCGCCCACCATCCACCGGCTTGAAATCATTGACTGACGCGGCCCGTTGGTCCTGCTGTGACCCGCCGGCGTCAATGGCTGTCACATACACCCGATATCGACGTGTAAGCATCTCTCTGGGCGACCCGATTGGTCGACGTGAACCCTCAAAATGCGCTTCCAACGTGGGCTTCCAAACAGACGCTGGGTCAGGGCGATGCCGGTGACCATTCGTGAGGCGGTGTTGAGCGGTCCGTTCTGGCCGGTGCGATCAGAAGGGGCCGCCCCGATTTGAGATGGGCGTCCGTGCGGCGGCCCGGCTCCGGCTGGTCGGGCCGCCTGGGTGTCGGTCGCGTCGACAGTCAGACCGTCTCGGCTGCCGCGGTCGGTTCCGGCCAGCGTCGGTGCCAGGCGGTGGCGGCCTCGTAGGCGTGGCCGACCCGGAACACCGTCGCCTCGTCGAAGTAACGGCCGACGATCTGCATCGACAGCGGCAGTCCGCTCTCGCTGAAGCCGATCGGGATGGACATGGCCGGGTTCCCGGTCACGTTGAACGGCATGGTCTGCATCGGCCAGGCCAGCGGAAAGCCCCGCGGCGTCGCGTCGATCCGCGGCGCCGGCGACATCGAGGACGGGGCGAGGAGGGCGTCGTAGCGCTTCAGGAAGATGCTGTTCATCTCCTGGCTCAGCTCGCGGCGCAGCCGTTGGGCCTGGGTCAGGTCGGCGGCGGTGATGTAGGCGCCGAGGGTGATCCGTTCCATCGTGAGCCGGCCGTAGTCGAGCGGGCGGGTCTTCAGGTCTTCCTCGTGGATGGCGTAGGCCTCGGCCAGCAGGATCACCCGGCCGCAGGAGTTGTAGGCCGTGAAGGGCGACGCGCCTTCCACATCCTCGACCTCGGCGCCGAGGCTGCGCAGGGTCTCCACCGCCGCGTCGATCGCCTCGACCGACTCCGGTGACATGCCTTCCGCGTCGGCGTAGAACGACCGCAGCAGGCCGATCCGCATGCCCTTGACCCCGGCGTCGAGCGCGGCGCTGAAGTCCGGTACCGCGACGTCGGCGCTGGCCGGATCGAGCGGATCGTATCCGGCGGTCGCCTGGAGCGTGATCGCCGCATCCTCTACCGTCTTCGACAGCGGTCCGCAGTGATCCATCGTATAGGAGAGGGGGAACACGCCCCGCCGGCTGACGCGGCCGTATGTCGGCTTGATGCCGATCACGCCGCAATAGGCGGCGGGGCCGCGGATCGAGCCGCCGGTGTCGGATCCCATGGCGGTCCGCATCATGCCCATGGCGACGGCGGCGCCCGAACCGCTGGACGATCCGCCGGGGCCGTGATCCCGGTTCCACGGGTTGCGCGCCGGCGGGAAGGGCAGGTCGAAAGAGGGGCCGCCGAAGGCGAACTCATGGGTCGACAGCTTGCCGAGGAGCACGCCGCCGGCTTCCTCCAGCTTGCCGGCGCAGACGCTGTCGGTCGCCGGCACCACGTCCTGGCGCAGTTTCGAGTGGCAGGTCGTGCGGATCCCGGCGGTATCGTAGATGTCCTTCAGACCGTACGGGATGCCGTGCATCGGCCCACGGTCGGTGCCGTCCGCCAGTTCCGCGTCGGCCTTGGAGGCATCGGCCATCGCCCGGTCGCCGGTCACGGTGATGAAGGCGTCGAGCGCGGGGTCCAGGGCGGCGATCCGCTCCAGGCAATGCTCCGTGACCCGCGTCGACGTCAGCGAGCCGTCGCGAAGCCGCGCTCCCAGCTCCGCGATGCTCAGAGTCTCGATCGCCTCGGTCATGACAGGTCTCCCCGGGTGACGGTGTCGGCCACGAAGATGCCCGCCGGCTCCGCCGCCGCGGTGCGGGGCCGGCGCAGATCCGCGGTCATGGCCTGCAGGCCGACAAAGCCTTCGTAGATCGTCTCCACCCGGTCGGGCGGCAGAGTGAGGCCTGCCAGGGCGGTCATCGCGTCAAAGGCCTGGCGCATGGTTGCGGATCGATCATCGGTGGACATGGCGGAACCCCTGGATATGGCGGAGGCGCGCAGGGGAATGCCCGCGCGTTCCGAGATTGTATCCAAAATGGCACGGTATCCGTCCAGCGTTTTTGCAGTGCACAAAATACCGGCGGTTGCTTCGGTGGGAACTGGCGGAAAATCGGCGTTCCAGCGGTGCTCAGCTCTCAGAGTTTCGCGGATATCGGAAGAGTGGACAGCGATTGCGCAGGTTTTGGGCGCTTGATGTGCACAATTCCCGTCAGCCGTTGGTCGTCGGAGGCTTGGGTGGAGCGTGCCGGCAACCTTTGACGGGGCCGGTCATGGTCACTCTTCGCGCGATTTCGTGGCTTTTCCTGTTGAATCTGTTGGCGTTTTTCTCGGGTCGCATTCCGGCGAGCCCAAACGCCTCGCTAAATTGGATACAATTATTGGCCTCCGGCACGCTGATTGCAGAACGCCAAAGCCATGTCGCGGAAAGCCGACCGGCCTCTCCCCCTGACGCGGGAGCCGGTCGGTTGGACGGCGCCGGGCGGCTTCAGGGGCACGTGCAAGCGTGGGAGCCGTCCGACAGGCGTTGCGAGTGGCGCGGCGGGTACACGCAAGGAGGCTTTACAATGCTAAATTTCAGGACACTGGCATCGGCCATCGCCGTGTCTGCGGGACTGGCGACGGCGGCGGTCCCGGCCGCGGCCGAGTCCGTCCTGCGCGTCGCGATGACGGCAGGCGACATCCCGGTGACGATAGGTCAGCCCGATCAGGGGTTCGAGGGCTATCGGTTCGTCGGATACAATCTCTACGACGCCCTCGTGCTCTGGGACCTCTCCCAGGGCGAGACAGCGGCCGACATCAAGCCCGGTCTGGCGACGTCGTGGGAGATCGATCCCAACGACACGACCCGATGGATCGTCGAGCTGCGCAAGGGCGTGAAGTGGCACGACGGATGCGACTTCACCGCCGAGGACGTGGCCTGGAACTTCGCCCGGGTATCGGACGAGGACGCGCCGCAGTTCAGCGCCAAGCAGTTCGCCGCCATCCGCAACCGGACCGGCATCATCGACAAGGTCGAGATCATCGACGACCACAAGGTCGCGTTCATCACCAAGCAGCCGGACGCGCTCTTCCCCTATCAGCTCTCCTACTGGTTCATGATCAGCCGGTGCAAGCTGACGGAGCTCGGCAACGACTACGAGAAGTACGCCATGGATCCGTCGGGCACCGGCCCGTACAAGTTCGACGCCCTGGTGCCCCAGGAACGCCTCGAACTGGTAAAGAACGCCGAGTACTGGGACGAGACGCGGGTTCCCAAGCACGACCGCCTGGTCCTGATTCCGATGCCGGAGGCGACCACGCGCGCGGCGGCCCTGCTGTCCGGTCAGGTCGATTTCGTCGAGGCGCCGTCGCCGGACACCATTCCCCGGCTCGAGTCGTCGGGGATGGAGATCGTCACCGCGCCGTATCCGCACAACTGGTCGTATCAGCTCAACTTCGTGGATGGCCCGTTCAAGGACGTGAAGGTGCGCCGGGCGGCCAACTACGCCCTGAACCGCGGTGAGATGAAGGCGCTGCTCGGGGGCTACATGGCCGAGGGCTACGGCGTGGTTCCCGCCTCGACCCCGTATTACGGGAACCCGACCTACAAGTACGAGTACGATCCGGAGAAGGCGACCGCCCTGCTGAAGGAGGCGGGCTGCTATCCCTGCGAGATCACGCTGGCGATCTCCACCTCCGGCTCCGGTCAGATGCAGCCGCTGCCGATGAACGAACTGGTGAAGAGCCAGCTCGATGCGGTCGGTTTCGAGACCAACCTCGACGTCATGGACTGGAACGCGCTGCTCGACGTCGGCCGGCCGGGCCGGGAGAAGAACCCGCAGATCGACGGCATCAACATCAGCCGCGCCCTGCAGGATCCGTTCAGCGCCCTGATCCGCCACGTCTACACCAAGCAGCATGCGCCGAAGGGCTCGAACTGGGGGCACTACTCCAACCCCGAGGTCGATGCCGTGATCGACGAGATCTACAACGCCTTCGATCCGAAGGTCCGGATGGAGAAGCTGACCAAGCTGCATGAACTGATGGTCGACGACGCGGTGAAGCTCATGGTCGCCCATGACATCAACCCGCGGGCCATCGCCCCGAACGTGAAGGGTTTCGTCCAGGCCCAGAGCTGGTTCCAGGACCTGACCCCGATCGTGGTCGAGTAAGCCCCGACCCAATCCCGGCCCGGCCGGCCGCCCCATCCAGGGTCGGCCGGGCCATCCTCGCCAGAGCCGTCACCGAGCCGAGGACCCCCCGATGACCGCCTATATCCTGCGCCGACTGCTGTACGCGATCCCCATTGCGCTGGGCGTCAGCATCGTCTGCTTCGCCCTGGTCTACATCGCGCCGGGCGATCCGCTGCAGACCATCCTGCCCGAGGACGCCAGCGCCGAGACCATCGAGATGGTCAAGAAGGCCTACGGTTTCGACAAGCCGATCCCGGTCCAGTACGCGATCTGGCTCGGAAAGGTCCTGACCGGCGATTTCGGTCAGTCGATCGCCACCGGCCGCGCCGTCACGGACGACCTGTTCAAGGCCCTCGGCAACACCATGCTGCTGGCGGCCGGCGCCGTGATGGTGGCCTTCTCGCTGGCCTTCGTCATGGGTCTGGTCGCCGGCTACCATGCCGGTGGCCCGGTCGACCGCGGCGTCACCGGCATCGCCGTGATCGGCGTCAGCATTCCCAACTACTGGCTGGGGATCGTCCTGGTCATCATCTTCGCCGTGGAACTGAACGTGCTTCCGGCGACGGGGATGGGTCCACGCGGCTCCGACACCTTCAATTTCTGGGAGTGGAACCACTTCCGCCACCTGCTGATGCCGATGGTCACGCTGTCGATGATCCCGATCGGCATCATCACCCGCACGACCCGCGCGGCGGTCGCCGAGGTGCTGAACCAGGATTTCGTCGAGACGCTGCGGGCCAAGGGGCTGAGCGAGCGCGAGATCCTCGTTCACGTGGTCAAGAACTCCCTGCCCCAGGTGCTCGCGGTGATGGGGCTGCAGTTCGGCTACCTCATGGGTGGGTCGATCCTGGTGGAGACCATCTTCACCTGGCCCGGAACCGGCTTCCTGCTGAACAAGGCGATCCTGACCCGCGACCTGCCGATGCTGCAGGGCACGATCCTCATCCTGGCGATGATCTTCGTCGCCACGAACCTGGTGATCGACCTGCTGCAGACCATGGTCGACCCGCGCCTGAAGCGCAGCTGAGGCCGAGGAGCACACCCCATGGCGAACATCACGATGTCCCCGGCCGACGCCGCTGCCGTCCAGGGCGCGCCGGCGGTCAAGGTCCGCAGCTACTGGCAGAATGTCGGCTACCGGCTGCGCTACGACTATCTGACCCTGTTCTTCGGCGCGATGGTGGTTCTCATCATCCTCTCGGCGATCTTCGCCCCCCTGCTTGCGCCGATGGACCCTTACGAGAGCAGCCTGATCAACCGGCTGAAGCCGATCGGCTACAAGGACTTCCTGCTGGGCACCGACGAGCTCGGGCGCGACATCCTCTCCCGGCTGCTCTATGGCGGCCGGATCTCGCTCGCCATGGGCATCCTGCCGGTGCTGCTGGCAACGCTCGTCGGCGGCACGCTCGGCATCATCGCCGGCTTCGTCGGCGGGCGGGCCAACATGATCATCATGCGTACCGTCGACGTGTTCTACGCCTTTCCGTCGATCCTTCTGGCGGTGGCGATCTCGGGCGCGATGGGGGGGGGCATCGCCAACGGCATGCTGTCCCTGACCCTGGTGTTCATCCCGCCGCTCTGCCGCGTCGCGGAGACCGCGACGTCGCAGGTGCGAAACCTCGATTTCGTCGAGGCGGCCCGAGCCACCGGCGCCGGGACGCTCAGCATCATCCGCGTCCATATCCTGGGCAATGTGCTGGGACCGATCCTGGTCTACTCGTCCAGCATGGTGAGCGTCAGCATCCTGCTGGCCTCGGGCCTGTCCTTCCTGGGCCTCGGCGTCACCCCGCCGGAACCGGACTGGGGGCTGATGCTGAACACCCTGCGCCAGGCCATCTACATCAACCCGATCGTGTGCGCGATCCCAGGGGTGGCGATCCTGATCACCTCGATCTGTTTCAACCTGGTCAGCGACGGATTGCGCGCGGCCATGGATGTCCGACTTTGAGGAGCGAGCCGATGACCGTCACCGAGGAAACACGTCCGGCGCCGGCACTCAGCCCGGTCGAGCGGCGGGACAGGCGCGATCGCGGCGGCGAGGCGCAGCCGATGCTGATCGCGCGCGAACTGAAGAAGCACTTCCCGATCACGGGCGGCGTCCTGAACCGTACGGTCGGTCACGTCCGTGCGGTCGACGGGGTGAGCTTCACGGTGATGAAGGGCGAGACCCTGGGCGTGGTCGGCGAGTCCGGCTGCGGCAAGTCCACGCTCGCTCGGCTGCTCATGCACCTGATCGAGCCGGACTCCGGCGAGCTCATCTTCGATGGCGACGCCGTCGGCGCCAATGACGGCCTGTCGGTCCGCGACATGCGCCGGCTGATGCAGATGGTGTTCCAGGACTCCTATTCGTCGCTGAACCCGCGCATGCCGATCGAGGACTCGATCTCCTACGGCAAGAAGGTCCACGGCGCGAGCGAGGCCGAGGCGAAGGACGCCGCGCGGGAACTGCTGACCAAGGTCGGTCTCGACCCGAGCCTGTTCGGCCCGCGCTATCCGCACGAGCTGTCCGGCGGTCAGAAGCAGCGGGTGAACATCGCCCGCGCCCTGGTGCTGGAACCGCGGGTCGTGATCCTCGACGAGGCGGTGTCGGCGCTCGACAAATCGGTCGAGGCGCAGGTGCTGAACCTGCTGCGCTACCTCAAGCAGCACTTCAATCTGACCTACGTCTTCATCTCTCACGACCTCAACGTCGTCCAATATGTCAGCGACCGGGTGCTGGTGATGTATCTCGGCGAGGTGGTCGAGATCGGCCCGGTCGACGAGATCTACGCGCGCCCCAAGCATCCCTACACCAAGGCGCTCCTGGCTTCGCGCCTGTCGATGGACCCGGAGGACCGGATCGAGGAGCCGCCGTTGGTGGGCGATCCTCCGAACCCGATCAATCCGCCATCCGGGTGTCGGTTCCGTACCCGCTGCCGGTTCGCCGAGAAGATCTGCGAGGTGGATCGACCGGTCCTCGGCGACTGGGATGCGGCGGCGGCGCATGTCACCGCCTGTCACATGTTCACGCCGCGCTCCGGTCACTCCATGGCCGTCGCCGCATCCTCCGGAACGCCGGCCCCCGCGCAGGGCGCGGCGATGGCCGGCGGCGACTGAGGGGAGGACGGACCATGACAATGACCGGACGGACGCCGCTGGTTCATCTCAAGGACCTGAACGTCAAGTTCGTGACCCGCGAGACCACGGTCAATGCGGTGAACGACGTCAACCTCACGCTCGACCCGGGCGAGGTGCTGTGCATCATCGGCGAGTCCGGTTCGGGAAAGAGCGTGAGCATGCGGGCGCTGATGCGCCTGCTGCCGGAGCGTCGCGCCCGGATCGCCGGCACCGTCGAGGTGGACGGTCGCGACGTGCTGTCGATGAAGGGCAGGGAGCTGTCGGATCTGCGCGGCGGCCTGGTCTCGATGATCTTCCAGGAGCCGATGACCGCGCTCGATCCGGTCTATTCGGTCGGCCATCAGATCGCCGAAACCGTGCGCCGGCACGAGGGCTGTACCTACGAGAAGGGGATGGAGCGGGCGCTCGAACTGCTCGAACTGGTCAAGGTGCCGTCCGCCGAGCGGCGTCTGAAGGCGTTCCCGCACGAGCTGTCCGGTGGACTGCGCCAACGGGCGATGATCGCCATGGCACTGTCGTGCCGCCCGAAGCTGCTGCTGGCGGACGAGCCGACCACGGCGCTCGACGCCACCGTCCAGATCCAGGTCCTGATCCTGCTGCGCAAGCTTCAGGCCGAGATGGGGATGGGGGTGATCTTCGTGACCCACGACCTTGGCGTCGCGGCGGAGATCGCCGACCGGGTCGCGGTCATGTACGCCGGCCGGATCGTGGAGACCGGCACGGTGAAGGAGGTGCTCGGCAACCCGAAGCACCCCTATACCCAGGGGATGCTGTCCTCGACCGTGCACGGCGACATGCGCGGTAAGGACATCGAGGCGATCCCCGGCAGCCCGCCGGACCTGCGCGCCATGCCACCGGGCTGCGCCTTCGCCCCGCGCTGCAGGTACGCCGAACCCGCCTGCACCGCGGAGCTGCCGCCGGAGGTCCTCTTCGACGCCGGGCGCATGGCCCGCTGCATCAAGGTGGCGCCGGACAGCGTCCGCCAGAAGGAACTCGTCCCCGCCGAATAGCTGCTCGAAACCGAAGGAATGCCGTCGCCAGGGAGGCCGACATGATGAACAAGACCGATATTTCCCAACGCGTGATCGACTTCGTGACCGCGCGGCTGGGCACGCCGCATCCGCACGCCGATCTCGACTCGTCGAAGACCGCGCTGATCGTCATCGACCTGCAGAACGGCTTCATGATGGACGACGTGGCACACGCGCTCTGCGTCCAGGCCCGCGACATCGTCCCGAACGTCAACAAGCTGGCCGAGGCCGTGCGCGCTACCGGCGGGCAGGTCTACTGGATCCAGAACGCCCATGACGCCGATTGCATGGAGACCTGGTCGAACCTGCACGCGATGACGCCGCCGGCCAAGGTCGCGAAGCGGATCGAATCCATGTCGCCGGGTGGCGTCGGCCATCAGCTCTGGGCCGAGCTCGACGTGAAGGAGGGCGACCGGAAGGTGCTCAAGAACCGCTACTCGGCCTTCATCGAGGGGTCGTCCGACCTGCACGGGATCCTGCAGGCCGAGGGGATCGATACGGTGCTCATCACCGGCACGCTGACCAACGTGTGCTGCGAGTCCTCGGCGCGCGATGCGATGATGCTGAACTACAAGACCATCATGGTGACCGACGGCAACGCCGCGATCACCGATATCGAGCACAACTCCGCCCTGACGAACTTCTACCTGACCTTCGGCGACATCTACTCGACCGACGAACTGGTCGGGCTCCTCCACAAGAATGCCGGTTCCGCTGCCACGGTGGCCGCCGAATGAGCAAGCCCAAGGTCGCAGTGATCGGCACCGGTGGCACCATCGCGTCGATCGGCAAGGGTCCCCTCGACATCCTCGACTACGGGGCCAACAACTCCATGCTCGAGGTCGACAGGATCGTCGAGCTGTTCCCCGAGGTACACGAGGTCGCCGACGTCCTCGTGGTGCCGTTCCGCGCCATTCCGAGCCCCTCCATGGGCTTCGCCGAATGGAAGGAACTGGTGCTCAAGATCGACGAGGTGGCGGCGGCTAATCCTGGTCTCGCCGGATTCGTCGTTACCCACGGCACCGCCTCGCTGGAGGAGACGGCCTATGTCCTTCATCTGACGGTCAAGACCGAGTTGCCGGTGGTGGTGATCGGCTCCCAGCGGCCGTCCAGCGCGCTGTCGACAGATGCCGGGTTCAACCTGGTGAACGGCATCCGCACGGCGGCCAGCCCGCAGGCTAGGAGCATGGGCGTGATGACCCTGCTCAACGACGAGATCCAGTCGGCCCGCGAGGTGACGAAGACCTCCACCTACCGGATGCAGACCTTCCGCACGCCCGATTTCGGCTGTCTCGGCCATGCCGATGGCGACGCGGTGGCATTCTACCGCAAGCCGCTGCGCCGACATGCTCCGGACACCGAATTCGACATCCGCGCGATGGACAGCCTGCCGCGGGTCGACATCGCCTACGCCTATTGCGGCGCCGATGGCACGGCGGTCCGGGCCTTTGTCGAGGCCGGCGCCAAGGGCATCGTTTCGGCCGGCTTCGCGCCGGGTTTCTGCGGCCCGGGCGACGAGGAGCCGCTGAAGGAGGCTGTGGGCAAGGGCATCGTCGTCGTCCAGTCGACCCGTGCCGGCAGCGGGCGCACCTTCAAGAGCACCAAACTCACCGCGAACGGTTTCCTCATCGCCGACAACCTCAACCCCCAGAAGGCCCGTATCCTTCTCGCCTTCGCCCTGGCGGTGACGAGCGATCCGGCCGAGATCGAGCGGATCTTCGCCACCTACTGACGGAGGCCACCCATGGCGACCGCCGATCCCGCCACGTCGGCGGATCCGGTCCCGCCGGCCCCTCCCGAGCCGGACGGCCGGCGCGGCATCCTCCTGATGCTCGTCGGCCTTCTGCTGTTCTCGATCCTGAACGGCGTGGTCAAGGCGCAGACCGAGCTGTTTCCGGTCGTGCAGATCATGGTCTTCCGGAACGTCTTCGCCATGGTGCCGCTGGGGGTCGTGATCCTTTTCATTGCCCGGCGCCGATCGCTGGCGACGCGGATGCCCCACTGGCACCTGCTCCATGCCGCCGTCATGTCGGGCGGGATCGGTCTGATCTTCGCAGGATACCAGCGTCTGCCCCTGGCCGATGCGACGGCGATCAACTTCGCCTCGCCGCTGATCATCACCGCCCTGTCGGCGCCGCTGCTGGGCGAGCGGGTCGGCTGGGTGAAATGGGCGGCCGTCGCCGTCGGTTTCGCCGGCGTGATGTTCATGGTGCAGCCGAGCGGCGACGTGATCCGCGAGGGTGCCCTCTACAGTCTGAGCGGCACGATCCTCGCCGCCTGCGCCACGCTGGTCGCCCGCCATCTCAGCAAGCACGACAGCACGATCACCATCGTCTTCCTGTTCATGGCCCTGTCCTCGGTCATGGTGATGCCGCTGCTGCCGGCCGTGTGGGTGACGCCGACGCCGTGGCAGCTCGCCGGGTTGGTGGCCATGGGCCTGGCGTCGGGTGGAGCGCAGTACATGACCACCCGCGCCCTGTACCACGCGCCGGCGGCGACCATCGCGCCGATGAACTACTCGAAGATGATCTGGGCGCTGCTCATCGGCTTCTTCGCCTTCGGCGATTGGCCGGGACCGGTGGTGCTGGCGGGGTCCGCCCTGGTCCTCGCCAGCACCTGGGTCGTTTATCGCAGCGAAGGGCGGCGCTGCGAGGGGCGGCCGAAGCCGCCCGGCGCCTGATCTCTCACTCCGCCGCCGTGGCGAGGGTTGCCAGCAGGGACGGCCGGCGCTTGCGCCAGTCGGTGACGGCCTCGTAGGCGGCGCCGACCCGGAACACCGTGGCTTCGTCGAACGCCTTGCCGACGATCTGCATCGACAGGGGCAGGCCGTTGCTGTGGTAGCCGGTGCAGACCGACATGGCAGGGCTGCCGGTCAGGTTGAACGGCTGGGTCATCATGCCCGACAGCTTCATCGGGTCGTCGCCCAGACTGTCGAACCGCCCGGCGGTCATCACCGAGCACGGCGCGATCAGGGCGTCGTATTGACCAAGGATGACGTTGTTGACCTCGATCGCCAGCTCGCGGCGCACCCGCAGCGCCTCCACATAGTCGGATCCGTTTACGAAGGCGCCGGCCATCAGCCGCTCCCGGGTCGGCCGGCCGTAGAGTTCCGGACGCTCGATCAGGTCGTGCTGGTGGATGGCGTAGCACTCCGGCAGCACCAGGAGACGGGAGCAGGCCTGGTACAGGGAATAGGGCGAGAGCTGCACCGTCTCGACGGTCGCGCCTTCCGCGCGAAGGGCGTCCAGAGCGGCATGGAGGGCTTTCACCGCTTCCGGGTCGGCGTTGCCTTCCTCCTCGATCCAGTGTTCGGGGAACGCGATCTTCATGCCGGCCACGCCTTCGCCGAGCGATGCGGTGTAGTCCGGCACCGGAACGTCGGCGCTTGCCGGGTCGAGCGGATCGAAGCCTGCCATGACCTTCAGGGCGATCGCGGCATCCTCCACGGTCCAGCTCAGCGGGCCGCAGTGATCCATCGTGTAGGAAAGCGGGAACACGCCGCGCCGGCTGACCCGGCCATAGGTCGGCTTCATCCCCACCGTGCCGCAGAGTGCCGCCGGCCCCCGGATCGAGCCGCCGGTATCTGACCCCAGGGCCAGCCGGGTGATGCCGGCGCCCACCGCCGCACCGGAACCCGAGGAGGAGCCGCCGGGGACGTGCTCCGGGTTCCAGGGATTGTGCGCCGGGGGAAAGAAGGTCTCCTCCGTCGGCCCACCCGTGGCGAATTCGATCGTCGCGCATTTGCCCAGCATCACCGCCCCGCCGTCGAGCAGGAGCTGCACCGAGTGGGCGTTGGTGTCGGGCACGAACTCGG
This sequence comes from Thalassobaculaceae bacterium, assembly GCA_965228875.1. Taxonomy (GTDB): domain Bacteria; phylum Pseudomonadota; class Alphaproteobacteria; order Thalassobaculales; family Thalassobaculaceae; genus Thalassobaculum. Next base: position 2,099,627 of record OZ245843.1, on the reverse strand, counting down.
CACGCAGATGCGACTGGCAGGTCGTGAGCACGCCGGCCGTGTCGTAGATGTCCTTCACCCCGAACGGCACGCCGTGCATCGGGCCGAGGTCGGTTCCGGCCGCCAGTTCTTTCTCGGCGGCGGCGGCGCGGGCGAGGGCCAGGTCGCCGGTCACCGTGTTGAAGCTGTGCAGTGTGTCGTTTGTCGCCGCGATCCGGTCGAGCGCGGCCTCGGTCACGGCGACCGGCGAGACCGACCCGTCGCGATAGCCGCGGCCGAGTTCGGCGATGGACAGGTCCAGCAGATCCGACATGGCGGCCTCCTAGCTGGCGTCGGTCAGGCGACCGACCGTGTTCAGTTGATAGGTGTTCGAGGGTTCCATCGCCGCCGGTCGGCGGCTTCGGACCACATCGGCCCAGGTCCGGACCTGCTTGTACGCCCCGAACATCGTCTCTGCCCGGTTCTCCGCGATCCTGAGGCCGGAGCCCTCGATCAACGCGTCGTATTGCCGCCGCAGCGCGGTGTCGTCCATCCGCCGTCTCCCTGTTTGACCATGCCGGACCCCGGAGTGAATCCACATGGACCGGTCTCAAGAAAGGCAGCGTAAAGCGTAGCTAAATTGGATACAATTATCGTATTGGAAAGATATTGCGTTCAATTCTGCGTGACCCTGTCCGCCGCCCGCTTAGCCGCCGCAGCTCGTCCCGCGCGCTGTTCCGCACGTACCGTATAGAGCGACGTGGCGGTGATCAGGGCGGCGCCGATGAGGGTGGTGGCGTCCGGAACTTCGAAGAACACGACGAAGCCGATCAGTGCGGCGAACACTAGGCGGGTATAGTCCATCGGCGCCACAGCACTGGCCTCGCCCTCCTTGAACCCCTGGATGTTGGCGAGCTGTCCGACCACCGAGAGCAGCCCGATAAGGCCCATGATCAGCCACTGTTCGAGGGTCGGCGTGACCCAGAAGTAGAGTGTCGGCGGAACCATCAGAAATCCGACCAGGATCGCCTGGTAGCTGAGGATGGTCACCGGCCGGTCGAACTGCGACACCTTGCGTATGATCACCATCACGCCGGCTGCGGCGGCGGCGCCGACCACGGCCAGGACGGCGTAGAGGTTCAATCCTTCCGCATCCGGCTTGACCATGACCATGACGCCGATAAAACCGACCAGAACCGCGACCCAGCGCCGGGGACCGGCCACTTCGTGCAGCAGCGCCAGGGCGAATAGGGTGACGAACAGGCTCTTGGCGAAGCCGAGCGCCGTGGCCTCGGCCAGCGGCAGATGGACGAAGGCGGTGAAGCCGCAGGTCATGGCGATCACCGCCAGGGTCACGCGGGCGAGGTGCAGTGGCAGATGGTGGGTCCTGAGGATCCCGGGGTATCCCGCGATCAGCACCGGCAGCACCGTGCAGGTCATGGTGATCTGGCGGAACAGCAGGATCTGCACGACCGGAATTGTATCACCGATCTGTTTGATGAGTGCCGTCATGATGGTGAAGAAGAAGCCGGCGAAGACGACCCAGATCGCGCCCCGCGCATTCGGCGACAGCGCGGCGAACGGCGTACTGACCGGCGTCAACAGTCGCGCGGCGTTCAGTTGAAGACAATTGAAATAATTCGATAATCTGGACGGCGTACCATGGTCGCTGATGGGGGCGGCTTGCGGGTCGCTGGACAATGGTTGCGCTTTCCTGATGGTCCGTCAGAGGGTTCGGCCGGTGTTCTCCGGATGACTTCATGAATGCGCCGGAACCGGATTGGACACAATGCGCCGTGATGGAATGAGTGCCGGCGCTACCCAACGCGGATCGACATTGGTATACTGGATCGTCGGGATCGCTTGCCGGTATCGGCCAACAACAAACGGGTGGCGCCGCCGGTGACGCCGCCACGACACGGGAAGAGACGAACTATGGCGACACGCGGTCAGTCGGTTGCCCGCACCCTGCGGGACGGCGTGCTGGACGGCACCTACAAGCCGGGCGCGCGCATGAACGAGGTGGACATTTCCAACGCGCTCGGCGTTTCACGGACCCCGGTTCGCAGCGCGCTCGGCATCCTGGCCGCCGAGGGACTGCTGGATTACGTTCCGAACAGCGGATACGTGGTTCGGCGCTACACCGTCAGGGATGTGGAGGACGTCTATGCTGCGCGTTCGGTGTTGGAGGGCCTGGCGGCGCGCACCGTCGCCGAGCGCGGTCTGCCGGACGACCTGCGTGGGGTTCTGCACAAGGCCCTGACCGAGACCGAGGCGTTGTGCGATGCCCAGGACTGGACCGAGACGATCCGCGACGACTGGAGCCGGCTGAACGAGACATTCCACGAGGCGATCTTCGACGCCGCCGGAAACCGTCATCTGCGCGAGCTCATCGGCAAGTCACGCTCCATTCCGCAGCTGCAGGTGGTCAAGTTCCGCTGGCACGACCTGGACACCCTGGCCGAGTCCTACTCTGACCATGTCGAGATCTTCGATGCCGTTGTCGCGCGGCAGGGCGCCCGGGCCGAGCACTTGGCCCGCGAACATGTGTACCGCGCGGGCCGGCGGCTGATCGCCAACTGGCGGAAGTTCGAGACCCCGATTCCGGTCAAGCGCGCGCCAAGGCGGGTGCCTCACGCCGCCTGACAATCCGCTCGACGGCTTCACTCCTCGGGAGTGTCTATCGCCTGGAGTGTCAGTCGTGGGGGACGGCGAGGGCCGGATCGATCCGCATCGCCTCTTCCGGCGATACCGTTCCCTTGGTCCCGGTGATCAGCCCATAGGCGCCGGGCTCGCGATGACGCTCGAAGGCGAACACGCTTTCCCGATAGGACCGGCACTGGTCGAGGTCGCACTCGGCGATCACCAGTTCGTCCTCTTCCGTGGTGGCGGCGGCGATGGTCTCGCCGCTGGGCGCGATGATCTGGGTGCCGCCCATCTGATGCACGCCCTCCTCAACGCCGGCCTTGGCGACACCGACGACGAAACATGCGTTCTGGTAGGCGCCGGACTGCATGACGATGGCATTGTGATGCCAGGAGAGCCGGTCGTGCTCCGGCGCCGGCGGGTTATGGATCGGGGTGTTGTATCCAATGAGCACGAGTTCGGCGCCCTGCAGGCCGAGAACGCGGTAGGTTTCCGGCCAACGCCGGTCGTTGCAGATCGCCATGCCGACGCGGCCGCTGAACGCGTCGACCACCCGGAAGCCCAAGTCGCCCGGTTCGAAGTAGCGCTTCTCCAGGTGCTGGAAGGCGCGCCACGGTTCGTGTTCGCGGTGGCCGGGGAGGTGGATCTTGCGGTACTTGCCGACGATCGATCCGTCGCGCTCGACCAGGATCGCGGTGTTGAACCGCCGACCGTCGGCTGTGCGTTCGGCGTAGCCGAGGCAGAAGCCGATCCCCAGCGCTCGCGCGGTCTCGAACAGCGCGCGGGTCTCCGGTCCCGGCATCTCGCGCTCGTAGAACCGTTCGAGTTCGGCCTCGTCCTCGAAGTACCAGCGGGGAAAGAAGGTGGTGAGCGCCAACTCGGGGAATACGACGAGATCGGCGCCACGTTCGCGTGCGCGGTGCATCAGGGCGATCAGTCGGTCGACGACCTGGCCGCGACCCTGGGCACGCGGGATCGGCCCGAGCTGGGCGGCGGCAATCGTTATCGGACGCATGGCGGAACCGGAGAACGGGGACTGACGGGTTTCACGACAATAAGGTTAGCGAATTGCTGCGCTGCGGTGAAGCCGCCGGAGACTGGTGGAATCGCGATGGTCTGTCCGGGGGACGGGCAGGACGGTTCGACTGGCGGGCGCCGTTCCCCGTTCAACGGCGCCCCTCCCGGTCAGTCGGTTCGGGGCCCGGCGACCCAGCCGTTCAATTCGGCCGAGAGCGTCTTCATGATGGGTGACCAGTCGCCCCGGTCGCTCTGCCGGAAGACCCGCATGTTCCGATACCAGAGCGAGTCGCCGCGGCAGCGCCCCCAGCGCCAGTCCGCTGATGTCGGCACCAGGGTCCAGCACTCCTTGCCCGACGCGCCCGCGAAATGGACGGTGTTGTTGGCTGGGGAGATCACAAGGTCCACCGCGGAGACGAGGGCGGCGAGACCGTCGAGGTCGGTCAGCGGTTCGATGCCGTGCGCATGGTCGATCGATCCGCCGGCGGCACCCGCGAAACGCGTCGCCTCCTCGGGGGTGAGACCGTACTGCAACGAGACGAACGCCACGTCCTCGGCTCGGAAGACGTCGCGCCACATCGCCGCCGGAATACTCCTCCTCTCGCCCGTCGCCGGCGCCTGCGACCTCCAGGTGATCCCGACAAGCCTCCTGCCCGGATGGCGGCGGAGCAGGTCTTTGCGGAGGTTGTCGACCTTGCCGGGGTCCGGAACGATCCAGGGGAGGGGATGCACCGCCCCTCCGCAGAACAGTCTGAGCCTGTGCGGCAGGTCGCCGACCGCGATGTGATAGTCGCAGCCGTGGTGCGCTTCGACCCGACCGGTTGGCGGACCCACGTCCGGCGCCATCGCCCCGGGGAAGCTCCGTTGGAGCATCGCGCGCATCCGAGGCTCCGTGACGAAGACCAGTTCCGCCCCTCGGCGGGAGAGCTCGTGCGCGAGCGTGAGGAACATGACCTCGTCGCCTATTCCCTGCTCCCGCCACAGAAGAATGCGCCTGCCGTCGAGGGGCTGGCCCGTCCATTCGGGGATCGCGAACAGGCGTCGATACGATGCCGACTCGCCACAGAACACGCGCCGGCGATACCGCTCCCATCCCTCCGCGAATTTCTCTTGCGTCAGAAGGGCCAACGCGAGCGTGTGCTGCGCCGCCGCATCCTGGGACCGCAGGAGGACGGCCGGTCTCCCGTAAACCACCGCCGTGTCCGGTTCCCCGCGCTCCAGGTGCTCGTCGGAGAGCCGCTTCCAGGTCTCGACATGTCCCGGGTCCAGGCAGGCGCTGCGCCGCAGGTTCCGGACGGCGCTGGTACCTGCGCCGGCACCTGTCCCGGCGGACGTTCCCGCCGCGATCCGCGCCATGTGGTGATAGGGGGTGGGCGCGAACGGATCGAGATGCCAGGCGCGTCTTGCCCACTCGTCTTCGCCCGACATGTCCGCGTACTCGCAGCAACCGGTCGCCTCGCCGGGCTCCACGACGAGGGCGCGTCGATACATGTGCCCGGATTCTACGTCCTCGTTCAGGATCCTGCTGGTGCGGGCCAGGTTCAGCAGGGCCGGCACATGGGCCGGCGCCAGCTTCACCGCCCGCCTGAAATGCGTGTCGGCGATCAGCCACTGCGACTGCCCGAAGGCGAACGTTCCGAGATTGTTGATGACGTTCGGGTGCGTCGGCGCGAGGGCGTTGGCATGGGCGTAGGCTCGGCGCGCGGTCTCGGTGTGCCGCAGCCGCTTGGCGAGGTTGGCCAACGAGAACACGCCAACGAGCGCGGCCGGGTCGACGATCTGCAGCCGCTTGTACGGCTCCGCGGCCGAATGCGGCGGACCTGTCTCTTCGAAACAGGTGCCCGCCTCGGCCAGTGTCTGGACATCCGCCGGGCGCAGGAGGAGCCGGCGACGCATCGCAGAGGCACGGACCGCTCCCCTGTGACTGCGGAACACGCCTGTGTATCCGCTCACCTCGCCGGGCGACAGCAGAACGGCCCGTCTGAAGTGACGCGCGGCGGTCTCGGGGATGCGCCGTCTTTCGGCGATCCGCCCGAGAAGGTCCCACGCGGCCGCGTTCGTCCCACGGCTCTCGATCTCGCGTTCGAAGAGGCGGACTGCTTCGTCGAAGCGCTGCGCGTCCAGCAGGAGCACCCCAAGCTGCCTCAGGGCGCCCGGATGGCCCGGGACGTCGTTCAGGACGCGCCGGTACAGGCGTTCCGCGCGTCGATGAAACCCGTCGATCTGGGCGCGTCGGCCTTCTTCGAGCACACTCGACGATGGGTCGGTCGCGCGACGTGCAGTGCTTTCGCTCACGGGATGATCACTACTCCGGCCGGGCTCGGGGAACGGGATAAGGAGTATCGGGACAGCGCAACCAAGACGGCCTGTTCTTCACGCGCGAGCTTGCCTCCCTCGACACGCCGGTCCTGGTCCTAATCGTCCTCGCTGCGTTCGGGCTCGATCGGCAGTCTGACGGTGACCCGCGTGCCCTTGGACGGCTCGCTCTCGATTGCCAGCGTGCCACCGATACCGTCCACGATCGACTTGACGATCGACAGGCCGAGCCCGGTTCCGGCCTCGGCAAGATGGGGGTCGGACTTGTCCTGGAAGAACGGCTCGGTGACGTTGCGCACCACGTCCGCCGACATGCCGACGCCGGTGTCGCAGACCTCGATCTCGACGGCGTCCGGCATCGCGCGCGCGCACACCCGAACCGTGCCGCCGGAGCGCGTGAACTTCACCGCGTTGGAGAGCAGATTCTGCAGCACCTGGAGCACGGCCCGCTGATCGCTGCGGATGACGGGGAGGGTGCCTTCCTCCTCGGCGATCAGGCTCAGTCCCTTTTCCGCCACGGAACGCTCGAACTGCTTGATCGCCTCGCCGATCGCCGCGGCCACATCGACCGGCGAGCTGTCGAACTGGCGCTGGCCGGCCTCGACCGCCGCGGTGTCGAGGATCTCGTCGACCAGGTCAAGCATCTGGCGGCCGCTGTTATGGATGTCGTCGGCGTAGGCCCGGTAGGTGGGATTGTTCACCGGCCCCAGGAACTCGCCGCGGATCATCTCGCTGAACCCAAGGATGGCGTTCAGCGGAGTGCGGAACTCGTGGCTCATCGTCGCCAGGAAGCGGGATTTCGACTGGCTGGCGTTCTCCGCCGCCGCCAATGCCTCGGTCAAGGCCATTTCCGACAGTTTCAGCGGGGTGATGTCCGAAGTGAAACTGCACACGCTCGTCACGCTGCCCTGGCTGTCGATCAACGGGAACTTGGTGATCAGGAACGCCCGGAAAATTCCTTCGATCTCCATCGATGCCTCGAACTGCGCGTGCGTGCGCATCTCGATCACCGTCCGGTCACTGCGCTCGATCATCTCGGCAATATCCGGGGGAAAGATGTCCTCGGAGCGTTGGCCCACCACCTCCATGCTCGACAGTGCCATCGACACTTCGAACTCGCGGTTCACGAAGGCGTAGTGGCCGTCCGCCGACTTGATGGTGATCGCCGTCGACGCGTTGTTCAGGATCGCCAGCGCCCGCTCCTCGCTCTCCCGCAGTGCCGTGACGAAATGCGAGAGTGTGGTGCCGACCTCGTTGAACTCGCGGACCGCCGTCTTGCGGAAGCGGGCGACGGTGTTCCTGCGATTCACCTCCGCCACGTAGGAGGTGAGGGACCCCGAGGCGCCAAGCGTAAGCTGGTGCAGCAGCCAGGCGCCGACGGCCGAGACCGCAAGCACGGAAGCGACGATGCCAAGAATGGCGGCGCGGTAGCTCTGACCAAGGGCGTCGACGGCCCGCAACGAGTGGCTGCTCACCAGGTGGAGCGGCCGGTCCGCCGGATAGGTCAGTGGCAACGCACTCCGGAACTGCTCGTAGCCGCCGCCGGGGCTGGCCTCGTACAGGCGTTTGGCCTGATCGGCGGGCACCCCGGGGCCGGACACCGGGGCGGTCAGGCGGCCGTCGATCTCGAACGCCGCCGCCGCGGCGCCCGCCGCTTGGTTGAAGGCGGACAGCAGACTGACGTTCTCGTTCAGCGCGAAGCCGCCATAGAGCGCGCCGAGCACCCTGCCGGTCACGGGATCGATCACGTCCCGTCGGCTCAGAACCACGAACTCCGGGGTGCCGTCGTCGCCAATGGCCACGACCCTGTCGTTCATCACGAAGGCCCGGTTTTCGATTGCCACCTGCCGCAGGACCGCCGGATCGACAACAAGCGCGCCAACGTCGACGACAACGTTGTCATCGACCAGATGGGCGAACAGGACGTCGATCGCCCCTTCTTCGCGCGAATAGAACACGCTTGCGAGATGCACCCGGACGGCATCGACGTCGCCGAGCGACATCGCACTGTTCAACGCGCTCTCGTTCACTGTCAGTTCGAGCAGCTGGCGGACATCCTGGAGCCAGGAGTCCACCACGAGGACGGCGATCTGCTGCGTTCCGTCGCGATGGCGGTCGACATCGGCCTCGATCGCACGCCGCGCGATCTGGTAGCCGCTGATCAGCACGATCAGCGAGATGACCCCGACCAGCACGACAAAGACCGACACCACGAGCGTGGGCAGCCGCAACTCGAACCTTGGGCTCACCGATTCAGTTCGAGTATCTGAAGGCATACGCTCTCAACTGGGCCATGTCCGCGCTGGAGGTTGTCCGGTCGACCAGTTTGAAGTCCCCCGAATAGACGCTCGGCACCGAATCCCCCCTGCCGGTCAGGTCCATGCGGATCGCCTCGGCCATTGCGATCCCGTTGTCGTCGTTCATCCGCATCACGGTGAAGTCGAGCTCTCCGGCGGCGATCGCGTCAAGCTCCGCCGCACCGCCGCCCCAGCCATTGACCAGGATATCGTCGAGTTTGCCGAGCTCCTTCAGGGCGTCGATGACGCCAAGCGCGATATCCGTGGAGCAGGCATAGATCAGGTCGAGGTCGTCATGGCGGGACAGCAGATCCTTGGTGGCCAGGTAAGCGCGCTCCCGGTCGAAATTGACGTAGTACGACGCGACCAGCGAGGAGTTCCCATGATCCCGCATCTGTTCCAGGAAGACGCCGCCACGCATCGCGCTCACATAGCCCTCCGGCCCATAGAGGATGGCGAAGCGGGCGCCGTCCGGCTTCGCCTGCTTGACCCGGTCGGCCAGCATCTTCGAGCCTACGGCATGGTCGAAGCCGACATAGAGAAACGGCTGGTTCGGTTCAAAGGCCCTGATCGGGGTCGTGATGTTCTGCAGGATGATCTTTGTCGAGCGCAGCGCCAGGATCCGCTCGACGATGCCGCGATGGCGCAGAGCATCGAGCGTGAAGACGAGGTAATCCGGCGAGGCATCGAGACCTTGCTGGATCAACTGGCTCTGCTGGCGAAGCTCGGTTCCCGGCCGGGTGAAGTGGTCCAGTATCTCGGCCTCCACTCCCAGTTCCTCCAGCCGGCGGCGGAATGTCGCGACACTGCGCCGCCAGTAGTCTGAGACCTGCAGACCCGGATAGACGACGAGAACGCGAACCGGTCTGACCTGGGTGATCGCAACCGGCGCCGCCGGAGCGCGGACGGTCTCGGAGAACGCCGCCGAGAGCCGTTCCTGATCCGGGTGCAGCTGGTAGTACTCGTCCAGCGTGAAGTAACCGGAGAGATCTCCCGCCCGCGCGTCAAAGCCAACCGTCAGCGCCGCCAGAAATCCGGCGGCAAAAGCGGTCAGGCAGGGTCTAAGGGCACTCATCATGCTCCTGTACCTTGGATACAGAACTCCCACGCCGGCCCCTCGCTACCGACGATAGCACAGAAGTCCCCAGGCAGAAACGCGACTAGCTAGACCACACGCGCCGGTGACTCGGCAAGCCGTTAGAGCACGACGTCAACCCGCCTTCCGGCAAGGGGCTCCCGATGGACGACCGGCCAGCCGGGAGGGGCGCATTCGATCGCTTCCCTTTCCAGCATGACGGGCCCTATACCGGGGGCGCCCGGTATTCGGCACGAACAGACGGTGGGAGACTGAGATGGCAGGGACGGATCGCCGGACGGATCGCCGGACGGTGGCGTCGGGCGACACGGCGGCGGCGCGGTTCTGGGATCGCCATGCCGCCGGCTATGCGCGGCGCCCGGTCAGCGACCGGGAGAGCTACGACCGCAAGCTCGAGATGACCCGGTCGTTCCTGCGCGCGGATATGGAGGTGATCGAGTTCGGCTGCGGTACGGGCTCGAGGGCGATCGCCCACGCCCCCCATGTCCGACGGATCCTGGCCACCGACCTGTCGGCGGAGATGATCCGCATCGCGGCCCGCAAGGCGATCGACGCCGGTGTCGACAACGTGGTCTTCCGGCAGACCGATCTCGATGCCTTTCCGGCCGACGCGGCCAGCGCGGATGCGGTGCTCGCGCTGAACCTGCTGCACCTCCTGGCCGACCCGCGAGCGGCGGTCGCGAAGGTCTACGCGATACTGAAGCCCGGCGGCGTGTTCGTGACCAGCACCGCCTGCCTGAGAGACATCGCTCCCTGGCTGCGGCCGGTGGCCGCGCTCGCACGGTGGGTCGGTCTGCTGCCACGCCTTGCCTTCTTTTCCCGTGCCGAACTGACGGCGATGCTGAGGGAGACCGGCTTCGAGATTGCTGAGGACTGGCAGCCCGGCTCCAGGAAGGCGGTCTTCATCATCGCCCGCAAGCCGGCCTGAAGGGGCGGAGCGGGATGGCCGGCACTCTCGTACCCGAACTCGCGGTTCGCGACTGTCGGCGCAGTCTCGCGTTCTACTGTGACGTTCTCGGCTTCGAGTTGCGTTACCGGCGCGAGGAGGAGGGCTTCGCCTACCTGGCCCTCGGCGAGGCTGAACTCATGATCGACCAGATCGGTCTCGGGCGGACCTTCGACGATGGCCATGCACCCGATCGCTACCCGTTCGGCCGCGGGATCAACCTGCAGATCCGCGTCCCGGCCGTCGCGCCGCTTCTGGAGGCGTTGGCCCATGTCGGCGTTCCGCTCTTCCTGGAGCCGGAGGACCGCTGGTACCGGCGCGATGCCGTGGAACTCGGCAACCGTCAGTTCGTAGTTGCCGATCCGGACGGCTACCTGCTGCGGTTCTTCGAGGATCTGGGCGAACGGCCGACACCGTGACGCTGACCGCGCGGCCTTGACTGGAGGCCGCCGGCGGCCATTTCCGTCGCCGTGATGACAGACCTCTCCTCCTTCCCAGACCCGGCGAGCGCACTGGTCGTCGGTGCCGGTGGCGGCCTCGGCTCGGCCTTCGTCTCCGCCCTCGAGGACTCCGGCCGGTTCGGTACGGTGCTCGCCTTGTCGCGGTCGGGCGAGCCGCCGCTCGACCTGCTTGACGAAGCCGCCATCGCCGCCGTGGCGGACCGGGTGCGCTCGATGCCGGTGCAACCGCGCTTCGTGATCGACGCCACCGGCTTCCTGCACGACGACCGGTTCAGCCCTGAGAAATCGTGGCGTCAGCTCGATCCGGCGCATCTGGCGCATGCCTTCGCCGTCAACGCGACGGGGCCCGCGCTTCTGATGAAGCACCTGCTGCCGCTATTGCCCCGCGACGGAAAGGCCGTGTTTGCCACGCTCTCCGCCCGGGTCGGATCGATCTCCGACAACAGGATCGGGGGCTGGTACGCCTACCGGGCATCCAAGGCCGCATTGAACCAGCTGGTGCGCTGCGCCGCCATCGAACTGGCCCGCACGCACAGGGACGCGGTCTGCGTCGCGCTGCACCCGGGCACGGTGGAGACGCGTCTGTCGGCGCCGTTCGCCAGATCCGGCCTGAAAGTGCGCTCGCCTGAAGTCGCCGCCGCCGAGCTGCTGGCCGTGATCGATTCCCTGGCGCCCGAGCGCAGCGGCACATTGATCGACCAGAACGGAGAGACCGTCGCTCTCTAGAGAAACCCATGATCAGATGGAGATATCTGATCGCTCTCTCGAGACGGCCTCCCCGGTCAGGGATCGCCCGCCCGGCGTCAGCTGACGATCGCCGGCTCGATGCTGGTGTGGATCCAGCGGGCGATGGCGGTCATGCGCGCGTCCTGGCCGTCCTGACCCATCACCTGGACGCCGACCGGAAGCCCGTTGACCGCCAGCATCGGCATGGTCACCGCCGGGGCGCCGGCAAGCGAGCTCGGCGTGTTGAACACCGCGTCGCCGGTCGGCCGCGGCGCCAGGGGCTGGCCCGGGATGTCGCCCGGCCAGAGCGGTGCCGGACCGGGGCAGGAGAAGGTCAGGAAGGCGTCGGCCAGCGGCGCCAGCATCCGCCAGGCGGCGCGCAGGGTCTCGCGGCGCAGCAGGAGCTGGCGGTAGTCGTCCGGACTCAGCACCTCGACCGACCCGATCCGCGCCTTGATCCGCTCGCTCACGCCTTCGCCCCTGTTGTCGATCAGGTTGCGCAGGGTCCAGCGGTTCTCCCAGGCGGTGATGGTATTGGCGAGGTCGCCGGCACCGACCAGGGTCTGCTCCAGGCTCTCGATGAGCGGGTGGTCGCCCCGGCGCAGGATCTCGACCCCCGCCGCCTGCAGGCTGTCCAGAAGGGCCGCCATCGCCGCGTGACTGTCGGCATCCGTGCGCGCCCAGCCGTCGGTCTCCAGCAGGATCAGCCGGCTCGGCCGGGTCGCCGCCGGCGTCGTCATCGGCCCCTGGATTCCGGCCCGCCCCGGATCGCCGCCGCAGCGGCTCGCGACCTCGATGGCGACCTGCCACATGTCCTCGATCGATCCGGCGTGCGGACCGTGGGTGCTCATGGAGGTGGCCTGGCGCTCGCCGCGGTGGATGCCGCCCTGGCTCGGCTTCAGCGCGAAGTTTCCGCAGTACGCTGCCGGGCGGATGATCGAGCCCCCGACCTGGGAGCCGATCGCCGCCGGCATGAACCCGGCCGCGACCGCTGCCGCCGATCCCGAGGACGACCCGCCGGGGGTGCGCGCCGGGTCGAATGGGTTGGTGGTCGGCCCCGGATGGTTGCCGCCCAGCTCCGCCGTCACGGTCTTGCCGAAGATCACCGCGCCCGCCTGGCGCAGGGCCCAGACGGCGGCGTTGTCGTTCTTCGGGAAGTTGCCGGTCATCGCCTCGCAGCCGAGCTGCGTGGGCATGTCCTTGGTCTCCAGCAGATCCTTGATGCCGACCGGCATGCCGTCGATGGGCGACAGCGGCTTGCCGCCCTTCCACCGCGCGCTGCTCTCGTCGGCGGCGGCGCGGGCGGTCTCCCGGTTCAGCGCCGCGAAGGCTTTGACCACCGGCTCGCGCGCATCGACCGCCTCCAGGCACCGCTCCAGATAGGCGCGGGGGCTGTCGCCGCCGTCGGCGAAGGCGGCGGTGGCGTCGAACCAGGTCGGGGCCTTGAACTGTCTGGGGTCATAGCGCGTGGCGCCGGACATGGCGGTCTCCAATGCGGGCGGGGAAGGGAAATACTCGGACCCCGCCAGCTTGGCGCCCCGTCAGCAGAAGATCAATCCACGCACTTGCCCCGGCACACCGTTCCCGAGCGCCGGTACGGCCGGCTGTCAGAGCACCTTGAATACCCGGTAGATCGGACCTTCCGGCTTGCGGTCGCCGGTGGAGACGAACACCGCCTTGTTCATCCACGCATAGGGTCCGTCGGCGGCCGCCTCGAAGAACGGGGCCGTGCGGAAGTACAGCTCCGACGGGTCGACCGGCTGGCCGGCGGCGATCCGGTCCATGACCTCCTTCGGCCCGTGGCGCAGCCCCTTGTAGGTCATGTAGATCAGGTGGCCGTCATCGGTCGCCATGGTCAGGCGGACGTCGAGTTGGGTGACGCCGTCGGTGCGGTTCAGGATCCAGTCGCCGCCGCCGTCCATCACCGTGCCCTTGATGCCCGGCCCCTCGAAGGTGCCGCCGGTCACCCGCGCGATGCGGCGGTCGCCGTACTGGGTGTTGCCGAGCGCCGTCAGCGGCTGGGCGACGGAGAGTTTCATCTCCATGACGAATTCGGTCTGGATCTCGGACATGCGGGGGCTCTCCCTGGAACGTTTCCTGTCAGTCCTTCCACATCAGGAAATCGAAATCGACGCCCTGATCGGCCTGGGTGACGTGGTCCATGTACAGGTTGCGGTAGCCGCGCTTGTGGGTCGGCTGGACCTCGGTCGGCTTCACCTCTTCATAGCGCCGGGCGAGCTCGGCGTCGCTGACCAGCAGGTCGATGCTGCGGTTCTCCACCGAGATCTTAATCCGATCGCCGGTGCGCGCGAGCGCCAGCGGACCACCATCGGCGGCCTCCGGCGTGACGTGCAGGACGATGGTGCCGAAGGCGGTGCCGCTCATCCGCGCATCGGAGATGCGGACCATGTCCTTCAGTCCGGCACGGGCGAGCTTCTTGGGGATCGGCAGGTAGCCGGCCTCCGGCATGGCGGCCGGGCTCTTCGGGCCGGCGTTCTGCAGCACCAGGAAGTCGTCGGCCGTCACGTCCAGGTCCGGATCGTCGATCCGGGCGGCCAGATCCTCCAGGCTCGAGAACACCACCGCGCGCCCCTCCTTCTCGAACAGGCTCGGATCGGCGGCGGAGCGTTTGAGAATGGCGCCGCGCGGGGCCAGCGAGCCGAACAGGGCCACCAGGCCGCCCTTGTCCTGGAACGGCCGGTCGAACGGCCGGACGATGTCGTGGTCGATCCAGGTGGTGTCGGCGTCCAGCCGCTGCTCCAGTGTCTCGCCGGTCACGCTGACGGTGTCGAGATGGAGCAGCGGGCGCAGGGCGTGCAGCACGCCGACGAGGCCGCCGGCGGCGAACAGGTCCTCCATGTAGTGCGCCCCGGTCGGCTTCAGGTCGACCAGCACCGGGGTCTCGTCGGACATCTCGTTCAGCCGGTCGAGCGGCACCGGGATGCCAAGGCGCCCGGCGATCGCCGTCAGGTGCACGATCGCATTGGTCGAGCCGCCGATGGCGAGCAGGACCCGCAGGGCGTTCTCCACCGACTTGCGGGTGATGATGTCGCGCGGCAGCAACTTGTCGTCGCCCTTGGCCAGCGCCAGCTGCATCGCCCGCGCTCCGGACGCTTCGGCGGCGCGCAACCTGTCGGCATGGACCGCCGGGATCGACGCGGTGCCCGGCAGGGTCATGCCGAGCGCTTCGGCGATGCAGGCCATGGTGCTGGCAGTACCCATCACCGCGCAGGTGCCGGCCGTGGTCGCCAGGCTGCCCTCGATGCGGGTGATGCCCTCGTCCGACACCTCGCCGGCGCGATACTTGCCCCAGAACCGGCGGCAGTCGGTGCAGGCGCCGAGACGCTCGCCGTCGTACGGCGAGGTGAGCATCGGGCCGACGGCGCAGTACACCACCGGCACCTCGGCATTGGCGGCGCCCATGATCTGGGCCGGCAGGGTCTTGTCGCAGCCGCCGATCACCACGACCGCGTCCATCGGCTGGGCGCGGATCATCTCCTCCACGTCCATGCTCATCAGGTTGCGGTACATCAGCGAGGTCGGGTTCAGGAAGGTCTCGCCGAGCGAAATGGTCGGAAACTCGATCGGCAGTCCGCCGGCGGCGAGCACGCCGCGCTTGGTCGCCTCGACCAGTTCCGGCATCAGGCGATGGCAGTTGTTGTATCCGCTGCCCGAGGAGCAGATGCCGACCACCGGCTTCTGCAGCATCTCGCGGCTGTAGCCCATGGACGACGCCATGGAGCGGCGCAGGTAAATGCTGAACTCGTTGTCGCCATAGTTGGTCAGGCCCCGTCCGAGACCCAGCGGCTTGTCATTGTCGGTCATGCTGAATTCCTCCCGCGGCCAACATAGTCGCGCGGTGCATGGCATGGGAAGCCGTCGAAACCGGCTCCGGTCAGGCGTTACGTCGCAGCACGAACCGCAGCACGCCGGTTTCGCCGGCGTTGTCCTCGGCGGCCACGAGTTCGTGGCCGGTCTGGCGCGCGAAGTGCCGGAAGTCCAGCATCGCCGCCGGATCGGTCGCCAGCACCTCCAGCAGGGCACCGACCTCGATCCCGGCGATCGCCTTCCGCGCCTTGAGCACGGGAAGCGGACACTTGAGCCCGCGCACGTCGAGGGTCTGGGCGACGGGGTCGCTCTGCTCAGCGGTCATCGTGACGGTCCTGCGCAAGTTGCCGGGGCGCGCCGGTGGGCCGCCGGTCGGCGATCTCCCGCACCATCTTCGCCAGGACGGTCTGCGTAAAGCCCCTCTCTTCGGTCGCCACAACCACGAAGGCGCCGAACCCGCCGATCACGTCCATGCGGTAATGCTCGTCCAGAGGCTCCCCGCTCGGTCCGGTGCGCACGTTGCGATTGGCGACGACAAGGCCGTTGATGGTGATGCCGTCGGCCACCGTCAGGTCGCGGATCAGGTCGAGCGGCCGGCCGCCGATCTGTGGGCCGTCCCCGGACAGGTCGATCACCTTGCGGGCGCCGTCGTAGCGGTTGGTGCGGATCAGGTTGGCGGAGTAGGCAATGGCCTCGCTGATCGAGTTGTAGCCGTAGGCGGCACGCGCCGCCGCAACCAGCCGCGCGCCCCAGGCCAGCGCATCCTCGCGGCTCGCGATCTCGGTCCAGTCGACGATGGTGTGCTGACTCTCCGGCGCTCCCCATTCGACGAAGGCGACGGCAATACGGCCCAGAGGACCGGCGGCGATGGCGTTCTGAACCCGCGGATCGGCCAGCGCGGCGGCATAGCCCTGACGCTGGAACCGGAGTTCGTCGTCGTCGATCGATCCGGACCCATCGGAGGCGAAAACCAGCTCCAGATCGACGGCACCTTGTCCTCGAGCCGGCGCCGCTGAGGTGGAAAACACCAGGGCCAGGATCAGGCAAAGCCCTGTGGATATTGGAAAAAATGCGAAATTCAACCGAATCGAACTGAGCCGGGTTTCGCGTCGTCGCATTAGGTTGATTCGAGATTTCGCCTTCGTTTCGAAGGCCTTAGGCCCGTACGGTATTTTGTTCGGAAAGCGTGATTTTGTCCACATCACATCCACAGCCCTCCGGTTGTGGCGATCGCGGTCTTGTCCGCGCGGCCATTGAACTGCGGAGCTCAGGCGCGTTCAACCATGAACTCCGTGCGGTTGCGCCCGTCGCTGATCCGCCTAGACGACGCCGGAAATCCGGTCGGCCTCGGCCTGCGCGCGCTCGTGGATGAAGTCCAGTACGGCCCGGATGCGGGCGAGACGAGCAAGATCGCGATGAACCAGAAGCCAGAGGTCGACACCCGGGATCTCGGCCTCGGGCAGGACCCGGACGACGTCGTCGGTCTCCGCCGCGACCATGCACGGCACCAGGGCAATACCGACGCCGGCCCGCGCCGCGGCCAGTCGGGCGCTGGCGGGATTGGTGGCGAAGGCGGGCGGCCTGTCGCCCATCTGCTGACGCAGCCAGCTCACCGGCGCATTCTCGGGAAATCCGTCCAGCCAGTCGATCACCGCGTGCCCGGCGAGATCGGCGGGGCGGGCGGGCGTGCCGTGGGCTTCCAGGTAGGACGGCGCCGCATACAACCCGAATCCGAGGCCGCCGATGCGGCGGATCACCAGGTCGCCCTGCTCCGGGCGCGCCAGGCGAATGGCGACATCGGCCTCCCGTCGCGACAGGTTGAGGAAGCGATATTCGTTGACGATCTGCAGCCGGATGCCGGGGTGGCGCTCCTGCAGCAGCGGCAGATTGCGGATCAGGAAAGGAACGATCAGGGACTCGGTGGACGTGACGGCGACGGTGCCGGCGAGTCCCTTGTCCTCGGCGTCGAAGGCGCGGGCAAGGCCGAACATCTCCGCCTCGATGCCCCTGGCCCGCGCGGCGAGCTTCTCGCCGGCCTCGGTCAGCCCGTACCCGTCCTGGCGTCGGTCGAACAGCCGGACCTCGAACCGGGCCTCCAGGGCATCGACATGGCGGCTGACCGTGGCCGGATTGACCCGCAGGGCGCGCGCCGCTGCCGACAGGCTCCCCTCCGCCGCGACCGCCAGAAAATAGCGCAGGTCGTCCCAGTTCATGCTGCCCGCCGGACCGCCGGTCATCCGGCCCCCCACTCGATATCCGCAAAAGCGACCGCTATGATCGGCCTCGCGCTTTGCGCAATCAAGGGCATGGGGGGAGATTATGGGCGCGGTCCAGGTGGTCGGCACGAACCACACGAGCTTCACCGTCGGGAACCTGGAGCGGGCGCTGGCGCTGTTCATCGATGGGCTGGGCTTTGCGCTCCTGTCCCGTGCGCCGCGCGACCCGGCGGCGATCGAACGGATCACCGGGGTGGCGGGCGGCGACGTCACCATCGCCTTCGTTCAGGGTCCCGGACACCGGGTGGAACTGATCGAGTATCACGCGCCCGAGGATCGCGGCCACGCCACACCCCGGGCCTGCGACACCGGGTTCAGCCATCTCGCCCTCGACGTGGCCGATATGGACGCGGTGACTGCCATGGCCGACACGCACGGACTGGCGCCGATGGGAGAGGTCTACGTCATCGACCAGGGACCGAACGCCGGGCGGCGGGTCGCCTACTTCCGCGACGAAAACGGCCTGACCCTGGAGTTCCTCGAGGTGCGGTGAGTGCGGGTGTCGGGCAGCGACGCCGTCAGCGCCCGCAGCCCATCGGCCAGCACCGACGCGGTCAGGTCGCGGTCCGTTGCAATCCGCCCGGCCCGGCCGACCGCGACGAGCAGGCCGAGCGGCGAGACCGGCAACCCGCCGTCGCCGCGGGACACCCGGTGTCTTGAGGTCCACAGCACCACTCCGCTCGCCAGATCGACAAGACTGGCCTCCAGCGACAGCGTCGCGCCGGCCCAGACGAGGGCGAAGGATCGGCCCCCGGCGACCGATAGCTCGACGCCGTGCCCGCAGCCGGAGACCCCGGCATAGCGGGCGCGGTCCTCCGGACGGCGCAGGTCGATCGCGAGATATCGGGTCTCGGCGGTTCTGCGGTCCGGGCCGATCACCCGCGCCACCCGACCGGAAAGATGCGTCGCCAGTGCCCGCTCGGCGCTCCGCGGGCTGACCGCGCCGCCGGTGGCGTCCGTCGTCGCCGGCAGCACCAGGACGCAGGCGGGCGCCCGACGCCAGAACGCGTCGGAAAGCCGGTGTTCCGCCGGCACCGGTTCGGCGACGAGGCCGTCGGCGGGAAGCGGCGCGCAACCGGTACCCACGGCCGCGGCCGCGATCCCGCACGTCAGCGCGACGGCCCGCCCGAGCCGCCAGAGGCCGGCGGGCTTCAGCCGCATCGGTCCAACCGGGCCAGGCGCAGCGTGCCGTCGATTGCTGCGTCGTCGATCCGCACCGCCGTCACCAGGAGCGCCCCATCACGGACGGCATAGGCGGCGCGGATCCGCCCGCCCAGCGGCGCCAGCCGGCCCAGGCCGCCGAGCAGTCGGGCGTCGTAGCGGCGCGCGACCACGGCGACCGGGCTGCCGCCTTCGATGCCGTGACGGCCCCGAAGCCGATTGGCGAGGCCCGGTGCGATCCCGTCGGCGCGTCGCACGATGGTCGAGACCGCGAGCGGATCGGGACGCCACGCCTGGCCGGCCGGGTCCTGCAGGCGCCACAGCTGGCCCTCGGCCAGCAGCGCGACCGTCAGGCCGGCGCAGCGCGCGAGATACGCGGCGATACGGCGCCGGGATTCGGCATCGGTTGGCCAAGTCAGCACGAGTCCGGGACCCCTGCCGGCCTCGATGGCCTGCAGCGCCGCTTCCCCGGCCGCCAGGTCGCGCGGGGAGGAGTCTGTCACCGGTGGTCGATCGGCGGGATCGGGGTCGCTCGCTATCGGCGTCTCCGCTGTCCCGTCGAGCGGCGCCGGGGCAGGGGCAGGGGCAGAAGGAACTGGAGGCGACGGCGCATGCCCGGGTTCCCCCGACCTCGACCTCTCCGGCTTAGACGTCTCGGAGACCGCGTCTTTCGGCCCCGGGACCGCCGGTGGGGGCGGCAGTCGGATGGCGGCTAGCGTTACGGCGACCTCGGACGACCGATCGTCCGGGAGGGTTGCCAGGCCGTCGATCTCGGTCATGGGGGTCGTTGTCGCGGTCGATATCGGCGGCGGCGAGGGCGACAGCCGGGCCGGGGGCGGCCGGACCGGCGGCGGGACCAGGGCCGCCACGGCGAGCGCCAGAGCGAGAGCGAGCGGCACCCCCACGCCCAGGCGCTGACACGACCGCCGGCCGAGCATTCAGCGTAGGCCGGTCAGGAACCGGCTCTCCATGTCGCGCGCGAGCGCCCGCAGGTCGCGGCCGCGCGCGGCGGCCGACGACGGCGTGGTGGTTCGGGAACGGGCCGGCATGGCCGTCCGGGCGGGATCGACATTGGCGTCGTCCCGGCCGGCGCCAGCCCGAAGGATGGATAGGTCGTGTTCGGCTGTGCGGGGTCCCGTCGCCCGGACAGCGAGGGCCTGATCCGATGACGGGCGCACGGTCGCGGCTGGTGCCGATACGGTCGGGCCCGCATCGGCGGGTGGCGGCGTTTCGAGGTCAGGGACGGCCCGAATGTCCGGGACGAGCCGTGCGGGGACGAGCCGCGCCGATGCGGTCAGTGCCGGTGCGATCAGTGCCGGATCCGGTGGGAGCGGCGATGATGCCGGCGGTCCGGCCGATGGAAGCGGATCCGAGGGAAGACCGGACACCGAGGCCGTGGGGCTTTCGATGGTGCCGGGGTCGACGGCGGCACGGTCTTGGCGGTCGATGACCAGGAGGTAGGCCAGCGCGACACCGACGACGATGTTGAACAGCAGGAACCTCATCGCTCGTCTCCCGGTCCGCCCTGTCGGCCGCCGCGCGCCGCCAGAACCAGCAGCACGGCCCGGAGAACCGCCGCCAGCGGAAGGCCGATTACCGTCGTGCTGAACGCCAGCGCGAACCGGGCCGTCAGTTCGGCGATGACCGCGTTGACCGTGTCCGGCCCGATCTGGGCCTCCGAGAGGCTGGCGATACCGAGGCCGATGCCGAGCAGGGTGAAGGTCAGGGCCAGTGTGGCGATGCCGGAGGCCGCCTGCAGACCGGCGGCGAGCCAGGGCGCGTCGTGCGGATCGCGCCACAGTCTGACGGCGGCGTGCAGCGCCAGCAGGGTGAGACCGACGATCCCGGCGATGAAGGTCGGTCCGAGCACTGTCGCACCGCGGGTCGCCAGTCCGCCCGCCGGTTCGCCTGTCAGCCAGGCGGCGGATGCCAGACCGACGCTCACCGCGCCGAGCAGGAGCGCCAGCGCCCTCGAGGCGTCGCCGAGCGTCCGGGCAACGACGCGGGGCGCGGTCGCGGCGCGCATCACCGCCGTCCCACCCGGGCCGCCATGATCCGCCCGGTCGACAGACCGAGGCGATCGAGCCACAGGTCGAGCACCGCCATGTCCCGCTCGACCGAGGCATGGGCCAGGAAGGTCAGGTCGTAATCGTCGAAAGCCCGGCGCGCGATCGGTCTGGTATCGGTCGCGGTCGCCGGATCGCGCAGGGCGATGCGTTCCAGGTCGATCAGGCGTCGCCGGATCGTATCCGCCTCGGCAAGCCGGGCATGGGCTTCGCGGTCCGGGTCCAGCAGCGTGGTGATCAGCCGTGCGCGCTCGCGCTCCATGCTCTCCAGCGGATCGGCGACCGCCGGCCCCGTGAACATCGCCAGCGTCAGGGCCACGGTCAGGACGGCTCTCTTCGACGGCATCGCATCCTCCATCGGATCAGTTGGGAGCGGTAAAGAACTCGACGGCGGCAGTGACGTCCCGAAGGTCGCCGCCGGCGTCCTCCGGATCCCGCGCGCCGTCGACCTCGTCGGCCAGGGCCATGGCGTCGAGTGCGACCAGCTTGGCCATGTAGGCGAGCACAAGGTCCTTCTGATCGAGCAGCGCCGCGTCGGTCTCGGCCGCGGCGATCAGGTGCCGCAGGTAGTCGGCCTTGCCGACCGAGCGGCCGTCGACCACGGGAGCGGCGTTCATGGGATGGGCGTCGATCGCGCGCACCAGGTCCTCGACCGCCGTCGCGTGCCGCCGATACTCCTGCGCATAGCGGCTCTCCTGTGCGGCGGAGGCGGCGAACAGCTTCATGTCGACCGCCCCCGCCGTCCCTTCGAAGCGCTTCAGGGCGGCCGTGCGCCGCTCGACCAGGGCGGCAAGCGCGGGGTCCGAGCCGGGGTCGCCGGCACGCTCGATCCGGGCCAGCAGCCGGCGGTAGAGGCGCAGGCGCGTATCGACCCGCTGCCGGTCCAGGTCCTGACGCGCGCCCATGAGCGAGACGTAGTCCTGCTTGGCGACCAGAAACTGATGCCGAAGATCGTCGCGGATCGGGCCGCGTGCGCTCTCCGCGGCTGCCTGCAACTCGGCAAGGGAGGCGGCGCTTCCTTCGAGGGCGCTCGCTTGCTCTTCCATCGCCGCCGCCAGCGGCGAGTCCCGGAAATCCCGCTCGACCGCCTTCTCGAGGTAGCCGGCCGGGAGGCGGACGAGGCGCTCGCTCGCCACGGGCGCCCACACCGGGGCCTGGGCCGGCGCCTCCTCGGCGGTTGCCGGCCCGGCGAGGCAGACGATCGCCGTGGCCATCGCCGCGAACCGGAGGGCCCGCATCACCGGCTCCACCGGTCGATGCGGGCGAGATCCTCCGCCAGGGGCCTCGGAATGTTGGCGGCACCCGCCGACACCCCGCCGGCAAGAATGGCCGACATCGTCTCGATGAACGAGGCCCCGTCGTCGAAGAACAGGTCGCGGCCGGGGAAGGCCGCGTCGAACCGTTCCAGGCCCTGGCGTGCGGCGGCGACGTCGCCGCCCTTGAGACGACTCTGAACGGCGACGGCATAGGCCCGCATCCGTTCCTCCACGTTCAGCGCCTCGGCCACCGGCCCGAGATCGGCCTCGCAGCCTTCGAGAACCCGCGCGACCGCGAGAAACCGCCCGGCCTCGCCACCGGCGCGGGCCTGACGGTCGAGCGCCATTCCCTCGTCTCGGCAGGCACGGTAGGCGCGCATGGCTTCGACCTCGGCGAAGCGCGCCTCACGGTAGCCGATGCCCTCGGCAACCGGCGGTGCGGTGGCGACGCAGGCCGATAGCGCGACCGCCAGGCCGAGCGCGGCCGCGGCGGCGGAAACGGTGGTCTGAATGGGGGATGGGGCCATGGCTCGGGTCTCCGGCGGTACGTTCTCCACCGGGCCATGGACGGGCGAGAGCGGATTTTCAGCGCGCCGGCGTCACCCGATGGAAAATCTCCCTCACGTCGGCGCCGAGGTCGCGCAGGCTGCCGGCCAGGGCGTCGAGTTCGCCCGCCGACAACAGGTCGATCGACGTCAAGGCCCGGTCGACCTGGAGGTTGTCGCGCTGCGTCACCACCAACAGGCCTCGAACGACCAGTGCCCGGCGTACCCAGTCGGGCGGCTGCACCCGCACCGTCGCGCTCTCCCCGGGTGCCAGTGAGGCGTCGACGAGTTCGCTGTGCCGGCGGCGGGACGCGTATTCACGCACGGATCCCTGCACGGCGCCGTAGAGCCGGATCCGCGCCGGCCGTCGCCCGGCGTTCCGGGCGCGGAAGACGACGGCGCAGACGCCGAGCGGCGACGGAATTGCCGGATCGACCGTCGCGCCTGGAGCGCAAACCCCGTCTCGAGGACGGGACTCGAGCACGTCGAAGACCACGTCGCGCGGATCGAAAGGTAGCGGCGCTTCGGCGGCGGTGCCGGCTATGGAGGTGCCGCCCTGCAGCATCTCGCGGGCGGGTGGCCCGGCTGGGTCCGGGGGGCGCAGGGCGATCCAGGCCGCGGCTCCGGTGCCGATCAGGAGGATGGCCAGAAGCACGGTTGCCGACAAACGCCGGCGGCCGCCTTGCGCGCCGGTCGCTGGGGGCGTCAGGTGCAGACGGTGCAACACCGTCTCCATCCGGTCCGCGGCCAGGGCCTCGCTCCCGGCGGGGAGGGAGTCGGCGCAGGCGGCAGCGGCGACCGACAGCACTGGCGGCCCGGAACGGATCAGGTCGACCGAGCGGCGGGCCTTGTCGGCAACCCGCTCGACCGGGCCGATGTTCAGATCGGTGTCGACCGTTCCCGTGGCCCAGACGATGGCCTCCGCCGGCTGGTCGTCCTCGGCGAGACGATCCGCCGCTTTCAGGCGATGGGCGAGATAGAGGCCGAGCTGCCAGCTCCGACCGGAATCGATCGGCCGGTCGACATCGACACGGTAGACCCCATGGCCGGTGTCCCGTTCCACCACGCCGGTGGGCCGTCGCACGAAGGCGTCGTATTCGGTGGAGATCGGTAAGGCTTCGGCGGTGCCCGCGAGACAGACGACGGAGCGCAGCGCCGGGTCCTCCGGCGTGATCCGCCGGACCGTGCTCGGCCCGTCCGTGGTGGCGACGACCACCCGAAGCCGTCCTCTCATGCAACCCGATCCATCGGCTCAACCCGCGCCGTTCAACCCTCACACGAGGTAAATGCGGGAGTCCGGCGCCGTCAAGGCAACGAGGATGGCGGCGTCATCCGCGAGCAGGACCTGCACCGTGCCGTCGACCGGCGGGGGCAGATCGATCCCGACGGGCGATCCGCCGTCGGCGACGACGATCAGGCGGGCGGGCATCGGCGGTTGCGGCGCGGAGGACGGCGCGACGCTGAGGATCAGATAAGTCTGCCGGGCGTCGGCCCGGGAAGGAACGGTCCGCAGGCGCACGTCCCCGACCTGTCGGTCGAGCCCGGCTCCGGGGGTCGCCGCCGCGGCGGCCGTCGGGAAGACCGCCCGGGCCGCCCGGGCGAGCAACGCCTCCAGGTCGTCATCGTTCCGCACTCCGTCGGGCAGCTCCCGGCCGCTCATGAGCGACGACCAGATCAGCGACGGAGACGGGGAGACGAGGGGCCGTGCCGCGTCGTCGTCCCGCGGTCGCACGGTGTCCAACTGTTCCGTGGCGTCGAGCGCGGCGAAGACTGCCGCAACCAGCGCCCGCTGCGTCCCGTCGAGATCCTGCCACCGGCCGGTCACGGTCGTCTCCCGTAGAGGGCGTCGAGCCCGGTGGAGAACCGATGCCCGTCCGCCTCGAATCCGTCCTCCGGCAGGCGCAGCTCCGCGGCGGTGCGGACCGCCGCCAGCCGGGCGCGCAACCGGCGGACCAGAGGAGCGCCGGCCGCCATACCGTCGACGACCGCCGGGGTTCTGCGGGCATCGGGCGAGAAGCCCGACCGGGCCAACCCGCGCAGGGCCTGCCGCGCGTCGCCGACCAGGCCGGCGACCTTGCCGCCCACGACACGCGGGTCGGCGAGCGCCGCCACCATGCCGGCCGTGCCCCCCGGACGCAGAGCGATCACGTTCCCCGCCTCGACGTTCGGCAGGTGCGCCCGCAGGCCGCTCAGGTCCGACTGGGGCAACCGTGCCAGAACCTCGAGCGCCGCTTCCGCGCGGTCGGCCTCGATCAGCACCGCCAGCGCGGCCAGCGCCATCCGGTCGAGACGCGTTTCCAGGGTGTGCCAGGCGCCGAGGCGTCGCTCGTAGGTTTCGCAGCCGTCCAGAGCGATCAGCCGGGCGGTCTCCTCCTGCGATGCGCGGCGGCGCAGCGCCTGGCTGAGCCGGGACTGCAGGCTTCCGAACGTTGCGCAGCGCAGGACCGAGAGCGCCAGGGGAACCGCATGCGGGCCGAGGCGCGCGATCAGGTCGAGCTCGCCGGCCTCCCGACCGGTCAGGAACTTCACGGCGGTCGCCGGCGCCGCCTCCAGTCGGCGCAGCTCGTCCGCCTCCGCGTCATGGGTCTCCAGGGCCGAGAGGACGGTGTCCGGATCGACCTCGCCAAGGCTGCGGTCCGGACCGACCGGCCGGGCACTGTCTACGGCGTGGCGCTCGAACGCGGCCTGCAGGGCCGTGCGCAGCTGGCCGACCCGCTCGGTAACTGCCCGGAAGCCGCGCAGCTCCGCCGCGTCGTCGCCGTCCGCTTCGGCGGCCCGGCACCAGTAGTCGAGCACCGCCCGGTCGTCGAGGTCGTCCAGGGTGAAGCCGCGACCGCGGTCGGCTTCGAGAAAGGCGATCAGGCGCGCGAACACCCGCAGACTCTGCGCGGTGGCGAGATGGTCCTTGAGATGGTCGTAGAACATCCGCGACAGCGCGTTGGCGTGCGGCGGTGCGCTGCCGCTCTCGAACCGGTCGTCGAGCCAGGCGCGGATCGCGGTGTCCACCGCACGGAAACCGAGGGCGGTCACCATCAGTTCCAGCAGCGCGGCCAGAAATCCCATCCGGGTGTAGCCGATGGAGAACGGGGCGTCGGGATAGACGACGGTTACGCTCTCGGCGCCGAGCGTGAAATCCGTGCCGAAGGCGGGGCATCGTCGGGCGCCTTCCTGGATCTGGGCGCGGAAGGCCGCGCCGCGCGCGACCTGGACGCCGAAGAACAGGGCCGGCCACCCGTGGCGGCCGCCGACCGCATCCGCCACCCGCAGCAGGTGGCAGAGTTCCAGCATCGGCTTGCCGTAGGCGCGGGCCACCACCGTGCGGGCCAGGGCGCGGACGGTCGCCGGCGGGTATTTGGGACCGGCGCCGAGATCGGCATCGGCCACGGTCCGGAACGCCGCGTCCAGTTGCGGGCTGATCGCACCGGTAAGCAGCGCGCGTTCCGTCGAGATTCCGTCCATCGCCGTGTCCCGGCCAGCCATCGGGCGTCGGAACTCTAGATTAGGTTGCGTCATCTTGCACGTCCCGGTTGCTCGCCGTGTCAGCCATCGCTCAGGAGCGCCCGAAAGCGGGCCTTGCGCGCGGCGATGCGGTCCAGGAGTTCCGAGGCACCCAGCCTCTCGCCCCGGCTGCGGTGACGCGCGCGGGCGGTGTCCAGTGCCGCGTCGGCCAATGTCATGAAGTGGCGGCGACGTTCCACCCGGTCGTCGGTCCGCCTCTCGACCCCGGCGACGGCCTCCTGGCGTTCGGCCCGCGCGGCGAGATCGGCATTGGCGTCGCGGGCGGCCGCGATCAACGCCACGGCGGCGTCGTCGCGGGCATAGCGCCGTTCCACCGAGAGCACCTTGTCGACGTAGGGGCGGGTTGCCGGGATCACCCGCGCCGCCGCTCCCATACCGACGCGGGAGCCCCCGTTGTAGTGGGACAGGGCCAGGTCCCAGCGCCCGTCGTAGCGCCGGATCAGTTGGTCCAGGAAAGCCACGCCGAGCTGGATGTTGAGGCGCGGGTTCCAGAGCCTGTCGGCGGTGACACCGAACTCGCCGCGTGCGGTCGCCGGCATGATCTGCATCACCCCGCGTGCGCCGGCCGGGCTGAGCGCGTCGGCGACGAAGTCCGATTCCGCCTCGGCGACGGCCAGCGCGAGGGAGGGTGGGACCCGGTCGCTGCGCAACGCTTCCTGGACCACCATGCGACGCACCTCCGACCGCGTCGCGGTGCCCTCCGACGCCGGGCGGGCGGCCTCCGACGGTGGGACCGCCAGGGTCAGGACGAGGACAGTCAGGAGTGGCAGGACGGTGGATGTCGGCAGTCTTGTCGGGAGTCTCATCGGCAGTCTCATTGGGGACCTCCTGCGGCGAGATGATCGATCCAGGCGGAATCGAGAGGCGTGATCCGGACCTGACTGCCGGGGATTGCCGACCTGCCGGCGAGGATCCGGGCGAGCGGCAGGTTTGGATCGACGGCGAGCACGACCCGTTCGCCGGCAAGCGAAGCCGGGTCGACAGAGCTCCCGTCCGGCGCCAGGTACCGGTCGGCGTGGAACAGGATCAGGCGCTCGTCGTCCTCGAGGGGACGCGGCGGCGTCCCGGGACCGGCAGTCTCAACGCGCTCGGCGGAGAGTGCCGGGTCGACCGAGGCGTGCGGGTTGCCCATGGACACCAGGGCCAGAACGAGGATGCAAAAGAACGCCATGGCCAAGGCCAGCGCGATCTCCGTCATCGCTCCCGTGGTCGCACCGTCGTCCATTGCCCTGCCCCTTCTGCCGTCTTCCTGCGGTCATGGAAGGGCGAGGCCCGGTTTCCGTCATCGATCGCCGGAGGACCGGAATTTTCCCGGGCCGGAAGTGTCCCGGGGCGGAACTCTTTCAGGGACGGGCCGCCTGAGACGCCGGAGCGGCCGGCAGAACCCGCTCGATGCGGATGTCGCCGTCGCGGACCGCCAGCAGGATCTCGCGCTGCGGGTCGAGCCCCATGTCGAGCAGCAACAGGGTAAGCCAACGCTCAATCTCGTTCGCGCCGGCGGTCGTGGCATAGGTGTAGCGTCTCAGGGCGGTACCGCTTCGCAGAAGATCGTGGCTGCGGTATCCGGGAAAGCCGTCGGTCATGACGTCGATAATGGACAGGGCGTCTTCGGTGGAGAGGTGTCGGAAGGTGACCGTATAGACGGACTCGAACGTCCGCGCGCCATCCGTGACCGTCTCCTCGGGCGGGGCCAGGGCTGCCAGTCTGCGGGCGAGCACGGCGCCCAACTCGACCGCCAGATCGCCTGCGCGCTCGCCGACCGCGTGAGACGCGCAGGCGGCCGAGAGGCAGCGCCCCGGGGCGGTCACGGACTCCGCTGGCACCTCGAAGGCGCCGAGGAACCGGTTGCTGCGGACGTCGTAGAGTTCGCCGGACAGCCGGAGATCGATCCGCGTCGCGTATCGCAGGTCGCGATAGGCGCCCTCGATGCGGAACAGCGCCGCCGCCTGCACCCGGCTCGACGCCCGCCCGCTCGCATTGGCGAGCTTAGCGACTTCGAGCACGTCGATCTTGTCCCGACCGACGGTCGAGTCCCAGGCAAGATCGGCGGCGATCGCCTCCTCGTCGACGACCCTGAACCCTCGGCGGTCGAGGAGTTCCTGCAGGGTGGCGACGACGCGGCGAAAGGCGGGGTCGTCGCGCGGCACCAGATTACGGTGTCCGTCCTCTCCCATGACCAGCACCGTCAGCGGGCCAGCTTCCAGTCCCCGGCCGGGCGTCAGTTCACCAGCCCGAAGGCCGGTCGCCGCCGAGGCGCAGGAGATCAGCAGACTGCCGACGATCGCCAGCGCTATCATCCGCCCCGTCATTCGCGTCACCGCCTTTGTCATGACCGCGCCCTCCATTGGTTGCGGCGGGTTCATGGAAGGCGCGGGCGGGTTTTCCCCCGACAGTGTGCGTCGGAGCTCGGCCACACGCAATCGTCGTGGTGTTCGATGGGTGCGGGCGATCGTCGGCGCGTCACTCGCCCGCACGGACCCGGTAGGGGAGGACTGCCAGCCGGACCCGCGCCAGGTCGAGCCGGGCCAGAGCGTCGAGGAATCCGCTCATGGCGACCGCTGCCGCGCGGCTCGCGTCCGGCGATCCGGCCGCGGCCGGCGCCAGCGCATCGGCGGCGAACGGCATGGCCGACGCGACCACGATCACCGCCTCCATCGTCTCCAGCGAGCCCGGCATCGCCGCCGCGGCGACCTCGGCCTCGCCGGGGAAGGGGATGGAAAGCCGGCGTTCCGGTTCGACCGGCCGGGCCTGGAGGCCGGTGGGGGCGATCCGAACCACCGTATCATCGGCCTGCCAGGCATAGGCCGCGACGAAGGCCCGGCCGCCGCGGACCGTGAGCCGGGCGCGCAACGGCTCCCCGTCGCGGTGAAGGGCGCGGTCGACGGCCGCCTCGAGGCGCGGGGCGTCGGCCCCACCCACGGCCGCCACCCGGGCGCGGACCGCGCGTGCGACCGTCCCGCTGTCGGCCGGCAGGTTCCGCCAGATCTCCTCGTGGGGGATCGCCCGCTCGAGCCCTCGCATGGCCCGCGCCACGGCGTCCTGGCCGACGCCCCTGTGCGGCCCATCGCCCTGCCGCAGGCGGTCGTCGATCACGGCGGCGCGCGCCAGAACCCGCGCGGCGAACCCGGCTTCCACGGGATCGGTCCGGCGGTCGGGAACGTAGGTTGCGGCAGCGGCGAACAGGCCGCGTCCGATCCGCCCACCGTCACGGGTCAGGGGCCGGAAGGCCGCCGGGATCGAGGCGGCCGCGACCCGCACCGTCGCCGCCGCCCTGGCGCCATCCATGGCGGCTCGCGCCTGGACGTCGACCCGCCCCTCCCGTTGGTCCCAGGCCTCCATCTCAAGGCGGACGGTGGCATCCGCCGGCGGCGCGCCCAGGTCCCGCAAGGAACGCGCGATGTATCGTGGGGGCTCCGCCAGGCGGCGGGACAGCCAGCCTTCGACCATGGCGCCGAACCAGTCGGTCAGGTCGCTGCGCGGCCCGTGGCGCTCGATCCGGACCGCGAACTGGGCGACCGGGTCGGAAGACAGGCGCAGACCCTCGGCAAGCGCCACGCCGAGGCGCCGAGCTGCGGCGGCCGCGTCGGCAAGATCGAAACGGCCGACATCCACCGGCAGCGCCACCCCCGGCAGGGTCGCCAGCACCGTGCCCGCGTCGCCCTCGCCGACCGATATCAGAACTCCGGACACCCCGACCCCGTCCGCCGTCTCCCCGATCGCGGGAACCACCACCGCATCGACCGCCGCGTCGGCCAGCAACCGACGGGTCGGTGCGTCGGCGAAACTCTCCACCTCCTCCCAGACCGCCGGCAGATCGCGCCGTGTCGCGATCGCCCCACCGGGCGGTGCCGTCGCCAGCAGAGCCGCTGCCAGCGCCTGCTCGACCTCGCGCAGCAGGCCGTCAGGCAGGCCGCTGTCGTCGGGGTCGAGGGGCCGCAGGGCGATCCGGCTCCCCGGGGGGAGCGGGTTCCAGAGACGCTCGGCCGATGACAGCAGCGCGCGGGTCCAGCCGTCATCCGCCGCTGCCGGCAGCGGGTGCGCGCCGCAGAGCCACACGACCAGGGCGAGGAGAGCCGAGGCCCAACGGAGTGGCGCGATCATCGCCACATCTTCGCGACCGACAGCGCGTCGGCGCCGACCGACAGCCGGAAGTTCGCTTCCGCCCGTTCGTCGCGTCCGCCGCCGAACCAATGGTAGGTCACGACCATGTCCAGGTGGGCTGGAGCCACCGCGAAGACCCGCCAGGACTCGATGCGCGAGATGCGCTCCCCCTGCTCGTAGGCGCCCTTGCCGCCGCGATAGTCCCAGGAGCCGCCCTGGCGCCGGTAGTAGTCGAGGATCCGACCCCGGATCTCGGGCCAGTGGCGCTGCGCGAAGGTCTGACCGTCTGCGACCTTCGGTCCGTGCGGCGGGTACCGGCCCGACTGCGGTGCCGGGCGGGCAACGGTCGGCAGTGGAGACCTCGGGGGCGGGACGGCCGCCAGGGACGCGGCGGGTGCGGGACGGGGTGCCGGCCGACGCACCGCCGGCACCAGCACCGTCTTCGGATCGCCCTGGACGCTGGCCTGCTGGGCGCGGCGGAACCGTCGGCGCGCGGCATAGGACATCTCGGAATCGAGATACGCCTCCAGTTCGCCGAGCGTGACGGCACCGTCGCCGTTGCCGGCCGCCCCGGTATCGGCGAAGCCGCGCAGCAGCGCGTCCATGGCATGGCGGGTGAACAGGCCGAGCCGCGCCTCCTCGTCCCAGCTTGCGACCTGATCGCCGCGAGCGGCGGAGATCACCGTGATGCCTTCGGGTCGGACGGCCGGCGCCCGCCGCACGAAGACCGGCGACGCCGAGCCGATCAGCCAGCCCGCTGCGGAGTTGCCGGAGAAACAGGCTTCGATCATGACCACCGTCGACCGGGTCTCCAGCTTGGCGAGGTTGCCAAGCAGAAGGTCGACGGACAGGCCGTTGATCTCCGGTGTCGCCGGGTCGGCGTCGACCGGCAGCAGATAGCCGCGTCGGTCGCGCAGCCCGGGCACGCCATGGCCCGAGTAGTAGACGAACACGTCGGAGACGCCGGGTCGCACGAACGACCAGAGCTTGCCGCGATGATCGGCGGCATTGCCGAAGACCGACAGCATTTCCGCCTGGGAGGCGTTGCGCAGGTCGATGATGTTGCCGTCCCGGTAGCCCAGTACCGTCTCCAGCAACCGCCGGACCTCCCGGGCATCGTTTTCGGCGTAGCGGACCTCCGGCAGACCGTGGGCGTAGCGCCGGTTGCCGATCACCACGGCGATCGCGTCGCGGTTCTCCACACCGGTCGGGTCGGCCTCCGGCGAGGGGGCGGGCGCGCGGGCGGGAAGGGGGGACGGCAGCGGCGCGCCGGTCCCGGTCGGTGTGGAAGTCCCGGGCGGTGTGGAGGTCCCGGGCGGCGGGTCGAACCTGGAGGCGTCCAGTGCGTTGGCCGGACCGATGGACGGGCCGAGGACGAGACAGGCGACGAGACCGTTAGCGAGAGCCGCGCCCAACAGTGCTATCGCCCGCAGCATTCCGGTGCACTCCTCCCGGATCGGAAGCCAGATCAGGGGCCGAGCTTACCTGACCCCGCCGGCTATGGCATCCGTAGAGGGAGAATTGGCACTCGATCCGCAACCGCGGCCGGAATGTCCGGTCAGCCGGCCCGGCGGGAGAAGGCCTCGGCCAGGACGCACAGCTCCTCGAACATCACAGTGGCACCGAGCAGCGCGGTATTGCCGCTGGGGTCGAAGGGGGGCGCCACCTCGACCATGTCGGCGCCGACGAAGTCGATGCCGGACAGGCCGCGGATCAGCCGTTGCGCCTCCAGGGCGGTGAAGCCGCCGAACTCCGGCGTTCCGGTACCGGGGGCATAGGCCGGATCGCAGGCGTCGATGTCGAAGGAGAGATAGGTCGGGCCGTCGCCGACCACGCGGCGCGCCTCGGCGATGACCGCCTCCAGGCCCATCTCCGGGATCTCGTGCATGTAGATCACCCGCATGCCGCTCTCGTGGCTGAACGACCAGATGTCGCGGTCGTTGACGCCGCCGCGGATGCCGATCTGCACGGTGCGCTTGGGATCGAGCACGCCCTCCTCGGCGGCCCGGCGGAACGGGGCGCCGTGGTGGAACCGCGAGCCGAGATAGTCGTCGCCGGTGTCGGCATGGGCGTCGATCTGAATCAGTCCGACCGGGGCGTCCCTGCCGATCTGGCGCAGGATCGGCAGCGTCACGGAGTGATCGCCGCCGACCGAGAGCGGCACCAGCCCGGCGTCTACCACCCCGGCGAAGAAGCGCCCGATCTCCTCATGCGCCCCCTCGAGCTGGAACGGGCGCTCGACGAAGCAGTCGCCGATGTCCGCGATGCGGGCGAGCTCGTACGGGCAGACGCCGGTCGCCTGGTTGATCTTCCGCATCATGCTTGAGGCGTTGCGCACCTCGCGCGGGCCGTGGCGCGACCCCGGCCGGTTGGTCACGCCGCCGTCGTAGGGAACGCCGATCATGGCGATATCGATCCCGCGCCAGTCATCGGCGAAGGGCGCGCGCATGAACGTCGGAATGCCCACGTAGCGCGGGCGCACCATCGGGTCGTCGAACTCGGCCATAGGGAGGTCTCCGGTAACGGTAAACCCGAAGTGTGGGGCAACGCCGAGGCACGGTGCAACACCGCGAACGCCGCTCGCCTCGCTCCATCGCCCACCGGCCGGGTTCCGGGGCGGTCCGACCAGGAAAACCATTGACATCTCAGGATTCCAAACTGACGATTCCCTCTTCAAACGACTCAAGGATCCGCTATGCAACACACGCTTGCTACGACGTTCACAGGTCTTGAGTTTGTTAATCCGTTTGTCCTGGCGTCGGCGCCGCCGACGGAGAGCAAGCGGAAGATCCTCAAGGCTTTCGAGGCCGGCTGGGGCGGGGTCGTCACCAAGACCATCGGTCTGCACCCGGTCGAGAACGTCGCGGGGCCGAGAACGATCTTTCAGCGTGCGAGCGAGTCCAAACCCTATGTCTCCCGCACAAAGCGGTCGGAGACCGTTTCCCACTCATCCTGGAACTGGGAGCTGATTTCCGATCAGCCGCTGGAGCAGTGGCTTCCCGATCTGGAGGAGATCAAGGCCACCTATCCGGACCGGATGCTGATCGCGTCCATCATGGCCGGCGCGGGGAATGAGGAGGAGATGGACAACTGGCGCAAGCTGGCGACGGCCTGCGTCGATGTCGGGTGCGACGCGCTCGAGCTGAACCTGTCCTGCCCGCACATGGACCGCAAGGACATGGGCGCGCACATCGCCAACGACGAAGAGATCATCCGGTCGATTTTGAGGGCGGTCACCGGCGTGGTCAGCGTTCCGGTCTGGGTCAAGCTGACACCGTCGAGTTCCACGCTGGTGGATGCCGCCGCAGCCGCATACGACGCGGGCGCGGCCTCCATCTCGCTGTGCAACACGTTCCCGTCCATTCCCCTGATGGACCCGGAGACCTTCAAGTTCGAGGTCGAGGTGGATGGTCTCGTGACCTCCGGCGGGCAGGGAGGACTGGCCATTCTGAACCAAGCCCTGCAGCGGGTGTCCGATCTGTCCCGGGCATTCCCGGACAAGGCGATTTCCGGGATCGGCGGCATCAGAGGGTTTCACGAGGCCTTCAACTTCATCGTGCACGGGGCCGGAAACCTGCAGGTCTGCACGGCCGCCATGGAGGAGAAGGGCAGCGGCGGCGTCGGCGTCAAGCTCATCCAGGAACTGACCGTCGATCTGAGCGAGTATCTGCAGCGCAAGGGCTTCTCCTCGATCGAGGAGTTTCGCGGCATCGCGCGCGAGCGGATCGTCGACCATTCGCAGGTCCGCCGGAAAAGCGACGCCTATAACGGCGGCTACGAGCTGGAGAAGCGGACGGCCTGAGTCCCGGCCCAAAACCGAGACCGTACTCGAGCTCTGCTACAGTCTACTAGGCCTCGGCGGGCGGCGGGTCCGTGAGGGCGGCGGCGATCAGTCCCGCCGCGATCGTCTTCGCGGTCCTGGCGGCAGCCGGCATGCCCCGGACCTGGGCCGTGACGATCGCGCCTTCCTTCAGGAGGGCCAGCTGTTCGGCGAGGGCCGCGGGGGCCTCGGCTCCGGCCGCGGCGCAGACCGTCGTCAGGTAATCCACGATACGCTGCTTGTGATCGCACGACGTGCGGTGGGCCGGGTGGTCCAGATCGGCGAACTCGCCGGAGGCGTTGATGAAGGCGCAGCCGGAGAAGCCGAGCCCCTTGAAGGCCTGCCCGTGGAACCACTCCTCGAGCGCGTCGAACATGGCCAGCAGGCGCTCGCGCGGGTCGGAGGAGGCCCGCTCCATCGCGCCCGTCAGCCAGGTCCGGAACTGCTCGTCCCGGCGCTCCAGGGCGGCGAGGATCAGCTCGTCCTTCGACTTGAAGTGCTTGTAGAGCGTCATTTTGGCGACGCCGGACTCGGCCAGGATCCTGTCGATCCCGGTCGCGTGGAAACCCCGCGTGTAGAACAGGCGCAGGGCGGTATCGACAAGGTCATCGCGGCGGGTCGACAAGGCGGCGGCTCCTTCTGCATGCGGCATTGATACCAGACAGATCTGTATAAGCTGAGGGCGGGCGCCGGGGAATGCAACGACTTCCCTGGAATCCGCGGTGATAATTGTTCTTGAATATAGACAGACCAGTCTGTATATCATTGTTCATCGAAACGACGCGCATGTCGCGCCTACCCAAGGAGCCAGTGATGACCCGTCTTCCGCTTCCCGCCACCATCGATGCCGCCCCGACCGCCGCACAGCCCCTGCTGAAGGGGGTGGAGAAGATGCTCGGCAGCGTTCCGAACCTGTTCCGCATGACGGCGAACAGCCCGGCCGCCCTGGACGGCTACCTGGGCCTCAACGGCGCCCTCGCGAAAGGGACGCTCAAGCCGCAGACTCGGGAGCGGATCGCGCTCGCCGTGGCGCAGATCAACGGCTGCGCGTACTGCCTGTCCGCCCACACCTACCTGGCCAAGAACCTGGCCAAGCTCGACGACGCCGAGATCGCCGCGAACCGTGCGGGTACCTCAGGCGACGCCAAGGCCGACGCGGCGGTCCGGTTCGCCGTGGCTCTGGTTCGCGAGCGCGGGCATGTGAGCGACGACGCGGTGTCCGACGTGCGGGCAGCGGGATACAGCGACGGCGAGATCGTCGAGATCGTGGCGCACGTCGCGCTGAACACGCTGACCAACTACCTCAACGAGGCGTTCGGTACGCCGATCGACTTTCCCGCCGTCAGCGCCAACGCGGCCTGAGGTTTCGGCGTGCCGCGGGACCTGCCGAGGCCGACCCGCGGCACGCGCCTTTCCGCCAATACGAGGAGACGGGCAATGAGCCGTCCACCCTTTCCCCCTTTCGACGAGGAAACGGCCGCGCTGAAGGTCCGCAAAGCCGAGGATGCCTGGAATGGACGGTCCCCGGAGCAGGTGGCGCTTGCCTACACGCCGGACAGCCAATGGCGGAACCGGGCGGAGACGTTCGAGGGACGCGAGCGGATCGTCGCGTTCCTGAGCCGAAAGTGGGCACGTGAACTGGACTACCGGCTCATCAAGGAGCTCTGGGCGTTTCGGGACAACCGTATCGCGGTCCGCTTCGCCTACGAGTACCGCGATGACAGCGGCTTCTGGTTTCGGGCCTATGGCAACGAGAACTGGGAGTTTGCGCCGGACGGACTGATGCGGCGCCGGGTGGCGTCGATCAACGATCTGCCGATCAGCGAACGCCAACGCCTGTTCCGATGGCCGCAGGGACCGCGTCCCGAGGACCATTCCGGGCTGTCCGCCCTCGGCCTGTAAGCCGAGGCGCCTCACTGGCCGGTCGATATCGGCCCACCGAAGAACCGACACCCCACTCCGCCGCGGACGGGCGACGTCCGCGAACGGGAGGGGTCTGCCCGGCGGTCGCCGCCGGGCCCTCGACCGGCCTGGCGGCGGATCCGTCTCGACGGCCAGACCAAGCACCCAAACCGAAGAGAAGGAGTACAGAGATGGATACCAAGCACGATCACGCCTGCGGCTGCGGCAGCGCCCATGACCATGTCGACATGTCCCGCCGTCGGCTGCTGGCCGCTGCGGCGGGAGCGGCGGCCGCCGGTGCCGTCGGCGCGAGCGGCACCGCGTCGGCGGCCACCGAGCAGGCGCGCGCCGCCTATGCCGATCCGGAGACACCGGGTCTGCCGCAGATCGACATGACCATCGATCCCGCCCGGACGGCGCTGGTCGTCGTCGATCCGCAGGTCGATTTCCTGGACACGTCGGGTGTTGCCTGGGGTGTGGTCGGCGAGAGCGTCAGCGAGCAGGGCGTGGTCGACAATCTGGAACGCCTGTTCATGGCCGCGAAGGCCGCCGACATGCCGGTCGTCGTCTCGCCGCACTACTACTATCCGCAGGATCACAAGTGGCGGTTCGAGGGAACGCTCGAGCGGGTGATGCACGGCATCGGCATGTTCGACCGCAAGGACCCGCTCGACCTTACCGGCTTCGAAGGCTCCGGCGCCGACTGGATGCCGCAGTACAAGAAGTACATCGAGGACGGCGAGACCATCGTCTGCTCGCCGCACAAGGTCTACGGGCCGGAGCAGAACGACCTGGTTCTCCAGCTCCGCAAGATCGGCATCGACAAGGTCATTCTCGCCGGCATGTCCGCCAACCTGTGTGTCGAGAGCCACATGCGCGAGCTGCTTGAGACCGGCTTCGAGGTGGCGGTCGTCCGCGATGCGACCGCCGGCGCCAAGGTGCCCGAGGGCGACGGCTACCTCGCGGCGCTCATCAACTTCCGGATGATCGCCAACGCGGTCTGGTGGACCGACGAGGCCGTCGAGCGTATCGCCCGCGGCGCCTGACCCGCCGCCCGGTCGGTGGCTCCCCGTCGACTGCCTCCCGGTCGACTGCTCGCAAGACATTCAGCACAAGGAACAGAGAGATGACTCAGAGACAGACTCTCCTCGCCTTCGCCTCCGCGGTGGCAATCTTCTACGCCCCGGTCCTCCACACGTCCGCAGCGTACGCGGCCGACGAGTACAACGTGTCGAACGGCCTGACGCTCACCGGCAAGCCGCTCGGGGTCCACGGCATCGATCCGACGTCCCTGTTCGACGGAGAGGCGCCGAGGCTCGGCAACGCCGAGTTCACGGCGGCGCATGACGGCGTCGACTACTACTTCGCGTCGGCGGCGACGCGGGACCGCTTCTCGCGCGAACCTGACGCCTTCCTGCCGCAGTACGGCGGCTTCTGCGCGCTCGGCGTCTCGCTCGGCAAGAAGCTCGACGGCGACGCCCGCTATGCCGACATCGTCGATGGCAGGCTGTACCTGTTCGTCAACGAGGCCGTCTTCCGGAAGTACCTCGCCGACAGGCAGGCGGTGCTAGCCGCCGCAGAAGCGACCTGGCCGAAGATCCGGCACACCGCGGTCGACGCTCTCTGAGGCGGCGGATCCAAGCTACCGCCTCCGGGGTGTCGGAGGCGGTATGCCGACAGCATGGCGCCGGGCCGGCGGTTTTCGGGACCCGCCGTGGCCCGGAACCGAAGGCTTCGGCGGGATTTCCGGCCACGGTGACGATGGCAAATCGGCCTGCGGCCCTATATCGGAACGGTGGCCCTTGTGCCGCGCGTGCCCATGAGAGCGGTTTCACTGCAGCGATGTCACGGTTCCGGATCTGGTCGAACACGGCGGAATATCTGTCACTGACAGCGATTCATCGCCCGGAGATGGCCGACCTCTACGCGTACTGGTCCCGCGCCTCCGAGGACGGACCGCCGCGTCAGAAGGATCTGGCGATCCAGGACATGCCCGGTTGCCTCGCCAACATCGCCCTGCTCGATGTCGGCCCCAACGCGGAAGACGACGAGACCATCCCGCAAGGGTTTCCGATCCGCGCCCGCTACCTGATGGTGGGCGACGCGCTGAAGAAGCTCCTGGGGGCAGACCCGACAGGCCTGCTGATCAACGAAGCCTACGGTCACGATGTCGCCGAGGAGGTCGCGCGGGCGCTCCGCAAGGCGGTCGACGAACAGCGCGCCCTCTATTACCGACGGGAATTCCAGATTCTGACCAGGTCGTTCGGCTATGACCGACTGATCCTGCCGATGCGCCTTCAGGGAGCGGAGATCCGGCGCATCCTGCTCTGCATCTATCCGCTCGACTCCCGTCTGGTCTCCGCCGACCAGTGGCGCGGGGAACTGGCCAAGGTCGAGCGGATGGAAAGGGCCGAGACCCGCATGGCCAGTGCCTGGGCCGAGAGCCTCGGCTATACCGTCGACGGCGGCGGTCGCGACCCGGACGAGAGGGCGAACCACTTCGAGCTGACGCCCGGTGGGCGGACCGGCGACTGACGCCGCCCCCCCTGAACCATCACAGATAAGGCGGATTCACCCGGTCAGAGCTTTCCGTCCAACCGTGATTTTCTCTACGCCAGTCTCGGATCGTCCGGTGCGGGCCAGTCGTCGTGCAGGACCGGATCGAGGGCCGGAACGCGGGTCTCCGTCCCGCGCGCGGCGGCGGCGTCGCGGATCCACTTGCGCTTGAGAGCGAGGTGCCGGGCCTCGAGGCCGGGGTCCGCGGCCATGGCGGCGGAAAAGCCGCCCGAGCCGAACGCGCCGTCATAGCCCGCCTCGCGGGCCAGCGCCTGATCGACCTCGCGGGTGAGCTGCGGGCGCGGCGGCAGGTCGATGCGGCGCAGGACGACGGCGAACTCGATGTCGTTCGCTTCCGTCGGGTGCACCGCGGCAACCTCGAACGGGAACAGGTTCAGGGCGTCGATCTCCGCGAACAGACGGAGCAGGCTGGCCGGCGTGAAGACGCTGCAATGGGCGTCGAGATAGGTCTCGGTCTCGGCGGCGTAGCGGGCCTTCTCCATCGCCGCCGTGGCGTCGTGAACGCGGCCGAACCCGCCATCGGGCTCCGGCGCCCAGCCATGGTCCGGCGGAACGTGGACCACGTTGGCGTTGTAGTCGTAGATCTGCCCGGCGCCGGGACGTGTCCGTTGCTCCAGATAGGCGGCGACCCACTCGCCGGCACGTGTCCTCGCGCGGTATCGGTCGAAGGTGAACCGCATGTCCGGCACCACCATGTAGATCTGTCCGCCGGGCGCCAGCACCGTGTGGGCGTCGATCAGCCACTGCACTGGGTTGGGCAGGTGCTCGAACACGTGGCTGGAGACGATGGCGTCGTAAGCCTCCGTCGTGCCGACGGCATCGGCGAAGGTGCCGTCGCTCCAGACATGGGTGATCTCGACGATGGCATCGGAATCGACGCCGGAATGGCCGCGATAGGCCCGGCGCAGGCCGTCGGTGTCGAGGTGGTCGACATAGTCGACCCGTGCGTCGGCGGGGCCGACCAGCGGGGAGGCGAGGGGGCCGATCTCCAGCACCCGCGCCGTGTTCAGGTCGATGTACCGGCGCAGAAGCCCCTTGCGGTCCATCCGGTCGGCCCCCTTTGCTTCCGCGCGCCGGCCGCCCGAAGGCGTCAGGCCCGCTGGTTGAACCGTCTGCCGACCAGGGCGCTGGCGATGTTGATCTTCTGGATGTCGATCGCGCCGCCGGCGATGCCCCAGCCCCAGCCGTCGCGCATCCGCTGCTCCATACCATACTCCTTGGCGTAGCCGTAGCCGCCCATGACTTGAAGCGCCGCACCGGTGACCTCGCGCACCATCTCGTTCGAGAAGCACTTGGCGAGCGAGCTGTCGAGGATGCTCGGCAGGCCGTCCTCGGCGTTCTGGGCGGCGCGCCAGATCAGCAGCCGCGAGGCCTCCACCTTCAGCGCCATCTCGGCGAGCTTCATCTGCACCGCCTGGAACTCGACCAGTTCCTTGCCGAACGCCTTGCGTTCCTGAACGTAGTCGAGCGCCTGGTCCAGCGCCGCCTGGGCGATGCCGAGGCACATGGTGGAATTGCCGCAGCGCTCCAGATCGAACGCCTCCATCAGTTTCTTGAAGCCGCCGGCCGGGACGATCAGGTTCTCCTTCGGCACCCGCACCTCCTCGAAGAAGATGTCGGCGGACGGAATGCCGCGGAAACCCATCAGCCGCTCGCGCGGACCGAAGGACACGCCGTCGCGGTCCTTCTCCACGTAGAGCGCGCCGATGCCCTTCGCCCCCGGCTCGTCGGAGAGCTTGGTGTAGACCACGTAGCTGTCGGAATGGCCGCCGCCGGAGCACCAGCGCTTCTGACCGTTGAGGATGTAGTGGTCGCCGTCCAGCACGGCGCGGGTCTTCAGGTCGGTCAGCGCGGTCCCCGCATCGGGCTCGGACATGGCGACGGCGCAGACGATCTCGCCGGCGCAGACCTTCGGCACCACGGATTTCGCCAGATCGCCGCCGGCGAAATGCTCGACCGCGCGGATCGGGCCGACCGAGCTCTCGAAGATCGGGAAGGCGACGGCGGGGGAGACCTTGGCGAACTCCTCCAGGACGATCAGCGCCTCCAGGTTGCCGAGGCCGAGGCCGCCGAGCTCCGGCGAGACGTTGATGCCGAGGAACCCCATCTCGGCATAGCGCTTCAGCCACTCCTTCGAGATCGCCTCGTCCTTCTCCTCCAGTTCCCTGGCGACCGCCGGCATCTCGGTCTGGGCGAACTGGCGCGCGGTGTCGCGCAGGGCCTGCTGATCCTCGGTCAGTCGAAAGTCCACCGGTGGTTCCTCCGCTCGTGCAATCGGTTCTTGGTGAAGTCGGTTGGCACTCTGTGCCGCGCCTGTTAGAGTGTAAATGAAATAGAATTTCATATGATGAAATTACGAAAGGTCGGGAACGGTGGCGTCATACCGCCCGGTGACTTCGGTGCTTCGGTGTCTGGATGTGCTGGCGGCGGTCAACCGCCTCGCCGGACGCGCCAGCCTGGCGGAGATTCACCGGCTGGTCGGGCTCGACAAGGCAACGATCCTGCGGATGCTGGAGACCCTGGCGCACGCGGGATATGTGGTGCGCGACGACGACACCCGGCTGTACCACGCCGCGGGCAAGACCCTGCAACTCAGCGCCGGCTACCGGGCGCACAGCGCGGTGGGCGCCGCCGTGGCACCCAGGCTCGGCGACTTCCGCCGGCGGATCGGCTGGCCCTCGGACGTGGCGATCCGCGACGGCGACGCGATGATCGTGGTCGAGACCTCGCGCGAGGCCGGGCCGATCTTCGTCAACCGCGGGCCCGGATACCGGGCGCCGATGCTGGCCACGTCGCTGGGCCTCGCCTATGCGGCGTTCTGCGGTCCCGCTGAGCGGGCGGCGATCCTCGACGGTGTGGCCGCCGACCCGGCTCCCTGGAACGCGATCGCCCGCGACCGGGGCCTCGCGCGGGACCTGTTCGCCGGGA
Organism: Thalassobaculaceae bacterium; assembly: GCA_965228875.1. Classification (GTDB taxonomy): domain Bacteria; phylum Pseudomonadota; class Alphaproteobacteria; order Thalassobaculales; family Thalassobaculaceae; genus Thalassobaculum. The sequence continues at coordinate 2,058,185 of OZ245843.1, read as the reverse complement.
TCCGCGCCGCCGGCTATGCGACGATGGATCCCGCCTACATGGCGCGGGAATACGAGAACCGGATCAGCAGCATCGGCGTGCCGATCCGCGACGGCGAGACGATCTTCGCCTGCATCAACGTGTTGTACCTGCGCTCGGCCCTGAGCGCGGACGACGCGGCGGCGGCACTGGCTGCACCCTTGCAGGAGATCGCGGCCGCCCTGGCGGCGGACTTGGCGCGACAGAGTGCAGCCTAGTTGTTCTGTTCATCCGAGAGTTCAAAATGCTGGGGCAAGGTTGTCTATCTCGATCATAAAATGGAAGCTCTTAGATTTGCCGATAAATTTTGGTATTTATTTTCGATGATGTAGTGCAGAATTGATTTGTTAAAGAACAAACCCAGAAAGCGATCCGCTCGAAGTTACGATGATAATTTTATCGAAAACTGTTTCTTTATTACAATAGTGTCGAAGTTCATTCTGTTCATGCTTAGATAATCCATTAGAAATTTGATCGATGAGAATAAGCCACCAATTGGGATAATTATGATAATATCCCTTTATTTTTTGCTCTTTGTCTCTCATACAAATATCTATGTTTCGTTTCATCTCCGACACCACCCAGCCGCCAGAGTCAAAATCTATAATTCCGCCCATCACAAAAAATTTCTCATAAACCCAAGATGCTCTTATTAGTTCTATTTTGATTGATGGGACTGATATGATGCTATCGTCTTTTCGATCTGGTGATTCTGAGAAATTCTTAAGTTTCTTTCTTATTTCATTTTTAACTAATTTCCACTCTTCGATAGGCCGCTTAAATTCGATAATTAGAAACCAACTCTCGTTATTGATTCTTGGATTTATTCGTGAAGCAATTTTTTCAATTCTGCCTGATATTCGTTGAAAATCTTGTTCCAGGCCTTCGAACCGCCCGTTGATAGGTTTCGTATTTTGATTGAGGCGCCTAACTTCAACAGCAATTTGTCCTTCGATCAAAAAATCCGGCGGAACATTGCCATCTGGTTCATATTTGATGTCAGTAATACCAATATGCTCTAGGTAGTCTCTGACTCTTGACTCTGCCTGATCCATCTAAATATACTCGCGCCGCACCGTCTTCTCTGCTTCTGGGAAGTTCTGTTTTCGACTTAGAGTAACAGGTTTTGATGTTGAAAACATTCTTCGATCGGTGAGTAAGGTGGCTTCTGTGCTCCGGCTGCCGTGGCATCAGTCCGTAAGGTCGCTAAGAGAGCTGGACTTTACTTCCGCCCCTCCGCAATCGCGCACAGCATCTCGAACATCAGGTTGGCCGCCGTGACGCAGGTGATGCCGGTCGGATCGAAGCAGGGTGCGACCTCGCTGATATCCGCGCCGATGATCGGCTTGCCGGCGAGGGAGCGGATGATGACCTGCAGGTCGCGGGGGATCAGGCCGCCGATCTCCGGCACCGCCGTGCCCGGGCAGTAGGCCGGGTCGACCCCGTCGATGTCCAGGGTCAGGTAGAACGCCTCGTCCCCCAGTGTGGCGTGGATGCGCCGGATGGTCTCGGCCCGGCCCAGGTCCTCGTAGTCGTCCATGGTGATGACGGTGAAGCCCTGGTCGAGGCCGTACTGGATGTCGTCGCCGAACCGGCTGCCGCGCAGGCCGAGCTGGACCACGCGTTTCGGGTCGATCCAGCCCTCCTCGATGCCGAGGCGCATGAAGGTCGCATGGTTCAGGGTGTCGCCGCAGAGATCGGCCAGGGTATCGGGATGGCTGTCGATCTGCAGGATGCCGACGGGGCCGTCCTTGACCAGGCCGCGCAGGATCGGCGTCGGGATGGTGTGGTCGCCGCCGACCGAGATCGGCACGATGGCGTGGTCCCGGAGCTCTTCGAAGAAGCCTTGGATCAGGTCCAGCGACTTGACCTTGTCCAGTGGGTTGACCGGCGCATCCCCGAGGTCGGCGACGTTGCGGGTCTCGAACGGCCGGGTGCCGAGGGTGGGGTGGACCTTGCGGATCAGCCGCGAGGCCTCGCGCACGCCGGCCGGCCCCTGGCGCGCGCCGGTGCGGTAGTTGACGCCCAGGTCGAACGGCACGCCGACCAGACCGATATCCACGTCCGGATGCACGTCGTGGCGCCGGGTGCGCATGAAGGTGGCGACATCGGCGAAGCGCGGCACCACCGCCGCGTCGACCGGTTGAAACCTCGGATCTCCTGCCATGGCGGCGCCTCCAGCCCGTGCGTCATTGACTGGCGACTGCACCATGGCGCGGGCGAGGGGGCAATCCGCTAAGTGGCGGTCACCGGTGTGCGGGCGCGGGCCTCGCGACGGCGCCGGCCGAGATACAGCCACAGGCCGGAGACGACGAAGGCGGCGGGGATGAGGGCGACGACGACCCAGAGTGCGCGCACGAGCGGTCCGGCGAACTTGCCCACATGGATCATGTAGCGCATGTGCCAGAGCGTGGTCGCGAGATTGGCGTCGGTGGCGGCGAAGACGTAGAGCACCCGTGCCGGATCGTCGCCGACCCAGATCCGCGTCGCCTGACCCTCGCCGCCGCCCTCGGGCATCAATCCGACCACCATGGCGTCGCCCGGGTGGCGCGGCAGGCGGAAATGATTGAGCGCGGCGCCGGGTGCCGCCTCACGCGCGGCGGCGATGCCGGCTTCGAGGTTCTTCAGCGGCGCGAGCCCCGCCACCTTCGGCGGCTGCGCCTCCTCGACCTTGGAGGCGGTGACCCATTCCAGCGCGACGCGCATCGGGTCGTGCCAGTACATGGCCATGCCGGTCAGCGACACGGCGGTCAGGATCAGGAAGCTGGCGATGCCGGTCGCCTGGTGCAGGCGCAGGACGGCGAACCGCGTGCCCTGCCTGAAGCTCACCGGCAACCGTCGGAACGGGGACGGCGGCTTGAGCCACAGCCAGAGGCCCACCGCGAACTGGACGATCATCAGCAGCGCCACCGCCGACACGCCGTGCCGGACCCACTTGGAGGCGGGGCCGTCGACCAGGTAGCGGCGGTGCAGGGCGGTCAGCCAGCCCTCGAACCGGTCCCTGGGATGGAAGTGCTCCAGGATATCGCCGGTGGCGGGTTCGATCCGGATCACGCCGGCTCCATCGGAAAGCCAGGCCGTCCAGACATCCGGCTTGGCGACGGAGATCGACCAGATCCCGAGGTCGGGTTCTTGCTGGGCGACCCGGTCGACGATCGCGGTGGGAGACAGCGATGCGCCGACCGGGCCGGTGCTCCGAGCCTGCCCGTCGAGCGCACGCTGCAACTCGGGTGCGTACACCAACAGCGCGCCGGACAGGCTCAGAACCAGGAGCGGTACCGCCGCAATCAGCGACACCCACAGGTGCAACCGTCTCAGTGTGCGGTACCGCATTTGGTTTCCTTCAGGCTCAGAAGACGAAATCGGTGCCGAGCCAGAACACTCGGCCGAGCTTGCCCTCGTCGTCCACCGTCACGCCCTTGACGGTCGAACCGAAGTCTCGCTCGTCGAGGATGTTCTCGACCCGGGCCCGGAGCGCCCAGTTATCCGCGGCCCACCAGCTCACGCCCATGTCCCAGCGGGTGAAGCCGTCGCGCTCCGTCACGTCGCCGTCGGCGCCCACCGCCTCGTAGCCGGTGGAGTGATAGGCGGCGGTGTACAGGCCGACGGTGTCGTTCAGCCGGTAGTCCAGGCGCAGGCTGAACTGGTTCTCCGGCACCGAGGTGGCCTGGCCGCCCCAGAAGATGTTGCCGTTGACCTCTGTGCCGTCGGCGCGGGTCGCCTCGAGTTCGATCACCCGCATGTAGCCGGCCGAGACCGTCAGCTTGTCGGTGACGCGGGCCAGCAGTTCCGCCTCCAGCCCCGACTGATCGACCTCGACGCTCTCGATGGCGCCGTTGTCCCGCCGCGGGACGTTGTCCTGGACGATGTTGAACAGCGCCAGATCGACATAGCCGTCCGCCCAGCTCTGGTTGATCCCGGCCTCGATGGTGCGGGACTCGACCACCTCGTCGCCGGCGCCGGCGGTGTCCAGAACGTCGGTGCCGAAGTTGCCGTACTTCTCGAAGAAGCGGTTGAAGCCCGAGGCGTAGGACACCCGCACGCGGGTCCGCTCAAGGACGTTGTAGGAGGCGCCGACCTGGTACGAGAGCACGCCGTCGGTCGACAGCGTGTCGTACTCCTGACCGTCGTAGTTCACATCGTTCGTGAACCAGGTATGGCGCAGGCCGCCGGTCACGGTCAGGTTGTCGTTGAAGGTGACGGCGTTGGTCGACTTCAACGCGTAGTCCGTGAACGTGTTGTCCCAGATCTTGTCGCGCTCCATGTTGGTGCGCTTGACCTCGGCACCGAGCGAGCCGTCATAGTCGATGCCGTCGGACAGGGCGGCGCTCAGGAAGTGGTTGGCGAACAGGACCTGGTTGGCGACGCTGCGGTCGCGGTTGCGGGCGTCCCATTGCGTCCGGGCGTCCGAGGCGAGGAGACCGACCTGCAGCGCCTGCGCGTCGTTCAACCGGTGGTCCAGGGTCAGGGACCCGAACAGGGTATGGTTCCGGATGTCCTGAACCTCGCCGTTGCGGATGATGTCGGGACGGTTGCGGTCGCCGATGGCCAGCATCTCGACCCGCGTGTCGTCGCCGAAGTTGTAACCGAGCTTGCCGAGGCCGCCGAGCACCGACTGCTCGTCCAGGTTCTCGGGGTCGCCGTCGTAGTGGCCGTAGAACCCGTTGGCCGCCGCGTAGTAGTCCCAGTTGTCGCCGTGGTCTGCGATCTCGCCCTGGGCGAGGCCCTCCCGCGCTGAGCTGGCGTCCAGGCTGATCGCCTGGTGATCCGTGTAATCGCGGCCGGACTTGATCCGAGTGTCGACGACGCCGCCATCGCTGCCATCGCCGTAGCGCACGCCGCGGCCGCCCTTCTGCACCGTGATCTTGTCGACGGCGATCGAGGGGATGATCGTGTCCCCGAAGCCGCCGCCGTCGCCGCCCTGAAACTTCACCGCCGGCAAGCCGTCGATCGACTGGGAGGCGCCCCAGTCGCCGAAGGTGCGGATCTTGGTGCCGCCGCCGAACCGGTCGCCGCTGAACGGCTGGCTGATGAGGCCGGTGGCGTTGTAGCGCAGGGCGTCGCCCTTGTTGATCGGGTTCAGGTTCTGCACGACGCTGCCGTCGACCTCCGAGGCCGACCGGCTGCTGTTATACGCGTTGTCGACCTGGGTCCGGACCTTCTGCGACTCGTGGGTGTTGGATCCGGTGACGACCACCGGTTTCAGTTCGAATACCTCCGCGGTTGCGGCGGTAGACATCAAGGACAGTGAAAACGCGCCGAATACGCGCGCCAAAGAGCGTGCGGACATGCTCCGTCGACCCCCCGGTCAATGGTTGTGTGGCCGCCCCGCTCCCACCCGAGGCGCCGCGGAGTATGTCCATGCAGGACCGTTAATGCAAACGATTCTGAGTATCATTTGCGAAGATCGACGTTTGGCCCCCATCGGTGGCTTGGGTCGCCACTCTGCCGTTGATGCAGAGTCATTGACTTCGCGGCGTCGACCTCTACGTTAGAGGGAACTGTGATACATTCGTTTGGTGTCGTCAGGCGTGGCCGGCGACACCGTTTAGCGCCGCTATCCCCCGACAATGTCATCGCTCAGAAGGCCGCGCCGGCGTCTGCCGGAATCCCGCGGACCCGTAACGCATGTTTGAGGACTTCACATGGCTAACGGTACTGTTAAGTGGTTCAATTCGACCAAGGGTTTCGGTTTCATCGAGCCGGAGAACGGCGGCAAGGACGCCTTCGTCCACATCTCGGCCGTTGAACGGGCCGGTCTGCACACGTTGAACGAGGGGCAGAAGGTCTCCTTCGAACTGCGGGACGGCCGCGACGGCAAGCCGGCCGCGGAGAACCTCTCGGTCATCGACTGACCACATGTCGGTTGCCCCGGGGGGAAACTCTCGGGGAACTCTCCCGGTGGAAATCTCCCGGGGAGAAAATCCCAGGGGGAACTCCCGGGGGAAAATTCCCGAAAACGCCCCTGGAAATGGCCCGGGGCGTCCCCGACGCGGACCCGGTTCCGGGAACTCCGGCCGTCACACGAACCTAATGGATGCAGGCCTATGGCCAGAAAACCCAACTACAGTTTCGAGCGCCGAGAGCGTGAGCGCCTGAAGATGGAGAAGAAGGCCAAACGGGCCGCGGAGAAGAAGGCCGCGTCCGAGACGCCTGCGGAAACGCCCGCCGAGGCATCCGACATGCCGGCACAGCGGAACGACGACGACGGCGCGTAGAGTGCGCCCAGCCCAGGCGGGGTTTGTCTGAACGGCGAGCCTTTCCCTGACTTCGTAAAGATGGACGAGAATCGGACGATCAGACGTGTCCGTGTGGTCGCGATTTTCCAGCTTCATGCCGTACGCCTGCGGCGGAGCCTGGGGCCGGCCTCACCGGCGCCCTGAGCGCCCCCGCATACCGGCGACGGTAGAACCCAGCGATCGACGCGCTCGGCCCGGCCTGGAAGCGCCTGTCGGGATCGCTGCCCAACCATAAGGAATTCCAATGAACAACGCTGACAACTTTCTTATCACCTACGGCCTGCACACCTATGTCACCCATAGCAGCGTCGGCGGGCAGAGCGTCTTCACGATCGGCGCCCCTGCCGGTGGCAAGATGATCCGCCACGCGACCTCGCTTCTCGCCGGGCGCTTCGGCAAGAGCGTCTCCATTCGCGTGGCCTGACGCGCGCCGGAATCAAGGGAGGTCGCATCAATGGCCCGCAGTAAATCCAGATCCAAACCGGCGACGTTCACGATGTTCAACGTGACCTACGAGGACGGTACGATCACCTCCAACCGCCGGGTCGAGAATGACCGGCTGGACGAGTCTTTCGGTGACGCCCTGCTGGACCTGGCGCGGACGGCGATCGAGGATCAGGACAACGAGATCGCCCGGCGCTCAAACCGCCGGCGCGCGAAGATCAAGACCATTTCCCAGGCCTGAACCGGCCTTGCCGGCCGGCGCTTCGCGTTTCGCCACCTACCTGTTGGCCCATGCCACCACGGCCTCGGCCAGAACCTGGACGCCTGGAAGCTGGTCCTCCAGCCGGGTGTTCTCCGCCTCGTTGTGGCTGATGCCGTCGTCGCAGGGGGTGAACAGCAGGACCGTCGGAGCGACATGGGCGATGTGGTAGGCGTCATGTCCGGCCTGGCTGCGCAGCTCCATCAGGTCCACCCCCTGATCGGCGGCGGTGCGGCGGACCAGGTCCTGCAGCTCGGCGTCGAAGACCGGCGTGCCGAAGGTCCAGGCGTCGCCCACGGCGACGTCCGTGCGTGACCGTTCGGCGCAGCCGGGCAGGGCATCGCGGATCTCCCGCTCCATGGCGTCGGTCAGGGCGGGGTCGGGGGCGCGGAAATCGACGAACAGCGTCGCCCGGTCGGAGATGATGCCCGGTATGTTCGGCGAGGCCTCCAGGCGGGCGACCGTCGATTTGGCGTCCCTGTCGGCATATTTCAGCCCGATCCGATCGACCTCCAGCGCCACCGCCGCCGCGCCGACCAGCGCGTTGCGCCGCCGGGTCATCGGCGTGGGGCCGCTGTGGGCGTTCACGCCCTCGACCTCGATCCGCATGCCCCGGGCGAGATACGTTCCGGTGACCAGCCCGAGCTTGAGGCCGGCGTCGTACAGCGCCGGGCCCTGCTCGATGTGGATCTCGAAGTAGCTGTCGAGATCGCGGCCGCCCACCGGGGCGTCGCCGGAATATCCGATGGCGTCCAGGGCCTCGGCGACCGTGTTTCCGTTCTCGTCGGTACGGGCCAGGGCCCAGTCCAACTCGTGCACGCCGGCGAAGACGCCCGAGCACAGCATCGGCGGCGGGAAGCGTCCGCCCTCCTCATTGGTCCAGTTCACCACCTCGATCGGCCGGCGGGTCTCGATTCCCTGATCGTCCAGGGCCCGCAGGATCTCCAGTCCCGCCAGCACGCCGAGGATGCCGTCGAACCGGCCGCCGGCGGCCTGGGTGTCGAGATGGCTGCCGATCACCACCGGGGGCAGGGTGTCGTGGGTCCCGGGGCGGCGCGCGAACATGTTGCCGAGGCGGTCGACGGTCAGCGCGTAGCCGCCGTCGGTGCACCACTGGGCGAACAGGTGGCGCATCTCCGCATCGGACGGGCTCAACGTCAGCCGCGCGAGGCCGCCGCGCTGTCCCTTGCCGATCTCGGCCGAGGCCATCAGTGTCGACCAGAACCGCTGTCCGTCGATCGCGATCGCGTTGCGGGGCATGCGTCTCTCCCTGTGAGGTGGCGTCCGGTCAACCGGATCCAGGTGGCCCGCCCGCTGCGGGCGGTGCAGATGCTACCGGCTCGCCGGGCGATGCACGAGGGGTCGTGAGCGGTCGCCCGTTCTGCGCAGTAACGCGGCCGCGGACCAGTGGCGGCGCGCCCCGAACCGGCTCAGTCGAAGCTCTCCTCGATTCGCCGCATCAGTTCGGGATTCAGCGGGCCGCGGGCTTCGGCGGCGACGCACATGGCGAGTTCCCGCCGGTTCTTGATGCCGAGGACGACGGTGTCGACATCCGGCAGGCTGAGCGCGTAGCGGTGGGCCAAATCGGCCGGATCCTCGCCGAGATCCGCCGCCAGGGCGCGCCAGCGCGCGGCCCGGCGGTAGTCGCGCATCTCCGGGTGGTCGGCCGGCAGCGGTCGGTCGATCTCGGCGGCAAGCGCGCCGGCCTGAACGACGCGGATGCCGAGCACGCCGACCCCGTTGGCCCGCGCCGTCGCCATGATGTCGCGGGGGCGGGTCGGTCCGTCGTAGAACTTCAGCGAGCCGGGGCTGTCGATGGGATTGGCGATGCACTGCACCGCGGCCGGGGGCGGACCGTCGCCAAGCAGGTCGATGATGGCATCCGGCTGGCCGATCCCGGTCAGCCCCCAGGCGCCGATCAGCCCCTCGGCGACGAGCGTCTCGAAGACCGGCCGCACGGTCTCGCGGAACACCGACAGGGGGGTGACGCGGGTGGCGGCGTCCGGGTGGTCGCGCATCGGGTGGTCGTCCGGCGCGACGTTGGAATGCAGGAAGAACAGGTCGACCCGCTCCAGCTTCATCAGCTCGAGGGACCGGGCGATCGACTGGCGCAGGCGCGTCTCGATCTCGGCCGGCGGTGTGCCGCCGAGCAGGCATTTGGTGGTGACACGCACGCCGGCCGGCAGGCGGCCGCCGAAGGCTTCGCCGACGACCGTCTCGGCCTCGCCGTCGCCGTAGCGTGGCGCCATGTCGAGCAGGGTGATGCCGGCGTCGACGGCGGCCTTGACCGTGGCGACGCACTCCTCCCGCGTTGTCTCGCCCCAGAGATGGCCGAGCCCGCCGCCGCCGAGAGTGAGGGCGCTTACCGCTCCGAGTGGTCCGAGACCGCGCTGCTGCATGTGATCCTCCGCCCATACCGATGCTACCAACGCTAGCAGGTCTGCCACCGGCAGGTGTAGCCTGTGAAAAAGACCAAGAACGATGAGGGAGGAAGACATGAGCGATGCGGCCAAGCAGGAGGCCGGAGGCGTCGAACTGCACCCTCTGACGCCGGTTGTCGGCGCCGAGGTGATCGGTGCCGATCTCGCAGACCTGAGCGACGTCGGCTTCGCGGCGATCCGCGAGGCGTTCGACCGCCATGCCGGGCTGCTGTTCCGTGGGCAGGATCTGTCGCCGGAGCAGCTTGTGGCCTTCAGCCGCCGGTTCGGCGCGTTGGACCACGCGCCGGTGATGGAGAACGGCCGGACCGCCGTGCCCGGCCTGCCGGAGGTCTATCTGGTGTCGAACATCAAGGGGTCCGACGGCAAGGAGATCGGGAGCCTCGGGGCCGGCGAGGCGGTGTGGCACACCGACATGTCCTATCTCGAGACGCCGCCGGACATCTCCATGCTTCACGCCATCGAGGTGCCGCCGGCCGGCGGCGACACCTGGCTGTGCGGCATGCACGCGGCGTATATGGCGCTGCCCGAGACGCTGAAGCGGCGCATCGCCGGGCGACGGATCAAGCACGACGGCACCTACAATTCCGGCGGCTACGTGCGCCAGGGCGTGACGCCGACCGACGACCCGCGCGAGAGTCCGGGCACCTACCACCCGATGGTGATCGCGCACCCGAACACCGGGAAGCCGTTGCTCTATCTCGGCCGTCGGCGCATGGCGCATGTGGAGGGACTGGATCTGGCCGAGTCCGAGGCGCTGCTCGACGAGCTTTGGGCCTACGCGACCCGGGAGGAGAATGCCTACCGTCACAGCTGGCGGGTCGGCGACATCCTGATGTGGGACAATCGCGCCACCATGCATCGCCGCGATCCGTTCGATGCATCCTCCCGACGGCTGATGCGCCGCACCCAGGTCAAGGGTGCCACGGCGCCGGTCGCCTATTCGGAGCCGGTCGCCGCCGGATAGCGCGAGGCGTGCGAAGGCCCGTCGCCGGGACCGGCAAAACGTGCAAGACTCCGGCCGACGCACGGATCGGGGCGCCGACCGACCGCGACCCGATGGATACGGCATGCGACTTCGACTGAGTGATCTGATGCTGGCTGTCTGGCTGGCCGTCCTGGCGGTGTCGTTGCCGTCGACCGCGCGGGCGGACGACCCGACGATCGCGCTGTCGTCGCTGGAGGATGGCTCCCGTCCGATCGGGCGAGCCCACTTCCTGGAGGAGCGCAGCGGCCCGATCACCCTCGACCGGGCGTTGCGCGCGGAGGGCTGGGAACCGATCACGGCCGATCATCGCAAACTGGGCATCACCGCGAACAAGGTGTGGGTCCGCTTTCGTCTGGAGAACGATACAGGGGCGCCCAGGCGGATCGTCGTCACCCATGACATCACGCGGCTGACGACGTTCACCGCTTTCGTTCTCGCGCCGGACGGGACCAGCGAGAGGGTCGCCTTCGACGCGACCCAACCCTATGTCGAGCGGCCTCTGGCCCATGCCGGACCGGCGGCGGTGGTGACGGTGCCGGACGGCGCGACCCGCGAGATCGTCGTGCGCTTCGGCAGCGTGTCGCCGGTCCCGCTCCACCTCGACCTGCGGGTCTGGAGCGAACTCGGCTTTCAACGGCACTCGGTCGCCAACACGGCCTATTTTGTGTTCTGGATCGGCTGTCTGTGTGCCGCCGCGGCGTTCTGGCTGCTGTACGGCGTTTTCATGCGCCAGGCCCGCCTGATCGTCTATGCCCTGTACATGGCGGGCGTGGCCTCCGCTTATGTTATCTTCTCGGGCATCGGCCTGCAGTTCCTGTTCCCGTCGGGATCCTGGCTGCAGCAGCTCGGCTTCAACTGGTCGATCCTCTTCCTGTTCGGGACCGCGCTGGAATTCGCGCGACGCCACCTGGACATCGCGCGGCTGCACCCGGTCGACAACCGGATCCTGCGCACCGGTATCCTGCTCTACGGCGCGGGGACGGTTCTGGCGGTGCCCGATCCGTTCCCCGCGGCGGCCAACCTGCTGGTTTTCTTCGCCTTCGTCACCACACCGCTCTATATCGCCTGGCTGAGTTGGCGCGCCTGGCGGCGCGACGGTCTCGACTACGCCCGCTGGATGCTGATCGGCTGGGGCGGGGTGGTGGCCACCTGCCTGATGGTCACGGTGGCGAGCGTCGCCGACCTCGCCTTCCTGTCGCTGTCGCACATCGATTTCCTGCGCTTCACCTTCGCCAGCACGGTGGTGGAGAGTCTGCTGCTCAGTGCGTCGCTGGCGCAGTGGCTGCGCGGACAGGAGGTCCGCCGCATCGCCGCCGAACACGCAGCCAGCCGCGACGCCCTGACCGGGTTGCTGAACCGCCGCGGTTTCGACGCCCAGGTCGCGCATCTCCGTGCAGCCGGGCGCTGGCCGGGGCGCTACTGGCTCGTGCTCATCGACCTCGACCGCTTCAAGCAGATCAACGACACCCACAGTCACGCCGCCGGCGACACGGTACTGCGCCACTTCGCCAGCCTGCTGCGCCGGGAGTTCCGGGCCGACGACGTGACCGCGCGGTTCGGCGGCGAGGAGTTCATCCTGCTGTTCGAGGCCGGCTCCAAAGCGGCGGCACGCGGTGTCGCCGAACGGGTGCGACGCCGCTTCGCCGGCACGCCGACCCGCTTCGAGGGTGCGATGATCGCCCACACCCTGAGCGCCGGTGTGGTCCGCGTCGCCGACGGCCCCGCCGACGACCCCGCCAACGACGAGGCCACGCTGATCGCCATGGCGGACACCGCGCTTTACGCGGCGAAGCGGTCCGGGCGCGATTGCGTCTGTCTCTACTCGGAACTGCCCCAGGAGGTCCGGTCAGGGCCGATGACCGGCGGGGGCGCTTCCGGCCGGGTCGTCGATCTGGCTCCCGCCGATAGGACCGCCGCGAACCTGACGCCTTCAAACGGGTATCCGGCCGACCCGGCGCCCAGCGCCGAACCGGCCGCAGAGGGGCCGGTCACAGCGCGTAGTTGAGCGGCAGTCGGGTGGAGAACTTGATCTCCTCCATCGCGAAGTTGGAACTGACGTCCATCAGCGGAACGGCGGTGATCAGGCGCTTGTAGATCGCGTCGTAGGTCGCGATATCCGGCACCACCACCTTCAGGACGTAGTCGATGTCGCCGCTCATCCGGTAGACCTCGACGATCTCGTCAATGTCGTCGACGGTGCGCGCGAACTGCTCCAGCCACTCCATGTCGTGCCGGTTGGTGCGGACCCGCACGATGACGGTGACGCCAAGACCGATGGCATCGCGGTCCAGCAGGGCAACCCGTCGGCGGATCACACCGTTCTTTTCCAGCCGTTGGATCCGCCGCCAGCACGGCGTGGTCGACAGCCCCACCGCCTCCGCGATCTCCGCCAGGGCCAACCCGGCATCGGCCTGCAGCAGGGAGAGAATTTTCCGATCGATATCATCCATGGGAAAAAAATCTACATATAGAGGCTCCATAAGGCAACATTGGCAAACTCTTTCGCCTCTGTGGGAGGCATAATCTGTGTAGCTCGACAATTGCCTTGTCAGTGATCGTCAATTGAAATGTTAGCACCTCGGAAGTGGAGCGCCGCGCATGAAGCTGTTCACCGAGCACCCCCGGGCGGTGGGGGAGACCTACCTGGAACACATGGGCATGGCCGGCGGGTTCGGCGCCCGCATGATCCTCGGCGGCCTGGCCTGCCTGGTGCACGGCCTGCTGCCCTTCCTCTTCACCAAGACCGGCAGCAGGGCGATCACTGAGTTGCACGGCCGGATGGTGACGAACCGGACGAAACAGCACGTTTGATCGGGTCCGACGGCTGACCGAGTGTCGCGTGGCGCTCGGCTCCTGCGTCGGGAGTTTGGATGATCCGGACGCGCAACGCGGGTTAGCCCCGCGACGGCGTGGCGTCGGGGGAGATCTCGACCAGGGCGCCGTCGCCCGGAAGGAGGATCCGGCCTCGGTTGACGCCGGTTGGGGCCGGCGGCGTGGGGGCCAGGGTCGCGGCGAAGTCCAGGACGATCCGTTCGATCTCTTCGCCCGTCAGGTCGCCGACATCGTGGCCGGTCTGGCGGAGCAGCAGCCTCGAGTGCAGCGATCCCAGGCGGGCGTAACGCCGCCAGTCCGCAACCCGCGTGCCGTCCTCGCGGCGCACGATCGGGCGCAGAACCGTCCAGTTGGCGCGGCCCCAGGGCAGCATCTCGCAGGGATACCAGTTCAGGAACAGGGTCGGCGTGCCGAACAGCAGGGGCACCTTGGACAGGCCGGAACTGGATCCGATATGGAACGCGGCAGCGGCCGGCAGCAGGATGTCGAGTTCAGGCGTCTTCAGGGGCGACAACGCGTAGTCGACCACCCCGGTCAGTGGCGGAAGCGGCGACATCGAGGGATCGCCGAGCCGCACCACCCGGTAGCCGCGGGCGACCAGGGCCCGGATCGCCGGCAGACAGGCCCGGATGTCGACGTTGCGCAGGGACTGGTGAAGATCGGTGCGGAAACCGCCCTCGCGCCCGTGCAGGGTCACGATCGGATCCTCGGGCGTCAGGCCGGTTTCGCCGTAGAACCGGGTCAGGGCCGGATCGTCCGGAGCGGGCCGCCGCATGATCGCGCCGCGGGCGTCGCCCGTCCGGTCAGCGATGATGCCGCAGGCGTCGAACAGATCCACGGGGCGGCCGTCGACGATCTCCCGGTACTGGGTGTCGAAGGGGTCGGCGTACATCGTGTCCTGCGGGACCGGCACGACGCTGTCGGAAAGCTCCAGCAGGCGCGACCGCAGCGCCGGGTTGGCCATCCGCCCGTCCCACACTTTGGCGGGGCCCGCATCCAGTGGGCCGGCGTCCAGCAGACCGGCGTCTAGCAGACCGGCGGCCTGGCCTTTCACCAGGAAGGCGGTGACCACCATGTGGCCGATGGCGAACGTCCATCGCCAGGAGAAGATGCGGCTGCCGTCCGGATTGAAGCGCCGGCGCATCCCGCGCTGAAAGGTGACGGCGTCGTCCGCCATCCGCCGCGCCGCGTCGGGGAACCCGGCGACGCGCAGGACGATGGTGACGTAGTGCTTGAGGACCGACAGGATGTAGGCCTGGACGGGCGAGCCCGGCTCGGTGTGCTCCGACAGCAGGCTGAGCACTCGGAGCAGGCCGTCGTCGCAGGTGTCGTACCGGATCCGCCGGACCGCCAAGGCGTCGAGGTCGACCCGTCGGGTCGCCAGGAACGCCGCGGCGAGAAAGACGGCAAGCTCCACCTTCACCGGGTGGTCGAAGTCGATGGTCGCGGCCTGAGCCTTCAACGCCTCCGCAGGGACGCTGCGGGTCGCGAGGATCGCGTTGCGCAGCAGGATCCCGTCCATTTTGACGATCCCGAAATCGGCCAGCAGGACGAGGCGGGAGAAGCAGCGGAACGCGGCCGCCGTCGGGCCGAGCGCGATCGATAGGCGGGCGAGGGCGGCGGCGTCGGACGGATCCTGCACGACGGCTCCGCGAGCCGCCTGGAGCGGCGATTGACGCATGAGAGGATCGCAATCCATGTCGGGCGTTCGGCGTTCCCCACTCCTATCATGGCGGGCCGGCGCGCGCCATCGAACGGGTCTCGTCCGGACGTGTTTTATGTTGCAGTGCAAAATAATCTGACTGTTGCGTTGCAATAGGCGGCGGCGTTCGGTACCTCTAGCCTCCTGCGACCGATCCGGCACCCAGGAGGGGACCTCGCTCAATTCGCTGAAGACTGACTGGCTCGGCACCGTCCGCAGCGACGTGCTGGCGGCCATGGTTGTCGCGCTCGCCCTGATTCCGGAGGCCATCGCGTTCTCCATCATTGCCGGCGTCGATCCGAAGGTCGGGCTGTATGCCTCGTTCTCGATCGCCGTGCTGACCGCCATCTTCGGCGGACGGCCGGGCATGATCTCGGCCGCGACGGCGGCGACCGCGGTGCTGATGGTCACCCTGGTGCGCGACCACGGGCTCGAGTACCTGCTCGCGGCGACAGCGCTCGCCGGCCTCCTTCAGATCGCCGCCGGATTCCTGCGGCTGGCGACCGTCATGCGCTTCGTCTCGAAGAGCGTGATGACCGGTTTCGTGAACGCGCTCGCCATCCTGATCTTCATGGCCCAGCTTCCCGAGCTGATCGGCGTGCCGTGGCTGACCTATGCCATGGTCGCCGCCGGGCTGGCGATCATCTACCTGCTTCCGCGTCTGACGACCGCCGTGCCGTCGCCGCTGGTCTGCATCGTCGTTCTGACGGCGGTCGCCATGGGCTTCGGCCTCGACCTGCGCACCGTCGGCGACATGGGCGCGCTGCCGGACACCCTGCCGATCTTCCTGCTGCCGGACGTGCCGCTGACGCTGGAGACGCTGCAGATCATCCTGCCCTACTCGGCCGGGATCGCCGTCGTCGGACTGCTGGAGTCGCTGATGACGGCGACCATCGTCGACGACCTGACCGACACCCGCAGCGACAAGCACCGCGAGTGCGTCGGCCAGGGCATCGCCAACTTCGGCACCGCCTTCATCGGTGGCATGGCCGGCTGCGCGATGATCGGCCAGTCGGTGATCAACGTGAAGTCGGGCGGCCGCGGTCGGCTGTCGTGCTTCCTGGCCGGCATCTTCCTGCTGATCGCCTGCGTCGTCCTCGGCGAATGGGTCCGCCAGATCCCGATGGCCGCCCTGGTAGCGATCATGATCATGGTCTCGGTCGGTACCTTCAGCTGGCAGTCGCTGAAGGATCTGCGGGTGCATCCGCGTTCCTCGTCGGTGGTGATGGTGGCGACGGTGGTGGTGGTGGTGGCGACCCACAACCTGGCGATCGGGGTGATCGTCGGCGTGCTGCTGTCCGGCATCTTCTTCGCCTGGAAGATCTCCCAGATCTTCCGCGTCACCTCGACCCTGTCGCCGGACGGCGCGTCGCGGACCTATGTGGTCGAGGGACAGGTGTTCTTCGCTTCCGCCGATCGCTTTCTGGAGGCCTTCGACTTCCGCGAGGCGCTGGACTCGGTGACGATCGACGTGACCCGCGCCCATATCTGGGACATCTCGAGTGTCGCCGCGCTGGATACGGTCGTCTTGAAGTTTCGCCGCGAGGGCGCCAACGTCGAGATTGTCGGTTTGAACGCGGCCAGCGAGACCATCGTGGATCGCCTGGCCATCCACGACAAGCCCGGCGCCATGGACCAGCTGCTCAGCCACTGAGCCGCCGGCACCGTCTAGCGCCGCGAGGGAGGGCGGGTTGAGTAGAATCATCGCCATGATCGACGGGTCGATCTATTCGCGCAGCGTGGCCGACCACTCCGCCTGGGCGGCGGGGCGGCTCGGAGCGGAAGTCGAACTCGTGCACGTGCTGGGCCGGCGCGACGGACCGAGCGCGCCGGCGAACCTGTCCGGCAGCTTCTCCGCCGGCATGCGCGAGGATCTGCTGCAGGAACTGGCCGACCTCGACGCGCTGAACGCGCGCGCGGCGCAGAAGCGCGGCCGGCTGATCCTCGACGAGGCGCAGGCTGGCCTCAGGGAACAGGGGGTCGAGACACTGCCGCCGAAGCTGCGTCACGGCGATCTGGTGGAGAGCCTTGGCGTTCTGGAGCAGGGCGCGGAGCTGGTCATCATCGGCAAGCGCGGCGAGGCGGCGGACTTCGCCAAGATGCATCTCGGCTCGAACCTGGAGCGGGTTGTCCGAACCTCCCATGTCCCGGTGCTGATTGCCGCCCGCGCGTTCAAGCCGATCAAGCGATTCCTGATCGCCTTCGACGGTCAGCGGACGGCCCTCAAGGCGGTCGACTATGTCGCGCGCACGCCCCTCTTCGCCGGGCTGGAGGGACATCTGCTGACCGTCGGCGACCGCTCGCCGGAGGTCGACCGGACCCTGGACTCGGCTCGCGCGCTGCTCAAGGGCGGCGACATCCAGGTCTCGACGGACGTCATTCCCGGTCAGCCGGATCAGGTGATCGCCAAGTATGTCGAGGATGTGGGAATCGATCTGCTGGTGATGGGCGCCTACAGCCATTCCCGGCTGCGCAGCCTGTTCATCGGCTCGACGACGACCGAGACGATCCGCAACTGCCTGATCCCGGTGCTGATTTACCGCTGAACGGTCAGGGCGTGCACGTCGTCGAGGATCAGGTCGGCCAGCGGTTCGAGCACGGTCCTGTCGGACGCACCGGACAGCACGCCGATCACCAGTCCGCACCCGGCGGCGCTGCCGGCGGCCAGATCGGCCGTTGAATCGCCGACCATGGCCGTCCGGTCGGGCGTCAGACCCCAATGCCGCTGAGCCGCGACGATCATGCCCGGTTCCGGCTTCGCGCCGTGGCCGCTGTCGTAGCCGACCGTGAACGACAGAAATCCGGCGATGCCCAGACGCTCCGCCGTGTCGCGGGCGGCCGCCTCGCTGTCATTGGTCGCCAGCGCGCAGTCGACGCCGGCACCGCGCAGCCGGCCGAACAGGTCGGCAAGCGGATCTATGGGGGTCAGGTGGGTCTTGGCCTGCGCATGCCAGAAGGCGTCTAGCCAGGGGATCAGGGCATCGTCGGCCGGCAGGTCCGGGGCGACACCGCGCCACAACCGGGCGACCGCGTCGGTGGTGCCGGCGGCCAGCTCGGTGCCCGGCAGGATCCGGCGCGTATCGGGGCACCATCCGCCGGCCACCATCATCGCCTCGGCCAGTGCCGGGCGCCCCAGATCCGCGGCCAGCCGCTCAGCGCTGGCCCAGAAAACGGGCGTCCAGGTCTCGTCGAACCGGATCAGGGTACCGTCCTTGTCGAAGACGATCCCGCGGATGCCGGCCGCGGCCAGGGCGCTGTGCAGCATCGGGTCAGGCGGGGTCGCGCGGTGGCGAGGCCGCCCGGCGACCGCGCCGCATGCCGATGACGACGGTGATGAGGCCGAACGCCGCCATCCACAGCGGCAGGATCCAGCGGTCGCGGGGGTCCATCAGGCGGGCGTCGCCCGGATTTTCGGGATCGAAGGCGACGTCGAGAATTTCCCCGGCCGAGGTCGGACGATAGGTGTCGGCGGCGACCGTGACGAGGCCGTCATGGCGCGACAGGTAGCGTACCGTCGGTCGGTACAGGGTGAACCCCTCCTGGGCGTCCAGGGTCTCGACCGACACGACCTCCGCGTCGGCCTGTTCGGCGGAGATGAGGAAGCCGACATGGTCGCGCAGGCCGAAGGCTCCGACCACGATCGCCAGAAGACCGACGATGATCAGAGTCCTCGGGCTGATCGCGAAGGGGCTGCGGAAGCGCCGCTCCGGTTCGGGCTCGGCTTCCGGCGACCCCGGGTCGCGGTTAGACGGCACCTTCGCTCGACCGAACGTCGATGCCGCGGCTGTGCAGCAGTTCCATCAGCTCGCCGGTCTCGAACATCTCACGGATGATGTCGCAGCCTCCGACGAACTCGCCCTTGACGTAGAGCTGAGGGATGGTCGGCCAGCTCGAATACTCCTTGATGCCCTCGCGCAGGGACGGGTCGTCGAGCACGTTGATGCCCTTGAACTTGATCCCGAGGTGGCTCAGCACCTGGACCACGACGGCGGAGAAGCCGCACTGCGGGAACACGGGCGTGCCCTTCATGAACAGCACCACGTCGCTGCCGGCGACCTCGTCGTCGATGCGGGTCTTGAGGGTCTGGTCGAGCATCCGAACGCTCCTTTCGTTCTCTGGCCGGCGCCGTCAGTCCGGCGCGGCGGTTTGCAGGGCGAGGGCGTGCAGTTCGGTGCCCATTCGGCCCTGGAGAGCCTTGTACACCAGCTGATGCTGCTGCACGCGGTTCTTTCCCGAGAAGGCAGCCGACACGACATGGCATGCGTAGTGGTCGCCGTCGCCGCGCAGATCCTCGATCGTGACGCGCGCATCGGGGATCGCCTCCTTGATGAGGCGCTCGATCTCGCTCGCTTCCATGGCCATGCTGTTCTCTCCCTGTCGCCGCCGGCGCTCAGCTTTCCGCCGCCATGTAGTCCGGCAGCCACGCTTCGTGCCGTCGGCTCAACGCCTCCACCGATATGAGGGTGACGCCGTCGAGTGTCAATTCGGCGTCCTCGGTGACGGTTCCGATCGTCGTCGCGGGAACCCCGGCGGCTTCGGCGCGGGCCCGCAGGGCGCCGGGATCGGAGGTGGCGACGACATAACGGCCCTGATCCTCGCCGAAGGCCCAGGCATGGGGAGCGGCGCCCTCGGGCGCCCGGACCGCGACTCCGAGTCCCCGCGCGGCCAGGGCCATCTCCGCCACGGCGACCAGCAGACCGCCGTCGGAGATATCGTGGCAGGCCGATACCGCCTTATCGGCGATCAGCGACCGCACCAGGGTGCCGGTCCGCTTCTCCGCCTCCAGGTCGATCGGCGGCGGCGCGCCGTCCTCCCGCCCCTCGATCTCGCGCAGGTACAGCGAGGCGCCGAGCCAGCCGTCCGTGCGGTCGGCGGGCTGGCCGAGGACCACCAGGGTTTCGCCGGCGACCTTCAGGGCCGGGGTGGCGAGCCGAGACACGTCGTCGATCACGCCGACGCCGCCGATCACCGGAGTCGGCAGGATCGCCTGCCCCTCGGTCTCGTTGTAGAGCGAGACGTTGCCCGACACGATCGGGTAGTCGAGTGCCCGGCAGGCCTCTCCCATGCCGGTCACGCAGCCGACGATCTGGCCCATGATCGTCGGCTTTTCCGGATTGCCGAAGTTCAGGTTGTTGGTCGCCGCCAGGGGCGTGGCGCCGGTGGCGGTGATGTTGCGCCAGGTCTCGACGACCGCCTGGGCGCCGCCGGTCTTCGGGTCGGCGAGGCAGTAGCGTGGCGTGCAGTCGACGGTGACGGCGAGGCCGCGGTCGGTGTCGCGAATGCGTACCATGC
Source organism: Thalassobaculaceae bacterium (assembly GCA_965228875.1). GTDB lineage: Bacteria > Pseudomonadota > Alphaproteobacteria > Thalassobaculales > Thalassobaculaceae > Thalassobaculum. Next base: position 2,037,973 of record OZ245843.1, on the reverse strand, counting down.
CGCTGTCCGCGCCCGGACGGATCATCGTGTCGCCCATGACCAGGTGGTCGTACTGCTCCCAGATCCAGCGGCGGCTCGCCATGTCCGGGCAGGCCATGAGGGTCGCGAGAACCTCGCCGAGCTGGGCCTTCGGTGCCGGGACGTCGCTAGCGGCGAGGACCGGCAGGGCGGGGGAGGGGATGTGCGGGCGATCGTATTCCGGCGCCTCGCCGACCAGCGGCTCCACCGGGATGTCGCACTGTACCGCGCCATCCTTCTTCAGGACGATATGGCCGGTCTCGGTGACCGAGCCGATCACGGCGAAGTCCAGGTCCCATTTCTCGAACACCGCCCGCGCCTCGTCGGCGCTTTCCGGGCGGATGATCATGAGCATGCGCTCTTGGCTCTCCGACAGCATGATCTCGTAGGCGGTCATGCCCTCCTCGCGCACCGGCACCCGGTCGAGGTCGAGCTCGATGCCGAGGCCGCCCTTGTCGGCCATCTCGACGCTGGAGGAGGTGAGGCCGGCGGCACCCATGTCCTGGATCGCGACGATGCAGTCGCGCTCCATCAGCTCCAGGCAGGCTTCCAGCAGCAGCTTCTCGGTGAAGGGGTCGCCGACCTGGACGGTGGGACGCTTCTCCTCGCTGTCCTCGTCGAATTCCTTCGACGCCATGGTGGCGCCGTGGATGCCGTCGCGGCCGGTCTTGGCGCCGACATAGACCACCGCGTTGCCCGGTCCGGCGGCGGCCGAATAGAAGATTCGGTCGGCCTGGGCCAGGCCCACTGTCATGGCGTTGACCAGGATGTTGCCGTTATAGGCCGGATGGAAGTTTACCTCGCCGGCCACGGTCGGCACGCCGACGCAGTTGCCGTAGCCGCCGATGCCGCCGACCACGCCGGAGACCAGGTGACGGGTCTTGGGGTGGTTCGGATCGCCGAAGCGCAGGGCGTTCAGGTTGGCGATCGGCCTGGCACCCATGGTGAACACGTCGCGCAGGATGCCGCCGACACCGGTCGCCGCCCCCTGATAGGGCTCGATGAAGGACGGGTGGTTGTGGCTCTCGATCTTGAAGACCGCGGCCAGCCCCTCGCCGATATCGATGACCCCGGCGTTTTCGCCCGGTCCCTGGATGACGTGCGGGCCGTCCGTCGGCAACGTCTTCAGCCAGCGCTTGGACGACTTGTAGGAGCAATGCTCCGACCACATGACCGAGAATATGCCGAGTTCGGTCAGGTTCGGCTCACGGCCGAGGATGCGCAGGACGACTTGATACTCGTCGGCGGTCAGGCCGTGCTCGGCCACGACCTCGTCGGTGATGGCGGCGTTGGGAAGGGTCATGGCAATTCCGGAGTCAGTGGAGCGAGCGCACCAGGCCGTCGAACAGGCCGCGCCCGTCGGTGCCGCCATGGAGGGCTTCGATCGCGTTCTCGGGATGCGGCATCAGGCCGAGCACCGTCTTGGTCTCGTTGTAGATGCCGGCGATGTCGCGCTGGGAGCCGTTCGGGTTGCCGCCCGTGGCCCCGTCGGCCGCGACGTAGCGGAACGCGACCTGGCCGCGATCCTCCAGCCGGTCCAGCGTGTCGGCATCGGCGAAGTAGTTGCCGTCGTTATGGGCGACCGGCACCGAGATCACCTGACCGTCGCTGTAACCGCTGGTGAACAGGCTCTGCGAGGTTTCCACTTTCAGGTGGACGGTCTTGCACACGAACTTCAGTCCGGCGTTCCGCATCAGCGCACCCGGCAGTAGCCCGGCCTCGGTGAGGATCTGGAAGCCGTTGCACACGCCCAGGACCGGCACGCCCTTGTCGGCCCGCTCCTTCACCGTGCGCATGGCCGGCGACAGCGCCCCCATGGCGCCGGCGCGCAGGTAGTCGCCGTAGGAGAAGCCGCCGGGGACGACGATCAGGTCGACGTCCGGCAGTTCGGTCTCCTTGTGCCAGATCATCGCCGGGTCCTGGCCCGAGGCCTGGCGCAGGGCCATGACCATGTCGCGGTCGCGGTTCGATCCGGGGAAAACGATGATGGCCGATTTCATGGGCGCTCCAACGGCGGTTGCCCCGACGGCACGATGCCGCGGAGGCGGGGAGGACCTTTCGGCCGGAACCTAGGGCCGGGCGCGTCCGGGTGCAAGGGCGGCGCGCACGCGGTTCAGGCGCCGATGGTCGAGGCCGGGCCGTCAGCGCCGACCCGCCCCCGCGGGAGCCGGACCGTCACCGTGGTGCCGACGCCGAGTTCGCTTTGAATACCGAGAGTTCCGCCGTGCAGTTCAACAAAAGCCTTGGTCAGCGGCAGCCCGAGCCCGATGCCCTCGTACTTTCGGTTCAAGGCGCTGTCGACCTGCTCGAACGGCCGCAGAACCTTATCGACATCGCGCTCGCGGATGCCGATTCCCGTGTCCTGGACCCGGATATCGAGGCCGGTTTCGGACAGCTCCGCCGCGATCGTCACCGTTCCGTCTTCCGGGGTGAACTTCAGGGCGTTCGAGATCAGGTTGTAGAGAATCTGGCGGACCAGCCGCCCGTCCGCCCAGACCGGCGGCAGATCCACGGGCACGGCGACCACGATCGGCGCGACGTCGCCGGTCTGCCGGCTGCGCACCATGGAGACCGAGGCGGTGACCTCGGTGGTGATGTCGACCCGGCTCTCGCGCAGCATGATCTGCCCGATCTCGGCCCGGGTGAGGTCCAGCATGTCCTCGATCAGCGACAGCAGGCTGTGGCCGCTCGCCTGCACGTCGCGTGCGTAGGCCGCATAGCGTTCGTCTCCGAGCGGGCCGAACACCTGACTGACCAGCAGGTCGGAGAAGCCGATGATGGCGTTGAGCGGTGTCCGCAGCTCGTGGCTGACGGTCGCCAGGAACATCGACTTCGCCCGGTTGGCGGTCTCGGCATCGCGCAGCGCCTGACGCAGGGCCTGTTGTGCCGCCTGCAGTTCCTCGCGGTAGTCGGTCTCGTCGACCGAGGTACCGCGATAGCCTTTGAACTCGCCGTCCTCGTCGACCACAGGCACGCCGGACACCCGCCAGTGGCGCCATTCGCCCTGCTGGTTCAGCACGTCGTAGCGGAAGTCCCGGAACGGCTCGCGGCGCTCCATCATCGCCTTGTGCTCGAGCCAGGCCTCGTCGTTCTCCAGATCGACGCCGACCGCGTCCCATCGGGTGCGCCCGAGAAAGCGACTGGGCGGCAGGTGGGCGTCGTCGTTCCGCATGTCCATCAGCATGGTGAAGCGGAGCTTGGCGTCCAGTTCCCAGAACCGGTCGGAACTGGCGCGGACGAAGTCGCGCAGCCGGGCATCGCTTTCGCGCAGCGCCTGCTCGGCGCGCATCAGTTCGGAGATGTCGGTGACCGTGGTGATGGTTCCGCCGTTCGGCAGCGACGTGTCGCGGATCTGATACCAGTAGCCGCCGGCCAGCCGTATCTGGTGCTCCTCGCCACCGCGCTGGTGCTGAAGGACACGGCGGCGGACATAGTCCTCAAGATCGGTCTCACCGGCCGAGACGACCCCAAGTTCGGCGCGCAGGCGGACCAGTTCCTCGAACGTCATGCCGATCTCGAGGGGGACGCCCGTCTCGCGGGCGATGCGGGCCATCGCCGGGTTCACGTAGATCAGGCGGTCGCCGGGGTCCCAGATCTGGATGCCCTGATGGGTGTGGTCGAGTCCGCGGCGCAGCGACTCATAGCTGATGAGCGAACCGCCGACGCGCTCCCGGGCATGCTTGCCGCGTTCGTCGAAGGTGAGAACGACGCCGCCGGACGGCAGCCGGGCGCCGGTAATCATCAAGACCGAGCTGTTCTCGCGCAGGCGCTCAATCTGGAAGGGAAGGGCGGTGCACGTGAACTCCAGACGTTCCTCGACCCGCGCCTCGATGTCGCCGCCGCCATACTCTCCGCGCTCGGCGTTGAGCCGTATCAGGCGCTTGTATTCCCAGCCGGGACACAGCTCCGCCGGATCCAGCCCGTTGATCGTGGCGAACCGAGGATTGCTGGCCACCAAGCGGAGATCGGCGTCGAGCACGACGATCCCGATACCGGCATGGTTGACCGCTTCGAGCAGCGCGCGAGCTTCCGAAGAGGCCGACGTATCAGGTGGGGGCTGACTGTTGGACATAGATACCGGGCTACTCAACCGAGGTGGCCCGAGGAAGCATATCGCAGATCCCGGTCGGCCCGCCCGCCGATTTCGCGCCCGCCGATTTCGCGCCCGCCGATTTCGCGCCCGCCGATTTCGCGCCCGCCGATTTCGCGCCCGCCGATTTCGCGAATGTCTCGCGCCACAAGATCAACCCTTTGGGGGATCGATCCGGCAGGCCGTCAGCCCTCTACCCGAATGCTGTAGTTCTCGATCACGGTGTTGGCCAGCAGACGCTCGCACATCGCGGTCACCTCCGCCTCGGCCTTGGCGGCGTCGGTCTCGTCGAGGTTGATCTCGATGACCTTGCCCTGACGAACCTCGCCAACCCCCTCGAAGCCGAGGGTAGACAGAGCATGGCCGATCGCCTTGCCCTGCGGGTCGAGGACGCCGGTCTTCAATGTCACGTGCACGGTGGCTTTCATCGTTCGGTCCTGTTCCCTGCTGCCTTGCCCGTCACTGGACGACCTGCGGACCCTTCAGGTCCATCGGCCCCGCCTCCGGCAGTACGCCGAGGCGGCGGGCCACCTCCTGGTAGGCCTCCTTCACGCCGCCGAGATCGCGACGAAAGCGGTCCTTGTCCATCTTCTCGTTGGTGGCGATGTCCCAGAGCCGGCAGTTGTCCGGACTGATCTCGTCGGCGAGCACGATCTGCACCTCCTCGTGCTCGTTGTACCAGCGGCCGAACTCCAGCTTGAAGTCGACCAGCCGAAGGCCAACCCCGAGAAACAGGCCGACGAGGAAGTCGTTCACCCGCAGCGACAGGGCGACCATGTCGTCGAGATCCTGGGTCGTGGCCCAGCCGAAGGAGGTGATGTGCTCCTCGGAGATCATCGGATCGTTCAGTTCGTCGGACTTGTAGTAGTACTCGATGATGGAGCGCGGCAGCGCCGTGCCTTCCTCGAGGCCGAAGCGCTTGGCGAGGGAGCCCGCGACCACGTTGCGCACGACCACCTCGATCGGCAGGATCTCGACCTCGTGGACGAGCTGCTCGCGCATGTTCACCCGACGGATGAAATGGTTGGGCACGCCGATCTCGGTCAGCTTCGTCATCAGGTATTCGCTGATGCGGTTGTTCAGAACGCCCTTGCCGGTGATCAGGCCCTGCTTCTGGTTGTTGAAGGCGGTGGCGTCGTCTTTGAAGTACTGGATCAGGGTACCGGGCTCGGGGCCCTCGTACATGATCTTCGCCTTGCCCTCGTAGAGCTTGCGGCGTCTGGCCATGGGGCGGTCTCCAACTCGGCGTGTCGGCGCCGGTCTTGCGGTCGTCGCGACGGGCCGGTTCGGATCGCGGCACGTCGCAGTGGATGACGGACCCTATATCAGTCCGCCCCCGTCAACTCAATCGCGCGACACCCCGCCCGCTCAGGCGCGGACCGTCGGTTCCCAGGCATCGACAGGGGCGAACGCGGCGGTGTCCGGTCGGCCGTCGGCGAAGCGCAGGATCGGCCGGCCCTCGCCCGGCGCCGGCAGCGCGACCAGCGCGGCGCTGGTCGTGCCGAATCCGGTCTCGCTGACCACGGTCATCGCGCCGCCGGGGCCGGCCTCGGCGGCGAAGTCGCGGGAAGCGAGCAGCATGGACCAGGCATCCCAGTCGTCGCGCACCGGATCGGGCGCCGGCGCGGCCCGGAACCGGTCCAGGTAACGGGCCACCCGGGGCGACTCGTGGCGGTCGTTCAGGTCGTGGGCCGTGAGCATCGACACGCCCTCGGGCACCGTTGCGACGTCGACCCGCGCCTCGTCCTCGCGGTTGGCGATCCAGAACGCGTCCCGGCTGTCGCAGATCACCAGGTTGAAGGCCCGGTAGCTGGCCGGCTCGACCGCCGCCAGCGCCCTCGCGGCGTCGGTTGCGTCGGCATGCTCCAGCGCCTCCAGCACCAGCTCACCGCGCGAGCGCTTGTCCGGCGCCGGTCCGAGGGTGCCATGGCGGTTGAGGATGCAGGCGACGACGCCGTGATCGTTGATGCCGAACCAGCTGCCTCCGGCCAGCACGTCGAGGCCGGCGACGACCTCCGGACGGTCGGGCCAGTGTCGGGCCGGCGGCTTCCACGGCCGGTCGGCCATTTCGTCTCGATTGGCGCCCAGGACCACGGGCCACGCGTGGCCCGGTCGGCGCAGGATGATGACGCTGCACATTGGACGGCAAAAGTGGCGCCTCGCCATGGTTCCGGCAAGCGGCAATCGGTCTCGCCCGGTGCGCCGAACTCCCGCGTTCACATCGCGGGGGCGGTTGTGTATGGTCCGCGCGGTTCCGTCGGCGGCAAGCGCGGGCGACGGTTGGTATTCAGGGTTCCGCCCAGCCTGGGAGGCGTGTGATGAGCGGTTTCGACGATCGTGAAAAGGCCCAAGAGAATAAGTCCGCGCACGATGCGGAGCTGCTCTTCAAGGCGACGGCGCGACGCAACCGGATGCTTGGTGAGTGGGTCGCCGACGAATTCCTCGGTCTGACCGGCGATGCGCGCGCGGCCTTCGCCAAGGAAGTCATCGCCGCCGATTTCGACAAGCCGGGCGATGACGACGTGGTCGCGTTCGTCATGGACAAGGTCTCGGCGGCCGGCGGCGAGCTGAGCGACGCGCGGTTGCGGCACAAGATGAACGAACTGCTGGTCGCGGCGACCGCGCAGATCAAGTCCGAGACCTGACCGGTACAGTCTGGCGACGATGGGCATTCCCGCGCTGCGCCCGGGTGACCGGGCGCCGAACCTGACCTTTCCGGATCTGCAGGGACGCACCCGCCAGCTATATCTGGAGGTGTCGGGCGGTCCTATTCTGATCGCGGCGACGCCGAATCCCAATGATGGCGAGGGGCGCAGGCTGCTCGCCGCGCTGGCGCGTCGGTCCGCGGCGATGGACCGGATCGGCGTGCATCGCTTCGCCCTCATGCGCCGCGAACCGGACGGGGCGATGGATGCCGGGGCCACGGCACTGATCGACCCGTATGGCGACGGCATGCGGCTGTTCCGTCCGTTGCCCGACGGCTCCGACGACGAGTCCGACCGACCTGCCGCGGCAGTCGCGGCCCTGGATGCCAATCAGCGCGTTCTATCGGTGTTCACCAGCGCCAACAGCCGCGATCCGGTGGAGGACGCGCTCAAGGTTCTGGAGATCGAGGCCAAGGCGGCGGCCGCGGGTGGCCAACGGCTGGTCCGTGCCGCACCGGCGATGGTGCTCGACCGGCTGGTTCCGGACACCATGTGCGCCGCGCTGATCGAGCGCTGGACGGCCGACAATGCCGACGGCACGGTCGGCGAGGGCACGCAGACGGCGGTCGACCCTTCGGTGAAGCGCAACCGCGAACACCGGATCACGGACCCGGAGTTGCAGCGCGCCGTGGCGGAGCAGATCGGCCCGCGGCTCATGGGCGAGATCCAGAAGGCGTTCGGGTTTCAGACGCCCCTGCGCTTCGAGATGCTCACGATCAGCGGGTACGATGCCGCGCGCAAGGATTTCTACGCCGCCCGACGCGACGGCCTGCGGTCGGAGCGGCGGCGGCGGTTCGCGGTATCGATCAACCTGAATGACGGCTATCGGGGCGGCGAGATCGTCTTTCCGGAGTACGGCCCGCACCTCTATGCCCCGGCGACGGGCGCGGGCGTGGTTTTCGGCTGCGACCTGCTGCACGAGGACCGGCCGGTGACCGAAGGCCAGCGGTGGGTCCTCACGACGTTCCTCATCGATCCCGAATAACGGCGCCGAGGATCGGCCGGCGCGTCGGTGTCGACGGCCGGCCGACAGGTCGTTACGCCCGGCCGAACACCCGCTTGAAGATCGTGTCCACGTGTTTGGTGTGGTAGCCGAGGTCGAACAGACCGTCGAGCTGCTCGGCGGTGAGCGCCGCCGTAACTTCGGCATCCGCGCCCAGCAGGGTGCGGAAGTCCTTGCCCTCCAGCCAGACCGGCATGGCGTTGCGCTGGACCAGGCGGTAGGCGTCCTCGCGGCTCACCCCGGCCTGCGTGAGCGCCAGCATGACGCGCTGGCTGTGGATCAGGCCGCCGAGCTTGTCGAGGTTGGCCTGCATGGTCTCCGGATAGACGATCAGCTTGTCGATCACCCCGGTCAGACGGGCCAGCGCGAAGTCCAGGGTGACGGTCGCATCCGGGCCGATCATCCGCTCCACCGAGGAGTGGGAGATGTCGCGCTCGTGCCAGAGGGCCACGTTCTCCATCGCCGGAACGGCCGCCATGCGCACCAGCCGGGCGAGGCCGGTCAGGTTCTCGGTCAGCACCGGATTGCGCTTGTGCGGCATCGCCGACGAGCCCTTCTGCTTCTCGCTGAAGAACTCCTCGGCCTCGCGGACCTCGGTGCGCTGGAGGTGACGGATCTCGGTCGCCAGACGCTCGACCGACGAGGCAACGACGCCGAGCACGGCGAAGAACATGGCGTGGCGGTCGCGCGGAATCACCTGGGTCGAGACCGGCTCGGCCTCCAGGCCCAGTGCCTTGGCCACATGCTCCTCGACGAACGGGTCGATGTTGGCGAAGGTGCCGACCGCGCCGGAGATGGCGCAGGTGGCGATCTCCTTACGCGCGGCGACCAGACGCTCGCGGCAGCGCTGGAACTCCACGTGATGGGAGGCCAACGTCACGCCAAAGGTGGTCGGCTCGGCGTGGATGCCGTGGCTGCGGCCGACCTTGACCGTGTTCTTGTGCTCGAACGCCCGGCGCTCCAGGGCGGCCAGCAGGGCATCAACGTCCTCGATCAGGATGTCGGCGGCGCGGGTGAGCTGCACGGCGAGGCAGGTGTCCAGCACGTCGGAGCTGGTCATGCCCTGGTGGACGAAGCGCGCTTCCGATCCCACATGTTCGGCGAGGTTGGTCAGGAAGGCGATGACGTCGTGCTTGACCTCGGCCTCGATGGCGTCGATGCGCTCGACCTCGAAGGCGCCGCGTTCCCACACGGCCTTGGCGGCGTCCTTGGGGATCACGCCGAGTTCGGCCTGGGCGTCGCAGGCATGGGCCTCGATCTCGAACCAGATCCGGAACTTGGACTCGGGCGACCAGATGGACGCCATCTTCTCGCGGGAATAACGCGGGATCATTCGGGCAGGACTCCGGTGGCGGTTGGCAGGCGAGGGTCATATCATCCGGCCCCGCGGAAGTCATCAGAGCCCTGGCAGGAGAGCCCTGGCGAAGGAGAGGACGATGAACGTCAACGGCACCCACTACCGCCCGATCTGGCAGGCAAGCGACGGCGCGGCGGTGGAGATCATCGATCAGACCCGGCTGCCGCACGCCTTCGAGACCGTGCGCCTCGCCGCCATGGCCGACGCCGCCCACGCGATCAGGGCGATGCTGGTGCGCGGCGCGCCGCTGATCGGGGCGACGGCGGCCTGGGGGCTGTGGCTGGCCATGCGCGAGGACAGCTCCGACGGCAATCTGACGCGCGCCTACGAGCAGTTGATGGAGACCCGTCCGACGGCGGTGAACCTGCGTTGGGCGCTCGACGCCGGTCGTGCGAAGCTGGCGCCGCTCGCTCCCGACGCGCGGGTGGCGGCGGCCAAGGCCTTTGCCGAATATGTCTGCGACGAGGACGCCGAGCTGAACCACGCCATCGGCCGCCACGGGTTGGAGATCATCCGGGAAATCGCGGCGCGCAGGCCGGGCGAAACCGTCAACATCCTCACCCACTGCAACGCCGGCTGGCTGGCCACGGTGGACTGGGGCACGGCGACCTCGCCGATCTATCAGGCGCATGACGCCGGCATTCCGGTGCATGTCTGGGTCGACGAGACCCGGCCGCGCAACCAGGGCGCCTTCCTGACGGCGTGGGAGCTGAACAATCACAGGGTGCCGCACACGGTCATCGTCGACAACGCGGGCGGTCACCTGATGCAGCGCGGCCAGGTCGACCTGTGCATCACCGGCACCGACCGGGTCAGCGCCAACGGCGACGTGGCCAACAAGATCGGCACCTACCTCAAGGCGCTGGCGGCCCACGACAACGGCGTGCCGTTCTACGTCGCGCTGCCGAGCCCGACCATCGACTGGACGCTCGACGACGGGATGCGGATCCCGATCGAGGAACGCTCCGGCGAGGAGGTGACGCGCATTCCGGGCCGGCTCGACGACGGAACCGTCGGGGCCGTCACCATCACCCCCGACGGCAGCCCGGCCGGCAATCCCGCCTTCGACGTCACGCCGGCGCGGCTGGTCACCGGCCTGATCACCGAGCGCGGCGTCGCCGAGGCGAGCCCGGACGGTCTGCTCGCCCTGTTTCCCGAACGCCGCGCCGCTGGCGAGTAGGGGGCGCGTCCGCTGTCGCGAATTGACCCGGCGGCGCCCGGCCCTATCCTCGACGCAAGACAACACGAGGGTCCGTTCATGCGCCGTCTTCTGACCGTTCTCTGCGTTCTCCCGGGCATCCTTCTGGGCGTCCTCCTGGGCGTGGCGTCCGCCGCCTTGGCACGGGACACGCTGACCATCGGTGTCAGCCAGTACCCCTCGACCCTGAACCCGATGATCGACTCGATGCTGGCCAAGTCCTACGTGCTCGGCGCCACCCAGCGTCAGCTGACGATCTACGGCCACGACTGGGAGACGGTGTGCCAGCTCTGCGTCGCGCTGCCGACCCTGGAGAACGGCGCCGCCGAAACCTTCCCGAGCGAGACCGAGGAGGGCGCGCCGGTCACCGGCGTGCGCAAGACCTACGAGCTGCGCGCCGACGCGTACTGGGGCGACGGCACGCCGGTCACCACCGACGACGTGGTGTTCGCCTGGGAGATCGGCCGCAATCCGGAGAGCGGGGTGGACATCCTAAAGGCCTACCAGGACGTGCTCGACATCGAGGTGCACGGGCCGAAGCGCTTCACCATCGTCCAGCGCAAGCTCGACTACCGCTATCCCTCGATGGGCGACTTCTCGGTCATGCCGGCGCATCTCGACCGCCCCGCCTTCGCCGAGCCGCGCGACTACCGCAACCGCACCCTGTACCAGACCGATCCGACCAATCCGGGCTTGTGGAACGGCCCGTACCGGGTCGCCGACGTCCAGGTCGGCAGCCAGATCGTCCTGGCGCGCAACGACCACTGGCAGGGGCAGGCCCCCGCGTTCGATCGCGTCGTGATCCGCGCCATCGAGAACACCTCGGCGCTGGAGGCGAACCTGCTGTCCGGCGCCATCGACATGATCGCCGGCGAGAGCGGGCTGGCGATCGACCAGGCGCTGGCTTTCGAGAAGCGCCACGGCGACGACTACCGGGTCCTCTATCAGCCCGGCCTGATCTACGAGCACCTGGACGTCATGCTGTCCAACCCGATTCTGAGCGACGTGCGGGTGCGCCGGGCATTGCTGCACGCGGTCGACCGGCAGGCGATTTCCGAGCGGCTGTTCGCCGGCAAGCAGCCGCCGGCCAGCGGCTCTGTCAACCCGCTGGACTGGACCCACACGACCGAGGGCGTGCCGACCTATCCCTACGACCCGGAGGCGGCGCGGGACCTGCTCGAGGCGGCCGGCTGGACGCCGGGGCCGGACGGCATCAGGGTCAACGCCGCGGGCGAGAGGCTGTCGGTGTCGCTGATGACCACCGCCGGCAACCGGTCGCGCGAACTGGTGCAGCAGGTGCTGGCCGATTTCTGGAAGCGCATCGGCGTCGAGACCGTGATCGGCGTCGAACCGGCCCGGGTGTTCTTCGGCGAGACCGTCTCCAAGCGCCGCTTTCCGGGGCTGGCCATGTTCGCCTGGCTGTCGGCGCCGGAGCATCTGCCGCGCACCACCCTACACTCGGAGTCGATCCCGACCGAGGAGAACAACTGGGGCGGACAGAATTACACCGGCTATGTCAGCGCCGAGATGGACCGGCTGATCGACGCCATCGAGGTCGAGCTCGACCGGGAGAAGCGGGGCGCGCTCTGGGCCGAACTGCAGCGGCTCTACGCCACCGACCTGCCGGTGCTGCCGCTGTACTTCCGGGCCGACGCCTACATCCTGCCGCACTGGCTCGACGGCGTCCGGCCGACCGGCCACAAGTACACCACCACCGAGTGGATCGAGGAGTGGCGCCCCGCCGAGTGACTTCGCAGGGGCGGCGCGCGGGGAAGGAGACGGGAATGGCAGTCGAACGGGTCGAGGCCCTGGTCGTCGGGGCCGGACAGGCTGGCATCGCGGCGAGCGAGCATCTGGGCAGCCGGGGCATCCCGCATCTGGTGCTGGAGCGCGGCCGCATCGCCGAGCGCTGGCGATCGGAGCGCTGGGACTCCCTGGTCGCCAACGGCCCGGCCTGGCACGACCGCTTCCCCGGCCTCGACTTCCCCGACCTTCATCCCGACGCCTTCGTGCCGAAGGAGCGGGTGGCCGACTATTTCGCCGACTACGCCGCCAAGGTCGCCGCCCCGGTGCGCTGCGGCGTCGAGGTGACCCGCGCCACCCGCCACGCCGACCGGCCGGGCTTCCGGGTCGAGACCTCGGCGGGGGAGATCGACGCGGGCTATCTGATCGCCGCCACCGGGCCGTTCCAGCGCCCGATCGTCCCGCCGCTGGTGCCGGAGAGCGCGGGGATCGCGCAGCTTCACTCCAATGCCTACCGCAACCCCGAACAGCTTGCCGAGGGCGCCGTGCTGGTGGTCGGCTCCGGCGCGTCCGGCACGCAGATCGCCGAGGAACTGCGCCGCGCCGGGCGCCGGGTCTACCTCTCGGTCGGCCCGCACAGCCGCTATCCCCGCCGCTACCGCCAGCGCGACTACTGCTGGTGGCTCGGCGTGCTCGGGCGCTGGGACATCGAGGCGCCGGAACCGGACACCCAGCACGTCACCATCGCCGTCACCGGCGCCTATGGCGGCTACACCGTCGACTTCCACCGGCTCGCCGCCGACGGGATCACCCTGGTCGGCCGCGCCGAGGGCTGGGCCGACGGCCGGCTGCGCTTCGCCCCGGACCTGGCGGACAACCTGGCGCGCGGCAACGCCTCCTACCTGTCGGAGCTGGAGCAGGCCGACGCCTACGTCGCCCGCAACGGCCTGGACCTGCCGGCCGAGCCCGAGGCCTGGGAGATCCCGCCGGCGCCGGACTGCGTCACCGACCCGGTGCTCGAACTGGACCCCGAGGCGGCCAGGATCTCCACCATCCTGTGGGCGACCGGCTACGGCTACGACTTCGGCTGGCTCCAGGTCGACGCCTTCGACGCCGACGGCAAGCCGCGCCATTCCCGAGGCGTCGCGGCCGAGCCCGGCCTGTATTTCCTCGGCCTGCCCTGGCTGTCGCGCCGCGGCTCGTCCTTCATCTGGGGCGTGTGGCACGACGCCATGTACGTCGCCGACCACATCGCCACCCATCGCGGGTATATGGCGTATCGGGGGTAGGGGAGCCTCTTGAGCCGGGCACCGGGGCCTGTCCGGAATTGACGGTCTCCCTCACCGCCGGCTCACGTGTACCGCCTGAAGCTCCCCTCGACCTTCATCGTGCCGGTCTGCTCGACGACGACGATGCAGAGCAGGAAGCTGTCGATCGTCCGGCCGTCGCTGGCGAAGGGCAGGATCAGGCGGTCGTAACGCAGAGCGCTGGGGCCGTCGCCGATCGGGAACACGCGCTGGGAGAAGTGCGGGGCGCGGGCGGCGAGAATATCCTCATAGGTCCGCTTCGCCGTCTCCAGGTACACGCCCTCGTACAGCTCGTCGAAGGTGCGGCCGGTCGGGTCGCGGCCGGCGCGCGAGACGATCTCGGTGCCGGCAAGGCGGTAGCGGAAGCTGTGGCCGGTGGGCGTCTCGCAGGGCTCGATCACCGCGATGCGGGGCAGCATGGCGCGGAAAGCGCCGGGGTCGAAGCCGTCGCGGGAGGGGAGGTCGTCCCCTGGTCGCGCGGCCTGCCAGAAATCGAGCAGGGCGCGGTGGTCCGGGTGGGACACGGCGTCGAGGCCGGCCACGTCGCGGGCATAGGTGCGCTGCTCCGTCATCATGGGCCGCACTGTATCGCGTTGGGGCTGGGTGGGGAAAGGTTGCGGCGGGGAAAAGCAGGGGCGGGGAAAGGCAGGGGATATACGGCTGGGAAACCGGCGGCGCCGGTCCTGGCGCCGGTTCTGGCACCGGTTCTGCGGATTGCCGTCGGCGAAGCGCCGGTGCTAGCGTCGCCGCTCCCTCTATTCGACCCTTAGCGAGGAGCGCGCCATGGCCATCACCTTCTACGATCTCTGCGGCAGGAACGGTGCGCGGTTCAGCCCCTATGGCTGGCGCACGCGGATGGCGCTGGCGCACAAGGGGCTCGGCTACGAGCTGGAGCTCGTGAAGTTCACCGAGAAAGGCAAACTCGGCTTCTCCGGCCAGAAGCTGGTGCCGGTCATTCGCGACGGCGAGACCGTGGTGCATGACAGCTTCGCCATCGCCGAGTACCTGGAGGACGCCTATGGCGACCGGCCGTCGCTGTTCGGCTCCCCCGAGGGCCGCGGCATGGCCAAAGCGATCAACGGATTCGTCGACCGCATGGTGCAGCCGCTGATCGGTCCGCTGATCGTCGCCGACGTCCTCGACTGCGTCGACGAGACCTGCCTGGAGTATTTCCGCAGCTCGCGCGAGCAGCGGTTCGGCAAGCCGCTGGCCGAGGTCCAGGCCGACCGGGAGGAACGGGTGGCCGGGTTCCGCACGGCGCTGGAGCCGGTGCGCATCGTGGTTCGCGACAGCCCGTTCATCGGTGGTCCCGCACCGACCTATGCCGACTACATCCTGTTCGGCTCGATGCAGTGGGCGCGGCTGACCTCCAGCTTCCGGCTGGTCGAGGACGACGATCCGATCCATGCTTGGTTCGACCGTCTGCTCGACGCCCATGGCGGCATCGCCCGCGAGGAGCCGGTGGCCGCCGCCTGACGCGTTCGGCGACGCCCAAGAGCAAGACCCAATCCGGAGGATCCGCATGCCCGCCCCCCTGCCGCCGCCGCGCCTGACCCTGCCGCCCCGCGATGACCTGTCGGAGGAACAGCGCCGGATCTACGACGAGATCGCGTCGGGGCCGCGTGGCCTCGTGCAGGGGCCGCTGGCGATCTGGCTGACCTCGCCGGACCTGGCAGACAAGGCGCAGCAGCTCGGCGCGTTCTGCCGCTACGGCTCCAGCCTGGAGCCGCGTCTGTCGGAATTGGCGATCCTGGTCACCGGCCGGGTCTGGACGGCGCAGTTCGAGTGGACCGTGCACAAGCCCATCGCGCTGAAGGCCGGCCTGTCGGAGGCGGTGGTCGAGGCCATCCGGACCCGCCGGACCCCGCCGTTCGAGCATCGCGACGAACGGGTGGTGCACGACTTCGCCGACACCCTGCACCGCGATCGCAAGGTGCCCGACGAACTCTACGCCGAGGCGGTCGAGGTCCTGGGCGAACGGGGAGTCGTCGATCTGGTCGGGGTCCTCGGGTATTACACGCTGATCTCGATGACCCTGAACGCTTTCCAGGTACCGCTGGACGGCGGCGCCGAACCGGAACTGGACTGAGCGGACGCAACCGAGGAGGGGCAGCGAACATGCTGGCAGCGGAACTGACCGCCATCGGACCGGCGCACGAGGTGGTGCGCGCCGTCGAGGTCGACGAGCCGGGGACGCCCGGCGCCGACGAGATCGTCGTGCGGATCGCCGCCTGTTCGATCAACCCGGCCGACCTGCTGCTGATCGAGGGCAAGTACGCCGCCCTGCCGGAGGTGCCGTCGCGTCTCGGCATTGAGGGGGTGGGCACGGTCGAGGCGGTCGGCTCCGAGGTCGCGCATCTCGCCCCCGGTGACGTGGTCCTGAGCCTGGGCCGCACCAACTGGGCCCACAGGGTGGTGCTCAAGGGCAACCAGGCGGTCAAGTTGCCGGCCGATATCGACGTCGAGCAGGCGGCCATGCTGAAGGTCAACGGCGCCACCGCCTACCGAATGCTGGAGGACTATGTCGACCTGGCGCCCGGCGACTGGGTGATCCAGGACGCCGCCAATTCCGGTGTCGGCATCAACCTGATCCGTCTCGCCGCGGCTGCCGGCATCCGCACTGTCAACGTGGTGCGCCGTCCCGAGCTGATCGAGCCGCTGATGGATCAGGGCGCCGACGTGGTGGTGGTCGACGGCGACGACCTGGTGCAGCACGTGCGCGACGCCACCGGCGGGGCCGAGATCAAGCTGGCGGTCGATGCCGTGGCCGGGCCGCTGGTCGCCCGGCTGGCCGACTGCCTGGCGCCGGGTGGAGTGATCGTCAATTACGGCCTGCTTTCGGGCCGGCCGTGCGAGATAACCGCCGATCACCTTGTCTTCAAGGGCATCAGCCTGACCGGATTCTGGCTCGCCAAGGTCGCCTCGGGCATGGCCTACGAGGACATCGCCGCGATGTATCAGTCACTGGCCGGGCGCATTCAGGACGGCACGCTGGCGGTGCCGGTGGAGGCGCGGTACCCGCTGGAGGAGATCGAGGCGGCCATGCGCCATGCCGGTGGCTACGGACGCGCCGGAAAGGTGCTGCTCCGCCCCGGGGACTGATCGCGAGCGGCTGTGGAATCGGGCGAACGGCTGACAGCAGCGCGGGTTCGGATTTTCATAAAAGCGTAATCAAACTGCATCACAAGCGTCACGACTTTTCAGGAGTGTGGCGCCATGGAAACGTCTCGTGTTGTGGCCGCGCTCTCGGCGCTGGCCCAGGAAACCCGGCTGAGTGTCTTCAGGCTGCTGGTCCGTGCCGGCCCGGTGGGGCTGCCTGCGGGCAGCATCTCCAAGGAACTCGGCGTGGTCGCCTCGACGCTGTCCCACCACCTGGGACTGCTGGAGCAGGCGGGGCTCGTGCGGTCCCTGCGGCGCGGCCGCAACGTGATCTACACCTGCGACATAGACGGCGTCCGCAGTCTGCTGCGCTTCCTCGTCGAGGACTGCTGCGGCGGTCGGCCGGATCTCTGCGGCGATCTGCGTCATATGGTCATGGGTGCGGCGGCGGGATAAGCTGCCGGTAACCTTGTATTCACGGCTGGATGCGACACTTGATCGCCATGAGCCAGGAACCCGCCCGCACCGACGTTACCGAGATCGAGCTGCCGAAGGAGCTCTGCGGTCCGGCAAGACTTGCGCTTCAGGCCGTCGGGTTCGTCTGTCTGGCGATCGGCGTCGTCGGAATCGTCCTGCCGGGACTGCCCGGGACGGTGTTCCTGCTGATCGCGCTCTGGGCGTTCTCGCGATCGTCCCATCGGGTGCATGTCTGGCTGTACTCCCATCCGCGCTACGGCGCCGCGCTGCGCGACTGGCACCGCCACCGGGTCATCCCGACACGGGCCAAGATCGCCGCGGTCGCCGCCATGTCCCTGGCCGGCGCGCTGCTGGTCGCGACCTTTCCCGGCGACGCCTGGGTCCCGGCGGCCGGCATCTCGGTGATGGCCGTTGTGGCCGCCTGGATCGTCACCCGCCCCGGCCGGGTTGCCGATCCGCGCTGACGGGCTGGCCCGCCGCCCGCTCTTCGGCTACACCACTGGCGATTCCGGCCAGGAGGGAGCGACCGCCCGATGTTTGCCAAATCAGCAACGATTCCGCTGTTCGTCACCCCGGTCTGGGGATTCGACCTGCCGCCCGAGGAGGCGGATCGGGTCAACGAGGACCTGAAGCGCCACATCGACGCGTGGCTGACGCCCCGCCCCGAACTCGCTCCGGGCCAGAACTGGCAGACCACCCAGGACCTGCACGAGGACGAGGCCTTCGCACAGGTCTATCCGTTCGTCGACGAGGCGATCCAGGCCGCCCTGAAGGCGTTCGGCATCGACGATCCCGAGTACATCATCACCGGCTGCTGGGCCAATGTCAGCCCGAGGGACCGCGACCACCGCCCGCACACGCACCCGAACAACCTGATCTCCGGCGTCTACTACGTCCAGACCCTGGGGGAGGGCGACGAGATCGTGTTCCACGATCCGCGGCCCCAGGCCCATGTCATTCAGCCGATCCTCACCCGGCCGGTGGCGGAGCGCCAGTCGGCGATCGGCGTCGAGGTGAAACCGGGCCGAATGCTGCTGTTCCCCTCCTGGCTGCGCCACAGCGTGCGCGCCAACCGCACCGACCGCGAACGGATCAGCGTGTCGTTCAACGTCATGCTGCCCGACTATGTGACCCGGCACGCCGCCCCGCAGTGGCGGGGATTCCCCAAGGGCGGAAGGAAGACCTGAACCGACATGCCCGCTCGCCGCAAACGATCCCGGCCGACGCCGATGAAGAAGGGCCGGGTGCCGGCCAACGCCGCACCGGTGGAACTGTCGATCGACACCGTCGGCGGCCGTGGAGACGGTGTCGGCAGTGCCACCGTGCGCATCGGCTACGACGAACGGGCCAGGCTGGTCTTCGTGCCCTTCTCCCTGCCGGGGGAGCGCGTACTGGCGCGGCCGGTGGCCGATCGGGGCGAGGGGGTGGCGGCCGACATGATCGAACTGCTGGCCGCCGCCGACGACCGGGTCGATCCTCCGTGCCCGCACTTCATGGCCTGCGGCGGTTGCGCCCTGCAGCACTGGCGGGACGGATCCTACCAGGCCTGGAAGGTCGCGCAGATCCGTCAGCACCTCGCCCGCGCTGGGGTCGAGGATCCGCCGATGGCGCCTCTCGTGACGGCGATACCGGGGACCCGCCGCCGGGCCGATCTGGCGGTGCGTCGGCTTGCCGATCGCACGGTGCTCGGTTTTCACGAGCGCGGCGGCACCAGGATCGAGGCGATCGAGACCTGTCCGGTGCTGGCGCCGGCGCTCGAGGCGTTGCTGCACCCGTTTCGCGACCGGCTGAGTGTCGCCCTGACCGCGGGGCAGGGCGCGGATGTGGTGCTGAATCTGCTCGACACCGGGGTCGATGCGCTGGTGGTTCTGCCGCGCAGCCCCGATTTGGCGGAGCGCGAGGCCTGGGCCGCCTTCGCCGCGGCTCAGGATCTGGCCAGACTGTCGGTGCGGGTTGCCGGCGATCCGGATCCGATGGCGGAACCGCTGGCCGTTCGTCGCCCGGCGACGATCCGGCTCGGCGATGCCGACGTCACTCCCGCACCCGGAGCCTTCCTGCAGGCGACCGCTTCGGGAGAGGCGGCCATCCGTGACGTGGTGATGGCGGCGGCGACCGGTGCCGGTCGACGGCTCGACCTGTTCGCCGGCGTCGGGACGCTGGCTCTGCCGCTGGTGTCGGACGGGCCCGTCATGGCGATCGACGGCGACCGGCCGGCGGTGGCGGCCCTGCGGACCGCCGCCAACGCCTCCGGGATCGGGGCGCGCCTGGTCACCGATCAGCGCGACCTGTTCCGGCTGCCGCTCGAGGGGGCGGAACTCGACGGGTTCGATCTGGCGGTCTTCGATCCGCCGCGGGCCGGTGCGAAGGCCCAGGCGGCGGCGCTGGCGGCGAGCGCCATCCCGACCGTTGTCTCCGTCTCCTGCAATCCGGCGACGTTCGCCCGCGACGCCGCGACGCTGATCGCCGGCGGGTACGGTCTCGAGCGGCTGGTGCCGATCGACCAGTTCCTCTGGTCGCCCCACATCGAGCTTGCCGCCGTCTTCCGTCGGTAACCGCCGACCGTCAGGGAGAGGACGGTACGATGCCCGAGTCACCACCGAATGCCGTCGACCCGGCCGCGCCGCGAAAGCGCTCGGTGATGATCGCCGGCCACGCCACGAGCGTGTCGATGGAGCAGGCGTTCTGGGAGCGTCTGGCGGTCCTCGCCGACGCCCGCGGTCAGTCGGTGAACCAGTTGGTCACTGAAATCGACCGTTCCCGGACCGCAAACCTTTCGAGCGCCATCCGGGTCTGGGTGCTGGAGGAATGCGCCCGTCGGGTCGATCTCGACGGCGAATGAGACAGGCGCGGTTCGACCTGTCGAAGGTAGGGCGCATTCACACGATCAGGCGTCTCGAACCGATCGTGATTTCCTCCTAAACCACGAGGTTCAGCAGGCCGTTGGACTGCGGCAGGATCGAACCGATCTGACTGGCCAGCGCGGCGTCGGCGTTATAGTTCTGGCTGACGCTGAAACCCTGGGCTTCCAGGTCCTTCTGGATCAGATACCGTTCAATGAACTTGCGCGCCTCGTCGGTGAATTCGATCGGTTTCAGGAAGTCGCCGGCGGATCCGCCGTCGCCCTCGATCTTCCGCTTCTCCTCGTTGACGATCTGCTTCTGGATGTCGAGGGCGTAGTCCTCCGCCTTCAGTCGCCCGAGGGCGCCCTGGGCGATGAACAGGGCGTCGTTCAGGGCGCTGATGCGGGCATTGTCGTCGCCGGCGCTGACGGCGACGTAGTCGAACGCCTCCAGCGCCGTGCCGAAATCCGTCTCGAAAGCGGTCTGAGCATCGATGGTCAGCGAGCTGCCGAGCGATCCGAGCGCCACCTTGATGTCCTGGGCGAACTCGCCCAGCAGGTTCTCGCCGTCGCTCGCGGCGTTCTCGATGATGGAGTCCAGTTCGACGCGGTACTGGCGGATCTGGGCATCGAGGCTGCCGCGCGGATCAACCGTCTCGAGCGCGTAGGAAATGACGGTACGGTCGCGCTGAAGCTGATCGGTGACGGTTTCCAGGGCCGGTTTCAGGTCGTCATCGACCTGTGTCTCAAGGGCCGCGCCGGCGGCCGCGTCGTCGATCGAGGCCGGCAGCAGGTTGCGGATCGAGGTCGTCAGGTCGCCCCCCTCGGCCCGGGCCTCGGTGGTGTCGAACACCGTGTAGTTGAACGTGCCGTCCGACAGCAGGTTGTCGAGCGTGACCGTATTGGTGCCGTCGCTGACCTCGCCCGGGGTGCCGATCAGGCTCTCCAGTTCGGACAGGCGGGCGGTGTAGTAGGCGTTGATCTCGGTGAAGTCGGCGTCGTCTTCCTGGGCGTCCTTGGCAAGCTGGCGGATGTCGTTCAGCACCCGCTCGATCATCGTGGCGCGGTCCAGGCTGTCGTCGATCGACAGCAGACCGGTGCTCAGCGACTGCGTGTCCAGTTCGACGGCGAACGTGGTGTTGTTCAGCGCGTTGGTGATGCTGACCACGTTGATGCCGTTCAAGGATTCGGCCGACTTGAAGGCGGTTTCCGCCGTGTCGTAGCTCGCCTCGGCGGTGTCGATGTCGGCGGAACGGGTGGCGTAGGTGGCGGCGTCGACTGCGTCGCGCGCCGCCTGCAGGTCGGTCAGAAAATCGGACAGGTCGGTCGACCGGGTGATCGCCCGGGTGCCGTCGGAGTCGACTTCCGTGTTGATCTCGTCGGCGACCGCATCGGTTCCGGCCGGCAGCGCACCGGCCGTGCCATTGCGCAGCAGGTTCTGGGTCTGGCCGCTCGCCGGGTCGTAGAAGGTGGCGCTGTTGATGAAGCCGTCGTCGCCGAGAACCCGGTCGGCGTAGTCCAGATACTGCGCCTGCAGTTCCTGGAACGCCTCCTCATCCTCGGCATTGCGGAGCTTCAGGGAGAGTCTGTCCAGTTCGTCCAGGACGATGCGGGTGTTCTGCGTCGCCTGGTTGGAGACGGCGACGAGGCCGCGCTGGCGCAGCAGTTCGGGAATGGCCGCTTCCTGGTAGGGAATCTCGTCGGCATTCACGCCGGCCGGGTCGGTGATATTGACGATGTCGGCATACTGCGTGCGCAGGGAGTCCAACTTGTTGACGATGGCCGACAGGGAGTCCGTCGCCGATTTGATCGCGGCCGAGCCCGCGTTCACCGCGCTGAGATCCGCATTGAGCTGCTCCAGGCGGGACAGGCTGCTCGTGGAGGAGGAACTCAGCTTCAGCGCGTCCAGGTCGAGGCCGTTCTCGATCAGGGAGGCCTGTTTGTCGACGGACTGGCGGGCGATCTCGGCGGGCAGGTTCAGCGCGTCGGTGACGATGGCCCGCAGGGCGCTGTCGCCAAGGATCTCGAAGGTGCTGTTGACCGAGTTGATCCGGCGCAGGAAGAACAACGCATCGCGGGCGGCCGAGTTCTGGCTTCCCAGATCGCGCTCGAACTGGGTGGTCAGCCACTTGTCGATGATCGTCGACTGCTTGGTGGAAAGCTGGACGTTCTTGACGCCGAACTCGACGGTATTGAGGAACTTCGCGAGTTCGCCGAAGCGGGTGTCGGCCAGGCGGTTGGCGAACGAGTTGATGTCGTCCGGATCGCTCTCGATGACCTTGCTGATCTTGCCCGGGTTGTTGATCTCGGAATCGAGCCCGAACGCGGTCAGAACGAACTGAAGCGTTTCCCGGTCCTCGAGCAGGTCGTCGACCGACTCAAGCTTCTTCGAGTCCTTCTGGAAGCTCTCGATCATCGACTTGACGTCGGCGCGTTCGGCAAAAGATGCACGCGCGGCAACCTGATCGCGCTCGTAGCTGCGCCAGGCTGCAATCGCCGACAAGCTGGATCCGCCGCCATAGGCGGAACCCAACAGGCCGCCGTTACCCCCGGCGGCGCCACCCAGAATGGCCGATGCGGCTGCGAAGTTGGTCACGGCGGAAAACTCCTGTTTGTGCCGTGGGACCCGGCAAAGGCTGCCGGTTCCGGTCGGTTCTCGACCACCGTGAAATGTAAGCTTCTCATTGTTTTTCCGCAACGAGATTTACATTTCTTAATCGGCGGCCCGGAGCGGGGGCGGCTGCCTGGCAGTTCTTGCCGGGTGATCGCCCGCGCTCCTATAGTGTCGACCGATCCCTTGCGAAAACCGTTCCAAAGAGTTTGCGCCATGTTCACGACGCGCCCGGAAATCCGTGGCACCTTCGGTGTCGTCGCCTCCACCCACTGGCTCGGCTCGGCCGCCGGCATGCGCGCGCTGGAGCGTGGCGGGAACGCCTTCGACGCCGCCGTGACCTGCGGGTTCACGCTGCAGGTTGTGGAACCGCATCTGAACGGTCCGGGCGGCGATCTTCCGGCTCTGTTCTACAGCAAGAAGACCGGTAAGCTGGAGGCGCTCTGCGCCCAGGGACCGAGCCCGGCGGCGATGACCATGGACACGATCCGTGGCCTCGGCCTCGACCTGGTGCCGGGCAGCGGGTTCCTTCCCGCCGTCGTGCCAGGCGCTTTCGACGGCTGGCTACGGATGTTGCGCGACCATGGATCCATGACCCTTGCCGAGGTTCTGGAACCGGCGATCGACTACGCCATCAACGGGTATCCCGCCGTGGGGCGGATCGCGGCGACGATCAACACGGTGAAGGAGCTGTTCGAGACCGAATGGCCGACGTCGGCCGCGATCTATCTGAAGAACGGCGAGCCGCCGGCGCCCGGCAGTCTGTTCTCGAATCCCAAGATGGGCGAGACCTATGCCCGCATCGTCAGGGAGGCGGAGGCCGGCGGCGGATCGCGCGAGGCGGTGATCGACCGGGCCCGCGACATCTGGTACCGCGGCTGGGTCGCCGAGGCGATTGACGCCTATTTCCACGCAGCTCCGATGATGGACGTCTCCGGCCGCCGGCACCTGGGCCTCCTGACCGCCGACGATCTGGCGGGATGGGAATCCCACTACGAGGAGCCGCTGACCTACGATTGGGGTAACTACACCGTCGCCAAGTGCGGGGCTTGGAGCCAGGGGCCGTCCATGCTGCAGCAGCTCGCGCTGCTCGACGGCATGGGCGTGGCGAAGATGGATCCGACCGGGCCGGACTTCGTGCACGCGGTCACCGAGGCGATCAAGCTCGCCATGGCCGACCGCGAGGCGTTCTACGGCGATCCGGACTTCGTCGCCGTGCCGACCGACCAACTGCTTTCGCCGGACTACAACGCCGAGCGTCGGGCGCTGATCGGCGACCGGGCGTCGATGGATCTGCGACCGGGGATGATCGAGGGCTACGCCGGCTCGATCGACGCCGCGCTTGGGGTCGATGTCGCCCTCGACCCGCGCGAACTCGAGCGCATGGGGGTGGGCGAGCCGACGGTTTCGAAGAGCGGGGCGATGAAGGGCGACACCGTCCATATCGACGTGATCGACCGTGACGGAAACATGTTCTCGGCGACGCCGAGCGGCGGCTGGCTGCAGTCGTCGCCGGTGATCCCGGAGCTGGGATTCTGCATGGGCAACCGTGCGCAGATGTTCTGGCTGGACGAGCGTTCGCCGTCGGCGCTGGGCCCGAAGCGCCGTCCCCGGACCACGCTGTCGCCGAGCTTCGCCCTGCGCGACGGCGAGCCCTACATGGCGTTCGGCACTCCCGGCGGCGACCAGCAGGACCAGTGGCAGACCCTCATGTTCCTGCACCATGTCGAACACGGCATGAACCTCCAGGAAGCGATCGACTGTCCGGCCTTCCACAGCGAGCATTTCCCGAGCTCGTTCTGGCCGCGTGGGCGCAAGCCGGGCAAGCTCGTTGTCGAGGGACGGTTCTCCGAGGCGACGGTCCGGGAACTGGAACGCCGGGGCCACGACGTACAGGTCGGCGAGGACTGGTCGGAGGGCCGGCTCAGCGCCGCGGTGAAGGACGGGCCGATGCTCAAGGCCGGCGCCAATCCCCGTGGAATGCAGGGGTATGCCGTCGGCCGCTGACCGGCGGTCTCGGCGCACGCGCGGGCCGGGGCCGGCAGCGATCGTCGCTCGACCGATGGGTTTCTGAATGCTCGACAGCATCGCCTACGAGCCCGATCCGGGCATCGTCCGCATCCGGATGTCTGGATCGTTCTCGGTCGAGGATTATGGGTGCGTGATCGAGCGCCTCTGGCGCGACGCGGTACCGCCCACCGTTCAGCTCTGGGACATGCGTGAGGTGGACTATTCGGAGATCACGCTCGCGACGATGCGCGAGGTCAAGGTCGTCCGGGACTCCATCGTCCCCGCCGGGTCGCGAAGCGCCTCCGCCGTCGTGGTCAATGTTCGGGCTGAGGAACTGGTTGTCAGGCTGTTCGTAGCGTTTGACGCCGACCATCGCCGCGCGCTCGAAGTGTTCACCCGCATCCGGGAGGCCGAAGCCTGGTGTCGCGCACGGGTGCCGGAGTTCGGCTGACCGCGGTCAGTCCGGCATGCCGATGGTCGCGAGCGCGTTGGTCAGGTACTCCCGCAGATAGAGCGCGACCTCCGGCGTCAGCTCGACGACCGCGACACGCCCGTCGTCGCGCTTGATCTTCAGCAGCAGGTTCTCGTCGGCCAGTTCGATAATGAAGGACTCGGCCTTCGCCGCAGCACCGGGTGCCCGGTCCGCCTCGCTCACGTCCGGCTGCTCGCGCGCGAACTTGCTCCAGTGGCTTTCGGCAGGCTTGACCATGGCGTTCGGGTCGGATCCGTCCTCGTGTCGCGTCGCAATCCGTGATTATATAGGATTTGAAAGTGTTTGACTCCCATTTCCTGCGGAACCGGTCGAGCGCGAGGGTCGCGGTACCATGAAGAAGCTCCTGCTGTTCGTCCTGCTGCCGCTGATCCTGCTCCTGGGCGCCGGTGCCGGCGCATTCGTCGCCGGACTGATCCCCGGCTTCGGTCTGCAGCAGGCCGAGCCCGAGTTGACGGCCGAACAGAAGGCGGAGATCGAGCGCAAGGAGAACACCGCGCCGCCGCCGAGCAAGCCGAGCCCGCCGGGTTCCGTGTTCCACACCCTCGACGAGTTCGTCGTGAACCTGCAGTCGAACCGTGGCTATCCGGTGTTCCTGCTGCTCAGCATCACGATCGAGTTGCCGAACGAGGGCGCGGTGCAGGCCATCGCGGCGGAGGAGCCGCGGATCCGCGACGGCATGATCGTCTTCCTGTCGAGCCTCACGCCGCAGCAGCTCAATGGCTATGACGGCATCCAACGTGTCCGCAACAATGCCTGGAAGCTGTTGCGCGAACTGGTCGATCCGGATTTGATCCTGAACGTCCAGATTGCCAAGCTGACCGTCAAGTAACCCCGACCATTGGAGAACCCGATGTCCCGAATGCTGGCCGTGGCCCGCGAGAGCTGGCCGATCCGCGGAGTATTCCGCATTTCCCGCGGCGCCCGCACCGAGGCCGAGGTCGTCCTGGTCACCGTTTCAGAAGGGGAGACCGTCGGCCGTGGCGAGTGCGTGCCCTATGCCCGATACGGTGAGACCGTCG
Source organism: Thalassobaculaceae bacterium (assembly GCA_965228875.1). Taxonomy (GTDB): domain Bacteria; phylum Pseudomonadota; class Alphaproteobacteria; order Thalassobaculales; family Thalassobaculaceae; genus Thalassobaculum. The sequence goes on along the minus strand of OZ245843.1, from coordinate 2,012,004 downwards.
ACAGCGTTATCGCTCAGATCGAGGGCGTGTCGGCGGCGGTGGCCGGCGGCGTCGATCGCGAGGGACTGCTCGACCTGCTGCCGGCAGGGGCGGCGCGCAACGCGGTCGACTGCGCCCTCTGGGACCTGGAGGCCAAGACCCGCGGCCTGCCGGCGTGGCAGATCGCCGGGCTGGACGCTGCACCGCAGCCGGTGACGACGGTCTACACCCTGTCGGTGGACACGCCCGACGCCATGGGCGAGGCGGCGAAACAGAATGCCGGCCGGCCGCGCCTGAAACTGAAGATGACCGGCGACGGCGAGGACCTCGCCCGGGTGTCCCGCATCCGCGAGAACGCAGCCGATGTCGACCTCGTCGTCGATGCCAACGAGGCCTGGGACATCGCGACCTATCTCGATATCGCGCCGAAGCTGGCGGCGCTCGGCGTGTCGATGATCGAGCAACCGCTGCCCGCCGGCGACGATGGCGCGCTGGTCGGGGCGCCGCGCCCGACGGTGGTGTGCGCCGACGAGAGCTGCCACGACACTGCCACCCTCGACGCCCTCGCGGGCAAGTACGACATGATCAATATTAAGCTCGACAAGACCGGAGGACTGACCGAGGCGCTGCGGCTGAAGGCCGAGGCGGAACGGCGCGGCTTCCGGGTGATGATCGGCTGCATGATCGGCACCTCCCTGGCGATGGCGCCGGGCGTGATCGTGGCCCAGGGGGCCGAGGTGGTCGATCTTGACGCGCCGCTGCTGCTGGCCGAGGACCGGCAGCCGGGGCTGGTCTACCAGGGCAGCACCGTCATGCCGCCGGAACCGGCGCTCTGGGGCTGAACGGGAGGCGGAGATGAGCGACGCGGTCGCCGCCCATTACGAGCAGCGCGACCTGTTCGACCGGCTGATGGCCCGGCTGGCCGAACACGGCATCGACGCGCCGACCCGTGCGGATTTCTCCACGATCGACCAGATGCACATGCGCGGTCAGGACGGGACCGAAGACGTGATCGCCGCCACCGGCATGAGGCCGGGCATGCGCGTCGTCGATCTCGGCGCCGGCCTCGGCGGATCGGCGCGGATCTTCGCCGACACGGCAGGCGCGGAGGTGACCGCGGTCGACCTGACGCCGGGCTTTTGCGCGGTCGCGCGGGCGATCAACGCGCGAGTCGGGCTGGCCGACCGGATCCGGGTGGTCGAGGGGGATGCCACGGCGACCGGCTTGGACGAGGGCGGGTACGACATCGTGGTGACCCTGCACGCCTGCATGAACATTCCGGATAAGGCCGGTGTCTACCGCGAGGCGTTCCGCCTGCTCGGGTCCGGCGGACGGTTCTGCTTCTATGACGTTGTGCTCGGCCCCGGTGCGTCGCCGCGCTATCCCACGCCGTGGGCGGAGCGCCCGGAACTCAGCCACCTGATCCCGGCGGCCGAGATGCGTGTCTTGTGCGAGGCCGCCGGCTTCCGCACGGTCGAACTGCGCGACCTGACCGACGCGGCGCGGGCCGGATCGCTGAAGCGCCGCGAGGAGGCCCGTCGGCGGGCCGAGACCGCAGCCCCGGCACCGCTGCAGGCGGGCGACATCCTGATGGGTGAGACCGCCGGCGAGAAGATGCGCAACATGGCGCATAATTTCGACGGCGATCATGTGGGCGTCGCCCTCGGCGTGTTCGAGAAGCCGTAGGCGCGTGGCCGGGCACCGTCCCTTGCTATACCACCATTGGCTCGGGGATCGTCTCGCGACCGGGATGGCGCGGCTCAACCGACCTCTATGACCACCTTGCCGATGGCCTCGCCGCCGGTCAGGCGGTCGTGTGCCTCGCCGGCCTCTTCCAGGGTGAAACGGGGCGCGTCGAGCAGCGGCCTCAGGGCGCCCGCATCCGCGATCTCGGCAAGCCTGGCCAGAATGCTCCCATGCGCGCTGCGGCCGACGTCGTGCAGCATCGGGATCAGCATGAATACGACGTGCAGCGACAGTCCCTTGAAATGCGCGGGGGACAGGTCGATGTCTACCAGGGCGACCGTTGTGGCGACCGACCCGTTCAGGGCGGCGGCTTCGAACGAGTTCGTCATGTTGGCGCCGCCCACCGTGTCGAAGACGACGTCGAAACCGGCGCCGGCAGTGTGCCGGTCAACGTAATCCGCGACGGGGTCGGTGCGGTAGTCGATCGCTGTCGCGCCGAACCGTTCGACCAGGCTGGTCTGGGGGGCGCCGCTCGCCGTCGCGTAGACCTCGGCGCCGAGATGGCGGGCGAGTTGATCCGCGACGTGGCCGACGCCGCCGGCTCCACCATGAACCAGAATCTTCTGTCCGGTCCTGGCGCCCGCCCGCTGCAGGCCTTCATAGGCGGTGATGCCGACCAAAGGCAGGGCGGCAGCCTCTCGCATCGACAAGGATTTCGGTTTGTGGGCGATCAAGCGCGCGTCGGCCGCCATGTATTCCGCAAGCGCCCCCTGCAGGTCGGCGAGACCGCCGGCGCATCCATAGACCTCGTCTCCAGGGGCGAAGCCTGTGACGCCGTCTCCGACCGCATCGACGGTTCCGGCGAAATCCATTCCGAGCACCGCCGGCAGGGCGGGGGAGAGCGGCAGATCGGCGCCCATGCGGCGGATCATGGTGTCGACGGTGTTGACGCTTGTCGCGGCCACGCGGACGACGACGTGTCCGGGCGACGCTTCCGGCCTGGGCAGGTTCCCCAGCCTGAAGGGCGCCGCGTCGCCATAGCTCTCGAGAATCATCGCTTTCATCGGGCTCTCCTCCTTCGATGGACGTGCCCGCAAAGATATGGTTCGAAAAAACGGCATAAATGGCCTGGATTGGAATTCAGTATTCGGGAAATCTGAGAAAAGAGCGCCGTCTTCGCCCGACCGGACGAAAAAAAAGAGCCGCGGTAGGGGGGCCGCGGCTCTTCCGACATGTCCGCAAAGGGACGGAGGAAGCCCAGGGTGGACCTCAGTCGTTCAGCTATGTTGCGCGATGGTCGTGCGATTTGTCAATGGATACTCGCATCGCGTGTTTCTGTGCTGGCGTGAAGCCCTATCCGCCGAGCCGTTTGCTCAAGATCAGCGTGCGATAGTTGGTATGTCCCCATTGGGCATGCTCGACGAAGCGATATCCGAGCCTGGTGTACCATTCGACCAGATGCGTGGCCGGTTCCGCTGTATCGAGCGCGATCTCCGAGGCTCCCAGTGCCCGCGCCCGGTCTTCGAGTGCGGCGACCATGCGGCGACCGATACCGTGGGCCTGATGGGTAGGGTCGACGCCGAACTGACTGAGAACGGCAACGTCCTTACGCCGGTACCAGGGCGACGGTACGTCCAGGACCTCAGGCGGGTATAGGGTGATGGTTCCGATCATCCGACCGTCCAGGTCGGCCACATAGCATTCGCCCGCCTCGGCCCGCTCCCGCGTGACCGAAACCGGCTGGTCGACCGCCTTGTAGCGCAGGTTCATGGCCGCCAGGCGGGCATAGGCCGCATGCAGGATCTCGGTCATACGCTCGTAGGAATCCTGAGGCTCGATCGGCCGGATCACCAGAGAGTCGGTCAACGGGTCTGCTATCGACATGGCTTTTCCTCAAGGTCTCTGGGGCAACCATGGCCGTGCGGTCCGCGCGATCCAAGCGAGTAATCGTCGCGGAACTATGAGATAAACTGACGCTATGCGACGTCCACTTCCGCCATTGAACGCTCTGAAGGCGTTCGAGGCCACCGGCCGGCTCGGCAGTCTCGCCGCCGCCGCCGACGAGTTGGGCGTGACCCACGGCGCGGTCAGCCGTCAGGTGCGGCTCCTGGAGGAGTGGCTCGGCCGGCCGCTCTTCACCCGATCGGCAAGCCGGATCGCGCTCACCGAGGATGGCCGCTCCTTCCTTGCCGATGTGGGACAGGCGTTCACGACGCTTACCCTGGCGACGGCCCGGCACCTGGACCGCAGGCGGCGCTCGGTCCTGAGGGTGAGTGCGCCGCACACCTTCATGATGCGCTGGCTGATGCCCCGCGCGGCGGCGTTTCAGGAGGCGCATCCGGGCGTCGATCTGGCGTTGAACGGGTCGATCGATCCGGTGGAGACGTTGCCCGGCGGTTTCGACGTGGCGATCCGTCGGCTCCCGCTGGCGCTGTCCGGTTACAAGTCCACGCCGTTCCTGACCGAGGCCTGTGTCCCGGTGATCGGCCCGTCCCTCCACGACCGGGAGCCGTTGCGCGCCGTCGCCGATCTGGCGCGCCACACGCTGCTGCATGCCAACTCGATACCCCGCCTCTGGCCGGACTGGCTGGCGTTGGCCGAGGGGCGTCATGTCCGACCGGTCGCGGAGATGCATTTCGACGGACTGATGCTCACGATTGAGGCGGCGGCGAATGGGCTCGGCGTGGCGATCGGCCCGGCGGCGCTGGTCGCCGACGACCTGGCGGCCGGACGGCTGGTCGCGCCGATCGCCGGCCCGCGCCTGATCCTGGAGCCGTTCCGTGTCCTGGTGCCGGCCGATCCGATCGTCCATCCCGCGGCGATCGCGTTCCGGGACTGGCTGGTGGAAACGGCTGAACGGGACGGCGGCCGGGGCGCAGCGGCGGAGGGCTCGACCTGAGGCGGGGGACGCATTAGACACATTGCATACAAGGAACCCCGGAGGACCCCCCGCATGTCCGCGTCTCCCGCTGTCGCCACGACCACGCCCGAAGACGTCATCGCCGACATCAAGGCCGCGGTGGCCGACCTCTGCGCGCGGTTCCCGGGCGAATACTGGCGCGAGAAGGATCGCGATCGGGCCTATCCGAGCGAATTCGTCCAGGCCCTCACCGAGGCCGGCTATCTGGCGGTGCTGATCCCGGAGGAGTACGGCGGCAGCGGTCTCGGCCTGCGGGCGGCGGCGGCGATCCTGGAGACGATCCATTCCTGCGGTTGCAACGGCGCGGCCTGCCACGCGCAGATGTACACCATGGGAACGCTGTTGCGGCACGGCTCGCAGGAGCAGAAGCAGGCCTATCTGCCGAAGATCGCATCGGGCGAACTGCGGCTGCAGGCCTTCGGTGTGACCGAGCCGACAAGCGGCACCGACACGCTGTCGCTGCGCACCACCGCCCGCAAAGACGGCAACAGTCACTACGTGGTGAACGGCCAGAAGATCTGGACCTCCCGCGCCGAGCAGTCCGACCTGATGCTGCTGCTGGCCCGTACAACGCCGCGCGACCAGGTCGAGAAGCGCACGGACGGCCTGTCGGTCTTCCTGGTCGACATGCGCGAGGTCAGGGACAACGGGCTCACCATCCGTCCGATCCGCACCATGGTGAACCACAACACGACCGAGGTTTTCTTCGACGACATGAGGATCCCGGCCGACAGCCTGATCGGAGTCGAGGGCAAGGGGTTCCGCTACATTCTCGACGGCATGAACGCCGAGAGGCTGCTGATCGCCCATGAGAGCCTTGGCGACGCCCGCTGGTTCATCGACAAGGCGACGGCCTACGCCAAGGAGCGCCAGGTATTCGGCCGGCCGATCGGCCAGAACCAGGCGATCCAGTTCCCGATCGCCAAAGCCTATGCCGAGACCGAGGCGGCGGCGCTGATGGCGGATTCCGGCGCGCGCAAGTTCGAGGCCGGCGAGAACTGCGCGCCGGAGGCCAACATGTCGAAGATGCTGGCGGCCGAGGCGGCCTGGCATGCCGCCGAGATCTGCATGCAGACCCATGGCGGTTTCGCCTTCGCCGAGGAGTACGACGTCGAGCGCAAGTTCCGCGAAGCCCGCCTGTACCAAATCGCTCCGATCTCAACCAATCTGATCCTCAGCTACGTCGCGGAGCACGTACTCGGTCTGCCGCGGAGTTTCTAGCGATCGCCCGCTAAGCCATTAAACACAGCGCAAATTCACACGATCGGAGGTTGCCATCTGACCGTGAACTGCTCTGGCGCGGCCGGTTCCGGTCGCGATGCGCCCGGCGACCGTGACGTTCAAACCGGGTAGGGGCCGTCGGCGAAGACCTGGTCGTGGTATCCCTTGCTGCCGACCGCGCGGGCGAGGTCGCTGCCGATCGGCTGACCGGCATCGAGCTGCCCCAGCACCCGGCGGAAATCGTACTCCGGCCGCCATCCGAGCTCTCTGCGCGCCCTGGCGTTGTCGTAGACCCGGTCGACCTCGTCGAACATGCGGAAGCCGAGCCGGTCGTAGACGGCGGCGAACTCCGGGACGTGACGCGCGACGACGGCAACCGGTTCGCTGCGCAGCGCCGGCAGGTCGTCGGGGGTGAACGGGGTCGTCGCGCTGACGATGTAGCGCGCGAAACCGATCTCGCCCGCGCGCTCCAGCGCTGCCAGATGGGCCGAGACGGCATCCTGCAGGTCGACCCGGCGGAACAGGAACTCGTTCGCCTTGGCGTTGGTGTCGCCGTATCGGCGGCGCCGCTCGCGGTCGTCATCCTCCTCCGGGAAGAACCGGGAGGTGCGCAGGACCAGGACGGGCAGTCCGTGGCGTCGGTGGAACAGCTCGCACAGGTCTTCCGCCGCCGTCTTGGTCACGCCGTAGATGTTCTTAGGCACACCGGCGATGCCCTCGTCGATCCAGGCGGCCGGCGCGCCCGGCGCCGGGGTGAGGGCGGCGCCGAAGGCGCTGGTCGTGCTGGTGAACAGGAAGGTCGACACGCCGGCCGCGAGCGCGGCCTCCAGCAGGACCAGGGTGCCGGTGACGTTGGTGTCCACGAAGTCGCGTTTGCCGTGGGTGGCGACGTGCGGCTTGTGCAGGGTGGCAGTATGGATCACCGCATCGACGCCGGTCATCGCCTCGGCGACCAGACCGCCATCGGCGATCGAGCCGACGATGTCGGTATACGCGCCCGCCTTGATGTCGAGGCCCATGCTCCGGTGCGGTCCGGCGGCGAGCGTGCGCATCACGCCTTCGCCGAGGTGGCCGCTGCTGCCGGTTACGAGAATGCGCATGGGAGCCCCTGCGGGTGGTCGCTAGATCGTCGACCCGCAGGGTAGCGGTGGCTGGAATCGCTTCCAGGAATATTTCATTCCACCGGCATGTTGCCGGTCAGAAGCCGACCTCGGCGTCCCACAATTCCTCGTTCAACTCGCGCATGGTGCGGTCGTGGGCGCCTTCCAGGCAGCCGCGCAGGGTCAGCTTGAAGCCCATCTCGGCGAACTGGCCGCAACGGTCGAGTTCGCTCCTGGCCCGGTCGAGGCCGTCGGCGGACAGGCCCTTAAGGGTGCCGGAGCCGGCGACCCGGTCCCACAGCGCGGCGCGCTTGAACGGGTCGACGGCATTCGGGTCCACGCCGCCGGAGACCGCCGCCGGCAGGGCGTCGATCATACGGGTGAGCGTCACCGCCGCATCCGGCCGCGTCGTGCCGGGATTGAAGAAGCCCTCCGCGGTGAAGCGCCGTGGGCCGAAGGCCGTCTCCGCGTCGCGTTCGGCGATCGCCGCGGGCACCGGCGTCGCGGTCACCGGCACCAGCGACACCATCGGTGCGATCCGCACGGCGACCTCGGTCGCGTCGAGTGAGGCGAGGCGGGTCGCCGGCAGCGAGATGCGCGTGCGGGTGAAGCCGCCGTCGCTGACATAACGCAGCAGACCGGCGCCGGAGAACTCGCGCTCCCGGCCATCGGTCCCGCGCACGACGAGCGTCACGTCGCCGGCACCGGCCGTCTCGTACGCCTGACCGTCGGCCGGCGGCGGCCGGTCTTCCTGCAGGCAGAAGGACGAGACGAGAGCCTGGCAGGCCGTGCCGTCGCAGCTGAGCGGGATCGGCGTCGCGTGGGCGACGAGCCCGAGCACCTGCGGCGGCAGGGCGCCGGTATCGGCCCTGTCTGCCGTGGCCGGGGACGCGAGCGCCAGCAGCGCGGCCACGACCGCAGCGGGAATCAGCGGGGGATGCAAGCCCATGGGAACCTCCCTCGGGCGGGACCGACCGGACGCGGGGCCGCCCATTGTTCTCGGTTAGGGCGAAAGTCTCGCACCGCGCCCACCGGCCGGCAAGTCACGATGCCCGGAGGTGCCGATGGGCTCGCCGGGCGCACGTGGTCCGAGGGCGACGGATTCCTGTCGCGCGCGGCGAAGAAAGCCTCGGTGGACGGCGCATCATGCTTGAACAGCTTGGGCGTTGGAGACGGATCATGAGCGACGATCTGGCCGCGGTAGCGGATGTGGAACTGGCCACGGACGGCGCCACCGACGGGGCAACCGGTGGGCGCGAGCGGCGGGTCCGCGGCGGCGGCCGCGACGCGCGGCGGGCTGCCCGGGGGCGTCCCTCGACCGTCTACACCCCCTTCATCAGCCGCCGGGTCTCCACCTTCGAGGTTTTGTCGGAGGAGGGGCTGGAGATCATCGAGAACAATGCCGAAACCATCCTGGAGGAGATCGGCATTGAGTTCCGCGACGATCCGGAGGCGCTGGACATGTGGCGCGACGCCGGCGCCGACATCGACGGCGAGCGGGTCCGCATGCCGCGCGGCCTGGCCCGCGCGCTGATCAGAACGGCGCCGGCGACTTTCACCCAGCATGCCCGCAATCCGGAGCGGTCGGTCGAGATCGGTGCCGGCAACACCGTGTTCGCCCCGGTCTATGGTCCGCCCTTCGTCAGCGACATCGACGGCGGCCGACGCTACGCGACGATCGAGGATTTCCGCAACTTCGTGAAGCTGGCCTACAGCCATCCGGGCCTGCACCATTCCGGCGGTACCGTGTGCGAGCCGGTCGACCTGCCGGTGAACAAGCGCCATTTCGACATGGTGTACGCTCACCTGAAGTACTCGGACAAACCCTTCATGGGCTCCGTCACCCATCCGGAGCGGGCGCTGGATACGCTGGAGATGGCGAAGATCGTCTTCGGCGCCGAGTTCGTGGACAACAACACGGTGCTGGTCTCCCTGATCAACGCCAACTCGCCGATGACCTGGGACGCCACCATGCTCGGCGCGCTGAAGAACTACGCGCGCAGCAACCAGGCGGTGATCACCACGCCGTTCATCCTGGCCGGGGCCATGTCGCCGGTGACGGTGGCGGGCACGCTGGCCCAGACCCTTGCCGAGGCGATGGCCGGCATGGCCTTCGCCCAGCTCTGCCGCCCCGGCGCGCCGGTGATCTTCGGCAGCTTCGCCTCGTCGATCTCGATGCAGTCCGGCGCGCCGACCTTCGGCACGCCGGAACCCGCGCTGGTGCTCTATGGTTGCGCCCAGCTCGCCCGCCGCCTGAACGTGCCGTTCCGCTCCGGCGGCTCGCTCTGCGGCTCGAAGGTTCCGGACGCCCAGGCCGCCTACGAAAGCGCCAACACCCTCCTGCCGACGGTGCTCGGCGGGGTGAATTTCGTCCTGCACGCGGCCGGATGGCTCGAAGGTGGGCTGGTCAGTTCCTACGAGAAGTTCATGATGGACGCTGACCAGTGCGCCATGATGCGCACCATGCTGGAAGGCGTGGACCTCAGCGAGAACGGGCAGGCGATGGACGCCATCCGCGATGTCGGCCCCGGCGCCCATTTTCTCGGCTGCGGCCACACCCAGGCGAATTTCGAGAAGGCGTTCTACCGCTCCTCCATCGCCGACAACGCGACCTATGAGCAGTGGAGCTCGGAGGGCGGGAACGACGCCTATCGACGCGCCGCCGGCCTCGTCGCCAAGACCCTGGCCGAGTACGAGCCGCCGGCACTCGACCCGGCGGTGGACGAGGCGCTGATCGACTACATGGCCCGCAAGAAGGACAGCTTCCCGGACAGCAACGTGTAGAGCCCGCTGGAGAAAACCAAGGTCAGAAAATCACGGCCAGATGGAAACATCCGGCCGTGTGATTCGCGCTCTAGAAGAAGTCCCCCGGGCGCAGGATCGGTTCCCCGTTCGAGAGTTTCAGCCAGCCCTTCACGATGCGGTAGATGAGCCAGAGATAGGCGAAGCCGAGCACCAGGAAGCCCAGTCCGAGAACCCACCAGGTCAGACTGCCGACGACCGTCATCAGCAGCCAGATCCAGAAGGTTCGGATCTGCCAGCGGACATGGGTCTCCAGGTAGGTGTCGCGCACGTCGTCGCGCTTCAGATAGGCCAGGATGACCCCGAACATCGAGGGAATCTGAAAGATCAGGCTGGCCGCGTAGAGCGCATAGACGACATGCACCGCCAGCCGGTCGTTCTCCGGCGCCGAGAGCTTGAAGGGAAGGGGGCGGCGCGTCATCGCGCGGCTGTCGGACATCCGGTCTTTCTCCTCGATCGATCGCCGCACTAAGGTGTGGACGCGCCTCGCGTTCCGCAACCGTCACCATCAACTTCGGAGCCATCCCATGGTCTCGTCGCATCCCACAGCCCAGCCGCGCGTCAACCTGCACAGCGATACCGCCACCCGGCCGACGCCCGCGATGCGCAAGGCGATCGCCGAGGCCGAGGTGGGCGACGAGCAGGCCGGCGAGGACCCGACGGCGATCCGCCTGCAGGACAAGGTGGCGGAACTTCTGGGCAAGGAGGCGGCCGTCTTCCTGCCCAGCGGCACCATGTGCAACGAGATCGCCTACCGCGTGTGGTGCGACCACGGCGACGAGATCATCCTGGAGGAGCATAGCCACGCCCTGCACTACGAGGTCGGCGGCCCCGGCGCGCTCGCCGGCGTGATGACCCGCACGATCCAGGGCACCAAGGGCTGGTTCACCGGCGCCCAGGTCGAGGCGGTGATCCGCCCGAAGTCGCGCCACATGCCGCGTCAGAAGCTGGTCTCGGTGGAGAACACGGCGAACATGGCGGGCGGCACGATCTGGCCGCTGGAGACCCTCACGGAGGTCGCGGCGACCGCGCACGCGCGTGGGATGCGGGTGCATATGGACGGTGCGCGGCTGCCCAACGCGGTCGTGGCCGCGGGCATCTCCTTCGCCGATTTCGCCGCCGACTGCGACAGCGTGTGGATCGACCTGTCCAAGGGGCTCGGTTGCCCGATCGGCGCGGTGCTGGCCGGCGAGAAGGACTTCATCGAGGAGTGCTGGCGCTTCAAGCACCAGTTCGGCGGCGCCCTGCGCCAGTCGGGCATCGTCGCGGCGGCCGGTATCCATGCTCTCGACCACCATGTCGACCGGCTGGCCGAGGACCATGCCCGCGCCCGGCGCATCGCCGAGGGGATCGAGGATGCCGACGGGATCTCGGTCGATCCGGACTCGGTCGAGACCAACATGGTCTTCTTCGACGTCGCCGGCACCGGGATCGACGCGCCGGAATTCTCGCGCCGCCTGATGGCCGAGCACGAGGTGAAGATCAGCGCGGTGCAGCCGACCGTGTTGCGGGCGGTGACCTATCTCGACATCGACGACCGCGACATCGAGACCGCCATCGCCGCCATCCGCCAGGTGGCGATGGAGGCATGAGAGGAGAAGAACTGAGGTACTCTTTGTCGACTTCCCGGGCCTGACACGGGACCCAGGGTGCCGATAGAGCAAATCACGATCAGAGGGAAACATCTGATCGTGTGAATTTGCTCTGTTTATAATGATTTAGGTGGCGATTCACGCTTCAGATCGTTTCGATCTGAAGCGATCGCACCTAGCCGGAAACCGTCATGCTATCGGCCAGTGCCGTAGCAGCCGGCGATCTGGGCTCCGTCTCATGGCCGGGAGCAGGACAGGGGAGATCGGCGGCTGCTGTCGTCACCCTCACTTCGCCTGGATGGTTCCCGGATGCTTGCGGGTGGTGCCGGGGCGGGGGTCGATGGTGCCGATGGGAGCGTTCGGTCGCGATGGCGGGGTCGGCGTGGTCATCGGTTCAATCGGCGGAGGCGGGGTCGGCTTCGGGTTGGCCTCGATCCGCGGCGGCTGGGTCGGCTGGCGCGACCGGCTCTCGACCGGCTCCTTCGGCGACGGGGGCGCGCCCGCTTGCGGTGCGGTGCCGCCGACCGACGGTTTCGGTGGCAGCACCTGGTCGATCGTCAGGCTCTCGGAGATCGGGTGACGCGGCTCCGTGGCATGTGCGGCGGTCGTCAGCCACGCCGGCACCGCCAACAGGAACGCCTGCAGGAACAGGCGGACGGCGTGCGGCCGCATCGCTCACCCGCCTCCGGGCAGACCGCGCGCGATGAAATGCCCGTTGCGGAACTCCGCCTTGGAATAGTCGAACGGCGTGCCGTCGAACTTGGTCATCGATCCGCCGGCGGCCAGCAGGACCGCGTGACCGGCGGCGGTGTCCCATTCCATGGTCGGACCGGTGCGCGGATACAGGTCCGCCTCGCCGCGAGCGACGATGCAGAACTTCAGTGCGGACCCGCGCGAGACGCTCTCCTTGACATGCAGGGTGTCGATATAGGCTTCGAGCTCGGGATTGCGGTGGCTGCGGCTGGCGACGATGACCAGCCCGTCGGTGCCAGGCGCGCGCACCGCGATCGGCGTGCGGGTGCCTTCGGCCGTCTCCTCCCAGGCGCCGTGACCGACCGCGCCGGCCCAGACCATGCCGTCGACCGGGGTATGCACCGCACCGAGCACCGGTTCGCCGTCCCAGATCAGGCCGATGTTGACGGTGAAATCGTTGCGTTTGTTGATGAATTCCTTGGTGCCGTCGAGAGGGTCGACGAGCCAGAACCGCCCGCCTGAGACATCGGGGATGTCGCCTGCCTCCACGCTCTCCTCGGCGACCACGGGGATGCCGGGCGTCAGATGCTTCAGCGCGGGAACGATATGGGCGTCGGCGGCGCGGTCGGCGGCGGTCACCGGGCTGCCGTCCATCTTGTCGATCACGTCGATCTCGGCGCGGTAGTAGGGGAGGATGATTTCCCCCGCTTCGCGCGTCAGGGCGGCGACGGCGTCGAGCAGAGCGCCCCGGTCGGCCGGGTCGATCGCGCTGCGTTCTGGCATCAGGTCTACTCCGCTGCTGCTGCCGGTCGGGCCGCCTGGATCGCCGCCCAGATGCGGTCGGGGGTCGCCGGCATGTCGATATCGGTCACCCCGACCGGAGCCAGGGCATCGAGGACCGCGTTGATCACCGCCGGCGGCGCGCCGATGGCGCCGGCCTCGCCGCAGCCCTTCACCCCGAGCGGGTTGGTGGCGCAGCGCGTCGGACTCATGGAGAAACGCACCGGCGGAACCGTGTCGGCCCGGGGGAGGCAATAGTCCATCAGCGAGCCGGTCACAAGCTGCGCGCTCTCGTCGTAGACCGTGTGCTCGTACAGAGCCTGTCCGACGCCCTGGGCGACGCCGCCATGCACCTGGCCCTCCAGAAGCACCGGGTTCACCACCTCGCCGAAATCGTCGACCACGGTGAACTGGACAAGGTCGACCACGCCGGTATCCGGATCGATCTCGACTTCGCAGACATGGGTGCCGTTGGGGTAGGTCGAGGCGGCCGGCGTATACATCTCCTTGGCCTCCAGCCCCGGATCGATGCCTTCCGGAAGCCGATCAGGATCGTTGGCCGCCTTGGCGAGGTCGGCCAGCGTGATCGACCTGTCCGTGCCGACCACGGTGAAGCGGCCGTCGGCCAGCTCCAGGTCGGCGTCGGCCGCCTCCAGCAGGTAGCCGGCCAGCATCCTCGCCTTGGCCGAAACCGTCTGGATCGCCATGTGCAGTGCCGATCCGCCGGCCGGCAGGGAGCGCGAGCCATCGGTGCCCGAGCCTTTCTCGATCGCCGCGGTGTCGCCCTGGATCACCTTCACCTGCTCGTTGTCGACACCGAACGCCTCGCTGACCAACTGGGAATAGGCGGTCTCGTGGCCCTGGCCGGTGGAGCGGGTGCCGATCGGCACGACGATGGTGCCGTCCGGCTCGATCCGGATATCGGACCATTCGGGCCCACCGCCGCCGCAGGCCTCCACATAGGTGGAGATGCCGATGCCGCGCAGCCGACCGGCCCTGGCGCTCTCGGCCCGGCGCGCCTCTATCCCCGCCCAGTCGGCCGCAGCCAGGGCCTTGTCCAGGTGGGCGGTGAAGTCGCCGCTGTCGTAGGTCTCGCCGAGTGCCGTGGTGAAGGGCATGGACGCGGCGGGAATGAAGTTCCGCCGGCGGATCTCGTCGCGCGGCAGGCCGGCGACCCGGGCCGCGACGTCGACCAGGCGTTCGACCAGGTAGGCCGCCTCCGGCCTCCCGGCGCCGCGATAGGCGTCGACCGGCAGGGTATTGGTGAAATAGCTCCGCACCCGGACGTGGATCGCCGGCGTCGCGTAGAGTCCGGCGAGCATGCCGGAGCCGGCCACGGTCGGGATGGCCGGCCCGTAGAGCGACAGGTAGGCGCCGAGATCGGCTTTCGTATCGACGGACAACGCCAGGAACCGTCCCTCGGCGTCCATCGCCAGCCGGGCATGGGAGATGTGGTCGCGACCCTGGGTGTCGGAGATGAAGGATTCGCCGCGTTCCGCGATCCACTTGACCGGCCGGCCGAGTTTGCCCGCAGCCCACAGCACCAGCGCGTGCTCGCGGTAGGGGAAGATCTTCATGCCGAAGCCGCCGCCGACATCCGGCGAGACGCAGCGGAAACCGCCCGCATCGATGTTGAGGACCTTGGCGATGACGTCGCGCACACCGTGCGGGCCCTGAGTCGAGACGTAGAGCGTGCGCGCGCCGGTCGCCTCGTCGACCACGCCGACCGCGCCGCGCGGCTCGAGCGAGTTCACGACGATGCGGTTGTTGACCAGGGTCAGTTCGGCCACCTTTGCCGCCCTGGCGAAACCCGCCTCGACCGCCGCGGCGTCGCCGGTCTCCCAGTCGAGGCAGAGGTTGCCCGGTGCCTGCTCCCAGACCGTGGCGCCCGTCTCGACGGCGGCGAGCCCGGGCACGGCCGGCAGTTCTCTGTAGTCGACCGCGATCAGTTCGGCCGCGTCACGCGCCTGATCCAGGCTCTCGGCGACGATCATCGCCACCGCATCGCCGACATGGCGCACCCGGTCCCTTACCAGCAACGGATAGTCGGGGCCGACGGCGCGCTTGCCGTCGCGGCCTTTCAGCAGCGCCTCGCAGGGCAACGGATTGAGACCGTCGGCGGCGATGTCGGCGGCAGTGTAGACCGCGTGCACGCCGGCGGCGGTCCGGGCGGCGCCGACGTCGAGCGCGGTGATGTCGCCATGGGCGATCGGGCTGCGCAGGATGTAGGCCTGCAGGGCGCCGTCGAAGACAAGGTCGTCGGTGTACTGTCCGGTGCCGGTGAGGAACCGCTGGTCTTCGGAGCGCTTCATTCCCTGTCCGATTCCAAACTTCGCCATTGCCTGCCTCATGACTTCGCGGTTGTTTTGGAGATCGTAGACGCGGCGTCCGACGGCGCCAAGCGACGCCATCATGCGCGGGGCCGGAACGTTCAATCATGTGCGGACGATACAGCATCACCACCGCGCCGGAGGCCATGCGCCGGCTGTTCGATGTCGACACGGCCCTGAACCTGGAGCCGCGCTGGAACATGGCGCCGACCCAGGCAGCGCCGGTGATAAAGCTGGATGACGACACCGGGCGGCGACAGCACCGGGTGCTGGCGATGATGCGCTGGGGTCTGGTGCCGGCCTGGGCCAAGGACATCGACATCGGCGCGAAGATGATCAACGCCCGCTCCGAGACCGTGACGGAAAAGCCGGCGTTCCGCGCGGCCTACCGCTACCGGCGCTGCGTCATCCCGGCGGACGGGTTCTACGAGTGGCGCACCGAAGCGGGGATCAAGCAGCCCTATCGGGTGGTGCGCCGCGACCGCGCGCCCTTCGCCTTTGCCGGGCTGTGGGAGCTGTGGGAAGGCACCGGCGAAGGCAGCGCGTTGGAGACCTTCACCATCCTGACCACCGAAGCGAACGCGGCCATCGCTCACATTCATCACCGCATGCCGGTGATGCTGTTCGAGAAGGACGCCTTCGCGACCTGGATGGGGGCAGAGGCGAGGGAGGCCGGACAGCTGATGCGGCCCTGCGACCCGGACGCGATCGAGGCCTTCCCGGTCGACCGGCGCGTCGGGAACGTGCGGAACGACGATCCGGGACTCGCCGACCCTGTGGATCCTCCGACTCCGGTCGAGACGCCGAGGCCGGCGCAGGGGTCGTTGTTCTAAGCGTGCGATCGTTCCTATCCCTTTGAGGCCCCAAGCACGATCCAGGAGGCCACGAGACGCAGCGCGATCATCGTCGCCGAGGCGGCGGAGGCGATCGCCGCGCGCCGGTTGAGAATGGCGGCCCGATGCAGAGCGACGACGATGCGGTTGATGTCGGCCGCATCCAGTTCCTCGTCCCGCGTCACCCGACGCGGCGGATCGCCGCCGGCGCGATACCAGAACCAGGCGGCGAGCAGGGCGGCGGCGATCGCCGCGAGGTCGAAGATCTGCAGCATGGAGGGCTGTCCTTCCAGGCGGTCGGGCCCGACGCGCGCTACCGCAGCAGCGCCTCTTCGAACGGGAAGTCGCTGAGCAACTCGATTCCGGTGTCCGTCACCAGGATCTGCTGTTCCAGCTTGACCCCCTCGCCGCCGGCGTTGTGACCGATGAAGCTCTCGACGCAGAGGGTCATGCCGGGCTCGATCACCCCGTCATAACCGGCATCGGGGAAATCGGCGCGATGATAGAGGTAGGGGTATTCCCCCGACATGCCGCAGCCATGGGCGGAGAGATAATAGCGGTGGTCGGCGTAGTCCTCGGGGATGTCCCACGCCAGTTCCGAATACTCCCGGAAGGTCATGCCGGGCCGGATGACGTCCATGTTGTGGTGCACCTGCTCATGCGCGGTCCTGTACAGCGTGCGCTGGTGTTCCGTGGGCGTGTCAGGGCCGGCGTGGAAGGTGCGGGAGAAGTCGCTGTAGTAGCCGTGACAGCCGACAACGTCGGTGTCCAACGCGATCAGTTCGTTGGCGGCGATGACCTTCGACGACGTTTCCTGGAACCACGGGTTGGTCCGCGCACCGGAGTTCAGCAGCCGCGTCTCGCAGTAATCGGCGTTGGCGGCGATCACCGAGCGGTGCAGCACCGACCACAGCTCCGCTTCGGTCAGGCCCGGGCGGATGGCGGCGCGCATGTCGGCGACGCCGGCCTCGGTCGCGCGCAGCGAGGAGCGCACGCACTTGATCTCCTCGGGCGACTTGATGCAGCGCGCCATCTCGACCGGCTCCTGGGCATCGACAAGGCGAATACCCTGGTCGGCCAGTGCAACCGCCACGCCGGCGTTCAGACGCTCGACACCGACCACAGGACGGGTCCCGCAAAGCTCGCGCAGCGTCGACGCCATGTCGCGCGCCCAGTCCCGCTCGCGGTCCGCGACTGCGGGACCGGCGGCGACGAAGCTGGCGGTGGCGCTCGGCCGCACCTCGTCGACGGTCTCGTAACCCTCGCCGAGATGCATGGCACCGGTGAACTCGTAGAGGATCGACCGGCTCTCCGTCAGCAGCAGATAGCGCGACGGCTGGTTGCGGCTGGTGAAGACCTGCATGTTGCGGGTGCCGGTCGCGTAGCGGATGTTGATCGCGTCGCTCAGGATCAGGGCGGCGATCCCGCGTTTCGCCATTTCGGCGCGGACCCGTCCCAGGCGGTACAGCCGGACCGCCCGCAGGTCTATGCCGGCACTCTCCGGCGCGCGGTCGAGCAGGGCGAGATCGGGGTGCGTCCCGCGATCGGCATGCCAGTCGAGAACGGCCATGGTCGGAGCTCCGCTCGTGCTCTGCTCCGCGCGGTCACTGCCGACAGCGGGTGAAGACCTCGGAGGTGCGCTGGGTGAAACCGACGGGCGTGGTATCGCCGATCATCTGGATGTCGTCAGGGCCAAGCTTCTGAAAATGCTCGACGAGATCCGTCGAACGGCGGATGTACCAGGTGTACTCGTCCTCCAGGGTCTCGGAGACCGGCACCTCGATGGAGGGATCGCGGCCCTTCGCCTTCACCACGAAACCGTCCGACCCGAACTCGATGAACTCCTCGCGGCAATCGCCGTAGGACCAGCGTCCCCGAAGGGCCGATGCGACCCCCTTGTGGGCCTGGCTGTCGCCGACGGTCTGCGGCATGACCATGTCGGCGGTCGGCGCCCCGGCCTGTTCGCCGTCCATGGCCGCCGCCCGCCACTCCTTGAACATGCCGATGTAGCGGGGGGCGGGGTCAACCTTGAAGGCGATCATCAAGGCGATCGCCGCGCCGACGATCAGGATCAGCGAGATCAGTACCGTGCCGATCATGAAGAACGCGCGGCCCCGGCGGCGGGGCTCCGGACGGAAGTCGGGCGGCGGGCCGACCGGCTCCTCAAGTCCGAGAGGGGTTCGCGTGAAACCAAGAGACCGCAGGTCCTCGTTGGTGGTCTCGTCATCGTCCGGCGTCAAATGCTGACGGCCGGCCTCGTCGTGCCGCGTCTCGGGTTCGGCATTGGCGCGCAGGCGGGCCTCGAGCTGATCCTCGCCCTGCTCCCCGTCGGCCCGGTCGGCCACTTCGCGGGCGGCGTGGATGGCGTCAGCGAAGCCGCCGCCCGACTGCGCCGCCGGCTCCTCGTCGGCAATCCGCTCGTCCGCCGCCGCCTCGGTGGGGGCGGCGGCGGGAGCGGCCCAGAGCGCGCGGTCGTCCGCGCTCGTCCCATCTTCACCGCGTGTCGCCTCCGACGGCTCGGCCAGGGCCAGGTCGATCGACGCGCGGTCCACGAAGAAGATCTGACTGAATTCCCACTCGCCGATGGTCGCGTTCCAGTCGCCGCCGACGACTCTCAGTTCGGCGTCCTCCTCGCCGTCGAACGCCTGGACCACGGAAGACACCAGCACCGACGCGCTCTGGGCACGTTCCAGCGTCTCCCACCCGGAGGCGGCACGCTTCTGCAGAAAATACACGTCGAACCGGCGCATCGCGTCGAGCCTCTACCAGCTTCGGTTCTCGCGCAGCAGCCTCTCGACTCCGTCGACGTCCAGGGGAGGGGCGAACAGATAGCCCTGGGCGTAGCCGCAGCCGATGGCCCGCAACTGCGCGAGTTGTTCGGGAGTCTCGACGCCTTCGGCGATCACGTCCAGTCTGAGGTTCTGGGCGAGCAGGGAGATGGTGCGCACGATCTCAAGATTGTGCCGGTTGCGCCCCATGTCCTGGACGAAGGACTTGTCGATCTTGAGCGTGTCGATCGGGAAGGTGTGCAGGTAGGACAGCGAGCTGTAGCCGGTCCCGAAATCGTCGACGCAGACCTGGATGTTCAACTCCTTGAGGTGCTGCAGCATCTGAGCCGAGAGGTGCGCGTTCTCCATCAGCGCGCTCTCGGTGATCTCCAGCTTGAGCAGGCTCGGGTCCATGCCCGTCCCTTCCAGGCTGTTGGTCACCATGCGGACCAGATCGTACTGGTTGAACTGCCGGCTGGACAGATTGACGCTCATCTCCAGTGGTCCCGGCCCGACGAAGCGTTCCTGCCAGGACATCATCTGCTCGCAGGCCCGGCGCAGTACCCACTGGCCGAGCTCGACGATCATCCCGGTTTCCTCGGCGAGCGGGATGAAATCGGCCGGCGGCACCTCGCCGCGCTCCTTGTGTGTCCATCGGGACAGCGCCTCGAAGCCCTGAATGCGGCCGCTCGCCAGCGACACGATAGGCTGGTAGCGCAGGGTGATCTCGCCGCGCTCGATGGCCCGGCGCAGATCCGTCTCCATGTCCAGCGGCGTCACCGTGTTGCCGCGCATGGCGGCGTCGAAGGCGACCGCCTGGGCCTTGCCAAGTTCCTTGGCGCGGTACATGGCCAGTTCGGCATCGCGCAGGATGTCCTCGGGGCGGCCGTAATCCTGGGAGGAGTGGGCCGCGCCCATCGATGCGGTGGCGAAGATCTCCTTGCCGCTGAGGGTGAACGGGGAGGACAGCGCCTTCTGCAGCAGGTCGCAGACCCCGAGCGCCTCGTTCTTGTCGTTCACGTCCTCCAGCAGCACGGCGAACTCGTCACCGCCGAGCCGGGCCACGGTGTCGCCGAACTTGAGATTGTGCTCCAGGCGACGGGCGGCGGCGATGATGAGGTCGTCGCCGTGGATATGCCCGAGGCTCTCGTTGACCACCTTGAAGCGGTCCAGGTCGAGATAGACCACGCCGAAGCTGGCGGCGGCATTGCGCCTGTGGCGGGCCAGCGCCTGCCGGACGCGCTCCAGGAACAGGGTCCGGTTCGGCAGTCCGGTCAGGTTGTCGTGCAGGGCGTCGTGGATCGACTGCTCCTCGACGCGCTTGCGATCGGTAATGTCGGTCATCGAGCCGGCGATGCGGTAGGCGTGACCGGTCTCGTCGCGCACCGCGAGGCCGCGAACCAGCATCCAACGGTAGGTGCCGTCGCGGTGGCGGACCCGGTGCTCGCTCTCGAAATTGGCGACCGCGCCGCTCAGATGCGCATCGAGCTGGGCGGTCACGCGCTGGACGTCCTCGGGATGAATTCGGCTGAACCACTCTTCCGCGCCGTCGCCGACATCCTCCGGTGTGTAGCCGAGCATCTCCTTCCAGCGGGGCGACAGAAATATGGTGTTGTTGGCCAGGTCCCAGTCCCAGAGGCCGTCATTTGCGCCGGCCGCGGACAGGGCATAGCGCTCCTCGCTCTCGCGCAAGGCGCGCTGGGCCTCGTCACGGACGGTGATGTCATCGAAGACGATGACGACGCCGCTCTCGGGGCTGGGCGTGATGCGCACCTCGAGAAGCCGGCCGCTGCGGCTTCGGCGCTGGTAGGTCGTGCCCGGCGTTGTCCTGATCATCTCGATGACGCCGGTGGCCAGTTCCTCCGGCTCGCCCTCGCCGAACTCGCCCGCTGCGGCAAGGTGCCTGACGATGTCCGCCAGTGGCGTGCCGGTGGAGGAGAAGGTGGCCGGCAGGTCCAGCAGCTCGAAGAACCGGCTGTTCCAGGTCAGGAGGCGGAAATTTGCGTCGTAGGCGCAGATCCCCTGAGTGATGTTCTCCAACGTACTGCGCAGCAGCGCCGTGAAGCGGGCGGAGTCCTCGACGTTTCGCCGGTCGTCGGTGACGTCGCGGTAGTGGACGATGCGCCCGCCGTCGGCGGTCTCGTGGTCGATGACCCGAACCCAGCGCCCGGAGCTCAGGCGCTCGTCGAGCCGGCCTCGGCGTTCACGGTGGGCGTTCATCCGCCGATCCCGCCACGTGTCGGCCTCGCGGGGAAAGCGGGAGTCGCGTTTCGCGTCCACGTCCAGCTCGACCAGGTCGGCGAACGGGACCCCCGGGCGAAGGTGATCCCGCAGGTAGGGGAAGAAGGTCAGGACCGGCGCCGTGAAGCAGACGACGCGATCGTCCGCGTCGAGCAGCAGGAACGCGTCGTCGATCAGGTCGAGCGCGGGCGGCAGAGCGGCGTTCGACACAGAGACCCTAATGTCTGCTGGCATCATCGTCGACCGTGCACTGCAGAGGCGGCCGCCGTACACCGAGAATGCACCTCGCCGCTTCCGACGCGATCCCGCGCGGCTCCTTCCGGCATGACCCCAATCCTGCCCACGTCCCAGGTACCCGAGTGTATTCTTAACACGAATTGTCTAAATTTAAGGATATCAGACGGTTCCGCCGACCGCCAGCGATCAGCCGAAACCGTGGCATATCTCACCGGTCGGCGCCGAGCACGGCGACGCCGCGGCGGATCCGATAGAGCCGCCAGAGAAGATGCGCGGCGGCACTGCGGTTCGGTGCCCAGTCCAGGGCGACAGCATCGCAGGCCGCGACGTCCGGACGGTCCGCGAGGTCTCGCAGCATCCGCACCGCCTCGCGCAGGGCGACGTCTCCGGACGGAAACACATCCGGGTCGCCGAGGGCGAACATGCGATAGACCTCGGCGGTCCAGCGTCCGATCCCCGGAACCGATCTCAGGGCCGCGTCGGCGCCTTCGGGATCAGCCGCCGACATCCGGTCGAGCGGCAGCGACCCGTCGAGGACCCGCGCGGCCAGCGCCCGCCCGTAGCGCATCTTCGCCCGCGAGAAGCCGATCGATCCGAGGATGGCGTCGTCCAGTCCGGCGAAGCGGGCGGGATCCAGGCCGCCGGCGTCCGTCAGCCGCCCGAGGATGGCGGCCGCCGACGCGGTCGAAACCTGCTGGCCGACGATGATGCGGATCAGCGCCGGAAATCCCGGCTCGAGGATGCGCGGTTCGGGGGTGCCGGCCTCCCGCAGTGCCGCGGCGATGTCCGGGTCGCTCTCGGCGAGCGCACGCAGCCCGGCGTCGAGGGCGTCCTGCCGACTCACGAGAGAGCCGTCATGACATCGCCGGTCCGATCCGATCGGCCGCCTCGGCGGCCACCTCCTCCATGGTCGCGAAGGTGGCGCCGCCGTCGCGGGCGTGGCGAATCAGCGCCTCCATGGCGGTCATGCGGTGGCCGCGCCCGGAGACGAACGGATGGAAGGTGTAGGTGATGACGCCCCAGTCATGCGTTCGGGCCATGAAGTCGAAATCGGCGCACCAGTTGTCGAGAACCGCGCGCCACGACATCAGGCCCGGATTCAAGGCACCGCCGGACGTCACGCTCCATTCGAAATGGGGGTAGTCGTCGAGGCTCCAACTGACCGGGATCTCGATCAGATCCACCGGCGTGCCGAACGTCGCCGGCTCGAGCAGGGGCACGGTGTCGCCGCGCCGCGGCCGGTAGGGCAGGTGATCGTGGCCCATCAGGCTCGAGTCATAGGCGAACCCGAGATCGAGCAGCAGGTCGAGCGTATGCTCCGACAGGTCCCAGGACGGCGAGCGGTAGCCGCGCGGCGTCCGGCCCGTTGCACGCTCGATGGCACCGATGGCGCGCGTGAGCTCCGTCTGCTCCTCGTTGCGCGACAGGTCGGACGGCCGCCGGTGGGTCCAGCCGTGGCAGGCGATCTCGTGCCCGTCATCGACCAGGGACCGGACCGCATCGGGAAAACTCTCGATCGTGTGCCCCGGGACGAAGAAGGTGGCGCGGACGCGGTGCGTTTTCAGGAGCCGGCGGATGCGTTCGACCCCGACCAGGCCGTACGCGCCGCGCGACAGCGGGGTCGGAGTCACGGTTCCTTTGGCGATCGGCAGCGACAGGGCATCGAAATCGTAGGTCAGGCATACGATGTGACGTGGCATCCGGTGCTCCGGCGGGATACGGTGAAATCAGGCTAGAGAGCCTCGCGACCACCGGCAAGACGGATCGGATTCGGCAATCGTGTTGAGCGAACGCGCAATTTCCACCTGCGACGTGACCCGCCAGACGCTGAGCGAGATCGAAATCCGCACCCGGGGGCCGGGACTGGTCGAGATCACAGACCGGGTGCGGGCCTTCGTCTCGGATTCCGGGATCGGCGACGGGTTGCTGACGGTGTTCGTGCGGCACACGTCGGCGTCGCTTCTGATCCAGGAGAATGCGGATCCGGACGTGCTGGCGGATCTCGACCGCTTCCTCGCGCGCATCGCCCCTTGGGATGCCACGCTCTACCGTCACGCGGCCGAGGGACCGGACGACATGCCGGCCCATATCCGCAGCGCCCTGACCCAGACCAGCCTCGCCATCCCCGTCGCCGGCGGGCGGCCGACCCTCGGCACCTGGCAGGGCATCTTCCTGTACGAGCATCGGGCCAGCCCGCACCGTCGCCACATTGTCCTTCACCTGATCGGAGCCTGACCGCCATGACCGATGCCCCGAACCGTCTCGGTGCCCTTGAGGCTCTGCGCGCGATGGAGGCCGGAACCCTGACCCCGGAGGCGCTCATGGACGCCTGCCTGAACCGGGTCGCGGAGCGCGAGGCCAAGGTCGGCGCCTTCATCCATCTGGATCCGGAGCAGGCCCGCGACGCGGCGAGGGCGGCCGCCGCCTCGGGACCGCTGGGCGGGTTGCCGGTGGCGGTCAAGGACATCATCGACACCGCCGACATGCCGACCGGCTACGGCTCGTCGATCTATGTCGGCCATCAGCCGGCCGACGATGCGGCGGTGGTTGCCCGGACCCGGGCTGCGGGCGGCGTGGTCATGGGCAAGACGGTCACGACCGAGTTCGCCTGGCGCAATCCGGGCAAGACCCGCAATCCCAACGGGCTCGAGCACACGCCCGGCGGTTCCTCCAGCGGCTCCGCCGCGGCGGTTGCCGACTTCATGGTTCCGCTGGCCTTTGGCACGCAGACCGCCGGATCGGTGATCCGCCCGGCGGCCTATTGCGGCGTGGTCGGGTTCAAGCCGACCTTCGCGACCCACGACCGGCGCGGGGTGAAGGAGCTCTCTCGCTACCTCGATACGGTCGGCGTCTTCGCCCGTTCGGTGGCCGACATCGCCCATTTCGACTATGCGCTCCGCGGCGAACCGGCGCCGCGCCTCGACGGTTTCGACGGTTCGGCACCCCGTCTGGCCATTCACGTCCCGTTCGCCGACCGCATCGAGGAGGACGCCGGCGAGGCCCTTGAGCGGGTGCGGATCGCCGCCCAGACCGCCGGCGCCTCGGTGGTCGGCCTGGTCGATTGGACGGCGTTCGAGGCGATGGACGACGTCCATGCCCGGATCATGACGGCGGAGGCGGCGCGGGCGCTGGCCTGGGAGTACGAGAACCACGCAGACAAGCTCACTGAGTTCTATCGTGAATCCATCGCCGCCGGCAGCGGGGTGGACGATGTCGCGCTGTATCAGGCTCAGGCGGATGCCGACAGCTTTCGCAACGACGCTGCGGCCCGGCTCGATGGCATCGATGCGATCCTGACCGTACCCGCCCCGGGCGAGGCGCCGGTCGGGCTGGAAAGCACCGGCGACCCGCTGTTCAACAAGATCTGGACGCTGCTGCGCTGGCCCTGCGTGACCGTTCCGGCCGGACAGGGCGATCAGGGGCTGCCGCTGGGCGTGCAGATCGTCACCGGCTACGGCGAGGACGCCAAGGCTCTGGCCGTCGCCGACTGGATCGAACGCGCGCTGGCCGCCGGGCAGTAGGAGCCGGGGCGACAGGCGGCGAGGCAATGAGCGGCCGGGGCAACAATCGGCCGGGGACTGGAGAGGAGATCGGAATGCGACTGCAACTGATGACCTGGATGGAAGTCGAAGCCTACCTGAACGACAACAGGGGCATCATCTTTCCCATCGGGTCGACCGAACAGCACGGCCCGAACGGCCTGATCGGCACCGACGCGATCTGTCCGGAGGTGATCGCGGACCGGGCCGCCGAGACACTGAACTGCGTGGTCGGGCCGACCATCTCCATCGGAATGGCGCAGCATCACCTCGCGTTTCCGGGGTCGGTCGCCCTCAGGCCCTCGACGCTGATGGCGGTGATCCGAGATACCGTGCTGTCGCTCGCGCGCAGCGGGTTCGAGCGGTTCTATTTCCTGAACGGCCACGGCGGGAACATCGCGACGATCGGAGCCGCCTTCAGCGAAATCTATGCCGAGAAGAGCCTCGCGGTCGGACCCAATCAGCCGCATGTGCGTTGCAAGCTGGCGAACTGGTTCGCCTTCCCGGCCGTCAAGGAGATCAGCGGGGAGCTCTATGGCGACCGCGATGGCAACCATGCCACGCCTTCGGAAGTGTCGGTCACGCAGTACGCCTATCCCGATCACATCAAGACCGTCGAGATGGATCCGGCACCGCCGCGCCCGCGGCCGTTCTACGATGCCGAGGACTATCGCCTGATTCATCCCGACGGGCGGATCGCCGCCGACAGTTTCCTTGCGTCTCCCGAGGCGGGCGCCAGACTTGTTGCGGCGAGTGCTGCGGGAGTCGTGGAGGACTACCGCGCGTTCATGGCGGAGACCTGAGCAGGAGCGGTCGATGGGTGAGCATGACGACACGCCGGCGGACGCGGTCCCGGTTCGGGTCTGGGACCGGCCGACCCGGATCTTCCACTGGGCTCTCGTGCTCTGCATCGCCGGTTCGTGGTTCACCGCAGAGGAGGGGATGACCGAGTGGCATGAACGCCTCGGTCTGACGGTGCTCGCACTGGTCGGTTTCCGGATCGTCTGGGGCATCATCGGAGGCGAGTTCGCGCGGTTCTCGAGCTTCGTGCGCGGACCGGGCGCGATCGCCGGCTATCTCAAGGAGACGATGGCCGGTCGCCACCCCGAGCATGCCGGCCACAACCCGCTCGGCGCGCTGGCCGTGCTGGCGCTGCTGCTGCTTATCGCCGCTCAGGCGGGGCTCGGTCTGTTCGCAAATGACGACATTCTCTACGAGGGGCCGCTCTATCACCTGGTCGGCTACGATCTCTCCGGCACGCTGACCGGCTGGCATCATCGGGTGTTCGATGTTCTGCTGATCGTGGTGGGGATCCATGTCGCGGCGGTGATCGGCTATCTGCTGTTTCTGCGCGAGGATCTGATCCTGCCGATGATCACCGGGGTGAAGCGCATGACGCCGGCGGCGGTGCCGCAGCGGGTACGACGCACTCCCTGGTGGGTCGCACTGGTCATTCTGGCGGTCTGCGGCGCCGGGGCCTATGGCCTGACCCTGCTCGGCTGAGACGCAACGGCCGGCCCGAAGGCCGGCCGCTCTGCTGATCCGAGACGTAAGGTTACTTCTTTTCCGCCCGGTACTCCTTGTGACAGGCGCCACAGGTGCCACCGGTCGCCTTAAGCTGCGCGCCGACGGCGGAGGCGTCGCCGGACGTCGCCGCGGCGACAAGCTGTTCGACGGCGGCCACATGGTCGGCGGCGGCCTTCTGGAAGCCGTCCCAGTCGGACCAGATGGCAGGGAGCGCGCGCGTGTCTCCTTCGCCGGAACCTTCGGGGAACAGGCTTTCGATGCGCTTGGCGTAGGCGAGCATCGCTTGGGCCGGGTCGACCGCCGTGGAGGCGTCGCCCGACTCAACGGCGGCCTTGACCGCCTTCATGTTCTCGACATGCCCCTTGAAGCCCTTCTTGCGCTCGTCGATGACGTCGGCTGCGACCGCGCCGCCGACGATCGAGAGGCCGAGGACGCTGGCAGCAGTAAGCTTGATCAGAGTTTTCATTGCATTGCTTTCCTCTAGTCGGCCGGATCATGGCGCCGGCCCGTCGAAGGTAACGCGGATCCGG
This sequence comes from Thalassobaculaceae bacterium, assembly GCA_965228875.1. Classification (GTDB taxonomy): domain Bacteria; phylum Pseudomonadota; class Alphaproteobacteria; order Thalassobaculales; family Thalassobaculaceae; genus Thalassobaculum. The sequence continues at coordinate 1,985,226 of OZ245843.1, read as the reverse complement.
TGTCGATGAGAGGTCCGACAGGGCGGCGACCACGCGATCCGAGGGGGCCTCACCGCAATGTGAAACCGGTGGCAGCGGCCCGATGGGGCTGGATTTCGCCCCTGCGATGCCCCGATATCGACAGATCATGCCCGATTCCCTAGAATCGGGGCGATTCGGGTGGGACGGCTACGACAAGGGCGAGGGGGCGAACGTGACGGATGACCGCGTTGTTACATTGCGCCCCGGAAACACCGTTGCCTCGCCGCAGGCGTCCGGCACCCGGTCTGATGCGCCGGAGGATCTGCCATCGCGCCTGACCATGGGGGTCGAGGTGCCGGCCGACCGCCGGGCCGTCCTGATGGTGCAGACCATCGCGCAGCTGGCCACTCTCGCTCAGGAGGCCGGGGTTCCGCTCGATGACGGACTGGCGGAAGGGGCGGAGCGACTGGCCCGCAACCTGCGCGGTGTCGGCCTGGCTCTCCCGGTCCACCTTGAGGAAGCGCTGGAAGAGATTTCCCTGGCGCTGTCCCCGCCACCGGAACCGGCCGAACGCGGGGGAACCGTCGTGCCGTTTCGCGGTGCGCCGACCGCGCGTCGCGAGTCCGAGGAGTAGGACCCCGACTCCAAGGTCGCCGGCCGGCTGGAGCAAGTCACGATCAGCGGGAAACCACTGATCGTGTGAATTTGCTCTTTCTTTAGGAGCTTACAGGGCGATTCACGGTTCGGATCGCGCCGACCGGAACCGACCGCGCTCTATCGTCTCAGGCAGAGAAGGTTCTTGCTGTCGTCGTCGACCGCGCACTCGAAGCCGTGTCGACGGATGGTGTCGAGAGCGGCGGCATTGCGCGGGTCGTCGAGCCTGATCTCGAGGCGGATCGACTTGAGGTTCGGATCGGCGAGCGTCCGCCTCATGCCGGCGATGATCCGGTGTTCGGTGCCGTCCACGTCGATCTTGATGTGATTGGGTGTCTCGATCCTGCCCTCGGCGACCAGGTCGTCGAGACGGTAGCCTTCGATCGTCTCGGTCGACTGCCCGGCTCGGCCGGACTCGTCGAAGGCCTGTGCCGCGGAGCCGGACACCTCGCTCTCATAGGACAGTTCGCCCGGACCCGTGCGATCCGTGATTGCCCACTGGTGGAGGGAGACCCGATCGCCGATCGTGTTGAGCGCAATGTTGTTCTGCAAGGCGACGACGTTGGGAGTGAACGGCTCGACGGCATAGGTACGGCACCGTCGGGTCGCCGCGGACAGGATCGAATACTTGCCGATGTTGGCGCCGATATCGAGACAGGTGTCCCCAGGGTCGAACCCGGCGATCCAGCGAACCATGCCGGGCTCGAACGCGAAGAAGTACATGAGCTCGAACCCGACACTGGCGCTCGAGATGTGGAAGCGAACGTCGGTGCCGCCGATCGGCAGCGCGACCGTCCGGTCCGACGAAATGCGGATCAGGTCGACGGGTACGCCGAACGCCTCTTCTGCCGCGCGCCGTCCGTGATGGTCGCAGATCCGCACCAGCAGTCTCCAGACCGGCTGAGCGATCGGAATTCGCTGGCAGATGTTCTTGATCAGGACGCACTGGCGGAAATGCCGCGACGCCGGCCGCGGCGCGTCTGTGCCGTGATGCGGGGCAAGGGCCTCGTCGATCCGGTCGCGCAATGCCCGCAGGCGTTCGCCACGATCGGGCAGGCCGTCGATCAGCTGGTCCAGTATGGCGCCGCCGTCCAGGTCCGACAGGAGATCGGCCATCGCCTGACGTAGGTTCTCGTCGGTCGGGTACAGCACGATCGCCGCATCCAGGACGTAGAGGGCGTCGAACCGCAGCCCGGACTGTCGGCATGCGCCAACGAGTTCGAGGCACTCGCCGATCGTCGCCGTTCTGTCCTCCAGTCGCTTTCTCAGGGACAGAAGTTTCTCGCTAACCGTCATTCCCGACATCCGGCTGATGAACCTTCCCGCGTTCCGCCGCCTATCGAGGGCGAGGTGCGGCGTCTGCGAGCCGTCGGACCATAGTCGACGGGGGCGACTGGCAAAACCCGGTCGACCATTCATTCCCCTGGCCGCCCCCTGGTGGCGACGTCGCGGCCGGGCTGGTGGCCGCGCCATTCGGGCGGTTATCGTGGACGCATGGATCCGCTTCATATCTTTCACCACATCCCGAAATGTGCGGGTAACAGCGTCCGAGTCATGCTGGCCACAGCGTTTCGCATCGTCGGCGACTATCGGCTTCGCAGCTCGCGAAATCGGGCGCAGTGGGAGGATCCGGAAAGCTTCCGCGCGCGCCGGTTCGACCTCGATACGATCGGGGGGCGGGATCTGCTCTGTGGCCATTTCGACGTGCCCGGCTGCCGGCTGTGGGAACGGTATCCGGAAGCCGCTGGCCGCGAGGTCCGTCGCATCGCCTTCCTGCGCGACCCGCTGGATCGGGCGGTCTCCGAGTATTTCTTCGCGAGGAAGACCGGCGTGATGGATCTGCGCGGAGAGACGCTCGACGCCCATCTGGAGGCGACAGCCGATCCGGTGGCCCGGTACCTGGCGCCGGACCCGGCCGACGCGCCGCAGGCGCTGGCGGGATACTGGCATGTGGGGACGGTCGAGACATTGGATCGCGACATCGCGGCGCTGCTCGGCCGCGTGGGCGCCGGTCCCGGGATACCCGCCCGGGTCAATGCGACGCCGAGACCGCAGTTCGATCTGCCCAATGATGTCGTCGACCGGTTCCGGGCACGCAACGCCATCGACTATGCCCTGCACGCCATGGCTGTTCGTCGTTCCTCAGGGAGCGATCTCGACAGCGTCGAGGGGGTGGCGTAGGTAGCGGGCAAGCACAACCAAGAAAAGACAAACGGGAGGACCGGGAATTGCTGTACGGCCAGATGATGGACCGGCCGCTGATGATCTCCGACATCATCACCTACGCGGCAGAGATCAGGGGCGATCAGGAGATCGTCTCCGCCCGGGTCGAGGGCGACCGCCACCGCTATACCTACGCCGATCTGGCAGGCCGCGCGGCGCAGCTCGCCCACGCCCTGAGCGGGCTCGGAATAGGGCCGGGGGACCGGGTCGCCACGCTGGCCTGGAACGGCTATCGCCACCTCGAGCTGTACTACGGAATTTCCGGGTCGGGGGCCGTCTGCCACACGATCAACCCGCGCCTGTTCGCCGAGCAGATCGTCTACATGATCGGTCACGCCGAAGATCGGATCCTGTTCCTGGACGCGACATTCGTGCCGCTGGTCGCGGGCTTGCGTGACCGGTTGCCGGCGGACCTGCGCTTCGTGGTGATGGGAGAGGAAACCCACGGCCTCGACGGCGCGCTCGCTTATGAGAGCTTGCTGGCCGACCACCCGGCCGAGATCGACTGGCCGGTCTTCGACGAGAAGACGGCCAGCGGCATCTGCTACACCTCCGGCACGACCGGGCACCCCAAGGGCGTGCTGTACAGCCACCGCTCCACCCTGCTGCATTCCTACGGGCTGCTCGCGGTCGCCGACGAGGTCGGGCTGACCCCGCGCGACAGCATCCTGCCGGTGGTGCCGCTGTTCCACGTCAACGCCTGGGGCCTGCCCTACGCCATGCCGCTGACCGGCACGCGCATCGTCATGCCGGGACCGAAACTCGACGGAGAGAGCCTGTTTCGCCTGATGGACGAGGAGGCGGTGACCTCGGCCTGGGGCGTACCCACGGTCTGGCTCGGCCTGCTGGGCGAGATGCGTCGCCAGGGGCGCAAGCCCGACGGATTCGACGTGGTGATCATCGGCGGATCGGCGGCGCCGGAACCGATGATCCGCGAGTTCGAGGTCGATTTCGGTGTCCGAGTGGTCCATGGCTGGGGCATGACCGAAATGAGCCCGGTCGGCACCCTCACGACGATGGGCAGGTCCTTCGATGCCCTGCCGGAAGCGGATCGGCGGGCGCTGAAGAACGGGCAGGGCCGGCGCATGTTCGGCTGCGAGTTGAAGATCGTCGACGACTCGGGCGCGCGCCTGCCGCATGACGGCGTGGCTTTCGGCGAGCTGCTGGTTCGAGGGCACGGGGTGATGGACGGCTATTTCCGCGACGAAGGCGCCAGCGCCGACGTGTTCGACGGCGAGGGCTGGATGCGCACCGGCGACGTGGCGCGGATCGACGAGCACGGGTTCCTCTACATCGTCGACCGCACCAAGGACGTCATCAAGTCCGGCGGCGAATGGATCAGTTCGCTGGACCTGGAGAGCGCGGCTCTCGGTCATCCGGCGATCGCCGAATGCGCGGTCATCGCCGCATCCCATCCGAAATGGGGCGAGCGTCCGCTGCTGGTCGCCCGCCTGACCGACGGCGAGACGACGACGCGGGAGGCGGTGCGCGCCTACCTGGCGGACAAGGTCGCAAAGTGGTGGTTGCCGGACGACGTGGTTTTCGTCGACGATCTACCCCATACCGCGACCGGCAAGCTGTCGAAACTGACGCTGCGCGAGCGGTTCAAGGATCACGTCCTGCCGACGGCGGCCGAGTAGGCGGCCCCGGCATCCCGGAAGACCGCATGGGACCGACACATGAGCGATGACGCGGCGGCGAGCGCCGTACCCCCGGCGCCGCCGATCCGCTGGGCGATCCTGTTTGGCGTGTGGACCGCGTATTTCTGCTTCGGCCTGACCATCGCCGGCCTGGCCCCGATCGTCGGCCCGGTCACCCGCGACCTGGAGATCAGCCATACCGCCATGGGGGCGGTGCTCGGCATCTGGCAGCTCACCTACATCGTGGCGGCGGTCCCGTGCGGCAGCTTCCTCGACCGTGTGGGCGCGCGCCGGGCGATCTTCCTGGGGGCGCTGATCGTCGCGCTGTCGGGCCTGCTGCGCGGTCTCGCCGACAGTGCCGCGATGATGTTCGTCGCCGTCGCCATCTTCGGGATCGGCGGCCCGATCGTATCGGCCGGTGCACCGAAGGAGATCGCCCGCTGGTTCAAGGGCAGCGACCGCGGCCTCGCGATGGGGATCTACATAACCGGCCCGGCGCTCGGCTCCATCGCCGCGCTGTCGCTGACCAACTCGGTGCTGATGCCGGCCTTCGGCGGCGACTGGCGGGCGGTGCTGCTGCTGTGGTCGGCGGTGGCGGCGTTCGGCGCCTGCACCTGGTTCGCCATCGCCAGCCTTCCGGCCGCGCGGCGTCACGACCCGCCGAAGAGCGCCGCGAAGCCCCGCCCCCAGCGCGAGGTGATCGGCGAGCTTCTGCGCCTGCCGGCGGTTCGGCTCCTGCTGGCGATGAGCGTGGCGATCTTCACCCTCAACCACGGTCTCGCGAACTGGCTGCCGGAGATTCTTCGGGTCGGCGGCATGACGGCGGTCGAGGCGGGCTACTGGGCCACCGTGCCGACGGTGATCGGCATTGCCGCCTCGCTCACCATCCCGCGCCTGGCCACGCCGGAGCACCGGCATCTGGTGCTCGGCCTGCTGGCGGCGGCCGCGCTCATCGCCTGCGTCCTGCTCTGGGCCTCGGGGCAGCCGGCACTGACCATCGGCCTCGCGCTCCAGGGTATCGCCAGGTCGTCGCTGATGACGGTGGCGATCCTCACCCTCGTCGAGACCGAAGGCGTGGGCGAGGAGCGGGCGGGAACGGCCAGCGGCCTGTTCTTCTCCGCCGCCGAGGTCGGCGGCGCCGGCGGTCCGATCCTGCTCGGCCTGGTCTACGATGCGACCCACAGCTTCGATCTGTCGCTGTGGATCCTGGCCGGAGTCGCGGGTTTCCTGCTGGCGGGAACGGTGCGGCTGAGGGCGCTGCAGCGCTGAGCGCCCCCAGGGAGATCGCCCGGCTTCCGCCCCGGAACAAGCCGGGGAGGAAATCGGCAAGGGTGATCAGCCGTAGCTCTTCGACATCCCGATCGCCGGGTCGGCGAAGGCGCCGAACGGCGGGTAGGGGTAGCGCAGGCCGTTCTTGCCGAGGCCTTTCAGCCCCTCGACCCCGCGCAGGAACTCGTCCGGCGGGCACGCCATCAGCAGTTCGTCGTCGGCAACGCCGCCATAGCGCCGCTCCGCATAGCACGGGATCGAGAGGCTGGTCTGGCGGGTGCTCAGCGCCCGCCCCCAACTGTCGGCGCAGGCGCTCTCTCCGGTGATGGTGAAATCGTACCGGCGGTAGTCTTTGAACTGCAGTCCGTTGATGAACAGGATCATCTGTCCCGGAGAGGCGTAGAACAGACAGACATCCGGCGGATCGAGCCGCCCGGTGCGCAACGGCGAGGCGCAGAGACCGGAGTACCGGCCGGGCGCCACCCGTGGCATCTCCGCCTGGTGTTTGCGCGCCGCTTCCCGGTTGTCGAACCAGACGCCATCCATCTGCTCGCCGGAGGCAAGACGTTCCGGTACCTCCTCCAGGCCGATATTGGCGCCGCAGCTTGCGTTCGGACGCAGGTTGTCGCGCACGATCCCCAGCGTGAACCCGGCGGTGCGGACCTGGGTGACGAGCTGGCAGGTGGTGAAGGGAATGCCGTCCATGGGCGTGCGGATACCCGGTACGGCCTTCATCTCCTCCACCTCCTCGAACAGTTTCATCCCAAAGGGGTAGGTCCGCAGCTTCAGCAGGTCGGAGAGGTCGGAGGCCGCCCCTCTGATGGTCTCGCCGGTAATCGTCTCGCCGGTAGTCGTTGCGTCGGTCATGGCGTTCTCCCGTGTGGTCTTTTTGTCTGGGGCGTGCGGGCGGATGCTCCCCTGCCGGCCCGATCCGCGCTAGCGTGCGGGGAGCATGGGCGGGCGGCAAGACCCGGAGATCAGGGAGGCATGCGTGGCGAGAGCGTTCGAGGGCATCCGCGTCGTCGATTTCACACAGGTCCTGTCGGGGCCGTATCTGACGGCGCTCCTGGCGATGGAGGGGGCGGACGTCATCAAGATCGAGGCGCCCGGCGCCGGCGATCAGATGCGCAACCGCATGATCCCGAGCCCGTATACCGAGATCGACATGGGCTCGGCGTTTCTGGCCCTGAACCACGGCAAGCGCAGCGTCGCCATCGACCTGAAATCGGACGAGGGCCGTCGCATAGCCCACCGCCTGATCGAGACCGCCGACGTGGTCGCGCAGAATTTTCGCGGCGGCGTGGCCGAGCGCCTTGGCCTCGGTTGGGAGGATGTGCGGGCGATCCGGCCGGACGTGGTCTACTGTCAGATCACCGGCTATGGCGCCAGCGGACCGCGGTCCCGGGAAGGGGCCTATGACGGCGCGATCCAGGCGGCGTCGGGCATGATGTCGACCAATGGATCGCCGCAGACCGGTCCGATGCGGACCGGCTACTTTCCCGTCGACCTTTTCACCGGCGCCTCGGCCGCCTATGCGGTCGCCGCCGCCCTGTTCCGCCGCGAGCGCACCGGCGAAGGGCAGTACCTCGACGTCGCGATGCTGGACGCTGCGCTCAACATCCAGGCGCCGTCGATCGCGCAGTGGACGGTGGACGGCAATCCGGGGGGGCTGATCGGCAACAGTTCGGCGACGCACCTGCCGACCGCCAACAGCTTCGAGTGCTCGCAGGGCACGGTGCTGATGGCGGCGACCATGCAGACCCACGTGGAGGCTGTGCTTGACGAGATGGGGTTGGGCCACCTGCTGGAGGATCCGCGCTTCGCCGACAGCAAGGCCCGGATCGCCAACCGGGAACTGGTGGACAGCACCCTGCGCGAGGCGTTCCTGAAGGACACCGCCACGTCCTGGGCGAAGCGGCTCGGTGCGCGGGGCGTGCCGATCAGCCGTGTGAACGCGATACCCGATGCCGTCGAGGAGCCTCAACTCGCCCATCGCGGCACTCTGGTGGAGGTGCCGGCGCCCTTGGGCTTCGACCACCCGGTGCGGCTTCCGGCGGCGCCCTACCGGAGTGCCGCGGACGGTCCGACCATCGACCGCCCGCCCCCGGGGCTCGGGGAGCATACCGACGAGGTGCTGCGCGAACTGGGGATCGAGGGGTAACGCTCACCGCAGGCGTCCCATCGCTCCCGCGTCCGTCGCCGCCCGCCGTCCCGATACGGGCCGGGGCTGCGGGCGGTTATCGTTCCCGCGGGTCCTACCAGCTGCCGGTGTTGCCCATCGAGGCCCAGGGCTCGGCCGGGTCCTTCGGGCCGTCGGCGTTCAGCAGTTCGATGGAGATGCCGTCCGGCGACTTGACGAACGCCATGTAGCCGTCGCGGGGCGGGCGGTTGATGGTCACGCCGTTGTCCATCAGCTTCTGGCAGGTGGCGTAGACGTCGTCGACGCGGAAGGCGAGGTGGCCCCAGGCGCGGCCCTCGACCTTGTAGTCCTCCGGGTCCCAGTTGTAGGTCAGCTCCAGCATCGGCGCCTTCTTGTCGGAGGCGGCGCTCTCCTTGTCCTCGGGAGCCGCCAGGAAGATGTTGGTGAACCGGCCCTTCTCGCTGTCGTAGCGCCGGATCTCCTCCATACCGAGCAGACCGCAGTAGAAGTTCAGGCTTTCGTCCACGTCTTTGATGCGAACCATGGTGTGGAGGTATTGCATGGGGGCTCTCCGTTGGTGCGGGGCTTGGAAATCGTGTGCAGGAGAATTGACTGCTCGCGCTGGCGAAGGCAACCCCCGGTTCCGGACGCCGCGCACGCGGTTGATCTCGGTACCCTGCGGATGATGTGATCCCTGCTGAAGGCGGCACCACGTCGGCTCGGACGCGGTCGGGGCCCGTCCACACCGCCGCGCGAACCGGAGACAGGCCATGAACGACGTGAAGCAGGACACCGCGCTCGCCACGATGAAGTTCGGGATCGGCCAGCCGGTGCCGCGCAACGAGGATCCGACGCTGCTGACCGGCCACGGGCGCTACACCGACGACGTCAACGTCGCAGGCCAGGCCTACGGCGTGTTCGTCCGCAGCCAGATCGCCCACGGCGTTCTGACCGGGGTCGACGTCGACGAGGCGACAGGCATGCCGGGTGTGCTCGGGATCTACACCGCCGCGGACCTCGAAGAGGCGGGATTCGGCAACATCACCTGCGGGGTGCCGCTGAAGAACCGGGACGGGTCGGACATGCCGAACCCGACGCGGCCGTGTCTGGCCGGGGACAAGGTCCGCTTCGTCGGCGATCCGATCGCCCTGGTCGTCGCCGAGACCCCGTCCCAGGCCCGCGACGCCGCCGAGGCGGTGATCGCCGATATCGATCCGCTGCCGGCGGTGACCGACGCCGCCGCTGCCGCCGCCGACGGGGCGCCGCAGCTATACGACACGGTGGCGAACAACACCGTGCTCGACTACCAGTTCGGCGACGCGGAGGCGGTGGCCGGCATCTTCGCCTCGGCCGCGCATGTGACGTCGCTCGACATCGTCAACAACCGCATCGTCGTCTCGGCGATGGAGCCGCGTGCCGCAATCGCCTCCTACGATGATGAAGACGACCGGTGGACGCTGCAGGTCGGCTCCCAGGGAGTCCATGGCCTGAAGGGGCTGCTGGCGAAGGAGATTCTCAACGTCGCGCCGGAAAAGGTGCGGGTGCTGACCGGCAACGTCGGCGGCTCCTTCGGGATGTCGGCGGCTCCTTCGGGATGAAGGCCTTCACCTATCCGGAGTACGGGCCCCTGTTCCTCGCCGCCCGGACCCTCGGCCGGCCCGTCAAGTGGACCTCGGACCGCTCGGAGAGCTTCCTCGCCGACCAGGCCGGGCGCGACCATGCGGTGACGGCGGAACTGGCGCTGGACGCCGACGGCCGGTTTCTGGCGATCCGGGTCACCGGCTACGGCAACATGGGCGCCTATATCGGCATGGTCAGTCCGATGATGGCGACCCTGAACATCGCCAAGAACATGCCGAGCGTCTACCGCATCCCGGCGATGAGCGTGTCGACCCGGTGCGTGTTCACGAACACCAGCCCGGTCGGCGCCTATCGGGGGGCGGGGCGGCCGGAAGGCAATTACTACATGGAACGGCTGATCGAGACGGCGGCGCGCGAACTGGGCATCGATCGGGTCGAACTGCGACGCCGCAACCATGTGCGGCCGGACGAGATCCCCTACGAGTCGTGTGCCGGCATGGTCTACGACAGCGGCGACTTCACGGCCGTGCTGGACAGGGCCGTCGCCTTCGCCGACTGGGCGGGCTTCGCCGACCGCCGTGCCGAGAGCGAGGCGCGGGGCAGGCTGCGCGGGATCGGAATAGGCGACTATCTCGAGGTGACCGCGCCGCCGCAGAACGAGATGGGCGGACTGCGCTTCGAGGCCAGTGGGGAGGTGACAATCCTCACCGGCACGCTGGACTACGGCCAGGGCCACTGGTCCGCCTTCGCCCAGGTGCTGCACTCGAAGCTCGGGGTGCCGTTCGACCGGATCCGCCTGCTTCAGGGCGACAGCGACGAACTGATCGCCGGCGGCGGAACCGGCGGCTCGAAATCGCTCATGGCAAGCGGCGCGGCGATCATCGAGGCGGGTGATCTCGTGATCGAGAAGGGCAGAGAGATCGCCGGGCACCTGCTGGAGGCGGCAGCGGCGGATATCGAATTCGCCGAGGGAACGTTCTCGATCGCCGGCACCGACCGGTCGATCGGTATCATGGAGATCGCCGACCGCCTGCGCGGCGGGCTGGAACTGCCCGAGGGCGTGCCGACCAGCCTCGACGTCAGCCATGTGCACGCGTCGGCGCCGTCGGCCTTCCCCAACGGCTGTCACGTGGCCGAGGTCGAGGTCGACCCGCAGACCGGCGTGGTCGAGGTCGTGCGCTATTCGATGGTCAACGATTTCGGTACGGTGGTGAACCCGATGCTGGTCGCCGGTCAGGCCCATGGCGGGGTCGTCCAGGGCATCGGTCAGGCGCTGATGGAACACTGCGTATACGATGGGGACGGGCAGGTGCTGGCCGGGTCCTACATGGACTACGCCGTACCGCGGGCCGACAGCGCACCGGACTTCGCCATCGATTTCCACGCGGTACCGGCGACCACCAACCTGCTTGGCGCCAAGGGCTGCGGCGAGGCCGGTTGCGCGGGCTCGCTGCCGTCGGTGATGAATGCCGTTGTCGACGCGCTGAGCGTTTACGGGATCACACATATCGACATGCCGGCGACACCGCAGCGGGTCTGGGAGGCGATCCAGGCCGCTCGCTAGACGAAACTGCGGCGGAAAACTTATGCTGCAGTGCAGCAAATCGCCCGTGCGTCCCTGCGGAGAATGGGTTTGCCGTCTCCATACGGCTTTGCCGGCCCCCCTGTGGAGCCTTTGCCCAGTTGCTTGATTAGGGCCAAGAAAGAATATTGCGTTGCATTGATCGTTTCCGAACAGGCAACGGTGCGGTGCAAAATCAACTTGGCCTGTTTATTGCTTGTTAATTTGGAACAGGTACCATTCGTCAGGTTCTCAAAATGACTCAGACATCCGCAACCCCAGCCTTCGGCCCGGCAGCGATGACCGTTCTCACCCTTATTTCCAAACTGCGCCACGACTTCTTCAGCTGGTGGGGCAGGCGTGCCTACCATCCCGAGAAGCGCTACATGCGTGGAACCCGCGACGTCTGACCGCCGCGCCCGATTGTCTTATTTGCCGGAACCGGGAACGGTGCCGCCCGGCAGACGCGCGCAGAAACTCGCGATCTGACCTGGCGTGGTCAGCCAGATGTCGTCGCGATGCTTCAGGATATGCCGCATCGCCCGGCGCAGCGCCCGCAGCCGGTAGGGCTGCCCGACGATAAAGGGATGCAGCACGGCGGTGTAGACCAACGGCCGCTTCTTCGACTGGTGCAGCAACTCGTCGAACTGATCGATCATCATCCGCTCGAACTCCTCGCCGGAATGCTGACGGAACACCATCGCCGGCGAGTCGTTCACTTCGATGGAGTAGGGGACCGACAGGATGTGGCCCTGACGTGTCCGCATCCAGAACGGCTGGTCGTCCGCGGGCCAGTCCATGACGTAGCGGTAGCCGGCCTCCTGCAGAAGGTCGAGGGTCACCCGGGATTGGGCCAGGTAGGGGCCGAGCCAACCGGTCGGCCGGTCGCCGAAGAAGGTCGTCAGGGTCTCCGTCGTCTCGCGGATCAGTGTCGCCTCTTCGGCCTCGTCCAGGACGTCCTGGCGCTCCGCGTTGGTCCGGCCGTGGGCCACCACCTCGTCGCCGCGCGCCCGGATCCGATGTCCGATTTCAGGGCAGTGTTCCACCAGCAGCGAGTTCAGGTTGTGCGACGCCGGAACGCCCAACTCGTCGAACAGGTCGAACAGGTACCACTGACCCACACGATTGCCGTAGTCGCGCCAGGCGAAGTTCCGCGTGCTCTGCGGCGCGCCGAGCGTGGCACTGTCCGATCCCAGGCCATCGAGGAAGGAGAACACCTCGATGTTGTTGCAGAAGCAGACGGCGAGCCGCTTGCCGCCGGGCCAGTCGTAGACCGGCCGGGCGTCGAGGGGCGAATAGCCGTAGCGGTTGTGCGCGCGCAGTTCCATGCCGGCATGCTGGCGACCTTCGCGGCGGGAAACAAGGGATGAAGATCGCTTGCCGGGAGCGGTATCCTGGCCGACCAAAGACCTGAGGACCGGGAAGGAATCGCCATGACCACGACCGCCGAGCGCCGCCGCGCCTTCCGCGCCACATTGGACGGGCGTCGCGCCCTGCTGGTGCCGGGGGCGGCCAACGCGCTGACCGCGCGGGTGATCGAGGACGCCGGCTTCGAAGCGATCTACGTGACGGGCGCGGGCATCGCCAACACCCTGCTCGGCGTGCCCGATATCGGCCTTGTCACCATGAGCGAGATCCAGGCCACGACCGAGGCGATCGCCGAGATCAGCGGCCTGCCCCTGGTGGTCGACATCGACACCGGCTTCGGCAACGCCATCAACACCCATCGCACGGTGCGCGTGCTGGAGCGGGCCGGTGCCTGCGCGGTACAGATCGAGGATCAGGTGTTTCCCAAGCGCTGCGGCCATTTCGACGGCAAGGGCGTGATTCCGGCGCGAGAGATGGCTGCCAAGGTGCGGGCCGCCGCCGAGGCGCGGGAGGACGCGAACTTCCTCATCATCGCCCGCACCGATGCCCGTGCGGTCGAAGGGCTGGACGGCGCCCTGGACCGGGCGCGGCTCTACATCGAGGCGGGGGCCGACGTGACGTTCGTCGAGGCGCCGGTGTCGGTCGAGGAGATGGCGCGGATCTGCGCCGAACTGCCGGTGCCGCAGGTGGCCAACCTGGTCGTCGGCGGCCGGACCCCGCTGCTGCCGCAGGCGGAACTGGCGAGACTGGGGTTCGCGCTCGTCCTGTACGCCAACACGCCGCTTCAGGCCGCCATGCGCGCGATGAGCGAGGTCCTCGGCGCCCTGAAGCGCGACGGCGACCTCGACGCGGTGCGCGACCGCCTGGCGGATTTCGCCGAGCGCCAGCGCTTCGTTCACAAGGACACCTACGACGCCATGGAAAAGCGCTACGCGGTGGAGGAGTGAGGGACGGAGGGGGACACCGTCGCCGGTGCCGTCGGGGAACGTCTGCGTGCGCAGAAATGGCACTCTCCTCGATGCCGCCCGTCGTGCCATGCTCGGCGCCGGATACAATCCCGACAAGACCCCGACAAGACCGCGTGAGGTGAGGACATGGACGTTAGGCTCGACGGGCGCACGGCGCTGATTACGGGCGGGAGTCTCGGCATCGGCCGGGCAATCGCCACCCATTTCGCGGGCGCCGGCGGACGGGTCGCCATCGTCGCCCGGCGTCCGGAGGTTCTGGAGGAGGCGGCCGCGGCGATTCGAGAGGCGACCGGCGTCGAGGCGGTGGCCATCGCGGGCGACGTCTCCACCGCCGAGGGCTGCGCCACCGTCTGCGATGAAGCCGTCGCCGCCCTCGGCAGCGTCGACATTCTGGTCAACAACGCCGGCTCGTCGAAGCGCGGCCCGTTCGCGAGCCACGACGACGCCGTATGGCAGGCCGACCTGGATCTGAAGCTGTTCGCCGCCATCCGCCTCTGCCGTCGGCTGATGCCGGAGATGCAGCAACGCAAGTGGGGACGGGTGATCAACATCCTCAACACCGGCGCCAAGGCGCCGCCGGCCGGGGGCGCGCCGACCGCGGTGACCCGGGCCGCGGGCATGGCGCTGACCAAGGCGCTCGCCGGCGAGTATGCGCCGCACAACGTGCTGGTTAACGCCCTGCTGGTCGGCCGCATCGAGAGCGACCAGTGGGTCAAGCGCCACGCCGCCGAAGACGGCAGCCGCTCGCTCGACGATTACTACGCCGAGATGGGCGAGGCGATCCCCATGGGCCGTGTCGGAACGGCGGACGAGTTCGCCGCCATGGCGACCCTGCTGGCCTCCGATCGCGGCGGCTACGTGACCGGAACGGCGATCAATATCGATGGCGGACTGTGTCCGGTCGTCTGATCGGCCAACTGGATTGAGGACGATCGCGTGACACGATCCACCGTCCGCCGGCCGGACCGGCCCTGATGGAGGCCGCGGGACCCGCCGTCGACTACCTGCCGATGATCCTGGCGACCACGGCGGCGCTGATGTTCGCCATCGGCGCCCAATGGCAGAACATCGGTCTCGCCACCATCGACGGCCGTACCGGGGCGATGGTGTCGATCACCGCGGCGGCGGCTTCGCTCTGGCTGATGGCCCCGTTCTTCATGAACTGGACCTACTGGCTGGAGCCGGCGGTTCTGATCTTCGTGGCGATCGGCCTGTTCCGTCCGGCGCTCTCCGCCAACCTGGCGGTGGCCGGGATGCGCCATCTCGGGCCCACCCTGTCGAGCACGCTCGCTTCGACCTCGCCGCTGTTCGGCACGGCGATGGGAATCTTGATCCTGGGCGAGATGTTCACCTGGCCGTTGGCGATCGGGACCGGGGGGATCATCTGCGCCGTCCTGCTGCTGACCAAGCGCGGCAAGGTCAAGGCCGACTGGCCGTTCTGGGCGCTGCTGCTGCCGATCGCCGCGGCCTTCCTGCGCGCGCTCGGCCATGTGCTGTCGAAGATCGGCATGGAGGGTGGCATCCCGGACCCGTACTTCGCCGCCCTTGTCGGCTTCACCGTGTCGACCGTCCTGACCTGGTCGCTGAAGGGGGTGCGCCGCGAGCCGGTGACCGTGAACTGGCGGGCGCCGGGCGTGAAATGGTTCGCGCTCGGCGGTGCCACCATGTCCGTCGCCATCTGCTGCCTGAACACCGGCCTGCTGCACGGCGATCTGGTCGTGATCGCGCCGATCGTCGCGACCTCGCCGATCTTCACCATGCTGCTTTCCGCCCTGGTGTTCCGGCGCGAGCGGCTGACCCTCAAGGTGGTCGTGGCGACCCTGATCGTGGTGCCGAGCGTGGCGGTCATCGCACTGGGGCGATAGGGGAGGGAGCATGGCCGGTTGCGGGGAACCGTCGGTTCAAAGCGCGCCCTTGAGGGCGTATGCTCTCGGAAACGTCCAGGAGGTGTCGCGATGAACGTCCAGTCTCCGCTGCCCGTCGCCGAACGTGCCGCCGATCCGCGCGAGGCGCGCCGGCTGATCCGCGAGGGGGCGCATACCGGCCACACCGCCGGCCTGGCGCCGGGCTACCTCCAGGGCAACCTGGTGATCCTGCCGGCGGCGCATGCGCTCGATTTCTTCCGCTTCTGCCAGCGCAATCCGAAGCCCTGTCCTCTGGTCGGCGTGTCGGACACCGGTAATCCGGACTTGTTCACGTTGGGTACCGACGTCGACATCCGCACGGACGTTCCGTCCTACAACATCTTCCGCGACGGCGTGCTGACCGGGGCGGTGCCGGACATCGCCGATCTCTGGGGCGACGACTCGGTCGCCTTCGTCATCGGGTGCTCCTTCACCTTCGAGCAGGCGCTGGTCACCGACGGGATCCGGCTGCGCCACTGGGACGAGGACACGACCGTGTCCATGTACCGCACCAGCATCCAGACCACGCCGGCCGGCCCGTTCCGCGGTGAGATGGTGGTGTCGATGCGGCCGATGACCATGGCCAACGCCATCCGAGCTGCCGCGATCACCGCCCGGTTCCCCCATGCCCACGGCGCGCCGGTGCATATCGGCGACCCGTCGGCGATCGGGATCGCCGATATCGACAAGCCCGACTTCGGCGATCCGACCCGGATCGAGGAGGGTGAGGTGCCGGTGTTCTGGGCCTGCGGCGTGACCCCGCAGCGTACGGTGCTGGAGGCCAGGCTGCCGCTGGTCATCACCCACACGCCGGGCCACATGCTGGTGACCGACATCCCGGGCTACGAGGCCGGCGGGACCTAACTCCGCCGCTCGGGAAGGCGGGCGGGGCCTACTTACCCCGCCCCTCAGTAGAACAGCGACGGCAGCCAGAGCGCCAGGTCGGGGAAGCCGACCAGAATGGCGATCATCGCGAACATCGCCAGCAGGAACGGGACGATGCCGATCATCACGTCGGCCATCGGCCCACTGCCGCGCACACCCTGGACGACGTACAGGTTGACCCCGATCGGTGGCGTGATGAGCGCCGTCTCCAGCATCACCATCAGCAGAATGCCGAACCACACCGGGTCGTAGCCGAGTCCGACGATGATCGGGGTGATGATCGGCGCGGTGGTGATCAGCATCGACAGCGTCTCCATGAAGCAGCCGAGCACCAGGTAGAAGACGATCACCGCCAGCAGGGTCTGGAACGGGGTCAGGCCGAGTGAGGTGATGAAGCCGGCCAGCGCCTGGGTCAGGCCGATCATGCCGAGCACGAAGTTCAGGAAGATCGCCGCCATGATGATAAGCATCACCATCGCGGTGGTGCGCATGGTTCCCTCGATCGCCTCGCGGAGCATCGAGATCGAAAGGCTGCGGTAGCAGGCGGCGAGGATCAGCGCGGCGACGACGCCGAGGGACGCGGCCTCGGTCGGTGTGGCGAGGCCGGCATAGATCGAGCCGACGACGACCAGGAAGATGCCGAGCGGCGGCAGCAGGTCGGGCAGAACGCGGATGCGGTTCGCCCACGAGGTCTCGACATGGTCGCCGTCCAGGCTCGGTCGGAAGATACAGAAGAGCACGACGGTGAGCATGAACAGGCCGGCCAGGATCAGTCCCGGAATGAACCCGGCGAGATAGAGCTCCGGCACCGACGTGTCGGTCAGGAGGCCGTAGACGATCAGGTTGATCGACGGCGGGATGAGGATGCCCAGGGTGCCGCCGGCGGCCAGGGTGCCGAGGAATAGCCGCTCGTTGTAGCCGCGTTTCTCGACCTCCGGCAGGGCGACGGTCCCGATCGTCGCCGCCGTCGCAACGCTCGAGCCGGAGGTCGCCGCGAACATCGCGCAGGCGCCGACATTGGAATGCATCAGTCCGCCCGGCAACCAGGACAGCCACTGCACCAGGGCGGCGTACATCCGCTGGGCGATGCCGGCCCGCAGCAGGATCTCGCCGAGCAGGACGAACATCGGGATGGCGACCAGCAGGAATTCGATGGAGGTCTGCCAGGCGTTGTCGGCCAGCCCCCGCCACAGAAAGCCGCCGGAATAGAGCTGATCGAGCGCCAGGCCGAGGGTGCCGAGGGCCGCCGCGATGGGCACGCTCAAGGCGATCAGCACGAGAAGTATGATCAGCGTGGTGCCGAGCATGTCGGTCAGTCTCCTAGGGGGCGCCGCTCAACCGGCATGGGGGCCGCCGCTGCTCTCCATCTCCTCGTCGAGGGTCGGCACGCCTGCGACGTCGTGCACGCCGGCATAGTCGCGGCGCAGCAGCCGGGTCAGGGCGACGAGAAAGACCAGGACGATGGTGATGCAGAACAGCAGCAATCCGCCGAACCACAGGGTCTGGGGAACGGCGACCGGGGTCTGCAGCGGCGTGATGGACTTGGTCCAGAAAGTGTAGCTGTCGACCAGCATCAGCCAGACCCGCCAGGTCAGCGGAAAGAAGAACACCGCCAGGGCCAGCAGGGCGACCAGGTCGAGCACCGAGCGCAGGCGAACGGGCAGGGGAATATAGAGCGCGTCGATCCGCACGTTGGCCCGTTGCAGCAGCGCGTACGGCAGGGCGAAGGCCGTCGAGACCGCGAAGACGTACCCCGATATCTCGTCCGCGCCGCCGAGCGTGACCAGGAACAGGTCGCGCAGGATCACGTCCACGGTGACCATGATGGCCGCCCCAATGAGGGCGACGCCGCCGATCCACACCAGCAGTTGCGAGATGCGGAAATTCGCTTTCAAGAGACTGTCGAGCACCGCTCCGGTCCTTCGGCGATCAGCCATTGGGAGGAGGCGGCCCCGGCACCGTCCGATGCTGGAGCCGCCTCCCGAGGGACGCGGATGTTACGGCTTCGGAGCCGTGACGCCGGCGATCTTGCCGATCGTCGCGTTCCAGTCGTCGATGCACTGCTCGCCGAACTTCTCGGCGCAGCGCTCGGCCCACCGCTTCAGCACGACGGTCTCCAGCACTTCCTTGCGCTTGGCGTCGTCATCGGCGTTCGGCTCGACCTTCTTCATGCCGCCGGCATCGCCTTCGGTGCAGGTGCCGCCGACGCCGGTGTTGCAGATGATCCCCATCTCATCCTCGGCCATGGTGTTGGCCCAGGACGACGCCTCGAACTCGGCGAACTGCTTCTCGACGAAGGCCTTGGTCTCGTCGTTCATCCGGTTCCAGGTGTTCAGGTTCATCGCCGCGAAGGTCGCGGTGTAGCCGACCTTCATCAGGTAGGCATGGGTCGCCACCTGCCACCACTTGGCCTGATAGGCGGGCATCGTCCCGGTGATGCCGCAGTCGACGACCTTCTTCTCGAGGGCCGGGACGACCTCGGCGAAGGCGATGGTCACCGAGGTGCCGCCGAGACCTTCGGTCAGGTCGCCCATGGAGGTGGTGTAGACGCGCACCTTCTTGCCGGCCAGGTCGGCCGCGCTGTTGATCTCGGCGTTGCACCACAGCATCTGGCTCGGGAACGGGTACAGCGCCAGAAGCTTGGCGCCATAGGTCTCCTCGAAGCGCTTGGCAATGATCGGGCGATAGGCGTCCATCGACGCCTTTGCGTCATCCCAGTTCTGAATGACGCCCGCCAGGTCGATGCCCTCGGCGACCGGGTCCTCGCCGGCGATGTAGCCGACGACGCCATGGGCCACGTCGAACACGCCGATCTTCAGCATGCGCATGACCTCGAAACCCTTGATGCCGACGTCGGTCTGCGGCACCGCGTCGGCGGTCACCTTGCCGCCGGAAGCGCTCGGCATGGTGTCATTCCAGAACGGACCCTCGTTCACCTTCCAGTTCGACAAGTTGCCCCAGGTGCCGACCACCTTGAGGTTCATCGTGTCCAGTTCGGCCGCCGCCGGACCGGCCATCAGGCCGATCGAGAGCACCGCAGCGCCAATCGCAGTCAGGGTCTTGCCCATTCCAAAAGCCTCCTCAACCTTCCAAAGTGTCGCCGCGCCTGTTGACCGGCGGTTAGGACTGGGGGGAGTCAACACGAACGGTGAGGGCAGGTCAAAGGGAGTCGTTCGGGGCATAACCCGTTGCGGTACCGGACCCTTCCCGTTCCGGCCATTGCCCGACGCCCCGTCCTGTGGCCAACTGCCGGGGTATTGTATGCAGCACTGTTCGATTATTGTATACAAACCAACGGGTTGAGGAGAATACGCATGGCGCGCGTCCGCGATGTCGAAGTCGACGAGGTGCCCGAGGATGTCCGGCCGGTCTACGAGCGGTTCGCTCGCGAGTACGGTCCGTTCCTGAATCAGGTGAAGGTGTTCGCCCACCGCCCACCGGCGCTGAAGCACATCATGGGGCTGCTGCTCGATTTCGCGGACGAGGCGATTCTGCCCAAGCGCTACCTCGAGATCGCGCTGGTGGTGGTTTCCAAGCTGAACGCCTGCGAGTACTGCGTCATCCACCATGCCCCGCGCCTGGTCGAGCAGGGCGTGGCCAGCGAGTCCGTCGAGCACATCCTGGACGAGACCGTTCCCGGGTTCGACGCGGTCGACCACCTGGTGCGGGACTACGCCGTGAAGGTCACGAACGACTTCCACCGGGTCCGCGACGCGACCTTCGAGGAACTGCGCGCGCATTTCTCGGAGGAGCAGGTCGTCGAACTGACCCTGCGCATCGCGCTGTGCGGCTTCTTCAACCGGTTCAACGACGTGCTGCAGATCGGTGTCGAGGACAGCGCGATGACCGACATGCTCTCGAGCGGCGTCGCCACCGGCGAGGCGGCGGAGTAGGGGCGCGCGGCCGCCGGCGTCAGGCGGCCGGCGCCTTCGCATCCTCCAGCATCATCGCGGCTCCCTTCTCGGCGATCATGATGGTCGCGGCGTTGGTGTTGCCGGAGACCAGGGTCGGCATGATCGAGGCGTCGATCACGCGCAGCGCGTCGATGCCGTGCACCCGCAACCGATCGTCGACCACCGCCATGCGGTCGCCGGACGGTCCCATTTTCGCTGTGCCGATGGGGTGGTAGAGGGTCTGGCCGGTTTCCCGAGCGAACCGCTCCAGCTCGGCGTCACTGTCGCAGTCGGCGCCGGGCGTCAGCTCCTGGCCGCGATAGGGGGCCAGCGGCGCGGCCTCTGCGATCCGCCGGCCGATCTTCATGCCCTCGACGATGGCGTCGACGTCGATCGGGTTGGAGAGGTAGTTGCCGACGATCGCCGGCGGCGTGGCCGGGTCCGATGCCTTGATGTGGATCGTGCCCTGGCTTTCCGGCCGCAGCTGGCAGACCGCAAGCGTCATGCCCGGCTCCTTCTCCAGCTTGCGGGTCGCCGGGTCGGCGTAGCTTGCATGGGCCAGGTGGAACTGCACGTCGGGCGAGTCCATGTCCCGGCGGGTCTTGACGAACCCGTGGATCGCGCCGGCGCCGTAGGTCAGGATCCCCTGGCCGAACAATGCGTAGCGGGCCAGTTCGCGCACGAAGGGCAGGCCGCGGGTGAGCTGGTTCAGGGTGATCGGCTTGGTCACCCGCCACCGCATGCGGGTTCCGTAGTGGTCGCGGTAGTTCTCGCCGACACCGGCAAGGTCCTGGACCACCGGGATACCGTGTTCTGACAGCAAGGCGCCCTGGCCGATGCCGGACAGCTCCAGGAGTTGCGGTGACTGCACCGCTCCCGCGGCGAGCACCACCTCGCCCGACGCCCGGGCTTCGCGGGGGTGTCCACCGACGGTGTAGCGTACGCCGACGGCGCGCCGGCCTTCCAGGATCACACCGGACGCGAAGGCGTTGGTCTCCACCTTCAGGTTCGGACGCGAAGCGATCGGGTGCAGGAACGCCCGCGCCGTGCTCGCCCGTTTTCCGTTCCGCATGGTCAGCTGGTAGTAGCCGAACCCTTCCTGGTTGCCGTTGTTGTAGTCCGGGTTGCGAGGGTAGCCGGCCGCCGCGGCGGCATCGATGAAGGCATCCAGCAGTTCGTGTTTCTCGGTCGTCGTGGTCACCGCCAGTTCGCCGTCGGTCCCGCGGCTCTCGTCGCCGCCATCGACGAAGGTTTCCGACTTGCGGAAGTACGGCAGCACCGACTCGTAGCTCCAGCCGCGGTTGCCGAACTGGGCCCAGGTATCGAAATCCAGCGGCTGGCCGCGCACGTAGAGCAGGCCGTTGATCGAGGACGATCCTCCGAGTGTCTTGCCGCGCGGCGTGGCGATGGCGCGGTTGCCGGTTCCTTCCTCCGGCTCTGTCCAGAAGCCCCAGTTGTAGGTCTTGCTCGACAGCAGCTTGTAGAAGCCGACGGGGATCGGGATGTAGGGGCTGTCGTCTTTGCGTCCGGCCTCCAGCAGAAGCACCCGATTGGCCGGGTTCGCGCTCAGCCGGTTGGCGAGCACGCAGCCGGCCGAGCCGGCGCCGACGATGATGTAGTCCCAGGGGGAATCCGGGGCGGCCATTGCTGTTTCCTCACTCGGTTTTTGGCGAGTGTAGGACGCGAAGGAACGGCGGCGGAAGAGCACTTCACCCGGATCCGGGAACTCCGAAGGAGTATCCGCGATCCAGAAAGGGCTGGGCCTACCCCGCCTGGGACTCGCGCTGGGCGGTCTGCCAGTCCGGGGCGATCCAGACCTCGGCGTTATCCCGCGCCGGTGCCGGACGCCCGAGAATCAGGT
Source organism: Thalassobaculaceae bacterium (assembly GCA_965228875.1). Classification (GTDB taxonomy): domain Bacteria; phylum Pseudomonadota; class Alphaproteobacteria; order Thalassobaculales; family Thalassobaculaceae; genus Thalassobaculum. Next base: position 1,963,318 of record OZ245843.1, on the reverse strand, counting down.
CGGCGGCCTTTTCCGCCACCATGATCGTCGGCGCGTTCAGGTTACCGTTGGGGATGGTCGGGAAGATCGAGCTGTCGGCGACGCGCAGGCCCTCGACACCGATCACCGTGAGGTCCGGGCGCAGCACCGTGCCGGCGGCGTCCGGATCGCCCATCGGGCAGGTGCAGGACGGGTGGTAGGCGCTCTCCACGTTGGCGCGGACCCAGGCGTCGATTTCCTCGTCGCTGGTGACGGCGTCGCCGGGCTGGATCTCATCGCCCCGATACGGGTCCATGGCCGGCTGGCGGATGATCTCGCGGGTCAGGCGTACGACCCGGCGCCAGTCCTCGACGTCCTCGGCCTCCTGCAGGTAGTTGAACAGGATCCTGGGCTTGCTCGCCGGGTCGGCGTCGGCGATGTCGATCCGCCCGCGGCTCTTCGGCTTGTTCGGCCCGACATGGACCTGGAAACCGTCGCCGTCGAACGCGGCGTTGCCGTCGTAGCGCATGGCCCCGGGCAGAAAATGATACTGAATGTCCGGCCACTCGAGCCCGGCCCTGGAGCGGATGAAGGCGCAGGACTCGAAATGGTTGGTCGCGCCCAGTCCGTCGCGGAACAGCAGCCAGCGCGCACCGATCAGTCCCTTGCGCCAGAGCGACAGGTGCCGGTTCAGGCTGAGCGGTTGGGTGCAGCGGAACTGGAAATAGACCTCCAGATGATCCTGCAGGTTGCCGCCGACGCCCGGCCGATCCGCGATCACCGCGATCCCGTGGCGCTTCAGCGCATCGCCCGGGCCGATGCCGGAGCGTTGCAGGATGGTCGGCGAGCCGACCGAGCCGGCGGCCAGGATCACCTCGCGCCGGGCCCGCGCCTCGCGCGAGATGCCGCGCGAGGAATAGGCGACGCCGACGGCCCGGCCGTCCTCGATCAGCACCCGGTCGCTCAGCGCGTGCTTGATGACCCGCAGGTTTGATCGGCCCAGGGCCGGCCGCAGATAGCCGCGCGCGGCCGACCAGCGCAGGCCGTCGCGCACCGTCATGTGCATGGGGCCGAACCCCTCCTGGCGCCGGCCGTTGTAGTCGTCGGTGGCCCCGTAGCCCGCCTGCACGCCCGCCTCGATGAAGGCCCTGTACAGGGGATTGCGCATGTGGTTGCCGTTCGACGTCGCCAGCGGCCCGTCGCCACCGCGGTAGGCGTCGCTGCCGCCTTCCCAGTTCTCCGCCCGCTTGAAGTAGGGCAACACATCGGCATAGCCCCAACCGGCGGCGCCGTGTTCGACCCACTGGTCGAAGTCTCGGGCGTGGCCCCGGACGTACACCATGCCGTTGATCGACGACGATCCGCCCAGCCCCTTGCCGCGCGGGCAGTGCAGGCGCCGGCCGTCGAGTCCCGGCTCCGGCTCGCTCTCGAAAAACCAGTTGAAGCGGGGCATGTTCATCGGGATCGACAGCGCGGTCGGCATGTCCACGAAGATCGACCGGTCGCTGCCGCCACCCTCCAGCAGAAGCACGCTGTTCCGGCCATCGGCGGTCAGCCGGTTGGCGAGTACGCAGCCCGCCGATCCTGCGCCGACGATGATGTAGTCGTAGGTGTCACTGTGATCGTTGCGCTCGGCCATGCCGCCGGATGCCATGGGGCGAGCCGCGGTGCAAGGATTTCTCATTGCCTCCGTGATCCCGGGACCGCGTCGGTGCGGCCTGGTACCGATGCCACGCGGAAAGGGATCTCGGTTCTCTCTTCGATCGACCGGAACGAGAAGGGTGGGCTCGTTCAATCCCGTCGACTTCCTGGCCCTGAACTGGGACCCGGCGCGACGGGCCTGGGTCGGCAATCCTTCAGCGCTCGTGCGTGGGGCTGGGCTCCGGCTCAGGGCCGGGGCGCTCGGGCGCCTGTCAGCGTCCTTACGTCTGCGTCCCGCCGTTGCTGGCGATCATCTGGCCGTTGATGAAGCCGCCCGAATCCGAGCACAGGAAGGCGGTCAGCGCGGCGATGTCCTCGGGCTGGCCGAGACGGCCGACCGGGATGCGATCGAGCTGGTTCTTGATGTGGTGGGTCATCGCGCTGTCGCTGTGCTCGGTGTCGATCGGACCCGGCGAGATCGCGTTGACCGTCACGCCCTGGGGGCCGAACTCCTTGGCCAGCGCCTTGGTCAGACCCCACAGACCGTGCTTGGCGGCGGAGACCGGGGCGCGGCCGGCATAGCCGTGGATCGCGTTCATTCCGGTCAGGTTGACCACCCGGCCCCAACCGCGCTCGACCATGGCGCCGCAGAACGCGCGGCACAGGTAGAAGGCGCTGTTCAGGTCGGTATCCATCACCCGGTGCCAGTCGTCGTCCGTCATGTCCAGGAACGGTTTCTGCGGTCGAATGGCGGCGTTGTTGACGACGATGGCGACGGGCGGCATCGCCGCATCCACCGCGCCCTTCATGTCGGCGACTTCGGCCGATCGCCCGACACCCCCCATGACGACCAGCGCCTTGCGGCCGAGGGCCTCCACCTCGCGCGCGGCGGCCTCGCAGGCCTCGCGGTTGGCGCGACCGTTGACCACGATGTCGAAGCCGTCGCGGGCGAGCGCGGTGGCGATGGCGCGGCCGATATTCTGTCCGGCGCCGGAGATGACGGCGGTGGCGGGCGTGTCAGGCATCGGAGCCTCCCTGCTACTGTTCGGTTTTTTCCAGAGTAGGGGATCGGCACGCCGGGGGGAGCCCCGAATTGACCTGCATCAAGGCGGCGACGGAACGCGGATGCGAGGAAGGCGGCGATAACCGGAGGTGAACCGCCCATGTTCCTGCAGCGACACGCGACCGCCGCCCTGCCGCGCTACACCAGCTATCCGCCGGCCAACCGGTTTCACGACGGTATCGACGGCGACGTGCATGCCTGGTGGTTGGACCAGATCCCCGACGGCGAACCGCTCTCGCTGTACCTCCACGTCCCTTTCTGCGAGCGGCTCTGCTGGTATTGCGGCTGCCACACCAGCGTCGCCAACGACCGATCGCGCGTCGACCGGTTTGTCGACCGGTTGCTCGACGAGATCGCCGCCGTGGCGAAGCGTGTCGTCCACGCGGGACCCGTCCGTGCGGTTCATTTCGGCGGCGGTACGCCGACCATGATGTCGCCGGAGGCGTTCGCCGCGGTCTTGCGGGCCCTGCGGACATCGTTCGTGCTGGCGCCCGACGCCGAGATCGCCGTGGAGATCGATCCCCGGACCCTGGACGATGCGCATGTGGCCACGATGGCGGCGGGCGGGGTGAACCGGGCCAGCCTCGGCGTGCAGGACGTCGATCCGCAGGTGCAGCGCGCCATCAACCGGATCCAGCCGACGGATCTGGTGGCGGAGAAGATCGCCGCCCTGCGCGAAGCCGGCATCGACAGCATTAATGCCGACCTGATGTACGGGTTGCCGGGGCAGACGGAGGATCATGTCCGGCGCTCCGCCGACGTGGTCCGCTCCCTCGGCGTCGACCGGGTCGCGGTGTTCGGTTACGCCCACGTGCCATGGTTCAAGAAGCATCAGAGCGCGATCGACGCCGCCCTGCTGCCGGACGCCGAGGCGCGTTTCGCCCAGGCGGAGGCGGTGGAGGAACAACTCGTGTCCGACGGCTATCAGGCGATCGGCATCGACCACTTCGCGTTGCCGCGGGACGGACTTGCGGTTGCGGCGCGGGAAGGCCGGCTGCGGCGGAACTTCCAGGGCTACACAGACGACCCGGCGGCGACACTGCTCGGCTTCGGCCCCTCGGCGATCTCGGCCCTGCCGGCCGGTTATGCCCAGACCTTCCCGAACATCAGGGACTGGAGCGATGCGGTCGATGGCGAGCGAATGCCGACGGCTCGAGGCGTCGCGGTGACCGAGGTGGACCGGCTGCGGCGCGCGGTGATCGAGCGGGTCCTGTGCGACGGCGCCGTCGACGTGGCGCGCGTTGCCGACGATCTGGGACAGGATGCCGACCGGCTCGCCGATGCCCGAGACCGGCTGACGCCGCTGATCGAGGACCGGCTGGTGGAGGTCGACGGCTGGCGGATTGCCGCGACCCGGGCCGGGCGTCGGTACTGGCGAACGCTGGCGGCCTGTTTCGATCCGGAGCTGACGCCGGCGGCCGGCAGGCACAGCGCGGCGGTGTGACGGCGCACGGCGATGGCGCTACCCTCGCCGAATGGAACTGACCTGGTACCGCTCCCTGATCATCGCCGTCGCCCTCGCGGTGGTGGTCGCCGGCCTCTGGTCGCGCTGGCGATCCGGCGATCTGGTCGACACCTATCGCCAGCGGGCGCTCGAGCTTTGCCCGGCGAGGCTCGTCGCGCAGGGCCTGACCGGCGGTACGGACGGCCTGCAGGTCGCCATGGCGGAGGAGTGGGACTGGGGCCGCTTCGAGATCGCCTCGTCACTGTTCGCCGACGTTCTGGATCACCGCGATGACACCTTCGAGGCGGTGCGCGCCAGCCTTTACCAGCCGCTCGCCGACGGTCCGGACGGCGAAAGCCGCTGCCGCTTGGCGATGTGCGTCTACTCGGTTCCGCTGGACGCGACCGCCGCCTCGGTGCACGAGGGACGCTGCGGCGGAATGGGGGGACACCGGCTGGTGATCCCCGGCCTGATGCCGGACATTCTCGACCAGCCTTACCGGTAGAGTCGCCTCGGGCTTGGAAACCGCGCCCGAGCCGGGCATTCTGCCCCGCGAAACCGGCGGCCAAGGCCGGTCGGGGCGCTTCGGGCGCCGAGCGCAGGCTGGAACAGGGAACCGGAAGGGAGAGGTATGATGCGTAGGGGATTCGTGGCGGCCGCGCTGGCTGCCGGAATGGCGGTGGCCGGGGCGTTCGGGAGCGCGCAGGCGGCGGAACCGTTGAAGGTCGGCATGCTGGTCACGCTGTCCGGCCCGCCGGCGGTGCTGGGCAAGCACATCCGCGACGGCTTCCAGCTCTTCGTCGAGGAGAACGGCGGCAAGCTCGGCGGCCGTGAGGTCTCGCTGACGGTCGTCGACGACGAACTGAAGCCCGACGTGGCGCTGACCAAGGCCAAGGAACTGCTGGAGCGCGACAAGGTCGACTTCGTCGCCGGCGTCGTGTTCTCGAACATCCTGCAGGCGGTGTTCCGTCCGGTGACCGAGAGCGAGACGTTCCTGATCGGCGCCAATGCCGGCACCTCGACCTTCGCCGGCCGGGCCTGCAACGAGTACTTCTTCTCGACCTCCTGGCAGAACGACCAGATCCACGAGGTCATGGGCAAGTACGCCCAGGACAAGGGCTTCAAGAAGGTGTTCCTGATGGCCCCCAACTACCAGGCGGGCAAGGACAGCATCAACGGCTTCAAGCGCTACTACAAAGGCGAGGTGGCGGACGAGGTCTACACCAAGCTCGGCAACCTCGATTTCTCCGCGGAACTGGCGAAGATCGCGGCGTCCGGCTCCGACGCGCTGTTCACCTTCATGCCGGGCGGCATGGGCGTGAACCTGGTGCGCCAGTTCAATCAGGCCGGCCTCGCCGAAAAGGTCACCTTCCTGTCGGCCTTCACCGTCGACGGCACCACCCTGCCGGCGACCAAGGACGCGGCCCTCGGCCTGTTCTCGGCCTCGCAGTGGACGCCCGACCTGGACAATGCCGCCAACAAGAAGTTCGTGGCCGCCTACAAGGCGAAGTACGGCTCGCTGCCGTCGCTGTATTCCAGCCAGGGCTACGATGCCGCGCAGTTGATCGACAGCGCGGTCGCGGCGGTCGGCGGCGACCTGAGCGACAAGAAGGCGGTGATCGCCGCCCTCAAGAATGCCGATTTCGCCTCGGTGCGCGGCGATTTCCGCTACAACAACAACCACTTCCCGATCCAGGACTTCTATCTGGTCAAGGCAGTCAAGGGCGATGACGGCTCCTACTACACCACGCCGGTGGAGAAGGTGTTCGACGACTACGGCGACAACCACGCCAAGGACTGCCGCATGAAGTGACCGGCCGCGGCCGCGACGGGCGGGCGGAGCCTTCGGGTTCCGCCCGTTTCTGTTATACGGGGAAGCCTGAACTTACCGAGGGTGCTGGGGGAGCATGACGGCGACGCTGTTCGCGGTGCAGGTGTTGAACGGATTGCAGCTCGGGGTGCTGCTGTTCCTGGTGGCGGCAGGGCTGACGCTGGTGTTCGGGGTGATGGACTTCATCAACCTGGCGCACGGCGTGCAGTACATGCTGGGCGCCTATCTGGCCGTCACCTTCTACACGCTGACCGGAAACTTCTTCGCCACGGTGGTTCTGGCGCTCGTGGCCGCCCTGGTGCTGGGGCTGCTGCTCGAGGTGCTGGTGTTCCGGCACTTCTACGACCGCGACCATCTGGACCAGGTGCTCGCCACCTTCGGCGTCATCCTGTTCCTGAACGAGGGCGTTCGGATCGTCTGGGGGGCGGCGCCGCTGAGCTATCCGGGACCGGAGATCCTGCAGGGAACGATCCCGGTCATGGAGGGTTTCGGCTACCCGATCTACCGGATCGCGCTGATCGTCGCGGGTCTGGCCTGCGCGCTGGGGCTCTGGGTAGTGGTGACGCGCACCCGCGTCGGCATGCTCATCCGCGCCGGGGCCGCCAATCCGGCGATGCTGTCGGCGCTGGGCATCGACGTGCGGCGGCTGTTCATGATCGTCTTCGGTTTCGGCGCCATGCTGGCGGGCTTCGCCGGGATCATGGCCGGCCCGATCCTGTCGGTGGAGCCGGGGATGGGCGACGGCGTGCTGATCCTCGCCTTCGTCGTGATCGTCATCGGCGGCATCGGCTCGATCCGCGGCGCGTTCCTGGCGGCGCTGATCGTCGGACTCGTCGACACGCTCGGCCGCTCCTTCATGACCGACATCTTCAAGGCGTTCCTCGAACCCTCGGCCGCCAACCAGGTCGGCCCGGCGATCGCCTCGATGCTGATCTACGTGCTGATGGCGGGGGTGCTGTTCTTCCGGCCGACCGGGCTGTTCCCGGCGCAGGGCAGGTCGTAGATGCCCCGCGTGCTGACGCGGGGGCGGCTGATCACCGGCCTCCTGCTGATCGCCTTCGCCGCGCTGCCGCCGGTCGCGGACGCGACGGATCACGGTTACCTCACCATCGTCGCCAGCCGGGTGATGATCTATGCCATCGCCGCCCTCAGCCTCGACCTGATCCTGGGCTACGGCGCGATGGTCAGCTTCGGCCACGCCGCCTTCATCGGCATCGGCGCCTATGCCGTCGGGATCTCGGCCGAGCACAACCTGTGGGAAGGGGCGTTGACCCTGCCGCTGGCGATGGCGGCGGCGGGACTGTTCGCGCTGGTCACCGGTGCCATCAGCCTGCGCACCCGCGGTGTCTACTTCATCATGATCACCCTCGCCTTCGGACAGATGGCCTACTACACCGCCTCCAGCCTGTCGGCCTATGGCGGGGACGATGGCCTCACCATCTGGGGGCGCAGCGAGCTGCTGGGCCAGCCGCTGCTGGAAGACGACCGGTCGCTGTATTTTTTCGTGCTGGCCTGCCTCGCCCTGTGCTGGTGGTTCGCCGGCCGGATGACCGGGAGCCGGTTCGGTCGGGTGATCGCCGGCGTGCGCGAGAACCGGGAGCGCATGGCGGCGGTCGGCTTCGATCCCTACCGCCACCAGCTCGTGGCCTACGTGATGGCCGGGATGATGGCCGGGCTCGCTGGCGCGCTGCTGGCCAACCACGCCGAGTTCGTCAGCCCGGCCTACATGTCGTGGCAGCGGTCGGGCGACCTGATCATCATGGTCGTGCTCGGCGGAATGGGGACGCTCCATGGCGCGGTGCTCGGCGCCGTCGCCTATCTGGCGATGGAGGACGTGCTGGCCGGTTTCACCGAGCACTGGCGGGTGATTTTCGGTCCGATCCTGATCCTGATCGTGCTGTACGCGCGCGGCGGCCTCGCCCGCGCCTTCTCGCGGGGGGCGGGCGGTGGCTGACCCGGTTCTGAATCTCCGCGGCCTGAGGAAAAGTTTCGGCGCCCTGGCCGTCACGGACGGCGTGGACCTTGCCGTTTCTCCCGGTGCGATCCATGCGATTATCGGTCCGAACGGGGCAGGTAAGACCACGCTGATAAACCAGATCGGCGGCCAGCTCTCGCCGGACGCCGGCCATATCTTTCTTGAGGGTCGGGAGATCACCTCTCTGCCCGTCCACAGGCGCTCCCATCTGGGTCTGGCGCGCTCCTTTCAGATCACCAACGTGCTGCCGGGCTTCTCCACCCTGGACAACGTGGCGGTCGCCGCCCAGGCCCATGCCGGGCACAGTTTCCGGTTCCTGGCCCGGGTTGCGGGCGAGGCCGCCCTGGTCGAGCGGGCGATGGCCTGCCTGGAGACCGTCGGGCTGGCCGACCGGGCGGCGATCCCGGCCGGCGCGCTGAGTCACGGTGAAAAGCGCCGCCTCGAGATCGCCATGGCGCTGGCGACCGATCCGAAGGTGCTGCTCCTGGACGAGCCGATGGCCGGCACCACTCACGAGGAGACGGCGAGGCTGACCGCGACGCTGGAAGGGCTTCGGGGCCGCTTTACCATCGTCCTGGTGGAGCACGACATGACCGCGGTGTTCGCGCTGGCCGACACGATCTCGGTCCTGGTCTACGGCCGGGTGATCGCGGAAGGGACGCCGGCGGACATCCGCGCCGATCCGGAGGTGCGCAGCGCCTATCTGGGGGAAGAGGAGTGGGGCGGGGAGGAAACCGAATGACCGCGCCGCTGCTGGAGGTCGCCGATCTGACGGCCGGTTACGGGCCGGTGCCGGTGCTGTTCGGCATGACGCTGACCGTCGACGCGGGGGAGGTCGTGACGCTCATGGGCCGCAACGGCATGGGCAAGACCACCACGATCCGCGCCATCATGGGCCTGCTGCGACCGAGTGGTGGGCGGGTGCTGATCGCCGGCGAGGAGATGTGCGGCCGGCCGGCCCATGTCATCGCCCGTCACGGGCTCGGCCTGGTGCCGGAAGGGCGGCAGATCTTCCCGACCCTGACGGTCGAGGAGAACCTGATCGCCACCGCCGCCAACCGGTCCGGCGAGATCGCCGGAGAGGCGGGAGCGCCGCGCTGGGGCCTGGGGGAGGTGCTGGACCTGTTTCCGCGTCTCGGCGAACGGCGCCGGCAGATGGGCGGCAGCCTGTCCGGCGGCGAACAGCAGATGCTGGCCATCGGCCGGGCGCTGATGACCAACCCGCGCCTGCTGATCCTCGACGAGGCGACGGAGGGGCTGGCGCCGCTCATCCGCGAGGAGATCTGGCGCGTGCTCGCGACCCTGAAGGGCGAGGGGCAGGCGATCCTGGTGATCGACAAGAACGTCGGCGCGCTGCTCGCCCTGGCCGACCGCCACACGGTTGTGGAGAAGGGCCACGTGGTCTGGGAGGGGGACACCGCCGCCTTCCGCGCCGACGGGGCTGTGATTGACCGCTACCTGCACGTCTGACGGTCCTGCCGAGGTCCACCCCTGGGTCCCGGATCAGCCCTGCGGGCGTGTCCGGGAAGTCGGGGGGGGGGGCGGGGCTTGCCTCCTCATCGACCTCGCGGCCTTGAGCCGGGACCCGGGGGGAGCAGTGTGGCGACTGGGACTGGTTACCTGGTCCGCTTGCGCAGGTGATAGGTCAGCGCCAGCGCGATGCAATGCTTCAGCGCCTCGCGCGGCAATGCGCCGTCCGCCTCCAACTCGATCGACCGGTCGCCGACGACGGTCAGCGTGTCGCCGTAACGCTCGCGGTACACCTCCCCCAGCCGGCTCTGGCAGTGGAAGAACAGCGCCACCCCGTCGTTCCGACCCGTGAGGGCGCCGATGCGCAAGGTGGTGCCGATCCGCGGGCGTTTCGGCAGGTAGGCGGGCTGGCCCCATTTGAGCGTCTCGACGACCGGGCCGACCTCTGGAAGGTCCGCTGCGGTTTCCAGGATCAGCCGGCGCAGGTTCAGCAGTGCAGTCCTCACCCCGGCCGGCGACCGGGCGAACGCCTCCTCGACCGCCGGATCGGTGAAGGGCGGGTGCGCGGTCATCGCGCCGGCGGCGCCGGCTCGACCCAGGATTCCTGCGGGAACAGCGTCCGGGCCGTCGCGATCAGTTCCCGGACCGCCGTCGGGTCGTCCAGCTTGCGCAACCGCTCCAGGATCAGGTCGACGATCACGTCCTCGACCCCGGCATACGACTGCGGATCGCTGGCCCGCAGCAGAACGACCTCGTCAGCGAGAACGGCCGGAGGCAGGGGATCGTCGCGGCCGAGCCGGTCCGCCAGGTCCAGCAGCAGCAGGTTGAACGGTCGCTCGGCGATCTGATGGATCGTTGCGTCGCCGGGGAACAGGGTCTGGCCCACGCGGGTCGCCCAGTTCGCGAGCCGCAGGCGCTCCGTCGGCGTCTCGGAATCGACCTGGGCGAGGCGGCGGATCCGGTCCTCGATCAGCGGTCGGGTGGCGGCGATGATCGGTGCCCCGAGGGGACCGTCGCCGGCGCGCAGGTCCAGCACAGCCTGAAGGAACCGCTGATCGTCCTCGAGATACGCCATGCCGGCATGACCCCCGGCACCGACATCGCGCGCGACGCGCTGGGCGAGGTCAGGGCGCAGCGCGACGGCGCCACCGATCGCGAGCAGCAGGGCGAGGACGACGAACGGCAGGACCGGTCGCGGCTTGCGCAGGCCGCGCAGGAAAGCGGCCATCGACTTGGGCCGGCTGTCCCGCTCGAAGGCGAGGCCTCGTCGCAGGGTCTTCCAGGCCCTTGCCGGGAGATCCTCGGGACGCGGCGGCTGCAGGCGACGGGCCCGGGCCTGATCCGCCGGCAACCGGTCGAACGGGTGCAGGCCGGTCAGCATCTCGTAGGTGATCACGGCCAGCGAAAAGATGTCGTCGCGCGGATCGGGCGCCATGTGGCGCAGCTGCTCCTGGCTGGCATAGGCGGGGGTCAGCGCCTCGATCGCCGGTTCCGTAGGCTTCTCGCGCGGTGACTGGTCGGATCCCGACCCCCGGAACTCCTGGGCCACGCCGAAATCCAGCACCTTCCAGGAGCCGTCGGCGAGTAGGAACAGGTTGCTCGGTTTCAGGTCGCAGTGAACGATGTTCCTCGCATGGGCGGCGGCGAGGCTGCGGCCGACGGCGGTCACGAAATCCAGGGTGCGCGCCCAGGTGACGGCCCGGCCTTCGCGCGCTTTCAGCATGCGGCTGAGCGGTGTCCCGTCGAGGTACTCCATCACCGTGTAGGGCCGTCCCTCATGACGACCCGACGCCAGGATCCGGACGACGCCGGGATCGTCGATGGCTGCCGTGCGCTTCGCCTCCCGGGTGAACGCCTCGAACGCCGCCGCGGTATCGAGAAAGGCGTCCTTGAGCAGTTTCACGGCGACCTCGCGGTCGGCCCGACGGTCGTGGGCGTGGAACACCACCGCCATGCCGCCGACGCCGATCAGGGTGCCGAGCTCGAACCGGCCGTCGATCAGATCGCCTTCGCCCGGTGCCCGATGCGCCGTCTCGGGCTCCGGGGCCTCGGCGTCCTCCCCATGGCTGTAGACGACCGTGCTCTCGTCGTCGGCGGACGCTTCGGCGCTGAGGGCGTTGACGATCAGGGTGCGGTCGTCGACGGTCTCCAGCTTTCGCACGCGGGTGGCCAGGGCCCGCAGCATGACGGCGGCGCGGCGGTCGATCGCCTGCCTTTCGGCGAGTTCGGCGACGATGCCGTCGAACGCGCTGCGCGCGCCCGGACCGTATCCGAGCATGGCCGCCAGGCTCCTGCGCGTGCGGTCGTCGCCCGGATTGGCGGCGAGCGCGATCACCGCGGCGCGCAGGCGGCCGGCGAACGGATCGGGGGCCGCCGGAATCGCGATGTCCCGCGTTTCGTCGCGGGGAATGCTCATGGCGCGGTGGTCCGATCATCCGCGGCGGCCTCGCCGACGATGGCGATGGCGACCGCCGTCGCATCGTCCTTGCGTCCGCGCAGATCGCCGGCATCGAGCAGCCTGTGCACGCTGTCCCGCGGGTCGTCCCGCAAGGTGTCGGCGATGATCTGTGGCGTGAGGCAGTCCGACAGCCCGTCAGTACACAGGAGCAGCCGGTCACCGTCGGCCAGGGTGACGTGGTTCAGATCGATATGCACGGTGTCGTCCGCCCCGATCGCCCGGGTGACGACATGGCGGTGCGGATGGCGGGCGGCGTCTTCGGCCTGGATCTCGCCGGAGCAGACCAGGTCCTCGACCAGTTTGTGATCGCGGGTAAGCTGGTAGAGGGTGTCGCCGCGGGCAAGATAGGCGCGGCTGTCGCCGCTCCACAGACACACCGCGTGGCGCCCCCGGATCAGCAGGGCGGCGAAGGTCGAGCCGATGAGGACGTCCGATCCACGCGACCGGGCCTCGGAACGCAGCCCGACATTCACCCGGCGCAGGGCGGTCTCGATGCGGGCGATGGATTCGTTGATCGTCGGATACAGGTCGAGTGCCCCGAGTTCCCGGCAGATCCCGTCGCTCGCCAGATCGCCGGCGGTGTGTCCGCCCATCCCGTCGGCGACGACCCAGAGACCGCGCTCCCCGGCGTCGAGAAACGCGTCCTCGTTGACCTCCCGTCGCGGGCCGCGGCGCGACTGGCCGGCGGACCTCCAGGCGAGCTGATGCCAGACGGTCACGCCGGTCCCTCCGCCGCGTCGGTTGCGGCCGGGCTGTCGTTCCGAGGCCACTCGCCGGCGAGGAAAGACCGGAACGCGGATGCGTCCGGCATGGTCCGAAGCAGCGCGCTCGGCGTCGACGCGCCCCCTGCCGCCAACTGCCACCACAGCGTCGGCGTCGCCTCCTCGCACAGGATTTCCGACAACAGCATCTCGTACCACGCGATCGTGCCGGCATCGTCGCCGAGTCCGACCGGACCGCGCCAACCCTGAACTGATTCGCGGCCGAATTGAAGCCGAACGGGCTGTGACGGTGGCCCCGGTTGCGGCGGCGTCGCGCCGATCTCGGCAAGCACGGCGCCCAGGCGGTCCACCGTCAGGGACCCTTCCATCGCCGACAGCACGGCGATGTCGACCCTGGCGAACCAGCGGGCAAGGCGCGTCGGCACCGCGAGGAGCGGCACACCCTCCGGCACCTGGGCCAGGACGGTGAAGGGGTAGCTGCGTCCGAAACTGTCCAGGCTCGGCCGCAGGAGGCCTATCCATGCGGCGGTGCCCAAGGCGCCGGGAGCCAGGGCGAAGCAGAGTGGTGCGGCGTCCTGGCATGTCTCGTACCAGTCGGCGCCGCCGCGCCGTGCGCCAAGGGCGAAGGCGCTGTCCGTCAGGTCCATCCACGTGGTCTCGAGCACGGTCGGCACACCGCGGGACACGAAATCGCCGACCGTCGGCAGTTTGCCCAGAAACCCGGTCACCTCGGTCTCCTCCCCTGACCGCCGGCCTACAGGTCGCCGCCGCAGCGGAAGCCGGACAGGGCAGGCAGGTCGAACGGGTTCACCACGCTGGACGCACTCATCTGGAAACGGGCCTGCATGGACTTGAGCGCGATCGGCAACTCGTACTTGTCGTCCAGTCCGGTCGACTTCAGCCCGAAGTGGTCGAACAGCCTGAACCAGGCCCAGGGTCCGTTCGCCGCGTAGCTGCTCGACGCGCCGTTCAGATCGGTCAGGGTGACCGTGACCTTGTCGCTGCCGCCGGCGCCCGGCCAGGACAGGTGCAGATCGCGCGGCCGCTCATGCCGGTAGGTGAAGACCGACCCGTTGGCGTCGATGGCGACCCGGGCTGCGGCGGTGTCGAGGAAGCTAGGCGTCAGCGTGAAGGACACCGTCGGCGTCGGCGCGTTGTTCGGGAAGAAGGCGTCGGCGATCACCCGCGCGTCGGCGAAGGCCTGGAGCGTCTGGTCGGAGATCTGCAGACCCTTCCCGTCGACCTGCCGGGTCCTCCACGGTGTCGCCGATGTGTCGACGAAGGGATCGAGGTAGGTCGAAAAGAACGTCGCCATGGTTCCGGTCGGCGAGAAGAACTTGGCGAAGTCGCTCACCGCGGTCTCGGCCCTGGCGTCCCGGTAGGCCGGGTAGCGCTGAAAGATCGCCCGCCGGCACTCCGGTACCACGCTCTGCTGCCACTGGGCGTTCAGATAGGTCTGCGCCTCGGCCAGCAGCACGCTCCAGGTCTCGCGGGCGACGTCGCTCAGCACGTCCTGAACCGGGCTAGGTTGCGATACCGCGGCGGTCGAAGCCGCCGTGATGACGCTGTTGCGTGGATCGTCGATCCGGCTCTTCACCTCGTCGAAGGCGGCCTTGCCGACATCCGGGGCCGTGGCGATCAGGTTGACGGCGCTGTAGAGGTCGACGATCGCCTGGTGGACGGCATTGATCCCTGGCTGACGGTTGTTCCGCGAGACGACGAGATCCTGCAAGGGCTGGAACGGCTCGGAGATCGCCGTTCCCGGCCAGCGCGAGAACGGTCCAAGCTGCGACAGGGCTTCCTGTGCCGCCGTGTTCTGCGCCGATGCGGAGGCGTTGGCGGCCCCGGCGGCGACCCCGGCGGCGGCCGAACCACCGGTCAGGCTTCCGAGACCGGCGAACCCGCCGGAACCGCTGGAGCCGGCGGCCTGGGTCGGGAGCTGGCTCGGATCGCTCATTCGGGAGAGCGGCAGGATCGTGTTGTTGGCGACCGCGTTGACGAGGGTCGTCAGCGGCGAGCCGTTGCCGGACAGGGTCTCCAGCACGTTATTCGCGTCCTGGACGTTGCGGAACGGGCGCAGGTGAATCCCGTCGAGGAACTCGTTCCAGGTCGCGATGTAGTCGATCGTGTAGTCCTTGGTGACCTGGGCGATCACCTGCCGCGTGTCGTCCTCGGCCTCGCCGCCGGTGCGCCCGGACAGTGGATCATCCTGGGCGGCGGCCGAGATCAGCGCCGGCGTCCGCTTGATGAACAGGTTGTAGAAACCGTCGGCGGTGAAGAGGTTGGGGATGGTCGGTGCACGTTCGCCCTGGGCGCGGCGGTAGACGAAGAGCTGGCTGTCGCGGATGCCGAGAAGGGTCTGCATCGACACCGGCGGAACCCCGGACTGGAACGCGATCCCCTTGAGTTGGGAGTAGACCTGGCTGGCCGGCGGCATCGAGAACAGGACGCCGCGGGCCTGCTGCACCAGGTTCTGGTTGATCCTCTGCGGGCCGGGCCAGGTGGAGAACGTTTGCCCGAAGGCGGCGTTGGCCGTGCTCTGTTTCAGCGGCTCGAGCGGATAGAGTTGTTTGGTCGTCTGCGCCGCCCAGTTTTCCAGCCGGTTCCGGTCGTACATCGCCGGGTCGCTCATCCCGAGGTAGAGCGTCAGAAGGCGGCGGATCGTCTCCGGGTCGTCGTTGCGACGCACCGCGGCGGACAGATTGCCGGCGATGTCGCGCGTCATGGCCGAAACCAGAATGGCCTTGGCGGCGCTGGCGAAGGCGTCGTTGATCCGCGGCTCCACATGCACCTGTGCGAGCAGACCGAAGTTCTCCATCACGTCGAGCACCAGATCGGGGATCGTCCCCTGGTTGGTGTCGGGCTCCAGCTCCAGCATCGCCTCGGTCGCGGTCTCGATGTTCGGCGACAGCTTGTACGCCTCGCGCTTCTCCTCGAACCGGTCGAGGCGGGCATTCTCCGCCGCGATCATCGGATCGCCGCGCTGCACCGAGTACCACCAGCCGCCGATGAAACCGGCGGTGATCAGCAGCAGCAGGGCATAGGCGGTGAGGTGATAGACGGCGAGCCGCCGCTCCAACTGCCTGTCGGTCCCCGCCAGATGCTGCTCGGGAAAGACGACGTCGCGCAGAATACGGGTTATGAAGTAGCTTTGCTCTCCGGTTTCCTGCGGGGCCGGCACAGCCGGGTTCAGGCCGTAGGCGCCGGCATGGGCGGCCATCAATCCGTCGACCGGGACGCCTTCCTGCATGCCGCTGGTGAAGTAGACGCCGCGCAGCAGCGGCTGGGTGGAATATCGGCTCGGGCGGAAGACATCCGACAGGAACCGGTCGAAGCGGCGTTTCAGGCCGGCCATCTGCTGTGGAAAGGCGAACAGCGCGCGGCGATCCTCGGGGCGCCGCTCCTCGTCCAGCCGCATGTCGAGTCGGTTGGCGAGGCGCTGCACCAGCGCGTCGTACTCCTCGGAGAACTCCTGGAGCGCGCGCGTCGAACTCCCGGCCTTCGTGGGGGCGAGCGTGATGCCGAAGACCTGCTCGCGATCCTCGCCGCCCAGGTCGTCGAAGAATTCGCTGAAGCCGGCGATCAGGTCGCACTTGTTGATGAACACGTAGATCGGCAGTCGGGTACGGAACGTGCTCATCAGTTCCTGGATCCGGGCCTTGATCGCGTCCGCCGGGTTGGTGCCGTCCGCGTCACCGGCTAGCAGATGGTCCAGCCCGACCGAGACGATGATCCCGTTCACCGGGCGTCGGGCCCGATGCTCCTTCAGGGTCTCAAGGAAGGTCTGCCAGGCCGCCCGGTCGGATTCCGGATTGATGTTCTGGGTCGTGTACCGGCCGGCGGTGTCGATGAAGACGGCATCCTCCGTGAACCACCAGTCGCATGTCCGTGTCCCGCCGAACCCCTCGATCATCTCGACGCCGAGTTCGTTCGCCAGCGGGAACTCCAGACCCGAATTGCTCAACACCGTGGTCTTGCCGGAACCGGGGGGGCCGATCAGGACGTACCAGGGGAGGTCGTACAGATAGCGGCCGCCGCTGCGTCCGCTGACCGTGCGCGCCTGCAGCACCTCCAGCGCGTGCTCGAAGCGCTGGCGGATAATCTCCGCTTCCTCGTCGTTCCGGCTGTCGGTGAGTGTGGTGAGGGTCCGGCTCTCGGCCAGGCTGGCGATCATCCGGCGGTTCAGCCAGCGCAACCGCCAGCGCCTGAAGGCCTCGCTGAACAACCAGAGCAGCACGATGCCGGCGATGACGGCAATGCGCGCCGACTCCCCTTCGAGCGGAGCGGAGCCGCCAACGGCAAGTCGCGGTCCCAGGTACCAGACCAGCAGTGCGATCGCGACCACGCCCAGGAAGGACAGGAACATCCGCGAGCCGAGGAAGGAGAGGATCGAGAGCAGGACGCGCATCGTCAGCCGCCGCCCCCCGTCGCATTCATCGGGTCATGGATGAGGGCGTCGAGCCGGCCAAGCAGGGGCTGGAGCTTGGTGTGAAACTTCTCCTCGAAGTAGAAGAAGCTCAGCGTGAGGATCAGGGCGCAGGCCGCCGCCACCACCCAGACCGGCACGTAGCGGCGAAGGCCGCGGCCCGCCACCCGCCCATGGTTTCCGTTGGACAGGTCGGTCGGGCGTTGCGTGCGCTCGATGCGGATCTGACGGAACACCTCGCGCCTGAGATCCTCAAGCTGCGCCCCGCCGCCGGACATGACCCGGTATCGGCCCTCGAAGCCGAGCCCGATCAGGAAGGCGATCAGTTCCACAACGTCGGTCGCGCCGCGCGGTGTTCGGCGAAGCTCGTCGAGCATCTCGAAGACCTTCTCGCCGCCCCAGACGTCGTTGTGGAACTGACTGAGCAGGCTCTGCTGGCTCCAGGCACTCTCGGCCCCCCAGTCGGTGGTCAGCACGGCTTCGTCGAGCGCACTGCACAGCGCGTATCGGGCCGCCTGGACGTAGTCGGGAACCGCCCCGGCTTCGAGGGCGCGGCGTTCGAAGCCGCGGACCTGCTCGGTGATCTGGGCGCGCAGGCCGGCGACGTCCGGGTGCGCCTGGGTGGCGTGGATCTCAACGATCAGGTCGAGCAGCGGCGCGGCGGCGGCCAGATAGGGATTTCCGAAGCCCGCCAGCGGCGCCTGATAGGCGCGCAACTCGGCGCCTGCCTCCGATGACGAGGGGCTCGGTGTCGTCCGCGCGGCTGCCGCCGCCGTCGGCCTTGCCTGACCCAGAGGTGCTGCCGCCGCTCCGACAAGAGGCGTCGTCACGCCTCCCGATCGCATATGGATCGCGGTCGGCTCGTCGTCGATCGCCGGTGGACTGCCGCTCGGTTGCCGCACGGGTCAGGCTTCCCTGATGGCCCAGAACTCGAACCTGAGCCCAGGATACTCGCCCGCGACATGGAACGCGAACGCCACCGACGTGGCCATCTTGGGCCAGAACTCCGATCGCGAGTCGAGCTCGAAGTATGCGGCGCCGCTGTAGTAGGGGATCGCCCGCGGCGCGACAGGAAGCGCCTTGAGCGCGATACCCGGTAACTGGACGCTGACCAGGTTGCGGATCTCTTCGACGGGGCCGATCTTGATCTGGTTCGGCATCGTGCGGATCAGTTGGTCGGTCGGGACATCGGCGCGCACCAGCAGGACGAACCGCGCGGTGTCCAGCAGCGTGCGGTCGCCGATCATGGAGATCCGGATTCCGTACTTCCGCTCCTCGATCGGCAGTTGGACGGCCGGCCGCTCGGAGACCACGCTGAGCGCCTGACGGATGGTGTCGAGCAGCGGCGGAAAACAGGTCGCCGGGCGACCGTGGTCGTAGTCGGGAAAGGTCTCCGGCCGGCGGTCCGGCATGAAGGTCGCCAGTTCCCCGGCGAGGGACAGAGCGGCGGCGAAGGCCCGCTCGGGATGCAGGTGCTCGACCCGCGCCAGGTGGCGGAACAGCGGTTCGTTCCGGTTCACGGTCTGCAGCAGCAGGAAATCCAGGAGGTCGGACAGTCCCTCCGCACGGGAGGGGTCGACCTGCGCGGCGAGGGTTTCGCCGCGCCGTCTCAGCAGGGCCTCGATCTCGCTCAGGAAGCCCCCGAACCCCGGGTCGGCCGTGCAGGTCAGGGATGGTGGCAGGAAGTCGCCGTCGAGCTCGATTCCGCCGCTCGGCGTGATCGCGCGAATGCGGGCGATCGGAAGGGCGATCATGTCGTCCAGTTCCTCGCCTTCGATCACAAGGTGCAGTGCCGGGCGGCCGACGCGCATGTCGATCGGTTCGCTGTCCGCCGCGGTCGAATCCCGGACCGCTTCGGTGGCGACATTGAAGCGCGCCACGGTGGAACGAAGCTGTTCGAGGGCGACGTCGGGCTCGTCGCCGCGTATCGCCGGGAGCGCCAGCAAAATGGTTCGCCCTGCGCTGTCGCGGCCCGCCTCGCGCATGGGCGGAAGATCGGCGCCCTTGGGGGCGTCTATCGGCGTTCCGTCGGGCAGGACGGCCGAGACCGCGGTCACGCTCAGTTTTCCGAGCGAGAACATGTTCTCGTCCAGGGCGATGGCGCGAAGTCCCCAGCCGTAGGCCGTCAGACCGGCGAGGCGGTCCTCCAGGCGGGCCGCCCAGTGCCGGTCGTTCTGCTGGAAGTGCTGCGGCCGCATGAACATGCCTTCGAACCACAGCGGCTTTGTACTGGTCATTGCGGCCCGTCGGTCTGTTGCTTCATTCGGCGAAAGCTGTCCGCAAGCGCGGATGCGGACAGGTCAGAAAATGTTCCACCACGAACTCTCGATGATCTTGCTGTTGATCGACAGAGCGTCGACGGTGACCAGGATCGCATTGTCGGTCTCGGACTCGACCGGAACCCGGGCCCGCCACGTGGCATTGGACAGGTCGCGATAACCGGCGACGAACCCCAGGAACCTGGTTTCCGAACTCAGCGTGTCGGTGCGCTCGACGGTCTGACCGGGGGCCAGTTCCAGCTCCCGGCGGTTCAGCATGTCGCCGCCGAGCGTCGCCTGGTCGTTGTAGAAGAGCTGCGAGAACTCGGCCGTGTCGAATACCGACGTTGCCTTGAGCTCGTAGATCCGAAGTACGACCGGCGACGGCTGGCCCTGGGAGTTCGGGTTGATTCGCGCCGTCGCCTGCACGGTCAGGCCGGCCGATGTCGGGTCCGGTGCGGAACTTCCGGAGCATGCGGCGAGCACGACCGTCGAAACGACGACGAACAGCAACGACCGAAGCCGGCCGAGTGTCGCCGCGTACGTCGCCGCACGATCCGAAACGGTCATTGCTCGCGCCTACCTGTCGTTGTGTCGGGATCCAGGTCATCCTCCCGCAAGTCATTATACACGCGGGTGAATTCATCCCAAAGCCTGGCCTTGCGTTCGGTTTCGTCCAATCCCTCGGGCAGGTCGGCGCCGGCCGCTATCCGGTCCGGTGCCAGCCGCCCCAGCGCCAGACGTCCCGGCGCCAGACGTCCCGACGCCGTTGTTGCGGATGGGGGCTCGGTGGCTGCCTCCGCTGTCGCCTCGACGGCGCCGACGTCGGGCGGAGCGTCGAACGGTTCGCCGAGCAGGTCGTCGATATCGTCGGGAACGGGCGGGGCCGACGGGGTTTCCGGTGCCGGCGCGACGACTGAACCGGGAACCGGGGGCAGCGCCGGCCCGGCTTTCGGCAGGACGGGCGGCGGCGGTGGGATCGGCGGGGGGATCGCCGATATCACGGATGCCGGCCTTTCAGAGGCGGAGGGAATTTCGGCTGTGCCCGCCAAGGGACCGATCAGGTCGTCGAGATCCATCTCGGCGATGGCCGCCGCATGGTCGGCAACGGCGGCCGGCTCGGACGCGGGGCCGTCGGCCGCCCCCCGTTCCGGTTCCCGCGGCGCGGATGGAGCGTCGTCCGCCTCCGGGACAGCCTCCGGGACCGGCGAGGGGGATGCGGCCGTGTCCGGTTCGCCAACCGCCGGATGTTCCCGTGGCCCGGTCGCCGGCTCGATCTCCGCGTCGAGGACTGGTGGGAGGGCCGGCGCGCCATCGTGGCCGGTCGATGGGCGCGGGGTCAGCCGCGGCGGTGGCGGCGGGACGACGGCCGACGGCGGCGGTCCGGAAACCGGATCCGGCGTTGGTGGGGGGGGGCGTAGGAGGGACGGAAGCCGTTGGTCGCGGTTCCGGCGCTGCAGCGAATTCGGGCGGCAGTTCTGCCGGTAGAGGTTTCGGCGGCGGAGGTGGCGGTGCCGGCTCGGCATCAAGCAGACTGTCGATATCCACGGCCGAGACCTGGGCCGATGTCGGTGGGGGCGGTGCCGTTGGCCGGGATACCGGAAGCGGAGTGTCCGCGACGCGCGCGTCGGCGGCGTCTTCTTCGATGCGGGCGACAATCTCGAAATCGCCGAGCGCCATGCGGTCGCCGTCCGACACCGGCCAACGCCCGCCGCGTCCCAGCGGTACGCTCGCGTCGTTCAGGAACAGACCGTTGGTGCTGACATCAATGATATAGAACCGCTCTCCATCGTGGGAGATCTCGGCATGGGTGCCCGAGACATACCGGTCCGGGTCCGGCAGGACCCAGTCGCTGCGTCTTCCGCGGCCGATCAGTCCGCCCCGCTCGTCGAATTCGTGCCGGCTTCCGCCGCCCATCAGGGCCTTCTGGAAACTCGTGACCTCCAGCACTAGGCGCATTCGCTCCTCCGAGGGCCCGACGTGGTCACGCCCCTGCCTTCTCCCCGGTGCCATTTGGAACGGGTTTCGGGACCGAACGTCAAGGGCCGGATGGGTCGGTGTCGACGCCGGCGGTCGGCCGCCATCAGACCGGCAGATCCAGGTGGACCGAAGCACCGTCGAGCAGGCTATGCCCGGTGACGATGTCGAGCGTGAGGACCCGTTCGCCCCGGTCGTCGGTGTCAATCGTGACCCGGATCTGTGCGCTGGCGCCGAGCAGACTGCGCAGGAAGGCGTCCATCGCGTCGCGAATCCCCTCCGGCGTTCCGGTGGCGAAGATCAGATCCGCATTGCCTTCGATCTGTCGAATCAGCCGCGACACCAGAAGCTGGTAGTCGAAAGTACCTTCGCGTGGCAGATCGCCGCTCGGATCGGCCCGACGGCTGTGGACGCTCGCAACCCTGACCACCCGGGCAATGTCTCGGTTCGCCTGGCCGACAAGGGCGATAAGCCCCGCATTCGCCAGGCTGGCGGCGGCATCCGGGCGCAGGGGCTGGGAGACGGCGAACAGGTTGCTGTCGGTCTCGGGATCGCCGTACAGCGGCAGGCCGTCGATGGCCCGGTCCGCACCGGTCATGTCGCTCGGCCATCCGCTCTCGGCGGCGCTTTCGGCGGCAACCGCCGCGACCAGCCAGGCGCCGCCCGCCTCCAGCGGCGTTCCGGCAACCGTCCCATTCTCGAACGCAAACCGCCGGGCGTCGCCGAGGTCGTGCCCGTCGCGTAGTCGGAAGCGGTTGACCGTAACCCCCAGCCAGCGCGCGGCGGGCTTCGCGCGAAGACTGTTCCACGGCCCATAGGCGGCATCCTGAAGCAACGTCTCGGGATCGCGCCGTCTGGCGAGATCGGTATCGCCATGGAGAAAATCGGGTGTGCTGCTGGCAACGGCAGGAACCTGGATCTCCTCCGCCAACTCGGCGAGTTCCTGAAGCCGGGCGATCTCCCCGGGGCCGGAGCCGTAGTCGTAGGCTGCAACGATCAGACCGATGCCGGCGGGCTGTCGGTCGGCGCCGTCGACCAGCAGGGCGCGGGCGGCCGCGACCGCCTCGTCGCGGGGCGCACTGATCGCATGGACGAAGCACTGTGCGCGGCGGTCGCACCGGCGCAGCAGGAACCGCAGGCCCTGCCATGCGGTCTCCAGCGAACGGAACTCCGGCGTGTCGAGAATGTCGGCCACCTGATCGGCGATCCGCCGTTCGACCCGTGCCACGGCCGTGGCGGCGGTCTCTCCGGGACTTGTCGCCGACCTGCGGCCACCCATCGAGCCGATGAAGGCGGACACCGCCCGACTGGCCGCGTTGTCGGTCGCGTTCGACGGCGCTGCGGGAGGCGGGCCGGCGGTTCCGCTGTCCACCATGTCGAACAGTCTGTCGAGGGGGTCTTCGTCGTCCGCTGCCGGACGTGGCGCCACCGACGGTTCCGAGGGTGGCGGCGCCGGAGCCGGCGCCTCCGGGGAGGGCGTCGTCTTGTCCGGCGGCGCACCGTGATCGGCGAGCGCCGGCATATCGGCGAAGGCCTCCTCCGCCGGCATCCCCTTGCGGAGCCGATCGCGGACGGCCAACGCGCGGGACAGATCCGGAACCGCCTCGATGAGCCGGGAGGGTGTGAAATCGCGCAGCGCGCGAAATGCCAGGGTCAGACCGAGCGGCCGGTCGGCGCCCGTGAGGCGATCGGCAACCGCAAGATCGAGGTGGGGCGCGGCGGCGGCCAGCGCCTCGTCCGGCTCCTGTTCGTCGAACCCGTGCAGGCGTTCCGAGGACAACCCGAAATCGCCGAGAACGACAATGCGAAACGGCACGCGACGCAACGGCCTTGCGGATGTCCGCCCGCTGCCGAACTGTGCGCTCACCAGATTGGGATCGTCTGACATCGCGTTTCCACCCGCCGTCGATACGCGTCGCAGCCTACACCGAATGCGCGGGGTTTGGACAATGGCATTGCCTCAAACCGACAGGTCGGCGATGCTCCCGACGGTTCGCCTTTCAGGCGGGCCTGCGAGCGCCGCTCTACACGGAAACCGATTAGACAGATGGCCGACCTCGACGATCCCAGGCTGAGCCTCGGCAGCGATCCGGTCCCCGGAGACGAGCCGGCCGGTGAGAACGCGCGGGAAGATGCCGCGTACGAAACCCTGTCGGCGGAAGTCTCGAAAATGGACGTCGACGGGCCGACCGCCGTCGACTGGCGCAAGGTCACCGATCTCAGCCAGGGCCTGCTGCGGGACCGCACGAAAGACTATCTGGTGGCGGCCTATTTCGCGTATGCCTTGGGCCGGGAAGAGGGGCTCCGCGGTCTTGCCGTCGGTCTGGGCGTGATCGCGAGGATGGTTGAGACTTTCTGGGACTCCGGCTTCCCGCCACCCCGGCGCGAACGCGCGCGGGTGGGGGCCGTAGACTGGCTTGCGGAGCGTTTCGGCCCGCAGTTGGACGACCTGGAGGTCGATGCCGGCAACGCCGAGGATGTGCTGCTGGTCCTGACGATGGCCGAGGATGTCGACCGTCTTCTGGACGAGAAGGCAGAGAAAACCCAGGCCAATCTCGGCGACCTGCTTCGTCCGTTGCGGGCCAAGCGGCAGGATGCCCAATATATCGTCGATCAGCGCCGTCAGGCGGAGGAAGCGGCTGCCGCGACCGATCCGGCTCCGGAAGAGCCGACGGAGACGGAAGCCGACGCTCCACCGACCGCCGAGGCTGTGGTTCAGGAGGTTGTTCCGCCTGCCGCGGCTCCTGCAGCGGTGGCAGAACCGCCGGCGCAGGCGGCCGGGCCCGCCGCCCCGCAGCCGTCTTCCCCTTCGGTGGCGCCGGCTGCCGTCGGTGCGCCGCCGCAGTTGCCGTCCTCTCCCGGCCCCGAACTCGACCGGGCGATCAGCGCGTTCCGATCGACGATGCTGGGTTTCGCGCGCAGCCTGCGGGCCGCGGATCCGGCCGATCCCCGCGCCTACGGCGTGCACCGGTCGGCCATCTGGCTGCAGGTTGTCGCATTGCCGCCCGACAAGGCCGGCGTGACGGAATTGCCGGCGCCCAACGGTGGCGTCGCGTCGGCGATCGATGCCCTGGTGGCGGCCGACAATCACGCGGAGGCGGTCGCGGCCTGCGAGGCGGCGACCGAGGACCGGATGTTCTGGCTGGATCCGCACCGCCATGTCGCCAACGCCCTGGGCGCGATGGGACAGGAGGCAGCGCGGTCGACGGTCGTCGCCGAGGTGGCGGCCTTCCTCGGACGGTTCCCGCGGCTTCTCGAGTTCAAATTCCAGGGCGGTAGGCCGTTCGCGGACGATCAGACGCGGCTGTGGCTGAAGGAGACCGTGCTCAAGAGCGGTGGCGGCGGCGATGTCGGCGACGCGGCGGACGATGGCGGGGTGGGCTCGGCCCTGTCCGAGGCGCGCGGGCTGGCCGCCAACGGCAAGCAGGACGAGGCGGCGGAACTGCTCACTAGAGGCGCGCGCGGCGCCGGCGGCGGCCGCGCCGGCCTGCTCTGGGATCTGGCGAAGGCGGACCTGTGCCTGTCGATGGGCTTGGCCGGTCCAGCCTATCAGATGCTGACGGCGCTGGAGGAGCGGCACCGGGCGGTCGATCTCGATACCTGGGAGCCGGCGCTGGCGGAACGGCTGACGACGCTGCGGCTCCAGAGCCTGAAACGCGGCGGGGCGGAGGATATTCTTGTCGAGGATCAGGTGAATCGGTTAACGGCGGAATTGGCGGCAAGGTTGTACCGCTTGAATATGGTGGCGGCGTTGGGGATCATGAGGGGTTGATAGACCGATTTCTGGTACACTCACCCCTGAATTGCTGGGAGGCTTGAGACATGGCAAGTGAAGGTTCGGTCGCGCCGAAGGAGCGGGTCAATATCCGGTACCGCCCTGCGACGGGAGACGCGAAGGAGGAGATCGAACTGCCGTTCAAGCAGGTCGTTCTCGGCGACTTCACCATGCGTCCCGACGACACGCCGCTTGAGGAGCGTGAGCGGATCAGGGTCGACAAGGACAGCTTCAACGACGTGATGAAGGCGCAGAAACTGTCGCTGGATCTCAACGTCAAGGACACGATGTCCGACGACGAGGACGCCGTGATGCCGGTAAGCCTCAAGTTCGACACGCTGAAGGACTTCGAGCCGGAGCAAGTCGTCAATCAGGTGCCGGAACTGCGCAAGCTGCTCGAACTGCGGCAGGCGCTCATGGCCCTCAAGGGACCCCTGGGGAACGTTCCGGCTTTCCGCAAGGCGATCCAGGGGATCCTGGATGACGAGGGGGCGAAGTCCAAGCTGTTGGCCGAGCTCGGCCTGGACAAGGACGCAAGCGAGTAGAGCGCACGCTGAGGAGGACTGGCCGTGGCCGATACGCAGACGGAATCCGGCGCTCAGGGCGCTGAAGCTCAGACCGAGGAACTCTCGCTCCTCGATCAGATCATGAACGAAACCAAGATGGCGCCGGCGGACGACGGATACGATGTCGCCCGCCAGGGCGTGCAGGCATTCATCGCCGAGCTCGTGAAGTCGCAGCGCGCCGGGGAGAAGATCCAGGCGTCGATCGTCGACCAGATGGTCGGCGAGATCGACAAGCGGCTTAGTGCCCAACTCGACGAGATCATGCATCACGAGGACGTCCAGAAGATGGAGTCCTCCTGGCGCAGCCTGAAGTACATGGTCGACAAGACGGATTTCCGTCAGAACATCAAGGTCGAGATCCTCAACGTCTCCAAGCAGGATCTGATGGAGGATTTCGAGGACGCTCCTGAGATCGTCAAGTCCGGCCTCTACAAGCACATCTACGTCGAGGAGTACGGCCAGTTCGGCGGTGAGCCCGTCGGCGTGATGATCGGGAATTACGATTTCGATGCCGGGGCGAAGGACATCCAGCTGATGCGCGATGTGTCGGCGGTCGGCTCCATGGCCCATGCGCCGTTCCTCGCCGCTGCCGCGCCCAAGATGTTCGGCATCGAGAAATGGGAGCAACTGGCGGGGCTCAAGGATCTGCAATCGATCTTCGAAGGCCCGCAATACGCGAAGTGGAACTCGTTCCGGGATTCCGAGGATGCCCGCTATTTCGGCCTGACGGCGCCACGCTTCATGCTGCGGTCGCCGTACAATCAGGAATCAAACCCGGTTAAGGCCTTCAATTACAATGAAGAGGCCGACGGGAAGACCGACAACTACCTCTGGGGCAATACGGCGTTCGCACTGGCGACACGGTTGTCCGAAAGCTTCGCCAAGTACCGGTGGGCTCCGAATATCATCGGCCCGCAGGGAGGCGGTGCGGTCGAGGACATGACCATGCACCAGTTCGAGTCGATGGGGCAGATCGAGACCAAGTCGCCGACCGATGTCATGATCTCCGACCGCCGCGAGTACGAGATGGCGGAACAGGGCTTCATCGCGCTCACCCTGCGCAAGGGCAGCGACAACGCCGCGTTCTTCTCGGCCAATTCGGTGCAGAAGCCGAAGTATTTCGGCAACACGCCGGAAGGCAAGGATGCCGAAACCAACTACAGGCTCGGCACGCAGCTTCCGTACATGTTTATCATCAACCGCCTGGCGCACTACGTGAAGGTGCTGCAGCGCGAGAACATCGGCAGCTGGAAGAACCGGGGAGAGCTGCAGACGGAGCTCAACAACTGGATCCGGCAGTACGTGTCCGACCAGGAGAACCCGTCGGCCGACGTGCGCAGTCGCCGTCCGCTTCGCAAGGCCGAGATCAACGTCGAGGACGTCGAAGGCGAGCCCGGCTGGTATCGCGTCAACATGGCTGTGCAGCCGCACTTCAAGTACATGGGAGCGGATTTCACGCTGTCGCTGCGCGGCAAGCTGGACAAGTCCTGACGCCGAACGGCGGCGGGCGGGACGCGGCCGGGCGATCGACCTGACGGGGAGCCATGCTTGA
Organism: Thalassobaculaceae bacterium; assembly: GCA_965228875.1. Lineage (GTDB taxonomy): Bacteria > Pseudomonadota > Alphaproteobacteria > Thalassobaculales > Thalassobaculaceae > Thalassobaculum. The sequence continues at coordinate 1,936,202 of OZ245843.1, read as the reverse complement.
GCAGACGCTGTTTCAAAGGCTCCTCGACCCGGGTCCGATCCGGAGCACCACGGGGTTCGATACCGCGAGGCAAATGGAGTCCGTGCTCGCGCACCTGCGGGAGATCTTCAACGTCCGTGCGGGCGCGGTTCCCACGCGCCCGGATTACGGTCTGCCCGATTTCAATGATCTGGTGATCCAGTTCCCGGCCGCCGTGCCTGCGATCTCCAGGGCCATAAAGAACCAGATCGAGTCGTTCGAGCCGCGCCTGAAGAAGGTCAGCGTCCGTCATGTGCCCGACCCGGATCGCCCGCTCAGCCTGTTCTTCAATATCTCCGCCGAACTGACGATGCCGGACGGTCAGGAGCGGGTCGCGTTCGAGACGGTGCTCGGTGCCGACGGCTCGGTGAGCGTGCGATGAGCTTCAACAAGTACTACCAGGACGAACTCGCCTACCTGCGCGAGCTCGGTGCGGAGTTCGCCGCCGAGAATCCCAACCTGGCACCGTTCCTGTCGCGGGAAAGTTCCGACCCGGACGTGGAGCGGCTCCTGGAGGGATTTGCGTTCCTCTCCGGGCGTCTGCGGCAGAAGCTCGACGACGAGTTGCCGGAACTGACCCACTCGCTGCTCCAGCTCATGTGGCCGCATTTCCTGCGCCCCATTCCGGCGATGACCGTGGTCCAGTTCGAACCGCTGGCGGAGGCCGGCGCCGAGGAGCGGTCCGTTCCGGCCGGCGTGGAGATCGCGTCGCGCCCGGTCGACGGGACCAGTTGCCGGTTCCGCACTGGCTTCGATCTGTCGCTGGTGGCGGCCAGGGTCGAAGCGGTACGGGTCGAGAACACGTCGCGGTCGGGCTACATCGAGCTCGGCATCCGCCTGTACGCGGACGTCATGCCGTCGGACCTCCGGCTCGAGCGCCTGCAGTTCTACCTCCTCGGGGAGCGGGGCTCGTCGGCCGCGCGGCTGGCGTATCTGTCGCTGCTGCGACACTGTCGGAGGGTCGTCGTCAAGGACGGGGCGGGCCACTCGTTCACGCTGCCGGGCGGCCGGCTGCGCCCGGTCGGCCTGGAGCCGGATCAGTCGATCGTGCCGGTTCCCTCCGGCGTGGCACCGGGGTTTCCGTTGCTGCAGGAATACTTCGCCTTTCCCGACAAGTTCATGTTCGTCGAGCTCGACGGTCTCGGACCGACCGCAGCGTTCACTGGCACGGCGCTCACCATCGTGTTCGAACTGGATCAGCCGTTCGGCCTTGCGTCCGGCCTGAACAACGACAGCATCCGGCTCAACTGCGTCCCGGCGGTGAACCTGTTCGAGGCGGACGCGGACCCGATCACGGTCGACCAGCGCAAGACCGAGTATCGGCTCACCGCGCGTGACGCCACCGGAGGGCCGCTCGACGTCCATTCGGTTCGCCAGGCCTCCGGCTGGGTCCAGGGCCGGGGTGCCCGGATCGCCTATCATCCGTTCGAGGCGTTCCGGTCGCTGCTCGGCAACGAGAAGGCGGTCTACTATTCGGTGCGCCGCCGTCCGGCGGTCGCCGGCCACAGCGTCGACACCTACGTGTCGTTCGTCCGCGACGATGGCGGCGAAGTGGTCCCCGAGGCCGAGACCGTCTCCCTTGCCGTCACCGCGACGAACGGTCGACTGGCCGAGCACATCGTCGCCGGCCACCTGGACCAGCCGACCAGCAGCACGCCGAGTTATGTTCGATTCCGCAACATCCAGGCGATCTCGCCTCAGATTCCGCCGCCGATCGGCGTCGGCCTTCTGTGGCCGCTGATCTCCAACATGGCATTGAATTTCGGGTCGCTGCTCACCGTGGATGCGATCCGCGTGCTGATCTCGACCTATCATTTCCGTGCCCATTTCGACGCCCAGGAACGCCGTCGCCTCGACCTGATGGTGGATGGGATCGAGGCGGTAACGGCCAAGTCGATGGACTGGATCCTCCGGGGGTACCCGGTGCGCGGCACCGACATCCAGGTGACGCTCGAGGAAAGCAAATTCGGCGGCGAAGGCGAGGTGTTCCTGTTCGGCACGGTGCTGAACCGGTTCCTCGATCTCTTTGCCAACGTCAACGCCGTCCACCGGTTTCGGGTGCGCGGCAGTGAACGCAACGTGGTGTACCAGTGGCCGATACGAACCGGGACACGACCGGGCCTCTGACCGACGCGCTGGAGCGGACCGGCCATCGGTACGCGTTTTTCCAGGCCGTGTCGCTGGTCGAGCGCGCGTTACGCGCGCCGGTTTCGGTCGGCGAGAACGGTCCGGCGTCGCGCGAGGTCGTCCGCTTCACCGCCGATGCCAGCATGGCTTTCGCGCCGAGCGACATCTCCGCCGTCCGGCGCCGGACGACGGTCGGACCGGACGGAGAGGAGACTGTCCGCGTCGAGATCGAGACCACATTTCTCGGCCTCTACGGACCCAGTTCGCCACTGCCTCCGACGGTGAACGAGGCGATCGTGTCCAACGCGGTCGACAGCGACGCCCTGCGCGGGTTCCTCGACGTGTTCAACAACCGGATGATCGGTCTGATCTACCGGATCTGGCGTCGATACCGCCATGCCCAGGTTTTCCGTGAGGATGGACGGGACGAGATCACCCGCCTCGTCGGCAGCGTTGCCGGTGCGCTCGACCTGGTCGACGGCGCCGGCATGGATGACAGGGCGGTGTTGTCCAAGCGCAGCGTTCTCGCCAACGCGGCCTCTGTCGGGCTGTTCTGCCACTCCGCCAGCGTGCTGGAGCGTATTCTCGAGGACGCACTGCCGGGAGTGCGGGCGACGGTGGAGGAGTGGGTGCCGCGCCGGGCGACGATCGTCGAGGAGCAGCGCTGGCAGCTGGGGGCGAACAACTCGGCGCTGTCCCGGGATGCGGTACTGGGCGCCCACGTGCCGGATATCTGCGGCAAGTTCCGTGTCTGGTTCGGCCCGCTGGATCTCGACGGGTTCGTCGCGCTCCTGCCCGGGGCTCCGTGGCGCCGGGCGCTCGACCACCTGATCCGGCGGGTCCTGCGCGACCACCTGATCTACGATGTGATGCTGACGATCCGTCCGAGCGCGGCGCCCGCCTGGACACTCGGAGATGACAAGGCGCTTGGACATACAGCATGGCTCGGACGGCCGGATCGGCCGGACAATACCGTCGCCTTCGTAGGCGCGCGGTAGGTGGAGTCGATGATCCTGTCGCGGGCCGGGACCGGCCGGCGCGTGCGAGGAGGAGGGCCGAGGAATGATCAATGTCGAGCTGAAGCCGCTGCTGCAGCGGTTCAATGCCTACTGCAAGAAGTCGCTGGAGACCGCGGCGGGGCTCTGCGTATCGCGGTCCAACTACGAAGTGACGATCGAGCACGTCCTGCTGGCGATGATCGACGACACCGAGCGCGACTTCCAGACGATCCTGCGCCATTACGGGGTCGAGCCGGGGGCGGTGAAGCGGTCGCTGACCCGAGATGTCGAGGGGTTGAAGACCGGAAATGCCGGCCGGCCGGTGTTTTCGCCGCTGCTGATCGAATGGTTCTCCAACGCCTGGCTGCTGTCCTCGGTCGAGCACGGGCTGGGGCAGATCCGCTCCGGCGCGCTGATCGCCAGCCTGATGGCGGATCGCGCGCGGCTCGGCAATGGCACCTATATCGACGCGATGGAGGCGGTGAACGCCGAGGAACTGCGGCGCTCGTTGCAGGACATCGTATCCGGTTCGCGCGAGGAGGCGGGCGGGCTTGGCGTCTCGGCCGCCCCATCCACGAGCGGTGGCGGAGAAGGCGGCGACGCCGGCGCGTCGGAGGACAGCGCGCTCGGGCGGTTCTGCATCAACTTCACCATGGAAGCCCGCGCCGGAAAGATCGACCCGGTCTTTGCCCGCGATCAGGAAATGCGGCAGATGATCGACATTCTCGGCCGGCGGCGGAAGAACAATCCGATTGCCGTCGGCGAGCCCGGCGTCGGCAAGACCGCGATCATCGAGGGGCTGGCGCTGAAGATCACCGAAGGCGACGTGCCCGACTTCCTCAAGGGTGTCGAGCTCTACAGCCTCGACCTCGGCCTGTTGCAGGCCGGGGCCGGGGTGAAGGGCGAGTTCGAGAACCGCCTGAAGGGCGTGATCGAGGAGGTGAAGGCGTCGCCCAAGCCGATCATCATGTTCATCGACGAGGCCCACACCCTGATCGGGGCCGGCGGCGCCGCAGGCGGCGGCGACGCGGCCAACCTGCTCAAGCCGGCGCTGGCCCGCGGCGAACTGCGCACCATCGCCGCCACCACCTGGACGGAATACAAGAAGTACTTCGAGAAGGATCCGGCACTCGCCCGGCGCTTCCAACTGGTCAAGCTGGACGAGCCGTCGCCGGAGGATGCGATCACCATCATCCGCGGGATCCGGGGGATCTACGAGAAGGCGCACGGTGTCTACATCCGCGACGATGCGGTGGACGCGGCGGCCCGGCTCTCGGCGCGCTACATTTCCGGGCGGCAGCTTCCGGACAAGGCGGTCGACGTTCTCGATACGGCCTCCTCGCGGGTGAAGCTCAGCATCTCCTCCAAGCCCAACGCCGTCGACGATATCGAGCGGCGGATCGCCACGCTTCGGCGCGAACTGGACGCGATCAACCGCGACGTCGCCTCCGACAACCGTGACGGCGACGAGCGAGTGCCGGAACTGGAGGAGAAGATCGCCGGGCTCGAGAGCGAACTCGACGCGATCACCGAGCGCTGGCGGAACGAGAAGGCCCTGGTCGACCGCATCATCGACCTGCGCCAGCGGATCAACGCCGCCAACGATGACGCCGGCGGAGACCCGGAGGACGCGAAGGAACTCACCTCCGAGAGCCAGGACGCCGCCGCGGCGGACGAGCCGGTGCTCGACCCGGACGTGGACTCCGCGGCGTCGGCCGATACCGAGGCGCTCTGGGAGGAACTGGGCCAAGCGCGGACGGAACTGACGGCGCTGCAGTCCGGAAGCCCGCTGGTGTACTACGAGGTCACCGCGGATGCCGTCGCGCAGGCCATCTCCGAGTGGACAGGAATCCCGCTCGGATCGATGGTCCGCGACGAGGCGGCGCAGGTCCTGAGCTTCTCCGAGAAGATGAAACAGCGGATCAAGGGCCAGGACCACGCCATCCATGCGCTGGATGAGGGCATTCGGGCGGCCAAGGCCGGGCTCAACAATCCCGACCAGCCGATGGGCGTGTTCCTGTTCGTCGGCTCCTCGGGCGTCGGCAAGACCGAGACCGCGACGGCGGTCGCCGATGAACTGTTCGGCGGCGAGCGGTTCATGGTCTCGATCAACATGTCGGAGTTCCAGGAGAAGCACACGGTCTCTCGGCTCGTAGGTTCGCCGCCGGGCTATGTCGGCTACGGCGAGGGCGGCGTGCTGACCGAGGCCGTGCGGCAACGGCCGTACTCCGTCGTGCTGCTGGACGAGGTCGAGAAGGCCGATCTCGAGGTCATGAACCTGTTCTACCAGGTGTTCGACAAGGGCACCCTGTCGGATGGGGAAGGACGCGAAATCAACTTCAAGAACACGATCGTATTTCTGACGTCAAACCTGGCGACCGACATCATCACCGAGATGGGGCTGCGCGACCCCAAGCCGAGCATCGAGGAACTGACGGAGGCGATCCGTCCGCAGCTGAGCCGACACTTCAAGCCGGCGCTGCTGGCCCGCATGCAGATTGTCCCGTTCTATCCCCTGGCGGGCGAGGTGATGCAGGGGATCGCCCGCCTCAAGCTCGACCGGGTCGGCAAGCGCATGGCGGCGAGCCAGAAGATGGCGTTCGCCTATACCGATGCGGTCGTCGAGCAGATCGCCGCCCGGTGCACCGAAGTCGAGACCGGCGCCCGCAACGTCGACCACATCATCAACCGGACCCTGCTGCCGCAGATCTCGACCGAAATCCTCACGCAACTCGGCGGCGATCAGACCCTGACCGGGCTGACGATCGACATCGGCGAGAACGGCGATTTCACCTACACGTTCGACGTGGCGGCGCAGTAGAGCGGGTCGGAAGTGGCGCGCGGGCGTTTCGTCCGACGGGAACGCGCGGCGGCCGTTGCGGCAATGCGATCCTGAAATGCAAACGGCGGCGACCTTTCGGATCGCCGCCGTTTCGTCCGTGATAATGGGGGATCAGTCGTCCCAGCTGTCGCTACCCGACGTGCCGGCGACCTCGTGTGTCACCGTGATCCGCTTGTAGGTGACCTTCAGCTCTTCCATGTGCGCGTAATTCGAGCTGTCAGGATCGAGAGCATTCTGGAAATACGGCCGCAGGCCGACCAGCGTCGCCTCCTCGAGCTCGACCGTGTAGTACTTCTCCTGCGAACCGGTGGTCGAGGTGCGGTAGAAGGAGATCGCCACCTTGGTCAGCTGCTCGCCGGTCGCGATCGCCTGCAGCAGCATCGGCGAGGCCTTGTCCATGTACTTCACGATCGTCGCGCCGTGATGCATGCGTCGGCCGGTGGGCTGGCCGCTCTGCGGATCGGTCGGGATCGTCACGCCCAGCTCGAACTGCTGGATCTGGATCGTGTTCTCCTGGCTGGAGACGGAGAGCGTACCGACGGAGTCGGCAGACATCGCACCGGAGGAGATGTCACCCTGATTGGCACCCTCGATGGTCATATAAGCTGGCGTCGGCATATCTGATCCCTTCCTTGTCGTTGCGCTCGCGCGCCATGATTACAATAGGTGGTTGTCGATGTTCGACTCGGCGATGGGCACCCTCTTATAGTGCGGTGTGCCTGTTCATACGGGGCATTGCAAGCGGCAATACTATGGCAACTCGCTCGATAGACCGGCAAGCATTCGGCACCCTAAAGTTCAAATTATTCTCGTACCTAATGTGAAACCCTGGTGTAGCTTTAAACCCGCCATGAACGCGATGACGCCTGGAAGTCCGCAATGTCGATCGTGAAGCCGCTGCGAATGGGGCTTCTTGCGCGGACGCATCGCCAGCCACCAAAAGTTTATTACTTCGCGGCGGCCCTGGGGTACTTCGATCTGCTCGCGCCGGACGATTTCGGACTGGAGACCGAGATGTGGTCGACCGTGGCGCCGGCCCTCGGCAACGACATGCTTGATCTCTGCATGCCGAAGCCGGCCGGCGAACTCCTGGTCGCCGGAGATGCCTGCGCCCCCGCAGGCGACACGGTGCATCAGTGCATCGTCGACGTTCAACTGGGCGCGGTCGCCAAGCGCCTGGCGGTTTTCGGCGATCGAGAGTGGATGCACACGGACAAAGGTCCCGTGTTCTCCAGGCCCGCCGCGTTCGCGCGGATGCCGCTGACATGGGAGAACGCGTTCGGCGGCGACGGCGTCGCGGCGAACCCGGCGGGCAGGGGCGCGGGCGCGGAAACGGCGATCCGCGAGGGCCGCCCGGCGCCGCTTCCCAACGTCGAGCACCCGGACGCTCTCATCCTGGCGATCGGCGACCGGCCCGAGCCGGCTGGACTGCGCCCACTGGCGATCGACCATCCCGCGCGGACCAGACACGCCGGCACGGTCGACCACTCCTACATTCGCGACCAGTTTCCCGGGCATCCGCTCGATTTCGACTGGTCCTTCTATCATAACGCGGCACCGGACCAGCGGTTCGCCGGCTACCTGCGCGGCGATGAAGCGATCCGGGTCACCAACATGCACCCGGAGCATCAGATTATCCGCAGCCGACTGCCGGGTATGCGGGCGCGGGCCTTCCTCAACCTCGCGAAGGAAAGACTGGCCGGCGGCGCGAATGGGGGTGAGACCGAGTTCCGCGAGATCTCCCTGCGCTGCGAGACCGTCTGGTTGTTTCCCTCACTGCTCAAGGGGGTCGTGATCTACCGCGGCGGCTGCGAGATCCGCGACATCGACGGGCTGGACGTCCGGGACACCATGCTGGTCTACGAGCGGATGGGTGAGCAGCCGCGATCGGTGGAGCACTACATTGCGGCGTTTCGCGAGCGGACCGACTCGAAGACCGCCGCGCTCAAGTTCTTCGACGAGAAACCGCTGCGTCCGGATCTGACCGCGGATCAGGTCGCCGAGCGGGCGCAGGAGGAGGCTGCGGCCGAAGCCGAGGCCGAGCGGAAGCGCGAGAAGCGGGCGGAGCTGGCGATCCTGGGTGCGTTCAGGGCAGCCGGTCTGCCGCCGCCGCCTTCCGTGGCGATCCCCAAGCCGCCACCGCTGCCCGTCAAGGTACCGGTCATCACGCCTCAGGCCCTGTCTCGGATGGAGGTCGACGTGGCGGGCGTCGTCAAGGCGGCGAAGGACATCGAAGCCTATGCGATGGGCCGGCTCAATACCGCGAAGACGCAGGCCCTTGGCGATACCGCCGCCTGGCTGGACCGGGTTCAGCGGCAGACCAAGGGACTGATCCCGGCCGCGAAGGCGGCGAAACTCGCGTCGGCGGCGCAGTCGGTCGCCGGCGCCATGGCGAAGATGGCGCCGGCCGGGGCTGCGCTCCCCGGCGCGAACGCCCCCGACCTGTCCGGCCCCGACCCGTCGGTTCCATCGATGCCCGAACTCGAAGCGGGAATGCGCTCGGGCGACGAGGTCCTCGAGGAGATCGCCCAGGGCCTGCCGGACGAGAAGATGGACGCGCTGAGGGCGGCCATCGACTCCCTCGATGAGGCCGGAGATGGGGGCGATATCGAGACCGAGATCATGCTGGCCCGGGCCCGGGCGCTCGGTCTGCCCGAGGGCAGCCTGCTGGCGCCGGCCCGCACCGAACTCGACAAGCTGTCCGCCGATGCGCTGACCGCCTCCCTGGACGGCGCCCCGCCCGGTTCGCAGGTGCCGGACCTTGCCGCCAAGCTGAATGCCCCACCGACATCCGATTCCGCGACCGGGCCGGTCGACATCGAGGATCCGGAGGCGTTCCTGGCGGCGATCGCCGGCGGCCTCTCCGGCGATGCACCGCCGCCGGGCGGTTCCGGCGACGGGCGGATGGCGATGGAGCAGGCGGGAGACGCGCTGAGAGAGGTGGCCGGGAAATCGCCGTTCGCCGCCCATATGATGGGCGTCGCGGCGACTGTGGAACCGTCCGCCGGTCTGGATGACGGTGTCGACAAGGCCAGGCTCGAACTGGCGGACGCGGCGGAGAAGGTCGACGAGGGACTCGGCAAGGCGCGGCTTCTCAGTCCGGCGGCGATTTTTCCCCTGACGGACATGGCGCAGGCGGTCTCCCTCGACCTCGGCGCGTTGGTTCTGGAGCTCAGAGGACGAGGGGAGTCGCTTGCCGGCCGCGATCTCGCCGGAGCGAGCCTTGTCGGTGCCGATCTGTCGGGCCTCGATCTGCGCGGCGTCAAGCTCGAGCAGGCTGACCTGACCGGCGCCCGGCTCACGGCGTCGAACCTCGGTTCGGCGGTCCTCACCGGCGCTCGCTTGGGCGGCGCCGACCTGACCGGGGCCATCCTGACCGGCGCGAACCTGTCAGGCGTCGGCGCCCGCGGGGCAGTCTTCGCACGGGCCGATCTGCGCGACGTCCGGCTGATGTCGGCGGATCTCAGCGATGCGGTGCTTTCAGGCGCCCGCTTCTCCGGAACCCAGGTGCTCTCCGCGACCCTGAACGGGGCGGATCTCTCAGGGGCGGAGATGGAGGGACTGATGTTCATCCAGTCGGAGCTGAAGGGCGTCGTGCTCGACGGTGCCCGACTGACGCGCACCATGTTCATCGAGATCGATCTCGCCGGTCTGTCGGCACGCAAGGCCCGGATGAGCAAATGCCTGATGGTCTCGGTCACCGCGGACAACGCCGACTTCACCGAGGCCGAACTGGCCGACTGCGCGATGATCGGCGGTGTGCGGTTCGATGGCGGCCGGTTCCGCGACCTGGTCGCCCCGCGCTCCGGCTGGCGGCAGGCGAGCCTGGTGGGGGCGGACTTCTCCTCGGCCCGGCTCGACGAGAGCGATCTGGGAGAGGCTGACCTGACCGACGCGCTCCTGCCGCGCGCCTCGTTCAAGCGTGCCAACCTTTCCTTCGCCACCCTGGAGCGGGCCGACCTCGCCGCCGCCAACCTGTTCGAGGCACAGGCCCGGCGTGTGAGGCTCGGCCATGCCAGCCTGCGCCGGGCGAACCTGTTCTCGGCCAATCTGGACGAGGCGGATCTGGCATTCTGCGACCTGACGGGCGCCAATCTGAACCGGACCGTTTTTGCGAGGCCCGGCCGTGTCACCTGAAGAGCTGCTCGAAGCCGCCGACGCCGGCGCCCAGATCCTGCGGGAGGACCTGCGCGGCGTGGCGCTGGCGGGCCGCTCCCTGCCCGGCGGCATGCTGATCGAGTGCGACCTGACCGGAGCCGATCTGTCCGGCGCGACACTGTCGGACGTCCAGTTCGTACGGTGCAGGCTGGGCGGGGCGACGCTGGCCGGCGCGTCGCTGAACAAGGTCTCGCTGGTCGAGTGCGAGGGCAGCCGCCTTTCCCTGTCTGGCGCGTCGCTGGAGATGACGAGCGTCATCCGGTCGCCCGTCACCGGCGGCGACTGGTCGGCGGCCGGCATGAGCCAGGTGACGATCGTCCAGAGCGACCTGTCGCACGTCCGCCTCGCCGGCGCGAAGCTGTTCAAGTTCGCCGTCATCGAGTGTCCGGTGGACGGCGCCGATTTCAGCGACGCCGAGCTGTCAACGATGGCCTTGGCCGATGCCGACCTGCGGTCCTGCGGGTTCGAGCGGACGCGGTTCGACAAGGTGCTGTTCGTGAACGCCAACCTGTCGGGCATGGACTTCTCCGGCCGCAGCCTGACCAACTGCAATTTCCAGGGCGCGGACCTGACCCGGGTCGACCTGACCGATGCGAACCTGTCGTTCGCCTCCTTCATGCAGGCCAGGATGGAGGGAGCCAGCCTGGTCCGTGCTTCGGCGGCCAACACGCTGTTCGCCGACGCCGACGCCCGGGGTGCCGATTTCTCCGGAGCCGACCTCCGTTTCGCGATCATGCAGGGCAGCGACATAGCGGGGGCGCGTTTCGATGGCTGTCTGATGGAGCAGGCGTTCCTCAAGGGGGCCAAGGCGCAGGCGGCGACGTTCCGGCGCGCCGATCTCACCACCGCCGTCGCGGCCCATGCCGATCTCACCGGCGCCGACTTCCGGGGCGCGGGCGTCTATCGCCTGGATCTGCACGGCGCCACCGAGACCGGTGTTCTGTGGGATGCCCTGGCGGCTCAGCGCTACGGCACCAACGACCGGCTGGCCCTGGCCGAGAACTACGATGCCGTCGTGGCCGAGCGCCAGCTCAGGGCCCGACGGCCCAGGCAGGTCTGAAGGAGGACCGCGCATGTTCGCCAGCACCCAGAGCCCGGCGGTCAACTTCGCCTTTCCCGACTGCTGCAACACCACGGTGGGGCCGGCGGTCGTGCCGCTTCCCTATCCCAATATCGCACTCACCTCGGTGGCGGTTCCGACCGTCTACAATCAGTTCATCAGCGTGATGAACGCCCACAACCAGCTCACCTACGGCACCGTTTCCATGGGCGACAATGCGGGACTGCTCCTCGGTGTGGCGTCGGGCATGACCATGGGGCCGCACTCGACCCTGCTCGGTTCGGTCAAGGTCTTCACCGGCGTCGCGCCGGCGACCAAGATGCTGGCGATGACCGGCGCCAACGGGTTGAGCCCGAACATGGTCGGCGCGACTCTTTCGCCGAGCCAGCTGTCGGTGCTCATCATCAGCTGACGGTGGAGGCGTCAGACCTCCACGGGGGTCGAGAGACGCAGGTCGAGGATGGCGGACGTCTGCACATCGACGGTGCACCGACCGGCAAACGCCTGGGATCTGCCCGCGATCGTCGCATTCCCCCTGAAGTCGAAGGACAGTGCCTCGCGGGGGCCGTGCAGGGTGGAGCGCGCACCGGTGCTGCGCAGGGTGAACCGGCAACGCCCGAGACCGGCGCCGAGATCGGCGTCCCCACCGACTTCCGGCGTGACATCTGTCCTGCCGGTCCGGATATGCTCGACAACGCCTGGGATCAGCGGGCGGATGCCACCGAGGAGGAGGACGCCCGCCTCGGGCAGGTCGTCCAACGGCGGATACCAGTCGTATTCGGTCAGCATCAGGGCCGAGCCTCCTCGACGGCTGCCGACGTGGCCGCCCCCAGCGCCGCGACCGCCGACTGCCAGGACCCGTCCGGCGCCTGCAGGATCGGCCTGGCGGACGGGTACCACCAGGGCCGGTCCGCCGGTCCGCGCCAGACCCAGGGGCGGTCGACACCGACCAGGACCCAGACACGCCTGCCCATCGCCGCGGCCAGGTGGGCGACCGGCCCGTCGACGGTCACAACGCCATCGAGCAGGGAGATCGCGGCCGCCAGGTCGTGAAAGTCGCCGATCGCATCGGACAGATCGATCGCCGGCCGACGCGGATCGCCGAGGGCGCGGCGGGGGGCGCCGATCTGCAGGATGACCGGCGTGCCGCCGACGGCTTCGAACGGTGGGTTCGGGTCCAGAATGCCGGATCCCGATTCCCACCACAGGCCGACCTTCGGCCCCGTTGTGGCCTCCAGCCGGGACCGGTACCGTTCCGCGGCCGTGTCGGGAAGAACGATGGCCGGACGCGCATCGCCATAGTCTGGGCCATAGTCTGGGCCATAGTCGGGGCCATAGTCGGGGCCGTCATCGGGGCCGTGATCGGGTGTCGCCCGCAACAGGCGCGGCAGGTCGTTGGCCAGACACAGCGGCTCGCCCGCCCGTCTCAAGGCGTCGAGGTCGATGGTCGCCCGGGCGGTGACCGTCGCCACGCCTGGAATACACGCCGCGATCCGTTCGAGCGTGGGCGGACAGATCACCTCGACAGCCACGCAGGCCCGGGCCACGTCGGGCAGAAGGCGGGCCGCGAAGAACAGCGAGGACGGCTCCAGCACAACGACCCGCAGCCGCTGCCCCGACAGGGAGGCAGGATCGAACGGGGTGGCGAGGATGCCGTCCGTCGGCGAGGCGGCCGCCACCCGGTCGATGGCGCTCCACGCCTCCTCGAACCGCCCGAGAGCGAGCAGGATCTCACCCTCGGCGAGGTGCGCGACCCCCGGCCGCTCGCTCAGTCCCGCTGCGCGCCGCGCGGCGGTGAGGGCGGCGTCCAGCCGGTCCTGGCGGCGCAGGAGAGAAACCATATGCAGCGGCGCGGTCGGATCTCGTGGTGCCGCCTTCACCGCGGCGCTCAGTTCGCGCAGGGCTTCGTCCAGGCGGCCGGCGTTCATCAGGACGACGCCATATCCCGAGCGCAGCAGCGCGTTGGCCGGCGACAGCGTCGCCGCGTTCCTGGCCAGGGCGATCGCCTCTTCGTGGCGGTCGAGACGGGACAGCGTGTCCGCCAGGTTGATCTGAATCTCGGGATGTCCCGGCTCGCGCATCCGGGCTTCGGTCAGATGATGGACCGCGCCTTTCAGATCGCCGGTCTGTTTCAGGGCCAGGGCGAGGTTGTTGCGCGAGGCGACGTGATCCGGGTCGAGGGCAAGGGCATCCTCATAACCACGGATCGCGGCGCCGTGGGCTCCCGCCGACAGCATCAGGTTGGCGTGGTTGTAGCGGAACTCCGGCGAGTTGGGCGCAAGGTCGATCGCCCGGGCCAGACTGCGGGCCGCCGCCTCGCGTTCCCCCCTAGCGGCGAGCAGGGCGGCCAGGTTGCCATGGGCCGAGGGGAGGGTGTCGTCCAGCTCGACGGCGCGTCGAAAGCACAGCTCCGCCTCTTCCCGCTTACCCTGTGCCTGGTAGGCGACACCGAGGTTCAGGGCGGTCTGGGCGTCGCGCGGGGCGATCCTGCTTGCCTCGGCGAACAGGGCCATCGCGCGGCTGGCATCGCCGGACTGCAGCGCGATGGCGCCCAGCCCGCCGATCGCGCGGGGATCGGACGGGTTGCGGGCCAGCATGTCGTTGTAGAGCGCCTGCGCCGCGGCGAACCGTCCGGCGTTCAGGTGGCGTGCGGCAATCTCCGCGGGGTCGCTCTGGGCCGGGGTCGACATGTCAGCCTAGACTGATCCGCTCGCCGTTGACGCGGACGTCGCCGCTGGCGTCGATCACCGTGACGTGGGAGCGCAATGCCATGGTCTGACCGGCCTCGTAGGTGAGGTGTCTCGCCTTCAGCGTGTCTGTGTTCTCGACCACGCGCACGCTGTCCACCGCCGAGCTTATATCCTGCTGGACGACCCGCCGCAGGGTATTGGCGACCGTTTCCAGACCGTCGGCGATCACGGTGACGGCCTTGCCGAGCAGGCGGGAGGAGGCCGAGCGCACGGTCACGCTGGCCGCGTCGACCTCAAGCTCGCCGGTGCGTACCGCGAGGACGTCCTGGGTGAGGGCCATGCTGGCGGCGCCGGGGACGGAGACCGCGGCCTCGCCGCCTCCGGCGCGGCGTAGGACGGTCAGAACAGCGATCGCCCCGTCGATTTCCGTGCAGAGCACGAGGTCCCCGTCGCTCGGCTCGAGCAGGCATCCGGCGGTGCGCCAGCCCGGTTCGGCGCGTCCGTCGTCCAGTCGCAGGAACAGGGAGTCCTCGGTCACCGCGGCGACGGTCGCCGTGAGCAGCGCCGGCGAGGGCGGCGGCGCATCGGCGGCGACCAGTGTCACGGTCGGTTGCGGGCGGCGTCGCGTCATCGTCATCCAGATCCCATGCCGGTTTTCGGCCGCGTACGCCGAGTTTCCTCTCTTAGGCCGCCACTTTCAAGGCGCCGCCAGGGTGGCAAGGCGCTGCCTGGATGGTCCGCCCGGCCCAAGGCGGTCGATCGCATGGGGCGGCATGTCGGGGCGGTATACCGGGGCGGTCCTACAGCGTGACCTTGATTCCGGGTACTTCGGCCGACACCGACTGGGTCTTCGCCTCGACCGACGGTGCCTTGGCGGTGACGGTCGATGTCGATGCTTCCACCGTCTTGGAGGACGCCTCGACGGTCTTGGCCTCCGCTTCCACCTCGGTCGCGGTGGCGCCAAGGACGCTGTATTCGGCCTCGTAGGACAGTTTGAGGCCGACCTTGCCGCCGTCGTTCACCAGGACGTTGATCGACCCCTCGTAGGTGATGCGAAGGCCTATGCTGAGATCCACGACCAGGGCGAGCGCCAGATCGATGGTCGAGCCGACCGTCACGCCGATGGCATTGGACAGGGTGATCTCCTCGGAGGCGCCGAGGGTCACGCTGACCTGGTTGCCCATGTAGACTTCCTGGGAGTTGCCCGTGGTGATCTCCCAGGTCGACCCGCCGGTGGAACTGCTGTTGTCGCCGAGAATATCCTGGTTCACGTTGCCGGCGACCGTCTGGTTGAGGTCGCCGCCGATTGACTCGTTCATGTTGGCGTCGGTCGTGATGGACAACTGGCCGGCGTCGGCTGACGAGCCGGCGGCCGTACTCACGTCGGGCGACGCCGAGGATACGCTGATGCCCAGGGACTGCGCGGCGAGGCCCATGGAGGTCTCGGCCACGTGATTGACTGTATTGCCGGCGGCGCGCAGGTCGCCGTTCACCCGCGTATAGCACGATCCCCTTATCAGCGAGTTCCAGTCGCTCGGCGTATAGAGCAGGAAGCCGTCGGACACGCTGGTGAAGTCGGCGACATAGGACGACTCTCCCGAATCCCGGCTGGCGCCGAAGCGCAGATAGTTGTCGTCCGAATAATAGCTCTCGCTGCCGCCGGTCACGGTCATGAACAGGCGGGTGTCGTTGGACGTCGACCCCGAGTCGTGCGCCCGCGCCGCCGTCAGGTCGCCGTTTCCCTCGGCCGCCGGCGGCCCCTCCAGGATCGTCTGCGGCGCGAGGACGGCGCCGGAACCGGCCGTGCCGCCGCTGCCCGTCGCGGATCCCGTCCCGTCGTCCATCTGCAGCACGATGCCCGAGGTCGTGCGGATGCGGTTGGAGGTCTGCTCCTTCTGGGTGACGACGCTGCGGTTGCGGGCGTTGGGGACCGCACCGACGATGATCGGCCGGTTCGGATCGCCGTTGACGCAGGCCAGGATCACCTCGGTGTTCTTCAGCAGCGGCAGGTGCATGCCGGAATCGGCACCGCCGTAGGGTTCGGCCTTGCGGACATAGAGCGAGGCCTTGCCGTCCGCCTCTCCGCGCAGGTCGAAGCTCTGGCGCACCTTGTAGCGACCCTGGGTGTCGATCTCCGCCCGGTTGCCGGTTCCCTCGGCATCGACGGTCGCGTTCGACAGGCCCGCCATGACCGGTTTCGGGGTGCGGCGCGGCGGCCGGTATTCGACCGAATTGGGGATGCACTCGAAGGCGTTCGAGTAGCTGGCCTCCCGCGCGCCGCCGTCGAGGTCCGACAGACCCTCGACCGGCATCGTGGCGGTATGCGTGATCCGGGTGATGACGTAGCGCGCGTTGAAGTCGTCGCGGAAATGGTCGGCCAGTTGGAACAGATCGCCCGCCGAGAGACCGATGCAGTCGCTCACACCCTGGAAGACCACGCCCTGGGCCTTGATCTCCTCTGCCCGGATGCGCGCCAGTTGAGCCCCTTCCTCGGGCGTGCGGAAGTGGTCGCCATACTCGACGATGACGCCATGGCCGTTCGGGTCGATCGGCGCCTCGGCCGTCAGCGAGACATGGGGCAGACGGTAGTTGTAGTCCCGCAGGACCATGCGCGCCGGAAGCGGCCGGGCGACCCGCGTGAAGTCGCGCACCACCTCCTCGCCGAACTCGACCAGGCCGCCGGTCCGTCTGTACGTCAGGGTCTCGTTGGCGGCCGGCGGGGTGAAGGCGACCCGGTTGTCGCCGAAGACGATCACGTCCTTGCCGGAGGAATGGTCGAAGAAGAAGAAGATGCCCTGGCTCTCGGCCAGCCGGCAGATGAAGTTCAGATCCGTCTCGTCGTACTGCACGATGTAGTCGCGTACCGGGTAGCTCCGGTTCAGGCGCAGTTCGAAGTCCGTCGCGGTCAGGCGGCCGGCGATCGCGCTTCCGGGACCCTTCAGGCCGTCGCCCGTCAGTTCGTCGCGGATCACGTCGACGACCGACACGTCCGTCGAGGTGCCGTGGATCTGGTTCTGCCGGCTCATCGCCAGCCGCTGCAGACGGGGCATCAGGACTGCCTTGTAGACGAACTGTCCGCGCTCCGTCGCGATCCCCTGCTGGAACGACGTGATCTGTCCGTAGATCGTCGCCGACCTGTCCTGGCGGCCCATCTCCAGGGTCGCGGTGCGCCCGAAGATCAGGGTGTCGTCCAGGCTCGGGTCGTCGGACACGACGTCGATCTCGAAACGAAAGAGCTGCGAGATTTCGTCGACACCGGATACCCGAAACGGGCGGAACGTATCGTCCGCCATGCCATCGACCGTCAGGGCCAGTGTCTCGATCAGTTCGTTCGCCATACACCCGCTCCAGGCCGCCCCGCTTAAGCGCCGTCCCTCCGTTCTCCACCAGGCACAGTGTCGCCGGTTCTCCTCTCGACGTCACGCACTGACGATGGACACATCGACGGCGACCCGTTGCCCCGCGCTCTCCCCATGGGCGAGACGACCCGATACGGGCAGGGTGTCGTCGCGGTCGTAGCCACGGACCAGGGTGACGTGGTGCTCGGGCACGGCGAGGCCGGTGGTCGGGTCGACATCAATCCAGCCGGTGCCGGGATACCAGACCGAAACCCAGGCATGGGCGTGGCGCCCGAAGGTCGCGTCCTGATCCGGGTGCGGCAGCAGGTAGCCGACGACATGGCGAACCGGAACCCCTCGCGCCCGCAGGCAGGCAATCGTAAGGCGAGCGAAGTCCTCGCACACGCCGCGGCAGCCGGTGAAGAATTCAAGCAGGGATGACGTCCGCGTCGTCGCCGCAGCATCGAAGATGAAATCCCGACGAAGACGGTCGACGAACCGGCGGATGTCGTCCGGGGTCGGCACCGTGTCGGGTAGCGTCTCGCGCGACCAGGCGACGATCAGCGGGTGACCGGCCTGCTCCTCCGCCGCCGGCTCGCCTTCGCCGGGCGGTGGCGGCTGCGTGCCCGGTCGCTCCGGGTCGTGGGCAACCGTCGACTGAGCCGTCACGGTCAGCCGGTCCAGCGGGCCGGAGATGGCGAGCCGGTCGGTGTCGTCCTGCCGTCGTCCGTCGGTATCGGGGGAGACGATGATCTGCGTGTGGACGGGGTCCTGGGCACCCAGGCGGGGCGGCCGTAGTCGGGCCACGACATCGAGGCCGGACACCATCCGGTCGAAGGTGTAGGCCGTGGTGTGCGAGATGTGAAAGACGCGCCGCATCCGGTCTCGGCCTCCAAGCGTGTCCGGATCCGTCCCATCCCGCGGACCAGTCCCGTGCACGGGGCGGGTTGCCGGAGTGGCTTTGCGCCGCCGGACGCGTCCGCCTATACAGGGTGCTGGGAACGATTTGTAAAGACATATGCCGTGGCCGATGCGCCGATCTATCAGGTTGTGAAGGACGCGCTCCGGGCGCGCATCGAGTCCGGTGAGCTGCTCGCCGGCGAGAAGGTCCCCGGCGAGGAACAGCTCGCCGCCGACTTCAACTGCTCGCGGCTGACCGCGCACCGCGCGCTGCGGGAACTGGCGGATGAGGGGCTGGTGGTCCGTCGTCGCCGGGCCGGAACCCTGGTTGCGAACCGCGACGGCGGCGGCGTGCTGATCCGCATCCCCTCGATCCGAGAGGAGATCGAGGGCCGCGGGTTCTCCTATAGATACGAACTGTTGAGCCGCCGCCACGCGGTGCCGTCGGGCCCCGTCGCTGATGCGCTTGGCTGCGGACGCGCCGAACGCCAGCTGAACGTCGTGTGCCGGCACTGGGCGGATGGCCGCGTGTTCCAGCACGAGATCCGCTGGATCAGTCTGGACCAGGTACCGGGCGCGCTCGATGTCGACTTCTCGACGGTCAGCGCCAATCAGTGGCTGCTGGAGACGGTGCCCTATTCGGGCGTCGACCACGAGATTTCGGCGATCGCCGCCGACGCGCGGGCGGCGTCGGCGCTGGAGGTTCCTGAGGGCACGGCGCTGCTGAGGCTCGAGCGGGTGTCGCGGCTGGGGCCCAACGCCATCACCCGGGTGGAGATGCTGCATCCGGGCGCGCTGTTCTCGCTCAGGTCGGAGCGGCGCTGACCGTTCCTTCTGTCACGCCCCTCCTTCTGTCACTCCCCGGCACCAGGTCGGGGAGTGAGGCTCCGGCTATCCCAGGATCCCCGGCAGGTTGAGCTGATGCTCCCGGGCGCAGTCGACGGCGATCTCGTAGCCCGCATCGGCATGGCGCATCACGCCGGTCGCCGGATCGTTCCACAGCACCCGCTCAAGCCGCCGGTCCGCCGCTTCCGTCCCGTCGCAGCAGATCACCATGCCGGCATGCTGGCTGAAGCCGATGCCGACCCCGCCGCCGTGATGCAAGCTGACCCAGGTCGCGCCCGAGGCGGTGTTGAGCAGGGCGTTCAGCAGCGGCCAGTCCGACACCGCGTCGCTGCCGTCCTTCATCGCCTCGGTCTCGCGGTTCGGGCTGGCGACCGAGCCGCTGTCCAGGTGGTCGCGGCCGATCACCACCGGCGCCTTGAGCTCGCCGGAGCGCACCATCTCGTTGAAGGCGAGGCCGAGCTTGTGGCGCACGCCGAGGCCGACCCAGCAGATCCGCGCCGGCAGACCCTGGAAGCTGATCCGCTCCCGCGCCATGTCGAGCCACTGGTGCAGGTGCGGGTCGTCCACCAACTCCTTCACCTTGGCGTCGGTCCGGTAGATGTCCTCCGGGTCGCCGGACAGCGCGCACCAACGGAACGGGCCGATGCCGCGGCAGAACAGCGGGCGGATATAGGCCGGGACGAAGCCGGGGAAGGCGAAGGCGTTCTCCAGCCCTTCCTCCAGCGCCACCTGGCGGATGTTGTTGCCATAGTCGAGGGTCGGCACGCCGGCGTTCCAGAAATCGACCATCGCCGCGACGTGTTCCTTCATCGAGGCGCGGGCTGCCTTCTCAACCTCTTTCGGGGCGGTCTCGCGCTTGGACCGCCATTCGGCAACGCTCCAGCCCTTGGGCAGGTAGCCGTTGACCGGGTCGTGGGCGCTGGTCTGGTCGGTGACGATGTCCGGCTTGACCCCGCGCTTCACCAGCTCGGGGAAGACGTCGGCGGCGTTGCCGATCAGCGCGACCGACTTGGCCTCGCCGGCCTGGGTCCAGCGCTCGATCATCGCCAGCGCCTCGTCGAGCGAGTGAGTCTTTTCATCGACATAGCGGGTACGCAGGCGGAAATCGGCGCGCGTCTCGTCGCATTCCACCGCGAGGCAGCAGGCCCCGGCGAAGACGGCGGCCAGAGGCTGCGCCCCGCCCATGCCACCGAGCCCGGCGGTCAGAATCCACTTGCCGGTCAGGTCGCCGCCATAGTGCTGGCGCCCGGCCTCGGCGAAGGTCTCGTAGGTGCCCTGCACGATCCCCTGGGACCCGATGTAGATCCAGGATCCGGCCGTCATCTGGCCGTACATCATGAGCCCCTTGCGATCGAGCTCGTTGAAGTGATCCCAGCTCGCCCAGTGGGGCACGATGTTGGAGTTGGCGATCAGCACGCGGGGCGCGTCAGCGTGAGTGCGGAAGACGCCGACCGGCTTGCCCGACTGCACCAGCAGGGTCTCGTCGTCCTCCAGGCTTTTCAGGCTGGCGACGATGCGGTCGAAATCCTCCCACGTCCGCGCCGCTCGGCCGATGCCGCCATAGACCACCAGCTCGTGCGGGTTCTCGGCCACGTCGGGATGCAGGTTGTTCATCAGCATCCGCATCGGCGCCTCGGTCAGCCAGCTCCTGGCGGTGATCTCGGGGCCGGTGTCGGGATAGATGTCGCGGGCGTTGTGGCGCTGGTCGGTCAAGGCACACCTCCGGGCGGTCGGTTGGAGCGTCAGGCGATGGACAGGTTCACGTCGCCGGTCAGGTCCCCGTCGGCGATCAGGGCGGCGGCGGCCTCGATGTCGGGCGCCAGCATCCGGTCCTCGGCGATGGCGGGGACGCGGGCGCGGATCCGCTCCATGGCCCGCTGCAGGGCCGGGCTGGTCTTCAGCGGTGCGCGGAACTCGATCCCCTGGGCGGCGCACATGAGCTCGACGCCGAGGATGACGTTGAGGTTGGCGTTCATCTTGCGCAGCCGCCGCGCCCCGTGGGCCGCCATGCTCACATGATCCTCCTGGTTGGCGGAGGTCGGGGTCGAGTCCGTCGTGCAGGGATTGGCGAGATGCTTGTTCTCGCTCATCAGCGCGGCGGTGGTGACCTCGGCGATCATCAGCCCGGAATTCAGCCCCGGATCGGGGGTGAGGAAGGGCGGCAGGTCGAAGCTGAGTGTCGGGTCGACCATCAGCGCCACGCGGCGCTGAGCGATGGCGCCGATCTCGGCGACAGCCAGCGCGATCTGGTCGGCGGCGAAGCCGACCGGCTCGGCATGGAAGTTGCCGCCGGAGACGATCAGTTCCTCCGCGACCAGAACCAGCGGGTTGTCGGTCACCGCGTTGGCTTCGACCTGCAGCGTGTGTCCGGCGAAGCGGAGCAGGTCGACGGCGGCGCCGGTCACCTGGGCCTGGCAACGGATGCAGTAGGGATCCTGGACGCGGGTATCGTTCTCGCGATGGCTCTCGCGGATCTCGCTGCCGGCCATCAGATGAGCCTGCGCCCGGGCGACGTCGATCTGGCCGCGGTGGCCGCGCAGCGTGTGGATGGCGTCGACCAGCGGCGCGGTGGAGCCCATGATGGCATCGGTCGACAGGGCCGACGAGACGACGGCGCCTCTGGCGTTGCGCCAAGCCTCGAACAGGGCGGCAAGCGCGTTTGCGGTGGAGAACTGCGTTCCGTTGATCAGCGCCAGCCCTTCCTTGGGGCCGAGAACGATCGGCTTCAGCCCGGCTCGTCTCAGGGCCTCTGCTGCCGGGAGATCCTGATCGCGGTGGACGGCGCGGCCTTCGCCGATCATCGCCGCGGCCATGTGGGCGAGGGGGGCGAGATCGCCTGAGGCGCCGACCGACCCCTGATCCGGGATCACCGGCAGGACGCCGGCTGCGAGCATGTCCTGGATGAGCTGCACGGTGCTCCACGGCACGCCCGAGGCGCCGCGCCCGAGCGACAGAAGCTTGAGCGCCATCATCAGCCGGGTCGTCGCCGGGTCGAGCGTGGAGCCGACGCCGCAGCAGTGGCTGAGGATCAGGTTGCGCTGCAGGGTGGCGGTGTCCTCCGGCCTGATCTTGACCGAGGCGAGCTTTCCGAACCCGGTGTTCACCCCATAGACCGCCGTGTCCTCGGAGGCCGCCCTGCGCACGAGGTTGGCTGCCGCCTCCACACCGGGCCGGGCTGAGTCGTCGAGCGAGACGGGAGCGTCGCTGCGCCAGATCCGCTCCAATGTCTCGAGGACCGCCTCGCCTGGAACCAGCGTGATGCTCATGACCACCCTCCTTCGGCACGGCGCGGGCGATCCGCCACCGGTTGCATCGCCCGACGATGCTAGGATGTTTCACTCATTATGTATATACAAATAAACCCGATCACATATCGACCGAGGCCCCGCCGTTCCGATCCCGGTCAGACGGAAAGGCATAGAGTGTTTTGGCTTCGTACGCGCCATGGTTGACGTCCGGCGGCGTGGAGCGTCAGTCTAACGACGGATGCACGTCCGGATCCGGAGGAGGTGGACAATGGCGCTGATCGAGTTTTCCGCACCGGCCCCCTATGGCACGGTCTTCGTGAACGCGGACGCGGCGTTCTCCGCGAAGCCCGGCGCCGATGGGTCGGGCGCGTTGCTGATCCTGCCGCAACGTCTGTCGGTCCAGGTGGCGGAGGACCTCGCGACGGTCGAAGCCATGCTCGGCGCCGCGTTCCGCAGGTTCCGCGCGGTGTCGCCGCAGCCTTTCGACGTGCTCATCAACAGCGCGATGGTGAGCCACGTCATCCCCAATCCGGATCACGCGGGCGTGGTGTTCGTGCGCGGCGCGGGACTGTCGCAGGCGGTCGAGGGGACACTCCGGGACGTGGCGGCGACACTCGCCTGACCTGGATGGTCAGCCGATCTTCATGTGGTGCCCGCCATCGACCGGCAGGCAGACGCCATTGACGTACTTCGCCTCGTCGCTGGCCAGGAACAGCGCGGCGTAGGCGACATCCCAGGCGTCCCCCATCTTGCCGGTCGGCGACTTGGCATCACGTTGGCGGATCATGTCGTCGACATCGGCGTACTGACCGGCGATCTGGGTGCGGATCAGGGGCGTGTCCATCAGCCCTGGCATGATCGCGTTGGCACGGATGCCCTGGGCCGCGTACTGCAATGCGAGACCCACCGTCATCTGGTTCAGGCCGCCCTTGGAGGCGTAGTAGCTGGAATAGGGGTAGCCGACGTAGCGGGCGCCGGCGACCGAGGAAACGTTGACGATCGCCCCGCGTCCGGCCGCGAGCATGTGCGGCAGGACATGCTTGCAGGTAAGGAAGACGCCGGTCAGGTTCACGTCCATGACCCGGTGCCAGTCCGTCTCCGACAGTTCGACCGGGCCGCCCATCTTGGCGATGCCGACATTGTTGTGGAGGATGTCGATCCCGTCCCAGCGCCCGACCATCCGGTCCACCACCGCCGCTACCTGATCCGACACGGTGACGTCGCAGGCCTCGGCGATCGCGATGCCGCCCTCGGCTTCGATCAGCGCCGCCGTCTCGGTCGCCGCCTCGGCATTGACGTCGGCGCAGACGACGCGCGCGCCCTCGCGGGCGAACAGAACAGCGGTCGCCTTGCCGTTGCCCCAGCCCGGCCCCGACGACCCGGCACCCATCACCAGCGCACGCTTTCCTGACAACCGTCCCGCCATACCCGTTCCTCCCCGTGTTTTGAGTCGTGTTTTCGCGCCGGCCCCTGGAGGGCGCGTTCGTCCGTTGCCTTGGCAACGACTTTGCGCAACCGTTCGGGCGATGACAATCTCCGCTCTGAACCGGCGCTGGCGGCCGCCCGCCCTCCTGGCGATCTGGCTGTCGGCACTCGTCCTCCTCTGGGTCGATCTCGGCTGGCTGCATACCGCGGCCGCGGGGGGGCTCGCCCTGTTCGTCGTGCTGTCGCTGCTCGATGCCCGGCGGGAGACGCTTGGCGTGTTCGCGCTGATCGCCGCGATCGCCGGCGCTCTGTTGTGGAGCGGTGCCGATGCCGGCGAACTGCTGCGCGGATTCGACCGCACGCTGATCTTCGCCGGTCTGCTGCCGACCTTGGCGATGACCCGGGCGGTGGCCCGGGGGCTGCCGGCGGTGCGCACGGCCCAGCACAGGATCGCCTCGCTGCCGGCGCGGTTGTCCGGTATCGGCCTGCTGTTCGGCGCCCATGCCTTCGGTGCGGTGCTGAACACCGGAGCGTTCGCGCTGATGGCCTCCGTTGTCCCGGACGACGCGCCGCAGGGGCATCGCAAGGCCTCGGCGCTGGCGACCCTGCGCGGCATGAACACGGTGGCGCTGTACTCGCCGTTCTTCGTCGGATTCGCGGTCGCCTACACCTACCTGCCGGCGGTACCGGTCTGGCAGGTCTTCGCGCTCGGCGGATCGATGGCGGCCTGCGGACTGACCATTTCGCTGCTGATCTTCGCCCGCCCGCTGAGCATCGACGCGGTGCGCCGGGGCCTCAACTGCCTGGCGCCCATCGGTCTGCTCATGGCGGCGGTGGCCGGACTGGTCATCACCGCCTCGCAGCTCTTTCCGATCAGCACCCTCGGCGCCGTCCTGATGGTCATGCCGGCGCTCTGCGCCCTTCACATCGCCCAGAAACCGCACCGGATCGCCGCGGTCTACGAGGAGACGCGCGCGTCGATGGCGACCATGGGAGACGATCTCGCCATCGTTTCGGCGGCGCTGGTGCTGGGAACGCTGGCCGAGACCGCGCCGCCGATCCTGGAGGTGATGGCCCCGTGGATCGCGGCCCACCTGCCGGCCTGGACCGTGTTCGCCGCGGTGGCCGGCTCCATGATCCTGTTCGCCCTGATCGGTGTGCACCCGATGATCACCGGTACGGTCATGATGGTGGCGGTGACCACGAGCGACCTTCCCGTCGCCGACCTGCCGCTGATGACGGCGATGATGTTCGGCTGGGGCATGGGGGCGATGAACTCGATCAGCTCGCTGTCGGTGGTGACGGCGGGCAGGATGTTCGGCGTGCGCGCGCTGAGCCTGGCCCTGGGCCCCAACCTGATCTACGCGGGGCTGTTCTTCATCTTCACGATGACGGTGCTGACCGGATTGAACGTGGTGCTGATCGGTTAACGCCCGCGCCGGGTCATGACCAGGAACACCGCCGCCACGACGCAGACCAGCGCGCCGTAGTCGACCCATTGCGGCTGCACGCCGAAGATCAGGGCGTTGAAGAACACGCCGATCACCGGGACCATCAGCGTACCCACGGTCGACGCGACGACCGGCAGCAGCGACACCACCTTGAAGTAGGCCCAGTAGCAGAGGATGCCGGTGATGGTCATGTTGTAGACCACCGCCAGCGCCGGCCAGAGCGTCACCTCTTCGATGTTGTGGACATCCCAGACGATCGCGATCACCGCCACGGGCAGGGTGCCGATCAGGTGCTGCCAGCCGCAGACCACGGTGACCGGCTGGGTGAAGCCGGCGTTCTTCACCACCACGGTTCCGGTGCCCCAGCAGAACGCGGCGGCGACAACGAGCAGCGGGCCGAGCGGCGGTCCCGACAGCGCCTGGGCGTCGACCGAGAAGAGCAGGGCCATGCCCGCCAGTCCGAGGCCGAGGCCGGCGATCGCGCGGATACCGAGCCGCTCCTTCATGATCAGCGCGCCCATCAGGGTCGCCCAGAGCGGCATGGTGTAGGCGAGGATGCCGGCCCGTCCGGCGTCCATCAGGTCGATTCCATAGAGGACCAGGATGTTCCACAGGCTCATGTTGAGCAGCGCCGAAAGGACCAGGGGCCGCCACATGGTCCGCGGAATCTTCAGGCTGTGGCCGCCGATGAGTGCGACGGCGAACAGTCCGAGGCCGGCGACGGTGCTCGCCGAGGCGCGGAATACCCAGGGTGGAATCTCGGCGAGGCCAAGTTTCATGATCGGCCAGTTCGCCCCCCAGAACACGGCGAGCAGCGCCAGCAGCGCGATGGCGAGCGGTGTCGACGAGCCCGCGGACGAGCCTTGTGGCGAGTCCGGGGCCGCGGGGCCGGAGGTCGAGGTGGACACGGGGATGGTCATCCGGTGTAGTGCATCTACCTCATTGCTAGCCGAATTCGGCCTTGAGCGCGAGGGGGCGAGGTTTCTACCATGCGCCCGCGCTTCGATGGGCGTTTCGGCACTATCGAGCAGATCGACAACTCGGGTTGCGTTGCCCGCCGGGCCGGCCCTTCAGACCAATGTGCAGCGGAGACTGGCGACATGGTGAAGTTCGCAATCGGACAAGGCGTGAAGCGCGTGGAGGACAACCGGCTGCTCAAGGGCACCGGGACGTACACCGACGATATCCAGGTCGAGGGCGCGCTGGCGGCGTACGTCCTGCGCTCGCCGGTGGCGCACGCGACGATCGCGAGCATCGACACCTCGGCTGCCAAGGACGCGCCCGGCGTCATCGCCGTGTACACCGGGGAGGACGTGAAGGCCGACGATCTCGGCGACCTGCCGTGCGTGCCGCCGGTCACCAACCGGGACGGCACCCCGCGCGCCGACACCCCCCGGCCGATCCTGGCGGTCGGCAAGGTGCGCCACGTCGGCGAGCCGGTCGCCTTCGTCGTGGCCGAGACCGCGGTGCAGGCGCGCGATGCCGCCGAACTGATCGAGGTCGACTACGACGAGCTTGAGGCCACGGTCGACACCGAGGGCGCGACCGCCGCCGGCGCGCCGCAGCTCTTCGACCATATCCCCAACAATATCGCCTTCGACTGGGAGAGCGGCGACAAGGCCGCCGTCGATGCCGCGTTCGACGCCGCCCACAAGAAGGTCGAGGTCCGCGTCGTCAACAATCGCATCGTCGTCAACTCCATGGAGGTCCGTCCGGTCGTCGCCGAGTACCATGCCGACACCGACCGCTCGACCCTCTGGTCGTCGACCCAGGGTCCGCACGTTTTCCAGACGCTGCTGGCCGAGAAGGTGCTGAAGATCGACCCGGCGAAGCTGCGCTGCCGCACCACCGATGTCGGCGGCGGTTTCGGCATGAAGATCTTTCTCTATCCCGAACAGGCGCTGTGCACCTGGGCCTCGCGCAAGCTGAAGGCGGCGGTGCGCTACAACCCCGAGCGGTCCGACGCGTTCATGACCGACGCCCAGGGTCGCGACAACATCTCCTACGCCGAGGCGGCGGTGGACGCCGAGGGCGTCATCCAGGCCCTGCGGGTGAAGACCTTCGCGGCCCTCGGCGGCTATCTGCACCACATGGGCGCCTTCATTCCGACCAACGCGGGCACCCATATGCTGTCGGGCGTCTACAAGGTGCCGGCGATCTACGTGAATGTCCTCGGCGTTCTGAACAACACCACGCCGACCGACGCCTATCGCGGCGCCGGCCGGCCGGAGGCCGCCTATCTGATCGAGCGGGTGGTCGACGTCGTCGGCCAGGAGATGGGCCTGACGCCGGACGAGGTGCGGCGGCGCAACTTCATCCCGCCGGAGGCCATGCCCTACACAACGCCGCTCGGCAACGTGTACGACAGCGGCGAGTTCCAGACGCTCATGGAAGAGTGCATGGCGAAGTCCGACTGGGCGACGTTCGAGGAGCGTCGCAGGGAGGCGGCGGCCCGTGGCAAGCTGCGGGGTATCGGCATGGGCTATTACATCGAGAAGTGCGGCGGCGGCAGCCCGGAGACGGCGGACGTGCGCTTCACCGACGAGGGCAAGGTTGAGATCCGCATCGGCACCCAGTCGAACGGCCAGGGCCACGAGACCGCCTACGCCCAGATCCTGTCCGACACGATCGGCGTCGAGGGGGATTCCATCAAGGTGATCCAGGGCGACACCGACGACGTGCCGCCTGGCATGACCGGCGGGTCGCGTTCGGTGCCGGTCGGCGGCGCGGCGGTGCTGCTGGCGGGCCGTCAGATCGTCGAGAAGGGCAAGAAGATCGCCGCCAACGCCATGGAGGCGGCGGCGGCCGACATCGAGTTCGCCGACGGCACCTTCACCGTCGCCGGCACCGACAAGTCGATGACCATCGTCGAGGTCGCCAGGGCGGCGAAGGACCCGGCGAACCTGGAGGAGGGCATGACGCCGGGTCTCGACGAGACCCATCAGCGCACGCCGGAGGCCGCGACCTATCCGAACGGCTGCCATGTGGTGGAGCTGGAGGTCGATCCGCAGACCGGCGACGTCGCCATCGAGCGCTACACCATCGTCGACGACTTCGGCGAGACCATCAATCCGCTGATGCTCGCCGGCCAGGTCCATGGCGGCATCGTCCAGGGTGTCGGCCAGGCGCTGACCGAGCACACGGTTTACGACGCGGACTCGGGGCAGCTCGTCACCGGCTCGTTCATGGACTACGGCATGCCGCGCGCCGATCTGGTGCCGATGTTCGACTTCAACGTCCACAACGTGCGGTGCACCACCAACCCGCTCGGCATCAAGGGGTCGGGCGAGGCCGGCGCCATCGGTGCCCCGCCGGCGGTGATCAGCGCTCTGGTGGATGCCCTGCACGCCACCACCGGCGTCACCCATATCGACATGCCGGCAACCCCGCAGGTCCTGTGGTCCCTGATCAACGGGGCCAAGCAGCAGGCGGCGTAGGCGCTTGCGCATCGGCGACATCTCGGCGGCGGCCTCCGTGTGGGGCCGCCGCCTTGCCTTTGCCGTCGCGGCGGTTCTGACGACGGCGCCGGCTCTGTCGGATCGGGCGATGGAGGATGCACCGACGGCGGACGTGCTCGCCGCCGACGGCCTGCATATTCCCGAACCCTGCCGGATCTCCCGCGAGGAGTTCCAGGTCGCGGCCTACGAGAACATCTGGATCGCGCCGGTGTCGGCGGGGGTATGGGTCGCCCTGGTCACGTGCGAGCACCACGCCTATCAGGCGACCGATGTCGCGTTGCGCTTGGAGCGGCGAGACGGCGACTGGCTCCAGACCCTGCTGGCCTTCCCGACATGGCGGGAGAGCGAGGGAACGCCCTGGCCCTATCTCGCCTATCATCCCTGGCTCACGGGCTGGGCCGACCTGGCCGACGGCGGACGGGTCTCGCTGCACTACAAGGGCCGGGGCGTCGGCGATTGCGGGGAAGGGGTTGTCTATGACGTCAGCGCGCCCGTCGTCCGGGTCGTCGAATACCGAGCCAAGTTCGAATGCGACGGCGAGTACGTCGACCCGGGGGATTGGCCGGCGGTTCCGCAATCGGTGCTCGAGGCCTATGCGCCCGCAGTCGCCGACCGGCGGGCCGGCGCGCTGCTGAGCGCGGTGATCCTGCGATGGCCGCGCGCCGACTGGATGGGGCACGCCATCGCCCGCGGGGATCTGACCGGAGACGGCCGGGAGGAGCAGTGGGTCGGCGGCTACAGCCGGGACTGGGACACGAAGGAGACCACCTATCACCTGGTGATGGAGGAGGACGGCCGGCTGCGCAGTTGGGACCTCCCCGTCGCCTCGGACGAACAGACCTCCCTGTGCTTTCCGGCGGCGTCGCTGGGCTTCGAGAGCCCGGACGTCCTCGCGATCGACGACGGCGGCTGCGATCGAGTCCGGGTCGGTTGGGACGCGTCAAAGAGCACGATCACGCTTACTCGACGGTGAAGGTGATCGCCCGGGATCGGTGTGCGGGGCCCGGTTCGTTCGATCAGGACACTTGAATCTTTCCGTTGTCTGACCTGTGATCTCCGCTGTCTGGTTCGCCTGTCGAGGGTCGCAGGGGGGTAGGGGATGCCGATACCGCTGGACGGCTGGTGGCAGATCGATGAGACCAACACGCTGCGGTCGCCGGAACTCCAACGGCTGCTGGCACTTTGGGAGAGCCGTCGTGACGGCGACGACGTGCCGAGGCGCAGTGATCTCTCAGCCGAAGAACTCATGGGGTTTGGTGGTCGGGTCGTGCTCCTCGACGTCGAACCGACGCCCTTTCGCCTGCGTTTCCGGCTTCTGGGCACGCGTGTGACGACGGCTGTGGGGCGCGACGAGACGGGAAACTACCTCGACGAGGTCTACGAGCCTGTCTACTGGGAGCGCCTGCGTCAGCACTTCGTTCGGGTGATCGGCGAACGTCGTCCCCTGCGGATGTTCGGAAACATGGCCCACTCGCTGAGGCCGTATGTCGCCGCCGAATCCATCGACATGCCCCTGGCCGGCAAGGACGGCGGCGTCGAGATGATCCTCCAGGGGTTCGACTTCGAGATCTGAGAGGTTTCAGCGCATCCCACGCTCAGTGGCTCACGGACTTCGAGAAGACATTGACGATGATGACGCCGGTCACGATGAAGCCGAGACCGAGCAGGGCGGCGAAGTCGAGGGTCTGCCGGTACCAGAACCAGGCGACGAAACTGATCAGGACGATGCCCATCCCCGACCAGATCGCATAGACCACGCCGGTGGGCATGACCCGGATCGGGATGGAGAGGCAGTAGAAGGCGACA
Organism: Thalassobaculaceae bacterium; assembly: GCA_965228875.1. Taxonomy (GTDB): domain Bacteria; phylum Pseudomonadota; class Alphaproteobacteria; order Thalassobaculales; family Thalassobaculaceae; genus Thalassobaculum. The sequence goes on along the minus strand of OZ245843.1, from coordinate 1,905,837 downwards.
GCGTAGCTGACCACGGTGATGAGGCTGGGCGTCAGGCGGGTGAAGCCGTCCGAACGGGCGAGGGCGGTCGTGCCGACGACTTCAGCGACGATGGCCACGAACAGGAAGAGGTAGTTGGCGATCACGGGCGGGTCTCCGATTGACGCCGGGTTGCTTGCGTGCCGGGTCTAGCAGGCAGTCGGCGGCTTGTCCGCCCCGTCCGGCCTCGGGTGTGGCAGGTGCCGGATGTGCAGCGGCTCTCGACGGGAGCGCGAACGACTGAGATCAGATTGATCCGATCCGTGAACCGCTCTCTAAGTCATTACAGACAGAGCAAATTCACACGATCGGATGTTTCCATCCGATCGTGATCTATTCTAGGGTCCTCGCCAACGGCTGGCGTGTGGCGGCCGACGTTTCAACAGGGGGGACTGACCCGATGATCGAACTCTACACCTGGAAGACCTCGAACGGGCGCAAGGCGTCGATCATGCTCGAGGAGATCGGCCTGCCCTACAACGTCTACCCGATCCCGATCGGCCAGGATGTGCAGTTCACCCCGGAGTACATCGCCGTCAATCCGAACTCCAAGATTCCGGCGATCGTCGATACCGAGGGACCGGAGGGCAAGCCCTACACGGTCATCGAATCCGGCGCGATCCTGATGTACCTCGCCGAGAAGTCGGGCAAGCTGATGCCGAAGGACACGGCCCGGCGCTACGAGGTGATCCAGTGGCTGATGTGGCAGATGGGCGGCATCGGCCCGATCTTCGGTCAGGTCCACCATTTCGAGCGGGCCGCCAAGGTCGACGTGCCCTACGGCAAGGAGCGCTACGGTAAGGAGTGCCGCCGGCTCTACGGCGTGCTGAACGCGCGTCTGGAAGGCGTCGACTACGTCGCCAACAATGAGTACTCGATCGCCGACATCGCCATCCTGCCCTGGGTCGCGCGCTACGAGTGGCAGAAGGTCGACCTGGCCGACTATCCGAACGTCAAGCGCTGGTTCGACGCGCTGATGGCGCGTCCGGCGGTCCAGCGCGGCATGGAGATCCCGGCCGACGCCTGATCGGCGCATCGTCGCACACGAAAAGAGACGGCCGCCCCGTAGGGCGGCCGTCGACGTGTTGAGGAAGCGTCGCGCTTACTGCGTGGTGATCGAACCGGTCGCGTCGATCGCCACGGAGACGAACCGCGAGGCGTCGTACTCCGGACGGTTCTCCAGCTGCTCCTTGGTCATGGAAGCGAGGATGAAGTGATCCTGCGCCCGGGTGAACTCGTCGGCCGGGATCGCCACCTCGCGCTCGCCAAGGCCGAGGAAGCCGCCGACATCGGTCACGAAGAACAGCTCGTCGTCGACCCGGCTGCGCACGACACCGTCGACCTCGCCCACGGAGTTGCCGTTGGCATCCCGCACGGCGGTGCCTTCGATGCTGTCGATGTCGTTGCTGGCGAGCAGCTCGCGCACCTTGGTCTCGGCGGCGGTCGCGGCGTCGCTGGCGGCGTCGCCGACGGCCTTCGCGGTGTCGCTGGCTGCCTCGCCGGCCTTGTTCAGGTCGGCCTTGATCTCGGCGCCGGTCTGCGCGTCGGCCGAGGCGGCGTCGGTCTGGACGGCGGTGCTGGACTTGGTCTCGACCGAGGTGCTGCCGGCGAGCGCCGGACCGGCGCTCAGGGCCAGCAGCGACGTGCCGGCGATCAGGCTCAGAAGCTTCGAGTTACGAGTTTTGTCGTTCAGCGTCATCTTGTACCTCCATCTCGCCCTTGGGGCGCGATACGGATCCTTGGGCGCGCCCGGTTCGGGTTTGCGCCCGCTGTGATGAGTAAGACCTGCAAGGGTGGGCGTTATTCCGGAGGGACAGAAAAAATCGCGAGCAGGATGCACTACGCGTGCAGCTTCAAACCCTTCAACGCCTTGTCGACCTCCCGGCGCTCGCCCCGTGTGGCAAGGCCGACAAGGTCCAGGGCGTCGGTCGCCAGGCCGGCGACCACGGCGCGGTTATCCGCGTCGTTGCCGGTTCTGAACATCCCCTCCGAATAGACCGCGAGGTCGAGCCCGCGTTCCAGCGCCCGCCGGTGCCCACGGGCCAGCGCCTCGCCGGTCCCGGCCAGGATCAGCACCGGCTGGCCCAGCATCGCCAGGTACCGCAGACCGTCGCGATCCCGGTACGGCGCCCCGATCGCCTCTGGATGGCGGGCGGCGACGGCGCTGGCCAGAAAGGCGACCACGTTGAGTTTCTGCCATGTCGCCAGGTCGTCGCGGACGGCGATGGAGATCTTGGTGTCGTGCATCTGATGAGGCTCCGGGTGATCGTCTGGACATCGGAGCCAGGATGGCCTGTCGTCGGTCGGTGGGGATTGGACGGTTGTGCGCGCCCTTAGACCGAGCGCCCTCAGACCGAGCGCCCTCAGAGCGTGCGCCCGAGATACGCCGCCCGGAACCGGCCCGGAGTCACCCCGTACGCCGCCTTGAAGCGCCGGCTCAGGTGGCTCTGGTCGGCAAAGCCGACCGCCGCCGCCACCTCGGCCGGCGCGTCTCCAGCCGCCAGCAGGGCGCGGGCGTGTTCGAGGCGGATGTTGGTCAGGTATCGGTGCGGCGGCAGACCGGTTGCCGTCTGGAACGCCCGGTTGACCTGAAAGCGGCTGCGGCCGGTCTCGCGCGCCAGATCGTCGAGGCGGATATCGCGCGCATACTCCGCATGCAGCATCTCGCGCACCCGGCGTACGGTCCGGTCTTCTCCGGCCGCGCCCCGGGTGTCGGGCGCGGCGCTGCGGCCGTGGCGCAGGGCCAGGGCCAGCAGCAGCAGCTCCAGACGGCTCTCCGCCGCGAGGCTCTCCCTGGTGCCGCCTGTTGCCGTCGCCCGGGCCTGAAGGGTCGGCATGGTCGCGGCGAAGAGGCGCGCCACCGCCGGGTCGTGGATCAGCGTGTCGGCGAAGAACGGTGTCTCGGCGCGGCCCGTGGCGTCGGCCAGGACCCGTTCCCAGACCCCGACATCCGGGTACAGCATCCAGTAGGCGAAACCGCTCTCGTCCGCCGCCTCGCCGTCATGCGGGTCCTCGGGATTGAAGGCGATGATCCGCCCGGGCGTGCTGGTATGGCGCCGGCCGCGATGGTTGAAGCTCTGCCGGCCGCTGGTGGTCAGGCCGATGGCGAAGGTGGCGTGGGCATGGCGCTCGAAGGCGGGGCCGGAGAAGGCGGCCCGCAGCACGTCGATGCCAAGCGTGCCGTCGCGGTCGTAGGCCAGATAGTCGGGGGCCCTCGTCAACGTCATGTCGACAGTGTCACTCCCGCCGCAGGATCCTGTCGACCATGATCTTCGCCGCCCAGTTCTCCTTGAACGCGGCGTTCAGGGCGTCGCGGTCGTACACCGTCTCGATCCAGTCGCGAAAGCCGATTCCGGTCTCGGCCTCGGCATTCAGGTACTGCTCGTAGAAGAAGTCGATCACCCCGGTCTTGGCCTGGCGGACATGGCCGTAGCGCAGGGATAGCTGATCCATGGCCTGACGGAGCGGCACGCCCCTGTGCTGCCAGAGATACATCGTCGCCATGAAGCCTGTGCGGTCGGCCCCCGACTTGCAGTGCATCAGCACCGGGTATTCCAGCGTCTTCCAGATATCTACGGCGGCCAGCAGCGTCGGCCGGTCGAGGGCCGAGCGCGAGCGGATCGGGAAGTCGACCAGCGTGAGACCGAGATCGGCGCAGGCGGCGCGCTCCAGCGTATAGGGGCCGTCGTCGCGCGGGCCGCGCAGGTTCAGGATGGTCTTGAAACCGTCGGCTCTGGCGCGGCGCAGGTGGTTCGGGCTCGGTTGCGCGGCGCGGTACAGATCGTCGTCGACCCGGCGCTTGTTCAGATAGATCTCGCGCAGGAACCCGTGATCCACCAGCAGCAGGTTCCACCAGGCCGACCGGCGGGCGTCGTCGGTGAGCGGGGCGGGAGGCTCGGCGGTTTTCGGCAAATCGACCACGGGGCTGGCTTCGTTTCCTGGGTGACGGCGGCGCGTGCGCGCATGCGGGCAATCGTGTATCAGAACCCGATGGCCGAGGCGAAACCCGAAAAGACCCGCATTGCCCTGAATGACGCCCGCTCCGCGCCGCTGATGCGGCGGCTGTGGGCGACATTCGTGCGCCCGCATGCGGGGTGGCTCGCTGTCGCGGCGCTGGCCATGGCGATCGTCGCGGCGACCACCGCGCTGACCGCCTGGCTGATGGATCCCGTGGTCGACAAGGTGTTCGTCGAGCAGGACCGCTCCATGCTGTGGCTGGTCGGCGGCGCGGTGATCGCCACCTTCGCGCTGAAATCGGCGGCGTCGTATTTCCAGGACGCGCTGCTGGCGCGCGTCGGACAGCGCATCGTCGCCGACGTGCAGCTTCGGCTGTTCGGTCACCTGCTCGAGCAGGACATCGCCCTGTTCCAGAGCCGATCGTCCGGCGGGCTGATCTCGCATTTCACCTTCGACGTCCAGGCGCTGCGCCAGGCTGTTTCGAACGCCGTGGTCGGACTGGTGCGCGACGGGCTGTCGGTGATCTTCCTGGTCATGGTGATGGTCTACCAGGACTGGCTGCTGTCGCTGATCGCGCTGGTGGTGGCGCCGCTGACCGTGGTGCCGATCCAGCGGCTGGGCAAGCGGATGCGCCGGGTCTCCGGCGACGCCCAGGCGCGGATGGGGGAGCTGACGACCCTGCTCGGACAGGCGTTCCAGGGCATCCGGGTCATCAAGGCCTACGCCATGGAGGGGGCCGAGACCCGACGGGTCGGCACGCTGATCGAGGAGATCTTCCAGCTGACCTACCGTCAGGGCCGGGTGCGGGCGGCGGTGCAGCCGATCATCGACGCCTTCGGCGGCATCGCGGTGGCGGCGGTCATCGTCTATGGCGGCTTCCGGGTGATCGAGGGGGCGACCACGCCGGGCGCCTTCTTCTCGTTCATCGCCGCCGTGCTGATGGCCTATCAGCCGCTGCGCGGCCTCGGCAAGGTGAGCACGACCCTGCAGGAAGGGCTGGCGGCGGCGGAGCGGCTGTTCGCGCTGCTCGACCGGCAGTCGGCCATCGCCGAGGCGCCGGACGCGCAAATGCTGGCCCGCGCGCCGGCGGAAGTCGCGCTGCGCGACGTGCGCTTCCGCTACGCCGACGGCACCGAGGCGTTGGCCGGCGTCAGCCTGACCGCGCCCGCCGGCAAGGTGACGGCGCTGGTCGGGCCGAGCGGTGCCGGCAAGAGCACGGTGCTGAACCTCATCCCGCGTTTTTACGACGTCGAGGCGGGGGCGGTCGCCATCGCCGGTCACGATGTGCGGTCGCTGACCCTGGCCAGCCTGCGCGATGCCGTCGCCCTGGTCAGTCAGGAGATCGTGCTGTTCGACGACACGGTGGCCGAGAACATCCGCTTCGGCATGCCCGGCGCGAGCGATGCCGAGGTCCGCGCGGCGGCGGAGGCGGCGGCCGCCCACGGCTTCATCGAGGACCTGCCGGACGGCTACGAGACCCGTGTCGGCGAGCATGGCACCAAGCTGTCCGGCGGCCAGCGCCAGCGCATCGCCATTGCCCGGGCGATCCTTAAGGACGCGCCGATCCTGCTGCTCGACGAGGCGACCAGTGCGCTGGACACCGAATCCGAGCGCCAGATCCAGGCGGCGCTGAGCCGGCTGATGAAGGGGCGGACCACCATTGTCATCGCCCACCGGCTGTCCACGGTGCAGGGCGCCGACGTGATCCACGCCTTCGAGGCGGGGCAGGTGGTGGAGAGCGGCGACCATCGCGCCCTGGTGCAGCGGGGCGGCACCTACGCCCGCCTGCACGCCCTCCAGTTCCGCGAACCGGAGAGCGCGGCATAAGAACAAGAGCGTCATCCCGGCCGACCAAAGGGAGGGCCGGGACCCAGAATTCCTCGGCAACTGGGTCCCGGTCGTCGCTTCGCTCCACCGGGATGACGGTCTACTGTTTTGGCCACCTTCTGTGCACCCAGAGCCATTGCTCCGGGCGCTCGCGGATCCAGCTTTCCAACAGGTCGTTGAACCGCTGCACCGTCGTGGCGACGTCGTCCGCCGGCTTGCCGTCCCGGGGTACCGTCACGCCCTCGAAGGCCGTGACCCGGAAGCGCACACCCTCCAGCCGTTCGATCCGCACCGCAACGATCGGGCAGTCGAAGCGCCGGGCGAGCTGGGCGAAGGCGGGGGTCGTCATCGCCCGGCGGCCGAAGAACGTGGCTTCGATCCCGTCGTTCATCTTCTGGTCGATCAGCAGGCCGAGCGGTCGGCCGCGCTTCAGCGCGTCCATGACGCCACGCGCACCGGCGCTGCCTTTGGGAAACATGGTGGCGTCGGGATGCGGCCGGCGCTTGTCGTAGAGCGAGGCGATCAGCGGGTTGTCCGGCGCGCGGTAGACCGCGTCGATCACCAGGCCCACATGGGCGGCCGCCAGCGGCATCAGTTCCCAGTTGGCGATGTGACCGGACACGTAGATCGCCGGCCCGCCCCCGTCCATCGCCCGCAGCGCGTGTTCGGCGCCGACGATCTCGACGCGGCTGTTCATCTCACGCAGCAGGGTGCGGATATGGGCGAACTCTCCGGCGGTGCGTCCGAGATTGCGCCACATGCCGTCCAGGATGCGATCGATCTCGGCGGCATCCTTCTCCGGGAAGGCGCGTTCCAGGTTTGTGCGGGCGATCCGGTGCAGCCGCAGCATCGGCCCGACCGTGGCAAGGGCCGACGCGCCGAGGGCCGAGGCCACGTCGATCGGCAGCAGCCGCATCAGCCCGTAGGCGGCCAGCGCGCCGACGGCTTCAAGCGGGAACAGCAGGCGTTTGATCAGGCGGGCCATGGCCGGTGGTAATCACCGCAGGAGGCGGATTTGTCCAGTCCCCTCTGCCCGGTGGCGGCGGCCCCAACACGGTCGCGCCGGGTAGAGCGCGATCGGTTCAGATCGAATCGATCTGAACCGTGAATCGCCCTCTATCCCATTAAAGATAGCGCAAATTCACACGAGCCGATGTTTCCATCTGATCGTGATTTGCTCTAGTCCCAACTCGGAAGGATGGGCGAGTCGTCCGGGTCGAACACGTCGTTGCCGAAGCTGCCAAGCATGGCGACCGTCAGCCAGAGCTGGTCGACCCTGCCATCGCTCAACGTGAGTGGCGCGGTGAGGCGGAAGTACCGACGCTCGTTCTCTTTGGGCGTCTTCGTGCGGATCTCATGCAGAATGGGGTGCCGCTCCTCGACGACCTGCCGGTACTGGGCGGTGATCACGTTCGCATATTCGGGCGGCCTGAGTTGGTCCGTGGTCCAGCCCGTCGCGTCGTAGCCGATGGCGGCGACCAGTCCGGATCCGAACAGGCGATAGCGAAACCCGTCGTCTGGAAGCACGTCGACGATCCCGATCTGACCGACGGCGTCCGGAACCTGCTCGAGAGCGATCTCCCGGCGCGGAGGGAGACCTGCGACCTTCGGGGCGTTCAGCCAGGCGCCATAGGCGGCGGCCAGCCGAGGGTGCGGCGCGTCCGTCGGACTGTGTGCGGTCCCGACGAACGAGCCCGCGGAATGCGTCTGGTACCTGACGTTCAAGGCCGCTCCATCGATCCGATCGGGTGGAAGGGCCAATCTAAGGGCATCAGACCGAGCTGAGCCGATTGGACTGAATACCATTGTACCTTAGACGGTACCTGTCAGATCTCCAAGGAGTCCGGCCGGACGGTCGTGTTCCTATCCCGCTGCGGGTGCCAGCCTGGCCAGCGGCTTCTCGTTGATCGGCAGATGGATGACCGCCGCGGCAAAACCGAGCGCCACGCCAGCCCACCAGACGCCGTCATAGGATCCGGTGGTGTCGTATAGATAGCCACCGAGCCAGACCCCGAGGAACGAGCCGAGCTGATGGCTCAGGAACACGATGCCGAACAGGGTGGCCATGTACCGCACGCCGAACACCTGGGCGACGATGCCGGTGGTCAGCGGCACGGTGGACAGCCACAGAATGCCCATGGCGCCGGCGAAGAGGTAGATCGTGAGCGCCGTCTTCGGCGCCAGCAGCAGCGCCAGGATGACCAGGGCGCGGGCGAAATAGATGGTGCTCAGCCCGGACTTCTTGCTCCACTTCTGGCCCGCCACGCCGGCGCCGAACGAGCCGACGATGTTGAACAGGCCGACCAGGGCCAGGGCGTAGGCGCCGACCGACGGGTCGAGTCCGAGATCCGCGACATAGGCCGGGAAGTGGACGGTGATGAAAGCAACGTGGAAGCCGCAGACGAAGAAGCCGATGGTCAGCAGCACGTAGCCGCGATGGGCGCCGGCTTCGGACAGCGCCTGGCGCAGGGTCTGGTCGCTGGGCGCCTCGCCCTTGGCCGAGGTGTCGGACGGCAGCACGAAGGCCAGAGGAATAATGATCAGTGCGGTGACCGAGAGGACCAGCAGTGCGCTTTCCCAGCCATAGGCGGCGATGAAGCCCTGGCCCAACGGTGAGAACACCACCTGACCGAACGAGCCGGCGGCGGTGCCGAGGCCGAGCGCCATGGACCGGCGCTCCGGCCCGACCACCTTGGCCATGGCGGCCATGGCCAGCGAGAAGGCGGTGAACGCCACGCCCAGCCCGGTCAGAACGCCGGCGAACACGTGCAGCGCCAAGGCGCTCTCGACCGTGGCCATCCCCCAGACGCCGATCATGTAGACCACCGCGCCGACGGCCAGCACCCTGGACGGTCCGAACCGGTCGGCGATCATGCCGGCCACCGGCACGCCGAAGCCCCAGAGCAGGTTCTGGATGGCGAGCGCGAGGCCGAAAGTCTCCCGATCCCAGCCGCGGTCGATGGTCATCGGCTCCAGGAAGAGGCCGAAGACCGAGCGGATGCCGAACCCGATCATCGCGATCAGGCAGCCGGCGACGATCACCACCAGCGGCGTGCGCCAACCTGGGCCGGCGGGGAGGGAGGCGGTCGACATGGCGGACTCCGATAGGGTGGTTGGCCGGAATCGAGGGGTGTGATACATTCCGTGCAGCTACACTCGTGTACCTGCACGGAAATGTCAATGTCGCCTTCCCCGATGGACCTGCCCGATGGCGCCGGTTTGGCCTGCACCTGCTCCGCGGTGCGCGGCGCGGCGCGGCGGCTGACCCAGTACTACGACGACGCGCTGCGGGAGACCGGCCTGAAGGTGACCCAGTACGCCCTGCTCGCCAAGGTGGCCAGACTCGATCGGCCGTCGGTTACCGACCTTGCCGAGAAACTCGACATGGACCGCACGACACTGACCCGGAACCTGTCGCCGTTGCGCGCGGCGGGATGGGTCAGGCTGGCGACCGGCGCCGATCGGCGCAGCCGCTCTGTCGAACTGACACCCGAGGGGCGACGGGTGCTCGAGAACGCCCGGCCCTACTGGCGGGCGGCGGAGCTGCGGCTGAGAGAGCGGGCGGGATCCGACATCACAGGAACCCTGCACGCCCTGTTGTCCGATACGCTTGCTGCCGTCGACGCGCAGCAGGCTCAGTAGGCCCAGCGGGCCAATCAGGGCGTCTACAGCATGGCGCCGAGGACCGCACCGCCGGCCGCATATCCGATGACGACGCTCCAGGGCGGCGCCTTCCAGACCACCAGCAGAACATAGGCGAAGACCGCGGCCGCCACATCGAGCGGGCCGCGGATTCCGGCGGTCGCCACCGGATCGTAAAGGACCGCGACGAGCAGGCCGACGACGGCGGCGTTCACCCCTGTGAAGGCGGCCCGCGCCGGCAGCCAGCCGCGCAGCCGGTCCCAGAACGGCAGCGCGCCGAACAGCAGCAGCGTCCCGGGAAGGAACACGGCGACCAGGGCCACGGCGGCGCCGACGATCCCGTTCAGCGGCGTGTCGGCCAGGGCGCCGAGGAAGGCGGCGAAGGTGAACAGCGGGCCCGGCACCGCCTGCGCCAGGCCGTAGCCGGCCAGGAACGCGTCGCGCTCCACCAGGCCGGTCTGGACCGTATCCGCCTCCAGCAGCGGCAGGACGACGTGACCGCCGCCGAACACCAGCGCTCCCGCCCGATACGCGGCCTCGGCCATCGCCAGCATCTCCGGGACCGGGACCAGGACAGGCAGGGCGAGCAGTAGTGCGGCCAGGGCCAGAAGGACGGCGCCGACATGCGGCGGAACGGCAAGCGACAGGGGCTTCGGCTGGCCGCCATCGCCGGTGAGAGACCGGCAGAACAGCAGCCCGGCGACGACACCGGTGCCGATCGCCGCGAGCTGGCCGGCGACGCCCGGCAGCGCGAGGGCGAGGGCCGTCGCGGCGGCGAGGATTGTGGCCCGGACCGGGTCGGGCGCGAGGGAACCGGCCATCTGCCGGACCGCCTGGGCGACGACGGCGACGGCGACGATCTTCAGCGCCTGGATCGCGGCGGCGGCCGCCGCGCCCTCGGTGAAGGCGATGACACCGTAGGCCGCGAGCACCATCAGCACGGCGGAGGGCAGGGTGAACGCACTCCAGGCCGCGAGCGCACCGAGCGGTCCCGCGCGGCGGGCACCGAGGGCGAGGCCGAGCTGGCTGGACGCCGGTCCCGGCAGGAACTGGCAGAGCGCCACAAGATCGGCGAAGGCGGCATCGTCGAGCCAGCGGCGGCGCTCGACGAATTCCGTGCGGAAATAGCCGATATGGGCGACCGGACCGCCGAACGCGGTGACGCCGAGCCTGGCGAACGCCGCGAACACCTCCGCCGCGGAGGCCCGCTCCGGCTGTGGGTCCTGTGTATTCGTGTCGGTCATGTGTCTTCCCAGGGCCATGTGGGGGCTGCACTATGGCCGCCGATAACGACGCGCCGATGACAGAACGGCGGGCGATGTGCCGCAGAGGCCGGGAGGAAGGTATGACAGGACGGGTCGCGGGCAAAGTGGCGGTGGTGACGGGCGCCGGGTCGATCGGCCCCGGCTGGGGCAACGGCAAGGCGAGCTCGGTCCTGTTCGCCCGCGAGGGTGCGAAGGTCGCATGCCTGGACATCAACCCGGACGCAGCGGAGGAGACCCGCGCCATCATCGAGAGCGAGGGGGGCGAGGCGGTCGCGCTTACCTGCGACGTCTCGAAGCGCGCCGAGGTCGAGGCGGCCGTCGCCGGCGCGGTCGCGCGGTTCGGCGCGATCGACATTCTTCACCACAACGTCGGGATCGCCGTTGTCGGCGGGCCTCTCGAAATCGAGGAGGACGACTGGGACCGGGTCACCGACATCAACCTGAAGAGCGCGTATCTCGTCACCCGCGCGGCGCTGCCGGCGCTGGAGGCGGGCGAGGGCGGAGCGGTCGTGTTCACGTCGTCGATCGCCGGCATCCGCCACACCGGGGTCGACTACATCACCTACAGCACGACCAAGGGCGCGCTGATCCCGTTCTCCCGATCGATCGCGCTTCAGTACGCCCGTCGGGGCGTGCGGTCGAACTGCGTTCTGCCGGGGCTGATGGACACACCGATGATCTACGCCGGGCTGCAGGACGCCTATGCCGACGGCGACAAGCAGGAAATGGCCCGGCTGCGCGGCGAGCAGTGCCCGATGGGCCGCATGGGCGATGCCTGGGACGTGGCCCGAGCCGTCCTGTTCCTCGCCTCGGACGACGCCCGCTACGTCACCGCGACGGAACTGGTGGTCGATGGCGGCATCACCGCCAAGTTCGCCTGACCCCGGCGGTCTTGGCGCTGCCCAACATCCGTCACGATTTTGCGGTTTCCTGACGGCTGTCCTTGAGCCCGACCCCCCAGTCGCGCTAGGGCAGGGAAATCGCCACCGGCCGGGAGCCGCCGAATGTCCGCACTCCGTACCCTGGCGACGGCATGCGCCGTCGCCGCCGCGCTGATCGTCGTTGTCGCCGATCCGGCCGCCGCCGCGTTCAAGAGCGGGATCTGGCAGGGCGACGCCTATGTCTCCAAGGACGGGCAGTTCCAGCGCTGCGCGATCGTCGGCGACTACGAGAGCGAGACCGACCTCGGGTTCGGACTCGCCGCGAACGGCGGCTACGAAGTGTATCTGATCAACCGCGGCTGGAGCCTCGAGCCCGGCCAGGCGGCGCAGATCACCATCAAGATCGACGACCGGCCGGAGGTGGCGGGTGCCTTCCAGGTGGTCAGCCGCGATACCCTCGGAACCCTGCTGCAGGACCACCCCGAACTAGTGAAGGCGTTTAAGGCCGGCAACGTGGCGACCATCACCGGATTCTTCGGCACGCTGACCTTCCCGCTCAAGGGAACCGCCAAGGCCTTCGGCGCCATGGAGGAGTGCGTGCGGCAGGTGAGGGCCGGCGCACGGGACAGCCAGAAGGCGGCGGAAGCGCGCGCCCGGGTCGCCAAGGTCCAGGGGGAGGATTTGTTCACGCTGCGGCCGCAGGCGTTCGCCTGGCGCGTCCTGCACGATCTGCCGAGCGACCGGTTTGCCATCCCCAACGATATCGAACAGGCGATGAAGCGCTGGAACGCCGCTCTGGTCTGGCGGATCGAACGTGGGCTCGGCCTCGTGCAGTCGGTGTCGGGTCAGCACAGTGAGGAGGACCTGCGCCAGGAGCTGATGAAGCTCAAGGCGCCGAGCTGTTCCGGAACGCTGACGGCGGAGGCGGATCTGCGGATCATTCCCGGTGGCGACACGGTGCTGCCGCATGTGGAACTGTCCTGCACCGATGTCGGCAACGGCAACCCGGCCTACGAGGTGCTGACCTTCTTCCCCCACAAGTCGGGCAACATGATCGCCGTCAGCCACATCGGCGAAACGCTTCAGATCGCCCAGGAGGCGGATCTGACGTTCCTCAACCAGGCCGGGGCGATCGCCGCCCGTCGCTAAAGCAGGCCACGATCAGAGGGAACCTTCTGATCGTGTGAACTTGCTCTTCGCGTTAATGGCTCAGAGGGCGCTTCGATCTGAGGCGATCGTGCTCTTGTAGGGGTCAGCCGCACACGCCGTTTGCCGGGGCGATCCGCACGAGCGCGCCCCTGCTCTCGTCGGTGAGCAGCCAGATCGCGCCGTCGGGGCCGATGCGCACGTCGCGCACGCGCCCGAAGCTGTCCTCGAACAGGCGCTCCTCGCCGACGACGCGACCGCCGTCGATGTCGAGACGGACCAGCATCCGGTACTTGAGTGCGCCGACCAGCAGGTCTCCGTCCCAGGCCGGGAACAGCGGGCTGCGCACGAAGGCGAGGCCGGACGGGGCGATCGACGGATCCCAGTAGTAGGCCGGTTGCTCCATCCCCTCCGCCGCGGTCCCGATGCCGATCTGACCGCCGAAGTAGTGCCGGCCATAGGCGATGGTCGGCCAGCCGTAGTTCTTCCCCGCTGCCGGGCGGTTGATCTCGTCGCCGCCGCGCGCACCATGCTCCACGGTCCAGAGGTCGCCGGTGTCCGGGTGGCGGGCGGCGCCCTGCGCGTTGCGGTGTCCGAACGACCAGACCTCCGGCGCGCCCAGCCGACCGTCGGCGAAGGGGTTGTCGTCGGGAATGCCGCCATCTTCGGAGATCCGCAGGACCGAGCCGGCATGGTCCTTGGGGTTCTGGGCCCTCGGCCGATCGCCCCGGTCGCCGATGGTGAACCACAGGGTGCCATCGCCCTTGAAGACGATCCTGGAACCGAAATGGCGGGTCGAACCGGTGGGCAGGGACATCGAGAAGATCGGTGTCAGGCCCTCCAGGCGCGGAGTGCCGTCGCGCGTCAGCGTGGCATGGGCGATCGCGGTGCCGGTCAGGCCGTCGTCTCGGCGTTCGGAATAAGAGAAGTACAGCCGGTTGTTGGTCGCGAAGGCCGGATGGGCGACCACGTCCAGGAGCCCGCCCTGGCCGGCGGCCCGGACGCGCGGCGCGCCGGCGATCTCCGTCTTGCGGCCGTTGCGCGGGTCCGCGAGCCAGATCCGGCCCCCGCGCTCGGTGATGACCGCCATTCCATCGGGCAGAAAGGTCGCTCCCCAGGGGTGGTCGAGATCCGGGACGCGCACCTGCGAGGTCAGGGAGCAGGCTTCGGCCCGCGCCGTCTCCTCTGCCATGGCCTCGTTCGGCAGGCCTGCCGCCAGGGAGAGGGCGAACAGCGGAAGCGCGATAAGCAGGCGTCGGGCGGCGCGCATGGCGATCCTTTCGGTTCGGGGAAGCGGTCGATTGAAGAGGTGGGGTCGGCCGGCGGCGGGTCAATGCGCCGATTTCGCCACCTTGACACCGCTCGTGCCGCGCCCTTCGATCAGGGCACGCGACACAGGGAGATGACGATGGCCGGACTGGAACGCTGCGACCTGAAGCTCAGCGGTGGAGAGGTGATCGACGGCACCGGGGCGGCCCGGATGCGCGCCGATGTGGCGATCGTCGACGATCGGATCGCGGCCGTCGGCGACCTGTCGGCGGTCCGGGCGGGCCGCGACATCGACGTCACCGGCCGGATCGTCGCTCCCGGTTTCATCGACGTGCATACCCACGACGACCGGGCGCTCCTGTCCAAACCGACCATGGACATGAAGGTCAGCCAGGGAGTGACCAGCGTGGTTGTCGGGAATTGCGGCATCTCCCTGGCGCCGCTGGTGATGGACCGACGCCCGCCGCCGCCGCTCGACCTGCTGGGCGACGAGGAGTGGTGGCGCTACGCCACCTTCGACGCGTTCCTGACCGCTGTCGACGAGGCCCCCGCCAGCGTCAACGCGGCCTTCCTGGTCGGCCATTCGACCCTGCGGGTCGGCACCATGGACGACGTGTACCGGGCGGCCGGCGCGGACGAGATCAAGGCCATGCGCGGCAAGCTGGAGCAGTCTCTGGATGCGGGCGCGGTCGGCCTGTCGACCGGGCTGTTCTACGCACCGGCCGCCGAGGCGCCGACCGACGAGATCATCGAGGTCGCAAAAGCGCTGAAGGCCCATGGCGGGCGCTACGTCACCCACATGCGCAACGAGGGCGACGACGTCATCAAGAGCCTGGAGGAGACGTTCCTGATCGGCCGCGAGGCGGGAGTTCCGGTCGTGGTCTCGCACCACAAGGTGCACGGCAAGCAGAACTTCGGCCGCTCGAAGGAGACGCTGGCCCTGTTCGAGCGCTACCGGCACAGCCAGAAGATCGGCCTCGACGTCTATCCCTATCAGGCGTCGTCGACGGTGCTTAAGGCGGATTCCATCGCCTTCTCCAACCGGGTTCTGGTGACCTGGTCCGTGCCGCACCCGGAGCACAAGGGCCGCGACCTCGCCGACATCGCCGCCGATTGGGGCGTGGACGTATACGAGGCGGCCGAGCGCCTGCAGCCGGCGGGCGCAATCTATTTCTCGATGGACGAGGACGACGTCCAGCGCATCCTCTCCTACCCCAACGCCATGTTCGGGTCGGACGGTCTGCCCCACGACGAGTTTCCCCATCCGCGCCTGTGGGGCACTTTCCCGCGCATTCTCGGACATTACTCGCGCGACCTGGGGCTGTTCCCGCTGGAGGAGGCGGTGCGGCGGATGACTTCCCTCTCGGCCGCCGAGTTCGGGTTGACCGACCGGGGTGAGCTGACCGAGGGCAAGCTGGCCGATCTCTGCGTGTTCGACGCCCGAGACATCATCGACAGCGCCACCTTCGAGGATCCGATGCGACCGGCCGCCGGGATCGACACGGTGATCGTCAACGGCCGCGTCGTCTGGGCCGACGGTCGAACCACGGGTGAGCGGCCGGGCCGCGCGCTGCGCCAGGGCCGGGCATAGGCCCCGTCCGGCGGCGGGGAGCGGGGGACCCTACAATCCGAACGCCGCCACGATCCGGCGGGCGCATTCCTCGGCGGTGCCGGCAGCGGTGTCGACGCGCAGGTCGTAGGATTTTCCCGCATGAACCCGGCCGACCTGCCAGCGGGCGAGCCCGATGAGACGGTCGCCGCGCGTCCGTTCCCTCGCTTCCAGAACGGCCAGGGGCGCGGTGACGGCGACCCGGATCAGCCGGTGGCCGGCGAGCCGGCGCTCGTAGTCGGCCATCCCGTCGTCGAGAAGGACCTCGTCCACGACCAGATCGTTGCCAGCATCGGCCAGTGCGGCGACGCTGGCGCGCATGCCGGCGAGCAGCCGGTTGGCCACGGGGCCGGTCTCGATCGCCATCTCGGTCGGCCCGTCGCCGCTGACGGTCCGGAAACGGAGCCCGTCCGGATGATCGTCGTAGCCGCCGGGCAACATGTCGAGGAAGGCGTCCATCGACACATGCAGGAACGGTCGGGACGCCGCGACCTGCAACGCGCGGGCGATCGAAGTCTTCCCGGCGCTGCCCGGACCGTTCAGCAGTACGACTGTGCAGCTCATCATCCGCCTCGGCTTCGCCTCTTTCGCCGGGCATTCTAGCCTGAGACCTTAGCCGGCGGGCGGTCGCAAACGGGAGGGGCGAGCGAGGATGGCCAGGATCCTCATCCTTTGGGTCGCGCTGACGCTCGCGGCGACGACCGGTGAAGTGCGGGCCCGGGAGGTGGTCGTCCATCTGGTCAATATCGGATGGCACACGGGCATCGCCGTGCCGGTCGAACGGATCGATCCCGTCCTCCTTCCCGAGATCGGCGATCTGACGGGAGCGCGATGGATCGAGTTCGGCTGGGGAGATGCCGCCTTCTATCGGGACCCCGACCCGGCGCTCGCGACCTACTTCAGCGCCCTGTTCGTCGACACGCCGGCCGTCATGCACCTTGTCGGCATGCCGGCCGAGCCCGACCGCTACCTCCCCGATGCGGAAACCGTGGCCGTTCCGCTCGGCGGCGCCGGGTTCGACCGGCTCATGGCGTTCATCGCCGCCAGCTTCGCCCGGCCGGCCGGAGGACGGACGCCGCCGCTCGGGCAGGGCCTGTACCCGCGGAGCCGGTTCTACGACGCGGTCGGCACCTTCTCCCTCGCCAACACCTGCAACACCTGGGTGGCCCGTGCCTTCGCCGAGGCCGGCTTGGCGTTCGACCCGGACGGCATCGTCCGCGCCAGCGAGGTCAGCGCCGCGGTGCGCGCCGCCCTGGCCCGAGATCGACGGAGTCGGTCTCTTGAGTGACATGACATGGTCATCCGCCAAGCGCCGGCCCAGTGAGTCAGTATTTGTTTCAATATCTTAGGGGGACAGTGGGACCGATCTACTGGATCCGGGCCGACCGTGCTTCAGCGTGCGGCCGTCAGTGACATGTCAGTCGGGACAGGCGTCTGCATGCCGGCACCCCCAGGCAGGCGGACCGTAACCGACGTGCCCCGGCCGACCGCGCTGTCGATGATCAGCGTCCCGCCATGCATTTCGACCAGCGATCGGGCGATGGACAGCCCGAGACCCCAGCCGCCTTGAGCCTTGTGGGGGTCCCGTTCGCCACGCACGAAGGGGTTCATCACCTCTTCGAGCCGGTCTCGCGGGATGCCGACACCAGTGTCGGAAACGATGATGTCGGTGACGGCACCATCGCCGCCCGACCTGATCGTCAACGTACCGCCGGCATCGGTATACTTGACCGAGTTGGTCAGCAGGTTGATCAGGACCTGCTGGATGGCGCGCCTGTCGACATGAAGGATCAGGGGTATGTCCGGCAAGTGGGTCCGGATCTCGATGCCGACACTGCGGGCGCGTTGGTCGACGACGGAGAGGGAGTCTGCGACCAGATCCTGTACGGCGACCGGAGCGATCTCGAGGTCCCGTCGTCCGGCCTCGATGGTTGAGATATCCAGCAGGTCGTTGACGAGGTCGAGCAGCATGCCGCCGCTCGAGTGGATGTGGCGGGCATACTCGACATACCGGTCGTTGCCGAGCGGGCCGAACGTCTCGCTGGTCAGGATCTCGGAGAAGCCGAGCACCGCGTTCAACGGGGTGCGCAACTCGTGACTCATGGCGGCGAGAAAGTCTGACTTGGCCTGGTTGGCACGGGTCGCCTGTTCGACCGCGTCGTCGCGGGCGCGTTCGGCCTTCTTGCGGTCTGAAATGTCGAGAACGCTGACCGGAATGCTGGCGAAGTCCTCGGCGCGCGAGGGGATCGGCATCGACAGGATCACCGTCAGCTCGCGCCCGTCGTGTGTGCTGTGCGTGTCCTCGGACCTGAAGGCCTGATCCCCGTTCCAGATGGCGTACATCTGGTCGGCGAAGACCGAAGACTCGGCGCACCTCATCAGACGGGACTGCGAGGCGATGAATTCCGCGGTCGAGTCGAGACCGTAGAGCCGCAGGGTCGCGTCATTCACCAGAGTGATCCGCGACAGAGCGGCAAGCTCGTCGAGAAGATCCGGATTGCGATCGACATACGCGCGTAGATCGGTCACCCCGATGGCGCGAAGTTGCTGCAGCCGGTCGTGGATACGGGAGTAGTCCTGGTTCCAGATCGGCACCTCGGAACTCATGAAGAGCGCGCGGTACTGGTCCTCGGTGCGCTGCTTGTCGAGCTCGATCTTCTGGCGGCGATCCTCGCGCTGGAGCAACAGGCCGCCGAGGAAGATACCGACGAAGATGGCGGTCCCCCACGGCACCGCCATGCGCTTGAGCAACTCCCAACCGGTCTGCAGGTCGCCGACTAGGAGGAAGCCGGGGGCCGTGAAGACCACCGCGAGAGCGGCGGCGGCGGCCAGGTTCAAGGCGCCTCGGCGATGCCAGCCGAACCGGTGGAGGGCAATCCCGGCGAGGACCGACAGACAGACTCCGAAGATCCCCGCGACCGTCCCGATCCCGCCGATATAGGCGCGGAACGCGGAGGCGAGCAGCCCGGTGACGATGGCGCAGATCGGCCCGCCGAACGCGCCGCTCAACACCACGATGGCGTTGCGCTGGTCGATGACGACGCCGTCCGCCGCCGGAATCTTGACCTGCATCGAGATGAAGACGATCAGGCCGAAGAACAGTCCGAGGCAGGCGCTTCGCGCGATCGGCTCGGCGCCTCTCAGCCAATCGATGAGAAATGAGTAGCCGACGACCATCACGACAAAGATCGAGATGTTGTTCAGCAGCAGGAACAGCAGTGTGAAGTCGATCCACATTCGGCCCTGTCGATGCCCATCGGCCAACAGTTACTCAGAATCGATGGTCGCGAGCTCAACCCCCGCTAGAGGTTTCGTTCATTTAAATTCAATATTATCATGAATTTGGTGCGGCTGTCAGGCGTATATGGTCCGCAATCGAGGCGTGGATGCTGACCGCTGGACGCTGACTGCGGACCTGCCGGTTCAAACGTCCGGCAGGGCGATCGGCATCACGCTCTCAAACGCGGCGGACGCGTTCAGGACCATATCGTCTCCGCCCTTGGGACCGACGATCTGCAGCCCCACGGGAAGGCCGGCGGCGGTCAGGCCGCACGGGATCGAGGCGGCGGGCTGCTGGGTGAGGTTGAACGGGTAGGAGAAGGGCGTCCACTCGGTCCAGCGCCGCATGTTCGAGCCCGGCGGCACCTCGTGACCCGCCTCGAAGGCGGGCTGAGGCAGGGTCGGCGTGAGCAGCAGATCGTAGGTCTCGTGGAACTCGTTCATCGCCGTCCCCATCGCCTCGCGCGCCTTGACCGCGGCGAGATAGTCCAGCAACGAATAGCGCGCGCCGGCCTCCGCCGCCTCGACGAGACCGGGGTCGATGACCGCCTTCTGCTCTTCCGAGAATCCGGTGAACAGGTTGGCGGCCCCGGTGAACCAGTGGGCGGTGAACGTGTCGTGGCTGTCAGCAATCGGGCTGTCGACCACCTCGACGATGGCGCCCAGCTCGCGGAACACGGCGACGGCCGCTTCGACCAGGGCCGCGACTTCGGGTTGAACCGTCGCGTGGCCGAGGTCGGGGCTGTAGGCGATCCGCCAGCCGGCGACCGAGGGCCGCAGGGCATTGCGGTAATCGGCGGCGTCGTAGGGAAGAGCGTACCAGTCGCGGGCGTCAGGCTCGCTCATGACCGTCAGCATCAGGGCCGAGTCGGCGACCGTCCGGGTCATCGGTCCGATATGGGAGACGGTGCCGAAGGGCGAGAGCGGGAAGGCCGGGACGCGCCCGAAGGTGGGCTTGATCCCGTAGATCCCGGTGTATCCCGCCGGCATGCGGATCGAGCCGCCGCCGTCGGATCCCTGGTGCAGTGCTCCCATGCCGGTCGCCGCCGCGACGGCCGCACCGCCGGAACTTCCCCCGGGGGTCTTGGACGGGTCCCAGGGGTTGCGGGTGATGCCGGTGAGCGGACAGTCCGTCACGCCCTTCCATCCGAACTCGGGTGTCGTCGTCTTGCCGAGCAGAACCGCCCCATGCTCGCGCAGACGGGCGACGAAAGGCGCGTCCACGTCCCAGGGGCCGTCCGGGTCGACCGCCTTGGAGCCACGCATCGTCGACCATCCCTCGGTCAGCGAGAGGTCCTTGATCGACGTCGGCACGCCGTCGACCAGGCCGAGCGGCTCCCCCTTCGCCCAGCGCGCCTCCGATGCCTTCGCGCTCGACAGCGCGGCGTCGTGATCCACCAGTCGATAGGCATTGAGCTTGCCGTTCAGGGCGTCGATGCGGTCCAGCGCCGCCCGGGTCGCTTCCACCGGGGAAATCGTCTTTCGGGCGTACCCGTGCAGGAGTTCCGTCGCCGGAAGCAGGGCGAGGTCGGTGCTGGTCATGTCTTGGGTATCCTCGAGAACTGGCGGGAACGTCGCGTCAACTTAAGATTAGGAACTCCCGTGGCAGTGTGTCGAGGACGAAGACACCAGAGACGACATGGCCATGACGCGCAACGCTCCCGCCCCGATGGGACACGACCTCAAAGATCTGCTGTCGGCCTGGCAGGACGATGGTGTTCGCCGGAGAACGCCGGCTGTCGATCCCCTCGTGGAGTCGTCAGCCGCCGACTCTGACGTCGGGCCCCCTGCAGCCGGCGACCTGGCCTGGGTCGACGTCGAGGCGGAGACCGGCCGTATGCGGTGGCAACAGGTCGGACGGACTCTGGCGAAACTCTTCGGTGAGAGCCCAGAAGGTCAGTACCTCGACGAGATGCCACGCGGTCTGCGTGGGATCGCCGAGAGCGCCTGCCGAACGGCACTCACCGGCGGGAGCCCGCACCATAGCGAGATGCATCTCGTCGAGGGTGGTTGGATCGCGACGTTCGACCGCCTCGTCCTGCCGTTCCGCGACGCGTCGGGCGACCGGATCGTCGGGCTGCTGGTGGCGGTTCTTCCCCGGCCCGACCCGCGGCCGCGGCCCGATGAGGCGCTCGCGGCCTGACCTCTCGCGCTCAGCCGACCGGCGAAGGCCAGCTCGGATCGCGGAATTCCTGGATCTCGAACCGATAGGTCTCGATCCCGCGGAAGAACGCCGAGTAGACGTTGAAGCGTTCGCTCAGCTCCGGCGGTCCCTCGAACTCGACTCCCCGTGCCCTCAGCGTCCTGTAGGCCGCGTCGGCATCGGAAACGACGAAGCTGTAGGTCACGCCGGGATCCGCCGGCGCCGGCCTGTTGGTGCACACACCGAGGAATGCGTTGGGCGCGACACGGTAGATGTGGCAGAGGTCGTTCTGGTTCAGGACGAGGTCCAGGGCGAGCTTATCGCGCAGGAAGGACGACCCCGCCGCCAGATCGCGGGTGTAGATGAACGTCACCTGTTGCTGGATGGTATAGGGGTCCAAGCGATCCTCCGAAGTGTGCGGGCGGAAACCGGGCGGGACGCGCCCGGCGGTGCAAACAGGACCCTACCATCGCACCGGGATGCCGCGCTCGAAAGGCCGAGGGGGCGATCCTTCTACATTCCGAGAACCAGACCGTGCCTGGCAGCTACAGCCGGCGTCGCTTGAGCGCGCGGATCGCGAACCGGTTCGGATGGACCGCCGCCGCCACGGATCGGGCGACGGGCCATGGCTCGCCGAGCATCTGCGATACGGCGAGTTCCGCCATCAGCGGGGCCGTCACCAGCCCGCGCGACCCGAGGCCGGTGAGCGCGAAGAGGCCGGGACTGTACGGTGGCGAGGAGCCGGACTCGTCACGGGCGTCCTTGCGCAGGTGGGCGAAGTCCATCGCGAGGGCGGCGGCGTCGCAGAGCGGACCGGCGGCCGGCTGGCGGTCGGGTGTCACGGCCCGCACGGCGGCCCGTCCGCCGAGAAGCGACGGGGCCGTTCCGAACAGCGTCGAGACCGCGTCCGGGAACCCGTTCAGAACGCGCGCATGGTCCTCGGACCGGACGGGAACCGGCCAGACTCCCGCCGCCGTGTCGTCGAAACCGTAGGTCGCGCCGGCGACGTGGCTGCCCGAGATCGCCGGCGACAGATATCCCCCGAAGGCGAGACAGGCCCGGATGCGGCGGCTGGCGGCGGTGGTGGCAAGGCGCGTGAGCTGTCCGCGCACGGCCTGCAGCGGAAGGAACGCGCGGTCCAGAAGTCTCGGGGCGGTCATCGCCGACGCCACGACCACCGCGTCCGCTGTCACCAGGACACCGCCGCAGGCGTCGAGCAGGGTCCAGCCGCTGCCGTCGGCGGCGATGCGCCCCACCACTGCCCGCATCGGACGGACGGCGCCGGCCAGGGCCGCGGTCCAGTCTCCGGGATTCACCCACCCGCCCGAACGGTGCCACAGCCCCGGCCGTCCGAGCCGGACACCGGCGATGGATGCGGCGGTTTCGGCGTCCACGGTTACGGCGCCGACCGGTGAGAGCAGCCCGGCCTCCTCCAGGGCGGCGAACCGGGCCTCGGAGGCCGGATCCGGCGCCAGTTCCAGGACACCGTCGCCGCCGAACGCCACACCGAGCCCGGCGGCCTCCTCGACGGCGTGGCGGAAGGCGGCCGGACTGACCGATCCCGATCCTCCAGCATCGAGGACGGGCCGGGCCATCATGAGGCCGACGGGGTTGCCCGACGCCTCCGCCGCCGCGCGGCCATGCCGGTCGAGCCAGGTGACCGCCACGCCACGTCGGCCGAGCGCGCGGACCGTGGCCGCACCCCCAACGCCGCCTCCGACCACCGCGACATGACGGGCGGCGACCGGCGGTGGCGCGGCGAACCACGGGGGCTGGCCAGCACTGACGGTCGTATTCGCCCCGGACGCCCCGGCGAAGCGGCCGGCGATGCAATCCCGCTTGTGTCCGAAGCCGGGACGTTTCCAGATCTCGAAGCCGACGGCGGCGAGGCCCCGGCGCACGCTGCCGGCGGCGGTGAAGCTTGCGATCCGGGTCCCCGTAACGGACAGCCGGGCAACCTCGCGCAGGACCTCCCCGCGCCACATATCCGGGTTCCTGGCGGGAGCGAAACCGTCGAGAAACCAGGCATCGACCCGCGCTTCGACGGCGGCCAGGGCTGCGGCCGCTTCGCCGATGGACAGGGTCAGGCACACGCGATCGGGCTCGAACCAGATCCGATGCAGGCCGCTAGGCGTGTCCGGATAGCGCTCGACAAGCCGGGCGGCGAGAGGCGCGAGCCGCGGAAACGCCGACAGCGCCTCGCGCATCAGCGGGCGGGGGATCGGGTACCCCTCCACCGCCACGTAATGCAGGACTCCGCCGGCCGGTCGGCGCGCGCGCCACACCTCCCAGGCGGCAAGGAAGTTCAGTCCCGTGCCGAACCCGGTCTCCCCGATCGTGAACGGCAGGCCGCCCGGGCGGTCCCAGCCGTCGGGAAGGTCGCAGCCGTCGAGAAAGACGTGCGCGGACTCCGCCAGCCCGCCCGCGCGGGAGAAGTAGACATCGTCGAACCGGGTGGAGACCGGCGCGCCGTCTCGGAACTCGAGCCGGGGGTCGCGGGACGGATCGTGCATGCCGCCGACACTGCCATGGGCGCTCCGGCTCCGCCATGGTCCTCGGCACGGCTCCCGGCCACGTTCCGGGTGACAGCGCGGCCGCGGCGCGCTAAGGCTCGCCGGGTACCGAGTCCGGCCCCTGTGGAGGCAAGCATGAGCGACGAGCAACAACCGCCGATCCTGCCCGAGGACGAGCAGAAGCGACTTGCGCTCAAGGTGATGCTGGAAGCCTGGGACGACGCGGTGGCGCAGGGCGCGTCGTCGGAGATCGTCGCCTCCTCGGCGATATTCGCGGCGCTGACCGACATGATCGACATCTACGGGGCTACGATGGTGGCGGATATGGTGGCCGAGTGGCCCGACCGTATCCGTGCCGGAGAGTTCACTTTGAAGTCAGATACTTAGCTCCGACCAAGGCGCCCCCAGAGCGTCCCTTCAAGACAGAGCGCGCTTAGTGCGACCGCTGTAGCGAGGGGACAAGTAGGGGGAGGCTTCTCTCTCCGAAACCAGCTGTGGGGACCCCGCCAGCGCCGCCTTGACGGACGCCGAGGCGATCCGGCGGTTCTGGACGTAGCCCAGGGCTGTCGACAGGTGGGCATGACCGGCGACCTCCTGGAGGGTCCAGGGTGCGATCCCCTTCTCGGCCCGTCGGGTGATGAAGGTGTGCCGGTAGGTGTGCAGCGTGACCTTCCCGTAGCGGTCCACAAGGTGCTGGGCGTTCACCCCGGCGCAGTCGATGGCGCGCTCCAGGGCGTGCATCTCGGTCGACTTGTGGGGACTGGTCGATCGCGGGTTCGTCGACTGGTTCGGGAAGATATAGGGCGAGCCCTCGGTCAGTTCCTCCCGGCGGCGCAGCATGTCAGCCATGCGCGGCGACAGAGGGATGTTCGACCAGCTGTCCGTATTGATCCGGTAGAGCCTCAGCATGTCCCGGTCCCAAAGGACCATGTCCCAGGTCGCCGAGACCGCCTCGCTGATCCGCGCCCCGGTGTCGGCCAGCATGACGGCGACATCCTGGGTGTCGATCAGGTAGCGGAGCTTGGTGTGCTCGTGGATCGGCAGGTCCGGGTCCAGCTGGTCCAGGATCGCCTGCTCCTCGTCCAGCGTCAGATCCCGCTCCCGGCGGGGACGCTTGGCCTTGGGGAACGCGATGTTGGTCGAACGGGCGACCTTCGGCTTGCTCTCGGCGAACCAGTTGATCACCGCGCCGAGCCGGGCCGTGTAGAGCCCAGCGGTGTACTTGCTGTAGCCGTTCTCGACCATCCGGTCGAACATCCCGATCACGTCGTCGGTGTCCAGGTCGTCGAACACACGGTCGGCCCCCAGGTGCTTCACCCGGGCGGCCACCTGGACCTGGATCTGGCGCCCGCTCCGGGTGCGCCGGGCGTACCGCTCACCGTAGGCATCGACGGCCTCCCCCAGGATGATGCTCGTCTCGAACCCACCACGCTTTCGCGCCTTGAGGTCTTCGAGCACCTTCCGCTCGACATCCTGGGCAGCCTTCTTGTTGGTCTGTTTGGTCGACCCGCGATACCGCTCCCCGTCGAACCTGAATTCGTACATCCAGTACTTCGATCCGGATCGTTTCATCACCGTCATGCTCAATCTTCCTGATCTGAACCCCAAATCATGTAGAACACATCAGGTTCCGAAAGTTTTAGGGCTCGCATGGCGAACTCTTTCGGCTTCATGTGGTAGATATTTGCCAGAATAGGCCAGTAGTTCATAGGAACCGGTCGAATTCCTCTTTCGTACTGCGAAAGAGTCGTTAAGTATCCATGCCCGAGGGCTTCCGACACATCCTTCTGCGTTAACTCCGACGCCTCCCGGAGGCGTTTGATCCACATTCCGAATTGCTTCCGGAGACGCTTCTGGTGCTCGGTGGTTCGCGGGGGTCCGGCGGACATACAAGCCTCCTGCCAAATGCTGCAGTGTGACGTAAAGCGTAACGGCTGGCTTGGTTTACCATGGGCAGATGGCCCGACAAGCCGGTTCATGATTCCCGAATGGACGGCGCTGGCGGGCCGGGCGTAGATGATCGACATCTATGGCGAAGAGACCGTCGCCGAGATGGTATCGGAGTGGCCGCATCGGATTCGCGAGGGCGAGTTCACCCTCAAGTCGCAAGGAGACTGACCGGAGACCCCATGCCGGAGGCCGGAGTGTGACCTAGCTCACACCCGATCGGTGCGCGCGATCCTTGTCTTCGAGGGATTCGCGATCGACTATGCGGTCCTGCTTTGTCGGGCAGGGGTGCGATGTCCAACGATGGTGCGAAAGACGGCGATGGGCGCGAGCGCGGTGGCGACGGGCTGAAGGCGACGGTGGAGTTCGCCCGCGAGGCGGGTATCGGCATCACCGGTCTCTCCTGGCTGGTTCTGCTCTACGTCATCAGCCTCGGATCCGCCTTCATCATCCTGAGCGCGACCGTCTTCCAGTCGACCACGATCCAGGACAGCGCCGACCAGGCCGGCGACGTGCTCAAGGTCCTTCGCATCATTCCGGAACGCGAAGCCTATGTTGTGGATCAGCTCGACGTCACCCGTCGGACGGTCCTCGACATGAAGCAGACGCTTCGCGCGCTCGAGGCGACGCGGCAGCAGGCGGAGAACCGACTGAGCGACCTGTTCGGCGACGTGGTCGAAGCGGCGGCCGAACTGGACGTCAAGGTCGGTCGGTCGGTGGGGCCGTCCAACGATCGTGATCCGGCGGAATGGGACTGGCGCAGTTACGCGGTTCATATCGAGATCGTCATCGACGAGTTGATTCGGACATCCGAAGACGACGACGACCGCGACGCGCTCCAGAACATCCGAGATCGTCTCGTCCCGGCGTCGGCGAACGCGCTGGCGGCAGCCACGGAGATCAAGCGCGCGGCCCATCGCTACAACGACCTGTCGGTCCTGTTCAGGCTGGAGACCCAGGAACTCGACCGCCTTCGCAAGCAGAGCGACTCGATCCGCGACGAGGTCTTCAAGGAATACGAGATCAAGGCGAACGTTCAGGCGAATGTCAGCCAGGTGCTGAACACCAACGTCTCGGTGCTGATCTACCTGGTGCAGCTGCCGAGCGAGTTTCTCACCTTCGCGCTCACCGTCTCCATGGGCCTTCTCGGCAGCACGATCCACATGAGCCGCGAACTGTTCCGAGACGGGGAACGGCGCGACGGGGCGATCACGGTGACCTGGTTCGTCGCCCGTCCGCTGGAGGGGATGGCGGCGGCGATCATCATCTACATCTTCTTCCGGGCCGGCCAGCTCACGCTCACCGGCGGCAGCACCGCCGACAACAAGATCGACGATCTCAACCCCTACGTCCTGTCGTTCCTCGCCATCGCCTCCGGGCTGCTCTCGGAGAAGGCCTACAACCGCATCGTCGTGGGGGCCCGGAGGATGCTGGGCGGCGAGGATGCCGAGCGCAAAGCCGAGGCGGCGGCCGACATCCCGACCCTGTTCCCGCCAGCGGACGCGGCGACGCCGGCGCCAGGACCCACGGCGTTAGGAACCACGGCGTCAGGACCAGCCGCATCGGGAGGCGACACGCGCCAGCCCGCCGCGCCGGCCTCGGGGCCCTCCGAGACCGACCCGAGATCGCCGGTGCGCTGAGAGGCGGCTGGCGCTAGAGCGCGATCGCTTCAGATCGAAACGATCCGAAGCGTGAATCGCCCTCTAAGCCATTAAAGAACGAGCAAATTCACACGATCAGATGGAAACATCTGATCGTGATTCACTCTAAAGGTCGAAGTTACGGGCCCAGAGCTCGCGCAGGTCTGCGAGCGTCGCCGCCGAGAGCGGACCGTTTTCCGCCGCCCTCAACGCGAGGTCCAGGTGTTCCAGCTCCGCCAGCCCGATCACCACGCAGGACAGCTCCCGGTTGGCGAGTGAGAAGCGGATGGCGGTCTCGGCCCTGGCCTCGCCGGGGCTGCCCGCAACCTCCATCGCCGCGCGGGCCCGCCTGGCCTCGCTGTCCAGATCCGCCGACTCCGGCGTGATCGCCACCTCGCGACCATGGCGGACATCGGTCGCCAGCACCCCGGCGGCAAATACCCTTATATTCATGATGGCGACGTCGTTCTGCCGGCAGGCCGCCATCAGGCCGGTGAAGTCCTGAGCGGCCAGCCCGTCGACGGGCTCGCTCAGGCCGGCCGTCGGGTTGAGCATGTTGTAGTAGACCTGCGCGCTGTCGACCTTGCCGCTCTCGACGACCTCGATACAGGACGCGGCGTCGCCAAGGGCGGTGAAGCCGACGTGGTCGGTGAGTCCCTCGCGGCGCAGCCCGTCCAGAATGTCGGCAATGCCCCCGTCGGCGATGACGTCCTGCACGCCGACGTGCTGGCCGGTGCGCTCCGGCTCGACGGGGTTGTGCAGCTGGAACAGGGTGACCTTGTTCATCCGCAGCCGTTCGAGGCTGGTCTCGATGCCGCGGCGGATCTGGCTCTCGTGACTTTCGCCGCTCTCGAGGTCGAGACGGACCTTGGTCGACACATGCGGTCGCTCGGCGGGCTCGAGCTCCGCCAGTAGCCAGCCCAGCGCGACCTCCGATTGTCCCTGACCGTAGTCGCCGGCGGTGTCGATCCAGTTTATGCCGCCGTCCAGTGCCCGGCGGATCGCCGTCCGTTTTATATCGTCATCCTGGTGAATCAGGATGCCCCCGACCCAACCGCCTCCGAAGACGAGCTCCGAGATCTGCAGGCCGGTTCGGCCGAAACGACGCGTGTTCATGCGCTTCCCTCCACTGTCCAGGATATTATATCCTTAAATTGGTTAAGGGTGATCGCACACCCGCGATCGGACCCCAAGAGACCAGGGGGTGACAACGATGCTTTGCGTGCACGCGTTTCGCCAACTGATTTCCGTCGGACACCTGACACTGATCGGCCCTGACGGAAATCGTTATGATTGTCGAGGCGCCGACGGGCCCCGGGCGACGATCCGGATCGGCAGCCCATCCCTCGACCGGCGGATCATGTTCAACCCGGAGTTGGCGATCGGCGAAGGTTATATGGACGGCAGCCTGAGTCTCGAGGACGGTACGTCCCTCTACGATCTCCTCGACCTCTGCATGGCCAACATTTCCGGCGCCCGATCCGGGGCGCTGCGGCGGTTCCTGACGGCATTGCGCGGGGTGAGGGCGGCGTTCCGGCACTGGAACCCGGTCCACCTGGCCCAGCGCAAGGTCGCCCACCACTACGATCTGAGCGACGCGCTTTTCGACCTCTTCCTCGATC
Organism: Thalassobaculaceae bacterium; assembly: GCA_965228875.1. Lineage (GTDB taxonomy): Bacteria > Pseudomonadota > Alphaproteobacteria > Thalassobaculales > Thalassobaculaceae > Thalassobaculum. Next base: position 1,877,079 of record OZ245843.1, on the reverse strand, counting down.
ACGATCGCCAGTACAGCTGCGGCTATTTCCTCGATCCCGACGACGACCTGGAAACGGCGCAGTGGAACAAGAAACTGCACCTCGCCGCCAAGCTGAACCTGAAACCGGGCCAGCGCCTGCTCGACATCGGGTCCGGGTGGGGCGGTCTCGGCCTGTTTCTGGCGACCATCGTGGACGATCTGCAGGTCGACGGCGTGACCCTGTCCCGCGAGCAGCATGCGGTCTCCAACCGCCGCGCCGAGGAGGCCGGCCTGGCGGACCGGGTGCGCTTCCACCTCAAGGACTATCGCCGGGTCGAGGACCGCTACGACCGGATCGTCTCGGTCGGGATGCTCGAGCATGTCGGGCCGAGGCACTACGACGAATTCTACGGACAGGTTAACCGGCTGTTGAGCGACAATGGCGTCGCGGTGGTTCATGCGATCGGGGTGTTCAACAACCCCGAGCCGCAGAACCAGTGGATGGAGAAGTACATATTTCCAGGGGCTTACACGCCGTCCTTGCGCCAGCAGTTCACGTCGATCGAGCGCACGCCGATGTACACCACCGACGTGGAGATCCTGCGTCAGCACTATGCCGACACGCTCCGTCTCTGGCGTCGGAACTGCGAGGCGGAGCGGCAGAGGATCGTTCAGATGTACGACGAGCGGTTCTTCCGGATGTGGGAGTTCTACCTGGTCGGCTGTGAGGTGGCGTTCCGGCGCGGCTGCCTGATGGTGTTCCAGATCCAGCTGGCCAAGGACCTCTATGCGGTGCCGCAGACCCGCGACTACATCGCCGATTTCGAGCGGCGGTGGCGGGGGCGCGGATCGACCACTTTGCGCCAGGTCTCGGGTGAGGGAATGTCACCGGCTCGGCCAGACACCGAAGTCGCACGCAACGGAGGCAAGACCCGGCGGGCTTGAAATCGCGTTGGTTTCCCGGCATGTGACACGCCACCGCCGCTTCCTGGGCGGTGGCGGCGTTTCCGGGGGATGGCATGGCGATGGAGAGCGAACTCGAGAACCGGCAGCGGCAGGAGCCGTCGCAGGGAGCGCTGATCGCCGTCCTCGCGGCCCGTGTCGGCACGCCGTTCTGGCTTTACGACGCCGCAAGGATCGAAGGTCAGATCGAGCGCCTGCGGGGTTTCGACACCATCCGCTATGCCCAGAAGGCGAACAGCAACCTTGACCTGCTGCGGGTCATGCGCCGCAACGGCGTGAAGGTGGACGCCGTCTCGCTCGGCGAGATCGAGCGCGCACTGGCGGCCGGCTACACCGCCGGTGGCGACGAGATCGTGTTCACGGCCGACATTTTCGACCGTCCGACCCTGCGACGGGTCGTCGAACTCGGGACCCCGGTCAACTGCGGCTCGCCGGACATGATCGATCAGATCGCGGCGGTCAGCCCGGGCCACCGGATCTGGCTGCGGATCAACCCCGGGTTCGGTCACGGCCACAGCAACAAGACGAACACCGGCGGTCCGTTCTCCAAGCACGGGATCTGGCACGAGGAACTGGCCGCGCTCGGCCCGCGGATCAAGGCGGCTGGCCTCGACCTGGTCGGCCTGCACATGCATATCGGATCGGGCGTCGACTACAGTCATCTCGAGCGGGTGGGCGACGCCATGATCGAGGCCTATCGCGCGCTGGGCCTGCCGATCCGCGCGGTGTCGGCGGGCGGCGGCCTGTCGGTTCCGTACAGCGATGGCGCGGCGGAGGTCGACACCCAGCACTACATCGCGAACTGGGACGCCGCGCGCAACGCCATCCAGCAGCATCAGACCACGCCTGTGGAGATGGAGATCGAGCCGGGCCGTTTCCTGGTCGCGGCCGCCGGCTGCCTGGTCGCCGAGGTCCGGGCGGTAAAGCGCGTGGCGGAGCGCTATTTCGTCGTGGTCGATGCCGGGTTCAACGACTTGGCCCGACCCGCGATGTACGGCAGCTTTCACCGGATCGGGTTCGTCGACGCCGACGGCGCGCCCGTCACGGGGGAGGGACGGCCGGTCGCGGTTGCGGGGCCGCTCTGCGAGTCGGGCGACGTCTTCACCCAGGGCGAGGGGGGCGTGGTCGAGTTTCGCGCGCTTCCGCTGCCGCGCGTCGGCGACTTCTGCGTCATCTCCGACGCCGGAGCCTACGGGTCGGCGATGTCGTCGAACTACAACTCCCGTCCGCTGATCCCGGAGGTCGTCGTCGATGGCGGGGCGCTGCGGCTGGCCCGGCGGCGGCAGACGATCGAGGAACTGCTGGCGCTTGAGACCGGCGAGGAACTGTCGCTCGACGCTTGACGCGGGGCCTCAGGCTGCCGGACTCGCTGGCAGGGTCAGGTGCACCGCGGTTCCTTGTCCGAGACTGCTCTCGACGACGAGGCTGCCGCCCATGGTGCGGGCAAGCGACTGGCAGATGGTCAGTCCGAGGCCGACTCCACCGGCGGCCCTGGCATAGGACGAGGACAACTGGACGAAGGGTTTCATAATCTCGTCCAGCTTCTCTTCGGGGATGCCCGGACCGTCGTCGCGAACCGTGATTTGGATCGCGCCCGTCTCGATCCGTCGGGCGGATACGTCGACGGTGGCCGCCGTCCCCGCGTATTTCAGCGCGTTGTTCAGCAGGTTCGTCAGGATCTGCATGACGGCGCGCCGGTCGGCGAGGACGACGATCTGATCGACCTCCGCCGATACCGACAGCGCGATGTCCTTGGCTTCGAACTCGACCCGCATCCGGTTGGCGCTCTCAATCATCAGCGGCACGACGTCGAGATGCTCGATGATCGAATTGCGGCGGCCGCTCTCGATCCGGGACAGGTCGAGGATATCGTCGATGATGGACAGCAGGAACCGGCCGCTCTGGCGGATGTCGCTCACGTATTCGGGGGCCCGATCCCAGATCTTGCTGTCGCGCGGACTGTTCTCGAGCAGTTCGCTGAAGCCGATGATGGCGTTCAGCGGCGTCCGCAATTCGTGGCTCATCACCGCCAGGAACGTGGACTTGGCCGCGCTCGCCTCCTCCGCGCGCTGCAGGGCGTCGAGGATCTCCTGGCTGGCATTGGTCCGCTCGGCGGCCAGACGATAGCGTGCCGCGCTCCAGAACCCGTAGATCGATGTCAGGATCAGCACCGCGACGACGGTATACGGCAGGTAACTGGTGAAATGCGGCCAGCCGTCCCTGGGGGCGGCGAGAACGCGCCACGACCCCGCCGGAATGACCACGTCGAGCGCCACCGGTTCGTAGTCACGGATGTCGGTGTCGCCCCAGATGATTTCGCCGTCGGTGGGATCGCCATCGCGACCGACCAGGGCGAGGCGATAGTCGACCTCGAACGCCTTGTAGCCGGACTGCTCGATCAGGCCCGGAAAATCGAACACCGTCGACGAAATGCCCCAAAGGTCCCGTGCCCCCGTCGGATCGGGGCGCAGGAAGATCGGAAAGCGGGCGATCAGGCCGACGCCGCCCTGCACCAGGTTCACCGGTCCGGCGACGATGATCCGGCGCTCGCTGATGACGCGCTCGACGGCGGGCCACTGGGCCGGTGTGTTGCGATAGTCGAGGCCCAGGGCACCACGGTTCCCCTCGTCGGGGAACATGTGCGAGATCACCAGATCCTTGGCGAGGGTGAGGTTGCGGACATAGGGCGCCGCGCCATCGAGAATGTCCTGGGCGATCAGGCGGAATTCCTCTGGCGTGATGTTGGGGTTGGCGCGGACGAATCCGGTCATGCCGCGCAGGAGCTGGACGTCGCGGCTGAGGGACTGCTGCAGCGAAGCGCGCAGCCGATTCAGATCCTCGCGGGCGGTGTGCTTGGCGTTGTCGCGCGCCAGATCGGCGAGCGTGAATTCGACGACCAGCACCACGGCCAGACATATCGCGGCCACGACCGCGAGCCGTCGGGTGAGGTGCGACACCAGCCCCCGCGCAATCGATGGATCAGTCGCCGTTCGATCCGTCATCGCAAAGACACTTTGCATGGTTTGACACAACTCGGGCTGGTGTCGACCGGCGCGTCTGTCCAATGCCTTGCCGGTCGGGATGACAGCAGCAGTTTGACATCGACACTGGTTAACATTTCGTGACCTACCCGGTGCTCGGGCCCGGTGCTCGGGCCCGATACTCGAGCCCGGTATTCGGGCCGCGTTTCCGCAGCGTTCTGCACCCCTATCGCCAACGATGTCCGCTGTCCTATCCTGGCGAAAACGACGCTGAAGGGATGGACATGACCGCCGAAGAGATCGCTCATACTCTCGCGCAACTACCTGCGATGGTAAACGGCAGAACACCGCTGGTTCGCCGCGGGCGGACGCTGTCCGCGGAGTTTCTGGTCCAGGCCGACGACCTTCCGGTGCATATCCGCGTGACGGAGGGCCGGATCGATGCGGTGGAGACCGGGCCTTTCCGCATGAGGTCCTGGCGTTTTGCCATCAAGGCGCAGGCCTCGGCCTGGGCTCGGCACTGGGAGCCGATGCCGGCCCCCGGTTACCACGACGTCATCGCCATGACCCGGCTCGGTGTCGCCAGCCTGGAGGGTGATCTGCAACCCCTGATGGCGCATCTGCGTTATGTCAAGGACGTACTGGCGGCGCCCCGCACCGCCGGGAGGGCGTGAGGCATGGCGCTGACCTATGAGCCCATCGTCGGCCGCTACGCCACCCTGCGGATCGGCGGCCGCGACTGCCGCGTCTATATCGAGGAGGCCGGCCAGGGTATCCCGCTGCTCTGCCTGCATACCGCCGGCTCCGACGGACGCCAGTACCGCCACATGATGACCGATCCGGCCGTGACCGAGCATTTCCGGGTCATCGCTTTCGATCTGCCGTGGCACGGAAAGTCCAACCCGCCTGTGGGGTTCGAGGACGAAGAATATCAGCTCACCACCGAGCTCTACACCGATGCGATCCTCACCGTCGCCTCGGCGATGGAGCTCGACCGGCCGGCGCTGATCGGGTGCTCCATGGGCGGGCGGATCGTGCTGCACCTGGCGGCGCACCATCCTGAACGGTTCCGCGCCCTGATCGGCGTGGAGTGCGCGGATCACCAAACCTCCTGGTACGATACCAGTTGGCTGCACCGCGGCGATGTGCATGGCGGCGAGATCTGCGCCGCCATGGTGTCGGGTCTGGTGGCGCCGCAGTCGCCGGACGAGTTCCGCTGGGAGACGCTGTGGGGCTATATGCAGAGCGGCCCCGGTGTGTTTCGGGGCGATCTGTACTTCTATCGCGAGGACTCGGATTTCCGCGACCGCACCCACCTGATCGACACCGGCCGCTGCCCGCTCTACCTTCTGACCGGCGAGTACGACTATTCTTGCACGCCGCAGGATACCGAGCGGACCGCGGCCGCGATCGACGGGGCCGAGGCGGTGATCATGCGGGAGGTCGGCCATTTCCCGATGAGCGAGAACCCGGACAAGTTCCGCGAATACCTTATGCCCGTGCTGGAGGAGATCCGCACCAGGAGCCAATGACAGGATCAGGAGGAGCCCGATGAACGAACTCAGCCCTGCAAAGGTAGCCCGGCCTGCCGGCGTGAGCGACGCCGAGTGGGATCTGCGCGTTCAGCTCGCCGCCGCCTATCGCATGGTCGACTATTTCGGCTGGTGCGAGCTAATCTACGGCCATCTGACCGCCAAGGTGCCGGGCCCGGATCTTCACTTTCTGATCAACCCCTACGGCCTGAACTACGACGAGGTCACGGCCTCGAACCTGGTGAAGATCGATGTCGAGGGGAACAAGATCGACACCGACAACCCCTATCCGGTGAATCAGGCAGGCTTCGTCATCCATTCCGCCGTGCACATGGCGCACAGCGAGAACCACCAGGTGGTGATGCACACCCATTCCAGGGCGGGCATGGCGCTGGCCGCCGTCAAGGAAGGGGTGCAGCCGATCTCCATGGGCTCGACCGCGTTCGTCGACCGGATCAGCTACCACGACTACGAGGGGGTGAGCCTGTATCTCGACGAGCGCGAGCGTATCGTCGAGAGCCTGGGCGACAACCACGCCATGGTGCTGCGCAACCACGGCCTGCTGACCACCGGTCGGACCGTCGCGGAGGCGTTCCTGTGGCTGTACCGCCTGGAGCGGGCGGCCCAGGTGCAGATCGACGCGGGGGCTGCGGGCACGCTCAACGTGCTGACCGACAACATCGCCAAGAAGTCGGGCGAGGACGTCAACGGCTTCGCCAGTTCGGAAGCGGAATACGGCGCGCTGGAGTTTGCCGCCCTGATGCGCAAGATGGACCGTATCGATCCCGGATACCGTGACTGACCGACCGTTCTGGGAGGCCAAGCCCCTCTCGCAGATGACGCCGGACGAGTGGGAAAGCCTGTGCGACGGCTGCGGCAAGTGCTGCCTGGTCAAGCTGCAGGACCCGGACACCGACGAGATCGCCTACACCGACGTCGCCTGCCGGCTGCTCGACTGCGACAGCTGCCGCTGCTCGGACTACGCCAACCGCAAGGCGGAGGTGCCTGACTGCGTTGTGCTGAGCGCCAAGGTGGTCAACCAGCTCGAATGGATGCCGTCGACCTGCGCCTACCGTCTGCTGAAGGACGGCAAGCCATTGTATTGGTGGCACCCGCTGGTCAGCGGCGATCCGAATTCCGTACATGAGGCCGGTATCTCGGTGCGCGGGCGGGTGATCTCGGAAACCGTCGTCGAGGATGCCGAGCTCATCGAACATGTGGTCGACTGGCCGACCTGATGCCCCTGGCGGGCGCGATCGTCGTCCCCATATTGCGGGGGCGATCGCGTGAGACGGAGAACACGATGGGCAGAAGCACTTGGATCATCCTGGCGCTGGTGGCGGTCGGCATGATCACCGCGATGTATATGGCGGACAGCGGTCAGCTCGAGCGGCCATGGGCGCAGTGCAAGGAAAGCATGGTCACCCAGATCTTCACGGACCAGTGCACGCCGCGCGACGGCTTCCTTCGGGCGCCGGAGCCGGATGGGACGGCGGCTCCGGACCAGCCGCCGGTCGATGACGGCGTTGGGAAGGTGGACCGGGGGCAGTAGGCCCCCGTCGTCCCGTCACACCGCGCCGGTGGCCTTCAGTTCCTCCAGGCGCTGGTTGCTCTCCTCGAACAGACGGACCAGCTTCTCGCTGTCGTAGGGCGCTTCCTCGAGGGTCTCGGCGTCCCATTCGCTGCGGCCGGGCGCGAAGAAATCGCCGCCATAAACGTGCAGGGCGCCGGTGAGGCGGTCGAGGGGGTTGGTGACCGAATGGATCGCCGTATCGCCCATCCAGCTCGCGTCCCTTTCGGTCATCTCCTTGCCGCCGAGCTGCTGCAGCCCGTTCTCCTGCCGCCGCCAGAAGGTATTGACCTCGGCTCCGGTGTAGATCCCGATCGACGCCCACATGTTGTGATTGTGCGGCATCAGATGCATCTTCGGTCCCCAAACCAGATTGAGCACCGTCAGCCGGTCGGAACGGTACAGCGTGTTGACGCCGGCCCTTTCCGGCTCGCCGATCGCCTTCATGACCGACAGCGGATCGTCGACAGCCCGGGCCACGACCTCCTGGGCCGCGCGCTCGGGCGTCTTCTCCTCAAGCGCCGCGTAACAGTCCTCGATGAAGCGGTCGAGATCGAACATGCTAGCCTCCCTGGGGTTCTTGTACGGCAGTATGCCGAAGCGGACGGGGCGGGGGAATGCGACCAACGGTGCTGATTGCCGGACTCTGGCACGAAACCAACACGTTCTCGCCGATCGCGACCGACGCCGCCGCGTTCCGAGCCTATCAGTGGGCACAGGGCCCGGACCTTGTCGAGCGTTATGCCGGGACCAACACCGAGATCGGCGGCATGCTGAAGGGGGCGGAGGATGCGGGCCTCGTCGTCGTTCCCGGCCTGTTCGCCGGCGCAATCCCCAGCGGTACCGTCACCCGCGAGGCGTTCGAGGCCCTGGCGGACGGCATCGCCGAGGCCGCGGCGACAGCACGGCCGGACGGTATTCTGCTGGCCCTGCACGGTGCCATGGTCGCCGACGGGGTCGAGGAGACTGACGCCGCCCTGGTCCGCCGGGTGCGGGAGCGGGTGCCCGACGACGTACCGCTGGTCGCCACCTATGACCTGCACGCCAATATCGGCCCGGCCCTGGTCGAGGCCTGCGATCTGCTGATCGGCTACGACACCTTTCCGCACACGGATATGGGCGCGCGCGGCGAAGAGGCGGCGCATCGGCTGGCGGCGATGCTGGATGCCGGTACTAGACCGGCCAAGGCGTTCCGCAAGCTGGCGATGATCACCGTGCCGCAGATGCAGGCGACGGCCGAGCCGCCGATGGATGCGGTGATGGCTCGCGTCGCCGAGACCGAGAGCGTGCCCGGCGTCGATGTGATCTCCGTTGCCCAGGGCTTCGCCTATGCCGATGTCGATCATCTGGGGGTCGCGGTGACCGGCTATGGCAGCGATGCAGTGGCCGTGAACCGTGAGGTCGACGCGGTGGCGGCGATGATCGAGGCGGCGCGCGAGGCGTTCCTTCCGACGCTGGTCCCGGTCGACGAAGCCGTGCGGCGGGCGGCGGTTCCGGGCGAAGGGCCGGTGGTGCTGGTCGAACCGGCCGACAATGTCGGCGGCGGCGCGCCGGGCGACGGCACGGCGATCCTGGCCGAGATGATGCGTCGGCGGGTTGGCGGTACGGTCGTGATCTGGGACCCGGTCGCTGCGGCCACGGCGCTTGGCCAGCGCCGGTTCTCGGGGGTGGTCGGCGGCCGAACCCTCCCGGATCTGCACGGGGCGCCGGTGGACATCGCGGGCGACGTGATCTTCGAGGAGGCCGCCGTGCGGTATGTGCGCGACGGTGCCTATATGACCGGCCAGGAGGTGCCGATGGGCGACGTCGCCGTCATCCGCACGGAGTTCGGCCTCAACGTCGTGCTGACCGGCGAGCGGGTCATGCCGTTCGACGACACCCATCTGCGTCGCGTCGGGATCGACCCGGCGGCCCAGCCGGCGCTGGTGGCGAAGTCGGGCAGCGCCTGGAAGATCGCGTTCCAGGCGATCGCCCGCGAGGCGGTGGTGGTCGACACCGGCGGCGTCTGCGCCTCGAATGTGGAGCGGCTGCCCTATACCCGCCCGGCGCTCCGGCGCTGCTGGCCGCTGTCAGGCGGTCCGCAGTAGCACCGGGGAGCCGGTCACCGCGTCTGGGATCAGCCTGGTCGGCCGTCACGCCGCCGTCGCCGCCGCGACAGACCCGTCGACAACCGCCAGGCAGGCGTCGGCCACCTCGCGGCCCTTGACCCGGAAGTGCTCGAGGAAGAACGCCTTGTGCTCCTCGGTCTCGTGAAAGCGGTGCGGGGTGAGCACCGCCGAGAGCACCGGGACATCGGCCTCCATCTGCGCCTGCATGAGGCCGGAGATGACGCTCTGTGCGACGAAATCGTGGCGGTAGATGCCGCCATCGACCACGAAGGCCGAGGCGACGACGGCGCGGTACCGCCGGGTCTTCGCCAGCCGGCGGGCCAGCAGCGGGATCTCGAAGGCTCCCGGCACGTCGTGGACGTCCACGGTGAAGGTGCCCGGCCGTTCCCGCGACAGGGTCTCGATGAACGAGACGCGGCAGGCGTCGACGATCTCGGCGTGCCAGCGGGCCTGGATGAAGGCGATGCGGTCGGTTTCGGTGTTGGTTTCGGTCTGGGTTTCAGCGTTGGTCCCGGTGCTCTGATTCATGCTGTCCTCCTCGATCAAGGGACGTGAACCAGGGCGTACGAACTCGCGAGCCCACAGCGCGCCGATCAGGCGCCGTGCGTCTCTCTCCTTCGTTATCTTCCATCCGGACTGTGACCGTCGGCTCCGGGATCGCACCGGATCTGCTGACCCTCCGGATTTGAACCCGAAGGCGCTCGCGGGCTGAGCCCCGGACCCGGTCCGGGACATCACCGCCGGTGGGGACTTCCACCCCGCCCCGATAACGTGCCGCACCACGGGCGCGGCGCCGGCAGACTATCAGGACCGGGGTCGAGGCGTCGAGACGCGGCGCGCCTCAGTTTACCCGCCAGCGATCCAGGACGTCGCGGCGGATCTCGATACCGAGTCCGGGGCCTTCGGGGACGTGGGCGATGCCGTCCTCGACCCTCACCGGCTGGACCAGAAGACCCTGGCGGAAGGGGTGCGGGGTGCTGTCGTATTCCAGGAGCGGCTGGTGGGCGCCGAAGGCCGGTGTCGTGGTCGGCAGCACGGCGAGAAGCTGCATCGCCGCCGCGAGACCGATCCCGGTGCCCCAGACATGCGGGTTGTATCGGGTGCCGTGGGTCCAGGCCATGTCGGCGATCCGCTTGGCCTCGGTCAGCCCGCCGCACGACGCGGTGTCGGGCTGGATGACGTCCATCGCCCGCGCCTCGAGGATGCGGCGGAAGTCGTGGCGGGTGAAGGAGCATTCGCCGCCGGCGATCGGGATCGAGGTGCGGGTGCGCAGCTCGGCATAGCCATCGATGTCCTCGGGCTCGACCGGTTCCTCGAACCAGCCGATATCGAGCGGCTCCATGGCGCGGGCGAGGCGGGCGGCCTGGACCCGGTCGCAGCCGTGGTTGGCGTCGACGAACAGGGCGGTCTCGTCGCCGATCGTGCCGCGCAGCATCTCGACCAGGGCGATGTCGTCGTCGAAACCGAATCCGACCTTGGTCTTCATCGCGGTGAAGCCGGCGTCGAGATAGCCCTGTGCTTCCGCCGCCAGCAGGCGGTGGTTCTCCGCCCTGTCGTCGCTGCGCCGGTAGAGGCCGGTGGCATAGGCCCGCACGGTCGAACGGATCGGCCCACCCATCAGCACGTGAACCGGGACACCCAGATGCTTGCCCCGCAGGTCCCAAAGCGCGATGTCGACGGCCGACAGGGCCTGGACCGGGACGCCGCGCTGCCCGTGGTCGCGCAGCCCGTTGTACAGCTCCTCCCAGATCGCGTCGCCGGCCAGCGGCGAGCGGCCGACAAGGCGCGGCGCGTAGTACCGTTCGATGACCGTCGCCAGCGCCCAGGGCGGTCCGTACCCGTCGCCCCAGCCGGTGATCCCGGCATCGGTCTCGATCTCGACGACAAGACCGACGCGCCGGTCGACCCAGGTCTGGCTGAAGGCGAAGCGGTCCTCGATCGGCGCTTCCAGAACATGGGCGCGGATGGCGGTGATCTTCATTCGAGTTCCTCCCGGTTTCCTCCGAGCCTAGCAGGCGACCGCTGCGATCACATCCGCGCGGGTTGCGCGCCGTGTAACGCAATCGGCCTTGCCCGCATTGGACGGGGCAACGATCCTCGATGCGTAGAGAGGGAGCGGGAGCGGCGGATGACCCTGGCCAGCGTGCTCATTCAGGTTGCCCAGGCCTATATGTGGGCCGGTGCGGCGGTGGCTGCCGCCTTTCTGTTGTGGGGTGTCGACCGGATCGACCCGTCCGCCCGGCGCGCCTACCTGTTCCGACTGCTGGCGTTGCCCGGCGTCGTCGGCCTCTGGCCGCTGGTGCTGTGGCGCTGGGTCCGTCGGCCCGCACCGGACGGGGAGGGCGTCTGATGCAGGCGCCCTGGCGACACGCCCACCGCCGGATCTGGCCGGCGCTCACCCTGACCCTTGCCGTCGGTCTGCTGCTCGGACTGGTGCTGAAACAGGAGCGACCGGTCGAACCGGGGCCGGTGGTCGAAGAACCTGGACAGGGGGAGACGAGGGGATGAGCGTCTCATATCGCCCGGTCCAGTGGACCCCGTACAAGCTGGCCTACGACATCGCGCTCGGCCTCGGCGTCGCGGCCTATCTGATCGTTTATCTGCGCTATGCCCCGGGCTGGATCGAACCGCCGACCATCGGCGGGGCGGAACTGCGCATGCGCGCGTTCGGCACCTGCACGTTCTGGATGCTGACGGTGATCCTGTGCATCGGCCCGCTGGCGCGGCTCGATCGCAGGTTCCTCCCGGTGCTCTACAACCGGCGACACTTCGGCGTGCTGACCTTCTTCGTCGCGCTCGCGCATCTCTATGCCGTGCTCGGCTGGTATGCGGCGTTCTCGCCGATCGGCCCGTGGACGGCGCTGCTGGTCGCCAATACCGACGTGACCTCTTTCATCGGCTTTCCGTTCGAGTGGCTGGGCCTGATGGCGCTGGCGATCCTGTTCGCTATGGCGGCGACCAGTCACGACTTCTGGCTCGCCTTCCTCGGTCCCAGGACCTGGAAGACCCTGCACATGCTGGTCTACCTCGCCTATGCGCTGGTGGTGATGCATGTCGTGCTCGGCGTCGTTCAGGCCGAGGACAGCGCGGCGTTCCCGGCGATGGTGGCACTGAGCCTAGCGCTGGTCTGCGGTCTGCACATCGCCGCCGGCAGGGTCGAGGAGCGGAACGACCGGGCCCATGCCGCCCTGGAGGTGTCAGGCGAGTGGGTCCGGGCGCTGCGGATCGACGAGTTGGAGGACGGTCGCGGCCGCACGGTGACGCTGCCGGACGGCGAGCGGGCGGCGGTGTTCCGCTACGGCGACCGGATCTCGGCGCTCTGGAACGCCTGCGCCCATCAGAACGGCCCACTCGGCGAGGGCCGGATCCGCGACGGCTGCGTCACCTGCCCGTGGCACGGTTTTCAGTACGACCCGGAAACCGGCCGCGCTCCGGCGCCGTTCACGGAGAGGGTGCCGACCTTCCGGGTGCGCCGCGACGGCGACTACGTGATGATCGATCCGCGCCCCCTGCCACCGGGCACCCGGACACCGCCGATCATCCTGGAGGAGGGCGCGGTATGAGCAGCGGACCCGGATCGCGGGATGCGTTCTTCGTCGGCTACATGCCGGTGCCTCGGGCCCTGGTCGGGTTCCTGGCGGTCGTCGCCGGCGGACTGATCGGTGCCGGCGTGGCGGTCGCCGCCGTATTCGCCGTCGCCCAGGGCGACTGGGGCGACGCATCGTTCCGGTGGGGCGACGGCTACCAGACGCGGACGGGCGTGCTGCTGGCCGAACCCTACCCGGTTCTCTACACGCCGCCGGACGCGGATCACCCCCGGGGGCGCGCGGTGGTTCTGTCGGGTCAGGGCAAACGTGGTGTCCAGGCGGCGGCCGAGGCGCTCGAGGGCGGCGCGGCCGATGTCGGCGGCATCGCGCTCGGCCGCGGGGAGGTCGGCGTCGAGTTCATCCAGGTCGGCGGCAAGGTCCGCCTGCGTCCGGCGGAGGATGCCGCGGCGGTGCCCGCAGGGTGGCGGCCGGCGACCGAAGATCTTGGCGCACGGACCCTGCGCGGCGAGATTGTGGACTCGAAATGCTATCTCGGTGCCATGCGGCCGGGGCAGGGAAAGACCCATAAGCTCTGCGCCAATCTCTGCCTGATCGGCGGTATTCCGCCGATGTTCGTGGTCTACCGCGAGGCGGGGGCGCCGCTGGTCATGCTGCTGGGCGACCGGGCGGGCAAGGCGCTGCCCGACGACGTGCTCGCCCATACCGGCCACTATGTCGAACTGACCGGCCAACTCGAGCGACGGGCTGACCTTCTCGTGTTCCGCGTCGACTCCGGCTCGGCGAGGCGGCTGTGAGGCGGCAGCCGTCGGAAGCGCCGGGCGCCGCCTTCAGGAGCGGGACCCGGCCGTGGACCGGGAAACGCGAAGGGGAGGTGAGGCCGTGCGCCATCTGATCCGTCTCGCCGTCACGGTCGTGCTCGGTGTCGCGCTGTGGAAGCTCTGGGTCGGCTTCAGCCTGGATCCGGTCAAGTTCGCCGGCCTGGAGCGGCAGTTGCGGGGAACCTGGCTCTGGGACCTGCGCTATCCGCTGGTCCCGCTGTATGCGGTTCTGACGCTCTGGATCGCGGAACGGGCGGCGGCGTTGTTCCCCGCCGACAGGCGGTGAGCCTCAGGACTTGTCGCCGCGCCGCATGATCCGGAACGCCATCGGCGCCAGGATCACGATGAATCCGATCCGGAAGATGTGGTGGGTGGCGACGAAGGCCACGTCGCGGCCGAGCGCCAGCGCCACCAGACTCATCTCGGCGAGGCCGCCCGGCGCATAGGCCAGGACGAGGACGAACCACGGCACGCCGGTGATGTGCTCCAGCACCACGCCGAAGAGCACGCCAGAGGCCATCAGGATCACGGTCGAGCCGATCGAGATCCGCACGATGCGCAGCACCTCGGAGACGGCGGTGCCGGCGAACCGGCAGCCGATCCCGGACCCCATGACCACCTGGGCGCAGGCGACCAGCAGGCTCGGCGGGCTCGCTTCGGTCAGGCCGGACAGGTGGACCGCGCCGGACAGGACCATCGGTCCGACCAGGAACGCCGCCGGAAGCCTGAGCAGCTTGGCCGCCGCCGCGCCGAGCGCCGCGCAGCCGGCGAGGATCAGCCAGTCCCGCAGGGCCATGTCGAGGCCCGGCCCGCGGGGCAGGAGATCGGGCGACGGCGTGTAGTCGGCGAACATCCGGAACAGGAACGGGATCGTCATCACCACGAGCAGGATGCGTGCCGAGTGGGTGAGGGCGATCACCCGGTCGTCGCCGCCCATCTCGCGGCCGACCAGCACCATCTCGTTGAGGCCGCCCGGCGACGACGCGAAGTAGGCGGTGACCGGATCGTAGCCGCCGACCCGGCGGAAATACCAGGTCACCAGCGCGCCGGCGGTGACGGCATAGACGAGCAGACCGCAGATCGACACCGCCCACTCGCCGACCTGGTCGACCAGTTCCGGGCGGAACGCGCTGCCCAGCATCACGCCGAGAACGGCGATCATCACCATGCGCAGACGCAGTTCGATGCGGATGTTGGCGCCGGCGATCGACGCGATCGTGGTCGCCACCATCGCCCCCATCATCCACGGCAGCGGCAGCTTGAGCCAGGCGAAGAGCAGGCCGCCGGCGGTCCCGATGGCAAGCGCGAGCACCATTGAACCGCGCGGCCGCCCGGCGGTCATCCGGTCGCCGCCGGGCGTCCTTTCGCTGTCGCCGCGATCCGGCGCGTCGTGCTGCGGATCAGCCATCGATCACCCGCCCGAGCCGGACCGCCGTCTGCCCCGGTGCGGGGCGATGCGAGGGCATGATGAGGATGCAGCGGTCGTAGGGGGTGACGACCGGTTCGCCGTCGTCGTGGCCGATCACGGTACCGGCGTCGGTGATCTCCTCCATGCCGAGATAGCCCTCGACGAAAGCGAAGGCGCGGCTTTGAACGGTCACGGCCTCGGTCACCTGGATGATGCGCTGGGGCGGCGGCGGCGTCCGGTAGTCGGCCGGCACGTCCTCCGGCGCCAGGGTGCCGGAGGCGACAAGGAACCGGAACAGCGCCTCCTCGGCGACCGGCAGGGTGTCGGCGGACCAGTGCTGCCCGGCCTCGAGCAACAGCGCGGCGCGGGGATCGGCGGGGTCGGCGAAAGAGCCGTAGTCGCGCATGCGGACACCGGCCGCGTGGCCGGCATCGACGACGATCGACGCCGGCGTGCCGACCCGCCGGGCGAGGTCGATGCCCTTGTCGCAGGCGCCGGCCAGCATCAGGGGCTCGACCGGGTTGGACATCGAATGAATGTCGAGAAGCAGATCGGCGGTATCGAGAAGCGGCCTGATGTCACGGGCGCGGGCAAGCTCGACGCTGGAGCGTGGCCCATCCAGCGTCGCCCGATCCCAGACCCGGTTGAGATCCTCGTCCACGAAGCGCGACAGCTGTGGATAGGCGGGGTCGAACGCGAGGAAGGCGGCCACGTTGCTGAAACCGACGGTGAGCCGCCCTGCCCGTGGCCGCAGACCGCCGGCGAGCAGATTGTCCAGAACGATGGCACCGCACAGTTCGTTCCCGTGGGTGACGGCGGTGACCATGACGTGCGGGCCGGGCCGACCGGAGTCCAGGCTGGTGAAGAACGGCGCGCCGGTATTGCCGCCGCGCCAGCGTTCGATATCCGGCGCCGACAGTTCGACCGGCCACGGGCGCGGATCGGCGACGCCGCTCACCCTTCCGCCCCCGGCGAAAGGCGAGGGGCGGGGGCGGACCGGTCGAATACGGTCGATTCCTTGAGACGGCGTCGGCTGTGGATCACAGGATGAGAGCGTCGGTGAGGTACCGGATCGAGGCTAGGCCATGCCCGTCCGGATTGCCATAGCGCCAATGTGACATTGGTCAGCATGCGGGATTGTGCGGTGTGTCCAATTCCGCCATGCTCTGGGCTTCGCGCGTGCAACGACACGAGCGCGGATGCCTAGGAATCCGAACGCACAGATGGAGGCAGGGATGAGTTTCATTCGTCGGCTGGGGGTGACGGCGGTCGCGATGGCGGCATTGGCCGGCCCGGCGATGGCGGCGGACGTGACGATCGGGATTCGGTCGGAACCGTCCTCGATGGATCCGTATTTTCACAACCTCGGACCGAACAACGCGATGATCGGCCACGTCTTCGGCCGTCTCGTGGACTTCGCTCCAACCAGCAGCTGTTCCCGCGGCTGGCCGAGTCGTACAAGGCGCTGGACGACACGACCTGGGAGTTCAAGCTCCGCCAGGGCGTGAAGTTCCATGACGGGACCGACTTCACCGTCGACGATGTGATCTATTCGTTCGAGCGGGCCGACGGCTATACCGGCGGCAACTCGTCGTTCCGGATCTACACCAAGGGCAAGACCCTCAAGAAGATCGACGACCACACGCTGCACATCACGACGGAGAAGCCCTATCCGCTGATGCCGAACGATCTGACCACGGTCATGATCATGTCGTCGGAGGCCAAGGGCACCGCGGATGCGGCGACCAACAAGGGTATCGATGCCGGCGACTTCAACGACGGCACTGCCACGTTCGGCACCGGACCGTACAAGTTCGTCGAGTGGAAGAAGGGCGACCGCATCGTTCTCGAGAAGTACGAGGGCTATGTCGGTCCGATGGCGCAGCCCTGGGACAAGGTGACCTTCAAGTTCATCCCGTCCGAGCCGGCGCGGGTCGCCGCGCTGCTGGCCGGCGACGTCGACATGATCGACAACGTGCCGACCGCCGATATCGAGGTTCTGAAGAAGAACAAGGACGTCGACCTCAGCTCGGGCGTGTCCAACCGTGTGATCTACCTGCACATGGATCAGTTCCGCGACCAGTCGCCCTTCGTCACCGACAAGGACGGCAACCCGCTGGACAAGAACCCGCTGCGGGACGCACGGGTGCGCAAGGCCATCTCCATGATGATCAACCGTCCGGCCATCGTCGAACGGGTCATGGAGGGCGTCGCCATTCCGGCCGGTCAGCTGCTGCCGAAGGGTTTCTTCGGTCTGTCGCCGAACCTGAAGCCGGAGAAGTACGATGTGGCTGGCGCCAAGAAGCTGCTGGCGGAAGCGGGCTGGGGTGACGGCTTCGGCCTGACCATCCACGGGCCGAACGACCGCTACATCAACGACGCCAAGATCACCGAGGCGATCGGCCAGATGCTCTCGGCGGCGGGTCTCCCGACCAAGGTCGTGACCATGCCGAAGAACGTCTACTTCTCGCGTGCGTCCAAGGGCGCGCCGGACGGCTCGCCGGAGTTCAGCCTCGTGCTGGTCGGCTGGGGTTCCGGCACGGGCGAGGCGTCCTCGCCGCTGAAGTCGCTGCTGGCGACCCACAACCCGTCCAAGGGCTGGGGCGCGTCGAACCGCGGCCGGCATTCGGACCCGAAGGTGGACGCGCTGATCGAGGAGGCGCTGGCGTCGGTGGACGATGCCAAGCGTGGCGCGCTGCTCGCCGAGGCGACCGACATCGCCATCGGTCAGAACCAGGGCATCATCCCGCTGCACTACCAGGTGAACACCTGGGCGGCGCGCAAGGGACTGACCTATGCCCCGCGCACCGACGAGCGGACGACGGCGTACGACCTGTCGCCCGCCAACTGACGCAGAGCTGAGCGCGGCCGGGCGGATCCGGCCGCGCTCGTTTCGGACCTGTTTCCGCGTACCCTTCCGCGATGGCGCTCCGGCGGCCGTCGCGGAAGCGGTCTTTCGGGAGGTCGATGATGACGGTCTTCATCATCAGACGATTGATGCAGGCGGCCCTGGTCGTCCTGGTTATGTCCTTTCTGGTGTTCTCCGGGGTGTTCCTGGTGGGCGACCCGACGGAAATCCTCGTCGCCGACGACGCCGATCAGGCGGAGCGTCAGGCGATCGTGGAGAGCCTCGGCCTCGATAAGCCATTCCATATCCAGTACCTGCGGTTCCTGACCAAGGCGGCGCAGGGCAATCTGGGCGAGAGTTTCGTGTTCAACGAACCGGCGCTGCAGCTCATTCTCGACCGGCTGCCGGCAACGATGGAACTGGCGATCGCCGCGCTGCTGATCGCCGTGGTCTTCGGAATACCGCTCGGCGTGTGGGCCGGGCTGAAACCGGACACGGTCTCCTCCAAGGTGATCATGTCCGCGTCTATTCTGGGCTTCAGCCTGCCGACCTTCTGGGTCGGCATCATGATGATCCTGCTGTTCTCGGTACAACTCGGCTTGCTGCCCTCCACCGGGCGCGGCGACGAGATCACCTACGTCCTCGGCTTCCCGACATCGCTCTTGAGTCTCGACGGGTGGAGCCATGTGCTGCTGCCGGCTATCAATCTGGCGCTGTTCAAGCTGTCGATGGTGATCCGCCTGGCCCGCGCGGGAACGCGGGAGGTCGTGCACCAGGACTACGTCAAGTTCGCCCGCGCCAAGGGGCTGACGGACCGGCGGGTGATCCTCGTGCACGTGATGAAGAACATCCTCATCCCCGTCGTCACCGTGCTCGGCCTCGAGTTCGGTGGCCTGGTGGCCTTCTCGGTCGTGACCGAGACGGTGTTCGCGTGGCCGGGGATCGGCAAACTGCTGATCGATTCCATCGGCCTTCTCGACCGGCCGGTGATTGTCGCCTACCTGATGATCATCGTGCTGCTGTTCGTCTTCCTGAACCTGGTGGTCGACATCTGCTACTCGCTGCTCGACCCGCGGGTCCGTTTGCAGGACATCAAGGCATGACAGCGATTCAAGAAGATGACGCCGCCCCGGCGGCCAAGCAGAGTTCCGGTGGCGTCGAGACCCCGTTCCGGCGGTTCCTTTCGGACTATGTGGAGAGTCCGGTCGCGGTGATCGGCGCGATCGGCGTTTTCATCGTGCTCCTGATCGCCATCGTCGGCCCGTTCGTGGCGCCGACCAATCCCTATGACCTGGCGTCTGTCAGCATCATGGACAGCCGCCTGGCGCCGGGAGAGGCGATGAATTTCGGCGCGGGTCCGATCGCCTGGCTCGGCACCGACGGCGCGGGACGCGACCTGCTCAGCGCGATGATCTATGGTCTGCGGATCAGCCTCGGCGTCGGGATCGGATCGGGCGTCATCGCGCTGGTGATCGGCTGCTCGCTGGGTCTGATCGCCGCCTATTTCGGCGGCCGCGTCGACGCGGTGATTATGCGGTTCGTCGACATTCAGCTTTCCTTCCCGGCGATTCTGGTCGCCCTGATCCTGCTGGCGGTGATGAAGGGCGGACCGAACGAACCGAGTTATTTCGCGGTCTTCAAGATCATCGTCGCCCTCGTCGTCGTGCAGTGGGCCTACTACGCCCGCACGATCCGCGGGTCGGCCCTGGTGGAGCGCCGCAAAGAGTACGTCGAGGCGGCGAACTGTCTGGCGCTCAGCAACCGGCGCGTCCTGTTCCGACACCTGCTGCCGAACTGTGTCGCGCCGATCATCGTCGTCGGTACCATGCAGACCGCCCATGCCATTTCCCTCGAGGCGACGCTGTCGTTCCTCGGTCTCGGGCTGCCGCAGACCGAACCGTCGCTCGGCAAGCTGATCTCCAATGGGTTCGAGTACGTGATGAGCGGAAAGTACTGGATCAGCGTGTTTCCCGGTCTTGCGCTGCTGTTCATGATCATGAGCATCAACCTGGTCGGCGACCGGCTGCGCGACGTGCTCAATCCACGCCTGCAGAAGTAAGAGGGGGTCCCGTGGCGAATACCGATGTTCCGACGCTCGAGGTTCGGAACCTGCAGACCCATTTCTTCACCCGTGGCGGTGTGGTCAAGGCGGTGGACGACGTGTCCTTCACCGTGCGCCCGGGCGAGATCCTCGGACTGGTCGGGGAGTCCGGATCCGGCAAGACCGTGACCGGGTTCTCGGTGCTCGGCCTGGTCGATCAGCCCGGCCGGGTCGTCGGCGGTGAGATCCTGTACAAGGGCGAGAACATCGCGAACGCGCCGGATGAGCGCATGCGCCGGCTGCGGGGCAACAACATCGCGATGATCTTCCAGGATCCGATGATGACCCTGAACCCCGTGCTGCGCGTCGATACGCAGATGATCGAGGCGATCCAGGCGCACGAGAACGTCAGCCGCGAGGAGGCGTGGGAACGGTCGCGGGCCGCCCTGCTGCAGGTCGGCATCCCCTCGGCGGAGGAGCGTCTGAAATCCTATCCGCATCAGTTCTCCGGCGGCATGCGCCAGCGGGTCGCGATCGCGATCGCGTTGCTGAACAAGCCCGATCTGATCGTCGCCGACGAGCCGACGACGGCGCTCGACGTCACCATCCAGGGACAGATCCTCTACGAGGTGCAGAAGCTCTGCGAGGAAACGGGCACGGCCCTGATCTGGATCACCCACGACCTGTCCGTGGTTGCCGGCCTGGCTGACGAGATCTGCGTCATGTACGCCGGCCGCGTGGTCGAGCACGGGACGGTCAACGACGTCCTGGACAGCCCGGCGCATCCCTATACCCACGGCCTCATCAATTCCGTACCGAGCCGCAACCGGCGAGGCCAGCCGCTGGCACAGATTCCCGGCATGACGCCGTCCCTGCTGAACCTGCCGCCGGGATGTCCCTTCAAGACACGCTGCCCGCGGGTCGGCGAAGACTGCGACACCGCGCCGCTGATCACCCATCCGGTCCCGGAACGCGACGTGCGCTGCCATTATCCGGTGCCGGCCGGGCAGAGCGCCCAGGCCCCCGGCGTGGAGGTGCCGGCATGAGCGCGGCGGTCGAGAAGGAGGTCGCGCCGGCGGCGGAAACGCCGATCGTGGAGTTGCGCAACGTCACCAAGCGGTTCGTGAAACCCTTGGACGCGGCGGCGAAGATCGCCAACGTCTTCGGTGCCGGTCTGAAGGACGAGGTCGTCCACGCCGTCGACACCGTCTCCATGTCGATCTCCGATGGCGAGGTGGTGGGCCTGGTCGGCGAGTCCGGGTGCGGCAAGTCCACCCTTGGCCGGGTCGTCGCCGGTGTCCATGCGGCGACCTCCGGAGAGGTGCTGTTCCGCGGCCGCGAGATGTCGACGATGTCGGCCACCGAGGCGCGTGACGCCGCGCTCAAGGTGCAGATGATCTTCCAGGACCCGATGAGTTCGCTGAACCCGCGCCTTCGGGTCCAGGACATCGTCGGCGAGGCGCCGCGTGTCCATGGGCTGGTCGATGCCAAGGACCTGCAGGATTATGTCGACGAAATGCTGATCCGGGTCGGCCTCGATCCGACCTACGCCCGACGCTACCCGCACCAGTTCTCCGGCGGTCAGCGCCAGCGTATCGGCATCGCCCGCGCGCTGGCGGTCAATCCGGAGTTCCTGGTCTGCGACGAGTCGGTGGCCGCTCTCGACGTCTCGATCCAGGCCCAGGTGCTGAACCTGTTCATGCGCCTGCGCGAGGAGTTCAGCCTTACCTATCTTTTCATCAGCCACGATCTCGGCGTCGTCGAGCACCTGTCGGACAGGGTGGTGATCATGTATCTCGGCCGCGTGGTCGAGACCGCAAGGACCGAGGATATCTTCGAGTCGGCGAACCATCCCTATACCCAGGCCCTGTTGGCCGAGGTTCCGCGCCTCGATACCCGCAAGCGACGGTTCGTGCCGGTGAAGGGCGAGATCCCGTCGCCGCTGAATCCGCCGAGCGGTTGCCACTTCCATCCCCGCTGCCCGCATGCGACGGAGCGGTGCAAGGTCGAGCAACCGATGCTGCGGGAGATCGCGCCGGGCCGGTATTCCGCCTGTCACCTGAACGATGGCGCCTGACCAACTCGTTCCCGGCGTGTTCCTGCGCCGGGAACCGACGGCCGAACAGATCCCCCTGGTGGTCGACAGTCCGCACAACAGCGCGGACTGGCCGGATGACTTCGATCATGTCGTGACCGAGGCCGAACTGATGACCTCGGTCGATGCCTTCGTGGACGAGCTGTTCGATCATGCGCCGGCGGTCGGTGCGACGCTGATCGCCGCGCGGTTTCCCCGCGCCTATGTCGACGCCAACCGGGCGGAGGACGACCTTGACCTCGATCTGATCGACGGCGTGTGGCCGCTGCCGGTCAATCCCGGTGAGAAGACTGCCTACGGGATGGGCGTGGTGCGCCGGTACATCCTCAAGGGGCGGCCGATCTATGACCGCAAACTGACCGTGGCCGAGGTCATGCATCGGCTCGAGACCTACCATCGCCCGTATCACGCGGCGGTTGCCGATGCGATCGCGGCGGCCCACGACCGGTTCGGTCAGGTCTTTCATATCGACTGCCATTCGATGAAGCCGGTGGGAAATGCGATGAACGTGGATGCCGGCTCGGCCCGTCCGGACATGGTGCTGAGCGACCGGGAGGGCGAGACCTGCGACCCCGCCTTCATCGATGCGGCCGCCGGAGTGCTGCGGGACTTGGGCTACCGGGTGGCGATCAACCATCCCTACAAGGGGGCCGAACTGGTCGCCCGCCACTCCGATCCGGAGCGGGGCCGTCACTCCCTGCAGATCGAGCTGAACCGCGCCCTGTATATGGACACCGACAGCTTTGAAAAAACCGCCAGGTTCGCCGCCCTGAAGGCCGACCTCGACCAACTGCTGGAGGCCGTCGGCGGCTTCGTGCGATCCAGGATCGACACCTGAAACGGTTGTCCGGATCCTCCGGTCCGGCAACGTATGGGGTCGAATCCGGTTGAGTTCCCGGCGCTGGCGGGATTAGGTTGCGGGATCCGGGTTATCACTGCGGCTTAAGGGGGCGGCATGGCGGCCATGACCACGGGGCTGCGGCCTTTCTCTCTGATCTTCGTGCTCGGCGCGACGTTGGCGCTTGCCGGCTGCGCCGAGAAGGCCAGGAGCGTGCAGGTCGGAGCGGTGCAGTTCCAGGCGACCGCCGACGCGGCGATCGACAGCATCGATGCGCTGCGCAAGGCGGAGGTCGCCGCCCCGCCGCAGTCCGCAAGCGAAGCCGCCGACACCTTCGTGAAGCTGGTCGAAGGGTCGAAGAACCCGATCACCCGCACAACGCTGGACATTCTGGCGGACCCGGTCTCATTCGGCGGCGCCGGCAGCGCGAAGGACTGGGACGGGGTGCTCGTCAAGCTGCGCGGCCAGTACGCGACGTTCGCCGCGGTCTTCGCATCGCTCGAACAGGGCAGCCTTCTGGCCGCGCCGGTGGTGAAGCAGGCGATCGCGCCGCTGGACAAGCTGACGGTGCAGATGGCGGCCCTGGCGAAGAGCCTGCAGGCGCATCCGGCCCGTTTCGTCGTCGAGCGTGGATTCCTGGCAGCCGATATCGAGAGCGTCCGCGACGACACGGCGCTGACGGTGGCGCAGCGGCGCACGGAGCTTCTCCGACTGCGCGAACGGTTGATGGCGATCGTCGCCCGGGAGGAGCGGGTGACCGCCGACGCCGTCTCCCAGTGCCTGAAGACGGCCAAGCTCGGCCTCGAGCTGCGCAAGCTGCTGGCGGCGTACGACACGCTGACGCTCGACGACCTCATGGCGGGGCTGGCCGTCGCCTTCAGGGCGGCCGGAATGATCACCGGCCGGGATCTGTCGGGCCTGCAGGCGCGCACCGACGGTGTGATCTCCGAGCTGACCGCGACGCCGGCGCTCAAGGCGCTGTTCGACGCGGCGCTGGACGAGGCGGGGGCGTCGCTCTCGGCTTCGTAGAAGGACGGGGCCAGAGCAAATCACGATCGGCTGGAAACGCTGATCGTGTGAACTCGGCCTTTGATTAATGAGTTAGAGGGCGCTTCACGGTTCAGAGCGTTTCGACCCGAACCGATCGCGCTCTAACCGGCTGGACGCGGGAGAGGATGATGGCCGACAACGACATGATGGTGCTGGAGGACGCTCAGGACGCGGTGTTCAGGCTCAGCAAGGCCTACAAGAAGGCGCTGGACGACGCCGATCTCGACGCGATGACCGCTCTCAAGCCGAAGCTCGACGACGCGGTCAACACGCTGAGCGGCGCGCGCGAGAAGCTGGTCGCCGCCGGCGTCGTCGCCAGCGACCGGGATGTCGCCGACATGCGCCGCATCAAGGGCGAAATCGATCAGGCCGCCTCCACCCAGCAGCTGGTCGAGGGCGCGGTTCAGCTGGTCGGCGTCCTGCGCAGGTTCCTTGCCTGACCGTCAGACCGCGGTGCCTTCGGTCCGGGTCAACGCCCTGTAGCGTTCCATCAGCCGCGCGGTGATCGGCCCGGGAACGGCTCCGGCGACCGGCCGCCCGTCGATCGCCCTGATCGGCACCAGTTCGCCGACGGTGCCGCAGATGAACGCCTCGTCGGCGGTGACGAAGTCGTAGACGCTGAGGTCGGCCTCGCGCGGGCCCCAGCCTTCCTCCCGCGCCATCTCCAGCAGGATGCCGCGGGTGATGCCGACGACGATGAAGGTCGGATGCGGCGTCATCAGCACGCCGTCCTTCACGCAGAACATGGTGGTCGAGTTGGTCTCGGCGACGAACCCGCGGTCGTCGAGCATGATCGCCTCGTCCGCGCCCTGGCGGTTCGCCTCGATGTTGGCCAGGATCTGATTGAGCTGGTTGGTGTGGTGGATCTTGGCGTCGATCACGTTCGGCGAGGCCCGGCGCAGGGTCGAGGTGATCAGCGTGATTCCCGCCTTGTCGAAGATCGGCGGCTTGTGGTCGACGAAGGCGACGATCGAGGCCGGCCCGAGGTTCAGCTTCGGGTTCATTCCGGTCATGCGCTTGATGCCCCGGGTCACCTGGAGGCGCATGTGCAGGTCGGTCTCGAGCTCGTTCGCGCGGAAGGTGTCGAGCACGATCTTCGCCATGTCCGACTGATCGATGCCGGGGTCGATATCGAGCAGGGTGAGGGCCTCGTACAGGCGGCGGATATGGGCTTCCAGCCGGAACACCTTGCCGTCGTACAGACGGATCCCCTCGTAGGCGCCGTCGCCGTGACAGAACCCGCTGTCGTAGATCGAGATCACCGCCTGCGACTTCCGCACCTGACGGCCGTTGACGTAGACGATGGTGTCGGTGTCGGGGATCTCGGTCATGGGGCGTTGCCTCGAAAGTTTGGCGGGTCAGGCGGGCGCTTGGCGGCCTTCGACACGCACGGGGTGCCGCGTTCGTGTCAGCTGCTCGTGTAGCCGTTCTCCCGATCATACGCCTTCGCCGCCTCGGTTCGTTCGGCCGGGTCGCCGTAGCCGCCGCCGCCGGCGGTCTGCAGGCGGACGATATCGCCCTTCGCGGCCGGCACGCCGGAGATCTTCGACGGGAGTTGTTCGACAGCGCCGGTCGCCGCGCGGGTGATCGTCAGGGTGCCGGGCTGGCCGGGCTCACCGCCGGCGAGGCCGTAGGGGCGGACCTTGAAGCGGTCGAGGTTGGCGGCGAAGACGCCGCTCTTCGTCTCCAGGCGGTAGGCGCGGGCGAGCCCGAGCCCGCCACGGCTGCGCCCCCGCCCGCCACTGTCCGGCACCAGGGCGTATTCCTGGAACTGGATCGGCAGGGAATTCTCCAGCATCTCGATCGGGGCGTTGGAGATGTTGTGCAGGCCGCAGGAGAAGCCGCTGGCCCCGTCCTCGTCCGGATGCCCGCCCCAGCCGCCGCATTCCAGGTCGAAATACACCTGCCGGCTGCCGTCCTCGTGGATGCAGTTCATCGAGGTGGCGTAACTGACGCCGTAATAGGCCGCCGGCACCAGCCCCGGCATCGCCTGATGGAACGCGCCCATGACCGCGTTGACCACGCGGTGGGCGACCGCCATCCGGTTGGCGACCGGCGCCGGGGCGCGGCAGTTCACCACGCTGCCGGGCGGCGCTGTCACCGTCGCCGGGCGGTAGCAGCCGGCATTGGCCGGGATCTCGGTGCCGAGCGACATCAGCACGCCGCACATGGCCGCCGAATACGCCATGGCGTAGGTGCAGTTGACGGGACCCCGCGCCTGCGGGCTGGAGCCGTCCAGGTCGATGGCCATGGTCTCGCCGCTGACGGTCAGCGTGACGGCGATGCGGATCGGCCGGTCCCGGTCGATGCCGTCGTCGTCGACGAAGTCCTCGAAGCTGTAGGTGCCGTCCGGGACGTCGCGGATCATGGCGCGCATCGCCGCTTCCGACTGGTCCTGGATGCGGGCCATGGCGGCCGCCAGCAGGTCCGGACCGTAGCGCCCGACGATCCGTGTCAGGTTCGCCGCCCCGGTCTCCAGCGCCGCGAGCTGCGAGGCGAAATCGCCACCGACATTGGCCGGCTCGCGGGTCTGGCGCAGCAGCAGCTTGACCACCGCCTCGTTCCGCTTGCCGCGCTCGACGATCTTCAGCGGCGGGATACGGAAGCCCTCCTGCTGGATCTCCGTGGCGCTCGGGTCGTAGGAGCCGGCCGCCCCGCCGCCGACGTCCAGGTGGTGGACCAGGATCCCGGCGATGGCGATGCGGCGGCCCTCGTGAAACACCGGCTTGAAGGTCTGAATGTCCGAAAGGTGCTGACCGCCGGCGTAGGGGTCGTTGGTGATGATGACGTCGCCGTCCTCCCACTCCTCGATCGGAATGTGGTTGGCGAGGATCTCGCTGAGACAGGAGGGCATCGAATTGAGATGGATCGGGATCGCCGTCGACTGGCCGACCGCGCCGCCATCGGCGTCGAACACGCAGGTCGAGTAGTCGAGCAGGTCGCGCACCACCGACGAGCGGCTGGTCCGCCAGATGGTGACGCCCATCTCCTCCGCCGCCGCCACCAGGGCATTGCGGATGATCTCCACCTGGACCGGGTCGAGTGCGCTCATTGGGCATCTCCTTCGGCGATCAGGGCTCCGCTGGCATGAACCGTGATCTGCCAGCCCGGCGGAATCAGCAGGGTCGAGTGGGCCTCCTCGACGATGGCCGGACCGTCGAGCGTGGCGCCGGGGCCGAGGGCGTCGCGGTCGACAATGGCGGTGTCGCGCACGGCGCCGGCGAGGCGAACCGCGCGGCGTGCCTTGACCGTGACGCCGCCACCGCCCGCGAAGGGCCGGGATGCCGGCTTGCTGAGGCGTCCGGTGGCGGCCATGCGCAGGGTGACGATCTCCGGCGTCACATGACGCTCGGCGTGGGCGTATTGGCGTTCGTGGGCGTCGTGGAACCCGGCGACCGAGGCCGACAGGTCGCCGTCGAAGGGAACGCCGATCTCGTAGGCCTGGCCCGGATAGCGGAGATCCAGGATGGCCGGAAAACTGCGGTCGGCCTGCGGAATCCGGTCCTGGGAGAGCCGGTCGTCGCCTTCCTGCCGCATGTCGGCGATCAGCCGCTCGATCTCGCCGATGTTGCCCGGTTCGGCGGACATCAGGCGCGAGCGGGCGATATCGTGGACCACGTCGCTGAACAGCATGCCCCAGGCGCTCAGCGTGCCGGGATCGCGCGGGAACACGACGCGGGTGGCGCCGATCTCCGCGGCGGTGTCGCAGGCGTGCAGGCCGCCGGCGCCGCCAAAGGAGATCAACGCGAAATCCTTGGGATCCAGCCCCTTCTCGAACAGGGACAGGCGGATGGCGGAGGCCATGTGGGTGGTGGCAATGGCGACCACGCCGTCGGCCGCCGCCCCGTCGTCCAGCCCGAGCGGCCCGGCCACGCGATCGCGCAGGGCGGCGCGGGCGCCGTCGACGTCTAGCGACATCGCCCCGCCGAGAAAGAAGTCCGGATCGAGACGGCCCAGGACGACATTGGCGTCGGTCACCGTCGGCTCGGTGCCGCCGCGCCGGTAGCTCACCGGGCCGGGGCGGGCTCCGGCGCTTTCCGGACCGACATGGAGGCGCCCGGTCTCGTCGACACGGGCGATGGAGCCGCCTCCGGCGCCGATGGTGCGGATCTCGATCATCGGCAGACGCACCGGCAGGCCGTCGACCTTGCCCTCGGTCACCTGGCGGATCGCGCCGCCGTCGACGATCGAGACATCGTAGGACGTGCCGCCCATGTCGACGGCGATCAGGTTGGCGAGGTCGAGTTCGGCCGACAGCACCTCGGCCGCCCGCGCGCCGCCGGCGGGTCCCGACAGCAACAGGCGGGCCGGCTGCTCCCCCGCCGTCTCGGGGGTCGTGACACCGCCGTTGGACTGCACCAGGTAGACCGGCGCGGCAATTCCGCTTGAGGCGAGACGGCTGCGAAGTTTCGACAGATAGGTCTTCACCACCGGCATGAGCAGGGCGTTCAGCACCGTGGTCGAACAGCGCTCGAACTCGCGGATCTCGGGACTGACCGCATGGGAGCAGGAGACGAAGGCGTCGGGGAGCTCCTCCTGGACGATCCGGGCGGCTTCCAGTTCGTGCGCGGGGTTGGCGTAGCTGTGCAGGAAGCAGATCGCGACGGCCGTCGCTCCGGCCTCGCCGGCGCGCCGCGCGGCGGCACGGACGCCCTCGACGTCCAGCGCACGCTCCACCGTGCCGTCGGCCCGCACCCGCTCGGCGATGCCGTAACGCCGGGCGCGCGGGACCAGCAGGGCGCGCTCCTCCGCCTTGTTGGCGTAAACCAGCCGGCGGAAATGCCGCCCGATCTCAAGCACATCGGTGAAGCCCTCGGTCATCAGCAGGGCGCCGTCCGGCAGCTTGCGTTCGAGCACGGCATTGGTGGCGATGGTGGTGCCGTGCATGATCGCGCGGATGTCGCCGAGGGGGAAACCGAGCCGTTCCGAGGCCTCGAGGATGCCGGCGATCAGTCCCTCGGACGGGTCGGTCGGTGTCGTCGGCACCTTATGGGCGTCGGCGGCGCCGGTGTCCTCGTTCAGGATCTGCAGATCGGTGAAGGTGCCGCCGATATCGACGGCGATGCGGATGGCGGCCAAGGCGGATCCTACGTGTCGTTCGGGACGGGACCGGTATGACAGAGGGGTGCATCGTCTCCGTCAACCCGCGATCTTGGCATCGCCGTCGCCTGCCCCTAGGCTTCCGGGATTCCAGCCAGGAGCTTCCCATGCCCATCATCAACCGCATCGCCGAGTTCCACGAGGACATGACCGAGTGGCGGCGCGACATGCACGCCCATCCCGAGACCGCCTTCGAGGAGGTCTGGACGTCCGACTTCATCGCCAAGCGTCTGGAGGAGATCGGTGTCGACACCATCGAGCGGGGGCTGGCCAAGACCGGCATCGTCGCCACGATCAAGGGGAGCGGCGGCGACGGCGGACGCATCGGCATCCGCGCCGACTTCGACGCCCTGGACATCACCGAGACGACCGGCAAGCCCTGGGCCTCGACCATTCCCGGCAAGATGCACGCCTGCGGACACGACGGGCATACCGCGATCCTGCTGGGCGCGGCCAAGTACCTGACGGAGACCCGGAACTTCGCGGGCGAGGTCGTGCTGATCTTCCAGCCGGCCGAGGAGAACGAGGCCGGCGGCCGGGTCATGGTCGAGGAGGACGGGCTGTTCGAGAAATACCCGGTCGACGCGGTCTACGGCCTGCACAACCGCCCCGGTCTGCCCGTCGGCAAGATGTGCATGCGCGCCGGTCCCGCCATGGCCGGAGCCGACATGTTCGAGATCACCATCCACGGCTACGGCGGTCACGCCGCGCGTCCGCACAAGGCCATCGATCCGATCGTCGTCCAGGCGCAGATCGTCATGGGCCTGCAGACCATCGCCAGCCGAACGACGGATCCGCTGGACAGCCTGGTGGTGTCGATCACCCAGGTCCAGGGCGGCGACACCTACAACGTGATCCCGGAGAAGGTGATCCTGCGTGGCACCGTGCGGGCCTTCAAACCCGAGGTGCAGGACGCGACCGAGGCGAAGATGTCGAAGATCTGCCGGTCGATCGCCGAGGCATTCGACGCACGGGTGGACGTCCGCTACGACCGCCGCTATCCGCCGCTCTCGAACGATGCGGAGCATATCGACAAGTGCGCCGAGATCGCGCGTGAGATGTTCGGCGCGGAAAACGTCGACACCGATCCTGCTCCGGTCATGGGCTCGGAGGACTTCGCCTACATGTTGCAGGCGCGTCCCGGCTGCTACGTCAATCTCGGCAACGGAACCGGCGAGAACGGCGGGGTGAACGTCCACAACCCGGGTTACGACTTCAACGACGAGGCGCTGCCCCACGGGGCGTCGTTCTGGGCGCTGCTGGTCGAGAAACTGCTGCCGAAAGCGGCCTGACCCGGGAGGCCTCGGCGGGAGAGGGCACGATGGCGCGGAACGTGCTCTTCATCATGTGCGACCAGCTCCGCTGGGACTACCTCTCCTGCTACGGCCATCCGCACCTCCACACCCCGAACATCGACGCTCTGGCGGCGCGCGGGGTGCGGTTCGAGCGCGCCTACGTGCAGTCACCGATCTGCGGGCCGTCGCGGATGTGCTTCTACACGGGGCGGTATGTCGGCTCGCACGGCTCGACCTGGAACGGCGTGCCGCTCAGGGTCGGCGAGATGACCCTGGGCGACCACCTGCGCCCGCTCGGCGTGCGCACGGCGTTGTGCGGCAAGACCCACATGAAGGCCGATGTCGAGGGCATGCGCCGGCTCGGCCTCGATCCCGACGGCGATATCGGCGTGCGGCTGTCGGAGTGCGGCTTCGAGCCGTTCGAGCGTGACGACGGACTGCACCCGGACGGCCCCTACGCGCCGCGCAACTCCGCCTACGAGCGCTATATGCGCGACCGGGGCTGGACGGATGCCAACCCCTGGCAGACTGCGGCGAACAGCGGCGAGGGCGCCGACGGCACGCTGCATGACGGCTGGTTCCTGGAGCATGCGGACAAGCCGACCCGGGCGCCGGACGAGGATACCGAGACGCCCTACATGACCCGCCGCGCCATGGCCTTCATCGAGCAGGCCGGCGACGGACCCTGGTGTCTGCACCTGAGCTACATCAAGCCGCACTGGCCCTACATCGCGCCGGCGCCGTACCACGCCCTGTACGGGCCGAACACCCATCTTCCGGCGGTGCGCAGCGAGGGCGAGCGCGAGGGCGCGCATCCGGTCTTCGCCGCCTACATGGAGGAACGGGTCTCGCGGGCGTTCTCGCAGGACCATGTCAGGACCCGCGTGCTCGGCGCCTATATGGGCCTCATCAAGCAGATCGACGACCAGATCGGCGTGCTGACGGCGTTCCTGGAGGCGCGGGGGCTCCTCGAGGAGACGTTGATCGTCTTCACCTCCGATCACGGCGACTACCTGGGCGATCACTGGCTCGGGGAGAAGGAGTTGTTCCACGACGCCTCGGCCCGGATCCCGCTGATCGTCGTTGACCCCGATCCGGCCGCCGACGCGACCCGGGGCACGGCGACCGACGCGCTTGTCGAGGCGATCGACCTGGCGCCGACCTTCCTCGACTGGTTCGGCGGCGACGCGCAGCCGCATATCCTGGAAGGGCGCTCGCTGCTGCCTCTGCTGCATGGCGAGACCGAACGGCTCAGGGACTACGCCTTCGCCGAGTACGACTATTCACAGCGCGACGTGCGCCGCCGGCTCGGCGTCCCGGTGGCCGACGCCAAGCTGTTCATGGTGTTCGACGGGCGCTGGAAATACACCTTCGCCGAGGGGTTCCGGCCGATGCTGTTCGACCTGGAGAGCGATCCGGACGAACTGGTCGACCTTGGCGGCGATCCGGCCTTTGCGGCGGAGGTGGCGCGTCTGGAACGGGCCCTGTTCCGCTGGACCCGCCGCACCAGCCAGCGCGTCACCCTGTCCGACGCCGCCGTCGAGGCCGGGGGCGGCAGCGCCGGCGAGGCGAAGGTCGGGATCTATATCGGCTACTGGAACGAAGGCGACCTTCCGACGTGAGCGGACCCGGTTATCGGCCGATCGCCATCGCCGCCTCCAGCGCGTCCAGCGCGCGGTCCAGGGCCTCCCGATCCTCGGAGCTCAGTCGGTTCAGAATGCGCTGCTCCGCCTCCCGCATTGGCGCCATCAGGCCTTCATAGGCGGCGCGGCCGGCACGGGTGAGGGTGATGATCTCGAGGCGGTGGTCTGCAGGATCCCGGTCGCGGGTGATCCAGCGCCGCTCCTGCAGCGCCTTGACCGCGCGGCTGACCTTGGTCTTGTGCTGGGCGGAGTGCGCGCCGAGCACGGTGGCCGTGGTCGGACCGATCTCGGCAAGGGCCGCGAGGACCCGCCACTCCGGCCGGTTCAGGCCGTGCATCTCCTTGTAGACCGGCCGCATGTCGAGGCTCACGGTCTCCGAGAGGCGATTCAGCCTGTACGGCAGGAAGCTATCCAGGGTTAAGGTCATCTGATCTGTTGATAGTTACAAAAGTGACTGTCACAAACGTAACCAAACATCCGGAGAGCGCAAGCCAGGGCGCCGGATGGCAGAGAAACCGGAGGAAAGCATGGCGAAGGCGTTCGCGTCCCAGGGCGACATGGCGGAGAAGAAGATCAGCTTCACGGAAGTCGGCAAGGACCTCTGGGCCTTCACGGCCGAGGGCGATCCGAACTCCGGCGTCATCATCGGCGACGACAGCGTGATGATCGTCGAGGCCCAGGCCACGCCGCGCCTGGCGGAGAAGGTGATCGAGAAGGTGCGCGAGGTCACCGACAAGCCGATCACCCATGTGGTGATGACCCACTATCACGCGGTGCGCGTGCTCGGCGCCAGCGCCTTCGGCGCGCAGCAGATCATCATGTCCGACAAGGCCCGCGCCATGGTGGTGGAGCGCGGTCAGGAGGACTGGGACAGCGAGTTCCAGCGCTTTCCGCGCCTGTTCGAGGGGCACGAGAGCATTCCAGGCCTGACCTGGCCGACCACCACCTTCTCGGATTCGATGACCGTGTATCTTGGCAACCGCAAGGTCGAGATCAAGCAGATCGGCCGCGCCCATACCGCCGGCGACGCGGTGATCTGGGTGCCGGACGAGCAGGTCATGTTCACCGGCGATATCGTCGAGTACCACTCGGCCTGCTATTGCGGCGACGGTCATTTCGAGGACTGGGGCGGCACCCTGGATGCGGTGAAGGCCTACGACCCGAAATCGATCGCGCCGGGCCGCGGCGACGCCCTGGTCGGTGTCGGGCAGGTGGACGCCGCACTGGAGGCGACCCGGGATTTCGTCGAGAGCACCTACCGTCCGGCCCAGAGGGTGGCGGCGCGCGGCGGCAGTCTCAAGGACGCGTGGGACGCGGTGCGCGACGCCTGCGACGCCAAGTTCAAGGACTACGCCATCTACGAGCACTGCCTGCCGTTCAACGTGGCGCGCGCCTACGACGAGGCCCGCGGCATCGACACGCCGCGGATCTGGACGGCCCAGCGCGACGTCGAGATGTGGGAGGCCCTTCAGGCCTGATCCCGCAAGCCGACGGGGGAGACCGGCCATGATGCAGGACCGCTACACGCTCGCCTTCCGGGAGTATCCGTACCGGCGATCGGCCGACCAGGACGTGCCGGGGCCGGTGCGCCACCCCGTCGTGATCGTCGGTGGCGGGCCGGTCGGCATGACCGCCGCCCTCGATCTGGGCCTGAGGGGCGTTCCCGTGCTGGTGCTCGACGACCACGAGGGCATCGGCATGGGATCGCGCGCGATCTGTGTCGCCAAGCGGGCGCTGGAGATCGCCGACCGTCTCGGGTGCGGCGGCGACCTTGTGGATCGGGGCGTGGTCTGGAACGTGGGCCGGGTCTTCCATGGCGACCGGCAGGTCTTCGAGTTCAACCTGCTGCCGGAGACCGGGCACCGCTATCCGGCCTTCATCAACCTGCAGCAGCCCTATCTGGAGAAGGTTCTGGTCGATCGGGTGCGGGCGGCCCAGGCAGCCGGTGCGCCGATCGAGATCCGCGGCCGCAACCGGGTCGACGCGCTCGAGGCCGGTGACGACGGCGCGACGCTGGAGGTTCTCACGCCCGACGGTCGCTACCGGATCGTCGCCGATTGGGTGATCGCCTGCGACGGCGCCGGATCGCCGGTGCGCAACGCGCTCGGCCTGGGCTTCGAGGGCCGGGTGTTCGAGGACAGCTTCCTGATCGCCGACGTCCGGATGGACGTCGACTTTCCGACCGAGCGCCGGTTCTGGTTCGACCCGCCGTTCAAATCCGGATCGTCCGCGCTGCTGCACAGGCAGCCGGATAACGTCTGGCGCCTGGATTTCCAGATCGGCTGGGACGTCGACCGCGAGTTCGAACTCAGGGACGAGAACGTCCGCGCCAGGATCGACCGGATGCTGGGACCGGACATCGCCTACGAGATCGTGTGGAAATCGATCTACACGTTCCAGTGCCGGCGCATGACCCGGTTCCGCCACGGCCGGGTTCTGTTCGCCGGCGATGCCGCCCATCAGGTCTCGCCGTTCGGTGCCCGCGGCGCCAACTCCGGCATGCAGGACGCGGACAACCTGGCCTGGAAGCTCGACCTGGTGCTGCAGGCGCTGGCGCCCGAGAGCCTGCTCGACACCTACGCCGTCGAGCGGGAATACGGGGCCGACGAGAACATCCTGAACTCGACTCGCTCCACCGATTTCATCACCCCGAAATCGGAGACCAGCCGGCTGTTCCGCGACGCCGTGCTGGACCTGAGCGAGCACTACGCCTTCGCCCGTCCGCTGGTCAATTCCGGCCGGCTTTCGGTGCCATGCACCTACGATGGTTCACCGTTGAACGGACCGGATGGACTGCCGGCCGGCCCGGAGCGGACCCGCCCCGGCAGTCCGTGCCCCGACGCGCCGCTAGGTGACGGTTTCCTGCTCGCCCGACTGGGCGACGGCTTCCGGATCCTCGGCATCGACGCCCACGCACCCGAGAAGGTTGCCGAGGAGGGTGTCGTGGCGACGCGCCTGGCGTTGTCGGTCGCCGACGACCCGAGCGGGGCGCTTGCCGCTCGCTATCTCGGAGAGGCGGCGGGCGCGGTCTACCTGCTGCGTCCGGACCAGCACGTCGCCGCCCGCTGGGACCGTTACGACGAGGCGGCGATGCGCGCCGCCATCCGCAAAGCGACCGGGAGGACCTGAGCCGTGGCCGACCTGATCCTCGCCCCGAACATCGCCGCACCGGACGACTTCTACGCCGAACTGATCGCCGCCCACGAGGGGCTCGCGAAGGAGGAGAGCGACGCGCTGAACGCCCGGCTGATTCTCATCCTTGCCAATCACATCGGCGACCGTGAGGTGCTCTCCGGGGCGCTCGCCGCCGCCCGGTTCGAGAAGGAGGACACCTGAGACATGAAGGTCGAGAAGATCCACCACGTCGCCTATCGCTGCCGCGACGCCAAGGAGACGGTCGAGTGGTACGGCCGCATGCTGAACATGGATTTCGTGCTGGCCATCGCCGAGGACCGGGTGCCGTCGACCCAAGAGCCCGACCCGTACATGCACGTCTTCCTGGACGCCGGTGACGGCAACGTCCTGGCCTTTTTCGAATTGCCGACCAAGCCGGAGATGGGACGCGACGAGAACACGCCGGTCTGGGTGCAGCACATCGCCTTCAAGGTGAAGGACCGCCGGACCCTGCTGGAGTTCAAGGCGCACCTGGAAGCCAACGGCATCGAGGTGCTCGGCGTCACCGACCATTCGATGTTCCACTCGATCTATTTCTTCGACCCCAGCGGCCACCGCGTCGAACTGGCCTGTCCGGATCCGGAAGAGGCGGCCCTGCAAAAGCGCATGGACGAGGTGAAGTGGGCGATGCTGGAGGACTGGTCGAAAACCAAGAAGGCGCCGAAGCACGCCGACTGGTTCCACAAGCGCGCGTTCACGCCGGAGTCCGCGGCTCGCGGAGGGGTCGCCTGATGGCCGGGCTGAACGCAACCCACGACCCGGCGCGCCAAAGCTGGGTGGAGAGCGCGAACGCGCCGGGCACCGGTTTTCCGATCCAGAATCTGCCCTTCGGCGTGTTCTCCGAAGGCGAGGGCCGGCGCCGCGTCGGCGTGGCGATCGGCGACAGCATTCTCGACCTGACGGCTCTGGAGGAGACCGGAGGACTGGTTCCGTCGCCCGACGGCAGGGTCTTCGCCGACGGGGTGCTGAACCCGTTCATGGCCCTGGTGCCGGATGTCTGGTCGCGGACCCGCGCGCAGATCGCCGACCTGCTGGATGCCAAGAGGGGCGGGCCGGACGGTCTGGTCCTGGTGCCGCAGGCGGCGGCGACGCTGCATCTGCCGATCTTCGTGCGTAGCTTCACCGATTTCTACGCCTCCAAGGAGCATGCGACCAATGTCGGATCCATGTTCCGTGGTGCCGACAACGCGCTGATGCCGAACTGGCTGCACATTCCGATCGGCTACAACGGCCGGGCCTCGACCGTGGTGGTCTCCGGGACGCCGTTTCACCGTCCGAACGGCCAGCTCAAGGGGCCGGACGATGCCGCACCGCGGTTCGGTCCGTGCCGGCGCCTCGACATCGAGCTCGAGATGGGCGCCATCGTCGGCACGCCGAACGCCATGGGACGGCCGGTCACCACGGCCGAGGCCTATGACATGATTTTCGGCTACGTGCTGCTGAACGACTGGTCGGCGCGCGATGTTCAGGTGTGGGAGTACCAGCCGCTTGGGCCGTTCCAGGCCAAGGGGTTTGCGACGACGATCAGCCCATGGGTGGTGACCCGGGAGGCCCTGGAGCCGTTCCGGGTATCGACTCCGGAGCGGGTTGCGCCGCTGCTGCCCTATCTGGAGGAGAGCGCGCCCAACAATTTCGACATTCGCCTGGAGGTCGATCTGGCGCCGCGCGGCGGGGCGGCCACCACAGTCAGCCGCACCAACTACCGGGACATGTACTATTCCTCGGCGCAGCAGCTGGCGCATCACGCCTCGTCGGGCTGCGCCATGTGCACGGGCGACCTGCTCGGCTCCGGCACCGTGTCCGGACAGACGCCGGACAGCCTCGGGTCGCTGCTTGAACTGAGCTGGAACGGCCGCGATCCGATCCCGGTCGAGGGCGGTACCCGCACCTTTCTCGAGGACGGCGACACGGTGACCCTGCGCGGCTGGTGCGAAGGCGACTACCGGGTCGGGTTCGGAGACTGTGTCGGAACGGTTCTGCCGGCGCTCGAGATCGAGAGTTGATGGGCCGCCGGCGCGGCTGGAATGCGACTACGTCTCCAGCCGCTCCACCAGGGCCGGCAGGTCCGCGATGGTGTCGATCACGTGGTCGGCGCCGGCGCCCTTGAGCAGATCCGTCGCCGCCGCGCGAAGCGGTTCGATCTCTTCTTCCGACATCGCCGACAGCTCTTCCGGCGTCCTGCCGACGGCATTGCCGGACAGGGCCACGCCGACGGTCACGCAGCCGGCGGCGACGCCCTCGGCGATGCCGGGTTCGGTGTCGTCCACCTTAATGACCGCCGCCGGCGGATAGACCACGAGGTCGACGAAGCACTTGTACATCATCAGCGGCCCCGGCCGGCCCTCGGGCAGGTCATCGGCGCAGACAAGGTTGTCGGGGACGTAGCCCTGCTCGGCGGCGAGCGGCAGGACGCGCTCCATGATCGAGCGGGTGTAGCCGGTGGTGGAGCCGATCTTCATTCCCCTGCCGCGCAGCCAGTCGACCGTCTGCCGGGTGCCGGGGACGAGGGTGGCATAGTCGGCGACCACCTCTTCGTTCATCGGGACGAACACCTCGTACACCCGGTCCACGTCGGCCGTCGCCGGGGCGGCGCCATGCCTTTCCCGCCACTGATCGACGACCGAGGGGAGTTGCATCATCGCGTTGATGTGGTCCCATTTCGGCGCCCCCATGGGGCCGCGCGCCTCTTCGATCGTGGTCTCGATGCCAAACCGCCTGAACGCCTCGACGAAGACGCCCATCGGCGCGAAGGAGCCGAAATCGATCGTCGTGCCGGCCCAGTCGAACACCACCGCCTTGAACTTGCTCATGCCCCTTCGCTCCCGAACAGGTCGCTGATCGTCTCTTCGCCGATGCCGAACGCGGTGGAGGCACCGCAGCCGGCGGTCACCACCACGATCCGGGTCGCGTCGTCCGGCGCGTCGGTGAAGCGCCAGCGGTCGGCGGCGCTGGCGTAGGTCCCGATCCAGGTCTCGCTCACCCGGCGCGCGCCGAGGTCCAGCACCGTGTCCAGTTCGTCCAGGACCAGGGCGTTGACCTCGTCGGAAATGAACGGGTCCAGGGTGTCGCCGTACTGGTGGGTGTCGCCGACCACAAGCGAGCCGTCCGCCGACTGAACGGCAATCAGATGGACGCCGTTCTCGCGCTTGGCGGCCTGCTCGCGGTCGAGCCGGTCCTTCAGCGGCCGCGCCTCAGGCAGGTCGGCGTAGCCGTGATAGCGCGCCAGGCCGTGGTCCGACATCAGGGCCGACCCCAGGGTTACCGACGCTTCGGGGACGACCCGCATCATCTGCAGCTTGCAGCGGGTCGGCGCGTAGGCGGCGATGCGATCGGCGAACAGGCCCTGGTAGCTGTCGCCGGGACAGACGATGACCGTCTCCGCCTCGACGGCCCCGCGCGTGGTACGAAGCACCGGCGTCTCGACCGCATGGACCAGGGTGGACCACAGGAATGTGACGCCATGCACCTCGGCCAGCCAGCGGGCCAGCGCCGCTATCGCTGTTCGCGACTCGACCCGCAGTTCGTGCGGGGAGTACAGCGCCGCGGTCACGCCGTCGGGGCGCAGCGCCGGGCAGCGCCGCCGCGCGTCCGAAGCGGTCAGCCGTTCGCAGGCCTCGCCCATTTCGGTGGCCAGGAACGCGTCGATCACCGCCTCCGCCTCCGGGTACCGGGCGGTGACCAGAAGCCCCTGGTGCAGGACCGGAATCCGCGCGGCCGTCGCCACTTCGGACCAGACATCGCGGGAGCGCCGGGCCAGGGTCCAGCAGTCGCCCGACTGCTGGCCGGTGACCGTGACGAAGCCGAAGTTCCGGATCGACGCTCCGGTGGCGAAATCGTCGCGCTCGATCACCACCACGCGCCGGCCGCGCCGGGCGGCGGCGAGGGCGTGGGCGAGGCCGACAATTCCGGCTCCGACAATGGCGACGTCATAAGGCATGGTCGGATCCCGGTTGATCGCGAGCCGGGCATGTAATCGTCAACGCAGTGGGTCGGCAAGAACCGGTTTCGTGAACTTTCCGTGGCGCCGTCGGTCAGTGCCGGTCGGGGCGGCGCAGCAGTCCGGCGTCGACCGGGTGGTCCCAATCGCCGCCGGCGACCATCCGCGCCGCGATCCAGCCCCAGTCGTCGGATGATTTCGCGCCCTTGCCGTTGCCGCCTACCGCGACCGTGATGTTGGTGCCCGCCACGGTGTCGATATAGGGGTAGCCGGTGGCGGTCCAGGCGACCGAGCAGGTCGTCGACGTCCAGGTTCCGCAGCGCGCGAGGCTGGGGATCAGAGCGGTCAAGAACTCGCGGAAATCCCGGCGGTTGGCCTCCGATCCGGCGCTCCTGTACCAGCGTGTGAAGTCCTCGCGGGTGCGCAGGTCCGGGTCGTCCGTGCTGCCCAGGCCCATCTTCAGGTAGCTGTGGCCGTCGGGATAGCGGATCGGCGGCAGGATGTAGGCGCCGGTTTCGGCCTGGCCGAGGGTCGGCATGTCCGCCAGTTCATCGAGCAGGTCGCCTTCGATGCGCGCGAGCACCACGGTCCGGCCGAAGACGCGGAGCTCGAGCGGTGCCGGGGTCAGGCCGCAGGCGTCGGTGAAGGCACCGGCGGCGATCAGGGCTTTCTCTGCGCGCAGGGTGTCGCCGCCCACGGTGTCGACCTCGACACCTCCACCCACCGACCGGATCGCCGAGGCCTCCTGCGCGATGACGGCGGCGCCGCGACGGCGGGCGGCCTCTGTCTGGGCGCGGACCATGGCGCGCGGGCTCACATGGCCGGCGCGGCCGGTCTCGTGCAGACCGGTGGTGTCCGACGCGACCGAAAGGAAGGGAAACCGCGTGCCGATCCCGGTGGCGTC
The DNA here is from genome assembly GCA_965228875.1 of Thalassobaculaceae bacterium. GTDB lineage: Bacteria > Pseudomonadota > Alphaproteobacteria > Thalassobaculales > Thalassobaculaceae > Thalassobaculum. The sequence continues at coordinate 1,837,266 of OZ245843.1, read as the reverse complement.
GAGCCATTCGGTCTCCGCCCCGTTGGGTCTCCCGGCTGCCTCGGATCGCTGCAGATAGTCGGAAGCCGGTCCGCTCAGACCCAGGTAGCCGGAGGGCGTGAAGAACCGGATACCGCTCTCCGCCTCGATCTCGGCATATCGGTCGATCGACCGCATGGCCGTCACCGACCACACCGGATCCGGATCGACGATCCGGGTCATCCGGCCCTCGTCGTAGTGACTGGCGAAGACGCCGCTATGGGTCGCCGGATTCTCCGGTTCGTCAGGACCGAGCAGGGCGACACCGTCCATGCTTCCGGCGAGATGACGGCCGGCGGCGCTGCCGATGAGGCCGCGACCGATCACGATGACCTTGTACATCCGTGCCCTCCCTATCCGAGCGCGTGGCTGGCCAGGCCGAAGACCTTGTGGTCGCCGGTCGGGGCGGGCCAGTCGCCCAGCACCATGACCGGCGAGTCGACGGCGACCGGCGCCAGTCCGTACCGCGCCACGTGACGGCCGAAGGTCTCCGCCTCGACCGGCATGTCGACGCGCACATATCCGGTACGGGCGAGCGCGCGGAACAGGCGGATGGCGGCATCCTCGCTGCGGGCGACGATCGGGCCGACCACGGCGCCGCGGCCGAAGGCCCGCTCGATGGCGTAGCCGTCGATCCCGTCGTCGCCGGTCAGGATGGCCGTCCGCCCGGCGGCCATCAGCGCGCGCAGGGCCGTCGCACGCCCGGCGCCGAAGGCCGGCCCGTCGAGGGCGAGGAGGGCGTCCAGATCCTCCGCAACGCCGTCCCGGATCGCCGGATCGTCGTCGGGCGCGCCGGTATAGACGCCCTGATACTGGCGGCAGCCGCCGACAGGAACGAAGCCCAGCTTCTCGTAGAGTGGATAGCCGGCCTCGGTGGCGAGCAACTTGACCGACCGGTCGCCGGTATCGGCCAGAATCTGCTTCATCAGGCGGCGGCCGAGGCCGCAGCCCTGGGCGTCCGGCGCGACGATCACGAGACCGATGCGGGCGAAATCGGGCGTGAACGGCCACCACAGGCCGACGGCCCGGACCCGACGCTTGTCGTCGACGACGACCCGGCCGGATCCGAGGTCCAGCATCATCGCGACATCGCCGCGCCGATGCGGCCACTGCACGACCCTGACCAGGTCCATGATGGCGTCGAGATCGTCCTGCGAGACGACCGGCATGATGAGCGTATCGGCGGTCATGCGTCGTTTCCCTCCTGGCGGGCGCGGCGGAGAATGGCCGCCGGGTCGCCGAAATGGCGTTGCAACTCATCCAGCACATCGGCGAGCGGCGCCGACGCGATCAGCTCGGCCAGACGGAAGTGCTCGACGGCGAGGTCGATCCGCGAGCGGTAGCCGCCCATCAGCCGGTGCAGGCTGAGACGGGTTTCCGCCTGCACCGTGGCGTAGGTACGCGACAGGCGGGGGCTGCAGGCCGCATCGACCAGGGTGCGGTGGAAGGCAAAATCCAGGTCGCCGCCGGTCGCCCGGTCGCCGGCGCGCATGGCCTCGTCCATGCGCCGGGCGATGGCCTCCAGGGCGCGGCCGGTCGACCCGCGGCCGCCGGAGGCGACAACGCGGCGGACCGCCGCCTCCTCCAGGCTGGCACGCACGAAGAACACATCCGTCAGGTCGTCCTCGGTCAGTTCCGCGACGAACACGCCGCGATGCGGGACGCTGGTCAGCAGCCCCTCCTGTACGAGGCGCTGCATCGCCTCGCGCAGCGGCCCGCGGCTGACCCCGAGCGACAGGGCGAGTTCGACTTCGTGGAGCTGGGCGCCGGGGAGATGGAGCCCGGCGAGGATGTCGTCGCGCAGGCGTTCGGCAACCTGGGCGGACAGCGTCACCCGCTCTATCGGCTTCGGCGTCGCCATGGTCAGAGACCGAGGAGGCCGGGCAGACCGCCGATGTCGGCGATCGCCTGGTAGCCGTATGCGGAGTTGCCGGGACCGTGGCCGCGCTCGACGAAGACCCGGCGGGCGATCCGCAGGTCGTGGGCCGACATCAGGTCGTAGCGCAGACTGGAGGAGACGTGCATCACGTGCTCCGGACCGCAGCCCAGAGTATCGAACATGTACTCGAACGCCCGCAGGCGCGGTTTGTACGCCTTCGCCTGCTCTGCCGTCAGAACGGCATGGAAGGGCGCGCCGAGCCGGTCGACATTGGACTGGATCTGGCTGTCGGAGGCGTTGGAGAGGATGACGAGCGGCAGTTTCCGCGCCGCGCGGGCGAGGCCGGCGGGCACGTCCGCGTGCGGCCCCCAACTCGGGATCGCGTCGACGATGGCCTCTGCGTCCTCCGCGCGGAACGCGACGCCCCACTGTCTGCAGGTGCGCTCCAGGGCGCGGCGCAGCACCTCCGGATAGGGCTTCCAGTCGCCGAGCACCTCGTCGAACCGATAGGCGGTGAAGTCCTCGAGGAACGCGGCCATGGCGTTGCCATCGACCCGGTCGGCGAGGCGGGAGCGGGTGAGGTCGCCGACCCGGAAATCGGTCAGGGTGCCGTAGCAGTCGAACGTGATGTATCGGATCTGGGCGAGGGACATCGGTTTCCAGCCTTCAGTGAGGGTGGAGCAGTCGGTCGTTTATGTAGGATTGTCAACAATCATACAAACAAAAAACCGCCCCCACCCTCAAGGCAAGCGGAGATCCGGCGCTTGCATCGATCCGGATGTCCGTCACCCGGTCGACGTGATTTGGCGCTGCTTGGCTTGGCTTGGATTGGCGGGGGGAGGGGTGTGCAATCCTCTCGACGCGAATCTGAACCGATGGCCGACGGTGCGAAGGCGGCCGGCCATCGGCCCCGGATCGACTGCGGTCGGGCGGACCGGCGGTCACCCCGCCGAGAAGCGTTCGCGCCAGGTCTCGATTTCCTCGTCCTCGATCTGGCGGAACAGGATGTCCGGCGGCGTGATGGCCTGACCGGTCGGCAACGCATCCAGAAGATCCCCGCCCGCGGGGTCCGGCCAGACCGGCCCGTCGGTCTCGCCTAGCGCCTCCAGGATCCTGGACGCCGAGGCCGGGATGACCGGCGCGGCGACCAGGGCCGAGACCCGGGCCAGGTTGAGGGCGAAGCGAACAGCCACGCCGGCGCGCGCCGGGTCGGTCTTGATCGCCTTCCATGGTTCCGACGCCTGCATGTACTCGTTGCCGGCCACCCACAGCGCTCGGATCGCGGCCGCCGCCTTGCGGAAGTTCATGGCCTCAAGTTCCCGATCGATCTCGGCGATCAGCGCCGCCACCCTGGACCGGCACTCGGTTTCGAGGTCGGACAGGGGGCCGCCTTCCGGCACCCGGCCGTCGAACCGGCTGGCGCAGAACTTGGTGACCCGGTTGACGAAATTGCCGAGCACGTTGGCGAGATCGGCATTGATCGAGGTCTGCAGGCCTTCCAGCGTGAAGCTGTAGTCCGAGGACTCCGGGGCGTTGGCGGTCAGGTGCCAGCGCCAGGTGTCGGATGGCAGGATCTCCAGCGCATCGTCCAGGAAAATGCCGCGGTGTTCGGAGGTCGAGAACTTCGCGCCGTACCAGTTGACCCAGTTCATCGCCTTCAGCTTGTCGACAAGCTGCCACGGCTCGCCGCTGCCGATCAGCGTGACCGGGAAGCTCACCGCGTGGAAGGCGACGTTGTCCTTGCCCATGAACTCCACATAGGTGACGTCGTCCGCCCCCTTGTCCTTGCGCCACCAACGCTCCCAGTCGCCGCCGGTCTCGTCGGCCCACTGCTTTGTGGCGGCGATGTAGGCGATCGGCGCATCGAACCAGACGTAGAAGACCTTGTCCTCGAAGCCGGGCCGCACCGTGCCCTGGTAGGCGACGGGCACACCCCATTTGAGGTCGCGGGTGATCGCCCGATCCTGCAGGCCCTCGTCAAGCCACTTGAAGGCGATCGACCGGGCCAGCGGCGGCCAGTCGGTGGCGGCCTCGACCCAGTCGCGGATGCGCTGCTGCATCTCCGACTGACGCAGGAAGAGGTGACGGGTCTCGCGCACCTCCACGTTGGTCGACCCGCTGATCCGCGAGCGCGGATTGATGAGGTCGGTCGGATCGAGAAGGCGGCTGCAGCTGTCGCACTGGTCGCCGCGCGCGCGCTCGAAACCGCAATGCGGGCACTCGCCCTCTACATAGCGGTCCGGCAGGAACCGTGCGTCGTCGATCGAATAGACCTGGTTGGACGATCGTTCCTCGATCAGGCCGTTCCGCTCCAGCATGTGGGCCAGGTGCTGGGTCAGTTCATGGTTCTGCGGACAGGAAGACCGGCCGAAATAGTCGAAGGCGAGGTCCAGACGGTCGTACTGCGACTTCTGCACGTCGTACAGCTTGGCGCAGTACGCCTCCGGCGTCAGACCGTCCTCGTGGGCGGCGAGCTCGGCCGGCGTGCCGTGCTCGTCGGTGGCGCAGATGAACATCACCTCGTTGCCCTTCATCCGCATGAACCGCGCGTAGACGTCGGCCGGCAGCATCGAACCGGCGAGGTTCCCCAAATGCTTGACGCCGTTGATGTACGGCAGGGCCGAGGTGATCAGGATGCGGCGGGGGGACGGGCTCGACATGGTGAAAGCCGTGGTTGTGAAGGGATGAGGCGCCGGCTGCGCGGTAGGCAGGCGGCCCCGACGATCCGGTCCGTCGACGCGTCGGCCGGAACGGGTCATCGAGCGGCTTCTACTACGCGTCCGACCCTTGGATTTCAAGGATCTGCGGGGTGTCGATGCCGGCGACGGCGCCACCCCGGCGGCGGTCCCGGACCCGGGGCGGAGATTTTTTTCGGAATATTCGCCGGGCTGCCGCCGTCTCTGTGGTGTCGCTAACGAGTGGCGAGGGGTGAAAGTCCGGTCGCCAGAATGACTGGGAGAAGCGAGATGACACCGATGAAAGTTGCCGGCCTTGCCGTTGCCGTGATCGGCGGCGTGCTTCTGGCGCTTGGCCTGAGCGCGGCGGATGCGCCGCTCAACGAGCTCAGGCACGGACTGACGGGGCAGTATTCCGACCGGACAATGCTGCTGATCGTCGGCGGGGCCGTGGCCCTGGTCGTGGGTTCGCTCGTGACGCTGAACGGGCGCCGCTGAGCGCGGACCCGAGCCCGCCCTTCCTCCCTATTTGGACAGAACGAACGAAGGAGAGACCCGATGCGTAAACCGATCATGTATGCCGTTCCGATCGCCCTGGTCACGCTGATGGCCGTGGATCATGGCGGCGCGAAAGCCGCCGCGCTGTTCGAGAACGTCGCGGCCATCCGCCAGGCACAGCCGGCGGGCCCGAGCTTCAGCGAGCGCCTGGTCGAGGAGTACAAGGAGATCGCGCTCTACGAGGCCGACGAGATGTACGACTGGTTCGACGCCGAGAACCACGCCACCAAGGGCATGCGCGCTGCGGCCGGCGACATTCCGATGCCTTACGATCCGGAGAGCTGGGGCATCGAGGATCCGGCGAAGATGGCCGAGCTGAAGATGGCCCGTGCCGAACTGGTCGGCCTGCTGGACAACGGTGCGCGCGATGCGGCGCCGTCCGAGGCCGCGGTCGCCCAGGCCAAGTACGACTGCTGGGTCGAGCAGCAGGAGGAAGGTCATCAGCCGACCCACATCGCCGCCTGCCGCGATCGCTTCTTCGTCGCTCTTGACGCGCTGAAGGCGGCGATGGCCGAGCCCGAGATCGCCACGCCGGAGGTGACGACCACCGTCGCCGAGGTCGCCCGCGAGGTCGTCTACTTCGACTTCGACAGCGATGCGATCACCCAGCAGGCGCAGGACCTCATCGACCGCTTCGTCGCCGAGATGAAGGAGATCGACGACGTCACCCTGTACATCGCCGGCCATGCCGACAAGTCGGGTCCGAGCGAATACAACAAGGACCTGTCCGCCCGTCGTGCCGCCGCCGTCCGCGCCGAGCTCGACCGCCAGGGCATGACGACCGGCGACATCGAGGACCTGGAGATCACCGCCGAGGGCGAGGAAGCTCCGGCCGTGGAGACCCCGGATGGCGTCAAGCACCCGCTGAACCGTCGGGTCGAGATCATCGCCCAGGGCGTCGTCACGACCTCGACCGGCGGCCAGTCGGCCCAGAAGTAAGCACACACTCTACTCAAAGAGTGGCGGGGCCTCGGCCGGGCAGGCCGGGGCCCCGTGCGTGTATTCGGCCGGAGGTGCGTGTCTTTTCTGTGTCACGCTGTGTCATCGGTGTGCATCGGTTGAACGCGTAGTTTTCGACGAATATGTCTCAACTGTCTCTATAGGAAGGAGGATCCGTTATGGCGGAACGTAAGCTCATGAAGACTCTTTCCGGCATTCTCGTTGCCGGTTTCGTTCTTGGAGGGTGCTCGAACATGAGCGGCCAGGAGCAGAGGACCCTGTCGGGTGGCGCCATCGGCGCCGGCGCCGGCGCGGCGGCTGGCGTGCTGACCGGTGGCAGCTGGGTCGCGGGCAGTGTCCTGGGCGGTGCCGCGGGCGCCGCGATCGGCGCCTTCACCGACGAGGACGACGTCAGCGTCGATCCCTGAGGCCGTCATCCGCGTCCTGGAACGAACGTCAGACAGGAAAGGACAATGTTGAGTGGATTGACAGAAAGCGGTAGGGGGGCGATCAGTGCTGCATGCGCCCGATCCCCCCGATCCTCGCCTTGCTCTTGCTGGCGGCCTGTTCCAGCGATCGCGCCGGTCCGGCCGGGTCGGTCGAGGCCGTGCGGACTCCGAGCGGGCTGCCGGCAGCGGATCGGCAGCCCGAACCGGACCGACCTCCCGTCCCGGAGCCGCGACCGGCGATCGCACCACGCGGTGCCGACACCGATGCGCCTGGCCCAGGGCGCCAGCCGGCTCCCGACAATTCAGCCACGCCGCTCGATCTCGACGCCCTCGCTGGTGTCGACCGGGATGAAGTCCTGGCCCGTCTCGGGCCGGCGGACGACGTGCGCGACCAGCCGCCCGGCATGGTCTGGATCTACCGGGAAGGCGCCTGTTCGGTCGAGCTCTATCTGTTTCCACAGGTCGCCGCCGCACGCTACTCGGTTCTGGGACACAAGGTCCTGCCCGCGTCGCTCGGCGATCGGGAGCGTCGGTCATGTTTGACGAGGCTCGCTACGAGGACACGGAAGTCCTGATGCCGGCCGGTCCGCCCGCCCGCGTGCTGATCGTCGACGACGATGCGCTCCTTCTGGAGACGCTGGCGATCAATCTCGAGGACAACGGCATCGAGACCGAGACGGCGGAATCCGGCGAGGCGGCGATGCAGCGGCTGTCCCAGGATGCGAACTTCGACCTGGTCATCCTCGACTGGAAGATGCCGGGGATGTCGGGGCTCGATACCCTGAAGGCGATGAACGGCGAGGGTTTCAAGCTGCCGGCGATCATCCTGACCAGCCTGACCGACCAGATCTTCGAGGAGTCGGCGCTGGCCACCGGTGCGGTGGATTTCGTCGACAAGTCGCGGAGCTTCTCGATCGTCCTGCGCCGGGTGAAGATCATTCTGTCCGGGGTTCGAGGGCGGAGTTCCGCCCAGAACGCCGACGGTTCCGGCGACGAGGACGACGGCGACGAACTGGTCGTCGGCGCGCTCACCCTCGACCGGGCGGCGGGCCGCGCCTTCTGGAACGACGAGCAGGTGCCGCTGACCCTCACCGAGTATCAGTTGGTCGACGAACTGGCCTCGCAGCCGGGGCGGGACGTGAAATACCGCGACCTGTACAACCTGGTGCACGGAGAGAACTTCTTCGTCGGCACCGGTGGCGAAGGCTACCGCGCGAACGTGCGAAGTTTCGTCAAGCGGATCCGACAGAAGTTCAAGGACATCGACGACGATTTCGAGCAGATCGAGAACTATCCGGGGTTCGGTTATCGCTGGCGAGAGCCGGAGTAGCCGGCGGTGGACAACGGTAACTCATCGTCCATGCTGTCGAAGTTCAGCCGGTCGATCGCCGCCAAGCTGGTGATCGTCTCGGTCCTGTTCCTGATCGTGCCGCTGGTGCTTTACGGTCGGTTCAAGACGGCGGACGAGGATCGCCGGACCTATATGGTCGAGAGCGTGCGGAACCACGGCATTGCGATCGCCCAGGCGCTGGCCAACGACCTGGGAACAGCGGAGTCGGGTGTGTTCGGCGACATTCCGGACCGTCTGCAGCTGTTCGAGACGACCGGAATGGGCCTCCGGCTGCTGTACAGCCCGGCGGTCTCGGGCAGCGACGCCGGCAATGTGCCCGACCTGTATTATGTCGCTGCCGCGCCGCCCGCCAGCGCCGACCAGCTCGAACGGGAAGGAAAGCTTTTCCGGGATTCCGGCCTGTTGGACGATGTGTGGTCGTCGTGTTCGGGCATGGTGGAACTCGGCCGCGTCACAACGGACCCCGAGGCGGGCCGCGAGCTGCTGGTGTCGATCACGCCGATCCAGACCGTTCAGGGGTGCTGGGCGCTCATCGCCTCCCTGTCGTTGAGCGATCCGGTCGCGGAGTCCCTGACCGAACCGTACTGGCGGCGCCCGGAGGTGATCGCCGCCACGGTCATCTACGTGATCATGGCCTCGGTGTTCATCCTGCTGCTTCTGGACATGCGGGCCGCCCTGCGACGGTTCGAGCGCCACGCCCGACGGATCGCCTCCGGAGGCAGCGGCGGTCGCTCGTTCCGCTCGCTCAACCGGGTGCCCGAACTCGACGGCGTCGCCGGTCAGTTCGACGCCATGGTGCAGCGGTTGAACAGCGTCGCCACCGTCATCCGCAGCTCGGCGGAGGAACAGGTGCATGCGCTGAAGACTCCGGTCGGGACCATCGCCCAGTCGCTTGAGGCGCTGCGCCGTGCGGTGCCGGAGGACAATGCCCGCGCCCATCGCATGCTCGGCATCATCGATCAGTCGCGTCAGCGCCTGAGCAGTCTGATCGTCGCGGGTCAGCGCTCCACAGAGGCCACCGCCCAGTTCGCCGCGCCGCCCCGCACGCCGGTTCGTGTCGACACGCTCCTGCGCGACCTGTGCGAGGATTTCGACGGCCCCTGCGAAGCGCGCGGGATCCATCTGCGATCGGAGATCTCGGCGTCCGCCACCGTGCTCGGCAGTGACGAGATGCTGGAGACGGTTTTCGAGAACGTGATCGAGAATGCCGTCGGCTTCGCTCCGAAGGGCACGACGGTATCGGTTCGCCTGACGTGCGGTCGCAAGACCGTTCGCATCACCGTGCGGGACGAGGGGCCGGGCGCGACACCGGAAGTGCTTGCCCAGCTCTTCGAGAAAGGTTTCTCGAAGCGTCCGGCCTCGGCCATGGACGAGGGCGGCCCCGGGCATTTCGGTTTGGGCATGTGGATCGTCAGCCGCAATGTCGAGGCGCTCAACGGTCGCGTCGTCGCGGACAACGTCGAGCCGAAAGGGCTGGAAGTGACGATCGAACTGCCGCTGGCGGACTCGCGCTGACGGACTCGCGCTAACGGCGCAGCCGCCTGGCACGTGTCAGTCATGCACCCCGCACCCCGCACCGTGACAGCAGCTTCGGGGACAGCAGCTTCGGGCCCGTGACTCTGGACAAGCGGCAAGGCGTCTAGGACCGGTCAGGGCCCGCTTCGGCGGGCCCTGTACCTTTTTCGCCACCGTCTTGGCGTATCGGTCACAGCCAGATCACAACCCTGCGCATACTTGTCACAGCCCTGGCCCAGCAAGGTCACAGCCCACCTGCCATCTCTATCTCATGAACGGCGCAGGCCGGATCTTGAGGAAGCATTGGGAGTTGAACGATGACCATCACCGAGACCCAGGTTAAGGAACATTACTCCAGCGTTCAGCGCACCGCGCGCCGCATGGTCGGCAACCGTCCGGACGCCGATGACATCGTCCAGGAAGCTCTGCTGCGGGCCATGGTCTACGTCCGCGACGGCCGCACCGTCGAGAACTGGCGCGGTTACCTCAACCGGATCGTGCGCAACGTGGTGGCCGACGACTACGCCCGCCGCAAGCGTCAGGGACCGACGGTCGACCTCGACGATGTTCAGTCCGACCTGGGCGTTCAGCCGAACCAGTATCAGCGCCACCGGGTGCGCGAGCTCGAGGGCGCCGTCGCCGACCTGCCCGATCAGCAGCACGACGTCGTCCGTCTCGTGGCCATCGACGGCATGTCCTACCGCGCGGCGGCCGACCGCCTCGGAGTGCCGGTCGGCACCGTGATGTCCCGCCTGTCGCGGGGCCGCGAAACCCTCAAGACCCGGCTGGACGAGGTCGCGGTCGCGGCCTGATACGCCGAAAACCATCTCCCGGAGGCCGCAGGGGCTTCCCCATCTCCCTCCCTGCGCCTCCACAGTGGGGCCCCACCGGCGCCATCAGGGTCGGCGCCGGTGGGCAGCTCCCCCAGGACACCGCTAGACAGTATCGCGATCCAAGGAGAGTGACATGAAGACCAAGCTGGTGACGACGATCTTGAGCGCCGCTCTTATGGCTGGCCTTTCCCAGGTCGCCGTGGCCGTCGGCCCCGCGTCGAGCGTCGAGGCGGCCGACCCGGAGCGAGCCGTGTACCGGATTGCCCGGTTCGAATAGGTCGACCGACCAGTAAGGATCCCTGACGGACCAAGCTTGGCGGAGCCGGAGTTCTCACAGCTCTCCGCAGCGCCATCCGGTTCCGTCGGGCAACCCCGCGGCTTCGGCCGCGGGGTTTGATTCCCCGCCGGCTACTGCGCCGCCCAGGCGGATGCGAGCTGGCGGGAGACCAGCTGGGCATAGAGCCCCCCCTTGGCGAGCAGGGCGTCATGCCCGCCTTCCTCGATCAGCCGACCCTCCTCCAGAACGACGATCTTGTCGGCGTCACGGATGGTCGACAGCCGGTGGGCGATGACCACCGTGGTGCGATCGGCCTTCAGCTTGTCCAGGGCGCCGCGCACCGCCTGTTCGTTCACCGCGTCCAGGTGAGACGTCGCCTCGTCCAGCACGAGGATGGGCGCGTCCTTGAGGAACGCGCGGGCGATGGCGACGCGCTGGCGCTGCCCGCCCGAGAGAGACGTTCCGCGTTCGCCGACCTGGGTGTCGAGCCCGTCCGGCAGCGTCGCCACGAGATCCTCCAGCGAGGCATGACGGATGGCCGCCAGGAGGTCGTCGTCGGTGGCTTCGGGCCTGGCGACCATGACGTTGGCGCGCAGGGTGTCGTTGAATAGGTAGGTGTCCTGGGCGACCAGGGCGATGCGGCCGCGAAGGTCGTCCAACCGGTACTCCTTGAGGTCGGTTCCGTTCATGGTGACCCGGCCGGTGTCGGGATCCCAGAAGCGCATGAGAAGCTGTGCCGTGGTCGTCTTGCCGGCCCCGGACGTTCCGACCAGGGCCACTGTCGCGCCGGCGGGAATCTCGAGTGTGATGTCGTTCAGCGCATACCGGTGCTGCCCCGGATAGGCGAAGGACACGCCCTCCAGCGCCATCGAGGCCGGTCCCTCGGACGCGGGGATGCCCGGCCCGTCGGTCACCGGCACCGGCTCGTGGGCGAGACCGTAGTAGCGCCGGGTCGCGCCCAGCGTGTCGGCGAGCTGACGGCCGATCTGCGCGATCTCGGATACGGGCAGGAACGCCGCCATGGCCAGCAGGGTCAGCAGCGGCAGGACGCCGGGGTCGATCGCGCCCGCCGATGCCAGGGCCGCGCCGGTCACCACCACCGCGAGGCCGCCGAGACCGGTGAACACCTCAAGCAGGCTCTGCTGAAGGGTCAGTTCCTTGAAGAACGGCAGGCGCAGGTCGATGTGGCGTTGCGTCAGGCTCTCGATGAGCCGGCCCCGACGATCCTCCTGCTGGAAGGCGACGATCTCGCCCAGACCCTGGACGGAGTCGACGGCGACCGCGCCGAGTTCGCCCGCAGCCTCCCGGGCTTCGGAACCGAGCTGGTCGACCTTGCCCCGCATCAGGAATGGCGCAAGCGCGACCGCGACCAGGAACGGCGCCAGGGCTACCGCGACCCACACGCTCTCGCCGGCCAGGATCGCCAGCACCGCGGCCGGCACCAGCACGGCGACGAAGGCCGGGGCGACGGTGTGAGCGAAGAAGTACTCGATCAACTCAATGTCGTGGGTCGCGAGGGACATCAGGTCGCCGGTCCGCCGCCGCACGAGATAGGCGGGGGCGAGGGCATCCAGCTTGCGGAACGTATCGATCCGCATTTCAGCCAGCAGACGGAACGCCATGTCGTGGGCGAGCCAGGATTCCAGCCAGTGCAGCACGCCGGACAGTGGAGCGACCACCGCGAGCCCGATCAGCCAGTGATCGAACGGCTCGCCGTTCTTCAGTGCCAGGACGGTCAGCGCGCTGAACACGCCAACGCCGATGAACGCCAGAACCCGAAGCACCCCGAAGGTGAAGGTCAGCGACAGCTTGCCCCACCAGGGCAGGATGGTTCCCATCAGGATCTTCACCACCTGGAACCAGCTGAGGCCCTCGGCCCTGATGATGCCCTCGGTCGGAGCCTGCTTGGCGCCACCGGGAACCGAGGCGAGCGACTCCGCGGCCGCTCTCGGACCGATCGTCGCGTCGGCCTCGCCGACCTGCGACTCCCGGGCCTGCTCGGCCATCAGGTCGGCATAGACTCCGCCAAGGTTCATCAGCGCGTCGTGTCGCCCTTCCTCGACGACCTTGCCCTTGTCGAGCACGAGAATGCGGTCGCAGTCGATCACGCTGGACAGCCGGTGGGCGAGAACCAGGGTCGTGCGGCCCTTCATCAGCCGGTTGAGTGCGTCCTGGATCACCGCCTCGTTCTCGGCGTCGACGGCGCTGAGCGCCTCGTCGAGCACCAGGATCGGCGTGTCGCGCAGCAGGGCACGGGCGATGGCCACGCGCTGACGCTGGCCGCCGGACAGCTTGATGCCCTTCTCGCCGACCACGGTGTCGTATCCATTGGGCAGGCCGGTTATGAAGCCGTGGATGTTGGCCGCCTCGGCGGCGGCGATCACGTCGGCCTCCGTGGCGTCCGGCGCGCCCATGCGGATGTTGTCGCCGATTGTGCCGTGGAACAGGAAGGTGTCCTGGTTGACGACGCTGATGCGCGAGCGGATCTGCTCGAACGACATTTCCCGAAGGTCCACGCCGCCGATCGTGACGCGGCCCTGCTCGGGATCGAAGAACCGGAGCAGCAGGCGGACGACCGAAGACTTGCCGCAACCGCTGGGGCCGACCAGGCCGATGCGCTCGCCGGCGGCGACGGTGAAGTCGAGCCCGTCATGCACGACCCGGCGGGCACCCGGATAGCGGAAGCCGACGCCCTCGAACGCCACGGTCGGCGAGAGCGCGTCGGCGCGCGGGTTGTGCGGTGCGTCGACCACCGTCGGCTCGCCGTCGAGCAGGTGATACACGCCCTTGGCCGCCGACATCCCGACCATGCCCTGGTGGAGCACGTTGCGCAGTTCGCGCATGGGACGGAAGATCTCCACGCCCAGCATCAGGATGATCAGCAGTTCCGGCAGGTCCATCAGCCCGGCCTCGACCCGCCATGCGCCGACCGCCAGGGCGAGTGCCGCGCCGCAGGCGATGGCGCTGTCGGTGATGCCGCGGGACAGGACGTTGGTCGCCAGGACCCACATGGTCCGCCGGAACAGCTCGCGGGCCCTGATCGCCAGGGTTTCCGCCCTCTGGGTGCTCTGGCCGAACGCCTTGAGGGTCGGAAGTCCCTGGATGGAGTCCAGGAACTCGGCGGCGAAAGCGGCATAGGCCTTCTGCCGACTCAGCGAATTGCGCTCGTCATGGCTGTGCCAGAGCGCCGGCGCCACCAGCGCGATCAGCGCGAAGACCAGCAGCACGGCGGCCACCGGCAAGTCGAGGAAGGCGGTGAAGGCGAAGATCAGCACCGGTGTCAGAAGCGAGACCAGGCCCTGAGGCATGTACTGCCCGAAATAGGTTTCGAGCTGCTCGACGCCGTCGACGAGGGTCAGGGTGATGCCGCCGGAGCGCTCGCGCCCGACATAGGCGGGGCCGAGTTCGGCCAGTTTGTCGAACAGCTTGCGCCGCAGCCTCTTCTGGACGATCGAGGCGGTCCGGTGCGCGACGGTGTTGCGCCAGTGCTCGAAGGCGCCGCGCAGGACCATCACCCCGGCGATGGCGACGATCGGCCAGACCAGTTCCTGGATCGTGTCACCGGCGAAGACCCGGCCGATCAGCCATCCGAGCAGCGCCAGCCGGGCGACGCCCAGACCGACTGCGATGAGACCGACCAGAACGGCGAAGGCGATACGCCAGCGCACGCCTTCGGTGAAGGCCCAGAGACGCGTCTCGAAATGCATGATGTCAGTCCTCGAACGATCAGGATCTAGATCAGCCTAAACTTTAATGCCTCTAAGTCGCATGAACGATTGCGAAGAGCATCTGAACGGTTATGTACATTGATGCAGTGCGGTGTGAACGTTCAATATCCAATGAACATGACACGCTGGGCGGCATGCGCCGTCACCGGAGGACGCGATGATCGGAGACTGGGACAATCTGCGCGTGTTTCTGGCGCTCGCCGAGGAGGGGAGTCTGACGGCGGCGGCACGCCGGCTGAAGGTCAGCCATCCGACGATCGCCCGGCGGGTCAAGGCGCTGGAAGACGAGCTGGGAACGCGCCTGTTCGACCGCATGCCCGACCGCTTCGTACCGACGCTCGCGGCAACCCATCTGCTGGATGAGGTGCGGGCCATGGAGCAGGCAGCCCAGTCTCTCGCGCGACGGAGCGCCGGCCTGGTCGACAACCATCTCGGCACCGTGCGGATCTCGGTCGACGAGACCATGGCGGAGTTCGTGTCCCGTCACCTCATGCGACTGCGGGAGAACCATCGCTGCATCGAGTTCGAGATTTCCGTCGCCCATATCTCGGCCAATCTCTCGCGCCGGGAGGCCGATCTGCTGATCCGCAATACGGTGCCCGACAGCGCCAGCCTGTTCGGCCGCAAGCTCGGCCGCTTCGCCTACGCCGTCTACGGGGTGCGCAGCCTCGCGGCATCGAGCGACGGCGGTCCGGCGGCGCTTCGGGCGTTGCCCTGGGTCGGCTTTGATGACGACCACGTCTACATGCCCGGACAGCAGTGGCAGATCGACCTGCTGGCCGGCACGGCACCGGAGGTGCGGACCAACAATGGCGTGGTGCTGTATCAGGCCATCCGCAACGGCCACGGCGTCGGCGTCCTGCCCTGCTTTCTCGGCGATAGCGACCCGGCGCTGGTCCGGATAACGCCGATCCTGGAGGACGTCGTCGTCGACCAGTGGATGCTGGTCCACCGCGACATGCGTTCGCTGCCGCGTGTCCGGGTCGTCATGGATGCCCTGGTCAAGCTGTTCCAGGACACGCGGGCGGAGTACGAGGGGCGGACGGCCATCCCCGCTGCGGTCAACGATCTCGTGGCGGCGGGCGGTTAGAGGGGCGTTCCCGTCGCCCGGCGCAGGGCGGCGTCGGCCAGAAGCCGCGTGGAGTCCAGGGTCGGAAGACCGCTGTTCGCATCCGACAGAACGAGCGGCAGTTCGGTGCAGCCGAGCACGACGGCGTCGCAGCCCCGTTCGCCCATCCGGTCGATGAGGTCGCGGAGACGGTCGATCGATTCCGGCACCTGAATGTCGCGCACCAGTTCGTCCATGATGATGCGGGCAACCTCGTCCCGTTCGGTCGGATCCGGACGCATGAAGTCGATGCCCCGTGCTGCCAGCGCATCGGGATAGACGGCGCTGTCCACCAGCCACCGCGTGCCCAGTAGGGCGGCCCTGCGCACCCCTCGGGCTTCGGCCGCCGCCGCCACCTCCTCGGCGATATGCAGCCATGGCAGGGGTGAGAGCTCCCGGATCAGCGGCAGGGCGGCGTGGATCGTGTTGTCCGGACAGATCAGGAAGTCGGCGCCGGCGGCCGCAAGCCTCTCCGCCGATCGCAGCATGAGGGTGCCGACACCGTCGAGGTCGCCGGCGTCGAGCGCGGCGACGTAGTCCGCCAGCGACTCGCCATGAAGTGCGATCTTGGGATGCGCATGTGGGCCGAGCAGGGCCGGGGCCCGGGCGCAGATGGTTCGGTAGCACAGGGCGGCCCCTTCCGACGAACAGGCCACTATGCCGATGGTCAGCGGGTCCGCCGGCGTCGTGCCGGACGTCGGTGTCGGGGTGGACATAGCAGGGCTCCCGGAGCGTGAGGTGCGGGAGTATAGGCCCGGAGCCGCGGATCGGAAGTCGGCGAAGCGAAGCGGCGGGCCGGCATGCGCTGTGCGACGTCTCAGGCCCTGCGGGTGTCGACCAGCTCGAAGATCGTCAGGATATGGGTGACGCGGCCGCCGGGATCTGTGAACGGCAGCAGCACCTCGTCGTTCTTGATGAAGCCGTCGTTCGGGCCGACATAGTCCACGGGAGTCCGAACGGGTCTGCCACCGCGCACGGCGTCCCGCAGATTGCGGAGCATCTGCCCGTCGGGCGTGACGTGGGGCAGGGTGCTCATCAGCCGTCCGGTGTAATTCTCGAAAAAGCTCGCCCGTGGCACGTCGCCGATCACGCGAAACCGGAAATCGGCGCCGCCGTCGACCACTTCGAAGAAGATGACGTGCGGGAGCAGGTGCGGCACGTCGACCGGGTCGAAATCGGACCGTTGAGGGGCCGGACGATCGCCGCGGATGCGCTCCCAGTACGAGAGGCTCTGCTCGACCACGGACTCGTCGGAGTTTCGGGACAAAGAGGTGGTGTCACGGTCGCGGGCTTCCGGCCGGGCCGAATTCGCCGGTCGGCGCCACCTGGCTCTCTTCAGAAGTGATTTCAGGTTGTTTCGCATGCGGCTTCGTTTCCTGGCTCACGTCGCCTGGAGAGATTGGCCGGTCGGGTTTAAGATTTCGTGTAGGAACGCGAGAGTTTCGGCGAAACGTTCGGGGAGAGGATCCCTGCGCCCGGGGACGCTATGGCTTGGTGAAGGGCGGGACCGTGGTGATGAGGCCGCGGTCGCGCAGCCGATCCTGGACCAGGCCGAAGAAGCCGCGGCGGAAGAACTTCATCACCACGATCACCAGGGCGGCGAACAGCAGCAGGTGGGCATGCGGGCTGATCTCGCGCAGCACCTCCTGGCCGACCACCAGCAGCACCGCACCGATCACCGGTCCCGCCAGCGTGCCAAGGCCACCGACGATCGTGGCCGCCAGGATGAGGCCCATTTCCGACAGAAGCAGCATCTGCGGAGCGATCACCTGGACGAAGAGATGGGCGAAGAGGCCGCCGGCGAGTCCGGCCAGCAGCGCCGACACCACGAAGGCGTTGGTCTTCCACTTCACCGTATCGATGCCCATGGCCTGGGCGATGTCCTCGTCCTCCCGGATCGCCTTGAGATACAGTCCGGCCTCCGAGTTCACGAACTTGTAGATCGCCGCCAGACAGGCGATCGCCAGGGCGAGCATCACCAGATAACCGAGCGCGTGGTTGGGTTCGTCCATGGGGAACAGATACGGCATCTCCAGCCCGAGGGAGCCGCGGGTGAACTCGTGCTCGATCTGCAGGACCAGGCGCAGGATCTCCGAGAAGCCGATGGTCATCAGCGCGAGATAGGGGCCGCGCAGGCGCAGGCACATCCTGGCCAGCACCCAGCCGACGGCGGCGGCGAGCAGACCGCCGCAGATCACGCCCAGGATCGGCGGCACGCCGAGATACAGGCACATCAGTCCGGACGTGTAGGCGCCGACCGCCGCGAAGGCGGCCTGGGCGAAGGACAGCACGCCGGCGAAGCCCAGCAGAAGGTTCCACGACGACGCCAGGATGATGAAGTACAGCGCGGTTGCGCCGACCCGGATCAGGTAGCTGTCGAAGACCAGGGGGACGATGAGGGCGAGCGCCAGGGCGACGACCGCTGCCAGTTTCTCGAACCGCGTCACGCGCGCCGCTCCTTCTGTCCGAACAGTCCATAGGGGCGGATCAGCAGAACCGCGATCAGCACCAGGAACGAGTAAACGTCGCGATAGGCGAGCGAGATGTAGACGGACCCCAGGCTCTCCACGAGGCCGAGGATCAGGGCGGCGGCCACGGCGCCGGGTATCGATCCCATGCCGCCGAGCACCAGGATGACGAAGGCCTTCACGACCGGCACCACGCCGACATCGGGATAGACCAGAAAAATCGGCGACAGCAGCGCGCCGGCGGCGCCGGCAAGCAGGCCGGCGAGGGCGACGGCGGTCATGTTCATGGCGATCGCGTTGATGCCGGACACCGTGGCGCCGACCCTGTTCTGCGCGGTCGCCATCAGCGCCCGACCGAGCCAGGTTCGATACATGACGAGCAGGGTGGCGACGATCAGCACCACCGCCATGCCGGCGGCGAACAGCCGGTCGCCGGACAGCCAGAGGTCGCCGATCACGGGCACCGAGCCGGGCCAGAAGGATTCCGGCGTGTACTCGTAGGCGCCGGCCGTCGCCAGGGCGCCGTTCTGCAGGAACAGCGACAGGCCGAAGGTGAGGATGATGGCGTATTCCTCGGGCCGTTCGATCCGCGTGGTATAGATCGGCCGCAGCAGCACGCGTTCGGTCGCCACCCCGAAGGCGGCGACGCAGGCCATGCTCAGCGGCAGGCCGACCAGCGGCGGCAGGCCGAAGGTGACGGTGAACAGGTAGAGGGCGTACCCCCCGAGCATCAGGAACTCGCCGTGGGCGAAGTTCACGACGCGCATGATGCCGAAGATGATCGTCAGCCCGAGCGCGATCAGGCCGTAGATCAGCCCGAAGATCAGGCCGTTGACGATCTGCGAGAGGACATAGACGTCCACGGGGCACTCCCTGGGAGGCGGCATGGCGGCCTGGACCGCCATGCCGGCACGTGAGGATGGGGCGTTACTTCTGGATGTCGGCCGTCTTGAACGCCGGCGGGTACAGAACCGAGGCGTCGCCCGCGGCCTGATCGACCTCCGTGTACTGGAAGATGAAGGTCGGGACGTCCTTCCACTGCTGGGTCCACACGCCGGGGCCGGTCTCGAACTTGACCGGGCCGCGCGAGCCGTCGAAGGAGAGGGTCTTCAGCGCCTCGACGATCTTCGGGCCTTCGGTGGAGCCGGCCGCCTTCATGCCCTCGAGCAGCGCCTGCATGCTGTCGTAGCCCTGCAGCACCACGTAGTTGGGCTCGCGGTCGAACTCCTTGATGTAGCGCGCCTTGATCGTCTCGCCGAGCGGGGTGAGCTTGACGCTCGGGCTGAACGGGCAGGACAGCAGGACGTTCTTGCCGGCGCCCTTCACCGCCTCCCAGAACACCACGTCGTTCTGCGAGGTGCAGGTGGCGTCCAGGAACAGGGTGTCGGAGGACGGCGCGAAGCCGATCTCGTGCGCCTGCTTGAGCACCAGGAAGCCGCCGGGCTGGGTGACGGCGGAGATGATCATCTCCGGCTTGACCTGGGTCTTGTACTTGAGAAGGACCGGCACGAAATCCTTACCGGTCTTCTCGACCACCTCGTAGGAGAAGTCGATGTCGACGCCGAGCTTGGCGATCGCGCCCTCGATGTTCTTGGCGATGCCCACGCCGTAGTCGGAATCCTCGACGATGGCGGCGACCTTCTTCAGGCCCGCTTCGGCGGCGAGGCCAACCATGTTCTCCGCCAGCTTGGAGGAGTAGACGCTGGTGCGGAACACCTCGGCGTAGCCGGCCTCGGTCAGGTTGTCCGACCAGCACGACGCGATGACGAACGGCTTGCCGTGCTGCTTGGCCACCTCGATCTCGGCCGAGCAGACGGAAGAATGGTACTCGCCGGCGAGGCCGACCACGCCCTCGCTGGTGATCAGCTTCTCCGCGGCGGTGGCGCCGACCGGCGGCTTGCCCTGGGTGTCTTCGACCAGCAGCTCGACCATCTTGCCGTCGAGGCCGCCGGCGGCGTTGAAGTCATCCACGGCCCATTGCAGCCCGAGAACGAGTTCCTTGCCCTGCTGGTAGGCGCCGGGCGAGGACAGCGGCGCCAGGCCGCCGACCTTGATGGTGTCCGCGCCGGCCGCGGGGCCGGCCATCGCCAGCGCCGCCAGCAGCGGCAGACCGGCGAGAAGTCTTGTCGTCCTTGCAGTCATGATGAAGCCTCCAATGTTGCTTTCCGACCACGCCCGTCTCAGATCTGCAGCCAGTCCTTGATCAGGGCGTGGAGGTCCCCTGCGAATGCGTCGCGCGCCCCGTCGGCCTTGTTCCTGCCGAGTTCGAGGACGTACACGTGGTCGCCGATACGCACTGCCTCGCGGACGTTCTGATCCACCAGCAGCACCGTCATGCCCTCGGCCTTCAGCCGTTCGAGCGTGTCATAGACTTCCTTGGCGATGATCGGTGCGAGCCCGACCGTGGGCTCGTCGAACACCAGCAGTTCCGGCTCGATCATCAGCGCGCGGGCGATCTCCAGGATCTTCTGCTGGCCGCCCGACAGATCGCCGCCCTTGATGCCCTTGCGTTCCGCCAGGATCGGAAACTGTTCGTAGACCCTGGCGAGCATCCGGCCGACGCGCGGCCCGTTCCGGCGAAAGGTCCAGCCGCCGAGCTCAATGTTCTGCTGCACGGTCAGGTGCGGGAAGATCGTGCGTTCCTGCGGCAGATAGGCGATGCCGAGCTCGGCCATCCGGTGGGCGGGCACTCCGGTCAGCCTGGTGTCGCCGTAGCGGACCTCGCCGCGGCGCGCCGGAAGCAGGCCGCAGATCACCCGCACCAGAGTCGATTTTCCCGATCCGTTCGGCCCGATGATTGACGAGATCCTGCCGGTCTCGACCTCCAGCGACACGTCCCGGAGGATGTCGACATCCTCCACGTAGCCCGCGGTGATGTTCTCGACGACCAGCATGTCTCAGCCCCCCAGATAGGCGTCGATCACGCCCGGGTCCTCGCGCACCTCCTGAGGGGTGCCGTCGGCGATCAGCCGGCCGTTGGCCAGCGTTATGATGCGTTGGGACAGGCTCATGATCGTCGGCAGATCGTGGCTGACCATGATGATCGACAGCCCGTCGGCATGCAGACTGCGGATACGCTCCAGCATGACCTCGATCAGCTTGGGGTGGACGCCGCCGAACGGCTCGTCCAGCAGCAACAGGCGCGGGCGCAGCATCAGGGTACGGGCGAACTGGAGCAGCATCCGCTGGCCGCCCGACATGGAACCGGCGACGGTGTCTCGGAAACCGTCGATGGTCAGCGAGGTCAGCAGTTCCTCGCCGCGCTGGATCAGCGCCTCGCGGCTCTCGCCGTCGGCGCGGACGGCGAAGCCGGCGGCCAGCAGGTTCTCCATGCAGGTCATGTGCGGGAAGACGCGCGGCGCCTGGAACATGCGGCCGATGCCGGCGCGGGTCACCTGATGCATCGACAGGGCGTCGATGCGCCGGCCCTCGAATGAGATCCTTCCGCCGGACAGCGGATAGATCGAGCCGACGGCGTTGAGCAGCGTGGTCTTGCCGGATCCGTTGGGGCCGATGAGGCCGATCAGTTCGCCGGCGGCCATGGAGAAGGAGACGGAGTCGAGGGCCTTGTTCCCGCCGAAGGCGAGCGATGCGTCTTCCACCTCGAAAATCGGTGAAGCCGTGGTCAAGCGACAGTCCCCCTATCCTCACGCCGCGTGCGGCGTGCCCGGTCTCCCATCCTCCCTCGATACCCGTTCACCCCTCGCGGGGGTCTGTTCCGGCTTTTGTTTCGCGCTTGCGATGTGCGATTGTATTCCGGTTTCCGGAAACCGTAAGGCGACGATCGTGACCCTGTCAATTGCACTTCGGGCGCCGAGAGGAGGAGGGCGATGAGCGGGAAGCCCGACAAGCCGTTGAGTCGCTATGCCCGGATCCTGGAGACCGTGGCCGCATCGGGCGAGGGAATGACGCTGAGCAATATCGCCCGGTCCGCGGGGCTTCAGGTCGGCACCGCCCACCGTCTGGTGAACTCCCTGCGCGACGTCGGACTGTTGGATCAGGCGGTGGGCA
Organism: Thalassobaculaceae bacterium; assembly: GCA_965228875.1. Lineage (GTDB taxonomy): Bacteria > Pseudomonadota > Alphaproteobacteria > Thalassobaculales > Thalassobaculaceae > Thalassobaculum. Next base: position 1,815,457 of record OZ245843.1, on the reverse strand, counting down.
GCCGCTCCTACGTTCTCGGTCCGCGGCTGCTGCGCATGCTGCATGTCGCCTCGGTCCCGAAAGCGGTTGTCACTGTCGCCCGGCCGTTCCTGCGCGAACTGGTGGCGGAGTTCGGAGAGACCGTGTTCATCGCCCGGCTGGCCGGCACCGTGGTCGAGACGGTGACCCTGGAGCAGCCGATGGGCGAGTTCCGGTCGTACATCCATCCGGGCCGGGAGTGGCCGATGCACGCCACCGCGACGGGCAAGGTCATCCTGGCCAACCAGGATGCCGAGTTCATCGACCGGATCCTCGCCGAGCCCAGAGTCCGGTTTACCGAGAACACCTGCGTCGACGAGTCCGTCCTGCGCGCCCAACTCGCCGAGGTGCGGGAGGCCGGTTTCGCGGTCTGCGACAACGAGATGGATGTGGGCGCTCTGAGCTATGCCTGTCCGCTGAAGCTCGACGGCCGTCACGTGTTCTACGCCTTGGGCATCGTGGGTTTCGCCGAGCGGATGCGCCAGGTTCCGACCGCCGACGTCCGCCGCGCAATCGTCCGCACCGCCGAACAGATGTGCGCCCGCGCGACCGAGATGGCGGCCTGACGCAGACGGCGTGTTGACCGACGAGGACCGGCATCTCTAGAATTTTGCGGTGCAATATTTTTCGAAAACCGGAAACTGAAGGCTGTGCCCGGTCGGGTCCGAGGGTGCTCGGTTCGACGGGCGAATGGGTGATGAGGATGGCGATGGAGCCGGTCTGGCGTGTGGGGATCGATATCGGGGGCACCTTCACGGACGTCGTTGCCGTCGACGCCGCGGCGGGCGACCGGGGCGGCGCCGTGCGGGCCGCGAAGGTTCCGAGCGTGCCGGGGGATCCGGTCTCTGCCCTGATCGCCGGTCTGGCGGCCGTCGATCTGACCTGGGAAGCGGTCGCCGAGCTGGTCCATGGGACGACGATGGTGACCAACGACATCGTCGAATCGCGGTTTTCGGAAACCGCTCTCGTGGCGACCGAGGGCTTCACCGATACCCTCGATATCGGCCGGATGTCCCGCGACAACCTCTACCGCCTGGATCTGCTTCCGAAGCCGCCGGCCCTGGTCCCCGAGGCGCTTCGGTTCCCGGTTGCCGAGCGGATGCTGCATGACGGGACGGTCGATCTGGCGCTCACCGAGACCGAGGCCGACAGGATCACCGATGCGGTGGCGGCCAGCGGTGCGGAGTCGGTCGCGGTCTGCCTGCTGCACGCCTATCGAAACCCGGCGCATGAGATCCTTCTCGGCGAACGGCTGCGCCGGCGGCTGCCGAGGGTCGTGCTGTCGCATCGGATCAGCCCGGAGCAGCGTGAATACGAGCGGATGAACACCACGGTGCTGAGTGCCGCCGTCATGCGTCGCGTCCAGGACTATCTGGCACAGATCGGGGCGCGACGGCCGGCCGGCTCGCGGTTCCATTTCTTCCACTCCGCCGGGGGCATGGCGGGAATCGGGGCGGTGAGCGGTCATCCGCTGATGCTGGCGATGTCTGGTCCGGCGGCGGGGGTGGCCGCCTCCGCCCGGATCGCCGCGCAGATCGGCGCGGAGGAGGCGCTGACCTTCGACATGGGCGGGACGACGACCGATGTCTGCCTGGTCGCCGACGGCGCGGCGCAGGTTCGCTCGGACCACCGCCTCGGCCGCTACCGTATCCGGTTGCCGATCCTGGCCGTCGAGTCGATCGGTGCCGGCGGCGGATCCATCGCCCGGCTCGACAGCGGCGCCCTGCTCGTCGGCCCGCAGAGCGCCGGGGCCGACCCCGGACCCGCGTGTTACGGCCGCGGCGGGACCGAGGCGACGGTCAGCGACGCCGACCTCATCCTGGGGTATCTCGAACCGGGCCGCAGGCTCGGCAACGCCGTGACCCTCGACCGCGCCCGGGCGGAGACGGCGGTGCGGCCGATCGCCGAATTGGCCGGCGTGTCGGTGGAGGAGGCGGCGCTCGGAATCGCCCGCGTGACCCACGCCAACATGGTTCGGGCCCTGCGTCGGATCACGGTCGAGCGGGGCGTGGATGGGCGCCGTTGTCCGCTCATCGCGTTCGGTGGGGCCGGACCGATGCACGCCGTCGAGGTGGCCCGGGCGTATGGCATCCGCACGGTGGTGGTGCCGGCCCTGTCGAGCGGGTTCTCGGCGCTTGGCTGCGTTTCGGCGCGGATGCGCTACGGCCGTCAGCGGACGGTCGGCCTGGCCGGCGACGCCTGGGACGCCGCGGCGGCCAGAGGTGCGAGAGACGACCTGATCGCCGAACTGACGGCGGAACTCCGCAGCGAGGATGCCGAGGCCACCGACGGCGCGCTCTCGGTCGAGGTGGTGGCCTCGCTGCGCTATCGCGGTCAGAGCGACGCCATCGAGATCGTCGCGCCGGACCTGGACGACGCGGCGGCGCTTGGCCGCGCGTTCCGGACCCGCCACGAGGCGCTGTACGGATTCTGCACCGACGAGCCCTGGGACCTGACCGCCCTGCGGGTGACGGTCTCTGGTCCGGAGCCGGCGACGGTCGCGCCGCAGGTCGAGACACGACCGGCCGGAGACCGCCATCGGCGCTGTCTGTTCGAGGAAGGAGGTGCGGTCGACGTGCCGTGCCTTGCCCGCGACGCGCTCGCCGCCGGTGACTGGCGACCGGGACCGGCGGTCATCGAGGACGAATGGTCGACCATTGTCGTGCCGCCGTCGGACCGCTTCCGGGTCGACGGCATCGGTCACCTGCACATCGAGGTGGCACAGATCGAGGGAGCGACGCCGTCATGACTGTCGATCCGTTCACCCTCGAGGTGATCCGCAACGGGCTCTCGGCCATCGCCGAGGAGATGTCGCTGGTGGTCATGCGATCGGCCCGCTCGCCGCTGCTGCGCGAGGCGGGCGACCTGTCTTCGGCGCTGACGGACCGGGACGGGTTGCTCATCGCCCAGGGCCAGGACATCCCCATGCACATGGGCGTCATGAGCTTCACGGTGCAGGAGTTCCTTAAACACGTGCCGCGCGATCGGTTGCAGCCGGGCGATGTGTGGCTGCTTAACCTGCCGTCGGTCGGCGGCAACCACCTGCCCGACGTCAAGGCGATCCGCCCGGTGTTCTGCAAGGACGGCAAGGGGAGCGACCGGGTCGTCGCCTTCGCTGTCAGCCTTGCGCACTGGGCCGATGTCGGTGGCGCCGCGCCCGGCAGCTACTATGCCGCCGCCTATGACGCCTGGCAGGAGGGGCTGCGCATTCCGCCGCTCAGGATCGTCACCGCCGACGGCCCCGACGAGGAGAAGCTGGCCGTGATCCTCGCCAATGTGCGCGGGCCGGAGGAGCGGCGCGGCGACATCCTGGCCCAGGTCGCGGCCACCCGCGCCGCCGAGAGGCGCTTCGTCGAGCTGTTCGATCGCTACGGCCCGCAGACGGTCGAGGACGCGTTCGCCGCGCTGCACGACCGCGCCGAACGGCAGATGCGGGCGGCGATCCGCGCGCTGCCGGACGGGGTGTACACCGGCGAGGACTTCATGGACGACGACGGCCATGGCGGGCCGCCGACACCGGTGCGCGTCACCCTGACCATCGACGGCGACGCGGCGGTGTACGATTTCTCGGCGTCCGGCGATGCCGTGCCGGGGCCGATCAACACCACCCGGTTCATCACGGCCGCCTCGGTCTACTACGTCATGAAGGCGGTCTGCGGCCCGGAGATCCAGCCGAGCGCCGGTTGCTACCGGCCGCTCAGGATCGTCACCCGGCCGGGGTCTATCCTGGACGCGGGGGCGGACAAGCCGGTGGTCGGCGGCAACCACGAAACCGCCCAGCGGGTGGCCGACGCGGTGTTCCTGGCCTTCGCGAAGTTCGCGCCCGAGCGGCTCAGCGCCGGCGGGCCGACCACGGCGGGCCTGCTGATCTTCGGCGGCCACCGCGAAGACGGCACCTGGACCACCTTCTACGAGGTCCATGGCGGCGGCGAGGGCGCGCGCGCCGACCGCGACGGCATGCCGGCGATCCGGGCGCACATGGCCAACGTCATGGGCACGCCGGCGGAGGTGGTCGAGGCCGAGTACCCGATCCGGGTCGAGCGCCAGGAGGTCAGGCGCGGCACCGGCGGCGCGGGCCGGCATGTGGGCGGCGACGGCATGCGGCGGGTGTACCGGGCGAGGGTCGACGGTCTCACCCTGACGACCATGTGCGAGCGGATGGTGGTGCCGCCCTACGGTCTCGACGGTGGGGAGACCGGCGCGCCGTACCGCATCGTCCTGGTCCGTGCCGACGGCGAGGAGAGGGAACTGCCCGGCAAGACCAACCTGCGCCTTGCCCGGGGCGACCGTGTGATCGCCGAGTCCTCCGGCGGTGGCGGCTACGGGGCGGTCTGACCCGCCCGCCGGTGCCAGGCCTTGTGCGCCTCCTCCAGTCCCAGGAGGATCAGCGCCACCGCCAGCATGGCCGACCATTCGTCCAGGCCGATCGGCTGGATCGCCAGCACGCCGTTCAGCCCCGGCACGTACATCGAGCCGATGTGGACGAGCTGGGCGATCGGGACGGCCAACACGAGGAACGGATTGGAGAGCAGCGGGATGCGGAAGATCGAGCGGGTCTCCGAGCGGCTGCTTAGGGCATGGATGTTGCCGAACAGCACCATCAGCATGAGCGTCAGGTTCCGCGCCATGTCGATGTCGTATCCCAGGGTCAGCAGGGTGTGGAACGTGCCGTAGGCCAGCGCCCCCATGGCGCCGCCGATGACCAGCACATGCTCCACGATCCGTCGCTCGAAGATCGGTTCGCCGGGACGTCTTGGCTTCTGGGCGAGTTCGCCGCCCTCCTTCGGCTCGAATGCCAGGGCCACGTCCTGCAGGCCGTTCGCGACCAGGTTGAGCCATAGAAGCTGCACCGCCGTCAGCGGCATCGGCAGGCCTGTCAGCACGGTCAGGAAGAACAGCAGCAGGGCCGAGAACCCGGTGGCGACCAGCAGGGCGACCACCTTGCGGATGTTGTTGTAGACCACGCGGCCCTGCTCGACGCCGTCGACGATGGAGGCGAACCGGTCGTCGGTAATGATCAGGTCGGCGGCCTCTTTGGCGACGTCGGTGCCGCGCTTGCCCATGGCGATGCCGACATTGGCCCGGTGCATGGCCGGCGCGTCGTTCACGCCGTCACCGGTCACCGCCACGAAATGACCGGCCCGCATCAGCGACTCGACGATCTGCTGCTTCTGCAGCGGTTCGATGCGCGCGAAGACGCGGGCGTCGCGTACCAGGGCGTCGACCGCCTCCCGGCCCCGGGAGTCGGCGTCGCGTAGGGCGGCGCCGGTGACGACGGCTTCGTGCGGCCTGGCGATGTCCAGATCGCGGGCGATGGCGTGCGCCGTGGCCGGATGGTCGCCGGTGATCATCGCCACCTGGATGCCGCCGGCGCGGCAGCGGTCGACCGCCTCCCTCGCTTCGGGCCGGATCGGGTCGATCATCGCCACCAGGCCGAGCAGGGTCATTTCTTCCATGGCATGCAGCGCCGGGCCGGGCTGGGGCAGTTCGCGGTGGGCGAGCGCGATCACCCGGTAGCCGTCCCGCGCCAGGGTCTCGAACCGGGCCTCCACCGCGGGCCGGTCGATCGGCACCCGCCCGTCGGAGGTCAGCATGTGGGTCGACATGGCGACCAGTTTCTCGGGGCTGCCCTTGACGTGGAGGACGTGGCGGTCGGCGCGGCGGATGAGGCTGCCCGACAGCGCCCGCTCGGACTCGTAGGGAACCAGTTCGAGCTGGCTGTGCTCGGAACGCAGCGCACTCAGCGACAGGCCGAGCTTCTTGGCCAGGACCAGGAACGCCACGTCGACGATGTCGCCGTCGGACTCCCAGTCCTTGCCGGCGTAGTCGAGGTGGCTCTCGTTCGCCAGGACACCGGTGGTGCAGAGATCGCGCAGGCGTTCCAGGTGGTCGGTCACCGACGGTGCCGGGCCGCCGCCGTTGCCGTCGCCCTCACCCTCGCCCTCGTCCTCGATCGTTCCGGGGCCGATGCCCGCGCCGGTCACCTCGAAGGCGGTGCCGTCGGGCATCACGATCTGGCGCGCCGTCAGTTCGTTGACCGTCAGGGTGCCGGTCTTGTCCGAGCAGATGAAGGTGCAGGACCCGAGCGCCTCGACCGCGATCAGCTTGCGGATGATGACGCTGTGTTTCGCCATCCGGTCCATGCCGATGGCCAGGGCCACGGTCAGCGCCGCCGGCAGGCCCTCCGGGATGGTGGAGACGGCGAGGCCGATCGCCATGAGCGCCATCTCCGACGGGTTGTAACCGCCGACCGCGACCATCAGCGCGATCAGGGCCGCAATGGCGACGGCGATGCCGGCCGCGACCTGGTAGGTGAAGCGCCGTACCCGGATCACCAGCGGCGGCTCGGACACCCGCCGGGCGCTGACCTCGCCGGCGATCGAGCCGAGTTCCGTGGCCAGGCCGGTGGCGATGACTTCGCCCTCGGCCCGACCATGGGTCACGACCGTACCGGCGAAGCAGGTATCGGTGCGTTCGGCTAGCGGGGCGCCGGCGGGAACACTGGCGGCGAGGTTCTTGGCGACGGCAAGGGATTCGCCGGTCAGCATCGACTCGTCGACGGTCAGGCCCTGGGTATCGGTCAGGCGGACGTCGGCCGCCACCTTGTCGCCCGAGGTGAGCAGCAGCAGATCGCCGGGAACGACGTCCTCGCTGTCGACGACGCGGGGTCTGCCGTCGCGGACCACTCGGGCGGACCCCCGTACCATCCGGCGAAGCGCCGAGGCCGACTTCTGTGCGGCATGTTCCTGCACGGTGCCGATGACCGCGTTGATCAGCAGCACCGCGACGATGAAGACTGCGCTGGGAACCTGGCCGATGGCGAAGGAGACCGCCGCGGCGATCATCAGAATGTAGATGAACGGGCTGAGGAACTGGCGGACGAACAACTCCAGGGGGCCGGCGGTCTTCGGTTCCGGCAGTCGGTTCGGCCCGACAGCCGCTCGCCGGTTTGCCGCCTCGACCTGGGTCAGTCCGGTGAGAGTCGCCATGGCACGCCGCACTGCAGAAAGTCGCGATCCGTCAGGTATGGCCTATGGCATGTTGCACTGCAATGCGACGGTGTGGCCGAGCGCTGGCCCGTCAGTCGTCCCAGCCGTAGAGCCGGCACGGGTTGTGCTGCAGGATCGCGGCGCGTTCGATCGGGTCGGGGAACCAGTCGGCGACGGCGCGGTACAGGCCGGCGGTGTCGAGCCTCTGGTACGGCACGACCGCGTCGCTGCGGGCCGTAGCGCCGGCGTGTTTCGGCGTGTGCGGCCAGTCGCTGGCCCAGACCATCCGGTCGGGAGCCATGGCGTGGACCGTGCGGGCGAGATCGGCCACCCCGTTGCCGTCCGGGCCGGTCGAGATCCGGTACGAGCCGGACAGCTTGACCCACGCGCCGCCGTCGACCAGCCGGCGCAGATCCTCCACATGCCGTGCCGGACCCAGGGGATCGATCGAGCCGAAGTGATCGAGCACCAGCGGCACCTTCAGGTTGGCCTGGATCGGCGCGACCGCGCTCAGGGTTTCGGGATCGCAGAACACCTGGATGTGCCAGCCGCTGCCGGCCAGCAGGCGGTCGAGCCTGGGCAGGACCGCCTCGACCGGCGCGGCGGCGGCGCGGACCGAGCGCAGATTGACCCGCACGCCTCGGACCCGACGGTCGTCCAGGGCGGCGAGATCGCCGTCGGCGGTCCGGTCGGGATCGATCACCGCCACGCCGCGGGCGGCGTCGCCGAACGCGTCGAGTGCGTCCAGCGTACAGCGGTTGTCGGTGGCATAGGCGCTCGGCTGCACCACGACGACACGGCAGATGTCGGTTCCGGCAACCGTCCGCCAGTAGTCGTCCACACCCGCCGGCGGTACGGTGTAGCTGCGCGGCTCGGCGAAGGGGTAGCGCGCCTGCTCCCCGAAAATGTGCATGTGGCAGTCGACCGCCCGGACCGTCATCGCCTTCCCCTCGTTACCGGTGCGGATCTGGCGTCCGCCCCACGCAGTATCGGGCGAACATCGGCCCGATATCCATCACAACCCGGCTTCGCGTCGACACGATGACCGTATTGGAGCCTTTGAGGAGAGGCGCATCCTTCCCGTGCCCGTCCACCGGGACCCGTGCGGCGACGCGGGTGGATATTGCTGGAGGTCGGGGGTTGACCCGGGGACCCCAGTCCGGCTTGGTGGCGTCCTTTCCCCTGCGGCGATCCTCCCTCTGCGGCGATCCGGCCGCGCATCCCGGTCCGTCCATGCTGACCTTCGCCGCCGCCCTATTCTTTCTGATCATCACGCCGGGGATCGGCGTGCTGACCACAGCAGGGATCGGAGCCGGGTTCGGCGCCGGGGCGGGAATCCGCTTCCTTGTCGGCCTGTTCGTCGGAACCAACCTGGCGGCGCTTCTCGTCGTCACGGGCGTCGCCGCGATCGTGCTTGCCGACCCGGTGATCGGTCCGGTGCTGCTGTACGCCTCGCTCGCCTACCTGCTGTATCTGGCCTTCCGCATCGGCTGGGCCGGATCGCGCATCGCCTTCATTCACCGCCGCAGCGCGCCGGGCATCGTCGGCGGAATCGGCCTGCAGCTCATCAATCCGAAATCCTACGCGGTGAACACCACGCTGTTCTCCGGTTTCCATTTCATGCCGGACGATCCGCTGACCGAGATCATCATCAAGTTCATCATCATCAACGTGATCTGGGTGCCGGTGCACCTGAGCTGGCTGGCGGCGGGGGTGTTCATGAAGCGCCTCGACCTGTCGCCGGGCGTGCAGTCTGCCATCAACAAGCTGATGGCGCTGTCGATGGTGATCGTCGTGGTGTTGGCGGCGATCCCGTCCGAGGGCTGATTCGCGCGTGTTTGCCGTCGCTGACGACGCACGATGGGAACGGGGGTGGCCATCAGGGCTGGTCAAGCCTCGGATTCAAAGCGCTAATTGCGCTTTTCTGAGCAGCCGTCAGAATACGGGCTGCAGAGCGGGCCTGACCGGTCGACCGGGGGATGATTAGATGCTGAGCAATATTTCCACCAAGCTGATCGCGCTTGTGGTGTTCATGACGGCGGCGCTCTTCGCGTTTGCCGCCTATACGGTCTTCTCGCTGGCCAAGGTGGCCAAGCAGGTCGATCACATCGCCTCCATCGAGACACCGATTGCCGCCAGCGCCTTCAAGGTCGCGGAGGCGCAGCTTCAGCAGGAGCTGGCGCTGCACGTCGCGATCTCGGTTTCGGGCCAGGGACGCGCCGATCTCGGCGAAGCCTATATCGAGAGATACAACGAGTTCTCGGCGCTGGTCGACGCCGAGCTCGGCGTGATCGAGGGGATCGTCGCCACCGCCGTCGAGGCGGGCGATGACCGCTCCGACGCCTACAGGGACCTTCAGGATCGGCTGCGCGCCATCCATCAGCAGCGCGAGGTCGTGGCCAACATCGCGGGCAGGGTGATCACCCAGTACCGGGCTCTGGTGAAGGCCGCCGGTGCCCGTATCCCGCGCCTCTCCGCGCTCGGCGGCAAGATGGAGGAGATCGAGAAGGCGCAGCATCAGCTGATGGTCTCGATCGACGACATGGTTCACCGCGTGAACGAGATGACGGCGGACTCGGTCGGCGAGATCCAGTCGGCCGAATATCAGGTGATCCAGAACCTGATCATCGCCGCAGTGGCGATCGGCGCCCTGTCGCTGCTCATCGGCGTCACGTTGGCGATGCGCATTCGCAGGCGCCTGGCCGGCGCGGTGTCCACCGTCGATCTCATCGCCGCCGGCGACATGACCGTCGATGTCGATCAGTCCGGGCCGAAGGACGAGGTCGGGCGGGTCCTCGGGTCCATGGCGCACATGCAGCAGAACCTGCTTCAGATCCTCGGCACGATCCGGTCGGTGGCCGACGGCATCACCACGGGGAGTTCCGAACTGCGCCAGACCGCGCGGCAGGTGTCCGATGGTGTGAACGATCAGGCCTCCAGCATCCAGGAAACCTCGGCGGCGATGGAGCAGATGACCGCCGGCATCCGCCAGAACGCGAAGAACGCCGACGAGACCGAGAAGGTCTCCGAGCGCATGGCGACCGAGGCCGGGCGCTGCGCCGACGCCATGACCCAGACGGCGGCGGCGATGAAGGATATTTCCGACAAGATCCTGGTGGTCGAGGAGATCACCCGCAAGATCGAGCTTCTCGCCCTCAACGCCTCGGTCGAGGCAGCGCGGGCCGGCGAGCATGGCCGAGGATTTGCGGTCGTCGCCTCCGAGGTGTCGCGGCTGGCGGAGATCTCCAAGCAGGCGGCCAGCGAGATCCAGGACGCCTCCGCCGACGGGCGCGAGGCGGCGGAGAACACCAACCGCCTCCTGACCGACCTGCTGCCGGAGATCACCCGGGTGAAGGACCTGGTCCAGGGCATCAGCGCCGCCAGCGACGAGCAGTCCGTCGGCGCCGACGAGATCAACGTGGCGATCCATCGCCTCAACACCGTCGTCCAGCAGAACGCCGCCGCGGCCCAGCAGATGGCGGCGACCTCCGCCTCGATCGCCGGCCAGGGCGCCGACCTGCAGAAGTCCATGACGCGCTTCAAGCTGGAGGACTCGGACATTCGGGCCGAGGACGGCGCGGCACAAAGGCGACCGGGCCGGGCCGCGCCCGAGGACGGGGGCGGGGCGGACCCGGATCTCGACGACGCCATCACGTCGGGCAATTTCGGGAAGTACTGAGGCCTGCCCAGTGCCGCTTGAGACTTTCCGCCGTCTTGCCCACGCAAGGTTCGGCATCGTTCTGCCCGACAACGCGGAGAGCTTTCTGCAGTCGCGGCTGCGATCGCTGATCGACCGCTCCTCCCATGGATCCCTGGAGATCCTGCTTGCGGAGGCGGAGGCCGACGACGGCGATCTGTTCATCGACATCGTCGAGCAACTGTCCACCAATCACAGCTATTTCTACCGCGAGCCGGCCCATTTCGAGTTCCTGTCCTCCGTCGCCCTGCCCGAGATCGACGAGCGACTGAGGCGTCAGGGCTCGCGCGATGTGCGGATCTGGAGCGCCGCTGCGGCAGCGGGGGAGGAGGCCTATTCCATCGCCATGGCTCTGCGCACCTTCTTCGGGTCCCACTACCAGGATCTCGACGCCGGCGTGCTGGCCACGGATATCGCCAAGCGGTCGCTTCGGAAGGGCGCCGAGGGTGTGTACCGATCCGAGAGTTTCCGGCACATGCCGCAGCTGTGGCGGGACCAGTTCCTGGAACCGGCGGGCGAGGACAGCTATCGTGTGGTCAAGACGGTCCGCGACGACGTGATGTTCCGTTGGTTGAATCTGATCGGGTCGCTCAGCGCGCTGCGCGGAGGGTTTCACGTGATCTTCTGCCGCAATGTGATGATCTACTTCGACGCGCCCACGCGCGAGCGCCTGATCCAGTCCCTCGCACACCTTCTGGCGCCCGGCGGCTATCTGTTCATCGGCCATACCGACGATGCCGAGTTCGCCCGGCGTTATCTCGATCAGCAGCGCCCGGCGATCTTCCGCAGGAGGGCCGAGCGGTGAGCGACCTGCGTATTCTGGTCGTCGCCGCCGATCCGCTCCTGCGCAAGGCGGTGTCAGAGTCGCTCGACGGCCTGAAGACCCACGCCGGAGTGACGGCGATCACGCCGACGCGGGCGACACCGGACCGGCTGTCGGGAGCCGACGCGGTGGTGGTCGCCGGCCGCGACGCCGACGCCCGCACGCTGAAGCCGGCCGTGGCGGCCGCTGTCGGTGCGGGGCGTCCGGTGGTCTTCATCGCCATCGGCGCGGGGGCCGGCGGCGCGTCCGCCCTGGTCGCGCTCGGAGGCGCCGGCGCGTTCTCCGTCGAGGTGCCCGATCTGGACATCAGCGCCCAGATGACGACGGCCGCGCCGAGGGTCGCCGCCGCCCTGCGCCGCGCGGAGGCGGCGCAGACGCCGATGGAGACGGCTGCCCGGCACATCGCCGCCGCCGGTGAGCAGCGTCCGGTGGCGGTCGCGCCGCGGCCCACTCCCTCGGGATCGCCCTACCTCGGCCTGGTGATCTGCATCGGTGCGTCTACCGGCGGCACCGACGCCCTCATGGCGATCCTGTCGAAGACGCCGCGCACCAGCCCGCCCATCGTCATCGTGCAGCACATGCCGGAAGCCTATGTCGGCGATTTCGCCGCCCGGCTCGACCGCTCCTCGCCGGTGGACGTGTCGCTGGCCCAGGACGACCTGCCGCTGCGCCTCGGCCTCGCGGTGGTCGCGCCGGGGGGACGTCAGCTCCGGCTGCACAAGGACGCCAAGGGAATCTGGACCCGCTCGGGCGAAGCGGCCCGGGTCGGCGGCCATTGCCCGGCGGTCGACGTGCTGATGGAGTCCGCCGCCCAGCAGTTGGGCAAGCGGGCGATCGGCGTGGTGCTGACCGGGATGGGGCGCGACGGCGCCGACGGGCTGCTGGCGATGCGCAATGCCGGTGCCCGCACCCTGGCCCAGGACGAGGCGACGTCCGTCGTCTACGGCATGCCCAAGGCGGCGTTCGAAAACGGCGGCGCGGACACGGTGACCGCGCTGGAAAAGGTCCCGAGCTGGCTGGCCGGACAGGGTATGGCGCTGCGGTAGGGGCCGCCGTATGCGGTGTCCTTACCCGCCGGCGATGGCGATCAGGGTCTCCGGATCGAGGACCAGAAGCGGCTGCCCTTCGCCCATCACCGTCGCGCCGGCCAGGACGTCGACCGAGTTGAGCGCCGGGTGCAGTTCCTTCATGAAGACTTCCTGACGGCGCTTGACCCTATGAACGGCGACGCCGATGCGGCGTTGCGGCGTGCCGATGATGACCACCGGGAACGCCTTCATGTCGACGGCCGGGGGAGGTGTTTCCCAGCCGAGCATGGTCTCTATGGCGCGCACGGTGAGGAACCCGTCGCGGTGCTGGATACCGGCACGCTCGCCCACGGTCTGGAGCTGTTTGCGGTCGACCTCGATCACTTCGATGATCGCGCGCTCGGGCAGGCCCAGATCGCGCTCTCCGTCGCTGACCACGATGATCCGCTGGAGCGCCGCCGAGACCGGGAAGCTGAGGTAGAAGCGCGTGCCTTCGCCTTCCTCGCTGTCGATGTCGATGGCCCCGCCCAGCCGGCGCAGGGTGGTCAGAACCACGTCCATTCCAACGCCGCGCCCCGACGTCTCGGTGACCGCCGACGCGGTGGAGAACCCTGGTGCGAAGATCTGACGGTGGATCTCCCGCTCGGTCATGCGGGCGGCGTCCTGCTCGGTGATGAGCCCGCGCTCCAGCGCCTTCGCGCGGATGCGCGCCGAGTTCAGCCCGCGCCCGTCCTCGGCGATCATGATCTGCGCGACGTTGCCGTGCTGGGTGGCGCGTAGGGACAGCGTTGCCTTTTCCGGCTTGCCGGCCTCGACCCGCTGATCCGGCGGCTCGATCCCGTGATCCATGGCGTTGCGGATCATGTGGACCATCGGCTCCATCAGCGCGTCGACCATGGACTTGTCGATCTGGATATCGCCGTCGTCGATCTCCAGCGTGACCTGCTTGCCGAGCGAGCGCGCAAGGTCGCGGACCAGGCGGGGCATGCGGCCGAACACGATGCTGATGGGCACGACCCGCAGGTCGAGAGTGACCGAGTGCAGCATCCGCAGCGTCGCTTCGGCGCGGGCGATCTGGTTGGCGAACACTTTGCCGGCGTCGTCGATCCTGGCCGCCGCGTCGCGGAGGCGCTCGGCCTTGCGTGCGCCGCTCTGGGCGGCGAGGGAACGGAGTTCGGCCGCGGTGGCGGCGAACCCGGCTTCCGAGGCGCCCTGGTCGAGCCGCGACAGGCTCAGGCGGAGTTCGGCCACCGTATCGAGGTAGCTGTCGATCAGGGTCGAGGAGACCCGCAGGGAGCTGCCGCCGACACTTCCGCCCGCACCACCCGAGCCGCGCGCCGGCCCGGTATCGCCGCGTTCGGCGGGAACGCCGCTCTCTGCCGCGGGCGGAGTGACCGTCTGCGGCGCGGTCCGGGGAGCCGCCTGGGTAGCCGCCTGCGGGTTGGATTGCTGCGGCGGTACACGGGGAGGGGCCGCGGGCGAATCCGAGCCCGGGGCCGCAGCCGGCTTCGCCGCGGCCGGTCTGGGCGTGGATGGTTGCGCTGCCTGACGTGGCGGCGCAGCGGTGGGGGGCGGTTGCCGCGACGGGGCAGGGGCGTTGCCGAAGGGCGGCGAGAAGCCTTCCTGCTGCTCCGGCGACCAATCGGAATGCAGCGCGGAGTCCCAGGAGCTGTCGTCGACGAACAGGACGTGGCCGTCGTCTTCGGCTGCCGAGGGAGCGGCCGAAGGAGCGATCTGCGATGGCTCCGCTGGAGCGGGGGACTCGGGTGCGCCGGCGTCGGCCGCCGGGGTGTCGCCAACCACCAGCAGGGTCCATGCCCGCAGCGCCTCGCCGTCAGCGTCGAGCGCCCGCACCGCGGCCTCGACCGGCCCATCGTCGCCGATGATGCCGATCAGGAACTGGTAGAGGTCGGGGTCGATGTCGACCAGGACCCGGTTTGAGATCACCTGCTGCTGGTAGAGGCGGCCCAGGATCTCGCCGCTGCCCGGCGCGCCGTCGGGCACGTAGACCTGCACCTGCACCAGCCTCGCCCCAGGCTCCTCGAGGAACGCCACCGCCTCGTCGCGGGCGGCGGGGGACATGCTGTTGAAAAGATCGTCGCCCAGGACCTTGCGCAGTTCGGCCACCGCCGCGCCGGCGCCGGTGAGAAGAAGCGCCAGCTCGTCGCGCAGGCGATCGTAGGTCTCGCTCGGCATGTCGAGCGACGATACGGTCAGCCCCTCGATTCCGATGACCTCGCTTTCCCGGCGGATCTCGTCCACGACCTCCAGGGCCCGCGGCCGCGTCTGCCAGTCGGGGATCAGCGTCAGTTCGCTTGCCAGGCGCGCCAGGGCGGAGATCCGGAACACGCCCAGGGCCCGCGCCAGGATGCCCACAAGCTCCCAGTCGCCCGCCGCGCCGCCGCGCACCGACAGCCGGTCGACGACGGCCCGGGCCTCGCGCGAGATGTGCGGTGCCATGCTGTCGTCGACGTCGTCCATCGACAGCCCGGAATCCGCCAGTTCGGAGAGCACCCGCAGGCGGTGGATGAAGATGCAGAGCGCTCGGATCAGGGCCGTGCGGTCGGTCCCATCGGCGGCTTCCAGAACATCGAGAATCTCTCCGAGCACGTCGGCGATGCCGAGATAGCCGACATCGTTCGCCGCTTCCCGGATGGCCAGCATGGAGGAGACGATCGCCTGGCTGTCCAGCGTGTCCATCGCCGGATTCTCCAGCGCCTCGGCGAGTTGGCCGAGTTCGGCCGTGACCACGGCGTCGAACGGCTGGACGGTGCCCGGCTGGAACTCGGGCTCGTCCGGATTGGCCGGTTTCTGAGAGACCTGGATGGCCATCCGGCTCTGTCCGGCGGCGGCCGACTCATCGGCAGCGGGCTCCGGCTCGGGCGCCGGCGGCTGTCGCGGTTCCGGTTCCGGCGCGGGGGGCGGAGGGGGCGCCGCCGCTTCCGGTTCGGCGTAAGGCGCGGGAGCCGCCGGAGCGGGGGACGGGGCCTGTACCGCGCCGCCGCCCTTCAGCTGTGCCTTCGCCTGCCGCAGGGCGGCGATCAGGCCGGCATCGCCCGCGATGTCGGACCGGCTTTCCAGGCAGGCCTCGCGCAGGTCGACGAGAGCGTCGGCCGCCTGCAGCAGCAGGTCGCGCGAAGCCTCGCTCGGACGCGCCTCGCCGTTGCGGAACATGTCCAGCAGGTCCTCGGCCGCATGGGCGACGGTCTCCATGCCGGTGAGCCCGAGCGAGGCCGACACGCCCTTGAGCGAGTGGATGGCGCGGAACAGCGCCCCCATGATCTCCGGCGCCTCCAGGTCGGACGTGGATCCGGACAGGTTGGCCTCGATCTGGGCGAGATAGTCCTCGCTCTCCTGCTCGAAGAGTTCCCACATCTCCGCGTTGCTGTCGTCGAAACCGGTCATGTCGTCGCGACGCTCCGGTCGCCGCCGCGGTGGAAGTCCGGAACGTGAGCGGCGATCAGGCCGGAAAGGTCGATGACCTCGTGGAACGTTCCCTTGTGCGTGATGACCCGGGTCTGACCTTCCTCGTCGGCCGGGCCCGGCGGGCTCTCGTCGTCGACGATTCCGAGCACGCCCTCGGTCGCGATCGCCCATTTCTGGCCGAACTGGCTGACGATGATGTGGATCGACTGGCGGTCGTAGCCGCCTTCGGTCAGGCGCAGCACCGGCAGAACATTGCCACTGACCTCGATCACCGAGTCGATCTTCACGCCCGGTCGTCGGGGCAGGGGGGCGGTACCGATATCGTCTATCGCCCGGTCGACGATGGTCGAGTCGATGGCGAACAGCCGTCCTCCGACGGTGATCGCCATGTATTTCGGACGCTGCCGGACCCGGTTCTCCTCCGGATCGGCGACCTCGGCGACGGCACGCTGGTCGGCGAGCAGCGGCAGGGTGTTCTGGGCCTTGAACCAGCGGTCGGCGTCGACCGCCTGCACCAGTTCGCCGTTCTCGTCGAGAAAGGCGTGTTGGACGTCGTCGCCGGCGACCAGCCCGCGCATGGCCTTAGCCGGGCCGAAATCGCGGATTCCGAGGATCCGTTCGACAGCCAGGCCGATCACCGCGTTGGCGCGCTGCAACACGATGCACATGGCGACCTGGGGGGAGGCGTCCTGGGGATGGATCCGCATGATGACCAGCGGGATAGGTTCGTCCCGCAGCACCATCACGCCGATATAGTCGTCCGAATCGCCTTCGATCGGCTCCATCTTCTCGATCTCGACGACCTCTCGGACGCGGGACAGAGGAATGCCGAAACGCCGCCCGTCGGAGACGAACAGCAGAACAGGGATGTGGTCCGGCTCGCCGCCGCCCGTCCCAGGGCCGGCCACCGCGTTCATGGCGCCGCTCCCGGTGCATCGCCTGCCGGTGCGAGCAGACGGTCGATGGTCTCGATCAGCAGACCGCCGCCCGAGGCGTCGACATCCTTGCTGACCGATCCGGACGGTTTGCCGATCACCGCGTCGGCACCGACCAGCCGGGCCTCCACTGCCTTCGGCGAGGCCGGATGCGTCAGGGACGACAGCACGATGACCTTGGCCGGCGACAGGATCCGCAGTCGGCGCAGGCACTCGATCCCGTCCATCACCGGCATCTCGATGTCGAGGGTGACCACATCGGGCGACAGTTCCCGCGCCATATCGACGCCTTCGCGGCCGTTCTCGGCCTCGCCGACGACCTCGAACCCCTCGGCCCGCGCCAGGATGTTCTTGATCGTGAGCCGAACAAGCTTTGAGTCGTCGACGATCAGTACCTTGGGCATGCGGCGGCCGTCTTCCCGAGTCCCATCAAGACCTTGAAAATACAGAGCACAATCGTTCCATATCGGCGGCTGTTTGCCTACCCGTTTATGGGTGGGACCGCGGAAACGGCTTCTGTCGGGCCCGTGCGTCATTGTACCATCGCAGGACCGATAACGGACAGTAGGTCGAGGTGCGGCGTGCTTGCATGGCATTTCGTCGACGACACCCTGAAGGACGGCACGGCGGTACCGGGCGACGGAGAGCGGCTGGACCATGAGGGTCCGGTCAGCCTGTGCGAGCAGGGGCTGCATGCGTCCGAGCGGGTTCTGGATGCGCTGAAGTTCGCGCCGGGAAACACGATCTGCCGGGTCGAGTGCGAGGCCGTCGGCGAACGTCAGGCCGACAAGTTCGTCTGCGGCACGCGGACCATTCTGTGGCGACTCGACGCCGAGGACGTGCTGCGTGCCTTCGCCCGGCGGGTGGCCCTCGACGTGGCCGGCTTCTGGGACATGTCCGACGAGGTCCGTCGGTTTCTGGAGACGGGTAACGACAACCTTAGGGTCGCCGCCAGAGGGGCCGCGCGTCAGGCCTCGCGGGACGCGGTGCTCGCGGACGAGCCGCAGGCGGCCGCGGCCGGGGAGGCGGCCCGCGCCGCCGCCGCACGGACCCACGCCGCGCGCTCGACCGGCCTCGCTGCAGCTTGGGCGGCGGCCAAGGCGACTCGGCGCGATGATGCGTGGGCGGAGTACGACACCCTGCTCGAATCGATGATCGAGGAGGCCCGGGCCAGCGCGCCGGCAGAGACCGGTGAGGACGACGAGTGGGGCGACTTCGCCGACGAGCTCGAGGCGGAGTTCAGCTGACGCGGCTGCGATCCGGGGTCAGCCGAAGAATCCGCAGCGGTGCAGTTGTTCGTGGAATTTCCGAAGGGTCTTCGCCTTCTCGCTCGGATCGGGGATGGCGGCGACCAGTTCGTCCTCGAAGTTCGGCCGGCGCAGGTGGCGCACGATGATGTTGCGCGCCAGGTTCGAGGCCTTGCCCTTGGGCAGCATCTCCGGCTGCACCATGCTGACCAGCATGAAGGCGCGGACGTGCAGCGGCTTCTCCGGATTGTCGAGCTTGTCGAGGATCTTGCCGTCCGTGATGTAGGACACCAGCAGCTCGTCCAGACGCTCGGTCAGCGTCACCTTGCGCTGCTGCGGCAGGTTCGACTTCTCGATGTGGTGATAGATCGAGGTGACCTTCGCCATCTTCTTGTTCGGCGGCAGCTTGTCGCGGATCAGATGGTTCACGGTCTGGGAATCGACCAGCAGCTTGTCGAGCAGGGACTCCAGGTCGTTCCGGAGCACAGTCTGGCCGATTTCGCTATCCATCAGGGCGAGGAGATAGCCGGTCTTGCGTCCCGGATCGTGCAGCGTCGGCAGCATGGTCTCCGCCGCCTCGCGCATTCCCTTGTTGCCGCCCTTGTTGATGATGGTCGACTGGCGGGCGGTCATCGCCTGGGCCATCGGCGGGCCGCCGACGATGTCGATATCCGGGATCAGTTTGTCGAGCAGGCCGACGAAAACCTCGCGCTCCTCCTCCCGGTCGCCGCGCGACAGCGGGCTCAGCCCCTCGAGCTGCCGGCGCACCCGGTCGACCAGGACCTCCTTGCTCTCCGGGAGCCGGCCTTCGGCGATCAGGCGCATGAACGTCCGGTTGGTGAAATCCTTGTGCTCGGGGGTGAGGTCCGTCTCCTCGTCCGCGTCGTCCTCGCCGTCGAGGGACCGGCCCTCGGCCAGGCACAGCAGCGTCACCAGGGCGGTGCCGAGTTCGCGCTGGTTGCCCATCAGGTCGCGCAGCACTTCCACGTTGTAGAGAATGTCCGAGGCGAAGATGTCGATCGCCGCGAGGGCCTCGGGCTCCTCCGCCCGCCACGCCCACTCCATGACCTGTCCGAACTTGCCGAGGAAGCTCCTGTTCTCCACAAGCTCCACGGTCATGGCGAAGCGGATCAGGTGATCGACATGCTCCTGCGGCGCGTTGGCCTTGATGTGCGCGACGACCTCGTTGAACCCTTCCACGCGGATCCGCGGCAGCTTCTGACCGGCGGCGGCGTTGGCTCGGGCCTGGATCTGATTGACGAAGTCGAACAGCACGTCGCGCCGCTGGTTGACCGTCGTCTCCTCCATCTTCCGGACCTGGAAGGTGGACACCTTGCCGATGGCGGAGAAGATCAGCGTGCCCTCGTCGAGCAGCCGCTTGATCTCGCGCGGCGCGTGCATCAGCTCCGTCGCGGTGAGGTTGTTCTTGTCGAAGTAGCTGCGGAGGAGGCGGTTGACCGTGCTGCGCGCCTCGCCGAAGAAGAGCTCGCCCGGGGCGCGGCACACCGGCGCGTCGTCGATGTCCTGGACGAAGACCTTGTCCTCGGTCTTCGGCTTCATCTTCTCGAAGAGGATGTCGGTGGGCTTGAGCCGGTCGATCGAGCCCTTGGACTCCTTGATGACCCGCACGCCCTGGGCGCCCGGACGCGCCAGAAGCTTCGCGGCTTCCGCCTGCGCAACCTCCTGGTGCTGAGCCGTCGCCTCGATCGTCCAACGGCCCTCGCGCAGCACGAGGATCTCGAAGGTCTTTCCGCCGAACATTTCTATGCTCGCATCATGACTAACTCCGGCGGAGCCCTTCTTGCCCGCCCTCTCCCGATATGACCAAGATATTAAACGAAGATCGACGACAAATCATGCCATGTTTTTCGGACCTCTCCGGCATATCGACGCGCAGCAGGGTCGGCGATCATATGGTTTGCGGGAAAATTTTAGAGCTTTATCTACCTAAAGAGGAGGTCGTGGCGATCTCGGGGAGTGCCGCTCCCCTTGCGCCCACACGGTCGTCACATTCCCGCAGCTCCGGGCCGGCGCGTCAGGAGGCGGCCGTCGATTACCGCCAGGCCGAGTGCGATGAGGGCCATCCCGCCAAGCTGCCGCGCCTCGATCGCCTCACCCAGAACCAGGGCGCCGAGGGCGATGGCGCTGACCGGGATCAGCAGGGTGACCAGGGCGGCGTTGGTGGCACCGGCACTGGCCAGCACCCGGAAATAGAGGATGTAAGCGAGCGCGGTACTCAACAGCGCCAGGGCGACGACCGACCCGACCGTCGCTGGCGTCGGCACCGGCAACAGCCACGGCGTGTCGACGACCAGCGCCAGCGGCAGGACGAGCACTGTGCTCGCGCTCAGTTGGCCGGTCGCCGTGAGCAGGGGTGGGTCGCCGGCGAAGCGGCGGCCGAACACGCTGGCGGCGCCGTAGGAGATCGTCGCGCCGACGACCGCCAACTGCGCGACCAGCGGCGCGTCCAGGCCGTCCAAAGCGGCGGGTCCGACCGTCACCGCCAATCCGGCGAACCCGAGGACGACGCCTGCGGCCTTGCGTACGGGCAGCTGTTCGACCCCGGCGGCGCGGGCCATCAGCGCCGACCAGAACGGGGTCATGCCGTTGATCACGGCGGCGAGTCCGGCGCCGATCTCGATCTGGCCGTAGAAGATCAGACCGAACGGGACGAGGTTGTTGAGTGTTCCCATGACCAGATAGTCGCGCCAGCGTCCGCCGGTCGGGGCGAAGGTGATGCCGAAAGCGCGGAGCACCAGGTGGAGGGCGGCCGCGGCGATTCCGACGCGGGCCAGGACCAGGGTGACCGGCGGCACCTCGGCGACGGCGATGCGGCCGAACAGAAAGGAACCGCCCCAAAGGATCGACAGCACGATCAGAAGGAGCCAGTCCAGCGGCGTCATGCGGGTATCGGCGGGGGGCATCCGTTGTCTCCGGTCGGGGCGATCGCAGACTATTGCGGCAGCGGTGCGCCGGCTTCCCGTTTCTTGCCGTCAGAGCCGGCGCGCGTCCCTTCGCCGCGATTGAAGCGGGACGGGCGCCCGCCTACGCTGGCGCGACTGTCATGTCCGAGCGCCACGTGAGGAGGCTTCAATGCGGATCGGTGTGCCGAGAGAGATCAAGAACCACGAGTACCGGGTTGGCCTTGTGCCCGCGAGCGTGCGCGAACTGGTCGAGCATGGCCATGAGGTCGTCGTCGAGACCCATGCCGGTTACGGCATCGGCCTCGACGACGATCTCTACGAAGCGGCGGGTGCTAAGATCCTGCCGACTCCCGACGCGGTGTTCGAGACGTCGGACATGATCGTCAAGGTCAAGGAGCCGCAGCCGGTAGAGATCGCGCGGCTTCGCAAGGGCCAGATCCTGTTCACCTACCTTCACCTCGCTCCGGACGAGGCGCAGACCAGGGGCCTGGTCGACAGCGGATGCATCGCTATCGCCTATGAGACCGTGACGGACTCCCACGGCCGGCTGCCGCTGCTCGCTCCGATGAGCGAGGTCGCTGGTCGCATGTCGATCCAGGCGGGCGCCCATTGCCTGGAGAAGGCGCAGGGCGGCAACGGCATGCTGCTCGGCGGGGTGCCGGGCGTGTCGGCGGCCTCGGTGGTGATCCTCGGCGGCGGCGTCGTCGGTACAAATGCCGCGCGCATGGCCATGGGACTGGAGGCCAAGGTCACGATTCTGGACAAGTCGCTGCACCGGCTCTACGAGCTCGACATGCAGTTCGGGCCGACCCTGAACACGATCTTCTCGACCCGCGATGCCGTCGAGGAGTACGTCCTGCAGGCGGACCTGGTCATCGGCGCGGTGCTGGTGCCCGGTGCGGCGGCGCCGAAGCTGGTCACCGAGGAGATGGTGTCGCGGATGAAGCGAGGCGCGGTGCTTGTCGACGTGGCGATCGACCAGGGCGGCTGCTTCGCGACGTCGAAGCCGACCACCCATGCCGAGCCGACCTATATCGTCGACGACGTGGTGCATTACTGCGTTGCCAACATGCCGGGCGGTGTCGCCCGCACCTCGACCTTCGCCCTGAACAACGCGACCCTGCCGTTCACGCTGGCGCTTGCCGACAAAGGATGGCGCCAGGCCCTGGCCGACGACCGGCACCTGAAGGAAGGGCTGAACGTCCACGAGGGACGGGTGACCTACAAGGCGGTCGCCGATGCCCACGGCCTCGCCTACACGCCGGTCGAGGAGGCGCTGCGGCTATAGAGGCTGCGGCTATTGAGACAGAGTACGACCGGCTCGGATCGAGACGGTTGTTCTTCTGAGCTGGAGAAAAAAGACACCGACGATCGGATGGTTCCATCTGCCGGATGGTTCCATCCGGTCGTGGTTCGCCCTACCGCTTCAGGCCGTCCAGCCAGTCCTTGGCCTTCGCCAGGGCCATGCCGGCGACAAGGGCGGGGGTGCGCAGGGGGCCGCCGGGGAACGGCAGGTGACGCACATGCTCGAACAGCGTCAGCCGGGTGTCGTCGCCGCACAGCGCCTCGGCGATCACCTTGCCGGCGAGCCCGGTCAGGACCACGCCCTGGCCGGAGAAACCCTGGGCGTGGAACAGCACGTCGGACTGGCGGCCGATATCGGGGATGCGGTTCACGGTGATGCCGATCATGCCGCCCCACACATGATCTATCCGGACGTTGGAGAGTTCCGGGAACACCCGGGCGATCCGGCGCCGCATCCAGGCATCCAGTTCGGGCGGCGTGCTTGCGGAATAGCTCGCCCCCGCGCCGAACAGCAGACGGCGGTCGTGGGTCAGTCGGAAATAGTCCAGCGCGGTGTTGCAGTCGGCGACCGCGACGTCCTTGGGGAACAACTGCCCGGCCAGCGCCTCGTCCAGCGGCTCCGTCACGGCGACGAACGAGGCGACCGGCATGACCTTGGAGCGCAGACGCGGCTGCAGGCCCGCGAGATAGGCGTTGCCGCAGAAGACCACCCGGTCGGCCGTGATCGCGCCGCCCGGCGTGCGCACCACCGTTCCGTCGACGTCCCAGACCGCGGTGCGCTCGTACAGGGCCGCTCCCGCCGCCTCCGCCGCTGCGGCAAGTCCGAACAGGTAGCGCAGCGGGTGGACCTGGCCGCTCTCGGGATCGGTGAGCACGCCGGCATAGCGGTCGGTCCCCAGCCAGTCTCGCACCTCCCGGCCCTCGAGCACCTGCGGCGCGGTGTAACCCTGCCGTGCCCAGTGCTCGCGACCGGCCCGGAGGGTGGCGAGCTGCCGGGCGTTCAGGGCGGCGTGCAGGTAACCGAAGCGCAGGTCGGCATCCGGCGCGTGCCGGGCGACCCGGTCCTTCAGATCGTCCATCGCCTCGTGCGCCCAGTCCTGGAGGCGGGCGGCGCCTTCGGTGCCCATGGCCCGTGCCAGTGTGTCGGTGGTCGCGCTCCAGCCGAGCAGGGCCTGGCCGCCGTTGCGGCCCGAAGCGCCGTAGCCGATCGTCTCCGCCTCGACGAGAACGGTGTCGAGGCCGCGTTCGGCGCAGTGCAGGGCGGTCGAGACGCCGGCCAGGCCGCCGCCGACGACGCAGACGTCGCAGCGCCGGTCGCCGATCAGCCTAGGGCGCTCGGGGGCTCGCGCGGTGGCGTGGTACCAGGTCAGGGGCCGGGACATGGACAGTGATGCGGCCTGGGGGTCTGGCTGGGGGTCTGGCTGGGAATTGGGCTGCGTCACGACCGTCCTCGCCTCAGACGGTCTTGAGGTACCACTGCCATTCCAGTGGCGTGACCTCGGCCTCGAAATCGCGGCGTTCGCTCTCCTTCACCGCGTAGAAGACCCGGCGGAAACCGTCGCCGAGCCAGTCGGCGATGAAGGCGCTGTCGTGGAACCGGTCGAGCGCCTCGGCCCAGGTCTTCGGGACGCTCGGCTGCTGCGACTCGTAGGCGTTGCCGTCCACCGGCGGCGGTGCCTCCGCCTCGGTTTCGATACCGTGCAGGATCGCCGCCAGGATCGCTGCGCCGGCGAGATAGGGGTTGGCGTCGGCCCCGGCCACCCGATGCTCGATCCGCAGCGCATCCGGCGAGGACGCCGGAACGCGGAACGCGCAGGTCCGGTTGTTGTACCCCCAGCAGGCCGACAGCGGCACGTAGGAGTTCGGCCGGATCCGGCGATAGGCGTTCGCGGTGGGGGCGAAGATCGCCATGCAGTCGTTCATCGTCCCGCACAATCCGCCCACCGCGTGGCGCAGGGCGGGAGAGCCATTCTCCGGATCGGTCGCGCTGGCGAAGATGTTGTCGCCGTTGCTGTCCAGAACGCTGACGTGCATGTGCAGGCCGTTGCCGGTCTCGTCGCCGAAGGGTTTCGCCATGAACGTCGCGTTCATGCCGTGGGCGCGGGCCACGCCCTTGATCGCCCGCTTCAGCATCACCGCGTGGTCGGCGGCCATCACCGGGTCGTCGACATGGGTCAGGTTGATTTCGAACTGGCCCGGCGCGTATTCCGCCGAGGCCGCCATGGCCGGAATGCCCTGCAGGCGGCAGGCATTGGCGACGTCGTCCAGCACCGCCTCGAAATCGTCGAGCTCGTCCAGGCCGTAGACCTGGGTGGTCGACTGGCGCGAGCCGGTCACCGGGCTGATCGCCGGGCTTGGCGGCAGATGCGCCTCCCGGGCCCGGTCGATCAGGTAGAACTCCAGCTCAAGCGCCACCACCGGCTTCAGGCCTCTGTCGGCGTAGCGTTGGGCGACGCGTTGCAGCACGACGCGCGGGTCGGCGTAGAACGGCGTGCCGTCCGGCTCGGCCATCGTCAGCATGACCTGAGCGGAGGGGCGCGCGGTCCAGGGCACCGGGACCAGCGACTCCGCCACCGGCCAGCAGGGGTAGTCGGCGTCGCCGAGCTCCCACACCAGACCGCTCGAGTCGACGCTGTCGCCGGTCACGTCGGTGCCGAAGACCGAGGCGGGGAAGGCGGCGCCGCTCTTGAACGTCGGCGCGAGCTGGTCGCGCCCGATGCGCTTGCCGCGCACGACGCCGGAAAGATCCGGCAGCAGCACGTCGATCGTGGCCACCTCCGGATGCTCGTCGAGAAAGGCGGCGGCGGACTCGGGCGACGGGACGGTGACGGGGCGGAGGGTCGACATGATCGGTGAACACTCTGAGGGTTTCCCGCTCATACCATGGCGCGAAGCCGGCGGGAAATCGGTATTGGAACGCGCGGCCTTGCGGGACGGATGCGGGCGGGAGGACACTGGTCGACACACAGCCGCCAAGGGAGGGTCCCGTGACGCTCAGCTTCGCCGTCGGCGATTTCCGCATCGACCGGGTCATCGAGCAGAACCTGCCGTTCACCGACCCTTTCGCGTTCCTGCCGACCCTGACGCCGGAACTCCTGGAGGAGAACCGGCACTGGCTCGAGCCGTTGAGCCTCGATCCGGAGACCGGGATGTTCATCTTCCCGATGCAGTCCTACGTCGTTCGCACCGGCCGGCACACGATCCTCATCGACACCTGTGTGGGCAACCACAAGGACCGGCCGACCCGCCCCAACTGGCACCAAAAGTCCGACACCGATTACATGACGGCGCTGGCGAGGGCGGGGCTGACGGTCGAGGACATCGACTTCGTGATGTGCACCCACCTGCACCCGGACCATGTGGGCTGGAACACCCAGCTCCTGGACGGCCGCTGGATCCCGACATTCCCGAACGCGAAGTACGTCTTTTCCGGCAAAGAGCTCGACTACTGGACTGCGCGCAACGCCGAGACACCGGTTCCGCACATCGTCGACAGCGTGCTGCCGGTGGTGGAGGCCGGCCGTGTGGTCGAGGTGTCCAGCGACCACGCCTTCGACGACGGGATCCGTCTGGAGCCGACGCCGGGTCACACGCCGGACCATTTCGCCGTGCACCTGACGTCCAATGGCTCGGAGGCGCTGATGATCGGCGACATGATGCACTCGCCGCTGCAGTGCCGGCATCCGGACCTGGTCGCCTTTCCCGATGTCGACCGCGAGCAGGCGAAGGCGACGCGGGTCTCGGTGATGGACCGCTACTGCGAGACCGACACCCTGATCTGCACCGCGCATTTCCGCTCGCCCTCGATCGGACACTTCGTGCGCTGGGGCGACGCGTTCGACTTCCGGTACCGGGAGTAAGCCGTGGACCGCGGGGCGCAGCGTCTATGGCACACCAGTGGACGGTCTATTTGCTGCCCTCGTCGTTCACCCGGATCCGGGTGTTCAGGGCTATCGATGCGGCTCGTAAGTCCTGAACCAGCTGATCGCGCTGGACGGACGTGACGGGGAGACCATCGTTCCAGTTCAACTCATCGGGAATGTCGACGACGCAACCGTCGTGAAGGCCGCGCTCATCGATGTAGCTTTCGTGGGTCAGGTCGAGCGACTGATCGCCGACGCGGTAAGCCATCTGGTTCCGGTTGATGAACTCGACCTCGGCTTGGTCGGCGACAACGGCCCGAACCGCGGTGACCTTCTGGAACTCACGGTAGGGGGCCATGAATCGCATCCAGTTGTTGTTTGATTTCCAGCAGATGTTTTTTGCTGCGGTTCGATATCTTCGGGTTGTTCAGGAGTTCTGGCAACTCAATGTTTCTGAAGACACTGCTTTTTCTTATTGTTGATACATCTCCGATGATTGTGACGTCACCGGATGCATTCCGTGCAAGTTTCCTGGACGCCATAACATCGAGAAATCCCATGGTGTCGGCCGGGATCGTCTTTCTGTATTCTGGATTATTCAGAACATTCTCGGTAAGGGTTGAGATCGAGTCGTACTCACCCTTCGCGGCTGCATCCTCCGCCAGTTCCCAGGCTTTTCCGCCATTGACTTTACCGGAATAGAACACGGCCTTGTCTTTTCTGGGAACCATTGGTGCCTCTTCGATCTCCTTCAGCGCCTTCTCGAAGGCCTTCCGTTCTTTAGAAGTCAGATTGAGATACTGATTGGGAACCTCTGTCTTCGATACCCTCGTCGTCGGTGGCGCCTTCACACCGGGGCATCGCGTCATGCCGGAGGGCGTGCAGTCGGGGATGTCGTCCGCCATCTCCTTGCGCCATTTTTTCAGGGCTTCGATGATCTTGTCGATGTGGGGTCCGAGTTGTTCGTTGGACCGTAGTGGCCCAAGAACCTTCTCGAAATCCACGGTCTGAAGGGCCTTGGCGAACTTCTTTGCTGCGGCTCCGCCGACGTTCTTGGCGACCCGGCCTCCCTTGCCCAGCACGTCGCCGACAATCGGTGCCAAGGATAGCAGCGACAGCCCGGCATCCAGGTACTCACCCTCGGTAGCGTACCAGGCGGCGTTCGCAAGGTCCGCCGGTTCGCCCCATCCCGGCACGAAGCCGACAACGTCCAGCCCGAGATGTCCGACATCGGACAACGAGACACCACCTCCCTCCTCGGAGACGTCATTACCAAGGGCGTCATTCCCAGGGGCGTCGTTCTCGGAATGGCTCGTCAAGTTCCGCTATCCCGGAGATCTGGATCATGCAGCAGTACATCCGCCAGCGCGGCGAGTTCCCGCATCGTCAGGTCGCGATCGGACCTCGCCATCGCGACGACGTCCTGCAGGATCCGGTCCCTGTGGCGTTCCGGAATACTGGCAGTCAGGGACGGGTAGAGTCGGGACCAACGCTGGCGGATCAAGTCGACAAGGTCGTTCAGCCCTTCGGCTTCGATCATCGCCCGCTGTTGCTCACCGATGATCAGCACGGAACCAACCTTGAGTTGCGTTTAGCCGACTGTAATCCGTTTGCTGACCGTCGATCAACGCGATCCTGACGTCTTCATCGCGCCGTTGCCGGGGTTCTGGCGCTGCGGTATTGATCGTTGCGACCAACCCGCGAGGCCCCCATGACAGTCGATCTCGAAGCCTGGATCCGTGAACGCCGGATCACGGAGGTGGAGTGCCTCGTCTCGGACCTGTCCGGCATCGCCCGCGGCAAGATCCTGCCGGCACAGAAGTTCCTGCGCGCGACCCGGGACCAGGGGCTGCGGCTGCCGGAATCGATCTTCGGCCAGACGGTCACCGGCGAATACATCGATGAGATCGACCTCGACCCGCGCGCCAGCGACGTGTTCCTGCGGCCGATCGCCGAGACCATTCGCATGGTGCCCTGGTACGCCGAGCCGACCGCGCAGGTCATCCACGACGCCCACTACTTCGACGGTACCCCCGTCGACATCGCCGCCCGCGCCGTGCTCAAACGCGTTCTCGACCTCTACGCCGAGAAGGGGTGGACGCCGATCGTCGCGCCGGAGCTCGAGTTCTTCCTGGTCAAGGTGAACACCGATCCGGACTATCCGCTGGAGCCGCCGGTCGGCAGGTCCGGCCGCCCGGAGACCGCGCGTCAGGCCTATGGCATCGACGCCGTGAACGAGTTCGATCCGCTGTTCGAGGACATCTACGACTACTGCGCCGCCCAGGAG
Organism: Thalassobaculaceae bacterium; assembly: GCA_965228875.1. Lineage (GTDB taxonomy): Bacteria > Pseudomonadota > Alphaproteobacteria > Thalassobaculales > Thalassobaculaceae > Thalassobaculum. The sequence goes on along the minus strand of OZ245843.1, from coordinate 1,786,915 downwards.
ATCGACGTCGACACCCTGATCCACGAGAGCGGGGCGGCACAGATGGAGATCAACTTCAACCACGGCCAGGCCATGGACCTCGCCGACCAGACCTTCCTGTTCAAGCGCACGGTCCGCCAGGCCGCGCTGGACCACAAGGTCTACGCCACCTTCATGGCCAAGCCGATGCAGTACGAGCCGGGCAGCTCGATGCACATGCACATCTCGGTGGTGGACAGCGAAACCGGCCGGAACCTGTTCGCCGACAAGGACGGCGAGAACTCGGCGTTCTTCCTGAACTTCATCGGCGGCCTGCAGAAATACGTCTCGCCGTCGATGGCGCTGTTCGCGCCCTATGTGAACTCCTACCGCCGCCTGGTGCCGGACTCGGACGCGCCGGTGAACGTCCATTGGGGGATCGACAACCGGACCACGGGCTTCCGGGTGCCGGTCTCCAGACCGGAGAGCCGGCGCGTCGAGAACCGGGTCCCGGGCGCGGACGCCAATCCGTACCTTGCGTTCGCCGCGTCGCTCGCCTGCGGCTATCTCGGGGTGGTCGAGGAGCTGGAGCCTTCGAAGCCGGTGGAGGGGAGCGCCTACAATCTGGCGGCCAGCCTGCCGCGCCACCTGGAAGACGCGCTGCTGCGCCTGAACCGGTCGAAGCCGCTGCGCGACATCCTCGGCCAACGGTTCGTGAATGTGCTGACGCAGGTCAAGGAGCAGGAGGCACGGGCCTACCTGCAGGTGATCAGCGCCTGGGAACGCGAATATCTGCTGCTGAACGTTTGACCGGCCGTCGTGAGGACCGGCGCTGCCGTCAGGCAGAGGGCCGGCGCTTCCGTCAGGCGGCGGTGCGGTGCTCCTCCGCCTCGAGCTCGGCCACCATCCGGCTGGTCTCGGCGGCGATCGCCCGGACCCGTTCGAGGGCTTCGCCATAGGCGCTCGCCAGTCCCGCCTCATGAGCGGCGGCGATCAGCGCTTCGATAGCCTTCGAGTTGGCGATGTCCAGCGGTTCGTGCATGTCCAGGTCCGTCATGGCCGATCCCCGTCGTCCCAGCTGATTTCGTTGCTGGAAGGATGAGCCGTTCCGCGTGAAGAATGTGTTAACGCGGCCGGCAATTTCGGGGCACCCGCGTCGCGCCGAATCCCCTGCCGGTCCGATGGGAAGGAGGCTATAGTCTCGGTTCCCTGCCGCCATTGCCGGATCGGACACCATGACCGCCGCTCCCACCGTCGACACCGCGCTGATCCAGAGCCGCGACGCCGCCCACCACTGGCATCCGTTCACCGACACCAAGGCGCTGAACGCCGAGGGCAGCCGGGTGATCGTCAGGGCCGAGGGCTCCACCCTGCTGGACTCCGAGGGCAACGAGATCCTCGACGGGATGGCGGGCCTGTGGTGCGTCAACGTCGGGTACGGCCGGCGCGAACTCGCGGATGCGTCGGCACGGCAGATGATGGAACTGCCGTACTACAACACCTTCTTCAAGACCACGACGGTGCCGGCGACCGAACTGGCGGCCAAGCTGGTGGAACTGACCCCGGCGGGCCTGAATCGCGTCTTCTTCGCGAACTCGGGCTCGGAGGCGAACGATACGATCGTCCGGATGGTGCGCCAGTTCTGGCAGCTTCGCGGGCGACCGAACAAGAAGACCCTGATCAGCCGGGAATTCGCCTATCACGGCTCCACAATGATCGCGACCAGCCTTGGCGGCATGACGGCCATGCATGCCCAGGTGGATATGCCGTTGCCTGGGTTCTCCCATATCCGCCCGCCGTATTTCGTGCGCGACGGCGGCAACATGAGCGAGGAGGAGTTCGGCCTCGCCGCCGCGCAGGCCCTAGAGGAACGCATCCAGGAACTCGGTGCCGACACCATCGCCGCCTTCATCGCCGAGCCGATCCAGGGGGCCGGCGGCGTGATCATCCCGCCGGCGAGCTACTTCCCCGAGATCCAGCGGGTCTGCCGCAATCACGACATCCTGTTCATCGTCGACGAGGTGATTACCGGCTTCGGGCGCACCGGCAACTGGTTCGCCAGCGAGACCTTCGACCTGAAGCCCGACATGATGACGCTCGCCAAGGGTCTGTCGTCGGGCTATGCGCCGATTTCCGCCGTCATGGTCGGCGATCGGGTGGCCGCTACCCTGATCGACGATGGGGGCGAGTTCTATCATGGCTTCACATACTCCGGTCATCCGGTGGCCTGCGCCGTCGCGCTGGAGAACCTGCGGATCCTGGAGCAGGAGGCCTTGGTCGAGCGGGTGCGCAACGATGTCGGCCCCTACCTTCAGGAAGGTCTGCGGTCCCTGTCCGACCACCCGCTGGTCGGGGAGGTTCGGGGCGTGGGGCTGATCGGCGCCGTTGAACTGGTCAGGGACAAGGACGGCCCGGTCTTCTTCGATCCGATCGGCAGGGTCGGTACGGTCTGCCGCGACCACTGCTTCGCCAGCAATCTCGTCATGCGCGCGGTCCGCGACACCATGGTCTGTTCGCCGCCGCTGGTGATTACCCGGGCCGAGATCGACCGACTGGTGACGACCCTGCGGAGCTGTCTGGACAGAACCCTCGCCGATATCTAGCCCGCAGCGTTGCGGCGGGCGTCCCGGCGGGCAATATGGGACTTGCCTAAAATCCTCTCGTTAATACATGATTAACCAGAGGAGAGTGGTCCATGGCGATCGGATCGTCGCTGCCTGCGCAATCGCTGTCATCGTTAGCCGGCGCCCGATCTGGGGGCGATGCGGTTCCGCTCGGGATTCGCGGGTCGATCGCGCTGGGCAGCGGACTGCGGTCCGGTGTCGTGCTCCTGGAGACCGCAAACAAGGCCGCGGCCGAACTGGAGGCTGCCCGCGAGGCGGCCGCAGAGGCCGCGCGCGATGCGGCGCGGGCAGAAGCCGATCTCCGGGTGGCCGAGGAGGAGAGCGCGCGGGCCGAGGGCGAAGGGTCTTCGCAGGCTCCGGTCAACACCTCGCAGTTCGGATTGAGCGAAGGCGACGCCGAACGCTCGATCAATGCCGCCCGTTCCGCCGGGGAGTCGGGCGAGCGCACCGAGCGCGGCGCGTTCGTCGATCTCGCGGTCTGAAGACCCCCCAGACTGAAGAACCCACAGTCTGAAGAACCCACAGGCACAGACGGACTAGGGAGGTCCTCGATCGGATGGAAACGTCTGATCGTATGGTTTTCCATGCCTGTAACGACATAGAGGGCGACTGACGGTTCAGATCGCTTCGCCCTGAACCGATCGCGCTTCAGCGACGTCCGGCTCAGTAGTGGTCCGGGATGTGGTCGTCGGCGACGTAGTTCTTGAACTTTGTCGTCGCGCCGTCGAACTGCAGGGTGACGACGCCGGTCGGGCCGTGGCGCTGCTTGGAGATGATGACCTCGGCCTTGCCGTGGGCCTTCTCGCAGCGCTCCTTCCACTGGTCGTAGCGGTCGTGGAACTTCTCCGCGCTCTCCTCCACCCGCTGGATCGGCTCGGCCTTCTGCAGGTAGTAGTCCTCGCGGTAGATGAACATGACGATGTCGGCGTCCTGCTCGATCGAGCCTGATTCACGCAGGTCGGCGAGCACCGGGCGCTTGTCCTCGCGCTGCTCGACCGCGCGGGACAGCTGGGAGAGGGCGAGGACCGGGACGTCCAGTTCCTTGGCGATCGCCTTCAGGCCCTGGGAGATCGCCGAGATCTCCTGCACCCGGTTGTCGATCCGCGCGCCGGGGGCCGGGCGCATGAGCTGCAGGTAGTCGACCACGATCAGCGCGAGACCGTGCTGGCGCTTGAGGCGCCGGGCGCGGGTGCGCAGGGTCGAGATCGGGATGGCCGGGGTGTCGTCGATGAACATCGGCGCCCGTTCCAGGTCCTGGCTCGCTTCGACCAGTTTGCCGAAATCCTCGTTGTTGAGCTGGCCGCGGCGGAGCTTTTCCGAAGCGATACCGGTGCGCTCGGAAAGGATACGGGTGGCGAGCTGTTCGGCCGACATCTCCAGCGAGAAGAAGGCGACCGGCTGCGGCGCGGTGCCCGGTTCGTTCATCGAGGCGGTGGCGATATGGAAGGCGATGTTGGAGGCGAGCGTCGACTTGCCCATGGCCGGGCGGGCGGCGAGGATCAGCAGGTCCGAGGGATGCAGGCCGCCGAGCAGGTTGTCGATGTCGATCAGGCCGGTGGAGTAGCCGGCCAACCCGCCGTCGCGGCGGAACGCCGCCTCGGCCATCGACACCGACTCCGTCAGCGCCAGCTTCAGCTCCTTCAGTCCGCTCTCGCCCTCGCCGGTTTCGGCGAGCGTGAAGAGCTGATTCTCCGCCTTCTCGATCAGTTCCTGGGCGGCGGTGTCGATGTCGCGGTCGAAGGCGTCGTTGACCACGGTCTCGCCGATGTCGATCAGTTCGCGGCGCAGGAAGCAGTCGCGGATCTCGCGGCCGTAATCCTCGGAATTTATGACGGTGACGACCGAGGCCGCGAGTTTCACCAGGTACTGGGCGCCGCCGACCTCCGCCAGCGCCTCGTCCTGGTCGAACAGCCCCTTGAGGGTGACCGGCGTGGCGATCTGGCCGCGGTCGATCAGCTTCCCGCAGGCGCCGAAGATCCGGCCGTGTACCGGGTCGGCGAAATGCTCCGGCCGCAGGAACTCGCTGACCCGCTCATAGGCGCGGTTGTTCACCAGGATAGCGCCCAGCAAGGCCTGTTCGGCCTCGAGGTTGTGCGGCGGCTCGCGGTACGCCGACGCGGCCGGCTCGGCCTCCGCCGGGGCGAAGGACGGTGCGGAGACCGGAAACGGGGCGATGCTGGGCTCGGGGTCGGACATGGGGCGGCGACTCGATTTTCCTCGGGACAGACTCTAACCCATAGCCCGGCGCGGGCGCGAATGGCGAGGTACTTGGACGGCCGACCGACGAAAATACCGGGGACGAATCCGGGCCTTGGCTGTGGATGGATCACCCATGCCCGTCGCCACCGCGCCGTTGCGCGACTCGGCGCTTGTGAATGATACGTGAGCGCAACGAGGAGGCGATCGGCAACGACGTCCGGGCGGACCCTGGTGAGGCCGGCGCCACCCGAGCCGACGCCGCTGACGGGCAGGAATCCGGTCCGTTTGGAAGAACCGGCGGTTAGCATGGGGACCGCCTCTGTCATCGTGGCGCTCCCGTGCAGAACCTAGCCGATACTGCCGCCTTCCAGTCTTGCGTAAAAATACTCCATCAAAGCTTGGCGCAGAACACCTAGCCGAGTCTCCGAGTAGCATCAGACTTAGTGTGGCCTGCCGGAGCCCGTGGTCCATCGGCTGTTCATCACCAGACCGGACGAACTGAGTCGCGAGGAGCCGATCGGTCTCTCGCGACTGTACGGGTTGGTAACAGTTTGATGGTTCGGATGGGTTCGTGTTCGCTTTACTCGCTTTTCAAGGGTGGTTCTGAGGGGATTTACGCAGTCAGGTCGAGACAATACCCTAATGCAGATCATGTCAGCGATTGGGGAAGAGATAATTCCCTCATTCGCAAAGAAAGAAGCAGCGAGGGGGGCTGCAATGCGGGCTCACAGTTTCATTGCATTCGCAGGCATTGTCCTAATCCTAGCTGGATGTCAGACGACTGGCTCTAGCGGCCTCGGCGCTTTGGCCGGCGGTTCGGGAAGCGGATACTCGATCTTCTTCGATCAGGGCGATGACCTTTCTGAGAAGGTCGAAGCGGGTGATTGGGCTGGAGCCCGATCGGTTTTCAACGCTCATGTTTCGTATTTTCAGAAAAATCGGGATGACGCCGAGGTCATGACGGCCATTGGCCTACTCGCAAACAATGAAGCGACCCGACTGACGCCGAACGCGGTCACCGCGACACAAGGTTTGGCGAGCATCAAATCTCCTGTACAGGCGTCGCAATGGCCAGATGTGAAGAACAAAATCGATGCAGCCAAGAATGTCAGATCTGAGATCGCGAACTCGAAGGCTCTGATGTTTCTAGATCGTACGCACGCTGAAATCCCAAAGATTGATGCTGAGCTGAAGCGGGTAAAAAGCTTGCTTGAATCCCAAGCGGACGAAGCCTTGTCAGGCTATCCCGTATTCTCGGCTTCGGATTTCTTTGAGAAGTATCCGGTTGAGGTTGATAAGGCGGCGACCATCCGAGCGGCCTCCGGCGCCCTGGTCTCGCGTTCGGAGCGACGCCCTTGGCAAGATATCGCGATGTTTTTGAAGGCCTATGGGGAAGGCATGGACGAGCGAACGCGGAAGCTGTTTGCCTCTGTCGCCCTAACGTCGCGGATTGGCGGCAAGCCTGACAATCTGAAGGACGTGATTGCTGCGATACGGGATGTGCGTGCTGCTGGCATCGAAGTTGGTGAGCTCGAAAGCCCAAGGATCGGCTTCATCGAGGTGACAAGCCAAACGCTTCTTAGTGAAGGACAGATCGAGTTTCCGCCGGCCATTGATGTCGATCTGCCATTCCCATTTCAGAAAGCTGCCCTCGACCAGGCGCTCTCGGAACATCAACTCAAGAGGTTTGACTATCTGGTGGTTTTGGATGTCGCGGTCGCCAATACGGCGCGGCGTGTGGCTAATCAACGTCCGGTGGAGTCGGAATACCAGTCCGGCAGCAAGACAGAACGCAATCCTGCCTACACGAAGGCACAGCTCGATGTGCAGCAGGCTCAACAGTTGCAGATGCAGGCCAGGATGCAGGCCGCGCAAGGGTGCCCTGGTTGCGGCTTGATTCCGGCGCTGATCGTTGCGGCGGCGAATGCTGAGCGCGCAAAGAACGCAAACGCCGCTTATCAAGGTGCTGCCAGCAGACTTACCAGCACCTCTGAAACCATCGAGGTGCCGATCTATTCAGAATATCGGTTCAATGTGGCCAACGTCCAAGCGCGTAAGACCTTGGATATGAACTACTACGTCATCGATACGGCCAAGAGGACCATGTTCAAGTCGACGGTGACAGTGGAGGAGCGAGAGGCGTTCGACATTGCCTACCAGCTCCACGAGAAGGATAAGAATCGCCGAAAGCATGCTGCAAGCTTCAACAGTGAGACAGATGCGGCCGACTGGGAAAAGAAACCTGTGTCCATGAAGCTCAGTGCGATCCTCGATCACTATGTCGCCAACAGCGGTAAAGCACGTCGTCTGCCCGCACTCGCGACGCTGCGGAAGCAGATGCTGGCGGACAAAAACAAAGCGCTGGCGGCATACAGGAAGCAGAAATTCGACGCGCGCCCGCTCAACGATGCGCGCTTTGACAGTGTGGTCGTTGTCTACAATCCGGATGGCGGCGTTGGAGCAGGGTTCTTTGTCGCGCCTGATCTCGTCCTCACCAACTACCATGTGGTCGACGGCAAGAAGTTCATGGAGCTCAAGCTCTATGATGGACGGGAAACTTTCGGAAAGGTCGCGAAGACGGATGTTCGCATGGATCTCGCACTCATCCGTGTGCAAACCAGAGGTAAGCCAGTCGCGTTTTACGACAGCAATTCGATCGATCTCGGCGCTACGACGGAAGCGATCGGACACCCTAAAGGGCTAACTTTTTCGATCTCTCGAGGAGTCGTGAGTGCGTTGCGGAATCTTCCGAGTGCGCAGGCTCCAGGTGGAAAGGATCTTCTATTTATTCAAACGGACGCGGCTATCAACCCCGGGAACTCTGGAGGACCGCTGTTCCTTGGGAACAGGGTCATTGGCGTGAACACTCAGAAATTGGCTCAGGTCGAGGTGGAGGGATTGGGTTTTGCCCTTCACCATTCCGAAATCGCGAGCTTCTTGGCGGGGGATTTTTGAGATGGGGATCTCGATACATTTCCAGGCAGCGGCGGGGATATGGATGGCTGTTCTGCTCGGAGTGACCGGATGTGCCCAGACAAACGCCAATCGATTGGGCATGGTTGAGCAGCCCGGCACGGGGCAGAGCTACGGTTCTGTCGTTGAGAAGTCGATCCTCCTCGAAGCGGATCAATTCGAAAACCGGAAGATCAGGATCACGATCCGAAACACGTCCGGAGATCCAACCTTCAACGTCGGCGCATTCAAGGGACAAATCGAGGGTGCGTTTGCCGCGAAGGGCTTTGAGCCAGTCAGCACCGGTCATGGGGTACGCCTCGACCTGAACGTTATGTATAGCGGCCAGATCCGACGTGATTTGGCTACAGAATATGCCTTTCTTGGTGGCGCTGCCGGCGGTATCGCCGGTTACCGCTCTGCTGCGCGCGCTGGCACCGCGACGGGCATCCTGGCTGGAGCGACCTTGGGGGCTATCATAGGATCAATGCAGGTCGAAAATACCTACATCGTCATTAGTGAAGTTGCTGTTGCGCGCACCGGCACGGATGGAAGATCCAGCTCGAAAACTGTGGTTTTCGGCTCGAGCCCGCCCCTCCAAGACGATGATTTTTCGAGCGGCTTTCGTCCCTATCGCTCTGTGCTCACCAATCGAGTGGCCGTATACGGTGGCGGCTACAATCAGTCTCAAGCGGCTATCAGTCCAGAAGTCAAACGTCGCTTGGTTCGCGTTGTCAGCGACATATTCTAGGTGACAGACGTGGTCCCAGATGTCCGGACAGGTGGTCGAGCTACTCCCGTCAATGAGAAGGACGGGATTCGATGGGCGAAATCACGCGCAGGCGCTACGGCGCTGATTTCAAGGCGAAGGTGGCGCTGGAGTCGATCTGAACCGATCGCGCTCTAACCCGTGCCATCGATCGGACGCGCGATCCGCCGGTATCGCGGCCGCCAAAAGCGGCAAAGAAAAGGGCCGCCAGACGGCGGCCCCTCGATACGTCTCGCAGGCGGTGGGGATCAGGCCTCGGCCTTCTCCTCCTCGCTCGCCGCGTCGTCGGCACTGGCCTCGGCTTCGGCCTCCTCGGCTTCGAGTGCGGCGTCCTCGGCGGCCTCCTGCTCTTCCAGAAGACCGCGGTCGAGCGCGCGGCCGAGCCGGGCCTGGGTCTCCGCCTCGTCCTGGGAGCGGGCGATGTTCACGGTGACGTTCACCGCGACCTCCGGGTGCAGCTGGATGCGGACCGGCTCCAGGCCGAGGGCCTTCAGCGCCTTGTCCAGCTTGACCTGGCCGCGGCCGACGGTCACGCCGGCCTCGGTCACCGCATCGGCGATGTCGCGCGCCGAGACCGAACCGTAGAGCTGGCCGCTCTCGCCGGCGGCGCGCACCAGCACCACCGACAGGCCGTCCAGGGTCTTGGCGACCTGCTCCGCCTCGGACTTGCGCTCCAGGTTCTCGGCCTCGAGCTGGGTCCGCCGTTCCTCGAACACCTTGCGGTTACCGTCCGTCGCGCGCAGCGCCTTCTTCTGCGGCAGCAGGAAGTTGCGGGCGTAGCCCGGCTTGACCGAAACCACGTCGCCCATCTGGCCGAGGCTCTCGATCCGTTCCAGCAGGATGACTTCCATCGTCCTCACTCCTTCTCTTGCGGGCCTTCGCCCCCCGGATCCTTGTCCGGATTTCCTCAAAGGGCGGCGCCGAGGCGACCGCGCATCAGTCACTCGTCGTCAGGCGGAACCCCCGCGCGACGGCGAAAATCGAACACCGCGTCCAGCATGCCCAGCAGGACGACGATCGCCGCCGGCCAACCGAACACGAACAGCAGCACATACAGCGCCGCCAGCCACATCGCCCCGCCGCTGAGCCGGCGCACCAGCGCGTGCACCACGCCCAGCCCGGAAAACAGGTAGGCGAGCAGGATGACCGGCGCGAGATTCATCCCGACGTATCCGAGCCCGCCGTCCAGGTTGGTCAGCAGCAGCGACCCGGCCAGTGCGAACGCCATCCACCGCGGCAACCGCAGTCGGGCAATGTCGGGCGTCGACAGCGCCGCCCGGTCCAGGCGCCGCAGCACTCCCTGCGCCAGGGCCGCATTGATCGCGATCAGTACCAGCCAGCTTCCCGCGGCCATCGCCGGAAACAGGGCGGCCATGGCCGAGATCAGCGCGTCGAACTCGGACGGATCCACGGGACCCGACTGCTCGAACAACGGCGTCGCCAGCAGCGCGTCGCGCATCTCCTGCAGCCGGTCTACGATCGTTCCCTGCAATCCCCCCGCGCGCGAGGAGAAGAACAGAGCCGCGACAACGATCGGCAGACAGGCGTAGCCGGTCAGCGTCAGCGTGAGCCGCGTGGGATCGCTGGCCGTCCGCTCCGCCTGCCAGACCAGCAGGCAGGCCGGGATGGCGTTGACCACCGCGTAGTAGGCGGCCGCGTCCGCTCCCAGCGACGGCACCAGGGCGGCGAAGGCCGCGATCCCCGATGCCACCGAGAAGAACGAACCGCGCGACAACCCCACCAGGAACAACGGCAGGGAGGCCATGACCGTCAGCAGCGCTCCGCCCGCAGGCGCAGCGTAGACGGCGAACGTCATGAGCGCGCTCGCCGCCGCTGTGATCCCGACCAGAAGCCATCCGTTGGTCATGAGGAGCCATCTTCGTGCCGACGCTCGTCCGCGGACTGCCGGGGGTCAGCTCACCACGAACGGCAGAAGCGCGAGATTGCGCGCGCGCTTGATCGCGCGGGCGAGTTCACGCTGCTTCTTGGCCGAGACCGCGGTGATCCGGCTCGGCACGATCTTGCCGCGCTCGGAGATGAAGCGAGACAGCAGCTTGGTGTCCTTGTAGTCGATCTTCGGCGCATTGGCGCCGGAGAACGGGCAGGACTTGCGGCGGCGCATGAACGGCTTGCGCACGGCCGCGCGGGCGATCTGCAACTGGCTCATCACTCGGCTCCCTTGCTGGCACCGTCACGGTTCGATCCGTCGCGGTCCCGACGGTCGTCACGGTCACGGCGATCGTCACGGTCGCGACGGTCTCCGCGATCGCCCCGGTCCCGGCGGTCGCCACGGCCGCGGTCGCGATCGGACTTGGCCTGCATCATGATCGACGGACCTTCCTCGATCTCGTCGATGCGGATGGTCATGTAGCGCAGCACGTCTTCGTTCAGACGCATCAGGCGTTCCATCTCGGTCACGGCCGCGGACGGCGCGTCGAGATTGAAGAGCACGTAGTGGCCCTTGCGGTTCTTGTTCACCTTGTAGGCAAGGTTGCGAAGGCCCCAGTATTCGCGCTTCTTGACCTCGCCGCCGAGACCGGCGACGACTTCCGCGAACTGGTCGCCCAGCTGCTCGACCTGGGTGGACGAGACGTCCTGGCGTGCGATGAACACGCTCTCGTAGTACGGCATCGCGCACTCCTTGTGGATGTTACGCCCTGGGCATCACCCCGCGGGCAAAGCCGCACCGACACGTTGAAACCGGCACGATGCGGCAAGGAGCTATGGTGACCGGACGCACCCGCGCCCGGAAGAGCGCGCACCATACGCAGAATTCCGCCGTGCGCAAGGGTTTTCCGGGGGTGGTATGCTGTCGCGAATTCGGCGCAGGGAGGATCCATGGCGAAGGCGAAGTCCAGGGAGAAGTCGGCAGGCGGCCCACAGGAGGACCTAAAGGAGGACCCGCGAGAGGTTCCACAGGAGACCCCGCAGGGGGCCGGGATCAGGACGTCCGCGGGCGGCGGTCGGCCCAATCCGGGCGTGCTGGCGAGCGCCAGGGCCCGGCACGAGCAGGCCGAGATGCGGCACGACCCGGCGGTCCTGCGCCATCTCTTCGAGAGCGGTGACTTCCCCTACAAGGCCGAGATGGAGCGCGAGACCTATGAGAAGCAGAAGCGCGCGCTGCAGATCGAACTGCTGAAGGTGCAGCGTTGGGTCAAGGACACGGGCCAGCGCATCGTCATCGTGTTCGAGGGGCGGGACGCCGCCGGCAAGGGCGGAGCGATCCGACGCTTCATGGAGAACATGAACCCGCGCGGCGCCCGCGTCGTCGCCCTCGAGAAGCCGAGCGACCGGGAGCGGGGGCAATGGTATTTCCAGCGCTACATCGCCCATCTGCCGACGGAGGGCGAGATCGTCCTGTTCGACCGGTCCTGGTACAATCGGGCCGGCGTCGAGCGGGTCATGGGGTTCTGCGGCGAGGAGGAGTATCGGGAGTTCCTCCTGGAGGCGCCCGAACTCGAACGGATGTGGACGCGCTCGGGCATACGGCTGTTCAAGTACTGGTTCTCCGTGAACCAGGAGGAGCAGGCCAAGCGCCTGCGCGGCCGCGAGCGCAATCCACTGAAGCGCTGGAAGCTGTCGCCCATCGACCGGGAGTCGGCGAAGCGCTGGGATGAATACACCGCGGCCAAGGAAGCGATGTTCTTTCATACCCATACGGCCGACGCGCCGTGGACCATCATCAAGTCCTCGGACAAGAAACGCGCCCGCATTAACGTGCTGCGCCATTTCGTCAACGCTCTCGACTATCCGGGCAAGGATCGACGGGCGGCCAAGGCGCCGGATCCCCTCATCGTCGGCAGTTGGTAGGGTGCGAGCGGGCCGGCCGCGCCTTGACAAGCCGGCCTGTCCGTCGCAAACGACGCCGCGCCGCGGCGGACGGAATGTCGCGGCCGCTCCGTCGCCGGAGCGGGAACCATAGGGCCCGTCACAGGGGCGGGAACCAAAGGGAGGGAACACCATGGCGGGCACCGCGCGGGCACTCGTCTTTCCGGGCCAGGGCAGCCAGACCGTCGGCATGGGCAAGGATCTGGCCGACGCCTATCCCGCCGCCGCCCAGGTCTTCGAGCAGATCGATGATGCTCTGGGCGAGCCGTTCTCGACGCTGATCTTCGAAGGCCCGGAGGACCGGCTGACGCTGACGGCGAATGCCCAGCCGGCGCTGATGGCCGTCAGCCTCGCCGCGATGCGGGCGATCGAGGCCGAGAGCGGCAAGACCATCGACGAGATCTGCGATGTCGTCGCCGGCCATTCGCTCGGCGAGTACTCGGCCCTGGCCGCGGCCGGCGCGCTGGACATCGCCACGGCGGCCCGGCTCCTGCGGCTGCGCGGCGAGGCGATGCAGAAGGCCGTTCCGGTGGGCGAGGGCGCGATGGCCGCGCTCATCGGCGCCGACCTGGAGACCGCCGAGACGATCGCCGCCGCGGCCCGCCCGGGTCCGGAAGGCGAGGAGATCTGCGATATCGCCAACGACAACGGCGGCGGCCAGGTGGTGCTCTCTGGGCATGCCGGCGCGATCGACCGGGTGGTGGCGATCGCCGGCGAGCACGGGGTCCGGCGGGCGCTGAAGCTGCCGGTGAGCGCGCCGTTCCACTGCTCTCTGATGGCGCCCGCCGCCGACGTCATGGCGGACGCCCTGGCCGGCACCGACCTGCGGTCGCCGCTGGTGCCGCTGATCGCCAACGTCACCGCCGCGCCGTCGAGCGACCGCGACGCCATCCGTCAGCAACTGGTCGAACAGGTGACCGGTCGGGTACGCTGGCGCGAGACGGTGGAGAGCTTCGCCGGTCTCGGTGTGACGACGGTCGGAGAGGTCGGGGCCGGCAAGGTGCTGTCCGGTATCGTCAAGCGCATCGACAAGTCGATCGATGCCCATGCCATCAATACGCCGGCCGATGTCGCCGGCTTCGTCGCCGCGATCTGACGGCGGCGGTGCGAGGGAACGGGGAGGAAAGATGTTCGACCTGAGTGGCAAGACCGCCCTGGTGACCGGAGCGACCGGGGGCATCGGCGCCGCCATCGCCGGCATGCTGCACGCCCAGGGCGCCCATGTGGTCCTGTCCGGCACCCGCGAGGCGGTGCTGGAGGAGAAGGCCGCCGCCCTCGGCGAGCGGGTCTCGGTCGCGGCCTGCAACCTCGGCGACGCGGAGGCGGTCGAGGCGCTGCCCAAGGCGGCCGAGGAGGCCGCCGGCGCGCCGGTCGATATCCTGGTGAACAACGCCGGCATCACCCGCGACCAGCTTCTCATGCGGATGAAGGACGACGACTGGGATCAGGTGATCGCGGTCAATCTGACGTCCGGCTTCAGGCTTTCGCGGGCGCTGGTTCGGGGCATGATGAAGCGGCGCTGGGGCCGCATCGTGGGCATCTCGTCGATCGTCGGCGCCACCGGCAACCCGGGGCAGGCGAACTACGCCGCCGCCAAGGCCGGGATGGTGGGCTTCTCCAAGGCGCTCGCCGCCGAGGTGGCGAACCGCGGCATCACCGTCAACGTCGTCGCGCCGGGCTTCATCGCCACGGCGATGACCGACGCGCTGCCCGACGCCCAGAAGGAGAAGCTCCTGGAGGGGGTGCCGGCGGGCCGACTCGGCACGCCGGAGGACATCGCGGCGGCGGTTCTCTACCTCGCCAGCGACGAGGCGGCCTATGTCACAGGCGCGACGATCCACGTCAACGGCGGTATGGCTATGCTTTGAGGGCCGACGGTCGGTGACGACCGCGAATGCGGCCGGGCGTGCTGGTCTTGTCAAAAGACTTGTGTTACAGCCCGCCGATCCAAATATCGCGGGTTCGCCGGAATGCGGGCGGGCCGTGAAAATCGGGCAGCGACAGCGCCCGCAATCGAGAGAGAGATCAGAGGTTCAGGACCATGAGTGACGTTGCCGAGCGCGTTAAGAAGATCGTCGTCGAGCATCTTGGTGTCGACGAGGCCAAGGTGACCGAGGACGCCAGCTTCATCGACGATCTGGGGGCGGACAGCCTCGACACCGTCGAGCTCGTGATGGCGTTCGAGGAGGAGTTCTCCTGCGAGATCCCCGACGACGCGGCCGAGAAGATCCTGACCGTCAAGGACGCGATCGACTTCATCAAGAGCCAGGAAGGCTGAGTCGCCCGCCGGAGCCCAGGCTCCGGCGCCGTCTCGCTTCGTGCAGCTGGAAATGAGTGACGTCATGCGACGCGTCGTCGTCACCGGTCTCGGGATGGTCAGTCCGCTCGGATGCGGTGTGAAAGCCAACTGGGACCGTCTGATGGCCGGGAAATCCGGCATCCGGGCAATCGATACCTTCGATGTGTCGGACCTTCCGGCGAAGATCGCCGGCGGGGTACCGGCAGGCTCGAAGGACGAGGGCGGGTTCGATCCGTCCGAGTGGATCGAGCCCAAGGAACAGCGCAAGATCGACCGGTTCATTCTGTTGGGCCTGGTAGCCGCCCAGCAGGCGGTCGAGGATTCCGGCTGGTTGCCGACCGACGCCGAGGGCCAGGAGCGCACCGGTGTGATGATCGGCTCGGGGATCGGCGGCCTGAACACGATCGCCGACGCCGCGATCCTGCTTCAGGAACGCGGTCCGCGGCGCATCAGCCCGTTCTTCATTCCCTCTGCCCTGATCAACCTGGTCTCCGGCCACGTCTCGATCAAATACGGCTTCAAGGGGCCGAACCACTCGGCGGTCACCGCATGCGCCACCGGCGCGCATGCCATCGGCGATGCGGCGCGCCTGATTGCGCTGGACGATGCCGACGTCATGGTCGCCGGCGGGGCCGAGGCGGCCATCTCCCGCTTGGGTGTGGCCGGTTTCGCGGCCGCCCGTGCGCTGTCCACCGGCTACAACGACACGCCCGAGGAGGCGTCGCGTCCCTGGGATGAAGGCCGCGACGGCTTCATCATGGGCGAGGGCTCCGGCGTTCTCGTTCTGGAGGAGTACGAGCACGCCAAGAAGCGCGGCGCGACGATCTACGCCGAGGTCACCGGCTACGGCCTGTCCGGCGACGCGCATCACATCACGGCTCCGGCCGACGATGGCGATGGCGGTTTCCGGGCGATGAAGGCCGCGTTGAAGCGGGCGCAGCTCTCTGTCGAGAATATCGACTACATCAATGCGCACGGCACCTCGACGCCGCTTGGCGACGCGATCGAGTTCGGTGCGGTGAAACGCCTCTTCGGCAACGCCGCTGCCAACGTATCCATGTCATCGACCAAGTCGGCGATCGGCCACCTGCTGGGCGCCGCCGGCGCGGTCGAGGCGATCTATTCGATCCTGGCGATCCGCGACCAGGCGGTGCCGCCGACGCTGAACCTGCATAATCCGTCCGAGGGGATCGACGGAATCGATCTCGTCGCGAATCAGGCACGCGAGCGTCAGGTGCGCCACGCGCTGTCGAATTCGTTCGGCTTCGGCGGGACCAACGCCGCCCTGATCTTCTCCCAGGTCGACTGACCGGCGGGCGCGGCGATGGGGCGCTGGCTGCTCCGTCTGGCGTCCCTGCTGCTGTCGGCGGCGGTCATCGCCGGTTTCGCCGCCGCCTGGGGGTGGAGTGCTTTCACCCGTCCCGGCTCGCTGGATATTCAGACGTCGGTCGTCATTCCCCGCGGCGCCGGGGTCGAGGCCATCGCCCGGCGCCTTGTCGAGGCCGGCGTGGTGGCCGATGCGAACATTTTCGCCATCGGCGCCAAGGTGACCGGACAGGCACGTCGGCTCAAGGCCGGGGAATTCGCCTTTCCGCCGGGTATCAGCACCCGCGAAACCCTCGATATCCTTGAACGGGGAGAGACGGTGGTCCGCAAGGTCACCGTGGCCGAGGGCCTGTCCAGTGTTCAGATCGTCGCCGTGCTCGCCGCGGCGGACGGACTGGCCGGCGAGATCAAGGACGTGCCGCCGGAGGGGGCGCTGCTACCCGAGACCTACCACTATGCCTGGGGCGATTCCCGCACGGAGATCCTTGAGCGCATGCGCGCCGCGATGCGGGAGACCGTGGCCCGCCTGTGGGAGGCGCGCGATCCGGACCTGCCGCTCGCCTCGCCGCAGGAGGCGGTCATCCTGGCGTCAATCGTCGAGAAGGAGACCGGCGTCGCCGAGGAGCGGCCCCTTGTGGCGAGCGTCTTCGTCAACCGGCTGAAACGCGGCATGCGCCTGCAGTCCGATCCGACGGTCGCCTACGGGATCGCCGGCGGCGAGGGGCTGGATCGTCCGCTGACCCGCGCAGATCTGCGTGAGAAGACGGCATACAACACCTACGTGATCGACGCTCTGCCGCCGGGCCCGATCGCCAATCCGGGCGAGGCCGCGATCGCCGCCGTCCTGCACCCGGCGGAGACCCGGTATCTGTATTTCGTCGCCGACGGCACCGGGGGACATGCCTTCGCCCGCACCCTGACGGAGCATAACCGCAACGTCCGCGCCTGGCGCAAGGTCCAGCGCCAGCAGCGCAGCCAGTAGCCGGCCGGTCAGTCGCCTCCCTTGCGCGGCAGACGCCGCAGGATGGGGTCGATCCAGGCCGGGGGCAGGGTCTGAAGAAGCCAGACGGCCGCGGCCATCGGCCAGGGGAAGCTGATCCGTGCCCGGTTTCTGGACAGGCCGCGCACGATGATGCGCGCCGCCCGATCAGCGTCCATCAGCAGCGGCATGGGGAAATCGTTCACCGCGGTCATGGGCGTGCGGACATAGCCTGGACAGATAACCGAGACGCGCAGCCCCTTGCCGTGCAGGCTGCCGCGCAATCCCTCGCCGAGCACCTTCACGGCCGCTTTCGACGCGCAGTAGCTTGGCGCGCCGGGAATGCCGCGATAGCCGGCGAGCGAGGAGACCAGCGCGATCTGCCCGCGGCCACGTTCCTCCATGCGGTCGATTGCCGGCAGAATGGTGTTGAGCACCCCGTCCACGTTGGTGGCGAAGACCGCGCGGACCTGATCGGCCGGCTCCGCCCCGTCCTTCCCGGCGGTGCCGGCGGAGATTCCGGCATTGGCGATCACCAGGTCGAGCGGTGCCGCGTCGTCGCTTTCCCGGATCCAGCGCGCCGCCGCCTCGGCGTCGCGCACGTCGATCAGGCCGGTCTCGCAGACGGCCCCTCGGTCGCGGCACGCCGAGGCCACGGTCGCCAGGCGGTCGGCATTGCGTCCCGAGAGGAACAGCCGCACGCCGGGCGCGGCGTAAGCCTCGGCAAGCGCGCTGCCCAGTCCGCTGGAAGCGCCGGTGATCAGGATCGAGGTTGGTGGGGTCATGGTCGCTCCCTCTCGCTTGGCGCTGCGGCCGGCCGTCGATATAACGGCCGGACCATAGAGTGCGAAAGGATATCCCGTGAGCGATCAGACCGCCCGCGTCACCAGCATGACCGGTTTCGCCCGGATCGACGGCGGCGCGACGTCGACAGCCGAGGACGGTGTCGGGATCGCCTGGTCGTGGAACTGGGAACTGCGCAGCGTCAATTCGAAAGGGTTGGACCTTCGGATGCGCCTGCCATCGGTGGCGGACAGCTGGGAACAGGGTGTCCGCGAGCGGGTCTCGGCGGCGCTGAACCGGGGCTCGGTCACCGTAAACTGGTCGCTGGAGCGCGCCGACCGATCCGAGGCGCCCGACCTGGCCGTCAACGAAGCGTTTCTCGAAACGGTGCTGGGGCTCCAGCAGCGCCTGGAGGACAAGGGGCTGGTGTTCCCGACCGCGCCGAGTCTGGATCGGCTTCTGGCGGTTCGCGGTGTGGTGGAGACGGTCGAAAGAACCGCCGACGCCGAGGTGATCGGCCAGCTCGCGCCGGCCGCGCTCGCGGATCTGGATACGGCGCTTGCCGCGCTGGTCGACGCGCGCCGGCGCGAGGGCGCGCGGCTGCGTACGGTCCTGCTCGGACATCTCGACGAGATCGAGGGCCTGACCGTCCAGGCGTCCGGCGTCGCCGAGGCTCAGCCGGCCGCACTCCGCCAACGGATCCAGGATCAGCTTGCTCTGTTGCTCCAGGCGTCGCCGCCGGTGTCGGAGGAGCGTCTGGCCCAGGAACTGGCGCTGCTCGCCACGAAGGCGGATGTACGCGAGGAGACCGACCGGCTGTCGGCCCATGTTCATGCCTGCCGCGATCTGCTGGCCGGCGGCGGGGCGGTGGGCCGCAAGCTCGACTTCCTGTGCCAGGAACTGAACCGCGAGGCGAATACCCTGTGCTCCAAGGCGGTCGATCTGGCGCTCACCAACATCGGGGTCGAGCTCAAGACCCGGATCGAACGGTTCCGTGAGCAGGTCCAGAACGTCGAATGACCCCCGGAAAGGCGACCCGATGATCACCAGACGCGGCCTGATGCTGGTTCTGTCCTCGCCCTCCGGCGCCGGCAAGACCTCGATTTCCCGCCAGCTTCTAGATCTTGAGGACGACTTGTCACTGTCGATCTCGGTGACGACCCGGCCTCGCCGGCCGGGAGAGGTCCACGGGCGCGACTATGTCTTCATCGACCCGACCGAGTTCCAGCTCATGGTCAACCGTGGCGAGCTGCTGGAGCATGCCAAGGTGTTCGGCAATTACTACGGAACGCCGCGGGGGCCGGTGGAGGAGGCGCTGTCCGCCGGTAAGGACGTGCTGTTCGACATCGACTGGCAGGGGACCCAGCAACTTCAGGCGAACGCGCCGCGCGACCTCGTCAGCGTCTTCATCCTGCCGCCTTCGACCCGCGAGCTGGAGCGGCGGTTGCGCGCGCGTGCCCAGGATCCCGACGACGTGGTCGCCCAGCGCATGGCGAAAGCGGCGGACGAGATCAGCCATTATCCGGAATACCAGTACATCCTGCTGAACGAGGATTTCACCCGGAGCGTCGACCGGGTGCGCGCCATCCTGCATGCCGAGCGGATCCGGCGTGAGCGTCTGGTCGGGCTGCCCGACTTCGTTCGCGGTCTTCAGGACGGCAGCGGAGACTGAGGGCGCGCGGAGGGTCAGGTCGGCGGAAGCCAGAGCTGATCCTTGTGCCCGACGACGAGGTGGCGGGGGTTGGATGCGGCCAGGTCTCGCCAGGCGTTGATGGCGACCGTGCGGTCGGGCGCGATCTCGCGCGCCGCACCGGCCCATCCGTCGACCAGAGCGGTGCGAAACGCCGTGTCGCCCGCACCGATCGCCCAGTCGCTTTCGGTCGTATCCAGGCCCGGCAGCAGCTCCGAGAGCGCGTCCGGCGCGTCGGGACCGAGGGCCGGTCCGAGTCCCTTGTCGCCACGCTGATGCCGGTTGACCAGCGCGGTCGCCTCGCGGTCGGCTTCGGTTTCACCGTCCCATTCGATCCGGCCGTCATAGGTCAGGACGATCAGCACGCCGCAGCCCAGCGTCCGGACCCGCGCGGCGAGCCGGGAAAGCCAGGACCGCGAGACGAGGTCGATCAGGGCCGAGGCGGTGACGAGGTCGGTGCCTGCCGGGATCAGGCTGTCGAGATTCCCGGCCAGGTCCGCCTGCCTTGTTTCGGCTCCCGGATGTCGGCGCGCGGCCGTTTCGAGGAGCGCCGCGTCGCCGTCGACGAGGGTCCAGCGTTGCGGACCGGGCAGTCGGGATGCCAGATGTTCCAGGTTGTTGCCCGACCCGGCGCCGAGATCGACAACGTCCAGAGACTTTCCCCCCGCCACCCGCTCCCGAGCCCAGGCGGTGAGCCTTGCCTCCAGGAGGGTCGAGCGCGCGGCGCTGTCGAAGGGCGCACGCAGCGCCAGCCAGTCGGCCGAGAAGCTCACGGCAGCCGACTGACGGTCGCGGCGAACTCGGCTCGCATGGCGTCCCAGCCGCGCAGCCCGGCGGCGGCGCGGCGTGCGCCGTCGGCCAGAGCGGCGTAGGCGGCGGGATCGTCGAGCAGTCGGTCGATGGCGGTCCGCAGGCCGGCGACATCGCCCGCGGCCACCATCTCGCGCGCGGCGACGGGGACCGATTCAGGCAGGGCGCCGGCGTCGCTTGTGATGACCGGCAGGCCCCAGCGGACCGCCTCGACCGGCGCGATGCCCCAGCCTTCGTGCAGGCTGGGGAACACGAAGACGTCGGCCTGGCGCCAGTGCTCGGCGAGGTCGTTGTCGCTGACCGCGCCGGTCAGGAGAACGCGGCCGTCGAGATCCGGACCTGCCGCCCGGTCGCGCAGTCGCGCGGCATAGGCCGGGTCGCGGGCGTCGCCTACCAGCGTCAGGGTCCAGTCGTGGTCTGTCAGTCCGGCGAGCGCATCGAGCAGAAGGTGCTGGCCCTTGCGTGGGATCAGGGTGGCGACGCAGAGCAGCCGCATCGGTCCCGGCTCCCGAGCGGCGCGGAAGCCGAGATCGGGTGCGGGGGCCACGCCGGGGGGGATTGCGGCGACCCGGCCGGTATCGATGCCCAGCTCGCCGAGCCGGGCACGGGTGGTGCGGCTGGTGACCAGGATCGCGCGGGCGAACCGCAGGGCGGCCGTCTCATCCGCCAGCCAGCGGCATCGCTCGTCGGCCGACAGGCCGGTCTCGTCGCCGAGCGGATGGTGGATCAGGGCTATGATTCGGAGACGGCGGGCTTCCGCTTCGATCGCCGGGGCGAGTGCTGTGTAGGCGAGGCCATCGACGATGACCCGATGACCGTCGGGAACCTCGCAGAGGGTTTCAGCGGCGGTGCGCAGGGCGAGATCGTCGCCTTCCGGGAACGGCCCGTCGATCCGGATCGTCCCCGCCAGAAGCCCGGCGTCACGCAGCCCCTCGATCGCATGGCGGTCGTAGACGAACCCGCCGGTCGGCGTGTCCGGATCTCCCGGAACCAGAAAATGAACGTCCGCGGCGGTCACATCGGGCTCAAAGCGTGCCGTGATAGCCGGCGGAGGCGACGTGGGACTCGTTGAAGATCACCTCGATCGAGGCCAGTTCGGACACCGGCCGCCCGAGCCCGCCGGTCCGGGCGACGGCGGCGATCTTGTCGAAGGCGGTCTTGGCCAGGAACTCGGTCGTCGTGTTCACGCCGGCGAACTCGTCCAACTCGTCGAGATTGCGGTAAGCCCAGGGCTGCAAAACGTCGGCCAGGGCCTTGTGGGCGGCACCGATGTCGACCACCACGCCGTTTGAGTCCAGGCTCTCGGCATTGATGCGGACATCGACGACGTAGGTGGCGCCGTGCAGGCGCTGGGCCGGGCCGAACAGGTCGCCCCGGAACGAGTGCGCGATCATCACGTGGTCGCGCACGGTGACGGTGAACATGGACGCTTCCTCAGGCCTCGTAGCGGATGCGATGACATAGGGCCGGGAGGCTGCCGTCGGCAAGGGCCGCCATGGTCTCTGGCAGGGATGTGAACGGGCTTTCGCCGTCGATCAGCGCGTCGAGCGCCGGATCGGTCAGCAGGGAGAGCGCCTTGGCCAGCCGGCGCGCATGGGTCCAGCGTGGCCGGTGGGACGCTGCGACCATGCCGACCTGGGTCGAGCGCAGGGTGAGCCGTCGACTATGGAACGCCTCGCCGAGCGGAAGGGAAACCGGTGTGCTGCCGTGCCAACTGGCCTCCAGTACCGTCGTCTCGACCCCGGCGAGCGTCAGCGCCGTCTCCAGTCCGCGAGCGGTACCGCTGGCGTTGATGACGATGTCGGCGTCGTAGCCGCCCGGCGCGTGGTCCGAGAACGCGATGCCGAGAGCACGGGCGACGGGCTCCCGCGCACCGTTCAGATCGATGCCGACCAGGTCCACGCCCGGCATTCGGCCGGCGAGATAGGCGATCAGCAGTCCGACGACGCCGAGGCCGACGACCGCGACACGGTCGCCGGGCGCGAGCGCAGAGTCCCAGAGCGCATTGAGTGCCGTTTCCATGTTGGCGGCGAGCACGGCGCGCGCCGGGGGCACGCCCTCCGGGAGTGGAAGTGCGAAGTCCGCCGGTATGGTGAAGCGGTCCTGATGCGGATGCAGGCAGAACACGGCGGTTCCGTCGTCCAGCGTACCGACGGTGCTGTAGCCGTACTTCACCGGACCCGGGAACTGGCCGACCTGAAACGGGCAGCGCATGACGGCGTACTCGCTCTCCGGAACGCGCCCGGTGAACACCAGGGTTTCGGTACCGCGGCTGATGCCCGAGTACAGGGTGTGCACGGTGGTCTGGTGCGGCCCAGGGGGAGCCACCGTCTCCTCTCGGATCTCGCCGATCCCGGGGCGGGTCACCCAGAATGCGCGTGCCTGCATCGTCGTCCCCTATCGCGGAAGCGGTCCCGAGACTGCCGCCCCGCACCTGCCATTGCCGGTCGGCCGGTCCGTACTAGCTTGCACCGGGACTGACCGAAAGGAGGAATAGCAGATGCGCGGATACATCCTTGCGACGATGGTCGCGGTGGTCCTGGCGGTGGCAGCGGGACCGCAGGCGCGGGCGGAGCCGCACCGCTATGTGATCGACCCCGAGCACGCGGTCGTCGCCTTCACCGTCCATCATCTGGGTTTCGCCGATGTGCTGGGCCAGTTCCTCGAGCTGGAGGGGGCGTTCACCTTCGACGAGGAGACAAGGACGCTGGCCGATGTTCAGGCCGGCATCCGCGCGTCAAGCGTGTTCACCAATCACGAGGCGCGCGACGACCACGTCCGCAAGAAGGATTTCCTGTGGGCCGACGAGCATCCGGTCATCCGGTTCGTCGGCACCGGTGCGGAGCCGACGGGCGAGCGTACCGGCAAGGTGTATGGCGACCTTACCCTGCGCGGCGTGACCCGGCCGGTGGTCCTGGACGTCACCTGGAACCGGAGCGGGCGCTATCCGTTCGGTGACAAGCACTATGCGATCGGCATCTCGGCGACGGCGTCCATCGATCGCTCCGACTTCGGCATGACCTACGCCCTGGAGGGCGACATGGTCGGCGATACGGTCGACATCATTCTGGAATTCGAGGCGATCCGGCAGGAGTAGGGTTGCGGCGGCGCCGGACTGCGCTACACCTCGCCCGTAAGCAGCGAAGGGGCGGGAGATGACGAAGGAGCTCGAACGGCGCGGGCCGTGGATCGTGCGGGCGAGCCGGCGCGCCTACGACAATCCGTGGATCGGCGTCTCCGAGCACGACGTCACCGATCCTGGCGGCAACCCGGGCCTCTACGGCGTCTGTCACATGAAATCCTTCGCCGTCGGCGTGGTGGCGGTCGATGCCGAAGGGTACACGTGGTTGGTCGGACAGCACCGGTTTCCCCGCGACTACTACTCGTGGGAACTGCCGGAAGGGGCGGGGGACAAGGCGGTGGCGCCGGTCGAGTCCGCCAGGCGCGAGCTCAGGGAGGAGACCGGGCTCACCGCAGTCGGTTGGCGGGAGTTCATGCAGACCGACTTCTCCAACGCCGTCACCGACGAGATCGGTTTCGGCTTCCTCGCCTGGGACATCACCGTCGGCGAACCCGAGCCGGATGCCGACGAGAAAATCGAGATCCGCCGGCTGCCCTTCGCCGAGGCGCTGGAAATGGCGATGACGGCGGAGATCCGCGATGCGTTCTCGCAGATCATGCTGATGAAGGTCGATATCCTCGGCCGGCGTGGCGCCCTGCCGGAGCCGGTGGCGCGGGCCTTGGGGTACTAGGGCTACCGCCGCACGCCGAGATCGTAGGTGATCGAGCGCAGGTGATCGATCAGCAGGCGGCGATCCTTCAGGTGGGCGAGGTGATCGAAGGGAATCGTGTCGCCGATGGTCAGCCCGATATCGGTGCCGATCTTGTTGGCGACCTCCTTGAACAGCAGCGCCTCGCGGAAGGTCTGGCTGACATTGCTGGCGAACTGGAACAGCTTGCTGTTCTGCCCCTCGAAATAGACCGGAACCACGGTCGCCTTGGCCGAGACGATGAGTTTGGAGGTGAACGGCTTCCAGTCCGGGTCAACGGCGCGGCCGAAGGTCGAGGGCGCGGTCGATACCGTGCCGCCGGGAAACACAATGACGGCGCCGCCTTCCGAGAGTTCCTGGAGGGCGAGCTTGCGGGTCTCAATGTTGGTCGCCAGCGCGTCGCGGCTTTCGGCGAAGTCGATCGGCAGCAGGAATGGACGCACCTCCGGCGCGCGGAACAGCACGGAGTTGGTCAGAACCTTGAAGCGCGGACGAATCCGCGATGCCAGGTAGCTGATGACAATTCCGTCGAGCACGCCGAACGGATGGTTGGCGACGATGACCAGCGGGCCGTCCTTGGGCACGGCATCCCATTTCGCCCGGTCGTAGACCAGGTTCAGGTCGAGCTTGCGCACGGCCGCCGACCAGAAGTCCTCATCCGGCACGGGGTTAAGGCGATGCTCCAGATAGAGGCGCTTCAGCCGCGGCTGACCGGTCATCTTCTCGACGGCCTGTATCACCAGGCGCTTGAGAAACGGATGCTCGGGAGCGGCGTACGAGAAATGCGGAAGGTCCGGTGGCTCGGCGATACGCGCGGGCTTGAGACGCTTCAGCAATGCGGCGGTCCGGCCTTTGACCATGGCTCTTCCGGTCGGATTTTCTTGTTTCGTTACCGGTACGGACCGATGGTCGCCCGCCGGTCGCGCTTCGGTCAAGCGGATGTGGGTGGACCCGTCAGGTGTCGGCCCACATCCGCAGGAGGTTCAGGCGGCTCTTCTCCACCATGCGGATCATCTCGTCATCGCCCTTGGCGGCCACCAGCCGGTCCATGACCGCCGCCAGGTCGCCGATGATCTCGCGGCGGGCCGGGTCCCGCACCATGCTTTCCATCCAGGTGACGATGGCCATCCGCCGGCCCTTCGTGACCGGGTTCACCCGGTGACGGTAGTGGGTCGGGTACAGCACCGCGTCGCCGGGCTTGCCCTTGTAGACCTGCTCGCCAAAGTCGGTCACCAGCACCAGTTCGCCACCCTCGTAGGCGCCGGGTTCGTTCAGGAAGATGGTGATCGAGAGATCGGTGCGCAGCCCCGGATACGGCCCCATCAGGGCGGCGTCGACATGATCGCCGTAGCGGTGACCTTCGGTATAGGAGGCGAAGATCGGCGGCAGGATCCGTCGGGGTAGGGCGGTGATCGCCACCTGCTCGTTCTGCTTCAGGATCGACAGCAC
Source organism: Thalassobaculaceae bacterium (assembly GCA_965228875.1). Classification (GTDB taxonomy): domain Bacteria; phylum Pseudomonadota; class Alphaproteobacteria; order Thalassobaculales; family Thalassobaculaceae; genus Thalassobaculum. The sequence goes on along the minus strand of OZ245843.1, from coordinate 1,761,479 downwards.
GAAATCGGCGAGTTCGCGGTACTCCGGCGAGTTCGGCGCGACCTGCGTGTTCTTCTTGATCTCCTTGCCCAGCGGCCCGCCGCTCATGGTGCCGTCCATGAACTTCGCGCTGAACAGACGCTTGGCGATGGTTTGTACCTGCTCCTTGGTGAGCAGACCCTCTATCACCGCAACCATTGCTCTCTCCCGTTCGCCCGCGTCGGTATTGATCAGCGCGCAATCCACCCCACCTTGCGGTTTCGATCAAGTCACTCGTGCCGCGCCGATCGGAGGATGGGGAGTTTATGGGACAGCTCGTGGACGGCGTCTGGGAATCCGGAGACCCTCGGGGCCGGAGCAGCGACGGCAGCTTTCAGCGCAAGGAGAGCGCGTTCCGGGACTGGATCCGCGACGATCCGTCGGCCCGCTTCACGCCCGAGGCGGGGCGCTACCACCTGTATGTCTCCTACGCCTGTCCCTGGGCGCACCGCACGCTGATCCTGCGCGCGCTCAAGGGGTTGGAGGGAATGATCGGCGTCACCGTCGTCGATCCGTTGATGCTCGACAGTGGCTGGCGGTTCACCGAGGAGCACCCCGACGACCTGCTGGGTGTCGACTACCTCCATCAGGTCTACACCCGCGCCGATCCGTCCTACACGGGTCGGGTGACCGTTCCGGTCCTGTGGGATCGCGAGGAAGGCACGATCGTGAGCAACGAGTCGGCCGAGATCCTGCGGATGTTCAACTCGGCCTTCGACCGGATCGGCGCGAAGGCCGGCGATTTCTGCCCGGAAGACCTTGCCGGGGAGATCGAGACGGTGAACGACCGGATTTACGCGACGGTGAACAACGGCGTGTACCGCTGCGGCTTCGCCACCACCCAGAAGGCCTACGACAGTGCGTTCGACGCGCTGTTCGACAGCCTGGACTGGTTGGAGGACAGGCTGTCGACACGGCGCTACCTGCTCGGAGAGCGGGCGACCGAGGCGGACTGGCGGCTTCTGCCGACGCTGTTGCGCTTCGACGCGGTCTATCACGGACACTTCAAATGCAACCGCAACCGCCTGATCGAGTTTCCGAACCTCTGGGCCTACACGCGCGAGCTCTTTCAGTGGCCGGGCATCGCCTCGACCCTGCATCTGGATCACATCCGGAACCACTACTACGCCAGTCACTTGACGGTGAACCCGACCGGAATCGTCGCGAAGGGGCCGCGGATCGATTTTGCCGCTCCCCACGACCGCGACCGGCTGCCGGCGGCGGCCTGAGGCTTCCGGATCGGCGCGAATCGCGGCGTTTCCACACTCGGCACGGCTCTTGCTTATTCCTTGGCGATACACCGCGCGGGTGCCATCCCGCCGGTTCAGCCAAGGGAGAACAGCATGTCGCTTGCCGCCGCACTGAAGAAGGGCCTCGAGACCGCCGACACCATCGGCAACTGGGATCCGTTCGCGGAGGACGGCAAGGCCGACAAGGGGCCGGCCAACACCAATGCGACGGCCCGTGCAACGTCTCCGCGGCCGGCGCCGGCGACTGCCAGGCGCAATCCGATCGCCGCGGTCCGCGACAAAGCGCCGGAAGGCGCGCGGCAGGATGACGGACGCGGCGCATTGGCTCGCATGGCGGCCGAAGCGCCGGCCGCCGCGGAACCGCAGGCCAAAGCGGCGGCCCGTCCCGCCGGCACGGCCCAGCAGCGTGTGGCCGCCCGCCAGGCCGGCCTGCAGCAGGGACGGCAGAAGCAGGCCGTACAGAAACCGGCGCAGCGCGCCAACTGGCTCCACGACGCGGTTTCCGGCGGGCGGGTGAATACCGCCCAGTACGTGCGCGAACTGGACAGGTTCGCCGCGGAGGAGAACCGCCGCGCGGTCGCCGACGTCGTCATGGACGTGAATCAGAGCGAGGTCGAGGGCGTCGTCCGCCACGCCGCGCGGATCAAGGGACGTTATCTCGCGAAGCTGCTGGACATCGGCAACAAGTCCAAGTCCGGTGTGATGGAGGCCGAGGTCGGCGAACTGACCCGCTACCGCGAGACCTACGAAGAGCTTGCTCGCGGACTCGAGATTCTCAAGTCCGCGATCGAGGCCGGGGACATCTCCGTTTCCGGCACGGTTCGCCGATAAGGGACAGCACCCGCGGGAGCCGAGCGCTTCCGGGGCCCGACGTGGAGGACCTTTCGCATTCCCCCCGACTCGAGGGCCGTCTGCGGGCGGCCCTTTCTCTGGCGATGGAGTGGGGGATTAGGTTCAGGATGCGACGGCTTCGTCCTCGGGCCGTGTCGCTCCGATCTCACCCAGGCGCTTTTCGAGGGTCAGACGGTCGAGGCCGCTGATCGGCAGGCTGACGAAGATCGAAAGGCGGGTGTGCATCATCCGGAATGCCTCGGCGAACGCGACCCGTCGCTCGGCCTCGTTGCCTTCGGCGGCGGCAGGGTCGATCACCGGCCAGTGGGCCGACATCGGTTGCCCCGGCCAGACCGGACAGACCTCTTTGGCCGCGTCGTCGCAGACCGTGAAAACGAAGTCCATGACCGGTGCACCGGCCACGGCGAACTCGTCCCAGCTCTTCGACCGCAAGTCGTCGGTCGGGTAGTTGTGCCGCTTCAGCAGATCGACGGCGAAGGGATGGATCTCGCCACGGGGGTGACTGCCGGCGCTGAACGACCGGAAGCGTTCCGGATCGAGCCGTCTTAGAATGCATTCCGCCATGATGCTGCGGGCGGAATTGCCGGTGCAGAGGAACAGGACATTGTAACGCGCGTTCTCGGTCATCGCTCAGCTCCCTAAGCGGCTCTCATCAACATTGACCTCGTCAACCGCGAGCCGCAAACATCCGCACGGCCGTGGCAGCGATCCCGGTCGGCCAAGCCATCGACTGCCGCATACCGTCGACGTCGACCGGGTGGAACACGATCCGGCGGAAGGCCCCGATGGCCCCGCCGACTCTCGACATGGCGATCTGCTACCGGTGACGGCACGCCTTTCCGTGCAAGGCTCCGGTCGCATGATCTCCCATCATTTCAAAAATATTCGTATTATTGAAAAAAGAGCCTGTCCAGACCAAACTGCGGCCTCTCGGCACGCATTCTCGACGATCAACCAAGGAGAGACGACATGGTCGCTCGCGTCGCGATCAACGGCATCGGGCGTATGGGTCTGCTCGGCGTGCGCGCCGGGTTCGGTGATCCCGACTACGAGATCGTCGCCATGAACGAGACCGGCGGCGACGCCGAGGTTGTCGCCCACCTGCTGGAGTTCGACAGCGTTCATGGCCGGTGGGATGTGCCGGTTGCGGCGGATGGGGAGGCGGTCGTCGTCGGCGGACGGCGCATTCCGCTGTCCGCGGACGGCTCTCCGGCCGCGCTGTCGTGGAACGGCGAAACCGTCGACGTCGTGCTGGAGTGCACGGGCCGCTTCAAGACCGTGGACAGCCTTCGTCCGTATTTCGATCGCGGAATCAGAAAGGTGATCGTTTCGGCCCCGGTCAAGGATCCGGGGGTCCTGAACGTCGTCATGGGGGTGAACGACGGCCTCTACGATCCGGCCCGGCACGATGTCGTGACCGCCGCGTCGTGCACGACCAACTGCCTCGCCCCGGTCGTGAAGGTTCTTCACGAGTCCCTTGGGATCGAGCGCGGGACGATGACCACGATCCACGACATCACCAACACGCAGGTGCTCGTGGACAGGCCAAAGAAGGATCTGCGCCGCGCCCGTTCCGCGCTGAACTCCCTGATTCCGACCACCACGGGGTCAGCGACGGCGATCACGATGATCTACCCGGAACTGAAGGGGAAACTGAACGGCCACGCGGTCCGGGTGCCGCTGCTGAACGCCTCGCTCACCGACTGTGTGTTCGAGGTCTCCCGCGACACCACGGCGGAGGAGGTGAACGACCTGTTCCGGTCCGCGGCGCAAGGGGAGTTGGCGGGCATCCTCGGCTTCGAGGAACGCGCGCTGGTCTCGGTCGATTTCGTCAACGATCCGCGGTCAGCGATCGTCGACGCCCAATCCACCATGGTCGTCGACCGACGCATGGTGAAGGTCTACGCCTGGTACGACAACGAGTGGGGCTACATGAACCGCATGATGGAACTCACCGCCAAGGTCGCCAGGTCGCTGGCGTAGGGCGGACCGGCCATGACCAGTCTCAGGGACTACGCAACGGTCACCGCCGCCTATTGGGGGTTCACGCTGACCGATGGTGCGCTGCGCATGCTGGTGCTGCTGCATTTCCACCGGCTTGGTTACGCGCCCCTCGACATCGCCATGCTGTTCCTCCTGTACGAGGCGATGGGGGTGGTCACCAATTTTCTCGGTGGATGGGTCGGCGCACGGTTCGGGCTGCGCATCACGCTGTTTGCCGGGCTGGCGACGCAGATCGTCGCCCTGACGATGCTCTCGCTGCTCGACCCCGCCTGGGTCGCGGCGGTCTCCGTCGTCTACGTCATGGCGGCCCAGGCTTTGTCCGGCATCGCCAAGGATCTCACGAAGATGAGCTCCAAATCCGCGGTGAAGCTGGTGGTGGCGGCCGGCGATCAGGGCGGGCTGTTCAAGTGGGTGGCGGTTCTCACCGGCTCGAAGAACGCCCTCAAGGGCGTCGGGTTCCTGCTTGGTGGCGTGATGCTGCAGACGCTGGGCTTCGTCTGGGCGCTGTGGGTCATGGCCGCCGGGCTGGCGCTGGTCCTTGCCGCCGCTCTGGTGATGGTCCGCGCCGATCTCGGCCGGGCCAAGCAGAAGATCCGGGGCCGGGACCTGTTCGCCAAGAGCCGCGAGATCAACCTGCTGTCGGCGGCGAGGATCTTCCTGTTCGCCTCTCGGGATGTGTGGTTTGTCGTGGGTGTCCCGATCTTTCTCTACGATCAGCTCGGCTGGAGTTTCGACCGGGTCGGCGCCTTCATGGCTCTCTGGGTGATCGGCTACGGCGTGGTCCAGGCCGGCGTGCCGCGCCTGCTCGGGTCCGGCGCCGCCGGGCGCGCGCCGGGTCTGGCGAAGCGCTGGGGCGCGGTGCTGATGGTCCTGCCGGTTCTCATCGCCCTGCCCTTCATCCCGGCGGCGACGGACCTCATCGCCTCGGGCGGAACCCGGATCGACCTTGCCGCTCTGCAGGTCCCTGTGCTGGTCGGCGGCCTGCTGGTCTTCGGCGTGGTCTTCGCGATGAACTCCTCGCTGCACTCGTACCTGATCGTCGCCTATTCCGATGCGGACAGGATCGCGCTCAACGTTGGCTTCTACTACATGGCCAACGCGATCGGCCGGTTCGCGGGGACCTTCCTCTCCGGGCTGCTCTACCAGGTCGCCGGCCTGCCCGGGGCGCTTCTCGCCTCGAGTGCCCTGCTGGCGCTGGCGGTGGCCTTCACCCTGGCGCTGCCGCGCCCGGCCGCGGCGTCGGGGACCGCGGTCCGGGCATAGCGCGCTCTCCGTCCGGGCGTGGTTGCCGGGCCGCGCGCGTCGAACAGAAAAAAGCCCGCTCCGGTCAGGGAGCGGGCGAGGTGAGGGGAGAGAGTGCCGTCTTGGACAGGGGTCCTCCCGACGGCGGAGGAAAATCGGAGGAAGCGTCGCCCGAGGGCGGGCTCAGGCGTGGCCGATGGCGCGCGGCGCCTGGCTGTTGAGGAAGTGCCGGGCGGCCTCGCGGTGATGGTCGTGAACGCTGTCGAGGTAGATCCGCGCCTGGTGCAGGCTATCGATCTTCCGACCGTCGTCGAGCCGCTCGAGCAGGCAGGTGTATCCGACCTCCTTCAAACCTTCGAATTCGTCCTCGGACATGTCGTCCATGTGCCGTCGGAACTGTTCTGCGAAGACCTGGGCGAAGCGCGTCATGGCCTCGCGGCGGAAGCGCCAGGGCCGGGCCGAGAGGTGCATGGCCCACTCGTCGACGGCGCTGCGGATCGTCTCGGGCAGCTGATTGAACAGCATCCCCTCGGCCGTCGGAGCATTCTCGTTGGCGACGCCGAAGACGGTGTCGAGCTGGATCGGGCCGGCGGCGCGGCCGCACAGAGTCACCGCGCTCTGCATCGGCGTGCGCCGGTCCAGGGGGGTCTGCAGGGCGACAGCCTCGTCGTTGGAGACGTCGAACTGGATGGGGTCGATGTTGCGCATTGTGCCTCTCCCGCGCTTGGATCGTGTTCGCGGAAGGCATCGCAAGTGCCGGGCCAGACGTTTGGACCCCGCTAACATGCTGAAAATTAATAAAAACAGACAACGCGGCCGGGTGCCGAGGTAGGAATTGCCGGGACCGACCCGGCAAGCGCTGCCGCACTGGACGGAAACGACCGCCTCGGTCAGGCTGGGGTCCGCGCGCGGCACAAAAAAAAGGGGCCGCGACATGCGCGGCCCGAGTTAAGGGAGGAAACGCCCAAGAAGTGTACACAGCATGTTGGGCAGTCATGCTGCACTGCAAAATATGATCGCCTGGGATAGGCATTGCAAGGCCTTTTCCATACTGCGACGCAAAAATTTTGGTTAGCGAAAGGTTGCCCGATGTCAGAAGGGCCGACAGATCAAACAGATATCGACACCATCCGGCGGTTGACTGCACGGGCAAACGGCCCGGGGCTGCGTCACCTCGCCGTGCATCTCGGGTTTATGGCCGCAACCGGAGCGCTATGCCTGTGGCTTCAGGGCGTTTGGCTGGTCGCCGCCATGACCGCGCACGGCCTACTGCTGGTCTTCCTGTTCCCGCCCCTGCACGAGAGCGTTCACCGCACCGCGTTCGCGACGCCGTGGATCAACAAGGCGGTGGCGGATCTCTGCGGTTTCCTTCTGCTGCTGCCGCCGCGCTGGTTCACGGCGTTCCACATGGCGCATCACCGGTTCACCCAGGATCCCGAACGCGACCCCGAACTGGCCAGCCCGAAACCGACGACCTTCTGGCGGTACGTCTATCTCCTCACCGGCGTCGAGTATTGGCTGAGGATGGTCCAGGGGCTGATCGGGCGCGCGCTTGGTCGGACGCCGGGCGCGTTCATCGATCCGCGTTCTCGCCGCCGGTCGATCGCGGAGGCCAGGGTCTATCTGCTGCTGTACGCCGCGATCGCCGTCGTTTCGGCGGCGACGGATCCGCGCCCCGTTCTGGTGCTCTGGATCGGCCCCGCCCTGCTGGGTCAGCCTTTCCTGCGCGCCTATCTCCTCTCGGAACACTGGGGCTGCCCGGCGGTGAAGGACATGTGGGCGAACACCCGCTCCGTCGTCAGTGTCGCACCGGTCCGCTGGCTCGCCTGGAACATGCCGTATCACGCCGAGCATCACGCCAACCCGGGCATTCCGTTCCATGCGCTGCCGGCCTACGGAGAGCTGATGCGCGGCGCCCGCAAGGTCGAGGCGGCCGGCTACGCCCCGTTCCATGGAGAACGCATCGCCGCCCTCCGCAACGGCACGGCCGAGCCACTCTAGGAACTCCGCTGAGGCCGCAGGATGTCCCAGACGTATTCGTTGGTGACGAAGATGCCGGTGTCGTAGACGAGGTTCGCCGCGCCGAAGGCCGCCGCCGACGTGGCACCCCCGCCGAACCCGTAGCCGAGCGCGAAGTTCCGGCCGATGTTGACGAACCGGTAGAGCACCGTCTTCTCCAGTACGGTCTGTTCCGTCGTCTCCTCCAGCGGCGGGCCGATCGTTTGCCAGAGGTACTCGAAGCCATAGTAGAGGCCGGCGGCGGAGACGGCGTTCAACGCGAGGAACCCGGCGGTCGTGGCGGCGGTCCCGCCGATCAGCAGCTCGAAGGCGAGGAGGTCGGCGGCGTTCGCGGCGGCCTGGTAGGTGACCGTCTTGTAGAGTGTCCGCCGCCACACAGGGAGATCGGCCCGGCGTGGCGATGCCGCTTCGCCACCGGCGATCACGACCGTCGTCTCGGCGGCGCGGGCCGGCCCGGCCGGTGCGAGCGCGATGATCAGGGCGATCAGCCCGGCAACGGCGGCGGTCAATCGTCCGGTCATGGCAAGCGCCCCTGGCGGTTGATCCGCGAAGGTCGCAGGCTCGGGCGCGGCCCGCAACGTTCACGACGCCCGGTTCCCGGATCCTGCGAGCGGTCGCGATGACTGTTGGGGCGGAAAACCGACCTCGCGTGCCGGTTTTCGACGCGACGTTGGAGCGCGGATCGGAGATGCTGCGCGCTCGCGCTTTCGACGGAGGTTGCTGATGCTGTCCGCTTTCACCCATGAGCCGAGCCCGGCCATGAGCTACGGGCTCGACAGGGTTGGCGCCCTCCCGGAGGACGTGGCGACGCTGTGCGGGCCGGGCGCACGGATCCTGCTGGTCACCGATCCCGGCGTGGTCGCCACCGGTATCCCCGGTGCCGTGTCCAAGCGTCTTGCCGCGGCCGGCATGGCGGTGGAACTCTTCGACGAGATCGAAAGCGACCCGACGGCGGCGTCGATCGACGCGGCGTCGCTGCGCGCCCGTACGCATCGCGCGGACCTGATACTGGGGATCGGCGGCGGATCGGCGCTCGACGTCGCCAAGCTGGCGGCCTCGGTTGCCGTGTCCGATGCGCCCGCATCGGCCTATGCCGTCCTTGCGACGCCGCTGCCGAACCGGTCGATCCCGAAGATCCTCATTCCCACGACATCGGGCACCGGCGCCGAGATGACCCGGACGTCGGTCTACGGCCTCGACGGCGGGCGCAAGGTCTGGGCCTGGGGCAGCCGCCTCAAGGCCGATCTGTCCATTCTGGACCCGGCGATGACGCTCGGCCTGCCGGCGCCGCTGACGGCGGCGACCGGCCTCGACGCCCTCGTGCACGCGATCGAGGCCTATACCCATGTCCGCTCGACCCCGGTAGTGGCCGGCATGGCGCTGCAGGCAGTCGCCCTGGTCGCGGCCAACCTGGAGCGGGCGGTGGCGGCGCCCGGCGACGTCGAGGCGCGCGGTCGCATGGCGCTCGGCTCGGCCCTGGCGGGTGTCGCGATCGACGCCTGCGGCACCGGTATCGCCCATGCCTTCGGTCACGCGCTCGGCACCCTCGCCCACGTCCATCACGGCCGGGCGGTGGCGCTGTCCATGCGGGTGACCCTGCCCTGGTCCGCGGTCCGGCGGCCCGATCTCTATGCCCCGGTGGCGACGGCGCTCGGCATCGACCCGCGCTCGACCGCGGATACGACCGAGCTTGCCCTGGCCGGGGCCGAGCGGTTCGAGGCCCTGGTGCGTGCCGTCGGACTGCCGGTCTCGCTTGACGATACACCGCTGAGCGAGCGGGACGCGCCCCGTCTGGTCACAATCGCCATGGCACCGGAGAACCGGCCGATGATCGACAACAACGCGGTCCGCCCCGACGATGACGAACTGCTCGACCTCGCCCGCGCGATCCTGGCTGCGCGCTGACCTTCACGCCAGTTCCGGATAGCCCAGCCGCTCGGCGGTGTGCCGCATCTCCACCATCACTGCGTAGTCGCCATCGTCCATTGCGCGGAACCCGTCGAGCCTGAGGGTGCGACGCGCGGCGGCACCGGCGGGGTCGTCCGCGGCGGCATACAACGCGGCGCGGACCCGGTCGCGGGTGACGGCGTCAAGCGTCCTGCGGACGGCGTAGGGGAGCGCCGGCGTTCTCGCGCTCCATCCCAGCACCCGCAGGCCTTCGACCTCCTTCGGGGCGACGTCGCCGACCAGCGCGAAGGTCACCCCGTCGATCGCCGCGATGTCGGCCTCGCCGTCTCGAACCAGCGCGAGGCTCTGCCGGTGGGCGCCACTCCACGTCACCTGTCCGAAGAAGCTGGCGCCGTCTGCCAGGGGGGCGACGGCGGCGCGGAGCACGTTGCAGCCGGACTGGCTGTCGGGGCCGTTTGCGGCCGCCCGGCGTCCGCGAAGATCGCCCAGCGTTTCCGCCGGATCGTCGCCGCGCACCAGGAAGGCGCTGCTGTAGAAGCCGCCGCCGCAGCCTTCCGCCCGATAGTCAGGGGCGGCGATCGCCGTCAGGTCATCGGCATGGCTGTGGGTGAGGGGGTAGCCGCAAGTCTGTGTCAGCAGCAGACCCGGGTCCCGCCAGTTCTCGGCCACCGGGCGGCCACGGGTGAGAGCGTTGGGGACCTCCGCGATGCCGGCGGCGGCGAGGTGGCCGGCGACGGTGGTCCACCACGTGTCCGTGGCGGCCCGCAGCTCCGGCAGATCGTACATGGTCAAGGCGGCGATGGCGGTCATGCGGGTCTCCCGGAGTCCATGCTGTCGATCAGTGTGCGGGCGAAGGCCGGGATCTCGTGGGCATGCACCACGGCCCGGCGGATCAGATCGTCGAAACGTCGGGTCAGAACCCGGATATGCTCGGTGGTCGTGAAGACGATGTACATGTTGCCGGCGTAGATCGCCGCCCGCTTGGGGCCGAAGATGGTGACCGGAATGGCGTAGTCGCGTACGCCGTCGAACAGATACCAGCGCACGCTCGGGTACAATTCGTCGATCAGGTCGGCGATGTGGGTAAGCTGTCTGCGCCGGACCTCGAAGGTCAGGTCGCGCCACACGCCGCTGCCGTCGGCGAAGTCGCGCAGCGACTGGACCGAGGTGCAGATTTCGACGTCGGTCTCGGGCTGGCGGACGTAGTCGAGGCGGTCGCGCGACCGGCGAATCGCCTGATCGGCGCTTTCGGCTCCGGTCTCCAGGTACTCGAAGGCGCTCACCTCGGGGATGGCCACCTGGTCCGGCAGGCTGCTCGGTACGTAGCGGATCTTGTATCCCGCCGCCTCGGCGTGCCACCGCAGCAGGTTCTCGTCGACCTCGGTGCGGTTGTGCGGGCTGATCTCCGGCGACCGTTCCATGATGTCGGCGGTGAACTGGCCCTCTTCTGCGAGCCCGAGGAGCCAGTCGAGCGACACCTGCAGCGTCATCGCCAGGGCGGCCACCGTGTCGGCCCGCGGCAGGCGCACCCCATCATCGGAGAGAATCTGCGACAGGGTCGAGCGGTCCACCGCGATGCGACGGGCGACGGCCGAGCGCGACAGACCCGCCCGCTCCATCGCCGTCTCCAGCCGCTCGCGGAACAGCCGGGCCATGTCTCGCTTGTCGTACGACGGCAATGACTGTTGCATTTTCTAAACAACGTTCTTGAAGTGGGTCATTCTCAACATTAGTGGCGCATACGCTCAATTGTGGCAACAGGCGGCAACGCCATAGCTTGGGTGCATGGAAAGAATTCATCGCGTTGCCGCCGACGTCGCCGGCCATGGGCCCGCTGTCGCTTCACCTTCTGTCGCTTCACCTTCTGGTGCCTCTCCTGCCTGCGCCGTCACCTTCCGGCGGGTACGGATGCCCGACCGGGTGGAATGGCCGACGGTCGCCGTGGCCTGCGGTGTCTACGGACCCATCGCGGCGGCGATCGCCCTCGTCGGGGCGGATATCGCAGCGTGGTGGGCGGTCTCTCCGCTTCTCGCCTGGTGCGTCGCCTGGCAGGCCTCGCTTCAGCATGAAGTCATTCATGGCCACCCGACGCCCCTCGGTTGGGTGAACCGGCTGATCGCCGGCCCGCCGTTGCTTCTGCTCGTGCCGTTCGACCGCTACCGCGACAGTCATCTCGCCCATCACATCGACGAGCGGTTGACCGATCCTCTCGACGACCCGGAGAGCTGGTATGTCACGGCCGCGCAATGGCGGCGGGCGTCCGTGGGCGAGCGGGCGTTGCGTCTGGCGATGAACTGCTTCCTCGGACGGGTGGTTCTGGGGCCGCTATGGGTGCTGCTCCAATCGGTGCGGATCGATGCCGGCGACCTTCTCGGTGGGCGCCGGCTCCCGGCCCTTGGGCTTCACGCCGCCCAGTTCGCGCTCCTGTCGGTCGGCCTGGAGGCCGCCGGCATGCCGCTATGGGGCTACCTTCTGACGGTGGTCTGGCCCGCCATGGGTCTCTTGCTGGTCCGGACGTTTGCCGAGCATCGCCCTGACCCGCTGCCGTCGGCGCGGACCGTCATCGTGGAGTCCGGGGGGGCTTTCGCGCTCCTGTTCCTCTCCAACAACCTTCACGCGCTGCATCACGAGCGCCCCGGGCTGCCGTGGTTTCTGCTGCGCCGCGTCTTCGAGGACGGGCGAGAGTCGATCCTTGATCGGAATGGTGGCTACCGTTTCCAGTCCTACGCGCAATTGGCGGCCTGCTACCTTTTGACGCCTCGGGACCATCCGGTACACCCAAGCGAACGTTAACCAATACTCAACCCTAGGAGAGGGACGAGACAGGGAAGCGGCTGATGTTGCGGGTGATTTACCATTTTATCATCGTGAATTTTCGTTGAATTCGATCTTTTTCGCAATTAACTAGTTATAAATAAATCCATGTAATACAACGTATATCGGTAGCCGGCCGGCGGCTTGGATGAAAATCATTTCAAATTTGTTGCCGGTCTTGCAATCGAAGGATATAGACAGGAGGAATTCCGACACCACAAGTTTTCGGGGTTCCGGGTCTCGTGGGGCCGGTGAGAACAGAGACCCGTTCGCTGGAAACGTGTAGGAGCAGGGCGTCCCTCAAACGTGTATTGCCTTGTCAACAGGGTGATGCGAAACCCATACTGCACTTTAAGTGAGACGGTCGGGCAGCGACCTTTCCGTTTCAAGGTAAGGAGGTTGAAGTAGCTCCATGGCTAAAGCCAAACTCGATAAACGTCGTGACGATCCTAACTATCAGATCACGAACAACAACCCGATCGACGTCCATGTCGGCCGTCGGGTGCGTCTGCGTCGCACGTTGCTTGGCATGAGCCAGGAGCAGCTTGGCGAGGCGCTGAACATCACGTTCCAGCAGGTCCAGAAGTACGAGCGCGGCAGCAACCGCATCAGTTCCTCGCGGCTGTGGGATATCGCGCAGATCCTGGACGTTCCGGTAAGCTTCTTCTTCGACGATATGTCGGACGAGACCATGGCGCACTCCCCGCGCCGCATGAAGTCCGGCCAGGCCCGCGACGAGTATGAGGAGAATCCGACGGACCCGATGGCCCGTCGTGAGACCCTCGAACTGGTGCGCGCGTACTACTCGATCAAGAACCCGAACCTGCGCAAGCGGATCACCGAGATGGTGAAGTCGGTCGCCACGGCGCTGCCGGAAGAGAAGTAGTCTTCCCGCAACCGACGAAATGAATATGGGCGCGCCGATCCGTCGGCGCGCTTTTCTTATGTGCCGACCAATAAGAGCAGTGCCTTAAGAGTAACGCCCTGAATGCGAAGTCAGGCCCGACATGGGTCGGGCCGTGCGGGCCGTCGGTCGCTCAGACCGCAATATCGACGGCTTGGCCGCGACCGCTGCCGACCGGCGCCGCCGGGGCGCTGGGCACCTGATCGGCGATCTGCTCGGCCACGTCGAGCAGCGACGACAGGCCCTGCCCGAGGACGCGAACCTGTTCGTTCGCGGCGCGGACGCCGGACACCGAAAGAGTCGAACTGGCTGCCGCCGCGTCCGAAATCGCCACCACTTGTCGCTCCTGAAGCGGATGGAACCTGTCGCACGATAGATCATCTGTCCTGTCTCGCAAAGAGGCGGGAGCGGAGTCTGGAGGATCGGTGCAGTCACTCGTGCGGACGACCTGGGGCGGTGTCGTGCCCATGCGGACCGGTGAAACGGCGGAGGAGGCCATACGATCCTGGGCACGCGCCCGTGGTTTGAACCGGCTCCTGCTCATCCGCGACGGCTCGGCGGAGGCGATCGCCGACCGGGACGCGCTGGTCACCCGGATCGAGGCCGCCGGCCTGGCCGTGTTTCCCGTCGACCATCGGGGAGGGCGCAGTGCCGCATCGGTGGCGGAGGCTGTCGGTGCCTTTCATTTCGATCACTGTCAGGCGGTGGTGGCCTGCGGCGGGGCGGATGCGGTCGAACTCGCCAAACTTACCGCCCTGATGACCGGTCAGCGCCGTCCGCTCGTCGAACTGGCCGGCGATCGGGACGCGATCGATCCGCGTCTGGCGGCGCCTTTCCTGGCCGTGGCCGAGGATCTCGAGGCGATCGCCGCCCTGGCGGGCGCGACGATCTTTATCGACGATCGCGGTTGCCCTGTCCTCCTGCGCGATGGGGCCTTGCGGCCGCAGAGGGCCGCTTACTGCCCGACGCCGGAGGGCGACGATCGCTCTTCCGCGGTGGCGGCTCTGGTGCTCGACGCGGTCAATGCAAGCGATGATCCCGGTCCCGGCGTCACCGGGCTGGTCGACGCCCTTGCCGGTGAGTCGGTCGATGACAGGGTGAGGGCGGCCGTTCAGGCCGCCGGGCTCATCGAGGCCGGCCCCGGCCCAGCCTGTGTCTTCTCCGTCTATGCCGAAACCGTCGGGGACATCCCCAGACACGGTTCCCTGGCGGCGCTGGTCGGTGGATACGGAGCGCTCGGTGTAGAGGTGGCGGCGCGCCTCGGCGGCGCCGAGATGGCCCGAGCCGCGCTTCAGACCCTGCCGCTCGATCCTCTGGCGCATATCGATCGTGCAATTCTCCCGGTGGACATTTCTCCCGTGCTGACGATGCTGGGAAGAAACATCCCGGCGCCGCGACGGCGCGGGGGACGGGGAGGGGTGGCGCGCGGCCGCCGGACGGAATGACGATGACGATCCGAGATGCCGAAACCGGCGACTTCGCTGCGCTGGTAGCCCTGAACAATGCCGCCGTTCCGGCGGTGAACGCACTGACCGAAGACGATTTCGCCGCGTTTGCCGCCATGGCCGACCTGTTTCGGGTGGTCGGACCGGCCGGTGACCCGTGCGCGCTTCTGATCGCCCTGCAGCCCGGACGTCCATATGACAGCGAGAACTACCGCTGGTTCGAGCGGGCGTTCGACAGCTTTCTGTACGTCGATCGCGTGGTCGTTGCTCCCACGCTCAGGGGCGAGGGGATCGGCGCCGCGCTCTATGCCGATTTCGAGGCGGCGGCGAGAGTGTTCGGCGTTGCCCGGCTCGCCTGCGAGGTCAACCTCGACCCGCCGAACCCGGGATCGCTGCGGTTTCACGAGCGACTCGGGTTTCGGCCCGCCGGAACCCAGACGGCCGGCGGCAAGCAGGTTCAACTCATGACCCGGGATCTGCAGTCATGAGCGTGGAGAAACTGCCCGACGAGGTTCTCGCCTCGCTGCGCCGGCTCGGACTGGTCGGCGTCGGGGAAGTGCCGGTGGCGACGGCGTTGACCGGCGGGGTCGCGTCCGACATCTGGCGGGTCGATGCGGCGCGTGGCGCGTTCTGCGTGAAGCGCGCGCTGGCCAAACTGAAGGTGGCCGCCGACTGGCGAGCGCCGGTGGTGCGCAACGACTACGAGGTTGCCTGGTTCGAGGCGGCGGGCCATGCGGTCCCGCAAGCGGTCCCCGAGATCCTCGGACACGATCCGAAGGCCGGTCTGTTCGCCATGGCATGGCTCGATCCCTCCGACCACCGGCTCTGGAAGGCGGACCTCGCCGCGGGGGTCGCCGATCCGGCCGTGGCCCATGCGGTCGGCGACCGGCTCGGCCGGATCCATGCGGCGACGGCCGCCCAGCCGGATCTCGCGGCGCGGTTCCCGACCGATGCGATTTTTCACGCCATCCGCCTGGAACCCTATTTGGAGGCGGCCGCCCGTGCGCGTCCGGAGGTGGCGGGCGAACTGGCGGCGCTGGTCGCCCGCACGGCACAGACCAGGCTCTGTCTGGTTCACGGCGATGTCAGCCCGAAAAACATTCAGGTCGGCCCCGGCGGCCCGGTCTTTCTGGACGCCGAATGCGCCTGGTGGGGCGAGCCGGCCTTCGATCTGGCGTTCTGCCTCAACCATCTGCTGCTCAAGTGCCTGTGGGTGCCGGCTACGGCAGCGGGGTTCCTACGGTGTTTCGAGGCCCTGGCCACCGCCTACATGGCGCGGGTCGACTGGGAGGATGCGCAGGATCTGGAAGGTCGGGTGGCCGCGTTGCTGCCCGGACTGTTCCTGGCGCGGGTCGACGGCAAGTCGCCCGTCGAATACCTGACCGACGCGCGTGACAAGGCGCGGGTGCGCGAGGCGGCCGTCCGTTGGCTCAAGGCGCCGCCGAAGGACCTGCCGACGCTCAAGGACGACTGGGCGGAACGCCTGCAAGAACGGGATGGAGCGCGATGAGCGACACGATCGATGCGGTGATCGGCCGCAGGGTATGGGACAGCCGTGGCCGACCCACGGTGGAGGTGGAGATCCGGACCGTCGGCGGTGCCTCCGGCCGGGCCATCGCTCCGGCCGGCGCCTCGACCGGTTCCGGGGAGGCACTGGATCGGCGCGACGGCGGCGCGGCGTTCGGCGGGATGGATGTGCAGGGCGCCGTCGCATCGGTGAACGGCGAGATCGCCGCCGCGCTCCGGGGCCGGCCGGTGTCGGATCAGGCCGATATCGACCGCGCGCTGGTGGAATTGGACGGAACCGGTGACAAGTCCCGGCTTGGCGGCAATGCCCTGATCGCGACGTCGATGGCGCTGGCCCATGCCGCCGCCGCCTCGGCCGGCGTGCCGCTGTGGCGCCACCTGGCCGCCGACCGCGCGCCGGGACCGTTGCCGCTGCCGGAGATCCAGATCCTGGGCGGCGGCGCGCACGCGGCGAGGCGGGTCGACGTCCAGGATTTCATGGTGATCGCCGTCGGCGCGCCGGACTATCCGACGGCGCTGGACTGGACGGCGGATGTCTACCGGGCGGCCGGTCGGATCCTGGCCGATGCGGGCAAACTCCAGGGCGTTGCGGACGAGGGTGGTTTCTGGCCGGCCTTCGACAGCAACGAGGAGGCGCTCGACTGTCTTCTACGGGCGATCGAAAGCTCCGGCCACGTGCCGGGCGACGATGTGGCGATCGCCCTGGATATCGCCGCGTCCGACTTCGGCTCCGGCGGTCGCTACACCCTGGCGCGGGATGGCCGCGAGATCGATGGCGACGGGCTGAGCGAGATGCTCCTGGGCTGGCTGGCGCGCTATCCTGTGGTCTCGATCGAGGATCCGCTGGGCGAGGATGACGAGGATGCTTTCGCCCGGTTCACCGCGGCCGCGCCGAAGGGCGTGCAGATCGTCGGCGACGACCTGGTGACGACCAATGCCGCCCGCATCGCCCACTGTTCGGCGGTGGGGGCCGGGAATACGGCTCTTATCAAGCCCAACCAGATCGGTACGCTGACCGAGACTTGGGAGGCGCTGGAGACGGCGCGGGCGAAGGGCTGGGGCGCCATCGTTTCGGCGCGCTCGGGCGAGACGGAGGATGTCACCATCGTCCATCTCGGCGTCGGCTGGGGTATTCCCCAGCTCAAGGTCGGGTCCTTCACCCGCTCGGAGCGCATGGCGAAATGGAACGAGGGGCTGCGGTTGGCCGAAGCCGTGCCGACCGGGGCGGTGTTGCCGCCGCGCAGTGCCTTTCCTTGGGGCAAAGCATAGGAAACGATGCGATGAAGGTGCTCTATCACTACGATGTCGGCCCGTGGCTGCGTGACCGACTGAGCCGGTTGGCGCGGGAGGAGGATGTCCGGGTCGCGATCTGTTCGGAGCGGGATCACGAGGGCTTCCTGGAGCAGATCGCCGACACCGACGTGCTGCTGCACAACCTGGAACCGGTGGCCGAGGAGCATCTCGCGGCCGCGCCGCGTCTCAAACTGGTGCAGAAGATCGGCGTCGGCGTGAACACCATCGACCTGGAGGCGGCGAAGGCCCGAGGCGTGGCGGTGTGCAATATGCCGGGCACTAACAGCCAGGCCGTCTCGGAGATGACGCTCCTGCTGATGCTGGCCTGCCTGCGCCGTCTGCCGGTGTTCCACGCCCGTACGGTGCGGGGCGAGGGCTGGGGCTGGCCGCCGGCGATGCAGGACACCCTCGGCGAGATCGCCGGGCGGACCGTGGGGCTGGTGGGATACGGCGCGGTGCCGAAGCTGCTGGAACCCGTGCTGACCGCCATGGGCGCGCGGGTCATCTTCACCAAGCGGGGCGAGCCGGATCCGGCCAATCCGGCCTGGGTCGACAAGGCGACGCTGCTGGCGGAGTCGGACATCGTGTCGCTGCACATACCGCTGGTGCCGGAGACCCATCACTGGCTCGACCGCGACGCCATGGCCCAGATGAAGACGGGCGCGATCCTCGTCAACACGGGGCGCGGTCCGTTGGTGGACGAGGAGGCGCTCGCCGCCGCGCTGGCCTCGGGCAAGCTCATGGGCGCCGGGCTGGACGTCTTCGCCGAGGAGCCGTCGCCCGCCGGAAACCCGCTGTTTGCGCTGGACAATGTCGTCGTCGCGCCGCATGTGGCGTTCTTCACGCTCGGCACGCTGGAGCGCAGCCTCGCCGTCGCCGCGGACAACATCAACCGGCTGCGCGACGGCCGCGATCTCCTGCACCGGGTGGCCTGAGAACCACGAACGGAGAGTCGGCTGTGAAGGTCGCCGTCATCACGCCCTATCACGGGGAGCAGGAAGCCTGGATCCGAGCCATGGCCGATTCCGTGGCGGCGCAGACGCATCCCGCGACCCACATTCTGGTGGGCGACGGTGTGCGCCACGATACGCTGGACGGCGACGGGCGCGTGCACATGAGCCTGCCCGAAGCGTCCAACGACAGCGGAGGGACCCCGCGCGCCGTGGCCGGCGCCTGGGCGGTACGCAACGGCTTCGAGATGGTGGTCTATGTCGATGCCGACGACCGGATAGAGGGGGACTTCGTCGCCAGCCTGGTCCGCGCCCGCGAGAAGGTCGGTGCCGAGGTGCTCTCGGTGCCGCATGCCTATTACGACCGGGACATGCGGCCGGCGCGCAATCTGACCGGCCAGCATATCGGCATCTGGGCGCACGGATCGGCGCGGCAGATCGGCGGCACCTTCTACAATTTCATGCCGGCGAGTGGACTGGCGCTGGCCGGCCGCGCGCTTGCCCATGTCGAGGACTGGAAGCGCGTGCCCCATGACCTGCGCCGGGTGCACGACGTGTTCTTCTCCCAGGCCCTGATCAGCCGGCCCTATACCCTGGTCTGGCTCGCCCGGGCGCTCTATCATTACCGGCTGACCCATGCCGCTCAGTACGACCGCTACAATCTGGCGGTCCCGCCCGGTCTGGACGCCGAGGCGAAGGTCGAAGGCAACGAGACGGCGATCGAGTTCCTGCGGACCCTGGACGAGGCGGGGCGACGCGACCTGGAGGCGGGCTTCGGTATCCGCATCGAGAGCGTGCCGACCCGAGACCGTATCCGGCAGGCCGTTGCCCAGGCCCATCAGCACCGCGGCGCGCTGGTTCGACGAGACGGCGGGCGCTACGAGATCGTCGCCCCGCTGTGACGGCGCCGGCCGGACCGGAGGCGACATTCAGGAGGAGAAGACCGTGAGCGTTGACGCCCAGACCCTCGACGACCTGCCGACACCGTGCCTGATTCTGGATCGCGCCAGGCTGGAGCGGAACTGCAGCAGAATGTCGGCGAGGGCGGCGGCCCTGGGTGTCGCTCTTCGGCCGCACATGAAGACCGGGAAGTCGGCGGAGATTGCAAGGATCGCGACCGCCGGTCAGCCGGGCGGCGTCACGGTCTCGACCCTGGCGGAGGCGGAGTACCTCTTCGAGAACGGCTTTTCCGATATCGTCTACGCGGTCTGCATCGCCCCGTCGAAACTCGACCGGGCGGCCGCCCTGACGGCACAGGGGGCCGATTTCAAGATTCTGATCGACAGCGAGGCGGCGGCGGAGGCGGTCGCCGCCCATCCGGGCCGGCACGATGTCCTCATCGAGGTCGACTGCGGGGAGCACCGCACCGGTATCGACGGCGACGGCGCGAGCCTTCTCGCCATCGCGCACCGTGTCGCCGGATCCGACCGGTCCTCGCTGGCCGGCGTGCTGACCCATGCCGGCCATTCCTACCGCGGCCGCTCGCCACAGGACATGCGGGCGGTGGCGACGATCGAGCGGGATGCGGCCGTCGCGGCGGCGGAGGCCCTGCGGTCCGCCGGCCTGCCGTGCCCGATCGTCAGCGTGGGGTCCACCCCGACGGCCCTCTATGCCGACCATTTGGACGGGGTCACCGAAATGCGCCCCGGTGTTTACACCCTCGGAGACCTGTTCCAGGCCGGCATCGGCTCGCACGGGATAGACGATATCGCGGCGTCGGTTGTCGCCAGCGTCATCTCGCACAATCGCGCGCGCGGAATTCTGATCCTCGATGCCGGAGGGTTGGCCCTGTCGAAGGACCGCTCGACACAGGGGCTGGGCGAGGCGGGGGATCTTGGGTTCGGCCTGCTGGCCGACCTTCGCAGCGGCGCTCCGCTTGAGGGGCTGACCGTGCGGGGCGTACACCAGGAGCATGGCGAGGTCGCTGTTACCGACCCGGCCCTGTTCGAGCGGTTGCCGATCGGCGCCCGTGTCCGTGTGCTGCCCAACCACGTCTGCATGACCGCGGCGGCCTTTGAGCGCTATGCCGTGTTTGACGGCGGTTCGGAGGCGATCGCGGATTGGTGGGACAGGCGGAACGGCTGGTAGTCGGGCAGGCGCACCTCAGGGCTTGCTTGCCACGTCCGCCAGCTGTTCGTCGCTCAGGGTCACGCCGTCGAGGTCGGCGCCGCGCAAGTGCGCGCGGGCCATTCGCGCGCCCTGGAAGTTGGCGCCTTTCAGGTTGGCGCCGGTCAGCTTCGCCCCGGTCAGGTCCGCGTCGGCGAAGTCCGTTCCGGACAGGTTCGATACCCACATCCGGCCGGTTGGCGTGCCGTCCGCCGCCTTCAACTCGACTTCGGAGAAGTCTGCACCCGCCGCGCGCGCCCCGGAAAGGTCGGCGCCGGCGAGGTTGATGCCCGCCAGTTCCGCGTCCCGGAGATCGGCGCCGCGCAGGTCCGCGCCCGACAGGTCGGACATTACCAGACTGGTGCGCCGCAGGGTGGCGCCGGTCATTTGCGCCTCGCGCAGGTCGGCGCCGGACAGGTTGACGTCCGAAATGTCGATCCCGGACAGGTCTGTCTTCGCGAGCTGCGCGCGCGAACCGCCGCGACCCTGCTCGCGGATCCAGACGGAGTGATCGCGCAGGATGTCCCGCATGGAGCGTGACAGGCCGCGACCGTCGGAACCGACCAGATTGGCGCCGGCCAGATCGGCGGAGGACAGGTCGACATTCTCCAGAATGGCGCCGTGCAGATCGGAGTTGCGCAACTGCGTGCGATGGATCAGCGCGCCCGAGAGGTTGGCGCCGGCCAGATTGGCGCCCACGATCTTGGCGTCGGACAGGTTGGCGCCCGACAGATCGGCTCCCTGCAGGTTGGCGTTCTCCAGGTTCACGCCGGACAGGTTGGCGCCGCAGAGCAGCGTCTTCTCCAACGTGGCGCCGACCATGCTGGCCTGGGTGAGGTCTGTCCCGGACAGATTGGCGCCGTTGAGCTCCGCCTCGTCGAGTTCAGACTGTCCCATGTTGGAGCGTATGATCGTCGCCGGCGCGGCCGGATTGCCGCTGATGAGCGCGCCGCCGCGCAGATCCGCCTCCTTGAGGTTGGCGCCGCCGAGATTGGCCCCGCGCATGAATGCGCCGCGCAGGTCGCTGCGCACCAGCAAAGACTTGGACAGGTCGGCGCCGTCCAGGTTGGCGCAGAACATGTCCGCATAGGACAGGTCCGCGCCCACCAGGATGGCCCGCGCCATGTAGGCGCCGGACAGCTTGGCCGACTGGAGCGTCGCGCCGGTGAGGTTGAACTCCGACAGGTTGCAGCCGGACAGGTCGGCGCGCTGGCCGCCGGACTTGCGCTGCAGCCACCGCTCATGGCTCTCGATCAGCTTGAGGATCTGCTCTGGGCTCATGCCGAGGGCCCCGGCTGCCAGCCGTCGACGATCACCCGGTAGATCTTCGTCGGGCGGGGATCATTGGCGTAAAAATGTTCATCTACCCGAACCTTCAGGGACCGGGATTCGCAGAATTCCTGCAACTGTTGAAACCCTCTGGTATCGAGAATGTCCTGAAGGTTCGCGCCGAGATCCTTGGCCGTCACGTCCTTGAGCGGCTCACCGTTCTCGTCCGTCAGGTAGTAGATCACGAACCCGCCGCCGGCCGGGCCGACCTCGCTGTCGGCGTAGCGCGCGACGTCTTCCTCCACCCGCCCCACCAGCTCGACGAGCTGTTCGCTGATGACGGTCAGGAAGGATGCGTTGGGCGCGGCCACTTTAGACATCATATCTGAAGGTCAATCCAATGCTTCGGGTTAAAATCGCTCGGACTGACCAAGGCCTAGCGTTAAAAACTTAACGCGACGTTTAATCTCTCGACCAAACGTCGTGTCGTCACAGGGAACTCGACCCCGCAAGTGGCGAACCGTCGGGCGACCGTCGAGCCGACCCAAAAGGACCCGTTCCGCTCAGCTCCCGGAGGCCGGCTTCTGGGCCGGGGACTGCGGAGCCATGACGGTCTGGCTGGGCGAAGACTTGGACGCGGATTTGGCCGACCATCCGCAGGCCGACGCATCGACGGCAGCGAAGGCGACAAGGCCGAGACTCAATCCGCAGGCGATGACGAGAGTGCGCATGACGTGCCTCCTATCTGTGCACGTCAAGAATAGTGCGTCACAGGGGTGACGACAACTGCAACCGGCTCAGACCGCCGCCGCCTGCGTGTTCTGCGCGGATTCGAGCTGGTCGGGGTCGACCAGTGCGTCGGTCAGATTCGCGCCTGCCAGGTTGGCGCCCTTGAGCTGCGCTCCGGACAGGTCGCAGTGGGACAGGTTGGCGCCGCGCAGATCCGCGCCGCTCAGATCGGCGCCGTTGAGTTTCGCGCCGGACAGGTTGGCGGGCCACATCCGGCCGGTGGGCCGGCCCTTGCTGTCCTTGAGGTTCACCGGCGAGATGTTGGCCTGCTGGAGGTTGGCGCCGACCAGGCTGGCATTGGACAGGTTCACCCCCTCCATCACCGACTTGGTCAGCTCGGCGCCCTCCAGATTGCACTTCGCCAGGTCGGACATGACCAGCAGGGTCTCGCCCAGGTTGGCGCCGGAGAGGTTGGAGGTGTGCAGGTCGGCGCCGGACAGGTTCACGCCGGCCAGATCGATGTGGCTGAGATCGGCGCCGACGAGAACGGCCCGGTCGCCGAGGCGGCCGTCCTCGCGAATCCAGACATAGTGGTTGTTCAGCATGTCGCGGATATCGGACGGCAGCGTGTCCTCGCTGCGCACCATGTTGGCGCCGGTGAGGTTCGCCGACGACATGTCGCAGCCTTCGATGTTCGCCCCCGAAAGGTTGGCGTGCTTGAAGACCGTGTTGTTGATGACGGCACCCTGAAGCTGGGCGTCCTGCAGGTTGGCCCCGGAGAAGTCGGCGTCGCTGAGGACGCACCCCTTCAGATCGGCGCCTTCGAGATTGGCGTTGCGCAGGTTGACGCCCGACAGGTTGGCGCCCGACAGCGTGGCGCCGGCCAGGTTCGCGTTGGCCATGGCCGAGTTGGAGAGGTTGGCGCCGCGCTCGTTGTTGGTCGGGCTGTCGCGCTCGCCGTCCTCGTTGTCGGACCCGAACATCAGCGTTCCGCCGCGGAAGTCGGCCCCGCGCAGGTTGGCGCCGGTCAGGTTCACGTTGCGGATGTTGGCGCCGCGCAGGTCGGCGTTCTCCAGGTTGCAGCTCTTGGCGTCGACCCCGTCCAGGATGGCGCAGAACAGGTCCGCCTCGGACAGATCGGTGCGCTGCAGGATCGCGCGGGACAGGTCGCATCCGGACATCTTGGCGCCCCGCAGCCGAGCCCCCTCGAGCGAGAAACCGGTGAGGTTCTGGCGGGCGAGGTTGGCGCGCGCGCCGCCACGACCCTTGGTGAGCCAGGCCTCATGCTCCTGGAGGATCATGACGAACTGCTGCGGCGTCATACGGAAGCCCCATACCCCTGCGGTGTCATCGCGCGGATGTGTCCCCACCCTGCAACGCAAACGTTAACACAACGTTTGCCTCGTGCGGAGTGGGTAGGAAACGGCGCTGTACCGATGGGGCTCCGCACGGTCGGTCACTCGGCCGGGGCTTCGCCCGCTTCGGCTTTAGTCACGGGCGGCGCGGCCGGTTTCCGTGCTTCGCGCCCCTCGATCGCCGCCATGAACAGCGACAGCATCGGCGGGATCAGGCCGAGGGTCAGGACGGCGGACAGCGCCAGCCCGCCGACGACCACCGAGCCGAGGCCGCGGTACAGTTCCGAGCCGGCGCCGGGAAACACCACCAGGGGAAGCATGCCCAGCACGCTCGTCAGCGTCGACATGAAGATCGGCCGGATGCGGTTCCCGGTCGCCTCCAGGATCGCGTCGCCCCCGCTCATGCCTTCGTGGCGCAGGTGGTGCAGGGTCTGGTGCACCAGCAGGATCGCGTTGTTGACCACGATACCGATCAGGATGACGAACCCGAGCAGGGTCAGCATGTCGAGCTTCTGCTGGACGAAGGTGTTGAGCACCCCGAGGCCGAGCATCCCTCCGGCGGTCGCCAGGGGCACGGAGAACACGATGATGATTGGATAGAAGAAGCTCTCGAACAGGATCGCCATGACCAGGTAGACGATGGCCAGCGCCATCACCAGGTCGATCTGCATCTCGGCCCACGTCTCCTGCAGCTTGCTCGCCGTACCGGACAGTCTGATGCTGATGCCCGGCGGCACGCCCTCGGCCACCACCTTCGCGATCACCTGATCGCGCAGGATCTCCATGCTTTCCTCCAGCGCGATGGAGGTCGGCGGCTGGACCACCAGGGTGATGGTGCGCTGGCGTTCCCGGTGCCGGATCTCGGTCGGCCCGGTGGTCACCACGATGTCGGCCAGCGAACTTGCCGGCAGGATCATGCCCTGCTCGGTCACCACGGGCAGGGCTTCGATGCCCTGGGTCTGGGTGACGTTTCTCACCGGGCCGCGCAGGGTCAGGTCGAGCCGCTCGCCGTCCACCGTGATCTCGGCGACGCGCAGCCCGTCGTTGAAGGCGTCGACCGTCTGGCCCAGTTCGAGCGCCGATACGCCGTTGTCGGCGAGTTCGGTCCGGTTCGGCATGAGACGGACTTCCGGCGCCCCGAGCGTCAGGCTCGGAAGCGGACGGATCTGGGTGCCCTGGCTGCGCGGCAGGACGTCGTTGATGGCCCGGTCGATGCGCTGGGCGACGTCGACGATCTCGTTCATGTCGCCGCCCGAGATGTCCAGATCCACCGCGCCGGCGCCACCGACGCCGCGCCCGAACAGAGAGGTCTGGAAGAAGAACGATCGGGTGCCGGGCACCGACTGCACCGGACGCCAGAGCACCGGGATGAGGTCGGCCACCCGCGACTCGTCGGCCGCGGCGGCGCCGATGATCGTGTTGGCCCGGAAGGCGACAAAAAAGAACCGTGACAACGTGGGCGTGCCGTCCTCGGTCCGCAGGCGCTCCTCGTCCTCGTCCCAGAGTGGACGGGTGGCCTCCTCGAGCTGTCCGGCGATCGCCGTCTGCGTATCGAGGTTGTAGCCGGGCGGCGGCGCCAGGCGTCCGATCACCAGGTTGCGGTTGCCGTTCGGCAGATAGTCGAGCTTGGGCAGGAAGATGTAGGTGGAGATGGAGCAGGCCGCCGTCATGGCGACGATCATCGCGGCGGCGAAGGCACGGGAGCGGACCGCCCTGCGCGTGATCGCCATCACCGTCGCGTGGAAACCGCGGGCGAAATGATCGATGCCGGGGACGCGGCGGTTCTGCGCCTTCTCCACACCGGGGCCGAGCAGGCGGCTGGCGAGGGCCGGAACCACCGTCACCGAGACCAGCAGCGACAGCAGGACGGACACCGAGATCGCCACGGCGATGTCGCGGAACAGCTGGCCGACTTCGAGCTGCATGACCAGGATCGGAATGAACACCATCACCGTGGTCAGGGCCGAGACGAGCACCGCCCCCCAGACCTGGGAGGCGCCGAGGTAGGCGGCTTCGCGGGCGCTACGGCCGTTCTGGCGCAGGCGGAAGATGTTCTCCAGCACGACAATGGCCGCATCGACCACCATGCCGACGGCGAAGGCGAGGCCGGCCAGAGAGATCACGTTGATCGAGCGCCCGAGTGCCGCCATGGCGACGAAGGATCCGACCACAGAGACGGGAATGGCGAGCGACACCACCAAGGTCGCCGATCCCGACCGCAGGAAGGTCATCAGCACCACGGCGGCCAGCAAACCTCCGACCCAGATGTTCTGCTGCACAAGGTCGATGGCCGAGGTGATGTAGGTGGTCTCGTCGTAGACCTTGTTGATGTAGAGGCCTTCGTTAGGAAGTTCGTAGCGCGAGAGCTCCTCGATCGCCCTGTCGACGCCGGCCATGGTCTCGATAACGTTGGCTCCGGTCTCGCGCCGCACGGGCATCGCCATCCCGGGGTGGCCGAAATAGCGGATGCGGGCCACCGGCTCCTTGTAGTCGAACTGCACCTCGCCGATATCGGCGACGGTCAGGCGCGCGACCCGTCCGGTTTCGGGGTCGACGGTGGAGCGCAGAACAACATCGCGCACCGACTGGATGCTCTCGAAATCGCCTTCGGTGCGCACCGTGTAGCGCCGCTTTCCCTCCTCGACCGCGCCGGCGGAGATCGAGGCGTTCGCCGCGCGCAGGCCCTGGACGACCTGGCCGATGGTAATGCGGAAATGGGCCAGGCGCTCCGGATCGACGATGACCTGCATCTCGCGCTCGGCGCCGCCGTACACGTCGACCCGGCTGACGCCGGGCACACGCTCGATCTGGGTCTTGATGACGTCTTCGGCGAAGTCGCCGAACGTGTGGATCGGCCGTTCGTTGCCGGGAACCCGCCGCAGGGTCATCCAGGCGATGGCGTTGTCCTCGGCCCCGGCGCTGCTGAGCGTCGGCTGATCGACCTCCGAGGGATAGTCGCCGACCCGGTCCAGACGGTTGGCGACCAGCAGGAGCGCGCGGTCCATGTCGGTGCCGACCTGGAACTCGAGCTCCACCCGCCCGCGACCGGTCTCGGCCGTGCCGATCATCTCCTCCAGCCCCTCGAGACCGCGCAGTTCGTCCTCCTGACGGTTGACGATCTCGCGTTCGACCTCCGCCGGGGCGGCGCCGAACCAGTTGGTCTCGACCGTGATGACCGGGCGGTTCACATCCGGCGCCAGCTGGATCGGGATGCCGAGCAGGGCGACGATGCCGAACATCACCACCATCATGACCGCCGAGATGATGGCGATCGGCCGCTCGATCGACGCGCGGATGATGTTCATGGGCCTACCCCTGTCCGCCGTCGATGGCGACCGGCTGACCCGGCCGCAGGACCTCGTTGCCACGGACCACCGCGAGCTCGCCCTCCTCCAGACCGGACAGCACCTCGAACCGGTTGCCGACACTCTCGCCCAGCCGGACCGACCGGGGCACCGCCTTGCCGTCGGCGACGATGAAGACCAGGTTCTCGCCGCGCTGGATCGTGACCGCGTCCTTGTCCACGGTCAGC
Source organism: Thalassobaculaceae bacterium (assembly GCA_965228875.1). Taxonomy (GTDB): domain Bacteria; phylum Pseudomonadota; class Alphaproteobacteria; order Thalassobaculales; family Thalassobaculaceae; genus Thalassobaculum. Next base: position 1,734,262 of record OZ245843.1, on the reverse strand, counting down.
ACCAGGCGGGACTGGTCGAGCGGCACCTCCAGGGTCACGGCCTGGTTGGCGGCCGTCGCCACCTCGTCGCCGCCCTGCGGCACGAAGCGCACGGCCCGGGTGCGGGTGCGGGTGTTCTCCTCGGGAATGACGGCGCGCACGACGGCGAAGAGCCGGCCACCGTTCTGCAGTTCCCCCTCGACCAGCGTGCCCGGCTGCAGCCCGCCGGTGCGGTTGGCCGGAACGTCCGCCTCGATCTCCAGTTCCAGGTCGTTGAGGATCGTGGCCACGGGGTCGCCGAGCCGCACATAGGTCCCGGCGGACACGTGCTTCACCGTCACCACGCCGTCGAACGGGGCGGTGATCGTAGCGTCCTGAAGGGCAATCTCGGCCAGGTCGAGCTGGGCCCGGGCGACGGCCGCCGCCGCCTCGGCCGAGCGCAGCGCGGCGCGGTGCGCCTCGACGTCGCGTTCGGCATCCTCGGCGCGGTCCGGGCGATGGGCGGTGGACCCCTTCAGCCTGTTCAGCCGCGACAGCGTCTGCTCGGCCTTGGCCAGGTTGGCGCGTGCCTGGGTCACGCCGGAGTCGGCAGCCTTGGCCTGCGCCGCCGACCGGGCGCGCTCGGCGGCGAGCCGGTCGCTGGACAGCCGGGCGATCACGTCGCCGCGCGTCACGCGATCGCCGACCTGTGCCGGCACCGCATCGACCCGTTCGGCGATCCGGGCGGCTACCGTGCCGGACTGCCGGGCGACGAAACGGCCGAGCACATCGACGGTGGCGATCAGCGGCTGGCGGGTCACCGGATCCACAGTGACCGACGCGGCGCGGCCTTGGGCGACCGCTGGCGGGGCGAGCAGCACGACGATGAGAGCCCAGAGCCCGATGGTCAGGGCGATGGATCGGGCGATCATGGGCATCGCTCGGTCTTCCTCGAACTGTCGAAACGAAGGTGGTTCGGGCGCGACCCTTGTCCGGCCGCGGGTGTGCGTTATAGCAGAAAAAACACGGCCGCTCGTTTCGAGTAGATGGCACGCGGCCGACCGCTGTCAATTCTCAGACCGACCTACACGTCGCCCATGGAGACCCGATGCAGAGCGATCCGACGGTTATCGAGACCGAACGACTGATCCTGCGCCGCCACCGCCTCGACGATGCGGCCGCGCTCGCGTCCCTTTGGGCGGACCCGCAGATGGTGCGCCATATCGGCCCGCCTGCCAGCGAGGAGGAGAGCTGGTCGCGGCTGCTCCGCTACGCCGGGCACTGGGATCTCTTCGGCTACGGCCTGTTCGCGGTGGAGGATCGCGCGAGCGGCCGGCTGGTCGGCGGTGTCGGCGTCGGCCACTTCAAGCGGACCGGCGTTCCGGAACCCGCGGAGTCGGCGGAAGCCGCATGGGCATTCGCCGGCGCCGTGCACGGCCGCGGCTACGGACGGGAAGCGTGCGGCGCGATGCTCGAATGGGTCGACGCCCGCGTTCCCGTCGCCCGAACGCACTGCATCATCGCGCCGGAGAACACGGCGTCCCTGCGGCTGGCCGAGGCGTTGGGATACGTCCACCAGGGCACGACCGAGTATCGCGGCGACGCGGTGGTCCTGATGGTGCGCCCTCGACCGCAGCGGCACTGACGTCGACCGGCGACGAACGCGCGTGACGCGGCTTGCCGGGCCTTGATAGGCTCGCGCCATGACAACGCTTCTCTACACCCACAAGGCCTGCGTCGCGCATGCGCCGGGACAGATGCACCCCGAACACCCCGCGCGCCTGGAGGCGATCTGGAAGGCGCTGGAGTCGCCGGCCTTCGCCGCGCTGGAACGTCGGGACGCGCCGCTGGCCACGGTCGAGCAGGTCGCCCGGGTCCATCCCGAGGCCTATATCGGCGCCATTCTGGAAGCCGTGCCGGACAGCGGGCTGGCGGCGATCGATGGCGACACCTTCCTGTCGCCGGGCTCCAGCGAGGCGGCGCTCAGGGCCGCCGGTGCGGCGGTGGCGGCCACGGATGCGGTGCTTGCCGGAGAGGCGGCCAACGCCTTCTGCGCGGTGCGGCCTCCGGGACACCACGCCGAGCCGGAGCGGGCCATGGGCTTCTGCCTGTTCAACTCGGTCGCCGTCGCGGCCCGCCACGCCCGGTCGGTGCACGGGCTCGCCCGCGTCGCCGTGGTCGATTTCGACGTGCACCACGGCAATGGGACCCAGGCGGCGTTCTGGGACGACGCGACGCTGTATTACGGCTCGACCCACCAGATGCCGCTCTATCCCGGCACGGGTGCCGCAGGCGAGCGCGGACTCGGCAACATCGTCAACGCCCCGCTGGCACCGATGTCGGACGGCGAGGCGTTCCGCCAGGCGATGACCGACCGCATCCTGCCGTCGCTGACGGCGTTCAGACCGGAACTGCTGATCATTTCCGCCGGTTTCGACGCCCACCGCGACGACCCGCTGGCGTCGCTGATGCTGGAGACCGAGGACTTCGTGTGGGTGACGGCGGAACTGATGCGCGTGGCCGACGAGGTCTGCGGCGGGCGTGTCGTGTCCTGCCTGGAGGGCGGGTACGATCTGCACGCGCTGGCGGAGGCGACGTCGGCGCATGTGAAGCAGTTGATGACCGCCGGCTGAGGGCGCTCCGACCGCTCCGCCGGACGACCTGCCGCCGGCCTTGTTTCGCACCTGCCGCATGCCTACACTCCGCGCGCTTTCCGGAGGGATACCGTGACCGATACACAAGCCGCCGCACCCGCTTCCGCCGCTGTCGAGACCCTGAGCTTCGAGGATGCGCTCCGCGAACTCGAGGCCATCGTCGAGACGCTCGAGCAGGGCAGGGGATCGCTCGACGACGCCATCGCCGCCTATGAGCGCGGCGCGGCATTGAAGAAACACTGCCAGAAGAAGCTCGAGGAGGCCCGACTGAAGGTCGAGAAGATCAGGCTCGACGAGAGCGGTCAGCCGTCCGGCACATCCGATTTCGACAGCTGAGGGTCCAGGCGATGTCCGATCTGGAAACCCTGCTGGCGGAGTGCGCCGACACGGTCGACAGGACCATGGACCTGCTGCTGCCGCAGCCGGACGATGCCGAGGCGCGGTTGTTCGAAGCCATGCGCTACTCCTGCCAGGCCGGAGGCAAGCGGCTGCGCCCGTTCCTGGTCATGCAGTCCGCATCCCTGTTCCGGGTCGACCGGCGCTGCGCGGCGCGGGTGGCGGCATCGATCGAGTTCATGCACACCTACTCGCTGATTCACGACGACCTGCCGGCGATGGACAACGCCGACACCCGCCGCGGCCGTCCGAGCTGCCACAAGCAGTTCGACGAGGCGACGGCGATCCTGGCCGGTGACGCGCTGCAGGCGCTGGCCTTCGAGATCCTGGCCGCCCCGGAGACCCATTCCGATCCCAATGTGCGGATCGAACTGGTGAAGGAACTGGCCCAGGCGGCGGGCGGCCACGGCATGTGCGGCGGTCAGATGATCGACCTGCTGGCGGAGCGGGAGCCGGAGATGAACATCGGCGCCATCACCCGTCTGCAGCGGTTGAAGACCGGCGAGATGTTCGCCTTCGCTTCGGTCGCCGGCGCCATCCTCGGCAAGGGCTCCTATCGGTCCTACATGGCGCTGCACAACTTCGCCCAGGAGTTCGGTCTCGCGTTCCAGATCGCCGACGACCTGCTGGATGCCGAGGGCGATCCGGAGCGCACCGGAAAGCCGGTGGGACAGGACGCCGCAGCGGGAAAGGCGACATTTGTGTCTATTTTGGGGGCTGAAAGGGCGCGTGCGCAGGCGCATCTACTGATAGAGCAGGCGATCCACGCCCTCGACGTGTTCGACGAGGCGGCCGAACCGCTGCGCGAGGCCGCGCGCTTCGTCGTCGACCGCGCCAACTGACCGACTGGACACGGACATCATGAGTCACCGTCCCGATACCCCGCTCCTCGACCGGATCTCGACGCCGGACGACCTGAAGGGGTTGAGCGTGTCGGAGCTCAGGCAGGTGGCTGACGAACTGCGTTCCGAGACGATCTCGGCGGTGTCCGTCACCGGCGGCCACCTCGGTGCCGGTCTCGGCGTGGTCGAACTGACCGTCGCGCTGCATCACGTCTTCGACACGCCGCGCGACAAGATCATCTGGGACGTCGGTCACCAGGCCTATCCGCACAAGATCCTGACCGGGCGCCGCGACCGGATCCGCACCCTGCGCCAGGCCGGGGGACTGTCCGGCTTCACCAAGCGGTCGGAGAGCGCGTACGACCCGTTCGGCGCCGCCCACAGCTCGACCTCGATCTCCTCGGGCCTCGGAATGGCCACCGCGCGGGATCTGATGGGCGAACACTTCGATGTGGTGGCGGTCATCGGCGACGGCTCGATGAGCGCCGGCATGGCCTACGAGGCGATGAACAATGCCGGCGCCGCCGACCGGCGCATGCTGGTCATCCTGAACGACAACGACATGTCGATCGCTCCGCCGGTCGGCGCGATGAGCGCCTATCTCAGCCAGATCGTCTCGTCGCATTCCTTCGGCTCGATGCGCGAACTGGCGAAGCAGATCGCCACCCACTTCCCGAAGCCGATCGAGCGCGCCGCCCAACGGGCCGAGGAATTCGCGCGTGGCATGCTGACCGGCGGCACCCTGTTCGAGGAACTCGGCTTCTTCTACGTGGGTCCGGTCGACGGTCACAATCTCGACCATCTCGTCCCGATCCTGAAGAAGCTGAAGGGGCGTAAGCGGCCGGTCCTGCTGCACGTCGTGACCGAGAAGGGCCGAGGCCATCCGTTCGGCGAGGCCAGCGCGGAGAAGTACCACGCCGTCGCCAAGTTCGACGTCGTCACCGGCGCCCAGGCCAAACCCAAGCCGAACGCCCCGAGCTATACCAACGTGTTCGCCGAGAGCCTGATCCAGGCGGCCGAGGCGGACGAGCGGATCGTGGCGGTGACGGCCGCGATGCCCTCCGGCACGGGGTTGAACAAGTTCGCCGAGCGCTTCCCGGAGCGCAGCTTCGACGTCGGAATTGCCGAACAGCACGCGGTGACCTTCGCCGCCGGCATGGCGACCGAGGGCCTGAAACCGTTCGCGGCGATCTATTCGACCTTTCTGCAGCGGGGTTACGATCAGGTCGTTCACGACGTGATGCTGCAGAACCTGCCGGTGCGCTTCGCCATCGACCGGGCCGGCCTCGTGGGCGCCGACGGCGCCACCCACGCCGGCGCGTTCGACCTGACCTATCTCGGCTGCCTGCCGAACTTCGTCATCATGGCGCCGTCGGACGAGGCGGAGCTGAAGCACATGGTCGCCACGGCGGCCGCGATCGACGACGGACCGTCGGCCGTGCGGTATCCGCGGGGCGAGGGCGTCGGCGTCGAACTGCCGGCGACCGGCGCGGTGCTGGAGATCGGCAAGGGCAGGGTGGTGCGCGAAGGCACCGCGGTCGCCATCCTGTCGCTCGGCGGCCGGCTGCAGGAGGCCCTGGCGGCCGCCGACGTCCTGCAGGCGCGCGGCGTCTCGACTACGGTGGCCGATGCCCGCTTCGCCAAGCCCATCGACGGCGATCTCGTTTCGCGCCTGGCGCGCGAGCATCCGGTGCTGATTACGGTGGAGGAGAACGCCATCGGCGGTTTCGCCACCCAGGTGCTGCATCACCTCGCCCATCAGGGCCTCCTGGACAACGGGCTCGCGGTGCGACCGATGACCTTGCCGGACCGACCCATCGACCACGACAGCCAGACTGCCCAGTACAAGGCGGCCGGACTGGACGCGCAGGCGATCGCCGACACCGCGCTTTCCGCCCTGATGGCCACCGGCGCCTCGATCGGTGCCTCCGGTGCGGGGCCCGTCGCGTAGGGCGGTGGTCCGGCCGGCTCGGGCGGTTTCTGCGGACAAGCGCCCCAACTTTCCTCCACTCCCCGGCTCTGTGCCGGGGGCCACGCATCGGCGTGCCGCCGACCTTCCATGCTCAGGTGCAGCGCGGAGGTCGGCCCCGGACCAGGTCCGGGGAGGTCATCAGTGGCTTCAACATTATTCCAATATTTTTCGGAATATCGTTGAAGCCATGTGTGACCCGGCGTATATGTGGCTAATGGACAGCACCGAGACATCCCGCCGGCTGGAGGCGCTGGGCAACGAAACCCGGCTCGAGATCTTCCGCATCCTGGTGCGGGCCGGACATGACGGTCTGCCGGTCGGCGAGGTGCAGGTACGGACCGGGACGGCACGGTCGACCCTGTCGCACCATCTGCACAAGCTGATCGCCGTCGGCCTGGTCCGCCAGGAGCGGGACGGGACGACGCTGTACTGTCACGCCAACTACGACGCCATGCAGGCGACGATCGACTTCCTGACCCTCGAGTGCTGCGCCGACGCCGCCGGAAAGTCCTGCGACGCCGCCTGAAACGCTTTTTTTTTGCCCAGGAATGTCGATATTCTTGGGAATAGAGACGAAAAGGAGCCTCCCAATGGCCGACATGGCCCTCACCACCAAGCGCCTGGCGGGCAAGGTCGATTGGACCGTTGTCGTCGTCCTCGGCGCGTTCGCGGTCCTGGCGGCGCTCGCCGCCGATCAAGCAGTCGCCAGCGCCATCTTTGTCGGCGACGCGCTGATCGGCGTTGCCCCGTTCCTGCTCGCGTCCATCGCGATCGCCGCCTACGCCAAGGCGAGTGGCGCCGACAGTCTGATCGCCCGGGCCTTCGAGGGCCGGGAGGTAACCATGGTCGTCGCCGCCGCGCTGATGGGGGCGCTGTCGCCGTTCTGCAGCTGTGGCGTCATACCGCTGATCGCCGCCCTGCTGTCCATGGGCGTGCCGCTCGCGCCGGTGATGGCGTTCTGGCTGGCATCGCCGCTGATGGATCCGTCGATGTTTTTCCTGACCGCCGGCACGCTCGGCATGGACTTCGCGATCTACAAGGTCTTCGCCGCGATCGCGGTCGGTCTGGTCGGCGGCTTCGGTACCTTCGCCGTGGTCCGGGCCGGCGGCTTCGAGAACCCGCTGCGCGACGGCGTCGGCAACGGTGGCTGCGGCGCATCCAGCGTGCGGGCGCCGAAGCAGGTCGTTTGGAAGTTCTGGGGCGAACAGCCCCGGCGCGAGCGGTTCGCCCGGAACGCCTGGGAGAACACCCTGTTTCTCGGCAAGTGGCTGGCGGTCGCCTTCTTCCTGGAGAGCCTGATGCTCGCCTACATCCCGGCCGAAACCGTCAGTTCCGTCATCGGCGGCGACGGCTGGTTGCCGGTACTGGGCGCCACCCTGGTCGGCGTGCCGGCGTACCTGAACGGCTACGCGGCCCTGCCGCTGGTCGGCGGCCTGATCGAGCAGGGCATGGCCCCGGGTGCGGGCATGGCCTTCCTGTTGGCCGGCGGCGTCAGCTCGATCCCGGCGATGATCGCGGTTTGGGCCCTGGCACGCCCGCATGTCTTCGCCGTATACCTGGGGTTCGCCTTCATCGGGGCCTTTTCCATGGGAGCGCTGTACGGCGTGATCGCTTGACCTCCACCGCTTCTGCGGCGGCGACGTTTCCCACCGGGCGCGTCGCCGCCCTTGCCATCGCAGAGACCCTCGTCTGGGCCGGGATGTTCTACAGCTTCCCGGCCCTGATCGCGCATTGGGAAGCCGATCTCGGCTGGTCCAAGACCGAGCTCGCCGGCGCCTATACGGCCGCCCTGATCTGCTCGGCGGTCTGCGCGCCATTCATGGGCAAGCTGATCGACCGGGGCCATGGCCGTGCCGTGCTCACCGTGTGCGCCGTGACCGGCGGCGTTCTGGTCGGGCTCCTGAGCATCATCGACGCGTCCTGGCAGTTCTTCGTGCTCTGGCTCGGCATCGGCGTGTGCATGTCCGGCTGCCTGTACGAGCCGTGCTTCGCCTTCGTCACCCGGATGATGGGCGGACAGGCGCGCCGGGCGATCACCCGGATCACGCTGATCGCCGGGTTCGCCGGCACCGTGTCCTTTCCGCTCGCCGGTTTCGTGGCGGAGACCTCCGGCTGGCGCGTGGCGGTCCTGACCTTCGCCGTGATCATCCTTGCCGTCGCGATCCCGCTGTTCCGCTACGGCACGGCCCTGCCGGCGCCGGAAGAGGAGCCGCCGGCCAAGGCGGCACCAGACGGCAAGTCCGACCTCCGGCGGGCCATGGGGCGCGCGTCTTTCTGGCTGCTCGGGATCACTTTCTCGATGATCGGCCTGACCCACGGCATCATCATCACCCACCTGCTGCCGATGCTGGCCGAGCGGGACGTCCCGGTGGCCACGGCGGTGTTCGCCGCCTCCATGATCGGGCCGATGCAGGTGGCCGGCCGGGTCGCCATGGTGGCGGTCGAGCGGCGTCTGTCGATGCAGATCATCTGCGCCATCTCGTTCCTGTTCATGATCGGCGCCATCTCGTCGCTGATCGGCGCGGGATACTGGCCGATCCTGCTGGTCCTGTTCGTCGTGCTCCAGGGCTCGGGCTACGGGGTGACGTCGATCACCCGGCCGGTGGTCACGGCCGAGATCCTGGGTCGGGCCGGGTTCGGGGCGATTTCCGGTGCCCTGGCGCTGGGTTTCATGGGGGCATCGGCGGTGTCGGCGACGCTGGCGGCGCTGATCTGGGAAGTCGGCGGCTACGATGCCGTACGTTGGACGGTCTTTGGCTGCGTGCTGGTCGGGCTGTCCGCCTATCTCATCGCGTTGGCATTGACCCGGCGTGAGCAGGCCGCCTGATCGCCCTCTATCGCCGAATCCAACCAGGAGGCCAAGTCCCGCACACCACAGGCCACGTCGGTGCGCGTCAGGCCGGTGCGCTTGCCGCCAGCAGCGAGGCATTGCCGCCGGCCGCCGTGGTATCGATGCACAGGTGACGCTCAAGCACGTAGCGTTCCGGATCGATCCGGTCGGCGATCACCGTCAGTAGGGGGCCGTCGCGCCTTGCCAGGGCTTGGGCGAGGGGGCGGATTGTCTCGCGGTCGCCGGCCAAGGCCACACCGTCGATGCCCGGGACTGTTTCCAGGGCGGCGGGATCGACGGTTCCTTCGGCGATGGCGAGCGCCGGTGCCAGGTCCTTGAGATCGTCCAGCGCGGCGGCCGCACCGGGGGCGACGACCACGGCCCGGTTGCCCGTGGCCAGGGCCTGGATCGCCTGGTCGCGCGCCGCCCCCGCGCTTGGGCCGAGGCACAGGATCAGGCCGCGGGGATGCACGCTGAAGCGGTTGCTCTCGCCGGTCGGTCCCGGCAGTTCGAGCGTCTGGCCGGCGACCGCCGCGGCGGCGTCGAGCGCGAAGGAGGGACCGCTGAGTGCCCGGCCGACGGCGCGCAGCGACGGGGCACCGGTGACCGACGCCACCAGACGGGAGAGGGCGGCGTCGTCCAGCGTGGGTGCGGAACCCTCCGCTGCTTCCGGCGTCTCGCCGGCAGAGCGGAAGCGGGACAGGTAGTGCGGGCCGCCGGCCTTGGGGCCGGTGCCGGACAGGCCCTCGCCGCCGAAGGGCTGGGAGCCGACGATGGCACCGATCTGATTGCGGTTGACGTAGAGATTGCCGACCCTGGCGCGGTCGACCACCTGCTGCACCCGGGAGTCGACGCGGGTGTGCAGGCCGAAGGTGAGGCCGTATCCTTTGGCGTTGACCGCGTCGACCACGGCGTCCAGGTCCTCGGGCGCGTAGGTCGCGACATGCAGGACGGGGCCGAAGACCTCGCGCTCCAGCTCGTCGATGCCGGCGACCTCGATCACGGTCGGCGGGACGAAGGTGCCGGCCGCCGGCGCTTTGAGGCGCTTCAGCAGCTTGCCGTCCTCGGCCATCTCGGTGCAGTGCGCCTCGATCCCGTCGCGGGCCTCGGCGTCGATGACCGGGCCGATATCGGTCGACAGCCGCCGCGGATCGCCGACGGAGAGCTCGTCCATGGCGCCGAACAGCATCTCGAGCAACCGGTCCTTGACCTCGCGCTGGACGTAGAGGCAGCGCAGGGCCGAGCAGCGCTGCCCGGCGCTCTGAAACGCTGAGGCGAGGATGTCGCGGACCGCCTGTTCCGGGAGCGCGGTGCTGTCGACGATCATGGCGTTGAGCCCGCCGGTCTCGGCGATCAGCGGCGCCTCCGCCGCTCCGGTCTCGGCCATGGCCTTCTGGATGCGCCGGGCCGTTTCGGTCGAGCCGGTGAAACACACACCGTCGATCCGTGGGTCGCCGACCAGGGCTGCCCCCACCGTTGCGCCATCGCCGGGCAGGAGTTGGAGAACGCCGTCCGGGATCCCGGCCGCGTGCATCAGCGCGACGGCGGCGGCGGCGATCAGCGGGGTCTGCTCGGCCGGCTTGGCGATCACCGTGTTGCCGGAAACCAGCGCGGCGGCGATCTGACCGGTGAAGATAGCGAGCGGGAAATTCCAGGGCGAGATGCACACGAAGGTGCCGCGTCCCGTCTCGGCATCGCCGAACCGCCGGGTCTCGGCGGCGTAGTAGCGGCAGAAGTCGACCGCCTCGCGCACCTCGCCGATGGCGTCGAGCAGGGTCTTTCCCGCCTCCCGCGCCAGGATGACGAACAGCTCCGGCGCGTTCGCCTCGTACAGGTCGGCGACCCTCTCGATCGCCGCGGCCCGCTCCTCTGCCGTCCAGCCGGAGTAGGCGGGGAACGCGGCCCGGGCGCGCAGGATGGCGTCCTCGACCTCCGCCGCGCCGGCCTCGACGACACGTCCGACGATGTCGTCCGGGTCCGCCGGATTGACGACGTCGCGCCCGTCGCGGTCGCCGCCATGGGTCGGCCCGGCGTGCCATGTCTCGGTGTCGAAGGCCGCGCGGGCCGTGTCGAGGGCGGCGACGTCGACCGGGTCGGTATGGTCCCATCCCCGGGCGTTCCGCCGGGCCGGGCCGTAGAGCGCCGCCGGCATCGGTATCCGGGGATTGGCGGCGCCGGCCTGGGGGAAAGGGTCGGCGGCGACCGTTTCCGCCGGCACCGAGGTGTCGACGATCTGGTTCACGAAGGACGAGTTGGCGCCGTTCTCCAGCAGCCGGCGCACCAGATAGGCGAGCAGATCCTTGTGCTTGCCGACCGGTGCGTAGATCCGGCAGCGGGTGGCGTATTCCTGCTTCACCGTGTCGTGCAGGGACTCGCCCATGCCATGCAGGCGCTGGAACTCGAAACCGTCCCGGTCCCGGCCCGCCATGTGCAGGATCGCGGCGGCGGTGTGGGCGTTGTGGGTGGCGAACTGCGGATAGATCCGGTCGGTCATGCCGAGCAGGGTCCGGGCGCAGGCGATGTAGGACACGTCGGTGTTCGCCTTGCGGGTGAACACCGGATAGCCGTCGAGTCCCAGGGTCTGCGCGCGCTTGATCTCGGTGTCCCAGTACGCGCCCTTGACCAGCCGCACCATGATCCGGCGGTCGAGCCTCACGGCCAGATTGTGCAGCCAGTGGAGGACCGGCTCCGCACGCGGGCCGAAGGCCTGGACCACAACGCCGAAGCCGTCCCAGCCAGCCAGCGCCTCGTCGCTCAGCACAGCCTCGATGACGTCGAGCGACAGATCGAGCCGGTCGGCCTCTTCGGCGTCGATGTTGAAGCCCATGTTCGCGCTCTTCGCCAGCAGGGCGAGCGAGCGGGCGCGGGCCGTCAGCTCGCTCATCACCCGCTTCTTCTGCGGGAACTCATAGCGCGCGTGCAGGGCCGAGAGCTTGACCGAGATCCCCGGATTCTCGCGAATGTCCGTGGACCTGCAGGCGGGGGCGATGGCGGTGATCGCGTCGGAATAGGCGAGGTGGTAGCGCCGGGCGTCGGCCTCGGTCCTGGCCGCCTCGCCGAGCATGTCGAAGGAGTAGGTGTAGCCTTTCGCCTCCATGCCGGCGCCGCGTTTCATCGCCTCCTCGATGGAGCGGCCGAGCACGAACTGGCGCCCGAGCTCGATCATCGCCTGGCCGGTGGCGGTGCGGACGACCGGCTCGCCGAGGCGCCGGACGGCCCCGCGCAATGCCGTCACCAGCCCCTGCTGCTCGCCGGGGCGCAGTACGCCGCCGGTCAGCATCAGCGCCCAGGTCGAGGCGTTGACCAGCGACGAGGAGGAATGGCCGAGATGCTGACCCCATTCGCCCGGCACGATCTTGTCCTCGATCAGCGCGTCGATGGTCGGCGTGTCCGGCACCCGTAGCAGCGCCTCCGCCAGGCACATCAGGGCGATGCCCTCCTTGGTCGAGAGGCCATACTCGGCGAGAAAACTCTCCATCACCGTCGGCTCGGTCGACGACCGTACGCTTTCGACCAACCGAGCCGCGTCCGTCGAGATCGCCGTCCGGTCCGCTTCCGACAGCGCGGCCGTCTGCTTCAACGCGGGGATCCGGTCGCGTTCCGGGGCCAGCGTCGCCGCACGGATCGCGGCGCGCAGATCGGCGTTGGCGTTCGGGGCGGCGGAATGGCTATGCTCGGCCGGCGATGCGGTCATGGCCTGCTCCGGATATGGGGTCGTCGGAAACCTACACCCTCGGGACGGGGGCCGTCATCGCTTGTGAAACCGTCGTCCACTGCCTGTCGGAGACCCGGCGCCCGTGACCGAGATCGGCTTCTATCACCTGACCGCGACGGCGCTGGAGCGGGCGCTGCCGAAGCTCCTGGAGAAGACGCTCGAGGCGGGGGAGCGGGCGGTGGTGCGCTTCGCCTCGGCCGAGCGGGTACAAGCGGTGAATGCCCATCTCTGGACCTACGAGGAGCGTTCCTGGCTGCCGCACGGAACCGAGAAGGAAGGCGAGGCGGAGCTTCAGCCGATATGGCTGACCGACCGGGAGGAGAACCCGAACGGCGCCGGTTTCCTGTTTCTCGCCGACGGGACCGAGGCGTCCGACATGGACAGTTTCAGGCGGGTGTTCGACCTGTTCGACGGCCGCGACGACCAGGCGGTGGCGGCGGCGCGGGGACGCTGGAAGACGGCGCGCGAAGCCGGCCACACGCTCACCTACTGGCGCCAGAAGGACAATGGCGGCTGGGAGAAGGCGGGGTAGCACGGTCGCCGCCACGGCATACCGGCGCTCGCGCGGCTTGCCGCCCCGTGCCGGCGTCGCTATAAGGCCCGCGCCATTACAGGGCGTCCGGGCGCCGTGCCCGAGCCACCTATCCCGCAAACACGCCAAACGGAAGAGAGAGCCATGGCCCTCGAGCGCACCTTCTCCATCATCAAGCCGGACGCCACCGAGCGGAACCTGACCGGCGCCGTCAACGCCAAGATCGAAGAGGCGGGCCTGCGCATCGTCGCGCAGAAGCGGATCCAGATGACCCGCGGCCAGGCCGAGACCTTCTACGCCGTCCACAAGGAGCGTCCGTTCTTCGGCGAGCTTGTCGACTTCATGATCTCCGCCCCGGTCGTCGTCCAGGTGCTGGAGGGCGACAACGCCATCGCCAAGTACCGTGAGGTCATGGGCGCCACGAACCCGGCCGAGGCGGCCGAGGGCACGATCCGCAAGGCCTTCGCCAAGTCGATCGGCGAGAACTCGGTGCACGGCTCCGACGCGGCCGAGACCGCCGCGGTCGAGATCGCCCAGTTCTTCAGCGGCAACGAGATCGTCGGCTGAGCCGACCGACCGCTGAACCCTGACCACTGATACGAGAAGGGCCGGCCCCGAGGGGACCGGCCCTTTTTCGTTCGGCACTGTCGTTCTGCGGTGTCGTTCGGTTGTCTCGCCGTTCCCGATCGGGCGGCGGGGACCGACGCGCCGGATCAGACGAGGAAGACCGCCATCAGCGCGACGATGACGGCGAGCACCACTCCCGTCCACAGCGTCATGCTCATGAAGCCGTCCCAGAACGCCTTGCGCTCTCGGGTCAACTCCGCGAATTGATCGTTACCGGTCATGCGTTCAATACCCTCCCAGGCGCAGGTACGTTAATCGCCGCGAATATACGGGAACGGATGCGGCACGAAAAGTCTCTTGGCTGCGACTGCGACCGGCCGCCGCCCTACAGGACGCCGCCCGCCAGCGCGAGGCCGAGCGAGGCGGTGATCGCGCCGGCCACGCGCACGCCCCGGGATCCGGCCGTGGCGAACGCGCGCTCGGTCAGCCGTGTCGCGGCGAGGCCGGCGACGTGCAGCAGAAGCGTCGCGGCGACGAACCCGGCGCCGTAGAGCAGGCCCGAAGCGGCGGCGGGCATCTCCGCCCCGTGGGCATGGCCGTGGAATACCGCGAAGACGCCGGCGACGAGCACGGCCGCCGGGCCCGAGACCGACCTGCCGGCGGCCGCCGCGAGACCGAGCGCCACCACCGAGAGAGCGATCCCGGTCTCGACCCCCGGGAGCGGCATGCCGGCCCCTCCCGCCAGGGCGCCGGCGGTCATCGCGGCGATGAAGGCGAGGGGCACCGCCCAGAGGACCCGACCGCCCACCAGCGCCGCCGATGCGCCGACGGCGACCATCGCCAGAATGTGGTCGAGCCCGCCGAACGGGTGCAGGAAACCGGCCGTCAGCCCCGCCATGGGTACGCCGCCGGTATGCGCCAGCGCGGGGTCGGCAACGGTTGCGAGGGCGGTCGCGGCCAGGGCGGCGGCGGTGACGGTTGCGGATGTCGGGCGCATCGGGCGGGTCTCCGGACGGTTGATCGACGGAAAGTCTAGACTGCCGTTGTGCGCTGCAACAAGCGGTCTAGACGGAGACCGCTCGTCGGCCCTCGATCCGGATGGTTCCTCCGGCCAGCGCCGCCAGCGCCTTCGGGTAGATCCGGTGCTCCTGCTCCAGAATCCGCGCGGACAGGGAGGCCACGTCGTCGCCGTCGAGCACGGGGACGGCGGCCTGCTCCAGGATCGGCCCGTCATCCAGGTCCGGCGTGACCAGATGCACCGTGCAGCCGGCGATCCTGACCCCGGCGTCCAGGGCCTGCTGCTGGACGTGCAGCCCCTTGAAGGACGGCAGGAGGGAGGGGTGGATGTTGAGCATGCGTCCGGCCCAGCCCTCGACGAACCGCGGCGTCAGCACCCGCATGAAGCCAGCAAGGCAGACGATCTCGCACCCCGCGGCGCGCAGGGCGGCGTCGATCTCGGAATCGAATGCCGCCCGGTCGGGAAAGGCCGTGTGGTCGATCACCGCGGTCGGGATGCTGGCCGTCGCCGCGCGCTGCAGGCCGTAGGCGCCGGGCCGGTTGGAGATCACCAGCACGATCTCGCCCGGGTAGGCGGGGTCGGCGGCCGCGTCGATCAGCGCCTGCAGGTTGCTGCCCCCGCCGGAGATCAGGACGCCGACGCGCTTGCGGGCCATCACGCCAGCCAGGTCTGGTCGAGGCCGTCGAACACCACGGCGTCGCCGTCCCGGCGCTCGATCCGGCCGACGCGGACCGGCGTCTCGCCATGGGTCCGCAATGCGGTCTCGACGGTGTCGACGGCGTCGGCGCGCACGACCACCAGCATGCCGAGGCCGCAGTTGAAGGTGCGCAGCATTTCCCGGCCCTCGATGCCGCCCGCGCTTGCCAGCCAGGGGAACACGGCCGGCGGCGTCCAACACGACAGATCGAGGCGCAGGGCGAGATCGTCGCCGTAGACCCGGGGCGGGTTCTCGACCAGGCCGCCGCCGGTGACGTGGACGAAGCCGCTGACCGCATCGCTCTCCAACGCCGCGAGGCAGGCCTTCACGTAGATCCGGGTCGGCGCCAGCAGAGCCTCGGCCAGGCTCTTCTCGGGGTCGAAGGGGGCCGGCGCGTCCCAGGACAGGTCGGCGCGCTCGACAACCCGGCGGACCAGCGAGTAGCCGTTGGAATGCACCCCGGAGGCGGCGAGGCCGAGGACCACGTCTCCCTCGGCGACCCGGCCGCGCTCCAGGACCCGTTCGCGCTCGACGGCGCCGACGGCGAAACCCGCCAGGTCGTAGTCGCCGTCGCCGTACATGCCGGGCATCTCCGCCGTCTCGCCGCCGATCAGGCCGCAGCCAGCCTGCCGGCACCCCTCTGCGATACCGGCGACGACCGCGCGGGCGGTCGCGACGTCCAGCCTGCCGGTGGCGTAGTAGTCCAGGAACATCAGCGGCTCGGCGCCCTGGACCACCAGATCGTTGACGCACATGGCGACCAGGTCGATGCCGACGGTGTTGTGCCGGCCGGCCTCGATCGCGACCCGGAGCTTGGTGCCGACGCCGTCGGTGGCGGCGACCAGGATCGGGTCGGAGAAGCCGGCGGCGCGCAGGTCGAACAGGCCGCCGAAACCGCCGAGATCGGCATTGGCGCCGGGCCGGCGGGTGGAGGCGGCGAGCGGTTTGATCGCCTCGACCAGGGCGTCGCCCGCGTCGATATCGACTCCGGCGTCGCGGTAGGTGAGGGGATCGTTGGCCCGGTCACCCGTCGGGGCGCCGGAACCGGTGCTGCTGGGGGCGGTTATGGTGTCCTCCACCACGCTGGGCTATAAGGCGGGCGTCGGTGCGTGTCACCGTATCGCCGCGTTCGCGGTTTATGCCGTGGCGCTGTTGGTCCCCGCAAGCGGCAAGTGGGAAGCAGTCGTGCTCCATCACTCCAGCCTCCTCGTCTCGCTGGTTCTTCTGGCGGTCGTCGCCATCGCCAACCCGGGCCCGGCCCGGGCGCAGACCCAGGACATCTATACCGTCCGCGCCGTTCCGGTGGACGCCACCGCCGACAGCCCGGTCGCCGCCCGCGAACAGGCGGTGCGCGAGGGCCGTCGTCTCGCTTTCGAGCGACTGGTGGCGCGTCTCGTGCCGAGCGATGCCACCGGATCCGTGCCGCCGCGTACCGATGCGGAACTCGGCAGTCTCTCCCTCGGTTTCGAGGTGGCAAATGAACGCAGCTCGGCGGTGCGTTACGTCGGCGCGCTGACCTTCGCCTTCGATCCCGGCCGGGTGCGCAGCCTGCTGATGTCGCTGGGCGTGCCCTTTGCCGAGACCCGAAGTCTGCCGGTGCTGGTCATTCCTGTACTGGACAGCGGCGGCGGCGCCGTCCTGTGGGAGGAGCCGAACCCGTTCCGCAGCGCGTGGAGCGGGGCGGCGATCGAGGCCGGGCTGGTGCCCTTCGTGGTTCCCTACGGCGATATCGCCGACATCCGCGACCTGACGACCGCCGATGCGCTTGCGGGCGACTCGGCGGCGCTCGGCCGCATTGCGGAGCGCTACGGCGCGCGGGACGCGGTCGTCGTCGAGGCCCGGCCGCGCGCCGGCGGGGCCGTGGAGATTTCCGTGCAGCGGATCGGGCCGACCGGGTTCGGCACGACGCTGATCGAGGTCGTCTCGCCGCCGGCCGGCGCGGAGGGAGTGCCCGACGACGCTGCCCGGTATGCCGCCGCGGTGCGCCGGACGGTGACCCTGGTGGAAGATGCCTGGAAGCGCGACAACCTGATCCGGGGTGGGCTCGAATCGCGGGTGACGGTGACCGTGCCGATCGACAACATGCGCCGGTGGCTCACGGTGCGCGAGGCGCTGGAGCGCACGGTGATCGTCTCGCGCTTCGACGTGGTCCAGCTCACCCGGGGCGAGGCGCTGGTCGATCTCTGGGTGAACGGCGACGCCGAGCAACTCCGCGTCGCCCTCGAGCAGCGCAACCTGCGTCTGCTCCCGGGGGCCGGCGACTACGTGCTGATCCAGCGTGGTCAGCCGCTTCCCTCGCAGCAGCCGCCTGCCCAAACGGATCCGGGGGCGCCGGGTGGGCTACCGGGTGGGACACCGGGTACGGATCAGTCGATACAGCCGGGTCCGATCATCCCCGCGCCGGGAGCGGCGCCCGCAGCACCCGCGCCGGGAGCGGCGCCCGCGGCACCCGCACCGGGCGTTCCGGCGACGACCGGCGCCATCCGGAGTTCGGCTGGCGGCCAACGCTCGTGACCCGGCGCGAACGCCAGACCTTCTGGCTGATCTTCCTCGTCGCGCTGGTCTTCGCGGTCTACGTGCTGCGCGACGTTCTGCTGCCGTTCGTGGCCGGCATGGCCGTCGCCTACCTGCTCGATCCGGTGGTCGACCGTCTGGAGCGCGGCAAGATCGGCCGGGGTGCCGCGACGCTGATCGTTCTGCTGGCCTTCTTCGTCCTCTCGCTCGGCACCGTGCTGCTCCTGCTGCCGCTGCTGCAGTCGCAGGTCGAACAGTTCGGCAAGGCGGCGCCCGGCTATATCGAGGCGGTCCGCAGCCGGCTGGAACCGATCCTGAAGGACCTCGCCGACGGGTTCGACCAGAACGCCGCCCTCGGCAAACTGCCGGATCTGGCGGGCAGCGGGCTCGCCTGGGTGACCAAGCTGGCCGGTCGCCTGCTCAGCGGCGGCGCCTGGCTGGTCAACCTGATCTCAATCCTGGTCATCACGCCGATCGTGTCGTTCTACCTGCTGCGCGACTGGGACAAGATGGTCGCCACCATCGACGGCTGGCTGCCCCGCGCCCAGGCGGACACGATCCGCGACCAGATGCGGGCGATCGACCGCACGCTCGCGGCGTTCGTCCGCGGTCAGGGGACGGTCTGTCTGATCCTCGGTACCTTCTACGCGGTCGGCCTGTCGGTCGCCGGTCTCGACTTCGGCCTGGTGATCGGGCTGTTCTCGGGGTTGATCTCCTTCGTGCCGTTCGTCGGCACTTTCATCGGCGCGGTGCTCAGCGTCGGCCTTGCCGCCGCCCAGTTCGGCGCCTGGGAGCAGATCGCCATCGTCGCCGCGATCTTCGCCGCCGGTCAGGTCATCGAGGGCAACTTCCTGACGCCGAACCTGGTCGGCGACGCGGTCGGTCTGCACCCCGTCTGGGTGATTTTCGCACTGCTGACCGGCGGCACGCTGTTCGGCTTTGTCGGTGTGCTGCTCGCCGTGCCGGTCGCCGCGGTCATCGGCGTTGTGACGCGCTTCGCCCTGGACCATTATCTGGCCAGCCCGCTCCACCTGCACGGCATTCCGCCGCCGGACGATGCCCCGCAGAGCGTTGCCGACAGCACCGGGTCCGATGACGACAAGTCCTGAACGCGCGCCGCGCCGCCAACTCGCCCTTGATCTCGGATACCGCCCCGCGCTGGAACGGGCCGACTTCCTCGTCGGGACCTCCAATGCGGAGGCGGCTGCCTGGATCGACCGCTGGCCCGACTGGCCGGAGCCCGGACGGGGACTCGCGATCGTCGGTCCGGCCGGCGCCGGGAAGAGTCATCTCGCCGCGGTGTGGAGGGCGGCGAGCAACGCCGCCCTGGTCGCCGCGCCGGAGCTGACAACGGCCGGCGTGCCCGACGCCCTGGGGCCGGCGCGCTGCGCCGTGGTCGAGCGGATCGACGGCGGGTTCGAGGAGGAGGCGCTGCTTCATCTCTACAATACGGTGGTTGAGCGCGGGGGATCCCTGGTTATCCTGTCGCGGACTCCCCCCGCCAGGCTGGCGATCGCGCTGCCCGATCTGGCGTCGAGGCTGGCGACCCTGCCGGTCGCGACCATCGGGCTTCCGGATGAGGCGCTGCTGGCCGGTGTGCTGGCCAAGCACTTCGCCGACCGTCAGGTTCTGGTGCGCGACGACGTGATCGCGTATCTGGTCAACCGGATGGAGCGGTCCTTCGATGCGGCCGAACGCTTGGCGGACCGCATGGACCGGGCCGCGCTGGAGGGGGACGGACGGATCACGCTGCGCGTCGCGCGCCTGGCCATGGCCGGCGACGCCGACGCGGCAGACGACGGGACCGGAGACGGGCAGGACCGCTGAAACACGGCGCAAGGGCGCCGACTATGACCACGATTTGCGAACAGGAGAGGAGACCGACGCAATGGATATGGGGATCAAGGGCCGCAAGGCCGTCGTCTGTGCCGCCAGCAAGGGGCTGGGCAAGGCCTGCGCGATGAAGCTCGCCGAGGAAGGGGTCGATCTGGTGATCAACTCCCGCACCCAAGAAACCCTGGACGCCACGGCGGAGGAGATCCGCAAGGCGACCGGCGCCAATGTGGTCGCGGTGGCCTGCGACATCACCACGCCGGACGGCCGCAAGCAGGTGCTCGACGCCGCTGGTGACGTCGACATCCTGGTCAACAATGCCGGCGGCCCGCCGCCGGGCAACTTCCGCGACTGGGACGTGGAGGACTGGCAGAAGGCGGTGAACGCCAACATGCTCACCCCGATCGAGCTGATCAAGGCGACCGTCGACGGCATGATCGACCGCAAGTTCGGCCGCATCGTCAACATCACCTCGGGCGCGGTGAAGGCGCCGATCTCCTATCTCGGCCTGTCGAACGGCGCCCGCACCGGCCTGACCGGCTTCGTCGCCGGCATCGCCCGGGAGACCGTGCGCCACAACGTGACGATCAACGGTCTGCTGCCGGGACCGTTCGCCACTGACCGTCTGCACGGCAATCTGCGTCTGCAGGCCGAGAAGGCCGGTCGCACCTTCGAGGACTATGCCGCCGAGCAGGCCTCGAAGAACCCGTCCGGTCGTTTTGGCGAGCCGGACGAGTTCGGCGTTGCCTGTGCCTTCCTGTGCAGCGCCCATGCCGGCTTCATCACCGGCCAGAACCTGTTGATGGACGGCGGCGCGTTCCCCGGAACGCTCTGACGCCACCGCGGAACGCCGCCCGGTGTCACGCTCCTGTCACAGATGACGCGTACACCGGGCGGCCAGGGCCGGCCGAGGCGGCCGGGCGAGCGAGGAGAGCGGACGTGAGCGATCAGGCGACGAACACCGGCAGGTCCCGCAAACCGGCGGCCAAGCGGTCGGCCTCGGCGTCGAAGCCGGCGGAGAAGACGGCGCCGGCGATCACACTGAGCAGCCCTGACCGACTGATCAACCGCGAGCTTTCCTGGCTGTCCTTCAATACCCGGGTGATGGAGGAGTCCCTCAACACCCGAAACCCGCTGCTCGAGCGGCTGCGGTTCGTGGCGATCTCGGCGTCGAACCTGGACGAGTTCTACATGGTGCGGGTGGCCGGCCTGAAGGGCATGGTCAACGCCGACATCACGTCGGTCAGCGACGACGGACTGACCCCGACGCAGCAGCTGGCGGAGATCACCCGCGAGGTCGCAGTGCTGATGCGCGACCAGCAGTCGTGCCTGAAGCGTCTGCGCGAGGAACTGAAGGAAGCGGATTTCCATCTGGTCGACGCCTCTGAGCTGTCCGTCAGTGACCGCGAGTACCTGCGGGGCCATTTCAGCGAGCACGTCTTCCCGGTGCTGACGCCGCTGGCGATCGATCCGGCGCATCCCTTCCCGTTCATCCCGAACAAGGGGCTGTGCCTCGCGCTGACCCTGCGCGGCACCGGCGGTGCCGCCGACATGCAGGGACTGATCCCGCTGCCGCACCAGGTCGGCCGGTTCGTCCGGCTTCCCGGCGAAACGATCCGCTTCATCGCCATCGAGCAGGCCATCCTGCTGAACGTCGATCGGCTGTTCCCGAAGTACGAGGTCACCGGGCAGGGCGTGTTCCGGGTGATCCGCGACAGCGAGATGGAGATCGACGAGGAGGCGGAGGATCTGGTGCTGTCGTTCGAGACGGCCCTGAAGGCCCGTCGCCGCGGCAACGTCATCCGTCTCGCCGTCGATCTGGCGATGCCGCAGGAGCTGAAGTCGATGGTGATCGGCGAGCTCAATGTCGCCGAGGAGGACGTCTTCGCGCTTGAGGCGATGGTCGGCCTCGCCGATCTCTCCCAGCTCATCGTCGCCGACCGGTCGGACCTGTTGTGGCCGCCTTTCAACGCCCGCTTCCCCGAACGCATCCGCGATTTCGCGGGCGACTGCTTCGCTGCCATCCGGGCCAAGGACATCGTCGTCCACCACCCGTACGAGAGCTTCGACGTCGTCGTCCAGTTCCTGCGTCAGGCGGCATCGGATCCGTCGGTCATCGCGATCAAACAGACGCTGTACCGGACCTCCAAGGACAGCCCGATCGTCAAGGCGCTGATCGAGGCGGCCGAGGCCGGCAAGTCGGTCACCGCCATGGTCGAGATCAAGGCCCGGTTCGACGAGGAGGCGAACATCCGCCTGTCGCGCGATCTGGAGCGCGCCGGCGTGCAGGTCGTCTACGGCTTCGTGCACCTGAAGACGCACGCCAAGGTCTCGCTGGTCGTGCGGCGGGAGGGCAACGGTCTGCGCAACTACGTGCATCTGGGTACCGGGAACTATCATCCGATCACCGCGAAGATCTACACCGACCTGTCGTTCTTCACCTGCGACCCCGCGCTGTGCCGGGATGCGTCGCGGATGTTCAACTTCATGACCGGCTACGCGCTGCCGGAGGAGATGGAGAAGCTGGCGATCTCGCCGCTGACCCTGCACAAGACCATCATCGAGGGCATCCAGCAGGAGATCGAGCACGCCAAGGCCGGTCGCCCGGCGGCGGTCTGGGCGAAGATGAACTCTCTGGTCGACCCGATCCTGATCGACGAGCTGTACAAGGCCAGTCGGGCCGGGGTGCAGATCGACCTGGTGATCCGCGGGATCTGCTGCCTTCGACCGGGTGTCGACGGGTTGTCGGAGAACATCCGCGTGCGCTCCATCGTCGGGCGGTTCCTGGAGCACTCGCGGATCGTCGTGTTCGGCAACGGCGCGAAGTTGCCGTCGGACGGGGCCAGGGTGTACATCTCCTCCGCTGACTGGATGCCGCGCAACCTCTACCGTCGTGTCGAGCATCTGGTGCCGATCGAGAACCCGACCGTCCACCGCCAGATCCTGGATCAGATCATGGTCGCCAACCTGAAGGATCAGACCAACAGCTGGATCCTGCGTCCCGACGGCAGGTTCGACCGGGTCCGGGCAGGCGCGGACGACTTCTCGGCGCATACCTATTTCATGACGAACCCCAGCCTTTCCGGACGCGGTAGCGCGCTGCGGCGCGGCGGTGCGCCGAAGACGATAGGCGGGGCGTCCTCCTGAGGCCCAGGCAAGAGCGAAGAAGCCCTGTCCACAGCCAACTCCGACGCCAAACCGTCAACGTCCCGGCGCGATCACCGCATCGGGGTTCTCGACATCGGCTCCAACTCCATCCGTCTCGTGGTCTACGATCACGAGGGGCTGTCGCCGGTTCCCGTGTTCAACGAGAAGGCCATGTGCGGCCTTGGCCGCGGCCTCGACGAGACCGGCGCGCTGTCGGTCGAGGCGATGGGCTCGGCGCTGACGAACCTGCAGCGGTTCGCCGAGATCGTCTCGGCGATGCGGGTCGGCCGCCTGGACGTCATCGCGACGTCGGCGGTGCGTGACGCGACCAACGGTCCCGCGTTCGTCGGCGAGATCGAGCGGCGGACCGGGCACCCGGTGCGGATCATCGGAGGCGACGAGGAGGCCCGGCTGTCGGCGCTCGGCGTCGTCAGCGGTTTCCCGCACGCCGATGGCGTTGTCGGCGATCTCGGCGGCGGCAGCCTCGAACTGATCGACGTCGATGACGGCACGCTCGGCGCCCATATCACCATGCCGGTCGGGCCGCTGCGTCTCGGCGACGTGGAGCCGGGAAAGCGGCGCAAGCTGGCAGCGGTGATCGACGGTCATCTGGACGGCGCCGACTGGATCTCCGCCATGCAGGGACGCACCCTGTACGCGGTCGGCGGCGCCTGGCGGAGCGTGGCGAAGGCCCACATGGCGGCGACCGCGTACCCGATTGAGGTAATCCACGGCTACACCATCGGCCGGGAGGCGCTGAGCGGCTTCCTGTCGACCCTGGCACGCTGTTCGAAGAAGACGATCCGGGCCACCCCCGGGATTTCCCGGCGCCGCGCGGAGACCATGCCGACGGCGGCGCTGGTACTGCAGCGTGTCCTCGCCCGGGGCAAGCCCGACCGGGTGGTCTTCTCCGCCTTCGGCCTGCGCGAGGGATGCGTCTTCGATCGGCTCCCCGAGAGCGAGCGCGAGAAGGACCCGCTGCTCGTCGCCGCGGTGTCTATCGCGCGCGAGACCAACCGGTTCGCGCCGCCGGCGGAGACGGTGTTCAACTGGCTGAAGCCGCTGTTCGGAGAGTTCGCGCCGCGCGACGAGCGGCTGGTGCGCGCTCTCTGCATGTTGAGCGATCTGGCCTGGGCCGAGCACCCGAGCTACCGCGGCGAACACGCCTTCCTGCGCGTTTCGCGGCTGCCGGTCGCCGGGCTCGACCATGCCGACCGGGTGTTTCTCGGCCTTGGAACGCTGGCGCGATACAGCGGGCATGTGCAGCTGGAGGCCGCGAAGAAAGTCGAGGACCTGCTGGATCCGGGGCGTCGAACCCTGGCCGTTCAGGTCGGGCTGGCGCTTCGGCTGGGTCTGACGCTCTCCGGCGGCGCGACGTCGCTGCTGCGTCGCACGCGGATCGAGGCGCGGGACGACGGCTTCGCGCTCACCATCGCGCCGGAGGCCGTGGTCCTGGTCGGGGAGGTCGTCGAACGCCGGGTACAGGCCCTGGCCGAGGCGCTCAAACGCCCGGTAATGCTCAGCGTCCGCCCGGCGCGCAACGGCCGGCGCAAGAGCGGATAGACAGGATTACGATCAGACCGAAGTATCTGATCGTGTGAATTTGTTTTCCCTTAATGACTTAGGGGCGATGCCCGGTTCGGATCGATCCGGACTGATCCGATCGCGCGCTATTGGTCCTTCTCGGGCTATTCGTCCTTCTCGGGCACGTCGATCAGGGCGAGGCGATCCTTCTGCGGGTCGAAGGCGAAGGCGAGGCGCCCGTGTTTCACGCCCAGTGCGGCGTCGCCGAACACTTCTCGCCGCCATCCCTTCATCGCCGGCACGTCGGCGTCGTCGTCGGCAGCGATGGCATCCAGGTCGTCGGCGCTGGCTACCAGCTTCGGTGCGACATCGTGGGCCTCGCACTGCACCTTGAGCAGCACCCGAAGCAGTTCGGCAACCGGCTGCCGGCCCTGGGGCTTGTCGCGCTGATCCTGAACCTTCGGCCAGGTGTCCTTCGGCGATTCCAGCGCCCGGGTCACCGCGTCGAGGATGGCGCGCCCCGTCTTCCCGTTCGCCGAATCCCGGTTGAAGGACCGCGACCGGGACAGCTCGTCGCCGGTGGTGGGGGCGTGGGCGGCGATGTCCACCAGCGCGTCGTCGCGCAGCACGCGGTTGCGGGGAATGTCGCGGGTCTGCGCCTCGGTCTCCCGCCAGGCGGCAAGTTCGCGCAGCACGGCGAGGAATTTCGGCTTCGTCGTACGCGTCTTCAAGCGGCGCCAGGCGTCCGTCGGCTCGACCCGATAGGTCGACACGTCGGTCAGGACCGCCATCTCCTCGTCCAGCCACGCGGAGCGACCGGTCTTGTCCAGCCGCTTGGCCAGCCGCTCGTAGGCCGGACGCAGATGGATGACATCGGCCAGCGCGTAGTCGATCTGGTGCTGGGTGAGGGGGCGGTGGCTCCAGTCGGTGAAGCGCGACGTCTTGTCGATGCTGGCGCCGGTCAGGGCGCGGACCAGTCTGTCGTAGCTCACCGCGTCGCCGAACCCGCAGACCATGGCGGCGATCTGCGTGTCGAACATCGGCGCCGGCACCCGGTCCATCAGCTGCACGAAGATCTCCACGTCCTGACGGGCGGCGTGGAACACCTTGAGCACGGCCGGATTGGCCAGCAGGTCGTAGAGCGGCGAGAGGTCGATCTCCGGCGCCAGGGTGTCGACGGCGACGACGTCCTCGCGCCCGGCGAGCTGAACCAGGCACAGCCGCGAGTAGTAGGTCTTGTCGCGCAGGAACTCGGTGTCGATCGCTACATAAGGCTCGGCCGCGATTCGCTGGCAAACGGCGGCGAGAGTGTCCGTGTCCGTGACGAGTGTCATGGCGGGTGGTAATACACGAGCGGCCGGGGGGCGCAAGAGCATGCGCGCTAAGTCGTTGAATCCCGATTCGTTTTACGGGTTTTTGACGAATCGGCAGGGGAGTCGCAAAATACCGGGTATTTTAGATAAACCATGAGTGTTGCACGCGGCTCATATCTAAGTGAAGATTCCCACACTAAGCAATTGACGGGACGGGGGATTCACCATGAAGCGGATCATCGCCATCATAGCGGTTCCCGTATTGCTCGGTGGTTGCCTGCCGCTGCCTGTCACGATCGCGTCGACGGCGATCTCCGGCATCAGTTTTCTGACGACCGGAAAATCCTCCACCGATCACGTCATTTCGGCGGCAATCGAGCAGGATTGCGCCCTGACCCGGCCGATCGTCGGCGAGGCGATCTGCAAGGACGTCGATCCGAACGGTCCCGAAGCCGGGGAGCGGGTCGTCGTCGCCGCCTATCCCGGAGACCGAGACGATGGCGGGTTCCGGTCGATGAACGATCCGATGCTGCGGCGGGGCGCGATGAAGCTCGATGAACTGCCGCAGGGGCCGGCTCAGGTGGCGGTCGCCATGCCGTTCGTGGGCGCGCCGCGCACGCCGATCGAGACGCCCGGGCTGGTCGCCGACGCGGAAGGTGCGGTGCCGCTGCCGGAAGCCCGGCCGCAGGCCCAGCCCCTGGTCCATTCCCCGGCCCCGTCCCCGTCACAGGTCCGACCGATCGTCGCGTCGGCACCGGCCCGTCCCTGGACGCCTCCGGTGCCGATCGCCCGCCTGGACATCCCGCGCAGCGATGCCGCGCCCGTCCGCACGGCAGTTTCGGGTGAACGCTATGTGGTGATCGGCTCGCTTCGCGACGTCAGCCGCGCCGAGGCGCTCGCGGCCCGCTATGACGGGCTCGGCGCGGAGATCCGGCAGGTCGAGGTCGGCAGCCGGACGTGGAACCGCGTCGTCGTAGGTCCCTTCGCGCCGGAGCGGGCACGCGAGGTCAAGGCCGATCTCGGCCGGGTCGACGGCAAGGAGCCGTGGATCGTGCGTCTCTCCCCGGCCGTCCAGCAGATCGCGATGCGCTGACAGCTGCGGCGCCGTTCAGCTCCGGCGCTCGGCCTTGCGCTGGTACATGGTCTCGTCGGCCCGGCCCATGACCTCGGCCGGCCGATCCTCCGGACGATAGCTGACCGCTCCGACGCTCGCGGAGACGGGCAGGATCAGGGCTCCCCAGGTCAGGGACGTGGCGTTCATCCGCTTCTCCAACCGCGCGGCCCGCGACAGTCCGTCCTCGGCGTCGAGATCGGGCATCAGCACGGCGAACTCATCGCCGCCGAGACGCCCGACGGTGTCGCTTTCCCGCACGTCCCGGGTCAGGACGCCAGCCACAAGCCGCAGCAACTCGTCGCCGGCCGCATGGCCGTAGGTGTCGTTGACGGCCTTGAAACGGTCGAGGTCGATCATCAGCACGACGCCGCCGCGGTCATCTTCCCCGTCCTGGCTGAGGCGCTTGGACTGTGCCATCGCCTTGCGCAGTTGCATGTCGAAACCGCGTCGGTTCATCACGCCGGTGAGTTCGTCGGTCACCGACAGGCTTTCCAGCTCCGCGATGCGCGCCTGCTGACGTTCGATGCGCTTCTGCGCCTCTGTCATGGCGACAAGCGCCAGCCGAAGGGCGGCGGTCGTCTCGGCGGGCCCGAGGGCCTCGGTGTCGTTGGCCGGGTCGAGGGCACCGTTGAAACGCGCAAGCATACCCGCGACCTCGGCGTACATGCGCGCGCTTGGTCCGTCGAGCGGCACCGTTGCCAGGGACATTTCGTGTGACATGGGTCACCTCGCACAATGGTTACCCAGTCACATGCATCCGACGTGCCACGAGCCAGGGGAGGGGCGCCCCGGTAGTCGGTTGAAATAACTAGTGAAAATCAGCCCAGACGGGGCACACCGCCGTCATGCGGCAAATCTTGCCGGGACGGAAATGAAAGACAGGGGCCATTTTTCCGCCCCCGTCTCCGTGCCATATTCCGATCATCATGAACGCGAAGGAGTTGCATATGGTGCAGTCGTCCCCGACGGCCCCGGCACGACGAGCCGCGAGGCGCCTGCGGGAAACCGCGATCGCGGCTCTGGCGACCGCGACGCTTATGCTGCTGGCTTCGGCGGCCGGGGCGACGGTCGACGTGGTGCCGCACCGTGCGCTGTACAAAGTGACCCTTGCCGAGGCGGACGTGAGCTCTGGAGTCGTCGACGTCCAGGGGCGCATGGGCTTCGAGTGGCGCGACGCCTGCGACGGCTGGGCGATTGAGCAGCGCTACGCCATGGAGTTCGCCCGTTCGGACGGTGACACGTCGGTCATCCAGTCGACCTATTCGACCTGGGAGTCGAAGAGCGGCGACACCTATCGGTTTTTCGTCAAGCGCGATCGCGGCGACGGCGAGGAACGGATCGAGGGCAAGGCGGTGATGCCGTTGCCGCTCGGGTCCGGACCCGGGATGGTGACGTTCTCCGAGCCGGAACCTCTGGAGATCGCCCTGCCGGCCGGGACGCTCTTTCCGACCGAGCACACCCTCCGGATGGTCGAGGCGGCCGAGTCCGGCCGCCGCTTCCTGCGCGCTCCGGTGTTCGACGGCGGCGAGCCGGAGGCGCCGTCGCTGATCTCAGCGGTGTTCGGCAACCGACGCACCGACCCGCCCGCCGTCGACAACGAACTCGTGAGCGGTCCGTATCACCCGGGGCGCCTGGCGTGGTTCGGTCCCGACGGCGACGGGGCCGAGCCGGATTTCGAGATGTCGATCGAGATCCTGGCCAACGGCATCGCCCGCTCGATCGTGGTCCACTATCCCGATTTCTCGATCCGCATGGCGCTCCAGAGCGTCGATCCATTGCCCGCACCCGACTGCTGACGCGGGGACCGCGCGCCGACCTCGCGCCTCAGAGGTCCTGGCCGTCCGGCGGCTTGTCGGACGGCTGCTGGCGGAGCCGGCGGGCCTTGAGGCCGATCCCCTTGGTGATGGCGGCGTCGCCGAGCTTGGCCCGTACCGCATCCATCGCGGTCTCGACCTTGCGCCGGGACTCGAACTCCGGATCCGCCAGGTCCTGCGGGTCGGCGAGGTGTTCGCCGGCGAGCTCGCTGACGCCGACGCCGATCAGTCTGAACTGGCGCCCGTCGGCCTGTCTGGCCAGCAGTGCGTCTGCGGTCCGGTAAATCCGGTCGGCGAGCTGCGTCGGTGCCAGAAGATGCTGCTGGCGGGTGAGGATCCGGAAGTCGCGGGTCTTGAGCTTCAGGGTGACCACCCCTCCGGCGATGCCCTTGCGTTTCAGGCGGCCGGACACTTCCTCGCTCAGGCGCCAGAGATAGGGGCGCAGGGTCTCCGGATCGGCGATGTCGGTGTCGAACGTCGTCTCGTTCGACACGCTCTTGACCACCGAGCCGGGTTCGATCCGCCGGTCGTCGCGTCCTCGCGAGAACCGCGCGAGGCGTTGACCGATGCTCCCGTAGCGGCGCATCAGGTCGCTCTCCTCGAGAGGCTGAAGGTCGCCGACGGTGCGGATGCCGTCGTCGATGAGCTTGCGCTGCAGTGCCTTGCCCACGCCCCACAGGATCGACACAGGCTGTTGGGCGAGGAACTCGACCGCCTCGCTCTCCCCGATGACATGGAAGCCGCGTGGCTTGTCGAGGTCGGAGGAGACCTTGGCCAGGAACTTGTTGAAACTGAGCCCGATCGACACCGTGACGCCGATCTCCAGTTCGACCCGTCGGGCCAGCCGCGCGAGCGTTTCCGCCGGTGGCGCGCGGTGAAGGCGTTCGGTCCCCGACAGATCCATGAACGCTTCGTCGATGGAGATTGGCTCGACCTGCGGGGTGATCGCCCGCATCATCTCCCGCACCTCGCCGCCGACCGCGGCGTATTTCTTCATGTCCGGGCGGATGACCACGGCATGCGGACAGGCCGCGAGCGCCTTGAACATCGGCATGGCCGACCGCACGCCGTAGACCCGGGCCACGTAGCAGGCGGCGGAGACGACGCCCCGTCGGCCGCCGCCGACGACCACCGGTTTGTCGAGCAGGCTCGGATCGTCGCGTTTCTCGACACTGGCGTAGAACGCATCGCAATCCAGGTGGGCGATCGACAGACGGCGCAGTTCCGCATGCGAGACCGTCCGCGGCGAGCCGCAGGCCGGACAGCGTGTCGCTCGGCCGGAGCTCCAGGCGAAGCAGTCTCGACACAGGGTCTCGGCGGCATCGGCCATGGCGATCCTCAGCCGCGGTCCGCCGGCTCCGGGGGCCACAGCCAGGCCGCCCCGCGGACGCCGCTGCTGTCGCCGTGGAGCGGCGGCACCACCCGGGTGTCGACCCGGTCGGTGAACACATGCGCGGGCAGCAGCGCCGGCAATCGGTCGTAGAGCAAGGACATGCCGGACAGCCCGCCGCCGAGAACGACGACGTCCGGATCCAGAATGTTGATGACGGTGCCCAGGCCCCGGGCGAGGCGGTCCGCGTAGCGCTCCAGATAGGCCGTCGCGGCGGCGTCGCCCGCGTCCGCCCACCCGGCGATCTCGAGCGCGGTGCCGCTCCTGCCGCCGGTCTCCCTGAACCGCGCGGCCATGCCCGGCCCCGACAGAAACGTCTCCAGGCAGCCCTGGCGGCCGCAGTAGCAGTCCGGCCCAGGCCGCTCGTCGTCGCCGGGACGGGGCAGGGGGGTATGGCCCCACTCGCCGGTCACGCCCATCGGGCCGTCGATCACCCGGCCGTCGATCACCAACCCGCCACCGACGCCGGTTCCCAGGATGACGCCGAACACGATACCGGCACCGCGGGCGGCGCCGTCGGTGGCTTCCGACACGGCGAAGCAGTTGGCGTCGTTCTGGACCCGGACCGGGCGTGCCAGCGCTTCGGAGAGATCACGATCGAGCGGGTGGCCGTTCAACCAGGTGGAGTTCGCGTTCTTCACCACGCCGCTGACGCGGGATATCGTTCCGGGGATGCCGACGCCGACCGTTCCGGTCGTTCCGACCTCCGCCTCCACCGCCCGAACGAGGTCCGCCGCGCGCCGCACGGTGGCGGTGTAGTCGTCCTTCGGGGTGGCAGTCCGGCGCCTGACCAGTTCGCGGCCGGCATCGTCGAGCGCGACCACTTCCGTCTTGGTCCCGCCGAGATCGACGCCGATCCGTACCCGGTTCGTGTTCGGCTTTTGGTGCAATGCTTCCTCATACGTGTTAAGCCCGTGCGGAGTATGATGGAATCAGCGCTTTCGGCTTGATACTATGTACGCCGGCTCGCGAAACCGGGCTGAGTGTATCCCAGAACGGATCAAGGTGGATGAGGGTATGACCTCGGTCGATACGCAGAACGAAACCCAGGACGCGGGTGCATCCACGGCGAAGACGGTCCTGATCGTGGAAGACAACGAGCTGAGCATGAAGCTCTTCCACGACCTGCTTGAGGCTCACGGATACGACATTATCTGCACGCGCGACGGGATGGACGCGCTCCGTCTCGCCCGCGATAAGCGACCCGACCTCATCCTGATGGACATCCAGCTGCCGGAGGTTTCCGGCCTCGAGGTGACCAAATGGATCAAGGAGGACGACCGCCTGAAGTCGATTCCCGTGATCGCCGTCACCGCGTTCGCCATGAAAGGCGACGAGGAGAAGATCCGCGAGGGCGGGTGCGAGGCGTATATCGCCAAGCCGATCTCCGTCGGCCATTTCCTGGATACTGTTAAGAAGTTCCTGGGATAGCCGGGCCATGCCGGGCCGCGTCCTCGTCGTCGACGATGTCCTGCCGAACGTCAAGCTGCTCGAGGCGAAGCTGACGGCGGAGTATTTCGACGTCCTCTCCGCCTACAACGGTCCCGAGGCGCTCGAGATGATCGAGCGCGAGGTGCCGGACATCGTGCTGCTCGACGTCATGATGCCTGGGATGGACGGGTTCGAGGTGTGCCGCCGGATCAAGGCCGATCCGCGCACGACCCATCTGCCGGTGGTGATGGTCACCGCGCTGTCCGACGTTTCCGATCGGGTGCGGGGGATCGAGGCCGGCGCCGATGACTTCCTGACCAAGCCGGTTGTCGATGCGGCGCTGTTCGCGCGGGTCCGCTCGCTGTTGCGTCTGAAGATGATGATGGACGAGTGGCGCCTTCGGGTCGAAACCTCCTCGCAGCTCGGTATGCAGGAGCCGCGGGCGATGACGGAGATCGACGTGACGTCGGCCCGGATCCTGGCGATCGAGGACAACCGGATCGACGCCATGAACCTGCGCGAGAGCCTTGTCGTGGACGGCGACACGGTCGAGCAGGTGTCGGATGGAGCGACCGGGTATGCGCGGGCCCTGTCCGGCGAGTTCGACCTCGTGGTCTGCAGCCTCAACCTGGCGGGCGACGACGCGCTGCGTCTGGTGTCCCAGTTCCGTGCCAACGAGGCCACCCGTCACATCCCGATCCTCATGGTTGGCGAGGAGGATCAGACGGACAAACTGGCCAAGGCCCTCGATCTCGGCGTCAACGACTACCTGATGAAGCCGATCGACCGGAACGAGATGCTGGCGCGCGTGCGCACGCAGATCCGGCGTCGGCGCTACCAGGACAGGATGCGCGAAACCTATGAGCAGAGTCTGGCGCTGGCGCTGACCGACAGCCTGACCGGCCTCTACAACCGCCGCTACCTGCTGACCCATCTCGGCCGGCTGATGAACGATACCGCCGATCGGCAAAAGCCGCTGGCGCTATTGGTCATCGATGTCGATCACTTCAAGGAGGTGAACGACACCTACGGCCACGGCGCCGGCGACAAGGTGCTGCAGCACATCACCGAACTGATGCGAGGGCATGTCCGCAACGTCGACCTCGTGTCGCGACTCGGCGGCGAGGAGTTTGTGGTCGTCATGCCCGACACGCCGGAGCCGTTTGCCATGGTCGTGGCCGAGCGCCTGCGCGACGTGATCGCGACCACACCGACGGAGATCGACGGGGGCCACAGCCTCACGGTCACGATCAGCATCGGCTGCGCCCTGCGCAACGACCAGGGCGAGGACAGCATCGACAAGCTGATCGGCCGCGCCGACGATGCCCTCTATCAGGCCAAGCGCCAGGGGCGGAACCGCGTTGTCCTGGCGGCGGCACCGGCGCCGTCCAGCATTTCCGCCGCTTCCTGAACCGACAGCCGCCGCGCGGCTCTCCGAAACGCAAAAGGGCCGCCCGAGCGGGCGACCCTTACGGTCGTCGGACTGCCGCCGGAGCTACTTGATCTTCGCTTCCTTGAACAGGACGTGCTTGCGCGCGACCGGGTCGTACTTGCGCAGCTCAAGCTTTTCGGTCTTCGTCCGCGGGTTCTTCTTGGTCACATAGAAGTACCCAGTGTCGGCGGTGCTGACCATCTTGATCAGAACGGTCGCGGGCTTCGCCATCTCTCATCTCCTTCGCCTACGCGGAGGCCGCAAAATAGCTACGGCGCCGCGCATGTCAAGCGTGCTTCTCAAGCGTGGTTCGTGGGGTTATTGCGGTCGTTCGCCGAGGGCGACCCGCGACGCGTGAAAGGCGAGGCGGAATAGCTTGCGGTCGGACAGCAGCCGGAGCGCAAGCCGCGTGTCTCCGTCTTCGGTCGACGGCGGATGATTGGCCCGGCACCAGGCCAGCAGGTCGCCGCGTTCGGAGTCGTCCATCTGGCTGGCGTGCAGGCGCTTCTGCATGGTGTCGCTCAGCCGCAACTCGCCGGATTCGAGCGCCGCCGCGCTCACGTTTGGATCGTCGCCGTAGTCCGGGGTGCAGATCGACGGAAACACGCCGAAATCCGACAGCGGGTAGCCGGAGGGGGCATGCATGCGCGCCCAGGTGAGAATCAGTTCGGTCGAGATCGGCGTGATGTCGATCACCCGCTGCACCGTCCCCTTGCCGAACGAACGGGCACCGATCACCAGCGCCCGGCCGGAGTCCTGAAGGGCGGCCGCAACGACCTCGGCGGCCGAGGCCGAGCCGCTGTCGATCAGAACCGCGAGCGGCGCGACCGTCGCCGTGGTCCGGTACTCGGCGTCGTACCGGTGGCGCGAGCGGCTGTGCCGGCCGCGGGTTTCCAGAATCATACCGTCATCGACGAACAGGTCGGCGACGTCGACCGCCTCCTCCAGGGTGCCGCCGCGATTCTGCCGCAGATCCAGGACGATCCCGGGCAGGTCGTCGCCGAGCACCGCCTTGGCGTCCTCGATGGCATCGGACAGGGCGTTGGCCGTGTCGCTGTTGAAACCGCTGACCTCGAAATAGGCGATCCCGTCGATGGCGGCGAACCGGACCGTGTCCTCGATCACGCGCTGGCGTTCGATCTGGAAGCTCAACTCCTCGGACCCACGCGCGACCCGCACGGAAACCCGGGTGCCATTGGCACCGCGCAGCAGTCCCGCAGTCTCGGCGATGCCGAGGCCGACGACCGACTGTCCGGCGACGGCGACGAAACGGTCGCCCGCGCGCAGACCCGCGTCGTGGGCTGGCGCGCCGCGGAACACGGCGGTGACGACGACGGCGTCGTCCTCCTCGCCGATGGTGACGCCTATGCCGGTATAGCCGTTGCGCGCCGCCTTGGAGGAGCGCGTCTCTGCGGCGTTGTGGTAGCGGGAGTAGCGGTCGAGCTTGCGGGTCATCGCATCGAACGCCGCCTCGAAGGTTCGGTCCGACGTCGTCTCGGACAGGCGTTCCGAGCGATCGCGCGCGGCGGCAATGGCGGCGGCGGTGAGACGCGCCCAATCCTGCGGCGAATCGTCCGAGGGCACGGTGAACTTGGCGAACGGCGTCCCGTCATCCGTGACGATGAGCGACTCGCCCCGCCGCACGAACGAGACCGCTGGATCGAGCGCGGCGACGCCGTCGAGCGCCGCCAGGGCCATCGATTGGGTCGGAATCGCCTCGACGTATAGGTCGGCAATCCCCTCGTACCCGATGGCGAAGACCTCGGCGCCGGCGTCCATGGCAAATGCGGTCGGAACCGGTGTCTCGGGCCGGGTGACCGCGCAGGAACCGAGCAGCGTGAGGGCAATCCCGGCGGCGACGAGCCGGCGCCACGATACGCGGGACGGGACACGGAGCGGAAGCCAGCGGGGTTCGGGCATTCGGGAGCACTCGAATCTTCGCGCGGCGCGACGGAACCGCAATCGGTTCAGAATGCTGCAAAACGTGTGCCGAATCAATCGCAGCCGCGATTTCAATGGGTTCGCGACAGGGCGCGTCGTCACCGCTTGCCGCGCGGTTTGTGCTTTCGGGCGCGGGCCTGGGGATGCCGTCTCGGCCCCTTGCCGCGCCCCTTGCCGCGACGCGGCGCGGTACCCCGCTCGCCGCCGGAGACGATCTCGACGATGATTCCGCCCGACGCCGGATCGGCGTCGACGAGCCTCACCTCGACCCGGTCTCCCAGGCGGAACACCCAGCCATGGGACCGTCCGGTCAACGTGTGGTGGACGTCGTCGTGATCGTAGTAGTCGTCCGGCAGGGAGCGGATCGGCACCAGTCCGTCCGCGCCCGTCTCGTCGAGGGTCACGAACACGCCGAAGCGGGTGACGCCGTTGATACGTCCCGCGAAGATCCCTCCGACCCGGTCGGCGAGGTGCCGGGCCAGGTAGCGGTCGACGGTGGTGCGCTCCGCCGTGGCGGCGCGCCGCTCGGTCATGGAAATGTGCTCGGCCCAATCCTGGAACTCGGCGTCGTCCTCCGGCCGCAGACCGTCGTCGCCGAGGCGCAGGCCGCGGATCAGGGCGCGGTGCACCAGCAGGTCCGAGTAGCGTCGGATCGGCGATGTGAAATGCGCGTAGCGGGTCAATGCCAGGCCGAAATGTCCGGCGTTCTCGGGCGCGTACACGGCCTGGGACTGGGTGCGCAGGACCATCTCGTTGACCATGCGTTCGTGCGGCGCGTCCTTGACCTTGGCCAGGACGCCGTTGAACGTCTTCGGGCGGACGACCTGGCCCTTGGCGAAGGCGATGCCGAGCCCGTCCAGAACCTCGGACAGGGCGGCCACCTTCTCTGGGTCCGGGCTCTCGTGAACGCGGTACATGCAGGGCTGACGGCGATCCTCGAGCGTCTCGGCGGCGCACACGTTGGCCAGCACCATGAACTCCTCGATCAGCATGTGGGCGTCGAGGCGGTCGCGAATGCCGATCTCGGCGACGTTGCCGGCGTCGTCGAGGATGACCCGCTTCTCCGGCAGGTCGATATCGAGGGCGCCGCGGGCCTGGCGGGCCTTCCGGAGCGCCTCGAACGCGCCGTACAGGGGTGACAGGACACCGTCGGGAATGCCCTCGGCGCTGCCGCCGTCGTGCGCCTGCTGGACCTGGCGGTAGGTGAGGCGGGCGGCCGACCGCATCAGGCCGCGCATGAACCGGTGGCGCCGCTTCTGTCCCTCCGCGTCGATCACGATCTCGACCGCCATGCAGGCGCGTTCCTCGTCCGGGCGCAGGGAACAGAGGCCGTTTGACAGCGCCTCGGGCAGCATCGGCACGACCTGATCGGGGAAGTAGACCGAGTTGCCGCGTTTCAGCGCCTCGCGGTCGAGGGCGTCACCCGGCCGGACGTAGTGGGAGACGTCGGCGATCGCGACGAGAAGCCGGAAACCGCCCGGGTTGGCCGGATCGGTGTCGACTTCTGCGAACACCGCGTCGTCGAAATCGCGGGCATCGATGCCGTCGATGGTCACCAGTGGGACGTCGCGCAGGTCGGTCCGCTTTCCGAGCGACACCGGCTTCGCTTTCTCCGCGAGAGCGACCGCCGCTTCCGGAAAGGTGTCGGGAATCTCGTTCTCGTGGATCGCGATCCGACTGAAGGAGCGTGGGTCGGCGGCTCCGGCGAACCGCTCGACTACCCGGCCGACCGGCAGGCCGAGCCGACCCTTGGGCATGATCTCGACGGTCACCAGATCGCCCGACTGGGCGTCCATCTCGTCGCCCTTGGGAATGCGGATCTCCGACTTCGCGCGCTTGTCGGTCGGGTGCACGCGGGCACCGTCGTCGGTCCGGTGGAAGATGCCGAGGGTGCGGGGCGTGGAGCGGCCGATCCGCCGGATGACCCGGGCGACATAGAAGCTCTCGCCGCGTCGCTCCAGACGGCACAGTGCCCGGTCTCCGGTCCCCATCGGGCCGGACCGTCGGTCGGCGATAAGGTGGATGCGCGGCGGCTGGTCCTCGTGCTCGCGCCCGACGGCGCGCGCCAGCACCTCGCCATCGGCATCGGTGCCGACCACCTCGAGCACCGTCACCTCGGGAAGGGTGCCGACCGGGGCGACCTTGCGCCTGTTCCCGAGGTCGAGGTCGCCTGCCTCGGCCATCTCCTTCAGCAGTCCGCGCAGTTCGGCGCGCATCGGCCCCTTGATGTCGAAGGCTCGGGCGATCTCGCGGCGACCGACCGGTGTCGGGCTGTCCTCGACGAAGGCGAGGATCTGTTCGCGGGTCGGTAGTTGCGCGGGGGGGCGGGTCACGTCGCCCAGCTCAATGCCCCGCCGTGCCGGCGGCGTCGCTCGCAGCGTCGCCGCCTTCGTCGCCATCCGCCGCCTTGGTCTTGGCGGTGGTCTTCTTCGCCGTCGTCTTCTTCGCAGTCGTCTTCTTGGCGGCCGCTGTCTTGGTCGTCGCTGTCTTCGCCGCCGGTTTTTTGGCCGCCGTCTTCTTCGCCGCCGTCTTCTTGGCGGCCGTCTTCTTCGGCGGGGCCTTGCCGCTCTTCTCGGCCTTCGCCGTCAGGAGTTCGACCGCGCGCTCGAGCGAGATGGTCTCCATCTCCTCTCCCTTCGGCAGGGTGGCGCGCAGCGATCCGTGCTGGACATAGGGGCCGTAGCGACCGGACTGCACGGTCACCGGCTTGCCGTCGGCCGGATGGTCGCCGACGGTGCGGCCCGGTTTCTTCTTCGAGCCCTTCTCGGCGATCAGCTGCACCGCGTGATTCAGGCCGATGGTCATCACCGTGTCGTCGCCCGGCAGGCTGACATAGGCGCCGGCGTGCTTCAGATACGGGCCGTACCGGCCGATCCCGGCCTCGATCATCTCCTTGGTCTCGGGATGCTCGCCCACGGGGCGGGGCAGGGACAGGAGCGCAAGGCCCTTCTGCAGGTCGATATCGGCGGGCGACACCTGCTTGGGCAGGGACGCCCGCTTGGGTTTCTTCTTCGAGCCTTCCTCGGCCTCGCCGAGCTGGACGTAGACCCCGTAGGGGCCCTTGCGCAGGCTCACGTCCTGCCCGGTCTCCGGATCCTGGCCGAGCACGCGCGGCAGGGCGCCGCCCTCGTTCTCCGTATCGACCGGGCGGCCGCCGGCGGCCTCGCCGAGCTGTCGGGTGAAGCGACAGTTCGGGTAGTTCGAGCAGCCGATGAAGGCTCCGAACTTGCCGAGGCGCAGCGACAGGGTGCCGTCGCCGCAGCTGGGACACCCGCGGGCCGGCTGTCCGTCCTCGCCTTCGGGGAAGAAGTGGTCGGCGAGCTCGGCGTCCAGTTTTTCGATGACGTCGCCGATCGACAGGTCCTTGGTGCCGTCGACCGAGGACTTGAACGCGGTCCAGAAATCGCGCAGGACCTGGCGCCAGTCGATCTGGCCGTCGGAGACGTTGTCGAGCTGGGTCTCCAGATCCGCGGTGAAGTTGTACTGGACGTAGCGGTCGAAGAAGCTGGACAGGAACGTCGTGACCAGACGGCCGCGATCCTCCGGCACGAAGCGCCGACGGTCGAGGCGGACGTACTCGCGGTCCTGGAGCACCTGCAGGATGCTGGCGTAGGTCGACGGCCGACCAATGCCGAGCTCCTCGAGTTTCTTGACCAGGCTCGCCTCCGAGTAGCGCGGCGGCGGCTGGGTGAAGTGCTGCTCCGGCTTGACCTCCTGGCGGGCGACGTTCTCGCCCTCGGCGACGGCCGGCAGGATCCGGTCGCTCTCCTCGTCGCCGCCGTCCACACCCTCGCTCTCGTCGCGATCCTCGCGGTAGAGCTTGAGGAAGCCGTCGAAGGCGATGACCGAGCCGGTGGCGCGCAGCACGCTGCGTCCGGCCCGGTCGGTGATGTCGATGGCCGTCTGGTCGAGCTCGGCGCTGGCCATCTGGCTGGCCAAGCCCCGCTTCCAGATCAGCGAGTAGAGCTTCCACTGGTCGGGGTCGAGGCGCGAGCGCATCATGTCCGGCGTGCGGGTCACGTCGGTCGGACGGATCGCCTCGTGCGCCTCCTGGGCGTTCTTCGCCCGGGAAGTGTAGACCCGCGGCGTGTTCGGCAGGTAGCGGTCGCCGTACTCGGCGCCGATCGACTGGCGGATCTGGGTGATCGCCTCACCGGACATCTGGACGCCGTCCGTCCGCATGTAGGTGATCAGGCCGACGGTCTCGCCGCCGATGTCGACGCCCTCGTACAGTCGCTGAGCCAGCTGCATGGTGCGGCTGGCGCCGAAGCCCAGCTTGCGCGACGCCTCCTGCTGCAGGGTGGAGGTCGTGAACGGCGGGGCCGGATTGCGTTTGACCCGCTTCTTCTCGACCGAGCCGATGGCGAAGTCGCCGGCCTCGATCGCGGCGACGGCGGCCATGGCCTCCGCTTCGGACTTGATGTCGAGCCGGTCCAGCTTGCGGCCGTCGAGATGGGTCAGGCGTGCGGTGATGGTCTTGCGTTCCTGGGTCCGGAACACGGCTTCCACCGACCAGTATTCCTGCGGATTGAACCGCTCGATCTCGGATTCACGTTCGCAGATCAGGCGCAGGGCCACGGACTGCACGCGGCCGGCCGAGCGGGCGCCGGGCAGCTTGCGCCACAGGACCGGCGACAGTGTGAAGCCGACGAGGTAGTCCAGCGCCCGGCGCGCCAGATAGGCGTCGATCAGATCCTGGTCGAGCTCGCGGGGGTTCGCCATGGCGTCGAGCACGGCGTCCTTGGTGATGGCGTTGAACGCCACGCGCTTCACGTCGATGCCGTTGAGCACCTTGCGCTCGTCCAGGACGTTGCGGACGTGCCAACTGATCGCTTCGCCTTCGCGGTCGGGGTCGGTCGCGAGGATGAGCTGGTCGGCACCCTTGACCGCCTCGGCGATGGCCTTGATCTGCTTTTCCGAGCGCTGATCGGTCTGCCACTGCATGGCGAAGTCATGCTCGGGATCGACCGATCCGTCCTTGGGTGGCAGGTCCCGGATGTGCCCGTAGCTCGCCAGGACGTGATAGTCACTGCCGAGATACTTGTTGATGGTCTTGGCCTTGGCCGGGGACTCGACAACGACGACTGTGCTCATGCGAACCGTTCGCTTTCCCAGGGTCCGGCCAAGAAGCCCGTCGGCGGAATGGCCGCACGGTCAGGCCGGAGCATCCACGCGTCGCGAAACCTGGTTCCCCGGATGACGCTCGACGAGGCCCGCAAGCTCCGCCTCCAGAAGTACCGTCGCGACGATCGGAGCCGACAATTGGCACCCGCGGATCAGTTCGTCAACCGGGACCGGTTCCGAGCCGAGCGCCTCGAGCACGAGACACCGGACCCGACCGTCGGCCGCGAGCGCGGGGGTTTCAAGGGCTTCCGACCCCTCTGACAGCCCCGCGTCCCCCGGCGTCGGAGCCTGCAGATTTTGTGTCGGCAGGGTGTCCAGGATCCGAAGGACATCGCCGGCGGACTCGACCAGGAACGCCGCTCCCTCCTTGATCAGGCCGTTGGTCCCGGCGCAGCGCGGGTCGAGCGGCGAGCCGGGAACCGCGAACACCTCCCGCCCCTGATCCAGGGCCCGCCGGGCGGTAATCAGCGAGCCCGAGCGGGAGGCCGCCTCGACCACCAGAACGCCGACGCTCAACCCGGCGATAATGCGGTTCCGCGATGGGAAATGACGGGCCTGGGGCACGGTGCCAATCGGTTGCTCCGCCAGGATCGCGCCCTGTTCCGCGATCCGGTCGTGAAGTGCCGCATGCTCCGGCGGGTAGAGGACGTCGATCCCGCCCGCGACCACCGCGATCGTGCCGCTCTCCAGCGCGCCGTCATGGGCGGCGCCGTCGATGCCGCGCGCCAGGCCGGAGGCGATGACATGGCCGCCGGCACCGATCTCGCGGGCCAGCATCGCCGCCAGCCGCCGTCCGTTCATCGAGGCGTTGCGCGCGCCGACGATGGCGAGCACGGGGTTCACCGTCGGCAGACCAGGTCCGATCGCCGACAGGGTGGCTGGCGCGTCCTCGATCGCGGCGAGCGCCGCCGGATAGTCCGGATCGCCGTAGACCAGCACGCGGGCACCGATGCGGGCGTTCTCGGCCATCTCCCGCTCGGCGGCGGCGGGGCCGGGCACCTTGAGCGGCCGGCGGCGGCCGCCCCGGCGGGCAAGGTCCGGCAGAGCCTCGATCGCCCGCTCCGCGCTGCCGAACCGGTCGATCAGGTGGCGGAAAGTCACCGGCCCGACATTCTCGGTTCGGATCAGGCG
The DNA here is from genome assembly GCA_965228875.1 of Thalassobaculaceae bacterium. Classification (GTDB taxonomy): domain Bacteria; phylum Pseudomonadota; class Alphaproteobacteria; order Thalassobaculales; family Thalassobaculaceae; genus Thalassobaculum. The sequence continues at coordinate 1,693,373 of OZ245843.1, read as the reverse complement.
CAGGCGGGCCAGACGTTCGCTTTCGCAGTGGCGGGCAAGGGATTTGTCGAGCGGCATCGGCCGGCTCCCGGGCGGTGAAGGACGCCGGGGCTATGGCAGGGCCTGGGGATGATTCCGCCGCTGTTCCGATCTATCGGCACCAGATCGGGTCCGTCTCTGACGCCGGACCATCGGCGTCATTTGCGTTTGAAGCTGATCCGGCTCTCCTCGCCCTTCACCAGGCGGCGGATGTTCTGATGGTGGCGCAGCCAGACAAGGACGGCGACGAACCCGCCGACCTGGGCGAACTGCGGCCCCTCCAGATGCCAGGCGAGGAACGGCGCGACCGCCAGCGAGAACAGGCTCGCGGCCGAGGAGTAGCGGAACACGCCGGCGATCAGCAGCCAGAGCCCGCAGACCAGGACGCCGACATTGGGCACGAGGGCGAGCCAGACGCCGATGGCGGTCGCGACGCCCTTGCCGCCCCTGAACCGTAGCCAGACCGGGAAGCAGTGGCCCAGGACGGCGCCGGCGGCGGCGAGGACGGCCATGTCGGCGCCGAACTGCCAGCCGACGGCCACGGCGGCCGCTCCCTTGCCGCCATCGAGCAGCAGGGTCGCGGCGGCCAGCTCCCGGCGGCCGGTGCGCAGCACGTTGGTTGCGCCGATGTTGCGCGACCCGATGGCGCGGATGTCTCCGAGCCCGGCCAGCCGTGTGAGCAGCAGGCCGAACGGAATCGATCCCAGCAGATAGGCGAGCAGGAAGCCGGCGTAGAACGGCCAGGTGAATTCGAGCGGTCCCATCGGATCAGGCATCGGCCATCATCCTGCGTCGTGTCGGAAGCGGCGGTTCGGCATCGGCGTCGTAGACGCAGCGCCCGCGGTACACCGTCCGCCAGACCCGCCCCTCGACAGGGCGGCCGTCGAACGGCGTGTTCCGCGACTTGGAGGCGAAACGATCCGGATCGACCTTGCCGGCCCGGTTGAGGTCGAAGATTACCACGTCCGCGTCGCCGCCGCGGGTCAGCGTTCCATAGGGCAGGCCCAGGATCCGGGCCGGGGCGACGGTGAGCCGGTGCAGCACGTCGATCAGGTCCATGGCGCCAGTGTGCACCAGTTCCAGGCTCACCGGCATCAGCGTCTCCAGGCCGACGCCGCCGGGGAGCGCCTGGGCGAAGGGGACGCGCTTGCTGTCCTGGTCGAGCGGGGCGTGGTCGCTGGCGATGGCGTCGATGGTGCCGTCGGCGAGGCCGGCGATCACCGCGAGCCGGTCGGTCTCGCTGCGCAGCGGCGGCGACAGCCTGGCGAACGTCCGATACTCCATGACCGCACCCTCGTTCAGGGCGAAATACGGCGGCGCCGTATCGCAGGTCACCGGCAGCCCCCGCGCTTTGGCATTCCGGATCGCGTCGATGGCGGCGGCGGTCGAAAGGTGAGCGGCGTGGTAGCGCCCGCCGGTGAGCTCGACGAGGCGCAGGTCGCGTTCGACCATCATCACCTCGGCGACGGCCGGGATGCCGGCGAGGCCGAGGCGGGTGGCGGTCTCGCCCTCGGTGGCGCATCCCTCGCGGGCCAGGGCCGGGATTTCCGGGTGCTGGACGATCGGCCGGCCGAAGATGCTGGCATAGGACAGGGCGCGGCGCATGACCATGGCGTCGCCGATCGCCCGTTCGCCGTCGGTGAAGGCGACGGCGCCGCTGTCGGCCAGCATGCCGAATTCGGTCATCTCCTCGCCGCGCAGCCCCTTCGTTGCGGCGGCGTAGGGATGGACGTTGGCGAGCCCGACCTCGAGCGCGCGGCGCTCGACGAATTCCAGGAGCGAGACGTCGTCGATGATCGGGTTGGTGTTCGGAAGGGTCGCGATCGTCGTCGCCCCGCCGGCGGCGGCCGCGCGCTGGACCGAGGCCAGGGTCTCCATATGCTCGTCGCCGGGCTCGCGCACCTGGACCCGCATGTCGACCAGCCCGGGGGCGAGACAGCGGCCGGCGCAGTCCACAACCTCCACGTCGTCCTGGATGGCGTCGACGAAGACCTGGGCGCCGACCTCGGCGATCTTGCCGTCGCGCACCAGCAGCCCGCCCTTCGCATCGAGGCCGCTCTCCGGGTCGAGCAGGCGGGCATTCTTGTAGAGGGTCGGCCTCATCGTACGTTCACACCCGCGTTCTGGGCCCAGGGTTCCGTCTGATTTCGGACCAGGATCTCGAGCACCGCCATGCGCACCGCGACGCCCATCTCCACCTGTTCGCGGATCAGCGAGCGGTCGATGTCGTCGGCGACCAGACTGTCGATCTCCACGCCCCGGTTCATCGGGCCCGGATGCATGATGAGCGCATCCGGCTTGGCCGCCTGCAGCTTGTCCACGTCGAGGCCGAAATAGTGAAAGTACTCGCGCACCGACGGCACGAAGCTGCCCTTCATGCGTTCGGTCTGCAGGCGCAGCATCATGACGATGTCGCAACCGGCGATGCCCCGCTCCATGTCGTGGTGCACCTCCACTCCCATCCGCTCGATGCCGCTGGGCAGCAGGGTCGGCGGGGCGACGACCCGGATCCGGGCGCCCATCACCGAGAGCAGGTGGATGTTGGAGCGCGCCACCCGGCTATGGGCGACGTCGCCGCAGATCGCCACCTCGAGACCCTCCAGATGGCCCTTGCGCCGCCGGATCGTCAGCGCGTCGAGCAGCGCCTGGGTCGGGTGCTCGTGGCTGCCGTCGCCGGCGTTGATCACCGCGCAGTTGACCTTCTCGGCCAGCAGGTGCACCGCGCCAGATTCCGCGTGCCGCACCACCAGGGCGTCCGGATGCATGGCGTTCAGGGTCATCGCCGTGTCGATCAGGGTCTCGCCCTTTTTGATCGAGGACGTGCCGATCGACATGTTGATCACGTCGCCGCCGAGCCGCTTGCCGGCCAGCTCGAAGCTGGTCCGCGTCCGGGTGGAGTTCTCGAAGAACAGGTTGATCACCGTACGCCCGCGCAGGCTCGACACTTTCTTATCGAGCTGGCGGTTCTGGTCGACGAACCGTTCGGACCGGTCGAGCAGAAGGTCGATATCGGGCCGAGTCAGCCCCTCGATACCGAGCAGGTGGCGGTGCGGGTACGTCCGGCCGTCATCGTCGGATGCCGGCGCGGCGAAGGGGGAAATGGCATCGGTCATTAAAGGGGCTGTATAGGCCTCGTTGGGATCGGGGGCAACCGCGCCGGCGCCCGCCCGTCAGATCACCTTTTCCTGCCGCAGCTTGGCGACCGCCGCGGCGTCGAGACCGATGTCCTCGGTCAGCACCTGCTCGGTGTGCTGGCCTAGAATCGGCGGCGGGCGCCGATATGTCGCCGGCGTCTCCGACAGTTTCAACGGATAGGCGATCGCTGGCACCGCGTCGGGGGTGAGGGCGTGGCCGGGGATGCCGATGGCCATGCCGCGGGCCTGGACCTGCGGGTCGGCGAACACCCGGTCGATGGTGTTGACCGGCCCGCACGGGACCTTGACCGCCTCAAGCGCCGAGACCCAGTCGTCGGTCGCCCGCGTGGCGACGATCTCGCCGAGCACCCGGCGCAGGTCCTCCACGTTGGCGAGGCGCGCCGCGTTGTCGACGAAACGCGGGTCGTCGGCCACCTCCTCGCGGCCGGCGACCGTGAGGAAGGCGCGGAACTGTCTGTCGGAGCCGCAGCCGACAATGACGAACCCGTCGGCACTGGCGAACACCTCATAGGGGGCGACGTTCGGATGGGCGTTGCCGAGGCGGCCGGGGACCACGCCGCCGACCAGGTAGTTCATCGCCTGGTTCATCAGCCAGGCGACCTGTGTATCGAGCAGGGCGGCGTCGATGTGCTGGCCCCTGCCGGTCAGGTCGCGATGACGGAGCGCCGCCAGGATGGCACTGGTGGTGTACATGCCGGTCATCATGTCGGCGATGGCGACGCCCACCTTGGTCGGCTGCCCGGCCGGGTCGCCGGTGACGCTCATGATCCCGCCCATGGCCTGGGCCAGCAGATCGTAGCCCGGCCGCGGCGCGTAGGGGCCGGTCTGCCCGAAACCGGTAACGCTGGCATAGACCAGACGCGGGAACCGCTCCCGGATCTGGTCGTATGCGAGGCCGTGGCGCGCCAGGTCGCCGACCTTGTAGTTCTCGACGAAGACGTCTGCGGTCTCCAGCAGCTTGAAGAGCACCTCGCGGCCCTCCGCCCGGGTGAAGTCCAGGGTGATCGACCGCTTGTTCCGATTGGTGCCGAGGTAGTAGGCGCTCTCCGAGGTGTCGTTGCCGTCGCCGTCCTTGAGGAAGGGCGGGCCCCAGCGCCGGATGTCGTCGCCGGTCTCCGGCCGCTCGATCTTGATCACGTCGGCGCCGAGATCGCCCAGGGTCTGGGTGGCGATCGGCGCGGCCAGGATGCGCGAGGCGTCGACGATGCGGACGCCGTCCAGGGCCATCGGCGTGGCGGGGGGCGTGTCGGTCATGCGGCGGGCCTCGGCGGTCGGCGGGAGTGACTTGGTAGATCAGGCCGGCAGAGGGGGCAACGGGTCGGTTGGTGCGGTTTCACTGGGTGAACTTCTTCGCGGCTGACCCGGCCCCTGTCACACCAGCGCCAGGAACACCGGCAGGGTGACCGCCGCCATGATCACCTGGGTGGTCAGGATCGCGGCCATCAACTCGTGATCGCCACCGAGCTGGCGGGCGAAGACGTAGCTCGAGGCCGAACTGGGCAGGGCGTTGAACAGCACCGCCACCGCCAGGGCCACCCCGCTCAGGCCGAGGGGCGCCGCCAGCGCCAGGGTCAGCGCCGGAAGGGCGATCAGCTTGACCGCGTTCGACAGCAGCAACGCCGGCCATCCGGTCCTGAGTACGGCGAACCTCAACCCGGCGCCGACCGCCAGCAGGCCCAGGGCCAGGGCCGCGCCGGCCAGCAGGTCCAGCCCCTCGGCGATCAGCGGGTGGATGCCGATGCCTGTGGCGTTGAGCCCGATGCCGAGGATGCAGGCGACGAAGATCGGGTTCTTCAGCATCGCCCACAGCACCTGCAGGCCGGTCAGCGGTGTCTGCCCGGCCATGCGCGTCAGCACCCAGATCGACAGCGAGTTCACCAGCGGGATCACCGCGGCGATGCCGACGGCGGCGAGCGCCTCGCCGGCGGCCCCGTAGAGCGCGCCGACGCTGGCCACGCCGATATAGGTATTCTGGCGGATCGCCCCCTGGATGACGCTGGTATAGGCCGGGCCGCCGATTCCGGTGAGGCGGTAGATCGCCAGCAGGCCGGCCGTGGCCAGCAGCACCGCGCCCGCCATGGCGATCACCATCGGGCCGATCGTGTAGCCGGAAAGGTCCGTCGCCCCGAGCTTCAGCAGCAGGAGAGCCGGCAGCAGCAGCCAGTAGGTGAGCTGCTCGATCGCCCGCCAGCCGTCGTCGCCGAACGGGCCGATCCGCCCCAGGATGGCGCCGAGGACGATCAGGCCGAACACGGGTGCGAGCGCGGTTATCGAGGCGGCCATGGGGCGGGTCCGGTTCAGGCCGTCGCCGGCAGATCGCCCAGCCGGGCCTGGACGGCGCGGCCGGAGGCGGGGTCGACGAACGAGGTCATGAGGCTGGCCATGTCGGTGGCCGCCGCCGCCGGGAGCGGGCTGCGCGGCGCGATCCGGAACTCGACCGCCAGCCGCGGCCGGGTCGCCGTTCCGTCGAGCTGGGTCCGGTGGAGCACGGTCTGGTCGAAGATCAGGGCGTCGCCGGGTGCCATCGCCGGCGCGCGGGTGCGCACCGGTCCGATCATCGCGGCCATCTCGTCGTCGGTGACGGAGATCGGCCGGCCTGCCTCCCGCTTCGCGCGGGCCACCGGCAAGTAGGCCCGTTCCATCTCGGAGTCCGTCGGGCGGGAGTACGGCAGGGCCAGCTCCAGGCCCCGCGCGTCGCGTCCGGACGGGGTCAGCGACAGCCAGATCGTCAGCAGCGGCGTCTCGAAACCCCAGAAGTTGGCGTCCAGATGCCAGGCGACGTTCTCCGCCGGGTCGCGCGGCGCCTGGTGACGGGCCGTGCAGTGGGTGTTCAGCAGCACCGGCTGGGCGCCCAGCAGGCCGGCGGCAACGGCGGGCAGCGGTCCGCTCCAGAACCAGATCAGGATGTGCTGCGCGAGTGCGGCCTTGGCCGCGAACCCGGCATCGTCCGGCGTCAGGCTGAGCAGGTTCATCTTGGCGCTGACGTCGTGGGAGAAGGGGCCGTGCGCCGCATCGATCCGGGCCGCCAGGTCACGGGCCTGCTCCGGCGACGTCAGCGCTCGATGGACCCTGGCCAGCATTGCTCAGGCCGACCGGATGGCGGCCTGTCGCCCGGGCACGGCGCGGCCGATCTCAGAGCGCATCGAGGGCCGACTGGAGGATGTAGGCGGCGGCCGCCGCGTCGATCGATTCCTTGCGCCGCTTGCGGCTCAGGTCGGCCTCTCCGATCATCGCGCGCTCGACCGCCTGGCTGCTCATCCGCTCGTCCTGGAAGATGGTCGGCAGGTCGCGGCGAAGCAGCAGCTCGGCGGTCAGGTCGCGGGTCGACTGGCAGCGCGGGCCCTCGGTGCCATCCATGTTCAGCGGCAGACCGACCACGAAGCCGCCGACGCCGCGGCTCTCGACGATCTTGATAAGCTCTTCGGCGTCAGTCGAGAACTTGCGGCGACGGATCGTCGTCACCGGCGCGGCGACACGCAGGGCGGCGTCGGAGATCGCCACTCCGATGGTCTTGGTGCCGAAATCCAGCCCGATGAGACGGGATCCGGGGGCGAGGAGGCGAACCAGGTCGCCGGGCTTGCAGACGGGCATGGGCGGTGCTAGCTTCCGCGCTTCCAAACGGCGGATTTCCGCCGTTTTTTAGCGTTCCTGAGAATAACTGGATCGGTCTTAGCCCATGTCGCTCGACAAGGCCACTGTCGCGTCCATCGCGAACCTCGCCCGCATCAGGGTCCCGGACGATCGCCTGGAGGCGATGGTCGGCGACCTGAACGCCATTCTCGGCTTCGTCGAGCAGCTGGACGAGGTCGACACCTCCGGCGTCGAACCGCTCGCCAGCGTGACCGGTCACAGCCTGCCCCAGCGCGAGGACGCGGTCACCGACGGCGGTTATCAGGCGCGGGTCACGGCGAACGCGTCGGAAGCGGCCCATGGGTTCTATGTCGTGCCGAAGGTGGTCGAGTGATGAGCGATCTTCTGGACCTGACCCTGGCCGACGCCAGGGCGAAGCTCGCCTCGAAGGAAATCTCCTCGACCGAGCTCACCAAGGCCTATATCGCCCGCATGGAGGCGACGGCGGATCTGAACGCCTACATCGCCACCACGCCGGACAAGGCGCTGCAGATGGCCGAGCAGGCCGATGCGCGCCTGGCCAGGGGCGAAGGCGGGACGTTGGAGGGAATCCCGCTCGCCATCAAGGACCTGTTCTGCACCGAGGGCGTGCCGACCACGGCCGCCAGCCATATTCTCGACGGGTTCGTGCCGCCCTACGAGGCGACGGTGACCGCCAATCTGTGGGACGCCGGCGCCGTCCTGCTCGGCAAGACCAATCTGGACGAGTTCGCCATGGGCTCATCCAACGTCACCTCGTATTACGGCGCAGTCGAGAATCCGTGGCGGTCGACCGACGAGCCGGACCGCAAGCGCGTGCCGGGCGGCTCCTCCGGCGGGTCGGCGGCGGCGGTGGCCGCGCGGTCGGCGCTCGCGGCGACCGGGACCGATACCGGCGGCTCGATCCGCCAGCCGGCCAGCTTCTCCGGCATCGTCGGCATGAAGCCGACCTACGGGCGCTGCTCGCGTTGGGGCATCGTCGCCTTCGCCTCGTCGCTGGACCAGGCCGGGCCGATGACCCGCACGGTCGAGGACGCGGCGATCATGCTTCAGGCGATGGCCGGGCACGATCCCAAGGACTCGACGTCGGCCGCGGAGGCGATGCCCGATCTCACGGCGGCGCTGGACCGGGGCGTGAAGGGCCTGAAGATCGGAGTCCCCGCCGAGTACCGGGTCGACGGCCTGCCCGACGAGATCTCGGCGGTCTGGCAGCAGGGTATCGACTGGCTGAAGGCGGAGGGTGCGGAGATCGTCGACATCTCGCTCGCCCACACCAAGTACGCGCTGCCGACCTACTACATCATCGCCCCGGCCGAAGCGTCGTCGAACCTGGCGCGCTACGACGGCGTGCGCTACGGCCTGCGGGTCGACGGCGACAGCCTGGCGGAGATGTATGCCAATACCCGCGGCGAGGGTTTCGGGGCCGAGGTGCAGCGCCGGGTGCTGATCGGCACCTACGTGCTGTCCGCCGGCTATTACGACGCCTACTACCTGAAGGCCCAGAAGGTTCGCGCGCTGCTGCGCCGCGATTTCGACCAGGCCTTCGAGACGGTGGACGCGATCCTGACGCCGACGGCGCCGTCGGATGCCTTCGCCATCGGCGACAACGAGGACGATCCGGTCAAGATGTACATGCAGGACGTATTCACCGTGCCCGCCAGCCTCGCCGGGCTGCCGGGGATCTCGGTTCCGGCCGGCCTGTCGGCTCGGGGCCTGCCGCTGGGACTGCAGGTGCTGGGCCGCATGTTCGACGAGGGTTCGGTGGTTCGGGTCGGCCGGGCGCTGGAGCGTGCGGCGGACTTCAAGGCCGTGCCGGCCATGGTGCGGGAGGGCTGAACGATGACCGAGCCGTATCGCATCCAGGGTGAGACGGGCGAGTGGGAGGTCGTGCTCGGCCTCGAGGTGCATGCCCAGGTGATCTCCAAGGCCAAGCTGTTCTCCGGCTCCGCCACGGCCTTCGGCGCCGAGGCCAATACCCAGGTCAGTCTGGTGGACGCCGCCATGCCGGGCATGCTGCCGGTAATCAACCGCGAGTGCGTGGAGCAGGCGGTGCGTACCGGTCTGGCGCTGCAGGCCAGGATCAACCTGCGCAGCGTGTTCGACCGCAAGAACTACTTCTACGCCGATCTGCCCCAGGGCTATCAGATCAGCCAGTACAAGGACCCGGTGGTCGGCGAGGGCGAACTGCTGCTCGACCTGCCGGACGGCTCGACCAAGGCGGTCGGGATCGAACGGCTGCACCTGGAGCAGGACGCCGGCAAGTCGCTGCACGACCAGCATCCGCAGAAGACCTATATCGACCTGAACCGGTCGGGCGTGGCGCTGATGGAGATCGTCTCCAAGCCGGACCTGTCCTCGCCGGAGGAGGCCGGGCTCTACGTCAAGAAGCTGCGCTCGATCCTGCGCTACGTCGGTACCTGCGACGGCAACATGCAGGAAGGGTCGATGCGCGCCGACGTCAACGTCTCCGTGCGCAAGCCGGGCGATCCGCTGGGCACGCGCTGCGAGATCAAGAACATGAACTCGGTGCGCTTCATCCAGCAGGCGATCGAGTACGAGGCGCGCCGCCAGATCGAGATCCTGGAGAGCGGCCGCGAGATCGACCAGGAGACCCGCCTGTTCGACACCGGACGCGGCGAGACCCGCTCCATGCGCTCCAAGGAGGACGCGCACGACTACCGCTACTTCCCGGACCCGGACCTGCTGCCGCTGGTGCTGGAGCAGAGTCGCGTCGACGACCTGGCGAAGGATCTGCCGGAACTCCCCGATGCCAAGAAGGCGCGCTTCATGTCGGCGTACGGCCTGTCGGCGTACGATGCGGCGATCCTGGTCGAGGAGCGGGCAACCGCCGACTGGTATGAGCAGCTCGTGAAGGGCGACGGCGCCAAGGGCCGTGACGCCAAGATCGCCGCGAACTGGATGATTACCGAACTGTTCGGCGCGCTGAACAAGGCGGGCAAGGAGCTGTCGGAGAGCCCGGTCTCGGCGGAGAACCTGGGCGGGCTGGTCGATCTGATCGGCGACGGCACGATCTCCGGGCGGATCGCCAAGGAGGTCTTCGCCGAGATGTTCGAGACCGGCAAGGCGGCCGGCGACATCGTCGAGGAGAAGGGCCTGAAGCAGGTGTCCGACACCGGCGCCATCGAGGGCATCATCGACGAGGTCCTGGCCGAGAACGCCGACAAGGTCGAGCAGTACAAGGGCGGCAAGGACAAGCTGTTCGGTTTCTTCGTCGGCCAGACCATGAAGAAGAGCCAGGGCAAGGCCAACCCCGGCATGGTCAACGAACTGCTCAGGAAGAAGCTGGACGGGTAGGGCCGGAGCCGATCACGCTCGCGCGACCGGAGTGCCGGCGCCATGTTTCTTCACCGATGGCTGCGGTAGACTGCGGCCATCGGTTGAACGGTTCAGGATACATCTGATGGATGATCGGTTCGCTGCGGCTCTCCGCGCGGTCGTGTTGGGCGGCGGGATCGGTATGGCGGTCGGCGCCGGCGTCGCCTGGGCGGCGGTGGAGCATACGGTTCTGCAGAAGCACCGCTCCTTCCGGCCAGGCGAGATCACCATAGCCGCCGGCGACACCATCGCCTTCGTGAACGACGACTTCTACGATCACAACGTCTATTCCGAGACGCCGGACAACGCGTTCAACATCGGCGTGCAGACCCGTGGCGAGACCACCCACATCACCCTCGACAAGCCGGGTAGGGTGGAGGTCCTCTGCCGCATCCATCCGAAGATGAAGCTAATCGTCACGGTCGAATAGGACGTGGTCGCGGCGGGGGCGGCCCACGTCTCCTCCACCCGCCGGTCCGTGTCCGCACCGCAGAGGCAGGACCGCTGAGGCGCGACCGCTGAGGCCGGGGAGGGCACAGGCGGATCCCGGTGCCGCCGCTGCGATCGCTCCGCGTGCATGATATCGTGATCCCGTGTTCTCCGAGAGGTGGTTCAGCATGCTCGACCGGATCTCCATCCGCTGGAAGCTGGTCGGTGCGTTTCTCGTGGCGGTCGCCGCCGCCGCCGCACTCGCGGCCGTCGCCCTGACCGCCACGTGGTCGCTCGGAAACCTGGCCCAGCGCCTCTATGACGAGCCGCTGCAGGCGATCAACCATGCCCGCGCCGCCCAGGTGAACTTCGCGATCCTGCGCCGGGCCGGCGGCGAGACCGATGTCGACGCCCGCTGGGAGGACCTGCTGTCGGACCTCGTCGTCGTCGAGGAGCGGTCCAGCGACGAGGCGGTGCCGGAGGTGCTGGCGATGCTGCGCGGCGGCCTGGCCGACTGGCGTGCCGCGATGGCGTTGGGCGAGCGGCGGCCGGAACTCGCCGACGAGATCGCCCTCAACCTGGAGATTCTGGTTGAGGTGGCGGCTTCCGGCGGTTTCCGCTTCTGGCTCGAGGCCGAGCGGTTGATAGAGCAGGCCAAGACCTGGACGGTGGCGGTGATCGCCGTCGTCCTGGTCGTCGCCCTGGCGGTCGCTTTCCTGCTCGCCCGTACCATCGTGCGTCCGCTGGGCCGTATGGAGGAGGCGATGACCCGGTTGGCGGCCGGCGACGGCGAGGTCGGCGTCCCGGACCTCGGGCGACGCGACGAGATCGGCGCTATGGCTTCCGCCCTCGCCGTGTTCAAGACCGCCATGACGGAAGTGCGCGAGGCCAAGGACCGGGCCGAAGACGCGACCCGCGCCAAATCCGAGTTCCTGGCGATCATGAGCCACGAGATCCGCACGCCGATGAACGGCGTGATCGGCATGACCCGCCTGCTGCTGGACAGTGACCTCGATCCGGCGGCGCGGGATACGGCGCGGACCGTGCTCGAGTCGGGCGAGAGCCTGATGACCATCCTCAACGACATTCTCGACCACTCCAAGCTGGAGGCCGGTCGGCTCGACCTGGAGGAGGTCGATTTCGATCTGCACCGGGTCGTCGCGGGCGCCGTCGCGCTGATGCAGGGCCGGGCGTCCGAACGTGGCCTCACCCTGTCGGTCGAGGTCGCGGACGGCGTGCCGCGGTACCTCAGGGGCGACCCCGGACGGCTGCGGCAGGTGCTGCTGAACCTCGTCGGCAACGCCGTCAAATTCACCGAGCGCGGGTCGGTCCGCGTTGTCGCCGAGCCGTCCGGGGAAGCGGGGGAGACGGCGATCTCCGTCATCGACACCGGCATCGGCATGGATGCGGAGACTCGAAGCAGACTGTTCCGCGACTTCTCGCAGGCCGACGCGTCCGTCGCCCGACGCTTCGGCGGCACCGGGCTCGGCCTGTCGATCGCCAAGCGAATCGTCGACCGCATGGGCGGCGCGCTGACCGTGACGAGCGCGGTGGGCGAAGGGTCGACGTTCCGGGTGGAACTGGCGTTGCCGCTCGGCGCTCCGGTCGACGGAGAGGCCGGCGAGACGACGGTGTCGCTGCCGCCGCTTCGTATTCTTGTGGCGGAAGACAACGTCGTGAACCAACAGGTGGCGCGCGGGCTGCTCGGTCGGGACGGGCACGGCGTCACCATCGTCGAGACCGGGAGGGCCGCGCTGGAGGCGGTTCAGCGCGAGGCGTTCGATGCGGTGCTGATGGATCTGCACATGCCGGAGATGGGCGGGATCGAGGCGACCCGGGCGATCCGGGCGCTGGATGGACCGGCGTCGTCGGTGCCGATCATCGCCGCGACCGCCGGGGCGATGGACCATGAGATCCGCGCCTGTCTGGAAGCCGGAATGAACGCCGCCGTCGCCAAGCCGATCGAGCCGCGCGTTCTGGCGCGGGCGCTTGCCGATGCGGTCGGGCTGGCTGCTTGCGAAGCGGCGGCGTTCGCGTCCGACGACGAGGAGGACGAGCCGGATGCGTCGGCATTGCTCGACAGCGGAACGGATCCGTTCGAGCCGGCACTGATCAATCGTCTGAGCGCACAGCTCGGCCCGGAGTTCGCGCAGGAGATGGCGGACGACTTCGCGGCCGCCGCGGAAGAGGCCCTCGGCGAGATCGACGGGGCGCGGCGGTCGGGCGACGCCGTGGCCTGGTCCGAGGCGGCACACAAACTGAAGAGCGGTGCCGGCGCGGTCGGCCTCCGGCGGGTCTGGCGCCTCGCGGAAAGCATTGAACAGGATGCCGAGGCGGGCGATATCGACGGTGCGGGCGCGGCAAGTGACGCGCTGCGGGACGCGATCGGTCAGGGCCGCGCGCTGTTGGCCGATCACCTGCAACGCACCACCGTGGACTAGGGCTGGCCGGACAGGCGGAGCATTATGGCTGAACTCGGAACGGACTTCTCTGGCCTGCGGGTCCTCGTCGCCGAGGACGAGGAGATGGCGGGCAAGCTGGTGCGCGGCGCGCTGCGGATCACCGGCATCACCGACGTGGTCTACTGCCGTGACGGGGCCGAGGCGGTGAAGGCGCTGGATGCCGAGCCGGGGACGTTCCAACTCGTGATTTCGGACTGGAACATGCCGACCGTGTCGGGACTGGATCTTCTCCGCTACGTGCGCATGCACCACAGTCCGCTGAAGTTCATCATGCTGACCGGGCGCAAGCAGACCGAGGCCGTGCTTCAGGCCAAGGCGCTGGGCGTCGATGCCTATATCGCCAAGCCGTTCTCGCCCGATGCGGTGAAGAAGAAGATCCAGTCGCTGTTCCGGTTCTGAAGAACGGTCCCCGGCCGGGTGCGGAGGCCACACGCACGCTTCCCGTCAGGAACCGGTCCGTCACAAAAACGACATTTGGCGCACTTGGTGCGCTTGACGGGCGCACGGAGTGCGCGCAGGATTTCAAGCATGTGGCACCTAGCGATGATCGTGGCCTGTTCGCTCGACGGTGACGTCTGCGCCTATCGGACGAACGTGGCCACCGTGGAAACCCAGCCGGCGTGCGAGCGGCTGGGCTACCTCATAGCGGGCGGAGCGCTGGAGAAGGCGTACGGCTCATTCAAGATCGGCGACATCACGGTGACGTGCGAACGCATCGAGGAACTGGCCGCGGCTATACCTCGACCGCATCCGACCGAACCCTGACCCGGCCCCATGACGGGCCGGAGCGGATGAGGGCGCCTTAGCCTTAGACCGGCCGGTCGCCGAAGACCGTCGTACGATGCATGTAGCGGTCGCCGACACCGTCGTAGTCCGCCACCGCGTAGTGCATCGCCGCGCGATTGTCCCACACCAGCAGGTCTTTCGGGCGCCACTGGTGGCGGTAGACGAATTCCGGCCGGGTGCAGTGGCGGTAGAGGTAGTCGAGGATCGACTGGCTCTCCTCGACGCTCATGCCCTCGATATGGGTGACGACCCCGGCGTTGAGGAACAGGCACTTCCGACCGGTCTCCGGATGGGTGCGGACCAGCGGGTGGCTGACCGGCGGCGTTGTGCGCAGGTGACTGTCGGTGACCTGCTCGTTCCGGAAACTGCCGGACTTCGCCTTCTCGAAATCATGAACGCAGCGCAATCCGCCCAGCATCCGCTGATAGGTCGGCGACAACTCGTCCCACGCCCGCGCCATGCCGGCGAACATCGTGTCGCCGCCATATTCCGGTACCTCGATGCCGTAGAGCAGGGAGGCCTTGGCCGCGCGCTCCTTGTGGCTGTTGTCTGAATGCCAGTAGGTGCCGGCGCGCTGACGGCCGAGCTTCTCCCCGTCCTTCACCTTGTTGGAGACCCGATAGATCTCCGGGTGGCCGGGCAGGAGGTAGGGCTCAACCGTCTGGCCCTTGAGCGGGTCCAGTTCGCCGAACCGGCGCGAGAAGGCGATCTGGTCCTCGGGCTCCAGTTCCTGGCCGCGGAGCACGAGCAGACCGCCACTCTCGAGCCAAGCCTGGTAGAGCTCGCCGAACAGATTGTCGCCGAGATCGCGCGTGACCTGAAGGCCGCTGACCTCGATCCCGATCACCGGGTTCAAGCGGCGCGCAGACAGGGTCATGACATTCCTCCCATTCTCCCGATAGCATCGCGTCCCCCCTTTGTTCGGAGACGCTTATGTCCACCCGCATCCTCTATTTCGTACCGGCCGACGACAAGCTCAGAACGCTCATCGAGGGCGAGAAGCCGGACGGCGTCATCGTCGACTATCTCGATGGCGACGACGAGGCGGAGCGGCTGGCGAAGCTCGCCGAGGCCGAGGTGATCATGGTCGGCGCCCGTAAACTGACCGAGGCCGACATCGCCGCCGCCCATAAGCTGCGCCTGGTCCTGCACCAGGGCGTCGGCTACCACGACACCGTGGCGACGATGGCGCTCCGCGATCGCCAGATCCCACTGGCGATCACGCCGGGCGGCACCCCGGAGGGCGTCGCCGAGCACACCATCATGATGATGCTGGCCGTCGGCCGGCGGCTCGCCTACCAGGACAGCGAGTTGCGCGCCGGGCGGTGGCATTCCAACACCTTCCGGGCGGAGGCGCGTGGCCTGGGCGGCGCCAGGGTCGGGATCATCGGCCTCGGCCGGATCGGCAAGCAGGTGGCGAAGCGCCTGATCCCGTTCGACTGCGAGGTGGTCTACCACGACATCGCCGAGATCGATCCGGCGGTCGAGCATGCGCTGCGGGTCGAGCGGGTCGGCTTCGACGATCTGATCCGCACCTGCGATTTCATCACCCTGCATGTGCCGCTTACAGACCTGAGCCGGCACATGATCGCGGCCGACCAGTTTGCCGCGATGAAGCCGGGGGCGATGCTGGTCAACTGCGCGCGCGGTCCGGTGGTGGCCGAGCCGGCGCTGATCGACGCCCTGACCTCCGGCCATCTTGGCGGCGCCGGCCTCGACGTGTTCGAGATCGAGCCGGTCGAAGGTCCGTCGCCGTTCGCCGGCTTCCGCAACGTGGTGCTGACGCCGCACAACGCTCCGGGCACCCAGGACATCATGCGCCGCAAGTTTCGCGAGATGTTCGAGAACGTCGTGCGGTTCACCGGCGGCGAGAACCTGGAGAACAAGATCGACCTGTAACCGGCGCGGGGCGCGGCCGGCTCGACGCTCAGAGCCAGCCGCGCCACTTCAGGATGCCGAGACCGCCGAGAAATCCGCCTGCCATGAGGCCGACCACAAGGGCGAACGCATACGGCGTGTCGGCGCCGGGAATGCCGGCGACGTTCATGCCGAGCAGGCCGGTGACGAAGCTCAGCGGCACGAACAGGGCGGCGATGATCGTGATCATGTAGGTGTTGCGCGCCTGGGTGGCCGCTGTGTCGGCGGCCAGGTCGTCCCTCAGCAGGGCGGCCTGGCTCTCGACCTCCCGCAGGTGCTCGATCAGGCGCTGGAACTCGTTCTCGGAGTCGGCGATGGCGGCGCGATCGGCCTCCGTCGCCCAGCCCTGGGACAGGCTGGCGAGTCGGTTCAGGGCCTCGCGCTGGGGCGCCATGAACCGCGCGAGCGGCAGCAGGTCTCGGCGCAGGGCCGTCAGCGAGTCCTCGCGGTCGCCCTCCGCCCCGTCCTCGATCGTCTCGAGCCGCGCCTCCAGGTCGATGATGCGGGCGGCGAAACGCAGGGACAGGCCGTCGGCGAGATCGGTCACGAAGGCGGCGGCGGAGGGCGGCGCGTCGCCGGTTTCGCAGCGGTTGACCAGATCCTCGAGCGCCCGGAACCGGAACTTGCGGCAGGTCACCACCATGCGGTCGGCGACGCAGAGTCGCAGGGCGATCAGCGGGTGGTCGCCGATGTCCTCGTTGAGGTTGATGCCGCGCAGGATGGTGAGCGTGTGGCCCGACTGCATCCAGGCGCGGGGGCGCGTCTCCTCGACCAGCAGCGCATCGACGACGGGAGTCGGCAGCCCGATCTCACCCAGGGTCTGCTCGACATCCGGCTCGGTGCGCAGCAGGTGCACCCACCGCCACGCGCCGTCGGGAACGGGGGATGTCAGACGCTCGCGGTCGATGGACCGGGCGGACCCGTCCGGCGTGATGTCGTAGGCACGGATCAGGGCGGTCATGGGCTGCGTCTCACGCCGTCATCGGTGCGTCGAGAGCCTCGACCAGGGCGCCGAGCGCGGCCTCGGTGAACCGCCACATGTTGGCCTCGCGGTCGCCGTCGCCGGTCTCCAGGGTGAACACCCGGGTCACGGGGCCGGACAGCGCGATACAGGTATGGCCGGCGGCGTCGCCGTAGCGGTTGCCGCTCGGCCCTGCGGCCCCCGTCTCCGCCAGGCCCCAGGTGCTGCCGAGCCGCTCGCGGACCGTCTCGGCGAGCAGGGCGGCGTAGGGCTCGGAAGAGGAGCGCATGCCCGGGTGCCGGTCGAAGTCGATCCGCATCAGCGTCTCGCGCGCGGCGTGGGTGTAGATCACGCCGCCGCCGATGAAATAGGCCGACGCGCCGGGCACCGCCAGCAGGCAGGCCGAAATCAGCCCGCCGCCGGAGGATTCGGCGACGGCCACCGTCTCGCCCCGGGCCTTCAGAAGCCGGCCCGCCGTCTCGCCGAGCCTGGACAGCTCACCCATCGCATCCTCCCGTTGCCTGCGGATTCACGCTATCAATGCTACCCGCGCGGCGAGGCCATGGCGACGGGCAAGCGACGGAGGCGTGGATGACGGGTACCGGCGAAATCACGCGGTTGGACGATGCCGAGGCGATCGTCGCCGAGCTTGAGCGGCTGTATCGTGGCGAGATCGAGCGTCTGCAGGCGGCGTTCCGCCGGTTCGAGGCGGGCACGCTGGAGGGGCGGGTGCGGGCGACCTATCCGATGGCCCGCCTGACCGTGACCGACGACGATGTCGGCCCGCTCTCCTCCGGCGCCTTCGGTTTCGCCGACGAGCCCGGACCCTACGAGGCGACCTTCACCCGGATCGACCTGTTCACCGCCCACCTGGCCAAGCAGTTCGCCGCGATCCTGGAGAACCACCGCCGGCCGCTGGAGATCGGGCTGTCGACCCTGCCGATCCCGCTGCCCTTCGCCTTCCCGGACGGGATGAAGGTCGGCGACGGATTCGACGCCGCGGCCATGACCAGCCTGAAGCGCTACTTCGACATGCCGTCCCTGAAGGTCATGGACGACTGCATCGTCAATGGAGAGCCCGGCGACGCCTCGAACGGGGCACTGCCGCTGTCGCTTTTCACGGCACCCCGGATCGACTACTCGCTGCACCGCCTGCGGCACTACTGCGGCACCTCGCCGGAGCACTTCCAGAACTATGTCCTGTTCACCAACTACCAGGTCTATATCGACGGCTTCATCCAGCGGGCCGAGGACCTGGTCCGCACGCCGGGCAACGGCTACACCGCCTTCGTCGAACCGGGGGACCGGATCCTGCGCGGCGACGGGACGGCCATGGGGGCGCCGGCGCCCCGGTCGCCGCAGATGCCGGCCTATCACCTGGTGCGCGACGGCCATCAGGGCATCACGATGGTGAACATCGGCGTCGGCCCGTCCAACGCCAAGACCATCACGGACCACATCGCCGTCCTGCGCCCCAACGCCTGGCTGATGCTCGGGCACTGCGCCGGCCTGCGGAACACCCAGCGCCTCGGCGACTACGTCCTGGCCCACGCCTATCACCGCGACGACCACGTGCTCGATGCCGACCTGCCGGTCTGGGTGCCGATCCCGGCGCTTGCCGAGGTGCAGGTCGCCCTGGAGCAGGCGGTCGCCGACGTGACCGGGTTGGGCCCGCTGGAGATCAAGCGCATCATGCGCACCGGCACCGTCGCGTCGACCGACAACCGGAACTGGGAACTGCGCGACCAGCGCGAGCCCGACCGGGCGCTGAAGCTGTCCCGCGCCATCGCGCTCGACATGGAGAGTGCGACCGTCGCGGCCAACGGGTTCCGCATGCGGGTGCCCTACGGCACGCTGCTCTGCGTATCCGACAAGCCGCTGCACGGAGAGCTGAAGCTGCCGGGGATGGCCGACGATTTCTACCGCCGCCAGGTGGCGCAGCATCTGGACATCGGGTTCCGGGCGATGGAGATCCTGCGGTCGCTGCCGCCGGAGAAGCTGCACTCCCGCAAGCTGCGCAGCTTCAACGAGGTGCCGCTGCAGTAGGGCGTTCCTCAGCTCATCATCCAGCCGCCGGCGACGTCGAGCACCTGGCCGGTGACGAAATGCCCGGCCTCGGAGGTGAGGTACAGGACCGCGCCGGAGACGTCCTCCGGCGTGCCGATCCGGCGCATGGGCGTGTCCAGACGGATCGCCTCGTTCACCGCCGGATCGACCCCGCGCATCAGCGGCGTGGCGATGCGGCCGGGGGCGAGGGCGTTGACGTTCACGTTGTCCGGGCCGAGCTCGCCGGCGAGTTGCTTGGTCAGGCCGATTAGTCCGGCCTTGGTCGCGGAGTAGTGCAGGCCGACGAAGTGCACGTGCCGCTTGCCGGCGACCGAGGACTGGTTGACGATCGAACCCCAGCCGCGCTTGGCCATGGCGGGGCCGAAGGCGCGGATGCCGTGGAACGCGCCGCTGAGGTTCACGGCCATGACCTGCGCCCATTCCGCCGGGTCCATCTCCAGGGACGCGGCCGGCTTGCCGCCGTGCTTGGGCGAGATGCCGGCGTTGTTGACCAGAATGTCCGCCGGGCCGAGCGCGGTCTCGATCTCCCGCGCGGCGGCGGCGACGTCGTCCCAGGCCGCGACGTCGCAGGTCAGCGCCATCGCCTTGTGGCCGGCGCCAGCGATCCGCCCGGCGGTCTCCTCGGCCGTGTTGCCGTTGGCGTCGAGCACGGCGACGGTGGCTCCGGCGGCGGCCAGCGCCTCGGCGATCGCCCGCCCGATCCCGGATCCGGCCCCGGTGACGACGGCGACGCGGCCGGTATGGGTCTGTTCGGTCATCTGGGTTCCTTCACTGTTCCTGCGGCCCGTCGAGTGCGCGCATGGCGGCGCGGACGTCGTCGGGGATCGCCACCTTCTCGCCCGTCGCGTTGATCATCAGCACCAGCACCGCCTCGCAGGTACACGCACAACCCGCCTTGCCCCAGGCGGCGTACTCCATGACGAAGGAGGTGCGGCGCATCGACTTGACCCGGGCGGTGACGAAGACCGGATCGTGATAGGCGAGCGGCGACAGGTAGCGGGTGGCGAGACTCATCATCACCGGACCCGGCTTGTCGACCGCGTGGCGGGGCAGGCCCATGGCCTCCAGATACAGGTTCCGCGCCGCCTCGAACCACAACAGGAAGCTGGTGTGATTGGCATGGGCGAAGGCGTCGACATCCGACCACTCGACCACCCGCGCCATGCCGGCCTGCCAGTCGTCGGGTATGGCGAAGACGGCGCGGGCCGCGTCGGAGATGGCGAGGCGGCGGCGCACCGCGTCGCGGTCGGTATCCAGGATCTCGGTCATGGTGCCTATTCTGCCGCCTCCAGGCCGCGCCCGATAGCGGTCAGGGCGTCCCGCAGGCCGGCCTCGATCACCGCGTCGTTGGCGATGGCGGCCTGTTCCAGGACCTTGGAGATGGTCGGCGAGGCCTCGGCGCCGTGAATGCGCATGACCGGGGCGTCGAGCCAGTCGAACAGCCGGCGCTGCGCCTCGTCGGCGAGGATCTGGCCGAAGCTGGCGGTCAGCGGCCCCTGCTCGGCGACGACCAGGGTGCCGGTCTTGCGCACGCTGGCCTCGATGGTGGCCCAGTCCAGGCTGGCGCGGTCGAGGCTGCGCAGGTCTATCACCTCGGCGTCGACGCCGAGCCGCTCCACCGCCGCCAGCACCTTCGGCACCATCGCGAGGTAGGTGGCGACGGTCAGGGTACCGCCGGCGCGCACCACCTTCGCCTTGCCGAGTTCGATGTGATAGCCGAGATCCTCGACCGGGCCGGGGCCGTCGCTGGCGTAGAGCTCGATATGCTCCAGGACCAGCACCGGGTCCTCGCTGGTCAGGGCCGAATTCATCAGCCCGACATAGTCGAACGGCGTCGACGGCGCGACTATGCGCCAGCCGGGGAACATGGCGTACAGCCCGGACGGGTCCATGGAGTGCTGCGAGCCGTAGCCGGACCCCATGGCGACCTTGGTGCGCACCACCAGCGGCATGGCGAGCGTGTCGCCGAACATGTGCCGGGCCTTGCCGATCTGGTTGAACAGCTGGTCGGCGGCGACCATGGAGAAGTCCGGGTACATGAACTCGACCACGGGGCGGTAACGGCCGTCCACGGCCACGCCGCCGGCGAACCCGGCGAAGCTCTGCTCGCAGATCGGGGTCGGCAGGATGCGTCCGGGGTACTTGGCGTAGAGCCCCTTGGTCGCGCCGTTGGTGCCGCCGCGCAGGCGATGGATGTCCTCGCCGAGAACGAAGACCCGCTCGTCGGCGGCCATGCGCGCGTCCATCACCTCGGAGACGACGTCGATGAACTTCCGGGTCCCGAGCCTGCCGGAAAAGGTCTCCTGCTCGGTGAAGGCGATGCCGGCGAACTCGTCGCCCGTGCCGCGCAATCCGGCATCGACACTCTCCGCCGCGGGCCACAGGGCCGGAACGATGCGCCGGCCGTTGCCCTCGGGCTCGACCAGGCCCGAGACCACCGTGTTCATGGTCCGCACCGATCGCTCGCGGATGCGGTCGTCGTCGCCGGCCTCGATCAGGCCGAGATCGGTCATCTCCTTCGCCACTCGCCTGATCGGGTCCCGTGCCTTCCAGATCTCCTCCTCGGCCTTGGTGCGATAGTCGAAGGCGGAACCGGGCAGGGGGCCGGACTGATGGAAATACCGGTAGGTCACGGCCTCGACGATGGTCGGTCCCCTACCGGCGCGCAACAGGTCCAGCGCCTCGGCCATGGCCAGCCTGACCGCCAGCGGGTCCATCCCGTCGCAGGTGAAGGACGGAATGCCGAAGGCGAGGCCGCGGGCCGACAGCCTGGTCTCGCGGGTCGACTCCTCCGGGGTTGTGGCGACGGCGATCTGGTTGTTCTCGACGAAGAAGCAGATCGGCAGGTTCCACACCGCCGCGAGGTTGAGGCTCTCCAGAACGGCGCCGATGTTGAGGGCGCCGTCGCCGAAGAAGGTCACGGCCACGTCGCCGGTGCCGGCCCGCATGCGGGACCACGCGGCCCCGAGCGCGAAGGGCACGCCGCCGCCGACGATGGCGTTGGAGCCGATCACCCCGGCCTCGTCCCAGCGTAGATGCATCGATCCGCCGCGCCCGCCGGTCATGCCGGGGGCGAGCCCCATGATCTCGGCCAGGCCGGCGCGCAGCATCGGCGCGATCGCCGGATGCTCGGCATCGTCCAGCGGGTCGACCTTCTGCTCGTGCAGGACGGCGCCCAAGGCCTTGGCCAGAAACTGGTGGTGCGAGCGGTGGGAGCCGTTGATCTGGTCGCCGGGAACGAGATCGACGATGGCGCCGACCGCCGCCCCCTCCTGGCCGATCGAGGAGTGGGCCGGGCCGTGCACCAGACCTTCCGCCGCCAGTTCCAGGACCGATTCCTCGAAGGCGCGGACAAGGTGCATGCGGTGGAGCAGGGGCAGGAGCCCGTCGCGCCCCGCCTTTCTCCAGTCCGCCGGGGTCGAACGGATCTCGACCCAGGGGGTATCGGTGGTCAGCTTGACGCGTTTCGGCATGGTTCAGCTCCCGAATTCGTCGCTCGCGGCCTTCTTGTGCTTGAGCAACGCCATCAGCCGGCGGTCGCGCCAGACCTGGCGGGTGTCGAGGCCGTCGGCAGAGAGCGATTTGCGCCGCTCCGCCTCGATCCGTTTGACGGTATCGTCGTCCCAGACCCGGATCTCGGCCTGTTCGGCCTGCAGGCGCTCGTAGATGCCGCCATAGCGCTTGCAGTAGTCGGCGACGCCGCCGGGCGCGTTCAGGTCGATGGTCTCGAACGGCCCCATGAAGGACCAGCGCAGGCCGAGCCCATCCTTGACCGTCTTGTCCAGGTCGTCGCTGGAGATCACCCCGTCCGCCACCAGCTTGAACGCCTCGGCCAGCAGGGCGCCCTGCAGCCGGTTCAGCACGAAACCCTCGACCTCCCGGTTGACCGCCACCGGGACCATACCGACGGAGTCCATGGTCTGCCGGGCGCGCTCGACGACGGCCGGATCGGTCCACGGCGCCGGGCAGAGCTCGACCAGCGGCACGAGATAGGGCGGATTGACGGGGTGGGCGACGAGGCAGCGCAACCGGCCGTCCAGCGCCTCGGTGTATTTCGAGGCGGTGATCGACGAGGAGGAGGAGGCGAGGATGGCGTCCGGCTCGGCATATCGGTCGGCCTCGGCGAACAGGCCGAGCTTCGCCTCGACGGTTTCCGCGATGCATTCCTGCATCCAGCGCGCGCCGTCGAGCGCGTCCGCGAGCGAGGCGGCGGGCGTCACCCGTTCGGCCACCGCTTCGGCACTGTCGATCAGACCCTGGGCCTCGAGATCGTCCAGGTTGGCACGGAGCAGCGGAAGCGATGCCGCCAGCGCATCGGACGATCCGTCCCAGAGTTTCACGTGATGGCCGGCGCGCGCGAAAACGATGGACCAGGCGCGACCGATCAGGCCGGCTCCGGCGACCGCGAAGGTCTCGGGCATGTCTCTCCCTCAAGGCGGTTTTTTTGTCGTTGAAGGAAGTCTAGCCGCAGGTCGGTCGGGCCGGGAAGATGCGGACTGCAGGCCGGATCGCCACGGGGCAGGCATGCCGGAGACGGTCGGTAAAAAAAACGGGCGCCGCGAGGGCGCCCGAGTTTGAGCTGGGGAGGGAATGCGGTCGCCGGAGCTACTCCTTGAGCAGCTCGGGCAGGGCGTCGAGCAGGGCGTCGCGGTCCGACTTGGCGACGTAGTCGGCGAAGCCGACCTCGTGGCCCCGCTCCAGGTCCTGGTCGGAGGTGCGCGACGACAGAGCGACCACGGGCACATCGGCCCAGCCGGTCTCCTTCAGCTTCTCCGCGAAGTCGAAGCCGTCCATGTCGGGCATCTCGATATCGGTGACGATCAGGTCGAACATCGCGCCCTGCTCGCACAGTTCCAGGGCCCGCGTCGCGCTGTCGACCGGCACCACCTTGTAGCCGGAGGTGGCGAGCAGCGGCGTCATCAGGTTGCGGAAGAACGCGCTGTCGTCGACCAGAAGCAGGCGGCGCTTGCTGGTGTTGCCGACGCCCGGACGGGACTGGCGGAACCAGTCGCCGAAGGCCTCGGTCAGGTAGAAGCCGGCATCGACAATGTCGGTCGCCTTGTCCTTGATGATCGCCGAACCCATCATGCCGGCGCCGTCCGGGGCGATGGTCACGTCGATCCGGTCCTCGACCACGTCGAGGATCTCGTCGACCACCAGGCCCATCGACTTGCCGTCGTCGGTGAACACCAGCGCGGGACGCTGACCTTCGCGTTCCAGCGGCTTGGCGCCCTTGCAGAGCACCAGCGGCATCAGCGAGCCGCGGTACTGCACCAGCGGCCGGCCTTCGGAATGCTCGACCGTCTTGAGTTCGAGCATCTCGATGCGCGCCACCAGGGACAGCGGGACCGCCTTGGGGCCGTCGTCGCCGGACTTGAACAGCAGCAGGGTCTGCTCCTCGAGCGACATGTCGTACTGGTCGCTCTCGTCGTAGTCGGCCTGATCCGGCACCACGACCTCGCCGGTCTCCTGGGCGATGCCGTTGGGATCCAGGATCATGATCACGGAACCGTCGCCGAGGATGGTGTTGCCGGAGAACACGGTCAGGTCGCGCAGCACCGGAGCCACCGGCTTGACCACGATCTCCTCGGTGTCGAACACCTTGTCGACCAGCAGGCCGAAGGAGTAGGTGCCGACCTGCATGACGACGACGAAGGTCTCGGTGGAGGTTCCGGCCTCGGCCTCGTCCAGGCGCAGCAACTCGCGCAGGGAGACCAGCGGCAGCAGCCGGTCGCGCAGGCGCATGACGCGCGTGCCCTGAACCGTCTCGATGCGGTTCGGCCCGTCGGTCGTGGTCTTGACCAGTTCCAGGACGGAGAGCTGCGGGATCGCGAAGCGCTCGCCGGAGGAGGCCACGATCAGGGCGGAGACGATGGCGAGGGTCAGCGGGATCTTGATCTTGAAGGTCGACCCCTTGCCGACATGGCTGGTCAGGTCGACGGTGCCGCCGATCTTCTCGATGTTGGTCTTCACCACGTCCATGCCGACGCCGCGGCCGGAGACGCTGGTGATCTTCTCGGCGGTCGAGAAGCCGGGCTTGAAGATCAGCTGCAGGATCTGCTGATCTGACATGTTGGCGGCGTCGGCGGCGCCGACCACGCCCTTTTCGATCGCCTTGTCCCGGATCTTCTCGGCGTCGATGCCCTTACCGTCATCGGCGATCTCGATGATGATGTGGCCGCCCTCGTGATAGGCGTTCAGACGGATATGGCCGGTCTCGGACTTGCCGAAGGCGAGGCGGGTGGCCGGATCCTCGATGCCGTGATCGGCGGAGTTGCGGA
Source organism: Thalassobaculaceae bacterium (assembly GCA_965228875.1). Classification (GTDB taxonomy): domain Bacteria; phylum Pseudomonadota; class Alphaproteobacteria; order Thalassobaculales; family Thalassobaculaceae; genus Thalassobaculum. The sequence continues at coordinate 1,668,352 of OZ245843.1, read as the reverse complement.
CCATGTGGGTGAGCGGATCCTTGATCAGCTCGAGCACCTGACGGTCCAGTTCGGTGTCGGCGCCCTGCATCACGAGCTCGATCTTCTTGTTCAGCTCGTGGGCGAGGTCGCGCACGATCCGCGGCAGCTTCGACCAGGCGTTGCCGATCGGCTGCATGCGGGTCTTCATCACCCCTTCCTGCAGCTCGGAGGTGACCTGGCTCAGGCGTTGCAGCGGCACGCTGAAGCCCTCGATCTCCTGACCGTTGCTGCGGGCGATCTGCAGAAGCTGGTTTCGGGTCAGCACCAGCTCGGAAACCATGGTCATCAGGTTCTCGAGCAGGTCGACATTGACGCGAATGTTCTGGGCGGCGGCCTTCGACTCGACCGGTGCCGCCTCCATCGTCGGCTCCGGCGCCTTCTCGGCGACGGCGGGGACCGACGGCGGCGCGGCCGGAAGCTCGGGCTCGGGCGTGACCTCCGGCTCGGCGGCGGCTTCCGCCTCCGGACCCGGAGCTTCCATGAACGCGCGCTCCAGCTCGTCCAGCGGCACCTCGCCGGGACGGGTGCCGATCGCATCGGCGCCCGGGATCGGGGCGTCCAGGTCGTCCTCGATCGGCGCCTCGGCGATCTCCTCGGGCGCTTCTTCGGGGGCCTCGGCCGGCGCGGCCGCGGCGTCTGCGTCGGGGGTGCGGCCCTCGGCCAGGTCGTTGAGCTGCGCGATCAGGTCGTCGTCGCTGCCTTCGGGCTCGTGCTCGGTCGCTTCAATGTGGGCCAGGATGCTTTTGATGCGGTCGAGGGAGGCCAGGATCACCGTGACCGAGGTGGGGGTGACCTCGAGCTCCCGGTCCCGGTACTTGCCGAGGACGTTCTCGGCGGCGTGGGCCAGCGTCTCTAGCCGTGGCAGGCCGATGAACCCGCACGTGCCCTTGATGGTGTGCACGATCCGGAAGATGCTCGCGATCAGCCCGGCATCGTTCGGATTCTGCTCCAGCTTGACGATCTCGACGTCGAGTTCGGCCAGGCCTTCCGCCGTCTCGGTGAGAAACTCGCTCAGCAGTTCATCCATTGTCCCTGACCCCTGTCCTGGTATTCGAAACGCGATACCTGTTTGACACCAGAGTTCAAACAAAAGGTTAACGCCTGGACCGCGCCCACACGAAAACCGGCGACCGAACGGGGCTCAGGCGAGGCCGCGGACCCGGAAATCGTTGCGTCCGGAACGGTCCTCTCCGCGCAGCAGGAACAGGCTGCGGACCGACTGATCGTAGTCGCCGCGCTCCCGGTAGGCCTCGCGGGCGATCTCCCGGTCGTAGACCGAACCGGTCGGCATCAGCCGCAGGGTCATGCCTCGGCGCGGTCGGCTCGACGTGTTCGCCTCTGACCCGTGATAGAGATAGACGTCGTGGAGCGAGATCTGCCCGGCCTCGAGCGCGACGTCGACCGCCTCGGCCTCGTCGAAGGTGCCGGCCGAAAGCTCCTGGCTCAGGGTCAGCGACGGATCGCTCTTCAGGTCGTGGGGCGCCAGATCCTTCGAACGGTGGGAGCCCGGAATGAAACGCATGCACCCGTTCTCCGGCGTGGCGTCGTCGACGGCGATCCACACCGTGCAGGTGGCCAGCGGGCGGATCGGCCAGTAGGCGCCGTCCTGATGCCAGGGCGTACGCTTGCCGTTCAAGGCCGGTTTGGCGAAGAAGCTCATGTTCCACAGGGCAATGTCCGGGCCGATGAGCTGCGCCACCATGTCGAGGATCGCGTCGTTGCGGGCGTAGTTGAGGAAGCCGGTGTCGAACGACAGCAGGTCGGGGCAGTTGTCGCGAAACTCCGGATGACGGGCCAGCAGCCGTGCGTGGTCGTCGCGGATCGCCTGTAGCGTCTCCGGCGGCAGGCGGTAGTTAGGGAACACGTAACCTTTGTCGTGATAATGGGTGATCTCGGCGTCGCTGAGCATGGTCTGTCCCTCCGGCGCCGCGCAACGAGCACGCGGTCATTTCTTGTATGGCTCCAATGATCTTCCCGACGGCGATGGCAAATCAACCGCTCGCGACGCGATCACCCCTCCGGGGACCGGCATCGTGAGTGGCCCGGTCGATCTTCTGCGCGCGCAGATCCCGGATGCCGACCCCCGAATCTTCCAGATGTTCGAGGGCTGGCAAGCGGCGTGCGATGGCGACATCGTCCCGCGCCGCTCGGAGTTCGACCCACTGACCGTCTTCCCGCTGCTTCCGTTCATCTGGATCTACCGCTGGTGCGCCGATGCCGGCGACTATGTCTGCGATCTGGCGGGCGACGGGGTGAACACCGTCTGGGGCAATTCCATAAGGGGGCGGACGCTCGCGAGGATCGTCGGCCCCGATCAGCGCGATGTCCTTGTCGAGCGCTGGCGCGGCGCCAGATCGCTTCCCGGCCTCCTCTACTCGTCGACCCGGCGTCTGCCGGACACGCACCATGTGCATCGCGCTGAGCGTCTGGTTCTGCCACTCAGAGACCCGGACGGGATCGTCGGGTCGCTGATCGGCCTGAGCCTGTACGACGTGCGCCTCAACCGATTGTCCAGCGTCGAGACCCGCGAGGCGGCGATGCCGCACCGGATCGTCTGCCTGTCGCTCCCGGATCTCTGTCCCGTGGCGGGCGCCCGGAGCGCGGGGCCGCCGACGGGAGCAGGGGCGGCCGCCTCCGCTTAGAGCTGTTGGTTAAAACGGATTAACCACGATCCCGCCCTCGACGCGCAGGGCGGCCCCGTTGGTGGCGCTGGATGCCGGCGAGCAGACGTAGCAGATCATGTTGGCCACCTCCTCCGGCGTCGTGTACCGCTGCAGCAGCGAACTTGGCCGGCGCTCGGTGAAGGTTGCCGCCTTGAGTGCCTCCACGGTGGTCGCCTGAGCCTCGGCGCGGGCGGCCAGCCGCTCGGACTGGGCCTCGACCCAGGTCGGACCCGGGAGCACCGAGTTGACCGTGATCCCGGTGCCCTTCGTCAGCTCCGCGGCGCCCCGCGCGATGGTGAGCTGGGCACCCTTGGAGAAGCCGTAATGCACCATCTCCTTGGGAATGACGATACCGGACTCGCTGGAGACGAAGACGACCCGTCCCCAGTCCTTGGTGTCGAGCATGTCCCGGAGGTAGTGCCGGGTCAGGCGCACGCCGCTCATGACATTGACCTCGAACATCTCCTGCCAGCCGGCGTCGTCGATCTCGAAGAACGGTTTCGGCCCGTAGATCCCCATGTTGTTCACCAGGATGTCGACGCTCGCAAACGCCTCGATCAACGTCGCGCACCCCTCGGCGGTTCCAAGATCGGCGACCTGGCCATGCAGAACGGCGGAACCTGCGACGGCCCGGACCGCCTCGATCGCCTCGGCGACGGCGGCCTCGCTGCGCCCGTTGACGATCACCTCGGCGCCCATCGCCGCCAGGCCCTTGGCCGACGCCAGTCCGATGCCGCGCGTCGAGCCGGTGATCAGTGCGGTCTTTCCGGTCAGGTCCAGGTTCATTGAGTGCTCCTTGTAGGCCGGTCCGATGCGGCCGGAGGCGTTGCTCTCTCCGCCGGCCGGTGGTCGTTTTCCTCGGCCGTCGGGTCGAGGCGCATCCGCAGCGTGACCACGCCGCGCGGCGCGAAATTGACCGTGGTCTCGTCGTAGACGTCCTTTCCGTCCGGTGTCTGGCCCCATACCTGGATCGTGGCGGGGCCGGGTTGGACGATCGTATAGCCGCGGAACCGCTGCATCAGTCCGGACGGAAACGTCAGCGTTCCGGCGTCGCCGGCGAAGGCCATGGTGGTTCGCGCCCGGCCGTTGACGAGAAGCTGCACCTGATCTGCGACCAGCGGCGCGCCGCCGTCGCCGAGGCTGCGACCGATCTCCAGGGAGAATGTCGCCCGGTCGACCATCAGCTTCTTTCGGTCGACGGCCTTGATCGGATCCCGGAGCCCGAACGCCTGAAACAGCTGATTCAGGGTGTTGCTGCCGCCGGCGAGCAACAGGGCGGTCAGCACGATGTCGAGATAGTGTGGGAACGGGTCGCCGCCTCCGGGCCAGGCGGCGATCACCGCGTTGACGCCCTTGATATCGCCATTGATCACGACGACCAGGCAGACGGCGAAGTTCACGACCGCCTTGAGACCTCGTCCCTCGAAGAACACGATCCAGCCGCGCCAGTTGAACAGAACCGACAGCGCCACTTCGATCAGCAGGGACAGGACCGCCAGCAATCCCAGGATTTCAGCGATCTTGCCCGCCATGTTGCCGTCTCCCATGCACCCCTCCCGCATCCCCGTCGGTGGTCGTCTCCAACCCAAGTCGGCGACCATAGTGCAAGGAAATCGAGATGATGGCGAGCCATTGCACACTCCAATCGGGAGCAATCGCGTATGCGGGTGTAAGGGTTTTCTTAACCATTGTCTCGCTAAAGTCCGGCAAATTGTCGGCATTCATGCGGCTGCCGGCAACGTCTCCATCGGCTTGGGTCTCATATGCGGATCGGTCCACTACACTCGACCCTGAGAAAGCACTCGCCGGTTCAGGCGATCACCGAGGAGTTCGGCCGAACGGTCGTCGACGAAGGAGATCTCATCTCGCCGGTCGTCGTCCGGGGCTACCAGATCTGGCGGGGGACGGCGGGGCAGGGCGAACTGCCGCTCGCCTCGGACTTCACGCCGGAAAGGCTGCTGTCGGTCCTGCCCTACGTCTATCTGGTCGACCTGATCGGTTCAGATGTGGGCCGGGACTTCTCCTATCGCCTGATCGGCACGGACGTCGTTTCGCATACCGAGGCCGATAACACCGGGCGTCGGCTCTCAGATATCGCCGGGCAGGGCAGTCAGCGGACATTGATCCGACTGTATGAACTGGCAAGCGAGACGTCGGCGCCGGCGGTCCAGAGGATCGCCTACCGCGACCGGTCAGGGCGCCGACTGTGGTACGAGACCATCGTAATGCCGATGGCGTCGGTGCCCGGTGGCTCGGTGTCCCGGTTGCTCGGCGTTGCCGAGCATTTCAGCCAGTCGTTCTGACAGGCGGAGCTGTCACTCGATCGACAGGCTCGCGACGGGCTCCGGAAGCAGGGCGAGATCGGGCGTGCCGTTTCCGAGATCGACGAAACGGTTGCCGTCGCCGACATGGTTGTAGCGCGCATCCAGTTGCGGCAGACACAGGCTCACGTCTTCGACCGGCTCGCGGATCGTGAACAGCTGGGTCGGAGCGTCCGGCGTATCGGCCAGGACTGGCAGGCAGACATACTCCGAATGGACCGGCGGACCGATCGTGTACTCGAACAGGATCCGGAAGGTCAGGCCGGCGGGCCGGTGCGCCAGTTCCCAATTGATCGCCGATCGTTTGGGCCAGTCCTCGGCCCTCGACAGGTCCTTGAGGTTGGTGCCGGTCAGTTCCCGCCCCCGGGTGTCGTTGATCGCGGTTCCGACCACACGGAAGATCATCTCCTCGGTCGAGCGGATCTCCATGACGCTGAGCCACCGCAGGTGCCGGGCGATCTGTTCCAGTCGGACCTGACCGCGATGCGGCAGGACGGCGTCGCCGCGCCATTCCAGCCAGGCCTGCGTGAAGTCGATGCAGGCGGTGGTCGTCAGTGTTTCCAGCAGTCTGACGCTGTTCTTGGCTGTCTGACCGGTCATCGTCCCGCGGCCTTCCCAGACTCCTTCCGTTTGGCGTGGTGGCGCCGTGGGACGTTGCCTTAGCGCATCCGGCGCCGTTTGACACCCTGATGCCACATCTGCCGCGAAATTGCCCAACCTTCGTCCGGCTCGCGTACCGATCGGTGTCTACCTCTCCGGAAGACGGCAGAGGCGACGTCCGTTTTGCCTTGCCCCGCTGATCGATGGAGGAGACTGAGACATGACCCAAACGAAAGCCCGTGCGGGGATCCGCGCGGCTCTCCTGGCGACCGCGCTGGTCGCCGCCCCACTCGCTGTTCAGCCGATCTTCGCGCCGGGCACCGCCGAGGCCCATGGCGAGCTTCCCGGTTCCTTCGCCGACCTGGTCCGCCAGGCCAAGCCGGCCGTCGTCACGATCCTGACCACCGCCAGCGGCCCGGCGGCCGCGACCGGGGGCCAGCAGATCCCCGATCTGCCGCCCGGCCATCCGCTGCGCGACTTCTTCGACAAGTTCTTCGGTGGTCAGACACCGTTCGGCGGGGAGGGTCCGCAGCAGGGGCCTCGGCCCGCGCCCCGCGAGGCGCGCGGCATCGGCTCCGGCTTCATCATCGACGCCGAGGGGATCATCGTGACCAACAACCACGTGATCGACGGCGCCGAGGAGATCACCGTGGTCCTCGATGACGGCACGGAACTCGCGGCCTCCGTGGTCGGCCACGACCCGAAGACCGACGTCGCGGTGGTGAAGGTCGACAGCGATGCCCCGCTGCCGGCGGTGCCGTGGGGCGATTCCGATCGGATCGAGGTCGGCGACTGGGTCGTCGCGATCGGCAACCCGTTCGGGCTGGGCGGCACCGTCACCTCCGGCATCGTCTCGGCACGCGGCCGCGACATCAATGCCGGCCCCTACGACGATTTCATCCAGGTCGACGCGGCGATCAACCGCGGCAATTCCGGTGGCCCGCTGTTCGACACCGAGGGCCGGGTCGTCGGCATGAACACGGCGATCTTCTCGCCCAACGGCGGCAACATCGGTCTCGGCTTCGCGGTCCCGGCCAATCAGGCGAAGGCGATCGTGGCCGAGATCCTGGAGAAGGGAACCGTGGAGCGCGGCTTCATCGGCGTCCGGATCCAGCCGGTAACGCCGGAGATCGCCGACAGCCTCGGCCTCGGCGCGGCCGATGGCGCTCTGGTGGCCGATGTCGATCCCGACGGTCCGGCGGGCAAGGCGGGGCTGCGCGCGGGCGACGTGATTCTGCGCTTCGGTGACGCCACGGTCGACGAGGTGCGCGACCTGACCCGCGCCGTGGCCGACACCGACCCGGGCGACAGCGCCAATGTCACGGTGTGGCGCGACGGAACCGGTCGGGACCTGTCGGTCACCGTCGGGAAATACCCGCGCGAGGAGATCGTCGCCGCCGCCAAGCCCGGAGGTGCCGACAGTGTCGAGGTCGCGCCGCTCGGCGTGACCCTGGGCGACCGGGAAGAGGGGGCGGTGGTGCTGTCAGTCGCCCCGGACGGTGCCGGAGAGCTTCGCCGAGGCGACGTGATCGCCGCGGTCGGCCAGGCGCCGGTGAAGACCGCGCGGGAGGCCCGCAGCGCGATCGACGCCGCCAGCTCCGCCGACCGCAAGTCCGTGCTGCTGCTCGTCCGTCGCGATGGCCAGCAGCGCTACGTGGCGGTGCCGTTGCGCGACGTGTGAGTTCCCGGCACCCTTAGGGTCGCGCGCCGTTTGTCCCCGACGGCGCGCGGCCCGTCCCCGTTCCCCGGAGCGACCTGCGCTCCGCGTTTTCTGGAGCGCCCACGCATGGATATCCGGCAGCTCCAGTACCTTGTCGCCCTGGCTCGCGAGGAACACTTCACCCGGGCCGCCGAGGCTTGCGGTGTCACCCAGCCGACCCTGTCGGGACGTATCCGGCAGCTCGAACAGGAACTCGGCGTGCCGATTGTGCTGCGCGGTCAGCGCTATATCGGCCTGACCAACGAGGGTCAGCACATCCTGAAATGGGCTCAACGCATCCTGGAAGACTGCGATAGCCTGCGCGACGACCTGGCGGCTTTGTCCGGCGCTCCGGAGGGACGGATGGTCCTCGGCGTCATCCCCTCCGCCCTGGCCGCCGTGCCGCCTCTGACCGAACTCCTGCGCCGGCGGTTCCCGAAGCTGACCTTCAATATCCGCTCCCAGTCGTCGAAGGAGATCGAGCGTCACCTGGCCGAGTTCGCCATCGATGCCGGGATCACCTACCTGGACAGCGAGCCGGTCGACATCTCCGCCGCCCGCCCGCTGTACCGCGAACGCTACAGGCTGATGGTCAGGAGCGACCATGCGCTGGCCGGCCGCGAAACCGTGGGCTGGGCCGAGGCGGCCGCGTATCCGCTTTGCGCCCTGACCCCCGACATGCAGAACCGCCGGATCATCGACCGCGCCTTCGCCCGCGCCAACTGCCAGCCGTATCCGGAGATCGAAAGCAATTCGGTTGTGAACCTGTGCGCATACGTTCAGACGGCCGGCCTGGTCAGCGTGCTGCCTGAGGCCTTGTCACGGGTCATCGGCACGGGCGCCGGCCTGCGCGCGATCCCGCTGGTGGAGCCGGTGGTGGAGCACACGATCGGTGTGGTCGCGCTGGAACGGGAACCGATGTCGCCGCTGGTGGAGGCGCTGCTGGAGGCGGCGGAAGGGTATCCGGAGGCAGCTATTGAAGAGATATGACGGGTTGGAAAATCTACTATGTGTTCTAAATTACTCCGAATTCGCCCGTTGTCTCCACGTGGACGATATCCTAGTGAATCGATTGAATTTGAGAGATTTAGGATTGTCGTTGGGAGTGATATTTGTTATTCAATAATTCAATTGACGAAAGAAAAACCCGATCCTCGCGAGTTTTATTCTGAAACAGAGTTCTTGGATATTGAAGAATGTATTGCATATCAATCATTGAGTATGTCTTTGCATGTCGATCACGGAATGATTTATTCGTATCCGCTTCCAATTCATGTAGATCTCGAGGAGAAAAAAATATCTAATGAAATAGCAGAAGAAAAATTATTTGAGATTCTAGGAAGAAATATCAGTAGTTTTTCTCTCAAGAACTCAATTCTTCCAAAAAAATATAGCAAAGTGTCATATGTATACCATGAATACCCGATAGATCTCTCATTGTGCGGGAAAATTTTTTGTTCGGTAGATCGAAATAACTACGCGCTAGTTCGCGGACTTGGGGCGTTGCTAAAGGCGGATATGTTATATACACACTACGAATTTAGTGATCTTGCGATTATGAGTCTTTATATAGCACTGGACGCGTCATTTCAGTTGGTATTGCGACTCTTGAAAGAGAGCGGAATAAAAAACCCAAGTTCAATTGATGCTGGTAGATTTATCAACGAACAGTTTAATAATAATTCAAAAGAAATGCGATATTTTGAAGAGTATTACGAAGATAGAATCAGAACACTACACCCTGTTAGCCGGTTCGGTGAATACCCAGTTCCACCCTTGTCGTATGATGACTTCTATTTTTTGAGAGACGATTTGAATTCGATCTTCGCGAAATTGGTCGCCGATCATAAGTGGTGATTCTGATGAGTGATTTCCGCACCGCACCATAGAGCGCGCCTATGAGTACATCGGGTCATCCGATTTGACGGGGAATCCCGCCGCTCCCACTGTGACTGTCACACTGCGCCGTGTCGGTCGACAGTGGGTTCGAGTGGGAGACAGACACGGATGACCGAGCCGATCCATGCCGACGGCACCAGTTCGGGTGCAAGCGTCGAGGCAACGGCAGTCTGCGCCCGCCACGGAAACGACCCGTCGGCGCTGCTGGAAATCCTGCACGACATCCAGGACGAAGCCGGTTTCGTCGCCGAGGCGGCGCTGCCGGCGATCGCCAGCGCGCTGAACCTCTCGCGCGCCGAAGTCCAGGGCGTCGTCAGCTTCTACCACGACTACCGCCGCGCGCCGGCGGGCCCGGTGGTCGTCAAGGTCTGCCGGGCGGAGGCTTGCCAGTCCATGGGCTCTCTGGCGCTGATCGAGGCGGTCTGTGCGCGGCGCGGCATTGCGCTCGGCGCGACCTCTGAGGACGGGGTGACGATAGAGCCGGTCTATTGCCTGGGGAACTGTGCGCTGGCGCCGGCGGCCCTGGTCAACGGAAAACTCGTCGGCCGCGTCGACGCCGACCGTCTCGACACCGCCGTTCGCGAGGCCCGGTCATGACCGTTACCGTCTATGTGCCGAAAGACTCTGCCGCCCGTTCCGTCGGTGCGGACTCCGTCGCCAGGGCGGTCGCGGCCGAAGCCGAGGCACGCGGCGAGGCGGTGGCCATCGTTCGCAACGGATCGCGCGGGATGTTCTGGCTCGAGCCGCTGGTTGAGGTCGAGACCGCCTGCGGCCGCGTCGCCTATGGCCCGGCGTCCGCGCAGGACGTGGCGTCGCTGTTCGATGCCGGGTTCCTTGCCGGCGGCGACCATCCGCTTGCTTTGGGACCGACGGAGGAGATCCCGTACCTGAAGCATCAGGAACGGCTGACCTTCGCGCGGGTCGGCGTGATCGATCCGCTGGACCTCGCCGCCTACGAGGCCCATGGCGGTCTCGCCGGGCTGCGGGCGACGCTGGAGATGGACGGGGCCGCGGTTTGCGAAACCGTGCTGGAGTCGGGTCTGCGCGGACGTGGCGGCGCCGGTTTCCCGGCCGGCATCAAATGGAAGACGGTGCACGACCAGCCGGCGGGCCAGAAATACATCTGCTGCAACGCCGACGAGGGCGACAGCGGCACCTTCGCCGACCGCATGATCATGGAGGGCGATCCCTTCACTCTGATCGAGGGGATGACCATCGCCGGCCTGGCGGTCGGCGCGGAGGACGGCTACGTCTACATCCGTAGCGAGTATCCCGACGCCATTGCGACCATGACCGAGGCGGCGGCGGTCCTGGAGAAGGCCGGCTGGCTTGGCGACAGCGTCGGCGGCACTGGCAGGGTCTTCCGCCTGCATATCCGTCGTGGCGCCGGTGCCTATATCTGCGGCGAGGAGTCCTCGATGCTGGAGAGCCTCGAGGGCAAGCGCGGCACGGTTCGGGCGAAGCCGCCGATCCCGGCGATTCACGGGCTGTTCGGCAGGCCGACCGTGGTCAACAACGTGCTCACTCTGGCCACAGTGCCGCTGATCCTCGCCAAGGGCGCGGGCTTCTACAAGGAGTTCGGCATGGGCCGCTCGCGCGGGACCCAGCCGTTCCAGCTCGCCGGCAACATCAAGCGCGGCGGTCTGGTGGAGAAGGCGTTCGGCGTCACCCTGCGCGAGCTGGTCGAGGAGTTCGGCGGCGGCACAGCGACGGGCCGACCATTCCGCGCCGCTCAGGTCGGCGGGCCGCTTGGCGCCTACGTGAACGACGCCATGCTGGACCTGGAGACGGACTACGAGGCGCTGGCCGGCGCCCAGGCGATGCTTGGCCATGGCGGGGTCGTCGTGTTCGACGATAGCGTCGACATGGCGGCCATGGCCCGCTTCGCCTTCGAATTCTGCGAGATCGAGAGCTGCGGCAAGTGCACGCCGTGCCGGATCGGCGCGGTCAGGGGCAGGGAAACCGTGGAGAAGGTTCAGCGCGGCGAGAACGTCGCCGCCAACCTCGAACTGATCGACGACCTCTGCGCGACGATGCGCGACGGTTCGCTCTGTGCGATGGGCGGACTGACGCCGATGCCGGTGCTTTCGGCCCTGCGTCTGTTTCCGGAAGATTTTGAGCGCACGCCCCAGATGGCGGCCGAGTAGGAGAGCGACGGATGGCCCTTCTCAAGGAAAAGGACTATGGCACGCCGGCGCGGGACGGCGCACCGGTGACGCTGACCATCGACGGGGTCGCGGTGACGGTGCCGGAGGGCACCTCGATCATGCGCGCCGCCGCCGAGGTCGAGCGGCCTATCCCCAAGCTCTGCGCCACCGACCGGCTCGATTCCTGGGGCTCCTGCCGGATGTGCCTGGTTGAGATCGAGGGGGTCAAAGGAACCCCCGCCTCCTGCACCACGCCGGTGCGCGCCGGCATGGTCGTCACCACCCAGAACGACCGCCTGGCGAAGATCCGCAAGGGGGTGATGGAGCTCTACATCTCCGACCACCCGCTGGACTGCCTGACCTGCGCGGCGAACGGCGATTGTGAACTGCAGGACATGGCGGGGGCGGTCGGCCTGCGCGAGGTGCGCTACGGCATGGACGGGGCCAACCACTTCGAGGCGGAGAGCCGCAAGCCGGTCGACACCTCTAACCCGTATTTCCAGTTCGATCCGGCCAAATGCATCGTCTGCTCGCGGTGCGTGCGCGCCTGCGAGGAGGTGCAGGGCACCTTCGCGCTGACCATTGACGGGCGCGGCTTCGCCTCCATGGTGTCGGCCGGCACCGAGATCGACGATTTCTTCTCCTCCGAGTGCGTGTCCTGCGGTGCCTGCGTCCAGGCCTGCCCGACGGCGACGCTGATGGAAGCCTCCGTGGTCGAGAAAGGGGTTCCCACCCGCTCGGTGGAGACCACCTGCGCTTATTGCGGCGTCGGCTGTTCCTTCAAGGCCGAGCTTCAGGGAAGCGAGGTCGTGCGCATGGTGCCGCACAAGGATGGCGGCGCCAACGAGGGCCATTCCTGCGTGAAGGGCCGGTTCGCGTGGGGCTATGCGACCCACAAGGATCGGGTGACCACGCCGATGGTGCGCGACAGGATCACCGATCCGTGGCGCGTGGTGACGTGGGACGAGGCGATCGACTTCGCCGCCGACCGGTTCAAGCAGATCCAGGCGGAGAGCGGAGTCGGCGCGATCGGCGGCATCACCTCCTCGCGCTGCACGAACGAGGAGGTGTACGTCGTCCAGAAAATGGTCCGCGCCGCCTTCGGCAACAACAATGTCGACACCTGCGCGCGGGTCTGCCACTCGCCGACAGGCTACGGCCTGAAGACGACGTTCGGCACGTCGGCCGGAACCCAGAACTTCAAGTCGGTCGAGAAGGCCGACGTCATCCTGCTGATCGGCGCGAACCCGACCGACGCCCATCCGGTCTTCGCCTCGCGGATGAAGAAGCGGCTGCGCGAGGGGGCTCAGATCATCGTTTGCGACCCGCGCCGCATCGACCTGGTGGAGTCGCCGCACATCCGGGCGGCCCGGCATATCCAGCTCCGCCCCGGCACCAACGTGGCGGTGATGAACGCGCTGGCGCACACCATCGTCACCGAGGGGCTGGTCGACGAGACGTTCGTCGCCGAACGCTGCGAGGACGAGGATTTCCGGCGCTGGAAGTCGTTCGTCGCCGAGGAGCGCAATTCCCCCGAGGCGCTGGCGGAGCGGATCGGCACCGATGCCGAGACCCTGCGGGCCGCGGCGCGCCTCTACGCCTCCGCCGGCAATGGCGCGATCTACTACGGCCTCGGCGTGACCGAGCACAGCCAGGGTTCGACCATGGTGATGGCCATGGCCAACCTTGCCATGGCCACCGGCAACATCGGCCGCGAGGGTGTGGGCGTGAACCCGCTGCGTGGCCAGAACAACGTGCAGGGTTCCTGCGACATGGGCAGTTTCCCGCACGAGTTTCCGGGCTATCGCCATGTCTCCGACGACGCGACCCGAACCCAGTTCGAACAGGCCTGGGGCCGGCCGCTGCTGAACGAGCCCGGGCTGCGGATCCCGAACATGCTGGCCGCCGCCCTCGACGGCACCTATCGCGGCATCTTCATCCAGGGCGAGGACATCGCCCAGTCCGATCCAAACACCAAGCATGTGACCGCCGCGCTCGAGGCGATGGACTGCGTCGTGGTTCAGGATCTGTTCCTGAACGAGACCGCCGGCTACGCCCATGTCTTCCTGCCGGGCACTTCCTTCCTGGAGAAGGACGGCACCTTCACCAACGCGGAGCGGCGGATCAACCGGGTGCGTCCGGTGATGAAGGAGGCGACCGGCCTGAGCGAGTGGGAGGCCGTCTGCCGTCTCGCCAATGCGATGGGCTACGCGGGCATGTCCTACACGTCGGCCGCGGAGATCATGGACGAGATCGCCGCCCTGACCCCGACCTTCGCCGGTGTCAGCCATGCCCGGCTGGACAGCGGCCCGTCCCTGCAATGGCCGGTGACCGCGGCGGCACCAGACGGTACGCCGACCATGCACAGGGACGGCTTCGTGCGCGGCAAGGGCCGCTTCATGGTGACCGAGTATGTGCCGACGGACGAGCGGACGAACCGTCACTATCCGCTGATCCTGACGACCGGCCGGATTCTCAGCCAGTACAACGTCGGCGCCCAGACGCGTCGGACCGAAAACGACCGCTGGCATGCCGAGGACCGGTTGGAGATCCATCCCCACGACGCCGAGGAGCGCGGGATCGGCGAGGGAGACATGGTCAGTATCGGATCGCGCATCGGCGCGACGGTCCTGCGGGCGACGATCACCGACCGGGTGCCGCAGGGGGTGGTCTACACCACGTTCCACCACCCGGTGAGCGGCGCCAACGTCATCACCACCGAATTCTCGGACTGGGCGACCAACTGTCCGGAGTACAAGGTCACGGCCGTACAGGTGACGCGCTCGAACCGGCCGTCCGACTGGCAGGAGCACTTCCGGGAGGTGCACGAGCGCCAGTTCGTGGTGGCGGCGGAGTAGCGGCGGTGGACGTCCGGCGCCTGGACACGCCTCCGGCGGACCTCTCGCCGACGGTCTCGGGCATCCTTGTCACCGGGGACGGCGTCGCGCCGGCCACATGGCAGGTCCCCGAGGAGAGCCCCGTCGCGATACTGGTGAACGGCGAGTCCTTCGCGGTTATGATGGCGACCCCGTCGGACCTCGAGGACTTCGCGGTTGGCTTCGCGCTGACCGAGGGGATCGTGCCGGCGGCGCGGCGGATCGACAGCCTTCGGATCGCCGAGGCGAGCGGTGGGTATGTCGTGAATCTGCGGGGCGACGGGCGGCTTGCCGCCGCCGCCGGGGAGCGCAGGAGGGCGATCGTGGGCCGCTCCGGCTGCGGTATCTGCGGAGCGCAGACGGTCGAGGCGGCGGTGCCGCGCCCGCCGCGGGTCTCGGGCCGGACACCAGAGGCCGGGTCGTTGACCCGGGCCTATGAGGCGTTGCGGGGGCAACAGGTGATGAACCGCACCAACCACTCGACCCATGCGGCCGCCTTCTGCCGCGCCGATGGGACGATCGAGCGGGTGCGCGAGGATATCGGCCGGCACAACGCCCTGGACAAGCTGGTCGGCTCGCTGGTCCGGGAGGGGCGAGACGCCCGCGGCGGCTTCATTCTGATGTCCAGCCGGATCAGTGTGGAGCTGGTCCAGAAGGCGGCGGTGGCGGGCGCGCCGTTCCTCGCGGCCGTCTCGGCGCCCAGCAAGTTGGCGCTCGACGTGGCGGCGCGCTGCGGCATGGGGCTGGCCAGCCTCGCCGGCGAGGGGATCATGGTGTTCGACGCGCGCGGTCAGCACAGGGAGCAGGTGGCATGAATCGCCGCGACATCGTCCGCATGGCCAACCAGATCGCCGGTTTTTTCCGACCCTATCCGGAAGCGGAGGCGGTTGCCGGGGTGGCCCAGCATATCCGCGACTTCTGGGACCCGCGCATGCGCGCCCATCTCGCGGCGCAGATCGCCGAGGACGAGGCCGAGTTCGATCCCCTGGCGCTTCAGGGCGCGCGGATCGTCATTGCCGAGGATGGCGGACCGGGGACCGCGACGGCGTCCTGACGCGGCTTTGACGCCCGCCCGATCTCCACTGCCGCGCTGATGTTCGGGCCGGGCTGTTGTTCGGGTGGTATGATCGGTCCACCGCAGTGACGGAGGAACCGATGCCCGTTCGAGCCCGATCGATGAGTTTAGCCGGCGCTCTCACGCTCCTGACCCTTGCAGGATGCGCCTCGCCGCCGCCGGACGGTGCGATCCTGACCTCCGAGGAGATCCGTGCGGCGGTGACGCGGTCGGCGCTGACCCGCTGCGGCAAGGCCCTGCTCGGTCAGTGGCGCTACACCGGCCGGCACAGCAAGGACGGGACGATGACGGGCCTTGTGCTGGCCGGCGAGACGCGGGAGGAGGCGACCGGTGTCTGGCGGGTCACGGCCGACAACCTCTATTGCCGGACCTGGAACAACCGCTGGGCGGACGGACGGGAAGGCTGTTTCCGCGTCACCCGAACCGGCGAGGCCCTGACCTTCGACCATGTGACCGGCGCTGCCGGGGAGGCGACAAGCTACACCTATGCGCTGGGCGAAGCCTGCGATTAGCGCCTCAGGTGCCCCAGCTTCGGACCTGGCCGGTGTCGATATGCACGAAGTTGGAGCGCGAGTAGCTGCCCACTCCGCCACGCCGCAGGGACTGCGCCGCCTTGGCCACGGTCCGCACCCGCCGGCCGGGGACCCGAATGTCGAGGGCCTTGCCCTGCATGTGCAGGCTGCGCTTGGCCACACCTGAACTCTTGGCACGGAGCAGGGCGTTGGTGCGCGGCGAGCGGTAACCGCAGACGATGTCGATCCGTTTGCCCACGTCGAGCTTCTCGGTCAGGTCGTGCAGGAAGTCGATGACCCCGGGGTCGATCCGGTGGACGGTGCCGTCGCGATGGTCCCGCAGATAGTGGTTCAACCTGTCCAGCGCGTCGCGGTCGTAGGCGCCGTTGCGGAAGTAGGTGATGTCCAGCCGCTCGCCCGTGTGCAGATGGCGCAGCTTCAGCGTGCGGGTGTCGTGGGCGCGGACGATGGCGGATCGGGCAGGCTGCCCGCCGGCAAGGAGCAGCGCCAGGGCGCCGAGGCCGCCGAGTGCGGCCCGTCTCGACAGGGTCTTGGTGCGGTTGGGGTGCTGATCCGTCTTCATCTCGAAAGGGTCTCCATCGCGCCTTCGCGCCTCGGCCACTCTTTGTCGCGGCGCCGGGATTCGCGCAAGCGATTTCATCGTCGGCTTCACAGGCCGAGCGCCTTCGCCAGCAGGGCGTCCCGGCCGTAGATGTCGTCGCGGAACTCAACCGTGCCGCCTTCACCGATCCATGCCGTCAGATAGGCGAGATGCACCGGAACCGGCGTGGCGAAACTGATCCGGGTCGTCTTCTTCGAGGCGAGAACGGTGCGAACCCGCCCAGGATCCTGTCCATCGGCCTGCAGCATCGCCTCGGCGAGGGCCAGCGGTTTCTCCAGGCGTATGCAGCCGGAACTGAAGTTGCGGACGGATTTGCGGAACAGCTCCCGCGACGGCGTGTCGTGCAGGTAGACGTCGAACCGGTTGGGAAACATGAACTTGACCTGTCCGAGCGCGTTCTTGTCCCCCGGCGCCTGGCGCAGACGGTAGGGGAACCGGCCCTTGCCGACCGTCGACCAGTCTATACCGGCCGGGTCGAGCCGCGCGGCGCCGTCCTGCCAGCCGGCAAAGACCTCGTATCCGCCGGCGCCCAGGAATGACGGATCCTTGCGGATCTTGGGCAGGAGATCGTTGATCGCGATCCGGGGCGGGACGGTCCAGGTGGGGTTGAACTCCATATATCGAATGGCATCGCTGAAGATCGGCGTTTCGCGGTACGGGCGGCCGACGATCACCCGCATCGACAGGCGCGTCTCGCCGTGGACGATGTAGTCGAGCTCGAAGCCGGCCATGTTCACGAACACATGGTCGTCGCCGAAATCATCCGGCATCCAGCGGAACCGCTCCATGTTCAGAATGATCTGCCGGATCCGCTCCCCGACAGGGACGTTGAGTGCGGCCAGCGTCCTCGCGCCGATCACGCCGTCGGAGTCGAGCCCGTGGCGCCGCTGAAACTGGCGGACACCCTGCTCGAGTGTGGGGTCGTACTGCTCGGAGAGCGCTCCGTCCGGGGTCAGGTCGTGGGTGACGGCGAGCCGGGCCCGAACCTCCGCGATCCTCGGGTCGGTCATGCCGGGTTTCAGGGCATCGCCCGCCGAGACGACGCCCCACCCGCCGGCGGTGGCGATCGCCCGATATTCCAGCAGCAGCCTGCGCAGGCGCCGATAGATGGGATTGGCCGGCGCGAGATCGGCCAGGGTCTTCTGGGGATCGTCGGATCTCTCCACCCGAGCGAGCAGGACGGGCGCGTCGATCTCGCGGCGGAACACGAACAGGTCGGGATCCGCTTCCCGCGGCGCGATCCGCCCGGCCTGGAGGTCGGTCAGGTAGTTCAGCAGCGCGCGCGTCAGCGCCCGGTCCAGTGCCTGCGGCGTGTCGGCGGAGCCCAGTGTGTAGTCGCCGGCCTCCAGTCCCTGACGCCCGGCGTTGGCGAGTACGCCCGCGACAGCGGCACCCCGCCGGTTGAGGGTAGGAGGAGACGTGTCCTCGACCCAGACGCCGCTGCCGGCCCGGGTGGCGTGAAACGCCTCGACCGCGGCCGCCGGACCGGCGTCCTGCGCGAAAGCGGGCGGTGCCAGCACCGTCATCAGAGCGATGAACGCGGCGACGGTATCCCGGCGGAGGCTGGCGATGGTCATCAGGGCGTCTCGTCCCGATTGTTGTGGAACCCTATGGTCACGCGGTTCGCCGCCATGTCAAAGCGGCGATTGACAGGCGCTAACCTCGTCCGTAGCGTCCGCCGATCAATCGCGTGTGGTGTTCCGGTCCGCAGAGGTGGTCCGGAATGAAACGGGAAGCCGGTCCGATGCCGGCACTGCCCCCGCAACGGTAGGCGAGGTTGATCCGCCGCTGAACGCCACTGTGCCCCTCGGCATGGGAAGGCGCGGACGGATCGGGGTCCAGAACCCTTCCTCGCGAGTCCGGAGACCGGCCACCGCGTGACATCTCGATATCGCGGGGCGCGGTGATCGGGTCCGGTCGGGGCCGTCGCCACGGCCGTCCCCTTCCGTCCAGCCCTTCGGTGTCGCATTGCAACGCGGCGCGGGTCGGCGCCGGACGGGGGAAATGGAATGAAGCAAGTTCTGGGACTGGCGGTTGCCTCGACCGCCTTGGCGTTGGGCGCCGCAACGGCGTTCGCCCAACAGAGCGCCGGGGAAGACGACGTTGCGCCTGTCGTGATGGCGCCGGAGATCGTGGTGACGGCGTCGAGAATCGTCGAGTCGGCGGACGAGACGCTTGCCCCGGTGACCGTCATCACGCGTGCGGAGATCGAGCGTCGCCAGATCCGCTCGGTACCGGAGGCACTGCGGCGGGTTCCGGGCCTGACGTTGAGCAACAACGGCGGGATCGGAAAGGCGACGTCGGCGTTCGTTCGCGGCACCGAGAGCGATCATCTGCTGGTCCTGGTCAACGGCGTGAAGGTCGGATCGGCGACGCTCGGCACCTTCAACTTCGAGAGCCTGTCGATTGGTGAGGTGGAGCGGATCGAGGTGGTGCGCGGGCCGCGCTCGCACCTCTACGGTTCCGAAGCGCTCGGTGGCATCATTCAGATCTTCACCCGCCGACCGACCGAGGCCACGCGCGCCCATGCCAGCATCGGCTACGGTACCGACGAGACGGTGGAAGGACAGGCGGGGTTCTCGGGCCGGGAGTCCGGCGTCGGGTTCGCGGTCTCGACCAGCTACCTCAGGACCGACGGTTTCAACGCCTGCGGTGACGGAACCACGGTGCCGACCGCTGGGTGCTTCACCTCCGAACCGGATCGGGACGGGTTCGAACGGAGTGCGGTGACGGGTTCATTGGATTACCAATTCTCCAATGGAATCAGAATTGAAGGGAATGGAATTTACGCAAAAGGTGAGAATGAGTTCGACGGTTCTTTCGTCAACGAGTCCGAGAGCGTGAACTATGTCCTCGGTGTGCGCGGTCTGGCCTCGCCGACCGAGTTCTGGGACGTCACCGCGGCGCTCGGACACACCGTGGACGACAGCGACAATTTTCTGGACGGAACCTTTCAGACGAACTTCAAGACCGAGCGTAACTCACTGTCGCTGCAGAACGATTTTCATTTCGTCGACGACCATGTGAGCACTGTCGGTGTCGATTTTCAGCGGGACGAGGTGAGCGGGACGACGGACTATGAAGAAGGCAGCAGGGACAACACCGGCGTGTTCGCCCAGCATCGCGCGGAGTTCGATCGCCACACGATGCAGGTCAGCGGTCGGGTGGACGAGAACGAACAGTTCGGCGGTCACCTGACGGGCGGAGCCGCCTACGGCTATGCCATCACGCCGAACCTGCGGGCGACTGCCTCCTACGGCACGGCGTTCAAGGCCCCGACGTTCAACGAGCTCTACTTTCCGGGATTCGGAAACGCCGATCTCGAGCCGGAGCAGTCGGAGAGCGTCGAGGTCGGTCTCGCCGCGACGGTCGCCGGCTTCCAACTCGGCGCCAACCTGTTCCACACCGAGATCGACAACCTGATCGCCTACGACGCCTCCATTTTCGCACCGGCCAATGTCGACAAGGCGCGCATCACCGGCCTGGAGCTGTCGGCCTCCGGTGAGGTCGAGGGCTTCCTGCTGACGGCCAGCGCCACCTTCCTCGACCCGCGCAACGCCTCGGGCGGATCCAACGACGGCAACCGTCTGCCGCGTCGCGCCGAGCAGGTGTACACGGTTTCGCTCGACCGGACCCTCGGCGCCCTCGGTATCGGCCTCGGAACGTTCGCTCTCGGCGGCGACGTCCACCACGAGAGCGAGCGCTACGACGACCTCGCCAACACTCGCACCCTCGATTCCTATACGACCCTGGATCTAAGGGCCAACTGGGCAGTCACGGACAATTGGGGGGTCGATGCGAAGCTCTCCAACGTGCTCGACGAGGAGTACGAGACCGCGTCGTTCTATAACCAGCAGGGACGGGCGTTCTTCCTGCGCCTGACCTATCGGCGCTAGGCCATGGGGCGGGCGGCGGCATTTCTGGCGGCATGCGTGGCGGTTGCGGCAGTGGGCGCGGCGCCGCCGTCGGCCGCCGCGCCGCCGTCCGTCGTCTCGATCGACTACTGCGCCGACCAGTATGTGCTGTCGCTCGCCGCCCGGTCCCAGATCCGGGGTCTGTCCCCCCGCGCCGCACAGGCCTTTTCCTATCACCGTGATCGCGCGGTCGGACTGGCGAAGATCGAACCGGTCTCAGAAGCGATCCTGCATGCCGCTCCTGACGCCGTCGTGCGGTTCTGGGGCGGCAACGGTCGACTGCTGTCCATGCTGGACCGCACGGGCGTCCTGACCGTCAACGTGGTCTACGGACACGACACCGAGACGATCTTCGGCAACTTGGAGCGGGTGGCTGCCGCGCTCGACCGACAGGAGGCCGCCGAGGAACTCCTCGCCGACCGGCGCCTGCGGATCGCCGCGTTGGCGGCCCGCCCGGCTCTCGATCTGCGGGCGCTCTATCTGACGCCGAGCGGGACCACGGGCGGAGCCGGAACCGACGTCGACGATATGATCCGGATGGCCGGTCTCGAGAACATGGCTGCCGGTATCGGCTACAAGGGATGGCGCACCATCGCCATCGAGGAACTTGTGATGGATCCGCCGGACGTGTTCATCGGCAGCTTCTTCGACGACGACGATGTCGCCCGTTCGTCCTGGTCGCCGTCACGTCACCCGCAACTCGCGGCGATGATGGAACGGGTGCGTACGGTATCGGTCCCGGGCCGGTTCCTGTCGTGCAGCGGCCTGTTCTCGGTCGATGCGGCCGAGTACCTGCGTGCCGCGCTGGAGGCGCCGGAATGAGAGCGGAGACGGCGGACCGGAGTGTCGAACTGCCCGACCGGGTGCTGCTGCCGATGCTCGCGGCGGCGCTGGTCGCGGTGTCGCTGGTGTCTCTGTCGATCGGCGCAGCACCGCTGTCGCCGATGGCGGTCCTGAACGCGCTGGCCGGTGGCGGCAGCGAGGTCGACCGGATCATCGTCTACGAGCTTCGCCTGCCGCGGGTGGCGCTGGGTATCCTGCTGGGGGCCGTGCTCGGCTTCTGCGGGGCGGCGCTGCAGGGGCTGCTGCGCAATCCCTTGGCCGATCCGGGGGTGATCGGCGTCACCGCGGCGGCCGGGCTCGGTGCCGTGGTGGCGATCGGTTTCGGTTTGGCCGCCCTGTCGCAGCTGTTCGTCCCGCTGGCCGCGATCGTCGGGGCGGCGGTGGCGACGGTGCTGCTGTTCTCCGTCGCCGCCCGCAACGACAGCCTGCTGGTCCTCATCCTGACCGGCATCGGCGTGTCCAGCCTGGCGACCGCCCTGACGTCTCTCGCCTTCAACCTTGCTCCGGATCCGATCACCCTGCGCGACATGATCCTGTGGCTCCTGGGGTCGCTGGAGAACCGCACCACCACCGACCTGCTGATCGCCGGACCGTTCGTGTTCGTCGGCTTGGCGGCAATGGCGAATATCGGCCGCGGGTTGGACGCCCTCAGCCTGGGGGAGGAAACCACCCGGTCGCTCGGCATCGACGTCGCCGGCCTGCGCTGGCGGGTGGTGCTCGGCGTCTCGGCTGCGGTCGGCGCCATGGTGGCGGTGTGCGGGGCGGTCGGGTTCGTCGGCCTGGTGGTGCCGCACATGGTCAGACCCTTCGTCGGGTACCGGCCCGGACGGGTCCTGGCGGCGAGCGCGTTCGGTGGCGCGGTTCTCATCACGCTCGCCGATCTGGTGACGCGCATTCCGACCGGAGGCGAGCGGCTGCAGCTTGGCGTCGTCACCGCACTGATCGGTGCGCCGGTGTTCATCTGGATCGTCCAGCGCTCCTGGATGGCATCGCGGTAGGATGACGCGATGACGGCACGGGCGCTGATGCTCCAGGGAACCGGTTCCGACGTCGGCAAGTCGGTGCTGACGGCGGGGCTGTGCCGCGTCTTCACCCGTCGCGGCCTCGCCGTGCGGCCGTTCAAGTCTCAGAACATGTCGAACAACGCCGCCGTCGCCGAGGATGCCGAAGGTGGAGCCGGCGAGATCGGCCGTGCGCAGTGGCTGCAGGCCCTGGCCTGCGGCGTGCCGCCGAGCGTTCACATGAACCCGGTTCTTCTGAAGCCGAACAGCGATACCGGATCCCAGGTCGTCCTGCGCGGACGCGCCCTCGAGACGGCGGAGGCGCGGGAATACTGGGCCCGGCGCGGCGCGCTGCTGGATTCAGTGGTCGAGAGCTTCGAGCGACTGAAGGCCGAGGCCGATCTGGTGCTTGTCGAGGGCGCGGGCAGCGCGGCCGAAGCCAACCTGCGCCGGGGCGATATCGCCAACATGGGGTTCGCCGTGCCGACGCGCACGCCGGTCGTGCTGGTCGGCGACATCAACCGCGGCGGGGTGATCGCCGCCCTGGTCGGTACCCACGCTCTGCTGGACGACACCGACCGGGATCGGGTTCGCGGCTTCATCGTCAACCTGTTTCGCGGCGATCCACGGTTGTTTGACGACGGACTGACGATGATCGTCGAACGCACCGGCTGGCCGAGCTTCGGCGTGGTGCCGTTCCTGCCGGAGGTCCGCGCGCTCCCCGCTGAGGACGCGGTCGTGCTGGAGCAGGGACCGACTGGCGGGACGGGCCGTGCCGTGGTCGCCGTCCCGATGGTCTCGCGGATCGCCAATTTCGACGACCTGGATCCGCTGCGTGCCGATCCGGCTTTCGACGTGCGGTTCTGCCCGCCGGGGACGGCGCTGCCGGGCGACGCGGCGCTGGTGGTTCTGCCGGGGACGAAGTCAACCGTCGCCGACCTGCGTTTCCTGAAGGCTCAGGGTTGGGATGTCGACATCCGCGCTCATGTGCGCCGCGGCGGCCGGGTGCTCGGCCTGTGCGGCGGCTACCAGATGCTGGGACTCCGGGTAAGTGACCCCGACGGTGTCGAAGGGCCGCCCGGCGAGGAACCCGGCCTCGGTCTGCTCGATGTCGACACGGTGATCGAACCGGCCAAGACCGTGCGCAACGCGGTCTGCCGCGCTCCGTTGCTGGGCGTCGAGGCCCGGGGCTACGAGATTCATGCCGGCCGGACCGCCGGTCCCGGACTGGCGCGGCCGTTCCTCGAGCGCGAGGGCGAACCGGTCGCCATCGTTTCCAGCGACGGGCGCGTGGTCGGGTCCTACCTGCACGGCATGCTCGGCGACGACGGTTTCCGCGCGCGGTACCTGGACTACGTCGGGCTCTCCGGCACTCGAGGCTTCGTCTTCGCCGAGCGGGTGGAGGCGGCCTTGGACGCGCTGGCCGATGCGCTGGAATCCCACCTCGACATCGACGCGCTGTGGGAGGCGGCGTGCTGAGCGCCCAACTGGTCGCCGCCGCCATGGCGCTGGATGCTTTGGTCGGCGATCCGCGGTGGCTGTGGTCGCGGGTGCCCCACCCGGTCACCCTCATGGGGCGGTCGTTGATGGTGCTGGAGGCGGCGTTGAACAGGCCGCACTGGCCCGGGGGATGGCGCTGTGCGGCGGGGTCGGCGGCGCTGCTGGTCTATCTGACGGCCTGGGCCGTTCCGGTCTTCTGGTACGCCAGCGTGTCGTCGGTCATATACATAGACGTGGCTGTTGCCGCGGTGCTGCTGGCCGGCCGAAGCCTGATGGATCATGTGTCGGCGGTCGCCCGGGCGCTCGACGGAGCGGAGGGGCTGGGCCCGGCGCGCGCCGCGGTGGCGGAGATCGTCGGCCGCGATACATCTGCGCTGGATGGTTCCGCCATCGCCCGGGCGGCGATCGAGAGCCTGGCGGAGAATCTGTCGGATGGATATGTCGCGCCGGTGTTCTGGCTGGCGGTGGCCGGCCTGCCGGGGCTGGTCTTCTATAAGGCCGTCAACACCGCCGACAGCCTGATCGGCCACCGGAGCGAGCGCTTCGCCCGGTTCGGTTGGGCCGCAGCGCGGCTCGACGATGTGCTGAACTGGATTCCCGCCAGGATCACCGCCGGTCTGCTGGCGCTCGCCGCCAGCGAGGAGGAGCGGATGCAGGAGAGCTGGAACACCGCACGCCGCGACGCGGCGGGGCACCTGTCGCCGAACGCCGGCTGGCCGGAAGCCGCCATGGCCGGGGCGCTCGGTGTCCGGCTCGGAGGGCCGCGCCGCTACGGTGACCGCGAGGTGGCCGGCGTCTGGTTCGGCGACGGCACGGAGGCCGAAGAAACCGCAGAGGCTGCCGACATCCGCCGGGCCCTGCGGCTTGCCCGACGGGTCTGGTTCGGCACGATCGCCGTTGCGGCCGCCACTGCCATAGTCCCTTTGTGAGGAGGATCCGATGACCGATACCGAAACGGACGAGGCCGTTCGCGCCGAGGCCCACCGCGCCGCCATGAAGCGCCTTCAGGCCGAACATCGGGCCCGAATGAAGACCAAGCAGAAGGCGGATCGCGGTCTGCTGGCCGTGCATACCGGCGATGGCAAAGGCAAATCGACGGCGGCATTCGGCACGATCATCCGCGCGCTCGGCTGGGGCCGTGCGGTGGGAGTGGTCCAGTTCATCAAGGGAACGTGGAAGACCGGCGAGAACGAGTTCTTCAAGCGGTTCGCCGACCTGCTCACCTTCCGGCGGATGGGTGACGGCTTCACTTGGGACACCCAGGACCGCGAGCGCGACATCCAGGCGGCCCGCGCCGCCTGGGATATCGCGCAGGAGATGTTCTGCGGCGGCGACTATGATCTCGTTGTGCTCGACGAACTCAACATCGCGCTGCGCTACGACTACCTCCCGGTCGACGAGGTGGTGGCGGCGCTGGACGGCCGGCACCCGCGCACGACAGTGATCGTGACCGGGCGGGACGCGCCGGCGGCGCTGATGGATGTGGCTGACCTGGTGACGGAGATGACCAAGGTGAAGCACCCGTTCGACGCCGGCATCAAGGCGGCGCCGGGCTTCGATTACTGAACGGCCTCGTCGGAACGCCCGCGCCCTGAGGCGCGCCCCCGGAAGGCAGGCTTCGGCACCCTTGGCGCACCGCGCATTGCGGATCCCGGCGGAAGGGCGCAGACTCACTCTACCCGGTGCCTGCACGTTGAGGACGGAGGGACGCCCATGGCCCGCGAACTGCGACCGAAGCCCGGTGCCCGCTCGAGGCCGCATCCCGTCGGTGACGATCGTGCGGATCAGACGGTGGAGGATCCGCTGGATCCGGTGGAGGACATCCCGAGCGATCTCGACGACCGGACCCACGCCGAGTTCATCGAGATCTACCGCGACGCCTCGGCCAATATCCGTTTCTCCAAGGAACAGATGTGGCGCGTCGTGCTCTATTTCAGCCTCGGGGCGATTGCGGTGACCGGTTACGGGACGCTCAGCAACTGGAGCGATCCGCAACTGACGAAGTACCTGCTGGTGATCGTCTGGCTGTGCAGCGTCATCAGCGTGCTCATCATTCTCAGCCTTCAGTGGTGGCAGGCGGCCGAGCATCAGAAGATCGCCTTCGTCACCTCGAAATGGTCGAGCTTCGCGACCGCCGCGCGGGCCCGGAAGTCGCGGCGCATGAGCGATGTTCAGCGCTACGGCATGCTGGTCGCGATGATCCTGTATCTCGAACTGGTGACGATAGCGGTGACGCGGATTTTCATCGTCCGCCTGTGAGGGGCGTCGGGTGGCGCGAGCCTGACGGTAGGTGACTGTCCTTGGGCAACCGGCGCTTGGTGAAACGGATTACCGGAAAGATGAATGTCGCGACGTTAAGCCCGGAATGGCGGTGAATTTTCTCACTCCTGAAGGTGCAATTATATTGCATTTTAGCTAAAAACCCTTACCTTGGGGTCAGGTGAGGGAGATGACCATGGCCGACGATCGACAGAACCAAGAAGCCGACGCCCAGTTCGGCGTTGAATCCCGTGGCGGCGATCGTGGGCAGGGGCGGGATGACCGCAAACCCGGTAGCGACAACCGCGGAGATGGCAACGCCGATCGGGGCGAGGATGCTCGCTCCGCCGACTCGAACATTCATCTGGGCTCGCAGCGGAACCCCGACACGTCGACGGTGGAACAGAGCGAGCGGCGCGGATTCCAGAACGAGGACGTCGACGTTCGCGAGTCCGATGACCGCGACGGTGGCCGGGGCAGGGAGTCCGACTCCGGTGGGGACAGCGACGACGGACAGTCCCAGCGTGGCGTTCAGCAGGGCCGAAACAGCCGCGAACGCAGTGATCGTGGCGGTTCCGATCAACACGAAAGCCGCATCGGTGGTCAGCGCGATGGTGACACCGCTGGCGGCCAGGAGCGGGGCGGCGCGGCCCAGCAGGCGACCGGTGGCGCCGGCGGCGATGCTCCGACCGGCGGTGTGGCCGCTGGAACGACGAATTCGGGCGATCTCGCCGCGACGGCGGCCGGCCGTCAGGCGGGCGGCGGAGCAGGGCAACAGGGTGGCGGCGACGGCGGGGATGCCGGCGCTGATACACCGGCGGCGCAGCAGGACATGGCGCCCGACGATGGTGGGGCCGGTGGCGATCCAGCGGCCGGCGGCCAGGATGGCGGCGCAGATTCCGTCGCGGGTGACGCCGGCTCCGGACCGGCATCGGATGATCTCGGTGATGGCGATCGAGCCGGAGGAAACCTTGACGGCGGCGACCTGACTGGTGGTGCTGGCGGCGACACGTTGGCGCGCTCTGGTCCGTCGCGGTCCTCCGACTCCTCGGACTCGCGCGACGGTCGTTCGGGTGACGGCAGGAACGGCAGGGGCGACGATGCCGACAGCGGTTCGGGGGCATCCGACCCGGCCGATGGCGGCTCCGACGGTCGGATCGGCCGCGTCGTCGACAGCGGAACGGACGACGGCGGGGCGAGTGATGGCGGGTCCGAGCCGCGCGCCGGCGCTGACACGGGCGGCGACGAGGAGCCCGAAATCGAAACCAGTAGTGGCGGCGGCACCGGCCCGTCGCGGACGCAGGAGGACACGACACCCGAGGTCGGGGCCCGTGGAACGGTGACCGACGACGTCGCCGACGAGACGACCACCAGCCCTCTTTCCTCCACGTCCGAAGACGAGGAGACGCCGGCCGATGACGAAGACACGGTCGGTTCGGGCGACGATACGACGACTGGCGGCGACGATACGGTCGGTTCGGGCGACGACACCACGCCCGGCGAGGACGACACGGTCGGTTCTGGCGACGACACGACGACCGGCGGCGACGATACGGTCGGATCGGGCGACGACACCACGACCGGCGGCGGCGACACGGTGGGCTCGGGTGAGGACACCACGTCCGGCGGCGACGACACGGTGGGCTCGGGCGACGACACGACGACCGGCGGCGACGACACGGTCGGTTCTGGCGACGACACGACGACCGGCGGCGACGATACGGTCGGATCGGGCGACGACACCACGACCGGCGGCGACGACACGGTCGGTTCTGGTGAGGACACCACGACCGGCGGCGACGACACGGTGGGCTCGGGCGACGATACGACGACCGGCGAGGACGATACGGTCGGTTCTGGCGACGATACGACGACCGGCGGCGACGACACGGTCGGTTCTGGCGACGACACCACGTCCGGCGGCGACGACACGTTGGGCTCGGACGACGACACGACGACCGGCGGCGACGACACGGTCGGTTCTGGCGACGACACGACGACCGGCGGCGACGATACGGTCGGTTCTGGCGACGACACCACGTCCGGCGGCGACGATACGGTCGGATCGGGCGACGACACCACGACCGGCGGCGACGACACGGTGGGCTCGGGTGAGGACACCACGTCCGGCGGCGACGATACGGCCGCTGGCGGCGGGGATCGGCCTCAGGGAAACCAGAACCGACCCGAGCGGATGTCGGGGACGCCGGCAAACGACACCCTTTCGGGCAGTCGTGGCGATGATCGCATCGATGCCGGCGCCGGCAATGATCGGATCCTGGCGGGTTCCGGCGACAACCGCGTGGAGGCGGGCTCCGGCAACGACTACGTGAGCGCTGGCAGCGGCCGGGACACGATCTCGGGCGGCTCGGGTCGGGACACGATCTATGCCGGTGACGGCAACAACACGGTTCGGGCGGGCTCGGGCGACAACCTTGTGAGCGCGGGTTCGGGCTCCGACAGCATCTCGGCGGGCAAGGACGACGACACGGTTCGCGCGGGCGACGGGAACAACCGTGTGGACGTGGCCGGCGGCGACGACCAGGTCTACACCGGCCGTGGCCATGACACGGTGGACGCGGGCGACGGTAACAACCGCGTGGAGACGGGTTCGGGCAACGACCGGATCGAGACGGGCTCGGGCCGCGACACGATCCTGGCGGGTTCGGGCGACAACCGCGTGGAGGCGGGCTCCGGCAACGACTACGTGAGCGCTGGCAGCGGCCGTGACACGATCTCGGGCGGCTCTGGTCGGGATACGATCTACGCCGGCGACGGCAACAACACGGTTCGCGCGGGCTCGGGCGACAATCTTGTGAGCGCGGGTTCGGGTTCGGACAGCATCTCGGCGGGCAACGACGACGACACGGTTCGTGCGGGCGACGGGAACAACCGCGTGGACGTGGCTGGCGGCGACGACCAGGTCTACACCGGCCGCGGCCATGACACGGTGGATGCGGGCGACGGTAACAACCGTGTGGAGACGGGTTCGGGCAACGACCGGATCGAGACGGGCTCGGGCCGCGACACGATCCTGGCGGGTTCGGGCGACAACCGGGTGACGACGGGCTCCGGCAACGACTATGTGTCGGCCGGCAGCGGCCGTGACACGATCTCGGGCGGTTCGGGTCGGGACACGATCTATGCCGGTGACGGCAACAACCGGGTGAACGCGGGCTCCGGCGATAATCTGGTGAGCGCGGGCTCCGGTTCGGACAGCATCGCGTCCGGCAATGACGACGACACGATCCGCGCGGGTGACGGCAACAACACGATCAGGGCCGGCAACGGCGACAACGAGGTGTATGCCGGTCGCGGCAGCGATGCGGTGACGGTTGGCGGCGGCGACGACCGGGTTGAGGTCGGCGACGGCCACAACACGGTGTCGGCGGGCGACGGCGACAACCGGGTGGTCAGCGGGTCCGGGAACGACCGGATCGCGACCGGCCGTGGCGACGACACGATCGTGGCGGGCTCGGGCGACAACCGGGTGACGACGGGCTCCGGCAACGACTACGTGTCGGCTGGCAGTGGCCGGGACACGATCTCGGGCGGTTCGGGTCGGGATACGATCTATGCCGGTGACGGCAACAACCGGGTGAACGCCGGCTCTGGCGACAACCTGGTGAGCGCGGGCTCCGGTTCGGACAGCATCGCGTCGGGCAATGACGACGACACGATCCGCGCGGGCGATGGCAACAACACGATCAAGGCCGGCTCCGGCGACAACGAAGTCTATGCCGGTCGCGGCAGTGACGCGGTGACGGTTGGCGGCGGCGACGACCGGGTTGAGGTCGGCGACGGCCACAACACGGTGTCGGCGGGCGACGGCGACAACCGGGTGGTCAGCGGGTCCGGCAACGACCGGATCGCGACCGGCCGTGGCGACGACACGATCGTGGCGGGCTCGGGCGACAACCGGGTGACGACGGGCTCCGGCAACGACTACGTGTCGGCTGGCAGTGGCCGGGACACGATCTCGGGCGGTTCGGGTCGGGATACGATCTATGCCGGTGACGGCAACAACCGGGTGAACGCCGGCTCTGGCGACAACCTGGTGAGCGCGGGCTCCGGTTCGGACAGCATCGCGTCGGGCAATGACGACGACACGATCCGCGCGGGCGATGGCAACAACACGATCAAGGCCGGCTCCGGCGACAACGAAGTCTATGCCGGTCGCGGCAGTGACGCGGTGACGGTTGGCGGCGGCGACGACCGGGTTGAGGTCGGCGACGGCCACAACACGGTGTCGGCGGGTGACGGCGACAACCGGGTGGTCAGCGGGTCCGGCAACGACCGGATCGCGACCGGCCGTGGCGACGACACGATCGTTGCGGGCTCGGGCGACAACCGGGTGACGACGGGCTCCGGCAACGACTACGTGTCGGCCGGCAGCGGCCGGGACACGATCTCGGGCGGCTCGGGTCGGGACACGATCTATGCCGGTGACGGCAACAACCGGGTGAACGCCGGCTCTGGCGACAACCTGGTGAGCGCGGGCTCCGGTTCGGACAGCATCGCGTCGGGCAATGACGACGACACCATCCGTGCGGGTGACGGCAACAACACGATTAAGGCCGGCTCTGGCGACAACGAGGTCTATGCCGGCCGCGGCAGCGATGCGGTGACGGTTGGCGGCGGCGACGACCGGGTTGAGGTCGGCGACGGCCACAACACGGTGTCGGCGGGTGACGGCGACAACCGGGTGGTCAGCGGGTCCGGCAACGACCGTGTGACGACGGGCCGTGGCGACGACACGATCGTGGCGGGTTCGGGCGACAACCGGGTGACGACGGGGTCGGGCAACGATTACGTGAGCGCTGGCAGCGGCCGGGACACGATCTCGGGTGGTTCGGGTCGGGACACGATCTACGCCGGCGACGGCAACAACGTCGTCAACGCGGGCTCCGGCGACAACCTGGTGAGCGCGGGTTCGGGTTCGGACAGCATCGCGTCGGGGAACGACGACGACACGATCCGCGCGGGTGACGGCAACAACACGATCAAGGCCGGCTCCGGCGACAACGAGGTCTATGCCGGCCGCGGCAGCGACGCGGTGACGGTTGGCGGCGGCGACGACCGGGTTGAGGTCGGCGACGGCCACAACACGGTGTCGGCGGGCGACGGCGACAACCGGGTGGTCAGCGGCTCGGGCAACGACCGTGTGACGACGGGCCGTGGCGACGACACGATCGTTGCGGGCTCGGGCGATAACCGTGTGACGACGGGCTCCGGCAACGACTACGTGTCGGCCGGCAGCGGTCGGGACACGATCTCGGGCGGCTCGGGTCGGGACACGATCTATGCCGGGGACGGCAACAACGTCGTCAACGCGGGCTCTGGCGACAACCTTGTGAGCGCGGGTTCGGGTTCGGACAGCATCGCGTCCGGCAATGACGACGACACGATCCGCGCGGGTGACGGCAACAATACGATCAAGGCCGGCAACGGGGACAACCAGGTCACGACGGGTCGCGGCAGCGATGCGGTGACGGTTGGCGGCGGCGACGACCGGGTCGAGGTCGGCGACGGCCACAACACGGTGTCGGCGGGCGACGGCGACAACCGTGTGGTGAGCGGGTCCGGCAACGACCGGATCGCGACCGGCCGTGGCGACGACACGATCGTGGCGGGCTCGGGCGACAACCGGGTGACGACGGGCTCCGGCAACGACTACGTGTCGGCCGGTTCGGGGCGCGACACGATCTCGGGCGGTTCGGGTCGGGACACGATCTATGCCGGCGACGGCAACAACCGGGTGAACGCGGGCTCCGGCGACAACCTTGTGAGCGCGGGTTCCGGTTCGGACAGCATCGCATCCGGCAATGACGACGACACGATCCGCGCGGGCGATGGCAACAACACGATCAAGGCCGGCTCGGGCGACAACGAAGTCTATGCCGGTCGCGGCAGCGATGCGGTGACGGTTGGCGGCGGCGACGACCGGGTCGAGGTCGGCGACGGCCACAACACGGTGTCGGCGGGCGATGGCGACAACCGGGTGGTCAGCGGGTCCGGCAATGACCGGATCGCGGCCGGCCGTGGCGACGACACGATCGTGGCGGGCTCGGGCGATAACCGGGTGACGACGGGCTCCGGCAACGATTACGTGAGCGCTGGCAGCGGTCGGGACACAATCTCGGGCGGCTCGGGCCGGGACACGATCTACGCCGGTGACGGCAACAACCGGGTGAACGCGGGCTCGGGCGACAACCTGGTGAGCGCGGGTTCGGGTTCGGACAGCATCGCGTCCGGGAACGACGACGACACGATCCGTGCGGGCGACGGCAACAACACGATCCGTGCCGGCAACGGCGACAACCAGGTCACGACGGGTCGCGGTAGCGATGCGGTGACGGTGGGTTCCGGCGACGACCGGGTCGAGGTCGGCAGCGGCAATGACACGGTGACGGCCGGTTCGGGTCGAGACACCGTGTATGCCGGCGACGGCGACAACCGAGTCGCTGCGGGCTCCGGCAACGACTACGTGTCGGCCGGCAGCGGCCGCGACACGATCTCCGGCGGTTCGGGTCGTGACACGATCTACGCCGGCGACGGCAACAACCGGGTGAACGCCGGTTCCGGCGACAACCTGGTGAGCGCGGGTTCGGGGTCGGACAGCATCGCGTCGGGGAACGACGACGACACCATCCGTGCGGGTGACGGCAACAACACGATCAAGGCCGGCAACGGCGACAACCAGGTCACGACGGGTCGCGGCAGCGATGCGGTGACGGTTGGCGGCGGCGACGACCGGGTCGAGGTCGGCGACGGCCACAACACGGTGTCGGCGGGCGACGGTGACAACCGGGTGGTCAGCGGGTCCGGCAACGACCGTGTGACGACGGGCCGTGGCGACGACACGGTCGTGGCGGGTTCGGGCGACAACCGTGTGACGACGGGCTCCGGCAACGACTACGTGTCGGCCGGCAGCGGCCGCGACACGATCTCGGGCGGCTCGGGTCGGGACACGATCTACGCCGGCGACGGCAACAACCGGGTGAACGCCGGTTCCGGCGACAACCTGGTGAGCGCGGGCTCGGGGTCGGACAGCATCGCGTCGGGGAACGACGACGACACGATCCGCGCGGGTGACGGCAACAACACGATCAAGGCCGGCAACGGCGACAACGAGATCTATGCCGGCCGCGGCAGCGATGCGGTGACGGTTGGCGGCGGCGCCGACCGGGTTGAGGTCGGCGACGGCCACAACACGGTGTCGGCTGGCGACGGTGACAACCGGGTGGTCAGCGGGTCCGGCAACGACCGTGTGACGACCGGCCGTGGCGACGACACGATCGTGGCGGGCTCGGGCGACAACCGGGTGACGACGGGCTCCGGCAACGACTACGTGTCGGCCGGCAGTGGTCGGGACACGATCTCGGGCGGCTCGGGCCGGGACACGATCTACGCCGGGGACGGCAACAACCGGGTGAACGCCGGTTCCGGCGACAACCTGGTGAGCGCGGGTTCGGGGTCGGACAGCATCGCGTCGGGCAATGACGACGACACGATCCGCGCGGGCGACGGCAACAACACGATCCGTGCGGGCAACGGGGACAACGAGGTCTATGCCGGTCGCGGCAGCGATGCGGTGACGGTTGGCGGCGGCGACGACCGGGTTGAGGTCGGCGACGGCCACAACACGGTGTCGGCTGGCGACGGTGACAACCGGGTGGTCAGCGGGTCCGGCAACGACCGTGTGACGACCGGCCGTGGCGACGACACGATCGTTGCGGGCTCGGGCGACAACCGGGTGACGACGGGCTCCGGCAACGACTATGTGTCGGCCGGCAGCGGCCGGGACACGATCTCTGGCGGCTCTGGCCGGGACACGATCTATGCCGGCGACGGCAACAACCGGGTGAACGCGGGCTCCGGCGACAACCTTGTGAGCGCGGGTTCGGGGTCGGACAGCATCGCGTCGGGCAATGACGACGACACGATCCGTGCGGGTGACGGCAACAACACGATCAAGGCCGGCAACGGGGACAACGAGGTGTATGCCGGTCGCGGCAGCGATGCGGTGACGGTTGGCGGCGGCGACGACCGGGTTGAGGTCGGCGACGGCCACAACACGGTGTCGGCGGGCGATGGCGACAACCGGGTGGTCAGCGGGTCCGGCAATGACCGGATCGCGGCCGGCCGTGGCGACGACACGATCGTGGCGGGCTCGGGCGATAACCGGGTGACGACGGGCTCCGGCAACGATTACGTGAGCGCTGGCAGCGGTCGGGACACAATCTCGGGCGGCTCGGGCCGGGACACGATCTACGCCGGTGACGGCAACAACCGGGTGAACGCGGGCTCGGGCGACAACCTGGTGAGCGCGGGTTCGGGTTCGGACAGCATCGCGTCCGGGAACGACGACGACACGATCCGTGCGGGCGACGGCAACAACACGATCCGTGCCGGCAACGGCGACAACCAGGTCACGACGGGTCGCGGTAGCGATGCGGTGACGGTGGGTTCCGGCGACGACCGGGTCGAGGTCGGCAGCGGCAATGACACGGTGACGGCCGGTTCGGGTCGAGACACCGTGTATGCCGGCGACGGCGACAACCGAGTCGCTGCGGGCTCCGGCAACGACTACGTGTCGGCCGGCAGCGGCCGCGACACGATCTCCGGCGGTTCGGGTCGTGACACGATCTACGCCGGCGACGGCAACAACCGGGTGAACGCGGGCTCCGGCGACAACCTTGTGAGCGCGGGTTCGGGGTCGGACAGCATCGCGTCCGGCAACGACGACGACACGATCCGCGCGGGCGACGGCAACAATACGGTGCGAGCCGGCAACGGCGACAACGAGGTGTATGCCGGTCGCGGCAGCGATGCGGTGACGGTTGGCGGCGGCGACGACCGGGTCGAGGTCGGCGACGGCCACAACACGGTGTCGGCGGGCGACGGCGACAACCGGGTGGTCAGCGGGTCCGGCAACGACCGTGTGACGACCGGCCGTGGCGACGACACGATCGTTGCGGGCTCGGGCGACAACCGGGTGACGACGGGCTCCGGCAACGACTATGTGTCGGCCGGTTCGGGCCGTGACACGATCTCGGGCGGCTCTGGTCGGGATACGATCTACGCCGGCGACGGCAACAACCGGGTGAACGCGGGCGACGGCGACAACCTGGTGAGCGCGGGTTCGGGTTCGGACAGCATCGCGTCCGGCAACGACGACGACACGATCCGCGCGGGCGACGGCAACAATACGGTGCGAGCCGGCAACGGCGACAACGAGGTGTATGCCGGTCGCGGCAGCGACGCGGTGACGGTTGGCGGCGGCGATGACCGGGTTGAGGTCGGCGACGGCCACAACACGGTGTCGGCGGGCGACGGCGACAACCGGGTGGTCAGCGGGTCCGGCAACGACCGTGTGACGACCGGCCGTGGCGACGACACGATCGTGGCGGGTTCGGGCGACAACCGTGTGACGACGGGCTCCGGCAACGATTACGTGAGCGCTGGCAGCGGCCGCGACACGATCTCCGGCGGTTCGGGTCGGGACACGATCTACGCCGGTGACGGCAACAACCGGGTGAACGCGGGCTCCGGCGACAACCTTGTGAGCGCGGGTTCGGGTTCGGACAGCATCGCATCCGGCAACGACGACGACACCATCCGTGCAGGTGACGGCAACAACACGATCAAGGCCGGCTCCGGCGACAACGAGGTCTATGCCGGCCGCGGCAGCGACGCGGTGACGGTTGGCGGCGGCGACGACCGGGTTGAGGTCGGCGACGGCCACAACACGGTGTCGGCGGGCGATGGTGATAACCGGGTGGTCAGTGGGTCCGGCAATGACCGGATCGCGACCGGCCGTGGCGACGACACGATCGTGGCGGGCTCGGGCGACAACCGGGTGACGACGGGCTCCGGCAACGATTACGTGAGCGCTGGCAGCGGCCGCGACACGATCTCCGGCGGTTCGGGTCGGGACACGATCTACGCCGGTGACGGCAACAACCGGGTGAACGCGGGCTCCGGTGACAACCTTGTGAGCGCGGGTTCGGGGTCGGACAGCATCGCGTCCGGGAACGACGACGACACGATCCGTGCGGGCGACGGCAACAACACGATCCGTGCCGGCAACGGGGACAACCAGGTCACGACGGGTCGCGGCAGCGATGCGGTGACGGTGGGTTCCGGCGACGACCGGGTCGACGTCGGCAGCGGCAATGACACGGTGACGGCCGGTTCGGGTCGGGACACCGTGTATGCCGGCGACGGCGACAACCGAGTCGCTGCGGGCTCCGGCAACGACTATGTGTCGGCCGGTTCGGGCCGCGACACGATCTCCGGCGGCTCTGGTCGGGATACGATCTACGCCGGCGACGGCAACAACCGGGTGAACGCGGGCTCCGGCGATAATCTGGTGAGCGCGGGTTCGGGGTCGGACAGCATCGCGTCGGGGAACGACGACGACACGATCCGCGCGGGTGACGGCAACAACACGATCAGGGCCGGCTCCGGCGACAACGAGGTGTATGCCGGCCGCGGCAGCGATGCGGTGACGGTGGGTTCAGGCGACGACCGGGTCGAGGTCGGCGACGGGACGAACACCGTCGACGCGGGCAACGGCGACAACCGGGTGGTCACGGGCTCCGGCAACGATGTGATCGACGCCGGCTCCGGACGGGACACGATCCATGCCGGTGACGGCAACAATCGGATCGACGCCGGCGACGGCCGCAATGTCGTGAGTGCCGGTTCCGGCTCGGACACCATTTCGGCGGGCGGGGGCGACGACACCATCCGTGCCGGCGACGGCAATAACGAGATCTCGGCCGGCCATGGCGACAACGAGATCTCGGCGGGCTCGGGCTCCGACACGATCTCTTCGGGCAACCATGACGACACGGTGCGGGCCGGCGACGGCAACAACGACATCGATGTCGGCAAGGGCGACAACCAGGTCTATGCCGGCCGTGGCAACGACGCCGTGACCGCAGGCTCGGGCGACGACCGTATCGAGGTCGGAGAGGGGCGCAACACCGTGGATGCCGGGGACGGCGACAACCGGGTGGTGGCCGGATCGGGCAGCGACGTGATCCGCACCGGCAAGGGTGAGGACACGATCGTCGCCGGTGCCGGCGACAACAGCGTCGAGGCCGGTCGGGGCGACGACATCGTCAGTGCCGGCTCCGGCCGCGACACGATTTCCGGTGGAGCGGGCAACGATCTGTTGCGGGCCGGCGACGGCAACAATCAGGTCGATGGCGGCGCCGGCAACGACACGATCAGCGCAGGCAGCGGCCGCGACCAGCTCTCGGGCGGCGCGGGCAACGACCAGATCGTCGCCGGTTCCGGCAACGACACGGCGGCCGGCGGCGCCGGTGCGGATACCGTGGATCTCGGTGACGGAAACGATGTCGGCGTGTTCGACGTGGATGCGAACCGAAACACCCGGGGAACCGACGATTACCGCGGCGGGGCCGGCACCGATACGCTGCGGGTCGAGATGTCCTCCGATGCACTGGAAGGTCGGGCTGGCGACGATGCGTTCGCCATCAAGGACTACTTCCAGGACATCAGGGACGGTACCGCCGACGCCGAGGATACGAAGGCGTTCGACGGGCTCGATCTGAAGATCGACAGCTTCGAGAACGTGCAGTTCGTTGTCGACGGCGAGGTTACCGACATCAATCGCGGCCCGGTGGTCTCCGGTGTCCAGGCGATCAGCCTGACGATCGGCGAAGCCGGCGGTTTCGAGAGCGCCATGATCGGCAGCGGCCGCAACAGCGAGTCGCTCGACACGGTGGGCGGCGACGTCGAGGCCAGCCCCGGCAGCATCGCGCTGCTGTCCCAGGTGGAGGTCAGCGACGACGATCGCGAGGACTCGATCACCCGCGCCGAAGTCCGGGTGGACAACCTGGGCAGTGCCGGAACGGTCACGGTCGGCACATCCATTGCCGGCGTCACCGCGACGGTCTCGGCACAGGAGGATGGCAGTGTCGTCGTCTCGTTCCAGGGCGACGCCTCGCCGGCGCTCTACACCGAACTGCTGCGCTCGGTGTCGCTGACCCTTTCCGACACTCCGTCCGGCGAAAGCGAGGCGCGGATCAGCGTCGTGGTCGAGGACGAGCACGGTGCCAGCAACGATCCCGCCACAGCGGATCTCGCGATCGACGACGATCGACCGGAGGTGCTGGCGGACAGCCTCACCGGCGGTGTCGGCAACGACACGCTGACCGGCGGCGAGGCCAATGACAGCCTCAGCGGCGGCGCCGGCGACGACACGCTGACCGGTGGGGACGGTGACGACACCCTGACCGGCGGTGCCGGCGACGATACCCTGACCGCGGCCGAAGGCGGCAACGACCTTCTGGTCGGCGGCAATGGCGACGACACGATCTACGGCGGTTCCGGCAGTGACACGCTGTCGGGTGGCCATGGCGACGATCTGATCGACGGCGGGGCCGGGGCCGATACCATGGCTGGCGGGACCGGAGCGGATACCTTCGTCGCGACCGATGGCGATCTGGTAACCGACTACGACAATCAGGACATCGTCCGGGTGGCCGGTTCCGTGACCGCCGAGAACGTGGCCGTGGAGTCCGACGGCGAGACGACCCAGGTCACGGTCGACCAGGACGGCGACGGATCGGGCGACACCAGCTTCTCCATGACCGGCGACTACGACTCGGTCTCGGCCGAGACCGACGGCGAGACCACGGACCTGTATTTCGGCAGCGGTCAGCCGGGCGACGGCGGAAACGGCGGCGGCGGAGGCGGTGAACCTGCCGGATCAGAGGCTGATGCAGGAAGTGCCGGTCAGGCGGACGAGACGATCACCGGCTCCGATGGCGACGACACCCTGAACGGCAGTCACGGCAACGACCTGATCTCCGGCGGCGAGGGGAACGACGACCTGAACGGCGGCAACGGCAGCGACACCCTGTCCGGCGGCGCCGGCAACGATGCACTGGACGGAAGCCATAGCGACGACGCGCTCTACGGCGGCTCGGGCGACGATACGCTGGAGGGTGGCAACGGGCAGGATTCGCTGACAGGCGGCGCCGGCAACGACGTGCTGGAAGGCAGCCATGACGCCGATATCCTGTCGGGCGGCTCGGGCAATGACACCCTGTCCGGCGGCAACGCGGACGACACCCTTGTGGGCGGTGCCGGTGACGATGCGCTCGTCGGCAGCCACGACGACGACGAACTGTCCGGCGGTTCGGGCAATGACACCCTGTCGGCCGGTAACGGCGACGACACGCTGTCCGGCGGTGCCGATGACGACACGCTGATCGGCGGCCATGGCGACGATGTCCTCTACGGCGACGATGCCGACGAAGATGCCGCCCTGTTCGCCGAGGTCGAGTCGGGCGACGCGTCCGATCAGAACGACGACTGGGTCTCGCTGAGCGAGAACGAGGCGGGCGATGACGTCGGCGGCGGCGAGGAAGGCTCCGAGGGCGATGACGGCGGCGACGGCTGGAGTGATGGCGACAGCGGTGACGGCGGCGGCGAGCCGATGGTCGAGGACCTCGACAGCAACATGCAGGTCGCCGGTCTGGGCTGACCGCCCGGACCGGCAGCCGCCGGGCTGCCCGCCCCCAGGTTGCCCGGCCCCCCGGGTTGCCTCCTGGGACCATCTCGGTTCCGTGAGCGGATCGCGATCAGATGCTTCCATCTGAACCGTGAAGCGCGCGCGGATGTCCGGGAGGCTCCCTTATCCGTTATGACCAACGATTGGCGGACTGCCGGAGAGCCAAACCTGCGGAGAGCCTAGAGCGCGATCGCTTCAGATCGAATTGATCTGAAGCGATCGCGCTCTAAGCCATTAAAAACAGAGAAAATCACGATCGGATCGGAACATCGGCTCGTGAGAACCTACTCCAACCTTATACGGTTGGAGGGCGCTGCCTGCCACGACGTCCGTGACGCGCGTCGCCCTGCGGCCTGCTTCCCCTGATGCTCCTGCGGCGCCGGATCGCCGGCGCCTTCCTCCGACCACCAACCGGGTCAGCGCTCGGTGAAGCCGACCTGGAAGGCGCGGGTGATGGGCTTGGCCAGATAGTCGAGCAGGGTGCGGTCCGAGGTCCGGATATCGGCCTGCACGATCATTCCCGGCAGCACCAGGCGCTCGCCGGGGGTCTCGCCGGCGTGATTGTGGTCCAGTCGGATGACCACGGTGTAGAAGCTGGCGCCCGTGTCCGTGGTGATCGTCGTCGGCGAAATGCGCTCCACCTTGCCCGGCATCCCGCCGAACTGCGCGAAATCGTAGGCGGTCACCCGCACCGTCGCCGCCTGTCCGGGCGAGACGAAGGCCACGTCCTTGGGATTCAGCAGCACCTCGACCACGAGTTCGTCGTCGATCGGGACGATCTGCGCCACCGCGGCGCCGGGTGCGACAACGGCGCCGGGACTTGTGAAGGCCAGTTCCTGCACGACGCCGCGCACCGGCGAGGTGATCTCGAGGCGGGCAACCCGATCCTCGAAACGGCGGATCGATTCGACGACCTCGGCCCGCTCGGCGGAGATCTGGCTGATCTCGGCGAGTGCCTGGGTGTCGTTCGTGCTCTCGAAGGAGACCCGGCGGGCCTCGATCTCGGCGATCTCCTGGCGGGTCCGCGAGATCAGGCCGTCGAGCTGAACCAACTGGCCACGGGTCCTGTTCAGGTCGCGCAGGACGTCGAGATAGGTGAAGCGGCGGGTCAGCCCTTTCTCGAGGAGCTCCTTCCGCAGCCGTTCCTCCTCCTCGACGAGTTTGATGCTCTCCTGGATCGTGCCCCGCTGAGACAACAGCGTTTTGAGCTGGATGTTCTGATCCTTGAGCTGCTCCTCGAACAGCTGCATCCGGTTCCGGCGGGTCTCGCGGCTGGCGCTGAGCAGTTCGACCTGCTCGGCCACGAGGTCGCGGTAGGTGCCGCTCCAGGGCGAGAAATCCGGATCGCGGTCCTGGATCCGCGCGTACAGCCGCTCGAGCCGCAGCGAAAGCGCGGCCTCGCGGGTGCGCAGCTGGCGCAGTTCCGAGCCGGCGCCGGTCGCGCTCATGCGTATGACTGTCTCCCCGGACTCGACGATGTCGCCGGGACGCACGAGCACCTGGTCGATGATACCGCCTTCCAGATGCTGCAGGACGGTGACGTTGGTGGAGGGGATGACCTCGCCGTCGGCCCGCGCGACCTGGTCGAGCCGCGCCGTGGCGGCCCAGGCGATGGCGCCGGCCACCGCGAAGGCCATCAGCAGGATGGTCAGCCGGATCAGCCGCGGTGAGCTGCTCTCCTCCAGGTGGATCGACTGGGCGAGGTAGGAGGTGCGGCGCACGGCCGGTGTGCCGGCGGCCCGGTTTTGGCGGGCGGGGACGGGGGCGTTGCTCATGAGCTGGGTGTCCCGGAGATCGAGAGGGAGTCGCGCTTCATCTCGGTGAGGCGACCCTGGTTCAGTTCGAAGACGCGGTCGGCAAGGCGCATCGCGCTCGGCCGGTGCGTCACGAAGAAGATCGTGCGATGCCCCTTGAGGGTCTGCAATTCACGGGTCAGTGCGGCGTCGCCGGTGACATCCAGGTTCTGGGCCGGTTCGTCGAGCAGCATGACGGGACTGTCCTTGAGCCAGATCCGGGCGATCGAGAGCTTCTGGCGGAAGCTCTCCGGCAGGTTGACGCTCTTCTCGTCGCCGACCACGGTCTCGAACCCTTCCGGGAGGCTCTCAATCTCGTCGAGCACGCCGGCCCGGTCGCAGGCGTCGCGCAGCGCCTGGAACGGCGCGTCGGGCCGGGCGAGGCGCAGGTTCTGGGCGATGGTGCCGTGGAACAGGTCGGTGGTCTGTGACAGGTAACCGACATTGCGGCGATGCTCGACCGCGCCGAGGTGGCGCATCTCGACGCCACCGAACGAGATCGTCCCGGCCTGTGGGCGCAGCAGGCCGGCCATCACCTTGAGCAGGGTGGATTTTCCGGAGCCGCTCGGGCCGATCAGGGCGACCATCTCTCCCGGTTTCACGTCCATGGAGATGGCCAGCAGTGCAGGATCGGCGTCCTGATTGTAGCGCACCGAGACCCGGCGGACGGCGATGCTCGAGGTGAAGCGATGGTCGGCGACCCGGGCGTCCGTCGACGAATCCTCCGACTTCGCCCGCATCAGCCGGTCGACCTGGCCGATTGTGGTCCGGGTCTGGGCGAGGCGGGGCAGGCTCTGGCAGCCGATCTGCACGGGGACGAGGATGCGCCACACCAGCGCCATGGACGCCACCAGGGCGCCGGTGGTCATGGTCTGATTGATCACCGCCTCGGCGCCGAAGAACAGGGTCATGAGACCGGTCGCCATGAGCACGCCATGAAGCAGCGACTGCAGCGTGGTGTTGAGGCGGGCCGCCTTGTTGCGTTCCAGCGCCGTACGGGCGGAGAGCGGTCGCAGCCGTTCCATGAAGGCCGGCCCCATCACCGTCGCGCGGACGTTGCGCTGCTTGGAGATCACCTCGGTCGCGAGCTGGTCGCGGGCGGCGCGGGCGGAGGCGGAGCGGCGCTCGGCCCGCTGGATCGCGGGTACGAACAGGGCGGCGATGAGGCCGATGCATACCAGCCCGACCAGCGGGACGATCACGATCGGTTGGGCGATGACCGCGATCACCAGGACAGACATGACGATCAGCGGCACTTCGAGCGCCAGGGTGACGACCGGCGAGTTCATGATGTCGCGCAGGCCCTGGAACCCGCGGAAGCGGGAGAGCTGGGCCCCGAGGGTATTGCCTTCGGATCCGGTCGGCGGCAGGGACAGGATCTTTCGGAACACTTCGGTCGACAGCAGGAAGTCGATGCGGCCGGCAATGTGGGCGACGGACGCGCCGCGGATCTGCCGCAGGCAGTAGTCGACGAACAGGGCGAGGGCGACGCCGGGGAGCAGCCAGTAGAGGCTTTGCGCGGAGGCGGCGGGAATCACGCTGTCGTAGACGGTCATGACGAAGATCGGCACGATCACGCCGAACAGCGAGCCGATGACGCTGGTGATCGCCACCATGGCGATCTCGCGCCGGAACCGACGGAACAGCGTGCCGACGAAGGACGTCTCCTGCGCCGCCGCGTCGCCGTCGTCCTGATCGCGGGCGAAGGTGTAGAAGTAGCCGACCACCCGCGAGGCGCGGAAGCGCACGACCTCGCGCGTGCGGCTGTCGAACGCCGTCACCTCGCCGCCGCTTCTGCTCAGGATCACCAGAGGAACACCGGAATCGGTGACGAACAGGCAGGGCGTCAGGCGCGGGTCGATGTTGGCGGCGTTGCCCTTGTGGCGGACGCTGACATACCCGAGTTCGGCCAGGATGTTGCGGAAGTCGATCAGATCCACGCGCTCGGCCACGTGCGGCAGGGCCCGAAGCAGCGCATCGGCGTCGCGCATCCAGCCGAGCGCGGTCAGCAGCGGCATCAGGCACGCGGCGAAGTCGGACGCCTGCTCGAAGCGTCCCATCTCCTCCTGGCGCAGAGCCTCGGCGAGGCCGTCGCGGATCACCATGCTGCTCACGGCTGACTCCCGGTCGCGGCGAGTACACGCAGTTCCGCGCGGACGTCGACGGTCGGAGCGTCGTGGGCCTCGGCCGCACCGACGACGTCGCTTCCGATCGTGATCTCGCGGTGGGCGAGGGCCTGGAACGACGGGCGCGGCGTCACCATGAGGATCGTCGTGCTGGTCTGGCGGTGCGCCAGGGCGGCGCGGAACCGGTCGTCGGCATCGCGGTCCAGGTTCGAGTTGCACTCGTCGATCAGGATGATGTCCGGGAACCGGGCCAGGGCACGCACGATCGGGATCTGCTGGCGGATCGACGCCGGCA
Source organism: Thalassobaculaceae bacterium (assembly GCA_965228875.1). Taxonomy (GTDB): domain Bacteria; phylum Pseudomonadota; class Alphaproteobacteria; order Thalassobaculales; family Thalassobaculaceae; genus Thalassobaculum. The sequence goes on along the minus strand of OZ245843.1, from coordinate 1,624,631 downwards.
ACGTATCGGTGCCGGTCGCCCGCACCTCGGTCTGGAAGCCGAGCGGCAGTTTCGACACCGCCTCGGTGAGCCCGAGTTCCTCGGCCACGTCCTCGACCACCTCGACATGCTCGGGGGAGGGATCGAAGCCGGTGATGTTGTCGAGGATCGTTCCCTCGAAGAGCGCCGGATTCTGCCCGAGATAGGCGATCCGCGAGCGCAGCCACTCGTCGTCGAAGGCCTCCGCCTCGATATTGTCGTACAGCACCGTGCCGCGGTCGGGCAGCAGGATGTGCCCCGCCAGCGCCAGCAGCGTGGACTTGCCGCCCCAGTTTCCGCGCGAGGAGATCAGCACGGTCTCGGCGGAGTCGACCGCCAGGTTCAATCCTTCGAAGACCGTGCGGCCGTTGCTGTAGCCGAAGTCGACGTCGCGGAACTCGATGGTGCCATGCAGCGTATCGCGCGCGATGCCGCCGCCGGCGCTGATCGTCGGCGTGGCCTCCAGCTCGCGGATCCGCTGCTTGGCGATGCGCACCGACTGATACTGGCTCCACAGCATCGACGCCCGGTTCAACGGCTGCAGGGCCCGTCCGGTGAGGAGCATGCAGGCGGCGATACCGCCGATCGTCATGTTCCCGTCGATGACGGCGAGGCTGCCGGCCGCGACGATCGAGATCTGTGCCGCCTGGGTGACGAGATTGGTGAGCGCCTGGGCCGATATGCTGCCCTGGACGAGCTTGGCGGTGATCGTCGCGCTGGACTCCATTACCCGTTCGTAGCGCCGCTTGATCAGCGGCTCCATGGCATAGGACTTGATCGTGGCGATGCCGCTCAGGACCTCCATCAGGAAGTTGGACTGGGCGGAGTTGTTGGTCTGTCGCGCCTCCATCCGGCTGCGCACGCTCAGGCCGGAGACGACGGCGGCCACGGCCGTGATGCCGACGAAGCCGAGCAGCACGAAGCCGAGCGGTCCGCCGATGGCGAAGACCAGCGCCACGAACAGGATGAAGAACGGGAAATCGACCAGAAGCTGAGGCAGGTAGCCGGCCCGCGACTCCCGGATCGCGTCGATGGCGCCGAGCCGCTCCAGATGCAGGGCGGTCGAATCCGACTGGAAGTGCCGAGGGTCGGCGGCGAGCACGCGTTCCATGGCGCCGAGAAAGGCCCGGTGGCCGTAACGCGCGGCTCGATGACCGACGATGGCGCCGCGGGCGATGCGGATCAGGACGTCGATCAGGATCGCGCCCAGCACGCCGGCCGTCAGCAGGCTGAGGGTGTATTCCGAGGCGTTGGGCAGCACCCGGTCGTAGATGATCAGAATGGCGATCGGCAGTCCCGTCGCCATCAGATTCGAGACAAGCGACGCCAGCACGATCGACGGTGTCGCCGCGGCGGGTATCTTATAGACGTCCTTGGCGAAGCTTCCGTCGCTCGCGGTCATCGGTGAATCTCTTGAGCCTAAGGTCCGAAACGAAGTCATACCTTAGAACACAAAAAATTAAACTAATTCTTAAACAACTACGGGCGCCCATGGCATCGTGACGGCACCGGACCACGGACACGGTCATACCCGGTAGGCCCCGCACCTGGAAGGGGCGATTCGGTTGGCGGGGACCGGTGCCACCGGCCTGACCCGGTGGAGGTCCGTCACCGAACACCGCGCGCGACAACAACTGGGGTGCGAAGCGATCGGGACCGCAATATATTGCGGTCGGGATCGGTTTGCGGCCATCGGTCCACGTTTTCGATGTCGGTCGCACGAGGGAAGCGTGCCATGCGGATAGTGATCGAGGACGAGGTCACGCCGGAAGCGAACGCCATGCTGCAGGCGCTGTACAGCCGCTCGGCGGCGAGCGTGGTCGATCACCTTGCCCGCGTGCAGGAGCGCGGCTTTCGCAAGTTTATGGAAAGCTACTACGTCGGCTACGGCCACGAGTCCATCGGCGACTGCGGGTTCACCACCGTCTTCATCGAGGACGTCTCGATCCTCACCTGCAAGGCGGTCCAGGACACGCCGCTCTATTTCGGACAGGAGACCTCGACCCGGTACCTCGACTTCTCCCGGCAGGGCTTCAGCGATCCCGTCGGCAGCGCCGATTCCGAGGCGGTGATCCGCGGCTGGCTCGACCTGTACGCCCAGGTCAACGCCGAGACGCTGGCGGAACTGCGGGCGACCCGTCCGTGTCCCGACGGGGTGAAGGAGACGGTCTGGGCCAAGACGCTTGAGGCGCGAGCCTTCGACATCGCCCGCGGTTTCCTGCCGGCGGGGATCCACTCGCAGCTGTCGTGGACCACGAACCTGCGCCAGGCGGCCGATCACCTGCGCGATCTCGCGGCGCATCCGCTCTCCGAGACCCGCGCGGTCGCGGCCGAGATCCTCGCCGGGCTGAAGGATCGCTATCCGGGATCCTTCAGCCACAAGGACTATCCCGAGCAGTCCGCCTATCGCCGGATGGCAGCCGGTGCCGGGGCATATTACAGGGGGCAGGAGGATCATCCCGCGTTTGCGTATGTGTGCTCCGCCGACCACGGCGGGATCGACCTGCTCGACCGGCGAGTGTTCACCGACCGGCCGAAATACGAGCCGCTGCCGCGCAGGGCCGGGTCGTTCGCGACGTTCGAGTGTCAGTTTCTGCTGGACTTCGGGTCGTTCCGCGACCTTCAGCGTCATCGCAACGGTTACTGCGAGATGCCGCTGCTGACCTGGCGGCACGGCTTCCACCCCTGGTACCTGGAGAGCCTTCCGGCTGAGACCCGGGCCGCGGTCGAACCGCGCATGGCCGACCTGCGCGCCGCCGCGGAGCGTCTGGCGACCGGTGAGGAGGAACGCCAGAACTATCTGCCGCTCGGCCTGCTGGTGCCGTGCCGGGTGGTCTACGATCTGCGCCAGATGGCCTACGTGGCGGAGCTGCGGTCGGGCAAGACCGTGCACGCCACCCTGCGCACGGTCGCGCATCGGCTGCACGACGCGGTCAAGGAGGAGTTTCCCTTCGTCGTCCTGCACTGCGACCTGGAGCCCAGCGAACTCGATGCCAGGCGCGGCACTCAGGACATCCGGCCCGCCTGAACTTCACGCTGATCGCACGCGCAAAGATGGTGTAGGCTTCCCGGCACGGCGAGCCGCCCGTCCAGCAGGACCGGCGACCGTCGCAAAAAGCAAGAAACATCGGGAGGTTATCATGATCAAGCGTTCGCAGCCGCCGTCCGGCGGCGACAGTCGGGAGTCCGAGGAGGAGGGCAGGCCCGGCGGTTTCAATCGCCGTGCGTTTCTGTCGGCGGCAGCGGCCGTCGCCGCGACGACGGCGATGGCGCCGGAGGCCTTTGCCCGGAACTTCGGTCCAAACGCCGACCCCGTGCGCTATCCGGAGCCGGACGTCATTCCGCTCGACCCGCGGTTCAAGTACAAGCTCGGCAATACGCCGATCCAGCGGCTGTATACCGGGACGCTCTGGGCCGAAGGCCCGGCCTGGAACGGGGTGGGCCGCTACCTGATCTGGAGCGACATCCCCAATAACGAGCAGCTGCGCTGGGTCGAGGAGGAGGGGCAGACGACTCGTCGCTTCCGCTATCCGTCGGGCAACTCGAACGGCAACACCTTCGACTATCGCGGCCGGCAGATCGCCTGCGAGCACGGCAATCGCCGGGTGGTGCGCTACGAGTATGACGGCTCGATCACGGTGCTGGCCGACAGCTTCGAGGGGGGCGAGTTCAATGCGCCGAACGATGCGGTCGTCCATCCCGATGACGGGTCGATCTGGTTCACCGATCCCGGCTATGGCGGCCTGATGAACTACGAGGGACACCGGCTCGACACCGGTTCGGTGCAGCCGAACCGCAAGGAGGCGGTCTACCGGATCGACGCCAACTCCGGCGCGATCACGCTGGTCGCCGACCAGCCGTTCAAGCCGAACGGGCTCTGCTTCTCCCACGACTACAAGAAGCTGTACGTGGCCGATACCGGCGTGTCGCACTATCCCGAGGCGAAAAGCCAGATCTGGCAGTTCGACATCGACGGAGAAAAGCTCTCCAACGCGCGGACGTTCGCTAGCATGGAATGGGACGGCAAGGTCGGGTTCGCCGACGGCATCCGCTGCGACGAGGACGGCAACGTCTGGTCGAGCGCCGGCTGGGTCGGCGACGGCTATGACGGGGTGCATGTCTTCGCCCCGAACGGCGATCGCATCGGCCAGATCAAGCTGCCGGAGATCTGTTCCAACGTATGCTTCGGCGGGACCAAGCGGAACCGGCTGTTCATGACGGCGAGCCAGTCGCTCTACGCCGTCTACGTGGAGACCCGCGGCGCCCATATCACCTGAGCGGTCGCTTCCGCTTCACCTCGTCACCCCGGCGACCTTTCGGTCAGGCCGGGGTGACGGGTAACGGACCGGGCGCGTCGAACACCTGCCGTTGCGCCCGCGCCCCGTTCGGTTCCATGCTGTCCCCAACAAACAAGAACCGCATCGGGGAGAGACGCGCATGGCCACGCCGACAACCGTATTTGAGCTGCTTCAGGTCGGTGCCGATGGCGATCCCGCCATCGGGGCGCCGGGGCGCGCCGACCTGAGTTATGCCGCGTTGCGCGCGCAGGTGGCGGCGACCGGGCGGGCACTGGCCGGGGCCGGCATCGCGCCGGGGGACCGGGTCGGCATCGTGCTGGCGAACGGGCCGGCGATGGCGTCGTGTTTCCTTGCCGTCGCCGCCCACGCGGCCGCCGCACCGCTGAACCCCGGCTACCGCGAGGACGAGTTCGACTTCTACATCTCCGACCTGAAGGCCAAGGCGGTGATCGTCGCCGCCGGCGATGACACGCCGGCGCGGGCCGTCGCAGAGCGTCACGGGGCGGTGGTGATCGAACTGACCGAGAACGAGACCGACCCGGCGGGCAGTTTCACATTGGCGGTCGAGAGCCCGCTGGCAGGTGACGCGCCCTTGGCCGGTCCGGGAGACACGGCCCTGGTCCTGCACACGTCCGGCACCACGTCGCGCCCGAAGATCGTTCCCCTGTCCGGCGCCAACCTGGCGAGTTCGGCGGGGCACATCGCGGCCTCCCTGGCGCTGAGTCGGGCGGACCGGTGCCTCAACATCATGCCGCTGTTCCACATTCACGGCCTGATGGCCGCGGTCAGCGCCTCCATGCGGGCCGGCGCGTCGGTGCACTGCGCACCCGGTTTCAACGCGCTGCGCATCTTCCCGCAGTTCGAGGAGGTCAAGCCGACTTGGTATACGGCGGTACCGACCATGCATCAGGCGATCCTGAGCCGGGCGTCGCGGAACAGGGACCAGATCGCGCAGATGAACCTGCGCTTCATCCGCTCGTCCTCGTCCTCGCTGCCGCCCCAGGTCATGGGCGAACTCGAGGAGGTCTTCGGCTGTCCGGTGATCGAGAGCTACGGCATGACCGAGGCGTCCCACCAGATGGCCTCCAACCCGCTGCCGCCGGCCGCGCGCAAGCCGGGCACCGTCGGCGTCGCCGCCGGGCCGGAGATACGGCTGATGGATGCCGCCGGCAATTTCGTCGGCCCGGACGAGGCCGGCGAGATCGTGATCCGCGGTCCCAACGTCACCGCTGGCTACGAGAACAACCCCCAGGCCAACGCCGAAAACTTTCCGGCCGACCCGGACGGGGGCGGGCGCTGGTTCCGAACGGGGGACGAGGGCCGATTCGATGCCGAGGGCTATCTCTCCATCACCGGCCGGCTGAAGGAGATCATCAACCGGGGCGGTGAGAAGATCGCCCCGCGCGAGGTCGACGAGGTGCTGATGGACCACGAGGCGGTGGCCCAGGCCGTCACCTTCGCCGTCGCCCACCCCAAGCTCGGCGAGGAGGTCGGGGCGGCCGTCGTGCTCGGCGAGGGCAAGTCCGCGACCGAACAGGATCTGAAGGACTTCGTCTCCACCCGCCTCGCTGACTTCAAGGTCCCGCGCAGGCTGGTGATCCTCGACGAGATTCCGAAAGGCGCCACCGGCAAGCTGCAGCGTATCGGGTTGGCCAAGAAGCTCGGCCTCGAAGACTGATGGGGGAGGACTGATCGATGCGGGTGTGCATCTACGGCGCCGGCGCCATCGGCGGCTATCTTGGCGTCTCTCTGGCCGAGGCGGGATGCGAGGTCAGCCTTGTCGCCCGCGGCCCGCACCTGGCGGCGATCCGGGAGAACGGCCTGACCCTGCTCAAGGATGGTGAGCGCCGCACGGTCAGACTGGCGGCGTCGGAGGATCCGGCGGAACTCGGTCCCCAGGACCACGTGATCGTCGCGCTGAAGGCCCATTCGGTGCCGGCGGTTGCGGAGCGCATGACGGCGCTGTTCCACGACGGCACGACCGTGGTCACGGCGGTGAACGGCGTGCCGTGGTGGTATTTTCACGGCCTCGGCGGCGATCTGGAGGGAACGTGTCTGGAAAGCGTCGATCCCGGCGGCGTGCAGTGGGACACGCTGGGGCCGGAGCGGGCGATCGGCTGCGTCGTCTATCCGGCCTGCGAGATCGAGGAACCGGGAGTCGTCACCCATCAGGACGGCGACCGGTTCACCCTGGGCGAGCCGACAGGCGAAAAAACCGGGCGCGTGCAGGCGCTGTCGGAAGCGATGCGGGCGGGCGGCCTCAAGGCGCCGGTCCGGCCCCGCATCCGCGACGAGATCTGGGTGAAGCTCTGGGGCAACCTGTCGTTCAACCCGATCAGCGCGCTTACCGGCGCGACGCTCGAGGAGATCTGCGGCTTCGGGGAAACCCGTGCCGTCGCTCGGGCGATGATGCTGGAAGGACAGGCCATCGGTGAGGCCCTGGGCGTGAAGTTCGCCATCGACGTCGACAAGCGGATCGCCGGCGCGGCGGCCGTCGGCGCGCATAAGACGTCGATGCTGCAGGATCTGGAGCGGGGGCGGGCGATGGAGATCGACGCCCTGGTGACGGCGGTGCAGGAACTCGGCCGGCTGACCGGCGTGGCGACCCCGACCATCGACGCGGTGCTGGGCCTGGCGAAACTGCGCGGCCGGACGGCGGGGTGCTACTGAACGGTTCGCCGCATGGCAAAAGTTTCTTCGCCATTCTGACGATTTAATTTCCACGTTTACGAAATCTTCAGGTCCTCGGCCGATAGTTCACTCAGGACAACGGGGAACTCTACGGAGGACGTGCCATGGCGATCAGCGGCATCAGTGCCGGCGCCGGCTTCGGAACCCAGGGGCTGAGCCAGCTCCAGGGTGTCCAGGCCAACCAGTCCCTGGGCTCGGCCCAGGGCAACATCCAGACGGCGACCATTCAGACCGGCAGCCCGGCGGGCCAGCCCGCCAGCCCGCAGAGCTTCCAGATCCAGGGGCCGGCCAAGCCGGCTACCGGGACGGAGGCGAGCGCCAGCGCGGTTCAGGAGCCGCGGACCGGCAGTGCCCGACCGGGTCAGGCGGGGGCGGGGATCGGAGACCTCCAGGCCGTCGCGCCGTCCTCCGTCGGTCTCGGTCAGATCGTCGACATCTCCGCCTGATACCCTTTCGGTTTCCACGTCTTGCGCGTCCGTCGCGCACCGTACGATCCTTCGGCCACGTCCCCTCCCAACCGGCCGAAGGATCGTACGATGAATGCCTCCGCTCCAGGACAGCTCGACCCCGCGCTTGCCAAGCGCATTACCGACGCCGTCGACGCTGCCTTCGACTCTCAGATCGAGTTCACCAAGGAGCTGGTTTCCCGCCCGTCGATCCGCGGCCAGGAACACCTCGCCCAGGACCTCATGGCCGAGGCCATGGCCAAGCGCGGCTACGCCGTCGACCGCTGGCTGGTGCGCGAGGACGACATCAAGCACCACGAAGGCTTCTCGCCGATCAAGGTCGACTATTCCAACGCCTGGAATGTCGTCGGCACGCACCGACCGCGCAGCGAGACCGGGCGCTCCCTGGTGCTGAACGGTCATGTCGACGTGGTGCCCGAAGGCCCGCTCGACATGTGGTCGAGCCCGCCCTACCAGCCGCGCATCGAGGGCGACTGGATGTACGGCCGCGGCGCCGGCGACATGAAGGCCGGCGTGGTCTCCAACATGTTCGCCCTCGACGCGCTGAAGGCGGCCGGCGTCCAACCCGCCGGGCGGGTGCATCTGGAAAGCGTCTGCGAGGAGGAGAGCACCGGCAACGGCGCGCTCGCCACGCTCGTGCGCGGCTACACCGCCGATGCCTGCCTGATCAGCGAGCCGTCTTCGGGCCATGTGAACCGCGCCGTCATGGGCGTGACCTGGTTCCGCGTCCATGTTCGCGGCTTCCCGGTGCACGTGGCCACCGCCGGCAGCGGCTCCAACGCGATCCTTGCCGCCTACGACCTGATGAAGGATCTGAAGGAGCTGGAGGCGCGCTGGAACGCCAAGAAGGGCGAGACGAAGAACTACAGGGACGCCAAGCATCCGATCAACCTGAACGTCGGCAAGATCGAGGGCGGCGACTGGGCCTCCTCGGTGCCGGCCTGGTGCACCTTCGACTGCCGGGTCTCCTACTTCCCGGGCTTCAAGCCGCAGGAGATGGCGCGCGACATCGAGGACACGATCCGCAAGGCCTCGGCCAATCACCCGTTCCTCTCCAACAGCCCGCCGGAGGTCGAGTTCAACGGCTTCTTCACCGAGGGCTACGACCTTGAGCCGGGCAGCGAGGCGGAGCTGACCCTGGCGCGGCAGCACGAGGCGGTGTCCGGCGCGAAACTCGAGGAGCGGATCGCCACCGCTTATATCGACAGCCGGGTCTTCGTCCTCTACGCCGGCATCCCCTGTCTCGTGTACGGCGCTCACGCGGAGAACGTGCACGGTTTCGACGAGCGGGTGAGCATCGAGTCGATCCGGGAGTCGACCAAGGCCATCGCCCTGTTCGTCGCCGACTGGTGCGGCACCGAGCCGGTCGAGGGGTAGGCGCTCAGGCTTCCAGTACCACCGGTCCCAGCGGGTATGCCCGGCAGAGCAGGGCGTACCCGTCCGGTGGCGGCGTCTCGGTCGGGGCCGCGTAGCCGACCTCTCCCGACAGGACCCGTACCGCGCAGGTGCCGCAGCGTCCGGACCGGCAGGAGAAGTCCGCCGCCACGTCCGACGTCTCGGCGAGTTCCAGGAGCGAGCCGCTGTCCGGTGTCCAGGTCGCCGTCCGGCCGCTCTCGGCGAAGCTGACCTCCGCCGGATCGGCGTCCGGCGTATCGGCATGGTTCGGCAGCGAAGACGGGCCGAAGAACTCGTAGCGGATCCGGTCGTCTGCCACATTCAGGCCGCGCAGGCCGGCATGCAGGTCGGCGACGAACGCACCCGGGCCGCACAGGTAGAAGTCGTAGTCCCCGAACGGCAGCAACCCCTGGACCAGCGCGAGGTCGACCCGGCCGGCGCTGGCGTAGTCCTCGCCGATCACATCGCGGGCGCGGGGCCGGCTGTAGCGGATGTGGAGGTTCACGCCGGGCGTATACAGCGCGTGCCGGTGCAGGTGTCGCGCGAAGGCTTGCTCCGAGCCGTCGCGTGCGCCGTGGATGAAGAAGATCTGTCGGAAATTCCCGGTCCTTGCGCCCTCGCGCACCAGCTCGTTGAGCATGGCGATCATCGGCGTGATCCCGACACCGGCGGAGAGCAGTACCACCGGCCGCTCGGACGTCGTGTTCAGCACGAAATCGCCGCGCGGCGCCATCGCCTCGATCGTGTCGCCGACCCGGACGCAATCGTGCAGGTGTCTCGAGACAACGCCCTCCGGCTCGCGTTTGACCGAGATGCGCAGTGTTTCGGGCTGGGCTGCGTCGGAGACCGTGTAGGTCCGCAGTGCCGGCCGGCCCAGTCCCGGTATGGTGAGGCGCACCGGCAGATACTGGCCGGCCGCGTGCGGAGCGACGCCGCCGCCATCCGCCGGTCGCAGATAGAACGAGCGGATCGTCTCGCTCTCGTCGGCGATGCAGGCGACGGCGAAACGGCGGTAGGTGTCGCGATCCGCCACCGCCGCCAGGGTTCTGTCGGCCTCTTCCCACGTTCCGGTTGAAACCAGGACCGGAGAGGGGTCCTGCGGGGCGAAGCGGGTCGGCAGGACGCCACGGCGCAGAACCGCCATCGCCGGCGTGAAGCGCACCAGCCGCTCGGCCCCGCGGAAGGCGGTGAGCTCCGGTCCGTCCCACAAGGTCTCGGTGTTGCCTGCGAGTTGCAGGACGTCTCCGATTTCGAAATCCACGAACAGCAGGCCGGCGCGCGGGTCGAGGGCGAGGTTGCCGAGCGTGTTGAAGAACCGGTTACCCGAGAAGTCCGGCCACAGCAGCGCTCCGTCATCGGCGACCCGCACGAAACCCGGTCGGCCGCCCCGGTGCGAGACATCGACGCCGGCACCGGTCTCGCCACCCTCCGGCGAGCGGCTGGCGATGAAGAAGGTATCCGCCGCGGCGATCCGCGCCTTCATCTCCTCGGTCAGGCGATCGTGCGTCTCCGCCGCAGGCCGCTCCGTCGTGTCGCCCGCCACCCTCGTGCGGGTGTGGATGTATTGCGGGCAGTTGCCGAAGCTCTGGTCGACGGCGAGAGTGAAGCCGCCCGGGGTGAGCCCGTCGATCCGGCCGTTCACCCGGTTGCGCCGGCGGTTCTCCGGCATCAGGCCGAGCAGGCCGACCGGCGCGCCGGCGCGGAACCCGGAAAGGGCCGGGTCGTCCTGTTCCGGCAGCCGGTCGATGGTGAGGCGCGTCCGGCTCGGGGACGCGATGAAGCCCGGCTCCCCGGCCAGCACCGTCGCCCAGGGCTGACCGTCCGCGTCGGTCGCGCCGACGAACAGCAGGTCGAGGTCGGCAAAGAACCGCCGGTGCTGATCCGGCATGAAGCGCCTGATGTTACGGGCGCCGATCTCGGCGATCAGGTCGCGGACGCCGGCGCGCTCCTGGACGGCGAGCTCGCCGGCGTGGAACGGCGAGGGCGGGAAGCCGGGCTCTGTCATCACTTCCTCCGACGTGTCGGGGCGCCGGTCAGCCGAGGATCTCGGCCGCCGGTCGGAATGGGACGAAGCGAGGGTCGGCCTCGACCCGGCCCAGCCAGGCGCGGACATGGGCGTAGGGGGTGAGGTCGACCTCGCCTTCCGGCGACCGGGCAACGTAACTGTAGATCGCCACGTCGGCGAAGGTCAGGCGGTCGGTAACCAGGTAGGCCCGTTCCGCCAGATGCGCGTCGAGGCGCTCCAGGATCTGGGCGGCCGTCCGCAAGGCGGTGGCATGGTCGATCGGCGCGTTGAACACCTTGACCAGTCGGGCCGCACCCGGTCCGTGCTTGATCTCGCCGGCGGCCACGGAGAACCACCGCTGGACCTCGGCGGTCCCAACCGGATCGCGCGGCATCAGCGTGCCATCGTCGTACTTGGCGGCGAGGTAGGCGAGGATTGCGTTGCTGTCGGCGATGACGGTTCCGTCATCGTCGAGCACCGGCACCTGGCCGAACGGGTTGAGGGCGAGGAAATCGGGCCGCCTATGGGCGCCGGCGCCGAGATCGACGGTGACGGTCTCGTGCGCTAGCCCGAGGAGCGATAGCGCGAGCTCGATGCGATGGCAGTGGCCGGAGAGCGGATGCCCGTAGAGTTTGATCTTGGGTGACACGGAAAACCTCGTCATGAATGAACCGAACGATCGGTACATAATGGCTCTACCGGAACCGTCAAGGGATTGTCGGGCGTTTTTCCCTCGGTCTCTTCAGCCGGTGAGAATGGATGGGAGCCTGGACAGGACCCGATGGAACGGCCCGGTGTCGCCGAGCCCGCGGGAGACGACCAACCCGCCGTGGATCGCGACGAGCGCGTCCTCGGCGCGTGTCGCAGCGTCCTTCGGTTCGTGGCCGGCCTCCTCGGCAATTCGGGCGAGATGTCCGCACAGCGCCGACAGCCTGCCGGAGACCCGGTCTCCGAACACCGCCCTGGCCTCACCGATGGCAAACAGTTCGAGCAGGCAGGACCGCCGACCGCCTGCGTAGAAAGCATCCATCGCGTCCGCAATCCGCCGCGCTTTCTCCGCTGGTGGGGCGTCGCTCTCGATCACCGGCCGCAGGTGCTCCTGGCTCCAGGCGTCGGCGCTGTCGAGCACGGCGGCCGCCATGTCCTCCTTCCCGTTCGGGAAGTAGTGGTAGAGGCTGGAACGGCCGAGCCCGGTGGCATCCGAGAGCAGCTTCAGGCTGGCGCCTTCGTAGCCGTGACGGCGGAATACCTCGCCCAGTCGGGTGACGATTTCCTCGCGGTCGTTTGTCGGACGTGGCATCGGCGGTCTCCGTCTATACCGAACGATCGATATAGAAATCAGCCAAGGCGACGCAACCGTATTCGCCCGCCGCCGATCAGGCCAGCAGGTCGTACACGTAGCCGCTCGCCAGAGATCCGGCGATCGCCAGGGCCAGATAGAGGAGGAAGGGCCTGACCCGGAGCACCGGCGCGATCGCCATCGCGCCCCAGATGCTCACGACACTGCCGGAGACCAGGAAGGCGAGAGCCGCGCCCGGCGACATGCCGTGATCCATCAACCCGCGCGTCAGAGGCAGGGCGGCGTAGCCATCGAGGTAGGCCGGCGCACCGATGAACACCGCCAGCGGGATCGCCCAGGCTGAGTCGCCGCCGACGTATACCGCCAGCGCATTGGGCTCCAACCACCGCTGCAGCAGGAACTCGGCGGCGAAGGCCGGGGTCAGGCAGAGCGCGATGAGCCGGGCCATCGCGGCAAGCTCCGCGAGGAACCGCTGGCGTCTGTCGGGAACCGACCAGATGTCCCAGACCACGGCGTCGCCGGCCGCGCACGGCAAGCAGTCGCCCGAAGGCAACCGGATTGCGGGGCGCAGCGGCGACCGCACCCACGAACGGCGGGCAATCAGGGCGACGGCACCGCCGCCAAGCAGGCCGATCAGGAAAGCGGCGACGGACTTCGCGGCCGCCATCTCGACGCCGAGCAGCGCCACCGTGGTCGCCATCATCGCCGGGTCGGTCACCGGCGAGGAAAGCCAGAAGGCCATGACCGGCGCCAGCGGCACCCCGGCGCCGAGGAGTCCGGTCATCAGCGGCAGTACCGTGACGCCGCAGACCGGCGTCACCGCGCCGATCGCCGAGGCGGTGAGAATCGCGACGCCGGGGTTGCGCGCGAAACCCCTGGACAGGCGCAGGCCCGTTCCGCTTGCCACCACCCAGGCCGAGAGCACGGCACCCAGCAGAACCAGCGGGCCGACGGAGAGAAATCCCGTCAGCACGAACCGGGCGGTGCCGGCCGCGTCCGTCGGAAACGCCGCGGCGACCACGACCGCAATCGCGGCCGCTGTCCACAGGAGGGGGCGTCGAGACCGTTGCCTGTCGGCCGCCGTGGAAGGGGGTTCGCTCATGCGTCGGTCACCTCGAGGATCGCTCTGTCGCAAAGGTGGCGCGCGGCATATCATTTGTGAAACGAGGATTTCGGGTGGCTCCCATGAGTCTGGCCAATGACACGGCGGCGCGTCTGGACAGCGACCTTCTGCGGACGTTCCTGGCCGTCGCCGCGGGTGGCAGCGTCACCGCCGGTGCCCGGACCGTGCTGCGCTCACAATCGGCGGTCAGCCTGCAGATCCAGCGGCTGGAGGCAGTTCTGGGCCGGCCGGTCTTCGATCGCAGGGGACGCGGTGTCGTGTTGACTCCGTTCGGCGCGACGCTGGTGCCGACGGCGGAACGCGTGGTCGGGTTGCTCGACCGGACGGTGGCCGAGGCTCGGTCGGACGGACTGACGGGAACGTTGCGGATCGGCATACCCGAGGAGGTTGGCGAGGCCGCGCTGTCCGCCATCATCGCCGCCCTCGCTCGCGAGCATCCGGGGCTCGACCTGGCGGTGCGTTGCGGGATCAGCTCCGGTTTCCCCGAGGCCCTTGCCCGCGGCGAACTCGACGCGGCGATCCGCGACATGGAGTCCGCCGGAAACGCCGACGCCGTGCTGCGCCGGGTCGACCGGGCGTGGGTCGGGGCCTCGGCGTCCCGGCCGCAGGAGCGGACGCCGTTGCCGGTGGCGCTGTTCGACAGGGCCTGCACCTGGCGGGACCTTGCGGTGCAGGCCCTCGACGCGGCGGGGATCGACTACCGGATCGTCTACACCAGCGAGTCAGTGGCCGGCATCATGGCCGCTGTCCGGTCCGGGCTCGCCGTGGCGCTGATCGGAGAGGTGGTGCCGGATCGGGGAGTCGAACGGGTGCAGGACCTACCCCGTGTTCCGCCCTCGCTCCTGGTCCTGTCGCGGCGTCCGGGGCTCGACCCGGTGATCGGGGCGGCGGTGGAACGGGCGGTCCGCACGGCCTTGGGTGGGGAGGACGGCTCGTGAGCGGCCCCCGCGTCGCCGTGGTCGGGGCCGGAATAGTCGGCGCCTCCATCGCCTACCATCTGGCGGTTCGGGAGGTTGCCGTCACTCTGGTGGACGCGGCGGAGCCCGGCGCCGGTGTGACCCATCGCTCTTTCGGCTGGCTGAATGTCGCCCATACCGATCCGTTGCCCTACCAGGCGCTGCGCCACGGTGCGCTCGCTGAATGGCGCCGGCTGGAGCGCGCGCTCGGTGGTGCCGCAACGGTGGACTGGTGTGGCGCGCTGACCTGGGATGCGGATCCGGCGGACACGGAGCGCATGGCGACCCATCACGCGGCGGCGGGGTATGACGTGCGCCTGCTGTCCCGGTCGGAAATCGCGACTGTGGAACCGGGCCTTGCCGTTCTGCCGATCGTGGCGGCCCACGCACCGGGCGAAGGGGCGGTGGATCCGGTTGCGTGGACGCGGGCCCTGGTCGCTGCGGCGCGGAGGGCGGGGGCACTGATCCGCACCGGGGAGCGGGTGACGGGACTGACGATGGCGGGCGACCGGGTGCGGGAAATCGTGACCGCGGCGGGAGACCGGATCCCGGCGGATATCGTCGTGCTCGCGGCCGGGATGGGGACGGTCGGCCTCGCCGGGGGCATCGGCCTCGATCTTCCGGTCGACGCGTCGCCGGCGACACTGTTGCGGCTGGGTTCCGACCGCCGGTTGGTCCGCGGGATCGTCGCGTCGCCGGGATACGAGATCCGACACACCGCCGGATCCGAACTGCTGGCAGCCGAGAGCTACATCGACGACACGCCGAGGAACGGGCCGGAAGCGGTGGGACGGCGGACGGCGGCGGCCGTGCGCGCCGGCCTCCACGGGGCCGAGGCGGTGGCGCTGATCGACGCGGCCGTCGGCTGGCGGCCGATGCCGCGCGATGGAGGACCGATCGTCGGCTTCGCGCCGGGACGGCCGGGTCTGTATCTTGCGGTGATGCATGCCGGTGTCGTGCTTGCCCCCTCGATCGGCCGGCTGGCGGCGCAGGAGATGCTCGACGGGCGGGAGGCGCCCACACTGGCCGCCTGCCGGCCCGTGCGTTTCGACCTCTAGGCAGTGGCCCCGGCGGCTCGCCATACTCCCTGGAAAGACAAGGATAATTTTCCGGGAGGATGGACATGACCGAGCGGTATCTGGTGGGCGACCTCGTCGCCGACTTCCTGCAGCGCATGGAGGTGGAGACGGTGTTCGGCATCGTCTCGGTGCACAACATTCCGACGCTGGACGCCATCGGACGGCGCAACGCGATCCGCTTCGTGACCGCCCGCAGCGAGTATGGCGGCGGCCATATGGCGGACGCCTACGCCCGGGTCCGGGGCGGGCTCGGCGTGCTGATCTCCAGCACAGGTCCCGGGGCGGCGAACGCGGTCCCGGCCCTGGTCGAGGCGGGGTTCGCCTCGACGCCGTTGCTGCACATCACCGGCCAGACGCCGACCGCCATGCTGGATCGCGACATGGGCCCGGTGCACGACGTGCCGGGCCAGTCGGCGATGCTGGCGGCGGTGTGCAAGAGTTCGTATCGGGTGCTGTCGCCCGACGCGGCGCTCGGTGTCCTGATCCGGGCGGCGACCGACGCGCTCACCGCGCCGATGGGACCCGTTACCGTCGAGATTCCCATCGATGTCCAGCGGGCTGAGATCGCCCGTCCGGTCGAGCTCGAGACCCTGGAGCCGCCGCGCCCCGCCGCGACGCCGCCCTCCGAAGCGTCGCTGTCGGCGCTGGTCGAGGCCGTGCGGAGCGCCCGGCGGCCGCTGCTGTGGGTCGGGAACGGGGCCAAGCATGCGACCGGCGCGGTTCAGGCGCTCGTCGATCTCGGCATACCGGTCATCAGCAGCTGGAACGGGCGCGGCAGCGTGCCGGAGGACCATCCGCTGTCGCTCGCCGCCGGCGCCGGGCTGCCGGAGATCCAGGCCTTTCTCGACACCGTCGATCTGCTGATCGTGGCCGGTTCGCGTCTGCGCGGGCATGAGACCGCGGATCAGTCGATGGCCCTGCCGGCGCGGCGGGTCCAGATCGACATCGACCCCAAGGCGAGAGGCCGGACATACGGAAGCGACCTGTTCGTCCAAGGCGAGGCCGAGGCAACGCTCTCCGCCTTGGCGCGACGGGTCGCCGGCCACCTGTCGCTCGATCCCGCCCTGGCGGGGGACGCCGCCTCGGCCCGGCTGGCGGCGAAGGCCGCCTATGCGGAATTCCTCGACGGGTACGCGGCGATGCCGGAGATCGTGCGCCGTGTGCTGCCGCGCGACGGCGTCTTCGTGCGCGACGTGACCCTGTCGCACACTACCTGGGGCCACCGGGCCTTCGAGATCTACGGCCCGCGCGACACTCTGTATCCGGTCGGGGCAGCGATCGGTCCGGGCCTGTCCATGGGGATCGGGGCGGCGCTCGGGGCCGGCGGGCGCAAGACTTTGTGCATCAGCGGCGATGGCGGGTTCGCCATGAACCTCGGCGAGCTGTGGACGGCGGCGGACGAACGGCCCGACGTGGTGTTCATGGTGATGAACGACCACGGTTTCGGCGTCATCAAGCACATCCAGGACAGTCTGTACGGCGGTCGCCACCATTTCGCGGACCCAACGCCGCCCGATTTCCGCCGGCTCGCCGAGGGCTGCGGCATGCCGTACGCGGCGGTGACGTCGATCGACGGTCTGGAGACGGCGCTGTCGGCGGCGTTGGAGCATCCGGGGCCGGCTCTGGTCGAGGTGGACGTCACCGCGATCGGCCCGTATCCGCGCTACTTCAAGCCGCCGCCCTACGCCGCCAAGGGCTGATTACAGGGCCAGAACCCGATCGATGATGCCGTCCGCCGCGCCGAGGTAGTTCGCCGGCTCGGCGACGGCATCCCAGTCCACCGGGGCGCCCGTGCGGTCGCGCAGCAGCTCGACGATGGAGCGGCCGGTGGCCGGTGCGTCGAGACAGGCCTGCCTGACCAATGCCTGCGCCTCGACCTTGCCGAGATGCGCGGCGAGCGCCGTGGTAACTGCCTCGGCAAGGATCAGGCCGGTGTCGAGCCCGAGATTCGCCCGCATCCGCCCGGCGTCGACGGTCAGGCCGGCCAGCGTGTCGCCGGCAAGCCGGAGGGCGGCGCCGGTCGCCAGCACCATCGGCGGCAGGGCGATCCACTCCAGGGTCCAGCCGGGACCGCCGCGCTCGTGCTCCTGGATTGCTGCATGGTGCAGTCCGGAGAGCGCGGTCGCGTTTGAGCGGGCCAGGGCGACCAGCGCCTCGGCCGCGACCGGGTTGGCCTTCTGCGGCATGGCGCTGGAGCCGCCGCCGGCGCCGGGACGCACCTCCGCCACCTCGTTCTGCCCCAACAGGAGCAGATCGGCTGCGAGCTTGCCGAGGCTCGCGGTCACGCCGGACAACCAGCCGCCAAGGCCGAGGATGCCGTCGCGCGCGGTGTGCCAGGGGGTGTCGGCGCGCCCCAGGGCGAGTTCGTCGGCCAGCCCGTCGGCAACCGCGAGGCCGGCATCTCCCAGTGCGGCGAGCGTCCCGCTGGCGCCGCCGAACTGGACCACCAGCAGGTCGGCGCGTACCGCGGCCAGGCGCCGGCGATGGCGTTTGAGCGGGGCGAGCCAGCCGGCGACCTTCGCCCCGAAACTGATCGGGATCGCCTGCTGGGTGCGGGTGCGCCCGGCCATGACGGTCCGGCGATGGGACGCGGCCATCTCCGCCAGCGCGGCGATCACGGTGTCGAGCCGGGCCTCCAACCGGTCGGTCGCGTCGGCGAGGCAGAGCAGCAGGGCGGTGTCCAGAATGTCCTGGCTGGTTGCCCCGGCATGCACGTGATCGCGGGTGCAGCCGTCGAGCCGGGCGCGCAGCTGTCCGACCAGCGCGATGGTCGGCACGCCGCCCGCGGCGGTACCGGCGCCGAGCGCCTGCAGGTCCGGCATGAACCCGTCAAGCTCCCGGTCGATCGCGGCGGCGGCCTCCGCCGGTATGACGCCGAGCCGGCCCTCGACCCGGGCTAACGCCCGCTCGACCGTGACCATGGCCCGCGCCATGGCGGTGTCGTCGATCGCCGCCGCCAAGTCGGGGTCGGAGAGCAGAGGCGCGGTGAGGGCGGAGTCGAAGGCGGTGACGGGCATGCCGGGGTCCTCGGCCGGTGATGGTGGAACGAGCGCGGATCGGCAGCATAGCGCGGCACGGTTGGTGGCTCGACAGATCGGTTCCGCCGTGCTCGCATTCGATGAAGCCACACACCCAAGTAAGGGCGGCGAGGGAGGGACAGCGCATGCAGGGATCGGGTAGCGGCGAGGCTCAGGCCGACTTCATCATCATTGGCGCCGGGTCGGCGGGCGCGGTGCTGGCCAACCGGCTCACCGAGAGCGGCAAGCACCGGGTCCTGCTGCTGGAGGCCGGGGCGGCCAGTCACCCCTACACGTCCATGCCGGCCAGTTTCGGGTTGCTGATTTCCGATCCGGCGGCCAACTGGTGCTACAAGTCGACGCCGGAGGCGGCGACGGCGAACCGCGAGATTCCGGTGCCGCGGGGCAAGCTTCTCGGCGGCTCCTCGGCGATCAACGGGCTGGTCTACGTGCGGGGTCAGCAGCTTGACTACGATACGTGGGCACAGCGCGGCAACCGGGGCTGGGGCTTCGACGACGTCCTGCCGATCTTCAAGCGCATGGAGAACTACGAACACGGCGCCGACGACATGCGGGCTCAGGGCGGCCCGCTGCACATCAGCGAGGCCTACGATCAGAGCCCGCTGTACGAGGCGGTCTTCCGTGCCGGCGAGGCGGTCGGGATCCGGCGCAACCCCGACTACAACGGCCACGACCAGGAAGGGTTCGTTCGCACCCAGACGACCATCAAGAACGGTCGGCGCCAGAGCACGGCCGTCACCTACCTGGCTCCCGCCCGCCGGCGCCCGAACCTCCAGATCGTTACCGGCGCGCTCGCGACCCGCCTGCTCCTCGAGGGCGGACGCTGTATCGGCGTCGCCTACCGCATCGCCAACAGCGACGAGGTCGAGGTGCGCGCCGGGCGCGAGGTGATCGTTTCCTGCGGCGGTGTGGCGGCGCCGCAGCTGCTCGAGCTGTCCGGCATCGGCCGCCCGGAGGTGCTGAAGCCGCTCGGGATCGAGGTGCGCCACGAACTGCCGGGGGTCGGCGAGCACCTGCGCGACCACATCAACGCCCGCATCGTCTGGCGCCTCAAGCAGCGCGGTGTCTCCTACAATGAACGCATGGCCGGGCTGTTCCCGCGCGGCTGGCAGTTCCTGCGGTATCTGGCGACGCGGCGCGGCTTCATGGCCATGCCGTCCGCTCCGGTGCTCGGGTTCCTGAAGACGCGGCCGGAGCTGGAGACGCCCGATATCCAGGTGCACGTCATGCCCTACGTCATCAAGGACGCCGCCCGAAGACTGCTGCAGGACTGGCCGGGCATGACCATGACCTGCTACCAGCTTCGCCCTGAAAGCCTCGGCTCGATCCACGTCCGCTCCGCCGATGCCCGCGAGCATCCCGAAATCCGCTTCAACTTCCTGTCCGACGCGCTCGATCGCCAGACCATGATCGACGGGCTTCGGCTGATTCGGAAGGTTGCGGAGGCGGCGCCGCTCGACCCGCTGCGCGGCGAGGAGGTGGAGCCCGGCACCGGCGCGTCCAGCGACGAGGACCTGATGAACCACATTCGCAACACCGCCAACACCGCGTTCCACCCGGTGGGAACCTGCCGCATGGGGCCGGGCGACGACTGCGTCGTCGACTCCCGGCTCAAGGTCCACGGGATCGACGGACTGCGGGTGGCGGATGCGTCGATCATGCCGACCATGGTATCCGGCAACACCAACGCCGCCTCGATCATGATCGGGGAGAAAGCGTCGGACCTGATCCGCGCGGACCATCCGAACTGAGGAACCGAACGATGAAGAGCATCCAGATCCGACTTGCCTCCCGGCCGCAGGGCGAGCCCGTGGCAAGCGACTTCGAAACGGTGGAGACCGACCTGCCGGAGGTCGGCGAGGGGCAGGTGGCGCTGCGCACCATCTACCTGTCGCTGGACCCATATATGCGCGGGCGGATGAGCGATGCGCGCTCCTACGCCACGCCGGTGGAGATCGGTGGCGTGATTACCGGCGGTACCGTCTGCCAGGTGACGGCGTCGAAGCATCCGAAATTCGCCGAGGGCGACTATGTCCTGTCGATGTCCGGTTGGCAGAGCGCCGACGTCGTCGATGGCAAGGGATTGCGCAAGCTCGATCCGGCCGACGCGCCGATCTCCACCGCCGTCGGCGTGCTTGGCATGCCGGGGCTGACCGCCTATGTCGGACTGCTCGACATCGGTCAGCCGAAGGAAGGTGAGACGGTCGTGGTGTCCGCCGCCTCCGGCGCCGTCGGCTCGGTCGTCGGTCAGCTTGCGAAGATCAAGGGCGCGCGGGCGGTCGGCGTCGCGGGATCGCCGGAGAAGATGGCTTTCGTGACGGAGGAACTCGGGTTCGACGCCTGCGTCTCGCACCGCTCATCGACGCTGAAGGAGGATCTGGCGTCGGCCTGCCCGAACGGGGTGGACGTGTATTTCGAGAATGTCGGCGGCGCGACCCTCGACTCGGTGCTGAAGCTGATGAACCCGTTCGGCCGCGTCCCTGTCTGCGGCATGATCTCCCAGTACAATGCCACGTCGCTGGCCGACGGACCGAGCCGGGCCAGCCTGATGCGTCAGATCCTGACCGACCGGCTGCTGATCCAGGGCTTCATCGTGACCGACCGGTGGGACCGCTTCGGCGATTTCATCAAGGAGGTCGGCGGCTACATCCGCTCCGGCGAGCTCAAGTACCGCGAGGACATCGTCGACGGGCTGGAGAACGCGCCGAAGACCTTTATCGGCCTGCTGAAGGGCGAGAACTTCGGCAAGCAGCTGATCCGCGTCGGCGAGGATCCGTCGCGTGCCTGAGGGCGAGGGGACGGGGCCGCGGATCTTCGAGACGGTCGCGGCGTTCGAAACCTGTGCCGGCTCGGAGATCGGGGTCAGCGGCTGGATCGAGATCGATCAGGCCCGGATCGACATGTTCGCCGAGGCGACCGACGATCGGCAGTGGATCCATCTCGACGTGCCGCGCGCCAGGTCGGAGTCGCCCTACGGGACGACGATCGCCCACGGTTACCTGACCCTGTCGATGCTGCCGCGGATCATGGCGGAGGCCTATACGCTGATGCCGCGCACCACCGGCATCAACTACGGGCTCGACAAGGTCCGCTTCATCGCCCCGGTACCGGCCGGCGCGAGGATCCGCGGCCGGGTGGTACTGGATCAGGTGGTCCGGCAGAAACCGGACACGATCCGCGCGCACTTCACGGTGACCGTCGAGGTCGAGGGCGGCGAAAAACCGGCCTGCGTCGCCCAGGCGATCGCCGTGTATATCGTTGCGGAGTGAGGGGGCGGTGGGCCTGAAGGACAACCACAGTCTCGACTTCGCCGTCATCCTCTGCACGACCATGGCCGCGACCCGGCGGTTCTACGGGGGGTGATGGGGTTTCCCGTCGAGATCGATACCGGAGACTGGATCAGTTTCCGGTCGGGGCGGCGCTGCTGAACCGTACCCTGTTCTTCCGCGATCCCGAGAACAATGTGATCAAGATCTACGCGGAAATCTGACGGCGTTTATGGTGGCAGCGAAAAAAGAAGGCCGCATGGGGTTCATGCGGCCTTCCGTGTTTCTCAGGCGCGGCGATCAGAGCTTGTCGGCCCAGTCCTTCACGGCCTGCTTCGCCTCTTCGCGGGTCTTGCCGTAGCGCTCCTGGATAAGACCTTCGAGCTCGGTCTGCTTGCCGTCGATCCGGTCGAGGTCGTCGCCGGAGAGCTCTCCCCACTGCTGCTGCGCCTTGCCCTTGAACGACTTCCAATTGCCGGCGATCTGGTCCCAGTTCATCTCTGCCTCTCGGGTCGGGTTGCGGGTGTCGGGGTTGCCCGCATTTCCACCCCCGACACCGCATCGATGCGGTGTCGGGGGAATAGCGGGGCATGTCCGACGGTCTGAAGGAACAGACGCAACCCAAGAGGAGATTATTCCATGGCCGACAAGACCAACCCGCCGGAGCATCCTGTCGATCCGCTGAACCCGGCCACGGTGCCGTTCTCCGCGCCGCCGCGCCCGAAGGCGCCGGACGCCAACGGGGAAAAACAAAAGCCGACCTCCAAGGAGTAGGGAACTGCCGCCGTCAGGGCATCCACAGATCGGGTTTCTGCCAGGCTGGCGGTACCGCGAGGGTGCCCTCCGGCGAGGACGGATCCTGGCCGAGGCCGACCGACTGCCAGGCTTCCGCCCATGCCGGCGGAATCGGGTAGGGCGGGTGTACCCGACCGTCGGGAGCAAACCCGAAGCGGGCGTAGTAGGCCGGGTCGCCGAGCACGAAGACCCGACCGACGCCGGCCTCGCCCAGCCTGTGCAGCCCGGCCCGGACCAGCCTACTTCCGATGCCCTCGCGCTGACGGTCGGGTGCGACGGCAAGCGGTCCGAGGAGAGCCGCCCCTGCCTCGTAGTCCCCAATGTCGCACGCCGTGAAGGCGACGTGCCCGACGGTCGTCCGATCGACCGTCGCGACCAGCGAGAGGACCTCCTCTTCCGCCCGCAGCAGCGCTCTCAGCAGCGGGACGAGGTCCTCGTCCGGGAAGGCTGACGCGTAAAGCGTTTCGAGCGCCGCTGCGTCGTCCTCCCGGCTGTCGCGGATCTCGACCACGGTGAGGTCAGTCGGCCGCGTTCTGCTTGGCTTCGTAGGCGCGAAGGCCCTTGTCCCACTTCTCCAGCCACCAGGCGTACTGGTGCGGCCATTTCTCGAAATCGGGATCGATGTCGAAGTGCTGGGCGGCGTGCAGCGGCCAGAACGGATCGACCAGCGCCTGGCGCCCGATGGCCACCAGGTCGGCGCGCTCCTCCTGCAGCACCTGCTCGGCGAATTCCGGCGTGCGGATCAGGCCGACCGCCATGGTCTTGATATCGACCTCCCGGCGGATCTGCTCGGCGAACGGCACCTGGTAGCCGGGGCCGCGCTTGAGGTTGGCGTTCGTCGCCCCCTTGGGCGAGTTGCCGCCGGACGAGCAGTCGATCACGTCCACTCCCCGGTCCTTGAGCGCCCGCGCCAGGGCGACGCTGTCCTCCATCTCCCAGCCGCCGTCCATGCCGTCGACGGAGGAGATGCGCACGAATAGCGGCTTGTCCTGCGGCCAGGCGTCGCGCACGGCCTCCGCGACTTCCAGCGGGAAGCGCATGCGCCCCTCGCGGTCGCCGCCATAGGCGTCGTTGCGCTTGTTGGACAGCGGCGACAGGAACGTCTGCAGCAGGTAGCCGTGGGCCATGTGGATCTCGACGATCTCGAATCCGGCGTCCAGCGCGCGCTTGGCGGCGTCGGCGAAGTCCTGTTTGGTCTGAGCGAGATCGGCGTCGTCCATCATCTTCGGCGTCAGCCAGCCCTCGGAGAGCGCGAGATCGGACGGGCCCTGCGGTGTCCAGGCGCGGTCGCCCCGGGCGATCTGCTCCGGACCGACCGGACCGCCACCCTCCCAGGGACGGGTGGTCGAGGCCTTGCGGCCGCCATGGCCGATCTGCACCGCCGGGATCGAGCGCTGCTGGCGGATGAAGTCCGTGAGCGGTCTGAACCCGTCCACCTGTTCCTGGGTGTACAGCCCAGGGCAGCCGTTGGTGATCCGCCCCGCCTCGGACACCCCTGTCGCCTCGACGAAGACCACGCCGGCGCCACCCATGGCGAACTTGCCGTAGTGCACGAGGTGGTAGGTGTTCGGCACGCCGTCGACGGCCGAGTACTGGTCCATCGGCGAGATGACGATCCGGTTTCCAATGGTCGTCGACTTGATCGTCAGCGGCTCGAACAGACGCGGCGATGTGGTCATTCCAGTCCTCCCGGGAGCTTCTTGTCGCCGTGAGAAGAGCGTTTTGGCGCGGCAAACACAAGAGGATGTCGGGAACGAACGTGGTTCCCGTCGGGCCACTGTCCTGCTATCGATGCTGCAACAATCGGAGGCGCCGGCCACGGTGCCCACGCAACAGGAACAGGGAGGGCCTCATGCGCGAGGCGGTCATCGTGTCCACCGCGCGGACGCCGATCGGCAAGGCGTTCCGCGGTGCTTTCAACAACACCCACGGCGCCGTCCTGGCCGGCCATGCGATCAAGCATGCGGTGGCACGCTCCGGCATTGATCCGGCGGAGATCGAGGACGCGATCATCGGCTGCGGCCTGCCGGAAGGTGCGACCGGTCAGAACATCGCCCGCATCGCCGCGATCCGGGCGGGCCTGCCGGTGACGACCGGCGGGACGACCGTGAACCGGTTCTGCAGCTCCGGCCTTCAGACGATCTCCATGGCGGCGCAGCGGGTCATCGTCGACGGCGTGCCGGCGATGGTCGCCGGCGGTGTGGAGTCGATCAGCCTGACCCAGGCCAACCTGAACAAGGTCCACCTGACCGAGAGCTGGCTGATGGAGCACAAGCCGGCGCTCTGGATGACGATGATCGAGACCGCCGACATCGTCGCCGCGCGCTACGGCGTCTCCCGCGAGGCGCAGGACGAATACGCCGCCGAGAGCCAGCGCCGCACCGCCGAGGCCCAGGCCGCCGGCCGGGTGTCGGACGAGATCGTGCCGCTGCAGAGCACGATGCTGGTCAAGGACAAGGAGACCGGCGAGGTCAGCGAGAAGGCGGTGACGCTGGAGAAGGACGAGGGCAACCGGCCGACGACCACGGTCGAGGCCCTGTCCGGCCTGGAACCGGTGCGTGGCCCGGACCAGTTCATCACCGCCGGCAATGCCAGCCAGCTCTCCGACGGGGCGTCGGCCTGCGTGGTCATGGACTCCAAGGAGGCGGAGAAGCGCAACATCGAGCCGCTCGGCATTTATCGCGGCCTGGCGGTTGCCGGCTGCGAGCCGGACGAGATGGGGATCGGCCCGGTCTTCGCCGTTCCGCGCCTGCTGGAGCGCGCCGGCCTGAAGATCGACGATATCGACCTGTGGGAGCTGAACGAGGCGTTCGCCAGCCAGGTCCTGTACTGCCGCGACAAGCTCGGCATTCCGAACGACCGGCTGAACGTCAACGGCGGCTCGATCTCGATCGGCCACCCCTACGGCATGACCGGTGCGCGGATGGTCGGTCACGCCCTGATCGAGGGCAAGCGGCGCGGCGCGAGATACGTCGTGACCACCATGTGCGTCGGCGGCGGCCAGGGCGTCGCCGGCCTGTTCGAAGTCGCCTGAGGAGGCTCCCGCATGGATGTGGTCCTGTCGCCCGAGGAAGAGGCCTTCCGCCAGGAGGTGAAGGCGTTCCTCCAGGAAAAGCTGCCGGCCGACATCGCCGAGAAGACCGGCAACGGTTTCCGCCTCGCCAAGGACGATCACGTCCGCTGGCAGAAAGTCCTGCACGAGAAGGGCTGGATCGCGCCGAACTGGCCGGTTGAGCACGGCGGCACCGGCTGGACGCCGATGCAGAAGCACATCTTCGACGAGGAATGTGCATTGGCCGGCGCGCCGATGGTGATCCCGTTCGGCGTCACCATGGTCGCCCCGGTCATCATGAAGTTCGGCAGTCAGGCGCAGAAGGACAGGTTTCTGCCGCGCATCCGGAGTTCCGACGACTGGTGGTGCCAGGGGTATTCCGAGCCGGGGTCAGGCTCCGATCTGGCGTCCCTGCGGACCAAGGCGGTGCTGGACGGCGACCACTACGTCGTCAACGGCCAGAAGACCTGGACGACGCTGGCCCAGCATGCCGACTGGATGTTCACCCTGGTGCGCACCTCCGACGCCGGAAAACCGCAGGAGGGCATCACCTTCCTGCTTATCGACATGAAGAGCCCGGGAATCAGCGTCCATCCGATCACGACGATCGACGGCGGCGTCGAGATCAACAGCGTGTTCCTCGAGGACGTGCGGGTGCCGGTGGGGAACCGGGTCGGCGAGGAGAACAAGGGCTGGACCTACGCCAAGTATCTGCTCGGTCATGAGCGCACGAGCATCGCAGCCGTCGGCCGCTCGAAGGCGCAGTTCCGCAAGCTCAAGGGCATCGCCCGGGCGGAGATGGCGGGCGGCAGGCCGCTGGCCGAGGATCCGGACTTCGCCCGGCGCATGGCACAGATCGAGCTCGACCTGCTGTCGCTGGAGAGTCTGGTCCTGCGCACGCTCTACGCCGAGAGCGAGGGCCGTCCGGTCGGGGCCGAGCCGTCCTTCCTGAAGATCAAGGGCACCCAGGTCCAGCAGGGCCTGACCGACCTGCTGATGGAGGCGATCGGTCCATACGCGGCGCCGTTCCAGCCGGAGGCGTTCCGCGAGGAAGGCTGGAACGAGGAGCCGGTCGGTCCGGACTACGGTCCCGCCCTGGCGCCGCTTTACTTCAACTGGCGGAAGGCCTCGATCTACGGCGGCTCGAACGAGATCCAGAAGAATATCCTCGCGAAAATGGTGCTTGGCCTATGAGCTTCACGTTTACCGACGACCAGCGCCAACTGGCCGAGAGCGTTGAGCGATACCTGGCCGACAAGTACGGTTTCGAGCAGCGTGCCCGCATCCGCTCGGGCGAGGGAGGCTGGTCGCGGGAACTCTGGGCGGAATTCGCCGACCTCGGCTGGCTGGCCCTGCCGATCGCCGAGGAGCATGGCGGGCTCGGCGGGTCGACCGTCGATCTGGCGCTGATGATGGAGGCGTTCGGCAAGGCCCTGGTGGTCGAGCCGTTCGTGGCGACCATCGTGCTCGGCGCGGAGACTGTCGCTCGGGCCGATCCGGCGAAGGCGGCCGAGCTGCTGCCGGCGGTGGCCGGTGGAACCCATCTGCTCGCTCTGGCCCATGGCGAACCGACGAGCCGCTACGACCTGTCCCGTATCGCCACCATGGCGACGGAGACGGAGGACGGCTGGACACTGACCGGCGACAAAGCCGTCGTGCTGCACGGCGACTGCGCCGACACCCTGATCGTCTCGGCCCGTACCGGCGGCGCCGACGACGCGCGCGATGGCGTGACCCTGTTCCTGGTTCCGGGCGATGCGGCGGGGCTCACGAAGCGCAGCTACCCGACGATCGACGGTCTGCGCGGCGCCGATCTGACCCTGGACGGAGTCGCGGTCGGCCGCGATGCGGTGCTCGGTCCCATGGGCGGCGCCGTCGACATCGTCGAGGCGGTATTGGACCGTGCCTGCGTGGCTCTGGCGGCGGAAGCGGTCGGTGCCATGGCGGCGACGGTCGAACAGACAACCGAGTACCTCAAGACGCGGACCCAGTTCGGCAAGCCGCTTTCCAGTTTCCAGGTCCTGCAGCACCGCGCCGTGGAGATGCTGTCGGAGACCCAGTTCGCGCGCGCGCTGTGCTACCGCAGCGCCGGTCTGATGGACACCGCCTCCGGCGCCGAGCGGGCGCGCGCAGCCTCCGCGATCAAGGCCGAGATCGGCCGCGCCGGCAAGGCGGTGGGTGAGGAGGCGGTGCAGTTGCACGGCGGCATGGGCATGACCGAAGAGATGGCGATCGGTCACTATTTCAAGCGGTTGCGCCTGATCGACGTGACCTTCGGCAACGCCGCGCATCACCTGCGCCGGTTCGCCGAACTGGGTTGAGGAGAGGTCCATGATCCCCGAGATGAGCGACAAGGCGGTCGAACTCCGCAACCGCGTCCAGGCCTTCATGGACGAGCACGTCTATCCGGCCGAACACACCTACGAGGAGCAGGTCGCCGCCGGTCCGAGCCGCTGGTCGGCGCCGCCGGTGATGGAGGAACTTAAGGCCAGGGCCAGGGCGGCCGGCCTGTGGAACCTGTTCCTGCCCGAAAGCGAACTCGGTGCCGGCCTGTCCAATCGCGACTACGCCGCGATCTGCGAGATCATGGGGCGGTCGTCGATCGGTGCCGAGTGCTTCAACTGCTCGGCGCCGGACACCGGAAACATGGAAGTCCTCGTGCGTTACGGCACCGAGGAGCAGAAGGCGCGGTGGCTGACCCCGCTGATGAACGGCGAGATCCGCTCAGCCTTCGCCATGACCGAGCCGGCGGTCGCGTCCTCCGACGCCACCAATATCGAAGCGCAGATCACCCGCGACGGCGACGACTACGTGATCAACGCCCGCAAGTGGTGGACGTCGGGCGCGCTGGACGAGCGCTGCAAGATCATGATCTTCATGGGCAAGACCGATCCGGACGCCGAGAAGTACCGCCAGCAGTCGATGATCCTGGTGCCGCTGGACACTGCCGGCGTGACGGTGAAGCGGGCGCTGACCGTGTTCGGCTACGACCATGCGCCGCACGGCCACGCCGAGGTGACGTTCGACAATGTGCGCGTGCCGGCGTCCAACATCCTGCTGGGCGAGGGTCGCGGCTTCGAGATCGCCCAGGGGCGCCTCGGACCGGGGCGCATCCATCACTGCATGCGCCTGATCGGCCAGGCCGAGCGCGCGCTGGAGGCGATGAAGGCGCGGGCGCGCTCGCGCGTCGCCTTCGGCAAGGCGCTGTCGGAGCAGGGGGCGCTGCGCCACACCATCGCCGAGAGCCGGATCGCCATCGACCAGGCCCGCCTGATGGTGCTCTACGCGGCGCACAAGATGGACACGGTCGGCAACAAGGCCGCGCGCCAGGAGATCGCGATGATCAAGGTGATCGCCCCGCGCATGGCCTGCGACGTGATCGACAAGGCGATCCAGGTGCATGGCGGCGGCGGCGTCAGCCAGGACTTCCACCTGGCCCACGCCTACGGTCACAGCCGCGCCCTGCGTCTCGCCGACGGCCCGGACGAGGTCCATCTGGAGGCGATCGCCAAGGCGGAGCTGCGCCGCAACGACTGACCCGATCGGGACGTCGGACACTATTGAAAACGGGCGGCTGACTCCCATTCTCGCCAGTAGCGATATCACTGGCGAGATGACGATCGATGGATGTTCGAAGGCTGGTTGACAGTTTCCTTGGCAGCGGCGAGGGAGCCGGGGCGGACAACGCGACCGGCGGGGGCGTCGGCAACCTGCCGGGTGGACTGATGGGAGGTGCGGCGGCCGGCGGCCTTGTCGCGGTGCTGCTGGGCTCCAAGAAAGCGCGGAAGTTCGGCTCGAAGGCACTGACCTACGGCGGTCTGGCGGTGTTAGGCGGCCTTGCCTACAAGGCCTGGAGCGACCATCGCGCCAGCCGTCCGCAGGCACCGGCCGCGACGGCACCGGCCGCGCCGCCACCCGCCGCGCCGCCGCCCGCCGCCGCGCCACCGGACAGCGGGTTCGATCCGGCGCGTCTACGGGACAGCCGCGGCGATGATTTCCGTCTCACCCTGATCCGGGCGATGATCAGCGCAGCGCTAGCCGATGGTCATGTCGACGTCGGCGAGCAGGCGATGATCGACCGGCAGGTCGCGGCCACCGATCTGGCCGAGGACGAATGGCACTTCATTTCGCATCAGCTCGACCGCCCGGCCGACCCGATCGCGATCGCATCGCTGTGCGTCGACGAACCGCAGGCCACCGAGGTCTATCTCGCGTCGCTCGTGGTTCTCGATCCCGGCGTTCCGGGCGACGCCCGGTACAAGGAGCGGCTGGGCGATGCGTTGCGCCTGCCCGACGACCTGCGCCGGCGTCTGGAACGCGAAGTGGAGACCGCCCTGGCGCAGGCGTGAGCCGCGATCCCCACATGTCGGGACGCGCCGTCCGACGGATGACGGCGAAATTTCTCCAAAGCATGGGTGCGCCGCGGGCCGTTCGCGCCCACACTCGTGGACAGGGGGCCAAGGAAAGCCCCGTCACTACACGGGGAGGGAGTGATGGTTCGCGGAACAGCGCCGACCCGGCTTGCCCAGCAGTCGATGGCATTCGTGCTGGCGGGCGGTCGCGGCAGCCGACTGATGGAACTCACCGACCGACGGGCGAAGCCGGCAGTCTACTTCGGCGGCAAGAGCCGCATCATCGACTTCGCCCTGTCGAACGCGGTCAATTCCGGCATCAGGCGGATCGCCGTCGCCACCCAGTACCGCGCCCATAGCCTGATCCGTCACCTGCAGCGCGGGTGGAGCTTCTTCCGGGCCGAGCGCAACGAGTTTCTCGACATCCTGCCGGCGTCGCAACAGACCAGCGGCGAGAACTGGTACCTCGGCACCGCCGACGCGGTGGCCCAGAACATCGACGTGATCGACAGCTACGCGCCGGAGTACATCGTCATCCTGGCCGGCGACCACATCTACAAGATGGACTACGAGCTGATGCTGCGTCAGCACGTGGAGACCAAGGCGGACGTGACGGTCGGATGCCTGACCCTGGCGCGCAGCGAGGCGTCAGCCTTCGGCGTGATGGCGGTGGACGAGAGCGCGCGGATCGTCGATTTCGTCGAAAAGCCGGCCGATCCGCCGGCGCTGCCGAACGACCCGGACAAGGCGCTGGCCAGCATGGGGATCTATGTCTTCGACTGGTCGGTGCTGCGTGAGCTGCTTCGGGCCGATGGCGAGGATACCGGTTCGAGCCACGATTTCGGCAAGGACATCATTCCCTCGATCGTCCGAAACGGCCGCGCCTTCGCGCATTTCTTCTCCGATTCCTGCGTGATGAGCGGAGAGGAGCCGGAGCCCTACTGGCGCGACGTCGGCACCCTGGATGCGTTCTGGGAGGCCAACATCGACCTGACCGATTTCATTCCGGGGCTCGACCTGTTCCACGAGGACTGGCCGATCTGGACCTACAGCGAGGTGGTGCCGCCGGCGAAGTTCGTCCACAACGAGGAGAACCGGCGGGGCAGCGCGGTGAGTTCGATGGTGTCCGGCGGCTGTATCGTCTCCGGGTCGAACATCGAGCGGTCGCTGCTGTTCACCCGCTGCCACGCCCGCTCGTATTCCGAGCTCTACGGCGTGGTGGCGCTGCCGAGCGTGACGGTCGGCCGCCACGCCCGCCTGCGCAACGTGGTCATCGACCGCGCGGTACAGATCCCCGAAGGAATGGTCGTGGGCGAGGATCCGGAGGAGGATGCACGCTGGTTCCGGCGCACCGAAGCCGGTACCTGCCTCATCACGCGACCGATGATCGAACGCTGGAAGGCCGCCCGATGAGAGTTCTCTTCGTCGCCTCCGAATGCGTGCCCCTGGTGAAGACCGGGGGCCTCGCCGACGTGGTTGGCGCGCTCCCCAAGGCGCTGGCCGCCAAAGGGGTGGACGTCCGCGTTCTGCTGCCCGGATATGACAGGGTCATGCAGCGGGTCGGCGGTGGCGAGAGGGTGTGGCGGTCCGACGACCTGTTCGGAAAGCGGGCCGGCATGCGCAGGGCCGATGTCGACGGACTGGACGTCCTGGCGTTGGAGTGTCCGGAATTCTATGGGCGCGACGGGCTCTATGTGACCGCCGATGGCAAGGATTGGCCGGACAACCCTGTCCGCTTCGCGGCACTCTCCTGGGCGGCCGCTGAGACCGCCCGCGACGGCCTCGACGACGGCTGGCGACCCGACGTGGTCCACGTCCATGACTGGCAGGCCGCGCTGACGCCGCTCTATCTCGAGGATTGGCGTGGCCGGGTGCCGACCGTCCTCACGATCCACAACATGTCGTTCCAGGGCGTGTGCGACGCGGCGCTGCGGGCGGACCTCAGGCTGCCGGAGGCCGGCTTCACCGCCCAGGGTTACGAGTTCTACGGCCGTATCAATGTCCTCAAGGCCGGGCTGATCCATGCAGATGTCGTCACGACCGTCAGCCCGACCTATGCCCGGGAACTGGAAAGCGCCGAGTTCGGCTGGGGGCTGGAAGGGGTGCTCGCCGCCCGACCGGAGCGCGCCATGGGTATCCTCAACGGTATCGACACCGGGGTCTGGAATCCGGAGGCCGATCCGGCCGTCACGCCGTTCTCGGCGCGGGCCATGGGCGGACGCCGCGCCTCGCATGCCGCGCTGCAGGAGGTGTTCTCCCTGGACCCCCGGCGTCCGGGCCCGCTGTTCGGCGTGGTCAGCCGGCTGACCGACCAGAAGGGGCTCGACCTGCTGCTCGGCGTCCTGCCGGAGATGCTCAGGGCCGGCGGCTCTCTGGTTCTTCTGGGAGCCGGTGACAGGAGGCTGGAGGAGGCGTTCGCGTCGGCCGCGCGCGATCATGCGGGGGCGGTCGGGGTCCGGATCGGCTACGACGAGGCCTTGGCGCACCGGATCTACGCCGGCGCCGACGCCGTCGTGGTTCCATCCCGTTTCGAGCCTTGCGGTCTGACACAGCTCTACGCCATGCGCTACGGCGCCCTGCCGGTGGTGGCGCGGACGGGCGGGCTGGCCGACACGATCATCGACGCCAACGCCGCCGCCCTGAGCGCCGGCGTGGCCACCGGGTTCCAGTTCGATCCGGGCTCGCGCGAGGCGTTCGCCAACGCCATCGCCAAGGTCTTCGCCGTCTTCGGGGAACGCACCGTCTGGCGTCGCATGCAGCGCAACGCCATGAAGCATCCTGTCGGTTGGGACGGTCCGGCGGAGCGGTACGTCGAGCTGTACGCACGGCTTATTGCAATCAGATAGGGAAATATCTGTCATATTGTTCGGTAAATGATGGGGCATTGGCCCTGGATTTCACGGATGAAGCCTAAGGAGGGCGGTGATGCGGAGACTTGGGGCGTTCGCTCTCGTGGCGATGATCGCGGCATCACTAGCCGGCTGCGCCACCGCTACGACGGAGCCGACAAGGCCGCCCAGCCTCGCCGAGGTCGCCTTTCAGTCCGCCAATCAGGACGCTCGGACCCAGTCTTCCGCGAACGTCTATGACCGCCTGCTGGCGATCACGGACGGAAATCCGAAGCTCGTCTGGAAGGATCCCGCCTCGAAACGGTTCATCAAGGTCGCGTCCCTGATGAGCCGGAGCAGCTATGACCGCTACTACAAGGGCGTAAGCGGTGGGACGACCAGTGGCGCTTACAGCTGGGTGACGCTTGTCCCTCAGCTTCAGGATTTCTGCCGGTCGACCGGGCTTACTGGCAGCCTGCTTGCCGAGCGCGTGACGCAGTATCTCGGCCTCAGTCCCGAGCGGCACTACGCCGTCGTCGTCGAGTTCTGGGTCGACCGCTCCGACCTGTTCCGCCCCTGTCCCGACCCGGACACCGCGGACACCTCCTGCGACCTCAGCTTTGCGATGGTGGGTGGCCAGCCGGTCGATCCCCCGGTCAAGGGGCTGACCAGCTATCTCGACTGGTTCAATGCGACGTATCAGGGCTCCTATGTGGAGGGTGGGGCGCCGTGGACGCGGCTCGGCTACACCTACGACTGGAACCCGGCCACGCCGAAATTCGGGGCGAGCGAGTATCTGATCACCAAAGGGGCCGTGTTCGAGGTCGTCGGCGACGGCCGGGCGCTGGAAACCTATTGTGCGAACTGACCGGACGGCCGGCCCGTTCCGTCAAGTCTCGACCTTGTAGGTGAGCGCCAACTCGTCGCCGATCCTGCCGCGGATGCCCCAGTTCGCCATCGGCGTTTCGATGAGGGTGATCTCCACCGCCTCCACCGCCACGCCGGTGGCCTCCGGAATGGCCCGCATCAGCCCGCGCAGGCAGGCCCGCTTGGCATCGTCGCTGCGACCCTCGAACATCAGGATCTCGATCACCGTGTAGCCGTCGCCGCGGTCCGCCGGATGGACGAAATCGTCGTCGTCGAGGGCGATGAACCGGTGGAAGCGCTTGTCCTCCGGCAGGCCGAGGCTGTCCATCATCACGCCGTGAATGGCGTCCGACAGCGCCTGGCGGTGGCGGTCGATGAAGGCGCGTCGGGCGTGGATCTTGATCTGGGCCATGGCGTCATTCCCGTCCGCTGGCGATCGCCCAGCCGATCTCGGCGAGGCGGGGGGCCTTGGCGCCGACCTCCAGCGCGTCCTCGGAGCTGGCGTTGCCCTGAAGGCCGCGGAAGTAGACGCCCTGGCAGATCGCGGCCAGGCGGAAGAAGGAAAGGGCCCGAAAATACCGCATGTCGGGCAGGGCGGCACGGCCGGTGCGTCGGCGATACATCTCCAGATACTCGCCTTCGTCAGGAATGCCGAGGGCTGCGAGGTCGAGGCCGACCATGCCCTTCAGTGTCTTCTCGTCATACGGCATGCGGTAGGGCATGCAGGTATAGGCGACGTCGGCCAGCGGATGGCCGAGGGTGGCCAACTCCCAGTCGAGGATGGCGATCACCTTCGGCTCGGTCGGGTGCAGCATCATGTTCGGCAGGCGGTAGTCGCCGTGCACGATCGACACCTCGTCGGGGACGCCCGGATGACCGTTCAGCCATTCGGTCAGCCTGTCCATATCCGGCATCTCGTCGGTCTTCGAGGCCGCGAATTGTTTCGTCCAGCGCGCGATCTGCCGTCCGCAGTAGTTCGCGGGCCGGCCGAAATCGCCGAGACCGACCGCCGCCGGGTCGACGCTGTGCAGTTTCGCCAGCGCGTCGTTGGCGCTGTCCCAGATCGCCGATCGCTCCTCCGGCGTAAAGCCGGTGTCGAGGGACGGCTCGTCCGGAATGCGGCCGTCCAGGAAATCCATCACGTAGAACGCGGTGCCGATGACGTCCTCGTCCTGGCACAGCAGGCGCATGACCGGGACCGGCACCTCGGTCGCGGCGAGTGCCGCCATGACCCGGTATTCGCGGTCGACCTGATGCGCCGAGGGCAGGAGCTCTCCCGGCGGTTTCTTGCGCAGGACATAGGCTTCGTTCCCGTCCGCCGTCTCGATGCGGAAGGTCGGGTTGGACTGGCCGCCCTGGAACTGGCGGACGGTGATGCCGTTTGAAAAGCCGTCGAGACCATGGTCCGCGAGGTAGCGGGCGAGACCCGCCTCGTCGAAGCGATGGGCGTCGGTGACCGGGCCGAGATGTGCCATGACCGGTCCTTCAGGAAGGGTCGCCGATGGTCCGGCCGCCATCGGCGACGATGGTCTGGCCGGTCACGAAACGGGCGCCGTCGGAGGCGAGATAGGTCGCGAGCCATCCGATGTCCTCCGGCTCGCCGATACGCTGCAGCGGCGTGACGGTCTCCATCATCTTCCGCCGGTCGTCATCCTCCCACAGCGCGCGGGCGAAGTCGGTACGGATCAGGCCCGGGGCGATGGCGTTGACGCGGATACCCTTCGGTCCCCACTCGACGGCCAGGTTGCGCACGAGCTGCTGCTCGGCCGCCTTCGAGATGCCGTAGATGCCGAGCTTGCGGTTGCCGTACATCGAGGCGATGGAGGAGATCAGGATCGCCACGCCGTCGCCGCGTTCCGCCATCTCCGGAAGCGCCATGTTGCACAGCCAGAACGCGCTCTTGACGTTGGTGTCCATGATCTTGTCGTAGGCCTCGTCGGAAACGTCCGACATCGGCCCGAACACCGGGTTGGTTGCGGCGTTGCAGACCAGCACGTCGATCCGGCCGAAGGCGTCGCGGGCGCCGTCGACCAGAGCCTGAAGCTCCTCCTTGCGGCCGATGTTGCAGGGGATCGCCACGGCCTCGCCGCCGGCGGCCCTGATTTCTTCGGCGACGGCGGTACAGGCGTCGGCCTTGCGCGACGAGATCACTACCTTGGCGCCCTGTTTCGCCATGCATTCGGCGATGGATTTGCCGATGCCGCGGGACGACCCGGTGATCAGCGCCACCTTGCCGGTCAGCTCGAACATGCGTCCTACTCCTTCGTTTCCTCGTTGGTGGCGCCCTACATCGCGACGATGCCGCCGTCGACCGTAAGCTCGGTTCCGGTCACGAAAGCGCTGTCGTCGCTGGCCAGATAGAGCGCCGCGCCGGCCACATCCGCCGGCATGCCCATGCGGCCGAGCGGGGCGGCCGCCTCGATCGACCGGCGCAGGCGGTCGGGGTCGTGGTGGCCGTCGATCATCCGGTCGACCATCGGCGTGTCGGTATAGGACGGATGGACCGAATTGCAGCGGACTCCGTATCCTTTGCGTGCGCAATGCAGGGCCACCGACTTGGTCAGCAGCCGAACCGCACCCTTGGATGCGGAATAGACGGGAATCGCCGGGGCGCCGACCAGGCCCGCAATACTCGACATGTTGATGATCGAGCCGCCGGTCGGCTCGGTGTTGGCCTTCATCGCCGCCACACCATACTTGCAGCCGAGGAACACGCCCTTGGCGTTGATGTCCATCACCCGGTCCCAGTCCTCGACGCCGGCGTCCTCGATCGACCCGCCGGAGCCACCGGTACCCGCGTTGTTCACGAGTATGTCGAGACGCCCGTGGATATCGACGATGGCGGCCGTGACCCGCTTCCAGGCGTCCTCGTCCCGCACGTCCAGCGGCTCGAAGGTGGCGGGCAGGGCGGCGGCGGCTTCGCGGCCGCGTTCGGCGTCGACGTCGGCAATCACGACGGTCGCGCCCTGCTCGAGGAAGGTGCCGGCGATCGACCGGCCGATTCCCGACGCTCCGCCCGTGACAAGCGCGATCTTTCCCGTGAGCCGTTCCCTACCGGCCGCCATACCGTTTCCCCCAAATCTACCCGAATTCACTGGTCCGCCCGTCTGGCGCAGGCGTGGGCCGGCAAGTCTAGGCGAGCGGGGCAGGTCCGTGCAGCCCCAATCGTCGTGCGTGCGCCGCAACAAGAACCTCGACATTGCCGCCGCCAGCCTCTACCCAGAACGGATCGCATGCGGTCATATCGGGTGAGGGCGAGGGCGAATGAGCGACTTCCTGCTGGAGGCCGTCCATATCACCAAGAGGTTCGGCGATTTCGCCGCGAACGACGACGTCACCCTGCGGCTCCGGCCGGGCGAGATCCACGCGCTCCTGGGCGAGAACGGCGCCGGCAAGTCGACCCTGGTCAAGATGATGTACGGCGCTCTGCAGCCGACCTCCGGCGACCTGCGCTGGAAGGGCGAGAGGGTGCGGATCGCCAGCCCCGCCGCCGCCCGGGCGCTTGGCATCGGCATGGTCTTCCAGCACTTCTCGCTGTTCGAGGCGCTGACCGTCGCGGAGAACATCGCGCTCGCCCTTCCGGCCGACACCGATATGCGGGCACTGTCGGCGCGGATCGAGCAGGTCTCGCGCGACTACGGCCTGCCGCTGGAGCCGGGCGCCCTGGTCGCGGACCTGTCTGTCGGCCAGCGCCAGCGCATCGAGATCGTGCGCTGCCTTCTTCAGGAACCGTCCCTGCTGATCATGGACGAGCCGACGGCAGTGCTGACCCCGCAGGAGGCGGACCAGCTCTTCGTCACGCTGCGCCGGCTGGCTTCGGAAGGCTGCGCGATCCTCTACATCTCCCACAGGCTGGAGGAGGTGAAGGCGCTGTGCCACGAGGCGACGATCCTGCGTCGCGGCCGGGTGGTCGCCACGGTCGATCCCGCGCTTGAGACCGCGGCATCGCTCGCCCGTCACATGGTCGGCGCGGACGTGACGTCCCTCGCTGCCCGGTCGTCGGCCCCGCGGGGAGAAGCGATCCTGCGCCTCGATGCCCTGTCGCTGCCGGCGGACGGACCGTTCGGCGTCGCCCTGCGCGACGTCTCGCTTGAGGTCGGGGCCGGCGAGATCGTCGCCATCGCGGGCGTAGCCGGCAATGGTCAGTCGGAACTGTTCGACGCGGTGTCGGGCGAGCGGACCGTCGGGCTGAAGGGTGGCGTGACCATCGCCGGAACCCCCTGCGCCGGGCGCGGGATCCGGGCGCGCCGGGCGCTGGGTGCGGCGTTCGTGCCCGAGGAACGGCTCGGCCACGGGGCGGTGCCGGACTTCCCGCTGTCGCATAACGTGATACTGACGCGGTTCGCCGTGGATGACGGCATGGTGCGGCGCGGGCTGGTCAACCTGGGCCTCGCCGAGGCGGTGGCGGGCCGGGTCTCGGACTCGTTCGACGTGCGCACCTCGCGCACCGACCCGGAGGCGCGATCGCTGTCCGGCGGCAATCTGCAGAAGTTCGTGATCGGTCGGGAACTCGACCGCGCGCCGCGTCTGCTGGTGGTCAATCAGCCGACCTGGGGCGTGGACGCCGGGGCCGCCGCGCTGATCCGTCAGGCCCTCATCGACCTCGCACGCGGCGGCTCGGCCGTCCTGGTCATCAGCCAGGACCTGGACGAGATCTTCGCCATCGCCGACCGGATCGCCGTGATCTCGCGCGGCGAGTTGTCCGAAGCCGCGCCGACCGAGACGCTGGACCGGGAGGCGATCGGTCTGATGATGGCCGGCGCCCATGAGAGCGGCGGGACGACCGCCGGCGACAGGCAGGCCTCGTGAAGCTGGTCCTGGAGCGTCGGGCCGAGCGTTCGCGGCTGATGGGCTGGCTGTCGCCGGTCCTGGCGGTCGCGCTCACCCTGATCGCGGGCGCGGTGATCTTCTCGCTGATGGGGCTCGATCCGCTGCGCGCGCTCTACGTCTATTTCCTCGAGCCGGTCCTGTGGTGGTGGTCGCTCGAGGAGCTCGTGGTCAAGGCGGCGCCGCTCGTGCTGATCGGGGTCGGGCTCGCGGTCTGCTTCCGGGCCAATGTCTGGAACATCGGCGCCGAGGGTCAGCTCACCATGGGGGCGCTGTTCGGGTCGGCCCTGCCGATCCTCTGGCACGAGTTCCAGAGCTTCCCCGTCCTGGTGCTGATGCTCCTGCTTGGGGCGTTTGGCGGCGCGCTCTACGCCGCGATCCCCGCCTTCCTGCGGACCCGGTTCGGGACCAACGAGATCCTGACCAGTCTGATGCTGGTCTATGTCGCCCAACTGATCGCCGACTGGTTCATCCGCGGGCCTTGGCGCGATCCCCAAGGCTTCAATTTTCCGAAGTCGGTCCAGTTCGAGGGTTGGCAACTGCTGCCGACGGTGGGCGACGGGCGGATGCACCTGGGGGCGGCGCTGGCCGTGCTGGCGGTGGCGGTGCTCTATGTCGTGCTGTCGCGCACCTTGAAGGGGTTCGAGGTGCGGGTGGTCGGAACCGCGCCGCGCGCCGGCACCTTCGCCGGGTTCTCGTCGACGCGGATGGTGTGGTTCTGCCTGCTGCTGTCGGGCGGCCTCGCCGGGCTTGCCGGGATCTGCGAGGTGGCGGGGCCGAGCGGCCACCTGCAGCCGGCGATCTCCCCCGGCTACGGTTTCACCGCGATCATCGTCGCCTTCCTCGGCCGGCTCAACCCGATCGGCGTACTGATCGCCGGGATCATGCTCGGCATCAGCTATCTCGGCGGCGAGGCGGCGCAGATCGACCTCGGCATCTCCGACAAGACCGCCCAGGTGTTCCAGGGCATCCTGCTGTTCTTCATTCTGGCCTGCGACACGCTGATCCTCTACCGGATCCGACTGGTCCGGCCGCAGACGGCGGGAGGCTAGCGCCGTGACGGGGCTGGAAGCGGTCATCCTGACGATCATCACCGCGTCCACACCGCTGCTGCTTGCGGCGATCGGCGAACTGGTCGTCGAACGCTCCGGCGTGCTGAACCTCGGGGTCGAGGGCATGATGGTGGTGGGCGCGGTCTGCGGGTTCGCCGCCGCCTACGCCACAGGATCGCCCGGGCTCGGCGTCGTCGCCGCGGTGCTGGCCGGCATGGCGATGGCGTTGCTGTTCGGCTTCCTGACGCAGACGCTGGCAACCAACCAGGTGGCGTCGGGCCTGGCGCTGACCCTCCTCGGCCTCGGCCTCTCGGGCCTGATCGGGGAGAGCTTCACCGGCCTGCCCGGGGTCAAGCTCCAGGCGATCGACATCCCGGTGCTGTCCGGTATTCCGTTCGTCGGCCCGATCCTCTTCGGCCAGGACGTGCTGGTCTACGCGTCCTTCGCCCTGGTGTTCGCCGTCAGCTACGTGATGTCCGGCACCCGCCTCGGGTTGACGATACGGGCGGTCGGCGACAACCACCACTCGGCGCACGCCCTCGGCTACAACGTGGTTGCCGTGCGCTACGGATGCATCCTGTTCGGCGGCGCCTGCGCCGGCCTGGCCGGCGCCTACCTGTCGCTCGCCTATACGCCGCAGTGGATCGAGAACATGACCGCCGGACGCGGCTGGATCGCGCTCGCCCTCGTCGTGTTCGCGACCTGGGTCGCCCGCCGGGTGCTGGTCGGCGCCTATCTGTTCGGCGCGGTCTGGATCATGGGGCTGTACGTCCAGGGGCTGGGGATCGGTATCCCGTCCCAGGTCTTGTCGTCCTTCCCGTATCTGATAACCATTCTGGTCCTGGTCCTGATCTCGCGAAACAGGACGCTGACCAAGACAAACACGCCGGCCTGCATCGGACAGACGTTCGTGCCGGACCGGTGAGCGAGGGAGAAGGGGCCGCGCGCTCGCGGCCCGGCAATCGGTTTCCGAAAGAAACAGGACAGGAGTAGGGGTCTATGAAGAAGTTTCTCGTGCTCGCGTTGGCGATGCTGGCGATGACCGCCGGAACCGCCGCCGCGGATCCGCTGAAGGTCGGATTCATCTATGTCGGT
Organism: Thalassobaculaceae bacterium; assembly: GCA_965228875.1. Classification (GTDB taxonomy): domain Bacteria; phylum Pseudomonadota; class Alphaproteobacteria; order Thalassobaculales; family Thalassobaculaceae; genus Thalassobaculum. The sequence goes on along the minus strand of OZ245843.1, from coordinate 1,584,127 downwards.
CCGATCGGCGACCACGGCTGGTCCTACCAGCACGACCAGGGGCGCCTCGCCATCGAGCAGGCGCTGGGCGACAAGGTCGAAACCGTCTATGTGGAGAAGGTGGCCGAGGGGCCGGATGCCGAGCGCGCGATCACGCGCCTGGCGCGCCAGGGCGCGGGCCTGATCTTCACCACTTCGTTCGGCTTCATGGAGCAGACGCTGGCGGTTGCCAAGAAGTTCCCGGACGTGAAGTTCGAGCACGCCACCGGCTACAAGCGCGCCGACAACGTCTCGACCTACTCGGCGCGGTTCTACGAGGGCCGCTACATCATCGGGCAGATCGCCGCAAAGATGTCGAAGTCCGGCGTGGCCGGCTATGTCGCGTCGTTCCCGATCCCGGAAGTGGTGCGCGGCATCAACGCCTTCCTTCTCGGTGCGCAGTCGGTCAATCCGGACTTCAAGCTGAAGGTCGTGTGGGTGAACTCGTGGTTCGATCCGGGCCGGGAAGCGGATGCCGCGAAGGTGCTGATCGGTCAGGGGGCCGACATCATCACCCAGCACACCGACTCCACCGCGCCGCTGCAGATCGCCGAAGAGCAGGGGGTCGTCGGCTTCGGCCAGGCGTCCGACATGGTCAAGTTCGCTCCGAAGGCACAACTGACGGCGATTATCGACGACTGGTCGGCCTACTACGTCGCCCGCACCGAGGCGGTGCTGGACGGCACCTGGGAGTCGACCGACACCTGGGGCGGAATGGACGCCAAGATGGTCGTGATGGCCGACTACCTCAACATGCCGGACGACGTGAAGGCGATGGCGATGGAAACCGAGACGAAGATCACCTCCGGTGAGTTCCATCCCTTCACCGGGCCGATCTACAAGCAGGACGGCACGCTTGCCGTCGGCGAGGGCGAGGTCCTGGACGACGGCACGCTGCTGGGCATGAACTGGTACGTGAAGGGCGTCGACGACACGCTGCCGCAGTAATCGCGGCGGCGACCGTTCGATCCGGTCCGGCGCCCTGTCCGCGATGCGGGCAGGGCGTCGTTTGTATGTGAAATCAAACAAAATTTATTATTATTAATATTTTATATCGTTGTTCTAAAGTGTTACGAGAGGTGCGTGGTTAGCTCGGAAGCCGGTCGTCCTCGTCGAGTTGTGCGCCGATGGCTGATAGCGCGGCGGTTGCCTCGAACGGCCAAACGGTGGTCGGATGCCGATGGAGCAACTAACATCGTATGCGTTTCGAGCCGCTTGTCTGTCCGATGCCGGACGGCGGGATGGAGGCTGACGTCAGGGGGAGACGGACCGGGGCCATGAACGCACGCGCTTCCAAGCTAAAGAAGGCCTATCTGTTCGCCGATCTCGACGATGCGGTGCTCGACCGCGTCGGCGATCTCTGCGACTGGCGCAAGTACCAGAGGGGGCGCCAGATCGTCGGGGAGCAGGACCTGACCAACGTGGTCTACATCCTCACCGGCGGCCGCGTGCGCGCGAAGCGGTTCTCCACCGGCGGCAAGGAGGTCTCCTACCGCGACCTGGAGGAGGGGGCGATTTTCGGTGAGTATTCCGCGATCGACGCCCGCCCGCGCTCGGCCACGGTGGTGGCGCTCACCGACTGCGAGACGGCGGTGCTCGGTCAGGCGGAGTTCCTGACGCTGATCCAGGAGCATCCGGCCGTTGCGATGAAGTTCATCGCCGAACTGGTGCAGCAGGTCCGCAGTCTGAGCGAGCGGGTCTTCGAATTCAGCACCCTCGCCGTGAACAACCGGATCCATGCCGAGCTGGTGCGCATGGCCGGCGACGTCCCGGTGGAAAAGGACGGCACCTGCCGCATCAAGAGTCCGCCGACCCATCTCGAGATCGCCAACCGGATCAGCACCCACCGCGAAGCGGTGTCGCGGGAACTGGCCTACCTGGAGGGCGAGGGGATCATCCGCAAGTCCCGCCAGGTGCTCGAGGTTCTCGATATCGATCGGTTGCGGGCGATGATCTCGAACATCTGATCCCGGCGCCGGAGCTCAACCGGGGCTCAGCCGGCGGCGTCCCAACCGGCGGCCAGCGCCTCGGCCACCGCCGAACTGCTCTCGGTCAGCGGATCGATCGCCTGGGCCACGGCGATGACCACGTCCCGCCTCACGCCGGTTTCCTTGAGGTGGCCGATGGCCCGTTGAACCCGTCCCGGGTTCGGCCGCATCGGCGACATGCGGTCCTTGGCGATGCCGGCCGGCGGTTCGGCGAAGGTGGCGACCTGCAGGACGCCCGCGGCGATCCGGGCGCCGAGAGGATAGGCGCCATGGCGCAACAGCCTGTCGGTGTCCGACACGCCGCGATAGGTGGCGATGTAGCCGAGCGCCATGGCCTCGCAGAAGGGGTGGCGCCCGGTGACGGCCAGGGCGCTGCGGGTTCCGGGCACGTCCGGGCGGATCGCGACGGTGATTCCCGGCGCCTCGATCCAGCCGTACTCCCGGGTCTTGATCGCGATCTCGACCCGATGCTCGCCGGGTCGGGAGAACACCGGTTCCTCGCCGCTGCTGTGGAGCTGAAGGGTGTGTCGGTGCTCGGCCCCCGGTGCGAGCCGTACCATGCCGGTGCCCTCGCACACGGTCTGGGCGGTGCCCACCAGCCGTCGACGGGTGGCGCCGGGATCGCGGACCGCCGCCTCGGACAGGCCGTCCGACAGGGTGACGGAGGACGGAACGGTGACAGGCTCGTCGGTGAGGTTGCGGATGGTGAGTTCGAGGAACACCGGCTCGCCGAGATCGAAGGTCCGCATGATGACCGGCCGGGCCGCGGACGTGGCCAGTTCGTTCGCCGGCTTCGAGGAGAAGCCCAGGAGCAGGACCGGGTCTTGGCCGAGGGAGCGGGCGCGCTCGGGGTAGGCCTGCAGGCCAAGGGCGACTCCCTTCGGCGGCGCGCTCCAGTTTCCCCAACCGGGGCACACCTCCGGGTCGGGGCGATGGCTCAGGTTGCGGCTGGCGACCCGGTCGAAGGACATCTGCGCGTTCTCCGGGAACAGCGGCCCGGTGGCGGGATCCACCTGGCGCAGCAGTTCCTGGATCTGGTTCATGATGCCGCGGTCCCCCGCCGCCTCGGTTGGCGTGTGGCGCAGGCCGAGACCGTGGCCGATCTCGTGGGCGGCGGTGCGGAGTAGAACCTGCGGAGTCCTGGCGACCGGCCGGCCGAGCACGGTCGTGTCGATGCGGTCGGTCAGTTCCTCGACCGAGCTCTCGATCGTGGTGTCGAGGAACACGGCGACGCCCTGACGGTGCCGGTCGGTATTGTCGAACATCATGCCCACGATGTGTCCGAACCGGCCCGCGGTATCGAGACCGGACCAGTTCAGCGACGACACCAGGAACAGGTGCTGCACCCACAGCGGCCCGGCGTAGTAGCGCACCACCTGATCGGCGAGCATCGTGTCGAGTTCGCTGCGGATCAGGCTGTCGTCACTCGGTATCGCGTCGGCGTTTCTGAGGATCTGCATGCTGACGCCCGCGTCCCGGAAGATCCGAGCGAGCATGTCGGTGTTGTAGGGGGTGTCGGCGGGCCAGGGGCGCCCCTCCATCTCGTGCACCACAAGACGCAGGGCGCGCGGCGTGGCGGCCGACTTCACCGCCCAGAGCTCGAGGACGTGGCCGTCGACCATGACCCCGCCAGCAAGCACGGCCGCCGAGGGCAGGCCGCCGACCGGTGTGGCGGAGCCGCGCGGGGTCAGCGCGAGCACGGTGTCGCCGTAGCGGGTGAAGTCGCCGACCCGGTTGCTGGCCTTGCCGTCCCGCGTCGGTTCCCAGACATAGGCTCTGGCGTTCACGGCGAGCCCGGTCGTCGACACGGCGCCACCCATGGAGCGCAGGTGCAGCGCGTAGTCGCTGCGGCCTGGCTGGGCGTACCACCCGTCGTCGGTACGAAGCATCTCGTGGGACCGGGGCAGGCTGCTCACCGCCGCGCCGGCGCTCAGACGATAGAGGTCGCCGGAAACCGCGAGGGCGCCGCCGTCGTCCGATCCCCGAAGCACCCCCTGATAGACCGGTGTTTCGCCGTCCATGGCGACCACGTACCAGCAACCGACAACGGCCTCGGGTGACAGGGGCGTTATCGCCGCCGGATCATGGGGCCAGGGGCACGGTCCCGACAGCTGCGGCGCGTCCCCGGTGGGCGGTTGGAAGGGCGCCGATTCCGGCGCGACGATCGAGGCGATGTCCACGATTCCTACCCCCACCAAGAACACTGAACCCCGACGCTAGCGTTGGTCCCCGCGCCCCCACCGTCAGTGTGAATTCTCACACAGCTTAAGGGTGAAGCCGGGGCCGACAAGAGTGTTACGCTCCCGCCGCAATCTGCGCGCCATTGTGGAGGAGTAGGGACCATGGCCGATGACGTCTGGACTGTTGGGATCTTCTATCAGGCCGATAACGGAGACTGGTACGAGATCAAGAAGACCCGGTTGCTCGACCGCCTGGACAACGATCCGGTGTTCGAGAAAGTGTTGACGCGCGCGGGCGCCCAGCACCCGAACAAGGCTTTCGCGCTGCGCAGCGACGGGACGGCCAGCGCCGATGACGGTTTCAGCTACATGGACGGCATCGACGGCAGCTGACGCCGATCCGCCGCCGCCCGGTTTCGCCTCTGGCCCGTGGGAGGGTCCGGTGAACGACGCTGGTCTGGTTACATTCGCTGACATACCCGGGACGACCCGGGTATGCCCACCGCGCGAGACCGTCGACCGCGTGACCCCGCTGCTGCCCGTGTTCGGCATCACGCGGGTCGCCAACGTCACCGGTCTCGACTCGGTCGGCATCCCCGTCGTCATGGTGACGCGGCCGAACGCGCGGTCGGTATCGGTCGCGCAGGGCAAGGGCGCGACTCTCGATGCGGCAAAGGCCTCGGGCCTGATGGAGGCCATCGAAATCTATCATGGCGAGCATATCCTGTCGCCGTTGCTGCTCGGTTCGTACAACGAGATCCGGTTCCGCGAGACGGTCGCCGATGTCACCGCGATGGCGCTGTCGGCCCGTCGCAGGCTGACGGCATCGAGCCGGCTGCTGTGGATCCGAGGCACCGACATGGCTGCCGGTCATCCGGTCTGGGTGCCGTACGAGGCGGTGCACACGGACTTCCGCACGCCGATGCCGGAGGGCGGCGGATACTTCCTGTGCACCTCCAACGGCCTCGCGTCTGGCAATCATGTCGACGAGGCGGTCTGTCACGGCCTGAGCGAGGTGATCGAACGCGACTGCCTCGCGCTGTGGCGGACACGCCGGAGCGCGGACCGCGACCGAACGGAGCTCGATCTGGAGAGCGTGTCCGATCCCCATTGCCGCTGGCTGCTCGACCGGTTCGCCGCGGCGGGCGTGCCGGTTCGCGCCTGGAACATGACGTCGGATGTCGGCGTTCCGGCGTTCCATGTCTGGACCGGACCCCACACAGAGGGGATACGGCTTTCGGTTTCCGGTTTCGAAGGCCACGGTTGCCACCCGTTTTCCAACATCGCGCTGTCGCGCGCGCTCTCCGAGGCTGCCCAGGGACGGCTGACGATGATCGCCGGTGTGCGCGACGACATCGACCCGGCGGTCTACGAGGAACGGCCTTACATGCCGAGACCCGCTATCGCCGCCGCGCCGCCGACCACGCCGCCGGTCCGGTTCGACGACGTGCCGACCCTGAACGGCCGGAGCGCACGGGTGCTCGTCGAACGGATGCTCGACCGGCTGGCCGCCGTCGGCCTGACCCAGGCGGTGGTGGTCGACCTGAGCCGACCGGAGTTCGACATCCCGGTGGTGCGGGTCATCGTGCCGGGGCTTGAGGGCAATCCGAAGGCGCGGCGCTACCGGCCGGGACGGCGCGCCCTGGCGGCTGCGGGGCTGGAGCCATGACGGCCGTTGTCTTTGCCGGTCCGTCGCTTCCGCCCGCCGCCCGGGACGGTTTCGGCGACAACGGTTTCGGCGACGTGATCTTCAAGGGGCCGGCACGCCAGGGCGACGTGTATCTGGCCCTACGTCACGCACCGAAGGTCATCGCCATCATCGACGGCTACTTCGACACCGTCCCCTCGGTCTGGCACAAGGAGATCCTGTGGGCGATGGCGCAGGGCGTGCACGTCCTGGGCGCGTCCAGCATCGGCGCACTGCGGGCGGCCGAACTCGACAGCTTCGGGATGGAAGGGATCGGCACGGTCTACGATGCCTACCGGACCGGCCGGATCGAGGATGACGACGAGGTCGCGGTGATCCATGGTCCCGCGGACCTGGGTTACCGGCCGCTGAGCCTGGCCATGGTCAGCATCCGCGCGACCCTCGAGACCGTCTGCGTCGATCGGCTCGCCAGCCTGGAGAGCATGCGGCTGTTCCGCAACGCGGCAAAGTCGCTCGGATACCGCGACCGCACGGTAGCCAACATCGTCGATCGGGCCTGGTCCTTCGGAGTGTGCGAGTCGGACCTCGCGGTTCTGCGGGAATACTTCGTCGAACGGCCGGTCGACGTGAAGGCCGAGGATGCGACGCTGCTACTCCAACGGCTGGCCGCCAGTGGCGACGCGTTCGAGAGCCCGAAGCAGGTGCGCTACGAGTTCAATGGAACGCTTGCCTGGGATGCCTTCACGACCTGGGCCGACGCGCGACCCTGAACGGTGGACGGTCAGACCATCCGGCTAAGGGATGTCAGGAACTGACCGGCTGAAGCCGCGCTCGGGAGCGAAGGACCGCTTCGCGCAGCGGCGGCGACCGGAAATCGTCGGCGAGGTCGAGGGCGGAGGTGAAGGCATTCGCGCCTTCCGACCAATATCCCCGGAGCGTCCGCGCTTCGCCCAGCAGGCGCAGGCGTTCGGAGTTGTAGTAGTAGGGATGCTGCGCGCTGAGAACCTCCGCGGCACGCAGGAGTTCCGCCTCGGCCTCCTCCACGGCACCGCTCAGCAGCAGACACTCTCCCAGCAGGGTACGGGCATAGGGGAGGTGGAGGCCGCCGCCGCCGTTCTGGTAGGAGGCGATGGCCTCCTGGATGCGGGCGATCCCGGCTGCGGTGTCGCCGGTCAGCGAGGTGGCCCAGCCGATCACGATGCCACTGCGATCGATCCAGTAGCGCATGCGGGAGCGGTGCTCGCTGGCGATTTCGACCGCCCGCTCGGCCTCGGCCATGGCCCTGTCCGGATCGCGCTCCGTCTGCCAGATCGAGGCCGACATGCTGAACGCATAGGCGAGGCCGAACGCGTGTCCGAGTTCCCCGGCCCGTTCCTTGGCGACGTCGATGGTGCGCAGGGCGGTCTCGCGGTCGCCGAGGAACCATGCATTCCAGGCACCGAGACTCAGAGCGACGAGGCCGGGGTCCGTGCCCGGCGCACCGATCGGCCAGTGCCCGCCCAACAGCTCGTACAACCGGATCGCTTCGTCGAAGTGTTCGCGCGCGGCTCGAAAGTCTCCCGACCAGAGGCGATAGGCGCCGTTGGCGTTGGCGGCGTCCACTTTCATAATCGGGTCGTTCGACTGGGCGGCGATCGCGCTGAGCTGGCGGGTGAGAACGGCGACCAGGGGGAAGTTTCCCTGGATCATGTTGGCGTTCCACAGCCCGCGCACGGAGTCGAACGTCGCCCGGCTTTCGTCGCTGGTGACCGTGAGTGAGAGAGCCTTCTCGAAGAACTCCTGTCCGGCCTGATCGCCCCAGCCGAAGAAGATGCTGCGGGTGGCGCCGAGCAGGTTGTAGATCCGGACCAGCCATTCGCGGCGGGACCGGGCGTCGTCCAGGGATTCGGCATCGGCGACCGCAAGCTCGAGCTGGCGGATGGATTCCGTCGCGGCGAACTGCCCCTTGAACTTGTCGGCGGCGACCAACCGGTAGGTGAGGCACTTGTCGACGTCCTGGGCTTCGGCGAAGTGCCAGGCCAGGACCTCCGGAGCGACCGCGACGCCGTCCTGCCCGGCGTGGCTCTCCATCACCCCGGCGATCCTGGCGTGGAGGGCGATCCGGTCGGCCTTGAGCAGGCTGGAGTATCCGGCGTCGCGCAGAAGCGCGTGGCGGAAACGGAATTCGTCGCCCACGACGGCGCTGCCGGTGAGGATCCCGCGGGATTCCAGATCCGAGATGATCGCGATCGCCCGCTCGATGTCGACGCCGACGACTCCCGCGACCAATCTCAGGTCGAAGACATCGCCGCAGACGGCGCAGGCCTGGATGAAGGCCTTGCCGGGGCCCAACTCGTCGATGCGCTCGCCAAGCAGATCCATCAGCGTCGTCGGGGCGTCGTCCGGATCGACGTTCGGCTCGCCGCCGCCGTTGCCTTTCCGCGCCGCGACGCGGTCGATCTGATGGGTGACGTATTCCTCGATGAACAGCGGAATACCGCCGACCTTGGTCAGAACGGCCTGGGCATCCAGATGGGCGAACGGCTTCTCCGCGATCAGCAGGTCGACCATCGCGCGCGCATCGTCCTGTCGGAGGCCGGTCAGCGGAATCTCGGTCACGTCCAGGCCGGAGCGGGTAGACAGGCTCTCCCGGCTGGTCAGCAGGACCAGAATCCGGTGCTGCGCCACCCCGGCGACCAACGCCTCGAGCCACTCGATCGACGACTCGTCCAGCCACTGGACATCCTCGACGACCACGACCACCGGCGTCGCGGCGGCTATCCCTTCCAGTCGGCGCACCAGGGCGGAGACGAGCCGTGCGCGCTCTTCCGTCGGCCGGGCCGGGGTTGCGCCGCCGTGTCCGTCTTCCAGGATCCGAAGGATGGCGCGGGCGTCTTTCCGCCCCGCGTCGCCGGGCGCAAGCTCCCGCGACAGGGTCTCGAGCCGTGATTCGGACCCCACGGCAACCGCGTCCAGGTGGCGGTTGAGTTCGTCGCGCAGCGGCTGCCAGGCGCTGTTTCGCTGATGGGCGTTGGCCTGCATCAGGACGAGGTGCGGGGCGTCCTCGGAGATCGAATGGACGAACTCGTAGGCGACGCGCGACTTGCCGATGCCGGCCGGGCCGACGATTCCGACGGCCGCTCCGGCGCCGCTCATCGTCTCGTCCCACAGGCGGTGGAGGATGGTCAGTTCCTCGGTGCGGCCCACGAAGGCGCATCGCTGCAGGGCGTCCCGCGCAAGAAAGCGAAGCGGCAACTCGCGCTGGCCGCGAACCCGCCAGAACATCTCCGGATTTCGGAAACCCTTGAGGCGAATCGGCGGGTGCGGCGCGCAGACGAAGAACCCGCCGGCCTTGCGATAGACCGCATCGGACACCGCCACCTCGCCCGGATCGACCTGTTCCTGCAGGCGGCGGGCGACGTGCGGCGCCCGTCCGACGACCTCGTAGAACACCGATCCGCTGGAGGTATGCGCCTCGCCGACCAGCACCGAACCCGAGGCGATGCCGGTCCGGCAGGCCAGGGAAGTGCCCATCGGCGTGCGGATCTCGGAAATCGCCGACGAGATCGCCAACCCGGCGCGTACGGCCTGCTCGCTGGCGTCCTCGCGGGCGGTGGGGAATCCGAAATACGCGAGCACGCCGTCGCCCTCGATGCGCGCGACATAGCCGCCGAACGCGCCGACGATCTCGGCGCAGCGGCCGGAGAAGGCGTCGAACACGTCCTGTGCATCTTCAGGATCGAGCGCATCCACCAGTCCCGTGGAGCCGACGAGGTCGACGAACATGACGGTCAGGTGGCGCCGTTCCTTTCTCGGACGCCGCAATGCCTCGGACAACGCCTATTCCCCCGAGTTTAAGGCGTATTCATCAATAGATATGCAACCAGTCGATTGGCTGCCGGTTCACTGTATCATTTCATGAACCGACGTATACCGATGCGACCGCCCTCGCTTCATAGATCTAAAGCGACGCTTCGACGGGGAACATCGACTGGCAATAGTATTAGGAGAGGATTATTTCTACCGAACAGGCAATATCGAGGGTCGGCCAGGGCCTCACACGACGGGATGTTTCCATCTGACCGTGGCTTGCTCTACTCGGGGCGTTCTCTAGGGGATGTCGTTGAAGAACACGTAGTTGCCGATGCGTGCGCACGGCGTGCGTTCGCGGGAATAGGTCGGGTAGACCCGGTGGTGGTGGTAGTGGTCGGCGCCTCGGGTCAGCGTGCCGACCCGGCCGGCGAGCAGGTCGCGGGCAATGGCCACACAGTCCCCGATCGCCGGATCGTCCAGCGCGATGGTCAGGGTACGCGCACGGTGCGGATCGCCCGGATTCCAGCAGCTGAACTGCCCGGGCATCCGGCAGACGGCCTCGACGCTCATGCCGAAGCGCGGCGAGCGTTGGGCGGCTCTGTTGTAGATGACCTCCGCGATGGCGTGTCGGATTTCGGCAGGGCCGTTGCGTGCCTCGCCGAAGATCGTCCGCGCGACGACGTCGACGGCATCGGTCGGATCGTCGACGGGCGGTGGCTCGGCCGCGATCGCGGCTGGAGTGGCGTCGTCGACCAGCTGCAGGCCGCGCTCCGGGGCGAACGCGTCAAGCACCGCACGCAGCGGGGTGAACACACTGACTGCGCCCGGTCCATCGCTTGAGCCCAAGTCTCTGGAGAGTCTGGCGCCGGCGGTGGCGTCGCTGCCGAAGACATGCATGCCGACGGCGCGGCCTCGGTCGTCGACGATGCAGGCGCCGCTGTCGCCGGCGCTGGTGTCGTCGCGGCAGAGTACCTGATCGCGAAAGCCGAGGCGGAGCAACCGTCCGTCCGCCGTCCTGGTCGCTATGGCCAGGCTGGCCCGTTCGCAGACCACGGTGATCGACTGCCGCCCCGTCGCGGCGCCAAGACAGTGGAGCGACATTCCCGAACGGATGTCGTCGCTGATTCCGGTCGGCAGCAGATCGGCGAGGCGGGCGATCGCGTCCGGATGGTCGATCTCGGCGATGGCGGCGTCCACGGAATTGGGAAACCCCCACGGGCTCGGCGTCGGGACGATCCAGTCGGTGAGACGGGCGGCGTCATGCACCCCGGCGTTGTCGTCCGGCACCAGCAGTCTGTCACCGCGTTTCGCGCCGCTCCCCGCCGCGAGAACGTGTCCGCAGCCGAGCAGATACACGTGATCTTCGCTGCGACTGCGGAGCAGGCAGCCGTAGGAGCCCCAGGGGGCACCGTCACGGCTGGCGCGGACCGCGTTCGGGCCGCCGCGGGGGACGGCCGGTCCCACCACGCCACGGGGGTGGAGCATCGGCAGGGTCTCGACGTCGATCTCCACGGTGTCTCCGTCGTCGGGAAGGCAGATATGCCCGGGCGCGGGATTCCGCAGGTCCCGTCGCGGCCGCTTCGCGCGCACGAAGATCTTCAGACAGCGCTGCGTGCCGTAGCTGCCGGCGGTCCGGCGCAGGCCGACTCCGACGCCGACGACCGAAGGATCGACCGCCCAGGCCGGCCGGGCGCCAGGGCCGCGCGTGAGGCTCAGGTAGGCGGACATGACCGGATCGAAGCCCGGATCCAATGCACCGGGACTGGCGACGTGGCAGATTCCGGCGCCGGTTCCGAAACCGTTGTCCGACCGCGTATCGCTCCCTGGGTTGGCGTCGTTGCGACCGGATGGAAGCCGGGCCGCCGCCGTCGGGAGTAAGCAGCGGCGACCCGGCAGGACGCTGCGTCTCATACTTGGTCTGCCCCCAAAGATGACGAGCGCCGGTGACCGAAGCCTGCGCGCTCACGCCGGCGTATGCGACCACAGGGGTCACGGCCTTGATGTGTGGAATCGCACATTTTGTGCAATCCGGTTGCGCGTGAGCCGGGTTGGTTGGCGGGCGGGAGGCCTTGGCGGGGGATCGTCAAAGACTGCGTGCGGCGGAGGAAAGCAGTGGAACTCCCTTCCAGGGAGACCCTTGCGCGATGAACGCGTTGCAGTTGCCGGCGTTCATTAAGGTGTTCCACAAATAGGGGTGCCGAGCGGGATAGGCATTGAGAATGGTTCTTAATAAATACTCTGAAAATTTAACCAACCTTTAGGACGTTAAGTAAAATATACTCACATCAATTCTTTGCGTTGACGAGGAGGGTGCCATGAAGAAGCCGATTGTCGAATCCATCCGGTGTCTGTGGTTATTTTCCGTCGCCGCCGGCTGTCTTTATTCAGGCGTCGTCATTCATGAGGCCAGGGCGGAGCCGGCCCCACTGTCCCTGCCGCTTTCGGATCTCGTTGGCGCCGACCTGATCGCCGAAGTCCGGGAGTGGACGTCGGCTCCGGTAATCCGGGAAGCGCTGCGGAGCCGGAACAAAGCCTCCGACCAACTCGCGCAGAACCAGATCGATACCCTCGACAAGCAATGGCGGGCCGAGACCCAGTCGAACGACCAACCCTTGATCACCTCGGTTCTGGCCAATCCGTTGTCCACCTATCTCTATCGCATCCAGGCCCGGTCGGTCGGACTGTTCACCGAGGTCTTCGTGATGGACAGCAAGGGCCTGAACGTCGGCCAGAGCTCGGTCACCACCGACTACTGGCAGGGGGACGAAGCAAAGTTCCAGAAGACCTACGGGGTCGGAACCGGCGCCGTTTTTCTCGACGAGCCGGAATACCATGAGGGCACGGCCACGTGGCGCGCCCAGCTCAATATGACGATCGACGACAGCGACGGAAACGCCGCGGGCGCTATCACCGTCGAAATCAACCTGACCGAGCTTGAGCGCCGCGTGCTCGCCGGCCTGACATCATGAGGAGTCTGACATGGGGATCATGAACGACCTTCCCATCGGCCGGAAGATCGCAGCGGCCTTCGGTCTTCTCGTCGCCATCATGGTGGTATCGGGCGGCCTGACCTTCTACCAACTCAGCCGTGCGAGCGACGCGGCCAAAGAGGTCGACCGGGTCGGCAGCCTGTTGGCCCTGCTTGATCTGATGCAGGGTGAAGCCGTCGGCCAGTCGGCGAGCATCAAGGAATTGCTGTTGAGCGGCGACCGCTCGGCGATCGACCGGTTCAACGCCAGCGCAGAGTCGTTCGATGCGTCGGCCCAGACGTTGCTGTCCGCTCTGAGCGAGGGGTCGGAGGCGTTGCCGCTCGTCCGGCGCTATGTCGCGGTGAATCAGGAGTGGCGCGACACTGCGGCCAAGCAGATCAACCTGATGCGCCAGCCGCTGACCGTCGACGAGGCGCGCATCATGGAAAGCAACGGCGCCGGTCGTACCTACGTCGCTTCGATGACGGCCATCTTCGACGAACTGTCGGCGATGGGCCAGGCCATCATGGACGATGCCCGCGCGTCGCAGGACCGGGTGTTTCTCACCGTGGACATTTCCGCCGCCGCCTCGGCCGCCCTCGGAATCATCGTCGCGGCGCTGGCCTATTTCACGCTCACGGGCGGGATCGCGACGCCGATCCGGGAGATGACCGGCGTGATGGGCGAAATGGCGGCCGGCCGCCACGGCGTCACGGTTCCCGGGGCGGGTCGCGGCGACGAGGTCGGGCATATGGCGGCGGCGGTGGAGGTCTTCCGCCAGAACATGGTCGAGAACGAGCGCCTTCAGGCCGAGGCGGCCGCCAAGCAGCAGGCCGAGCTCGACCGGGCCCAGGCTCTGCGGGCGATCACCCAGGCCTTCGAGAGCGACGCCCAGTCGATGACCGAGGCGGTCGCCGCGGCGGCGACCGAGCTGGAGGGGACGGCACAGTCTCTCAGCACGATCGCCGAGCAGTCGACCCAGCGGGCGACCGCGGTGGCCACCGCTTCCGAGGAGACGTCGGCCAACGTCCAGACGGTCGCCACGGCAAGCACCGAGCTGTCCTCGTCGATCAGCGAGATCTCGCATCAGGTGTCGAACGCCAACCACCTCGCCACCTCGGCACTGACCGATGCGGAATCGACCCAGGGCGAGGTTCGTGCGCTGGACGAGGCGGTGCAGCGGATCGGCACCGTGGTCACCCTGATCCAGGAGATCGCCGAGCAGACCAACCTTCTGGCCCTGAACGCGACCATCGAGTCGGCCCGCGCCGGCGATGCGGGCAAGGGGTTCGCGGTGGTCGCCTCGGAGGTCAAGAACCTGGCCGGCCAGACCGGCAAGGCGACCGAGGAGATCGCCTCGCAGATCCAGGCCGTTCAGGACCGGACCCGGACCGCGGTCGACGCCATCGCCCAGATCGTGACCCGCGTTCACGACGTGCAGGAGGTGGCCGCGGCCGTTGCGGCGGCGGTCGAGGAGCAGGACTCCGCCACCAAGGAGATCTCGCGCAACGTCGAGGAGGTGGCGAACGCCGCCAACCAGGTCAACATGAACATTTCCGGCGTACGCGAGGCCGCGGCGGAGACCGGAGAGTCGTCCAACGAGGTGCTGGTCACGGCGCGCGGTCTCTCCGGCCAGGCGGAAGGCCTCAAGACGCGGGTCGAGACCTTCCTGCGGGACGTACGCTCGACCTGACGCGCCCGGTCGTCTCGGATCCCGGCGGGCGGCTCCTCGAGGGCCGCCCGTGTCGTTTCGCCCGAGAATTTTCATGGTGCCGTGTCACACTGCCGGTCGCCCGGTCGTCATGGGGGTGTCGACGCGGTCGACACCGTAACCGTCACCATGGAGATCCCGATGACACCCCGACTGCCGAACCCCTACGGTCTCGCCCCGGAAGGCTTCGCCGCCATGCGCGCGCTTGAGAAGGCGATCGCCGACAGCCCGCTCGAGGCATCCCTGATCCACCTGGTCAAACTGCGCGCGTCGCAGATCAACGGCTGCGCGTTCTGCATCCACATGCACACGACCGAGGCCCGACGGGACGGCGAGAGCGAGATGCGGCTTCACCTGACGAGCGCCTGGCGGGAGTCGCCGCTCTTCAGCGATCAGGAACGGGCGGCACTCGCCTGGACCGAGGCGCTGACACGGGTCGCCGACACCGGGGCGCCCGACGCGGACTGGGATCTGGTCTGTACCGAGTTCGACGAGACCGAGCGTACCTGGCTGTCGCTGCTGATCGGTGCGATCAACGTCTGGAACCGCGTGGCCGTCGGCTTCCGCTACACCCATCCGCTCGACGCGGCCGATGCGGCCTGAAGACGAGGCCGATCCGTTCGAGGCGCAGCGGCCCACGCTGCTGCGTCTCGCCTATCGCATGCTCGGCTCCGTGGCCGAGGCGGAGGACGCGGTGCAGGACGCATGGCTGCGCTGGCGGCGCGTCGAGGCGGGGACGGTGGAGAACCCGGCGGCCTGGCTGCGGCGGGCGACGACCCGACTCTGCCTCGACCAGCTCAAATCGGCCCGCCGCCGGCGCGAAACCTATGTCGGCACCTGGCTGCCCGAGCCTGTGGTCGACGCGGACGATCCCGAACTGCTCGCCGACGATCTGACCTACACGCTGATGCTGGCGCTGGAACGGCTGTCGCCGCTGGAGCGCGCGGCGTTTCTGCTGCACGACGTGTTCGAGACGCCGCTGGACGAGATCGCTTCCACCCTGGACCGCGCGCCGGCCTCGGTGCGCCAGCTGGCGGTGCGCGCGCGCCGTCACGTGCGGACCGAGCGGCCGCGCTACCGCGTCGACCCGGACGCGGCGAAACGGATCGCGGCGGCGTTTTTCGAGGCCAGCCGCCGGGGCGACGTCGCCGGTCTCACCGCGCTGCTGGCAGAGGACGTGGCGGTGATGTCGGACGGCGGCGGCAAGGTCATCGCCTTCCCAAACACCATCGTCGGCCGCGACCGGGCGGTCCGCCTGTTCGGCGGTCTTGCCCGCAAGTACCGGGACGAATTCCATCTGCTGGAGACCGTCACGGTCGACGGGCAGCCGGCGCTGGTCACGGCGATGGGGACGACATCGCAGGTCACGGTCCTGGCGATCGAGGGGGACCGCGTGGCCGCGATCTACATCGTCCGCAACCCCGACAAGCTTTCACGCATCGGCGGCGGCAGGACCTGCCAACCTGTGCTCTAAGCCTTTAAGGACAGAGAGAATTCATACGATCAGGTGTTTTCAGCTGATCGTGATCCGCACTATCCGACCCGCAGCCCGCTCGCGGCATCGAAGACGTGCAGCTTGTCGGTGGTGAAGCGCACGGTGCCGGCGTCGTTCGCCGCGCCCTGGTGCTTGTCGGTGGCCACGATGAACTGCGACCCGGCGATCTGGCCGTGCAGCAGGCGCCCGGCGCCGAGCTCCTCGTGGAAGCCGGGTGCGAAGACGAGAGAGTGGCTGGCGCCGCCGTCCAGAGTGACGTCCTCCGCCCGCAGGCCGATCAGGATCTCCCTGCCGACCAGCCGCTCGGCGATGGGAGCCGGCAGCTCGACGGTCTGACCGTCCGTGAGTTCAGCGCACGGCCCCTTGCCGTTCAACCGCGCCGGCAGGAAATTCATCGGCGGCGCCCCGATGAAGTCGCCGACGAAGCGGGTCGCCGGCCGGTCGTAGATCTCCTGAGGGGTGCCGACCTGCTCGATCACTCCGTCGCGCATGACCACCAGCCGGTCGGCAAGCGTCATCGCCTCGACCTGATCGTGGGTGACGAACATCGACGTCGTCTTCAGCCGGCGGTGCAGCTGGCGGATCTCGAGGCGCATCTGCACGCGGAGTTTGGCGTCGAGGTTGGAGAGCGGCTCGTCGAACAGGAAGACCTTGGGCTCGCGGATGATGGCGCGACCCATGGCCACCCGCTGGCGCTGTCCGCCGGAGAGCTGGCCCGGCTTGCGATCCAGGAACTCGCCAAGGCCGAGAACCGCGGCCACCGCCTCGATCTTCTCCCGCCGGGCACGCTTGGCGATCCCGGCGACCTTCAGCGAGTAGCCGATGTTGTCGGCGACGCTCATGTGCGGATAGAGGGCGTAGTTCTGGAAGACCATGGCGCAGCCGCGCTCCCGCGGCTCCAGCTTGTTGACCACCTTGCCGTCTATGGCGATGTCGCCGGCTGTCAGTTCCTCGAGCCCGGCAAGCAGCCGCAACAGGGTCGACTTGCCGCAACCGGACGGACCAAGGATCACGAGAAACTCGCCCTCGGCGATCTCGAGGTCGATTCCGTGCAGGACCTCGGTCCGGTCGAATGCCTTGCGGACTCCGGTGAAGGCGACATGAGCCATGGTGTGCTCCTACTTGTCGGTGTTGATCAGGCCACGCACGAACCAGCGCTGCATGGCGATGACGACGATCAGCGGTGGAACCAGCACGACAAGGGTGCCGGCCATCGCCAGGTTCCATTCCGGGACGCCCGCCCCGGTCGAGGTCTCGGTCGGGATCAGCCGGCGCAGTTCCATGACCACGGTCCCGTACCTGTCCGTGTTGGTGACCACCAGCAACGGCCAGAGATACTGGTTCCAGGCGTAGACCGTCATGATCGTGGCGAGGGCTGCGATGTTGGTCTTCGACAGCGGAAGCAGATGCTCGATCAGGAACCGCAGGGGGCCGGCGCCATCCATCCGCGCCGCCTCGACCAACTCGTTGGGAATGGTCAGGAAGAACTGCCGGTACAGGAATGTTCCGGTGGCCGTCGCCACCAGCGGCAGGATCAGCCCCGTGTAGCTGTCGAGCAGGTTCCATTGCAGCGCCAGCTCGATCCCGGTCAACCGCTCGACCAGCCAGGTCACGCCGAGACCGTCGAGCATGGTCTGATACGGCGACAGCGCGTTGGCGGCGACCGCGTAGGTCGGCACGATGCGCACCTCAAGCGGCAACATCAGGGTGATGAACACCAGCCAGAACAGCAGCATGCGGATCCGGTAGCGGAAGAACACGATGGCGAAGGCGGTGATCGCGGCGATCAGCACTTTGCCGGTAACGACCCCGACGACCACGATCGAGGAGTTCAGGAACTTCTGGCCGAAATCCCCGCGCCCCCAGGCCTCGGCGATGTTCACGAGGAACTGGTCGCCCGGCAGGGTTTTCATCGGGATGGCGTTGACGTCCTGGATCGTGTGGCTGGCGGCAACGAAGGCAAGCCAGATCGGGATCGCGAGCATCAGCAGGCCGCTGAGCAGGATCACGTGGGTGACGATGTTCAGGATCGGCGAGCGTTCGATCATCGCATCCTCCCTCAGCCGTAGTGGACGCGCCGCTCGATATAGCGGAACTGGACGATGGTGAGGGCGATGACGAGGCCCATGAGGATGATCGACTGCGCGGCGGCGCCGGAGTAGTCGAGCCCCCGAAATCCGTCGAAGTAGATCTTGTAGACCATGAGGTTGGTCGCCCGCGCCGGGCCGCCCTGGGTCATCACGTCGACGATGCCGAAGCTGTCGGTGAAGCTGTCGGTGATGTTGATCACAAGCAGGAAGAAGAAGGTCGGCGTAAGCAGTGGCAACTGGACGTCGACGATGCGGCGCAACGGTCCGGCGCCGTCCATGGCGCTCGCCTCGATCAGGCTGCGCGGGATGGCCTGGAGACCGGCCAGGAAGAAGATGAAGTTGTACGACACCGCTTTCCATGCGGAGCACAGCACGATCATCAGCATCGCGTGGTTGCCGTCGAGCACGGGGTCCCAGAACCCCGGAGAGATGGAGTTGACATAGGCGAAGATGCCGGCGTCGGGGCTGAACACGAAGCGGAACGCGAGGCCGATGGCCGGTGCGGCGACGGCGTAGGGCCAGATCATGGCGATCCGGTAGACCGAGTAGCCGCGCAGCTGGCGGTCGGCGAACACGGCGAGGACCAGCGCCATACCCATGGCGATCGCCGTCGAGGCGAGGGCGAACACCACCGACTGTTGGATGGAATACCAGTAGTACTCGTCCTCGAAGACCGCCTGGAAGTTCTCGAACCCGACCCACTCGTTGTTCCCGCCGAACGGCGGCTCCAGCGTGAACGCCCAGTACAGCGCCTCGCCGGTCGGCCAGTAGAAGAACGTGAAGATGATCGCCATCTGCGGCAGCACCAGCCAGTAGGCGACGGTGTTGTTCTTGAAGTACGCGCGCTTGCTCATGTCGGGTCCGCCGGACGCTGGAGAGAGCCCGGGGCTGTGTCGGCGGCCCCGGGCGTGACGGTCGGATCAGCGGGTCAGGGCAGGTCTTTGCCGCGATAGGTGCGGGCGAACTTGGCCAGCACCTTGTTGCTGCGCTCGGCGGCGCTGTCGAGTGCCGCCTGCACGCTCTTGTCGCCGGCCAGGGCCGCCTGCATCTCCTCGGTCCACTCCTTGCGGATCTGGATGAAGCCGCCGAGACGGATGCCGCGGGTGAGCGGGGTCGGGTCGGTGTAGGTCAGCGACTTCAGCGCCAGTTCCCGACCCTGGTATGGAGGGTTCTCGTAGAAGCCCTTGGCCACCAGGCTGTCGAAACCGGTCCTGGTCACCGGGATGTAGCCGGTCACGGTCGACCAGAACTCTTCCGACTCCGGCTCGATCAGGAACTTCAGGTAGGCGGCCGCCCCGCGGTACTCCTCCTCGGTCTTGCCGGAGAGCACCCAGAGCGACGCACCGCCGACGACGGTGTTGTGCCGGGTCTGACCCTCGTAGATCGGGATCATCGTGACGTCCCAGCTCAGGCCGTCGACGGCGCCGGCATGCACCGCGGCATGACTGGCGATCGAGCCGAAGTAGTGGGCGCAGATCCCGTTGGCAAAGGCGTCGCGGCTGGTCATGCCGCCGGCGCGGGTCTTCAGGACGGCGATACCCTCGTCGAGCCAACCCTTGATGTTCTTCATGTGCTGGGCGTGCAGGGTCGTGTTGAACAGCATCTCGCTGTCCAGGCCGTCATAGCCATTGTTGTTCGAGGCGATCGGAACGCCGTGGGCCATGGAGAACTGCTCCAGGTCGACCCAACTCGACAGGGAATAGCCCCACGGGCACGCGTGGCCGGCCGCCTTGAGCTGACGGTTGACCTCGGCGAACTCCTCCCACGTCTCGACCGGCTTGGTGCGGCCGATCATCTTGTAGGCGTCCTTGTTGAAGTACAGCATCGGCGTCGACGAGTTGAACGGGAAAGAGAACATCTCGCCCTTGCTCGACGCGTAGTAGTTGGCGATGCCCGGGAAAAAGTTGGTCCAGTCGATGTCGATGCCGTGGTCGGCCATGAGCTTGTGGGCCGGGTAGAACTCCCCGGACATCATCAGGTCGGCGGTGCCGGCGTCGTAGGCCTGCACGATCGTCGGGTGCTTGCCGGCGCGGAAGGCGGCGATGGTGTTCTGCACGGCATTGGCGTAGCCGCCCTGTCCGGTGCAGACGATCTCGTACTGGTTCTGCGCGGCGTTGAAGCGATCGCAGGTGGCCTGGACCTGCTCGCCCAGGTAGCCGCCGAGGCCGTACCAGTAGTCGATCTTGACCTTGGCATCGGCCGGCGCGGTGGCGGCAGTCGTGGCGGCGAGCGCGACGCCCGCGGCCAGAACAGTCACGAAGCGGTTCATCGAACCCTCCCTCGGTTAGCGGTGCGGCGAGGATAGGGGCGGACGGGTGTCCGCTTCGTGAGATGTTCAAGACACTACATAGTGCGGTGCAGCGTCGGTGCCGTGACGTCTTGCTTACCGTTCCGCGAAAGCGATGACGGCCCGATGACACTCGGCGGCGGCGCCGTCCTGAGCGTCATCGGCGCCCGGCCGTAATGGGCTTTAGCGCGCGAGACCGAGATTGATCAGGTGCTGGGCGCCTCTCAGGATCTCGGAGTGATCGCGCAGCTCCAGGATCAGCCGCGGATTGGAGGTCAGGGTGGAGACCGCCCTGAAGATCGAAGCCCATCGCACCGTGCCGTCGCCGGGAGCCCAGTGCCGGTCGGCGTAGCCGTCGGCGTCCTGCAGGTGGATGTGGGCCAGCAGATCACCCGCCGCGGTGACAAAGCGGTCGACCGGCGGCGCGCCGGTGGAGCCGTGGGCGTAATGGGCATGGCCGGTGTCGATCGACACCCGGACCGCGCGGCTGGCGAAGCCCTCGACCAGTCTCACCCGATCCGTCGGATCCTTGTCCTCGATGTTCTCGATGACCAGTTCGACGTCGATCTCCTCGGCCCGTCTGACCGCGTGTTCCAGTGCCGTGTGTACGCGACCGACCAGGTCCGACCGGCCGGTCGGATAGTTCTCGTAGTTGTTATGGCCCCAGGTCGTGAACGGGCTGTGGATGACCATCTGCGTGGCGCCCAGTTCCTCGCAGACGTCCAAGCCCTGCTGCATGCGTTTGCGGACGATCTCACGGACGTCCGGGTCCTCGGTGGCCAGCGAGAAGCCCCAGAACGGCCCGTGGATGCCGACCCGACCCTCATGCTCGGAGAGCAGGTCCCTGGCTTCGGCGACGAGGGGTTTCCAGTCGCCGTTCAGGGTGTCGGCGCGGATGAAGTCCTGCAGTTCGAGGTCTCGGTCATGTTCGCTGATCCAGTCGCGCAGATCGCGCAGAACACGGATCGGCATGGCCGCGCCGAGCAGGGGCGGGAGCGCAGTTTCCTGCATCTGGTAATCCTCTCTGGTAGCCGGCTGAACCTGCCGGAATGTGTGGTTCGGCCTGAACCGTAGCGAGGGCGACGTGGCGACGATGTGACCGTGCGATGACCCTGGCGCTAAATCTGAGAGACCGTTCCGAGATGGATGGCGGGTGCGCGACCGGCGACGAGGATTCGATGTCGGTGTGCCGGATTCATTAAGGCATTTTAAAGCAATTTTATTGCAAAATACCTCTGATGGCCCGCGGGTGCCCAGCGCGGACTTCGAGCGACCTTAAGAGAATCTAAAGGTCTGATGACGTAGGTATGCATCATGAGCAACATCCCTTTGCCCGCCCCGAACATGCATCTGATCGACCGCCTGTTGCGGTTCCTTCTCGGCGCCGTGTGCCTCTATATCGGCTTCTATGATTGGGGGCTGATCCCGAACGCGCTGGTCTCCGTCCTCGTCGGAGTCTTCGGCGCCGTGAACCTGATCTCCGCCGCGCTGTCGCACTGCCCGATGTACCGTCTCGGCGGTATCCGCACAAACAAGGCTCCGCTGTAATGCACCTTGCGGCGCGGCTTGCCGCGCTCATAGGGACCCTGGGGTTGGCGGGGCTGGGTTTCCTGGCTTACGTCTCCTATGAGGGTGCGCAGTCCGTGGCGATCGTCAAACAGACCGATCTCCTTGAGGCGTTCGGCAAGGCGGCGCACGTCGCGGCCGGGGAGACCCTGATCGGGGTCGAGATCGTCGGACGCGAGGCGCGGGCGCTGGACGGATCGCTGCCCAAGGAAATCCTTCTAAGGGTCGTCGAGGATCGGCCGGTTCATGAGCGGTGGGCCGATGTGGCGAGCCGGCGCTATGTCTGGACCTATCGCGACACCGGGGCGGGCGAGACGCGGCATGCGCTTGTCTATGTGAGCACGCTCACCACGCCCGGCCCATTTTTCCGGTACATGATCGTGCCTCTGGCGGTGGCAGCCGCGATCTTGGTGTGGGTCTCGGTCTGGGCGGGGCTCTTTCTGGCCCGCATGATTCGGCAGGTGGAGCATCAGACCGCCTTGGAGGCGTCCCTGGCGGAAGAGGCCGAGAACCGTCGGATCCGTGACTCCTTCATGGCCCATCTCAGCCACGAACTGCGGACGCCGCTCAACGCGATCGTCGGTTTCTCCCAGGTCCTGACGAGCGGCACCTTCGGGCCCCTCGGCAGCCCGAAGAACGTGGAGTACGCGGAGAACATCCATCGCTCCGGCGTGCATCTCTCCCGGCTTGTCGGGAACATCCTCGATCACTCGCGGATCTCGCTCGGACGGGAAAGCCTGCACGACAGCGAGTTCGACATCGCGGACGCCGTCACCGAAGCCGTCGCGATCCTCTCGGCGGAGGCCGAAAAAGGGGACGTCGCGCTTACCGTCGATGTTTTGCCGGGCCTTCCGGCGCTCCAGGCGGACCGGACGCGAACCATGCAGGTTCTCCTGAACCTGCTGTCCAATGCGGTCAAGTTCACCGATCCCGGCGGATCGGTCGCCGTGTCGGTCGCCCTCAACGCCGACGGCGGACTGGAAGTACGCGTCACCGATACCGGTATCGGGATTTCCCGACAGGATCTGGAGATTGTCCAGAAACCGTTCGGGCGCGCGGTGTCCGATCCGCATCTCTCGAAGGACGGTACCGGCCTTGGGCTTTCCCTCAGCATCAGCCTGATGAAACTGCAGGGCGGCGGCCTGACCCTGGAGAGCGAGATCGGACGGGGCACCCGCGCCGTGGTGACGTTTCCGCCGGACCGGACAAGCAGCCTGCAGCGCGCTTCCTGAGATCCGTCGCGGTAATTCGCCAGCGTCTCTTGGCGGTTGGTCCGTCGAGGCGATAGTCTCTGGTCGACCGGGCACTTTCGCGTGCGGGTGTCTCCGCTCTAGAACAACGGACCCGGAACGAACCAGCTCTGAGAGAGGAAGCACATGAGCGAGGAACCGCATCTTCTGGTTCACGACCGCAAGGACAATGTGGGCGTGGTGGTGGTCGAGGGACTGGCCGCTGGAACCGACATGCTGTGCCGGATCACCGAGGACAACTCGACGTTTCGTCTGAAGGTGCTCGACGACGTGCCGATCGGCCACAAGGTGGCGCTGAGCGATCTGTCGGAGGGCGATACGGCGATCAAGTACGGCGAGGATATCGGCCGCATGGTCGGCGGTGCCGCCAAGGGCAAGCACGTTCACGTGCACAATCTGAAGACCAAGCGCTGGTAGGGGGAGCGACGACCATGGATTACGCCAATCAGACCGTTCAGGCCTGGCGCCGCGAGAACGGCCGTGTCGCCGTCCGCAACCACGTCGTCATCCTGCCGGTGGACGATATCTCCAACGCCGCCTGCGAGGCCGTCGCCAACAACGTCAAGGGCACGATGGCGATCCCGCACGCCTACGGGCGCCTGCAGTTCGGCGAGGATCTGGATCTGCACTTCCGCACCATCATCGGCACGGGTGCGAACCCGAACGTCGCCGCCGTGGTGGTGATCGGCATCGAGCCGGAATGGACCAAGGTGATCGTCGACGGCATCGCCAAGACCGGCAAGCCGGTGGAGGGCTTCTCCATCGAGCAGAAGGGCGACTTCGAGACGATCCGCCAGGCCAGCTGGAAGGCCAAGGAGTTCGTGCACTGGGCGACGGAGCTGCAGAAGGAGGAGTGCGGGCTCAACGAGCTCTGGGTCTCCACCAAGTGCGGCGAGAGCGACACCACGACCGGCCTGTCGAGCTGCCCCACGGTGGGCAACATGTACGACAAGCTGCTGCCGCACGGCCTGTACGGCTGCTTCGGCGAGACCTCGGAGATCACCGGGGCGGAGCACATCTGTGCCGACCGTGCCGCCAACAACGAGGCGCGGGACAAGTTTCTGCGCACCTTCCAGGCCTATCAGGACGAGGTGATCGAGGCGCACAAGACCTCCGACCTGTCCGACAGCCAGCCGACCAAGGGCAACATCCTGGGCGGGCTGACGACGATCGAGGAAAAGGCGCTCGGCAACCTGGAGAAGATCGGCCGCACCTCGAAATACATCGACGTTCTGGAGCCGGCGGAGGCGCCGGAGAAGGGCAACGGCCTGTACTTCATGGACACGTCGAGTGCTGCGGCCGAATGCGTGACGCTGATGGCGGCGGCGGGATACGTCATCCACACCTTCCCGACCGGGCAGGGCAACGTGATCGGCAACCCGATCGTGCCGGTGATCAAGATCACCGGAAACCCGCGCACGGTCCGCACCATGAGCGAGCATGTCGATGTCGACGTCTCCGGTGTGCTGAAGGGGACCCAGACCATCGACGAGGCCGGCGACAGCCTGATCGAGATGATCGTGCGCACCGCCAACGGTCGCCACGCCGCGGCCGAGGCGCTGGGGCATGTGGAGTTCGTGCTCACCAAACTGTACCGCAGCGCCTGATCGCGCCGCGGCGGGGGCCTGTCCCCTGGACGTCCGCGAGGGCTCGTCCCCCGGACATACGAACGTGCAAGCGGCCGGCGTCAGTCGGCCGCATTGCGTTGGAGCCGGCGTCGGTGTCTGTTCGCCGTCGCCGGCACGTACCGGCGCAGCACGGGAGGAACAGAATGGGTGATCGGCCGATCGGTCTGGGTGTGAGACGGGGCCTGCGGCTCCGCTGCCCGCAATGCGGCGAGGGGCGCCTGTTCCGCAAGTTCCTCAAGGTCTCGGACAGGTGTGAGTGCTGCGGCGCCGACAACACCGTCTACCCCTGCGATGACATGCCGCCGTACCTGACCCTGTTCCTGGTCGGCCACCTGCTGATGCCGTTCCTCGTCATGATGTCGCGGGAGTGGGACCCGCCGATCTGGGTCATGGCGGCGGTCTGGCTGCCGCTGACGCTGGCGATGTGCGTCGTGACCCTGCCCTACATGAAGGGACTCACCGTCGGGGTCGCCTGGGCGACCGGCGTCGTGCGACAGGACGGAGACGCCTGACGGCCTCGGCCGACGGCGGCGTCGCGCCATGGCACAACCCTCCTGTGCAGGGCGCGCGTCGCTATCGCGGTATGGTCCCGAGCTGTCGTTTTTCGGCAAGGATGCTATTCTTCGATGACGGGGTCGGGACGTCGGATTCCGGTCCCGTCCGGCTGGCCCTGCCATACCGCCCTCGGGTATGGTCCCGGCCTCACTTTCAGGAGGACGATCGAGAATGGCGAGCGACGGAGACAATCGGCCGACGGGGGCGGAGGCCATGGTGCGGATGCTGGAGGCCCATGGCGTCACGCACATGTTCGGCCTGTGCGGCGACACCACACTGCCGTTCTACGACGCGCTCGCCCGGCTCGACCACAACATCCACCACATCCTGACCCGTGACGAGCGCCACGCCGCCTACATGGCCGACGCCTACGCCCGGGTCACCGGCAAGCCCGGCGTGTGCGAGGGGCCGTCCGGCGGCGGCGCGACCTATATCCTGCCGGGGCTGGTGGAGGCGAACGAGAGTTCCGTGCCGATCCTGGCCATCACGACCGACGTGTCGACGACCGCGCGCGGCCGCTACCCGCTGACCGAGCTGGACCAGGTCTCGATGATGCGCCCGCTGACCAAGTGGAACACCAGCCTGGACGATGCCAGTCGGCTGCCGGCGATGATGCGCTCGGCGTTCCGGGCGATGACCACGGGCCGTCCGGGTGCCGTGCACCTGGCGCTGCCGTTCGACACCCAGAAGGGCCCTGTGGACGCGGCGGAACTTTGGGCCGATCCGCGCCACCAGACCTACCCCGCCGAGCGCGGCGGTCCCGATCCGGATGCGATCCGCGAGGCGGCCGAGATTCTGGGCAAGGCGAAGTCGGCGATCGCCATCTGCGGCGGCGGTCCGGTGATCGCCGGCGCCGAGGCGCCGCTGGCGCGCCTGGCCGCGCTGCTGGACCTGCCCATCGCCACGACCGTGTCGGGCCAGGGCGCCATCGCCGAGACCGATCCCCGCGCCGTCGGCGTGGTCGGCACGAATGGCGGCGTACAGTCGACGCGCGACGTCGTGGAGGCGGCGGACGTGGTGCTGTTCGTCGGCTGCCGTGCCGGTTCGGTGACGACCGAGCGCTGGCGCTGGCCGTCGACCGACAAGACCATCATCCATATCGACAGCGATCCGATGGTGATCGGGGCCAACTATCCGACCGCGGTGGCGATCTGCGCCGACGCCCGCCTCGCGCTGGATGCCCTGGTGGCCGAGCTGGAGGGCCGATCCGGCCTGGCCCAGCAGAACGGGGCCGAGCGCGCCGCCGCCGCCTGGAAGGGCAAGCTGGACGATTACGGGCCTCTGGCGGCCAGCCAGGACCGGCCGATCAAGCCGGAGGTGGTGATCCAGGGGCTGATGGACATCCTGGACGACGACGCGGTGATCGTCGCCGATCCGGGCACGCCGTGTCCGTATTTCTCGGCTCATTACCGCTGGCGCGTGCCGGGCCGGCACTTCATCACCAACCGGGCGCACGGTGCCCTCGGTTTCTCGCTGGCGGCCGCCATGGGAGCGCAGGTCGGACGGCCGAACTCCCAGGTGCTGTCGGTGATGGGCGACGGGTCGTTCGGTTTCTGCTGCGGCGAGTTCGAGACCATCGTGCGCAACAAGCTGCCGATCAAGTCGATCGTGTTCTCCAACTCGGTCTATGGCTGGATCAAGGCCGGCCAGGATTCCGGGTTCGGCAAGCGGTACTATAACGTCGACTTCGACCGCACCGACCACGCGGCGGTGGCCAGCGCCTTCGGCGTGAAGTCATGGCGGGTCGAGGATCCGGCGGAGTTCAAGTCGGTCATGAAGCAGGCTCTGGAGCATGACGGCCCGACCCTGGTCGACGTGATCTCCCAGCCGCTGCACGAAGCCGCAGCACCGGTATCGGAGTGGATCGCGTAGGGCAGGCGGTTCCACCGCCGTCCCGATATCAGTCCCGGCTTCGGCCCCGATAACGGTCACCGGCCGAGCCGGGGCGACGGGCCGGGCGGGGCCGTGGCCGATCAATCCAGGGCCAGCTTCATTCCCACATGGGAGGGGACGAAGCCGAGGCTCTCGTAGAACCGGCGGGCGTCCTCGCGCCGCGCGTCGGTGGTGAGCTGCACCAGACCGCAGCCGGCGTCGCGGGCCCGGTCGATGGCGTCGCGCATCAGAATGCGGCCGAGACCGAGGCCGCGCGCCGCGGCGGCGATGCGCACCCCCTCGACGTTGGCGCGGGTCATGCCCTCTCGGCTGAGTCCGGCGATAAAGGTAAGCTGCTGGCACCCGATGACCGTGCCGCCGCGCTCGGCGACCAGGTAGGCGTTGCCGCCCTGGGCCGCCATTGCGTCGAAGGCGCGCAGGTAGCTTACCGGCAGTGGGTCCTCCAGCCGTTCGCGCGTCTTGCCCAGCGGATCGTCGACCAGCAGTTCGATGATCGCCCTGACGTCGTCCATCGCCGCCGGCCGTACCGTCACGCCGTCGCCGTAGTGGCGGCTCTGCGCCAGGATGTCGTTGCCCGTCATTGGGGTCCTTTCTCGCCCTGCTTTCTGTCGGTCAGCGCGTTGGCCAGTCGGCAGAACTCCTCGACCGTGAGCCGCTCCGGGCGCAGCGTCGGATCTAGGCCGGCGGCTTCGATCAGGGTGTCGCCGCCGAGCCGCTTGAGGCTCTGGCGCAGCATCTTGCGGCGCTGCGAGAAGGCGGCCTCGGTAATCGCCTCAAGTGCGGTGCGGTCGGCGGGCGCCAGCGGGGCGGCGCGGGGAACCAGGCGGACCACGCTCGACCAGATCTTCGGCGGTGGCGTGAAGGCGGTGGGCGGCACGTCCATCACCTTGCGAGCATCGCACAGCCAGGCGACCAGGATGGTGAGCCGACCATAGGCGTCGCTGCCGGGGGCGGCGGTCAGCCGGTCGGCGACCTCGCGCTGAAACATCAGGGTCAGGGATTCGAACGCCTGCGGGGTGCGCAGCCAGGCGAGCAGCAGCCGGGTACCGACGTTATAGGGCAGATTGGCGACGATCCGTCTGGGAGCCGTGCCGGTGGCGGCGAGGTCGACCTTCAGCGCGTCACCCTCGATCAGGGTCAGCGCCCCGCCGGCCGCCTCGATCAGCGGGGCGAGGACCTCGGCGGCGCGGGGGTCGCGCTCGACCGCCACCACATGGGCCGCGCCCTCCAGCAACAGGCCGCGCGTCAGCCCTCCCGGTCCGGGTCCCACCTCGATGGTCGTGCCGGTGGACAGGTCGCCGGCGGCGCGGGCGATCCGTCGGGTGAGGTTCAGGTCGAGCAGGAAGTTCTGACCGAGGGACTTGCGCGCCGACATGCCGGCGGCCGCGATCGCCTCGCGTAGAGGCGGCAGAGCAGAGACCTGGGCAGCGACCTGGGCAGCGACCTCGGATTGCGGACGTTCGGGCGTCATCCGGCGGCCGCGCGCCGCCGGGCCATCGCGTCGGCCAGTTCCAGTGCGGCCTTCAGGCTGTCGACCCGGGCGCGGCCGGTGCCGGCCAACTCGAGGGCGGTTCCGTGGTCCGGCGATGTCCGCACGAACGGCAGGCCCAGGGTGACGTTCACGCCGCCCCAGAAATCGAGGGTCTTCAGCGGCACCAGGACCTGGTCGTGGTACATGCCGAGTGCCACGTCGTAGGTCGCCCGTGCTTCCTCGTGGAACAGCGTGTCGGCCGGCAGCGGGCCACGCGCGTCGATCCCTTCAGACCGCAGGACGGCCACGGCCGGCGCGATCACGTCGCCGTCCTCGCGGCCGAGCGCGCCGCCTTCGCCGGCATGGGGGTTCAGCCCGGCCAGGGCCAGTCGGGGGCGCGCGATACCGAAATCGCGGCGCAGGGCGTCGGCGGTGACCCGGGCCGTGACCAGGATCGTCTCCGTGGTGAGTTGCCGCGGCACCTCGCTCAGCGGAATGTGGATCGTCACCGGCACGACCTTCAGCGCCGGCGCGGCCAGCAGCATCACCGGCACGGTTCCGGGTCCCGACAGGGCGGCGAGATACTCGGTGTGCCCCGGATGGTCGAATCCGGCCTGGTAGAGAGTCTCCTTCTGGATCGGATTGGTCACGACGGCCGAGGCGGCGCCTGATCGCACCAGGTCGACCGCGCGGGCGATGGCCTCGACCGTCGCCGGCCCGTTCGTCGGGTCCGGGCGGCCGGGAATGCTGTCGGCCGGGAAGGCGTGGGGCAGAACCGGGAGGGCGTCGGCGAAGGCATCGCCGGCGCACCGCGGGTCGGCGAGCTCGGCGATCTCCACCGGGACACCGATGCGTGTGGCCCGCTGCCGCACCCGCGCCGGGTCGTCGATCAGGAAAAACGGCGGCGTGGTGGCGTCGCGGCCGGCCCAGAGTCCCAGCGTCAGGTCGAGGCCGACACCGGCGGGCTCTCCCGGAGTGACGGCGAGGGCGGGGTCAGACACGGGTCTCGACGAACGCGGCCTGGCGCAGGTCGCGCAGGTACCGCTGGGCCAGGACCTCGAAGCGCTGGTTCTCGAGCTGACGGCGGATCTGCTCCGGATCGGGCAGGTTCGCTGCGGCTTCCTGACGGTCGCAGACCATCACCGCCATGACCCCGTTGGGCAGGTCGATGGGCTGCGTCATCTCACCCACCCGAAGCGCGGCCACCGGATCGCGCAGGTTCGCCGGCAGTTCGCCGAGGCGGGACTCGCCGAGATCCGGGGACACCGGAGAGCCTGCCTGTTTGCCGAGCTTCGCAAGGTCCTCGCAGCTCTCGGCGTCCCGGATCACGTTCCGGACCAGTTCGGTCTGCGCCGCCCGCTGGATCGCGTCGTCGCCGGGGCGCACCGGCAGGAAAATCTGGCTCAGCCGCAGCGTCGCGGTCTGCGGATCGGGCTTGGCGAGGATCCGGGTCTCGGCAACCTGGAGGATGTGGTAGCCGATGACCGTGCGGATCGGATCGGAGATCTGCCCGTCCGCCAGGCCCTCGACCGCATCGGCGATCTGCGGCGACAGCTGATCGCCGAGCACCCAGCCGATATCGCCGCCGACATTGGCGTTGGCCGCCTGAGAGAACTGACGGGCGACAGAGGCGAACGAGGCGCCGCCGCGCAGCTGCGACACCAGCCGGTCGGCAAGCTGGACGACCTCGTCCTCGCGGGCCGGATCGTCGATCGTCAGCAGGATCTCGGAGACCCGTTTCTGCTCCTTGCCGACCTGTTCGGAGAGACGTGCGAGGGTCTCGTTCACCTCCTCCTCGCTGATCTCCACCTGACCGGCGAAGCGCCGCTGCACCAGCTTCGACCAGAGCAGGTTCGCCCGCAGCTGCCGCTCGACGGTCGCCGGGTCGACGCCCAGCCGGGCGACGAACTCGTCGAACTGACCGGGACGCAGACCGTTGCGCGCCTCCAGATCGCTTCGGGCCCGTCCCATTTCGGCGTCGTTCAGAGTGAGGTTCTGCCGCTCCGCCTCCTGGATCTGGAGCTGCTCGTCAATCAGCGTCCGCAGGACCTGCGGCGCCAGACGGCGGGCGGTCTCGTTGTTCCGCGGCAACCGCGAGGTGACGATTACCATCTCGATGCGGTTGCGCAGGTCGCGCAAAGTGACGATGTCGTCGTTCACGACGGCGGCGATCCGCTGCATCTCCTGGGCCTGCGCGGCGGACCCGGCCGGACTCATGACGGCGGCGACCAGGGCCAGCGAGGCGACGAGGGACAGCAGGGAGAGACGTCTCGGCATCGGATACTCGTGCATGCGACAGGGTGGCGCAGACTACCAGTCTTGCGCGGGCTTCACCAATGGCTTGGCGCGCTTCGGCTCACTGGCTCTCGAGTCCGCCGAGGTGCGTGAGGACGAGACGGAACATGACCCGGTCATCGGGCTCGATATCTTCGTCGCTGATGTCGGACCGTTCGAAGTCGATGCCGAACAGCAGACATTCGTCCGTATAGGTGAGGCCGAAGCGGCCGCGCAGCAGCCGGCTGCGATCCTGGGACAGGTCCTGGGTCAGGCTGCCGCCGACGCGCCAGTGATCGGTCACGGCCACGCTGCCGTAGAGGTCGAGCTGTTCGCGGTCGCCCGTCAGGTCGGCATTCGCGCCCTCCGCGAGGGTCACGTAGTTGCCGCCGACGAAGAACCGCGGGACCGCGTAGTTGAAGCCGACCTCGTTACGGTTGATCGTCGCGTCGTCCGGGGTCAGGCGGAAGCGGTAGGTGAAGGTGAGGGGGCCGGACGGGCGCACGGCCAGCGCGCCGACGATGTCCGACAGGTCCTCCTCCAGCCCCGATCCCTCGTCGAACGACCCGGTGCCGAAGAAGCGGTAGCTCTGGCCGACCACGATCTCGGTCGATCCGCCGCTGTCGCCATAGACCCCCGCGCGCAGGCCGTAGTTGACGTGGCTGCCGCTGGTGACCCGGTCCACGCCTTCGTAGCGGTTCATGCGGAACAGGTTGGTCTCGTCGAACTCGAAGGACCGGCTGTCTTCGTTGGGGATCTCGTCGGGGTTGCTGCCGCGCGGGCCGAGCACCACGCCGGCGATCGGCTCGATGACGTGGGTCACATTGTCGCCGCGGCGGGCGAGGGGATACTGCCATTTGAGGCCGAGCTGGGGGAACGCCCGCCCGGTGGTCACCGACTCGCCGGTCGAATTCTCGCTGGCGTCGGTGGCGTAGTAGGCATCGGTCTGCAGCCGGGCGTTGAGGGTGTAGATCTCTCCGGCATCGGACGTGTAGGGCAGTTCCCACCCGGTGACCGCGGAGACCCGGCGGCTGTCATTCCCCACCTCCCGGGCCAGGGCGAGAACGCTGGCGTCCACCGAGGTGCGTCCGCCGAACCGGCCAGGTTGGCCGACATGATGGTACCTGGCGAGCGGAAGAATGATCGGGGTGTCGTCCGGGTTGCCGCTGGCCCTCAGGTCCTGGAACTTGTAGGCCGCGACCGAGGTGTAGTTGCGGCCGCGGAACCCTTCCGAATACAGCCGGCTGGTCAGGATGTCCGGACCGCCGATGTTGTACCGCTCCAGGTAGGTGCGCTGGCTCGACTGTTCGAAATCGAAGCCCGCGCGCCATGTCTTGTTGAGGCTGAACCGCCCCTCCCAGTCCGCATGGCCCTCGATGCCGTAGTCGTCGTTGTCGTCGTTCTCGTCGGTCGACTGCTCCACATAGGCGACGGTGTTCTTGAGGTTAAACTCGCCGGCCGACAGGCGGCGGCGGTACTCGGAGAAGAGGATACCGCCGGCACTGGTATGGATCCGCGGCTCGAGCAGCAGATCGCTGGAATCGTCGATGACGTGATAGTAGGGCTGGCCGAAGATCACCCCGAGTTCTTCCGAAATCCCGATGGTCGGCGCCAGCAGTCCGGAACGGCGGTTCACCGTCGGATCCGGGTGACGCAGGTAGGGCGAGTAGGCCACCGGGAAGCCGTAGAACTCGAGCGTGGCGTCGCGGTAGATGATGTCCTTGGCCGCCTCGTCATGGATCACCCGGACGGCCTTGATCTGCCAGAGCGGCGGGCTCGACGGATCCTCTTTGCACAGGTCGCAGGGAGAGAACACCGCCTTCTGCAGGTCCTTGCGGTCGTCGGCGTAGCGTTGTCCCTGCACCGCGGCGATCCGCGATCCGTCGGTCAGAAGGGCTCGGAAGTTTCGGATCGTGCCGGTCTTCAGCTTGTCGTTCAGCTCCGCGTAGTCGCTGAACAGCACCTCGCCCGACGGTTCCATCAGCGAGACGTTGCCGGCGGCGACCACGGTGTCGGCCTTGCGGTTGTAGGTCACCGTGTCCGCCATCAGCAACCGGGGGCCCTGGTTGAGCTCCACGTTGCCACGGGCCGTGACGATCCCGAGCGCCTCGTCATAGACGACCTCGTCGGCGACCAGCAGGACCGGCGTTTCCTCAATGTCCGCGCCCTGGGCGGCGGCCGGCGAAGGAAGCGCGAGCGTAACCGCCAGCAGGGCGGCAAGGAGCAGGGCGCGGGTCATCCGTCCTCGAGGTGTAAGAGGCTGGTCATGCCGAGCAGCATGGTAACGGTCGCCGGCGTCCAGGCCGCCAGAACTTCGGGAATGCGTGCCGACAGGCCAAGGGCGAAGACGATATCGGAGAGGAAATACAGCAGGAATCCGAAGAACAGGCCGCTCGATGCCCAGGTCAGCGTGTTGCCCCGCCTCGTCAGGCGCAGCGAGAAGGTGGCGGCGATCAGGACCATCGCGGTCATCAGCAGCGGCGAGGCGAGCTCGGCATGCCAGTAGAGCCGGTGCTTGATCGCGGAGAATCCGGCGTTCTCCAGTACCTCGATGAAGCCCGGCAGTTCCCAGAACGACATCGTCTCGGGCGAGGCGAAGCTGTCCTGGATGTTGTCGACCGTCAGGTTGGTCGGAAGCGACACCTCGTCGAGGCGCTCCGGCCGGTTCTGCGCCGTCGTGACGACGACGTCGCGCAGCGTCCACTCCCCGTCGGCCAGCAGGGCCTCCCGGGCGTCGATGCGGCGCTGGAACTTGTCCAGGTCGTCGAACATCAGCACCATGACGTCCCCGAGCCGCGCCTCCTGCTCATGGGCGCTGCGGGCGTTGAGGACCATCTGGCGATCGTCGTTGCGCTCGCGGATCCACAGGCCGCCGCTGCCGACCGACAGGAAACTGTCGGCGCGGTTGCGCAGCACCGTGTCCTCGAGCGCGTGGAACCGCTCGATCATCACCGACGAGACCGGATTGAGCACCGCGACCTTGATCGCGCCGAGACCGAGCGCCACCAGCACCGCCGGCATCATGAACTGCCAGACGGAGACACCGGCCGCCCGGGCCACCACGAGCTCGTTCGTCCGCGTCATCCGGGTGAAGGCCAGCATCGAACCGAACAGCACGGCGAAGGGCAGGATCTGCTGCGCCATGTGCGGCAGTTTCAGCAGCGCCATCTGCAGCAGCACGGCGAAATAGGCATTCTCCTTGCCGGCGCCGCGGCGCAGCAGCTCGATGAAGTCGAGCAGGAACACGATCGCCATGATCGCCGCGAATGAACCGAGCACCCACACGGCGAACTGGCGTCCGATGTAGCCGGACAGTGTCCAGGAGAACCGCATCCCGTTCAGCCGGCCGCCGCCGGCGTGTCGCCGACCCGCAGCCGGGTTCGCGTCATCGACAGCAGCGCGAACGCCAGGGGGAGGAGGACCGCGAGCCACATGGCCGCGACCAGAGGTGGGGACTTCGCCGCCAGATACTTGACGCCGAGCCCCGCCGCCTCGGCGCCGCCGGCGAGAACCACCGCGACGATGATCCGCGTCGCCTGCCCGCGCCGGGAGAACTCGCCGGACAGAAGCACGGCGAGGCCGATCGCCGTCAGGGTCAGGGCGAGCAGGGGGCTGGTCAGCCGCTGGTGCCCCTCGGCGATCAGCTCGTTGGCGTTGCTGCCCGTCGTCTGGCGGTCGCCAGGGTTCAGCAGCTCGTGCACGAAGAGCTCGTTGGCGTCGCGGTAGTCGCGCTCGGCCTGCTGCTGGTCGCCGCCGAGGTCGATGGTATAGCGGTCGAAGTACAGGATGTTCACCCGCCCGGACTCGACGTCGTGTTCCTGGCGGCTGCCGTTGGCCATCACAACCCGCGGCCCCTTCGGTGTGCTGACCAGGGCGCCGCGCTCGGCGACCAGGGTGATCGGCTTCGCCGGGTTGCGCTGGTCGTGCACGACGATGCCGAGCAGCGTCCCCTCGTCCTCGCGGGTGCGGACGTAGACCGTGAGGTCGTCGCCCAGGGTGCGGAACTCGCCTTCACGCAGGATCAGGTTCTCGAAGTTGTGCCGGATCTGCCACTGCAGCTCCTTGAAGCCGCGATAGCTCATCGGCATCAGGTAGGTGGTCATCAGAAAGCACAGCAGCGTGGTTCCGACGGCGGTGATCATCGCCGGCTGTGCCAGGCGCAGCGGGCTCAGACCGGCGGCCGCCATCACCACCAACTCCCGGTCCGAGGTCATCTTGTTGTAGACGAACAGCACGCTGGCGAAGCTGGCGATCGGCAGCACGATCGAAAGCCATGTCGGCATCAGCATGACGGTCAGGTAGATGAACGTGTGGATGGGCAGGCCGCGGTTGACGATCAGGTCGACGAACCGCAGCGACTGGGACAGCCAGATGACGCAGGTGAGCGACACGACGATGAACACCATCGCCGTGACGATCTGCTGAATAAGATAGAGGTTCAAGCGCATGCGCGTGTCGGCTCGCCCGTCCTGCCCGTATCGCCAATTTCCCTTTGCCGGCGCATGATAGCTGCCGAAGGCGGCGTTGACACCGCACAAGGTCGACGGCTACCCCAAAGTAGGTCCGCCCGCAACCATGGGAGCAGTCAATGAAGATCGCGTTTTCCAAGCCCGGCCGTCCGAAAAAGGGCGCCGTGGTCTGCGCCGTGATGGAAGGCGGCGCGCTGTCGCCCACGGCGAGGGAGATCGACCATGAGACCGACGGCCTGATCGCGAGCGCGATCGCCGGGTCCCGGTTCACCGGCAAGGCGCATCAGACGCTCACCGTGTTCACTCCCGCGGGCCGCGTGGTGCTGCTCGGCGTCGGCGATCCGGCGAAGATCGACGCCAAGTTCGCCGAGACGGCCGGCGGCACGATCTATGCGGCGCTGGCCGGCAGCGGCGAGAAGGAGGCCACCGTGATGATCGAGGCGGCCGAGGACAGGCGCGCCGAGATCGCCGCTCATCTGGCGCTCGGCGTGACGCTGCGGTCCTACCGCTTCGACCTCTACAAGACCAAGCTGACGAAGGACGACAAGCCGTCGCTCGCGAAGGTCACGGTCGCCGTCGAGGGGCATACCGGCGCGAAGAAGCTCTACGACGTCGAAGCCGCGGTGGCCGAAGGCGTCGCCTTCACCCGCGATCTGGTGTCGGAGCCGCCGAACATCCTCTTCCCGGTGGAGTTCGCCGACCGGGTCGCGAGGATGAAGGAACTTGGCCTGAAGATCGACGTGCTCGACGAGAAGGCGATGGCCAAGCTCGGCATGGGCGCTTTGCTCGGTGTCGGCCAGGGCAGCGAGCGCGAATCGCGCATGGTGGTCATGCGCTGGGAAGGCGGGGCGAAGGACCAGAAACCGGTGGCGTTCATCGGCAAGGGCGTGTGCTTCGACACCGGCGGCATCTCGCTCAAGCCGGCCGGCGGCATGGAGGACATGAAGTTCGACATGGGCGGTGCCGGTGTCGTCTCCGGTCTGATGTGCGGACTGGCCAAGCGCAAGGCCAAGGCGAACGTGATCGGCGTGATCGGCCTGGTCGAGAACATGCCCGACGGCAACGCCCAGCGCCCGGGCGACATCGTGACCTCGATGTCCGGCCAGACGATCGAGATCATCAACACCGACGCCGAGGGACGGCTCGTGCTGGCCGACGCGCTCTGGTACACCCAGGACAAGTACAAGCCCGAGTTCATGGTCGATCTGGCGACCCTGACCGGCGCCATGATGGTGGCGCTCGGCGAGGAGACCTGCGGCTACTTCGCCAACGACGACAAACTGGCGAACGCCTTGCAGAAGGCGGCCGACGGCGTTGGCGAAGCGGTTTGGCGCATGCCGCTCGGCGATGCCTACAACAAGATGATGGATAGCGACGTCGCCGACATGAAGAACGCCGGCGCGCGCTGGGGCGGGGCGATCACGGCCGCCTGCTTCCTGGAGCGCTTCGTGAACAAGGTGCCGTGGGTCCACATGGACATCGCCGGCGTCACCTGGTCGCGCAAGGACCGGGCGACCACGCCCAAGGGTGCCAGCGGCTTCGGCGTCCGCGCCCTCGACCGCCTGGTGCGGGAGTGGTGCGAGGGATAGGTTGGTGCGCTACACCGCCGCCGACACTGTCGCCGTCACGTCCACCTCAATCCGCGCCTCGGTGCCTGCTTCCAGTCGGAAGTAGGCATCCTGCGGGCGGTCGAGGGCGAAGGTCTCCTCCGGCGTCAGGTTCAGGTAGAGGCCGCGCACGATCTTGCTGACCACGCCGTGGGCCACCACCACGTGAATCCCCGGCGTCGCCGCGAGGGTTTCCAGGACGGGGCGGACCCTGTCCTGGACCATCTGGCTGGACTCGCCCCCCGGATACTGGAAGTTCCACGGATCCAGCCGCCGCGCTTCGGCCAGGTCCGGGCGGTCCCGCTCCAGCGCCCCCCAGCTTGCCATGCCGTCGAACTCCCCCAGCGTGATCTCCATGAGCCGGGGTTCCATGGCGATCGTGTCGAAGTCGACCCCCAGATGCTCGGCGATCACGGAGGCGGTCTGGCGCGTGCGGCCGAGGGGGCTCGCCACCATCGCCGGATCGGCCTCCCCGAGCCGAAGCTTCAGGTCGCGGCCGATGGCGTGGGCCTGCTCGAGGCCTGCATGGGTCAGGGGCGCGTCGAGCTGGCCCTGAAGACGTCCGCTGCGGTTCCACACGGTCTCGCCGTGGCGGATCAGATAGATCGTGCTGGTCATGGTCCCGCTTAGCCCAACCGAGGTTCTGGAAAAAGCCCTATCGTCATCTCACATGATGGGGTATCGGGGGCGCCCTGAGACCAAGGAGCCCAGCATGCCGATTGATCCGACCGCGCGACCGCTTCTTGACGATCTGCGTCACGACGTTGCCGAGCTGAAGGAAACCGACATCGTCGAGGTGGCGCTCCACGGCTGGGGCAGGGAAGACCTCGTCCCGTTCTGGTTCGGTGAGGGCGACAGGTCGACGCCGGAATTCATCGCGAGATCCGCGGCCGACGCGCTGATGCGCGGCGAGACCTTCTACACCGATCAGCGCGGCATCAGGGAACTGCGCGACGAACTTGCCGCCTACACGAAGCGGACCTTCGGCGTCGATGTCGGGGACGACCGGGTCAGCCTGGTCACGGCTGGCATGTCCGGCCTGTACCTCGTCATGGACATGCTGGTCGAACAGGGCGACGAGATCGTCGTCGTCGGCCCGGTCTGGCCGAACATCTACTCGACCGTGACGGTTCATGGCGGCGTCGTGCGCGACGTCTCGATCCGTCTGACCGACGACGGCTGGCAGCTCGATCTGGACGCCCTGTTCGCCGCCGTGACCGACAAGACCAAGGCGATCTTCATCAACTCGCCGGGCAACCCGACCGGCTGGCTCATGGAAGCGGACCAGCAGAAGGCGGTGATGGACTTCGCCCGCGAGCGCGGCGTGTGGGTCGTCGCCGACGAGGTCTATCACCAGTTGGTCTTCGACCGCGACGTCGCGCCGTCCTTCCTGCAGGTCGCGCGCCCCGACGATCGTCTGATCGTCGTGAACTCGTTCTCCAAGTCCTGGATGATGACCGGCTGGCGCCTCGGCTGGCTGACCCACCCGGCGGAGCTGGCCCCGGTGGTCGCCAAGCTGGTGCAGATCACCACCTCTGGTGTCCCCCAGTTCCTGCAGCGCGGCGCGATCACGGCGCTCCGGGAGGGGGATTCCGTGATCCGCGACCTGCGCGCCCAGTGCTTGGCCGGCCGCGACATCGCGTTCGACCGGCTGGAGGCCTGGCCGATGGTGCGGGCGGCCCGTCCCAAGGCGGCGTTCTACGCCTTCTTCGCCTTCGAGGGGATGACCGACAGCCTGGCCATGGCCAAGCGCATCATCGACGAGGCCAATGTCGGCCTGGCGCCGGGCAGCGCGTTCGGCCCGGCGGGCGAGGGCTATCTGCGCCTGTGTTTCGCCGCCAGCGAGGAGACCTTGGTCAAGGGGCTCGACCGGTTGGAGCCGATGCTCGGCAAGGGCGGAGACCAGCGTCGCAGCGCCTGACCGGTGGTGCGAAATCGGTTATGATGGCACTTCGACCCTGAGAAGGAGCCGCCATGGCTTTGCGCCCGACCGGACCCGGTGATCCCCGCATTCCCGCGCGTCCGCGCCCGCGGACGGAGGTTCCGGCTAGGGTCGCTACGGTTCCGGCGGCACCGGCGACGGAGAAACGGGCGCCGACCCGTGGATACCGCCTCAAGACCGCGACGACAGAGGCCGAGATCGAACGTCAGATCCAGCGTCTGATGCAACTCATCGCCAACGACAACATCGATCCCGACGCGCCGCCGGGCAGTTACCTCAACATGCTTCTCTGAGCCGCTGCAGCGGCTCCGCGTCGAGGGTGAGAAAACTCCGGATCTCGGGACGCGACGAAGCCGGTTCTGCGCCGTTTTCGCGCGGCCACGGACCGGTGGTGAAGAAGCTGCATCCGATGACCGTCGTCGGCCGGCCGTCGCAGTCCCGCATGGGCAGGACCAGCCGTTCGCCGACGCCGTGCCGGCCGACATCCTCGTAGATGTTGCCGTGGGCGTGAAGGATGGCCGGCTTGGCACAGACCTGCTGATAACGCTCCCGCAGGACCGCGGCGCTGTCCTCGCCATACGCGTCGCGCAGCGTCCTGAGGCGGAGCGGCCGGTTCAGCGAGGTGAGAACCTGTTCCCCAGCGAGCCGGTAGACGAAGTCGCGCTCCGCCTGATCCCAACGGGCGATCCAAATGTTCGGCAGAAGCGGACCGATCTCGGCCGGATCGAAGACGCGCTGGCCAGGCACGGCGCCCCCGGCGCGCAGACTGTTCCAGTAGTCGTAGAAACGGGAAATCCGGCTGTCGTCGCTGAAGGGAAAAGGCATTCTGCTTCCCCGCGGATAAGGTTATTCCCCCCTGTACGCCCCAGGTTGGACCATAGCGGGACGCGGCGGCAGGGAACAAATTCATAAGATTCACATTATGCGTCTAAAATTTGATCAAAATGATGGATTGTCGTATGCAGCCTCTGACGGGCGCGACCTGACCGGGCGGCGAGGTTACGGCGCTGCTCGCGGTCCGCAGGCCGTTTGACGGATGGCGCCGGTCAGCCGACGAGGTGAGGGGCCACCATGGTCACCCCGGACAGGCCGAGAAGCACCAGCAGCACACGGGCGAAGGCCCGGTCGTCGATCTTCCGGTAGATGCGGAACCCGATCCAGCCACCGAGCCAGGCGGCGGGCAGGGCGACAAGGATGAGCTGTCCGACCTCGACGGACAGCCGACCGGCGCTGGCGTACCCGATCAGGGTGGAGATGTGCATGGCGGTGTTGAACAGCTGGAACACGCTGCGCTGGCGATCCTTCGACCACCGGCGCATGGAACACCAGATCGTCGGCACGACCCCGGACAGTCCCGCGAAGCCACCGAGGACGCCGCCTGTCCAGCCGATGACGGCGTCGACCCCGCGATGGTCGACCCGCATCGTCGGCAGGCGGCCGGCGACCAGGGTCGTCGTCGCGTACACGATCAGGACGATACCGGCGAACAGACGGAAGGCGTCGGGCGACATCCGACTCAACAGCAAGACGCCGACTGGGACGCCGACGATCCCGCCGAGCACGAACGGGAGCGCGGTGCGCCAGTCCAGCCGACGCCACAGCATCGGCATCACCTGAAGCTGGACCGCGAGCGACGTCCCGACGATCAGCGGCGAGATCAGCGCCGGCGGGACGACATGGGTGTAGATGCCCAGCGTGGTGGCGGCGAAGGCGAAGCCGGCGAGACCGC
This sequence comes from Thalassobaculaceae bacterium, assembly GCA_965228875.1. Taxonomy (GTDB): domain Bacteria; phylum Pseudomonadota; class Alphaproteobacteria; order Thalassobaculales; family Thalassobaculaceae; genus Thalassobaculum. Next base: position 1,543,565 of record OZ245843.1, on the reverse strand, counting down.
TCGCCAACCCGCCGAGCAGGGCGCCACCGGCCACCACGGCGACCAGGAGCGGCGCCAGATCCAACATGCTCGGTACCCGGCCGTCGTCAGTGGTGGTCGGTCGGGTAGGCCGTCAGCAGGTGGCAGGAGCCGCTGCCGTCCGCCATGACGAACAGGCGGAGGCCGTGCGCGGGGATTGCGGCGGCGGTGCCACGCGACACCATCCGCCCGATCGGCTGTTCGAAAGCCATGCGGATCTCGGCCACGTCCCCGTCATTGGCCGAGGTCGCCCACTCGTCGAGGTCCGACTTGTCCGGTGACAGCGCGAGGCTGATCACCTTGCGGGCGGTGGTTCGGTCGGGGAAGGAACTGGCGGCCGAGATGCTCGGCTCGCGGTCGAGGCGGTCGATCAGCCAAGCGTCGCTCTTGGCGACATGGCGATCGACGGTGTGCCCGCCCTTGGTCTCCTGTTCGAGGAGCCAGCCGTCCCTGAACTCGCCGGGAACGCATTCCGCCTGGGCCGACGGTGTCAGGAACGCGAGCGCCGCCGCGACAAGCGCGGCGGCGGAAACCATTGACCGTGACGACATCTGTGTCCCTTAGCTCATGGCCTTCTGCAAATTCTCATCTAGCTTGGCGAGGAACTGCTGCGTGGTCAACCAAGGCTGGTCCGGGCTGATGAGCAGGGCGAGGTCCTTGGTCATCGATCCGCTCTCGACGGTATCGATGCAGACCTTCTCGAGGGTCTGGGCGAAGGCCGCCACGTCCGGCGTGTCGTCGAACTTGGCGCGGAAGGTCAGGCCGCGGGTCCAGGCGAAGATCGACGCGATCGGGTTGGTCGACGTCTCCTTGCCCTGCTGGTGCTGGCGGAAGTGACGGGTCACCGTGCCGTGGGCGGCCTCGGCCTCGACGGTCTTTCCATCGGGCGTCATCAGCACCGAGGTCATCAGGCCGAGCGAACCGAAGCCCTGGGCCACCGTGTCGGACTGCACGTCGCCGTCGTAGTTCTTGCACGCCCACACGAAGTTGCCGGACCACTTCAGCGCCGAGGCGACCATGTCGTCGATCAGGCGATGCTCGTAGACGATGCCTTTGGCGTCGAACTTCGCCTTGAACTCGGCCTCGAACACCTCCTCGAACAGGTCCTTGAAGCGGCCGTCATAGGCCTTGAGGATCGTGTTCTTCGTCGACAGGTACACCGGCCAGCCGAGGTCGAGGCCGTAGTTGAAGCAGGCCCGGGCGAAGCCGCGGATCGACTCGTCGAGGTTGTACATGGCCATGGCGACGCCGCTGTCCGGGAAGTCGTAGACCTCGCGGGTGATCGGATCGCCGTTCTCCGGCTGGAAGGTGATGGTCAGCTTGCCGGGGCCGTCGACCAGGAAGTCGGTGGCCCGGTACTGGTCGCCGAAGGCGTGGCGGCCGATCACGATCGGCTGGGTCCAGCCCGGCACCAGGCGGGGCACGTTCTTGCAGATGATCGGCTGGCGGAACACGGTGCCGCCCAGGATGTTGCGGATCGTGCCGTTCGGCGACCGCCACATCTTCTTCAGGCCGAACTCCTCTACGCGCGCCTCATCGGGGGTGATGGTCGCGCACTTTACGCCGACGCCGTGTTCCTTGATGGCGTTCGCGCTGTCGATGGTGATCTGATCGTCGGTCTTGTCGCGGGCCTCGACGCCGAGATCGTAGTACTTCAGGTCGATGTCCAGGTAGGGGAAGATCAGTTTGTCCTTGATCATCTGCCAGATGATCCGGGTCATCTCGTCGCCGTCGAGTTCGACGATCGGGTTGGCTACTTTGATCTTCGCCATCGGGTACTCCTGAGGATGTTGGTCTGAGCGGCTCAGCGGTAAGGTCGGCGGCACAATATCACCGGCCCGCCGGCGTTCAAGGGGGCCTTACGGCGCGGACCCTACAGCCACTTCGAGGACACGTCGCCTTCGGACGGTTTCCAATCCTTGAGCGCGTCGAAGACGGCCTCCGGCGTCTCGACGGTCCGGTAGAGCGCGCGGTTCTCGGGACGGGCGAAGCCGCTATCGATCGTATGTTCGATCAGGCGAAGCAGCGGCTGCCAGAAGCCGGCGACGTCGACGATGACGATCGGCTTGTCCGACAGCTTGAGCTGCGCCCAAGTGAGCGCCTCCATCGTTTCGTCCAGGGTCCCGAGCCCGCCCGGCAGCACGACGAAGGCGTCGGCCCGCTCGTACATCAGGTTCTTGCGCTCGTGCATGCTGGAGGTGACCACCAGCTCGTCCAGGCCGGTATGGCCGACCTCGTGTTTCTGCAGGAACGACGGGATGATCCCGACGACCGACCCGCCGCCCTCGATCGTCGCGTCGGCGACCAGGCCCATGAGCCCGACGCGGCCGCCGCCGTAGATCAGAGTGCAGCCGTGTTCGGCCATCAGGCGACCGAATGTGCTGGCCGCTTCCTTGTGCACCGCATCAACCTGGGACGAGGAGCCGCAGAAGACGCATATGGATCGGGGGAATGACGTGTTCATGGGACCGTCTTTCGCACCGCGGCACGGCGAGGTCAATCTCCGGGCAGCGCGATTGTACGGAACGACCTGTGGGTTTAATGTGATCGAAACCAAAAGGGCGGCAAACGGATGGTTTCCAAGCCGGCAATTGTTGGCGTAGTAGGCGGCGTGGCGATCCTTACGGCGCTGGGGCTCAATTTCTGGATCGTGCCCGGCGACGAGGAGGACGAGGTTCAGCGCGTCGTGGCGCCGGCGGTTCCTCGGCAACCGGCCGTGCCCTCGACGACCGATCCCTCGGCCCAAGGCACCGTCCAAGGTTCGGCGGAGGCCGCGAAGTCGGCGGCGTCGGCGGCATCGCAGCCGGCCGAGCGCCGGCCGAGTTTCGACATCGTCCGGGTCGACCCGGACGGCAACGCCGTGATTGCCGGCCGTGCCCGGCCCAATACCGAGGTCACGATCCTCGACGGCGACAACGAGATCGGCTCGGTGGTCAGCGACGAGCGGGGCGAGTGGGTGTTCCTGCCCGACCACCAACTCGGCCCCGGTCAGTTCGCCCTGACCCTGAGGCAGGAAGGGGAGCCGGAGACCGCCGAGTCGGAGGAGGCGGTCGTCCTGGTGGTGCCGGAACCGGGCAAGGACATCGCCGGGCGACCCACGTCGGAGCCGAGCCAGCCGCTGGCCATGGTCCTGCCGCGCGAAGAAGCCGGACGGCGCGGCGCCCGTGTCCTGCAGGCGCCGTCGGCCGGGCCGGCCGCGGGTGTCGCGACGCCGGCGATGCCGCAGGCGCCGACGCTGGATGCGCGGAAGTCCGAACGGAAAGATGGACAGCCGGACGACGGGACGACCGTCACGGCCGCCGCGCCCGCGCCGAGCGGGACGGAACCGGCGCCGCTCACCGATGCGGCGCCGACAGCCGGCACGCCGGAGCGTGATGTTCCGTCGTCGGCCACGGCGTCCGCTGCCGCGCCTTCGGCCACGACGCCCGCGCCAGCGTCTGGCTCCGCAGCCGCGTCCGCGCCGGCGCAGTCCGCCGATCCGACGACAGACGTGACGGCGTCCTCCGGTGCCGTGGATGGGGCGTCCCCGGCCACGGCTTCCCCGGCCACGGCTTCCCCGGCCACGGCTTCCCCGGCCACGGCTTCCCCGGCCACGGCTTCCCCGGCCACGGCTTCCCCGGCCACGGCTTCCACGGACGCGGCCTCCACGGCCGGATCGGTGCCGCGTTCCGCCGATGGCACGCCGGCCGCCGTCGCCGAGGCACCGGCGGCGGCCGAAACCGTCGGCGCCGCTGCCGCGAGTGGGCAAGAGCGGTCGCCGGCTCCGTCGAAATCCCTCGCGGACGCATCGTCTCCGGCGCCTGCCGCGACTGGCTCCAGCTCTGGCTCCGGCTCCAGCTCCGGCTCAGGGGCGGCGTCGGTCGCCGGCGTGGCGACAGCCCGACCGGAAGGGGCTCCGCGGTCCACGGAAGCCGCCGTTGCCGCCCCGCAGGTCGCCGCCCGACCCGGCGCGGGGACGGTCACGGATACATCCGCACCGGCCGCAACCGCGTCGGGCGCCCCGGCCTCGGCGGCGGGCGACGACCGGACGGCCGCCTCTACGGTGGTCCAGGCCTTCCCGCAGCCCGCTGCGGCCCCGTCGTCCGCCGATGCACCTTCGCCGACCGAGGTCGCGCAGGACGGTGCCGTCTCGGTCGACGTCATCGAGTATGACGACAAGGGCGAGGTGGTGTTCGGCGGCCGTACGGAACCGAACGCCGATGTCGAGGTGTTCATCGACAACCGGCCCGCCGGAAACGCCACCGCCGATGCCGAAGGGCGCTGGCAGCTCACCCCGAAAGAACCCGTGGCGCCGGGCAACTACAACCTGCGGGTCGACAAGGTGGCGCCGGGCGGGAGGGTCAAGGCGCGGGTGGCGTTCCCGTTCGTGCGGGCGGCGCCGCTCAAGGGCCTGCCGAACGACCGCCTTGTCGTCATCCAGCCGGGCAACAATCTCTGGCTCATCGCCACAAGGGTCTATGGCGAGGGCTTGCGCTATGTGCAGATCCACGATGCCAACCGCGACCAGATCCAGAACCCCGACCTGATCTTCCCGGGGCAGGTATTCGGTCTGCCGACGGTGAACTGACCAACGGAAACCGCCGTGTTGAACTCAATTCTCGTGCCGATCGCCCGCGAAGGCCGCCCCTTCATCGCGATCTTCGCCGTGGCCACCCTCGTCCTGGCGCTGATCGCCGACTGGCTGCTGGTCCCGGGGCTGATCCTGACCGCCTGGTGCATCTACTTCTTCCGCGACCCCGACCGGGTGACACCGGTGCGTACCGGCCTCGTCATCAGCCCCGCCGACGGCGTGGTCGTCTCGGTCGGTCCCGCACCCTGGCCCAAGGAACTGGCCATGGGCGAGGAGCAGGTCCAGCGAGTCTGCATCTTCATGAACGTGTTCGACGTGCACGTGAACCGGACGCCGACGGACGGGCGGGTCGTCAAGCTCGCCTACGTGCCGGGGGCGTTCGTGAACGCGTCGCTGGACAAGGCGAGCGAGCAGAACGAGCGCCAGCTCGTCGCCATGGAGACCCGGGACGGGCGCCCGCTGGCCTTCGTGCAGATCGCCGGCCTCGTGGCCCGGCGCATCGTCTGCAAGATCAGCGAAGGTCAGACCCTGCTGGCGGGCGAGCGCATGGGCATGATCCGGTTCGGCAGCCGGGTCGACGTCTATCTGCCGCCGGACGTGGCGCCACAGGTGGCGCTCGGACAGCGCTGCGTCGCCGGAGAGACGGTGATCGCCGACCTGGAGAGCGGCGAGGCGGCGCGGGAAGGGGCCGTGCGATGAGACCTCTCCGCCGGCGTCGCGGGCAGCGGTTGCGGGGGTTGTCGTTCAACAAGCTGCTGCCGAACATCATTACCGTGATGGCGCTGTGCGCGGGCCTGTCGGGGCTGCGGTTCGCGCTCGCCGAGCGGTGGGAGTTCGCCGTCGGCATGATCCTGCTGGCAGCGGTGTTCGACGCGCTCGATGGGCGGATGGCCCGCCTGCTGCGCGCCCAGTCCAAGTTCGGCGCCGAGCTCGACTCGCTCTCGGATTTCGTGTGTTTCGGCGTGGTGCCGGCGGTTGTCGTGTTCCTGTGGTCGATGGTCGATCTCAAGAACTTCGGCTGGATGGCGGTCCTGTTCTTCGCGACCTGCTGCGTCCTCCGCCTGGCCCGCTTCAACGTGCGTCTGGACGACGACAAACCGTCCTTCGCCTACAACTACTTCACCGGCGTGCCGGCGCCGGCCGGGGCCGGGCTGGCGATGCTGCCAATGATCCTCGACTTCCAGTTCGAGCTCGACCTGCAAGGGGCGCCGGTCCTCGTGGCGCTGTGGCTGACCGGTGTCGGCCTGCTGATGGTCAGCCAGATCCCGACCTATTCGTTCAAGCGGATGAAGGTGCCTCAGCGCTGGGTGCTGCCGACCCTGATCGGCGCCGGCCTGGTGGTTGCCGGGGTCATCAGCGCGCCGTGGTTCTCGCTCGCGATCGTCCTCATGGTGTATCTGGGCACAATCCCGCTGTCGCTGGGTACCTACCGCCGGTTGCTGCAGGCGGCGGAGGCGATGGCGGCGACCGGGGGGGACGACGAAACGGCGACGGAGCCGGAAGAACCGGCATCCGCCTCGAACGACGGCAGGCAGAACCGCGCGGCGGAGTGAGGCGGTGTTCGACGCCGCGCTGCGACGGATCATCGACCCGCCGCTCAACGTCGCCGGACGCGGGCTCGCCCGGGCGGGCGTGTCGGCCGATGCGGTTACGGTCGCCGGCTTCGTGGTCGGTCTCGGCACAATCCCGGCCCTGGCGGCGGAAGCCTATGGGCTCGCGCTCGGACTGATCGCCGTCAACCGGCTCGCCGACGGGCTCGACGGGGCGGTGGCGCGCGCCAGTGGGCCGAGCGATCTCGGCGGCTACCTCGATATCGTGCTCGACTTCATCTTCTACAGCGCCGTGGTCTTCGGCGTGGCCCTCGGCCGGCCGGAGGAGGCGGTGTTCGCCGCCTTCCTGATCTTCAGCTTCATCGGCACCGGCGCGTCCTTCCTCGCCTACGCCATCATCGCCGCCAAGCGGGGAATGACCACGGAGGCACGGGGCCGGAAGTCGATCTTCTATCTCGGCGGGCTGACGGAAGGTGCCGAGACGATCGCCTGCCTTGCGGCGATCTGCGTGTTCCCGCACGCGTTCCCGTGGATCGCCGGCGTGTTCGGCGCCCTGTGCTGGATCACCACCGCGAGCCGGATCGGCCAGGCCGTCGCCGCATTCCGCGACTGACCGGCCCGGCCGGAAAATGTCCCGACCGGCTACTCGGCCGCCTGGGGGGCGGCGTCGCCGGGGATGTCGGGGCCTCGGCCGCGACCGATCATCCGCCGAATACTGGCTTTCAGCCGGGTCCAGCCGGCCGCCACGTTGTCGCGGAACATCAGCGCCGACGGGGTCACCACCAGTGTGAGCACCGTGGCGAAGGCAAGGCCGAACACGATCGCCGTGGCCAGGGACACCCACCACTGGGTCGAGGGCGCGCCCATCGTCACCTCGCGGGTGGTGAAATCGATGTTGAGCTGCAGCACCATGGGAATCAGCCCGAGAATCGTCGTCGCCGTCGTCAGCAGCACCGGCCGCAGGCGCTGGGCCCCGGTGCGCAGAATCGCCTCGCGGGTGTCCTTGCAGGCCGGCCTGATGGTGTCGAACGTGTCGATCAGGACGATGTTGTTGTTCACCACGATACCGGCCAGCGCGATGACGCCGATCCCGGTCATCACGATGCCGAAGGGCTCGCCCGTGATGAGCAGGCCGAGCATGACGCCGATGGTCGACATCACAACGGCGGTGAGGATCAGGAAGGCGGAGTAGAACCGGTTGAACTGGGTCACCAGGATGATCGCCATGATGAACAGCGCCACACCGAACGCCTTGACCAGGAAGGCCTGCGCCTTCTGCTGCTCCTCGTCCTCGCCCTTGAAGGTCGCCTCGACGTTGGCCGGGAGCGGATTGGTGTCGAGCCAGGCGCGCAGTTCCTTGACCTTCTCGCTCGGCAGGACACCGTCCCGGACGTCGGCCTTGACAGTGATCGCCTCTCTCGTGTCCACGCGTCGGATCTTTCCGGTCTTGGGCTCGGCCTTGCGCTCGACGAAGTTTGTGATCGGGATCAGGCCGTCCGGCGTCTCGATGCGGATGCGGTCGATCTGCTCGAGTGTCCGGTACGCTTCCGGGTAGCGGACGACGATGTCGATCTCCTCGTCGCTGTCGTTGGGCCGGTACTCCGTGATCTTCAGGCCCTTGGTGACCAGCTGGATGTACTGACCGGCCAGCGAGACGTCGGCGGAGAACTTGGCGGCCTGCGCCCGGTTGACGGAGATCTCCCACTCGATGCCGGGAACGTCCCGGGTGTCCTCGAGGTCCTTGAGGTCGGAGAAGGAGCGGAACTTCGCCATGGTGACGTCGGCCGCCTCGTTCAGCGCTTCCCGGTCCCGCGACCGGAGCTGGACCTGGACCGGCTTGCCGGTGGGTGGGCCGCTCTCCTCTTCGCGCGGTTCCACGGTGATGCCGGCGAACCCGCTGGTGCGCCGGGCGATCTCCTCGAGGATCTGCCCGGCGGGGGCACGCTCCTGCCAGTCCGCGAATTCGATCTGGATGCTGCCGATCACGTCGTCGGCGACTTCCTGCCCGCCGCCCTGCTGCGAACTGCCGACATAGGTGTAGAGCGATTTGTAGCCGCCGACCTCCATCACGACCTGTTCGACCGGCAGCACCAGCTCGAGTTTTTCCTCGATCGAGAGGTTGCCGCGGGCATGGACGTAGACCTTGGCGATCTCCGGCTCGACCTCGGGAAAGAACTCGATCCCGTTGCCGTGGGTCGCGTAGTAGTACTGCACGCCGATCAGGGTCGCGAGGGCGCCGAGCAGGACGAGGCCAGGTGCCCGGATGGCGGCACCGAGGGCCTTCAGATAGACCCCGGTGAACCCTTTGATGTCGTCCAGGTCGCCGTTCTCGGCGGCGGCCAGTTGTCTGCGGTCCTGATCGTTGGAGGCGCTTGCCTTGCCGATCTGTGCGCCGAGCGCCGGCACGAAGATCAGTGCCATCAGCAGCGACGCCGCCAGGGTGGCGAGCAGGGTGATGGGCAGGAACTTCATGAACTCGCCGACCACCCCCGGCCAGAACAGGAGCGGGAAGAACGCGGCCAGGGTGGTCGCCGTCGAGGCGATGATCGGCCATGCCATGCGCTGGGCGGCCGCCCGGTAGGCGTCCAGCCTGCTCAGACCCTCGGCCATCTTGCGGTCGGCGAACTCGGTCACGACGATGGCGCCGTCGACCATCATGCCGACCGCCAGGATCAGGCTGAACAGCACGACGATGTTGATCGTCAGGCCGAGCGACGACAGCACGAGGATGCCGAGAAGGAACGATCCTGGAATCGCCAGCCCGACCAGGCCGGCGGTGCGGATTCCGAGGGCGCCGACGATCACGATCATCACCAGGAGAATCGCGCTCAGGACGTTGTTCTGGAGGTCGGTCAGCATCGTCTTGATGTTGTCCGACTTGTCCTGGCTGAAGGTAACCGTGATGCCGTCCGGGATCAGGTCGGAGGCGGCGGCGACGGTTGCCCGCACCCGCTCGATCGTCTCGATCACGTTCTCGCCGGTGCGCTTGGATACCTCCAGCGCGATCGCCGGCTGTCCGCTCAGTCGGGCATAGGTCTCGCGATCCTTGAAGGTGCGCTGCACCACGCCGATGTCGCGGATCCGCACGACGGCATCGCCGTTGGTCTTGATCGGCTGATCGAGAATATCCGTGACGTCCTCGTACAGGCCCGGCACCTTGATCGGAAACCGGCCGGTGCCGGTGTCGAGCGCGCCGGCGGCGATCAGCCGGTTGGAGCGGGCGACGATGTCGAGGACGTCGCCCGCCTGCAGACCGTACGTCTCCAGGCGGACCGGGTCGATGACCACCTCGACCAGTTCCTCGCGCTCACCGGTCAGCGCCGCTTCCAGCACCGACGGAATGCCCTCGATCGCATCGCGAAGTTGGCGCGCGGTATGGAGCAGTACCTGCTCGGGCACGTCGCCCGACAGGGTCACCACCAGAACCGGGAACAGTGAGAAGTTCACCTCGTTGACCGTCGGCTCGTCGGCGTCCTCCGGCAGGTCCGGCTTGGCGATGTCGACCTTCTCGCGCACGTCGTCGAGGGCCTTGTCGGCATCGAAGCCGGCATCGAATTCCAGCACGACGTTCGCACCGCCCTCGTAGGCGGTCGACCGCATCTCCTTGATGCCCTCGATCGAACGGAGTTCCTGCTCCATCGGCCGCAGCAGAAGACGCTCGGCATCCTCCGGCGAGATGCCCTCGTGGGACATGGAAACGTAGATGATCGGGATATTGATGTCCGGATCCGCCTCCTTGGGGATCTCGACATAGGACACCGTGCCCGCGATCAGGATCAGCACCAGGATCGAAAGCGTGGTCCGGCTGCGCGACAGGGCCGCGGCGATGATGGCTTTCACTGCGTCGCTCCCGCGGTCTGTGTGGGAACGGGATCGACGGTCTCGCCGTCATCGACGAGATCCTGGCCGACGACGATGATCCGCGCCGCGCTCGGCAGGCCGCGCACCCAGGTCCCGCGATCGTCGACACCGACAATGTCCACCGGCGCGAACCTGGCGTGGTTGTCGGCGTCTACCGTCATCACGCCGATCCGGCCGCGTTCGTCCAACCGGAAGATCGACGGGGACACCGGATGGGCGCGGACGGCCGGCAGGTCGATCCGGATCTCGGAGGTCAGCCCCTGACCGTAGCGGTAGTCGGGATTGTCGATCTCGATCTCGACGCGGAACGTGCGCGTGTCCTCGTCCGCGACCGCCGCGACGTAGCGGACCACGCCGGTCAACCTGTCGCCGCTGGACAGACGGGCGTCGGCCGGCATTCCGACGGCGATCAGCGGCGCCTGCCGCTCGGCGACCTGGGCGGTGATGAGCAGGGGATCGAGTTCCACGACGATCGCCACCGGGTCGCCGATGCCGACATAGTCGCCGATCTCGACGCTGCGGTCGTGAAGGACGCCGCGCAGCGGCGCGGCGATCCGGGTGCGTGCGAGGTCGACCTCGATCCGGCGCCGCTCGGCCTTGGCTGCTTCAAGCTCGGCCCGGGCGCCGGCGAGTGTGGTCTCCGCCTGGAAGCCCTTGGCCGCCAGCTTGGAGGCGGCGTTGTACTCCATTTCCCGCTGGGCGATGCGGGCCTTGGCCTCGGCCAGGCCCGCCGGACGGTCGGCCCGGTCGATCTCGACGATCACCGCGTCGGTGTCGACCCGCGCCCCCTTGCCGGTCGGCGTCGCCACGATGCGGCCCGAGGTTTCGGCCCGGACCGTCACGACCCTGGCCGCCTCGGTCTGGCCGGAGGAGATCACCGAGGCCACAAAATCCGAGGGGGAGAGATCGCGGACCCGGACCCGTGGGACGCTCGGCTCGTTCGGCGCCCCATCGGGGGCCGCGCTCGGGGCCGGCGGGGTCGATGCCGTGGCCGGCTTCTCGCCGAGCTGACCGGAAGCGATCCAGCCGACGGCGGCGACCGCGATCACGCCGGCGAGGATGACAGACCCACTGATGCGCATGGAAGATCTCCTATTCGGCTGCCTGGGCGGTCCGCGCACGGGCCGTGCGCAGGCGTTCGATCAGGGAGTCGCGATTGGTCTCGAGGAAGGTGGCGGCGGCCTCGTACAGGGCGGCGCCGAAACCGGCGACCGTCTCGCGGCCGGGGTCGCAGATGCAGCCGCTGGCCGCACGCTCCGCCTTCTGTCCGATGATGTGGGCATGCTTGCCGCGATAGGCGGCGATGCGCTGGTCGATCAGGTCGATCACCCGGTCCTCCGGCATGCGGGACGCGAAGAACAGCAGGAACAGGAAGTCGGATCGGAAGGTGTCCGGCTCCGGCGTGATCGTCAGGGCCGAGTCGAACTCGGCCTGGCCGGCCGCAGTGATCGAATACACCTTCTTGTCGGGCCGGCCGTCCTGTTCCTGTGCGCGCGCCTCGACGAGGCCATCGGCGAGCAGCCGCGACAGGGCAGGGTAGATCGATCCGAAACTGGCACTTTGAAAATGCGCGAACGGGCCTTCCTCGAACATCTTCTTGATTTCGTAGCCGGTCGCGTCGCCCTTGGTGAGAACGGCGAGACAGAGTGTGCGAATGTCCATGGACGGCCGGGCCTCCGGGCTCTTGGGCCGATGCGAGACTATCGGTCCGATACGTATCGTCGCGATATATGACGTCACGATATACCGGATTCAAGGCGTAAGGCTGTGAGCGAACGCACAATCCGGCGGGCCGACGACATGCGGGGCCGTCAGAGGGGCGGTCATACGAACGAGACGGGCAAACAAACTAGACGGGCAAAAGAAAAGCGGCGGCGCAGTTACCTGCGCCGCCGCCAGAAATCTCGTCGCGTTAACCGGACGTCAGAGAGGGCTGAGATCCTCAGCCGCCATCTTTCCGTTACGCTGCGGCTTCAGCTCGTAGGCGATCGCCTGTCCTTCATCAAGGCCCTGCATGCCGGAACGCTGCACGGCGGTGATGTGGACGAACACGTCCGCGCCGCCGTCATCCGGCTTGATGAACCCGTAACCCTTAGTGGTGTTGAACCACTTTACCGTGCCAGTGGCCATTCGATATGCACTCCGCGCGGCGCGTCCACCAGTCTTGAAAGTACACCCTCTCAGGACGTTCGAGGGGCCTTCGAGAGGCGTCCGCACGCACGTGGAGCGACGTCTCGCTCCGTCTCCTCAGACGATGCCAGTCCCACCGGGACTTTGCCGATTCGTAAGCGTTAACGATGAAATTGTCGATCAACAATATTTGACACTGTGATTACAATCGCGCGACCGCATGATCCCATTACTCCTTTCAATTCCAATAGCGTAATGATATCTGACGCTTGTCGGTGATTGTGCGGCGCGCGTCTGCTGCCTCCGACGCGGCACACCAATGAGCGAGCCCGGAATGCAAGGGGAGCGGATGCGCGTGCATCTCGATCAAATCCGCGCGGCCGCGGTTCAGGATCCCGGCGATGTCCGGTCCTACGCGGTTGACGCGACGGAGTGGGCGCTGTCCGGGACGCCGGCGACGTTCCTGCGGGTTCTGCGCTGGGCGGAGATCCTGAGCGGTCCCAGCGAGGCGCTCGACGACCTGCGGAGCTTCGCCCTGCGGGTGCGTAACGGCTGGGCGGCGCGGCGCAAGGGCCTGACGTTTCCGGACAAGGCGGTCGACGTCGACCTCGATGGCGTGCGGCTGAAGTTCGGCCTGGAGATGTGGGTCTCCGGGGACTTCTTCCTGCGGGTCATGAAGCGCGGGCAGGACGGTCGCTATCTTATCCATGAACCTGGCGTTCAGCGCGCGCTCAAGCGGCTCGCCGGGCCGGACACTCTGGTCGTCGATGTCGGCGCCCATGTCGGCTACTTCAGCTGCTATGCGGCCGCCCTCGGCGCCACCGTGCTCGCCGTCGAGATGCAGCCGACTCTGTGCGACGCCATCGCCATGAACGCGGCGATGAACAACCTGTGGCGGGTGCACACCGTGTGCACGGCATTGAGCGGCGAGGCCGGTATCGCCCAGCTCTGGCGGTTCGAGCCTAGACCCGGCACCAAGATCCACTCCCAGCGGCTCGATCCCGGCTGGGGCTGGCACCCGGTGCGCAGCCTCAATCACGATCTCGTAACGGTCTCGACCGTCGACCAGCTGCTGTCGTTCCCGCAGGAGGCGGCGCCGCGGTCGACGATCGTGAAGATCGACGCCGAAGGCGCGGAGGGGATGGTCCTGTCGGGCGCGCACCGGACCCTGGCGGAACGGCGGGCGTCGTTCATCGTCGAATGCCACATTCTGACGATGTCGATGTTCGGCACGACGCTGTCCGAGATCCTCGATGCCTTTCCCGAGGACGGTTGGAGCTGCACGATGCTGGAAGAGGAGGTCGACCGGGAGGTCGACCGGGCGACGGTGCTCGACATCGCCGCCAACCGACCGCCCGATGCCGACTCCCTGCCCGGTTCGCTCCTCTTCACCCCGCGCGACTGACGGCGCCGGGGCGCACGGTCAGCGAGGCTCGAAACGGACGGTGACGTTGCCGGAAGGGTCGCCGGCCTTGGCCGCGTCGATCTCGCCGAGGGTGCGATCGGCGGCCAGTTCCCGGTCGCCGGCGCCCTGCATCAGCACATGACGCCACCGGTCGCCGGGGAAGGCGGCAACCACGTCGGCGACGGACCCGCCGAAAGTGTGCAGCGATTGCGGATGGACCTCGACCACGAAGGTCGCGGCGCCCGTCGCGATCGTCCGGCGGGCGCCAGAGAGCACGAGAGCCTCCGCCCCTTCGACGTCGACCTTGACGAGGGTGTCGCGCACCGAAGCGGCCTGCGGCATCGACAGGATCTGGTCGACGGTCAGCATCGCGACCATGTCGTGGTTCAGGCTGTCGATCGGACACCAACCGGCGGCCACCTTCTCCGACTGGACCTGCATGCCCGGCTGCGGATTCAGGCGTATCAGCTGCGCCATGCCGGGCTCGGCGCCCAGGGCCGCGCAGAGCGTGTGAACGCGCCAGAGATCGTTGACGGCGGCGTTCACGGAGATCGCATCGCACAGGGTCGGTTGCATCTCCACCGCCAGCACGGTCGCGCCGAGGGCGGCGGCGAAGCAGCTGAAGTAGCCGACATGCGCTCCGATATCGACCAGTAGGACCCCGGGCCGCATACGGCTGTTCAGCGTGCGCAGCACGGCCGGCTCATGGTCGAGGAAGCGCCCGGCGTCATCCCGTCGCAGAACCCTGGCGAAGAAGTCGCGGGACACCCGCTCGTCGACCGCGAAGACGAGGCGCCGACCGCCGACATCGATCGCCAGCCGGCCCCGCGGCGGGGTCAACGCGGCGCGTCGGGCGTCGCGGCCGGACGCCAGCCGGTCGATTTTTCCCCGAGCCATGGCGGTCCGCGCCGGATCCGCGCCGGCCACCTCGGCCCACCGGGCCAGCCTGGCGAAACGCTCCGGCGGTATCCGCACATAGGCCCCCGGCGCGTCGAGGTCGTAGGCGTCCGGAGAGTCGGGTGCGCTGAGAATGGGAGGGCGGAACTCGAAGCGATCCATCATTCCCTTGTGCGCTACGCGGATCGTCGGGGCAAGGCCCGGCGGTGAGGGCTCAGAATTTCTCCACCCAGGGCCGCAGTTCGATCTCCCATGCCCAGGCGCTGCGGTGCTGGTTCACGAACTGCCAGTAGCTCTCGGCGATGGCGTCGGGGCTCAAGGTGCCGTCGTCCTCTCTGACGCCATAGGACGACGCGATTCCGCCGTCGATCACGAAATGGCCGACATGGATGCCCTGGGGATGAAGTTCGCGGGCCAGCGCCTGGGCGAGGCCACGCAACGCGAACTTGCCCATGGCGAAGCTGGAGGAGTTGGCGAATCCCTTCACCCCCGCCGACGCGCCGGTGAACAGCAGACAGCCGGCGTTCTTCGGCAGCATGCGCTTCACCGCTTCCTGCGCCATGAGAAAGGCGCCGTAGCCGGAGATCAGGATGGCGTCGCGCACCTTGTCCGGGTCGAGTTCCTGAACCGGCCCGCGCACCCGGGCCGACGGGTTGTAGACGGCGACCTCCGGCTCCCCGAGGTCCTTGTCCACCGCCGCGAACAGGGCGGCCATCTCCTCGGGCGAGGCGGCGTTGCAGGCATAGGCCCGGGCGCCAGTCTCGGCGACCAGCGCCTCGAGCTTGCCCGGGTCGCGGGCGGCCAGCGCCACCCGATAGCCGTTCGTGGCGAACTTGCGCGCCAGCGAGGCGCTGAGCCCCGCGCCGGCGCCGACGATCAGGGCGGTTTTCTCGGACATGCGTCTGTTCTCCGACAGGTGGCGATCAGCCCTTCATATGGCCCCGCGTCGCCGTCGGCCTAATCACATCCCAGGGTTCGGGCATCTCGCCGACGGGCACTTCGATCACGGTCGGGCGTCGGGCGGCGAAGGCCTCCGTCACCTGGACCGCCAGATCGTCCGGAGTCTCCGCCCGCCGGCCGTCGGCGCCGTAGGCCTCGGCCAGCTTGACGAAGTCCGGGTTGGTGAAGGTCGAGGCGATGACCCGGTTGTCGTGCAACTGCTTCTGCATGCGCAGGACGTTGCCGTACGCGCCGTCGGCGAACACCACCGCGACCAGGGGCAGGCCGTGGTGGACGGCGGTCGCGATCTCGTTCGAGGTGAACATGAAGCCGCCGTCGCCGTTGACCGACAGCACCGGCCGGTCGGGATGCGCCGCCTGGACGCCGAGCGCCGTCGCGTAGCCGTAGCCGAGGGTGCCCTGGTAGCCCGGCGTGACCATCATGCGCGGACCGTAGACCGGGAAGCCGACGCGGCTGACATAGCCGACCTGGGTGAACTCGTCGACGAACAGGCCATCCTCCGGCAGAGCCCGGCGCAGCGCCTCCAGGAAGGCCATCTGCGGGCCGCAGATGTCGTGGAACTTCTGCCAGTATCGGGCCTTGAGCTCGGCGAACCCCTCGGCGCGCGAGGCGCGGGCGGTGTTGTGCTTCGCCAGGGCCGACAGGATCGCCCGGGTCGCGGTGTCCGCATCCGCCAGGATTCCGACGGTCGGCGTGCCGATCCGGGCGATCTCGGTCGGGTCCAGGTCGATGTGGATGATCTTCAGGTCGTCGTCGGTGCCCCACATCATTCGTTCCGGCTGCATGCGGCAGCCGATGCCGATGGCCACGTCGCAGGTGCTCCAGTATTCGGCGCCGGCCGGGTGCGGCAGGGCGTAGGGGGAGCGCTCGTCGATGATGCCGCGGCCGTTCTGATAGGAGACCACCGGCGCCTCCAGCGCCGCCGACAGCTCGCGCACCGCCTCCCAGGCGTCGTAGGCGCCGCCGCCGACCAGGATCATCGGGTTCTTCGCACCACCGAGCAGCTTGGCCGCGCGCTCGATCAGGTCGGGGTCCGGTTCGGGGTGCGCGATCGCGTGGGGCGCCACCTCGGCGACCATGGCCTGCTGGGCCAGGACGTCCATAGGCACCTCGATCGCCGCCGGCCGGGGGCGACCGGAGTACATCGCCCGGAAGGCGTCGGCGACGACGCCGGGCACCTCGCTCGGATGATCGGCACGGGCGGCGAACTTGGTCAGCCGCTCCAGGATGCCGATCTGGTCCGGGATCTCGTGCAGCATGCCGAAGCCACGGCCCATGGCGTCGGAATTGATCTGTCCGGTCAGGGCCAGGACCTTGGCGCTGCAGCCGTACGCGGTGGAGAGCGCGGCACCGGTGTTGAGAATGCCGGGGCCGGGAACCACGGCATAGGCGCCGACCTTGCCTGTGGACTGGGCCCAGCCGAAGGCCATGTAGGCCGTGCCCTGCTCGTGGCGGGCGTTCAGCACCCGGATCTCGTTCGCGTGGTCGTGGAAGGCGTTGAACAGGTGGTCGAGCTGGATGCCGGGCAGGCCGAACACGGTGTCGATCCCGTGCGCGGTCAGTGCCTTCACCATCGCCTCGCCGCCGGACATGCGAACGGAGCCGGTCATGATCGTTTCCTCGTTTGTTGGTCTTGCTTGATCGTGCGGGTCGGGCGAACCGATCGGGTCACCCGTTCAGGCCTTGGCGTCGTGAATTGCTCTCCAGACTTTCTCAGGCGTGAGGGGAATGTCCAGATGCTCAATGCCGAGCGGGCGCAGGGCGTCGAGCACGGCATTGACGATCACCCCCGGTGCGCCGATGGACGATACCTCGCCGACCCCCTTGGCGCCGATCAGGCTGTTCGGGCTCGCCGTGGGCGCCCAGTGCAGGTCGAGCATCGGCATGTCGTCGGCGCGGGGCAGGGCGTAGTCCATAAGCGAACCGGACAGCACCTGACCGGATTCCGGGTCGTGCACCATGGCCTCCATCAGCGCTTCGCCGATGGCCTGGCCGATGCCGCCGTGGAGCTGGCCGAGAGCGGTCGCCTCGTTGATGACCCGTCCCAGATCGTCGACGCCGGAAAACCGGTCGATCCGGACATCGCCGGTGCCCGGATCGACCTCGACCTCGACGGCGTAGGAGCCGTTCGGGAAGGTCGTGTGCAGGCCTTCGAAGTCGAGTTGGGCCATGCACCCGGTGCCGAGATCGCCGTCATACTGTTCCGGCGGGATCGTGTCCCAGCCGGCGGCGACCTCCGCGAGGCTGAGCTTGCGGTCGGTGCCGGCGATCCGGAAATCGCCGAGCCCGTATTCGATGTCCACCGGGGCGGCCTCGAGCAGGTGGCCGGCGACCTGCTTGGCCTTGTCCAGCATGTGCAGCGCCGTGCGGTGCACCGTGTTGGCGGCGATCGGCATCAGGTTGGAGCCGCCGGTGCCGCCGCCCTTGGTGAGAACGTCGCTGTCGCCCTGCTCGACGCGGATGCGCTCGACCGGGATCTCCAGGGTTTCCGCGGCGACCAGCGCCAGCGCGGTGCGGTGGCCCTGGCCGGAGTCCTGGGTCCCGGTGCGGACCAGCACGGTCCCGTCCGGCAGGGCGCGGACCTCCGATCGCTCGGCGACGGAGCCGCCGGTGGCATGCATATGGGTGCCGATGGCGAAACCGCGCAGCATGCCGGCCCGCTCGCTGTCGGCCTTGCGGCGGGAAATACCTTCGGCCTCGCTGATCTCCTGAATGCGGGCGAACACGTTCGGGAAATCGCCGCCGTCGATGGTCTCGCTCATCGGCGTGGTGTAGGGCAGCAGATCCGGGGTGATGAGGTTGCGCCGGCGCAGGTCCATGCGGTCGATGCCGAGGCGGTCCGCCGCGACATCGATCAGGCGCTCAAGCGTGCCGCCGCTCTCCGGCTTGCCGGCGCCGCGATAGGCGTCGGTCATCATCGCGTTGGTGAACACGCCCCGCACCCGGTAGTGCAGCCCGGGGATCCGGTAGCAGTGACCGAAGGTCCGCACGGCGCCGGTGGTGACGATGGACGGGTTCACCGCGTTCCAGTAGGCGCCGATATCGGCGAGGGCGTCGATCTTGAAGGCGAGGAACCGACCGTCGGCATCGAGCGCGAGCGCCGCCCGGTCGACGCGGCCGCGGCCCATGGCGTCGGACACGAAACTCTCGGTGCGCGAGCCCTGCCAGGCGACCGGACGTCCCGTCGCCTTCGCCGCGGCGAGGCTGAGCACCTGCTCGGGATAGGGCCAGATCTTCACCGCGAAACTGCCGCCGACATCCTCGGTGACGACGCGCAGTTTCTCCGGCTCGACTCCAAGATAGTCGGCCATTGCCCCTTTCAGCGACATCACACCCTGGGACGGGGTCGTGAGCGTATAGCGGCCGCTCTCCGGATCGTAGGCACCGATGCTGCCGCGGGTCTCGATCGGCTGGATCGCCACGCGGGGATGGCGGACCGTCAGTTCGATCACGTGCGCGGCGCGGGCGAACGCGGCCTCGGTCTCCGCGCGGTTGCCCTTCTCCCAGTCGATGGCGACGTTGCCAGGCGCCTCCGGCCAAAGCTGAACGCCTCCTTCGATCGCGCGCTCCGGATCGGTGACGCTCTCCAACTCGTCGATGTCGAGGTCGATGCGCTCCAGCGCGTCGTCGGCCGCGGCCTCGCTCTCCGCGATCACGGCGGCGACCGGCTGGCCGACATACTTCACCTCCCCGTCCGCCAGGACCGGGCGGCGCGGCTCGACCATCGCGGAGCCGTCCGAGTTGTCGACCGGCGAGCGACAGGACATCGGTCCGACGCCGAGACCGACGAGGTCGGACGCCGTCAGGACGGCGGCGACGCCGGGGAGAGCGCGGGCGTCGTCAACGTTCAGGGTGGCGATCCGGCCATGCGCGACGGGGGAGCGGAGCACGCGCATGACCAGAGCGTCGGCGGGGCGGACGTCTTCGACGTAACGGCCGCCGCCGGTCAGCAGTCGGGCGTCTTCGAAACGATGCATGGTGGGCCTTTGGCAGGTGAGGAGGCGGATGGTCGGAACCCGGCGGTATCGAGCCTTGCACGTCGGAACATCCGAGTTCCAGCATAATGCATTAAGGATCCGTAAACCGATTCTGTTGATATACTCGACCCCCGAGTTGGCAAACCGGTACGGCCATGTCGTCGAACCTTCCTCAGCATATCGCGACGCTTCTGAAGGAGACCGCAAAGGGGTCGGACCGGGTCGAGCAGTTCCGCGCCTATGTGAAACTGCTCGACCGGTCGTACAAGTCCGCCGAGAAGCTGGGCGCGGAACTGCGCAAGCAGGAGCGCAACTACGACAAGATGAAATCGGACCACGCGTTCTTCAGCCGTCATCGGGCAAAGGTGGACGTGCTGATCAAGGCGATGCGCGAAACCTATGTCAATTCGACCAAGGCGATGCACACGCTGGAGGATCTGGCGCAGTCCTACCCGGCGCAGTACGTGTTCGAGGTCTGCCATCTCGGGTCGTATCGTCTCGGGTCGGTCCAGGGATGGTCGTTCTTCAACCTTCGGTCCGCCTCGCGGATCGAGGCGGACGGCAACTACGTGAACGCGGTGCTGCCGGCGATCGCGCAGGTCCTTCCGGATCACCGCGATTACCTAGAGCTGCGGGCGGCCGGGATCGAGGACCAGCTCCAGGCCGAACTGGACAAGCTGAACGAGATGCGCCGGGCCCTGTCCGAGCTTCAGTCGTGCATCCCGAAATGGACCGAGGAGATGACCGCGCTGGCGGTCGCCATGAAGCGCGGCGACCTCGAGCGTCTCAACCCGCAGGAGCAGGCGGTGCACGAACGTCTCGTCCATCCGTCCGGTCCCCGGCTGGCGAACAGCGCATAACTCCCTAGATAGTACGGCGAACCCTTCGAACATCGCGGGCTGCAATCCGCTGGTATGGAGATCGCCATGACGACGACCCCCAATCTCGCGGACGGCAGGGCCAGGCTTGCCGCCCTGATCCATCACGAAGCGACTCCCGGCGTTCTGCTGGCGTTGGCGGCGGTGGTCGCCCTGATCGCGGACAATTCCGTCTTCGCCGGTCTCTACGACCAGTTGCTCACCGCCGTGGTGGCGGTCACGGTCGAGGGGGTGGGCATCGAGAAGCCGCTGCTGCTCTGGATCAATGACGGGCTGATGGCGATCTTTTTCTTTCTCGTGGGCCTGGAGATCAAGCGCGAGCGGGTGCGCGGGAAACTCTCGTCCATGAGTGCGGCGGCGCTGCCGGCGATCGGTGCGGTCGGCGGCATGGTGGTGCCGGCGCTGATCTTCGTCGCGCTGAACGTATCGACGCCGGAGAACCTGGACGGCTGGGCCATTCCAGCGGCGACGGACATCGCCTTCGCTCTCGGCGCGCTGGCGCTGCTCGGTACGCGCGTTCCGACGTCGCTGAAGGTGTTCCTGCTGGCCCTGGCGGTTCTGGATGACCTCGGCGCGATCCTGGTGATCGCCTTGTTCTATACCGCCAACCTGTCGCTGCCCGCCCTGGCGGTCGCCGCGGTCGGGCTCGGCGTCCTGATTGCCTTGAACCTGGTCGGCGTGCGTCGGATCGCGCCCTATCTTCTGATCGGCATCGTCATCTGGGTCGCGGTGCTGAAGTCGGGCGTCCACGCCACCCTGGCCGGCGTGGCGATCGCCTTCACCATCCCGATCGAGGGCGAGGAGGGGGAGACCCCGCTCGAGCATCTCGAGCACATGCTGCACCCCTGGGTGGCGTTCCTCATCCTGCCGCTGTTCGCCTTCGCCAACGCGGGCATTCCGCTGGCCGGCATGTCACTGGCCGACCTGTTCGCGCCGCTGCCGCTGGGCATCGCCGCCGGCCTGGTCGTCGGCAAGCCGATCGGCATTCTCGGCTGCTGCCTGCTTGCGGTCCGGTTCGGCTGGGCGCAGCTCCCGGAGGGGATCACGTGGCTCAAGCTCTACGGCGCCGCCCAACTCGCCGGCATCGGGTTCACCATGTCCCTGTTCATCGGCACGCTCGCCTTCTCCGATCCGGCGGCGCAGGCCGCGGTCCGGGTCGGCGTGCTCGGCGGATCGGTCGTGGCGGTCATCCTCGGCATGTCGGCGCTGGCCTGGGCGATCCGACGTCCCGAGGCCGAGCCCAGAGCGCAGCCGGCCGCGGCGGATTAGGGTAAACCACGACCAGATGGAAGCATCTGGTCGTGTGACTGTGCTCTGCCTTCAGTGGCTTGGAGGGCGATGCACGGGTCAGATCGCCTCGATCTGACCCGATCGCGCCCTAACGGGAACCTTTCTCGGGGTGGAGAATGAGGTCTTCGGGCATGTCCACCTCCATCGCCAGCAGGTGGAAGGCGAAGGATTTGCCGTGGGTGTCCAGGTTGAGCGCACCGTTGACCCCGCCCTCGAGCACGTCGTCGATGACGAAGTTGAAGGCGGGAAAGGTCGGCAATTCGTAGCGGGTGACCTTGCTCGCCCCCTTGGCGGCGAAGTGCTTCTTCACCGCCACCTCCGTCACCTGTTCGCGCAGAAACGGAAAGGCCTCGTCGTGATAGGGGATGAGGCTGATGTTGACCCGGTTTCCCTTGTCACCGGTGCGGCCGTGGGCGACCTCGTGCAGCGGTACACGAAGCACGCGGCGGTTGGCATCGGCGGTCATCAGGCGTTCTCCCCGATCAGGCGGGCGGTGGCCGACACTTTCTCGCGGTCGACCAGGATGGAGGCGGTGGTGATCTGCGGCGCGATGCGGTGGCGCACGCCGCCGCCGCCGGCCGGCCCCGAACAGTAGAGAGACAGCACCTCGTCGGCGATCCACTGGGCAAGCTGGCGGTCGGGGCCCTTGGTCGCCATGCGCACCCGGTACTCGCCATCCGCCTCCCAGTCGCCACCGGCGCGCAGGTCGCCGCCGTCGCCGTCGAAGGTCGACACCGTGCCGATCAGGTCGAAGCGCAGCGGCCAGTTGGTGCCGAGATCGCGCACCCGGGTACGCAGAACCTCGATCGCGAGCTCCGCCCGCCGCCGGGCGTTGGGGCCGGCATAGGTGATCTCGCCCTCGCCGAGCCAGCCGCCCTCGAAGCTGACCGTTGCCTTGAGGGTCGGCGGCCGCTGCCGGCCCTTTGCGCCGGTGATCCGCACCCGGTTCGGCGCCACCTCCTCGATCGAAACGCCGGTGATGTCCAGGACGACGTCGGGGGTGAGGTAGGTCGACGGGTCGTGCACCTCGTAGAGCAGTTGCTCCTTCACCGTGCGATGGCTGACTAGGCCGCCCGTGCCGTCGGCCTTGGAGACGGTGACGGCACCGTCTTCGTCGATCTCCGCGATGGGGAAGCCGACATGTCCGAAATCGGGCACGTCCTTGTATCCGGGATCGGCGAAGTAGCCGCCGGTCACCTGGGCACCGCACTCCAGCAGGTGGCCGGCCATGGTTCCAGCGGCGATCCGGTCCAGGTCGTCCATCGACCAGCCATGCTCGTGGATCAGCGGTCCGAGGGCCAGGGCGGGGTCGGCGCAGCGTCCGACCACGACGATGTCGGCGCCGAGCGCGAGCGCGTCGGCGATCGCCCGGGCGCCGAGATAGACGTTGGCCGCGACGAGCCGGCCCTCGGGCATCTCCAGACCCTCGACGGCTTTGTGACCGCGAATGTCCGTCTCGCTCATCACCGTCGTCAGGTCGTCGCCCTCGACCACGGCGACCTTGAGCCCCGCGACCCCTTCCTCCTTGGCCATGTCGAGGATCTTCCTCGCGCCGGCGGTCGGGTTGGCGGCACCGAAGTTGGACACCACGCGGATACCCGCGGACTTCACCTGGGCCAGGACCGGGCGCAGGATGCGCTCCAGGTAGGGCGAATAGCCCTTGCCGGGATCCTCGATCTTCGCCTGCTGGGCCAGCGCCAGGGTGCGCTCGGCCAGGGTCTCGTACATCAGGTAGCGTGGACCCTCGCGGGTGGTGAGCGTGGCGACGATCGGCACCGCGGCATCCCAGCGGTCGCCTGCGAACCCGGCCCCACAGCCGATATGGACGGTCTTGCCCGACACGGTTTCCTCTCTTCCGTCTTTGATTGAGATGCTTGGTTGGTTGGCGAGAGGGTAGACCCGGTCAGCGTTTGGCGTCGAGGGTCCGACGCAAGTCGGTCAGGAAAGGCAGAGCGGCGTCGAACCGCTCGGCGCCGATCTCCCGGTCCAGCTCCGCGAGTGCCGGCGCCAGCGCGGAGATCGCCTCGAACCTGGCTGCGCGACCCGCCTCGGTCAGGAACACGGCCTTGGCGCGGCCGTCCGCCGGGTCCGGACGCACGTCGATGAAGCCGAGTCCCTCGAGGCGCGCGAGGGTGTTGGTCATGGCGCCGCGCGTGACCTGGAAGGCGTCCGCCAGGTCGGCCGGGCGCGCCCCGTCGCCGAGCCTCACGAGATGGTTCAGCACGGAGAACTGCGAGACCTTCAGCCCATGGGGCATCACCCGCTCGAACGCCGCGCGGGCAAGCTGCTCGATGATGCCGATCTCGTTGAAGACCCGGAACAGGACCGGGTCGTCGGGCGGTGTGGTCATGCCACGGCTTTAGGTCCTGACAAGCCGGCTGTCGAGGGGCCAGCGCGGCGAGGGTGCCGACGCGGGGCCGTGGCCGAGACGCCCGAGCATCTGCACGGTCTCGCCGGGCCGGCCAAGCTCGCGATGGATCCGGCGGTGGAGCTCCGTCATCTCGGGATACTCCTGCAGGGTCTGGCTGACGGGTTGGACGCCGAGCCCGCGGGCGGTGGCGGCGAGGTTGAAGCGGACCCAGGCGGCACCCGCGGCGAGCTGGTCGCGTCGGGTGTTCCCGGATGTCGCCATCCACACGAAGGCCGGGCTGCCGGCGAAGATCGCCCTGAACATGTCCATGCCCTGGGCATAGGCGGTCGAGCCCGGATCGGCCAGCTGCGCGCGGCTGAGCAGTCCGACGAGCTTCAGGCTTTCCAGAAACGGCCCGCCGAGCGATATCCCGTCCGGGTCGGCGTCGATCTCGGCGCGGCCGATGCGCATCAGCCCGACGTTCTCGGCGAGAGGGGCCGGCGCGGTCATCTCGACCTCGTGTCCGCGCCACGCCAGATCGGCGAGCATCGCGACCCTGGCCGGGTCGGCGGTCCCTTCCGCGCGGACGCCGGGCGGTATGACCGAGAGCAGGTCGGCGATCGTGTCGGTCGGGACCGGTCGTTCCATGTCGAAGGGATGGCGGCTGGTTCGCCGGGCGGGCACCTGGGCGAACAGCGGGTCAACTGACTTTGCGGTTTCGGCGAATTCGAGGCGCGCGACGGGCCTGTGGTCGAGCCGCGCATCGCTCTCCCCCACGGGAAAAGCCTCGACGGTTACCGCGTATCCGTCGGCGCCGGCCGCCATGCGGGCGATTTCCAGGAAGCAGCCGAGACCGATGGTGATCTGCCGGTCATACGGGTCGGTCGCTCTCAGCATGCGGGTGGAATCTGCAAACAGGGTTACGCCCGTTTCGCCGTCGAGACGAACCTGCCAGGGCTGGCGGTTATGGGGGTTCGGCGCGAGGATCGCCCAGGACAGCGCGCGCAGGCGGGGATCGCCGTAGCCGGTCCCGGCGCTCTCCCACGGGGCCAGGGCGGCGTTCGGCCTGCGGGTGGCGAGGAAGGCGCCGGCCCCCGTGGCCGCGACGATGACGCCGCCTCCGATGACGGTGAGAACATGGCGGCGGGAGAGGGACATCGCGACCTCCTGTGACGGGACATGCAGATCTATAGTTTAATGTTAAACTATATTCAACCCTGTCCGCCTGCCGGGAGCGATGGGATGATCGGTTCGAGACACCCGTCCGCCACGCGGACGGCAAGAAACCCCGGAGGTTCCGCAGTGATCGACGCCCTTGTGACCGATATCCGTCGTATTCTTGCCGAGGAGGCCGGCGGAGCGGCGCTCACCGACCGACTGGTAGCGCGGCTGCGTCCGCTGGCTGACGACCGGTCGTGGATCGGCGACGACCTGTACGCGACGGACGATGCCCAGGGTTTCGGCATCACCATCCTCCACGAGGAGCCGGGAGACGGCTTCCTGCTGGAGACCGTCTGCTGGGCTCCCGGCCGCGGCGTCGCGCCCCACGATCACCGGACATGGGGCATCGTCATGGGGCTGGACGGCGAGGAGATCAACGTCGACTGGCGGCGCACCGACGACGGTTCGCGGCCGGGTAGGGCGGACCTGGAGACCGCGGCCGAGACCGTCGTCTCGTGCGGTGACGTCAAGACGCTGCGGCCCGACGACATTCACAGCATCCGCAACGATTCCGACCGCCCCTCACTGTCCCTGCACCTGTACGGGCGCAGCCTGGCGAAGACGGACCGCAGCGAATTCAATCCGATCGCCGGCACGGTCGTTCCCTGTCCGAAACGGACACGGCGCGGGGACTAGAATTTTAATTTACTATATGAGAAAACATATATAATTAATTGATATTATTGTATAAATGGCGTGATCAACTCAGGTCCTTCTTCTGGATCTTGCCGGTCGCGTTCATCGGCAGGGCGTCGCGGAACTCGACAACGCGCGGATACTTGTGCGCGCCCATGCGCGCGCGTGCCCACTCGATCAGCGACGACTCGCGGATCTGCGATCCGGGTGCCCGCACCGCGACCGCCTTGACCTCCTGGCCGTGCTCGTCATGCGGTACGCCGATCACCGCCGCCAGCGAGACCTCGGGATGGGACATCAGGATCTCCTCGACCTCGCGCGGATAGACGTTCATGCCGTTGCGGATGATCATCTCCTTCTTGCGGTCGACGATGAACAGGTAGCCGTCGCCGTCCAGTGTCCCGATGTCGCCGGTGTGGAACCACCCGCCGCGGAACGCTTCCGCCGTCGCCTGCGGATCGTTGAGGTAGCCCTTCATCACGCAGTGACCACGGATCACGACCTCGCCGCGCTCGCCGCTGGGGACCTCGTTTCCCGCGTCGTCGACGACCCGGACCTGCACGCCCCACAGGGGCAGCCCGACGGAGCCGGTCTTGCGTCGGATTCCGGGGGCATGGTTCGTCGCCGCCGGCGAGGTTTCGCTGAGACCGTAGCCCTCGCGGATCTCGGTGCCGAACCGGTCGTCGAACCGGGTCATGATATCCACCGGCATCGGCGCCCCGCCGGCGGTCAGGCCGCGGATGCTCGCCATCGCCTCGCGGCCGATCCCCTCGGCCTCGGCGTGGGCCAGGAGGGCCCAGTACATCGTCGGCACACCGGAGAACCGCGTGACCCTCTCTCGCTCGATCAGCGACAGGACGGCGGCGGCGTCGAATTTCGGCAGGAGAACGAGGGTCGCGCCGCCGGACAGGCCCGCCGCCATCTGACAGACCTGTCCGAAGATATGAAACAGCGGCAGCGAGACCAGCAGCACCTCGTCGTCCCGCCAGCCGCCGTTGTTCCGGATCATCAGGGCATGGATGAGCAGGTTCGAGTGGGTGAGTTCGGCGCCCTTGGGCCGGCCCGTGGTTCCGGACGTGTAGACGACGACGGCGGTGTCGTCCGCCGACCGGTTGGCGGTGTCGAAGCTCTCGACGTCGCTCTCCAGGGCATCGATGTCCGGATGCCCGTCGTGCGGCCGCGTGCCGGTCTCATTGGGAATCCAGGCGAACAGCGTGCAGGTGTCGGTCCGCTCGAACGCCGCCAGCCCCTCGCGGCCGATGGGGGCGGCCTCGGTGCCTGGATGACAGAGCAGGGCCGACGCCCGCGAGTGGCCGAGCATGTAGGCGATCTCGTCCGCCTTCAGCAGCAGGCTGACCGGCAGCACGGTGGCACCGGTCTTCAGGATCGCGAAATAGGCGATCGGGAAGGCGGGGACGTTCGGGCAGGCCAGGGCGACGATGCTGCCGGGACCGATTCCGCGCGATGCCAGCCCGGCGGCCAGTCGGTTCGCCGCCCGGTCGACCTGGCGGTAGGTCAGCCGGCGCGACCCGCACACAACCGCCTCGCGCTCCGGCCAGGCCGCCACCGAAGTCTCGAGCGCATGCGCGAGGTTGATCATCGTCACGCCCGCATCCTCCCTGGCGGTTTTTCCGATAGCGTCGCGGGCTTCGCACCATCTGGCAAGCGCCTGCGCGGCCTGCTATCGAGGATGTAACGGAAAAGAACGAACCGGAGAGGAAACGATATGAGCGCCGTGATCGAGGAGCGCCGCGGGCGCGTCGCGCTGCTGAAGCTGAACAACCCGCCGGTGAACGGCCTCGGCTGGCCGGTCCGCGAGGGGCTGGACGCCGCCATCGCCCGGCTCGGCGCCGACGCGGAGGTCGACGCGATCGTCGTGACCGGCGACGGCCGGATGTTCTGCGCCGGCGCCGATATCCGCGAGTTCGGCACCACGCCGCCGGAGCACGTGCGCGGCCTGCCGGAGATCCTCAACGACCTCGAGGCGATGGACAAGCCCGTGGTCGCGGCGATCCACGGCGTCGCGGCCGGCGGCGGTCTGGAACTGGCGCTCGGCTGCCACTACCGGGTGTGCGGCCCGAAGACCAAGCTCGGATTGCCGGAAGTGACCCTGGGCATCCTGCCCGGTGCGGGCGGGACCCAGCGTCTGCCGCGGGTCGCCGGCGTCGCCAAGGCCCTGGAGATGATCGTTTCCGGCCGCCTGGTCTCCGAAAAGGAAGCGAACAAGGCCGGCATCGTGGACGAACTGGTCGAGGGCGATGTCGCCGCGGTGGTCGACGCCGCGGTTGCCGCCGCCGAGCGTCTGGCGGCGTCCGGCGAGGCGCCGCGCCGATCCGGCGAACGCACCGACGGCCTGCAGGAAGCGAAGGACACCCCCTCCCTGTTCGAGAATTTCCGCACGTCGATGGCGAAACGGGCGCGCGGCATGAACGCGCCATACGCCTGCGTGCGCTGCGTCGAGGCGGCGGCCACGATGGATCTGGCGGACGGGCTCAGGTTCGAGCGCGAAGAGTTCCTCAAACTGGTCAACGCCGACGAGGCGAGGTCGATGCGCCACGCCTTCTTCGCCGAGCGGGAGGTGGCGAAGATTCCCGACGTGCCGGCCGACACCCCGACCCGCCCGATCCAGAACGCCGGCGTCATCGGCTGCGGCACCATGGGCGGCGGCATCGCCATGGTGTTCGCCAATGCCGGTCTCCCGGTGACCGTCGTCGAGAGCGAACAGGCGGCGCTCGACGCGGGTCTCGAGAAGATCCGGGGCAATTATGCCGCCACGGTTTCCAAGGGGCGGTTGAGCCAGGAGGAGATGGACCGGCGCATGGGCCTCATCACCGGCTCCACCAGCCTCGTGGACCTCGCGGTGACCGACATCGTCGTCGAGGCGGTGTTCGAGAACATGGAGGTGAAGAAGGAGCTGTTCGCCAGGCTCGACCGGGTCTGCAAGCCGGGCGTCATCATGGCGACCAACACCTCGACGCTGGATGTCGATGAGATCGCCGCCGCCACCGGCCGGCCCGAGGACGTCATCGGCACGCATTTCTTCAGCCCCGCCAACGTCATGCGGCTGATGGAGAACGTGCGCGGCGAGAAGACCTCCGACGAGGTGATCGCCACGGTCATGAAACTGTCCAAGACCCTCGGCAAGGTCGGGGTGCTGGTCGGTGTGTGCCACGGCTTCGTCGGCAACCGGATGCTGCACCAGTACCTGCGCGAGGCCATGTTCCTGGTCGAGGAGGGCGCCCTGCCGCAGGACGTGGACCGGGTGCTGTACGACTTCGGCATGCCCATGGGGCCGTTCGCCATGTGCGACCTGGCGGGTAACGATGTCGGCTGGCGGGTGCGCCAGGAGCAGATCAAGGCCAATGGCGGCAAGCCGGACAACGGCCGCTACTCGGGCACCATCGCCGACAGAATCTGCGATCTCGGCAGGTTCGGGCAGAAGACCGGGAGCGGCTGGTTCAAGTACGAAGACGGCCGCACCCCGACCCCGGACCCCGAGGTCGAGGCCATCATCGTGGAGACGTCGAAGGAACTGGGCATCGCGCGCCGCGCGGTCTCCGACGAGGAGATCCTGGAGCGCTGCCTCTACCCGCTGGTGAACGAGGGAGCCAAGATCCTCGACGAGGGCATCGCCCTGCGCGCGAGCGACGTCGACGTGGTCTGGATGCACGGCTACGGCTTCCCGCGCTATCGCGGCGGCCCGATGTTCTGGGCCGATACGGTCGGGCTCAAGACCATCGCCGAGACGATGCAACGGTTCGAAAAGGAGCACGGCCCCTGGATGGCGCCGAGCCCGCTGCTGCTGAAACTGGCCGAGGCGGGCAAGGGCTTCGGCGACAAATAGGGTCCATGGCCTTGGCGGCGGAAAGGAGCGGGCCTGACCGCCGTCAGCCGTGCGGCAGCCGGACCCAGCCTTCCATCAGCCTGCGCTGGGTGCGGTCGACGGAGATCGAGCGGACCCGCCAGGTTCCGTCGTCGTCCCGCCGGACGTCGGCGGCCAGGACGACGACCCCCGACGGCGAGGCGAGGCGGACCTTTGGCTCCGTTCCCCGGCGCAGGCGCTGCGGGATGGAGCCTTCCACGCTGCAGCGGCCGCCAGGCACATGGCACCGGTGCCGGTGACCGCCTTGTGGCACTTCTCCATCGATACGATGCGGATCAGGATGTCGTGGCCGTCCGCGGCGACCGGCTCACCGGCGATCGTCGTGCAGTCGGCCGGCGGCGCCAGGATGGCGATCTTCGGATTGGACAGGGGTACCGCTCGCGGGGACTCGGCCATGCCCATGGCCACGCCGGCTTGGCGCCGCAGATCGTCGATGGCGGCCATGAACCCCGCGTCGGCGTCGAGTTCCTCCGGGCGTTCGGTGCCGGTCTTGCCGAAGCTGGCGGCGTCGACGAATACGACCGGGTTGGTTGCGTCGACCAGCGAGGCCTCGACCGGCCCGACGCCGGCGACCTCGAAGCGGTCGACCGGTTTGCCGGTCGGCAGGAAGGCCCGTGTCATGGCCCCGCCCGGGCTGATGTATTCGAGGCGGACCAGGGCGCCCGCGCCCGACACGCCCGGCAGCACGTAGTCACCGGTCTCGACGGTCCGGCCGCCGCGCACCTCGAAATGGGCGTGGTAGATCTTCGATGTGTTGGTGTTGAACACGCGAACCACAGCCGGCCCGTCGGCGACGTCGACCAGTCCCTCATCGACCGCGAAGGGGCCGACCGCGCTCGACAGGTTGCCGCAGGCCTGGGCGTAGTCGACCAGGGGCCTGTCGACCGCAACCTGCGCGAAGGTGTAGTCGACATCGGCGTCATCGCGTGCCGACGGCTCGATGACGACGGCCTTGGACACCGACGAGATGCCGCCGCCCATCCCGTCGAGCTGGCGGCCATAGGGGTCCGGGCTGCCGATCACGGTGAGGAAGATGGCATCCCGCGCCGTCCGATCCCGCGGCAGGTCGCGGGCGTGGAAGAAGACGCCCTTGCTGGTGCCGCCGCGAATGAAGACGGCGGGAATGCGGGTGGCGGGCGGCGGCGGAACGGATGTCATGTCGACCTGCTTGCGAGGGCGTTAAGCTCGTGTAAGCACTTGCGTTCCTATCATCGGCGCCATTGGCACCCAGGTCCATGCTCGACGGGGCGGATCTGCCGTCTCATGGAGGGAAAGATCACAGCGATTGATGAGGCGGCGCCGGTGACGGAGGACCTGATCGGACGTGGCCGATGGTTGGGGACGGCGGACTCCGGTGACGTCCTGGGCGACCCGGATCTCGACCACGTCTTTGCCTACTGGCGGCGTGCGGCGGGCGATCGTGCCGCGCCGCGACGGTGCGACATCGACCCGCCGATGGACCTGCCGGCGTTTCTGCCGACGATGATCCTGTTCGACGTCGAGGACGAGGCCGCCGGCGGCTTCGCCCTGCGCTACCGGGTTCTCGGAACCCGTCTGGCGGAATTCGCCGGCAGGGACCTGACCGGGACCACCTTTGCCGAGGCTTTCGGCGCGCAGGCGGTGGCCGGCGATCTCGAGGTGTACGAGCGGGTCGTCCGCGACCGTGTGTGCTTCTTCGGCGAACGTCGGTCCATGGTGCGTGAGCGTAAGGAGTTCGAGCGCTACCGCCGTATCATCATGCCGGTGCTCACCAACGATGGCGACCGGGTCGGGTTCGTGTGGAGTTGGCTGAAGTTCCACGGCGACCGTCGCCTCGCTCCCTGACATCTCCGCATCTCTGTCTTTCGCCTGTTTTTCTTTCCGCTGGGCGCCGCTAGGCTGCGGTCGCTGACCTTTCGGGAGGAATTCGGTGGCGAATGAGAAGACGTCCGGCGGCACGCTCGCCGGGATCAAGGTTGTCGACTGCACCCGCGTTCTCGGCGGGCCGTACTGCACCCAGCTGCTCGGAGACCACGGGGCCGAGATCATCAAGATCGAGCCGCCCCAGGGCGACGAGGTGCGCGACTGGGGCCCGCCCTTCGACGACGGCAAGGATGCCAGCTACTTCCTCGGCGTGAACCGCAACAAACGCTCGCTCGCCCTCGACCTCGCGACCGACCGCGGCAAGGAGGTGCTGCTGCGCCTGCTGGACGAGGCCGACGTCCTGATCGAGAACTACAAGCCGGGCTCCATGGAGAAATGGGGTCTCGGTTACGAGGAGGTCCTGAAGGAGCGGTTCCCCAGGCTGGTCCACTGCCGGATCTCGGGCTTCGGGGCGACCGGCCCCTATGGCGGATTCCCCGGCTATGACGGCATCATCCAGGCCATGGTCGGCCACTTCTCGATCAACGGCGCGCCGGAGAGCGGGCCGGTGCGCCTCGGCCTGCCGATGGTCGATATCGGGACCGGTCTCTACGCCAGCAACGCCGTCCTGATGGCGCTGCTGGAGCGCGAGCGCTCGGGCCACGGCCAGTATATCGACATGACACTGTATGACTGCGGCCTGGCGCTGATGCATCCCCATGTCGCGAACTACTCGCTGTCTGGAAAAATCCCGAAGCCGACCGGCAACCAGCATCCGAACATCAGCCCCTACGACCTGTTCAAGACCGCGACCGTCGACATCTTCGTCGCCGGCGGCAACGACCGGGCGTTCAAGCGGCTGTGCAGCGAACTCGGCAAGCCGGAGCTGGGCGAGGATCCGCGTTTCGCCACGAACGGCGATCGCCTGGTGAACCAGGACGCGCTGCGCGACGAACTTCAGGCGCTGCTGGCCGATGTCGACGGCAACGAATTGTGCGACCGGCTGCTCGCCGCCGGTCTGCCGGTCGGGCCGATGCGCAACACCGAGGAGGTGATGACCCATCCGCACACCGTCCACCGCCAGATGGCGGCGGAGAAGGACGGTTGGAAGGGGTGGGGCATCCCGATCAAGTTCTCCCGCACTCCCGGTGAGATCAAGCGTCGCCCGCCGCGCTTCGGCGAGCACGGACGCGAGCTGCTGGAGGAGAACGGCTTCACCACGGAGGAGGTCGACGCGCTGGTTGCCGACGGCACGGTGCTCGAGGCGCGCCGAAAGACGTGATGGCCGGTATCCTGGCGGCCGCCGGCCGGTACCCCATCTAAGTGCGTCAGACCTTTAGGAGGCAGTGATGACCGAGAAGATCGTCAAGTCCGACGCCGAGTGGAAGGCGCAGCTCACCCCCGAGCAGTACAAGGTGGCCCGCAAGCACGGGACCGAGCGGCCGTTCACCAACGCCTATCACGACAGCAAGACGCCGGGGACCTATGTCTGCGTGTGCTGCGGCCAGCCGCTGTTCGACAGCGACACCAAGTACGACAGCGGTACCGGATGGCCGAGCTTCTGGGCGCCGATCAGCGAGCAGGCGGTCGGGACCAAGTCCGACCGCTCGTTCTTCATGACCCGTACAGAGGTACATTGCAGTCGCTGCGAGGCCCACCTGGGGCATGTCTTCCCCGATGGGCCGGCCCCCACCGGTCAGCGGTACTGTATGAACTCAGCCAGTATGATTCTGCAGGAAAAACAAAAAGATCAGGAATGATCCTGACCTGATATCACAAGGAAACGGCCATGCCCAAGATCGCGATCCTGGACGACTACGCCAACGCCGCCCTCAGCAGCGCCGACTGGTCGAGCCTGCCGGACGGGTTCGAGCCGGTGGTGTTCACCGACAACCTGGTCGAGCACGATGCGCTGGTGGAGCGCCTGAAGGATTTCGAGATTGTCTGCGCGATGCGGGAGCGCACGCCGTTTCCGGGCGCGGTGTTCCGCCGGCTGCCCAAGCTGAAGCTCTTCATCACCTCCGGTCCGCGCAACAATGCCGTCGACTTCAAGACGGCGAAGGAGATGGGCGTGGTGACCTGCGGGACCGACAGTCCGGGATCCAGCACGGTCGAACTGACCTGGGCTCTGATCCTGGGCACCATGCGCAATGTCGCCTTCGATCACCTGACCATGAAGCAGGGCGGTTGGCAGGAGCGGACAGGTATCTCGGTCTCGGGCAAGACCCTGGGCCTGGTCGGTCTCGGTCGCCTCGGCGGCATGATGGCGGAGATCGCGCCGAAGTTCGGGCTCGACGTGATCGCCTGGTCGCAGAACCTCACCCGGGAGCGCTGTGACGAGGTCGGCGCCCGGCTGGTCTCGAAGGAGGAGCTGTTCCGCCAGGCCGACATCGTGTCGATCCACGTCATCCTGGGCGAGCGCACCCGCGGACTGGTGACGGCGACGGAGTTCGGCCTGATGAAGCCGTCGGCCATCCTGGTCAACACCTCGCGCGGACCGATCGTCGAGGAGGCGGCGCTGATCGAGGCGCTGACCACCGGCAGGATCCGGGCGGCCGCGGTCGACGTCTATGACAAGGAGCCGCTGCCGGCCGATCACCCGTACCGCGGGATCGACAACCTGCTCACCACCCCGCATGTCGGCTACGTGACCGAGGAATCCTATCGCATCTTCTACACCCAGATGGTCGAGAACATCCGCGCCTGGGCCGGAGGCAGCCCGCTACGGGTGATCGGCGGCTGACCCCGCCGCCCGGTCCGGTTCCATGCGGTTTCGCGGCAAGGCCGCCTCGCTCGCCGTCCTCGCCTATGCCGAGGTGGCGGCGATGTCGCTCTGGTTCTCGGCCTCCGCCGTCATGCCGACGCTGCGCGAGGAGGCCGCGCTCTCGGAGTTCCAGCAATCGGCCTTCACCAGTGCCGTCCAGGCCGGGTTCGTCGCCGGCAGCCTCATCAGTGCGGCGCTGTCCCTGGCCGACCGGATCGACCCGCGCCGGTTCTTCGCCGTCTCCGCCCTGATCGCCGCGACGGCGAACGTGGCGATCCTGTTCGTCGATCCGTCCTCGCCGGCCGTGCTCGCGCTGCGTTTCGTCACGGGCGCCTGTATCGCCGGGATCTATCCGGTCGGCATGAAGATCGCCGCCGGCTGGGCCAAGGCCGATCTCGGGCTTCTGACCGGTCTGCTGGTCGCGGCGTTGACCTTTGGTTCGGCCCTGCCGCATCTGGTGAACGGGCTGATCTCCGTGGACTGGCGCTGGACGATCGCCGTCACCTCGCTTCTGGCGGTCAGCGCCGCCGCGGCCATACAGCTCGCCGGAACCGGACCGATGATGGCCGTCGGGGTCCGCTTCGATCCGAAGGCGGCCCTGTGGGCTTGGAAACTGCCGGCGCTGCGGCTCGCCAACCTCGGCTATTTCGGTCACATGTGGGAGCTCTATGCGGCCTGGGCCTGGCTCGGGGTGTTCCTCGACGCCAGCTTCCGCCTGACCATGGAGGAGGGGGCGGCGGTGACCACGGCGCGGCTCGCCACCTTCGCGACGATCGCGGTCGGCGCCGGCGGGGCGTTCGCCGCCGGCATCCTGGCCGACCGGATCGGGCGGACCATGGTGACCTCCGTCGCCATGGCCGTCAGCGGCACCTGCGCGCTCACCGTCGGCCTCTTCTTCGGCGGCCCGCCGGTTCTGCTGATCGTCGTATGTCTCGTCTGGGGGGTGAGCATCATCGCCGACTCCGCCCAGTTCTCCGCGTCGGTCGCCGAACTGTCGAACCGCCACCTGGTCGGGACGATGATCACCCTGCAGACCGCGATCGGCTTCCTGCTCACCCTGGTCAGCATCCACCTGATGCCGGTCTTCGTCGATGCCCTGGGCTGGCGTTGGGCCTTCGCGCCTCTGGCCCTCGGCCCGGCTCTCGGGATCTGGGCGATGCTTCGCCTGCGCGCCCATCCGGAGGCAAGCCGGCTGGCCGGCGGCCGACGGTGAGGGGACGATCAGCGGGTTCCCGGCGGGACGCGTCCGCGTATCATCCGGGGCGTCCAATGGTTGGGAGGGTGCCATGCCGATCTTGATACGGGCCCGCTGGGCCTTCGTGCAGGACTGGTCCGATCCCGCGCCCCGGCGGGTCGACGATGCCGCCGTGCTGGTGCGTCACGGGGTGATCGTGGAGATCGGGCCGGCCGCCGACCTGTGCGCCCGGTATCCGAACGCGCCGACTTTCGGCGACGGGACGCAGGCCGTGCTGCCCGGGCTGATCAACGCCCACCACCATTCCAATGCCATCACCCATATCCAGCACGGCATCGAGGATGGGGTGCTGGAGCCCTGGATCACCGGCAATCCCCGCATGCGCTGGACCGATCCGCGGCTGCGCACCCTGGTGGCGGCGGGACGGCTGCTGCAGACCGGGGTGACCGCCGTGGTCGACATGGCCTCGGTCGGCAACGCGTACCAGTCCGGCCATGACGACCTGTCGGCCCGGCTCGACGCCTATGAGGAGAGTGGGATCCGCGGTCACCTGGCCGGCGGGGTGAGCTTCTACAGCCGGCTTGTGCACCGGGAGGACGAGGCTTTCGTCGCCGGCCTTCCGGGCGATCTGGCGCGTCGGGTGCGGGCGCATTTCCTCGATGCCGACAAAGGCACCGAGCAGGACTACCTGGCGTTGATGGACAGCCTGATGGTTCGGGCGAAGGGCATGGAACGGGCGCGGGCCTGGTACGGCCCACCCGGTCCGCAATGGGTCGGCGACGACCTGATGATCAAGGTGGCCGATGCCGCCGCCCGCCATGATGTCGGGATCCAGACCCATGTGCAGGAGAGCCTGTACGAGCGGCTGGAGGCGGAGCGGGCGCTGGGCCGGTCGATGACGGCGCATCTTGCGGAAATCGGCGTCCTGTCGCCACGGATCTCCTTCGCGCACGCGGTCTGGTCGAGCGAGCGCGACATCGAGATCCTGGCGGAGACCGGGGCGGCGGTGTCCCACAACCCGAGCTCGAACCTGCGCCTGCGCTCCGGCGTGGCGCCGCTGAACGGGTTCCTCGCCGCCGGGGTAGTCACCGGCCTCGGCATGGACGGCACCACGATCGGTGACGACGAGGACATGTTCGCCGAGATTCGCCTCGCCCACCGGCTGCACCGCACGCCGAGGATCGGATCGCCGGCGCCGACCTTGGCCCAGACCTTCGGGCTCGCGACGACGGGTGGCGCCAAGCTGTTGCGCCGGCCCGATCTCGGGCGCATCGCACCGGGCATGTCGGCCGACCTGGTCCTGGTCGATCTGGAGCGTCTGAGTTGGCCCTATGTCGCGCCGGAGGCCGATCCCTTCGCTGTGGTCCTCCAGCGCGCCAGGCAGGGCGACGTGGACACGGTGATTGTCGGCGGCGACGTCGTGCTTCAGGACGGCTGGCCCACCCGCTTCGACCTGAAAGCCGTTGCGGCCGAACTGGCGGAGCAGGTCTCAGCACTGCCCTACGACCAGGAGTTCGCCGATCTCTACGCCGAACTGAGGCCGCACATCGAGGCCTGGTACGCGGGCTGGGAGGTGCCGGAGC
The DNA here is from genome assembly GCA_965228875.1 of Thalassobaculaceae bacterium. Classification (GTDB taxonomy): domain Bacteria; phylum Pseudomonadota; class Alphaproteobacteria; order Thalassobaculales; family Thalassobaculaceae; genus Thalassobaculum. Next base: position 1,506,555 of record OZ245843.1, on the reverse strand, counting down.
TGCACCCCTGGATCGCCCATAACTCAAGAACCTGATCTGAAGGACCGAAGGGAGAAGATGCATGGAGCGGGCACTGGTGACCGGGGGATCGCGATCGATCGGCCGCGGGATCGTCGAGCGGTTGGTCGAGGATGGCTACGAGGTGGTGATCCTCGACCGGGTGGAGCCGGATCCGCCGATCCAGACCCGCTGGGTGGAGGTGGATCTGATGGACACCGACGCCATCCATGCGGCGCTGGACGACGTGCTGAAGGACGGGCCGATCACGCGGGTCTGCCACAATGTCGGCCATGTGAAGCCGGCCGATCTCGACGGCACCACGCTGGAGGATTTCGACGCGGTGATGGGGCTGAACGTGAAGCCGATCCTGACCATCACCCAGCGTCTGGTCGAGGGCATGCGGGCGGAAGGGTTCGGGCGCGTCGTCTCGATCTCCTCGCGGGCGGCCATGGGCAAGGAACTTCGTACCGCCTACGCCGCGTCCAAGGCGGCGATCCATGGCATGACCAGGACCTGGGCGCTGGAACTGGCGCGCAGCGGAATCACCGTGAACGCGATCGGACCTGGGAGCATCGCCACGCCGCTCTGGCATGCCGCCAACCCGGCCGAGGACCCGCGCACCCAGAAGATCATCGACGGGATTCCGGTCGGTCATCTCGGCACGCCGGCCGACATCGCCAACGCGGTCAGCTTCTTCATGGACGCCCGCTCCGGCTTCGTGACCGGCCAGGTTCTCTACGTCTGCGGCGGGTTCACGGTCGGATCGGCCGGCGCGGGCTCGTAGCCGCGACCCGATAGGAAACGACTATCGCGACCATCGATAATTTGGACTCTTTCTAAAGAGAAGGGTCTGCCATCATGTTCATGGTTACCGGCACTGCCGGGCCATGGACGATGGAGGCGGTAATGGTCGCACGGTCTGACACCCCTGACAGATCTCCGGCACCCGGCGACAGGTTCGCCGTGGCGGACAGGCCGTCGGCGCCGGCGCGTCGGCGGGGCTGGAACGCCGTGGCCGCGCCCGGCGGTTCGACAACCCTGTGGCGGCCACGCGGTCGCATCGCCTCCATTCCCGCGGTCCGGCGGGGCGGCCACTGACGTCGTGTCGCCCATCGGCGACGCGGCAAACCGATGCCATGCAAAACGGGAGGTAATAAATGGACGGAAATGACAAGCGCAACGTCGGGGGCTGCCCGGTCGTACATACCAAGAGTATGTCGACGGTCCGGACCAACCGGGACTGGTGGCCGAATCAGATCAGCCTCAAGATGCTGCACCAGAACTCTTCGCTGTCCGATCCGATGGGCGAGGGCTTCAGCTACGCCAAAGAGTTCGCAAAGCTCGACTACGCCGCGCTGAAGAAAGACCTGACCGCGCTGATGACCGAGTCCCAGGACTGGTGGCCGGCCGACTACGGTCACTACGGCGGGCTGTTCATCCGCATGTCCTGGCACGCCGCGGGCACCTATCGGATGGGCGACGGCCGCGGCGGCGCGAGCACCGGGCAGCAGCGCTTCGCGCCGCTGAACAGCTGGCCGGACAACGGTAACCTCGACAAGGCGCGGCGCCTTCTCTGGCCGATCAAGCAGAAGTACGGCAACCAGATCTCCTGGGCCGATCTGTTCGTTCTGACCGGCAACGTCGCGCTCGAGTCCATGGGCTTCAAGACCTTCGGCTTCGGCGGCGGCCGGGCCGACGTGTGGGAGCCGGAGGAGGACGTCTACTGGGGCGCCGAGACCGAGTGGCTGGCGACCAGCGACAAGCCGAACAGCCGCTACAAGGGCGAGCGCGACCTCGACAACCCGCTCGCCGCCGTGCAGATGGGCCTGATCTACGTCAATCCGGAAGGCCCCGACGGCAAGCCGGATCCGATCGCGTCCGGCAAGGACATCCGCGAGACCTTCGCGCGGATGGCGATGAACGACGAGGAGACCGTCGCGCTCGTCGCCGGCGGACATACCTTCGGCAAGGCCCACGGCGCCGGCGACGCCGCCAACGTCGGTCCCGAGCCCGAGGGCGCCCCGCTCGAGGCGATGGGCTTCGGTTGGCTGAGCACCTACAAGTCGGGCAAGCTCGACGATGCCATCACCAGCGGTATCGAAGGCGCGTGGACGCCGAACCCGATCCAGTGGGACAACGGCTACTTCGACATGCTGTTCGGCTACGAGTGGGAGCTGGTGAAGAGCCCCGCGGGCGCTTGGCAGTGGCATCCCAAGGACGTCGACGAGGCGCACATGGCGCCGGCCGCCGGCGACCCGTCGAAGAAGGTCACGACCATGATGACCACCGCCGACATGGCGATGCGCATGGATCCGATCTACGAGCCGATCTCCCGGCGCTTCCACGAGAACCCGGAGGAGTTCGCCGACGCCTTCGCCCGCGCATGGTTCAAGCTGACCCACCGCGACATGGGCCCCAAGGACTGCTACCTCGGCCCGGAGGTCCCGGAGGAGGAGCTCATCTGGCAGGATCCGGTTCCGGCGGTCGATCACCCGCTGATCGACGACCGGGATGTCGCCGATCTGAAGGCGAAGATCCTGGCCTCCGACCTGACGTCCCAGCAGCTCGTCTATACCGCGTGGTCGTCGGCGTCGACGTTCCGGGGCTCGGACCGTCGCGGCGGCGCCAACGGCGCCCGCATCCGTCTGGCGCCGCAGAAGGACTGGGAGGTCAACCACCCCGACCAGCTCGGCTCCGTTCTCGCCACTCTTGAGGGTATCCAGAGTGCGTTCAACGGTGCCCAGTCAGGTGGCAAGAAGGTGTCGCTGGCCGATCTGATCGTGCTCGGCGGTGCCGCGGCGGTCGAGCAGGCGGCGAAGAAGGCCGGTTTCGACGTGACGGTTCCGTTCTCGCCGGGCCGCACCGACGCGACCGACGAGCAGACCGATGTCGACTCGTTCGACGTGCTCGAGCCGGTGGCGGACGGTTTCCGCAACTATCTCCAGGCCGACTTCTCGATCAGCGCCGAGGAACTGCTGGTCGACCGGTCGCAGCTGCTGACGCTGACCGCGCCGGAGATGACCGTCCTGATCGGCGGATTGCGGATGCTGAACGCCAACTACGGCCATGCGCCGCATGGGGTCTTCACCGACACCCCGGGAGCGCTGACGAACGACTTCTTCGTCAACGTGCTCGACATGAACACGGTTTGGACGCCGACGGCGGACAAGAACGTGTTCGAGGGCCGCGACCGGGCGACGGGCGAGCTGAAGTGGACCGGGTCGCGCGTCGATCTGGTGTTCGGCTCGCACTCGCAGCTGCGCGCCCTGTCCGAGGTCTACGGTCAGGAAGACTCGAAGGAGAAGTTCGTCAACGACTTCATCGCCGCCTGGAACAAGGTGATGAACGCCGACCGCTTCGACCTCGCCTGACGGCGACAGGCGGAGAGGATCACGATCAGATGGAAACATCTGATCGCGTGAACCTGCTCTGCCTTTTAGGGCTTACGCGCTCTAACGACCGACGCGGACGCCCGAGCCACCCTCCAGGCTCGGGCGCCCCGTGCGCGGTGGGGAACCTTGAAGTGTCCGCCGCGGGGAGCGGGGTCGCCACCGGCGGCCCCGTTTTCCGTTCAGCGATCCCGTCGGAGATCCGGGCGGAGATCCGGGCTCAGGTGTCGCTCTGGGTCGGTGTCGGTGCGGCCGGGGCGGCGGCCGGCTTGTCTTCGGGCACGGTCGCGCTGTCGGACGGGCCACCAGGCGCTGCCCGGTCGTGCCAGCTCGGCAGGGTGGTGGTGCGCCGTTCCAGCGGCCGCATGTCCTCGGCCGACACCCAGAAATACAGCAGGGCGATTTCGGGATAGGTCTCGAAATAGGCGAGGCTGTCGGTGGCCTGGGCGAGAAGCTCGTCCGCCTTCTCGGGATCGCCCAGCGTCTCCATGAGCCCGGCCCGGTACCAGAGGGCCGAGGTCGATTTTGGCTGCAGCGCCAAGGCATGGTCGAGATCGGCCCTGGCCGCGCCGAGATCGCCCTGACCCCAGCGGGCCACGCCGCGCAGCACATAGGCCGTCGACAGCAGGATCGGGTTGGTCGTCGCCGGCCAGTACCAGGGGTCGGTCACCATCACCGTCTGATCGATGGCGTCCTGGTAACGGTCGAGCTGTACCAGGGCGAGGGCGAGGTTCAGGCGGACGACGTTGAAATGGGGCGCGTCGCCGAGAGCGCGATGGAACAGGGCGATGGCGCCGTCGACGTCGTTGCGGTCGAGGGCGACGATGCCCTTGAGGTTGAGCAGGCGCGCGCGAACCTCGGCGTGCGGCGAGAGCCGAACCCGTTCCAGGATCGCATCGAGTTCGCTCTCGACGAGAGTCAGGTCGCCCTCGTGCTGGCTGAACCGGTGGAGCATGGCGGAATAGGGGTCGAGCTCGAGGAACGTCCGGAAGGCCGCCTCCTTGATCATCTCGTCGACAGTGCGTTCGGCGCCGTCGACCGAGATCGAGAACCGGCCGAACAGTTGGGACCGGCCGGTGAGCTCGATCGTGTCGGTCCCGCCCTTCTGGACGGCGGCGGCATAGAGCTTCGGCGGCGCGAAGCCGACGAGTTGCTGGGCCGCCTCGAGCGACGCCTGCAGGTTCACCACCGAGGCGAGAGCGGCGGAGAACGAGGGGCTGTCGCTGGACTTGACCGCCGGCGCCTCCACCAGTGATCTGGTGTCGGCGATGATCTCCAGTTCGTTGATGAGGTGCTGTTCGACAACCGTGGAGGAGTACCCCGCGTCCTCGAACTTGCCGGAGACGCTGGAGTCGAGAAACAGCGTATTGGCGTTCATCACCGTGTCGACCGAAACCAGGCCGAGCGCGAGAATCAATCCATAGATCGTCGCCAGTGAGAGTTCCATGGCGATCTCCCTGTTGCGGTCGTCGTGCACCGATTGACGAGGCTGTCATGGTACGGGTCCCGGTCCGGCGCTTCAATCTGGTACTGAGGCGTCGAAACTGGTTCACTCCGGCCCGCCATAGAGGCCTGATGAAGAAGATCGTCGAGGAGGAAACGGTGAATCTGTCCAGAATGCTGGCCGCGCGGGAGGCGGCGGGAGAACCGGTGCGCGTCGGTATCATCGGTGCCGGAAAGTTCGGCGCGATGTATCTCTCCCAGGCGCGGCTGACGCAGGGGATCCACATCCTCGGCATCGCGGATCTCAATCCCGCGCGTGCGCGGGACCAGCTCGCGTATATCGGCTGGGAGGCGGAACGGTATGCCGCGACCTCGTTCGACGACGCCCGCAAGCACCGCTCGACCTTCGTGACGGACGACGCCCGTGCGCTGATTGCGGCCGACGGTCTGGATGTGCTGATCGAGGCGACCGGAGACCCCGCGGCCGGAATCCGGCACAGCCTGCTGGCGATCGAGCACGGCCGCCACGTGGTCATGGTCAATGTCGAGGCCGACGTTGTCGCCGGCCCGCTGCTCGCGGCGAAGGCGGCCGACGCCGGCGTCGTCTACAGCATGGCCTGGGGCGACCAGCCGGCGCTGATCGCCGAACACGTGGACTGGGCGCGGGCGTGCGGCTTCAAGGTCGTGTGCGCCGGCAAGGGCACGCGCTACCTGCCGCACTATCACGCCTCGACCCCCGAGACCGTCTGGGACAATTTCGGTTTCTCCCAGGAACTGGTCGAGCGCGGCCGGATGAACCCGAAGATGTTCAACAGCTTCGTCGACGGCACCAAGTCCGGCATCGAGATGACGGCGGTCTGCAACGCCACCGGCCTGCTGCCGCAGCCGGACGGCCTCGGCTTCCCGCCGTCCTCCGGTCCGGGCGTTGCCGAAGTCTGCAAGCCGGTCACGGCTGGCGGCACGGTGACGCTGAGCGACCCGGCGATCGGCACCACGGAGGTGATCTCCTCCCTCGGCCGCGACGGCAACCCGGTGCCGGAGCACATCCAGTTCGGCACCTACGTGGTGATCGAGGCGGAGACCGACTACGCGACCTACTGCTTCGAGGAGTACAAGATGCTGCCCGACAGCAGCTTCAAGTACGCCGCCCTGTATCGCCCGACCCACATGATCGGCCTGGAACTCGGCATCTCGGTCGCCAGCGCGGCCCTGCGGGGTGAGCCGACGGGTTCTCCCGTGGCCTTCAACTCCGACGTGGTCGCCACCGCCAAGCGGACCCTCAAGGCCGGCGAGGTGCTGGACGGTGAGGGCGGGTACTGCGTGTGGGGCAAACAGACGCCGGCGGACGTCTCGCTCAGCGAAGGCTATCTGCCCCTGGGCCTCGCCAGCGACGTCAAGCTGAAGCGCGACGTGGCCGAGGGCGAACGCCTCGCCTGGGCCGATGTCGAGTTCGACGAGACGTCGCAGGCGGTGCAGGTCCGCCGCGAGATGGAAGCCCGGTTCGGCCGCCCGAATACGTAGCAGCAGCGGGCTCCCTGGGTGCTCGGCGGCGGGTTCGGGTTACGCCGCCGGCAGCCAGCTCGGCGTCTCCTCGGCATATTCCGGTCCGGGATTGCCGCGCACGGTGGTCCGCCACATCACCCGGCTGACCGCGTCGCCGTCGAACCAGGTCGCGCTGTGGATGGTGCAGCGGTTGTCGTAGATCACCAGATCGCCGGCGCGCCATTCCTGGACATGGGTGAAGGGCGCGCTGGTGAAGTGGCTCATCAGTTCGTAGACCAGGGCCGCGCCGTCACCGTCGGGCCCTGTCTCCATGCCGACGATCGGACCCTCGATCCAGTCGAGCTGTCCGGACTCGCAGAGGTACAGTGCCTTCTCTCCGGTCACCGGGTGCACCCGCACCAGGGGCTGGCGCTGCGGCTGCTGTAGCGGGCCGAGCGGCTTCGGCGTCTCCCCGGCGCGCACGGCCAGTTCCGAGCGGCCGGTGCCGGGCTGGACATGCAGAGCCTCGACGCCGTCGATCCGCGCCTTGGTGGCCTCCGGCAAGGCCTGGTAGGCGCCGACGCCGTCGGCATAGAGTGTCTGCGCCTGGTCGATCGGCGCCGGCTGAACGCAGAGGAACAGCGAGATGTCCGGCGGAGGGCGGCGGTAGCTTTGGTCGGTGTGCCAGCCACGGCGATGCGGGAACTGCACCGGAAGCCTGCCGTCGGCCGTCAGTGCGGGTTCCGGGCGGGCCGGCGGTTTCTGATTCATCGGCGGGCTGTTGGAGATCACCAGGATCTCCGGCACCTCCTGGTGCACCCGGTCGAGCGTCATGCCGGTCCGGCGGTAGTCCTCGACCTCCGGGCCGAACAACCGGCTGAGCCGGACAAGCTGCGACGGCTCGCGGGTCATGCTTTCCAGTCCGGTCAGCAGCATGAAGCCATGACCCTCGTAGAACGCCTTGAGCAGGGCGTCCGCATCGGCCTCCAGCGCCTCGATCACCTCGGCGTCGGAGCGGGCGCCGGCGACGCCGACTTTGCGGCCGAAGGTGGCGCCGGGCAGAGGCTGGATATCGAGACTGGGCATGACGGTTTCCCCGATTGCTGAACGCTGGCGCCGAATCTTAGGTCAGCCCATATGACGTTTCACAGGGGGTAAAACGCGTTACAGGATCTGCAGCACGGATTCCGGCGGCCGGCCGAGGGCGGCCCGGGATCCGTTGGCGACGATCGGCCGCTCGATCAGGATGGGGTTTTCGACCATGGCCCGGACCAGCGCCGCGCGGTCGAGCGACGGGTCGGCGAGGTTCAGTTCCTTGTACGGCGCCTCCTTGCGGCGCATGGCATCGCGCGGCTCCAGACCCATCGCGGTCAGCAGCGCGTCGAGTTCGGCGGCGCTGGGCGGCGACTTGAGATACTCGACCACCTCCGGCTCGACGCCGTTCTCCTGGAGGAGGGCCAGCGTCTGGCGCGATTTGGAGCATCGCGGGTTGTGGTAGATGCGAACGGTCATCTCGGCCTCCGATGGGGACCGACGGCAAGGTGGCCGACGGTAAGGTGGAACGGGTGCGGCGGCCGCATTATGGTCCAGCCCATGAGCCACGAACACCTGCCGATCGAGACCGACCGACTGATCCTGCGGCCATGGCGACGGGAGGATTTTGCCCCGTTCGCCGCGCTGAACGGCGATCCGGCGGTCATGGAGTATTTTCCGGCGACGCTGAGCCGCGCGGAGAGCGACGCGCTCGCCGAGCGGGTCGGGGAGCGTCTGGATGCCGACGGCTTCGGCTGGTTCGCCGTCGAGGAGAAGGACGGCGACCCGTTCGTCGGCATGGTCGGGATCAGCGTGCCGAGCTATGCGGATCGTCTGCCGTGCGGGCCCTGCACGGAGGTCGGCTGGCGGCTCGCCCGGTCGGCCTGGGGGCGGGGCATCGCGAGCGAGGCGGCGAATGCCGCGCTCGATCTCGGGTTTCGGACTCTGGACCTGTCGGAGGTGGTGTCGTTCACGGCGGTCCAGAACACCCGTTCGCAGGCGGTGATGCGGCGCATCGGGATGACGCGCGACCAGAGCTGCGACTTCGATCATCCGCTACTGCCCGCCGGTCACAGGCTGTCCCGGCACGTGCTGTACCGGATTTCGCGGGAGATGTGGGCCGACCTCAGGTCCCGGTGAAACGCGGCTCCCGTTTCTCGAGGAAGGCGCGGACACCCTCGGCGTAGTCGTGGCCGAACCCGACCTCGCGCTGGATATCGCGCTCGAGCGACAACTGGGTGTCGAGATCGTTCGACATGGCGGCGCGCATGACCTGACGGGTACGCTGGACCACCCGCGGCGACAGCTTGGCGAGGCGGGCGGCCAGGGCCACCGCTTCGTCCTGTAGCGCGTCGTCGTCGTAGACCTTCCACACCAGCCCCCAACGCTCCGCCGTCTCGGCATCCAGCGGGTCGGCGGTGAGCGCGAGGGCGAGCGCGCGGTTCTCGCCGATCAACCTCGGCAGGTGGTGGGTGACCCCGGCATCGGGGATCAGTCCGACCCGGCAGAAACTGACGACGATGCGCGCCGACCGGGCGGCCAGGATGATGTCGCCGGCCAGCGCGACGCCGACGCCCGCGCCGGCGGCAACGCCGTTGAGGGCGGTGATGACCGGCATCTCGACCTGGCGCAGCCGGCGGATCAGGGCGTTGTAGTACTGCTCCAGCCCGGCGCCGAGATCGCGGGTCGGCGGACCGTCTTCGGGCGGCATGCGGGCCGACAGGTCCTGTCCGGAGCAGAACGCGCGGTCGCCAGTCCCGGTCAGGATCAGCGCCTTGGCCGGGGTGTCGCCGCCCGAGATCTCGGCGACGGCGTCCCGGATGTCCCGGTGTACCTGCTCGTTGACGGCGTTGCGCTTCTCCGGCCGGTTGATGGCCAGGCGCGCCACGTCGCCGATCCGCTCCAGGGTGATGGTCTCGTAGGTCATGTTTCCTCCCGATGACGGTCCGCCGGGTGCTTGGGGGCCGGGCGGCCGGGTTAGAACGGGTCAGTTGGCGGTCGCGTTCAGCGCCTGCGCAGTGTCAGGCGGACGAAACCCGTGGCGCCGGACGGCCCGCCGCCGGAATGCTCGGAGCGCCCGATCTCCTCGAAGCCGGCGGCGGCGAACTCGGCCGCCACCGCGTCCGGCGGCACGGGGTGCATCGGGCGGTCGGCGGGGGAGGGCCCCTGGCGCAGGGCGAGGGAGACGATCCCGCCTGCCGTCGTCAGGTCGGCGACCGCCGCCGTCGCCCGCCCTCGCGCGCCGGGCGGGACGTGCATCCAGACGGCGTTTATGAGAACGAACGGAAACCGTTCGCTCCGGGCACGGAGCACCGCCAGGTCAGGCAGGCGGTCGTCGATCCACTCGGCGTCCATGTCCGGGAACAGGGTCAGGGCCTGGGCGCGCATGCCCGCCGACGGCTCGACCGCGACGACCCGAAAGCCCTTGGCCTCGAATGCGACCGCATGGGCACCGCTGCCGGCGCCGATGTCGAGCACCGGCCCCGGTGGTTTCGGGAGTACGGCCGCCAGCCGTTTGACCAGCCGTTCGGCGGCGTCCGACCCGGCGTAGGTCGGCGCCAGGGTCGGCGCGAGCCGGTCGTAGTCGGCGATCGCGTCGTCGACGCTCGGCCCCGCCGGCGTGTCAGCCATCGCGCTTCTTGCGCCATTCGGCGTAGCGGGCCTGGGCATCCGCGTCGGGCGGATAGGTGCCGCGCAGCGGCTTGCCGCCGGCCACCTCGGAGTAGATGAACTCCTCGTGGATCTCCTGCTCGGCGGCGTCGGCCGCGACCTCGTCGGCCAGATGGCGCGGGATCACCACCACGCCGTCCAGGTCGCCGACCAGCACGTCTCCCGGATAGACCGCCACGCCGCCGCAGGCGATCGGCTCGTTCAGGGTCTCGACCGCGTGATGCTTGATGAGGTTGGTCGGCGGCGAGGGGTGGGCGTGATAGGAGGGCATGTCGTACTCGGCGATCTCGTAGCTGTCGCGCAGCCCGCCGTCGGTCACGATGCCGGCGGCGCCGCGCTTCATCAGCCGGGTGATCAGGATATTGCCGGAGGAGGCGGCGGTGGCGTCGCCGCGGCTGTCCATCACCAGCACATGGCCTTCGGGGCAGGTCTCGATCGCCTTGCGCTGCGGATGGTCGTAGTCCTGAAACACCGACAGGTCGTCCAGATCCTCGCGCGCCGGAATATACCGCAGGGTGAAGGCGGGGCCGACCATGTTGCGGTCATGGGCCGAGGTCAGTCGCCCGACTCCCTGCATGAAGACGTTGCGGAAGCCGCGTTTGTACATCTGAGTCGTCAGCGTCGCGGTGCTGACCGTGGACAGTTTCTCGCGGGTTTCGGCGGACAGGTCGTCGCTGCTCATCGGGCCCCTCCCTTGGGCGGTGGTCTTGTCGGCGGCGATGGCACCACGCGGACGGGATGGAGGCAAGGGCAGACCTGGAGGCGTCAGGGAATTTCGTCCTTGCGGGTCGGGCACCGCTGCGACGCCTGGGCGTAGACGACGAAACCGCGGACCGGCTGCAACTGCGTCGCGGTCCGGCAACCGACCCATCCGCCATGGACCAGACCCGATGTCACCCGATAGTCCAGGTACATCGACACCGCCAGGACCAGGGTCATAAAGGCGACGAAACCGCCGTAGATCAGCCGGGTCCTGTCCGGAAAGAAGAGCCGGTGGACCATGCCGGCGAGGAGCACGGCGGGCAGGCTGAACAGGTTGACGACAAGCCAGAGCGCGTTCCTGGAGAAGATCGGGAAGACCTTGGTCTCGGCGATCTCGCCGACCGTGGCATCGCCTAACTCCGCCATCAACGCCTGAACCGTCTCGGTGATCCGAAACCGTCTGTCGAGCCAGTTCCGCCGCCGAGAGACCTGCCGTCACCACCGCGGGGAGGTCGAGATGGTGGTTCGTGAGGAACTCAGGCGTCAGCTCGATGAGATGGATCGGTTCCGCATAGATCGTGGTCGGCATGGCTGGCCTCATTCGATACGAGGGAGGCCGGGACTCATATGCACTTCAGGGCTGATAGTAAATAGGAAAAAAATTATACCCTATGGACTCTGTCCGACGTCTGCGTGAGACTTCCGCCCCATTTCGCCCAGGAGGACGCCATGAACTACCGCACGCTGGGCCGTTCCGGCCTCAAGGTCTCGCCGCTCTGCCTGGGCGCGATGATTTTCGGCGGCCCGACGCCGGAGGCCGAGAGTCGGGAGATCATCGCCGCCGCCCGCGATGCCGGGATCAATTTCGTCGATACCGCCGACGCCTATAACGGCGGCGAGAGCGAGGTCGTGGTGGGCCGTGCCATCGCCGCCGAGCGCGACCGCTGGGTGCTGGCGACCAAGCTCGCCAACAAGATCGGCGACGATCCGAATTCCGGCGGCCTGTCCCGGCGCTGGGTGCAGATGGCATGCGACGCCTCGCTGAAGCGGCTCGGCACGGACGTGATCGACATCTACTACCTGCACAAGGAGGATCACGCGACCGACCTCCGCGAGACGGTGATCGCCATCGCCGACCTGATGCGGGCGGGAAAGATCCGATACTTCGGCGTGTCCAACTACCGCTCCTGGCGGGTCGCGGAGATCTGCCGGCTGTGCGACGAGGTCGGCATCGACCGCCCGGTGGTCAGCCAGCCCTACTACAACGCGCTCAACCGCATGCCCGAGACCGAGCACCTGCCGGCCTGTGGCCACTACGGCCTCGGCGTGGTGCCCTACAGCCCGCTGGCGCGCGGCATCCTCACCGGCAAGTACGCGCCGAACGTGGCGCCGGACGAGGGCAGCCGCGCCGGCCGGCAGGACAAGCGCATGATGCAGACGGAATGGCGTCATGAGAGTCTGGAGATCGCCCAGAAGATCAAGGCCCATGCCGAAGCCAAGGGCGCGACGCCGATCGATCTCGCGGTGCAGTGGGTTCTGAACAACCGACTGGTGACGGCGACCCTTGCCGGACCGCGCACGATGGCGCAGTTCCAGGGGTACCTGAAGGCGCTGGACTACGACTTCACCGCCGAGGACGAGGCGCTGATCGACAGTCTGGTCGTCACCGGCCACCCGTCGACTCCGGGCTACAACGACCCGCAATATCCGATCGAGGGCCGAGTCAGCCGGGTCGAATGAGGGTCACCTGACGTCGTCGAGACGGGCCTGCCCCCGTAGGCAGGCCACCGCCGATGTTCCGAACGCCCTTACTCGAAGTCTTGCAGCCGGAGGAGTCCTGTGATCACGCGCTCTGCTGCACGCTGCGCTTCAGCATGCGCTTGCGCTCGTGCGGATCCAGGTAGCGCTTGCGCAGGCGGATGCTCTGCGGCGTGACCTCGACCAACTCGTCGTCCTCGATATAGGCGATCGCCCGCTCCAGGGTCATGCGGATCGGCGGGGTGAGGTCGAGGGCATCGTCCTTGCCGGCGGCGCGGAAGTTGGTGAGCTGTTTGGCCTTCAGCGGGTTGACCTCGAGGTCCTGGCCCTTGTTGTGCTCGCCCAGGATCATGCCGGAATAGACCTTGTCGCCCGGCGAGACCATCAGCGGGCCGCGATCCTCCAGGTTCTGCAGTGCATAGGCGACCGCCTCGCCCTGTTCCATGGAGACCAGGACGCCAGCGCGGCGGCCGGGGATCGGACCCTTGTAGGGCGCGTAGCCGTGGAACACCCGGTTCATGATGCCGGTGCCGCGGGTCGCGGTCAGGAACTCGCCATGGTAGCCGATCAGTCCGCGGGCCGGGGCGTGGAACACCAGGCGCTGCTTGCCGCCGCCGGAGGGACGCATCTCCAGCAGTTCGCCCTTGCGCTGGGTGATCGCCTCGATGACGGCGCCGGAGAACTCTTCGTCCACGTCGACGAAGACCTCGTCGATCGGCTCCTGGCGCTGTCCGGTTTCCGGATCGGTCTTCAGCAGTACGCGCGGCCGGCTGATCGACAGCTCGAAACCCTCGCGGCGCATCTGTTCGATCAGGACCGCCAGCTGCAGTTCGCCGCGGCCCGAGACCTCGAACGCGTCCTTGTCCTCGGTTTCCTTGACCCGGATGGCGACGTTGCCCTCGGCCTCGCGGAACAGCCGGTCGTGAATCAGACGGGAGGTGACCTTGTCGCCCTCGCGGCCGGCCAGCGGGCTGTCGTTCACCGCGAAGGTGACGGCGATGGTCGATGGGTCGATCGGATTGGCGGGCAGGGGAGCGTCCACCTCGGGGGCGCAGAGCGTATCGGCGACGGTCGCCTCGGAGAAACCGGCAAGGGCGACGATGTCGCCGGCCTCGGCACCGTCGAGCGGCGTGCGCTCGAGGCCCCGGAAGGCCAGGATCTTGGACACGCGGGCCCGCTCGAGCTCCTTGCCGTTGCGAGACAGGGCCTTCAGGTTGGTGTTCGGCTTGATCCGGCCCGACTGGATGCGCCCGGTCAGGATGCGGCCGAGATACGGATCGCTCTCGACGGTGGTGGCCAGCATGCGGAACGGGCCGTCCGGCTCGACGGTAGGCTGGGGGACGTGGGCGACGATGCGCTCGAACAGCGCCGACATGTCGGTGCCCGGCGCGTCCGGGGTTTCGGAGGCCCAGCCCATCTTGGCCGAGGCGAAGATGGTGGGGAAATCGAGCTGGTGCTCGTCGGCGCCGAGCGCGCCGAACAGGTCGAAGACCTCGTCCTGGACCTCGTAGGCGCGCTGCTCGGGCTTGTCGACCTTGTTGACCACGACGATCGGGCGCAGGCCGAGGGCCAGCGCCTTGCCCAGCACGAACTTGGTCTGCGGCATCGGTCCTTCGGACGCGTCGACCAGCAGCAGGGCGCCGTCGACCATGGTCAGGATGCGCTCGACCTCGCCGCCGAAATCGGCGTGACCGGGTGTGTCGACGATGTTGATCCGCGTACCCTGCCAGTCGACGGAGGTGCACTTGGCCAGGATGGTGATCCCGCGCTCCCGCTCGATGTCGTTGCTGTCCATCGCGCGTTCCGCGACCTGCTGGTTCTCGCGGAAGGTGCCGGACTGTTTCAGCAGGACGTCGACCAGCGTGGTCTTGCCATGGTCGACATGCGCGATGATCGCGATATTGCGGAGCGACATTTCGGGGGCCACCAAAGTTGGGATGGCGCGAACATAGCGATCTTTTGTTGCACTGCAAGATTAACCGGCGGCAATACTGCCGATTTAGGTGAAAAGTGCGGTCTCGACGCGGGCCATGAGCTGCTCTCGGGTCACCCGGTCCCCCTCGGGGCGGTCGAGACCGTAGACCGCGCGCACCATCGCGACCTGCTCGGGCAGGTGGTCGGCCTTGAAGTCGCGGGCGGCGTCGTCCCAGTGCGGATGGCCGGAAGTCACCAGCAGCAGGTTCTCCGTCGCCATGGCGTAGCGGTCCTTACCGGCGACGACATGGACCAGCGGGCGGTAGCCGAGCGCGATGAGAGTGTCCATCCGGTTCAGCGTCTCATGGCCGCGGCGCAGCCCGAGATCCTGGACCAGCACCGCGCCGTGGGGCGCCAGGCAGTTGCGGAACGCCTCGAAGTAGTAGGCGAAGGCGCCGAAGGTCATCTCGTAGAGGTTGGCGTTGGCGACGATCACGTCATAGGTCGTGCGGCCGTCCAGCGCGTCGTCGACCCGCCACCACGGAACCTGGGTCATTGCCGGCTCGGGGCGCCAGGTCACGCTCGGAATCCGGTCGTACACGCCGTGGCGGATGCGCATGCCGTCGGTCAGGGTGCCGACGGCTGCGCCGGTCTCCGCCGCGACCGCCAGATCGAGCGTGCGCTCCTCAAACAGGAAGTCGTTCACCAGCGCCTGCATCAGGTAGAGGCTCTGGGTCACCTCGATCTGGGTACGGGACCGGATGCCGTGCTCGGCGCCGGTGAAGAACGGCACATATCCGCAGCCCGGCCCGATCTCCAACATCGTGGCGCGGTGGGGCAGGGCGCGCAGTTTGCGGGCGGTCAGGTAACTGGCGAGCATGGTGTTCAACGGCAGCGGCACCGTGTCGTCCTGGAAGACCCGGACGTAGAACCGGGCGAACCGCGCCAGGCCATCGGCCACCTCGTCGAGCTCGGCCTCGCTCAAGCCGCGCAGTTCCGCGACGAACTTGGCGAACCGGCTCTGATGCATCGAGTCGAGCATCGGCCGCAGGTCGCGGACCGACTCCACACGGAGGGGGAACGCGCTCGGCTCCAGCTTCGAGGTGGTCATCATCGACTGCCAGACCCAGTTGGCCATGGAGCGGTAGCCGCGGGTCTCGGCGTCGTTGTAGGCGGCGGGATCGATCATCGGCGGGAGCTCAATCCTTGACCACAAGCGGGCGCGGGAAGTCGTAGAAGCATTCCGCGCCGGTCTCGGTGATGAGGAAGCATTCCGAAATCTCGATGCCGCAATCGTCCAGCATCAGACCGGGGATCATGTGGAAGGTCATGTTCGCCCGGATCTCCGTCCGGTCGCCGGGGCGCAGGCTCATGGTGTGCTCACCCCAGTCCGGCGGATAGTTCAGGCCGACGGAGTAGCCGATGCGGCTCTCCTTCTCGAAGCCGGACTTCGCCAGTTCCCGGCGCCATGCGGCTTCCACCTCCTCGCAGGTCGCCCCCGGCCGGGCGGCCTCTAGCGCGGCGGCGATGCCGTCGCAGATCACGGCGCTGGCATCGGCGAGTTTCTGCGGCGGCTTGCCGAGGGAAACGGTGCGCGCCATCGGGCAGTGGTAGCGCCGGCGGACGCCCGCCAGCTCCAGGATCGTCGCCTCGCCCGACTTGAACGGCGCGTCCGACCAGGTGAGGTGAGGGGTGGAGGCGCCGACGCCCGAGGGGAGCATCGGCACGATGGCGGGATAGTCGCCGCCGATCCCGTCCACGCCGCGGATCGACGTGTCGTAGATCCGGGCCACGGCGTCGCACTGTCGGGTGCCGACCTCGACCGCGTCGATGCCGACGCGCATGGTCTCGGCGATGATCTTCGCCGCCTCGCGCATGTAGGCGATCTCGGCCGGCGACTTGATCGCCCGGACCCAGTTCACGATGTTGTTGCCGTTGGCGATCGTCGCGTTGGGCAGCCCTTTCTTCAGGTGCTCGTACGCCATCGGCGAGAAGTAGTAGCTGTCCATCTCCAGGCCGACCGTGCCGGCGGCGATGCCGCGCCGGCCCATCTCCTCGGCGACCCAGTCCATGGCGTGGCGGTCGGGCTGCTGCACGAAATGATCCGGAAAGCCCAGAATGTTGTCGTGTCGCAGATGGGTTGTGACCTTGCCGGCGTTGGCGTCCATGCCGCGCACGATCAGGACCGGTTCATCCAGGTCCAGCGACACCAGCAGGCATTGCGGCGTGTAGAACGACCAGCCGTCATAGCCGGTCAGGTAGCACATGTTCGCCGGCTCGGTGACGACCAGGGTATCGATGCCCCTGGCCTGCATCGACTGGCGCACGGCGTCCTGGCGCGCGGTGTACTCGGCGTGGGAGAAGGCCGGCGAGGTCATGGCTCAGGAGAACTCCATCTCGGTCAGCGGCACGACCTGGATGCCCGCCGCCTCGATACCGGAACGCACCCGGTTGGCGACCGCCACCGCGGTCGGCCCGTCGCCGTGCACGCAGACGCTGTCCGCCTTGACCGGTACCGCCTTGCCGGAGGTCGAGATCACTTCGTCATGCTCGATCATGTGCAGGATGTTCGTCAGCGCCTCCTCCGGATCCTCGACCATGGAATTCGGCTGGCTGCGTGGGGTGAGGTCGCCGTTGTCGTCGTAGGTGCGGTCGGCGAACACCTCGGAGGCGATGGTCAGGCCGAGTTCCCCGCCGGCGGTCACGAGATCGGAGCCGGTCGGGGCGAGCCAGATGATCTTGGGATCGACGCCCTTGATCGCCCGGCCGATGGCCCGGGCCAGGTCCATGTCGACGCAGGCCATGTTGGAGAGCGCGCCGTGGATCTTCACGTGGGTCACGGACATGCCGCTGAGAGCGGCCATGCCCTGCAGGGCGCCGATCTGGTAGGCGACCATGCGCTCGACGTCGCCGGCGGCCATTTGGATCTTGCGCCGCCCGAAGCCCCAGAGATCGTTGAACCCGGGGTGCGCGCCGATCGACACGCCATGGTCCCTTGCCTGGCGGCAGACCCGGTCCATGACGTTCCAGTCGCCGCCGTGGAAGCCGCAGGCGACGTTCGCCGACTTGATGACCTTCAGCATCTCGTCGTCGTTGCCGATGTCGTAGTCGCCGAAGCCTTCGCCCATGTCGGCGTTCAGATTGACCTTGCGTGCCATCGCTCTCTCAGCCTACGGAACAAAGGGATATCGTCACTTATCACCGGATCGGGAGCAGGTCCATGGGCGCAGCCGGCAGCGGTGGAGACGCGACCGACACGGGAGCGGTGGAACCGCGATTTCTGGCGGCGGGCGACACCGCCCTGGTGGTCGAGTTCGGGACCGAGGTCGATCCCGCCGTCAATCACCGGGTCATGCGCCTCGGCGAGTCGCTGCGGGCCGCGGAGATCGGGGGAGTGGTCGACCTGGTGCCGACCTTCCGCTCGCTGATGGTGCACTACGATCCGACCGTCATGCAGCGCGCCCAGTTGGAGGCGCGGGTGCGCGATCTGCTCGACCACCAGGGCGCGGCCAGGGCGGCCGGCCGGCTCTGGCGCATCCCGACGCTGTACGGCGGCGAGTACGGCCCCGATCTCGAGGAGATTGCCGAGCGCACCGGGCTCGACATCGACACGGTCGTCGAACGCCATACCGGCGTCGAATACGAGGTGTACATGATGGGCTTCCTGCCCGGCCTGCCGTATCTCGGTATTCTGCCGGACGAACTTGCGCTGCCGCGGCGGACCGAGCCGCGTGTGCGGGTTCCCGCCGGGTCGGTCGCCATGGCCACCAACCTGACCAACGTTTATCCGAGCGAATCCCCCGGCGGTTGGCATATCCTCGGACGCACGCCGGTCGAACTGTTCGACCTGCGCCGCGACGTGCCGATACTGCTCCAGGCGGGCGACCGCATCCGGTTCGACCCGATCGGCGAGGATCGGTTCAAAGAGATCCGGGAACTGGCGGAGAGCGGCGAACCGGTCATCGCTCCGGACGCGGGGGATCCGTCATGAGTGCGCTTCGGGTCATCGCCGCCGGCTTCTCGCCGACGATCCAGGATCTCGGCCGGCCCCACGTCCAGCATCTGGGGGTGCCGCCATCCGGCGCGCTCGATCCGGTGGCGCTGGAGATCGCCAACGCCCTGGTCGGGAACCCGCCGGGAGCGGCGGCGCTGGAACTGAGGGTCATG
The DNA here is from genome assembly GCA_965228875.1 of Thalassobaculaceae bacterium. Classification (GTDB taxonomy): domain Bacteria; phylum Pseudomonadota; class Alphaproteobacteria; order Thalassobaculales; family Thalassobaculaceae; genus Thalassobaculum. The sequence goes on along the minus strand of OZ245843.1, from coordinate 1,487,998 downwards.
GGGCCGACGTTGGAGGTCGAGGCGGAGGCGGTCCGCGTCGCCCTGGTCGGCACCGTGGCGGCGATCGAGGTCCAGGGCGAGCGCGGCGGCCCGGTCGACGCCAACCGCTCGGTCCGCTTCTCCCGCGGAACGCGGTTCCGGATCGGTGGGCTGTCCGACACCGGCGTCGCCTACCTCGCTGTCGAGGGCGGGATCGACGTGCCCGAGGTGTACGGCTCACGCGCGACCTATACCCGCGCCAGGATCGGCGGCATCGACGGGCGGGCGGTCCGCGACGGCGACGCCCTGCCGCTGTCGGTCGACACCGTCGGCGAGCGAGGAGAGATCAAGTGCGCCGATCTCGACTGGACCCGGGCGGGAGGTCCGGTCCGCGTGGTGCTCGGCCCGCAGGACGACTTCTTCGCGCCCGACAGCATCGCCGCCTTCTTCGCCGAGGCCTACACCTGCTCGCGCGAGGCGGACCGGATGGGCATCCGCCTTGAGGGGCCGGCGCTGCAGCACGTGAAGGGTCACGACATCGTCTCCGATGGCATCGTCACCGGCGCGATCCAGGTGCCGGGGAACGGCCGGCCCATCCTGCTTCTCGCCGATCACCAGACCACCGGCGGCTATCCGAAGCTCGGCACCGTCATCTCGGCGGACATCCCGCGACTCGGCCGGATGCGGCCCGGCGACGAGATCCGGTTCGAGCAGGTGACGGTCGAGCGGGCGGAGGCGGCGCGGGGTGATCTCGCGGCCGCGACCGCCCGGGTGATCGATCGCTTCGAGCGGGCCGGCGCCTGGCTCGACGAAGCGGCGCTGTACCGCGAGAACCTGGTCAGCGGCGTCGTCGGCCCAGCGGATTAGGTCCTAGCCGTCGCCGAACCTTTCTAGGTCCGCCCCACCCGGCGGGCGGCTCACCCGTAGGCGCCGTAGAAGTGCGCGATGCCGACGGTGATCTCCTTGATCGCGCCGTCGATGCGCCGCAGTGGGTCGGCGATCTGGCGTTTGACCTCGGGGTATCCGGCCTGCTCGGCGGCGATGTCGCTCGGCTCGGTGAGGGCGGCGAAGGCGGCGGCGGCTCCGTGGCCGGTCGGGAAGATCGTCTCGATCGTGTCGGCCACCTCGGCGAACCGCAAGTCCAGCGCGGTGTCTATCAGCACCTCGTGGGTGATGTCGTGGCGGTGGGAGAAGACCGGCGTCGCGGCGGCGAGCGAGAACGCCTGCATAATCATGACCAGGCGGATGGCGTGCAGGACGTACAGCTCCTTGGGAAAGCTGCGGTCGCCGATGCCGTCTTCCGCCAGATCGCGGCAGACCGCGTCGAGTTGCCTGCGATCCCGCGACAGCAGGTTGGCCAGACGCTGGATCGCGTGGTCGTGGTCGCGCCGATGGAGCCGGTCGGCGATCCGGTAGGCGATCTTGGCGGTCTCGTCCCGATCGCTGCGGGACGCCTGAATGGTCCAGAAGCTGGGGCTGTACAGGTCGGCGTAGGTGCGCAGGACGGACATGCTGGTCAATCGCCGCGCCTTCATCACCATCTGCATCAGCCGGGCGAAGCGGGGCGAGTCGTCGATCAGGGCGAGGAACCGCTCGGGTTCCCGCCGGGCCGCCTGGCCGAGGCCGCCGAACACGTTGGCCGGGGCGGCGAGCTGCTGGAGCGCGGCGTTGTGGGGGATCGCCCGCATGCCGCGCGCGCCGGAGCCCTTCGAGGTTCCACTCTGACGCCGGGTCTTTCGCGAGCCCGTGCCCGGCAGCAGGTTCGGCGGAAACGCACCCAGCACATCCTGGTAGTGCGGGTCGTCGAACAGCGCTTCCTGCCAGGATTTCACCGCCCGGTAGAGGTCCCAGGAGAAGTTGATGTCGGCGTAGAACGCATCCTCCCCGGCGTCGGCGATGCCCGGCGGCGCGAAGGCCCAGTCGGCAAGGCCGCGGACGGTGGCCTCGGCCAGGGAGGGGGTGGCGAAATACAGGTAGCCGTCGCCGCCCTGAAAGCTGACCTCGGCCTGGGCGTGCAGCCCCCCGGCGATGTAGCGCGAGCGCGCCCAGGGGGTGAAGAGGTGGTCGAAACGCTCTGCCAGGGTGCCGGGAAAGCCGCCGCGCCCCATCGACTCGCCATGGGTGTTGAAGAGCACCACCTCGACATCGGCGATACCGCGCTTGCCGAGCGCCCTGGCGACCTGAATCTGCAGCCGCTCGATGGCCAGATCGGCGCCGACCTGTCCCATGAAACGGCCGCTGTCGGAGAAGCCGAACTGCAGGCTCAGGCGACCGCGGCGGCGGATGTAGGCGACGTATTCCTCCTCGTCGAGGAGCCGCTCCATGAACCGGCCGCCACGCTCGATCACCGGCGGCGATTCGAACAGCGGCGAGATGTCGACCTTGTCGGCGATGCCGTAATGCCGGGCGAGGTAGACCGCGCCCATGATCGTGGCCGGAGCCTCGACCTCCGCGATCAGGAACCGGATGGGCGCGTCGGCGTCGATGTGCTTGAGAATCTGGGCGCACAGCATCATCTGCCGCCGCGCGGTCATGCTCTCCTGGAACACCGCGCCGAAATTTACTGCCGCGGCGGTCGCGCCGGCGGCCTTCTCGGCGGCCGCGGAGAGCGCCCGACGGTCGTGAAATTCGGCCAGCCCGGACAGGTCGAGATCGCTCTGAACGGCGGACCGGACCTGGGCGGCGTTGACCCGGAGATGGATCCTGGCAATGCCGAGGCCGCAGGCTTCCATCTCGGCGGCGATCACGCAGAGCGCCTTGCGGCGGTCGGGATCGCTCTCCTCTGCGATGATGGCGGCCAGGGAGTCGAGCAACGGCGCAAGCGTGACGAGGCGCCCGGGTCCTTCGGCGGTGAGCCGGTTGGCGGCGGCGACCACGACCTCGGGATCCTCCAGGTCGCCGGCGAACATCGCGGCCTGGGCGGCCGTCTCGACCTGGGCGGCGCCGAGCCGGGCGACCAGCGGTTCCAGCGCCTCGCCGCCGGTCGCGGCCAGGCCATCGCGATAGCGCGCAAGCTGGACGGCCTTCTCTTCCAGGCGGAACCGCACGGTCTCCGCCCAATGGATGTCGGTCCGGCCGTCCAGGTCGTACCCGACCCAGGTGGCAAGCTGGATCGGGGCCGGGCGCAGGCTCCACCACTTGTTCGGAACGTGCGCCTCGAGCCAGTCGAGAATCGCGCCGTTCAGCGCCCGCAGCGCGTCCTGGGCGTTCACGATCGCGGCGCGAACATCGTCATGCTCGGCGGCCAGCGTGATCGAGGGGTCGGGGGCATGCGGCACCGCGCCGAGGCGGTCGGCGGCGCTTTCGTCGCCGGCGATTTCGGCGAGGATCTCCCGCAGGGTCCGGGAGAGCGCGAAGGTCGGGTGGGCGGTGAACACGATGCCGGCCCGCGGGGTCTCGACGGCGGTGCGGATCTCGGCGAGCCCGGCCTCCTCGAGCGGCGCGAGAGCGGTATCGACGGCAGCCTTCCAATCGGCGGGGCGGCACTGGTCCCGCAGTCGGCCGGCGCGCTCGACCAGGGCGCGGTCGCTGATCTGGCGGACCACCGCGTGCAGGGCCGACAGGTCGAGGGATCCGTCCTCCAGATGCTCGGACAGGTCGATCGCCAGGCTGCGGACACCGGTCGCCAGAGGATCGTGTTGGGCGATCGCGTCGTGGTGCGCCAGCCGATCGAGGCACCAGGCCGTGAGGTCGTGGGGCGCCGGACGCAAGGGCACGCCCCTGTGAAGCGGCGTCACGGCTATGGACCGGTCGGCGCCGGCCTGGGTCGGCAACTCTTTATCGGACACCAATAAACCTCCCGGTCACGGCGCCCATGCGGGTGATGCGACGAAGTCTCGGGCGTCCTCCCCAGGACAGGGGCATTCCGTGTGCCCCTTGCAGGCCGGTACGTTCAGCGCGCCGTACCGCTTGCCGGCAAGTATTCCACGAAATCAGGGGCCACTACGAGCGTGTTGTGGGTCGTTACTCCGCCGCGGTGAACCGCCAGATGCCGTCCTCGTCCAGATGGCGCTTCAGCCGGCCGTCATCGACCAGATAGTTCAGATGCGCCAGGGCCTCGCCGATGGCGAACCGGCTCTGGTGGGCGTCGAGCTGTCGTTTGAACATCTTGTACATCACGTCGGCCGCCGTCGCCGGCTCGGCGCAGGTCTCGACCGCGAGATCGAAGCGCTCGTGATGATGGGCAATCAGGTCGGCCCGCCTCTCCGGCAGGCCCCGATAGGGTCGGTCGTGCGACGGCAGGACGAGGATGTCCGGCTCAAGGTAGTCGAGGGAGGCCAGGAAGCGCAGGTAGTCGGCGAGCGGGTTCCCATCGGGCTCGTGCCACCAGACAGACACGTTCGGGGAGATTCGCGGCAGCAGGAAGTCGCCGCCGAGGACGATGTTGTCCTCGACGCAGTACAGGCAGACGTGTTCCGGCGAATGGCCGCCGGCGATGATCGGGAGCCAGGTCCGGCCGCCGATCTGCAGCGCCGTATCCTCGCTGATCCGGTGGTAGACCGGTGGCACCGGCGAAACGAGGTTGCGGAAATGGTTGCCGAGTTCCCGCAACTCGCCGACCAGCATTTCGCTGAGGCCGGCGCGCCGGTAGAAGTCGGGCGCCACCAGGGCGAACTGCTCGCTGGCTTCGGCCCGGTTGGCCCGGGCGGACAGCCATTCGGTGCGGCTCATCCACAGCGGCGCGCCGGTGCGCTCCTGAAGCCAGCCGGCATTGCCGACATGGTCGGGGTGGAAGTGGGTGACCACGATCTGCGCGATCGGCCGGCCGTCCAACTGCGTGGCCAGGATCGGCTCCCACAGATCCTGGGTCGGCTTGAGCGCCGCGCCGGTGTCGATCAGCACCCATCCGTCGTCGCCGTCGTCCAGAAGGAACAGGTTCACGTGGTCGAGGGCGAAGGGCAGAGGCATCCGGATCCAGCGGATTCCGGGCGCGACGTCCATGGCGGTTCCCGGCTCTGGCAGGGTCTCGCCGAAAATGTAGTCAACATCGGTTTTCATGGGCGCGACGGTAACCGGATTTCCCGCCGGCGCAAGACTGTCCCTGCGTCACGGGCGGCGCGGTTCAGAGCTCCCTCTTGCCGATCAGCCTGAGGCGGATCCATTTCGACAGGGTGTCGATGATCGCCACCATCAGCAGGATCAGCAGGATGATGAAGGCCGCCTGATCCCAGTATTGCACCTTCATCCGCTCGGAGAGCTGCATGCCGATGCCGCCGGCGCCGACGATCCCGAGGATCGTGGCGGAACGCGTGTTGCTCTCGAACCAGTAGAGCGACATGGACAGGAAGACCGGCATCACCTGCGGCAGGAACCCGAAGCGGTAGCGCTGCATGTCGCTGGCCCCGGTCGCCTTGACGCCCTCGATCGGTTTGCGGTCGACGTTCTCCACCGCCTCTGAATAGAGCTTCGAGAGGGTTCCGGTATCGCTGACGATGATCGACAGCACCCCGGCCAACGGACCGAGGCCGACCGCGCGCACGAAAACCAGCGCCCAGATCAGGGTGTCGACGCCGCGCAGCAGGTCGAGAAACCGGCGCATGACGTGGTGGACGATCCGGTTCGGCACCACGTTCTTGGCGGCGACGAAGCCGAAGACCATCGCGAACATCGAGGCGATGGTGGTGCCCAGCAGCGCCATGCCGAGCGTCTCGCCGAGGCCGACCAGGATGCCGGTGAAGTCCCAGGTGAGGAAGTCGTTCCAGACCACCATGCTGTACAGGACGTGTCCCATCTTGTGCAGGCCGCCGAACAGCCGTTCGAACGTGATCTCGAACGCCCAGACGCAGAAGGCGAAATAGGCGACCCCGCCGGCGATCAACGCCCGCCGGCCCCAGAGCGCGCGTGGCGACTGGCGGAACACCTCCGGGAAACGTTCGGCGGCGGCGCGGATCTCGGACGCCGAGACGGTGGCGGTCGCGCTGCTCATGTCAGGTTCTCCCGTCCGATGAAGCGGTGGCGGACCCGCTCGGAGACCAGATCGACGCAGGTCACGGTGGCGACGATCAGCAGCACCAGCGCGCTGACCTCCTCGTAGAAGTTGAAGTTGATGACGTAGTAGAGTTCCTGGCCGATCCCGCCGCCGCCGACGAAGCCGATGATCGACGAGGCGCGGATGTTGATCTCCAGGCGGAGCAGGGCGTAGCTGACGAAGTTCGGAAGCACCTGCGGTACGACGCCGTGCCGGATCTCGTCGAACCAGGAGCCGCCCGAGGCGCGGATGCCTTCCATAGGCTTGGTATCGACGTTCTCGTTGACCTCGCTGAACAGTTTGCCCAGCGCGCCGGTCGAGTGGATGGCGATGGCGACGATGCCGGCCAGCGGTCCGATGCCGAAGGCCCAGACGAAGGCGATGGCGAAGATCACCTCGGGCACGCCGCGACAGAACTCCATATAGCGCCGACAGAGGAAGTAGACCCAGCCGTTGGGCGCCAGATTGCGACTGGCGGGGAAGCACAGCACGAAGCCGCCGAGGGTCCCGAAGATCGTGGCGAACACCGCCATGTTGATCGTCTCGACCAGCAGCTGGAGATACTTCGGCAGGTTGAAGTACCAGTAGGCCAGCGATCCCTCGGTCTTGGTGTCGGCGAACAGAAGCGCGGGGTCGAGCACCGGCAGGATGTCGTGGATGTAGTCGCCGATCTTCGGCACGCCAGCGGCGAGCTTTGCGGGGAAGAAGTTCGAGATGTAGATCGCGGCGGCGAGGGCGAGAACGAACAGGCCGCCATAGACGACCGTCGCGGTCAGTCGGGACCGTTCCAGTTCGGCGCGGTGCCGCTCGAACACCGAGACCGGGTCGTCACCGTCCGCGATGACGAAGCTCTTCGGGTCGGTTTGGCTGACGCTCATGGGCCCGTCCTCGGGTAGACGTCTCGTACGATGAGAAACGGGCGGAAGGGGAGCCCCTCCGCCCGTCGCAGGTCGCTGCGGTCAGCCGCGGCGCGCCTTCTGCAGCTCGCGGCGCATCTCGATGATCGGCTTGTAGAAGTCGTGGCCGATCGGCTGGAAGCTGTTGAACTTGCCGCCGGCGATGGCTTCGGCGCAGGCCTTGTCCTCGAGCGGCAGGCTGACCAGGATGCCGCGGACCATGTCCTTCAGCGCCTGCGGAACATCCTTGCGGATCACGCGCGGGCCGTTGGTGATCAGGTTCGACTTCCAGATGATGCGGATGTCGTCCATGTTCAGCGCGCCCTTGTCGACCATCTTGCGCAGGTTGCCGCGGCTGTAGCCCTTGGCTGCCTCGCCGACACCGGAGGTCCAGGTGACGCCGGCGTCGTACTGGTTGTTCAGGACCGCGACCACGGCCTGCTCGTGGCCGCCGCCGAAACCGGTCTTGGAGAAGAACGTCTTCGGATCGTAGCCTGTCGACTTGAGCTCGTAGGACGGCACCAGATAGCCGGAGGTCGAGTTCGGGTCGGCGAAGGCCAGGGTCTTGCCCTTGAGGTCGTCGAGCGACTTGTAGGGGCTGTCGGCGCGGACATACAGGACGGAGTAGTAGCCGAGAGAGCCGTCGACCTGCTCGGTGGTGACCAGCGGCTCGACCGCATCCGGATCCTGGATCGAGATGCCGGCATACCCGGAGGAGCCGAGACCGGCATACTCCAGGTTGCCGGAGATCAGGCCCTGCATCACGCCGGCATAGTCGGAGGCGGGATAGAGCTCGACCGGGACGTCGAGGCGGGCCTCCAGATGATCCTTGAAGCAGGCGTAGTTCTTCAGCCGGTCGGCCTCGTTCTCACCGCCGAGGATGCCGACGCGGAACACCGGCACATCCTTGCGCCAGTCGTCGGCGGCATGGGCGCCGGTGGCGGACAGCCCCGCCAGGGCCGCGAGGCCGGCGGCGGCGAACAGAGTGCGACGTGCGATCATTGCCTTGTCTCCTTTGAACGCGGATGCGTTTGGGGATTGGGTGGGCGCGGTCAGGCGACCGCCGCCCGGTGCGGACCGATCCCGTTCTGGGAGGGGCCGAGGGATGTGGACGTGACGCTCTCGCTGAGCGCCTCGTCGAGACCGTCGACGCCGTAGATCTCGCGGGCGACGTCGGTGGTCAGGGAATCGGCGGAACCGTCGAACACCACGCGGCCGGCGTGCATGCCGACGATGCGGTCGCAGTACTGACGCGCGGTGTCGAGGGTGTGGAGGTTGCAGATCACCGTGATCCCTTCCTCCCTGTTGATCGCCCGCAGCGCGTCCATCACGACCGTCGCGTTGCGCGGATCGAGCGAGGCGATCGGCTCGTCGGCCAGCAGAATGCGCGGCTCCTGCATCAGCGCGCGGGCGATCGCGACCCGCTGCTGCTGACCGCCGGACAGCGTGTCGGCCCGTTGCAGCGCCGTCTGCGCCATGTCCAGCCGGTCGAGGGCGCGGATCGCCATCACCCGCTCCGCCGGGGTGAAGCGCTTCAGCATGCTGTCAATGAAACCGTGGTGGTTCAGACGGCCAAGCAGCACGTTCGTGATCACGTCGAGCCGGTTCACCAGGTTGAACTGCTGGAAGATCATCGAGCATCGGGCCCGCCAGGCCATCAGCTCGCGTCCCTTGAGCGCGCTGACCGTGCGACCTTCGAACAGGATGCTGCCGCCGGTCGGCTCGGCGAGACGGTTGATCAGGCGGAGCAGCGTCGATTTTCCGGCGCCGGAGCGGCCGATCACGCCGACCATCTGTCCGTTCGGGATGTCGAGGGACACCGCATCGACCGCGCGGACCTGGCCGAAATGCTTGTCGAGACTCCGGATTTCGAGCATGGCGCGCCCCCGCTGCCTGGAACGACATCCGCCGCCGCACCGATAACGGCGATCGGGCGAAGGATGGTTCGTGCGTCTTGTGCAGTGCGGTAGCTACGCCCGACCGGCAAAATGCCGGTGACGAACGCGTGAAGATTTGCGGACGTCACCGTGACGGTTTGGTGAAGGCGGTCAGGACGTCAGCAGGTCCGCGCGTTCCAGGGCGTCGAGGAAACGGCGCACGGCCAGGTCGACGGTGCCGTCGTTCACGACCTCGAAGACATCGGGGCCGCCGACCGTGACGGCGGCGGCGCGGGCGACCCGTGACTCGATCTGCTCGGCGGTTTCGCGGCCTCGGCCGGCCAGGCGGGCGCGCAGCACGGCCTCGGGCACCGAGAGACTGACCACCGCGGTCGGTGGGAAGCGCCGGCGTGCCTCGTCGATCACCGAGCGCGAGACGTTGACCACGACCGATCTGCCGGTGGCCAGTACGTCCGCGATGTCCGCCGGGACCCCGTAGAGCAGGTCGTGCGCGCCCCATGACAGCGCATAGGAGCCGGCCGCGCGGCGGGCGTCGAAGGCGGCGACGTCGACCGGGTTGTGCGCCTCGCCGCCGGCCTCGGCGGGGCGGGTGATGTCGCGCGTCGGGAAGTGGAACCGCGGGTCCGTCGCCAGCGCCGAGCGGGCGGCGTCGATCAGCGTGTCCTTGCCGGAACCGGACGGCCCGACCACCAGGATCAGGGTGCCCCGGCCGGCCCTTCCACCAGACAACCCGACGTCAGCCGGCATATTTCGCGGCGAAGGCTTCGGCGTCGAGCGACCGGAAATCGTCCATCCGCGCGCGCAGGAGGTCGTGGCTCCAGTCCCACCAGGCAATGGCGCGCAGCTTCTCCTCCACGGCCTCGGAGACGCGGCGGCGCATCACCCTGGCCGGATTGCCGACGACGACGGTGTAGGCCGGCACATCCTTGGTGACGATGGCGCCGGAGCCGACGATCGCGCCGTCGCCGACGCTGACCCCCGCCATGATGACGGCGCCGTGGCCGATCCAGGTGTCGTGGCCGATCGTGCAGTGGTGGTCGCGCCGCCAGTCGAAGAAGTCGCCGTCATCCTCGCCGAGGTCGTACGAGGCCGATCGGTACATGAAATGGTGCAGGCTGGCGCGCCAGTGCGGGTGATTCCCCGGATTGATCCGGGTGTGGGAGGCGATGTTCGCGAACTTGCCGACCGTCGTGTAGATGATCTGGCTGTCGGAGACCACGTAGCTGTAGTCGCCGAAGCTGCTCTCGACCACGCTGGTCCGCGCGCCGACCTCGGTCCAGGCCCCGAAGGTGCTGTCCTGTACATGGGCGTCCGGGTGGATCAGGGCGCCGTCGGCGTTGAGCTTCTTCGGGTTCGAGCGCAGACCGTCCATCACAGCACCCGAATGCCTTCGCGCCACACGCGGCGCACCGCCGGCACGCCGTCGTCGAGTTTGCGGAAGCGGACCAGATCCGCCCGCCTGCCGGCGGCGATACGCCCCCGATCCTCCATACCGATCATGTCGGCGGGATTGCGGGTGACCGTAGCCAGCGCCGCGGGCAGGGCGATCCCGTGCTTCTCGTTCAGCAGCAGGGCGCCGTGCAGCAGGCTCGCCGGCACGTAGTCGCTGGAGAGCGCGTCCAGGACGCCTTCCTCCGCCAGATCCGCCGCCGACACGTTGCCGGAATGGGAACCGCCGCGCACCACGTTCGGCCCGCCCATGATCGTGCGGATGCCCCTGGCATGGGATGCCCGCGCGGCCTCCAGGGTCGTCGGAAACTCGCTGATGGTGATCCCCATCTCCATCGCCTCGTCCACGTGCTCCAGGGTGGCGTCGTCGTGGCTGGCCAACGGGTGGCCGGCCTCGCGGGCCATCTCCACCAGCGCCTTGCGGTGCTTGTCGGAGTAGAGTGCCTGGGCCTCCTTGCGGTCGATGATCATCTGCTCGAAGGCGGCGTCGTCCAGCTGGTGGCGGCCCTTGTAGTAGACCCGCAGCTTCTCGAGGTTCACGAACTGGCGCTGGCCCGGCGTGTGGTCCATCAGCGAGACCAGCCTGACCAGCGGATCGGACTTGAACGGCTCGAACAGGGTCAGGACGTCCTTGTGCGCCACCTCGCAGCGCATGTGCAGATGGTGGTCGGCGCGCAGCAGGCCGTCCTCGCGGAACCGGTGGATCGCCTCGGAGGATTCGCGCACCAGATAGTCGCGCACGTCCTCGCTCAGCGTGCCGCCGACGGCGATGGCGTCGAGTACCGTGGTGATGCCGGAGGCGACCACCTGGGCGTCATGGGCGAGCAGGGCGGAGGAGGTCGGCCACTGCACCTTCGGGCGCGGCTGGACGTGCTTCTCCAGATTGTCGGTGTGCAGTTCGACCAGGCCGGGACAGAGAAAGTCGCCGTCAAGGTTCTCGGCGCCGGCGACGGCGGTGCCGCCTTGGCTCACGTCGGCGATACGTCCGTTCTCGATCCGCAGGGTGCCGCGGACGACCTCGTCATCGAGGACGATCTCGGCGTTGGTCAGGGTGAGGACGTGGTTCATGCGGCCTGTCTCGCTTCGGTGACGTCGTACGTGCGGGTGCCGACGAGGTCGCGCACCTCGGCGTCGTGGAAGATTCCGATGATGGCCGCGCCGCGCGCCTTGGCCTCGTTTATCAGATCGACCACCGTCTGGCGGTTGTCCTTGTCGAGCGAGGCCGTCGGCTCGTCCAGAAGCAGGATCGGATAGTCCTGAACGAAGGTCATGGCTATGTTGACCCGTTGCTGCTCGCCGCCGGAGAAGGTGGCGGGCGGCAGGGTCCAGAGCGCCTCGGGGATCCGCAGGCGGGCCAGGATGGTGGCGGCCCGCTCGCGGGCCGCGTCCTCGCTGAGTCCCTGGCCGATCAGCGGCTCGCTGACAAGGTCCAGGGTCGGTACCCGCGGGATCACGCGCAGGAACTGGCTGACATAGCCCAGCGTGTCGCGGCGCACCTGCATGATCTCGAACGGCTGCGCGGCGCACAGGTCGACCCAGCTCCGGGCGTGGCGGACGAAGACCGACCCGGACTGCGGCTTGTAGTTGGCGTAGAGCGAGCGCAGCAGGGTCGATTTGCCGGCACCGGACGGACCCGCAAGGATCACGCACTCGCCCTGGCGCGCGGTCAGCTCTACCTGCGAGAACACGTCGATTCTCACCCCGCCCTGATTGTGCAGGATGAAGTGCTTGGCCAAGCCCTGGGCGTGGAGCATCACGGTATCGTCGAGATCGGTCATGGCGTCACACCGGTAGGATCGAGGAGACGAGGAGCTGGGTATAGGGGTGCTGCGGGTCGTCGAGCACCTGGTCGGTCAGGCCGCTCTCCACCACGTTGCCGCCCTTCATCACCATGAGCCGGTGCGACAGCAGCCGGACCACGCCGAGATCGTGGGTCACGATCACGCAGGCGATGCCGAGAGTGCGCACCAGCCCGCGGATCAGATCGAGCAGACGGGCCTGCACCGACACGTCGAGGCCGGAGGTCGGCTCGTCCATGAAAACCAGCCGGGGCTTGGTGACCAGGTTTCGGGCGATCTGCAGGCGCTGCTGCATGCCGCCGGAGAAGGTGTGCGGCATGTCGTCGATGCGGCCGATATCCATCTCCACCCGTTCCAGCCAGTCGACCGCCTCGGTGCGGATGTGGCCGTAGTGCCGGTCGCCGATCGCCATCAGCCGCTCGCCCACATTGGCGCCGGCGGAGACCCGCATGCGCAGGCCGTCGCGCGGGTTCTGGTAGACGATGCCCCAGTCGGTGCGCATCAGCAGACGGCGGCGCGCCTCGCTCATCCGGTAGAGGTCGATCAGGCCGGCGTCGCGCGTGCGGTACTCGATCGCGCCTTCGCTCGGCTCCAGCTGGCCGGACACGCATTTCAGCAGCGTCGTCTTGCCCGAGCCGGACTCGCCGACGATGCCGAGCACCTCGCCCGGATACAGGTCGAACGCCACGTTGCGGCAGCCGATATGGCGGCCGTACCGATGGGAGAGGCCGCGGACCTGGAGCAGGGGCGACGGTCTGTCGAAGGTCGATGGGTCGGTCATGCTTCCTCTCCGGCCGGGATGGCGTCGCGGGACGCGTATGACGGATCGCCGCCGTCGCCCGAATGGCCAGCCGCCCGGCGTTGCTCGCAGTAGTCGCTGTCGGAGCAGACGTACATCTTGCCGCCCTTGTCGTCGGTGACGACCTCGTCGAGGTAGCTGTCCCCGGCCCCGCACAGCGCGCAGCACTGATCCCAGCTTTCGATCGTGAAGGGATGGTCCTCGAAGTCGAGGGACTTCACCTCGGTATAGGGCGGAACCGCGTAGATCCGCTTCTCGCGCCCGGCGCCGAACAGCTGCAGGGCCGCCATGTGGTCCATCTTCGGGTTGTCGAACTTAGGGATCGGGCTCGGCGACATCACGTAGCGGCCGTCGACCCGGACCGGGTAGTTGTAGGACTTGGTGATGCGGCCGTACCGGGTGATGTCCTCGTACAGGCTGACATGCATCGCGCCGTACTCCTCGAGCGCATGCATCTTGCGGGTCTCGGCCTCGCGCGGCTCGAGCCAGCGCAGCGGCTCGGGGATCGGCACCTGATAGACCAGGATCTGATCCTCGGTCAGCGGCGTCTCGGGGATCCGGTGACGGGTCTGGATCACCGTCGCCTCGGTCGTGCGCTCGGTGGTGGCCACGCCGGCGGTCTTGGCGAAGAAGCTGCGTATGTTGACGGCGTTCGTCGTGTCGTCGGCTCCCTGGTCGATCACCTTGAGGGTGTCGTCGGGGCCGATGACGGCGGCGGTCACCTGAATGCCGCCGGTCCCCCAGCCGTAGGGCAGCGGCATCTCGCGCGAACCGAACGGCACCTGGTACCCCGGCACCGCCACGCCCTTCAGTATGGCGCGGCGGATCATCCGCTTGGTCTGCTCGTCCAGGTAGGCGAAGTTGTAGCCGCTGGCCGTCCGCGCGTCCTGAGGGGAGGCGGCGTTGCGGCTCGGGTGGTCGATCACGTCAGCCATGGGTCCTCTCCTCACTCCGCCGCATCGGGCACGTCGTCGGGGTCGGCCTGCTCCATGAAGCTCTGGCGCAGCGCGCGCACGGTCACCAGCTCCGCCTGGAAATCGACGTAGTGCGGCAGCTTCAGGTGCTGCACGAAGCCCGACGCCTCGACGTTGTCGGAATGGGCCATGACGAACTCCTCGTCCTGGGCCGGCGCGTCGATCGGCTCGTCAAACTCGCGGGCCCGCAGCGCCCGGTCCACCAACGCCATCGACATCGCCTTGCGCTCGCAGTGTCCGAAAGTCAGGCCGTAGCCCTGGGTGAACTGCGGCGGCTGCGACGCGGAGCCCTTGAACTGGTTGATCATCTGGCACTCCGTGACGGTGATCTCGCCGATCTCGATCGGGAAGCCGAGCTCCTCCGGGGCGAACTCGACCGCGACCTCGCCCATGCGGATTTCGCCGGCGAAGGGGTGGTTGTTGCCGAAGCCGCGCTGGGTGGAGTAGCCCAGCGCCAGGATGAAACCCTCGTCCCCGCGCGCCAGGTTCTGCAGCCGCGCGGCCCGCTCCGCCGGATAGCGCGGCGAGTTCCGCGTCAGGTCGAACACCGGCTCGTCGTCCCGGTCGGGCTGCTCGGTCTCGATCAGACCCTCGTAGTTCAGGATCTCCGTGACCCGGGGCATGCCGCTCTCGACCGGAGTCTCGGCGATCTCGGCGGCCGGCCGGTTGTCGCCGGCGGCCAGAGCGAAGTCGAGCAGGCGATGGGTGTAGTCGAAGCTCGGTCCCAGGATCTGGCCGCCGGGCAGGTCCTTGTAGGTGGCGGAGATCCGCCGGCGGACCGCCATCCGCGCCGTGTCGATCGGCTCGCCGTCGCCGAAGCGGGGCAGGGTGGTGCGGTAAGCCCGCAGCAGGAAGATCGCCTCCTGAAGGTCGCCGCGCGCCTGCTTGATCGCCAGGGCGGCGAGTTCGGGGTCATACAGCGAGCCCTCGGTCATGACCCGGTCGACGGCCAGACTCATCTGCTCGCGGATCTGGTCGAGGGAGAGTTCCGGAACGGCCGGATCGCCCCGCCGTTCCTCGGCGAGCAGCTGCTGCGAGTTTCTGATGGCTTTCTCGCCACCCTTGACGGCGACATACATGGCTCAGCCCTCTCGCTCGGTGACAACGGTGGTGCGGGGCAAGGCGGCCAGGGTCGCGCCGGCCACCAGGATCAGGTCGATGCCGCAGGGGAACAGCGCCCGGTTGTCGGCCCACTCGTCCCAGACACCGGGGCGCAGGCCGTCGACGGTCAGCCGGTGCCGGTCGGCGATGCCGGGACCGCGCAAGGTCACTGCATCCTCCGGCGCCTGGGTCCTGGTCTCGGGCGACAGGGCCTTGGCCTGAACGATCACCGTCGTCGACGTCTCGGGATAGGCGTCGTCGCCGATGGCGAAGCCGTCGAGCGCCGGCAGCTTCGTCGCCGACGTAACGGCGAAGGCCGCCCGGGCGGGGTCGTCGACAAGCGCGCAGCCGCAATGGAAACGGAGAAACGCCTCGGCCTCCTTGGAGCGGAGATCCGGCGCCAGCCATAGGGGCGTGTCCTGGTCGACCAACGTCAGGCAGACGGCCGCCGTCGCTGGATCCAGCGGTTCCGGCGTCTCGCAGAGCGGAGGCAGGGCCAGACACCTGCCGGGGCGGGCCATGGCGTCGAGCACGGCACGGAACACCGCCTGGGAGTCGAGAACCGGATCGCGGAAGCCCGGCTTGATATCCGTCATCGTGGCCATGCTCAGTCTCCGCGCACGAGGGTGAAGAAATCGACCTTCGTCGATGCCGCTTTCTGGCCGCGCTCGCGCTTCGCCGCCTCATGACGCAGTCCCAGCGGAGCGATCAGGGCCCGTTCCAGCGCGTCGCGGCGCGACGGCGTCTGCATGATTGCGTCGACCGCCGCCGCCAGCTCCGCATGTCGGCGGTTGCGGCCCATCACGTAGCCGAAACCGACCGCGCCGTAGTCGAGCTGTACGGCGCAGCGCGTCACCGTCACCTCGCCGATGTTGAAGCGCTGGCCGGTGCCGCCGGCGCGGCCGCGGGCCATCACCATGCCGGTCTCCGGCGGGCGGATGACCGTCCAGGCGGGTTTGGAGGGCAGGTTGTTCCAGAGCGCGTCGAGATCGGCGAAGTCGGCCTTGGCGAGGATCGACATCCAGCGCTGGCGGGCGCGTCGTTCGGCGCTCTGTTCCGGCGAGCAGGCCGTGGGGCGTTTCGAGGTCATCGACGAATTTCCAATTTGTCTAGACATCCAGACTTATTGACGGCAATATGATGGAGAATTCCGGGGCTGTAAAGCCGTCGTCCATTAACAATTTGTGACGGGAGCGCGGGCCATGACGGTCATCGACCGTGAGTCCGGATTGGCGGTCTGGCGCCAGATCGAGCACACCCTCGCCGAGGAGATTCGCAATCGGCGCTGGGACGAGGGACAGCGGCTGCCGACCGAGGCGGAGCTGTCACGGCGGTTCGGCGTCAACCGGCACACCCTGCGTCGGGCGATTTCCGCGCTGGTCGACCGGGGACTGGTGCGAGTCGAGCAGGGGCGCGGCGCGTTCGTGCGGGAGAACGTGCTGGAGTACCTGGTTGGGCGTCGTACCCGCTTCACCGAGAACGTGCGGCGGGCGAACCGCAGTCCCGGCGGTCGCAGCCTGTCGCTGCGGCGCATGCGGGCCGGCAAGGAGGTCGCCGAGGTGCTCGGACTCACGCCGGGAACAGCGGTTCTGCGTCTGGAGACGGTCGGCGAGGTCGACGGACGGCCGTTGTCCTACGGTACCCACTGGTTCCCCGCGCGACGGTTTCCGGAGTTCGCCGCGGCCTACGAGCCGACCCATTCCATCACCCGCGTGATGGAGCATCACGGCATCGCCGACTATGCGCGGGCGGTGACGAAGGTCACGGCCCGCATGCCCGACCCGGCGGACGTGGAAATCCTGTCGCAGCCGCGGACCCGTCCGATCCTGTTCGCGGAGTCGGTCAACGTCGACAGCGACGGACAGCCGATCCAGCTTTCGCACGTCCGCTACGCGGCCGACCGATTCCAACTGGTCTTCGAAACGCTGCCGGACGGCTCCAGATATTTCGACGGTGCCTGAAAAACCCTGAAATGCGGTACCTTATAGGGTAGAATGGAATACTTCCCGATTCGGGAAGCGCGCCGAAGCACGACCGAAGCCGAGGAGAGGGGCGCGTGGCATTCGATCCGAGCAACGTCGACTGGAAGCTCGCCGACACCATCAGGAAGCACGTCAACTTCCTGAACAACTTCGGTGACGGAAAGCGCGCGGACCTGCGGGGACAGCAGCACAAGGGCGCGCTGCTGAACGGTGTCGATCTTCGGCGTGCCCTGATTACCAATGCCGACTTCCGGGGGGCGCAGTTCGTCGGCGCGAACCTGTCAGAAGCGTCGCTCGCCGGCACGCAGCTTCGTGCCGTCGACCTGACCGGCGCCAAGCTTATCAAGACCGATTTCCGTGGCGCCGACCTCGAACAGGCCCGGCTCGCCTCGGCCGACCTGACCGACGCCGACTTCCGCTCGACCAAGGTCGGCGCGCGCAAGGGCGAGGAGACGGTGACCAATCTCGACGGCGCCGACCTCGACAACGCCCGGGCGATCCGGACCAATCTCGGCCGGGCGAACATGATGGGCGTGACCGCGCGGGGCGCACATTTCGACGGCTGCTCGATGGACGCGGCCAACCTGAAAGGCGCGGTCCTGACCGGCGCGACGCTTCAGAACTCGAGCCTGCGCGGCGCCAACCTGCAGGATGTCAACTTCGCCGACGCCCGGCTCTCCAACACCGATCTGACCGGCGCCGACCTGCGCTCATGCCATCTCGACGGCGCCGACATGTCGGGGGCCGACCTGACCGACTGCGTCATCGCCTCGAACATGGAGGAACTGGAGGCCGATATCCGCGATCTGCTCATCCGGCATTTCGCGTGGATCAGTTCCGGAGGTCGCCGGGGCGAGCCGGCGGATTTCTCCGGCCGCGACCTGGACGGGATCAACCTGTCGGGCGCCGACCTCTCCGCGGCGGACTTCTCCGGCGCCAATCTGACAGGCGCCAACCTCCGACGCTGCTCGTTCCGCTTCACCAAGTTCACCACCGCGGCCCTGGAGGGCGCGCAGATGCAGCGCAGCGACCTGCGCGGCGCGAACTTCCGGAACGCCTTGCTCGACCGGGCCAATTTTCAGGCCAGCGTCCTGACGCCGATGCGGGTGGTCGATCCGAAGACCGGAGAGGAGAAGGGGAGCTGGCCCGCCGATCTCAGCGGAGCGACGGCGACCGGCGCCAACTTCCAGCGGGTCGACTTCACCGGCGCGAACCTGGCCTCCGCCAGGATGGACGGGGCCGATCTCTCCCATGCGCAGCTCGCCGACTGCAATGTCGAGGGAACGAGCTTCGAGCACGCCAATCTGGAGCGGACCCGAATGCCCGCCGCCCTGTCGGACGAGGTCGCGGCCGACGCCGGCTGACGCCGGCCGCGACGGGATGCCTTACGGCTGGGTGTAGGCGGTCTTGACCGTCGTGTAGAACTCGGCGGCGTAGCGGCCCTGCTCGCGCGGACCGTAGCTCGACCCCTTCCGGCCGCCGAACGGCACGTGATAGTCGACGCCGGCGGTGGGCAGGTTGACCATCACCATCCCGGCATCGGCGTTGCGCTTGTAGTCGCTGGCGTATTTCAGCGACGTCGTGGCGATGCCGGAAGACAGCCCGAAATCGGTGTCGTTCGCGGTCGCGAGGGCCTCGTCATAGTCCTTGACCCGGATCACGGACGCCACCGGGCCGAAGATCTCCTCCCGGTTGATGCGCATGTCGTTGGTGGTCTCGGTGAAGAGCGCCGGCTGCAGGTAGAAGCCTTCCTTGGACCGGTTCAGGCGGTCGCCGCCGACCAGCTTGGCACCTTCCTTCTGGCCGATCTCCAGATAGTCGAGGTCCTGCTTGAGCTGGTTCTCGTCGACCACCGGACCGATCTCGGTGCCGTCGGCCAGGGCGTCGTCGACCTTGAGGGTCTTGATGCGCTCGGCCATGGCCTCGACGAACCGGTCGTGGATGCCCTCCGTCACGATCAGGCGCGACGATGCGGTGCACCGCTGGCCGGTGGAGAAGAACGCGCTGTTCACCGCGCAGTTCACGGCGGTCGCCAGGTCGGCGTCGTCGAGCACGACGAACGGGTTCTTGCCGCCCATCTCGAGCTGGACCTTGGCCAGACGCGCGGCGCAGCTTGCCGCCACGTGCTTGCCGGTATCGACCGAGCCGGTGAAGCTCACGGCCCCGATCTCCTCGGACGTCAGGATCGCCTCGCCGACGACCGAGCCGCGGCCCATCACGAGGTTGAAGGCGCCGTCCGGCAGGCCCGCCCGTGACAGGATCTCGGCGAGTGCCCAGGCGCAGCCCGGCACCAGGTCGGCCGGCTTGAAGACGACGCAGTTGCCGTAAGCGAGCGCCGGCGCGATCTTCCAGGCCGGAATCGCGATCGGGAAATTCCACGGTGTGATGATCCCGACGATTCCGACCGGCTCGCGGGTGATCTCCACCTCGACGCCCGGCCGCACGCTGGCGAGCTTCTCGCCCTGAATGCGCAGCGCCTCGCCGGCGAAGAACTTGAAGATCTGCGCCGCGCGGGTCGCCTCGCCGATGCCCTCCGGCAGGGTCTTGCCTTCCTCGCGCGAGAGCAGGCGGCCGAGTTCCTCGCGCCGGGCCATGATCTCGTTGCCGACGAACTCCAGCACGTCGTAGCGCTGCTGCGGAGTCGAGCGGTTCCAGCCGTGGGCCGCCGCCTTGGCGGCGTCGACGGCGGCCGCCACGCCGGCCGCGTCGGCCTGGGCATAGCTGCCGATGACGTCGCTCAGATCCGACGGATTGACGTTGTTCTTGGCGGTGGCGCCGTCCGTCCACTGGCCGCCGATGAAATTCTGCTGCACGCCCATGTGTTGTCTCCCTCGAGGGCTTCGGTGGGGTTTTGCCACCTCACTAAACTCCGTGGCCGCCGACGCGCAAGCCGTGCTCTTCGTTGCATCGCAGCGACCACCGTGCTTACCCTTGCACGAACCGCGACCGGGCGGGAACAAAAGACGGGAGGTCGAACCCCCGCATCCAAAACCACGATCGGTCCGATCTGGCTGACAAGGGGGAGTTTCCGATGAAGAGAATGAAATCCGTCACCGCCATCGGTGCCGGCCTGGCCGCCGTCCTGGCGATGGCCGCGCCGGCCGTGGCGCAGGATACGGTGTCCATGGGCGTCGTGTCGTTCCTGTCCGGTCCGGCGGCCGGCCCGTTTGGCGTGCCGGCACGCAATGGCGCCGAGATGGTGATCGACGCCATCAACAGCGGCACGCTGCCGGCGCCCTACGACACGAAGGGTTTCGCCGGAGCCACGGTCGAGGCGGACTTCCTCGACGAGTCCGGCGGCAACACCAAGCAGGTCGCCGAGTACCGCAACCTGGTCCAGAAGCGCGGCGTGGACGTCGTGCTTGGCTACATCTCCTCCGGGTCCTGCGCCGCTCTGGCACCGGTGGTCGAGGAACTGCAGAAGCTGACGGTCTTCGCCATCTGCGGTACGCCGCGCGTCTTCGAAGAGGCGCCGCGCAAATACTCGTTCCGCACCATGAGCCACGCCACCGCCGACAGCGTTGCCGCGGCGCACTACGTCAAGGACATGTTCCCGGGCGTGAAGAGCTACACCGGGATCAACCAGAACTATGCCTGGGGACAGGACAGTTGGCGCGACTTCAGCCTGGCGATGGGCCATCTGGTCCCGGGCGCGGCGGCCTCCGACAAGCTGCAGTTCCCGAAGATCTTCGCCGGCCAGTATGGCTCCGAGATCTCGGCCCTGGCGCTGGACGACGCCGAGATGGTGCACTCCTCGTTCTGGGACGGCGACCTTGAGGGCTTCATCTTCCAGGCGACGCCGCGCGGTCTGTTCAAGCAGAAGAAGGTGATCCTGACCGTCGGCGGCACGGCGGCCTACCGGCTCGGCAAGCGCCTGCCGGACGACATCATCCTCGGCGCCCGCGGCCCGTACGGCATCCTGGTCCGGGGCCGCGACACCGCGCTGAACACCTGGTTCATCAACACCTACAAGGACCGCTACGGCACCTATCCGTCGGGTCCGGCCTACCAGTATGCGCAGGCGGTGCTGGCGACCAAGATCGGCTACGACAAGGCCGCGGCCGCGGCGGGATCGTTCCCGAGCCAGGATCAGGTGATCAGCGCCATGGAGGGGATGGAGTTCGAGAGCTTCTCGACCACCGTCAAGATGGCGCTCGCCAACGGCCACCAGGCGATCACCGAGAACGTGTACGGCATCACCAAGTGGAACGACGACCTCGCCGAGGCGGGCGTCACCGACGTCAAGTTCTACCCGGCCGAATGCGTGATGCCGCCGGACGGCCAGACGAGCGTCGAGTGGATCGAGAAGGGCATGCCCGGCGCCAAGTGCTGATCCGATCGACCTGAGACCGCATCGGGGTGACGGCGCGGCGCGTCGTCACCCTTTCCGTTGAGGCCGGCCTTCGGGACCGGTCGCCGGGACCCGGTTGCCGCCGGTCCGTCCGGAGAGGAAAGGCCACATGAACCTAGCTTTGACGATCCTCGTCGAGGGCCTGGGCTATGCGTCGTACCTGTTCATCGTCTCGCTCGGCCTGACGATCATCTTCGGCGTGCTGAAGATCCTCAACGTGGCGCATGGGGCGTTCTACGCCTGGGGCGCCTATCTCTGCGCGTTCCTGGTCGGCGAGTTCTCGGTCATGGGAGTGTCTGACCTGGGCACCATGATCGCGATCCCGATCGCCGCCCTCGTCGTCGGAGTCGTTCTCGGCTCGGCGATCGAGCGCACCATCATCAAGAACCTGTACGGCCGCGACGAGGTGCTGATCGTGCTCGCCACCTTTGGCCTGTTCCTGGTGTTGGAGGACATCATCCTGCTGGTGTTCGGCGTCGATCCCTATTTCGCCTTTCAGCCGACCTACGCCATGCCGGGCGTCCAGATCGGCGGCATCTATCAGGACGGTTACAAGCTCTCCATGATCGCGCTGAGTCTGGTGGTCGGCCTGGCATCCTGGGCGGTGCTCAACCGGACCCACTGGGGCAAGCTGGTGACCGCCATCATCTTCGACAGCGACCTGGCGATCGCCATGGGCATCAACGTGCGGCGCGTGTTCTACGTCGTGTTCGTCGCCGGCGCGGTTCTCGGCGCGCTGGGCGGGGCCTATATCGCGCCGACGATCTCCGTCGCCCCCGGCTTCGGCGTCGAGGTGATCGTGCTGTCCTTCGCGGTGGTGGTGATCGGCGGCATGGGCAGCATCGCAGGTGCGGCTATCGGCGCCCTGATGGTCGGCCTCCTGCGCGCGTACGCCGTGCTGCAATGGCCGGAGATCGAGCTGTTCGTGGTCTACGCCGTCATGGCGGCGGTGCTGATCTTCCGGCCGGAAGGTCTGTTCGCGCCCGCCAAAGCGCGCAAGATCTGAGGGGGCGGCGATGACACAGACCCTGGGTCGGACCATTGTCGGCCTGACGGTCGGCTTCGTGCTGGTCGCCGTGCTCGGCGTCGCGGTGCTGCCGGACTGGCTGTTGAGCCAGACCCTGATCGCCTTCTCCCGCGCACTGGCCGTCGTCGGCCTGCTGGTGCTGTGGCGCACCGGCCTCGTCTCCTTCGGACATGCGCTGTATTTCGGCCTCGGTGCCTACACCGTGGCTCTGCTGGGCAAGGAACTCGCCATTTCCGAGGTGCTGGTGACGCTGCCGGCGGCGGCGCTGGTGTCGGCCCTGGTCGGCTTCGCGCTCGGCTTCATCATCCGAAAATACCGCGAGATCTTCTTCGCCATGCTGAACCTGGCGTTCTCCATGGTGCTGTTCGGGATCCTGGTGAAGACCGAGGCCCTGGGCTCGACGGACGGTTTCAGCGTCATGCAGCCCACCCTGTTCGGCATTGGAACCGACGATGCCGGGACCAAGCTGACGGCCCTGTTCCTCGGAGTCTGCGCCGTCGGTTGGTTGGTCGCCGTGCTGGTGCACCGCTATCTCGGTTCGGTGCTGGGCAGTCTGACCACCGCCGTCCGCGACAACGAGATCCGGGTCGAATACCTCGGCTACTCGGTGGCCGAGGCGATCCACGGAAAATACGTGATGTCGGCGGCGCTGACCGGGCTCGGCGGCGGGTTCATGGCGCTGTCCCTCGGTCAGGTCGATCCGGAATCGATGGTCAACTGGACGGTGTCGGGCGAACTGGTGTTCGTCACCATCCTGTCCGGGCCCGGAAGCGTGGCGGCGCCGTTCATCGGTTCGCTGATCTTCGAGCTCCTGCGGACCTACGCCTTCGAGTGGTTCCCCTACGCCTGGCAGCTGATCGTCGGCGGTACGCTTCTTCTGATCATCTTCTTCCTGCCGGGCGGCGTGTGGTCGGTCATCAGCAGACTGGCCGGACGACGGGAGGCGCAGCCATGACCGCAATCCTGGAGGCGAGCGGACTGAACAAGACCTTCGGCGCGGTGACCGCGGCCAAGGACATCGACGTCTCGGTCGAGAAGGACGAGATCGTCGGCATCATCGGTGCCAACGGGGCCGGCAAGACCACCTTCGTGAACATGGTGACCGGCTGGCTGCCGCCGAGTTCGGGCACCATCCGGTTCGACGGGCGCGACATCACCGGGCTGGCGCCGCGCCGGATCACCCGGATGGGGATCTGCCGGTCGTTCCAGGTCGCCCAGGTGTTCATGACCGCCACGGTGTTCGACAACCTGATGATCGCCCTCGGCATCGCCGACAGCCATGGTCTCGGCGCCCTGCGTCCCCTGCGGCTGGCGGAGCGGGAAGCGCGGGCCGACGCGATCCTGCGGCGCTACCGGATCGAGGACTACCGCGACCAGATCGCGAGCACGCTGCCCCAGGGCATCCGCAAGCTGCTCGACATCGCCATGGCCATGGTCGCGCAACCCAAGATCCTGCTGCTGGACGAACCGACCTCGGGCATCTCGGTCGAGGAGAAGTTCGGCCTGATGGACATTGTGATGTCGGCGCTGCGGGAGGACGGGGTGACCGTTCTGTTCGTCGAGCACGACATGGAGATCGTCGAACGCTATGTCGGACGGGTGCTGGCCTTTTATCAGGGCGAGATCATCTGCGACGCGCCGCCGGCGGAGGCCCTGGTCGATCCGAAGGTGATCGAGTTCGTGATCGGCGACGAGCCGCAGGGACAGATGATGCGCGAGAAGGCGGCCCAGGCCGAACGAGACGGCACCCGCGCGGGGGGCGAAGATGCTTAACGTACAGGGGCTTGACGTCGATATCGGACCGATCCCGATCCTGCGACAGGTTTCGCTCGAGGTGCCGACCGGCGCCATGTGCGGCCTGATCGGGCGCAACGGTGCCGGCAAGACGACCTTCATGCGCAGCGTGATGGGACTGCTCAAGGCGTCGGCCGGCAGCATCGGCTTCGACCACCACGATCTGGTGAAGGTCGCCGATTTCCAGCGTGCGCGTTTCGGCATTGGTTATATGCCGGAGGACCGCAAATTGGTGCCGGCGCTGACGGCGGAGGAGAATGTCCTGCTGCCGGTGTGGTCGACAGACATCCCTGACGCCGAGGACCGGCTCGCCTGGGTGTATCGCCTCATCCCGGAAGCCGAGGAATTCCGGGACCGTCCGTCCACCAGCCTGTCCGGCGGACAGCAGAAGCTGGTGGCGCTCGCCAGGGCGCTGATGGTCGGCGAGCGGTTGCTGCTCCTGGACGAGCCAACCGAGGGGATCGCCCCGGTCCTTGCCCGGCGCATGGTCGATGTTCTATCGGACTTGAAACAAGAGGGGTTGTCGGTCCTGATCGCTGAGTCCAACGATACCCATCTGCGCGGCCTGCTCGATCGGACCTACGTGATCGAGCGCGGCAGCGTGCAGAGCCAGTCTTGAGTAGAGAAGACCAGAGGGTCTCAGGGAGGATACGATGTCGAGAACGGGGTACAAGCTCCGCCACATCGTCGATCGGTTGGCGCCGGGGGCCGCGTTTTTCGAGGCGTTGCCGGCTCTCAACCGCGTCTTGTACTGCCGCGAAGGCTCGTTCGTCGTCGGCGACGGCGATCCGATCGGCGAGGACCGGGCCTGGTTCGGGTCCGGTGAGGTGTCCGTGCGGGCCGGCGAGGACGGCGCGGTCATCTGGCGGTACGAACTCGCAGCCGACGACGCCGAAGCGCGGCTGGCCGCCGGGACCGGTGTGACGTCGGAACTGACGGTGGAATCCGAACTCGACGGGCCGGACCCGACGGGCGACTGGATCCTGCGCTGCGACGCTGTGAAGTTTCCCATGGGCGGGCAGGCCTTTGCCCACACCCACCAGGGGCCGGGAATTCGCTGCCTGCGCGACGGCAAGATCCGGATCGACACCGCCGGGCGAAGCAAGGAATACGGTCCCGGCGAGGCCTGGTTCGAGGTCGGCTCGGAGCCGGTCTACGCCCAGGCCTGCACCGACCAGTGCACCAAATTCGTGAGGGTCATGGTCCTGCCCGCCGACCTGCGCGGGAAGAGCTCGATCCAGTACGTGAACCCCGAAGACAACGACAAGCCCAAGTCACAACGGTATCAGCATTATGTCGACGAACCCATCGAGCACTGAACACGCCGTCGAAGGCCGGCGCAACGCCGGCCGCATCGGCGGTCACATCCTGGTCGAGAGCCTGCGTGCGCACGGCGCCGATCTGGCTTTCGCAGTTCCGGGAGAAAGCTACCTGGCGGTCCTGGACGGGCTGGTCGACGCTCCGGAGATCAAGACTATCGTCTGCCGCCAGGAAGGTGGCGCCGCGATGATGGCCGAGGCCTACGGCAAGCTCACCGGCAAGCCGGGGATCTGTATGGTCACACGCGGGCCGGGGGCTACGAACGCCAGCGCCGGCGTCCATATCGCCATGCAGGACAGTACGCCGATGATCCTGCTGGTCGGTCAGGTCGGGCGGGACATGTTCGACCGCGAAGCCTTCCAGGAGGTCGATTACCGGCGCATGTTCGGCCAGCTGTGCAAGTGGGTGGCGCAGATCGATGACCCCGCGCGCATACCAGAGTATGTCAGTCGGGCCTACCACACCGCCACGTCGGGCCGTCCGGGCCCGGTGGTCCTCGCCCTGCCGGAGGACATGCTGACCGAGCGGGCCGAGACCGGCGAGTTCGATGCCTACAAGCGCACCGAACCGCATGTCGGTTCAGAGGACATGGCCCGGTTCCGCGATCTGCTGGCCAAGGCGAAGAAGCCGCTGGTCATCGTTGGCGGCGGTGGCTGGGACGAGGGGGTCGCCGCCGATCTCGCCCGCTTCGCCGAGGCGAACCACCTGCCGGTGGGGGCCTCCTTCCGCTGCCAGGACTATCTCGACAACCGCCACCCGAACTATGTCGGTCATGTGGGCATCGGCATCGACCCCCGGCTCGGCGCGCGGGTGAGCGAGTCCGACCTGCTGATCGTCGTCGGTTCGCGGCTGGGCGAGATGACGACCAGCGGCTATTCGCTGCTGGACATCCCGCGCCCGCGCCAGGGACTGGTCCATGTCCATGCCGGAGCCGACGAACTTGGTCGCGTGTACCAGGGCGACCTGCTGATCAACGCCAGCCAGCGCAGCTTCTTCAAGGCTGCCTCGGAGATGGAACCGGTCGACTCCTCCGCCTGGGCCGAGGACACCAAGGTGGCGCGCTCGGAGTACGAGGCGACGCGGACCGTCATCCACGGCCCCGGCGACGTGCAGATGGCCGAGATCGTCAAGTACCTCGACGAGGTGCTGCCGGAGGACTCGATCGTCACCAACGGCGCCGGCAATTACGCGACCTGGGTGCACCGGTACTACGGGTACAAGGGCTGGCGTTCCTGTCTGGCGCCGACTTCCGGCTCGATGGGCTACGGGGTGCCGGCGGGCGTCGCGGCCAAGCTGGTGCATCCCGAGCGGACGGTGGTCTCGTTCAACGGCGACGGCTGCTACATGATGCACGGCCAGGAACTGGCCACGGCCGTCCAGTACGGGGCCAACACCATCTTCATCGTGGTGAACAACGGGATGTACGGCACGATCCGCATGCACCAGGAGCGCGAGTATCCCGGACGGGTCAGCGGCACCGGCCTGCACAATCCGGACTTCGCGGCGCTGGCCCGGGCCTATGGCGCCCATGGCGAGACGGTGACCCGCACGGCCGATTTCGCGCCTGCCTTCGAGCGGGCCAGAGAGGCGGGTACCCCGGCGCTTATCGAGATCCAGGTCGATCCGGAAGCGCTGACCGTCGCGAAGTCGCTGTCCGCCATCCGCGAGACGGCCCTGGCCGAGGGGCGGTAGGCTTCCGCCCTTTCATATGGTTCCCGGCCCCGCAAGGAATCGGGAAGCGGATGACGTCGGGCTTGCAGGTTCCGTTCTGAACCCGCAAGCCCGCGTGCCCGTCGCGATCTGACAGGAGCCACCATGCGCCTAGCTAGCCGGACTGCCATCGTGACCGGAGCCGGCGGCGGCATCGGTAAGGCGATCGCATTGCGCTTCGCCGAGGAAGGGGCGACCGTTGTCGTCGCCGATGTGACCGAGGAACCGCGGGAGAGGGGGACCCCGACCGTGGAAGCGATCCGGGCAGCCGGCGGCCGCGCCGAGTTCCTGAACTGCGACGTCACGCGTGCCGCCGACCTGGACGCGGCGGTCGCTCGGGCCGTGGCGCTCGGCGGTCGGCTCGACGTGATGGTCAACAACGCCGCCATCGGGACCGACACGCCGCTGCACGAGACCTCGGAGGCGGATTTCGACCGGGTGATGGCCGTCAATGCCAAGGGCGTGTTTCTCGGCTGCCGGGCGGCGGTGCGGCAGATGATGGGGCAGGACCCGAGGGACGGCGGCGAGGTGCGGGGCCGGATCGTCAACATCTCCTCCCAGCATGGCATGATCCGCGCGCCCAACGATTTCGCCTACGGCGTCGGCAAGGCGGCCGTCGTATACATGACCCGTCAGATCGCCGGCGACTACGCCGAGCACGGGATCGTCTGCAATGCCGTGGCGCCGGGAAAGATCCTGACCGGAAAGACCGGCCGCGCCATCGCGCCGGAGATGCTGGAATACTCCCATTCCCGCACGCCGTGGCCGCGTCTCGGCCGACCGGGCGACGTGGCGAACGCAGCGTTGTTCCTGGCGAGCGACGAAGCGAGCTACATTACCGGGGAGAACCTGCTGGTGGACGGCGGCTGGATGGCCAACTGAACCGGCTTCTTCAGGTTTCTCCCTGACCCAGGCCCAAATACGAGGCCCAAGCCCCCGGGCCCCGACCCGAGGCCCAGAGACCCGAGGCTCCCCATGGACCGCGCCGACGCCGACCCGAAGACCCAACCGAGCACGATCTTCCTCAAGGACTACGCCCCGCCGAGCCACCTGATCGACACGATCGACCTGAGCGTGCGGCTCGGCGACGAGGTGACGGAGGTGACGAGCCGTCTGGTCGGACGGCGAAACCCGGACTCGGGGAGCGGCCCGGCGGATCTGCACCTCGACGGCGAGGATCAGGATCTGGTCTCGCTGACCCTCGACGGCCGCCGCCTGGGCGCGGGAGAGTGGCGCCTTGAGGCCGAGGGCATCGTCGTTCCGGATGTCGGCGAGAGCTTCACCCTCGAGATCGAGGGCCGAATCCGGCCCCAGGATAACACCCGGCTCGAGGGCCTCTACAAGGCCGGCGGCCTGTACTGCACCCAGTGCGAGGCGGAGGGGTTCCGCCGCATCACCTACTTCCCCGATCGACCCGACGTCATGGCGGTCTACACCGTCCGTATCGAGGCGGAGAAGGCGCGCTTTCCGATCCTTCTGGCGAACGGCAACCGCATCGAGACCGGCGACCTGGACGGCGGCCACCACTACGCCGTGTGGCACGATCCATACCCGAAGCCGGCCTATCTGTTCGCGATGGTGGCGGGCGACCTGATGGTCGATCGCGACCGCTTCACCACCCGCTCCGGCCGCGAGGTGGCGCTGGAGATCTATGTCGAGCCTGGCAATGAGGGGCGGACCGGCCACGCCATGGACTCGCTGAAGCGCTCCATGGCGTGGGACGAGGAGGTGTACGGTTTCGAGTACGATCTCGACATCTTCATGATCGTCGCTGTTTCTTCGTTCAATATGGGAGCAATGGAGAATAAAGGTCTGAATATATTCAATGATAAATTCATTCTTGCCGATGTGAACACGGCGACGGACGCGGATTTCCAGCGGATCGAGGCGATCGTCGCCCATGAGTATTTCCACAACTGGACCGGCAACCGGATCACCTGCCGCGACTGGTTCCAGCTTTCGCTGAAGGAGGGCCTGACGGTCTTCCGGGATCAGGAGTTCTCCGCCGACACCCATGACCGCGGCGTGAAACGCGTCGGCGACGTACGGCTTCTGCGGGCGACGCAGTTCCCCGAGGATGGCGGGCCGACCGCCCACCCGGTCCGTCCCGACAGCTATATCGAGATTAACAACTTCTACACCGTCACGGTCTACGAGAAGGGGGCCGAGGTGGTGCGGATGATCCACACGCTGCTCGGGCCCGAGGGGTTCCGCAAGGGCATGGACCTTTATGTCGAGCGGCACGACGGTCAGGCCGTGACCTGCGACGACTTCGTCGCCGCCATGCAGGACGCCAGCGGCGTCGATCTCACCCGCTTCAAGCGGTGGTACGCCCAGGCCGGGACGCCGAGGGTCACCGCGGACTGGACCTATGACGAGGCCGGCCGACGCCTGACGCTGGATCTGACACAGGCGACCTCGCCGACGCCCGGGCAGGCGGAGAAGCAACCGGTCGTCATCCCTGTCCGCACCGCCCTGATCGGCGCCAACGGCCAGCGCCTGCCACTCACGGTGGACGGGGAAGCGGCCGGCGAGGAGACGGTGCTGGTGCTCGACGAGGAGCGCCGGCGCGTCGCGTTCGACGGCGTACCGCCCGGTGCCGTCCCCTCGCTGCTGCGCGGGTTCTCGGCGCCGGTCAAGCTGTCCGCCGGCTACCGGGACGCCGATCTGGCGTTCCTGGCCGGGGCCGACGACGATGCGTTCTCCCGTTGGGAGGCGCTTCAGACGCTGTCGACCCGCGCCATCCTGGCGATGGTGGAGGCCCTGCGCGCCGGACAGGCCCAGCCGTTGGACGCCGCCGTCCTCGGCGCGGTGCGCGATTGCCTGGACGACGAGCGTCTGGAACCGGCCTTCCTGGCGGAACTCCTGACGCTGCCGGGCGAGTCGATGCTCGGCCAGGCGATGGATGTGTGGCGGGTGGACGAGGTGCACACCGCGCGCAGCGACGCCATCCGCACGCTCGGCGATGCCCTGTTCGACACCTGGCACGAGTTCTACGATCGCCTGTCGCGCGAAACGGCGGCCGAAGACCTGTCGACCGGGGCCATGGGCCGACGGGCGTTGCGCAACCGGGCGCTGCACTATCTGGTCGCCTCGGGTCGGGATGAGGGACGGGCGCGGGCCGCCGGTCAGTGGCGGGACGCGGCGTCGATGACCGATATGATGGGGGCGCTCGCCGCCCTGAACGACACCGACTGCCCCGAGCGGCTGGAGGGGCTGCAGGCGTTCCACGACCGCTGGCAGGACACGCCGCTGGTCCTCGACAAGTGGTTCACGCTCGAGGCGTCGTCCTCCCTGCCGGGGACGCTGGAGCGGGTGAGGGAGCTTCAGGGGCACCCCAGGTTCGACCGGTCCAATCCGAACCGCATCCGGGCGCTGGTCGGCGGCTTCACCATGGGCAATCCGGTGCGCTTCCACGCCCGCGACGGCTCCGGCTACGCCTTCATCGCCGACGAGGTCCTGACCATCGACCGGTTGAACCCGCAGGTCGCCGCGCGCCTGTGCCAGTCGCTGGTGCGTTGGCGGCGGTTCGACAGCGACCGGGCCGAGGCGATGACTGCTGCATTGCGCCGCATCGTGCAGCAGCCCAATCTGTCCAAGGATGTCTACGAGATCGCATCGAAGGGCCTGTCCTGACGGGACCGAGGCCTCGACACGCCAGGAACGTCACCAGGAGGCGGACATGACCGGACGCATCATCGTCATCAACCCGAATTCGACCGAGGACTGCACCGCGTCCATGGATCGGGCGCTAGACCCGTTGCGGATGGCCGGTGCGCCCGAGATCGAGAGCGTGACCAACCGCAACGGCCCGCCGGGCATCGAGTGTCAGGCCCATGCTGACGACGTGTCCCGGGACATCCGCCGGATCGTCGCCGAACGCGACGCCGAGGCGGCTGCCTTCGTCATCGCCTGTTTCTCCGATCCGGGAATCTACGCCGCGCGCGAGGCGACCCGACGACCGGTCTTCGGCATCGCCGAGAGCGGCATGCTGACCGCCATGTCGCTCGGCGCCAGGGTCGGTGTCATCGCCATTCTCAGTCGCTCGATCCCCCGCCACATGCGCTACTTCCGCGGTCTCGGCCTGGAGGGGCGCCTGGCGAACGACCGGGCCATCGAGCTCGGCGTGGTCGAGCTCTCGGACGAGAGCAGGACCTTCGAGCGCATGGTCCAGGTCGGTGCCATCCTGCGCGACACCGATGGCGCGGACGTGCTTGTCATGGGGTGCGCCGGCATGGCGCGCTACCGCGAGCGGCTGTCGGACCGGCTCGGCCTTCCGGTGGTCGACCCGACCCAGGCGGCCGTGGCGATGGCGATCGGAGCGGTCCAACTGGGCCAGACCAACGGCCTCGGCCTGGCGCCCGCGATGGCGGCGGAATAGGGGCGACCGGCCGGTGCTCGCCGACCACGGCCGCTATCCCTATTCGCCTATCGAGGGCCGCGCCGCGCCGGACTGGCCGGGCGGCAAGCGGCTCGCGGTTTACATCGCGTTGAACATCGAGGTGTTCGCCTTCGGCGAGGGCCTCGGGGCGGAGCTTGCGCCCGGCGCGTCGGTCGGTCTTCCGCAGCCGGACGTGCTGAACTACGCGTGGCGCGACTATGGCAACCGTGTCGGTGTGTGGCGGCTGCTGGACGAGCTCTATCGCCTGGAGCTGCCGGTCAGCGTCCTGGCGAACAGCGAGACCTATGCCGCGGCACCCGGCATCATGGAGGCGTTCCGCAGGCGCGGCGACGAGGTCGTGGGCCACGGCCGTACGAACTCGGAGCGTCAGGGCGTGCTGGACGAGGCGGCCGAGCGGGCGTTGATCGCCGAGACGACGGCCACAATCGAGCGCGAGGAGGGAAGGCGGCCGAAGGGCTGGCTCGGGCCCTGGATCTCCCAGAGTCGTGCCACGCCCGACCTGCTGGCGGAGGCTGGCTACGACTACCTGCTGGACTGGTGCCACGACGACCAGCCGATCTGGATGGCGACGCGGGACGGCGGGCGCATCCTGTCCGTCCCCTACCCGCAGGAGCTGAACGACATTCCGGCGGTGATCGCCCGCAAGGTCGAGGGCCGCGCCTTCGCCGAGATGATCTTCGACGGTTTCGACGAGCAGTTGGCCCAGTCCGCCAAGCAGCCGCTGGTCATGGGCATCGCCCTGCACCCCTACATCATCGGGCAGCCGCACCGGCTGCGCCCGCTGCGGGCCGCCCTTGAGCATATCGCCGGGCATCGCGACGACATCTGGCTGTGCGAGGCGGGGGAGATCGCCGACCACTGGCGGGAACACGCGGGATAGAACAGGCTGACGCCGGCCCGAAGCCGGTCCGGTGCTGGCGCCCGGGAAGGGCGCGCGACGGACCCGGGCGTCCCCGGCTACCCGAACGCCTTGAAGGTGATCAGCGTGAACGTGTCCTTCACGCCCGGCAGGGTCTGAACGTGTTCGGTCACGAAGCGGCCGATATCGGATTCATCCGGAAGGTAGCACTTCATCAGCAGGTCGTACTGGCCGGAAGTGGAATAGACCTCCGAGACCTCCTCGACGTCGAGCACCGCCGCGTCGGCGACGTCATAGGCCTTGCCGAGGTCGCATTTGACCTGAATGAAGATGGTCTGCATATCGGCTCACCGCATGTTGTCCGAGGCCGGCATGGTCGGCCAGGGGCGCATCGGAATCAAGCGGCCAGGAATTGGAGAGACGGGCGGGTCAGCCGCCCATCGCCTTCTTCGGTACCGGCCGGAGCAGGAAGGCCGGCACGTCGTCGCCGAACCCGACCACGCGGGATCGGTCGTCCCGGCCGCCATCGCGTCCGCCACGGCGGCGCTTCTCCGGAAACTGCTCGACCACGCCCCCGCCCGTGACCGACGCTTCGCCCGTCTTCGTGCTGGCTGTCTTCGTGCTGGCCGTCCTGGTGTTCGTCGTCTTGGCGGGAGTCGCCTTCTCGGTGGTCGCGTTCTCAGTGGACGGCTTGTCGGCGGTCGGCTTGTCGGACCGGGTATCGCTGGGCGTTCCGGCCGCGGCGCCTTCCTTGGCGCCGGACTTGCGACCGCCGCGCGCCCGCCGGGGGCGTTTCTCGGCGGCGGGCTTGGTCTCCTCTTCGCCGGCTTCCGTGGCCGTGGCGCGGGGGGCGCCACCGCCCACCTGCTCGCCGTCGACGTCGATCTCCGGGATGTCTTTCTTGATCAGACGGGTGACGGCGGACAGGAACTTGGCATCGTCGGCAGTCGTGAGGGTGAAGGCGCGCCCGGTCATGCCGGCGCGGCCGGTGCGGCCGATCCGGTGCACGTAGTCCTCGGCGTTCGACGGCACGTCGAAATTGAAGACGTGGCTCAGGCCCTTGATGTCGAGACCGCGGGCGGCGACATCGCTGCACACGACCATCCGCGCTTCGCCGTTCTTGAACTTCTTCAGCGTTTCCATCCGCGCCGGCTGGGTCATGTCGCCGTGCAGCTGGACGGCGTCGAAACCGTGGCGGACGAGGGAGCGGTGCAGGATGCCGATATCGCGCTTGCGGTTGCAGAAGATTAGGGCGCTCTCGACGTTCTCGCGGTTGATGATGCTGCGCAGAACCTCCCGCTTCTCCTTCGCCGTGCAGCGCACCAGGTGCTGCGCGACGGTGTCGGCGGTGGACGCCGGCGGAGCGACCGTCACTTCCCGAGGGTTCATCAGGAACTTGTCGGCGATCCGCTTGATCTCCGGCGCCATGGTCGCCGAGAAGAACAGGGTCTGGCGGATGGTCGGCAGCAGCGACACGATGCGCTCGACATCCGGAATGAAGCCCATGTCCAGCATCCGGTCGGCTTCATCGATCACCAGGATCTTCACGTCCGTCAACAGCACCTTGCCGCGCTCGAAATGGTCGAGCAGGCGGCCGGGTGTGGCGATCAGGACATCGACGCCGCGATCCAGCTTCGCTTCCTGGTCGTCGAACGACACGCCGCCGATCAGCAATGCCATCGTCAGCTTGGTGTTGACGCCGTATTTGGTGAAGTTTTCGGCCACCTGCGCCGCCAGTTCGCGGGTCGGTGCGATGATCAGCGATCGCGGCATCCGCGCCTTCGCCTTGCCGGCCGACAGGATGTCGATCATCGGCAGGGTGAAGGAGGCCGTCTTTCCGGTGCCGGTCTGGGCGCAGCCGAGTACGTCGCGGCCCATCAGCACGTAGGGAATGGCCTTCTCCTGGATCGGAGTAGGGGCGGAATAGCCGGCGGCGCCGACGGCAGCAACGATCTCGTCCGAGAGGCCGAGATCGGCGAAGTTCTTTTCTGTATCGGGCATGTCGTCTTAAGTTGTGAGCTCTCTGGTCGAGAAGCCAGTAGAGATGCGCCGGGACTATAAGGGTAAAACCTTTCATGTCAATCAAAGACGGGCCGAAACGCGCGGATTCACTGGACCTTAACACTTTCGACCGCGCGTCGTTCCCGGGGGATTCCTGCCTGGTGATGATCGTCGATGCTCAGGCGCGCCTGATGCCGGCGATCGACGGCGGCGCCGAGGTGCTCGCGGCGCTCGATCGCCTGGTCCGCGCCGCCGATCTGCTTGGCGTCTCGATGCGGGCGACCGAGCATTGCGCGGACGCCATCGGCCCGACCGTCCCGGCGCTCCGCGATCGGCTGGGAACCGGGCGCATTCTGGCCAAACGAAGCTTCGACGCGACGCGGGAGCCTGGGCTTGCCGACACGCTCGCGGGCCTTGGCCGTCCGATCGCGGTCGTGGCCGGGGTGGAGGCCCATGTCTGTGTCGCCCAGACCGTGCTCGGGCTTGGTCGCCGCGGCTGGCGCGTGGCGGTGGTGGAGGATGCCTGCGGCAGCCGCCGGGCGGTCGACCGGGAGGCCGGACTTGCCCGCCTGCGGGCGGCGGGGGCGGTTCCGGTCACCGTCGAGGCGCTGATCTTCGAGTGGATGCGGAGCGCCGATCACCCGGCCTTCCGCGAGGCACTCTCGATCGTCAAGGAAGGCTGACGCGCCGTCAGAAGATGCCGGCTTCCAGACCTGCGGCCATGGACATCCCGAGTTCATGCGCCCTGGCGACGAAGGCCTCGTCCCAGGCGCCGCGACAGAGCAGGGGCTCCTGGACAGCCTTCCAACGTAACCCCGTCACTATGGTCTCGACGCCGCGGCGCGTGCCGGTCCCGTCGTGTCCGGCCCGGATGTAGAGCGCGTAAGGACGGCCCTGGGTCCGCTCCAGGCAGGGATAGTAGCAGCGGTCAAAGAAGTCCTTCAGCGCGCCGCTCATGTAGCCGAGGTTCTCGGTGGTCCCGAGGATCAGCGCATCCGCCGCCAGGACTTGGTCCGGCGTGGCGTCGAAGGGCGAGAGCACCGTGACCGCGATCCCGGCGATCTCCGGGCTGCGGGCGCCTTCGGCGACGGCGTCGCGCAGCCGGGCGGTGTTCGGCGACGGTGCGTGGGCGATGACGAGAAGGTGTTTTTCCCCGGACATGGGCGATGGCATTGCATCCCGGACCGGGTGCGGTCAACGTGCCGTGGACCGGCACGCAGATGTCCGGGATTTCGCGGAGGATCGTTCGATGACGTATTGCCTTGGCATCCTGCTGCCGGAGGGGCTGGTCCTTGCCTCCGACTCGCGGACCAATGCGGGGGTCGATCAGATCGCCACCGTGCGCAAGCTGGCGATCCTGGAGAACCCGGACAAGGCGGTGATCGCCCTGCTTTCCGCCGGCAACCTGGCGACGACCCAGACCGTGGTCACGACCCTGCGGCAGGCGGCGGGCACCGGGACGCCGGAGCGGGACCTGTTCCTGCATAACTCCATGTTCGATGTGGCGCAGGCCGTGGGCGCCCTGCTGCGCCGGATTCTCGAGCGCGACGGCGAACATGTGGAGAAGTTCGGCGACCCCAACGGCACCTTTCTGCTCGCCGGACAGATCCGCGGCGAACCGCCGAGGCTGTTTCAGATCTATTCCGCCGGGAATTTCGTCGAGGCGACGCCGCGCAACCACTACCTTCAGATCGGCGAGACCAAGTACGGCAAGCCGATCCTCGACCGGGCGCTGCGCTTCGACAACTCGCTCGCGCGGGCGGCCAAGTTGGCGCTGGTCTCGTTCGACGCCACGATCCGTTCCAACCTCTCGGTCGGCGCGCCGATCGACGTCCTGTGCTACGAGACCGACAGTTTCTCCACCCGCAACATGATGAAATACAAGAACAACGATCCGTATTTCACCGACCTGAAGGCACGCTATTCCGCCGGGATCCGGGAAACGGTCGACAGCATTCCGGAACCCAGACTGCGGCCGGACGGGTAGTGAGACCCTCGCTGCCACCACCACGACCCGGTTTGGCATCGCAGGTCGTCGGCGCTATTGTCCCGCGCTTCGCAATCTGACGGATTCTCGCCCGTGTCGGCTGTACCGCATTCCGAAACGCTGATCGCCGAGCCGTGGCCCGATTACGCGCTGCTGGACAGCGGCGAGGGCCGCAAGCTCGAGCGGTTCGGCGCCCGCGTGCTCGACCGCCCGGACAGCCAGGCGCTGTGGCGGCGCAGCCAGGGTCCCGAGGCCTGGGCCGCCGCCGACGCCCGGTTCATCGCCGGCAGGGACGAGGAGGGACAGGGGCGCTGGGAGATCGTCCGGCGCCATGCCGATGACGCCTGGCCCCTGAGGTACGGCGACGTACGGTGTCAGGCGCAGCTCTCCGGATTCCGCCATGTGGGCGTCTTCCCCGAACAGCGGGTGCATTGGGACTTCGTGAGCGCGCGGGTCGGCGACGGGGCCAGTCTGTTGAACCTGTTCGGCTATACCGGGCTCGCCTCGCTGTTGCCGGCGGCGCAGGGCGCGAAGGTCACCCATGTGGACGCCTCGAAGAAGGCGATCGCCTGGGCGCGGGCGAACCAGGAGGAGTCGGGGCTGGCGGCCGCGCCGGTGCGCTGGATCTGCGACGACGCCGCCCGGTTCGTCGCCCGTGAGGTGCGGCGCGGCAACCGCTACGACGGTATCGTCCTGGATCCGCCGAAATACGGACGCGGCCCGAAGAACGAGGTCTGGCGCCTGGAGGAGCAGCTTCCCGATCTGCTGGCCGATGTGCGCGCGCTGCTCGACGGCGGGTCGTCCTTCATGGTGCTGACCGTCTATGCGACCCACCTGTCACCGATCACACTGCGGCGCCTGGTCGAGGACGCGTTCGACGGGCTTGGCGGCGCGATCTCCCATGGCGAGATGACGATCCGCGAGGAGGGCAGCGGCCGCCTGCTGCCGACCTCGCTCTATGTCCGGTGGGACCGTCATGGCTGACACCGTCATCACCAGTGCCTCCAACCCCGAGATCAAGGCGATCCGGGCGCTCGCCACCAAGAAGGGGCGCCAGGAGCAGGACGCTTTCCTGTCCGAGGGACTGCGGCACGTCGTCGAGGCGGCGCGGGCCGGCTGGATCATCCGTCGGCTGATCGTCGCCGACAGACAGCCACCGAGCGGCGTGCTCGACGAGGCCCGGAACGCCTGCCTGGGGGCCGGCGGCCGGGTCATCACCGTCAGTGGCGAACTGATGACGCGCATCGCCAGGCGCGACAACGCCCAGAGCGTGATCGCGGTGATCGGGCGGAAAACCAGCCCGCTCTCCGTCGTCGTGCCGGAGCCGGGCGCCCTCTGGGTCGCGCTGGAGAGCGTGCGCGATCCGGGCAATCTCGGTTCCGTCATGCGCAGCGCCGACGCGTTCGGCGCCCGCGGCGTGATCCTGATCGGTCACACGGTGGACCCGTTCTCGGTGGAGGCGGTGCGGGCGACCATGGGGGCGATCGTCAATGTGCCGCTGGTGCGCTGCGACGCGACGGATTTCCTGGCGTGGCGCGAGACCTGGAGCGGCCGCGTCGTCGGCACCCACCTGGCAGGCCCCCACCGGCCGGAGGGCCTGCGGGCGGAGACGCCGACCGTCCTGCTCATGGGCAACGAGCAGGCGGGCCTGCCAACGGAGATGGCCAGGGCCTGCGATACCCTGGTCCGCATCCCGATGCGTCCCGGTGCCGACAGCCTGAACCTGGCGGCGGCGACGGCGATCATGCTGCATGCGCTGGCCGGCGGGGCGGGAGGGCTCGAGTAGCATGGCCCGCAGATCGCCCGGACAGCGACCGCATCCTGCCGATCAGCGCCGGCGCGACCGGTTTCTCGCCCGCGCCGCCGCCGTCTGGGGGGTGAAGCCGCACGAGGCCGAGCGGCTGGCCAGCGGCGGCCTGCGCTCCAGCGTGCGGATCAATCCGCTGAAGGAGCGTCCGGTCGAGGCGATCCGGGCCGATCTGGAGGCGCTGACCGAGGTCGTGCCGATCCCCTGGTGCCCGAATGCGTTCCACATCCTCGGCGACCGCAAGGCGGTGACTGAAAGCGCGATCCACGCCGCCGGCGAGGTCTATGTGATGAACGCCTCGTCGCTGATCCCCGCCCTGGCGATGCGTCCCGAACCGGGGGAGGACATCCTCGACGTCTGTTCCTCGCCCGGCGGCAAGGCGGCGCATATCGCCGCCCTGACCGGAAACAGCGCCCGCCTGCACGTCAACGACGGGATAAAGTCACGACTGAGGAAACTTCAGGAAGTTGTTGATTTATTGAACGTAAAGATCGTCGATATGACCGAGATCCAGGGCCAGTACCTGGACAAGTTCATGGATGCGACCTTCGACCGGATCCTGCTCGATGCCCAGTGTTCCGGCGAGGGTATGGCCGACCTGTCGCGGCCCGACGCGCTCAAGTTCTGGACGCCGGAGCGGATCGAGAAGATGAGCCGGCTGCAGCAGCGCATGCTGGTGGCGTCCTTCAAGCAGCTCCGGCCGGGCGGCGTGCTGGTCTATTCCACCTGCACCATCGCGCCGGAGGAGAACGAGGCGCCGGTCGACCATCTGGTCCGCCACAACGACGACGCGGTGATCGAGCCGATCGGCGTCGACGTGCCAGAAGGCCGTCCCGGCCTCGCGAAGTGGGAGGGGCGCAGCTACCATCCCGACCTGTGCCACGCCATGCGGGTGGTGCCCAGCGACTTCCTGGAGGCGTTCTTCGTCTGCCGGATCAGAAAGCAAGCGTCATGATCGAACTGGTGGCCACGCCGATCGGCAATCTCGACGACCTGAGCCCGCGCGCAAGGGAGGCGTTCGAGAAGGCCGATGTGGTGGCGGCGGAGGACACAAGGCGGACCGGGCGGCTGCTGCAGGCGGCCGGGCTGAAGAAGCGCATGGTCGCCTATCACGAGCACAACGAGCGGCAGATGGCCGAGACCCTGGTCGAGTGGGCGTCCCAGGGCCAGCGCATCGCCGTGGCGACCGACGGCGGCACGCCGGGGGTGAGCGATCCGGGCTTCACCCTGGTGCGGGCGGCGGCCAGGGCGGGGGTCGAGATCACAATGGTCCCGGGTCCGGTGGCCTTCATCATGGCGGCGGTGCTGTCCGGCCTGCCGGTGCACGGCATCACCTTCCGCGGCTTCCCACCGAAGAAGTCGGGCCAGCGCGCACGGTTTCTGGAGATCGATGCCGCCAGTCCGCACACCCTGGTGCTGTACGAGAGCCCGTACCGCATCGCCAAGCTGGTCGACGCGGCCCTTGAGGTCTACGGCGACCGTCCGGCCGCCCTGGCCCGCGAGCTGACCAAGCTGCACGAGGAAGTGGTCCGCGGGCGGCTGTCGGAGATCAAGGCCTTCCTCGACGGTCGCGGCAACCAGCCGACCGGCGAATGCTGCCTCGTCATCGCCGGCGCTGAGGTGCCGGCGGACTGGTTCGAGGCGGAGTAGGGCGTCAGAATCTGACACTTCCCACTACAGGATGGGGAGTGAACTGGGCTGTTATTCCGCCGCCTCCGCCTGTGGTGCCAGGTCGTACACCTCCGCCAGCAGCTCATAGGAGCGCAGCCGGGCGGCGTGGTCGTGGGTGATGGTGACGACCACCGCCTCGTCGACGCCGTAGCGGGCCAGCAGCGCGTCCAGTTTTTCGCGCACCTGTTCCGGGGTACCGACGATATTGCGGCGTCGGTGGAAGGCGGCGCGCTGGCGCTCGGCCTCGGTGTAGTCGTGCGTCAGCGCCTCCTCGGGCGTCGGGATCGG
Source organism: Thalassobaculaceae bacterium (assembly GCA_965228875.1). Lineage (GTDB taxonomy): Bacteria > Pseudomonadota > Alphaproteobacteria > Thalassobaculales > Thalassobaculaceae > Thalassobaculum. Next base: position 1,447,936 of record OZ245843.1, on the reverse strand, counting down.
GGTGATGTGGCCCTGGTCGAGACGGACCCGCCAAAGGTCGCGCGAGGCGGCGTGGTACTTCGCCTCCTCCTCGGTCTCGGCGCAGATCACGAAGACGCCGATATTGGCCACCGGTTCGGGGAAGCGCGCGGAGGGCTGATAGCGCTTGCGGTACATGTCCACCACCGGCTCGCCGCCCTCGGTGATGAAATGGGCGAAGGAGTAGGGGGTGCCGAAATGGGCCGCCACCTGGGCGCCCTGGTCGCTGGAGCCGAGCAGCCAGATCGGCGGCGAGGTCGGGCCGGCCGGCTGGGCGGAGACGTCGCGGAACGGATGGTCGTCCTCCAGGGAGCCGTCCATCCAGTCTCGCAGATCCTGGATCTGGCGCGGGAAGTACTCGATCGGAAGCGGGGGACGGGTGTAGGCCAGTGCCTGGGCGGTGCGCTGGTCGGAACCGGGGGCCCGGCCGACGCCGAGATCGATCCGACCCGGATACATGACCTCCAGCATGCGGAAGGCCTCCGCCACCTTGAGCGGCGCGTAGTGCGGCAGCATGACGCCGCCGGACCCGATCCGGATCCGCCGCGTCTCGTTCGCCAGCCGGGCGATCAGGACTTCCGGAACCGAGCCGGCGAGACCGTCGGACGAGTGGTGCTCGGCCACCCAGTAGCGGTGGAACCCGAGCCGGTCGGCGAGCCGGGCGAGTTCGATGGTCTCGGCCACCGCATCGCCCGGCGTGGCGCCGGCGCGGATCGGGGACTGGTCGAGGACGGAGAGTTGGGGCATGGCGCGAACGGGTCCGGGTGACAATCGTCGCCATGGTGGAGCGTCGGGAGGCGCTTGCCAACCGCATGACCGGCAGGAGTGTCGTGATCCGTCCGAGGACGATGACCGGAGAGTGCGTCTCCCGTTGGCCCGGCGACGACACCATGGCTTTCCCAGGTCGGGACAGGCGCCGTACACTTCGGCCATGCCAGCCAGAACCTCCCCGACCGGTTGGGCCGCCCTCGGCGTGCTCGCTCTCTGCTTCCTGCTGAACGCGCTGGCCCGCGGCGCCGGCGAGACCTATGCCGTCTTCCTGCTGCCGATCGGGGCGGAGACCGGCTGGGAGCGGGCGTCGCTGACCTCGGTCTACTCGGTCTACATGCTGGCCAACGGCCTGGCCTCACCCTTCGTCGGTCTGGCGTTCGACCGGTTCGGCGGGCGGGCGCTCTACGTCTTTGGGCTGATCTCGCTCGGCGGTGGGTTCTGGCTCGCCGGACGGATGGAGGCGCTCTGGCAGTTGACGCTGTGCGTCGGCGTGTTCGGCGGGCTCGGCATCGCCTCGCTCGGAATGATTCCGGGGTCGATCCTGATCAGCCGGTGGTTCGACGCCCGGCTGGCGACGGCCATGGCCATCGCCTCGGCCGGGCTCGGGACGGGAACGCTCGCCCTGGCGCCGCTCGCCCAGATCCTGGTCCAGGATGTCGGGTGGCGCGGGGGCTATGCGTTGATCGGCGGTACCGTGCTGGCCCTGGCCCTGCCCGTTGCCCTGCTGCCGTGGCGCCGGATCACGACGGGCATCGTCGCAGGCCGCCCGGCGGCCGGCCGCGTCCGCACGGAAGGTCTCGGGCAGGCCATCCGATCGCGGCCGTTCTGGGCGCTGTTCGCGGTGTTCTTCGCCACGGCCGTCGCCGTTTACGGTGTCAGCCTGCAGACCGTGGCCTATCTGGTCGAGCGCGGCTTTCCCCCGATCGAGGCGGCCGGCGCCTTCGGCTTCGCCGGGATGCTGTCGATCGTCGGCATGCTGGTGACCGGTACGGCGGCCGACCGCTTCGGCAACCGGGTGACGGCAACGGTCAGCTATCTGAGCACGCTGGTCGGGATCCTGGCCCTATTCCTGATCCAGGCGCATCCCGCCTTCGTCCTTGTCGTCGTCTTCGTCCTGTTCTTCGGCAGTTCGATGGGCGCGCGCGGGCCGATCATCTCGACCCTGTCCACCACACTGTTCGCCGGACGCGGCATCGGCGCGATCTACGGGACGATCACGACGGGACAGGGGCTCGGCGCCGCCCTGGGAACCTGGTTGGCCGGCGTGCTTCACGACACGACCGGCGGCTACGAGGCCGGCTTCGTCGCATCGAGCGGCTTCATTCTCGCATCGCTCGTCCTGTTCTGGGTGGTGCCGGAGCTTTCGGCGCGCAGGGCGCGTCACTCGTAGTAGGCGACCGCCATCAGCATATCCACGGTCTCGCCATCCGAGGCGAGCGGCAGGACGAGCGAGTGCAGGATGCGGTACGACCGACCTGTGTTGCCGAGGTCGTCTTCCAGGATGCGCGGATGACCGTCCTCGACCACCAGATCGAGGACCCGGCGGACTCGCAGGATGCGGGTGTCGTCGTACAGATCGTCGAACCAGAAACCGGTGCCGTCCCGGTTGCGCATGTCCACGATCCCGGTACCGACGAGGCGGTGGCGGTAGCGCAACGCGCCGTTGTCTCGATGGACTTCTATGAGGTTGATCCACGGCAGTAGGCTGCGCGGCATGTCCACCGGATCCAGGTCTCGGCGCGACGGGAGCAGCGCGAGGCTGGGTTTACGCGCACGCCAGTAGGCGTATGCAGCGATATGTGCTGACGCATTCAATTGTAGTTCGATAGGCCGGCCTTGTTCCCCATCCATGAGTTTGTGTCCGTGCCAGTGGTTTTTCGCCGTGCCTGTACATAAAATGGTATGTCGATATCGCCCGTCAACTGAGTATTTTCCTGTATTATACACCCTATAATTTTTTCGGCATTTTTCGAAAGACTTATGAATACGATGAGTTGATCGCGGAACGGGTCTCGGTCAGGCTTACGATCCTGCCTGTTGATCGGCGCCGACCCCGCCTTTTGGTCGGCGTCGAGCATGTATCCGACCGTCCCGTCATCGCCCCCGGAGTCCGCCATGTCCGACATAGCCTTCGCGTCCGCGCACGATCTCGCCGCCAGGATCAGGTCCGGGGAGATCCGCTCCCGCGAGGTTCTGGAGCTGTATATCGAGAGGACCGAACGCTTCAATCCGGCCCTGAACGCGATCATCGCGACCGATCTCGATGGCGCGCGCGCCGCGGCGGACGCCGCCGATGCGGCGGTGGCCCGGGGAGAGATTTCCGGCCCGCTGCACGGCGTGCCCATGACCTTCAAGGAAAGCTACGATGCCGCCGGAATGGTCACCACCTGGGGGCTTGAGGAACTGCGCGACAACGTCGCCGCGGTCGACAGCGTCCCGGTTGCGCGGCTGAAGGCGGCTGGCGCTGTCGTCTTCGGAAAGACCAACGTCCCGGTGATGCTCGCCGACTGGCAGAGCTACAACCCGGTCTACGGCAGTACGAACAACCCCTGGGATCTGAGCCGGACCCCGGGCGGTTCCTCTGGCGGGTCCGCCGCCGCCCTGGCGGCCGGCCTGACCGGGCTCGAGGCGGGCTCGGACATCGGCGCGTCGATCCGCAATCCGGCGCACTACTGCGGGGTGTACGGTCACAAGCCGACCTGGGGAATCCTGCCGCCGCGCGGCCATGCCCTGCCGGGTGTTGTCGCACCGGCCGACATCTCGGTCATCGGTCCCCTGGCCCGCTCGGCCGAGGACCTGGAGATCGCGCTCGATATCATGGCGGGACCGCACGGGCTGGACGCCGCATGCTGGCGCCTCGATCTGCCGGCGGCCACGCAGCGTGCGCCGGGCGACTTCCGCGTCGCCGTGGTGCTGGAGGACCAGAACGTCGACCAGGACACGGTGCTCACGGACGCATTGCAGCGCGCGATCGACACCTTGGCTGCCAAAGGCATGACCGTCGTCACCGGCGCCAAACCGGCGTTCGACACCCGCGAGGCGCACCAGCTCTATGTCCGGCTGCTGCGGGCGGCGACGTCCGGGCGGGTGTCCGACGCCGAGATGGAGCGCCAGCGGGCGTTGCTGGCCGAGGCCGGCGAGGACGATGAGAGCTACGTCGTCGAAGCGGCGCGCGGAAACACGATGCTGCACCGCGACTGGCTCAAGCTGAACAACCGGCGCACGCAGATGCGCGAGGAGTGGCAGGCGCTGTTCGACGACGTCGACCTGCTGCTGTGCCCGGTCGCATCGACCACGGCCTTCCCCCACGATCAGGAGGGCGAGCGCGTGAACCGGAAGATCATCGTGAACAACAAGTCGGTGCCGGTCACCGATCAGCTGTTCTGGGCGGGCTACACCGGCGCGTTCCATCTGCCGAGCACCGTGGCGCCGGTCGGGCTGGCCAGCGACGGCCTGCCGGTCGGGCTGCAGATCGTCGCACCGCACGGCCACGACAAGCGCGCGATCGCCTTCGCCAAGATGATGGAGCGTGAACTCGGCGGCTTCACCCCGCCGCCGGGCTACGCGTAGCGTGCGGATCGCGTCGGTTTGCGGCCTATCGGGTGGCCGTTTCGACGCCGTCGACGTCCAGTTCGAACCCTTGGCCCGCGGGGTCCACGAACCGTGCGGGCACCGGCCGGTAGTCGTGGCCTAAGGCCTGATGGAAGGTGACGAGGTCGCGGGCACTCCGCCGGGTAACGGCCTCGACGATGCGGGTGCCGGGCTTGGCGAACAGGGCGGCGACATGAAGGGCGGAGCCGTAGGGCGAGGCGATGACCTCCGCGCCCCGGTACAATCCGATCTGCTCGACGAAAGGAAGCGTTTCCGGACGGACGATCGTGAAACCGGCTCGGGCGAGGCGTGCTTCGACCTCCGTCTCGTTGATCTCGTACCTGTCCCGCCGGGTCAGTCCCCGGCGCGACAGATAGATCCGTGCGGGGCCGGTCGGGCCGGCCAGGGTCGAGGCAGCGTCTCGAACGATGTCGTAAAGCGCGAAATTGGCCAGCGCCTCCTCGGAGGTATCCGCCAGACAGACGCGGTCGGCGACGGCCCGATCCCCAGGTTCCAGGTGGACGAACGACTCGAAGCCGAAAAGCTGGTAGATCGGCTCGACGAAGTCGGGAATATCCTTCGGCAGCACCAGGGTCGGCGCCATGTCGCCGCAGTTCTCTCGTGCCGCCAGCGTGCGTCCGAGCGACTCCAGGATGAAATGGCCGAAGACCTTGCATGCTTCGCTGTTGAGTCCCGGAATGGCCACGCCGGCGACGGGGACCTCGCGTTTGGCGGCATGGATGACCGCCCGATCGGGGGAGAGCGAAACAAGTCCGGCGACATCGCGCCGCAACGAGGGATCGGCAAGCGGCCGGCGGTCGCGGGCGAAACCGAGGAAGTCGCCCAGAAGCAGGCCTGAATCCCGACTTCCGGCGAGCATGCCTTCGGTGATGAAACCTCGGGGCAGCGTGGCGACCCGGACGCTGTTGTGCGAGGTGCTCAGCGTTGTCCGGTCGACGAAAGGCCGCCGTGTCACGCGCGCGTCGGGCACAGGCCGGCCGCTGAAGTAGCCGATCCGATTGTATGCGGCGCCATCTGATGCGCCACGGGAGTCGGTATGCGCCGTCCAGGCCTCTAAACCGTCGGCCGCCTCCATCGCGCCCTCGGTGTCGGCGAAGAGGAGGGCGGCGGCCGTGCCGTGCGCCAGGCGTCGAACCACGGCCGGCGTCGTCCCGCAGGCACGCGCGATGCTTTCAATCCTCTCGCCGATCCGGTCCATCGCCCTTCGAACCGCGGCATCCAGAGGCTCGCCGCTCGTGCGGACAAGGTTCGCGAAGGCTGTCCGCAACCTCGCGTCCAACAGCGCCGTCCGGTCCAGAGGGTTGGCGAGAAGCCTGCCCCACTTCAGTTCGGTCAGGAGATCGAAGCGCCCGGCGTCGTGGAACGTGTCGAGTATCAGTCCCGCCATCGTCGACAGGTTGGTGTCCGTCGGTTGCACGCAACGCCCGCGCATCAGAATTCGATAGAGCTGGCTTCCGGTCTGCGCCGTCAGCGCGGTGAGGCCGAGCAGCGGCGGTCCGTCCGTATCGATCCGGCTGGCCGGGTCCCAGATCAGACGCAGGCGCAGACGGGTCAGAGGATCCATGGGGCGATCCGGGTGGCGATGCGGCGTGCCGGCGGCGGACACCATCAGGGCATCGTCGGCGGTCGCTTCGAACGGGCCCGATCCACCCCGGGCCTCGTACTCGCCCGCCGCGAAGGCTCGCAGGCCGGCGGCATCGCCCTTCAGCCAGGTGAATCCCAGGAGCATGGGGCCCAGATCCCGGTTCAGGTCGAGGCGTTCGGCATAGGCGTCGAAACCGTCCAGGGACGGGCGTTCGGCCTCGGGTAGCGGCCGCTCGGGCAGGCGGATGACCGCAAGGCCCGACGGCGCCGCCGGGATCACGGCGATGTCGAGGTCGGGGCGGTGGTTGGCGAGGAAATGCAGGGCGCGCCAGCAATCGCCGGCCCAGAACAGGATCTTGCGGTCCTTCGCCGCCGACAGCGGATCGAGCGGGATCACGTCGTGCAGGATGACGAGGGCGCCGGGACTGGCGACGGTCTCGGCGTTCACGAAGTCGCGCAGGACCTGATCGCTTTCATGAAGCCCGTCGATGAAGATCACGTCCGCCCGGGGGCGGTCTTCCCGGCCTTCGAGGGAGGCGAAATACGCGTCGCTGGTCCCGTGGAAGAACTCCAGATCGGGGAACGCCGTCAGGTCGGCCTTCGGCGCGGGATCAATGCCGATCGTCCGCGGTGTCCCGCGAAAGCACTCCTGCGACCAGCCGGGACCGATGCCGATCTCGAGGTATGTGTCCGGCGCGACGGTCTGGGCAAGCGTCTTGAGGATCGTGAGGTAGGATTCCGTCTCGAAGGTCGCATCGGCGACCTCGGTCAGGACACCGGACAGATGGATCGGCCCGCCGGCCAGCAGGATCCGGCATGCTGCGGACCAAAGCGGCGATACCGGTCGCCCGGCCCGCTCGGCCAGTGCGGCCAGACTGGCGATCGCCGCGCTCTGTCGTGGTTCGATGACGGCGGCGGCGCGCAACGCACGCACGGTGCGGGGAAGGTCCCCAAGGGCGGCGAAGCGTCGGGCGGCGGCCTCCAGGATATAGGTCGGGAAGGCCGGCTCGCGGCGCAGCGCGCTCTTCAGCAGACCCTCGAGCACGGTGATGTCGGCAGACTGGGCCGCGTGGGCGAAGACCAGGTGGAAGAACGGAGCACGGGCGAAGGACCGGGGGCCGGCCAAAGGGCGCGCGGCATTCTCCGTGGCTGGTTTCGTCTCCGCCGTCTCTACGACTGCGGTGGGGTCAGCCAAGCGCGCGCTCCAGGTCGGCGATGATGTCCTCGGCGGTCTCGAGACCGACGGAGAGCCGGATCACGTCGTCGCCGGCGCCGGCGGCCGTGCGCTGGTCCTCTGTGAGCTGGCGATGGGTGGTGCTGGCCGGGTGCAGAATCAGCGACCGGGTGTCGCCGATATTGGCCAGATGCGACAGCAGGCGGCAGCGTTCGACGACCCGGACCCCGGACTCGTAACCGCCCTTCACCCCGAAGGTGAAGACCGAACCAGCGCCCTTCGGCAGGTAGCGGTCGGCCAGCTGCTTGTATTCATTGCCTTCCAGTCCGGCATAGCTGACCCAGGCGACCTTGTCGTGCGCCTGCAGCCATTCGGCGACGGTCTGGGCGTTCTGCACATGGCGCTCCATCCGCAGGGCCAGGGTCTCGATGCCGGTGATGGTCAGATAGGCGTTCATCGGCGCCATGGTCGGCCCGAGATCGCGCAGACCGACCGCATGGCCGTAAGTGGTGAACGCGAGGTCGCCGAAGGTCTCGTAGAAGGTGAGGCCGTGATAGGCCGGCTCCGGCTGGGAGAGGGACGGGAACTTGTCGTTCCGCGACCAGTCGAAGGTCCCGCTGTCGACCACCGCTCCGCCCATGGCGTTGCCGTGGCCCGACAGGAACTTGGTGGTCGAGTGCACGACCAGGCTGGCGCCATGCTCGATCGGCCGGCACAGGTACGGCGTCGCCATGGTGTTGTCGACGATCAGTGGAACGCCCGCCTCCTCGGCGATGCGGGCCAGCGCGGCGATGTCGGTGATAACCCCTCCGGGATTGGCCAGGGACTCGACAAAGATCGCTTTGCACCGGTCCTGCATGGCGGCGGCCCGGACCGCGTCGAGATCCTCGGTGTCGACGAAGTCGCAATGCCAGTCGAACTTCTGGAACGTGCGGCCGAACTGGGTGATCGACCCGCCATACAATCGCCGGGCGGCGACGAAGCGGTCGCCCGGTCCCATGAGCGCGAAGAGGGCGAGCATCTGCGCGGAATGTCCCGACGCGCTGCAGGTCGTACCGCGCCCGCCTTCGAGGGCGGCGATCCGCTCCTCCAGCACCGCCGTCGTCGGGTTGGAGAGACGCGAGTAGATGTTGCCGAAGGTCTGCAGGTTGAACAGCGAGGCCGCGTGGTCGGAATCGTCGAAGACGTAGGCGGTGGTCTGGTAGATCGGCGTGCCGCGGGCGCCGGTGGTCGGATCCGGTGCCGCGCCGGAATGCACCGCCATGGTCTCGAACCCCTTGGGCAGGAACCCGTCGCCGACGTCGTCCTGCTTCGACACCCTGTCGGCCCGGCCCGGAATCCGGCGCTTGGCCGAGATGACCCGGCTGTTGAAGCCGTGCCAGCCGAGTTCGCCGAACAGCCGGGAGAACTCGATCTTCGGACAGCGGTCCATGATCACGGTGAGGCCGGCGTCCTCGGCGCGCCTGGCCGCGTCGTCGTGGCGGACGCCGAGTTGCATCCACACCACCTTCGCGCCGTGGTCGATGGCGGCGTCGGTGATCGGCCCCGCTGCCTCGGAATTGCGGAAGATGTCGACCATGTCCACCGTCTCCGGTAGTTCCGACAGGTCGGCATAGACGGTCTCGCCGAGGATCTCGCCGCCGGCCGCCGCCACCTTCGGGTTCACCGGATAGACCCGATAGCCCTTCTGCTGAAGGTACTTCATCGCGAAGTAGGACGGCCGGTTCCAGTTGTCCGACGCGCCGACCATGGCGATGGTCCTGACCTCGCGCAGCACGTCGCGGATCAGGTCGTCGTCGTAGACGAGGTCTGGGCGTTTGGGATCGATCTCGGCCATGGGGTTACTCCCCCTTCCATTCGGGTGTGCGTTTCTCGATGAAGGCGTCGATGCCCTCGCGGGCATCATGGGCCAGCATGTTGCGGGTCATGACCGCGCTGGCATAGGCGTAGGCATCCTCCATCGGCTGCTCGAGCTGGCGGTAGAACGCCTCCTTGCCGATGGTGAGCGTCAGCGGAGACTTGGACGCGATGGTCGACGTCAGCGCCTCGACCGCCGCGTCCAGATCCTCGGCCGGCACCACGCGGTTGACGAGGCCGGCGGCCTCCGCCGTTGCGGCGTCGAGCGGCGCGCCGGTCACCAGCATCTCCATCATCTTCTTGCGGCCGATGTTGCGGCTGATCGCGACCATCGGGGTCGAGCAGAACAGGCCGATATTGACGCCCGGCGTGGCGAACCTGGCGGTATCGGCGGCGACGGCGAGATCGCAGGCGGCGACCAGCTGGCATCCGGCGGCGGTGGCCATGGCGTGAACTCGGGCGATGACGATCTGCGGCAGGCGGTTGATCGCCATCATCAGGTCCGAGCACTGCTCGAACAGTGCCCTGAAGAACGGCTCGCCGTCGTTGCCGCGCACCTCCTTGAGATCGTGGCCGGCGCAGAACGCGGGGCCGGCGGCCGCCAGGACCACGACCTTGACCGATCGGTCGTCGGCGATCGCCGCAAGCGCGCGCTGCAGTTCCGACATCAGCTCGCGCGACAGGGCGTTGCGCTGCCGGGGGCGGTTCAGGGTCAGCGTCGCCACGCCGTCGCGGTCCTCGCGAAGCAGGATCGGCAGGGTGTCGGTATCGGCGTCTTGCGGCGTCGCCACGGCGGCCTCCCTCGGGATCGTGTGAGGCTCACAATGCGCCGGCGGCCCCGAATTTCAAGGGGCCTTCGCCTATCGGACGTCGAGCAGCCAGAGCACCCCGGCGACGGTGAAGACCGACAGCCCCGTGGACAGAAGGATCGCCGTCGTCGACTGCGCCACCGCCGACTGGTAGCGCTGCGCCATCAGATAGACGTTCACGCCGACCGGCAGGGAGGCGAGGATCACCGCGACGTCGCGCCAGAGCGGCTCGACGGCAAAGACATGGGTCGCCAGCACCCAGACGGCCAGCGGATGCAGGGTCAGTTTCAGCACGGTGCCGACCGTCGCCTCGCCGACCGCGCCGGCGACCCGGTAGGCGGCGACCGACGCTCCCATGGCGAACACCGCGCAGGGCAGGGCGGCGCGCCCGAGCGTGCCGGTCAGCGTGTCGAGGACCTTCGGCAGTTCGAAGCCGAGGACGTTGAAGAGCACGCCGCTCAGCATGGCGATGATGATTGGGTTCCGCACCAGGCCGGCGGCGACGTTCACCGGCAGCCGCCGCATCTCTTCGCGCGCGCCGATGCCGATCTCGGCCTGGATGGTGACGACCGACAGCAGCTGCCAGGAGTGGAAGGCGATGATGAGGAACAGCGGTAGCGTCGCCACGTCGCCGAAGGTCGTGAGAACCAGCGGCACGCCCAGCATGACCGTGTTGGAGAACGCACCCGTCATGCCGGCGATCGCGGGCTCCGCGCCGCGCCCCTTGAAGACCAGGCGGCCGATCGCGGTGCCGACGATCCAGGCAACGTATCCGCCGCCGAAATAGGAGATCAGGTAGCCCCACTGGATCGTGTCCGGCAGCTCCGTCGTCGCCATGGCGCGGAACAGCATGGCCGGGATCGCGTAGTCGAAGACGAACCGCGACAGACCCTTGTTCGCCTCCTGCGGGAACAGGCCGCTGCGCGCCGCGCCGTAGCCGAGGGCGACGATTCCGAAAACCGGGACGATGATCTCGAGCAGGATCTCCATGCCTCTCGCTTAAGGGGCATGGCGGCAGAGGGCTAGATGCTATTCTCGCGTTGACGGCATTTCCCGCCGCGCGCTACCGACTCTGGAAAAGCTTCCGGGAGGTTCAGAATGCCGCATCTCGAGATCGCCGACGGCGAGAGCCTGTACTACGAGCATCGGGCGCCATCCGATCCGGCGGGCCGGACCTTCGTGTTCGTCAATGCGCTGACCGGCAGCTACACGATGTGGGAGGCGGAGATCGCGCCGGCCCTCCGCTCGGCTGGTCACGGCACGCTCGTCTACAATTTCCGAGGCCAGGCCCAGAGCCGCACCGAGCCGACGACGAAGCCGACGCCGACCCAGATCGTCGACGATCTGCATCGGCTGTGCGCCGAGGTCGGGCCCGTCCGGCCGGTGCTGGTCGGCCTGTCGATCGGCGGCCTCTTCGCCGCCCAGGCCTATGCGAAGGGAACGGCGGCCGACGGGATCGTGCTGATCAACACCCTGCGCAAGCCGACCGAGCGGTTGAACTGGATCAACACCGCCATGGCGCACGGTGTCGCGGCCGGCGGATTTCGACTGATCATGGAACTCAGCCTGCCGATGCTGGTCAATCCGGACCAGCTCGCCAGGATGCGGGCGGACGTGCAGACCGGCGCGCCCTACGCACCGATCGATCCGGCCGATGGCGGCTACCGGCTGATGGTGGAGTCGGTTGCGACGGACTGGGACTTTCCCTGGGAGACCCTGAAGGTTCCGGCGCAGATCATGGTCGGCCTACATGACCGGGTGTTCTACGTCGCCGGCGATGTCGACGAGCTGTCCGCCCGGATCCCGACGACCACGCGCGTCGACTTTCCCGACGCCGGCCATCTGATCCCGATCGAGCGACCGGCCGCCTTCACCGAGGCGTTGCTGGACTTCGCGAAAACCCTGTAACCGGAGGCGGCCGTGGCCTGGAAGCCGGCGCTTGTGATCTTCGACTGCGACGGCGTGCTGGTCGACAGCGAACCGATCGCCACACGCATCATCGCGGAGGCGCTGACCCGCGCCGGTCTGGAGACGAGCGGTGGCCAGGCGCTGCACGAGTTTCTCGGCGGCAAACTCACGCGCATCAAGATCAAGGTCGAGGAGGAGCTCGGGATCCCGCTCGGCGAGGGCTGGGTCGAGGGCATCTACGAGAAGCAGTTCGCGGCCTTCCGTGCCGAACTGAAGGCGATCCCGGGGATCTTCGAGGCGCTGGACGCTCTCGATCTGGCGGGCGTTCAGTACTGCGTCGGCTCGAACGGGCCTCTGTACAAGATGGATGTGTCGCTCGGCGTGACCGGGCTGTTCGAGCGCCTGGAGCACCGCATCTTCTCGGCCGACATGGTGCCGGAGCCGAAGCCAGCGCCCGACCTGTTCCTGCACGCCGCGGCGAGCTTCGACGTTCCGCCGGGCGACGTCGCGGTGGTCGAGGACAGCCCGCCCGGGGTTCGTGCGGGCGTGGCGGCGGGAATGCGGGTGTTCGGGTACGGTCGGGACTCCGGTATGGAACGCTTGGCCGAGGCCGGCGCGCACGTCACCTTCGACGACATGGCGGCACTGCCGGATCTCCTTCGGCTTTCCCTGTGAGCCCAGGGACCCTCGGCAGCCGATTAAGGAATACTTTACCGTTTGTGAACAGAGTTTCCCCGCTGGTCTGGACGCGGTCGTAGAGAGCGATCGGTTCAGGTTGAATCGACCTGAACCGTGGATCGCCCTCTAAGTCACTAAAGATAGAGCAACTTCACACGATCGGACGTTTCCATCTGATCGGGAGTGGCTCTAGTCAAAGGGGGAGCTTCGTGAGCTTGTTCGACAGTCTGCGCAGCAGAATGCTGGTGATCGCCCTGGTCCCGATAGTCGGGATCGCCGTCGCCACCGCCGAGATCGCGTATGAACAGTACTCGACCTACCGCGATCTCGAGACGATCCATCCCATGATCTCCCTGGCGACCGTCGGCGGCGATCTGGTTCACGAACTCCAGAAGGAGCGCGGCGGAACGGTCGGCTATCTCTCCAGCCAAGGAGCGGACGCGTTCAAGAGCCGGGTTGCCGATCAGCGGACCCTGACGGACGCCGCCCTGCTCAAGTACCGCGACACACTGTCCGCGCTGAGTGACGCTCCGGAAACCCAGAGACTTCGCGGGTTTCTCGCCAAGGCGAATGGTTCTCTGGAACAACTCGCCGCGCATCGAAAGAAAGTGGATGCGCTCTCGGTCGGTATCCCGGAACACCTCAAATACTACTCTGCGATCATTGCCGATCTGCTCAACACGCCGGTCATCATCGAGGAAATGAGCCCCGACGGCGAGATCACCAAGCACCTGGCGGCGATGCGGGCCCTCGGCTGGGCCAAGGAAAAGGCGGGCCTCGAGCGTGCCAACGGGGCCGCGTTGTTCAACGCGTCGATGGATCCGTTCCCGACCGTTCGCCATCGTGTCTTCGTCTCGCTGGTCGGCGCCCAGTCGGCGTATCTGGACGAGATTCAGAGCTTCCTGACCACGGAGGAGGCCGCCGACTGGAGAGCCGTGATCGGCGACGCAGCATTCGACCGGTACCGGGACCTCCAGGCCGTGCTTCTCGACCTTGCCGGTACCAGGGACACCGGAGATGTGAAGGCATCGGACTGGTTCGACGTGGCCACGACGCGCATTGACGCGCTTCACAGATTCTATCACCGACTGTCCGACGACGCGCTCAAGGCGAACGACAGCAAGTCGGCCGAACAGGTCTCGAACCTGACGGTCATTCTGGCGATCCAGGCGGCGATTCTGCTCGCCTCTCTGAGCGTCTGCTGGATCGTCAGCCGGGCAACGCTGAAACCGCTGCTGGCCGTGTCCTCCGGCCTGACCCGGCTGACCCAGGGCGAGACCGATGTGGTGTTCGAGCGGAACTCGGGCGGCGGCCGCGAGGTGAGGGACCTCAACCTGAGCGCCTTCACCTTCGTCGAGGCCCTGGAGTCCCAGCGCCGGTTGCAGGCCGAGGCCGAAGAGCATCGAGAACAGGCCGAAGAGCAACGGCGACAGGCCCTGATGAACCTGGCCGACACCATCGAGTCCGCCACTGAGGCCGTTGTCGCGAAGGTGCTGCCGATCACCAAGGGACTGGTCGAGTCCTCGGACGACGTGAGCCAGTCCTCCCTCAAGGTCAGCGAGGAGGCGGAAGGGGTGGCCGCCGCGGCGGAGGAGTCGCTGCGCAACTCCGAGGCCATGGCCGGGGCGACGGACCGGCTGAACCATTCGGCCGCCGACATCCGTCAGCAGGTCGGCGAACAGCGTGTCATCGCCCAGGAAGCGAAGGCCTCCGCCGAACAGACCCGCCACACCGTCGATGGTCTCAACAGTGCTGCGTCCAGGATCGAGGAGGTCGTGACCCTGATCCAGGGGATCGCCGAACAGACGAACCTTCTGGCGCTGAACGCGACGATCGAGGCGGCCCGCGCCGGCGATGCCGGCAAGGGCTTCGCGGTGGTCGCCAACGAGGTGAAGAGCCTGGCGACCCAGACTGGCCAGGCGACCGACGATATCCGCCAACAGGTCGAGGACATGGTGCAGGCCATGAGGAGCAGCGTGGCGGCGATCGGCGAGATCAACCAGGTGATCGAGCGGATGGCCACGATCTCCGAGGCGGTCAGTACAGCGATCGACGACCAGTCGACCGTGACCAGCGAGATCTCGGAGAACGTCCACCAGTCGACCGACGCGTCGCGCGAGGTGGCGCAGTCGATCGCCCGCGTGTCCAATGAAGCGCAGAGCACCCGCCAGATCGCCCAGACCAACGTGACCTCGACGCAGGAGGTGTTCGATCTGATCGAGACTCTGCAGCACCAGCTGAACGAGATCATCCGCACGTCCGACAAGGACGTCGACCGGCGACGGGCTCCGCGCGTCCAGCTTGACGGCATGCGCGCGCGCCTGACGGCGGCCGATCTCACCCACGAGGTGACCGTTGGCGATATCTCGACCGGCGGCGCCCGCGTGGCAGGCGGCCACGCCCTGCGGGCGGGCCAGCCCTGCCGCCTGGAATTCCCCGGTCGCACGCCGGTCGAGGCGACCATTGTCGAGGCAGAAGGCGGCGCGGCCAGACTGACCTTCGTTCAGCCGTTGCCGGAGAGCGATCCGCTCCTGCGCGCCGCCTGACCGCCCGTCGGGCTACCGCTTCGGCACGAAAGACCCGTGGCCGGCGCGCCAGATGTCCGGTCGGCAGCGAACGTACTGATCGGGGTATTCGATCTTCACGTTGAGGGTCTGGGCCGCGTGCCAGGCCCAGTGCGGGTCGTCCATGGCGCCGCGGGCGACGGCGATCATGTCCGCCTTTCCGGTCGCCACGATCTCCTCTGCCTGGGTCGCCCCGGTGATCATGCCGACCGCCATGACGGGAATGCCGGCCTCGGCGCGGACGGTTTCGGCGAACGGCACCTGGTAGCCCGGACCGACGGTGATCTTCTGGGCCGGGTCCATCCCGCCGGAGCTGACGTCGATGAAGTCGCAGCCGGCCTCCTTCAGCGCCTTGGCGACCTCGACCGTTTCCTCGACGGTCAGTCCGCCCTCGACCCAGTCGGTCGCCGACAGGCGCATGCCCATGGGCTTGTCCTCCGGCCAGACCGCCCTGCACGCGCGGAACACCTCCAGCGGGAAGCGCATCCGCCCCTCGATCGAGCCGCCATAGTCGTCGTTGCGCGTATTGGCCAGGGGCGACAGGAACTGATGCAGGAGGTAGCCGTGGGCGCCGTGGACCTCGGCGACCTCGAAGCCGACCCGCACCGCCCGCTCGGTGGTGGCGACGAACTGGGCCTTCACCCTCTCCAGACCGTCGGCGTCCAGCGCCTTCGGGGCCGGCCAGTCGCCATAGGCGCGGTCCGACGGGCCCAGGGTCTGCCACGGATTCTCGTCCGCCTGCAGCGCTCCGCCGCCGTTCAGCGGCGTGCGGTTGGAGGCCTTGCGACCGGCATGGGCGATCTGGATGCCCATCACCGCGGTGCCGTGGGTGTGGCAGAAGTCGACGACCCGCTTCAGCGTCCGCTCGTTCTCGTCCGACCAGAGTCCGAGGCATTTCGGCGTAATGCGGCCCTCGGGCGAGACATGGGTCGCCTCGGTGATGACCAGGCCGCCGGCCCCCATGGCGAACTGGCCCAGATGCATCAGGTGCCAGTCGTTGGCATTTCCGTCCTCGGAGATGTACTGACACATCGGTGCCACTACGATCCGGTTCGGCAACGTGACGTCGCGCATCTTGATCGGCGTGAACAGGTGGCTCATGGGGCTCCCTCTCGTTGGCCTGTCGTTCGGCGGGCGACGGTAGCGGGTGGCGATAAGGGGAGGAAGTGCCATGACGGCAATGGTGTCGGTCGCCGAGATGAACCGGGTGCTGGAGGAGGACCTGTCCTTCATGGGCAATCTCGGCGCCCGCTTCGAGGAGATCGCCGACGGTCGGGTGGTCGCCCGGCTGCCCTATTCCGATGTCCTGCTGCGTCCGGGCGGCACGATCAACGGCCCGGCGATGATGGGACTGGCGGACGCGGTGCTCTACGCCGTGGTGCTGTCGCGCATCGGCATGGTCAAGCTCGCCGTGACGACCAGCCTGACTGCGAACTTCCTGCGTCGTCCGAAACCGGGCGACCTGATGGCGGTCGGCACCCTGATCAAGTGCGGTCAGCGGCTCGCCTACGGGGAGGTGCTGCTGCATATTGATGGACGCGAGGACGATCCGGTCTGTCATGTGACCGGCACCTATTCCATTCCGCCGACAGAGGAGCGACCCGCCGAGCGATGAGCGCGCCAATCACCCTGAATGCGGGCGCCGTCAGCGCCGTCGTGGAGCCGGCGTTCGGCGGCCGTATCACCGCCTTCCGCCACGGCGGGACGGACGTGTTCGCACCGGTGCCGGCAGACGGGTCGCGCGACCTCGCCGCGCCGGCCTCCTGCGGCTGCTTCCCGCTCGTGCCGTGGTCCAACCGGATCCGCGATGCCCGGCTCACATTCGGCGACGACACCCTGACCCTGCCGGTGACGGAGCCGTCGGCGGGACACGCGATTCACGGCCACGGGCTGCGCCGCGCCTGGATGGCCGAGGGGGACGGCACGCGGGCTCGCCTGCACTACGCCCACGCCGCCGGCGCCGAGGGCTGGCCGTGGCCCTACAGGGCGTCGCAGGTCGTGTCGGTGGATGACGACGGGATGACCGTCACGCTCGCGGTCGCTAATGCCGGGGAGGGAGCGATGCCGGTCGGACTGGGGCTGCATCCCTATTTCCCGCGGACCGCGGGAACCCGCCTGACGCTGCCAGTCGAGACGTCCTGGCCGCCGACGGAGGCGGACAAGTTCCCGGTCGCCGGCGGTCAGCCGGTCTCGCCAACGCTCGACCGTCGCGAACCCGGGCCGGTACCGATGGGGCTGGATCAGGGCTTCGGAGGCTGGTCAGCGCCGGTGCGGATCGCCTGGCCGGAGCAGGGTTTGGCCCTCACAATGAGCGGAGAGGGCCCACTCGACCATCTGATCGTCTACACGCCGACACACCGCGACTACTTCTGCGTCGAGCCGGTCACCCATGCCATCGACGCCGCCAACCTGTCGGAGAATCAGGGGCTTGCGGGTACCGGGCACCGACTTCTCGCCGCAGGGGAGGAATTGTCGGTCACGTTGAGGTTTAGGGTTGAGGTATTATAATACCGCACCCGCAAGCGCACTGATATTTCGGCGTTTTTTCGCTTGATTCCATGTCGGAGGCGCGGCATAACCCGCGCTCCGTCGGGAGTGGGGCCATGCCCCGTCCCGGCACCCGATTTCCATGAACCGGGCTCCGCGTCTCCCTCCCCGGAGGCAGAGGCGGCGCCGATCGAGCGAGGGGACCGTCATGCGGACCTATTCGGCCAAGCCGAGCGAGATCGAGAAGAAGTGGGTGGTGGTCGATGCCGAAGGGCTCGTCCTCGGCCGGCTCGCCTCGATCGTCGCCAAGTACCTGCGCGGCAAGCACAAGCCGACCTTCACCCCGCATATGGACTGCGGTGACAACGTCATCGTCGTCAATGCCGAGAAGGTCAAGCTGACCGGCAACAAGCTGACGCAGAAGCACTACTACTGGCACACCGGTCATCCGGGCGGCATCAAGTCGCGCCGTGCCGACCAGGTGCTGGGCGGCGCGCATCCCGAGCGCGTGATCACCAAGGCGGTGCAGCGGATGATCACCCGCGGCCCGCTCGGCCGGCAGCAGATGTCCAATCTGCGCGTCTACGCAGGCCCGCAGCACCCGCACGAGGCGCAGCAGCCTGAGGTGCTGGACGTCGCGGCCATGAACCCGAAGAACGCGAGGTAAGCGATGTCGATGGAAACCGAGACCGCGTCGACCGAAGAGGCCCAGGGCCTCGACAAGCTGGCCGAGCTGCAGGCGGAGACCGAGGCCGCGCCGGCGGAGCCGCAGATCGACAAGCTGGGCCGCTCCTACGCGACCGGCAAGCGCAAGAACGCGATCGCCCGCGTGTGGGTGAAGCGCGGCCAGGGCCTGATCACCGTCAACGGCAAGCCGTCGAACGAGTACTTCGCCCGTCCGGTGCTGCAGATGATCATCGACCAGCCTTTCGAGGCGGCCGAGCGTACCGGCCAGTTCGACGTCTACTGCACGGTGACCGGCGGCGGCCTGTCCGGCCAGGCCGGCGCGGTGCGTCACGGCATCTCCAAGGCGCTGACCCTGTTCGAGCCGGAACTGCGTCCGGTGCTGAAGAAGGGCGGCTTCCTGACCCGTGACCCGCGCGTGGTCGAGCGCAAGAAGTACGGCAAGGCCAAAGCCCGCCGGAGCTTCCAGTTCTCCAAGCGCTGACGTCGAACGAACCGTCCAGCGATACAATTCAGCGGCGTCCCCGGTATCCGGGGGCGCCGCTTTTCTTTTGGCTGGCAGCAGTCTCTCTCTTGGGGTGCGGATCAGAGCGGCCAGACCTGAGGCACGCGCTGTGCGGGCGGCGCCGGGCGGCCGGGCGGGTTCGTCGGCGTCGATGCCATCATGCTGTCGCGACGCGAGAACCGGTCCCACCACGCGGCCAGGGCCGGACAGTGCGGCCGCCAGTCAAGCGCGTCATATCTGAAGACGATGTAGCCGACCGCACCGGCGGCGGCGATCTGATCGAGCATCGGCTCGGGATCGCTCTCCCACGTTGCGGCCGCGCGGTCGAGCGCCAGCAGAGCGTGGGCGATCGCCAGGTCCTGTCGGTCGATGAAGTCGCGGGAGATCAGGCTCTCCGGCTCCCGCAGCGCCTCGTTGCGACGCAGGTTCGCGGCGTCGGCCAGACCGTCGGCAAGGGCCTCACCCCGCAGGACCCGCCAACGCTCCGGGCCGGAGGAGGGAATGCGCGGCGCGGTCGCGTGCCGGGTGTCCAGGTAGGCGCAGATCACCGGCGAGTCGTAGAGCGCCGTACCGTCGGACAGTTCCAGGGCCGGGATCTTGCCGAGCGGGTTCAGCGGGCGAAGGACCGTCTCGTCGGCGGGGTTGGTGTAGACCTCGCGCACGGTAGGCCAGAGGCCGGTTTCGCTCAGGAATACCTTCACCTTCCGCACATAGGGCGAGGTGTAGGACGAGTGCAGGATCATCGGGTTCTCCGGTTGCTGGCCGCATTCGCGCCGACAAGGAAAAGGGCCGCCCGTGGGCGGCCCTCGCGACAGTGCATCCGGTTCGCGTCGGCCTACAGGCCCATCTTGTCGATATCGGCGGCGCTGTGCCGTTCTTCGAGCTTCTCGTTCTCCTCGCCACGGACCCGGTTGACCACCCGTCCGCGCTTCACGCCCTTGCGCTCGGCGATCTCGTTGGTCCAGCGCTGGACGTTGGTGTAGGAGGCGACGTCCAGGAACTCGGCGGCGTCGTACAGCTTGCCCTGGGCGAGCTGGCCATACCACGACCAGATGGCGATATCGGCGATGGTGTAGTCGTCGCCGGCGATGAACCGGCGCTCGGCGAGTTGACGCTCCATCACGTCGAGCTGGCGCTTGGTTTCCATGGCGAAGCGGTTGATCGGGTACTCCCACTTCTCCGGCGCGTAGGCGTAGAAGTGCCCGAAACCGCCGCCGAGGTACGGCGCGCTGCCCATCTGCCAGAACAGCCAGTTCATGGTCTCCGCCCGGCCGGCCGGATCGGTCGGCAGGAACGCGCCGAACTTCTCGGCCAGGTAGAACAGGATCGAGCCGGACTCGAACAGCCGGATCGGTTTGTCGACGCTGCGGTCGAGCAGGGCCGGGATCTTGGAGTTCGGGTTGATCTCGACGAAGCCGCTGCCGAACTGGTCGCCGTCGCCGATCTTGATGATCCAGGCATCGTATTCGGCGCCGCTGTGACCCAGCGCGAGCAGTTCCTCGAGCATGATGGTGACCTTCACGCCGTTAGGCGTGCCGAGGGAGTACAGCTGCAGCGCATGCTCGCCGACCGGCAGCTCCTTCTCGTGGGTCGCACCGGCGATCGGCCGATTGGTGCTGGCGAAGCGCCCCCCGTTCTCCTTGTCCCAGGTCCAGACCTTCGGCGGCGTATAGGACTGAATATCGTTCATGACGGATCCATTCTCCTGATGGCTTGCTGAAGGGTCCCGCGCAGGGGGTGCCCCCGTTCCCGTGCGTACTTGTCGCCGGCGGACCGGATTACAACCCTAGAGGAGATGCGGAGGTACCGTCGCGCACGAAACGGTGTCGCGCCGCTCGGGCGCCAATGGCGCTTGCGGTCAGCCGACCAGCATTTCGGCCAGATGCACGGTGAACGGCAGGGTGACGAAGGACAGCGCCGTCTGGATGGTGACGATCGCGGCCATGAGCGGCGCGTCGCCGCCGAGCTGCCGGGCCAGGGTATAGGCCGCGGAGGCCGTCGGTGCGGCGCCGAACAGCAGGGCCACATGCATCTCCAGGTTGGACAGGCCGAGCGCCTGGGACAGTACGACGATCATCAGCGGAAAGACCGCCATCTTGCCGAGCGTCGAGAGGATGACCGGGACCGTGGACGTCTGCATCGCCCGCAGTCGGATGTTGGCGCCGACACACATCAGCACGATCGGCAGGGCGGCCGCGCCGAGGATCTGGCAGGTCTCGTGCAGGATCGGCACCGCGCCCAGGCCGGAGAGGTTGAAGGCAAACCCTAGTCCGACGGAGATCAGCAGGGGATTGCGGCCGAGGTCGCGCAGGATCGGCCTGATGTAGCCCTTCTCCCCGCTCTGGCGCAGCATCGCCACCATGATCGGGACGAGGGACAGGTTGGTCACGGGGATCAGGATCGCCGTGACCAGGGCGGCGAGGGTCAGGCCGTCGGTCC
Organism: Thalassobaculaceae bacterium; assembly: GCA_965228875.1. GTDB lineage: Bacteria > Pseudomonadota > Alphaproteobacteria > Thalassobaculales > Thalassobaculaceae > Thalassobaculum. Next base: position 1,426,846 of record OZ245843.1, on the reverse strand, counting down.
CGTAGACCCGCTCGGCGACGGCCAGGGCGATGAAGGTGTTGTGCCGGGCGCTGCCTTGGAGCACCGAGCTTGCGATCGGGGCGGACAGTCCGGCGAGCCGGGCCGAGATCAGACCGAACGCGGCCGCGCAGGCGAAGGCGCCGACGATGACCGTGGCATAGGTGCCGATGAAGTCCAGCGTGAGCGTGATCGTCGACGTCTTGTAGAACAGCAGACACGGCATCAGCACCCAGTAGACGAGCTTGTCGTTCAGGTTCCAGAACTCGGTGTTCGGGATGCCACCGCGACGCAGCGCGTGGCCGAGCACGATCATCAGGAAGATCGGGGCGATCGAGAGGAGGAAGTCGGCCATGGTCGGAACCCGCGCGGCGTTTCCCCTCCAATAGGCGGGATCGGGCCGGCGCGCAAACGGACCGTCAGAGCTGCAGCACGCCCAGGGTCAGGGCGGCGACGATGATGTAGCGGGCGGTCTTGGCGATGGCGACGAGGATCAGGAAGGTTCCGAAGGGCTCGCGCAGGATGCCGGCGGCCAGGGTCAGAGGGTCGCCGATGAACGGCGCCCAACTCAGCAGCAGCGACCAGCAACCGTACTTCCGGTACCAGGCGGACGCCCGGTCGAGCTGATCCGGCGTCGCCGGGAACCAGCGTCGGTGCTTGAAGCGCTCGACCTGCAGGCCGATCGCCCAGTTCACGACCGAACCGAGCGTGTTGCCGATGCTGGCGACGACGACCAGGGCGGCGACCGAGAAGTCGCCGCCGAGCAGCAGCGCCGTCAGCATGATCTCCGACTGCGCGGGAAAGAAGGTCGCCGCCAGGAAGGAGATCGCGAACAGGCCGCCATAGGCCCCTAGATCGGTCATGCTGCGGCCCCGCTTCCTGGCCCGGTGACGGTGAGAGACAGGGCCGATATGGAGCGGGGGCGCCGTTTGTCAGGGGGCGGCGTCATGCGGCGGCGCGGGCGCCCAGCGTGTGGACCCGGTCGATCCAGGCGCGGATCTTCTGCGGTGTCGCCGTCTTAACCGAGCCGAACTGGATCGTGCGTCGGGTCTTGACCCCGCAGAAGCCCAGCACCTGATTGCGCAGCACCCGGCGGCCGGCGCGCCAGTACAGCAGCGTGTCGAGCAGGGGCGGCGTGTCGGAGGTGATGAACACGTCAGCGGTCTTGCCGGCCAGCAGCTTGTCCCAGGCGACGCCGCGGCGGTGATACTTGAACGCGAAGCCGGGACTGAGGGCACGGTCGATCACCGCCTTGGCCTTGGTCGGCATGGATCCCCACCAGTACGGATGAATGATCATCAGGTGGTCGGCCCAGCGGACCGCCTCCTGCCAGGCCAGCAGATCCGGCTCGAGCGGCGGCGTCTCGTCGAGATAGCCGTCGGTGTTCAGGTCGAAGGACATGTTGCTCAGGTCCATTCGGATGGTGGTGCCGCCCTCGGCCTCGATACCGGCCTGATAGGCGTCGGCCATGCTCTTGCAGAGCGAGTCGGCCTTGGGGTGGGCGACCCAGATGAAGATGCGCTTGGTCATGGTGGGTTCCTTGTGAGGTGAACTTGACGCTGTGTCAATTGACGCAGTGTCAAATATGGGTACATTGACGCCATGTCAAGTGAGCGAACCGATACACGAACCCGCATCCTCGATGCCGCCTGGGGCCTGCTCGAGGAGAGCGACGGCAAGGGCGTGCGCATGGCCGACGTGGCGCGACGTGCCGGGATCAGCCGTCAGGCGGTCTACCTCCACTTCCCGAGCCGGGCCGATCTGCTGATCGCGACGACCCGCCATATCGATGTCGAGAAGGATGTCGACGGCCGCCTGGCCGCGAGCCGGCAGGCGACCGACGGGCTCACCCGGCTCGACGCCTTCGTCGCGGCCTGGGGCAATTACATCCCAGAGGTTCATGCGGTCTGTCGCGCGCTGCTGGCGATGCGCGACACCGACGCCGAGGCGGCGGCCGCCTGGGACGACCGGATGGCTGCCCTGCGCGACGGCTGTGCCGCGGCGGTCCGCGACCTGTCGGTGGACCATGCGCTACGGCAGGACCTGGAGCCGGAGGTCGCCACGGACCTGCTGTGGGCGCTGCTGTCGGTGCGGACGTGGGAACAGCTCGTGACGGAGTGCGGCTGGCCGCAGCGCCGCTACATTGCCGCCATGCAGGATCTGGCCCGTCGAGCGCTCGCGGCGGGCTAGCCGGTTGGCATCTCGGCGGTGGAGACCGCGCGCCATGCCGCCTCGCTGCAGTCGCGATCTCCCCAGCGCAGGCTCGGATCGGGCTCAAGCGGGGCGTCCGCCCCCAGGCTCGGCATCAGGGCGAACATCATCGCGAATCCGGCCCGCCAGGTGAGGTAGCGGACCGCCTCCTCGGTCATCGTCGGGGCGAGCGGGAACCGTTGGACGGAGAGAATCGGTCCGGAGTCGACCGGCAGGGTCATGACATGCGCGGTCACGCCGTAGCTCTCGACCCGATCGTGCAGGGCGAACTCAAGGGCCCGTCTGCCCGGGTACTCCGGCGGCGCGGGATGGATATTGACCGGTTCCAGCGACATGGCGTCCAGGTAGCGTCGGGGGACGATCACCTCGCTGTAGAAGGCGATCAGCCGGCCGGGCCACGGGCGTTCCGCGTCGAACGGCTCGAACAGGCGGTCCAGCGCCGCCCGGCCCGACACGAAGAACACCGTGTTGGGCAGGCCGCGCGCCGCCGACAGGGTCGAGATCGCCGCGGCGGGCACCATGTCCGTGAGAAGGGCGATGGGGGCGACGCTCATCGCCGGCCGTCCGCCGGCGCCGTCACGGTTTCGCCACTTCGGCGGTTAAGGGTGGGGACCGGTTCGGCTAGAGTGCGCATCAAAAGATCATGCCATTGGAGGAACCAGATGCCAGCCCTGATCCGCCCCCACCACGGCCAGACGCCCCGCGTGGCGACCGGCGCATTCATCGCCGAGACCGCCGTGCTCATCGGTGAGGTCGAGATCGGCGAGGACTCGTCGATCTGGTACAACACGGTCCTGCGCGGCGACGGGCATTCGATCAAGGTCGGGTCGAGGACCAACGTGCAGGACGGGACGATCGTCCATATCACCTCCAACCGGTTCCCCACGGTCATCGGATCCGGCATCACCATCGGTCACGGCGCGATCATCCATGCCTGCACCCTGGAGGACGACAGCTTCGTGGGCATGGGCGCCACGGTGCTCGACGGCGCGGTGGTGCAGCGCCATGCCATGGTCGCCGCCGGCGCGCTGGTGACGCCGGGCAAGGTGGTGCCGACCGGGGAGCTGTGGGCCGGGTCGCCGGCGCGGAAGATGCGCGACCTGACCGACGCCGATTTCGAGATGATCCGCCGCTCCGCCCAGAGCTACTGCGATCTGGCGCGCAGCTACATGTCCGGCGGGTGAGGACGATGTTGCGATCCGCCGCGGCCGTTCTGGCGCTGATTCTCGCGTTTTCGGCCCGACCGGTGCCGGCGGGCGCGGACGAAACGGATCCGGTCGTTCTCGTCCGTCTCTCTCCCGATGTGGTCGCGTGGTTCGCCGATCCCGACCTGCTGCTGCGGGAGGAGCCGCTGGCCATGGAGATCTACGATCCGGCGACGCAGTCCGCGACCGATCGAGAACCCGTCGCCGACTGCGCCACCCTGCGCACGGCACAGGCCGAGGGCTACTACGCCCGCACCAGCGCCGCGATGGCCAGGGAGACGGTGGTCACCGATGTCTGCCGGATGGGCAACCGCTACCGCGCCGCGACGTTCGAGCCGACGGATGCGCCGAAGCATACGCTTCACGCCGACGTGCTCGACCTGTGGTCGGCCTGGTTCCAGCTCGCCGTTTCGGCCAATGTTGCGGATGCGGTCGAGGAGGCGGTTCGCCGTGGGGTGTCGCTCGGCGCGTTCCGAGAACCGTCGCTGACCCCGTGCGGACCGCGTGCCGTGGAACGCAAGGGACCCTGGACGATCAACGCGCAGAACCAGTGTGACGGATTGTACCTGTCGGTGGTCGGCGAGGAGTACACGGCGTCGGGCAAAATGCGGCCGGTCGTCTTCTACTTCCTGAGTGCGACCGGCGGCTCGCTGCGGACCGGCGGCTACACGGCGGTCGCCCCGCATCCGGCGACCGGCGTGTGGACGCCCGTGCAGTTCCTCGAGCGCTGATCCGGCGCGCCACGGTGTCGGAAAGCGTCAGGCGCGGGCCGGACGCGGCGGCGCCACCGAGGGAACGACAATGATGGCGGTGAGGACCAGGGCCGACGCGGCGATCTCGCGGGCGCCCACGGCCTCGCCGAACAGCACCCAGCCGAGGGCGATCATGGTCGGCAGTTCGACCGCGCCCGCTGCGGACGCCCGGCCCGGTCCGATCTTCGGCGCTGCCAGGGTGTAGAGCAGTTGCGGCAGCAGCGCCGTCACCGCGCCCATGCCCAGAATCGTCAGCCAGACGCCGGCGTCCCGTGGCACGAAGCCGGCCGGGTCGGTCAGCGCGACGACCGGCGCCAGGCCGATGACCGAGCCGACCATGCCGGAGGCCAGCTTTTCGCTGGTGGAGAGCGTCGGCGTCAGACAGGTCAGGACAACGATGATGAGGGCGAACAGGATCGGCGCCGGCAGCGATAGCAGCAACGCCCAGGACACCGCGCCGTCGATCCCGCCGTCGAATAGGAGCATGGCGGCGGCGAGCACCAGCGCGCAGCCGACCCAGGCGCGTGGACTGGGCGTCTGCCGGACCAGCAGCCACGAGAGCAGCAGAGCGAAGACCGGGTAGGTCATGTAGATGACGCCCGCGGCGGCGACCGTCGCGGTGTCGATCGCCTGCAGGTAGCTGACCCAACCGAGGCCCATGAGGACGCCGGCGCCGGCGAGGCGCAGGGCATCGCGCCGCTTGGCCCGGGCCGTTGGCAGGAAGGGGAGCAGAAAAAGCCCGCTGAACGCGTAGCGGAAGAAGGCGATGGCGGCGGGAGCGAGCCCCATCTCCAACAGCCCGCGCGCGAACAGCGGGACGAGTCCGAATCCGATCGACGCGGCGACGACAAGCAGTGTCGCGCCGCCCGGTGTCAGGGCCGGTTTGAAGCGGGGGAGGGGATCGGGCCGGGTCATGGACTCTGGCTATCGCGTGGACCGCCAGTCGAAAACTTCCAAATATTCATCCTCGACATGAAATGTTTTAATGCCCGGATGCACCCCAGGCTCGGCACACATCATCTGGCGTTGATCGTGGCGCTGGCGGAGGCGGGTAGTGTGGCCGCCGCCGGCATCCGTCTCGGCGTCACCCAGTCGGCGGCTTCCCATCGTCTGCGCGAAGCGGAGCGACGGCTCGGTGCGCCGCTGGTCCGGCGAAGCGCGACAGGCGTTGCCCTGACCGAGGAGGGCGAGCGGCTCTACGCCTTCGCGGCCCGGTATCTTCGCGAACTGTCGCGTCTCGAACAGGACATCGGGAGCGCGCGGGCCGAGGGGCGCGCGCTGGTTCGTCTCGGCCAGGCGACCTACAGCCGCTATCACTGGCTTCCGGCCTTTCTCGACTTTCTGGAACGCCGCGATCCCGGCCTGGCCTTCGATCTGGCGGGCAGTGCGACGACCCGTCCGCTCGGCTCGCTGCAGGACGGCGTTGTCGACGTCTCGACGGTGTTCGGACGGCCGACCGGGTCCCGGCGCTTCCGCTGGCACTGGCTCGCGACCGACCCGATCGTCGCGGTGATGGCGCCGGATCATCGGCTGGCGGCGGCGCAGCACGTCGACTCCACGACGCTCGCCGACGAGCGGGTGTTCACCTATCCGTTCGCCAGCGAGCCGGGTTTCGAGTGGGAGACCATGATCGGGCCGCCGACCACGCCCTACCGTCGACTGACCGCGTTGGCGACGCCGGAGGCGGCGATCGACCTGCTGCGTGCCGGCTACGGTGTGGCGCTGTTCAGCCGTTGGGCCATCGAACCGGAACTGGCCGACGGGACGTTGGTCGCGCGGCCGATCGGCCCGGAGGGGCTGGCCCTTGACTGGTGGGCGGTGACCCGGGCCGACGATTCGCCGGATGCCCCGTCGGGCCGCCTGGTCTCGGCGATCCTCGACTGGGCGGGAGGTGCGGCGGACGGGTTGGGCACCCTGTCGTTCGAAGCACCGACAGCCGCGCGTGGGCTCGATACCTGACCCGCGCCGATAACGGGTTGCTTTCGGTGGTGGCCGGCGGTTGTCTGGCGCCCCCATGACCCTCGTCCTGTTCTCGATCCTCTGGAAGACCCTGGCGACGGCGGCGGTGATCGTCGCGGCCGGCCGGCTGGCGCGCCTGCTCGGTCCGGTGCTGACCTCGGTGCTGATCACCCTGCCGTTCAACGCCGGTCCGGGGTTCCTGTTCATCGCCCTGGAGCAGCCACCGGCGTTCCTGTCCCAGGGCGGGCTGGTCGCATTCGGGGTGACGGGGGTGATCCTTCTGTACTGCACGACCTGGGTGCATGCCGCCCGCCGGTTCGGGTTCGTGCTGACGTCGCTGACGGCGATCTGCGTATGGCTGGGCGGCGTGCTCGTCATCGACGCCCTGCCGGCGACGGTGGGGGTGGCCGGCGCCGTGGTGCTGGCGGGGGCCGGGCTGGCGTATCTGCTGCGCCGGCGCGACATTCCGAAACCCAACGCGCCTCCGGCCGCGGCGGGTTGGTCCTTCGTGATCGCCCGCGGTCTGGCGGCCGGCGTGGTCGTCGCCAGCGTCGCGACGGCGAGCCCGTGGCTCGGTGCCCACTGGTCGGGCATTCTGCTGGCCTTCCCAACGACGCTGCTGGCCTCGACCTGGATGCTGTGGGGCCATTACGGGCGGGACTTCACCGCCGCCACCCTGAACGCCGCGCAGCCGTCGCTGGTCGCCTATGCCAGCTTCTGTCTGGCGCTTCATCTGCTCGCGGGGCCGCTTGGCTCGGTCGCGGCGGTCGTCACCGCGTTCGTGCTGTCGGGCGTCGTGGCGGCGGTCTACGCCAACCTGGCGATTCGGGTTTCCCGGTCGCGCTGACGGGCGGCCATTGCCCGGCCATCGCAGCGGTGGTCCAATGCCCGATCAGAGACGGATCGCGGCATTCAGCAGGGGAAACGCCATGGGGCACGTAACCACCGATGACGGGGTGAAGCTCTACTTCGAGGAGGTGGGGGAAGGCACGCCGATCGTGTTCGTGCACGAGTATGCCGGCGACCACCGGTCGTGGGAGCCGCAGATGCGTCACTTCGGCCGCCGCTACCGCTGCGTGACCTACGCCGCGCGCGGCTACCCGCCCTCGGACGTGCCCGACAGCCCGGAGGCCTACGGTCAGGACCGGGCGCGCGAGGACATCCGCGCCATCCTCGACGGCCTGGGCATCGACGCCGCGCATATCGTCGGCCTGTCCATGGGCGGTTTCGCCACCCTGCACTTCGGCTTTCACCATCCCGACCGCGCCCTGTCGCTGACGGTGGCGGGATGCGGCTACGGGGCCGACGCCGACCGTCGGGAGCAGTTCCGCCGGGAGACGGAGGCGACTGCCGACCGGATCGCCGCCGAGGGAATGGACGTGGTCGGCCAGGCCTACGCCATCGGGCCGACCCGCGTGCAGTTCGAGACCAAGGACCCGCGCGGCTGGAAGGAGTTCGAGACCCAACTGCGCGAGCATTCGACCCTGGGGTCGGCCAACACCATGCGCGGGGTGCAGGCCCGCCGGCCGTCGCTCTACGACCTGGTCGAGGAGATGAAGGCGCTGACCGTGCCGACCCTGATCGTCAACGGCGACGAGGATGATCCGTGCCTCGACGTCGGCAACTTCATGAAACGGCTGATCCCGTCGGCGGCGCTGTCGGTGCTGCCGAAGACCGGACACACCATGAACATCGAGGAACCGGCTCTGTTCAACGCGGTGGTCGAGGATTTTCTGCACACCGTGGAGTGCGGGCGCTGGACCCTGCGCGATCCGCGCTCGACCACCGGCGCGATCATCACTGCCGGTCCGGTGGACGACGAGTAGGGGAGGGCAGGACATGGCGGACAGGCTTGAAGGCCGCGCGGCGATCGTGACCGGGGCCGCGCGGGGAATCGGCAGAGCGATCTGCGAGGCCTTCGCGGAGGAGGGGGCGGCGGTGTTCGTCGCCGACCTGCACGGGGGCGAGGCCGAGGGGCTGGCGAAGGCACTGCGCGACGCCGGCGGCCGGGCCGAGGGCGGCTATTGCGACGTGCGCTCCACCGACAGCGTGAAGGACGTGGTCGATCAGGCGGCCCGTGCCTTCGGCGGGCTGGACATCCTGGTGGCCAACGCCGCGACCCTGACACCGCGCGCGACCATCGAGACCCTGGCGGAGGAGGACTGGACCCAGGCTTTGGCGGTCAACCTGACCGGCGCGTTCCACCTCTGCAAGCACGGCATCCCGCACCTCAAACGTGCCGGCGGCGGGTCGATCATCCTCACGGCCTCGCAGATGGCGCGGGTGGCCCGCGCCGGCAGCACCGCCTACTGCACCACCAAGGGCGCGCTGGTGCAGATGGCCAAGGGCATGGCCCTGGACCACGCCGAGGACGGCATCCGGGTGAACACGCTCTCGCCCGGCGGAACGGCGACCGACCGCATGGTGGCGCAGTTCGGCGACATGCCTCAGGCGGAGAAGGACTGGGGCCTGGCCATGCATCCGCTCGGCCGTCTCGGTCAGCCGGCGGAAATGGCCAAGGGAGCGGTGTTCCTGGCGAGCGAGGAGTCCAGCTTCATGACCGGCGCCGACCTGCTGCTCGACGGCGGCTACAGCGCGCGATAGGAGGAAGGCCATGACCACCGAGACCAAACGCCTGCCGATCCTCGAACAGCGCCGGATCGAGGCCGAGGTGATCAAGCCGATCTACGAGGAGATGGTCGAGGAACTCGGTACGGAGAAGGCGCAGCACATTCTCGGCACCGCCATCAAGAAGGCGTCGATCGCCCAGGCCAGGGCCTTCGCCGCCGAGGCCGAGGGTGGCACCGACCTGGACACCTTCGCCGACATCCAGAAGCACTGGACCGCCAGCGGCGCGCTGGAGATCGAGCCGATCGACCGCACGCCGAAGACCCTCGATTTCAACGTCACCCGATGCCGGTATTCCGAGATGTACCGGGCCATGGGGCTCGGCGAGATCGGCCACCTGCTGTCCTGCAACCGGGATGGCACCTTCTGCGAGGGCTACGATCCCCGGATCAAGCTGGAGCGGACGCAGACCCTGATGGGTGGGGCCAGCCACTGCGACTTCCGGTACACTTTCGAGAACGGGGAGTAGCGGCGGAACCGGCTCGGGGGCGCGCGTCTGGCATGTTCGACATCCTGGTAGAGCGCGAGTTGCCGCGCCCTGTCGGCGCGGACGACCCGATGGCCCGCCTGTGGGATTTCTGGGATGCCGGGCGCCGGTCAGCGCCGGTTCTGCGCCGCGACGCGTTCGACGGATTCGACTTTCCCGACCTGCTGGGGCGGATCAACCTGGTGACGGTCGATCCCGGTCGGCCGACCCGCTTCCGGTTCCGCCTGTTCGGGTCGGGGATGGACGATCCGCTGGAGGGCGACATGACCCATCGCGCGGTTTCGGACATTCGCGAGCCGGCCTACGCCGATCTGGTGCAGCGCAACTACCTGCAGGCCTTTCGCCTGCGCCGGCCGGTCTTCAGCGAGATCAAGGTCGATATCGGCGATGACAGTCTGTTCCACTACTGCCGGCTGATCCTTCCGATGACGTCCGGAACCGGACGGTTCGACATGCTGCTCGTCGCTTCGGCGCGCTACGCGGACGACCGCCATGCCGAAAGCGCCGACGGGTCCGACCTGGTCGGGCGGCACCGGGCCCACCGCTACGAGGGGGCAACGCCAGAGACCGCCCACCGTTGGCGTCGCAGCGACCTGACCGGTACGCGCTGATGGCATCCTGAAGGCCGGCGCCGCGCGGCCTCGGCGCCGTTCCTGACGTCAGGCCACCCGCTCGCCTTCGACCCACACGCCGCGGACGACCGGGCGACCGTTGATGACGCGGACCCGGATGAGGTCGGCGCGCTTGCCCGGCGCGAGCGTGCCGCGGTCGTGCAGCCCGGCATGGCGGGCCGGCGTCGCGGTCACGGTGGCCACCGCCCGCGGCAGGTCCCAGCCGTCTACGTGCTCCGGCAGGGTGAAGGCGGCGTGCAGCATGCTGGCGGGGATGTAGTCGGAGGAGACGATGTCGAGCAGCCCGTCGGCCGCGAGATCCCGGGCGGTGATGTTGCCGTAGGACGAACGGCCCCGGACGAGATTCGGCCCCCCCATCAGGACCGCCAGGCCATGGTTCCGCGAGGCGCGTGCCGCCTCCAGCGTGGTCGGGAACTCTGCGATCGAGCAGCCGATTTCCGCCGATTCCGCGACATGGGCCTCGGTCTCGTCGTCGTGGCTGGCCAGGCTGATGCCACGATCGCGCGCCCAGCCGGCGATCGCCCGGCGGTGCTTCGGTCCCCAACTGGCGGAGGCGTTGGTGAGCCGGTCGTACTCCCGGGCACACTCGTCCTCGCTCAGGCCGTCGACCTCGCGCCGCAGTTTGAACCAGATATCGAGATTGGCGGTCTGGCGCTGGCCCGGCGCGTGATCCATCAGTGAAACTAGGCCGACCAGCGGGTGGTCGTCGTATTCGGAGAGCTGGTCCAGAACGTCGGCGCCGATCACCTCGCAGCGCAGATGCAGGCGGTGGTCGGCGCGCAGCATGCCGGCGGCGCGGGCGTCGACGATCCCGTCGATGATCGGGCCCATGTGCTCGGCGCGCAGTTCGCCCTTCTCCGACAGACCGAGGCAGAGCGAATCGTAGACCGTGGTGATGCCGGAGGTCGCGATGTGGCCGTCATGGGCGATGGCGGCGGATACGCCGTCCCAGTAGACCTTAGCCCGCGGCTGGTAGTGTTTTTCGACGTTGTCCGTGTGGAGTTCGACCAGCCCGGGCATCAGGTAGTCGCCATCGCAGTCGATGGCCGAGGGTGGGGCGGCCGCGCTGTCGTCGACGGCGGCGATTCCGGCTTCGTCCGTATTCAGCGTGCCGTCGACGACGGCGTCCGGAAGGACGAGCTTGGCATTCTTGAAGACCGGGAACATGGCGATCGGACGGTTCTGCCACTGGGATCGATGGAGTATTCCCGCGAACGGGCCGTCGCAAGTTACCTTTATGTGTCACGCGCGAACAGCGGCCTTGCGCCGTCCCCGCAACTTCCGTATAAACCGCGCTCCGTCGCAGGCGTTCCTGCGGCAACGTCTTTCTGTTGGAGTGCGAACGATGGCGGTTCCCAAGCGTAAAACCACCCCGTCCAAGCGGGGTATGCGCCGGGCGCACGACAAGCTGACGTCCGATGCCTATGTCGAGAGCGCGGACACCGGCGAGCTGCACCGGCCGCACCACATCGACCTGAAGACCGGCATGTACCGTGGCCGGCAGGTCCTGAAGGTCAAGGAGCGGGTCTGACCCCGTCTCCTCGGCACTAGCCGAACGATCGAGCCCCGTTGCGCCGCACCGGGGCTTTTTCGTGCCTGCACGGCGACGGTAGGATCGCGCCATGGAAACCTTCGACGACGGGGTTATTCGCGTTGAGGATCACGGCGCCGGGATCTGGCGCATTGAGGAGCTGTATGCGGATCCAGGGGCACGCGGCGCCATCTGGGTCGTCGACGGGGCCGATCGCCGGCTGGTGATCGATGCCGGCTGGGGGCTGGTAGCGCTCGTCGACCATGTGCCGGGCCTGTTCGAGCGGCCGATCGTGGCCGTCGCGAGCCATACCCATTTCGATCATATCGGCGGCATGCACCAGTTTGCCGAACGGCTGGCGCATCCTCTGGAGGCGGCCATTCTCGCCGATCCGGGCCAGGAGGCGACACAGATCCTGCCCTATCTTGAGGAATACCCCGAGTCGCTCGTCTTCAATCCCGACGGTGGCCGCTTCGACGCCCGCGCCTGGCACATCCCGCCGGCACCGGCGACCGGCACGGTCAGGGACGGTGCGATCCTTGAGCTTGGCGGCCGGGAGGTCGTGTGCCTTCACACGCCGGGGCATTCGCCCGGCCATCTCTGCTTCTACGAGGAAGCGACGCGGGTCCTGTTTTCGGTCGATGTCGCCTATGAGGGCGAGATCCTGGACGAGATCCCCGGCGCCGATATCGACGCCATGCTGGCCACCCACCGCAGGCTGCTGACCCTCGATGTCGCGCGTGTTCTTCCGGGGCATTTCGCGCCGTTCGATGGCGAGCGGCTCCGCGAACTGATCGAGGCATATCGGCGTAAGAGGGGTGGATGAGAGCACTGATCCTGGCCGAACGGCCGGCCGGATGCGTGGCGCGCCTGCGTGACGCCGATATCGCGGCAGATATCGCAGAGGAGATCGCCTTCTATCTGGACCAGACGAACGACCTGGAGGCCGAGGGCGCGGCGCTGCTGAAGGCCCTGGCCGACAACGGAATCGAGGGTCGGATCGCCGATCCGACGGTGCCTGACGCGTGGATTGACTGGCTGCGGGAGAGGCCGGCCGACACCCTCGTCTGGGCGGTGACCGACGGGGTTCGCTATTATCGAGGCAGTGGCGTCGTCGGCATGGCCCGGCTGTTCGGCGCGCCGACCTTCGGCAGCAGCCCTCAGGCCTATGCCCTGGCCCAGGACAAGGCGAAGACCGCCGCCACGGCGCGAGCGCTCGGCGTCACGGCACCCGCCTTCGGCCTGCTGCGCGACGGTTACTGGCTGACGCCGCCGCCGGCCGGCGAGGGGCCCTGGTTCGTGAAGCCGAATACATTGGGCGCCAAGATCGGTATCTGGGAGGACAGCCGAGTCGACTCGCTGCGCGATGCGGCGAGCCTGTCCCGCCGGATCCACGGTCGCTATGGCGACGATGCGGTCGTGCAGCCGTTCATCGAAGGGCGCGACGTCCGGGTTTCGTATATGGCGGTTGGTGAGGACATGGAACTGGAACGCCTCGGCACCTACCGCCTGGAGACCGCATCCGGGAAGGCGTTCGTCACGCTTGACGACAGCTACGGCCTGGTTGGCCAGCCCGGTGCGGATGGTCGACCAAGAGGGGGCGCCGATCTGGTCGATCTGCGGGACGGCGATCCGAAGGCACAGGCACGAATAGCTGCGATGGCAAGGTCTCTGGCGGATGGTATGGGCCTGCGGGACCTGTTCTCCCTCGATATCCGCCTCGGGGCGGATGGGACGCCCTGGCTGCTTGAGATGGAGGTCTGCCCCGCAGTGACGATCTTCGATTTCAAGCGCTACCTGCGTGACTACTGGAGCTGCGATCTGCCGGCGGCCGTCGCAGCGGCGTTTGCCCGGCGCGTTCAGCAGGCCCCCGATCCCTAGACCGCCAGTTGTGACCGGGCAACGTCCCGTGTACGACTCCCGGACCTTCGCACTCAAAGGACGGCAACCTCATGGCCATCACGCTGGAGACCGGCAACTTCCTGCTGCTGCTGGTCCAGGCGCTTGTCTACTTCAGCGTCATGGCGTTGCTGTTCTGGGCGCGGCGGCGGGTCGGAATCGGTGTCTTCCTGTGCGCTCTCGGGGTCATGCACTTCCTCGAGACCTATCTGGCGGCCGTCTTCTATATCCAGCTTCCGTTCGGGATCATCTCGCCGGGCTCGACGGTGCTGTTCTCCGGCAAGCTGCTGATGATTCTCCTGCTCTATATCAAGGAGGACGCGGCCACGGTGCGACAGCCGATCTACGGCCTGCTGATCGGCAATTTCCTGATCGTCGGCCTGGTCGTCGTCCTGCGCAACCACGAGGTGGTGCCGGCGGTTCCAGGGCGCGAGCCGAACATCTCGTTCGTCGACGAGATGGGCTGGCTGATGGTCTGGGGAACCGCGTTGCTGTTTCTCGATTCGATCGGGATCATTCTGGTCTACGAGAAGCTCGGACGGTGGCTGCGGCGCCAGCTGCTGATGCGGGTGTTCCTCTCCTCGGCCGTCATGCTGACCTTCGACCAGGCCGGGTTCTTCCTGGCGCTGCACTACGTGACAGAGGCGCCGTGGCATGTCCTGTACGGCGGCTGGGCCGCCAAGATCGGCGCGGCCCTGGTGTTCAGCATCATGGTGGTGGTCTACCTGCGTTTCGTCGAGCGACGCGCGGACGAGCAAGCGGAGATCCGACTCTCGGATGTCTTCGACACGCTGACCTACCGCGAGCGGTATCTCGATCTGTTGGGAGAGAGGGGGCGCGACCGGCTGACCGGCCTGTTTGACCGGGGGCAGTTCGATTCGGCCGGCCGCGACGGCGCCGCCGCGGCGATCCAGGCCGGGGCGACGGTGAGCGTGCTGGCGGTCGATGTCGATGGGATGGGGGAGATCAACGACCGCGAGGGTCGGCGGGAAGGGGATGCGATCCTGCGCGCCGCCGCGCGGCTGATCGACGATACGATCGCCGACGATCACTGCCGGGTGTTCCGCCATGGTGGCAGCACCTTCGCGGTCCTTGCCGAGGGCCACGGGTATCGCGATGTCCTGGCGATGGCGGAAGGGCTGCGCCGGACGGTCGCGCGCGCCGATCTGTCGGAGCGCGGCGCCATCGTCACCGTCAGCATCGGGGTTGCCACCGGTCCAGAGGATGGCGGCGACCTCTACAGCCTGTTCGCCAATGCCGAGGCGAGGCTCGGCGAGGCGAGGGAGGCCGGCAACGACCGTGTGGTCGGCCGCGAGGGGGTGGTGAGGGGCTGATCGAGCGCTGTCGCCAGCCCCTCTAGTCGTCAGCCCAGTTCTACGTCGTTGACGCCCTTGGCGCGGGCGGTGGCGACGATGTCGTCCCAGGCCTGCGATGCCAGGGGCAGGCCGGTCTCCAGGCGTTCGGCCATCGTCATCTTCTCCTTCTCGCCGGGGATCAGCACCTGGCCGCCGGGTTCGGTCGGTCGGGCCGACTTGACGAAGGCGACGTAGTTGCGGACCTCCTCGGCGAAGGGATGGCCGAGATGGGTGGGCACGCCGTTCAAAGCGGCGAGGTCGACGTAGAACGAGAACATGCCGTTGCAGAACGGCCGGTTCTCAGCCTCGCCCAACGCGCCGGCGGTGCCCGAGCCTGTCAGGGCGCCGGCCATCATCTCCATCAGGAAATTCATGCCGAAGCCCTTGTGGTCGCCGAAGGCGCGGAGCGCGCCGGGCCCTCTGGCCGGGTCGGGATACTGGCCGGGCGGCGTCTCGCCGTAGAGCGGCTTCGGATCGCTGGTGACGTTGCCGTCGGCATCGACGAGCGCGCCCGCCGGCAGCGGCTTGCCACCCTTGAGCGCTACCAGCGCCTTACCCTCGGCGACCAGCGACGTGGCGAAATCGAGGATGATCGGGTCCTCGCCGTCCGGCATCGGGATGCCGGCGCAGAACGGATTGGTGCTGCCGCGGCGGTCGATACCGCCGAACGGTGCCACGATCAGCGAGCCGCGCACGTTGACCATGTGAATGGACACGATACCTTCGGCCGCCGCCCGCTCGGCCCAGTCGCCGATGCGTCCGAGATGCCCGGAATTGCGCAGCGACGTCATCGCCACGCCGTGTGCCTTGGCCTTGGTCACGCCGATATCGACCGTCTGCTCGCCGATGCTCTGGCCGAACCCGAACTTGCCGTCGATCACGGCGAAGCTCGGCTGGTCGAGCAGAACGTCGACGGTCTGGTTCGGCACCTGCCGGCCTTCGTCGATCCACTGCACGTAACGCGGCAGTCGAATCACGCCGTGGCTGTCATGGCCGCGGAGATTGGCGCCGGCCAGCCGCGTGATGATGGTGTCGGCCTCCTGCGGCGCGCAGCCGCTGGCCTCGAAGGTCGCCCGGCCGATCCGGGTCATCACCTCGACGGGGACGAAGACCTGATCCCCGTCGCGGCGGACCGACGGTGCTGCGCTCATCGCTCGCCACCGCCCAGCTTGCGGAACTCGGACACGCCTGCGGCCTCGCCGGCGGTGAAGATCCGCACGTCACTGGAGAGGGTGACGAAGTCGAACCCCTGCTTGACCGCGTCGGCCATGAAGGCCGGGCTCAGGCAGTGCATGCCGCATTTCAGACCGGCGGCCTTGGTCTTCTTCAGAATGCCGTCGATCATGCCGGCCATCTCCGGCTCGGTGTGGTCGAGCGCCGGAGGCTTGCCCATGGAGACGGCGAGGTCGCCCGGACCGACATAGACGCCGGTCAGGTTCGGGGTCGCCAGGATACCGTCCAGGTTTTCTACCGCCTGCACGGTCTCGATCATCGCCAGGGTGACGATCGTGTCGTTGGCCGACTTGAAGTAGTCCGGATAGATCAGCCCGGCCCGGGTCGGACCCGACGACCGGTAGCCGCGCGGCGCGTACTGGCAGGCGCCGACGAAGCGCTCTGCCTCCTCTGCGGTGTTGATCATCGGGCAGATGATGCCCAATGCGCCGCCGTCCAGCAGCTTCATGATGATGCCCGGCTCGTTCCACGGCACCCGGGCGAGCACCGTCTTGCCGTGGCCGTGGACGGCCTGCATCAGTTCGAGCGCGGTCTGGTAGTCGACCAGGCCGTGCTGCAGGTCCAAGGTGAGGCTGTCGTAGTCCTGCAGCGCCGCGATCTCGGCGGTCACCGTGGACGGAATCGAAAGCCAGCCGTTCAGGGCGCCGCGGTCGGCGGCCCAGACGTCGTGCAGGCGGCTGTTCATGGCGTTTCCTCCGATGTCGGGGGCCTCTTAGGAGAGGACCTCCTTGTTGACGACCACATCCGGGTCGAGAGTGCCGTCGAAGACCGCCAGGATGTTCTCGACGGTCTGGTAGGACGAGCGCTGGCGGGCCTCCAGGCTCATGCCCGCGGAATGCGGGGTCATGAGGATGTTCGGCTCGCCGAAGAACGGGTGCTCGAAGGCCGGTTCCTCGTCGAACACGTCGAGGCCGGCGCCGACCACGCGACCGGAGCGGACCGCGTCGAGCAGGGCGGGTTCGTCGACGATGCCGCCGCGCGCGCAGTTGATCACCAGCGAGCCGGCGGGAAGGGCGTCGAGCTCCTTCTTGCCGATCAGGCCGATCGTCTCCTTGTTGCGCGGGCAGTGGACGCTGACCATGTGGCATTCGCCCAGCACGGCGCGGAAGTCGGCCACCGGCTCGATGCCCATCGCCCGGATCTTGTCCTGGTCGATATACGGGTCGTAGCCGAACACCTTCATGTCAAAGGCGAGCGCCCGCTTGGCCAGCCGCGAGCCGATGCGGCCCAGGCCGCAGATCAGCAGGGTCCGGCCGGCCAGGTCGAAGGCTTCGACCTCCGAGCGCCGGTTCCACTCGCCAGCCCGGACCATCGGATCCAGGACGTGCATCTTCTTGGCGTGCACCAGCATGAACATCATCGCCTGCTCGGCCACCGACGGCGCGTTCGAGCGCGGCGCGATGCAGAGCGGGATGCCGCGTTCGGTCAGAGTCTCGACGTCGACGCTGTCGTAGCCGACGCCGTGGCGCGAGACGACCTGGAGGTTCGGCGCGTTCTCGATCACCGCGCGGTTGATCTTCGCAACCCGCACGCCGATACCGTGGGCGTCGGCGGCATGCTTCTGGATCACCTCGGGGTCGAGGGTGTCGATCACCTCGACCGTCACATCGTCGCGCGCGGCGAGCAGATCCATCCCGTGATCGTGGATCGGCCCGACGATCAGGACCTTCTTCTTGTTCGTTGCCATCGATGCCGCCTCAGTGAATGTCCGCCGACTGGCCCATCGCGGCCTTGAGCTTCTCGAAGTCGAAGTCCGGCGCGCGGGCGGCGTCCAGAACGACCGCCTCGCGCCGGGTCAGCAGATCGATGGCGTCGGGCAGGGTCTTAACAGACTCGGGCGGGATGACGACGGCCCCATGCCGATCGGCGTGGATGATGTCGCCGTCGTTGACGATCATGCCGAAGATGTTCACCTGGCCGCCGTGGTCGACCACGTGGACGTGCGCATGGCTCGGTCCGACCTTGCGCGCGACCAGTTGGAAGCCGGGGGCGCAGGCATCGAGATCGCGAATCGATCCGTCGGTCACCACGCCGAGCGCGCCGAGTCCCTTGTGGATGGCGGTGTTGACCTCTCCCCAGAAGGCGCCGAAGCCGGGCTCGCTGTCGAGGTCCTGGATGACGGTGATCGCCGGGGACGGGCCGCCGTTGGCGACATAGTCGTAATACGCCTGGCGGGCGGCGACGTTCTCGGCGGCGGTGCGCCGGGCCGGTGCCATGGCGCGGATCGTGGCGGTGCGGGCGAAACCGCAGATCGGCTTCAGCTCCGGGAAGGCGCAGACCATCTGGCCAGTCGTGAAGCCGAGCGCGCGGCGCTCCGGATTCGTCACTTCCAGCCCGTTGCAGATGGTGGGCGTATCCCATTCGGTCAGGCGTTCGAGATCTGCCGCCGTGATGTCGGTCATCGTTTCCGTCCCCTATGGATGCTTTTGTCACCGGCTGGGCCGGACGGCCCGCCTGTCTGTCATCGCCGATGGTGGCCCGAAGCCAAGGGCCCGCGCAAGCTGGCAAGGTGAGCTTTTCGCAATACGGAACGCATCATAGGCTCGGTCGCGGACCGCGAAGAGGCGCGAAAGGGAGGATGCAGACGATGGACTACGACCTGCTTTGCTTCGGCGAGGCGATGATGGAACTCACCCGCATGGTCTCCGGCGACTACAAGTCGGGCTATGGCGGCGATACCTCCAACTGCGCGATCGCGGCGGCGCGGCAGGGCGCGCGCGTCGGCTATGTCTCGGCCGTCGGCGATGACGCCTTCGGTCGCGAACTGTCCGCGTTGTGGGGCCGCGAGGGCGTGGCGACGGACCACGTACGCACGGATCCGTCGGCGCCGACCGGCCTCTACATCATCACCCCGAGCCCGGCGGGTCGGGACTTCGCGTATTACCGCGCCGGTTCGGCCGCCAGCCGATACGGCCCCGAACACCTCCCCCTGGAGGTGCTGCCGCGCACCCGCATCGTCCAACTCTCGGGGATCAGCCAGGCGATCGGCGAGGGGCCGTGCGCCGCCGGCGACCGGCTCGTCGATGCGGCGCGGGCCGCCGGCTGCGAGGTGGCCTACGACACCAACCTGCGCCTCAAGCTCTGGGATCTCGATCGCGCCCGCGCCGTGATGCACGCGGCCATGGCGCGGTGCACCATCGCCCTGCCGTCGATCGACGACTCGCGAATCCTCACCGGCCTGGAGGAGCCCGACGCGATCGCCGACGCCTATCTGGAAATGGGACCGGGGATCGTGGCGCTGAAGATGGGCGAGGAAGGGGCACTGATCGCGACGCGGGAGGCGCGTTGGCGGGTCCCGCCGCACCGGGTGACGCCGATCGACGCGACCGGTGCGGGCGACACGTTCGACGGCGCATTCCTGGCACGGATCGCCGCCGGCGACGATCCGGTGACGGCCGGTCAGTACGCCTCCGTCGCCGCCGCGCTCACCACGACTGGCCTTGGCGCGGTAACTCCGATCCCGACGGCGGAACAGGTCGCGGCGGCCCGTACCCGATGACACCGGAGGCATCCGGGGCGGGGCAGAAGATTCATGCGGCAAAATGGTCGCCTCGCCATGACAACCCCCTGATCGTTGCCAATTGGCAAATGGTCTATTGACATAAACCTGCCGTGTTCCGGTAAGGTGTCGGCGATCAATAGATCGAACCAACCGATCAATCGATCGCGTTGATCGTGGGATGCGGGGATAAAAACAATAACCCGCGATAAATCAGGGAGGTTACCTCTATGTCTTTGAAAATGCTGAAGAAGGCTGGCCTCGTCGCGGCCGCCGCAGCCTTTGTGCTGTCGGCTGCTTCGGGCGATGCCGAAGCGCGTAAAGTCCGCTGGAAGATGCACTCGGCGTTCGGCGAGCAGGTCGCGGTCATCGGCGCGGTCGGCCACCGTGTGTCGGACTGGGTGCGGGACATCTCCGACGGTGACTTCGACATCAAGGTGTTCGAGCCGGGCGCGCTGGCCGGTGGCTATGCGTACTACGATCCGGTCAGCCAGGGCGCGTTCGACGCCGCCTACGGCACTCCGGGCGCCAACCAGGGCAAGAACTCGGCCTTCGCGTTCCTGTCGACCTGGCCGTTCGGCCCGGGTGCCCTCGAGTTCAATGCCTGGCTGCAGTACGGTGGCGGTGTCGAGATCGGTGAAGAACTGTACGCCCGCGACGGCATCAAGTACTTCTACTGCGGCATGATCCCGCCGGAGACTTCCGGCTGGTTCCGTGAGCCGATCGAGAGCCTCGACCAGCTGAAGGGCCTGAAGATGCGCTTCTTCGGTGTCGGCGCGAAGGTCATGCAGAAGCTTGGTGTCTCGACCCAGCAGCTTGCCGGCGGCGACATCTACCCGGCCCTGGAGCTCGGCACCATCGACGCCACCGAGTTCTCGATGCCGGCGATCGACCGGTCCTACGGCTTCTACCAGATCGCCAAGTACAACTACTTCCCGGGCTGGCACCAGCAGTCGACCACGAACGAAATCCTGGTGAACCAGGGCAAGTGGGACGAACTGGAAGACGTCAAGAAGGCGCAGTTCGAGGTTGCCTGCACGGCCAACATCGGCGTCGAGCTCGCCGAGGGCGAGGCGCTGCAGCCGGCCGCGATGATCGCCAACGAGAAGGACGGTGTCACCAACGTGACCTGGTCGGACGACGTCCTCGACACCCTGCGCGAGAAGTGGGCTGAGGTTCTGGCCGAGGAAATCGCCGCGAACCCGGATGTGAAGAAGCTGTGGGACAGCTACAGCGCCTTCCACGAGGCCTACAAGGTCTGGGGTGAGCGCGGTTACCTGAAGTAATCGGTCTCTTCAGAAGCTCTGTGGCTTCGGCCATTTCCACATGATGGAAAACGGCGGCGTGCACGCCGCCGTTTTTCACTTATGCAAGACATGACATGAGAGCGGCCGTTGTGCGGTGACGCGCGGGCCTGGGTGGAAACCAACTGAAAGCGGACCGATGGGCGCACTCTTAAGCGTGGCCGGGCTGTTCGATCGAATCGCGAGATCGATCGGGCAGACGATCGGCTGGATCATGATCCCGCTGATCGCAGTGATCATCTTCGACGTCGTTACCCGGAAGCTTGACTTCACTCGATTGCTGTTTGCCGGATACACAGCCTCTTCCGGCTACTCAATCTCGACGATCCTCCAGGATCTGCAGTGGCATTTCCACGCCATGCTGCTGATGCTGTCCTTCGGCTTCGGCTACCTGGCCAATGCCCATGTCCGCGTCGACGTGTTTCGCGAGATGCTGTCGCGCCGACCCCAGGCCTGGATCGAGATCCTTGGGCTGCTGTTCTTCGGCTTCCCGTTCCTGGTCCTGATGATCTGGTACTCCTTCCAGATGACCGAGCTTTCCTTCCACCAGGGAGAAGGCTCCGAGTCCATGACGGGGATCGGCCAGCGCTGGTTCATCAAGAGCTTCATGCTGTGGGGCTTCATCGTCACGATGCTGGCGGTGCTCGCGACCCTGTTCCGGTTGATCGCCTACCTGTTCGGCGACCGGGACGCGCAGGAAGAGGCCGTCGAGGGCCTGGAGATCTTTGCAGACGATCATGAAGAGCTCGAAGCCGCCCGCCGTGCGACGGAAGAGGCGCTCAAGCAGGCTGGGGGGAACTGATCGATGGAGCTCTTCGAAGCGATCTACGATCATCTGTACGACTATATCGGCGCCTATATGTTTCTGGCGCTGGCGCTGACGCTGTTCACCGGCCTGCCGGTGGCGATCGCGCTGGGCGGCATCTCGGTGCTCTTCGGTGGCCTCGCCATTTACCTGGAGTTCCTCGATTTCGCTGTCTTCTTCCAGGTGATCCAGCGGGTCTGGGGCGGTGACGGCGCGTCCGGCGCCGTGCAGAACCCCATCCTGGTGGCGGTCCCCTGTTTCGTGTTCATGGGCACGATGCTGGAGAAGTCCCGGGTCGCCGAGGATCTGCTGCACATTCTGCAGGTGATGCTGCGCCGGGTGCCGGGCGCGCTGGCGTTGTCGGTCACCGTCATGGGTACGATCATGGCGGCGACGACCGGCATCATCGGCGCCTCGGTAGTGATGATGACCCTGCTGGCGCTGCCGGCGATGCTGCAGCGTGGCTATCATCCCCAGCTTGCCACGGGAACGATCGCGGCGTCGGCGACGCTCGGCATTCTGATCCCGCCGAGCATCATGCTGGTGCTGATGGCCAACCTGCTGGCGGTGTCGGTCGGTAACCTCTTCATCGGCGCGATCTTTCCAGGGCTGGTGCTCTCGGGTCTCTACTTCTTCTACATCGTGACCCGATGCACGCTGCAGCCGCATCTGGCGCCGCCGCTGCCGAAGGACGCGATCGTCCTCGATCCGACCGAGAAGAAGAGCATCGCCCGCTTGTTCTTCGTCGTCGGCGGTATCGTCCTGGTCGCGTATCTCGGCGAGACCCTGATCGGCGACGATATGGTGAACTGGGGCCTGATGGCGTTCCTGGCGATCTTCGCGTCGTGCATGATCCTTGGGCGTGCCGAGGGCGACACCATGCTCGGCGGTATCCTGCGGGGTTTCGTCCCGCCGATCTTCCTGATCGTCATGGTGCTGGGGTCGATCTTCGCGGGTTGGGCGACGCCGACCGAGGCGGCCGGTGTCGGTGCCTTCGGTTCGCTGGTCCTTGCCTGGTTCAACCGCACGCTCACGCGGGATGTGTTGACCCAGGTGATCCACCGCACGGCGCTGACGACGGCGATGATCTTCTTCATCTTCGTCGGCGCCACGGCCTTCTCGACGATCTTCCGGAACGTCTACGGAGAGGACCTGATCATCGAGTTCATCGAATGGCTGGAGCTGAGCCCCTGGGCGCTCCTGTTCATGCTGATGTTCGCGATCTTCCTGCTGGGCTTCTTCTTCGACTTCCTGGAGATCACCCTGATCATCCTGCCGGTCTTCGCGCCGGTGATCCGGACGATGGCGCCGGCCTTCGCCTCCCATCTGGGCATAGACGCGCCGTCGAGCATGGCGGAGACCCAGTATCTAGAGGCGCAGGTCATATACTGGTTCGCTATCCTGGTAGCGACGAACCTACAAACATCGTTCCTCACGCCACCCTTCGGCTTCGCGCTGTTCTACATGAAGGGAGTCGCACCCTCGTCGGTGAAGATGCAGGACATCTATTTCGGCATCATCCCGTTCGTGGCCCTGCAGGTGCTGGGCATCCTGGCGGTGCTCGAATTCCCGGGACTGGCGCTTTGGCTACCCGAACAGGTGTTCGGGGGCGGGTAGCGCCGCCCCTCCGCGAACGAAACAATGCGGCCGCTCCGAACCTCGGAGCGGCCGTTCTCTTTGCGGCGGCAGGACGCTACGATCAGGGGACCCGCGTCGGATCCCGACCCACATCAAATCAAGAAAACGCCGAGGAGAGGCAGCCCATGGCCCTGGACCCGCAATGTGTCGAACTGCTCGCCGCGATCAACGATATCGGTTCGCCCTTCGACACCGACGATCCGGTCGAAGCGCGCCGCCGGGTCCAGGAATCCGTTGATCGCGCGAAACCCTATGGCGGGCGCTTCCGGGCGGTGGAGAACGCCTCTTTCGACGGCCCCGGGGGCAAGATCGGCTATCGGCTCTACAGACCGGAGGATGCGGTCGATGAGCCGGGGCCGGCCCTGATCTACTATCACGGCGGCGGCATGGTCTTCGGATCCCTCGACAGCCACGACCCGATCTGTCGCGCGATCGCCGAGGCTGTCCCCTGCACGGTGATCTCGATCGACTACCGACTTGCGCCCGAGACACCGTTTCCGGGCGCCGCGGAGGATGCGATCGCGGCGTTCCGCTGGGTCGCTGCGCATGCCGACGGACTCGGCGTCGATGCGGCGCGGATCGCGGTCGGCGGCGACAGCGCCGGCGGCAATCTGGCGGCGGTCGTCAGCAACGAGACCCGCGGCGACGCGATCTCGCCGTGCTTCCAGTGGCTGGTCTATCCGAATACGGACTACCTCGCGCAGGGCGGATCGGTCGACGCGTTCGCCGATGGCTATTTCCTGACCCGCGACGCCATCGCCTGGTTCAAGGATCTTTACGCGCCCGACATGGGGGACCGTAGCGATCCAAAGTGCTCGCCCCTGCGCGCCGGCAGTCTCGCCGGGGTCGCGCCGGCGCTGGTGACGACGGCCGGTTTCGACCCGCTCAAGGACGAGGGTTTGGCGTATGCCGAGAAACTGAAGGCCGACGGGGTTCCGGTCGAGTACATCGACTATCCCGGCATGATCCACGGCTATCTCCGCGCCTTCGCGATCGTCGACGTGGCGCGTCAGACGATCGCGGACTCCGCCAGGTCGATCCGCGCCGCCTTCGGGTTGACCGCCTGATCAGTCGGACGCGTTGCGCCGGACCAACCGGATCAGGGCATCGAGACCGAGCCTGTAGGAATCGATGCCCATGCCCGTCACCAGCCCGTCGGCGGCGACCGCGACGACGGAGTGGAAGCCGCGCGCCTCGATATTGGTCATGTGGACTTCCACGTAAGGCAGATCCGCGCCGATCAGACAGTCGCGGAGCGCGTATCCGGCATAGCTGAATCCGGCGGGATTCATCATCACCCCGTCGACGCCGTCGCGCGCCGCCTGGTAGATCCGGCTGATCGCTTCGCCCTCGACGTTGGTGTAGACGATCTCCAGTTCGACGCCGTGGCGTTTCGCTTCCTCATGGAGCATGGCATCCAGTTCAGCGGCAGTGGTCGTGCCGTAGAACTCCGGCTGGCGTTTGCCGAGCCATTCCATGTTGGCGCCCTGGATCAGCAGGAGCTTCATCGTCGTCCTCCCTCAAGCTCCCCTGAGATATCGCACGGCGGCGTCCCGCTCGAACAGGTAGAGAAGGGTGCGAACCGCCCTGCCGCGCGGCCCCTCAAGCTCCGGGTCCTTGTCCAGCAGCAGGCGTGCGTCATCGCGGGCGACCTCGAACAGGTCGTCATGGGCGGCGGCATCGGCGAGGCGGAAGGTCGGCAGGCCGCTCTGGCGGGTGCCCAGGACCTCGCCGGCGCCGCGCAGCTTCAGATCCTCTTCGGCGATGCGGAACCCGTCCTCGCTCTCGCGCATGACCGAGAGGCGTGCCCGTCCGGTCTCGCTCAGCGGCGCCGCGTAGACCAGCAGGCAGGTCGAGGCCTTGTCGCCGCGACCGATCCGGCCGCGCAGCTGGTGCAGCTGGGCGAGACCGAAGCGCTCGGCGTGTTCGATCACCATGACCGTGGCGTCGGGCACGTCGACACCGACCTCGATCACCGTGGTGGCGACCAGCAGATCGACCGGACCGTCCTTGAACGACGCCATCATCGCGTCCTTGTCGGCGCCCTTCATGCGGCCATGGATCAGCCCGACCCGCTCGCCGAACCGTTCGCGCAGGGTCGTGGCGCGCTCCTCGGCGGCGGCGACGTCGAGGGCCTCCGACTCCTCGACCAGGGGGCACACCCAATAGACCTTGGCGCCCGCCTCCATGCGTCGTGCGACCCCGTCGACGACGTCCATCAGCCGGTCGTTGGCGATGACGCGCGTGTCGATCGGCTGGCGCCCAGGCGGCTTCTCGGTCAGTCGCGAGACATCGAGATCGCCGTAGGCGGTCATCACCAGGGTCCGGGGGATCGGCGTCGCCGTCATCACCAGGATGTCGACGCCCTGGCCCTTGTCGCCCAGCACCATGCGCTGATGCACGCCGAAGCGGTGCTGTTCGTCGATCACCGCGAGGGCGAGGTCGCGGAACGCCACGTCCTCCTGGAACAGGGCATGGGTGCCGACAACGATCTGCGCCGACCCCTCTGCGATGCGCCCCAGGATCGCACCTCGGGTCTTGCCCTTGTCCCTGCCGGTGAGGATCTCGCAGCGGATGCCGGCGGCGCGGGCCAGCGGCTCGATCGTCGCGAAGTGCTGGCGGGCGAGGATCTCGGTCGGGGCCATCAGCGCCGCCTGTGCCCCGCACTCGACGGCGTTTGCCATGGCGATCAGCGCGACCAGTGTCTTGCCGCTGCCCACATCGCCCTGAAGCAGGCGCAGCATGCGGTTGCCGGCGGCCATGTCGCCATCAATCTCGGCCAGGGCCGCGCGCTGCGCCCCCGTGAGTCTGAACGGCAGCCCGGTCAGGATCGCGTCCCGCAGGTGTCCGTCGCCCTTCAGTATGCGGCCCTTCTGCCGCTTCATCCGCGCGCGGACCAGCGCCAGGGCGAGCTGGTTGGCCAGGATCTCGTCATAGGCCAGTCGCTGACGGGGCAGGGCGGTCGGCTCGAGGTCCGGGCGGCCCTGCGGGTGATGGGCGGCGCTCACGGCCGCTTCCCACGCCGGCCAGCCGCGCTGCTGTACGAGCGTTGGGTTGATCCACTCTTCCAGGACGGGCAGGCGGGCGAGCGCGCCGTCGATCGCCTTGCGCAGGGTGCGCTGATGCAGGCCGTCGGTGGAGGGGTGAACCGGTTCGACGACGCGCACGCTTTCCGCCTCCGCCACCGGGACGGCGTGGTCCGGATGCGACATCTGCGCCTTGCCGCGGAACCGCTCGACCTTTCCGCTGATCACCCGCTGCAGGCCAATGGGAAGCAGCTTCTCTAGCCAGTCGCCCTTGGCGTGGAAATAGACCAGTTCGATCTCGCCGGTCTCGTCGGCGCAGACGACGCGGTAGGGCGCGCGGCCTCGCCCCGGCTCGTGCCGCAGGACCGTCACCGTGAGGGTGGCGATCATGCCGTCCGGCGCCTCGGCGACCGTCGGCGAGAACCGGCGGTCGACCAGCCCGTTCGGCAGGTGCCAGAGCAGGTCGACGATCTGCGGTCCAGCCGCCTTCTCGATCAGCTTGGCGTAGCGCGGACCGATGCCGGCGAGCCGGCCGACATCGGCGAACAGCGGGAAGAGGATCTCGGGGCGCAAGGTCGCAGCTCGCTCTGTCGTCTCGCCTGGGGGTGGTCTCGGGTGGCACCCTGCTTTATATCCCACAGCCCGGTATTGCGAGACCATGACAGCTTGAAGAGGAGGGCCGCATGACGGAGACACTCGAAGCCCGCCGCAAGCGCCTGCGCTACCGAAGCACCTATACGGGCACGAAGGAGACCGACCTGCTGCTCGGTGCCTTCGCCGAAACCCATCTGGGCGGGCTCACGGAGTCCGATCTGGACGACTACGAGGCCCTGCTCACCATCGAGGATCCGCGACTCTACACCTGGATCACCGGGCAGGAGACGCCACCGGACGAATTCCGCACGCCGGTGCTTCAGATGATCCGCGACTTCGACCTGACACGCGCCTGACGGGAGAGGGGACCGACGCCATGGACCTGGTCGGCGACCACGACAGGTTGTTTGCGGGTTTTCCGAAGGCGGTCGGGCGGGTGGCCATCGCCTCGGCGCCGGAAGGCGTCGATGCCGAGGCCGTCGCCGCGCTCACCCGCGACCGGGGCCTTGTGCTGCATGTGGCGCGCGACGATGCGCGCGTGGCAGCCCTGGCGAGGGCCGTCGCCTTCTTCGACCCCGATCTGCGGATCTTGCAACTGCCGGCCTGGGATTGCCTGCCCTACGATCGGGTCTCCCCGAACACGGAGATCGTCAGCCGCCGGATCGACACGCTGGCCCGGTTGGCGGTACGCAAGCGCTCGGCAAAGCCGACGGTGGTTCTGACGACGGTCAACGCGGCACTGCAGCGGGTGCCTCCGAAAGCGTTCTTCGACGGCGCGACCCTCGTGCTCAAGGTCGGTCAGTCGATGCCATTGGACGACCTGACCGCCTTCTTCACCCGCAACGGCTACGGCCGCTCGGACACCGTGCGCGAACCCGGCGAGTATGCCGTGCGCGGCGGTATCGTCGACGTGTTCCCGACCGGTACGGAAGAGCCGGTGCGGCTCGACTTCTTCGGTGACGACCTGGAGGAGGTCAGGCGCTTCGATCCGATGACGCAGCGGACCACGGGCAAGCGCCGAAGCGTCGCCTTCCTTCCGGTTGGCGAGGTTCTGCTGGACGATGCGACGATCCAGCGCTTCCGCTCCGGCTACCGGGCGCTGTTCGGCGCCGAGGTAACGGCGGATCCGGTCTACGAGGCGGTATCGGCCGGCCGGCGCCACGGCGGGATGGAGCACTGGCTGCCGCTGTTCCACGACCGCCTCGACACGGTGCTCGACTATGTGGGCGACGCGCCGGTGACCCTCGACCACCAGGCTGCGGAGGTCGCCGCCGCCCGGTTCGAGCAGATCGCCGAATATCACGACTCCCGTGTTCAGATGCTGCGTGCCGGCGGTGCGGAAGCGGGCGGGATCTACCGGCCGCTGGCGTCCGACGCGCTCTATCTCGCGCCCGCCGACTGGGCGGCCCTGCTGGCCGACCGCGCGGTCGGCGCCTTCACTCCGTTCGCGCTCCCCGATGATGGCGCGGTGATCGACTTCGCCGCGAGCGCCGGGGTCGACCTCGCCGAGGCGCGGGCGCGGGGCGGATCGGCGGTGTACGACGCGGTGCGCGACAGTGTCGTCGAGGAGATCGCCAAGGGCAGGCGGGTCGTGGTCGCCGGCTACAGCGACGGGTCCCGGGACCGATTGGCGCATCTGCTGCGCGACCATGGCATCGACGCCATAGAGGCGGCGGATACCTTGCGGGCCGCGCTGGAACTGCCGCCGGCCACCGTGGCGACGGCGGTCCTGCCGCTGGAGCGCGGCTACCGGCGGGGCGAGATCACCGTGATCTCCGAACCCGATATTGTCGGCGAGCGGCTGGTACGTCCGTCGCGGCGGCGCAAGCGGCGGGGCGAGGATTTCCTACGCGAGGTCTCCTCCCTCGAGCAGGGCGATTACGTCGTCCATACCGAGCACGGGATCGGCCGCTACCTGGGACTGGAGACGCTGGAGATCGGCGGCGCGCCGCACGACGTGCTGCGGCTCGAGTATCTCGGCGGCGACAAGCTGTTCGTGCCGGTCGAGAATATCGACGTTCTGTCGCGCTACGGCAGCCAGGAGACCAAGGCGCAGCTCGACAAGCTTGGCGGGGTCGGCTGGCAGGCGCGCAAGGCGCGCGTCAAGAAGCGCCTGCTCGACATGGCGGAGGCGCTGATCGGCATCGCCGCCGAGCGCGAGCTGCGCAAGACCGAGCCGCTCTATCCGCCGCCCGGCACCTATGACGAGTTTTGCGCCCGGTTCCCGTTCACCGAGACCGACGATCAGCTCAAGGCGATTGACGACGTGCTGGAGGACCTGGGGTCGGCCCGGCCGATGGACCGGCTTGTGTGCGGGGATGTCGGGTTCGGCAAGACGGAGGTGGCCCTGCGCGCCGCCCTGGTCGCCGCGGCCCAGGGCTTCCAGGTGGCGGTCGTGGTTCCCACCACGTTGCTCTGCCGTCAGCACTTCCGCAATTTCCGCGACCGCTTCCAGGGGTTCGCGCTGCGCGTCGCCCAGCTCTCGCGACTGGTGACGACGAAGGAGGCGAACGAGATCAAGGAGGGACTGCGCAGCGGCGACGTGAACATCGTCGTCGGCACCCATGCCGTTCTGTCCAAACAGGTCCAGTTCAACAACCTGGGCCTCGTCATCGTCGACGAGGAGCAGCATTTCGGCGTCGGCCAGAAGGAGCGGTTGAAGGACCTGCGCAAGGAAGTTCACGTCCTGACGATGACGGCGACGCCGATCCCCCGTACCCTGCAGATGGCGTTGTCGGGCGTGCGGGAGATGAGCCTGATCGCCACACCGCCCGTGGACCGGCTGGCGGTCCGCACCTTCGTCATGCCCTATGACGGGGTCATCATCCGCGAAGCCCTGCTGCGCGAGCGCTACCGTGGTGGCCAGACCTTCTACGTCTGCCCCCGGATCGAGGACCTGAGCCGCGTCCACGAGCGGCTGATGAAGCTGGTGCCGGACCTGCGCATCGGCCTCGCCCACGGCCGGATGGCGCCGACCGAACTGGAGGACGTGATGACGTCCTTCACCGACGGAAACTTCGACGTTCTGCTGTCCACCAACATCGTCGAATCGGGTCTCGACATTCCGACCGCCAACACCATCGTGATCCATCGCGCCGACATGTTCGGTCTCGCCCAGCTGTACCAGCTTCGTGGCCGGGTCGGGCGGTCGAAGACCCGTGCCTACGCCTATCTGACGACCCACCCGACCCGGGTCCTGCCGCCGATCGCGAAACGCCGCCTGGCAGTGATGCAGACCCTGGACAGTCTCGGCGCGGGATTCTCGCTGGCCAGCCACGACATGGACATTCGCGGGGCCGGCAACCTGCTGGGAGAGGAGCAGTCGGGTCAGGTCAAGGAAGTGGGGATCGAGCTTTATCAGGAACTGCTGCGTGAGGCCGTCGAGGCGGCGCGGTCGGGCGAAGGCGTCTCGCCGGAGGACAGCTCCTGGACGCCGCAGATCGCCATCGGCATGCCGGTGCTGATACCCGATGCCTACGTCCCGGACCTGTCGGTGCGCATGAGCCTGTACCGACGGATCGCCATGCTGGTCGATCAGGACGAGATCGACGGGTTCGCCGCGGAACTGGCCGACCGCTTCGGCCCGACCCCGGCGGAGGTCGACAACCTGCTGAAGGTCGTGGCGATCAAGGGGCTTTGCCGGACGGCCGGCATCGAGAAGGTCGACGCCGGACCGAAGGGCGCGATCGTCGCCTTCCGCAACAACAGTTTCGCCCACCCGGACAAACTTGTGACCTTCATGCAGCAGCAGGCCGGGTCGGTCCAGCTGCGCCCGGATCACAAGCTGGTCTACCGGCGTGCGTGGAACCGGCCGGAGCAGCGCGTGCTTGGCCTGACCCGGTTGATGGAGGAACTGGCCGCCCTGGCGGCGTGAGCATCTGTCCTCGGCCGGCGACAGAACCGGAATAATCGCGCACCCTCCACGGTCTGCTCACTGGAACCGCCGGCCTCTCCGCCGCCGGGCGAGCAGGGGAGGTAACCTCGTGTTTCCGATGACGCCCAGACGCATCCCGGAGATCGGCGACGATCGGCCGGCGCCCAACCTGGCGACCTTCATACGGCGGACCAGCGGCTGGTATCAGCTGCCGGCCTGCGCCCTCGCGCTTGCGGTCGCCGTGCTGACCGTCGCGCCGCTGGAGATCCAGCGCCGGATCATCGACGACGCCCTGCGGCCCGGCGACACCGATCTCCTGGTGATGCTGGCGATCGCCTATCTCGTCGTCATCGTCCTGAACGGCAGCGTGAAGTTCATGCTGCGGCTGTACCAGGGCTGGCTGGCCGAGAGCGCCATCGCTTACTGCCGGAACCGGATCATCGCCCTTCACGGCCGGCAGTCGCGCGAGGACGGCGAGGGCGGGGCCGCGGTTTCCATCGTGAACAGCGAGATCGAGGCGATCGGCGGATTCGTCGGCGACGGGGTCTCCGATCCGGTGGCCCAGACCGGCGTGCTGATCGCCGTCATGGTCTACATGGTCGCGGTCGAGCCGCTGATCGCGATGGTCAGCCTGGCCTTCCTCGGTCCGCAGGTGATCGTCATCCCGGTGATCCAGCGCCGATTGAATGCCCTGGTCGAGCGGCGGACCGAGCTGATGCGCTCGCTGAGCGAGGAGGTTGCGGAAGGCACCGGTGACGATGCCATCGAGGAGCGTACGGCCTCGGAGGTCGATGGCCTGTTCACGAACCGGATGCGCTATCTCGCCTGGAAGTTCGCGGGCAAGGCGATGCTGAACTTCCTGAATGCGGCGGCGCCGCTTCTGGTGCTCTCCTTCGGTGGATGGATGGTGGTTCAGGGCGACACTGAGGTCGGCGTGATCGTCGCCTTCATCTCGGGCTTCAACCGGATGGCCGAGCCGCTGCGCGACCTGATGAACTACTACCGCACCTACTCGCAGACCGAGGTGCAGCACAAGCAGGTCGCCACGTGGATGACCGAGCGGTGCTGACCGCCCGGATCAGGCCATGTTCGCCGCGGCGGGCCGGTTGGCGGCCTCGTTCTGCACCAGTTCGAACAGCGGGAAGAAGGCCGCCGGCTCCTGGGCGCCGGCCAGCGCGTAGCGCCGGTCGAAGATGAAGCAGGGCACGCCGTTGATCCCGTTCTCGTAGGCGAAGCGTGTCTCGGCGAGCACGTCGGCGACGGTCTCGTTGCTCTCCAGGAACGTCCTGGCCTCGGCAGGGTCTAGGCCCGCCTCCTCGGCGATCGCGGCGAGGGTTTCGACGTCGCCGATGTCCATGCCGTCGTAGAAGTACCCGGTGAACAGCCGCTCGACGAGGACGTCCGAGGCGCCACGGTCGCTGGCGAAACGGATCAGCCGGTGCGCCCGCACCGTGTTCGGCGTCCTGGCGATGCTGTCGAACTGGAAGTCGATGCCTTCCTTCTTCCCGTTCTCGCGGATGGTCTCGTAGATCTGCGCCGCCCGTTCGGCGCCGCCGAACTTGGCCTGCAGGTAGGCCTGGCGCGGCATGCCCTGGACCGGCATGTCGGGGTTGAGTTGAAAGGCCCGCCAGTGAATCTCGACCTCGCCCTGGGGTCGCTGGGCGAGGGCGCGCTCAAGCCGGCGCTTGCCGATGAAGCACCACGGACAGATGACGTCGGAAAAGATGTCGATACGCATGAGCGGAACCTAGCGTGCCGGTGTACTGCATACAACCCGGGGGTCGATCAGCGGTGCTTGACCTTTGAACGGGTGATGGAAAAGGTAGGCGCAACGCCCGTTAAGGAAACGCGTACCGATGACAGACTCGATCTACGACCGCGACCTGGAGCGCCGGCCGGCAAACTACGCACCGCTGACGCCGAGCGACTTTCTCGCCCGCGCCGCGCACACCTATCCCAACAAGGTGGCGGTGATTCACGGCGATCTCCGTCAGACATACGCCGAGACCTACGCCCGCTGCCGGCGGCTCGCTTCGGCGCTGACCCGCCGCGGGATCGGCGTGGGGGACACGGTGGCCGTGCTGGCCCCGAATACGCCGGCCATGCTCGAGGCGCATTATGGCGTGCCGATGTCGGGGGCGGTCCTCAACGCGATCAACACCCGCCTGGACGCCGCGACGATCGGCTTCATCCTCGACCACGGCGAGGCGAGGGTCGTTCTCGTCGACCGGGAGTTCACCGGCGTGATGGCGGAGGCGCTGGCGCAGAGCAAGGGCGCGCCGACGGTGATCTGGATCGACGACATGCTGGCCGAGTCCGGCGATCCGCTCGGCGAGGTGGAGTACGAGGCGTTCCTGAACGAGGGCGATCCGGAGTTCGACTGGCCCTGGCCCGAGGACGAGTGGCAGGCGATCTGCCTGAACTACACCTCGGGCACCACCGGCGACCCGAAGGGCGTGGTCTATCACCACCGCGGCGCCTACCTGAACGGCATGGGCAATGCCATCGCCTTCCAGGTCGACCGGCACGCGCGCTACCTCTGGACCCTGCCGATGTTCCACTGCAACGGCTGGACCTTCACCTGGGGGGTGACGGCGGCCTGCGGGACGCATGTCTGCCTGCGCAAGGTCGACCCGGGGCTGATCTTCGAGCTGATCGGCGAGCATCAGGTGACGCACATGTGCGGCGCGCCGATCGTACTCACCATGCTGATCCACGCCCCGGACG
The DNA here is from genome assembly GCA_965228875.1 of Thalassobaculaceae bacterium. Lineage (GTDB taxonomy): Bacteria > Pseudomonadota > Alphaproteobacteria > Thalassobaculales > Thalassobaculaceae > Thalassobaculum. The sequence continues at coordinate 1,393,490 of OZ245843.1, read as the reverse complement.
CGGTGAAGCGCCGGTTCGATCACGCCATCAACATCGGCACCGGCGGCGCCGCCCCGCCGAGCGCGGTGATCGCCGGCATGGAACAGATGGGGTTCAGGGTCGTCCACCTCTACGGCCTGACCGAGACCTACGGTCCGTCCGGAATCTGCGCATGGCCACCGGAATGGAACGAACTGTTGCTCGACGACAAGGCCCGCAAGATGGCGCGCCAGGGTGTCGGCTATCCGACGCTCGAGGGGTTTCGTGTCGTCGATCCGGAGACCGGCGCCGACGTGCCGAGCGACGGCGCGACCATCGGCGAGATCGCCATCCGCGGCAACACGGTGATGAAGGGCTACCTGAAGAACCCTGCCGCCACGGCCAAGGCCTTCGTCGACGGCTGGTTCCGCTCCGGCGACCTGGCGGTCATGCACCCCGACGGCTATGCCGAGGTCAAGGACCGCTCCAAGGACATCATCATCTCCGGTGGCGAGAACATCTCGTCACTCGAGATCGAGGACGTGCTGTTCCGTCATCCGGGCATCATGGAGGCCGCGGTCGTTGCCCGGCCGGACGAGAAGTGGGGCGAGAGCCCCTGCGCCTTCGTCACCCCGAAGCCGGGCCAGGCCCTGACGGCGGAGGAGGTGGTCGCGTTCTGCCGCGACCACATGGCTCATTTCAAGGTGCCACGAACCATCGTTTTCACCGATCTGCCGAAGACATCGACGGGCAAGATCCAGAAGTTCGTTCTGCGGGAGCGGGCGTTGGCGATGTGACGGTCGCTGACGCGCCCTAGCTGTCCATTTCGCCACCCGGCGGGGCGTTGTGCGTCGGCGGGTCCGCCGGGGTCGGCCCCAGCATCCGGTCCTGGACATCGTCGCGGCGCAGTCGGGTGTCGGTATGCGGCCGGGCGAACGCGATGCCGGCCTCGCGCAGACGTTCGGCGATGGCGAAGTGCAGGTCGTTGGTCACCGTGAGGAAATTGTTGATGTCGGTGAGGTAGACGCGGAGCTGCATGCGCATCGCGACCTCATCGAACCCGTGGAAATACAGGTACGGTTCCGGCCACTTGGCGATCATCGGATGGTCGCCGGCGATCTCCAGGAGGAGGTCGCCGACCCGTTTCGGATCCTCGCCGTAGCTCACCGGGACGTGGACCTCGATCCGGCCGTACTTGTCCTTGTGGGTGTAGTTGATCAGCGCCGAGGAGATCAGCTCCGAGTTCGGAATGATGACCTCGGACCGCTGGAAGGTCTGAATCTCGGTGGCGCGAACGTTGATCCGCTTCACCGTGCCCTCGAAGGCGCCGATCTTCACCCAGTCGCCGACCTTCACCGGGCGTTCGGCCAGCAGGATGAGGCCGGAGACGAAATTGTTGACGATCGCCTGCAGGCCGAAGCCGATACCCACGGACAGCGCGCCGGCGATCAGCGCCAGGTTGGACAGGTCGAACCCGACGACCGCGACACCGGTGAGCAGGGCGACGGTCACGCCGACATAGCCGATGCCGGCGGTGACCGAGTGTTGGACGCCGGTGTCGATATGGGTGTGCGGGAAGATCCGGCGGACCAGTCCGCGCTGGATCATCCGGGTCACCACCAGCGCGACGAAGAACGCGAGGAGGCCGGCCAGCAGGTTGCCGGGCGAGATCCTGACCGATCCGACATCGAACCCGTTCAGGGTCCGCTGCATGACCAGGTACATGTCGCCGACGCTGACGCCCAGGATCAGGGCGATGCCGACCAGGGCGAGCAGGAGCGTCGCCATGTCGGTCAGGATGTTGAACCAGAACACCGTGCGGGTGATCGTCGCGTCGCTGGTTCCGGCCAGGCGCTGCACCCAGCGGTGTGCCCGGGTGCCGGTATCGTCGACGATTCCTGCCAGGTCGCGGACCAGACCGCGGGCCATGACCAGGGCGAGAACCAGGAAACTGACGTCGATCAGCTTCGACAGCAGCCAGATCGCCGCTTCGCTGTAGCCGACGAGGGCGAAGCCGACGCCGGATATGGCCACCAGGATCAGCAGCCATCGCATCAGCGTGCCCGGATCGATCCCGCTGCGGGCATCGTCCGACTCGTCGTCGCTTTCGGCGTGCGCGCTCTGCGGCTCCCAATAGCTGGGGCGCAGGAGCGCCAGCAGGTTCGAGGCGATCAGCACGCTGAACACCAGGGCGAAACCGGACCGCAGTTCGGGCGTGATGTTGAGGTTCTGAGCGACCTCGATGAGGAACAGGGCGACGTGCAGGGTGGCCAGCAGGATCAGCGCCCGGCGCCAGATGGCCGTCGCCGCCTCGTCGGGAATGTTCGGCAGCCGCCAGGGCGAGGCCTGCGGCGCCAGGGCGGCGCGGATCAGCCCGGTCAGCAGAAGAAAGCGGACCAGCGCCTCCTGTGCCGACGACAGCACGATGGAGGCCAGTCCGGCGGTGACCGCCAGCTCCTCCATGACCATGATCGGGGCTGCGAAGGCGGCGGCGGGGGCGAGGCCGCGAGATACGGAGACGATGACCGCCGCTAGGACCTTGCGGGAGTAGGAGCGGGGCTCTCCGTGGGGGCCGAAACGGCGTTCCAACCAGAGGATCGATGCCAGCCAGAGCGCCAGGGCCAGCGCGGTCACCGCGATCACCGGCGGCAGCGCCGCCGTCGCCTGCTGGAAACCGCGGCCGACATCGGTCAGCGGCGCGGCGATGATCCGGCCCAGGACGGTCAGGCCGTCGCGCAGGCCCGCGAGAAACACCACCGGGCGGACCGGTGCCGGGAACTGGGTGAACAGGCGGTCGCGCAGTTCGGTGACGCGGGCGACGCCGATCCGCTCCACCAACTGGTCCGCCAGCTCGATCAGCAGACCGATCTCCTTCTGCCGGCCCTCGAACTCGCGAACCCGGTCGGTCAGTTCGGCGCGCCGCCGGGCCACCGCCTCCGGCTCCAATCCGTCGTCGGGCACCGGACCGAGGGAGTCGAGCTGCCCGTGCTGCTCGGCGATCCGCGCGTCAAGCTGGCGGCGATGCTCCTCGATCGTGGTCTTGGTATCGACGATCTGCCCGCGGATCACCGCGAGCTGCTCCTGGCTGAGATCGGCGCGGCCACCGATCAGCTGGTAGACCTCCAGCGCCTGTTCCCATCGGGTGATGAGCCCATCGGTCTCGCGCAGCAGGTCGGGCGCGTTGGCCGGCGCCGGCTGTCCGAGGGAGCGGGTGATCGAGTCCTGCAGGCTGGTGCCGCCGCCCCGTATGGCACCACCGACAGAACTGCCGGCACCCCCGCCACCGCTCTGCGCGGCGACAGGAGATGGCGCAAGGACCCACGCGAACGCGGCGAACAGCAGGCCGGCGAGGGCGGCAAGACGGAGCATGCGCGCGATGTGCCACGGCAGGTGCTTGCGCACAAGCCGCGTCTGGACCAGCCTTCGCCACCGGGAGGACTCAAACAATGACACAACGGGTTGCCATCGTCGGCTGCGGTTACTTCGCCGCCTTCCACCACGACGCCTGGGCACGGATGCCCGGAGCGGAGGTCGTCGGGGTCTGCGACCGGGACATCGAGCGGGCGCGGGCGGCGCGGGACGCCCACCACGGCGATGCCGCCGTTTTCGACGACGTGGCGCGTATGCTGGGGGAGACTGGGGCCACCCTCGTCGACATCGTCACCCCGCCGCCGACCCACCGGGCACTGACGGAACTCTGCGTCGCCGCCGGAGCGGACGTGATCTGTCAGAAACCCCTGGCCCCGGACGTCGACGCCGCCCGCCGCCTGGTCGCCACCGCCGAGGACGGCGGCATCCGACTGGCCGTGCACGAGAACTTCCGCTTCCAGCCCTGGTTCCGCGAGGCGCGCAGGCTGATCGACGAGGGTCGCTTCGGCGCCCTGCACTCGGTCGCCTTCCGCCTGCGCCCGGGGGACGGCCAGGGTCCCCGCGCCTATCTCGACCGACAGCCGTACTTCCAGTCGATGCCGCGGCTGCTGGTCCACGAGACGGCGGTGCACCTGATCGACACCTTCCGCATGCTGATGGGCGAGGTGGTGAGCCTGTACGCCGACCTGCGGCGGATCAATCCGGTCATCGCCGGCGAGGATGCGGGATATATCGTGCTCGGCTTCGAGACCGGGGCGACGGGGATGTTCGACGGCAATCGCCTGAACGACCATGTGGCGGAGAACACGCGCCTGACCATGGGCGAGATGTGGCTGGAGGGCGAGGGCGGTGTGCTCCGCCTGGACGGGTCCGGCGGATTGCACTGGAAACCCCATGGCGGGGCCGAAACGGCACACGCCTATGCCTGGGAGAACCGCGGCTTCGCCGGCGACTGCGTGTTCGCCAACAACGCCCATATCGTCGACGCTTGGAGCGACGGGCGCAGGGCCGAGAACGAAGGGCGCGCCTATCTCCGCAACATGGACCTGGTCGAGGCCGTCTACCGATCCGACGCCGAGGGCCGACGCCTGGACGTTCGGTCCGACGGGAGCGCGGGACCCTAGACCAGTCGCCAGACGTCGATCGGGTGACTGAGGCCGCGCAGATTGCGCTGGCCCAGTTGCTCGGCGCCCTCTGCCGCATCGCCGCCGGCGGCGACCGTGGTCCCGCTCGCCAGCACCACGACCTCGGCGGTGCCGTCGATCTCCTTGCCGCTCTGCTCCATCCGGTTAGCCACGTTCACGGTATCGCCGACGATCGTGTAGTTGATGCGGCCCGGCGCGCCGATATTGCCGACGATCACGGTGCCGGAATGCAGGCCGACGCGGATGCGCACCGGCGGTTCGCCGGCGGCGGTGCGGACCTCGTTCTCCAGCGCGATCGCGCGCGCGATCGACCGGACCGCCCGGATCGCCCGGGCGGCGTGGTCCTCCTGGCGGCTCGGCGCGCCCCAGAACGCCATCACGCTGTCGCCGATATACTTGTCGATCGTGCCGTCCTCGGCCTCGACGCAGCGTGCGACCAGCGAGAAGTGGGCGTTCAGCATCTCGGCGATCTCGCGGGCGTCCTTGTTCTCGGCGAGGGTCGAGAAGCCGGCGATGTCGGTGAACATGACCGTCACCTCGCGGCTGCGCGTCGGGTAGCCGTCGACCTGGGAGGCGTCCATCAGCCGTTTGACGAGACGGCGTGGCACGTAGAGTTCGAACCAGCGCAGGGCGCCGATCATGGCGTGAAAGGCGGCCGCCGCCTCCCGCAGTTCGGCAACGGTGGTTTCCGGCGCTTCCGGGATATCGTCCAGCTCCAGCCGGCGGATGCTGTCCGAGGCCAGGGCCAGGGCCGTCACCGGCTGACGCACCGACTGGGCGACGCGCCAGAGCAGGAACAGGGTCAGGGCCAAGACCGTGCCGCCGGCGATCAGGATGGCGTAGAGTCGGCCGAACAGGACATCGGACTCCTCGGTGCTGGCGACGACCCCGACGGTCCAGGTCAGCGGCGCGACGACGGGAAGCGGCGAGGTGATGACGGCGTACTCCGCGTCGTCCACCCTCACGATCGACGAGTTCAGGCCGTCCAGGTCCCTCAGCAGTTTTGTGTCGATGCGGTCGCCCCGCAGGTAGGCCGCCAGGACCGCATCGCCGAGCTCCTCCGCCGTCGGCATCCGTCCGGCTGCTTCGCTGGCGGCGTGCGCGCTGCCCTCGTGGTGGGCGACCACGTGGTCCGTGGAGTCCAGGAGGAAGGCCCGCGCCTCCCGGCTGGAAAGCTGCTTGAGGAAGTTCGACAGGTCGTCGGCGGTGATGACGCTGGACACGAACCCGACCGGCTGGCCCTCGGATCGGATCGGGTAGCTGGCGACGACGATCGCACGGCCGATGTCGACCGCCCAGATCGGGTCGGTCCAGGTGACGCCCTCGGCCCCGCTCACGCTGTCGAAATCGGGCCGCGTCACGCCGATGTCGTCCCAGGTCCCGCGCACGACGAACCCGTCGCGGCCGATCCGGATCGTCCGACCGTCGTTCAGGACCACGGCCGTTCCCCGTATCTGCGGCATCGCGACCATGGTCAGGCGGATCCGGTCGATATCCTCGGAGCGGAGGTCGACGCCGCCCTCGGCGACCAGGTCGGCGACGGTGCGGGCATGGACCTCGGCGGTACGCAGGTGCGTCTCGGTGCGGGTTATCACTACGCCCATCAGGTCGGACACCCGGTCGCGCAGCAGTTCCACCGTGTTGCGGCCGGCGGCGATGAAGCCGAAGGCCAGCACGATCACCAGCGACATGGTCACCAGGAGGCCGACCCCGCCCAGCAGCAACCAGGCGATGGGCACACTACGCGGTCGAAACAGCGGCTTCTTTTTCGAGAACATCATGCGCTTCCATACGGCGCCGGCACGTCGAGGTCCAGCGCCCAGGTCCGGCGCCCAGGTCCGGCGCCCAGGTCCGGCGCCCAGGTCCGGTGCTGGGGTGGGGTGACCGGGCTCGGCGCCCCGCGCGGCGTTCCGGTCGTGTCCAGTGGCCGGCGACGCGCGCGCCTTGATGCGCACCGGCTCGAAGGTTATCTACAGCGCGTCTTTACACCGTACGGACTTGTTCATGCCAAGCCTCGCCGAGGAAGTGGACCGGCGCCGGACCTTTGCGATCATCTCGCACCCGGACGCCGGCAAGACGACCCTGACCGAAAAGCTGCTGCTGTTCGGCGGAGCCATCCAGTTGGCCGGCGCGGTCAAGGCCCGCGGCGAGCGCCGCCGTGCCCGCTCCGACTGGATGAAGGTGGAGCAGGAACGCGGCATCTCGGTCGCCTCGTCGGTGATGACCTACGAGTATCACGGCCGGACGTTCAACCTGCTCGACACCCCGGGTCACGAGGACTTCTCCGAGGACACCTACCGGACGCTGACCGCCGTCGACAGCGCGGTCATGGTGATCGACGCCGCCAAGGGCATCGAGGAGCAGACCCGCAAGCTGTTCGAGGTCTGCCGGTTGCGCGACGTCCCGATCGTGACGTTCGTGAACAAGCTGGACCGCGAGGGCCGGGACCCGTTCGAGCTGCTGGACGAGGTCGAGCAGACGCTGGCCCTGGACGTCACGCCGGCGAGCTGGCCGATCGGCATGGGGCAGCGCTTCAAGGGCTGTTACGACTTGGTGTGCGATCGGCTGATCCTGGTCGAGCGCGGCAACAACGACCGGCCGGCCGAAGGTATCCAGTGCGAGGGCCTAGACGACCCGAAGCTGGATGAGCTGCTGCCGGCGGATCTGGTGTCCGAACTGCGGGAGCAGGTCGAGATGGCCCGCGGTCTGTGCCCGGAATTCGATCTTCAGGCGTTCCGTGAGGGGACGATGACGCCGGTGTTCTTCGGCAGCGCGCTGAACAATTTCGGCGTCCGCGAGCTGCTCGAGGGCGTGGCCGAGTACGCGCCGCCGCCGCGTCCGCAGCCGGCGGTCGAGCGGGCGATCGCGCCGTCGGAGGACAAGGTCTCGGCCTTCGTCTTCAAGATCCAGGCGAACATGGATCCCAAGCACCGGGACAGGATCGCCTTCGTGCGGCTCAGTTCCGGCCACTTCAAGCGCGGCATGAAGCTGAAGCACGTGCGCAGCGGCAAGACGATGACGATGCACAACCCCGTGCTGTTCCTGGCCCGCGACCGCGAGGTGGCGGAGGAGGCCTGGCCGGGCGACATCATCGGCATCCCGAACCACGGAAACCTGCGGATCGGCGACACCCTGACCGAGGGCGAGGAACTGCACGTCAAGGGAATTCCCAGCTTCGCGCCCGAGCTTCTGCAGCGGGTGCGACCATCGGATCCTATGAAAATGAAGCACTTGTCGCGTGCTGTTGAGCAATTGGCTGAAGAAGGTGCGGCCAAGGCGTTCAAGACCCGCCTGGGCAGCCAGTGGATCGTCGGCGTCGTCGGCGCCCTGCAGTTCGAGGTCCTCGCGGACCGGATCCGCACCGAATACGACGTGCCCGTCACCTTCGAGCCCGCCGGCCTGCACACGGCGCGCTGGCTGGCGGCGGACGACCCGGCGGAGCTGAAGAGGTTCACCGACACCCACCAGGGCGACCTGGCCGAGGACCACGACGGCGACCCTGTGTTCCTCGCGCGCAACAGCTGGCACCTCAAGCACACGGCGGAGACATGGCCGGACCTGCGACTTCTGGCGACCAAGGAGCAGACCGCCTGAGGCGCCGCCGTCCTGGCGCCCACAGGGCGACGTCGCCGACATGCGCCAACGGCGACGTTCGGAAACATAATCGTGTCAGAAAACCGCAATATTCTGCGGGTTTAGTCGGTTGCCCCGACCGGCACGAGCAGGCATTGTGAGACCATGAGCGACACGACAGCGACCGGTTTTCTCGACCGGACCCTCCGAAACCTCCGCGGCGCCTGGGAGGAGATCTCGGTCTCCACCCGGCACTACTGGACCGGCGCGCCTCGACCGGATCTGCCCACCGACGACCTGGAGAAGATCCGCGGCCAGATGTCCGACTGCCTGTCGGACAAGGGCGGCGAGGTCACCGCGCGGGTGCGGGCCGCCGATCTGGGTCGCTCGTACCTGTCGCTCAACGCGACCGGGCGTCAGCGCTTCCTGTCGCTGCTGGCGACGGAGTTCGGCGCCGACCACGCCGCCGTGGACGCGGCGGTCTCCAGGCTCGCCGAGGCGGGGGACGAGGACGCCCGCCGGCGGGCCGAGCGGGCGCTGCGCACGGCCCTGATCCCGCGCTGGCGGACGCTGCTCCGCCGGTTCACGGCGCTGCCGGAGGGGGTGAAGTTCCTGGTCGACCTGCGGGCCGAACTGATGCCGCTGGCACGCGAGACGCCGGAACTCGGCGACCTGGATGCCGACCTCAAGGAACTGCTGTCCGCCTGGTTCGATGTCGGGCTTCTGGAGCTCAAGCGAATCACCTGGAACGCCCCGGCCTCGCTGCTGGAGAAGCTGATCGCCTACGAGGCGGTGCATACGATCCGGTCCTGGGAGGACCTGAAGAACCGTCTGGACAGCGACCGGCGCTGCTTCGCGTTCTTCCACCCGAACATGCCGGACGAGCCGTTGATCTTCGTCGAGGTGGCCCTGGTCGCCGGGATGTCCGACAACGTGCAGGCGCTGCTGGACGAGAGCGCGCCGTCGAGCGATCCGAAGGCGGCCGATTCCGCGATCTTCTATTCGATTTCCAACGCCCAGAGCGGTCTGGCGGGAATCAGCTTCGGCAACTTCCTGATCAAACGGGTCGTCGACCTGCTGCGTCACGAACTGCCGAATCTGAAGACCTTCGCGACCCTGTCGCCGATTCCGGGCTATCGGCGCTGGCTCTCCGGCCAGATCGAGCAGGGGGAGGGCCTGTCGCTTTCGACCTCCGAACGCAAGGCGCTGGTCCAGGCGCTCGAGCCGGGCCACGACGTCAGCGACGTCGCGCTGGTGAGTGCCGGGCTGGAGGTCGACGGCTGGTGGGACGACGAGGTGCTGTCGGAGGCGTTGAAGGGCCCGTTGATGCGCGGTGCCGCCCGCTATCTGACGACGCACAAGAGGCGCTCCGGCGGTGCTGGCGACCCGGTCGCGCATTTCCATCTGTCCAACGGCGCGCGCATGGAGCGGCTGAACTGGCTCGGCGACCGGTCGGCCAACGGCTTCCGCCAAGCCTGCGGCATGATGATCAACTATCTCTACCGGCTGGCCGAGATCGACGACAACCACGAGGCCTACACCGATGACGGCCGGATCGCCCAGTCTTCGCAGATCCGCAGCCTGGCGAAGGGGTAGGCGGTTCGGTCGCCGGCACGAGACGCCGGCGGGTCCCTCATGTCCCTGGCACGGTTGACGCCGCCCGCGCCGTCATATAGCAGTGCGCGTCCCCAATGCGGGCGCGTTCGCCCCGGCGCGGGTGTGGTGGAACTGGTAGACACGCTGGATTTAGGTTCCAGTGGCGCAAGCCATGGGGGTTCAAGTCCCTCCACCCGCACCATGCGGCCAGGCCGCGTCGTCCCTCGGGGATGAGACAACCGGCCCACGCCAACAATGGCCCTGTTCGAGCGGGATTTTTCCTTATGCAAGTGAACGAAACCCTCAACGAGGGACTGACGCGCGAATTCACCATCACCATTCCGGCCGCCGACCTGGACGCCGAGCTGAACAGCCGGCTGGTCGAACTGGCGCCGCAGGTGAACATGCCGGGCTTCCGCCCCGGCAAGGTGCCGCCGGCGCTGCTGCGTCAGCGCTACGGCGACGCGCTGCTCGGCGAGGTGATCGAGAAGTCGGTCAACGAGTCCTCTCAGCGCGCGCTGGACGATCGCGAGCTCCGGCCTGCCTCGCAGCCGAATGTGGAGATCACGTCCTACGAGAAGGGCCAGGACCTGGAGTACAAGCTCTCGGTCGAGCTGATGCCCGAGATCGAGACGATCGACTTCTCGTCTCTGGAGCTCGAGCGCCTGGTCGCCGAGCCGAGCGAGGACGACATCGGCGAAGCGATCGGCCGGATGGCGGAGGGCCAGAAGGAGTCGGCACCGATCGAGGAGGCCCGCCCGGCCGCCCTCGGCGATGTCGTCGTCATCGACTTCGTCGGTAAACTGGACGGCGAGCCGTTCGAGGGCGGAGCCGCGCAGGATCACAACCTTGAACTCGGCTCCAACACCTTCATCCCGGGCTTCGAGGAGCAGCTGGTCGGGGCCGAGGCCGGGGCCGAGAAGGCCGTCACGGTGACCTTCCCGGAGGACTATCAGGCCGAGCACCTGGCCGGCAAGGAAGCGGTGTTCGACGTCACCGTGAAGGAGATCCGCGAGCCGAAGCCCGTGGAGATCGACGACGCCTTCGCCCAGCGGTTCGGCCTCGACAGCCTGGTCGCGCTGAAGGAAGCGGTCGGCGAGCAGATGAAGGGCGAGTACCTGACGGCCACCCGCACGCGCATGAAGCGTCAGCTTCTGGACGTCCTGGCCGACCGTCACTCCTTCGAGGTGCCGCCGAAGATGGTGGAGGAGGAGTACAAGGGTATCGTCCACCAGGTCGTGCATCACTCGGGTGGCGAGGATGGCGAGGGTCATGACCACGATCATGACCACGACCACGATCATGGCCACGACGCCGGTCCCGATGCCGGCCCCGATGCCGATGAGGCGAAACTGAGCGACGAGGATCGCGGCGAGTACCGCTCGATCGCCGAGCGTCGCGTCCGCCTCGGCCTGCTGCTGTCCGAGGTCGGCCGGCAGAACAACATCCAGGTCACCGACGAGGAGGTCTCGCGCGCGATCCAGGAGCAGGCCGCGCGCTTCCCCGGGCAGGAGCGGTTCGTCTTCGACTACTACCAGAAGAACCCTCAGGCCCTCGCCCAGGTCCGGGCGCCGCTATTCGAGGACAAGGTCATCGACTTCGTGGTCGAAATGGCCAAGGTCACCGACAAGACGGTGAGCGCCGAGGAACTGTTCCGCGATTCCGATGGCGAGGACGAGCAGGCCGAAGCCGCGGCGACCGAGGAAAAGAAGCCGGCGAAGAAGAAGTCGAAGGCCAAGGCCAAGACCGAGGAGAAGGCCGCAGACGGCGACGGCGACGCCTGATCGTCCGCGGACTGGCGTCGGGGCGGACGAGGGACCATATTACGAAGGTCGGGCAGCGGCCCGAAACGAACCGGACGAAGGGAAGATTCACGATGGCCAATCCGGCCGAGATCTACATGAATTCGCTGGTGCCGATGGTGGTCGAGCAGACCAACCGCGGCGAGCGGGCGTACGACATCTACTCCCGCCTGCTGAAGGAGCGGATCATCTTCGTGATGGGCCCGGTCAACGATGCCATCGCCAGCGTCGTCTGCGCCCAGCTTCTGTTCCTCGAGGCGGAGAACCCGACCAAGGACATTTCCATGTACATCAACTCGCCGGGCGGCGTGGTGACGTCGGGCATGGCGATGTACGACACCATGGAATACATCCGCCCCGACGTGTCGACGGTGTGCATCGGCCAGGCGGCGTCGATGGGCTCGCTGCTGCTGACGGCCGGCGCCAGTGGCAAACGCTACGCGTTGCCGAACGCCCGCATCATGGTTCACCAGCCGTCTGGCGGCTTCCAGGGGCAGGCGACGGATATCGAGATCCACGCCCGCGAGATCCTCGCGGTGCGCGCCCGGCTCAACGAGATCTACGTCAAGCACACCGGCCAGGATCTCGACTCGATCGAGCGGGCCATGGAGCGCGACAACTTCATGACCCCGGAAGACGCCAAGGGCTTCGGCATCATCGATGAGGTGATCGAGAGGCGTCCGAGTCCCGCCGACGGCGAGGAAGACTGACCGGCGTCGGCGGTATCAACCGGGCGCCGACGACATCCGGCATGGCGCGGTGCGCCCACGGTAAGGGGATGTTTACCAGTACCGAGGGATATTTCGCATTGTGACTATCCGGGCCGGATGGCTAACATAGATCCGATGGAACAGATCAACAGGGCCGAGAACCATGAGCAAGTCTGGTAGCGGCGGCTCCAGCGAGTCCAAGAACACCCTCTACTGCTCCTTCTGCGGGAAGAGCCAGCACGAGGTCCGAAAACTCATTGCGGGCCCGACGGTGTTCATCTGCGACGAATGCGTCGAGCTGTGCATGGACATCATCCGCGAGGAGCACAAGACCACGCTGGTGAAGTCCCGCGACGGCGTACCGACACCGCAGGACATCTGTCAGGTCCTGGACGACTACGTGATCGGTCAGTCGACGGCGAAGCGCATCCTGTCCGTGGCGGTGCACAACCACTACAAGCGCCTGGCCCACGGCCAGAAGAACAACGACGTCGAACTGGCGAAGTCGAACATCCTGCTGATCGGTCCGACCGGGTGCGGCAAGACGCTCCTGGCGCAGACGCTGGCGCGGATCATCGACGTGCCTTTCACCATGGCGGACGCCACGACCCTGACCGAGGCCGGCTATGTCGGCGAGGATGTGGAGAACATCATCCTCAAGTTGTTGCAGGCGGCCGACTACAACGTCGAGCGGGCGCAGCGCGGCATCGTCTATATCGACGAGGTCGACAAGATCAGCCGCAAGTCCGACAACCCGTCGATCACCCGAGACGTGTCGGGTGAGGGTGTTCAGCAGGCCCTGCTGAAGATCATGGAGGGCACGGTTGCCAGCGTTCCGCCCCAGGGTGGTCGCAAGCACCCGCAGCAGGAATTCCTCCAGGTCGATACGACCAACATCCTGTTCATCTGCGGCGGCGCCTTCGCCGGCCTGGAGAAGATCATCTCCAACCGCTCCAAGGGCTCGTCCATCGGCTTCGGTGCCGATGTCCGCGCGCCGGACGACCGCCGCACCGGCGAGATCCTGCGCGAGGTCGAACCGGAGGACCTCCTCAAGTTCGGTCTGATCCCTGAGTTTGTCGGCCGTCTTCCGGTCCTGGCGACGCTTGAGGATCTGGACGAGGAGGCGCTGATCGAGATCCTGACCCAGCCGAAGAACGCTCTGGTCAAACAGTACCAGCGGTTGTTCGAGATGGAGGATGTGAAGCTCGAGTTCCGCGAGGACGCCCTGTCGGCCATCGCGCAGAAGGCCATCGAGCGCAAGACCGGCGCCCGCGGCCTGAGGTCCATCCTGGAGAGCATTCTGCTCGACCCCATGTACGACCTGCCGAGCGCGGAAGACGTGGAGGAGATCATCATCAACGGTGATGTCGTCTCCGCGGGCGCCAAGCCGATCTTCGTTCACGGCGAGCGGCGAGAGGACGTGAACGCGGGCGCGTGAACCGGCAAGCCTTGATCCTCGGGGGTCCGCGCGCCACCTAAGTCTCTCGTGCGCAGGGTTCGTCCCCCGCCCTGTGTGGCGCGAAATTCGTCACGGGGGAGGCGCTTTTATCGAGGCCAATTGACGTGACCGCAGGAAACGAGGTCTATCCCGTCCTCCCGCTTCGGGACATCGTTGTGTTCCCGCACATGATCGTGCCGCTCTTCGTGGGGCGCGACAAATCGGTGCGTGCGCTCGAGGACGTCATGCAGGACGACAAGAAGATCCTGCTCGTAACCCAGCGCAACGCCGCGGACGACGATCCCGCGCCGGAGGAGATCTACGACATCGGCACGATCGGCACCGTGCTGCAGCTTCTGAAGCTGCCGGACGGGACCGTGAAGGTCCTGGTCGAGGGCGGCCAGCGGGCCAAGATCCACCGCTACACCGCCACCGTCTCGTTCTTCGAGGCGGAGGCCGAGATCATCGCGGAGGATGCCGGCGACGAGCAGGAGGTCGAGGCGCTGTCCCGCGCCGTCGTCGGACAGTTCGAGCAGTACATCAAGCTCAACAAGAAGATTCCGCCGGAAGTCCTTGTTTCTGTTAATCAGATCGAGGAGCCGGCCAAGCTCGCGGACACCATCGCCTCGCATCTCGCGCTCAAGATCTCCGACAAGCAGGAACTGCTTGAGACCGCCGGCGTGCTCGAGCGGCTGGAGCGGGTCTACGGTTTCATGGAAGGCGAGATCGGCGTTCTCCAGGTCGAGAAGCGGATCCGGACCCGCGTGAAGCGGCAGATGGAGAAGACCCAGCGCGAGTACTATCTGAATGAGCAGATGAAGGCCATTCAGAAGGAGCTGGGCGACACCGACGATGGCCGCGACGACCTGGCGGATCTGGAAGAGCAGATCGCCAAGACGAAGCTGAGCAAGGAAGCGCGCGAGAAGGCCAACCAGGAGTTCAAGAAGCTCCGCAACATGAGCCCGATGTCGGCCGAGGCGACGGTCGTGCGCAACTATCTCGACTGGCTCGTGTCGATCCCGTGGAAGAAGCGCTCCAAGATCAAGAAGGACATCTCCCACGCCGAGACGGTGCTGGACGCCGACCATTACGGGCTGGAGAAGGTCAAGGAACGGATCCTCGAGTATCTCGCCGTCCAGGCGCGGGTCGGTAAGATCAAGGGCCCGATCCTGTGCCTCGTCGGCCCGCCGGGCGTGGGCAAGACGTCGCTCGGCAAGTCGATCGCCAAGGCCACCGGCCGCAGTTTCGTGCGCATGTCGCTCGGCGGCGTGCGCGACGAGGCGGAGGTCCGGGGGCACCGGCGCACCTATATCGGGGCGCTGCCGGGCAAGGTGATACAGGGCATGAAGAAGGCCAAGACCTCGAACCCGCTGTTCCTGCTCGACGAGATCGACAAGCTCGGACAGGACTACCGCGGCGACCCGTCCTCGGCCCTGCTGGAGGTGCTCGATCCGGAGCAGAACAACAGCTTCCAGGACCACTATCTCGAGGTCGACTACGACCTGTCCGACGTGATGTTCGTGACCACGGCGAACACCCTGCGCATGCCGCAGCCGCTGCTCGACCGCATGGAGATCATCCGGCTGTCCGGCTACACCGAGGATGAGAAGGTCGAGATTGCCCGTCGCCACCTGATCGACAAGCAGGTCGCCGATCACGGGCTGCGTCAGGGCGAGTGGTCGATTTCCGACGACGCGTTGCGCGACCTGATCCGCTACTACACCCGCGAGGCCGGGGTGCGGAACCTGGAGCGCGAACTGGCCAACCTGGCCCGCAAGGCGGTCAAGGAGATCGTCCAGAACGGCCGCAAGAAGGTATCGGTCACGGTCCGCAACCTGGACAAGTTCGCCGGGGTGCGCCGCTACCGCTTCGGCGAAGTCGAGGAGACCGACCTGGTGGGCGTGACCACCGGTCTCGCATGGACGGAGGTCGGCGGCGAGCTGCTGTCGATCGAGGCGCTCACCCTGCCGGGCAAGGGCAAGGTAACGTCGACCGGCAAGCTCGGCGACGTCATGAAGGAATCCGTCCAGGCGGCGGAGTCCTTCGTGAAGGCACGGTCGCTCACCTTCGGCATCCAGCCGTCGGTGATCGAGACCCGCGATATCCACGTCCACGTTCCGGAAGGGGCGACGCCGAAGGACGGCCCGTCGGCCGGTGTGGCCATGGTGACCTCCATCGTCTCAGTGCTGACGGGCATTCCGGTGCGCCGCGACGTGGCGATGACCGGTGAGATCACGCTGCGCGGTCGGGTCCTGCCGATCGGTGGCCTCAAGGAGAAGTTGCTGGCCGCCCTGCGCGGCGGGCTGAAGACCGTCCTGATCCCCAAGGAGAACGAGAAGGACCTTGCGGAGATTCCGGATAACGTCAAGCAGGGGCTCAAGATCCTGCCGGTGTCGACGGTCGATGAGGTGATCGGGCACGCGCTGGTCTCGCAGCCCGTTCCGATCGACCCGGCGACGCTCGAATCCGACAAGCCGGACCTCGAGGGGCTTGCCAAGACAAGCAAGGCCGACGCGGTTGAGGGTGTGGTCACCCATTAACCATATCGAGTTTGACACAAAAGTTGCCGCGGCCGCTCCCATTGTGGAGCGGCCGTTAACATTCGGGGTCAACGGCTGACGGGACCTTGAAGTCAAGCTCGAAAACCGCAGAAAACCTTGAATTCTGGTCCTCACGAAAGTTGACGTACGCGGAATGAGCGGCATAGAGTCTGGCCGCAAGCGTCGCCCAGACGACGCTGATTACGATTTACCCAGCCACATTGGGGGGCTTTGAACGTGAACAAGAATGATCTCATTGCGCAGGTCGCCGAGGCGGCTGATCTCTCCAAGTCCGACGCCGCCAAGGCCGTCGACGCCGTCTTCGAGTCCATCACCGGCGTTCTGAAGAGCGGCGGCGACGTTCGCCTGGTCGGCTTCGGCACGTTCTCCGTGGCGGCCCGCGCCGCCAGCGAGGGGCGGAACCCGCGGACCGGCGAGAAGATCAGCATCCCGGCGTCGAAGCTTCCGAAGTTCAAGCCCGGCAAGGGCCTGAAGGACGCCGTCAACTAAGACGCCTTTCTGCGTTTCGAGGCGCCAGCCTTCTTCGGGGAGGCTGGCGTTTTCATTTCAGGCGGTCCGGCATCTGTGCCAGGATCCGCCGTCCGGTTACTCTCCGGTCCGGTGCGGGCGGTTAGCTCAGCTGGGAGAGCGAGCGGTTTACACCCGCTAGGTCGGCGGTTCGATCCCGTCACCGCCCACCACCGGCGTCCTGTCGATCCTAGAGCCGATGCGCACCTGGATCAGGTCATGATCCGATGGAGGCATTCGATCGTGCGGGTTTGCTCCGCCTGCACCAGGGGGCGGCGCGCGACACGGTTCAGGTCGATTCGCACCGATCGTGCTCCAGACGCACGAGCGTCTCCCGTCCGAGGTCTGTGAGACCGTAGACGCCGCGGGCGACGCGCGCGAACCAGCCGTAATAGTTTTTCTGCAATATCGACGCCGCGCGCGGCACGGCGGCCTCCTCCCGGATTCGGGCCAGGGGAAGGGGTTCGGAGGCGAGAACCTGCGCGCAGCGGATCGCGTCCTGGCGATAGGCCGTGACGATCGTGCGGCGCGTGACGCCGCCGACGTTCGGGTCGCCGGCCCGCGCGTCGAACTCGACCGCCAATCGGCGCCGGGCTCCGCTGTCCCGCCGCGGGGCATAGGGGCCGGGATCGGCGGCGACCTCGACGGCGCGTTCCACCAGGGCGGCGTCCGTGTCGATCAGCAGCAGGCCCAGCCCAAGGCGCCGGCACAGGCGGACCAGGGCGCGCCGACGTCCGCGCCAGTTCCGGCGTTTCGCCGGCGTGTCCGGCGCCCTCACGGCGAGATAGACGTCCTCCGCAATCCGCTGACGCTGGACGCCCTGGAGCACGAGATCCAGGGAAAAGGTGTTCTTGAGTTCGACGATCAGAGGCTCGCCGCCGTCCTTGCGGGCGACGACGTCACAACCGCGGACCTCGGCCTTCACCTCGAAACCGCGGGCCTCGAGGAAACGTTTGACCGGCCCGTAGAGGTCCGACTCGCGCGCCACGTCAGATCCGGGTGCGGCGCAGGACGGCGTAGTTGTACATGGTCTGCAGTTCGCCGCGGGCCGAAGGCGTCATCCGGCCGGACTTCACGGCGTCGGCATGGCGGCGGATATCGCGTTTGGTTTCCGGCGACACGTTGCCGCTGGCCATCAGGTGGTCGAACATCTGCTGGGGCGTCGCCTGACCGAGCGGAGGAGGGCCGACAGCCTCGGGGTCTGCCGTCTGCACCGTGACATCGGCCTCCTCGGGCGCGTTGGCGCGGACGGGCAGAAGCTTGCGCGGCAGCAGAACGTCGCTCCAGGCGAGGCCGTGGGCGTTGAGCAGGCGGTTTATGGCTTTCGTGGCGTTCAGAACCTCGCCGTCGCTGTCGCTGCCCAGCATGTTGATCAGCTTCAGTAGGCGTTCGTAGTCGCCGGCATTCATCTGGTCCAAGCACACATCTCCAAGCGGTCGAGACGGATCGCCGACAGTCTAAGGGTTTTCCGACCGGAGGACATCTCCGTCGGCGGCATGGCGCGCGCCCGAGCCGAAAGGGCCGTTTGCGGGCAAAGCGAAAAAAGTCGGCCAGAGGGTTGTTGACAGCCCCCGGGGGAGCGAGTACACCACGCGCCTCGACGCGCCGGACCGGCCGGGTCATCCACCGGTTCCGGAGCTCCCGAAGGGGGTGTAGCTCAGTTGGTTAGAGCGCTGGCCTGTCACGCCAGAGGCCGCGGGTTCGAGTCCCGTCACTCCCGCCATCCTTCGGAAAATCCAGAGAGTTGACGCCTGCAGGCGCCCCGTCGCACCACCGACCGGAGCGGCGCCGTGCGCGCCCCCGTCGCACCTCGAAATCGACCAACAGCCTTTCGTAACGGGGTGCACCGCACTATAGTCCCCCCAACTGTGCGGTGCGTATGCGGATCGTCATAAACGGTGATAAAGCCGTAGCGTAACAAGGGGATTTCCCCATGGATGCCATGTTGACTGAATACCTGCCTATCCTGGTGTTCCTGCTGATCGCCGTCGGGCTGGCCATCGTCATGGTCGCGGCCTCGTTCGTGGTCGGCAGCCAGCGGCCCGATTCCGAGAAGCTGTCCGCGTACGAGTGCGGCTTCGAGGCGTTTGACGATTCCCGGCGGCAGTTCGACGTCCGGTTCTACCTAGTCGCCATCCTGTTCATCATCTTCGACCTCGAGGTCGCGTTCCTGTTCCCCTGGGCGGTGGCGCTCGGCGACATAGGTCTGTTCGGGTTCTGGTCGATGATGGCGTTCCTCGGGGTGCTGACGATCGGGTTCGTCTACGAGTGGAAGAAGGGAGCCCTGGAATGGGAGTGATGCAGTCCGACCGACCGCTTCCCGCCGGCGCCGATCAGGACGCCGTGCTCACGGCCGTCGGCGACGAGATCCAGGAGAAGGGCTTCGTCATCGCCCAGGCGGACAAGCTGTTCAACTGGGCCCGTACCGGGTCGCTCTGGCCGATGACGTTCGGTCTCGCCTGCTGCGCGGTGGAGATGATGCATACCGCCGCAAGCCGGTACGATCTCGATCGCTTCGGCGTCATCTTCCGGCCGAGCCCGCGGCAGTCCGACGTGATGATCGTCGCCGGCACGCTGACCAACAAGATGGCGCCGGCCCTGCGCAAGGTCTACGACCAGATGGCCGAGCCCCGTTGGGTGATCTCCATGGGCTCCTGCGCCAACGGCGGCGGCTACTACCACTATTCCTATTCGGTGGTGCGCGGCTGCGACCGGGTCGTTCCGGTCGACATCTACGTGCCCGGCTGCCCGCCGACCGCGGAGGCGCTGCTCTACGGCGTGATGCAACTGCAGCGGAAGATCCGCCGCACGGCGACGATCGCCCGCTGACCGCGGGTACTGACGGGACAGACGGCGGCGGCATCCGCCGGCAACAGCGAGGACGAGGCGAGCGACGACATGGAGACGGCGACGCCCAACGAGGCGGCTTCTGCACTGAAGGAACTTGCCGCGTATATCGAAGCGCAGCTCGGTGACGGGGTCAGCGAGGTGGCCGTCGTCAACGGAGAGCTTTCGCTTCGGTGTGCGACGAACAACCTGATCCGGGTCCTGACCTTCCTGCGCGACGATACCCAGTGCCAGTTCAAGGGACTGATGGACCTGTGCGGGGTCGACCATCCGGAGCGCGAACCGCGGTTCGACGTGGTCTACAACCTGCTTTCGATCAGTCGGAACACTCGCGTCCGCCTGAAGACGGCGACCGATGAGAACACCCCGGTGCCGTCGGCGACGGCGGTGTTCAGCTCCGCCAACTGGTGGGAGCGCGAGACCTGGGATCTCTACGGGATCTTCTTCGCGGACCATCCCGATCTCCGCCGGATCCTCACGGATTACGGGTTCGAGGGGCATCCGATGCGCAAGGACTTCCCGCTGACGGGCTATGTCGAGGTGCGCTACGACGACGAGCAGAAGCGGGTGGTGTACGAACCGGTCAAGCTGGTCCAGGAGTTCCGGAATTTCGACTTCCTCAGCCCGTGGGAGGGTGCGCAGTCGATCCTCCCCGGCGACGAGAAGGCGGAAGAAGAGGCGGCGAACTGATGCCCGAATCCCAGATCAAACCGCTCACCATGAATTTCGGGCCGCAGCACCCCGCGGCCCACGGCGTGCTGCGCCTGGTGCTGGAGATGGACGGCGAGGTGGTCGAGCGGGCCGATCCGCATATCGGTCTGCTGCATCGCGGCACCGAGAAGCTGATCGAGCACAAGACCTACCTGCAGGCAGTCCCGTATTTCGATCGTCTCGACTATGTCGCGCCGATGAACCAGGAGCACGCCTTCGCCCTGGCGGTCGAGAAGCTGCTCGGCATCGAGGTGCCGAAGCGCGGGCAGTACATCCGCGTGCTCTACGCAGAGATCGGCCGGCTGCTGAACCACCTGCTGAACATCACCACCTTCGCGCTCGACGTCGGCGCCATGACGCCGCTGCTCTGGGGCTTCGAGGAGCGCGAGAAGCTCATGGAGTTCTACGAGCGGGCATCGGGCGCGCGCCTGCACGCGGCGTATTTCCGTCCGGGGGGCGTGCACCAGGACCTGCCGGCGGGACTGCTGGAGGACATCAAGGCCTGGGCGGATCGGTTCCCGACCTTCATCGACGACCTCGAGAGCCTGCTGACCGAGAACCGGATCTTCAAGCAGCGCACGGTCGATATCGGCGTGTGCACGCGCGAGGAGGCGCTGGACCACGGCTTCTCCGGTCCGGTGCTGCGGGCGACGGGTACGCCGTGGGATCTGCGAACGGCGCAGCCTTACGACTCGTACGACGACTTCGACTTCGGCATCCCGATCGGCAAGACCGGCGACTGCTATGCGCGCTACCTGGTGCGGGTTGCGGAGATGCGGGAGTCCCTGAAGATCATCCACCAGGCGATCGACCGCATGCCGGACGGGCCGGTCGAGGCGGTCGACAGGAAGGTGACGCCGCCGAAGCGCGGCGAGATGAAGCGCTCGATGGAGGCGCTGATCCATCACTTCAAGCTCTACACCGAGGGCTATCACGTGCCCGAGGGCGAGACCTACACCGCCGTCGAGGCGCCGAAGGGCGAGTTCGGCGTCTACGTGGTGTCGGACGGGTCGAACAAGCCCTACCGCTGCAAGATCCGCGCACCCGGGTTCGCCTTCATGGCGGCGATGGACTTCCTGTCGCGCGGCCACATGCTGGCGGATACGGTGGCGATCATCGGCTCCCTCGACATCGTGTTCGGGGAGATCGACCGATGAGCACCAAGCCGATCGCGGAAGCCCATCTGCAGCCGGACAGCTTCGAGTGGACGGCCGAGAGCCGGGAGAAGATCGCGAAGATCGTCGCCAAGTATCCCGAAGGCCGGCAGGCCAGCGCCGTGATCCCGCTGCTCGACCTGGTTCAGCGCCAGCACGACAACTGGGTGCCGCTGAAGGCGATCGACGCGATCGCCGAGACCCTGGACATGCCCCGTATCCGGGTGCTGGAGGTCGCGACCTTCTACACGATGTTCAACCTCGCTCCGGTGGGTAAGTGGTTCCTGCAGGCCTGCACCACCACGCCGTGCTGGCTGCGGGGCTCGGACGACGTGATGCGCTGCATCAAGGACAAGCTGGGCCTGTCGAAGAACTTCCAGAGCACGCCGGACGGGCAGTTCACCCTGCTCGAGGTCGAGTGTCTCGGCGTTTGCGCCAACGCGCCGGTCGTGCAGGTGAACGACGACGTCTACGAGGACCTGGACTACGACACGACGGCGACGCTGATCGACGCTCTGAAGGCGGGCAAGGCGCCGGAGGTCGGCTCGATGGCGGGGCGCCGCGGGTCCATGTCGAAGGACGGGCCGACATCGCTGGTCTCGCTGAAGGACAGCGACGGCGTGCCGCCCTGGTTCGCGGAGCAACAGGCATCGAACGGCGGAGACGACTGAGATGCTGAAGGACGAAGACCGCATCTTCACCAACCTCTACGGCTGGTTCGACGCCGGCCTCGCCGGCGCGCGAAAGCGCGGCGACTGGTCGAACACCAAGGAGATCCTGGCGCAGACGCCGGAGGACATCGTCGAGGTCATCAAGGCCTCGGGGCTGCGCGGTCGCGGCGGCGCCGGTTTCCCGACCGGACTGAAATGGTCCTTCATGCCCAAGGAGGTGAAGGAAAAGCCGCACTACCTGGTGGTGAACGCCGACGAGTCCGAACCCGGGACCTGCAAGGACCGGGAGATCATGCGCCATGACCCGCACAAGCTGGTCGAGGGGTGCCTGGTCGCCGGCTACGCGATGCGCGCCTCGGCCGCCTACATCTACATCCGCGGCGAGTTCTACAACGAGCATCTGGCGCTGCAGCGGGCGATCGACGAGGCCTACGACGCCGGCCTGATCGGCCAGAACGCCTGCGGATCTGGCTACGATTTCGACGTGTTCCTGCACCGCGGGGCCGGCGCCTACATCTGCGGCGAGGAGACCGCGCTGCTCGAGTCGCTCGAGGGCAAGAAGGGGCAGCCGCGCCTCAAGCCGCCATTTCCGGCGGGCGTTGGGCTGTACGGCTGTCCGACAACGGTGAACAACGTCGAGTCGATCGCCGTGACGCCGACCATCATGCGCCGGGGCGGGGAGTGGTTCGCCGGTATCGGCCGGCCGAAGAACACCGGCCCGAAGATTTTCTCGATCTCCGGCCACGTGAACAATCCCTGCAACGTCGAGGAAGAACTCGGTATCCCGCTCAAGGAACTGATCGAGAAACATGCGGGCGGCGTGATCGGCGGCTGGGACAACCTGCTGGCGGTCATTCCGGGCGGCTCCTCGGTTCCGCTGATGCCGAAATCGACCTGCGACGAGATCCTCATGGACTTCGATTCGCTGCGGGAGGTCCGCTCCGGTCTCGGGACCGCCGCGGTCATCGTCATGAACAAGCAGACCGACGTGGTGAAGGCGATCGCCCGTCTGTCCGCCTTCTACAAGCACGAGAGCTGCGGCCAGTGCACCCCGTGCCGCGAGGGCACCGGCTGGATGTACCGGGTGATGCAGCGCATGGTGCGCGGCGACGCCGATGTCGAGGAGATCGACACGCTGGAGGAGGTCACCCGCCAGGTCGAGGGGCACACGATCTGCGCGCTCGGCGACGCCGCCGCGTGGCCGATCCAGGGGTTGATCCGGCATTTCCGCCCGGAGATGGAACGGCGGATCGCGGCGCACAAGGCGGGGCAGCCGGTTGTGGCCACCGCCGAAGCGGCTGAGTAACGGCCAGGAACGGTCGGGAGAGAGGGCACGATGCCGAAGCTGACAGTCGACGGAGTTGAGATCGAGGTTCCGCCGGGATCGACCGTGCTGCAGGCCTGCGAGGCCGCGGGCGCCGAGGTGCCGCGTTTCTGCTTCCACGATCGCCTGTCGATCGCGGGCAATTGCCGCATGTGCCTGGTGGAGATGGAGAAGGCGCCCAAGCCCGTGGCGTCCTGCGCCTTCCCGGCCGGCGACGGCATGGTGATCCACACCAAGTCGGAGGTCGCCCGCAAGGCCCAGAAGGGCACCATGGAGTTCCTGCTCATCAACCACCCGCTGGATTGCCCGATCTGCGATCAGGGCGGCGAGTGCGACCTGCAGGACCAGGCCATGGGCTACGGGTTCCACTCGTCGCGCTACACCGAGAACAAGCGGGCGGTGACCGACAAGGAGATGGGGCCGCTGGTCAAGACCATCATGACCCGCTGCATCCACTGCACCCGCTGCGTCCGGTTCTCGACCGAGATCGCCGGCGTGACCGACATGGGCATGCTGAACCGCGGCGAGGACGCCGAGATCACCACCTATCTTGAGAAGGCGCTGGACAGCGAGCTCTCGGCCAACGTCATCGACCTGTGTCCGGTCGGCGCGCTGACCTCCAAGCCCTATGCCTTCGTCGCCCGTCCGTGGGAACTGAAGAAGACGGAGTCGATCGACGTCATGGACGCGGTCGGCTCCAACATCCGCGTCGACGCCCGCGGCTCCGAAGTCCTGCGCGTGTTGCCGCGGCTGCACGAGGACATCAACGAGGAGTGGATCTCCGACAAGACCCGCTACGCCTGCGACGGCCTGAAGCGGCAGCGGCTCGACCGTCCGTATGTCCGCCGTGACGGCAAGCTGCACCCGGCCTCCTGGCCGGAGGCCTTCGCCGCCGTGGCCGGCGCCATGCAGGGGCTGAAGGGCGACCAGATGGCGGCCATCGCCGGCGACACGGTCGACGCCGAGGCCATGTACTCCCTCAAGCGCCTGATGGGCGCGCTCGGCAGCGCCAACCTCGACTGCCGCCAGGATGGCGCGACGGTCGGGACAGGGGCGCGCGCGGGCTACCTCTTCAACACCACCATCGCCGGCATCGAAGACGCCGACGCCATCCTGCTGATCGGCACCAACCCGCGGTGGGAGGCGTCGCTGGTCAACGCCCGCATCCGCAAGCGCTGGCTCCAGGGGCCGCTTTCGGTCGGCCTGCTCGGGGCGCCGGTCGATCTGACCTACGACTATGAGCACCTGGGGGCGGGTCCGAAGACCCTGGCCGAAATCGCCGACGGCAGTCATCCCTTCGCCAAGACCCTGAAGGACGCCAAGCGCCCGATGCTCATCGTCGGCATGGGGGCCCTGGCCCGCGAGGATGGAGCGGCGGTTCTGGCGACGGCCCGGAAGATCGCCGAGGATACCGGTATGCTGATCGCCGCCTCGAGCGACGCGGATGGAACGGAGGTTCCGGGCTGGAACGGCTTCAACGTCCTGCACACGGCGGCCTCGCGGGTCGCCGGCTTGGATCTCGGTTTCCTGCCGGGCGAGGGCGGTCGGGACGTGACCGGCATCGTCGAGGGCGCAAAGGCCGGGGCGGTCAAGCTCGTCTACCTGCTCGGCGCCGACGAGATCGACGGCGACTTCGGCGATGCCTTCGTCGTCTATCAGGGCCACCACGGCGACCGCGGTGCCCACCGGGCCGACGTGATCCTGCCGGGCGCGGCGTATACCGAGAAGGATGGCATGTACGTCAACACCGAGGGCCGGGTGCAGATCGCCATGGCGGCCTCGTTTCCGCCGGGCGAGGCGCGCGAGGATTGGAAGATCCTGCGCGCCCTGTCGGAGGCGGTCGGCAGGACGCTGCCGTTCACGACTCTGGAGGATGTGCGCGCGGCCATGCGGGAGGAGTATCCGAGCTTCGCCGCGATCGACACCATCGAGGCCGCAGAGTGGGGCGGGTTCGGTGCGGAGGGGGCAATGGACGACCGGCCGTTCGCCTACCCGGTTGACAACTTCTACATGACCGATCCCATCAGCCGCGCGTCCAAGACCATGGCCGAATGCACGGAGGCATTCGTGCTGCCGAGGCAGGCCGCGGCAACCGGAACTGACGGCTAACCGGCGGGGCGGGGCGCTAGACGATGGAGTTCTTCGACACTTACGTGGTTCCGGGCGCGATCATCGTCGCTCAGATCCTGGCGCTGGTGGTGCCGTTGCTGGTCGCGGTCGCCTACCTGACCTATTTCGAGCGCAAGGTCATCGGCGCGATCCAGCTGCGCAAGGGCCCCAACGTGGTCGGCCCGTTCGGCCTGTTTCAGCCCTTCGCCGACGCGCTGAAGCTGCTGTCCAAGGAGACCATCCTTCCGGCCGGCGCCAACAAGGTGATCTTCCTGCTGGCGCCGATGCTGACCTTCGTGCTGAGCCTGATCGCCTGGGCGGTCATCCCGTTCGATGCCGGGATGGTGATCGCCGACATCAATGTCGGCGTCCTGTACCTGTTCGCGATCAGTTCGCTCGGCGTCTACGGCGTCATCATGTCGGGCTGGGCGTCGAACTCGAAATACGCCTTTCTCGGCGCGCTACGCTCGGCGGCGCAGATGGTGTCCTACGAGGTCTCGATCGGCTTCGTCATCATCACCGTGCTGCTCTGCGTCGGGTCGCTGAACCTGTCCGACGTGGTCGAGGCGCAGAGGACCGTCTGGTTCGCGATCCCGCTTCTGCCGATGTTCGTGGTGTTCTTCATCTCCGCCCTGGCGGAGACCAACCGGGCACCCTTCGACCTGCCGGAGGGCGAGTCGGAACTGGTGGCGGGCTATTTCGTCGAATACTCGTCGATGAGCTTCGCGCTGTTCTTCCTCGGCGAGTACGCGAACATGATCCTGATGAGCGGCATCACGGCGGTGCTGTTCCTCGGGGGCTGGCTGCCGCCGTTCGACATCGCGCCGTTCAACTGGATTCCGGGACCGATCTGGTTCGCGCTGAAGATCGCGGCACTGCTGTTCGTCTTCCTGTGGGTTCGGGCGACGTTCCCGCGCTACCGCTACGATCAGCTCATGCGGCTCGGCTGGAAGGTGTTCCTGCCGCTGTCGCTGCTCTGGGTGGTCTTGACCGCCGGGGTGCTGGTCGCGTTCGACATGGTTCCGTGAGGAAAGGAAGGGGCTAGGCCATGGCTTCCGTCGAATACCGCGCCAAGAGCCTGTTGCTGTCCGAACTCGTCTCGGGCATGACGCTGACGCTGAAGTACTTCTTCCGTCCGAAGGTGACGCTGAACTATCCCTACGAGAAGGGACCGCTTAGCCCGCGTTTTCGCGGCGAGCATGCGCTGCGACGCTATCCGAACGGCGAGGAGCGCTGCATCGCCTGCAAGCTGTGCGAGGCGATCTGCCCGGCGCAGGCCATCACCATCGAGGCCGAACCGCGCGAAGACGGCTCCAGGCGGACGACGCGCTACGACATCGACATGACGAAGTGCATCTACTGCGGCTTCTGCCAGGAAGCGTGTCCGGTGGATGCGATCGTCGAGGGACCGAATTTCGAGTTCGCCACGGAAACCCGTGAGGAGCTGTTCTACAACAAGGACAAGCTGCTCGCGAACGGCGACCGCTGGGAGGTCGAGATCAGCCGCAATCTGATGGCCGACGCGCCGTACCGATGATCTAAGAGATCGGGTCAGGAACGCGGGGTAACCGATTGTGAAAGATCGGTATCGGGTCGAAAGACCGGGAAAGGGATCGGCATGGCTCTACAGGCCTTAGTCTTCTACCTGTTCGCCTTCGTGGCGGTCGCATCGGGCGTGATGGTCATCTCGTCGCGCAACCCCGTGCATTCGGTGCTGTTCCTGATCCTGGCCTTCTTCAACGCCGCCGGCCTGTTCGTCCTGATGGGGGCCGAGTTCCTGGCGATGATCCTGGTCGTGGTCTATGTCGGGGCGGTCGCCGTGCTGTTCCTGTTCGTCGTCATGATGCTCGACATCAACTTCGTGGAGCTGCGCCAGGGCTTCAACCGCTACCTGCCGGTGGGGGCACTGATCGGGCTGGTCCTGCTGGCGGAGCTGGTCCTGGTTGCCGGCGCCTGGACCGTCGTGCCCGAGGTGAACGCCACCGCCGCCGCACCGATCCCGCCGGTCGAGGAGGTGACCAACACGACCGCCCTCGGCCAGGTGATCTACACGCGCTATGTCCTGGCGTTTCAGGCGTCGGGGATCGTTCTCCTGATTGCCATGATCGGCGCCATCGTGCTCACGCTGCGGCATCGCCCTGACGTCAAGCGCCAGTCGATCGAGGCGCAGAACCTGCGCCGGCCGGAGGACGTCGTCGAAGTCGTCAAGGTGACCCGCGGGGGAGGGGTCTGAGATGGAAATCGCGCTTGGCCACTACCTGACGGTTGCCGCGATCCTGTTCACGCTCGGGATCTTCGGGATCTTCGTGAACCGCAAGAACGTCATCATCATCCTGATGTCGATCGAACTCATGCTGCTGGCGGTCAACATCAACTTCGTCGCGTTCTCGACCGAACTGGGGGACCTGGTGGGTCAGGTCTTCGCCGTCTTCGTGCTGACCGTCGCCGCGGCCGAAGCGGCGATCGGCCTCGCCATCCTCGTGGTCTTCTTCCGCAACCGCGGGTCCATCGCGGTCGAAGACGTCAACCTGATGAAGGGCTGAGCCGATGTACGCCGCGATCGTCTTTCTCCCGCTCATCGGCGCGCTCATCGCGGGCTTCGGCAACAGGCGACTGGGCAATCGGGGCGCACAGCTCGTGACCTGCGGCGCCATGCTGGCCTCCGCCGCGCTCGGCGTCGTCGCTTTCTGGGAGGTCGCCATCCAGGGGCGCACCCAGGTGATCGAACTGTTCACCTGGATCGACAGCGGCAGCTTCGAGGCGAGTTGGGCGCTGCGTTGGGACACCCTGACGGCGGTGATGGTGATCGTGGTCACCGTGGTGTCGTCCATGGTCCACGTCTATTCCATCGGCTACATGAGCCACGACGCGTCCATTCCGCGGTTCATGGCGTATCTGTCGTTCTTCACGTTCGCCATGCTGATGCTCGTCACGTCCGACAACCTGATCCAGCTCTTCTTCGGCTGGGAGGGGGTGGGCGTCGCCTCATACCTGCTGATCGGATTCTGGTACGATCGCCCCAGCGCCAACGCCGCCGCGATCAAGGCCTTCGTGGTCAACCGGGTCGGCGATTTCGGGTTCGCCTTGGGGATCTTCGGCTGTTTCCTGCTGTTCGACGCCGTGAGCTTCGACGCGATCTTCGCTTCGGCTCCGGAAATGGCGGGCACGACGTTCGACTTCCTCTGGTGGGACGAGGTCGATGCCCTGACGGTGATCGCCATCCTGCTGTTCATCGGCGCCATGGGCAAATCGGCCCAGCTCGGGCTGCACACCTGGCTGCCGGACGCGATGGAGGGGCCGACCCCGGTCTCGGCGCTGATCCATGCCGCCACGATGGTGACCGCCGGTGTGTTCCTGGTGGCGCGGATGTCGCCGCTCTTCGAGTACGCCCCGACGGCGCTCATGGTCGTCACGGTGGTCGGCGCGGCGACGGCGTTCTTCGCCGCAACCGTCGGCACGACCCAGAACGACATCAAGCGGGTGATCGCCTATTCGACCTGTTCGCAGCTCGGCTACATGTTCTTCGCCCTCGGCGTCTCTGCCTATTCGGCGGCCATCTTCCACCTGATGACCCACGCCTTCTTCAAGGCGCTGCTGTTCCTGTCGGCCGGATCGGTGATCCACGCGCTGCACGACGAGCAGGACATGCGCAGGATGGGCGGGATCTGGCGCAAGATCCCCTGGACCTACGCCATGTTCTGGATCGGCAGCCTGGCATTGGCCGGTCTGCCGTTCTTCGCCGGGTTCTACTCCAAGGACATCATTCTCGAGGCCGCCTATGCCGACCATTCCGGCGTCGGCCTGTTCGCGTTCTGGGCCGGCATCATCGCCGCGCTCCTGACGGCGTTCTACTCCTGGCGGCTGCTGTTCATGACGTTCCACGGCACTCCGCGCATGGACAAGCACACGCTCGACCATGCGCACGAGTCACCGCCGGTCATGCTCATCCCGCTTATCGTTCTGGCGATCGGCGCGGTGTTCAGCGGCTTTGTCGGCTACGACGCCTTCGTCGGCCAGGGCATGGACGCGTTCTGGGGTTCGGCGATCAAGGTGCTGGAGGAGAACAACACGGTCGAGGCGGCCCACCATGTGCCGACCTGGGTGAAGCTGCTGCCGATCGCGGTCGCTGTCGCCGGCATCGCCGCGGCCTATGTCGCCTATATCCTTCGGCCCGAGATCCCGGCCAGGGCCGTCGCCGCCATCCGGCCGCTCTACCTGTTCCTGCTGAACAAGTGGTACTTCGACGAACTGTACGACTGGCTGTTCGTGAAGCGCTCCTGGCAGGCCGGACTGGCGTTCTGGAAGACCGGCGACGGCACCATCATCAACGGGTTCGGTCCGGACGGCGTTAGCGCCATGACGCGCTGGTGCGCGGGGCAGGTGGCCCGACTGCAGACCGGCTACCTCTACCATTACGCATTCGCCATGCTGATCGGTGTCGTGGCGCTGGTCTCCTGGTACCTGGCCTTCGGGGGTTGAGCCGATGCTCGAACACTGGCTTCTGACGATCGTCACGTTCGGGCCCCTGCTCGGGGTGGCGTTCATCCTCACGGTCCGCGGGACCCCGGAACAGGTGGCCAACTCGTCGCGCTGGCTGGCGCTGGTCGCGTCCGGCTCGGTGTTCCTGATCTCGCTGCTGATCCTGACCTATTTCGATCCGAACACGGCCGAATTCCAGCTCGTCCAGAAGGTCGACTGGATCCCCGGATCGTCGATCGCCTACCACATGGGGGTCGATGGCATCTCGGTCTGGTTCGTGCTGCTCTCGACCCTGCTGACGCCGATCTGCATCGTCGCGAGTTGGGAGGCGGTGCAGAACCGGGTGCGGGAGTACATGATCGCCTTCCTGGTCCTCGAGACCATGATGGTCGGCATGTTCTGCGCCCTGGACATCTTCCTGTTCTACATCTTCTTCGAGGCCGTCCTGATCCCGATGTTTCTCATCATCGGGGTGTGGGGCGGGGCGCGCCGCGTCTACGCCGCGTTCAAGTTCTTCCTCTATACCCTGGCGGGCTCGGTCCTGATGCTTCTGGCCATCCTGGCCATGTACTGGCAGGCGGGGTCGACCGACATCCCGGCGCTGATGGAGACCCGGTTCGCGGCGTCGGTGCAGACCTGGCTGTGGCTCGCGTTCTTCGCCTCCTTCGCGGTCAAGGTGCCGATGTGGCCCGTCCACACCTGGCTGCCGGACGCTCACGTGGAGGCGCCGACCGCCGGGTCCGTGATCCTGGCCGGCGTGCTGCTGAAAATGGGGGGCTACGGCTTCCTGCGGTTTTCCATCCCGATGTTCCCGGAAGCCTCCGACTTCTTCGCGCCGCTGGTTTACTCCCTGAGCGTCGTCGCCGTGATCTACACCTCGCTGGTGGCGCTGGTGCAGACGGACATGAAGAAGCTGATCGCCTATTCGTCGGTGGCCCATATGGGCTTCGTGACGATCGGCATGTTCACGATGACGACCCAGGGCGTGGAAGGCTCGATCTTCCAGATGCTGTCCCACGGCATCGTCTCCGGTGCACTGTTCCTGTGTGTGGGCGTGGTGTACGACCGAATGCACACCCGCGAGATCGATGCCTATGGCGGCCTCGCCGAGAACATGCCGCGCTATGCGCTGATCTTCATGCTGTTCATGATGGCGTCGGTCGGCCTGCCGGGCACCAGCGGTTTCGTCGGCGAACTGCTAATCCTGGCCGGCGCCTTCCAGGTCAACACCTGGCTGGCGGCCTTCACGGCGACCGGCCTGATCCTGGGGGCGGCCTACATGCTCTACCTCTACCGCCGGGTCATCTTCGGCAAACTGGAGAAGGAGCAGCTCAAGGCGCTGCTCGACCTGAGCCCGCGGGAGATCCTGGTCTTCGCGCCGCTGGTCGTGCTGGTGCTGTGGATGGGCATCTATCCGTCGACCTTCACCGACCTGATGTCGGTGTCGGTGGAGAATCTGATCACCAACTACAAGGTGGCGCTCGGCGAAGCCGGCACCGCCATGGCCGCCCGTTGAGGCGGCTGGGAGCACGGACATGGACGCGGTGACGACCCTTCCGATCATGGCTCCGGCGTCGGCGGAGATCTTCCTGGCGGTCGCCGGGATGGCGCTGCTCATGGTCGGGGTATTCAGGGGCGAGGACAGTCTGAAGGGGCTGTCCTGGGCCACGGTCGCTGCCTTCGCGGTGGCCGCCGTTCTGGTGGTTCTCGAAGGCGGCGCGGGCGAGGCGTTCCAGGGTCTGTTCGTGACCGAAGGGTTCGCCCAGTTCACCAAGATCCTGATCCTGCTCGGCTCCGGCTTCTCGGTCGTCCTGTCGCTCGACTATCTCCGGCGCGAGCAGGCCGGCCGGTTCGAGTACCCGGTGCTGATCCTGTTCGCCACCCTCGGCATGCTGCTGATGGTGTCGGCCAACGACCTGATCATGCTGTACATGGGGCTCGAGCTGCAGAGCCTGGCGCTCTACGTGGTCGCCTCGATCCGCCGCGACACCCTGAAGTCGACCGAGGCCGGACTGAAGTACTTCGTTCTCGGGGCGCTGAGTTCGGGAATGCTCCTGTACGGCTGCTCGATGATTTACGGTTTCACCGGAACTACCAGTTTCGAGGGCCTTGCCACCGTGCTCGGCGACGGCGCGTCGCCCTCCACCGGGCTCGTGATCGGCCTTGTCTTCCTGGTTGCCGGTCTCGCCTTCAAGGTCTCGGCCGTGCCGTTCCACATGTGGACGCCGGATGTCTACGAGGGCGCGCCGACGCCGGTGACGGCCCTGTTCGCGGTTGCGCCCAAGGTGGCGGCCATCGGCCTGTTCCTGCGGGTGATGATCGATCCCTTCGGCGACCAGGTCGCCGCCTGGCAGCAGATCGTCGTGTTCGTCTCGCTCGCCTCCATGGTCGTCGGAGCGTTGGCGGCGATCATGCAGACCAACATCAAGCGACTGATGGCGTACAGCTCGATCGGGCATATGGGCTACGCCCTGGTTGGCATCGCCGCCGGAACCGAGGCGGGCGTGACCGGCGTCATGATCTACATGGCGACCTACATCTTCATGAACATCGGGACCTTCGCCGTCATCCTCGGCATGCGCCGGGACCGGCGGCTGGTGGAGAACCTCTCGGATCTCGCTGGTCTGTCGCGCACCCATCCGATGATGGCGCTGGCCCTGATGATCTTTATGTTCTCGATGGCCGGTATCCCGCCACTCGCCGGGTTCTTCGGCAAGTGGTACGTCTTCATGGCGGCGATCGATGCCGGTCTGGTCGGCCTCGCCATCGTCGGCGTGCTGGCAAGCGTGGTCGGGGCCTTCTACTACCTGCGGATCGTCAAGATCATGTATTTCGACGAGGCGGAGCAGCCGCTCGACGGGGCCGTTTCCAGGGATCTGCGTGTGATCCTGTTCGGCTCTGCTGTGGTGACCGTCCTGTTCTTCCTCGTGCTCTCGCCAGTCTACGACTCCGCCGCCGCCGCCGCCGCGAGCCTGCTGGGCGCGTGACCGGCCGCGAGTTCGGCCGCGGGCCGCCCTGCGACGCCACCAGACCCGGGATGGGCAGATGCTGCTGGTTATCGATTGCGGCAACACCAACACGGTGTTCGCCGTCTATGAGGAAGGGCGGAAGGAACCGCTCGGCGCCTGGCGGACGTCGACCAATGCGGACCGGACGGCCGACGAATACGCGGTCTGGCTGACCCAGCTGATGGCGCTCGACGATCTTGCCACCGACCGGATCGAAAGCGTCATCATCGCGACCGTGGTGCCCGCCACCCTGTTCAACCTGAAGACCCTGTGCCGCAAGCATTTCGCGATCGAAGCCATGGTGATCGGCGAACGGCCGACCGATCTCGGCATCGAAGTGCGGATCGACCGGCCGGAAGAGGTCGGCGCCGACCGGGTCGTGAATGCCGTCGCGGCCCACGACCTGTATGGCGGACCGCTGATCATTGTCGATTTCGGCACCGCCACGACGTTCGACGTGGTCGAGCAGGACGGCGCCTATGCCGGCGGGGTCATCTGTCCGGGCATCAACCTGTCGCTCGAGGCACTGTACATGGCCGCCGCCCAGCTGCCCCGGGTCGCAATCCGTCCGCCGGAGCGCGTGCCCGGCGACAACGACCCGGTGCGGGTGATCGGCAAGAACACCCGTTCGGCCATGCATTCGGGAATTTTCTGGGGATACGTCGCGATGATCGAAGGTCTGGTGGACCGCATCCGAGCCGAGTACGGCCGACCGATGAAGGTCGTCGGCACCGGCGGTCTGGCAGCGCTGTTCGCCGACTGGACGTCGGTCCTCGAAATCGTCGACGACGATCTGACGCTGACGGGGCTGCGCATGATCCACGATAGAAACCGGGGCCGGGTGGACGCCGCATGAGCCTCGCCCTCGACCCGAACGACGACGATCTCTACTTCCTGCCGCTCGGCGGTTCCGACGAGATCGGCATGAACGTGAACCTGTACGGCTATGCCGGCCAGTGGCTGATGGTCGATCTCGGCATCACCTTCGGCGACGACACGACGCCGGGCGTCGACGTCATCCTGCCCGACATCTCGCCGATCGAGCCGCATCGCGACGCGTTGTGCGGGTTGCTGCTGACCCATGGCCACGAGGACCACATCGGTGCCGTACCCTATCTGTGGGAGCGGCTCGGTTGCCCGATCTACTGCACGCCGTTCACGGCATCCCTGGTCCGGCGCAAGCTGGTGGATGCCGGACTGCTGGAGAAGGTCGAACTGATCGAGATCCCGGTGTCCGGCAGCGCGGTGATCGGCCCGTTCGAGATCGAGATGATCCGGGTCACCCACTCGATTCCGGAGCCGAACATGATCGTCGTGCGCTGCGGCGCCGGGACGGTGGTCCATAGCGGGGACTGGAAGTTCGATCCGACCCCCTTCGTCGGGGCGGCGACCGATTTCGACGCCATCCGCGCGGTCGGCGACGAAGGGGTGCTGGCGCTGATGGGCGACAGCACGAACGTGTTCGTTCCCGGGCGTACCGGGTCGGAAGCCGATGTGCGCATGGCGCTGACCGAACTGTTCGCGCAGTACGACGGGGAGGGAAGGATTGCGGTCGCCTGCTTCGCCTCAAACGTGGCGCGCCTGGAAAGCATTGCGTTCGCCGCCGCCGCCAACGACCGGCAGACCGCCCTGGTCGGACGGTCCCTCTGGCGCATGCACGATGCCGCCAAGGAGAACGGGTATCTCGAGGACGCGCCGACCTTCATCCGCGAGGACGAAGCGGGATACTTCCCCGAAGACAAGATCGTCATGATCTGCACCGGCAGTCAGGGGGAGTCCAGGGCCGCCCTGGCTCGAATCGCCGATGGGGCGCATCCGCAGGTCTCCCTCGGGGAGGGCGATATCTGCGTCTTCTCCTCGCGCCAGATTCCCGGGAACGAGCGGGCCATCGCCCGGGTGCAGAACCGGCTCGCCGCGCGAGGGGTCGAGATCGTCACGACGGAGGACCAGCCGGGCATCCACGTTTCCGGTCACCCGGCCCGCGAGGAACTGGCCGAGATGTATCAGATGCTGCGGCCGAGGATCGCCATCCCGGTGCATGGCGACGCGCGCCACCTGCGCGAGCACGCGCGCCTCGCCAAGGCCTGTCAGGTTCCCGAGGCGGTGGTGCCGTCGAACGGCAGCCTGATCCGCCTGGCCTCCGGCCGGGCCGAAATCGTCCAGTGGGTCGACGGAGAGGGGGCGCAGGTCGTCGACGACGGCCAGATCCTCGGCCTCCAGTCCGAAACCTTGCGCGACCGCCGGCGGATGCTGCACAACGGCGCGGCGACCGTTACCCTGGTCCTGGATGCCGGCGGAACGCTGCAGGCGGATCCGGTCGTCACCCTGGTCGGGGTGGCCGATCCGGAGGATGCAGAGGATGTCGCGCTCGACGCGGCCGATGCGGTGCGGGACGCCTTGCGTTCGCTGTCGTCCCGGGCCCGGCGGGAGGACGAACCGGTGCGGGAGGCGGCGCGGCGTATGGTGCGGCGGATCGTTCGCAACGAGTTCAACAAGCGCCCGGTGACCGACGTCCATATCGTCCGGATCTGAAGGAGCCGAAAGCCATGATCGGCCGACTGAACCACGTCGCCATCGCCGTCCCCGACCTCGAGACGGCATCCGCCACCTACCGGGATACCCTCGGTGCGGCCGTCTCCATGCCGCAGGATCTGCCGGAACACGGCGTTACGGTGGTCTTCGTCGAACTGCCGAACACCAAGATCGAACTGCTGCATCCACTTGGCGACGGCTCGCCGATCGCCGCCTTCCTGGAGAAGAACGCATCCGGCGGTATTCACCATGTCTGCTACGAGGTGGAAGATATCCTTGCCGCGCGGGACCGTCTGACCTCCAGCGGGGCGCGGGTGCTTGGCGACGGCGAGCCGAAGATCGGCGCCCATGGCAAACCGGTGCTGTTCCTGCACCCCAAGGACTTCACCGGCACCCTGGTCGAACTCGAACAGGTCTGAGGCGTCGTCATGGATCTGGTTTCCGGCATCGTCGTCTATGTGCTGCTGTGGTGGTGGGTGCTGTTCATGGTGCTGCCGTTCGGGGTCCGCCGCGACGACGCGGGGCAGGCGGGCAACGACCCTGGGGCGCCGAAACGTCCGATGCTGCTGCGCAAGATCCTGGCCACGACGGTCATCTCCACCGTGCTCTGGCTCGCGATCGACCAGGTGATCCGATCCGACCTCATTTCGTTCCGCGACATGATTCGGGACTGGTAGTCACCGACCCTCAGGCGCGAGGCGAAGGCCGTGCATAGCGGCGCGGCAAAGCGCAGGTGAGAAATTCACCAGTTGCACAAAAAATGCACATTCATTGGCGTAATGCCAAAAAAAAGAGCGGCTGAGGCGATAAAGCCTTGCCACTCCCTTTGCCGAGTCCTATTTTTTGATCGTGATCTTTGGCGATCACATACGCCTGATGGCGTTTCCTCCCTAAACTCGGGCCGTGCCGGCTTCGCCGGTGCGGTCTTTTCTTTGCCGTCAAAACATAGGGGATCGGACTGACCGCGTCGACCAAAAAAACAGCGCCGCGGACAATTTTTGAACATGTTTGCATCCTAACGAGTATGTTTGTATCCCACGAGCAGGAGAGGCGGTCATTGCCATGCGCGGCTTTCCATTCCGAAGGTTTTCCAACGGTCTGACGCGGGCCATCGCGGTCGCCGCCGTCATCCCCGCTCTTGTCGGCATGTCGGCAATACCCGAATCATCGGCCGCTGCCTCGACCATCATCGTTTCGGCCTCGGACTGCGCGCGCCTCGTTCGCCATCGCCCGAGTAGCGATGTCGCCTACCGGCCTGGGGTGGACGCAAACGGTAATGCGGTCGTGCCGGCGGATTTGCCGGGGGCGGTTGCGGTGAACACGCCCACCGAGATCACCTTCGAGGTGACCTACGACTTGCTGTCAGTCTACGGAGTATCGGAAACCGGCGCTCTGGTCGCACAGGGCGACGCGACCGTCGGGACGGTCGAATACGACCTTCTCTCGGGCGCGCTGACCTTCAATGGCGAGCGGCTCGACGATGCTGAGGCCGACGCTCTGGGCGCGCTCTGCCAGGAGGCCGAAGGCGGTTAGCGGCCGCGAAGTGCTCAGACAATTACGCCCCCGTCCCGGGATGGACCCGGGGCGAGGGCGGTGTTGTGTGCCGGTCGGTCAGCCGGTGAAGGCCTGCAGGCCGGTCTGGGCCCGTCCGAGGATCAGCGCATGCACGTCGTGCGTCCCCTCGTAGGTGTTCACCGCCTCGAGGTTCAGGACGTGGCGGATAACCCCATACTCATCCGACACGCCGTTGCCGCCATGCATGTCGCGGGCCGTGCGGGCGATGTCCAGCGCCTTGCCGCACGAGTTCCGCTTGGCCAGAGAGATCGCCTCCGGAGCGCCGCGACCCTCGTCGAGCAGCCGGCCCAGGCGCAGGCAGGTCTGCAGGCCGATGGTGATCTCGGTCTGCATGTCGGCGAGCTTTTTCTGGATCAGCTGATTCGCGGCGAGCGGACGGCCGAACTGGGTGCGGTCCATCGTGTAGCTGCGCGCGGCGTGCCAGCAGAACTCGGCAGCTCCCAGCGCGCCCCATGAAATGCCGTACCGCGCCTTGTTCAGGCAGCCGAACGGCCCCTTCAGGCCGGAGACGTTGGGCAGCAGGTTCTCTTCCGGCACGAACACGCCGTCCATGACGATTTCGCCCGTGATCGAGGCGCGCAGGCTGAATTTGCCCTCGATCTTCGGGGCCGACAGACCTTCCCAGCCCTTCTCCAGAATAAAGCCGCGGATCTTGCCGTCCTCGGTCTTCGCCCAGACGACGAAGACGTCGGCGATCGGCGAATTGGTGATCCACATCTTGGCGCCGGTGAGCTTGTAGCCGCCGTCGACGGCGACCGCCCGGCTCTTCATGCCACCCGGATCGGAGCCGTGATCCGGCTCAGTCAGTCCGAAGCAACCGACCCATTCGCCGCTGGCGAGCTTGGGCAGGTACTTACGCCGCTGCTCCTCGGAGCCGTAGGCGTGGATCGGGTGCATCACCAGGCTGGACTGCACGCTCATGGCCGAGCGGTAGCCGCTGTCGACCCGCTCGACCTCGCGGGCGACCAGGCCATAGACGACGTGGTTGGCGCCGGCGCCGCCATACTCCTCTGGGATCGTCGAGCCGAGCAGGCCCAGCGCCCCCATCTCGGTCATGATCTCGCGGTCGAAGGTTTCGTTCCGGAAGCCTTCGAGGACGCGGGGCAGGAGCTTCTCCTGGCAGTAGTCGCGGGCGGCGTCGCGGATCATCCGCTCTTCCTCGCTGAGCTGGTCGTCCAGCAGCAGCGGGTCGTCCCAGACGAAGTCCGGACGGGGTTTGGTTTCGGCTGCCTGTGCGTCTGCGACGGCGGCGACGGGCGGGACCATGTCGATCTCCCTCGTAATCTTGTCTCGTTAGCCCTTATATACGGTCACGAAGCGTCGGCGTCCAAATATCCAGAGACGAGAATGCCCCCCCGGAACGACAACCGTGTGATTTTGGAATTCATCTCGAGGGGGGCCTACGTGAAGGTCAGCGCCATCGATCCGGTGACCGGAACCGAGGTGTCGATCGTCGGCGATCCGTCCCGCGGCGAGGCCGCGCTACGACAGACGGCGATCCGCAAGCTTGAATACGTGATGAACAAGC
The DNA here is from genome assembly GCA_965228875.1 of Thalassobaculaceae bacterium. GTDB lineage: Bacteria > Pseudomonadota > Alphaproteobacteria > Thalassobaculales > Thalassobaculaceae > Thalassobaculum. The sequence goes on along the minus strand of OZ245843.1, from coordinate 1,354,893 downwards.
AAAAGAAAGACGGCCGCCGGTAATCCGACGGCCGTCCGTGTTCCCGACGTCGCGGTCGCTGTGGCGGTCAGGCGCCCTTGCGCCGTCCGCCCCGGCGCGAGGTCTGACGTCCGAGGCCGATCTTCTTGGCGAACTCGGAACGCTGCGCGGCGTAGTTCGGGGCGACCATGGGATAGTCGGCCGGAAGCCCCCACTTCGCGCGGTAGTCGTCCGGCGTCATGTCGTAGGTGGTCCGCAGGTGGCGCTTCAGCATCTTCAGCTGCTTGCCGTCCTCCAAGCAGACGATGTAGTCGGGGGTGATCGACTTCTTGATCGGAACCGCCGGCTTCAGCGGCTCCGGCTCGGGCTCGCTGCCGCCATCCGTGAGGTTGCTCAGCGCATCGTGCACCGTATTGATCACCTCCGCGATTTGATTGGAGGCGATCGAGTTGTTGCTCAGATACGCAGCGACGACCTGGGTCGTCATTTCGATCATGGACTTACCGGATGTCGGGTCGTTCTTCGCTTCTTCGCTCATCGACATGCTCAATTTTGCAGGAAACACTACATATTACATGGCTGACACAGGCACCTAAGCAAGTCAACACTTTCATAAAGATTTTAATCCGCGCAATTCAAATACCCGTCGTCACTACTGCACGGTCGTTGAAATAATTCCCCGATTAAGTTTATGCCCCGCCGCGGGGTTGTCGGTCGACGGACGCCGTTCCCCAGGGGCTCACCCGGGCCGTGGAAATCCCGAAGAACGCTGGCGATGCGGTGCCAGCTTTTGTGGCATCGATCGGCGTTGTTGGCTTATATAGGGGCGAACCTGTCCCGGAGCCATAAGAGATGACCTCAGCCGTGGTCGCAATCGCGTCCGATCATGCCGGTTTCGCCCTGAAGTCCGACCTTGTCGCGTATCTGCGCGGGAAGGGGGTGGAGGTCCTGGACCTCGGGACGGATGGGCAGGAATCCGTCGATTACCCGGATTTCGCGTTCGCCATGGCCGCGGCTCTGCGCGACGGTCGGGCCGGGCGCGGCATTCTCGTCTGCGGTACCGGTCTCGGCATCAGCATCGCCGCCAATCGCTATCCCTGGGTCCGCGCCGCGCTGTGTCACGACGTCACCACGGCCCAGCTGTCACGCGAGCACAACGACGCCAATGTCATCGCGCTCGGCGGCCGGCTCCTCGGCACTGAACTGGCGCATCAGTGCGTCGATACCTTCCTCGCCACGGAATTCGGCGGCGACCGCCACGCCCGGCGCGTTGCCAAGATGACGAACCCGCCGGATCTCGGCGCCGCCGCCGTTGAGACCACCGACTGAGGTCCGAAGGAGACCGATCTCTTCATGACTCTCGCCCCCGAACTGCACACCGACGCCGAGGCCTTCTTCGGCGCCAGCTTGGCCGAGACCGATCCGGAGCTGCTCGGTTCGATCGACCGCGAACTGCATCGTCAGCAGTCGCAGATCGAGCTGATCGCGTCCGAAAACATCGTCTCCCGCGCCGTGCTGGAGGCCCAGGGCTCGGTTCTGACGAACAAGTATGCCGAGGGCTATCCCGGACGGCGTTACTACGGCGGCTGCGAGTTCGTCGACGTCGCCGAGCAGCTGGCCATCGACCGCGCGAAGGCGCTGTTCGACTGCCCGTTCGCCAACGTGCAGCCGCATTCCGGCGCCCAGGCCAATCAGGCGGTCTTCCTGGCGCTGCTGAAGCCGGGCGACACGATCCTCGGCATGTCGCTGGACGCCGGCGGACACCTGACCCATGGCGCCGCCCCGAACCTGTCCGGCAAATGGTTCAACGCAGTCGGCTACGGTGTCGGCCGCGAGACCGGTACGATCGACTACGACGAACTGGACGCCCTGGCCCGCGAGCATAAGCCCGCCATGATCATCGCCGGCGGTTCGGCCTATCCGCGGGAGATCGATTTCGAGCGGTTTCGGGCGATCGCCGACGGCGTCGGCGCACTGTTGATGGTCGATATGGCGCATTTCGCCGGGCTCGTCGCCGGGGGCGCCTATCCCAGTCCGCTGCCGCACGCCGACGTGGTCACCACGACCACGCACAAGACCCTGCGCGGCCCGCGCGGCGGTATGATCCTGTCGCGCGACGAGGTCATCGGAAAGAAGATCAACTCCGCCGTCTTCCCCGGTCTGCAGGGTGGTCCGCTCATGCATGTCATCGCCGCCAAGGCCGTGGCGTTCGGCGAGGCCCTGCGGCCGGAGTTCAGGGCCTATGCCCAGGCCGTCGTCGACAATGCGAGGGCGCTGGCCGAAGTCCTAAAGGGACGGGGCCTCGACATCGTCTCGGGCGGGACCGACAGCCATCTGATGCTTGTCGACCTGCGGCCCAAGGGGCTGACCGGCCGCGACACCGAGCACGCCCTCGAGCGGGCCGGGATCACGTGCAACAAGAACGGCGTTCCCTTCGATCCGCAAAAGCCCATGATCACGTCCGGCGTCCGTCTCGGGACCCCCGCAGGGACCACGCGGGGGTTCGGCGTGGGCGAGTTCCGGCTGGTCGGCGACCTGATCGGCGACGTGCTGGACGGTCTTGCGCGCAATCCCGAAGGCGACGCCCAGGTCGAGGCCCAGGTCCGCGCCAGGGTCGAGGAGCTGTGCGGCCGTTTCCCGATATATCCGGGCGCGGCGTGAGGCGAGGGAAGGGGTAGGACCATGCGATGTCCGTTCTGCGGTAACGAAGACACCCAGGTGAAGGACTCCCGTCCGACCGAGGACAACACGGCGATCCGCCGGCGTCGGTTCTGTCCGGAATGCAGCGCCCGCTTCACCACCTTCGAGCGGGTGCAGCTGCGCGAGCTCACGGTGATCAAGAAGACGGCCAAGCGCGTGCCCTTCGACCGCGACAAGCTGGCACGCTCGATCCAGATCGCGCTGCGCAAGCGCCCGGTCGATCCGGAGCGGATCGAACGGCTGGTCACGGGCATCGTGCGCCGCCTGGAGAGCATGGGGGAGAGCGAGATTCCGTCCGACGTTATCGGCGAAATGGTGATGGACGCGCTCGCCAACGTTGACCCGGTCGCGTACGTGCGCTTCGCCTCGGTCTACAAGAACTTCCGCGAGGCGAAGGACTTCGAGAACTTCGTCGAGGAAATCCAGAGTGGCGGCAGCTACGCCGACGACTGACGGCACGGCGATGGCGAGCGGGCGCGATGTGCGGGCCGAGGACCGCCTGTTCATGGCACTTGCGCTGAGGCTCGCGCGTCGCGGCCTCGGCCGAACCGCCGAGAACCCTTCCGTCGGCTGTGTGCTGGTCCGCGACGGCGAAATCCTGGCACGCGCTCGCACCGCCGACGGCGGCCGGCCGCATGCTGAGGCGCTGGCGCTCGAACGGGCCGGTGCCGCCGCCCGAGGCGCGACCGCCTATGTGACGCTCGAGCCCTGCGCCCATTGGGGCAGGACGCCGCCGTGCGCCGACGCGCTGGTCGAGGCTGGGGTGGCCCGGGTCGTCGTGGCGCTGGAGGATCCCGATCCCCGGGTCGACGGCGGCGGATTCGCCATTCTGCGCGCGGCCGGGATCGAGGTGGAATCCGGGGTCGAGAAGGCGGCGGCGGAAGAGGTTCTGTCCGGTTACCTCGCCCGATTGCGGACCGGACGACCGTCCGTGACCCTCAAGCTCGCAGCAAGTCTGGACGGTCGTATCGCCACCGCCGCCGGCGCCAGCCGCTGGATCACCGGGGCCGAGGCGCGGGCCCGCGGTCACCTGCTGCGTGCCCGGCATGACGCCATCCTGATCGGCTCCGGCACCGCGCGCGCCGACGATCCGGATCTGACCTGCCGGCTGCCGGGGCTCGCCGCGCGCTCGCCCGTGCGGATCGTGCTCGATGGCGGTCTGTCGCTGTCGCCGGACTCGCGTCTGGCGCGGACGGCGACCGCTGTACCGACCTGGATCGTCTGCCGGCACGATGCCGACGCTGGGCGCCGCGGGGCGTTGGAGGCGCTGGGCGTGACGGTGCTGCCGGTGGCGGAGAATGCCGAACAGCGACCGGCTGTTGATGCGGCTCTCGCGGCGCTGGCCGACCGCGGCATCAACAGTGTGCTGGTCGAGGGTGGAGCGGGGATCGCCCGCGCGTTCCTGCTGGCGGACCAAATCGACAGGGTCGCCCTGTTCCGCGCCCCGGTGGCGATCGGCGGAGACGGAAGAGCGGCGATCGACGCCCTTTCGGTGGTCGATCTGGCCCTGGCGCCGCGATTCGAATCGGTTGAATTGGAGCGGATCGGCGCGGACACCCTGGAAACCTTGCGCCGACGATCCTAGGTTCCCGCCATGTTCACCGGAATCATCACCGATATCGGCCGCGTGCGGTCGATCGAACGGCGCGGCGATACACGCTTCGTGATCGCCACCGCCTTCCCCATGGATGAGGTCGCGATCGGCGCGTCGATCGCCTGCGGCGGGGCCTGTCTGACCGTCGTCGAGAAGACCACCGACAGCTTCACCGTCGACGTCTCGGCCGAAACCCTGTCCAAGACGACGCTGGGCTCCTGGGGCGACGGGACGGAGGTCAACTTGGAGCGGTCGCTCACGCTCGGCTCCGAACTCGGCGGCCATCTTGTCACCGGCCATGTCGACGGTCTCGCCACGCTGGTTTCCCTGGCGCGGGAAGGCGACAGTCACCGCTTGACGGTCGAGGCGCCGCAGGGCCTCGAAGGGTTCGTGGCGACCAAGGGATCGGTCTGCCTCGATGGTGTCTCGCTGACCGTGAACGCGGTTCGGGGTCGGACGTTCGACCTCAATCTGATCCCGCACACCTGGGACAACACGACGTTTCGCGAGCGGGCGGTCGGGGACAAATTGAACATGGAAGTGGACCTGCTGGCGCGCTACGTTGCGCGCCTTGCCGAGACCGGGACGGTGCCCGTCTCGTCGCTTGTCCGCCAGCCGATTGGGTCGTGATGTCCGAACAGCAACCGAACTCCCTGTCGGAGCTCTATACCGGCGCGCTGTCCTCCATCGAGGAAGTCGTCGAAGAAGCCCGTTCGGGGCGGATGTTCATTCTGGTCGACGACGAGAACCGCGAGAACGAGGGCGATATCTGCGTGGTCGCGCAGATGGCGACGCCGGAGATCGTGAACTTCATGGCCAAGCATGCGCGCGGCCTGATCTGCCTGTCGATGACCCGGGAAAGGATCGAGAAACTCGGTCTGCCCCTGATGTCGTCGCGCAACGAGACCCGTCACGAAACCGCCTTCACCGTGTCGATCGAGGCGCGCGAAGGTGTGACCACCGGTATCTCGGCCCACGACCGCGCGCACACGATCCAGGTTGCGATCGACCCGCAGCGCGGACGCGAGGACATCGTCACGCCCGGCCACGTCTTCCCGCTGATGGCGCGGGAGGGCGGGACGCTTGTGCGCGCCGGTCACACCGAAGCGGTGGTCGACATCGCCCGCATGGCCGGCCTGAACCCGTCCGGTCTGATCTGCGAGATCATGAACGACGACGGGACCATGGCGCGACTGCCCGATCTGGTGCGGTTCGCGCAATTCCACAACCTGAAGATCGCGACGATCGCCGACCTGATCGCCTATCGGCGGCGGACCGAAAGCGTGGTCGAGCGCGCGGTGGAGACGACCCTGCGCAGCCGCTACGGCGGCGACTGGCGGATGATCGTCTACACCAACAAGATCACCTATGCCGAACATGTCGTGCTGGTAAAGGGCGACATCACCACGCGCGACCCGGTCATGGTTCGCATGCACGCGTTGAACGTGCTTGACGACGTGCTCGGCGATGTCGGCGGCAAGCGCGGCGGTGAACTCGCGGCGGCGATGCGCCTGATCGGCGAAGCCGGGCGAGGTGTCGTGGTGCTGATCCGCGAGCCGAGCCCGACCTCACTGTCCGACCGGGTCCGCGACAAACTCCGGGCCGAGGCCGAGGGGCGGGTGCCGCAGGCTGAACTCCGCGACTACGGCGTCGGTGCGCAGATCCTGCTCGACCTCGGCGTCCATGAGATGGTGCTGGTGTCGAACACCCGCCGGACCATCATCGGACTGGACGGCTACGGGTTGAGTGTGGTCGATCAGCGTCCGATTCCTTCCGACAGCGAGTGAAGCCATGCCCCGCGTCCTGATCGTTGAAGCCCGGTTCTACGAGGAGATCGCCGACGAGCTTGCCCGCGGCGCGATCCAGCATCTGGACGCCGCCGGCGTCGAGTACGACCGGGTCACGGTTCCGGGTGCCTTCGAGGTGCCGGCCGCCATCGCCTTCGCTCACCAGGGATCGCTGAAGGGCGGCGTGGATTATGACGGCTATATCGCGCTCGGCTGCGTGATCCGGGGCGAGACCAGCCACTACGACTATGTCTGCGGCGAGAGCGCGCGCGGCCTCCAGGATCTGGCGATCCGCGACAACCTCGCGATCGGCTATGGCATCCTGACGGTCGAGAACGGCGACCAGGCCTGGGCGCGGGCCGGTGTCGAGAGCGGCAAGAACAAGGGCAAGGACGCTGCCGAGGCCTGCCTCGCCATGGTTTCGCTCCGTCATCAGTTCGCCCTGTCATGACCTCCTCCAAGTCCTCAAGCCGGTCATCGGGCGCCCGCGGCCGGGGCCGGTCCGTCGCGCGAACGCTGGCCCGCCTCGCGGCCGCACAGGCACTGTACGAGATCGAGATCGTGGCGGCGTCGCCGCATGAGGTCGTGCCGACCTATGTGTCCAGCGGGTTCCGCGGCATCGTCGAGGATACCGAATCGGGTCCTGTCGACGCCCTGTTCTTCGAGAAGCTCGTGCTGGGGGCTGTCGGCGACATGCCGACGGTCGATCCCATGCTCACCGATGCCCTGGAGCCGGAGTTCAAGCTCGCGCGGCTGGAGGTGCTGCTGCGCGCGATTCTGCGCCTTGGTGCCTACGAACTCCTCGCGTTCGGCGATGTGCCGGCCAAGGTCGTCATCACGGAGTATGTCGAGCTTGGGCGAGACTTCTTTTCCGGACGGGAGCCGGCGCTGGTCAACGCGGTCCTCGACCGCCTCGCCCGCCTGCTGCGCGAGGACGAGTTCACCGACAAGACCTGCTGAGGTGCCGCGGGCGGTATCGGGACGCTTCCGAGTGCTGGGGAACCCGGGCAGGGGAACCTGGGCAGGGTAGACTCGGGCAGGGTAACTCTGAATGCCGGATGACCCAGGACACGAGATGACCCAGGACACGGGATGACCCAGGACACGAGATGACCCAGGACACGGGATGACACAGGACACGGGATGACACAGGACACGGGATGACCCAGGACACGGGATGACACAGGACACGGGATGACACAGGACGGCGCAACGCTCGGTGAGTTCGACAGGATCGCCCGGTTCTTCGCGCCGCTGGCCAAGGAGGCGCCCGGCGCCTTCGGCCTGACCGACGACGCCGCCGAACTGCCCGAGATCGACGCGAGTGAGGCGTGGGTGGTGACCGTCGATGCCCTGGTCGCCGGTGTTCATTTCCTGCCCGGAGACCCGCCGGACCTCGTGGCGCGCAAGGCGCTGCGGGTGAACCTCTCCGACCTGGCCGCCATGGGGGCCGAGCCGCTGGGATACACCCTGGCGCTTGCCCTGCCGAGGGACATGCCGGACGTGGAGGGATGGCTCGGCGCCTTCACCGACGGCCTGGCCGCCGATCAGAGCGCGTTCGGCGTGCATCTTCTCGGCGGAGACAGCGTCTCGACGCCCGGACCCGTTACCGTGTCGATCACCGCCTTCGGCCGGGTGGCGAGGGGGAGCGCTCTGCGGCGCGGCGGGGCACGCGACGGCGATGCGCTCTGGGTGAGCGGAACGATCGGTGACGGGGCGCTGGGGCTCGACGTCGCCCGGGGCGCGATCATGGGCGGTTTCGCCGATCTCGCCGACCGCTACCGCCTACCGCGACCGCGCGTCGCCCTCGGATGCCGGCTCGTCGGGGTCGCGACGGCGGCCATGGACGTGTCGGACGGCCTCGTTCAGGACGCCGGCCACCTGGCGGCGTGCTCCGGCGTCCGGCTGGTCGTCGACGCACCTGCGGTACCGCTCTCGGCTTCGGCGGCGGAACTGGTGGGCGATGATCCCGACCGTTTCGCCCAGGTGCTGGAGGGCGGTGATGACTACGAGCTCCTGTTCACCGCGCCTGCGGAAGCCGATGCGCGGGTCATGGCGGCCGGACGGGACGCCGGCGTATCCGTCACACGCATCGGTCGGGTAGACTCCGGCAGCGGCGTCGCCGTACTCGACCGCGGCGGTGAGCCGGTGGAAGGCCTTGCGACCCGGGGCTGGCGCCATTTCTGAGGGAAAGCCGAACGATGAAGATCGTCATCATCCTCGTCGTCCTGCTCGTCCTCATCGGCGGCGGCGTCTTCGGAGTCGCATCGTTCGCGCCGGACCTGCTGCCGCCGCCGGTACAGGCCATGCTCGGCATCGAGGTGGAAACCCCCGATGAGCCTGTCGAGGAAAAGAAGCCCGAAAACACGACGCTGATCGACCTTGACCCCCTGACCATCCCGATCTTCGAGGATGGCGATGTCGATCGGTTCCTGGTTATGGATGTTCTGCTCGAGGTCGAGTTCGGCGAGAAGCAGGCCTATGTGAATCAGCAGATGCCGCGGATCGTCGATGCGATGATCACGCATGTCCACGCCCTGGCCTCGCTGGATATCGCGCCCGGCATTGGCGACCGGCAGTTTCTCAAGGAGCGGCTGCTGGCCAAGTTGGATGAGACAATAGGTAAAGGATACGTCGTTAACATTCTGTTTCAAAATCTTTTTGAGCGACCGCTCGGCTGACGTTCATCGCCCGGGAACGACGCCTGACATGGTCCTCGAACGGGAGCTGTTCGACGGGGATCTCGGAGAGCGGCACGGACTTCTCAGCAACCGCGCCGGTGCTCAGGTCGATCTGAGTGAAGTGAAATCCGGGATCGGCGGGCGGTGGCACCGGATCTTCGGCGCGCAGGGTGGCGGTGTTGCTCAACGCGACCGCGCCGAGGATCTGGGTTCGACCGGCCCGATGAACCGGAAGAAGAACGCGCTCGAACTCGGCGGTGCGGTGGCCGGTCAGCCTGACCTGACCCTTCATGATGCAGGCCTTCCGGTCGAGCACGTCGAGAAAATACGGTTCGACCAGGCTGTGAACGCCTCGGGGCACGACCTCGTCCAGCCGCTTGCCGGCGTGGTTCGACCCGAAGAGCTGGTTGACCGACTCACCGGACACCCGGTAGCGCAAGTGATCGCCGTCGCGTTCCAGGATGTAGACAAACCCGAGCAGTGCTGGCGCATCGATCGGGTCGAAACCCGGAATACCGGCCTCCGGACCGGCGGCGAGGCCCTCCAGCCACAAATCCACCAGGCCGATGGTCGGCACGAATCTCAACAGTCGCCGGGACTGGCGGAACAGGGAACCAGCGGATTGCGGGACTCCAGGGGCGCGGGTCGGCGACATGTGCGGCCTAAGACTGTTCCGGACTGCGAGGATCATCGCGCGGCACTGGTTAACAAACCGACAACGCCGCGCCGGGCCGCATGGTCCGATCTTTCGCCCCGCCAAGGGCGGCGTTCTGGGGTTTACGCCATCGGTGCCCGGGAGTAGGGGACACGTCCGCCCCTTCTCATCCGCATGTCGGTGCCCGGTATCGCCCGGTATGCGGAGCCGCCCACCGCCAGGAGATCGCCCCGGATGTCGATGCGCGACCCCACCGTGAAGAACGTCGTCCTGCTGGCCATCTGCCAGGCGCTCGCGATGACCGGCATGACCATGAACATGACGGTGACCGCGCTCGCCGGGAAGGATCTGGCCCCCGACGCCTCGCTCGCGACCCTGCCGCTGGCGCTGCAGTTCACCGCGACCATGCTCACCACCGTGCCGGCGTCGCTGTACATGCGCCAGGTCGGGCGGCGCCTTGGCTTCGCGACCGGCGTGCTGATCGGTGTCACCGGCGCCGTGCTCGGCGTCGCCGCGATCTTCGCCAATGCCTTCGTGCTGTTCTGTCTGGCGTCGATGCTGATCGGATCGTTCCAGGGGTTTGCGGTTCTGTATCGCTACGCCGCCGCCGACACCGCCTCCGACACGTTCAGGCCGCGGGCGATATCGCTGGTGCTGGCGGGCGGCGTGGTCGCCGCCCTGATCGGCCCGGAACTCGCGAAACTGTCCTTCGACTGGTTCGCCCCGATCCTGTTCGCCGGTAGTTTCGTGGCGATCGCGGTCGTCCAGTCGATCAGCCTGCTGTTCCTGGCCTTCGTCGAGATTCCGCGCCCGAGCATCGAGGAACGCTCGAACAGCGGCCGGCCGTTGCTTGAGATCATGCGCCAGCCGGTCTTCCTGGTCGCCGTGTTCGGCGCCATGATCGGCTACGGCAGCATGACGTTCGTGATGACCGCGACGCCGCTCGCCATGATCGACTGCGGCTTCGAGTTCGGCGATGCCGCCTTCGTCGTCCAATGGCACGCCGTCGGCATGTTCGCCCCGTCGTTCTTCACCGGCTCGCTGATCCAGCGGTTCGGCGTGATCCGCATCATGCTGACGGGCGTGGTCGCCTATATCGCCTGCGCGGCGATCAACCTCTCCGGTATCGAACTGCTTCAGTTCTTCTCCGGCCTTGTATTGCTCGGCATCGGCTGGAATTTCCTGTTCATCGGCGGCACCACGCTGCTGACCGAGTCCTACCGTCCGGAAGAGCGGGCGAAGGTTCAGGGCGTCGGGGATTTCCTGGTGTTCTCCATGTCGACCCTGGCCGCCTTCTCCTCGGGCGCCATCAACCATGCGTTCGGCTGGCAGGCGGTCAACCTGGGTCTGCTGCCGCTAGCGGTGGCCGTGGGAATCGCGCTGCTGTGGTTCGCCGGCCGGCGCCGCGCGGCGACCGTCTGACGGTCAAAGTCTCGCAAGCCCTGAGTATCCGTGGGGACAGTTGAACCTGCGGCAATATTTGCTATTGTCCGCGCGCCTTTGAACCGGGGGCAAAGGCGCGCTGAATTAGTCCTCCGGCTATTGTCTCATTTTCCCTGTAAAGCGGATGCCAAGGTCCGTGGCGGGGTTTCCTTAGAGGGATGGAAGGGCCTCCTACGATGGATGAAATGCTTCTGTTCGTGATCCTGTGCGGGGTTGCCGCCTTGATCTACGGCTGGTGGGCGAGCAGGTCGATCCTTTCGGCAAGCGCCGGGACCGAGCGCATGCAGGAGATCGCCGGCGCCATTCAGGAGGGCGCGAGCGCCTACCTGAACCGTCAGTACACCACCATCGCCATCGTCGGCGCCGTGGTGACCGTGATCCTACTGGTTTCCCTGGGCCTGACCGTGGCTCTGGGCTTCGTTATCGGCGCCGTGCTCTCCGGCGTCGCCGGCTACATCGGCATGAACGTGTCCGTGCGTGCCAACGTCCGCACGACCCAGGCCGCCACCAGCTCGATGGTCGCGGCGCTGGACGTGGCGTTCAAGTCCGGAGCGGTTACCGGCATGCTGGTGGTCGGCCTCGGCCTGCTGGGCGTCGCCGGTTATTATCTGGTGCTGCAGACGCTGTACGACGCCGGTGATCCGGCCGGCCTGCGCCACATTCTGGAGGCCCTGGTCGCCCTCAGCTTCGGCGCCTCGCTGATCTCCATCTTCGCGCGGCTCGGCGGCGGCATCTTCACCAAGGGCGCCGACGTCGGTGCCGACCTGGTGGGTAAGGTCGAGGCCGGCATTCCCGAGGACGACCCCCGCAACCCGGCGGTGATCGCGGACAACGTGGGCGACAACGTCGGCGACTGTGCCGGCATGGCTGCCGACCTGTTCGAGACCTATGCCGTGACCGTGGTCGCCACCATGCTTCTGGCGGCGATCTTCTTCACGGGCGCGGACGTGGCCCAGATGATGATCTATCCGCTGATGATCGGCGGTGTCTGCATCCTGGCGTCCGTGGTCGGAACGTTCTTCGTCAAACTCGGCTCCAGCCAGAAGATCATGGCCGCCCTGTACAAGGGCTTCATCGTCTCGGCGGTTCTCTCCGCGGTGCTGATCGCCGGCGTGACGTTCTGGATGTTCGGGACGACCGATCCGGTCGCCATGGGCGACGGCACGGTGACCGGCCGCACCCTGTTCTACTGTGCGCTCACGGGTCTGATCGTGACCGGCCTGCTGGTCTGGGTGACCGAGTACTACACCTCGACCGAGTTCCGGCCGGTGCGCTCCATCGCCAAGTCGTCGGAGACCGGGCACGGGACCAACGTGATCCAGGGTCTCGCGGTGTCGATGGAAGCCTGCGCGCTGCCGGCTGTCATCATCGCCGCCGGTATCATCGTCGCCTACCTGTGCGCCGGCGTGTTCGGCATCGGCGTCGCGGCCACCACGATGCTGGCGCTGGCCGGCATGGTCGTCGCGCTCGACGCCTACGGTCCGGTGACCGACAACGCCGGTGGCATCGCCGAAATGGCGGAGCTGCCGGAGGACGTCCGTAACGTCACGGATGCCCTGGACGCGGTCGGTAACACCACCAAGGCGGTGACCAAGGGGTATGCCATCGGATCCGCCGGCCTCGCGGCCCTGGTGCTGTTCGCCGCCTACACCGAGGACCTGCGCCACTACTTCCCGGATCTGACGGTCGAGTTCCGCCTCCAGGATCCGTTCGTCGTGGTCGGCCTGTTCATCGGCGGCATGCTGCCGTACCTGTTCGGTGCGCTCGGCATGCAGTCGGTCGGTCGCGCGGGCGGCGCCGTCGTCGAGGAGGTGCGCCGTCAGTTCCGCGAGAAGCCGGGCATCATGCAGGGCACGGACAAGCCGGAATACGGCACGTGCGTCGACATGCTGACGAAGGCGGCGATCAAGGAGATGATCGTGCCGTCGCTGCTGCCGGTGCTCGCACCGCCGGTGGTCTACTTCGTGGTCCTGGCCATCGCCGGTCAGGCGGCGGCGTTCACCGCTCTCGGCGCGCTTCTGCTCGGCACGATCGTGACCGGCATCTTCGTGGCGATCTCCATGACCGCCGGCGGCGGTGCGTGGGACAACGCGAAGAAGTACATCGAGGACGGCAACCACGGCGGCAAGGGCTCCGAGGCCCACAAGGCGGCGGTGACCGGCGACACGGTCGGCGATCCGTACAAGGACACCGCCGGCCCGGCCATCAACCCGATGATCAAGATCATCAACATCGTGGCGATCCTGCTGCTGGCCGCGCTGGCCGGCTGATCCTCGCCGCAGCTAAGATACCGCATACAAGACAAAGGCCCCCGGAGCGATCCGGGGGCCTTTCGCGTTTCGGTGGACGTCCGTCGCGCTACTCGGTCGGGGTGAAGCGCCCGATATTGCCGATCAGCTGCTTCAGGAGGGTGATGCGCTGTCCGGCGGTCGGCGTCTCGCGATCGACGATCGCGATCTTCTTGCCGTCGTCCATGTCCAGCGTGCCGATCGACTTGACCGTGCCCTGGGGCTCGAAATCGATGTAGACCACACGGCGCTCGATCGTTTCCGGGCGGTAGAAAGCCTGTCGCTCCGTGCGCTGGCCGATGTAGTACCACGTCGGCTCGCCGAAATTGGCCTGGCTGGACGGTGAACCGAGCAGGGCGAGCACGGTCGATTGGTCGGTTCTGCCCGGTTCGACCTTGGCGAGCGCGTCGACATCCACCATGTTGCCATGGGTCGCGATCTGCGGACTGCAGGCGGCGAGGGACAGGACGCCGACGGCGAACGCCAGACCGGCTACGCCGGAACGGAAACGGGAGAACGGGACAGACGGGCGCATCGCGGTTCCTGATGTCTCTTGGCCCCCGCGGTTGGCGGGGATCGCGGCTCAACTGCCGTCGAAGTAACGGAGAACAGAGATTTTCGCACGGTTTTTCAAGAAGGACGAGACCCGCCTGGCGGTCGAACGGCTGTACGACGCCGTGGTCGATCAGGCGCGGCAGCCCGCGTTCTACGCCGATCTGGGAGTCGCCGACCAGCTGGAGGGACGGTTCGATCTTCTGGTCCTGCACCTGCATCTGGTGGTCCGACGTCTGTCCGCCAGTGAGGAACCCCGAGCCGCGCAGAGGGCGCAGGCCCTGTTCGACACGTTCTTCCACGACATGGATCGCACGCTGCGCGCCATGGGCGTCGGCGACATGAGTGTCGGCAAGAAGGTCAAGGACATGGTGCGCGCCTACTATGGACGCTGCGCGGTCTACGAGGAGGCGCTGGCGGGCGATGGCGATCTGGTCGACGCGCTGACCCGCAACGTCTATGCGGGCGCGGATGTCGCGGCGCATGCCAGGAGGCTGGCGGACTACACGGAACGGGCGCGGGCTGCGGTCGACGATCTGCCGTTGGACGCGCTGCTGGACGGCGATCTGCGTTTCCCTCCCGTGGAGGATGGGCGATGAGCGATGATACCGGGCCCGTTCTGGCCGACCCTGTCCCGCTGGCGCGACTCGGTCACGGGGCGCAGACCGTGGCCGTCGAGGCCGACGCCGCAGCGCGAGCGGCGCTGGCTCGACGCTTCGGGCTGATGGAGCTGCAGGCCTTCCAGGCGCAGGTGACGGTGCGCCGTCGGCGCGACACGGGCTGGATCGAGGTCAAGGGCACGCTCACCGCCCGGGTGGTCCAGGAATGCGTCGTCACGCTCGAACCGGTATCGGGCGAGATTTCGGCGGAGATTGATGAGCTGTTCGACGACGACAGCCAAGTTGGCGGCGTCGAGGTCGATCTCGATCCGGTGGCCGAGGAGCCGGAGCCGATCGAGGGCGACTCGCTGGATATCGGCGAGGTGATCGCCCAGAACCTGTCGCTGGCGATTGATCCCTATCCCCGCGCGCCGGACGCCGACGGGCCGGCCGGCGACACCGGCGATGACCCGGACGGGGAGGGGGCTGGACGGACGTCGCCCTTCGCCGCGCTGGCCTTGCTGAAAGACAGGGCTGTCAAGAATCGGTAACGTAGTTGTTTGGAAACCGGTATCTGGCGTACAAGACGCGCCCGGTTCATGGCGGCGCGGCGGCTGGGTTCGGTCGGGCGACGGTCGACGCGGGTGGGATGGAACGCTAAAGTCCGCGCGTTCGATACCGCCGGTCCTGCGCCGCGTGGGACCGTTGGAGAGGCGACGAAGAGGGTCGACGGGTGTCTGACGGTCTGACGATCGCACTGGACGCTATGGGAGGGGACAAGGCGCCGGACATGGTGGTCCGCGGCGCCGATATCGCGTTGGAACGCAGCCCAGAGCTCAAGTTCATACTGGTCGGCGACGAGGCCCGGATCCGGCCGCTCATCGCCAGCACCCGCCGGCTGAAGACCCGCGCGCCGGAGGTTGTGCACACCGACAAGGTGGTCGCCGCCGAGGACAAGGCGTCGGTGGCGCTGCGCCAGGGCAAGGGGACCAGCGTGCGGGTCGCCATCGACCTGGTCGGGAAGGGGAAGGCGCATTGCGTCGTCTCCGCCGGCAACACGGGTGCGCTGATGGCCATGGCCAAGCTGGTCCTGCGGCCGATGCCGGGAATCGACCGGCCGGCGATCGCCGGGTTCTTCCCGACCCGCCGCGGCGAGAGCGCCATGCTCGATCTCGGCGCCAACGTGGTCTGCGACGCCAACAACCTGGTACAGTTCGCGATCATGGGGCAGATTTTCGTGCGGACCGTTCTCGGTCTGGAGCGGCCGACGATCGGGATCCTCAATGTCGGCAGCGAGGAACAGAAGGGCCATGAGTCGGTTCGCGAGGCGGCGGCGATCCTGCGGTCGATGACCGACATGCCGTTCGAGTTTCATGGGTTTGTCGAGGGTGACGACATTCCCGCCGGCACGGTGGACGTGGTGGTGACCGACGGCTTTTCCGGCAATATCGCGTTGAAGACGGCCGAGGGCACGTCGCGCCTGATCGGTCAGTTCCTGCGCGACGCCTTCCGAAACTCCCTGTTGTCCAAACTGGGATATCTTTTCGCCAGGGGCGCGGTCGGACAGCTCCGCCAGCGGATGGACCCGCGGCGCTACAACGGCGCAATGTTTCTCGGCCTCAACGGCATCGCCGTGAAGAGCCACGGCGGCACCGACGCCATCGGGTTCGCGAACGCGATCGGCGTCGCGGCCGACATGAAGCGCTACGGCTTCCTCGAGAAGGTGCGCGAAGAACTGACCAACGGCGGCCTCGATCGGCCGGACGAGCAACCAACGGCGGTGGCAACGGCATGACGAGACGGTCCCTGATGATCGCGACCGGGTCCTATCTTCCCGAACGCGTGGTCAGCAACGACGAGCTGTCCACCTGGGTCGACACTTCCGATGAATGGATCCGGCAGCGCACCGGCATTCGCCAGCGCCACATGGCCGGTGACGGCGAGTACACCAGCGATCTCGCGATCAAGGCCGCCCGCAACGCCCTCGACATGGCCGGGCTGGAGGGCGAGGACATCGACCTCATCGTCGTCGCGACCACGACGCCCGACGATACCTTCCCCGCCACCGCCACCAAGGTTCAGCGGGCGCTCGGCGCGTTCCATGGTGCCGCCTTCGACGTCCAGGCGGTGTGCGCCGGGTTCGTCTACGCCCTGGCCGTCGCCGACAATTTCCTGAAGGCCGGTCAGGCCCGGACCGCGTTGGTGATCGGCGCCGAGACGTTCACCCGCCTGCTCGACTGGGAGGATCGCACGACCTGCGTCCTGTTCGGCGATGGAGCGGGGGCGGTCCTGCTGCGCGCGACCGAAGGCACGGCCGGCGGCTGGGGCGTGCTGTCGACGCATCTGCATGCCGATGGCCGCGAGCGTGACATCCTCTACGTCGATGGCGGTCCGTCGACGACGAAGACCGTCGGTCATGTCCGGATGAACGGCAAAGAGGTCTTCCGCCACGCCGTCTCGAAGCTGGCCGGTGTGATCGACGAGTCTCTGGAGACCAACAGCCTGTCACCGGCGGACATCGACTGGCTGATTCCGCATCAGGCCAACCGGCGGATCATCGACGCCATGGCGAACCGGATGAAGCTGCCGGCGGAGAAGGTGGTGGTGGCGATCGAGCGCCATGCCAACACCTCGGCCGCGTCGGTGCCGTTGGCGCTGGACGAGGCGGTGCGCGACGGCCGCATCCGCCCCGGCGACCTGCTGCTTCTGGAGGCGATCGGTGGCGGTCTTGCCTGGGGGGCCGGGCTGGTCCGATACGGCGTTCCCGCGCGGGCGGAGCGCGCCGGGACCGAGATGGCACGCGAGGAAGTCGCGCCAATCGCCTGAAATCACCGAATTAATTGACGCTTCGATTCGTTCGAGGTACCTTGCTTAGCCACAACGGGGGTGCGCATGGCCGGCGAAACGATCACTCGCGCTCATTTGAGCGAGGCCGTCTACCAGGAAGTCGGGCTGTCCCGGAACGAATCGGCCGACCTTGTCGAGTCGGTTCTGGACGAGATGATCGGCGCGCTGGTGCGGGGCGAAATGGTTAAGATCTCGTCGTTCGGCAGCTTCTCGGTTCGCCAGAAGGGGGAGCGCATCGGGCGCAATCCCAAGACCGGCGAAGAGGTTCCGATTCTTCCGCGCCGGGTGTTGGTGTTCCGTCCGTCCCACGTGCTCAAGAACCGGATCAACCAGGTCCAGGGCGACTAACCCCTCGAGGGGACCGCGCAATGGTCGATTCGCAAGCGACAAATCCTCCTCCGCCGCGCCGTAACGGCAAGTCGGCGGCGGC
This sequence comes from Thalassobaculaceae bacterium, assembly GCA_965228875.1. GTDB lineage: Bacteria > Pseudomonadota > Alphaproteobacteria > Thalassobaculales > Thalassobaculaceae > Thalassobaculum. The sequence goes on along the minus strand of OZ245843.1, from coordinate 1,337,338 downwards.
CTTCCGCACCATCAGCGAGGTGGCGGAAGACCTGGACGTGCCGCCCCACGTCCTGCGGTTCTGGGAAACCAAATTCAATCAGGTACGCCCACTGAAGCGGGGCGGTGGCCGGCGCTACTACCGGCCCGAGGACATCGCGCTGCTGCGTCGCATCCGCGAGTTGCTGTACCGCGAGGGCTACACGATCAAGGGCGTGCAGAAGCTGCTGCGGGAAGGGGCGGTCCGGATGCCGACCGCCGGCGAGACGGCGCGTGCGGTACAGGCCGGAGACCCGTCGACGACACCGGTGCCGAGCAACGGCAACGGCGGCAGCCACGCCGGTCAGTCCGAAGACACGGCCGGTGACGCGGAAGAGACGGGCGACACCGTCGACCGCCAGGCCGTCGAGGCCGTTCTGACCGAATTGACCGCCCTGAAGAAGCTGTTGGCCGCCGCCCGGGGCTAGGCCCGTTCGCCCCCGACTGAAGAGGGCGTTGTCTTTGCCGAAAGTCGTGAATCCGGGGGCTGCTGCGTGTTGTGGCCATTCGGCGGATCGCCTATAGTCCGCCGCGTCGGAGCGTAGCGCAGCCTGGTAGCGCACCACACTGGGGGTGTGGGGGTCGTGGGTTCGAATCCCGCCGCTCCGACCATCGACCTCGTCAGACCCGATATTCCCCCGCTACTGCGATGCCCCGAGCCGGGTCCCCGGCGGTCGGGCCCCATGGAGGGACAGATGTCACTTGCCGCCATCCCCGAGTCCGAGGATCTGGACGCCCGTGCCAGGACCCGTGTCGAGCTCGCCGCCGCGCTGCGCTGGGCCGTTCGCATGGGGATGCACGAAGGCATCTGCAACCACTTCTCGGCGGTGATTCCGGGCGAGGACGATCGGTTCCTGATCAACCCGCACGGCTATCACTGGTCCGAAGTCCGGGCGAGCGACCTGGTGGAGGTCGATTCGGAGGGCAATGCCGTCGACGGCAGGGAACCGCCGGAGCCGACCGCGTTCTTCATCCACTACCACATCCACCGTCTGGTGCCGGATGCGAAGGTGGTGCTGCACACCCACATGCCCTACGCGACCGCGCTGACCATGCTCGAGGACGGCCGGCTGGAGCCGGTGCTGCAGACCTCGCTGAAGTTCTACAACCAGATCGCCTATGACGATCTCTACAACGGACTGGCGCTGGACGACTCCGAGGGCGAGCGGATCGCCGCCGCGCTGCAGGGGGGCAAGCGGGTCGCGTTCCTGGCCAACCATGGCGTCGTGGTGACCGGGCGGAACGTCGCGGAGGCGTTCGACGACCTGTACTACCTGGAACGCGCAGCCCAGGCGCAAGTGATCGCCATGTCGACCAACAGGCCCATGCGCCGTGTCCCGCAGGACGTCGCTCAGATGACGGCCGATCAGATGGCGTCCAACTCCGAGCGCGCCCAGGCCCACAGGCATTTCGCCGCGCTGATGCGCCTGCTCGACCGCGACGAGCCTGAGTTCCGACAGTAGCCGACGGATAGGACGCCGTTCCGGCCCGTCATCCTCATCCGCGATCGTTCGGCGATCGCGGTGCGGAACGCGTTCAGGTGTCAGGGTTCCGCGCGGTCGTATTCAACGTCTGGGGTGGGATCAACGTCTCGAGCGGGCCTTGCGCATTCGCGAGCGACGCGGCGCCATCCTACGGCCAGGGGGCGTCCAGCGGCTGCATTCCGACACGCTTGAAGTAGGCATCGAAATTCGTCTCCGGTCCGACGAGCTGGTGGACCAGTTTGGCGATCGTCATGCGGCGCTGGGGCACGCGGAAGATCGGCCCCGTCTCGTCCACCGGCTGCGGCAGGATGCAGCGCCAGCCATCCACGGCGACCAGCATGTCGCGGTACACCATGGCGCCGTTGTAGAGGAAGTCGATCAGCACACCCTGCGCCCGCTTGTTCGGCAGCTTCTCGATCCATTCCTCGCTGTAGTTCTTGTCGCCGACCAGTCCCCAGGCCATGCCGAAGCGCACGTCGCGCAGGAAGGTGAGGGTGGTGGTGTGTTCCTGCAGCTCGAAATCGACGGTACCGCCGCCGGCGGCGCGGACCGGAACGACTCGGAACATGAAGGTCGGCAGAACGGTTGCCCGCCAGTCGCTCGGCTTGCTGGAGGCGATAACCGTCAGATAGTCGTCAAGCGTCATGCAGATCCCCCGGATGCTGCCCGATCATGGCGAGCCCGGTGGGGGCTGTCCACCCGCGCCACTGCTGGCACACCTACCCGCGCCCCCTCGACTCCGAGGCGATCCGGCGGCCGTCCTCGGTCAGTTTGCAGACGAGCCAGTCCGGCTTGAGCGGGTTCTCGAACCAGGGTTCGGCCCATCCCTTGTCCATGCAGGCCCGTACCATCCGGGCATTGACCCGTTGGCCGTTCTCGTCGAACAGCGGAAGCTTGCCGCCCGGCTGCCCGAGGCCGCGCTGCAGCCATGCCTTCTGCGCCCGTGTCGGCGCCGTCTTCGTCTGCTTTGCCGCTCCCACCATGGCGCCGACTCTAGAAAGCCGATTGGCCCGGGGCAAGCGCGCGCGGCGGCTTGCCGGCGGTTTCCGCGCCGTGGGACACTCGCGAAAAAGGAAACGCCATGACCCTCCCCGTCTCTTCGCGCCTGGCGCTCGGTTTCTCCTGCGTCGGCCACACGTTCTCGCACCTGCTCATGCTGCTGTACCCGACCGTGGTTCTGTCGCTGGAAGGCGTATGGGACATGCCCTTCGGTGAGCTGATCGCCCTGATGCTGGTCGGACAGGTCCTGTTCGGGGCCGGCGCCGTCCCGGCCGGATGGCTCGCCGATCGATGGAGCGCACCGGGAATGATGGCGGTGTTTTTTCTGGGGACCGGTGGCATGTGCGTCGCGACCGGTTTCGCAGACGGACCGTTGGCGATGGCGGTCGGCCTCGGTGGAATCGGCCTGTTCGCGGCGATCTACCACCCGGTCGGCATCGCCTGGGTGACGCGCGATCCGGCCACACGCGGGCGCGCGCTCGGCATCAACGGTGTTTTCGGTTCTCTCGGCACCGCCGGCGGGGCGGCGGTCGCCGGGACGCTGGCGGCCGTCCTCGACTGGCGGTGGGCGTTCTTCGTGCCGGGGACGGTCTGCGTCCTGACCGGCATCGCGCTGGTCGTTGCCATTGGACTCGGCATGGTGCGCGACAACCGGTCGGTGGTGCGCTCGGCGCCGACCGAGGCGTCGCGCAGCGACATGCTGCGCGGTGTCCTGGTGCTGATGGTCACGATCGCGTTCTCCGGGCTGATCTACCAGTCCACGACGTTCGCGATGCCGAAACTGTTCGATCAGCGTCTGACCGGACTGGTCGACAGCACGGCCGGCATCGGCCTCCTGGTCTCGTTGATCTACGGCTTTTCCGCCCTGGCTCAGGTGCTGGGCGGTTGGATGGCCGACCGGTACGATCTGAAACGGGTCTATATCGCCTGCTGGGCGTTGCAGATCCCGTTCCTGATCGTCGCGGCGACCCTGGCCGGACCGCTCCTCCTACCGGTGGCGGCGATGATGGTGCTGACCAACACCGCCTTCGTGCCGGCGGAGAACAGCCTGTTCGCCCGATATTCGCCGCCCGCGTGGCGGGGCACCGCCTTCGGGGTGAAGTTCCTTATTTCGCTCGGCGTTTCGGCCATCAGCGTGCCGCTGGTCGGGAAACTCTACGATTTCGCCGGCGATTTCGAGCCGCTGCTGATCCTGCTCGCCGTCTTCGCCACGAGCGGAGCGGTGGCCGGTTTCCTGCTGCCGTCGGCGCGGCGTGGGGAGGCGGTGACGCAACCGGCGGAGTGAGACTGCATCCGGCCGCCGGTCGCGAGCAACGGAGGCTTTATGACGGTCTGCCATGACCTGGCGGTCGCCATCGCGGCGTTCGACGGACGGTCGACCACCATCCTCACCGAGGCGGCGATCCGGTACCGTGACGATCCAGGATATCTCGACGCGCTGGTAAGCCTTTCGGTGCATCCCGACCGACCCGTGTCGGAGGGCGCGACGTGGATGTTCAGGGCGGTATTGAAGGACGGCATTCGGCCTACACGGGAGCAGGTCGCCCGGTTGATTGAGTCGGTTTCGGCGATCGAGGCCTGGCAGGCGCAGCTTCATTTTTGCCAGTGCGTGGCCATGCTGGACATTCCCGAGGCCTGTCGGCCGGCGCTGGTGGCATGGCTGCGCGACCGTCTCGACGCCCACCGGCCGTTTCTGCGGGCTTGGGCTCTGGATGCCCTCTGCAACCTCGAAGGGCCGACGGATGAGGTACGCGCGCTGCTTGCGCGGATGGCGTCGGACGAGGCGGCGTCGGTCCGGGCCCGGGTGCGAGCCCTGCGACGCCTTGCGGTGTCCTAGAGAAAATCACGGTAAGATGGAAATATCGGCGGTGACTCAACACCTGCGGAGCAGGCGATTTTGCCGGGCAGGCGCCGGGGTCAGACCGCGAGCTCGGGAACCAGGTCGCGTCCGAACCCGATGCGGACGGCGCCGTCATCGCGTGTTGAGACGACCATCGTGGCGATGTCCTCGGGGCTGCGCTCGCGCGGGCGATAGCGCCTGGAGGCGATGCGGAACTCGATGGCCGTCCGCGACTTCGGCCGCTCCAGAAGCTGTGTGCGGTGAAGCTGCATCTGATCGAAGAGAAGGTATCCGCCCGGACCGAGTGTGGGTGTAAGCCGTTCGGTCTCGTAGGCCGAAAGAGTGTTCAGCAGCGCGCTATCCTCGATCACGATCGGTGCGCCCTCGTCGACCGATGCGTGGACTCCCTGCCAGAGTTTCACCAGCTCCAGAACCGATGCGTTCCTGATCTCCAGGAACTCCAATCCCGGCGCATCGACCCCGACATCGTCCAGCGGCACCCAAGCCGTCAGCATAGGCACGATGTAGCCGTAGAAATTGGCGTCCATGTGCCAATCGACATAGGTCGTCGAGACGTTCTCCAGATGGCGGCGCGTGGTGAGGAAATGCACCAGGAGCATCGGTTCCAGGCCGAAGGCCTGCTGGTAGAGGTCGGGGAACGGACTGTGGTTCCAGAAATACGAGACCAGGAAGCGCGCGTAGGTCCGGTAAAGGTCGCGATCCGGTCCCTGGGACATGTAGATCATCTCGCCGCCCGCATGCTTGTCGGCATTGGGCAGGCGCTCGATCAGACCCTTGGCGGCGCGAACGAAGGACGGGTCGATCCCGGCCTGTCCGACCTTGAGTCCGAATGCCGGCGCGGCGATCCGTTGTCGATACTGCTCCTCCGTCAGGTAGTTGGAGGAAACGTTCATGAGCGCTTCGCCGCGAACCTGACGGCTTCCTCGGCGGCGCGGATGAGTGCGCGGGCCTTGTTTAGGGTCTCCTGCCATTCCGCCTCGGGATCGCTGTCGGCGACAACCCCGCCGCCGGCCTGGACGTACATCGTCCCGTCCTTGACCAGCGCGGTCCGCAGGGCGATGCAGGTGTCCATCGAGGTCGCCGAGAGATAGCCGACGGCGCCGGCATAGACCCCGCGGCGCGACACCTCCAGCTCGTCGATGATCTCCATCGCGCGCACCTTCGGTGCCCCGGACACGGTGCCGGCCGGAAAGCCGGCGAACAGCGCCTCCATCACGTCCTTGTCCGCCGCCAGTTTCCCGTCGACATGGCTGGCGATGTGCATCACGTGGCTGTAGCGCTCGATGGTGAACTTGTCCTTCACCTCGACCGTGCCGATCTCCGAGACCCGGCCGACGTCGTTGCGGCCGAGGTCCAGCAGCATCAGGTGCTCGGCCCGCTCCTTGGGATCGGACAGCAGGTCCTCGGCGAGTGCGGCATCCTCCTCCGCCGTCTCCCCGCGTTTGCGGGTGCCGGCAAGCGGTCGGATGGTGACCACGCCGTCGCGCAACCGCACCAGGATCTCGGGGCTGGAACCGACGATGGCGTACTCGCCGAAATCGAAGAAGAACAGGAAGGGCGACGGGTTCAGACGGCGCAGCGAACGGTAGAGGGCGAACGGCGGCAGCGTGAAGGGCACGGACATGCGGTGCGACGGCACCACCTGGAAAGCGTCTCCGGCGTTGATGTAGTCGACCGTGCGCCGGACCATTTCGTGATAGCCCTCGCGCCCGGTGTTGGAGACCGGCTCGGGGAGGGCGTCGATCGCGCGCCCGCTTTCCCGCCGGTAGGGCAGGGAGCGCTCGAAGTCCGAGACCGTGTCGGCCAGCCGCTCGGCCGCCGCCGCATGGGCCGCGCCGGCCGACATCCCGGCATCCGGGTAGACCGGCGTGATGATGGTGACCATGTCGTCGATATTGTCGAACACGCAGACGATGGTCGGCCGCATCATGATGCCGTCCTGGATGCCAAGCGTGTCCGGGTTCTCATCCGGAATGTCCTCGAACAGTCGGATGGAGTCGTAACCCATGTAGCCGAACAGCCCGGCGGCCATCGGCGGCACGCCGTCCGGCAGATCGATCCGGCTCTCGGCGATCAGGCTCCGCAGCGAGGTCAGCGGCGGTTCCGCGACGGGCTCGAACACGGCCGCATCGATCCGCGCCTGACGATTGATCTCCGCCCGGTCCTTGTAGAACCGCCAGATGACGTCCGGCTTCAGGCCGATGATCGAATACCGGCCGCGCACGGCCCCGCCCTCCACCGATTCCAGGAGGAACGAGTTCGCCCGCCCGTCGGCGAGCTTGAGCATGGCGGAAACCGGCGTTTCCAGGTCGGCGACCAGGGTCGTCCAGACGACCTGGGCTCGTCCCGCGTCGTAAGCCTCGCGGAACGTCTCGAAATCCGGGCTGGTGCTCATTGCGCGCCTTCGCCGAGGGTGAACAGCTGACGGACGGCGTCGGCGTTGACGGAGACGGTGTGGCGGCTCTCGAGATCGGCGATCAGCAGCTCGACGATGTCGGAGGAGATGGCGCCCGCCAGTTCGCGGCGGACCTGCTCGGCCGGGGCCGCCATGTCGCCGCCACCGGCGATCACCTCGACCAGGGCGACGACCGCGGCGCCGCTCTCGCTGCTGACGGCACCCGCCGCGCCCATATCGAGGTCGAACAGCGCGCCCGCGACCGCCGGAGGCCAGCCGGCCGCCAGTCCCTGGCCGCGTCTGGTGATCGCCGCCAGGCGTGTCACCTGCAGGCCATGGTCGGCGGCGGCTTCGTCGATCGGCGTACCGTCGGCCACCGCGTCGACGATCGCGTCGGCGGTATTCTCGGCCGCCTCGAGGCGCTGCTCGGCGATCCAGTCGGCGGCGACGGTCTCACGGATCTCCGACAGGTCCGGGATGCGCGGCGCCTCGGAGCCGTCGACCCGCAGGATGAAGTACGTGCCGTCGCGGCTCTCGGTCAGCGTGCTCTGCTGTCCGACTTCGGTGTCGAAGGCGGTCTGCAGGAACGGATCGCCCGGCAGCGTGGTCGCGATGCCGCCCTCCGGCTGGCTGCCGTCGCGGGCGACGAAGGGAATCTGGTTCAACGGCAGTCCGAGCGACTGCGAGGCCTCCTCCAGGGTGGCACCGCCGGCCAACACGTCCTCCAACTCGTTCGACCGCTCGAAGACCGCGTCGTAGGCCTGATCGAGCGCCAGTTCGCGCTTCAGCGCGTCGCGCACGTCGTCGTAGCTCGCCGGCGCGCCGACCTCGGCTGCTCGGATGCGGAACAGATGCCAGCCGAAGTCGCTTTGCAGCGGTTCGGTGATTCCGCCCGGTTCGGTCACCGCGAAGACGCCGTCGGCGGTTCCCTCGGGCAGGTCGGCGCGAGACACCGTCCCGAGATCGATCTCGGCGGCGCTCAGGCCGGTGATCTCCTGGGCGACGGCAGCGAAATCCTCGCCCGCCCGGAGTCGATCGCTGGCGGCCCGGGCGGCCGCCTCGTCGTCGAACAGGATCTGGTCGATCGTGCGCGATCCCGGCGTGGCGAAAGAGGAGCCGCGCTCTTCGAACGCCGCTCGGACCTCATCTTCGGGAATGTCGATCTCGTCCGCGATGCTCTCGACCGACAAGGCCAACCAGCTGATACCGCGATACTCGGGTGTCTCGTAATCGGCCTTCCGATCCTCGTAGTACGCCGATAGCGTCGAGGCGCCCGGCTGTTCCGGCGCGGGCATCGCGGCGGCGTCGATCCGTACCGCATCGGCCACCCGACGCTCCTCGCGGTAGGCGTGAAGTGCCTCGACAAGGCTTTCCGGTACGGTCTCCTCGCTTCCGGCGGCGACGGCGCCGATCAGCTGATTGCGCGCCAGGTCCCGGCGCATGCGGGCGACGAACTCCTCCTCCGTCAGGCCGTTGGCTGCCAGATGCGTCTCGTAGGCCGTCCGGTCGAACTGGCCGAGGCTGTCGCGGAACTGCTGCCGGATCAGCGAGACGACCTGGGCGTCGCTGGCGGAGAGGCCGAGCCGGTTGGTCGCCGCGACCAGCATGCTCTCGACCGTGAGGTTCTGCAGGGTCTGGTCCAGCAGGCCGATCTGGATGGCCTGATCGACCGTCAGCGGGATGCCGAGGCGCCGGCGCGCCCGGTCGAACTCGCCGGCCGCCTCGACCGCCGTGATCCGCACATCGTCATCGACCTCGATCGCGGCGCGGCCGGCGGGGTTGCCGAAGATCGTGTCGCCGATCCCCCAGATCGCGAAGCTGGCGATCAGCAGAACGAAGAGGATCTTCACGAAGATCGACGAGACCTTGGAACGGATGAACTGAAGCATGATCGGGCGGCCTGATGCAGCGGGTCGCGGGTATTCGCTCGGAACTGGGTTGTAGGCCCCGCGCGCCTTTGAACGCAAGGCTTTGGGCGGTACGGGGCGGTGGGGCCGTCCGGCACGGTTGGCCGGACCGCCCCGGTCGTGCTAGAGCGTCGCCGAGTTCCGCAATTCTGTGTGACCACCAAGGGAGGGCACCGCCGTGGCTCCGCGTGCGCTGATCGCCGGCAATTGGAAGATGAACCTGGACCGCGCTTCCGCCGAGGCGCTGGCGGGAGCGCTTGCCGCCGAGGCCGCCACCGTCCTGGTCGAGCTGGCCGTCTGTCCGCCTGCGGTCTACGTCGCGTCCGTCGGTGCCCGGCTCGGCGACAGCGGAGTCGCGCTTGGCGCGCAGGACTGTCACGCGGCGGCAAGCGGTGCGCATACCGGCGATACCGCCGCTGAGATGCTGGCCGATCTGGGCTGTGCCTATGTGATCGTCGGCCATTCCGAGCGGCGGGCCGATCATGGCGAGGACGATGCCGCCGTCCGGGCGAAGGCCGAGGCGGCCCGCCGGGCCGGCCTTGTTCCGATCGTCTGCGTCGGCGAGACCGAAGGCGATCGCGATGCGGGACGCACGCTCGAAGTGGTCGAGACGCAGCTCCGCGGCTCGGTGCCGCCGGGACTGAACGGCGACACCCTGGTCGTCGCCTACGAGCCGGTCTGGGCGATCGGCACCGGCCGCACGCCGACGGCGGATGACGTCGCCGCCGTCCATGCCCATATACGGGCGGTCCTGACGGAGATCGCCGAGGAGGCGGCCGGTGTCCGGCTGCTCTACGGCGGATCGGTCAAGCCGGGCAACGCGGGCGAACTGATGGCGGTGGCCAACGTCAACGGTGCGCTCGTCGGCGGGGCCGCGCTCAAGGCCGAGGATTTCCTCGCCATCGCCCGCGCGACGCCGTGACTCACATCCTCAGGTCAGGGCGACCTTCACGTCGTGCTGGCCAAGCCGGGCCGGAAACGCTAAAACCCGCGCCGACCGAAGACCGGGGTTCGACATGGAACTGATCATTCTCACCGTACACCTGATGATCGCGCTGGCGCTGATCGTCGTCGTCCTGCTGCAGCGCAGCGAGGGTGGCGGCCTTGGCATCGGCGGTGGCGGCGGCGGTGGCGGCGGTCTCGGCTCGTTCATGTCGGCGCGCGGGACGGCCAACCTGCTGACCCGCACGACGGCGATTCTGGCGGCCTGCTTCATGGCAACCAGTCTGCTGCTGGCGATTCTCGCCTCGCGGACCACGACATCGTCGATCGTCGACCAGGCCCCGGCCATCGAGGAGCCCGCGGAGCCGACCGCACCGGCCGCGCCTCTCTCGCAGTAACACTCTGATAAGGCGGGTTTTTCCCGCCCGTTCTCGACCGGCATCGCAGTCGTGGCGCCGGACCGTCACAACGCGTGCTTGGATGACGCCCGATGATGTATAAGGAACGCCCATGACGCGGTTTATCTTCATTACCGGCGGCGTGGTCTCCTCTCTCGGCAAGGGTCTCGCCTCCGCAGCTCTGGGCGCGCTGTTGCAGGCCCGTGGCTACAAGGTCCGGCTACGCAAGCTCGACCCCTATCTGAACGTGGATCCGGGCACCATGAGCCCGTATCAGCACGGCGAGGTCTACGTCACCGACGATGGGGCGGAGACCGATCTCGATCTCGGTCATTACGAGCGCTTCACCGGCGTGTCCGCGCGCAAGAGCGACAACGTGACCACCGGCCAGATATACATGGACGTGATCACCCGGGAACGGCGCGGCGACTATCTCGGCGCCACCATCCAGGTGATCCCGCACGTCACCGACGCCATCAAGGAGTTCGCCAAGGGCGACATCACCGACGAGGACTTCGTGCTCTGCGAGATCGGCGGCACGGTCGGCGATATCGAGGGGCTGCCGTTCCTGGAGGCGATCCGCCAGCTCGGCAACGAGCTCGGCCACGAGCGTTCGCTGTTCCTCCACCTCACCCTGGTGCCGTTCATCCCGTCGGCCGGCGAGCTGAAGACCAAACCGACGCAGCACTCGGTCAAGGAACTGCAGAGCGTCGGCATCCAGCCGGACATTCTGCTGTGCCGCTGCGACCGGGATATCCCGAGCGACCAGCGCCGCAAGATCGGCCAGTTCTGCAATATCCGCCCGGAGGCGGTCATCCCGGCGCTCGATGCCTCGTCCATCTACGAGGTTCCGCTTCGCTACCACGAGGACGGCCTGGACACCGAGGTGCTCCGCCACTTCGGTCTGCTGCAGGACGAAAGCGAGCCGGACCTGTCGCGCTGGACCGGGATCATGGATCGGGTCGAGAACCCCGAAGGTCACGTCAAGATCGCCGTGGTCGGCAAGTACACGAGCCTGCTGGACAGCTACAAGTCGCTGGCAGAGGCGCTGACTCACGGTGGAATCGCGAACAACGTCAAGGTCGAGCTGGACTGGATCGACAGCGAGATCTTCGAGACGGAGAGCGAGGCGGTGATCCGGCTCGAGGATGTCCACGGCATTCTGGTGCCGGGCGGCTTCGGCGAGCGTGGATCGGAGGGCAAGATCGCCGCCGTGACCTTCGCCAGGGAGCGCCAGATCCCCTATTTCGGAATCTGCTTCGGCATGCAGATGGCCTGCATCGAGGCGGCCCGGTCCGGCGGGGGCATTCCGGCCGCCGGGTCGACCGAATTCGGTCCCTGCGATGAGCCGGTTGTCGGCCTGCTCACCGAATGGACCCGCGGCAACGTGACCGAGACCCGCGACGCCGAGAGCGACTACGGCGGCACCATGCGCCTCGGCGCGTACGAGTGCCTGCTCGAAGAGGGCAGCCGGGTGCAGGACATCTACGGCGACCAGCGGATCTTCGAGCGCCACCGGCACCGCTACGAGGTCAACATCAACTACCGCGGCGCGCTGGAACAGGCCGGATTGCGGTTCGCCGGAATGTCGCCGGACGGGCTGCTGCCGGAGATCATCGAACTGCCGAGCCATCCGTGGTTTGTCGGCGTGCAGTTCCATCCGGAACTGAAGTCCAAGCCGTTCGACCCGCACCCGCTGTTCACCAGCTTCATCGCCGCTGCGGTCGAGCAGTCGCGTCTCGTCTGATCCGGAGGAGGGGCCGTTACGATGGCAGCCGCCCGTACCGTGCGCATCGGTGACATCGCCGTCGCCAACGACCGGCCCTTCACCCTGATCGGCGGACCCTGCCAGATCGAGAGCCGCGAGCACGCGATAGAGATTGCGGAGATCCTGGTCGGGGTGTGCCGCGACGTGGACGTGCCGTTCATCTTCAAGTCATCCTTCGACAAGGCGAACCGCACGAGCCTCAACGCCGGGCGCGGTGTCGGGATCGACCAGGGGCTCGCCATCCTTGCCGAAATTCGCGAGCGGTTCGGCTGCCCGGTGCTCACCGACGTCCACGAACCGCCGCAATGCGCGGTCGTGGCCGAGGCGGTCGATGTCCTTCAGATTCCGGCGTTCCTGTGCCGCCAGACCGATCTCGTCGTCGCCGCCGGCGAGACCGGCAAGGCGGTCAACGTCAAGAAGGGGCAGTTCCTCGCCCCCTGGGACATGGCGAACGTGGCGGCAAAGGTCGCAGCGACCGGCAACAGTGACATCCTACTGACCGACCGGGGGACCAGCTTCGGCTACAACACCCTGGTTTCGGACATGCGGGGCCTGCCGGAGATGGCGCGCGACGGTTATCCGGTGGTGATCGACGCCACGCACTCGGTGCAGCAGCCGGGCGGCAGGGGCGGATCGTCCGGCGGTCAGCGGGAGTTCGTGCCGGTCATCGCCCGCGCGGCGCTTGCCGTCGGCGTGGCGGCCGTGTTCATGGAATGCCACCCGGACCCGGACAGCGCGCCGTCGGACGGACCGAATATGGTGCCGCTCGATCAGGTCGCCGGCCTGCTGGCGACCTTCAAGGCCTTCGACGCCGTGGCCAAGGCCAGTCCGATCGTCCTCGACTGATCGGTAGACGCGCGGCGGTTTGGCGTCACTCGCCCAGCTTGCCGTAGGGTGTCCCGTCACTGCGCCGCACGAACACCTCTTCGCCGTCGATCCACCGCACCTGCATGTCGACGTCCGGGTAGTCGACCTCGTCGCCGGCGGTGCGGTCGCCGATCGCGAGATATGTGGCCTCGCCGGCGCTGCGGTTGACCAGAGCGTGCCCGTCCGGGCGGCCGGCGGGGAAGGCGGCACAGTCGCCCGGGTGCAGTGTCCGTTCGCCGGCATCGGTCAGAAGCACCAACTCGCCGGTCAGCACCATGACGAATTCGTCCTGAAGGGTGTGCCAGTGGCGCAGCGCCGACTGGCAGCCCGGCGGCAGTGTCACATGGTTGATCCCATAGTTCGTCAGCCCGCCATGGTCTCCGAGCCGCCGCTTGATCCGCGGAGCGGACGCGTCGGCGAACGCGTCCGGGTAGTCGTTTCCGGTAAGCGGCTCGACCGAAATGACGCTGAAGGCGGGTGTTCGGGGCGACTCTGGCATTTCAATCCTCGGCGGGCGGCGGGCGGCGGGAAAGGCGGCACTCGACAGGCGTTCAGGGACGCAAAACAAAAGCGGCGGCCCGCAGGCCGCCGTCGTCGGAACGTGTCGATGCCGGATCAGACCAGCAGCGAGACGCCTCGCGTATCCGCCGCGCCGTTGGCCAGGCCGGTTGTGGTGCCGGGGGCGAGAGAGTTGGTGACGTTGCCGGCGGCCACCTGCTGCTGGCGCGTCTCGTCTTCGGCTTCCTCGGCGGAATCTGTCGCGCCCGTCGCAGGGCTCGCCGGGCCGCCGGTCGGCTCCTGGCCGTCCTGCTCCTGCGTGACCTGTATCAGTGCGTTGAGCGACTGACTGTCGAGGGAAGCTCCCGGCACGCCCGTTCCCTGCCGGGCTCCGAGATTTTCCTCGGTCCCGAGGCGGGCCAACCTTCCCTCGGCTTCCGACGAGTCCGTCGTGCCCAGACGGGCGGCTTGCGCCTCCTCGGCGCGTGCGTCGTCGTTTCGGGGTGTTTGCTGGACGTTCCTGAGGGCGGTCAGCGAACCGCTGCTCTGGGGATCGACGCCGGCGATGGCCATGTCGCGCTCCTTCGTCGTGCTGCGCGGGAGTTTCCTGCAACACCCGATATTTAATCCCAATCCTGGCGGAATTCAAATGCGCTCGGGTGGAAAACCGGGATTTGTCCACCCGGGCGCGATCAACTTGCCGTGTTGAACCCGGCCGGGAGCAGGGCTATTGAAGGCGCGCCCGTCGCACGCACCGCCAACCTTCCGCGCAGAGGACAGCCATGAGCGCCATCATCGACATCACCGCCCGCGAAGTCCTGGACAGCCGAGGCAATCCGACCGTCGAGGTGGACGTGACGCTGGAGACCGGCGCGGTCGGCCGCGCCGCCGTCCCGTCCGGCGCCTCGACCGGCGCTTATGAGGCGGTGGAGAAGCGCGACGGCGACGCCGGGCGCTATGGCGGCAAGGGCGTGCTCGGCGCGGTCGACGCGGTCAACGGCGAGATCTTCGACACCCTGTCAGGTCGCGAGGCGTCCGAGCAGCTGCTGATCGACCGGGCCCTGATCGACCTGGACGGCACCGAGAACAAGGGTCGGCTGGGCGCGAACGCGCTGCTGGGCGTGTCCATGGCGGTGGCCAAGGCGCAGGCGTCGGAGATGGAGCAGCCGCTGTGGCGCTACCTGGGCGGGGCCTACGCGCACGTTCTGCCCACCCCGATGATGAACATCGTCAATGGCGGTGCGCATGCGGACAACCCGATCGACTTCCAGGAATTCATGATCATGCCGGTGGCGGCGCCGACCTTCGCCGAGGCGCTGCGCTGCGGCGCCGAGGTGTTCCAGGCGCTGAAGAAACGGCTGGTTGCCGACGGCCACAACACGAATGTTGGCGACGAGGGCGGCTTCGCGCCGAACCTGTCCACCGCCGACGAGGCGCTGGGCGCGATCATGAAGTCGATCGAGGCGGCCGGTTATAAGCCCGGCGAGGACGTGATGATCGCCCTCGACCCGGCCTCCACCGAGTTCTTCAAGGACGGCAAATACGAGCTGGCGGGCGAGGGCAAGAGCCTCGACACCGACGGTATGATCAAGCTCTACGCCGATCTGTGCGCCCGCTACCCGATCGTCTCGATCGAGGACGCCCTGTCCGAGGACGACTGGGACGGCTTCAAGGCGCTGACCGCCGAGATCGGCAAGAAGGTGCAGATCGTCGGCGACGATCTCTATGTCACCAACCCCAAGCGCCTGAAGCGCGGCATCGCCGAGGACAGCGGCAACGCCATCCTGGTGAAGGTCAACCAGATCGGGACCCTCTCCGAGACACTGGAGACGATCACCACGGCCCAGGGCGCGCGCTTCGGCACGGTGATCTCGCACCGCTCCGGCGAGACCGAGGACACGACGATTGCCGATATCGCCGTGGCCACCAATGCCGGCCAGATCAAGACCGGGTCGCTGTCGCGGTCCGACCGGATCGCCAAGTACAATCAGCTCCTGCGCATCGAGGAGGCTCTGGGGCCGGCAGCCCGATACGCCGGCCGTCAGTCGCTCGCTCCGCTGGCCGGCTGATCCGGGCGCGCGTGGCGCAGGACAAGCCCCGGATCCATCCGAGCCGTCTCGGCGACAGCACGACGATGATGCTGCCGGGCTGGCGCCGGGCGGTGTTTCCCTTCGCCTGCGCCGTCGTCGCGGCGGCGGGCGGAGCGCTGATCGTCGGCGAGGAGCCGCGACCCGAGACCGGCGCCATCATGGTTGCGGTCGGTCTCGTTGCCGGCGCCGCCTTTCTCGCCGCGACCCAGTTGTTCGCCCGCCTGCAGGTCCGCCTCGACCGCGAGGGGATGACCGTGGCCCGGTTGTGGACGGTGCGTCGCTACGGCTGGGACGAGGTTTCCGTCTTCGAGGTGGCGGGCCGGGGGACGGCGCGGGGCGCCAAGCTGGCGTATGTGGTCTTCGACGCCGACCGGGGATGGCCGATCGCCCGGGCGATGAACCGTTTCCTGACCGGACGCGGCCATATCCTGCCGATCGGTCTGGTGCTTGAGGACGGATCCGGCGACGCCATTGTAATCGCCGAAGTGCTCAACGCCTGGCGGGCGCGGGCTCTCAAGCACCGACGGACGGTGTGAGTCTTTTCTGCAACACCCATGCCGATAAGCCTCTGTAACTCCAGGTATTCCCGTTCTGTTCACGGTGACCGTGCGACTCGGTCGTGGTCCAATGGCGCCGATTCGCAGCCAGGAGGGATCGGTGTCCCTGACCGCCGAACTCAAGCGTCGCGTTCCCAAGGTTCTCGGGCCCCTGGTGGCCTCGCTGCTGATGGCGTACTTCGTCTATCACGCGGTTGAGGGGGATCGCGGTCTGCGCGCATGGCAGCGGCTGGACGGCGAGATCATGGCGGCGAGCCAGGTGCTCGACGCGGTGGCCGCCGAGCGGCAGGCGCTGGAGGCCCGCGTGGCCCGGCTGAACCCGAACAGTCTCGACACCGACATGCTGGAGGAACGGGCCCGCCTGGTGCTCGGCTATGTGCCGGCGAACGCGGTGGTCATCGGCGACGGACTGGTCCCCGCGGACGGTCTTGTCCTGAATGTCGCCGTTCGCTGAGCGATTCCGGAAGTTTAACCAAAATCAAGTTAAGTTACGTTTTTGCGTTGCAACACAAGATGTTACGCATCTTGAAATGATCGTGTGTTTCCCTTAGTTCTGTTCGGACCGAGTTGGCTTGCGGGGACGCAGGTCTCGGAAACGAACAGGGGGAGACCCATGGCCCGCGCAGCCACCACGAAGTCGGCCTCGACCAACGGAGCCGCGAAGAAACCCGCAGCCGCGAAACGCACCTCCCGATCCACCCGCTCCGCCGAACCCGAGATGCCGTCGAAGGACGCGTTGATCGGCTACTATCGCGACATGCTGGTGATCCGCCGTTTCGAGGAGAAGGCGGGGCAGCTCTACGGCATGGGCCTGATCGGAGGCTTCTGCCATCTCTACATCGGCCAGGAGGCGGTGGTCGTCGGCATGCAGGCGGCGATCGGGGAGGGCGACACCGTCGTCACCTCGTACCGCGATCACGGGCACATGCTGGCGTGCGGCATGGAGGCGCGCGGCGTGATGGCCGAGCTTACCGGACGCGCCGGCGGATACTCCAAGGGCAAGGGCGGCTCGATGCACATGTTCAGCCGCGAGAAGGATTTCTACGGCGGCCACGGCATCGTCGGCGCCCAGGTGCCCATCGGCACCGGCCTCGGGTTCAATCACAAGTACCGCAAGACCGACCGGGTCTCGCTGACCTACCTCGGCGACGGCGCGGTGAACCAGGGTCAGGTCTACGAGAGCTTCAACATGGCGGCGCTGTGGAAGCTGCCGGTGATCTTCATCATCGAGAACAACAAGTACGCCATGGGAACCTCGCAGCAGCGCGCGGCGGCCGGCCCGTCGCTGGCGCAGCGCGGCCATGCCTACGGCATTCCGGGCGAAGAGGTCGACGGAATGGACGTGCTGGCGGTCAGGGCCGCCGGTGAGAAGGCGGTCAAGCACTGCCGCGAGGGCAAGGGACCGTTCATCCTGGAGATGAAGACCTACCGCTATCGTGGCCACTCCATGTCCGATCCGGCCAAGTACCGGACCAAGGAGGAGGTCAACAAGATGCGTCAGGAGCACGATCCGATCGACACCCTGCGCCGCCTGGTCCTGGATCAGGGAGTCGAGGAGGACACGCTGAAGCAGGTCGACCGCGAGGTGAAGGACCTGATCACCGACGCCGCCGACTTCGCCCAGCAGAGCCCGGAGCCGGATGTCGCCGAGCTCTGGACCGACGTGCTGGTCGAGGCGCGCTGACGCAGGACCGTCCGCCGACGGAACAATCGCGCGGCCCGACCCACGGGGTCCAATGGCCGCGGCACCCGAGAGGGGGGATACCGAATGCCGATTTCCATTCTGATGCCGGCCCTGTCGCCGACCATGACCGAGGGGAACCTCGCGAAGTGGCTGGTGAAGGAGGGCGACACGGTCTCCGCCGGTGACGTCATCGCCGAGATCGAGACCGACAAGGCGACCATGGAGGTTGAAGCCGTCGACGAGGGGACGGTCGGCAAGATCGTCGTCGCCGAGGGCAGCGAGGGCGTCCAGGTCAACGCCGTGATCGCCTACCTCCTGGAGGAGGGCGAAGACGCTGGCGCGATACCGGCGGACGGCGGCGAGGCCGCGGCGCCCGCGGCGCCCGCGGAGACACCGGCCGCCGAGACGAGCACCGAGCCGGCCGCCGCGGCCCCGGTCTCCGCTCCGTCGGGCGACCCGGGCTCGCCGCTTGCCACGGCCACCCAGGCGCCGCCGGAGATGGACGAGGACCGGTTCTTCGCCGAGACCCAGCGTCAGACCGTGCGTGAGGCCCTGCGCGATGCCATGGCCGAGGAGATGCGCCGCGACCAGGAGGTCTTCCTCATGGGCGAGGAGGTCGCCGAGTACCAGGGCGCCTACAAGGTGACCCAGGGCCTGCTCGACGAGTTCAGCGCCGATCGGGTCATCGACACGCCGATCACCGAGCACGGCTTCGCCGGCCTCGCGGTCGGTGCCGCCTTCGGCAACCTGAAGCCGATCGTCGAGTTCATGACCTTCAACTTCGCCATGCAGGCGATCGACCAGATCATCAACTCCGCGGCCAAGACCCTGTACATGTCCGGCGGCCAGATGGGTTGCCCCATCGTGTTCCGCGGCCCGAACGGCGCGGCCGCCCGCGTCGCCGCCCAGCATTCCCAGTGCTACGCGAGCTGGTACGCCCACTGCCCGGGCCTGAAGGTGATCTCGCCCTGGTCGGCGGCCGACGCCAAGGGCCTGCTCAAGGCGGCGATCCGCGACCCGAACCCGGTGATCTTCCTGGAGAACGAGGTTCTGTACGGCCAGTCCTTCGACGTGCCGACGGATCCGGATTTCGTACTGCCCATCGGCAAGGCCAAGGTGGTCCGGCCGGGCAAGGACGTCACGATCACCGCCTTCTCGATCATGGTCGGCAAGGCGCTTGAGGCGGCCGAGGCACTGGCCGAGGAGGGCATCGACGCCGAGGTCATCGACCTGCGCACCATCCGCCCGCTGGATATCCAGACCATCATCACCTCGGTACAGAAGACCAACCGGCTGGTCACCGTCGAGGAGGGGTGGGCGTATTCCGGTATCGGTTCGGAGATCGCCGCCCAGGTGATGGAGGTGGCGTTCGACCATCTGGACGCGCCGGTCGGCCGGGTTGCCGGCGCCGACGTGCCGATGCCCTATGCCGCCAACCTTGAGAAGCTGGCCCTGCCGCAGCCCGAGAACATCGTGGCGGCGGCGAAGGCCGCCTGCTACCGCGCCTGAGGGGGGATCGAGCGATGCCAGTTCCGATTTTGATGCCGGCCCTGTCGCCGACCATGACCGAGGGCAACCTCGCCAAGTGGATGGTGAAAGAGGGCGACACGGTTTCCGCCGGCGACGTGCTCGCCGAGATCGAGACCGACAAGGCGACCATGGAAGTGGAAGCTGTCGACGAGGGGACGATCGGCAAGATCGTCGTCGCCGACGGCACCGAGGGCGTGGCCGTGAACGCGGTCATCGCCTACCTGCTCGAAGAGGGCGAGAGCGCCGACGACATCCCGGCCGATGGCGGCGATGCGCCGGCGCCTGCACCGGCGACGGAGGAGCCGAAGCCCGAACCTGCGTCGGCTGAGACCCCCGCTCCGGCGGCGCAAGCTCCGGCGGCACCGGCGGCCGCGAACAGCGGCGGTCGGGTGTTCGCAAGCCCGCTGGCCCGCCGGATGGCGGAGCAGGCTGGGCTCGACCTGAACGGCATTGCCGGCAGCGGTCCGAACGGCCGAATCGTGAAGGCCGATATCGAGAAGGCGCTCGCCGGCGGCGCGCCGAAGCAGGCCGCCGGCCAGGGTGCCGCCCCCGCCGCGGCCGCGGCGCCCGCTGCCGCCGCAGCGCCGGCGGCCCAGGCGCCGTCGCCCGATGTTCCGGGTCTGCCGAGCTATCAGGAGATCCCGAACTCCAACATGCGCAAGGTCATCGCCCGGCGCCTGACGGAGTCGAAGCAGTTCGCTCCGCATTTCTACCTCACGGTCGACTGCGAGATCGACGACCTGCTGAAGGTCCGTAAGGACCTCAACGCCAAGAGCGACTCCTACAAGCTCTCGGTCAACGATCTGGTGATCCGGGCCTCGGCCATCGCGCTGAAGCAGGTGCCGGCGGCCAACGCGACCTGGACCGAAAAAGCGATCCGGATCTACGACCAGGTCGACATCTCCGTTGCCGTGGCGATCGAGGGCGGGCTGATCACCCCGGTGATCCGCGACGCCGGTTCCAAGGGGCTAAAGCAGATCTCGTCGGAGATGAAGGACCTGGCCACCCGGGCCCGTGACGGCAAGCTGTCGCCCGAGGAGTTCCAGGGTGGGACCTTCTCGATCTCCAACCTCGGCATGTTCGGCATCAAGGACTTCGCGGCCGTCATCAACCCGCCCCAGGGCGCGATCCTGGCGGTCGGTGCCGGCGAGCAGCGGGCGGTGGTCAAGGACGGCGCGCTGGCCGTCGCCACGGTGATGAGCTGCACGCTGTCGGTCGACCATCGGGTGGTCGACGGCGCGGTCGGGGCCGAGTTCCTGGCGGCGTTCAAGAAGCTGATCGAAGACCCGCTGACGATGCTGCTCTAGGCGGAGACGCCCAGGGACATCCGGCGGAGAGGGAGAGAACCGATGGCCGATACCCAATTCGACGTGATCGTGGTCGGCGGCGGGCCGGGCGGCTATGTCGCCGCGATCCGCGCCGCCCAACTCGGCATGAAGGCGGCGGTGGTCGAGCGCGAGCACCTCGGCGGCATCTGCCTGAACTGGGGCTGTATCCCGACCAAGGCGCTCCTGCGTTCCTCAGAGGTCGGGCACATCCTGCAGAACCTCGACGCTTATGGCTTTTCTGCCAAGGACATATCGTTCGATCTTCAGAAAGTGGTCAAACGCTCGCGCGGGGTCGCCAAGCAGCTCTCCTCGGGCGTCGCCCACCTGCTGAAGAAGAACAAGGTCACCGTGGTCGACGGCCAGGGCAAGCTGGCCGGAGCCTCCGGCGGGCTGCGCAAGGTCGAGGTGACCAAGGACGGCAAGGCGGTCGGCACCTACACTGCCAAGCACGTCATTCTGGCCACCGGTGCGCGCGCCCGCACGCTTCCGGGCATGGAGCCGAACGGCAAGACGATCGTCACCTACAAGGAGGCGATGGTCCCCGAGACGATGCCGAAGAAGCTGCTGGTCATCGGCTCCGGCGCCATCGGCATGGAGTTCGCGAGCTTCCACCACGACATGGGCGCGGAAGTGACCGTCGTTGAGGTGGTCGACCGCATCCTGCCGGCCGAGGACGCGGAGATCTCCGCCTTCGCGCTGAAGCAGTTCACCAAACAGGGTATGAAGGTCCACACCGCCGCCAAGGTCCACAAGCTCGAGGCCACCTCGAAGGGGGCCAAGGCCGAGATCGAGGTGAAGGGCAAGAAGGAGACCCTGGAGGTCGACCGGGTGATCCTGGCGGTCGGCATCGTCGGCAATGTGGAGGATATCGGTCTCGAAGGGACCAAGGTGAAGGTCGAGAAGACCCACGTTGTCACCAACGAGTGGCTGGAGACCGGGGAGCCCGGCGTCTACGCCATCGGCGACCTGACCGGCCCGCCCTGGCTCGCCCACAAGGCCAGCCACGAGGGCGTGCTCTGCGTCGAGAAGATCGCCGGCGTGAAGGGCCTGCACCCGCTGAACACCGATCTGGTGCCGGGCTGCACCTACTGCCGCCCGCAGATCGCCAGCGTCGGCCTCACCGAGGCACAGGCCAAGGAGCGCGGGCACGAGCTCAAGGTCGGCCGCTTTCCGTTCATCGGCAACGGCAAGGCGATCGCGCTCGGCGAGCCCGAGGGCATGGTGAAGACCGTGTTCGACGCCAAGACCGGCGAACTGCTGGGGGCGCACATGATCGGCGCCGAGGTGACCGAGCTGATCCAGGGCTACGGCGTGGCCATGACGCTGGAGACCACGGAGGCGGAGCTGATGCACACCATCTTCCCGCACCCGACCCTGAGCGAGATGATGCACGAGTCGGTGCTTGACGCGTATGGACGGGCGATCCATTTCTAGAAAGCGAAATCGAAGCGAGTGAGCCTTTGGCGTCCAGAAGTCCTAGAGATGACGAAGAGGCTCCCAACCTCGAGCTTGATTCAGGCGACGGATCAATCGCCGGTGAGGAAAATGCGGGCCAGAAACAGAAGAAGCCGAGAGCGTTTCTTCAGCGTGCTGATCGTGATCTGACGGAAGAGGAGGTTCGCCATCCTGCTGTTCAACGATTTCTTATGGATGAAGTCGAGCAACTTGAAACAGAAAACGCTCGATTGAAGATCGTTGAAGGTCGGTTCTATGAAGCTGACAAAGAAAATGCCGTCTTTCGGAGCCAGAATACGCAGAAGATCGCACTAGAAGCTTCTTCGACGGCACTCGTTGCCATTGGGTCCGTCTTGATAGGTCTTGGTTTTCAAGATGGAGCCATTGATCGATTTGGCGTAATCGGTGTTGTTGCACTGTGCGTAGGCTTAGTGTCGAGGTACATGAAAAAATGATCCTCGAAATTCAATCAATCGTGGGTGCAGACTCGCTAGAATCAGAGCGAATGGTGCTGCGGGTTCTGGAGGACGGAGACGTAGGCGACTACGCAGCTGTTCGATCTGAACAGCGGGGCGATTTACCGTTATCGGGCGATTCGGACGCGTTCTGGTTCCCCGATCAGTCTGTGAATGCCGGAGACACAGTTGTCCTTTACACAAAAGATGGAAAATCCAGAGTACGAAAAAATTCCTCTGGTAGTAGGTCGCATTTTTTCTATTGGGGTAGAAATAAGTCCATTTGGGGGAGTACAGATTACATAGCTGTGCTGTGGAAAGTATCGGTGTGGAGAAAGTTTGTTCTGACGAGCGATGAAGAGCACGATGAGTCTGCAGTAGTGGATGCAACATGAAAGAACTGCAAAAAATCCGCCACCCCGAGAAGGCGCACAAGCCGGACAATCCGGTGCACAAGCGCAAGCCCGAGTGGATCCGGGTGAAGGCGCCGACCTCGGCGACGTATCACGAGACGCGCAAGATCATGCGCGACCACAACCTCCACACCGTGTGCGAGGAGGCGGCCTGTCCGAACATCGGCGAGTGCTGGTCCAAGAAGCACGCGACGATGATGATCCTGGGCTCGGTCTGCACGCGGGCCTGCTCGTTCTGCAACATCGCCACCGGCCGCCCGGACCAGCTCGACCCGCACGAGCCGGAGAACGTGGCTAAATCGGTCGCCAGGCTCGGCCTGAACCACGTGGTCATCACCTCCGTCGACCGCGACGACCTTGTGGACGGCGGGGCGGGGCATTTCGCAGAGACCATCCTGCGCATCCGCCACGCCTCGCCGGGCACGACGATCGAGGTGCTCACCCCCGACTTCCGGCGCAAGAAGGACGCGCTGGCGATTGTCGTCGGCGCGAAGCCCGACGTGTTCAACCACAACCTGGAGACGGTGCCGCGCCTCTACGGCGAAGTGCGGCCCGGTGCGCGCTATTTCGGCTCGCTGCACCTCCTGCATCAGGTCAAGGAGATGGACCCTTCCATGTTCACCAAGTCCGGCATCATGGTCGGGCTCGGCGAGAGCCAGGAGGAGGTGCTGCAGGTGATGGACGACCTGCGCTCGGCCGAGGTGGATTTCCTGACCATCGGCCAGTACCTGCAACCGACGCCGAAGCACCATGTGGTCGACCGGTTCGTCACGCCGGACGAGTTCGAGAGCTACAAGCGGCGGGCGTACAACAAGGGGTTTCTGATGGTCTCGGCCTCGCCGCTGACCCGGTCCTCCTATTTCGCCGGCGACGACTTCGCCAGGCTGCGCGCTGCCCGCGACGCCCGGCTTGCGGGAAAGCCCGTCTCCGAGGCGCAGGCGCTGTCCGCGCCGGCCCCGGCTACCGCCGCCGAATAACCCGCCCGATACGCCCGGAATGCCGACTCACGCCGAAAAGCGCATCGTTCCGTATTCGCCGGAGCAGATGTACGCGCTGGTCGCCGGCGTCGACCGGTATCCGGAATTCCTGCCCTGGTGCGTCGGCGCACGGGTCAAGAAGCGCGAGGGCAACGTCTTCTGGGCCGACCTGATGATCGGCTATAAGATGATCCGCGAACGATTCACCTCGCGCGTCGAACTGCACCCCGAGGCGATGCGGATCGACGTGACCTACAGCGACGGCCCGTTCCGGTATCTGAACAACCACTGGCTCTTCCTCGAGGACGAAAGCGGTTGCCTGATCGACTTCTACGTCGATTTCGAGTTCAAGAACGTGGTGCTTCAGCGGGTGATGGGGCTGTTCTTCAACGAGGCCGTTCGCCGGATGGTCCAGGCGTTCGAGGACCGGGCAGAGGCGTTGTACGGGTAGCGGCCCGCTACAGCCGCGCCAGCAGCATCTCCAGGGCCACGCGGACCGTTTCTGCGCGCACCGATGGACGGTCGCCGGCGAAGACCTCGCGGCGGTGCTGCGTCTCGCCGCCGGCCATCGCACATCCGAAGTGGACGAGGCCGACCGGCTTCTCCGTCGATCCACCGCCCGGGCCGGCGATGCCCGTGACCGCGACCGTCAGGTCGGCGCGGGATCGTGCGAGCGCACCGTCCGCCATGGCCCTTGCCACCGCCTCCGAGACGGCTCCGACCTCGTCGATCAGCGTGGCCGGCACGCCGAGCATCTCCGCTTTGGCCTCGTTGGAATAGGTGACGAACCCCCGATCGACCACCGCCGAAGAGCCGGATATCTCGGTCAGGCAGCCGGCGATCAGGCCGCCGGTGCAGGACTCCGCCGTCGCGACCATGAGGCTTCGTGATCGGGCTCGATCGAGAACGTCGGTCGCGAGCGCAAGCAGGGGAGCGGGTAGCATTCGTACCTCCGGGCCGGGGTCAGGCCGGCTTCACCGCCGGGCGGGCGAGAAGCTGGAACTGAATCAGTCGCCGCCGCCGGTCGCCATGATGCACCGCCGGGACGCCGTGGAAGGTCCGCTTCGACGGCGCGAAGGCGACGGCGGCGTTCGGCCGGAACGGCACGCTGCAGGCGGAGTAGAACGCCTCGCGCCGGTAGCGCGCGGAGGAGGCGGCCTGGACGTCGTACAGTTGCGGGTTCCGCGGCACGTACAGGTGGGTTCCGAGCTCGGGGTTGTCGCCTTCGCGGGCCAGGTAGATCAGCAGCGTGACCGCCTTGGAGTCCGTATCGGTGTGCGGCAGCAGTTCGTACCCCGTCGAGTCCTCGATGTAGTAGAATGCCGTGTCGAGGGTGACCTGGAGCTTGGCGTACCGCTTGGCGACCTCGTCCCGGAATCGCCCCAGCAGGGCGTTGCGGACCAGCGAATGACTGAGCACGCGGTAGGCGCGCTCCAGCTCCGGCACCGTGACCCGTCCGGCGGAGAGGTCGGCGGCGGAGTAGTCGAGCGAGAACCGGTTCTGCTCCGACTTGGTGTCCTCGACCCCGTAGACGTGCGAGACCAGCGTGTCGCTCGCGAGTTCGAGACCGCTCAGGGACTCGTACAGCGCCGGCGGCAGCAGCGGCTGCATTCGCAGATGCGGATACGGCCAGGGGGAGGGCGCCGCGTTGTGGATCACGTAGGCGACCTGGGCGGCGAATTCGTCGATGTCTGCGTCGGTCGTCGATGCGGTCATTTCGGTCGTCGTTTCCGTGTCGCCGGGTATCGGTCCGTGCCTAGAGTAAATCGCGATCGATCGGAAACATCAGATCGAATTGAGCGCGCCCGGACCTGGACAGGTTACGGGGCGATCAACCAGGTCGCGGCCGCCCACAGCACGACAGCGGCATACCCGCCCGCGACCAGATCGTCCAGCATCACGCCGATCGCACCGTGCATCCGCCGGTCGATCCAGCTTGCCGGAAACGGCTTGAGAATGTCGAACACGCGGAACGCGACGAAGCCGGCCACCCACCACAGCGGTTCGGCCGGGCACACGGCGAGCGCCAGCCACTGGCCGGCGAACTCGTCGATGACCACCGGTCCCGGATCGGTCTGGCCGGTTCGGTCCATGTACACGGCGGTTGCCCATATTCCGCAGACCGTCGCGAGAACCGCCGCGCCGAGCAGCGCCATGCTGCCCGGACCGACGGCCAGCGGCCAGGCCAGGATCGCCGCCGCCAGGGAGCCCCAGGTCCCCGGCGCCTTCGGCAGGTAGCCGCTGCCGAAACCCGTCGCGACAAGGATTGCCGGCGACCATAGGGGCGGGCGGGCGGTCACGAGTCGTCGGCCGAGGGCAGGGCGATGGTCGCGGCAGCCTGGGCGGCGATGCCTTCGCCCCGGCCGGCGAAACCAAGGCGCTCCGTCGTCGTCGCCTTGACCGACACGCGCGACACCGGAACGCCGCAGATCTCCGCGATCCGCGCGCGCATGGCGTCGCGATGCGGTCCGACCTTGGGGCGCTCGCAGATCACGGTGAGGTCGAGGTGGCGGATCGCCCCGCCGGCGTCGCGCACCCGCCGGCAGGCGTCCGCCAGGAACCGGTCCGATGCCGCGCCTTTCCACTGGGGGTCGCTCGGCGGGAAATGGCTACCGATATCGCCGTCGCCGAGGGCGCCGAGGAGGGCGTCTGTCAGCGCGTGCAGCGCCACGTCGGCATCGGAGTGGCCGATCAGGGCACGATCGTGCGGAATCACCAGACCGCCGAGCGCGACGCCGTCGATGCCGCCGGCGGCTTTCCCGCCCAGGCGGTGAACGTCGAACCCGGTGCCGACCCGGGTCTCCATGGCGCCGGCCAGCAGTCGTTCCGCCATCGCGAAATCCTCCGGGTGGGTGATCTTCATCGCGTCCTCCGACCCGGGGACCAGGGCGACGGCATGGCCGGCCCATTCCATCAGCGCGGCGTCGTCGGTGACGGTCGTTGCCGCCTCCGCCGCCTGGCGGTGCGCGTCCAGTATCAGGTCGAACCGCATGCCCTGCGGGGTCTGCGCGCGCCATAGACCGCCGCGGTCGACCGTGCCGGCGGTCATCCCGTCGGCGCCACGCTTCAGGGTGTCGGCGACGGCGAGCGCGGGAAGGGCGGCCGGGTGCCGGTCCAGCGCGTCCAGCACCCGGTCGATCACCGCGCCCGGGATCAGGGGCCGGGCGGCGTCGTGGATCAGCACCCTTTCCGGCGTCTCGACGACGAGGCTCTCCAGCCCATTGCGGACCGAGGCCTGCCGCTCGGGGCCGCCGATCACCGGCGGGCCGAGCGAGAGCCCGGCGACCGCCGCGTCGTAGAACGCCCGATGTCCGTCGGCGATCATCACCCGGACCGCGTCGATCCGGGGATGCCGGTGGAACGCCAGCACGGCGCGGCGCAGCACCGCCACGCCACCGAGCGACCGGTACTGTTTGGGCAGACCGCCGCCGGCGCGTTCGCCGGTGCCGGCGGCGACGATCAGGGCGACGGTGGTCATAGTTGACAGATCCGGGAAGTCATGGCGGTCGAATGCGGCTACGTTGGTCGCTGGAGTGGGGGCGGATCTTAGTGTAGGCAACGGCCCATGTCTCTGCTGGTCAACCTGTCCGCGGTTGTGTCGATGCTGCCCCTGGCACTGCTTGCCTGGCGGCCGCATCCGGCGCGCGACCGACGGTTCTGGGGGGCTGTCGCGGTCGCGACGATCGGCGCCGCCGGCTGGACGCTGATACGTTTCGGCAGTCACTGGGACGGTGGGCTCGGCGCCGCGATATGGGTGTCGGCCGCGGCCACGGTGGTCCTGTTCGCGGCGATCTCTGCGGTGTCGCCGACCATGGCACGGCTCTCGGGTCTCCTCGGGCCCTACCTGCTGATCGTCGCGGTCTTGGCGAGCGTGCTCGACCGGCCGGCGGCGGGCGGTGTGGGCGGGATGCCCGAAGGCTGGGTCGTCGTTCACATCGCGGTGTCCCTGACCACCTACGCCCTTGCCACCCTCGCCGCTGTCGCCGGCCTCGCGGTGTTTCTCAAGGAGCGGGCGCTGAAGGCCAAGCGGCCGTTCGGCATCAGTGCCGGTCTTCCGGCGGTCGCCGACGCGGAGGACCTGCTGTTCAGGCTGCTGTCGTCCGCCGAGATCGTGCTCGGCGTCGGCATCCTCTCGGGGGTGGCGCTAAGCGTCGTTTCCGGCCAGGGATGGATCTCCGTTCACCACAAGTCCGTGCTGTCGGTCGTCGCCTTCGTCGTGGTCGGGGGCGTGCTGATCGCGCACGCCCGGCTCGGGCTGCGGGGGCGGCGCGCGGTACGCGGCGTGTTGGCCGTCTACCTGCTGCTGACCCTGGCCTATCCCGGCGTGAAGGCGGTTCACGCGCTGATCGGCGACTAGGTCTTCGGCCCGGCGGCAGGGCGATCCGCGATAGCCCCTTTGCGTCGGCCGAATTCCCGGTTATCGTGCCTAAACATTGGTCACAGCCTTGAGTTGCCTAAAATATGTGCACACAGGTCGGCCCATATCGCCTGTCCGCCCCGGTCATGGTGGCCCCGATGTCCGGCGTCACGGACCGCCCTTTCCGTCGGCTGGCCCGACGGCTGGGCGCGCCGATGGTGGTGACCGAGATGATCGCCAGTCACGCGGTGCTGCACGATGTCCGCGAGGAGACCCGCAAGGCCGAGATCGACGCCGAAGACACGCCGGCCGTCGTTCAGATCGCCGGCTGGGAGCCGGAGGTCATGGCCGAGGCGGCCCGGATGATGGCCGATCGCGGCGCCGATGCCATCGACATCAACATGGGCTGTCCGGCCAAGAAGGTGGTGAACAAGTACGCCGGATCGGCGCTCATGCGCGACGAGGCGCTGGCAGGCCGTATCATGGAAGCGGTCGTGGCCGCCGTCGACCGTCCGGTGACGTTGAAGATGCGGCTCGGCTGGGACGCGGACAGCCGAAATGCGCCGCGCCTCGCCCGTATCGCCGAGGCGGCGGGAATTCGACTGATCACGGTGCATGGGCGAACACGAAACCAGATGTACACCGGCTCGGCGGACTGGCCGGCGATCCGCGAGGTGGTCGAGGCGGTCTCCCTGCCGGTGATCGCCAACGGCGATGTGATCTCGATCGCGTCGGCGCATGCCTGTCTTGCCCAGTCCGGGGCCGCCGGCGTGATGATCGGCCGCGGCTGCTACGGCAGACCCTGGTTCCCGGCGCAGGTGGCGGCGGCGCTGAACGGCGGTGTGCCGCAGGACGATCCCGGTCCGTCGGCACGCCACGCCATCCTGGTCGAGCACCTGGACGCGATGCTGGAGCACTACGGGGTCCAGTCGGGAATCCGCAACGCCCGCAAGCATATCGGCTGGTACACGGACGGCCTCGCGGGATCGGCGGCGTTCCGCCAGCGGGTCAACAACACCATGGATCCGCGGACCGTGTTCGGCGAGATCGACCGGTTCTTCGCCGAGCTCGAGCCGCAGGCTCCGGCTCGGAGGATCGCGGCGTGAGCGCGCTGGCGCCGCTGGGACCGGAGCCGGGCAAGGCGGCTGCGGGGGCCATGGACGGCAACACGGTCCTGAACGCCCTGCCGTGGGCGGTGATCGTGCTGGACGCCGAGAACCGCATCACCACCCTCAACATCGCCGCCGAGAACCTGCTGGCGTCGAGTTCCGCGGCGGCAGCCGGCCGGAATGTGACCGAGTGGGTGCCGCAGGACAGCCCGCTGCTCGGAATGATCTCGCAGTCCCGGTCGTCGCAGTCGGGGCTCAGCGACTACGATCTGGAGATCGAGTCCCCGCGCATCGGTCAGATCGTCGTCAACGTGCAGATCGCCCCGATCCCCGAGGTGACCGGGTCGGTGGCCGTGAACCTTCAGGAACGCACGATCGCCTCGAAGATGCACCGCCAGCTCTCTTACCGGGGTGCGGCCCGGTCGGTCAGCGCCATGGCCTCGATGCTGGCGCACGAGGTCAAGAATCCGCTCTCCGGCATTCGCGGGGCGGCGCAGCTTCTCGAACAGTCCGTCCATGGCGACGAGCAGGTGCTCACCCGGCTGATCTGCGACGAGACCGACCGGATCTGTGCGCTGGTCGACCGCATGGAGGTGTTCAGCGACGAGCGTCCGATCGAGCGGACCGAGGTCAATATCCACGAAGTGCTGGAACGCTGCCGCCGTGTCGCCCAGAACGGGTTCGGCCGAAAGACGACCTTCGTCGAGCGGTACGACCCGTCCCTTCCGGCGGTCCTCGGCAACCACGACCTCCTGGTTCAGGTGTTCCTGAACCTGATCAAGAACGCCGCCGAGGCGGTGCCGGAGGAGGGCGGCGAGATCACGCTGACCACGAGCTACCGACACGGCATGCGGGTCGCCGTCGCCGGATCGCGCGAGCGGCTGCACCTGCCGCTGCAGGTGACGGTGCAGGACAACGGTCCCGGCATTCCGGAGGAACTTCAGGCCAATCTGTTCGAGCCGTTCGTGACCACCAAGACCAACGGCTCCGGCCTTGGCCTTGCCTTCGTCGCCAAGGCGGTGGCCGACCATGGCGGCGTGATCGAGGTCGACTCGGTGCCCAGGCGCACGATCTTCCGGCTCACCCTGCCGATCGTGGACGCGCCGAAGCCGCGCCGGGTCCGCCGTCGTCGGGAAAGCGGCGCAGGGAGCGCAATGCCATGAGCCAGCAGGCGGCCTCGATCCTGATCGCGGATGACGACCGGGCGATTCGCACGGTGCTCGGTCACGCGCTGACCCGCCTCGGACATTCCGTGCGGAGCACCGGAACGGCGGCCGGCCTGTGGCGCTGGATCGAGGACGGCGAGGGCGACCTGGTCATCACGGACGTGGTGATGCCCGACGACAACGGCCTCGACCTCCTGCCCCGGATCCGCAAGATCCGCCCGGACCTCCGTGTCATCGTCATGAGCGCGCAGAACACGCTGCTGACGGCCGTGAAGGCGAGCGAGCGCGGCGCCTTCGAGTATCTGCCGAAGCCTTTCGACCTGAACGAACTGGTCGCCACGGTCGGCAAGGCGCTGGCCGCGCCCGCTCCCGGTCCCCGGGAGAGCGAAGGCGAGATCCGACCGGTCGAAACGCGCAGCGAGGACGCGCTTCCGCTGATCGGCCGGTCGCCGGCGATGCAGGAGATCTACCGGGTTCTGGCCCGCCTGATGGGCACCGACCTAACGGTGATGATCACCGGCGAGTCCGGGACCGGCAAGGAACTGGTCGCCCGGGCGCTGCACGACTATGGCAAGCGGACAGACGGTCCGTTCGTCGCCATCAACATGGCGGCCATTCCGCGCGAACTCATCGAGTCCGAGCTGTTCGGCCACGAGAAGGGCGCGTTCACCGGCGCCACCATGCGCGCCACCGGCCGGTTCGAGCAGGCCCAGGGCGGCACGCTGTTCCTCGACGAGATCGGGGACATGCCGCTCGAGGCGCAGACCCGCCTGCTGCGCGTCCTGCAGGAGGGCGAGTACACGACGGTGGGCGGCCGAACGCCGATCCAGGCCAACGTGCGCATCGTCGCCGCCACACACCGCGACCTGCGACAGCTGATCCGCCAGGGGCTGTTCCGCGAGGACCTGTTCTACCGACTGAACGTGGTGCCGATCCGCCTGCCGGCGCTGCGCGAACGCCGCGAGGACGTCCCCGATCTAGCCCGACACTTCCTGGCGCAGATGCCGGGGGAGGGCCTGCCGAGCAAGCACCTGGACGCCGGCGCCATCTCCCGCCTGCAGGCCTATTCCTGGCCGGGCAACGTGCGCGAGCTGGAGAACCTGTGCCGGCGCCTGGCCGCGCTCTACGTCGAGGAGACCATCGGCGCCGAGGCGATCGAGACCGAGTTGTCGGAACCGCCGCTGGCGGACGGCGACGGCGCCGCCCCGGCCGCCGACGACGAGAACCTGTCCGGCGCGGTCGAGCGGCATCTGGCCGCCTACTTCAGTGCCCACAAGGACGAACTGCCCGCATCCGGTCTGCATGAGCGGGTGCTGCGCGAGGTCGAGAGGCCGTTGATCTCGTTGAGCCTGCGGGCGACCCGGGGCAATCAGATCCGCGCCGCCGAGCTTCTCGGCCTCAACCGCAACACGCTGCGCAAGAAGATCCGCGAGTTGGACATCCCGGTAATCCGGAGCGTACGATCCGATCCGTAATCCGCGCCGGCCGGGGCCGACGAGCGGTACTGTGTTCGATCGGCGCGGCGGCAGCATGACCGGAACCTCATGACCGGAACCTCATGACCGGACCCTCCATGGTGAGCGATACCGCGGCGGAGCCGTCCCGCCTCGCGTTGTGGCGGGTGTTCCGGCGCTGGGCCCGGCGGGTCGCGCTGGAACGCAAGCTGGCGGTCGCCTTCAGCCTGCTGGCGATCCTCTCCGGTGCGGCGACCGCCATTGCGATCACGCGGTCCGGTCCGCTCGGTCCCGATCCCGACCTGGTCCTCGCCTGCGTCTATCTGAACATCGCGTTCCTGCTCGGCCTCGGCGCGCTGGTGGTCCGCCAACTCGTGCGGATCTGGATCGAGCGGCGCCGTGGCCATGCCGGCGCCCGACTGCATGTCCGTCTCGCCCTGCTGTTCGCCCTGATCGCCGTCATTCCCACGCTGATCGTGTCGGTCTTCTCGGCCGTGTTCTTCGACCTCGGCGTGCGCGGCTGGTTCAGCGAACGGGTGTCGACGGCGGTCACCCAGTCGGCGGCGGTGGCCGAGGCCTATCTCGAGGAGCACCGCCAGACAATTCGCGGCGATGTGCTGGCGATGGCCAACGATCTCAACCGCGAGGCGCCTTTCCTGCTGTCGGACAGTCGGCGTTTCGAACAGGTGATCACCGCCCAGGCGGCGGTGCGCAACCTGACCGAGGCGGTGGTGTTCGACGGCGCGGGCCGGGTCTACGCTCGCACCGGCCTGTCCTTCGCCTTCGATTTCGAGCCCTTGCCGGAAATCGCGATGGAGCGGGCACGCCGGGGCGAGGTTGTAATCATTACCAGCGAGAACGACGATCGGATCCGGGCGCTGGTCGCGCTCAATCAGATCGTCGACACCTTCCTGTTTGTCGGGCGCTTCGTCGACCCTGCATTGCTGGCGCGGGTCGAGGACACGCAGCAGGCGGTATCCCAGTACGAGGAGTTGGAGGGGCGCCGGCTCGATTTCCAGCTGACCTTCGCCATCGTCTTCGCGCTCGTGGCCCTGCTGATCCTGCTGGCGGCGATCTGGGTCGGCCTGCTGCTTGCCGACCGGCTGGTCCGCCCGGTGAGCGCGCTGATCGACGGCGCCGAGCGGGTCCGGCACGGCGATCTCTCCGTGCGGGTGCCGCTCGGGGTCGGTCTGGACGAGGTCGCGAGCCTGACCCGGGCGTTCAACCGCATGACGGCGCAGCTCGAGTCGCAGCACGAGGAACTGGTCGAGGCCAACACCCAGTTGGACGACCGCAGGCGTTTCACCGAGGCGGTGCTCGGCGGGGTGTCCTCCGGCGTGGTCGGACTCGACGAGGAGGGCCGGATCAACCTGCCCAATCGGGCGGCAAGCCGGCTCCTGGGCACCGACCTGGAGCAGAAGCTAGGCACCGACTTCGCCGACACCCTGCCGTCGTTCGCGCCGCTGATGGCGGAGGTGGCCCAGCGGCCGTGGCGCGAGGCGACGGATCAGATCGCGGTCACCCTGGACAGCGGCGAGACCCGGACCTTCCATGGCCGCCTCTCGGCCGAGGTCTCCGATGGGGCGATCACCGGCTACGTGCTGACGTTCGACGACGTCACCGAACTGCTGTCGGCCCAGCGCAAGGCGGCCTGGGCGGACGTGGCCCGGCGGATCGCCCACGAGATCAAGAACCCGCTGACCCCGATCCAGCTCTCCGCCGAGCGGCTCAAGCGGAAGTATCTCGACGAGATCGAGTCCGACCGCGACACCTTCTCGCGGATGATCGAGACCATCGTCCGTCAGGTCGGCGACATCGGGCGCATGGTCGACGAGTTCTCCGCCTTCGCGCGGATGCCGACGCCGGTGATGCGGGACGAGGACCTGCGCGAACTCGTGGTCGCCGCCGTCGACCTGCAGCGCGGTGCGCGCAGCGGCGTCGCTCTCTCCGTGGCGACGGGCGACGAACCGGTTGTGCTGCGGTGCGATTCGCGCCAGCTGCGCCAGGCGCTGACCAACCTTCTGCAAAACGCGGTCGACGCGATCGAGGGGCGCCAGAACGGTCCGGGCGGATCGGCGGAGCCCGGGGTCATCGACGTCCGCATAGAGCGCCGGGACGGCGCGGTTGCGGTCACGGTCGCCGACAATGGCCGGGGGCTGCCGGAGGGGGAGCGCTCGCGGCTCACCGAGCCCTACGTGACGACCCGCGAGAAGGGGACCGGCCTCGGGCTGGCCATCGTGAAGAAAATCATGGAAGATCATGACGGCTCGATCGAACTGCGAGACCGTCCCGAGGGCGGCGCGATCGTCAGTCTGGTGTTTTCAGTCCCGCCGACGGTCCTGAACGAAACCAACCCGGCTCTGGTATCCCATGGCCAATGACATCCTGATCGTCGATGACGAAGCCGATATCCGGATGCTGATCGGCGACATCCTTGAGGACGAGGGCTACGAGTCCCGTCAGGCGGCGAACTCCACCGAGGCGCTGGAGGCCATCCGGCGGCGGATGCCCTCGCTGGTGATCCTGGACATATGGCTGCAGAACAGCGAGCTCGACGGGCTCGGGATCCTCGGCGCGGTCCAGCGCGATCACCCCGGCCTGCCGGTCATCATGATCAGCGGCCACGGAACCATCGAGACGGCCGTCACCGCGATCAAGAAGGGCGCCTACGACTTCATCGAGAAACCGTTCAAGGCAGACCGCCTCCTGTTCATGGTTCAGCGCGCGATCGAGGCCGCGCGCCTGCGTCGCGAGAACGACGAGTTGAAGCGGCGTACCGGCAGCGGCAGCGATCTCGTCGGCGTGTCCAGCGGTATCAATGTCGTGCGCGCCTCGATCGAGAAGGTGGCGCCGACCGGCAGCCGGGTGCTGATCACCGGCCCCGCGGGGGTCGGCAAGGAGATCGTCGCAAGGCGGATCCACGAACGTTCGCGGCGCAGCCACGGACCGTTCGTCGTGTTGAACTGCGCCACCCTGACGCCGGATCGCCTGGAGACGGAGCTGTTTGGCACGGAACCGGGGGGAGCCGAGCCGCGCACCGTCGGCACGTTGGAACTGGCCCACAAGGGCACGCTGCTGCTTGACGAGGTGGCGGACATGCCGCTCGAGACCCAGGGCAAGATCCTTCGGGTCCTGCAGGAGCAGTCGTTCCGCCGGGTCGGCGGCGATACCGAGGTCGAGGTCGATGTCCGGGTGATCGCCGCCACCAACCGCGATCTTCAGCAGGAGATGGGCGCCGGCCGCTTCCGCGAGGATCTCTTCTATCGCCTCAACGTCGTGCCGATCCGCGTGCCGCCGCTGCGGGAGCGACGCGAGGACGTGCCGCTGCTCGCCCGACACTTCGTGATCCAGTCGTCGGAGGCCAGCGGAATGGCGGCCCGGCCGCTGGGGGAAGACGCACTCGCGGCCCTTCAGGCCTATGACTGGCCGGGCAATGTCCGCCAGCTGCGGAATGTCGTCGACTGGATGCTGATCATGGCCGGCGGCGGCGCCCGCGATCCGGTTCGTGCCGACCAGCTCCCGCCGGAGATCGGGTCGGCAACGCCCGCGGCCCTGCGCTGGGACAAGGGCAGCGAGATCATGGGGCTCAGCCTGCGCGAGGCGCGGGAGACCTTCGAGCGGGAATACCTGCTGGCCCAGGTGAACCGGTTCGGCGGCAACATCTCCCGGACCGCGTCCTTCGTCGGCATGGAGCGGTCGGCCCTGCACCGCAAGTTGAAGTCCCTGGGCCTCCAGCAGGCGGACAAACCGGTCCGTCAGTCCGGCTGAGCCCGAAATGAAAGCAATCCAGCGATGAAAGTCGTGATCTGCGGAGCCGGACAGGTCGGCACCAGCATCGCCCGCCATCTGGCCGGCGAAAACAACGACGTCACCGTCCTCGACCAGTCGCCGGAACTCATCCAGAAGCTCAGCGACACGCTCGACGTGCGCGCGATGGCCGGTTTCGCCTCCTACCCGAGCGTCCTGGAGCAGGCCGGACTGCGCGATGCCGACATGCTGATCGCGGTGACCTACAGCGACGAGGTCAACATGGTCGCCTGTCAGGTCGGCCATTCGATCTTCAACGTGCCGACCAAGATCGCCCGCGTGCGGAATCAGGACTATCTGCTGCCGATCTGGGCCGACCTGTTCTCCCGCGAGCACATGCCGATCGATGTCATCATCTCGCCCGAGCGCGAGGTGGCGCGCGCCATCGGTCGGCGGCTGCAGGTGCCGGGTGCGCTCGACGTGGTGCCGATGGCCGACGGCAAGGTGCGGGTCGTCGGCGTGCGCTGCGAGGAGTCCACGCCGATCATTCACACGCCCCTGCGCCAGCTGACCAGCCTGTTCACCGACCTCGCCATTGTCATCGTCGGCATCCTGCGTGAGGGAAGGGCCATCGTCCCGAAGGCCGAGGACCAGATGCTGCCGGGGGACGAGGTGTATTTCGTCTGCGACAGCCGGCACCTGTCGCGGGCCCTCGCCAGCTTCGGCCACGAGGAACCGGAGGCGCGCAGCGTCATCATCGCCGGCGGCGGGAACATCGGCCTGACCCTGGCCGAGGAGATCGAGCGCGAGCACGTCGGCGTCAACGCCAAGGTGATCGAGTTCAATCGGGCCCGGGCCCGGTCGGTCGCTCAGTCGCTGCAGCGGACGATGGTGCTGAACGGCGACGTGCTCGACCCGGAGATCCTGGAAGAGGCCAACATCTCCCAGACCGAGACCTTCGTCGCCGTCTCCAACGACGACGAGGTCAACATCCTGAGCTCGCTGCTGGCCAAGCGCTCGGGGTGTCAGCGCACAGTGTCGCTGATCAACGCCTCGACCTACGCGCCGCTCATCACCCAGCTCGGCATCGACGCGGTGGTCAACCCGCGGGCGATCACCGTATCGACCATCCTTCAGCACGTGCGGCGCGGCCGCATCCGCAGCGTGTACTCGCTGCGCGAGGATTTCGGCGAGGTGATCGAGGCCGAGGCGCTGGAGACCTCGGTTCTGGTCGGTCATCCGCTGAAGAACGCCAAGCTGCCCAACGGCGTCATCGTCGGCGCCGTCGTGCGCGGAGAGGAGGTCATCGTGCCGCGCGCCGACACGGTCATCCAGGCCCGCGACCGGGTCGTCGTATTCGCCACCTATGAAGCGGTGAAGAAAGTCGAGAAACTGTTCGCCGTCCGTCTCGATTTCTTCTAGATACCGCCCACGTCCCTCAGATCGAACCCGTCCTGCCGGAGGTCCCATGTCCAGGGTCGCCTATGTAAACGGCCGTTTCGTGCCGCATTCCCATGCCGAGATCCACGTCGAGGACCGGGGCTACCAGTTCGCCGACGGCGTCTACGAGGTGGTGCTGGTCCAGAACGGCGTGATGGTCGACGAGGTGCCGCATCTCGATCGGCTTGACCGGTCGCTCGACGAGCTGCGGATCGACCGTCCCATGAGCCGCGGCGCCCTGCGCTCGGTGATGCGGGAACTGGTCCGTCTGAACCGGATCCGGACCGGGCTGGTCTACATGCAGGTGACCCGCGGCGTCGCCCGCCGCGACCATCCGTTCCCCAAGAACACCCGGCCGAGCCTTGTGATGACCGCCAAACGCCTCGCCATGGCGAGCCCCGAGACGGTCGAGAACGGGGTCAAGGTCATCACCATCCGCGACATCCGATGGGAGCGGTGCGACATCAAATCGGTGGCTCTGCTGCCGAACGTGCTCGGCAAGCAGCAGGCGCGGGAGAACGGCGCCTACGAGGCCTGGCAGGTGGACGACGAGGGCAATGTCACCGAGGGCACGTCGAGCAACGCCTGGATCGTGACCCAGGACGGCGAACTGGTGACCCGGCCGGCGACCAACGAGATCCTCAACGGCATCACCCGGCTGTCGATCCTGAAGCTCGCCGACCGCCAGGGCCTCAAATTCGTCGAGCGGGCGTTCTCGGTCGACGAGGCGAAGCGCGCGCGCGAGGCCTTCGTGTCTTCGGCGACCTCCTTCGTGACACCGGTGACCCAGATCGACGACACGGTGATCGGCAATGGCAAGGCCGGCACCCTGTCGACCGGTCTGCGGCAAACCTATCTGGATTACGCCGCCGGGGAGGGGGCGACCGCTTGACCGGTCCGCTGCCGCGTCCCGACGCGGTCCTGTTCGACTGGGATTCGACCCTGGTGGACAACTGGGGCGGGATCACCCGGGCGATGGCGGCGACGCTCTCCGCGTTCGGACAGGAGCCGTGGGACGAGCCGACGGTCCGGGCCAGGGCCAAACGGTCGATGCGCGACAGTTTCCCGGTCCTGTTCGGCGAGCGCTGGGAGGAGGCGGCGACGCTGTTCTACGACACCTTCGCCGAGGTTCACCTGCAGACCCTGCGACCGCTGCCGGGGGCCGTCGACGTGCTCGACGCCCTTGTCGACGACCGCATCCCGATGGCGGTGGTCAGCAACAAGTCCGGGCGCTATGTCCGCAGCGAGGTCGGGCACCTTGGCTGGAGCCGGTACTTCCACAAGGTACTCGGCGCCCAGGACGCACCACGGGACAAACCGGCGGCCGATCCGGTCCATATGGCCCTCGACGGCACCGGCGTGACCGCCGGTCCCGCGGTGTGGTTTGTCGGCGACAGCGCGGTCGATCTGGCCTGCGCCCATGCCGCCGGATGCGTTCCGGTGCTGCTGCATCCGGACGATCCGCACCCCGAGGATCTCACCGCTCACCCCCCCGCCGCGCATCTTTTTGGGTGTTCTGCGCTTCTTGGCGCGCTACGCGGTTGAGTCGAAACGATTTCACGGTATATGTTTCGTGGCGATCTCGCATCTGCGAAAGAATGGTGCCGCCATTCCCGCGGACGAGCCGATTGAGGAGCGAAGGAAAAAACCATGGCCGCAGAAAAGAGCCAGAGCGTCCAGGATGTCTTTCTCAACAAGATCCGCAAGGACAAGACACCCGTCACGGTGTTCCTCGTCAACGGCGTGAAACTCCAGGGCATCGTCACGTGGTTCGACAATTTCTGTCTGCTGCTGCGACGCGATGCCCATTCCCAGCTCGTCTACAAGCACGCGGTCTCGACCATCATGCCGCAGCACCCGGTCCAGCTGTTCGACGCCGGCGAGGACAGCGGCAGCTGAGGACCGTGGCCGGTCGCGGTTTGACTGGACCAAGACGAGAGACGGGTATGGTTGATCGGCTGATGGCCGGGCCGCGTCATGGGTAAGGCGCGCGCCATCGTGCTGCATCCTCGGCTGCCCTCGAAGGACGAGGACGGCCCGGGCGTGCGCGACCCCGAGGCCCGTCTCGAGGAAGCGGTCGGTCTGACCGCCGCCATCGACCTGGAGACGGCGCACGCGGAGGTTCTGACGGTCAACCGGCCGCGCCCCGGCACGCTGTTCGGTACCGGCCAGATCGAGCGGTTCCGCGATCTGTCCCAGGCTCTGGAGGTCGAGGTCGTGGTCATCGACCACGCGCTGACCCCGGTGCAGCAGCGCAACCTCGAGACCGGGCTCAACGCCAAGGTCATCGACCGCACCCAGCTGATCCTCGAGATCTTCGGCGCCCGCGCCCGTACGCACGAGGGGCGTCTGCAGGTCGATCTGGCGTCGCTGACCTTTCAGCGATCCCGGCTGGTGCGGTCCTGGACCCACCTGGAGCGTCAGCGCGGCGGCGCCGGCTTCCTCGGCGGTCCGGGCGAGAGTCAGCTGGAGCTCGACCGGCGGCTGATCGGCGACCGGATCACCCGGATCCGACGGGAACTGGAGGAGGTCAAGCGCACCCGCGAACTGCATCGCGAGGCACGCCGGCGGGTGCCGTTCCCCATCGTCGCCCTGGTCGGCTATACCAACGCCGGCAAGTCGACCCTGTTCAACCGGCTCTCGGGCGCCTCGGTGATGGCGCAGGATCTGCTGTTCGCGACCCTCGATCCGACCATGCGGCGGATCGATCTTCCGGGCGGGCGGACCGTGATCGTCTCCGACACCGTCGGGTTCATCTCCGACCTGCCGACCCACCTGGTGGCGGCGTTCCGCGCCACGCTGGAGGAGGTGACCGAGGCCGATATCGTTCTGCACGTCCGGGACATCTCTCACCCCGATACCGAGGCGCAGAAGCGCGACGTGCTCGCGGTGCTCGGCGATCTCGGCGTCGACGAGACGACGAGATCGGGCCGGATGCTGGACGTGCTCAACAAGATCGACCGCTTGCCCGATGACCGCCGCATCACCCTGCGCAACGAGGTGAGCCGGTCGAACGATCTGACGGTGTGTGTTTCCGCCGTCACCGGCGAGGGGATCGACGATCTGGTCGCCGCGATAGACAAGGTGCTATCGGCCGATCATCGGGTGGTCACCGTTCATGTCGACTACGCCGACGGCGAGATTGTCGCCTGGCTCCATGCCCACGGCGACATCATCGAGCGGGCGGACGACGATACCGGCTCGACCATCACCGTTGGGCTCGATCCCGATACGCTGGCCCGCGGTGAGAAGCGTTTTGGCGACCGGATCCACCTGGTGCCGAGGCCAGTCGGTTGACAGGAAACGGATGAGCCTCCATACCCTCGGCACTCATTGACGGCGAGTGCTAACACCGCCGTATCCCCAGGCCGAGCATGGAGGAGGCCCCCATGAAATTCCGTCCGCTGCATGACCGAGTCGTCGTCGAGGCGCTGGAAAGCGACACCAAGACAGCCGGTGGCATCATCATTCCCGACACGGCCAAGGAAAAGCCGATGCAGGGCAAGGTCGTCGCCGTCGGCCCCGGCGCCCG
Organism: Thalassobaculaceae bacterium; assembly: GCA_965228875.1. Taxonomy (GTDB): domain Bacteria; phylum Pseudomonadota; class Alphaproteobacteria; order Thalassobaculales; family Thalassobaculaceae; genus Thalassobaculum. The sequence goes on along the minus strand of OZ245843.1, from coordinate 1,296,908 downwards.
CGACGATTCCGGCAAGGTCCAGGCGCTCGACGTGAAGAAGGGCGACGTCGTGCTCTACGGCAAGTGGTCGGGCACCGAGGTCAAGATCGACGGCAAGGACCTGCTGATCATGAAGGAGACGGACATCATGGGGGTGGTCGGCTGAGCCGATCCCGTCGCCCGCCGCGATACCCGGAACGATCTACGGAGACTGGAACATGGCTGCCAAGGACGTGAAATTCAACGTCGACGCCCGCGACCGCCTGCTCAAGGGAGTCGATACCCTGGCGGACGCCGTCAAGGTGACCCTCGGCCCGAAGGGCCGCAACGTTGTGCTGGACAAGTCGTTCGGCGCCCCGCGCATCACCAAGGACGGCGTGACCGTCGCCAAGGACATCGAGCTTAAGGACAAGTTCGAGAACATGGGCGCGCAGATGGTGCGCGAGGTGGCGACCAAGACGTCGGACATCGCCGGCGATGGCACCACCACCGCCACCGTGCTGGCGCAGGCCATCGTCCGCGAGGGCGTGCGCGCCGTCGCCGCCGGCCTGAACCCGATGGACCTGAAGCGCGGCATCGACATGGCCGTCGCCGCCGTCATCAAGGACGTCGAGGGCAACTCCAAGAAGATCAAGTCGTCCAGCGAAGTCGCCCAGGTCGGCACGATCTCCGCCAACGGCGACGCCGATGTCGGCAAGCTCCTCGCCCAGGCGATGGACAAGGTCGGCCAGGAAGGCGTGATCACCGTCGAGGAAGCGAAGTCCCTGCACACCGAGCTCGACGTCGTCGAGGGCATGCAGTTCGACCGCGGCTATCTCTCGCCGTACTTCGTCACCAACGCCGACAAGATGATCTGCGAGCTGGAAAACCCGCTGATCCTCATCCACGAGAAGAAGCTGTCCAGCCTGCAGCCGATGCTGCCGCTGCTGGAGCAGGTGGCCCGCTCGTCCCGTCCGTTCCTGATCATCGCCGAGGATGTCGAGGGCGAGGCCCTGGCCACCCTGGTGGTGAACAAGCTGCGCGGCGGTCTGAAGGTCGCGGCGGTCAAGGCTCCGGGCTTCGGCGATCGCCGCAAGGCCATGCTGGAGGACATCGCCGTCCTGACCGGCGGCACCGTGGTGTCCGACGATGTCGGCATCAACCTGGAGACCGTCGACATCAAGATGCTCGGCACCGCCAAGAGCGTCACGCTGACCAAGGATGAGACCACGGTCGTCGACGGCGCCGGCAAGAAGAAGGACATCCAGGCCCGCGTCGCCCAGATCAAGGCGCAGGTCGAGGAGACCACGTCCGACTACGACCGCGAGAAGCTCCAGGAGCGTCTGGCGAAACTGGTCGGCGGCGTCGCGGTTCTGCGCGTCGGCGGTGCGACCGAGATCGAGGTGAAGGAGCGCAAGGACCGCGTCGACGACGCGATGCACGCGACCCGCGCCGCGGTTCAGGAGGGCATCGTCGCCGGTGGTGGCACCGCGCTGCTTTACGGCACCCGCGCCCTGAGCAAGCTGAAGCCGGGCAATGACGACCAGCGCATGGGCATCGACATCGTGCGCCGCGCCCTGCAGGCCCCGTGCCGGCAGATCGCCAGCAACGCCGGTGCCGACGGCTCCGTCGTGGTCGGCAAGCTGATGGAGCAGAAGTCGGTGACCTTCGGCTACAACGCCGCCACCGACACCTACGAGGACCTGATCAAGGCCGGCGTCATCGACCCGACCAAGGTCGTGCGCACGGCGCTGCAGGACGCCGCGTCCATCGCCGGTCTGTTGATCACCACCGAGGCCATGGTCGCCGAGAAGCCGGAGCCGGCCGGCGGCGGTGCCGGTGGCGGCATGCCGGACATGGGCGGCATGGGTGGAATGGGCGGCATGGACTTCTGAGCCAGCCGACAGCGTGCTAGGGAAGGGCCGGACCGTGTGTCCGGCCCTTTCTCGTTTCCAACGCAGTTCGCCGACGGAGCCCATGATGACAACGGTCGATCTCGAGCGGCTGGCCGCCACGCTCGATGCGGTCGCGCAGGAGGAGATCCTGCCGCGCTGGCGCAACCTCGCCGACGGGGAGATTCGCGAGAAGACCGGGCCGAACGACCTGGTGACCGTCGCCGACGAGGCTGCCGAGCGGCGGCTGATCGCGCTCCTGCCCGACCTGCTGCCGGGCTCGATCGTTATCGGCGAGGAGTCGGTGGAGAAGGACCGCTCCCTGCTGCAGGCGATCGACGGCGAGGCGCCGGTCTGGATCGTCGATCCCGTCGACGGCACCAAGAACTTCGCCAAGGGATCCGAGCGGTTCTGCGTCATGGTGGCGTTGACGCTGCGCGGCGAGACCGTCGCCGCCGCCATCCATCAGCCGACCGAGAAGCGAACCGCCGTCGCCGCCCGGGGCGAGGGGGCCTGGATGCTGTCGGACGGGGAGCGGACCCGCCTGCGCGTCGCCGATCCGGTCGATATCGCGGCGATGGAGGGATCGTTCAATTTCCGCTTCTTCCCGGAAGCGGCACGCGCCGGAATCCGCGAGCGGGCGAACGCGGTGCTGGGCGACCGGCACCATCGCCGGGGCTGCGCCGGGTACGACTACATCCAGTTGGGCACCGGTCGCTGGCACTATGCGGTGTACTGGAAGAACATGCCCTGGGACCATGCGCCGGGCCTGCTGATCCATGCCGAGGCCGGCGGCCACGCCGCCCGCCTGGACGGCCGACCCTACAGCCCCCGCGAGCTTCACGGCGGGATCCTGGCGGCGGTCGACGAGGCCGGGTGGCAGGCGATCCGCGAACGCGTCATCGGCGATGCCGACCTGAACTGACGCCGCCGGCCAGGTCCGACCGCTTCGCCCAACCGATTAATCGCCAGGGGGCGGCGGCGGACCGCGGCGCTTGTCGGCCCAGTGCCTGGCCCGTTCGGCGAAGGCGGCGCGCTGTTCCGCACTGAGGCTGTCGACCACATCGACGACCGCCGCGTGGGTCGCGGCATGCATCGCTTCCATCGTCGCGCGCATATTGGCCAGCGCCGCCTCGTAGTCGGCCCGCACGAACGGCTGGGCGCCCAGGGTGTCGGCCACCGCGCGCCGGGCGGCGTCGGCCTCCGCCCGCAAGGGGTCGATCAGCGCCTGATGGCGTTCCCACACGGCGGCGACCGCCGGCATGCCGTCCTCGCCCACCATCCGACGCAGCCAGCGCGGGCCCGGCCCCTCCGGTGGCGGCCCGTTGCGCCAGTGCGGCCGGTCGGCGTGGTGCCAGCCGTGGTCGACCCAGCGGCCGATGGCGAGGCCGCCGATGAACAGGTTGACGGCGAGGGACGAGAGCAGGGCGAGGATCAGCCAGCGGGTTCGGGTCATTTCGGGTCTCGGGTCTCGGGCCTCAGGTAACGGGCCTCTGGGAACGGCGGTCAGAACGTGTCCTGGATGGCGAAGCCGGCGGCCGACGCCGCCGCCAGGGAGTAGGAATCGATCTCGGCCTCGGCGGCCTCCTCGACGACCGACGCGGTCTCGAAACCGGGCAGCGGGAGGTCGGGATTGGCGGCGCCGATGACGATGCCGAGCGCGGCGGCGACGGCCAGCCCGGCCGCCGGGCGCCAGACGCCGAACCAGGAGGCGACGACCTCGAGCAGGCCGCCGTGGCGGTCGGGGATCTCCTTGAGCGCCACCCGCAGGGCCGGGCTCGGAACGGGCGCCGGCAGCGCGTCCATGGCGAGGTCCAGGGCGCGCGCATCCTCGGCGGCCCGGGCGAGGTCGGGATCGCCGGACAGCATCGCCACCGCCGCCTCGCGCTCCCTGTCCGGCCAGCGTTCGGGCTCGCCGCCATAGGCGTCGATCAGGGCCATGACCCGTTCGCGTGTGATGTTCGTCATCGTGCTTCTCCCAGAAGTTCGGTGCGCCGGGATGCCAGCGCCTGGCGCAGCGCCCGCCGGCCGCGCGAGAGCAGGGATTCCAGCGCCTCGACCGATATGTCGAGGGCGCCCGAGGCCTCCGCGCCGGAGAGGCCTTCGTAGTGCACCAGGACGATCGCCGCGCGCTGGCGCTCGGGCAGGGCGTCGAGGGCCGCCCGCACGGTATCGGCGGTGGCGGCGTCGTCGAGCCGGCGATCGGGGGCGGGGCCGGTGTCGATCAAGGTGACGTCCTCCGGATCGACCGTCGGTTTCGCCCGGCGCAGGCGGTCGAGGGCGGCATTGCGCGCCACGCGGTAGAGCCAGGTGGACACGCGGGCCTGCGGCGTCCACTCGCCCGCCTTGCGCCAGAGGGCGAGGTAGGTGTCCTGGACCACGTCCTCGGCGGTCGCCCGGTCGCCGAGCAGGCGCTGGGAGAAGCCGAGGAGACGGTCGGCGTGGCGGTCGACGAGGAGACGGAAGGCGGCCGAGTCGCCGTCGGCGATCCGCGGCATGAGCGCCGCATCCGGATCCTCCTGTTGCTGAACGGACAAGCCGCCGTCTCCCGTCGTCGTCACAGAGCAATGGCCACGGACCCGTGGCCGAAGACCGATTGCCTCGGATCAGTGCTTGCCGCGATGCTTGCCGGGGCCGCCGGCCCGCAGTTCCTCCAGCGACACCGCGCCGTCGCCGTCACGGTCCAGGCGCATCAGCTTGCCGGGGCCGCGGGTCGGCATCTCCTCGGCGCTCAGCAAGCCGTCGCCATCGGTGTCGTGCCAGGCGATCATACGCTGGATCCGCTTGTGGCGCTTGTCCGCCCGGGCGGCGTCCATCTCCTCCAGACTGAGCTTGCCGTCGTTGTTGGTGTCGGCCCTGGCGAAACGCGCGGCGTGGTAGGCGGCGAGCTCCGCCGCGGTCACCTTGCCGTCCTTGTCGGCGTCCATCTCGACGAAGCGTTCCTCCATGCGCGGGCCGCCGCCATGACGGGGACCGTCGGAGCCGCTATGGGCGAGGGCGAGGGAGGGGACGATCACCGCGGTGCCGAGGGCGGTGGCGAGGGCGAGGGCTTTGAAACGGGTGGTCATCTCGGATGTCTCCGTTGGGGGGTGGATAGGTCCAGGTGGCCACCTGTATTCCCCTCAACGGGGTGTCCCGAGATTTCCGTCGCGGCGATGTGATCGGGGTCTTTGAAGCCTCGCGCCGAGGGGCTACCGTAGCGCCCGAAACACGAAAGCCGAGAATCCACGGAGGAAACAATGGCGGCGAAGCAGGACAAGGTCATCATCACCTGTGCGGTGACCGGCTCCATCCATACCCCGACGATGAGCCCGCACCTGCCGATCACCGCCGACGAGGTGGCCCAGCAGGCGATCGACGCCGCCGAGGCCGGCGCCTCCATTCTGCACCTGCACGCCCGCAATCCCGACGGCAGCCCGACGCCCGATCCCAAGGCGTTCATGGAGTTCCTGCCGCGCATCAAGCAGAACTCCGACGCGGTGGTGAACATCACCACCGGCGGCGGTCACGGCATGACCCTCGAGGAGCGTCTGGCGGCGGCCGTGGCGGCCAGCCCGGAGATGACCTCGCTGAACATGGGCTCGATGAATTTCGGCCTGTTCCCGATCCTGGACAAGATGAAGGACTTCCAGCACGAGTGGGAGCCGAAGTTCCTGGAGAACAGCCGCGACTTCATTTTCCGGAACACCTTCAAGGATATCGAGTACGTCCTTAAGGAGCTGGGCGAGGGCCACGGCGTCAAGTTCGAGTACGAGTGCTACGATGTCGGCCACCTCTACAACCTGGCCCACTTCCTCGACCGCGGCCTGGTGAAGCCGCCGCTCTTCGTGCAGACGATCTTCGGCATCCTCGGCGGTATCGGCGCCGATCCGGAGAACCTGCTGTTCATGAAGCGCACCGCCGACAAGCTGTTCGGCGACCAGTACAACTGGTCGGTCCTGGCGGCCGGGCGCCACCAGATGAACTTCACCACCATGGCGGCGATCAACGGCGGCAACGTCCGCGTCGGCTTGGAGGACAGCCTGTTCCTCGGCAAGGGCCAGCTCGCCAAGTCCAACGCCGAGCAGGTCGCCAAGATCCGCCGCATCATCGAGGATCTGAGCCTCGAGGTCGCCACGCCGAAGGAGGCCCGCGAGATGCTGGCCCTCAAGGGCGGCGACATGGTGAAGTTCTGAGACGGCGGATCGAGACATGCCGACCCTGAACATCACCGGCAAGACCGCCGTCTACGGCATTCTTGCCCATCCCACCGATCATGTGCGCGCGCCGCAGGTGTTCAACGCGGCCTATGAGGCGGCGGGGATCGACGCGGTGCTGGTGCCGCTCGACGTGAAGCCGGAGGACCTGGCGACGGTCGTCGCCGGACTGAAGGCGACCCGCAACCTCCACGGCCTCACCGTCACGGTGCCGCACAAGGTGGCGATGGCCGAGCTGTGCGACGAACTCGCCCCCGGCGGCGCGCGTGTCGGCTCGGTCAACGCCATCCGCTTCACCGAGGACGGCCGCATGCTGGGCGACAATTTCGACGGCAAGGGCTACGTCACCGGGATGGAGAAGGCCGGGTACGACTTCACCGGCAAAAAAGTCCTGCAGCTCGGCGCCGGCGGGGCGGGGATGTCGATCGCCTTCTCCGTGGCCGAGGCCGGGGCGGCGGAGATCGCCATCGCCAACCGCACGGTGTCCAAGGCCGAGGCTCTGGGCCAGCGGCTGCAGGCGGCTTTCCCCGACACCAAGGTGAGCGGCGTGGCGGCCGATGCGGACCCGGCGGGCTACGACCTGGTCATCAACACCACCTCGCTCGGCCTGCATGACGGCGACGCGCTGCCGGTGGACGTGGCCAAGCTGAGCCCCGGCGCGGCGGTCAGCGAGATCATCATGACCCCGGTCCACACCGAGCTGCTGAAACAGGCGGAGGCCAACGGCCACCCGATCTATTTCGGCAAGCCGATGCTGGACGAGCAGATCAAGCTGATCGGCGCCTTCATGGGCTGTCCGCTGCCGGAGTAGGCGGCCGCTTCGGGGTACACGGTACAGAGAGTCCGACCAGGAGGGCGACCGGAAGCCGCGCGGCGCGCCGGTTGCTATTCCCGTGTGCCGCGGGTCTGCCTTCACGAGACAATCGCCACCGATGTCCCGCTCACCGGGGCGACGCGGTGCTGTCGCGCGTGTTTGCCGCCGGAGTCGGGCCGACTTCGGACGGGGAGTCATTTTATTGACGCCGCGGAGGCATTGAACCGCTTCCCGACGGACCGGTTTTGCGCCGTTGCGACATCGTGACACTGCCCCATCTGAGTGCGACGCCCGTCGAGGGCGCGACGCAGCGGGAGACGCGCGATGACCGATCAGCCGATTCATGTGATCCACGAGAACCCGGAATGGCTGCCGCCGTTCGCCCGGGCCTTTGAGGCGCGCGGCGAGGCGTTCGTCGACATGGACCTGTCGGACGGCGCCATCGACCTGGCCGCCGAGCCGCCGGCGGGCCTGTTCTACAACCGCATGAGCGCCTCGGCCCACACCCGCGGCCACCGCTACTCGCCCGAGTTCGCCGCCGCCGTCATCGCCTGGCTGGAGGCCCATGACCGCCCGGTGGTCAACGGCTCGGGTGCGATCTCGCTTGAGGTCAACAAAGCGGCCCAGCTCGCCCGGCTCAAGCGCGCCGGCGTGCCGGTGCCGCGCACCGTCGCCGCCCTGGGCGACGCCAAGGTGGCCGAGGCCGCCGGGCTCTGGGGTGACGGCCCGGTGATCGTGAAGCCGAACCGGGGCGGCAAGGGCCTCGGCATCCAGCTCTTCGAGGACGCGCGCGAGGTGGTCGAGCGGGCCGCGGCCGGCACCCTGCAGGGCTCGATCGACGGCATCACCCTGCTGCAGGACTACGTCGCCACCCCCGACGGCAGCGTCACCCGCGCCGAGTTCATCGGCGGCAAACTGTTCTACGCCGTGCGCATCGACACCGGCGGCACGTTCGAACTCTGCCCCTCGGACGTCTGCGCGCCCGAGGACGCGGCGGAGACGGGCGGGCCGGTGTTCACCGTGGTCGAGAATGCCGTGGAGCCGGCGCTTCAGGCGGCGATCGAGCGGTTCCTGGCCGATGCCGGCATCGACATCGCCGGCGTGGAGTTCGCCCGCGACACCGAAGGGCGCCCGTTCGTGTACGACGTCAACACCAACACCAACTACAATCCGGACGCCGAGGCGGCGGCCGGCGTCTCCGCCCCCCAGGCGCTGGTCGACTACCTGATCCGCGAGCGCAACGGCCGGCTGGCATCGCCCAGGGTGGCGGCGCACAGATAGTCCGGCGCACAGATAGTCCAGGGAGGCGGGTTAGGCGCGTTTCCGGTCTATGCCCACCGGCGTGGGGCGTGTAGCAGGGGAGGGCCGGATACAAGACAAGGACCCCGCCCAATGGACATTCCCACCGCCGACCTCGCCGAGCGCGATGCCTACAAGCTGCTGGGCTCCCTCGTCATCCCGCGCCCGATCGCCTTCGTGTCGACCAAGAGCGCCGAGGGCACGCTGAACTGCGCCCCCTTCAGCTTCTTCAATGCCGTCGGCTACGCTCCGCCGGTCGTGGCCCTCGGGCTGGAGCAGTGGGACGACGGCAGCGAGAAGGATACCGGCCGCAACATCCGCCGCACCGGCGAGTTCGTGGTCAACATGGTGGACGAGGCCCTGGCCGAGAAGATGAACCTGGCCGCCATCGACTTTCCGGAGGAGATCGACGAGTTCGCCGAGATCGGCCTGACGCCGGCGCCGAGCAGCCGGATCGCTCCGCCGGGCATCGCCGAAAGTCCGGTGCGGTTCGAATGCGTGCAGAAGGCGCTCGTCCAGGTCGGCCGCAAGCACACCGTGGCACTCGGAGAGGTCGTAAGCTTCCACGTGCGCGACGATCTGATCGACATGGAAAAGCTCTATATTTCAGACCATTGGCGCCCGATCGCCCGTCTCTACGGACCGACCTATTCGCGAATCGCCGACACACTGCAGCTCCCCCGAGTCTCCCTGGAGGAGTGGCGGGAGAGAAAGTAAGGCAGGTCAACGAGTCGCCGCGAATCAACAACTTCTTGTGTTATCCACAACAATCTGCGCGAAATGTGGGGAAGCCGCTTGTCGAGCCACCCCACATGCCGTAGCCTCTTGCCAGTTAGCCACTAAATGTGGGTGCGACGAGTCGCAAGACAGACCGTCCGCCCGGGAACGGCCGGCAAGGAGGCAGGAATGGGCGACAATTCGCAGAGCGTGTGGAACGAGGAGCGGCTCGAGCAGTTGAAGGCGCTCTGGGCCGAAGGGCTGTCGATCACCCAGATCGGCCTCAAGCTCGGCGTATCGCGCAACGCGGTGGTCGGCAAGGTGCACCGGATGGGCCTGCCGAAGCGGCAGTCGCCGATCGTGCGCAGCGCCAACCCGAAGCGCGACGAGCGTCCGATCCAGCGCCGCCGCGCCGTGCCGCTGACCCTGGAACAGTGGGATCGCAACACCTGTTCCTGGCCGATCGGCGACCCGAAGACCGACAATTTCAGCTTCTGCGGCGCCACGGTCGAGCCTGGCCGTCCGTACTGCGCAGAACACTGCGCCGTCGCCTACACCACCTCGCGGGAAAGCAGCGGCAGCAGTAACGCCGCCTGAGCGGGCTGTGAGGGGACCCGGCGGGACCTCCCGCCGGACCCGGCCGCCACGTTCGGTCCTCGGGTACCGGTCAGGGTGTTTCAGGGACGTATGAATCAGGGGCGTATGGATCAGGGGCGGACGAACACCAGGAAGAACACCGCCCCTGACAGCAGGTGCAGCGGTTGCAGCGTGAGCACCGGACAGGGCAGACGTCCGGTCAGGCGGCGTAGCGGTGCGATGCCGTAGAACATCGCCGCCGACAGGGCCGCGACGCCGATCGACAGGATCGGAAATCCGAGCAGGTAGACCGCGAGGTACCCCATCGCCGACGTGCCGCCGAAGCGGCCGTCGATGAAGACCGGGGCGATCTGCGCCAGCATCGCCACCAGTACGCCTGCGAGAAACAGCGCCAGCGACCGCCAGAACGCGGCGTAGATCGGATCCTGACCGTCATTCACCCACATGAACCAGCAGCCTTCCGCTATTCCGGAGGGGTCGAGGCCCGAGGCCTGTCGGCGGCCCCGAGGACGACCGGAGGTGCGGTCAGGCGGCGGCCGCCGCTTCGATCCCGGCGTCCTCCGCCATGCCCAGCAGCAGGTTCAGGTTCTGTACCGCCGCACCCGACGCGCCTTTGCCCAGGTTGTCCAGCCTGGCGGTGATCACCGCGCGGCCGGTCTCCTCGTGGGCGAAAACGAACAGCTCCAGCATGTTGGTGCCGTTCAGCGCCTGCGGATCGAGTTCCTTCAGGCCTTCGGCCTCGCCGAGCGGGGCGACGCGGACGAACCGCGTGCCGGCATACTGCGCGGCCAGCGTTTCGTGGACGGAAGCCGCGCCCGGCGATCCCGGCAAGGCCCACAACGCCAGCGGCACGCTGACGAGCATGCCCTGGGCGTAGTTGGCGACCGCGGGCTGAAAGATCGGCGGATGGGCGAGGCCGGTCCAGCGGGTGATCTCCGGTACGTGCTTGTGCGCCAGGCTCAGCCCGTACTGCCAGAACGCGTCCGGTTTGTAGCCGCTCTCGCCCTCGGCCTCGTAGCGCGCAATCAGCGCCTTGCCGCCGCCGGTGTAGCCGGAAACCGCATTGATCGTGACCGGAAAGTCGGCCGGCACCAGACCGGACGCCACCAGCGGCGCCAGGATGGCGATCGCGCCGGTGGAGTAACATCCCGGATTGGAGATCCGGTCGGCGGCGATCACCGCATCGCGCTGACCGCTGCGGAACTCGGGAAACCCGAAGACCCAGCCCTCGGCGGTCCGGTGCGCCGTGGAGGCGTCGATCAGCCTGGTGCCGGAGCCTTCCGCCAGTGCTGCGGCCTCGCGGGCGGCGGCATCGGGCAGACACAGGATCGCGACGTCGGCGGCGTGCAGCGCGTCGCGCCGGGCATCGGCATCCTTGCGCTCCGCCTCGCCGAGCGAGATCAGCTCGATGTCACGACGCGCCAGCAGGCGCTCGCGGATCTGCAGACCCGTCGTCCCCGCTTCGCCATCGATGAACACCCGTGCCGATCCCATGACCGCCTCCTGTGTTTCGGGAGCCGCACCTTACAGGAAAGACGGGGGTGAGCGGTAGGGGGAGGAACGCTTGACATTCGTTCAACTCAAATGACAAGTTTCATTGTCATTTAGATAAGGGAGGTTTTCATGCCGCTCTCTGCGCGGTCTCAGGCTACGGCATCCGCCGTCATCCTTCTCGGCCTCGTCTTGCTGTTCTTCTTCGAACCCCCGTTCATCGCAAACGTGGTCTTCGTGGTCCTCTGCATCACATGGGCGGGATGGATCTTCATCGCGGTCTTGCGTGGACCGGACGAACTGCAGTCGGCGAGCGTCAGGTATGGCCTTGCGATGGCTAGTGTAGTCGGCGTGCCGGCCTGTTTGGTGTTCGTCAATTTGATGATAGCCACGCCGGACCTTCAGGGCGCGCTTACTCGGCTTCACTCAGTCTCGGGAAGCGGCCTTACCCCGGCTCCCTTCGGGTTCGCGCTGGGCGTTACGTTCATGGTCATTGTGCTATGCATTCTCTGCGCTGCCGGGTCGTGGATCTGGTGGGCACGTCGACGGTGAATGGAGCTTGCGTCGGAACTCAGCATGAAAAACAAGATCCGGGTTCTGCGGGCAGAACGGCGCTGGACGCAGGCCGACCTCGCCAAACACCTCGGTGTGTCGAGAAATTCCGTGAACGCGATCGAGAACGGCAAATACGACCCGTCTTTGCCGCTTGCATTCAGGATCGCGCGGTTGTTCGAACTGGGCGTTGAGGACGTCTTTCAGGACGAAGTCTGAGACGGTCGAGACGGGGCGGACAAGCCGCCCCATCTCGAGGTTTCGATCCTGCGACCCTGCGGCGGCCTACTTGTTCAGGCCGCGCACGATGTTGAACGGCGAGAACGCCTGGGCGCCGGCCATGATCTCGATGCGGTTGACGTTGATGTTGCGCGGCCGGGTCGCCGCCCAGAACACCGCGTCGGCCACATCCTCCGGCTTGATCGGTTCGACATCGTCATAGACCGCCGCGGCCTTGTCCTTGTCGCCCTTGAAGCGAACCTCGGAGAACTCGGTCTCGGCCAGGCCGGGTTCCACGTCGGTGACATGGATGTTCTTGCCGACGAGATCGGCGCGCAGGTTCAGCGAGAACTGGCGAACGAAGGCCTTGGTGGCGCCGTAGACGTTGCCGCCCGGATAGGGCCAGTAGCCGGCGATCGACCCGATGTTGACCACGTGGCCGTAACCGTTGGCGACCATCTGCGGCAGGATCGAACGGGTGCAGTACAGCAGCCCCTTGATGTTGGTGTCGACCATCAGCTCCCAATCGTCGAGGGAGACCTCGTCGGCGCCCTCCAGGCCGACCGCGAGGCCGGCATTGTTCACCAGCACGTCGATCGGCTTGAACTCGGCCGGCAGGCCCTCGACGGCGGCGGCGACCGCCTCGCGGTCGCGCACGTCGAGCACGATGCTGTGGCAGGGGTTGGTGAGCTCGCTCTTGAGCGAGTCCAGCCGCTCGTTACGGCGGCCCGAGACCACCGTCTGCCAGCCTTCGGCGTCGAACCGCTTTGCGGTCGCGCGGCCGAAACCGCTGGTCGCACCGGTGATGAATGCCGTCTTCGCCATGAGATCCTCCATCGTTCTAGCGTCTGATTAAGATTTTGGGTCAGTCTATTAGGGCTGGGTGGTAGGGGGGTATCAGGACTGGACTTTCGGGGTCTCGGCCCTCTTGGCCGCCTGCCAGTGACGCTCCATCTCCTCGAGATCGGCGGCCCCCACGGCCGTACCCTCCGCCGCCAGTTCCCGCTCCATGAACCGGAACCGCCGCTCGAACTTGGCGTTGCAGCGCCGCAGCGCGGTTTCCGGATCGACCTCCAGATGGCGGGCGAGGTTGACGACGGTGAACAGCAGATCGCCCATCTCGTCCTCGACACGGTCCGCGTCGTGTTGCCCGGGATCGGCGAGTTCGGCCCGCAGTTCATGCAGTTCCTCGTCGACCTTGTCAAAGACGTCCGCCGTCCGTGGCCAGTCGAATCCGGCCCGAACGGCCCGTTTCTGCAGTTTCACGGCGCGCATGAGCGCGGGCAGGGCGGACGACACGCCGTCGAGAGCCGACGCGGCACGTCCCTCCGCCTCGGCCCTGGCGGCGCGCTCGGCCGCCTTCTGTTCCTCCCAGGCTGCGGTCTGCGCCGCGGCATCCTCGACGCTGGCGCCGGCGAAGACGTGGGGGTGGCGGCGGATCATCTTGTCGACGATGGCCCCGGCCACGTCCTCGAAGGCGAAGGTGCCTTCCTCCTCGGCCATGCGGGCGTGATAGACCACCTGCAGCAGCAGGTCGCCGAGCTCGTCCTTCAGCGCCGCCCGGTCGCCGAGCGTGACCGCCTCGGCGACCTCGTAGGCTTCCTCGATGGTGTACGGCGCGATGCTCTCGAAACTCTGTTCCACATCCCACGGACAACCGCCGTCGGGGTCGCGCAGCTTGGCCATCACCGCGATCAGTCGGGCGATGGCGGGACCGTCGGGCAGCGCGGCCAGCGCCGGCGGGACGTCGTCTTCTTCGGTGGCGGCATCGGTCATGACGGCCGGAGACTAGCGACCGAGCGACGGCCAGGGAAGCGGGGTTTCGGCTTCTTGCAAGACGGTTCTGCGAATTGATCCCGGACGGCGGTGCCACCACCGCCCGAGGATCGCCAACATGCGAGCCGACATGCGAGAAGGGACCCGCGTTCTCGGAACTCGCTAGATTTGATTGAGCACCGCCTGTGGGCCTCTACGCCACTATATAATCGCGCATAATGTATATTATGGGAAATAGTGGACGGCGTGATTTTAGTAGTTTGGAGAGTTTCGAGTCCCTCGTCAGGAATAGCGTATCCCTGCCTCCAGCAGTTCGAAGCCGACGATCTCGAACTCGTACGGATCGGCGCTGCCGGCTCTGATCGCCCGGGCGATCAGTTTGCCGTCTTCCGAACGATACACGGCCTGCGTGGTGTGCAGTGCGCAGTAACAGTGAGTGCCATCGGGGTAGATGTATTTGATCACGGTCATGTCCTCCATTCTTTGGGTGGCCGGCCCGGCGGAACTGCCGGTGCTACGGCGTTGCGAACGGGACCGGTGCTATCACGGGGTTGCTGACACCGGATCGTCAGCAGCCCGCGTGGTACGATGTCCTATGTCCAGGTCAACCAGACTGTTCGAGATCATCCAGATCCTGCGCGCCGCACTGCGGCCCGTGACGGCGCAGCAGATCGCCGAGACCCTGGAGGTCACTCGACGGACCGTCTATCGCGACATCGCCGCCCTCATGGCCATGCGTCTTCCGATCCACGGCGAAGCCGGCGTCGGCTATGTCATGCGTCCGGGCTACGATCTGCCGCCGCTGATGTTCTCGGGAGATGAACTCGAAGCGATCGTGGTCGGACTGGCGATGCTTGGAAGGACGCGCGACCGCGATCTGATCCGCTCCGCCGAACGGGCCGCCGCGAAGATCGCCGACGTTCTGCCTGCGCATGCGGACCCGCCCTCCCATCTCCATGTGTCCGACTGGAGCGAGGTGCCGGAAACGATCGTCGACATCGGCACGCTGCGGCAGTTCATCCGCGAGTCCATGGCCTTGGAAATCGTCTATGACGACAAGAAGGCCAGCCGCACGAAACGCAGGGTCAAGCCGGTCGCGCTGACCTATTATGTCAATTCGCTCGTTCTGGCCGCCTGGTGCGATCTGCGCGAGGATTTCCGTCACTTCCGGGTCGACCGGATCCGGGAGTGCGTACCGACCGGCGAACGGTTCAACGATACGAGCGATACCCTGCGGCGGTGCTGGGAGGCGACGACCGGCCTGGCCTGATTGGACATCCGGCCGGCATATCCGCGTTCTTGTCACATACGGGTGCGAGGCATGGTGGGGTCAAAGTTACAGCACTAATTCAACGGATTACGTCTGCGATGGCGCACGTCTCGCTTGCGGTGCGATCGTCATCTTGCAATTCATATATATTGTACGCGATACTATTTCAGCCCCTAGATGTAGGGTTCCTGATGATCCCGATCACACCCGATCAGCGCCGCAGTCTGAATGCCCGCCTGCAGGCTCACAAGCGTGCGGTGGAGGCGCTCGGACTGGAGGTGGCCGCCGGTAACGACCCGGCCGGGTTCGCCGCCGAGCGCGCCAGCTTTCCGGGCTACGTCCACCCTGCCCTCGATCCGGCCGCCGGCGCGCTGATGAGCCCGCGGGAGTTCGCGTGGATCCGGGTGTCCGCTTGCGGCACCACCTTCGCCGTCATCGCTGCTCGTCTGTACGAGGGGCGCCTGATCGATCTGCTGGACGACCGCGCCATCTGGGCCCATGACGCCCCGTCGCTCGACGACATCGAACCGATCGAGGTCACCTCCCTCACCGCGCACCGCATTTCCGGGCGGATCAGCCTTCAGGGTGGAATGATCATCGACGCCGCCGCCCAGGGTCTCGGCCTCGCCACCCGGCTGATGTGGATGATCCGGCTGATGACGCTCCGAACCTGGCAGGAGGACTGGCAGGTCGGGCTGCTGACCGAGGAGACCCACGCCAAGGGCATTCACATCCCGAAGTTCGGCTATGACGGCGCCGAACTCCTGTTCGACGGCCCCGTCGCGCGCGGCCCGGTTCACGATCGAGAGGTCCTGGTCTACGCCGAGGGCGCGCGGGCGCTGTCGGCGCTGTCGCCACCGACGGTCAGTCCGGAGCGCAGAATGTCTATGGCCGACACCAGGTAGTCACCGAACGGCAGGATCAGCCGCCAGAAATACGCACCCGCCTCGGTGCCTCGGGCCGCCCAGACCACCTCCGACAGGGAGGGCGTCGTCGTGGCCTTGACCCACAGGTACTCGGTCATCAGCGCGTCGGCGTAGAAATCGGTCCGATGGCCGCCGAGTTCGGCGCCGGTATCGTCGCTCCCGCCTGCCGCGACGCTCGCCGGTGCGTGGCGCAGGATACGATAGCGGCGCGGGTCGCTTGCCCGGGCGTTGATCAGCGTCACACCGGGAAGATCGTCGAAGGCGGCGGGGCCGAGACCTTGAGCCTGGGCCCGACGCCAGACCGCGATCACGTCGGCGAACCTCGGTACGTCCCAGTCGGCAGACGGGTGGCTCGAGATGAAACCGTTCGAGGATCCGCTCTCCCGCCACAGGTCCGATCCGGCGCCGGGCCACCGCCCGTCAGTCTCGAACGCCGCCTCGATCTTCGAGAGGGTCCGGAAGCTGACGTGCCAGTCCGCCGGGTCGGTCATGCCGTAGACGAGCTTGTCCTGAACGCCCGCCGACCGGGCCAGGGTCTTGGGACGCAACTCCGCGCGGCGCGCATACTCCGCAACGTCGTGCTTCAGGGTTTCCAACAGCCCCGAAATCCGATCCCGCTTACCGACCATTCCTCAACCTCTGAACGCTTTACTGTTGACCGGCGGAAAAAATTCCGCTTTCGATTTATACACGAATTGCCGGGCACGCCCGGATCCGTAGAGAGAAGGTCGGCCATGGCCGTGGATCACTTCAGGCTGGATACACCGGTCACGGGGGAACCGCCGCATTCCCTGCCGCAGGTTCGGGTCCATCCGGACTTCAACGCCTGGGAACTCATGCCCTCGGCGGCTCGGGCCGGCGCCAACGACGATCCGCCGGCCGGGTCAGTTGCCGCGCGCAGGATCCACCTGGCACTCCTCTGAGGTGGGGTTGCTTGAGGACGGACGGGCCGTCCGCTCCTCACGGCCGGCGATGCAACCGAAAATATGGCGATGCAGGTCCGGTCGGGACCGGAGCGGACGACATTTGGCCTCAACCCGCGCTTGGCCGGCTCTTGTAGTCGATCTGGGCCCCGGCGCAGCGCCCCTCCTTGTCGACGATAGCCCTGAACACGGTGCGCTGATCGCTGTCGGCGAACACCTTGGAGAACCGGAGGGTCTGGTCGGCCGTGCGCAGAAACACCCGGTGCTGACGGCAGACCGCCATGAGGTCCTTCAGGAAGGCACGCGCCTCCTCGCGGGTCATGACGTTCTTCTGGTGATCCTTGGCGAGGTCGCCCAGCAGGTTCGGATCGATCATGGCGGGACGCCGCTCCATTTTCGCGATACGATTCGTCGATGACCAGGGTAGCACTCGAACGCGCGCTGAAGAAACCGGGCCGCATCCTGACCTGGCACGCGGGCGCGGGGTGCCGCAGCCACAAGTCGTCGGTCCGCGAGGACTACTACACAGTCATCCCCCCTCACCTCGCCGCCTTCGTTCACGGCTTCGGCTCCGACACCACCGAGGCCGACGTGCTCGAGCTCTTTCTCGAGGAGATGCTGATCGATCTCGCCGTCCTTGAGGCAGAGATGGAGGACTTGGCGCGCGACGATCCGCTGATACCGAGCCTGCCGGGTGGCGAGGGGGCGATCCTGTTCGAGGTGCGCGGTTACTTTCAGGGGTGCATGGAGTTCTACGTGACCCAGCGCGTCGCGCCGCGGACCGACCCGTTCCGCGCCGAGAAGGAACCGCGCTGGCTGATCCTGGCCAGCCCCCATGTCCGCCTGCCGGCGCGCTGCGCCGCCGCTTTCGACGAGTTGCTGGACCGCTGCGAGGCGGTGTCAGCTCGCCACGACCTGGTGCTGGATCTGGAGCAGGTGCGCGATGGCTTCAGGACGATGCTGCGGCGCAGGGCCAGCCACCGACCTGCGGGTCCGGCGATGTTGGAGGGCGACCCTGTGCCCGGGGACGTGTGGCGTTAGAGGCTGCCCCGGGTATCGCGCCCGACCTCGAGGCTAGAGGTCCACGACCAGTCCGTCGTAGCCGGGCTCCACGCCCGGTGGGCATTTGGCCAGTGTCCTGGCATAGTCGAGGCGCCCGTTCATGTGGGTGAGATAGGCCCGCTTCGGCCTCACCCGCTCGACCCAGGCCAGCGCTTCGGAGAGCGAGGCGTGGGCGCCGCTCTCCTCCTCGCGCAGGCAGTCAACGATCCAGAGCTCGAGGTCGAGGGCGGCCAGCTGGTCGAGCTGCGGTTCGGTCAGCACGGCGACATCGGTGGAATACGCGAACCGGCCGTCGAAGACGAAGCCGAGGCTATCGCCGGAACTGCCGTGGTCCTGGCGCATCACTTCGACGCTCGCGCCGGCGATCCCGTAGGTGCCGGCATCGATGTCGAACCGCTCCAGCGGCGGGGTGAAATGCGGCGGCGAGGTGGGCGACGCCTCGACCATGTAGCCGAACCGCGCCATCAGGTCTTCCCAGGTCGCCGCGTCGGCGTAGGTCGGGATCCGTCGCCGCGTGGTCCAGTACAGCGGGCGAAGGTCGTCGATCCCGTGGGTGTGATCGGCATGGATGTGGGTGAACAGCAGGGCATCGATGCTGTCCACCTCGGCGTCGAGCAGTTGCTCGCGCAGGTCCGGCGAGGCGTCGATCAGAATGCGCCTTCCCGCCTTTTCGACCAGGATCGAGCAGCGTCGGCGTCGATTGCGCGGCTCGGTCGGGTCGCATTGGCCCCAGCCGCCGCTCAGGCTCGGCACGCCGACCGAGGCGCCGCAGCCCAGGACGGTGACCCTCACGCGGCGTCCTTCTGTCCGTCCGGCGCAGGGACCCGGTCGAACAGCCGCAGGAAATTGGCGGTGGTCACGCGGGCACTCTCGGCCTCGTCGAGGCCCTTCACTTCGGCGACGACCCGGTGGGTATGCACCACATAGGCGGGCTCGTTGCGCTTGCCGCGAAACGGCGGTGGCGCCAGGAACGGCGCGTCGGTCTCGACCAGCAGCCGGTCGGCCGGAAGCTCGGCCACGGTGTCGCGAAGATCCTGACTCTTCTTGAACGTCACGATGCCCGACAGCGACACGTAAAAGCCCAGATCGACAGCACGCAGCGCAAGTTCCCGCCCGCCGGAGAAACAGTGCAGGACGCCGGTGAACGGCCCCCGGGCATACTCCTCCTCCAGGATCGCCGCGGTATCGGCGTCGGCGTCGCGGGTATGGACGATCAGCGGCAGTCCGGTCTCGCGCGCGGCGGCGATATGGGCGCGGAAGCCCTCCTCCTGCGCGTCGCGCGGGCTGTTGTCGTAGTAGTAGTCCAGCCCGCACTCGCCGATCGCCACGACCTTGTCGAAGCTTCTCGCGAGGGCGACGATCTCCGCGGTCGGGATGCCGCGCTCCTCACCGGCCTGGTGCGGATGGGTGCCGACCGAGCAGTAGACGGACGGGAACCGCTCGGCCACCGCGCGAATGCGGTCGAACCGGCGGATACGTGTACAGATCGTGACCATGCGCGCCACGCCGGCCCGCTCCGCACGGGCGACGATCTCGTCCAGTTCGGGAGCGAAATCGTCGAAGTCCAAATGGCAGTGGCTATCGACCAAAATGGGCGGTGTCGCGGTCATGGCTCGTCTGGATCGTTGGCGAAGACGGTGTGAGGAGATTGTCTGGGTAACGCGTCGTGTCGGGACGATCAAGCGCCGGGGCGATCAAGTGCCGGGGCGATCAAGCACGGCCGGGCGATCGACCATGGCGGGGCACTCAGGCGCGGCGCCGTTCCAGCCCCTCGCCGAAGGCCAGGGTGTGAACCGCGTCGATCAGGACCTGTTTGCGGTCCAGGTTCAACGCGCCTTCGAGGTGGATCAGCCGCCGCACCGCCTCGCGGCGGCGAAAGGCGGCCTCGACGCCGATGCGGGCGACGAAGGCTCGACCGGCGTCCAGGTCTCCGGGAACGATCTCGCTCACGCCGGGCGCATCGTTGGCCGCACGGATCGCCCGATCGATCCAGCGCAGCAGCAGGTCGGTCCCGGTTCGGAACGGGTCCCGCTCGCCCTCCTTCGGCTTGCGCCCGCCCCACGCGGCCGCCAGGGCATGCACGTCTTCGCCGTCGACGTCCGGCAGGGAGCCGAGCACGTCGGCAACGCCACGGTACAGGCCCGCCCCGCCAGCCTCGACGAATTCGATCGCCCGACCGGGACTGCCTTCGGCGAGGCGCAGGATCAGATCCAGGTCCGCCGGGGGCAGGCCCGGGTGCGCCCGCCTCACCAGACCGGCAACCTCGGCGTCCGGCAATGCCGCCAGCATCAGTCGGCGGCACCGCGACCGGGTCGTGGGCAGCATCGCATTGAGTGCATTGGAAACTATTATTATCAGTGTTTTGGCAGGTGGTTCCTCAAGTATCTTCAGAAGCGCGTTTTCGGCGTTTGCGTTCATCCGCTCGGCCTCGTCGACGATCGCCACGCGCCACCCTCCGCCGCTGGTCTTCAGGTGCAGGGAGGACTCGAAGGCGCGGACGTCGTTGACCCGGATGACCGCGCTCAACACGCCACGGTCGTTGGGTTTGCGGCGCAGGATCTTGAGATCGGGATGGGATTCCGCGGCCACCAGCCGGGCGACGGGATGATTGGGGTCGATCGCCAGGCTGGTCGGTGGCAGAGACTCGCCGAAAAGACCTCCTGCCCCCTCCCCCTGCGCGCCGTCGGACAGTACGAACCGGGCGAGCCTGTAGGCCAAGGTCGCCTTACCGATGCCGGGCGGCCCGGCGAGCAGCCAGGCATGCGGCATCCGTCCGGAATTCCAGGCGTCGAGCAGCCGCTGTTCGGCCTCGCCGTGGCCGAAGAGTTCCGTCGCCGCCGCCGGGTTCGGCAGGCCTTGCGTTTCCTCGTCGCCGTGTGAAGCGTCGTCGCTCATCGGGTGAGGCTACCCGATGCCGAGGCGGGCGGACACGATCGCGGCGATCGACTCGCCGACCGCCTCCCTGTCCCGACCGGCGTCGATCAGGACACAGCGGTTCGGATCCTCCGCCGCCAACGCCCGGAACCCGGCGACGACCCGTGCGTGAAAGGCGTCGCCCTTGTTCTCGAACCGGGTCTCCGTTCCCGCCCGCGTCTCGGTCCGGGCGAGGCCGGCGGCGGGGTCGATGTCGAGGATCAGGGTGAGATCCGGGCGCGTGTCCTCGACCGCTGCGTCGATCAGCGCCCGCAGCGTGTCCATGGGGACGCCGCCGGCATGGCCCTGGTAGACCAGGGTCGAGTGGTAGAACCGGTCGCAGATCACCCAGTCGCCGCGGGCAAGGGCGGGACGGATGGCCCGCACGATGTGGTCGCGGCGCGCCGCGTTCATCAGCAGTGCCTCGGTGACCGCGTCCCACTTGCCGGGATCGCCGGTCAGCAGCAGCGCGCGAATCTCTTCCGCCCCGGGCGCGCCGCCGGGTTCGCGCGTACGCACGGCCCGGATGCCGCGGTCGCTCAACCAGTCGCACAGGGCCGCCGCCTGGGTCGACTTGCCGGCTCCGTCGCCGCCTTCCAGGGTGATGAAGCGTCCGCGCCGGGGCGTGCCGTCACTCACGCGCGCCCGGTCCCCAGATCAGATGCCCGACCGCGGCCGTAATCCGTCCGAAGGGGCCGAGCTTGGCGATGTCCTCTCCGGCCCGAAGGGCGACGACGTTGTCCTGCATGCCCGGCGCCGAGACCCGCAGGCGGGCCAGCACCTGCCCCTTCACGATCGGGGCCGGGATCGGTCCCTCGTACTCCACCGCCACCCGCATCTCCTTGCGGGCCGCGCGTGGCATGGTCAGGATCAGGTCCTCGTCGATCACCAGCGGAACGCTCGGCTTGTCGCCGAGCCAAACGGCCGCGCTCTCCGCCACCTCGCCGCGCTCCAGCAGGCGGTAGTTGTCGAACTCGCGGAACCCCCACTCCAGCAGTCGTTCGCTCTCGCTGGACCGCTGCCGCACGCTTTCCAGTCCGTTGACAACCAGGATGAGCCGCCGGTCGCCGCGTCTGGCGCTGGCCGTCAGGCCGTAACCGGCGTTCTCTGTGTGGCCGGTCTTGAGCCCGTCGGCGCCCATTCCCTTGTAGAGCAGCGGGTTGCGGTTGCCCTGCTTGATGTCGTTGTAGGTGAAGGTCGTCTCGGAATAGATCGGATAGTAGTCCGGAAACCGGCGGATCGTCTCGCGTGCCAGGACCGAAAGGCCGCGCGCGGTGATGCGATGTTCCGGGTCGGGCCAACCCGTGGCGTTGCGGAATGTGGCGTCCTTCATGCCGATCTCCGCCGCCTTCTCGGTCATCAGTTCGGCGAACGCCTCCTCGGTCCCGGCGATCGCCTCGGCCAGCGCGATCGCTGCATCGTTGCCGGACTGCACGATGATTCCACGCAGGATCTCATGCACGGGGACGCGCGAGCCGACCTCGACGAACATCTTTGACCCGCCCTTGCGCCAGGCTTTCTCCGAGATCGGAATCTCGTCGTCCATCTGCAGGCGGCCGTCCTTGAGACGCTCGAAAGCCAGGAACACCGTCATGATCTTGCTCATGGACGCCGGCGGCATACGCTCGTCGGAGTTCTTTTCGAACAGGACCTGACCCGTGTCGTAGTCGATCAGGATCGCTTCACGGGCGTTGGTGTCGATCTTGGCCGCCTCCGCCGGCGTGCCGACCGTTGCGGCCAGGAGTAGCGCGATGGCGGCGAGGCGGGGCAGGATTGCGTGTCTCATCATCGACGATCCGCTCCGTTGGCGTTGGGATCCAGATGGCTGCAGGATGGAATCCTGCGTGGAGAATGGGACGTAAGTGCGGCGTCCACCACCGGTCAGTCGACGACGATGCGCGAGCCCGGATAACCGGCGACGATGACCCGCTCCAGCAGCCGGTCGGCATCGTCCACCCCGTTGATCGGTCCGATACGTACGCGGTAGAAGGTCTTGCCTGAAACCTCGGCGGGCTGGACATGGGCGCCCTGGAAGAAGGCACCGAGACGGCCGGTCAGCCGATGGGCGTTGTCCGGGTTCTCGAACGAGCCGGCCTGAATATAGATCTCGGTCGCCTCCGGCTCCGTACGTCCGACCAGCGGCCGTACCGGAGACGTCGACACGGGTGCGCCGTTGGTGCTGTTCGCCGGGGCCGGCGGCTGTGCGACGACGGGGGCCGGCTTGGCCGTCTTCGCGCCGGCCGGAGCGGTCAGCGTCGCGACCTGGACGCTGCCCGACGGGGCGGCACTCGGTGCCGGCGCCCTTGGCAGGCTCGGATCCGGCGCCGGCAGGTAATCCTCGCCCAGGGCCGCGGCCTTCTCCTGTTGGCTCTCCGCCTGCAGGATCTCGACCCGGACCTTGGCCGTCCCCTTGCGCAGGAAACCGAGAAGCTGCGCGCCACGCCGCGACATGTCGATGATCCGGCCGTGGGCGAACGGTCCGCGGTCGTTGATCCGCACCACGAGCGACCGGCCGTTGTCCAGGTTGGTCACCCGCACGATGCTCGGCATCGGCAGAGTCCGGTGTGCAGCGGTCAGCGCGTTCTCGTCGAAGACCTCGCCGTTCGCCGTACTCTTGCCATGGAAACCCGGCCCGTACCAGGACGCGATGCCGGTCTCCGTGTAGTCCCACTCTTCCTTCGGGTAGTACCAGACGCCCTTGATCTGATAGGCGCTGCCGACCTTGTAGCGCCCCTTGGACGGTGTCGCGCTGTGGCTCTTCGCTGTCTTCGCCGTGTGCACCAGGAGCTCGGTCTCGGCGCATCCCGACAGGACCAGGGCCAAGCCGAGTGCCGGCGCCGCAAGCCATCTGCCGGCCCTGGAAAAGTGCTCCGCAATCCGCATGATGTGGTGGTTCCCGGTTAATTCCACCGCTAGATCCGGAGCCTACCGTGCGCCCAGGGCATCGGCAAGCGTGCCGACCGCGATGGCGAAATAGGTCGACCGGTTCCACTTCAGGATGGTCTCGAAGTTCTCGTAGGCCATGAAGTGGCGCGACGACCCATCGCGCTGCGTCACTTCGACGATCCGGCCCGGCACCGCCCGGGTGGGCAGGTCGCCGCCGCCCGCCCGGCGCACGCCCAGCTCCTGCCATTCCGGAAGGCTCCGGCGGGTCTCGTCGGCGATCTGCGTCCGGTCGAAACCGGCGGGAATCGAGACCTCCCGACCCCAGGTGAGATCGTCGCGCCAGCCCGAGCCCGAGAGATAGGTGGCGATGGAGCCGAACACGTCCGGCAGGCTGCCCCAGATGTCCTTGTCGCCGTCGCCGTCGTGATCGACGGCGAAGCGGTGGAAGCTGGACGGCATGAACTGACTCTGGCCCATGGCCCCGGCCCAGGAGCCCTGCATGTCCTTCGGGGCGATGTGGCCCTGCTCGAGGATCTCCAGCGCGAGCATCAGTTCCTTGCGGAAGAAGGCGCTGCGTCGGCCGTCATGGGCCAACGTCGCCAGCGCGTCGATCACCGGAAATCCGCCGGTGATGCGGCCGAAATCGGTCTCGATACCCCAGAGCGCGACGATGAAGCGCGTCTGCACGCCATACTGCTTCGACACTTCGTCGAGGATCGCCGCGTGGCGCCGCATGAGGGTGCGTCCGTACTTGATCCGCCCGGCGGTGACCACGCGGGCCAGGTACTCGTCGACCTTGAGCTTGAATTCGGGCTGGTTGCGGTCGAGTTCGATGATCCGCGGGATCGGCTTGACCCCCGCGAGTGCCTCGTCCAGCACGCGCTCAGAGACACCCCGGCCGCTGGCCTCCCGCCGGACCTCGTCAAGCCAGGCGGCGAAAGGCTGGTCCGCGCCCGCCGGCGCGGCAGCGAACACCCCGGCCGCCACCGCGACGACGGCACCGGCCACCCGGGCCGCCACGCGTGACGCCAACGGGGACGCCACCTGGGGCGCACGCTTCAAAGTCTTCGTCACCGCCATCTCCCTGGCCGGTTGTCCCCCGCGCTCGCCCCAGGGAGGCGTTTGCCACGGCGCGGCGGTGGTATCAAGTCCAAGCAACCGATCCTTCGACCGTTGGCGCCAGCGCGATCCTTGCGAAGGAACGCAAGCGCTTGTATCGATGCACCCCGAAACGCTGGACCGCGGACGGGTGGCCGAGTGGTTGAAGGCAGCGGTCTTGAAAACCGCCAGGGGTGCAAGCCTCTCGTGGGTTCGAATCCCACCCCGTCCGCCAATGACTCGCCGGATTGCCGAAGCGGGTGGGTCGAGGATGGCGCCGAGGTCGGTCTTTTCCCTATGTCGAGCCACGCTCCCTGTCAGGAGCCGTCGACCAGGGAGAAATCCGTCTTCGGATAGTGCCGGTACAGCCGCCGGACGCGCTCCTTCTGGGCCGGCGTGATCCGTTCGGGAGAGATGTATTTCTCTCGGCTGCGACGGGTGGAACCAGGTTCCACGTCAGCAAGCTCATCCAACCGACGCACCACGGCGGTGGCGCGGTCATCGTCCCGACCCCGGCCGAGCCAGGAGGCCGTCTCGCCGAGGGTCCGCGTCCAGTCCCGGCGGTTATCATCGTAGTGCCGGACAAGCACCGGGTGCCGCTGCGCATAGTGCTGCCAACTCGCCACGAAATTCACATAGTGGAGCGCGATGAAGTCGATGGTGAAATCCAGGCGATCTTCGACAGGCAGGTCGTCGAATCGATGGCCGAGGGTACGCAGGTAGTGGCTGTTCCGGACGTGCTCCGCGTAGGAGGCGATACACTCGAAGATGTCGCGAAGAATCACGACAGGGCGTATCCGATGCAGGTGCAGGAACGTGGTGAGTTCGTCTCCTGCCGGCAGGTGACACTGGATCACCGCCCCCATCCTGCTTGCGATCCGCAGAACCGATTGATCCATCTCCTCCCGCAGGCGGTTTGTCGAATGCGGGGCGACGACGGGCTGGTCGAGGTACTGGCCGAGCAGGTGGCTGAAATAGGTGCTTCCGGACTTCTGCATGGCGGTGACCATGACAGCGGAGCGCTCGGACGCAGCAGGTTTCCACCCTTCCAGGATGCGCCCGAGATCGGCGGCACCGGGTTCCCAGTTCTCGCCGCTCTCAATCAGGTGACAGAACAGACGCTCGACGAGGTGTCGGTTGAGATAAAGCGCTTCGCTGAGCCGTGGATCACCGAGCGCCGCGGATTTTCGCCAGACCGTCATCGCCAGAGCGGCGTTGTTCGGCGTCAGAAGCATGGTGAAGAGCCGGAACAACGTCTGCGCCGCGGTGGGCGGAAGCGGCTGGCGGTCGATAGCGTTCGCGGCCCGGTCAAGGGCATTGAGCAGCCGGTCGATCGTTGCCCGGTTTGTTGTGGAAATCGCCGCCTGGATCGCCGTCGACAGGTCGTCCGTCATGCCCGGCCGGCCGCAACGTCCGTGCGGAAATCGTCAAACATCTGGTCCATCCGTCGGACAACCAGCGCGTTGCCATCCGCCGCCGGATGAACGGTCACCATCCGACCGCCCGCGGCACCGAGATAGCCCGCCGGGGACTTCGAGACCGACCCGACCCGGAACTCCAGCGCGATCCGGCCCTTGGTTGCCGATTTCAGAACCTGCGTGCGATGCGCCGTGTTCTGGTCGAAGACAAAGCATGCACCGACCGCGAGTGGCTCGCTCATCGTGCGGTAGCCGCCCGGATACATCGCGGGGAGGTCCCGCTCGCTCGGTAGTTTCGTCTTGTTCTGGTGAAAGAAACTTCGAGCCCAGTAATCGCGTGCATGGGCTTCGTCCGCGACGTCGTTGGGCAGACAGAACTCTAGGCCCGGCGCGTCGGTTCCCACATCGTCCAGCGGTATCCACGCGGTCAGCATCGGCACCTCGAAACCGTAGAAATTGGCGTCAAGGTGCCAGGGTGCGTAGTTCGGATTTTCCCCCTCCGCCTGGCGTCGGAACTTAGACAGATCGACAAGCAGAAGTGGCCCGTCGTCAAACAGGTCACGGTAGATCTGTGGAATCGGCGAGGTCCAGAAGAACGCCATGATCCGTTGGAACAACCGTGTGTCGAGTTCGGTCTGAGGGTCCGACACTAGATCGCCAACGGCACGAAAGGGCCGCTTGCCCGCCGTGTGACGGGCTTCAAGCGCCTCGACGGCGCCCGCCCTGATCTCGAGCAACCGGTTCCTGTTCAGACCAGCGATTCTTCTGAGCATCATCGCTGCTTCACGAGCCTCGTTCCGCCACGCTTCCGCCGATCAGTCCCGGATAGACACATTTGCTTGGCCGCGCAAGGCGGCACCCGCCTATGCGGGCGAGCGGTCCGTCAACCAGGCGAGGGCCTCCTCCCTGTCGAAGAACCATCGCCGATGGTGCGGCCGGTCGTCGTCGAAGCCCTCGGCCCAGAGCTTGAGGATCTGGGCATCGCCCTCGGTCGCGACCAGGCAGGCGATACGCAGGCGTTTCACGGGGATCAGCGCGTTCTTGGAGCGGAAGATGTCGCGCAGCGCCGCAATCGTGAGGTCGCTGAGATCGGCCTCCCGCAGGTCCCAGAGTACGCCGTCGAGCCGGCCGTCGTTGTTGTACCGCCGCAGTTCGACGATCACCGGCATGACCGTCGAGGGGAGGAACTTGCCCCTCAGAACGACCTCGGCGACATGCCCTCCTGCCAAATACGTGATGCGATACGACTGCATGACTGCGCGTTGGTCCGCTCTTCCCCTGGCACCTCTCCTGGCACCCCGACCGCTTCGTCGGCACGGGGTCGATCGCCGCGTTCGGATGCCCAGATCTCGGGATATCCGAACCCATGGCGCGTGGCCACCCGTAGTTTCCCCAGGCTTCGCCCGGGCTGTCGCCGCCCTCAGCGTTCGCTGACCGTTGAATGACGGGGGCGCGACGACTATCTTCATCCCACACCGTTTAGGGATCATGATCATGCCCGATGGCGCCACCCCGGACCGTGTCTTCGGAATCACCGAAAGCGCCGCCAAGCGCATCGCCTTCCTCAGAGCCCAGGAAGACAACGGCGTGGCGATGAAGATGCGCGTATCCGTCCTCGGGGGCGGATGCTCCGGCTTCCAGTATGTGTTCGATTTCGATCGGACCGTGAACGACGACGATCACGTGTTCGAGCGCGACGGCGTCGAGGTCCTGGTCGACGATGTGTCGCTCGACCTGCTGTCGGGTGCGCAGCTCGACTACAAGGACGAGCTGATCGGCGCCTATTTCGCGATCGAGAACCCGAACGCCACCTCCTCCTGCGGCTGCGGCACCAGTTTCTCCATCGGCTGACTCTTCCGGCTGAGACCGCGTCGGCGTTCCCCCATCCTATGGGGTTGCGGCGTGCCGCCGTTTGCGCCGACCATGCCGGCCCGCGAGCGACGAGGCCGAACCGATGAAGATCGCCACCTGGAACGTCAACTCGATCAAGGCCCGACTGCCCAATGTGCTGGACTGGTTGAAATCGGCCGAGCCCGACGTCGTTCTCTTGCAGGAGATCAAGACGGTCGACGACGGTTTTCCGCGTCTGGAGATCGAGGCGCTGGGCTACGAGTGCGCCGTGCACGGCCAGAAGAGCTACAATGGCGTGGCGATTCTCTCGAAGCGCGGGCTGGAGGAGGTGTCCGCCCGCCTGCCCGGCGACGACGGGGACGAGCAGGCTCGCTATCTGGAAGCGACGGTGGCGGGCATGCGGGTCGCGACGATCTACCTGCCGAACGGCAACCCGGCGGACAGCGAGAAATATCCCTACAAGCTCGCCTGGATGGCGCGCCTCAGGGAGCGGGCGGCGGCCTTGCTGGCCGGGGAGATGCCGGTCGTCCTGGGCGGCGACTACAACGTCATTCCGACGGACGAGGACGTGCACGACGCCGCGGCCTGGGCCGGCGACGCCCTGATCAAGCCGCAGACCCGGGCGGCGTTCCGCGAGATCCTGTGGCTCGGCTATACGGATGCGTTCCGGGCCAAGGACCCGACGCCGCACAAATACTCCTTCTGGGACTATCAGGGCGGCGCCTGGCAGAAGGACCACGGCATCCGTATCGACCACCTGCTGCTCTCTCCCCAGGCGGCCGACCGACTTGAGGCGGCCGGCATCGATACCGGCCCCCGCGGCAAACAGAAGGCCAGCGATCACACGCCGGTGTGGTGCACGCTGCGGGACGCGGAATGACCGAAGGCGGCTGCCTGTGCGGCCGGGTGCGTTACCGGGTCGACGGAACGCTGCGAGAGACGACCCTCTGCCATTGCACGATGTGCCGCCGAAGCTCCGGAGCGCCCGTCGTGACCTGGACCGTGGCGGATCCCGCCGCGTTCCGGTGGACCGCCGACGGACCGGTGTCCTACCCCTCCTCTTCCGGATGCGTGCGGACGTTCTGCCCGGTCTGTGGTGCGACACTCACCTTCACCGACTCGCGTCGGCCCGGCGACGTGGATATAGCCACCGGTTCCCTCGATCATCCGGATACGGTCTCGGTCGAAAGCCAGATCTTCGGCGCCTCCCGGGTTCCATGGTGTCGGGTCGACCCGGGGATCCCGTTCCGCCGCGGTGACGAGCCGGACCATGGCGGCGGCCTCGCACCGCCCGGGCCCACCGATGAGCACGCCGGGGGATGCCTCTGTGGCGACGTCCGCTTCACTCTACGCGGCAAACCGGTCCGGGCGACCCTCTGCCATTGCGGAACCTGCCGGCGGCTGACCGGCGGCCCGGCCACGGCGTGGGGTGTCTGGGAACGGTCGGCACTGGACAGCCTCGGAGGCACGGCGCCCTATGGATTGTCGCCCGATGTGGTCCGCCGCTTCTGCAGCCGTTGTGGCGCCGCGGTCTCCTTCGAGTCCGAAGCGGAACCCGACTTTGTCGCGATCTCCCTCGCCCTGCTGGACGTTCCGGCGGCAATCCCACCGACAGATCAGACGTTCGTCGCCAGCGCTCTCCCCGGTATCGACTTCGAGGAACCTGCCCGCCGCTGGTCCGGCCCGATGGGCGTGGGAGCGGCTTTCTGAGGACGCGCCGCTCCCATTGTTCAGATCAGAACTTAGAAACACCGCATAGTCTATTGAATGGATGAGAAAATGACGCGATCACAAACTCCCGGGTGATCGAGATCCATCCTCGGTGGCGGGTCTTCAGCCTTGCCAGACCGGTCCCATCGGCGACAGGCGCATGCCCTTGCGCAGCCTCCTCCACGGCAGTCTGGCCGGATCGGCGATCATTGGCCCCGGCGCGGCGGCAACCAGGATCTCCTTGGCGATCGGCGCGAAATCGGCGCGGAAATGCACCGAAGACTTGTTGACCAGGATCGCCTGCTCGGTCGGCTCGATCCCGACATAGCGGTACAGGTTCTGATCGGCCATCTGCACCTTGTGGGTGGCCAGCGCGATGCGCACCCCACCGATCCGTAGGCAGGCCGACAGGCCGAGCCGCATCTTGGCGTTCCTGTAGAACGGGCCGGTGCCGGTGGTGAACCCGTCATGCAGGGCCTCCACCGTATACGTTGCCTCCAGGGGCGTGTCGCCGGGAATGCCGGAGCAGCCGCCGAGCGGGATGGTGATCTCCGCTCCCACACCCGCCGCATGGGCCGCCTTGGCGGCTTCCGGGTCGATCATCAGGCCGATCGCGGCCTTCTCCACGTCGGCACGCACCAGCGCCTTCAGCATGCCGGCCGTGTCGCCGTTGCCGCCCGCCCCGGGATTGTCCTGGGTATCGGCGATGACGATCGGCTTGCCGGCACCCTGCGACAGGCGCAGCGCCTCCGCCACCGCCTCGTCCGGGTCGTAGATCTTGCCGGCGAATTCCGGTTCCAGCCGTCGGATATCGGCGGCGATGGCGTCCGCGGCCTTGTCCGCGTCGCCCTGTGTGGCGCCATAGGCGAAGATGCTCGGCCCGCAATCGGCGATATCGGCGGCGGGGAAGCCCGGCAGGTAGGAGGTGGTCCACACCCCGCCGGTCTCCATGGCGGCCATCCGGTCGTAGATCGGACCGGACGGCGCCATCATCGTGCACTGCCAGGACAGCGGGATCAGGAAATCGATCTGCCGGTAGGCCTTGGCCGGCTTGCCCTCCTTCAGGATGCGGTCGAGCACGGCGGCCGTCCGCTTGCCGGTATCGGCCATGTCCACATGGGGATAGGTCTTGTAGGCGACGCAGGCGGTGACCAGGTCGTGGAACCGTCGGGTCATGTTGCCGTGCAGGTCGAGTGACACGATGACCGGCAGGTCCGGGCCGACCACCTCGCGGACCCGGGCGACGGTCTCGCCCTCCCCGTCCTCGTGGCTCTCGGTGACCATCGCGCCATGCAGGCAGAGATAGACTGCGTCGATGGGGCCGGCGTTGCGGATACCGTCGCAGATCATGCCGGTGATCCGGTCGAAGGCCTCGTCCGTCACCTCCGCCGAGGGTGAGGCCGCGGCCCAGGTCGTCGCGATCAGCTCGTGTCCCGCCACCTGTGCCCCCTCGATGAAGCCGGCGCAGGAGATGTTCCGCCCCTCCATGGCGGGGAACAGGTCGCTGCCGGTCGTCACCGGCGGCCAGCCACCGCCGACGTTGAAAGCGTCCCAGCCTGCCTTGGTCGGGGCGAAGGTGTTGGTCTCGTGCTGAAAGCCGCCGATCGCAATGCGCGCCATGCTCATTCCTCGCCAATGGGTTTCGGACCGCAGGAGCTTAGACGAGGGACGGGACTTCGAGAACGTATGGAAATCGTCCGCTCCACGAGGGTCAGGAGCCATGCTCTCCGAGTTCCGCTGCCCGAAAACAGGCGGCGATCCACGCCGTGACCGATCGCACCGAAGGGTTGCCCGCGAACTCCTGCGCCGTCACCACCCAGTAGTCGGCACGCAGGTCGTCAAGTTCGGGGGAGAGCCTCAGGATGCCGGGTGTCGCATCACCCAGGAAGCAGGGCAGTATGGCCACGCCGAGCCCGCTGGCCGCGGCCATCGCCATCTGGTCGGTGCGCGAAACCCGTGCCGCCGGATTCCGGCCCGCCGTCAGCCGGGTGATCCACTGCATCGCGGCAAAATGCTCCTGCTCGGCGATGAAGGCGATCCATGGAAGCGCGGCGAAATCCTCGCGATCCAGTGGCAGGGGGCGGCCCTCCGCATAGGCGGACATGCCGTAGACCGCACAGCCGATCGAGCCGACACGCCACGTCACACCCTCTCCTTCCGGCGGCATGCGGTGGCGGACCACGATCTCAGGTCGTCGGACACCATCGGGCCTTGTATCTCCGGCGACCACGAGATCGACCCTCGGTCTTGGTCCCAGGCGATCCAGGCCCCGAGCCAGGACGGCGGCCGCCCATTCCATGGCTTCGACCCGCACCGTCTCGGCAAGGCCGCCGACCATGTCCCGCGACCGGGCCTCCACCCGCAAGGCCGTGGTCTCGACGGCTCTGGCCTCCGGCAGCAGTTCGGCGCCAGCCGCGGTCAGTCGATGCCCATCGCGGTCACGGTCGAACAGCGGCAGTCCCAGATCGTTTTCCAACGACCGGATACGGCGCGCCACGGTCGGCTGAGTGACGCCGAGCGTCTCGGCGGCCCGGCGCAGGCTGCCGGACCGGGCTGTGGCGAGGAAGGCGCGGAGATCGTCCCAGTTCATGAAACGAAATCGTATCGCACGGAAGAAACTGGTGAAATGAATCCATATAGCCGCTGCGATAGACCGGGGCGAGTGCCCCGCCGCGCCGGAGATTCCACATGCGACCCGCCTTCCTCGTGACCGCCGCCGCGATCTGTTCCTGGTCGGCGCTTATCGCGGTCAGTCGGATCCTGCTCGTGCGCTACGGCTTCGACCCCTGGGCCTATACGTTCATCCAGCTCTGCGCCGGCGGCGGGGTTCTGCTGCTGTTCGGAGGGCGTGGGCGGCTCTCGGTTCAGAGTTTCCGCCGGCCCTCGACCTGGATACTCGGTTTGCTCCGGGTGCTGTCAGCGGCGCTGTTCACGGCCGTCCTGGTCTGGGTAAGCGCCATGGAGGCGGGAGTGCTGGGGGCCGTGAACGTGCCCATGGTCGCGGTCGCGGTCTGGGTCGTGTTCGGCCGGAGACCCTCGCGTCACGAGTGGATCGGCCATCTGGTGATCCTGGGTTCCATCGCGCTTCTGGTCCTGCGCCTCGAGGGGGGCATCACCCATCCGGCAGTTGTCCTGATGCTGGTGAACGAGGTGGTGCTGGTCGCGAGCACGCTGATCGCCGAGCGTCACCCGGACAACACGTCCGCGCAGCCAGGGGCCCGCGCGCGGTTCACGGGGGCGGTGCTTCTGGTCACCGCCGGCGCCTTGCTGGTCTTGCGAGTCGTCGAGGATGGTGTGGACGGTGTGGGCGCGCTGGGCACCGTGGCTTGGAACGGACCGCTGATCCTCTCCGCGATCCTGGTGGGCGTGCTCCTGCGCGGCCCGTCCATGTACCTCACCTTCTGGTCGATCCGCCTTGTCGGCGCCCAGAGCTACATGGCGGCGTGCACCGCCCTGCCGGTCATCGGCATGGTGCTGGAGGAGACGGCGTTCCGCGTCGGGCTGATCGACGTATCCCGTTTCCGGCCGGAGACGCTGCTGTTTACTGCGGGCGTGGTCGCCGGCACCCTGCTCGTCGTGGCGGCCCGTGTCCGGGTCGCGCGGCGCCCGGAACGGCGGGAGGGATGAGCCACCCTACCCGGCCTGTTCGAGGCGGCTGAGCGCGGCGGCCAGACGGTCGCGGCGTTCCTTCTCCTCGGCCAGGCGCTCCCTGTTCTCCTCGACCACAGATTCCGGAGCCTTGGCAAGGAAGCCCTGGTTCGACAGCTTCTTGTCGATCTTGGCCATCTCGCCCTCGGCCTTGGCAATCTCCTTGGCGAGGCGCGCGCGCTCCTTCGCGATGTCGATCACATCCGCGATCGGCAGCACCAGGGTCGCTTCGTCGAGGACGCCCTGCACCGCACCGGCCGGCGCCTGTCCGCCGACATCGATCGAGGACAGGCGGGCCAACCGGGTGATCAGATCGCGGTGCTTCTCGACCCGCGACGCGCTCGTCCCGTTGGCGCCGATCAGCAGCAGAGGGATCTGGGCCGCCGGCGGCACATTCATCTCTGCCCGGATCGACCGGACCTCCGAGATCAGCCGCACTACCCAGTCCATTTCGGCCGAGGCCTCGGCGTCGATGCTGTCGGGGCCGAGAGACGGCCACGGACGGGCGGCCAGAAGCTGATCCGCCTCCTCGCCGAAGCTGGCCCAGAGTTCCTCGGTGATATACGGCATGATGGGGTGCAGCAGGTGCAGTGCCCGGTTCAGGGCCCAGGCCGTCGTCGCGCGGGTCTCGGCGGCGCTGGGGTGCTCCGCCGCGCCCTCCGGCGTCTGCAGGATCGGCTTGGTGAGTTCGAGATACCAATCGCAGAACGTGCCCCAGAAGAACTGGTACAGATCGGCCGCCGCCTCGTTGAAGCGGTATCCCTCGATCGCCTTGGCGACGGCGTCGGCGGTCTTTGCCACCTCACCGACGATCCAGCGGTTCACCGTCTCCCGACAGGCGGTCGGTTCGTAGGACGGATCGACCGCGCACCCGTTCATCTGACAGAACCGGGCGGCGTTCCAGATCTTGGTGGCGAAATTCCGGTAACCCTCGACGCGGCCCTCGGCCAGCTTGATGTCGCGGCCCTGCGCGGCCATGGCGGCCAGCGTGAAGCGCAGGGCGTCGGTGCCGTACGTTCCGATCAGGTCGAGCGGGTCGATGACATTGTTCTTCGACTTCGACATCTTCTGGCCCTTGGCGTCGCGGACCAGGGCGTGGATGTAGACCGTGTGGAACGGCACTTCCTTCATGAAGTGCAGCCCCATCATCATCATCCGGGCGACCCAGAAGAAGATGATGTCGAACCCGGTGACCAGCACGTCGCCCGGATAGTAGCGTTTCAGATGCTCGGTCTCGTCCGGCCAGCCGAGCGTGGAGAACGGCCAGAGAGCCGACGAGAACCAGGTGTCCAGCACATCCTCGTCGCGGGTCAGTTCAACGGCCTTGCCGTAGTGCTTTTCGGCGGCGGTGGCGGCGTCCTGTTCGCTCTCGGCGACGAAGACCTCGCCGTCCGGGCCGTACCAGGCCGGGATCTGGTGGCCCCACCACAGCTGGCGCGAGATGCACCAGGGCTGGATGTTGCGCATCCACTCGAAATAGGTCTTCTCCCAGTTCTTCGGCACGAACACGGTCTTGCCCGTCTCGACCGCCTCGATGGCCGGCTTGGCCAGGGTCGCGGCGTCGCAGTACCACTGATCCGTCAGCCAGGGCTCCAGCGGCACGCCGCCGCGATCGCCGTGCGGCACGGTGTGGCGGTGCGGCTCGATCTTCTCCAGGAGCCCGGCCTCTTCCATGTCGGCGATCACCGCCTTGCGGGCGGCGAAGCGCTCCATGCCGCGGTACTTCTCCGGCACCTCGTCGTTCAGGTGCGCATGGGCATCCATGATGTTGATCATCTCGAGGTTATGGCGTTTGCCCACCTCGAAGTCGTTGAAATCATGGGCCGGGGTGATCTTCACCGCACCGGATCCCTGCTCCGGATCGGCATACTCGTCGCCGACGATCGGGATGCGGCGGCCGACCAACGGCAGCACGGCATAGGTTCCGATCAGGTCCTTGTAGCGCTCGTCCTCCGGATGCACGGCGATCGCGGTGTCGCCCAGCATGGTCTCCGGGCGTGTCGTCGCGACGATGATGAACTTGCTCGGATCGCTCTCCAGCGGATAGCGGAAATGCCAGAGATTGCCGTCGACCTCTTTCGGCTCGACCTCCAGGTCGGAGATCGCGGTGACCATCTTCGGGTCCCAGTTCACCAGCCGCTTGTCGCGGTAGATCAGTCCCTCGTTGTAGAGCTGCACGAAGACCTTGAGCACAGCCTTGGACAGCCCCTCGTCCATGGTGAAGCGCTCGCGCTCCCAGTCCGGGCTGGCGCCGAGGCGGCGCAACTGATTGACGATCGTCCCGCCCGACTGCGCCTTCCATTCCCAGATCTTGTCGACGAAGGCCTCGCGTCCGATGTCGCGCCGGTCGATGCCGTCCGCCGCCAGGTTCCGCTCCACCACCATCTGGGTGGCGATGCCGGCATGGTCGGTGCCCGGCTGCCAGAGCGCATCGCGGCCGGCCATCCGGTTGTAGCGGATCAGAATGTCCTGAACCGTCATGGTCAGAGCGTGACCCATGTGCAGGCTGCCGGTGACGTTCGGCGGCGGCATCATGATCGTGTAAGGCGCGGCATTCGAGGATACGTCGCTGGCGAAGGCGCCGGACTTCTCCCAGCGCTCGTACAGCCGGGCCTCGACATCGGCGGGGGCGTAGGTCTTCTCGAGCATCGCAGGATCCTTGGGAGCGGCCTCGCGGTGAACGCGGACCCCTCGCACGCTTCAGTATCGACGGAGGCCGTTCATAGGCCAAGGCGGCGCGAAACGCCACACCCGCTCGGCCACGGTCGGGAAATCGCGTCTACCAGCGGTCCCGACGCTGCGACAGCATGACCAGCCGCTCGATCTCCTCACGGACCAGCCGCTCGACCATGGACGGCAGGTGCTGGTCGAGCCAGTCCTTCAGCATTGGGCGCATCAGCTCGCGCGTCAGCCGTTCGAGCGTGACAGCGCCGTTGCCGAGGGGAAGCTCCTGGTAGTCCTCGTTGAGTTTGGCCTGAAGCTCGGAGAACGAATGCACCGTCTCCTGGGCCTGCGGTGGCGACACCAGCCCCTGCGGCTGCGGCGGGGCGGGGCGGGGTGCGGGCGGCGGAGGCGGCGCGTAAACCGGCTCGGGCTCCGGTTCGGGTTCCGGCTCAGGCTCCGGTTCCGGAAGCGGCTCGGGCTCGGGTTCCGGCTCGGGTTCCGGTTCCGGATCGTCGAGTTGGTACCGCTGCTCGTCGAACAGGGGTTCCGCCTCTTCCTCGTCGTCCTCGTCGGTCTCCATGTCGGAGAGATCAAGGACGTCCTCTTCTTCCTCTTCCTCTGGCTCCGGCTCGGGTTCCGGTTCGGGCTCGGGTTCCGGCTCAGGCTCCGCTTCGGGTTCCGGCTCAGGCTCAGGCTCCGGAACGGACTCCTCTTCCGCCGGCGCCTCTTCCTCCTCATCCCCATCCTCAGAGATAATCCGGCGAATGGACGCCAGAATTTCTTCCATGGATGGTTCTTGCGTGTCGCTCATGCCCTCGCCCCGGCGGCCCTACGAGTCCGGTACAATTCGAATCTGAAGATTACCTGATAACCCTATACCAGGCCAACAGTTCGCGCGAATCGCCGTCAGTTACCAGGAAGCGTGCCCGGAGGCTCGGTGCCGTAATACTTCGACTCGACCGCGAGGTAGTGCTGGTCATAGTCGTAGACCTCAACCGGGAGCCCCAGGTCCTGGGCGGTGAGTCGACCGAGCGACGCGAGAAGCGAATAGGCGGCAACGACCGCGTTTCGATCGGCCGCCACGAGGCTGACCTGGGCGTCGAGCAGTTCCTGCTCCGCATCGAGAACGTCCAGCACCGTGCGGGCGCCGACGGTCGCCTCCTGCTGCACGCCGTCGAGGGCGATTTCGGCCGACTGAACCTCGGAGCGCAGCGACTCGATCTGAGCGAGCGCCGTCTTGTAGCGTTCGAAGGCGCTGGCGGCGCTCTCGACGACGGAACGGCGCTGGTTGTCGACCAGCAGACGGACCCTGTTGGCGTTCTCCTTGGCCTCGCGGATCTGAGAATAGACAACGCCCTGCTGGTAGATCGGCACGGAGATCTGCACCTCGGCCGTCAGCGACCGGACCTCGTTGTCGCCGCCGCTGGTGTTGTAGGTGTTGTCCGCCTCGGCGACCAGGCTGACATTGGGATAGAGGCTGCCCTCGGCCTGGGTGATCTGGTGCCGTGCGGCCAGTTCCTGGAACTTGGCCTGGACCAGCGAAAAGTTCTCACGGACCGCGATGTCCACGGCTTCGTCCCGGGCGGACGGCAGTCCCGGCGGAATCTCCGCTTCACTCAGCGTCCCCGGAACCACGCCGATGACCCGTTCGAACGTCACGCGCGAGGTGATCAGATTGCCTTCCGCCTGGGTGCGGTCGGCCTCCGCGCGCGCCAGGCGCGACTCGGACTGGGCGACGTCGGTCCGGGTCACCTCGCCGACGCGGAAGCGGTCGCGGGTCGCCTCGAGCTGCTTGTTCAGCCGCTGGACGTTGTTGATCTGCAGGTTGAGGGTCGAGGTGTCGCGGATCACGTTGACGTAGGCGGTGACGGCATCGAGCAACGTGCTCTGTTCGGTCACGAACATACCGGCACGGGCCGCCTGGATGTTGGCGTCGGCGACATCGACATCGGCCTGCACCCGCCCGAAGGTGTACAGCGGCTGACTGGCGGTCAGCGAGGCGGTGATCGGAAAGGAGTGGTCGTCGGTGGAGGTGACGCCGTTGCTCTCGGCGTCGACGTCGGTCACGCCGAAGCTGCCGGACGCGCTGATGGTCGGCAGCCAGCCGCTGCGGGCCTGAGGCGCCGTCTCGTCCGTCTGCCGCAACTCTGCACGTTCGGCCAGAAGCTGCGGATTGGTCTCATAGGCCTGGGCCAGCGCCTCCTCCAGCGTCTGGGCCTGGGCAAGACTGCCGCCGGCCGCCCCCATGCCGACGAGCAGGGCGACGACCGCCACGGAGGAGCGGAGCGACTTCGCGAACGAGGTCATGAAATTCCTTTCAGACTGCGCTGACGCCGTGACCGGCGGGCGGGACGGAAACGCGGATGAATCCACGACGACAGGATCAGAAGACAAACCCGGCCTCCTCGCGAAATCCGCTCAGCAGCGGGGTGCCGGCATCGAACAGAATGCGGCGGCCAATCCGGCCCCCGCGCTTCTCGTACAGGACGGCGACGCCGGGTTCGGTCGGCGACCCGCCCTCCACCGTGACGAGCCGGCCGCCATCGGCCAGGTCATCGAACAGTGCCGGCGGCACCACCTCGACGCCACCGTCGATCAGGATCACATTGTATGGCGCCTGTTTGTCGTAGCCTTCGTCCAACCTGCCCCGAACGATCGCGGCATTGTCGATGCCCAGGGTCTCGAGATTGGCGTTGCCCGCGTCGACCAGTCCCTGATCCTCTTCGACGCCGACGACCATGGACACCATCTTGGACAAGATCACCGTC
The DNA here is from genome assembly GCA_965228875.1 of Thalassobaculaceae bacterium. Lineage (GTDB taxonomy): Bacteria > Pseudomonadota > Alphaproteobacteria > Thalassobaculales > Thalassobaculaceae > Thalassobaculum. Next base: position 1,258,260 of record OZ245843.1, on the reverse strand, counting down.
GCGTAGCCGGTGCCGCAGGCGATATCGAGGGCCACGTCCCCCGGTTCCGGAACCGCCGCCTGCAGCAGGCGAGCGAGCACCATCGGCTCGAGCATGTAGCGACCGCCGCCGATCTCCAAAGCCTCGTCCACGTAGGCGATGCCACGCTTCGCCTTGGGGACGAACAGTTCGCGTGGAACCGTGTCGAACGCTTCGACCAGATCGGGGTCGGTAACCCTGTTGGTCCGGATCTGGCTCTCGACCATGTTCAGGCGCGCCAGCGCGTAGTCGACCATCGTCTACCTCACCGTATCGGGCGCCGACCGCGGATCGGGTCGCCAGCGCCAGCATTCCACGGAAGCTTTATAGGCAAGGTGCTGGGCGGACACAATGAACTCCGCGCAGGCGTCGTGCGCCGAAGCCGTCGCTCCGACGCGACCCCAGCCTGTGGATGGATTGTGGATTGTGCAGACAACTTACAGATTTGTCGAGCAAATCGCCCGTTGACGCACGACGTGCGCACACCCACCTTTTCAACAATTGAAACCATATGGTGGAGGCACCGATGCTCTCGTCGCCTTATCTTGCTTCCGGTTGGCTCGGAGTCCGCAGACGCTGAGTGCAGCCCGTCGGCTCACCCCGGTTCCTGTTCCGGTTTCTGTGACGGCGCCTGAGTCGCGTGCCAGTGCTCGGCGATGTCGATCCGGCGGGTGACCCAAGTCGCACCCTTCTCCTGTACATGGTCGAGAAACCGGGCGAGCGCCCGAGCCCGGCCGGGACGCCCGACCAGCCGCTGGTGCAGGCCGATCGACAACATGCGCGGCCGGTCCACCCCCTCGTCCCAGAGCTGGTCGTAGGCATCGGTGATATAGCGGAAGAAGTCCTCGCCTGAGCCGTAGGAGGCGGGGGCGCCGAACTTCACGTCGTTGGTGTCGAGCGCGTAGGGAACCACCAGATGATCCCTGCCCTCCACATCGACCCAGTACGGGAGATCGTCGCTGTAACTGTCGCTGTCGTATCTGAAGCCGCCGGCCTCGACGAGCAACCGACGGGTATTCGGACTCGGGGCGTAGCGACAGTACCAACCCTTGAGCCGTTGCCCGGTCAGCCTCTCGGTGATCTCCACGGCGCGGGCGATATGCTCGCGCTCCTCGTCCTCGCTCAGTTCGTAGTGGTTGATCCAGCGCCAGCCATGGCCCGCGAACTCCCATCCGGCGGCGGCCATGGCGTCCGTCGCCACCGGATTGCGTTCCAGCGCCATGGCGCAGCCAAAGACGGTCAGCGGCAGGTTCCGCTCGGTGAACAACCGGTGGATCCGCCAGAACCCGGCCCGCGGGCCGTAGTCGTAGAGCGATTCCATGCCGAGGTCGCGCGTGCCCGCCGGGTGGCGACCGCCCACGACCTCGGACAGGCCCGCCTCGTTTCGGGCATCGCCGTGCAGAACGTTGGTCTCCGAGCCCTCCTCCACGTTCAGCACGAAACTGAGCGCCACCCGGGCGCCACCCGGCCAGACGGCTTGGGGAGGCTGCGCACCGTAGCCGACCAGGTCGCGCGGATAGGTCTCGGTCATGTCGCCTTCTCCTCTGCCAGCGTTTCCTCTGCCAGCGCCGCCGCCTCGATCCCGGCGATCCGGCCCAGCGTGACGGCGGTCAGCAGCCCATTCCCCGACAGGTACCCCTCCACCCCGCTACCGGACAGGCCGACCGCCGCGCCGCCACCGGCGAACAGGTTCGCGAGCGCCGTTCCGTCGGGGCGCAGCACGCGCGCCCGCGTGTCGACCGCCAGGCCGCCCTGGGTGTGGAACAGGGCGCCGGTCACCCGCACCGCGAAGAACGGCGGCACGTCGAGCGCCGGCGCGCCGGTGAAGTCGCGGCCGAACGGATCGTCGGCATGGCCTGCGGCGGCCGCACGCGCCTGTTTCAGGGTCTCTGCCAGCGGCGCTTCCGGGCACCCTATCACCCTGGCCAGGCTGGCAAGATCCGGCACTTCTCGGATCGCGCCCATCTCGACCGCGCGCCGGTAGTCCTGCTGGCCGAGTCCCATCTCGTGGAGCCGCCGGTCATAGACGTTCCAGGCGATCCCCCCCGGTTGGGCCAGCACCTTCAGGGCCTGTTCGGAATAGCCGGCATGCTCGTTGGAGAAACGCCGGCCCTCGGCATTCACCTGAAGACCGCCCTCCATCATCAGCGCCCAGGAGATCAGCACGCCGTGGGGATGGGCGACCGAGCCATGCCCCTGGTAGCTCCCCATCTGGCCGGTGGCCGCTCCCAGCGCGGTGCCCCAGGCGACCGCGTCGCCCCGGTTGCCGGTGTGGCCGAAATACAGGGCGTCCGCCATGTCCGGGATGTGGGTGCGGACCATCTCCGGATTGCCGCCATAGCCGTTGCAGGCCAGAACCAGCGCGGCGCAGCCGATCTCGTCCGTCGTACCGTCGGGCCGGTCGATGACCACACCCGACACCCGACCTTCGGCGTCGGCGATCAGATCGCGGACGGCCGCCTCGCAGACGATGTCGATTCCGGCCCGCTCCGCCGCCGCCGCCAGGGCGCCGACAAGGGCGGCCCCTGTCATCTCCGGATGGGCATGCATGCGGTGGCTGGTATGTCCGGGGTAGCGAAAGCCGGTCTCGAGCACGAACACCTGGTCGTGGGCGTCGGCGAGCCATTCCAGGGTCGCCGCGGAGGTCTCGCAGAGGTGCCGGCCGAGGATCGGATCACCCTCGCCGTCGTTCTTGCGCTGAATGTCGCCGAGCATCCGCGACACGTCATCCTCGACGTCCGCCGCCTCCTGCCAGCGGGTTGCGCAGGCCGGAATATACCCGGCGGAAAGCGAGGTCGATCCCGCCGGCACCGGGTCGCGCTCCAGAACCATCACCTCGGCGCCGGCGTCGCGGGCTGCGAGCGCCGCGATCAGTCCGCAGGCCCCGGCCCCGATCACGATCACCGGCACGCCGAACTCCGGCGGGTTGTCGCGACGGATGACCCCCATCAGACCGCCTCCCAGGCCGCCACCACCTCGGCGATGGTCGCGACGGCGCTGACCGGCCGAAGGGCGTCGATCGCCGTGGTGTGGACCGGCTCGGAGAAGGCTGCGCAACCGTCCTCCAGGACCACGGTGTCGATATCGCGGACGTGGGCATCGCGCACCGTCGAGGCGACGCCGCCATTGGTCACGATACCGCCTACGATCAGTGTGGTAATTCCCGCTTTCTTGAGAATCCACTCGAGGCGGCTCATATAAAATGCTGAGAACGCTACTTTCTCGACCCTCATATCAACGGGGAGTAGTGCCTCCACGACGTCATGCCCCCACCCGCCGGGAACAAAGTCGCCGGTTCCGAGGAACGGCCGAAGCGCCTTCAGGTGTGGCGAGATCAGGGGCGCGCCGCCCTTGCCCGGGACAAGCGTGAAATGCGTCGAGACGATCCACCCGCCCTTGGCCCGCACGGCGTCGGCAAGCGGTGCCAGCCGACCCGGCAACGCGGCGATCGCGGCTGCACCGGCCCCGCCGCGGGCATAGGCTCCGTCCTTGTGGATGAAGTCGTTCTGCAGATCCACCAGCAGCAGGGCGGTCGCCGCCGGATCCGCGAAGTCGAGGGCGCGGCTCATGGTCGCTCCCCGATCAGCACGTTGCCGTAGGCGTCGACCTCGCCGGTCAGGCCCGGTTCGATCAGAATGGTCGTGTCGCTCTGCTCCAGCACCGCCGGCCCGTCGATCGTCGCACCGGCCGGCAGGGCGAGCCGGTCGACGATCGTCGCCTCGTGCCAGGCGCCGTCGACATAGACCGGTCGGGTACCGAGGACGGCATTCTGCGCCGCAGCACCGGCATCGGGCGCCAACAGGGAAAGATCGAACCGCGGGCGCCGGCCGATCACGGCGACACGCAGGTTCATGATCCGCATAGCGATGCCGGAGAGCAGCCGCCCGTAGGTGGCGTCATAGGCGGCCCCGAAGGCGCTTCGGACCGCGTCGGTATCGACCGGTTTGCCAGAGGCCGCATCGATCGGGACGGCGACCGTATGGGTCTGGCCGACATACAGCATGTCGAGTTCGACCACCGTGTCGACCCGCTCCAGGGTGACGCCGGCGCCCCGGACCGTCTCCGTCCCGGTCGCCGACAGCCGATCGATGGCGGAACGCAACGCGTCGGCGTCGAGGTCGTCCAGCAGCACGTTCCAGGTCTCGACGAAGTCCTGGCGCAGGTCGGCGATGGTGCAGCCGAGGGCGCTGGTGACGCCCGGATAGCGCGGGACGAGGGCCTTCTTCAGCCCGACCTCGCGGATCAGGGCGCCGGCATGCAGCGAACCGCCGCCGCCGAACGGCACGGCGACGAACTCCTTGGGATCGTGGCCGCGTTCGATCGAGACCACGCGGATCGCGCCGGCCATCTTGGCATTGGCCACGCGGATGATGGCCTCCGCGGCCGCCTCCGGGCTTTCCAGTCCGAGCGGCGCGGCGACGTGGTCGGCGATCGCCTGGCGGGCGGCGGCGACGTCGAGCCGGTCGAGCTTGCCGCCGATCGGCCGGTCGGCGTTGATCCGGCCCAGAACCAGGTTGGCGTCAGTGACGGTCGGGCGGGAATTGCCCAGGCCATAGCAGACCGGGCCCGGATCGGAGCCCGCGCTTTCCGGGCCGACCTGCAGCAGGCCGCCGGCATCGACCCGAGCGATCGACCCGCCGCCGGCGCCGATGGTGATGATCTCGATCATCGGCGAACGGACCACGAGGCCGAAGTCGATCGAGGTCTGTGCCGCAAGCGCGCTTTCGCCCTCGACCACCAGGGAGACGTCAAATGACGTGCCGCCCATGTCGCAGGTGATGAGGTTCGGGTAGCCGGCGACGGCGCCGATATGGGCGGCGGCCGTCACGCCAGCGGCCGGTCCCGACAGCGCGGTACGGATCGGGACCTTGCGCGCGGTCTCCACGCTCATCACCCCGCCGTTGGACTGGACGATCAGCACCTGTGCCGGCGACTGCGCCTCGCCCAGCGCCTGCTCGAGGCGGGCGAGATAGCGGCCGACCGGCGGCTGCAGATAGGCGTTCAGGGCGGCGGTCGAGCTGCGCTCGAACTCCCGGATCTCGGGAACGATCTGGTGGCTGGCGGTGACCGCGTCGTTCGGCCAGACCGCCCGCACGGCGGCCAGCGCCGCACGCTCGTTCTCCGCGTTGGCGTAGGCGTTGATGAACACAACCGCCACCGCCTCGCAGCCGAGGTCGAGCAGACGCGCCGCCGCAGCCTCGACCTCCTCGGGATCGACCGCCTGGCGCACCGTGCCGTCGGCCAGCGTGCGTTCCGCCACCTCCAGACGGCGGTCGCGCGGAACGACCGGCTCGAACGTCCCCCAGAGCCCCCAGGTACGCGGCCGGTCGCGCCGGCGCATCTCCAGCACGTCGCGGAAGCCCGCCGTCGTGATGATGCCGGTGGCCGCCCCCTTGCGTTCCAGCAGGGCGTTGGTGCCGACGGTCGTGCCGTGAACCACGGTGGTCAGCGACATCAGGTCGCCGGCCCCGGCCTCAAGTCCGGCCAGGAAGCCGATGGCCTGGTTCGCGGGAGTCGAGGGCACCTTGGCCACACGGGCGACGCCGGCCACCTCGTCGAGGACGAAGACGTCGGTGAAGGTGCCGCCGACATCGACGCCGGCGATCAGGGAGTTTTTCGCGGTCATGCTGCGCGGTCCGTCCGGAGCTGGTTGGTCGCTTCCTCGTCGAGTGTCCCGTCCTCGGAGGCGGCGACCCCGTATCTCTCTCGCGCCGCCTCGGCGCCGACATAGCCGAGGCGCACGTCCTCGGCGACCTTCGCCGGATCGCGCTCGAGCGGCGAGCCGTAACCGCCGCCGCCGGGCGTTTCCAGCAGGACGGACTGGCCCTCGATCAGCTTGATTCCGACCATCTTGGAAGCCATCGGCGGATGGGCTTCGCCACCGTCCAGGCCGGCCGGATAGGTGAACCGGTTGAGCGCCGCCGCCTCGCCGCCGACGACACCTGCCGGAGCATGGCGTCCACGCTCCCCGAACAGGAAGGCGTCGGCCGCCTGTTCCAGCAGCTCGATCTCGTAGACGGCGCCGAGGCCGCCCCGGTTGCGCCCGGGCCCGCCCGAGTCGGCGCGCAGGGCCCACTGCCTGAACATCACCGGATAGGCCGCCTCCAGAATCTCCAGCGGCGGAATGGTCGCCGTCGAGATCGGGGCGTTGCCGTGGTTCAGGCCGTCGCCTTCCGGGTGACCGCCATGACCGCCGCCGAAGAAGCTGAACATGACCCAGCGCCGTCCGTCGGTGCGCCGGTAGCCGGCCAGCGACAGGGCGTTGATGGTGCCGTAGGCGCAGCCGTTAACGCGTTCCGGCGCCGCCTGCGCCAGGGCCTGGAAGCTGAGGTCGATCAGCCGCAGGATGGTTTCGGTGTAGCCGCCGACCGGGCGCGGGGCCGTGGCGGCGAGGATCGAGCCGTCGGGGATGACGAAATCGATCGGCTCCAGCACACCGGCATTGGCCGGCACTTCCTGGAACACGTGCTTCATCGCCACATAGCAGGCGGCGACGGTGGTCGACCGGGCGATGTTGACCGGCCCGAGACAGGCCGGCGCCGAGCCGGTGAAATCCAGGGTCAGCCGGTCGCCGGCGACGGTGATCGACAGCGCCAGCGGCAGCGCCTCGTCGACGATGCCGTCGTTGTCGAGAAAGTCCTGCGCCCTGTAGGTGCCGTCCGGCAGGTCGGCGATCTGGGCGCGCATCAGGGTGGCGGCACGGGCCTTGAGCTCCTCGAAGGCGCCCGCGACAGTGGCGTCCCCGTACTCGTCGAGCAGATCCTTCAGCCGCCCCTCGCCCAGTCTGAGCGCGTTGATCTGGCCGTTCAGGTCGCCGTAGAGGCTGTTGGGCAGTCGGGAGTTGGCCTGCAGAATGTCGACGATGTCCTGGCGGAAGCGTCCGGCCTCGAACAGCTTCACCGGCGGCATCAGGAAGCCTTCCTGGAAACTCTCGGTGGCCGCCGGGTTGTAGTTGCCCGGCACGTTGCCGCCGACATCGTGGTAGTGGCCGACCGAGGCCAGGTAGCAGAACACCCTGCCGTCGCGGAACAGCGGCTGAACCAGCCGGAAGTCCGACAGATGGGTGCCGCCGTCATAGGGATCGTTGAAGATGTAGACGTCGCCCTCCGCCAGGTCGCCGTCCCGCGCCGCCTTGTCGATCACGGTCTTCACCGCGAAGGCCATGGCGCCGACGAAGATCGGCAGTCCCGATTTTCCCTGGACCAGGGTCTCGCCGGTCTCGGCGTGGTACAGCCCGTGGCTGGCGTCGTGCGCTTCGGCGATGATCGGGTTGAAGGCGCTGCGGAACAGGGTCGCGTCCATTTCGTCGGCGATCTGTTCCAACCGGCCGTTCAAGACCGCGAGCGTGACGGGATCAATCGTCGCCATCGGTTCCTGTTCCTTTGCGGGTGGCGGTCCGGGCGATGGCCGAGGCGTCGTAGCGTGCGCCCTCGGCCAGCAGGTCGGGCGTGCCGAGCACGTCGTTCAGCTCCTTGAGGTCGAGCATGCGGTCGCTCCAGGGAGCCGTCGTGCCGTGCTGCTTCAGCGAGGCGAGATACCCCTGGAGCGCCGGGATCAGGGCGCGGGCCGTGCCACCGGGGAAGATCACCACCTTGAAACCGAACTCCGCCATCTGGTCGGCGGAGCGGATGGGCGTCGTCCCGCCCTCGACCATGTTGGCGAGCAGCGGCACGCGGTGGGCGAAGCGCCGGGAGATCTCGGCGATCTGCGCGTCGCTCTCCGGCGCCTCGACGAACAGCATGTCGACTCCGGCCTCGACATAGCGCTCCGCCCGGTCCACGGCCGCCTCGAACCCTTCGACGGCGATGGCGTCGGTGCGGGCCATGACGAGGGTGTCGTGGCGTGCGTCCAGCGCGGCGTGCAGCTTGCCCACCATCTCGTCGACGCCGACCAGCGCCTTGCCCTGGAGGTGGCCGCACCGTTTCGGCAGCGACTGGTCTTCGAGCTGGATGACGTCGGCGCCGGCCCGCTCGTACTCCCGCACGGTGCGCTGGACGTTCAGGGCGTTGCCGTGCCCGTTGTCGCCGTCGACGATCAGCGGGATAGAGACCCGTTCGCGGATCAGGGTGACGATGTCGGCGATCTCGCGCAGTCCCATCAGGCCGATATCCGGCCGCCCCAGCCGGGTGTAGGCCATTCCGCCACCGGTGACATAGGCGGCTTTGAACCCCGCCTGTTCGATCAGCAGGCCGGTCAGGGCGTCCCAGCACCCAGGTGCCAGGACGATCCCCGGTTCCCCGAGCAGGGTGCGCATGCGATCCGTCGTCTGGCTCATCGCTCTACTCCCCCGCCTCGGCGAGGGAAACGGCGTCCATCCGCCGGGTGAGCGCGTTGATGTCGTCGAGCGCCTCCAGGCGGAAGCAGTCCTCGTAGATGCCTCGGGCGACCGCGTCGGGCCAGACCAGGGCGGTCAGCTCCGCATACTTGCGGTCGAGCTCGGCGTCGTCGTAGGGGTCTTCGGTATCGCCGCGGTTGGTCCTGGTCTCGGCCTCGAGCACCGTGCCGTCGGTCAGGGTCACCACGACACGGGCGGGCCGGAAGTCGGGCATCAGCGCCGTGAGCGCCGGGTCCTCGACAACCTCGACCTTGTCTGCGAAGGCCTGGATGCGCGTGTCGCGGACCTTGTCCCAGGTGAAGCTCTCGACACCGCTTGAACCGTTGATCAGGGTCGAGGCGACGGCGAACGGCACCGAGAACTTTCCGGCGAGCGTATTCCTCGGCGTCGTGTCGCGGAGCTGCGCGGCGAGGGAATAGGTCTCGACCCGCACGCCCGCCACCTCGTCCGGCGCCAGTCCGCCGCGGCCGTCGACGATCATCGCCAGGGCGTCGAGGGTGCCGTGGTTGTAGCGGCAGCAGGCGTGGCGCTTGAAGTAGTTGCGGGCGATTTCCCAGCGGGTGCCGAGCTCGCGCGTCATCTCCTCCGGCTGCCAGTCGGTCGACACCACCGTACCCCAGATCGTTCCGAGCCCGTCGGCCTCGCCGGTGAAGCCGCTCTCGACCATCTGCCAGGCCATGATGCCAAGCTGGCCGGAGAAGCCGGCGAAGGAGTTTCGCACGGTTCCGCCCTGCAGCATGGTCTGGCGGCTGGTCGCGAGCCCAAGCGTGGAGGCGACGTTGATGACCTCCCTCACCTGTCCGGCGTCGGCCCCGGCGAGCCGGGCGACGGCCACCGCCGCTCCGACCGTGCCCCAGGTACCGTGCGGGTGCATCGTCGGCAGGATCTTGGCGGCGATGCCGATCCGGGCGCCGATCTCGTAGCCGAGGATCGCTGCGGCCAGCACGTCGGCGCCGGAGCAGCCCTGCGCCTCTCCCCAGGCGAGAGCGGCGGGGATGGCGTGGATCCCCGGGTGCCCGCGGCTGTACTGGTTGCCCTCGTCGAGTTCCAGGAAGGTGCCGGCGGTGCCGTTCAGAAACGCCGCCTTGGCGGGCTCAGTCCGCAGTCCCGTGCCGATGATGCTCGCGCTGCCGCCGGGCTCGGGCACAAGCCGGGCCCTGAGCGCTTGCACCTCCGGCTCGCGGGCGCCGGCACCGATCGCGGCCATGGTGTCGGCGAAGACCCGGTGGCCGCGATCGATCGCGTCGGGCGCGATCTCCGCAAGTCTCGTGGACGCGACGAAGTCGCTGACCGTATCCAGATAGGCGGTCATTCGGTCCTCCCTCTGTACAGGTGCGTCAGCGGGTCGACATCATCCGCCGCTCCAGTCGGGAGAGCAGGCGGACCATCGGCCACAGCATCAGCAGGTAGATCGCCGCCGCCGCCATCAGCGGGGTGGCGTTGTAGACGAGCCCCTGGGCGACGCGGCCCATGCGCAGCAGTTCCGGCAGGGCGACCACGCTGGCGATCGACGTCGCCTTGATAAGTTCGATCGTGTTCGAGGTCAGGTCGGGCGCCACGTTGCGCAGCGCCTGAGGCAGAATCACGTAGGCCATCGCCTGCAGGCGGTTTAGCCCGGTGGAGCGCGCCGCCTCCATCTGGCCGGCGGGAATGCTCTCGATCCCGGCCCTCACGATCTCGCCGTAGTAGCTGCCCGAATTGAACGTGAACGCGACCAGCACCGCCGCGAAGGGCGGCACATCCCAGCCGAAGAACGGCAGGCCGTAGGTCACGTAGATCAGCAGCACCAGCGGCGGGATCGATCGGAAGAAGTCGACGAAGATCACCAGACCGATATTTACGGCGCGGACATGAAAGCTGTGCAGCGTCGCCAGGATCACGCCGAAGCAGAACCCGAGCGGCACCACGGCGAGACAGAGCTTGATCGTCATCCACCAGCCCTGGAGCAGCAGGGGGTAGATCCGGGCAAGACTGTCGGCGTTGAAGAAGCTGAACTTGATGACTTCCCAATCGAGCATGACCGTCCTCCCCCTCAGCGTTTCCAGGCGTAGCGGGTCTCGACCCAGCGCGACGCCATGGTGAGTGGGAAGAAGATCAGCAGATAGCCGACCGCCGCCATGGTGAGCGGCGAGGTGTTGGCGGCGTAGGCGAGCGAGGTCTGGGCGACCGTCAGCATCTCCTCCACCGTCACCACGCTGGCCAGGGCCGTGTTCTTGGTGATGGCGATCGTCCGGTTCGTCAGCGGCGGGATCGTCATGCGCACCGCCTGCGGGATGACGACGTAGAACAGCGTTTCGGTGAAGCCGAGGCCGGTGGAGCGCGCGGCCTCCCACTGGCCCCTGTTCACCGAGGTGATGCCGGCCCAGTAGATCTCCTCGGCGAAGGCGGCGAGCACGAAGGCGAGCACCAGCCAGGCGATGACGAAGGCCGACATGGTGAGGCCGATGAACGGCAGGCCGAAATAGAAGATGATGAGGATGACCAGCGGCGGCAGCGCCCGGAACAGGTCGACGAAGAGGATGATGGCCCAGTTCACCGGCCGGATCTGGAACGCGCGCACGACGGCGAGCGCGAGGCCCAGGGCCAGTCCGGTGACGATCACCAAGAGCGCGAGTTCGATGGTCACCACGAACCCGGCCGCCACGTCCGGCAGGTACCTGGCCATGACCTCGAGATTGAAGAACTGGTCGAGGAAGCGGTCCATGGCGCGGCTCAGTGACCGTTGACGCTGGCGAGGAAGGACTTCAGGCGATCTGAACGAGCGTCCGCGAAGATCCGCTCCGGCGCCCCCTCCTCGACGACCAGACCGGCATCCATGAAGATCACCCGGTCGGCGGCATCCCGGGCGAACCGCATCTCGTGGCTGACCACGACCATGGTCATGCCGCTCTCCCGCAGCTCGCGCATGACCTCCAGGACGGATCCGACGAGTTCCGGATCGAGGGCCGATGTCGGTTCGTCGAACAGGATGACGTCCGGCTCCATGGCGATGGCGCGGGCGATCGCCACGCGCTGCTGCTGGCCGCCGGACAGCTCGGTCGGAAAATTGCCGGCCTTCTCGTCGAGCCCGACCCGTCGCAGGGCGGCATGCGCCCGGTCCTCGGCCTCGCTGCGCGCCATCTTCTTCACCTTGCGCAAGGCCAGCGACACGTTTCCGAGGGCCGACATGTGCGGATAGAGATTGAACTGCTGGAACACCATGCCGATGCGCTGGCGGACCTTGTTGATGTCGACGCCGCGCTGGGTGATCTCCTCGCCTGTGATCTTGACCACACCGCGGCTCGGCTGCTCGAGGAGATTGCAGCAGCGCAGCATGGTGCTCTTGCCCGACCCCGACGGGCCGATGATGAACACCAGCTCCTGCGGGGCTACCGTCAGGTTCACCCCCTTCAGTGCTTCGAACTCGCCGAAGGATTTGTGGATGTCGTAGGCCTCGACGACGAATTGCGGGGCTGGCGCCATTGAAACCTCGCGGGTCAGGCGGTCACGAAAGGAATACGGGGGAGCCGCCGGCCGCACGAGGCGGCCGACGGCGGGTGTGCTCTCGGATCAGCTGCAGCCGCTGTCGGAGGGGGTCTCGTCGTAGCCCGGGAAGCCCGGAACGCCGATGCCCGGCTCGACCTTGTAGGCCGCACCACCGGCGATCGGCGGCTGTCCGGTCCACTTCTCGTGGATTTTGGCGACGGTGCCGTCGGCCTTCATGCACTCGACCACCTTCTCGATCTTGGCGCGCAGATCGGCATTGGAGGGATCGAAGGCGAAGGCGCCGACGCGGCCCGAGGAGATCACCAGCTTGGAGGGTTCGACCAGCGGGTTCTGCTTGGCGGTCCAGCCCATCACCGTATCGCCGGCGAAGTTGGCGTCGGCCCGGCCGGCGACGACCGCGGCGATGGCGTCGGCGTTCTTGCCGAAGCGCTCCAGCTTCCAGCCGTACTCGTCCTGACGCTCGGTCAGCCACTTGTCGTAGAAGTTGCCCTTGTTGACCGCGATGGTCTTGCCCTTCAGATCCTCGAGCTTCTCGATCTGCGGCGCGCCCTTCTTGATCAGGAACTGGTAGTTCACCTCGAAGTACGGCTCGCCGAAGAGCATTTTTTCGGCCCGTTCCTCGGTCACCGTGGTCGGCGCGATGATCGCGACGTACTTGCCGGCCGCCAAGCCCGCGAAGATGCCGGACCACTCCTGATCGACAATCTCCACCTCGACGCCCATGCGCTTGGCGATCTCGTTGGTCAGGTCGACGTTGTAGCCCTCGACGCCACCCGTCGGCGAGGCCATCACGTGCGGCGAATACCCGACATCGGCCGCCATCTTCATGGTCTCGGCCGTGGCCGGGGCGGCGACCGCGAGGCCAAGGGCCGCGACGGCTCCAAAGAGAATTGACTTGTTCATGTTAAACCTCCGTCTCCTGTTCAGGTTTGGCGAAGCGTTCGCCGGTTGTGCGGGGCCCGTTCTGATGCGGGATCCCGCGGTTGCGATCTGGCCGGCCCCCTATTCACCGGCGTCGCCGGCGGCGCGCCAGGCGTCGCCGGTCACCGAGGGCGATCCGGTCACGGCGTCGGTCGACCACTCCGCCCGGGCATCCAGCCCGCGGCTCAGCGTCATGGTCAGCCGGTAGAGGTCGGAACGGTAGAGCGACACCAGGAGCTCGATGGCGCGGCCGCGATCGTCACGAACGACCCGGCGGATCCGGAGCAGCGGCGCACCGACATCGATGCCGAGACGCTCGGCCACCACCATATCGGCGAGGGTCGCCGAGACGACCTGCTCGGCACTGGCCGGCGCGACACCGGCGCGCTCGAACAGCGAGAGAATCGGCCTCGCCGCGAGGTCGGCGGCATCGAAGGTCCGACCAATATCCTCGGGGACATGGGTGGTGATGTGCGAGAACGGGTCGCCGCCGACCGAGCGGACGCGGACCGCGCGTTGCACGCTGGCGCCGACCGGCAGGCCCAGGGCGGCGGCGACATCCGTGTCGGCGGGACCGTATCCGAACTCCCGCACCGCGACCTCGGTCTCGCCGCCCATGGCGAGCAGCGGGTCGAACGCGCCGGTCGCCTCGCCGGAGATCCGCACGCCGGTGCGCCCCTCCACGACACGGGTCCCGCGGCCGCGCTCACGGACGACGAGGCCGTCGCGGGCCAGTTCGTCCAGCGCCCTCTTCGCGGTGATCCGCGACACGCCATGGTACTCGGCGAGGTCCTGTTCGCTCGGCAATGTCCCGCCTGCGCCGAACTCACCGTCGGCGATGCGCTGGCGCATGATCAGGTAGATCTGGTGGTACAGCGGCGAACGGAACCGCCCGAGCGATCCGGCCGCCTCGGCCGCGCGTCCCGCACCCCGCGGGCCGGTGCGGTCGGCTCGGGTCGAGTTGGGGGAACGGGGCGGTCGCGATCTCATAAAAGACATAATGATATATCTTTTAGGCTTGGCAATACGGGAAATGTATCCCGCATCCGCCACGGATGGACCGGCCGGCCCCGCATCAGGGCGCGTTACGGCGGTCGGAGCGTCCTACCCCCTTGCACCGCCAATCCGCCTCGGGTATCACGCCTCTCCCGCTCGAAAACGGCCCCGTGGCAGAGTGGCTATGCAGAGGACTGCAAATCCTTGTACATCGGTTCGATTCCGGTCGGGGCCTCCAGAGGGGAAGATTTGGCGACATTCGCCTTGAACGACATCGGACCTGGCGCTATACAGCGCGGTCTCTGGTCCCGGGTAGCTCAGTGGTAGAGCGAGCGGCTGTTAACCGCTTGGTCGGGGGTTCGAATCCCTCCCCGGGAGCCAATTCGTCAAGATGACAAAATTCTGCTCATAGGAATCTGAGATACAAACGGACCAGCGACTGCTGTGACTCCGTCTGTGTAGCGATGAGGTAAAGGGCTAGCCTGACCGCTGTTCATTCAAGCTAGGTGGAAGCGGGCTTTGGAGCAGCACGCTGGCAACTGACAACAAATTCAGGGGCTGGCGCATCAGCAGATCAGTTCAGTCGATGGGGTCCCCATCCGACCAGAGCTACAATGCGGTCTCTCAATTGTTCCTCGAAGTCATGTAGCTTGTCCGGTTGCCAAGAGAGGTGATTGAACTGGGCTTGGTCGAAGTGCAATGCACCCGGCTTACCAAACAGGTCTCGCCTGACCGATGAGATCACAGTGAGCCCCAATCCCTGAGCGTAACCTGCCTCCCAGTATACCCCGCCCCGCGCTTGATAGTGTTCCTCACTTTCGGAGCCTTGCTGGTATCCACATGTGTAGTCAGCGATGACGAACCGAGCTGATTTGATCTCTTTCATAATCTGATCCACGATCAGTCCGGTGTACTCCTCTCTGTCGATGATGATCGGTACATAGCCAGCATGACGAACACCGTCCGATATGGCCTCTTTCAGGTCCTCGGTCTCTGAACTGAACCACATCGCTACAAACGTGCGATCACTCATCCTGCCGGTTGGCTGGTGTTCGGACGCTACCCATCCTGCTGGGGTCAGTCTGAACCAGGGTTGCGCGCCGCTTCCAGGTTTGTTTGTCAGGGTTACAAACTCGATATGCCCGCGCTCGGCGAGGATCGACAATACCAGCAACAGTTGGTTCTCACTCACGCTGTCGGAAACGGCGCAAGCCGCGATCCTGTCGGGATGATCTGGCGTTAGATAAAAGGGAGCGAGTGGTTCGATGCCCTGCCTCTCCCTAAGAACCCAATGGAACAACCGGTCTGCTCTTTCTGTCAGAGACCACTCAGGGTACGCCCTGTACTTGTTCCAGTAATCCCTATTAACAATCTTCGGAAGCCCTCCAAACTGCTTTCGATCTACAATCCATCGTCCGAAAGCTCTCTTCTCATCCGCTCCACGGTTCCCTAAGACAGCCAGGAGAGAACGCGTGTAGGTCACGGGGCCTAAGGTGGCTGGGCTGCTGACCCGTTCTGCGTCCAAGTCCAGCCCTTCGGAGATCGCGCCCGGTTGTCCAGTGATTGGGCAGCTCGTGTGTGTTGTCCTTGCCATCACTTACTCCCTCGCTGTGCGAAATCCCGTTCGAGAAGTCCCAGCGGTCCGCGATGATTGGCCTGCTGCCAGTTCCCTGTAACACCTTATCTCGGTGTCCACGGAACTGGCAGCAGGCCAGACGTCCCGACATCCGCGTCCCGCGATGCCGACCCGCCTGCGCTCACCGTCCATGACGTGACCGAGCCTGTCCGTGCGCCGGGCGGAGCACCGGGAACGAGGCGAAGCATTGACCGAGGGACCTACCGGTCGGCGGAATGTGTCATTCCCCCTGACCTTCATGCATACTCTTATATCAACAGTCCCGAATCGATCGCGCATGGCATCGGTATGGTCGATGCGATTGATGGCTAGCGTAAAAAACCACGTGGAGGCGAGTGCGTTCACAATGATCAATCCCCGCCAGTGCCGAGGAGCGCGCGCACTCCTCGGCATCACGCAGCAGCAGCTCGCCGACCGTGCCGGTGTCAGCAAGCGTACCGTCATCGAGTTCGAGGGCGGCGTTCGCGACCCGTTGGTGTCCACGACCCGGAACCTGCAGCTGGCGCTGGAGCACGAAGGCATCGAGTTCCTGTTCGGCAACGGCGGCGGGTCGGGCGTGCGTTTCAGGGATCCCGAGATCGAAGACCAGGTCGTCCCGCGGGTGGTCTCTCGCAGACAGATGCTGGGCGGTCTCGGCTTGCTGCTCGGCGCCCCGGCCGCGACCGATATCGTGGCAGGCTCGATCAGCAGCGCCCGCGCGGATGTCCTGCCTGCGTCGGACGGCCCGCGCACCTACACGAGTGTCCGGATGCATCGTCCCGACGACGTCCTGAAATGGGGGTCGGACCTGCAGCGGAGCGCCCTGGACCTGTGGCGCGCGGGACGCCTCGATGTGCCCGACGACGTGGCCAACCGCGCCACCCTCACCTATCTCGGCCCCAATGGCCGCCAGTGGGTCGAATGGCAGGGGCGCGAGGTGGCCGGACTGCTGTTCAACGAGAAGCCGAGGGTTCACATCCCGATGGCCGGGCAGACGGATTCCAGCTACGGCGCATGGGCCGAGGGCCGGATCTCCGCCTGCCAGCTCGAGCGGATCCCGCACTATCACCGGTGCCACGCGGTGGTGGCGGGCGCCGACGGCAGGCGCCGGGTCATGTCCTATACGGCCCTGCACCTGCCCAGAGACGACGGCCGGGTCCTGTCGATCAGCGCTCGGGTCGCGCAGCCAAAGCTCTTGCCAGAGCCACCTGCGACGACGTCCAGCCCAGCGAACGCGGACCGAGAACGCCGGACGGGGTGATCCACTCGACCGATTCGGCCACGGCCTGCGGCCCGGTTCCCGCCTTGATCGGCATGTTCCCCTGTTTGGCCATGAAGACGCCGCCATCGGCACCGAACAGGCCGTAGCCGAGGACGCGTCCGATCATCGACATCCTCGGCAGCAGGTCGAGGGAGACCCGAAGCGCGCGGTGTCGGCCCTTGCTTCGATAGTCGCGATGGACGGCGATGCCGCCGTTGAACATCACCGTGCCGGAGATCGACTCGGCCAGCCGGTTCGCCTCGCCGTGGAACCGCCACCGGTCCTGAGCACCGTCGTACCACCCTCTGTCCTCGACATGCTCCTTCAGGGTGCCGATCAGCGGTATCAGGTACGCCGCGTAGGTTGCGACAGGCAGATCGTCCCGGCGCACCTCGAACCAGAACCCGGTAGGCGCCACTCGAAACCCGGCGAACGCGCCGATCTCGCCGAGTCGTTCGAACAGGGGGATGAAGCGGTCGAAGTCCTGATGGATGCTCAGGTGGAGGCGGCGACGATCCAGCCAGTCCTGGCTGTCGTCGAGAAACGATGAGATCCGACCGGCCTCGGCCGTGACAAGATGATTCCGGATGACCGCAAGCGTATAAGGCGTGCTCATTTCCCTCTCCTTACAAGGGGTTGCATGAGCCGCCATGTATAGCCCGGCGGGGTCTCCTCAGTTCTTTAAGGGCAGGTAGTCCTTAGGGCGTCTAATCACCCATGAATCCGCGCGCTGAATACTATCGTGTGAGTGGATTATCGGTCGCGTCGCCGGGATATTCTTCTGTTTTTAATGTACAGGGCGTCGGCTTCGCTGGTTTCGATGAAGCGCAGCGCGTCGTCGGCGGTGTCGACAATGGGCTCGCCCGGTCCGTTGAACGAGGTGTTGAGGACGACCGGGAGGCCGGTGCGGTCCTCGAACGCCTCGATGATCGCCCTGAACGTGCCGCCGTCCCGGCCCACGGTCTGGGTCCGGGCCGTGCCGTCCACATGGGTCACCGCTCCCAGGGAGTCGGAACGGACGCGGTAGTTGAACAGCATGTGCGGCGAATGCTCGGGCCCGCCGTCGAAATGATCGCGCAGCCGCTCCGCCAGGCAGGCCGGCGCGAACGGACGCCACCACTCCCGGCGCTTGATCCGGTTGACCCGGTCCCAGGTCTCGCGGCGGCGCGGATCGGCCAGCAGCGAGCGGTGGCCAAGCGCGCGCGGACCGCTCTCGGCCCGCCCGTCGAACACCGCGACCACCCGGTCGTCGGCCAGATCCTCGGCAACCCGTGACGCGGTGTCCACGCCCTCCTCCACCTCGAGTGCCCCGGACCGGGCCGACAGCGCGGCCGATACCTCACCCTCCGACGCCTCCCGCCCCAGATAGGCGACGTTGCGGTCGAGCGACGACGTCTCGCGCCGCGGCTGTCCGAGGACGTGGTGCTGCACCAACAGGGCGGCGCCGGTGGACAGGCCGCCATCGTCGCAGGACGGGGGAACGAAGACCTTATCGAACACCGTCTCCTCGACGATCCGCGAATTGGTCGGGCAGTTCAGGGCGCACCCGCCGCTCAGGCACAGGGGGCCGGTCGACCGCCCCGTCCTGTCGAGCAGCAGCCGCGTACGCTCCACCGTGTAGAGGACCAGTTCCTCGAACGTCTTCTGCGCCGTCGCCGCCATGCGGTGACCGAGTGGGGAAAAGGGGTCGTCCGCGTCGCCGAAACCGGCCGCCGCCGCCGCCGTATCCACCGCCGCGAACCACCCGCGCAGACCATCCCACATCCGATCCTCGTAGCCCGCGAGCCCGGGCGGATCGTAGACATCCGACAGGGCGACCGCGTCGCCGATGAACCGTCCGTCGTAGAACTCGGCGGGCCCGTAGGCCGACAGCCCCATGAGCTTGCCGGGCCCCGGCATGCGGCCGAGCCCCAGACGCCACGCGGTGCGCGAATAGAGCAGGCCGGCCGCGATCCGCGCACGCCACAGCGGGATCAGCCGGTTGCCCTCGCCATAGAAGATCATCCCGCCCCGATAGCCCAGATGTTCGAACGGCGCACCGTTGTCGTGGGCGATGATCGGCGCCGCCTCGAACGGCGACTGATAGAACGCGGCGGCGGCATGGGCGAGCTGATGCAGCACGCCGACCGCGGCAAACGCCTGCCCGTCGAAGGTCACCCGCATCGGCAGCACATAGCTGCGGGTCGGGTCGCCAGCGTCGAACAGCGCTGAGAGATCATCCGGATCGGCGGTGTCGATCGCCCCCATCCCCGCCGGATCCGCCCAGAGTTCCGGCAGGTTCGGCGGCCACTCGGTGTTGAGCAGCCTGGTCGGCCCGCTGTCGGTGTTTCCGGGTCCGCGTTTCGGCTGCGCCTCCAGAACGCACGCGCGCTTGTAGAGCGCCTCGCTGAAGCGGTGCTCGCCCAGCCGCTCGGCGGTCCGCCAGTCGTAGTCGAACCTGAGCCGGGCGCCGTCGGTCGAGCCGTAGCTCGATCCCTGGGTCGTACACAGGGCGAACAGATCGATCTCGGCGGCGGCGACGCCGCACATGGACAGCGCGTCATCGATCAGTTCTGCCATCATCGGCCCGGCGTGACGGGTGCGGATCTTGCGTTCGAGTTCCAGATGCACACGGATCTCGCCGTCGACGAGCACGGTGACGGCGGCATCGTGCCCGCATTGCAGCCCGACAATCAGCATGGAGGGCTCCGGAACATCGAGATCGAACGAGGATGGGTCTGCGTCGTGTCGGTCACTCTATCCGCCTCGCCGGCTGATCCGGCGCCCTCCGATATACAGGGCGTCGGCTTCGCTGGTTTCGATGAAGCGCAGCGCGTCGTCGGCGGTGTCGACGATGGGCTCGCCCGGCCCGTTGAACGAGGTATTGAGGACGACCGGGAGACCGGTGCGGTCCTCGAACGCCTCGATGATCGCCCTGAACGTGCCGCCGTCCCGGCCCACGGTCTGGGTCCGGGCCGTGCCGTCCACATGGGTTACCGCCCCCAGGGCGTCGGAGCGGACGCGGTAGTTGAACAGCATGTGCGGCGAATGCTCGGGCCCGCCGTCGAAATGATCGCGCAGCCGCTCCGCCAGGCAGGCCGGCGCGAACGGACGCCACCACTCCCGGCGCTTGATCCGGTTGACCCGGTCCCAGGTCTCGCGGCGGCGCGGATCGGCCAGCAGCGAGCGGTGGCCAAGCGCGCGCGGACCGCTCTCGGCCCGCCCGTCGAACACCGCGACCACCCGGTCGTCGGCCAGATCCTCGGCAACCCGTGACGCGGTGTCCACGCCCTCCTCCACCTCGAGTGCCCCGGACCGGGCCGACAGCGCGGCCGATACCTCGCCCTCCGACGCCTCCCGCCCCAGATAGGCGACGTTGCGGTCGAGCGACGACGTCTCGCGCCGCGGGCCGTCGAGAATATGGTGGTAGAGATAGAGAGCGGCGCCGGTGGACAGGCCGCCATCGTCGCAGGACGGCGGCACGAACAGCCGTGTGAAGCGTGTCGTCTCGACGATCCGGGAGTTGGTCGGACAGTTCAGGGCGCAGCCGCCGCTGAAACAGGCGTCCGCGACGGGCCGGCCGGCCTTTCGCAGCAGCGTCTCGAACCGCTGCATGGTGTAGAGGACCAGTTCCTCGAACGTCTTCTGCGCGGTCGCGGCGACCTGTTTGCCGAGCGGCGAGAACGCTTCCTCCAGCGGCCCGTAGCCGGCGCGATGGGCCGCATTCTCCATCGCGGCGAACCACCCGCGCACCGCGTCCCAGCGCTTCTCGCTGCGGTAGTTGCGCAGTCTCGCTGGGCTGTAGAGTCCACCCAGCGCCACCGAGTCGCCGATGAAGCGGGGATCGAAGAACTCCGGCGTCCCGTACGCCGACAGCCCCATGAGCTTGCCCGGCCCTGGCATCCCGCCAAGCGTCAGCAGCCAGGCGCTACGGGCATAGATCAGCCCCGCGGCGATCCGCGCGCGCCAGACGGGGCGCAGCCGCGTCCCCTCCCCGTAGAACATCATGCCGCCGCGGTAGCCGAGATCCTCCATCGGTGATCCGTTGTCATGGGCGAGGACGGGCGCGGCGTCGAACGGCGACTGGTAGAACGCGGCCGCCGCATGGGCGAGCTGATGCAGCGTTCCAACCGCCGGGTAGGTCCGCCCGTCATAGGTGACCCGCATCGGCAGGGCATAGGCACCTTCGTAGTCGTCGCGATCGAACAGCGGCCGGACGGCCTCCTCGCCGGCGGTCTCAACCCCACCCATGCCGTGCGGGTTGAACCACGTCGAGGGCGCGGCGTCGGGCCATTCAACGTTGAAGCAGTTGGACTCGCCCCGGTCGGTGTTGGCCACCCGAAGCGGCAGCAGGTCGAGCATCCCCAGTACCCGGCGGTACATGGTGCGGCTGAACCGGTGGTCGCCGATCCGCTCCGCCGTCGCCCAGTCGTAGTCGAACTTCAGGCGTTCGCCCGCCGTCGAGCCATAGCCCATCGCCTGGGTCGTGCAGAGCGCGAAGTAGTCGATGTCCTGGGGAGACACGTCGCAAAACGCCAACGCATCGTCTATGAGGTCGGCCGACATCGCGGCGGCGTGCCGTTCCCGGGTCTTGCGCTCCCGTTCCAGGTGCACAAGCACCTTGCCGTCGGCGAGGACGGTGACCGCAGCGTCGTGGCCGCATTGCAGACCGATGATCAGCATGTCTGGGCTGGCACTTTCCGGGGTCGGTTCGAAGACGGCCGAGGGCGGATCGGTGCCGTCATACAAGGTCCTTGGGCGTCACGAAACGACGCAGTTCCGCACATCCGGGCGCCAACGTCGCCCAGTCCCCGGCCGCCTCCAGGGTGGCGATGGCGCCGGTGGGGAACTTGGCGCCCACGCCGCCGCCGGTCAGCAGGCGCACCGTGTCCTCCATGCCCGGGTTGTGGCCGACCACGAGTGCCACGCGCACGTCCTCCGGGATCGACCGCAACCGCGCGAGGATTCGCGTGGCACCGACCTCGTACAGGTCGCGCGTGGTTTCGACCCGGAGCGTTTCCGGCAGGCCGGCACGCAGCAGCGCCAGGGTGTCGAGGGTGCGGCGGGCCGTCGAGCACACCACCAGGTCGGGCGCGATTCCATGCTGGCGGCAATAGACGGCCATCGCCGCCGCGGCCCGTTCGCCGCGCGGGGCCAGCGGGCGGTCGTGATCCGGCTCGCCCCCATCCCAATCGGATTTGGCGTGACGAAGCAGGTGGAGGGTCACCATACGACCACCTCAGTCGCCGTTCATGGTGGTCACGATCGAGATCTCCGAATGCAGGGTACGGTGCACCGGGCACTTGTCCGCGATCTCGCGCAGACGGGCCCTCTGGTCGGCGTCGAGTGGCCCCTCGATCACCAGCCGTCGCTCGATCCGATCGACCTTGCCCGATCTGGTCTCGCAGTCGGCGCAGTCCTCGGCATGGACCTTGGTGTGGCGCAGGTGGGTCTCCAGCCGGTCGATCGGCCAACCCTTGCGCGACGCGTACATCTTGATCGTCATGTTGGTGCAGGCGCCGAGCCCGGCCAGCAGCAGGTCGTAGGGGGCGGGGCCGGAATCGGTGCCGCCGACACTGACCGGCTCGTCCGATCGCATGTGGTGGTGCGGGCCGGATGCGATCCATTGCGGAAACAACCCGTCATGGGCGTCGGCGACCACCACCTCGCCCTCCGTGGCATGCAGGTCGTCCGGCTCGATCGCCGGCAGAAATCGCTCCGCCCAGCCGGACAGGACGGCGGCGACATAGGCGCTGTCCTCGCGTCGGGTCAGCAGGTGGTCGGCCCGGTCCAGCGAGATAAAGCTCTTGGGATGCCTGGCCGCCTGGAAGATGTCGGCGGCATTGCGCACGGACACCGTCTCGTCGAGCGGTGCGTGGAAGATCAGCAGATCCTTGCGCAGTTGAGCCACGGTTTCTTCGAGCCGATGTTCCTTGAGATCGTCGATGAAAGACCGGCGGATGCGGAACGCCCGGCCGCCAAGTCTGACCTCTGCCTCGCCGTCGCGCTCGATCGCGTCCACTTGGTCGGCGAAGTTATGGATGACGTGGACCGGATCGGACGGCGCGCCGATCGTGGCGATGCCTTTCACCTCCTCGATTCGCGCACCGGCCGCGAGCACCGCCGCGCCGCCGAGCGAATGGCCGATCAGGACAGTCGGCGCCGCCCAGGTCCGGCGCATGAAGTCGGCGGCCGCCACAAGATCCTCGACGTTCGAGGCGAAGCTGGTGTTCGCGAACTCCCCGTCGCTGTGGCCGAGCCCCGTGAAGTCGAAGCGGAAAACCGCGATCCCCCGCTCCGCTAGGCCGCCGGCGATGCGTCGGGCGGCCGCCAGGTCCTTGGAGCAGGTGAAGCAATGGGCGAACAGGGCGTAGCCGCGCACCGGTCCGATCGGTTTGTCGATCCGGGCGGCCAGAGCCTCGCCCAAAGCCCCGGTGAAGTTGACACTTTCCGTACGCACAGCCATGGTCGATCTCGTTGGATGGCGGGGACTGACGGGGTTCTACCACATGGCGGTTGAGGAGGAAGCGGTAGCCGATGGCGCCCGGTATCCGGCGCCGGTGGAGATCCGCTTTGCCCGCCCCGGGGATGCCGACGCGCTCGCCCTGCTGAGCCAGGAACTCCTCGCCTTCTATTCCCTGCCGGTGCGCTATCAGCGCTCGTACATGGCGCATGTCATCGCCGACAAGGCGTTCCGCGACCCGCCCAGCGTGGAGATCCTGATCGCCACCGCGCCCGAGCGGGCGGTCGGCTTCCTCGCGTTCAACGAGAGCTTCGCCCTCGCCAACTGTCAGAGCGCGGTCTTCATTCAGGACCTTTTCGTCACCCGCAAGGCGCGGACGGGGGGAATCGGCCGTCGGCTGATGACCCGTCTGGCGGAGATCTGCGTCGAGCGCGGCGTGACCCAGTTGGACTGGACGGCCGACCCCTGGAATGACAAGGCGCGAAGCTTCTACGAGGCGATGGGGCCGCTGCTGAAGAGCGAGAAGATGTACTACCGCCTGCTCGGCCCGCATCTCGCCCGGCTCGCCGATGGTGACCGCTGAAGCCCGCTCGCTTCGGATGGCCCCCATCTGACCCTGATGTGTCCCGGCCGGACGCCGTCTCAGGCGCCCACCTGTCCCGGTGCTCCCTGACCGCCGCCGCAATCCGCGGATATCGCCGACCGATCCCGAACGACAGGTTCCCTCCGGTAGACATCGGGCCCACGGGCTCAGCACCCGGAAGGAAACGGATCATGACCACTCTCGCCGGCAAGACCGCCATCGTCACCGGAGCGAGTTCCGGAATTGGGCGTGCCGCCGCCCGCCTGTTCGCGGAACACGGCGCCAGCATCGTCGCCGTCGCCCGCAGCCGCGACCGTCTCGAGTCACTGATCGATGAGATCGCCGACCGGGGCGGAGCCGCGACGGCCCTGTGCGGTGACGTCCGCGACGAAGCCTGCGCCGCGGACGCCGTCGCCCTCGCCTCGGACCGTTTCGGCGGCCTCGATATCGCCCTGAACAACGCCGGCACCCTCGGGGCGCTCGGTCCGGCAACGCAGATGCCCCTGACCGACTGGCGCGAGACCCTCGACGTCAACCTGACCAGCGCGTTTCTCAACGCCAAGCATCAGATCGCGGCGATGCTCAAGCGGGGGCGGGGCTCCCTCCTGTTCACCTCGTCTTTCGTTGGGTACACGGTCGGCTTCGCCGGCATGGCCGCCTACGGGGCGAGCAAGGCGGGCCTGATCGGCCTGACCAAGGTGCTGGCCGCAGAGTACGGCGCGGAAGGAATCCGCGTGAACGCCCTGCTGCCGGGGGGAACCGATACGCCGATGGGCGCCACCGTGGCCGACACCCCCGAGGCCAGGGCCCACATTGCCGGGCTTCATGCTCTCAAACGCATCGCCGCACCCGAGGAGATCGCCCAGACGGCCCTTCACCTGGCGAGCGATGCGTCCAGTTTCGTCACCGGAACGGCGCTGCTCGCGGACGGCGGTGTGTCGATCAGTCGATCCTGACCGGCCGCCCGTTCACACCCATCATGCGGATCGGCGATCACAGTCTTGACCGGCCGGCGCCCCCGGGGATGCCGGCCGGCCTTTATCCGTCGCCCGCGTCCGGCTAGGCTCCCGCTCAACGAGATCGGCGCTTCCCGCGCCGGCCAACGAGTGACGGACGGAGACGGCCCATGGACGTGCGTGACGGTTTCATCGGCGCGATCGGCAACACCCCCCTGATCAAGCTCAAGGCGGCGTCGGAACGCACCGGCTGCACGATCCTGGGCAAGGCGGAGTTCCTCAATCCGGGCGGGTCGGTGAAGGACCGCGCCGCGCTGGCCATCGTCCGCGATGCCGAGGAGAAGGGTCTGCTGAAACCCGGCGGCGTGATCGTCGAGGGAACGGCCGGAAACACCGGTATCGGTCTGTCGCTGGTCGGAAACGCCCTCGGCTACCGCAGCGTCATCGTGATGCCCGAGACCCAGAGCCAGGAGAAGAAGGATATGCTCCGGCTCTGCGGCGCCGATCTGCGTCTGGTGCCGGCCGTCCCCTACAAGGACCCGAACAACTACGTGCGCTACTCCGGCCGGCTGGCCGAGGAGATCGCCGCCACCGAGCCGAACGGTGCCATCTGGGCCAATCAGTTCGACAATGTCGCCAACCGCAGGGGACACTACGAGACCACGGGCCCGGAGATCTGGGAGCAGACCGACGGCAAGGTGGACGGCTTTATCTGCGCGGTCGGCAGCGGCGGCACGCTGGGCGGCGTCAGCATGGCCCTGAAGGAGCGCAACAAGGACATCCGGATCGGCCTCGCCGACCCGATGGGCAGCGCCATCTTCGGCCACTACGCCAACGGCGAACTCAAGGCCGAAGGATCGTCCATCACCGAAGGCATCGGTCAGGGCCGGATTACCGCGAACCTGGAGGACATCGTCGTCGACCTGCCGTTCCAGGTCAGCGACGAGGAGGCCCTGCCCGTCGTCTTCGATCTGCTGAAGGATGAGGGATTGTGCCTTGGCGGTTCGACCGGGATCAACGTCATGGGCGCGATCAAGCTGGCTGAGCACCTGGGGCCGGGCCACACCATCGTGACCATTCTCTGCGACGGCGGAACGCGCTACCAGTCGAAGCTGTTCAACCCGGAGTTCCTTCGCGAGAAGGGCCTGCCGGTTCCGTCCTGGCTCGACGACTGAGAGGATATGACGCGATGACCGACGCCCTCGTGACGACCGCCTGGCTCGCCGACCATCTGGATGACCCGAACGTGGTCGTGCTGGACGGCACCTACCACCTGCCGACCGCCGGCCGCGATGCCGAGACCGAGTTCCCGCAGGGCCATATTCCGGGCGCTCAACGGTTCGACATCGACAGGGTCTGCGATCCGGACGACCCCCTGCCCCATATGATTCCGGATCCGGAGACGTTCGCCGCCGCGGCCGCGGCGCTTGGCATCTCCAAGGACACGATGGTCGTTGCCTACGACGTGTACGGCCTGCAGTCGGCGGCGCGCACGTGGTGGATGTTCCGCCTGTTCGGCCACGACAAGGTCGCGGTGCTCGACGGCGGCATGCCGAAATGGGTGGCCGAGGGACGGGCGCTAGAGACCGGGGACGCGACACCGCGCGAGGCCGGGACCTTCGTCGCCGCATTCCGGCCGGAGCTGGTCAGATCGCGCGACGACGTGCGGGCCGCGATCGGCGATGCCGGCGTGCAGATCGTCGACGCCCGGGCCGCCGGGCGCTTCACCGGCGACGAGCCGGAGCCCCGCCCGGGCATGCGATCCGGACACATTCCAGGCTCGCGCTCCCTGCCGATCGGCAGCCTGCTGAACAAGGACACCCGAGAGGTGCTCGGCGCAGATGCGCTGGCCGCCCGGTTTGCCGCTGCCGGCGTCGATCCTGCCAAACCGACCATCTCCTCCTGCGGTTCCGGGGTGACCGCCTGCGTGATCGCGCTGGCGGCCCACCGTCTCGGTCACCCGGATATGGCCGTGTATGACGGATCCTGGTCGGACTGGGGATCCCGCGACGACACGCCGATCGACACGGGTCCGGCGGATCCGTTGTGAGCCTCGACTTCCGACCGATCGAGGACGGCGACGTCGAGGCGGTGGTCGATCTCTGGGGACGGTGCAACCTGCTCGTCCCGCACAATGACCCGCATCGCGATATCGAAGCAGCGCGGCGCGCTGCGGACGCGGAACTGCTTGTCGCCGACGTGCTCGGCAAGGTCGTCGCCTCGGTCATGGTCGGCTACGACGGACACAGGGGCTGGGTCTACTACGTGGCGGTCGACCCCGGGCGTCGACGCAAGAACGTGGGACGCCAGGTGATGGCGGCGGCGGAGCGCTGGATGAAGGCGCGCGGCGTGCCCAAGGCCGAACTGATGGTGCGCTCCACGAACGAGCGGGTGCGTGGCTTCTACGACAGGCTCGGCTGGGCGGAGGAACCGGTTCACGTTCTCAGCAAGCGCTTCGACGACGGCCCGCCGATCGGGCTCGGCACGGTCGACACCGTGGTGACGGCCCTGGAGATGACGAGCCGCCCCACCCGCCCGTCGCCGCATCCGCCGGCCGGGATGCGCACCGCCCTGATCCGGGCCGAGCCGCCGACCCTCTCCTTCTACCGCTATCTCTACGGGTCGGTCGGCGCCGACTGGACCTGGGTGTCGCGACGGCTGATGGGCGATGGGGAGCTGCTGACGCATATCGCCGATCCCAAGGTCGAGATCTACGTGCTGTATGTCGACGGCGTGCCCGCGGGCTACGGCGAACTCGACCGGCGGCCGCAGAACGGCGATGTCGAACTGGCGTATTTCGGGCTCCTGCCGGATTTCATCGGTCGCGGGGTCGGGCGCTACCTGCTCGACACCGTGGTCGACATCGCCTGGATCGGCGCGACGGAGCGTCTATGGGTCCATACCTGCGACCTCGACCACCCCCGCGCGCTCGGAGCCTACCAGAAAGCCGGTTTCCAGCCCTTCGACCAGTGGGTCGAGACCCTGCCGGACCCGCGTCTCGCCGGACTTCCCCTGCCCCGGCGTCGGCCTGCGCCGTCGGACGCGGTTGCCACCCTAGGGGATGACACGGTGACGCCGATACGCGGCTAGCGCGTCGAGAAGGCTGTCCCGCGTTGCATAGACACGATCGAACCCGGCCCGTCGGATCTTCACGGTCGACGACATGTCGTCCCAGGTGGCCGAGAACGTGGCATCGCCGTAAGGACCGTTGGCGATGCGGCCGATATCCGGTTCGCTCAGCCCGTCACGGGCCGCCATCGCCCGCCAGGGTTCCTCGGCGGCGGCGAAGGCTGTTGCGAGGCTCTCCGTGACCACGCCGCCCGGCTCCAGGTCGAAGAACGCGGCGATTTCCGGCCACACGTCCTTCCATCGGAAGAAGTCGGCATTGATGACGTTGAAGGCCTGGTTGGCCGCCGCTGGCGCTGTCGCGCACCACCGCATGGCATCGACCAGCAGGTCGATGTCGGTGACCTGGGAGACCCGCTCGAAATGCCCGCGGGTTCCGGGAAACGTCAGCGGTCGTCCGGCCTCCCGGCACAGGACCGCGTGGACGGCGACCACGCTCAGGATGTTGTGCGGGTAGCCGAGGGAGAATCCGATCAGCAGGTGCGGGCGGGTCGTCGACCAGGTGAAGCCCCGTTTCGGTCCCTGTTCCTTCAGCCAGTCCTGCTGGTCGAAATAGAAGTTGGGGACCGGGCAGCGCGGGTCGTCCTCCTCGGCCGGGGTCTTGAACGGGCCGACATGGCTGCCGTACCACTTCGTGCCATGCACCGCGTGGACATGCGCGAGCCGGGTTCCCGCCGCCTGGACGGCGTCCACCGTATTGACCAGCATCGCCGTGTTCCGTTCGGCCTCGACGGCCGGGTCCGGGTCCGGCGCCCGACCGGCGTAGAAGATATGGCTGACCGCGCCACCGACATCGGCGAGCGCCGCCCGCAGCCCTTCGGCATCGCGCAGATCGGCGGCAATATGCTCGACCCCATCTATCGGTGGCAGCGGCGGGGTCCGCGACAGGCCGATGACCCGCCAGCCGTCTTCGAGCAGCCTGCTCGAGATCCCGCGTCCGACGATGCCCGATACACCGGCGACCAGGGCGACACCCGCGTCCGTGGTCATTTCTTCCTCCCCTGCCGTACAGCCCATTTTTTAGCGGTTCGAGGGCGATCGACGGATCAGATCGCTCCCATCCGGAGCGATCGTGTGCCGATCGCCGCGATCCGCGCAACGGAAAGGGGGCGCGCCGGCGAACCGGCACGCCCCCAGGACCGCCCCCGCCCCCCGCGGGTTTGGTCGTCCCGTGCGGCGCGTCTCAGTGCGCCAGGATCTGACTCAGGAACAGCTTCGTGCGATCCGACTTCGGATTGTGGAAGAACTCGTCCGGCGTGTTCTGCTCCACAATCTCGCCCTGGTCCATGAAAATCACCCGGTCGGCGACCCGCTTGGCGAAGCCCATCTCGTGGGTCACGACGAGCATGGTCATGCCGGTCTCGGCGAGGCCGACCATCACGTCGAGCACCTCGGAGATCATTTCCGGGTCCAGCGCCGAGGTCGGCTCGTCGAACAGCATGATCGTCGGGTTCATGCAGAGCGACCGGGCGATGGCCACGCGCTGCTGCTGTCCGCCGGAGAGCTGACCCGGGTACTTCAGCGCCTGCTCGGGGATCTTCACCCGCTCGAGATACTGCATAGCGATGTTCTCGGCCTCGGCCTTGGGCATGTTCTTCACCCATATCGGCGCCAGGGAGCAGTTCTCCAGCACCGTGAGATGCGGGAACAGGTTGAACTGCTGGAACACCATGCCGACATCGCGGCGGATCGCGTCGATGTTCTTCAGGTTGGAGCCCATTTCGGTGCCGTTGACGATGATGTCGCCCGCCTGGTGCTCCTCCAGCCGGTTGATGCAGCGGATCATCGTCGACTTGCCGGACCCGGACGGGCCGCAGACCACGATCCGTTCACCCTTGTTGACCGAGAGATTGATGTCCTTGAGGACATGGAACTCGCCGAACCACTTGTTCACGGCGTTGAGTTCGATGACCACTTCATCGGAGATCGCGGAGGCGACGTGTTCGACCTGATCGATTTCGTCGAGGGAGTGTGCGTCGAGGCTCATTATCGAAATCCCTGTTCTCGCTCGTAAATCGGTCCGTCACCGGCGGCCGTAGCCGCCGCCGATCGTCCGTTCGAGGTGTTGGCTGTACTTCGACATGGCGAAGCAGAGGACGAAGAAGATCGCCGCGGTGAACAGCAGCGGCTCGGTATGGAAGCCGAGCCAGGACGGGTTCTGACCCGCCGCCTTGCCCATCAGCAGGATGTCATAGAGGCCGATGATCGACACCAGCGTGGTGTCCTTCATGAGACCCATGAAGCTGCCCACGATGTTCGGGATCATCAGCTTCAGCGCCTGGGGCATGACGATGAGCGCCATCATCTTCCAGAAATTCAGGCCCATGGCCTGAGCCGCCTCGTACTGCCCCTTGTTCACCGCCTGCAGGCCGCCGCGCACAACCTCCGCCATATAGGCGGCGGCGAAGATGCACACCGCGACGATGACCATGGCGAGCTTAGGCGGATTGAGTTCGACCGGCAGGAACAGCGGCATCATCGTCACCGCCATGAACAGGATGGTGATCAGCGGCACCGAGCGGAACAACTCGATGAACGCGGTGCAGAACACCCGGATCACCGGCATCTTCGATCGGCGGCCGAGGGCCAGCAGGATGCCGTTCGGCAGCGCGGAGGCGATACCGATCCCCGAGATGACCAGTGTAAGGAACAGGCCACCCCAGATCGTGGTCGACACCAGCTCCAGGTTCCAGGTCGACTGGAAGATGAAGGAGATCACGAAGCCGACACCGAACGCGGCGAGCAGCACCCATTTATGCAGCCGATCATCCTTGTCGGCGAATCCGGTGGCCCGGACGATCACGCTGCCCAGCGACCGACCCATGGCGTAACACGATGCCACGTTCAGCCACACCGCAGCGAACAGGGTCATGGCGACCGACGCCATGGCCTGGAGAAAGATCCCGTTGTCGCCACCGAGGAACAGAACGGCGCCGAGGAACGGGAAGGTCAGGACGGCGGAGATACCGACTTGGATCTTTCCGCTGACCTTCGGCAGCCAGAACGGGATCAGCCAGAGGACCAGGATGATGCCGCCGAGATTGACGCGCCACTGCTCCTCGTCCGGATAGCGGCCGTACATCATGCTGTTGAACCATACGCCGATGCCGGCCCAGCACGCCCCCTCACCCTTGTTTATGTCGAGGCATTCCCGGTAGGTCCCGGCCGACCAGATCGCGTTCACGAAGCCGTATTCGACGATGAACTCGAGGATCAGGTAGATGAGGTAGACGCTGACCAGCGTCATAAGTGTGTCGCCGACACCGCCGAACAGATTCTTACGGAGCCATCCGACCACGCCGACCGTATTGGCCGGCGGGGGCAGACTCGGCTTGGGCCGGAAGACGGAGTCGGATTCAGTCGCGTCCGTCATGGCTCACCGCTCCTTAATCTGAACGAGTTTGTTGTAGTAGTTCAGAGCCGCCGAGATGGTCAGGCTCACGGTCATGTAGAACAGCATCACCATGCCGACGATCTCGATGGCATGGCCGGACTGGTTGAGCGACGTCTGCATGAACACCGCGACCAGATCGGGATAGCCGATGGCAATGGCCAGCGACGAGTTCTTCACCACGTTCATCCAGTTGCTGATCATCGGCGGGACGACCGCGCGCATGGCCTGCGGAATGACGACGAGACGCAGCGTCCAACTCGGTTTCAGGCCAAGGGAGTAGGACGCCTCGGTCTGGCCGTGGCTGACCGACAGGATACCGGCGCGCACCGCTTCGGCCATGAACACCGTGTGATACAGCACCAACGCGAACAGCAACGCGCAGAACGCCCGCGGGACATCGGCGCCGCCCTGGAAGTTGAACCCCTTCAAAGCCGGATAGTCGAAGGACAGCGGCGCGCCCATCGCAACGAAGGTTAGCAGCGGAAGTCCTAGGACCAACCCGATCCCGACCCACAGAGAGGGGAACTTCTGACCCGTTGCCATCTGCCGTTTGGCCGCCCACACGGCCACGGCGTAGGCCGCCGCGATGCCGATGAGGGCCATGATCACAACGATGTTGAAGCCCTCTTCGGGCACCGGCGCCGGTATGTAGAGGCCGCGGTTGTTCAGGAAGAACATCTCGCCGATCTCGAGGCTGCCGCGCGGTCGAGGCAGGGCGGCCGACAGCGTGAACCAGAACAGGATGTGCAGCAGCAGCGGCACGTTCCGCATCACTTCGACATAGGCCGAAGCCAACTGCGCGACGAGGAAGTTCTTCGACAGACGCATCACGCCGACGATGAAGCCGAGCAGCGTGGTGGCGATGATCGCAAAGAAGGAAACGAGCAGCGTGTTGGCGATACCGACGATATAGACGTCGAAATAGGTGTCGCCCGGCTCGTAGTCGATGATCGACCAGGCGATCGAGAAGCCCGCCGTGGATTCCAGGAAACCGAACCCGGCGGACATGCCGCGGGCCTCAAGGTTCTCGGCGGTGTTGGTGATGAGGTAGTTCGCCGTCCAGATCACGGCGACCGCGACGATCACCTGATAGAAGACGGCACGATATCGTTCGTCGTTGACGATCTCAGAGAATGACCGCGCGTCCCTTCGCGGGCCAGCCTTGTCGACAGCGGCCATCGCCACGCCCTCCGAACCGGATAAAAAGTATCTAACGAATGCGAACGGTGCCCGATCGAGAACGATCGGGCACCGAAGCAATCAGACGATCACCGGAACGGCGGGGAGTACATCAGACCACCGCGCGTCCACAGGTCGTTCACCGACCCCGGCCGCGGGATGTTCATGACGGTCTTCGCCCCCATGTACTCTTCGTAGTTCTCGCCGTAGTTGCCCACCATCTTGATGATGTTGTACGCCCAGTCCGGACCGAGGCCGAGACCCTTGTTCAGGTCGCCCTCGACGCCAAACATGCGCTTGACTTCCGGGTTGGTGCTGGTCGCCTTCATCTCGTCGATGTTGGCCGAGTTCACGCCCAGTTCCTCGGCGTTCACCATGGCGAACACCGACCACATCACGATGTCGTTCCACTGGCTGTCGTTCTGACGAACGACCGGGCCCAGCGGCTCCTTCGAGATGGTCTCCGGCAGGATCTTGAAGATCGACTGATCCGGCGCCTTCGCGCGGATCGACGCCAGGCCGGACTTGTCGTTGGTGACCGCGTCGCAGCCGCCGGAGAAGAACGTGCTGTCGCGGACGTTGCTGTCCTCAAACACCACCGGCTCCATGCCGAGATCGTTGGTCCGGCTGTAGTCGGTCAGGTTCAGCTCGGTCGTCGTGCCGGTCAGCACGCAGACGGTGGCGCCCGCGAGCTCCATCGCGCTGTTAACGCCGAGGTCGTTGGCGACCATGAAGCCCTGGCCGTCGTAGAAGTTCACCGTGGTGAAGTCGAGACCGAGCTGCGTGTCGCGGAACAGGGTCCAGGTCGTGGTGCGCGACAGAACGTCGGACTCGCCATTGGCCATCGCCGTGAAGCGAACGGCCGAAGTGACGGACTGGTACTCGATCTTGTCCGGATCGCCGAAGATCGCGGCAGAGATGGCGCGGCAGTTCTCGACGTCGAAGCCCGACCACTTGCCGTCATCGGACAGCGAGTAGAAGCCCGGCGCAGGAGTGCCGACCTGGCAGCGCAGAATGCCGCGGTTCTTGACGATCTCCAGCGTGCTGTCCTGTGCCAGGACCGGCTCGGGAGTAAACGCGAGGCTGGCCAGGAACCCCGCGCCCAGAGCCAAAAGGCTGACCTTCTTCATGATGTGAAACCCACCCAGGTTATCGTTGTAACTGGATCGACCGCTGCGATCCCGGGCCATTGTCTTCGCAAGGACCTTGCCAGGACGGCGACGACCGAATTCCGCGACATTCCCTCCCCCGACACGCCAGACAACTGCTTAAAAGGCGTGCAATTGCCGAATGGATGCCGTCAAAGGGAGCAGTCCGCCCGGAACCTGATCATTCCAACATGGTGAATACCTGAAAAGCAAGCTTTCGAGGTCTGCGGACCACACGCACTTGTTCTTGCGACAAGACAATCCGAGACTGCGATCCGACGCTGTCTCCACCGACTTCCCGACTGTTAGACGCCGCAACCGAACCGAGGATCCGATGGCCGAAGACCGCCGCCACAAGACCCGCACCCGTCTCGTCCATGCCGGGCGCACGCCGCATGAGTTCAAAGGCGTGGTAAATACACCTGTATTCCACGCCTCCACGGTTCTCGCCCCCAGCCTCGATGCCTGGCGCGGTGTTCGCGCGGCGCCGCCGCCCAACTACCCCGAGGGCGTCGACGCCCCTGTCACCTACGGGGTGAGCGGTACGCCGACCACCTTCCGTCTCGAAGCCGCGCTCTGCGAGATCTATCGCGCCGGTGACGTGGTCATGACCTCCTCCGGTCTATCGGCGATCACGGCCGGCCTGCTCGCCGTGCTGCAGGCCGGCGACCACCTGCTGATGACCGACACCGCCTACTTCCCGACCCGCAGGTTCTGCGATCACGTGCTGGCGAAATACGGCGTCGAGACGACCTACTACGACCCGAGGATCGGCGGCGGTATCGCCGCGCTGATCCGGCCGAACACCCGATGCGTCTACACCGAAAGCCCGGGATCGCAGACCTTCGAGGTGCAGGACATTCCGGCCATCGCCGAAGCGGCCCACAAGGCCGGCGCGGTGGTGATGATGGACAACACCTGGGGCACCCCGCTGTTCTGCGACCCCTTCGCGCTCGGGGTCGACATCGTGAACGAGGCGGTGACCAAGTACATCGGCGGTCATTCCGACCTGATCATGGGGCTCATCGCCAGCACGCGAGAATACAGCGAGAGGATCCGCAGCACGGTCCGCCTGCACGGGCACTACGTGGCGCCGGACGACCTGTTCCTGGCGGCACGCGGTCTGCGGACCATGGAACTGCGGCTGCGCGAGACCGGAGCCAACGGCCTCGCCCTGGCGCGCTGGATGGAAAGCCGACCGGAGATCGAGTGCGTCCTCCACCCGGGCCTCGAGAGTCACCCCGACCACGCCTTGTGGAAACGCGACTTCACCGGCTGCAGCGGCCTGTTCTCGGCGGTGTTCAAGCCTGTTCCAGACCAGGCGCTGGCCGCGTTCTACGACGGCCTCGAACTGTTCGGCATGGGCGCCAGCTGGGGTGGTTTCGAGAGCCTGGTCAAACCGACGGACATCACCCTGGAACGCAGCGCGACCGACTGGCCGTATGCCGGCCCGATCGTTCGTTTCTACACCGGTATTGAGGATCCCGACGATCTGATCGCCGATGTCGCCGCCGGCCTCGACCGGCTTTCGGATATCGCCGATGTTGCCGGCGGCGGGTGAGTTAACGCCTTTTCAATCGGTTCGCGCATAGTTCGTCTGCGTGGCCGGATCCAGGCGGCCGAATGCAGGCGAGCGAATGACCGGGGGATGCGGGTGGCGATAACGGGGGCGACAAACGGGCGGGGCGCGCGGCTGGTGTTCTGCACCGGACGGCCGGGGCGATACGCCGCCGTGCTGAACACGCTGCGCAACACCTTCGACATCACCGTGACGAAGAACAACCCGGCCGCTGCGGAAGCGTTCGAAACCGTTCCCGACGTGGTGATGATCGAGGACCAGCTGGTCGGCGGAGATGGCGCCTGGCTGGCGCAGCAGGCACGGATGGTCTCCCAGGGGCGTGGCACCCTCGTCGTCATGATCGGCCCGAAGATGACCCTCAGCCTCGGGCGTCTGCTCGAGGAGGGAATCATCGATGCGGCACTGACCGGCGACCTCTCCCCCGGCGAATTCCTCGACGCGTTCTGGCGGGCCTATGGCAGCGGCAGCGAGGACGAGGCCGTCAGCGCCATCTCCAGGCCCGCCGCCAAGGTGATGACCAGCGGCCGCCAGCTGTTTTCCCGGCTGGAGGACATGGTCGCAGACGGCGGAATCGACCGGGACGGACGGCGGGCGGTGGCCCGGGCAGCGGACAACGTGGTCGCGCTGGCCGACGACCCGAGCGTCGCCCCCATGCTGCACCAGTTGCGCGGCCATCACGACAACACGTTCGCCCACAGCCTGCGGGTCGGGATTCTGATGGCGTCATTCGGGCGGGCGATCGGCGTGCCCGAGGACCAGCTTCAGCTCATGGCGGAAACCGGGCTGCTCCACGATGTCGGCAAACTCAAAGTGCCGCTGTCCATCCTGGCCAAGCCCGACCGGCTGACCACCGAGGAGCGCGTCGTGATGAACGAGCATCCGGTGCTCGGCGCCCAGATCGTCGCCGACGGCTACCGCGATCTGCCCGACCTCGTGGCCGCCGTGCGCCATCACCACGAACGGCTCGACGGCGGCGGGTATCCCGACGGCCAGACCCGGGGACAGATCCACGAGATGTCGCTCTGCACGGCGGTGGTCGACGTCTTCACGGCCCTGACAGACCGCCGCGACTACAAGCCAGCGATGGAGCGCGACGCGGCGTTCTCCATCATGGATTCCATGGTCGGCCACCACCTGGAACGCAGGCTCTACGGCCGGTTCCGCGAACTCGTGCTCGACAGCCGTCTGGCGGATGGGCCGACCCTCTGACGGAGCCGGCCTGGCGCGACCTCAGGCCGGGTAGTGGCGGAAGCTGATGCCCCCCGCCTTCTTGATCTGCTCGACCAGCGCCACCTCCCAGGTGAGATAGTCGTTCATCGCCTTTTCGATCTCGGCCTTGTTGGTCCGGTCGTAGGGCCGCAGGTAGCTGTCGTTGGGCTCCGACAGAACCGCAGTCATGCCGCTCTGCATCGGCAGCCCGGCGGCCTTCCACGCCGCCGTGCCGCCATTGATGACCCGGACGTCGCGCCCGCTTTCGGCCAGATCGGCGGCGGCAAAACGCGCCAGCACGCCGTCCGGCGACGTCAGCACCAGCGTGCCGTCCGACGGTATCTTCGCCAGATTGTCGGCGATCGCCACGCGGCCGGCCCACCAGGCGCCCTCGGGATGGGCGTCGCGGTAGTCCAGCGCCTTGGCGAGATCGAGGATCACCGCTCCGGCACCGGCCAGTTCCCGCGCCTTGTCTGCGGTAACGGCGCTCACCGACGGCAGCGCGTCGAGGCCGAGCACGTCCGGGACATAGGGACCCGAGGCGATCTCCTGCCCGTCTAGCCCGCTCTCGAGCACATGGACGTCCGTCCAGCCGAGCTGGACCAGCCAGCTCGCGGTCATCAGCGCCCGCACCCTGCGGTCGTCGACAAGGACCACCCGGGCGTTGCGCACCGGCAGATAACTGTCGGTCGCCTGGACGAGCTGGCCGCCCGGCGCGTGGCGGCTGTCGGCGATGCGCGACGCCTCGAACTCCTCGACCGTGCGCACGTCGAGAAGCGCCAGCGTCCGACGGTCGCGCTCGCCGCGCCATGTCTCGAGCGTGGCCGCATCGACCGACTGCACCCCGAAGCGCGCCGCGCAGGCCTCGGCGCGGGCGACCGCCTGCGCGAGGGTCTCGGAATCCGGCGCAGGCGCGGTGCGGTCGTTGCCGTGCTCCAGCCCGTATCCGGACAGGTGCCATCCCATGGTCCCGTTGCGCAGGGCGACGACCTTGTTCGGCAGGCCCGCATTGATCAGCGACTGGGCGCCGATGATCGACCGGGTGCGGCCGGCGCAGTTGACCACGATGGTGGTGTCCGGATCCGGCGCCACCTCGCCGACCCGGTAGACCAGTTCGGCGCCGGGCACATCGATCCCCTTCGGGATGTTCATGACCCGGTACTCGTCCATCGGCCGGCTGTCGAGCACCACCAGCTTCTCTCCGGACTCCATCATCGCCTTCAGTTCGTCGGCGGAGACCGATGGCGTCTCGTAGGCATGCTCGACGAATTCGCCGAACGCCTTGGATGGCACGTACATGCCGCTGAACAGCTCGAAACCGGCCGCCCCCCAGGCCGGCGTACCGCCGTCGAGCACCGCCACATCGCTGTAACCGAACCGCTCGAGCAGGTCGGCAGCTCGCTGTGCCAGCCCTTCGCCCGCGTCCTCGACCACGATCGGGGTCGAGCGGCGCGGGATCAGTTCGCCAACCCGCAGCTCCAGCTGACCGAGCGGGATGTTGGCCGCCAGGATCGGGTGCGACGCGCCGTACTCCGCCTGCTCGCGCACGTCGATCAGCGCGATCTCGCTGCCGCCGTCCAGTGCCGCCTTCAGGCTCGCGGCGTCGATCGTCTTGGCCATTCCCGTTCCTCCCTTTGCCGCTGTCAGGCCGCCGTCGCCTCGAGCGCCTCGGCGGTCTCCAGCCAGTGTTCCTCGGCCTTTGCAATGGCCGCGTCCAGTTCCGCCTTGCGCTGGATCAGTCGCTGCAACTCGGCGGTCGAGCCGTCATAGGTGCTGGCGTCGCCCAGCTTCTGGACAACGGCGTCGCGCTGCGACACCAGCTTCTCGAGCGCCTTCTCCGCATCCTTCGCGGCCTTGCGCAGTTCAGCCGTCTGGCGGCGGACCTCGGCATTCTGTCGCCGCTGGTCCTTCTTGTTGACCTTGTCCCCGTCCCTGTCGCGCGTCCTCTCGCCCCGCCGATCGTCGCGGATGCGGTCGCGATAGGCCGCCAGGTCGCCGTCGAACCGCGATACGGTGCCGTCCGCCACCAACCACAGCCGGTCGACCGTCAGCTCCATCAGGCGCCGGTCGTGGCTGATCAGGATGACGGCGCCCGGAAAGTCGTTCATCGCCTGAACCAGCGCGGTGCGCGCGTCGATATCGAGGTGGTTCGTCGGTTCGTCCAGCACCAGGACGTGCGGGTCGTCGGCCATCACCAGGGCGAGCGACAGCCGCGCCTTCTCGCCGCCGGACAGCGCCCCGACCCGGGTCGTCTGCTTGTCCTGGGTCAGTCCGACCGAGCCGAGCCGGGCCCGCACCCGGTCGACCGCCTGGCCCTTCAGCCGGCGCGACAGGTGTTCGACCGCGGTCTCGCTCGGGTCGAGCTCGTCTGCATGGTGCTGGGCGACGTAGCCGACGCGCAGCTTGGCCGCCCGGTGAACCTCGCCGGTCTCGTTCTGAAGCTCGCCCGCGATCAGGCGCGCCAGCGTGGTCTTGCCATTGCCGTTCGCGCCCAGCAGGCCGATGCGGTCGTCCGGGTCGAGCCGCAGGTCCAGGTGCCGCAGCACCGGTTTGCCCGGCGTATAGGAGACCGACGCCTTGTCGATCGCCAGCAGCGGCGGTGCCAGTTCGTCGGGCTCGGGGAAGCGGAAGCGGGTCTCCGGGTCGGCCACGGCCGCCGGGATCACCTCCATCTTCTCCAGCATCTTGATCCGACTCTGGGCCTGGCGGGCCTTCGAGGCCTTGTACCGGAACCGGTCGACGAAAGCCTGCAGGTGCTTGCGCTGGGCGTCCTGCTTACTGCGCTCGGCCTCGATCTGCGCCAGGCGCTCCTCACGCATCTTCTCGAAGGTGTCGTAGTTGCCGGTGTACTGGGTCAGGCCGAGCCGCTCGACATGCAGGATCGATGTCGGCACCGCGTTCAGCAGGTCGCGGTCATGGCTGACGATCACCAGGGTCTTGGGATAGGCCTTGAGGTGCTGCTCCAGCCAGACCGTGGTTTCCAGATCCAGGTGGTTGGTCGGCTCGTCGAGCAGAAGCAGCTCCGGCTCCTGGAACAGCACGGCGGCGAGCGCCACGCGCATCCGCCAGCCACCGGAATACTCCGAGAGCGGACGGTTCTGCATGTCCTCGGTGAACCCCAGGCCGGCCAGGATCCGCGCCGCCCGCGCCGGCGCGGCATGGGCGTCGATATCGACCAGACGGGTCTGGACCTCGGCGATCCGGTTGGGATCGGTCGCGGTCTCCGCCTCGGCGAGCAGGTCGGCGCGCTCCTTGTCGGCGGCCAGAACATGGTCGATCGGCGTCTCGGTGCCGCCCGGTGCTTCCTGGCGGACCCAGCCGATGGCGTTGTTGAGGGCGAAAGGCCCGGTCAGGCTGACCGATCCCGTATCGGTCTGCAGTTCGCCGACGATGACCTTCAGCAGGGTCGACTTGCCGGTGCCGTTGCGCCCGACCAGTCCGACCCGGTGGCCGGGCGGAATCGTCGCCGAGGCGTCCTCGATCAGGACGCGGCCGGCCACGCGCACGGTGATGTTGCGGATCGAGAGCATGGGGCGGGTGATAGCACCGCGAGCGGGAGCCGGCCAAGCGGGAACGCGCCCTCGGGACGCCTTCCCTGCACGTCGCGACAGGCGTATGACTGATCGCGATGGTTGCTCCCGCCCTGCCCGCCTCCGGCTCCTCCGCCCCGGCCAAGGCCATCATCATGATGGTCGCCGCCGCCGGCATCCTGACAGTCAACGATGCGATCGCCAAATGGCTGACCGAGCGCTATCCGGTCGGTCAGGTCCTGGCGCTGCGTGGCGGCCTGGTGGTTCTGCTGGTCTACTGCTGGGCCGTTGCGACCGGTCGTGGCGGTGTCCTGCGCGTCCGGAGTTGGCCGCTCAACCTGGCCCGCGGTGGGCTGATGGCCAGTTCGACGTTCCTGTTCGTGACCTCGCTCTCCCTGCTTCCCATCGCCGACGCCATCGCCATCTCCTTCGCCGGCCCGATCTTCGCCACCGCGCTGGCGGCCTTGCTGCTGGCGGAGCCGGTCGGCTGGCGACGCTGGAGTGCGGTCGCCGTCGGGTTCGCCGGCGTTGTGGTCATGGTCCGCCCGACCCCGGAGATGTTCCGCATCGTCGCTCTGATCCCGATCGCCGCCGCCCTGATCGGGGCGTTG
Organism: Thalassobaculaceae bacterium; assembly: GCA_965228875.1. Taxonomy (GTDB): domain Bacteria; phylum Pseudomonadota; class Alphaproteobacteria; order Thalassobaculales; family Thalassobaculaceae; genus Thalassobaculum. Next base: position 1,217,871 of record OZ245843.1, on the reverse strand, counting down.
CGCGATATCGTGACACGGAAGATGGGCACGGGAGGAGAGTCGACGCTCATGGTGCTGATCGTCTCGACGGCGATCGTCGGGTTCGCCGGCCTTCTCACGCTGCCGTTCGGATGGGTCGCCTTGCGCCCGCTCGACTTCCTGATGTTTCTCGGTACGTCCGTGCTCGTCGCCTTCGCCCAAGGACTGATGATCGAGAGCCTGAAGTACGGCGAGGTCGGCCTCGTCGGTCCGTTCAAGTACACGAGCCTGGTCTGGGCCGTGCTGCTCGGTCTGGTGTTCTGGGGGGACGTTCCCGGCCTCTGGACCCTCGCGGGTTCGCTCCTGGTGATCGCCAGCGGCCTCTACATCTGGCATCGCGAAACCGTAGCCGGCCGTCGACGGTAACCTGATTCCGCTTGACCCCCGGGCGGCGGATCGCCAGATTGCAGTCAGCGCCGATTTGCATCCTGCTTGCGGGCGCTTAATAAATGCGGCTAAACGGAGGTCCAAATCCGCCCGGCCGCATCGGCTTTCGAGGGCGGTTTTTTTTCGTCCCCGTATCGAACTGCGGCCCGGTCCACCGAGACGGACCCCCGGCGATTTGAGGGGCAGCTTGCTCCGGGTCAACAAAAGCTAAAGCGCTTCGGCACCGACCGGCCCCTCGTCATGGCGATGAAGGAGCCAACCGTGACCGAAAGCAGCCCACGAGTATCCCCGATCCGACTATTTGACCAGGATCAGAATACTCCGACATCACAACATGTTCCAGTTACGAACACTCTGTCGCCTGGCGAACAATCTGAAAGAATTACATCAGATCCGAAGTCTTCGTCGCAGCTGGAACAGACAGTTCCGTCACCATCCCTACCCTCCGCTCAACAGGCCGACAGGCAATACGCCGGCAAACCGGCGATCGAGAGGGAGGAGACCGCCGACATGACAGACCATTTCGATACCCTGCAGCCCGCCATCGTCGGCGAACCGGCGGCGCAGATCGTGTTCGGGCCGCGGGTTCGCACCTCGCCGTTCTACGCCGCCACCCGACGGTGGGGAGCGTCGGCGTTCACCATCTACAATCACATGTACATGCCGGTGGCCTATGCCGGCGAGGCCGATTACTGGTCGCTGATCCGCGACGTGACAGTCTGGGATGTCGCCGCCGAACGCCAGGTTGAGATCGCCGGTCCCGATGCCGCTGCCTTCGTCCAGCACCTCACGCCGCGCGACCTTACGAAGATGCAGGTCGGTCAGGCCAAATACGTGCTGATCTGCGATCATGACGGCGGCGTCCTCAACGATCCGGTCCTGCTGAAACTCGCGGAAGACCGGTTCTGGATGTCGCTGGCCGACGGCGATCTGCTGCTCTGGGTCAAGGCCCTGGCGCGCGCGGGTGGCTGGGCCGTCGCCGTGGGCGAGCCCGATGTATCGCCGCTACAGGTTCAGGGGCCAAAATCCGGCGCCCTGATGACCCGCATCTTCGGCGACTGGATCGCCGAGCTGAAGTATTTCCGATTCCGCGAGGTTGATCTCGACGGCGTGCCGATGCTGGTCGCCCGCACCGGCTGGTCCGGCGAGTTCGGATACGAGATTTTCCTGCGCGACGGCCGGTTCGGAGACGCCCTGTGGGAGCGGCTCTTCGAGGTCGGGGCCGACCTCGGCGTGGCGCCGGCCGGGCCCAACGCGATCCGCCGTCTCGAGGCCGGCCTGCTGTCCTACGGGGCCGACATGACGGCGGAGAACAATCCCTTTGAACTCGGGCTTGAGCGGCTGGTCGCCCTCGACCTGGACGCGGATTATGTCGGCAGGGCCGACTTGCGACGGCTCGCGCAGGCGGGTGTCGAGCGGCGGCTGGTCGGGATCGAGATCCTTGGCGATCCGATCGCCGCCAATCTCCATCGTTGGCCGGCACGGTTCGGGGGTGAGGGTCATGAAGGCGTGGTCACTAGCGCGATCTATTCGCCGCGCCTGCACCGCAACATCGCGCTCGGCTTTGCTCCGGTGGGCGACGACGCGGTGGGCACCGGCGCCATCGTCGACACGCCCGAGGGCCAGCGCGCGGCCGCCATCGTGCCCGTGCCGTTCGTGGATCCGGCCAAGGCGCTCGCCCGCGGTGCGGCGGCGTGAAATGTCACTGCGGCCGGGGCGCCTACCCGCCGGAGCCGATCGACACATCATTGCCAACTGACCCGCCGGGGAGCCCGTGCCTCCGGCGGCGTCGTCCGGTGTGAAGGCGGTCCCGGCCCTCGCGACCCATGGCGGCCGGGGCCGCCCCACAGAGCTCCACGATCCGAACCTTGCCCTACTCGACCAATCGGTCCTGAAGGCCGGCGATCGCCGGCGGGGTCGACAATGGCGATCGCCCCGTTAGGCTTGGCCGCTCACCCTGACAACGACCGCCACGACCGGAAGGGCTTCGACCGTGACCGATTTCGATAAGATCATCCGAGGCGACGGCAAGGTATCGATGGACGGCACGACCAATGCCGCCAGCTACGACGCCTGGGCCGACGACTACGACGCGGATCTGAGGCAGTGGGGCTACGAGGCGCCGACCCGCGCGGCGGAGTTTCTGTCCAGGCACCTGGACGGGTTCGCGACGGCCCGGGTCCTGGACTGCGGCTGCGGCACCGGCATGACCGGGGCGGCCCTGCGCGAGGCCGGCTGCGGCGGCCCGCTGATCGGCTACGACATGTCGGCGTCCAGCCTGGAGATCGCCCGAAGCAAGGAGATCTACGCCGATCTACGGGCCGTCGACCTGAACGGGCCGCTGCCCATGAGCGCCGATTCCGTTGACGGGGTTCTGTGCATCGGCGTGCTGACCTATGTGGAGGCGGCGCCGCTCTGCCGCGAATGGATACGGGTTCTGCGCCCCGGCGGCGTCGCGGTCTTCACGAGCCGCGACGACTTCTGGCAGACTCGCGGTTTCGAGACCATGCTGTCGGGCCTCGAGGACGAAGGCCTGATCGCCCGCCTTGAGACCACCGGGGCGATGCCCTATTTGCCCGGAAACCCGCAGTTCGGCGACAAGGTCCGGGTGATCTACGGTGTGATCCGCGCGCTCTGACGGGCCCGGGTCAGGCGGTTTCGGGTCAGGCGGTCGCGCCGCGCGTATCGTCGACCCGCCGGATCGCCGGGTCGTCGACCATGAGTTGGAACTGCAGCAGGCGGCGGACCCGGTTCTCGCCCACGACCTCCTTCACCCCGTGGAAGGAGCGCGCGGACGGCGGGAACATCAGCGCGCCGTTCGGCCGGTACGCGGCCGTCGCCACCCGCAGAAAGGGGCTTCGCCGGAACCGGCCGCGCATCGGGAACCCGCCAGACAGCGACACACCGGGAGCCGGAATGTAGATTTCGGTGCCGAGATCGGGATCGTCCCCCTCCTCCGCCAGGTAGATCAGCAGCGTCACCGCCTTGTGCGGCACGTCGGTATGCGGCAGCAGGGCGTAGCCGGTGCGGTCCTCGACCATCAGCATCGTCGACGCCAGCGGCAGGTCGCTGCGGCCGAAGGCGGACGCCACCTCGCGGGCGAAGACCCGCGAGAGCGCGTGGACGCAGATCGGATGCGACAGCACGTCGTAGACGTATCGGATCAGCGGATGCAGCGGGGCGCCGTCCCGAATCGACTCCGGCGTGACGTTCACGGTGAAGCGATGGGCCTCGGCCGCCGCGACCCCCGTGACCGGCGCACGGACGTCATGGTCGAGGTCGGCGAGGTTCAACGCTCTCAGGGCAGCGAAAAGGTCCTCCGGCAGCGCGTCGGCGAAGCAGGCATGCGGATAGGGCCACTCGGCCCGTGGCGCATTGAACAGCCGGTAGGCGATGTGAACGGCCCGCTCGTCGATCGGTACGGAGGCGACGCCGTCTCCGCCCCTCTGCTGCGCGTTTCGTTCCGCTGTCATTATCGACCGTTCCTGCCGCATGCCGCGGCCCGAATGAGGCTCCGGAAGCCGCACCGCCGCCCACCGGGGCGCGTCGACGGTCGGCCCCGGACCGCCTCGACCGGGCGAACAGGTATCCCCTCGCGGGCGGGCATTCAACCCCTCGTGGGGTGACGACGGACCGCGGTGAACCGGCGTTTGAGCCGGACCGCTTCGCGTTCAGCTCCAGCAACCGTTCCAGCGCCTCGTCCTCGGTGATGTCGAACAGCCAGCCATTGGCGGCGGCTGCCGCCGCATCCACCGGATTTCACCGGCCCCGATACTGACGAATGCATCGGGTGTCACATCGGCCCTCGTCGCAGTGGAGAGAGTCGAGCACCGGGCGAAGTCGATCACAACCGGTTGTCGAAGATACCCGGGTCGGACGCAGGACGGCGGGTGCCAGGGTCGCCGTCGATGACAGGCCCCGGACACCGCCGCACCCGAGTCAGCCGATGCCCGAAACGCCGCGTGGCCTGTCCGATCGCGAGCCGTCGGAGTACCATCGCGGCACGGATGACGGACAAGACCTTCGAGGATCTCTACCTGTATGAAGCTGGACTATTCCAACATTCCAATCCTCGTTGTCGACGATCAGTCGATCGCACGTGATCTGTTGCAGCGCATGCTGCGGCGTCTGGGATTCTCGGATCTTCACGAGGCCGGCGACGGCTTGTCGGCGATGGAGGCAACCACTTCGCGCCGTCCCGCCATGATATTCTGCGACGTTCATATGCGGCCGGAGGACGGGTTGACGTTCCTGACCAAGTTGCGTTTCGAGGGGCCGCCCACTGTCCGAAATACACCGGTCATCCTCGTCACGTCGGAAGAGCGCGACGAGGCCCTGGTAATCTCGCGCCAGCTTCGCATCAGCGGATATGTCATCAAGCCGCCGTCGTTGACCGCTGTCAGGATCGCGGCCGGCAAGGCACTCGGGATGGAAATCTGAGACGGTAACCAAGATGCCGAAGTTCGATGAGACGTTCGACCTCTACATCGAGAGGGACGGCGTCTGGACAATCGAGTTCATGGGAGCGCGCGCTGGCGAGGCCCGACGCTACGGTGAAGAGCTGCTCCGGCGGCCGCAGGTCACCGGCATGCGCCTGGTCCGTGCCCGAGTCTCCGCGGTCAGCGGTTCGGTGACCGAAGACATACTGGTCGAGAAGACGCGATCTCCCCTGCCGAAGGAACCGACGGTCGGCGCCATTCATGATGCGCCCGATTGCAACCACGTCTCCGATCTCCTGAAACCCCGGGCCCGCTATTGCATCAAGCTGCTGTTTCACGAATGGATCGAGACCCACGACGTCGGTGTCCTCGAATGCCTTCTGACCCCGCACCTGTTCGATCAGTTGCTCGACCGCGGGTCGCTCGTCGAGAAGGCGGTCCGGCGGGTCGCCGCCCTGCAGACGCCGGAGGGCGAGGACACGACGTGCCGGGTCGATGTCCTGCTCCGGCTGATCGACGACGTTCGACGGATCGGCCGGCATCACAAGCCGGTCGGCAAGGATCGCGACACCGTCGCGCTTCTGAACGGGCTCGAGCCACCAGCGCATGGCGACGACCTCGGCGAGGCCGACGCCGTCATGGCCGCAACGCTGACGGGTGACCGAACGCGTTTCGCAAAGATGATGCATTTGATCGCGCTGTTGGCCCAAGTCGAGAACCCCGCCGGCCTGGCAGTCGTCGATCGCTGGCTCAGCGACTACATGATGGACCACACCGTGTCGGGAGATCTCGCAGGAAAGCAGTCGTTTGCGGTGGGCCGCCTGGATTGGATCGCATCGCTGGCATCGGGTCGGGTTGAAACGGACGACCCGAACCTGACCCGCTTCGCCCGACTGATCGGGGACGGAGTCCTGGGAGAAACCCGCGACACGATGCTCCTATCGCTCGACCACGCGCTCCGAAGAGACGCCCCCCTCGGTGACGGCACGCCCGCTTCGGAGCGAACGGCAATCCTCCGGCTGGTGCGCCGATGCACGCAGATCTATCCGGAGTTTCTCGGCGGTCCCCGCCTTGCCGCTCGTCTGACCGACCGCTACGCGGTGCTGGAAACCGCCGGCGGAACCCGAGGGTTCGCAGAGGCGATGGAGACGATCACCGTCGATCTCGACACCGGTCCACAGCAGCTTCTCTATCTGACCACCCTGATGGCCGGCTCGAAGGTCGGCTCGGTCAAGCGCCGACTGCTGGAACAGATCGACAATGTGCTGCGACTGTACGGAGGTATGGAGCGTCATCTCGCTACCCTGACGTCCGGCCGGCAGGTGGCGGCAGAGTGCGAGAGCATGGTTCGTCTGCTGGACCACCTGGGCCTCGGCCCAAAGACTCTGGAAACCTGGACCCGGGCCATACGGGATGCCGGTGACGCAGAGACCGTCAGGCGGACAGCCGCCGGGTCCGATTCCGGGTCCGATTAGCGAGTCGAGATTACCGGCCCCAGCAGCCGGTTGATGTTGGCGATCAGCTTGGCAGCGGATGTCGGTTTGACGACGTAACCGTCCACCCGATGCTTCTTGCCCTGGAGCACGGTTGTCTCGCCCGCGTCGGCGGTCAGGAACACGACGGGTGTTCGCGCAATCTCATCGTTCTTGAATGCCCGCAGCTTGGCCAGATAATCGACCCCGTTGACCGGCTCCATGTGGACATCGCAGAACACGACGTCCGGACGCAGGCGCACGGTCATCTTCAACGCCTCGCCGCCGTCCTCCGCCTCGTAAATGTTCTCGACACCGAGCCGCTCCAGGGTCTGCCGAATGATCTGCCGCATGTACGGCTGATCCTCCACCAGCAGGATGCGGAGCCTGTCGAGCGTGACCTTCGGGTCGGCCATGAGGGGTCCCCCTGGTTCAGCTTCCGAGCGGCGCGAGCGCCGAGACAAGTTCGTCGTAGGTTTCAGACAGCCCTTCCCGATAGATGTCGGCGGTGTCCGTGTCATCCTCATCGAGGCTGTCCTGAATGTCCTTCATCAACCGCCCCAGGCGGATGGCGCCGGTCGACAGGGCGGCCCCCTTCATTGCATGGGCACGGTGCCGGGCTTCGGCATAGTCACCGTCCTCGAAGGCGACGTTGATCGCAGCGACCTCCGGCCCTGCCGAGGCGACAAACGACATCACGAACGCCGCAGCGTCTTCATTGAACTCTCCGAACGCGTCATTCAAGGCGTCCGGATCGAAGACATCAGGATCCACGCCGGCGATCCGGCTTCGCACGTCGGGCAGCGGGGACGGTTCCACCGTGGCCTCGCTCCGTCCGGCCGCCGAGGCGACGGGACTTGGCGCAACGCGCCGGAGTTCGAAGGCGGCCGGGACATGGGTGCGAAGCACGTCTTCGAGGCGGCCGAGTTCGATCGGTTTGCGAAGGTAACCGTCCATCCCGACTTCCTCGCATTTCCGCGCCGTTTCCGGCAGCACATCCGCCGTCAGAGCCACGATCGGCAGATGCGCCTCGCCCTCGCTAATTTCGCGGGCGCGTATCCGACGTGTGAGGTCGAAACCGTCCATGACCGGCATATGGAAGTCCGTCAGCAGAAGATTGAATGGTCGTTCGGCGAGCATCGTCAGCGCGACTTCGCCATTGTCGGCGATCTCGTGGGCGACGCCCATACGGTTCAGCACCCGAGCAATTACCATCTGATTCGTGGGGTTGTCTTCGGCGACCAGCACCATCGCATCGTGCGCCCTGGCGATATCCGCGTCCGGCGGTGCGAAGACCTTGGATTCATCGGATACCTCCTCAAGGCTTTCCGGCGGCCGCTTGCCAAGAGCGACCGCCACATAAGCCCAAAGCCTCCGGCATCGAACCGGCACAGTCATCGTCCCGAGCAACTTCTCGTGCGGAAACACGCTCTGGGTCAATTGGAGGGAAGAAAGTGCCATGTGCGGCGCCGTCACGATCGCATGCGGATCGTCCAGCTCGAGCTGGGCCGGCACGATCCGCCCCCACTCGACGACGGAGGGGATCCCGGGACGGCCGTCAAGCACCAGCAGGTCGACCCGGCCGTCCTGAGCTGGGGTCGGGATGTTGCCGGGGTCCTCGGCCCAGGCGACCTGGGTGATCCCGCCCAGACGCAGTGCCGAGCCGATCGATTCGGCCTCCAGGCGGTCGTGTCCAACGAGAAGAACTCGAGCGGACGACAGATCATCGTCCGGCCCCGCGACGGCGTTCCCAACCGCATCGAGAGACAACTCGAACCAGAATGTCGAGCCTGCGCCGGGCTCGGAAACGACCCCGATCGCCCCTCCCATCATCTCAACCAACTGTTTGGAGATCGCCAATCCGAGCCCGGTTCCGCCGAACCGTCTCGCCGTGGAGCCGTCAGCTTGGGAGAACGCCTCAAACAGGCCGGCCACCTGCGTCTCATTCATGCCGATTCCGGTGTCCTGGATCTCGAAGCGCAAGGTGTGACGGCGGTTTTCGGCGGCGACGCCGCGTACACGAAGCGTTACGGATCCCACCTCCGTGAACTTGACCGCATTGCCAAGCAGGTTGAGCAGGATCTGACGGATCCGCGTGGGGTCTCCGGCAACCGTCGCCGGTATGGCGCTTTCGAGATTGGCCAGAAGCAGGAGGCTGGCAGCCTCGGCACGGGGAGCGATCAGGTCGAGGACGCTTTCGATCTGCTCAAGCAGATCGAAATGAACATGCTCGACCGCGAGCTTTCCCGCCTCGATCTTCGAGAAGTCGAGAATGTCGTTAATGATCGTCAGCAGCGCTTCCGAGGATTGGCGGATCGTCCTGGTCATATCGCGTTGGTCGGCGCTCAACCGCGTGCCGTCGAGAATCTCCGCCATGGTGACGATACCGTTCATCGGCGTCCGGATTTCGTGGCTCATCGTCGCAAGGAAGTTGGCCTTGGCCGCCGCCGCCGCCTCCGCCGCCCCCTTCGCCTCCAGGAGATCACGCTCCAGTTTCTTCATGTCGGCGATGTCGTAGATCCAGGTCACGATCCGTGGACCTTCCGACAGGTTCATGCGCAGCATCGACAGCAACGCCTCGAACGCGGTTCCATCCTTGCGCTTCATCGTGACTTCGCGGTTCCAGACAGCGCCGCTGCCGCGCACCTCTTCGAGCAGTTCCGCCCGGGAACTCGGGTCGGCGTAGAGCTGGCCGGCGTCCATCCGATGAAGCTCGTCCTTGGTATAGCCGAGCATCAACGACGCGCGATCGTTACAGAACTCGACCCCCCCGTTCTGATTGACAATTCCGCACCCTGCCGGGCTCGCGTCGAGGATGGTCTTGATCCGCTCCTCGCTTTCCCTAAGGTGTTTGGTGGCTTGATTTCTAGCTGTAACATCGCGGGCTATGCCAATGATCCCAGACGGTTCTCCGTCAGGCCCGAGCATTGCCACCTTGGTCGTTTCGTACTCGGCGACGCTGCCATCGGAGAGAGCGATCTCACCTTCGACAGTTCGGCGCTCCAGGGTTCGCAGGACCTCCGCATCCTGGGCGGCGAACTCCTCCGCGATCTGTCGCGGGGCAACGTCGAAGTCGGTCTTGCCGACTATCTCCTCAACCGAAATCCCCACCAGCGAACCAAAGCCTGCGTTCACGGTTATGAACCGGCCATCGGGTCCTTTCACGAAAATCAGATCGGGGATCGTATCGATAAGAGACCGTAGCAGGGCGCGCTGTTCGCGGACCCACTGTTCCGCTTTCCGCTGTTCCGTCGTGTCGTAGCGGACGACGAGCATGCCGCCTTCGGTCGTCCGGCTCCAACGCACCAGGTAAGTGCGGCCGTTCACGTGGGTAGTTTCAGAGGTCCCGCCTTCCACCCGCCGCCGAGCGTCCAGAACGCCCGCGATCCAACCTTCCGGGTCGTTCTGCGCCTCCGGCGATCTGACTTGTCCGGCGTCGACCGAACTTCTCAGCAGTTGCTCCATGGTCTGGCCGACGATTGCGTCGCGTGGCGGAGCCGATGGATAGATCCGGTGGTAGGCGTCATTGGTGAAGATCACCCGCTCGTCCTTGTCATAGAGGACAACCGAGTCGTCGAACGTGTCGAGCGCTTCGCGGAGCAGGCTTGAAGCGCGCTGGCTTTCCTTCAGAGCTCGTTGTGCCTCTACGCGTGCCGTGACGTCGCGAACCGACGCGAAGACGACCTTGCCGGCTTCTGTTTCAATCGGGCTAAGGGAGATCTCGACGGGAAAGAGCGAGCCGTCCAACCGCCGGGCGGTCAGATTCAGGTTGGCGCCCATCTCCCGAGCTGTCGAGGTCTGCATGAAGCCCTTGCGCCTCGCTTCGTGCTCGTGCCGCCTGTCCTCCGGGACCACCATGTCGACCGACATGCCAATCAGCTGCTCCCGCGTTGCTTTGAAGAGTTCTTCCGCTTTGTTGTTCGCGATGACGATCCTGCCATCGCGATCAATGATCAGTGTTCCGTCGGGCGCGGACTCCAACAGCGCGTTGAGCCGGCGTTCGCTCGACCCGACCGCCTCGATGAATGACCTGATACCGTTGACGATGCTGCGGACTTCGGGCGCCGCCGTCCGACCGCTCGCAAGTTGGCTCAGGCCGTCGGTCGTGGCTCTGCTAACCGATCCGGATGCGTTCGCGATCTCGTCGGCGATGCGCGCAATGGGGGCGGCAATGGAATGACCGATCCAGGCTGCGACTGCCGTCGAGACAAGCAGGATAAGCGCAAAGGCTGCCAGGAGCTCCTCGACCGCCTCATCAACCGGAGAGAATATCTCGTCACGATGGGCCTCCGTCAGCAGAGCCCAGCGTTGCCCCAGAATCTCGATCGGCTCGAAAGCCGCGAGGACCTCCTCGCCGCGCTCATCCCTGAACCAGGCTACGCCGGTCTCGCCCGCCAGGGCCCGGGTAACGGGTTCATTGTCCACTGTCGGCGCACCGGCTCCGGACACCGCGACGTGCGAGCCCGCCCGCATCAAACGGTCGGGCCCGACAAGGTGGATCTCTCCGGTTGCCCCCATCCCGGCGGTGGAAGACATGATCTCAACGAGCGCGTCCGCTGACAGGGTGACGATCACCGCCCCTTCAATCTGGGAGGCGGAGTCAGGCTCCTCATCCGATGGGAACACGCCGAACGCACCGGCTGCCCGCCTCTCATACTCGTATGCCGGATGCGGCGAGATGTCCGAGAAGATCAACTCGCCTCGGGCCTCGCCCTTTGCCAACCGCTGAAGCAGCCGACCCGCGGGCCCGTCGCGCCATGGCCCCGACATCAGGTTCGAGGCGAACAGAGGTGACTTGTCTGTCGAATAGACGACCATACCAGACCGCGAGACCAGCATGATGTCGTCAATGCCGAGCGATCCCGTCAGCCCCCTGAACCACCGATCGTAGCGCTCATGAACTCCGCGATACGGTGCAATCCGGATCGAGTCCTCGAAGCTGAGCCCGTGAAGCGTTCCCTCCGGCGCGGCCGGTCGGTAGCTGTTTCGCAAGATCTCCTGGGCGGCCGCAAAGTCTGTGTCGATCGCCCCGACCGCGAACTCGAACTCCGAGAGCGCATTCAGCGTTGTCGTTGCGGTCGTAATCGTGATGAGACGGTCACGAAGCGACTCGACATACCCCGTGAGCGATGCTGATCGCGACTCCCGGAGCGTTATCAGGTGCTTCTCCGCCTCGGACTGCAACGCCACACTCATGCGCCAGGCGGACACGCCCGTCGCTGCGGCGGCAGCAGCAACCACGCAGGCGGCTACCAGCAGCGGTATCCGGATCGATAGTCTCATGACGGGACGATGCAATAGGCGCGGCTGGATCACCAGTCCTAAGCTGACGGGAGTTCCCTGCGATAACCGAGGATAGTCCCCCACTGTGTCGCGCAAGGAAGCTGGTGTCGTAAGAAATGGCGCGCCCAGCAGGACTCGAACCTGCAACCGTCCGCTTAGAAGGCGGATGCTCTATCCAGTTGAGCTATGGGCGCCCCGTACGCGCCGCCCCGAAGCTGCGGCTGGCGGCATCAATGGGTCCAGTTGCTGCGCCGGTCGAACGCGAAATTATCGGCATAGGCCTTGGGTTGCGGCTTGCGCTCGTGCGGTTCCTGGACCGTGAACGCGAAACCGTGCTTGCGGGCAAAGGCGATGGCCTCGTCCTTGCTGTCGAACTCGATCCGCACCTGATTGGTGGTGTCGCCGGCCGACACCCATCCCATCAGCGGCTCGGGAATGCGCTTGGTCTCCGCGCGATACTCCAGGATCCAGGCCCGGGTCTTGGCCCGACCCGACTGCATCGCGGTTTTCGCCGGCTTGTAGATCCGCACCATCATCGCAAGGCCGCTCCTTCGTATCGCCGCACCCCGGCGGGCGCTCCGGCCGGCTGTGCCCCCGGACTGCCGCGGTCGTGGTCGGGGTGGACGGATTCGAACCGCCGGCCCTCTGCTCCCAAAGCAGATGCGCTACCAGGCTGCGCTACACCCCGAGTCCCCGACATCCTCCGCAGATGGATATCCGCAGCCGCCCGGCGCCGCAAGTCGCTTGTGCCCCAGGGTCACGCGCAACCGAGCCGGAGCTTGCATCGAGGGCCGCCTCCGCCGGAATATGCGCCCTCGCCGATTCCGGTCTTGTCCGACCGGTCCCACCTTCCCGTTCCCGACCGCGAGAGCACCATGTCGCACCGCTCCCTCATCTTCGACGACGCCCTGTATGCCTACCTCGCCGGCACCGGGGGACGTGAGCCCGAGATCGCCGCGCGGCTGCGGGGTCGCACCGCAGGCATGCCTCACGCCGGCATGCAGATCTCTCCCGACCAGGGCAACATCATGGCGTTTCTGGTCGAGCTTCTCGACGTCCGCCGCGCCGTCGAGGTCGGCACCTTCACCGGCTACTCGGCACTGCGGATGGCGATGGCCATGCCCGACGACGGCCGCCTGATCTGCTGCGACGTCAGCGACGAATACACCAGCATCGGGCGACCGTTCTGGGAGGAGGCCGGCGTCGCCGACAGGATCGACCTCCGGCTCGCCCCGGCGACGGAGACCCTCCAGGCGATGATCGACGGCGGCGAGAGCGGGACGGTCGATCTCGTGTTCATCGACGCGGACAAAACGAACTACGACGCCTACTACGAGGCGGCGCTGGTTCTGGTCCGACCAGGTGGCCTGATCCTGGTCGACAACGTATTGTGGTCGGGCGCCGTCGCCGATCCGTCCGAGCGCTCCGAGAGCACCGAAGCGATCCGGGCGCTGAACACCAAGATCCGCGATGACGCGCGGGTCTCGATGGCCATGCTGGGTATCGGCGACGGCCTCACGATGGTTCGACGTCGACCGTAGGGCTCCGCGGAGAGGAATCGACCATGGATCTGCGCGCGCCCTTCGAGCGTCCGATCGTCGTCGCAGGCCTGTTTCAGGGACCGGCGCTGGCGCTGCTGCAACGCTACGCGCATGCGCTGCCGCCGCCGGATCTGACCGGGCGCCCCGTTCGCGACCCGAAGTCGAAGTGGTGGCGGACCTTCGTCGACATCTGCGAGGGCGAGGGTCCGAAAGCCCGGCTGACCCTGCTTCGGACGCTGGTCGAGGCCAGGTTCTTCGATTTCGCCCGCGCCGCCCTCGGCGACGATATCGCCATCGTCACCGAGTACTGCCAGTTCCGCCGCTACGATCCGGTCGATGCCCTGATGCCGTCGCACTGGCATTACGACGCGATCCTCACCAGCTTGAACAACCGGATGCTGACCTTCTGGGTCGCCGTCGACGATGTCGACGACCGCACCCCGGGCCTGACCATCGCGACCGCCCCGGAACAACCATCGACGTTCTGGAGCCGACTGACCGCGGCTTTCGACGATCCCGATCGGATTCTCAGCCGGGACAGCCGGGCGGCAACCCTCATGCACGACGAAGAGATCGCCGAGGCGCTCGCCGACCGGCCCGATATCGAGCTGATCTCGCCCCGGCTGCCCGCCGGCGGAGCGATCGTCTTCGACGGCCGGTTCCTGCATCGGACACAGATGCTGTCGCCGACCTTCGACAGGCCGCGCTATTCGCTGGAGATCAGGGTGATGGCCTGGAACGATCTTCCGACCGATATCCTCGATGTCGGCTACGAGATCGCCCGCGCCCGCGTCGATCCCGACAGCGGCTCGGTTGACCTGTCCATCGTCACCAGCCGGGCCACGAGTGAAGGCGATCGGTCGACTCAGAGCTGATCGCGCTTTGTTCTAACGGGCCGGCAGCGCGGCGCCGACCACCCTGTCGCCGACCGCCAGACCGAGCCGGTCGGCGGTGCCGCCGGGGAGTTCCAGGACGTAGCGCACCCGCTTGCGCGATGCGACGGTGGCCTCGGAGTAAGGTACCGTGCGCTGGTGGATCTGGATCACCCGACCGTCATCGTCGATGAACAGCATATCCAGCGGAATCCGGGTGTTCCGCATCCACATGGCCACGCGCTCCCGACGCGGGAAAATAAAGAGCATGCCGCGGTCGGCGGCGAGTTCGTCGCGGAACATCAGCCCGCGCCCGCGCTCCTCGGGGGTCGCCGCGATCTCGACCTCGAAGCGGTGCTCGACACCGCCTGCGCTCAGAATGTCGAGCGGGACACGGGCGGGCTCCTCGGCCCGGGCGATTCCGGCGACCAGAAGAAGCGGCAACAATACCTGGATCAGCAGCAGTCTCATGGCGCCAGCACGGCCTCCGCAAGGCGATGGATCTCCTCGCGGACCGGTCCGGGATTCGGTCGGTCGGCGAGCGTGGTGAACCAGTGTTCCGGCGGATTGCGGCCTTTGCTGTGGTTCCAGACCAGCCCCCGCAACACCGCCTCCGCCGCCCCCTGCGTCGGAACGTCCGGATCGATCCCGTTCAGCACCGCCCAGATCCCGGTCCAGGCGCGGGCGACGGACCAGGGATTGTAGCCGCCGCCTCCGACCACCAGGACACGCGGCGCGCAGGGAACCAGCCGCTCGACCGCGCGCCACAACGCCCAGTTCGACAGCTCCAGTTTAGCCTGCGGATCGTCGGCCAGGCCGTCAGCGCCGGTCTGGATCACCAGCGCGTCGGGGAAGAACCGGTCCACCAGGGGAACGACCGCCCGCTCGATCAGGAGCGCGAACTCGCTGTCGTTCGTGCCGCGGGGCACCGGCAGATTGCGGGCCGCACCGCCGGCCCGGTCGTCGACCGCCCCGGTTCGCGGCCAGCGCCCGTCCTCGTGGATCGAGATCGTCAGCACCCGGTCGTCGTGATGGAACGCGTCCTGCACCCCGTCGCCGTGATGGGCGTCGAGATCGACATAGGCGACCCGCTCGAGGCCACGGTCGAGCATCGCCAGGATGCCGAGAACCGGATCGTTGAAGAAGCAGAATCCCCAGGCCATGGCGCGTCGCCCGTGATGGGTGCCGCCGGCCAGGGAATGGATCACGCCACGCTCGACGCCAGCCAGCAGGCTGCCGGCCAGGATGGAGGCGCCGGACGACGTGGCCGGCCGGCGGAAGATCTCGGCGAAAACCGGATTGCCGTTGCGGCCGATATTGTAGCGGTCGCGGACGTGTTCCGGCACGTGGCGGGTGCGTTCGGCTTCGACCACAGCCGCGATGTAATCGGTGTCGTGAAACCGGGACAGCTGCTCCGGCCCCGCCTGACAGCAGTCGAGATATTGGTCGCTGGCGAGCCAACCGAGCGCGTGGGCGATGTCGAGCACTGGGGTGACCCGCTGGATCGACAGCGGGTGGCGCTGGCCGTAGACCGAATGGCGGTAGATCTCGTTGGCGATCAGGATGGGTCGGCGGGGAAACGCGGGTGGCGGGGCAGCCATGACCCCCTGCGTCCAGGTCGGATCCCGCCGCGCCGTCAGGGCCGGGTCGACGATCGGGTTTTCGGTCTCGGAAGGCGCAGACTCCATGACGCGCAATCTGGAGCGTGTCGCACGGCTTGCCAAGGGCGCGCGCTCCGAACCAGTCCGCGCATCGACTGCGCGACCGCCGGAGGTCGGCGGCCCGCGCTGCGGCCCCACAAGACGGATTGCCAAAGCCGAAGCCACGGGCCATTGTGGCGACTGCCACTTCGGGGGAGCCGCATGTGCGGCTGAGAGGTCCGGATCCCGGACGACCCCAGGAACCTGATCCGGTTTGTACCGGCGTAGGGAGCAAGGAGGCTCGAATGCGCGCCAGCGCGCCCGCCTGTCCGTCCGGACCCGCCTTCCTCAATCGTCTGCGACCTTTGCTGATCGCCGCGGGGCTTGTCGCCGCCTGGCAGATCCTCGTCTGGGCGAGCGGCGTGCCGGCCTTCATTCTTCCGGGTCCGGCCGAGGTCGCGGTCACCTGGGTCAGGCGTTCCAACATCATCCTGCACCACGCCTCCATCACCGTGCTGGAGATCGTGCTTGGCTTGGCGATCGGCGTGCTGGTTGGCCTGGCGACCGCGGTCATGCTCTCGGAATGGCGCCGACTGCGGCCCTGGCTGCTGCCGATCCTGGTCATCAGCCAGGCAATTCCGGTGTTCGCGCTCGCCCCGATCCTGGTCCTGTGGCTGGGTTACGGCATCGCCAGCAAGGTGGCGATGGCCGCCCTCATCATCTTCTTCCCGGTCACGGCCGCCCTGTATGACGGCCTGCGCCGGGTCGATCCGCTCTGGCTCGACGCCGCTCGCTCGCTCGGCTGCTCCGGTGCCCGACTGTTCCGTCGGGTACGCTTGCCGGCGGCGCTGCCGGCGTTCGCGTCGGGCCTCAGGGTGGCCACCGCCGTCGCGCCGATCGGCGCTGTGGTCGGCGAGTGGGTCGGATCCTCCGCCGGCCTCGGCTACCTGATGCTGCACGCCAATGCCCGCCTGCAGATCGACCTCATGTTCGCCGCCCTCCTCACCCTCGCCGTCCTGGCGGTGGCGCTTTATGCCGCCGTCGACGCGATCCTCCGCCGCGCCGTGGCCTGGCAGCCCGGCGAGGCCGATTCCTGACCCCCAACCGGAGACATACGCATGCGCCTGATCCTCGCCACCCTGCTCGTCCTGTCGCTGGCCTCGCCGGCGCGGGCGGCCGAGAAACTGACGATCCTGCTCGACTGGTTCGTCAATCCGGACCACGCCCCCCTCTACGTCGCCAAGGCCATCGGCGCCTACGAAGCCGAAGGCCTGGAGGTCGAGATGATCGCCCCCGCCGATCCGAACGACCCGCCGAAGCTGGTCGCCGCCGGCAAGGCGGAGATCGCGATCTCCTACCAGCCGCAGCTGCATCTCCAGGCGGCCGCGGGACTGCCGCTGGTGCGCTTCGGGACCCTGGTCGCCACGCCGCTCAACACGCTGGTGGTCCTGGCCGACGGCCCGATCGAGGACCTCAGCGACCTCAAGGGCCGCAAGATCGGCTTTTCCGTCGGTGGCTTCGAGCATGCCGTGCTCGGCGCCATTCTCGAGAAGGCCGGGGTCGGCACCGACGAGGTCGAGATGGTCAACGTGAACTTCTCGCTGTCGCCGTCGCTCATCGCCGGCCAGGTCGACGCGGTGATCGGCGCCTACCGGAATTTCGAGCTCAACCAGATGGACATCGTCGGCCGGCCGGGGCGCGCCTTCTACGTCGAGGAGCACGGTGTGCCGCCCTATGACGAGCTCATCTACCTCACCAACCGCGACCTGGTCGGCGATCCGCGCCTCAAGCGGTTCCTGAACGCCGTCGAGATCGGCACCCAGTACCTGGTCAACCACCCCGACGAGTCCTGGGCCAGGTTCATCGAGTTGAACCCGGACCTGGACGACGAGCTCAACCGCCGCGCCTGGCGGGACACCCTGCCCCGGTTCGCCCTGCGGCCCGCCGCCCTCGATATCGGCCGCTACGAAAGGTTCGCGGACTTCATGAAGGCGGCGGGGCTGGTCGAGACCGTTCCGCCGGTCGAGACCTACGCGACGGCCTTGCGATAGCGGCTGCCGGCGCTCGGGACGCGGCTCGCTTCGATGTGGGCCGCGTACAGCGCGTGGGCGGTGCGGAAGATCGGCCCGGGCTGAAGCTCCCGCCCCTCCCAGCCGGTGACCGTCTGCACCTTTCCGGCATTGCCGGTCATGAAGATCTCGTCGGCGGCATCCAGATCCGCCGTCGTCACCGTCCGGTGGTCGACGGCGATCCCTTCGGCGCGGAGCAGGTCGATCACCCGGTTCTTGGTGATGCCGTCGAGAAAGGTCCCGTTGGGCCTCGGCGTCACCGCCACCCCATCCTTGGCCAGCCAGAGGTTGGCGTGGCTGAACTCCGCCACGTTGCCCGCGTGGTCGCCCATGACCGCGAGACTGAACCCACGTTCCATGGCCTCCCGGCGGGCGCGCTGGGAGTTCGGATAAAGGCACCCGGCCTTGCTGTCGGTCGGCGCCTGGTCGGGGGCCGGTCGTCGGAACGGCGACAGGGTGGCCCGACCGGCATTGGCCTCCGGCATTGCCATCTCGAAGATCGCCAGGGTGAACAGGCTCTCCCCGGTCTCCGGCAGGATCGTGCCGCCTCGGCAGAACACCATCGGCCGGATGTAGTAGTCCCGATCCGCCGGCAGCATCTCCAACCCCTCGATGCAGAGACGCAGCACCTCCTCGGACGTGACCGGACAGGTCAGCCCGATCGCCGCCGCCGAACGCACCAGCCGGGCACAATGCCGGTCGAGGTCCGGCGCGCAACCGGCGATGGCCCGGGCACCGTCGAACACGGAATTGCCGGACCAGAACCCGAGGTCCGTCGGAC
Source organism: Thalassobaculaceae bacterium (assembly GCA_965228875.1). Taxonomy (GTDB): domain Bacteria; phylum Pseudomonadota; class Alphaproteobacteria; order Thalassobaculales; family Thalassobaculaceae; genus Thalassobaculum. The sequence continues at coordinate 1,199,369 of OZ245843.1, read as the reverse complement.
CCGACACCATCGGCGGTTCGTTTCGCCATTCGCCTTCGTAGTAGAACACACCGTTCATGAGAATCCTCCCGTGAGACATAATATTGTTACGACAGGAGTTCTGTCCTTTTTTAGGTCAGTATTCCATACCTATTTCCGCAAAGGCTTTTGCGGCGATCGGGTGTCCCCGAGACAATCGAGGTGGATCGCCGATCCGTGACCGCCGGAAGCTGCGACCGGATCGACCGGCGGCGCGGGTCAGCCGCATTGCCTCACCCCAGCGCGGCCGCTAGGGTTTCGTCAGACCTGTTCGCACCACCTGAACCGGAGACGGCACGATGGCCATCAAGTCGATCCTCTGCCACATGGCGAACGACGTTCGCCACCGCGACCGTCTGGAACTCGCGATCGAGCTTACGGTCCGGTTCTCCGGACACCTGGACGTGCTGTACAACACCGCCCCGGTCAGCATGCCGGCCGGTGCCGCAGGCCGTGCGGCGTCCAACGCCTATCTTGCCGAACAGCGTGACGTCGCGAAGAAACGGGCCGAGGACATCCGCCAGGAACTGGTCGACCGGTTCTCGAAGGCCGATTGCAGCCACGAGTATCACCTCACCGAGGGCGATCACGTGGAGCATCTGGCGGAGCACGCCAACCTCAGCGATCTGGTCGTCGTCTCGCAGGCGCCGCCGAAGGGCGTGACCAGCAGCATCGCCCTGCACCATCCCGAGGAGGTGGCACTCGAAGCAGGATGCGCGACTCTGGTTCTGCCCCACGAGGAGATCTTCTGGTCCCCTGGCCGCAAGGTCGGCCGTCAGGTGGCTGTGGCCTGGCGCAACTGCAAGGAGGCCATCCGGGCGGTGCGCGAGAGCATGCCGTTCCTGCTGGAGGCCGACGAGGTCCATGTCTTCACCGAGCAGGAGGAGGCCCGGATGCTCAAGGGCGTCGGAATCGGCCGATACCTGTCGCTGCATGGCGTGAAGGCTACGGTCCACACCGATATCGATTCCGGCGGCAATGTCGGCGAACAGTTGCTCGCCCGCGCTGCGGCGTTCGACTGCGACCTGCTGGTCATGGGCGCCTACAGCAGGGCGCGCTGGCGCGAACTACTCATGGGGGGCGTGTCCGAGTACATGCTCCATCACCTCGACAGGCCGGTTTTGATGTCGCACTGAACGCCCACGGGCCGGCGGCACGGTTCCGAGGAGACCCCGTTTATGAGCGACAGCGCCCGGACCGTGTCCTTCACGCAGATGAAGGACGGCACCCGCGAGGACTACATGCTCCTCGCCGAGCACGAACGCGCCTATCAGGTCCGGACCGCAGACCGTCTGCTTGCCGAACTCCGCCGCCAGGGTCGGGAGACGCTGGAGGGCTATCGCATCACCCGGTTGGAGCATGGGCTGCAGTCGGCCACCCGGGCCGAGGCGGACGGTGCGGATCTCGACTGGATCGTCGGCGCCCTGCTGCACGACATCGGCGATTCCCTCGCGCCGCAGAACCACGATCGCATGGCGGCGGAGGTGATCCGGCCGTTCGTGCGCTGGGACGTGAGCTGGGTGGTCGAGCATCACGGCATCTTCCAGATGCTCTACTACGGCCATCACTACGGCTGGGACCGCAACGCCCGGGACCGCTTCCGCGATCACCCCTGCTTCGACCTCTGCGCCGCGTTCTGCGAGCGCTGGGACCAGGCCTCCTTCGACCCCGACTATCAGAGCCGGCCGCTGGAGCATTTCGAACCGATGGTGCGAGAGGTCTTCGCCCGCAGGGCCTACGACCCGGCCGTCATCCGCGAAGGCGAGACCACGGCGCTTTCGACGGCGCTCTTGACGTCTACCTGAACGCGCCGTCCCGAGCGCCCTCAGCCGAAGAACAGGAACCCGATGAGCACGAACATCGGCGTCAGGATCAGGCCGGACCAGATCATGTAGCCGAAGAAGCTCGGCATCGGGATGCCACGCTCTTCGGCGATCGCCTTGACCATGAAGTTGGGCGCGTTGCCGATGTAGGTGTTCGCCCCCATGAACACCGCCCCGGCCGAGATCGCCAGCAGGGTGCTCGCCATCGGCCCCATCAACTCCTGGGCGTCGCCGCCGGCCGTGTTGAAGAACACCAGATAGGTCGGGGCGTTGTCGAGGAACGAGGAGAGAATGCCCGTCAGCCAGAAATAGGCCATGTCCACCGGCTCGCCGGTATCGGTGGAGACCGCGGCGATCACCTGGCTCAACGCGCCGTCCGTGCCGGCCTTCAGAATGGCGATCGCCGGAATGATGGTGAGGAAAATGCCGGCGAACAGTTTCGCCACCTCGAGAATCGGGAACCAGCTGAAGCCGTTGGCGTGCCGGCTCTCCCGGCTGGTGACCATCCAAGAGACGTAGGCGATGCCGAGCAGGAGCGCGTCGCGGATGATGTTCTGCAGCTCCCAGGGCACGTGATAGATGACGATGCTGATGCCGGGCTTCCACACGCCGGACAGCAGGACGGCGCCGACCACGCCGGCCAGCAGCAGGATGTTGATCTTGCCCTCCAGGCCGATCTTCTGGCCCTCGCCGCCGGCCGCGGCCCGAACCTCCTCATCCTCCCGGGCCCAGAGGTAGCGGTCGACGCCGTAGAACAGCACCAGAAGCATCACCGAAAGCAGCGCCATCGGCGCCAGCATGTGGGTGGTCGGCCAGAAGAAAGAGACCCCCTTCAGGAACCCGAGAAAGAGCGGTGGATCCCCGAGCGGCGTAAGCGAGCCGCCGATGTTGGCCACCAGAAAGATGAAGAACACCACCACGTGCACCTTGTGCCGGCGGTTTTCGTTGGCGTTGAGGATCGGCCGTATCAGCAGCATCGCCGCGCCGGTGGTGCCCATCCAACTGGCGATCAGGGTTCCCAGCAGCAGAATGGCGGTGTTGACCTCCGGCGTGCCGCGCAACGTTCCGGTCACGCGCACGCCCCCGGCCACGGTGAACAACGACAGCAGCAGGATAATGAACGGAATGTATTCCAGCAGCCCGACATGCACGATCTCGTAGATCATCAGTTCGAGCCCGAAGACGATCGCGAACGGGATCAGCAGAGAGAGAGCCCAGAACGCCGAGATCTTGCCGAAATGGTGGTGCCAGAACTCGGCCGCCACCAGCGGGAAGATGGCGATCGACAGCAGGATCCCGGCGAACGGAACCACCCAGACGAGCCCCATCAGCGCGCCGTCCAGGTGCGGCGCCCCCTCGCCCGCGGCGGCCGCGCTGCCCGCCGCGGCAACCGTCAGCACCCCGGATACCAGAAGTCTGGTGGTCAGACGCCGCGCCGCGCTCCAGCCCGTCAAGGTCATGGGGTCCCCTCTCCATCGCTCGGCGGCACGACCGGTACCACCGTTCTGCATGACCGCCCTGCTCGTGAGTCTGGCAGGGTTCCGCACGGCGCTGAGTATGACTCAACGCACGCCCGAGCCCAAACCCCTGTCCAACGTGTCCGGGAAGCCGGGGCGATACCGCCGGGGACGGCGGCGCATCGGTGACAACGCGCGCGCAATCATGATAGAGCCATGGCGCAAACGAACATGCGCGATTTCCGCCGACCCAGGAGAGCGTCCCGATGGACATGACCGGCCAGCAGACCATTCCCGCCCCCCGCGAGACGGTATGGGAGGCGCTGAACGATCCGGAAGTGCTCAAGGCCTGCATCCCCGGATGCGAGGAGATCGAGAAGACCGGCGACAACGGGTTCTCCGCCAAGGTCGCCGCCAAGGTAGGCCCGGTGAAGGCCCGGTTCTCGGGCGCGGTCGAGCTCAAGGACCTCAATCCGCCCGTCAGCTACACGATCGCCGGCGAGGGCAAGGGCGGTGCGGCCGGCTTCGCCAAGGGTGGCGCCAAGGTCGAGCTCGAGGAAACCGATGGCGGTGCCGCGACGATCCTCAAGTACGAGGTGAATGCGAGCGTCGGCGGCAAGCTGGCCCAGATCGGCGGCCGGCTGATCGATTCCACGGCCAAGAAATACGCCAACGACTTCTTCGAGACCTTCACCAAGATCGCGTCCGAACGCGCCGCCGGCGGGGCTGCCCCGACCGCGACCGAGGGCGAGAAACCGGCTGCGCCTGCGGCCACAGAGAAACAGGAGGAACCCGCCATGGCACAAGCGACCGCACAAGCAACCGACCCGCGCAGCGAAGAGATGAAGCGCCTCGGGGTCCCGGCAGAGAACGTCTACGACAGTCTTCACTGGGGCGCCGCGCTGAGCTGGGTGGCGCTCGCCGTCGCCGCGGTGCTGCTGGTCACATACGCCTGACCGGCCCGGACAGACCAACCGGGCTCCAAGTCCCGGACACTATGCGCCCGATCCGAAGGGGGAAGCCATGAAGACACGTGCCGCCGTCGCCGTCGCCGCCGGCAAGCCGCTGGAGATCGCCGAGGTCGACCTGGAAGGCCCCAGGGAGGGCGAGGTCCTGGTCGAGGTCAAGGCGACCGGCATCTGCCACACCGACGCCTTCACCCTGTCGGGCGGCGACCCGGAAGGCATCTTCCCCTCGATCCTCGGCCATGAGGGTGCCGGCGTGGTGGTCGATGTCGGCCCCGGTGTGAAGACCCTGAAGAAGGGCGATCATGTCATCCCGCTCTACACCCCCGAATGTCGGGAGTGCGAGTACTGCCTGAATCCGAAGACCAACCTCTGCCAGAAGATCCGCGTCACGCAGGGCCAGGGGCTGATGCCGGACGGGACCTCGCGGTTCTCGCTCGATGGCAAGCCGCTGTTCCACTACATGGGCTGCTCGACCTTCGCCAATCATACGGTGCTGCCGGAGATCGCCCTGGCGAAGGTCCGTGAGGACGCCCCCTTCGACAAGATCTGCTACATCGGCTGCGGCGTGACCACCGGCATCGGCGCCGTGGTCAATACCGCCAAGGTCGAGCCCGGATCGAACGTCGTTGTGTTCGGTCTCGGCGGCATCGGGCTCAACGTGATCCAGGGCGCGAAGATGGTCGGCGCCAACATGATCGTCGGCGTCGACATCAATCCGGACCGCAAGGCCCTCGGCGAGCAGTTCGGCATGACCCACTTCGTCAATCCCAAGGAGATCGACGGCGACGTGGTCGGTCACTTGGTGGACCTCACGGGCGGCGGCGCGGACTATTCCTTCGAGTGCATCGGCAACGTCACGACCATGCGCCAGGCCCTGGAATGCGCCCACAAGGGCTGGGGCGAGAGCGTCATCATCGGCGTGGCCGGTGCCGGCCAGGAGATCTCCACCCGCCCGTTCCAGCTGGTCACCGGCCGGGTGTGGCGCGGCACGGCCTTCGGCGGCGCGCGCGGACGCACCGACGTGCCGAAGATCGTCGATTGGTACATGGACGGCAAGATCAACATCGACGACCTGATCACCCACACCATGCCGCTCGACAGGATCAACGAGGGCTTCGACCTGATGCACGAGGGCAAGTCGATCCGCAGCGTCGTCGTCTACTGACCCCGCACCTGTCCGACATTCCGGCAGCTAACCAGTTCTGACCGATCCACGAGGGGAGCCGCGCACCGGCTCCCCTTCTTCGTTCGCCTCCCGGTTTCTTCGTTCCCTCCGGAGCCCGTTCGCGCGCTCGCTCCGTGGAATGTGAAGAGTCGGAAACGCGTCGCGCTGGCATATCCCTGTGGTGAAACGCATTTCCGTCGCCCGGCATTGCGACGACACTATCGGCACTGCCGACCGGATTCGGATAGGAGGATCTCGTGGACCTGACACTGCTGCTTCAGGGATGCCGGCTTGCGACACCGGCCGAGAAGGCCGAGCTACGGACCGCCTGGGACGGGCATGTGGCGCGGGTGATCGACGACGCGCTGCGGGCGGCCTACGACGTCTGCCAGGCGCACCCGGCGCTGCGCAGTTTCCTGTGGGGCCAGGACAAGCCGACCTGGGTCGCCAGCCACATGGAGCGTTGGCGCGACGTCTTCGCCCGCGGCATCGACCAGGCCCACTACGACCGGGTCGTCGAGTTCGCCAGGGGCGATCTGAACGAAGGGCTCGATCCGGCGGTTTACGGGCTGTTCTTCTCGACGCTGGCCGACATGATCAACAGCCGGATCCTCGTCGCCGGCGACTGCGCGGAGGACCGTCGGTCGGCGGTCTTCGCGGTGAACCGGCTGATGGGCGCCGAGGCGACCATCGCGTCGGCCGCCTATGCCCATGCCCAGGAAGCTCGCACGGCGTCCATCGTCGACGCCCTGACCGGCGATCTGCGGTCCGGGATCGGGGACGCCATCGCCGGTGTGGCGGCGGCTTCCGAGGAACTGTCGGCGACGATGCACACGATCCAGGCGAACGTCACCCGCAATCTCGATCAGGCGCAGACCATCTCGTCGACCGTAACAACGGCGGTCGATCAGATCGAGGCGTTCCGTCTGGCGATCGAGGATATCCAGGGTCTCCTCAAGAACATCACCACCATCGCGGCTCAGACCAATATGCTGGCCCTCAATGCCACCATCGAGGCGGCACGCGCCGGCGAGGCCGGACGCGGGTTCGCCGTAGTCGCCCGCGAGGTCAAGGAACTGGCCAACGGCACCCGCGGAGCCGCCGAGACGATCGGCCGCAACACCGAGCGTCTGGTCGAGGCCCTGGCCGTGGTCCGCGGCGCCTTCGGCGACGTCACCGGCCAGGTCGGCCAGATGCTTACCGACATGGACGAGACCGGGGCCGCGACCCAGGAACAGCGTCAGGCCACCGACGAGATCGCCACCCGAATGGGCGAGGTCTCCGGTCAGGTCGACACGGTGATCGAGGGGATCCGGGCGCAGCACACCGGCTGATCGGCCCGCTTCCGCCGGCGCGGGTCCGGACCTCGCATCGACCCATCACCTCGGATCGGCCGACATTGCCGCCCTCGCCGCTTGACCTTACCCGAGCGGGGAAAGAGACTGCACCATGAAAGGCGCGGCTCCGGATCCGGAAATGCCGAAGCGCTCCGCTAACCAACTATCCGTATGCTTCACGAGGGAGATAAGGGCATGCCCACGGTATCCATGACGGTGAACGGCAAACAGGTCTCCGGCGATGTGGAAGGCCGGACCCTGCTGGTCCAGTTCCTGCGCGAGAACCTGCACCTCACCGGCACCCATGTCGGCTGTGACACCAGCCAGTGCGGCGCCTGCGTCGTCCATGTCAACGGCGACAGCATGAAGTCGTGCACCTTGCTGGCGGTTCAGGCCGACGGCGCCGAGGTCACCACGATCGAAGGTCTCGCCGACGGCGACACACTGCACCCGATGCAGGAGGCTTTCCGCGACAACCATGGCCTGCAGTGCGGCTTCTGCACTCCCGGCATGGTGATGAGCGCGGTCGATCTGGTGAAGAAGAATCCGAAGGCCGACGAGCACCAGATCCGCGAGTGGCTCGAAGGCAACATCTGCCGCTGCACCGGCTACCACAACATCGTGAAGTCCATTCAGCAGGCCCAGCAGACCATGTGACGGACCTCTTAGGGGGAGGTCCTGATTAACCCATCGCTTCAGACAAATCCGATAACCCATTATCAACAAAATAATAAGTGGGCATCGGTGACTAGGGAGAGAAGCCATGCCTGAGGGAGGCACCGGTATCGGCGCGGCCGTTAAGCGCGTTGAAGACAAGCGATTCCTGACCGGCCGCGGCAACTACACCGACGACATCAATCGGCCGAACCAGAGCTACGCCTACATCCTGCGCAGCGCCCACGCCCATGCCACGATCGAGTCGATCGACACCGCCGCTGCGGCGGCGGCACCGGGTGTGCTTGCGGTGTTCACCGGTGCCGACATGGAGACCGGCGGTCTGCCGTGCGGCTGGCAGGTGCATTCCAAGGACGGCTCGCCGATGCACGAGCCGCCGCACCCGCCGCTGGCCAAGGGCAAGGTCCGTCACGTCGGCGACCCTGTCGCGGTGGTGATCGCCGACAGCTATTCCGAGGCCAAGGACGCGGCGGAGATGATCGCCGTGGACTACGGCGTGCTGCCCGCGGTGGTGGACATGAACGCCGCGCTCGAGGGCAAGTCCCTGGTGCATGACGAGATCGGCACGAACCTCTGCTACGACTGGGAGATCGGCGATCAGGCCCAGATCGACGAGGCCTTCGCCGGTGCCCACCACGTCACCGAGATCGACATCGTCAACAACCGCCTGATCCCGAACGCGATGGAGCCGCGGGCGGCGGTCGCGGAGTACGACCGGTCGACCGACGAGTACACGCTGTTCACCACCAGCCAGAACCCGCACGTGATCCGGCTGCTGATGGGCGCGTTCGTGCTGTCGATCCCCGAGCACAAGCTGCGCGTCGTCGCCCCGGATGTCGGCGGCGGCTTCGGCTCGAAAATCTACCACTATGCCGAGGAGGCGATCGTCACCTGGGCGGCGCCGCGTGTCGGACGGCCGATCAAGTGGACGGCGGAGCGTTCCGAGAGCTTCATTTCAGATGCCCACGGCCGCGATCACATCACCCACGCCAAGATGGCGATGGACAGCGAAGGCAAGTTCCTCGCGCTGAAGGTCGAGACCAAGGCGAACATGGGCGGGTATCTCTCGACCTTCGCCCCGTGTGTCCCGACCTACCTCTACGCCACCCTGCTGGCGGGCGTGTACTCGACACCGCTCATCTACTGCAACGTCAAGGCGATCTTCACCAACACGGTGCCGGTCGACGCCTACCGCGGCGCCGGACGGCCCGAGGCCACCTACATGCTGGAGCGTCTGGTCGCCAAGTGCGCGCGCGAGATGGGCATGGATCAGGTGGACATCCGCCGCAAGAATTTCATCCCGGCGGACGCCTTCCCCTATCAGACCCCGGTGGCGCTGCAGTATGACAGCGGCAACTACGAGGCGACCCTGCAGAAGGCGCAGGCGGCTCATGACATTGCCAGGTTCGCGGCCCGCAAGGCCGAGTCCGAGTCCCGGGGCAAGCGTCGTGGTATCGGCTACTCGACCTATCTGGAGGCCTGCGGCATCGCGCCCTCGGCCGTCGTCGGATCGCTCGGCGCCCGCGCCGGCCTCTACGAGTCGGCCGAGGTCCGGGTGCACCCCACGGGATCCGTGACGGTCTTCACCGGCGCCCACAGCCATGGCCAGGGACACGAGACGACGTTCGCCCAACTCGTGTCCGAGAAGCTCGGGATCGGCTTCGAGAACATCGAGATCAGCCACGGCGACACCAACAAGGTGCAGTTCGGCATGGGTACCTACGGCTCGCGCTCGCTGGCCGTCGGCGGCGAAGCGCTGGTCAAGGCGATGGACAAGGTCGTCAACAAGGCCAAGAAGATCGCCGCTCACATCCTCGAGGCCTCCGAGGCGGATATCGAATTCAAGGACGGCCAGTTCACCGTGGCCGGCACCGACCGCTCCATGGCCTTCGGCGAAGTCGCCCTGGCCGCCTACGTGCCGCACAACTTCCCGCACGAGGAGCTGGAGCCCGGCCTCGACGAGAAGGCATTCTACGACCCGCTGAACTTCACCTTCCCCGGCGGGTGCCACATCTGCGAGGTCGAGGTCGACCCTGCCACGGGGACCGTGTCGGTCGAGCGGATGACGGCGGTGGACGATGTCGGCCGCGTCATCAACCCGATGATCGTCGAGGGCCAGATCCACGGCGGTCTCGCCCAGGGGATCGGCCAGGCGCTGCTGGAAGGCTGCGTCTACGACGACGACGGGCAGTTGGTGACCGGGTCCTACATGGACTACTGCATGCCGCGGGCCGATAACTTCCCGAGCTTCTCGGCGGGCACGGAGATCACGCTGTGCGCCCATAACTCGCTTGGGGTGAAAGGCTGCGGCGAGGTCGGGGCGATCGGCTCGCCGCCGGCGGTCATCAATGCGGTGGTCGACGCGCTCTGGGATCTCGGCGTACACGATATGCCGATGCCCGCAACGCCGCAGACGGTCTGGGCCGCAATTCAGGCCGCGGCGCCCGCCGCTGCCGCCGAATGAGCTGACGACGAGGGTTACAGGAGAGAACCATGTACGATTTCGCGTATCACAAGCCGTCGTCCGTCGCGGACGCCGTCGCGGCGCGTTCGGGGGCCGAGGACGGTACCTATGTCGCCGGCGGCATGACGCTGATCCCGACGCTCAAGCAGCGTCTGGCACAGCCGTCGGACCTGGTCGATCTGGGCGGCGTCGGCGAGCTGTCGGGCATCACCGTCTCCGGCGATACTGTCACCATCGGCGCGATGACGACCCATGCCGCGGTCGCCGGCTCGGCCGAGGTGCAGGCGGCGATCCCCGCCCTCGCCGCGCTGGCCGGCGGCATCGGCGATCCGCAGGTCCGCAACCGCGGCACCATCGGCGGTTCGGTCGCCAACAACGACCCGGCGGCCGACTACCCGGCGGCGTGTCTCGCCCTCGGCGCGACCATCAAGACCGACAAGCGTGAGATCACCGCCGACGACTTCTTCAGCGGCCTGTTCGAAACCGCGCTCGACGACGGCGAGATGATCGTCTCCATCTCCTTCCCCAAGCCGGAGAAGGCCGCCTACCAGAAGTTCGACAACCCGGCGTCGCGCTATGCCCTGGTCGGCGTGTTCGTCGCCAAGACCGGCGGTGCCGCGCGAGTCGCGGTCACCGGCGCCGGCCAGGACGGCGTCTTCCGGGTCCCGGAAATGGAGAGCGCGCTGGCGTCGACCTGGTCGGGTGATGCGCTGTCCGGCATCGCGGTCGATGCGGGCGGGTTGAACGCCGACATCCACGCGAGTGCGGAATACCGGGCCCACCTGATCGGCGTGATGGCCGCACGGGCGGTTGCCGCCGCGGGCTGACGGCCCCGCCAGCATGTCCGTTTCGGGCCGGCCCCTGCAGGGTCGGCCCGTTCCGTTTGGTGAGGGCTTACTCACCGATCCCGGTCCGATCGGGCATGGGCACCGCAAACGCTCCTTGCCCTGAGAGCGCGGTGGGTTTATTTCGCACCGCAACAAAAGCACCCACCGTGACACCCGGGGACAGTCCCATGCGCATCTCTCAGATTCCGATCGGCAAGAACCCGCCCTACGACATCAACGTCATCATCGAGGTGGCGCTGGGCGCCGACCCGGTGAAGTACGAGTTCGACGAGGACAGCGGCGCGCTGTTCGTCGACCGGTTCCTGCACACCGCCATGACCTACCCGTGCAACTACGGTTTCATCCCGCACACGCTGGCCAATGACGGCGACCCGGTGGACGTGCTGGTGGTCGGCACCAACCCGATCCTGCCGAAGTCGGTGATCCGCGTGCGCCCGGTCGGCGTCCTCATCATGGAGGACCAGGACGGCATGGACGAGAAGATCCTCGCCGTGCCGGTCGACAAGCTGCACCCGTTCTACAAGGACATCGCCTCCTGGCGGGACCTGCCGGTGATCCTGACCGACCAGATCAAGCACTTCTTCACCCACTACAAGGACCTGGAAACCGGCAAGTGGGTCCGGGTCGACCGCTGGGGCGAGGCGGAAGAGGCTCTCGAACTGATCCGCCAGGGTGTGAAGAACGCCAAGCAGGGCGCGGACACCTGATCCAATGGCCGGCGCCGCCCTCTCCCGTCAGCCAGCCCTGACAATCGGGAAGGGTCCGCTCACCCGCAATATGGCGATCGAGCGGTCCTTCCTGAATCCGGGCCGGCTGGAGCGGCTGAAGAAGGCGGCGTCGGCGATCACCTCCGCCGGCTCCGACGCGACCAAGCACGCGGTACTGGCCGCGCTCGGCGGCCGCAGCGGACCGGAAGCGACAGCGGCCGCCCAGGCGATGGTCGGTCATTTCTGGGCCTCCGGCATTCCCGACTACTTCACCGCCGTATACGGGGTCCCCTGCGCCCTGTGGCTGAACTTCTGCACCATCCGTCAGCATCTCCCCGGCGATGGCTCGACCCATGTGACCTGGCATCTCGACGCGAACTTCTTCGGCGCCGACCGTCAGTCCCTGGTCGGATGGGTGCCCCTCGATCCGGTCGGAAGAGACGCGCCGGGACTTGATTTCTGCCTTCCGATCCAACCGATTTCGGAGCAGCAGGCCGCCCCGGTCCGCGAGGCGTCAGGACATTTTCCTAAACTGTTCGACGACGACGCTATCAAGCGTGCCTTCGGCCCGAACAACACGGAGATCGTGACCGAGCCGATGAACCCCGGTGACATCGCGTTCTTCGACAACTCCGTGCTCCACCGCACTCAGGTTCTGCCGGCGACGACCCGGGCCCGCATCGCGATCGAGTTCCGCATGACCTCCGCCAGCCGCCCGGCCACCCGCCACCGGCAGGAGGCGAACGGCACCTTCAGCGTCCGTCTGCCGGACGGCGATTTCGTCGTCCGTCCCTACAGGGAACTGTTCGGCGACCAGTGAGTGCCGGCCGGTCCCGGCGCCCTCTCCCGCAAACGTCATCTTGCCGCGTTCTGACCCCTGGTCTAGAAACCGACGAAAAGCTTTGACGTCATAAGGGAGAGCTGCAGATGGCAGCGGACAATACCGTGGTCGATACACCGACGAGCGACACCGGTGCGGCCAGGACCGGCCCGCTGAGCGGCATCACCGTCGTCGATCTCAGTCGGATCCTCGCCGGGCCCTACTGCACCTTGATGATGGCCGAACTCGGCGCCAGGGTGATCAAGGTCGAGACCCCCGGCACCGGTGACGACGCCCGGCACTACGGCCCTTTCGTGAACGGCAAGTCCGCCTACTTCCAGTCGGTGAACCGCGGCAAGCAGAGCATCGCCCTCAACCTCAAGGAGGACGGCGACCGCGCCACCTTCGACAAGTTGCTGGCGAAGGCCGACGTCGTCGTCGAGAACTTCCGGCCCGGCACCATGGAGAAGCTCGGTTACGGCTGGGACACCCTCCATGCCAAGTATCCCAAGCTGATCTACGCCGCCGCCTCCGGCTTCGGCCATTCCGGTCCGGACATGAAGCGCCCGGCCTATGACATGGTGGTCCAGGGCATGGGCGGGATCATGAGCATCACCGGCCACGAGGGCGCGCCGCCGACCCGCATCGGCACCTCGATCGGCGATATCGGCGCCGGCCTGTTCACCGCCATCGGCGTCATGTCGGCACTGTTCAACCGGGCGATGACGGGCGAGGCGTCGAAGGTCGATATCGGCATGTTCGACTGCCAGGTGGCGCTGCTCGAAAACGCCGCCATGCGCTACTTCGTGACCGGCAAGGCGCCGGGCCCGCTCGGTGCCCGTCACCCCTCGATCACGCCGTTCCAGGCCTTCAACACCCAGGACGGACACATCATCATCGCCGCCGGCAACGACAGCCTGTTCCACAAGATGGCCGACGCGCTGGGCAAGCCCGAGTGGAAGGACGATCCGCGCTACACCACCAACGACCTGCGCGCGACGCACGTTAAGGAGCTGGAGGCGGAGATCGAGGCGATCCTGACCACGGCGCCGACCGGTCACTGGATGGAGGTCATGGACGCCGCGGGGCTGCCGGCCGGGCCGATCAACAACATCGGTCAGGCCGTCGAGTACCCGCAGGCTGCCGCCCGCAACATGGTGGTCGAGGTGGACGATCCGATCACCGGTCCGATGAAGGTCGTGGGCAATCCGATCAAGATTTCCGGCTTTCTGGACCCGACAACGCGACCGCCGGCGCCCAATCTGGACCAGGATCGCGAGCAAATTCTGAGGGAGATCGAGCAATGAACCTGATGGTAAGCGATCTCGACTTCGGCCAGGAGCCGTCGCTCGAGCCGAACCTTGACCCCTATGCGCTGGCCAAGGCGCTCAGCGGTCGCCACCTGATCGGCGGCAAGCTGGTGCCCGCGGCCTCGGGCAATTCCTTCGAGGTGATCTATCCGGCCACCGGAGAGGTGATCGGCTTCGGCGCCGAGGGCGACGCCGAGGACGTGAACCGCGCGGTCGAGGATGCCGCCGCCGCCCAGAAGACCTGGGGCAAGATGCGCGCACGCGACCGCGGCAAGCTGCTCTACAAATGCGCCGAGGCGCTCGAGGAGCATGTCGAGGAACTCGGTCGGCTGATCGCGCTGGAGACCGGCAAGGCCCTGCGCACCGAGAGCCGGGTCGAGGCATCGATCCTGGCCGACGCCTTCCACTTCCACGCCGGCCTCGGTTCGGAGCTGAAGGGCGAGACCGTTCCGCACCATCCGGACATGCTCACGATCACAGTGCGGGAGCCGATCGGCGTGGTCGGCGCGATCATCCCGTGGAACGTACCGCTGCTGCTGATGGCGCTGAAGATCGCCCCGGCGATGCTGGCGGGCAACGCCGTGGTCGTGAAATCCGCCGAGGAGGCACCCCTCACGGTCCTGCGCGTCTGCCAGATCATGAACTCGATCCTGCCGGCGGGCGTGTTCAACATGCTGTCGGGTTTCGGCCCGGAATGCGGCGCGCCGCTGGTCGAGCACCCGAAGGTCGGCAAGGTGACGTTCACCGGCTCGGTCGAGACCGGGAAGATCGTCTACAAGACCGCCGCCGACAAGCTGATCCCCGTCACGCTCGAGCTCGGCGGCAAGTCGCCGATGATCATCATGGCGGACGCCGATATCGACAAGGCGCTGAACGGCGCCGTGGTCGGCATGCGCTTCACCCGCCAGGGACAGTCCTGCACCGCGGCGAGCCGGATCTTCGTGCATGACAGCCTGTACGACACCTTTGTCGAGAAGCTGCGCGCCCAGGTCGACGCCATGGTTATGGGCGATCCGCTGGACGAGAAGACCGATATCGGCACCATTATCTCGCCGGACCAGTTCAAGAAGGTGACCGGCTACATCGACCACGGGAAGTCCGAGCCGGGCGCGAAGCCGATCGAGTGCTCGGCCATGCCGACCGACGAGAAGTTCAAGGACGGCCTGTTCGTGCGCCCGGTCCTGTTCACCGAGATGACCAACGACAGCAAGCTGAGCCGCGAGGAGATCTTCGGCCCGGTGACCTGCATCATTCGTTGGACCGACCTGGACGAGGTCGTCGCCGCGGCGAACGACACCGAGTATGGCCTGGCGGCAACGCTCTGGACCAATGACCTGCACGCGGCCCTGAACGTCACCGAGAAACTGGAGGCGGGCTTCGTCCAGGTGAACCAGAATCTGGTTGTGCAGCCGGGCCTGAGCTACGGCGGCGTGAAGAACTCCGGCCTCGGTAAGGAGGCGACCCTGGAGGCGATGCTGGATCACTTCACCCACAAGAAGACCGTCATCTTCAACAAGACCTGATGCGGAGACGGACCGCGCTGAGAGCGAGCGAGGGACCGGCATGGCCTCGCGCCTGATCCCTCGCCTGTTGATCGGCGTGGTCCTCGTCTTCATCGGCCTGAACTTCGCCGCTGCCCTGGGGCTTTTCTGGCTCCAGGGATCGGTGCCGGACCTGGACGGCGAGATCACGGGCCTGCCGGGACTCTCCGCCCCCGCCCTGGTGGAGCGCGATGAGGCCGGCACGGTCACCATCCGCGCGGCCACGCCCGAGGATGCCAGTTTCGCCCTCGGCTTCGCCCATGCCCAGGACCGGCTGTGGCAGATGGAGATGATGCGCCGGATCGGCGCCGGTCGGCTCTCCGAACTGATCGGCGAGGCCGGACTCTCCTACGACAAGCTTTTGCGCACTTTCGGCCTCCACCGGCTTGCCGAGGCGAACTACACGCGCCTCTCGCCGGCCGCACGGGCCCATGTGGACAGCTATGTCGCCGGGGTGAACGCCTATCTCGACACCCGCAGCGGACCTCTGCCTCCCGAGTTCGTGATCCTGGGGATCGAGCCCGAACCCTGGCGGCCGGCCGACAGCCTGGTCTGGGGGCGGCTGATGTCGCTGCAGCTCGCCGGGAACTGGTTCTCGGAGATCACGCGAGCCCGCATGCTGAAGGCAGGCCTCTCGGCGGAGCGCATCGACCTGCTCTACGCGCCGTTCGAGGGCGGCGATGCGTCCCTGACGGCACCGGACCTCGCTGCCGCCGCCGCGGCCGGCGTGTCCGACAGCAGGCTGGCCGCGCTGAGGTCGGCCATCCCGCCGGTGCTGCACCCGCGCCGCGCCTCGAATGTCTGGGCGGTGACCGGTTTGCGGTCGCCGACCGGCAAGCCGATCCTGGCCGGCGATCCGCATCTCGGGTTCAGGAGTCCCAACCTCTGGTGGCTCGCCCGGATCGAAGCCCCCGGGTACCTGCGTGTCGGCGCCTTCGTGCCCGGTGTTCCGTTCCTGGTGATCGGTCACAACGGGTCCGCCGCATGGAGCTTCACCACCACCCACTCTGACACCCAGGACCTGTTCGTGGAGCGGCTGGACCCGACCGACCCCGAGCGCTATCTGACGCCGGACGGAGCCGCCGCGTTCGACACCAGGGTCGAGCGTTTCACGGTGTCGGGCGAGGCCGTCGAGCACGTGGTGCGGCACACCCGCCACGGACCGGTCGTCTCCGACGCGATGGAGGATGCCGCCGACGCCGCCGCCGACGGCACCGTGCTCGCCCTGGCATCGCCGGTTCTGGCGGAGGATGATGCAACCGCCGAAGCCCTGTTCGAGCTCGGCGGCGCCGTCGATGCCGATGCGGTCGTCGCCGCCCTCCGCAAATTCCACAGCCCGCAGCAGAACGTCGTGTTCGCGGACACCGTCGGCCGAATCGGCATGGTGTCCGCCGGCCGGGTCCCCCTGCGCCGGACCGGCGACGGTTTCTACCCGAGCCCGGGCTGGACCGACGACGGCGACTGGCTCGGATGGGCGCCGTTCGACGCCCTGCCGCAAGTCCTTGATCCCACCGGCAACGCCATCGTGAACGCCAACGAAAAGGTGACCGGGGCGGACCCCGAGCTGTTCCTAGCCCGGCACTTCGATGCCCCCTACCGGGCGCGTCGCATCGTCGAACGCCTTGCTGACGGCGTGTCCTCGCCCGCCACGATGGCATCGATCCAGATGGACGCCCTGTCGCCTTTCGCCGTGGAGATCCTCCCGCTCCTGCTGGCGCACTTGCCGGACACGACCGGGAACGGACTGGAATCCCGCGCCGCTGCGATGCTGCGCGCGTGGGACGGCACCATGGCGTCGGACCGGGCCGAGCCGCTGATCTTCGCCGCCTGGATCCGCGCCCTGCAGCACCGGGTGTTCGCCGACGACCTAGGCCCCCTGATCGACGACTATCGCCGACCGCGCGCCGCCACCCTGCTCGCCGTGCTGCGCGAGGAGGACGCCTTCTGCGACGATGCACGGACCGCGGACACCCGCGAGACCTGCGGCGACGCGGTTCGCGGCGCCTACGACGACTCCCTGGCCCTGCTGGCGCGGCTGCACGGAAGCGACCCCGCTGCCTGGTCCTGGGGCCAAGCCCACCGTGCGCGGTTCGCCCACGACATCTGGAGCCGCGTTCCCCTCGTCGGCCCACTGCTGACGACCCGCACGCCCACCGCCGGCGGCGACTACACGGTGTCCCGCGGAACCTACGGCGGGCCGGACGACGCCCCCTTCCGTCATGGCCACGGCGCCGGTCTGCGGGTGATCTACGACCTCGCGGATCTCGACGCTTCCGTCTTCACGGCCGCTCTCGGCCCCTCCGGTAACCTGCTCTCGCCTCTGAGCGGAACCTGGCACCGTGGCTGGGCCGGCAACGCTGGCATCCGTCTGATCGCTCAGGACGAGCCGCGTCACGAACTGACGCTTTCTCCGTAGTTTTTTTTATATCAGTAGGTTAGAAGCGAATTCTCGCGCCGATCATGAACTTCTGATCGACCTGCGGATCCGATTCGGCCCGGCCGGTTTCCGTCGCGCCGCGCACCGAGGCGCGATACTCGGCGCTGAGATCGAGGGTTCCGGATATGGCGACGTCGGCACCGATCCCGACCTGCATCGCCGGCGCCAGATCGCCGTCGCCCGTACCGTCCTGACGGATCCTGGCCGGCACGACATCGGGATCGAGATAGCTGATGCCGACCCCGGCCATGAAGCGGGGTGTCACGATCGTGCCCGTATGCCAGTCGTAGGCGCCGGAAACGAGAAAGGTGAAACGGTCCTCGCCGTCGGCGTCCGATGCCGGCGTCGGGGCGGTGAAACTCAGGGTGCGATCAGCCTCGGCGTTGGAGAAGGTCAGACCGAGCGTGACGCGACGCCGCTCATCCTCGCCCACCACAAGACGGTCGTCGAAGCCCGCGAATCCGTCCAAATTCGACTGACCGCGCGCCATGTCCTCGCCCAGATCACCCACGACGTACCAGGCGCCGGTCCGATCATCGCCTGCGGGCGCGTCTGCGGACTGAGCGTGGACCAACGATGCCGACGCAAGCAGAAACGCCGCAGCGGCGAACCCCCGCAACGTTAAACGCAGTCGACCGAGAAGCAGCTTACCGAGCAATGGACCCGCCCCGTCAATCAAGCCAGAACGCGAATTGCGGACATACCACCGTGGCGTCCGCTCCCCCATACCCCATCGCCGATATCTAGCATGCAATCGAGTTGAATCCAATCGCGGCTATCGGCGGCGCGCGCCCGCGGGTGTCATCCCTGCTATCCTCCGGTCATGGACACGCTCGTCGATACGCCCGTCACGCCCGCGATGATCGCGGATGCCGCCAACCTTCTCGAGGGAGCGATTCTGCGCACGCCCCTGGTTCCGGCACCGACCCTCGGTCCCTCCCTGGGGTGCAACCTGTTTCTGAAGCTCGAGAACCTCCAGGTCACCAGTTCCTTCAAGGCCCGCGGCGCCTTCGTGCGGTTGAGCGGTCTCGACGCAGAGGAGCGCGCGCGGGGGGTGGTCGCGATGTCCGCCGGGAACCACGCCCAGGGTGTCGCCTACCACGCGGCCCGCCTGGGCATCCCCGCGACGATCGTCATGCCGGCGACCACGCCGTTCTCCAAGGTGGAGCGTACCCGGGCACACGGCGCGCGGATCGTGCTTGAAGGTCGCACGCTGGCGGACTGTATCTCGCGAACCGACGCCCTGATCGCCGAGGACGGGCTGGTCCTGGTGCATCCCTATGACGATCCGGACATCATCCGCGGCCAGGGAACGGTCGGTCTGGAGCTCGATGCCGACGCGGGTCCCCTGGACTGCGTGGTCGTGCCGATCGGCGGCGGCGGGCTGATGGCCGGCATGGCGATCGCGCTGAAGGACCGCCGACCCGACATCCGGATGGTCGGCGTCCAGGTCGACACCTTCCCCGCCATGTACGACGCAGTGAAGGGCCTGCCGATCAGGTCCGGTGGCGCTACTCTTGCCGAGGGCATCGCCGTGAAGGATCCGGGCGCCCTCACCCGCAGGATCATCGCCGAACTCGTCGACGACATCGTCCTGGTCCCCGAGCGGGCGATCGAGCGCGCGGTACAGATGCTGGTGGAACAGCAGCGCGTCGTCGCCGAAGGGGCCGGCGCCGCCGGTATCGCCGCCCTGCTGCACGCGCCCGAGCGGTTCGCCGGCCAGTCGGTGGCGACGGTCGTCTGCGGCGGCAACATCGATTCCCGCCTGCTGTCCTCGGTCTTGATGCGCGGGCTGGTGCGCGACGGGCGGCTGATCCGCCTGCGCCTGCAGATTTCCGACGAGCCCGGGATGCTGGCGACGGTCGCCGAGACGATCGGCAGGACCGGCGGGAACATCGTCGAGGTCCTGCATCACCGGATGTTCCAGGACATTCCGGTGAAGAGCGCCGACCTCGATGTCGTGATCGAGACCCGCAACCCGGCGCATGTCGAGGACATCCTCGGACGGTTCGGCGATCTCGGAATCCGCGCGCGGCTCCTCGGCATCGAAACCGACGAGCCGTCCGCTTAGCGCTTTTGGCGATCGAATGAACGCGGCTGGTAACTGGTGACTGGTGACTGCGGTTGGCCGGACCTTAGCTGAGCGTCCGATAGGCCCCGCGCCAGTAAACCAGAGGCTCGCCGTCGGTCAGAACCGCAAGCTGCAGCACCCGCCCGACCAGGATGACATGATCGCCGCCGTCGTGCCGGGCATGAAGCGCGCAGTCCAACGCGGCCAGCGCGTCGGAGAGGACCGGAGCGCCTGTCGACCAGTCGGCGATGCCGCCATTGGTGAAGCGGGCGGCCAATGGATCGGCGAAACGGTTGGACACCGCCTCCTGTCCGGCGCCCAGGATGTTGACCGCGAACCCCGCCGCCGCCTCGAAGGCCGGCAGGCTGCCGGCGGAACGGTCCAGGCAGAACAGCACCAGCGGAGGGTCCAGCGACACCGATGTGAAGCTGTTGACCGTGAGGCCGATCGGCTCGCCGTCCGGTGCGCGCGTCGTCACGACGGTGACGCCGGTGGCGTAGCGGCCGAGGACCGCCCGAAAATCTCCGGGAGAGACGGGGATGGGGGCGTTCATCGGGACCTCGTGTAGCAGCAGCGCCACGCTACATAGCGCGCGCGCAGGCCGGATTCAAACCGCCGCACGGCGAAAGGCTCGCGAATGAGACTAAGACCGGGTATCCTTGAGTGTCCCGTCGTACGTGGCGCGGATTAGCACCGGAAGCGGAGCCGAGGATGTTCATTATCATCGGATGGGTGGTCGTCACGGCCTGCGTGATCGGCGGCTACATGGCCATGGGCGGTAAACTGGCGCCGCTGTGGCAGCCGTTCGAACTCGTGATCATCGGTGGTGCCGGTGTCGGCGCCTTCATCGTCGCTAACCCGAAGCATATCCTCGGCAAGGCCGGATACGGCTTCAAGTCGGCGCTCAAGGGACCGAAATACAACAAGGACGACTATCTCGAACTGCTGTCCCTGCTCTACGCGATCTTCAAGCTGGCGAAGACCAAGGGCATGCTCGCCATCGAGTCCCATATCGAGAGACCGGAGGAGAGTTCGCTCTTCCAGGCCTTCCCGAAGTTCTCCGCCGACCATCACACCATGGAGTTCCTGTGTGACTATCTTCGGATGATGACGCTCGGCACGGACAATCCGCACGAACTGGCCGATCTTCTCGACGAGGAACTGGAGACCCATCACGCCGAGGACGCGGCGGTCCAGTCGGCCTATCAGACCATGGGCGATGGCTTCCCGGCCCTGGGCATCGTCGCGGCCGTGCTCGGCATCATCAAGACGATGGGATCCATCACCGAACCGCCGGAGGTGCTCGGCAAGCTGATCGGCGGCGCTCTGGTCGGCACGTTCCTCGGGATTCTTCTCGCCTACGGCTTCGTGAGCCCCCTGGCCGCTTCCATGGCCAACACTTTCGCGGCCGATGCCAAGTACATGAGCTGTATCCGGGCGGGCCTTCTGGCCCACGTGTCCGGCTATGCACCGGCCGTATCCGTTGAGTTCGCGCGCAAGACGCTGCTGTCCAAGGACCGCCCCTCGTTCTTCGAGGTCGAGGAGGCCGTCGCCGCCCTGCCGCCGGTCTAAGGATGATCGTTCAGGCATGGCGCGGGGTTGACGGCGGCGGTTCCGGCACCGACCTTGCAAGGGCGTAGCCACTGGCCACGATTAGGGGACGCCAACGGTGGACAATCACGCCACGATCGTCATCAAGAAGGTCAAGAAGGGTGGTCATGGCGGCCATCACGGCGGTGCCTGGAAGGTCGCTTACGCCGATTTCGTGACCGCGATGATGGCATTCTTCCTGTTGCTCTGGTTGCTGAACGCGACCACGGAAGAACAGAAGATGGGCATCTCCAACTATTTCGACCCGACAGCAATCAGCCGGTCGACGCGCTCCGGCTCCGGTGGCGTGCTGGGCGGTACGTCGATCACGGTACCAGGCGCGCTCAAGTCGGCGAGTTCGCCGCCGATGATCTCAACCCCTCAGGTGGCCCGGCCTCAGGCCGAGCGCACCGAGTCCCTCGACCCAGATTCGGACGACCCCGAAAACATCGAATCCCGCCTCGGCTCGCGCGAGGACGAGGAAGGAACGATGAACCAGGAGATCGTCGAGCAACTCCTGCGCGAACGCGAGCAGCAGCAGTTCGATGAGGCCGAAGCGGCGCTGCGGGAAGCCATCGAACAGACACCGGAGCTCTCCGAGGCCGGGGAGTCCCTGCAGATCGACGCCGTGCCGGAAGGCCTGCGTATCCAGCTCATCGACCAGGAGCGCATCGCCCTCTTCCCCAACGGCAGCGCCGCTATGTACGACCAGACGCGCGGCCTGTTGCAGAAGGTCGCCGAGGTCATCAAGAAACTGCCGAACAAGATCGAGATCTCGGGGCACACCGACAGCTCGCAGTTCGCCGCCGGTTCGACCTACACCAACTGGGAACTGTCCGCGGATCGGGCCAACGCCTCCCGCCGGGTTCTGGAAGGCAACGGCATACCGGTCAGTCGCATCGTCAAGGTCACCGGACGCGCCGACCGCGAGCCCCTGGTGGAGGACAATCCGGCCGACCCGACGAACCGGCGGATCAGCATCGTGCTGAAAAACCTGACGCCCGGCGAGGCAGAGGATCTGAACCTTCTCGACCCGTCGGTAAGCGGCGGAGTTCCGGGGGCCGCATCCGGAGCCCCGTCCCGTACGCCGGCCGCCGCCAACGATACGGGCGGGCCGCTTCTGAACGATACCGGGGCCCCCGCCCCACGGGTTGGAGGCTGACACCCCAGCATGCACGACGCCACGCTTGCCCCGCCGCTGACCTTCTTCCACACCCTGCCGATGGCCTGCCCCTACCTGCCCGGACGTCAGGAACGCCGGCTGGTCTGCGATCTGTCGACGCGGCGCGGACGGCACGCCCACGACACCCTGGCCCGCGCCGGGTTCCGCCGCACCCAGCATCTCGCCTACCGGCCGGCCTGCGAATCCTGTCAGGCATGCGTGCCGGTGCGGATCAGGGTCGCCGATTTCGAGTGGACCAAGGGCCAGAGGCGCGTGCTGCGCGCCAATGCCGACCTGACCGGCGAGGTTGTGCCGAACGAGGCGACGCGCGAACAGTTCGAGCTGTTCTCCCGCTATCAGGCCGGCCGCCACGGCGACGGTGAGATGGCGTTGATGGACGAGGCCGACTACGGCGCCATGGTCGAACGCTCGCCGATCGAATCGGCGCTGATCGAGTATCGCGACCGCCGCGGCGCGCTGTGGTCGACGATCCTGATCGACCATCAGGACGATGGCCTGTCGGCGGTCTACAGCTTCTTCGAACCGGGCGCGCAAAAGCGGGCGCTTGGCCGGTTCATGGTTCTCGACAGCATCCGCCGGTCGGCGGCGCTCGGGCTGCCCTATGTCTATCTCGGCTACTGGATCGAGGGCTGCCGCAAGATGTCCTACAAGACCCTGTACCGGCCGGTGGAGATGCTCGGCCCCGACGGCTGGCGGACCTTCGAGGAGCAGCCGGAGCGGGCGGAGCCCTCCCCTACGTAAACCTCGGTGGACGCGGGAAACCGGTCGGCGGCAGTTTCCCGGCACCAGCGCGTTTGCCTCGCCATGGGGTCAGGTCGCTTTCCGTACGCCTCCTGCCGCCCTGCAGCGACCAGGACAGCCCGTCCTCGGCCCTGAACACCGTGACGTCGGCGAGCGTTCCACCCGCCTTGTACTTCTGCAGGATCACGCCCTTGCCCCGGCCCATCTCCGGCAGGTCGACGACGTCGAACACCAGCAGCTTGCGATTGGTGCCGACCACCGCGACCGTGTCGCCGCTCACCGGGATGCAGACATGGGCCGTTGCCTTGGCGTCGGTGACGAGCACCTGCTTGCCGGCCCGGGTCTGGGCAACCACGTCATCCGCGCCCACGATGAAGCCGCGCCCCTCGGTCGAGGCCACGAGCAGCTTCTCGCCGGCCCGGTGCGGACGGATGGTGACGATGTCCTCGTCATTGGCGAGGTCGATCATCAACCGGATCGGCTCGCCATGGCCGCGACCGGATGGCAGCTTGTCGCCGCCGATCGTGTAGAACCGGCCGTCGGTGGCGAACACCAGGATCTTGTCGGTCGTCTCGGCGTGCACCCGGTAGCGCTCGCCGTCCCCCTCCTTGTATTTCACCTCCTGATCGGCGCCGATATGGCCGCGCAGCGCCCGGATCCATCCTTTCTCGGAACAGATCACGGTGATCGGCTCGCGCTCGACCAGGGCCTCGGTCGGGACAATGACGGTGCTGGGCGGGCTGCCGATCTCGGTGCGCCGCCGGCCGATCTCCGTCGCCTTGCCGAATTCGCGCCGGATCTCGCCGATCTGCTGACCGACAGTCTTCCAGCGCCGGGCCTCGTCCCCGAGCAGGTCGAGGAGATCGTCGCGCTCGGCCGAGAGCTGCTCGTGCTCCTTGCGCAGTTCGATCTCCTCGAGCTTGCGCAGCGAGCGGAGCCTCATGTTGAGGATCGCCTCGGCCTGGACGTCGGAGAGATCGAAGGTCCGCATCAGCTCGGCCTTCGGCTCATCCTCCTCGCGGATGATCCGGATCACCTCGTCCAGGTTCAGGAAGGCAATCAGGTAGCCGGCAAGCACCTCCAGGCGATGGGCGATCTTCGCCAGCCGATGTTCGGTCCGGCGAACCAGAACCTCGTGGCGATGGTCGAGGAAGGCCCTCAGCGCCTCCTTCAGGCTCATCACCCGAGGCACGTTGTCCTTGTCCAGGACGTTCAGGTTGAGCGAGACCCGGCTCTCCAGGTCGGTCTGCTTGAACAGGCTCTCCATCATCACGTCGGGATCGACGTTGCGGCTCTTCGGTTCAAGCACTAGCCGGATGTCGGCGGCGGACTCGTCGCGGATATCCCCCAGCAGCGCCAGTTTGCGGTTCTGCAGGAGTTCGGCCATGCGTTCGACCAGGCGGGACTTCTGTACCTGGTAGGGGATCTCCGTGACCACGACCTGCCAGGTCCCGTTTTTCAGGCGCTCGACCTCCCATTTCGCGCGAACGCGAAAAGCGCCGCGGCCCGTGCGGTAGGCTTCGGTCACCGCCTCGCGGGACTCAACGAGAAGTCCGCCGGTCGGGAAATCCGGCCCCGGAATCAGGTCGACCAACGTCTCGTCCCGGGCGTCCGGGTGCCGGATCAAATGCTGCAGGGCGGCGCAGAGCTCGTCGACATTGTGCGGCGGGATCGACGTCGCCATGCCGACCGCGATCCCCTGGGCACCATTGGCCAGCAGGTTCGGGAAGGCGGCGGGCAGGACGAGCGGTTCCTCTCCCTCCCCGTCATAGGTGGCGCGGAAGTCGACCGTGTCCTCGTCGATGCCGTCCAGAAGGCGCTGGGCCACCTCGGTCAGGCGTGCCTCGGTGTAGCGCATGGCGGCGGCGTTATCGCCGTCGACGTTGCCGAAATTGCCCTGGCCGTCGACCAGCGGATAGCGGACCGCGAAGTCCTGCGCCAACCGCACCATGGCGTCGTAGATCGCGGAGTCGCCATGGGGGTGGAACTTACCCATGACATCGCCGACCACGCGGGCGGACTTCTTGAACGCGCTGTCCGGATCCAGGCGAAGCTGGCGCATGGCGTAGAGCAGCCGGCGATGAACCGGCTTCAGGCCGTCGCGCACATCCGGCAGCGAACGCGCCATGATCGTCGACAGCGCGTAGGCCAGGTAGCGCTCGCTCAGCGCGTCGGCCAGCCAGGTATCGCGGACGGTGCCGGTGCCATCGGGCGGGCCCGGCGGAAGATCGGTAGATGTCGTGTTCATTCGATGGAACCTCCACCAGATACTGTAGCGCGCTCGGCGAAGCGTTCAACGAATCGCGTTCGCGCCGGTGGCGGCTGATGGCCATGGGTCGCAAACACATGGCGTTCCAGGAAAAACCCCGACAGGGCCAGGCCGGAGAACAGGTCGTCCGGATCGCCGCCGCCGCGACTCCCCGGGTTTCCGACAAGGAATCGGGGCAGCGTGAGCAGCCTGTCCCGGTAAGGCTCCCCGGCCGCCAGCGAGACCGCCCGACCGGACCGCGGGCTCACATAGGCCAGATCGTCGTTGCTGCCGGTTGCCGCGCAGGTGTCGAGGTCGAGGCCATACCCGAGTTCGGCGAGCAGGCCGATCTCCCAGCGCACATAGACCGCGATCCAGGCATCGCCGAGAGCCTCGTCGGCCATGACCTCGAGCAAAGCGGCGAGCGCCTCGAACAGCCGGGGGTGCGGTTCCCGTTCCGGCAGGGCGGCGTCGGCGACGGCGCAGACCGCCGAGAGCCCGGCGAGCCGCAGAGGGTCGTCCATCAGCCCGGCCGCGTAACCGGTCTCGAGCTCGCACGTCCAGGCGCCGAGATGCTCGGCCAGCCGGGCGCGCCAGACCGCGGTCACCACGTTGCCCGGCTGATACAAACCGCGGCCGCGCGATCCGAACGCGCCGCGCGCGAGGCCGGCGTGACGCCCATGTTCGCGGGTCAGGAGCGAGGCGACGGCCGATCCTTCGCCGTGAGGCCTGGCGGACAGAACGATCCCCGTATCGTGCCATTCGATCATATGCGACGCACTCCCGTCGGCCCCAGGCGCCCCTGCCAGTCCGGCACTCGGAAATATCAGATGGGCGGGCGATCTGGTACACAGTGGCCCGTAACCCTGGATCGAGGATCGCCCGTCGGATGCCTCAGAACAATGCGTCGCTCGAAACCGTGGTCGGTTGCCTGAGGGCACCCGACCGCCCCGCCGCTCTGCTGGCCCTCCTGCAGGGAACCGACAGGGCGCGGCGCGCCGGGACGGCCAGCCGGCTGGCGATCTGGTCGACCGTGGCGCTGAGTTCCACCCCAATGCCGCTGAGCGAAGCCAACCTGTCGTTCCTCAAGCGGGAACTGCTGGACGCCAGGCGATCGGTCCACAACGGGCCCGCCATCCGTCGGCTGACCCGGCTTGTGCCGGAGCGGTGGGACCTCTGGGCGATCCAGGCGCTCCAGGCCCGGGCCACGGCCGATCCGCGTCGCGCCGAACGGTGCCTGCGCCGGGCGGCCGCGCTCGCGCCAGGCTCCGCCTGGCCCCAGGCCGACCTCGCATCAATGTACTACGGCGCCCGCCGATACGACCTCGCCATCCCGTTGCTCGAACGGTGCGCGTTGCTCTCCCCCATGGACTACCGTCAGCACCACGACCTGGCCATGGCCCGTGCGGCGCAGATCCAGATCGACGTCACGCCGCCGCGACGATTCCTGAACAGCCTCAAGCGGTGGCTGATCCTCGACCCTGACCTGTCGGAACGCGGCGACACCGGAGTCCGCCATCTCCGTCTCAGCGGCGACTGGCGCGGCATGGTCAGACTGCGCCGCTGGGTCAGTGTGGTGTCCGCGCGCGCCGGATCCCCCGCCCAGGGAGCCTTCGCGGCAGAGGATTTCGAGCGGTTCGAGGAAGAGGTACGCTCGCTCGCCCCCCTCGACGTTCAACGCGACTTCCCGAGCTTTCAGCCGCGGCCGGGCGTTCTGCTGCATCCCAAGCTCCCCGATGACGGACCGTGGGTGCTTCACGGTCCGGCCGATCAGGTCGAACGGGCGATGCGGATCCTGGCGTTCGTCAATCCGGACGCACGGCTCCTGCGTGCCGACCGCTCCCCCGACGCGACAGGAAAAACACTCTCGCTGGTCCCCAGCGACGATCCGGACGCCTGGTACTTCCCCTGTCTGTACGGGCATTGGCACACGTATTGGACGGCACTCCCGGCGATCCTCGGCGAGGACGGCAAGGTGGACGTCGACCGCGTCCTGGCCTACTGCATTCGGACCCGACAGTTTCTGACCTTCTGGTACGCGAAGGGGCACGAACGGCAGTATCTGGCGCAGAACGCCGCGCTCGGCCGATCGATCGCCGAGCGGATGGCCGACGCGGTCAGCCGCGAACGGTATCTCGAAACACTGGCGGCCGACCGCCGGACCTACATCAAGGGTTTCTTCGAACGCCTGTGCCGACGGGTCCAGTACTACGATTACGCGGTCTACCGACCGGGAGACGTGATCCTGAACCTTGGCGTCGCCGAAGGCTTCGAGATTCCGGCCTACCTCTCGCTGATCTCTCCGGGCGGGACGGTTCACAACATAGATCCCGACGGCTACCGCGTCCTCGGCAAGCCGGCGCGGGCCTGGATCGACGGCAGCAACTGCCGGGTCGACCTGCACGAACTCGCCCTGAGCGATGTCGATGGCGAGATCGAGATGGAGACCGGGGCGTGCTGGGAGGACACACGCGTCTCCAAGCGCCGGCTCGGCCAGCTTCGCACCATTCCGTCCAAGCGGCTGGACACCTTCGTGCGCGAACAGAGTCTGGAGCGGATCGACCACGTGAAGCTGGATATCGAGGGTGGCGAAGGCTTCCTGCTCGACCAGCTCATCGCGCTGATGCGCTCGCACCGCCCGCAGATCGAGATCTCGATCTATCACACCGTCGAGCAGTTCATCGAGATCCCCGACCGGATGATGCGCGAGACCGAGGGATACCGGTTCTATTTCGACCACTACTGCGGCCATTTCGGCGAAGGGACGCTCTATGCGATTCCCGAAGAGATCGAGCCGACAATGCCGCTCTGACGGCCACCTCAGGTCGCCGTGATTCTATTTATCTGCAATGGCTTAGAGGGCGTTTCACGGCTCAGATCGGTTCGATCTGAAGCGATCGCGCTCTAAACGTTCCACTCCAGGCCCCACTCGCGCAGGCGCCGGCGGTCCTCCTGCCAGTTCTCGCGGACCTTGACGAACAGGAACAGGTGGACGCGCCGCTCCAGCATCTCCTCAAGCTCGACACGGGCCTCGGAGCCGATCTCGCGGATCTTCCGGCCGCCCTTGCCGAGCGCGATCTTCTTCTGGCTGTCGCGTTCGACGTAGAGGGTCTGGTCGATCCGCACCGACCCGTCCGCCCGCTCGGTCCACTGGTCGGTCTCCACCGTCGCCGAGTACGGGAGCTCGTCATGCAACTGGAGGAAAACCTTCTCGCGGGTCACCTCCGCCGCCATCAGCCGCATCGGCAGGTCGCTGAGCTCGTCTTCGGGGTAGAGCCAGGGACTGGCCGGCATACGCTCGGCGAGATAGGCGCGCAGATCGTCGCAGCCGCTGCCGTTGAGCGCCGAGATCATGAAGACCCGCTCGAAGGAAAAGACCTCGCCGAACGCGGCCGCGACCGGAAGCAGCCGTTCGCGCTTGATGTCGTCGACCTTGTTCAGGGCGAGGACCGCGGGCCGCCCCGCCTCCTTCAGACCTTCGACAATCCGCAGCGTATCGTCGTCGAGCCCGATCCGGGCGTCGGCGACCACGACCACCACGTCGGCGTCTCCGGCCCCGGCCCAGGCGGCATGCACCATGGCCCGGTCGAGCCGCCGTTTCGGCTTGAAGATGCCCGGTGTATCGACGAGCACGATCTGCGCATCGCCTTCGATCGCGATGCCGCGAATGCGCGTGCGGGTGGTCTGCACCTTGTGGGTGACGATCGAGACCTTGGCCCCGACCAATTGATTCACCAGGGTCGACTTGCCGGCGTTCGGCGCCCCGAGAAGGGCAACGAAACCACACTGCGTCCGAGGCGAGGTCATGCGCCCACCCTTTTGATTAGATCTGCGGCCGCGGCCTGCTCGGCCAGCCGCTTGGAACGACCGACACCGGTTGTCGGGCTTTGACCTTCGACGATGACCTGCACCGTGAACTCCGGCGCGTGGGCCGGCCCGGACTGGGACACCGTCACATAGCGCGGCAGCGCCAGCTTCCGACCCTGGGCCCATTCCTGAAGCGTCGTCTTCGGGTCCTGCGGCGGACGCAGGTCGAGTTCGAGGAGCCGGTTCCATTCCGTCAGAATGAACCGACGGGCCGCCTCAATGCCGCCGTCGAGGTAGAGCGCCCCGATCACCGCCTCCATCGCGTCGGACAGGATCGTGTCGCTGTCGCGCGATCCGGCCTCCTCCTCGCCGCGCGACAGAATCAGGAAACGCCCGAGACCGATGGTCCGCGCCACCTGCGCCAGCGCCTCTCGCCGCACCAGGTTGACGTGCCGTTTGGCGATCGCCCCCTCGCGCTCATGCGGAAAGCGGTCGAGAAGCTGCTCGGCCACGATCAGGGCCAGGACCCGATCGCCGAGAAACTCAAGCCGCTCGTAGGCGTTCCACGCGCGGGGCTCGGCGCTGGCGTGGGTGACGGCGCGGCGCAGCACCTCGATATGGGTGAAGCGGTGGTCGAGGATCGCCGCCAGCGCCGCGAGGTCTGCGTCGTCGGTGGTCATTCGATGGCGTCCAGCAGCCGTCCATAGCGCACGGCGAACGGCCATTTCCAGAATTCCAGCCAGGATGCGCTGCCGTCGGTCGAGTAGAACAGAACCTCGGCGCGGCCGACCAGGTTCTCCGCCGGGATCATGCCGACCTCCGGAAACCGGCTGTCGCGGGAATTGTCGCGGTTGTCGCCCATGGCGAAGTAGTGGCCTTCGGGTACGTGGTAGACGGGCGTGTTGTCGGCTGCCATCCGATCGCCGAGTTCGAGGATGCGATGCTCGCGCCCTTCGGGCAGCGTCTCGATGAACTGGGGAATGCTGCGGGTGCCGGAATCGGGGCGGAAGTCCTCGATCTGGCGGCGCTGAACCGGCTTGCCGTCGATGTGCAGGATGCCGTCCTTCACCTGCACCGTCTCACCGGGAAGGCCGACGATGCGTTTGATGTAGTCCGTGCTGTTGTCGCTCGGCAGCTTGAAGACCACCACGTCGCCGCGTTCGGGCGGGGTGAACAGGATGCGTCCGGGAATCAGCGGCACGGACAGCGGCATCGAATACCGGCTGTAACCATATGACAGCTTGGAGACGAACAGGTAGTCGCCGACCAGAAGGGTCGGGATCATCGACCCGGAAGGAATGTTGAACGGCTCATAGAGAAACGTACGAATGCCGAGCGCGATGGCGCAGGCGATCACCACGGTGCGGATCAACTCACCGTACCCGCCCGATTTCTTCTGAGCCATCGACCATCCTATCCTGACAAAACCTCGACTCCCCCGTCCGCACACAAGGGTCTGGGTCGGTATGCCGAATTTGGCGTCCCGGCACAAGCCAGACCGCGCCCCGGACTACGCCACCGCGGTTGCCGCGCGCCTTGGTCTTGCGTAGCGTCAGCCACGTTCGCAGGTACAGGTGCAGACCATGACTCCCTCCCGCAGCCCGGACGGCGATCTTGACACCCTCCACATCAGATGTGGCTCCGACATCCGCGAGGCCCTTCGGTCGGCCGGCTTCGAGGGGGCGTTCCTTGAATACTCGGACCCGCTGTGCCGCGGCCCGGTTCCCGACGGGGGGAACCTGAACGACATCCGCTGCCGGTTCATTGCCGACGACTACGGTCTGCCCATCGACGAGGTCGCAACGCAACTGGCGCAGGCCGAGGCCGGTATCGACCGGGCGCGAGAGACCGAGCGCGCGGTCCTGTGGTTCGAACACGACAGCTACGACCAGCTCATCCTCGCACGCCTGCTTGCCGCGTTCGCCGAGGGCGTCCGGCCCCGCCATCTTGAAGCGGTGATCGTCGACAGCTACCCCGGTATCGACCGCTTTGTCGGCCTCAGCATTCTGCCACCGGACGCACTGCGGGCACTCTGGCACACCCGTCGCCCGATCGGCGCGGCGGACCTCGACCTCGGCCGCCGCGTCTGGGCGACCGTGCGCCTGCCCGATCCATCCGCACTGTTCGACATCGCGACCCGAGCCGACAACACGATCCCGCAGATGGGGCCGGCCCTACTCCGGCACCTGCAGGAGTTGCCATGGGTCGGCGACGGCCTGTCGCTCACCCAGCGTCTGGTTCTTCAGGCGATCGCGGAGGGGTTCAGGACCGGTAGCGCCATGTTCCGTCGGCTGCACGACAAGACCGAGCCGCTGCCGTTCCTCGGCGATCTGATGCTGTGGGCCGATCTCAGGGACATGGCGGCCGCCGACCGACCGCCGTTCCGCGTCGCGGATGCCTCGGTTCCCTGGCCGGACCGCGACCTCACCCTGACCGAGGTGGGACGCGGCCTCCTGGCGCAGCGGATCGATTGGGGAGAGTGCGGAGCGCCGACGCGCTGGGTGGGCGGCCTGGAGATCCGGGCCGGAGACCGGGGCTGGCGCTGGTCGCCGGAGTCAGGCCGACCCGTTCCGCTCGGCTGAGACCGACGGCTCGCCGGGCCGCACCCGCCGGGCCTCGTACTCCGCGGGGGCCGCCGATACGACGACGAACGCCTGGGCAAAGGGCGGCTCGTCCGAGAGCGAGAGGTCGATGCGGGCGACCATGCCTTCAGGCGTGAGCGCCGCGAGATGCGCGGCCGCCTGACCGCTCAACACCACCTGGGGCTTGCCCGAGCGGGCGTTCTCCACGACGAGTTCGCGCCACTTGATCCCGTCGCGCAGATCGTCGCCGAGAGCCTTCCAGATCGCCTCCTTGGCGGCGTAGCGCTTGGCATAGACGAGGGTCGGGTCGGCGGCGCGCTCGGCACGTTCGATCTCGCGCTCGACGAAGCAGCGGTTGCGGAACCGGTCGCCGAAACGCTCAAGTGCCGCGCCGATCCGGCGGGTGTCGACGAGGTCGGCTCCGATGCCCAGGATCATGGTCGCGGCCTCAGCCCCGCGCCCGGTCGACGGAATTGATGACCGGCGTGGCCCTGAGCGCGGCGATGATGGTCGTCAGATGGCGCACGTCGGCGACCTCGACATCGATCAGCATCTCGAAGAAATCGATCGAGCGGTTGACGATCTTCAGGTTCATGATGTTGCCGCCGTTCTTGCCGATCACCGTCGAAAGCGAGCCCAGGCTGCCGGGCTCGTTGGCGATCACCACGTCGAGCCGGCCGACATGGGCCGACTCGGCTTCCTCGTCCCACGCGACGTCGAGCCAGCGCTCCGGCTGCTCCTGGAACCCCTCCAGCACCTCACAGTCGATGGTGTGGATGGTGACGCCCTTGCCGGTGGTGACGATGCCGACGATCCGCTCGCCGGGCAGTGGATGGCAGCACCGGGCGAAATGCATGGCCATGCCGTCGATCAGCCCGCGGATCGGCAGCGCGTCCTTGTTCTTGCTCTTCCGGGAGCGGCCTCGGGCCCGGGCGATCGGAACGACGTTTTCGTCCTTCTTCGGCTCCGGAGCCGGCGGGTGAACGGCGTGGACCACCTCGAGGGCGCTCTCCAGCCCCTCGCCTATCGCGGCGTAGAGATCCTCGACCGCCTCGGAATGGAAGCGGTTCAGAAGCGGCTCCAGCGGCTTCTCGGAGAACGGATGGCCTTCCTGACGGAACGCCTTCTGCAGCATCGCCTTGCCGAGATCGGAGAACTGCTGACGCCGCTTGAGGCGCACGAAGCGGCGGATCCGCGCCTTGGCCTTCCCCGTGACGACGATCTGATCCCAGTTGGGCGACGGCGTCGAGGTCTTCGAGGTGACGATCTCGACCTGGTCGCCGTTGCGCAGCTGGGTCATCAGCGGCACCAGCCTGCCGTTCAACTTGGCCCCGACGCAGCGGTCGCCGACCTCGGAGTGAACCGCATAGGCGAAATCGATCGGCACGGCGCCCTGCGGCAATGCGATCAGGTCGCCCTTGGGCGTGAAGCAGAACACCTGATCCTGATACATCTCGAGCTTGGTGTGCTCGAGAAACTCCTCCGGCCCGGACGTCTGCTCCAGGATGTCCAGGAGTTCCCTGATCCAGCGGTACTGCTTACCCTCGTTGACGGCCTCGCGTTGCTTGTAGTTCCAGTGCGCGGCCACGCCGAGTTCGGCGATATCGTGCATCTCGCGGGTGCGGATCTGCACCTCGATCCGCTGGCGGTGCGGGCCGATCACGCCCGTATGAAGAGATCGGTAACCGTTCGGTTTCGGCGTGGACAGGTAGTCCTTGAAACGGCCGGGGACCACCGGATAGGTGCCGTGCAGAACGCCGAGACACTGGTAGCAGGCACCGATGTCCGCGACGACCAGACGAAACGCCATGATGTCGGACAGTTGCTCGATCCCGACCTCCTTGCGCTGCATCTTCTGCCAGATCGAATAGGGCGTCTTCATCCGCCCGGAGACCTCGGCCTCGACACCGGCGTCGGCGAGTTTCGCCTTCAGCTCGTCGATGATCCGCTCGACCATGTCGCCGCCTTCGCTGCGCAGATAGTCGAGCCGGGCCTTGATCGAGGCGCGCGCGTCCGGATTGATCTCCGAGAACGCCAGATCCTCGAGTTCGTCCTTGATCTCGTTGATGCCGATCCGCGCCGCCAGCGGGGCGTAGATGTCCATGGTCTCGGCGGCGATGCGGCGGCGCTTATCGGGATTCTTGATGAAATGAAGGGTGCGCATGTTGTGCACCCGGTCCGCAAGCTTGACCAGGAGGACACGGATGTCCTGGCTCATGGCCAACACGAGCTTGCGGAAATTCTCAGCCTGCTTGGTACGGTCGGACTGCAGCTCGATCCGGGTCAGCTTCGTGACACCGTCCACCAGCCGCGCGATCTCGTCGCCGAACAGCGTACGGACATCGTCCAGCGTCGCCTCGGTATCCTCGATCACGTCGTGCAGCAGGGCCGTGATGACCGTGCCGTGATCGAGTTTCATCTCGGTCAGGATACCGGCGACTTCAAGCGGATGGGAGAAGTACGGGTCGCCCGAGGCTCGCGTCTGCGAGCCGTGCATCTTCATCGCATAAACGTAGGCGCGGTCGAGCGCCGCCTCATCCGTCGAGGGATCGTAGGCGCGGACGCGCTCGACGAGTTCGTATTGGCGGATCACAGTGTCAGCACCTCACCGGGATACTGACGGGGGCAGCGGCGCCGGCATCACGGGCACGCCCGCACCGCGCCGGATCACCCCTCGCGGTCGAGCTCGCCCGCGTCGACATCCTCGAACTGTTGGCCGCCGTCACTCTGTTCGATCCCCATGCCGAGAGTTGCCGCCGCATCCTCACCAAGAGTTTCGCCTTCCGCGAGCCGGCCGTCCAGCCCGGCACTGCCGGCGCCGGCGTCGGAGCCGATCAGCCGTTCCATGTCGTCGTCCTCGGGCTCGTCGACCTCGACATGCTTCTGAAGGCCCTTCACCAGAGCCTCGTTCAGGGCGTCGATGTCGACGGTCTCGTCGGCGATCTCGCGCAGCGCGATGACGGGGTTCTTGTCGTTGTCGCGGTCGACGGTGATGGACGACCCGGAGGAGATGTCGCGCGAGCGCTGGGCGGCGGCCATCACCAGCTCGAACCGGTTCGGGATCTTGACGATGCAGTCTTCAACGGTAACGCGGGCCATGAAAAGCCTCTCGGTCGGGTGCGCACGGGATCTGGCGGAGCCGCGGAATATATCGCTCTCGCGCCTGCGAAACAAGCGCCGATCCGAGCCGACCGGAACCCGCCGTCACAGGGCCCGGATCTCGCCACCGTCGGTCGGCAGCGCGGCGATCAGGCTCGCGATGTCGGCGCCCGTGACCGGGTGACGCCAGTCGGGATCCAGGTCGCGCAGCGGCAGCAGGACGAACGCCCGTTCCGCGGCCCGCGGATGCGGCAACGTGGGCGAAATGGCGCCGACCCGCAGCACGCCATTGTAGTCGATCAGGTCGAGGTCGAGCGGTCGCGCCTCGTTGCGGATCCTGCGGACCCGTCCGAACGTTCCCTCGATGTCGTGCAGCCGGGCCAGCAGTACGTCGGGCAGCAGATCGGTTTCCACGGCGACGGCGCCGTTGACGTACCAGGGCTGATCGGACCTGGGAACGGGTTCCGACTCGTACCAGCGCGACCTGCGGACCACGGTGATGTCGGTCTCCCGGTCCAGCCGCTCGACCGCCGCCTCGCAGGTCGAGAGCGGGTCCCTGAATCCGGATGCGGCAAGATTGGCGCCGATGGCGACGACGATCATCGCGCTCCCCGCACCAGGACCGGAATTCCGGCATTCCACGACCACCCGAAGCCCATGCGCACCCGCCTTCCCGTCAGGCCTTTGGCCTGTACATCGGCCCGTGTTCGGACCTAGACTGACCACCGTTCGCGACCGGCGCCCCGTATTGTAGAGCCACCCGACGAACCTCGGAGAATTCACTTAAAGAATTCATCAAAAGCAATTGAAAGGATTGCATATGTTTTTCCATCCAGGCGAACGCATAGCGCTGTTCATCGACGGTGCCAACCTTTACTCCGCCGCCCGCTCGCTCGGCTTCGATATCGACTACAAGCGCCTGCTGGACCTGTTCGCCGGCAAGGCGCGCCTGATCCGCGCCTTCTACTACACCGCCCTGCTCGAGGATCAGGAATATTCTCCAATCCGCCCGTTGGTCGATTGGCTGGATTACAACGGGTATACCCTGGTCACCAAGCCGGCCAAGGAGTTCACCGACAGCGCCGGCCGCCGCAAGGTGAAGGGCAACATGGACATCGAACTCGCGGTCGACATGATGGAGATCGTCGACCGGGTCGATCACGTCGTCCTGTTCTCCGGCGACGGCGACTTCCGCTCCCTGGTCGAGGCGGTGCAGCGTAAGGGCGTGCGGGCCTCTGTCGTCTCGTCGATCCGAACCCAGCCACCGATGATCGCCGACGAACTGCGTCGTCAGGCCGACCAGTTCATCGAGCTCGACCAACTCGCCAACCAGATCGAACGGGTCCATTCCGATCGCGGCCCGCGCCGGGAACGACCGGGTGCCCCGAATGCCGCGCCGGCCGATGCCGATGACGACCTCGACGACGATTACGGCGACGACGACTACGAGGACGAGCCGCCGGCAGTGGTCCGCCGGACCCCGACGCGCCGGCGCGACTGACCGCGGCCGGCCTGCGCCACCTTCGATGCACAGCGACCCGCCGCTCGACTGCGCGCTCTGCCCGCGGCTTACCGATTTCCGCACGGAGAACGCGCGGCTGTACCCCGACTTCCACAACGCGCCGGTAGCCAGTTTCGGCCGCCCGGACGCACGGCTTCTGATCGTCGGCATGGCGCCCGGCCTCAAGGGGGCGAACCGGACCGGGCGCCCCTTCACCGGCGACTATGCCGGCGACCTGCTCTACGACACCCTGGTCCGCTTCGGCTTCGCCCGGGGGGCCTACGACAAGCGCGCCGATGACGGGCTGTCGCTGGTCGACTGCCGGATCACCAACGCCGTGCGCTGCGTGCCGCCGCAGAACAAACCGGTCGGCGCCGAGGTCAACGCCTGCCGCCCGTTCCTGCAGGAAACCCTGTCGGAGATGGGCCGGCTGAAGGTGATCCTTGTCCTGGGCTCCCTCGCCCATGGCGCGACCTTGTCTGCCTTGGGGCTGAAGAAGTCGGCGACGAAGTTCGGCCACAACGCCGTTCACGATCTCAGCGATGGCCGGGTCCTGGTCGGCTCCTACCACTGCTCGCGGTACAACACGAACACCGGCCGGTTGACCGAAGAGATGTTCCAAGACGTTTTCCGCCGGGTGCGGGAGTTGCTGGACAGGGGGTGAACCTGATTTGCCCCGCGCGCGCTTCCGACGGTCCGGATCCCAATAGCAAGGTCCGGATCGGGCAACAGGTCACGGCGGCCGATCCCATCGACCAAAACCTCACCCCTTCTCGCGCATCAGCCTCGCCTTCTGGCGCTCCCAGTCGCGCTTCTTCACGTCCTCGCGCTTGTCGGCCATCTTCTTGCCGCGCGCCAGACCGATCTCCAGCTTGGCGATGCCACGATCGTTGAAGTAGAGCGACAGCGGCACCAGCGTGTAGCCGTCGCGCCGGATCATCCCGAGCAAGCGGTCGCGCTCCTTGCGGTGGACGAGCAGACGGCGGACCCGGCGCGGCGCGTGATTGAACGGCTCGGCCGGCTTGTACTCCGGAATATGGGCATTGATCAGGGCCAGGTCGCCCTTCTCGTCGCCGGCATAGGACTCGTTGATGGACGCGCGTCCCTCGCGCAGCGACTTCACCTCGGAGCCGGTCAGCATCAGGCCGGCCTCAAGCGTGTCCTCGATCATGTACTCGTGTCGGGCCCGCCGGTTGCGAGCAACCTCTTTGCGGGCGCCCTGCTTCCCCGCCATGGCGCTCTCTCCTCAAACTCAGCCGTGCGTATATAGGCAGCCCATCCCGGTTGTCGAGGGCGCGGTCGGTCGGGCGCCAGGTCAGGGAACCGAACCGAGGCCCGGAACGGCAACGGCCCGCCCCGGTCAGGGCGGGCCGCGCAGGCGTCCGCGACGGTGCGGAAGGCTGTGGTCAGTTCAACAGCCCGGCATGGCGCATGGCGCTCTCGACCTTGGCCTTGCTCTCGTCGGCGATCTCGTAGATCGGCAGACGCGCCGTCGACTCGCACAGACCGAGCAGGCTGGCGGCGTACTTCACCGGCCCGGGGCTGGTCTCGCAGAACAGCGCTGCATGCAGCGGCTGCAGCCGCTCGTTGATGGTGAACGCGGTGTCCAGGTCACGGTTCTGCCATGCCACATGCATGTCGGAGAGCTGCTTCGGCGCCACGTTCGCGGTCACCGAGATGCACCCGTGGCCGCCATGGGCCAGGAACGGCATCACCGACGCATCCTCGCCGGTGAGCTGACAGAAGTCGGCGCCCATGGCCATGCGCTGTTTGATCGGGCGAACCAGGTCGGCGGTCGCGTCCTTCACGCCGGCGACGTTCTTCAGCTGCTCGTAGCACCGCTTCATCGTGTCCACCGACATGTCGACGATCGACCGGCCGGGGATGTTGTAGATGATGATCGGGATATCGGCGCTGTTGTTGATCGCTTCAAAATGCCGAAACAGGCCTTCCTGGGTCGGCTTGTTGTAGTACGGCGTGACGTGCAGCACGGCATCCGCGCCGGCATCGGCGGCGTGCTGGGTGAACTCGACCGCCTCCTGGGTCGAGTTCGAGCCGGCGCCGGCGATGACCGGCACCCGGCCGGCAGTCTGCTCAATGCAGAGTTCGATGACGCGCTTGTGCTCTTCGTGACTGAGCGTCGGGCTTTCACCCGTGGTGCCGACCGGGATCAGGCCGTGCGTGCCCTGCTC
The DNA here is from genome assembly GCA_965228875.1 of Thalassobaculaceae bacterium. Taxonomy (GTDB): domain Bacteria; phylum Pseudomonadota; class Alphaproteobacteria; order Thalassobaculales; family Thalassobaculaceae; genus Thalassobaculum. The sequence continues at coordinate 1,160,785 of OZ245843.1, read as the reverse complement.
GATCTGCCAGTCCACGAGTTTTCGGAACGCATCCTCATCCACCGCGCCGTCTTTGAACGGCGTGATCAAGGCAACGAGTGATCCCTTGAACAACGGCTGTCCGAATGCGTAGCCCATCGGTTGTCTCCCGAGTCGGCGGTTGATGAATTGTCGAGCGCCGGACCTTACGCCCCCGCCACGCCCGGAGCAAGGGCGCCAGCGGGCCGTTCCCCCGCCGGCCGCTTGGCGGGAGCCGGCGCCGTGACTACCTTAACCCTTCGACGTCGGCCCCGCTTTCCCCTGCGGAATGCCATCGTTCGAGCGGAGGGCAGCAATGTTCGTGCGCGGTCTCCCGGTCCTCGCCTTGGGCGCCATGGTCGCATTGGCCGGGGTCTTGGCGGTCAGACCGGTCTCGGCGCAACCGGCGCCGAAACCCCAGCCCAGGCCGGCGAGCGCAACGCCTGTTGCCGCCGGCGTGGTGGCGATACCCGAGAACCGGCCCGCCGGCCTGTCCGGTCTGTCCGTCTCGGACGCTGCGTGGCGGACCGCGTTGGCCTTCGCCGCGGCCGGCGACTGGGATCGGGCGCGCGCTACCCCTGGTCGCGAACGCGATGGCGACCTCGAGGCCCTGTTCGCCTGGATCCGGCTGCGCGACGACACGCAACCGACAACGTTCGACGCGGTTGAGCGGTTCCTGTCGGCCCATCCCGGATGGCCCGGCGAGGCAGATCTGGTCGCTCGCGCCGAACGTCTCATCACCGACGAGATCCCGCTGTCGCGACGCCTCGCCTGGTTCAACGAGCATCCGCCACGCACGTCGGAGGGCCAACTGGCCCGGTTGGCGGCCCTGGCGGCTGCCGGCGACGAAAACGCACTGGCCCCGGCGGTGCGCGAGACATGGCGGCGGATCGAACTCGGCCGCAGGGCCGAGCGGCAGTTCCTCGCCGAGTTCGGCCACCTCCTGAACGAAACCGACCATATCGAGCGCCTGGACGGATTGCTGTGGCGCGGCCGCGCCGGTGCCGCGCGACAGGCCCTCGAGCACGTCCCGGAAGACTGGCGAAGGCTGGCCGACGCCCGCCTGCGCCTGCGGTTCCGGCAGGCCGGCGTCGATGCGGCGGTCCAGCGGGTGCCCGCCGCCCTGCAGAACGATCCAGGCCTGCATTACGAGCGCCTGCGCTGGCGGCGGCGCGCCGGACTGCGGACCGGCGCGCGGGAGCTGATGTTCGAGGCCCCGCCCTCGGAAGCCTTCGTCCATCTGTGGTGGCGGGAGCGGGCTTGGCACATCCGCGAGGCATTGGATGACGGCAACCTGGAGGATGCCTACCTCCTCGCCGCCTCCCACATGCAGCGCTCCGGCGGTCCCTTCGCCGAAGCCGAATGGCTGGCCGGGTGGATCGCTCTCCGCTTCCTGAACCGGCCGCGCGACGCCCTGCGCCACTTCGGACAGCTGCACGCCAACGTCTCGACACCGATCAGTTCGGCCCGCGCTGCCTACTGGGCCGGCCGTGCCGCCGAGGCGCTCGACGACCGCCCGGAGGCCGAGGCCTGGTACGCTCGCGGTGCCGCGTTCCAGACCACGTTCTACGGCCAGCTCTCGGCCGCACGGCTCGGCGCGACGCGGATCGCCCTGCCGGAACCGGCAACGCCGGACGACGGTGCCCGGGCCGCCTTCGCCGCCGACCAGAGGGTGCGGGCCGCCGCCGCGCTACTGCGGTTGCGTCTCGACCGGCCCGCCCGGCGGTTCCTGCGCCACCTCGCCGTGGAGAGCGAGGATCTCGACCGCTCCGCCCTGATCGCCGAGATGGCGGCCCGGGCCGGAGAATCGGGGACGGCGGTCTACACCGCCCGCCGCGCCGCCGTCGGCCGAATGATCCTGCCCGAGATCGGCTATCCGCTCCTGTCGGCAACGCCACCGGGCGGGCCGGAACCGGCCCTGGTCCATGCGATCATCCGCCAGGAAAGCAGCTTCGAGACCACCGCCATCAGCCGCGTCGGCGCGCGCGGGCTGATGCAGTTGATGCCGGCGACGGCGCGGGCCACCGCCCGATCGATCGGGATCGACTACGACCTTGGATCGCTGATCGCGCGTCCGGACTACAACGTCCGCCTCGGCAGCACCTACCTAAAGCGGATGGTGGAGCGGTTCGACGGCCATTACATCAAGGCGATCGCCGCCTACAACGCCGGGCCGAGCCGGGTCGAGCGCTGGGTCAAGGCCCACGGCGACCCCAGCGATCCGCGTGTCGACGTGATCGACTGGATCGAGCGCATCCCCTTCGCCGAGACCCGCAATTATGTGCAGCGTGTGCTGGAGGCGCTCCACGTCTACCGCAGCCGGCTGGCCGACGATCACGATCAGGCGACCACCCTCGCCGGTCTCGAGTCCGGTGCGCAGAAAGTCTGGTGCGTCTACTCCTGCGGCGTATTGTTGGACCGTCAACAGGCCGCACTGGAACGCGACTAGGGGGTAAGACGCCATGACCGACCGCTTCGAAGGCATCGAAGCCTGCGTGTTCGATGCCTACGGCACGATGTTCGACGTGCATTCGGCGGTTGCCCGGTGCCGCGAGGATTTCGGGCTGGAACCGGGACCGGCCCAGACCCTGTCGGAGGTCTGGCGCGGCAAGCAGCTCAGCTACTCCTGGCTGCGGAGCCTCATGGGCCCCGAGCATTATGTCCCGTTCTGGCAGGTCACCGGCGATGCGCTGGACTTCGCCCTCGATACGGCGTTCCCCTCCGGACCGCCCGCCGCCCTGCGTCAGGCGCTGATGGACAGCTATCTCAGGCTCGACACCTATCCCGAGGTTCTCGGTGTCCTCCAGACGCTCAAGGCCGCCGGGATGAAGACCGCCATCCTGTCCAACGGGTCGCCCGACATGCTGCAGAGCGTTTGCGACAGCACCGGCTGCACGCCGCTGCTCGACGCGATCCTGTCGGTCGACGAGGTCGGCGTCTTTAAGCCGGATCCCCGGATCTACCGCCTCACGGTTGAGCGGCTCGACATATCGGCTCCCGCCGCGGTGAGCTTCCAGTCCTCCAACGCCTGGGACGCCGCCGCCGCGTCTGCGTTCGGCTTCCGGGTCGCCTGGTGCAACCGTTTCGGCCAGGCAAGGGAGCGGCTTCCCGGATCGCCGGACATCGAACTCACCTCCCTCGACCGTCTCCCGGCCATCGTCGGCGCCACCTGAGGACGACAGGTATGGGGGCGATCGATTGGGAGCCGCCCTGCCGGGAGCGGTTTGTGACCTGCCGATCGGGCAGCCGGGTCTTCACCGCCGACTGGGGCAGCCCGGACGATCCGCGACCGCCCGTCCTCGGCCTGCCGGGATATGCCCGCAGTTCCAAGGATTTCGCCCATATCGCAGCGCGCATCGCACCGCGTCGGCTGATCAGCTTGGACTACCGGGGGCGCGGCCGCTCCGACTACGAGAGCGATCCGGCGCACTACGCCCCGACGGCGATGATGGACGACGTGAGGGCCGTGATGGTCGCTCTCGGCCTTCACCGGGTCGTGGCCGTCGGCACGTCCTTCGGCGGCATGCTTGCGATGGGCCTCGCCGTCGTGGCCCCGGCCGCTCTTGCCGGCGTGGTCCTGAACGATGTCGGGCCGCATGTCGAGGACCAGGGCGGCGACTTTCTCATCAGGGTGATGGGCACGGAACGCCGGCCCGCCAACTGGGATGCGGCGGCGGCCGAAATGAGAACGATCCTGCCCGACATGTCCTTCACCACATCCGAGGAGTGGGTCGCCTTCGCCAAGACCACCTATCGCCAGGAGGGGGACGGAACGCTTCGACAGGACTGGGACACGGCGATCGTGAAACCGCTTCTGGAGCAGGGCGCGCGCGACACCGATCTCTGGGCGCTGTTCGCCGCCCTCGCGGCGATCCCGACCCTGCTGGTCCGTGGCGGGAAGTCGCCCGTTCTGTCAGCTGAAACCACCCTCGAGATGCAGGCGCGCCACCCGGCCCTCGAGGTCGTCACCCTGCCCGAGGTGGGCCACGCGCCGACCCTCGACGAACCGCCGGCGCGCACCGCGCTGGACGGGTTTCTGGCGCGACACTGACAATCAGGCCGTCAGCACCACCTTCCCCACCACCTTGCGGTCTCGGATCACGGCGAGCGCCTCCGCCATACGCTCCAGCGGGAAGGACGCCATGACGTTGGCGTTCAACCTGCCCTCGGTGTGCAGGCGAAAGATCTCGGCCTGAGCCTCAGCCATGCGCTTCGGCGTCCGGTCCCGGTAGTCGGACCACTGAAGGCCGGACACCGCGATGTTCTTGACCAGCAGGTAGTTCGCCCTGATCTCCGGAATGCGTCCGGCGGCGAAACCGACGACTACCATGCGACCGCACCAGGCGAGCGCCCGCATCGCCGCATCGAACGGATCGCCGCCGAGCGGGTCGATGCAGACATCCGCCCCCCGCCCGTCGGTCGCGGCATGGACCTGATCGCGCAAGCCGTTGCGCAGATCCTCCACGGAGAGATCGATGATGTGATCGGCGCCCGCCTCGCGTGCCGCCTCGGCCTTCGACATGGTCGTGACGCCGGCGAGGACCGTGCCGCCCAGAGCCTTGGCAAGCTGGATCGCCGCCATGCCGACACCGCCGGTCGCGCCGAGCACCAGAACCGATTCCCCCGGCGTGAAACCGCCGCGGTCGAGCAGTGCGAACCAGGCGGTCTGATAGACCAGACCCATGGCGGCCGCGTCGGTGAAACTCATACCGTCGGGAAGCGCGAAGCACTGATCCGCCCCGGCGACCACCTCCTCGGCGAAAGCACCGTACTCGACCTGCGCCATCACCCGGTCGCCCGGCGTCCAGGCGGTCACCCCCTCGCCGACCGATACGATCTCGCCGGCCAGTTCCTTGCCCGGCGTGAACGGCAGCGGCGGCTTGTGCTGGTACTTGCCCTGGACCACGAGCAGATCCGGATAGTTGACGCCGGCGGCGCGGGTCCGCACCACCACCTCGCCCGGACCGGGCTCCGGCGAAGGAAGGGTCTCGACAACGGCGTCCTCCGGCGCTCCGAAGGCCCGCATGATGACCGCGCGCATGGCCTAATCCTCCAGAAACTCGGCGTTGCCCTCTCCGAGCGCCGGAAAGCCCTGTCCCCCCTCGGGGTCGCGGTAGATCGGCGCGATCGGCGGCGGCAGCGGCGTCAGTGTGATGGCGCCGGCCGGCATCGTGCCGTCGAACAGTCCGCGTGCCTGGAAGTGCCGGTCCTCCGCCGCCTCGGACACGGACTTGACGAGGGTGACGCAGGCATCGACCCCGTCGAACGCGACGAGCCAATCGGCGCTCGGTTTCGACCCGATGATGTCCCGCACCGCCGCTTCCGTCGCCTGCGGCGACGTCGCGTCATCGACCAGCGCGTCCGGCAGTCCGATGACCCGGCAGAAGTTCACCCAGAACTTCTGCTCCAGGGGCGCGCAGGCGAGCCACCGCCCGTCGGCGCAGCGGTAGACCTGATAGCGCGGCGATCCACCTGTCACGAGTTCGCCTCCAGGCTTCGGATCGCCCTTGCCGGCCGCCCGCTCGCCCAGAGCCCAGTAGCCCCAGGCGAACAGGTTGTCGCCCATCGCCACGTCGAGATAGGCGCCCTCGCCGGTCTTCTCCGCCTCGCACAGGGCCAGCAGGATGGAGATCACCGCCGGCATGGTGCCGCCGCCGATATCCGCCACCAGCATCGGCGGCAGAACCGGATCGCCCCGGCTGTCCGCACCCAGGTTCAGCATTCCCGCCTCGGCCATGTAGTTCAGGTCGTGGGCCGCCAGACTGGCTTTCGGACCCGTCTGGCCGAACCCGGTGATCGAGCAGTAGACCAGGGCCGGATTCAGCGCCTTCATCGCCTCGTACCCGAGCCCGAGGCGGTCCATCACACCAGGACGAAACTGCTCGACCAGGACGTCGGCATCCCTGACCAGCGCCTTGACCCGCTCGACGGCGGCCGGGTCCTTCAGGTCGACGGCGACGGATCGTTTTCCCCGGTTCAGCAGGGCGAAGTTCACGCCGCTGTCCTCGGTCACCATCGGCGGATAGGCGCGCATGTCTTCGCCGCTGCCGGGCCGTTCCAGCTTGATGACCTCCGCCCCGGCCTCGGCCAGGATCAGGGTCGCCATCGGCCCGGGAAGCAGTGTCGAGAAGTCGAGCACCCGCACCCCGGCGAGTGGTTTCCGCCCTCCGTTCATCAGGACACTCCCCGCTCGGCCCGCTTCTTGGCCACACGCGCCCGTCGGGCCGGGGCGTAGTGCCTGGTGCCGTACACCTCGAATAGCGCCTGGGTCACGTCGTGGTGGTGATGCAGGCCGGTGCGCTCCAGCAGCTCGATTGGGCCTTCGGGGTAGCCGAGCCCGAGCTTTACCGTCAGGTCCATGTCGTCCGCCGTCGCCAACCCCTCGTCCAGCTTGGCCAGCGCCTCGTTGTAGTAGGGCCGGATGAGGCGGTCGAGGATGCGGCCGGCGAAGTCGAAGCACTCGGAGACCTGCAGCCCGGCCCCCTCCAGCACCATGCGCGCGGCCTCAAGTGCGGCCGGGTCGGTATGCGGCTGGCGGACCAGCTCCACCAGGTCGGAGGGTGCGCCGTCGCCGACGCGGAACCGGGCGAAGCCGACGGTGTTGGAGCCTTCCTCGCCCCGGTTCTCGCCGGTCACCTCGCCCAAGGTCTCGGTGCTGAGCTCGACCAGAACGGCGGTGCGTGACGGGTCTTCCCGCCACGCGGAGACGGCCTCGGCGCCGAGATAGACGACGACCTCGCCCTCCCCGTCCGCGCCGGCACCGGCCAGGAACGGATGGTCCTCGGGGAACGACCGGCTGTCGCCGGTATCGACGATCGAATAGCTGACCATGGCTCAGGCCCCGTACATCTTGTCGCTGTCATAGGTGAAGAAGCCGCGCCCCGACTTGCGGCCAAGATGGCCCGCCGCGACCATGCGGTGGAGCAGCGGCGGCGCGGCGCAGCGCGGGTCGTGGGTGACCCCGTAGAACGCGTCGCAGAGCAGCACCTGGGTATCGAGCCCGATCAGGTCGAGCAGCTCGCACGGCCCCATCTTGTAGCCCAGGCCCGCCTTGATCGCCCGGTCGATATCCGCCGGCTCGGCCACACCGGCCTCGATCAGGCGGATGACGTCGTTGTTAAACGGCACCAGGAAGTAGTTGAGGATGAAGCCCGGCGCGTCCTTGGTCTTCACCGGCTTCTGCCCCAGCGCCTCGCAGAACGCCCAGGCGGCGGCGAAGGTGGTGTCGGAGGTATTCAGCCCCGGCGACATCTCGACCAGCTTCATGAGTTGGGCCGGCAGGCAGAAATGCATGCCCACCACCCGATCCTCGCGCCCGCAACCGGACGCGATCTGGGTGATCGACAGGGTGGAGGTGTTGGAGGCGAACAGGGTGCGCTCGGGGCAGACCTTGTTGAGCTTTTCGAACAGCTCCTGTTTGACGGCAAGGTTCTCGAACACCGCCTCGATGACGATGTCGCACTCGGCGAGACCGTCCAGCGTGTCGGTGGTCCTGTAGCCGGCCAGAGCGGCGTCGACATGCTCCTGGGTGAGCTTGCCGCGCTCCACCGACTTGGCCAGGAAGGCCTCGGTCTGGCCCCGGGCCCGTTCCAGCGCCTTGACGTTGGTGTCGTAGAGCACGGTACGGTAGCCGGCGCGCGCCGCCACGATGGCGATCCCCGCCCCCATGGTTCCAGCGCCGCAGACGCCGACGGTCTGGATGGTTGTCATGCTGTCACTCCTTCCGCGCGAAACTGCGGCCGATGAGCTGGCGGTGGATCTGGTTGGTGCCCTCCCAGATCTGGGTGATCTTGGCGTCCCGCATCAGCCGCTCAACCCGGTAGTCCTGGCAGTAGCCGTAGCCGCCATGGAGCTGCACCGCCTCGTCGGCCATCCGCATGGCCAGGTCGGAGCCGCGCATCTTCAGCATCGAGGCCTCGATGCCGAAATCCGTCGCCCCGGCGTCCACCATCCGCCCAACCTTCCACAGCCACGCCTCGCACATGGCGAGATCGGTGGCGAGGTCGGCCAGCGTGAACTGGATGCCCTGGAACTCGACGATCCGCCGGCCCGACTGGCGGCGGTCGTTGATGTAGTCGATGGCGTCCTCGAACGCCGCCCGGGCGATGCCGAGGGCATGGGCCGCCACGCTGGGGCGCGACTTGTTCAGCGACGACAGCAGGATCCGCAGCCCGTCGCCCGGCTCGGCGATGATGTTCTCGCGCGGGATCTTCATGTCCTCGAAGGACAGGGCGACCGTCGGGGCGGCCCGGTGGCCCATCTTCTCCTCCTTGCGGAGGACGTTCAGGCCGGGCGTGCCCTTGTCGACCACGAAGGCGGTGATCGACTTGCGCGGATCGTCGATCTCGCTCCACTTGCCGAAGACCAGCAGGTGGTCGGCCACGTTGCCGTTGGAGATGAAGGTCTTCCCACCATTCACCACGACGCTCTCGTTGCCGTCCGGGGTGATGCGGGTCTTCATGCCGGTGGCGTCGGACCCGGCCGTGGGCTCGGTGATGCAGAGCGATCCGATGCCGCCGGCGGCGATGGTCGGCAGGATGCGCTGCTTCTGGGCCTCGGTGCCGAAATCCATCACCGGCTTCATGCCGTGGAAATTGGTCGCCCAGATGATGCCGGTCGAGGCACAGGCCTTGGAGATCTCGCGCACGCAGGCGAGGTAGACGGTGTACGACAGGCCAAGCCCACCGTATTCCTCCGGCACGAACATGGCGTTCATGCCGAGTTCGGTCATCTCGGCGATGTTGTCGGCCGGATAGGTGCCGTTGCGGTCGTGGCCCGCCGCGCGCGGTGCGATCTTCTCGGTTGCGAGTTGCCGCACGCTGTCCAGCACCATGGCCTCGTCCTCGGGCAGGTCGAGGCTGGCGTCCAGGCGATCGAGTACGGTGGCCATCAGCGATCCTTGAAGCTGGGTTTGCGCTTCTCAACGAAGGCGGCGAGGCCCTCGTCGGCATCCTCGGTGCGGAAGGACAGGGTGGAGAGATCGGCCTCCACCTTCAGCCCTTCGTGGATCGGCAGGTCCAGGGCGCGGGTCACCGCCTGCTTGGCGAAGCTGATCGCCGGCAGACCGTAGCGGGTCACCTCGCCCAGGAAGCCCGTCGCCTCGGCCAGCGGATCGGCGGTCTCTGCCAGGCGGTTCACCAGGCCGATGCGGTGCGCCTCCTCGGCATCGACGGTGCGGCCGGTCAGGATCATCTCCAGCGCCCGTCCCTCGCCGATCAGGCGTGGCAGGCGCTGCGTGCCGCCATAGCCCGGGATCAGGCCGAGCTTGATCTCCGGCAGGCCCATCTTCGCGGTCGGCACCGCCATACGGAAGGTGCAGGCCAGCGCCATCTCCAGCCCGCCGCCGAAGGCGAAGCCGTTGATCAGGGCCAGCGACGGGATCTCCAGGGCGGCGATCTTGGCGAAGGTCGCCTGTCCCATCTCGGCCCCGCGCTTTTGGGCCATCAGGTCGCGGCCCATCAGTTCCTTGATATCGGCCCCGGCGCAGAACGCCTTCTCGCCGGCGCCGGTGATCAGCAGGCCGCGGGCGTCGGCCCCCCGCACCTCGTCCAGTTTGTCAGAGATATCCGATATTAGACTGAAATTAAGAGCATTCAGTGCCTCCTGACGATCGATGGTCAGGGTGGCGATTCCCTCGGACAGGGCCAGGGTCACGGTCATCGTTTCCTCACTCCTCAGGCGTCTTCGGGCAGTTTGAACCGGCAGGGCTCCGGCGCGATCCGCCCGGACTTGGCCCATTCCGCCAACTCGCGCTTCAGGATCTTGCCGCTGGGGGTCAGCGGGAAGCTGTCCATCACCAGGAAGTATTCCGGCATGTCGTACTTCGACAGCCCGACCCCGGAGAGATGGTTGAGAACAGCCGCCGCATCCGGCGCCGTACCGGTCGGAAGGATCGCCAGAGCCAGTTTTTCGCCGAGCCGCTCGTCGGGCACCGGGAAGGCCGCCGCCTTGGCAATGTTGGGATGCTTCACCGCAAGGTCTTCCACCCGCGCCGGGAAGATGTTGTGGCCGCCGCGGATCACCACGTCCTTGAGCCGGCCGACGATGGAGAGGTTGCCGCGCTCGTCCAGCACGCCGAGATCGCCCGAAAGAAACCAGCCATCACGGTTGAACGAACCCTCGGTGGCGGCCTGGTTGTCGAAATAGCCGAGCATCAGAGCCGCACCCTTGCCGCCGATCTCGCCGACCGTGCCGACGGGCACCTCCTCGTCGCGGTTCTCCTGGGAGAAGATCCGCACCTCGTAGCCCGCCCCGCCGCGCCCGCAGGTGGCGCAGATCGTGGCCTCGTCATCGTCCGGGTGGGTGTACTGGTGCGACGAGTTCTCGGTCATGCCGTAGATGTTCTGCGGCCGTACGCTTTGCCTCACGAAGCGCTCGGCCACCGCCGGGGGGATCGGCGAGCCGGCCATGTAGAACAGGTTGACCGAGCCGAGCTTCTCGATGCCGCGCCGGGCCTGCTCCGCCTGGATGTCCATGGCATGGGTCGGCACGCCCATGACGTAGGTCGCGCCGGTCTCGATCATCCAGTCCAGGCGCGACAGCCCTGGGGCCGGATCGTCAATGATCAGTTCCATGCCGGCGACCAGCCACTGGCCGACCGCCACCCAGGCGATGTGATGGCTGAGCGGTGACAGGGTCAGCAGCACGGTCGAGGTGTCGTGGTGCCAGTCCTTCACCAGATCGCGGCAGTTGGCCAGCAGAGAGTTGTCGGAGTGCATCACGCCCTTGGGCCGGCCGGTCGTGCCGCTGGTGAAGGCGAGATAACAGACACTGTCGGGGTTCGGGTCCGGCTCCCGGAGGTTCCTCGGCGCGGTGCCGATCTTCGGCAGATCACCCTCCGCGCGCTGCGGCGGCAGGACGAACACCCTGCGCATGGCCTCCAGCCCTTGCAGGGCGGCGACCGGGTCGTGCCGGTCGGTATCCGCCCCCCAGCCGGTCTCGACCACCGCCGCCGTCGCTCCGACCCGCTCCAACAGGCCGATGATCTCCTCCACCGTGTAGTTGCGGTGAAGCGACGGGTTGCAGACGTAGCCGTTGCGCGAGCAGGCGAGGAACGAGGCGACGACCTCGACCCGGTTCGACGCCCACAGCGCCACCCGCTCGCCGGTGACGACGCCGGCCTCGTGCAGGCTGTCGGCGATGGCGTCGACCCAGCCCTTCAACTGCCCCCAGGTCAGGTGGCGGGACGAATCCCGCACCGCCTTGGCGTCCGGACGCGCCGCCGCGTGCTTGGCCAGCAGGGCGTAGAAGGTCTCGTCATGCCACAGCCCGGCCTCGTAGTAGCGCCGGGCGGTGGCCGGGTCGTGCAGGGTGAGAAGCCGACTCATCGCGCCGCCCTCAGTGGCCGAACTTATCCGGATCGGGCGTGCGGCGCTCGCCGAAGGCTTTGGACAGCTCCTGGCTCTCCTCGGTCTTCAGGTACAGCTTCAGCAGCATGTCGTGGGAGACACGGCCCAGGCCGCCGACGCCGCCATGACGGGCGAGGAAGGCGTGCTTGATGCCGGCCAGCGCCAGCGGGCCGCGCTCGGAGATCGACATCGCCCAGGCGCGGGTCTCCTCGCGCAGCGTGTCGTCCGGCACGACCTTGTTGATCAGGCCCCAGTCCAGCGCCTCGGCGGCAGAGAGCTTGCGGTTGGTGTACCACATCTCCTTCGCCCGCTTCTTGCCGATGGCGTCCTCCAGATACCAGGTGCCGTAGCCGGCGTCGAAGCTGCCCATCATCGGACCGACCTGGCGGAACACCGCGCTCTCCTTGGCGATGGAGAGGTCGCAGACCGTGTGCAGCACATTACCGCCGCCGACGGCGAAGCCGTTGACCATGGCGATGACCGGCTTCTGCAGCTTGTCGATGGCGTCGTACATCTCCAGCGTCGGCAGCACGCCGGCATAGAGGTTGGTGTCCTCCATCCCGTCCTTGCGCCCGCCGATGCAGAAGAACTTCTCGCCGGCTCCCGTCAACACCACGACGCGGGTGCGGGTCTCGCGGCGGATCTGCTCGATGCAGTCGCGGATCTCCACGCAAGTGACGGGGGTGAACATGTTCCCGTCTTCCGGCCGGTTGATCGTGATCCAGCCGATGGGGCCGTCTTCCTCGTAGAGGATCGTCTCGAAGGTCGCGGACATAGGTCTCTTCCCTTGGGAGTTTTACTGTTCGCCGAGCCAGTCGGCGCGGATGTCGGTTTCGTGGGCGCCGAGGTCCGGCGGGGCGCGGCGGGGCGTGTTGGGACTACCGTCGATCTGGACGCCTGTACCGATCTGCGGCGACGGGCTCTTACCCTCCCGCGCGATCGTATAGAGGAAGCCGCGCTCATACAGGTGGCGGTCGGCGCAGACCTCGTCCACCCGCTGGATCGGGCCGGCCGGGACCTTGTTGGCGTCGAACAGGTCGAGCCATTCGGCCCGGGGGCGGGTTTTCAGGATCGCCTGGACCTCTGCCACCAGCTCGCCGCGCACCTTGCGCCGGTCGGCGTTGGTTGCGGTCGCCGGGTCCTCGCCGCGTTTGGGATTGCCGAGCGCCTGCCAGAAGCGTTGCCAGATCGCATCGTTGCCGAGGCCGAGGGTCATCGGGTCGTCGGCGGTGTCGAACACCTGATAGATGGCGATGACGCTGTCGCGCGCGCCGGAGCGCGCCGGGACCTCGCCGGAACCGAGATAGCTGGCGATGCGCGGCACCATGAAACGGGTCATGCTCTCGACCATGGAAACGTCGACCACGGCGCCCTGCCCCGTGCGGCCCTTGCGCACCAGGGCGGCCGCGACGGCAAGGGCAAGGTCGTGGCCGGCCAGAAGATCGGCGGCGGGCGTGCCGACCTTCTGCGGCGGGCTGTCGGCCTCGCCGGTCAGGTCCATCACGCCGGAATAGCCCTCGGCGATCAGGTCGTAGCAGGGCTTGTCCCGGCGCTCCCCAGTCAGACCGAAACCGGTGACCGAGGCGACGATAAGCCCGGGATTGAGGGTCTGGAGGGTCACCGGGTCGGTCTTCAGCTTCGCCTGCACCCGCGGTACCTGGTTCAGTACCACCACGTCGGCGGCGGCCACGAGCTTCTCTAACAGGGCGCGCCCCGGATCGACCGTGTAGTCGATGGCTACACTGCGCTTGTTGCGGTTCACCGACATGAACCAGAGGGAGTCGCCGTCGAGAAACGGCGGGCCCCAGGCGCGGGCGTCGTCGCCGCTGCCGGGTCGCTCGATCTTCACCACGTCGGCGCCGTAATCCGCCAGCAGCAGCGTGGCATAAGGCCCGGCGATCGAGGTGGTCAGGTCGAGCACCCGCACTCCGTCGAGCAGGTCGAACGGCGCGCCGGTCGGCGCCGCGGGCAGGTCGTCCAGCGGAAGTCTCGGTTCGGTCATGGGCGTATCCTCCGCCGGTCTATCCGCAACCCTCGTGCCAGTCGGGAGAGCCGCGGAAACCCTGGGACCGGAACACGGATATGTTCTCGACGCGGACAGTCGGATTTCATACTGTCCGCGACATGGACACATCTCCCAGCATCCGCCTTCTCCGTTCCGACGGGACCCAGATCTTCGCCGACGGTGCCCGCCTGCCCGACGCCGTGGATCGGGCGCTTGCCAAGGCGCCGTCCGGCCGCCGGATCTGGAGTGTCGACCTCGGCGACACCGTCTGGTCCGTACTCTCGCGCCACGCCGACAGCGGCGTCGCCCTGCATCTGGTCTGGCCGGCGGGGGCCGAGGATCCGGTGGTCGACTTCGCCGCCAGCGTCGACTTCGCCTACGAGATCATGGCGCATTTCCTCACCAACCCCTACGAGGCGATCACCGTGGTCGACGCCGAGGGACTGCTGCGCTGGGTCAGCCCGGTGCATGCGCGGTTCTTCGACATGAAGCGCGGCGAAGGTCTGGGGCTGCCGGCCGAGAAGGTGATCGAGAACACCCGTCTGCCCGAGGTCGCCAGATCCGGCCGGGCCGAGATCGGCCGCTTGCAGGAAATGAACGGCGTCGCCCGCATCGTCAGCCGCTTTCCCATCAACCGTGACGAGGAGACCGTCGGCGCCATCGGCCAGGTGATGTTCAAGGGGCCCGACCAGGCACTGGAGTTCGGCCGTGAGATTGCCAAGCTGCGCGCCGAGGTCGACTATTACCGCCGGGAGTTGGAGGAAATGCGGCCGCGCCCGGCCGATCTAGAGGCGATCATCGGCGACAGCCCGCCGATCCGGAAGCTGAAGGCCGATATCGCCCGCGTCGCCCCGCTCGACATCTCGGTGCTGATCCGCGGGGAAAGCGGCACCGGCAAGGAACTGGTCGCCCGCGCCCTGCACGGCCAGTCGAACCGGGCCGCCCGGCCCCTGGTCGTGCTCAACGCCGCCGCCCTGCCCGCCACCCTGGTCGAGGCCGAACTGTTCGGCTACGAGCCGGGATCCTTCACCGGGGCCGACAAACGCGGACGCAGCGGCAAGTTCGAACTGGCCGACAAGGGCACGCTGTTCCTCGACGAGATCGGCGACATGGGGATCGACATCCAGGCGAAGGTGCTGCGCGTCCTGGAGGAAGGCACGTTCGAACGGCTCGGCGGCCACCGGTCACGCAGCGCCGATTTCCGCCTCGTGACAGCAACGAACCGGCCGGTAGAGCGGATGATCGAGGCGGAGGATTTCCGGTCCGACCTGTATTTCCGCATCGGTGCGATCACCCTCTGGCTTCCACCGCTGCGCGATCGCGCCACAGATATCCCGGCCCTGGTCCGGACCTTCCTTGCGCGCACGGCCAAGCGTCACAATCTGGCGGTGCGCGGCGTCAGCGGCGATGCCATGGCTCTGCTCGCCGCCCATCCGTGGCCCGGCAACGTGCGCGAACTGTTCAACGCGGTCCAGAAAGCGGCGATCTTCTGCGACGGCGAGGAACTCACCCTGACAGACTTCCCCGAACTGGTCGGCGAGGCGCCGGTGCCGGATCCGGCCGCGTCGCTCGAGACCCAGTTGAAGGCTCTGGAGGAACGGCTGATCCGCGCGGCCCTGGACCGGGCCGACGGCAACAAGAAACGCGCCGCCGAAACCCTTGGGATCAGCCGGACCTACCTCTACAAGCGCCTGGGAGAGATGGCGGGCTAGAGCAAATCACGATCAGATGGAAACATCCGATCGTGTGAAATCTCCATTTTTTCAATAGCATAAAGGACGCCCTTCGGAGCGGTGGGATCTGAACCGGTCGCGCTCCAGCCGGCGCTACCCGTGCAGCGCGAAGATCATCGCATAGAGGCCGGCATCCACGTTCTTCGCCCCACGAGCCTTGAGGCCGTCGACGATCTCCGCCTCCTTCAGCGCAGCTTCGACGAACCCCCGCTCCGTCCCCTCGATGACGGCGGTGAACGGAGCGCGACCGTCCCTGCCCGTCCGGATCGACTGCTCGCCCGTCTTGGCGAGCGAGCGGTCCATGTCGGACTGCCAGTGCTGGACCCGGGTGATGCCCTCACGGTTCCGCAGGTCGTGCAGGGCCTCGCCGGCCAGCCATCGGGCGATCGCTTCCGGGTCACCTGCGCCCGGATCGTAGCGCACGGTCGCCAGGACCGACCCCAGCACCTCGCCACTGGCGAAGCGCACCCGGCTTGTCGCGCGCACGAAGTTCCGGAAATGCGGCATCATCCGCCGCGTCCAATCGGTCGGGTTGTTGAGCGCGTGGCGGTAGGCCGGATCGTCGAAGCAGGCGAGCCGGTCGACGTCGTAGACGGCGAGATACCGGTGCCGGCCGCGACCGATCTTGCGATAGCGCCTGCCGTTGCGCCATCCGGGCATGCCGACCCGCTCCGGAACATGCTCGCGGTGATACCATTCGCTGAACTCGGCATCGGCCTCGGGCGCGGCGTCGCCCCATACCGCCATAACCGCCTCAGTCATGTGCGTCGTCCTCCCTCCCGTCGGTGTCGCTTGGCTCGGCGCCGGGTCAGGCCGCGTCCGGCCTGCGGCGGGTCGGCCCCTCCGGATGGTCCGGCGTCGCCGCCGGAATGGTCGGCGTGTCGCGCTCGGCCTTCGGGCGGCGGTCGGGCGGCGTGACGATACCGCCGGACACCACCATCTTGATGCCTTCCTCGACGGTCATGGACAGCACGTGGCAGTCCTCACGCGGCACGAAGAGCAGGAACCCGGACGTCGGGTTCGGGGTCGTCGGCAAAAAGACGTTCACGGTGTCGTCCTCGGTCACGTTCTGCACCTCGCCGACCGTGTCGCCGGTCAGAAATCCGATCGCCCAGATGCCGCGTCGGGGGTACTCGATCAGCACGACCTGGCGGAACGCCTTGGACTGCTGGGCGAGCACCGTCTCCAGGATCTGCTTCAACGCGCTGTGGACGTTGCGGATCACAGGCATTCGGGCCATCAGCCGCTCCGACAGCCCGACCACCCATCGCCCGAGCAGCCCGGCAGTGAACGCGCCGATGAAAGTCAGCACGATCGCGGCGACGATCAGCCCGAGACCGGGGATGGAGAACGGCAGATAGCTCTCCGGATTGTAGCGCGCCGGTATCAGCGGTGTGACCTGGTTGTCGATGAAATCGATGATCAGCCAGGCGAGGTACAGCGTGATGCCGATCGGCGCCGTCACCAGGACGCCCGCGAAGAAGTAGGTGCGCAACCGTGAGAACATCGAGGCCTTGGTACTGGGCGCCATCAGCGGCGGGCTCCTTCAATCAGCGTCGCGCGGGGTCATGCCACAGATGTAGGATGTGGCGCAGCCGCCTGCCAGGATGCCCAGGCAAACAATGTGCGGTGCAATATCGACGGACAGCTTAACGTCCGGCGGGGTTCCCGCACAATCACCCCTGCACCATCGCCCCTTTACCATCGCCCCTGCACAGCCGCCGCCGCTCGGTCACCGCCAAATGGATCGGCTCTGATGGCGATGCGATGACGTGGGAGTCATCCGGACAAGTTTGTCACCGGGACGAACGCACTCTTGCGGGCGGTTTCGCCGATCCTGCACACTTGTGGCCATGAAGACTGCACCCACCGGCTTCGGCGCCGACCTTAGGCCGCTCTTCGCCCTCGAAGACGGCTCGCTGCATCTCAATCACGGCTCCTACGGCGCGACACCGCGATCGGTGCTCGAGGCCCAACGCGACTGGCGCGACCGCATGGAGGCCGAACCCAGCCGTTTCATGGAGTTCGAGTTCCGACCCGCCCTGCGCGCCGCGGCGACCCGCCTCGCTCCCTATCTCGGCGCCGAGGCCAACCATGTGGCCCTGGTCGACAACGCGACACAGGCGGTGAATGCCGTGCTGCGCTCGCTCGACCTGCGGCCCGGTGACCGGATCCTGATCAACGACCAGACCTATGGCGCGGTGCGGAACACCGTGCGGTTCGTGTGTGCAGCGTCCGGCGCCGAGATCGCGGAGTGGACGCTTCCCTTCCCGGCCGAAGACCCCGCCCAGGCGGTCGCCGCCTTCGAACGGGCGCTGGAGGAGAACACGCCACGGCTGGTCATCCTCGATCACGTCACCTCGCCGACGGCGCTTCTTCTGCCCGTCGCCCCCATGGCCGCCGCCGCGCGGGACGCCGGCGCGCTGGTCCTGGTCGACGGCGCCCACGCCCCCGGCATGGTGCCGGTCGATCTCTCGGCGCTGGGGGCCGACTGGTATACCGGCAACGCGCACAAATGGCTTTTCGCCGCCAAGGGCTGCGCCTTCCTCTGGGCCGGCGACCGGGTCATCGACCGGCTGCACCCGACGGTCATCAGCCACGGCTACGGCGGCGGGTTCGAAGCGGAGTTCGACTGGGTCGGGACGCGCGACGGATCGGCCCAGCACGCCCTGCCCGCCGCCCTGGACTTCGCCGACCGGTTCGGCATCGAGGCGATCCGCACCCACAACCACGCCCTGGCGCTCGCCGCCGGACGCCGGCTGTCCGCGGCGTGGGGCACCACGATGGGCGCGCCGGAGAGCATGGTCGGTTCGATGGTGACGGTCCGCCTGCCCGACGGCTACGGCGACACCGCCGAGGCGGCGACGGACCTGCGTCTGCGCCTGCTGCGCGAGGACCGGATACAGATCCGGATCAACCCGCTCGCCGATGGGCTCTACGCTCGGGTGTCCAGCCAGATCTACAACCACATCGCCGAAATCGACACGCTGGCCGACGCGGTGCTGGCCAAGCGGCCCAACGCCTGACCGTTTCCGGCCATTGTGCGAAAAGCCAGTCGCGGAGGTAGTCGGTAGAGAGAGGTCAGTTCAGCTTGTGGCGGAACTTCCGCTCCAACTGCCGCAGGATCTCCTGTCGGCGCTGGCCGCCATTCGCCAGCGCGGCCTTGAACAGCCGGGACGCCTCGTTCTCCGGTTCCTGCGGCTGCTGGCCGATCTGAACGAACGCCGCCTTCTGGGCACGCGCCAGCACGTCCGGATCGATCTTCCGACGCACCGCGCGCAGGATCTTGAGGGCTTTGTCTCGCTCGTTCATATGCGAAGTATGTCCCAACCCGGCGCCGCCGACAATGGAGCCTGCGCGGAGCCCATGGCCTGCCGGCGGCCAGTCTCGGCCGCGGTAGCGACCGCGCCTAGAAGAACTTGGTAAGGAATGCCGCAGCGAGGGCGTTGTCGACCACCTTGGTCACGACCGCCTCGGCCCGCCCCTTCATCTCCTTGTCGCCACACATGGCGTTGATCTCGAAGCGGAAGCGCTGTCCGGAGATCACGATATCCTTGTCGTAGGGATCGATGATGAATCCCTTCTCGTTGATCTCGCGGATGTTGAAGACGAACTTGTCGATCTTCACAGTGCCTTTGGACGCCGCCTTGTTGGGATTACCCAGGGTCCGGGGTCGGGCCGGCTTCTTCTTGCCATTCTGCACTTTGAGAAAGTCGAACATGTCGATCTCCCACACGCACGCCGTGTTCATCAGACCGCAATATACGCTCAGCCTGGCGTTCTGGAAAGATCGTTGAATTTTCGTTACTTACAATTCGCGACGAATTCTATGGACAGTCTTTGCAGCCCTTCGCCCGGCTGCACCGCACCGGCATGCGTCGGCGGGTTTCGCCCAAGCATGGGCACGCGGCGGCATTCATCGAGTGTTGAGACAGACGGGAAAATGGTGAGCGCGACAGGGTTCGAACCTGTGACCGTCTGATTAAAAGTCAGATGCTCTACCAACTGAGCTACGCGCCCGCCAGGACGGCCGGAAGCTAGGCATCGCGTCCGGCCGGGTCAAGAAAAAGTGGCGGTCTTCTAACCGGTGAAGGGTCCGGTCTGTTTAGCCTGGCTGTCCTTCGCGGGGTCGCCGTCGAAACGGTGCATCACCCGCTCGGCCACGCGCGGCGACACGAACTCGGTGATCGAGCCGCCGAGACGCCCGATCTCCTTGACGAAACGCGAGGAGATGAACTGGTGGCGGTCGGAGGCCATCAGAAACGTTGTCTCGATCTTGGGGTTCAGCCGGGCGTTCATGCCGGCCATCTGGAACTCGTACTCGAAGTCCGAGACCGCCCGCAGACCGCGGATGATCATGGTCGCCCCTTCCGACTCGGCGAAGTGCATCAGCAGCGATCCGAAGGGCTTGACCTCGATGGATCCGTGGAACCCGTCCTCGCGGTTGCGCTCGAGGATCTCGTCGAGTTCGTCGCGCACCATCTCCACCCGTTCGTCCAGGCTGAAGAGCGGCCCCTTGCCGGCGTTGCGCGCGACGGCCACCACCAGATGGTCGACCGTCTTGCTGGCCCGGCGGATGATGTCGATATGTCCCTTGGTGATCGGGTCGAAGGTGCCGGGATAAACGCCTACCCGTGCTGTCTGCTCGGTCATTGCGGCGCCTCTCCCTCAGTGTCCGCATCGCCGGTGGGCGGCGGCACGTCGCCGTCCGGCTGATCGTCCTCACCGTCCTCGGTGTCCTGCCCGTTCTCGTCGTCGGACGTGTCGCCGACCAGCGAGACCGACACCACCTTCTCGTCATCGCTGACCCGGAACAGGACGACGCCCTGGGTCTTGCGCGCGGCGACCCGGATGTCGTCGACCGGGCAGCGGATGACCTGACCCGCGTCGGTAACCAGCATGATCTGGTCGCTCGGCGTCACCGGGAACGCCGCGGCGACCGGGCCGTTGCGGTCCGTCACGTCCATGGAGGCGATGCCCTGACCGCCGCGCCCGGTCACCCGGTACTCGTGCGCCGACGTGCGCTTGCCGTAGCCCTTCTCGGTGACCGAGAGCACGAACTCCTCGGCCGCGCCGAGCATGGCAAACCGCTCCTCGCCCAGCATGATATCGGGCGCCGCGGCATCCTCGTCGCCCTCGCCGCTTCCCCGGCGGATCCAGGCGGCCTGGCGCAGATAGATCTCGCGCTCGCTCTGGTCGCTGCCGGGCACGTCCTCGTAGTCGACGTGACGCAGGATCGACATGGACACCACGGTGTCGTCGCCGAGCAGCTTGATACCGCGCACGCCGAGGGAGTCCCGCCCCTGGAACACCCGCACATCGGTGACCCGGAAGCGGATCGCCTTGCCGTCGCGTGTCGCCAGGAGCACGTCGTCGCCGTCGGTGCAGGGCATCACGCCGATCAGCCGGTCATCGCCGTCCAGGCGCATCGCCCGCTTGCCGGCCTTGTTGATGTTGGTGAAGTCGCTCAGGGCGTTGCGCCGCACCGTGCCCGCCTCGGTGGCGAACATCACGTGAAGCTGCCCCCAGCTCTCCTCGTCCGCCGGCATCGGCATGACGGTCTGGATCCACTCGCCCTCCTCAAGCGGGAGCAGGTTGACCATCGGCCGGCCGCGAGACTGCGGCGTGCCCTCGGGCAGCCGGTAGGTCTTGAGCTGGTAGACCTGACCGCGGGAGGTGAAGAACAGGATCGGCGCGTGGGAATTGGCCACGAACAGCCGGCTGACCACGTCCTCGTCGCGGGTCGACATGCCGGCCCGCCCCTTGCCGCCACGCTTCTGCGCCCGGTAGGTGGCCAGCGGCACCCGTTTGATGTAGCCGGCATGGCTGACGGTGACGACCATGTCCTCGCGCGGGATCAGGTCCTCGATGTCGTGCTCGAACTCGTTCTCCTCGATCTCGGTACGCCGCGGATTGGCCCACGACTCCTTGGACTGGAGCAACTCGCCACGCATCACTTCGAGAAGACGGGGCCGAGAGGTCAGGATCTCAAGGAAATCCTTGATCCGGCTGGCGATCTCCTCCGCCTCCTCGATCAGCTTGCCGCGCTCCATGCCGGTGAGGCGCTGCAGGCGCAGCTCGAGGATG
The DNA here is from genome assembly GCA_965228875.1 of Thalassobaculaceae bacterium. GTDB lineage: Bacteria > Pseudomonadota > Alphaproteobacteria > Thalassobaculales > Thalassobaculaceae > Thalassobaculum. Next base: position 1,139,615 of record OZ245843.1, on the reverse strand, counting down.
GCGCGGGCCTGGATCTCGGAGAGCTGATAGGTTCCGTCCTCGCGCACCTCGTGCCCCGGATCGTCGATCAGGGCGATGAACGGCGCGACGTCGCCGGCCGGCCAGGCGCGCTCGCACAGGCGTCGACGCGCCTCGGCGGCATCGGCGGAAGCACGGATCAGTTCGATCACCGGGTCGAGGTTGGTGATCGCCACCATCAGGCCGGCCAGAATGTGGGCCCGCTCGCGCGCCTTGCGCAGCAGGAAGCGGGTGCGCCGGGTGATGACCTCCTCGCGGAACTGCACGAAGGCATAAATCACGTCGCGCAGGTTCATCTGCTCCGGCCGGCCGCCGTTCAGCGCCAGCATGTTCACGCCGAAGCTCGTCTGCAGGGGCGTGAAACGATAAAGCTGGTTCAGCACCACCTCAGCGACGGCGTCGCGCTTGAGCTCGACCACGACCCGCACGCCGTCCCGGTCGCTCTCGTCGCGCAGGTCGGCGATTCCCTCGACCACCTTGTCGCGAACGATCTCGCCGATCCGTTCGATCATCCGCGCCTTGTTCACCTGGTACGGAATCTCGGTGACAACGATGGCGAAGCGGTCCTTGCGGATCTCCTCGATGTCGGCCCGCCCGCGCATCACCACGGAGCCGCGCCCGGTGTGGTAGGCCTCGCGGATGCCGGAGCGGCCGAGGATCAGGCCGCCGGTCGGGAAGTCCGGACCCGGCACATGGGTCATCAACTCGTCGACGGTGATTCCGGGATTGTCGACCATCGCCAGGCAGGCGTCGATCACCTCGCTCAGATTGTGCGGCGGGATATTGGTCGCCATGCCGACCGCGATGCCGCCGGCGCCGTTGACCAGCAGGTTCGGGAACTCCGCCGGCAGCACCGCCGGTTCTTCCGTCGTCTCGTCGTAGTTCGGAACGAAATTGACGGTTTCCTTGTCGATATCGCGCAGCAGGCCCTCTGCCGCCTTGGCCAGCCGGGCCTCGGTGTAGCGCATGGCCGCCGCCGGATCGCCGTCCATGGAGCCGAAATTGCCCTGGCCGTCGACCAGTGGCAGGCGCATGGAGAACTCCTGCGCCATGCGGACCATGGCGTCGTAAATCGCACTGTCGCCGTGCGGGTGATACTGACCCATGACCGCGCCGACGATGTTGGCGGATTTGCGGTAGGGGCGGCTCCAGTCGTAGCCGCCCTCCTTCATGGCGTAGAGAATCCGGCGGTGGACCGGCTTCAGGCCGTCGCGGACGTCGGGCAGCGCTCGGGCCACGATCACGCTCATGGCGTAAGCGAGGTACGAGCTCCGCATCTCGTCTTCGATGGAGACTGGAGCGATGTCGTGCGGATCGGGTGTGGAGTCAGACAACCGAAGGGTTCCGATCGTAGGTTTCGCGAGAGGTCAGGTCCGCAGTGGACGGCACGGCGACAGAGCGCCGCCTGATTCGTCAAATCTTAGCAAAATCGCCGTTTTCCGGCAATGTTGCGCCGCCGAAAACGAAGACTTCTCGCACCCGGGGCGGACCCGCGTCAATCAGCCACTTCGGTTGGCACGAAGACATGGTCCGCCGGCAGGATCGGCCGGTACGGCTCCTTCGTCGGCGCTCCCCTCGGCCGGTGATGCGGCACCGGTCCCGCCTGCATCCGCCGGTCCACGGAATCGTGCACACGGGCCGGCATGCGGCACAGGGTATCGTGGTGCGATCGACGCACCCCGGAGCGCGCGGCGACGAGCCGATGCCACCATCCCCGCAGGCCGGTGGTGTAAGGGAGTTCGGTGCGATAGGCGCGGAATCCGATATCGGCCGCCCACCACAGGAGGTCGCGGGTGTTGTGGATCGGCGCGGTGACGTCGAAGGACCCGGTGAGGGCATCCGCCCAGCCGCGCTTGAACCGCACGCCCCGACGCTCCGCCCGCACCATCATCCAGTGGAGCGTGATGTGGGAGAGGCCCTCGGACGGCCACCACCCGCCCACATCGCTGTGATAGCCCGAGAACCAGACCTGCTCGATCTCCGGCGGCGACGCCTCGGCCTCTTCGGCGCTGCGTACCGTGCCGGACTCGTCCCAGAGGGAGAGCTGAAACCGCCGCCGATCCTCGTCCAGGGCACAGGCCTGGAATCCGTAGCCCACGTGATGGCTCAGGACCTGGTCGCTGAAGCCCTGAAAGAAGCTGTTCCAGCTTTCTTTCAGCCAGACCCGCGGGGCCAACTCCGCGAGCGGTGCGGGACTCAGCCCGAACAGCGCCCGCAAGGGGGTGACGACCGCGCCGTCGAGCAGGCCGCCGAAGAAACGACCGGCGCCCTGCAACGGCAGGATGATCGTCGCGACCGTATCCCACACCCCGACCATCTCCACGGGGCAATCGCGGCAATAGGTCTCCTTGAAGCGGGCCTGAAGCGTGCGCTGCTCCTCGCGCTCGTTCGCGGTGAGGCCGATCTTTGAAGGGGCCTTGTACATCTCGTAGGCATAGTCGACGAGATTGAGGTTGCCGGGCTTGAGCAGACCGACCGTCGCCAGCATGGCCGCCAGGGCCCGTGCGGTGTGGGCGCCACGCGAAAACCCGACGATGACCACCCGGTTGGGCACGTCGGCGGGTCCCTCGCCGTACCAGTCCATCAGATATCGGTAGGCGTCGCACACGTTCTCCCGCACGCCGCGGCCGAATGCCAGTCCCAGGAGCTTCCGAAGTTCGGAATGGCTGCCCTTGTCGCGGTAGTCGAAGGTTCCGACTCCCGGATCGTAGTAGCCGACCTGGCAGTCCGGGTCGCTCAGGTCCAGATGCTGGAAGAATTTGACCACATTGGTGTTGTTGGTCCCGAACTGGTTGCCGGTCCCATCGCAGCAGACGACCACGGTCCGGAAGGCCTCCGCCATCGCACCACCTCCAAAAGGTCGATGCGGGAATGATACCGTATAAGTGTATTATCCCACCAACTCATTCGACCGTGACGCAGCCTCAGGAGCATTCGGCAGGGTGAAGGTCACGGTCGTTCCGACACCGAGACCGGACTGGATAGCGACGCTTCCGCCGTGCAGTTCGACCAGTCGTTTGACGATGCTCAACCCGATCCCGGCGCCCTCCGCCGCCGCGCCGAGCGCGGATCCGCCGCGGCTGAACAGGTCGAAGGCGGCCTCCACGTCGGCCGGCGACATCCCGCGACCGGTATCGGCGACGGCGATCGACACGCCCTCCCCGGTGCTTCGCGCTGTGACGGAGACCGAACCGCCCGCGTCTGTATACTTCGCGGCATTCCCCATCAGGTTCAGCAACACCTGCTCGATGGCGCCGCGGTCGGCCTCGACGGTCAACCCGCTCGTCGGAGCATCGACGGCGATGGACTTGGCCGCGAATGTTTCCTGCAGGAGCGAGAGGCAGGTCGCCACGAGATCGTCGAGGGCAACCTGTTCCGTGCGCAGTTCGTAGCGCCCCGCGTCGATGCGGGCCACGTCGAGAATGCTGTCGATCAGCGTTCTCAGGTGATCGCCGCCGGCATGGATCTGGCGCGCATAGTCCCGGTAGCGGCTCGCGGCCGCCGCGTCGGAGCCGAAGGTCTGAAGGGCGATCACCTCCGAAAACCCGAGGATCGCGTTCAGCGGCGTACGCAGGTCATGGCTCATCTGAGCGAGAAACTCGGTCTTCGCACGGTTCGCCAGATCGGCTTCGTCGCGGGCGGCCCGCAGCGCCACGGTGCGCTGGTTCAGCGCCTCGTGCGCGGTCAGAAGCTGGTCCACCGTCGCACGCACGCGAACGACGATGAACACCATCAGCGCTCCGGCGATCAACAGGATGATCGCCAGCGGCACGGACAGGTCGGTCAGAAACTGGGTACCCGGAAGACCGCTGTCCCAGGCCAGCCGCGCAACGGTTCGGCCGTCCGGCGCTTTTAGCGCGAGGGTCGCGCGGTCGTCGCTGTCCGCACCGACCAGGCGCAGTCCGGCGATCATGTAGTCGGAACCGAAGCCGGAGAGCATGGGCTCGTCGATCTCGCGGAGGTAGATCAGCACGACCGGACCGCCCTCGCGCGTCGGCAGGTCGCCCCGCCGCTCCCACTTCGCCACGGACGCCGCCATCATGAACACGTGTCCGCCGATCCGGGTGAGGCCGACCTGCGGGTCCGGGCGCGCATCGGTCAGACCCGGACTTGCCCGCGCAAGGCGCGCCAGCGCCGCCAGATCGGCTGGAAGCGGCTCGAAGGTCTCGGCGAGGTCGTTTTCGGAGGCGAGGGACTTGAGATAGACGCCATCGGCGCCGTCGATCACCAGTGAGACGTCGATGCCCAGGTTCTCGTGGGCATAGGTGCCGATGTTGTCGTCGACCCAGGCCAGGTCCGGTGCGACGACGACATTCTCCACGAAGGCGTCCCAGTAGGCGTAGTCCGAGACCCACCCGCCGAGTTCGCGCAGGTTGCTGTCTACGACGCTGCGCAGGGTATGGCGCAGGGCGGCAATGGCCTGGCGGTCCTGGGTGTCGGCGGCCAGCCAGGCCACGGCGACGACGGACACCGTCAGCGCGCCGATGAGCGCAACGATCGGTATCAGCAGACCGACACGCCGTCTGCGGGGCGCATCGTCGCCGTCGATGGGTCCAACGTCCATGGCCAGCCAGTCCGCACCCTGCACATCCGGCTGCGTCCCGGGGACATGCCCCCTGGGGTCGACCGGTCGAGCTCAAAGTATCAGATTCGTGTCGAATTCTTTCGAAATCGTTAACGCGATGGCCACGCAGTTCCCTAAAATATTGATAATCCGAAGCTAAACCGGTTTGCGAGCCGAGAACGACAGGCTGAGGGGCAGCTTCGGCTCCATGGCATCCGGCCACCCGTAAAGGCCATCGCCCCGGTCGACGAGGCTCGGCAGCAACGCCCAGGTGATCACCGGGTGCTCGCGCAGATATTCGAAGACCAGACCGGCCCCGCAGACCGCGGTCACGATATCGCCCACCGGATGCGCCCACTCGTAGGTCCGGGTGTTCGTCGTTTTGTAATCGCTGCCGTAGTCGTCGGGATCGTCAAAGACAATCGGATCCGCCGCATGAAAATACGGATACTTGGTCCGCAGCCGTCCAGCCGCCGGATCGCACACCCCAGCGCCCTCATCCCACACATAGGCCATCGGATGGCAGTCCGCGAAGTAGAAGCGGCCACCCGGCTTCAGGAAGTCCGCCGCGATCCGGGCCCAGCCGGGCAGGTCGGACAGCCAGCAGATCGTTCCCCAGGTGGTGTAGACGAGGTCGAAGCGACCGGAGATGAGCTCGGGGGCGGCGTAGAGATCGCCTTCGACGAACGTCGCATCGAGATCGAGCTCGGCCGCCAGCGAGCGGGCCGTGCGGATCGCCTCCGGCGAGAAGTCGATGCCGGTCACGCTGGCGCCGCGCTGTGCGAGCGTCAGCGTGTCCAGTCCGAAATGACACTGCAGATGCAGCACCGAGAGGCCGGCAACGTCACCGACCTCCCTCTCCTCGATCGGGTCGAGGGTTCGCGTGCCGGCGCGCAGGGCGTCGACCGAGTAGAACCCGGAGGTCAGATGCGGTTGGACCAGTTCGTCCCACTTGGCTCGATTGGCCACACGGTACGCGTCCACGCCCGCCTCCGTCAGAACGGGATTTCGTCGTCCAGGTCGCTCGGACCGCCCATCGGCGGCTGGCCGCCGCCGGACGATCCGCCGCCCGACGAGCCGCCGCCATAGCCGCCACCCGACCCGCCACCGGAGCCGCCACCGGAGCCGCCACCGGAGCCGCCTCCGTAACCGCCTCCGTAGTCGTCGCCGCGGCCATAGTCGCCGCCGCCACCTCCGCCGCCATCGCCGCGCCCGCCCAGCAGGGTCAGTTCACCGCGATAGCGTTGCAGCACGATCTCGGTCGTGTAGCGCTCCTGGCCGCTCTGATCGGTCCACTTCCGGGTCTGCAGCTGGCCTTCGAGATACACCGAGCTGCCCTTGCGCAGATACTGCTCGGCGATCCGCGCGAGGTTCTCATTGAAGATGACCACGCGGTGCCACTCGGTGCGCTCGCGCTGTTCGCCGGAACTGCGGTCGCGCCAACGCTCGGAGGTCGCTACCGGAAAATTGACGATCTTCATGCCGTCCTGGGTCGACCGCACCTCGGGGTCGCGGCCCAGGTTGCCGACCAGGATCACCTTATTGACGCTGCCCGCCATCTCACTCGCTCTCTCTGTTCCGAATCCCATCCCATGAAGCGGCCCATGCGACGGTTTGGGCGACAATCCCACAGCCGGCCGCCGGGCGCAAAGCCTGTGGCCGGCAATTTCCGCATTCCCGTGAACCTGGCGCGCCGGGCCTGACCTGTCGGACCTAACGTGTCGGGCCGGGCTGTCGGGCCACCACACGCGTCTCCTCGGTCACCAGATCGCGAAAGTAGGACAGGACATAGGAGCGGACGGCCGAGGTGTTGCTCTGCCCCGGCGCGGCGGAGGCGACCGCCGCCTCGATCAGTTCCGCCGCGGTCGCGCCCTCCCAGCGCGCGATATCGGCCAGCGCGTCCCACATCTGAGGTTCCAGGCGCATCGACGTCCGGCGCCCTCCGATCATCACGTTCCGCGACAGCGTACCGGGCATACAAGGTAACTAATGGTTGCCGAAACTAACCACAAACTAGAACGACAGCCGTAGTGTTTCCAGATCCTGTTGCAAACCCGATCAACCCTGGGGGTCTGGAATGACCGACGACGGCCTGAAACTCCGATTGTCGTTTCGGCGTCGCTCAGGTAACGCGGTGGCCGTTCAATCGCTTCGGTTTCGCAACAATCCGAGTCGCCCCGACCGACGACCGATCCCTCGACAGAAGATCCAGAGCCTGCCTATAGAAATTCTTCGCAGCGGAGCGATTTTCAATGCCGGCAGGTGGTCACACCGCGCACCCGCGTACTATATTTGTTCTTCCGTCTCGACTCCGAGGACCCAATGGCGCCCGAATCGTCCCTGCCCAAACCCGCCGTCGAAGAACTGCGGGCGATCCGTGTCCGCGGCGCGCGTGAACACAATCTGCGTGACGTCGATGTCGATCTGCCGCGCGACAGTCTGGTCGTGCTCACCGGGCTGAGCGGTTCGGGCAAGTCCTCCCTCGCCTTCGACACGATCTACGCCGAGGGCCAGCGGCGCTACGTGGAGAGCCTGTCCGCCTACGCGCGGCAGTTCCTGGAACTGATGCAGAAGCCGGATGTGGACCTGATCGAGGGCCTGTCGCCGGCGATCTCCATCGAACAGAAGACCACGTCGCGCAATCCGCGCTCCACGGTCGGCACGGTGACGGAGATCTACGACTATCTCCGTCTGCTGTTCGCGCGCATCGGCGTCCCCTACTCGCCCGCCACCGGTCTGCCGATCGAAAGCCAGACGGTCAGCCAGATGGTCGACCGGATCTGCGACCTTGAGGAAGGAACCCGGCTTTATCTACTGGCGCCGGTGGTCCGGGGGCGCAAGGGCGAGTACCGCAAGGAACTGGCGGATCTGCGCAAGCGCGGGTTTCAGCGTGTCCGTGTGGACGGCGAGCTCTACGAGATCGAGGATGTTCCGGCGCTGGACAAGAAGCGCAAGCACGACATCGAGGTGGTGGTCGACCGTCTGGTGGTGCGGGCCGGCATCCAGACCCGCCTGGCCGATTCGATCGAGACGGCGCTGGAACTGTCGGACGGGCTGCTGTTCGCCGACGACGCGGATTCCGGCGTCCGGCACACGTTCTCGGCCAAGTTCGCCTGCCCGGTCAGCGGATTCACGATCGACGAGATCGAGCCGCGGCTGTTCTCGTTCAACAACCCGTTCGGCGCCTGCCCGACCTGCGACGGGCTCGGCAGCCAGATGTATTTCGACGAGCAGCTGGTCGTTCCGAACCCGAAGCTGTCCCTCAACAAGGGTGCGATCGCGCCCTGGGCCGGATCCTCCTCGAAATACTACGCCCAGTCGCTCAAGAGCCTGGCGAAGCACTTCGACATTTCCCTCGACACCCCGTTCGACGACCTGCCGGAAGAGGCGCGGCACGGCGTTCTGTACGGTACCGGAACGACCCCGGTCACCATGACCTTCGACGACGGGCTGCGCAGCTACAAGACCACCAAGCCGTTCGAGGGCGTCATCCCGAACATGAACCGGCGATGGAAGGAGACCGACAGTTCCTGGGTGCGCGAGGAACTCGGCCGCTATCAGTCCGTTGCCCCGTGCGACGCGTGTCATGGCCAGCGGCTCAAGCCGGAGGCGCTTGCGGTGAAGATCGCCGGGCTGAACATCTCGGAGGTGACCGAGTTCTCGATCGCCAAGGCGGTCGACTGGTTCCTGTCGCTGTCGGACACCCTCACCGCCAAGCAGGGCGAAATCGCCGAGCGCATCCTCAAGGAGATCAACGAGCGGCTGGGCTTCCTGAACAATGTCGGCCTGGACTACCTGACCCTGTCGCGCGCCTCGGGCACGCTGTCCGGCGGCGAGAGCCAGCGCATCCGTCTCGCCTCGCAGATCGGTTCCGGACTGACCGGCGTGCTCTACGTGCTGGACGAGCCGTCGATCGGACTGCACCAGCGCGACAACGACCGCCTGCTCGCGACGCTCAAGCGCCTGCGCGACCTCGGGAACACGGTTATCGTGGTCGAGCATGACGAGGACGCGATCCGGGAGGCCGACTACGTCGTCGACATGGGGCCGGGCGCCGGCGTCCACGGCGGCACCGTGGTCGCCGCCGGCACCCCGGGCGAGATCATGGCCAACCCCGCCAGCCTGACCGGCAAGTACCTGTCCGGGTTCGAGCAGATCGCCATTCCGGACAATCGGCGCAAGGCCAGGCGCGGAAAGCAGATCGTGCTGAAGGGGGCGAGCGGCAACAACCTGAAGAACGTCGACCTCAAGATCCCCCTCGGGACGTTCACCTGCATCACCGGCGTGTCCGGCGGCGGCAAGTCGACCTTGGTCATCGAGACCTTGTGGAAGGCGTTGGCCCGGCGGCTGCACAATGCCCGCGAGCACGCCGCGCCGTTCGAGCATCTGGCCGGGTTGGAGAACATCGACAAGGTGGTCGACATCGACCAATCGCCGATCGGGCGCACGCCGCGCTCCAATCCGGCGACCTATTCCGGCGCCTTTACACCGATCCGCGACTGGTTCGCCGGCCTGCCCGAGGCGAAGGCCCGCGGCTACGCGCCGGGGCGGTTCTCCTTCAACGTCAAGGGCGGCCGATGCGAAGCCTGCCAGGGCGACGGCGTCATCAAGATCGAGATGCACTTCCTGCCGGATGTCTATGTCACCTGCGACGTCTGCAAGGGTAAGCGCTACAATCGGGAAACCCTTGAAATTACGTTCCGTGACAAGTCGATATCCGATGTCCTTGATATGACGGTGGAGGAAGGCGCCGCCTTCTTCAAGGCCGTGCCCTCGATCCGCGACAAGCTGGAGACACTGGAGCGGGTCGGTCTCGGCTACATCAAGATCGGCCAACAGGCGACTACCCTGTCCGGTGGCGAGGCGCAGCGGGTTAAGCTGGCCAAGGAGTTGTCGCGGCGGGCGACGGGCCGCACCGTCTACATCCTCGACGAGCCGACGACGGGCCTGCATTTCGAGGACGTGCGCAAACTGCTGGAAGTCCTTCAGGCGCTTGTCGACAACGGCAACACGGTGATCGTGATCGAACACAATCTCGAGGTCATCAAGACGGCCGACCATGTCGTCGATCTCGGCCCGGAGGGAGGCGACGGCGGCGGGCGGATCGTCGCCCAGGGCACGCCCGAACAGGTCGCCGCGACCAAGGGCAGCTATACCGGCGACTATCTGAAGCGCTATCTCAGTCCCGCCGATGCCAAGAAAAGCGCGTAAGCGGGCCGGCGGATCGCCGGCGGCGGGTCAGATGTTGAAGACCTTGCCATGGATCGGCATGGAGGGCGCCACTCCAGTTCCCTGAACGTAGTCGAAGCCCGCCCGCCGTGCGGCGGTCGCGGCGTCGAAGCTCTGGGCGCCGTAGAAGTAGCGGCGCATCTTTGCGACCCGGTTGCCGGCGGCGAAGGCTTTCAGCGCCTTGACGTCCTCCGCCGTCAGGTCGGCCATAGGCGATCCATCGACGGCGACAGCCACAAGACCGACACCGCCCAGCTTGTCGGCGCGCTGGAAGGACAGGCTGAAGTCGCCGACGAATCCGGCAAAGAACGGCGCCAGATACGTGAAGATCGTGTGCAGGCGACCCTGGGGCACGTCGTCCGGAAGCTGTCGGACCATCAGCATCATCCGCTGCTCGGCAATCCGGGGCTGCAGCTTGCAGACGTCGAGATAGGCGCTGCGAAAGCCCTTGGCGGCCACGGTTTCGAAATGCACCGGCACGATGAGAAGCGCGCGCATCCGGCGTCCGGCCGCTTCCGTCAGCGCCCGACCCGCGTGCTCCAGTACCATGCGGTCCAGGGTGGCCTCGACGGCGCCGGTGCCGGAGCTCCCCTCCTCGCCCTGCCCCAGGTCGAGGTCGGCGGGCACGTGCAGATCGGCGTGGTAGCAGGACACCAGACGCTTGCGGACATTGGCGACGGGCCAGAACCGCATCACCATGCGCTCCCTGGCGGCCTCGACCCGGGCCTCTTCCTGGCGTTCCGCGTCGCGCTGTGCCTCCTCGACGGATTTCTCCAGCTGGACCGGGTCCTTCAGCGGCTCCGTGTCGTCCCGCGGTACCTCGAAGACCACCGGGCGGACCGAAACCGCGTCCATTCCAACGCCCGCGCCGCTGAGCTTGGCGTTGACCTCCCGGGCGATCTTGCGGGCGGTCGCGTCGGCCTCGGGCCGTGTCGCCTTGCCGAACAGCACGACGAACTTCTCGTCGTTCATCAGCAGGAAGACGTCGGACGCACTGATGTTCTTCTTGATGATTCCTTCGGTGAGCAGGTGGACCTTGTCCTTGATCCCCTCCCAGTTGTCACCGAACCGCGCCTTCAAAGCCTCGAAGCCGAGCATCTGAACATTGCCGGCGATCAGGGCGTCCGCCGCCACCCTGTTCTCGCGCACGAAGGACAGGACCTTGGACGTGAAGTCCGCGCGATCGCTCGGATCGAGCTTCTGGCGATCGAAGGACTGCAGGAACCCGGTCTTGCGCGTCTCTCGGGGAATTCCGTCTTCGTAGGTCTCTGCCAATACGCGCTCCAGCCGGGGGGCCACAGGTCCCATGGCGCTTCCCGGACGCCGCAGGTTTGCCGGTTCCTTGCACAGCCTACCGGAAACCTCTCCTCGATTTTAGGCGAAACCGCGGCATCGCCGAGGCAACGCGACCTTGCGGAGCCGGCGGGCCGGGGCTATGTCCGGCCCAGACTGCGAGGAAATCATGGCCAATCCGTTAACGACTCCCGACGCACGCCCCGCCCCTGTCCACGTCATCGGCGGCGGTCTCGCCGGCAGCGAGGCCGCGTGGCAGCTGGCGCGCGCCGGCGTGCCGACCGTCCTGCACGAGATGCGGCCGGACCGTGGCACCGCCGCTCACCAGACCGACCAGCTGGCGGAACTGGTCTGCTCCAATTCCTTCCGCTCCGACGATCATGAGGCCAACGCCGTCGGCGTGCTGCACGAGGAGCTCCGCCGCTGCGACTCGGTCATCATGGCCGCCGCCGATACCCATCAGGTTCCGGCCGGCTCCGCTCTTGCCGTCGACCGGGTCGGGTTCTCGGCTGCAGTTCAGGAGCGTCTCGAGGCCGAGCCGCTGATCTCGGTCGAGCGCGGCGAGATCGCCGGCCTGCCGCCTGCCGAGTGGGACAGCGTCGTCGTCGCGACGGGTCCCCTCACCTCCGACCCGCTGGCCGCGGCGATCCGCGATCTCACCGGTGCCGACAGTCTCGCGTTCTTCGATGCCATCGCGCCGATCGTCCACGCCGAGAGCATCGACTTCGACACGGCCTGGTTCCAGTCGCGTTACGACAAGCCGGGGCCCGGCGGGTCGGGAGCCGACTACGTGAATTGCCCGATGGACGAGGAACAGTACACCGCCTTCGTCCAGGCGCTGCTCGACGGCGACAAGATGGACTTCAAGGAGTGGGAGGCGAACACGCCCTACTTCGAGGGCTGCATGCCGATCGAAGTGATGGCCTCGCGCGGGCTCGACACGCTGCGGTTCGGCCCGATGAAGCCGGTCGGCCTGACCGATCCGCGCACCGGCCGGCGTCCGCATGCGGTCGTCCAGCTGCGCCACGACAACGCGCTCGGCACCCTGTTCAACATCGTCGGCTTCCAGACCAAGCTGCGCTACGGCGAACAGACCCGCATCTTCCGGATGATTCCGGGGCTGCAGAATGCCGAGTTCGCCCGCCTCGGCGGCCTGCACCGCAACACCTTCATTCATTCGCCCAGCCTGCTGGACGGGGCGCTCCGGCTGAAGGCCGATCCCCGCCTGCGCTTCGCCGGTCAGATCACCGGGGTCGAGGGGTATGTGGAAAGCTCGGCCATCGGACTGCTGGCCGGACGTTTCGCCGCCGCCGAACGCCTTGGGCGGCAGCCGGACATACCGCCGGCGACCACGGCCCTCGGCGCCCTGCTCGGCCACATCACGGGCGGCGCCAACGCCGACACGTTCCAGCCGATGAATGTGAATTTCGGCCTGTTTCCGCCGCCGGAGGAGCAGATCACGGCAAACGGCAAGCGCCACAAGCTCAAGGGGACCGACCGGCGAAAGGCGCTTGCGGCGCGGGCGCTCGCCGATCTCGACACCTGGCTCGGGCAAGCGGCGGCGGCGGAGTAGGTCCGCCCGCCGTTCAGAACCCCAGCCTCCAGACGGCCGCCCGCAAACCGTGCCGCCAGATCAGGCCCGGCGGCGCGGGCGGAAGCGCCACCGCCCGCGGATCGCCTCCATGGCGGAGCAGTTCCGCTCCCAGATCCGCCGTGCGAGCCGCCAGAAGCCGCAGCGGCCGCGCCTCGGGTCGGGCCAGAGCGACGGCCTTCAGCGCCGCCTCAAGGCGCCGCATCCCAAGATCGATGATCGGAAGGCAAAGCCCGGACAGGTCGATCGACGCCGGCATATCCTTTATGTATGATAAGGTTACGTTATTTTCCTTAAGCAAAGACTCAGGTAACGGCGCTCGGCTAGCAGCGATCAGAACAGGCAGGGCGCGGACCAGGCCGATCAGTGCCCAGGCGGTCCCGAGATCGCGCGCCATGTCGATATCTGCGCCGAGGACCCGGGCCATCGCTGCCACCACCTCGCCGCCGGTCTCGCCCGCGTAGCCCTCCAGTGCCTCAAGATCGGCCGGGGGATCGTCGGCCAGATCGGCCTCGCGGGCGTCGACCACCCGGCGCAGATGGTCGAGAACTTCCGGATGAGTGTCGGCGACGCGTGCCAACGGCAGGATCACCTCGTGCTGCCTGGGGGCGCCCGCCTCGATGCCGTCGAACGCCTCGCGCCACCACTGCAGCCGGATCAGGCCGATGGTCGGATCGCTCACGACCTCGGCGGTCTTGGCGATCTCGTGATTGGCGGCGAGGGTGGCGAGCAGGCCGTCGCGCTTTTCGGCCCCGGCGAACAGCGAAACGAGATACCGCTCGCGGTCGTGGCGCCGGACCAGCGCCGCGCAGGCGGCCTGATGGCTGAATATCGGATCGGTCATTGACCGAAGATGTCGGAGCGGGCGGCGCCTTCAAGGTCCGGCAGAGTCGCCAGGCGGTCGGCATATCGGTCGCGGAACTGGCGATGCAGCCGCTCGTAGACGGTGACCAGACCGTCCAGGGCCAGGCGTTCGCGGGCGCCGAGCTGCGGCAGCAGCTCCGCGATCCGCGCCCGTCCGCGCAGCCGGAAGCCCTCGGCACGGGCCAGTATGGGGACCGCCAGTCCGTCGAGCGCCGGTTTCCGGTTCTCGGCGACGGCATCGCCGAGACGATCGCGATCCAGGCCGGCATCCGCCAGTACCGTTGCCGGGATCGTCACGAGACGGCCGGCGACGGCCGCGTCCTTCGCGAGGTCGCGCAGGATGTGAACGAGATAGCAGAAGATCGCGAGGTCGCGCGCATAGTCGACCGCCGGTCGGCGCAGGCGGTAGCGGAATCCCTCCCGCGTCGTCTCGGCGGCGAGCAGGTAGATGAAGATCTCTGCCGGCGCGACCGTCGCACCCTCGGCATATTGGTCGAAGGCCGCCCAGTCCGGCATGGCGGCCTCGTCGACGTCCTCGTGCAGCGCCCGGGCCAGGCCGTTCCACGGCCCCGGCCCCAGATCGGCCGTCCGGACGACCGCCTCGAAAGCCTCGGCCAGCAGCGGATCCAGCGCCCCTGTCGCAACACCGTCGGCCGTCTCGCCTCGCCACGCCTCCACGGCGTCGTGCATCGCGGCGCGGCGGCCCCTCCGCTCGGCGGCCGGCAGAGGCAGGAACCCCTCGTCGACGGCATCGTCGATCACCCGCATCGCGGCGTAGCTGGCGGAGAAGAAGTCGCGCCGGTCCCGGGGCAGTGCCCGCGTCGCATGGAACAGCGTCGAGCCGTTGCGCGCCGCCACCGCCTCGCAGGCGGCGAGCGCTTCCCGTGACCGGGAGATCAAGAAGGCCGCCGGCTGCGGTCAGCCGGTAGCGTCCGGAATGAAGTGCTTGGCGAGCGCAATGCCCTGGCCCTGATAGTTGGACTGGATGGTCTCGCCATACACCATGTCCGTCTGGCCCTTTGCAATCCTGCGGTAGTCGAGCCAGCCGACGATCTGGCCATGCTCCAGCGAGAAGGGCACGCCGTAGGAGCGCACCTCAAGCACCGCGCGGCTGCCCTGCGCCCGGCCGTCGACCCACCCGAAGCCCGGGTCGAAGAAGCCGGCATAATGCACACGGAACTCCCCCGACTGGGAATCGAAGGGCAGCATCTCCGCCGCCAGGTCGGGCGGCACCGCCACCTCCTCGCGGGTGGCCAGGATGTAGAACTCGTCCTTTTCCAGAATCAGGCGGCCTTCGTCCCAGTGCAGCGGCTCCCAGAACTCCGCGGCCGGATAGGCGCGCGGCCGGTCCACATCGATCTTGCGCGCGTTCTTGCGCGCCTTGTAGCCGACGACCGCCCCGTCGCCTGCGCCGTGCAGATCGATCGAGAACGGGACCAGGGTGTCGCGCGGGGCGATGAGCGCGCCGCCGTCGGCGGCCCTGGCGAAATGGCCGAGGGCGTGACGCTCCCTCACCTCCTTCGCCGAAAGGGCGCTGGCGCCCCGCTGGAACCGCAGCTGGTTCAGCCGTGAGCCCTGACGCACGACGACGCTGAACGACAGCGGCACGACCTCCACGAACAGCTTGCCCTTGTAGCCTCTCTCCACCCGATCGAAGGCGGTGCCGCCGTCGGTGATCAGCCGGGTGAGGATGTCCAGCCGGCCGGTCGAACTCTTCGGATTTGCCAGCGCCTCGACGTCGTGCGGCAGGGACAAGCTCTCCAGCAGTTCGATGACGTAGACGCAACCGCGCTCCAGGACCGCGCCGTTGGCCAGATCGAGGTCCGGTCGCCCGTCGAGCAGGTCGATCTTCTCCATGACCGTCCCATCGCGTCCGGGAAGAAAGCTCGCCCGAACCCGATAGGCCTTCGGCCCGAGCCGCAGGTCGAGGCTGGCCGGCTGGACCTGCCCGTTCTCTACCGGCACGCTGGTCCGGATATGCCCGTCGGCGATCATCCGCTCGATATCCTGATACGGCAGAACGCCCGTCGCCGGCTTGGCCCATTCGCCTCGCGCGCCGTGCTCCGGCGTCGCGTCCGTTGAGATCAGAGCGCTGCGGGTATCGACGTTCATAGCGGAATTCCTCGTCCTGCCGCCCGTCTGGCGGTCGGTCATGCTAGCGCCTTCCGCCGATGACGGAAGGCCGCATTGGTCCAGAATGCTCCCCTGTTTCCGTCCCGCGCGCGCGGGATCGCAGAGGACTGATTAAACCCGGGTTTAGGAGTTATCCCCGCGATCCACAGGCCGTGCGCGTCCGGTCGTTGTGAACAGTCGGCTTCCCGCCGGTTCACTCGACCGGCAACAGGGCCGCCGCCACCCGACGGCCCTCAGCCAGGAGGAGATTGAAGGTGCGACAGGCCGCGCCGGTGTCCATCGCCTCGACGACCGGCCCTTTCCGGCGAATCTCGGCCCGCCGGGCGGGCGGCAGGAAGACCTGGCGCGTCCCCGTCCCGATCAGCAGAATATCGTAGGTCTCTTCCGCCTCGAGGATCGGCGCCAGCGAGCTCAGATCCATCTCGGCGATCACGACATCGAGTGCGACGTTCCAGCTCTGGGTGAACTCCGGACGGACGAGGACGGGTCCCACGTGGCTCGCCTCGCCGATCCGGAACCGGCCGTCGCCGTAGCCATGGATGACCTGCACGCCTTGGGGAACCATCGGCGTGATGTCGACCATGACCTAGCTCTCCTTGTTGCCGGTCCGCTCGTATTCCGGCACCAGCGCCTCGTCCACATCGTCGTCGTCGCCACGGCGCAGGTTGGTGTAGAGCAGCAGCGGCACGGCGATGAAGATCGACGAGTAGGTACCGATCACGATGCCCCAGATCATGGCCAGCGCGAAGTCGGCCAGCACGGCCCCGCCGAAGAAGTAGATCGCCAACAGCGCCAGCAGCGTGGTCACGGACGTCATCGTCGTGCGCGACAGCGTGCCGTTGATCGACAGTTCGAACAGCTCCGCCATCGGCATGGTCTTGTAGCGCCGAAGGTTTTCGCGGACGCGGTCATAGACGACCACCGTGTCGTTGATCGAATACCCGGCAATGGTCAGAACGGCCGCCACCGTGGCCAGGTTGAACTCGTGCTGGATGAGCGCGAACAGGCCCAGGGTGGAGATGATGTCGTGGGACAGGGCGACGATCGCGCCAACGCCGAACTGCCACTCGAAGCGGAACCAGATGTAGACGAGGATCGACAGCAGCGCGAGGCCGACGGCCATGGCACCGGCCTCGATCAGTTCCTGCCCGACGGTCGGACCGACGAACTCGGTGCGGCGGAACTCGACATCAGACGGCAGGGCGTTACGGACGATCTCGATGGCCTTGATCTGTTCCTCTTCGGCCCCTTCCTGGCGCTGGATGCGGATCAGGACGTCGCGGTCGGATCCGAACTCCTGCAGGCTGACCTCACCGATCCCGAGCCCGCCCAGTGTCGTGCGCAGTTCGGAAATGTTCGCCGGCTCCGGCGTCTGCACCTCGATCAGGGTACCGCCGCGGAAATCGATGCCGAAGTTCAGGCCGACCCCCAGAACGGAGCCGATCGAACCAACGACGATCAGCGCCGACAGCACGAAGGCCATCAGGTGCCAGCGCACGAAGGGAACGGCGGTCTCGCGCGGAACGAGGCGGAGCGGTCTCATGGTCTCTCTCCCCCTCAGATCGGCAGCGTCGCCGGTCGGCGACGGCGGGCCCACAGGGCGACGAACAGGCGGGTCACCATGATCGCGGTGAACATGGAGGTGAGAATGCCGACGCCCAGCGTGACCGCGAAGCCCTTCACCGGCCCCGAGCCGAGGGCGAACAGGAACACGGCGGCGAACAGCGTCGTCAGGTTACTGTCGATGATTGTCGTCAGGGCCCGGCTGTAGCCGGCGTCGAGCGCGTTGATCGGTGAGCGCCCGGCATCGATCTCCTCGCGCACCCGCTCGAAGATCAGCACGTTGGCGTCGACCGCCATGCCGATCGTCAGCACGATCCCCGCGATCCCCGGCAGGGTCAGCGTCGCCTGCAGGGCCGAGAGTGCGCCGACGATGAGCGCGATGTTGAAGAACAGCGCCAGATTGGCGAACACGCCGAACAGGCCATAGGTCAGGATCATGAAGCCGACGACCAGAACCAGCCCGATGACGGCGGCGATCTCGCCGGCGGCGATCGAATCGGCACCGAGGCCGGGACCGACCGAACGCTCCTCGAGCACCGTGAGCGGCGCCGGCAACGCGCCGGCACGCAGAAGCAGGGCCAGATCCTGCGCCTCCTGAACGGAGAACCGGCCGCTGATCACGGCGGAACCGCCGAGGATCGGCTCGCGGATCACCGGAGCCGAGATCGACTGACCGTCGAGGACGATGGCGAAGGGCCGCCCGACGTTTTCCGTGGTGACCCGACCGAAACGCTGGCCGCCGGCGCTGTCGAAGCGGATGTTCACCACCGGCTGGTTGTCCTGGAAGGTCGGCTGCGCGTCGACGAGGTTCTCGCCGCTGACCATCACCCGGCGCTGGATCACGATGTCGCCGCCCTCGGTGGTCGGCAGCACGCGGCTGCCCGGCGGGACACGGTTCGGATCGGCGCCGACGGAGACCAGATGGAAGGTGAGCTTTGCGGTCTGGCCGATCAGTTCCTTGATCCGCTGCGGGTCGTCGATCCCCGGAAGCTGAATCAGGATGCGGTCCTCGCCCTGCCGCTGGATCAGCGGCTCGCGGGTTCCGGTCTCGTCGACGCGGCGCCGCACGATCTCGATCGACTGCTGGACCGCGTTGATCTTGATCTGACGGACCGCCTCCTCGCCGAGACTCAGGGTGACCCGGTTCCCGTCGACGCCCACGGTGGCGTCGCCATCCAGCTCCGCCGCGATCTGCCGGGCGCGCGTCAGATCGTTCGGATCGCGCAGGGTGAAGCCGGCCGCACCGTCCTCCACACCGAGACCGATATAGCCGATCTTCGCCTCGCGCAGGCTGCGCCGGGCGCCGTCGACGATGGCCTCCAGCCGTTCCTGCACCACGACATCCGCCTCGACGCCGAGCAGCAGATAGGAGCCGCCCTGAAGATCGAGGCCGAGGCTGATCTGTTTACCGGGAACGCCCAGCGGGACATCGTCGCCGATCCCCTTGGGCATCAGGTTGGGCGCCGCGTAGGCGAGCCCGGCGAGGCAGACGAACGCGACGAGGATCGTCTTCCAGGTGTCGAACTGCATCATGGGCGGGGTCTCCGCGGAACTCGGTCAGGTCGAGGCGGGTCGGCGGATCAGGACTTTTCCGACTTCGCCTCGTCGCCGGAAGCAGCGTCCTCGCCCGGATCGTTCGCCGTATCCTGCTTCGCCGTGTCCTGCTTCGCCGAGTCCTGCTTCGAGTTATCCTGGGCAGCGTCGCCCTTGGACGCCTTCTTCTTGGCCGGCTTGCTGACCGGCTCGCCCTTGCCGCGAACCTCCGCCAGCATGCCGCGCGCCATCTGCACCCGGACGCCATCGGCGATCTCGACCGTCAGCGTGTCGTCGTCATCGCTCACCTTCGTCACGGTTCCGATCAGGCCGCCGTTGCCGACGATCCGGTCGCCGCGCCGCACGTTGGCCAGCATCTCCTTGTGTTCCTTCATCCGCTTTTGCTGCGGGCGGATCAGGAGGAAGTAGAAGACGACGAAGATCAGCACCAGCGGCGCGAGCTGAATCAGGAAATCACCGCCACCGGCACCAGCCGTCTGCGCGTAGGCCGTAGAAATCAGCATGCGAAGGTCTCCCGCGGATCGCGTCCGCTCTCGTTTATCCCGCCATATATGGGGGCGCGAAGTGGCGGGACTATACCGACGGAAGCATGAATTGCAACGACGCGCCCTGCCCGAGGCGGTCGACGGTTGGACACGGAAGCAGAGGCGACATTGACCCCGGCGGTGCGCACCGGTAACACTCCGCCGCCTTCATGCGCGCGCCTCCGCGCCGCGGCACTTCCGGAGCGGCCCCGTGCCGACCCGTGCCGTGGCGGAATGATCGGGTCGTCCACGCCACTGACGGCACCCGACACGCAACCACACTGCCCGGACCGTGATCGATGAGCCTTGATGCCGACACCCATGCCCTGCTGACCCGCATCGCCGACGCGCTCGACCGTCTCGCCCCGCCGCCGCCGGCGCCGAGCGACATCCGCGCCGCCGACGGCTTCATCTGGAACGCCGAGCACGGCCGCCTCGACCCGGTCAAGAAGATCAACCGGGTCGACATGAACCTGCTTAAGGGCGTGGAGCTGCAGCGCAAGACCCTGCTGGAGAACACCCAGCGCTTCGCCAAGGGCTTCCCGGCAAACAACGCTCTGCTCTGGGGCGCGCGCGGCATGGGCAAGTCGTCCCTGGTCAAGGCGATCCACGCCGAGATCAACGCCGAGACCCCCGGCGCGCTGGCGCTGGTGGAGATGCACCGCGAGGATATGGAAACCCTGCCGCGTCTGCTGAACGTACTGCGCGACGGCGACCGCCGGGCCATCGTGTTCTGCGACGACCTGTCCTTCGACCACCAGGACAACGCCTACAAGTCGCTGAAGGCGGTGCTGGACGGCGGCATCGAGGGTCGGCCGGACAACGTGCTGTTCTACGCCACCTCGAACCGGCGCCACCTGATGGCCCGCGACATGATCGAGAACGAGCGCTCCACGGCGATCAACCCGTCGGAAGCGGTCGAGGAGAAGGTCTCGCTGTCGGACCGGTTCGGCCTCTGGCTCGGCTTCCACACCTGCGACCAGGACACCTACTTCGCCATGATCGAGGGCTATGTCGCCGCCTACGACATCCCGGTCACCGGCGACGAGCTGATCGCCCGGGCCCGCGAGTGGTCGGTGACCCGCGGCTCGCGCTCCGGCCGCGTCGCCTGGCAGTTCATCCAGGACCTGGCCGGCGAGTTCGGCAAGAAGGTCGCCTGACCGGAAGCGTGAGGAGGGCAAATGCTCGAGAGCCTGACCCTCCTGCTCGCCTGTCAGCTGGTCGGCGAGGTCGCCGTCGCCTATTTCGCCATTCCGGTTCCGGGCCCGGTGGTCGGCATGGTGCTCCTGTTCGTCGGACTGTGCCTGCGCCGGGGCGTTCCGGCGCCGCTGCAGCAGACGGCAAGCGGCCTGCTCTCCCATCTCTCGCTGCTGTTCGTGCCCGCCGGCACCGGCGTGCTGCTGCATGTCGCCCTGATCCGTGAGGCGCTGCTGCCGATCGGCGTGTCGCTGGTGGTCAGCACGCTGGTCGCCGTGGCGGTGACAGCGCTGGCGATGGTCGGGTTCGAGCGCCTCTCGGGTCGGTCGGGAGCGGAGCGGCGATGACCGATCTCGGCGACATCTGGGTCTATCTCTCCTCCAGCCCCCTGCTCCACCTGACCCTGACGCTGGTCGCCTACCTGATCGGCGCCCGGCTCTACCGGCGCTTCAACCTCCACCCGCTTCTGAACCCGGTCCTGATCGCGGTTGTGCTGCTGGTCGCGGTGCTGGTGCTGACGGACACCGACTACGCGACCTACTTCGAGGGGGCGCAGTTCGTCCATTTTCTGCTTGGCCCGGCGACCGTGGCTCTGGCGGTGCCGCTGTACAACCAGATCGAGCGGGTGCGGAGGTCGGCGGTCTCGCTCCTGAGCGCCCTGATCCTCGGATCCCTGTCGGCGTCGGCAAGTGCGGCGGCCATCGCCTGGGCGCTGGGGGCCGCCCCGGAGGTCGTCGCCTCGATCGCGCCGAAGTCGGTGACCACGCCGATCGCCATGGGCATCTCCGAGAAGCTGGGCGGCCTGCCGTCGCTGACGGCGGTGCTGGTGATCCTGACCGGCGTGCTCGGCGCCACCCTCGGCCCGCTGCTCCTGAACCTCCTGCGGGTCCGCGACTGGCGGGCACGGGGGCTCGCCATCGGCGTCTCCGGCCACGGCATCGGCACCGCTCGGGCCATGCAGGTCAACGAGGTCGCCGGCGCCTTCGCCGGCCTTGCCATGGGCCTGAACGCCCTGGCCACGGCGATCCTGCTGCCCCTGCTCTGGGCGTGGGTGTTTTAGTCCCCACATCTTCCGGACGACGGATCGGCCCCGCCGCAGCGTTGGCAGTTGCAGGGGCACGGTCGAGGGAGGGTCGAGCATGCGCGCATTCCCAACAGCGGATCGAACCGGGGATCGGCCAGTCGGGCGATCCGGATGTCGCGGCGTCGTGTCGCTGCTCGCGCTCCTGGCGCTTCTCGCCGCGTGTACCGGCTACCAGCCGGCGGCGCCGCAGTCCCTGACCTTCGGTCCGGGCGACGGGCGTGCTCTGGTTCTGGTCGGCATCAGCCCCGGTCAGCGCGACGGCACGCTGCGCTTCACCCGGCTGGTCGACGGTCGCGACCGGCTGGTCCAACGCGGGGTGGGCGACGGCCCCGTCGAGTTCACCGTATCGAACGACGACCGTGCGACGGCAATCCTGGTCACACCCGGACGCTACATCGTCAGCGAAGCCTCGATCGTCACCCATCGCGGCAGTGCCTTCCGCTCCGGTTATCGCTTCGGCCCGGGCTGGTATCCGGGCTTCTACGGCGGCATACACGGGCCCTACTGGCACCACGGCTCGTATCACGAGCCGCCGCAGCGTGCGGTGACGGTGACGCAGGGCGAGCGGTTCGTCGTCCGCAACGGCCCCGGCGGCATCGAGAACCGCTCCTGGATCATCACCATCCCGGCCGGCCGCGTGACCGCGCTCGGGCACTTCGCCTTCGAGTGGACGAAGACGTCGAACGTCCTGAACATCGCCCAAACCGCGTTCGACAGGGCGACGATCGCGCGCGCCCTGGCCGGCTACGGCGGCGTGACGGCGCCGGTGATCGACGCCCAGTGGCGGCTGTACGGCCCGGACCTGCCGCCGCCGCCGATGGTGCACTGGTCGCGGGAGTTCTGAGCCCTATCCGGCGGCGGCCAGTTCGCGAATCACCGCCCAGCCCTCTTCCACGTGGCGCTGCGCGGTGGTCGTCTGGCCGATCGACATGCGTATCGCGTAACGGCCACCCACCCGGTTCTGGGTCAGATAGATCCGGCCGTCATCGTTGATCCGGTGCAGCAGCGCCTCGTTCAGGCGGTCGAGTTCGGCCGCGTCGTCGACACCTTTGGGATGGTATCGGAAGTTGACGAGCGACAGGACCGGCGGTGCCATGATTTCGAATTCCGGATCGGCCTCGACCCATTTGGCGAATTCGCCGCCGAGCCGGACGTGCTCGCGGATGATGGCGCGCAGCCCCTCCACACCGTAGCTCCGGATCACGAACCAGAGCTTCAGCGCCCGGAACCGACGGCCCAGCGGCACGCCCCAGTCGCGGTAGTCGATCACCGCGTCCGCCTCGCGGCTCTTCAGGAACTCCGGCAGGATCGAGAAGGTCCGGATCAGGGCATCCGGGTCCTTCACGTAATGGGCCGAGCAGTCGAAGTTCGTGAGCAGCCACTTGTGCGGGTTGAACACCACGCTGTCGGCGAGCTCGATCCCGTCGAACATCCAGCGATGCTCCGGGCAGATCAGCGCGCTGCCGGCCCAGGCGGCGTCCACGTGAAGGAAGATGCCGTGGGCCTGACAGAGCTCGCCGATCTGGCGCAGAGGATCGACCGCCCCCACCCCGGTGCCGCCGACGGACGCCACTACGCATGCGGGCCGAATGCTGGCCGCAAGGTCCGCCTCGATCGCCTCCCTCAGCGCGTCGACCCGCAGACGGAACGCCTCGTCGACCGGGATCTTGCGGAACCCGGCGAGGCCGAGACCGGCGATCTTCACGTTCTTCTCGGTCGCCGAGTGGGTCTGCTCGGAGGTGTAGACCGCCAGCGGCGGGTGCGCACGCAGCCCCTCGGCGTTCACCCCCCAGCCGGTCGCCTTCTCGCGCGCGGTCAGGATGGCGGCGAGGATGGCGCTGGAGGCGCTGTCCTGAATCACACCGGTGAACCCGTCCGGCATGCCGACCATCTGGCGCAGCCAGTCGAGAACCCGGGTCTCCATCTCGGTGGCCGCCGGGCTGGTCTGCCAGAGCATGCACTGGGCGCCCAGGGCGGCAGTCAGCATCTCCGCCAGGACGGATGGCGGACTCGAATTCGCCGGGAAATAGGCGAAGAAGCGCGGGTGCTGCCAGTGGGTGACGCCGGGCAGCACGTCGCGCCGGAAGTCCTCGAATATCCGCTCCATCGGCTCACCGCTCTCGGGCGGCACGAGGGGCAGTCTCGCCGCGATCTCGCCTGGCCGCGTCTGCGCGCGCACCGGATAGGCCTCCACCCCGTCGAGGAAGTCGGCCATCCAGTCGACCATGGCGTGGGCGTGGCGGCGGAACTCTTCGGGGGTCATCGCTTGAGGATCCTCAGGTTCCTGTAGTCGTCACGGGAGAGCTGCCGGCGTTCGCCGGGGCGTATGACGAACAGCTCGAGGTCCCCGCTCGGGGCGCGGCGGGCATACAGGGCCGGCTGGGTGCGCTGGTGCGCCGGCAGGTTGTCCAGGTCCATCATCCGGAACTCGATGGAATGGCGGACCTTGGTCGCCGTCGGCAGCACCTGGGAGCGGTGAAGGATCATCTGGTCGAACACGGCGGCGGCACCGGCCGGAGCGACGACCGATTTGCTCATCCACGCATCCTCGCCCAGCAGGTCGTCCAGTTCCCCGGAGGTGAACACCATGGGCGCCTCCTTCTCCGTCCGCACCGCAAGCTCGCGGAGCACGGCTTCAAGGTGCAGCGGCTGTCCGTTGGGAACGCAGACGTCCAGGGCCGAGCGCTCGACCCCGACCGCCTCGATCGCGGTCCAGGCAACCAGAAACGGGCGAATGTCGCCGACGAAATTCAGATCCAGGTGCCAGTCCACCATCTGTCCGGCATCGGCCGGTTTCTGGCGACGAACCGAGGTGATCGACAGGCAGAGTCCCGGCTCAACCCCGTGGAGGGAGCGAAAGATCTCCGGGACCGGACCGTCGAGAAATGCCTCGGCCAGGGCGAGCAGGGAATCCCGGTCGTCCGGGCCGGCGTCGTTGCTGTCGAAGGAGAACTTGCCGCCGGCCCGCTCCGCCACGTCCACCACCACCCTGTTGGCAAGTTCGACGGCGGCAGGCGACAGCGCGTCCTGTACGACTTTGAAGATCGGCATGCACGTCTCTCCCGAGCCGGTCAGTCTGAGGGGATCGAGGACACCTGCGCCGGCGGCAGCTCCTTGCGCGGGTCCACCGGTCGCGGTCCCTTGCGGATCTCGAAATGCAGCTGCGGGCGCGAGACGTTTCCGGTCTGCCCGACGGTGGCGATGACCTGACCGCGTCGGACCTTGTCGCCCCGGTCGACCAGCAGGCGGTCGGCATGGGCGTAGGCGGTGGTGTAGCCGCCGTCGTGCTTGACCAGCAGCAGGTTGCCGAATCCGCGCAGTTCGTTGCCGGCATAGACGACGATGCCGTTCTCGGCGGCCCGGACCTCGGCCCCGGCGGGGGCCTGGATGTTGATACCGTCGTTGTGCAGGCCCCCGGCGCGCGGCCCGAACCCGGAAATCACCCGCCCTTCGACAGGCCAGGAGAAGCCTCGCCCGGTCTTCGCCGGTGGCGTGAGGGAGACGGTCCGGGCCGGGGCGGATGCGGACGACGGTTTCCCGCTGCCCGCGACCCGTGTCTCGGACTCCGGTACCGGTCGTTGGCGGGCGATCGCGCTGGGCCGCGGTACCGGCACCGGCGCCCGGGTCGCCCGGTCGCCCCCCCGCTTGACCGGAAAGTGCAGCTGACCGCCGCCACTCCAGGGCTGCGAGCCGGAACGTGCCGGTGGCGGCGAGGCGGGTGCCGCCGGCGGCGGTACCGGCTTCGGCGTTCGCGCAGCCACCGTCACACCGGCCGGCGCAGGTGAACCGCCCGGCAGACGCAGGCGGTCGCCGACACGAATCAGGTAGGGTGGGCGCAGATCGTTGAGCACCACCAGCGAGCGCATGGAGACGCCGTACCGCTCTGCGATCTCGGACACCGTGTCGCCGGACCGTACGACATGGACCGCACTGCGCGGCAGGCGCAGCCGGTCGCCAGGCCGCAGCAGGTACGGCGGACGCAGGCCGTTGGCCTCGATGACGGCACGGGAGGTAACGCCGTAGCGCTGGGCGATCAGGTAGACGTTGTCGCCGGGCCGCACGGTGACGACGCCGCTCGCCGGCACGACGGAGCCATCACGCGGCGCATTGACCGAGCGCGGCGGCGAGCTGATGGCGCAGCCCGCCACGATCAGGGCGACAAGGACGATGAGTGCGACCGGTTTCACGGTTCCTGCCGGAGCTGCGGAGAACGGGATACACCTTCACTTGAACTTTATGGTCCCAAACTGCGATTTCTTCAATGTTTCAGCCTTCCCCCGGCGCGCGGAGAACAGCGTCGTTCCCCCTTCCGGGTTGCGCCTGAGAAAGATCGAGTTCTGGTGTTTGAGCGACATCGGGAGATTGTCCAGATCGACCAACCGGAATTCAATGGACATCCGGCTGTCCGTCGCCCCCTCCAGCAGTTGCGAGCGGTGCAGGACATATTGGTCGAAGACCGCGGCCATACCCGGTCTGGCCTTCACGGCCCGCGCAGCCCAGTTTCCCGCGCCGATCAGCTCGTCGAGCTCCGAATCGGAAAAGGTGAGCGTCCGTTTGTCCAGCTTGCGCCGGTACCAGTCGGCGACCAGCGGTTTGAGATCGTAACCGCTGCCGGTCGGCACGCAGACCTCGATCGCGACGCGGGTCTCGCCGACCTCCTCCATCGGCGTCCAGGCGACCAAGAAAGGCTTGTCGTCATTGATGAAGTTCAGATCCAGGTGCCAGTTCACCAGCCGGTCGGCGGATCCGGGCAGTTGCTGACGCAGGGTGGTGAGAGACAGGCAGATGGCCGGCTCCACACCGTGGCGCTCGACGAAAAGGTCACGCACGGGGCCGAACAGGCACCCATCGGCGATCTCAAGAAACTTGGCACGCGCCTCGGCAGAAGCATCGTTGGTCGTCAGCGATGACTTGCCACCGCACCGCCCGACCAACTCGTCAAGGAAGGGTTTGGCCCATGCGATCGTCGCCTCGGGCAGGGCATCCGGCACCAGCTTGAACATCGCTACCCCTTTCGGCAAAAGATCGGACGATCAATCGACGATCGATCACGCAAGGTAAAGGGACAATCGAAACGCAGCCCCCGTCGGCCGCCCGCGTCAGCGATCGGCGCCCGCCGACACCTGGCCCGGGACCAGCGGCACGAAGCGTACGTCGAGAAGCGGCTCCTCGACGAGTTCCTCACCGCGGCGGCGATAGCGCACCAGCTTCTGAACGTCGGAGGATCGACCGATGGGAATCACCAACCGCCCGCCATCGCCCAACTGATCCAGCAGCGCCGTCGGCACCTTCGGCGCGGCCGCGGTGACGATGATCGCCTCGAACGGCGCCTGCTCCGGCCAGCCCTTCCAGCCGTCGCCGATGCGGGTGTGAATGTTGTGCAGGCCGAGGCGGGCAAACCGCTCCTCGGCGGTCGCCATCAGTTCCTTGTGCCGCTCGACCGTGTAGACCCGTCGGGCGACCTTGGCCAGGATCGCCGCCTGGTAGCCGGACCCGGTTCCGATCTCGAGTGCCTTGGTCCGGTCGGTCAACTCCAGGGCCTGGGTCATGAACGCAACGATGAAGGGCTGGCTAATGGTTTGGCCCTGGGCGATCGGCAGGGCCCGGTCCTCCCAGGCCTGATCGAGGAAGGTGGGATCGACAAAGGCCTCGCGCGGGATCCGTTCCATGGCGCCGAGCACGCGGGAATCCGTGATTCCCCCTCGGCGCAGACTCATGATGAGCCGGATCTTGCGGGCCTCGTCGTGGCTCACCCAAGCCCCCCCTTCAAGGCGGCCAGTGCCGCCCGGTCGGTCGCGTCGAGCGCCACCGGCGTGACGGAGATGGCATTGTCGCGCACCGCCGCCACATCGCTGTCGGGTTCGCCGTCGCGGGTCTTGAGCATGGCACCGACCCAGAAATACGGCCGCCCACGGGGATCGGTGCCGCGAACGATGCGGTCCCCGGTCTTCAGCCGGCCCTGGGACGTCGCCCGCACGCCGGTGACGTCTCCCGGACCGCAGGCCGGGAAATTGACGCTGAGCACGGTATCGGTCGGCCAGCCGTTGGCACAGAGCCGGCGGATCAGATTCGGCGCATGGGTCTCGGCCGTCTCCCAGGGGGGCGTGCCTTCGGCCGGGACGAACTGGCTGAGGGCGATCGACGGCGTGCCGAGCATCATCCCCTCCATCGCCGCCGAGATCGTCCCGGAATAGCGCACGTCCTCTCCCAGGTTGTAACCCTGGTTGATGCCCGAAAGCACGAGCGTCGGCGCCTTGTCCGTCAGCACCTCGTTGATCGCCAGCAGCACGCAGTCGGTGGGCGTGCCGTCGACGGCGAACCGGCGGTCCTCCACCTCGCGCAGCCGCAGCGGCCGCTGCAGCGTCAGCGAGTGGCCGGCGCCGCTCTGGTTCGTTTCAGGAGCCACCACCCAGACATCGTCGGTGAAGGTCCGGGCGATGCGGGTGAGTACGGCGATGCCGGCGGCGGAGTAGCCATCGTCGTTGGTGACGAGAATGCGCGCGCCGTCGAGTTCCACGGGACGATTGATCATGCCGCCGGCTCGATCCGGTCACGGCCGAAATAGGGTTTCAGCACGTCTGGCACCGCCACCGAGCCGTCCTGTTCCTGGTAGGTCTCCAGGATGGCGATCATGGTCCGGCCGATGGCGAGGCCGGAGCCGTTCAGCGTGTGCACGAATTCCGTCCGGCGTTCTCCCTTCGGCCGGTAGCGCCCCTTCATCCGGCGCGCCTGGAACGGGCCGCAGTTCGAACAGGACGAGATCTCGCGATACTGGCCCTTTCCGTCCTCCTGACCCGGGAGCCAGACCTCCAGATCATAGGTCTTGCGGGCGGTGAAGCCCATGTCGCCGGTCGACAGCTTCATCACCCTGTAGGCGAGGTCGAGACGCTGCAACACCGTCTCCGCGCATGTCGTCATCCGCTCCAGTTCCTCGTCGGACCGGTCGGGGTGGACGATCGAGACCAGTTCGACCTTGGTGAACTGGTGCTGGCGGATCATGCCGCGGGTGTCCCGCCCCGCCGCCCCCGCCTCTGACCGGAAGCACGGCGTGTAGGCGGTCACCCGGAGGGGCAGTTCCTCCTCGTCGACGATCGTGTCGGCGACCAGATTTGTCAGCGGCACCTCCGCCGTCGGGATCAGCCAGTGCCCTTCGGTGGTCTGGAACAGGTCCTCGGAGAACTTCGGCAGCTGCCCGGTGCCGAACACCGCGGCATCGCGCACCATCAGCGGCGGATTGATCTCGGTGTACCCGAACTCGCCGGTATGGATATCCAGCATGAAGGCGGCGATCGCCCGCTCCAGTCGGGCCAGGTCGCGCTTGAGAACGACGAATCGCGATCCGGCCAACTTGGCGCCCAGCTCGAAATCCATCATGCCCAGCGCCTCGCCGATCTCCACATGGTCCTTGGCGGGGAAGTCGTGGGTACGCGGCGTGCCGACCTCGCGAACCAGAGCGTTGGCGCTCTCGTCGGCGCCTTCGGGCACGTCGTCGGCCGGAATGTTCGGCAACGTGGCGAGCATCTCCTCAACCACGGCCGCGAGGCGGCGCTCGTCCTCCTCGAGAGCCGCCATGCGATCCTTAAGCTCCGCCACCTCGGCCATCAGCGGGCCCGCGTCCTCGCCGTTGCGCTTGGCGATGCCGATCTGCTTCGACGCCTCGTTGCGGCGCTGCTGTGCGGCCTGCAGTTCGGTGGTCACGGATCGCCATTCCGCATCACGGGCCAGGATGGCCTCGGACGCCGGCGCCACCCCGCGGCGGGCGAGTCCTCGGTCGAAGGCGGCGGCGTCGTCGCGGATGCTGCGAATGTCGTGCATGGCCGGCTCTACAGGCAGGTTTCGGGTCCGCCGGTTATATCGGCGGCACCCGAAACGGTCGAGAGCCTTGGGGACCTCCCCGGAGGGTCAGGGCCCGCCTTCTTCCTCCGCCGCCGCCTGCTCACGCTTCTTCTCGATGAACTGCGCCGCGAAGATCGAAATCTCGTAGAGGATGATGATCGGCACGGCGAGCAGCACCTGGCTGATCACGTCCGGCGGCGTCAGGATCGCGGCCGCGACGAAGGCGATGACGATCGCGTACTTGCGCTTGGTGCGCAGCCCGTCGGCGGAGACGATGCCGACCTTGGCAAGCAGCACCAGAAGCACTGGAAGCTCGAAGGCCACGCCGAAGGCGAAGATCAGCCGCATCACAAGCGACAGGTACTGGTCGACCTTCGGCTCCAGCATCATCGGCAGGGCGCCGTCCGATCCCGGCGTCTCGAACCCGAGGAAGAACTGCCAGGCGAGCGGAATGACGATGTAATAGACCATCGCCGCGCCGAGGGTGAACAGGACCGGCGTGGCCAGAAGGAAAGGCATCAGCGCCCGGCGCTCGTGCTTGTAGAGCCCGGGCGCCACGAACAGCCACAGCTGCATCGAGACGATCGGGAACGACACGCAGGCGGCGAAGAAGAAGCCGACCTTGATGTAGGTGAAGAATGCCTCGTGCAGGGCGGTGTAGATCAGGCGCCGCCCCTCCTGCCCCTCGGTCAGTTGGGCCAGAGGATCGACCAGGAACTGGAAGATCGGTTCCGCCAGATAGTAGCCGAGAAAAAAGCAAACGATGAACGCGGCGACCGCATAGATCAGCCGGGACCGCAGCTCGACCAGATGATCGAGCAGCGGCATCTTGCCGCCTTCGAGTTCGCTCTCCGGGTCCTTGGCGCTGTCGGCCATAGCTCAACCCTCTCCCGACGCTGCGGAGCCGGCAGCCGCGCGCGGCTTGTCCGATACGGTGGTCGATCCGATGGCGGGTTCGGTTGCGGCCCCGGTAGTGGAGGACCCGGTGGCGGACGACGAGTCCGAAGTCGCCGGGGAAGAAGGCGCAACCGATTTCGCGGCATAGTCCTCGGCCGTCTCGATCACCGGTGTGGCGGAGGCTGACGACGCCGGTGCGGGCGTGGATGCGGGCTCGGATGCGGGTGCGGCGGTCTGCTGAACCGACTTCAGGTCCGCCTCGATCTCCTCGGCACCGACCGACGTGCGTGCGTCCTCAACGCCCTGGCGCATCGATCCGTCCGGATCGAACTGCTTCTCCAGGCTCTTGCCGATGCCGTCCTTGGAGATCGACTGCACCTCGCGGCGCACATCGTCCAGTTCGGCCTCGCGGGCTACTTCCTCGAGGCTGGACTGAAATTCCCGCGCCATGGAGCGCGCTTTGCGTACCCATTGGCTGACGGACCGCACCACCCGGGGAAGGTCCTTCGGGCCCACGACAATAACGGCGATGATGGCGACCAGGAGAAACTCCTGCCATCCAAGATCGAACATGGCGGCCCTCGCTGCGCCCGCTTACACCCAACCGCGCCTTAGAGGCGCGGCGGGCGATGGAGATCAGCTCTTGACGGCCTGATCGGTCGGCTTGTCGACGCCCTGCTTCTTGTCGCTCTCGTCGGCGACCGACTTGTTGGCGGTGTCCGCCTCTTCGTCCTCCGGCTTCATGCCCTGCTTGAAGTTGCGCAGGCCTTTGCCGAAATCGCCCATCAGGCTGGAGATCTTGCCTTTACCGCCGAACAGCAGAAGCACGACGGCAAGGACAACGAGCCAGTGCCAGATGCTGAAGGTACCCATGAAACGCTCCAAACATTCGGGTCAGGGGATGATTCTCCGACCGTACCGGGCGATTGCGGCCGGATCATGCCCTAGTTTTCGGGCGGACCATACACGACCAACCTGTCGCGCGGCAACGCAGTCGCGCCCGCCGTTTCAGATGGGGTGTCAGGCTGCGAAGACAAAGGTTTGCGTCGGGTCGATAACGACCCGTACCCGCGTCCCGGAACGTGGCAGAAAGATGCCCGGCGCGCGTGCATGCAGGTGCAGGGTCTCGTCCGCGCGATCGCCGGTGCCGCGCATGGTCACATGAACGAGACTGGTGCTGCCGAGCAGCCGCGCCTGCTCGACAACGCCGACTGGTTCCCCCGCGCCAGAATCACCGGCGCCAGGACCGCCGGCGCCGGAAACGCCGACGCCAGAACCGGCGGTGACCGGCTCGGACCAGGGCTCGACCCGGACGCTTTCCGGACGGATGACAACCGCCACCGCCTCGCCATCCGCGTGGCCGGGCGCGGAAATCGGACCCGCCAGGGTCTGGACGGTCCCGTCGCGCACCCTGCCCCCGATGCTGTTCACCTCGCCGAAGAACCCGGCGACGAAGGCATCCGCCGGACGGCAGTAGAGGTCCGTCGGCGATCCCTGCTGAACGATCCGGCCGTCCCGCATCACGGCGATCCGGTCCGCCATGAACATGGCTTCCTCGGAATCGTGCGTCACCATCAGGCAGGCCGACCCGCTGGACTTGAGGATGTGCAGCACCTCGTCGCGCACGCGGTCGCGCAACCGGGCATCGAGGCCCGAATACGGCTCGTCCAGCAGAACCACCCGGGGCTTTGGCGCCAGGGCGCGGGCAAGCGCCACGCGCTGCTGCTGACCGCCGGAAAGCTCGTGGGGAAACGCACCCGCCATATCGGCCAGGCCGACAAGCGAAAGCACCTCGCGGCCGCGTCGCTCCCGCTCCGCCGCAGGCCAGTCGGTCAGCCCGAAGGTCACGTTGCCCATGACGTCGAGATGCGGAAACAGGGCGTAGTCCTGAAACACCAGGCCGACACCGCGCTGTTCCGGCGGGGTCGCGACACCGCGGCCCGCGACCACGCGGCCGTCGAGCGCGACGCTCCCCTCCTGCAGGTCCTCAAGGCCGGCGGCAAGCCGAAGCACCGTCGTCTTGCCGCATCCAGAGGGGCCGAGCAGACAGACGACCTCGCCCGGTCCGACCGACACGTCGACCCCGTCGACCGCCCGCACGGAGCCATAGGCGTGGCGCAGCCCGGTCATGTGCAGGGCTGGCAGGGCCGCCGAGTCCGGCGGCGGGGAAAGGCGGAGATCGGCGGCGGTCATGGCGTGTCAGATACACATCCACCGACAGCGCGACAAGGAGCCGGGAAACGAATCCGATCTCCGACGCGCCGCCTCACGGTTGATCGCCGGCATCGGGGTCGTTGGTGTCCGGGAGGAAATCGAGCTGGATATCCTCGTCCTCTTGCTCGTCCTCCTCCAGGTCCTCCTGCTGCATGGCGATGCTGGTCGCGCCTGAGCGGCGGTCCAGCAGGCCGGCTGCCCGCAGTTCCTCCACGCCGGGAAGTTCCTTGAGCGACTCCAGCCCGAAATGATCGAGGAAGGCGTTGGTCGTTCCCCATTGCAACGGCCTGCCCGGCGTCTCCCGGCGTCCGCGCGGCGCGATCCAGCCGGCCTCGAGCAACGTGTCCATGGTTCCCTTCGACAGCGCGACGCCGCGGATCTCCTCGACCTCCGCCCGAGTCGTGGGCTGGTGGTAGGCGAGGATCGCCAGCGTCTCGATCGCGGCGCGCGACAGTTTGCGCCGCTGCGGGCGCTCGTGGCGCAGCATCGGGCCGAGGTCGACGGCCGTGCGGAAGGCCCAGCGCGTACCGGACCGCGTGAGCACGACGCCCCTCCCGTCGTAATGCTCCGCCAGTTCGCCGAGCAGGCCGCGCACGTCGATCTCCTCGGGGATCCGCCGGCGCAGTTCCCCCTCGTCCACCGGCTCGGCGCTGGCGAACAGCAGCGCCTCCACGAAGCGCAGCCAGCGCACGCGCTCCGCCGGATCGACCAGCAGGTCCGGCAGTTCCGCCTCTTCATTCCGTTCCGGTGCGTTGCTCATGCCTCACCGTCCCTGCGGTCGCCGTCCCCTCCTCCCGCGCGCTCTTGCGGACCGGAACGCAACCAGATCGGCCCGAACGTCTCATCCTGCCGCAGTTCCGCCGCGCCGTCCTTGGCGAGCTGCAGGCCGGCCACTAGATGCGAGGCCATGGCCGAACGGATCAGCAGCGAACCCCGCAGCCCCTCCGGCAGAAACGTGAACAGCATCCGCCATTTCGGCACCCGACCGACGAAGGCGCCCAACCGCTCGACCGCATCCTCGACCGCATACAGGTCGGTGGCCGCGATCCGCAGCGTCTGGTGCTGCTTGCGCGCGTGCTGGTCGCCGTAGGCCCGCAGCAGGTCGTACAGGGTCACGTCGTAGACCGAGCGGAAACGGGCCGAGATGTTCTCCGGGGCGCCGCGGGAGAAGACATCGACGCCAAGCTGGGCGCGCCCCATCAGCTTGCGCCCGGCATCCTGCATCGCCTCCAGGCGCTGCAGTTGGAACCGTAGCGCTTCGGCGAGCGCGGCGGGGTCCATCTCCTCGTCGTCGCTGTCGTCCGGCGGGAGCAGAAGGCGCGACTTCAGGTAGGCGAGCCAAGCCGCCATGACCAGATAGTCGGCCGCCAGTTCCAGGTTGAGGCTCTGGGCCTGCTGGATGAACAGCAGATACTGTTCGGCCAACGCCAGGATGGAAATCTGATGCAGATCGACCTTCTGCTCCCGCGCCAGGGTCAGGAGCACGTCGATCGGGCCCTCGAAGCCGTCAAGATTCAGGAACAGAGAGAGCTGCACCGGCTCGCGGCGGCGGTAGTCCGGCTCGGGGTTCTCGAACGGTTCGATCGTCGCCAACGGGACGCCCCCTCCTCAGTGACCGGTCAGAGTCGCGATCACCGACATGAGAAAGTCCACCGGCGCCCAGATCAGGTAGCCGGTGACATCGATACTGTACCCGAGTTCCCGCGCCAGGTACGGCAGCAAGAACAGCACGCCGATCACGATGAACAGTCCGGCCCGTTCCAGACGCGCAACCTTCCACGCCGCCCAGTCCGGCAGGATCGACACCAGGATCCGCCCCCCGTCCAATGGCGGGATCGGCAGCATGTTGAAGACCGCCAGAATCAGGTTCAGGAGCACGAGGCGCTGCAGCATCTCCGCCGACCACTCGGTGGCGAGCGATGGGAGTACCGGGACCAGATGGAAGGCCAGCGCCCCAAGCACCGCGAGCAGGATATTGGAGGCCGGGCCGGCCAGCGCCACCAGCGCCATGTCGCGGCGCGGATTGTTCAGTCGGGAGAAGTTGACCGGCACCGGCTTGGCATAGCCGAACAGGAACGGCGCGTTCATCAGCAGCAGGACGACGGGGATCAGCACCGTGCCGACCAGGTCGACATGGGCGAACGGGTTCAGCGTCACCCGCCCCATCAGCCGCGCTGTCGGATCGCCCAGTTTGGCCGCCGCCCAGCCATGGGCGGCCTCGTGCAGGGTTATGGCCAGCAGCACCGGTAGCGCCCAGATGGAGGCGTTCAGCAGAAAGCTGTCGATGTCGAGACCGGACATCATCGGCCCACGTCCTTCATCAGGGCGTCCAGGCGCCGGAGCAGAACGGCGGTATCGACGGAGCGCCGGGCACTCGAGACCGCGGAGCGGTGAGCGTCGGCCCGCGCCGCCCGCCGGATCGCCGCGTCGGTCATCCTCCCGACCGTCTCGGCGACGGCCCGCATCTCGGCCATGTCGCCGTTGCAGTGCAAGACCACGTCGCATCCCGCCTCGATCGACCGGCGCGAGCGCTCGCCGATCGGCGCGCCGCCGGCGCTCTCGCCGAGCGCGCCCATGGAGATGTCGTCGGTGAACAGCAGGCCGTCGAAGCCGATCTCGCCGCGGATCACCTCTCCGACGACCACCCGCGACAGGGTCGACGGGGTCTCCGCATCGATCGCGGTGTACAGCAGGTGTCCCGTCATGCCGTAAGGGACACTCCCGGCGAAGTGACGGAAAGGCGCGAAGTCGACCGCCCGCAGCGCGTCCCGGTCGGCGTCGATCCGCGGCAGGTCGGTATGGCTGTCGACGATCGAACGGCCGTGGCCCGGCAGGTGTTTGATGACGCCGCACACGCCGGCCCGTTCGATTCCGGCGACGACGGCCTCGCCCAGGCGGATCACGGTGTCGGCGTCGTCACCCAACGCCCTGTCGCCGATCACCTGGGTGTCGGAATCCGGCTGGCGGATGTCGAGCATCGGCACGCAGTCGACATCGATGCCGAGGTCGAACAGATCGCCGGCCATCAGTTCGGCCGAAAGAGCAAAGGCCTCGAGCGCCGCGTCCGGGCGTTCGGCGAACGCGTTTCGGAAGACGCCCG
Organism: Thalassobaculaceae bacterium; assembly: GCA_965228875.1. GTDB lineage: Bacteria > Pseudomonadota > Alphaproteobacteria > Thalassobaculales > Thalassobaculaceae > Thalassobaculum. The sequence goes on along the minus strand of OZ245843.1, from coordinate 1,103,954 downwards.
GCGCGCGGTAGTCGCGCCACTCCGGCGGGCGCAGCCGGCGGACGCGACCGCCCTCCTGGTCGACAAGCACCGGTGCGTAGGGGTGGGTAACGCACCCGCGCAGGTCCTCGACCAGGGCTCGCACCTGAACCCGGTCCACGACATTGCGGGCGAACAGAATGAAGCCGTAGGGATCGACCTCGCGGAAGAACTCTCGTTCCGCGTCGCTCAGAACCGGTCCGGCGCAGCCGAAGACGATGGCACGCGTCATCCTAGGGACGGACCAGGAGGCAGCCCTGATTGCGGGCCTTGAGCGTCGCGCAGATCCCGTCGGCGGCCGCCTCGCTCAGCATGCCGCCCTGAATGCGGTGGAACACGCCCTTGCCCGCACCGAGATCGACCCGCTGAATCCGAAGGGTAAGCCCCGACAGTTCATTCGGATAGCGACGGGTCAGTCGATCCCACTCGCGCCGCGCCGCCGCCTCGTCGCGGAACGCGCCGAGCTGCACCCGGAACTGGCCGGAGGGCGCCGGGGCGGGTGGCGGCGCTGCCGCCTGCTGCGGGGCTGGGGCGGGTTGCGGCGGCGCGACCGCGACCTCGGGTTTCGGCTGCGGCACAGGTGGCTGGGGAACGGGTGGCGGCGGCGCGATCGCCACCGGAGCCGAAGCCTGAGCCGGCGGGATATCGTCCGACCCGGGCTGTGCTGCCGGAGCAGGTGCCGGCTGCGCAGCCGGCTGTGGCGAGGGAGGCGAAACGGGGGTCGGCGCGGGCGGTGCCGCGGCGGGCGCATTGCCGGTCGCCGGTTGGGTGGTCACGGGTTTGGGCGTACGCGGCGGAATCGTCACGGTCGTCGATCCGGCCGGTGCCGACGCGACACCACCGGCGCCGCCTGCCAAGGCGCCGATGTCGGGCGCCGTCGGGACCGGACCGCCGCGATCCTCCCCGTCCTGCGCCACGGGTTCGGGTATGGCCAGCGGCTTCGGCGGTTCCGCCGGCGCCTCCGGCGGCGGCAGCAACCGTTCCACCGTCGCGCCCTCGCCCTGGCCAGGACGCAATGCGCCGTAGACCAGCTTGTCCTGATTGGGCACGTCCAGGCCGCCGGGTTGTTCCGGACGCACCTTGATCGGCGACCTGTCGGCCTGGATCAGTGGCGCGGTCGCCTCGCTGCCGGCCTGCAGGCCACGGTCATAGGCGTACCAGACCACGCCGGCGAAGGCCGCCAGCGCGAAAGTCGCCAGGAACGCTCCGAGGGCACGGGACCGGCGCGGCGGATCGCGCAGTTCCGGTGGCGGGCCGGGACGGTCGAGCGCGTCCGCCTGCAGGGCGTCCCTGTCTTGGCTCATTCCCTAAGCTCCTCCACCGGAGTGACGCCCATCACCCCGAGACCGGACGCGACCACCGTGGCCGTCGCCCGCACCAGGGCCATGCGGGCCAGGGTCGTGTCGCGGTCATCCTCAAGGATGAAGCGCAGCCGGGCATCCTCCCTGCCCTTGTTCCACAGGCCGTGGAACGCGGCCGCGACATCTCCGAGATAGAACGCGACGCGATGCGGCTCGTGCGCTTCCGCCGCGCTCTCCACGACACGCGGCCAGCTCGCGAGCAGCTTGATGAGACCAATCTCGTCCGGGTCGGTCAAGGAAGCCCCGGAAGCCTTGGAAAGCGCGGCGTCCGAGAGGTCGGTCCCGGCGAAGGCCTCGGCGGCGTGGCGAATCACCGAACAGGCCCGAGCGTGCGCATACTGCACATAGAACACCGGATTGTCCCGGCTCTGCTCGCGGACCTTCTGGTAGTCGAACTCCAGCGTCTGGTCGTTTCGCCGGGTGAGCATGATGAACCGGAGCACGTCCGGGCCGACCGCCTCAAGCACGTCGGCGAGGGTCACGAACGTTCCGGCCCGCTTCGACATCCGCACCGGCCTGCCGCCGTCGAACAGGTGCACGAGCTGACACAGCTTGACGTCGAGACTGCCCTCGCCACCGGTCAGCGCCGTCACCGCCGCCTTCATCCGCTTCACGTAGCCGCCGTGATCGGCGCCCCACACGTCGATCATCTCCGGATAGCCGCGCTCCAGCTTGTCCAGGTGATAGGCGATGTCGTTCGAGAAGTACGTCCAAGAGCCGTCGGACTTCTTGAGCGGCCGATCCACGTCGTCGCCGAACGCCGTCGCCTTGAACAACAGCTGCGGCCGCGGCTCCCAATCCTCCGGCGTCTTGCCCTTGGGCGGCTCCAGCACGCCGGTATAGACGAGCCCCCCGGCCTCGAGGCGGGCCAGAACCCGGTCGACGGCGCCGTCGGCGACCAGCGCCCGCTCGGAGGAGAACCGGTCCATCCGGATGCCGAGAGCGATCAGGTCCTTCTCGATATCCGTCATCATCAGCTCGACGGCAAAGGCCCGGAACGACTCCAGCCACGCGTCCTCCGGCTCCTCCAGCCATCTGCCGCCGTCACGCTCGGCGATCGCCCTGCCGACATCCTTCAGATACTCGCCCGGATAGTGCCCGTCGGGGATCGTCACCGTCTCGCCCAGCGCCTCGCGGTAGCGCAGGTAGGCCGAGCGGGCCAGCGTCTCGACCTGGGCGCCGGCATCGTTGATGTAGTATTCGCGGCCGACATCGTATCCCGCCTTCTCCAGCAGCGCCGCCAGCGCGTCGCCGAACACCGCGCCGCGCGCGTGGGCAGCGTGCAGCGGTCCTGTCGGGTTGGCGGAAACGTACTCGACGTTGACGCGGCGCCCCCCGCCGAGGGACGACCCTCCGTAACCGGTCCCGGCCTCCAGGATCTTGGCAAGCTGCTCCACCCAGAGCGCCGTGGACAGCCGGATGTTGATGAATCCGGGCCCCGCGACCTCCACGCTCTCCACCGTGTCGAGCCCGCGCAGCGCCTCGGCCAGCGGCTCGGCGATCGCGCGCGGCTTGGTCCCGACAGGTTTCGCCAGGACCATGGGGGCGTTGGTCGCAATGTCGCCATGGGAGGGATCGCGCGGCGGCTCGGCGGTGATACGGTCGATCGGCAACCCGTCCGACCAGCCTTCCCGCGTGGCCATATCCTTCAGCACCGTCTTAATTTCATCTTTCATCCAATTGAAAATATTCATTTCGTCCACTTACCTGAATTCCAACATCCAAGGAAATCCGCGGCGAACGGATTCCGCCGCCGGTGCGCGTGTCGATGTAGTGCCGATGCACCGGCCCGAACGCAATGGATTTCGCAGGGCGAGCGCCGTCCCATTCAGCCGGCTGACCGCCGCTACCGCCTGGTGTATCTAGGTTGTGGAACGCTCCCGATCGCAGGAAGCTCAAACAATACGGGGGCGGATGAGGAGGAAATCATGGTCGCGCAACCCGCATCCCCCCTTGCCGCAAGTTTCGACCGCGACGGCTACGCCTTTCCGATCCGCGCCCTCGACACCGGCCATGCCGCCACATTGCGTCGGCTGCTGGAGGAAGGCGAAGCCAACGCGCCGAGCCCCGAGATCAAGGCCATGGTCGTCGGCATGCCGCACATGATGATCCCGGAATACTACGATGCTGTCTGCGACCCCGCCGTCGTCGGACCGGTCGCGGAGATCCTCGGCAACGACCTGCTGGTCTGGGCCTGCTCCTTCTTCACCAAGGAACCACGGACCAAGAGCTTCGTCTCCTGGCACCAGGATCTCACCTACTGGGGCCTCGACCAGACCGACAAGGTGACGGCCTGGGTGGCGCTGTCGCCCGCGACCGTCGAGAGCGGCTGCATGCGCTTCGTGCCCGGCAGCCACACCCAGGAGATCGTGCCCCACACCGACACGTTCGACCCCGACAACCTGCTCACGCGCGGCCAGGAGATCGCCGTGGAGGTCGATGACGCGGACGCGGTCGATGTCGAACTACAGCCGGGGGAGATGTCCCTGCATCACGGTCGGATCTTCCACGCCTCCCACCCCAACGGCTCCGACGATCGCCGGATCGGCCTCGCCATCCGCTACATCAAGCCGAGCATGCGACAGACCTCGGGGGTGAAGACGATGTCCGTCCTGGCCAGCGGCACCGACCGGTTCGGCAATTTCGAGCTCATCGGACGACCGCGGGGCGGGTTCGCAGCCGCCGATATCGAGCGGTGCCGCGAGGCACTGAGACGGCGTGACGGCATCCTCTACGAAGGCGCCGCGGACAAGGGACGCAGATCGTCCGACTGACGGCTCAGGCCCCGTCGACCCACGGCTTCAGGGCCGCCCAGGCCATGGTGTGCAATGGTACCGGCACGCCATGCGCCCGGCCTCGGCGCGACACCAGGCCGGACAGGCTCTCCGCCTCGAGCCGCCGCCCGCGCGCCAGGTCGTGGTACATGGATGCATACATGCCCGCCGGGAACGTCCGGGTGAGCGCGATCGACCGGTCGACGGTGTCAGCCGCGATGGCGACGCCCTCGGCGGCGGCGAGGGCCGCCACCTCCTCCATCATCTCGCGTGCGATACCGGCCAGCTCGGGGTCATGGTAGATCTCGCCGGCGGGCTTGCGCAGGACGCTCGTCAGCGCGGAATTGGTGGCGAGTAGGACGAACTTCTCCCACAGGGTCGCGCAGATGTCCGCCGAGACGTCGGCGGCGAACCCCGCGGCACCGCAGGCACCGGCCAGCGCCTCGGCCCTTGCCGACACCGTCCCGTCCAGTTCGCCGAAGACGATGCGCGACATATCGGAGGTGTAGCGCACCGTTCCGGGCTCCGCGATCAGCGCCGACACGTATGCGGCGCCCCCCAGGACCGCACCGCCGCCGAGAACGGACGCCAACCGTTCGGGACCGTCGACGCCGTTCTGCAGGCTCACCACCATCGTCTCCGGCCCGACCAGCGGCTTCAGGGCCGCGCCGGCACTCTCGGTGTCGTAGAGCTTGACTGCGAACAGGATGGCATCGGCCGGACCGTCGAGGGTCGCCGGGTCATCGGTGGCCTCCACGTTGGAAAGGACGATGTCGCCCCGCTCCCCCTCCAGGCGCAGTCCGCGCCGCCGCATCGCCTGCAGGTGCGGCCCGCGGGCGACGAAGACGACGTCGTGGCCTGCCTGCGCGAGGTGCGCGCCGAAGTATCCGCCGACTCCGCCGGCCCCCATGATGACGATCCGCATGCCCTCTCCCGCGTCAATGTGCGCTGTATCGGACATCCTATCAGCGTCGGGGCGCCATGGGAGTGGGGCAGCGGAGCCAGGGTGGCGTTCCGGTCTCCAGCCCGTCGGACTACGGCACGCCACGCTTCGATTGCCTAGATGATTAGGAGATTACAGTTCTGAAAGCCTTTTGCTATATTGACCTTCAGATATGCGTTTTCGACTCGATTTCGAATCGTCGAACCGGAGGCTTGAGTGACGTTGAAGGTTGTATCTACCCTGTCCGCGATGGCCGCGCTGGCGGCGGTTCTGACGGTACTCTCCCCTCCCCCCGTGTCGGCGCAGACAGCGGCCTCGCAACCGGCCCCCTCCCTGGTCTCTTTGGCCCGTCAGGCGGAAGCGGACGGAGACAACCGCGCTGCCATCGCACTGTACAGACAGGCTCACGACGCCTTCCCCGGCGCGAGCGAGCCGCTCACGGGCTGGGGCCTTCTCGCGGCCCGCCTGGGCGCCGTCGACCAGGCGGCCGATCTTCTGACCGCGGCGCTTGAGATCGACCCCGGCCACCCGGCGGCGACGGCCGGCCTGGCCGAGGTTCTCGTCGATCTGGATCGTCCGGCGGAGGCGCTGGCGCTGTTCAATGAAATCCTCCACCAGGATCCCACCGATCTCGCCGCCCTGGACGGACGTGCCTTCGTCCTCTCGCAGGTTGCCGGGTTCGTCGAGAGCGCCGGGGCGCCTCACCTGACCGACAGCGCCTTTGTCGAGGCCGGTGGACCACTCGCGGCCATCGCGTCCCCGCGCAACGCCGTCGAAACCGCTCTGCCGGCGAGAACCGCCGCCGACGGGACCGCGGCGGTCTGGCGTTAGCGAGACATTTCCGAGCGCACTCTGAGCCTCTCAGTACAAACAGGCCGCATGCGGTCGGATGCTCTCCTCCGATCGTGGAGCGCCTAAAAAAGAGGCCCGCCGAAGCGGGCCTGAGACGGGGATGGGAGGTCACGTCGCCGGCTACCGTTGTGGCAGCCGGGTCGTCTCGTCCACGCGGGCGCCGGCGCACGCGGGATCTTCCAGGGTAGCGTCGCGGAGATCGGCGCCACGCAGATCCGCCCCGCGAAGGACGGCATGCGATAGGTCGGCCTCTCTGAGATCGGCACCGCGCAGGTCGACACCGCGCAGATCGGCAAACCGCAGATCCGAGCCCGTCAGACGGCTGCCAATGCTGCGCCCGCCCTCCATGACCAGGGACCGCAGCCTGGCCCCGGCGAGGCGGGCGTTGCACAACCGCGCGCCGCTCAGGTCGGTTCCCCGCAGATCTGCGTCTTCGAGCCCGCAGAACCGCAGGTCGGCGCCCGCCAGCGTTCCCGCGGCCATGCGTACGCCGCGCAGGTCCATGGCGCAGAACACCGCGTCCCTGGCGACCAGCGCCGTCAGGTCCGCCCGCGCCAGATCACCCGCAGACCGCATATCGATCCCCGAGAGATCCAGCTGGATCCCGTCGGCGCTGGACGAGGCGATCCAGCGCGCATGACTGTCCAGACGGATGTCGAGCGGGATATCCAAGGTATCTGCGGCGCGGCCGGCCGCCCGGTCGGTAAGTGCTCCCGACAGGTCGGCGCCGCCGAGTTCGGTCATGTTTGTTGTGATCCGGGTGAAGACGGCATCGCGTAGCACGGCGTTCTCGAGGCGCGCCCAACTCAGGTCCGCGCCGTCGAGGTTGGCACCGGTCAGGTTGGCGCCACGTAGGTTGCAGCGCTCCATTCTCGCGTCTCGCATCACCGCATCGGAGAAGTTGGCATTGATGCAGACCGCGCCGGAAATCCTGGCCCGGGTCAGGTCGGCGCCGGCCAGGTCGGCCTGGTGCATCTCGGAGACCGAGGGCGCGATCTCGATCCAGCGCAGGTCGCGGTCCTCCTCCGCCTGCTCCACCAGATGGCTTTCCCGAAGGTCCGCATCGATCAGGGTCGCCCCGACCATGCTCGCACCGCGCAGACAGGCACCGCGAAGATCCGTCTTCACCAGGCTGGCACCGCAGAGATCGGCCCCGCGCAGATCGACGGCGAACATCGACGCGTAGTCCAGGGTCACTCCGGTCAGCACGGCGCTCGACATCGCCGCGCCCGTAAAGTCGGCATCGGTCAGATCGGCGCCGTGGAAGTCGAGCCACGTCAGGTCGAAGAACGACAGGACAGCCCGCGCCCCTCCGAGGCGGCCGTCACGAAACCGTGCGTGGCGCCTGATGAGACGGTCGAGATCGTCCTGTGACAGGCGCTCGAGCCGGCGGGTATTCGAGGCGGTGTTCATGGGACGGCTCCGTGCATTCTGCATAAAGCATCCAGCGGGCAGTGCGCCCTACAACATCATTATCTATAACTGCTTTCGATTTTTCAATTTCATTTCATAAATCGATATTGCAATACAGCAATCAGTATGAAAATCACATTGATCCGGCGGCCGGGTCGGGGCCGGTCGGTCTTCCGCCGCGCCAAGTTGCTTCATTGTTCCCCCGCCAGGGGGCTCTGAACCCTCCCGTTCATCACGGCCCCGCTCCCCGCTACACTGCGCCGACCGAACCGCGATCCGCAGATCAGGGAGCACGCATGACACCGGCGACAGACCGCCTCGACGGCTATATCGACAGCTACTACAGCCGCACACGCGACGCCGAGGATCCGGCATTCGCCGCGTTGGACGGCGATCTCGAGGTCGAGGTGTGCGTGGTCGGCGGCGGCATGGCGGGAGTGGCGACGGCACTCGGTCTGGCCGAGCGCGGCCGGTCCGTCGCGCTGGTGGAGGCGCGACGCATCGGCTGGGGGGCGTCGGGCCGCAACGGCGGTTTCGTGTCGGCCGGGTTCTCCCGGGGCCTGCGCGACCTGATCGCCAAGGTCGGCAGGGAACACGCACTGCGCCTCTACCGCCTCAGCGAGGACGCGGTAGGGCTGGTGCGATCGCGCGCCGAGCGCATCGGCGGCGGCGTTGCGCCCATCGTCGATGGTCGGGTCACCTGTTCCTGGTTCGACGACCCGGACGGGGTGAAGTGCGAAGCCGACTGGATGAACGAGACCACGGGAGCCGGGATCGAGGTCTGGGATCGCGAGAAGGTCCGCTCGATCTGGCGCAGCCGCCGCTACTTCGAGGGCCTTTGGCGGCCCAAGGGCTTCACCTTCCATTCCCTCAACTTCACCCGCGGCAATGCCCGTCTGGCGGCCGACGCCGGGGCCCGGGTGTTCGAGAACACCCCTGTCAACCACATCGAGCTCGCACCCGAGCCGAAACGGGTGCACACGGCGACCGGAACGATCCGTGCCGACCATGTCGTGGTGTGCTGCTCCGGCTATATCGAGGGGCTGGTTCCGCGCCTCTCCGCCGCCACGCTTCCGATCGGCACCTACGTGGTCCTGACGGAACCGGTCGGCGAGCGTCTGAACGGCGTCATCGGCCTGCCCAACGGCGTCAGCGACACCCGCTTCGCCAGCGACTACTACCGTCCGCTGCCGGACACCCGCATCCTGTGGGGCGGCCGGATCAGCCGCTGGACCGATCCGGCCCACCTCGCCGAGACCATGATGGGCGACCTGCACAAGGTCTACCCGCAGCTTGCCGACGTGAAGGCCGAGGTCGCCTGGCCGGGCACCATGGGCTATGCCGCCCACAAGATGCCGCAGATCGGCCGCCTGCGCCCGGGTGTGTGGTACAGCCAGGGTTATGGCGGTCACGGCATGGCGACCACGACCATGGGCGGCGAACTGATCGCCTCGGCCATCGCCGAGGGTGACGAGCGCTGGACCCTGTTCGAGCCGTTCGGCCTGTTCCCGGTCGGCGGCCCGATCGGGGCGTGGTACGCCCAGATGGTCTATTGGGGATACCAGGCGCGCGACGCCTGGCGCGAGAGCATGGGATGACGACGATCATGACCACCGACCACCCCCCTCTGGGGATCATCGGCCTCGGCACGATGGGCCGCAATCTGGCGCTCAATCTGGCCGACCATGGCGTGCCCCTGGTCGCCTGGGAGCGTGACGCGGATCTCGCCGCCCGCGCCCGCGAGGCGCTGCCGGCCGACACCGCCTGGGCGACGGATGCCGGCGACCTGGCGCGGACGCTGACGCCTCCGCGCGCGGTGCTGCTGATGGTGACGGCCGGCGCGGCGGTCGACGCGGTCATCGACGGACTGCGGCCGCACCTGTCGGCCGGCGACGTCATCATCGACGGCGGCAACACCGATGCCGCCGACACCGCGCGGCGCCAGGCGGATCTGGCGGCGCAGGGTATCCACCTGATCGGCCTCGGTGTGTCCGGCGGCGAGGAGGGCGCGCGCCACGGACCCGCTCTCATGGCCGGCGGCGACCCGAAGGCCTGGGAGCGGGTCGCTCCGACGCTGCGGGCTGTCGCGGCCCGCGCGGGCGACGGCACGCCCTGTTGCGACCGGCTCGGCGGCGGCGCGGCCGGGCATTTCGTGAAGACCGTGCACAACGGGATCGAGTATGCGGTGATGCAGGCTCTGGCCGAGGCCTACGACCTGATGCGCAACGGCCGGAGCATGGATATCGGCGCCATCGGACAGATCTTCGCCGACTGGAACCGCGGCCCCGGCGGCGGCTACCTCGTCGAGATCGCCGCCGACGTGGTGCGCACCCGCGATGCCGACGGCGGGCCGCTCCTGGACAAGGTGGTCGACCGGGCGGCGCAGAAAGGCACCGGACGCTGGGCCTCGCTCGCCGCGCTCGACCTCGGCGTTGCCGCCCCGTCGATCGCCGAAGCCGTCTTCGCCCGCGCCGTCTCCGCCGCCCGCGACGACCGACAGGCGCTGGCCGCCGCGCCGCCGGGGCCTGTCGAGCTTGCCGACGGCGATCTCGAGGCGGCAGTCCGGGCCGCCACACTGCTCGCCTTTCTGCAGGGATTCGCGCTGATCGCCGCCGCCGACGACCGCGACGGCTGGGAGGTCGATCCGGTGGCGGTCGCCCGCGTCTGGCGGGCCGGCTGCATCCTGCGCGCGCCGCTGCTCGACCGACTGGCGGCCGCCTTCTGGACCCTGCCGCAGGGTGCCCATCCCCTGGCGGCGGCCGAGCTGCGCGCGGAACTGGACACGCTGCTCCCCGGCCTGCGCCGGACCGCCGCCGCCGCCATCGCGGCCGGTTATGCGGTTCCGGCCCTGACCTCGGCCCTCTCCTGGCACGACGGCATGACCCGGTCGCGGGTACCCGCCGACTTCCTGCAGGGCCTGCGCGACCGGTTCGGCGCCCATACCTTCGAGCGGATCGACGCCCCCGGCAGCCACCACGCCGACTGGAGCGGGACATGAGCGCCGGGTCCGCCCCCACCGCCGCAATCGTCATCGTCATCATGGGGGTGTCAGGGGTCGGCAAGACGACCATCGGCACCCGGCTCGCCGAGCGGCTCGGCTGGGGCTATGCCGAGGGGGACCGCTACCATCCGCCGGAGAATGTCGAGAAGATGCGGGGCGGTACTCCGCTGGATGACAGCGACCGCGCGCCGTGGCTCGCAGCCATTGCCGCCGACATCGACCGCTGGCGGGCGGCCGGCACCGGCATGGTCGTCGCCTGCTCCGCCCTGAAACGAACCTATCGCGACATCCTGATCGGCGACCGCCCCGACGTCCGGCTGGTCCGCCTCGAGGGCGATGAGCGGGTGATACGCGCCCGCATGGAACAGCGCACCGACCACTACATGCCGCCGAGCCTGCTGACCTCGCAGCTTGCCGCGCTGGAGCCGCCGGCCGACGACGAGAAGGCCATTGCGGTCGACGTGACCCGACCGCCCGACGATTGCGTGGACCGGATCCTGGCCACCCTCGCCTCCGAGACCGGGCGGAGGTGACCGCGCGGCCCGCCTGATCGATCTTTGCGTTCAGCCTCCGGCGACGTCGGCCAACGTATCGGCCAGGTCCTCCGCCAACAGGGCACCGCCGCCCAGCCCGTGGGCCGCGGTGGCGTGATACCAAGCGCCCGCCGCCGCCGCCTCGAAGGGCATCAGGCCACGGGCGAGCAGCGCCGCGATGGCGCCGGCCAGCACGTCCCCCGTCCCGCCCGTCGCCAGGGTCGCCGGCGCATCGTCGAGAATGGCGCAGGCGCCGTCCGGCGCAGCGATCGTCGTGTCCGGCCCCTTGAGCAGGACGGTGTGACCGCAGGCTGCCGCCGCCTCGGACACCGCAGCCACGCGTCCGACCGCTCGCGGATCGATCCGGGGAAAGAACCGGGCGAATTCGCCGCCGTGGGGGGTGAGAACCGCCGGGCCGCCCGACGGAAGGGCGCGACCGGCGAAGATCGAGAACGCATCGGCGTCCAGCACCGTCGCCACGCCGCTCTCCAGCGCGCCCGCGATCAGCCGCTCCGCCCCGGCCCCCTGGCCCAGGCCCGGTCCGACCGCGACCGCCGCCACCTTTCGGGCCGCGACGAACCCGGCGACATCGTCCGGCAGCGGCTGAACGATGAGGCCGGGAGCGTCGGTGGAGATCGCCGCGACCGCCGCTTCGGGGGCACAGACCGTCACCAGGCCGGCGCCCATCCGCCGCGCCGCCCGGGCCGCCAGCCGTGCCGCTCCCGGCATGGCACCGGCCAGCACCAGCACATGGCCGCGGGTGTACTTGTGATCCTCCGGGCCCGGCGGATGCAGCCGGCCGGCCCATAGTTCCGGGCCGATGATCCGAGCGACGGGCGGAACCGCGTCCGCCGCCGGGTCGATACCGATGTCGATCACGCGCACGCCGCCGCACAGCGCCCGGCCCGGCTGCAGGACGTGACCCGGTTTGCGTCGGTGAAACGTGAGGGTCAGATCGGCCGGACAGGCGATGCCGAGCACCTGGCCGGTGTCGCCGTGCACGCCGCTCGGGACGTCGACGGCCGCCACGCGGAGCCGGCCGCTGGCCGCCCTGCCGGCCGCGCGGGCCAGGAGCGCCGCCGCCTCCCCCTGGACGGCATGGCTCAACCCGGCGCCGAACAGGGCGTCGACAAGGACATCGGCGCCGTCGACCAGCGAGGCGGAAATTGGGGTGACCGGCCCGTTCCACAGCGCCGCCGCCTCGCCGGCGTCTCCCTTCAGCGCGGCGACCGGTCCAAGCAACGTGACGGTGACGTCCCAGCCATGGGCGCGCAGGTCGTCGGCGATCACGAATCCGTCGCCGCCGTTGTTGCCGGGTCCGCAGGCGACGAGCACCCGTCCCGGACGGAACGCGCGGCGAATATGACGGGCGGCGCCGTGGCCGGCCCGCAGCATCAGGGTGAAACCGGGGGTCCCGCGCTCGATCGTGAGGCGGTCGCACGCGCTCATCTGCACGCAGGAGAGCAGCGCGTCGCGCGTGCCCGTATCGGACGGCATGATCATGCCGTCACCTTAGGGTATTGGGGCGAGTGATGGGACTCGAACCCACGGCCTCCAGAGCCACAATCTGGCGCTCTAACCACCTGAGCTACACCCGCCACCGGGCGCCGAACCTCTCGGCTCGGCGGACGCCGTTGCTATCCCAGCACCGGCCTGACGTCAACCTAAATGCCGAGGCCGACGCTTCGAAGATAGGAATCCAGACGCTCGACCGCGCCGTCCAGCACCGGATCCTGCTTGGCGAAGCAGAACCGGATGTAGTTGCGCGGCGCGCTCTGCGGATCGAGATAGAACGCCGATACCGGCACCGCCGCGACCCCGGCATCGGTCACCAGACGGCGGCAGAATCCCTCGTCCGTCTCGGCGTCGTACAGGTGCGCGGCGACGTCGACGAACAGGAAATAGGTGCCCTGACAGGTCACCGGCGCGAGGCCGATGGCGGTCAGTCCGTCGGTCAGCCGGTCGCGACGGCGCTGCATGTCGTCGCGTAGGCCGGCGAAGTACGCATCGTCCTGGCCGAGCCCGAAGGCGACCGCGCGCTGCAGGTTCGGCGCCGTGGTGAAGACTAGGAACTGATGCGCCTTGGAAATCGGTCCAAGCAGGGTCTCCGGCGCGGTCAGGTAGCCGACCTTCCATCCGGTGAGCGAGAACGTCTTGCCCGCCGAGCCGATCCGCACGCACCGCTCGCGCATGCCCGGCAGGGTCATCAGCGAGATGTGCGCGCGCCCGTCGAACGCGAGGTGCTCGTAGGCCTCGTCGCAGACCGCGTAGGCGTCGTACTTCTGGCAGAGCTCGGCGATCGCCGTCAGTTCCTCGCGGCAGTAGACCTTGGAGGCCGGGTTCTGCGGGTCGTTGACCACGATCAGCTTGGTACGCTCGCTGAACGCCGCCTCGAGTTCATCCAGGTTCAGGCGCCACTCGGGCGGGGTGAGGCGAACCGGCCGCGGGATGCCGCCGGCGCGCCGGATCATCGGCAGGTAACAGTCGTAGAGCGGCTCGATAACCACCACCTCGTCGCCCGGCTCGATCAGCGCCAGGAACGTCGCCGCCAGCCCCTCGGTGGCGCCGGTCGAGACCATGACCTCGCGCTGCCAGTCGATGTCGAGGCCGTAGAACCGCCGGTTGTGGGCGGCGACCGCCTGGCGCAGTTCCGGCACGCCCATCATCGGCGGATACTGGTTCGGGGGGGCGAACAGGAAGGCACTGGCCTGCTCCAGCACCGGATCGGGACCGCGGTCGTCGGGAAAGCCCTGGCCGAGGTTGATCGCCTTGTGCTCGATCGCGAGCCGCGACATCACCTCGAACACGGTCGTGCCGTAGGAGGAAAGGAGCGAGTTGGCCGGCTTCATGGGCCCGTCCCCCGGTACCTGTCAAAAAGTGGCGCGGTGTAACACCGGGGGTGCGGAGGTGCAACGACCCCCTAACCCGCCGCCGCCTCCAGATACTCGACCAGCCGCGCCTCGGCGGCGGTGAATTCGTGGCCGTTGCGCCAGACCAGGCCGATCTCCATCGGCGGCGGGGCGTCGGTGATCGCGATCCATTCCAGGCGCCCGCCATCCAGCGACCACGGCCGGAACAGCATGCGCGAGAGGATCGTCACCCCGAGCCCGGTCGCGACCATGCTGCGCAGCGCCTCCAGGGACGTGGTCTCGAACTGCACCTTCGGCTCCAGGCCCGACGCCGCGAGGTACTCGCGCGACGAGCGGTCGGCCTCGTCGATCAGGTAGAGGATGTAGGGGTACTCGATCACGTCGGCCCGGCTGACCGTGTCGCGGCTGGCCAGCGGGTGGTTCGTCGCCACCCAGGCGCCGCGGGGGCTCTGGAACAGCGGGCGGTGCTCCAGGTCCGGCGCGTTGGACAGGTTGGAGGTGAGCAACAGGGCGATGTCGACCGCGCCGGTCAGGACCTGGGCCTCGAGTTCCTCGCGCTCGCGCTCCAGGAGCTGCACCCGCACGTTCGGGAAGGCGCGCTGGAACCGCGCCAGCGGCGGGATCAGGAAGTAGCCCGCCCCCGCGTTGGTGACGCCGAGCTTGACCGTGCCCTCCACGTCGGTGCGGTCGGGGTGCATGTCGGCGATGGCGTCGGCGACCGCGGCCTCGATGTTGCGGGCGTGGCCGATGAAGTTCTGGCCCTCGCGGGTCAGGGCGACGCCGCCGACCCGGCGTTCGAACAGGGTGACGCCAAGCTGGTTCTCCAGTTCCTTGACCGCCAGGGTGATCGCCGACTGGGAGATGCCCAGGTTGGTCGCGGCGGCGGACACCTTCTCCGTCTCGGCCACGGCGAGGAAGTAGCGAACCTGGCGCAGGGTGATCATGGGCGGGGTCCTCGGGCGGGGTCCTCGGGCGGGTCGGAGTAATATTAGTTTTTCTAAATTCGCTTCTTTGAATTACGAATTTGTAATGCTGCGCTGCGAAGATCAAGTTGTCTATCAGCGGCGGGCGAGAACGCGGCGCCGCCCCAGACAGGAGACACGCCATGAGCATCCAGACGATCCAGACGCGGAGCATCACCGAGGAAGACATCGCGCGCGGCATCGCCGCCGGTCGCCGCGCCCGCGCGGTCGCGGTCCAGGCCGCGTTCGCGAGCGTCGTCGCATCGGTCATCAAACCGGTGGTCTCGATGCTTGCCGGCACCAAGTCCGCCGCCACCGGCGGGGCCCACCCGGCCGCCGTTTGATCCCTGCTTAACGACGGTCGTACGAGCGGCGTCGCCCCCGCCCCGGGGCGGCGCCGCACTCGTTTCGGGGCAGACCATCAACCGGCTCAGGCGGGCCGGCCCTACCCCAACGTGCGACGGTAGAGCGCGATCAGCCGCTCCCAGTGTCGTTCCGCCGCCGGTTTGTCGTAACACCAGCGGCCCGGGAAGGCGAAGCCGTGATGGGTGCCGGGGTGGATCTCCAGCTCTCCCCTCGCCCCGGAGGCGTCGAACAGCCGCTTCAGCTCCGCCACCATGTCCGGCGGCGCCAGGTCGTCATGCTCCGCGCAGGAGATGTAGAGTTCGCCTTTCGCCTGGCCGAGGGTGGCGTGCGGGCTCTCCTCGGCGTCGCTGACCAGCCAGGTGCCGTAGAACGAGGCGGCTGCCGCCACCCGATCGGGGTAGCGCGCCGCCGCGGCCAGCGAGTACGGACCGCTCATGCAGTAACCATGGGTGCCGACCGGCCCCGGTCGGGCGATACCGCGCGCGTCGATGAAGTCGAGCATGGCCGCGACGTCGGACATCACCGGCGGGATCGTCATCTTCGTGCGGATCGCACGCATCGCCGTCCAGTCCGGGCTTTCCTTGACCAGCACGTCGGGGCCGTACTTGGTGTCCCGGCCGGCGCGGTAGTACAGGTTCGGCAGCAGCACCGAATAGCCGACCGTGGCCAGCCGCCGCGCCATGTCGTACAGCTCCTCGCGAATGCCCGGCGCGTCCATCAGCATCAGTACGGCGGGATACGGGCCGCCGCGCTCCGGACGGACGAGAAAAGTCTCCATCGCCCCGTCGGGCGTGACGATGTCCTCGATGGCTTCGATCATTCCAGCGTTTCCCCTCGGCCCCAGGCGGTCGCATCCGCCGATTTAACCGTCCGCGCCTTCCTCGACTGGCGCATTTCCGGCCGGCAGCGTATCACTGCCGGTCCGAGCGTCGCCAGAACGCACGTGACACGACAACGACCCCGAGGAACCGCCCAATGACCGCCGTGCTCGCCGACCGCATGTCCGTTCTCGGCACAGAGACCGCCTTCGAAGTGCTTGCCCGCGCCAATGCGCTCGCCGCCCAAGGCAAGGACATCATCAACCTCGGCATCGGCCAGCCCGACTTCAAAACCCCGGGCCATATCGTCGAGGCCGGCATCAAAGCGTTGCGCGACGGCCATCACGGCTATACGCCGGCCGCCGGCATCCCGGCGCTGCGCGAGGCGGTTGCCCGGGACCTGAACACCCGGCACGGTGTCGAGGTCGATCCGGATCTCGTGATGATCATGCCCGGCGGCAAGCCGACCATGTTCTTCGCCTGCCTGATGTTCGGCCAGCCCGGCACCGAGATCCTGTATCCGAACCCCGGCTTTCCGATCTACGAAAGCTCGGTGAAGTTCTCCGGCGCCACCCCGGTTCCCTACCGCCTCGCCGAGAAGACCGGCTTCGCCTTTTCCGCCGACGAGATGCTGTCGCAGGTGACCGAGCGGACCCGCCTCATCATTCTGAACACGCCCGCCAATCCGACCGGCGGCGCCGTGCCCAAGGCCGAGATCGACAAGCTGGTCGCCGGCCTGCAGAACTGGCCGAACGTCTACATCCTGTCGGACGAGATCTACAGCCAGATGCTGTACGACGGGCGCGAGCATGTCAGCCTGCTGACCTATCCGGAGATTGCGGACCGGGTGATCCTGCTGGACGGCTGGTCGAAGACCTACGCCATGACTGGCTGGCGCCTCGGCTTCTCGGTCTGGCCGAAGACGGTGTTCGCGCATGCCGAGAAGCTTGCCGTGAACTGCCACAGCTGCGTCAACGCGCCGACCCAGTTCGCCGGTCTCGCCGCGCTGGACGGCCCGCAGGACGCGGTACGGGACATGGTCAAGGCGTTCGACGACCGCCGTCGCGTCATCGTCTCGGATCTGAACCAGATTCCGGGCTTCCGCTGCGTCGAGCCGGGCGGCGCCTTCTATGCGTTCCCGAACATCGAGGGCACCGGCATGAACGCCAAGGACCTGCAGACCAGGCTGCTCGAGGAGGCCGGCGTCGCGGTGATCGCCGGCACCAGTTTCGGCGCCTACGGCGAGGGATATCTGCGGTTCTCCTACGCCAACTCCACGGAGAACATCCGCGAGGCGATCCGGCGCATCAAGGAGATGCTGTCGGACTGATCGACGGTCGCCTCGGAGGACGCCCAGAAATAGGGCGTTTTCTGATTAATTTTTGTGCGACTGGCGCAACATCGTGCATCATACCCGGCAGACGGTACACGATTTCCGGGCTGAACGCTTGGGAATCAAGGCTCTAACCCCAGTGCGGCGGTTGGCACACGGCGTGCTAACCAAACACTCTGCACCGCCACCCGGCGGAGCATTCGCACGCAACCCCAAAGGCACGGACCCATGAAGAAGGTCGAGGCGATCATCAAGCCGTTCAAACTCGACGAGGTGAAGGAGGCGCTGCACGAGATCGGAATCCAGGGAATCACGGTCACCGAGGCCAAGGGGTTCGGCCGGCAGAAGGGGCACACGGAACTGTATCGGGGTGCCGAGTACGTCGTCGATTTCCTGCCCAAGGTGAAGGTGGAGATCGTGATGGAGGACGGCCAGGTCGCCCGCGCCGTCGAGGCGATCCAGAGCGCGGCACACACCGGACGGATCGGGGACGGGAAGATCTTCGTCTCGACCGTCGACGAGATCGTTCGCATCCGCACCGGCGAGACCGGATCGGACGCGATCTGACGGACTAGGCAGTCCGACGCGCCGGCGCAGCACGAGCCGGCAATCGCAGAGGGAGTACGGCCCCCACGGGATGACCGGGGCGCCAAGTCAACAATAGGAAGGAAACCATGTCTGACGACGTGAAGAACGTTTTGAAGATGATCGAGGAACACGACGTCAAGTACGTCGACCTCCGGTTCACCGATCCGCGCGGCGCAGTCCAGCACGTGACCCAGCACGTGCGCACGATCGACGAGGAGAGCCTGGTCGAAGGCTTCATGTTCGACGGTTCCTCGATCGCCGGCTGGAAGGCGATCAACGAGTCGGACATGGGCCTGAAGCCGGACCTCGGCACCGCGGTCATGGACCCCTTCTTCGCCCAGCCGACCCTCGCCATCACCTGCGACATCGTCGAGCCGTCGACCGGCCAGCCCTATGAGCGCGACCCGCGCTCGACCGCCAAGGCCGCCGTCGCCTACATGGACAGCCTGGGCATCGGCGACACCGCCTTCTTCGGCCCGGAAGCCGAGTTCTTCCTGTTCGACGACGTGAAGATCGAAGTCGGCATGAACAAGGGCTACTACGAGGTCGACAACGAGGAAGGCCCGTACAACTCGGCCCGCGAGTACGAGGAGGGCAACCTGGCCCACCGTCCGGGCGTCAAGGGTGGCTACTTCCCCGTCCCGCCGGTCGACAGCGGCCAGGACATCCGCTCCGAGATGCTCTCGGTGATGGACGAGATGGGCGTGAAGGTCGAGAAGCACCACCACGAGGTGGCGCCGTCGCAGCACGAGCTCGGCATGGAGTTCGGCACGCTGATCACCACCGCCGACCACCTGCAGATCTACAAGTACGTGGTCAAGCAGGTCGCCGCGGCCTACGGCAAGACCGCGACGTTCATGCCGAAGCCGATCGCCGGCGACAACGGCTCGGGCATGCACGTTCACCAGTCGATCTGGAAGGACGGCAAGCCGATGTTCGCGGGCTCCGGCTATGCCGACCTGTCGGACACCGCGCTGTACTACATCGGCGGCATCATCAAGCATGCCCGCGCAATCAACGCCTTCGCCAACTCGACGACCAACAGCTACAAGCGGCTGATCCCGGGTTTCGAGGCGCCGGTTCTGCTGGCCTACTCGTCGCGCAACCGCTCGGCCTCCTGCCGGATCCCGCACGTGAACAGCCCGAAGGGCAAGCGCGTCGAGGTCCGCTTCCCGGACGCCGCCGGCAACCCGTACCTGGCGTTCTCGGCCATGCTCATGGCCGGCCTCGACGGCATCCAGAACAAGATCCATCCGGGCGACCCGATGGACAAGAACCTGTACGACCTGCCGGCCGAGGAGCTCTCGGGCATCCCGACCGTCTGCGGCTCGCTGCGTGAGGCGCTCGAGAACCTGGACAAGGACCGCGCGTTCCTGACCCAGGGCGGCGTGTTCACCGACGACCAGATCGACGGCTACATCGAGCTCAAGATGGAAGAGGTGCACGCGTTCGAGCACACGCCGCACCCGATCGAGTTCGACATGTACTACTCGAACTGATCCGATCCTTCGCGTTCGGACAGACGGCGGGCCACCCATCGGGTGGCCCGTTCGTTTTCGTGCTATAGGGGAGCGATGAGCCTCGCCTCCTCCCCGCCTCCGCGGCCAGCGGACTGCGCGCGCGCCGCGCCGGAGACGCCCTTCCAGGCCTTCACCCGGGACCTCGGTCTACAGTTCCAGGCCGCTGTCCGGTCCCCCGCGCCGCTTGAACCGGTGATCGACGAGATGCGGGCGCTGCTCGACGCGGTTCCGGACGATCAGCGCAATCACATGGCCTTCGACAGATCCTGGTCCGACATCGTTCTGCTGATCGAGACCGGGGCGGACACGCGAGACCGCACGCCGTGGATGGACGCCTGTCCCCGCCTTGAGAACCTGATGGACATGTTTGGCGGGCCTGCCGGCGGAGCGGTCGTGGCGCGGATCGGACCCGGCGATCTGCTGGACTGGCATTACGACCCGCTGTCGGCCGACGGCGCGAGGGTTCGGCTGCACCTGCCGATCGTCACGGCCGCCGATGCGGTGACGGATTTCTGCCACGAGCGCGCACACTGGCCCGTGGGCGCGCTCTATTACGGGGATTACGGTTTCCCGCACCGGGTGCACAACACCGCGGCCCACGAGCGCATCCATCTGTATTTCGACGTTCCCGCCGAGCCGGTCCGCGACCTGCTACCGAAAGCACTGACTGCCCCCAGATCCGGCATCCGGCAGGAGGCTGTCGGGCTCTGGCTGGGCTGGCGTTAGCCCTCCCCCGGGGACTGCGACGCCGCTCTCAGGGAGCCATCACGGGCTCATCTGTCCAGGCGCACACGGATCTGCGCGCCGCCAAATCCATGCACGCTGTCGCGGGCGCGCACCGTGACCTCGTCCACACCGGCGGGCACGGTCACGCCGCCGAGGCTGCGGGTGAAGGGCTGTTCGTCCACGTGAGGGTGGTACAGCGTGCGCGTGGCGAGCACGGTCCCGTCGGGCGCGACAACCTCCCAGCTGTCGGCGTAGTGGTCCCAGCCGGTATCGGCGTGGCGCACCGTCACGTCGAAGGACCAGGTATCGCCGCTGCGCCGCGCCTCGACGCCGACCACGTCCGCTTCGCCAGCGGCGGCCGAGCCGGCGGCGTACAGCAACGCCAGGGCCGGGAGCAAAGATCGCAGCATCGCCAATCTCCGTCGGATGTCAGGGATCGACCGGCCGTTTCCTGCCCTGATCGTCGATCGCCACGTAGGTGAAACTACCTTCGGTCACGAGGAGGCGCTCTTCACGTTCCTGAAAGCCGCGGATCTTCCAGACTTCGATCGCGACGGTGATCGACGTCCGGCCGACCCGTTCCACATGGCCGTAGCAGCAGATCACGTCCCCGACACTCACCGGCCTGATGAAGGTCATCGCCTGGATGCCCACCGTGGCCACCCGCCCGGCGGCACGGTGGGCGGCGGCGAGACCGCCGGCGATGTCCATCTGGCTCAGCACCCATCCGCCGAAGATATCGCCGTTCGGATTGGTGTCCGCCGGCATCGCGATGGTCCGGATCTGCATCTCGCCGCGGGGCACGCGACCCGATTCGGTTTCCATCCGGACCTCCCTGCACTATATCTTGCGCTCGCTACGCAAGCGGCTACACGATAGACTAACGATCCATCGCCACTCTCGCACAGTCAGACACCATGGCAGACCTGTTCGCAAGCGCCACCGCGGCCGACACCTCCGGCTACTCCGCCAAGGACATCGAGGTCCTGGAGGGGTTGGAGCCGGTGCGCCGGCGGCCGGGCATGTATATCGGCGGAACCGACGAGCGGGCGCTGCACCATCTGGTCGCCGAAGTGCTCGACAATTCCATGGACGAGGCGGTCGCCGGCTTCGCCTCGCGGATCGAGATCGAGCTCTCCACCGACCAGACGATGACGATCCGCGACAACGGCCGCGGCATTCCGGTCGACCCGCACCCCCGCTTTCCCGACAAGTCGGCGCTGGAGGTGATCCTCACCACCCTGCATGCCGGCGGCAAGTTCTCCGACAAGGTCTATGCCACCGCCGGCGGCCTGCACGGGGTCGGCATCTCCGTCGTCAACGCGCTGTCCGACCGGCTCGAGGTCGAGGTGGCCCGGGACAAGCGGCTCTACGCCCAGCATTTCGAGCGCGGCGTCCCCCAGGGACCGCTGGCGACGATCGGCGCCGCGCCGAACCGGCGCGGGACCACCGTGCGCTTCCATCCCGACGCCGAGATCTTCGGCCCCGCCCTGAAGTTCCGTCCGGCCACGCTGTTCCGCATGGCCCGCTCCAAGGCCTACCTGTTCAAGGGCGTGGAGATCCGCTGGAAGTGCGATCCGGCGATGCTGCGCGACGGCGACGACACACCGGCCGAGGCGGTGCTGCACTATCCCGGCGGCCTCGCCGACTTTCTGGCCAGCGCCATCGAGGGGCGGCGGACCGTCGCGGCGCGGCCGTTCACGGGCGATGTCGAGGCCCCCGGCGAGCAGGGCCGCGTGGAGTGGGCAGTGACCTGGCCGGACGACCAGGACGACGGCTTCCTGCACGCCTACTGCAACACCATCCCGACGCCTCAGGGCGGCACCCACGAGGCCGGCCTGCGCGCCGCGCTGGCCCGCGGGGTGAAGGCCTATGGCGACCTGGTCGGCAACAAGAAGGCGGCGCAGATCACCGCCGAGGACGTGATGGCCGGCGCCTGCGTCATGCTGAGTGTCTTCATCCGCGAGCCGGCCTTTCAGGGCCAGACCAAGGACAAGCTGGCCAGCCCGCACGCCACCAAACTGGTCGATCAGGCGGTGAAGGACCACTTCGACCACTGGCTCTCCGGCGATCCGGAGACCGCCAACCTGCTGCTGGAGCGGCTGATCGAGCGGGCCGAGGACCGGTTGCGCCGACGCCAGCAGAAGGAGGTCAGCCGCAAGACCGCGACCCGCAAGCTGCGCCTGCCGGGCAAGCTCGCCGACTGTTCGCGCTCCGACAACGAGGGCACCGAGATCTTCCTGGTCGAGGGCGACAGCGCCGGCGGCTCGGCCAAGCAGGCGCGCAACCGCGCGACCCAGGCGGTGCTGCCCCTGCGCGGCAAGATCCTGAACGTCGCCAGCGCGTCCGCCGACAAGCTCCGCGCCAACCAGGAGCTCAGCGACCTGATGCTGGCGCTGGGCTGCGGCACCGGCGCCGCCTACAAGGAGGACGCGCTGCGCTACGAGAAGGTCATCATCATGACCGACGCCGACGTGGACGGCGCCCACATCGCCTCGCTGCTGATGACCTTCTTCTACCGCGAGATGCCCAGACTGATCTCCGACGGCCACCTCTATCTCGCCATGCCGCCGCTCTACCGCCTGGTTCAGGGCGGCAAGACGATCTACGCCCGCGACGACGCCCACCGCGAGGAGATCATGGCCGGTGCCTTCTCCGGGCGCGGCAAGGTCGAGATCAGCCGCTTCAAGGGTCTGGGCGAGATGCCGCCGGCGCAGCTCAAGGAAACCACCATGGACCCGACGAGCCGGCAGCTCCTGCGGGTCAGGATCCCGCCGAGCGGCGGTCCCGAGCTTGTGGTGGAGCCGGAACTGGAAAGCGAAACCCGCCGCACCCGCGAGATCGTCGAGACCCTGATGGGCAAGAAGGCGGAGAAGCGCTTCGACTTCATCCAGGCGAACGCCAGGTTCGTCGAAGAGGTCGATGTCTGAGATCCCGCCGGCCCGGTATAGACGGGCCGGTCCTCTTAATCGGTACGTGCGCCGGGAAGACCTCATCCTCCCGGCGCGGAGTGGTTATTCCGCCGCCTTCGGGCGCGGCTGCAGGGGCGGCTGGACGTCGGCCGGGATCGGGCAGACGTAGGGCTGCCTCGCCAGTCGGTCCTGATGGTCCTTCTTGGCGCGGGCCAGCAGCACCTCGTCGCTGAATAGACGGCGCGCCACCGCCCCCATCGCCTGCCCGGCGTAGGTCATGCCCTTGTGTGCCGCCGGCGCCTTGCCCTGGGCGGTGATCTGCCAGGAATGGCCCGGCGTGCCGATCGCGTGCGTGGCGACGCGGGCCTGAACCGTCGGCACCGCCCAGGACACGTCGGCCACGTCGGTCGAGCCCCGCGCGCCGTCGCCGCGGGCCTCGCGCGGAACGACATAGTCGCACAGCGGCTCGCCCTGGCGCGGCTCAAGCCCGGCCCGGGTGTAGCTGGTGGCGATGTCCTCGGGAGAGAGCGTGGCCTGGATCTGCGCCGCATAGGCCCGGTCCGCATCGTCGAACGGAACGCCGCCGAGACCGTCCAGCGCCTCCTGCATCGCCTCCTCGAGCGGCGTGTTGGCGAGCAAGTTCGAGACGGCGGAGATGACCTGCGGTTCGACCGTCGTCTCGGTCATCAGCGCCGCGCCCTCGGCCACCTTCTTCACCCGCTCGACCAGCGCCATCATGGTCGGCAGGTCGGCGGCGCGCACGGCATAGCGCACCTTGGCCCGCCCCTGGACCACGTTCGGCGCGGTGCCCCCGGCGTCGAGATAGGCGTAGTGGATGCGCGCCGAGCTCGGCATGTGCTCACGCATGTAATTGACGCCGACGCTTGTCAGTTCAGCGGCGTCAAGGGCGCTGCGGCCGAGCTGCGGGGCGGCGGCGGCATGGCTTGAGCGGCCGGTGAAGGTGAAGTCGATCCGGGTATTGGCCAGGCTGTTGGCCTCGTCGACCTTGGTGTGCGTCGCCGGATGCCAGCAGATGGCGGCGTCGACATCGGCAAAGGCGCCATCGCGCACCATGAAGGCCTTGGCGGCCCCGCCTTCCTCAGCCGGGCAGCCGTAGTAGCGCACGCGTCCGGGGGTCCCGGTGGCGGCCAGCCAGTCCTTGAGCGCGCAGGCGGCGAGCAGCGCCGCCGACCCCAGCAGGTTGTGGCCGCAGCCGTGCCCGGCGCCGCCGGCGACCATCGGCTTCGGCTCGGCGATGTTGGCCACCTGGCTGAGGCCGGGCAGCGCATCGTACTCGCCGAGGATGGCGATCACCGGACCGCCCTCGCCGGCCTCTCCCATCACCGCGGTCGGAATGCCGGCGACCTCCTCGGTCACGCGGAACCCCTTGGCCTTCAGCACGGCGGTATGCTCGGCACAGGAGGCGTATTCGGCATAGAGCGTCTCGGGCATACCCCAGACGGTGTCCGAGAGTTCGATGAGGTCATCGCGGTGGCTGTCGATATGGGACAGGATCGGCTCGACGTTCTGCATGGCGGGGTCCATTGCTCTTGGGTCCAGGAGGTCCGGGGCCGGGCGCTGACGGACGGGCCCGGTCAGGGTGGGGATCAGATGGTAGCCGGGCTTCCGGAAATCCGGGAGAGGCGGAATGACCACCCGCCCTACCCCTCCAGCCAGGCGCGCATCGCCGCGCCGCACGCCTCGGGGTGCTCCAGCGCCGGCAGGTGGCCGCAGGTGTCGATCACATGCAGGGTCGCCCCGGGAATGGCGGCGGCCATCTCCTCGCTCAGCGCCAGCGGGGTGAGCTGATCGTCGCGCCCGCACACCACAAGCGTCGGGACGGCGATCCCGGCGAGCAGGTCGCGGCTGTCGTCGCGGCTCAGAATGGCCTTCTGCTGGCGGACGAACCCGTCCTTGCCGATCCGCGCCGCCATGTCGAAGATCGGTCGGGTCACCGCCTCGTCCTCGAGCCGGCTGCGGTGCACCAGCATCGGCAGCAGCCGCGGTGTCACCCCCTTGAAACGCCCCTTGTCGGCAAGTTCGATCAGACCGGTGCGCCGGCGGCGCTGGTCGGCGCTGTCCCGGCGGGCCGACGTGTCGATCAGCGCCAGGCGCTCGACCCGCTCCGGCGCCTGGCGCAGGATCTCCAGTGCCACATAGCCGCCCATGGAAAGCCCGGCGACCGCCAGGTCGCCGTCCGTCTCGGCGAGAACCTGAGCCGCGGTTTCGCGGATGTCCTCGTGCGCCGTGGTGTCGGGAATGACGATGCGGTCGACCAGGTCGTCGAGCATCGGCACCTGCCGGGCCCACAGCTCGGCATCGTTCAGCAGACCGGGAATCAGAACGAGGGTTTCGGCGGGCACGTGCGCTCCAATCGTGGGGTTGCCGGACGGGAACCGGCGAGCGGATGATGCGGCTCAAAGCGTTGCCAGACGCATACTCGCTAAGAACCCTGGGGGAAACCGTCCATGGCCATCGATCGCATCCGTTCCGACCATTACCGCATTCCCCTGCCCGTCGTGCTGTCGGACTCGACGCACAAGGAGATGACCCATTTCGAGCTCATCACCACACGGATCACCGCCGACGACGGGGCCGAGGGGCTCGGCTACACCTATACGGTCGGCCATGGCGGCGGATCCGTTCATTCGCTCCTCACCCGCGACCTGCCCGATCTTCTGATCGGCGCGGACGAAACCCGGATCGAGGCGCTGTGGAAGGAGATGTGGTGGATGCTCCACTGGGTCGGGCGCGGCGGATCGGTCGCCTTCGCCATGGCGGCGGTGGATGTGGCGCTGTGGGACATCATGGCCAGGCGGGCCGGCCTGCCGCTCTGGCGGCTCCTGGGCGGAGCGGATCCGACGGTGCCGGTCTACGCCGGCGGCATCGACCTGTTCTTCACCCTCGACGCTCTGCTGGAACAGACGCGCGGCAACCTGGATGCCGGCTTCGAGGCCATCAAGATGAAGGTCGGCCGCAGGAACCTGCACGAGGACGTGGAGCGGGTGGCGGCCATGCGCGAGTTTCTCGGCGACGGCTTCGCGCTGATGGTCGACGCGAACATGGGCTGGACCCGACCGAAGGCGATCGCCGCCGCTCGGGCGCTGGCCCCCTACAATCTGGTCTGGATCGAAGAACCGATGGAGCCGGAGGACGTCTGCGGCTACGCCGAGGTGGCGAAGATCGGAACGCCGATCGCGGCCGGTGAGAACTTCCACAATCTGCGCGAGTTCTCCCAGCTGATCGATGCCGGCGGGGTCCATTATGTCGAACCGGACCTCGCCTGCATGGGCGGCATCACAGCCTGGATGAAGGCGGCACGGATGGCCGAGGCGGCGCACCTGCCGGTGACCTCCCACGGCGTGCACGACCTGCATGTC
The DNA here is from genome assembly GCA_965228875.1 of Thalassobaculaceae bacterium. Classification (GTDB taxonomy): domain Bacteria; phylum Pseudomonadota; class Alphaproteobacteria; order Thalassobaculales; family Thalassobaculaceae; genus Thalassobaculum. The sequence goes on along the minus strand of OZ245843.1, from coordinate 1,077,584 downwards.
CACCTGATGGCGGCGGTCCCGAACGCGTCGTACCTGGAACGCCACGGCTTCGGGCTGGAGCGGTTCATGGAGGATCCGCTGGTCATCGAGAACGGCCGCGCCGTCGCACCGGAACGGCCGGGGCACGGGGTCGTCCTGAACTTCGAGGCACTTGAGGAGTATCGGGTCGCCTGATCACCAGACCGGCGCGTCGTCCTGGGTCGAAACATGCGCCGCGACCACCTTCCAGCCGAGGTCGGGGAACCGCACGAATGTCTGGCTCTGGCGGCCTGTCTTCCCGTTCGGCATCCGGAACTCGAGGTTTGTGGTCGCGAAATCGGTGCCGATCGTTGTGATGACCAGCCGAAGCCGCTCCAGCTTCAGGCTGGGTCCCTTCGGTCGGCGCACCCGGTGGGCGTGGATCTCGTCGAAGCCGTAGCCGTTCTCGTGCATCGCGTATCGGATGGTATGCGGAGAATTCCAGAACGTGGCGTCCAGAACATCGACATCCTTTTGCGCAAGCGCGGTCTCGTAGCGCTCGAAGATCTCCGTCACTTCGGCCAGAACCTCGGGCACGTTGACCCGGCGATCCGGGACGGGGACATCGGTCATCGGGCGGCTCCACTGCATCGAAGGGACTGAACTAGGGACTGTTCCCATAGCGTGGCCCGCACGGATGCCGCAGCGCAATATGTTGTCGTGCCGCCGAAGCCGAGCCTGCGTGCCCGAACCGACCGGGGAGGGTCGTGACGGCCGCTCCCCGGTACAGTCCTCCCCGGCCGCTGAGGTCAGCGGTGGGTGCCGGGGAACATGGAGCGGAAGGACTCGTCGTCCATCTCGGTCTTGAAGGCGTGGCGTTCCTTGATCGCTTCGGCCCGCTTCGCCGGTTCGGTGGCGCTGATCCGCTCGACCAGGCCCAGCACGTTCGGATACCGGGCGGCGGCCTCCTCGCCGAGCACGAACTTCGCCATGCGCCCCCACCCCCAGAGCGCCATGTCGACGATCGTGTAGGTATCGCCGACCATCCACTGCCGGTTCTCGAGACGGTCGTTCAGGATGCCGTAATGGCGGTTCGCCTCGAAGTCGTAGCGCTTGATGGCGTACTCGAGCTTCTCAGGCGCATGGGCGGCGAAGTGGACCTTCTGGCCGGAATACGGGCCGACGCCCGTGGCCACGAACATCAGCCAGGAGATCAGTTCGGCCCGGTTCCGGTCGCCGGCCGGCGGCAGGAACTTGCCGGTCTTCTCGGCGAGGTAGAGCAGAATGCCGTTGCTGTCGAACACCGTCGCGTCGCCGTCGACGATCACCGGCACCTTGGCGTTGGGGTTCAGCGCCTTGAATTCGGCCAGGTGCTGCTGGCCCTTGCGGGTGTCGACCGGGATGGCCTCGTATTCGAGCCCGGCCTCCTCCAGGAACAGCGCCACCTTCATCGGATTGGGCGCCAGACTGTAGTAGAATTTGAGCATGCAGTGCCTCCGCTCGATCGCGCGAGACCGACGGGACGCCCCGAACGGTCGCGCGGATCTGTTGGTGAGATCCAGAACCGGCCGGATAGTGCCGGCGGCCCGGACCCTAGCGCAACGCACCGTGTCGGCGAGGCATTAACCGCCGCCCGGAATGAATACCGCCCTTGAAACACGGGTTCGTGAAGATGCGGGAGCACCTGGACCGGCATCGTCGGATCCGCCACCATCGCGACACACACTCAGCGGGAAGGCAACGGGCCATGGCACTCTACGAACTGCGCACCTACAAGATCGTCGTCGGCAAGCTCCAGGAGGTCCTGACGCTTTACGAGAACGAAGGCTGGCCGGCGCTGGACCCGCACAAGGACAAGCTCGTCGGCTACTTCGTCGGCGATGTCGGCGGAATGAACGAACTCATCCACATCTGGAAATACGAGGACGACGCCGACAGGCGGGCCCACTGGGCGGCGGTCTACGCCAACGACGCGTTCATGGCCTTCGCCGCGAAGCTCCGGCCCAACCTGATCAGCCAGGAGAACAAGCTGATGACGGGGGCGCCGTGGGGCCCGCAACCCTGACCGGCACCACATCTCCGAGCAGCGCGGCCGCCTCGCGCGGTCGCACGGCGCGCTCGCCCAGGATTCCGCTCCAAAGCCAGTCGAAGTCCTGTCCCGCCTCGCGCCGAACCGGCAGGCGGACCGGCGCGATCGGCGTCCATGCCTCGCCGTCGCGTTCGGCGACCTCGAACTGGAAGACATAGTCCGGCGTTACGCCCATGCGCAGGTCGACGACCCGCAGGCGACCGTCGACCTCCTCCAGCTTGAAGAACCCCTTGGAGAACGCGCCGAGTTCGCGTGCGGCGGGAATCGGTTCGATGCAGGCGAGCAGGCGCCCGCCGCGCGGGTGCGCGTAGGCCGTCACCTCCGCCGACCCACCGATCAACGGCACATAGAGATTGGTGTAGCGCTCGGACTCCACCGCGATCACCCGCCAGAACAGGGTGTTGAACGGCGTCGGCGTTACGGTCACGCGCTCCGCCTCGATCCCGAGACTGGCGAGCGTCGCCTCTCCGCGCGCGGCGGCGATCTGCTGAGCGCCGGCACTCCACGCGAGATAACCGGTCGACACCGCCAGGGCGACGGTCAGAGCACGCTCGAAACGGCCGGTCCACTGTCCGGCGCACAGGGCCCAGACCAGGGCGACCAGCAACGGGACCGCGTACAGAGGATCGATGATGAAAATCGAACCGAGCCCGACCGGATCCGGCACCAGCGGCCACAGCAGACGGGTGCCGTAGATCGTCATCGCGTCGAGCAGCGCGTGAGTGGCGAAACAGAGGTAGACCGCCAGGTAGACAGCCAGCCGATGCTCGCGCAGCTGGCTGAACAGCAGGCGCAGCGGCTCGGCGAACAGTGGTGTCGCCAGCGCCTGGATCACCAGGGAATGGGTGGGTCCGCGATGAAGGACGAAATCGGAGACCGGATCGCCCAGCGGCACGAACACGTCCAGATCCGGGGCGGTGCCAAGCGCCGCGCCGACGAGCGCCGCCCGCCTCGGTCCGATCTTCGGCCCGAGCACGGCGGCGGCGACACCGGCGCCGAGGGCCAGCTGGGTAACGGAATCCATCGATATGCGCCGATCGGTTGACTGAGGCCGCGTCGATATGGGGTCGCCCGGCCGGCCTGGCCAGTCTTCGAGGCAATGGCGGACGGGTTAAGAAGCCTTGCGCAGCGCCTCCGCGGCCGAGGCGATGGCGTCGATCGTCAGCGCAACGTCCGCTTCCGAGTGGCAGAGCCCGATATAGTACTTGCTCTCCGGCTTCAGGATGCCGCGCTCGCGCAGCAGGCCGTTGAACCGCTTCAGCATCGCCGCGTCTCCGGCAAAGACGTCGCGGTAGTCGTTGACGTCGCGATCCGTGAAGACGACGTCGAACAGCGGCGGCTCGCCCACCACCTTCGCCGCGATGCCGGCGCGAGAGAGGTGCTCGTCGAGCGCCGCCATGATCGTGCGGCCGGTGGCGAACATCCGGGTATAGGCGTCGTCGCGGCGCAGAATCTCCATGGTCTTGAGCCCCGCGACCGATGCGACGGGATTGCCGCTCAGCGTGCCGACCTGAAAGGTGAAGCCGGCCTCGCCGACCCGCTCCTTGTCGAAATGCGCCATGATCTCGTCAGAGCCGGCGATCGCCGCCAGCGGGAAGCCGCCGCCGATGACCTTGCCGAGGGTGCAGAGATCCGGGGTGACTCCGTAGTACGCCTGGGCACCGCCATAGGCGAAGCGGAAGCCCGTCACCACCTCGTCGAAGATCAGCGGCACGCCGTGCTTTGCCGTCGCCTCCCGCAACGCCTCCAGGAAGCCGGGGCGCGGCGGCAGCAGACGCTGGAACGGCTCGACGATGACGCCTCCCAGCTCGTCCGCGTATTCGGCGATCATCCGCACCGCAAGATCGGTGTCGTTGTACGGAGCGACGATCACGTCGTCGCGTACGCCTTTGGGAATACCGGCACTGTCCGGCACCGCCTGCGGAAAGTTCGCGAGGTGCTTCGGCGCAAGGCTCATCAGCGAGAAGTCGCTCATCCCGTGATAGCCGCCTTCGAATTTCAGGATCTTCTCGCGGCCTGAATGAGCGCGCGCCAGCCGCATGGCGTACATGTCGGCCTCGGATCCGGAACTGACGAAGCGCACCTTCTCCGCGCAGGGGACCGCCCGACAGATTTCCTCGGCGAGAACGATGCCCGGCTCGCTGTCGGCGAAGAAGGTGCTGCCGAGCGGAAGCTGGGCGGTGACCGCCTCGATCACCTCCGGATGGGCGTGGCCGACGACCATCGGTCCGGAGCCGAGCAGGAAATCGACATACTCGTTGCCGCTGACGTCCCAGACGCGGGAGCCCTCGCCACGGGCGATCACGACATCGGCCGAGAAGTTGCCGAAGCCGCCGGCCGGCAGGACGGCACGGGCCCGCTGCATCAGATCCGTTTCCGCCTGGCTTCTGGTCACACCGCTCATTCCCTGCCTCCGTCGCACTGGCCACCGCAAGCCGCTATCTTTCTCCCTTCGACCGCTGCATGCAAACCCGCAAACCGCCTTTGCCGTCATATGGTTTGCGTGGACAGGGCGGCAGCGGCGCGCCCATGCTGACCGACCCTGTAGCGGCGGCATGTTCATGGAACTCTGGATCCCGATCACGATCTTCGCGGCGTTCATGCAGAACGCCCGCTCGGCCTTGCAGAAACATCTCAAGGGCCGCCTGACCACCCTGGGCGCGTCCTATATCCGCTTTCTCTATGCCCTGCCCTTCGCGCTGGTCTATGCCGGCGCCCTACACGAGGTCGGCGGCTACGCATGGCCGCAGGCGAACACCGAGTTCCTGGTCTACTGCCTGCTCGGCGGCATTTCGCAGATCCTGTTCACCGCCGTCCTGCTGTGGCTGTTCCAGTTCCGCAACTTCGCCGTCGGCACCACGTACTCGAAGACCGAGACCGTGCAGGTCGCCCTTCTCGGCTTTGTCATCATCGGCGACGAACTCGGCCTGGTCCCGCTGATCGCCATCGTGGTGTCGGTGATCGGCGTGATGGCCCTGTCGGTCGGACAGACCAAGGTCTCCGTGGGGCGGCTGTTCACGGGCCTGGTCGAGAAGGCGACCCTGATCGGCCTGCTGTGTGGCGCGCTGCTCGGCTCGTCGGTGGTCTTCTTCCGCAAGGCGGCCCTGACCCTGGAGTACGACGGCTTCGTGATGGCCGCGGCCTTCACCCTGGCGATCTCGCTGCTGATGCAGACGGCGATCATGGGCGCCTATCTCGCCATCTACGAGCGCCGCACCCTGGTCGACGTGTTCGTGCACTGGAAGGCGTCGCTGGCGGTGGGAGTGTGCGGCGTCCTCGGCTCGATCGGATGGTTCACCGCCTTCACCCTGGAGAACGCCGCCTATGTGCGCGCGCTCGGCCAGATCGAGCTGGTGTTTACCTTCATCGCCTCGGTGTTCTTTTTCCGCGAAACCACCAACCGCGCCGAAATCGTCGGCATTCTCCTGGTCGTCGCCGGTATTCTGCTGCTTGTTCTCGGCCGGTAGGCACGAAACCGAACCGAGCATTCACGGTCCATTAACGAGATTCGTGGTTTCAATTCCTCGACAACGACAGTTCATGTCGAGGATTGAATGCCCGAGGACGGATCCATCATGCGGAGTTCCCGCCCAACCAGCGATGCCGGCAACGGCCAGCGCGGCAGCGGTCGTGGCGTGGACGACAGGCTGTCCCGAGCGCTCGACACGATCGAGGCGCAACGGCGCCAGTTGATGACTGTCTTCAACGCCGTCACCGATGCCATCATCGTGATCGACGATCGCGGCATCATGGAAACGGTGAACGACGCCGCCTGCAAGATGTTCGACCGGCCGAGCTTCGAACTCGTCCACCACTCGGTCAACAAGCTGATGCCTGCCTCGGTCGCGATGAATCACGACCGGTTCCTTCGGGACGCCCGGTCGACGCCGAGGGTGGCATTCGGCGAACCGCGCGCTCTCACCGGCGTCGACGGCAAGGGGCGGCAATTCCCGATCTCGATCTCTCTCTCCGAGGTTCCGAGGACGGACAATGAGCCACGCCGCTACGTCGCCACCATCCGCGACCTGACCAAGGAACGCGCCCGTGAGGATCGCATCCGCTTCCTCGCGTATCACGACGACGCTACGAAGCTGCCGAACCGCCACGGACTGATCAGCTACCTGGACTCCTACTTTGCCGAACCGGATCCGAAGCCGATGCTCTTTGTCCACCTGGCGCTGAACGATACCAGCCAGTTGGCCGCCTGTTTCGGCATCGAGGAGTTCGAGCAACTCGTCGTCGCCTTCTCGCAGCGTCTCAAGCGGGTCTTCGGCACCGCGCTGCTGATCGCACGCGGATTCGGAAACACCTTCCACATCGTCCTGCCGCAGGAACAGACCGAAGCGCTCGAGGACAATCTCCAGTCGATCGTCGCCGATCCCCTGGAGATCCGGGACATGTCGGTCGTCGTCGATATATGCGCCAGCACCGTCGCCCTGCCCAACGAAGCAAAGAGTGCCAACGAGGCGATGCACAAGGCCGCCGCGACTCTCATGGAAGTCACGAGCATTACGCCCCTCCCCGGCCGGCCACGCCTCCACGCCTACGTACCGAGCATCATCGATGATATGAGCCGGCGCACCCGGATGGTGCATCAGATCCGGCACGCCATCGAGCAGAAGGAGTTCAGCGTCTTCCTCCAGCCCAAGGTCGATATCGTCGACGGGGGCTGGATCGGCGCCGAGGCCCTGGCCCGTTGGACCCAGCCGGATGGAACCATGGTTTCCCCCGGTGAGTTCATCCCGCTGGCCGAGCAGTCCGGCCTGGTCTCGACCCTGAACCGCTACATGCTGACAGCAACGCTCGCCTCGCTGGCGGAGAGCGACTGGTGCCGGTCGGCCCGGATATCGGTAAACATCTCGACCCAGGATCTTCTCAATCCGTCCTACGCCAGCGACGTCGCGCAGATGCTCGCGGAGCATGGCATCGACGCGAGCACGATCGAGCTCGAGCTGACAGAGCGCGACATCGCCCGCGGCAGCCATATCGTGCACACCACCCTCGACGAATTGCGGGCCATCGGGGTGACCATCGCCATGGATGACTTCGGCACGGGTTACTCATCCCTGGCCGCCCTGGCCGACCTTCCGGTGGATGTCCTCAAGATCGACCGCCAGTTCCTGCGCCGCGTGGAGGACCGAGAGACCGACCGCAAAGTCTTGGCGACGCTGGTGAAAATGGTTCAGGATCTGGGCAGGGAAATCGTGGTCGAAGGTGTCGAGACGGAAAGCCAGGCCGACTTCCTGCGCACACTCGACATCCGATCGGCCCAGGGATTCCTCTACGCGAAGCCATCCCCGGCGATCGCCGTGCTCAACGACCCGCGCCGCCCCCGGGCGTCCGACGACGCCTGATCGCTCCGGCGCCTGATCGCTCTGGCGCCTGATCAGTCCGGCGCCGGCCGGAACCCATGGCCGGTGCGCGAACACCAGTTCGACAGCAGCGAGGCAACCGTACGGATGGGGTTGCCGGGTTCGTTATCCTCGCTGCGGATCACCGCCGACCAGGAGGAAACGACCCCCTCGTGGCTGATCCGCGCCGCGCGGATGCGTCCAGCGCGGACCGCCGTCTCCACCGCCCAGCCGGCGAGCACGCTGGTGCCCTGGCCGGCGGCGACCAGTTCGACGATCACTTCCGGAAGCTCGACCGTGACCGACCGGCTCTTGGCACCGTCGCCGCCGCGCAGCATCTGTCCCACCTCGCCATCGGTGCCCGGCGTCTTGCTGTAGGTGATCAGGTCCTCGGTCCCGATCTCCGCCACCTCCACGAACTCCCGGCCCGCAAGCGGGTGGCTGGGCGCCATGATGAAGAGTTGGTCGTCGTCGAACAGCGGTACCGCCGTCGCTCCCGGGCGGGCGACCTCACCGCTCATGATCGCCAGGTCGATATGACGATTCGACAGGCTCTGGAGCGGCTCGCGGCTGGCGCCGGCCATGACCTGGATATCGACGTCGGGCGCGGCGTTCTGGAGAAAACTGAGGAAGCCCGGGAGCCAGTGATAGGAGCTGTAGGCCTCGATGGCGATGCGGACCACATGGACGACGCCCCGGCTTGTACGCCAGACGTCTTCCTCCGCCCTCTCCATGTCGGCCAGCACGCGGCCGGCGACATGCGCCAGATGCTCCGCCGCCGGCGTCATCCGAAGGCGCTTGTGCAGGCGGGTGTAGAGCGTAACGTCGAGACGCCGCTCGGCCTCGCGGATCCGGTGCGACAGCGCCGAAGGGGTGAGTCCGAGCATCTCCGCCGCTTCGGTAACGCGGCCGGTCTCGGCGATCGCCTGGATCATTTGTAGGTGACGAACTTCAAGCCTAGGAGCCATGTGGTTATTCTATGCTGAAGCGCTTTCAGTGAAAATCCGAAAATTAGGGCTATCAATTCACATATTGTCCACCAAACCGCGGCAGAACTACCTTTAATCGAACAACCTTCATCAATGCCCCGCGCATTCGGTCCGATGGCCTGCTCACGGCTGTATGCCAGACAGCAACCAGTCCCGGACCCGCGCCGCATTGTCGCCGATCGGGCGGTCGTTCGGCCAGACCACATGGAAGCCCTGGCCGGTTCGGTGCACGTGATCGCCCACCGAAACCAGCATCCCCTGTTCAACCATAGGATCGGTCAGGTGCCGCCAGCCGAGGGCGATGCCCTGCCCGCTCAGCACCGCCTGGACGACCAGAACGTAGTCGTTGATCAGCAGCCCCTTGGCCCGCGACGGTGGATCGACCCCCAACCCCTTGAACCAGTCCTCCCAGTCGAGGGTCGGACGGAACGGCTCCTCCAGGTGGATCAGACGATGGTGGGCGGCGATGTCGGCGGCGTCAGAAGGCGTTCCGTTGGCCTCCACATAGGCCGGGGCGACGATCGCGGTCACTTCCTCCGCGACCAGAAGAGCGTCGTCGCAACCGGGCCAGTCGCCGGACCGCCCGGTTCGGATGCCGAGCGGCAGACCCTCGCGGCGCAGGTCGACGTTGCGGTCCGAGGTCTGGATCCGCAGGTCGATTCCCGGCAGGTCCGCGCGCAGCCTCGCCAGCCGCGGCAGCATCCAGTAGCTGGCGAACGCCGTCGATGCCGACAGGGTGACGTGGCGGTCGCTGCCCTGCGCCTTCAGTTCCTCCGCGGATTTGCGGATATGCGTCAGGCCGAGCGAGACGTCGGCGTGAAACCGTTCGCCGGCCTCGGTGAGGGCGATCGATCGATGCCGGCGGGTGAAGAGCGGGACACCGAGGTCTCGCTCCAGATTGCGGATGGCGAAACTGACCGCCGCTTGGGTCATCGCCAACTCCTCCGCAGCCCGCGTGAAGCTGGCGAGACGCCCCGCCGCTTCGAACACGATCAGCGCGCCGGGCGACGGCAGCAGGGAGCGGAGACTTTGCACAAGCTCACCTTATCTGAAAGCCAACGAATTTGAAATACGAGGCGGGTTTCCGGCGGTGTCACACTGGTGACCCTAATGACGGCCGACTGCCAGGGGGACCTCGCCATGCCCGCCGCACTCAACGACCGATCCGCCGCTTCCACCATCAGCCCCGCCCGGGACCGCCGACGCAAGCGGCGGACCGCGGCGGCCACCGCGACGACCGCGCCGTTCCTTTCCCGGCGGATCCCGACCTACGACATCCTCGACGAGGAGGGTCTCGCCCGGATCGAACGGACGGCCGAGCGGATCCTGGCCGAGATCGGGATCGACTTCCGGGGCGGCGACGACCGCAGCATCGAACTCTGGCGGGCGGCCGGCGCCGACGTGAATGGCGAGAATATCCGCTTTCCTCCCGGCCTCGTGCAGGAGGTGTTGCGGAGCGCCCCCGCCAGTTTCACCCAGATCGCCCGCAACCCGGCCCGCTCGGTGGAGATCGGCGGCCCGCACGTGGTGTTCGCCCCGGCCTACGGCTCGCCCTTCGTCATGGATCTCGACCGCGGCCGGCGCTACGCCACGCTGGAGGATTTCGAGAACTTCGTGAAGCTCGCCTACGCCTCGCCGCACCTGCACCATTCCGGCGGCACCGTCGTCGAGCCGACCGACATACCGGTGAACAAACGCCACCTGGACATGATCTACGCCCATCTGCGCTATTCGGACCGGGCGTTCATGGGCTCCGTGACGGCGGAGGAACGGGCCGGGGACTCGGTCGAAATGGCCCGTATCGTCTTCGGTGCCGACACACTCGAGCGGCACTGCGCGGTGATCGCGAACTTCAACGTCAACTCCCCCCTGGTCTGGGACGCGACCATGACCCGCGGCCTCAGGGCCTACGCCCGTGCCAATCAGGGGACGGTGATCGTGCCCTTCATCCTCGGCGGCGCCATGGGGCCGGTGACATCGGCAGGCGCCATCGCCCAGGCCCATGCCGAGACCCTGGTCGGCTGCGCGCTGGCCCAGCTGGAACGGCGGGGTGCGCCCGTGGTGTACGGGAATTTCCTCTCCTCGATGTCGCTTCGGTCCGGGTCGCCGACATTCGGTACGCCCGAGCCGGCGGTCGGCTCTCTGGTCGTCGGTCAGCTCGCCCGGCGGTCGGGACTGCCGCTGCGCTGCTCCGGCGCCTTCACCACGTCGAAGCTGCCCGATGCCCAGTCGATGATGGAGAGCGCCACCTCGATTCAGGCGGCGGTGCAGTGCGGCGCCAACTTCATCCTGCACGCCGCCGGATTCCTCGACGGGCTGCTCTCCATGTCCTACGAGAAGTTCATGCTCGATGCCGACTACTGCGGTGCTCTGGCGCGCTACTGCGAGGGGGTGGCCGTCACCGACAACGATCTCGCCCTCGACGCCTTCCGGGAGGTCGGCCCCGGCAACCACTTCTTCGGCTGCGCCCACACCATGGCGAACTACGAGACCGCCTTTTTCGACGCCGGACTTTCGGACAACAATACCTACGAGCAGTGGAGCGAGGCCGGCGGAGAGGACAGCGCCGCCCGCGCCAACCGCGCCTGGAAGACCGTGCTGGCGGAGTACGAGGCCCCGCCCCTCGACCCGGCGGTCGACGAGGCGCTGCTGGACTTCATCGCCCGACGCAAGCGGTCGATGCCGGACGCCTGGTACTGAGAACGCGCGATCGAGCGGGAATATCTAGGGGGGAGACATGCCGAACGACCCGCTGCTGCAGCCCTACCGGCTCAAGCACCTGACGCTGCGAAACCGTCTGATGTCGACCGCGCACGAGCCGGCCTATTCCGAAGACGGCATGCCCAAGGAACGCTACCGCCTCTATCACGCCGAGAAGGCAAAGGGCGGGATCGCGCTCACCATGACCGCGGGTTCGGCCGTGGTCAGCCCGGACAGCCCGGCGGCGTTCGGGAACCTCTATGCCTACAGGGACGAGATCGTGCCCTGGCTGCGCGAGTTGAGCGACGCCTGCCACGAGCACGGCTCGGCCATCATGATGCAGATCACCCATCTGGGGCGGCGGACGAACTGGAACCATTCCGACTGGCTGCCGGTTCTGGCGCCCTCCCCGGTACGGGAGCCGGCCCATCGCTCCTTTCCCAAGGAGGCCGAGGACTGGGATCTGGACCGCATCGTCGCCCACTACGCCGACGCGGCCGAGCGCATGCGCGACGGCGGCCTCGACGGCGTGGAGATCGAAGCCTACGGCCACTTCCTCGACGGGTTCTGGTCGCCGGCCACCAACCGGCGCGATGACGAGTACAACGGTTCGCTGGACAACCGCCTTCGCTTCACGTGGCGGGTGCTGGACGCCATGCGCGAGCGGGTCGGAGAGGATTTCCTGATCGGCCTTCGGATGGTCGCCGACGAGGACTGGGACCGGGGACTGAGCCGCGAGGACGGCGTGGAGATCGCCCGGCGGCTGGCCACCAGCGGCAAGGTCGACTTCCTCAACCTGATCCGCGGTCATATCGAGAGCGACGCGGCCCTCTCCGAGGTCATCCCGATCCAGGGCATGGCATCGGCCCCGCATCTCGATTTCTGTGGGGAAGTTCGAGCCGAAACCGGGTTTCCGATCTTCCATGCCGCGCGGATCAGCGATGTCGCCACCGCCCGCCATGCCATCGCCGAGGGCAAACTGGACATGGTCGGCATGACGCGCCCGCACATCGCCGACCCCCATATCGCCAACAAGGTCGCCGCCGGACGGGAGGCGGACATCCGCCCCTGCGTCGGCGCCACATACTGTCTCGATCGGATCTACGAGGGCCACGAGGCGCTGTGCATCCACAACCCCGCCACCGGACGCGAACGCACCATTCCCCACGTGATCGTCCGCAGCGACGGCCCGGCGAAGCGCGTGGTCGTCGTCGGAGCGGGCCCGGCGGGACTGGAGGCGGCCCGGGTCGCCGGCGAGCGCGGCCACGATGTTGTCCTGTTCGAGGCCGCCGACCGGCCCGGCGGGCAGATCCGCCTTGCTGCCCGCCTCCCACGCCGCCGGGAACTGATCGGCATCGTCGATTGGCGGGTCGAGCAGTGCCAGAAGCTCGGCGTCGACATGCGCTTCAACACCTATGCCGAGGCCGGCGACGTTCTGGCGGAGGCCCCGGACGTCATCCTGATCGCCACCGGCGGCCTGCCGAACACCGCCATCGTCGACGGCGAAGACCTGGTGGTGAGTTCCTGGGACATCCTGTCCGGCGACGTGAAGCCGGGCGAGCGGGTGCTCGTCTATGACGACAACGCCGCCCATCAGGGACTGTCCGCCGCCGAGATGATCGCCAACGGCGGATCGCGACTGGAGATCGTCACGCCGGAGCGGTTCTTCGCGGTCGATATCGGCGGGCTGAACCATGTCGCCTATGCCCGGGCGTTCGACCGGGCGGGCGCTCGGGTCACGATCAACAAGCGGGTTCTCTCGGTCCGGCGCGCCGGCAACGGACTGATCGCCGAGATCGGCTCCGACTATTCCGAGCGGATCGAGGAACGGGAGGTCGATCAGGTCGTGGTCGAGCACGGCACCCTGCCCCTGGACGAGGTGTACTTTGCTCTGAAGCCGGACAGCCGGAATGGCGGCGAGATGGACTACGACGCCCTGATCGCCGGCAGGGCGCAGGCGGTGACCCGAAATCCGGACGGCGCCTACCAGTTGTTCCGGATCGGCGACGCCGTCGCGTCGCGCAACATCCACGCGGCGATTTACGACGCGATCAGACTGGTTAAGGACCTTTAACCATGAGGTCCGCGCATCCCCGCCTGCTCAGCCCCGTCGAGATTCGGGGCCGGCGCCTGCGCAACCGCATCGTCTTCGGCGCGCACACCGCCAACATGGCCGAGGGTGGACTGCCGACCGAACGCCACGTCGCCTACTACCGCGAACGGGCGATGGGCGGTGCCGCCATGCTGGTCATCGAGCCGATGCCGGTGCATGCGGCGGCGGTCCTGACACGGGGTAACTTCCGGCATTCCGACGATGCCGTGATCCCGCACTTCCGCCGGGTGACGGAAGCGGTTCACGAGCACGGCAGCCTGATCCTCCAGCAGCTCTATCACGTCGGCCAGCACGGGGATTCCGACAACTCCTATCATCCCCACTGGTCGCCGTCCGGCGGGCCGAGCTACCACGACAGCGACGGCAGCCACGCCATGACCGAGGCGGAGATCGAGGAGACCATCGACGGCTACGTCCAGGCTGCCCGGCGCTGCCGGGAGGCCGGGTTCGACGGCGTCGAGGTCTGGGCCGCCTACCATTCCCTGCTCGACCAGTTCTGGACGCCCTGGTCGAACAGCCGCGACGACCGCTGGGGCGGATCGCTCGAGAACCGGACGCGGATGAGCCGGGAGATCTGCGCGCGGATCCGCGAGATGTGCGGCGACGACTTCATCGTCGGGCTGTCGGTGAGCGACGAGCCCGATTTCGACGTGATGCTTCAGAAGGAGTCGATGGCCGAGATCGTCGAGCGCCACGACCGCGACGCGCTGGTGGACTACGTGTCCTGCGGCTCGGGCGGCTACCTCGATTTCTACAAGCTGATGCCGACCTTCCTCTATCCGGAAAAGCTCGGCACGGAACTGTCAAAGGCGCTGAAAGGCGTGGTGACGCATGCGCTGGTCACCGCCGAGAGCCACATCCGCACCCCCGACAACGCCGAGGCCGTGCTGGGCGCCGGAGAGGCCGACCTGGTCTCGATCGTGCGCGGCCAGATCGCCGACCCGCACCTGGCCAGGAAGACGGCGGCGGGCCGGACCGAGGACATCCGGGGCTGCCTGTCCTGCAACCAGATGTGCTGGGGGCGCCGCGCGCGCGACTACTGGATATCCTGTGTGGTGAACCCGTCGGTCGGCCGCGAGTGGGAATGGGGCGGCGACCGCTTCACGCCGGCCGACGCGCCGAAACGCATCCTGGTGGTCGGCGGCGGCCCCGCCGGTCTGGAGGCGGCGCGGGCGGCCGCCGAGCGGGGGCACGCGGTCACCCTCGCCGAAGCCTCAGACAGACTGGGCGGCGCGTTCCGGCTCGCCGGGCTCCAGCCGCGCCGGGCCCAGATCCTCGATCTGATCGGATGGTACGAGCGCCAGCTCGCGGCGCTTCAGGTTCGGGTGCTTTTCAACACCTACATGGAGGCGTCGGACGTCCGTGAATTCGGCGCCGATGCGGTGGTGATCGCCACCGGCTCGCTGCCCGCCGGGACCGGATTTCAGAAGGCGCTGCCTCACCTTCCGACCCTACCCGGCGCCGCGCGCGGCCGTGTCTGGTCGACCGAGGACGTGATGGGTCGCGCGGCGCGCATCGGCGACCGGGTCGTGGTGCTCGACGAGGGCGGCAACTGGCGGGGCTGCGGTACGGCGTGGAAGCTGGCCGAGGATGGCAAAACGGTCACCCTGGTCACCCCGGACCCGCTGGTCGGCAAGGAACTGCAGCGCACCGCCGCCGACTTCCCGCTGCGCCGCCGGCTCGCCGAACTCGGCGTGACGTTCCTGGTCGAGAGCGCGGTCTCCTCCTGGTCGGAAGACGGAGCGACGGTCGTCTCGCTCCTTACCGACCGGGAGACCCTGGTCCCCGCCGACGATCTTGTCGTCGCCACCGCGAACGTGGCGGAGGACAGTCTGGCACGGACCCTGGAGGGCGAGCTTCCGATCCACCTGATCGGCGATGCGGCGGCGCCGCGCCAGGCGCCCTACGCCATCCATGACGGCCGGAAGGTGGGGCTGGCGTTATGAACGGCCGCGAGACCCTCACCCTCGACGACGCCCTGGCCCTGGCCCGCGCCGCCCTGCGCGCGAGCGGGGCCAACGCTGACTGCGCCCGTGTCATGGCCGATGCTCTGGTCGACGCCGAAAGCCGCGGCCTCGACGGGGTCGGGCTCGCCCATCTGCTGACCTACTGCGATGCGCTGCGGGCCGGCCGGATCGACGGCAACGCCGATCCGACGATAGAGCGGCCGACCCCGATCGTCTTCCGCGCCGATGCGGAAGGCGGCGTCGGCCATCTCGGCTTCGAGCGGGTGTTCGAGGACCTGGTCGGCGCGGCGCGCGGGTTCGGCCTCGCTCTGTTCAGCCAGCGCAACTCGTTCACGAACGCCGCGCTCGACTGGTTTGTGCGCCGCCTTGCCGAGCGCGGTCTCGTGGCCCTGGCGGCGACGAATGGCGGCCCGGCCTTTCTGGCACCCTCCGGCGGCAGCCGCGCGGCGTTCTGCACAAACCCGCTGGCCTTCGCCGTGCCCGGCGAGGATGGACCGACGGTTCTTGTCGACCAGTCGAGCAGCGCGACCGCATACGTCAACATCGCACTCGCGGCGGAACGTCGAGAGACGATCCCCGAAGGCTGGGCGCTGGACGCCGGCGGCGCGCCGACCACGGACCCGGCGGCGGCGATGCGCGGCGTGCTCCTCGCCTTCGGCGGCGCGCGCGGCGCAAACATCGCCCTGACGGTCGAGCTTCTCTCCGCCGGCCTGTCGGGCGGCGCGTGGTCGATGGACGCCCCGTCCTTCCTCGAAGGTGGGGAGACACCCGGTATCGGCCTGTTCGTTCTGGCCATCGACCCGGACAGCACCTTCGGGCCCGGTTTCGCCGAACGGGTGGAGAGCTTTGCCGCCCGGCTGCGGGACGAGTTCGGCGCCTACGTGCCGGGCCGGTCCCGCGCCGTTCGACGGGCCGCCGCCGAGGCGGACGGGCTGCGCCCCGACCCCCTCGTCCTGGCCCGTCTGCGGAAGATCGCCGCCGGACAAGCTGGCTGACCCGCGACCCGCCCGATTGGCCTTCCCAGGTGCGACCGTGTACAATGCTGCAGTGCGGCACGACCCCGCACATGGGTTGGATCTCGCGCCGACCGGCCCAGATCGTGAGCGGCAACAATCACGGAGCACCTTATGTCATCGACCGATGCCGGAGCCACGCCGGCCGCCGGACAGCCCGATGTGGACATCTTCGTCATTGGGGGCGGGATCAACGGCTGCGGCATCGCCCGCGACGCCGCCGGTCGCGGCTATTCGGTCGCGCTGGCCGAGATGAACGATCTGGCCAGCGGCACGTCGTCCTGGTCGACCAAGCTCATCCATGGCGGGCTGCGCTATCTGGAACACTACGAGTTCCGGCTGGTCCGCGAGGCCCTGATCGAGCGCGAAATCCTGTGGGCCAACGCGCCGCACATCATCTGGCCGCTGCGATTCGTCCTGCCGCACCACACCGGCCTGCGGCCCGCCTGGCTGCTTCGCCTCGGCCTGTTTCTCTACGACCACCTGGGCGGCCGGAAGCACCTGCCGCCGACCCGCGTTGTCGATCTGAGCACCGACGAGGTCGGTGCGCCGCTCAAGTCGGAGTTCGCCAGGGGGTTCGAGTATTCCGACTGCGCCGTGGACGACGCCCGCCTGGTGGTTCTGAACGCCAGGGACGCCGCCGACCGTGGGGTCGACATCCGCACCCGCACCGAGGTGGTCTCGCTGGAGCGCGGCGTCAGGGGCTGGGCCGTCAGCCTGCGCGACACGCGGAGCGGCGCCCGGCAGACGGTGCACGCCCGTGCCGTCGTCAATGCCGCCGGCCCATGGGTGGACCGCGTCCTCGCCCGGACCGGCAAGAACGATGCGAGCAACGTGCGCCTGGTCCAGGGCAGCCACATCGTCGTGCCGAAGCTGTACGACCACGACCGGTGCTACATCTTCCAGAACGCCGACAACCGGATCTTCTTCGCCATCCCCTACCAGCGCGACTACACGCTGATCGGCACCACGGACCGGGACTGGAAGAACGACCCGGGCGAGGTCAGGATTTCGGAGGAGGAGATCGCCTATCTCTGTGCCGGCGCCAGCGACTATTTCGAGCGGCCGGTCAGACCCGAAGACATCGTCTGGACGTTCTCCGGGGTGCGGCCGCTCTACGACGACGGGGCGTCGGCCGCCCAGGTCGCGACGCGGGACTACGTGCTGCGCGCCGAGGGCGGCGCCGGCGACGGCCTGCTGGTCAATATCTTCGGCGGAAAGATCACCACCTACCGCAAGCTCGCCGAGGCGGTGATCGAGAAGATCGAGAGCGCGATCGGCAAGCGCGGCAAGCCCTGGACCCACGCCGCCGCCCTGCCTGGCGGCGACTTCCCGATCGGCGGCTTCGACGATCTGGTCGCCGACCTTCGCCGCGACTATCCGTTCCTCGAGCAAGCCCACGCCCACCGCCTGGTCCGCCAGTACGGCACCCGGGCGCGCCACATCCTCGGCGAGGCGGCATCCCCGACCGATCTCGGGCGGCATTTCGGCGACACCCTGTACGCCGCCGAGGTTTCCTATCTGATCGAACAGGAATGGGCGCGGGACGCCGACGACGTGCTGTGGCGGCGAAGCAAGCTGGGGCTGAAGATCGACGCTGCGGGCCGCGAAGCCCTGGAGGCGTGGATTACCGCTCGCACCCGCTCGGCGGAGGCGGCAGAGTAGCGGGGCTGACCCCGGTCAGCAGCCACCACCCGACCACAAGTGTCGGGACGGAAAGACCAGCCGCCAGGGAGGCCGCATGTCCGGCTACGTTCTCGCCATCGATCAGGGGACGACCTCGTCCCGCGCCATCGTCTTCGACGGAAAGTTCAGCATCAAGGGCGTCGGCCAGCAGGAGTTCACGCAGCATTTCCCGCGCTCCGGATGGGTCGAGCACGAGGCCGCCGATCTCTGGCGCACGACAGAGGCGACGGTCCGCCTGGCCCTCGCGGATGCCGGACTGTCTGCCGGCGACGTCGCGGCCATCGGCATCACCAACCAGCGCGAGACCGTAGTCGTCTGGGACCGCGAGACCGGCGAGCCGATCCACCGCGCCATCGTCTGGCAGGACCGCCGCACCGCCGAGCTCTGCGCCCGCCTGAAGGCCGATGGCCACGAGCCGATGGTGACCGAGAAGACCGGCCTCCTGCTCGATCCCTACTTCTCCGGAACCAAACTCGCCTGGCTGCTCGACGCGGTGGATGGCGCGCGCGGGAAGGCGGCGGAAGGCAGGCTCGCCTTCGGCACGGTCGACAGTTTCCTGATCTGGCGGCTGACCGGCGGCAGGCGGCACGTCACCGATGCCACCAACGCCGCGCGCACCCTGCTCTACAACATCCGCGAAGGACGCTGGGACGAGGACATTCTGAAGCTGCTGGGTATCCCCGCCTCGCTGCTGCCCGAGGTGCTGGACAGCGCGGCTGAGTTCGGCACCACCGACCCTGCCCTGTTCGGCGCCGCCATTCCGATCCTCGGTGTCGCCGGGGACCAGCAGGCTGCGACGGTCGGCCAGGCCTGCTTCACGCCGGGCATGCTGAAATCGACCTACGGCACCGGGTGTTTCGCCCTGCTGAACACCGGCGACACGCCGGTTCTGTCCAACAACCGCCTGCTGACCACCATCGCCTACCAGCTCGACGGCAAGCCGACCTATGCCCTGGAAGGATCGATCTTCGTCGCCGGCGCGGCCATCCAGTGGCTGCGGGACGGGCTCGGCGTGATCGAGCGGGCCGACCAGTCCGCCCGCCTGGCGCACGAGGCCGATCCCGAGCAGGCCGTCTACCTGGTTCCGGCCTTCACCGGCCTCGGCGCGCCGCATTGGGACCCCGACGCCCGCGGTACCCTGTTCGGCCTGACCCGCGGCACCGGACCGAAGGAGTTCGCCCGTGCCGCCCTGGACAGCGTATGTTTCCAGACCGCCGATCTTATCCGCGCCATGCAGGCCGACTGGTCCGGCGACGGCGACATGGTGCTGCGCGTCGACGGCGGGATGGTGGCCAACGACTGGCTGATGCAGCGCCTGACCGACGTGCTCGCCGCGCCGGTAGACCGGCCGATGGTCCTGGAGACCACGGCGCTGGGCGCGGCCTGGCTGGCGGGACATAGGGCCGGCGTGTGGCCGGATCGCGATGGTTTCGCCGAGCAATGGAAGCGCGATCGACGGTTCGAGCCGGCGATGGCCGAGGCCGACCGCAACCGCCTGCTCGCCGGCTGGCACGACGCCGTGCGCCGGACCCTCACCCGATGACCGCTCCGCTCGACGATATCCGGGGGATCCTGGGCGATCTGATCGCCTTCCCGACGGTGTCGTCGGAAAGCAATCTCGCCCTCATCGACCATTGCGCGGACCGCCTCGAACGGCTGGGCGCGCGGGTATCGATCACCAACGACGACAGCGGCACCAAGGCCAACCTGTTCGCGACGATCGGGCCGGAGACGGACGGCGGCATCGTTCTGTCCGGTCATACCGACGTGGTCCCGGTGGATGGCCAGCCCTGGACGACGGATCCGTTCCGCGCGGAGGAGCGCGACGAGCTGATCCTGGGACGCGGGTCCTGCGACATGAAGGGCTTCATCGCGACCGCCATGGCCCTGGCGCCGACCTTCGCCGCCGCCAACCTTGCCCGGCCGCTGCATTTCGCCTTCACATACGACGAGGAGATCGGGTGTTTCGGGGCGCCCCGGCTGATCCGCGACATCGCCGACAGCGGTGTCCGTCCCTCCGTCTGCATCGTCGGTGAGCCGACCGAGATGCGGATCATCGAGGGGCACAAGGGGTGCTACGAGTACACGACCGAGTTCACCGGCCTGGAGGGGCACGCCTCCAACCCGGATGCGGGGATCAACGCGGTCGAGTTCGCCGCCCGCTTCATCGCAAAGATCCTGGAGACCGGCGAGGTGATGAAGCACCGCACACCACCGAACAGCCGCTTCGATCCGCCGCACACCACACTGCAGAGCGGCGTGATCCAGGGCGGCATCGCGCGGAACGTCATCCCGCGCCACTGTCACCTCGAGTGGGAAATGCGGCCTGTGACCAAGTCCGACGCCGACCTCGCCAAGGAAATTCTGCGCGACTATGTCGACCGCGAGCTGCTGCCCCGGATGCACGCGGTCGATCCGGCGGCGACAATCGTCACCCATACCATCGGCGAGGTCGAGGGGCTGGAGCCGATGCTGGACAGCGAGGCGGTCGCCCTGGTCTCGGAACTGACCGGGGCCAATGCCGCCGAGGTCGTCGCCTTTGGCACCGAGGCCGGGCTGTTCCAGGCCGCCGGTATCCAGACCGTGGTCTGCGGCCCCGGCAGCATCGAACAGGCCCACAAACCGGACGAGTTCGTCAGCCTGGACCAGTTGGTTCAATGTTCGACCATGATCGAGCGTCTTCTGCCGAAGCTCGCGGCTTAGGGCGCGATCGGTTCGGCTCTGATTCACCCGACCCGTTGTTCCGATTTGCCCGTGATGCGCTTCAGGTCGACTGGATCATCCCGTCGACGATCACCACCTGCCGCGTCGCCCGCGCCGCCAGGGTCGGGTCGTGGGTGACGGTGATGATGGTTCGGCCCTCCTCCGCCGAAAGCCGCTCGAAGATGTCGAACACGATGCCGGCGTTCCGGGTGTCCAGGTTGCCGGTCGGCTCGTCGGCCAGCACGATCAGCGGATCGTTGGCCAGCGCCCGCGCCACGGCCACACGCTGACGCTCGCCGCCGGAGAGCTGGAACGGGTATTTCGTCATCTTGTCGCCGAGACCGAGCCTTTCGAGCAGGTCGCCGGCGCGGGCCATCGCCTGGCCGTTGTTCAGACGGCCGAGCTTGCGGATCGGCAGGGCGACGTTCTCGCGCACCGTGAATTCCTGCAGCAGGAAATGGAACTGGAAGATGAAGCCGATCTTGGCGAGCCGGATGTCGGCCAGATCGTCGCCCGACAGCGCCGAGGTGCGCCGGCCTTCGACTTCGATCTCCCCCTCACTCGGCACGTCGAGCAACCCCAGCAGGTAGAGCAGCGACGATTTCCCCGACCCCGACGGTCCGGTGATGGCGCAGAACTCGCCGGCACGGAATTCCAGGTCGACATCGCGCACCAGGGTCACCGGCACCGTCCCCGGCAGGATCCGTGTCACCCTCTCGGCCCTGAGCACGGTCATGCCGCCCCCCGGATGATGTCGACCGGGTTCAGCCGCGCGGCGCGCCGGGCCGGGATATAGGCCGCGATGCCGGCGGACGCGACGGCGATCGACGTGGCGACCATGTAATGCACCGGGTCGTAGTGGATCGGCAGCCCGTCCATCTCGACCGCCCAGCTTGCCGTGAACTCGATCGACTCGAGCCCGAGGCACAGGGAAAATCCGAGAACCCAGCCGAGGACCGATCCGACCACGCCCGTAGCGAGGCCCTCCGCGACGAAGATCCGACGCACATCACCGTCGCGGAATCCGAGGGATTTCAGGATCGCGATGTCCTTGGCCTTCTCGTAGATGATGGTCGAGACGATGTTGAAGATGCCGAATCCCGCCACGAGCATGATGGCGCCGACCACGACGTACATGATCGTGTTGCGCAGCTGCAGGGCGGCCAGAATGTCCTCGTTCGCCTCGTCCCAGGACTCGCTCAGGTAGCCGATGCGATCCTCGAGCTGGCGGGCCACGGCGCGGGCGATGTGCAGGTCGGGAATGGCGATCCGAATGCGGTTGATGACGTTCGGCCGGTTCTGCAGGACCTGCGCCTTCTTCAGCAGGGTATAGGCGTGGGTCTCGTCGATCGACACCAGGCCGGTGTGGAACAGGCCCACCAGCTTCATCTTCAGAAGCACGCCCGCCGGCGACGAGACATTCAGAAGGTTACCGACCCGCGCCCCCAGCTTCCGGGCGAGCCCGTCGCCGACGATGATGCCGTTCGCGGCGGCGTACAGATCGTCGATTTCGCCCCGGACCATGTCCTCGTCCAGTTGCGACACGCGGACGTGCCGATCCGGTTCTATTCCGCTGAGCGTGGCGGCGACGTCCTTGCCGCCGAAGCGGACGACCACCTGACCGTCGAGCATCGGCGCGGCGGCCAGGCCGGGCGCCGCCTCGAGCCCGGCAATCAGCGCCCGCGCCTGCTTGATGCCGCGCTGCTCCTCCTTGGGCTTCATGCCGTCGATCTCGACGGCGCCGCCGAAGGCGATCGCCGCCGGCTGCAGAGGCGGATCGCGAAACTCGTCCTTGACCAGGATCTGCGGCGAGGCCTCGATCAGGGTCTGCTGGAAGTCCAGCAGGGAGCCCTCCATCAGCGCCGCCATGGCCACCGAGAACCCTACCCCCGTCGCGACACCCAGAACCGAAACCACGCTCTGGCGAACCCGGCTGGCGAGATGACGGATCGCGATCTCCAGGTTGAAAAGCATGGCGGATCAACTCTGCCCATCAACTCTGCGGATCGGCGACCGACACCCGGTCGCCTGCCGCGAGACCGGGCGGCGGATCGGCAATGACGCGCCGGCCGTCCTCCAGTCCGGAGAGAATTTCGGTCTGCAACTGCCCGGTCACCCCGATCTCGACAGGCAGCGCCATCGCCCTTCCGTCCTCGACCGTCCAGACCGCCGCGGCGCGCACGGCGGCCGAGGGAACCAGCAGCGCGTTCGGGCGCTCCTCGATGACGATGTTTGTTTCCGTGGTCATGCCGATCATCAGCGGCGTGTCGTCCGGCAGACCGATATGCACCCGGAAGCTCTTGTTCACCGGATCGCCCTTCGGCGTGATCTGGCGCACGGAGCCGGTCAGCGCCTGGCCCGGGAAGGCGTCCGCCTTCACCAGCACCGCCTGGCCCCGCTGGACCCTGGGTATATCCTCCTCGTCGACCACCGCCTCGATCTGCAGAGGGCGCGGCGCCCCCACCCAGAAGACCGGCGTTCCCCGGTCGACCACCTCGCCGACCTCGCCGTCGCGGCGCAGGACCATGCCGGAGACCGGCGCACGCAGCGTCAGGTTGTCGAGGCGCGCCCGCGCGCCGGCGATCGCCGCCGAGACCTCCCGCAGTTCGCTGGTCGCCTGCTGGTGCGCCTTCTCGCTGATGATGCTGCGCGACAACAGCTCGCGGGTCCGTCGCACCTCGGTCTTCAGGAACCCCCGGCGCGCCTCCAGTTCCTCGATGACGGCACTGGCTTCGACGTCGTCCAGCCGGGCCAGCGGATCGCCGGCGATAACGTAGGTCGTTTCCTCGGCCAGGATCTCGACCAGCCGACCGCTCTCCAGCGGGGCGACGGCCGCCCAGGACTCGGGCTCGACGACACCGGTGGCATAGACCGCGCGCACGGCTGTCCCCCGTTCCGGCAGGACGAGGCGGACCTCCGGCCGTCCTGCGGCGTCGAGCGCCCAGTAACCGCCGCCGAGGACGGCGAAAAGGACGGCGAGAGCGAGAACCACACGCATGTCAGGCCTTTCACGTCACCCGATGCCGCCCCTTTCTAGCCTCCATCCCGCCATGCCGGCTTTGCGTTGGATCAATCTCCGGCGGCACTGCCCGGAACACGCACGCCCGCACCTCGGTCGAGACCCTGCTCGAAAAGTCGACCGCCCCCGGCCGCCGCATCCCCGATCCCCGCAAGTCGCAGCATGTGCCACGCGAGGACCTGGTTGCTGGCCAGCACCGGAATTCCCGTCCGTCGTTCCGCCTCGGCGATCACGGGGGCCATCCGCAGGTTGGTGCAGGACATGAATACCCCGTCGATGTCGGCGCGTCCGGCCACCGTCTGCTCGATTGCCGCCAGCAGCGAACGCGGTGTCATCCGCGCCACAACGCTCTCGCGGCCTTCGTTGAAGCTGGCGAAGGCCGCGATCTCCGTGCCCGATTGCTCGAACCCCGCCCGCAAGGCGCGGGACACCGTCTCGACATAGGGCGACAGCAACGCGATCCGCCGCAGACCGAGGGCGGCGAAAGCGGCCCGGGCAGCCGACAGCGGTTCGCTCACCTGCGCATGCGGGAAATGGCGCCGGACGCCCGCCGCGACCCCGTCAGGGCCGATCACCGTGGCGCCGGACGTGCAGCCGTAGCCGATCACGTCGAAAGGCGCGGTTTCAGGCAGCAGCCCCGCCGCGCGCGGGATCTCGTCGCGCATCCGCGCCAGGGTCTCCGGCGTGACGTCGGCATCGCTCAGGACCCGGCTGTGATAGAGCGCCACGCCCTCCTGCGGCAGGAAGGTGCGAAACTCGGGCTCGATGGTCTCGTCGGTCTTCAGCACGATCAGGCCAAGCGTGGCCCGGGAGCCGATCCCGTCGTCGGTTTCGAACGTCAGGGTCATCGCCACGCCTCCTTCTTCAAATCGCCCGCGCGCACCGGAGCAACCGGCTTCGGTGTTCCGGATCGCGATGCGGCCAGGATGCGGCCCGCCGGGTCTGCGCTCAAGCGGCGACCGTCCAAGGCCCGGTCGCTCGACCGGTCAGCCGCTGAGGACCGGGATCCGGGGTGGCGCCCGCCGGGTCAGCAACCGCGCGACGCCATCGGTGATCGCGACGTTCTCCTCGTGCACCATCATCCGGCCCGGCGCCGTCGCCATCCCTGGCTCCAGTGTCATGACCATGCCAGGCTCCAGCCCCGTCTCGTCCCAGGCGGCGATCGAGGGGAACTCGGTCAGAACCATGCCCAGCCCATGACCCAACCGGCCCACTTCGCCGCCGGCCGACAGGTCGGCATGGGGGCGCAGCACCCCGTCCATCGCCCGAAACAGCTCCGCGCAGGTGACGCCGGCCCGCGCCATGGCCAGCCCCGTCTCCGTCGCCTGCCACACGGTCTCGTACGCCCGCGCGACCGCCGACGAGGCCGGACCGACGGAGAAGTTGCGGTCGAAGTCGCAATAGTAACCGTCGTGCACCACGCCGACGTCCAGAATGAGCACGTCGCCCGGCTGCAGCCGGCGGTCACCGGGCGGCGAGATGATGTCGCCGTATCCGCCGGGGCCGGCACCGCCGACCAGATAGTCGACGTCGTCGGCGCCGGCCTCAAGGCAGGCGATCCTGAAGGCGCGGAACACCTCCAGTTCGGTCATCCCGGCACCGGCGATCTCGGGCATCCGGTCGAACGCGTCGCAGGCGATCCGGCACGCCTCGGCGATCTTGGCGATCTCGCGCTCGGACTTGACCTGGCGCAGGGTGCGCATGACCGACGCCGCGTCGGCCCAGACGCGGTCCGCGAGGTCGGCGCGCACCGCAGCATAGTCGGCAAGCGGCAGACGGAGATGACTTTCCGGCCCCATGGGCAGGCCGATCGTGCCCCCCTCGCCGACGGCATCGCGTAAGGCCTCCGCCAGCAGCGAGATGCCGTCGTCCCGCGGACGCGGCGACGGCCAGGTCCGGATATCGTCGATCCAGGTTCGCCCCATCGCCTCGGCGCCGATACTCGGGATCACGGCAACCGGTTTTCCAGTCGCCGGCACCACCAGGAACCAGGGACGGGTCGGGCTCAGCCAGAACTGGGTCAGGAAGCCCGTGAACCAGCAGATGTCCGGTTCGGTCGTCAGCAGGAGCGCGCCGAAGCCCCGGTGCGCCATCAGGGCCTGGGCCCGGCCGAGGCGGGCCTCGAACTCCTCTGGCGGGAAACCTCGAGGGGACGGGAAACTACGGGGCGGCGGCGCGACCGTCATAGAACCCCCTTCAGACGCCGAGCCCGCAACGCCATGGCTCTCAGGAGGAGGGCAGGATGGATGTCCGACCCGGTCGTCGCCGGGCCGGACACTGTTGGCATCAGAGCGCCTTGTCGGTGATGGCGTGGGTCCACGCACCTTCCGGCTGCTTGGTGATGACCGGATCGGAACCGCCCTTCAGCAGGGTGTCGACCGTCCGCTCGTAGTCGGCCGGATCGAGCGCGCCGTTGGACCCGGCGGTCAGCTTGGCGATCTCGCCCATCATCCGCTTCTGGTGCTTCTCCGTCTGGGCACCCGTCGCGTCGTTGTCGAGCACGATCTCGGCCGCCTCGTCGGGGTTCGCCTCGGCGTATTTCCAGCCTTTCATGGAGGCGCGCACGAAGCGGACCATCTTTTCGGCGAAAGCGGCGTCCTTGAGGTTCTCCTCGAGCACGTAGAGCCCGTCCTCCAGCGTCGCCACCCCCTGGTCCTGGTACTTGAACACCACCAGGTCGTCCGGGGTGAGACCGGCGTCGATCACCTGCCAATACTCGTTATAGGTCATGGTGGAGACGCAATCGGCCTGCTTCTGCAGCAGCGGGTCGACGTTGAAGCCCTGCTTCAGCACGGTGACGCCGCCGTCGGATCCGTCCGTCGGAATGCCGAGATGCGACATCCAGGACAGGAACGGATACTCGTTGCCGTAGAACCAGACGCCCAGGGTCTTGCCCTTGAAGTCGTCGGGCGAGGTGATGCCGGTGTCCTTACGACAGGTCAGCATCATGCCCGAGCTCTTGAACGGCTGCGCGATGTTGACCAGCGGCACACCCTTCTCGCGGCTGGCGAGAGCCGACGGCATCCAGTCGATGATGACGTCGGCGCCACCGCCCGCGATCACCTGCGGCGGAGCGATGTCCGGGCCGCCCGGCTTGATGGTGACGTCGAGGTTCTCTTCCTCGTAGAAGCCCTTGTCGGCGGCCACGTAGTAGCCGGCGAACTGCGCCTGGGTCACCCACTTGAGCTGCAGCGTCACCTCGTCCGCCGCCATCGCCTGGGACGCGACCAGGCCGATCGCCCCCATGACCGTTCCTGCAATCAGTCTATGCATGTCTGTGCTCCCTGTTCTCGTCATCGCGGCCGATTCACCGCCCGGCCCTCCGGGACCGTTCGGATCGGTTGCGTCGGCTCCCCTCGCCCGGCCCGTCAGCGCCGGATGGACGGATGCCAGAAGGTGACGGCGCGCTCGATCAGCGCGACGGCACCGAAGAACGCGGACCCCGCCAGAGCGGCGACCGCGATCTCGGCCCACACCATGTCGACGTTCATCCGGCCGACCTCGGTGGAAATGCGAAAGCCCATGCCGACGATGGGCGTCCCGAAGAACTCGGCGACGATGGCGCCGATCAGCGCCAGGGTCGAGTTGATCTTCAGCGCGTTGAAGATGAAAGGCGCTGCCGCCGGCAGTCGCAGCTTCATCAGCGTCTGCCAGTATCCGGCGGCGTAGGTGCGCATCAGATCGCGCTCCATGCGCCCGGCCTCGGCCAGCCCGGCCACGGTGTTCACCAGCATCGGAAAGAACGTCATGACCACGACCACCGCGGCCTTCGACGGCCAGTCGAAGCCGAACCACATCACCATGATCGGCGCGATGCCGATGATCGGCAGGGCCGACACCAGGTTGCCGACCGGCAGCAGCCCGCGCTGCAAGAAGGGCGAACGATCGATCGCGATGGCCGCCAGGAAGGCCGAGCCGCAACCGAGCGCGTAGCCGATCAGGACCGCTTTCAGGAAGGTCTGCTGGAAATCCGCCCACAGGATCGGCAGCGAGGCGGCGAACCGGACGCCGATCGCCGAGGGCGGCGGCAACAGCACCTGCGGCACGTTCAATCCGCGCGTCACCAGTTCCCACATCACCAGCAACGTCACGCCGAACAGGACCGGGACCAGAACGCCGGACCATCTGCGGCCGACCCCGGCCGCCGTCAGGCGCTCGACGAACAGCCAGGCGACGAGCCAGCCGGAGACCGCCAGGCACCAGTATCCGGGGCCGCCCCGGTCGATGGCGGCCAGCGCCGACACCAGCGCGACGCCGGCCAACCCGGTCAGCACGCCATCGACGGCGATCGGCAGCGTGCGATGGAACCGTGCCAGCGACAGGACCGCCAGTGCCGCGAACAGGGCCAGGAGCGGGATGTCCAGCAGACCGGTTTCCGCCGACACCGGAAGAACGATCCCGAGCACGCCGAGCCCACCGACCGCGGCGCCCAAACCGGCCTGCAAGCGGGTCACGACCGCCCCCCCATGCGCCGCAGCACATAGGCGTTCGCGACGCCGACAAGGGCCACCAGCGTCGCCGCCAGCGCCGCGGCGGCGAACAGTGCCGACCAGATCTGGATGGTCTGCCCGTAGTAGGATCCCGCCAGCAGGCGCGCGCCGAGCCCCGCCACCGCACCGGTCGGCAACTCGCCGACGATGGCACCGACCAGGCTGATCGCCACGGCGACCTTCATGGACGCGAACAGGTACGGCATCGACCCCGGCCAGCGCAGCTTCCAGAAAACCTGGGCGGTCGACGCGCTGTAGGTGCGCAGCAGGTCGAACTGGATCGCTTCCGGCGCCCGCAGCCCCTTCACCATACCGACGACGACCGGGAAGAAGCTGAGATAGGTGGAAATCAGCGCCTTGGGCAGCAGGCCGGACAGGCCGATGGCGTTCAGCACGACGATGATCATCGGCGCGATGGCCAGGATCGGGATCGTCTGGCTGGCGATGACCCAGGGCATGACCGAGGTGTCCATCGCCCGGTTATGGACGATCGCGACCGCCAGGACGACGCCGAGCGCGGTGCCGATGGCGAAGCCGAGCAGCGTCGCCGAGAGGGTGATCCACGCGTGGTAGACCAGACTGCGCTTGGAGGTGATCTTCTTCTCGACGGTGGTCTTCCAGATCTCGATCGCCACCTGATGGGGCGCCGGCAGCACCGGGCGCTCCTGCGCCATCGTATCGTGGACCAGCGCGCCGACGCTCCACTCCCTGCCCTCGCGCTCGTAGACACCGAGCTGCCACGGGGTGTTGAGCCAGACCGTGGCCGCGTACCAGACCGCGACGATGGCGGCGACGACCACCAGCACGGGGACGACCCTGCCGCCGACGGACATTCTAGGCGTCCTCGTAGGAATGGCCGGCCCGCAGCCCTTCGCGCACCCGATGGGCGATCTCCAGGAACTCCGGTGTCTCGCGGATGTCGAGCGGCCGTTCGCGCGGCAGCGTGCTCTCGATCACATCTGTCACCCGTCCCGGTCGCGGCGACATGACGACGATCTTGGTCGAGAGATAGACCGCCTCGGGGATCGAATGGGTGACGAAGGCGATGGTTTTGGTCGTCCGCGCCCAGAGCTGCAGAAGCTGCTCGTTCAGATGGTCGCGCACGATCTCGTCCAGCGCGCCGAAGGGTTCGTCCATCAGCAGGATGTCGGCGTCGAAGGCCAGCGCCCGGGCGATCGAGGCCCGCTGCTGCATGCCGCCGGAAAGCTGCCAGGGGAATTTGTTCTCGAAACCCGTCAGATTGACCAGATCCAGGGTCCGCCCCACCCGATCGCGCTGGTCGGCCTTCGAATAGCCCATGATCTCCAGCGGCAGCGCGACATTTCGGGCGATGGTCCTCCAGGGATAGAGCGCCGCCGCCTGGAACACATAGCCGTACGCGCGATCCAGACGGGCCTGCTCCGGCGACACGCCGTTGACGGTGAGCGTCCCGCCGGTCGGCTGTTCCAGATCGGCGATCACCCGCAGCAGGGTGGTCTTGCCGCAGCCGGACGGGCCGATGAAGGAGACGAAGTCGCCCTTCTCGATGGTCAGGGACACATCGCTCAGGGCGTGGACCGGGCCGTCGCCTGTCCGAAACGTCAGGTCCAGGTGCTCGGCCCGGATCACGGGCTGTCCGGTCGCAGGGGGTCCAGACGGCGCGGCTGTGTTCAAGGCGACGCCCTCCCAGGCGTTTTCATTGCGTCGCACACGTTGCGACGCGGCCGCACGCCCCGGGGCGAGGCCGGGACGCGTCGACAGTCGGTTCAGACGCCGGCCGGCATGTTGGCCGGATCGCGGATGACCTTGCGCGGGGCGGTGATCTCCTTCCAGGTGGACAGCGCCCGGTTCGGCGCCGGGTTGGAGGGCCGCTTGACGAACTCACCATGGCCGGGTCGCGCCTTGACCTCGCTCTCGACCACGGCAACCTCGCCGCGGGTCAGGGTGTAGCGCGGCAGACCGGTGACCTCGATCCCCTCGAAGACGTTGTAGTCGATCACCGACTGCTGGCTATCGGCGGAGATCGTCTTCGAGCGCTTGGGATCCCAGACCACGATATCGGCGTCGGAGCCCTCGCGGATCGCGCCCTTGCGCGGGTACATGTTCAGGATCTTGGCGATGTTGGTCGAGGTCACGGCCACGAACTCGTTCATGGTGAGCCGGCCGGCGTTCACCCCACGGGTCCACAGCACCGGCAGCCGATCCTCCAGCCCGCCCGTCCCGTTCGGGATCTTGGTGAAGTCGCCGACGCCGTAGCGCTTCTGCTCGGTGGTGAAGGCGCAGTGGTCGGTCGCGACCACCTGAAGGCTCCCGGCGGCCAATCCGGCCCAGAGGCCATCCTGGTGCAGTTTGGAGCGGAACGGCGGCGACATCACGCGACGCGCGGCGTGGTCCCAGTCCGGGTGCTGGTACTCGCTCTCGTCGAGCACCAGGTGCTGAACCAGCGGTTCGCCGTAGACCCGCATTCCCTTCTGCCGGGCCCGGCGGATCGCCTCGTGGGCCTGCTCGCAGGAGACGTGAACGATGTAGAGCGGGACGCCGGCGGTATCGGCGATCATGATGGCGCGGTTCGCCGCCTCTCCCTCGACCTCGGGCGGGCGCGAGTAGGCATGCGCCTCCGGCCCGGTGTTCCCGTCGGCCATCAGCCTGGCCTGCAACTGGGCGACGACGTCACCGTTCTCGGCATGGACGAGCGGCATGGCGCCGAGATCGGCGCAGCGCTGGAACGACGAGAACATCTCGTCGTCGTCGATCATCAGCGCGCCCTTGTAGGCCATGAAGTGCTTGAAGGTGGTGATGCCCCGATCGACGACGGTCTCCATCTCCTTCCAGACCTGCTCGCCCCACCAGGTGATCGCCATGTGGAAGGAGTAGTCGGCACAGGCCTTGGAGGACTTGTTGTCCCAGGCCTGCATCGCCTCGAGCAGGGATTGCCCCGGCGCGGGCAGGCAGAAATCGACGACCATCGTCGTGCCGCCGGACAGGCCGGCGCGGGTACCGCTCTCGAAATCGTCGGCCGAGTAGGTGCCCATGAAGGGCATTTCCATGTGCGTGTGCGGGTCGATCCCTCCCGGCATCACGTAGCAGCCGGCAGCGTCCAGAACCTCGTCGCCGGAGAGGTTCGGCCCCACCGCCGTGATCCTGCCCCCCTCGACCAGGACATCCGCTTCGAACGTCAGGTCGGCAGTCACCACGGTCCCGCCCTTGATCACCTTGCTCGCCATTCTTTCCTCCTCTGCCCCGTCCTAGTCCGCCGACCGTCGCCCACCGATCGCGGCGGCAGTCAGGTCACGATCTCCGCCGCCTCGACCACCGCCTGGAACAGCACCTCGGTGCCGGCCCGCGCCCAGTCCGGGGAGATCTCCTCGGCCTCGTTGTGGCTCAGCCCGTCGACACAGGGACACATGACCATCGCCGTCGGCGCCACCCGGTTGATCCAGCAGGCGTCGTGACCGGCGCCGGAAACCAGGTTGCGGTGGCTGTAGCCGAGCCGCTCGGCCGCCTCGCGGATCATGGTCACGCAGCCGTCGTCGAACTCGACCGGATCGAATCCGCCGACCTTCTCCACTTCCAGGGTCAGGCCGATCTCGTCGCAGATCTTCTGCGCCCCTTCCTTCAGGCGGGTCTCCATGTCCTCGATCACCGCCTTGTCCGGCGAGCGGAAGTCGACCGTGAAGACCGCGCGGCCGGGAATGATGTTGCGCGAGTTCGGATAGACCTCGCAGTGACCGATGGCGCCGACCGCATGGGGCTCGTGGCTCCAGGCGATCTCGTCGACGAGCTGGGTGATCCGCGCCATGCCGAGCCCGGCGTTGACCCGCATCGGCATCGGCGTGGAGCCGGTGTGGCTTTCCTTGCCGGTAACGGTGAATTGCAGCCAGCTCAGGCCCTGCCCGTGGGTGACGACGCCGATGTCCTTGCCCTCGGCTTCCAGGATCGGGCCCTGCTCGATGTGCAATTCGAAGAAGGCCTTCATCTTGCGCGCACCCACCTCCTCGTCGCCGACCCAGCCGATGCGCTTCAGCTCGTCGCCGAAGGTCTTGCCGTCGCGGTCGGTGCGGGAATAGGCCCAGTCGAGGGTGTGGATACCGGCGAACACGCCCGACGCCATCATCGCCGGGGCGAAGCGGGTCCCCTCCTCGTTGGTCCAGTTGACCACGACGATCGGGTGTTTGGTCTTCACCCCGGCCTCGTTCAGCGTGCGCACGACCTCAAGCGCGCCCAGAACGCCGAGCACGCCGTCGTACTTACCGCCGGTCGGCTGGGTGTCGAGATGGCTGCCGACATAGACCGGGAGTGCTGCGGGATCGGTGCCCTCGCGCCGGAAGAACATGTTGCCGGCCTTGTCGACGCCCATGGTGCAGCCCTCGGCCTCGCACCATTTCTGGAACAGGGCCCGGCCCTCCGCATCCTCGTCGGTGAGGGTCTGGCGATTGTTTCCCCCTGCGATGCCGGGGCCGATCTTCGCCATCTCCATCAGGCTGTCCCACAGCCGGTCGCCGTTGATCCGCAGGTTGCTGGCCGCCGACATACTGCACTCCCTCTCGCCGCCGGGAGGCCGCCGCCCACCTCAGACCGTGTCAGCGTGAGGGGTTGCGGGTCGCGCGACTTCCGCCTGTAATCGAAGTGACCTTGACCAAATGGTCAAAAACTAGGCTATCAGGCCTCCCCGGCCGGTCAAGGGTATAGTTTGAGCTATGCCTGCCGGTTTTTTGTGCAAAATCATGCGCATACAGTGAATCCGCATCCCCTGGAGTCCCATGGCCCGCGCTACCGAAACCCGCCGCCGGACTCCCGCCCAGGTCGAGAAGGAGGGAAGAATTCTCTCCGCCGCCCTGGAGGCGTTCTCCCAGAACGGGTTCGCCGGCACGACGCTCGACGAGATCGCCGCCGGGGCCGGAATGTCGAAGCCGAACATGATCTACTACTTCTCCAGCAAGGAGGAGATCTACCGGGCGGTGCTCGGCCGCACGCTCGAGACCTGGCTCGAGCCGCTGATCGCGCTGGACCCGGCCGGCGAGCCGCTGGACGAGATCCGCGGTTATATCGACCGCAAACTGGAGATGTCGCGGGCTCGCCCCCGCGAGTCGCGCCTGTTCGCCGGCGAGGTCCTTGCGGGCGCGCCGCTGATCCGGGACGTGCTCGAGGGCGAGCTCAGGGACATGGTGGAGGAGAAGGTCGCGGTGATCCGCCAGTGGATCGCCGACGGCAAGCTTGTCATGCACGACCCCTACCACCTGATCTTCGCGATCTGGGCCATGACCCAGCACTACGCAGATTTCGACGTGCAGGTCCGCGCCGTCCTCGGCGAGCGGGTGACCGAGAGCGACCGCTTCGCCGGCGCCGAGCGCTTCATGGAGGACGTGATCCTCCGCGGTCTGCGACCGGCGGAGTGAACGGCGCACGGTACGCGTCCGGCTTCAAGGCGTTCGGGAACCGCCTGAACCGGGCTTGCGGCTGTCCCGGTTCACCACCAGGACGACCAGCGCCAGCACCGTGGCCGCCACGCCGAACAGCACCGGCGGCGCGACCCAGCCATGGCCGCTCAGTCCCTCCAGCAGGATGACGATACTCGGGATCAGGTAACCGTAGGCCATCACCTTCGCCGCCGGCAGCCGCAATGCGCCATACCGCATCAGGAAGAAGGTCACCGCCGACGCGAAGACCGAGACGTAGACCAGCGTGACCCAAACGATCGCGGGCAGCCCGGTCCAGTTGGTGCGCAGGATCGCCGGCAACGCGTATACGGTGACCGCGACGAAACCTCCGAGCACCGTCCACAGGGTGAACAGCTTACCGCTTTCCCCCCGGTTCAGCAGGGTGATCAGCGGGATGTAGAGGGCGTGACAGGCGCAGGCGACCAGGAAGATCAGCTCGCCGCGGCCGACGTCGAAGGCCAGCAGCGCGGCCATGTCACCACGGAAGATCACCCAGAGTGCGCCGGACGCGGCGAGCAACAGGCTGGCGGCGACCAGGGGTCCCACCGGTTGCCGCAGCAGGACGAAGGCGAACAGAGCGGTCATCAGCGGCGTCATGGTGAACACCGCGGCGAGGCTCACCGGGTCCGTCAGGCGCAGAGCCTCGAACATCAGCACGAAGTACGCGCCAAGCAGGATGCCCAGGACCAGGAACCGCCATGGCGCGCGGACCGAAAGCCGTCGCTCCCCTTTCCGGCCGGCCAGGATCGCCCCGGCCATGACCGCCGCGGCAAGCAGGAACCGCAGGGACGTCAGAGCGCCCGGATCGACATGCGGCGCCGTCAGATGACCGAGGGTGAAGGATCCGCTGATCAGCGAGGCGAAGAGCAACATCGCCGCATGGCCCTTCAGCGCTTCGGCGCGGGTGACGGTGGCGTCAGACATCGCGCGGTCTTCCCGATGCTGCGGCCTGAGCCGCGACCGCACCCGGCGCCAGCGGCAGCCAGCCGAGCGAGCGCCGGGTACGCGGGGCGTCCATGGTCTGGTCCAGGGCCAGCCCGGCCGCCCAGCCGCCCAGTTCCGCGACGGCATCGGAGACCGTACGCACGACAGGAGCCGGGGCCTGGTACCGCGCGGCGATCGCGTCCGCGACCTCCGCGATCACGACGCCGGGCTCGCCGACGCCATGATAGTCCGTCCCGTCCTCGCCACGTTCGAGCGCCAGCCGGAACAGACGGGCGAGATCGTCGCGATGCACCATCGTCCAACGGGTGTCGCGCGATCCGGTCAAAACCGGAGGCCTTCCCTCCACCGCGGCAGCGACGAAGGGGGCGAGCGTTCCGCCGTCCGCATCCCAGACCATGGCCGGATGCACCACCCGGGTGGACAGCGACGGCTCGGCGAGCAGCCGGGCGCGGTGTTGGACCATGAACGCGAATGCGGGCAATGGATCGAACGGCGTTCCTTCGACGGCCGTCGCATCCCCGACCGCGCCGTACAGCCAGCATCCGCCGGTATAGACCAGCGGCAGTCGGTCGCTCCGCGTCCGGCGCCAGACGATCAGCGCGTCCAGGAAAGCCGCCTCCGCCGCCGCCATATCGGGGCCGAACGTCGCCGCCAGATGAACGACGCCGTCGATGTCGCCGATCCCGGGCAACCAGCTGGCCGCGTCGGTCATCTCGCCACCCACCGGCCGACATCCGAGACCGGCCACCTTGTCTTCCGACGACCTGCTGCGCGCCAGGGCGAGCACCTCGTGCCCGGCGCCCAGCAGGTCGCGCGCGACAGCCGAGCCGATGTAGCCGGTGCCGCCCGTCAGCAGGACACGCATCATTCACCTGACAGCTCGCCGAATGCCCGAACGGGCAGTCTGCCCATCGCTTACCCGCTGGCCCCCAATAAAAGCAAGCCGGCGCTTTTGAAAGTACGCCCAGCCAGCCGGAGACCTGCTATCAATCGCCCGACCCTCTGGAGGCGAAATCCGATGCTCTTCGACGGCTTCGAGCTGACCACGATCGACGTGAAAGACGGCGGCATACGTCTGCGCCACGGCGGCGGCGGGCCACCGCTGGTCATGCTGCACGGCAATCCGCAGACCCACCTGATGTGGCACGCCGTCGCTCCGAGGCTGGCGGAGCGGTACACGGTGGTCTGCCCCGACCTGCGCGGCTACGGGGGATCCTTCAAGCCGCCGGCGACCGACGATCACGCGCCCTACGCCAAACGGTCGATGGCCCGCGATGTGGTCGACCTGATGGCCGCCCTGGGGCACGAGCGGTTTCTGCTGGTCGGACACGACCGGGGCGCCCGGGTGGCGCACCGCCTCGCCCTCGACCACCCCGAGCGGGTCGAAAAGCTGGCCGTGCTCGACATCGTCCCGACGGTCGAGCACTTCGAACGCACCGATATGGCCTTCGCGCTCGGCTACTATCACTGGTTCTGGTTCGCCCAGCCCCATCCCTTCCCGGAGAGTGTCATCGCCGCTGCGCCGGAGACCTGGTTCCGCGCCCATACCAACCGCGAGCCGAAGGATGACGGCTTCTTCCATCCCGATGCCCTAGCCGACTACCTCGCCGCGGCCCGCGACCCCGCGATGATCCGGGGCATGTGCGAGGATTACCGGGCCGCCGCCACCATCGACCTGGAGCACGACCGCGCGAGCCGGGCGGCTGACGAACGCATCCGATGCCCGCTGCTGGCCCTTTGGGGAACGAAGGGTAAGATCGGACAGTGGTACGATCCGGCGGAAATCTGGCGGCGGTATTGCGACGGTCCACTGACATGCGGAACGGTCCCGACCGGCCATTATCTGGCCGAGGAGGATCCGGACGGCGTGGTGGCGGCGTTGGAACCGTTTCTGGCACCGGGAGCGGACCCGTTCGAGATAACGTGAACGACGCGCCTTCTCGCGACCCTTGTACACCTCCCGGCGAACGGGTCTGATGGGCGACTTGGTCCAATCGAGACGGGTGCGATGTTCCGATACCTGCTGATTGTCCGCTTCGTGCTGGTCAATGTCGTGGCCGCCGCCCTGCTCGCCGGGATCTACTTTCAGGGCTGGCTCGACGCTGTGATCGACGGCGACCTGATCGAACTCAGCCTCATCATCGTCGCCGTCTTCGCCTACGGCCTGGCCGCCTGTCTGTCGGCCGTGCTCCGGGTCAGCGCCGAGCTCGACGCCGTGCACCGCGGCAGCCCGCGCGAGGGATCGCCCGCCGCGGGATACCTCGAACGAGCCCGCTTCACCCATGACCGGGAGAGCCTGCGCGGGGTGCTGCGCCTGCGCCTCGGACGGCGGATCGCGGTCGTGCGCCACCTCGCCAACTCGCTTGTGTTCCTCGGCCTGATCGGAACGGTGATCGGCTTCATCATCGCGCTCTCCGGCGTCGACCCGAGCCGGGCGGCCGACGCCGACAACGTGGCGGACATGGTCGCCACCCTGATCTCCGGCATGTCGGTCGCCCTCAACACAACCCTGGTCGGCGCGGTGCTCTACGTCTGGCTGATCGTCGACTATCGACTGCTGGCCGGCGGCACGGTCGACCTGCTGACCGCGACCATGGAACTCGGCGACGGAGGCGGCTAGGACCGGGCGATGCACGATCCGTTCGACGAGTTCGAGGAGGACGGCACGGACACGGTGTTCCGCGACGTCATCATGCTCGCCCTGATCGGCTTCGTCGCCATGGTCATCATGCTCCTGCCGCATATCAGCAAGGAACAGCGCCAGACCCAGGACACCAACGCGCCGGGCAACGTCATCGTCGAGATGCACTGGCCTTCGGAACTGCCGAACGACGTCGACCTGTGGGTGAAGGCGCCGGGCGAGGGTCCGGTCGGGTTCTGGAACCAGGGCGGCGAGGTCTTCAACCTGCTGCGCGACGACCTGGGCTCGATCGGCGATGCCACCGACGAGAACTACGAGGTCAGCTACAGCCGCGGCATTCCGGCCGGCGAGTACGTGGTCAACGTCCACATGTACGGGCCGCCGCCCAAGGGAAAGGTCGTCCCGGTCAAGGTCGTGGTCAGCGTCAAGCGCCCGCTGGAGGAGACACGGCAGCTTCTTGAGACGACGGTCGAGCTGCATCGCCACAATCAGGAGGAGACCGCCTTCCGGTTCCGCCTGACCGGCGACGGCGACCTGGTCGAGGACAGCGTGAGCACCCTGCGCTATCCGCTCATCACCCGCCGCTGAGCGAGCAGGAGGGACAGATGGACAACATGATCTACGTCTTCGCGGTCACCACGGCGATCGCCGCGGTCCTCGCCAGTCTGGCGATCTGGGCGCCCCGCCTGCCCTGGGTCCGGATTGCCGCCGTCGTCGCCGTCACCCTGTTGCTGCCGGTCAGCTACGTCCAGTTCGTCGAGTTCCTCAGCCGGCCGAAACCGCAGTCCATGGAGTGGCTGCAACGCGACGTCGACGCCGCCGAGGTCCTGGCCGTCAGTCTGGCCGAGGGCGAGGCGATCTACATGTGGCTGCGCCTCAACGGCGAACTGGAGCCGCGCTACTACAAGTTCCCCTGGGATATCCGGACGGCCGAACGGTTGGAGGAGGACATCGACACCGCCATGCGCAAGCAGAGCAAGCTCATCCTGCGCAACCCGTTCGAGAACCGACGCCAGAGTGAACTGGGCGACCTGAACGTGGAGATCGTTCCCCCACCCCTGCCCCCGACCAAGGCGCCTCCCTCGATGCCACGCTTCTACAACCCCCGCGACCGCAAGATCTGACACGCCGGGGCGCCGAGAAGTGGCGGGTTTCAAAGAAATTCTCGATATTCCCGGCGTTCTTCGTTACGATTCAGTAACGCGATTCGCCTAGTTTCGACGCGTAGAGGGTCGTCCGCCGTTGGGGAGAGTGGCCGGCGACTCCGCTGATGGAGAGGACGCCATGGGGACGCGCACCCGCGAGGACTACCGCAGCATCACCGGGCCGGAGAAGGCCGCCATCCTGCTGATGTCGCTCGGCGAGCAGCAGGCAGCGGCGCTGTTCGGCCAGATGGACGACGAGGAGATCAAGGAGATCTCCCAGGTGATGGCCGGCCTCGGCATGGTGTCCTCCAACATCGTCGAGCGGCTGTTCGTCGAGTTCGCCGAGCAGGTGTCCTCCACCGGCTCGCTGGTCGGCTCCATGGATTCGACCCAGCGCCTCCTGGCCAAGGTCCTGGGCGAGGACCGGGTCGAGGACATCATGGAGGAGATCCGCGGTCCCGCGGGTCGCACGATGTGGGACAAGCTGGCGAACGTCAGCGAGCAGGTCCTGGCGAACTACCTCAAGAACGAGTATCCGCAGACCGTCGCCGTCATCCTCGGCAAGATCCAGCAGGGCCACGCCGCCAAGGTGCTCGCCACCCTGCCGGAGAACTTCGCCATGGAAGTCGTCATGCGCATGCTGCGCATGGAGGCGGTCAACAAGGAGATCGAGAAGGACGTCGAACGGGTGCTGCGCACCGAGTTCATGTCCAACCTGGCGCGCACCAGTCGGCGCGACAGCCACGAGATGATGGCCGAGATCTTCAACAGTCTCGACCGCGCCACCGAGAGCCGTTTCCTGTCGGCCCTTGAGGAACGCAACAAGGACAGCGCGGAGAAGATCCGCTCGCTGATGTTCACCTTCGAGGACCTAAACCGCCTGGATCCGGCCGGGGTGCAGACCCTTCTGCGCGCCGTCGACAAGGACAAGCTGACGATCGCCCTCAAGGGAGCCTCGGAGGAACTGCGCGACCTGTTCTTCGCCAACATGTCGGAGCGCGCCGCCAAGCTGATGCGCGAGGACATGCAGGCGCTCGGTCCGATCCGCCTCAAGGACGTCGAGGACAGCCAGACGGCGATGGTGCAGTCGGCCAAGGACCTGGCCGACCGCGGCGAGATCGTACTCGGCGGCTCCAGCGGCGAGGACCAGTTGGTCTACTGACACCGACCGTCCCGGACCACCGCGGGAGCCCGCAGGCGGCCGCCGACAAGGCGCCGGCCGGTGGATGCTGCGTATCGCCTACCCTGCACGCCCCTCGCCTTCCGCGCCGGGATCTGGCATAGTCCGCGGCCCCGTTCCCCCCGACGGATCATCTCATGGCCTCCGCGCCCGACCCTGCGAAACGCCTCGACAACCAGGTCGACGGCGACTACCGGATTGACGTCTCCAAGGTCGATACCGGCGTGCTTCTGCGCATCACGGCGATGGCGTTCCGCCATCGTGCCCGCATGGCCGTTGCCGTGGTCGCCACCGTCCTCGGCGGCCTGTTCCAGCTCATGGTGCCGCAGTATCTCGGCCGGGCCGTCGACCAGGCCCAGGGCCTTCTGCGCGACGCCGCGGCCGGGGTCTCCGACCACACGGCGGCGGAGTCGGCGCTGCTCACCACCGCCCTGATGCTGCTCGCCGCCGCCACCCTGCGCGGCATCTTCACCATGCTGCACAACTACCAGGGCGAGGCGGTCGGCCAGCTGATCGGCTACCGCCTGCGGCTCGACTACTACCGACAGCTCCAGCGGCTCAGCCTGTCCTGGCACGACCGGGTCCATACCGGCGACCTGATGACGCGCGGCATCCTCGACATCGAGGGCGTGCGGCTGTGGGTCGATACCGGCATCCTGCGCAGCGTGCTGCTCACCGTCCTGATCGGCGGCGGCGCGGTGATCCTGTTCCGCAACGACCCGGTGCTGGCCTGCGTCGCGTTGAGCTTCGTGCCGATCGTCGGCGTCCGCGCCTCGCTGGCCCGCCTGAAGCTGCGCGACACCTGGATCGCGCTGCAGGACAAGATGTCCGAGCTGACCAAGGTCATGGAGGAGAACCTCGGCGGGATCCGCGTGGTCCGGGCCTTCGCCGCCCAGGCCTTCGAATTGTCGCGCTACGACAGGTTCTCGGCCGAGGGCCTCGCGATCGCCAGCCGGCGGGTCCGGCTGTTCGTGCTGTCGACCACGCAGATGACCTTCGTCTACTTCCTGGCGATGGGGCTGACGCTGTGGGTCGGCGGCGCCAAGGTGGCGGCCGGCGAGATCACGCTGGGTCAGCTGACCGAGGCGCTGACCTTCATGCTGATCCTGCAGATGCCGGTGCGCCAGATCGGCTGGATGATCAATTCCATCGCCCGCGCCTCGACCTGCGGCGGGCGGCTGTTCAACGTCATCGACCTGCAGCCATCGATCGCCGACCGGCCGGACGCCGCCGACCTGGAGATCACCGAGGGCGTGGTGAGGTTCGAGGGCGTCGATTTCCGCTACCCCACCTGGGCCAAGGACGACCGCACGCTCGCCGGCATCGACCTGGAGGCGCGGCCCGGGAGAATGATCGGGATCGTCGGCCCGCCCGGTTCCGGCAAGACCACGATCGCCCAGCTTCTCGGCCGGTACTACGACGTGACCGCCGGGCGCATCACCATCGACGGCCAGGACATCCGCGACGTCACCCTCGCCTCCCTGCGCCAGGCCGTGGCCATCGTCCAGCAGGAGCCGTTCCTGTTCACCGCGAGCATCGACCACAACGTCGCCTACGGCGATCCCTGGGCCGGCCGCTCCAGCATCGAACGCTCGGCGCAGACGGCGCAGTTGCACAACTACATCAAGGCGCTGCCGAACCATTACGAGACCCTCGTGGGCGAACGCGGGGTCTCGCTTTCCGGCGGCCAGCGCCAACGCCTCTCCATCGCCCGTGCGATCCTGCCGGACGCGCGCGTCCTGGTCCTGGACGACAGCACCGCCGCCATCGATGCCGCCACCGAACGCCGCATCCGCGAGGCACTCAAGGACTATACCCGCGAGCGGGCGGTCATCGTCATCGCTCACCGGCTGTCCTCGTTGATGCACGCCGACGAGATCGTGTTCCTGGAGGCCGGGCGCATCGTCGAACGCGGCAGCCACGACGAGCTCATGAAGCTCGGCGGCCGCTATGCCCAGCTGTATGACCTTCAGGCCCGTACCGGGGCGGGTCCGAAGACCGGGGGTGTGGCATGACGACGTCGCAGAACCAGCACGACGCCGCGCGCCGCGCCGCCGAGACGGAGCGTCCGCCGCTCGCCGTCGTCGGCTCGCAGATCAGTCAGGACGAGGAACTGTTCGGCCGCGCCTTCGACCCCTGGGTGGTCAAGCGCTTCATGGCGTATCTGGTGCCCTATCGCCGCCAGCTGCTGATCGGCCTCGGCTGCGTCCTGGCCTTCACCCTCACCCAGCTCACACTGCCGCTGCTGGTGCGTGCGGCGATCGACATGGCGCTTGCCGACGGGGCGGGCGATCTCGACCTGCTGCAGGTCTTCGTCGCGGGGTTCCTCGGCGTCGTGGTGCTGAACTACGCCGCCAACCACTTCATGGAAACCCTGATCGGCCGCACCGCCCAGCGCCTGCTGTTCGATCTGCGCCGCGCGATGTACGCCCATCTGCAGGTGGTCTCCCTCTCCTTCATGGACCGCACCGAGGTCGGCCGACTGATGTCGCGGCTGCAGGGCGACGTCTACGCCCTGCAGGAGTTCCTAGAGTCCTCGATCTTCGCCATCGGCGACCTGGTGCTCCTGGTCGGTATCGTCGTCGTCTTGCTCAGCCTGGATCCGGTGCTGGGCGGGCTGACCCTGTCGGTTCTGCCGCTTCTGTTCCTGGTCCGGATCGTCTGGCTGCCGCTGGCCCGAAAGGCTTTCATGCGCGCCCGGGAGGCCAGTTCCACGACCAATGCCGCACTCGCCGAAAACGTCCACGGCATCCGCGCGATCCAGGAACTGCGCCGCGAGACGGTGAACTTCGACCTGTTCGAGGAGAAGGCCCGGGAGAACCTGGACGCCCACCTGCTCGCCTCGCGCTACACCAACGTGATGGTGCCGATCGTCGACACCCTGACCGGCTCGGCCATGGCGATCGTCATTATAATCGGCGGGTCGATGGTGCTCGACAGCACCCTCGACATCGGCGTGATGGTCGCCTTCCTGTTCTACGTGCAGCGGTTCTTCGATCCGATCCGCTCGCTCACCCTGCAGTACAGCATCATGCAGCGGGCCATGGCCGCCGGGCAGCGGATCTTCGAGGTGATGGATGTCGAGGTCGAGGTCGAGGATGCGCCCGGGGCCGAGGACCCTGCCGAGATCGACGGCGCGATCGAATTCCGCGACGTCACCTTCGGCTATGTGGCGGGGAACCCCATCCTCAGGCACATAAGCTTCCAGGTGAAGCCGGGCGAAACCGTGGCCCTGGTCGGGCCGACCGGTTCCGGAAAAACCAGCACGACGGCCCTCGTCCACCGCTTCTACGACGTCTGGGAGGGCCAGGTCCTGGTCGGCGGCCGCGACGTGCGCGACGTCACCCAGGACAGCCTCGGCCGGCACATCGCCATGGTGCTGCAGGAACCGTTCCTGTTCTCCGCCACCATCGAGGAGAACATCCGCTACGCCCGAACCGGTGCGACCCGCGAACAGGTCGAGGAAGCGGCCAAGGCGGTCGGCGCGCACGAGTTCATTATGCGCCTGGACAAGGGCTACG
The DNA here is from genome assembly GCA_965228875.1 of Thalassobaculaceae bacterium. GTDB lineage: Bacteria > Pseudomonadota > Alphaproteobacteria > Thalassobaculales > Thalassobaculaceae > Thalassobaculum. Next base: position 1,034,657 of record OZ245843.1, on the reverse strand, counting down.
AGACCCAGCTCGACCAGCGCGGCGCCAACCTGTCGCTCGGTCAGCGTCAGCTCATCAGCTTCGCCCGCGCGCTTCTCGCCGACGCCAAGATCCTGGTGCTGGACGAGGCGACCGCCAGCATCGACAGCTATACCGAGCTGGAGATCCAGCGCGCGCTCGCCCGCCTGCTGAAGGGCCGCACCGCCATGGTCATCGCCCACCGGCTCGCGACCATCCGCGGGGCCGACCGCATCATCGTGCTGGAGGGCGGCGAGATCGTCGAGCAGGGCAGCCACGACGAACTCATGGCCGCTGACGGGTTGTACGCCCGGCTCTACCGCATGAACTACGCCTCCTTCGACGACATCCCGGCCGACGAGATCGCGAAGGCGATCGCCACCGGCGACAAGGAGACCTGAGGCTGCAACCTCTGGTCCGTCGCCCCTGCCCCCGCTAGTCTCCTGGCCAACAAGACGGCAAGGGTGGAGAACGACATGAAGTGGAGCGAGCGGCGCGAGCGTTTTCGCGCGGTGCTGGACGGCAAGGCCTGTGTCTATCCGGGATCGGTCTACGATCCCATTTCGGCCCGGATCGCCGAGGAAGTCGGGTTCGAGATCGGCATGTTCGCCGGCTCCGTCGCCTCGATGACCGTGCTCGGCGCGCCGGACCTTATCGTGCTCACGCTCAGCGAGTTCGCGGACCAGGCCGGCCGGATCTGCCGCGCCTCCGCCCTGCCGCTGATGGTCGACGCCGACCATGGCTACGGCAACGCGCTCAACGTGCGGCGCACGGTCGAGGAGCTCGAGATCGCCGGCATCTCCGGCATGAGCATCGAGGACACCGTCCTTCCCTACGTCTACGGCTCCGGCGGCAAGACGACGCTGCTCTCGGTCGAGGAAGGTGTCGGCAAGATGAAGGCGGCGATTTCCGGCCGGGTCGACAGCTCCCTCTCGATTTTCGGGCGCACCAGTGCGCTCGCAGTCACGGGCCTGGACGACTGCATCGCCCGTGTGCGCGCCTATGACGCCGCCGGGGTCGACGCGATCTTCCTGGTCGGCGGAACGACCAGATCGGACCTGGAAGCGGTCGCCGCGGAAACCTCACTGCCGATCATGCTCGGCGGTCTGCCGGAGGAACTGCGCGACGCGGACTGGCTGGCCTCGCTCGGGGTACGGATCTGCCTGACCGGCCACCAGCCCTTCGCCGCCGCGGTGCAGGCGACCTACGCGACCCTCAAGGCCCTGCGCGACGGGGTCTCGCCGGCGAAGCTCGAGGGTGTGGCCTCCGGCGAACTGATGAAGCGGGTCACCCGCGACGGCGACTACGCGGGCTGGACCCGGGACTTCCTGGAAGGATGACGCGGTGGCCGGGCGCGCGAAGGTCACCTACTCGCTGCTCTGCGTCCTGGCCGGCGGCTTGCTTGCCGTCCTGTACGTCGCCGCACCGACATTCCAGGCTTTCTTCGTTCTCCCGGCGATCAACGACATCACCACCGATCTCGGCGACCCGCCGGCCTTCGCCGTGCTCGACGCACCGCCCTACCCGGCGGAGTACGCAGACCGGCAGCGCGCCGGTTACCCGGATCTCGGCCCCCTGGTCATGGACTGGCCGGAGCAGGCCGTCTTCGACCGGGCGCGTGCCGCAGCGCTCGACATGGGCTGGGTGATCCGGGCCGAGGACCCGGCGCAGGGGCGGATCGAAGCGGTGGCGACAACCCGCGTCCTGCGGTTCAAGGACGACATCGTGGTCCGCATCCGTGGCGAGGGCGCCGCGACGCGGGTGGACGTGCGCTCGCGGTCACGGGTCGGCCAGCACGATTTCGGCGCCAACGCCGGCAGAATTCGCGCCTTCCTCGCGCGCATCAACCGATAGGAGGCCGCCTTGGCCGAAAACGAGTTCGACATTCTCGACGACCGCTTCCGCCTGCTGGTCAAGACCTCGGCCAGCGTCGAACGGATCTGGACCGGCGGCCGCTGGACCGAGGGGCCGGCCTATTTTCCGGCCCAGCGCTCGCTCGTGTGGAGCGACATTCCCAACGACCGGATCATGCGCTGGGACGAGTGCACCGGCGAGACCGGCGTATTCCGCGGCGGCCTCGGCCACTACACCAACGGCCATACCGTCGATCGCCAGGGTCGGCTCGTCAGTTGCGAGCATGGAACGCGGCGCGTCACCCGAACGGAACACGACGGCTCGATCCGCGTACTCGCCGACAGCTACGACGGCAAGCGGCTGAACAGCCCCAATGACGTGGTCGTACGGTCCGACGGGTCGATCTGGTTCACCGATCCGGCCTACGGCATCGACAGCGACTACGAGGGCTTCGCCGCGCCGCAGGAACAGGACGGCGACTACGTCTTCCGGCTGGACCCAGACACCGGCGCGCTGACCGTTGTCGCCGACGATTTCCAGCGGCCCAACGGACTCGCCTTTTCGGTCGACGAGCGGACCCTCTACATCGCCGACAGCGGCTTCACCAGGTACAAGGACGGCAACCGGCACATCCGCAGGTTCGAGGTGACCGATGACGGCACCCTGTCGGGCGGCGACGTCCTCATGACGTGCGAGACCGGGATCTTCGACGGGTTTCGCCTGGACACCGAGGGGCGGATCTGGACCAGCGCCGGCAACGGGGTCGAGTGCTACACGCCCGAGGGCGAGTTGATCGGGCGGATCAGGATCCCGGAGCGGGTCGCCAACCTGGTATTCGGCGGTCCGAAGCGCAACCGCATGTTCATCGCCGGTACCAGTTCGATCTACGCGGTGATGCTACCGGTCACCGGTGCCCGGACGTTCTGAAGGCGGGCCTTCGTCCTCGCCCACGGCCTCGATCTCCTGTGCCGCCTCGGAAATCGAGCCGCCGGGCACCGTCGGCTGTCCGGTGACCCGACGCTCGCGGTGCCAGACATAGAGCCCGGCGCCGACCAGAAGCGCGGTGCCGGCGATGGTCGCCGGATCCGGATACGAGCCGAAGGCGAACAACCCGATCAGCGTCGCCCAGACGATGGTGCTGTAGGAGAACGGCGCCAGAAGCGACGCCGAAGCCATCATGAAGGCGCGGATCGTCAGGTACTGCCCGGCGGCGTGGCACAGCGCGATGACCGCCAGCATTCCCCATTGGGTGGCCGTCGGCATCTCCCATCCCGACAGTCCCAGGGGCGCGATCACCAGCATGCCGCTGCCGGTCGACCAGACCAGGATCGTCAGCGGGCCTTCGCGTCCGCGCATCGCCCGGGTGATGATCAGGCCGCAGGCCCAGCACAGTGACGAAACCAGCGGGATCAGCATCTCCGGCACGAACGCCCCCGTGCCCGGCCGCAGGATCACCAGGATGCCGACGAAGCCGATGCCGACGGCGGCCCAGCGCCGGGCGCCGACCTTCTCGCCGAGAAACGGGATCGACAGCGCCGTGACGTAGAGCGGCGAGGCGAAGCCGATCGCGGTTGCGGTCTCCAGCGGCAGGGCCCGCATGGCGTAGACGAACAGGGTCGCCGACGAGATCAGCAGCACGCCGCGCAGGATATGGAGGAGCGGCCGCGACGTCCGCATCGGCCTGTGGCGCCACCGGACGACCACGACCGGCGCCAGGATCGCGGAGACCAGAACGAAGCGCAGCAGAATGATCCGCTCCGGCGGCATGCCCTGACCGGCCAGCCCCTTGGCGATCCCGTCCATGGCCGTGAACACCAGCATCGCGAACAGCAGCATGGCGATCGCCAGCGTCGGTCGATCCGACTGGGCGTCGGTCGTCGGACTCTCCTCCGAAGAGGGCGCGGCCGCTGGTCGGCCGTCGTGTTTGGACATCGATCGGATTCCGGGGTCGCGCGCACGGCGGCACGCCGTTGGCGGGACGTTGATCGTAGGCGTCTTTTTGGCCCGCAGAAAGCCCTTGCGCGGGTGCGGTCGTGTCTAGCTTCCCGGCGATTGGCTAGATTATGATTGCCAAGACAACGAAAAGCGGCGCCAGCCAACGGCCGCCGAGGAAATCCTTTCGGAGGAACGCCATGACCCCCACCCCGACCCTCATCATCCGCGGCGGCACGATCGTCGACGGCACCGGCGCGCCGGCCTACGACGGCGACGTGGCACTCGCCGGCGACCGGATCCTGGCGGTCGGCGATGTCGGCGGCGCCACCGCGCCCGAGGAGATCGACGCCAAGGGTCGCATCGTCACCCCCGGGTTCGTCGACATCCATACCCACTACGACGGCCAGGCGGTCTGGGACCGGCACATGGCCCCCTCGGCCTGGCACGGCGTGACCACCGCGGTCATGGGCAACTGCGGCGTCGGCTTCGCCCCCTGCAAGCCGGCCGACCGCGAGAAGCTGGTCGAGCTGATGGAAGGCGTGGAGGATATTCCCGGCCCGGTGATGCACGAGGGCCTGAACTGGCAGTGGGAGACCTTCGGCGAGTATCTCGACACGCTTGACCGTCTGCCCCGCGACATCGACCTGTGCACCCTGCTGCCGCACGCCGCCCTGCGCGTCTATGTGATGGGCGAGCGGGCGATTCAGCACGAGCAGGCCAACCAGGCCGATATCGCCCGGATGCGGGACCTGACCCGCGAGGCGATGGAGGCGGGCGCCTTCGGCTTCTCCACCTCGCGGACCATCAGCCACAAGACGCTGGCCGGCGACCTCACGCCGACCCTGCGCGCCCATGAGGACGAACTGACCGGCATCGCCATGGGTATGAAGGAGGCCGGCTCCGGCTTCCTTGAGATCGTCTCCGACTGGAACGAACCGAGCCCCGAGGGCGAGTTCGCCGTGTTGCGCCGCGTGGTCGAGAAGAGCGGCCGCACCGCGGTGTTCTCCCTCACCCAGCGCCATGACCGTCCGGACTTCTGGCGCGACCTGATGCGCATGTCGAACGAGGCCAGGGCCGACGGCCTGTCAATCCGCCCGGTTGCGGCGCCGCGCCCCATCGGCATCCTGCTCGGCCTGGAGGGCAGCCAGAACCCGTTCTCAGGCACCAGGACCTACCGTTCCATCGCTCATCTGCCGCTGGACAAGCGGGTCGAGGCGATGCGCGATCCGGAGGTACGGGCGAAGATCCTGGCCGACGATCCGATCAAGGAGAGCACCTTCCCCCTGATCCACCGGATCTCGTTCTCCAAGATGTTCCGTCTCGGCTCGCCGGCCAACTACGAGCCGGCGCGCGACCAGTCGATCGCCGCCATCGCCGAGCGCGAGGGCCGCACCGCCCAGGAGGTCGCCTACGACATCCTGCTGGAGCGCGACGGCAAGGCGTTCATCTACACGCCACTGGTCAATTTCGTGAACTACGACATGTCGACGCCGGAAGCGATGCTGGCCGATCCGAACGTGATCATGGGCCTCGGCGACGGCGGCGCCCATGTCGGCTTCATCCTCGATGCCGGGTTCCCGACCTGGCTGATGAGCTACTGGGGCCGCGACCGCTCGCGCTTCCCCATGGAAGACGTCATCCGTCGGCTGACCTCGGACACGGCCGGTGCGGCCGGTCTGTCGGACCGTGGCGTCCTGGCGCCGGGCAAGAAGGCCGATGTGAACGTCATCGACTGGGACGCGGTTGGCTTCTCGGATCCCTACGTGACCTTCGATCTGCCGGCCGGCGGCAAGCGTCTGCTGCAGAAGTCGACCGGCTACGCCGCCACGATCAACTCGGGCCAGGTGACCTACCGCGACGGGACCGCGACCGGCGCCCTACCGGGCCGGGTGGTGCGCGGACAGCGGTAACACGCCTGTGTAGTCTGAAGTGAAACACGATCGAACGGAGACGTTCGATCGTGTGAATGTGGTCCGTCTCTAATGACTTAGAGGGCGATTCACGGTTCAGATCGGTTCGATCTGAACCGATCGCGCTCTAAGATCTGTCACACGCAGACTGTACAGTCCCGCGACTCACACTTGGGGGACGACGTGAAGCTCATCCACATCTCGGATATCCACATCCACGATCAGGAAATCCTGGGCCAGGAGCCGGTCGCCAACTTCAAGGCCTGCCTCGCCCATATCGAGCAGGAGCACCGCGACGCCGACCGGGTGGTCATCACCGGCGATCTGACCCATCACGGGCAACGCGCCTCCTACGAGCGCCTGCGCGAGCTGCTGGACGGCTCTCCGCTGGCGCCGAGGCTGATGATCGGCAATCACGACGACCGCCCGACCTTCCGCGAGGTGTTTCCCGAGGTACCGGTCGACGCCAACGGCTACGTCCAGTACGCCGAGGACACGGTCGCCGGTCGGTTCCTCTATCTCGATACCACGGCGCCGGGCACCCACGCCGGACGCTACGGCCCGGACCGCCAGGCCTGGCTGTCCGGCGAACTGGCACGGGCAAGGTCCGACGACACCGCGGTCTACGTGTTCATGCACCATCACCCCTGTCCGGTCGGCGCCCGCTCGGCCGATTTGATCGGCCTGATCGAGGGGCCGTCGGTGCGCCAGTTGCTGCAGGACTACCGCGACATCGTCCGCCACGTGTTCTTCGGCCACTGCCATTTCACCCTCTCCGGTAGCGTGTGCGGCATCCCGATGTCGGCCCCGCGCTCGACCAACCATCCGAACGCGCCGGATCTCGTAGACCGCGGCGCCATCGCCCACGGTCCCCTCGCCCCGTCCTACAATGTCGTGCTGATCGAGGACGACACCACGGTGGTCCACACCATCGACTTCCTGCTCGAATCTGAGCTGCAATGGCTGCCGCTGCAGGATGACGGCTGGATCGACGAGCCCCCCGCCGCGGAATAGCCCAGGCGGCGGTTCGCATCTTGGGCGCGTCGATGTCCTCGCGTAAGCTCAAGGCATGACAAACAAATCCCCCCTGCGCCTGGGCCTCATCGGCGCCGGCGCCATCGGCGCCCATGTGGTCGACTTCGTCGCGCGCGAGCTCTCCGGCCGGGTCGAGATCCCCGCCGTACTGGTCCGCAGCCCGCGTCCCGCGAGCGACTCCGGTCCGCGCTACCTGACCGATCCGGCGGCGTTTCTCGACATCGGTTTCGACGTGGTGCTCGAAGGCGCGGGTCATCGGGCGGTGCAGGATCACGTCGTCCCGCTGCTGGAACGCGGCACGCGGGTGATCGTCACCTCGATCGGCGCCTTCACCGACGACGCCCTGTACGAGCGCTGCCGCCAGGCGGCGGAAACCGGCGGCACCTCCCTCACCCTCGCGTCCGCTGGGATCGGCGCTCTCGACATCCTTTCCGGTGCGGCGGTCGGCGGCCTGGATGCGGTGGAGATGACGGTGCGCAAGGACCCCAGTGCCTGGTACGGCACCGCGGCGGAGGGGCTTTACGACCTCGCAGCCATGACGGAACCGACTGTGATCTTCGACGGGACGGCGCGCGAGGGAGCGGCGACCTATCCGCAGAACGTGAACATCTCCGCCGCCGTCGCGCTGGCCGGCATCGGGCTCGACCGCACCCGGCTCGTGATCGTCGCCGACCCGACCATCGACACCCATGTCATCACCGTCGAGGCGCGCGGTGCGTTCGGGTCGTTCAGCTTCACGGAGGACGTCGCCGTCGCCGAGGAGAACCGCAAGACCGGCAAGATCGTCGCCATGGCGGTGACAAAGACGGTCAAGCAGCTGGCGAGCGCAGTGCGGATCGGCGGGTAGCCCCAGCACGTTACCCTTGGCGCCCTATCCCCGGCGCCCTACCCGCGCAATAGATCCTCGACCGCCAGCGCCATGCCGACCAGCCGGGCATCCTCGTAGAAACCACCAACCAGTTGCAGGCCCACCGGCGCGGCGACGCCGGGGAGCGGCAGACTGACCGCAGGTGCGCCGGCGTAATTGGCGATCGAGGTCAGGTCCGCCTGATGCACCGGCACCTCGGCGTCGGCGGCGAATGCGGTCTGCGGCGCCGTCGGCAGGATCAGGGCGTCGACCTGCTCAAGCGCGGCGTTGATCGCCTCGCCCGAATCCTCGATCCGGCGAAAGGCCTTCACGAACCGGGCGGCCGGCGCATCGCGCCCGTAGGCCAGCATCGCCGTGAGGGACTCGGAAAGCGCCTGCGGCTCGGCCTGCCAGATCTCTTCCAGGGCCACCGCCCCCTCCGCCTCCACGACGAGCAGCGCGGCGCGGCGCAGCGCCGAAAGGTCGCCCAGTCCGAGCCGGACCTGGCGGACGGTGGCACCCGCCGCGCGCAAACGGTCGAGGGCGGCGTCGATTGCCCCCGGCACCGCCGGCTCGACCTCGCAGGCATCAACCTCGGCCGGCCAGCCGAGCGTCAGTCCGCGCAAATCCATCGGCTCGGCTTCCGCCATGGCCAGCACCGGCAGGGCGAGCGCCAGATCGGCGATCGAGCGGGTAAGCAGGCCGACGTGATCCAGCGTCCAGGACAGCGGCGTCACCCCGTCCGTCGGGATCAGATCGAAACTCGGCTTGTACCCGACGACCCCGCAGTAGGCCGCAGGGATCCGAACCGACCCCAGAGTGTCGGTGCCGATGGCCAGCGGCAACAGACCGGCCGCCACCGCCGCCGCCGATCCGCCGGAGGAGCCGCCAGGCGTGTGGCCCGGCAGAACGGGGTTGTCGACACGGCCCCGGTGGGGATTGTCGCTCGTGGCGCCAAACGCCGCCTCGTGCATGGCGAGTTTCGCCAACGGGATCGCGCCGGCCTCGCGCAGCCGCGCCGTCACCGCCGCATCGGTCTTCGGTGTCCAGTCGGTCGCGAGACCGCTGCTGCTGGGTCTGTCGGCGACATCGATATTGTCCTTGAGTCCGACCGGAACTCCGTCCAGGTCCGACAGCGCCTCGCCCCGGCCGCGCCGGGCGTCGCTGTCGAGCGCGGCCTTCAGAGCCCCCTCCGCGTCCAGGTCCCAGACGGCATTCAGAACGGTGTTTCGCGCCTCTATCGCCGCGATATGAGCCGCCACCAGGTCGACGGACGAGATCGCGCCGTCCTCGAGCCCGCCCACCATCTCGGCGAGCGACAGATCCGCCAGGCCCGTCATCGACGCCGAACGCTGTTTCGGTGATCCCCCTGCATCATCGCCCATCCCTAGCGTCCGGGACGGGCGCTGTCACGCCGGAACCATGAGATCGACGAGGACGCGAACGTCGTCGACGCTCTCCAGGTTGTCGACCAGACCGATCAGCCTCTCGGCGTTCTCCGCCGGCAGATCACCGCGGGCATGGGCCACATTCCGGCGAAACTTGTCGAGATGCGCCGATCGGCTCATAGGTCGGGCCGGGTTGCCGTAGACGACATCGACGGGCTGCTCGAGCCGTCGGCCGTCCTTCAAAGTGACGGCCACCGTCACCGGCGAGAACGCGTTGGGATCCGGATTGCGGTCGATTGCGACGGTGATCCGCGCGCCGAGGTCCAGCGTCGCCGGGTCGCGCAGCGCCGCCTCGGTGAAATCGTCGAGGTCGAGCGTTCCGGTCAGGAGCATCCGCGCCGCCGTGTAGGGGCCGGACAGGCGCGCGTAGTTGGCCTTCATGTCGCCGGTTACGGGCCGCCCGATCAGACGGTGCGTCAGCGGCGGTACCGCCGCCTTCACCGCCGCCACGTCTGCGGCGGAAAACCCGTGCTCGGCACGAAGCGAGGACACCGCATCGACGATGCCATGGGTCGCCCGGCCGCTTGGAAAGGGTTTGTGCGCGACTTCGGTGATCCGCCAGACATCGCCAAGCCCGCCCAGCAGCACATCGCGGTCGTAAGCGTCCTCCATCAGCCGCAGAAACCCGAACGGTCCCTCGAGGGTGCCGCGGGTGCCGGGGATGCCCTGCTCGGCGAGGCGCACGGCGACGACGGCGTCGCGGGCACAGAAGCCGGCCTGCATGGCGAGCATGGCCAACCCCTCGGTGTGGGCCTGCATGGTGCCGCCGGCCTGACCGTAGTACAGGCCGAAGGCGTCCATCAGTGTGTCGCGGTCGAGGCCGGCGATCGCGCCGACGGCCGCCGTCGCCCCGAACCCTCCGGCGGTGGCGGGGCGGAAGAACCGGAGGGCGCTGGTTACCGCGTTGCCGATCGAGGTCGAGACGTCCACACCGAGGACGATCGCGCGCAGCAGGTCGCGCCCGTCGGTGACGTGCCCCTGGGCCGCCCGCCCCTCGACCTCGGCCATCAGGGCGGAGAGCAGGGTCGCCATCGGGTGCAGCACCGCCGCCTCATGCACGCAGTCGAACTCGGAATTGTGGATCAGGTATCCGTTGATCGCCGCCGCCGCGGGTGTCGGAAGCGTTCCGCCGATGCCCCAGATGCGTCCACCCGGACCCGGAACCGCCCCTTGGTACCCGGCGACCCACGCGTCGACATAGGGCGCGCGGGTCCCGGCGAGGCCGACGCCGAGGCTGTCGAGCAGAAAAGTCTTTGCGGCGGTCACGGCCTCGACCGGAACGGCCTCGAACGGCGTCGAGACCACATGGTCGGCGAAGGCTTCGATGGCGTCGGGTGTCTGAGACATGGGCGGCCCTGCCGGTGTTGGCGCTGCTCTCACCCTAGCCGGTGTTGGAGGGTGGAGGAACCGCCGGCCCGGTCGCCTTGGTCCACCTTTACTCCCCCGCCTCGCGCGCCGCGAGATGGACGGGGCGGACCGGCGGCGGTCCGGCTTTGCGCGCCGCCCTTAACTCGGCGACCGACTGGTCGAGGATCTGATAGGCAGAGCGCAGGAACAGCGCCGACATCAGCAGCGCAACAATCACATCCGGCCAGCCGGTGCCGCTCCACCACACCAGTCCGGCGGCGACGACGACGGCGGCGTTGCCGATGGCATCGTTGCGCGAGCACAGCCAGACCGACCGCACGTTGGCGTCGCCGTCGCGCCAGTTGAACAGGATCAGCACGCTGGCCAGGTTGGCCACCATGGCGAGGACACCGATTCCGCTCATCACCGCCGCATTCGGCACGCCGAGAACGAAGACCTGGTAGATGGTGGTGGCGAGTACCCCGACGCCCATGACCGCCAGCGACAGCCCCTTGCCGAACGCCGCCCAGGCGCGCCACGACGCCGCCCTGCCGATCACCCACAGGCTCACGGCGTAGGTCAGGGTATCCGCGAGGAAGTCCAGACTGTCGGCGGTCAGCGCCATCGATCCGGCGAACGCGCCGCCGCCGAGTTCGATCAGGAACATGACGGCATTGACCGCGATGACCGCCATCAACGCGCGCTTGTAGCCAATCGACATGCCGTCGAACGACACGGTCTGTCCGCAGCATCCGGACATTGCTCACCTCCAGGTTGCCTTGACGGTGAGCCTATCCGAGGTGCCGTGCAACCGCGGGCGTTAAGCTATAACGATGCCTCGCCGCCGGGCCTCGCCGCCGGGGACCGGCGTCGAGAGCTGACCGCCGGGTTCTACTTGAACAGACGCGCGTCGGTCCGCGACGACAGGTCGATCCGGGCAAGACAGTCCCCCAGCCGTTCGTCGCCGCGCTCGCAGTCCAGGAAGCTGTTGACCAGCACCTCGCCGATCCGGTCGCACTGGATGCCGGACAGGCTGATGATCAGCACGCTGGTCTTGTTCGGGCGGATGGGCGCCAGGTCCATGGCAATCCGGTTCTGGATCACCCCGTCGGTATCGAACACCAGCACTTCCATGTTGAAGGCGGTGAAGGTCTGTTCGGCGGGATTGCGCACCACGATGTAGGACCGGCATCCGGTCTCGACCGGTTCCAGTTTATTCAGCTCGATCCCGATTCGCGCGTCTTGCGCCGAGGCGGAGGTCGCGGAAGCCAGGCTCGCAAGCATGACGGCGGCAGCAAAAAGTCGAGCGGTGATCCCCATGGCATCCTCCCGTTGCGGAAGGTGAAGCGATAGCCGGAAATCGTGTCATTCTCAAGGCGTTCCGGACAGTTGCACGTTGCCGGGCCGGATCGGGATTCGCGTGGAAAAACAGGCGCTACCAAGCCTTCTCGAAAATGTAGCTTAAATTTAGCGATTGCCAGACTCTCCACCCTGCTGAGACTCTGTCTCTGCCTCCCAACCGAACATCAATTGGTGTAGTCTCATGGCTCTGATTAACGGAACCATTGCATCCGACACGATCACCGGAACGACGGAAGGCGACACCGTCTCCGGCGACGCCGGCAACGATTTCATTCAGGGCCTGATCTCCTCGGATCTGCTGTACGGGAACGCCGACAACGACACGATCCAGGGCAACGCGGGCGAAGACAGCCTGTTCGGCGGCCAGGGTAACGACTATCTGACCGGAAGCCAGGGCGTCGATGTCGTCTACGGCAACAACGGCGACGACTTCATGTATGGCGGGGACGGTATCGACACGCTGTACGGCGGGCAGGACAACGACCTGCTCAGCGGCGGCGTCGGCGACGACCGGATCTTCGGCAACGCCGGCAACGACACCCTGATCGGCAACGAGGATCAGGATTCCCTCGTCGGCGGCGCCGGCATCGACCGGATGAGCGGCGGCACCGGCAACGACACGATGGCCGGTGGCGACGATACCGACTACATGCTCGGACAGGCCGGCACCGACGTCATCTATGGCAACAAGGGCGCCGACATCATCTCCGGCGGCGCCGGCGCCGACAGCATCTACGGCGGTCAGGGCGACGATCAGATCTACGCCGACGGGACGTCCATCACCGATACGTCCGCCGACCTGCTCTACGGCAATCTCGGCGACGACACGCTGGTCGGTTCCTACGGCGACGACATCATCTATGGCGGCCAGGACGACGACACGATCAGCGGGTCCCGCGGCAACGACATCCTGTACGGCAACCTCGGCGACGACACGCTGAACGGCGCCATTGCCGGTTCCGACGCGTCCATCAACGATGCCGACACGCTCTATGGCGGTGCCGGCCTCGACACCTTCGTGGTCGATGGCGACCAGCAGAACTACGCCGAAATCGACGTGATCGGCGACTTCGAGATCAGCGAGTTCATCGACGTTTCCGGCGCCTTCGCATCGGGCGTCTCCGGGTCGACCAACTACATGCGGTTGGTGGACGATGGCGACGACCTGCTCCTGCAGATCGACCCCGACACTGCGGGCGATACCTACGACTACAGCGATGCGGTTCGACTGATCGGAATCCAAGACATCGGTCTCAGCGACATCAATTTCATCTTTTGACGCCTCGAATGATCGGGGGCGCGCCGGAATGCCGGCCGCAATCGTTGAATTTAATCAGTATTCGATGCTACTAATTACTTCGTGGGGATGTTCGGTTCCTTCGCGGAACCTGAAGTGGTGGGACGCGTATGCCCGACGAAGAATCGTTGAGCGACCTCGATCGTCGCAGTCTCAGAATCCTGGCGCGCTCCAGCAAGTCCGGAACACCTGGAGATCGGCTGTCCGCGCGTCTGGAACGTGCGGCCGAGACCGGGTCGCGTATCGACTACGAGAAGGCGGAACAGACGTTCGACAGCCTGCCGGCTGAGGAACGTATCAAGATCGGCAGCAAGGCCGAGAAACAGGCGGAGACGGAACGCACCCTCGTTGCCCAACGCCGGCGACGGGCATCGTCCCCGCCTCCTCCGCCCCCATCCGGCGACGACGCGCTGGAATGGAAACCGATCTTCGCCGCCGCGTCGGAGACGAACCCGGCCCCACCGCCGAAGAAGCCACGGACCAAGGCGGCTGCGGCCGAGGAAGCCGAACCTGCCGGCATGTCCTGGCAACTCGGCAACATTCCCGGAAACCCGAAAATGCCGACCACCGGTCGCAAGGCGAAGGCCCCGGCGCCGAAGCCGATAAAGTCGATCCCCGAGGACTGGAGTCCCGAGGATGACGAGAAGGCCTGGGACTGGCAGCGCATTCCGGAAGACCCCGTGCTGAACGGCGGCAAGGGGAAGAAAGCCGACGGCGCCGATCCGATCGAGGAACTGCGGCGCCAGATGCTCGGCCTCGACGCCAAGTACGGCAAACGCTGAGGCCGACCTTCAGTAGCTGCGCGGCAGGCCGAGCACCCGTTCGGCGATGAAGCACTTGATGAGCTCCGGCGACACCGGGGCGATGCGGGTTATCAGCACCTCCCGGAAATAGCGTTCCACATCGTACTCCGCGGCATATCCCATGCCGCCCAGCGTCATGACGGCCCGCTCGCACGCCCGGAACGCCGCCTCGCCGGCCAGGTACTTCGCCGCATTGGCCTCGGCGCCGCACTGAGCCCCGGCGTCGTAAAGCGCCGCCGCCTTCATCACCATCAGCCACGCGGCCTCTAGGGCCATCCAGCATTCGGCGAGCGGGTGCTGAATGGCCTGGTTCTGGCCGATCGGACGGCCGAACACTTCGCGCTCTCGGGCATAGTCGGTCGCCGCCGCCAGCGCCTGGCGCCCCACTCCGACCGCCTCGGCGGCGATCAGGATGCGTTCCGGGTTGAGCCCGTGCAGCAGACATCGGAACCCCTGGCCCTCCTCGCCGATGCGGTCCGAGACCGGCACCTCCAGGCCGTCGATGAACAGCATGTTCGAGTCGACCGCGTGGCGCCCCATCTTGTCGATCGCCCGCGCCTCGACCCGGGACCGGTCCAGCGGCGCGTAGAACAGGGTCAGCCCATCGGTCGGCCTGGCCCCCGCTTCGATCGGCGAGGTTCGGGCGATGATGAGGACGCGGTCGGCCTCCTGCGCGGTCGAGGTCCAGATCTTTCGCCCCGTGATGCGATAGTGGTCGCCCTCGCGTTCCGCCCGGGTCTTCAGCCGACCGGTATCGAGGCCGGAATCCGGTTCCGTCACACCGAAGCAGCCCCGTTCCGTGCCGGCGATCAGCGGCGGCAGGAAGCGGCGGCGCTGCTCCGGCGTCCCGAAGACGACAACCGGATGCAGCCCGAAGATGTTGATATGAATGGACGAGGCTGCGGCCATGGCGCCCGGCGAGCGGGCGACCCGTTCCATCATCAGCGCCGCCTCGGTCACGCCGAGTCCGGCGCCGCCGACCTCCTCCGGCATGGCAATGCCCAGCCATCCCCCTTCCGCCATGGCGCCGGCGAACTCATGCGGGAAGACCGCCGTCGCGTCCTTGTCCCGCCAGTAGCCCGCGTCGAACCGGTCGACCACCCGGCCGACCGCGGCCACGAGTTCCTCCTGATCAGGGGTCATCCCCGTCGTCGCGATCCCATTCACAATGCAGCCCTCCGGGCGAACCAGGGTCGGGCGCTCTCGAGCTGCGCCGCCAACCGAAACAGAGTGTCCTCGCGGCCGAAGGCGGCCCCGACATGGATGCCGATCGGAAGCCCGTCCGGCGTCCAGGCGAGCGGCACCGACATCGCCGGACACCCGGTCATATTGAAGAACTGGGTGACGGGCATCGCCGCCCATCCGGCCTGCAGAAAGCTCTCGGCGTCTCCGGTGTCCGTGCGGATCGTGCCGAGCAGCGCCGGCGGCTGGCTGAGCACGGTCGAAACCAGGACGTCGTAGGTCTCGAAGAAGGCGCCGAACTGGCGGCCGACCCGATGGAACGCGAGCAAGGCTTCCGCATAGTCGGCAGCGGAGATCGTTCCGCCCCGCTCGGCGAAGGCACGGGTCACCGGCTCCACATCGCCGTCCCGTGGCGCCCGTCCCAGGTCTTCGTAACGCTGCTCAAGGGCAAGCTTCTGATTGGCGGCGACCACCGCGATCATCGCCGGTCCGAGCGTCTTGATATCGACCTGCGGATGCGCCTCCTCGACGACATGCCCCAGATCCTCAAGCAACCGGACCGCGTCGAGCACGGCGTCGCGGTTGACCGGGTCCAGCGGCACACCGCCGAGGCCGGTGAGATGAAACGCGATCCGTAATTGCCCCGGATCCGCCCCGACCTCGTCGAGGAACGGGCGGAGCGGCGGCGGACAGTCGTAGGGATCGCCCGGTTCCGGGCCCTGGGTGGCGTCCAGCATGGCGGCGCTGTCCCTCACGCTGCGCGACAGGACATGATTGGTCGCCAGACCGGCCCAGCCCTCGCCGACGAACGGCCCGAACGGATTCCGGCCGCGGCTGGGCTTGAGCCCGAACAGACCGCAGTTCGCGGCCGGGATCCTGATCGAGCCGCCGCCGTCGCTGCCATGGCCCAGCGGGACGATACCGGCCGCCACCGCCGCCCCGGTGCCACCGGACGAACCGCCGGAGGAGTACGCCAGGTTCCAGGGATTGCGGGTCGCGCCGCATGCCGCCGTCTCGGTCGAGATGCTGATCCCGTATTCGGAGGTCGTGGTGCGCGCGATCGGCACCGCGCCGGTCGCCTTGACCCGCTTGGTGTGGGTGAAATCCACCGGCGCGACGAAGCCCTTCCACAGGGACGATCCGGCCTCGGCCGGCCACCCCTCCTGCCAGCAGAACAGGTCCTTGAAGACGAAGGGCACACCGGCGAACGGGCCGTCGCCGAGCGGTCCGGCGGCCTGGGAGCGGGCGAGATCGTCCCGGCGGGCGACGATGGCGTTGATCGCCGGTTCCACCGCGTCGGCGCGGGCCAGCGCGGCGTCGACCACTTCGGACGCGCTCACCTCCCGGTCGCGGATCAGCCGCGCCAGGCCGAGGCCGTCATGGCTGACATAGTCGTCGAACGACAGCATCGGCTCAGATCTCCGGGCGCCGGTCGGCCCAGGATCGGGCCTGCTCCACCTGCGCGGCAAGCCGAAGCAGCAGGTCCTCGCGCCCGAAGGCGGCGCCAACGTGAACACCGATCGGCAGTCCCTCCGCGCTCCAGGCCAGCGGCAGCGACATCGCGGGCGTGCCGGTGATGTTGGCAAGCGGCGTCACCGGCATCTCGTCGGACAGCGCGGCGATGAAGTCGTCGAGATCGCGCTCATCCTGCCGCAGGTACCCGAGCGGACGTGGCGGGTTCCGCATCACCGTCGACAGCATCACGTCGTAGCGCGCGTAGAAGGCGGCGAGCTGGCGTCCCGCGACATGTATCGCTCCGACGGCGGCGGCGTAGTCGGAGGCCAGCCGTTCGCGCCCGTAGCGGGCCCACTCCCACGTCACCTTCTCCAGACCCGACCCGTCCGGCTCCTTGCCGAGCTGCTTGTAGCGGCCGGCAATCGCGACCCACAGGTTGCCGGCGATGATGACCGCGAATGCGTCGCGCAGGGCCAGCGTGTCCAGGTCGGGCATGGCCTCCTCGACATCATGGCCGAGATCGGCGAACAGCTTCGCCGCCGCTTCCGCCGCGGCCCGGTTCTCCGCGTGCAGAGGGGTTCCGTCCAGCGCCGTCAGATGCAGGGCGACCCGCAGCCGGCCGGGCTCCCTCCCGACCTCCTCCAGAAACGGCCCCGCGGGCACCGGCGCGGCATAGGGATCGCCCGGAGCCGGACCGTGCGTGGCGTCCAGCAACGCGGCGCTGTCGCGTACGGTGCGGCTGACCACGTGCCCCGTCGACAGGCCCGACCACCCCTCGCCCACCAACGGGCCGGCGGGGTTGCGGGCACGCGTCGGCTTCAGACCGAACAGGCCGCAATGGGCGGCTGGGATTCGGATCGATCCGCCGCCGTCGGTGGCATGGGCTACCGGCACGATGCCCGCCGCGACCGCGGCCGCGGCGCCGCCGGAGGACCCCCCGGGCGAATGCCCCAGGTTCCAGGGGTTGCGGGTCGGCCCCTTGGCCACCGGCTCGGTCGTCCAGGAGATCCCCATCTCCGGAGTGTTGGTCCTCCCGAACGCGACCAGGCCCGCCGCCTGCGCGCGGTCGGTGTAGGTGAAGTCGACCGGCGCGACGAACCCGTCCCACAGGCGCGAGCCGTTGCCCATGGCGACCCCTTCCTGCATCGCTCCCAGATCCTTGAGCAGGAACGGTACGCCGGCCAATGGTCCCTGCGGCAGGCCGGCGGCGACCCGGCCCCGAGCCGCACCGTCGAAGCGGTGCACGATCGCGTTGATGGTCGGATTGATCGCGTCGGCCCGCTCGATGGCGGCGTCCAGAACCTCTCCGGCCGTCACCTCGCCGTTGGCGATCAGCTCGGCCAACGACAGGGCGTCGTGGGACATGTACTCGGCGAAGGCGGCCATGGCGGCTCTCCCGACAGGTTGATGGTCGCGGCGGGGTACGGGATCCGGTCGCCCGGACAGGTCCCGGATGGTTCCCGTATCGGCGTTGCAAAGGCGGGGCGCGATGGGTATCGCTGTGCCCATGTTCACCGTTGTGATCCCGCACTTCAACCACGCGCAGTCCCTGACCCGCGCCCTGACGCCCCAAGCCGAGGCGGAGGAATGGATCGTCGTCGACGACGGTTCGGAACCCGAGGCGCGCGAGGCCGCCCGGCGGATCGCCCAGGCGCATGGTGCGCGCTTTGTCGACCTGGGCCGCAACCGTGGCCCCGGCTTTGCCCGCAACCGGGGAGCCGCGCTGGCCGGTCAGCCCTATCTCGTCTTCCTCGATGCGGACGACGCGCTGGCCGAAGGGTTCGGCGCGGCCGTGCGCACCTTCATCGAGGCACAGCCGCAGGTCGACGGGCTGCACCCGGCGGTGCACTACGACGGTCTTCCGGAGGATCTTGCCGATCGGTTCGACGAACGGCGCCGACGTCGGTCCGACATGGTGACCGGCAGCGGTCTCGTCGTCCGCCGCGAGATGTTCCTGGCCATGGGCGGGTTTCCCGAGGACCCGGTGTTCCTCGGTCGCGCCGGCGGCGAGGACGTGGCCTTCGTCAACGCGCTCAGCCGGCTCGGCGACTACCGCTACTGGGAGCGCACGCTGGTGCACGCCCGCGCCGGAGGGCATCTGATCGATTACCTGCGCCGCACGCGCATCGACGGCGACCGCGTCGCGTTCATCGAGAGCACTCCGGAAGAAGCGAGCGGCGCTCTGACGGAAGCGATGAAACGCTATTTCACCAGCGCGAAGGAGCGTCTGGCCTCGGCCTGACGCTCCCGGTTACGGCCATCACGGGATGACGCCCGTCTCGCAGATCGTGGCCCCGGGTGGTCAGCCCATCGTCCCGGGGACGGGACGGTCAGCCCATCGTCCCGCGGACCGGATAGCCGTCCCTGCCCCTGGCGAGACCGCGCACGACCAGATCGAGATCCGGACGGACGAACGGCGCGTTCGCGATCTCGACGATCTGCACCTTGCCCTCCGGCGTGGTGATGAAGAGACCGGGCTCCGGAAACGGACGGTCGGTCTCGGTATCGCTGCGCGGTGTGGAGATGTAGAGACCGAGCGCCCGCATCTGGTCCACGCTCATGTCGTATCCGACCGGCATCGACAGGCCGACCTCGGAGGCGAAGGCATCGGCCTTGTCCTTCGGGTCGCCGGACACGGCCACGACCTCGGCCCCGAGGGCGGCGAACTCGTCGAGCTTCGCCTCCAGCTTTCCGAGGTAGGTCTTGCAGATCGGGCAGTGCAGACCCCTGTAGACGAAAATCGCCTGCCAACCGTCGCGCGGGCCGCCGAGCCGTACCTCCCCACCGCCGACCGCCGGCAGCGACATCACGGGAAGATCGGCGCCGGCTGGAATCTTGGACGTCATGTTGCTCATCCTTCTGAACCACAGAATCAGTCTTCGCGTTCAACTGAATGCAGTGAAGCGGCGGGAGGAAACACCGGCAATTAACGTTTTCGTTAAGAGACCATAAGTGATTTCGAGATATTAAGGCTTGCGTCGCAGGCGGTTTGACGGTCTCCTTTCGGCCCTTTTCGCAGTTGCGAAACCGACAACATACTCGAGGGATCGGATTGCTCTACTCGATGTACGAAGCGCAACGCGCTCTGATGGCGCCGATGCGCTACCTGACCCAGGCGTCGAAGGCCCTCAACGGCCATCCCCTGGCTCCCTTCTCCTACATGACCTTCGGCAAGGCGATGGAAGCCGGCATGGAGGTTCTGGACGGCGTCATCAAGGACCGGGGAAAGCCGGACTGGGAGATCGATGCCGCCGAGACGCCGGACGGACCGGTACCGGTCACCTTCAGGCCGGTGCTCGAGACGCCGTTCTGCGATCTCGTCCACGTCGAGCGCGAGACCAAGCGCCAGGACCCCAAGGTGCTGCTGGTCGCCCCGCTCTCCGGGCACTACGCCACGCTGCTGCGTGGGACCGTCCGCGGTCTCATCCAGGAGCATGACGTCTACGTGACCGACTGGAAGGATTCCCGGGCGGTACCGCTGAGCCAGGGCTTCTTCCATCTCGACGACTATATCGAGATGCTGATGGACTTCATGCGCCATCTGGGCCCCGATCTCCATGTCATCGCGGTCTGTCAGCCGGCGCCGATCACGTTGGCCACGGTGGCGCTGCTGGCCGACATGGACGACCCGATGCAACCGGCCTCGATGACGCTGATGGGCGGCCCAATCGACCCGCACGCGGCCCCGACCGTGGTCACCGAACTCGCCGATGCCCGGCCGATGAGCTGGTTCGAGACCCGCTGCATCACCCGCGTACCGGTGTACTATCCGGGCGCGTTCCGCCGGGTCTATCCCGGCTTCATGCAGGTCGGCGCGTTCATCGCCATGAATCCCGACCGCCATGTCTCGGCTCATCTGGCGATGTTCCGCCACCTGGTCGAGGGCGACGGCGAATCGGCCGAGGGCAAACAGCGGTTCTACGACGAGTACCTGTCGGTGATGGACGTGCCGGCGGAATACTACCTCGAGACCGTTCAGCGGGTATTCAAGGAGCGCCAGTTGCCCCGCGGCGTCATGGAGTGGCGCGGCCATCCGGTGCGGCCGGCGGCGATCAGCCGGACGGCGATGCTGACCGTCGAGGGCGAGAAGGACGACATTTCCGCCCCCGGCCAGACCCTCGCCGCCCATGACATGACGGTGAACATCCCGGAATCCCGGCGCAAGAACCACCTGGAGAAGGCGGTCGGACACTACGGCATCTTCAACGGCCGCAAGTGGCGGGAGAACATCCTTCCGGAGATCACCCGCTTCATCCGAGAGGTCGCCTGACCTACGCGATCGCCGAAATAGCGGGCGGCCCCTGGCCGGGCCGTCTCGCCCTGGGTCCCCTGCCCCGTAGCGCACGCGATGTCGCCCACATCCGCGCCTGGGACGCCTCGCTGGTGCTGTCCCTGGTCGAGGACGCGGAGGCCGCACAGGCCGGGGCCGGCCCCCTGGACCGACTGTTTGCCGACGCCGGTCTCGACTGTATCCGCGCGCCGATCGCCGATTACCAGAGTCCCGGCATCGACTTCGAAAGCGCCTGGCCGGCGTATCGCCGCCGCGCGCTGGAACTCCTCGACGCTGGCGGCAGGGTCCTGACCCACTGTCGCGGCGGCCGCGGGCGCAGCGGCACCATCGCCGCGGCGCTGCTGATGGCGGGCGGCCTGTCGCCGGATGCGGCGATCGGCCTAGTCCGCACCGCCCGTCCCGGCGCCATCGAAACGCCGGAACAGGAGGCCTGGCTGATGCGCCAGCGAGGGCTTACTTCACTGCCGCGATAACGCCGATCTCGACGGTGAAGACCGGCCGCGCGAGCCGCGGCGACTCCACACAAGCGCGTGCCGGCGCCGCGCCTTCCGGCACCCAGGCGTCCCAGACGCCGTTCATCTCCTCGAAATCGTCCATGCTGTTGAGCCAGATGGTCGCCGACAGCATGTTCGACCGGTCGGATCCCGCCTCCGCCAGAAGGCCGTCGATCCTCTCCAGGATGTTCGTGGTCTGCTCGGCCACGCTGGCGCCCGGCTTGTCCTGGGCGACCTGACCGGCAAGGTAGACGGTGCCGTTGTGAACCACGGCCTGGCTCATCCGCTGACCGGACTGGAATCGCTGAATGCTCATCGCGTTGTTCCCTTTCATACGCTGTACGGGGTGGCCTAGTCGCCCGGAGGCGAGGCCGGTAAGGTTGGCGCCGCATCCTACCCACGGACCCACCGTTCGAGCGAGCCCCGATGGACGTCATTCCGACCCGCCACCTCAGGCGCCCCGACCCGGCGACGACAGCCGATGACGCCTGAACAGCTCGAACGCCTGGCGGACTGGATGATGGTCCGGGTTGCCGCCGACGGCGTCCGTCTCGCCCCGCCGGCGAAGATGTCCGGCGGCGCGATCCAGGAGAACTGGAAACTCGATGCCGAAGTCGACGGCGGCCCCCTCGCGGGGACACTGGCGCTGGTTCTCCGGACCGACGCGCCGTCCGGCGTCTCCGTCAGCCATCCCCGCGCTCACGAATTCGCCCTGCTGCGGGCGGCGTTCGACGCCGGCGCTACCGTCCCGGAACCGCTCGCCCTCGACGCCGATGGCTCGGTGATCGGCAAGCCCTTCTACCTGATGCGCCGCGCGGCCGGGACGGCCAACCCACGGGTTCTGACGCGTGACGTCACGCTGGACCCGCACCGGTCAGCCCTGACGGAGGCGATCGGCCGGGAACTTGCCCGCATTCACTCGATCGCCCCGCCGCGCGCCGATCTGACGTTTCTGACACGCGATTCCCGCCCGCCGATCGCCCGCAGGCTCGACGAATTCCGCGCGCAGCTCGACGCGCTGCCGGATGCCTATCCCGCCCTGGAATGGGGAATCCGCTGGCTCGAACTGAACGCGCCGGAAAGCGCCGCATCGGTCCTGGGCCACGGGGACTTCCGTTGCGGCAACATCATGGCCGACGGACCCGAGGTTACGGCGGTCCTGGACTGGGAGTTCGCGGACTGGTCGGACCCGATGGAGGATGTCGGCTGGATCTGCGCCCGATGCTGGCGGTTCGGCGCCGATGAGCGCCAGGTCGGCGGGATCGGGGACCTGGCGGCGTTCCGGCGTGGCTATGAGAGCGAGGCGGGCCACGGTCTGGCCTGGGAGCGTGTCGGCTACTGGGAGATCCTGGCCACGGTGCGGTGGGCGATCATCGCCCTGCACCAGGGCGAACGGCATCTCTCCGGCGAGGAGACGTCGATGGAACTGGCACTGACCGGGCGCAAGGCGGTGGAGATGGAGTACGACGTGCTCACCCAGATCCGACGGATCGAGGAGGAAGCCCGATGAGCGATCGGCCGAACCGGGGCGATCTGCTCGCCGCCGCCGAGGAGACGCTGCGCGAGGAGGTTCTGCCGAACCTGAGCGGACCGGCGAAGTATGCCGGCGCCATGGTGGCGGCGGCGATCGCCACGGCGCGGCGGGAAATCGAGGGGGGCGACGACGCCGCGCGACGCATACTGGACGCCTATGCCGATCTCTACGGCCAGGACAATGTCCACCGCAGTGGCGCGGATGCGGAAACCCGGATCGCGGCCCTCAGCCGGGACCTGGCGCAGCAAATCAGGTCCGGCGAGCACGACGCCGACCTGCTCGGCCCGATCCACACCGTGCTGACCACCCAGGTCCGCGAACGGCTGAACCTCTCCAATCCGCGATTTCTCGCCGCCAGCGAATACAGTCAGCCGTCGCGCGACTGACCGGGTCTCAGGAGGTCGCCTCGGCCGCCACGGCGGCGCCGTTGCCGGGTTTGCCGGCGGACAGGCCCAGATCCTCCCCGTCGCGCCGAGCGACGGCCGGCTTGACCGGTTCCAGCTTCGGCAGGGCCTTCTTCTCGCCCTCCGAAGGGAAGTGACGGCAATTGCCCTCGAAGAAGGCGCCGGGCTCGATCGACAGGCGCTCCTGGATCACGTCGGCGATGACCCGCGCGGTCTTCGCCAGGGTGACGTGCCGGGCCTTGATCTGGCCGGTGACATGGCCGGCGATCACAACCGTGTCGCAC
Source organism: Thalassobaculaceae bacterium (assembly GCA_965228875.1). GTDB lineage: Bacteria > Pseudomonadota > Alphaproteobacteria > Thalassobaculales > Thalassobaculaceae > Thalassobaculum. The sequence continues at coordinate 1,011,178 of OZ245843.1, read as the reverse complement.
TCGATGGCGCCGCGAACCGTCGCCGACGACGAGACCGTCAGCTTGTTGGAAATGATGTCGCCCTCGATCGTGCCGTCGACCTGAACATCGCCGTCGCTGTTCAGATTGCCGCTGATGGTCAGGTCCGAACTGATGATCGACGGAGCGGCCGGCGCCTTCGGCGCGCTGCCGACCTCCGGCTTACTCGGCGTTTTCTGCTTGCTGCTGAACATGGGTGCCCGCTTTCATGAACTTGGACGGGTTGATCGGCTTATCATTGTAGCGCACTTCATAGTGCACATGCGGCCCGGTGCTCCGCCCGCTCGACCCGAGCAGGGCGATCGTCTCACCGAGATCCACACGCTGACCCTTCTTAACCTTGATCTTAGCGAGATGGGCGTAGCGCGTCACCAGCCCATGTCCGTGATCGACGTCCACGACTCGCCCGTAGGCGGTGCGACGCCCGGCGAAGGACACCACGCCGGGTGCGGTGGCCAGCACCTTCTGCTTGTACGGGCCGGCCATATCGACACCGTAATGCATCGCATAGCGGCCGTTGATCGGGTCCTTGCGGCGCCCGAAATAGCTTGTGATGTAGTACCGCTCCAGGGGCTTGGCGAGCGGCAGGGACGCGTACACGTCGACGACCTGCTGCCAACGATCGATCCGGCGGTCGAGTTCGATCCGCAGGGCGTCGTCCTCGTCGCTCAGGTTCATGTCGGGAGACAGCGCCTGAAACGGCCCCCCCTTGCCCGTGGCCTCCTCAGCCGGCAGGGGAACGACCCGGTCGAGCTTCAGGCCGGTGCGCCGGATCACGTCCTCGACCCGGGCGATCTGGCCGTGGGTCCGCTCGGAGATCACCCGCAGCTCGCGGCGGTGGGAATCGCGTTCGGCCTCAAGGGTCGCCTCGAGGTCGACCACCTGAGCCCGCAGCGTGTCGTTGTCGACGGCGACGGCGCTGCGCTCCAGAATCACGGTCCGCAGGTCGGTCTTCAGCGCCCGGACGTTGCTCTCGAGCAGGGCGACCTTGGCGTTCGACGCCTCCAGTTCGTTGTGCAGGGCCCACAGGCGGTCGTCCAGCGCGGCCCGCTCAGCGGCGATCTCGGCCTTTTCCGCCTCAACCACGGCCAGGTGCTGGCGCAACGTGCCGATATGCGCCTCGAGCGCGTTGTTCTTGCCGGTGATCTGACGCAGCTCCGAACCGAACAATTCGAGCTGATCGTTCATCTGCTTGCGCGCCGTGGCGATCCGGGTGCGCTCCGCCTCGGAGGTACGCAGCGCAACCTCGGTCGAGGTCAGGTCCTGCTTCAGTTCCTCGTTCTGGCTGAACAGACCGCGCAGATGCGCTTCGGTCTCCTTCAGATCGCGCGTGATGCCGACGATCGACAGCTGGTAGTCGGATACCTGATCCAGCAGCTTGCGATAGGCCTGCCGCGACCGGGAGATGGCATCGGCCTTCTCGGCGATGATCTCCTTCTGATTCTCGAACGCCACCGTGGTGAAGCCCACCCAGCCGGCGATGCCGATCCAGGCGACGATCGCCGTCAGCTGGACCGCGGTGCTCAACCGCAGATAACTGGTCTCGCCCTCGGTACGGATGATGATCTGGCGCTCGGGCAGGAGCCTCCTGATCTTTCGCACCGTCCTGTCCGTCCAACCAACGGACTCATCGGTCATGACTGGTCCCCCGCAACCTTATGCGTCTCCGACTTGCATCGGCCTGCTGTAGTCTTGTGCCGATCGCCTCTCCCAAGCGGTCGCGGAAAGGTACCTTTCGGACGTAGGATTTAGCAAGGCAGTTAGCGTGCCCGCCGGCGTCGCGGGCGATGCGGAGACCGAGTTGGACGCACCGGTTCCCCATGACGATCAGATCCGCGGCGTGGCGATGGCGCTGCGGCACTGGTTCGAGATCCGAGACATCGAGGCCGAGCAGCGACGGGTGGGAATTCTACCTGCCAAGTCTGGCGATCGCGGCCACGACAAGGCGCTGCGCGCCCTGGCCGTCACCGCCCTGCCGCCGCAACTCGTCCGGCTCAAACCCGACGCCCCGATGGTCACGCTGCACTATATGCAGGATGTCTACGACGACGGGGAGTTGCGGGCCGACCCGTGGCGCTGGTGGTTCGCCTGGATCGCAGTCGAGCTGATCGCCCGCACCGGTCCGGATCCCCAGGGCGCGCGAACCCGCCGGTTCCTGCTGGAGGATCCGTCGCTCGAGGCGGTACGCCGACAGGTGACCCGGTGGCTCGCCGCCAACCCCACGCGCCTGGCAAGGGTACAGGCCCGGGTCCTGGATCTCGTCGACCGGGCGGCGGAGGTCGCCGACTCTCCCGGACGGACGATCGCCGAGCGGGTGCGGCGCAGCGTCGATCATCTGGACCGGACCCTGGTGGAGACGATGGCGGACGAGGCCGGCCGGATCGCCGCGTGCATCACCTTGAGACTGACGGAGCGCGTCCGCCGGGCCTGAGCCTTCCAGGCCCTCCCCACATCGAACGTGGGCCGACCGACGGCCCGATGATTATTGACCGAACAACTCGTCCGCCACCGCAACCGTCCGGTTCATTCCGGTTGCCGTCCACCCCGCATCCCCTATACTGACGCGGAAACGTTCGAAAACGTCTAAAATCCACACTGATGATAGGTAGAAGCGCCGTCATGCTGAATCGTCCCCTTCTCACGGTGCACGACACGGCAACCATGCTGCAGGTTCAGGAGGCCACCGTTCGGTCGTGGATCCGCGACAAGCGGATCCGTGCGATCAAGCTCGGCAAGGAGTGGCGCATCGCCCCCGACGATCTCGAAGCGTTCCTGAACGACAACACCAACCTGGCCAACTGAACGCCCGGGTCACACCTCCGGACCCGCCGCCAGCCCGCCGGGTCGTCGCGGGTCGCTGACGCCCCGGAATCCGTCACCGGCAGCGACCGCCGACTGGGCCGCGCCGAACGCCCGCCCGACATCGACCCGGTGCCCCAGGCCCCGCAGCAGATCCCGGGTATCCGAGGACACCCCCTCCTCCACCCAGATCCGGTCCGGCAGCCACTGGTGATGGACGCGCGGCGCCGCCGTCGCTTCCGCCAGGTTCATGCCGTGGTCGACCATATTCACGATCACCTGCAGCACCGTCGTGATGATCCGACTGCCACCCGGACTGCCCAATGCGCCGAGCACCCGGCCATCGGCAAGCAGAAGGGTCGGCGTCATCGACGACAGCGGCCGCTTGCCCGCCTCGATCGCGTTGGCCTCGCCGCCGACCAGGCCGTAGGCGTTCGGCGTGCCCGGCTTGGCCGAGAAGTCATCCATCTCGTTGTTGAGAAAGATCCCCGTGCCCTCGGCGACGATACCGGTGCCGAAACCGAAGTTGAGCGTCGTCGTCAGCGACACGGCATTGCCGAAGCGATCCATCACCGACAGGTGGGTGGTGTTGGCCCCCTCCGGCTTCGGCGTCCCCGCCCGTACCTCGGCGGACGGCGTCGCCCGGCCGGGATAGATGTCCGCGCGAAGCGCCGCCGCATAGGGCTTCGATGTCAGCCAGGCGAGCGGCACCTCCCAGAACCCCGGATCGCCCAGATGCACCGCCCGGTCGGCATACGCCCGGCGCATCGCCTCGACCGTGCGGTGCAGGCTGGCGGCCGAGTTGTGGCCGAGGGTCGCGAGCTCCCAGCCCTCAAGGATGTTCAGAATCTGCACCAGATGGGCTCCGCCCGAGCTTGGCGGCGGCATCGAGGCGACCTGGAGGCCGCGATAGGTACCGAGAACCGGATCGCGCCAGACCGTCCGATAGGCGGCGAGATCGGCCTCGGTCATCGGCCCGCCTTGGCGGGCCATCTCGGCGGCGATCAGGGCGCCGACCGGCCCCCGATAGAACGCGTCGGCGCCCTCGCCCGCGATCCGGCGCAGGCTGCCGGCGAGATCGGGCTGGCGCAGCCGGTCGCCCGGTCGCAGGGCGGTACCGTCGGCGCGGGCGATCACCGCCATGGTCGCGGGCCACTGCCGGAAGCGCTTCATCCGACGCTCGATGTTGCGATGCAGGGTGCGGGTGACCGCCACCCCCTCTTCCGCCAGGCGGATCGCCGGCGCCATCGCGCGCTCCCGCGGCCAGGTCCCGAACCGCTCGAGCAGGTCGAGATAGCCCGCCACCGATCCGGGGACGCCGACCGCGTGGTGGGAGTAGCGCGCCCGGGCCTCGTCCACCTCGCCGTCCGCGCCGAGGAACAGGTCGCGGTGGGATGCCGCCGGCGCGGTCTCGCGAAAGTCCAGGGCATGGGTCCGACGGTCGCCGGCGCTGTGGACCAGGGCGAAGCCGCCGCCTCCGAGGTTCCCGGCCTGGGGCAGAGTGACTGCAAGGGCGAAAGCGACCGCCACCGCCGCATCGACGGCGTTGCCGCCCCGGGCCAGAACGTCCACGCCGACCCGGGTTGCCACCGCCTCCCGACTGACGACCATGCCGCCGGCAGCTTCGACCGGGAACAGGCGGTCGTCGGACGACAACGCCGGAGGTTCGAACGCCAGGGCGGGCGACGGAACCACCAGACCAGTCCCCAATCCCGCCGTGACCTGCCGCCGTGTCAGCATCGCCTTCTCCTCGCATCGGCCCGACCGGGACGTCGGGCTAAAACCGTACCAGCGGGACATGCTGGCGCGGATCGGCATTCATTCCAATTGAATTATTAATCCAAGCTTATACCGACCCTACCTTTTGCGAAACGGAACGATACGATGATAAACGACTCTTAATCGAGGAGAGGATGCCATGAACCAGATGAGCCCCTCGCAGGGTCCGGCGGCAACGCTGGAACGGACAGTCACCGCCCCGCTCGGCTTCACCGTGCCGCAGGACGAGAAGCCTGTGTTCCACAGTTCGGCCCTGACGGGCGGCGCGCCGAAAATCTTCTTTCAGGTCGAGGAGATCCCGGTCACGGTCCAGGACATGCGGCCGCTCGCCGACCGGCTCGACCTCGACCGCGAGGGTTTCGCGCTGGAACGCACGCCGACCGCGGTCGAGGACCTGTATGACGACGACGCGGTCACCTCGACCTACTACGCCGAGATCACCGAGATCGTGAAGCGGGCGACCGGTGCCGACCGGGTGGCCATCTTCGACCACACCCGGCGTTCCGACAGCGGCAGCGGTGCGGCGAACAAGGACGGCAGCCGCGGGCCCGCCGCGCGGGTCCATGTCGACTATACCGCCAAATCGGGTCCGAAGCGGGCGGACGACGCGCTGGGCGAGGGCGAGGTCGAACGGATCCTGGCCGGCGGCGGCCGGGTCATCCAGGTGAATGTCTGGCGCCCGATCAGCGGCCCGGTCCAGCGCGCGCCCCTGGCCCTGGCGGACGCGGCGTCGATCGCGCCGGATGCCCTGCTGGCCACCGATCAGGTTTTTCCGGACCGTGTCGGCGAAATCTACCAGCTTGCCCATCAGGACGGACAGCGGTGGTACTGGGCACCGGAGATGGCGCGGGACGAGATCCTGCTCATCAAGGGATGGGACACCAAGGACGGCGTCGCCAAATACACCCCGCACGGCGCCTTTCAGATCCCCGACCAGGATCCCTCGGCGCCGCCGCGCGAGAGCATCGAGGTGCGGACCTTCGCCGTAATCGAGGGGTAGAGCCGCATACGCGAGAGAAACCTGCTCGGGGGACGGCCCCTCCCCTGACCCGCGACCCGCCGCGTCGATCCGACGCCGGCGGGCCGCGGCCTTTGACACGGCCGGCCTGCGCGCCTATCTACGCGGCCACGCAAGCAACCGTGGATTCGGGTTTCCGATGAACCATCTCGACGCGCTCGAGGCGCAGAGCGTCTACATCCTGCGCGAGGCCTTCAACAAGTTCGACCGCCTGGGGATGCTCTGGTCGCTGGGCAAGGACTCCAACGTCATGCTGTGGCTGGCGCGCAAGGCGTTCTTCGGCCACGTCCCGTTTCCGGCCATGTTCTGCGATACCGGCAAGAAGTTCCCGGAAATGTACGCCTTTCAGGATCGGTACGCCGAGGAGTGGGGGCTGAACTTCATCCGGCGCGACTGTCCGCCGATCGAGGAGATCGACCCGACCCTGCCGCCCGCCGCCCGCTCGGCCGCGCGCAAGACCGAGGCGTTGAAGCGGCTGATCGCCGAGCTCGACCTGCAGGCGGTGATCGCCGGCATCCGCCGCGACGAGGAAGCGACACGGGCCAAGGAGCGGGTGTTCAGCCCGCGCGGCGAGAACGCCGAATGGGATTTCCGCGACCAGCCGCCGGAGTTCTGGGACCAGTTCAAGACCGATTTCGCCCCCGGCACCCACATCCGCGTGCACCCGCTGCTGCACTGGACCGAGCTCGACATCTGGCTCTACATCCAGCGCGAGGGGATTCCGCTGGTGCCGCTGTATTTCGCCCGGGACGGCAAGCGCTACCGCTCGCTCGGCGACATGGACATCACCCATCCGGTGACCAGCGACGCCGACACCGTCGAGAAGATCATCGCCGAGCTGCGCGCCACCAAGGTGGCCGAGCGCAGCGGCCGCGCCATGGACCACGAGGCCGAGGACGCGTTCGAGCGCCTGCGCTCGGCGGGATACATGTAGGACACAGGCCGATTATGACCGCCCAGACGACCACCGACCTCGCACCGATGAAGCTCGTCATCGTCGGCCATGTCGATCACGGCAAATCCACGCTGATCGGCCGCCTGCTGCACGACACCGGCTCCCTGCCCGACGGCAAGGCGGAGGCGGTGAAGGCGATGTCCGAGCGCCGCGGCATGCCCATGGAATGGGCCTTCGTACTCGACGCCCTGCAGGCCGAGCGCGACCAGGGCATCACCATCGACACCACTCAGATCTTCTTCAAGACCGCCGAGCGGCCCTACGTCATCATCGACGCGCCGGGCCACAAGGAATTCCTGAAGAACATGGTCTCCGGTGCCGCCTCGGCCGACGCCGCCATCCTGGTGGTCGACGCCAAGGAAGGCGTGCAGGAGCAGACCCGCAGGCACGGCTACATTCTCCACCTGCTCGGCCTCGACCAGGTGGTGGTCGCCGTGAACAAGATGGACCTGGTCGACCACTCCAAGGAGCGGTTCGAGGAGGTGGCCGAGGAGGTGCGCGCCTACCTCGCCGGGATGGGGATCACCCCGGCCGCCATCCTGCCGGTCTCGGCCCGCCACGGGGACGGGCTGGCGACGAAATCGGAGCGGATGCCCTGGTTCGACGGCACCACTCTGCTCGCCGCCCTCGACGCCCTGGCGCCCAAGCCCCTGCCGGTGGAACTGCCGCTGCGCTTCCCTGTTCAGGACGTCTACAAGTTCGACGAGCGCCGGATCCTGGCGGGCCGCATCGAGAGCGGCCGCCTGCGCGTCGGCGACACCCTGCTATTCAGCCCGAGCAACGCCCGTGCGCGGGTGCAGTCGATCGAGGCGTGGAGCGTGGACGGCCCGGTCATGTCCGCCTCGGCGGGGCAGTCCATCGGCATCACCCTCGACGACCAGCTGTTCGTCGAGCGCGGCCACGTGGCCAGCCACGAATACGATCCACCGGTGCAGTCCAACGTGTTCCGCGCCCGGATCTTCTGGCTCGGCCGCGCGCCGCTCGAGGTCGGGCGTCGCTACAAGCTGAAGCTCGCCACCCTGGAGCACCCGGTCGAGGTCCAGGCCATCGAGCGGGTGATCGACGTCGCGGACCTGTCGGACCGACCGGCCGAGCGCATCGAGCGCAACGAGGTCGGCGAGGTCATCCTGCGCGCCCGGGCCATGCTGTCGGTCGACGAGTTCACCGCCAATCCGCGCCTCGGCCGGTTCGTGCTGATCGACGGTTACGACATGGCAGGCGGCGGCCTGGTGTCGATGGACGGTTTCCACGACCTGCGCCGGGCCAACGCGCCGACCTCCCAGAACATCACCGCGGTCGAGACCCGCGTCACCACCGACGCCCGCTGGAGCGCCAACGGGCACCGCTCCGGCGTGCTGTGGCTGACCGGACTGTCGGGAGCCGGCAAATCGACGCTGGCCCTGGAACTGGAGCAGGCGCTCTTCCGCAAGGGCTGGCAGGTCTACGTGCTGGACGGCGACAACATTCGTTTCGGCCTGTCCGCCGATCTCGGCTTCGCACCGGAAGACCGGGCGGAGAACATCCGCCGTGTCGGCGAGGTGGCGGCGCTGTTCGCGCGGGCGGGCGTGCTGGTCATCACCGCCTTCATCTCGCCCTACCGCTCGGACCGCGACCGCGCGCGGTCGGTCGCCCCGGACCTGTTCCACGAGGTCTACGTCAACGCCGGTCTCGACGTCTGCGAGGAACGCGACCCGAAGGGGCTCTACAAGAAGGCGCGCAAGGGCGAAATCCCCGAGTTCACCGGCATCTCCGCCCCGTACGAGGCGCCGGACGCCCCGGAGGTCGAGATCGACACCGGTACGCTCAGCCTGCCGCAGTCGGTCGAGCAGCTCCTGGCCTATGTCGAGGCGAATTTCGGCACGAACGGCAAGTAGGACCGGGAGACCATGGTCGCGGCAATCGACCTGACCGTCACCACGGGCGGGCAGGACTCCATCGGCGCAATCGAGCGGCTGGCGATCGACTGGCTGAGCGGGCATGCCCGAACCGCCGGCGTGGTGTTCGACAAGCAGCTGTTCGCGATCGAGGCGAAAGCCGACGGTCGGGCCATCGGCGCGCTGATCGGTTCGACCAACCAGTCCTGGCTGCACGTGGCCCTGCTTTCGGTGGACCCGACGCGACGGCGGAGCGGCGTCGGCCACGCGCTGCTGTCCCGGGCCGAGGAGATCGCGCGCGGACGCGGGTGTATCGGCGCATGGCTCGACACCTATGATTTCCAGGGGCCCGACTACTATCCGCGCTTCGGTTACGAGGTGTTCGGTCGGATCGACGACATGCCGCCCGGCCACACGCGGTTCTTCTACACCAAGCGTCTGTAGGACCGGCGGCACCCTGCGGTAATGTGACAAGTTGAAACCGTTTCGGTTTCTCATCATTGTCCGAACCGGTGCGCGGGCGGCGCTCTCGGCTCCTGCCAAAAGCGCGCACGTCACCGCTGCCGATCCGGCCGACCTCCCGATCGGCGGTCGCGCCCCAGGAGCCCGGGCCCGAGCGTCCGGAGGAGAGATGACCAGGATCGACCTGAAGAGCGGTCCGCGGGAGGCGATGATGGACTACGAAGCCTACTTCAGGAACCAGCTCGACGGGCTGCGCGACGAAGGGCGCTACCGGGTCTTCACCGATATCGAACGCCGGCGCGGCGCGTTTCCCCATGCCACCCGCCATGGCGCCGGCGGCATGGACGAGGTCACCGTGTGGTGCTCGAACGACTATCTCGGCATGGGCCAGTTTCCGCCGGTGCTCCAGGCTATGCACGACGCGCTGGACCGCAGCGGCGCCGGCGCCGGCGGCACCCGCAACATCTCCGGCACCAACCACGACCATGTGCTGCTCGAGGCCGAACTGGCGGATCTGCATGGCAAGGAAGCCGGCCTGCTGTTCACCTCGGGCTACGTCTCAAACTGGGCCGCGCTGGGCACCCTCGCCTCCAGGCTGCCGGGCTGCGTGGTGCTGTCCGACGCGTCGAACCACGCCTCGATGATCGAGGGCATCCGCCATTCCCGCGCCGAGAAGCTGATCTGGAACCATAACGACCCGCGGGACCTGGACCGCAAGCTCGCCACCATCGCGCCGGACCGTCCGAAGCTGGTCGCCTTCGAGTCCGTGTACTCGATGGACGGCGACATCGCGCCGATCGCCGAGATCTGCGACGTCGCCGACGCGCACGGGGCGATGACCTATCTCGACGAGGTCCACGCCGTCGGCCTGTACGGGCCGCGCGGCGGCGGCATCGCCGAGCGCGAGGGGCTCGCGCATCGGCTGACGGTGATCGAGGGAACGCTCGGCAAGGCGTTCGGGGTGATGGGCGGCTATATCGCCGCCTCGGCCGCCCTGTGCGATTTCGTGCGCAGCTTCGCCTCCGGCTTCATCTTCACCACCGCGCTGCCCCCGGCGATCGCCGCCGGCGCCCGCGCCAGCATCCGCCACCTGAAGACCAGTTCGGCGGAGCGCGAGGCGCAGCGCGACCGGGTGGCCAGAGTGCGCGCCGGGCTCGACGACGCCGGCATCCCGCACTTGGCCAATCCGAGCCATATCGTGCCGGTGATGGTCGGCGATCCGGTGCATGCCAAGAGGATCAGCGACGAGTTGCTCGACGAGTTCGGCATCTACGTTCAGCCGATCAACTATCCGACCGTGCCGCGCGGCACCGAGCGCCTGCGCATCACGCCCTCGCCGATCCACACCGACGCCGACATCGCGCACCTTGTGGCATCGCTGGAGACCATCTGGACCCGTTCGGGGCTGAAGCGGGCGGCGTAGCTCGCCATCGGGTCGGATCGAGCCGGCCCGACCCGCGAACGGCTCTCTTCCGGCGAGAGGTCAGACGGCCGCCAGCGACACTCCCGCCAGCTCGTCCACATCGCGGATCCGCCGGACGTCCGTTCCCGCCTCCTCGGCCGCGTCGACCTGAGCGCGGATCGCCGGCAGGAGATCCCGGTCGATCATCCACATGAACTCGAACAGCTGTCGGGTGTCGGGACGCGCACCCTGGCCGCCCGGCGGAAGGGCGAGCGTTCCCGCCGCCCAGGCGGCCTGGCGCTCGGCGGCCAGCCAGTAGTGCTGCCACAGCGGCAGATCGACGAGAATGATCGCGGTCGACCGCCGGAACCTGGCATCGAGGGACCCGGGCAGCCCCATCCCGTCGAGGATCCAGTCGTCGCCGGCCAGCACGTCGTCGTGGCGGGCGGTGTACTCCGCTTCGGGCACGAGTTCCCAGTCCGGCGTCCACAGGAACGCGTCTACCTCGATAAAGGAGAGCCCATGCTCGTCCGCGAGCCGACGGGCAAGCGTCGACTTCCCGCCGCCGGCATTGCCCAGGATGGAAACGCGCATGGGTTTTTCCTTCCTCGCCGGAACTCAGGACCGAAGGGTGGAACCGGGTTGGCGGCTCTGGTTGCGTCAGGCGGCGACCGCAGCCCCGAAGACCCGCTTGGCGAACGCCGGATAGATCTCGGCGATCTCGGCGGCGATGCGGCCGCGCATCAGCGACAGCGTGTCGGCGTCCGGCAGCGGCGTCGTCGGCACCTCCTCCGGCACGTCGTAGTCGAACCCGGTGTTCTCGGCGATGCTCTGCGCCGTCTCGCCCGGGTGCACGCTCTTCAGCACGAAGCGCCGGCGCTCCCTGTCGACATCGAACAGGCAGCGGTCGGTGATCATCGCGAAGGGCCCGCCGGGGCGATAGACGTTCGGCTCCGAGAAGCCCGGCGCCGAAATGAAGTCCACCTTCTCGACCAGGGTGCGCTTGGTGTGCTCCAGGCGGAACAGGATCACCCGCGGGACGACGTAGTAGAGATATCCGGACCCGAACGAGCCCGGAAACCGCGCCTTGGGCTGGTTCGGGTCGCCGATGGAGACCAGGTTGATGTTCGCCTGACCGTCGATCTGCGCACCAGAGAGGAAGAAGGCGTCGATCCGCCCCTGCCCCGCGCAGTCGAACAGCTCCTTGCCGCCGTCGGTGAAGAAATTGTGGTCCTGGGAGCCGAGAACCGAGACCCGCGTCGACCCGCCGGAGCGGGCCCGCGCCAGCAGGGCGGCCGCCCCCGGCACCGGCGAGGACGCGCCGACTGCCACGTGGCGCAGCCCGTCCAGCATGCCGGCGATCGTGTGGATCAGGATCTCTTCCAGCCGCACGTCGCCTTGAGGAACCTGGGGGTCCGTCATTCCGCCGCCTCCCGGCCAGTGACGAACTCGCCCAGATAGGCGGCGAAGCCCTCCTCCGTGCGGGCCATCTCCGCATAGCGCGCGAGATGGGCATGGTCGGCCACGCTGTCGGTGCCCGGCAGACCCTGGGGCCACGCCCCCTCCTTAGCCTCGGCGACAGCGGTCACGTAGAGACCGGGAATGGTGCCCGCGGCGGTCACCGGATCGGACGTGAGGTCGCCGTCGACGATCTCCTCGACCGTGACCAGCGTGTCGCGCGCCGCATGGGCCATGACCATCAGTTCGCGCCGGACGCCGATCCACACATTGCCGAGCCGGTCCGCCTTGGCGGCATGGAACACCGCGAGGTCCGGCGTCAGCGCCGGGATCGCCACCACGGGATCGTTCTCGCCGAAGGGGTTGTCGATGACCTTCCAGTCGTCGCGCCGGGCCAGGATGTCCGAGCCGATCAGCCCGCGCATCACCGAGAACGGCGCCCCCCGCTCGGCCGCCTGCAGGCCGGCATGGATGGCGGGACAGGTGGCGTCCTTCACGGTGATGCCGGCAGCCTTGACCGCGGCGGTGAAGCGCGGTGCCAGGCCGTGCTCGCCCAGTGTCACCGCCGAGGTCTCGGCCACGGCGACACAGCCGGCGCCGATCAGCAGGTCGCCGTGATAACCGAACACCGGCACGCCGACGAGATGCAGATCCCTCACCCCGCGCCGGATCACCGCCCGCCAAAGCGCGTTGGCGCAGCCGGAATAGTCCGGCGGCAGGGCGACCTTGGCGCCGTCCGTGACCTTGGCGGCCAGGGCGTCGAGGCTGTTCAGCATCTCGGTCATCGGTTTCTCCCGGAATTTCTTCGAAGTCTGCGCCCGGGCCCGCCGGCGATCAACGCCGACGGCGGAACGGGTCTACTGCCCGAAGCCTTCGATCGGCGCCACGTAGCTGGAATAGGTGGTGTTCGCCGCCCAGCCGGCATCGACCGGCAGGGTGACGCCGGTGATCGCCGCCGCCGCGTCCGACAGCAGGAAGGCGATGGGCTCGGCGATGTTGCGCGGGCGGACCAGCATCTTCAGGGCGCCGGAATCCCGGATCGCCTCCGGATCGCGGTGACCGCTGTCGATGCGGGCCTGGATCGCCGGGGTGATGGTGTAGGTCGGGCCGACGGCATTCACCCGGATGCCATGAACGCCGTACTCCACCGCCAGGATCTCGGTCAGCGCCTTCACCGCCACCTTGGACACGTTGTAGCTCGGGATCGGCAGGGCGGCGAAACTGTTGATCGAGGCCAGGTTGACGATGGCACCGGCCTGGCGCGCCTTCATCCGCCGGCAGGCCGCCACGTTCACCGACCAGGTGCCGCGGTAGTTGACGTCCATCACCCGGTCGGCCTCGGCGCGGTCCATGCGCTCGGACGTGACCGCGTTCTGCAGGATGCCGGCGGAATGGACGACGGCGCCGACCGGACCGATCTCGCTCTCGATCGCGTCGAAGAAGTCCTCGACGCCCTGGTCGTCGGCGACGTCCAGCACCCGGGCATGGGCGGTCACGCCGAGAGCCGCCAGTTCCTCCGCCGCCTTGGTCGCGGCGTCGGCGTTGATGTCGGCGACGACGACGGTGTCGCCCTGATCGCCGAGCACGTCGGCGGTCGCCCGGCCGATGCCGCTGGCGCCGCCGGTGATCACGGTGATGCGGCTCATGTCTTCCTCCCCCGGGTCTGCGCCCACTGGTTTTCCGATTGGCCGCGATCATGGCAAGGGGCCGGGCCAGGCGGCAATGGGGGAACGTCGCCCGTCGCCCCTACCGGCGAGACGCCCCTACTCCCGGAACGTCACGAAGTCCTCCAACGGCGCCCGCTCGGTGATCAGAGTGTTCTCCACCCTGTCCCAGTCGGCGTAGCCGAGCGACAGGCCGCAGACCACCGCCTCCATGTCGTCGAGGCCGAGTTCAGAACGGATCACCGCGTGATACGGCGCGAACGCCGCCTGCGGGCAGGTCTCCAGACCGTGGGAGCGGGCGATGACCATGACGTTCTGCAGGAACATGCCGTAGTCGAGCCAGGAGCCGATCTCCAGGTCGCGGTCGACCGTGAAGATCATCCCCACCGGCGCGTCGAAGAACGTGTAGTTGCGGCCGTGCTGCGTATGCATTCTCGCGTGGTCGCCCTTCTCGATGCCGAGCAGGCCGTACAGGTCCCACCCCACCTTGCGGCGGCGCGCGAGATACGGGTCACGGAATCTCTTGGGGTAGTAGGCCCACTCCGAGCTGTGCTCGGTCTCGCCGTCGAACGCCTCCAGGATCGCCGCCGAGAGCCGCTCCTTCGCGGATCCGGTCAGCACATGCACCTTCCAGGGCTGCATGTTGGTGCCGGACGGCGCCCGGGCGGCGAGCTGCAGGATGCGCTCCACGGTCTCCCGCGGGACCGGATCGGGCTTGTAGCCGCGCACGGAGCGGCGCTGGCCGACGGCCTCCTCCACAGGGTTCAGGTCGGAAACGGGGAGCGGAATACGGGGCGCATGATCTGTCATGCGGCGACGCTAGCGAGTTCGCGTCCGATCATCCAGAGCCCCAGCAGCAACAGTGCCGTGAACAGCGCGCGACGGAATGCCGTCTCCGAGAGCCGGCCCCGGAGGCGGCGACCGATCTCCATGCCGACGAAGGCGGGAACCACGCCGGCCAGCGTCCCCAACGCCATGTCGCCGGCGATCAGACCTCGCCCGCCGAGGCCGAGCGCCAGGGCCAGGGTGGCGACCGTGAATGTCGCCCCCATCGCCTGGACCAGCCGGTCGCGGCCGAGCGCCAGCGACTGGAGATAGGGCACCGAGGGAATGACAAAGGAGCCGGTCATCCCGGTCAGCATCCCTGTGACCCCGCCGGCCACCGGTCCGAGCCAGGCCTCGTGACGGCCCGGCCGGGGCCAGGGCGGCGTGAGCAGGCCGAGGGCGGCATACATCGCGATGGAGCCGCCCAGAAGCGTCACCAGAACGGCGGCGTCGAGCAGCGCCACCGCGCCCGAGGTCGCCAACGTACCGAGAGCGACCGCCGCCAGGAACGGCCAGAACCGGCGCACAAGCGCGACGGTTCCGCCACCGGCCAGCGCCTGCTGCAGGTTGGTCAGGAACGACGGCAGCAGCATCGCCGCCATGGCGTCCGCCAGACCGACGATCGGCGTGAGCAACGCCAGACTGACAGTCGGCAGGCCCAAACCGACAACCCCCTTCACGGTACCCGCCAGCAGCAGCACGCCCACGATCACCACAAGATCGGCGGTCTCTCCCATGGCGACACGCTAACCGGACCGCAGCATCTCGTAATGCGGAATTCCGTCCTCGTCGTAGGGGCCTTTCACCGCGTCGTAGCCAAGGCTCTCGTAGAATTCCTTGAGATAGGCCTGGCCGTTGAGACGGATGGCCCGCGTCGCGAAGCGGGCCTCGGCGAACCGGTGGCATTCCGCCATCAGCTCGCGTCCGAGACCGCGTCCGCGGGCGGCGGCGGTCGTCAGGATGCGGCCGACCGCCGGCTCCGGATAGTAGTCGCCCGGCGCGAACAGGCGGGCATAGGCCAGCAGCACGCCGTCTCCCGGATGGCCGTCGTAGCCCAGCAGATGCAGGGCCTGCGGATCCTTGCCGTCGATCTCCGGATAGGGACAGGTCTGCTCGACCACGAAGATGTCCACCCGCGCCTTCATCACCGCATAGACCTGATCCCGGTCGAGCTGGTCCCAGCGGTGCCAGCGCCAGACCACCGGCGGCAGCGACGCGCCGCTCACGGCCGGCTCGCCTGCTGCTGGGCGTCGCCGCGCCGGACGTCCAGAACCGCGGTCAGCGGAACCAGGGCGATCCCCGCCGCCCGCGCCCTCGGGATCCAGTCCGCCAGCACCTCCAGCGTCGCATCGCGCGGGTGGCCGATGGCGATCGCCGTTCCGGTCTTGCGGGCGATGCGTTCCGTCTGTTCCAGTCTCATCCGCACCTCGGCCGTTGTGTCCGTGTTGTCGAGAAACACGTCGCGGGTGGTCACCGGCACGCCCAGCGCCCGCGCCGTCGCCGCCGCCACGCTCTTCGGCGAGGTCAGGCTGTCCAGAAACAGCAGGCCGCGGTCCCGCAAGCTCTCGGCGACGAGCCGCATGCCCTCGTCGCTTTCCGTGAACAGGCTGCCCATATGGTTGTTGACCCCGACATAGCCGGAGAACCGCCCGAGGTTCCAGGCGATCCGGCTCAGCACCTCGATCGCGCCGAGCCGCATGTCGAGCACGTTCGGCCCCGGGTCCGAGTTCAGTCCGTGCGGCTGCATCGGGATGTGAACCAGCAATTCGTGCCCCTGGCCCCGCGCCCGTCGGGTCTGGGTCTCCAGGTCGTCGGCGTAGGGCAGATAGGCGAGCGTGAGCGGCGCCGGCAGCGCCACGGCCCGGGACGAGCGTCGCCGGTCAATACCGAGATCGTCGAGCACGATGGCGATCATCGGCGCGCCCGCGGGAACCCGGGCGGCGACGGCGAAGCGACGCCAGGCCGGCTGGTCGCGCGGCGGCGGCGGCGGCGGCGGGGCGGCCACGCTCGACGTCGTCGGCTCCGGCGACGGCTGGTCGGCGGCGGTCACGGGAGGCGGAGCGGACGGTGTCGCCTTCAACTTGGGCAGGGGAATGTCCGCCGGTTCCGGCCGCGGCTTCGCGGCGGATGTCGCCGGTCCACTGTCGGAGACCCGGCTGGGCGGCGCCTCGTGCACGCCCTCCCCGAACGGCGCCCCGCCGGCGAGCCAGGCCCCGAGGCCGACCCCGCCGCCGAACAGCACGCCTGCCACGAGCACGCCCAGCGCCGTCTGCCGCACCACGCCGCGCCGCGTCGAGGACGCCCGGGCCGCGCCCTTCGTCCTGCCGCCTGTCGCCGTCTTGCGCCGTGCCGTCATGCTAGCCGCTTCTCTGCCGGAGCCGGGGTTGTTAAGGTAGCATGCAACGGCTCTCGCGCCACATAAACAACCGTCTCCAAGCGATTGAAATGTTTCTGCTGATCGATAACTACGACAGCTTCACCTACAACCTCTACCACTTCCTCGGGGAATTGGGGGCGCGGTTCGAGGTGCGGCGGAACGACAAGATCACCGTCGACGAGATCATCGACCTGAATCCGGAGGGGATCGTGATCTCCCCCGGCCCGTGCGATCCGGATCGGGCGGGGATCTGCCTGGAACTGGTGGAGCGCTGCGCCCCGAGCATTCCGATGCTCGGCGTATGCCTCGGCCACCAGACAATGGGACAGGTGTTCGGCGGCACGGTCACCCGCGCGCCGGCGCCGATGCACGGCAAGGTCTCCGCGGTCCATCACGACGGGACCGGCGTGTTCGAGGGACTGGAGAGCCCGGTCGAGGTCACCCGCTACCACTCCCTCGTGGTCACCGACGACGGCTGGCCCGACATCCTGGAGAAGACGGCCTGGACCGATGACGGCATCATCATGGGGCTGAAGCACCGCGACTACGCCTGCTACGGCGTGCAGTTCCACCCCGAGAGCATCGCCTCGCAGTTCGGTCACCGCATGCTGGCCAACTTCCTGCGGCTGGCCGGTTTCAACGGCGAGCCGATCCAGCCGATGGCGGAGATCGAGGCGCGCCTGCAGAGAACCGGGACATGAGCGGCGACATCCAGGACATGAAGGCCCTGATCGCCCATGTCGCCGACGGCACGCCGCTGTCGGAGGCGCAGGCGGAACTGGCTTTCGACATCATCATGTCTGGCAACGCCACCCCGGCCCAGGTCGGCGGCTTCCTGATGGCGCTGCGGGTGCGCGGCGAGACCGTGGCCGAGATCACCGGTGCGGCCAAGACCATGCGGGCCAAGGCGCTGAAGATCGAGGTCCCGGCAGATGCGATGGACAATGTCGGCACCGGAGGCGACGGGGCCAAGACCTATAACATCTCCACCGCCGCCTCCTTTGTGATCGCCGGCGCCGGCGTTCCTGTGGCGAAACACGGTAACCGGGCGCTGTCGTCGCGGTCCGGCGCGGCCGACGTGCTGACCCATCTCGGCGTGAACACCGACTGCGACATGGCGCTGGTGAAGAAGGCGATCCATGAGGTCGGCATCTGCTTCTTCATGGCGCCGCGCCATCACAGCGCCATGCGCCACGTCGCCGGCCCGCGGGTCGAGCTGGGCACCCGGACGCTGTTCAACATCCTGGGGCCGCTGTCCAATCCCGGCATGGTGAAGACCCAGCTCGTCGGCGTCTTCTCCAAGGACTGGGTCGTCCCGATGGCCGAAACCCTGGGCAAGCTCGGCTCGACCCGGGCCTGGGTGGTGCACGGCGACGGCCTCGACGAACTGACACTGGCCGGCAGCACGACGGTCGCCAGCCTGGAGGACGGCACGGTGACCAGCTTCGAGGTGACGCCGGAGGATGCCGGGCTCGAGCGCGCACCGCTCGACACCGTGCGCGGCGGCGATCCCGAGCACAATGCCGCGGCGCTGCGCGCGGTCCTCGAAGGCGCTCCCGGCCCGTATCGCGACATTGTCCTGCTGAACGCCGGTGCCGCCCTGGTCGTGGCCGGCAAGGCGGAGACACTGAAGGATGGCGCGGCACTCGCGGCCGACAGCATCGACAGCGGCCGGGCCCAGGCGAAGCTCGACGCCCTGGTCGAGATGACCAACCGGGAGAAGGCGTGATGCGCGATGTCCTCGCCGAGATCTGCGCCCACAAGCGCGACGAGATAGCCGCCCGCAAGGCGGCTCGCCCGCTGACCGAGGTCGAGGCGGCGGCACGGGAGGCTTCGGCTCCCCGAGGCTTCGCCAAAGCCCTGCGGGCGGCCGGGCGGTCCGGGTATGGTCTGATCGCCGAAATCAAGAAGGCCTCACCGTCGAAGGGCCTGATCCGCGCCGACTTCGATCCGCCGTCGCTGGCCCGCTCCTATGCCGAGGGCGGCGCCGCCTGCCTGTCGGTGCTGACCGACGAGAGATACTTCCAGGGCAGCGACGCCTATCTGCAGGCGGCCAGGGCGGCGGTCGACCTGCCGGCCCTGCGCAAGGACTTCATGCTCGACCCGTATCAGGTCGTCGAGGCCCGGGCGCTCGGCGCCGACTGCATCCTGCTGATCATGGCGGCGCTCGAGGATTCCGAGGCCGCGGAGCTGGAGGCGGCCGCGGTGGATCTGGGCATGGACGTGCTCGTCGAGGTCCACGACGGCGCGGAGCTCGACCGGGCGCTGGCCCTCGCCTCGCCGCTGATCGGGGTGAACAACCGCAACCTGAAGACCATGACCACCGACCTGGCGACCACCGAAGCCCTGGCGCCCAGGGTGCCGGAGGACCGGGTCCTGATCGCCGAGAGCGGCCTGTTCACCGCCGCCGATCTCGCCCGCATGGCCCGGATCGGCGCGCGCTGTTTCCTGATCGGCGAGTCGCTGATGCGCCAGGAAGACGTGGCCGCGGCCACCCGCACGCTCCTGGCGGACCCTCTGCCGGCCGTCGCCTGAAACCGGACACTCGCACATGACCGACTTCACGCATTTCGACGCGGCCGGCAAGGCGCACATGGTCGATGTCGGCGCCAAGGACGTGACCGAACGCGAAGCGACCGCCCGCGGCTCGGTCTATGCGGCGCCCGAGACTATCCGGCTGATTCGCGACGGCGGGGTGAAGAAGGGCGACGTGCTGTCCGTTGCCCGTCTCGCCGGCATCATGGGGGCGAAGAAGACGCCCGAGCTGATTCCGCTGTGCCACCCGCTCGCCCTCACCTCGGTGAAGGTCGCCCTGTCGATCGACGAGGCACGCAACGCGGTCGACATCGAGGCGACCTGCAAGCTGAAGGGGCGCACCGGCGTGGAGATGGAGGCGCTGACAGCGGTGTCGGTCGCGGCACTCACCGTCTACGACATGGCCAAGGCGGTAGACAAGGCGATGCGCATCGGCGACGTCCGCCTCGTCGCCAAGTCCGGCGGCAAGTCGGGAGACTATCGCGGTGAGTGATCTGCTGCCGGTCGCCGACGCGCTGGCGCGCATCCTGGCGGCGATGCCGACGATGCCCGCAGAGACGGTCTCCCTGACAGAGGCGCTCGGCCGGGTCACCGCCGAACCGATCCTGGCCCGGCGGACCCAGCCGCCGTTGGACGTATCGGCCATGGACGGCTACGCGGTCCGCGCCGCCGACGTCGCCGACGTGCCGGTCACACTGCGGCGTATTGGCGCCGCCCCGGCGGGGCGCGCTTACGACGGCGAAGTCGGCCCGGGCGAATGCGTGCGCATCTTCACCGGCGGGCCCCTCCCCGCCGGCGCCGACACCGTCGTCATCCAGGAAGATGTCGACGCCGAGAGCGAGGAGGACGGCGCCACCGTCACCGTGCGCGAGGGGGCGGCGGCGGGGACCTACGTCCGTCCCGCCGGCCTCGATTTCCGCGACGGCGATCTCGGCATCGCCGCCGGCCGGCGCCTCTCGGCCCGAGACATCGGCCTCGCCGCGACCATGAACGTGCCCTGGATCCAGGTGCGGCGGAAACCGAGGGTGGCGATCCTGTCCACCGGCGACGAGATCGTGCGACCCGGCGAACTCACCGACCCGACGCGCATCGTCTCGTCGAACGCCTATGCGCTGGCCGCCGTCGTCCGCGCGATCGGCGGCGAACCGGTGGATCTCGGGATCGCGCCCGACGACGAGGGCGCGCTGAGGCGGATTGCCGCCGGAGCCCGGGGCGCCGACATGCTGGTCACCACCGGCGGCGCCTCGGTCGGTCGCCATGATCTGGTCCAGAAGGCGCTCGGCGATGGCGCGTTCGGTGCCGACGCGCTGGAGGTCGGCTTCTGGAAGATCGCCATGCGCCCCGGAAAACCGCTGATCTTCGGCCGCTTCGCCGGCGTTCCGATGCTGGGACTGCCAGGCAATCCGGTGTCCACGGTGGTCTGCGCCACCGTGTTCCTGCGCCCGGCGCTGGAGACGATGCTGGGCATGACCGAGATCGGCGCCCGGGAAGAGGACGCGGTCCTGGCGGTCGACCTCAAGGAGAACGACAGGCGCCAGGACTATGTGCGTGCGAGCTGGGAACGGACCGAATCCGGTTCGCGCGCCGTGCGGCCGTTCCCACGCCAGGACAGTTCCATGATGTCGAGACTGGCGGCGGCCGATTGTCTGATCGTCCGTCCCGCACACGATCCGAGTCGCAAGGCCGGCGACAGGGTTCGCATTCTCTGTCTCGACGGCGACTTCCTGTCCATTTGACCGAGTCGCGCCGAATACTGTCCACCGACTTTTCCACAGCCCTTGACCCGACGGCGGATCAAAAGTAGAACATCGGTGTTTGTACCGTGTTTGTTCGCCCCGCCGCCGTGCGCCCCGTCGCCCGCCGGCCGCGACGGAAAGTCGAGGGACCGATGCTTACCCGCAAGCAGCATGAACTGCTGACGTTCATCCACAGGCGGCTGGAGGAAGGCGGAGTATCCCCATCCTTCGACGAGATGAAGGAGGCGCTCAGCCTCAAGTCCAAATCCGGTATCCATCGGCTCATCACCGCGCTCGAGGAGCGCGGCTTCATCCGGCGCCTGCCGCATCGGGCCCGTGCGCTGGAAGTGCTGAAGCTGCCCGACGGGACCGCCACCACGATCGCCGGCCAGGGCGAGGAACCGGTCGACGGCGCGGCGCGGATGCGGGGCTTTGCCCCGAACGTGATTCCCGGAAACTTCCCGATGCGCAGCGCCGGCCGCAGCCAACCGGCGGAAAGCGAGGGCGGTGTCGACCTGCCGCTTTACGGACGGATCGCCGCCGGTACGGCCATCGAGGCGATCAGCGACCCGACCACCACGGTCTCGGTTCCCCCGTCCATGGTCGCCGGCGGCGAGCATTACGCGTTGGAGATCGCCGGCGATTCGATGATCGAGGACGGGATCTTCGACGGTGACACGGTCATCATCCGTCGCTGCGACACGGCCGAGAACGGCTCCATTGTCGTCGCTCTCGTCGATGAGAAGGAGGCGACCCTCAAGCGTCTGCGCCGCAAGGGTCAGTCCGTCGCGCTGGAACCGGCCAATTCCGCCTACAAGACGCAGATCTTCGGCCCGGACCGGGTCCGTATCCAGGGTCGGCTGGTCGGTCTTATTCGAACGTATTGATCAGGCAGCCCCGACGGCGGGGCGTCAGACGCGGGCGAACAGGTTGCCCCAGTCGACGCCCTGCGGCTCCTTCAGGCGCTTGTCCTCGGCGCGGCGCTTGTCGCGTTCCACATAGGACTTCTCAATGGCGTTGGAGCGGATCTGCTTGCGGTTGGTGACCGAAATCTGACCGAACAGGTTGGATGCCCACCGTTCGCGGGCCGGATTGTCGCTTGCGGCCGCCTGCTTGATCGCGACGTAGGCGAGATTCTTCTTCCCGACCACCTCCGCGACGGAGTCGGCAAGGATCGCAAACGAGCAGTCTCGGACCGGCATCCGCATCTGAACTCCTCAGCCTCCCTGCGCACCACAAGATAAGGGATCTAAACGATATAGGTATGCTTAAGACAGTGAAAAGTTTTATCGAATGGTCATCAAATTTTTAACGTGACTATGATTCCGCCATTCCTGGTCATTTTGTCTGCTTGAAGCCGGCTATGTCGGCGTTCGCCAGGGACCGTCGGCCGGGGATCCAGGGACGGTCGCCCCGGAGACGGCCGACCGACTCGACCCGCACCTCGCCCGGCCCGAGCCAGACCGCGTGAGCCCCCGCGGTCATCAGATCGGGACGGTGGATAACGACACTCGGAGTTCCGCACGGGGTTCGAACCTTCACCAGCGCGATCACCACGTCGGCCGTCAGGCAGTCCTCAAGAGCCGCCTCGTGGGAGGTGACCAGCGAGAGCATTCGTCCATCGCGCCGCAGCACGCAGCCGAGATCGTCGCAGGTCAGCCTCCCCTCCTCTCCGCCTCGCCGCAGATCGAGCGCCGTCAGCGTAACGGCGTCCGTCACGCCCCAGCGCCGGGCCCAGACCGACCGGGAGAATCCGTTGCCCCGTCGGGTGGTCACGGCCCAGCCGCCAACGTCATCGGCGGCGATCGCGCCGAGACGGCCGTCGGCGGAGATCAGGACATCCGGCGGCGACACGGCCAGCCAGGACACGAGGCCGGCAAGGATCGGGAATCCACCCAGCCAGCGCAGCCGCCCGCGCCAGATGGCGATCCAGCAACCGCCGATCGCCACGGCCGACAGCCCGGCAACGGGCAGCGGTTGCAGGCCGGCGGCCGGTCCGGTGACATCCACGACCCGCGTCGCCACCCACAGCGTCGCCTCGATCGCATGTCCCATCGCCGCCAGAGCCGGCGCCTCGCCCCCGAAAGGCATGAGCAGCAGGGCGACGATCCCCGCCGGCATCGTCAGGAATCCGGTCAACGGGACCGCCGCGAGGTTGGCGGCAAGCCCGCCGAGGGCGACCGCCTGGAAATGGAACGTCACGAACGGGGCCGTGGCCACCGTCGCGATCACCGACGTCAGCGCGACCCCGGCGGTGTAGCGCGCGGGTCCGGTCAGCCAACCCGGGAGGCTTCCGTTCTCCCTCGGACGCCGTCGCCGCCATGCCTCGTGGCCGACCACCAACGCGATGACTGCAGCGAACGAGAGCTGGAAGCTGGCTCCCACCAGGGCCTCCGGTCGCAGGGCGAGGACGGCGACGGCGGCCAACGCGACCAGGCGCATGGTCACCGCCTCCCGCCCCGCCAGGATCGCCGTCAGCACGATCCCCGTCATCACGAATGCCCTCTGGGTCGGCACCGGCGCCCCCGCCAGCACCAGGTATCCGGCACTGACGACAAGCGCCGCGGCGGCGGCGATCTGCTTGACCGGCCAGCGCAGCGCCACTCGCGGGATCAGGCACAGGGCAAAGCGCAGAACGGCGAAGACGGTCCCCGCGACCAATCCCATATGCAGGCCCGATATCGCCAGCAGGTGTGCCAGGCCCGAGTCCCGGAACGTGGAGACGGTGTCCTCGTCCAGGCCCGAGCGGTCGCCGACGAGCAGCGCCGCCGCCACCGATCCGGCCGGGCCCGGCAGGCCTTCGGTCAACCGTGCCGCGACGGCGGCCCTGACCCCGTCGACCGCAAGGACGGGACCCGTCGATCGGGGGCCCGACAGCACCTCCGGCGCCCCGATGGCGAAGCCGACGGCACCGAGCCCGTCGAAGTAGGCGTGGCGCTGAAAGTCGAAGCCGCCCGGCACCGACGGCGGGGGCGGCGGCGTAAGCCGTGCCCGCAGTCGGATGCGATCGCCGAGCCTCAGGGCTCCGACGGACGTGCGGACCACCAGGCGAACACGCTCCGGCAGGATGTCCGGCGTCCGGTCGGCCACGACCGACGCATCTGCCAGGGTCAGGCGGACGTCATCCGGGCGATGCTCGATCCGCACGACGGTCCCGGTGACATGGGCCCACAGCGGGCGGGCCAGCATGGCCGTGTCCAGCCCGGCGGTGCGCACGGTCGCCGCCGCGAGCCCGAGAAACGCACTCAGGACGCCCAAAGCCATCCACAGTTGGCCCAGGCGGCCGCGTGCCGACCACGCCAGCGCCACCACGGGCAGCGGCATAGCCAGGGCAAGGCCCAGCGGCGGCTCCCACGGCAGGGCGAAATAGCCGGCGATCCCGGCACCGAATGCCACCGGAAACCAAAGCGGCCAACGGGCGCGATCCTCCAGCACGGCATCGCGGATCCGGTCGGGCAGGCCCGGCTGGCGACGCCGATCCGCGGCGGGAGAACGCTTCGGCTCCGTATGCCAGCCGAGCCCCGGCCCCGACATCGGTCCCGACTTTGGCCCCGAACTTGGCGCCGGGCCGGGCGGTCGCACCGTCGGCGCGCCTGTGCTAGACACCGCCCGCGGATCCTGGGTCCCGGCGGACATCGCCGGACGGGTCACCATTCCATTTGTACAGCATGCGCATGTGAGAGGGTTTCCATGTCGGTCGTCACCCGCTTTGCCCCGTCGCCCACCGGTTTCCTGCACATCGGCGGTGCGCGCACGGCCCTGTTCAACTGGCTCTTCGCGCGCCACCACGGCGGGCGCTACCTGTTGCGTATCGAAGACACAGACCGCAAACGCTCCACGCCGGAAGCGGTGGAGGCGATTCTTGACGGGCTCGCCTGGCTCGGGCTCGACGGCGACGAGGAGCCGGTGTTCCAGCTTTCCCGCATCGAGCGCCACACCGAGGTCGCCAACCGGCTGCTCGAGACCGGCCAGGCCTACCGATGCTACTGCTCGCCGGAGGAGCTTGCGCAGATGCGCGAGACCGCGCGCGCCGAAGGACGCCAACCGCGCTACGACGGCACATGGCGCGACCGCGATCCGTCCGAGGCCCCCGCGGGCGTCGATCCCGTCATCCGGATCAAGGCGCCGCAGGAGGGGGAGACCACGATCGAGGACGGCGTGCAGGGGGCGGTCACGGTCCCGAACGGCCAGCTCGACGACATGATCATCCTGCGCGCGGACGGAACGCCCACCTATATGCTCTCCGTGGTGGTCGACGATCACGACATGGGCGTCACCCATGTCATCCGCGGCGACGACCATCTGAACAACGCGTTCCGTCAGGCGGTGATCTATCGGGCCATGGGATGGGACGTTCCCGTGTTCGCCCACATCCCGCTGATCCACGGCCCGGACGGCGCCAAGCTCTCCAAGCGCCACGGCGCGCTGGGGGTCGATGCCTACCGCGACATGGGCTACCTGCCGGAGGCGGTGAACAACTACCTGCTGCGCCTGGGATGGGCCCACGGCGATGAGGAGATCGTCCCTCGCGACCGGGCGGTCGAGCTGTTCGACCTGGGCGGCGTGGGGCGATCCGCCTCCCGTTTCGACTTCGCCAAACTCGAGAACCTCAACGGTCACTACATCCGCGAGGCCGACGACGAGCGCCTGACCGCCCTGGTGCTGGAGCGGCTGACCGCCGACACGCCGGAACTGGAGATCGACGAGACCGGCCGGTCGCGTATTCGTGCCGGCATGGCAGGACTGAAAGCGCGCGCCAAGACCATTGTCGAATTGGCGGGCAATGCCCGCTTCTATGCGGCGAAAGTCCCTCTCGCCATCGACGACAAGGCCGCCAAACTGCTCGACGCCGGAGGCCTGGAGGTGCTGTCAGGGCTTGCGGAAAGGCTCCGGGAGCTTAATTCTTTCACCGAGGGGGACGTCGAGGATGCGGTGCGCGCTTTCGCCGAGGCTCAGGATCTGAAGCTCGGAAAGGCCGCGCAACCCCTACGTGCGGCCCTCACAGGATCGACGACATCGCCAGGGATCTTCGAGGTGCTGGCGATCCTCGGACAGGACGAGTCGCTGCGGCGCATCGACGCCATTTGCGGCACTGCACACTAGCGGATAATATCCGCCCGCCGCCGCGCGGCTCCCCCGGTCTGACCGGGGATTGCGCGGCTCCGTAACAGGGGACCAGACCATGAGCCAGAGCAATACCGGCACGTTCACCCTAACCGACAACGCGACCGGCGAAAGCTACGAGCTTCCCGTGATCCCGGGCACGATGGGCCCAAATGTGATCGATGTGCGCAAGCTGTATGCCCAGACCGGCTGCTTCACCTACGATCCGGGCTTCACGTCGACCGGATCCTGCGAGTCCGGCCTGACCTTCATCGACGGCGATGTCGGCATGCTGCTGCACCGCGGCTACTCGATCGAGGACCTGGCCGAGAATTCGGATTTCATGGATGTCGCCCACCTTCTGCTGAACGGCGAACTGCCGACGCCCAAGCAGAAGGAGAAGTTCGTCCATGACGTGACCTATCACACGATGCTGCACGAGCAGCTGACGAACTTCTACCGGGGTTTCCGACGCGACGCCCACCCGATGGCGATCATGTGTGGCGTGGTCGGCGGCCTTTCGGCCTTCTACCACGACAGCACGGATATCCAGGACGAGCGGCAGCGGATGATCGCGTCGTTCCGCCTGGTCGCGAAGATGCCGACCATCGCGGCGATGGCCTACAAGTACTCGATCGGCCAGCCGTTCAACTATCCGCGCAACGACCTCTCCTACGCCGAGAACTTCCTCTACATGATGTTCGCGGTGCCGGCCGAGGAGTATGTGATCAGCCCGACCGTGGCCCGCGCCATGGACCGCATCCTGATCCTGCACGCCGACCACGAGCAGAACGCCTCGACCTCCACGGTGCGTCTGGCGGGCTCTTCGGGCGCCAACCCGTTCGCCTGTATCGCCGCCGGTGTCGCCTCGCTGTGGGGTCCGGCCCATGGCGGCGCCAACGAGGCCGTGCTGAAGATGCTCGAGGAGATCGGCCACAAGGACAACATCCCCGAGTTCATCGAGCGCGCCAAGGACAAGGACGATCCGTTCCGCCTGATGGGCTTCGGCCACCGGGTCTACAAGAACTACGACCCGCGCGCCAAGGTGATGCAGCAGTCCTGTCACGAGGTGCTGGCCGAACTGAACCTGGACGACCCGCTTCTCGAGCTGGCGATGGAGCTGGAGAAGATCGCGCTGTCCGATCCGTACTTCGTCGAGAAGAAGCTGTTCCCGAACGTCGACTTCTACTCGGGCATCGTTCTGAAGGCGCTGGGCTTCCCGACGTCGATGTTCACGGTCCTGTTCGCCGTCGCCCGCACCGTGGGCTGGGTCGCGCAGTGGAAGGAGATGATCGAGGAGCCGGGTCAGAAGATCGGGCGTCCGCGTCAGCTCTATACCGGTCCGACCCAGCGCGACTACGTCCCGCTGGAGAAGCGCGGCTGATCTCGAGAGCCAACCACGATCAGATGGAGACATCTGATCTTGTGAAGTTGCTCTATCTTTAACGGCTTAGAGCACGGTTCAGCGCAACCGAACGACAGGGGCGGCCTTCACGGGCCGCCCTTTCTCTTTGCGGTGTCCGGCGGAGATTACGACGCGCCGGCAATCGCCTGCAGCACCGCCTTCGCCGCTCGGACCGACGGGTCCTCGCCGCCCACGGTGAGCATGCCGCGGATCGACTCGCTTGCGGCCCCCTGTTCGGCACGGGCGCGCGGGTCGTCGAACAGCCGCTCAATCGCCACGGTCAGCCGATCGGCGGTGCATTCCTCCTGGAGGAACTGCGGGATGACCCGTCTGTCCAGCAGCTTGTTGGTCAGGACGACGGCGTCGGGATCGACCAGACGCCGGGCGATCGCCGCCGACAGGGCGTTGACCCGGTAGGCCACCACCGTCGGAATTCCAGCCAGGGTGAGTTCCAGCGTCACCGTTCCCGACGCGGCCAGGGCGACTGTACAGGCGGCGAAGGCATCGGCCTTGTGCCTGTGGTCGGTGACGACGCTGACCGGTACCCGCCAGCCCGCGCTGCCCGCCCGCACGGCGTCGGCGACAACCGGGACCGTCGGCAGCACCACCCGCAGCCCCTGATAGCGGGCGGCGAGCCGGTCGACGACCTCGGAGAACACGGGCATCAGGCGCTTGACCTCGCCCGGCCTGCTGCCGGGGAAGACGCCGAGGACCGGCGCGCCCGGCGCCAGGCCGTATCGGCCCTTGAAACGCGCGCCGTCGCCCGGCGCCGTTACCGCCGCGGGATGGCCGACGAAGGTCGTGGCCAGGCCGTGCGCCTCGAAGTACGGCGGCTCGAAGGGATAGAGAGCGAGCAGATGGTCGAGGAACCCGGCGATCACCTTGGCGCGCCCCGGTCGCCACGCCCAGACGGTGGGCGGTACCCAGTGGATCAGCTTCGGCCCCTCGCCGGTCTTGGAGCGCAGCGTGTGCAGGCGTCTGTTCACCCGCATCGTGAACGCCTTGCTGTCGATGGTGACGACGGCAGCCGGTCGGCGCGCCCGAATGTCCGCCACGGTCTCGCGGATCCGACCGAACAGCTTCGGCGCCTTCGGCAGGATCTCGAAGATCCCCATGACGGCCATGTCGCTGATGGGAAACAGGCTCTCCAGGCCTTCCGCCGCCATCCGCTCGCCGCCCACGCCGGCGACGGCGATCCGACCGGCGGTCTCCGCGCGCAACGCGCGGATCAGGCCCGCGCCCAGGGTGTCGCCCGACGCCTCCCCGGCGATGATGTAGATCAGCGGCGCGTCCGGCTCGGCCATCAGGTACCGTCTCCGTCGAAAGCCATGGCATGGAGAAACAGGCCGGCGGCGTCCGCGGCCGCGACCGTGGCGCCGCGGTCGATCAGCAGCGTCTCTTCGGCCTCCACCACGATGCCGCCGAAGCCGGCGGCGGCCGCGGCGGCGACGGTAGCCGCACCGACGGTCGGACGGTCGGCGCGCCCGCTCTGCCCCCTCTTGCGGCCCTTGACCAGCACCGGAGGCGCCCCGGATCGCTTCAGTGTCCCCGCCCGGGCGATCATGGCATCGGTCCCCTCGACCGCCTCGACCGCGAGCACGAGGCCCTCCTGCACCGCTGCCGCCTGACCGATATCGGCCTCGGACATCGCGGCGAGCACCAGGATCCCGCGTCGCGCGTCCGTCAGAGCCTGCGGATCGGGCGACTGTCTCGCGAGATCGCCGGACGGGACAAGATAGCCGCCCACGATGTCCTCGATACCGACGACGGAAAAGCCGTCGCGCTCCATTTCCTCGACGATCAGCGACAGCAGCCCGTCATCGCCGAACACCCGGGTACTGGCACGGGCGATCGCAGCGGTCGAGCGCAGGTCGAGGCTCAGAGACGACAGGGCCGGCCGTTTCATCGGTCCCGCCATGACCACCTCCGCGCAGCCGGCGGCGTGCAGCGCCTCCAGGGTCTTGGCGGTGGCGCCGAGACGCATCCAGGCATGTGGCAGCCCGTCCACGGTCGTCGGATCGGTCTGGCCCTCGAAGGCGATGACGAAGACCGGTCGGCCCTCGGCGACGGCGGTCTCGGCGATGCGACGCGGAAGCGGCCCGCCGCCCGCCAGAATTCCGAGCCCGCCCTTGGGATGTCCGGCCATCGGATCCTCAGAGGTCGTTGGCGTCGTCCGGCTGACAGATCTTGCGCGAGGAGTCGGCGCGGATGAAGTCGACGATCTCCATCACCGGCGCGGAGGCGGTGAACTCGCCCGCCACCTCGTCCAGGCGCTCCTGGAAGGTACCTTCGCTGGCGAACAGAAGACGATACGCCTTGCGCACCTCGTGGATCTCGTCGCGCGACAGCCCGCGCCGCTTCATGCCGACGATGTTGATCCCGGAGAGCCGCGCGCGATCGCCCATGACCGATCCGAAGGGAATAACGTCGCGCTCGACGCCGGTCATCCCGCCGACCATGGCGTAGCGGCCGATCCGCACGAACTGGTGGACCGCCGACAGGCCCCCGAGGATGGCGAAGTCCTGAACCACAACGTGGCCGGCCAGCGTGGCGTTGTTCGCCATGATCACCTGGCTGCCGACGCGGCAGTCATGGGCCACGTGGGCGCCGACCATGAAGAGACAGCCGTCGCCGACGCGGGTGACCATGCCGCCGCCATCGGTGCCGGGGTTCATGGTCACGTGCTCGCGGATGACGTTGTTGGCGCCGATCTCCAGCGTCGACGGCTCGCCCTTGTACTTCAGGTCCTGCGGGCGCAGGCCGATGCTGGCAAAGGGGAAAATCTCGGTACCGGGACCGATCGTCGTGCGCCCGCCGACGACCACATGGCCGTGCAGGACGCAGCCGTCGCCGACCGACACCTCGGGGCCGACAAGCGCAAAGGGCCCGACCCGGACGCCCTCGCCCAGGCGCGCGCCGGGCTCGACCACCGCCGTCGGGTGGATCTCCGTGGCCACGGCCACCTCCTCAATTGTCCAGGATCATCGCGGAATAGGTCGCCTCCGCGACCAGGGTCCCGTCGACCTTGGCCTGTCCTTCGAACTTCCACACGTTGCCGCGGTTGCGGAGCTTCTTGACGTGAACCTCCATGCGGTCGCCGGGCACCACGGGCCGGCGGAACCGGGCATTCTCGACGGTCATGAAATAGACCAGCTTGCCTTCCGATTCCGGCCCAAGGGTGGCGACGACGAGGCACCCGGCGGTCTGGGCCATGGACTCGACGATCAGCACACCGGGCATCACCGGACGCTGGGGGAAGTGACCGGCGAAGAACGGCTCGTTGATGGAGACGTTCTTGATGCCGACGCAACTCACGTTCGGCTCGATCTGCACCACCTTGTCGACCAGCAGGAACGGATAGCGGTGCGGGATGAGGTCCATGACCCGCAGCACGTCGATATCCGGGTAACCGCCCACCGGCTCACTCACCGCTTCACTCATGGTCTGTCCCGCCTTAGCCCTGATCCTTCGGGTCCCGGCCCGGCTTCGCCTGGCCCAGCTTCTTCCATGCGGCGATCTGGCGGCGCCATTCGCGCACCGGGATCGCCGGCGCGCCGCCATAGGCGGCGCCTCCCGGCAGACTGCGGTTCACCCCCGACATCGCCGCGACCTGGACGTCGTCGCCGATCTCGATGTGTCCGGCGACGCCGACCTGGCCGGCGAGAACAACCCGGTCACCCAACCGGGTGCTGCCGGAGATGCCGACCTGGGAGACGATGATGCAACCGCGCCCGAGGACGACGTTGTGACCGATCTGCACGAGATTATCAATCATCGACCCCCGGCCGATGACGGTGTCGGCATTGCTGCCACGGTCGATGGTCGTGTTGGCCCCGACTTCGACGTCGTCCTCGATCACCACACGTCCGAGTTGGGGCACCAGGAACGGGCCGTCGGCGTCCATCTCGAAGCCGAATCCGGGCTGTCCGATCCGAGCGCCGGGATAGATGTAGCAGCGCGCTCCGACCAGCGCGTGCGAGACCGTGGCCCCCGCGCCGACCCGCGTGCCCGCTCCGATCTCGACGGAGTCGCCGATCACCGCGTTGGCCTCGATCCATGCGCCCTCGGCGATCACCGCACCGGCGCCGATCACCGCACCGGCCGAGACCGATACGCCCGCGGCAAGGCTGGCGGAGGGGTCGACCACCGCAGAAGCATGGACACCCGCCGGAACCGGCGGTTCCGGATGGAACAGCCGCGAGAGCCTCGCGAAGTTCCGGCGCGGCCGTGCGGTGACCAGGAGGGCCATCCCCTCCGGGGCCTGCTCGGCGAGCGCGGCATCGACGAGGCAGGCGCCGGCGCCCGAGGAGCGGAACTCGCCGACATAGCGGCGGTTTTCCAGGAAGGCGACCTCGTCGGGGCCGCCGGCGTCCAGGGTTCCCACATCGCGGAAGACGCGGTCGGGATCGGCCTCGCCCATGAGATCGGCCCCGGTCATCTCGGCGATCTCGCCGAGGGTGAACGGACCCGCCTGCCCGTGAAAGCGGCTGTCGACCATGACCTTCGTCCCTCCTCGTCCCTGCGTTTGCCTGGCCCGGAACCGCTACTCGAGCGGCGGCAGGTCGACGGGCACCGACGGCAGGCGCTCGTTCAGCCGACGCAGGGCCTCGTCGCTGATGTCGAGCGACTTCTCCGCGATCACGATGTGATCCTTGAAGAGCACCACCTTCGCGCCCCGCTCGTCGGCGATCTCGGCGATGGCCGACACCAGGACGTTGCGGACCTGATTCATCGAGTTGGTGAAGGCCTGGTCCAGCGCCCGGCGGCGTTCCTGGACTGACTTCTGAACCTCCGCCACTCGATCGCGGAACGCCCGCAGCCGCTGCTGATAGGTGTCCGGCGCCAGGATGGCGCGCTGCTGCTGCAGATCCTGCTCGCTGGCCCGCAGCGCCTTCTCCTCCTCGGTTACCTGGCGCTGATAGGCCTGGCGCCGTTCGGCGATCTTCGCCTGCACTTCCTTGGCGGCATCGGAGGACCGCAGCACTCCCTGGACATCGACGACCGCGATTCCCGACGACGCATCCTGAGCCCGCGGCGTTGCGGGGGTGGCCGACAGCGCCGCCGCCGCGATCAGGACGGCCAGTGCCGCGCGTCGCAGCAACCGGGCCATCATGCTGTCTCTCCCGGCACGGTCAGAACCGTGTGCCGAAGCTCAGACGGAAAACTTCCGGCACGTCGAAATCCTCCTTCGCCACCGCCTCGGCCGCGTCGACCCGGATCGTGCCGAAGGCGGTCGAGAACGACATACCGACACCGATCGCCGCCCGAAGGGAGGACTCGTCCGCGACCTCGCTGCCGCTCTCGTCGATACCGAACACGCTGCCGACATCCGTGAACAGGAAGGTTCTCACCCCGAGATCCTCGGGCAGGCCGGACGGGAAGGCCAACTCGACCGTACCGACATAGTAGCTGTTCGCCCCGAGGGCATCGTCGGTGCTCGTGTCGCGGGGGCCGACCCCGCCACGCTCGAAGCCGCGGAAGGAACTGCCGCCGATGAAGAAGCGCTCGGCGATCGACACATCCTGGCCAAGGCCGACGATGAACCCGCCCTGCGCCAGGAACGAGAGCCCCCAGGTGTCGTCGAACGGGTAGTAGTAACCGGTCCGCACCCGGGTCCGGAAGAACCGCTCGTCTCCGCCGGCGCCGGCGATCTCCGTCGTCAGCTGGGCGATATAGCCGTCGCGTGGGTCGGTGCGGTTGTCGCGCTTGTCGTAGGTCAGCGTCTGGCCGAACTGCGAGACGACACGGGTCCCCTCCTGGTCGCGGATGAACCGAGACGCATCGTCATCAACGTCTTTAATTTCAGTCTGTTCGATCCGATAGTTCACAGACTGCGTCAGGTCTGGCTGCAGCGTATAGGAAGCGCGCAGGACGCCACCGAACCGCAGTTCGTCGAACGAGCTCTCGCTGAGCTCGCGCTCGATCCGGAACAGGTCGAAGCCGGCCGCCACATCGCGGTCGAGGAAGTACGGCTCGGTGAACGCGATGTCGAATTCCGTGGACCGGCCCGACGCGGTGACGCCGAAGCGCAGATCCTGACCGCGTCCCAGCAGGTTGCGTTCGCGGATACCGATATCGCCGATGATCGACTCCGCCGTCGAGAACCCGATACCGAAGGAGATCTCTCCGGTCGACTGTTCCTCGACTTCGACCTCGACCACCGTGCGGTCCGGCGCGCTGCCCTCGGTGTTCTTGACGTCCACGCCCTGGAAGAAACCGAGATTGCGCACCCGGCGCTCGGAACGGCGCAGCTTGGCCGTGTTGAACGCGTCGCCCTCCACCAGGCTCATCTCACGACGGATGACTCGGTCGAGGGTCCTGACGTTGCCGATGATGTCGATCCGCTCGACGAAGACCTTGCTCGCCTCGCCGATCTGATAGGTGATCGAGATCGTGCGGTTCTCGGGGTCGCGGTTGACCCGCGGGCGCACATCGACGAACGCGTAGCCGAGCGTGCCGAGATAGTCGGTGATCGCGTCGACGGTGTCGTCGACCAGGGTCGAATCGTAATCCTCGCCCTCTTCGGAACGAACGAACTCGCGCAGGTTGTCCGGTTCGACCCGCGGCAGGGAGATCTCAAAGTCGCTCGGCCCGAAGGTATAGACCTCGCCCTCCTCCACCGTGAAGGTGATGACGAAGGACTCGCGGTCGGGAGCCAGTTCGGCGACGGCGGACAGGACACGGAAATCGGCATAGCCGTTTTCCAGATAGTACCGCCGCAGCAGTTCGCGGTCGAAGCTCAGCCGGTCCGGGTCGTAGGTGTCGCTGGAACTCAGGAACCGGTAGAACGCGTACTCCTTGGTCTCGATGACGCCGCGCAGGTCGGAGTCGCTGAAATCCCGGTTGCCGAGGAACGTGATGGTCCGGACCGGGGTAAGTTCGCCCTCGTCGATCTCGAACACGAGATCGACCCGGTTCTGATCCTGCCGGATCACCTTCGGCTCGACCGTGACGGCGTAGCGGCCCGAGCGCTGGTAGATCTCGATGATGCGCTGCACGTCCTGCTGGACGCGGGTTCGCGTGTAGACTAGGCGCGGCCGGAGCTGGATCTCGCGCTCCAGTTCGACATCGTCGATCCGCTTGTTCCCCTCGAAGGCGATGCGGTTGATGATCGGGTTCTCGACGACGGTGATGACGAGGGCGTCGCCATCCCGGCGCATGGTCACGTCAGCGAACAGGCCGGTCGCGAACAGCGCCTTGAGCGAGCGATCGAGCCGGTCCGAATCGAACCGGTCTCCGGGTTGAACCAGCAGATAGGAGCGCACCGTGGCCGGGTCGATGCGCTGGGTTCCCTGGACCTCGATGTCGGTCACAGTCCCCAAAGACTGCGCCGCCGCCCGGTCGGGCGCCAGCAGGACGACAGCCATGGCCAGCGCGACCACCTGAAGCAACCGGTTCAATCGTATGGGCAAGGTCGGTCCCCAGTGGTCAAGTCAGCATCCCGCCGGCCAGCGCCGGTCCCCACGAACATACGCCCCGCAGGCTTCCCGGGCGGGCGACTATACCGTCGCAATCGGGCCGGGGAAACCGCAGATAGTCGAGGCAGTTAACCGATCAGCGAGCCAAGGTAGCCGACGATGTCGAACCGCATCAGGTCGTTCCACGTCACGAACAGCATCAGCATGACCACCATGCTGAGGCCGGCGATCGACGCCCACTCCTGGGCCCTCTCGCCGAGCGGGCGTCCGCGCACCGCCTCCAGGGCGTAGAACATCAGATGGCCACCGTCCAGAATCGGCACCGGAAACAGGTTGATGAGCCCCAGGTTCACCGAGAGGACGGCGGTGAACCACAGCGTCATCACCAGCCCGCTCTGAGCCACGGTCCCGGACATCTCGGCGATCCGCAGCGGGCCGCCGAGTTCCTCGGTGCCGCGTACGCCGATCAGCATCTCGCCGACGGCGTCGAGGGTCTGCTGAATGATGGTCCCGGTTTCCGCCGTCGCCACCATCACCGCGTTAAGCGGATCGAGACGCTCGACCGTCATCCGGTTTGACTGGATGCCGAGGCGACCGAAGGTGACTTCATTGCCGAACCGGTCGGTTTCGGTCACGGGATCCGGCGTCACCGTGATCTCCCGCAACGCGCCGTCGCGCTCGACCTCAAGCAGGATCGGCTCGCCCGGTCTCTCGAAGACGATCCGGCTGAGATCCGAGAACCGGTCGATCTGCTGGTCGTCGGCGCGGGTGATCCGATCCTCGATCTGCAGGCCGGCCCGCTCGGCCGCCGACTGCTCCATGACAGCGTCGATGACCGCCGGCGCATAGGGGCGGCCCTCGATCATGTAGAGCCCGGTCAGAACCAGGATGGCGAACAGGAAGTTGGCAAGCGGCCCCGCCGCAACGATCGCCGCCCGCGCCCCCAGGCTCTTGTGGTGGAACGATTCCTGCCGCTCGGCCTCGGTGAACCCGCTGTCGTCGGCCGCACCGGCACTGGCGGGGTCGGCATCGCCGAACATCTTGACGTAGCCGCCCAGCGGGATCGCGCAGACCTTCCAGCGGGTCCCGGTGCGGGCGTTCCAGCCGAACAGCTCCGGCCCGAAACCGATGGCGAAGACCTCGACCCGCACGCCATTGCGCCGGGCGACGATGTAGTGTCCCCACTCGTGCACAAAGACCAGGACCGTCAGAATGACGAGAAACGGCAAGGCGTAGTCGGCAAGAATGTCGATCATGCGAAGTCTATGTCCTCCAAGCGTTCCCCCGCCCGGTTCCGGGAACTTAGTTCGCCGCCCGAGCCGGCGCAATGGACGGGCCGCCGAGCCCGTCGATGACCGTCTCCGCCGTCCGCCGTCCCCGGCCATCGGCCTCGAAGACGTCCTCCAGGGCGACCAGGGCGGCGGTCGGGCAGCGGTCCAGCGTCTCGGCGACCACGGCGGCAATGTCGGTGAATCCGATCCGGCCGGCGAGAAACGCCTCGACGGCGGCCTCGTTGGCGGCGTTCAGCACCGGTGCCGCGTCGCCACCGGCCCGCAACGCCCCGCGCGCGAGATCGAGGGCCGGGAACCGCTCCGCGTCGGGGGCGAAGAAGCCGAGCTGGCCGATGGCGGCGAGATCGAGCCGTTCGACCGGCGTGGCCATCCTTTCTGGCCAGGCAAGACAGTAGGCGATCGGCGTCCGCATGTCCGGCGAGCCGAGCTGGGCGAGCACGGAGCCGTCGATGTAGGTTACCATGCTGTGCACCACCGACTGCGGATGCACCAGAACGTCGATCCGTCCCTCCGGCAGGTTGAACAGATGGTGCGCCTCGATCAGTTCGAGACCCTTGTTCATCATGGTCGCGCTGTCGATCGAGATCTTGGTGCCCATGGACCAATTCGGATGTGCGACAGCCTCGGCCGGCGTCTTGCGGGCCATCTCCTGACGGCTCAGGGTCCGGAACGGTCCGCCGGAAGCGGTAAGAACGATACGGTCGATGCCCGGCCGCCGCTCCGCGTCGAACACCTGGTAGATCGCATTGTGCTCGCTGTCGACCGGCAGGATCCGGCACCCGGCGCGCCGCGCCTCCTCGGTGAACAGATCGCCGGCACAGACAAGCGCCTCCTTGTTGGCGAGCGCGACAATCCCGCCGCGACGCACCGCCTCCAGTGTCGGCGCGAGACCGGCCGCTCCGACGATCGACGCCATCGTCCAGTCGGACGGTCTGCGCGCGGCTTCGAGAACCGCCTCGTGTCCGGCCGCGGCCTCGATCCCGGTTCCGGAAAGCGCCTCGCGCAAGATGGACCACCTGGAAGTATCGGCGATCGCCACGAAGGATGCGCCGACGGCCTTGGCCTGCTCGGCCAAGAGGGCGGCGTTGCTCCCGCCGGCGAGCGCCTCGACGGCGAAGCTGTCCGGCGCGCGCCGGACAAGATCGATGGTGTTGGTGCCGACCGAGCCCGTGGATCCAAGGATACTGACGCGCCGGGTGGCAGACGGCGTCACGACATCCGGGCCTTCGAGGTCCTGCGCCGCGTCTACCATTGCAGAACGCTCCTTCCGCTCACCCACATGGCGAGAGCCACCACCGGCAGCACCGTCATCTGGCCGTCCACCCGGTCCAGGATACCGCCATGGCCGGGAATTAGGCTGCCGGAGTCCTTCACCTTGAAGTGCCGCTTGACCGCCGACTCCAACAGGTCGCCGGCCTGGGCGATAACCGCGATCGCCATCGCCAGCGGCACCAGTGCCGCAAGGCGGGCCTCGGGCAGGAGCGCGGCGAAGACCGCCGCCACCGCCATCGAGCCGGCCATGCCGCCGCCCAGACCGGCCCAGGTCTTCGACGGGCTCACCTTCGGCATCAGCTTCGGACCGCCGATGGTGCGGCCGGCGGCGTAGGCTCCAATGTCGGTCAGCACGACGCTGGCGATAACGTAGATCACCGTTTCCAGCCCGAACTCGATGTGCGAGCGCATCCACACCAGGGCGAGCGCCGGAAACACCGTCCCGGCCACCGCCACGCCGAGCCAGACCGGCCCGACAACCCGGAGCTGGTGGGCGACCAGCACCGAGATCGGTACCGTCACCGCCGCGCAGGCGATGCCGGCCGGCAGATGGACAAGGACCGCCACAGAGAACGAGACCAGGAGTGCGGCGACGAGCACCGCACGGGTACGATCGCGGTCCGAGGGGGCCGCGATAAGGGCTCCCCACTCCCAGGCCATGACACCGGCGATCGCAAGGATGCCGACGTCGAAGGCGACGCCCCCGGTGAAGATCAGCAGTCCGGCAGCCGGAACCAGGACCAGCGACGACAGGATCCGCCGACGCAGGTCGCCACCACGTGATGCGCCGCGAGTTGCGCCGCCCTGTGCGGGGTCGGATCCACTATCGTTGCCCGCGCTCACGAGGGCCGATCACCCGGTCGCCCGGCCGAATCGCCGGTCGCGCCGCGAGAACTCGGCCAGCGCCTCCACCAGATGTTCCCGGTCGAAGTCCGGCCACAAAGTGTCGGTGAAGATCAGCTCGGCGTAGGCGATCTGCCAGAGCAGGAAATTGGAGATCCGCTTTTCGCCGCTGGTCCGAATCAGCAGGTCGGGATCCGGCAGGCCATCGGTCTCCAGGTTGGTCAGGACCGTCTCTTCGTCGATCGCCTCGGCCGAGAGGTCGCCCGCCGCGACCGAGGCGGCGATCCGCCGGACCGCGTTGACGATCTCGCCCCGAGCGCCGTAGCTCAATGCGATGTTGAGGCCGAGCCCGGTATTCGCCGCGGTCAGCTGTTCGGCATTGTCGATCAGCGCGACGATGTCGGCCGAGAGGCGCGCCCGATCCCCCAGCATGCGGATGCGAACGTTGTTCCTGTGCAGCTCCGCCACCTCGCGCCGCAGGTAGAAGCGCAGGATGTTCATGAGCTCGGTCACCTCATCCTGCGGCCGGCTCCAGTTCTCCGACGAGAACCCGAACAGGGTCAGGTGGGTGACACCCAGTTCCGGGGCGCAATTCACTACGCGGCGGACGGCTTTCACGCCCTCGCGATGGCCGAAGGTGCGCGGCATGCCGCGAGCTCGTGCCCAGCGACCATTGCCGTCCATGATGATCGCGACGTGCAGGCCGGCCGCCGTCTCTCCGGCGCCGGTGGAGGGTGCGGCATCCACCATCGTCAGACCTGCATGATGTCCTGTTCCTTGGCCTCCAGCGCCGTGTCGATCTCCTTGACATGGGCGTCGGTGAGGTCCTGGATCTCCTGCTCGTACAGATGCCGGTCGTCCTGGCTGAGATCGCCGTCCTTCTCCAGCTTCTTCAGCAGGTCCATCCCGTCCCGCCGCACGTTGCGCACGGCGACCCGCGCGCTCTCGGCATACTTGGAGGCGACGCGCACCAGTTCACGCCGCCGTTCCTCGGACAGGTCCGGCAGCGGAATGCGGATCAGCTGACCGTCGGCCTGCGGGTTGAGGCCGAGGTCGCTGTCGCGGATCGCCTTCTCCACCGCTTTGGCCATCGTCCGGTCCCAGACCTGCACCGACAGCATCCGCGGTTCCGGAACGCTGACCGTGCCGAGCTGGTTGATCGGCATCTTGGCGCCGTAGGCGTCGACGGTGATCGGCTCCAGCAGGCTGACCGATGCCCGGCCGGTGCGAAGACCGCCGAACTCCGTCTTCAGGGCGGTGACGGCGCCGTCCATGCGGCGCTGAAGGTCGTCGAGGTCGGGCTCCGCCATCGTCTTCTACTCCGTAATGATCGTGTACCGGCCCTTGCCGTGGACCACGTCGGCGAACGCACCGTTATTGTGAATGGAAAACACCAGGATCGGAATCTCGTTCTCGCGGGCGAGCGAGATTGCCGAGGCGTCCATCACCTTCAGGTCGCGGCTGAGCACGTCCATGTAGGAGAGACTCTCGTATCGCTTTGCCGTCGGCACCTTCATCGGATCGGCGTCATAGACGCCGTCGACCTTCGTTGCCTTCAGCAGCGCGTCGCACCCCATCTCGGAGGCCCGCAGCGCCGCCGCCGTGTCGGTGGTGAAGAACGGGTTGCCGGTGCCGGCGGCGAAGATGACGACCCGCCCCTTCTCCATGTGGCGCATCGCGCGGCGGCGGATATAGGGCTCGCACACCGCCGCGATCGGCAGGGCGGAGAGCACGCGGGTCTGGATGTCGTGACGTTCCAGGGCGCTCTGCATGGCGAGCGAGTTCATCACCGTCGCCAGCATACCCATATAGTCGCCCGTCGCCCGCTCCATGCCGGCGGCCGCGGCCGAAATGCCACGGAAGATGTTGCCGCCGCCGATGACCAGGCAGACCTCGGTGCCGGCCTGGGAGACCGCCTGGATCTCCCCCGCCACGCGGTCGACCATTTCCGGATCAATTCCATAGGAGAGGCCCCCCATGAGGGCCTCTCCCGAGATTTTCAGCAGGACGCGTTTATAGACGGGTTCCCCGGATGTACCGCTTTCCCCGCTGTCGCCGTCCGCCATGCGTCTCTCCCTGCAGCAGCTGTGCCGGTCTCAACTGGCGAGCTGGGCCGCGACCTCGGCCGCGAAATCGCTCTCCTCGCGCTCGATGCCCTCGCCGAGCTGGAAGCGGGCGAAACCGGACAGTTTGACAGGCGCGCCGGCGTCCTTGGCGGCGTTGTCGACGACCTTGGCGATCTTCGTCTCGCCATCGACCACGAAGGTCTGCTCGAGCAGAACCACTTCCTGGTAGAACTTGCGCAACCGGCCCTCGACCATCTTTTCGATGATCTCTTCCGGCTTGCCGCTCTCGCGGGCCTGCTCGACCAGGACGGTGCGCTCGCGCTCGATCGACGCCGGATCAAGATCGTCGGTCGACAGGCTCTGCGGCGCGGCGGCGGCCACGTGCATGGCGATCTGCTTGCCAAGCTCGGCCAGCTTGTCCTTGTCGCCGGTCGACTCGAGCGCCACGAGGACGCCGATCTTGCCGAGGCCGGGCTTCGCGGCGTTGTGCACGTACGGGACGACGACGCCGTCGCCGACCGACAGCACCTTCGCGCGGCGCAGGGCCATGTTCTCGCCGATGGTGGCGATGTTGTGGGTCAGCTCCTCGGCGACCGTGCGACCGGTCTCCGGATAGGCCACGCCCTTCAGAGCCTCGATGTCGTCGCCGGTCGACAGGGCGAGCTTGGTCGCCGTCTCGACAAACGCCTGGAAGCTCTCGTTGCGGGCCACGAAATCGGTCTCGGAGTTGACCTCGAGCACCGCACCCGTGGTTCCGTCGACCGCCGTCCCAACCAGGCCCTCGGCCGCGACGCGGCCCGACTTCTTGGCGGCCGACGCCAGACCCTTGGTCCGCAGCCAGTCAATCGCCGCATCCAGGTCGCCGTCGGTCTCGGTCAGCGCCTTCTTGCAGTCCATCATGCCTGCGCCGGACTTCTCGCGCAGTTCCTTCACCAGAGCAGCCGTGACAGCCATGGTTCGATCCTCGTCGCTGGTATGGTTCCATGGCGGCGACCTTGTGGCCGCCGCCTCGACTATACGGTAACTGTTCCCGCCCAAGCGGACGGGCTCACCCGAACGATCAGGCGTTGGCCTGCTGCTCCGCCGGCCCGGCCGCGTCGGCAGCGGGCGCGTCCGCGACGGTCTCAGCCGCGAGCGCCGGCTCGGCCGGAGCCTCCTCGTTCTCACCCACGTCGCCGCCGGTCGCCATCACCTCGGCCTGCAGGCCGCCGATGACCGCGTCGCTGAGCAGCTCGGTGTACAGGGCGATGGCGCGCATGGCGTCGTCATTGCCCGGAATCGGGAAGCTGACGCCATCCGGATCGCAGTTGCTGTCCAGGATCGCCACCACCGGGATGCCCAGGGTGTTCGCCTCCTGAATGGCCAGCGACTCCTTGTTGGTGTCGATCACCACCATGATGTCCGGCAGACCGCCCATCTCCTTGATGCCGCCAAGCGCCCGCTCCAGCTTGTCGCGCTCACGGGTCAGATTGAGGGTCTCCTTCTTGGTCATGCCGCCGACGCCGCCCTCAAGACGCTCTTCGAGGTCACGCAGACGCTTGATCGAGTTGGAGATGGTCTTCCAGTTGGTCAGCATGCCGCCGAGCCAGCGGTGGTTGACGTAGTACTGGCCCGACTTCTTCGCCGCCTCGGCGATCATGTCGGCCGCCTGGCGCTTGGTGCCGACGAACAGCACGCGCCCGCCATTGGCCACGACCTGGCTGATCGCCTCGAGCGCGCGGTACAGCAACGGAACGGTCTGGCGCAGATCCAGGATGTGGACATTGTTGCGCACGCCGAAGATGTAGGGCTCCATCTTCGGGTTCCAGCGGCGGGTATGGTGGCCGAAATGCACACCGGCCTCGAGCAGCTGGCGCATCGTGAATGTAGGGACGGTCATGTCTTTCCTCGGGTTTTCCGGTTCGACCTCCACGAGCGATCGCCGAGGCGGAGCCCCGGCACCGGAGCGATCCGTCCGCGCCGGTTGGAACCGGACCCGGGGGAACGCGTGCTCGTGTGCGGATTTAAGCGGGCGCCTATCTACAGGCTGCAGGCCGGTTTGGCAAGGCTGCATAGCGGCGATACTGCTGGTGGTTCTCGCTTCGTCGGTGCTCCACGACGCCCTTGCGACGGAACGGTTCACGGCAGAACCGCTGGGGGACCGGATCGCAGAGGCGCTCTGCTACCCTCCGAGCGCCCGGCGCCTTGAGGTCTCCGGCGCAGAGCGCGCGCGCCTCCTCTCGGCGCCGCCACTCACCGGGGCCTATCGCGACATCCAAGGAAGCGAGGCTCGCGCCTGGTTCGAGGTGCTGGAGAACGGAACCGCCCGCTGCCGCCGGCCAGCGAACTCGGCGATGACGGTCTGGTTCTGCGCCGAGGTGACGCTCGATGGCGATGCCCTCGTTCGCGACCGAATACAACTGTGTTATTAACCATAGATTATTCTGGAAAATTTCATAAAATTTCTTCGTATTGAAGGATCACCTACCCATGCCGCTCGCCGAGATCTCGCGCGCTCTGCGCGTCGACAGGATGCAGTCGCCGGTCGTGCGGGCAGCCTACGCTTACTGGCGGGGCAAATGCCGGGGCGACCTCCTGCCGCGGCGCGCCGATATCGACCCTGTCGAGATTCCCCAGGTCCTGCCGAACCTTTCCCTGGTCGAGCGCGACGCGGAAAGCGGACGCATGCGCTACCGGCTGCTCGGCTCGGCGCTGGTCGAGTCCATTGGCTGGGACGCCACGGGCCGCCTCCTCGACGAGGTCTACCCGGACTTCGACAGAAGCGCGAGCAAGGCCTATCGCGATCAGGTCTTCGACATGGGCAAGCCGAGCCACCGGCTCGGCCGCCCGTCGCTGCGTTTCGCCAAGGACTTCGTGAACATCGAGCGGCTTTACCTGCCACTCGCCGAGGACGGCCGTCGGGTCGACATGGTCCTCGGCGTCATCGTGTTCGACTTCGACACCCTCGCGACCTGATGCCGACCGATTTCGGACAGGCCGATCGCAGGGAATGGGCCGATCTCAGGGGATAGGCCGATCTCAGGCGGGCGGGGTCCACTCGGTCTCCGGGTCCAGCGGGAACACCGGACGCGGCAGGCCGGTCCAATCGAAATTGGCAAGGTTCGGTGACGTCAGCCCCGGTACATCGACCTCCAGGATTCGCTCCGGCGGGAACAGATGCTGGAAGCCGGCACGGAAATGACCGCGCGACTTCACCACGATCGAGCGTGCGCCGACCACGTCGAGGCCGAGTTCCGCGATGAAGTCCGTCGACAGGCACTGCTGGCGCTTGGAGATGACGATCAGTTCGATCCCGTCCAGGGCCAGGATCGCTGTATCGCCCAGGCTGACGTTCTTGCCCTCGGCCATGCCGTACCGGCCGACGAAATCGCCGTCGTGCAGTCGGACAACCCGCGCATCCCACTCCAGCGGCTCGGAGTAGCGAGCGGACTCCTCGGTGTTCATCCGAGCCCGGAAGGTGCCTCCCTCGCCCGCGGTCTGCGCCATCTTGACCAGCGCCGGATCGTAGAACACGGCGAAGACCGCGCCGTGGACGCCGGCTTCGAGGAACGCTTTGAGGATGTATGTCGTGTTGCCGCGCCCGCCGCCACCGGGATTGTCCGCCGGATCCGCGAACAGAAGGGATGGCAGGACCGGGTCGGCGCCGACCGCCTTGGCCCGCGCCACCGCCTCGGCGAGCGGCGTCATGTTGGTCCGGTACCGCTGGTGATCGGCCCAGCCGGCCGTGGCCAGTTCAACCGCCAGCGCCTTGGCATGGGCCGGATCGTCGCGCGTGGTGACGATCACCGTCATGCCGTTCTTCGGCGTGTCGGCGAAGGCGAAGCCCGAGACGATGGAGACGTTCATCACCCGGTCGTCCAGCTTTGACTGACCCAGACGGATCAGGTCGCCATAGGGATGGCCGGGTGCCGTGAGCTGGGTGACCGAGGGGGCGACCAGCGGCAGCCGCACCCGATACGCGGTCGGCGTCACCCCGGTGGTGAGCATCTCGTCCATGAGGGTCGCCGCCTCGGCGCCGCGCTCGTAGATGTCCACATGCGGGTTCTCGCGGTAGCCGATCAGGATGTCCGCGCTGTCCATCATCACGTCGGAGATGTTGCAGTGCAGGTCGAGGGTCGCGACCACGGCCACATCCGGGCCGACGCAGCGGCGCACCAGGGCGAAGACCTCGCCATCCGGGTCATGGGTATGGGTCGCGGTCGCCCCGCCATGCTCGGCGATATAGACGCCGTCGAGCCGGCCGGCG
The DNA here is from genome assembly GCA_965228875.1 of Thalassobaculaceae bacterium. GTDB lineage: Bacteria > Pseudomonadota > Alphaproteobacteria > Thalassobaculales > Thalassobaculaceae > Thalassobaculum. The sequence continues at coordinate 966,631 of OZ245843.1, read as the reverse complement.
GCCTTCAATCCCGCCTCGAACTCGGCCAGAAGCTCGTTGAAGAAACCCTCCTCCACCGGCCCGGCCGGCTGCGACGAGGCGTGGGTCACCGGCACCGGCTCCCAGCCGTCGCGGCCGTACTTTGTGTCCATCACCGCGTAGAAGCCGCGGATGCCGTTGTAGAGCGGCGACGGGTCCTTGCGGGCCAGTTCGGTGATCTCCGCGCCGCGATAGGTCCCGCGCTGTTCGAAATCCCAGCGCGCGCAGGACGGAGCGAAGGCGTTGCTCTCCAGCGCGAAACCCAGAATGGCGATGCGTTTCATGGCGGTCCCTCGGCTGTATCGGATCTCGACGCCCCAGAACGGGACGCGGCAGTCGCTGAACGTCCGGAGCCGCTCCGGCATTGACGCGTGCCGGCGCCGCTCGACGGAGCGATCAAAACCTGGACATCATCCACCGAAACGCCGCGAGGGCAATCCTCCTAACGCACCACGATCTTACGCCTCACGACCTAACGTCCCACGACGGGGTTCGTTAGACACGTACCCGGCGACGCGGACCGGCCAGAACGATGCCGTCGAGCTTCGCCCTCGACCCGCTAGAGATCCCGGACGTGATCAATGCCGGGAAGCGCCTTCACCGCGCCCCGCAGCCGGCTGGAGACCTGGTAGGCTTCCGGCAGCTTGATGCGCACGTCGCCCTTGGCCGTCGGAACCACGACATGGATCCGCCCCCGGCCCCGCCCCTCGTTCTGGATCAGCGACTTGAGCGTCTCCAGCGGCGTGACATCGTGCAGGAAGATCTCCAGGCCCGCCGCCGTCCGTTCCACCGCCTTGTCCAGCGGCTCGATCGAAGAGGCCAGCAGACGGAGGTTGTCGTCCTCGATCCGCGCGTCGGCGCGCACCAGCAACGGCTCTCCCGAGTCCAGCAGTTCGCGCGACGCGGCCAGCACCTCGGAGAACAGGGTCACCTCGAAAACGCCGGTGCGGTCGGTGAGTTGGACGAAGGCGAAGCGGTTGCCGGATTTCGAGGTCCGGATCTGGCGACCGACCACGATGCCGGCGAGAACCAGGCGGGTCTGGCCGCCGCGCCGTGCCGCCGCCGCCTGGGCGTCGGTCGACGACACCACCTCCAGGCGCGCCAGGCTTTCGGCATAGGCATCCAGAGGATGGGCCGAGAGGTAGAATCCGAGGGCGTCGAACTCCTCCTTCAGACGGTCCATCTGCGGCCATTCCGGACGCTGCTTAAGGCGGATATCCGGCTCCTGGCTGGCGCCCCCCTCGATGGCGAAGAGGCTGACCTGGTTCGACTGGCGCTCGCTCGCGGCCACGCTGGCGTGGCGCATCACGGTCTCCAGGTTCTCGAACAGTTCCGCCCGGTTGCGATGAAGCTGATCGAACGCGCCGGCGCGCACCAGATTCTCCAGCAACCGCTTGTTCACCTGGGTCGGATCGGCGCGGTCGGCAAAGTCCGAGAGGCTCTTGAACGGGCCGTCTTGCTCCCGCGTCTCCACCAGCGCGTCCATGGCCGACCCGCCGACATTCTTGATCGCCGCCAGCGCATAGCGGATGGCGTAGCGGTCGTCGCCCTGACGCTCCACGGCGAAGTCGCGGCGCGAGCGGTTCACGTCCGGCGGCAGCAGGTCGATCTTCAGCTTCTGAAGTTCCTGGCGGAACACGTTCAGCTTGTCGGTGTTGCCCATGTCGTAGGTCATCGAAGCGGCCAGGAACTCGACCGGGTAGTTCGCCTTCAGATAGGCGGTGTGATAGCTGACCAGGGCGTAGGCGGCGGCGTGAGACTTGTTGAAGCCGTAGCCGGCGAAGGCCGCGATCTGGTCGAAGATGCCGCTGGCCTGCGCCTCGTCGACGCCGTTCTCGACCGCGCCGGTGACGAACTTCTCCCGCTGGGCATCCATCTCGGCCTTGATCTTCTTGCCCATGGCCCGGCGAAGAAGGTCGGCGCCACCCAGCGTGTACCCGGACAGCCGCTGCGCCGCCTGCTGCACCTGCTCCTGATAGATCATGATGCCGAAGGTCTCAGTCAGCACCGGCTCCAGCACCGGGTGCATGTAGTCCGGCTCCTCCTCGCCGTGCTTGCACGCGATGTATTTCGGGATATTCGCCATCGGCCCCGGGCGGTACAGGGCCACGAGCGCGATGATGTCCTCGAACCGGTCGGGCCGCAGGCGGCGCAGCACGTCGCGCATGCCCGAACTTTCAAGCTGGAACACCCCGGTGCTCTCGCCCTTGGCCAGCATGGCGTAGGTCGGTCCGTCATCGAGCGGCACCTGGGACAGGTCGATCTCGATCCCCCGTTCCTTCAGGTGATCGACGGCGCGCTGAAGCACCGTGAGCGTCTTCAGACCGAGAAAGTCGAACTTCACCAGGCCCGCCTGCTCGACCCATTTCATGTTGAACTGGGTGACCGGCATGTCGGAGCGCGGGTCGCGGTACAGCGGCACCAGTTCGTCCAGCGGGCGGTCGCCGATCACCACGCCGGCGGCGTGGGTCGAGGAGTTGCGGTAAAGCCCCTCGAGCTTGAGCGCGACCTTGATGAGGTTGGCGACGTTCTCGTCGGCGTCGCGCTGGGCCCGAAGCTCCTCCTCGGTCTGCAGCGCCTGCTCCAGGGTCACGGGATTGGCCGGGTTGTTGGGTACCAGCTTGCAGATCCGGTCGACCTGGCCGTAGGGCATCTCCAGCACCCGGCCAACATCGCGCAGGGCGGCGCGGGCCTGGAGCTTGCCGAAGGTGATGATCTGGGCGACACGGTCGCGACCGTACTTGTCCTGGACGTAGCGGATCACCTCGTCGCGCCGGTCCTGGCAGAAATCGATGTCGAAGTCCGGCATCGACACGCGTTCGGGATTCAGGAACCGTTCGAAGAGAAGGCCCCAGCGCAGTGGATCGAGGTCCGTGATCAGCAGCGAATAGGCGACAAGCGACCCGGCGCCGGACCCGCGACCCGGCCCCACGGGAATGTGCCTGGCCTTCGCCCATTTGATGAAGTCCGACACGATCAGGAAGTAGCCGGGAAAGCCCATCTGCTCGATGATTCCCAGCTCCATGGAAAGCCGTTCACGATAGGGTTTGGCCGCCTCCTCGCGCGCCGCCGGGTCCATCTCGGCGGTGTACACATGCGCAGCCAGTCGACCTTCCAGCCCCTCCTCCGCCTGGGCGCGCAGTTCCTCGGCCTCGCTGCGTCCGCCCTCGGTATCGAAGCGCGGCAGAATCGGCTTCAGCTTCTCCGGCATCACGGCGCAGCGCCGGGCGATGACCAGTGTGTTGTCGATCGCCTCCGGGATGTCGGAAAACAGCTCCCGCATCTCCTCGGCGGTCTTGAAGCGATGGTGCGGCGTGACCCGCCAGCGCTTGGGGTTGCCGATCGTCGTGCTCTGCGCGATGCACAGCAGCACGTCGTGTGGTTCGTGCATGTCCGGATCGGCGAAGAACACGTCGTTGGTGGCCACCAGCGGCAGGTCCCGGCCGTAGGCGAGGTCGATCAGGGGTCCCTCGATCCGGTTTTCCTCATCCAGGAAGTGGCGCTGAAGCTCGACATAGAGACGGCCCGGGAACAGCGCCTGGAGCTGGGTCAGCATCGCTTCGGCATCGCTGCGGCGGTCCTCGAGCAGCAGGCGGCCGACGCCGCCCTTGATGCCACCTGTCAGGGCGATCAGGCCGTCCGTGCGCCCCTCCAACTGATCGAGCGAAAGCTGCGGCACCTCCTCGCCGGTGCCATCGAGAAACGCCTGGCTGACCAGGCTCATCAGGTTGCGGTACCCGACCTCGTTCTGCGCCAGCAACGGAAGCTGGTCCGGCAGGACGTCACGACCGCCGACGACCCGCAGCCCCCGGCGCTCGCTGTCGACCGGACGGCGGATGTTGAGCTGCACCCCGACGATCGGCTGCACCCCCTCGCCCGCGGCCGTCACAGCGAACTCGAGCGCGCCGAACATGTTGCCGCTGTCGGTCATCGCCACCGCCGGCATGCCCTGGCCCTTGGCCAGCTTGACGAGCTGTTTGGCGTGGATCGCGCCCTCCGCCAGCGAATAGGCGGAGTGGACGCGGAGATGGACGAAGTCGGCGTGGGTCATGGTACCTCCGGAAGCGCCGGGGAGTGTCCCATACCGGCCCGAGGGGGTCACGATCCCTCATCGTCGCCTTTCCGAACAGGCCGTCCTGGAGCCGAAACCCGCTCCCGCCGACCCGCCGCCGAACGCGCGACTCGCGCCTGGATTCACAAGGATCGATGCGCCCTCAGCAGGCCTTCCGTCCCCGGCGTCCGTGCCGGAGCACCGAGCGCGCAATTGACGCAAATATACAGAAAAATCAAACCTTTTTCCTTTGAACGGGACCCCTTCAATTAAGGGTCTGTTAATCCGCGTACCCGATACTTGTGACATGCCAGAAGCATGGGTCTTCGCAAAATGTGCGTCTCGGAAGCCAACGATCTCATGAACCTCCCGAAGGACATCGCCGTTGCCCTGCGCGCGCACGATGCCTTCCTGCGGGGCGGTACCGGTGGCCGTCGATGCCTGCTGAAGAGCGAGAAGCTCGACAACCTGTCGCTCGACAACGTCAACCTGCACCAGGCTACCCTGTCCGGGTCGACCTTCACCCGCAGCACCCTGAACGGCGCCGACCTGTCGCAGGCGGACCTGTTCGGCTGCGACTTCTCGGCCGCGAACCTGAAGAACGCACGCCTGGAGAAGGCCGACCTGCGCGGCGCCAACTTCACGCTGGCCAACCTGTCCGGCGCCAAACTCAAAGGCGCCGACCTGCGTCCCGGCCACATCATGCAGTGGGGCGAGGAGATCAAGCGCTCCGCCGACCTGTCTGATGCCAATCTGGACGGCGCCGATTTCTCCGACGCCAACATGACCGAGGCGAACCTGGCGGTATCCAGCGCCCGGGGAGCGGTGTTCCGCGACGTCGTGCTGCACGCGGTGAACCTCGCCGGCGCCGACCTGACCGGCGCCGACCTGACCGGCTGCAACCTCAAGAACGCCAACCTCACGGGCACCAATCTCGACGGCGCCGATCTCAGCCGGGCCAATCTCACCGACGCCAACCTGCGCAATGTCGATCTGTCGAAGGCCAACATCGAGACGGCCAACCTGACCGGCGCGATCCACCGCGACAGCCAGAAGCCGCTGCCCACGGAAATCGAAGACATGCTGCGCGAGCACAGCAAGTGGATCGCCAGCAACGGTGCCATCGGGTCCCGCGCCAACCTGAAGGACGCGGATCTCGTGGAGCTCGACTTCTCAAGCTGCGACGTGCGCGGCGTCTGCTTCGACGGCGCCAACCTGAAGGGCGCGGCCTTCGTGAGATCCGAACTGTTCCTGACGTCCTTCCAGGGCGCCAACCTGGAGGAAACCGATTTCTCCTTCGCACGGGCATCGGGCACGAACTTCGCCGGCGCCATGCTCTCGAAGGCGATCTTCATCAGCACGATGATCGAGGATGCCGAGATCATCGGTCCCGACGGCCGCAAGACCGGGCGCGCGCTGTCCGCGCGTTTCCGGGGCGCCGAACTGCAGGGAATCAACTTCGCGGGCGCCGTGTTCGACGGCGTCGATCTGTCCGATACGGATCTCAACGGCGTCAACCTGGACTTCGCCAAGGTCAAGCGCGCGGTCGGCATCGTCTCCTGATACCGGTCTCCGCCGCTACAGATTGCGCTCCACGAGCGCGCCGTCGCGAAGCTCGACCACCCTGTCCATAGCGGCTGCAAGATCAAGGTTGTGTGTGGCGATCAGTGCTGAAAGGCCGGTCCCCCGAACGATCTGAGTGAGCTGCTCGAACACGTCGGCCGCTGTCTGGGGATCGAGGTTTCCGGTCGGCTCGTCGGCCAGCAGCACCCGCGGCACGTTGGCGATTCCCCGAACGATGGCCACCCGCTGCTGTTCGCCGCCGGACAGTCGCGCCGGACGATGGCTCGCCCGCTCGCTCAACCCCACCATGCGCAACAGCTGGTCCGCCCGCTCCCCCGCCTCTCGCCTGGACAGGCCCGCAATCATCTGCGGAATCATGACGTTCTCGCGGGCCGAGAACTCCGGCAGCAGGTGGTGGAACTGATAGACGAAACCGATCGTGCGCTGACGGAAGCGGGTGCGCTCGGCGTCGTTCAAGGTGGCGCAGTTGCGGCCGTCGATGATGACCTTGCCGCCGGTCGGCCGCTCGAGCAGGCCGGCGATGTGCAGCAGGGTCGACTTTCCCGCCCCCGACGGACCGACCAGGGCCACGATCTGCCCCTCGTTCAGCGAAAGATCCACCCCCCGCAGCACCCGCAGCGACTGTTCGCCCATGCCGAACACCCGCGTGACCCCCTCTAGGACCAGCGCACGGCCCTGGTGATCGCGTTCCGCGTCCGCCGTGTCACTCATAGCGAAGCGCCTCGACCGGATCGATACGCGCCGCCCGCCAAGCCGGGTAGATCGTCGCCGCGAAGCTGAGGGCGAGGGCCATGGACACGACGACCACAACCTCCGTGGGGTCCAGCTTCGCCGGGACATTGGTCAGGAAGTAGACCTCCGGCGGGAAGACCGACGTGCCGAACGCCGCCTCCACCCAGTCCTGGATCGCCTCGACGTTCATCACGAAGACCAGGCCGAGCGCGGCGCCGACCACCGTACCGAGCACGCCGACGCTGGCCCCGGTCATGAAGAAGATGCGGGTGATCATGCCGCGCGACGCTCCCATCGTGCGGAGAACCGCGATGTCCCTCCCCTTGTCCTTCACCAGCATGATGAGCGAGCTGATGATGTTGAAGGCGGCGACCAGGATGATGAGCGTGAGAATCAGGAACATCACGTTGCGTTCGACCTGCAGCGCGTTGAAGAAGCTGCGGTTCTGCTGCTGCCAGTCGCGGAAATACACTTCCGGGGGCAGCGCGTGCAGCATGTCCTGGCGCACCGATCCGAGCGAGTCGGGGTCGGTGGTGAAGATCTCCAGGGCATTGACCGAGTCGCCCTTCTGGAAGAACACCTGCGCCGCGCGGAGCGGCATGTAGACGAAGGTGTTGTCGTACTCGAACATGCCCACCTCGAACAGCGCCGCCACCTGGTAGGCCTTCATCCGAGGCATGCTGCCGACGACGGTGACCGACGATGTCGGCGAGATCAGCGTCACCCGGTCGCCGACATGCAGCCCCAGGCGCCGGGCCAGGCGGCTGCCGAGGACCACGGCATCCTTGCCTTCGAAGGCGTCGAGCGAGCCGGTCTGGATGTTGCTGGCGATCAGTGCCTTGGCCTTGAGGTCGCTCGGCCGCACGCCGCGCACGACGCCGCCGGAGGCAACGCCGTTGGCGCTCAGCATGGCCTGGCCCTCGACCTGCGGGGTGACGCTGAACACGCCCGGCACGGAGGCGGCATCGACGACGAGCTGGTCGAAATTCTCGATGGATCCATCGACGGCATAGACCGCGGCATGGCCGTTGAGGCCGAGAATCCGGCCGATCAGTTCGGCCCGGAAGCCGTTCATGACGCTCATCACGATGATCAGCGTCGCCACGCCCAGGCCGATGCCGAGCAGGGAGAACCCAGCGATCACAGAGATGAAGCCCTCCTGGCGCCGGGCGCGCAGGTAGCGCATCGCCACCATTCTCTCGAAAGCACCGAAGATCATGCCCGCCCTCTCTGCCGGACCCCCACAATCGGGGCGCTATGCGGCGACATCGTGGCGCTGCGCGACGCGGCGCCCGCTCAGCCGGCGAACCGGTTGAGGGCGGCCTCGGGCGTCATCTCCTCGCGCTCGCCGGTGCGGCGGTTCTTCACCTCGACCACCCCGCCGGCAATGCCGCGCGGACCGACGATGATCTGCCACGGCAGGCCGATCAGGTCCATGGTCGCAAGCTTCGCGCCGGGCCGATCGCCGCTGTCGTCCAGCAGCACGTCGACCCCGGCCTTGCCGAGTTTGGCGTAGAGGTCCTCGCTGGCGGTGTCGCAGGCCGCATCACCGACCTTCAGGTTGACCAGTCCGACCTTGAACGGCGCCACCTGCTCCGGCCAGACGATGCCGTTCTCGTCGTGGCTCGCCTCGATGATGCCGCCGACCAGGCGCGACACGCCGACGCCGTAGGACCCCATCAGGACTTCGGTCTCCTTGCCATCGGGCCCGGCGACCCTGGCACCGAGCGGCGCGGAGTACTTGGTACCGAAATAGAAGATATGGCCCACCTCGATGCCCCGGGTGTGCACGAGGTCCGCTTCGGCAACGGGGCAAGCGGTCGGATCGTGCTTCTCGTCGGTCGCCGCGTAACGGGCGAGACAGGAATCGACGATCGGCTGCAGATCGGCGTCGTAGTCGACGTCGGCCGGTACCGCATCGGTGGTCAGCCAGTCCTTGTGGCAGAACACCTCGCTCTCGCCGGTCTCGGCAAGGATGATGAACTCGTGGCTGAGGTCGCCGCCGATCGGTCCGCTGTCGGCCGCCATCGGGATCGCCTTGAGGCCGAGACGGTCGAAGGTCCGCAGGTAGGCGACGAACTGACGATTGTAGTTCCGCTTCGCGCTCTCGAAGTCGATGTCGAAGGAATAGGCGTCCTTCATCAGGAACTCGCGCCCGCGCATCACGCCGAAACGGGGCCGCACCTCGTCGCGGAACTTCCACTGGATGTGATAGAGCCGCTCCGGCAGATCCCGGTAGCTGCGCACGTGGGTGCGGAAGATGTCCGTGATCTGCTCCTCGTTGGTCGGCCCGTAGAGCATGTCGCGCTCGTGCCGGTCGCTGATCCGGAGCATCTCCTTGCCGTAGTCATCGTACCGCCCGCTCTCGCGCCACAGATCGGCCGGCTGGATGGTCGGCATCAGAACCTCGTTCCAACCCGCCGCGTTCTGCTCCTCGCGGACGATCTGCTCGATCCGCTTGAGCACGTTGAACCCCAGCGGCAGCCAGGAATAGATCCCCGCGCTCGACTGCTGCATCATTCCCGCCCTCAGCATCAGGCGGTGGGACACGATCTCCGCCTCGCGGGGCGTATCCTTCAGGGTCGGAAGAAAATAGCGGGACAGGCGCATCGATTTCCTCGGCAGCATCGCAAGCGGCATCGAACGGGCACGCCGCGCGGCGCACCGTTACCGCACCCGCAGGCGCAGTGCGGCGCACTCTAGAAAAGCGCCGATGTGCTGTCCAAGGGAAAACCGGATCGCAAAGATCGGCCGCTGTCTTCGGGCCGATCCCGATAAAGACTCAGACGCCGCGCAGGCCGAAATTCAGAAGCGAGATCCAGAACCGCTCAAGGTCGCGATACGACGCGCTGGCCGCCTTGAGGTTGTCGCCGTCCACCGGCACGCTGGGCAGCGAGCTGGCGTGACGTTCGAACATCGCGTCGATCTCCTTGCAGAGGGCCAGCCCCTTGTCCGACAGGCGGACCCGGATCGACCGGCGGTCGTGCGTCGACCGCTCCTGCACGAGGTACCCGTTCTCGACCATTTTCCGCACGTTGTACGAGACGTTGGAGCCGAGGTAGTAGCCGCGGTTCGTCAGTTCACCGACCGTCAGTTCCTCATCGCTGATGTTGAACAGGATGAGGGCCTGAATGTTGTTGATGTCCTCGACGCCGATCCGGTCGAGTTCCGTCTTCACCACTTCAAGAAACTGGCGGTGGAGCCTTTCGATCAGTTTGATCGCGTCGAGATACTCGCGGCGGAGGTCTGTCACATCATCCGTCATTGTCATCGCATTCCCGCCGCCCGCTACTCGTCACCTGTTTTTCGGCACCACTGGAGACGCGCACCATCCATCGGGTCTAGACCAACCCATCTAGACACGCAACTCGTTTCGACAACGGCAGAATCACGCCCCGCCCCGGATCATGTTGATGATTCCGGAGAAATCAACCTCTGCGTTTCCGCGATCGACGAAATCGCGAAAGAGTTTCGTCGCCTCGGCGCCGAGCGGGGTCTGCGCATCGGCCTGTTCGGCCGCATCCTGGGACAGACCGAGATCCTTCAGCATCATCGCGGCGGTGAAGCCAGGCTTGAAATCGCGGTTGGAGGCCGCCGTCTCCGTCAGTCCGGCAACCGGGCAGTAGGTGGTCATCGCCCAGCTCTGGCCCGAGGACTTGGAACTGATGGCGAACAGCTTGGCGGTATCGAGCCCCAGCTTCTCCGCCATGGCGAACGCCTCGCACTGCCCGAGCATGTTGATCGCGAGCATCATGTTGTTGCAGATCTTCGCCGCCTGACCGTTGCCGCTGCCGCCGGCAAGCACGATGGTCTCGCCCATCGCCTCAAGATAGGGGCGCGCTCTCTCGAACGCCGACTCGGGGCCGCCGACCATGAATGTCAGCGTGCCGGCCTCCGCGCCCGTGGTGCCACCCGACACCGGGGCGTCGACCATTTCCAGGCCGGCGGCGGCCGCATCGGCGGCAACGTCCCTGGCGCTCGCGACGTCGATCGTCGAGCAATCGATCAGCAACGTGCCCGCGGCGGCCTTGCCGATGATCGACTCGCCATAGACCGCGCGCACGTGCGGGCCGGCCGGCAGCATCGTGACGACGACATCGACCGACTCGATCGCAGCGGCAGCCGACGCGGCGGCGGTTCCGCCGCCCGCCACCAGCGCGTTCACCTGATCGCCGGAGAGGTCGAAGCCGCACACCGCATGGCCCGCCTTCACGAGGTTGAGCGCCATGGGCAGGCCCATGTTCCCGAGTCCGATGAAACCGATCGTCGCCATTGCCGTCCCTCCCGAGGACCTGTTCGTCATTCGTTATGGTCTTGTCTGCCGTTATGGTCTTGTCCGCTCCATGCTCCGCACCGGAGCACCGGCGGTCAAGACAGGGACCAGTCGCCGTGCGCCGGAGCGCTGAAATGCGCGGCAACGATATCCTCGCCGACCTCCGTCAGCGCCGCCGGCTGCCATTTCGGCGCGTGGTCCTTGTCGATCAGGACCGCGCGGATACCCTCGTAATAGTCATGCCCGGCCATGCAGGCCTGCGACAGCCGGTACTCCAGGAGCAACACGTCTGCCAGGTTGGAGGCCTGACGGCCGCGACGCATCAGTTCGAGCGAGATCTTCAGGCTGGTCGGCGATTTCGCCAGCAGCGTGTCCCGCGTCTGCGTCGCGAACTCGGAGCCGTCGGCGGCCAGCGCGTCGAGGATCGCCTCGACGGTTGCGGCGGCGAAGCAGGAGTCGATGGTGGCGCGGTGCGCGGCCAACGGATCGTCACCGGCAGGCTCGGCGAGCCGGTCTAGCACGTCGTTGACCGCAGCGCGCGCCGGCGTGCCCCCGCCGATCGCGGTGGCGAGCGACGCCTCGAAGCCCTCAAGCCGGCTCGACGGCACGTAGTGGGTCGCGATGCCGAGGGCGCAGGCTCCAGCGGCGTCCAGCCGGGCACCGGTCAGCGCCAGGTAGGTCCCGGTCTCGCCCGGCAGTCGCGGCAGGAACCAACCGCCGCCCACATCGGGGAACAGGCCGATCCCGGTCTCCGGCATGGCGAACATCAGGCGTTCGGTGGCGATCCGGTGCGAACCGTGGATCGAGACACCGACACCGCCCCCCATGGTCACTCCGTCCAGCAGCGCGACATAGGGTTTGGAGAAGGCGTGGATCTGGTGGTTCAGGCGGTACTCGTCGAAGAAGAAGACCCTGGAGAGTTCGGACGGCTCGCCGCCGTTCTCTTCCCTGACCGATTTCCAGACGGCGCGCACGTCGCCGCCGGCGCAGAACGCCTTCTCTCCTTCGCCCTTGATGACGACGGCGCCGATGGCGTCGTCGTCCTCCCAGGCATTGAGGCGCTCGGCCATCCGCTGGACCATGGGATAGGTCAGCGCGTTCAGCGCCTTGGGACGGGCCAGCTCGATCGTGGCGAGGCCATGTTCAGCGGAAAATCTGATCTCTTCGGTCACGTCCCTCTCCGGGTATGTCAGTTGGCCAGCAGCTTGCGGGCGATGATCACGCGCATGATCTCGTTGGTCCCCTCCAGGATCCGGTGGACCCGCAGATCCCGCAGCAGCCGCTCGACCGGATAATCCTTGAGGTAGCCGTAGCCGCCGTGGAGCTGCAACGCCTCGTCGACCACCTTGTAGCCGATATCGGTGGCGAAGCGCTTTGCCATGGCGGCGTGCTGGGTCGCTTCCGGCGCCTTGGCGTCGAGGCTGGCAGCCGCGCGATGCACCATTAGCCGCGCCGCCTCGAGTTCCGTCGCCATGTCGGCCAGTCTGAACTGCGTGGCCTGGAAGTCGGCGATCGCCTGTCCGAACGCCTTGCGGTCCTTCACGTAGGCGAGCGCGCCCTCGAGCGCCGCCCGCGCACCGCCGAGCGAGCAGGCGGCGATATTGATGCGTCCGCCGTCGAGCCCCGCCATGGCGATCCTGAAGCCCTGCCCCTCGGCACCGACCAGATTCTCCGCCGGCACCTTGCAGTCCTCGAAATTCACCATGGCGGTCGGCTGACTGTTCCAGCCGAGCTTCTTCTCGGTCTTGCCGAAGGACAGGCCCGGCGTGTCCTTCTCGACAAGGATGCAGGAGATACCGCGCGGTCCCTCCTCGCCCGTCCGGCACATCACGGCATAGACGTCGCTGGTGCCGGCGCCGGAGATGAAGGCCTTGCCGCCGTTGAGCACGTAGTGCGAGTTGCCGACCTTCTCCGCCCGGGTCCGCAGCGCCGCGGCATCGGAGCCGGCGCCGGGCTCCGTCAGGCAGTAGGACGCGATCTGCTCCATGTTGGCCAGCTTCGGCAGGAAGCGCGAGCGCACGCCCTCCTCCGCGAAGCTGTCGATCATCCAGGCCACCATGTTGTGGATCGACAGGAAGGCCGCGGTCGACACGCAGCCGGCCGAGAGTTCCTCGAAGGCGATCGCCGCGTCCAGGCGGCCGAGGCCTGAACCGCCGACATCGTCGCGCACGTAGATCGCACCGAGACCGAGTTCCGCCAGTTCGCGCAGCACGTCGACCGGAAAGTGGCCGGTCTCGTCCCACTCGGCGGCGTTCGGCGCCAACCGGTCGGCGGCGAAGGACCGGGCCATGTCCTGGATCGCGCACTGCTCGTCGCTGAGTTGGAAGTCCATGTCTTTCCCTCCTCAGATCCGCCGTTCAAAGTAAACGCACCACGTCCGGGCGTCGACGGCGCGCGATCATCTGGACGGGTATCGGACGAGTCAACGGTGTCCCAGGGTCAAGCACTTGCCTGCGGGCGGTTACATCGTTAAGCCGCTGCCTTAAACTCGGCTTAACAACAAGACGAAACGAGGAAAGCCATGCCTTTCAACGGCCGCCCGAAGACACTGGTCGCGCCCACCAGCGGCTATCCCACGACACGGTTGCGGCGGCCGCGGCAGGCCGACTGGTCGCGACGGCTGGTGGCGGAGACTGCGCTGGGCGTCAACGACCTGATCTGGCCGGTATTCGTCCACGCCGGCGACGAACCGCGGATTCCGGTGGAGAGCATGCCCGGCGTCGTGCGCTACTCCGTGAGCGAACTGGCCGTCGTCGCCCGCCAGGCGGCGGATCTCGGAATTCCGGTGATCGGCGTCTTTCCCTATGTGGAGGCCGGCCTGAAGGATGCCCAGGGCAGCTACGCGGTGAGCGAGAACAACGTGGTCTGCCAGGCGGTCGAGGCGGTGAAGAACGCCGTGCCGACCATCGGCGTGATGTGCGACGCCGCCCTCGATCCGTTCACCAGTCACGGCCACGACGGCCTGCTCGAGGACGGATCGGTCCTGAACGACGAGACCGTCGACGTCCTGGTTCGCCAGTCGGTGCTGCAGGCGAGCGCCGGCTGCGACATCATCTCGCCCTCGGACATGATGGACGGACGGGTGGGCGCGATCCGCAAGGGCCTGGACGAGGCGGGATTCCAGGGCGTGCAGATCATGTCGTATGCGGCCAAGTACGCGTCGGGCTTCTACGCGCCGTTCCGCGCCGCCGTCGGCTCCGCCTCGACGCTGGGAACGGCGTCGAAATCGACCTATCAGATGGACCCGGCGAACTCGGACGAGGCCCTGCGCGAGGTGTCCCTCGACATCGCCGAGGGCGCCGACATGGTCATGGTCAAACCCGGCATGCCATACCTCGATATCGTGCGTCGCGTGAAGGACACGTTCGGCGTCCCGACCTACGCCTACCAGGTGTCCGGCGAGTATTCGATGATCATGGCGGCGACGGAACGCGGCTGGATCGACGGCGAACGGGCCATGATGGAGAGCCTGCTCGGCTTCAAGCGCGCCGGCGCGGACGGGATCCTCACCTATTTCGCGATCGAGGCGGCCAAGCGCCTCAAATAGGCTGGGCCCTATACCGTCTCCAGGAACCGGATCGCCTCGGCGTCCGACCATACTCCGCCCGGGCCGTGAAACCCGACATGGCCGCCGCGCGGGGTCAGGGTCGCCGAAACGTCCGCAAACGCGCCCCAGTCGACCGCCAGGTACATCTCCGCCGGGATCCAGGGATCGTCCAGGGCGTGGATCACCCGGGTCGGAACGCGAATGTCGGCCAGAAACCGGCTGGCGGAGCAGTGGGCGTAGTAGTCCGCGGCATCGGCGAACCCGTTCCGAGGCGCGGTGAAGGCGTCGTCGAACCCGATCACCGTCCGCACGCGGCGCAGCGCGGAGATCTCGCCGGCCGACAGGCCGACGGGGGCCGCCGCCACCTCGGCCCGCATCGCCGCGAGCAGCCAGCGCTGGTAGGCGGCGTTTCGCGGCGCGCAGAACCGCCGCGCGGTCATCGCCAGATCGATCGGCGCCGAGACCGCGACCGCCCCGCGGATCGACGGCCGCGCTCCGAACTCCCCCAGCCCTTTGAGCAGCATATTGGCGCCGAGCGACCAGGCCATCAGGACCACCCCGTCCGGCGCCTCCACCCGATCGAGCACCGCCGCGAGGTCCTCGCTGCGCCCCGAGTGGTACTGCTGACGGCAGAGCAGCCGGCTCGCTCCGGCCCCCCGCAGGTTCAGTCGCAGCGTGGAGAACCCCGCTTCGAGAAAGCCCCGCGCCGCTCGGCGGACGTAGTAGCTGTCGGCGCTTCCCGTCAGGCCATGGATGAGAACGGCGAGCGGACGGCCCGCGACCGGCGCCCTCGGACGGTCCAGCACACCGACGAGAACGTCGCCGCTACCGTCCGGCATGGGGAAGTGGCAGGTTTCGCTTTCCGCCGCCGGCACCGGTTCCCGAGGCCGGACGATGAAGTCGCGGAGCGTCTGGAGATCGCCGCCGATCCAGGGGAGTCGCTGCCGGAACGGGCGGACCCCGGTCTCAGCCGGCATCGTCGACGTCGTCCTCCTCGTCCTCGTCGAACGACCGGAGCCAGTCATGCACCACCTTGATCTGTTCCTCGGTCATCAGCGACGGCGCGTGACCGACGCCGGGGAACTCGACCAGTTCCGCTTTGGGGCCCGAACGGGTCATCCGTTCCGCCGTCTCGCGGGTCAGAAGCTGGGAGTTCTCGCCGCGCAGCAACAGCGTCGGGCACCGGACATGGTCCCAGACCTGCCAGAGCTTCACGTCTTCCATTTCCTCGGTGAACACGTCGCCGATCGCCGGATCGTAGTGCAGCGCGTAGGTCCCGTCCTCCTGGCGGGTGGTCGAATGCAGAGTCAGGTCCGACCATCCGAGGTCGTCGGGAATGCCGAACTCGGCGTAGACCTCCTTGAAGTACTCCGCCGCCTCCTGAAGGTTTCGGAAACGCGGGTCCGCGCCGACCGTCTCGCCCATTTTCGACAGCACCGTACCGGGGATCACGGTGCCGACATCGTTCAGCACCAGCCGGCGGATCGGCGAGTCCTCCTGCGCCGCCAGCATCATGCCGATGATGCCGCCCATCGAGGTGCCGATGAAGTCCACCTCCTGCAGGCCGCGATACTCGAAGAACGCGTCCATGTGCTTGAGATAGGTGGTCATATTGTACTCGGCCTTGTCGGCGAGCCAGCCGGACCGGCCGCGGCCGACGATGTCGACCTCGATCACCCGGTAGTCCCTGGCCATGGCGACGGCGAGACGGTCGAAGTCCCGGCCGTTACGGGTCAGGCCATGAACGCAGACGACGACCCGTTCCCGCGACCGGTCGCCGAAATCCTGAAAGGCGAGCCAGACGGTACCGTTATGGTCGGTGAAGGGGAAACTGCCGGCACTAGGACGCATGGAAGGAAACCCGATGCACTCTTGAACCTACGGCGTCCGCTGCACTCACGTGACGTGATCGCCGGATCGGACACCGGTCGTGACGGATAGACGACGGCACTCTGCCCGGAACGCCATTAGTTAGTGTCGGGCGGTTCGTCGCCGAGTTCAACCTGCGCGTCGGCGAAGAAGCCGTTGAACCGGGTCGCCAGCGCCGCGCCATAGGCGCCGATCTGACCGACCTCGACCCAGTCTCCCTCGGCCACGTCGGCCGGCAGACGGAACGGCGTGGGCAGCAGGTCGTTGCCGTCGCAGGTCGGGCCGAAGATGGTGAAGTCCTGCAACGGCGCGTCGCTCGGTCCGTCGGCCCGGATCAGCCGCGCCGGCAGCCGGACCCGCGACCAGTACGGTTCTGACAGATTGCCGTAGACCCCGTCGTTCAGGTACAGCCGGTCCCCCTTGCGAAGGTGCACCTGGCACAGCATGGAGCAGCCGTCGGCGACGAGCGCCCGGCCCGGTTCGCACAACAGCGCCACGTCCTCGTCGATCCCCGCCTCGCGTCGGCCTTCGACGATCTCCGTGACGAATGCCTCAAGCGGCGGCACCGGCTGACCGGCATAGGCGACCGGGAAGCCGCCGCCGACGTCGATCTCCCGAACCTCGGCCCTGGTGCCGCGCCAGACCTCGCCGATGGCGGCGAAGGCGGTGCGGAAGGCCCGCGGGTTCAGACACTGCGAGCCGATATGGAAGGCGATCCCGGCCTCCAGCCCCTCATCCGCCACCCGGTCCAGGATCTCGATCGCCTCGGCCTGGGTTGCGCCGAACTTGATCGACAGCTCGAACGCCGCGCCGCCGCCGGGGGTGGCGACACGCACGAAGATCTTCAGATCGCGGCGCCGGGCGACGGCGAGCACCTTCTCCAGTTCCGCCAGGGAGTCCACGCAGTATGTCGAGACGTCGTAGACCCGGTCGGCGGCGAGGATGGCCGCCCGGCTCTTCACCGGATGCATGAACAGCGCGTCGGCGTCGGGCAGGCGCTCGCGCACGGCCGCGATCTCCGTCAGCGAGGCGGTGTCGAACGCCGTCACCCCCGCCTCCGCAAGCCAGCCGAGCATGCGCGGCTCGATGTTGCACTTGACCGCGTAGACCACCCGCCCCGGGAAGGTCGCCACGAAGTGACGGGCGACGGCGCGGACCTTGTGCGGACGAAAGCAGTAGACCGGGTAGCTCGGCCGTAGGGCGGACACCAGCGCCGCCGCGTCGGGAAAGCGCCGGTGGCGTTTCGGCTCCGGCGGTGCCGGCGGGAGGGGGGCGATTTCAGCCATGCTCTCTCGGTCCTTGACGGTTGCGTGGAATAAATCCCGTCCGCGGAGCGTCTCATCAGCAACGGGCGCGCCTCGACGGCCGCGCCGCCCGCCCCGCTCCCGCCGGAGCGTCGCGGGTGTGACACGAACCGAACACGGAGTCCCTGATACCATGGCCCAGTCTTCCAACACCAATGCCTCCGCCAAGACGTCCGCCTCGGATGTCGACGAACAGCTCCGCGCCCTGCAGGGCGATCTGAAGGCTCTGACGGAGAGCGTCGCCGCTCTCGCCGCCGAGCGGACGGGTGAAATGAAGGAGAACCTCCGCGAGCGGATCAACGACACCGCCAGCGAGGCCCGTCAGCGCGCGAGCGAGGCCCACAACCGGGTCAACGGCGTGATCGAGGAGAATCCGATGACCTCCGTCCTGGTCGCGTTCGGGACCGGCATCGCCCTCGGTCTGCTGTCGCGCCGCTGAGGGAAGCGGACCATGCTGACCGCCACGATCTCCCACGCCCGCGCCGAGGCGCAGTCGCTGCTTCGGCGCGGGATCGCCGCCCTGGCGGGCATGCTGCTGATGATGGCGGCGCTCGGTCTGGCCCTGTCCGCGGCGATCATCGAAACCGCGGCACACCTGGGCCTGGTGGGCTCGCTCGGCCTTTGGGGCGCGATCACCTTCCTCGTGGCGGTCGGCGTCCTGACCATGGCGCGCGCCCCCCGCAGCCGCCCCCGGGCCCCGCTGGAGGCGCCCGCGGCGACAGACATGCCGTCGGGCGTGCCGCCGATACCGGCCGGCATGGATAGCGACGCCTATCGCCTGGGTGAGCGGATCGGCCGTTCCGTGCCGCCTCTCGGCCTGGTCGCGGCGGTTGCGCTACTGGGTGTGGTCTGCGGCCGCCGGCGCCGGTGAGGTAACCCGGGCCGGGGCGTTGTCACGGCCGGACAGCTCCCGCCAGCGGCGCAGGGTTGATAGAACGATGATCGCGGTCGGGACCGCCAGCACACCGCCGATGGCCCCCCAAAGCCATGCTCCGAACAGGACCGACAGGATGATGACGACCGGACTGGTATAGAAGTGCCGGCCGATCACCATCGGGATGACGGCGTTCTCCTCGACGACGTTGACCGCGAAGATGATGGCCGGCGGCAACAGGCACCACTCCAGGGAATCGTAGACCGCCAGACCGGCGATGAACGAGGCGACCGCCACCAGAAACGGCCCGATGAACGGGACGAAGTTGGCGACGGCGATCGCCCCGCCCCAGGTTGCCGGTGCAGGCATGCCGATGGCGAAGAAGCCGAGCGCCGTGACCACGCCGACACCGGCCGAGATAGAGATCGTGATGAGGAAATACGTCCCGACATTGCGCCGGATCTCGTGGGCGATATGGGCCAGTCGGTATCGCACCCGATAGTCCCTGACCAGCCCGATGCCGCTGCGCATCAGCCAGCGCCGTTCGCGCAGGAAGAAGAAGCAGACGACCAGCGTCGTGAGCACCTGGATGATGACGAACGGCGCGTTGGTCAGCACCGTGCTGAAGTATCCCGGCTCCTGTTGGACCGTTATCGTGGTCCGGTCGTCCGTCCCCGACAGGTTGGCGGCTTCGCCGACCTTCTCCGTCGCCTTCTTGACCTCGTCGATCGTCGCGCTGATCGGCCAGAGCTTGCGCTCCGCCTCCTCCGCTAGTTCGCTTAGACGGGCCTGCCAGTCATCGGCGGCGGGAATCAGCAGCCATAGCGCGCCGGCCACAACACTGGTCGCGATGGCAAGGGAGATCAGGGCCGACAGACTCTTTCCGAACCGGAGCCGGCGTTCGAAGACCCGACTCAACGGGCTGAGCGCGATGGCCAGCACCGCACTGGCGATCACCGGTGCGAGAAACGGCTTCGCCTCGCGCACGACCAGAACGACGGCCGCCGCGGCGATCAGCCACAGGGGCACCAGGACGTAGGCTCTGCCGGCGGCCCGATCGGGCGCCCGCCCAGCGTCTCCGGGGGTTTCCGCCGCCGCCGGCGGCTCTAGGTCAGGCACGGTGGGCTCCGATCGGATGGCAAAACACTGTTGACGAGGCCGACCCGGCGGTCGCTTCGTCGAACGCGCTGGGCCGGTCCCGCCCCATGAAGCGCACGAACCCCCTCCGGGAGGCAAGAAAAGATGGCCATGACACTCCTTCTCGCCGTGCACATCGTCGCCGCCGTGATCTGGGTCGGCGGCATGTTCTTCGCCTACGTCGTCCTGCGCCCGTCGATCGCCGGGATCGAACCGGCGCCGGAGCGGCCGCGGCTGTGGCGTCGGGTATTCGAGCGGTTCTTCCTGTTCGTCACGATCAGCGTGATCGCCCTGCTGGTGACCGGATATGGCATGCTGTTCCATGCCTTCGGCGGGTTCGCCGGGGCCGGCATGTACATCCACATCATGCACCTGACCGGCTGGGTCATGGCTCTCGCCTACGGCCACCTGCGGTTCGCCGCCTGGCCCAAGTTCCGCAATTCGGTCGATGCGGGGGACTTCGAGGAGGCGGGGCAGCGGCTCGGGACGATCCGCCGCATTGTCGCTTTCAACCTCGGTCTCGGTTGGATCACGGTGATCGTCGGCGCAACCGGCCCGTACTGGCCGTAGGCCCCGTGCCCCTGGCAGACCGGGGGGCCAAGTGCTATGTGCGTAACACTGGCGGCAGATGCCGCCCCTCGCCCCACGTCCAAATGGAACGCCCGATGGCCCTTGAGCAGCCGAAGACCGTTGACGCCACCCTCGAGCTTCTCGGCCGCGGCGATTACGTCGCCGACCGGTCGCTCGCGACCGCACTGCACCTGGCGCTGAGCCTCGGCCGGCCGCTGTTTCTCGAGGGAGAGGCCGGCGTCGGCAAGACGGAGATCGCCAAGGTGCTGAGCGACACGCTCGGTCGCAAGCTGATCCGCCTGCAGTGCTACGAGGGGCTGGACGTCGCTTCGGCGGTGTACGAGTGGAACTATGCCCGACAGATGGTCGAGATCCGCCTGGCCGAAGCGGCCGGTGGCGCCGACCGCGACAGCCTGGCCCGCGACATCTTCGACGAGCGTTTCCTCATCAAGCGCCCGATCCTCCAGGCGCTGGAGGACGATGAAGCCGGACCGCCTGTGCTGCTGATCGACGAGCTCGACCGAACGGATGAACCGTTCGAGGCGTTCCTGCTGGAAGTGCTGTCGGATTTCCAGGTGACGATCCCCGAACTTGGTCCGCAGGTCGCCAAGACCCCGCCGATCGTCATCATCACCTCCAACCGGACCCGCGAGATCCACGACGCGCTGAAACGCCGCTGTTTCTACTACTGGGTCGACTATCCCTCGGCGGCGCGGGAAATGGAGATCCTGAAGGTTAAGGCGCCAAGCGCCCCAGCCGACCTGTCCCGCCAGATCGTCGCCTTCGTCCACGAGCTCCGTAAGCTCGACCTTTTCAAGGTGCCGGGCGTGGCCGAGAGCATCGACTGGGCCCACGCGCTAGTCCAGCTCGACCACCTGTCGCTGAGCCCCGAAGCGATCGACAACTCGCTGGGCGTGCTGCTCAAGTATCAGGACGACATCGCCAAGATCCAGGGCCATGAGGCGACGCGGATCCTGAACCAGATCAAGGCCGAGTTGGCCGGCGCGGCGGCGGTCGCCTGAGCGCGGTAGGCGGTAGCGCACGATGCCCGACGATCTCACACTGCCCGATGCCGGCGGCGATGGCGGCGGCAAGCTGATCGACAACATCATGCATTTCGGCCGCACCCTGCGCGCCGCCGGACTGCCGGTCGGCCCGGGCAAGGTGCTCGACGCGGTCGAAGCGGTCCGGGTCGGCGGAATTGCCAACCGGCGCGACTTCTATTGGACCCTGCACGCGGTGTTCGTGAACCGACGCGACCAGCGGGAGATCTTCGACCAGGCATTCCACGTGTTCTGGCGCAATCCGCAGCTGCTGGAACGCATGATGCAGATGATCCTGCCCGAGTTCCGGGGCGACGCCGAGGAGGAGCGCGAGAAGGGCCAGGAGATGAACCGGCGGCTGGCCGAGGCACTCAAGGCCGAAACGCCGGGCGACGGTGACGCGCGGGAGCCCGAGGAGGAGGAGATCGAGCTCGACGCGGCGATGACCTGGTCGGACCGGGAACTGCTGCGCGAGATGGATTTCGAGAAGATGTCGGCCGAGGAGATCCTGCGGGCCAAGCAGGCGATCCGTGACATGCGCCTGCCGATTGCCGAGGTGAAGACCCGGCGCTTCCGCCCCGCGCCGCACGGCCGTCGGCTCGATCTGCGCCGGACCCTGGCGGCGACCATGCGGTCCGGCGGCGACGAGATCGACCTGCAGCGCCGCAAGCGCCTCACCCGTCGGCCGCCCCTGGTGGTGCTGTGCGACATCTCCGGCTCCATGAGCCGGTATTCGCGGATGCTGCTGCACTTCATGCATGCGATCACCAACGACCGCGATCGGGTGCACACCTTCCTGTTCGGCACCCGGCTGACCAACGTCACCCGCTACCTGCGTCACAAGGATGTCGACGAGGCGCTGGTCCAGGTCGGGGACGTGGTGAACGACTGGTCCGGTGGCACCCGGATCGGCCACTGCCTGCACGAGTTCAACCGGTTCTGGGGCCGGCGGGTGCTGACCCAGGGCGCCATCGTGATCCTCATCACCGACGGCCTCGACCGAGAGGTCGGCGCCGGGCTCGCGGATGAAATGGACCGACTGCACAAGTCCTGCAAACGACTGGTTTGGCTCAATCCCTTGTTGCGCTACGAAGGGTTTGCCCCCAAATCTCAGGGAGTGCGGGCTATCCTTCCTCACGTGGACGATTTCCGACCGGTGCATTCGCTCGACAGTCTGGAACAGCTCGCGGACGCGATCGGCCAGCCGTCGCTTCGCCGGCGCGCCGGGATGGACGGCTGGCTCGCTGAACTGCGCCGGGTGGAGGACGAGGCCGCTGAGGCCTCGCCATAGATCCGGGCGCAACAACCGTGGAGGGCGCGGGACCATGACCGATCCGACACCGTTCGCCAGCATCGACGACGTGCTGGGCACCGCAGAAGGCTGGCTCTCGGAGGGCCGCAAGGTGGCGCTGGCCACCGTCGTGAAGACTTGGGGCAGTTCGCCCAGACCCGTCGGCTCCCGGCTCGTGATCGACGGCGATGGCGCGATGACCGGCTCCGTTTCCGGCGGCTGCATCGAGGGCGCGGTCATCAAGGAGGCGTTCGAGATCATGGACGGTGGCGCACCCCGCCTGATGGAGTTCGGCGTCAGCGACGAACAGGCCTGGGACGTCGGCCTCGCGTGCGGTGGCACGGTCCAGGTCTGGGTCGAGCGGATGGAGGCCTGAACGATGCGGCGCGAGATCTTCTCCCACCTTCAGACAGCCCGCCGAAGCAAGACGCCGGTCGCCCTGGTCGACGGTCTGGACGGCAGCACCCAGGCCCTCGTGTTCGCCGACCGCGTCGAGGGCGACCTGCCGGACCTGGTGATCGCCGAGGCCCGCACCCGTCTGCGCGACAACAGGAGCGGCGTGGCCGAGATCGCCGACGGCAAGTGGTTCGTCGACTGCCACAACCCGCCGCTGCGCCTGATCATCGTCGGTGCCGTTCATATCAGCCAGACCCTGGTGCCGATGGCCGCCATCGCCGGATACGAGGTGGTCGTGATCGACCCGCGCGCCAGCTTCGCCACCGCCGACCGCTTCCCCAACGTGCGGCTGATCGACGACTGGCCCGACGAGGCGATGGAGGCGCTGGCGCCGGACAACCGCACGGCAGTCGTGACCCTCACCCATGACCCCAAGCTGGACGACCCGGCGCTGGAGATCGTCCTGCGGTCGGACGCCTTCTATATCACCTGCCTCGGCTCGCGCCGGACACATGCGAAGCGGGTCGAGCGCCTGAAGGCCATGGGGTTCGACGATGCCGCGATCGGCCGCATCCACGCCCCGGCCGGTCTCGATATCGGTGCGGTCTCGCCGGCGGAGATCGCCGTCTCGATCCTGGCGGAGCTGACGGCTGTGCTCCACGCCAAGCCGATCGTCGCGGCGGCGGCCTGAGGCTTCGGGGAAACCGACGTGATCTTCGGCGACACCCCACTCGACGAAGCGGTCGGGGCCGTCCTGGCCCACTCCCACCGCCTCGAGGGGCGCAGCCTCAAGAAGGGGCGCGTCCTTAGCGACGACGACGTGGCGGTGCTGCGTGACGCCGGGTATGCGCGCGTGATCGCCGCCCGGCTGGAAGGAACCGATATCGGCGAGGACGCGGCCGCCGACCGCCTCGCCGCCGCCATCGCCGGGCCGGGCACGACCGCCAGCGCCGCGTTTACCGGTCGCGCCAACCTCTATGCGGAAACCGCCGGTGTCGTGATCTACGACCCGGTGCGCCTGGATGCGTTCAACCTCGTCGACGAGGCGATCACCCTTGCCCTGGTGCCGCCGTACCAGGCGGTCGAGGCGGGCCAGATGGTCGCCACGCTGAAGATCATCTCCTTCGCCGTCCAGGGCGATCGGGTGCTGCTGACCGAGGAGATCGGCCGGCGGGACACGCCGATGGTGAAGCTGGCGCCCTACCGGTCGACGCGGGTCGGCCTTGTGCAGTCCCGCCTGCCCGGCACCAAGGAAAGCGTGCTGGACAACACGCGGGAAGTCACCCGTTCCCGGCTGCATCCGATGAGCAGCGAGATCTGCCACGAGGTCCGGTGCGGCCACGACGCCGACGCGCTCGCCCGTGCGATCGACGAGACCCTGCACCAGGGCGCCGGCCTGATCCTGGTCTCCGGCGCCTCGGCCGTCGTCGATCGGCGCGACGTCGTCCCGGCGGCGATCGAACAGGCGGGCGGTACGATCGAGCATTTCGGAATGCCCGTCGACCCCGGCAACCTGATGCTGGTGGGACGGATCGGCGACATTCCCGTGGTCGGCCTTCCCGGCTGCGCCCGCTCGCCCAAGCTGAACGGCTTCGACTGGGTGCTGCAGCGTCTGGTGGCCGGCGTGCCGGTCGGACGGGCCGAGCTCAGCCGCATGGGGGCCGGCGGCCTGCTGAAGGACATACCGACCCGGCCGATGCCCCGCGCGCGGCGACGCGGTTCCGCCGAGACCGAGACCGCACCGGCCCGCGCGCCGCGGATCGCCGCCCTGGTGCTGGCCGCCGGACAGTCCCGGCGCATGGGGGCGGAAAACAAGCTGCTGGCGGAGGTCGCCGGCAAGCCGATGGTACGCCACGTGGCCGACGCCGTCGCAGCCTCGAAGGCCGTGTCGATGACCGTCGTGCTCGGCCATGAAGGCGATGCGGTGCGCGACGCCCTCGCCGATCTGGACCCCGGCTTCGCGATCAATCCGGACTATGCCGGCGGCCTGTCCACCTCCCTGAAGGCGGGGCTCGATGCTTTGAGCGGCGACATCGACGGGGTGATCGTCTGCCTCGGCGACATGCCGAGGGTGACGCCGGCGATCATCGACCGGATGATCGCCGCCTTCGACCCGGTGGAGGGTCGCGCGATCGTGGTTCCGACCCGACGCGGCAAGCGCGGCAACCCCGTCCTGTTCGCCAAGCGCTTCTTCCCGGAGATGGCCACCGTCTCCGGCGACGTCGGCGCACGCCACCTGATCGGCAATCACGAGGATGTTGCGGTGGAGATCGAGATCGACGACGAGGCGGTCCTGACCGATATCGACACGCCGGAGGCCCTGGCGCGGCTCCGCGGAGCCGACGCATGAGCGATCCCTTGTATCAGGAGGAGATCCTGACGCTGGCACGGGAGGGCCGGGCCGTGCCGCGCCTGGACACGGCGACCGTCTCGGCGCGGGTCGACAATCCGGTCTGCGGCGACCGTGTGACCGTCGACCTGACGCTGGAGGGCGACACGGTCACCGCCGTCGGCGCGAAGGTTCAGGGCTGCGCGTTGTGCCAGGCCTCGGTGAAGGTGATCGCCGACAACGCAGTCGGCAAGCCGGCGGGCAGTCTCGGCCTGGCGGCGGCGGCGGTCGAGACGTTCCTGGCGGGTGCGGACACGCCGCTGCCCTGGCCGGCGCTTTCCGCCTTCGCTCCGGTCCGAGCGGTCAAGTCGCGCTGGGAATGCGTGATGTTGCCGTTCCGGGCCGCCCTGAAGGCGCTGAAGGAGAGATCCTGAGCGGTCCCGGGGCCGCGTCGCGGACCGCCTGAGGTAACCATCAGCCCTGGCGGAACCGTCAGCTCAGGATGTCCAGTGTGCTCTCGAACAGTTCGTCGGCGGTGCGGATCGTCGCCAGGTTCGCCTCGAACTGCCGCTGCGCCGATATCTGGTCGACCACTTCGCGATCGAGGCTCACGTTCGGGCGGTTAACCAGTCCCTCGCCATCGGCGTCGGGCGCGTCGGGATCGTAACGCTGCACCGAGACGGGGTCGGCAATCTGCTGGGTGGATCGGACGCCGCCGGTCTGCGTCGTGGTGTCGAGCGTGCGCTGGGCGCGGAAAAGATCGCGCCCCTCCGCATCGGTGGTCGGCGCGGTGACGTCGCGGACGGCAACGCTTTCGACGTTGGCGACGTTGCGCGCGGAGTTGTCGAACCGCCGCGTCGCCGCGTCGAGGCCGCTCAGGGCGCTGTAGATCCCATTGGTGATCGCCATACCGTTAACCTATCACTCGCATGCTGCAGGGTCTAGCGCACCGGCGGTTCACAATCGGTTAACGGGTCACCGGTTTTGCGTCGCGATCTCATGGTCGGCGACGAAACGCTCTACCTCCGCGAAGGCGCCGTCCTCGACCAGACTGGTATGGGTCGCCCCCGGGATCAAGACGAACCGTTTCGGCTCCGGAGCCGCGGCGTGCAGCGCCTCGCCATGAGCCGGCGGGATGAGCGCATCGGCATCGCCATGCAGGATCAGGAGCGGCGCCCGGACCCGGGCGATCCGCGCCAGACTGTCGAACGGGTCGCGCAGCAACAGGCGAACCGGGACATACCAATAGCGGCGTTCGGCGATCGCCCGGATGGACGTGAACGGAGCCTCGAGCACCACGGCCGCGACCGACCGTTCGGCCGCGAGGGCGGTCGCCACGCCGCTGCCCAGGGATTCGCCGTAGAGAACGACGCGCGCCGGGTCGACACCCCGTTCCTCCAGGTGGTCGAGCCATGCCCGACCGTCGGCGATCAGCCCGGCCTCGCTCGGTGTTCCGGGATTGCCGCCATACCCGCGATAGCCCGCCAGGAGGATGCTGTAACCAGCACTACGCATGATCTCGGCCTTGTTCGCACGACCGCCGATGTTGCCGCCGTTGCCGTGGAAGTAGAGCAGGACGGGCCGATCCGCCGCCGCCTCTAGCCACCAGCCGGTCAGCGTCAGCCCGTCGGCCGTCCGCGCCGTCACCTCCTCCGTTCGAGTCAGACCGACCTCCGCCGGAGTCGGGCGGCCGGTGTCCGGCACATAGAGCAGCCGTCGTTGAACGAGGAACAGGGTGCTGCAGACTGCGAGGTAGATCAGGCCGGCAGCGATCGCGAGCTTGGCGAGGATCGTCATCGCCCGGCTCTACCGCTATCATGCCGCCCGCAACGATGCCGGACCACGGCGAGCGGAGACCCCATTCCATGTCCCTGGCGAAATCCGTCGTCGTCGTCCTGGCGATCCATCTGGCCATCCCCCTGGTCGCCGCTCAGGATGCGCTGGCCCAGCGCATCCAGTGGTATGTCGAGGTTCTGACCGACCCGATCAGCGGACGCCCTCTGCTCGAAGCCCGTATCCTGACGCGCGAGGGGTACCGCTTCAAGCTTATGCGGATGAAGGACAATTCGATCTGGGGACAGTTCTCGCTGCCGCGTTCCTCCCAGGCCATGCTGACCCCCGACCGGCTGCCGACCTACCGGGTCGACGACCACGATCCGGTCAATCTCGAGGAGCTGAAGGCGCTGGAGGTGTCGAGCGAGCCGACGCTGTACCGGGTCGCCGGCCGCGATGTGCGCTTCATCATCTGGGGCGACGCACGCGAGGGGTTCATCCCCCCGATGCTACGGCAGATGATGCTCGGCGAGGCGATCCATGTGACCTACTACACCCTGCTCGGCGAGCGGCAGAACGCGGAGATCACCCTGAACCGGGCGAACCAGGCCATCGCCCAGTTCCTGAAGGTGCGCCCGCTCAATCCCGATACGGACTCGATCGAAGATCAGACCGAGACTTTCGCGCTGATCGCGAGGCGCTTCATGGAGCTGTGCGAGGATCTACGCTTCAGCGGCAGCGAGAGCGACTACACATCCTGCCGGAACACATTCTACACCTGCTCGGAGGCGCCGGAGCAGACGGCCGAGAGTTTCAAGCAGTGTCTGGGTTTCGATCCGGACATGCTAGCGGCGCGCGAGCCGCCGGCCCCCGCCGATGACGAGGGAACCCAGGCCCCGGCGACCACCCGGTGACGGAGCCGTCGATCAGACCGTGATGGAGACGATCTGCGGCGGCGGCGTGCGGCCGTCGAAACCGGAGGATCGCGGCGTCACGATCCCGGCAAGATCGAAGATGCCGCCCCGACGGTCATCCTGCGCATCCCTTTCGTCGCCACCGTCCGCGGTCAGCGGAAGGGCCGCCGCCCCCTCCCGCCCGCCGATACCGGCAGCGGCCTGCGGGATCGAGGCGGCGCCGTCTTCTCCGGAAGCAGCCGGGTTTGCGCCAGCGGCTGGGGCAGCGGCTGGGCCAGCGGTCGGAGCAGACTCCGTCGCGCCCTCGCCGGTCTGTTCGGCTCGACGCTCGGTCGCGAGTTCTGAGAGGGCCTGCCGCTCCAGCGCGGCCGCGGCGGAGGCGACGGACCTGTCCTGGGATGACGGGTCGGCCGGGGCCAGCGCCGCCGCGCGCACCTGGCGCGCCTTCTGCAGCGTCGCTTCCGGGTCGCCGTCGACCGGCGCGGTATCGATGGAGACAGACCCGCCGACCGCGTACTGCCGACCATCCGGTCCCAACTGGTAGGTGTAGCGCGGAGAGCCCGCATACTGCCCGCCGGCAGCGGCATGGGCGGCCTCGTGCTGGCGCACCTCACGGTCGCGCTCCTGCAACTCGCGGACGACCTCCTCTTCCTCCTCGGTGAGCTGGTTCGCCCCGCCGCCCTCCTCCTCGGAGGCATTGCGGGCCACGATCTCGGCAGCCTCAACCGGCGATCCGGCACTGCCGGCCGTTGCCGCGGTCCTCGTCTGCTCGGCCTGCAGTCCGAAGGCGACGGCCAGGGTGAAAGGACCGCCGCCGATCAGGGGGCCGCCTGGACGCAGCGGTTCGCCGCTCCCGGTCCCGCGCGACCCGGCTTCGTCAGCGATGCCGGTCTCGGGCCCGATCCCGTAGGGTGCGCGGCCCGGAAGCGAGCTGCGCTCCTGGCGCGCGCCGTCCGACCCTGTGGCGCCACCCGTTCCGCCACCCACGCCGGCAGGCGTCGACCGCCCACCCGGCGCAATGCCGAGGGGTGGCAGACTTCCCGTGCCTGGCGGTGTTAGTGGGACCGGTGAGGTCATTCTGACCGATTACTCCTGGGTCTGCAGCCGGCCCTTCCAGACCGACGCAATCGCACGCGTCCCAATCTCCCACGGTTCTGATAGCACAATCCGCCTCGGGATGCGACAACACCATCGCTCAACAGGCCGGCCGACGGTCGCCCCGACATCGACACCGGTTCATGCCCGCCGCCTCCCACTTCGCCCCGCCCCTCTTCGTGCTGCTCTGGAGTTCGGCCTTCGTTGGCGCGAAGTTCGGCCTGCCGCATGCCGAGCCGCTGACGTTCCTGGCCCTTCGTTTCGCCATGGTGACGCTGCTGTTCGCCGCGATCGCCGCGGTGCTGCGCGCGCCCTGGCCGGCCAGTTGGCGCGACGCCGGCCACATCGCGATCGTCGGGTTCCTAGTGCAGGGCGTCTATCTGGGCGGTGTCTTCGTCGCCATCCATCGCGGCGTCCCGGCGGGGCTGGCCGCTCTCATCGTCGGCCTGCAGCCGATCCTCACGGCGCTGTTGGCCGGGCGGATGCTCGGCGCGCGGGTCAGCGGGCGGCAATGGGTCGGTCTGGCCTTCGGCCTCGCCGGCGTCGCCCTGGTGCTCGGCGAGCGGCTCGAGATCATGACCCTGGATCCGCTCGGTCTCGCCACCTGCGTCTGCGGGCTGATCGCGATCAGCATCGGCACGCTGCATCAGAAACGCTTCGCCAGCGCCATGAACGTGGCCACTGGCAGCGCCATACAGAACCTGACGGCGGCGGCGGCGACCCTGGCCGGCGCACTTGCGTTCGAAAGCATGGCGGTGACCTGGACCCCGGCGTTCTCCCTGTCGCTCGCCTGGCTCACGGTCGTGGTGTCGATCGGGGCCTTCTCCCTCCTGATGGTGATGATCCGCCTCGGCGAGGCGGTCAAGGTCGTGAGCCTGTTCTACCTTGTCCCTCCGACGACCGCCCTGCTCGCCTGGCTGGCTTTCGACGAACGCATCGGCACGATCGGCGCGGCCGGGATCGCGGTGACCGCGCTCGGCGTCGCCCTGGTCGTCAGACCACCCCGCCCAGCTGGCATGGAGAGGGCTGGCACGAAGCAGGCTGGCCGATCCGGAAACCTGCGTTAAGTTAGGGCATCAACCCGCCGCCAAGGCCTCATGACAGACAGACCCCTCCCCCCGCCGATCTGGATCCTGATCGTGGCGACCGCCACCGGTCCGCTCGCGCTCAACATCTTCGTGCCGTCGATGCCCGGTCTGGTCGACGTGTTCGCCACCGACTACGCCACTGCGCAGCTGACCCTGACGCTGTATCTCGTCGCGGTCGGCGTCGCGCAGCTCGCCTACGGGCCGATCTCCGACCGGTTTGGCCGGCGGCCGGCGCTGATCGGCGGTCTCGTCATATACCTCATCGCCAACCTGGCATGCATGCTCGCCTGGTCGATCGAAAGCCTGATCGCCGCCCGCGTCCTCCAGGCGATCGGGGGCTGCGCCGGCATGGTTCTGGGTCGTGCCATCGTCCGCGACGTCTACGAGCGGGACCGGGCCGCCAGCGCGATCGCCCTCATCACGATGGCAATGGCCGTCGCCCCGGCGATGGGCCCGGCCATCGGTGGGCTGATCGACGCCCGCTTCGGCTGGCAGGCGTCCTTCCTCGTACCGATGGCCATGGGTCTTGTGGTTCTGGCCGGCGCGTTCCTGCGTCTGAACGAGACCAACCTGCACCCGATGCCCTCGATCGACATGACGGCCATGCTGCGCAGCTATATCAGCCTGCTGCGCTCCCGCGCCTATCTCGGCTACGCCGCGAACACCGCCATGTCGGTCGGTGCCTTCTTCTCCTTCATCGCCGGGGCGCCCTATGTGATGATCGAGATCCTGCACCAGGGGCCGGAGGTGTACGGCTTCTACTTCGTGCTGATCTCCATCGGCTACATGAGCGGCAACTTCCTGGCGAACCGCCTGTCCGCCCGGCTCGGCGTCGACCGCATGATTCCGCTCGGTGTCGGCGTGTCGATGGTCGGCGCAGTCACGGGTTTCGGCCTCGTCCTGGCCGGCATCGTCGTTCCCGAAGCGATCTTCCTGCCCATGTGCGTCGTCGCCATCGGCAACGGCATCAGCCAGCCCAACGGCATCGCCGGCGCCGTCAGCGTCAACCCGACGATCGCCGGCGCCGCCTCCGGCCTCATGGGATTCGGTCAGATGCTCACCGGCGCGATCTTCACCGTGGTGGTGGGTTACTTCCAGAACACGGTCGACCAGACGGCGATGTCGACGATGATCCTGTTGGCGACGCTGGGATCGGCCGCCTTCTACATTCTGGCCCGATCCGCGCGGAAAGCGGTATGACAGCCGCGCCTCCCGAGGATCTTGATGCGCTCGTCGCGCACATCACCGGCCGCCTCGTCGACGCCGCCGACAGCCGACGCGGCCCCTGGCGCACACCGGTTCTGGCCACCGTGGCCACCAACGGGGCGCCGGCCGCCCGCACGGTGGTGATCCGATCCGTCGATCCACAAGCCCGGCGGGTCGAGATCTTCACCGACCGCCGCTCCGCAAAGGTTGCCGAGATCGCCGCGGACCCGCGGGCGGCGCTGACCTTCTGGGACGAGACGGCCGGCGAGCAGCTGCGGATCGACGCGTCGATCCGGCAGGTCGAGGACGACGACCTTAAGACGGCGCGCTGGGAGGCGATCGGCCCCGTCGGCCGGGCGTTCTACGGCGACGGCCCGGGCGCCCCGAACCCGGAACTTTTCGTCGTCCTGGAAGCGGTCTGGTCGGCATGGGATTGGCTGTGGATCGGCGGGACGCCGCACCGCAGAGCTCGGTACGCCTGGTCTGGGCCGGAGGCCGATGACGCGGCCTGGATAGATCCGTAGCCGCCGCGCGGTCAGCCGGCCGCGCCCCCGTCCGTCCCGACGTCCGACAGCCGCGCCAGGCGAAGCGCACGCTGGCCCTTGGTCGCGCGGTGATTGGGCATCACGAGGATGCAATCGTCGTAGGGGGTCCGCAGTTCCTCCCCGCCATCGACCGCGATCACGGTGCCGGCCTTCGGGAACCGCTCCAGCCCCTTGAAGTTCTCGACGAAGCGGAAGTCGTCGGTGCGGATCGAGTATCCGTGGGTGACGTCGACCATGATCTGCTCCGCTGCGGGCCCGGTTCGGCGATGGGCCGCGAGCGTCTCGTCGTCGATCATCTCCAGCGCGTGCAGAAACACGAGCGCGCTGTCGATCGCCACATCGGCGGACCGGGCGGCCCAGTGCTGCCCGCATTCGATGAGGCAGGCAATCCGGTCGGTGGCGGGGTCGTTGAACGGTCCGTACTCGATCAGCCGCAGACCCTCCACATGGCCGGATCCGCAGGCGACGGTCGCCGGATAGCCCATGCGGCGCGCGAACCGTCGCTCCTTGTCGAGTCCGTGGATCAGCAGGATGGGCTCGGAGTACGTGCCCATGGAATGGATGTCCAGCAGCCGCTCGACCCGGTCGTAGAGCGGCCGGAGCTCACGCGCCCGGCGCAGTTCGACGCTGTCGTCCGGACCATCCAGGCGCTGCGCGGTCCACACTCGGTTCATGTCCTCGTCGACGAAGCGCGATCGGGTCGGCTGGTCCGGGTCGAAGCTCAGGTAGGCCTGCGGATTGACGAAGCAAAAGGTCAGACGCCCCTTGGCGGGACGGATCCCGTGGCGCATCAGGTAGTCGAGCGCGATGGCGCCGCACAGCTCGTTGCCGTGGATCACGCCGTTGATCATCGCATCCGGCCCCGGCAGACCGGAATCGAAGGTGTGCACGTAGTCGATACCGGCGGTCCCGCGGCGATATCCGGAGACATCGGGCGCCTCCAACTCGACCGTAAAGGCGGGGTCACCGGGCATTTACGTCTCCAGGAATAGAACGCGTGAAACAGGTCCGCGCACTACTCTGCGGGCCGGGGCGTCCGCCGTAAACACCCCAAAGCCCGTCGGGAACGGTGCGTCAGAAGACGTAGATGTCGAACGAGTTGAGCTGGCTGACCGAATAGTTCGACAGCGTCACCGAGTTGCCGGAACCAAGGTCGATCACCACGTCGCTGCCCGATTGGCTCGCCCGGGAGATCACGTCGGAGGTCGACGCGATACCGGTACCGTTCACGTTCGCCTGCACGGCGAGATAGTCGGTGTAGTAGGTGAAGTCGCTGATCGTATCGTTGCCGCTGTTGGACGTTATATAGAACTCGTCGTAGCTGCCGCCGCCGACGATCAGATCGTCGCCCAGATTGCCGTAGATCTTGTCGTAACCCGCGCCGCCCGACAGGGTATCGGCGTCCTGGCCGCCGAACAGGGTATCGGAGCCGTCGCCGCCGACGATCAGGTCGTCGCCGTGATTTCCGTAGAGAAGATCGCTCCCGGCCCCACCGGAAACGGTGTCCGATCCGACGCGGTAGGCCAGCGTCGAGCCCGAACCGTAGGTCTGGGTGTCGCCGCCGTTCTGGCCGCCGAAGATGGAGTCCGCCCCGTCACCGCCGAGCATGAGGTCGGTGCCGATGTTGCCGTACATCAGATCATTGCCGGAGCCGCCGGAGAGCGTATCGCTGCCCCAGCCGGCCATCACCCCGTCGTCGCCGCCGGCGAGCTGGAACAGGTCGTCGCCGCCATTGCCGAGATAGTAGTTCACGCCGGAATTGCCGGTGAACACCTCGCCCGTGTCCTCGCCCCAGGTGACGTTGCCGATGGTCCCGGTCGTGCTGGTGCCGTACATGTACTGCACCGCTTGGATATCCAGCCAGCCGAGCGACGAGGGGTAGTAGACCGACCCGTCATTGTAGGACATCACGGTGGTATCGGTGTTGTCGATCGAACTCGACAGGAACGGGCCCTCCGCGTCCGCGCTGTAGTTCCCCGGATGCTTCAGACCGATGGCGTGGCCGACCTCGTGAAGCATGGTCAGGTAGCCGTAGCCTCCGATCTCGGGGTCGAGGTTGTAGTCGTAGTTGTTGGCGATCATCACATCGCCGCCGATATCGTTGCTCGACGGATAGTAGGCGTAACCGGCGGATGAAGACTGGTAGTTGGCGCCGAAGCGGATCTGGCCGCCGTCGCCGGCGTCGGACACCTCGACGAAGCTCAGATTCGACACGTCGGACCAGGCCTGAAGCGCCGAACGGGCGGCCGTCTTCATGGCATCGTTGAACACCGTGAAGCTGCTGTCGGCCTCATGGTAGCTCGGCAGGCTTTCCATGAAAGAGTAGGTCACCGAGGTGCCCACCCCCATCATGCCGACGCCCCACTTGTTGTCGACGCTGTAGACGACCGCATCCACGTAGTCGTTGCCCGACGCCTCCGAGGTGCTCAGATCCTGCCGGGCGTCGGCGGTCCCGAAACTGTGCCCGACGCAACCGGATGTTCCGCAG
Source organism: Thalassobaculaceae bacterium (assembly GCA_965228875.1). Classification (GTDB taxonomy): domain Bacteria; phylum Pseudomonadota; class Alphaproteobacteria; order Thalassobaculales; family Thalassobaculaceae; genus Thalassobaculum. The sequence goes on along the minus strand of OZ245843.1, from coordinate 932,504 downwards.
TAGCAGGCCGGTTGCTGAACCGAGGTCGAGGATGCGTCCGTCATCGCCTATCCATCCGTCTTGCTGGGTGTCGCCCGTCGGAAGGGCTCGGCGACAGATTCGCCGAGGAATTTCCGAAGCTTGGCCGCTGTTGGTTGAGAAATCGTTACCAGGGCGTCCGCCGCCAGGACCAGCGGTGCGGTGCCGTAGAGCCCACCATCCGCATGTCCCTTACGGACCATGTCCAGCGTGATCGCCATCAGGGGACCGTCGGGGCCGGCGACCGGGTGCCCGTTGACCAGTACGGTCAGCGTCCGGGGATCGGAAAGACCGCTGGCGCCGACCCGAACGTCCCGCCCGGTCAGATCCGACAGAACCGCCTGGGCCGCCGTACACAACACCTCGCGTTGGGCGGCGTCGCTTGGCCGCCCGCAGAGAACGGCGATCGTCTCCACGCCCCGGAACATCGGCAGCGGCGAACGCGCCTGCGACGGGGTCCCGACAATCGCGCCGCAAAGAACGGCGACCATCGGCAAGACTGTTTTCCGGAATCCGAACCCCACTCCGGCCTACTCCGCAGCTTCGACACCCACTTCAGACGCAGGGCACCATACCCGAATATGCGTACGGGCGACACACCACCATCTGTGACAGATACCACGGTGTCTCACCGGGCGGGACCAGCCAACCGGCGTTGGATTATCATGATTGTCGGAAAGCGCGGTGGCGACCCCTACGGGATTCGAACCCGTGTTGCCGCCGTGAGAGGGCGGTGTCCTAGGCCTCTAGACGAAGGGGTCGCAGAGGAGAGCGGGTAGATAACAATCCGCCGTCCGCATTGCAAGCACGTTTCGCAGGCATCCGGTGTTGGCGGGGCGTCCCGCCGCCCACCGGATCTCTGGCGACCCCTACGGGATTCGAACCCGTGTTGCCGCCGTGAAAGGGCGGTGTCCTAGGCCTCTAGACGAAGGGGTCATCCGAGGACCGTCGATGTACAGGCCGCCTCGCGTGAAATCAAGTCCGAACGACGTCGATCGGTCGAGTTGTTATGCCGTCGTCGCCGCGGCGCCTTCGACAAAGTATCGCCACGGCACCGCATCGATGAACGAGTAGTTTTCCAACGGGTCGTCCGCATCGCCCGCGAAGCGGGTGAAGCCAGCCACTTCGGCCACACCGATTGCGAAGGCGGAAACGCCCGTCTCGTCGGTCAGCGGTAGCGTCAGCCGCTTGGCAGTGTGCCACTCGTCACGTCGGCGCAGGAAATGCCCGACGCTGTACTCGACACACCCCTTCCCGATGATGACGGCATACCGCCGAGAGACGAACTCGGCGATGTCCTTTGGATAAACTTCGTCTACGAAGCGGCCCGCCACGGGTGTCTGCAGCGCATGCCGGATGCTCTCGCCGACCAGCCGGTAGCGGTACTCGCCATTCTCCGCCCGTTCGACGACGAAGAGATCCGGCATGAGACCAGCACCGGCCAGGTCGATCGGATCGATCGCCGACCGCGGCGCCAAACCCGATACACAGCCTGCCTTCCAGATCGCGAAGAGGCGGTCGAGCGGCGGACTCTCACCGATCCGATCGACGATGGCAGCAGCCCGCGTTTCGAAGTCCGACACGCTCAGTGTTCACCCTCTTACTGGGCGCGCCTCATCGTCGCCCGTCACGTCCCTGTAAGAAAGCACAGAACCCCGACGGGATCGACGACATTGCGGACAGTCGACCCGCCGCCGTTGTCTCCTGGACCGTTCAGGTCGCAGGCGCCGCGTCGTCTATGACCAGTTGGACCGCGTCGCCGCCGCGGAAGTCGTCCAGGCGCAGGTGGCCGGCGACGTGCAGCGGCAGCTGACCGGCGTTGAGCAGACCCGGCCCCAGATCGCCGGTCATCGCGCGGAACGCGATGGCGTTCAGCCGGCCGCCGTCGCCGCCCGAGAGCGTGCAGCGGACATGGGAGTCGCCAACGACGCCGCTCGACACCAGGCGGGCACCGGAGATCACGAAACGCGGCTCGGAATTGCCGGTGCCGAACGGTCCGACCCGCGACACCGCGCGAACCAGATCCGCCGTCGCCCCGCGGGGCGACAGCGCCGCGTCAACCGACAGCTCGGCGACCGGCACCGCCCCGTCCAGCGCGGCCGAGACACGTTCGGTCAGAAAGGCGCGGAACGCCTCGATCCGGTCGGCGGCAACGGTGAAGCCGGCGGCCATGGCGTGTCCCCCGCCCTTCTCCAGGACGCCCGCCTGATGCGCGGCGATGACGGCGGCGCCGAGATCGACGCCGGGAACCGAGCGGCCGGAGCCCTTGCCGATCCCGTCCTCCACGCCGACCACGCAGGCCGGGCGATGGAACCTGTCCTTCAGGCGGCTGGCGACGATCCCGACCACTCCCGGGTGCCACCCCTCTCCCGCCACCACCAGCGCCGGGACGTCGCCGGCCGCCTCGGCCTGGGCGATGGCGTCGGCCAGGACCTCCGCCTCGATGGCGCGGCGCTCGTCGTTGTAGCGGTCGAGCTCGCCGGCGATGTGCCGGGCCTCGGTCGGGTCGTCGGTGGACAGCAGCCGGGCGCCGAGGTCGGCCTTGCCGACACGGCCGCCCGCGTTGATGCGCGGTCCGAGCACGAAGCCCAGGTGATAGGGGTCCGGCTTGCGGTCGAGGCCGGCGACATCGGCCAGCGCCGCCAGCCCGGGCGTCGCGCGCCCGGCCATGACCTTGAGCCCTTGGGCGATGAAGGCGCGGTTCAGACCTCTGAGCGGAACCACGTCGCACACCGTGCCCAGCGCAGTCAGGTCGAGGATCGCCCGCAGGTCCGGCTCCGGCCGGGACGCGAACCAGCCGCGCGCCCGCAGTGCCCGGTTGACCGCGACCAGGGTGACGAAGGTGACGCCGCAGGCGGCCAGATGACCGAATCCCCCCTCCTCGTCCAACCGGTTGGGATTGACCACCGCGACCGCCGGCGGCAGATCCGGCTCGGCGATGTGATGATCGACGACGACCACGTCGATCCCCGCCGACCGCGCCTCGGCCAAGGTGTCGACCGCCAGGATGCCGCAGTCGAGGCAGACGACGACGCCGGCGCCGCGCGCCACCAGTCCCCGAAGGGCCGGCAGGTTGGGGCCGTAGCCCTCGTCGATCCGATCGGGAATGTGCAGCGCGGTCTCCGCCCCGACGGCGCGGAAGTAGCGTGCCATGCTCGCCGCCGAGGTGGCGCCGTCGACGTCATAGTCGGCGAACAGGCCGATCGTCTGACCCGTGGTCACCGCGTCGGCCAGCCGGTCGGCGGCAGCGTCCATGTCGCGGAAGCGGCTCGGATCCGGCAGCTCAGCCCGCAGGGTCGGCTCCAGAAACCGCTCGACCGTGTCCAGGGCGATGCCGCGCTGGGCCATGATGCGGCCGACGATCTCCGGCACACCGAACCGCTGGGCGATGGCGAGCGCCAGCCGGTCGACCTCCACGCCGCTGCCGCCGCGCAGCGTCCAGCGCCGCGCGGTCAGCGAGCGTTCGATCCCGAGAAACGCGTCTCCGTCGGGCACGCGTTCCCTCGCCCTCAGTCGACGGCGGGCTTGCGGGTGAAGTCGTGCGTCGCCTCGACGGTCCGCACGGTGCCGGTCTTCGAGCGCATGATGATCGAATGGGTGGTGGCGCCGCCGCTGTAGCGGCGTACGCCCTGCAGCATCGCACCGTTGGTCACGCCGGTAGCGGCGAACATCACATCGCCGCCGGCCAGCCCCATCAGGTCGTACTTCCGGTCGAGATCGGTGATGCCCCAGCGCTTGGCCCGAGCCTTCTCGTCGTCGTTGCGGAACAGCAGCCGGCCCTGGATCTGGCCGCCGATGCAGCGCAGCGCCGCGGCCGCCAGAACGCCCTCCGGCGCGCCGCCCGACCCCATGTAGATGTCGACGCCGCTGGTCGGCTGCGAGGTGGCGATGACCCCGGACACGTCGCCATCCGAGATCAGCATGATCCGGGCGCCCGCGTCGCGAACCTGCGCGATCAGGTCGGCGTGCCGCGGCCGATCGAGGATGCAGGCCACCACGTCGGCGACCTCGACGCCCTTGGCTTCGGCCAGGTTCTTCAGGTTCTCCTCGACGCTGTTGTCGAGATCGACCACGCCCGCCGGCAGGCCGCCGCCGACGGCGATCTTGTCCATGTAGACGTCGGGAGCGTTCAGGAAGCCGCCTTCGGAGGCCAGCGCCACCACGGCCAGCGCGTTCGCGCCGCCCTTGGCGGTGATGGTGGTACCCTCCAGCGGGTCGAGGGCGATGTCGATCTTGGTCCCGCCGCGTCCGACCTTCTCGCCGATATAGAGCATCGGCGCCTCGTCGCGCTCGCCTTCGCCGATGACGACGGTGCCGTCGATCTCCAGGTTGTTCAGGGCGGTACGCATGGCGTCGACCGCCGCCTGGTCGGCCGCTTTCTCGTCACCCCGGCCCATCAGCCGCGAGGCCGCCAGCGCCGCCGCTTCGGTGACCCGAACGGCCTCCAGCGCGAGGTTGCGGTCCATGGTGAAGACTTCGGCGGTCTCGGACATTCTTTTCTCCCGGTCTTGCTTGGCTGCGCAATGGGTCGCGCGGTTGGCCCCGTTGCGCCGGGTTCTTAGCCGATCCGGGCGGGGATCGCGAGCCTGTATTCCGGCCTAGAGATCGACGATCCGGATCATCGCCGGCGGTTCCTGGACCGCGTCCAGGTCGGCGATGTCGGCCAGCGCCGCCCGCATCGATGCCTCGTCGACCTCGTGGGTGGTCAACGCCACCGGTACCTTCTCGTGCGGGTCGCGGCCGCGCTGGACCATCGATTCCATGGAGACGTTGTGGTCGCGCATGATCGCGGTGACGTCGGCGAGCACGCCCGGCCGGTCGATCACCATCAGGCGTACGTAGTAGCCGCCTCGCATGCTCTCCCACGGTGCCTGGCGGTTGGCCGACAGGCTGGCGGCGGGCCGACCGAACACCGGCGCCGCCCGGCCCGAGGCGATATCGACCACATCGCCGATCACCGCCGAGGCGGTCGGTCCGGCGCCGGCGCCCCGGCCATAGTGCAGGGTGGTCCCGACGGCATCGCCTTCGGCCATCACGGCGTTGAACACCCCCTCGACCTGAGCGATCGGCGCGCCCTTGTCGACCATGCAGGGGTGCACGCGCTGGCGCACGCCCTCCTCCGTGCGCTCGGCGATGCCCAGCAGCTTGATACGGTAGCCGAACTCCTCGGCGTAGGCGATGTCGAGCGCGGAGACCGTGCGGATGCCCTCGGTGTGGACAGCATCGAAGTCGACCGCATGACCGAAGGCCAGCGCCGAAAGAAGCGACAGCTTGTGGGCGGCGTCGATGCCGTCGACGTCGAAGGTCGGATCGGCCTCGGCGTAGCCCAGTTCCTGCGCCTCCGCCAGAACGTCGTCGAACGCGCGCCCGCTCTCGCGCATGGCGGTCAGGATGTAGTTGCAGGTGCCGTTGAGGATGCCGTAGACGCGGCTGACGTCGTTGACCACGAGGCCCTCGCGCAGGGCGCGGATGATCGGGATACCGCCGGCCACCGCCGCTTCGTAGGCCAGGGTCACGCCGGCGTCCTCGGCGCGACGGGCGAGGTCGGAGCCATGGTGCGCGAGCAGCGCCTTGTTCGCGGTGACGACCGACTTGCCCGTGGCCATCGCCCGCTCGACCAGGGTCTTGGCCACACCTTCCGAACCGCCGATCAGCTCACAGACCACATCGACGTCGGCGCGTTCCGCCAGCGCCAGCGCGTCGTCCTCCCAGTCGATCCCGCCCATGTCCAGGCCGCGATCGCGGTTTCGGTCGCGGGCCGAGACCGCCACGACCTGCACCGGCCGACCGGCATGGGCGGCGATGGTCTCGCGCCGCTCCGCCAGAAGACGCACCGTCTCCGCGCCGACCGTGCCCAACCCCGCGACGGCTACCCTCAGCGCCTCGCTCATATCTTCACCTGTTGTGTAAACGGCGCCTTACAACGCCTTGAAAGAAATTATTATCTGTCTCAGTTCTGGCTCAGTACTGGAACAGGATCTCAGCCCGACGATTGCCGGCCTCGCCGGACGGCATGCTCTCGAAGTACAGCGGCTGACTGGCACTCATGGCCTCGACCAGCACCCGCTGCTCGGGCACGCCGGCGGCGATCAGCGCGGCGGCAACGGCCTGCGCCCGGGCCAGGGAGATATCGAAGTTGACCAGTTCGTGCTGCGGCAGGCTCATCTCCGCGGTACGGGCCGAAGCGTGGCCGACCACCCGCACGAACGCGTCGGTCTCCTGCGCCGCAGCGGCGATCGCGGCGACCATCTCCCGGTCGGCCCCGCTCAATCCGGCAGAGCCGTGGCCGAAATTGACGGTCCCAACCAGATAGGCTGGTCCCGAGAAGCCGAGCTGGTACTGATCCAGGCTCGGGCTGTCGACGATCACCGACGGCGACTGATCGGCCGCGGCGGCCGGCGCGCTGTCCAGCGTGGCAGCAGGTTCCATGGCGGCAGGTTCGGCCGGCGCCTGGGGGGCGGCGGCGGTCTGCTGCGGCGCCCGCGTCGGCATGGATCCCGCGGAGTCCAGCGTGGTGGTCTCGGCCGGTGTCGGCGCACTCACCCGGGGCCGCGGTTCCGGCGAGACGGTCTGGCTCGGCGTCGCTCGGTTGCGGATCGCGGACTGCGTCTCGGTGACACGGCCGGAGGTGACCGGGGTCACGCTGCTGCGCTCCGGCGCGGGACGGCGCGGCCAGAGCGAGGAATGATCGCCGCTGGGCGCCACCCGCGACGCGGCCGTCTCGGTCCTGGCGGGCGTCGGCGCCACGCTGGGCTGCGGTGTCGCCGGAGACGTCGCGCCGGGCGATGGCGACTTGGTCGCGAGCGAGACGGGTGCCGGCGGCGCGGTCGGGATCGTCGCCGTCGATCGCGGCGCCGCGGCCGGCGCCGAGGCGTCGGTGCTGTCCGTATAGCGGGCATTGTCGCGGTCGGCGACCAGACCCTGCTGAATCGCCGATCGCTCTGCCTCGGTCGTCGATGGGGTCGGGCGCTGCGGGACGGTCGACAGGTTCGGGAAGGCCGAATCGTCGACAGCCGCCTGATCCCGCGCCACCGCCTCCGGCTCCTCGTCGGAGAACCAGCCGCCTACGGTATCCGTCGTTCCCTCGTACCACTCGACAGGGTTGAGCGCGTCGGGCACCGACGAGCAGCCGGTGAATGCGAGCACGGCGGCCAGGGTTACGACAGGCGACGCCACCGGCCGGATTCCGCCGATTCGCCGTCCCGCGGCGCCCCCGCCCTCATCTCGCTTCGCGGTCTCGACCATTCTTCTCTCCCGCATCGACCGGCCACCGGCGCCCCCGCGCCGCGCCCGGAGTGTACGTCGCCTCTTACACGCTTTCCAGCATTCCAAGGCTCTAAAATACCACGGCTTTCCAGCGGCGGACATGCCCGCGACCTCCGACCGTTCACGTTGGCCTTCGGCGCCGGGTTTCTGCTACAACGGATGGGCGCCCCCGGCGACATGAAGCAGACCGGTCGATAGCACCAGTAGAGCACCAGTGAGGATGCCGTTCATGGCCGACCCGAGCGACAAGAAGGTCACCGCCCCGGACCCTGTCCAGCTGTCCCAGGCGATGGCCCATATCGCCGAGCGGAGCCAGCGCCTGGTCCGGGAGTTCCTCGAACATCAGGACCCCAACGCGCTCGGCCTCTCGGACCCGTTGAACATCGGCAAGGCCTTCATCGACATGACGTCGAAGATGATGGCCGACCCGGCGCTTGTGATGAAGGCGCAGATGGAACTGTGGCAGTCCTACATGGCGCTGTGGCAGACGACCGCGTCCCGCATGCTCGGCGGCACCGCCCAACCCGTTGCCGCCCCGTCCAGCGGCGACCGGCGGTTCAAGGACGCCGCCTGGAACGAGAACGTCGTCTTCGACTACATCAAACAGAGCTATCTGCTGACTGCGGAGTGGATGCAGCGCACGGTGCAGGATGTCGAAGGGCTGGACGACAAGACCCGCCGAAAGGTCGACTTCTACACCCGCCAGTTCGCCGACGCCGTCGCGCCGTCGAATTTCGTCATGACCAATCCCGAAGTGCTGCGGGAGACGATCGAGAGTGGCGGCGAGAACCTGCTGAAGGGATTGGAGAACCTGCTGCAGGACCTGGAGCGCGGCAAAGGCAAGCTGTCGATCAGCATGACCGATCCCGAGGCTTTCAAGGTCGGCGAGAACGTCGCCACGACCCCCGGCAAGGTGGTGTTCCAGAACGATCTCATGCAGCTGATCCAGTACACGCCGACCACCGAGACGGTGCATCGCCGGCCGCTGCTGATCGTGCCGCCGTGGATCAACAAGTTCTATATCCTCGACCTGCGGCCGAAGAATTCGTTCATCAAATGGGCGGTCGATCAGGGGATCACGGTGTTCATCGTGTCCTGGGTCAACCCGGATGCCGAGCTCGCCGCCAAGAGCTTCGACGACTACATGCTCGATGGGCCGCTGGCCGCGCTCGGCGCCATCGAGCAGGCCACCGGCGAGCGCGAGGTCAATGCCATCGGCTATTGCATCGGCGGGACCCTCATGGCCAGCACGCTGGCCTACATGGCGGCCAAGGGCGACGACCGGATCAAGTCGATCACCTTCTTCACGACCATGGTCGACTTCACCGAAGCGGGCGAGTTGTCGGTGTTCATCGACGAGGAACAGCTCGCGGCCCTCGAGGACCGGATGAACAAGGAGGGCTACCTGGACGGTCGCGCGATGGCGACGACGTTCAACATGCTGCGCGCCAACGACCTGATCTGGTCGTTCGTCGTCAACAACTACCTGATGGGCAAGGATCCCTTCCCCTTCGACCTGCTCTACTGGAATTCCGACAGCACCCGCATGCCGGCGGCGATGCACAGCTTCTATCTGCGCCGCATGTATCAGGAGAACCGGCTGATCGAGCCCGGGGGGATCAAGCTCGCCGGTGAGGCGATCGACCTCACCCGGATCAAGCTGCCGACCTTCATCCTGTCGACCAAGGAGGATCATATCGCCCCCTGGAAGTCGACCTATTCGGCGACTCAGATCTACCAGGGGTCGGTGAAGTTCGTCCTGGCGATGTCGGGGCACATTGCCGGTGTGGTCAATCCCCCCACCGACAAGCCGAAATACGGTTACTGGACGAAGAGCGGCCGGGCCCCCAAGGACCCGGAGAAGTGGCTGGCCGGCGCGACCCAGCACGAGGGTTCGTGGTGGCCGGAGTGGAAGAAGTGGCTCGACCGCCAGGGTGGCGGCCAGGTCCCGGCCCGGATGCCGGGCGATGGCGCCCTGGAGGTGATCGAGGATGCGCCCGGCAGCTATGTCGCGGTGAAAGCTGGAGAGTGACCCTGGCCTTGAAGTCGAACGACGAGACCGCCGACCGCGCGCCGCGGCCGGCCGCGCCGCCCCTGGCCGAACGCGTCCCGCTGGCGAAGACCGAGCGCCAGTCGACCGGCGCCCTCTATGAGACGTTCCTGTCCTGGGACCGCGAGAAGCGGCAGCGGTACCGCAAGCTGCAGAAGTGGCATCACTACTTCGATGTCTACGAGCGCCACCTCGCGCGCTTCCGGGGCACCAAGTGCAAGCTGATGGAGTTCGGCGTCATGGACGGCGGCTCGCTGCTGATGTGGAGCGAGTACCTCGGCCCCGACGCTCAGATCTTTGGCGTCGACATCGACCGCCAGACCCTGAAGTTCGACCTGATGCGCCCCAATATCCGGGTCATCGCGGCCGACCAGGCGAACAAGGAGGCGCTCGAGATCCTGAGCCGCGATTTCGGACCACTGGACATCGTGATCGACGACGGCGGCCACACCGCCCGGCAGCAGATCAACACCTTCAACGGCATGTACGCCGCGGTCGAGGAGACCGGCGTCTACATCTGCGAGGACACCCACACGAGCTACTGGCCGAAATACAAGGATGCCGGCGACCGCACGATGATCGAGCACGCCAAGCGGCTGGTCGACGACATGCACGAGATCTACCGCCCCGAGGTGTCCTCGTCGGCGCGCTACGTCAAGCCGATGGACGAACGCAAAGGCGACCTGATGGTTTCGCGTTTCGCGGCAAGCACCTACAGCATCCAGTTCTACGACTCGATGATCGTGTTCGAGAAGCGACCGCGCGCCGAACCGATGTCGGAGTTCCGGTAATCGCCAGGGTCAGAGGTCGGACGTTTCGCCGATCCGGAGGAAGACGTGCCCGAGAGAAAGCGGCTGAATGACCGCGTCGCCCTGCCCACGGAGGCGGCCGCGCCGACCGGCGAAATGTTCCGGATGTTCAAGGAGCGGCACGACCCCCGCACCCGCTCCGTCAAGTGGCATCACTATTTCGCCGCCTACGAACACCACCTGAACCGGTTCCGAAAGCGCCCGGTCACGGTGCTCGAGATCGGCGTGAAGGCCGGAGGCTCCGTCAGCGTCCTGTCCGAGTATCTCGGGCCGCTGTCGACCGTCGTCGGCATCGACATCCAGTCGGCCTGCGCCCGGTTCGACGGCATCGCGCCCAACATCCACGTCCGCGTGGGGGACCAGGCGGACACGACCTTCCTCGCCGAGGTCGAACGCGAGTTCGGTCCCTTCGACGTGATCATCGACGATGGCGGCCATACGGCGCGCCAGCAGATCACCAGCTTCAACTTCCTCTATCCCGAAATGACGGCCGACGGCGTTTATCTCTGCGAAGACACCCATACGAGCTATTTCGAGGCCTTTCAGGACGCCGGCCCGGGCGTGAGCATGATGAAGAACTCGATCGCCCTGTTGCACGAGTTGCACGCGATCTACGGGTCCCACGACCTCCTGAACCAGCGCTTCAACGTCCCGCCGGAACAGCGTCAGGGTCACATCACCACATCCAGGTTCGCGGCTGAGACCAGGTCGATCCACTTCTACGACTCCATCATCGTCTTCGAACGGCAGCCGCGCGTCGAACCGTATTTCGAGTTCAACTGACCCCCGAGCATCGGCGGGTCCCCTTCACCAGTGGGAGCAGCAGCAGTGCCCGACCGGAAACGCCTCGACGATCCCGTGCCGCTGGCCAAGGAAGCGGCCCAGTCGAGCGGCCCGCTCTACGACCTCTATCTCGGCGGCCACAATGGGCGGATCCACCGCTGGCATCACTATTTCGACGCCTATGAGCGCCATCTCTCGCGCTACCGCGGCAAGCCGCTGAGGATGCTGGAGATCGGCGTGCAGTTCGGTGGCTCGCCGGCGATGTGGGCCTCCTATTTCGGTGACCAGGCCATCATCGTCGGTGTCGATATCGATCCGGAGGTCGCCAGGTTCGACGGTCGCGTGCCCAACATCCACATCCGCGTCGGCGACCAGAGGGACACCGGCTTCCTGGCGGCGCTCGAGGATGAGTTCGGGCCGTTCGACGTGATCATCGACGACGGCGGGCACACCGCGCTGCAGCAGATCGAGACCTTCAATTTCCTTTATCCCGGCATGGCGGAAGATGGGGTCTTCATCTGCGAGGATACCCACACCAGCTATTGGGAACGCTACAAGGATGCCGGGGACGATGTTACTTTTCTTCGATATACAAAGAAGTTGATGGATGTTCTTCATACTCCGTATCACAATGAGAGCCTGTTCTTCGACCGCTACGGCACCCCCCCGGACGCACGCTCGGGCGTGCTGAACACCAACCGCTTCGCCGCCGAGACCCATGCCATTCTGATCTACGACTCCATGGTGATCTTCGAGCGCCGGCCGCGCGCGGAACCATTTCACGAACGGCGCTGACACCATGACGGAGATCTTCGCCCGCCGCGCCCGTCTGCCCGAGGGCTGGGCGCACGACGTCAGCGTTTCCGTTTCCGGAGGGCGGATCGCGACGGTCGCGCCCCGCTCCTCTCCGACCGCCACGAGCGTGCGGGTCGACGCGCTGCTGCCGGCCCTCGCCAACCTGCACAGCCACGCCTTCCAGCGCGCCATGGCCGGCATGACGGAGCGGCGCCAGGCCGGACAGGACAGTTTCTGGACCTGGCGCACCCTGATGTACGGCTTCCTGGAACGCATCACTCCCGACCAGATCGAGGCGATCGCGGCCCAGGTCTTCCTGGAGATGCTGGAGGCCGGCTATGCCTCGGTCGGCGAGTTCCACTACCTCCATCACCAGCCGGACGGCACGCCCTATGACGACCTCGCCGAGATGGCCGCGCGCATCGCCGCCGCCGCCGAGCGCACGGGGATCGGCCTCACCCTCCTGCCGGTGCTGTACACCTATGGCGGTGCCGGGCGGCAGCCGGTGGCCGGCGGCCAGCACCGCTTCGCCAACACGCCCGATCGGTACACCCGGCTGGTCGAAGCAGCCAAGGGAGCTCTCTCTTCCCTGCCCTCGGATGCGGCTATCGGCATCGCCCCGCACTCGCTGCGCGCAACGGCGCCGGAGGAACTTGCGGCTACCGTCTCGGCCCATCCGGAGGGGCCGGTGCACATCCACATCGCCGAACAGACCGCCGAGGTCGAGCAGATCCGGAACTGGCTCGGCGCCCGGCCGGTCGAATGGCTGCTGGACAACCATCCGGTGGACGAGCGCTGGTGTCTGATCCACGCCACCCACATGACGCCGGACGAAACCGCCGGGGTGGCGCGGCGCGGATCGGTCGCTGGCCTCTGCCCGATCACCGAGGCCAATCTCGGCGACGGCATCTTCGAGGGTCCGCACTATCTAGTCAGCGGTGGTGCCTTTGGGATCGGATCCGACTCCAACGTCCGTATCGCGCTCGGCGAGGAGTTGCGAACGCTCGAGTATTCCCAGCGCCTGCGCGACCGCGCCCGTAACGTGCTGGTCCCGCCGTCGGGCGAAGGTTCGGTCGGCGAAACGCTCTATCTGGGGGCTGCCAGTGGCGGCGCACGGGCGATCGGCCGCGACGCCGGCACCATCTGCGAAGGGAAGCTCGCCGATCTCGTGGCCATCGACACGAACGACCCGACGCTCTGCGCCCTGAGCGACGACCAGCTGCTGGACGGCCTGAGCTTCGCCGCCGGCGACGGCGTCGTGACCGATGTCTGGTCGGCCGGCCGCCACGTCGTCCGTGGCAGCCGTCATCCGCAGCGCGACGCGATCCGCGCCCGCTACCGCGCGGCCGTGTCCGCCCTTCTTACTGCGTGACCGAGACCGGCTGCAGGTCCTCGTCCAGCGGGAAGATCGGCCGGCGCACCGTCTCGAAGTTCAGCATCGAGTAGTCGGAGGTGCAGACCCCCACACCGGCGCACTCCACGGTCTCCGCGGCGATGTCGCGGAAGCCGGCGCGCCAGTGGATGCGGCTCTTTAGCATCAGGTAGCGCTTGGCACGCGGGTCGATGCCGAGCGAGGTGAAGGCGGCGGTGTCGTTCGGCTCCTGCTGGGTCGAGGTGACGACGATCTCCACCTTGCCAGTGTCCAGCACCACGGTCGGCCCCATGGCGTTGAGCACACCGCGGCCCATGGGTCCGACGTTGCGGAAGCGCCCGTCGGAGATGAGCTTGACCCGCCCGCTGACCTCCAGCGGCTCGCCGGTGCGGCCAATCGACGGCATGTCGGTCTTGCCGCCGAGGGAGACCGTCACCTCGTTGCCGATCCCCGCGGCGATCATGGTCTGCACCGCCGCCGGATCGCAGACCGCGAAGGCGGCGACATCCTCCAGCCCGGCGTCCAGGATGCCCTTGAGCACCGTCATGGTGTCCATCGATCCGCCGGAGGCCGCGTTGTCGTAGTGGTCGAGCAGGACGATCGGGCCGTCCGCCTTCATGGTCTCGGCCCGCTTCAGCGACTCCTCCAGCGGCTCGATCTCGTAGACGAAGGCCCGCCGTTCCCGCCAGGCCATGTCGAGCAGTTCGTCGACCATGCGCTTGGCGCCCTCCGGATCGCCATCGGTGACGACGACGGCGCTGGAGCCGGCGAGCCGGATGTCGGCGTGGGGAAAGCCGGTGAAGAAGCTGGCGCAGAGCGCGCCGTCGGCCTCCATCTTCTGGGCCAGTTCCTGGATCTGCTTGTTCGGGAAGTCGTCGGTGCCCTGGCGCATCACGTGCGGCAGCATCGGCCGGTTGCCCCAGGCCATGGTCGGCCTCGCGGCCCCCCGCAGCATCGCCAGGATCGGCAGGGCCGTGCGCCGGCCGGTCTCGTAGACGTCGACATGGGGATAGGTCTGGTAGCCGGCGACCACGTCCGCGTTCTCGACGATGTCCGGGTACATGTTGGTGTGCATGTCCAGGGTCACACCAATCGGCGTGTCCGGTGCCAGGTTCCGCACCCGGGCAACCAGCGGCCCCTCCCCGTCCTCCAGGCTCTCGGTGACCATCGCGCCATGCAGGTGCAGCAGGATCGCGTCCGGCTTCTCGGCGGCGACGGCGTCGCAGATATTCCCCGTCATGTAGTCGTAGGCGGCGTCCTCGACCGGCCCGCTCGGCCAGGCCATGGCGGCGAGCGGCAGGACGTAGTCGATCCCCTCGGCCTCGCAGATCTCGATATAGGCGCCGAGCGCCGAGCCCGTGCCCTTGAACGCCTTGATCGCCGCCTCGCCCTCCCAGGGCACGCCGGCCGGATTGCCGCGCGAGAACCGGCCGAGCGGCGTCGGCACCAGCGAAAAGGTGTTGGTCTCGTGCTGCATCATCGCCATCAGGATCTTCATGGCCGTCGCTCCTCCCGTCGGGTCCAGACGGAAAGCGTAGCCCGCCACCTGCGGCGCGGGAATGCGCGGAATGCCCGACGGTCTCCGGTCCGGGGTTACACGGGGTAGAAGAGAAGACCGCCCCCGAGCACCAGCAGCGTCAGCCGAAGTGCGTGGCGGCCCGGCGCGATCACCGCGAAGGACACCGCCGCGAGCCCCAGCGCCACCTTGACGGCCGCGAGCAGCGCTGCCTGCGGCGCCGTCTCCAACGCGATCAGATCCGGATTGGCGATCATGGCGAGCGGGATCAGATACAGCCCGAGTCCCAGCGCCATGGCGTGGCCGGCCACCTTGAGCCAGTTCTCCTCCACCATGCCGGCGGCGATGAAGACCGCCCCGCAGACCGGCGGGGTGATGGTGCTCAGCAGCGCGAACCAGAACACGAAGAGATGCGCCTGCAGCGGCGTGAGGCCGAGTTCGATCAGCGCCGGCCCCGCCACCGACACGCAGATGACGTAGGCCGCCGTCGTCGGCACCTCCATGCCCAGCACCAGACAGGCGAGCGCCGTCAACAGCAGCGCCGGCCACAGCGCCCCGCCGGAGCCCGACAGGATCAACGAGGTGATCTTCACGCCGAGCCCGGTGATGCCCAGAACGCCGATGATGATCGAGGCGCACAGGATGATGGAGGCGATGGTCGCGATCTGCTTGCCGGCGCCCATGCAGGCCTGTTCGACACGCGCGACCGTTCGTTCGAGGTCGAAGCTCAGGCGGCCGTCGACCAGCAGCAGAACGGCGCCGGCGAGGATCGCCAGGCACGCGGCGTATTGCGGGGTGACGCCGGCGGCGAACATGCCCCACAGGAGCACCGAGAACGGGACCAGGAAGAACGCCGACGTCACGGCCACCGAGCGGGCCGACGGCCGCTGGTCGGCGTCCAGCCCCTTAAGGTCGTGGCGCCGCGAGAACCCGTCGATCCCCACCCACACGGCGAGAAAGTACAGGATCGCCGGCAACAGGGCCGCCGCCATGATCCCGGTGTAGGGCGTGCCGGTGAGCTCGACCATGACAAAGGCGCCGGCCCCCATCAGCGGCGGCATGATCTGGCCACCGGAGGACGCAACCGCCTCCACCGCGGCGGCGAGCGAGCGGGGATAGCCGAGCTTCAGCATCGTCGGCAGTGTAATGGCGCCGGTCGAGGCAACGTTGGCCGAGGCCGAGCCGGAGATCGAGCCGAACAGGGCGGAGGAGATGACCGAGACCTTGGCCGCGCCCCCGCGCAGCCGGCCGGCCGCGGCCGCCGCCACGTTCATGAACCCCTGCCCCGCCTCGCCGGCGTTCAGGACGGCGCCGAAGATCACGAAGATGGCGACGATGTTCACCGACACGCCGGTCAGGCTGCCCCACAACCCGCCCTCGGCGATGGTCAGGGTGCCAAGGAAGCTAGCAAGCGGTGTCCCCGGATGGCCGAACTCGCCGGGGATCGCCTCGCCGAACAGGCCGTACAGCAGCGCCGCCAGCGCCACCAGCGGCAGCGGCCAGCCGATCGCCCGGCGCGCCATCTCCAGCACCACGACCAGCAGGGCGGCGGCGACGGCCACCTGAAAATCCCCCTCCAGGAACCCGTACTGGTCAGACAGCGCGTCCTCGTTGACGACGACCCACAGGCAGGCGGCGAGCCCGACGACCCCGAGAGCGGCACCGCTGATCCGCTCGGCGCGGCCGCGGGCGATGAACAGCATCGCCCAGGGCAGCGCCAGGGCCATGTGAAGCGGCCGGCTGACCAGATTGGGCACCAGGCCGGAGAAGATCAGCCAGAGATGGAAGCCGATCGAAACCGCGCCGAGCGCGGTCCAGATCAGGCGGGCGGGAAGCGTCATCGGATCACCGCAAAGCGGACCGGCCCGAACGCGCGCGCTCGGGCCGGCCGGGGTCGTGGACAGACGGTTACTTCTGCGCGGCGGTCAGCGCGAAACCCTGTTCCTCGTAGTACCGGACGGCACCCGGATGGATCTTGCCGGTGATATTGGCCATCAGGCCCTGATCCACGCCGTTCCACCACGCCGCGTCCTTGCCCATCTTCGCCTTCTGCTCCCAGAAGGTCTTGGCCAGCGCATAAGCGGTATCGTCGTCCATGTCGGTCGTCGAATAGGCGACCACCGGCAGCGAGGTGGTCACGATGTCGGCGTCCTGGCCGGCATAGGTGCCCGCCGGGATCACAAGCTTGGCCCGCTTGGTCTGGGCGATCTGCTCGTCGGTCAGCGACAGCACGGTGACGCCGGTGCTGGCCGCCGCTTCGATCACGTTCGGAGCCGGATAGGAACCGGCGGTCACGAAGCCGTCGATCTGGCCGTTCTTGAGGGCGGGAACGGCGTTGGACAGTTCCACGTCGGCGAGCGTGACCTTGCCTTCCAGTCCGAACAGCTTGAGGTACTTCTCGCCCTCGCGGGCGCCGAACGACCCCTTGCCGATCAGCAGCGACTTGCCTTCGAGATCGGCGAAGCTCGACACCCCGGCATCGGCGCGCAGCACAAAGTGCATGGTCAGCGACGGGATCGGAAACAGGGCGCGGATCTCGTCGAACCGTGCGTTCTCCTTGCCCTTGAACATCGCCTTGCCGCCCTGGGCGAGGGACACCAGGACCGGCGGCGTGGTGAACACGTAGTTGCCCTTGCGGGCGATGGTCTCCATCACGTTCTGGACAGAGCCCTGGCTCTCCTCGACGGTGACGATGATGCCGCCATCGGAGCCGGCCTTCATCGCCTCGGCGATCTGCACGGCCATCTGATAGTAGGAAGACGTGGACTTGGCCGACTTGTAGGTGACACGGGTCTCGGCCGAAGCGGCCGTGGCCGACAGGGCGAGCGCGAGGCCGGCAACCGCCAGCGACTTGACGAACTTCATGGCGTTCTCCCGAACAGACAGATGCGCCCGACATGCTCGGCCGGCCGCTTGATGACGGGAGTCGTACACGACCGATGGTGCGGCGAAAAGCGCCCAAGGGCCGCGTCGGAACGCCAGCCGCCCGGTCACGGACCGGACGGCTGATCGGTTGCAGGTCGGGGACCGATCACGCGGCCCTGGTCATGGAGCGGATTTCGCCGACGATGCCGTCAACGGTCGAACGCAGGGTGCCGGAGAGACGGTCGAGTTCGGTTCCCAGCACCGCGATCTCCTCCGTCGCCTCGGCCCCGCGGCGGGCGCCGTCCGCGACGTCATGCAGCTTGCGGCCGACCTCGTCGGAGGCGCTGGCCACCTGCTGAACGTTGCTGGCGATTTCACCAAGCGAAGCGTTCTGCTCCTCGACCGCGCTGGCGATGGAGGTCGAAGCGTCACGGACCCGGCCGATGATCTCGTTGATGCGGGAGATCGCCTGCACCGTCTCCCGGATGAGGGACTGGTTCGCCGAGATCTGTCCAGAGATCTCGTCCGTCGCCTTCGCCGTCTGGGTGGCCAGGCTCTTCACCTCCGACGCGACGACGGCGAACCCCTTGCCGGCGTCGCCGGCCCTGGCCGCTTCAATGGTCGCGTTCAGGGCGAGCAGGTTGGTCTGTTCGGCGATCTCGGTGATCAGACCGACGACCTGACCGATCTTGTCAGCGGACTCCGACAGGCGCGCGACCTGGTCGGCGGCCGCCGACGCCGTATCGCCCGCCTCGCCCACGACCTCGGTGGACAGGGTGACCTGCCTGCTGATCTCCGAGGACGTCGCGCTCATCTCGTCCGAAGCCGCCGCCACCGACTGCATGTTGGCGGTGGTCTGCTGCGTCGCCGCCGACGCGTCCTCGCTCACGGACCGCGCCGAATCGGTGACGTCGCGCAGGGTGGTGATGCGGCCGGTCACGTTCTGCAGACTCTCACCGAGTTCACCGGCGATCGTGGCGATCTTGGAGTCCAGGCCATCGGCGAGTGCTAGCATCTGCCTCGCCCGCTCAAGCTCGGCCTGACGTTCGATTTCTTCCTGGCGGGCCCTGTCGACCTTCTCCACGGCGGTCTGCCGGAACACCTCCACCGTCCGGGCCATCGCGCCGATCTCGTCCTTGCGATCGGCGCCCGTCGGCGCGTGTTCGAGTTCGCCATCGGCAAGGGCGTGCATCCAGGTCCCGAGCCCGCGGATCGATCTCCTCAGGTCGACGATGGTAAGGGTCGTCAGCCCCAGCACGACGATCAGGATGACGCCTCCGGTCAATCCGAGGACGATCGCCTGATCCAGGAAGATCGTGTTGATGTCGTCCACATACACGCCGGCGCCGAAGAACATGTTCTCCCGCGGGAAGCTTGCGGCGTAGCTGAACTTCTGGACGACCTCCGTGGTGTCGGGCTTGGGCCAGTGGTACTCGACGATGGTGGAGCCGTTCTTCTTGACCCCCTCGGTCATCGCCCGCATGTAGCGGAAGCCCTTCTTGTCCGTCGCGTCGATCCGTGGCTTGCCGACCATGTCGCGAATGATCGGGTGAATCCGGTTTACGCCTTCGAGGCTGTATGCGAACACGTAGTCGCTGCCGTTGAAGCGCGCCCCATGGACGTAGTCCCGCACCCGGGCGAAGGCCTCTTCCTCGCTGAACTCGCCGGCATCGGCCCGCGCATACATCGCCTCCGCGAACGACAGGGTCATCTCGACCGCCGCCTTCGCGACATCGATCCGGTCGCTGCGGAGCTGATAGTAGCTGTAGTAGAGCGCGATGCCCGAAAGGCTGACGACAGCCACGGCGGTGGCGATCGCCACGGCTGTCAGTTTTGCGGCGACCGAGACACGTGCCAGCAATCCGAAAAGAGACTTCATCTGTACCCCCAATCCATGAACTGAGCGCACCATGAGCGGGTTTCGATAACGGGGAGTTAACGGGCCAGGATCATTCAACTAATTGATTTTATTCACTCATAATGAAAATTCGTTTACCAGAAACAATCTTTTAAAAAATCCTGGCTCCGCGGCTTTGCAGCAGCCGAAACACAGGCCAGCCCTCTCTCCCGATGCGGAATTGGTGCCCGGAACGCCAGCGCACTCATTCCAATTCCGACTTAATCATGAACAGACAAGGCAATACCTGTTTCCTCACGACCGTATCCGGATGAGCACCGACTCCGAATGGCCGGGTCCGACGGCCGGCGATCATCCGCGAGCCGAGGGATGCCCAAAATTTCGGCACGCTCTGCTGCAGTGCGAAAGATTCGATCATTTCCAATAACATCGAACGCGCCTCACGCTCGCCCGCTCCCCAGAACCCCCCTGAATCGCACGGGTTTTCCGGTTCCCGTCTCAGTGGCACATGTCTTGCGCTTCCTCGCCGTTGTCGCGGGCACGTGTCCGCCAATAGAGGGGCTTCACTCATGAAAATGACAAAGATGCTGAGGGGATCGGCGATCGGCATGGCCGCCGGTCTGCTGCTGTCCACCGCGGTTCAGGCGCAGGAGACGATCAAGGTCGGCATCCTGCACTCGCTGTCCGGCACCATGGCGATCAGCGAGACCACGCTGAAGGACGCGATGCTGATGCTGATTGAACAGCAGAACGCCAAGGGCGGCCTGCTCGGCAAGAAGCTGGAGGCGGTCGTGGTCGACCCGGCCTCCGACTGGCCGCTGTTCGCCGAGAAGGCGCGCGAGCTGATCACCGGCGAGAAGGTCGCCGCCGTGTTCGGCTGCTGGACCTCGGTGTCGCGCAAGTCCGTGCTGCCGGTGTTCGAAGAGCTGAACAGCCTGCTGTTCTATCCGGTCCAGTACGAGGGCGAGGAAAGCCAGCGCAACGTGTTCTACACCGGAGCGGCGCCGAACCAGCAGGCGATCCCGGCCGTCGACTACCTGGCCGAGGTCGAGGGTGTGGAGCGTTGGGTGCTGGCCGGCACCGACTACGTCTACCCTCGCACGACCAACAAGATCCTCGAGACCTACCTGCTCGACAGCGGCGTGGCGGCCGAGGACATCATGATCAACTACACGCCGTTCGGTCACTCCGACTGGCAGACGATCGTGGCCGACATCAAGTCGTTCGGCTCGGCCGGCAAGAAGACCGCCGTCGTCTCGACGATCAACGGCGACGCCAATGTGCCGTTCTACAAGGAGCTGGCCAATCAGGGCATCAAGGCCGAGGACATCCCGGTCGTCGCCTTCTCCGTGGGTGAGGAGGAGCTGGCCGGCATCGACACCGGCCCGCTGGTCGGCCACCTGGCCGCCTGGAACTACTTCATGTCCGCGCCGACCCCGGAGAACGACGCGTTCATCGCGGCCTGGCACGAGTTCATCGGCAGCACCGACCGCGTGACCAACGATCCGATGGAGGCCCACTACATCGGCTTCAACATGTGGGTTAAGGCGGTCGAGAAGGCCGGCACCGTCGATCCGGATGCGGTCATCGACAGCATCGTCGGCGTGTCCGTGCCGAACCTCACCGGCGGCTATTCGGCGATGATGCCGAACCACCACATCACCAAGCCGGTGCTCATCGGCGAGATCCAGGACGACGGTCAGTTCGAGACCGTGTTCGAGACCCCGGGTCTGGTGGTCGGCGATGCCTGGTCCGACTTCCTGCCGGACTCCAAGGACCTGATCGCCGATTGGCGCAAGCCGATGAACTGCGGCAACTTCAACACGGCCACCGGCAAGTGCGGCGGCAAGGGAAGCTGATCCGGCTCTGACCTCGTGGAGCTCCGCCCGACCGGCGGAGCTCCGCACCGGCCCTCCCCGACGCAGCCAAGCGAGTGTTCCGTGCGATGGCACGCCCTCTCCGTCTGATCCTGACCCGGATCGTGCTTGTGCTTGTGCTGGCGACCGCCGCCATCGGCGGGTCAGCACAAGCCCAGGACGCCACCATCCCCGATCTGATCTCCCGCCTCGCCGGCGCGGATTTCAAGGAGACCGCCGCGGTCGTCGAGGCGCTCGGCGCCTCCGGCGACCCCGCCGCCGCCCCTGTGCTCGAGGCGCTTGGCGCCGGCGCGCTCTTCTACCGACGGTCTGACAACGCGGTCTTCATCGCCGAACGCGGCGGCAGGGGATATGTCCTCACCGACCCGCTGACCGGCGCCGACGCGGGAGAGGCCGGCCGGCGTGAGGTGACCAAGGTCCGCGTGAACAACAGCCTGCGTCGTGCCGTTCGCGCCGCAATCGGCACCCTGACACTGCGCAGCCCCGATCCCGCGGTGCGCCGGGCGGCCGCGGAATCCGTGCTCAAGAGCCTGGACCCCGATGCGATCGAGCCGCTGACGGCCGCCATCGCTTCCGAACGCGATGCCGACGTCCGCGCCGTGATGGAGCGGGCCCGCGCCGCCGCCATCCTGAACAGCGATGCCGACGACGACGCCAAGATCGCCGCCGTCGGGACCGTCGCCTCCCGCAGCAGTCAGGAGGCTCGCGCCATTCTGCTCGCCGCGAGCGACGGCGCCAGCGACGCCCTGGGCCTTGCCATCGCCGACGCCGTGCGCACCGTCGAGCGCGATCTCGCCATGTGGTCCGCCGCACAGAACGTCTGGTACGGGCTGTCGCTCGGCTCCGTGCTGCTCCTCGCCGCCATCGGCCTGGCCATCACCTTCGGGGTGATGGGGGTCATCAACATGGCCCATGGCGAGATGGTCATGATCGGCGCCTACGTCACCTTCGTGGTGCAGGAGATCATCCGCAACCACGCGCCCTTCCTGTTCGACGCGTCGCTGCTGATCGCCCTGCCGCTGGCCTTCGCGATCGCCGGCCTGGTGGGCATGGCGATCGAGCGTGGGATCATCCGTTTCCTCTACGGCCGGCCGCTCGAGACACTGCTGGCCACCTGGGGTCTGTCGCTGATCCTGCAGCAGGTGGTGCGCAGCCTGTTCGGCCCGACCAACCAGGAGGTCGGCGCGCCAAGCTGGATGAGCGGCGCCTTCGAGCTCGGCGGACTGACGCTGACCTACGGGCGGGTTTGGATCATCGTCTTCGCCCTCGTCGTCTTTGCCGTGCTGGTTCTGGTGCTGCGCCACACGACCTTCGGCCTGCAGATGCGGGCCGTCACCCAGAACCGGCGGATGGCCAGCTCCATGGGAATCCGGACCAACTGGACCGACGCGCTGACCTTCGGCCTCGGCTCCGGCATCGCCGGGGTGGCCGGCGTCGCGCTGTCCCAGATCGACAACGTCAGCCCCAACCTCGGCCAGTCCTACATCATCGACAGCTTCCTGGTGGTGGTGTTCGGCGGGGTCGGAAATCTCTGGGGCACCCTGGTCGGCGCCCTCTCCCTCGGCGTTCTGAACAAGTTCCTGGAACCCTATGCCGGCGCGGTGCTCGGCAAGATCCTGGTCCTGGTGTTCATCATCCTGTTCATACAGAAGCGTCCGCGCGGCCTGTTCGCGCTCAAGGGTCGGGCGGTGGAGTCATGATGACCGGCAGACTGCTCACCCTGGCCGGACCGTCCGGCATCGCCCTGCTGGCGGCGCTGCTGGCGGCGGCGGTCTACGTTCCCGTCGCCAACCAGTTCATCGATCCGACCTCGCCGTTCCACGTCACAACGGCCTCGGTGGTGGTCTTCGGCAAGTACCTGTGCTTCGCCCTCCTGGCGCTGTCGATCGACCTTGTGTGGGGCTATTGCGGGATTCTGTCGCTCGGACACGGGGCGTTCTTCGCGCTCGGCGGCTATGCCATGGGCATGCATCTGATGCGCGAGATCGGGCCGCGCGGCGTCTACGGCAACCCGGTCCTGCCGGACTTCATGGTGTTCCTGAACTGGGAGGAGTTGCCTTGGTTCTGGCATGGCTTCGACCAGTTCTGGTTCGCCATGGCGATGGTGCTGCTGGTTCCGGGCGCGCTGGCCTTCGTGTTCGGCTACCTCGCCTTCCGCTCCCGGGTGACGGGGGTGTACCTGTCGATCATCACCCAGGCGATGACCTTCGCCCTGATGCTCGCCTTCTTCCGCAACGAGATGGGCTTCGGCGGCAACAACGGGCTGACCGATTTCAAGGACGTGCTCGGATTTGACCTGCAGGCGGACAGTACCCGTATCGCCCTGTACCTGCTGTCGGTGGTCGCCGTCGCCGGCGGTTTCCTGCTGTGCCGGGCGATCGTGCTGTCGCGGCTCGGCAAGGTGCTGATCGCGGTGCGCGACGCTGAGAGCCGGACCCGCTTCATCGGCTACCGGGTCGAGCACTACAAGCTGTTCGTGTTCACCGTCTCGGCGATGATGGCCGGCGTCGCGGGTGCGCTGTACGTACCCCAGGTCGGCATCATCAATCCGGGCGAGTTCGCGCCGGCCAACTCGATCGAGGCGGTCATCTGGGTCGCGGTCGGCGGCCGCGGCACCCTGGTCGGTGCGGTGATCGGCGGCATCGGCGTGAACCTGGCCAAGAGCTACTTCACCGGCGCCCTGCCGGAGGTCTGGCTGTTCGCGCTGGGCGGCCTGTTCGTCGTCGTCACCCTGTTCATGCCCAAGGGCATCCTCGGCCTTGCCTCGCAGCTGCGCCGCAGGAGGGCGGAGACCGCGCAGACCGGAACCGAGGCGGAGGAACGGGCATGACCCGGGAACTGACCCACACCGTCCTCTATCTCGACGGGATCAGCGTGAGCTTCGACGGATTCAAGGCGCTGAACGACCTGTCCTTCGTCGTCGAGCCGGGGGAGATGCGGGCGATCATCGGCCCGAACGGCGCCGGCAAGACGACGATGATGGACGTCATCACGGGCAAGACCCGTCCGGATGTCGGCACCGCCCTGTTCTCCGGCAACCAGGATCTGACCAAGCTGGACGAGGCGGCGATCGCCGAGCTCGGCATCGGCCGCAAGTTCCAGCGCCCGACCGTGTTCGAGAGCCATACCGTGCGCGACAACATCGTTCTGTCGCTCGCCGGCAAGCGGAAGGTGTTCGACACCCTGTTCGCACGCGACACCGCGTCGGAGGCCGATCGGATCGACCGCGTGCTGGACACCATCCGCCTGGCGGACCGCGCCGGGATGCTGGCCGCCGACCTCAGCCACGGCCAGAAACAGTGGTTGGAGATCGGCATGCTCCTGGCCCAGGACCCGTCGCTGCTGCTGGTGGACGAACCGGTGGCCGGCATGACCGATGCCGAGACCATGCAGACCGCCACGCTGCTGAAGGAGATCGCCCGCGACCACTCGGTGGTCGTGGTCGAGCACGACATGGATTTCGTCCGCGACCTCGGCGTCATGGTCACGGTGCTGCACGAGGGATCGGTGCTGGCCGAAGGCTCGCTCGACCATGTCAGTTCGGACGACCGCGTCATCGACGTGTATCTCGGGCGCTGAGGAGACGGCGATGCTGAAGATCCAGGACCTCACCCTGCACTACGGCGCCGCGCAGATCCTCTGGGGGATCGACCTCGAGGCGGAGATCGGCAAGGTCACCTGCGTGCTCGGGCGCAACGGGGTGGGGAAGACCAGCCTGCTGCGCGGTATCGTCGGACACCACCCGGTGAGCGGCGGCGTCCTCTCCTGGCAGGACGGCGATCTGACCCCTCTGCCCTCTTTCGAGCGCGCGCGCTCCGGCATCGCCTACGTGCCCCAGGGTCGCGAGATCTTCCCGCTGCTCACCGTGAAGGAGAACCTGCAGACCGGGTATGCCTGCCTGCCGGCGAGCGAGCGCCGGATTCCCGAGGAGATCTTCGAGCTGTTCCCCGTACTTGACTCCATGCTCGACCGCCGTGGCGGCGATCTGTCGGGCGGACAGCAGCAGCAACTCGCCATCGCGCGCGCCCTGGTGACGAAGCCATCGCTGCTCATCCTGGACGAACCGACGGAGGGCATTCAGCCATCGATCATCAAGGATATCGGCCGCGCCATCGAGATCCTGCGCAAACGGGGAGAAATGGCGATCCTGCTGGTCGAGCAGTATCTGGACTTCGCCAAGGCCCTGGCCGATACGGTCTCGGTGATGAGCCGGGGACGGATCGTGTTCTCCGGTCTGCCGGACGGACCGGACTCCGGCGAGATCGACCGGCTGATGGGGCTGGCGTAGCGACCCCGACCTCGGCACTCGCGCGATCCCCCTCGGACTGGCACGTGGCCGCCGGGCTATCCCTTGCCCGATGCCAGGCCGACCAGCCGTTTGAGCAGCGAATCCCGGGTGACCATGCCGACCGGCGTCCCCGCCTCCTCGACGATCACCGGTTTCGGGTCCTGAAGGACGGTCTCCATCACGCTCTCGATCTCTACGTCGCTGGCCACGGCGATCTCCGAGACCTCGCCCGCAACCGGGACCATCACATCGCCGGCGGTCAGCACGCCGAGCGGGTTCATGTGCTGGACGAAGTCGGCGACGTAGCCGTTGGCCGGCGCCGAGAAGATCTCCTGCGGTGTACCGCACTGGACGATCCGCCCGCCTTCCATGATGGCGATACGGTCGCCGAGCTTGAACGCCTCGTCCAGGTCGTGGCTGACGAAGATGATCGTGCGTCTGAGGCTTTTCTGCAGATCCAGAAGCTCGTCCTGCAGTCGCGTGCGGATCAACGGGTCCAGGGCGGAGAAGGGCTCATCCATCAGCAGGATCGGCGCCTGGGTCGCGAACGCCCGCGCGAGGCCGACACGCTGCTGCATGCCGCCGGACAGTTCCCCGACCCGACGCTCCGCCCAGTCGCCGAGGCCGACGAGCGAGAGCTGCTCCGCCACCCGCTCCGCCCGCTCTCCCGCCGGCACCCCCGCCAGTTCCAGGCCGAGGCCGACATTCTCCTGGACCGTGCGCCAGGGCAGAAGGCCGAACTGCTGGAACACCATCGCCACGCGGCTCTGGCGCATCCGTCGCAGGGTGGAGGCGTCGCAGGCCGAGATGTTCACCATGCCGGCGCCGTCGTTCACCATCACGCAGCCGCGCGCCACCGGGTTGAGGGCGTTCACCGCCCGCAGAAGCGTCGACTTGCCCGAGCCCGAAAGCCCCATCAGGACCAGGATCTCGCCCTCGCCCACGCTGAGCGAGCAGTCGTGCACGCCCAGTATTTGTCCGGTCTCCGCCTGAATCTCGCCGCGCGACCGCCCGGCATCCATCATCGGCAGGGCAGCCTCCGGCCTGTCACCGAAGACGATGGAGACGCTCTGGAAATCGACCGCGATGCTCATTGCCCCGTCACTCCTTCGTCACCCGGAGCATGCGGTCGAGCATGATGGCGACGACCACGATGATGAAGCCGCTCTCGAAACCGAGCGAGGTGTTGACCTGATTCAGCGCGCGCACCACCGGCACCCCGAGCCCGTCGGCCCCAACCAGGGCGGCGATCACGACCATCGAAAGCGACAGCATGATGGTCTGGTTCAGCCCGGCCATGATCTGCGGGAAGGCATAGGGCAGTTCGACCTTGAGCAGCTTCTGGGTCGGCGTGGCGCCGAACGCCTCCGCCGCCTCCAGCAGGTGCTGCGGCGTGGAGGAGACACCCAGATGGGTCAACCTGATGGGCGCGGGCACCACGAAGATCACCGTGGCGATCAGCCCCGGAACCATGCCGATGCCGAAGAACACAATGGCCGGGATCAGGTAGACGAAGGTCGGCAGGGTCTGCATCAGGTCGAGGACCGGACGCATCACCCGGAACAGGGCCGGGCGATGGGCGGCGGCGATGCCGATCGGCACCCCGACCCCCATGCACACCACGCAGGCCGACAGCACCAGGGTGAGCGACTCCGTCGTCTCCTCCCAGTAGCCCTGATTGAGGATGAACAGGAAGCCGAGCACGACGAACGCGGCGGTCTTCCAGTTGCGCTGCAGAACGTAGGTGAGGCCCGCGAAGACCGCCACGATCACCAGCGGATGCGGCCATTGCAGGACCAGCAGGATGGCGTCGATCAGCCATTCCATCGCGTCCGACAGCCCGTCGAAGAACCAGCCGCCGTTCTCCTGCAGCCAGTCGAATGCCGACCCGGCGACATCGCCGACCGGGATCTTGGTCTCGGTCAACCAGTCCATCTCTCACCCCGCCCCTGGTGAAGCGCCGGCGGGAGGGGCCAGCGCCCCTCCCACCCCGTCATGTGTCCGCCGGTCGCGGTCTCAGAGCCCGAGCGCGGCGCTGACCGCGGCCTTGGCGTCGCCGCCGTCCTTGGTCGTCACGCCGTCGAGCCAGCCCATCACCATGTCCGGGTTGGCCTTCATCCAGGCCGCCGCCGCCTCGTTCGGATCGGTGCCCTCATTCAGGATCGCGCCCATGATCTCGTTCTCCATGGCGAGGGAGAACTTCAGGTTCGACAGCAGCTTGCCGACATTGGCGCACTCCGCGACATAACCGGCGCGGGTGTTGGTGTAGACCGTCGCGCCGCCGAGGTTCGGGCCGAAATAGTCGTCGCCGCCCGTCAGGTAGGTCAGGTCGAAATTGGCATTCATCGGATGCGGCTCCCAGCCGAGGAAGACCACCGGTTCGTCGCGCTTCGAGGCGCGGGCGACCTGGGCCAGCATGCCCTGCTCCGAGCTTTCCTTGACCTCGAAGCCCTTCAGGCCGAAAGCGTCCTTCTCGATCATGTCCATGATCAGCCGGTTGCCGTCGTTGCCCGGCTCGATGCCGTAGATCGTCTCCTCCAGGGCGTCGGCATGCTTGGCGATGTCGGCGAAGCTGGTGATCCCGAGCTTGGCGCCGGCCGCATTGGTCGCCAGCGTGTACTTCGCGCCCTCCAGGTTCTCGCGCACGGTGTCGACCGTCTTGGCCTCGCGGTACGGCGCGATGTCCCCTTCCATGGTCGGCATCCAGTTGCCGAGGAAGACGTCGACATCGCCCTTCGCCATCGAGGTGTAGGTCACCGGCACCGACAGAACCTTGACGTCGGTCTCGTAGCCGAGCGCCTGCAGCACCTCCGTGGTCGCCGCCGTCGTGGCGGTGATATCGGTCCAGCCGACGTCGGAGAACGTGACGGTATCGCAGCTCGCATAGGCCGTGCCGGCAGCCAGGCTGAGCGCCAGCGCAAGTGCGGCGGTCTTGGTCTTCATCGTGAAACTCCCGGTTCGAATGAATCCTTTTCGGCCGCCCGTCATTCGCGCGCGGCGCGTGGCGCCTATCACAACACAGATCGGATCGACGTCAACCGAAGCGACGACGCGAGCCCGGTTCGCCCGTCGCGTGTCCGCGATATCAGGCGCCGCTCAGTCCCGCGCGTCGAGCCGCCGGTACCACACCAGCGCGGACTGGGCCCAGCGGCCGAGCGCGCTGGCGAGCGGGATCGGCTCGATCTCCATTTTCGGCAGGCCGAGACTGTCGGCCGGTTTGCCGTCCACCCAGTCGGCCAGTTCCCGGCCCATGGCCGTTCCGATCGCCATGCCGCGGCCGTTATAGGCAATCGAGGTGATCGCGCCGGGGCCGATCTCCTGCACCTTTGGCAGGCGGTTCGGCGTCATGGCGATACGGCCGTTCCACACGTACTCCAACCGGCGGTCCTCGATCTGCGGGAACACGTTGCCGATCCGCTCGGCGATCCAGGGACGGATACGGGCGTCCATGTTGAGCGGCAGGGCCAGGGTCGCGCCGGTGACGAGGCGGTTCCAGCGGTCCTTGCGGAACGGGTAGAGGTCGCGGCGCGTGTCGGAGGCGGCGACATCGCTCGGAAGCACGCGCGCCGCCACGTCGTCCGGCATGGGGTGGGTCGAGACCTGATAGTTGATGATGCGGACCAGCGTCCGGGCAAGGACGGGGATTAGTGCGCCGGTATAGGCGTTGGTCGCCACCACCAACCTCTCAGCCGTCACCGCCCCCGCCGGCGTCGCGACGCGCCATCCCTCGGCCGTGCGCGAGACCGACAGCGCCGGGGACCCGGTGAACACTCTGGCGCCCTGCCCGATCGCCGCCTTCGCCAGTCCGCGGGCCAGCGCCAGCGGGTTCACGTGACCGCCGGTATGCATCAGGAGGGCGCCGGAATAGGCCCGGCTGCCGAGCAGGCTTTCGGTCTCCGCGGCGTCGAGGAGCGATACCCGGGCCTGGCGCCGGCTCCACTCGTCGTGGCGCCGTTCCAGGTCCCTCAGCCGCGACGGTCGGTGCGCCGGCATGGCCCAGCCGGTCTGCACGGCGTCGCAGTCGATCCCGTAGCGCCGGATCAGATCGAAGGTGAGACCGGCGCTGTCGCGCAGGAAGGAGACCAGCCGCTCGCCCCGGTCCGGACCGAGCCTCGCCACCAGGGCGTCGGGGTCGCCGGCCCCCAGTGCCGGAATGATGTGGCCGCTGTTGCGGCCGGAGCCGCCGTAGCCGGTCCGCGCCGCCTCCAGCACGACCGCGGAGACGCCCCGTTCGGCGAGGTGAAGGGCGGTGGACAGGCCGGTGACGCCGCCGCCGACGATCACCACGTCGGCGCGCACGCTTTCGGTCAGTTCACCGGTCTCGGGCGGCGGCGGTGCTGTCGCCGCCCAGAGCGAGGGGGCATGCTCGGGTGGCGCGGCCACTATTCACCCGGTTGCGGTTTCGGTTGCCCGGACGATCCCGACTGACCTGCGAAACGGCTCTCGTACACCGCGATCACCCGGCCGAGCACGCCACGCGGCATGTAGATGATGAACAGCACCAGCATCGCGCCGTAGATCATCACGTCGAGACCGTGCACGTCGTGGCCGACGGTCTGACGCAGGGTTTCGGTGAGCAGGAGGGTGATGACCGCCCCCACGGTCGGGCCGAGTTGGACGAACATGCCACCGGCGATCGCCGCGAACACGATCTGCAGCGAGATGGCGATGCCCGATGTGGTCTCCGGGTTGATGTACAGCTGGTACTGGCCGTAGACCGCGCCGCCGACCGCGGTCATCCCCGCCGAGATCATCGTCACGATCAGCTTCGTCCGCGTCACATGGACGCCAAGCGAGGCGGCCGCGTCCTCCTCCTGGCTCACCGCCTCCATGGCGTAGCGGATCATCGACCGATCGACCGCCCGCCAGACCAGCAGCCCCAGGACCCAGACGGCGACGACGATGTAGAACCAGGTCTCCTTGTCGGAGAACTGCATCGCCCAGATCGAGGACGGATTGTCGGCCGAGATCACATTGACCGGCGTGATGCCGAGCGATCCGCCGGTGTGATCGCGCAGGGCGACGATCAGCAGGCGCGCCACTTCCGACAGGGCCAGGGTCACCAGGGCGAAGTAGTGGCCGGTGATGCGGAACCGGAAACACGGGAACCCGATCATGAACCCGACCGCCATGGAGACCACGATCGCGACCGGGATGCCGATCCACGGGGTGATGCCCGCATGGTTCCAGAGCATGGTCACCACATAGGCGCCGATGCCCATGAAGGCGCCGTGGCCGAGCGACACCAGCCCGAACCGGCCCATGACCGACCAGCCGGTGTAGATGAAGCCCCAGAGCAGGATGGAGATCGCGATGTGCAGGATGTAGTCGCTGAACCCCAGCATCGGGAAGCAGAGGATGGCGAGGAGACCGACGGCCTTGATGATCGTTCCGACGTTCATGGCCGCCCCCTCAGCTCTTGGATCCGAGAATGCCCTGCGGGCGGATGAACATCATCACGATGAAGAAGGCGAAGGCGATGACGTAGCCCCATTCGATCTCGGCGTAGAACCCGCCCAGCGCGATGAACTCGGCGAAGATGAAGGCGGCGATGAACCCACCGATCATGTTGCCGAGCCCGCCCATCACGCAGACCATGAAGGTGATCGGCCCGAAGGTCAGACCGATCGCCGGGTGGATGTCGTAGAGCAGCACCAGCAGGCAGGCGCCCAGGCCGGCGAGACCGCCCCCGAGCGCCGAAGTGACGAGGTAGATCTTGCGCGGACTCACTCCCATCAGCGGCATGATGTCCCGGTCCTGGCTGATCGCCCGGATCGCGGTGCCGAGATAGGTCTTCTTCAGGAACAGCCAGAGCACCACGACGGCGACCAGACTGACCACGAAGGCCAGCAGCCGGGTCGTCGGGATGTACATGTCGCCGGCCTCGATGCTGCCGAAGGAGACGCCGAGGTTGCGGAACTCGACCGAGAAGGCGAGCGTGGCGAAGCCCTGCAGGAAGAACAGCACGCCGCCCGTGACCAGCAACTGGTTGATCGGCTCCGTGTGCAGGATCGGGCGGATGATGAAGTGGTGCAGGATCGCGCCGAGTATCGCGACGACGAGGATGCCGGCGACCATCGCCAGCGGCAGCGGCACGCCGAAATCTGTGTACAGGAAGTAGATCGTGTACATGCCGAGCATGATCAGCTCGGCGTAGCAGATCCACACCACGTCGATCACGCCGAAGATGATGTTGAGGCCCAGGGACAGCAGGGCCAGGACGCCGCCGAAGAGCAGGCCCTGGATGACGGTCTCCCAGAAGAACGGGTCGGTGAGCGGGAAATCCACGGCGTCCCTCCTTCAGAGACCGATGTAAGCGCGGCGGACTTCGTCGTTCTCCAGGAGCTCCTGGGACGATCCGCTCATCTTGATCTGACCGACTTCGAGCAGGTAGGCGCGGTCGACGACCTTCAGCACCTGCTGGATGTTCTGCTCGACGATCAGCACGGTGTAGCCCTCCTCGCGGATGCGCCGGACCAGGTCGAACACCTGCTGGACGATCACCGGCGCCAGTCCGGCGGACGGCTCGTCGAGGAGCAGCAGCTTCGGCCCCGACATCAGCCCGCGGCCGATCGCGCACATCTGCTGCTCACCGCCGGACATCGTGCCGGCGAGCTGGTCGCGGCGTTCCTTCATGCGCGGAAACAGCTCGTAGACGAACTCGAGGCGCTCGTTGTAGAGGTCGCGCGCCGTCGAGATGAACGCGCCCATCTTCAGGTTCTCCTCGACGGTCAGCCGGGGGAACAGGCGCCGGTGCTCCGGTACGTGGGCGATGCCAAGCTCGATGATCTTGTGCGCCGGCACGTCGTTCAGCGGCACGCCCTCCATCGAGATCTGCCCGCCGTTCAGGTCGATCACCTTCGAGATCACGCGCAGGAGCGACGTCTTGCCCGCTCCGTTCGGGCCGATCACGGCCACCGCCTCGCCGGCATGAACCTCCAGGCTGACGTCGAACAGCGCCTGAAACGTGCCGTAGCCGGCGGAAACGTTCTTCAGTTCAAGCATTCTGCCCCCCGTCATGCGCCGGCGCCGAGACCGGCGACCTGGGTCTGGACCGCCTCGGCGTCGCTCCCGAGATAGACCTCGACCACCTTGGGGTCGTGGGCCACCTCGTGCGGCAGGCCGGCGGCGATGATCTCGCCGTGGTCGAGCACGATGCAGCGGTCCACCACCCGCATCAGCACGCCCATGATGTGCTCGACCCAGATGATGGTGATGCCGCGCTGCTGGCGGATATGGCTCAGCATGTCGGCCGCCTGGTCCATCTCCTTCTCATCGAGACCGCCGAGGCTCTCGTCGGCGAGGAGAAGACGCGGCTGGGTCGCGAGCGCGCGGGCCAGCTCCAGTTTCTTCAGGCCGGCGGCGCCGAGGCCGTCCACCCGGGCGCCGGCATCGACCGGGAGCTGAGTGAGCTCAAGGGCGTCCTCCGCACGACGCCAGGCCTCCTCCCGGCTGATCGCGCCGTCGGCGCCGAAATAGGCGGCGAGCGCGACATTTTCCAGAATCGTCAGTTTCCGGAAGGGGCGCGGGATCTGGTAGGTCCGCGCCACTCCCTTGTGGCACACCCTGGTCGGGGCGAGACCGGTGATGTCCTGTCCCTCCAGGGTGACAGAACCGGCCGTCGGCGACAGCGCCCCGGCTATGAGATTGAACGTCGTGCTCTTGCCCGAGCCGTTCGGTCCGATCAGACCGAGGATTTCGCCCTCGTCCAGATCGAACGCGACCTCGTTCACGGCGGTGAAGCCGCCGAACTTTTTCGTCAGGCCGCGGACCTGCAGCATCTCTCCCATCGCCGAACCCTTCCTGTCGACGTGACCGATGGCTTATCGCCGAGGGCACCGCCGCCGATGCCCGGAACGGCATCGGCGGCGGATCCTCTTGTCGGGGTATGATCCCGAGCGATCAGCGCGCGTAGGTGTGGCCTTCCGGCAGGGGAAGAACCGGGTCCATGGTCTGGATCGCGGTCGGCCAGACGATCTTGGTCTCCCCGTCCACGTACTGCATGACCACCGGCGACGAGCGCTCGTTCTGACCGGCCATCTTGTGGCCCGGAGGGTTGAACTTCACGCCGTAGCCCTGAACGGTGCCGCCGACCGGGATATCGGTCGCCAGAGCCGCCTCACGCAGCGCGTCCGGGGAGTAGCCGCCATGGTTCTTGATGGCCCGCGGCAGCACGTCGCTGAAGAAGATCCAGGCCTGGTTGAAGCCCATGGAGGTGTGCGGCGGCACTTCGTTGGCGCCGGTCTTCTCCTTGTAGCGCTTCACCATTTCCGCGGTCAGGTCGCCGAGGCCCGGCGCCAGAGTCGCGGGATCGAGCAGCTGCGCGGCAACCGGGTCGGTGTTGTAGATGAAGTTGGCATCCTCTCCGAAGGCCTCGGTCAGCTTGTCGATCTGGCCGTAGCCGGCACCGTGACCGATCAGCGCCTTCCACTTCAGACCCTGCTCCTTGGCCTGGCGCAGGAACAGCGTGATGTCCGGGTTGTAGCCGGTGTGCAGGATCACGTCGGCCCTGGCACGGCGCAGCTTGGTGACCAGGCTGGACAGGTCGGGGGCCGTGGCCGAGTAGCCTTCCTTCAGGGTCACGTCCATGCCGTAGCCCTTGCAGGTCTCCTCGTTGCCCGACGCGACGCCGGAGCCGTAGGGGCCGTCCTCGTAGATGATCGCGACCTTCAGGTCCGATGCCTTCATGCCGAGCTTGCTCTCGGCGTACTCGTTCAGGAACGTGCAGGACGCCCAGCCGAACTGGTCCGAGTGGACCTGGCCGCGGAACACGTACTTCAGGTTCTTGTCCTTGAAGACGGCGGAGGACACGCAGACGTTCGCCCACATGAACTTCTGCTGGGCATCCACCTTCTGCGCCATCGGCACGCAGTGGGCCGACGAGAACACGCCCATGATGAGGTCGACATTCTCCTGGTCGAGCAGGCGCGTGGCTTCGTTGATCGCCACCTCCGCCTTCGACTGGGCGTCGGCGACGATCGTCTCGATCATGTGGCCTCCGACGCCGCCCTGCTCGTTGATGAGTTCGACGGCGATTTCATTGCCGACGGCCGCGGCCGTCGACCCACCGGCCGCGAACGGCCCGGTGAAGTCATAGATCACACCGATCCGGATCGGATCGGCCGCCTGGGCCGCGACCGGCGTCAGGGTAGCCATCGGCAGGGCGACCGCCGCCGCGCCGAGCACGGCCAACGCCGCCCGGCGGGCGTATTTCGTGGACTTCATGGCACTTCCTCCAGCTCTCGAGAGCAAAACCGGCCGGTGGATCCGGCTCCTTGGTTAGGCCACAAGTGTCGAAAGCGGTGGCGACAGGAGTCAAGACGCTAAACTTCGCCACCCGGGGCCGGACCCCGGCCTGGCCCAGCCCGGCGCCCGGAAATTCGGCCAATTCCAAGTCGCGGCGCGCTGGTCTAGAACTGTCGTCAAACACGATGGGAGGAATGCATGACTGACGTACCGGCGACGATGACGGCGATCGAGATCGAAGGCGCCGGCGGGCCGCCCGAAGTGCTGAAGCCGACGACCCGCGACGTTCCCGCTCCGGCCGCCGGAGAGGTTCTGGTCAGGGTCGCCTTCGCAGGCGTCAATCGTCCGGACTGCATTCAGCGCTCCGGCGGCTATCCGCCGCCGCCGGGGGCGTCCGACATCCCCGGTCTGGAGATCGCCGGCGAGGTCGTCGCGGTCGCTGCCGACGTCACCCGCTGGAAGATCGGAGACCGGGTCTGCGCGCTGGTTCCGGGCGGCGGGTACGCCGAATACTGCACGGCGGCCTCGGACACCTGCTCGCCGATCCCCGAGGGCTATTCCCTGGAGGAGGCGGCGGCCATTCCGGAGAACTACTACACCGTCTGGACCAACGTGTTCGAGCGCGGCCGTCTGCAGAAGGGCGAGACGATCCTGATCCACGGCGGTTCGTCCGGCATCGGCACGACCGCGATCCAGCTCGCCCACCATTTCGGCGCCACCGTCTACTCGACCGCCGGTTCCGCCGATAAGTGCAAGGTCTGCACCGACCTCGGCGCCGATCGGGCGATCAACTACCGCGAAGAGGATTTCGAGGCCGTCATGAAGGACGCGGGCGGCGCCGACGTCATCCTCGACATGGTCGGCGGGCCCTACATCCAGAAGAACCTGGAGTCCCTCAAGCTGGAGGGCCGGCTGGTCCAGATCGCCTTCCTGCAGCCGCCGGTCGTCGACAGCTTCAATTTCCTCAAGGTGATGACCAACCGCCTGACGATCACCGGTTCGACCCTTCGGCCCCGAACCGTGGCCCAGAAGGCCGCCATCGCCCGTCAGTTGGAGGAGAAGGTCTGGCCGCTGCTGGAAGCCCGCACGGTCAAGCCGATCATGTACAAGACCTTCCCGCTGACCGAAGCGGCCGCGGCCCATGCGCTCATGGAGTCGAGCAAGCATATCGGCAAGATCATGCTGAAGTGCTGAGGGAGGACGCACCATGTCGGACACGGTGACACTGGAGCAGCTGCGGGCGGCGGTGAACATGCGCGCCTCGGCCTACGGCCATATCTTCGACGTGCTGAAGGAGCGATTCGGCGCCGAACAGGCGGTCGAACTGCTCGGCGACGCGACCAGACGGCTCGGTGAGGACATGGGCGCCAGGTTCGCGGAGCATGGGCCGGCCGACACGGTCGGCCTGTGCGACGCCTTTCTCGGCGGCATTCCCGGCCGTGACGCCATGTTCGCGCCGGAGGTCATCGAGAGGAGCGAGGATCGGATCGAGATCCAGTTCCACCGCTGTCCGCTGAAGGATTTCTGGGTCGGCGACGGGCGCTCTGATGAAGAGGTGGAGCAGCTCTGCCGGGCCGCCGGCAGGATCGACGGCGGCCTGTTCGAAACCGCGGGCTTCGTGTTCAAAGGCAAGACCTGGAAGCCCGGCCAGAACGGCTGCTGCCGCCTGATCGTGGAGCCCGGCGCCGAGGGTTGATCCGCTGTCCGGCCGCTGTCCGGCCACGGCCGTGCAACGTCCCATCCCGCTTGCGCCACCGCTCGCTGGGTGGGCCGCCGACCCTAATCTCGGCACGGAACCAGGTCGAACAGCGTGTCGTCACCCAGGTCGTGACGGCTGGCCGTGAACCGGATCACCTGATCCATCGACTGGACCTCGTCCAGCATGATCCCCGGACGTCCGGAGCCGAGCACCGTCGGCGCGACCAGGAGGTGCAGGCGATCCAGACATCCGGCGGCGAGAAACCGCGACAGGGTCACCGCCCCGCCTTCGATCAGCACGACATCGAGGCCGATCGCCGCAAGGCTGTCCAGGACGCTCCGCGCAGAGACGACACCGCCGTCCCCCGCTTCGCACGGCAGGTCCACGCCGGTCACAAGGGTGGTCGCCGCGCCATCGGCGAAGACCTTGCGGTCGCGCGGCACCGGGCCGCCGCCGGTCAGGACGACGCGGACCGGGTTCTCGCCCCGGCATCGCCGCACGGTCAGCGCCGGGTCGTCGCCGCGCAGGGTTCCGGCTCCCACCAGCACCGCATCCGCCAGCGCCCGCAGCCGGTGCAGGTGATCGAGCGCCACCGAACCGTTGACGTAGTGCGAGTGGCCACCGGCGGTGGCGATCCGGCCGTCCAGGGTCTGGCCGAGTTGGCCGATAACCAGGGGGCCATGCGCCGCCGCCGCGACCAGGTCCAGCAACGCGCCGGACGCCGGCAGGTCGGATTTTGCGGCCCGCATCCGCCCGATGTCCCGGAGCAGCGGTTCCGGCGCCCCACCCAGCCGGCGGACCTCGCGGGCCCGCAGCATGGCCGCCAGAATGTCGTCCCACATGCCGGTCACGCCAGTCCCTCGAACGTCGACAGGTCACCGATGATCGCCGCCAGACTGCCGGCCATGGCGTCCAGGACCCGCAGACCCAGCGCCGCCGTGGCACCGGACGCGTCGCCGGTGGCGCCTTCGGCGTTGAGGTCCTGCGCCATCCAGGCGAGTCCAGTGCTACCCTCCGCCTCGAGCCGCGCGAATCTCCGCTCCCAGGTCTCGGCGCGGGACGGGAAGTCGGCCAGCCGGTCGCAGCGAACCAGGTCCGGCGCCACGGCAAGCATCATCGACGTCTCCAGCAACCCACCGTGCAGGCCGTAGCGCGCTTCCCGCTGGCCGAGGTCCACCGCATCGCCGAGCAGCCTGAACGTCGTCGCCCGCACCACCGTCATCGCGTGCTCGACCCGCAGCCGGGTGGCGACCACATCGACCAGCCCGGTCTGACCGCCATGGCCGTTGACGATGACGAGCCGGGACACCCCGGCGCGTGCCACCGACGCGCCGATCGCCGACCAGGTCGCGATCACCGTTTCCGGCTCCAGGGTCAGCGTGCCGGGAAAGGCCCGGTGTTCCGGGCTCAGTCCGATGCGCTGCGTCGGCAACCGCAGCACCGTCGCTCCCGGTGGCAACTTCGCGCGGGCGGCGGAGACGACGGCGTCGGTCAGGATCGCATCGGTGCCGAGCGGCAGGTGCGGCCCGTGCTGTTCCACGGCCGCGACGGGCAGCAGCGCGACCGCTCCAGCCGGGAGGCCGGCGGCGTTGTCGGCGGCGTTATCGGCGGCGAGGTCGGCGGTGGTCAGGTGCTCCCAGTCCACCCATCGTGTCGAATGCCAGTCCATGGCGGCAGCGAACGCGAGACGCGGGCGCGCGTCAACTGTCCGCCCGCAGGGGTACCGGAACCCGGTTGGGCAGAGCCGGGACCACCGGACCGCCGCCCGTCGGCAGCACCGCGACGATGTCCGCACGGTCGTCCGGTGCCTGCACGGCAGCGATCTCCGCCGGCGTCTCAAACTCCTCCGGGACGCCGCACAGACGCCAGCGCTGGAGCAGCCGGCCCAGGCCCGGCGAGGCCGTCCCGACGGCGAAAGGCACCGCCAGGATCCATGCCGCCACCAGCGGCGCCGCCCACGGCAGCATTCCCGGTGCGGCGGTCACGAGCACGCCGGCGACGCCGAGCCCCACCAGCGTCTGCGGCCACAGGGTCGACGCGGCCTGTGCCCAGCGGACCTGACGCGGGTCGCGGGCCTGCGCATTCCAGGTGATGCGCCGGCCGAAGAACAGACCGACAATGAAGACCGACTGCGCCACGGCCATGACCGGCGCGACCATCATGCCGAACAACAGCTCCACGAGCGCTCCCGCCACGACCCTCGGCCCACCGCCGTAGCGCCGACGCTTGGCGGCGGAGAGCATGATGTCAACGATGCCCATGATCTTCGGCGCGAAGGTTATGGCCATCATCGTGGCGAACAGGGCGGCCCCTTCATTCCACGCGACCGAGGCCCACAGAGAGTCGGAGAAGGCGATGTCGCTGGACGGATCGACGCCGCCCGCGAACAGCCGGGTCATGCCCAGCGCGATGAAACCGAGCCACAGCGGCGCCGACAGGTACATCAGGATCGCCAGCGCAAGCTGCACCCTCCCCAGCGGGAGCCAGCGCGGCCAGTCGATCAGCTTCAGGTACTGCATGTTTCCCTGACACCACCGCAGGTCCCGCTTGATGAAATCGAGCAGACTCGGCGGGTTCTCCTCGTAGGAGCCGCCTTCGACCGGGAGCACGCGCACGTCGTAGCCGGCGGCGCGCATCATCGCCGCCTCGACCTGATCGTGGCTCAGGATCTCTCCGCCCAGGGGCGCCGCGCCGTCCAGGCGCGGCAGCCGGCAGTGACGCCGGAACGCATCGAGGCGGACGATCGCGTTATGGCCCCAGTACGGCCCGCTGTCGCCCTGCCACCAGGCGCTGCCGGTGGTGTAGGCGCGCATGCCGTGGCGCATCCCGAACTGAAAGATCCGGGCGAACGCGCTCGAGGACGGCAGCCCGACCGCCAGGGTCTGCAGGATGCCGAGCCGCGGATTGCGTTGCATCAACCGCGCCAGGCGGACGATCGCCGCGCCGGACATCAGGCTGTCGGCGTCGAGGACGACCATATGCGCGTAGCGATCGCCCCAACGCTCGCAGAACGCCTCGATGTTGCCGACTTTCTGGCGGGCGTTGTCGAGCCGGCGGCGATAGTGCAGCCGGTCGGGCCAGGCGGACACCGCCCGCCACGCCTCGAACCGGCGTTCCTCCTCGGCGGCGATCTGCGGATCGTTGGTATCCGACAGCAGGAAAAGATCGAAGGCCGCATCTTCGCCCGTTTCGGCCAGCGAGGTCTCGATCACCCGCAGATGGCGGAACACGCGCGCAGGATCCTCGTTGAAGACCGGCATGACGATGGCGGTGCGCGTCGTGAGCGGCGTTTCGTCGTCCTCCAGTCCATGAATCTGCACGACCGAGGCGAGCCAGTCGCGACGCAGGTGGATCAGGCCGACGCCGATCACCGCATTCCACAGGCCGATCACCACCCAGGGAAGCGTGCCGGCGTAGAGGACGAGCATGGCGATATCGAGCGGATCGAACCCGTCGCCGCCCAGGAGGCGCGCCATCCAGGCGAACAGCGCCAGTGCGGTGACCGAAACAAGTGCGAGGAAGGTCCAGCGGCGCCGGCGCAGAACGCGCTCCGGCTGCGGCGACGAGGCGAGGCGTTGCGACGTCGCGCCCATTTCATTCACAGTCATCATCCTCTTCCGAGCCCAGCTTGCGGGTCGCCCCAGCCACCCGACACGGGACAGCCGCGAGCAATATGGGATCGCCGGCCGGCCCGCGCCACAGGCCCGGCCCCACTTGACCGAAACGTGAGAAACGGTGAGGCCGAACCGCCGGACGGCGAAGGACGCCAGCCATCACGATCCCGTCAACCAGGGGTGCCGGGAGTTTGATTGGCCCCGACGCGGGCGATCCCATATCCATGGACGTCTGACACAAGCGGTTATTCCAGAGAGACCGACGATGAGCACTCCCAGCCGCTCGCCGCGCGATCCGCGCCTGGACTTCTTCCGCGGCATTGCGATGCTGATCATCTTCATCGCGCACGTGCCGGCGAACCTGTGGGCCAGCTATATTCCGGCCCGTTTCGGCTGGTCGGACGCGACCGAGATGTTCGTGTTCTGCTCCGGCTTCGCGGCCGCACTCGCGTTCGGATCGACCTTCTACAAGGCCAGCTTCACCTACGGGACCCTGAGGATCGGCTACCGGGTGTGGCAGATCTACGCCGCCCACATCGCGATGTTCGTCTTCATCGCCACCCTGGTCTTTGCGGCGACGCAACTCCTCGCAGACACCCGCGACTACGTCGACCAGCTGAACCTCGGATGGTTCTTCGAGAATCCGGGCGCCGGCCTGATCGGGCTGTTCACGCTGACCTACGTGCCGAACTACTTCGACATCCTGCCGATGTATATCGGCGCGCTGATCCTGGTTCCGGCGGTCATGGCCCTGTCCCGCCTCCACCCGGTGGCGGCCCTCGGCTTCGTTGCCGCCGTCTATGGCAGCGTTCACGCCTTCGGGCTCATGCTGCCGGCCCATCCGGAACACGACGATATCCGCTGGTTCTTCAACCCGCTGGCCTGGCAGTTGCTGTTCTTCACAGGCTTCGCGTTCGCCATGGGATGGCTGCCGGCGCCGACGATCTCGCGGTTCTGGGTCGCAGCGGCGGTCCTCTTCGTCGTCCTCTCCGTCCCGGCGGCCAACTGGGGAATCGCCCGGGAGTACGAGGTCCTGCGCTGGGTGCGCGAGGTGATCTGGGACCTGCAGGGCAAGACGGATTTCGGCCTGCTGCGTTATCTGCATTTTCTGGCGCTGGCCTATATCGCCCTCGCGCTGGTGAACCCAAGGATCCACCTGCTCCGGTCCGATTGGGCGAAGCCGATCGTCACCGTCGGTCAGAACTCCCTGCCGGTATTCCTGCTCGGCATGGGACTGTCCCGGGTCGCCGGCATGGTCCTCGACCAGATCGGCCGAAGCCCGGCCACCTTCGCCCTCGTCAACCTCGCGGGCCTGGCCATCATCATCGGCTTCGCCTACTGGTGCACCATGCTGCGGAAACAGCCCTGGCGGCGACTAGCCGCCGAGTATGACGCCGAGCGGGCGACACCTGTCCCGGCGTATCCGGCGTCGGCGCAGCGGTCGACCGCACCCGAGACGCGCGCCCCCTACCCCGCGCCGGCCGAGTGATCCGCTCGCTGCTCCTGCTGATCCTGGCGTTGGCGGCCGCGTCGGCGACCGCCGGAACGGTCGAGCGCCTGTCGATCGACAGCGCCGTTCTGGGTCACCCGATCGAGACGACCGTCTACGTGCCCGACGACACCTCCCGCCCACTGCCGGCGGTCTATCTGCTGCACGGCTATGGCGGCGGATCGGGCGACTGGATCGGCGGTGGTCAGGCGGAGGCGACCGCCGGGGCGGTGTTCGCCGAGCCGCAGACGGGTCCGATGTTGCTGGTCATGCCTGGGGCGACGAACTCCTGGTACGTCGACTCGCCGAAGTACGGCGCCTGGGAAACCGCGCTGCTGGACGACCTGATCCCGGCGATCGAGGCGCGATACCCGGTTCGCCGAGACCGGGACGGCCGGTTTGTCTCCGGCCTGTCCATGGGCGGCTATGGAGCGCTGCGGCTGGCGGTGCACCATCCCGACCGGTTCAGGGCGGCGGCCGCGTTCAGCCCCGCGATCTTCGAGGATGTGGCGTCGGTCGCCGACTTCCCGGCCTTTCAGCTCAAGTTCTTTGCCGGCGCGTTCGGCGACCCGCTGGACGTCCCGCGGTTCAATGCGGCAAACGTCTTCGCGCCGCTGGCGACCATTCCCGCCGATCTGCCGACGGATTTCTACGTCATGACCGGCGATCATGACGGCCTCGGTCTCTGGGACGGCGCCCTGCGCTTCTTCAGAGCGGCGCGCAGCGCAGGTCATGCCGTCGAACTGCGGGTCCGCGACGGCGGCCACGAATGGCGACTGTGGCGCGACGAACTGGCGCCGGCGCTGCGGTGGTTCTCCACCCTGTCACGCCAGGCAGACCGCGACGGCGCGGCCGATTGAGCGGCCTTCCGGGAGGCTGTCCGGTCGGGCCTCAGTGTGCCGGACCGAACTCCAGCTCCTCGGCATCGGCCAGCGACCAGTCGTCGCCCATCGCCTCGAGCAGTTCGTCCACATCGGCTGACAGGATCGCCGCCTCGGCGATATCGCCGGTCGGCAGGCCGTAATCGTCGGAAAATTTCGGAAGGTGTCGCATCGTCTTATCCTCCGGTTGCGTGGGGTCCAACCCACGCAACTGACAAAGCAACGATCGTGCCAATCCAGAGAGTCCTTTTCTGTCGATCTTGCCGTTTCGCACCCTGCACACTGACGGCGCCTGTGACCGGCGCGGAGGAACCGCATGCGCTCGAAGACCATGATCCACATCGTCGGCTGCCATGCCGAGGGCGAGGTCGGCGACGTGATCGTCGGCGGCGTGGCACCACCTCCGGGTGGGACGGTCTGGGAGCAGTCGCGTTTCATCGCGGCCGACGAAACCCTG
This sequence comes from Thalassobaculaceae bacterium, assembly GCA_965228875.1. Lineage (GTDB taxonomy): Bacteria > Pseudomonadota > Alphaproteobacteria > Thalassobaculales > Thalassobaculaceae > Thalassobaculum. The sequence goes on along the minus strand of OZ245843.1, from coordinate 889,621 downwards.
CGCAATCTGGTCCTCAACGAACCCCGCGGCGGTGTGTTCCGCCACGTCAACCTGCTGGTGCCGGCCAAACACCCGGACGCGGAGATGGGCTTCATCATCATGGAACCGGCGGACACCCCGCCGATGTCCGGCTCCAACAGCCTGTGCGTGGCCACCGTCCTGCTGGAGACCGGGATCGTCCCCATGACCGAGCCGGAGACGGTGCTCACCCTCGAGGCGCCCGGCGGGCTGGTGCGCGTCACGGCAACCTGCCGCGACGGCAAAGTGGAGCGGGTCCGGGTCCGCAACCTCCCCTCGTTTGCCGATAGACTGGATGCGACGCTCGAAGTCGAAGGGCTCGGGACACTGACCGTGGACACCGCCTTCGGCGGCGACAGCTTCGTCATCGTTCCGGCCGAGGCGCTGGGGTTTGCGCTGGTCCCCGACGAAGCCCGCGATATCGCGGAGACCGGTACGCGCATCACTGCGGCCGCGACCGAACAGCTTGGCTTCGCCCATCCGGACCTGCCGGAGTGGCGGCATATCTCGTTCTGCCAGGTGGCGGCCCGGGTTCGGACCGTCGGCGACGCTCTGGTCGGACGCAACGCGGTGGTGGTGCGTCCGGGGAAGGTCGACCGCTCGCCGACCGGCACCGGCTGCTCGGCCCGGATGGCCGTGCTGCATGCCCGAGGTATGCTTGAGATCGGTCGGCGCTTTGTCGGCGAGTCGATCATAGACAGCCGGTTCGACTGCCGCATCGAGGGGTCGGAGCAGCGTGACGGCCGGACCTGGATCACCCCGAGCCTGGAAGGCCGGGCTTGGCTGACCGATACCCGCCAGTTGCTGCTCGACCCGAGCGATCCGTGGCAGGGCGGGTACCGACTCAGCGACACCTGGCCCGAAGCGTGACCGGATGGCGGCTCCGAACGATCCTTACGCCTTCAGAAACGCGTCCGTGGTGACCACCCTGGCATAGGACATCGCCAGCGGCGCCAGGATCGCCGCCTGGACCTGATCGGCCGAGACCGCGACGCCGTCGAACTCCTGTGCCTTGGCACCGCAGGCGTCGGAGACCACGGTCACACCGTACCCGTAATCGGCCGCCGCCCGCGTCGTCGCGTCGATGCACATCTGGGTCATGGCGCCGCAGATCACGACGTCGGTGATCCCCACCCGGTCGAGTTGCTCCTTCAGAGACGTGTCGCGGAAGCTGTTCGCCTTGCCTTTCACGACGACCGCCTCTCCGGCGGTCGGCGCGACCGAGGTGTGGATCTCGGCCCCCGGCGTTCCGGCAACGAAGAATGGAGCGGCGTCGGACGCGAACTCGTGGCGGACATGGATCACCGGCAGGCTGGCGTCGCGGTAGCGGGACAGCAGCCGCGCCGCGTTCTCGGCAACGCGGTCCATCCGGTCGACCGGCCAGCGGCCGCCTTCGAAATAGTCATTCTGGATATCGACGAGGATGAGCGCGGAACTCGACATCGGAACCTCCTTGTTGGGAACCCGACTCTGGTCGTTCCCGGGCTGTGAATGAATTGGCGGATATGACAATTTCTATGCCATATTCGCCAAATGACGTCCCACCCTGCGACCGCCGACATCGCTATCGTCTCCTACCCCGGCAGCCTGACCTCGGCCGTTCTCGGGCTCGCCGACCTGTTCACGATGGCGAACCGCAACCTGCCCGAGGGTGCCGGGCCGCTTCGCGTGCGCGAGGTTTCGGCCGATCCCCTCGCGGATACCCTTCCGGCGCAAGACGGAGGCCGGCCGGACATCGTGGTTCTGCCGCCGAATCTTTCCGGCGCACGGGGCGACGACGCACCGGTCCTGCTCGACTGGCTGGCGGCGCAGCACCGGTCGGGGAGTGTGATGTGCTCGGCCTGTGCCGGCGCGTTCTGGCTCGGGCACAGCGGCCTGCTCGAGGGACGCACCGCCACCACCCACTGGGCCCTGGAGGAGGAATTCCGGAACGCCTTCCCATCGGTCACCCTGCTGTCGGAACGGATCCTGGTCGACGAGAACGACATCGTTACCGCGGGTGGCGTCATGGCCTGGATCGATCTCGGGCTCTACGTGGTCCAGCGCTGGCTCGGGCCGCAGATCATGTCCGCCACCGCCCGCCAGCTTCTGGTCGATCCCTCCGGACGCGAGCAGCGCAACTACCGCAGCTTCCGCCCCCGCCTGGACCACGGCGACCGAACCGTCCTGGGCGTTCAGCACTGGCTCGAGCAGCAGGCTCGCGCCCCGGTCACCGTCGTCGAGATGGCGGAACGGGCCTGCCTGTCCGGCCGCACCTTCCTGCGTCGGTTCAAGGCGGCGACCGGCCTCGCGCCGCTGGAATACCTGCAGAACCTTCGGATCGAGCACGCCCGCGGCATGCTGGAGAGAAGCACGATGCCGGTTGCCGAGATCGCCTGGCAGGTCGGCTACGGCGATGTGTCCGCCTTCACCCGGATCTTCCGGACGACGACCGGACTGACGCCGGGAGAATACCGGAGACGGTTTCGTCCGCCCGAGCGGACGACGCCGGACCGCAGATCGGCGTAGCCGGGCCGCGCATCACCCGCCGGAGACGGCCGCGCCACCTCCCACGGCAGGAAACGGATCGCGCCGGCGATGCCCGACCGACGTCGCAGCCTTGACCCTTCGCCCGTTGAGCCTATTTCGAAACGGGTGTTCGCGGACCCGTTCAACCAGGAAGGGTTCGTCCCATTCTCGCGACTCCGGGTTACGCAGCGTTCATCATGCAGCAATCGAGCGACGATTCGTCCCTGGCCGACACGGTCATGGTCCAGGGGGAGACATGCTCCACCGTGGCGCGGGCCGACCGGGCCGCGCTGATGGTCGATGGGGAGGAGTACTTCGCGGCCCTCCGCAGCGCCATGCTTCAGGCAACGCGGACCATCGTCCTGGTCGGCTGGGACCTCGACAGTCAGGTCGACCTCGCTCCGGAACTGCATGACGGGAGCGGCATCGACGGCGACGGTGTCCCGACCCACCTCAAGCCGCTTCTCGAACACCTGATCGACCGGACGCCGGAGCTCGAGGTCTGGCTGCTGCTCTGGGACTTCACCCCGCTGTTCGTCCGTGACCGGGAACCGCTCCCCACGGTCAACCTGATGTTGACCACCTCCGCACGCATCCACGTGCATCTGGACGACGCTTTGCCCTTCGGGGCCTGTCACCACCAGAAGCTGGCCGTCATCGACGATGCGATCGGCTTCTGCGGCGGCCTGGACGTGACGCGGGAGCGTTGGGACACCAGCGCGCACATCCCCGACGACCCGCGGCGGGTGTCACCGAAGGGCGGGATCTACAGTCCTTTTCACGACACCCACATGGCCGTGACGGGGCCGGCCGCGCGCGCGCTCGGCGACCTGACGTCGCGCCGGTGGCGGGCGGTGGATCCCGATGGCATTCCGCGCATCGACTCGCCGCAGCCGATCTGGCCCGAGGGCCTGGAGCCGCACTTCGCCGACATCGACATCGCCCTGTCCCTGACGGAACCCTCGCTAAACGAAAGCCCGGCGGTCTGGCAGATCGAGACCCTATACAGCCGCGCGATCCTGCAGGCCGAGGAGCTGATCTTCATCGAGAACCAGTTTCTGACGGCGCCCGTGGTGGCGGAGGCCCTGACCCGCCGGCTGCAGGAACGTCCCAACCTGGAAGCGGTCATCATCACCCCGGCGGTGCAGAACACCTGGCTGGAAACCAAGTCGATGGGCGGCGGTCGCCGGCGTTTCCGCGCGCAGCTCAAGGAAGCGGGCGTGCTCGATCGCGTGACGCTCGTCGCGCCGGTGACCCGCTCAGCCGACGGCACTACCGCCTCGGTCATGGTGCATTCCAAGCTGATGATCGTCGACGATCGCTTCCTCACCGTCGGCTCCGCCAACCTGAACCGCCGATCCATGCGGTTCGACACCGAGGCCAACCTGCATCTGGTCGGCGACACCGAGGAGCGCCGGGCGACCATCGCCGGCTTGCGCCACCGCCTGCTGGGAGAGCATCTCGGGATCGAGCCGTCGGAAATGGCCGAACGGGAGGCCGAGTGCGACAGCCTCGGCGACCTGATCCGCGCGGAGGCCGAGCGCTACCGGCAAGGCGACGGCGAGGACCGCAGCCTTCTGCCGATCAGGGAGCCCGCCGCCTTCGAGCTGGACCCGGCGACGAGCGTGCTGCTCGACCTCGCCGATCCGGACCGCCAGCTCAAGGACGGCGTGCTTGGCTTCCTGGCGATGGAGTCGGTTCCGACGTTCCGGCCGCGCCTGCAGAAGCTGGTTCTGGGTGTGACGGTCCTCGGCCTGATGCTCCTCGCCGCGATCTGGACCATGACCCCGGTGGCCGATTTCGCCAATGTGGACCGCCTCGGACCGTTGTTCGAGCGGCTAACGGGAACCGCCTGGACCCCGTTGCTCGTGGCGGCGGTGTACGCGGTCGCCAGCCTGACGATGTTCCCGATCACGGTCCTTCTGGTCCTGACCGCGATCACCTTCGAGCCGGTCGTCGCCACCATGTACTCCGTCCTCGGCACCACGCTCGGGGCCGTGCTGACCTACGGCGTCGGCCGCTGGGGCGGGCGACGTCTCGTCCACCGCCTCATGGGGCACCGCCTGAAGGCCCTGTCGGGCAAGATCGGCCGCCAGGGGATCGTGGCGGTGCTGGCCCTGCGGATCACGCCGGTCGCGCCGTTCACCCTGATCAACGTGCTGGCCGGCGCCACGCATATCCGGCCCTGGGACTTCGTCATCGGCACGGCCCTCGGCCTTCTGCCGAGCGTCATCGCGCTGACGGCCGTCGGCGAGAGCCTCTGGCAGCTGGTCGCGGAGCCGACGGCCGCAAAGGTCGGGATCCTGGCTGGCGTGATCCTCGGCTGGCTCGCCCTCAGCATCGGCCTGCAGCGGCTCGTCAACGCCTTCGCCTCGGACGGGGACGCCGACGACGAAGACGACGAGACCGAGGACAGATGATCCGCCCATGCCTTTCAGGGTAGCGACCTTCAACATCCACGACGCCGTCGGCAGGGACGGTGTCCGGGACCCCGACCGCATCGCCCGCACCATCGCCGAGACCGACGCCGGTATGGTGGCCCTGCAGGAGGTCTCCGGTCCCGGTGATCGCGAGTCCGGCCGCCCCGACGACTTCCGATCCCTCGCCCGCGCGTTCGGCGGCCATGCGGTGGAGGGTCCGGCGATCCAGGACGGCGACCGGCGCTACGGCAATCTGCTGCTCTCGCGTTGGCCCGTGACCGACTGGCGCGTGGCCGATCTCGCCTATCCGGCGCGGGAGCCGCGCAGCGTGATCGTGGCGAAGGTCGACTCCCCGGACGGGCCGCTGCGGGTCGTGGCCAGCCATTTCGGCCTGAACCACCGAGCACGACAGGCGCAGGCGCTGATGATCGCCGACCTGCTGGCCGAGAGCGGCGACATGGCAACCGTTCTCCTGGGCGACTTCAATGACTGGCTGCCGTTCTCGCCTGTGGTCCGTCTGCTCGGCCGCACCCTCGGCCGCAGTTTCGAGGCGCAGCGACGGGTTCCGACCTTTCCGAGCCGCTTTCCGCTGCTGGCACTGGACCGCATCCTGGTGAACGACCGGGTCAGGTTGCGGGCGGTGTGGTCACCGGCCACACCGCTCGCGCGGACCGCCTCCGACCACCGCCCGCTGGTCGCCGAGATCGAGATACCGGACGCCGCACCCGACTGACACGGGTCCCGCCGGACAGCCAAGGGCAGAGTCGCGTTACGACATGATTCAATCTCAACGAATCGCGTCCTATACCCGTTCAAGCCTCTCATGCGGTTCCGCCGGCAGGGTCACCGCGATCGTGTCCCCCGGCCGGACGGCACCGCCGGCCCGCACGATCCCCATGACCCCCGCCTTGCGGATCAGGCTGCCGTCCTCCGCCCGGTCGAGCACCGCTTTGAGCAACCCCTCCTGAAAACCGTCGAGCTGACCGCACGGGTTACGCAGGCCGGTGACCTCGATCACCGCTTCGTCGCCCAGGTGGAGCAGCGTCCCCCGTGGCAGGGAGAGCAGGTCGATCCCCCGCGTCGTCACGTTCTCGCCCATCACGCCGGGGCCGACATCGAACCCTTTGGCGGTCAGCTCGTCGTGCAACTCGCCGTGGATCAGGTGCACCTGGCGCAGGTTCGGCTGGGTCGGGTCGGCGCGGACCCGCGAACGGTGCTTCACCGTCACCCCGCGATGGGCATCGCCTTCAACCCCCTCGCCCGCGATCAGCCGTACGACATCGCGGGTCGGCTTGGAGAAACGATGATCGCCGTCGGCGGCGACGTGGGTGACGGCGGGCGCGGAGCGTATCTGCATGGCCTTCCGTGTCGCACGCTTGCGGAACCTCGACAACCGGCGCCGAAGTCCACAAGATCGCGAGGTTGTCTAACCCATGCGTTGTCCAGTTGCCCGGAGCCGTCCCATGCGCCTGCTCGTCGCCATGATGAAGCACGAGACCAACACCTTCTCCCCCGTGGTCACCGATCTCGACCGGTTCATGGCCTGGGGCGGGTATGTCGGCGAGGAGGCGTACAAGGCCTACAAGGGCACGGGCATGCCGTTCGGCGCCTATCTCGACATCGCCGAGGCCGCCGGCCACGAGGTGGTCACCCCGGTCGCCGCCGAGGCCATGCCGTCGGGGCCGGTCAAGGCCGAGGCCTACGAGTTCCTGACGGGCAAGATCCTGGACGCTGTGCGCGACGGCGTGGACGCCTGCCTGCTCGACCTGCACGGCGCCATGGTGGCGGAGACGACCGACGACGGCGAGGGCACGCTGCTGGAGAACATCCACAGGATCGCCCCCGGCATCCCGATCGCGGTGACCTACGACCTGCACACCAACCTGACCCAGAAGATGGTCGACAACTGCACCTGTCTGATCGGCTACAAGACCTACCCCCATATCGACATGGTCGAGGTCGGCAGCCAGATCGCCCATGTGCTGATGCGCACCATTGCCGGCGAGGTGAACCCGGTCATGGCTTGGGGTCAGCCCGCCCTGCTCGCCCAGACCCTGCGGATGGGCCATGACGACGAGCCGATGAAGACCCTGCTGGCGATGGCCCGCGAGGCCGAGAAGGACCCGAAAGTTCTCGCCGCCACGGTGTTCGGCGGCTTCCCGCTCGCCGATTTCCAGGACGCCGGCTCCAGCGTCGTGGTCGTCACCGACGGCGACCAGGCCCTGGCCGACCACTGGCGCGACAAGCTCGTCGCCGAGATGTGGCAGCGGCGCGAGGAGTTTGTCTACCAGCACGAGCCGCTCGGCGAGGCGGTCGCGCGAGCGAAGGACTTGAACACGCTCAAGACCGACGGTGGGCCGACGCTGCTGCTCGACCATGCCGACAACACCGGCTCCGGCGGCACCCAGGACGTCATGACCGTGATCGAGGAGGTGATCGCCCAGGGCCTGGAGGACGTCGCGGTCGCCGCCGTCTACGACCCGGAAGCGGTGAAGCAGATGCAGAAGGCCGGGATCGGCGCCGAGATCACACTCAAGCTCGGCGGCAAGACCGACATGCCGTCGATCGACATGAAGGGCCAGCCGCTCGAGGTGACCGGCACGGTGAAGACGCTCACCGACGGGCGCTGGACCGTGCGCGGGCCGATGTATACCGGCGTGCAGGTCTCCATGGGCCACAGCGCGGTGCTCGACACCGGCAAGGTGGAGATCGTCATCACCTCGAACCACCACGAGCCCTGGGACCTCGGTGTCTTCACCTCGGTCGGCATCCAGCCGCAGCACAAGCGCTACCTGCTGTTGAAGTCGCGCATCCACTACCGCGCCGGCTTCGGCGACCTCGGCAAGGCGACGATCACGCTGGACGGCGACGGCGTGACCACGTCGGACAACTCGATCCTCGACTTCAAGAAGGTGCGCCGGCCGATCTACCCGCTCGACCGGGTGAACGAGCCCTGACGCTCACTGCCGACGGTCGACCACCCGCCGCGCCTTGCCGGCCGAGCGTTCGACCGCTCCCGGAGCGCCGACGACGATCTTGGCGGTCACCCCGACCACGCTCTTGATGTGCCGCGCCAACTCGTCGGCCGCCGTTTCGCGGGTCGCCGCGTCGCCGTGGCCTTCGGCCGCCTCGACCAGCACGGTCATGGCATCCATACGGCCTTCGCGGGTCAGCTCGATCTGGAAATGCGGTGCGAGGCCAGGGCAGCGCATGAGCTGTTCCTCGATCTGGGTCGGGAACACGTTGACGCCACGCAGGATGATCATGTCGTCGGATCGCCCGGTGATCTTCTCGATCCGCCGCATGGAGCGCGCCGTCCCCGGCAGCAGTCGTGTGAGGTCGCGGGTGCGGTAGCGGATGATCGGCATCGCCTCCTTGGTCAGGGAGGTGAAAACCAGTTCCCCTTTCTCGCCGTCCGGCAGCACGGCCCCGGTCTGCGGGTCGATGATCTCCGGATAGAAGTGATCCTCCCAGACGTGCAGGCCGTCCTTGGTCTCCACGCATTCGTTGGCCACGCCGGGGCCGATCACCTCCGACAGGCCGTAAATGTCGACCGCGTGCATGTCGAAGGCCTGCTCGATCTCCTGGCGCATGGCGTTGGTCCAGGGTTCGGCCCCGAAAATGCCGACCGCCAGGGAGGTCTCGCGCGGATCCAGGCCCTGCCGGCGGTACTCATCGAGGATCGACAGCAGGTAGGACGGGGTCACCATGATGACACGCGGCTTGAAGTCCTCGATCAGCGTCACCTGGCGCTCGGTCATGCCGCCGGAGACCGGAACCACCGTGCAGCCGAGTTTCTCCGCGCCGTAATGGGCCCCGAGCCCGCCCGTGAACAGGCCGTAACCGTAGGCGACATGAACAATGTCGCCGGACCGCGCTCCGGAGGCCCGCATCGACCGGGCGACCACGTCGGACCACACATCGATGTCGTGGCGGGTATAGCCGACCACCGTCGGCTTGCCGGTGGTGCCGGAGGAGGCATGCACCCGCACCACCTGCTCGCGCGGCACGGCGAACATGCCGAACGGATAGTGGTCGCGCAGGTCCGCCTTCACGGTGAACGGGAACGTCGCCAGATCCTCAAGTGAGTTCAGATCATCCGGATGCACGCCCGCCTCGGCGAACCGCTTGCGGTAGAACGGAGAATTATCGAACGCATGGGTCAGCGTCCATTTCAGGCGCTCGAGCTGTAGCGCGGCGATTTCGTCGCGCGACGCGGTCTCGATCGCGTCCAACTCGCCGGGTGCCGGGCTCAGGTCTTCCATCTCACGACCCCTCCGGCAGGTGGGTGCCCTTGACGGTGCGTGAGTGACCACGGAACTCGGCGACGGTCCGACCGTTCTGATCGGTGACCGTCACGTCGCAGATGCCGCTGCGACCGGCGACAATCCGTTCCGCCGCGACCGCGGTCAGTCTGTCACCGACGGACGGCGGCGCCAGGAAGGTGATCGCGCAGTGCTGGGCGACGGTGCGCTGGTTGTGGGAGTTGCAGGCGAAGGCGAAGGCCGAGTCCGCCAGGGTGAACATGTAGCCGCCATGAGCCGTGCCGTGGCCGTTGGTCATGTCGTCGGTCACGGCCATGGAGACGACCGCCTCGCCGGGCCCGACCCGCTCCAGCACCATGCCGAGGCGCCGGGAGGCGTTGTCGTCGGCCCACATCGCCGCGGCGCAGGCCTCGGCCAACGCCTGCGGCGACATCGATGGGCCGGCGTTCATCCACGGCTCCCGGTGAAGGAGGGTTTGCGCTTCTCGAGGAAGGCGGCCACACCCTCGGCATAGTCCGGCGTCCGCCCCGCCTCGCGCTGCAGGTCGCGCTCGAGGTCGAGCTGGGCGTCCAGGGTGTTGTCGCCCGCCGCCTGGATCGCCCGCTTGGTCAGGCCGAGACCGATGGTCGGTCCGGCGGCGAGACCGGCAGCGAGCTTCTCCGCCTCCTCCATGAGCAGGCCGTCCTCGACGGCGGCCCAGATCAGGCCCCACTCCGCGGCCGTTTCCGCCTGCAGCGGCGCCCCGGTCAAGGCCAGGCCCTTGGCCCGCGCCTCGCCAACCAGATGCGGCAGGGTCCAGGTCGCGCCGGAGTCCGGCACCAATCCGATCCTGGAGAAGGCCTGGATGAACTTGGCCGAATGGGCGGCCAGCACGATGTCGCAGGCCAGCGCCAGACTGGCGCCAGCGCCGGCGGCCACGCCGTTTACCGCGCAGACGATCGGCTTCTCGATCGCTCGGATCAGCCGCACCAGCGGGTTGTAGGTACTGTCGAGTGTCGCTCCGAGGTCGCGGGTCTCGCCGCTGATCGACGGGTCGCGGTCGCCCAGATCCTGGCCGGCGCAGAACGCCCGGCCAGATCCGGTCAGCAGGATCGCGTGGACGGACTCATCATCGTTGGCCTCCTTCAGCGCCGCGTAGAGCGCCCTGTGCATCTCGGTGTTGAACGCGTTGAGCTTGTCCGGACGGTTCAGCGTGATCCGGCACAGCCCTGCGGCGCGGTCGACCAGAACGGTCTCGCCGTCGGCCATGGTCATCCTCCCTTGCTTTCGTTTTGCCCGGATCATGGACCGGCGGGCCGCCGGAAATGAAGGGAGAAGTTGACGCGGGTCCGGCGGGGCTACTCCTGAACGTCCGGGAAGCCGTCGATCGGCCCGAGGTCCTTGTCGTCGCGCGCCACCATCGGCGGTGAGGCCATATACACCGCCACCAGACGCGAAATGGCGATCAGGGAGTCGACGTGCACCCGTTCCCAACCATGACTGCCGTCCAGGCCGAAGGCGATCAGAGCCGTGCGGATATCGTTGCCGGCCTCGATCGCCGAGGCGGCGTCGCAGCGGTAATGCTTGAACACGTCACGGCTGTGCTCGATGCCGTGACGCTCGGCGAGGCCGATCAGGCCGTGCGTCAGGTGATAGTCGAACGGCCCGGTCATGTCGCCCATGGCGATCGTGACGCCGTACTCGGAGGAGTTCTGCCCCGGCGCGACCGTGGCGTTGTCCACCGACAGCAGCTCCGCCACGTCGCCGTGGAGCACCGCCGAGGCGCCGGAGCCGGTTTCCTCCGAAATCGTGAACAGGAAGTGACAGTCGACCGGCAGCGTCAGTTCCTCCGCCAGAACCGCTTCCAGGGCGGCCAGCATGGCCGCCACGCCCGCCTTGTCGTCGAGGTGGCGGCTGTTAATGAACCCGGCCGGCGTCACCTCGGGCTGCGGATCGACCGAGACGATGTCACCGACGTTGAAGCGGGCGCCGATCAGATCGCTGCGGGTCATCACCCGTTCGTCGACGCGGATCTCCAGGTTGTCCCACTCGGACGGCTGGGTCTCGATCTCGGTGTCGTAGGTGTGTCCAGAGGCCTTGAGGGGCAGGATCGTGCCGCGGCGAGGGCCGACATCCGTGAACACGGTCACGCGCGCGCCTTCGGCGAACCGTGCCGCCCAGGTGCCGATCGGCCGCACGGACAACCGACCGTTGTCCTTGAGCGCGGTCACCTGGGCACCGAGCGTGTCGAGATGGGCGACCACCGCCCGGTCGGGGCTGTACACCTCGCCGCGCAGGTTCACCCGGATGGCGCCGCGCCGGGTGACCTCGTATTCGACACCGAGATCCTTCAGAAGACCGCAGACGTGGTGGACGATGGTGTCGGTGTAGCCGGTCGGACTCGGAACGTTCTGCAACTCCAGCAGCAGGTCGATGATCCGCTCGCCATCGATGCGACGCAGCACGCGGGAGATCGGGTCGCGGTTCTCCACCGGGCCGATATGGGCGTGGTCAGCCACTGGCATTGCGAGGCTCCTTCATCTCCAGGAAACGGTCGGTGGTCTGCGGAAACAGCAGGTCGACGAACGCCTCCGCCGTCGGTTGCGGTTCGTGGTTGGCGAGGCCCGGACGCTCGTTGGCCTCGATGATGACGTACGCGTCCTTGGCCACGTCGGGCACCAGGAAGTCGAAGCCGACCACCGGAATGTCCAGGATGCGCGCGCCCTCCTCCGCCACCTCGCGCAGGTGCGGATGCAGCCGGTCGGTCACGTCGTGGATCGTGCCCCCGGTGTGCAGGTTCGCGGTCTTGCGGACCGGCAGGGAACGGCCTTTCGGCAGCACGTCGTCGAGTTCGAAGCCGCCCGCGCGCACGCAGCGCTCGGTCTCCGCATCCATCGGGATGCGACTCTCTCCGCCGGTTGCGGAGGCGCGCCGCCGGCTCTGGCGGTCGATCAGGCTGCGCACGTCGCTGATGCCGTCGCCGGTGACGGTCGCCGGCACCCGGACCGCGGCCGCCACCACCTTGTAGCCGATGACGATGATCCGCAGATCGTCGCCTTCGCAGAATTCCTCAAGCAGGACACGGTCGCTCACCACCTCAGCGGCCTCGACGGCGCGGACCATGTCCACCGGATCGCTGATATCGACGGAGATCCCGCGCCCCTGCTCGCCGCGTGCCGGCTTGACCACGATCCTGCCGTACGTCTCCAGGAACGCCCGGGCGTCGCTCTCGTCGTCCACCTCGTGCTGCGCCGGGACCCGCAGGCCGTGGCGCGCCAGCAGGCGATGGGTCAGCGCCTTGTCGTCGCAGCGGCTGAGCGCGACGGCACTGGTCAGTTCCGACAGGGATTCCCGGCAGGACACCTTGCGCCCGCCATGGGACAGCGCGAACAGGCCACCCTCCGCGTCCTCGACCTCGACGGTGACGCCGCGGCGCCGCGCCTCGTTGATGATGATCCGGGCGTAGGGGTTCAGCTTCGCCTCGGGCATCGGCGCGCTGTAGAGCTTCTCGTTGATCGGGTTCTTGTATTTCAAATTGAACAGCGGCACGCGCTGGAAACCGAGCTTCTCGTAAAGCGCGATGGCCGGCGCGTTGTCGTGCATCACCGACAGGTCGATATGGGCGAGGCCACGGGTCTGGAACGTTTCGATCAGATGGCGCAGCAGCACCTCGCCGATCCCCGGCAGCGGCGCCTGCGGATCGACGGCCAAGCACCAAAGGCTGCTGCCTCCCTCCGGATCGTCGTAGACCCGCTCGTGATCGACGCCGGTGACGGTACCGACGACGGCGCCTGTGGTGTCGTCCACCGCCACCAGGTGGACGATCCGACGCGACCCGCGGTGCGCCAGGAGGAAGTCGCGGCCGACCGGAACCATCCCCACCTTGGCGCAGATCCGGTTGACGGCGTCGGCATCGGCGCTGGAGCGCAGGCGGCGGATGAAAACGCCCGCCACACGGTCCGGCCGCGGCCGGTAGTGCTCGAACTCGAGGCGGTAGGTATGCGAGGGGTCGAGGAAGAATGCCTCCGGCGCCTGGGCCAGCACTACATGCGGATTGCTGACGTTGAGCGTGATGTCCCGCTCGTCCGGCGCCTCCTGACGCATCACCTCGGCGAGATCCTCCACCGACTCGAACGTGTCGGCGAAGATCAGTCGGCCCCAACCCACGTTGACCACGGCGTTCGCCTGCCCGCGGTCCTGGGGTGGCCCGTCGCCCGGGTTGCGGGTCCAGGCCCGACGCGATCGGCCCCGGGCCCTGGCCCGGCGCTGCCTGAACTCCTGCTGTGCGCGGTCCGTCATGACGCCCTCCCGCGGGTCAAAGGCCGTTCGCCTGCAGCCATGCCTCGAGCAACGTGACCTGCCAGAGCTTTGAGCCGCCGAGCGGCGTGATCTGGTCCTCGGGACGCGCGAGCAGGCCGTCGACATAGTCGCGATCGAACAGCTCACGCTCCCGCGCCGCTCGGCTGTCGAGCACCCCACGGACGTAGTCCAGGGTGTCGCCCTGGATGTATTTCAGCGCCGGCACCGGGAAGTAGCCCTTCGGTCGGTCGATGACCTCGGAAGGTACGATCTGCCGCGCCGCTTCCTTCAGGATATGCTTGCCGCCCCGCCCGGCCTTCAGTTCCGGCGGGACCCGGGCGGCCAGTTCGACCAGTTCGTGGTCGAGGAACGGCACGCGCGCCTCCAGGCTCCAGGCCATGGTCATGTTGTCGACCCGCTTCACCGGGTCGTCGACCAGCATGACCGTGGTGTCCAGGCGAAGGGCCTTGTCCACCGCGCTGGTCGCTCCCGGCCGGTCGAACATCTCCTCGACGAACGCCGCCGCATGGTCGTCGCCGTGGAAGCGGGGGTGGATCGCGGACAGGTAGTCGGCGTGGTCGCGGTCGCGGAACAGCCGGGCGTAATCGGCCGACCCGGCGCCATCCTCCATCAGCGGCGGGTACCAGTGATAGCCGGCGAACACCTCGTCGGCGCCCTGGCCGGACTGCACCACCTTCACATGCTTCGAGACCTCCTGGCTCAGCAGGTAGAAGCCGATGCAGTCGTGGCTGACCATCGGTTCCGACATGGCGGCGATGCAGCCCGGCAGGCTCGGCAGCAGGCGCTCGCGGCTGTCGACCTGGATCTTGTGGTGCCGGGTGCCGAACCGTTCGACGATTACGTCGGAGTAGCGGAACTCGTCGCCCTCCTCGTTTCCGACACTCTCGAAGCCGACGCTGAAGGTATCGAGGTCGCCGCCGGTCTGCTCGGCCACCAGCGCGGTGATCATCGAGCTGTCGACGCCGCCGGACAGCAGCACCCCGACGGGAACGTCCGCCACGAGCCGCCGCCGCACGGCGGTTCGCAGCGCCTCGAGAACCCGGTCGCGCCAGTCCTGCTCGGACAGGCCCGCGTCCTCGGTCGGCGTGCCGTAGACCGGTTCCCAGTACCGACGTCGGGTCTCCCGGCCGTCGCCGGTCACGGTCATCGTCGTCGCTGGCGGCAGCTTTCGCACGCCCGCGAGAATCGTGTGGGGCGCCGGTACCACGGCATGGAAGTTCATATAGTGGTTCAGGGCCACCGGGTCGATCGCGGTGTCGACACCGCCGGCCGACAGGAGCGCCTGGAGATTGGAGGCGAACCGCAGACCGCCGCTCACCGGCGCGAGGTACAGCGGCTTGATGCCGAGCCGGTCGCGCGCCAGCGTCAGCCGGCGCTCGGTCCGATCCCAGACGGCGAAGGCGAACATGCCGTGGAACCGCTCGACGCACGCTTCGCCCCAGGCGTGAAAGGCCTTGAGAATGACCTCGGTGTCACCCTCGCTGTAGAACGTGTAGCCCTTGGCCTCCAGGTCCGTACGCAGTTCCCGATAGTTGTAGATCGCGCCGTTGAACACAATGGTCAGGCCGAGCGACGGATCGTGCATCGGCTGCTGCGCCCGGTCCGAAAGGTCGATGATCGACAGGCGCCGGTGCGCCAGCCCGACGCCGCTCTGGACATACGTACCCTGCGCATCGGGACCGCGCGCCGCCATGGCGTCGGCCATGCCACCCAGCGCATCGAACGTGACGAACCCCCCGTCGAACCGCAGTTCGCCGGCCAGACCACACATGAGACCTCCAATTATCGTGTAGGCGACAACATGACGCCTTCGGAACAGAATTCAAGGATGCTGTAGCGTGGAGACCGTCGGCGCTGGTGTTTTATTCCCGGATATCGATCCACGGCGGTCGCCGGCCGATCCGTTCGAGGAGGAAGTCGATGAATACCCGGACCTTGGCGGTGAGCACGTTCGACTTCGGATAGACCAGCCACAAGACGGAGCGGTCGTCGACCGCGAACTCCGGCAGGACACGCACAAGGTCCCCGGCGGCCAGTTCCCGGTAGACGGACCAGAGGCTGTTCATCGAGATGCCGCCCCCGGCCAGGGTCGCGATCTTCAGGCCGAGGCCGTCGTCGAGAACCAACCGACAGGCGGAACGGCGGGGATCGAACGCTCCCGTCCGCCCATCGGCTGCGGCCAGCCGCCGTTCCGACTGGTTGTGGAAGGCGATCACCTGGTGGCGCAGGAGGTCGTCCGGATCCTCCGGCGTTCCAAACTTCGCCAGGTAGCCCGGTGAGGCGCAGAGCACCCGCGTGTCGTCGGCGAGCTTGCGGCCCTTGAGGCTGGTATCCTCGAGCGGCCCGCTCCGCAACGCCAGGTCGAAGCTCCCCTCGATCGGGTCGAACATCAGATCGGAAAGGCGCAGGTCGAGATCGACACCCGGATGGCGCGCCAGGAACTCGGGCACCAGAGGAAGGATGTGAAGCTGTGCGAAGGTGCTCGACGCGGCGAAACGCAGCTTTCCCGATACACTGGCCTGTCCGAGTCCCAGCGCGGCGCGGGCCGCCGTCTCCTGGGCGAGTATCTCGCGGGCGAACGGCAGGAACTCCTCGCCTTCAACCGACAGCGACACCTTGCGGGTCGAACGGTGCAGCAGATCGGCGCCGAGCGTGCGCTCCAACTTCGCCAACCGCGCGCTGGCCACCGCCGGGACAAGACCCAGGTCCCGACCGGCGGCGCTGATGTTCAGCTTCTCCGCGGCGAGGACGAAGAGACGAACGCACTCGGTATCCATGGCGATCAACCCGCTATTATTCGCAATTTCCGAATTGTGAAGCCAATTCTGCGTGATTTCTATCGTTTCAACGTCACCATACCTAGTGAAGCCTGATAGGGCGCGCTGTCTGCCCCCCGACACACAACGACGCCGAAGCGGGTGGCCGCCGACACCTTCCCGGGTCTCGCCGGCAGAAAGGATCCTCGATCATGTCCAAGACCATTCTGATCACCGGCGCGACCGACGGCATCGGTCTAGAGACCGCCAGGCGGCTGGCCACCGACGGTCACCGGGTCCTGCTGCACGGCCGCAGCGCCGACAAGCTCGACGCGGCCGCGCGCGCCGTCGGCGATCCGGCCGGTCGGTACCTGGCTGACCTGTCGCGCCTGGCCGACGTCGAGGCTCTGGCCGCGGCGATCGCTGTCGAGCATCAACGCCTGGACGTCCTCATCAACAATGCCGGCGTCTTCAAGACCCCCGTCACGACGACGGCGGAAGGGCTGGATGTGCGGTTCATGGTCAACACGCTGGCGCCCTACGCGCTGACCCGCCGCCTGCTACCGCTGTTCGCTCGCGAAGGCCGCATCGTCAACCTCTCCTCCGCCGCGCAGTCCCCGGTGAGCCTGCGGGCGCTGACCGGCGAGTCGCGCCTGTCTGACATGGAAGCCTACGCCCAGAGCAAACTCGCGCTGACAATGTGGAGCGCCACCCTGGCCGCGGAGTTGACCGACGGACCGGTGGTGGTGGCAGTCAATCCAGGCTCGCTGCTCGCCAGCAAAATGGTCAGGGAAGGGTTCGGGGTCGCCGGCAGCGATCTGGGCATCGGCGCCGAAATTCTTGCCCGCGCCGCCCTGTCGCCGGACTTCGCCGACGCCTCCGGCAGGTACTTCGACAACGATGCCGGTCGCTTCGGCCCGCCCCACCCCGATGCCCTCGACCTCGACAAGTCGAGAGCGCTGGTCAGGGCGATGGACGGACTGCTGTCTGCAGGCTGACCACGCTTCTGGCGACGGCGTGGCTCAGGGCAGCGGCGATCGCTCCAGGACCGCGACGAAGAAGCCGTCGGTTCCCTCGCGGTGCGGCGAGAGGGTCAGATAGGGTCCGGTCGCCGGACAGGGCTCGGTCCCGACGGTGTCCGCCCAAACGCCGGCCACCGGCAGCACCGAGAAGCGGTCGCTCTCCGCCAGAAACCCGTCGACCACGTCCTCATTCTCCGCCCGCAGCACCGAGCAGGTGACGTAGATCACCCGACCGCCCGGCTTCACCAGACTGGCCGCCCGTTCCAGGATCTCCCGCTGGGTCTGGGTGAGTTCGGCGAGGTCGTCGGCGCCGTAGCGCCATTTGGCGTCCGGATTGCGCCGCCACGTGCCGGTCCCGGAACACGGGGCATCGACCAGCACCCGATCGGCCTTGCCGGCCAACCGCTTGACGGTCTTCTCACCCTCGCCCAGAACGCGGCGTTCGGCATTGTGGATTCCGGCCCGGCGCAGACGCACGGCGGCCCGGTCAAGCCGGGCCTTGGACACGTCGTAGAGGATCAGCCGGCCGCGATTCTCCATTCCGGCGGCCATGGCGAGGGCCTTGCCGCCGGCGCCGGCGCAATAGTCGACGACCAGCATGCCGGGGGCCGCCCCGACCAGGAGGGCGGCGAGCTGCGAGCCCTCGTCCTGAACCTCGATCGCGCCGGACTTGAAGGCCGCCATGCGGTCCACCGGGCGGCGGCGGTCGAGCCGCAGGCCCAGCGGCGACAGGGATGTCGGCGCGGCCGGCACCTGCTCCTCGGCGAGCGCGGCGACCACCGCTTCCCGGCTCGCTCCGGCCAGCGGGTTGACGCGCAGGTCGAACGGAGCCTCCTCGCCCAGGGCCGCGACCGCTCGCGTGGTCTCGGCGCCGAACCGTGCCTCCATATGCGGCCACAGCCACGCGGGGCATTCCGCCCTCACCGCCTCGGGTATCTCCTCGCTGTCGAGCGCGCCGCCGACGATCCGCCGCAGGGCCTCGCTCTCCGTCTTCGCCAGGGTCGCCGGCGCGTGACGGGAGCCGTCGAACATCTCGGCGATACCGGGAACGTCCTGGCGGTCGTGCAGCACCAGATCGGCCAGGACGCGTCCCCGGGCGTTCCGACCGATGCCCTTGCCCGCCTTCTTGATCCACCAGTCGAGCCGGGCGCGGCGTCGATAGATGCCCCAGACCCGCGCGGCGATGGCGGAACGGTCGCCGCCGCCGATGTAGCGCCGGTCGCGGATATAGCGGTCGAGGACACGGTCCGCCGGGCGGT
Source organism: Thalassobaculaceae bacterium (assembly GCA_965228875.1). Taxonomy (GTDB): domain Bacteria; phylum Pseudomonadota; class Alphaproteobacteria; order Thalassobaculales; family Thalassobaculaceae; genus Thalassobaculum. The sequence goes on along the minus strand of OZ245843.1, from coordinate 871,074 downwards.
CCGTGGCGTCGATCGCCTCCAGAATCTCGATCGCCGCCGCCAGGCGGCCCGCGGGCCTCATCGGTTCGGTCTCATCTGATCGCGCCGCCCGGCCTACATGCCCGGCCGGTAGTTCGGGGCCTCGCGGGTGATGGTGACATCATGGACGTGGCTTTCGCGCAGGCCGGCGCTGGAGATCCGCAGGAACTTGGCCTTGGACTGCATGTCCTTGATCGACGCGCTGCCGGTATAGCCCATGGCCGCGCGCAACCCGCCGACCAGTTGATGGACGACGGCGCCGGCCGGCCCCTTGTACGGCACCTGCCCCTCGATCCCTTCCGGTACCAGCTTGAGGGTGTCCCCCACCTCCTCCTGGAAGTATCGGTCGGCCGACCCGCGGGCCATCGCGCCGAGCGATCCCATGCCGCGATACGCCTTATAGGAGCGCCCCTGATACAGGTAGACCTCGCCCGGGCTCTCGTCGGTGCCCGCCAGCAGCGAGCCGATCATGGCGCAGTCGGCACCGGCGGCGATCGCCTTGGCCAGGTCGCCCGAGTACTTGATGCCGCCGTCGGCGATACAGGGCACGCCGGCCTCGCGGCACACCTCGGCCGCATCGACGATGGCTGTGAGCTGGGGCACGCCCACGCCGGCAACCATGCGGGTGGTGCAGATCGAGCCGGGGCCGATGCCGATCTTCACCGCGTCTGCGCCGGCGTCGATCAGCGCCCTGGCGCCGTCGGCCGTCGCAACGTTGCCGGCGATGATCTGGGTATAGTTCGCGAGTTTGCGGATCTCGGACACCGCGCCGAGCACGCCCTCGCTGTGGCCGTGGGCGGTGTCGATCACCACGATGTCGACCTCCGCGTCGACCAGCGCCTCGGCCCGGGCGATGCCCTCGGTGCCGACGCCCGTCGCCGCGGCGACGCGCAGTCGGCCCTTCTCGTCCTTGGCGGCGTTGGGATGGCTCTGCGCCTTCTCCATGTCCTTGACGGTGATCAGGCCGATGCAGCGCTTGTCGCCGTCGACCACCAGCAGCTTCTCGATGCGATGCTTGTGCAGCAGCGCCCGCGCCTCTTCCGGCCGGACATCCTCGCCGACGGTGATGACCCGCTTGGTCATCAGTTCCTTGATCGGCTGGCTCTCGTCGGTGGCGAAGCGGACGTCGCGGTGGGTGAGGATGCCGACCAGCCTGCCGGACCGCTTCTGCACCACAGGGACGCCGTTGATGCCGTAGCGCTTCATCAGCTCCAGCGCCTCGGCAAGCGTCGCCTCGGGATGGATGGTGACCGGGTTGATCACCATGCCCGCTTCGAATTTCTTCACGGCCCGGACCTCGTTGGCCTGCGCCTCGATGCCGAGGTTCTTGTGGACCACCCCGATGCCGCCGGCCTGCGCCATGGCGATCGCCAGGCGGTGCTCGGTCACGGTATCCATGGCGCTGGACAGCAGCGGGATACCGAGTTCGATGGTCCGGGTGACCTGGGTGCGGGTGTCGACCGTTGCCGGCAGGACGTTCGAGCGGGCGGGTTCGAGAAGAACGTCGTCGAAAGTCAGCGCGTCGCGAATGTCCATGGGTGCCTCCGGGGGGTCGGTGGCGCGGCAATATACACCGCAGCCGCAACAAGCCAAGCCGCATGTTCGGCCGGCTTCAGTGCCCGGCCGGCAACGATCCCCCGGTCCGTGGCTCGCCCCGCCAAAGCCCTGAGGGAGCCCGCTTCTCAGGCCTCCTCGCCGGCCTCTTTCGGCGTCTCCGGCCGTCCCCGGAAGCCGGTGGCGATCACGTATGTCTCGGCCGACTCGGAACGGCTTGCCGGTGGTTTGAAGTGACGGACCTGACGGAAGGCCTGGCGCAGCGGCACCAGCAGGTCGCGCTCGCTGCCGCCGAGGAACACCTTGGCGACGAAGATCCCGTCCGGCGCGAGAACCTCGAAAGCGAAGTCCAGCGCCAGCTCCGCGAGCATGACGATACGGATATGGTCGGTCTTGCGGTGGCCGGTGGAGGATGCGGCCATATCGGACAGAACCACGTCGACCGGTCCGCCGAGCCTGGCCTTCAACAGTCCGGGAGCCTCCGGTTCGGTGAAGTCCGCCTGCAGCAGTTCGGCGCCGGCGATCGGATCCAGCGGCAGGATGTCGAGGCCGACCACCTGCCCCTGCTCCGGCGCGCCAACCCGCTGCACGGCGATCTGGGTCCACCCGCCCGGGGCGCAGCCGAGATCGACCACGCGCTGCCCGCGCTTCAGGAACCGGAACCGGTCGTCGATCTCGACCAGCTTGAAGGCCGCCCGCGACCGGTAGCCGAGCCGCTTCGACTCCGCGACATAGGGGTCGTTCAGCTGACGCTGGAGCCAGCGCTGGGACGAGGCCGACCGGCCGCGGGCGGTCCGCAGCTTGACCGTCGTCTGGCGGCTGCCGGATCCCCGGCGTGCACCGCCGCCTGCCCCTCTGTTCGCCATGCTCCGCCCATACCCCTCAGGTTCCGCCCGCGATCAGCCCGAACAGGATGCCCTCGCGCACCCCGCGGTCGGCGACCCGCATCCGCGCCACCGGCCACTGCCGGCATATCGCCTCCAGGATGGCGCAGCCTGCGACCACCAGATCCGCCCGATCGCGACCGATGCAGGGATGCGCGGCGCGTTCGTCGAATCCCTGGGCCGCCAGATTCCGGCCGATCCTGAGCGTGTCTGCCACATCCAGGAACACGCCGTCCACCCGGTCGCGAATATAGCGCGGCAGGTTGAGGTGGACCCCCGCCAGTGTCGTCACCGTGCCCGAGGTGCCGACGACCTGCACCCGGCCTGCCGCCGCCTCCGCCGCGATGGCGTGCTCGCGTTCATAGGCCCGCAGCCAGCCCGCGACATCCTCGACCATCCGGTCGTAGACGCCGTCGCCGTAACGATCGCCGCCGTAGGTCTCCGCCAGGGTGACGACACCGATGGGGATCGAGGTCACGGCGACCTCGCCGCCCGCCCCTCCCCCCTGCGACCAGGCGAGCTCCGTCGATCCGCCGCCGATATCGAAGACCAGCGCGCCCGGTACGTCCGGGTCGAGCAGCGGCCCGCAGCCGGCAAGCGCCAGCCCGGCCTCCTCCGATGACGAGATCACCTCCAGAGCGATTCCGGTCTCGCGCTCGACGCGTTTGAGGAACTCCGGCCCGTTGCGGGCCCGCCGGCAGGCCTCGGTCGCCACCGCGCGGAACCGGGTCACCCGGCGCCGGCGCATTTTCGAGCCGCAGATCCTGAGCGCGTCGAGCGTGCGGTCGATCGCCGCCTCGGTCAGTTGGCCGGAACTCCCGACCCCCTCGCCGAGGCGCACGATCCTCGAGAACGCGTCGATCACGCGGAAGGCGCCGTGGCCGTTCGGACGCGCCACGAGCAGGCGGCAGTTGTTGGTGCCGAGGTCGAGCGCCGCCAGAACCTCCTCCGTTCCCTCCGACTCTGGGTCTCGGCCCGACCACGACCCCGACCTGCCTGCCCCGCTCCCTGGCCCCGTTTCCGGTCCTGCCCTTTGTCCCGGCCTCGCCCCCGGTCGCTGCGCGGCGGCGGCATGACGATGCCCCGCCGACCTGATGTAGCCGTCGCCGATCCCGTCCCGAATTTCCGCGCCCGGCGGGCGGCCGTCGCCCGACCGTCGCTTCGAGACATGGGAGCGGGATCGGCCAGCACGGTGCGCGCTGGATCCCATTCCCCTGACGTCCTTCCCTGTTCGCCGCGTCTGCCTTGGTGGCGACGCGTTTGTCGACGTCAGTCTAGCGGGCCGCCGCACGCCCCACCAGCCTTGCCACCGGCCCCCTTCCCGGTGCGCGCTCCGGCGGCGCAAAACTTCCGCGTTTCGACGTTTGCATCCCGGCCCCGGCCTGTGTTAGAAGCCCGGCTCACCGCGAGGGAGCGTCGCCGTCCGAGACGGATCGGTCCCGATCCTGCTGGGGGATCGTCTAGCGGTAGGACTACGGACTCTGACTCCGTCAACCCTGGTTCGAATCCAGGTCCCCCAGCCATTCTTTCCCAGACATGTCGGTCTCTGCGGGACGCTTTCGGGTGAGCGGGAAATCGTGGTGTTGTTTCAGGCCCTTGGCGGCCCGGTCGCGACCACTAGTGTACCCCGAGACACTCGCGGTGGCGGAAAATCGACCCCTAAGGCCCGAAGTCTCTCCTTGCCATTTTGCTGGTACATTGAGATTTCGCGTGCTGACGGTGGTCGACACCTTCTCGCGCTACGTACCGGTACTTGATCCGCGGTTCAGCTATCGGGGCGAGAACGTGATGGCGACCCTGGAGCGGATCTGCTGGCGGAATGCCTGAACACCCACTGGTTCCTGAGCCTTGCCGATGCGGCGGAAAAGTCGGAGGCTTGGCGTAGAGACTACAATGAGGAGCGACCTCACAGCGCGATCGGGAACAAGGTCCCGGTAGCGCTCATGAGATCAGCACACTCTGCCAGCCCGTGATGCTGACCGAGGCCCCAAAACTCTAGCCACGGCTGGGGGCACGTTCGGGAGCACTCCACAAGGTGACGGACTCTACTCAAATCTGGAGGAGATTAAGGGGCTCAGATCATCGGGATTGGCCTGACACAAACCGAGCAACGTTCAGACGAGCCTCACTCAAAACGCCTTCACCCGAAGCGCTCGGCCAAGTTCTTGGTCAGTTGGTCGGCGAAGCGGGCGGCAGCGACGGGCAGCGTCCGACCGCGAAGCTGCCCCATGTAGATCAGGCCGGTCGGCACGTCGCGCTCGTCGATCGGTGCGGTCACCATTCCCGGCGGCAGGCTGTCGGCCGGCAGCCCGATCGGGATCTGGAACGAAATGATGCCCTCAGTCATCACGTGGTAACGCAGAAACTCGAAGCTATCCGTCTCGATCACCGGGTTCATCTTGATCGGTGAGTCCACCAACGCGATCTCCAGCAGATGCCGCACCCCATAGGCCTGGGTCGGCAGGGCGAAGGGATGCTCCAGGATCTCGCGCAGCCGCAGAACGGGCCGGTCAGCCAGCGGATGGTTCGACGACAACATGGCGTAGACCTGCTGGCGCACGGTCAGGATCGTCTGGAACTCGGCAAGCCGGATCGGCTCGAACACCAGCGCGAGGTCGGCGGTATGGTCGACCAGCGCCTGCTCGGCCGCTTCCCGATCGCGACGAAACACACCGAAAGTCACGCCGGGATGATCATGGCGATACTGGGCGATCTGACCGGGCAGGTACGGCAGCACAGCCTGACTGCAGGCGATCGAGACATGGCCTCGACGCTCCCCCGAGAGATCGGCGATCTGCGAGCGCAGCCGTTCCATGTCGGAGATCTGGTTGCGGATGTGCTGGATCAGCAGTTCACCCGCTGCATTGAGGCGCACACCGCGCGGAAGGCGCTCGAAGATCGGCACCCCCAGGTCTTCCTCGATCGACAGCAATCGGCGGTTCAGTGCGGTGGAGGTGATCGACAGGGTATCCGCCGCCTTGCGGATCGAACCCGCGCGCGCGACCGCATCGATATAGCGCAACGTCGTCATATGCCGCATGGCCGCCTCCATGGGCGCTGCATTAATTGCAGCGGAATGCTGCAATCATAGCAGAAGACAGCGTCACTCAAAGTTCGCACCCTTTTCCTGCTGCAGATGCGAGATGTCGCTCGAGACCGAGAGACCCCGCATATCTGCTCAAGAGTTTCAAGGCGCGCAGTCAGGCTGAGCGACCGAACCTTCGCACCTGCGAAGGCCGGGACCGGCCGGGCCGTACGCCAGACTGGGGGGAACGACCACCGCTATGCAGGACCTGGCTTTCGACATCGCCTCGGTGCACGCCGCCTACGCCGCGGGAACCAAACCGGCGGATGTGATCGCGGAATGTTACCGGCGGATCGCGGCGGCGGACGATCCCGGCATCTTCATCACGCTGATCGACGAGGCGGTAGCGCAGAGTGAGGTGGCCCGGCTCGGCCCCTTCGACGGGTCGGCCAAGCCGCTCTGGGGCATTCCGTTCGCGATCAAGGACAACATCGACGCCGCCGGCATCCGCACGACCGCGGCCTGTCCGGCTTTCGCTTATGAAGCGGAAGAGGACGCCTTCACGGTCGCGAAACTGCGCGCCGCCGGCGCGATCCTGATCGGCAAGACCAACCTGGACCAGTTTGCCACCGGCCTGGTCGGCGTGCGGTCGCCCTATCCCGTGCCGAAAAACGCGCTCGATCCCGAGATCGTTCCAGGCGGCTCCAGTTCCGGCTCAGGCGTCGCGGTCGCTCGCGGATTGGTCAGCTTCTCGCTCGGCACCGACACCGCCGGCTCAGGGCGCGTTCCGGCGGCGCTCAACAACATCGTCGGGTTGAAGCCGACGGTCGGCGCGCTCTCTGCCAGCGGCCTGGTGCCGGCCTGTCGAACGGTCGACACGATCTCGATCTTCGCCCTGACGGTCGAGGACGCCTATTGCGCCTTTCGCGCTGCGGCTGGCCACGACGCGGCGGACGCCTTCTCCAAATCCGTGCCGGTGCCGGAACTTGGCATTGCTCCACCCCACCTCAGAGTCGGCGTACCTGATGCGACCACGCTCGAGTTCTTCGGCGATGTCGCCCAGGAAGAGGCGTTCAATGAGGCACTGGCAGCGGTGAAGGCCGCCGGCGGCGAGATCACCGAGCTCGACTTCACACCGTTCTATCAGATCGCGGAGATGCTCTACGGAGGCGTTTGGGTCGCCGAGCGGCACACGGTCGTCGGTCCGTTGATGAAACACGATCCCGACGCGGTCCACCCGGTGATCCGTCAGATCGTCGGCGCGGCAGCGACCTTCTCCGCCACCGACACCTTCAACAGCTTCTATCGCATGGAGGCGCTGCGCCGGCAATGCGAGACGGCCATGGCCGGGCTCGACCTGCTCTGCGTACCGACCATCCCGACCTTCTTCACCGTCGCCGACCTGGAGGCCGACCCGATCGGCCCGAACTCTAAGCTCGGTACCTACACCAATTTCGTCAATCTGCTTGGCCTCTGCGGCATCGCGGTGCCGACCGGCACGCGCAGCGACGGCAGGCCGGCCAGCCTCACCGTGCTCGCCCGCGCCGGACAGGACGGATTGACCGCCGCCCTCGCCTCCCGGCTCCACCGCCGGGCCGGGGTCAGCCTGGGTGCCACCGGCTGGACGTTGCCCGCTGAGCCGGTCCCGGCAACTGTGCCTCAGGCCGGCGAAATCGCCGTCGCCGCCGTCGGTGCCCATATGTCCGGGCTGCCGCTGAACGGCGAGCTCACCCGGCTGGGTGGCCGCTTTCTCTCCACCGCCAGAACGGCCCCCGGCTACCGGCTTTACAGCCTCGCCGGCGGCCCGCCGTTCCGTCCTGGGCTGGTCCGGTCTGCGGACGGTGCGGCGATCGAGCTCGAAATCTGGGCCCTGCCCTCGGCCACGTTCGGCGACTTCCTGCGCGGCATCCCAGCGCCGCTCGGCATCGGCACTGTGAGCCTGGAGGACGGCACCGCCGTCAACGGCTTCATCTGCGAGGCAGCCGGCCTCGACGGGGCCACGGATATCACCGAATTCGGCGGATGGCGGGCCTACCTCGCCGCCGGAACCAGACCCCTTGGCTTCGACTCCAGGGGACCCGAAATCCAGGGGCCCGAAACCAAGGGGGCCCCCCCCTGATGATCGATCCATTGAAGAACCGACCGAACAGGAAGGAGAGACACATGCGCAGGCGCGATTTTCTAAAGGGTGCGGCCGTTCTCGGCGCCGGCGCCCTTCCCTTCATCCGCTCGCTTCCGGCGAGTGCCGCCGGCAACGGCGTCGTGGTCGTGGCCATGGGCCAGACCATCAACAGCCTCGACATCCACCGCACCGGCACCAACCGGCCGAGCTATCAGGTGGCGGTCAACGTCTATGACCGGCTGGTCAGCTTCGGCACCAAGACCCTGGCCGACGGTAGCCTGTCCTACGACTACTCGGTCATCGAACCGGAAGTCGCCGAGAGCTGGGAGTTCGCCGAGGACGGCAGCGCCATCACCTTCAAGCTGCGCCCGGAAGGCAAGTTCCAGGACGGCTTACCGATCACCGCCGCGGACGTGAAGTGGTCCTTCGACCGGGCGGTGTCGGTCGGCGGCTTCCCGACGGTGCAGATGAAGGCCGGCTCGCTGGAGAAGCCCGAGCAGTTCGAGGCGATCGACGACCTCACCTTCAAGATCAAGCTGCTCCGCCCGTCCAAGCTTACCCTGCCGGACCTGGCGGTACCGGTGCCGATGATCATAAACGCCAAGGTCGCCAAGGAGCACGCGACGGCCGACGATCCCTGGGCGACCGAGTACCTGCACAAGACCCCGGCCGGCTCCGGCGCCTTCAAGGTCGCGCGCTGGGAGCCGGGCCAGCAGTTGGTCTACGAGCGGAACGAAAACTGGACCTCAGGCCCGGTCCCGGCGGTGAAGCGCGTGATTGTGCGCGAGGTGCCGAGCCAGGCGACCCGGCGTGCCCTGTTCGAGCGCGGCGACATCCAGGTGTCTTTCAACATGCCGAACAAGGACGCCAAGGAGTTGTCCGGCGCCGACGGCGTGACCATCGCCTCGACGCCGGTCGAGAACGCCATCTACTGCCTGAACCCGAACCTCGCCTTCGAACCGTTCAAGGACAAGAAGGTGCGCCAGGCCATCGCATGGTCGGTGCCCTACGAGGACATCTTTCAGACCGCCGCTTACGGCCGCGGTGTGCCGATGTGGGGCGGAGCATCGACCTCGCCGGCGGACATCGCCTGGCCGCAGCCCTTCCCCTACAGCACGGACCTGGACAAAGCGAAGGCGCTGCTCGAGGAGGCCGGCTACATGGACGGTTTCGAGGTGCCGCTGTCGATCTCGCTGAGCCAGACCGACTGGATGGAACCGACCGCCCTGCTGGTGCAGGAGAATCTGGCCAAGATCGGCGTCAAGGCGACGATCGAGAAGATCCCCGGCGCGAACTGGCGCACCGCCTCGCTGGTCGAGAAGCGCCTGCCGCTTCACCTGGAGACCTTCGGCGGCTGGCTCAACTACCCCTGCTACTACTTCTTCTGGGCCTATCTGGAGGGGCATCTGTTCAACTCCTCGAACTACCGGAATGAGGAGATCGAGACCCTCACCGCCGAGGCGCTGCACATGCCGGTCGACGATCCGGGCTATGCGCCGCTGATCAAGAAGATGATCGCCATCGCCTGGGACGAGGTGCCGCGCATCGCCCTGTTCCAGCCGGCCCTCAACGTCGGCACCCGCGACATGGAAGGCTACGAGTACTGGTTCCACCGCCAGCTCGACGCCCGCGGATTCAAGGCCTGATGCGGATGGGCCCCCGCGCGAAACTGGTGCTCTACCGCACCCTGCAGGCGATCCCGGCTTTGGTCGGGGTCGTCATCGTCAGCTTCATCCTGACTCGGATGTTGCCCGGCGACCCGGCAGCCTATTTCGCGGGCCCCGCCGCAACCGAAGCCTCGATCGCAGAGATCCGGGCGGCCATGGGCCTGGACCGCTCCATGCCGGTCCAGTTCCTGCACTATGTCTGGGACCTCATCGGCGGCGATCTCGGCAACAGCCTGTCGACCGGTCAGCCGGTGGTCGAGGAACTCGCCCGCCGGCTGCCGGCCTCGCTGGAACTGACCCTAACGGCATTGATTCTGTCCTGCGCAATCGCCCTACCGCTTGGCGTCGCCGCGGCGGTACACCAGGGCAGATGGATCGACCACGCCTGCCGCGGCCTGGTTACCGCCGGCGTGTCTCTGCCGACCTTCTTCACCGGCATCGTGCTGGTCTACGTCTTCTACTACCTGCTGGGTTGGGCACCGTCGCCGCTGGGCCGGCTCGATTTCATCTACCTGTCGCCGCCGGAGGTCACGGGGTTCTACATCGTCGACGCCCTGCTGATCGGCGACACCGAGACCGCGCTTGGCGCCTTGCGCCAGTTGATCCTGCCGGCCAGCACGCTGGCCCTGTTCACCCTCGCTCCGCTCGCCCGCATGGCGCGGGCGGCGATGCTGCAGGCCCTGTCATCGGACTACATACGCACCGCGCGCGCCGCCGGTCTCGGTGAAAACCAGGTGGTGTTCGGCTATGCCTTCCAGAACGCGATGCTGCCGGTGATCACCACGCTCGGCATGGTGTTCTCCTTCATGCTGGGCGCCAACGTGCTGGTGGAGAAGGTGTTCTCCTGGCCCGGCATCGGCTCTTACGCGGTCGAGGCCCTGGTGGTCTCCGACTACGCCGCCGTGCAGGGCTTCGTGCTCGCCATGGCGATCCTTTTCGTTCTGCTCAATCTCGCGATCGACATCATCTACACCCTGGTCGATCCGCGGACCCGGGAGGGTTAGGCCATGAGTGCGACCACCCCCGACACACGCGAGCGCGGCTTCTTTGACCACGTCGTCTATGTGCTCAGCGAAAACCCGATCACCGCCTTCGCCTTCGCTCTGTTCGCAATCATCGTCCTGGTCGCGCTGTTCGGTCCGGTGCTCGCGCCCTACGACCCGTTGGAATCCAACGCCGCTCGTGCTCTGCAACCACCCTCGGCCGACCACTGGTTCGGCACCGACAATCTCGGACGCGACGTGTTCTCCCGGGTGCTGGTGGCCACCCGGCTCGATCTGGTGATCTCGGTCGCCGCCGTCGCGCTCTCCTTCGTCGTCGGGGCGGCGATCGGCTCCGCCGCCGGGTACTGGGGCGGATGGACCGACGCGGTCACCGGCCGTCTCGTCGACACAATCATGGCCTTCCCGCTTTTCGTGCTGGCCATGGGCATCGTCGCCGCCATGGGCAATACGGTGGAGAACATCATCTACGCCACGGCCATCATCAATCTGCCGTTCTACGCCCGCGTGGCCCGAGCTGAGGTGCGGATCCGACGTAACGCCGGCTTCGCTCAGGCTGCCAGGCTCTCAGGCAACACCGACGTCCAGGTCCTCGCCTTCCACATTTTCCCGAACGCCCTGCCACCGATGATGGTGCAGATCTCGCTCAACATGGGCTGGGCGATCCTCAACGCCGCCGGGCTGTCGTTCATCGGCCTCGGCGTGCGCCCGCCGACCGCGGAGTGGGGGATCATGGTGGCGGAGGGGGCGAACTTTGTCGTCTCCGGCGAATGGTGGCTGGCCTTCTTCCCCGGCCTTGCCCTGATGACCGCCGTCTTCGCCTTCAACCTGCTGGGCGACGGCCTGCGCGACATCTTCGATCCCCGGCAGCGAACCTAGAGAAGGGGACCGGAGCGATGTTCCTCGACGTCCAGGATCTCAGCGTCACCTTCAATACCCGCCGCGGGGCCGTGAACGCGGTGCGCGGGGTCAGCTTCTCGCTGGCCAAGGGGGAGACCCTCGGCATCGTCGGCGAGAGCGGGTCCGGCAAGTCGGTCAGCTCCTACGCCGTCATGCGCATCCTGGAGCGCAGCGGCAGGATAGCCGGCGGCCAGATCACCTTCGACGGGATCGACCTGACCGGCCTCACCAACCGCGAGATGCGGGAGATGCGCGGGCGCGAGATTTCCATGGTGTTCCAGAACCCGCGCGCCGCCCTGAACCCGATCCGCAAGGTCGGCCACCAGATCGAGGACGTTCTGCGCCGCCACGGCACGGCGACCCGCAGCACGGCACGGAAACTCGCGATCGAGGCGCTGGAGGCGGTACGCATCGAGGATCCGGAGAAGCGTTACAACGCCTATCCCTTCGAGCTGTCGGGCGGCATGTGCCAGCGCGTGGTGATCGCCTTGGCGCTGGCCTGCGACCCGCGCCTGCTGATCGCCGACGAGCCGACCACCGGCCTGGACGTGACCACCCAGAAGGTGGTGATGGACCTGCTGGCCGAGCTCACCCGGAACCGGGGAATGAGCTCGATCCTGATCACCCACGATCTGGGCCTGGCGGCTGAATACTGCAACCGCATTGTCGTCATGAAGGACGGCGAGGTGGTCGAGGCCGGCAACCCGAAAGCCCTGTTCGCCGATCCGCGGGACGCCTATACGCGCCGGCTGATCCGCTCGACCCCCCGCCCCGGTGCGGAGATCGGCGACCTGGTCGAGCCGCCGGTTCCCTCGCCGGCACGTCCGGTCCTCGGGGCACCGCTGCTTGAGGTGCGGAACCTGCGCAAGGTGTTCGGCCGCGGCGCCGACGAGGCGGTGGCGGTCGACGACATTTCCTTCGACATCCGTGAGGGCGAGACCCTGGGCCTGGTCGGCGAGTCCGGCTGCGGCAAGTCCACGACCTCGTCGATGGTCATGCGCCTGCTCGATCCGACCAGCGGCGAGATCCTGCTCGACGGCAAGCCGCTCACCGACACCCCAGCAGCGAGGTTCGCCCGGGATCCGCGGCGCGGTCGCCTGCAGATGGTGTTCCAGGACGCCACCGACAGCATCAACCCGCGGTTCACCGCACGCCAAGCGATCGCCGATCCGATCCGGCGCCTCACCGACGAGAAACCGGCCGGAAGGGTCGAGGAATTGGCCACTCAGGTCGGTCTGCCGCTGACCCTGCTGGACCGCTTTCCGCACCAGCTTTCCGTCGGTCAGAAGGCGCGGGTCGGAATCGCCCGGGCCCTGGCCTCGCGGCCGAGCCTGCTGATCCTCGACGAGCCGACAGCGGCGCTCGACGTGTCGATCCAGGCCATCGTGCTGAATCTGCTCGCCGAGCTTCGGGCCAGGCTCGGCGTCAGCTATCTCTTCGTCAGCCACGACCTGCACGTGGTTCGCCTGCTCTGCGACCGAGTGATCGTCATGCGCAAAGGTCAGGTCGTCGAGGAGGGAGCTGCGGAATCCATAATGGTGGCGCCCGCCGATCCCTATACCCGCAGCCTGATCGACGCCACGCCGATGCCGCCGGCCTCCATCGCGGCCCTGGAGGCGACACAAGTCTCCAAAGCTGCCGAGTAGCAACGCGCGATGGAGATCAATATCCCCGAGGTCCGGGCCGAGGTCGAGGCCGCGTTCCGACGCTATGAGACCGCGTTGATGGAGAACGACATCGCGGTGCTGAACGAGCTGTTCCTGAACGCGCCCGAGACCATCCGCTACGGCCCGCAGGAGGCGCTGTACGGCTTCGCCGAGATCTCTTCCTACCGCAGCGCCCGGGACGTCAGCGACATCGCTCGGGATCTGACCCGAACGGCGATCACCTCCTATGGCACCGACCATGCCATCGCCTTCACTGAGTATCGGCGGAGATCCAACGGCCGCATGGGACGCCAGAGCCAGACTTGGGTGCGCATGCCCGAGGGCTGGCGGGTGGTGGCGGCCCATGTGAGCCTGCTGCCTCCGCCAGAACGACCCACCCGGACAGATCAGGAGAACTGCATGGCGGCTTCCGCATTCGACGCCGACGCCTACATCCGCGCGACGGCGCCGATGCTGGACCTCGACCTCGACGAGCAACGGATCGAGTCGGTGAAGCCCTTCCTCACCATCGTCCGGGACATGGTGGCCCTGCTGGAAGCCGCACCGGTGCCCGAGGGTACGCTGGCCCTGGCGGCCGTGTTCGATCCCACCTACGCTTGCGACGCCGAGACCGAGAGTGACGGCGCATGAGCGGACCTGACCCCTTCGCCCCCGCCTGGCGGGTCGCCGAGGCGATCGCTGCCGGCACGGTCACCGCCGAGGCTGTCACGAGTGCGGCCCTCGACCGGGTCTCCGCGACCAATCCGACGGTCAACGCCTTCACCGATGTCACGGCCGACCGGGCCCTGACCCAGGCGCGCGGGATCGACGCCGACCGCGCGGCCGGAAGGCCGCTCGGTCTGCTCGCCGGCGTCCCGTTCGCGGTGAAGAACCTGTTCGACATCGAGGGCCTGCCGACCCGGGCTGGCTCGAAGATCAACCGCGACCTGCCGCCGGCGGAGACCGATGCGGTGTTGATCCGCCGACTCACCGCCGCCGGAGCGGTGCTGATCGGCGGCCTGAACATGGGTGAATATGCCTACGACTTCACCGGCGAGAACGCGAATGACGACACCTGCCGCAACCCGCACGACACGACCCGTATGGCCGGCGGTTCGTCCTCGGGCAGCGGCTCGGCGACGGCGGCCGGCCTCGACGCCTTCGCCCTGGGCTCCGACACCAACGGATCGATCCGGGTCCCGGCCTCGTTCTGCGGCGTTTTCGGCCTGAAACCGACCTATGGCCGACTGAGCCGGGCCGGCAGCTTTCCGTTCTGCGACAGCCTCGACCATCTCGGCCCGCTCGCCCGGTCGGTTCGCGACCTGGCCGTGACCTACGATGTCATGCAGGGCCCGGCTGACGGGGATCCTGCCTGCGCCGACCGTCCGGTCGAATCGGTCACCGGCTCCCTGGATGCCGGGATCGACGGCCTGAGGATCGCCACCCTGGGCGGCTATTTCTCGCCCGAGGGTATGCCGGAGGCGGATGCCGCCGTCCAGTCCGTCGCCGCGGCCCTCGATGCCCGTGGACCGGTCGAGGTGACCGGTGTGGCCGAGGGTCGGGCCGCCGCGTTTCTGATCACCAATGTAGAGAGCGCGGCACTGCACATGAAGAACCTGCGCGCCCGGCTCGACGACTTCGATCCTGACACCCGCGACCGTTTCCTCGCGGGCGCGATGCTGCCGGGCGCCTGGTACGCCCGCGCGCAGCAGGTCCGCCGCTGGTATCGCGATCAGTTCGCCAAGGTGTTCCGCGAGGTCGACGTGCTGATCGCCCCGGCGACCCCCTTCCCGGCCCCGGAGATCGGCCAGCGGACCGTGATGATCCATGGTCGGGAGGTCTTGCTGCGCCCGAATATCGGCCTGTTCACTCAACCGATTTCGGCCATCGGTTTGCCGGTCTGCGCGGTTCCCGTTGCCTCTGCCGGCCTCCCGATTGGCGTACAAGTGATCGCGGCTCCTTGGCGCGAGGATCTATGCCTGAGAGCGTCGAAGGTGCTGGAGAAAGCGGGAACTGCCAGTTTCCAGGCGCCGCGGCAGGTTAGCTGAGAGCGAGGGCTTGAGAAGAGCGTGGCAGCTGAAACTTCCTGCTGCAGGTCAACGAGTTCGCTGTTCGCGGTCCATACTTCCCTGTTCGCCGTTCGAGGTGAATGGTCCCGGCACGTGATTGTTGGTCCCGTCAGCCAGATTGCGGCACCGCCGCATCAGCCGCGGCGGTGCCTTCGTTGACCATCAAAGGGTCGGCTTCGTCAGTGGAAGTGAGGGCCAAGTTGCATGGTGAACCGCAGGGAACCGTGCATAACCTCGTCGTTGCCGTCCTCGAACGCGTAGTCGCCGAAACCCACCTGTCCGCTCAGGCGAGCCCAGTCGTTGAACCAGTAGGATCCAACAAGCGAGATCTGCTCACTACTGTCGTAGCTGGTTTTCTCGTCCTCGTCCGTGATCGAGTTGACCAAGCCAATCTGATCGAACCGGGCACCGATCTGGAAGCTCGGCGTCACGCCATACAAGGCCTCCAGATAGTAGCCGTCCTGTTTCGCTTCGTAGGTCTCCGACTCGTCGACAATATCGAGATCTTTGAAGCGATAGATGTACTCGCCGCGGACGGTCCAATCCCCCTCGAGGCGAGGGCCACTGCCTTGGCTCACGAACTCGAACCCGGGAGAAATGAACCAGGCACGACCGTCACCGAAGCGCTCTTCTTCCTCTTCCTCCTCGTGTTCGTGCTCGTGTTCCTCCTCTTCTTCTTCATGCTCATGCGCTTCAAGTTCCTGCTGGTGGATTCCGTATCCTCCGGCAAACCCAAGGCGAAGCGTGCTGCTGGAAGTCCGGAAAGCATCTCCCTTGATCCAGCCGACGATCACGCCGGGGTTGTCCTGGTCCTCAATGCCGTCCTCGCGCGAGAACAGTGTCTCGCCATCACCGTTGAACGCTTCCACGCCGAACGTCACCCGGCCGTTGCCCGGTGAAAATACCGCCTGTCCGCCAAGCCCATCCAATCCGTGGTCACCCAGGAGAGCGAAGTTCGCCAGCGGCTGGTTGACGAAATCCCACTCGGGCGAGTGTTTGGCGTTGAAGAATCCGAAGCCGCTGCGAAAGAGACCGGCCTTCAGGGTGAGGACGTCGCCGATGGGCTCTGATACGACGAAGGCCTCCTCGGTCTCGACGCCATCCTCTGAGCCGTTGAACAACACCTGGGCTCGGGCGATGCCCTTCAGGCCCACAGCGAGACCGACTTCCGCGTGACGAAGGTTGAAGCCATCCTCCAGGCCGTGACCTTCCTCGCCCTCCCCATGCGAATGGCCGCCGCCGAAACCCGCGAGCTCCTCCAGCCGGCTTTCCAGGGCTGTGTCGCCATCGTCCTGATAGAGGGAGAGGTCGACGCCGATGGCCGGCGCGTACACGATCACGTCCTCCGTCTCGAGCAGGACGGAGCTGTACCCGTTCGAATGATCGTCGTGATGACCGTGGCCGCCGTGGTCATGGGCGTGGTCGTGGCCTTCCTGGGTCGAGGCTTGGGAAGCGGTCGAGCTGCCCTGCTTCTTGTCCCCTTCGTGGGCGTGCCCATGCCCATGTCCATGTCCGTGTGATGCATCGGGAGACGTCCGGTCGCCGCGGCGTAGACGCTCAAGCTCCTCTCGGAGTTGCTCTATCTCTTCCTGCTTCTCACGCTCCCGGACCAGGATCTTCACATAGTCCTGCTCCAGCGCGTTCAGTCGCTCCTCCAGGCTTTGCGCCACGGCAGGCGTCGCCTGGACCGAGGCGCCCACCAGGACGGCCAATGCCCCAGGAATCATGAGCCGGTTTCTCAACATAGAATGTCCCCTGACGTTACAGTGCTCTGTTGGTGGTATGCGGAAGGTGTCGTCAGCCGCGGCGCTGGCGGCGCGTTACGACCCAAGCGCCGTCGCGAGCGTCGTCGCGTTGTGGCGCATCATGTCGAGATAAGTGGCTGCCGGGCCGTCCGGACCGGAAAGGGCTCCCGGATAGAGGGTTCCGCCGATCGTGGCACCGGTCTCGCGGGCAATCTGTTCGAGCAGCCGCGCGTCAGTGATGTTTTCGACGAAGACCGCCGAAATGCCTTCCTTGCGCATCTGCTCGATCAGATGGGCGACATCCTTCGCCGATGCCTCG
The DNA here is from genome assembly GCA_965228875.1 of Thalassobaculaceae bacterium. Lineage (GTDB taxonomy): Bacteria > Pseudomonadota > Alphaproteobacteria > Thalassobaculales > Thalassobaculaceae > Thalassobaculum. The sequence continues at coordinate 854,124 of OZ245843.1, read as the reverse complement.
GCCTCCGTGCTGAGTCCCTGAGGCGCGAGAAAGACCAGTCCGTAGTCGCGACCGAAATACTGGAACGCGTCGTGTGAGGTCACGACGGTGCGCTTGTTCTCTGGCAGTTGGTCGATCTGGGCTCGAACCTCCGCATCCAACGCTTTGATCTCGGCCACATAGGCGACGCGGTTCCGGTAGAACGCGGCCGCATTGTCCGGATCGGCCTGGGCCAGAGCGATCATGATGTTCTCGGCATACGTCACCGCATTTCCAAGGCTCTGCCAGGCATGCGGATCGAACGCACCATGGTCATGACCGGCATGGGCGTCGTGCTTGTCATCGCCATGCTTGCCGTCGTGCGCATGGCCATGGTCGTCCTTATCGTGCTCGTCTTTGCCATGGCCGTGGTGATCGTCATGGTCGTCGAACGCGATCGGCTCGATCCCCTGGGTCGCCACCACTCGGGTGCCACTGAAGCCAGAGGCGTCCACGAGACGGTCGATCCAGCCTTCGAACTCGAGCCCGTTCACAAACAGAACCTTGGCTTCGCGGACCGACCGGGCATCTGCCGGGGTCGGTTGATAGACATGCGCGTCCCCATCGGGATCGACGAGCGTGGTGACCGAGACATGCTCGCCGCCGATGCGCGCCACCATGTCGCCAAGGATGGAGAACGTCGCGACGACCGGGACCGGCTCGCTCGACTGGGCGGACGCGGGTCCGGCAAGAGACAGGGTGACCAATGCCGCGGCGGATGTAAGGAGGGTTCTGCGGGTCGTCATCGGCAGTCCTTTCACAGTTCTAGGCGGGAACGCGGCTGCATCCGCGCGACGAGACCGCCCACCGGCCCGAACACCAACGACATCCCGTAGGCGAGCCCGGCCACGAGGATGATCGCCGGCCCCGACGGCAGGCTGAGGTGGAACGACAGCAGCAGCCCGATCACGCTGGACAGCACGGCGATGGCTCCGGAGGCGACGATCAGACCGCCGATGCCGGCGGCCCAAAAGCGCGCACCGGCCGCCGGCAGGATCATGATGCCGACCGCCATGAGCGTGCCCAATGCATGGAACCCGCCGACCAGGTTCAGCACCACGAGAGTCAGAAAGGTGAAGTGGGTCACCGCGCTCAACCCGCTGACCGAGCGTAGAAACTGCGGGTCGGCGCATTCCAGGACCAGCGGCCGGAACATGGTCGCGAGAACGAGAACCGTGATGCTCGCGATCGAGCACAGCAAGATCAGCGCGGCGTCGTCGAGGGCGAGCACGGTGCCGAAGAGCACATGCATCAGGTCGACATTGCTGCCACGGGTCGAGACGATCAGGACCCCGAGAGCCAAAGAGATCAGGTAGAACGCCGCGAGGCTCGCGTCCTCGCGCAGGGCGGTAACGCGCGTGACCAGCCCCGACAGCAACGCGACCGCCATGCCGGCGACAAGCCCGCCAACGGTCATGGCCCCGAGCGACAACCCAGAAACCAGATACCCCACAGCCGCGCCAGGCAGGATCGCGTGGGCCATCGCGTCGCCGGTCAGGCTCATCCGCCGCAGCATCAGGAAAACGCCCACCGGCGTGGCGCCCACAGAAACCGCGACGCAGCCGAACAGGGCGCGACGCATGAAGCCAAAATCCGCGAACGGCGCAATCAGGACGTCCCAGATCATGCCGCACTCCGGCCGCAGACATGCGGCGGTCCGGCACAGGCTTCGCACATCTGGCGAGCGCGAAACTGGTTCTCCGCCGTGAGAACATTGTCGGTGGGACCGTGGGCGACGAGTTCCCGCGCCAGCATCAGCGTGCGCGGAAACTGCTCCCGAACAATGTCATGATCATGCAGGACGGCCAGAACCGTCCGTCCTTCACCGTGCCACCGGCGGATCACCCCAAGAAGATCCGCCATGGTGCGGGCGTCGATCGCGGTGAAGGGCTCATCGAGCAGGACCAACCGCGCATCCTGCAAGAGGAGGCGGGCGAAGAGCGCCCGTTGCATCTGACCACCCGACAGAGATCCGATCACGCGGGTCTCGAGCCCGGTCAGTCCGACGGCGGCGATCGCCTCCTCGACACGGGCACGGTGCGTCTTGCCGAACCATCCGAAGGGACCGATCTCCCGCCAGAGCCCCATGGCGACAAGATCCACGACGGAGAGCGGAAAGGACTGATCGATCTCCGACTGTTGCGGCAGATATGCAATGTCCTCCTGCCGAAGCGCGCCGAACGCCACCCGCCCCTCCAATGGCGACAGGGTACCGACCACGCCTTTCAACAGCGTGGATTTACCGGCCCCATTAGGGCCGACGACGGCCGTCAGGCTACCTTGCGCGATCTCGGTATCCAGTCGGTGAACCGCCGGCAACCGGTCGTATCCAAGCGTCAGATCCTGGAAGGCGACAACCGCGGTCATAGCGCCCCCGGCGTCGAGGTCGCCCAGAAGAAGCCTGCCCAAAGCGCCGCCACGATCAGTGCGGCACCGATCAAACGCGGCCCCGCGCCGAGGAGAAGAAGGCGCCCCATGGAGTGCATCCCCCTCATCCTGACACCTCCCCGCCATCGCAGGCGGCACAGTGGCCTTGGACGTCGACCACATGGCGCGCCGGCGTAGTCCCGAACCTACTTGAGGTGTGCGAGTGGCCCATCAGCGAACGGGGAGCAGTGCCTTCCTCGACGCTGCCGCAGTCGTTGCTGTTGGCCAGGATTACTGCGCGCTGATGCGCCAAGCCTTGGCCCGCTATACCAGCACTCAGGGCCTCGAGACGATGTACCCGCCCCTGCTCCACCAGCACGGTTCGCGCTCGATAAATCGTTGGTGACGCGAACCTCGGATTGGAACCCCATAACCCCGCCTGAACCTTGAATGCGGTCAACGGACGGTCCTGCCGGCAAAGAACCGCCAACATCTCCGTCTGCATGCGTCGCCCCCCGCTTATTCACGTTCTGACTCCAATCAAGGTACCCATTCATACGTTACGTTATAACATACTGCAATCAGGTGATCGCCAAGCAGCTCAGTGTCCCGGGTGACGATAGAGAAGCCGCTCAAAACACTGTCCCAGAGCCGCCGCCCAACCAGACTGTTGGCGACCTGATGCTGGGCAGTCGCCTCCGCACGCAGCCACTCCCGTCAGTCATGGCGACTTCAACCAATCCGACCGGTTCGCTGGGTTGTAGGCACCGTCGCATCGTTGGCAGAACGTCTTAACGGAGTTCCGGACACATCAAGCCGTCCGTGGCGCCGGCAATGAGCTGGCCTTGACCCAAGGCCGCTTGCCGGCAATCCGTCACGAGGCGTCGAGAGATGTGAGGGCGTTGGAGACCGGCTTCATCAGACGATGATGGCGCCAGCCGCGCAATATCGGCGTGCCGGCGAAGGTTCTTCTCCCGCCCGGACCTGGAGCCGCTTGGTCATGCGGTCCGGGTCCGGAGCGGGTGGTTTCAGTCGGCGGTACGGAACGGCTGGCTTGCAATGTCGAAGTAGCGGTGCTTGTCGCCCCGGGCCCAGTTGCGCAGGTCGATGTTCAGCATGTCTTCGGGCTCGACCTTCTCCACGGTGTAGCTGTCGCCCTCGAACCGGAAGTCGAGGAAGCCGACCCAGGGCTCGCCGCCCCAGGCCTCGGAACGTGGCCCGGAGGACATGAACGCGGTGCCCGGCGCCCAGATGAAGTCGATATCCCGGAACCGCATGCGCTTGTCGCGGTGCAGGTGGCCGCTGGCCATGAACCGCACGGAGCCGGCCTCGACACAGGTGTCGAGCAGGCGCTTGCGGGCGGCCGGGCGCAGGGTGCCGGTCGTGACCTCGTCGGTCTCCGCCGGATCGTGGGCGAAGGGCGGGACGTGCAGGAAGATGCCGACCGGCCGGCCGCCAGCGAGTGCGTCGGCCAGCATCGCATCCTGCGCTTCCTCCGCCTCGTCACCGCTCTCATAGAGAAAGGCGTTGAGGCCGACGAAGCGCCAATCGCCGTGGTCGAACCACCAGAAGTCCGGCCCGAAGTTCTCGGTCCAGGCCTGGCGACGGCCCGGGGTCATGAGCTGGCGCATGGATGAAGCGGCCGGGGAGTAGCCGACATCGTGATTGCCGGGCACGGTGCGGACAACGGGTGCGGAGAGCCTCTCGACCTGACGGGCACCGAAAGCGAGATCCTCCGGCGCATCGGGGCCGTTGAAGGTGACGTCGCCGGTGATCAGCGCGACGTCCGGCGCCAGGGCATTGGCCGCCTCAAGGGCGACCTCCCAGTTGTGGAAGAAGAACGGATGGGTCTGGCTGACATGGGTATCGGTCAGCATCACGAGACGGAAACTCGACATGGCGAACACCTTGACGGGAGAGGAGCGCGAACAGCAGGGCGCGCGGCCCGGCGGGTGCGCCGGACCGCGTCGAAGAATCGGTCAGTGGCCGGCGAAGGACACGTTGTAGTCGCGGAAATCCATCCAATACATGCCGTAGTTCTGCCACTTCAGGTCGTCGCGGACGCCGTAGATCTCGACCGGGCGGTACAGCAGCATGCCCGGCACCTCCTCCTCCCAGATTTCCAGCATCTCGGCGAAAGCGGCCTTGCGTTCCTCCTGGACCAGGCTGGATTCCAGCACCTTGCCGAGTTCCAGGAACCGTGCCGGCGGGTTCCACATCCGCTGGCGACGATGCGGACCCTGGGCGGCGCCCCAATAGGCCCACATGGGCGCGGCCGGGTCGGGGAAGTTGAAGTTGGCGGAGATCGGGAACGCGTCCCACTGGGTCCGCGGGTTCATCTGCGCCCAGTTCTCCTGGATCGTCAGGTCGACGTTCAGGCCGGCCTCGGTCCACATCTGCTGCATGACCTGGACCGCCTGATCCATGTTGACGTAATAGCCGCCGACCATCGCAACCTTGATCGGCGCGCCGTCATAGCCGGCCTCCTGCAGCAACGCCTTGGTCTTGGCGACATCGTAGGGTCGCGGCGTCTGCGGGACGTGATACTGGCCGTACTCCGGGAAGCTGAAGCCTTCCGGCACCGAGTTCAGGCCATTCCACAGCCGCTCGGTCAGCAGCTTGCGGTCGGTGGCGTGCACGATGGCCTGGCGGATCAACTTGTTGGAGGTCTGCGCCGCCGCCATGTCCTCGCGCTTGTCGTTCGGGAACATGATGAGCTGCACGTTCTCGAGCAGCGAAGCCTGAGTGTGGAAGCCGTTCTCGCGCTCGATCAGTTCCGCCTGCTGCGGCGGGATCGAGGTGACGATGTCGAACTCGCCGGTGACCAGGCCGGCGATCCGGGCCGACACCTCCGGCACCGCCTTGTAGGTGATGGTCGACAACGGCGGACGCCCGCCCCAGTAATCGTCGAACGCCTTCAGAACCACGGTGTCCTCGGACTTGTCGGCGATGTAGTACGGGCCGGTGCCGATCGGGTCGGCGGCGAAAGCCGGGTGGCCGAGCTTCGTATAGACGGATTTCGGCACGACCTTGCCGATGCGGGTCGCGAGCCGATGCTCGAAGGCGGCGTCCGGTGCATCGGTCTCGACGATCACGGTGTCGGCGTCGAGCGCCTCGGCCCGAATGATCGGTGCGCCAAGACCGTGCGGGCGGATCTCCCGACGCTCGGGCGACAGCGTGAAGGCAACGTCTTCCGCCGTCATCTCGGCGCCGTCATGGAACTTCACGCCCCGGCGGACTTTCAGTTCCCACAGGGTCGGCGCGGTGCGCTTCCAGGAGACCGCGAGGCCCGGCACCAGGTCGGTTCCGGTGCCGTCCGGCTTGGACAGCCAGTCGCGCTTGATGACGTTGTCGTAGAGGTTGTGGACGATGCGCGAGGCGTAGTTCGAGGCGTCGTAACCGCCATAGCTGCCGCGGTTGATGTTCGGCATGGCAATGGTCAGAGACGGACGATCATCGGCGAGGCTCGCCGTCGCCGGCGCTGCGATCGCGAAAACGGCGAGCACCAGGCGCAGGACAGCCTTCGGCAGCCGGATCTCGGAAAGTATCACGGGTCGGTCCTCCGGATTGACTAAAGAGAAAGGCCGCGCCCCGAAGGGCGCGGCCGGCAGGCGGACGCGTCAGCTGCCGCTCTGGATCGCGAAGTTGTAGGCGCGGAAATCCATCCAGTAGAAACTGTAGGGCACCCACTTGATGTCCTTGCGGACGCCATAGATCTCCAGCGGTCGGTACATGATGATGGCCGGATTTTCCCGTTGCCAGATGTCGAGGCCCTCCTCGAACGCCGCGATCCGCGCACCCTCGTCGAGGGTCCGCTCCAGCACGTTGCCGACCCGCTTGTAGTCGTCGCTCACGGACACGACCTTGCGGGTCTGATAGGACGCGGACGGCTCGCCGAAGCGCCACCAAAACGGGGTCAGCGGGTCAGGGATGCGAATATTCGAGGAGTTGAGCCACAGATCCTGCCAACCGTAAGGCCGCATCTGGGACCAGTTCTCGACGAACTGCAGGCGGACGTTCAGGCCGACCTGCTCCCACATCTGCATCATGACCTGCACGGCCCGATCGCCGTTGACGTAGTAACCGGCGGTCACCGCGACGACGATCTCCTTGCCGTCGTAGCCGGCCTCCTTGAGCAGCGCCTTGGCCTGGTCCGGGTCGTAGGGCAGCGGCTTGCGCCCGGCATCGAACAGCTTGCCGAACATCGCCCAGTTCGGACCGCCCGGAACCTCCGCCATGCCGTTCCAGAGACGGTCGGCGATCTTTTGCCGATCAACCGCAAGGACCATGGCCTTGCGCACCCTCGGGTCGTGAACCGCCGACTTGCGCTCGCAGGCCTGGCTCTCCTCGCCGCAGCCGGTCATGAAGGTGAGGTGGTGCATGTTCTCCACCTCGATCGTGCGGGACTCGTAGTTGGCCTCGCGGTCGATCAGCTCGGCCTGGTCCGGCGGCACCGACGTGATGATGTCGTATTCACCGGTCACCAGACCGGCGATCCGGGCGGAGGTCTCCGGCACAGCCTTGAAGGTGAGGCGCTTCAGCGGCGGCGTGTCGCCCCAGTAGTCGTCGAACGCCTCGAGGACGATCTCCTCGTCGGCAATCATCCGAACCCACTTGTACGGACCGGTGCCGATCGGCGCGGCGGCGAAGGCTTCCGGGCCGAGCTCCCGATACTCCTTGGCCGGAACCACGTGGCCGATCACATGGGCCAGGCGGTGCAGCAGAACCGGATCGGGATACTTGGTCGTCACCCGGATCGTCTCGGCGTCGACGATCTCGACACCGGCAAGGCTGGAGGCGAGCGAATGGGGCTGGAGGGCCTTCTCGCCCCACAGCCGCTCCTCGGAGATGGTGAAGGCCACGTCCTCGACCGTCAGGTCGCGACCGTTGTGGAACTTGACGCCCTGGCGAACCTTGAACTCCCACACTGTGTCGGAGATCTGATCCCATTGGGTCAGGATGCCGGCAACGATCTCGGTGCCGTCATTGCCGTTCGGGCCGTTCAGCCAGTCGCGGTTCAGCAGGCCGTCCATGACCGACTTGATGACCCGGCTGTCGTAGTTGGATTCCGCGATCGCCGGATGTGCGCGCTGCATCGCCGCCATGGCGATGATGAGTTCCGGGCGACTGTCGGCATGTGCTGTCATCGGCATCGCCGTGAGCGCGACAACGCCCGCGACCATTCCCGCAATCAGTTGTTTTCTCATGTCCTCTTTCCTCGGCAGGACCCCCGGCAGAGGCGTGGCGCCGTACCTGTCCAGGGAGCGGATGGGCTGGGGCTTCCGAAGCCGGGGCCGGCCGGAAGCAGCGCCCCTCGGGACGCCCGCAACAGCCTTCTCCATCGTCCGCGCCATTACGGTGACGGCTCGGTGAACCTTGCGCGGTGAAATCAAGTCAAAACGGTGAAATCGATAATAGTATTCTGTTTTAATATCCTTGATGCTCTACTGAATTCGAACAATGGAATGATTCACAAAAACTAAACAATGTACCAATTACTTTTTTATTCTCGCCACATTTCGGCAACTGATCGCGGCCTACCGTCCCCGGGCTGAAGCGCGGAGGCGACGCATGCTGGTAATGATTTCCACGAAAGCTCTGCGTGCAATTGCGACGCTTTTGCTTGTCGTTACCGCCGTCTTCTTCATTCTGCGGGCATCGGGCGATCCGACCTATGTCCTCCTGCCGGACGACACGCCGCAGTATATCATCGACGTCTACAAGGAGCGCTGGGGCATTGACCGCCCGGTCTACGAACAGTACGTCACCTATCTGGGCTCTCTGCTCCAGGGTGACTTCGGCGTCAGTTTCTTCGACTTCAAGCCGGCGATCGAGATCGTGCTGGAACGCCTGCCGAAGACCCTGCAGCTCGGCATCGTTGCCTACTGCGGCGCCGTGATCTTCGGGGTCTCACTTGGCGTCATCGCCGCCCTGAACCGAAACACGCTGGTCGACCGACTGGTCATGGTGACCGCGGTGTTCGGCTACTCCATGCCGAACTTCTTCTTCGGCCTGCTCCTCATCATCTTCCTGTCGCTGCAGCTCCGATGGCTGCCGCCCTCGGGGTCGGACACGCTGGCCCATATGGTGATGCCGGCAGTCACCCTCGGCCTCGCCGCCGGTGCTCAAATCGCACGCTTCACCCGCTCGTCGATCCTTGAGGTGATCCGCCAGTCCTATATCCGAACCGCTCGGGCCAAGGGGGCATCATACGGCCGCCGGATCCGCTGGCACGCCCTGCCGAACGCCGCCATCCCGACGGTCACCGTGCTCGGCTTTCAGTTCGGCCTGATGATCGGTGGGACGGTGGTCATCGAGACGGTCTTCGCCTGGCCGGGCATGGGCCGCCTTTTCTATCAGGCGGTCGGCGCCCGCGATTACGCCGTGGTCCAGGCCATCATCCTGCTGATCGCCGCCAGCATCATCTTCGTGAACCTGATGGTCGACCTGCTCTACGCGGTCCTCGACCCCCGGGTCCGCGGGACCGCCGAGAAACCCTGAGGTCATCGCCATGGCTCAAGCCGACACCGCCGCAGATCGCGTGCAGCACGGTGCTGTGATCCAGCATCCGCCAAGCCGGCTCCGGCGGCTGAGGCTCGACCGGCCATGGATCGTCATCATCGCCGGCGCCTACCTCACCCTGGTGCTGCTTGTGGCGATCTTCGCCCCGCTCCTGCAGCCCTACGACCACGCCCAGCAGGATCTGTTCGAAATCCGCAACCCACCGGTCTTCATGGGCGGCGACTGGCGCTACGTCCTGGGCTCGGACGACCTCGGCCGCGACGTGCTCAGCCGGGTGATCTACGGGACCAAGATCTCGGTCGCCATCGCCCTGGTCGGCACCGGAATCGGCGCCCTGCTGGGTTCCCTCCTCGGCATCGTCGCCGCCCATTTCCGTGGCTGGGCCGACGAGGTCATCATGATGCTCGTCGACGCCCAGTCCTCCTTGCCGTTCATCATCTTCGCCCTTGCCGTGCTGGCGTTCTTCTCCGGGAACTTCTGGGTGCTGGTGATCGTCGTCGGCATCGACGGCTGGGAGCGCTATGCCCGCCTCGCCCGCGGCATGACGCTGTCCAGCGGTCAGGCGACTTACATCGAGGCGGTGAGTTCCCTCGGCGTGCCGACCTGGAAGCTCTACGCCCGGCATCTCCTGCCGAACATCCTCCCGGCGCTGATGATCCAGTTCACGATCAACCTGCCGGGCACCATCCTGCTCGAGACCTCGTTGAGCTTCCTCGGCCTCGGCGTGCAGCCGCCGATGACCAGCCTCGGCCAGATGCTGGGCTACGGCCGCGACTACCTCCTTCAGGCGCCGTGGATCGCCGTGATCCCGGGCATGATGATCTTCCTGATAACCCTGTCAGTCTCGATCCTCGGCGACTGGCTGCGCGACCACCTGGACCCGAGCCTGCGATGAGCGAAACATCTCCCAAGGACGCCCGGAGCGCCCTGCCCTCGATCCATGCCGAGCGTATCGTCGAGCCACCGCTCCTGCAGGTCTCGGGGCTACGGGTCGGGTTCACGTCGGCTGACGGCAGCGAGACCACGGTCGCCGTTGACGGCGTCGACCTGGATGTGGGCGCGGGGCGCACCCTCGGCCTGGTAGGCGAAAGCGGTTCCGGCAAGTCGGTGTCCTGCCTGTCTATCCTCCGTCTGCTGCCGGAGCGCGGGCGGATCCTCTCGGGGCGCATCCGCTTCTCCGGCCGTGACCTGACCGACCTCAACCAGCGGGACATGCAGGAACTGCGCGGCGGCGACGTGGCGATGATCTTCCAGGATCCGATGTCGTCCCTGAACCCGGTCAAGCGGGTCGGCTGGCAGATCGCCGAAGCCCTGCACCTGCACGAGGGTCTCTCCATGCCGGCCGCCCAGGAGCGGGCGATCGAGATGCTGCGTCTGGTTGGTATCCCCGATCCGGCATCACGGGCCCGCAGCTTTCCGCACCAGCTCTCCGGCGGTATGTGCCAGCGGGTGATGATCGCGATGGCGCTCGCCTGCAAGCCGCGGCTGCTGATCGCCGACGAGCCGACCACCGCCCTCGACGTCACCATCCAGGCACAGATCCTCGACTTGATGCGCCGCCTGGCAAGCGACACCGGGACCGCCGTCATCCTGGTCACCCACGACCTCGCCGTGGTGGCGGAGACCGCCGACGACGTAGCGGTCATGTATGCCGGCCGCGTCGTTGAGACCGGGCCGGTAGAGCAGATCTTCGAGGCGCCCCGCCACCCCTACACCCGTGGCCTGCTGCGCTCACTGCCGGGCGGTGCCAGCATCAACCGTCGCCTGCCGCTGATCGAGGGGACGGTCCCGGCGCCGCGCGACTACCCGGCCGGGTGCCGCTTCGCCCCACGCTGTCCACGGGCCAGCGACCGCTGCCAGAGCATCCCGCCACCGCTCACCGCGACCGACGGTGCGGCCGGCGGCGTGGCCTGCCATCACCCGCTCAACAGAGAGGATTCATGACAGTCCTGGTCGATGTACACAAACTCACGCGGCGTTTTCCGGTCGGCCGGTCGATCCCCTTTCTCGGCGCCAAGCGGATTGTGACGGCCGCCCAGGACGTCTCCTTCCAGGTCCGCGAAGGGGAAACCCTCGGCCTTGTCGGCGAGAGCGGCTGTGGCAAGTCGACGATCGGCAAGCTCGTGCTCGGCCTACTCGCCCCGAGCGGAGGTACGGTCCGGTTCCGCGGCCGGACGGTCTCCGCCGAGCGCGGCAGCACCGAATGGCGTCAGTTGCGTCAGCAGATGCAGATGATTTTCCAGAACCCGTTCGGTGCCCTGAATCCGCGCCTGACGATCGGCACGCAGATCCGCGAGATCCTCGATGTACACGAGATCGGCGAGGCTGCGGACCGCCCACAGAGAATGGATGAACTGCTCCAGTCCGTCGGACTCGAGCGCCACATGCTGGCGCGTTATCCACACCAGATGTCCGGCGGCCAGCTGCAGCGCGCGGTGATTGCCCGTGCTCTGGCGGTGTCGCCGAGCTTCATCGTCTGCGACGAGGCCGTTGCCGCCCTCGACGTGTCGATCCAAGCCCAGGTGGTGAACCTGCTGCTCGACCTGCAGGAAGCCCACCGCCTGACCTACCTGTTCATCTCCCACGATCTCGGGATCGTGCGACACATCTGCGACCGGGTCGTGGTCATGTACCTCGGCCGCATGGTCGAGACCGGCCCCGCCGCCCAGGTGTTCTCGGCGCCGCGACACCCCTATACGCGCGCGCTGATAGCCGCCGCCCCCCGGCTCGATCCCCGGGCCCGCCGCCGTGGCGCCCTGCTCGAAGGCGACCCGCCGAGCCCCCTGAACCCACCCACGGGCTGCGTCTTCCACACCCGCTGCCCGATGGCGACCGCGGACTGCGCCCGGGCCATCCCCGCCCTGCGGACCATCGGCGATACCGATCACACCGTCGCCTGTCACCACGCGGAGAAGATGGAACCGCCTGCCGATGCAGCCGAGACGGTCGTACCGCGCCACGCGGTCGCACGCTGATCCGGCTCTGCCCGACACGCCGCCGGTCCCCGGAAGTCAGCTCTTTTCGGCCCCACCGCGCTCCCGGTCGAGTCCGCGGCACGTCGCACGGTGCCCCGCCGGATCGCTGCGCCTGCGTCAAGGACCGGCTCGACAGTGTCCATCCACCAAATCCGGCGGCGCCCTGCAATGGGCGGGAGCGCAAGGGCGCAAGGATTCGGGTTTTGGTTGATTTCCATCCTGGACGGATGATGAATTCGAGGCAAGGCTAGGCCGTACGCGACGCGTGGCGGACGCGAGGCGAAGGTGGGGCGAAGCGAGATGACGCGGAGATCAGGCGTAAGTATGCGGCAACGGCTAATCGGACCCGGCCTCGGGATCGCCGCGGTATTTGGGATCGCATTGGCGGGTCCGGCAGCAGGCGATACCGCCGGCGACGCGAACAACTGTCGCTCCCTCATCACCAGTTTCGCGCAGAGCCTGAAAGCCCACGACAGTGCCGCCGCCCGCGGGCTGATCACTGATATCGATGTGTTCTGTCCCCCGAAGAATCGCATCGCGGCGCGCTCTCACCTCGGTCTCCTCGTAGCCCGGATCGCTGGCGTCGAGCGCCAGCGGGGAGCCGAAATCGACGCCCTCTATCGCGAAGTCGAAGAGTACCTCCCCTATGCCGATCACTGGGAAATGCGCGCTCAGCTCGGCTCGCTCGCGATGGACCTGAAACGCTACGACGCCGCAACGCGACACTATTTCCAGGCGCTCAACCTTATGGAGCATACCGGCTACACCGCCAAGGCGCCCTCGGCCGAGACCATCCACGCGGTTCATGCTGCGGCATCAGAGGCGCTGGTTCTCACCGAGATCCCGGTCGAGCCGACGACGCGCGGAGGCGGCACCGCCGCCTATTTCGCGCCAAGCGTCCGGGGGATCGGGGTACCGAAGAAGACGCCACAGATCACGTTCGTCACCGGGTCCGACGAGTTTGACCAGCAGGGTCGCGTGACGGCGGAGCGGTTGCTCCCGATCCTGCGGCGCGAGAGCCCGAACGAGATCACGATCATCGGGCACACCGACGAACGCGGCGACGACGCCTACAACCTCGACCTGTCCGGCCGCCGGGCCACCCGGATCCGGACCTACCTCCAGCAGAACGGATTCGCCGGAACGATCCGCGCGCTTTGGTGCGGCGAACGCATTCCGGTGAACATCGACAATCCCGACCGGTTCACACAGGAGGAGCGTTGGCGGATCAATCGGCGCGTCGAGGTCTACTACGGACAAGGCAACCAGGAGAGCGGGCGGTACGACAATGCGTGCAACGGGTCCTAGTCAAGCCACCGCAGCTGTCCTGGGGATTGCGGCCTGTCTTCTGCTCGCGTGGACCGCCACCGTCGCCGCGTCCGTCGAGACGCAATGGCGCGCGGTCGTCGTCGGCATCGACGACTATCTCGATCCGGACGGCATCCTCTCCGACCTCGGTGGCGCCGTGAACGACGCCCGCGATCTCGAGACGACGTTCCGAGCCATCGGGATGACCGATGTGACGGTACTGCTGGATGGCGAGGCCCGCCGCGATGCCGTCATCGCAGCCTGGAACGGCGCCCTCGAACGGTCGGGACCGGGTGATACCGTCTTCCTCACCTATGCGGGTCACGGGATGCAGGCCGAAGCCCCGGCCTCATCGGCGGAGGAGGATGGCTACGACGAGTTTCTGCCGCTGCACGCCTTCGGCAAGGCGGACGCTGGCCGCAGCGAGTTCATACTCGACGACGAGATCGATGCTTTCGTGCGCAAGGCCGCCGAGCGGGACGTGCAGGTGGTCCTGGTGATCGATGCGTGCCACTCCGGAACCACGTTCAGGAGTGTCGATCGGCGGGTAAGGCCCCGGTACCGGTTTTCAGGCGTCAAGATCGAGGGCGATCTGCTCTCAAGCACAGAGACAGACGATCTCTTCGCCGGCCTCGATGCCCCCGCGGCGGCGGAGACGGCGGAGGCGTTTCCAAGCAACCTGATCTCCTTCGGTGCCGTTCTCGACGATCAACTCGTTCCCGAAATCCCCTTGCCCGACACGGACGGTCAGGCGGTCCCACGGGGAGCCATGAGCTACTTCTTCTCGCGCGGTTTGCGGGGGGCGGCCGACACCGACGGCGACGGCCGTATCCAGCTTGCGGAGATGAAACGGTACGTCCTGCGCAACATCAACTTCGAGACGCAGGGGGCGCAGATCCCGAATATCGTCTCGGCGGATGACGGCGCGGAACGCACGCTCTATGCCCATGGTCGACCGGCGGTCGTCGCTCCACCGCCCGACCGCAATATCCGGGTCGCGGTCCTGGGCGTTCCCGGCACCACGCCGCCCGGCCTCGAGGGCGCCCGGATCGTGGACGTGCACGACACCCCGGACATCGTCTGGGACGCCGAAAAGCGAGAGGTGGTCAGCGGCATCGACACCGTCGTCGCCCAGGAGATTCCGGCCGACGCGCTCCAGGGAGTGGTCGACAAGTTCCGGGCGCGCTCACGGTTGTCGGCGATGGGGGAGACCCATTCCCTGGACATCTCTGTCAGTCCGGGCAAATCCATCTATCGCGAGGGCGAGGTGGTGACGATCGAGGTCGGCGACCTCGGGTATCCCTACCTCACCCTGGTCAATCTGGCGAACGACGGGACCGTCCAGTTTCTCTATCCCCTGAGCTCGGGAGAGGCCGGTCCACGCGACCCCGAGAGCCCTTTCGAACTCGCCGGCATAAACGTCTCGGGACCTTTCGGAGCCGATCTGCTCGTGGCGCTGACAACCGAGACCCACCCGGCGCAGCTTGTTGCGGAACTGAGCGCGATGGACGGACAGGTCCGGCCTCTGGACGTGCCTCAGGCTTTCAGAAAATGGCTGAGCGGCGTCCCGCACCGGTTGGGACTGCTGTCCTTCTACAGCTGCAACGGGGAGACGGTGGCGTGCTGAGGTCAGGCCTGCTCACGATTGTCTTGCTTGCCAGTGGTCTGCTGGTGTCCGCCGTCGACGCGGGCGCTCAAACCTTCGACACGTTCGTTACCCCGACCGAGCGCCCTACTGTGAAAGCCGGTGGTTCGCGGATTGTCGGCGGCGTTCAGGCGCGGCCCGGCGCATGGCCGTTTCAGGTGTACGTGTTCGCCGCGGGAACCGCCTGCGGTGGCACTCTCATCGATCGAAGCTGGATCCTCACCGCAGCGCACTGCGTCGTCGACGACAACGGGCGGGTGACCGACCCGAATGACGGAAATACGGTCGTGGTCGTGCAGGCCGGCCATACGCGCATGCCGGCTCTCCTTGGGCCCGGCGAACCGCAGATCTATGGAAAGCTGGGGTTTGCGAAGCGGATCATAGCCCATTCGGGATATATCCGGGCCACGACGACCAAGCCCAAACCCAAGATTCTCGACGACATTGCGTTGATCGAGCTGAAACGTCCGATCGACCTGCCGGTTGTGAAACTGGCGGCCGGCGGCATCGTCGAGGCGGTCGAGCGCCCCGGCCTGAGCGCCACCGCGATCGGCTGGGGCAAGACGTCCGGGCGCGAGAATGTCGTCTCGGAGTACCTGCTGCAGGCCGACCTGCCGATTGTGTCCAGGCGGGAGTGCACGCGAAGATTTTCGGACTTCCTGTCCTCCTTGGTCACGGAGAACCAGATCTGCGCGGGAGACTGGGGCGGTCAGCGCACCACCTGCCAGGGAGACTCGGGGGGGCCGCTGTTCGCGCCCGGTCCGGATGGCGCGCCATATCAGATCGGCGTGGTCAGTTGGGGCGCCGGCACCGAGGAGGTGAGCTGCGGGCTGTCGCCAGCAATCTTCACCAGGGTGTCGCGGTACGTCGACTGGATCGAGCAGTACGTGAAACTCCCGCGCTACGCCGCGGCGCCGCCACCGCCGCCGCCCGCGCCGGTGGACACCGACCGGGCGCTCGTCATCGGTATCGACGACTACCGGGACGAAGCCAACGACCTGGTCGGATCGGGTGCCGATGCCGATGCCATGGTCGGCCTGCTGACCGGATCCTTCGGGTTCAGGCCCGAACAGATCAAGGTGCTCAAGGACGCGGACGCGACCCGCGACCGCATTCTAGACGCCATGCAATCTTGGCTCGTCCAGGGCTCGAAACCCGGTGGTCGGGTGTTCTTCTCGTATTCCGGACACGGGTTCTATGTGCCCGACCAGAACGGCGACGAGGAGGATGGTCTGGATGAGGTGCTCATTCCCCATGACGCCGTGCCGAAAGCCGACGGCACGGTCGACAACATCATTCGCGACGACGAGATCCGCGACATTCTGAAACGCATGCCGGATCGCAAGATCACCATCGTCGTGGACAGCTGTCATTCGGGAACGATGACGCGGTCGCTGTCCTTCGGACCGTCAACCCGGTTCAAACGTCAGCCTTCCGGCGGCTTCTCCAAGGCCAAACTGCCGCTGCCCCGCGGCTCCGTGCGCCAGGCGCAGCTGTCCAGGGCCTTCGAGGCGCTGGACGGCAACGTCTCGACGTGGACAGCGGTCAGCCCGAGCCAGGTGGCGCTGGTCGACCTGGAGTCGCCGGAACCTCGTGGCGTCTTCACGAGCCGGTTCATCGCCGGCATCGCCGATCTGAAGGCGGACGGAAACCAGGACGGCAAGGTCACCCATGCGGAGCTGCTCGACCATGTCACGGCGGAGTCCGAGGCGTACTGCAAACGCAACCCGGATTACTGCGTCCTCGGGCTGACGCCGAGCCTTGAAGGGCCGGCGTCGATCATGACGGCCGAGGTCCTTACCGGCGCACCGGTCGGCGACGCCGGGAGCGGTGTGGGCGGTGCCCTCAATCCGGTGAACGGCGCGCGGCTGGATATCACGGTGGAGCCGGGCACGGAGCGTCGTGTCGGCTCACGCATTCGTATCCGCGTCGATTCCGAGATCGGGGGCCACTTCACCCTATTCGAGGTCGCCCCCTCGGGGAGTGTCAGCCGGATTCTGCCCAACCCCGACGCCTACCTCGAAGAGTACGAGATCCGGGGCGGCCGGCCGGTGGTGGTGCCCGACGTGGTGGAGACGGGATACGAGTGGTTTCAGGTACAGCCGCCCGCCGGCGAGTACCTGTTGGTGGCGGTCGCCTCGGAAGCTCCACTGGATCAGCAGCTTCTCGACAACGTACTGCAGATTGCCGGACCGAAGGCCTTCGTCGACAAGCTGGCCTCGGAGCTGCGCAAACCCACAGTCGGCGCCGGTGCGACCGTGCGGCGCGGCCGTTGGTCGATGGGTCAGACGAACTACCGGATTGTGGAGTGAGGCTGACTATGGGCCGCCGCGAAACCCGGATGGAACCGCTAAGAGCGAGGATGCGCCAATGACAGAAACACTTTCCGGTTTCGCGGCTTCCGTGACCCGGGCGCTGTTGGGATCGGTTTCTGCCGCCGTCATGGTCGTCGCCGCATCGGCGGCTTGGTCTGCGGACCTGTCGAGCGGACCGGACGCGCCCCGGGCCATCGCGGCCGCCAAGACGGCGACCGGGTCACCCACCCAGGTGGCGACCGACGACAGCTCCAAGTTCAGCGTTGAAACCAAAAAGCCGGTTGTCGTCGCGCCTCCCTCTGCAACGCTCGGGCTGCGGGCCTACTCCGCACTGATGAAGAGCCGGAGCGGGAACGTCGTGCTCTCCCCGATCAGTGTCGAACTCGCGCTTGCCCTGATCGGCGAGGCCGCGTCCGACACCTGGCGGGTCGACATCGGTGAGGTCATCGGCCACTCGTACGAAGCGCTCGCGGCGATGGACGACAATGCCGTCACCGAGAAGGGTCGATTGACTCTCGCCAACGCTCTCTGGCTTCCGGAATCCTCCTCGATCTCGCCGGAGTACTCGACGCGACTGATATCGGAATACCGCGGGGAGGTCTCCAGCATCGATTTCGGAACCCCGGAGGCGCTCAAACAGGTGAACGACTGGGTCTCTGACAAGACACAAGGGGCGATCCCGGCAATCCTCGACCGTCTCACCGGTCAGACGACGATGCTCCTAACCAATGCGTTCTACTTCAAGGGCGCGTGGCTGCGCCCGTTCGCCAAGGCGGAGACGACGGAACAGTCGTTCACGGGCGAGGACGGGGCATCGAAAACCGTCCCGATGATGCGTCGGAGCGGACGCTATCCCTATGCCGTTGCCGAGCACGGCCACCTGGCGCGCCTGTTCTACGAGGACACCGAGCTATCGCTCCTCATCTATCTTCCCAACGAGGGTGCCGACCAGGACGCCGCATGGGCCGAGGCTGTGTCATGGCTGTTCACGGTCGACTTCGAGGAAACCATGCCGTCCTCCTCGGGGACCATCGCCCTCCCCCGGTTCTCGGCGAGCGGCGACATGGACCTTACGGACATCCTGGCCGAGATCGGCCTCGCGGGAATGCTCGGCAATCCTGACGTCATCAAGGAAATACGGGGCCCGTTCCCACCAGCGGTCAGCCAGATCGTTCAGCGCAGCCATCTGGCTGTCGATGAGCGGGGGACAACGGCATCCGCGGCGACGGCAATCCTCAGCCTCCGTTCCATCAACACCGACACGTTCGAGTTCATTGTCGACCGACCGTTTCACATCGCGTTGCATCACGCGAAAGTTCCGACGCCGTTGCTCGTGGGCTTCATCTCCGACCCGAACTGATCGGGTGGTAGAACAGTGGCGAAACCATTCAATTCCCTAACGGGAGCGTAGAGGGGACAGGATCATGAAGAGAACTCTGAAGAAAGGCACGGCGCTGAGCATGGTGATCGTGCTTGCCGCGTGTCAGACGACCAATATCGGAAGTGTGCTTCCGGGCGGGTACCTCAGCGACAAGACGGACGTGTGTTACACCCAGCGGGCGGCACTCGACAGCACGGGAAACACGTTCGAGACCGAGGTGCTGCGCAACGTTCTGATCGGTGCCGCCGGTGGAGCACTGATTGCCGCAGCGACCGGCAAGAACGCCCTCAAGGGCGGCCTGATCGGAGCCGCCGCGGCGCTTGCGGGCACTCTGCTGTACGATCTGCAGGAAAAGTATTCCGATCCGGTCCAGCTTACGGACGCCGCGATCAAGAACGTGCGCGAGGAGAACGAGCGCATCGATCTTCTTCTGACCCGTTTCGACACGTTGAAGGACTGTCGGACCGGAGAGGCCGCCGCCATCCGGGCGGATCTCAAGGCCGGCCGGATCACACGCGGCGTCGCCCAGGAACGCATGACCCTGGTGAAGCAGCGGTATGATGAGGACGTCGAACAGCTCGACAAGATCGCCAAGAATATCGGCAAGCGCACCGACGGCTATGCCGCCGTCTACAACCAGATTGCAGCCGACAATGGCGGGCGACAGCTGGTCGTCGACGAGCCCACGAAGACCCGCTCCGCGACGTCGTCGGAAGCCACTTCCGGCACGAGGATGAAGGTCCTCCAGGGGTCGAACCTGCGTGGCGGTCCGGGAACGGACCACGCCAAAGTCGGCACACTCAGCGCCGGCACCGTCGTGCGGGTCATCGGTCAGGAAGGCGACTGGTTCAAGATCGCCAATCCGAGCGGCGGCGAGGCCTACATCGCCGAGTTCCTCCTGGGATCGGTCGATGCCACCATCGCATCCAGCCCGACGCCGAAGGCGAATGCCCGCATCGCCGACGCGCCCGCCGAAAAGCCGATCGAGGACGAGGATCTCAAGCCGATCGTCCTGCCTGACGGCGACCGCGACAAGGTCGAGGACCTGCAGGACGTGAGCCTCGCCAACGTCGAGAAGCGGGATCGCGTGTACGAAGCCACGGCGACGGCCGAGGCGGACAGCGATCAGTTCACACTGGGCTGAACCACGGTAGCGGTCCGAACATCCGCCCGACCGGCGATCGGTCGGGCGGCCACCTGCGGAGGATACGATGTCGTATGGGCCGAAATTTCGCCGCCGGCCGGACGGCGCCCCCCGGAAGAACCTTCGAGTCTGCGCTCTCGTCCTGGCCGCAGCCGCGATGCTCGCCGGCGTTCTCTCCCATCCGGCGCGGGCCGACGGGCTGCCGACATCGCCGATACTGCAGATCGAGACGGGGAACCACACGGCGACGATCCGCGACATCAAGGTGCGTGCGGACGGTGGCGTCGTTGCCACCGTCTCCGATGACAAAACCATGCGTCTCTGGGACGCGGCGACGGGCGAGCTGCTGGAGACCGTCCGGACACCGGTCGGCCCCGACGAGGAAGGGGTCCTCAACACCGTCGAGTACTGGCCGGGCGAGAGCCATATCATCACTTCCGGATTCACCGGTGGTCGCTATTTCGCCGACGCTCAGGGACGGCGCCAGAACCTGCTCTACTTCGTGCGCTTCTCCTCCGGCCTTGAGACGATCGACCGGGTCGCGACCGGCGGTATCGTCAACGCCATCGATACCCATCGACCGTCGGCCGATGGCAAGGCGACCCTCCTCGCGTCCGCCCATACCCGCAACCCAAGCGGCGTCACCGTCATCGACCAACGTCTCAAGCGCGTGTTCTCCGACGATCTAGGCGCGGCGACGAACTGGGTCGAATTCGCGCAAGATGGACGTCTGGCGGCCGTGGCCGAAAACGGGGTCGTTCGCCTCTACGACAACGACTTCTCGACGGTGAAGGAATGGAACGCGCCCGACGGCCGGCCGGCGCAGGTCCGTTTTTCTCCAAACGGTGCCCAACTCGCGGTCGCATACGCCAACCGGCCAAGGGTGGACATTCTTGACGTCGGGTCCATGCGCCGCGCCACGTCGCTGTCGGGGAATGCGCCGGGCACGGCGACACTCTTCCTCAGCGCGGTCGCCTGGCGTGTCGGCGCGAAGGGCGACGAACTCTGGGCGTCCGGCGGCGTCGTCGACCGCAATCGCGACATCGTGGTTCGGCGCTGGCGGAGCGTCGACCGTCCCGACGATTTCACGGACATACCGGTAAGCCGCGATGCGGTCACCCGCCTGGAGACGACGCCTGAGGGAGACATCCTGTTCGCGACGGGCGATCCGGCATGGGGCCGCGTCGCCGGCGAGAGTGGCCGCCTTCTCTTCCGCATATCCAGCCCGAAGGCCGACTTCCGACGCCTGTATGAGAGCGTGTTCAGGACATCGGAAGACGGAACGGTCGTCGACTTCTCCTTCCGGGCGGAAGGGCGCGATCGCACCCTTCGGTTTGACGCGAAGACACTTTCCCTGAAGGCCGCGCCGGAGCCGGCGCCGGGCTTCGCCAGGCCGGCTCCTCCCTCCAGGCTCGAGGGCTGGCGCGACAGCCCGGAGATGACACTGGATGGCCGCCTGGTCCGCCTGTCCTCGCGCCGCGACATCGCGAGAAGCGCGACGGAACTCACGGATGACGGTTTTGTCGTCGGCAGCGACTATTCACTCTCGATGTATGCGGCGGACGGCACGCCACAGCGGGAGGCGGTCGTTCTCTCGGCGGCGTCCGCCGTCGTCGCGACCCCCGACGGCAAACGCCTGGTGGTCGCCCACCGGGACGGTACGATCCGATGGTACTCGCTCGTCGCCGGGCAGGAACTGGAGGAGATCGCGTCTCTGTTCGTGCACGCGGACGGCCGAAGATGGATTCTTTGGTCGCCGGACGGCCACTTCACCCATTCGGTCGGCGGCGGCCAGGAATTGGCGGGGTATGTCCTGAACCGTGGCCGCAAGCAGGTGGCCCGGTGGATCGACTTCTCCCAGCTCTACAAGCGATTCTACGATATCGAGCTGATGCGATATCGGGTGGGGCTGGTCCAACCGGCCAACGTCGCGCGTCCGGATGCGGCCCCGGAAGTCGAGAACACGATCGCCTTGGCGCCGAGCGTCACCCTTGTCCGGTTCTGTGCCGTAGCCGATACGGGCGACGACACCGCCTGCTATCCCGCCAACCAGTTGCGTCGAGGTCTTTCTCGAAAACAGTCCGCCGATGCACCACCCGCGGCCGTGTCGCTACTGCCGGAAGGCCATGACAGGGTCCGTCTGGTCTTCGAGATCACGCCGGGATCCGAACCCGTGACCCGGTATGACGTTTTTCTGAACGACCGGACAACCGGCCAGGCGTTCCGCGGTCTCTCGCGCAAGAAGCCGGCGGACACCGAAGCCGTCGAGGTTCAGACCGTCGAAAAGGTCGTCACCGTGTCGCCCGGCCTCAACAAGCTTTACGTCAGGGCCTATTCGACGTCCGGCGTGTTCGGCAAGTCCCATGAGCTGACCCTCAAGGTACCCGAGCCGGAAGCGCCGCCGGAACCGACGCTCTATGTGATCGCGGTGGGGATCGACATCTACAAGGGCGACATTCAGGACCTTTCGTTCGCCCGCCGCGATGCGGATTCGGTATCGCAGCGGATCAGCCAGTCCCGTGCCCCGCTCTACAAGGATGTTCAGGTGGTCTCGCGCTTCGACGAGGAAGCGACGGCGGAGGGCATTCAGAGCGCCTTCGACAGCGTGGCAGAGCGGATCAAGCCGGTCGACACTGTGGTTGTCTACATAGCCGGGCATGGCGTCATTGTTGATGGCGGCGTGTACCACTTCATCAGTCACAACGTTGAGGGGATCCACGCGGTTCCCGATCAGGCCATCGATCAGGACCGGCTGGTCGGATTGCTGGGCAGTCTGTTGGGGGCCAACACGATGGTTTTTCTCGATACCTGCCACTCGGGAGCCCTGCCGACCGACACCCCGGGCGAGATTGGCAACGATACCGGCTACTTCATTCTGGCCGCGTCGTCCGAAACCCAGGAGGCCCTGGACGGATACAACGGTCGGAACGGCGTGTTCGCCCACGCCATTCTCAGTGAGTTGGACAGCCGGCGCGCGTCCGGTCAGACGATCACCGCGTTCGACCTCGGCTCGAGGGTGCCGGCGCGTGTCGAGGGGCTCGCGAAGTCGGAGGGATATACGCAGACAGCCGAGTTCAAGTCTGGCGGCAAGAGCCTGCGCGACTTCCCGCTCGCCGCGGCGCAGTAGAATTCGCCTCTCGGCCATGGCGGAACGTTGAGAGGGAGAAGAGCCGGGGTGTCCGCCCACGCCAGACAGCGGCGTCCCCCACGGCAGGTCCTCCGCGCCTCCGGCGTCCGATGCCTGGAGTGCGATCGCTTCAGATCGAATCCATCTGATCGTGATCTG
The DNA here is from genome assembly GCA_965228875.1 of Thalassobaculaceae bacterium. Lineage (GTDB taxonomy): Bacteria > Pseudomonadota > Alphaproteobacteria > Thalassobaculales > Thalassobaculaceae > Thalassobaculum. The sequence goes on along the minus strand of OZ245843.1, from coordinate 831,163 downwards.
CTCTACAAAGCAGGCGCGCCAGGGAAGGACGGATGAAGTTCGGTCCTTTCAGGACCTTGCCGTCGCCGCGAAGCACCGGGCGGCCATCGGTGCCGAGCTTGGACAAGTTCGAGGCATGGACCTCGGCCATCGCCGCCGCCTTGATGCGGTGCATGCCGAACTCCAGGAACGTGCCGTCGAGCACGTACTGAATGTCGCAGAGCGCGTCGAGCACTTCGACCAGATCGCCCGCCTCGACCGCCTGGCGCAGTTCCGCCATCTCCTCCTCCAGGATCGCCAGCCGCATCCCGGCGCGCGCCTCGGGAAGCGTCGGACCATCGGCCACCGGAACGTCGAAGGCCTCATGCCATTCCCGGACGATCTCGAGCGTGTCTCTCGCCATCAGAAGTCCCAGTCCTCGTCTTCCGTCGCCACCGCCTTGCCGATCACGTAGGAGGATCCGGAGCCCGAGAAGAAATCGTGGTTCTCGTCGGCATTGGGCGAGAGTGCCGCCATGATCGCCGGATTCACACGGCACAGGTCGTCGGGGAACAGCGCCTCGTAGCCAAGGTTCTGCAGGGCCTTATTGGCGTTGTAGTGCAGGAACTGCTTCACGTCCTCGGTCAGGCCGAGCGGGTCGTAGAGGCTCTCGGTGTAGCGTTCCTCGATCTCGTAGAGCTCGAACATCAGCCCAAAGGCGAAATCCTTCAACTCCTGGCGCTCCGCGGCGGAGAGCAGCTCCAGCCCCCGCTGGAACTTGTAGCCGATGTAGTAGCCGTGCACCGCCTCGTCGCGGATGATCAGGCGGATCAGATCGGCGGTGTTGGTCAGCCGGGCGCGGCTGGACCAGTGCATCGGCAGATAGAACCCAGAATAAAAGAGGAAACTCTCGAGGAAGACGCTGGCGATCTTCTTGCGCAGCGGGTGTGCGGTGGCGGCGTACTCGTCGAGGATCAGCCGCGACTTCTGCTGCAGCTGCATGTTCTCGTCCGACCAGCGGAACGCCTCGTCCACCTCGCCCGTTGAGCAGAGCGTCGAGAAGATGGAGGAATAGGAGCGCGCGTGCACCGCCTCCATGAACGCGATGTTCGTCAGCACCGCCTCTTCGTGCGGCGTTACGGCATCCGCCATCAGCGTCGGCGCGCCGACTGTGTTCTGGATCGTGTCGAGCAGGGTCAATCCGGTGAAGACGCGGACCGTGAGACGCTGCTCCTCCTCGGTGAGCTGCGACCAGCTCTGGATGTCGTTCGACAGCGGAACCTTCTCCGGAAGCCAGAAATTGACCGTCAGGCGGTTCCAGATCTCAAGATCCTTGTCGTCCTGCATCCGGTTCCAGTTGATCGCGCGAGGCACGCGGCGATGGGGCGACATATCTTGCACGGCAACACTCACAGCGAACAGGAGACGCAGCCCTGCACCTCGGTCCCTTCCAGGGCCATCTGGCGCAGGCGGATGTAGTAGATGGTCTTGATGCCCTTCTTCCAGGCGTAGATCTGCGCACGGTTGATGTCGCGCGTGGTCGCGGTGTCCTTGAAGAACAGGGTCAGCGAGAGGCCCTGATCGACGTGCTGGGTGGCGGCGGCATAGGTGTCGATGATCGCCTCGGCGCCGATCTCGTATGCGTCGCGGTAGTACGCCAGGTTGTCGTTGGTCATGTAGGGAGCCGGATAGTAGACCCGGCCGATCTTGCCCTCCTTGCGGATCTCGATCTTCGCGGTGATCGGATGGATCGAGGAGGTCGCGTTGTTGATGTAGGAGATCGAACCGGTCGGCGGTACGGCCTGGAGGTTGCGGTTGTAGAGTCCGCCATCGATCACAGCGTCCTTCAGATCGCGCCAGTCCTCGCGGGTCGGGAGCGCCACGCCGAAGCGCTCGAAGACCTCGCGCACCGTATCGGTCTCGGGCAGCCAGTCGCGGTCGACATACTTTTCGAAGAAGGACCCGTCGGCGTATCTCGATCGCTCGAAACCGACGAAGCTCCTCCCCCGCTCCCGGGCCAGCGCGTTCGAGGCGCGCAGGCAGTGATAGAGCACCGCGGCGAAGTACACGTTGGTGAAGTCGATGCCCTCGCGGCTGCCATACTGGATGCGCTCCCGGGCGAGGAAGCCGTGCAGGTTCATCTGACCGAGACCGATGGCGTGGCTTTCGTCGTTGCCGCGGCGAACCGACGGCACCGAGTCGATCGCCGACATTTCCGACACCGCGTTCAGCGCCCTCACGGCGGTCTCCACCGTCATCGCGAGGTCGCCGCCGTCCATCGCTCTGGCGATGTTGAGCGAGCCGAGGTTGCACGAGATGTCCGTACCGAGGTGGCGGTAGCTGAGGTCGTCGTTGAACTCCGACGCCTCGTTCACCTGCAATATCTCGGAGCACAGGTTCGACATCGCGATCCGGCCCGCCACCGGGTTGGCCCGGTTCACGGTGTCCTCGAACATGATGTAGGGATACCCCGACTCGAACTGGATCTCCGCCACCGTCTGGAAGAACTGGCGTGCGTTGATCTTGCGCTTTCGGATCCTCGGGTTGTCGACCATCTCGTGATACGCCTCGGTCACCGAGATGTCCGAGAAGGCCCGGCCGTAGACCTTTTCCACGTCGAGCGGCGAGAACAGGTACATATCCTCGTTCTTCTTCGCCAGTTCGAACGTGATGTCCGGAATCACGACGCCGAGGCTCAGGGTCTTGATCCTGATCTTCTCGTCGGCGTTCTCGCGCTTGGTATCGAGGAACCGCAGAATGTCCGGGTGATGGGCGTTCAGGTAGACCGCGCCGGCGCCCTGTCGCGCGCCGAGCTGGTTGGCGTAGGAGAAGCTGTCCTCGAGCAGCTTCATCACCGGAATGATGCCCGATGACTGGTTCTCGATGCCCTTGATGGCGGCCCCGTGCTCGCGGATGTTGGTCAGCATCAGCGCCACGCCGCCGCCGCGCTTCGACAGCTGCAGCGCCGAATTGATGCCGCGGCCGATCGACTCCATGTTGTCTTCCATGCGCAACAGGAAGCAGGAGATGAGCTCCCCCCGCTGCGCCTTGCCCGCGTTCAGGAATGTCGGCGTGGCCGGCTGGAAACGTCCGGCCAGGATCTCCCGCATGAGCGTCATGGCCAACGACGTGTCACCGCGTGCCAGGGTCAGGGCGACCATGACCACGCGATCCTCGAAGCGCTCGAGGTAGCGCTTCCCGTCCCGGGTCTTCAGCGTGTAGCTGGTGTAGTACTTGAAGGCGCCGAGAAACGTGGGGAAGCGGAACTTCACCTTGTAGGCCGCGTCCCAGATGGCCGCGATGAAGTCGTCGTCGTACTGCGCCAGCACGTCGGGCTCGTAGTAGCCCTCGTCCACCAGGTAGCGCAGCTTCTCCTCCAGCGAATGGAAGAAGACGGTGTTCTGGTTCACGTGCTGAAGGAAATACTGGCGGGCGGCCATCCGGTCGGCGTCGAAGCGGATGCGGCCCTCGTCGTCATAGAGGTTCAGCATCGCGTTCAGCGCGTGGTAGTCGAGCCCCTGCCACTCGGCGGCGACGGCCCTGGCCGGCGCGGCGTCGTTCAGATCGCGGTCGAGAACTGCGTTTTCCAAAACCTGTCCAATCCTTCTCTGACACGCTCGACGTCGATGTCGGTTCCCGCCAGCTCGAACCGATAGAGCAGCGGTACGCCGCATTTCTGCGCGACCACGTCGCCCGCGAGCGCGAAATGCACCCCGAAATTCCTGTTGCCCGCAGCGACGACGCCACGGAGATTGCGGCGGGAAACCGGGTCGTTCAGGAACCGGATCACCTGTTTGTGGACGGCCCCGCGCCCCTGCCCGTCGGAATAGGTCGGCGAAATCAGCACGAACGGTGCACGCGCGACCGGCATCTCATCCTCCGCCGCGATGGGGATCCGCTCCGCCGCCAGCCCCAGACGGGCGACGAAGCGGTCCGTATTGCCCGACCGCGAGGAGAAGTAGACGAGCCCGCCCACGGCTTCCTCAGCCGAGCGCGCTGATCTTGTCGGGGCGGAACCCGGCCCAGTGATCGTCGCCGACCATGACCACCGGGGCCTGGCGGTACCCCAACGCGGTCACCCTCTCCATGGCCTCGAGGTCCTCGGTCAGGTCGACCAGATCGAACTCGATCCCCCGGGCGGCGAGCGCGCGGGTGGTGGCGGTGCACTGCACGCAAGCGGGCTTGGAATAAACGGTCACGGCCATCGACGGGTCTCCTGCTCGGTATGCCCAGTGGGCCGGAAAGATCGGAGACACGATCCGCCACGACATCCGGGCCGCGGCTGAGACGATATCTCCGGACCCTCCGCCCGGTTTCGTTCTCGTCCTGGCAGGTCTCCTGGCTCGCGGCTCCAGCGCTCCGGCCCGCCTTCCCGGCATCGAGATGCCAGTGGCACGATCAGGCCCGAACTCGCCGCTCACAGTTGCGGGGGCAGCGCCGGTTCTTCACCGGCTTCCCTTTTCACCCACGACATCGCGTGGGCACCAAGACCACATCATATTGGGCGATCTGATGCCATCACGTCAACATCTAGTTATCGCGATGTGCTCCGCATCGGGGGGGGGAACTGGGAGCCCGACGATCCCGCGCGTCGCCCGGCCGCCGCGGGATAGGCTCCACGGCCTCCGAGAGCGGGACCCGCCAATCGGTCCCGAACCGGTCACATGGGTTGTGCCGTCAGGCCGACTCGGCAGGGCCGTCTCGGGATGTGCGGCCCCTACGGCCAGGGGGCCTATCTGTTCCGGACGGACAGCTCGCAAAGGACACCGGCGAACAGTCGCGCGCGGGTCGTCAGTTGGGAGACGCTGATGTGCTCCTCCTTGGTGTGCAGTCCCGCGCCCACGACACCAAGCCCATCCAGGGTGGGAATACCCAGGGCCCCGGTGAAGTTCCCGTCGCTGCCGCCACCGAACTGGCCGTGCCCCAGGTCCAACCCCAGTTCCTTGGCGACCCGTGCGCCCACCTCGTAGAGTTCCAGATTGCCCTCGCTTGCCTGGAACAATGGACGAACAGGTCCCGGGATGACTTCAAGCGCCACCTCCGGATCCGGGGAGGCCAGACCCGCCATCCGGTCCTGGATCAGGGCCACCGCGTCCTGGGTCGGTGCAACGCACAGAGCCTCAGCCTCGCAGAGCGTGGGAATCACGTTGACGAAGGTGCCCCCCCGGATGTTGCCCACCCGGTAGGTCACTTCCCGCTCAACGTCGCTCATGGCCTCGATCTCCGCCACCAGACGCGCCATCGCCGAAATGGCGCTGCGTCCGACACCGCTCGCGACGCCGGCATGCGCCGGTTTTCCGGTCACCCGGATGCGGTAGCGCAGGAAGGCGTGACGTCCGGTTACCAGCTTGTCTCCCTTGCCGGGCTCGGGGACCAGCACCGCCTTGCAGGCCTGCGCTTCCCGCTCGATCACCTCGCGGCTCGAGGGGCTGCCCAGTTCCTCGTCCGGAATGAACAGAACGGTCACCGGAACGGGCAACGGGCCACGCCTGGCAATGATCTCTCCCAGCACATGAACGGCGAGGAACATGCCGCCCTTCATATCCTGAGCGCCCGGTCCGTAGAGCAGGTCCCCCTCCCGCCGCAGAGGCAGGCTCTCGGCGAGGGTCCCCACCAGATGGACCGTGTCCAGGTGGCCCAGGATCATCAGCCCCGGCCCTTTTCCCCAGGGGAAATGCGCCTTGACCACATCGCCGAACCCTTCGGCGCCCGGAAAGCGCGTAATCTCGGCTCCGAGCGCCGCCATGTGCTCCGAGGCCAGATCCATCATCCGGTTGACCGCCGTGGCGTCGTAGCTCGGGCTTTCGACGGCGACCCATTTCGCGATCCCGGACGCGATGGCCTCGGCATCGAATTCCAGATCCATCCAGTCCATGCGCCGTCTCTCCGTCAGATGGGTTGCCGACCGTGCCGGAGGCAGCAGTCACCGGTCCGCGACACCGCGAGGCGGGGCACCACCGTCGAAGGCCCTGGGGGAAGGCCGGCCAGGCACCCGCGCCCGGCCGGATCCGGCATGGTCAGCCGCCGAAGTCGTCCAGCATGATGTCGTCGCGGTCCACGCCCAGTTCCAGGAGCATGTTGATCACGGACTGGTTCATGATGGGCGGACCGCACATGTAGTACTCGCAATCCTCAGGCGCCGGGTGGTCCTTCAGATACTCTTCGTACAACACGTTGTGGATGAAGCCGGTGTAGCCGGTCCACTCGTCGTCCGGCAGCGCATCGGACAGCGCCACATGCCACTCGAAGTTGTCGAACTGCTCGGCGAGTTCGTTGAAGTCGTCGACGAAGAACATCTCCCGCTTCGAACGGGCGCCGTACCAGAACGTGATCTTCCGGTCTCGGTTCTCCAGGCGCTTGAGCTGGTCGAAGATATGGCTGCGCATCGGCGCCATGCCGGCGCCGCCGCCGATGAAGACCATCTCCTTCTTGGTCTCGCGGGCGAAGAACTCGCCGAACGGTCCGGAGATCGTGACCTTGTCGCCGGGTTTCAGGTTGAAGATGTAGGACGACATCTTGCCCGGCGGAATGCCCTCCGAGCGCGGCGGCGGCGAGGCGACGCGGACATTGAGCATGATGATGCCCTTCTCGTCCGGATAGTTCGCCATCGAGTACGCGCGCTCGAGCGGCTCGTCGACGACCGACTCGTACTGCCACAGATTGAACTTGTCCCAGTCCTCCCGGTATTCCTCCTCCACGTCGAAGTCGCTGTACTTCACATGGTGCACCGGCGCCTCGATCTGGATGTAGCCGCCCGCCCTGAAGTTGACGTCCTCGCCCTCCGGCAGCTTGAGGATCAGCGCCTTGATGAAGGTCGCGACGTTCTCGTTCGAGATGACTTCGCATTCCCACTTCTTGACGCCGAACACCTCTTCGGGAACCTCGACCTCCATGTCCTGCTTCACGGCGACCTGACAGGACAGCCGGTCGCCGCACGAGGCCTCGCGCTTGGTGATGTGGCTTTCTTCCGTCGGCAGGATCGTCCCGCCGCCCGAATGAATCCGCACGCGGCACTGGGCGCAGGTACCGCCTCCGCCGCATGCCGACGGGACGAACAGCTTCTGCTCCGCGAGGGTCTGCAGCAGCTTGCCGCCCGCGGGGACCGAGATCGTCTTCTCGCCGTTGATGGTGATGGTGACGTTACCGCTCGAGACGAGCTGGGACCGCGCAAGCAGGATCACCGTCACGAGCGAGATGACAATAAGGGTGAACAGCGTGATGCCGAGGCCGAACGTAATCATGTCACGACCCCTTTCAGAGCTTCACGCCGGAGAAGGACATGAATGCCATCGCCATCAGCCCAGCGGTGATAAAGGTGATTCCCAGCCCCTGCAGGCCGTCCGGAATGTCCGAGTACTTCAGCTTCTCCCGCACTCCCGCCATGGCGGTGATGGCCAGCGCCCAGCCGAAGCCCGAGGACACGCCGTACGTGACGGATTCGGAGAAGTCATAGCCCCGCTCGACCATGAACAGCGACCCGCCGAGGATCGCGCAGTTCACCGTGATGAGCGGCAGGAACACGCCCAGCGCGTTGTAGAGCGGCGGAAAGTACTTATCGAGGACCATCTCCAGGATCTGCACCAGCGCGGCGATAACCCCGATGTAGGAGATCAGCCCCAGAAACGTCAGGTCGATATCCGGGAGGCCGGCCCACGCGAACGCCCCGGGAGCCAGCAGGTAGGTCAGGATGAGGTTGTTTGCGGGGACGGTGATCGACTGGACCACCATCACCGAAATGCCCAGGCCGATCGCGGTCGAGATCTTCTTCGAGACGGCGATGAACGTGCACATCCCGAGGAAAAACGACAGCGCCAGATTCTCGACGAAAATGGCTTTGACGGCGAGAGAGACGAGACCTTCCATCAGTGCGCCTCAACGGTCTGGATTTTGTACTCGCGCTCTTCGACCTGGGCCGGCTTCCAGGACCGGAACGCCCAGATGATGAGCCCAATGATGAAGAACGCCGACGGGGGCAGCAGCAGCATGCCGTTAGGCACGTACCATCCACCGTTGTTCACCGTCTCCAGGAGCGTGATGCCGAACAGGCTTCCGGCCCCGAACAGTTCGCGGATGACGCCGACCATCATCAGGATCAGACCGTAGCCTAGGCCGTTGCCCACGCCGTCGATGAAGCTCTCGACCGGCGGGTTCTTCATGGCGAACGCTTCGGCCCGGCCCATGACGATGCAGTTGGTGATGATGAGGCCGACGAACACCGACAGCGTCTTGGAAATCTCGAAGGCGAAGGCCTTGAGCAGCTGATCGACCAGGATCACCAGGGACGCGATGATCACCATCTGCACGATGATGCGGATCGATCCGGGAATGTGGCTGCGGATCACCGAGATGAACATCGACGAGAATCCGGTGACGAACGTCACGGCGACGGCCATGACGAACGCGACCTGGAGCGACGACGTCACCGCGAGCGCCGAACAGATCCCAAGGACCTGCAGCGTGATCGGGTTGTTGTCGACCAGCGGGTCGGTCAGCATTGCCGCACGTTTCTGTGCCATCAGATTTCTCCTGCCCGAAGGTTCTCCAGGAACGGTTCGTACCCCGCTTCACCCATCCAGAAGTTCACCAGATTGTGGACGCCGACGGTGGTGAGCGTCGCCCCGGCGAGAGCATCGATGTGGTACTCGGCGCCGGCCGCGGGCGGTGTCTTGGTCACGCTGATCTGCAGCTCGCCGTTCTCGTCGGCCAGCTTCTTGCCTTTCCAGAGGGCCTTCCAGCGCGGGTTGTCGACCTCGGCGCCCAGCCCAGGCGTCTCCGCATGCTCGTAGAACTGGAGGCCGTAGATGTCGTTGCCGTTCTCTTCCAGGGCGATGAAGCCGTAGAGCGTCGACCACAGCCCGTAGCCATGGATCGGCAGGATCACCTTGTCGATCTTGCCGTCCTGATCGCGCAGGAGATAGACGGTCACGAAGTCGGCCTGCCGCCCGATGCCGGCCGGATCCTCGTCCAGGGCCTCGGACGTCGCCGGATCGTCGGCCGCCTTTCGGTCGTCGAACGAGGCGGGATCGAACCGATCCGTGAAGGTGCCGGAGTCCAGTTCGAGAACCCTGGGCTCGAACGCCTTGAACGCCTCCACGACATCCGCGGTCGGATCGTAGATACCGGCCACCTGGAGGATGTTGATCTGCTTGTCCTTGAGCGCGTTGACGGCCTGCAGGGGGCGGAGCGCCACCGCGGCCGCCGACACGATCATGGAGGCGACCAGACACACGGAGACGGCGACGAAGATGGTCTTCGGGACCGAGTCCGGCGGCAGGTCGAGAAACCGGCGCAATGCGCTCTTGGGCGGGGACTGGTTCATGTCGTCAGGCATGGCGCTTCGCCCGTCGTTTGATGTTCGCTTGGACAACGAAGTAGTCGATCAGGGGCGCGAAGACGTTTCCGAACAGGATGGCCAGCATCATGCCTTCCGGGAAAGCCGGGTTGATGACGCGGATCATCACCACCATCACGCCGATCAGGGCGCCGTAGAAATACCGGCCCAGGTTCGTGTGGGCCCCCGACACGGGCTCCGTCACCATGAAGACCAGCCCGAAGGCGTAGCCGCCGAGGACCAGATGCCAGTGCCACGGCATGGCGAACATCGGGTTCGTGTCCGACCCGATCCAGTTCAGCAGCAGCGAGAACCCGATCATGCCGGCCAGGCACCCGACGACCATCCGATAGTTCGCGATCTTCGTCGCCAGCAGGAAGGCCAGGCCGATCAGACAGGCCAGCGTGGAGGTCTCGCCCATCGAGCCAGGAATGAAACCCAGGAAGCTGTCCCACCAGGTCATGCCCCGCGCCGCGAGCTGCTCGAACCCGTCGGCCGCCGACACCGCCAGGGCCGTCGCCCCGGTGAAACCGTCCACGGGGACCCAGACGCTGTCTCCGGAGAGCTGCGCCGGATAGGCGAAATAGAGGAAGGCGCGTCCCGTCAGCGCCGGGTTGAGGAAGTTCTTCCCCGTCCCTCCGAACACCTCCTTGCCGATCACGACGCCGAAGATGATCCCGAGCGCAACCTGCCAGAGCGGCGTGGTCGCCGGGACGATCAACGCGTAAAGCATCGAGGAGACGAGAAACCCTTCGTTGACCTCGTGTTTTCGGACGGTCGCGAAGACAACCTCGAACACGCCGCCCGCGACCAGGGTCGTCACGTAGATCGGCAGAAAATAGAGCAGGCCGTGGACCATGTTGGCGAACGGGTTGTTGGGGTCGAAACCGATCCCCGCCGTCTCGATGATCCAAGCCCGCCAACCCGACGCGCCGAACTCGGCGATGGCCAGATTGGTCTGGTAGCCGGTGTTGTACAGCGCCATCAGGATGCATGGGATCGTCGCGATCACCACGTACGTCATGATGCGCTTCATATCGATATACGACCGCGCATGCGGCGCGACGGTGGTCACCGTCTTGGGAGTGAAAGCGAAGCTCTCGACCATTTCATAGATCGGAAAATATCGCTCCCACTTCCCGCCCTTCTCGAAGTGCGGTTCGATGGAGTCGAAGATGCTACGCAAGCCCAAGGATCAGCCCTCTTTCTCGATCTTCGTCAGGCAGTCACGCAAGGCGAGCCCGTATTCGTACTTGGCGGGACAGGCGAAGCCGACCAATCCCAGGTCCTCCTCGTCCAGCTCCAGCGCCCCCAGAAGCTGCGCCTGATCGGTATCCATCACGATAATCGCGCGCAACAGCTGCGTCGGCAGGAAGTCCTGGGGCATGAGCTGCTCGAACGTGCCCAACGGCACCATGGCGCGGCGCCCGCCGTTGAGATTCGAGGTCAGCGGAAACTCGCGTTTCGCCAGGGCCGAACCGAGAACGGGCTGGATCGCGTACTTGGAGAACATCGGCCGGATCCACCCCATCGGGATCTGCTTCCGGTCTTCCTCGATCAGGGTGATCTGGCGCGCATAGCGTCCCAGATAGGCGCTTGCCCCCTCCCCGTTGCGTCCGCTCAGGACGGAGCCCGAGATCAACCGGACCGGCACGTCCGACGGCAGGTCGCCGGCGCTGAGTTCGGTCAGCGACGCGCCCATCACGGTGCGGACCAGGCGCGGGTCGCGGCAGGCGGGACCTCCGAGGGCCACGACGCAGCGGGCGTCGTAGACCCCGGTGAGCATCAGCCGGCCGATCACGATCACATCCTGGTAGCCGATGGTCCAGACCGGCCGGTCGGCCCGGGGCGGTTCGAGGAAGTGGATATGGGTGCCGGCGAGACCGGCCGGATGCGGCCCCGAGAACGCCGCCGGCTCAACCCCCGCGATGTCGCTTCCGGGAAGCGTCGCGTCAGCCGCGTGGCACAGGAAGGTCGCGCCGTCGGACAGGGAGGCGACGGCCTCAAGCCCCGCGGCGAACGCCTCCGGCTCTTCCGCGATCAGGGGCGCGGGGTCGGCCGCCAGGGGCTCGGTATCCATGGCCGTGACGAAGATCGCTGATGGACGGGACGACGGATCAGGGACCTTCGAATACGGACGCGTCCGCAGGGAGGTCCAGAGCCCGGCGGCGCAAATCCGTTCGACCAGTCCCTCGCGGGTGGAAACGTCGCCGACCTCGGCGAAGTTCAGCGGGTCCGCGGTCTCGGACTTCTCGATCTCGATACTGATCAGTCGACGCCGGGCGCCGCGGTTGATCGCTTTGACACGACCCGCAACGGGCGAGACGATCTGTACGTCGGGAAGATCCTTGTTGATGAGAACGGGCGACCCCGGCTGCACCTCGTCGCCCTCCGCGACGAGAACCCGTGGCTTCAAACCGATATAGTCATCGCCTAGGATGGCAACGGTCCGAATCGCGACGCCCGGATCGATTTCGGCTCTCGGACGTCCGGCGATCGGAATGTTGAGCCCTTTGCGTAGCGTGAAACGCTTCACGTTATCCAACCTCAAACAGGAGTGATTGCCGGGCCCTCAAAAAACGGTTCGCGCCGGCCGATTTAAGGTGCCGCATATTTTCCGATTTTCTGATAGGAGGATAGCCCATAATCGGGCGTCACCTGAGCTTTCTGTTCGCCAATGTGCCCCGTTCCGATGCGAAAGAGGATGTACCGTGTCCAATCTGCCTGTGATCTCGCGCCGTGGTTTCATGGCTATGCCACTTATCCTCGCCGGCTGCAAATTCGGCCCGGCGGTAAAGGAAGTGAGCGGCCAAACGATGGGCACCACCTACAACGTGGTGGCGGTTTCCGGGTCATCCGATCTCACGCAGTCCGGCCTTCGCACCGTCGTCGAATCCGCGTTGGCCGAGGTCAATGCGCAGCTCTCGAACTGGGAGCCGTCATCCGAGGTCTCCAAGTTCAACGCCCATGACGGCGCGGACGGTTTCCGGGCCTCCGGCATGCTGGCTTCGGTGGTCCAGGCCGCGGCGGATGTCCACAGCTCGAGCCTCGGCCGCTTCGACATCACCGCCGGCCCGCTGATCGATCTCTGGGGCTTCGGTGCGAAGGGCGGCTATCGTAAGCCCTCCGACGCCGAGATCGCGGCCGCGAAGCGGCGCGTCGGCCATGACAGGACGCTGCGCGCCGAGGGTTCGACGCTGCGGAAGACGCAGCCCGACACGGAAGTCTACCTGTCGGCGATCGGAAAGGGCTTCGGAGCCGATCACGTCGGCCGCGCCCTCGAGGCGCATGGCCTGACCGACTTCATGGTGGAGATCGGCGGCGACCTCTACGCCTCCGGACGCAATCCCGACGGCGTGCCCTGGCAGATCGGCGTCGAAAAGCCCGTCGCGCTGTCCGGCGGCGTGCTCGACGTGGTGGCCGTCTCCGGTCTCGGGATGGCGTCGTCCGGCGACTACCGGAACTACTTCGAGAACGACGGCAAGCGGTTCTCGCACATCATCGACCCGACGACCGGCGCTCCGATCACCCACAGGACGGCCTCGACGACCGTTCTGGCCGAGAACGCCATGCTGGCCGATGCCTGGGCGACGGCGATGCTGATTCTCGGACGCGAGAAGGGCCTCGACGTGGCGCGCGAGCACGATGTCGCCGTGCTGTTCGTCGACCGGGACAGCCAGGCCGGCTCCGTCAGGTTCAAGACGTGGTCCAGCCCGCGCTTCGACGCGATCACCGCCTAGCCTGAGCGGGCGGGAGCTTGCGGACATGCTGACGTTTCTTTTCGGTTTCCTGTTGCTGCTCGCCGTGACGGTCGCAATGGCGCTGGGGGTGATCCTCAGCGGCAGGACGATCAAGGGGAGCTGCGGCGGCCTGAACGCCATCTCCGATGCCGACCAGTGTCTGGTCTGCCAGAAGGAAATCGACCCCAACAGCCCGCTGCGCGAACGGCTGCAGTGTCCGCGCGGCCGCAAGATGCTCCGGCGCATGGGCCCGGGCACGGCCTAGCATCGAACGCTTTACCTCATCGCGGACTTTGCTCAGACTGTAGGTCTTGATGCGCATCGCGCCGACGTGATCGCTCCCGGCGACGAATGCGCCAAGCATTGTACCCGAGCCATCACGATCTGGGGGCAGACGGATGCCAGCCACGTATCAAGCGCCCATGCGGCAAGACAAGGCCAAGGACAAGACGCATAGCCAAACGCCGGCCAGCAACATGGCGGTGGCCCGCTCCGACGTCGGGGCGCTGATGAAGCACAAGAGCAACGGCGTCATCTCGATCAGACCGAAGGAGACGCTGGGCCACGCCGTCGAAGTCCTTCGAGACTACGGGATCGGCGCCCTTGTCGTCACGGACGACGACGGCAAGCTCTGCGGCATCCTGTCGGAGCGCGACATCGTTCGCAAACTGGCCGATACACCGGGGCGAACCCTGCCGCAGCTGGTCGAGGACGTCATGGTCCGGAAGGTCGTCACCTGCACGCCCGACGACGACCTGACGTCCGTTCTCGTGCGCATGCGCGACGGGCGGTTCCGCCACATGCCGGTGGTGGAGAACGGCGCGCTGATCGGCATGGTCACGATCGGCGATGTCGTGAACTTCCGGCTGACCGAGGTCGAGCACGAGGCGCTGCAGCTCAAACAGCTTATCGTCGGCTAACGCGTCCGCGGGCCGGCGCGGGCGACCCTGGAGCGCGATCAGATGTTTCCCCTCTGATCGTGTGAATTTGCTTTATTTCTAATGCCTTAGAACGATGTCGAAATCGGGATGAATCCCAGGGCGAGGAAGCACGCGCCGGCCAGACCGCCGTAGAGCCAGAGCTTCCAGCGGGCTCCCTCCGTCTTCCAGAGGGTGCGATACCGGAAACCGCACCAGCACAGAACGACGAAGATCATCAGTGCCAGTTCGGCCGGCAGTTCGAACCCGATCAATTCATACGCTCCTTCTCAACACGCCTGCGCCGTTCGAGCCCCCCTGGCCCGCCGCCTCGCTGCGGGCGATTGCGCCGACACGGATTTTGATATCCTGTATCCACGGCTCGACCTGTGCACAAAGTGAGGATCCATGAGACTCGAGAACTGCCACAACTTCCACGATTTCCGGAAGCTGGCGCAGCGCAGGCTGCCGGGGCCAATCTTCAACTATATCGACGGGGCGGCCGACGACGAGGTGACGTACCGGCGCAACACCGAGAGCTTCGAGCGTTGCGACCTGGTTCCGAACATCCTGCGCGGGGTGGAGGACATCGACATGTCGGTCGAGGTCCTCGGCCAGAAGCTCGATATGCCGATCTACTGTTCGCCGACCGCCCTGCAAAGGCTCTTTCACCACGATGGAGAGCGCGCGGTGGCGGCGGCCGCCTCGAAGTTCGGAACCATGTTCGGGGTCTCCTCGCTCGGCACGGTCAGCCTAGAGGAGTTGCGCCGGGCGTACGACACGCCGCAGGTCTACCAGTTCTACTTCCACAAGGACCGCGGCTTGAACCGCGCCATGCTCGAACGCGCGAAGTCGGCCGGGATCGACGTGATGATGCTCACGGTCGACAGCATCACCGGCGGCAACCGCGAGCGGGACCTGCGGACCGGTTTCTCCATCCCGTTCCGTCTCACGCTCGCCGGAATGGCGCAGTTCGCGATCAAGCCGGCGTGGGGCATCAACTACCTGACGCACGAGTCCTTCAAGCTTCCCCAGTTGGACGAGCACGTCGACATGGGCGGCGGCACGATGTCGATCGGCAGGTACTTCACCGAGATGCTCGACCCCTCGATGACCTGGGACGACGTCGCCAAGATGGTCGAGCTCTGGGACGGTCAGTTCTGCCTCAAGGGCGTGATGTCGGTCG
Source organism: Thalassobaculaceae bacterium (assembly GCA_965228875.1). Lineage (GTDB taxonomy): Bacteria > Pseudomonadota > Alphaproteobacteria > Thalassobaculales > Thalassobaculaceae > Thalassobaculum. Next base: position 816,031 of record OZ245843.1, on the reverse strand, counting down.
AGGACGCCCGCCGGGCGGTGGAAATCGGCTGCACCGGGATCGTCCTGTCCAACCACGGTGGGCGACAACTCGACGGCTCGCGCGCGCCGTTCGACCAGCTTGAGGAGATCGTCGCCGCGGTCGGCGACCGGATCGATGTCATCATGGACAGCGGGATCCAGCGGGGCACGCACATCCTGAAGGCGCTTTCGCTCGGTGCGAAGGCGGTCGGCGGTGGGCGCTTCTACCTCTATCCCCTCGCCGCCGCGGGTCAGGCGGGCGTGGAGCGGGCACTGACGCTGATGCGCGCCGAGATCGAGCGCGGGATGAAGCTCATGGGCTGCCGCAGCGTCGCCGAACTCTCGCGGGACAACCTGGCGTTCCGCTGAGTCCGGCGGGTTCCTGGCCCGGTCGGCGCGGAGCCGGCGTCGAATGCGTCGACCGGGCGGGCGCCTCTCCGCACCGCACCCATTGATATTGCGAAGCGTTATCATTATTTATCGGCCATGCGGCTCGAAACGCGACGCGCTGCGGTTTCCGGACGGCCGGCGCAGAAAGCGTCGGGTCGAAGCGTAGGACCGGCGGATAACGCAACAAGACGTTGGCGAGACACTCCGCACATTTCGGCGCGTTCGGCCTACCATGACCCGGACCCGGATCTGCCGGCAGAACGCCGGGGCTCGGCGATGCGAGCGGAGATGGCCGGCTGCCCCCTGCCCTTCACAGAACCCATGAGGACATCATGTCTGGAGACGTCCGGTTGGAATCCGACTCGTTCGGTACCCTCGAGGTACCGGCCGCCCGTTACTACGGCGCTCAGACCGCCCGGTCGCTGATGAACTTTCCGATCGGCGGAGAGACCCTGCCGCGCCCCCTCGTTCACGCCCTGGGCGTCATCAAGCAGGCGGCGGCACGGGTGAACAGGGCGCAGGGCAGACTCGCACCGGAACTCGCCGAGGCCATCGAGCGCGCGGCCGCGGAAGTCGCCCAGGGAGCGTTCGACGAAGACTTCCCCCTTGTGGTCTGGCAGACCGGGTCGGGAACGCAGTCCAACATGAACGCCAACGAGGTCATCGCCAACCGGGCGATCGAAATTCTCGGGGGCGAGATCGGCTCCAAGCATCCGGTGCATCCCAACGATCACTGCAACATGAGCCAGTCGTCGAACGACACGTTCCCGACCGCGATGCATATCGCCGCCGCGACGGAGATCCGTCGTGCCCTTCTTCCGGCGCTCGAACACCTCAAGGGCGCGTTGGAGCGGAAGGCCGCCGACTGGCAGTCGATCGTGAAGATCGGACGCACCCACACCCAGGACGCCACGCCGCTTACCCTCGGTCAGGAGTTCAGCGGCTACGCCAAGCAGGTCGAGCTTGGAATCCGTCGCGTGACCGAGGCCTCGGAGGACCTTCTGGATCTCGCGCAGGGCGGTACCGCCGTCGGCACGGGACTGAACAGCCGAAAGGGGTTCGCGGAAAGCTTCGCCGCCGAGGTCGCTCAGATCACCGGCCTGCCGTTCCGCACGGCGCCCAACAAGTTCGAGGCCCTGGCCGCGAACGACGCCTACGTCTACGCCCACGGTGCGCTGAACACCGTCGCCGTCTCGCTGTTCAAGATCGCGAACGATATCCGCCTGCTCGGCTCCGGGCCGCGGTCCGGCCTCGGGGAACTGGCGCTTCCGGAGAACGAGCCCGGATCGTCCATCATGCCCGGCAAGGTCAACCCGACCCAGTGCGAGGCACTGACGATGGTGTGCACCCAGGTCCACGGGAACCAGGCTACCATGTCCTTCGCGGGCAGCCAGGGTCACTTCGAGCTCAACGTGTTCAAGCCCGTCATGGCGAACGCCATGCTGCAGTCGATCAGGCTGCTGGCCGACGCTTCGGTCAGCTTCACGGACCGGTGCGTGAGCGGCATCACCGCGAACGAGGACAACATCAGGGTCCTGATGGAGCGCTCGCTGATGCTCGTCACGGCGCTGGCCCCGGCCATCGGCTACGACAAGGCCACCGAGATCGCGAAGGCGGCGCACAAGAACGGTACGTCGCTCAGGGACGAAGCTCTCGGTCTCGGCTACGTCTCGGAGGAGGAGTTCGACAGGCTGGTCCGCCCGGAACTCATGACGGCTCCCAGCGACTGAACGTGGGCGGCCGTGGGGACGGGTCGCGCTTCAAGCTGTTGAAAACAGCACAGAATCACACGATCAGATGTCTCCGCCAGACCGTGATTTCGCAGGGGCTTTGCCCGGTCTCGGTCGGCGGCCGCCTTGCGCGGTCCGGCCGAGACCGTTGCGCATCAGCCGCCGCTTCGCCCCCGGAAGCCGCGAGAGCACGCCGAGGCCGATCTGCCGCGCCAGCCGGGCCGGCCCCGCATGGTTCGTCGCCACCCCGGCGAGCAGGCCGACCGCGGTGATCCGGCCCGCCAGATCGCCCCGCCGCCGGCGGGCATAGTCCGCCAGCACGTCAGCGGCGCCGATGTCCCTCCCCGCCTGCACGGCGGCCGCCACGGCATCGCGCAGGGCGATCACGTCGCCAGCGGCCATGTTCCAGCCCTGCGCCCCGATCGGCGGCACGGTGTGCGCCGCCTCGCCCACGGCGACGACGCGTTGCCTGCCCGGACTCGGGGACCAGCCGATCGACAGCCCGAACAGCGCCGGCTCCCCGACCAGCCGAACCGACCCATAGGCGGGTTGGCGCTCGACGACCGAGGCGGCGATGCTCTCTGGACCGGCGTCGGCCAACCGCTCGACGGCCGGGGTCGGCGCGATCGTGATGAGCGACCCGTCCCGCGTTCCGACGGGGATGACGGTCACCGATCCGACGTCGTCGTAGCGTTCGATGCAGACGCCGCCATGGTCCGAGCCAAGCGCTACCGGCGCACAGAGCGCGCTCAGGCCGAGGGACCGCCGGTACATCCGGATCCCTGCCGCCTCTCGCGTCGGGGACGCGGCACCGTCCGCCGCAACCACCAGCCGTGCCTCGATCCGCGTACCCTCCGCGCTCGAGATCGCGGCGCGTCCGTGGGTCCGGCTCAGCCCCGAGACGGCGGCTTCCACGGCATCCGCGACAGGCATGAGCTCGGCAAGACGGGCGATCGGCACGTTGAGCGCGAGGTAGGGCTCGCCGATCTCGGCGGCCGAGAACCGCTCGGCCGAGAGGCCGAACGGTCCCATCGTCTGAATGACCAGTTCGGGGAGGACGGTGGCGTGCGGCCGCACGTCGACACCCAGGCTATCAAGCGACGCGACCGTACCGGGCAGCAGCGCGATCGTCCTCGGATCTCGTCTCGGGCCACCCGCCGGCGCGACGACGACGGTGTCGAGACCAAGGGCGCTGAGCGCCCTTTGGGCAAGCCGGCCGGTCGGCCCGTTGCCGACGATGACCACATCAACGCGCATCCAACTATTCTCCGTCCCGTTCCGTCGTCGATGGCCCACCTTGAGATAGGGGTGCCGGCGTCGTCACCAAGACCCGTGCCCCCCCAGGGGCGAGATCCGGCGGCACGGCCTTACCGCGACCGGTAGCGACGACCGTTGCTTTGGCCACGCCGGGCGACCGCTTGGCAAGGGCTGTTGCGGGGGCGTAAGGTTGCGGCGTCCGACTTGGCTCTCAATCCGAAGGCCGTCCGGCTGAATGCGTTCCGGGAAACCGGTGCCCGCGCTCACGTCCAAGCCGGAGCCGCCTTCGCAAAGGACGAACCGGACGCTCTTGATTGCCCACGATCGCCGGGTGCGGCGGCAGGAAGGACCCTCGATGAACACCACCGCGACCGCCACCGGCGTTTCCACCTCAAGGTACACGCCGGCGATCCTGGCCGCCCTTTTCGGGCTCGCCATCGTCTTCGTCGCCGGCCATGTCCAGACCGAGACGCTGCACAACGCCGCTCACGACGTCCGGCACTCGACCGGGTTCCCGTGTCACTGACGCCATGTTCACCCGGATCCTGACCAGCGGCCTGTTCGCTGGCGCCGTCGCCGGTCTGCTTGCGGCCCTGTTGCAGCTGTATTTCGTTCAGCCGGTGCTGCTCCACGCCGAACTGTACGAGGGCGGTCACCTCGTGCATTTCGGCAGCGCGTCCGAGCTCTCCGCCCATCCGGAGGTCGGGGGCCTCGATCCCGTGCGCGACGGATTGAGCATCGTCTTCACCATGCTGATCTATTCCGGCTACGCCCTTGTCATGGTGGCTCTGATGTCTCTGGCCGAGCAGCGGGGGGCGTCGATCTCTGTCCGGACCGGTCTCATCTGGGGCGTCGCCGGCTTCGTTGCGGTCCATTTCGCCCCCGGCTTCACGCTGCCGCCGGAGGTTCCGGGCGTCGCCTCCGCCGATGTCTACGCGCGTCAGGCCTGGTGGCTCGCCACCGTGGCGGCCGCCTCGGCAGCCCTGTGGCTGATCGCGTTCGGACATGGCTGGAAGGCGTGGGGCCCGGCCGTGGCCTTACTGCTCGCGCCGCATGTCATCGGCGCGCCGGAACCGGACGTGTTCACCGGCCCCGCCCCGACCGAGATCGGCGCGCTGTTCGCCGCCCGTGCCTATGGCGTCGGGCTTGCCGCCTGGGTGATGGTCGGCGGTCTCGGCGGCTACTTCTGGTCGAGGGACGCTGCCGGCGCCGGCGCGACCGAGGCCGCCTGAGGACGCCCGGAGACGACGTTCCGCCGGCGCGGGTCCGCGGTCCGGCGGTCCACAGGACGGAGCCCCCATGGACCGATCCATTCCCATGCTGCTCATCGGGCTGATCTTCGGCGGTGGCATCGGCTTTGCCGTCGCCGCGGGCAACGGGATCACCCTGGACGGGCACGACCACGGCAAGCCGGGTCACCACCGGCACGGCGAACCCTCGGCGCCGGTTGCGAAGGCGACGGCAATGCCCGACCTTGAGGGCGACCTGCTTGCGGGACACATCTGCACAGCGGACATGCCGCGCGGTGTCGTCTCCGGTCCGGATCGTCACGACCACGGAAGCCCGCATGTGCTGCCGGCCGGCGCCGGCGCGCCGACGCTTGCACTCGGCGTGACGCCCGACCCGGCAAGCGGCTGGAACCTGCGGATCGAGACATCCGGATTTCGCTTCGCCCCGGAGCACGCTAGCGGCGACCACGTGCCGGGCGAAGGCCATGCCCACGTCTACGTGAACGGCGAGAAGCTCGGCCGCGTCTACGGGCCGTGGACCCACCTGAGTTCCCTCCCGCCGGGGCCGGTGACCGTCGCCGTCACGCTGAACGCAAACGACCACCGCCCGCTTGTCGTCGGCGACCGCCCCCTCTCGGCGTCCGTCATCGTGCGGAACTGACCCGCGGCGACGCCCGCGCCACGGGCTATGCCCGGCCGCGGACCTGGGATGGGGGGTAGCCGAACTCTCGCTGGAAGGCGGTCGCGAAGTTGGCCGGGCTCGTGTAACCGGCCCGATGAGCCGCCTCGGCGACGGATACGCCGTGCCGCACAAGCACATCGCGGCCCAGTTCCAGACGCCGGATGCGCAGGAACTCCATGACCGTCCGGCCGTAGCACTTCCTGAACACCCTCTGCAGGGTACTGGTGCTCATACCGCTCGCCCGCGCGAGTTCCGGCAGATTCACGTCCTTATCCAGCGACCGCAGGATCAGATCCCGCACCGCCTGCGCCCGTGACATGTCGCGCAGGCTGACGTGATCCGGCACCGTCGTGCCGGCCGTGAGCGGGTGGAACCGGGAAAGGGCGTCGCTCAGGATGTCCAGGGCATTGCGTTCCAGGGTCAGCTGGTCGAGCAGGCCGTCCCCGTCTCCCACCGCGAGGATCTCCTCAGCGCCGCGCACCGAGCCGGCGGATGGCGTCCAGGCCTTGATCGACAGCTGTGCGCGCAGGAAATCCGCCAGTTCGCCACTGGTCGCCCGCCCACCGCCGAGGCGCTTCTCGAGCCAAGGCGGGGGGACGTTGACGTTGACCTTGCGGACATGTCGGCCCTGCGCGGATGCCCGAATCAGGGTGGTGGGGCGGGTCAGCGACCAGATCCTGCCGGACGGCGCGCCTTCGGCACGGAACTTCAGGGAGGTGCCGTCCAGGGACGCTTCTACGGCACCTTCCAGAAGCAACATGACGCACAGGCCCGCACCGAGAACCACCTCGGACTTCAGGTCCGTCATTTCGATGGCGTCGGTCGCGTGAAGACTGATCCCGGATTCGAACGTCCGGTAGGAGACCCGGCCTTCAAGCAACTGCGCCCCCGGCCCGTTGGCCGCGCGCACCCGATAGTCGGCGCCGGCCAGGCGCCCAACCGCCTCCAGGTCGCCCTCGCCGACAGGCAGCCGAGTTCCGGGTCGTTTCCCTCGTTGCGGTGGCCCCTGGGTCATTTTGCCCTCACCTCAAACGTCGTTCGCGATACCGCAAAGATGCCCGTATTGCGAATGGTTCGCAATCTCATACAAAGGACGCGATGATCGTGAGTCCCCGACGGATGTCGGGGCGAGCCGGGGGAAACAGGAATGTCCGCACTACCGACAGACAGCCGCAAGGCGCTGACCGCGATGCTGCTTGCCGGCACCGCCTATGCCGCGATGGCGGGTGCCGCCGCCGCTCAGCAGGCCGACAGCCAGCCGATGGTTCTCTCGCCGATCGTCGTCGAAGGCGATCCGGGCGTGGTGACGGAAGACACCGGTTCCTACACCACAGAACGGGCCACGGTCGGCTACAAGCATCCGGTCGACATCCGCAAAGTGCCGCAGAGCGTCACCGTCATCACCCGCCAGAGGCTCGACGACGCCAACGCCAACACGCTTGAGGAAGCGGGTTATCTGATCCCGAACGTGACGACGGCTACCGGCAACCTCTACGACGGGTCGCTGTACTCACGCGGTCACGAGGTGTTCACCTACAACATCGACGGGGCGCCAAGACCCTTCCTCAGCCTCTACGGCACCGCGCCCGACCTCGTGTTCTTCGACCGCATCGAGTTCCTGTCGGGCCCCTCCGGCGTGTTCCAGGGCTCCGGCGAGCCGGTCGGCACCCTTAACCTGGTACGCAAGCGACCCGGCGACCGCCTGGCCGCCAACTTCGGCGCATCGGCCGGTTCCTACGACGCCTACCGGGCCGAGGGGGATGTCGGCGGACCGCTGAACGAGTCCGGTTCGCTGCGGGGACGGGTGATCGGGTATGGCCTCACCCGCGACTCCTTCGTCGACGTTCAGAACCAGGACAAGGGAGGCGGATACGGAACCCTCGAGGCCGATATCACCGAAACCACCACCCTTTCCATCGGCGGCATCGCCGAGACCCAGGACACCACCGGGACGAGCGGCCTGCCGACCTTCACCGACGGCACGCTGATCGACCTCGACCGGAGCACCTTCATCGGGGCCGACTGGAACACCCGGGAGATCGACACCGCCGAGGGCTTCGTCGAGGCCGAGCACGGGTTCGACTATGGGGGTATCCTCAAGGTCACCGCCCGGACCTACGGCCGTGACGTCAACATCAAGACGGCGCTCGGCCTGAGCGGCGTGGATCGGGACACGGGCGATTTCTCGATGTTCACCTTCGCCCGCAAGTTCGACGAACTGACCTCTTACGTCGACGCCAACCTGACCTCGCCGTTCACCTTCATGGGCCGCAGCAGCGAATTCACCATCGGCGCCGACGCGCGGCTGTCCGAGCAGGACATGAAGCAGAACTTCGACTTCTCGGCCGGCACGCACAACATCTACACCTTCGACCCCGGTTCGATCGCCGAACCCGACGTCACCTTTCCAGGTGTAGGCCCCGGTTTCCGGCTGAACACAGAAACAGAATCCACGGAGTACGGCGGCTACGGCTACGCCCGCCTCCAGGTTCTCGACGGCCTGAATCTCAGCTTCGGCGCCCGTCTCGCGACCTACGACAGCGAGACCGAGGACACCGGCCGCGGCATCACGACCGAGGTTTCCGCCGACCGTTTCGTGCCGATGGTCGGCCTGAGCTACGACCTGACGTCGCAGCTGACCGCCTATTCCAGCTACTCGGAGATCTTCCAGCCCCAGAGCGAGCAGGCCGCCGACGGCTCGCAGCTCGACCCGGTGATCGGCCGACAGGTCGAGGTCGGCGCGAAGGCCAGCTTCCTGGACGGCGCACTGAACGCCCAGACGGCGGTATTCTGGCTTGAGGACGAGAACCGGGCCGAAGACGACACGGCCAATGTCGGCTCCTTCACCGCCTCCGGCGAGGCGGAGACCAAGGGCTTCGAGGTCAACGTCAGCGGCAGCCCCTACCCGGGTGTCGACCTGATCGCGGGCTACAGCTACGTGACGACCGACCTCGACACCGATCCGACGCCGGAGCACAGCCTGGTCGGGTTCGCCAAGTACACCTTCCTCGACGGTCCGCTGCAGGACGCCTATCTCGGCGCCGGCGTCCAGGCGGTGAGCGGTTTCAAGTCTCAGGCGAGCGGCGTGCCGATCGAGGCACCGGGCTATGCGATCGTCAACGCGCTGGTGGGCTATGCGATCACCGAGAACGTGGACGCCAGCGTCGCCGTCCACAACGTTCTGGACCGCAAGTACATTCAGCGGGTGAACACCGTTGAACGCGGAACCTTCTACGGCGAACCCCTGACCGCGACCTTCCGGCTGACGGCGAAGTTCTGACCATGGCCGCGCGACAGGTTCTCGGGCCGCTGCTGCTGGCCCTCTGCCTCATCCTGCCGGCGACGCCGTCGCCGGCGGCGGTCGATCTGGTCGACATCACCGGCCGGAGGATCCAGCTCGAGGCGCCGGCCAGGAGGCTCCTGCTGGGTGAGGGTCGGTTCGTCGCCGCCCTCGGCGTCCTCGACCAGCGCGATCCGTTGAGCCGGGTCGCCGGGATGCTCGGGGAGTTCGAGCGGTTCGACCCGCTGGGCTACGACCGGTACCGGGAGGCCTTCCCCCGCATCGACGACATCCCGACCTTCGGTCAGACGTCAGCCGACAGCGCCAGCCTGGAGAAGGCGATCGCGACCCGGCCGGACGCGGCCATCTTCGGAGCCCAGAGCCACGGGCCGAACGCCCAGTCGGCCACGATCATCGCCGCGCTGGAAGCCGCCGGCATCCCGGTCGTGTTCATCGACTTCCGCGCCGACCCTCTGGCCAACACGGCTCCGAGCATCCGTATCCTCGGCCAGTTGCTCGGCCTTGAGACCCAAGCCGATGCCTTCGCCGACTTCCATGAAGCGGAGATGAAGCGGGTGACCGACCGCCTCGCCTCGGAGACGGTCGAGCGGCCGACGGTGATGCTGGAGGCTCATGTCGGCCTGCGCGAGGAGTGCTGCTTCAGCATAGCCCGTGGCATGTTCGCCGACCTCATCGACGCCGCCGGTGGACGCAACATGGCGGCCAAATACCTTCCCGGCCCTGTCGGCATGGTGAGCCTGGAGACCGTGCTGGCCGAGCAGCCCGACATCTATCTCGGCACCGCCATCGGTACGCCGGCGACCGCCCTCCGGGGACGGATCGCGCTCGGAGCCGGCTTGACGACGGAGGTCGCGGCCCGGTCGCTGTCGACCGCCATGGACCGACCGGGCATCCGCGATCTCGAGGCCGTTAAGGCGGGCCGCGTCTACGCGATCTGGCACCACTTCTACAACTCGCCGCTGAACGTCTATGCGGTGCAGCGCTTCGCGAAATGGTTCCACCCGGATCTTTTCGCGGACCTGGATCCGGAGGCGACCCTGGCCCGGATGCTCGCGCTGTTCCATCCGGTCGATCTGACCGGGACCTACGCCAGCGCCCGGCCCTCCGTCGGCGAATGACCGCAGCGAACGTGAGAGACCTGCCGCTGGCGGCGGGCTACGGACGCATCGCCCGGCGCCGCGCCGCCATTCTGACCGGCCTCGCCGTCGCGCTGTGCCTGTCGGTGGTGGCCGACATCGTGACCGGCCCGTCTGCGCTCAGCATCGCCGCCGTGGTCGGCGGCCTCGTCGACCCCGCGTCGCTCGGCCCGGGCGAGTCCGTCATCCTGTGGACCGTGCGCCTGCCCTATGCCCTGATGGCCGTCGCCGTCGGTGCCAGCCTCGGCGTCGCCGGCGCCGAGACCCAGACGGCGTTGAACAACCCGCTCGCCAGCCCCTACACGCTCGGGATCTCGTGGGCGGCCGCCCTCGGCGCCGTCGCCGCGATCGTGTTCCGCCTGGACGGCGTCTTCGGTCCGGCGATCCTCCCGATCGCCGCCTTCGCGCTGGCTGTCGCCGCCGGCCTTGCCATCCTCGGCATGTCGCAGCTGTTCGGTTCGCGGACCGAAACGATCATCCTTTTCGGCATCGCCCTGGTCTTCGCCTGCACGGCCCTGATCTCTCTTCTGCAGTTCGTCGCCGACGCGGAGACGGTACAGGAGACGGTTTTCTGGATGATGGGAAGCCTCGGCCGGGCGACGTGGGAGAAGGTTGCTCTGGTCGCCGTCGTCTTCGCGCTGGTCTGTCCGTTCACCCTGCGCAGCGCCTGGGCCATGACCCTGCTGCGCGGCGGAGAGGATCAGGCCGCCAGCGCCGGGCTCGCCGTACATCGACTGCGGCTGGTCGCAATCCTCCGCAGCAGCCTCCTGACCGCCGCCGCCGTCGCCTTCGTCGGCACCATCGGTTTCGTCGGACTGGTCGGCCCGCATATCGCCCGCATGCTGCTGGGCGAGGATCACCGGTTCCTGCTGCCCGGTGCGGCGATCACCGGTGCGCTGATGCTGTCGCTGGCATCCATCGCGTCGAAGGCACTGCTCCCCGGTGTCATCCTGCCGGTCGGAATCGTCACCGCCCTGGTCGGCGTGCCCGTCTTCGTCGCCCTGATCGTCGCTCGGCGGAGGGGCGTATGACCGCCACCCTGTCGATCCGCGGCCTCAGCGTCGGCTATGGCGGGCCTCTGATCCTCGACGGCGTCGACCTGCCGGACCTGCCGACCGGATCGGTGGTCGGTCTGCTCGGCCAGAACGCGGCGGGAAAGTCGACCCTCATCCGGTCGCTGGCCGGCCTCGTGCGGTACGCGGGCTCGGCGCGGTTCGCCGACGACGAACTCGCCGCCCTGCCTGCCCGGCGCCGATCGAGCCTGATCGGTTATCAGCCGCAGATCGCCCCTCCCCCGACCGGGCTGCTGGTCTACGAGGTGGCGCTGTCGACCTTCAGGGCCACCGCCACAACGCTGTCCCGCGCGGAGGCGGAACGACGGATCGAGACAGCGTTCTCCGACCTCGGCCTGATGCCGGTCGCCCTGCACCGGGTCGAGACCCTGTCAGGCGGCCAGCGCCAGCTGCTCTCGCTCGCCCTCGTGCTCGCCCGTCACACGCCGCTCCTGCTTCTGGACGAGCCAACAAGCGCGCTCGACCTGCGCTGGCAGGTGGAGACGCTGACGGCGATCCGCAGAACCGTCCAGGACCGTTCCGCGCTCGCGCTGGTAGCGATCCACGACTTGAACCTGGCCCTGAGGTTCTGCGATCAAGTCGCCGTGCTGAGCGGTGGGCGGGCGCTGGCCGCGGGACCGGCGGATACGACGCTGACACCGGCACTGCTGCGCCGGGCCTATGGCGTCGATGCCCGTATCGAATACTGCTCGGCCGGCCGGCCCATGGTGCTGGCCGACAGGGCGCTTCACCCGACAGAGACTTCCGTCCCACGCCTGGAGAGAGCCTGACATGCTAACCGCAACCGCCTCCGTCGAGACCGAAAAGGCCTCGCGCTATCTCGTTCAACTGTGCAAGCACTTCGCGCACAAGGTGCCGGCGGAATGGACGGACACCACCGGGCACGTCCAGCTCCCCCCCGGCGACTGCCGGATGACGGTCGACGGCAACACCCTGACCATGGTGTGCGAGGCGAAGGACGCGGAAGGCCTGTCGGTGGCGCAGCATATCGTCGAGGACCACCTGGTCCGCTTCGCGTGGCGCGAGGAACTGTCGGTAACCTGGGAGTAGAGGGACGGCGGTCCGGGTTCGACCGGCGGCGGTCAGTCCGCCCGGTCGGGCCGCATGGCGCGGTGGACCCGCACCTCGGGTCTGCCGTCCGGTCCCGCGCGAACCTCGCTTTCCACCCCGTAGACCGTAGCCAGGTTCGCTTGCGTCAGGACCTCGGCGGCCGAACCCGTGGCGACCAAGCGTCCGTCCTGGATCAGCGCCAGCCTGTCGCAATAGCGGGCCGCGATGTCGAGGTCGTGCACGGCGATCACCCCCACCCCGCCACGCGTCGTCAGGCGATCGCGAACGATGTCCATCAGGGTCAGGCGCCAGTAGAGGTCGAGCGCCGATGTCGGCTCGTCCAGGAGCAGCAGGTCCGGGTCGCGCACCATCGCCAGCGCGAAACCGACGAGCTGGCGTTTGCCGCCCGACAGGGTCGAGAGCGGCGCCATCGCGACGGCATCGAGACCAAGAGTACGGAACAGACCGTCAATCCGGTCGCCCAGTTCCCGGTCCGACAATCCGAGATCCAGCGTTCTCGCTGTACTCCAGATCAGTTCGACGGGGCGCAGGGCGCTTGCCGAGGGTGGTGCCTGGGGCATCGTGGCGACCGCGCGATACCAGTCCGCGTGGCTGAACCGCTCGACCGGACGGCCGTCGAAGGCGATCCGGCCGGTCGCCGCCTTCTCCCGCGACAAGGCACGGATCAGGGTCGACTTGCCGCTCGCGTTGGGTCCCAGAAGACCGAGAAGCTGACCGTTCTCGACCGCCGGGATCGACACCTCGTGAACGACCGTGCGGCGGCCGTACCCGACCGACACCCGCTCCAGCAAGAGCATGGTCACCGCGTCCTCCGCTGAAGGGCCAGCAGCCCGAGAAAAACCGGCACGCCGATCACGGCGGTGAGGATACCGACGGGCACGATGGCGCCGGGCAGAACCGATTTCGACAGGAAAGACGCCACCGAGAGCATGAGCGCGCCGCAGAGCGCAGCCCCCGGCACCAGGGCGCGATGGTCCTCGCCCAGAAGCAGGCGAGCGATGTGCGGGCCGACGAGGCCGACGAAGCCGATCGACCCGACGAAGCAGACGGCGAACGCCGCCAGGACCGAACTCCGCAGGATCACGCGGACCCGCAGACGGGCGACGTTCAGTCCGGCGCTGCGGGCATAGGATTCGCCGCCGCGCAGCATGGTCATCCACCACACGTGGCGGAGGCTGAACGGCAGGACGATGGCAACGCAGCCGGCGACGATGGCGACCTCCCACCAGCCGGCCTTGGTGAGGTTGCCGATCGTCCAGAACACGATCTGCTGGATCGCGTCGGCGTCGGCGACATAATGCAGCGCCGAGGTCAGGGCGTTGCACAGAAACACCATCGCGATCCCGAACAGCACGACGGTCTCGCGGGCGCCGCCGCCGAACCGGACCACAGCGAGCGTGACGCCACCCGCCCCGAGCGCGAAGACCAGTGCGAGGATCGGCAGGGTCGCGGTCTGGGGGATCATCGGCATCGCCGGCATCAGCACGATCGCCACGCTGGCGCCGAGCACGGCGGCCGCGGATACCCCGAGGGTGAACGGGCTGGCCAGCGGATTGTCCAGGATCGTCTGGGTCTCCACCCCGGCTAGGCCGAGAGCCGCGCCGACCACGACCGCGATCAGGGCGTCCGGCATCCTGACCTGCCAGAGGATCACCCGATGGCGCGGGTCGAGGCTCTCCGGGTCGAGCAACCCGCGCAGGATGTCAACCACGCCGAGGCCCGCGGGGCCGGCCGACAGGTCCAGCAGCAGACTCAGTACCAGGCCCGGCGAGAGCAGCAGCAGGATCATGTAGCGATGCCGAGTGAGGCCGGCATAGCTCTCCAGGCTGGCCATCCGACTACCGATCCCGCGTGACCGACGCGAAGTAGGTTCCGTCCGCCACGAAGGGCAGGAATGTCGCGACTATGTGCTCGAGCGTCGCCTGAGGGTCGGTATCCCGGAACCGGTCCGGATGGATCCACCCGGCCAGCGCTTCGAGGACCACGACGTTGAACGGAGAGTTGTAGAAATTGTGCCAGAACACGTGCGCCCGTCCGTTGCGCACGGCGCTCAGATGGGCGAACTCCGGGGCCGACAGGTAGCGGTTCAGGCTGTCCGCCGCCGTGTCGGCGGTCATGCCGGGCCCGACCGCGACGGGAAGATCGCCCCGCTCGTATTCCTCCACCGTGCCGGAGGCCGTCCCGATCCAGACATCGGGGTCTTCCACGATCAGGAACTCGGCCGTGTGCTGCGTCGTCGGACCGGGAGCCGCACGGTCGGCGATGTTGATGCCGCCAGCCTGCTCGACGAACGGACCCAGCATACCATCCGCCATGCCCCAGCAGCAGTCGCGCCGCCCGGGGTGGACCTGCATGAACACGGTCGGTCGGTGCGTCACCTCCGCCACCCGAGCCGCCACGGCATCGCGGCGGGCGCGATAGAAATCCACGTACTCGGTGGCGCGCGCCTCCTCGCCGAGAATCCGTCCGATCAGCTCGACCGAAGGGATCGTGTTGTTCAGCGGGTCCAGGCGGAAATCGATGAACACCACCGCGATGCCGGCCGCCTCCAGCTGTGCGATGAGTTCAGCACTCTCGGCGCCCGGCCCGTGATCGCCGAGCCCGAAGACCGCCACCTGCGGGTCCAGGTCGATGATGCGCTCGACCGAGACACTGTCCGCGCTGCGATGGCCGAAGAGCGGAATATCCCGCGCTTCGGGAAACCGCGCGTACAGCTGCTTCTCCAGACCCGGTTGGGTCCAGCCGAGGGTGGTCATCATGCCGACCAGTCCCTCGACCGGGTTGTCCGGGCGCAGAAGCGCGAGGAGCGGAATGTACCGCCCCTCGCTGACGACGAACCGCTCGACCGGCCGGTCGACTCTTACCTCGCGGCCGACGATGTCGGTGACCACGATCGGTTCCGCCTGCAACGGCGTTGCCAACAGACACAGCGACGCCGCGATCGATCTCAGCCAGGAATGCCGCATCGGAACGCTCCCGGTCAGAACCGGACCTTGGCGCTCAGGAGGAACGACCGCCCGGGCTCGTTGAGCAAGGTGATGTTGGGCACGAATTCCTGCCCATAGGTCGCGCGGTCCGCATAGGTCTCGTCGAAGATGTTCTTCACCGTCGCCCGGACCGTGATGAAGTCGAGCTCGGGCGGCGTGTAGGAGACGTAGGCGTTGGCAACCTCATAGGCCGGGAACGGCGTGCCGACGCCGTCGGCGGCATAGATGTCGTTGCTGTCCTCCTCGAAGAAGAACTGCGTATCGGCGCCGACGGTCACGCCGGCCGAGGCGAACGTGTAGGCGGCCTCGGCCGTGACGACCCGGCCGATCGGGGTGCCGATATAGGCGTAGCTGGTGCTGGTGCCGCCGTTGATCTCCGTGTCGATATCGGCGTAGCTGGCCCGCACGAAGCCGTTCTGCCAGGAGTAGCCGGCGCCGATCTCGAACCCGGACGTCTCGACGTCGCTGTAGACGTCCGGACCGACCCTGTACTCCTCGTCGCGGATGTCGTCGATCGTTGTGTTGAAGACCTTGCCGTAGACGGTCACGCCGGCCAGGCTCGGGTTCACGCCCTCGCCCCGGAACTCGAGGCCGGCGAAGACGTTGTTGGCGGTGGACGCCTCCATGCCGCCGTCGGGATACACCCAGTTCGGGTTGACGATGTACGGCTCACCCAGCTCGACGCCGCCGAACACGTGCGACGCGCCGGCACTGGCCGTGAGAAACGGCAGGACGTCGAACTCGCCGGAGATGTTCCCTGACAGGCCCGAGTTGTCGGACTCGGAGCCGTCCAGGCCTTCGAACTGATGGTGATCGCCGCGCGCACCGAAAGACAGGCGGATCCGGTCGGTCGGCTCCAGCCGCGCCTGTCCGAACAGGCCGAAGTTCCGGGCCTTCTCCTCAAGCCCGATCCAGGTCGATCCGTAGTCCGGGAAGTCGCCCCGGCTGCTGTCGGAATAGAAGTCGGCGCCGACGTCGATCGACCCCATCGCGATCTCCGACCTGTTGGCCAGCATCCCGTTCAGGCTCTCATAGGTGCCGAAGTTGTTGTTGCCGGTCTCCGGCGTGTCGAGATGCGTGGTGCTCAGGGCGATGCGGGCATAGGGGTTGAAGAGCCCCTCCGGCCGCGCGTTCTCGACCGAGACGACCGCGTTCTCCCGCAGGATCCGGTAGGTCCGTGTGGCCGACGTGGTGCCGAAGTTGGCCCGGTACGGCCGCTCGCCATCGTCATCGACCATTTCGTAGGACAGCTCCAGGCGGTAGCCGCTGTCGTGCTGGTACCCCACCTTGGCAAGCCCGCTGATCAGGTTGGTCTCAGACCCGACGACCTCTTCGCCATCGCCGTCCTCGAACTCATCGCCTCGTGCGAACTTGAAGTACCCCAGCGCTTCGAAGCCGGAGTGCCGACCGAACAGCGAGATGTCGTTCACGAGCGTGCCGCCGTTGAAGTTGTACTCCGTACCGGCCGTGCCGCCGAAATTGTCGCCCGGCTCCAGCAAGTCGGCGACATCCTTGGTCTCGTAGGCGATGGAGCCGCCCAACGCACCTGGCCCAGCATCCGCCGGCGCGACACCCGGATTCACCTCGACCGCCTTCAGCAGATCCGGGTCGATCGGCGTCGTGCCGCTGTGGTGGAACAGCTTGTTCTTCTGGCGCGAACCGTCAATCGACACGGCGAGGTTGGTCTCCTCGATCCCGTTCACGTAGACCTTCTGCGAGATCGGCAGGGAACTGCCAACCTGGACGCCCGGGACTCCCCGGTAGACGTCCTGCAGATCCTGGGGGTCGAGACGCTGCAATTCCTGCGAGCCGATCGTGATCGAGGCCGCGTTGTCGCCACCGTTGCGGTAGCCGCTTCCGGACCCGGCGACCAGGATCGGATCGAGCGTCAGGGCGGCGGCATTGCCGGCGGCGGGATCCGTGATGACCGCACCGCCGTCCGTCAGCTCGAACGACAGGCCGGACCCGCCGAGCAGAGCCGCAAGCGCGGCGCGCGGCGTCATGGCGCCGGAGACCGCGCTGGAGGTTCGACCACTGACCAGGTCGCCATGGGCGGAAACCTGAAGGCCCGCCTGCTGACCGAACAGCGCCAGAGCGTCACCGAGGCTCTGGGCCGGGATATCGAACCGGCGTTCGTCCGACGCCTGGGCGACGTCGACCGGTTTCCGGACCGCGTCCGCGTGGGCCGGCGTTCCCGACACAACGGCACAGGCCGCCAGAACCAGCACACCACCACTAATCCAGCGCTCTCCGGCGACCGGAACTGACTTCCGCATGACGTCCCCCATACACCCCGCCCGTTCGGCGGCACAGAAAATGCGATTGCGACTTAGTCGCAGCGTTCTATCCAAGACGAACGGGACGGCGGGACGTTCAAATTTTTTTGGCTCAGTCGCCGATCAGCACGACGACCCACGGAGAGAGGCGGTAGAAATCCGCCCCCTGCGACGCGGCGATCAGCTTCAGGGCGGCTTCGGGATCGCCGACGTCGTAGATACCGGTCACCGGCTGGCTGGCGAACGCGTCGCCGTGAACCACGATCAGACCGGCGAAGTACCGGCGGATCTCGTCGACCAGATCGCCGACCGGACGATCGCGCGCCGTCACCAGGCCCTCCGCCCAAAGGCCCACCTGTTCCGGAAGCACCGTGCGGGGCCGCGGCGGCCGGGCCGGGGCGAGGATGAGCCCCTGGCCCGCCTCGAGCCGCGCAGGACCGACCCCGTCCGTCACGACATCGACGGCGACAACCCCCTCGCGCACAGCGACGCCGTCGCCGCCGATGGTGCGGCGGACCTCGAAGCTCGTGCCGATCGCCGTCGCCCGTGCGCTCGCGGCGGTTACGGAGAACGGCCGGTCCGGATCCGGGGCGACGTCGAACAGAGCGATGCCATCGACGAGGTCGACGCGTCGGCTGTCGGGACGAAATTCGACCGCAACGGCGGATTCGGGAGCCAGGCGAACGATGCTGCCGTCGCCGAGTTCGATCCGGCGGATCTCCCCCGTTCCGGAGGAGAAATCGGATTGCAGCCCCCGCAGGAGCGACGGGCCCAGCATCAGGATCAGGCAAGCCGCGGCGGCCACGGCCGCACAGGCGGCGGCGCGGCGAGAAAGCCGGCGCGAAAACCGGCGGCGGATCGGGACCGGGGTAGCCGGCGCAGCCGACACCTTCAACGCTCCGAGCGACCGATAGGTGCGAACCGCCGTCTTCCAGTCCGACAGGTTCTGCGGATCGGAGTCCAACCACCGCGCCAAGCCGGCGCGGAGATCGGCGTCGTCCGGGCTGTCCGCCAGTGCGATCAGCCACTCCTCGGCCGTCCAACCGTCCCCAATCAAGTCAGCCTGTCGATCAATCGTCACGGGAGTCCTCGACCCATGCACCGCCCCGCCCGCCCCTGTCGGTCCACGGCCACGGTGCCCTGTTCCTTAGACGATTGCCGATCCGTCTCGTTCAATCTTCGCCGCCCCTCGGCCGCTCCAACCGCTGGCGGCAGTGGCTCAGAGCCTGCGCGATCAGGCCGTGCGCGGTGCCGACCGACACACCGAGCTCCAATGCGACCCGCTTCACCGACATTTCCGAGAAGCGATGGAGTTCAAGCGCCCGCCGCATGCGTTCCGGGAGTTCGGACATCGCGGATTGCAGGTGCCGGAGTTCCTCGCGCGACACGGCGAACGCCTCTGGGGTCGGCAGTGTGTCGCGAACGCCGTCGAGGTCGGCCAGGGCACTGGAGAGCAGTTGGTCGCGCCGGCGGTCCCGTTCCTGCCCTCGTCGCAAGTCGAGACAGAGATTGCGGACGGTGCGGTAGAGGTAGGCGAGCGGCTCATCGATCACCGTGGATTCGGCCGATGCCGAGAACCGGATGAAAGCCTCCTGGACCACGTCCTCGGCTCTTCCAAGGTCGCCGAGGATCCTGCCGGCATACCCAATCAGCTCGCCCCGGTGCGCGGCGTAGAGCGTATCGAAACGGGAACTCTGGATCACCGGGACCGGCCGCAGTCCATCGCAGGCCCCCGCTGCGGGAGCCTGGACCTTACCCTGCCACGCGCCTCAACCTGACGATCCACGCGGACAACGAGCCGCCGGCCGATATCGGTCTCGCAGACTGTCTCCAACGGCTCCGCCGTCATCGGGGCACTTCCGGGCTGTGTGCGTACGTCCTCTTCATAACCAATAATGAGACTGATTCGCAACAAAGTCGGAATCGTACGGACGCAACCGGTTCCCCGCCAGCCGGTACCACGGCAGGCCGGCCGATCACGAAACTGTGAGGTGAGGTTAACGGCCGTTCCGCCCTACCCACTTCAGACAAGCGAGCACCCGGCCGGTCGGCACCTCCGCGGACGACAGAGGTGTCACGGTCGGCACCACGTGTCACCAGAGGCAGGAGTGATCCTCATGACGTCCCCCCTCCTCACCCGCCGCGCGCTGATCGCCGGCGGCGCCTTCGCGGCGGTCGGATCGGCCGGACTGGTCGGCCCGGTCCGGGCGGAAAGCCTGGCTCCGACCCCTTCGATGCGGGGCGGGTCCAACAACTACATTCCCAACGCGCCGATCGTGGAGCGTATCGGCGGCGGCGGCTTCTGGATGACAGGCACCGTCCGCCGGGCCGGAGACGGCGCACCGCTCGCCGGGCAGCGAATCCAGATCTGGGCCCACACCACCGAGGGGCACGAACGCGACCCGCACAGCCACGGAGCCACGCTGACCGACGAGAATGGCGTGTTCCGCATGGAGATGCCGCAGATCGTTCCCGCCTTCGGCCAGCCGCACGGGCATCTCGCCTATGACAGCGGTGCGTTCGAAACAGTGTTCCTGCGCCCCGTGATGCGCAGCTCGCGCGACACCAGCCTCGAGGCGCATTTCGTCCTGACGCCGGCCTGATCCGCGTGCTGTCCGAGCCGGGACGACGCGCCCGCGCGACTCTGGTCTGGGCCGTTCTCGCCGCGACGATCGTCGTGCCCTTGCTGGCAGCGGCGGCGAGCCCGCTTCTAGCTTGGAGGCAACCGGTCTACATCGCGGGCGGGTTCGCCGGCATCCTCGCCATGGCCTTCCTGCTGCTGCAGCCGCTGCTGATCGGCGGATTTCTCCCGGGCCTGTCCACCCGACGGTCGCGTCAGGTGCACAAAGGCATCGGCGTCGCCCTGGTTCTCGCCGTCTGCATACACGTGGCGGCGCTGTGGATTACCAGCCCGCCGGACGTGGTGGACGCCCTCCTGTTCGCATCCCCGACCCCATTCTCCGCCTGGGGGGTCGTGGCCATGTGGACGGTCGTCGCGACCGCGCTCCTCGCGGCGCTTCGCGGGCGCCTGCCGCTGCGCCCCCGGACCTGGCGGACGGCGCACACGGCGATGGCCGCGGCGACCGTTCTGTGCAGCGTCGTCCACGCTCTGCTGATCGAGGGTACGATGGAGACCCTGTCGAAAGCGGTACTCTGCACGCTCACGGTTGTCGCCACCGTGCGGGTCGCATGGGGCGCAACGTCGAGATCGCGGCCGACCGGGGGCGGCCGACGGTGACAGGGTATCGGCCGTTCAGAGGATCTGGCTGAGAAACTCCCGGGTCCTGGGGTCTTTCGCCTCGGAGAAGAAGGTCGCGGGCGGCCCATGCTCGACGATGATGCCGCGGTCGGTGAAATAGATGTGGTTCGCCACCTCCCGCGCGAAGCCCATCTCATGGGTGACGAGCACGCAGGTCATGCCCTCCTCCGCCAGTTCGCGGATGGTGACGAGCACCTCCTTCACGGTCTCCGGGTCAAGGGCGGCCGTGACCTCGTCGAACAGCATGACGTCCGGGTGCATGGCGAGCGAGCGGGCGATCGCAACGCGCTGCTGCTGACCGCCGGAGAGCTCGCCCGGATAGCTGTTCTCCTTGCCCTCCAGCCGGACCTTCCTGATGAGATGCCGGGCGCGCTCCTCGACCTCCGCCTTGTCCTGCTTCAGGACCTTGAGCGGCGCCATCATGATGTTCTCGATGGCGGTCTTGTGGGGGAAGAGATTGTACTGCTGGAACACCATGCCGACCTTCTTGCGAAGTTCCAGCTTGTCCAGATTGGGGTCGTTGACCTCCTGTCCCTCGACCGTGATCGAACCTTTCTGAATGTCGTTCAGTGCGTTGATGCATCGGATGTAGGTCGACTTCCCGGACCCGGACGGGCCGATCACGCACACGCACTCACCCTTCATCACGTCCATCGAGATGCCCTTCAGCACCTCCACCTCGCCGAAGGACTTGTGAACGTCCTTCGCGCTGATCATCGGCTGGTCGAGCGTCCAGTCCGCGGATGACGTCATCCTCGTCCCTCCATCAGAGCTTCACCGCGAACCGCCGCTCCAGGCGGATCGTCAGCCGGGCAATCGGGTAGCAGTAGGCAAAGAAGATCAGCAGCGCGAAGCCGTAGAACGGCACCAGCAGCTCCGGCTGGTTGCCGGCGGACTCCATCGCCTGGCGCGACAGCGTGATGAGTTCCTCGACGCCGAGCAGCGAACAGAGCGGCGTCGCCATCGTCAGGATCGCGTACCAGTTCATCCACGGCGGGATCATGCGTTTGAAGCACTGCGGCAGGATGATCTGCCACAGTGTCTGCGCACGCGAGAACGCCAGGGATTCAGACGCCTCCCACTGGGCGGTCGGAACCGACAGCACCGCCCCGCGCACGATTTCAGAGATGTTCGCCATGACCGGCAGGCTGAGGCCGATCACCGCCTTCATCCAGTCCGGCACCGGGATGATCACGTCGCCGATCACGATCTCGAACGGGAACGCCAGAAGCACGATGTAGAGCAGCACGAGCCAGGGCGAGTTCCGGAACACCTGGGTCGTCACCTTGGCGGCGATCCGGATCGTCGGATTGAGCGAGATCTGCGCCAGGCCGAGCGCGGCGCCGAGGACCGTCCCGATCGCCATGGCGAAGAACGAGATCAGGACGTTGAAGAGAAACCCGTGGGTCGTCAGGAACCAGAGCCAGCGCCACAGGGTCGCGTAGGCATCGGTCATGGTGAAGGCCGCCATCGCCACCGCCGGCCAGCCCAGCACGACCACCGCGAGCGCGGCCGGAACCCACAGCGGCATCGACGCCAGCCAGCGGGTGACCAGATAAGCGTCCGGCCCCGCCCCCCGAACACGGTCGTAGGGCAGCAGGACCGGCAGATCGGTCGCCGACCTCCCGTCCACGCCGGGGATCGCCCCGGCCCGTCGCGCCGTCACTGGCCGTACCCCGGAATGCGCATCGCCTTCTCCCAACGGTGCATTCCGAGAACCAGAATACCGACCAGACCTATGTAGATGACGAAGACCATGGTGAGCGACGGATACATTGCCGAAGGATAGTCGTTCCAGATCCCGAGGAACTGGTAGAGCAGCTCCGGCACCGCGATCGCCAGGGCCTGGGTCGTCGTCTTGACCAGGTTCACCAGGTTGTTGTTCAGCGCCGGCAGGCTGACCCGGAATGCCAGCGGCAGGACGACATAGATGTAGGTCTGCAGCCGGTTGAAGCCCAGCGCCTCCGACGCCTCCCGCGTCGACTGCGGCACCGCCTCGATCCCGGCGCGGAAGATCTCGACGTTGAAGGCGCCGGCGAAGAAGCTGAGCGAGATGATGGCCCAGCCGACATTGGAAATGATCGGGATCTCAAGCCAGCCGTCCGGCGAGTAGGTCGGCGTGAACTGACCGAGCGCGAAATAGAAGAAAAGAAGCTGAACGAAGGGCGGGGTGTTCCGGAAGAACTGGATGTAACCCTGAACGACGTTGCGCACGATCCGGTTCGGCGAGCCCTGGAGCCAGGCGCCCACCACCCCGATGATCACGCTGAAGATCACGCAGGCGACCGAGAGCTGGATCGTGACCCAGAATCCCTC
Organism: Thalassobaculaceae bacterium; assembly: GCA_965228875.1. Lineage (GTDB taxonomy): Bacteria > Pseudomonadota > Alphaproteobacteria > Thalassobaculales > Thalassobaculaceae > Thalassobaculum. The sequence goes on along the minus strand of OZ245843.1, from coordinate 793,325 downwards.
GACGACGCGGTTCCACTGCGTCTCGTCGTGAAAGAAGATGAAATTCCAGCGCGGCGCCACCGCGTAGAGGTCCAGGAAGAGCTGTCGGATCCACTCGATCATGGGCCGGTTCCCCGTCAGGGTCGGGGGCACCGCAGGGGCGCCCCCGGTCCCGTCTTACTTGTCGAGCCAGTCCGTGAAGCGGGCCTTCTGGGCCTGCAGGAAGGCGGTCGGCTTGATGCCCCACTTGGCCTCCCATTCCTGCAGCTGGCCGGACTGCAGCCAGTTGTAGCTGATGCCGGACATGAAGTTGCCGAACACGCAGTTCACCTCGCCCAGCGGCACCGCGAGGCCCCAGGGGTTGTCGTCCTCGGAGTTCAGCGGCATCTCGAAGTCGTCCCAGTTGCCGGACGCCAGATCCGACCCGATCGAGCTGTCGTCATAGACCCAGGCGATGCACTTCTTGTCGCGCAGGGCCTGCTTCGCCTCGGCGTTGCCGGTGAAGGCGACGACCTTGGCGCCGTACCGCTCGGTCACGATCTTGTTGTAGAACGCGCCCTGCTTGCCGCAGACCGGCTTGTCGCGCAGGTCTTCCCAGGACTTCAGGGCGAGCGCCTTCGGCGCCATCACGTTGGTGCCGGACGTGTAGTAGTTCGGCTGGACGATACCGACGATCTTCCGCCGGTCCGGACGATCCGACATGGTCGCGATCATCAGGTCGATCTTGCCCTGCTCCAGAAACTGCATGCGATTGGACGACTGGACCGGGACCAGTTCGACATCGACGCCCATGGCGGCGCCGGCGGCCTTGGCCATGTCGATCTCCATGCCGACGAGCTCGCCGGACTCGTCCCGGAAGCCCCACGGCTTGTAGTCGGCCTTGACGCCGACGACCATCTTTCCGCGGCTCATGACCTTGTTCCAGGTCTCGTTGGTGCATTCGGCCGCGAAGGCGGCACTGGACGACATCATGACGGTCGCCATCGACAGCGCGAGTAGCTTCTTCATCGCTCGTTCTCCCTGATTTTCCATCCTGCCCCGCCCCGGAGCCCCATTCTGCGGCGGAGTGTGCGGACCGAATCGCAAATTAACCGTCTTCATCGGCTCAATGACTCGGATCGGCGAAGCCTAGGAAACAAATGTTTCAAGAGTCAATCGGTTACGGAAACGCCGGCAGGGTTGCCGCCGATCGCGACGGAAGAAGGCCGGCATCTCCGCGAATCCGTTTCAGGAATTCATTGCCTAACCCACATGTTACGGCTAGCGTCCCGTTTGTACCATTTGTTTCAGAATGACCACTCCGGCATCATGGACGACCTGCTCAAGACCCTCTCCGCGGACCTGCCACGCCTCAGTCCGAGACTGCGGCGCGCCGCCATCGCCGTCGTGGAGAATCCGGGTTCGGTGGCGGTCCATTCCATGCGCACCATGGCCGAGGATGCGGGCGTGTCGCCGCCGACGATGCTGCGTCTGGCACGGCGTCTCGGCTTCGCGAACTACCGCGCGTTCCGCGCCGTCTTTCAGGACGCGCTGACCGGTCCGGGATACGGGGAGCGGGCCGACCAACTGGGCCGGGCGACCGAACAGACCGGCATCGACGGACTGCTCGACGCGGTCACCCGGTCGGCGGTCGACGGTCTGTCGCGCCTGAACAGGCCGGGCTTCGGCGGCATCGTCGAAGCGGCCGCTGACCTGATCGCCGGCGCGCGTCGGACTTTCGTCCTGGCCAGCGGCGCGGCCTATGGCCCAGCGGCAACCTTCCACTACGTCGCCCGCATGGCGCACCCGGCGTTCGAACTGGTCAACCTGCCGGGTCAGGGCCTGATCGACGGCCTGGCGACCGCGCGACCGGGCGACGTCGTGCTTGCGGTCAGCACCGCCCCCTACGCACGGGCGACGGTCGAGGCGGCACGCCATGCGCAGGCATCGGGGCTCAGGGTCGTGTCTGTGACCGACGGCCCGCTGGCGCCGATCGCCCGAGGGGCCGACCTGGTGCTGAACGTCGACACCCGCAATCATCACTACTTCCCGTCGACGATCGCCCTGACCGCGACCCTGGAAGTCCTGAGTGCGGCGCTCGCCATCCGCCTGGGACGGCCGGGAGTGGAGTCGGTGTCGCGCTTCGAGACCGCCCTGAACGCTGCCGCCTTCTACTGGAAAGACGACCGATGACCGACGCCGCCTCACCCGATTCCGATACCGCGTTTCCGACCGAAGCCTCCGCCGTCGTGATCGGCGGAGGCGTCATGGGCTGCTCGACGCTCTATCACCTGGCCAGGCTCGGTGTAGCGGACGCCGTCCTGGTCGAGCGGCACAAGCTGACCTCCGGGACGACCTGGCACTCCGCTGCCCAGGTTCGCGCGCTGCGGTCGTCGCGCAATCTCACCGACCTCATCCGCTACTCGATCGGGCTCTACGCGTCGCTGGAGGCCGAGACCGGCCAGGCCACCGGATGGATCAACAAGGGCTCGCTGTCGATCGCCACCACGCCGGATCGCCTCACGCATATCCGCCGCCAGGAAGCGCTCGCGCACCTGTTCGACGTCGATGCCAGGTTCGTGTCGAAGGAGGAAGCGTCGGCCATCTGGCCGGCCATGAACGCCGAGGACGTCCTCGGCGCCGTGTGGTCGCCCGACGACGGCCGGGTCAGCCCCTCCGACCTCTGCGCCGCCCTCATCAAGGGCGCCAAAGCCCTCGGCGCGCGGGTGTTCGAGAACACGGCCGTCGAGGGTATCGAGACACGCGGCGGGCGCGTCGTCGCCCTGCAGACCGCGCGCGGACGACTGAAGACCGGGGCGGTCGCCCTGACGACCGGCCTGTGGAGCCGGAAACTTGCCGCCACCGCCGGCGCCGGCGTTCCCGCCTGGCCCTGCGAGCACTTCTACCTGCTGACCCGGCCGATCGACGGCATCGTCGGCAACGTTCCGACGCTCTCGGATCACGATGCCCACCTGTACATCCGCGACGATTCCGGCGGTCTCCTGGTCGGCTGTTTCGAGCCGATGGGCAAACCGATCGACCCGGACAGGCTCGGCGACGACTTCGCCTTCCAGCTGCTGCCGGAGGACTGGGACCATTTCGAACCGATGATGGTGAACGCGCTTCACCGTCTGCCGGCGCTGGAGACCGCCGAGGTCAAGATGCTGCTCAACGGGCCGGAGAGCTTCACGCCGGACGGTTCCTTCATGCTGGGCGAGACGGCGGAGACGGACGGGCTGTTCCTCGGCTGCGGCATGAACTCGGTCGGCATCGCCACAAGCGGCGGCGCCGGCATGGCGCTGGCGCACGCCATGGTGCACGGCCACACGCCGATGGACCTGCACGAGGCCGACCCCGCCCGCTTCCCCGACTGCTTCAACACCGTCTCCGCCCTCGCCGCGCGCGTGCCGGAGGTCCTGGGCCGGCACTACGAGATCACCTACCCCGGTCGGCAGATGAGCACCGCACGGGACCTGCGCCGCACCCCGCTCGACTGCGAGTGGCGGGACGCCGACGCGCGTTTCGCCCAGGTCTACGGCTGGGAGCGTCCGCTCTATTTCGGCGGCCCCCGCGACCCGGCGCTGACCTTCGCCCGGCCCGCCTGGTTCGACGCGGTCGGCGAAGAGGTTCGCGCCGCGCATACCGGGGCGGCGGTCTTCGACCAGTCGACCTTCGGCAAGATCCGCGTCGAGGGACCCGACGCCGAGGTCTTCCTCGACCGGGTCTGCGCCAACGCCATGACACGGGCGCCCGGCCGCGCGATCTACACTGCCATGCTGAACCCCCGTGGCGGATTGGAGAGCGACCTCACCGCCCTGCGCCTGACACCCGACAGCTACCGCCTCTACGTCGGCAGTTCGGCGATCCGCCGCGACATGGCGTGGCTTCGCCGCCATCTGCGGGAGGACGAGCGGGTCGAGATCCGCGACGAGACGGAAGCCTATGCGGTCATCGCTCTAATGGGACCCGACTCCGCACGGATCGCCACAGCCGTCGGCGCCGACGACCTGAACGCACTCGGATACTTCGCGCACGGTGAGAGCGCGGTCGCCGGCCGACCCGTCAGGGCCGCCCGTCTCTCCTACGTGGGCGAGCCGGGATGGGAGATCACCTGTCGGGCCGAGGACGCATCGGCGATCTACGCCGCGCTCGCCGCCGATGGGGCGCGGCCGGCTGGCCTGTTCGCCCAGACCTCCATGCGCATCGAGAAGGGCTTCCTCGCCTACGGTCACGACATCGACACCGACACCGACCCGCTTCAGCTCGGCCTCGGCTTCGCCGTCGACTGGAGTTCGGATTTCGTCGGCAAGCCCGCTCTCGAACGCCTGCGCGACGCTCCCCGGGCGAAGCGGGCCGCGACCCTGATATTCGACGGCGAGGCCTGGCCGATCGGCAACGAGCCGGTCTATCTCGACAGCGCCATCGTCGGAGCCACCACGTCGGCGGCGTACGGCTATCGGGTCGGTGCGCCGGTGGCGATCGCGATGCTCGACATGGATGCGATCGGCGAAACGGTGGAGGTGGACATCGCCGGCGTCCGGCACGCCGCCCGGACACTCGAGCACGCGGCCTTCGACCCGAAGGGCGACCGGATGCGGCAGATCCCGGGCGCATGACGGCTCGCTCCGGTCCGCTTTAGCACCCCGTGAACGAGGCCCTACCCACACACCTTGACCGGCAAGCGGACCGAAAGTATATTGAATTACAGTATCTTGGCTCGCCATGATAGTAAAAGACATCCTTGCGGAACCCGCCGACGCTGACGCCATGGTCGCGCTGATCGGTACTTCTGCGCCGTCATCGAAGACCTATATCCGATGGTTGGACCGGATCCTCTGCTGCCGACCTGAGTCGATTGAACTGTGGCAGGCCTGGATCAATTCCACCGCTGGCTCGACACAACGGGCCGGTCCAATGCTCACCGCCTACATCCGTCTGCTTCTGGCTCCTTCGGAGAGCAACCTGAGCGCTATGCTCTCGATCCTCGAGGATCGGACGATACGGCGCGCCTCGTCGGTTCTGTCCGAGATCATGCCGACCCGCTTGAGAAAGCGGCGGGAAGACCGAGTCACTTTGGCCAGCCTACTGCCGACCGCACTGGCCTATCGTGGGACCGCCGTGCGGGCGCACCTTCTGGTCGAATGCGATGGACAGTCACCGGCCCAGGCCATCGACACAGTCATTCTGATAGGAGCGCGGCTTCCGCCCCCGGCCCGCAAGCGGGTATCGTCAGGTCTGGCTTTGAATCTCCTGAACCGCTGGCAGTCGACAGCAACTGCCGGCCCGATGGTCGTCGTCGGCGAGCCCGGCACGGGATCGGAAGCGATTGCGAGGCTTGCCGCCGGACGTCTCGGCAGACCGTTCAGGCACCTGGACTTCCCCGACATCTTCAAACGCAGTGCCGCGCTGTCATTGTTTCGTGAGAGCGTCGACGACCTGGCGGTGTTCTATTCAGAGTCCCCGCCGACGCCGCTCGTCCGGTTCATTCTGGATGGATTTGGAAGCCGCTTCGTACTGATCTGTCGATCGTCGCGGGCCGTCGGTCATGGTCCTGGCGTGGAACTACCGGCCGACATCACCGACGCGGTCCCGGATGCCTGGGGCGCCTGCGGTGACGATGCCGCGTTGCTGACCTGGGAGTTCCCAATCACGACCTGGCGTCGCGATTGGCTTTCCATGGTTCATCAGACGAAGACGGCCAACGCGCTGGTTCTCGATCCTTCGCGTTGCTCCGCTGACGACACCGCAGAAAGCGTCCGCCATTTCTTGGCAGACCATCCAGACCGCCTGCCATCGCCCCCAGACCCTGGCCCTGCGACCGAAAGCACGCCAGTCCAGCCGCGGCTTGAGCCGCGGAGCCCGTTGGAAACGGCCTGCCTCGCCTATCGGGATTGGATGCAGGATCCCGCGCCAGCCAGGACACCGCACGTCCCGCCAAGCCCTGCTCCGGCCCCACGGCACCCGAGCCCGATCTCCTACCTGCGCAGACTTCTGGCGGACGGGCACACCGAACAAGCTCTTGCCGCGGCTCGAACGCTTTCACCGAGGCCACTCAACCGGCTCGTTTCCGCTCTGAGCGTCGGCACGCCAGGCAATGCCGTTCACCAGGCGCTGATGAGAGATGTACTTCCGGACCGGCCGCCGGCGCCCAAGATCTTTCTCAGCGGCCCACCAAGGTCACAGGCCGTCTATTTCGCCCGCGCCGCCGCCAAGGCCATTGGATGGACGATGGACAACCTGGCCCGCGAAGCGGTCACCGGGGTGGACGGCTATGCCACAGTCCACCTCGACTACCTGATCGAACGGTACGATACGCCCATGGTGATCTGGTCGCACAGTCCTCCGACGCCATTCCTCGTAACCTTGTTGGCGACGTTGCAGATCCCGGCCCATATCTCGATCGGTATCGTCTGGGACGACCTGATCCGCGAATTCACCACCTGGGCGGATCGCAATCAATCACACGCAGATCTTCTCCCCGGCACCGATCTTTCCTTGTCTGATCGGGCTTGGCATGTATTCCTCCGTGGATTTGCGCCTTACGTTCGGTTCTTCGTTGGGTGGAAATTGGCATTTTCCAATGGAATTCTACCCGGATCCCTGACGTCCATACAGGAAGCGCTTAAGAATGAGACGCGATACCTCCGTCTGCTCCTTGATCATCATGAGTCCGTCCCGCAAAACACCGATCTTCAACAGGCACTTCGCGTCGCCGCCTCCAATCCCGGTACGACGCGCCATCGCCGTCACCCCCGTCTCGGGCCGCCTCTGCCCGACATGATCGGCTACGACGTCTTCCCCGAAGTGTTCCGGTCCTACGCCCAGGAGTTCTATCGACGGTTCCCCGGAATCGACTTCTCGCCGATCGACCCCCTGGGTTCACCCATCCTCCATGCGTAGGGTGCATCATCGTCTCAGGCCGCACCGGACCCGACGGTCAGCAGGAGGACAGCACATGAGCCGCCCGGAATCGTCCATGTCCCAGTCTCCGCACCCTCCCGCAGACCTGTCGCCTCAACAGTCCCGGGACTCAAGATCAGCAGACGACGCACCCCACTCCGCCGGCAATGCTCCCCTCCGAGACCGGACGAAGGTAGACCGGTCACAGGAGATCGAAGCACTCGACCGTGCGCTGTCGGCAAATGACATCGACAGGGCGCACGAACACCTGCGGATCCTTCTGGTAAAGGAACCGGGCGACCCGGACCTTCTGCTCGTCGCCGCACAGGTGTCCGCGCTCCGGCGCCCCCCGATAGCCGCCAAGCGCTTTGTTGGCGCCAGCCACGCAGCATGGGGTTGTCCCCGCAATGTCGAGGGCCGTTCCCTTTCAGCCGTGATCGCGATTGGAACGGCCGCGGCCCAGATGGGGGGTGATGCGCTCGGGTTAGACCTCCTGCTGCGATTGAGTCGTTACTGCCGGAACAATCAGCCGCTGATCGGCATGCTCATTGCCCGCGCGCTTCTGGATGTCGATCTTGCCAACGTTTCCGACGCCACCGGATTGCTCGTCGAGGCACTGGTCGAACGATCGCCGTCGGAGGATGTCGCTGTCCATGTCATGCAGGCGGCGCTGCGCTTCGACTGCGTCGAGACCGGCCTCGATCTCTTGCGCAACGCCGGTGTACCAGGAACCTACGCCCTGAAAGCAGCGATCCTCGCCGGCGCCAAGACCAGGAAGAGGCTTGGGCGTGCCGCGTACTTTCACCCGGACCCCGTTCCCGAACACGCCAAGCAGTTCTACGTAGTCGCGCCGGCCAAGTCGGCCTCGGTGTTCGTCGCCCATACGCTGGCCGACCTGTTCGGCCTGCCCATTCTTAACCTGAGTTTCGCCAAACTGACTTCGGACGACTTGGATCTGGACACGTTTCTGGCTCACCTCCCACGCAATGCGGTCCTCCACCAGCATGCGCCGGCAACAGCCCTGGTTAGATCGGCATTCTCCGAATTTGACATCCGCCCGCTCGTGCCGGTCCGCAACGTGTTCGACACATTGGTCAGTCTCCGCGATTGGCGGGCCGCGATGAACTACTCGGTGGATCGGCGCTTCGTCTCGCTTGACGAAGCAGATCAGTTTCACGTGCTGATGGCGGAAGACTTCCCCAAGCTACTCCATTTCTTCACAACCTGGTACCGGGCGATCAAGTCCGGCCACGTGAACGGCTTCATGGTCGACAGCAGGACGCTGGTGGAGCGTCCGGCACCCGTGCTCCAGAAGTACCTGACCAGCCTCCACGATGTTCACATGGACCTCCACCGCATCGAAGCGGCGATCGAGGCCGTCGGACGATCTCCACGCAAAGTCAACTTCAACCCGAAGCGCGGGACACGCCTGGCGTTCGGGGCCGGCTACCAGATTCTTCCCAAGGAGATCATTGCATCCGCGAGAGCCGCCTTCAGAGGCTATCCCGATGTCGACTTCTCTATTCTCGACCCGCAGCACCCCGACCGAGAGGGATCCGAAGGGAGTGCCGTCTGAAACCGGCCGCCACCGCCCCGAATGTTCAGGGGCCGGCTCTCAAGCTGATCGGCGCAGGGAAGCGACGACCTCGCGAACCGTCGTCACGGTGGCAACGTTGGCCATGGCGTATCGGATCGATGCGCGATGCCAGTCGGCGTTCATCGTCGAGCACGCATCCTCGGGTACGAGGATTCTGAATCCCTTGTCCGCGCCGGTCCGCGCGGTGTGCTCCACCGACATATTGGTCCAGGCGCCGCAGTTGATGATGGTGTCGGCGCCGCCGTGCCGCAGGTAGCTTTCCAGCCGGCTTGTCTCCCAGGCGCTCATCGACATCTTCTCGACCACGAGGTCGCCGTCCTGCGGTTCGAGGCCGGCGACCGGCTGGACGCCCCAGGTCCCGCGGACAAGCGCGTTTTCGCCCTTCAGCCCCTGAAACAGAGGCGCGTGCTGGGCGAGCCGCGGGTGGCCCGGCTCGCACACCATCCAGACGTGGATCACCGGGATACCGACCTCGCGACAGGCCGCCGCCAGGTCGCGGGCGTTGGCGACCACGTTCTGCGACCGGGCATGCTCCGGCGCGCCGCTGGCGGCGAACGCGCCGCCGTCGACGATCACGTCGTTCTGCAGATCCTGAAGGATCAGCACGGTGCGGCGCGGATCGATGGCCGGGGAGCCGGCCACGGGAGCGGCGGTCTCCGCAGCCGGGGGTGGGGTCGGGGCGGACGCGGTCGCGGCAGGCCCGGTCGGGGCGGGAGCCGTCGATGCCGGAGCGGTCGGGCGCGTCGTGCTCGGCGTGGCGGCCATGAACGGTTCGACCCGTCCCCGCTTGCGCAGCCGGACGGAATACAGCGAGGTGCAGGCGCAGACGAACAGCGTCTGCCAGTCGTCGGTCCCCCAGTGCAGGTTGGCGGCCATCTCCGGGATCTCGATCTCGCCGAGCTTGAGACCGTCGAACGCGTACACCCAGATGCCGCCCGGCGCGGTGACATAGACGTTGCCGTCGATGTCCGCCTTCATGCCGTCGGGCACGCCCGGTCGTCGGGTCTCCTGGATGCCGCTGGCGAACACCCGCCCGTTCACCAGCCTGCCGTCGGCCGCGACATCGAACATGCGGATGTTGGCCTGCTCGGTGTCGTTCACCCACATCCAGCGCTCGCACGGGCTGAAGCAGAGCCCGTTCGGCTGGCGGAACATGTAGCGGTCGGAGACCAGCGTCGGCTCGTCCCCCGGCCGGTGGTCCGCCTCCAGCATATAGACACCCTGGAACCCCTGCTGCAGCGGCCGCGGCACGCCGAAATGCTCGAGCCGGCCGTAGGTCGGGTCGGTGAAGTAGATCCGTCCGCTGGAATGCACGCAGACATCGTTGGGCGAGTTCAGCTCCTTGCCCTCGAAATGGCTGCACAGCACCTCCCGCGTCCCGTTGCGCCGGATCCGCGCCACCGAGGACGTCGCGTGCTCGCAGACCAGCAGATTGAGATCCGCGTCGTAGGTCATGCCGTTGCCCTTGTTCGACGGGCGCTGGACCTCCCGCACGGCGCCGTCGGGCGTCCAGCGCCGGCGCACGTCCCCCGGCATGTCCGAGAACAGCAGATGACGCTCGCTCGGATGCCAGATCGGACCCTCGGTGAAGATGTAACCGGTACCGAGCCGGGTGACCGGAGCATAGGGATCGATCAGGTCGGTGAAGCGGGGATCGACGGGGGTATGAGACATGGTTGAATCCTCCAGCGCGCGACGGGCGGCCTACATCGGGAACCAGTCACGGGCCGGCAGGGTCTCGGTCATCGGCCCCGGCACGGTCATGCCCAGCCTGCCGACCACGTGGGCATTCTCGATCCGCGCCGGCCGGTCGTGGATCGGCAGCAGGAACGTGTAGTTGTTCAGGAGCTTCTTGATCGCCCCCTTCTCCTCGCGCTTGGAACCGGAGTGGTTGCCCGTGGTCCGCGGCTCCATCCAGTTGTTGGTGTGGACGTGGTTCACGATCTGGTCGTTGAAGTCGTAGATCACGTCGCCGCAGATGCAGGCGAGCCCTTCCGCAGTCTCGACGATCACGTTCATCGAGCCTTCGGTGTGGGCGCCCGCCGGTTCGCACCACACCCCGGGGATGATCTCCTCCGCGCCGGTGATCTCCAGGTCGAGGAAGCGCATGGCCTCCGGCTCGTAGATCCGTTCCACCAGGTGCATGACGTCCGGCTTCGGGTACTGCGGGTACATGATGCCGGACACCGAGAACTCCATCTCCCGGCGGTTGATGACCACCGTCGTGTTCATCGGGAACTTGTCGTCCTTGCCGGCGTGATCGATGTGCAGGTGGGTGTGCAGGATGTAGCGGATGTCCCCCGGCTTCAGGCCGTGCCTAGCCAGCTGATTCTCGATCATGTTGTCGTGATACTGCAGGCCGCGCATGCCCAGCGATTCCATGATCGCGTTGTCGCGGTAGCCGGTGTCGACCAGCACCGGATAGCGGCCGCCGGTGATCAGGAACCCGTAGACCGGAACCCGGCGGGTGCGGCCGCATTCATGGCCGAGCACCAGGAAACTGGTCTCCAGTTCGATGTCGCCGTAGTCCAGAACGTGGATGGTCAAGGCCATGTCTCTCTCCCTGCCGTAGGTCGTGGGTCCGGGGTGCAGCCCCGTGTTCTGCTCAGATCCGGTAGATCCGTTCCGCCGTGCGTCCGAAGATCGCCGCCTGATCGCCCGCCGGCAGCCCGTCCGTCGCGTCCCGGAACGCCGCGAACAGCGCGCCGTATGACGTCCATATCTTCTCGATCGGGAAGTTGGAGCCGAACAGGCAGCGCTCCGCCCCGAACAGGGCGACGGTCGCCTCCACCATCTCGGCGATGAAGGCAGGATCGTTGCGGTGGATGAACGTGCCGAAAGCCGACAGCTTGGTGTTCACGTTCGGGCAGGCGGCGAGCGCCTCCATTCCGGCACGCCACGCCGCCCGGCCGGCGTCGGAGGTGTCCTCGAGCATCCCGGCGTGCTGCAGGACGAAGGTGACATCCGGACAGGCCCGCGCGAGTTCGGCCGCCCCCGCCATCTGCCCGGCGAAGACCTGAAGATCGAACACCCAGCCGAACTCCGCCAGCCGGCGCACATTGGCCTGCACCGTCGGATCCGTGGCTAGATCCGGACGCGACGCGAAGCGATAGAGAGGCTTTTCGTGCCAATGGAACTGCTGGCGGATACCACGCATCCGGGGAAAGGCAGCCAGCGCCTCGAGTTGGGGGCGCACGTCCGGCACGGTGAAATCGGCATACCCGACGATGGCGTTGGGCCAGCCCGTGGCGTCGGCGACCGACTGGACCCAGGCCGCCTCGTCGACATAGGCGGCCGGCGGCCAGTTCGCCTGGACGTAGACCGATCGGGTGATGCCGGTGCCCGCCAGGTCGGCGCGGAACTCGTCGATCAGGTAGTCGCGCATGATCGAGGCGTAGGAGCCGAAAATCCGCGGCTGTTCCTCCCCCTGCAGCCAGGGCAGGTCCCGCTGGCGCCAGATGTGATGGTGCGCATCGATCATCGCTGTCTCCCAAGAGTCAGAACGTGGCGGCAGACCGCCGCGAGGCTGGCGCCGTCGCCAAGCGCGTCGAGCCAGGGCAGCACCGCCGACAACGCCGACGTCTGCGGCCGGTAGGCCGGGTCGTCGGCGAGCGGGCTCAGCCAGTCCAGGCGCCAGGCCAGGCGCGACAGTCGCCTGATCGCCTCCACCATCGCCTCAGGCCCGCCCCGTTCCAGACCATCCGACAGCACCAGGACGACGGCGCCACGGGCGAATCCGGCATATCGGGGAACGGCGAGAAAGGCCTGCAGCGCCTCGCCGATGCGCGTGCCGCCGTCGAAATCCGCTACCAGCCGGCCGACCCGCTCCATGGCGCGGTCCGGATCGCGCACCCGCAGTTCTCCGGAGATGCGGGTCAGGCGCGTGCCGAGTGTGAACACCTCCACCCGTTCGCCGGCCCGGACCAGCGCGTGGGCAAAGCGAAGACGATCGTCGGTGCGATCCTTCATCGAACCGGAGATGTCGATCAGAAGAACCACCCGCCGCTGGCGCTCGCGGCGCCGACGGGTCTTCAGGACCGTCGCCTCGCCGTCCCGCCGAGCCGCCTCGCGCAGGGTACGTCGCAGATCGAGCACGCCGCGCCGACGGCTCGGCGCCAGCCGGTAGCTGCGCCGCCTCGGAAGCCTGCGCGGCACCGCCCGGCAGAAGCCGTCGAGCGCCTCCATATCCGTCCCCGGACCCGGCGCACGGGCGGACAGACGCTCCGCGGCGGTCGCCTCCGCGCCGGTGTCGGAGATGTCCTCGCCCTCCTCGACCTCCGACACGCCGCCTTCCGGCTCATGCGCCTCGACCTCCTCCTCCTCGCGATCCGGCAGCGCCGCCGGCAGACTCTGGCCGAGGAAGAAGGCGCGGAACAAGGCGTCGAACTCATCCTCCCGCTCGCGCGGCACCGCCAGCATGGCGACCGCCGCGCGGCGGATATCGGTCATGTCGCGCGGCCCCAGGAGACCGATTGCCTGCAGAAAGCCGACGGTCTGATCCGGCGCGACGGCGAAGCCGTGCGCTCTCAGCACCGACGGGAACGCGACGAACGGTTTGGCGGCGTCGGGTAACGTCATGCCGCCTCTCCCGGCAGCACCCTGTCGAGGCGTGGCGCCATGTAGGTGAGGTCGTCCTGGTCCTTGATTGCCACGCCGATGGCACGGCGGAATGCGTCGGGCCACCGGCTTCCCTGGGCCTGAAGCAGGGTCGCGGCCTCCGCCCATTCCACCGTCTCGGCGACGCCCGGGGGCTTCACCAGAGGTTCCTGGCGCAGCAGGCCGACGGCCGCCACCACCGCCTCCGCCGTCGCACGCGCCACCGAGCTTGCCCGCGCCATGACGATCTCGGCTTCCAGCGAGGGATCGGGATAGTCGATCCAGTGATAGACGCAGCGCCGGCGCAGGGCCTCGTGCAGGTCGCGGGTCCGGTTCGAGGTCAGGACCACGACCGGATGGCGGCCGGCGCGGATCGTCCCGGTCTCCGGGATGGAGATCGAGAAATCGGACAGAAATTCAAGCAAGAACGCCTCGAACTCCTGGTCGGAGCGGTCGATCTCGTCGATCAGCAGCAGACTCTGTTCCGGCGCGCGCAGGGCGGCGAGCAGCGGACGCTCCAGCAGGTACTCGTCGGCGTAGATATTGACGTAGGTCTCGCCGGCCTGGCGGATCGCCAGCATCTGGCGCGGATAGTTCCACTCGTAGAGCGCGGCCGCGGCGTCGATCCCCTCGTAGCACTGGAGCCGGATCACATGGCGGGACAGCACGGCGCCAATCGCCTTGGCCGCCTCCGTCTTGCCGACTCCCGGCGCCCCCTCCAGCAGCAGCGGCTTGCCCAGCGCCAGCGCCAGGTAGGCTGCCGTCGCCAGGCCGTCATCCGCGAGATACTGGGCCCCGGCCAGCGCCGAGCGCAGGGCGTCGGGGGACCCGATACCACCGATTGTCGCCCGCACTGCCATCAGAGCGCGCCCCGACGCCGGGCGCCACCGTTGGCGCGGATACCGCGGAGCACTTTTTCCGGCGTGATCGGCAGGCTGTCGCAGCGCACGCCGACCGCGTCGTAGACCGCGTTGGCGATCGCCGGCAGGACAGGATTGGCGCACATCTCCCCCGGCCCCTTGCCGCCGAACGGCGCATCCTCCGCCGGACGCTCCAGTATGGCGATGTCGTGGGGGACGATCTGACCCGGCCCCGGCATGAGGTAGCCGTTGAAGTCGACCGGCCCATGGGAGCGGTCCGGGTAATAGGGCTCCGTGGTCTCGAACAGCGCGTGGCTGACCCCCATCCAGGCGCCACCGATGAGCTGCTGTTCCACCAGTTTCGGGTTCAACGCGCGGCCCACCTCGTAGGCGGAATCGATCTTGGTGACGGCGACCTCACCGGTCTCGTCGTCGACCTCGACCGACACCACGAGGGCGGCGTGGGCGAAGCAGGTCACCGGCGTCATCTCGCCAGTCTCGGGATCGGCCTCGCCCGGCGGGATCAGGAAGATGCCGCGACCGGACAAGGTCCGTCCCTGCTTGAACTGGGCGGCGATGGCGGTTTCGGCGACCGTGATCGATCGTCCCGGCGCACCGCGCACATGGATGTTGCCCGCCCCGTCTGTCTCCAGGTCGCCCGGATCGACCTCAAGCTCCTCGGCCGCCGCCTCAAGCATCTGGTTGCGCGCCTCGGTCGCCGCGCGGATCACCGCATTGCCGACCCTGTGGGTGCCGCGCGAGGCGAAGCTGCCCATGTCGTGGGCCCCGGTATCGCTGTCCGCGGTGTCGACATAGACGTCGGCGATCGGCACGCCGAGCGCCTCGGCGGCGATCTGGCGGGTGACAGACTTCATGCCCTGACCGAGATCGATGGCGCTCAGCGTGACCATGAACTTGCCGTCCGGGGTCGAATGCACCAGGGCCTGGCTCGGGTCGCCGCCCAGGTTCATGCCGATGGGATAGTTGATGCAGGCGAAGCCGCGCCCGGTGTGTACGGCCATCTCAGCGCCTCCGCGTGCCGGACAGGAACCGCGAGACGCCGGGCCGGCGCACACCCTGCTGGAACGGCTTCTCGGGTTGGTAGGGCGCTGCCGCCGGCGGCGTCGCAGCAGGTTGCGGAGGTGCAGGTTGCGGAGGCGCAGCCTGCGCAGGTGTACCCTGCGGGGGTGCGGGTTGCGGAGGAACCGGGGAGATGGAAGCCGCGGGCGCTGCAGTTGGCACCGCCCGCGGGGTCACGGGGGCGGCGGCTGGCGGTATCGCAGGAGTGGGCGCGGGGGATGCCGGAGCCGGGCTCGGACCGGATACCGCGTGACCGACCCTGGACGCCTCGATCCGCATGTCCTCGCGTTGCGGCTCGGCGGCGGCGATCGGCGTCCCCATCACCCCGGCCGCCACCCTGCCCTTGTCGTGCGCGCCCACGAGCGGATCGGTCGGCAGTTCGGACCGCCGGCGCTCGCCGATCCGTGACATCTGGTCTGTCACCGTCTCCGGGATCTGCGCCCGCTCGCCGACGCCGCCGCCGACCAGGCTGGAGGCCTGCATCGAGTCCGGTCGCAGGGTCACCCCGGCCTTCTGCGCCGCCACCTGGCAGCACTCGATCAGCGCGGTGTTCTTGGCGACGCGCCGGTGCGCCTTCATGTCGCCGTCCCGGTAGGCATTCAGGATCCGCAGGTCGATCGGGTTCAGGCCGATGGTCTCGGCGACCTTGTCCATGTGGCACTCGATGGCGAAGTCGACGCCGGTGATGCCGAAGCCACGCATGGCGGTCGCCGGGGTGCGGTTGGTGAACACGCAGAACACGTTGGAGGCGACATTCGGGATCGTGTACGGCCCCGGCAGGTGACCGGTCGCCTTGATGATCGCGTAGGAGGACAGGCGGGTGTAGGCGCCGGCGTCGAAGAAGCCGGTGAGGCTGCGGGCGACGATGCGGCCATCGGCCATCACCCCGTCCTTCAGCCGCCAGCGCTCGGCGCCGCGCGGCGCGCCGACCTGCATCTCCTCCGGGCGGTCCCACATGAACTTGACCGGCCGGCCGGTCAGGATCGCGCCGAGCACCGCCATCGGCTCCACCAGACTGTCGACCTTGCCGCCGAAGCCGCCGCCCACCGTGCCGCCAACGAAGTGCAGCCGCGACGACGCCATGTCGAGCAGCTTCGCCGTGGTGCCGAGCGAGAAGAACAGGGCCTGGGTCGCGGTGTGACAGATGAAGCGGTCGTTGGTCTCCGGAGCGGCGATGGCGCCGCAGGTCTCCATCGGCGCCTGCTCGATCGGGGACATCTGGTAGGTCCCCTCGACGATGTGGTCGGCCCGGGCGAACGCGGCCTCGACATCGCCGAACCGCAGCTTCTGGTGATCGTAACGGTCGTGATAGTCGAAGGTGTTGTTCGGGTAGACGTCGTTGACCACAGGCGCGTCGGGCTTGAGCGCCTCCTCGACGTCCAGCACGTGGGGCAGCACCTCCCAGTCGACGCGCACCGCCGCGGCCGCGTCGCGCGCCAGACGGTCCGAGGTCGCGATCACGGCCACCACCGGTTCGCCCGCATAGGCGACCTTCGCCGTCGCCAGCAGTTCCTCGTCGTCGCGGCCGAAACCGATCAGCGACAGCAGGGTGTTGAGGTTGCGCGGCACGTCGGTCGGGCGGACGATGCGCACCACCCCCTCCATCCGTTCCGCCGCCGAGGTGTCGACATGCCGGATGCGGGCATGGTGATGCGGCGACCGCACGCAGCGCATGTGCAGCAGGCCGTCGAACAGGTGGTCGTCGTAGTACTTCGTCGCGCCGGTGACGTGGCCCAGGATGTCCTGGCGGATCGTCGGCTTGCCGATCTCGTTCAGGTCGTCGCGCCGTTCGTTGGCGAACAGGTCCTTGCGGAACTCCACGGAAGACATCAGGCCACCCTCCCCCGCAGATCGCCGGCGGCGGCCAGGATCGCGTCGACAATGGGCTCGTATCCGGTACACCGGCACAGATTACCGGAGATCGCCTCGATCACCTGCTCGCGCGACGGGTTCGGCTCCCTGTCGAGCAGGGCCTTGGCCGCCATCAGCATGCCCGGTGTGCAGTAGCCGCACTGGGCGGCGAACCCTTCCATGAACCGGCGCTGCAGCGGGTGCAGATCCGCGCCGAGACGCAGGCCGCCGGTGGTGTCGATGCGACGCCCCTCGGCGGACTCCGCCAGCGTGAGACAGGACAGATGCGCGTCCCCGTCGATCAGCACCGTGCACGCGCCGCAGGTGCCCTGGCCGCAGCCGTATTTGGGCGAGAGGTCCCCGGCGCCCCGCCGCAGCACATCCAGCAGGTTGGCGCCCGGATCGGCGAACACGCCGGTCTCGGCCCCGTTCAGGGTGAACCGCACCGGAACCTTGGTCATCGCCCCCTCCCGTCGTCGAGCAGCAATCGGCCGAGATGGACCGCCGCAACCTCCCGGCGATACCAGGCCGACGCGATCGCATCGTCCGCCGGCGACAGGGCGCCCCCGACCGCTGCCAGCGCCGCAGCGATGCCGGACGCATCCAGCGCCGCCCCCTCCAGCGCCCGCTCCACCGCCGGCGCGCGCAGCGGTGTCGGCCCCATCGCCCCGAAGGCGACCCGGGCCCCGGAGACCCGCCCTGCCGAGCGCGGCAGCCGCGCCGCGATCGACATCACGGACACCCCCTTCGGCTTCACCCGGCTGACCTTGCGGAACCGGAACTCCCCGTCCTGCGGTCGCGCCACCGACACCGCCGCCACCAGTCCGGAGGGGCGCTCGCGGGCACCGAGCAGGGCGTCGATCCCCTGCTCGCGGCCGTCGGCCATATGCGCCACGCCGTCGAGCGCCAGCAGCGCCGCCGTCAGATCGCCATAGGGATGCGGGGCGAACAGGTTGCCGCCGACCGTCGCCATGTTGCGCACCGCCGGCCCGCCCACGAGCCGCGCCGCCGGCGCAAGAAACCCGAGATCGCGGGAGGCAATGACATCGGCCATCGTGCACCCGGCGCCGATCCGGATCCGCGATCCGTCGACGCGGACCTCCCTCAGGGCCGGATCGGTTGTCCGCACGATGTGGTCGAAACCCTGGTCGCCGTCGTTAACGGCGCGCATCACCAGCGTTCCACCGCCGAGAAAGCGCGAGCGCGTACCCATCGCTCCGGCCGCCTCCTGGATCGTCCGACAGGTTTCAACCCTCAGCACCGCTCGCCTCCAGCCCCATATGCGCGCGGATCGCATCGAACCCGGCGCCATAGATGTCGTTGCCCACCATCGCCGCCAGTTCCTCATCGCGGCCCGCCGGCGTGTCGAACCGGCTCTCCCATTCCCAGAACGTCCGGTCGCCGTCGGTCACGGGGAACAGCCTGACATGGGCGACGTAGTTGAAGAGCGGGACCGGCGTGTCGAGCAGGCAGTAGGAGAATGCCTGTTCCAGATCGGACAGGGTCAGCAGCTGTTCGCGCAGTTCCGCGCCGTCCTGCAGCCGGAACCGCCGCACGCAACCGACCTGGTCGGAGGACCGGCCGCGCTCGACTGCGCTCTCGGCAACGGCGGGATGCCAGCGGTCGTGGCCGTTGAAGTCGCGCAGGACGTCCCAGACCGCCTCCACCGGCGCGTCCAGGACCGTGCTGCGCCTGACCCTCGGCATCGCTCAGCCTCCGAAATGCCGCTTCAGGGCGTCGAACCCGCCCTGAAACACGTTGCCGCCGATCCCGGCGACCAGGCCGTCCTCGTCGGCGGGATCGCAGGAGAACTCGGCCGACCATTCGATGAAGCAGCGGTCGCCCTCGGTCACGGGCGTCAGGCGCAGCGTCGCGACGTAGTCGGTCAGCGGCATCGGGCTCTCCAGGATCGCGTAGGTGCAGAACAGGTCGTAGTCGCTCAACCCCAGCAGCTGCTCGCGGATGTTGTCCCCGTTCTGCAGGTTGAAGTTGCGGATGCAGCCGACCTTGTCCGACGGCAGGGCGTCCTCGATCCGGCTGTCGCGGATCCGCGGGTGCCAGCGCGGAAGGCCGTTGAAGTCCCTGACCCGCTCCCAGACCCGCGCGGCGGGGGCGTCGATCACCGACGAGACGTAGACACGCGCCATCTAGCTCGTCCCCTCGGTCTTGGTCGCCCCGCGACGCCCGCGTTTCGCCGCCCCGCCGCCCGAGCTCTGACCGGATCCGCCTCCAGAACCACCGCCAGAGCCGCCCCCTGATCCCCCCTGGGACTTGGCCTTGGCGTCGCCCGCCCCCATGCGCTTCAGCTCGCCGGCCGTGCGCGTCAGGTCGGAAGCCTCGCGGATCAGCCCGCCCTGGCTGGCGATGTTGGAGCCGTCGATGCCGATATCGTGCAGCAGGCTGTCGATCATCGGGGCCTGCACCCGATAGCGCAGCGCGGAGTTGATGACCTCGTCCGTCGGACTGGTGCCACGCCCCCCGAAGTCGCCGCCGCCGGGTCCACCCTCCCCGTTCGGCCCGTCGCCATTCGCCCAACCGAGGCCGGTCGTGCCGCTGCCACCGAGCTGCATGATCTTGATCTCGTTGATCTTCTCGAGCGGCTTGACGGAGGCGGAAACGATGCCTTCGACATGCTCCAGCATCTTGCGCTTGAACAGCGAGCGGCGGGAGCCGTCGGTGAGGACGTTCTCGGCCTCGTTGATGAGGCGCTGGGCCTCGGCTTCCACGCCGGCGCGGATGCGTTCGGCCTCGGCCGCGATCCGCTTCTCCTCCGCCGCCTTCTCCGCCAGGGTGATGTCGATGCTCTTGCGCCGGGCGGCGATCTCCGTCTCGCGGGCGGTCTCCACCTTCTCCGCCGCCTCGGTCGCCCGGACCCGCGCCAGTTCGGCCTCGGTCGCGGCCGCGCTCTGATCCAGGGACTTCTTGTAGAGTTCGATGGCCTTCTCCATCTGCGCGGCCTCGACCACCTTCTCGCGCTCGATCTCCAGACGGCGACGCTCGGTCTGGTGCTCGATCCGAACGTCGTCGAGCCCCTTCTCGGACGCGATCCGGGCGCGCTCGATCAGCTCCTGGCTCGAGATTTCGGCCTCGCGCAGGACCTGCAAGCGTTCCACCTCCAGATGCTCCAGCACCTTGCGCCGCTCGAGCTTGCGGGCGTCCAGTTCCTGCTCGGCCAGGATTTTCTCGGCCTCGACCCGCTTGTTCCGCGCGACGCGCGCCGCCTCGGTCGCCTGTTCGGCGGCGATCTGCGCCTCGTCGTTGGCCTTGTTGCGGGCGATCTCCAGGTCGCGGATGCGCTGGTCGCGGGCGATCTTCTCGGCGGTCGTCTCCGCCTCCTGGGCGATCCGCTTCTGCTCGACCGAGCGGCGGGACGCGATCTCGGCCGCCTCGACGGCCTCGTTGCGCTCGATCTCGCGGTTGCGCAGGTCGGCGTCGCGCGCGATCTCGGCCGCCCGGGTCTTCGCCTGCTCGGCGATGCGGGCGGCGTTGACCTCCTCCTGGGCCTCGATATTGGCCCTGTCGACCGCGCGGTTGCGGGCGATCTCGCGCTCGCGCAGGTCCTGCTCGTAGGCGATACGCTCGGCAGCGACCGCCTTCTCCTTGGCGAAGCGGGCCGCCTCGACGGCTTCGGCCTTGGCGATCTCCGCCGCCTCCACGGCCCGTGCGCGCGCCACGTCGCGCTCCTGGGTCTCCTCCTGCGCCTGGATGCGTTCCAGGGAGAGCTGACGGTCCTGGGCGATCCGCGCCTTCTCCACAGCCTCGCGCGAAGCGATCTCGGCCTCGTCGATGGCCCGGTTGCGCTCGATCTCCAGGGCGCGGACACGCTCCTCCTGGGCGATGCGGTCCTTGGAGGTCTGCTCCGCCGCCTCGATCTGCGCCTGATCCAGCGTCCGCTGTCGCGCGATTTCCAGGGCGCGGGTATTCTGCTCGGAGGCGATACGCTCCGCCGCCAGCGCCTTCTCGCGGGCGATGCGGGCCGCTTCGGTCGCCTTCTCGCTGGCGATCTGTGCCTCGTCGATGGCCTGACGCTGCTGGATCTCCAGCGCGCGCACCTCCTGGTCGGAGCTGATGCGCGCCGAGCTCACGGCCTTCTCCTGCAGGATGCGCAGCTTCTCGGCGCCTTCGCGGGCGGCGATCTCCGCCTCCTGGATCGCCAGGTTGCGGGCGATCTCGCGCTCCCTGGTGAGCCGGTCGGATGAGATCCGCGCCTCGGTGATCTTCAGTTCCTGGGCGATGCGGGCGGTCTCGATCTCCTCCCGGGCGGCGATGTCCGCGGACTCGGTCTCCCGCCGGGTGCGGATCCGCTCCTCGGTCAGGATCTTCTCCTGGGCGATGCGCGCCTTCTCGACCGCCTCCAGGGTCGTGATCTCGGCCTCGTCGATCACCCGCTGGCGTTCGATCTCGCGTTGGCGGACCTCGCGTTCGGAGGCGATACGCGCCTCGGAGATCTGACGTTCGTTGGCGATCCGCGCGGTCTCGATGGCCTCGCGGCTGAGGAGCGTGGCCTGCTCGGCCTCTTTCTCCCGCTCGGAGCGTTCGCGGGCGAGCGCGGCGCGCTGCTGGGCGCGACGGAACTCGATCTCGCGCTCCTGGTCGAGCCGGGCCTCCTCGCTCTCCTTCTCGATGTCCAGCGCCTGCTTCTCTGCCTCCAGGTTGCGCGTGCGGATCTTGATCATCGCGTCCTGTTCGATGTCGTTGCGCAGCTTGCGCCGCGCCTCGATGGCCTCGATGACCGTGGTCAGGCCCTCGGCATCGAACCGGTTGGACGGGTTGAAGTATTCGATCTCGGTCTGGTCGATGTCGGTGATGGCGACGCTCTCGAGTTCCAGGCCGTTCTTGTCGAGACCGCCCTGCGCCGCCTTCAGCACCCGGGCGACGTAGTCGTTGCGGTTCTCGTGCAGTTCCTCGATCGTCATCTCGGAGGCGACCGTGCGCAGGGCCGAGATGAACTTTCCGGAGAGCAGCGCGTGGATACGCTCGGGCTCCAGGGTGCGGCGGCCCAGGGTCGAGGCGGCCAGGCTGACGGCATCGCCGGTCTGCTTGACCCGCACGTAGAACTCGGCGTCGACGTCGATCCGCATCCGGTCCTTGGTGATCAGCGCCTCGTCCTTCTCGCGGGTCACCGCGAGCTGAAGCGAGTTCATGTTGACCGGCGTGATGTCGTGGATGATCGGCCAGACGAACGCGCCGCCGTCGATCACCACCTTCTCGCCGAGGAAACCGGTCCGCACGAAGGCGATCTCCTTGGTCGAGCGCCGGTACAGCCAGTGCATCACCCAGTAGATGACGAAGATGACGATGACCGCCAGGATCAGCCAGAGGATCAGTTGTCCGATCAGTTGCCCAGTCATGAGAGGCCTCCTTCGCCGTCGCGTCAGCCGCGACCGATCGCTTTGAATTTCCTGGTTTGCTCCGTCAGCGCGACTTCCGTCGGCAGCCGCTCCATCGAGGAGGCGCCGTAGAAACCGTGACAGTGCGTGGTGTTGGCGAGCACGTAGGCCGCGTCCTCGGGCATCGCCACCGGGCCGCCATGGACCAGCACGATGGCTTCCGGATTGACCTCGAGGGCTGCCGCCGCCCAGGCGTCGACCAGTGCCGGGCATTGCTCCAGGGTGAGTGCGGTCTCCGCCCCGATGCTGCCGCCGGTCGTCAGGCCCAGGTGGCAGACGATGATGTCCGCGCCGGCCTCGGCCATCGCCCGGGCGTCCTCGGCGCAGAAGACATAGGGCGTGGTCAGCATGTCCTTGGCGCGGGCCATGCGGACCATGTCCACCTCCAGGCTGTAGGACATGCCGGTCTCCTCCAGATTGGCCCGGAACGTCCCGTCGATCAGGCCGACGGTGGGAAAGTTCTGGACGCCGGAGAACCCGGCCGCCCTGATCTGGTCGAGGAACCTGTCCATCAGGCGGAACGGATCGGAGGCGCAGACGCCCGCCAGAACCGGCGTGCGCCTGACGACGGGCAGCACCTCGGCGGCCATCTCCATTACGACGGCATTCGCGTCGCCATAGGGCATCAGGCCGGCGAGAGACCCGCGTCCGGCCATGCGGTAACGGCCTGAATTGTAGATCACGATCAGGTCGATCCCGCCCGCCTCCTCGCACTTCGCGCTGAGGCCGGTGCCGGCGCCGCCGCCGATGATCGGCTCGCCGCGCGCGATCATGGCGCGGTACCTGGTCAGCAACTCGCTTCGCTCGAACATGGCTTATCCCCCGCTGGCCAGATGGAGCCGGCTGGCGTGCAGGCTCCGGAACGTCTGCACGACGAGATCGCTGAACTCGACGGCGTTGATGTTGTGCGGAACCCGGATCAGCTGGCGCGCGGACGTCTGGCGCACCGTCGCCTCCAGGGCGGCGAAGAGCGCGCGGTCGGCCTCCGGATCCCAGAACGGCGCTCCCGGCGCGTCCAGGGCCGACACGCCGCCCTCCGGCAGGAAGAAGCGGACCGGGCCGGTCATGCGGTTCAGCCGCTCGCCGATCCAGCGCCCCATCCGGTCGTTCTCCTCGACCGAGGTCCGCATCAGGGTGATCTGCGGGTTGTGCTCGTAGAGCCGGCGGCCGCGATACCGCTCGGGCACCGTCTCCGGCGCGTTGAAGTTCACCATGTCGAGGGCGCCGCACGCTCCGATATACGGCAGGCCGGAACGGATCGACGCGCCGAAGCGGTCCTCGTCGGCGGCGAACACCCCGCCGGCGACCATGTCGCAGACCTCGGTGGTGGTCAGGTCGAGGATCGCAGACAGCATGCCGCTGTCCATCAGCTTCTCCATCGCCCGCCCGCCGGTTCCGGTGGCGTGGAACACGAGGCAGTCGAAATCGTCCCGCAGGCGCGCGACCACCTGCTGCACGCAGGGAGTGGTGACGCCGAACATGGTCAGGCCGACGGCGGGCTTGTCGTCGCCCCGCGCCTGCTCCGCCCGGCGCGCCTCGACCATGCCGGCCAGCGCGGCGGCGCCGTTGGTAAGCACCTGACGGGTGATCGAGTTGATGCCCTGCACGTCGGCGACCGAATGCAGCATCAGAATGTCGGACGGGCCGATATACTGGCCGACATTGCCGCTGGCGACGGTTGAGACGATCACCTTCGGCACGCCGACCGGCAGCGAGCGCATTGCCGGCGCCACCAGCGCGGTGCCGCCGGAACCGCCCGCCGATACGACGCCGGCCACATCCTCCTGCGCCCGGATCCAGCGCTCGAACGCCAGTGTCATTCCGGCGACGGCGGTGCCACGGTCGCCCGTTATCACCCCGGCGACGCCGCGCGGATGGAACGCGGCGACCGCGTGCGGCGGAACGTCGGCGCCGGAGGGCTTGCCCGACGTCGACAGGTCGACCATCCGCACCGTCAGCCCCCGTGCCTTGAGGACGTCGCGCATTAGCCGGAGTTCCGGCCCCTTGGTGTCGAGCGTGCCGGCCACCAGGATCGCGCCGCCACCGCCAGAGCGCCGGGCCCGAAGCGGCGTCACGACCCGGTCGGCCGATGCAGCGGCCGGCGCCGTCGTGGTTCGGGCCGCGCCCTCGATCACCCGCACCGGCACCGGCGCGCTCCAGCGTGTGGGCACCTTCGGGTTCGAGAGGTAGATCCGGGTGACCGAGGTTCCGGTTCGGGGGGCGGCCTCGTGCGACGCGCGCGGCGCCGGGCTGTCCGGCGTCTCGTCATGGGCATGGCGCCCGACGCCAAGCAGCGCCTGCTGCAGGTCACGGTCCGCCGCCAGGACCCCCGCATCCATGACCCGGGCGATCCGCCCGTTCACCATGATCGCGACCCGTTCCGACACCGCGCAGGCGACACCGATGTTCTGCTCGATCACCAGGACGCTGATGTCGCCCTCGCGGCCGAGACGGAGCAGCATCTCCTCGACCTGCTGGACGATGACCGGCGCCAAGCCTTCTGTCGGCTCGTCCATCACCAGCAGACGCGGGTTCAGCAGCAGGGCGCGCGAGATCGCCAGCATCTGCTGCTCGCCGCCGGAGAGCTGGCCGCCGCCGTTGCCGCGCCGCTCGGCGAGCCGCGGGAAGGTCGCGTAGATCCGCTCCGGCGTCCAGGCGCCGCCGCGCCGCGCCACCAGCCGCAGATGTTCGTCGACGCTCAGCGATCGCCACAGGCGGCGGCCTTGGGGCACGTACCCGACGCCCAGGTTCGCGATCTCCGCCGGGCTCGCGCCGACGACGTTCCGGCCGGCGACGGAAATGGTGCCGGAGGAGACCGGGGTCAGCCCCATGATGGCGTTGCAGAGCGTCGTCTTGCCCATGCCGTTGCGCCCGACGACCGAAAGCACGCCGGCGCCGAGCTCGAGGTCGATCCCCTGCAGCGCGTGGCTCTGACCGTAATAGACGTTGAGGTCGTGGACCGAGAGAACGGGGGTCGTGGCGTCAGGCATCGCCACCCCCCAGGTAGAGCGCCTGAACCTCGGGATCGTCCTCGATCTCGGCCGGCCGCCCCTCCTTGAAGACCCGGCCGTTGTGCATCATCGTCACGCTCTCCGCGACACGCAGCGCGACGTCCATGTCGTGCTCGATCACGATGAACCCCATATGTCCGGGCAGGCCGGTGAGGATCTCCACCAGATCGCGGCGTTCGGTCGGGCTGAGGCCGGCGGCCGGTTCGTCGAACAGGATGAAGCGCGGCGCGCCGGCAAGCGCCATGGCGATCTCCAGCTGGCGCTGCTGACCGTGGGACAAGGTGGAGACCCTCAGATCCCGCGCCTCCTCCAGGTGCACCACGCGCACCAGGTTGTCGGCACTCGCCATGAGCGCGTCGTCCCGCCGCGGCCGCAGGAACGAGAAGCGGCCGCGGGACACGCCCCGGCAGGCCAGATAGACGTTGTCGACCACGCTCAGCCCTTCGAAGAGCTGCGAGATCTGGTAGGTCCGGCGCAGCCCGCGGCGGATGCGCTCGTGGGCCGGAAAGGCGGAGATGTCCTCGCCGAAGAAGCGGATCGTCCCGGTGGTCGCCGGGAAGTCGCCGGTCACGCAGTTGAACAGGGTGGTCTTGCCGGCGCCGTTGGAGCCGAGGACGGCGCGCCGCTCGCCCGGCCGAACCGTCAGGTTGATGTCCTCGAGCGCGGCCAGCGCGCCGAACAGCTTGGACACCCCCCGCAGTTCCAGGGCGTTGGCGGTGCCGGTGGCCGAGAGCCGTTCGGAAACCGAGGCAGAGGCGGGTACGGCGGGTCTCATTCCGCCCCTCCCTGCCGCTGGCGCAGCGGATCGCGGGCGCGGGACGCCTTCAGCCGTTCCCAGAGCCCGAGCACCCCGTCGGGGGAATAGAAGACGATCGCCAGGAAACCGACCCCGATCAGCAGTTGGAACCGCTCGCCGCCGAGGCCGAGTGCGACCAGCGCGTCGAGCGCGAAGGTCTTCAGCAGCACATAGATCAGGGCGCCGATGAAGGGCCCGATCGGATGTCGCAGACCGCCGATCACGGCGATCACGAGGACATCGATCACCGGCCCGATACCGGCGGTACCCGGCGAGATCTGGGCCGACTGCCAGGTCAGCAGAATGCCGCCGACCGCGGCGAGCAGGGCCGCGAAGGCATAGGCCGCGACCCGATGCGCCGTGACGTTGAAGCCGAGCGCGGCCATCCGGCGCGGGTTGTCGCGCACCCCCTGCAGCGCCAGACCGAAGGGCGCCCGCGAGATGTACAGGACCGCGAAGTAGCTGACGGTCGCCCAGAACAGGGTCAGATAGTAGAAGGCGGAGGGCCCGCGCCAGTCGACCCCGAAGAGCTGCGGCGGCAGGACGCCGTTGAATCCGGAGAAGCCGTTGAAGATCACGTAGTTCTGGCGGGTGAAGTAGAAGAACGCCGCCGCGATCGCGAGCGTGATCATGATCGTGTAGATGCCCTCGGTGCGGACCGCGAGCCAGCCCGCCAGGGTGCCGAAGATGACGGCGACGATCAGCGCCAGCGGGATCGACACGTACCAGGGCCATCCCTGGCTGATGGTGGCGATGGCGCTGTCGCCGAAGATCGCCACCATGTACCCGGCCATGCCGGCGACCGACATCTGCACCAGGCTGACCATACCGCCGTAGCCCGCCAGGAACGTCAGGCTGAGGGCGATGATGCCGAGGATGAAGGTCCAGCCCATGAGCTGGTAGATGACGAAATCGCTGGCGAAGGCCGGCATGAGCAGCAGGACGGCAGCGACCACCAGGTAGACCGGCGAGGCCTGATCCCACCAGAACGAGGCCTGAACCGGCCTGGAGCCCGATCCGCCGGTGACGCCGGAGACCGCCATCACGCCCTCCCCATCAGGCCCTGGGGCTTGAACGCCAGGACGAGCACCATGATCAGGAAGGTCAGGACCACCGCGTAGGTCGGGAAGTAGACGGACCCGAACTGCTCGGCCATGCCGATCAGCAGGGCGCCGACCGCAGCACCGGGGATCGACCCCATGCCGCCGACGATCACCACCACCAGGGACGCCAACAGGAAGCGGATGTCCTCGCCCGGCGCCACCGACTGGAACGTTCCGCCGACCACGCCGGCCACACCGGCCAGCCCGGCGCCAAAGGCGAAGACGCCGAGAAAGACCAGCTGGATACGCGCGCCGGTGGCCGACAGCATCTCACGGTCGTCGACCCCGGCGCGGATGAGCATGCCGACCCGGGTGCGCGTCAGGAGGAGCCACATGCCGACGCCGACCACCACGGAGGCCGCGAAGATCACGATCCGGACCATCGGATATTTCAGAAAGATGAGATCGCCGGACGACCGCTTTACGCCGGTCACGAGGAACGTCTCCATCGGCCCGCTGAGCCAGCTCGGCGCGCCGATGTTGTAGAAGTCGCCGCCCCAGATCCACAGCATCAGGTCGGCCATCACGATGGAGATGCCGATCGTCACCAGCGTCTGGCGCAGGTCCTGCCCCTCCATGCGGCGGAACACGAAGAGCTGCAGCAGGATGCCGAAGAAACCGACGACCAGGAACGCCGCCGGGAAGGCCAACAACCAGTACCCGGTCCACTCGGCGAAGACGTAGCCGACATAGCCGCCCAGCAGGTACAGCGAGCCATGCGCCAGGTTGACGTTCCGCATGAGCCCGAAGATCAGGGTGAAGCCGCTCGCGACCAGGAAGTAGAGCCCGCCGAGGGTGATGCCGTTGAACAGGGCGTTCAGGAAGATCTTCTTGCGCCCGATCAGTTCGACCAGACCCTTAGGCCAGACGGCGAAAATCAGCCAGAGCAGCACCGCCGCCACGATGACGACGACGACCGACCAGACCGGATGGCGGCTGGCGAACGCGCGCATCACACCCCACTCCCCGCAGACCGTGGAGTCGTCCCGGCCACCGGGGGCTCCCAGCCTTCGGCCCTTGGCCCGGCCACACGTGTACCCGGCAGTCGGCGCATGGTGTCAGCATCCTCCCTCGCCGACCTCTGCGGGCCGGTCGTCTCGAACGAGGGTACGGATCAGTGGCAGATCGGGCGTACCTCGCAGTCTTCTGCGTTGGCCCGCCATCGCCAAAACACTCGGGCGCCGACGTCAGGCGAAGTGGGCGACGCGACGGTATTCCGTCGGCGGAATTCCGACATGGGAGGCGAAGAACCGGGTGAAGCTCGCCTGCGAGGAGAAGCCGAGATCGAAACCGATATCGGTCACCGACTTCCGGGTCCCCATCAGGTCGTCGATCGCCTGCTCGGTGCGTAGGGTGTTGAGGAAGATGTTGGGCGGAATGCCCATCTGCATCTTGAAGAGCTTGTAAAAATGCGGTCGCGACAGGCCGACATCCCGCGCCAGATGGTCGATCTCCACATCCTCCGAGAACGCCTCCTGCATCAGACGGAGGGCGCGTCGGACCCGATAATCGTTGAAGCGGACACTGCGGCTGCGCAGGAACGGGCTGGTGTCCAGCCCGGACCATGACTCGTCGAAACAGAGCCGCGTGGTTTCGAACAGGAACCCGTCGAAGCGCACCGAGGCCTGGTTGTCCAGAAGGAGCGACGTCAACCGGGTCGCCCAGCGTCGGACGCTCGCGGTCATTTCCACCGTCGACCGCCCGAAGCTCAACGCGAACTCCGCCGACTGGCTGGCCTCGAGGAACCACATCGGCTTGATGTAGAGTACGAGGCACAGGCAGGCCTCACCCGGTATCGACGGCTCGAAGCTGTGTGGCTCCCATGGCGAAACCGCGACGGCTTGGTTGCGATCGGCCGCATACCGGCGGTCGCCGACGATGACGTTGCCGTGGCACCCGTCGATGTGGAAGATCAGATGGCCTTCCCGATGGGCATGCGTAATGATCGGCCGGTCCAGCTCATACAGAGCCGCACGGCCGAAATCGCCGTGATGCACGGAAATAGCGCCGCTCATACGCCTTTCCTCCCTGTCGCGGGGCGCGGTTCATTGCACGACAGCGCTCCCGAGGGAGAAGTATCGGCCCGCCGATTCGATGGTGGCAAGACCGGCGGGCCAAGAATGAGACCGTCGGTTACGCGCCCGTGCCGTGCCTCGAGCGGAGCGAAATCACCGGACCGCGTGCAGGATCGTCCCGATGCTGGCCGCGTCCAGCCTGTGCGGGCTGTTGCCGATGGCGCGGTCCTGGCTGGCGACCGCCGACGCGGCGGCGATCTCCGCGTCTCCGAGGCCCATCTCGCCGAGGGAGTTCGGGAGCGGCAGGCCGCCCAGAAGCTCGGCGATGGCGTCGGAGATGTCGGCACCCACGCCGAGCCCCAGCGCCGACCGCAGGGCCGGCAGCTTGGTCTCGACCCGGGTGCCGTAGTACCGGATCAGGTGCGGAACGATCAGCCGACCGACCGCGCTCGGGTCGACCACCACCTGCGAGACCGAGGCCAGCGCGTTGGTGATGGCGTGGACCGCGCAAACGCCTTTCTGAAGAGCCAGGGCGCTGTTGAAGCTGCCCGCCATCATTTCGCGCCGGGCCTCCAGGTCGTCGTCCATGACGGCGCGCGACAGGAACCGCGCGGTCCGCGACAGGCCGTCGAGCGCCAGCCCGTCGGCCGGCGGGTTGTACCCCCGTGACAAGTAGGATTCGACCCCACGCGAGATCGATCCCGACGCGGCGCTGGAACTGTCGGCCGGGCTGCTGCCGAGAGTCAGGGTCGGGTCGCAGATCGTAACCGTCGGTATCAGGTGCCGGGAGGTGATCAGGACCTGGCGGCCGTCATCGACCTTTACCCGGGCATAGTGACTGATCGCCGACGCGAAGCCCGAGATCCCGGGTACCGCGTAGAGGTCAGGGAGGCCGTTGCCGATCCGCTGGGTGCCGCCCTCGGTCGAGGACAGCGCCGCCATGGGCTCATCGAAGGCGATGGCGATGCGGGCCACCTTGGCGAGGTCGATCGCCCGGTTGCCCCCGAAGGCGACGAGATGGTCGCGCTCCGTCTCGCGGTAGCGTTCGGCGATGCGGATCGCCGCCGCCTCGGTCGGCAGGGCCGGCACCTCGACGAAGGATTCAGCCGAGGTGCGGATCGGGAAACTGGCGAAGAACCGGTCCGCCAGCGCGCCCGAGACGTGGTCGCTCTCGGCGATGATCAGCGGCCGGCGACGGCGGTTCAGTTCGAGTTCCGAGCGCAGGGCCTCTTCGAGGACCCCGTCGGCGAAGTGCACCCGGTTGAGGTAGGTGATCAGGGTCATGAGGGTCCTGCGCCGCTCCGCGAGCGGTCGGTGAGCCGGCGCTCCATGGGTCCGGCCGGTGGCGGACCCGGGCATCGACCCGGGTCCGCGCCGTGGGCAGGGCGCGCGAGCAAACCGCGATCACGTCGAAATCCGATCGTGTCAGTCTGCGCAACCCTCAATGGGCTAGAGAACGGCGTCCGGTTCGGACCGTGTCGGCCCGAACCGGTCGTGCTCTAGTAGGTCGCCTTGCACTCGGGGTTGTCCCGGCTCGGCAGGCCGATCGCGGCGAAGCTGGCTTCGTCGATTCCGAGCGTCTGATTGACGTTCTCCTTGATGGAGACCAGCTGGTTGGCCAGGGTCCCGTCGGCCAGTTCGACCACCTCGGAGACGAAGTTTGTGCCGATCGCCTGGCGGTTCTTGTCCAGCACGATCTTGCCGTTGGGGGCGTCGAGCTCGAGGTTGGTCAGGCACTGGCGGAACGCCTTGTGGCCGTCGGACAGGTCGCCGCCGATCTCGTTCATGCAGGTCAACGCCGCGGTGGTGGCGTTGTAGTAACCGGTCCCCAGCAGTGACGGGCTCGGGAAACGCTGATCCGGCGGGAACGAGTCCTGATACGCCTTCACGTAGGCCTGCCACTTCGGATCGTCCCAGGTGTCGGCCTGCGGTCCGGCGGACGGCGTTCCGATGAGCGCCCGCTTGGCGTCGCCCTTGGAGTTCAGCACCGTGCCGTCGACCATGATGGTGCCGCCGATCAGGTTGGCGTCGCCGCCGGCCTGCTGATACTGGTTCAGGAAGTTAACGGCGTCGCCGCCGCCAAGCCCGAGATAGATCGCGTCCACGTCATCCGGCAGGGAGGCGATGATCGAGCCGAAATCCTTGGTCCCCAGAGGCACCCAGAACCGGTCCGTGACCTCGCCGCCGGCGGCGCAGAACTCGGTGACGAAGCCGAACACCTGGGTGTAGATGAACGAGTAGTCCTCGCCGATCGTGGCGACGGTCTCGTAGCCCTTCTCGTTGTAGACGTAGTCGCCGAGTCCGGCCGACCACTGGGCGCCGTCCATGTTGAAGCGGAAGAAGTTCTCTGACGGCGTGACGTAGGTGGTTTCCTGCGCACCTGAGATGCCGTTCAGGAAGGTCACCTGGGGCTGGGTCTTCGAGTAGTCGCGGATTGCGATGCCCTCGGAACCCGAGAGCGGGCCGATGATGATATCGACCTTGTCCTGCTCGACCAGCTTGCGAGCGGCGCGCACGGCACTGTCCGGGCTTGCATCGGTGGCCCCGATGATCAGTTCGACCTCACGGCCGCCGCCGGTGTTGCCCATGACGTTCAGCGCGGTCTTCAGTCCGCGCACACCATCCTCGCCGAGCACGGTGTAGGTGCCTTCGAGGGTTGCCAAAACCCCCACCTTCAACGGCTCCGCCGCCCACGCGCTCCCGCCCGCCAGCAACAGAGCGGCCGCAGTCGCGGCCTTCAAACTCTTCAAGATCATGCAGTCCTCCCTCGGTTTCGTTCTTGTTGGTCCCGTGCCGCGGGACGGCAATGCCGGTCCCCGACCACCGGACGGCGTCACGACGCCTCATGGTGGCGATACCGTCACGGCTGCCGATCCCGGAGAATGCGGTTGGCATAACGTCGAGTCTGATTTTGAGGAGCTACTGCAAGGTCCTGGCTCGTCGGACGGGTGGCCAGGTGCCGGTCAGCGGACCGGGTTGGCGAGGTGACCCGCGATCGGACACGCCAGACCGCGTGGCGGAGATCGCTCTCCGCCATCGGCTCACGCGCTCGGACCGAGGCGGGGAACTCAGGCGGCGGGCCAGCCCCACCAGTCGCGGATCGCGCCTCCCATGACCCGTGCCTGATCGTCGCCGGCGAGCCAGCGCAGTTCCTCTGTGAACATGGTCACGCACTGCCGCCACGAGCAGGGCATCTTTGAGATGTCCGTGCCCCAGAACGTCCGGTCCGGCCCGAAGGCGTCGAAGATCCGGCGCAGGTAGGGGTGCATCGAGACGAAAGGATATTCGCCGCTGCAGTATCCCGGCGCGCCTGTGACCTTGACCCCGACATTGTCCAGCCGCGCCAGCTCCAGCAGGTCCGGCATGTGGGTCATGGCCGCATCGTCCTTGAGGGTTGTGTTGCCGCCCATACCGCCCAGGTGGTCGATCGTCAGCCGCAGGCCGGGATACCGGCGCGCGACCTCGCCCAGCACCCCGAACGATCCGGTCGCCAGGGTCGTGATCGGAATGCCGAACCGCTCGGCCGCGGTCCAGAACCACTCAAGCTCCCCTGCATGCAGCCGCCGGCGGTCCTCACCCTCGAGGAACATGCACCGCAGGCCGAGCATGCCCGGCTTATCCCGCCAGTGCTCCATCGCCGCCGCGCTCTCCTCCGGCTGGCCGAGATCGAGCGTGCCGATAATGGCGAAGCGGCCTGGATAGGTCGCCACGGCATCGAACGCCAGTTCGACGGCGCCCGGATCCCAGCTCGGCGGATGGATCACCGCGGCGTCGACGCCGGCCGCGTCCATCAGCGCGATCGCCTCGGCAGCGGTGAACGACGTGATCTGCCAATGGGCCGCATTGCTCGGCAGGCCGGTTCTCCAGATATGAATCTGCGCGTCGACGATTTCCAAGTCTTCCCCCTTCGGTCGCCCGGCGACCCACGTTTCAGCCCCCTGCTCCGACGGCGAGCGGGTAGCGCGTTGGTTGGCCGGTATCGTGACTTCCTTCGGCTGAACGCGCCACCCACGCCCTGGTATTGTGGCTCGTTTTCGCTTACCGACAGTGCCGCTGACCGCCTCCCCCACTCCATGGCCTCTCTGGCCCGTCAGCCGGGGCACCTCACCCTTAGCCCGACGCAGGCACGGGCCGTCGGGTTGCGGGTCGAGCGGTTGACCATCACCCTGCTGGCAACCGCCGGTCTGCTGACGGCGACCGTCACCCGTAGGCCAGTCGGTCGACACCGATAGGCCGGGTTCGTCGACGGTCATCTGCGTCCGTCCGTCGCCTTTGCCCAGGCGCAGCATCCGACAGCACACTGGGAACCATCCATTAGCGAAAGACAGGACCCGGCCGTTCCCTTACTCTACTATTGTTGGAAAATGGAGGTGGGGACCATGGCCAGCATTCCCGATTCCATTCGCAGGACACGGACCGCCCTTGGATTGCGAAGCGCCCAGCGGCCTGAGTTGGCGGACCGGCCGATGACCGCGAGGGCAGGTCTGCGGGCTCGGACCACGGCGGACATCGACGGCGATCAGGACAAGTACAGACTGCCAAATTTCGTCGGTCAGCTTCAGAAGCACGAGCGCTGGTGCTGGGCTGCTGTCGCCGCGACGATCAGCGACTACTACCACCGGATCGACGGCTCGCCAGCAAACCGCCGGCCCTGGACCCAATGCGAGGTGGCCGGAATCCGCGACGACCTGGGCGGCACGGTCGATTGCAGCGATCCGCAAGTCGTGGAGATCTGCAACCGCGAATACTATCTGAGCGACGCCCTGACGGCCGTCGGCATCCCGCACCGTTTTCCCAAGCACTCGGACTTCGACAGCTTCAACAACATTGCCAACGAGATCGGCTTCCACAAACGCCCGGTCCCGATCCGGCTGAAGCTTCGGGGTACGGTGCATGGCCGGGCCGTCCATCACTTCGTGATCATCTGGGGGTACCACTGGGATGCCACCAGTTTCGTGGTCTGGGATCCGGGCGGGAAGGATCGGCAACCCGCGCCGGCGGCCGCGCTCGACATCCATTCGGAGCTGCGGTCGAAGGAATGGACCCACACCTACTACAGCGACAGGCGGCGATAGGCCCCGCCGATCGCCTCGAGGGAGAAGGACATGGCGCTGATCGTGAGTCCGGCACCGGACGCCGCCGTCGACGCGGTCGCCCGGCAGTTGCAGACGATGGTCGACAAGGGGGCCCTGCTGCTCCCTACCGTCGACACCGCCGACCCCACATCCTTCTCCGTGTCGTTCTGGCACCCGGCCTTGGAGCCGGATCCCGACGTGGACATCGGTGGCAGCGACGTGATGAAGTCGCTGATCCCCGCGGGTCATCGCCTGATCCTGAATGCCGGCGATGATCAGGCGCCCGTCGCCCTCCTGGAGGTGGACAGCGGCGATGGCAACCATCGGCTCGCAGGATTGAGCAACGGGCCGATCTTCGACGCCCTCGTCTCGGCGATCGCGTCGGCCGAGCAGCGGGTCGATGCCGACGCGATATCCTACGAGCCCGTGCTCATCGAACTCGACATTCTTCGAAGCGCCGCGCTGTGGCTGCGGACTGACCGGTCGACCGACGAACTCTTCCTGCCCCTGACAGTCACGCCGACGGCCGAGAGGATCGGATTTGCCGGCATTCTGCGGCGCGACGAATTCCTCGACCGGCTCGACACGTTGCTGGCAGTCGCCGGACCCGAACCACTCGAGGAGAGACCCCAACCTGATTCAGGGGCAAGGGTCTGAAGCGGAATGGCTTCGAGCGAGATTCATGGCTCAGATCTATTCGATCTGAGCCGATCGCGCTCTATCGCTCGTGCGGCGCCAAGTCCCTCACGGGACCGGATGCCGTGTCCGCTCCGCCCCACTCGGCGGCGGCGGCCGCATGCAGGTCTTCGTAGGGCTCGAACCCCTTGAGATGCCCCTCGAGAGCGGCCGCGATGGACTTGCTGGCCTCGGTATCGCTCGGATAGTGGACGCCGATGAACTCGCGGTTCTCGGCGATGCGCGCGGCCAGGGCACCGGCCGGCCGTTCCATTCCCGGGGCTGCCCGCACGACGCATTGCGCGATCAGAAATGCCTGCAGCGCATGGCCGCTCGGATACGACGGGTGCGCGGGCGTGGCGATCTTCGGAGCCAGCTTGGTGTAGACCTGGGCCGGCCGAGCCCGCATGTACCGCAACTTGTAGTGAGAACCGACCGACGCGGCGATCTCATGGGCCGCCAGCACCAGTGCCCACGTAGCCGGGCGAGAGGAGCTCGTGCACTGGAGCAGGTTGGTCCAGTAGGGCAGGATGCTGACGGCTTGGGCCACGGTCTCGTCGACCCGCTTGTCGCTGCTGTTACGGCTGAGCGTCTCGAGAACCTTGAGTTCCTTGCGCAACGTGTCCGGAGAATCGTCCGGCGCGCCCGGATCGCAATCATCGACCCAGTTTCCGGTAGCCAGGAACGCAGCCGTGACCGCCTTCGCGCGATGCAGCGCGTCCCACCCCCCCATCGGGAAGCGGGTGCCGGTCACCATCGGCATGTCCGAAACCTTGAATGTCTCGCTCCATCCGGGAAGCGCCGCGCCGATCAGGCCGAGATGACGGCCCTCCACGAGTTCGTCCAGCGGACGCCCGAGCATGAGACCGCCGCTCTGGCCTCCACTCTGACCACCGCTCTGGCCGCCGCTTTGTCCGCCGTCATCGATCCGAACCAACATCGTTCCCTCCTTCTCGCTGTGTTTTGCCGCTGTCGGTCCGGCGGAACCCGGCCGTCAGACGGCTACTCGGGAAATCCTGCCGCCAGCAGGTGACGGCCATACGCCGCCCGGCGCTCCGCCTCGGCGTAAGGGTGACGGGCGACGATCGTGCGTACCCGTCGCTGCGGCGACATCTCCATGGTGAGACGGGCGACGTCCCGCGCCTCACGCTCGCGCCCGGCCGCCACCAGCGAGGCGGCGGTCCAGCCACCGGTGCTCGGCAGCACCGGTGGCGTCGCCATCGCGCGGAGACCGAAATCGGCAGCGGTTTCAAAGGCGCCGGCCGTGTAGTGGGCGAGACAGAGCGCCAGGAGAAAACTGTGCGCATCGCGATCGCGGGGCGACAGTTCAAGTGCCTTGGAGGCTCTCCTGACCGCCTCTTCCGCCTCACCGACGAAACTGTAGGTCAGGCTGCTCCAGCGCAACGCGTCGGTGGAATGCGGCGCCACTTCCAGGGCGCGGCGAAACAGGTCCTTCGCGCCGGCGTAGTCCCGGTGGAACAGCGAGCGACGATGGCCGTAGAACACCAGCGCGCGAATGTTGTTGCCGTCGAGCCGCAGAGCGGTGCGCGCCAGGCGCTCGACCTCCGCGATCCCGCTTTCGCGTTCCGTCTCCCCGCGCCCCTCGGCGATCAAGACGCCATGCCAGTCCGCGGCCAGGGCGTAGGCCTCGGCGTAGCTCGGCTCGAGGGCGATCACATCGTCTATCAGGCTCTTGGCTTCGGCGTATTCGATCTCGTCGCTCGACGTCATCAGACTGCGGGCCAGCAGGGTCTTCTCATAGGCGGAGAGGCTGTTCGGTCGCCGGCCACGGATACGCTGCAGTTCCAGATCCTGCACCCTGGGCGCCAGGGTGTTGACCGTGTGGGCCACGATCCGATCCTGGTCCGTGAAGGAGAACCGATCCGATACGGTCGCGATGAAAGACCCGACGACCGCTCCGCTCTCGCCGTCCACCAGTTCCGTCGTCAGCCGGATTTCATCATGCGCGCGGCGAACCCCGCCGCGGACGACATATCGCGCTCCGAGGTTGCGCGACAGCTCAAGAGGGCGGGCGTCGCCCGGCAGATCCATGGTCGACCCGTGGGAGATGACGCTGAGGTCCCTCAGGCCGGACAACTGCGAGATGACGTCCGCGACCAGCCCGTCGGACAGATGCTTCGCCAGGACCTTCTCACCGAACTGGTCGAACGGCAGAACGGCGATCATCGGCCGCCGGTTGTCCGCAACGCGTGCCGCCGGGACTGGGCGATCCGGCACGTCCGCCTGGCTCAGACCATCCACAACGGCACGGGTCTCCGGCGCCGGTTCGACATCGAGTTCACGCCGCAGCAGGTCCCGTAGGCGGGCAAAATGGCGGATCGCATCGCTCCTGCGCCCGGCCGCGCCAAGGGCTCTCATAAGCAGACGGTGGCTGTCCTCGCGCAGCGGGTCGATCGCCACCATCTGCTCGGCGGCGGTAACCGCATCGGCGTAGTGCCGGCTCGTCATCGCCGCCTCGACCAGGCCGGCGCAGAGAGTCAGCACCCGCGCCTCCAGGGCCGACCGCATGACCGCAAGCCAGTCGTCGAAATCCTCGGAAACGGTCTTCAGTCCATCGAGCAGCGGGCCGTCGTACTGCGCCGCCACGGCCCGGAGCTTCTCGACCTCGCCGTCCACGTCGCCGGACAGCAACGACACCGCATCGCAATCGACGAGATCGAGATCGATCGAAAGCTCACCGTCCCGGTCGATCAGCACCCGAAGCTCACCCGGGCAGGTGCGATAGAAGGTGTAGAGAAGCTGGCGCAGGCTGTTCCGGGCCCGGTCCGCATCCTGGCCCGGCCAGAGTAGCTCGGCGATCTTGTCACGTGTGACGGGCCGCCCGCGACTGACCGCGAGATACGCAAGGAGAGCACGCGCCTTGAGCGGCAGGCCGAAGACGGCCTGGCCATTAACATCCAGGCGAAACCCACCGAGAAGGTTCAGTCGAACCGGACGATCCGTCCCGCCGCCAGATGCAATGCCAGTATCATTGGTCATCGATCCGATAGCGCCCCCCTGCAAAGCGGGTAGGTTGACGCCATTAATACTACTACGGCAAGGCCTGCGGCCCGTGCAGCCGCCAATGTATGCAGAAAGGCCTTTGAAACTCGTGCTGGAGGAATACCCCTGACTGCGCGAATTCCGTCGCGCAGGGATCGTTGCGCGCCCGCGACAGCCCGGTGTCGACGCGGACGTGCCGGCCCAGAGGAGAGCGGGGCCGGCGACGCCTCCGCCGGCCCCCTTGTCCCGGCCCGCAGTTCCCCACTCCACGTGCCGGAGCCGCAGGAAGCCGACCCGGAGGGGCCGGGAGATACCCCTCCGTCGATCCGTCGGGTCCGCGCGCTTCTGCACGGTCGCCAACGGCTGGCGAAGTGCGTATCTGGCGGGATGGATCATGGCCGACTCCTGCGGGATTGCGGTTCGATCAGCTGTTCTTCGCCACCGTGACTTCAAGCCAGCGGCGGAAGCTGAGTGCGTTGGAATAGACGCCGTACAGATCCGGACGGGCGCAGCCGATCCCCCAGCTCACCACGCCGGCCAGTACCGGGTCGTTCACCGGGTCGCCGAACACGCGGGCCGGTCGGAACACGAGGCCGCCGCCGCTGTCGCCCTGGCAGGAGTCGTAGCCGCCGCTGCTGAAACCAGCGCACAACATGCCGGGCGCGATGGACTCGTTCTGGATGGCGTAGGCGTCCGCACAGGTGCCGGCATCGACATACGGCACGACCACGCGCTCCAGGGTCGAGGAGATCGGCCCGCTCTGTGTCCGCCCCCAACCGGAGACGGTCAGGGCCGCGTAGTCCTTGTACAGCCAGGCCCGGTCCAGCCCATCGGCCAGTCGGATCGATGTCCGGACGACGTCGTTGGGCACAGAGTCCGCCGGTTCCAGCTTCAACAGGGCGATGTCGTTGGTCAGGGACACGTTGTCGTAGTCTTCGTGCACCAGGACCTTGCGCACGTTCTGACGAACGCGCGGATCGGCGATCAGGGACACGTTCCCGCTCTGCACCTTCAACTCGGCAGGATCGACGACCGATCCGTCTCGGTTGACGACACAGTGTGCGGCGGTGACCACCCAGAGCGGGTTGCGGTCATCGCCGACCCACTCCACCACGCTGCCGTTCTGCAGCCGCGGCGCCACCAGCGAACCGCCACAGAAGTGCCGGCCATCCTGGGTCTGGATGGAGACCGCCCAGGCCCAGTCCCCCGACTCCTGAGCGACCGGCTGACCGTTGATGATGCGCGGGCCGAAGCGAGCCATCTCCGTCTTCGACGCACCGGTGCGGTACATGTTGAGAGACACCGAGCGCGCGGTCTCGTTCTGGAGTGCCCGGGCGCTGCGCTCTGCGCTTTGGGCGACGGCGTCGGCCGTCACGCCAGCCGCCAGGGCGGCGGTGAAGACAAAGGTCGCGATGCGTTTCATGACGTTTCCTCCTAGCCTGGGTTGTTGGTGGTGAATTCCGCCGCAACCGCGACGGTTCCTTCGGAAAACACGGCCTCCGGCACGTGCTTGCGAATCCATTCGTGCGCCCTGTCGGCGGCGACGAGCGTGTAGATCCCGCCCGGCCCGCATTCGACCAGAAGGCCGCGCGAGACGATCGCGACCACCACAAGGCGACCGTCGCTCAGTCGGGTGTAGGTCGGAGCGCCACTGTCTCCGTGGCAACTGTCCTTGCGCAGACTTCCGTCGATCGCCACGAGTTCGCGCCCCGCCACGCAGCCGAACCGGGCCGCCGCGGTATGGCCATCGTCGAGGACTTCGGTGCAGTCCACGCTGGAGACCGCGATTCCGGCGACGTATTTCTCGCCGCCCCGTACGTCGTTCTCCCGCGCGCCGAACCCGGCGATCTGGAGAATGGAACTCATCGAGGCCTCTTCGGGCCGACCGATCGTGGCGAAGGGCGACACGGTCCCTGCCTGAAGCGGATTGGTCAGTTCTACCAGCGCCAGGTCGGTGAGCGCGTAGGTCGCCACATCGTCCGGCTTCGTCCTGAAGGCCGGGCAGAACCGATCGTCGAAGAACACCTTTCGTCTGCTCAGACTGACGGTCACGGTGTCTCTGGGCGTACTGGCGCCATTTCCGAGAGGTACCCGGCTGCCGGCGGTGGCGTGGGTGATCCCCGGGCCACACAGGCAATGGGCGGCGGTCAGCACCCATTTCGGAGCGATCAGCGCGCCCGAGCAGAACACCCGGTGGCGGCTATGCAGGGCGACCGTCGGCAGGAGACACTCCGCCTCGCTGGCGCAGACCCTAGCCGGCTGGCCCACCCCGCCACCCGAGCCCGCGGAACCTTCTCCGCCGCCGACGACCGGGACCGGCAGCACCTCGGCCGGCACGTCGTCGACCGGATCGCCATGGCGGATCAGGATGGTCGAGTCCCCCAGTGCCGCTTTGACGAAGGCCGGCAGCGCCGGGGCAAGGGCCGGCAGTAACGTCTTGTCGACGGTCAGTGTCGAGGCGCCGATCGAAATTCCGATATTGTCAGAGCCCTGTACCGGCGGCAGGAGCCTGGCGCCCTGCACGCCACCGATCCCGAGTTGCAGGTTTTGGAGCAGCTTCGCGTCGTCCACGCTCACGTCATAGGCCGGCGCGAGGACGGCCGGATCGATCCGACGCAGGTCCTCGGCGGCGAGAGCGCGACTGAAATCCGCCGCGCCGGCGTCGCCGCCGGAAACAGGGGCGACGCGCTCGCTTCCCGAGGGCTGCGGTGCGACCCGCCGATCCACCGGCGGAGCCACCTCAACCGGCCGAGGGATCGACACTCCTCGACCTGTCGGCATCGAGCTGACGGAGCCCGAAGAGACGAAACCGGAAGAGACGGAGCCCGAGAAGCCCGAGCCGGCTCCGCCGCCACCAC
This sequence comes from Thalassobaculaceae bacterium, assembly GCA_965228875.1. Taxonomy (GTDB): domain Bacteria; phylum Pseudomonadota; class Alphaproteobacteria; order Thalassobaculales; family Thalassobaculaceae; genus Thalassobaculum. The sequence continues at coordinate 752,557 of OZ245843.1, read as the reverse complement.
CACTGCCGAAACTCTGTGCGGTCGCCGGCCCGCCGGTCAGCTGACCGCCCGCAGCGAGCAGGAATGCAAGAAGTCCGATCGCACGCATGGTTCCCTCCTGATGTCTCACCTGCGCCTGGGGCGGCGCCGACCGCCGTCAACCCTCGCCGTCAACCATCCCCGTCGTCGCCACCGTCCTCGACGCCGAGGCATCGGGTGCTCAACGAGACGAGTTCCCGGATCGTCTCGGCGATGAGGGCCACGCGGCTGACCTCCGCCGCCTGACCGGCGACCTCGCCGGCCAGCGCGTCGACCTCGCCCTCGACGCCGGCCGCACCGGCGCCCATGCCCTCTGCCTTGGCATCGGACAGCGCGTCGTCGGTCTTCTCCGTCTGGGCCTCGGCCTCGGCCGCGGCTGCCTTCAGCTCCGCCGCCGCCTCGCGGATCTCCTTGGCCATGGCGGCGGATCCGGAGCGCAGAGCCTTGACCGCGGCGTCGGGATCGAGCCGCGCCGCCGAGATCTGATCCGTCACCGCCGCAATGATGGCTCCCGTCGCGCCCATCAGGCGTTGCCCCCGGGTGTCGAGTGCCGCGGCCGTGGCTGACTCGAGGTCTCGTGCCGCCGCATCGACCCTTCGCGTCGCCCGGTCGAGAAGCCGCAGTTCGGCCTTGACGTCGGCCAGGTCGGCGACGAGACCGACGCGCCCGGAGCGAGCCGCGTCCGCCTGCATCGCATCCGCGCGCGCCTTCAGTCCCGTGGCGCCCGGATCGCCCGATAAGCGGCTGCGACCTGTCGCGTTGCGCGACCGCGAGAGCTGCTGCAGATAACCGCGCAGGGGATCGCCGTCGTCGCCGTCGACGGCCGGCCCCACGCGAAAGACGGTTCCGCTGGACGGGTCGCCCGTCCGTCCCTTGGCGTCGCTGGAGAGCCCCAACGCGATCGTGGTCACGGCGCAATGCAGCGCGCTCGATCCCATCTTGTAGGCGTCGATGCGCGTGCTGATCGGCGCGAAGCTCCTGGCCCCGGCACCGGCGCCGCCGGCGAGACCGGCGCCGATGATCGCATCGGAATGCGCGCCGAACGCCGCGAAGCCGAGCCCGGCGATCGCACTGCCGAATATCAGGCTGCCGGTGCCGAGATCGAGACGCGCGAGATCCGCCGCGCGACTGTCGAACTCGGCCGCCTTGTCGCGGGCGAACCTGGCCGCCTCCTCGAAACCCGGCGTTGCCGGCACGTCCGTCCCCATGACGACATACGGGTCGGTCAGCGCCGTGCACGAGCACAGGGCCCCGGCCATCAGCCCCGACACGGCGACGCGATGCATTCGGCCCCGCGCCTTGAGTCCCCACCCCCGCGATCCAATCTCTGTCCGTTCGGTCATCGTCTCAGCCTCCTGGTCCGGGCGACGCCAGCGGGACGCCGCCGATTGACCTCAGGCTAGGGAGATGCCGTCATCCAGCCGTCAAAACGGCGTTAGAAGACCGCAAAAATTGCGCCGAACCGTCGAATTTTCGCACAATCTTGGTGCCCGGAGCGGCCGGGCCCGGCGAGGGCGCCGCTGCAGTATCGGGCTGGCGCGCCGCGACATCCGTTGCGACAATACCCTTCGCTTCCAACCGAAAGGTGGCCGGTCCCCCCGCCCGGCTCCCTGCCCGGCACCGACAGCAGACCGCACCTCCGCCGATGACGATGGCCAGTGGCGCCATCGACCGACCCGTCTTGCGACCACCACCACCGAGGGGACGACCGTGACCGACAAGCCTTCCGCCCACTGGGTCTACAACGAGACCATCCGGATCTTTGCCGCCCCCGCCGAGCCCGCCTTCCACACCGAGGGCGAGATGACGTCCATCTGGGGCCGCAACTGGGGTGTGGACAACGATATCGGCCGTTTGCGCGCGGTCATGGTCCATCGGCCGGGTCCGGAGATGGACGTGGTCGACCCCACCCAGCGCATCGCCGCCACCGGCTCCTTCGGCAATGTCGAGCACGGCTGGTACTTCCAGAGCGAAAGCGTGCCCGATTTCGACGAGATGCGGGCCCAGCACGACGCGCTGGTGGCGGCGCTGAAGGCCGAAGGTGTGGAGGTGTTCGAGGTCCAGGGCGTGACCGACGGGCGGCTGAAGTCCTGCTACACCCGCGACCCGTTCGTCATGGTCAAGGGCGGGGCCATCATCAGCCGCATGGGTGCGCGCATCCGCCGGGGCGAGGTGCTGGCCATCACCCGCACGCTGGCCGAGCTCGGCATCCCGATCCTGCGCACCCTCACCGGCACGGCACTGTTCGAGGGCGGCAGCTTCGCCTGGCTCGATGCCAAGACGGCTGTGGTCGGCTGCGGCATCCGCGTGAACCGGGAGGCCGCCCGGCAGATCGCCGAGGTGCTGGCCACCCAGGGGGTGGAGCTGCTGGCGATCGACCTGCCCGGCCACGACATCCATATCGACGGCCAGTTTCTCATGGTCGACAGGGACCTCGCCCTGATCGACCAGGACCGCCTGCCCTACTCGTTCCTGGAGACCCTGAAGGAGAAGGGCATCCGGACCATCGAGATCAGCCCGGCCGACAACCGCGCGATCATCAACTCGCTCGCCGTGGCACCGGGCCGGCTCATCATGCCGAGGGGCGGCACCAACGAGACCCTCGACAAGCTGGCGGCCGCCGGGGTGACGTGGACCACGATCGATTACGAGAAAATGATGCTGAACGGCGGCGGCATCCACTGCTCCACCATGCCGCTGATCCGCGATCCGGTGTAAGGGGGCTGGGGGTCGACCATCGACGAGTTTGCGGCGTTCAGGTCGTCCGCTTACGGGCCGAGCAGCTTCTTCACGGAACCCGTCGGGCTGAACGACCAGTCGATCGGACCGTTCTCCGTGAGGTAGATGATGGAGTTCTGAGGCGGGAAACCGATGGCCTCCAACCGCGTCCTGACATCGGCGTAGAGCGCTTCCTTCTGATCGTCGGAACGTCCCGCCAACAGAGTGATGTCGATGATGATCGTCGCAGCCACGTCCCTGTCCCCCAGGTAGGTCGGATGGAGGATCATGTCTTGCGGTGCGTATCGGGAAACGAGGCAGAAGTAGTCGTCGGGATTAACCGCGCAGGTTTCGACCAGGCTGTCGTGTAGCAGGTCGTTGATCTGATGGACGGTCTGCGTCGGCAGCGCCTGCGGTACGTGAAGCTTGTTGAACGGCATGTTTCATTCCGGTGACGTGATCAAAGGTATGTCGACCACCCTACTGTTGACGTATTTTCCGCAATACAACATAATTTGCGCTTCAGACTTGCCTGGAAGTTTTGAAACGATGAACCACCTCGCTCCCGAGATCGAAACCTTCGTGCGCGTGGTGGAACGCGGGTCGTTCGCCGCCGTGGCATACGACACCGGATACACGTCGTCCGGCGTCTCCCGCATGGTTTCTCGGCTGGAGGACCGCCTCGGCGCCAAACTGTTCTTTCGCTCAACGCGGCACCTGTCTTTGACCCCGGAAGGGGAGACGTTCCTGCCGCGCGCGCGATCCATTCTGGAAGCAATCGAGATCGCCAGCGGCGAGCTGTCCGACGCCGCCGGGACACCGCGCGGGCAGATCCGCGTGAACTGCGGCACGGCCTTCGCCAATCACAAGCTGGCACCGGTCGTCGCCGAGTTTCAGGCGCGGTTCCCCTCCATATCGCTCCACATCGCGGTCACGGACCAACGGGTCGATCCAATCGCCGGGCAGGCGGATGTGACGATCCGCGTGGGCGACCTGGCCGACAGCAATCTTCTCGCCATCCCGCTGGGCAAAGTCACCCGCGTCCTGGCGGCGAGCCCCGCCTATCTGGCGGAGCACGGAGAGCCTCAATCCGCACAAGATCTTCATGACCACAACTGCCTCCTGCTGAGCGGCTTTCCGCATCAGGCAGCATGGCCCTTCCGGGAGAACGGCAGAGCGACCACCGTGTCGGTAAGCGGCAGTCTGACGTCGGACAGCGCCGAGACTCTCCTGCACGCGGCGCTGGCGGGGGCGGGCATCATTCGGCTGGGCGATTTTCTCGGGGCGGACGCGCTGGAAGCCGGTCGCCTGGTGCCGATCCTGACGGCGACACACGACCCGGCGGAGCAACCGATCACGGCTCTGGTTCAACCGGGCCGGCAATCCGTCCCCCGAATCCGGGCGCTTCTGGACTTCCTGAAGTCGACATACCGGCCCGGCGTTCTGGATCCCTAGCGGAACCGGGGCGACAGCACGAGGGAGGGGCGGCGCATCCCGACGAAATGCTCGGACGAGACGATGAGGCTGAGCGGCGGCGGCATCCACTGCTCCACCATGCCGCTGATCCGCGATCCGGGTTGGGGGCGGACGTCTGGCGCACCGGATCAAGCCCCACAGTATCGTCAACCAGGAGCCAGACCCTCCGGCAACAGAAAACTTCGCACGGACCCAGTTACCCGATGACGGGGCCGCTCCTCAATGGAAGTAGAAGTCTTCCGCAATGATCCTTTCGGGCGGAATACCGGCCTCTCGAAACTGTCGGGTCATGTCGCGAATGAACTCCGGGCGGCCGCACAGCATCACGGCAACCCCTTCGAGGGGTTCGGTAGCTTCCAACAGTGCCTTGGCGGTCGGACGACCCTTCTCGGCTGTCTTCCAGAGTTCGTAATCGATGTAGGAATCGGCCTTCGGAACCGCTTCCTGTATCTCGGCGTCATATGGCGCGACTGTCGCATCCTTCACGATGTAATAGAGCCAGATCCGCCGGAAGTCGTTGTTGATGCCTTCAAAGCGGAGCATGCTCAAGAAAGGTGTGATGCCGATACCGGAGCCGACGCAGATCAGACGGCGGTAGCCGCCATACCGATGGGGCGTGAAGCCGCCAAAAGGTCCGAATACCTCGATCGGATCCCCCGGTCTCAGACTGAGGAGGTCACGGGTAAAATCACCGACCATCTGAACCGATACCCGCAGGTCCCTCTCCGCAGGTGAGGAAGAGATTGAGAAGGGATGCAACTCCCGTCGATCCCGGTCGGGCCGATTGATGAAGACGAAGGTACCCGGCTCATAGATCATACGCCGGGATTTCGGGCGCATCACCACATCCACCGAAGTCTCCGACGTCCGCTCCACCCGCAGCACCGAATACCGGAAACGGGGGGCAATCCAGCGATAGAGCACGACCCGGTAGAACCAGGCGCCGGACCCGACGAGCACCAGAAGCCACATCCAGAAACGCAACGGTTCGTATGCGTTGATCGTGGGGCCTACCGCCAAAGCATGCGCGGAGGTCAGGATGAAGATCGGTCCGAAGAGGCCATGCAGGTTGAGCCAGCGCTCATAGCGCAGGCGCTTGGTGTAGGCGAGCGCTGTCCAGCCGACGACCAGCCAGAGGATAAGAGCATTGAACCCTTCGGCGCCGCGTGGCGAATAGAAGGGAATGAGAAAGTCCGCAAGCGACCCGCCAAACCCCAACAGCGGTGGAACATAGAGAACCACGTGTACCAGGATCAAGCCGACTGTGATCGGTCCGAGTTGTCGGTGTAAACGGACGGCCCGGTCCAACCCGCCGAAAAAGGGTTCGATCTTCCGTGATCGGGTATTCGCGACGAGGAGAAGGGCAAAAAGAGTGATCGACCAAGCGGAAATCAGAAGACTCGGATCCAACCAGGAACGGAACGGCCCCGGCATCGGCACGGCGCTTCGCCCCATGGCCCAGAGGACCGTGGTGATCGTTAGGGCCGCGATCACGAGCCACCACCCCGGGGCGACCGCAGCGAGGCGCCTCCGCAAGCGGTGAGCAAAGTCCAGATCCGTCGGTGTTTCCGGCTGCTCCTGATCGTGCACGCTCAACCGATAGCCCCCTCGGTTCTAATTGATGAATGCAGAAGATCTCCAACACGGAAATCGTTGAAAATCATAGCATTTCTTCGACACTGTCACGCCGTCGACCTCTTGGCATGATCGCATGCTCGGCATTGCAGCCGACGAATGCAAACAACCGCCTCCCGGCCATTCCTGCCATCGACCAAGACAGCGGTCTTGTTCGTCTCGTTTACAATCCAGTCGTCGGCCAGACTTTTTTATCCGACGTCCGTTATCCGGAACGACACGGTCGTCGCCACCCGCGCCACTTCACACGCCCAGAGAACAGCTCACAGCCCGAACAGGCTGCCATACCCTTCGACCTGCGCCTTCACGCCGGCGAGGCGCAGGCAGTGCCAGAGGCTGACCTGGTTGGCCGAGAGGACCGGGCGCTGCAGGTCGCGTTCCAGGGCGTCGAGGATCGCCACGCAGCGGAAGCCGGTGCCGGCGATGAAGACGCCGTCGGCCTCAGCCGGGCAGGCGTTGCGGATCTGGGTGTAGAGCGGCTCGACCTGCTGCTCGAAGCCCAGGCCCTCGGGATACATCTCGCCGTGCGGCACGTCGCGCCAGCCGCGGCCCGGGTCGTAGCTGAGCGGGCCGACCGGCTCGACGCCCAGCCCCCGGTAGTAGACCATCGCCTTCTCGGCGGTGGCGGCGTTGAACCAGGGCGGCAGCACGATGAACGGCCGGCGCACCCCGGCGGCCCGCATCGCCGCCTGGCCGTCGAGCCCGTTGGTGGTGACGATGGTGTCGGGCCGCACGACCGCGGAGATCGCGTCCACCACCGCCTCGTCCCAGCCGGCCCCGCCCAGGATGCTGCTGGAGCTGTGGCCGATCACCACGGCGCCGAGGCGCATGGCGGCGAAATGCTCGGCCCCGCGCCGCAGGTCCGGCTCCAGGGTCACGGCGGTGCGCTCCGCGTTCCAGCCGGCCCAGGGCGCCCTGGCGGCGACCCGCGCGGTATGGATGGAGACATGGGGCGGGCACATCGCCCACCACTCGGCCTCGGGCACCGCCTCGCTGGAGACGATGAACATGCCGATCCGGGCCTGCCAGCCCCAGTTGTCGCGCGGCGTCACGCGCCCCGCCCTCAGGCCGCGGCGCGGCGTCGGTGCCGGCCGCGCGCCGCCGCCCCGAGTTCGGCGAACAGCCTGCGGCTGACCGGATCCGCCTCGGCGTTGTATTCCGCGTGCCACTGAACGCCGATGGCATAGCCCGGCGCGCCGGCCACGGATACCGCCTCGATCGTGTCGTCGGCCGCCCAGCCCTCGACGACGATCCGCTCGCCCGGTTCCAGAATGGCCTGGCCATGCAGGGAGTTGGTCACGATGGCCTCGGTTCCGAGCATGGCCGCCAGCACGCCGCCGGGACGCAGCCGCACCTGCTCGCGCAGTTCGAAGATGATCTCCGGATCCTTGCAGTCCTTCGGCATGCGGTGACGGTGCTTGCCGGGAAGCTCGGCGATCTCCGGGTGCAGGGTGCCGCCGAACGCGACGTTGATCTCCTGGATGCCCCTGCACAGGCCGAGGATCGGGACGCCGGCCTCGACGCAGGCCCGCACCAGCGGCAGCGCCACCGCGTCGCGGCCCTCGTCCATCTCACCGTGCCGGTCGGTTAGATCCTCTCCGTAGTGGCGCGGGTGGACGTTCGCCCGCCCGCCGGTGAGCACGACGCCGTCGACCGCCTGGAGCAGGTCGGCTACGTCGACCGCCTCGGAGATGCCCGGTATCAGGAGAGGCGTGCAGTCGGCCACGTTGGCGACCGCGTCGATGGTCCGCCGTCCCGTCATCTGGGCCTCGATCACCCGCTCGGCGATGTAGCGGTTGCACTGAATGCCGATCACGGGTCGTGCCATGCCGTTCCCCTCCGATGTTCCCCGCGCCAGAGCGCCTGTCCTGGTTTTATCCAGCTTCTGGCGCCGACGTCCAGGCATCGAAAGGAACCGCTCCACTCCGCCACCGGCGCTAATCGCCTCGCGGCCCGCCCGCTCGGGCGGTTTCCAAAGCCTCGGCCGGACGGGTCTGAAGGGATGGATCGAGGGTCATCGCAGCCTCAAACTGCGACAGGAACACGCGCCCCGTCATTTCCTCGAGGAAGTGCGCGCGCCTGAGCCGGTCCATCACCGGCCCCTTCACCTCCGAGAGGTGAAAGCGGATCCCGATCAGGTCGAGCCGGTGGTTGATCGCCTCCAGGGACTCCAGCGCGCTGCCGTCGATCTCGTTGATCGCCGAGCACATCAGGATGACGTGCTTGAGCGCGCGATCGCCCTGAACCCGGTCGTAGACGTAGTCCTCGAGAAAGCGGGCATTGGCGAAGTACAGGCTCTCGTCGACCCGCAGCGTCAGGACGCTCGGCACGGTCTGAACGGCGTGGCGGCGGATGTTGCGGAAATGCTGGGTGTTCGGCACCAGGCCGACCTCGGCGATATGCGGGCGCGAGGTCTTGAACAGAAACAGCAGGATCGATACCGCGACCCCGGCCGACACCCCTATCTCCACCCCGAAGCAGAGGGTGAGGCCCATGGTGGTGACGACCGCCGCGAAATCCGCGCGCGAGTATCTCCAGGTGCGCTTGAGGATCGAGAAGTCGACGAGCGAGAGCACGGCGACGATGATCGTGGCGGCCAGGGTCGCCTTCGGCAGGTAGTACAGCAGCGGGGTGAGCGCCACCGCGGCCAGGCAGATACCGATCGCGGTGAAGGCGCCGGCCGCCGGCGTTTCGGCACCGGCGTCGAAGTTCACCACCGACCGCGCGAAACCGCCGGTCACCGGATACCCGCCGGTCGCCGCCGCCGCCACGTTCGAGGCGCCGAGGCCGATGAGTTCCTGATCCGGGACGATGCGCTGTCGTTTCTTCGCGGCGAGGGTCTGGGCCACGGAGACGGACTCGACGAAGCCGATGACCGAGATGAGCACGGCGGACCCGAACAGGCTGCCCCAGAGATCGAGGTCGAACCGCGGGACGGTGATAGGCGGTAGACCCTGCGGCACCTCTCCGACGATCGCCACGCCGGCAGCATCGAGACCGAAGACGCCGGTCGCGACGATCGTCGCCGCCACGGCCGCGACGGGGCCGGCCTTCGTCAGAACACCGGCCAGCCGCGCGCCCGTGCCCAGGCGCAGCAGCAACGGTTTCAACCCCGTGCGGACCCAGAACAGGAACGCCGTCGCCGCCGCTCCGACCGCGAGGGTGTAGGGGTTCGCCTGCGGCAGGTGCGCGACCAGCGACACGAGGAGCTCGAACAGGTCGTGGCCGCTGGCCGGAACGCCGAGGATGTGCTTGAGCTGGCTTGCGGCGATGATCAGACCCGATGCGGAGATGAACCCCGCGATGACCGGGTGGCTCAGAAAGTTGGCGACGAAGCCGAGCCGGAACACGCCCATGGCCAGCAACACCAGGCCGGACAGCAGTGCCAGGACGATGGCCGCCGCCGCGTATTCCTGCGGGCCGGCGAGATCGAGATTGCCGACCGCCGCCGCCGTCATCAGGGAGACCACCGCCACCGGGCCGACCGCCAGCGCCCGACTGGTTCCGAAGATGGCATAGGCTACCAGCGGCAGAATGGAGGCGTAGAGCCCCATCTCGGCCGGCAGCCCCGCCAGCAGCGCATAGGCCAGCGACTGCGGGATCAGCATGATGGTGACGATGACCGCCGCGATCAGGTCGTTGACCAGGGCGTCGCGGTCGTACCGCGCTCCCCAGTCGAGGATCGGCAGGTAACGGGCGGCCCCCCGCGCCTTCCTGTTGGATGCTTCGGCCATCGGATTTCGTCCGGTTGTTTACGGGCCGGCCACGCGACGGCGGCCGGCGAAGGAAGCTCAGGCCGTCGCGCTCGGCGGGGCGGCGGTCACCGTCTCGGGCTTTGCCAACCATTCCCGGCCGCGCAGCATCGCCTGCCAGTACAGCGGCGGCAGGAACTTCTCCTTGAGGAGCCAGGCCAGCCTGCTCGGCCGGGTGCCGTCGATCAGCCAGTTGGGGAAGCTCGGCAGCAGCTTGCCGCCATAGCCGAACTCGGCCAGCACGATCTTCCCGCGCTCGACCGTCAGCGGGCAGGAGCCGTAACCGTCGTAATGCGCCGTCGGCGACCGGCCCTGGAGATCCGCCACCACATTCTCGGCGACGATCGGCGCCTGCTTGCGCGCCGCGGCGGCGGTCTTGGCATTCGGCGCGTTCATCGCATCGCCGAGGCTCCAGACATTCGCGTAGGTCTTGTGCCGAAGGGTGTCCTGATCGACATCGACCCATCCGGCGGCGTCTGCCAGCGGCGACACCCGGATGAAGTCGGGGGCGGTCTGCGGCGGACAGACATGCAGCATGTCGAAGGCGACCTCGACCGTCTCGGGCGCGCTGCCCGGCTTCGCGACCGTGAACCAAGCCTTCTTCGCCGCCCCGTCGACGGCCGTAAGGGTGTGGAAGAAGTTGAGCCGCGCGCGGTACCGCTCGACGTACTCCATCAGCGCCGGGACGTACTCCTTGACGCCGAACAGCACGCCGCCGGCATTGTAGAACCCGACCTCGATGTCCTTGAGCCGTCCGGTGCGCAGCCAATGGTCGGCCGACAGATACATCGCCTTCTGCGGCGCGCCGGCGCACTTGATCGGCATCGGCGGCTGGGTGAACACCGCGCGACCGGTCTTCAGCCCATCGACCAGTTCCCAGGTGTAGGGCGCCAGGTCGTAGCGGTAGTTCGAGGTGACGCCGTTCTTGCCCAAGGTCTCGACCAGACCCTCGACGCCGTTCCAGTTCAGTTTCAGACCCGGACAGACGATCAGGCGCCGATACTTCACCACCCGGCAGCCGTCGAGGATGACCGCGTCGTTCTCCGGCTCGAAGGCGGCTACCGCCGACTTGATCCAGCGCACGCCCCTCGGGATCAGCGAGCCCATGGTCTTGGCCGTGTCCTCGGCATCGAACACGCCGCCGCCGACCATAGTCCAGCCGGGCTGGTAGTAGTGAATGTCGGCCGGGTCGATCACGGCGACGTCCAGGCCCGGAGACCGGGCGATGAGGCTGGCGGCGACCGAGATGCCGGCCGCTCCGCCACCGACGATCACCACCTCGTGGAAGGCATCGCCGGTATCGGTCGGCGTTCTGCCGCCATTGGCGATCCGGCGCACGACGCCACTCATGTCGTAGCCGGCCGCCCTGGCCCGCGACAGGATCTCAGGCAGCGGCATCGACGTCGCCTGGGACAGCGCCCAGAGCGTCGTCGAGCGGGTGCCCGTGCGGCAGTAGGCGAAGATCGGTTTCGGCAGCGCCTCCATCGCGTTGCCAAAGGCCTGGGCGTCCTCGTCAAGCACCTTGCCGGACACTACCGGCAGGTAGCGGGCCTCGATCCCGGCCGCGTGCGCCGCCGCCTCGATCTCCTCGAAGGTCGGCTGGTCGGCCCCCTCCCCGTCCGGACGGTTGCAGATGATCGCGCGAAAACCTGCAGCGGCGATCGCGGCAACCTCGGGCACCGTGACCTGCGGACTGACGGACAGGGCGTCGGTGATTTTTCTGATCTGTTCCAAGACGTCGTTCTCCCTTCTCTCTTTCCCAAACTGTCGTCCGCATCGATCCGCTCAGAGAGCGTTGACGGGAAGCTTCAGGAAAGTGCGGCCGTCCTTGTCCGCCGGCGGCAGCTTGCCGGCGCGCATGTTCACCTGCAGCGAGGGCAGGATCAGTCGCGGCATGGCCAGGGTGGCGTCGCGCGCCTCGCGCATGGCGACGAACTCCGCGCGCGTCCGGCCCCCGCCGACGTGGATGTTGTGGGTCCGTTCCTCGCCGACCGTCGTCTCCCACCGGATCTCCCGGCCGTTCGGGCCGTAGTCGTGACACATGAACAGACGCATGGCGTCGGGCAGGGCCAGAACCTTCTGGATCGAGTCGTAGAGAACGCCGGCGTCGCCGCCCGGGAAGTCAGCCCGGGCGCTGCCGCCATCCGGCATGAAGAGGGTGTCGCCGACGAAGGCCGCATCGCCGACCACATGGGTCATGCAGGCCGGCGTGTGCCCCGGTGTGTGGATGGCGAAGACGGTCATACCGCCGATCGTGTAGGTGTCGCCGTCGTCGAACAGCCGGTCGAACTGGCTGCCGTCACGCTGAAACTCCGTGCCCTCGTTGAACACCTTGCCGAACGTGTCCTGAACCACCGTGATGTTCCGGCCGATGCCCAGTCTGCCGCCCAGTTTCTCCTGGATGTACGGCGCGGCCGAGAGGTGGTCGGCATGGACATGGGTCTCGATCAGCCACTCGACCGTCAGCCCCCTGTCGCGGACATAGGCGATGATCTCGTCCGCATGGTCGTAGGTGATGCGGCCGGCGGCATAGTCGATGTCCATCACCGAGTCGACCACCGCGCAGGCGGCCGAACCCGGATCCTTCACCACGTAGCTGATCGTGTTGGTCGCCGGGTCGAAGAAGGCCTCGACCTCGGGCGTCACGGTCATGTCGATCGGGTAGTCCGTCATAGCGATTTCCTCCGGTGCGATCATTTTTCCTCAGTCGGTTTGCCGACGGCTCCGCCGGCGGGAGAGCCTGCCCCGGCCTTCGTGGCGACGCGGGCGATGGCAATCCCGACGACCACCGCCGCAACGAACATCAGGACGTCGCCGCGCCCGGTGCCGAGAGCCGACAGCGCACCGCCGGGGCAGAACCCGGCGATACCCCAGCCGACGCCGAACACGGCCGATCCACCGAGGAGCCGCAGGTCCAGGTCCCTGCGGGTCGGAATCTGGAAGCGGTCGCCGAAGACCGGCGCCGGCCGCCGCAGCACCAGACGGTAGCCGATGGCGGTCACCGCCAGCGCGCCCGCCATCACGAAGGCCAGGCTGGGATCCCAGGTTCCGGCGACGTCGAAGAAGTTCAGCACCTTGGCCGGGTTGGACATGCCGGCGATCGTCACGCCGACGCCGAACAAGAGACCGATCAGAAGGGCGGAAATCAGCCGCATCGACTCATCCTCCGACCACGTGGCGAACGACGAAGACCGTGGCTGCGGTCGTGGCCATGAACATCAGCGTGGCGACGATGGAGCGCGGCGAGAGTCGGGCGATCCCGCACACCCCGTGCCCGGACGTGCAACCGCTGGCGAACGTGACTCCGATCCCGACGATCACGCCGCCGACCAGCAATGCCGCCGTCGACACCGGAACATCGAGTGCCGGCATCTCGCCGGTCACCGTCCGGACGAGCGCCGGCGCGCCGACCATGCCGAGCAGCATGAGGGCGCGCCAGGACCAGTCGGACAGACCTTGGGGAAACACGAAGCCGGTCAGAATGCCGGTGGCTCCGGCGATGCGCCCGTGCAGCGCCATCAGCGCCACGGCGGCGAGACCGATCAGCGCGCCGCCGGCGAGCGAGAGAATGGGCGTGAACTGGGTTTCCATCGTCTGGTGCCCTCGGGTTCTTCGTCCGTTGGTGGAATTATGGTTCGGGGCGCCGACGGCGTCGGTGACATTGTCACCGAAGAATGGCGCGCCTCCTCCGGGTCGCTCGGGACACACCGAAGATCAGGCGCGGCAGGTGTTGACGCCGAGCAGCCGATACAGCGGACAGAAGCGGACGGCCGCCGTCAGGACGAGCACGACACCCAGCGCCGGCACGCCGTACCCGGCGAGCGCGTTCTGCCAGAGGTCGAACTCGGTCAGGACGGGCAGCCCGACGAGCACGAGGCCCAGGGCCAGGCGCAGGACACGATCGATGGTTCCGACATTCGTAGCCATGGCAGCATCTCCGGTTGGCTGACTGCGATGGCGTCACCTTCCAGGATCCGGCCCCTCGGGTCGGTGACTATGTCACCCAGGGTCGAAATAGCGTCTCTCGTCGTCAGGACGCGTGGGCGAAGGCGTCCAGGTCGTCGGGTTTCTCGATGTGGACCCGACCCCGGCTCGCCGTGACCCATCCGCGCCGCTGGAACTCCTGGAGCTGACGCGAGACCACTTCGCGGGCGGTGCCGAGTTCCGTGGCGAGTTCGTGATGGGTGAGACGGACGTCGCCGGCCGCATCCCGGCGATCCAGCAGCTTCTGAGCCAGCCGCAGGTCGACACGGCGGAACGCGATCTCCTCGATCACGACGAACAGGTCGGTGATACGCCTGGAATAGGCGGTGAAGACGAAGCGTCGAAACACGCCGGATGCCGCGATCATCTCATCGAACACGCCGCGCGGAATCGCCACGGCGGTCACCTCGGTCTCCGCCACGCCCTCGGCGCTGTACTCCTCGTACGCCAGCAGGCAGGCGGTGGTCAGCACGCAACTCTCGTGCGCGTGCACGCGATACAGGACGATCTCCCTGCCGTTCTCGGCGACCTGCTGGACCCTCACCACGCCATCAAGGAGCAGCAGCAGGCTGTCGGGCGCCTTTCCCGGACCGAAGATCACCGACCCCTGGGGCAGGCCGACGACCCGGCTTCGCTCGATCAGCGTCGCCCGTATGTCGTCGGGAAGCTGGGACAGGCCCGGGAACTGATCGATCCAATCCTGCATCGCTTCACCTCATAACGGGTTGGCCGGGCGTCCGGAGCGGGTACTCTACATCGCCCGGCGGCCCGGAGTACCGGCCGGATCGCCCCCCGCGACCTCGAAGAAGGCCCCATGAACCACACCCTCTACTGGAGCGGCCGCTCGGGCTCCCTAGCGCCGCTCTGCCTGCTGATCGAGACCGGCACCCCGCATGACACGGTCGAGGTCGACACCCGTGCCCGGGCGCACAAGTCGGCCGACTATCTGCGGGACGTCCATCCGCTTGGCACGGTGCCGGCGCTACGCCTGCCGGACGGAACGGTGCTGATCGAATCGGCAGCGATGGTGCTGTATCTGGCGGACAGGGCACCCGGCCTGGCGCCGCCGCCGGAAGACCCGGCACGGCCGGCGCACCTGCAGTGGGTGACCTACGGCGCGGCGACGCTCTACACCACCTGCCTCAGGATCTATCACACGGAGGATCTGGTGCCGGACGCGGCCGCACGGGACGGCGCGAGGGCGATGGCGGTCGAGTCGCTGGATCGGCAATGGGCGGTCGTCGAGCGCGGGCTCGGCGGCGACGCGCCGTACCTGTTCGGAGACCGCGCTGGAGCGGCCGACATCTATCTGGCGATGCTCGCGTCCTGGCACCCGGCACCCGAACGGTTCGAGGCGGCGTGCCCAGGCGTCGCCCGCCTGCGACGGGCGGTCTGGGATCTGCCGTCGATGCGACGGGCTCTCGCCGTCCACCGCCTCGACTGACGGCACCGGTGGCGCGAGACCTTTGCCGTCCGATTACCCGGCGGCGACGCTGAAGCTTTCGCCGCAGCCGCAGCGACCGGTCTCGTTCGGGTTGTTGAACACGAAGCCGGAGAACATCTTGGTCTCCGAATAGTCCATCTCGGAGCCGAGGATGAACATCACCGCGGTCGGGTCGATGAAGATCTTCACGCCCTTGTCCTCGACCACGTCCTCGAGCCTCTTGCGCTCCTTGGCGTACTCGACGACGTAGGACAGGCCCGAGCAGCCGGTGTTCTTCACGCCGACGCGCAGACCGATGACACCGTCATCGCCGGCACTCTCCACAAGACGACGGACCCGATCGGCCGCCGCCTCGGTCAGTGTGATCGGTGGCTTTCCAGGCTGGAACATCTGTGATCCCTACCTTCTCGCTCGCATTCCCGGACCGGAGGTTCCCGGTCCGACGGTTCACCCCTAGAGGTGGGGATAGTCTAGAACATGTCCAGGACCAGTCGAGCCTCTTCGCTCATCCGATCCTTGGTCCACGGCGGATCCCAGACCAACGTGACCTCGACCTCGCCGACCCCCTCGGCCTCGGCCACGGCGTCGGCGACCATCCGCGGCATTTCACCCGCCACCGGACAGGCCGGGGCGGTGAGCGTCATCTCGATCTTCACCGTTCCGTCGTCGAACCGCTCGATGTCGTAGATCAGCCCGAGATCGTAGAGGTTCACCGGGATTTCCGGGTCGTGCACGGTCTTCAGCGCCTCGATCACCGCCTCCTCGGCCGCCGGCCCCTTCGGATCGGTCAGGGGCGCGCCGGCACGGGCCATCCCGTCCGGACCGACCGTTCCGGGCATGAAGTCGTGAAGGCCGAGTTCGTGGTTCATCGCGACTGCCTCGCTCAGGCGAAGATCTGGCGGACTTTATCGAGCGCCTCGACCAGGGCGTCGATCTCTTCGCGGGTGTTGTAGAGCGCAAAGCTCGCCCGCGTGGTCGAACCGACGTCGTAGAAGTCCATCAGCGGCTGGGCGCAGTGGTGACCGGCGCGTACCGCCACCCCCTGCTGGTCGACGATGGTGGAGATGTCGTGCGGATGCGCGCAATCCATCGTGAAGGTCGCCAGCGACACCTTGCCCGCGGCGGTACCGAGGATCGTCAGCCCCTCGACCGAGGCCAGACGTTGGGTCGCGTAGGTCAGCAGGTCGCGCTCGTGCTCGGCGATGCGGTCCAGCCCGATACCGGTGACGTAGTCGATCGCCGCCCCGAGGCCGATCGCCTGCGCGATGGCGGGGGTCCCCGCCTCGAACTTGGCCGGCAGGTCAGCCCACTCGCTCGACTCGATCGTCACGGACGAGATCATGTCGCCTCCGCCCTGGTATGGCGGCATGGCATCCAGCACCGCCTCCTTGCCGTAGAGCACGCCGATCCCCGACGGCCCGTACAGCTTGTGGCCGGTAAAGCAGTAGAAGTCGCAGTCGATGTCCTTGACGTCGACCGGGATGTGCTGCACCGCCTGGCTGCCGTCGAGCAGCACGGCGGCACCCGCCTCGTGGGCCAGCCGCGTCACCTCCTTGACCGGCACCACGGTACCGAGGACGTTGGAGACATGGCAGACGGCGACCAGCCTGGTGCGGTCGGTCAGAAGCGCCTTGAAGCCCTCCATGTCGAAGGCACCGCCCGCGCCCGGCTTCACCGCCTTAAGCACCAGCCCCTTCTCGTCGCGCAGCATCTGCCACGGCACGATGTTGGAGTGATGCTCCATGTAGGTGATGATGATCTCGTCTCCGGGCTTCAGGTTGGCCCGGCCCCAGCTCGACGCCACCAGGTTGATCGCCTCGGTGGTGTTGCGGGTGAAGACGATCTCCGAGGTCGACGCGGCGCCGAGGAAGGCACGGACGGTCTCCCGCGACCCTTCGTAGTCGTCGGTCGCCTTCTCGCTCAGGTAATGCAGACCGCGGTGCACGTTGGCGTAGCCGGCCTCGTACACCTCGGCCATGCGGCCGATCACCTGACGCGGCTTCTGGGCCGAGGCACCGTTGTCGAGGTAGACGAGCGATTTGCCGTGCACCGTGGTCGACAGGATCGGAAAGTCGGCGCGGATACGCTCGACATCATAGACCTGGCCTTGCGTCGCGGAGCCCTCGGGCATGGTCAGCGCTCTCCTTCCGTCGCAGCGCCGGTCG
The DNA here is from genome assembly GCA_965228875.1 of Thalassobaculaceae bacterium. Taxonomy (GTDB): domain Bacteria; phylum Pseudomonadota; class Alphaproteobacteria; order Thalassobaculales; family Thalassobaculaceae; genus Thalassobaculum. The sequence goes on along the minus strand of OZ245843.1, from coordinate 735,365 downwards.
CCCCGGCACCGATGATATGCTCGTGCATCCATCCGGCCGCCGCCGCCCGGAACGCCTCGCGAACCGGCTCGCGGCCGATCTGGTCGATCGCCTCGTCGACATAGGCCGCCACCAGCATCGCCCGCGCCCGCTCCTCGGGGATACCGCGGGCCATGAGGTAGAACAGCTGGTCGTCCTCCAGCTCGCCCACGGTGGCCCCGTGGCTGCACTTCACGTCGTCGGCGTAGATCTCAAGCTCCGGCTTGGAGTTGATCTCCGCCTCGCCCGACAGTAGAAGCGCCCGGTTCATCTGATAGCCATCCGTCTTCTGCGCATCCGGACGGACCAGGATCTTGCCCTGGAACACCCCGTGCGCACGCTCGGCGAGAACGCCCTTGTACAACTCGTGGCTGGCGCAGTCCGGCTCGGCATGGTCGATGAAGGTGGTCGTATCGAGGTGCTGATCGCCGCAGGCTAGGTAGCCGCCGTTGACCCGGTACTCGATATGCCGGCCGGCCAGGGTCGCCCGCACCTCGTTGCGCGCCAGCCGAGATCCGGTCGACAGAGCGAAATTGTCGTAGGTGCTCGACTCGGCGCACCGCACCGCCGTCATGGCGATATGAAACGCCTCCAGGCTGTCGGCCTGAAGCTTGTAGTGGCCGAGCCGGGCGTCGCGGCCGACGACGATCTCGGTGACCGCATTGCTGACATAGGCCCCGGCGCCGGAATGCACCTCGACCAGATCGGCGAGCGCGCCGTCCTCGACGACGACCAGCGTCCGCGGATGGGCAGCGACGGTCGCCTCCCCGTCCCGGGTGTCGACAAGCAACAGGATCGGAGTCTCGACGGCGGCGCCCTGGCGGATCCGCAGCGCGACCCCGCCCTGGAAGCTGCCGGTGTTGATGGCGGCGAACGGGTGCCGCGCGCTGTCGCTCACCATGCCAAGCGTCTCGGCCACCCAGTCCGGCGCCGACGCCGGATCGCCGAGATCGACCAGTTCCACGCCCTGCGGCATGGGATCGGCATGAACCAGCCGACCGTTGGAGATCCGCAGCTCCACCGCGTCCAGATCGGCGAAGGCCGAGGGTCGGGCGATGTCCGCGGCACCGGTCGCCGGCACCGGCTCCAGAGCCTTGAGGGCATTGAGGTTGGTGAACTTCCAGGCTTCGGTCCGCACGCCGGGCAGGCCGCTGCGGCGGGCCTGGTCGGTCGCGGCCCGGCGCAGGTCGGCGAGCCAGCCGGGGTCGCCGCTCGGGGCCGCCGTCAGCAATCGCAGGGAGGATGTATCGCTCATTCGGGTTCCCTCAGGCCGCCGCCTCGATGAAGTCGGCATAGCCTTTCTGCTCCAGTTCCAGCGCCAGGTCCTTGCCACCGGTCTTCTGGATGCGGCCCTGGGCCAGGACGTGGATCACATCCGGCTCGATATGGTTCAGCAGGCGCTGGTAGTGGGTGATGACCAGCATCGCGCGCTCCGGCGACCGCAGGCCGTTGACCCCCTCGGAGACCACCTTGAGGGCGTCGATATCGAGGCCGCTATCGGTCTCGTCGAGAACGCACAGGGTCGGCTCGAGCACCGCCATCTGCAGGATCTCGTTGCGCTTCTTCTCGCCGCCAGAGAAACCGACGTTGACGGCGCGCTTCAGCATTTCGTCGGTCACACCCAGCGTCTTCGCCTTGGCCCGCACCATCTTCAGGAAGGCCATGGCGTCGATCTCTTCATCGCCGGCCGCCTTGCGTCGGGCGTTGACCGCCTCGCGCAGGAACGTCATGCCGGTCACGCCGGGCAGTTCCACCGGATACTGCATGGCCAGGAACACGCCGGCGACGGCCCGCTCGTCGGTCTCCATCTCCAGGAGATCCTCGCCGTTGAGCCGGATCGCGCCCTCGGTGACCTCGTACCCGTCACGGCCGGCCAGCACGTAGCTCAGCGTGCTCTTGCCGGAACCGTTCGGCCCCATGATCGCGTGCACCTCGCCCGCCTCGATCGTCAGGTCGATGCCCTTGAGGATCGGCTTGCCGTCGACCTCGGCGTGCAGGTTCTCGATTTCCAACAATGCCATTGCGTCTGTCCCGTCCTTATTTGGCGGCGCGTCAGCCGACGCTGCCCTCCAGGCTGATACCGATGAGCTTCTGCGCCTCGACGGCGAACTCCATCGGCAGTTCCTTCATCACTTCCTTGCAGAAACCGTTGACGATCAGCCCGACCGCGTCCTCGGCCGAGAGGCCGCGTGACATGCAGTAGAACAGCTGATCCTCGCTGATCTTCGAGGTCGTCGCCTCGTGCTCGATCCGCGCCGTCGGGTTCTTGCTCTCGATGTAGGGCACCGTGTGCGCCCCGCATTTGTCGCCGATCAGCAGGCTGTCGCACTGGGTGAAGTTGCGCGCGCCCTCGGCCCGTTTGCCGACGCGGACCAGGCCCCGATAGGTGTTGTCCGCCTTCCCCGCGCTGATCCCCTTGGAGATGATGGTCGAGCGGGTGTTCCTGCCCAGATGGATCATCTTGGTGCCGGTATCGGCCTGCTGGGCGTTGTTGGTGATCGCCACCGAGTAGAACTCGCCGACGCTGTCGTCGCCCTGCAGGATACAGCTCGGATACTTCCAGGTGATGGCCGAGCCCGTCTCGACCTGGGTCCAGGAGATCTTCGAGCGCCGGCCACGGCAGGCGCCACGCTTGGTCACGAAGTTGTAGATCCCGCCCTTGCCGGTCTCGTCGCCCGGATACCAGTTCTGTACCGTCGAGTACTTGATCTCGGCGTCGTCCAGGGCGATCAGCTCGACCACGGCGGCGTGCAGCTGGTGCTCGTCGCGCTGCGGCGCCGTGCACCCCTCGAGGTAGGAGACGTAGCTGCCCTCGTCGGCGACGATCAGGGTGCGCTCGAACTGTCCCGTATTCTCGGCGTTGATCCGGAAATAGGTGCTCAGTTCCATCGGGCAGCGCACGCCCTTGGGGATGTAGACGAAGCTGCCGTCGGTGAAAACCGCGCTGTTCAGGCAGGCGAAGAAGTTGTCCGCCGCCGGGACGACCGAGCCCAGGTAGCGCTTCACCAGATCCGGATAGTCGCGCACCGCCTCCGAGATCGAACAGAAGATGACGCCGTGCTTCTCGAGTTCCTTCTTGTAGGTCGTGGCGACGGACACGCTGTCGAACACCGCGTCGACCGCGACCACCCCAGCCAGGACCTGCTGCTCCTTCAGCGGAATTCCGAGCTTCTCGTAGGTCGCCAGCAGTTCAGGGTCGACCTCGTCCAGGCTCTTTGGCCGGTCCTTCTGTTTCGGCGCGGCGTAATAGTAGGCGTCCTGATAGTCGATCGGCGGGTAGCCGACCTTCGCCCAGTTCGGCTCCTGCATCTGCTGCCACTGGCGGAACGCCTTCAGGCGCCACGCGAGCAGCCATTCGGGTTCTTCCTTCTTGGCCGAGATGAAGCGGATGGTGGTCTCGTCGAGCCCCTTCGGCGCCATCTCGGTGTCGATCTCGGTGACGAAACCGTGCTTGTAGGCGCGGCCCGTGACCTCCTCGACCTGGCGCACAGTATCGGCTGTCGCAGCCATCCTCAGATCTCCTAATCTCGGCTCAAGCGTTGTTCGGGCTCGCCGGACGAGCCTTGTCCTGGTGTCCCTCGTCCGTGGCGCCGCGAACCGGGAACATCCCGTTCGGGTCCATCATGTCGGCCAGGGTCACCGCATCGAGAGCGGCATGTATCGCGGAATTGACGCGATTCCAATTGCCGCGCATGAAACACGAGTGCTCGACCTCGCAACTGTCCGCCGCGCCATCGACGCAGGCGGTCAGCGCGATCGGCCCCTCAAGGGCCTGAATGATCTGCGTCATCGTCACCTGGGCCGCCGGCCGGTCGAGCGAATAGCCGCCCTTTGCCCCGCGGTGTGCGGTCACCATCGACGCGCCCGCCAGGATCTTCAAGATCTTGGACACGGACGGCAGAGGTACAGAGGCCGCCTCGGACAGCGCCGCCGACGTGCGCACCCGCCCGACGTCCTGAGCCATATGGCCCAGGATCACGATCGCGTAGTCCGTCATGCGATTGAGACGCAACATCAAAAACCGTACCTTTCCGGTACGCTTTAGATAGATCCCGAACCACAACCGGTCAACCGAATTGCGGACAAAATTGGTCCGCTTTGAAATGGGCCGCCTCGATCGGCACGGTGCGGCGACGGATCAGACGGCGCCGAACAGGGTTCGCACGCGTCCCCCCAGCGGCGACGCGGGGGCGAGGTCAGCTCGAACGGCGCTCCGCCGCGCGTCGGGCCGCAAGGTAGATCGCATCGCTGGTCGACGGCTTGACGATGGTCCCTGCCCACGGCACGCCCGACGCCGCCAACAGGTCCTGACTCATGACATCCGCGGTCCAGGCGTAGATCGGGATGGCCGCCTGCTCGGGGCCGAGGTCCTGAATGGCTCTTGCCGCGCTGATGCCGTCGAGGACCGGCATGTGCAGGTCCATGAGGATCAGATCGGGTGTGTTGGCACGCATCCAGGCGACCGCCTCCTCGCCGTTGTTCGCCCGGTGCGTTCGGCATCCGAATTCCGCCAGCATGCTCTCGGCGATGTCGAGGTTGGAGCCCACGTCGTCGACCGCAAGGACGTCGAGATTCAGGTCGAGACGCTCCGACTTCTTCGCCGACAGCTTAGTCAGCGAGTCGCGGATTGCGGTGAGGTCCTTGAACAGGAACGTTGCCGTGAAGGTGCTGCCCCTGCCCTCCTCGCTTTCGACCGTGACGTCACCGCCCATGCGCACGGCGAGGTTCCGCGATATCGGCAGGCCAAGCCCCGTGCCGCCGAACTGCCGGGTAATCGAGTTGTCCGACTGCGCGAAGGGTTTGAAGATCTCCTCGAGACGATCCGTCGGAACGCCGATGCCGTCGTCCTCGACGCGCACCAGGAGCCGCACCTGCTCGTCGTCGACCTGTTCGCAGGTAGCGGACATCCTGACCGTTCCACCACGCGCGAACTTGATCGCATTGTCCATCAGGTTGCCGATGACCTGACGCATCCGGACCGCATCGCCGTTCACAAAGAAATCGACATTGCGGAGCTCGCCGACGATCCTGACGTTGTTCTCTCGGGCCTTGTACTCGAAGGCGGACTCCACGTTGTCCAGTTCCTCCTGCACCGAGAACGGCGACGACGACAGGGAGAAGTTCCCGGCCTCTATCTTCGCGAAATCCAGAACGTCGTTGATGAGCCGCAGGAGGTTTCGGCCGGACGATCCGATGATGCTTCCATAGTTCTTGATCTTCGTCGGATCCGGGTTGGCGCTGATCGTGGACTCGAGGAGCTCCGAAAAACCGATCACCGCGTTCAGCGGCGTCCGCAGTTCGTGGCTCATGCTCGCCAAGAACTCGGACTTCATCCGGTTCGCTTCCTGCGCCTGCTCCAGAGCCGCCTCCAGGGCCTTGCGGCTCGATAGGCTCTCCTCGCGGAACATCCGTCCGACGAGAATCACGCCGATCAGCACGAGAACCGAAATGACCAGAGCAACGGATTCGGCAAGCGGATCCAACGCATAAGCGCTGTCCTCCACGACCACCCGGTAGATCGTGATGGACCGGCGCACGCCCATCATGGCCATCGCGGCCGCCAGACACCCCCAGGCCAGCCGGTAGCCGGTGAGTCTCACCTGCCAGATCGCCACGGTTGCCGCGACGAACTGAATCAGGACCGACGCGCATAGGATTGCCAGGCTCATCTCGCCCCCTTCCACAACCAAACCGACTCCAGGACCGGACCTGTCTAGCGCCCTCTCCGAGCTCTCCCGCCCCTGAATAAATGCGGTTCTCGCAGTATTTTAGACGACTTGACCGATAACTGCATCCATATGCGCCGCGCCTTGACGCGCGGTGCCTGCGGGTGTCTGTTCCTGGCCCCACCGATGGAGCCGCCCCGTGGCCGTGCCGACCGTTCCGTTGCAGACCAACGTCCTCAAGGCCGTCCTGTGGATGATGGGCGCCCTTGCCTCCTTCACCACCATGGCGCTTGCCGGTCGCGAACTGACCCAGGAAATGTCGGTTTTCCAGGCGCTGGCGTTCCGCAGCATGATCTGCGTCGCCGTGCTCGTGGCGCTGGCCGCCGCGCGCGGCTTCAGGAACATCAGAACCGAGCGGATCGGCCTGCACCTGGCCCGCAACATCATCCATTTCGGCGGCCAGTTCGGATGGGTCTACGGCCTGAGCCTCCTGCCGCTCGCCGCCGTGTTCTCGATCGAGTTCACCGTGCCCATCTGGACGGCGATCATGGCGGCCCTGTTCCTGGGCGAGCCGTTCACCCGCTGGCGGATGATCGCGGTGGCCATGGGCTTCGTCGGCATCCTCATCATCGTTCGGCCGGGCGCGTCGATGATCGACGTCGCCGCCTTCGCGGTGTTGGCGGCGGCCATGTGCTATGCCGCCACCTACGTCTTCACCCGCCACATGGCATCGACCGAGACCCCGTTCGCCATCATCTTCTGGATGAACCTGATCCAGTTGCCGATCGGACTGCTCCCATCTCTCGGCATGTGGGTCGACCCGTCGCCCGAGAGCTATGTCTGGATCGTCGCCATCGGCATCGGCGGCCTGTGCTCGCACTGGTGCGTGGCCCACGCCATGCGCTATGCCGACGCCGCCGTCGTGGCGCCAATGGACTTCATCCGGCTGCCGCTGATCGCCGTGATCGGCTTCATGTTCTACGCCGAGCCGTGGAACCCCTATGTGCTGTTCGGCGGGGCGCTGGTCTTCTGCGGCAACATGGTCAACATCTGGGGAGAGCGACGGGCCCGATAGTGCCAACCGCGTTCAGATGGGAACATCTTCTCGTGTGACTATGCTCTGTCCTTAATGGCTTAGCGGGATCACATCCGCTCGTCCCGTCGCCGGAGCAGGTTGCCGGCGATCTCGTCCAGCTCCATCTGGGCCTTCGCCTCCTGCTCCTTGCGCAGCTTCTCCAGCCGCGCCTCGTGCGCCATCTCATAGCGCCGCAGTTCCGCGAACGCCTCGCGCACAACTTCCCGCGCCTCCTCCACCGCCTTTTCCGCCTCGGCGACCGCGGCGTCGGCCTGTTCGCGCCGCTGGATCAGGTGGTTCGCGTAGGCGCCGTAGGCGAAGCCGACCGCGGTGTCCTGGGACGTCACCTGCTGCTCGTGCGCCAGTTCCTCGTCCAGGGCCGCACGGTGCTCGACCGCAGCCGCCAGCGTCTCCTCCAGCCCCGCGAGATGTTTGCGCTTCTCGTCGAGCTGGTTCTCGGACAGCTCGATCAGCGTGTCGAACGGCCGCATCGGCGAAGCTCCGCGCTAGCCGATCACGCGGCCGGTGCCTCGGCATCGAAGCCGAGGATCTCCGCAAGCTGCCGGTAACCGTCGTCGAGATCGGCGTTGTCGTCCTTGTCCTGGTTCAGGAACCCCTCCAGCGCATCGTGGTAGCGGATCGCCTCGTCCACCTGGGGATCGCTGCCGCGGCGATAGGCGCCAAGCCGGATCATGTCGGCCATGTCGTCGTAGGTCGACATCAGCGCCCGGGCCCGGCGCAGCAGGGCCGTCTGCTCCTGGGTGTTGCAGTCCGGCATCATCCGCGAGACCGACCGCAGGATGTTGATCGCCGGGTAGCGGCCCCGGTCGGCGATCGCCCGTTCCAGCACGACGTGGCCGTCCAGAATGCCGCGCACCGCGTCGGAAATCGGCTCGTTGTGGTCGTCGCCCTCAACCAGCACGCTGAACAGGCCGGTGATCGACCCCTCGGCCACGCCCGGGCCCGCCCGCTCCAGCAGCCGCGGCAACTCGGCGAACACGGTCGGCGTGTACCCTTTGGACGCTGGCGGTTCGCCGGTCGCCAGACCGATCTCGCGCTGCGCCATGGCGAACCGGGTCACGCTGTCCATCATGCACAGCACCTGCTTGCCACGGTCCCGGAAGTACTCGGCGACCGACAGCGTCAGATACGCCGCCTGGCGCCGCATGAGCGGGCTCTCGTCCGACGTGGCGACGACAACGACGGAGCGGCGCATGCCCTCCTCACCGAGATAGTCCTGGATGAACTCCTGCACCTCGCGGCCGCGCTCGCCGATCAGGCCGATCACGAACACGTCCGTACTGGCGAACCGCGCCAGCATCGCCATCAGGACCGACTTGCCGACGCCGGATCCGGCGAAGATGCCCATGCGCTGGCCGTTGCAGATCGAGATGAACTGATTGATGGCGCGCACACCGACATCGATCTTGGCGCCCACCCGCTGGCGCCGATGAGCCGGCGGCGGGTTGTTGCGCAGCGGATAGGCCTCCGCCCCTTCGGCCAGGGGTCCGTTCTCGTCGATCGCCCGGCCCATGGCGTCGACCACGCGGCCGAGCCAGGAGTCGTCGGGATAGATCACCGGCTCGGCGTCGGAGATCTGCGCACGGGAGCCGATGCCGACCCCTTCGAGGGGACCGAAGGGCATGGCGAGAGCGCGGCCGTCGCGGAAGCCGACGACCTCGCAGGCGACCATCCGATTGCCCCTCGCCTGGACGAAACATCGGTCGCCGATAGACAGCGCGCGCTCCACCCCGCCGATCTCGACCATCATGCCGAGAACCGCGGTCACCCGGCCATAAAGGCGAAATTCAGGAATCTTTTCGATATCGCTTGCCAGGTGCTTCAACAGGGTGGCCACGGCCAACTCCTTGATCCGAAGGGATTTCACAGACTAGCACAGCCTACGGCTAGGCACGAAGCGCCGCTTGGCGTTAACCTTTCTTTTAAGCTACGTCCCTTAACGTCCAGGTGGGATCGAAGGGAGAAACGCCGATGCGAATTCTGCTTGTCGAAGACGAAGATGCGGTGGCGCGCAGTATCGAACTCATGCTGTCCGCCGAAGGTTGGGTTGTAGATCGGGCCGAGGCCGGCGAGGACGGCCTCGAGATCGGTAAGCTCTACGACTACGACATCATCCTGTTGGACCTCATGCTGCCGGACATGGACGGCTATGACGTCCTCAAGCGGCTGCGCCAGGCTCGGGTCAAGACGCCGATCCTGATCCTTTCCGGCCTGTCGGAGCTCGACGCCAAGATCAAGGGCCTGGGCTACGGCGCCGACGACTACGTCACCAAGCCGTTCGACCGCCGCGAACTGCTCGCCCGGATCCAGGCGATCGTTCGGCGCTCCATGGGTCACAGCGAGTCGATCATCGCCACCGGCAAGCTCCAGGTGAACCTGGACAGCCGCTCGGTGGAGGTGGAAGGCCAGCCGCTGCACCTGACCGGCAAGGAATACGGCATCCTTGAACTGCTGTCGTTGCGCAAGGGCACGACGTTGACCAAGGAGATGTTCCTCAATCACCTTTACAACGGCATGGACGAGCCGGAGTTGAAGATCATCGATGTGTTCATCTGCAAGCTGCGCAAGAAGCTGTCGAACGCGACGGGCGGCGACAACTACATCGAGACGGTGTGGGGCCGGGGCTACGTGCTCCGCGATCCGAACGAGGTGAAGAGCGACGCCGCCTGAGGCACGCGTTCGCCACCTCTCCCCTCACTCCCCGGACAGCGTACCGCGGCGGCCTCAGGGCCGCCGTTCGCGTTCTAAGCCGAAGCCTTCACCGCGGTTTTCTGCGACAGGCGATAGACGCCCCGCTGACCGGGAATCGGCTCGAACCGGTCGGTGATGCCGAGCACCGTCTCCGCCCCGCCGAGGTAAAGCCCGCCATCCGCCGCCATCTGATCGGCGATCCCCCCGAGGACCTTGCCCTTGGTCGGTTGATCGAAATAGATCAGCACGTTGCGGCAGAACACCACGTCGAACTGACCCAGCGCGCGCGGGTGGTCGAGGAGGTTGAACTCGCGATACTGGACCATGGTGCGGATCTTGTCGCTGATCTGCCACTTGTCTCCGTCCTGGGAGAAGTACTTGACCAGCATCGTGATGGGCAGACCGCGCTGCACCTCGAACTGCGAGTAGGCACCCGCCTTGGCCTTGGCAATGATCTCGCTGGACAGGTCGGTCGCCAGGATCTCGAAGCGCCACCCCGCCACCTTGGCGCCGAGTTCGGTGAGCAGCATCGCGATCGAGTAGGGCTCCTGCCCGCTCGAGCAGGCGGCGCACCAGATCCGGATCCGCTTGGTCGACGCCCGGGCCTTCATCAGTTCCGGCAGCAGGAGGTCGCGCAGGTTGTCGAACGGCTTCATGTCGCGGAAGAACAGCGACTCGTTCGTGGTCATCGCATCGACCACGTCCTTGATCAGCTTCTCCTCGCCGCGCCCCCGCAGTTTGCCGACCAGGGCGTCCAGAGTCTCGAGCCCCCATTTCCGGGCGACGGGCTGAAGCCGGTTCTCCAGCAGGTATGCCTTCTCGGGCGTGACCATGAGGCCGGACCGGTCCTTCAGCAGCTTAGCCAGCAGCTCGAAGTCTGCGGTCCTCATGCCGCCCACCTGGCGGTCTGCCGGTCGATCCAAGAGGCGATCTGATCCAGCGGCAACACGGCGGTGCACAGGCCGGCCCGGGCGACGGCGCCCGGCATGCCCCATACCACGCTGGACGCCTCGTCCTGAGCGATCACGGTGCCGCCGGCATTGACCAGCGCTTCGGCCCCCTTCTGGCCGTCATGGCCCATGCCGGTGAGGATCAGCGCCAGCACCTGACCGTTCCAGACCTCGACGGCACTGCGCAGCATGGGATCGACCGCGGGCCGGCAGAAGTTCTCGGGCGGCCCCTGATTGAGCCGGAGCACCGCGCCGCTGCCGCCGCGCTCCGCCGTCATGTGGAAATCGCCGGGGGCGAGATGAACCCGCCCGGCGGTCACCGGCATCCCGTCCGTCGCCTCGACGCAATCCCAGCCGGTCGATCTCTTGATGTGGTCGGCGAGGATGGCGGTGAAGGTCGCCGGCATGTGCTGGGTCAGCAGGATCGGCAGACGCAGGGTCTTCGACAGGCCGCCAAGCACCTTGAACAGCGCCTGCGGCCCGCCGGTGGAACTGCCGATGCACAACACCTGGGGCGCGCGCCGGCCGGCCGGCCTGGTCTGTACCGACGTCGCCGGTCTCGGGGCCGCCGCGGAGGCCGGCGCCGGCCGCGCTTCGGCCGGGCGACGGTCTGCCGAGAACCGCGGTCGGCTCGGCGCCGTGCCACCCGCCTTGCGGCGACGCGCGGCGGCGAAGGTCTTGACCTTCTCCAGCAGTTCGCGCTTGAACGCCTCGGCGGCGGAAAGCTCGCGCGTACTGCTCGGCTTCGGGATGTAGTCCTTGGCGCCGAGCGACAACGCCTTGAGCGAGATGTCGGCATTGCGCGCCGTCAGGGTCGACGCCATGACGACGGGCACGTCGGGATCGATCTTCAGCAGTTCCGGAAGCGCCGTCAGCCCGTCCATCCGTGGCATTTCGATATCCAGGACGATGACCTCGATCTTCGCCTTGTCCTTGGCCAGGGTGTTCACCGCCATCTGGCCGTCGCCCACCGACGCGACGATCTGGACCTCGGGGTCGGTCTCGAGCGAGCGCGCGAAGAGACCCCGGATCACCGCCGAATCATCGACCAGCATCACCCGGTACGGATCGCTGGACCTCGGAGGCTTCGGGGACGGTGCCAACGCCATCAGAGCAACCCGACCTGCTGGAACTTGGTCGCGATGATGTCGCTGTCGAACGGTTTCATGATGTATTCGTTGGCGCCGGAGGTGATGGCCTCCTGGATATGCTGGAGGTCGTTCTCCGTCGTGCAGAACACCACGATCGGGGCATCGCCGCCTGGCATCTTCCGCAGGGCGCGCAGGAACTCGATCCCGTTCATGACCGGCATGTTCCAGTCCAGCAGGATCGCGTCGGGCAGCCGTTTCTCGCACGCCTCCAGCGCCTGCTTGCCGTCCGCCGCCTCCTCGATCTCGAACTCGAGACCTTGGAGGATCCGGCGTGCCACCATGCGCACGACCTTGGAGTCGTCGACAACCAGACAGGACTTCATCGGCGTCGCCTCGCATCCCCTTTTGGGGCTTCGCTGTTCTTCCTCACATCCGCATCGAACATCATGCGGTCTCCTGCCCGATGAAGTCGAGCAGATTGGGCACGTCCAACGCCACCAGCAGCGCGTCCTTGAGCTGATAGATGCCGGCGGAGATGTCTCGCACGCGCGGCGGCATGGTCGGCGGATGCGGCTCGAACCGGTCGAGGTCGAGGGTCAGCACCTCGCCGACGGAGTCGACGATCAGGCTGTACAGGTCGCCGTGATGCTCGACCACGACGCTCATCGTTTCCCGGTCGGTCGACAACGGTTCCAGCCCCAGGCGCCGGCGCACGTGAATGGCGGTGACGATGCGGCCGCGCAGGTTCAGCGATCCCGCGACCTCCGCCGGGGCGAGCGGTATGCGGGTGATCCGCTGCGGCCCGAGAACGTCGTGCACAAGCATCACGGGGATGCCGAACACCTGTCCGCCGATCGTTATCGAGACGAACTGGCCGGTTTCCGCCTCGGAGCCTGCCGCGACGGGAACGCCGGAATTTCGCACCGTCGAGGGAAGAGTGTTCTGGGCCATGACCGTCCGTGTTCGGACCCGATGGTCCGGTTGCCATCATGCTGCAAGCCGCCGGGTTGCCGTCCCCCGCGCTCGATGATGAACGTTCTCGCGCGAATACGACCTCGACACAAGAGCCATGCACGGTTGCGGACCCGCCCACTTTAGAGCGCCATGGTGAAACACGGCGGCGCCGTCTGCGTGACCTCGAAACCGATCTCGAACCGTCGCGCCGACAGGCCCACCGTGGCCGGAATCACCACAACCTCGTTGTCCGGCGCCAGTTCGCCGGCGAGCGCCCGCACGGCGGTGTCCGTCAGCGTCGCATCGCTCCCCTCCGCCGCGATGCGGATCTCGCCGGGCGTCACCGACACCGATACCGCACCGCCGCGCGGCAAAGCCTCCGCCGCGACCACCGCAAGGCCGAGCATGACCTTCACGACCCCGGGCCGCGGCTTGTCCACCGCGTCGGCGACCGTCACGCGCGCCTGGACCTTGCGATGGGTGAGGTAGTCTTCAAGGACCGGCTTGGCATCGAGGAAGCCGATTCCCCCACCGCTCCCGGCGCCGCCGAACGCCATCCGGAAGAACGTCAACCGCGCCGCAGCCTGATCGACGGAGGTCGCGACGAGATCCATCGCTTCGGCGCCGACGTCCTCGGCTCCGAATTCCCGCACCAGTTCCAACCCGTTCCGCGACGCGGAAACCGGCCCGATCAGGTCGTGGAACAGTCGGGACAGAAGCAGATCCAGATGGCTCGGGGAAATGGACAAGGGGGGCTCCTCGATTGCTGGTCGGAAACTAACATGACCCTATGCGCTTCAATGATTCGTTAATGCCGGTATGGTTTATCTGATAGTCTCGCATCGTCGGATTCAGGGCATCGGAGAGCGGCATGAACTTCCTCAGTCCTGGTGGATACGTCCGGTTGGAGGGCCGTCCCGATTGGGGGCTTGGCCAGATCCAGTCGGTCGTCGGCTCGCGCGTCACCGTCAATTTCGAACACGCCGGCAAGCAGCTGATCAACACCGACCGCGCGCTGCTCCTTTCGGCGGACGATCTCGCCCGCTCTCACTGAGACGCCAATCCATGGCCAACGATCTGCTGCGCCCCGCGATCGGCGCAGTCGCCGCGACGCAGGTTCGACGCGTCGTTGTCGGCTACAACTGGACCGCCGTACAAACCGCCGACGGTCTCGGCCTCGCCTGGTCGCCGCGGACGGTCGCGGGCGCGCACACGACCGACAGGACCGGGAGCTATGGCGAGGATACGCTCGCGGGTCTTGCCGCGCTCTGCCTAAGCGACAATCCCTATGAGCGCTCCATCGGCGTCGCCGCCCTCAACGCCTTCTGGAATCGACCCGCCGCCGGACAGCAGGAGGGCGAGGGGCTGACGGCTTGGGCGCAGGACCCGACCGGCCGGCGCGAAGAGCTGGCGCGTACCGTCATCATCGGCCGCTTCCCCGGCCTGGACGTGAAGTTCCCCGGTGCCACGGTGGTAGAGTTCGACCCGCGCCCGGGCGAGGTTGCCTATCGCGATGCCGGCCCGGTGCTGGCGACGGCAAAAGCGGTGGTGATGACGGCGTCCACTCTGGTGAACGGCACGGCCGGCGATATCCTCGCCGCCGTTTCCTCCGAGACGAAGGTCTCCATCGTCGGCCCGTCGGTGCCCCTGTGCCCCGCCCTGCTCGCGGGTCCGGTCCACCGCTTGGCCGGGTTCGTGGTGACCGAGCCGGACGCGGCCTTCACCGCGGTTATGGAAGGGGCCGGTGCCAAGGCGCTCAAGCGCTTCGGCAGATCGGTGACCGTGGCCGCCTCTCAGGCGTAGGCTGGAGCGGCGGCCCGGGCGGCGGCCAACAGCCGCTCGCGCTCCACACCCTCCCTCGCCATGGCCGACAGGCCGGACATCACGCTGACGGTGAGGTCCGCCAGCCGCTCGGCATCCTGGGGCCGTTCCCGGGCGATACGGTCGCGGATCCGCTCCCGGCTCGCGCGCTTCAGCCGGGCCGTTAGCGCCACCGCCTCGGTATCGCCGCTGTTCCAGGTACCGCTGAGCACCATGCAGCCGCAGGGCTCCCCCGGTCGGGAGAAGAACCTGGCCGCCTCCTCCAGGTAGAGCGGCAGCACGTCCGCGACCGGTCCCTCGCGCTGCAGGACCTCCGCCAGAATACCGCCATATTCGTCCTCGTAGGCGGAGACGGCCCGCTCGAACAGGCCGAGCTTGCTGCCGAAGGCGGCATACAGGCTGGGCGCGCCGATGCCGATCGCGGCTCCCAGTTCGGCGACGCCCACACCGTCATAGCCGCGCTGGTGGAACAGCGTCTCGGCGGTTTGCACCGCGGCGGCTTCGTCGAAACGGCGCGGCCTCCCTCGGCCGTTGGATTTTTTTGTATCGGTCACTACAAAATATCCTTGATCGCCCGATCCGCATATTTATATAGCGGTCACTTCATATTTCATCAAGGAGACCGCAGATGTCCATCCTAGCCCAGAAGCGTACCCTCGTTCTCGGCGGAAGCCGCGGCATCGGCGCCGCTACCGTCCGCCGGCTGGTCAAAGACGGTGCCGACGTGACCTTCACCTATTCCGGTTCTGCCGAGGCGGCCCAGGCCCTCGCCAAGGAGACCGGCGCCAAGGCCGTCCAGTCCGACAGCGCCAGCCGGGACGCCACCCAGCGCACCGTCCGCGAGGCCGGTCCGCTCGACATCCTCGTCGTCAGTGCCGGCGTCGCCATGATCGGCGACCCGACCGACATGGACCCGGACCAGGTCGACCGGATGATCGACATCAACATCCGCAGCCCCTACCACGCCTCGGTAGAAGCGGCGAAAACCATGGTCGACGGCGGGCGCATCGTGGTCATCGGCTCGGTTAATGGTGACCGCGTACCCTTTGCCGGAGCGGCCGCCTACGGCATGACCAAATCCGCCCTGCAGAGCATGGCGCGCGGTCTGGCCCATGACCTTGGCCCCCGGGAAATCACCGTGAACGTGGTCCAGCCCGGCCCGATCGACACCGACATGAACCCGGCCGACGGGCCGATGAGCGAGATGATCAAACCGATGCTCGCCCTCAAGCGCTATGGCACGACGGCGGAAGTCGCCGGCATGGTCGCCTATCTGGTGGGACCCGAAGCCGGCTACGTGACCGGCGCCATGCACACGATCGACGGCGGCATGGGAGCCTGATGCCGCCTCCTGGATTAGGATGCAGCCGATAACGACTGCTTGATCAGGAGGCGGAAGGCGCTACGGTTTCCAAACCATGACCTCGCCGACCGCCTCCACCCTGATCGCCCGCAGTGCCCTAACAACCGTTGCCGGACTGTTCCTGCAGCAGGCACGGCGGTTTTCCTCCCGTCCCGCGGTTCAGACGCGCGACGCCACGCTGACCTATGGCGCCCTCGCCGATCGCGCCCTCCGGCTGGCCGGTGTTCTGGAAGAGCGCGGCCTCGCCCGCGGCGACCGGTTCGCAATCCTGTCGGAGAATCGCGGCGAGTACCTCGAGGCCTACCTCGCCGCCGCGCTGACCGGCACGGTGCTGGCCTGTCAGAACTGGCGGCTGTCGGCAGGCGAGCTCAAGCACTGTCTCGACCTGGTCGAACCGTCGCTCGTCCTCGTCTCGGAGCGCCACGCCGCACGCCTGGCCGAGGTTTCCGGATACGAGGCGCGCGGCCTAGTCTTCGGCTCCGACTACGAGGCCGCGCTGGCCGCCGCCGAACCGTCAGACCCGGCGGCGCTTGAGGCCCTCGACCCCGAGGCACCGCTGCTGATCCTCTACACCTCCGGGACGACCGGACTGCCCAAAGGGGCGGTGATCAGTCACCGGGCGCAGATCGTGCGCAACATGGTCACTCGGGCCGAGTTCTCGATCGATGCAGCCGACAGTTTCGTCGCTTGGTCCCCGATGTACCACATGGGGGCGGCGGACAACTCCATCGGCACCCTGATGGCCGGCGGCAAGGTGATCGTGGTCGACGGCTTCGACCAGGGACATCTCGCCGAGGTCGTCGCGGAGGAGCCGATCGGCTGGCTTCTGCTGATGCCGGGGATGGTCGGCGGCTTCGCCGCTGAGCTAGAGGCGCGGGCCATCACGGCCAAGGGCATCAAGGTATGCGGCGTGATGGCGGACCTGGTGCCGCCGGCAGAGATCGCGCGGATCACCCGGCTGCTCGACGCTCCCTATGCCAACACGTTCGGCGCGACCGAGACCGGCTGCCCGCCCTGCTCGTCCTCGCTGATTCCGGTCGGCGAGGCCCCCCTGACTCTGTCGAAGGAACAGAGCATCTTCTGCGAGATCCGGCTTGTCGATGCCGACGGCGACGAGGTCGCGGACGGCGCTCCCGGCGAGCTCGCCATGCGCGGCCCCACTCTCTTCAGCGGCTACTGGCGCAACGACCGGACCAATGCCGACGACTTCCGCGACGGCTGGTTCCACATGGGCGACGTCTTCGTGCGCAACCCGGACGGCAGCCTCGATTTCGTCGACCGGGTGAAGTACCTGATCAAATCGGGGGGCGAGAACATCTATCCGGCAGAGATCGAACGCGTGATCCTGGCCGACCCGCGCGTCGTCGATGCCGCCGTCGTCCGCCGGGCCGACCCCAGATGGGGCGAGGTGCCGGTCGCTTTCGTCGCCCGCCGGGACGGGGATGACGGCGTGAGCGAGGCCGACCTCTACGCCCGCTGCCGCCGCGAACTCGCCGGCTACAAGCAGCCCAAGGACATCCGCTTCATCGACATGGACTCCTTCCCGCGCAGCGCCTCGGGAAAGATCCAGCGCCATGAACTGGAAAAGCGGCTCGACGCCGCGGACTGACCCCGACCGCCCAGACCCGGAGGAAACCGATGAGCGCCCCCAAGGCCGCGCCGACCACGAGCATCGCCACCCACACCAACGATGACATCTTCATCCGCGACAAGAGCCTGTGCAGCGAGTTGATCGGCAAGCTGAGCTTCACCGAAATGATCGTCTTCCAGATGCTCGGTCGGGTCCCCAGCGCCGCCGAGACGGCGATGGTCGACGCCTGCATGGTGACCCTGATGGAGCATGGCCTGACACCGAGCGCGCTCGCCACCCGCCTGATCTACTCGAGCGCGCCCGAGGCCATGCAGGCGGGCGTGGCCGCGGGACTGATGGGTGTGGGCAGCGTCTTCGTCGGCACCATGGAGGGCAACGCCAAGCTGCTGCTCGAGATCGTCGACGATCCGGCCGGCGTCGAGGCCGCTGCACGCCGGGTGGCGGAGGAGCACAGGGCCGCCCGCAAGCCCCTGCCCGGGTTCGGCCACCACATGCACAAACCGGACGACCCGCGCCCTATCCGCCTGTTCGCGCTCGCCGAGGAGCACGGACAGTCGGGTCGGCACATCGCCGCCCTCAAGGCCTTGTCGGCGGAGATCGATTCGGTCTACGGCAAGCACATCACCATCAACGCGACCGGGGCCATCGCGGCGGTTCTTCTCGACTGCGGCGTGCCAGCGGAGATCCTGCGCGGCTTCGCCCTGATCACCCGGTGCGCCGGCCTGGTCGGCCATGTCCGCGAGGAGCAGGAGAAGCCGTCCATGCGGACGATCTGGGAGGTGTCGGAAGCGGCGATCCCCTATGACGGGACGCTGCCCTCGGACTGACCGCCATGGCCGCCGTGCCGGATCCGCGTAGGGGCCCCATCGCCGATCCGGGCGGCGCGGACGCCTGGGACGCGTACCTGCGGACGCCGGGGCCGGACGCGTCGCAGCGAGCCGCCGGCTGGTTCCACCGCCGCCTGCGGCTCGGAAAGCCGATCGACGCCGTGACACTGCGCCGGGCCCTGCTCTCGGCGGAGACCCTCGACCGTGCCTCGCTGCTGGCGATCGACGGGCCGCTGCGCGACGACACCACCGCCGGCATTGTCGGCGCCGTCATCCATCTTGCCGAGGCGCGGGGCGCCGAAACAGGCGCACGACGCTACGACAACGCCGCTCCCTGGCCGCAGCGCCTGCGCGCCGCCGCCGCCATCGACCCCGCCGTTTCCGTCCTGTCCGAAGCGGCCCAGGTCCTGCAGATCCGCACCCATGTGATGGGCGCACTCCATCGTGCCGGACTGATCGAGCAGACACGCGACTTCGCCGTGAAGACGGCCTCGTTCCGGATCCGTGTCCGGCGACGGGTCTACGGCGGTCGACGTCCCCTGACCGGGTCCTGGACCGCGCATATCGGCCACCTCGCCATGCTGGCGCATCTGGCCCACGGCGCGCGTGCCGGCCTGTTCGACGGCGCCCCGCTGCAGGTCTGGACCGAGCGCATCGCCAACCGTCCGCTGCTGGAGCGCATCGCCGCCCAGATCGGCGGCATCGAGATGGTGGCGCCGGGCCTCGCACTGGCGGAGAACCATCTCAGCCTGATCCCCGAACTGGTCGGCGGTCGGTTCCGCAACCACTTCGACGCCTACGATCACGTGCTGCGCCAGGCGCCTCCCGAGCGGGGGGCGCTCCTCCGTCCCCTCGCCGGCGATGCGGAAGCGGTGGGCGCCCTCCTGCGCGACGCCGGTCTTCCGTCCGAGAGCCGGGTGGTGACCGTGCATGTCCGCGCGACATCGACCGACGTCAGCCCGGCCGGCGCGATCCGCAATGCCGATATCCGGCGCCTGACTCCGGCGCTGAGAGAGCTGGCGGCGGCCGGCTACGCCGTGGTTCGCATGGGCAATCCGTCGATGCCGCGCGTGCCGGAGCTGCCGGGAGTGTTCGACTATGCCCATTCAACGCTGAAGTCCCCGGCGATGGACGTCGCCCTGGCGGCCATATCCCACCTGCACATCGGCGGCAGTTCCGGTCTGTCTCTGGTGCCGATGCTGTTCGGTGTCCCGACTCTGTTCGCCGACTGGTATCCGGTTCACCTGATCCCGCATGGGGCGTCGCATCGTGTCGTCCTGAAGGGCCTCGTCGATCGCGCCACCGGCCGGCTTCTCGACACCGAGGCCGACCACCGGCGGTTCGGCGCCCTGATCGATCCGGGCGTGCTCGCCGATGCCGGCGTGCGGCTGACGGATCTGACGGAGGACCATCTCGGCGCCGCCGTACGGGACTTCGTGCTGTCGGCCGACGCCACGCGCGGATCGCCGACCGGAGACCCCGGCGTCTTCATCCCGACGGAGACCGGTCTGCGACCGGTCGCCCGCGACGCGCTGCGCGTACTCTGACACGCGCGACGTTGAACTCAGACCGACGAGATGCGACACCGGCAGCGACACCTACCCCTCACACGGTTTCGAACTCAGATGTCCAAGACCCGCCGCGCGGTCCTGCAAACGCCGAATTCGGTCGCCGCGGTCGAAACGCTGATCGCCGAGGAGACCGGCCGTGAGCCGGCGATCGCCGCACGCTGGCCACAGCGCTACCTGCGAATGACCCGGCATCCGGTCGGCCTGTGCGTACGCCGCATGGCGCAGGCCGCCTCTCACCTCGACATGGCGTCGATCGCGGCGATCGACGGATCGACCTTCACCCAGGCGCCGCATCTCGCCGGCGCCATCGGCGCCCTGATGACCGTGCGGGGGACGACCCAATGGAATCCGGAGACGGACCGGTACGACGCCGATGCTCCACTCACCGGGCATATCGCCCAGTCCGTGCGGCCCGGATTGCGGGTCGGCCGGCTGTCCGAAGCCGCCGCCGTCCACGACACCAAGGTCTACACGCTTCGCGCCTTGAACACCGCCGGGCTGTCCGAGGCGGTGGTCGAGAGCGCGCGGGAACTGGCCCGCTTCATGCTGCGAGTCCGGCTCGGAACCTACGGGACAGACCTGCGGGTCATGACCGGGTCGTGGCGCGTCGCGATCGGTCATCTCGCCATGCTCGCCCATCACCTCTACGCCTTGAGGCACGGCCTCGCCGGATACGACAGGCTGCGGATCTGGGACGGACCGGTGGCCAATCGGCCGTTCCTCGATCTGATCGAGGCTCAGACCGCCACCGCCGAAGTCGTTCCGCCGTACCTGAGCGCCTGTGAAAACCATCTGAGCACCGTTCCGGAAGTCATCGACGGCGAATTGCTGGACCACTTCTCCGCCTGCGAACGCATTCTGGCGCGGCGCCCTCCGCCGACCGGTAGACTGCTCGAGCCGGCACCGCACCATGCCGGGATGGTCGAGCGCCTGCTCCGTTCGGCCGGACTGCCGACCGACCGACCCTTTGTGACCCTCCATGTCCGCGAGGACCGTGAGGAGCATCCGGACCTGGCGATGTTCCGCAATGCCGGGGTCGCCTCCCTGCATAGCGCAATCGCCCAACTGATCGACGCCGGCTATTCGTTGGTGCGACTGGGAGACCGGTCGATGACACCGCTGACGCCGGCGACCGGGCTGTTCGACTACGCGCTGTCGGACGCCAAATCCCCCGAGGCCGACATCGCGCTCGCCGCCCATGCGCGGTTCCACATCGGCACCAGTTCCGGCATGTCGCTGGTGCCGATGCTGTTCGGTGTGCCGACCCTCTTCCTGAACTGGTATCCGATCCCCCTGATCCCCTACGGCGCCCGCAACCACGTCGTCCTCAAGCGGTTGGTGGATCTGGACACGGGGAGGCCCCTGACCGCCGCCGAGGACTACCGCCGCGTCGGGGTGATGATGGACGCGACGATCCTGGCGGATGCCGGCGTGCGGGTCGAGGAGGTCGACGCCCGCCACGTAACGGCGGCGGTCACCCGGTTCGAGGCGGATGTGCGAAGCGGCCTGCATGGCGCGCCCGCGCATGGCCAGCCCAGGATTTTCGCTCCGGCGGGCGACGACGGGTTCGTCGAGTTCGAAAGGCGGGACCTGAGGATCGTGTGACCGGCCGCGCTCACTCCACGCGGCAACCGATCCGTTCGGTGGCGTCGAATACGACCAGGGTCTCGCCGACGTTCATCGTCACCCAGCAGTCGTCCCACTGCTTGCGCGACTTAGCCTCGACCTGCACCGCATTGATGCCGTCCTCGTTCACGAAAGTGATGTCCGCACTGTCACCGGCCGACACCCGCGTGAAATCCTTCGCCCAGAACTTGATCCGGATATTGGCTTCCGTCGAACTGTCGTTGCGGACATGGACCGTCGAGGTCGGGGGACCCGGCGGCTCCTCCTCTCCGCATGCGGCAAGGGCGAGACACAGGGCGAGAACTGCTGAAGCCGGGCGAGTCATGGCCGGAACGGTGCGGTATTCCGCTGCGGAGGGCAAGCCCTTCTAGTCAACGGACATGCCGTGCTCCACCTCGAACAGGTCCGACGGTGAGTTCAGATTGAGAAACGGATCGTACGGCTCCACCGGCCAGGTGGCGATGGCCCGGCGCCGGCTCTCCGCGAATACGCCCGCCCGGCGCAGACCCGCTTCGCTCACCGCGACCCGCAGGCCGTCGGCCAGCGAGACCGGCCAGAGGCCGACGACAGGGTGCACCCGCCCGCCGGACGACGCACAGGCGATCTCCGCCCCGTCGCCGCGCAGCGCCGAGATCAGGCGGTCGACCAGATCGCGCGGCAGATAGGGTGTGTCCACCGGAACCGTGGCGATCCAACACCACCCGCCAGCCGCCGCATGCTCCAACCCGGCGAGAATCCCGGCGAGCGGCCCTTGCTGCCCGGCAAGAGTGTCGGCGATCACCGGCATCCGATACCCGGAGAACCGGTCCGGATCGCCGTTTGCGTTCAGCACGAGCCCGCCGACCTGCGCCTCCATCCGGTCGATCACTCGGGACAGGAGCGACCGCCCGCCAAGCGGGATCAGCGACTTGTCGCCGCCGCCCATGCGGCGCGCAAGACCCCCGGCGAGAATCACCCCCAGGACGTCCTCGTGACTCTGCGGCGGATCGATGGATCGCGTCTCGGTTGTCAGCTCCATGGTGAAAACTTGGGGGCTGCGATGGGTCCATGCAACATGCCCCCCTTTCGAGGCCGTGCGACAGACCGTATATTTTTCCCATGATGAAAGAGACATCCGCCTCGTCCCTGATGACAAGCGCCGCTCCGGCGCCCCTGATCGATCCGTTCCAGCGGGCGATCTCGTATCTACGCGTCTCGGTGACCGACCGGTGCGATTTCCGCTGCGTCTACTGCATGGCGGAGAACATGACCTTCCTGCCGAAGAAGGACGTGCTGTCGCTGGAGGAGCTCGACCGGCTATGCGGCGCCTTCGTCGATCTCGGCGTCAAGAAGTTGCGTCTGACCGGCGGCGAGCCGCTGGTGCGGCGCGACATCATGTGGCTGATCCGCCGGCTCGGCGCCCGGCTCGGCGACGGCGGGCTGGAGGAACTCACGATCACCACCAACGCCAGCCAGCTCGCGCGCTTCGCCGACGACCTGGCGGCCTGCGGCGTGAAACGCATCAACGTTTCGATCGACACCCTCGACCCGGACAAGTTCCGGGCCATCACCCGTTGGGGCGACATCGCGAAGGTCATGGCCGGGCTCGACGCCGCCGACCGGGCCGGGATCGCCATCAAGATCAACGCCGTCGCGCTGAAGGGCGTGAACGACGACGAACTCGCCGACATGCTGCAGTGGTGCGGCGACCGCGGTTATGACATGACCGTCATCGAGGTCATGCCCATGGGCGATATCGGCGGCGAGGACCGGCTCGACCAGTATCTGCCGCTCTCGGTCGTGCGCGCGCGCCTGGCTGAGCGGTTCACCCTCACCGACATTCCCTACAAGACCGGCGGACCGGCACGCTACGTCTCGGTCAAGGAGACCGGCGGCCGTCTCGGCTTCATCACGCCGCTGACCCATAATTTCTGCGAGAGCTGCAACCGCGTGCGGCTGACGTGCACCGGCATGCTCTACATGTGCCTCGGTCAGGACGACGATGCCGACCTGCGCGCGCCGCTGCGGGCGAGCGAAGACGATGCCGAGTTGCACGCGGCGATCCGCGAGGCGATCACCCGCAAGCCCAAGGGCCACGACTTCATCATCGACCGCCGCCATCGCGGCCCGGCCGTCGCCCGGCACATGAGCGTGACGGGAGGCTGAACGAGAGCCTGAACCGGGGGCCGAGGTGCAGGTCAGCGGATCTCGAACTGGTGGGCGAAGCTGCGGCCGTCGCTGATCGTGAGTTGCTCGAACCCGAGCAGAGCCAGCAGATCCAGGAACGTGTAGTTCCCATTCGGGTCGAGATCGCGGAACACCGGCGTCGCCCGCGCCGTCGCCGTGAGCAGGGCGAGAACCGCCCGGGCGCGGTACAGCGTCGCCATACGATCGTCGTCCAGAGCAACCAGGATGGCCTTCTCCGCGTCCTTGCCCTTGGCGAAGAACGCCATATGCGGCGGGTACCCCTTCTCCTGCGCACCGGCCGCCATGCCCGTGACGAAGCCGAGCCGACGGGCCCGGTCCGAGTCCCGCAGCGCCCGCACTCGCGCGCGATAGGTCTCCGTCGAGGTGACCTTGGGATAGTAGTACCCCTCGTGCCGGTCGTCGGACGCCGCGACGTCACCCGTCCAGGCCGCCGCCAGGACGGCGAGGCAGACGGCAAGAAGTATTCGCATCCGGGCCCTCCCAGGATTTGTCGAACGGCGGGCGCGGTTTGAGGGATGCGCAGGCTTCGCCGTTTCGCCTATGGTTCCGCCGAACCGCGGCGCGGGCGACGGAGAGACAGTGTGACAGCCGAAGATGAGAGTATGGCCCTCGCGTTCGTGGCCGCCAACACGGAGGAGGCGCAGGAGGCGAAATCCCTTCTGTGCGAGCGCTATGGCAGCGTGTCGCCCCACCGGGCGGACGTGATCGTCGCGCTTGGCGGCGACGGCTACATGCTCGAGACCCTGCGCGCCGCCATCGGCGCCGGCAAGCCGATCTACGGCATGAACCGCGGCACCGTCGGCTTTCTGATGAATGAGTTCCGCGAGGACGACCTGACGGAAAGGCTTCGCAATGCCACGTCGGTCACCCTGCACCCGCTGCGCATGCACGCTATCTGCCGCGACGGGACCCGCGTCGAGGGGCTGGCGATTAACGAGGTGTCGCTGTTCCGCGCTTCGGCCCAAGCGGCGAAGATCCGCATTCTCGTCGACGGAATCGAGCGTATACCCGAACTGGTCTGCGACGGCGTGATGGTCGCCACGCCGGCGGGCTCGACCGCCTACAATCTGTCGGCCCACGGCCCGATCATCCCGCTCGGCGCAAATGTGCTGGCGCTGACTCCGATCAGCGCCTTTCGGCCGCGGCGCTGGCGCGGCGCCCTGCTCCCGTGCGGGGCGGCCATCCGCTTCGAGACCATCCGGCCGGAGAAACGACCGGTCAACGCGGTCGCCGACGTGATGGAGGTGCATGACGTGGTCGAGGTCGAGGTGCGCGAGGACCGGGAGGTGGAACTGACTGTCCTCTACGACCCGGAGCATAATCTGGAGGAACGGGTGCTGATGGAGCAGTTCGCGCCATGACCGAAGAGACGAGGACAGCCGACGTTCTGATCATCGGCGGCGGTATGGCCGGCGCCTCCTGTGGCTACTTTCTGGCCGAGGACGCCCGCGTCGTCCTGCTGGAGCGCGAGAGCCAGCCCGGCTACCACACCACCGGCCGCTCGGCGGCGCTGTTCTTCGAGAACTACGGCAACGCCACGATCCGCAAGCTCAACAAGGCGACCCGACCGTTCCTGGTCGCGCCGCCGGACGGCTTCGCCGACGCGTCGCTGCTGACGCCCCGGGGAGCGGTCGCCGTCGCGACCGAGGCGCTCCTGAAAATGCTTGAGACGGAGCTTGCCGGCTCACCCAGCATGGAACGGGTCGACGGCGCGGCGCTCCGGACCCTCGCCCCGTACCTCGACCCCGAGCGGATCGTCGCCGGCGCCTTCGAGGCCGACGCGATGGATATGGACGTGAATGCGATCCTGCACGGGTTCTTGCGCGGGCTGCGGGCCAGGGGCGGAGAGATCGCCACCGACGCCGAGGTGCTCTCCCTCTTTCGAACAGGCGACAGCTGGACGGTCGAGACCCGGGCCGGCACCTTCTCAGCCCCGGTCGTCATCAACGCCGCCGGCGCCTGGTGCGACGTCCTCGCCGCGATGGCCGGCGCCCGGCCGGTCGGGCTGGTGCCGAAGCGCCGCACCGCCTTCACCTTCGACCCGGTGTTCCGCGACGGCACCAGCGGCGACCCGCAGCAATGGCCGCTCGCCGTTCTGTGCGACGAGAGCTGGTATGTGAAACCCGACGCTGGTCGCCTCATGGGCAGCCCGGCCGACGAGATCCCCTCGCCGCCGACCGATGCCCAGCCGGAGATCGAGGACGTGGCTCTGGCGATCGAACGGATCCAGACCGACACCCTGTTCGCCATCGGGCGACCGGCCTCGACCTGGGCCGGACTGCGCAGCTTCGTCGCCGACAAGTCGCCGGTGGTCGGCTTCGATCCGCTGGCCGAGGGGTTTTTCTGGCTCGCCGGTCAGGGCGGGTACGGCATCCAGACCAGCGCCGCCATGGGTCGCCTCAGCGCCGCGCTGGCGCTCGGCAAAGGCATACCGGCGGACATGGTCGACCTGGGCCTGTCACAGAGCGAACTGGCGCCGGATCGGGCATCGCTGCATACGCATTGACCGGCTGGTTCTCGCATTCATGCGGCACCAGAGCGCCGATGGCCCTGCCGCCGGTGTACGCTCCCGATCCCTTCGTCCGAAAGCGGCTATCATGTTAACGTCAATTTAAATAGAATTCTGTTTAGATCAGATATGTCGATCTGAGCGCCCCGCGGCGGCCATCATGGTGGTCCGGTGCGACATGAGCGGGGAGATATGCAAGACTGGTCCAGTCCGCATTCGCGTCCCTCAGCCGGTGGGGTAGCTCGCACGGCCATGCTGAGCGCCGATAAGATCGACGATGCAGACCTGTCCCGGCTGTTCGCCTACTGGGACGAGAGGCGTCGCGCCGGAGGCGACGGGCGCGCCGCTCCGACGCGCGACGACATCGACCCGTTGAGCATGGACTGGATGCTCGGCCGTCTCATGCTGATCGATACGGCCGACAGCATCGGAGACTTCCGTGTCCGGCTGTTCGGTACAACGATCGCCACGGAGTTCGGCGAAGATCGAACAGGCCTTCGCTTCAGGGACATCGCCAACGTCGAGAACCTCGACGAGGTGTTCGAGCGATACCTATCGGTCTACCAGAACGGAGTCCCGAATTACGAAACCGGACGGACGGTTTCGAATCTCCGCCGGTATCGTGGGTACTCGCGCCTGCTGCTTCCGTTGTCGAACGACGGTGTCTCGGTTGCGATGATCCTGGTCGGCGTCTCATTCTTCGGCAACAGCAACTCAAACTAGATGTGTCTCAGCGCGCGTCCCGTGCCAGAAAACCGACCTGACGAGTTCAGGACACTCCGCGTCCGATAGCGGCTTCGCATGGCCCCCCACCCTGTTGCAGACTGCGCCGACGGGAGGTTCTCACGATGGCGGAATATTCGGTCTTCTCGCTGATCCGCGAGGGGTTGGGCGGTCACAAGGGCTGGATCCGCGCCTGGCGCGATCCGGAACCGAAGAAGTCCTACGACGTGATCGTCATCGGCGGTGGCGGCCATGGACTGGCGACCGCGTACTATCTCGCACGCAACCACGGCATCACCAACGTGGCGGTGGTCGAGAAGGGCTGGATCGGCGGTGGCAATGTCGGGCGCAACACGACCATCGTGCGCTCCAACTACATGCTGGATGGCAACGCCCATTTCTACGAGCACAGCCTGAAACTGTGGGAGGGGCTGTCGCGCGACCTGAACTACAACGTCATGTTCAGCCAGCGCGGCGTTCTCAACCTCGCCCACAGCGACGGCCAGATGGACGCCTACGCCCGGCGGGGCAACTCGATGCGGCTGAACGGCATCGACGCCGAGCTTCTGGACCGCGACGGAGTTCGCGGGCTCTACCCGTATCTCGACTTCTCGAAGGAGGCCCGCTGGCCGATCTACGGCGGCCTGCTGCAACGGCGCGGCGGAACCGCCCGGCACGACGCGGTCGCCTGGGGGTTCGCCCGTGGCGCCGACCGGCGCGGCGTGGACATTCTGCAGAACTGCGAGGTCATCGGCTTCGAGCGCGACGGCAACCGGATCACGGCCGTACGGACGACGCGCGGCACCATCGGCTGCGGCCGGGTCGGCATGGCGGTCGCCGGAAACACCTCGCGCGTCGCCGGCATGCTCGGACTGGCGCTGCCGATCGAGAGCCACGTACTGCAGGCCTTCGTCACCGAGCCGCTGAAGCCGCTGATCGACGGCGTGGTCACCTTCGGCGCCGGGCACTTCTACATCAGCCAGTCGGACAAGGGCGGCCTGGTGCTGGGCGGCGACCTCGACTTCTACAATTCCTACGCCCAGCGCGGGAACCTGCCGACGGTGGAGAATGTCATGACCCACGGGCTAGCGATGATGCCGAACATCGCGCGGGTCCGGATCCTGCGGAGCTGGGGCGGCATCATGGACATGTCGATGGACGGCAGCCCGATCATCTCGAAGACGCCGATCGACAACCTGTATCTCAACGCCGGCTGGTGCTACGGCGGCTTCAAGGCGACACCGGGTTCCGGCCACGTCTTCGCCCATACCATCGCCAACGACGCGCCGCACGAACACAACCGGGCGATGACGCTCGAGCGCTTCGAACGGGGCTACCTGCTGGACGAGGGCGGCAAGGGGCCGACCCCGAAGCTGCACTGACGGGAGCGCGACGATGATCCGGATCACCTGCCCCTACTGCGGCGCGCGCGACCACGAGGAGTTCACCTATGCCGGCGACGCGTCGAAGGTCCGCCCGGCCGATCCCGGTGGGGCGACGGCGGCCGACTGGCACGGCTACGTCTACCTGCGGGACAACCCGGCGGGGCAGCATCTGGAGTACTGGCACCACGTCTACGGATGCCGCCAGTACGTGAAGGTGCTGCGCGACGTGACCACCCACGAGGTCCTGGCCTGCGGCCGGCCCAACGAGACCCTGGAGGCCGGACGATGATTGCCGGACGCCCCCGGGGCGCGAACGTCGACCGCCTGCCGACCGGCGGCGAGGTCGATCGGCGCAGGGCGCTGGCGTTCTCCTTCGACGGCAAGGGCTACACCGGTTACCAGGGCGATACCCTGGCCTCCGCCCTGCTCGCCAACGGGGTTCATCTGGTCGGCCGCAGCTTCAAGTATCACCGGCCGCGCGGCATCTTCTCCGCCGGGCCGGAGGAGCCGAACGCCCTGGTCGAGCTGCGCAGCGGCGCCCGCGTCGAACCGAACACCCGCGCCACCATGGCGGAGCTGTTTCACGGGCTCGAGGCGACCAGCCAGAACCGCTGGCCGTCCCTCGGCCTCGACGTGATGGAGTTGAACGACCTCGCCTCGCGCTTCCTGGTCGCCGGCTTCTACTACAAAACCTTCATGGGCTTTCCCGGCTGGCACTTCTACGAGGAGCGGATCCGCGCCGCCGCCGGCATGGGCCGGGGCACGCGCGAACCCGACCCGGACACCTACGAGCGGATGACCGCGCACTGCGACGTCCTGGTGGTCGGCGCCGGGCCCAGCGGCCTCGCCGCCGCGCTCGCCGCCGGACGTACAGGAGCCCGCGTGATCCTGGTCGAGGAGAGCGACGGGCTCGGCGGTCGCCTGCGCTCGGAGCGCGAGAGCATCGACGGCGCGCCCGCCATGGCCTGGGTCGCCGACGCCCGTGACGAGCTGGCCAGCCTGGACGCGGTTCGGGTCCTCACCCGCACCACCGCCTTCGGTTACTACGACGACAACATGATCGGCGCCGTCGAGCGGGTGGCCGACCATCACCCGGTCCCGCCACCGCATGTGCCGCGTCAGCGGCTCTGGCACATCCGGGCGGGCCGCGTGGTGCTGGCGACCGGCGCGATCGAGCGGCACATCGCCTTCCCGCACAACGACCGGCCCGGCGTGATCCTGGCCGGTGCGGTGCGCAGCTACATCAACCGCTTCGCCGTGCGCCCAGGGCGCCGAGCGGTGGTGATCGCCAACAACGACGACGGCTACCGTACCGCCCTGGACCTCGCGGCCGCCGGCGTCGAGGTCATGCAGGTCGTGGACACCCGTCCGGGCGGGACAAGCGGCTGGCGCGCGCGCTGCGACGCCGCCGGGATCGAGGTCGAGGACGGCGCGGCGGTGACGAAGGTGCACGGCCGGCTCCGGGTCCAGGGCTGCGACATCGCCCGGCTCGACGACCTCGGCCATCCGCGTTTCGTGCAGTGCGATCTGGTTGCCGTCTCGGGCGGCTGGAGTCCGGCGGTGCACCTGCACAGCCATGCGCTCGGCCGGATCGACTGGAACGACGACCTCGCCGCTTTCGTGCCCGGAGAAGCCCGCCAGGCCCACGTCTCGGTCGGCGCGGCGCGCGGCGCTTACGGGCTCACCGCCTGCCTGGCAGACGGGTTCAAGGCCGGCGCCGACGCCGCCGAAGCGAGCGGGTTCGCCACCGCCGCCCTGCCCGACACGCCCTGCACCGACGAGCCGGAGTCGCGCCCGCTCCAGGCGTTCTGGGCCGTCGGAACGGGCAAGAAACGCTTCGTCGACCTGCAGGACGACGTGACCGCCGACGACGTGGTCCTGGCCCATCGCGAGGGGTTCGTTTCGGTCGAGCACCTCAAGCGCTACACCACGCTCGGCATGGGCACCGATCAGGGCAAGACCTCGAACGTCATCGGCCATGCCCTGATGGCGGCGGCCCGCGGCGAACCGATCCCGCAGGTCGGCACGACCCGCTTCCGCCCGCCCTACACCCCCGTCGCCATGGGCGCCTTCGCCGGCGGCGACCGGGGTCGGCATCACACGCCGGTCCGGCGCTCCGCCATGCACGACTGGCACGCCGCCAACGGCGCCGTGTTCGTCGAGGCGGGCCACTGGCTGCGCCCGCAATACTACCTGGAGGCGGACGAGCCGGATCTGAAGCGCTTCATGGACGCCGCGATCACCCGCGAGGTGGTAAACACCCGCAATGCCGTCGGCCTCGTCGACGTCTCCACCCTGGGCAAGATCGATATCCAGGGACCGGATGCGGCAGAGCTGCTGAACCGCCTCTACGCCAACGGTTTCAAGACCCTCGCCATCGGTAAGGCGCGCTATGGCCTCATGCTGCGGGAGGACGGCATCGTCTACGACGACGGCACCACCTCCCGCCTCGGCGAGAACCACTACCTGATGACCACCACCACGGCCCATGCCGGCGACGTCATGGCGCTGATCGAATGGTACCTGCAGGTGGTCTGGCCGGACCTCGACGTACACGCGTGCTCGGTCACCGAGCAGTGGGCGGCAATGGCGCTGGCCGGACCGAAGGCACGCGACGTGCTGGCAGCGACGGTCGAGGACGGAACCGACGTGTCCGATACCGCCCTGCCCTTCATGGGGGTCACCACGGCCCGCATCGCCGGTGTTCCCGTGCGGATCTTCCGCATCAGCTTCTCCGGCGAGTTGAGCTACGAGGTGAACGCGCCTGCCGATTGGGGCATGCGGGTATGGGACACCCTGATGTCGGCGGGCGGCGACCACGGGATACGCCCCTACGGCACCGAGGCGATGGGCATCATGCGCATCGAGAAGGGCCACGTGACCCACGCCGAACTGGACGGTCGCGTGACGCTCGACGATGCCGGCATGGGCCGTATGGCGAGCACGAAGAAGTGGTTCGTCGGCCGCGGGATGCTGGACAAGCCCGCCTACACCGACCCGGCCCGCCCCAAGCTGGTCGGTCTGGTGCCGGTCGACGGGAAGACCCGGATCCCGGCCGGCGCGATCCTGGTCGAGCGGCCTGATGCGCCGCCGCCGGTGACCAAGCTCGGCCACGTCTCCTCCAGCGCCTACCTGTCGCCGACGGTCGGCCATCCGATCGCCCTGGGCTTCGTCGCCGGCGGTCTCGAGCGCAAGGGAGAGACCCTCTGGGCCGCGTTCCCGCTCCGCGACCGGAGCGTGGAGGTGCGGGTCACCGACCCCGTTTTCTACGACCCGCAGGGAGAGCGGCTCCGTGACTGACCTCGCACCAACGCCTCCGCGGACCTCGCCCTTCGCAGCGCTGTTCTCCGAAACCGCAAGCGACGACCCGGCCGAGGTCACGATCGTCGCCCGTACCCTCGATCAGGTGCAGATCGACTGTCCGCCGGAGCGGATGGAACGGATCGGCCTTCCGCTGCCTCCGGCGGGCCACGCGGTCTCGATCGACGGACTGCGCCTTCTGAGTATCGGACCCGGGCGTTGGATGGCGGTGGCCATCGACGCGCCCGATCTCGTCTCACGGGTCCAGGCCCTCATCGGCGACAGCGGTGCGGCCGTCGTCGACCAGGGTCATGGCCGGGCCACACTGCGGCTGAGCGGTCGCCACGCACGCGACGTCCTCGCGAAGGGCACCGGCATCGACCTGCACCCACGCCTCTTCCCGGAGGATCGGGTGGCGTCGACGGCGCTGTTCCATGTCGCGGTGACGCTCGACAGGCGCCGGGGACCGTCGGTGTTCGACGTCCATATGCCCCGCGGCTACGCGCACAGCCTTGCGGAACGCCTGATCGGCGCCGCGAGGGAGTTCGGTGTCACGGTTTCCGGATAGGTCGCCTGTCATAGATCGCTCCGTCCACCGGGTCCGGAACCTGGCTCCGGATCGGATGGACGGAGTGAAACGCGAGGTGGCGCCTCAGGCGGCGCGGGCCGCGGACTTTTCGGTCGGCAAGTAGATCCCGCGCAGACCGGGAGCGGCGGCGAACTTGTCGGAAACGCCGAGTACCGTCTCGGCACCGCCGAGGAACAGATGGCCGTCCTGCGGCATGATGCCGGCGATCCGCGCCAGGATCTGCCCCTTGGTCTCCTGGTCGAAGTAGATCAGCACGTTGCGGCAGAACACGACGTCGAACTGGCCCAGCGACCGCGGATTGTCGAGCAGGTTGAACTCGCGAAACGAGACCTTGCTCTTGATGTCCGGTTTCAGCGCCCAGGCCTCGCCCTTCTGTTCGAAGTATTTCACCAGCATGGTGATCGGGAGACCGCGCTGAACCTCGAACTGGGAGTACTCCGCCTTCTTCGCCTTCTCGAGGATCGACTTGGAGATGTCGGTGCCGACAATGTCCAGCCGCCAGCCGGCGACCTTGGGGCCGAGCTCGGCGAACAGCATGGCGAGGGAATACGGCTCCTGACCGCTGGAGCACGCGGCGCACCAGATTCGGATCCGCCTGGACGCCGCGTTCCGCTCGAGCAGGGTCGGAAGGACCTTGTCGCGGAACTGGTCGAACGGTCGCTGGTCGCGGAAGAACAGCGTCTCGTTCGTGGTCATCGCGTCAAGCACATCGTTGACCAGCGGCGTCGGGGGCGACCGGCGAAGCTTGGTGAGGACGTCGGCGGCGGAGGCGAGCCCGTACTTGCGGGCGATCGGGGCCAGGCGGTTCTCGACCAGATAGGCCTTCTCGGACGTGATGACGATGCCGGCCTTGGACTTCAGAAAGCCGACAAAGTGCTCGAAGTCGGAATGGTTCATGGCGACCCCCTGGACGCGTTTGTTGCGGTTCAGGCGGCGGAGCGCAGGCCGACGGTGGCGAACTTGGTCGCCAGAATGTCCTCGTCGAAGGGCTTCATGATGTATTCGTCGGCTCCCGCCCACAGCGCGCGGCTGATCTTCTGCATGTCGTTCTCGGTGGTGCAGAAGACCACTTTGGGCTCCTTGCCGCCCGGCAGCTTGCGCAGGTTCTCCAGGAAGTCGATGCCCTGCATCTGCGGCATGTTCCAGTCGAGCAGGATCGCCTCCGGCATCGGATTGCTGGTCACGTAATCCAGGGCGTCGGTGCCATCGGCCGCCTCGGCGACCGTGTAGCCGAACTTCTCGACGATCCGACGTGCGACTTTCCGCACGACAGAGGAGTCATCGACGATCAGACAGATGGACATGAACTCACCTCCTGTGAGGGGCCGGAGACCCGGATCGTGGCGTCAGAAAGAAAGGACCTCGGAGACGTCGAGCAGCACCAGCAGCTCGCCTTCCAGCTTATGGATGCCGTTGGAGACTTCACGCAGCTTGGCCGACATGGTCGCCGGGTGCGGGTCGATCGCGGCGGACGAGAGGCTCAGGACGTCTCCGACCTCATCGACGACCAGGCTGTAGAGGTCGCCCTTGTACTCCACCACCACGTTCATATGGGCGTCCGTGTCCGCCGGCGGCAGCGAGAGACGCGTGCGCAGGTCGACCGCGGTGACGATACGGCCACGCAGGTTCAACGACCCGCGGATCACCGGCAGCGACAGCGGGACCCGGGTGACGGGCTGCGGCCCGATGATGTCCTCGACGTCCAGCACCGGGATGCCGAAGCTCTGCCCCCCGACCTTGACGGTCACGAACTGGATCACGTCGGTCAGCGTCATGGCGGCGCCGGTATCATTGGTCTGCGGGGTGAGCGCGTTCATCGTGTGTCTCCTGCTCGGCGGACCCGGTCCGCTGTGTTCCAGAGCGACTCTACGAAGCGGTCGGCAAAGGAAAGGTTAACGCGACGATCTTTGCTGAGATTTTTTTTGCGGGCGCCATCCGATGGGCCCGGGCGATTAGTGACCGGTCTCGCGCTTCTTGATCCGCGCCAGGCCCGGCAGCATCTCGCCCTTGATGAATTCGAGGCGCTTCATCGGGGCGCCGCCGCGCGACGGAAACCGCTCGGTCCAAAGTTTCATCTTCACCGTCAGGCCGCACAGCACGGCCGCTAGCGAGACGTGATGGTCGCGCACGAAGTCGCGGAAGGCCTCGAAGGCCTGCGGGTCGATGTCGTCCCAGAGCTTCTGCGAGCGCTGGTCGAACATGTCGAAGCGACCGACCAGACTCGTGGAGATATCGGTCAGGTCGGCGGCGATCTCGGAGATGACACGCTGGTTGGCCGGATCCGAGCGGATCTGGAAGTTGTCGTTCAGATCGTTCATCCAGTCGATCATGTCGGGGATCGCCCCGGTCACCTCGTCCAGCGCGTCACGGAAGTAGCTGAGGCTGAGGAAGACGTCGCCGCATTCCTCCAGAAACTTGGGCACATCGTCGAGGCCGATCTTCAGCGTGTCCGCCAACTCCTTGAGCGCCCTCATCGCATCGTCGCGATTGGGCTTGCGCACCAGGTCGATAAGCTCGCTGGCCTCCGACGCGTCCTGCTGCTGACCGTAGATCTTCATGATCAGCGGCCGGGTGAAAGACGCCATGTACTCCGACAGTTCGGCCCGTTTCTCCGGCGAGAGATTGAGCGCATCGGTGCCGGTGAAGTCGACGTCGATCCGCCGCAGTTCGATGCGCAGGGAGAAGACGTCGAAGCTCTCGAGTTCGGCCAGACGGCGCAGGATCTCGACATCGGCCTCGAGGGTCTTCGGGTCCT
Source organism: Thalassobaculaceae bacterium (assembly GCA_965228875.1). Classification (GTDB taxonomy): domain Bacteria; phylum Pseudomonadota; class Alphaproteobacteria; order Thalassobaculales; family Thalassobaculaceae; genus Thalassobaculum. The sequence goes on along the minus strand of OZ245843.1, from coordinate 700,652 downwards.
GATCGAAGAACTGGGGAATCTCGTCGATCCGGATCTGACCGCTGCCGATCCCCTCACCGCGAAACAGCTCGACCACGCTTTCGAGATGGGCGTTCTTGATCATCGTCGCCTTCTTCAGACCCAGGGTCTGAAGCGGCACGTCATGCAGCGGCAGGGCGTAGAGCCGATCGACGGCAGCCTCGGAGGCGCCGAAATCATAGTTCTTCTTGCCCTGACCGTCGGATTGAGCGGCGTCGGCCATTCTGTCCTCCCGAGAACGACCTGAAAGCTAGGTCAACGATGTAAAAATAACGTTAACGACGCCTGGGATTCACGTCCCTGCAAGCCCGAATCCCCGGAAGCCTGCATCCCTGAAAGTCCGCGTTGCCTCCGGTCGGTGGCGAACAGTCCGGGCCGGCGTTCGGGTCGAGGTCCGATTGACCACCCCACCCCGCGGGGAGTCACGATCGCCCGCGTCTCGTTGCCATCCTGCCGATGCATCATGTATACAATACGTGTACGATCACAATAGAGGATCGGGAGGAAACGCTTGACAGATGGGCACACACCCTTGGGCGCACGGGACGCTGTAGGCGGCAATATCTGGCGCTTTCCCCTCAATCCTGCAGGGGTCAGACTCCAACCGCTACAGGCCTTATCCCACCAGCTACAACAGCCTTGTATACATGTCGCTCTTCTATACGGCCACGTCGGCGGCCTGGGATAAGAGATGTCGACCAACCAGCCCAAAGGCAGTGGTTCACAGAGCTTCAAGGCACTGCTTGGCATCCGCGAACTGGTCTTCTCCGGACAGGTCGCTCCCGGCGAGCGGCTGTCGGAGGTGAACCTCTCCGCGCAGTTCGGACTGTCGCGCACGCCGATCCGCGCCGCGCTTGCCCAGCTGGCCCAGGAAGGCGTGCTGGAGGCGATACCTTCGGGCGGTTATGCGGTGCGCGGGTTCACCCCGGCCGACGTCGCCGATGCGATCGAACTGCGGGGCGTGCTCGAAGGAACCGCCGCCCGGTTTGCCGCCGAGCGCGGCGTCGCCCCGGCCCGCCTGCGATCCATGCACGCCCTCCTGGTGGACCTCGACCGTATCGTCGCCGCTCAGGACGACATGGACTTCCGGGCCTACAGCGACCGCAACGGCGACTTTCACGACCAACTGCACGCACTGTCGGGCAGCGACATCATCCGTCGCGAGCTGGAACGGGTGACGAAGCTCTCCTTCGCCGCGCCGAATTCCTTCATCTCGGCCCAGTCGGAGATGCCGGAGATCTGGACCTCCCTCATCGTCGCGCAGGCGCAGCACCGGGCCATCGTCAACGCGATCGAACTGCGCGAGGGTGCTCGGGCCGAGGCCGTCGCGCGGGAGCACGCGCGCCTGGCCCTTACGAACCTGGACGTGGTGATCGTGGACCGCAGGCTGATGACAAAGGTGCCGGGCCTCGCCCTGGTATCGGAGTAACGGGAGACGCTGGAGATGCACGACCCTGATCGCGCCGAGCGACCTACGGGTGGCGGGACCGAGATGCGGTCCCGGGAACAACGACCTTGTCGACCATTTTGGAAACAGTCTAAACAACCGGAAAATGAGCAATAGGGAGGACCGATCAATGCTCAAGAAACTGCTCTCCGCGGGCGTCGTAGCCGCCGGCGTTCTGTCGATCGCCGGGCCGGCCACGGCCGCCGAGGTCACGCTGAAACTGCACCAGTTCCTGCCCCTGAAAGCCGCCATCCCCGGCAAGTTCCTGGAGCCCTGGAGCGAGAAGGTCGAGAAGGAGTCCGGCGGGCGGATCGAGGTCGAGCACTACCCGTCGATGCAGCTCGGCGGCAAGCCGCCGGAACTGGCGCAGCAGGTGACCGACGGCGTGGTCGACATGGTCTGGACGGTGCTGGGCTACACGCCGGGCCGCTTCCCTCGCGCCGAGGCGTTCGAACTGCCGTTCATGGTCACCAACGGCGAGCAGACCTCTATCGCGTTCCAGAAATATGCCGACAAGCATATGCAGAACGACTTTCCGGGCCTGAAGATCATCGCCGTGCACGCCCACGGCCAGGGCCTGATCCACTCGAAGAGCCCGGTGAACAAGCTCGAGGATCTTCAGGGCATGAAACTGCGCGGACCGACCCGTGTGATCACCAGCCTGCTCGAGGAACTCGGCGCGGTGGCGGTCGGCATGCCGGTGCCGGCGGTTCCCGAGGCGGTTTCCAAGGGCGTGATCGACGGCGCGGTGATCCCGTGGGAGGTGACCCTGCCGCTGAAGATGACCGAACTGGTGGGCAATCACACCGGCTTCTCCGGCGACCGCGGCCTGTACACCGCCACGTTCATGTTCGCCATGAACAAGGGCAGCTACGATGCGCTGCCTGACGACCTCAAGAAGGTGATCGACGACAACTCCGGCGTCGCCGCCGCCGCCTGGGCCGGCCGCGTGATGGACGAGGTCGATCAGATCGGCCAGGCCAAGGCGCAGAAGTCGGGCAACACCATCATCACCCTCGATGAGGCCGAAGCCGCGCGCTGGAAGGCCGCCGCGGCCCCCGTGGTCGATGCCTGGGTCGCGGAGATGGATGCCAAGGGCATGGACGGCACGGGTCTGGCCGCCGACGCCCGCGCGCTGCTGGAGGCCGAGGCGCAGTAACGCCGGCACGGCGTATCCGACGAGGCAGGCGGGACTCCCGCCTGCCTTTTCTTTAGCCTGCTCGACATCGAACGAAGGGTGAGCGCGTGTACCGGACACTCTGCGACCTGCTGACCGGCCTGTCCCGCCTGCTGGCCCTGCTCGGCGGCGTGCTGCTCATCCTGGTGACCGTCCTGGTCGTCGTCAGCGTCAGCGGCCGGGCCCTGGTCTGGGCCGGTCTCGCTCCGGTTCCCGGCGATTTCGAATTAGTCGAGGCGGCGACGGCCCTGGCGATCTTCTGCTTTCTGCCCTGGTGCCAGATCCAGCGCGGCCACGTCGCCGTCGACGTCTTCGTCGAACTGCTCGGCCCGCGCGCCGACGCCGCCCTCTCTGTTCTTTTCAACGCGCTGATGACGGTCGTCGCCGGCTTCATCCTGTGGCGCCTGTGGGCCGGCATGCTGGACAAGATGCAGTACAACGAGACCACCTTCATCCTGCAGTTTCCGGTCTGGTGGGGTTACGCGGTCTGCGTCCCGGTCGCCGGGGTGTTCGTCGTTGTCGCCGCCTGGACCGTGGTGCGCAGCGTCGTCGAGACCCGGGCCGCCTTCGCGCGCGGGGAGCCGGTCTGATGGACAAGCTCGAGATCGCCCTCTGGTCGTTCCCGGTCCTGCTGCTGCTGATCGGTCTGCGGATGCCGATCGGACTGGCGATGCTCGGCCTCGGGATCGCCGGTTCGGTCCTGGTCAACGGCTCCTGGCTCCAGGTCATGTCGCAGATGAAGTCGATGACCTACGACACGTTCTCCAACTATTCACTGGGGATCATCCCGCTGTTCCTGCTGATGGGCCAGTTCGCCACCCATGGCGGCCTGTCCAAGGCGCTGTTCGACGCGGCGGAGTCCTGGCTCGGCCACCGCAAGGGCGGGGTGGCGATGGCCGCGGTCGGCGCCTGCGGCGGGTTCGGCGCGATCTGCGGGTCGTCCCTCGCCACGGCGGCGACGATGGCCCAGGTCGCGCTGCCAGAGCTCAAGCGCTTCGGCTATTCCGGCGCGCTGTCGACGGGCGCGCTCGCGGCCGGCGGCACGCTCGGCATCCTGATCCCGCCCTCGGTGGTGCTGGTGATCTACGCCATCCTGACCGAGCAGAACATCGCCAAGCTGTTCGTCGCCGCCGTGGTGCCCGGCATCCTGGCCGCAGTCGGCTACATGCTGGCGATCGCCGTTTATGTCCGACTCAATCCGCAGAGCGCCGGTCACCGCGATCCGGCGCCGATGGCTGACCGCTTCCGGGCCCTGTGGCGGATCTGGCCGGTCCTCACGGTGTTCGCGGTCGTCGTCGGCGGCATCTATGCCGGCATCTTCACGCCGACCGAGGGGGCGGCGTTCGGCGCCGCCGGCACCGGCCTCATCGCGCTGGCGAACCGCGGCCTGACGCTCGAGAAGCTGAAGACCTCGCTCCTGCAGACCGCCTCGTCGACCGCGATGATCTTCTTCATCGTGCTCGGCGCTGCGGTGTTCAACACCTTCCTCGCCTTCGCGCAGCTGCCGCAGGAGGCGGCGGAGTGGGTGACCACCCAGGGCTTCCCGCCTTACACCGTGCTGGCGGCGATCCTGGTGCTCTACCTGATCCTCGGCTGCTTCATGGACTCGCTGTCGATGATCCTCCTGACCGTGCCGATCTTCTTTCCGGTCGTCTCGGAACTGGATTTCGCCATGGATCCGGAGGCCTTCGCCCTCTGGTTCGGCATCCTGGTGCTGATCGTGGTCGAAGTCGGCCTGATTACACCGCCCGTCGGCATGAACCTGTTCGTCATCAACTCGATGGCCGGCGACGTGCCGATGGCGCAGACCTATCGCGGCACCGTGCCGTTCCTGGTCAGCGACCTGGTCCGCGTGGTCATCCTCACCCTGTTCCCGGCGATCACGCTGTTCCTCGTGGGGATGTAGTTCCTCTCGGGCTGCCGCCTCCCCCGAAGCCGGGAACGCTCGACCCGGCCGATGGGCCCGTAGCATAAGGGGCAGCCCCCCGTCGGATTTCGGGTCTCCCATACGCAAGCGTATCTGACTACCCTTCCGTCATCCGGGAGTGAAGCGACCGCTATGGCGGCACGTGTCGAGGGAACGCGCGGGACCGACACGACCGCAGGCATCGGAAAAAGGTGCGGGGGGCACAGTGCATTACTATCCATCCGAACCGCTGTTCGCAGCGCAGTGGCATCTCGACAACACCGGAGAGTTCTTCGGAACCGCCGGCATGGACATCCGGGCCACGGAGGCCTGGTTCGACTACTCAGGTGCCGGCGTCCTGATTGCGATCGTCGACGATGGCGTCCGCTACACCCATCCGGATCTCGCTCCCGTCTACGATACGGAACTCGACTATAATTCCGTTACCGGGAGCGACGACGCGGCTCCGGTCGTCGACAGTGACTCCCACGGCACCGCGGTTGGCGGATTCGCCTCGTCGGCCCTCGACGGCAACCTGGGGGTCGGAGTCGCCTGGGGCGCCACGCTCACCGGTATCCGTGTCACCGACGACGAGGGCGTGTTCGCGGACACGAACGAGGCGCTGGCCCATGCGGACTTCGCCGATGTCACCAACAACAGCTACGGCAATGTGTTCTTTCTGACCGTGTCCGAGCCCGACGCGACCGAGAGTCTCGCGCGGGATGGCCGGGAGGGTCTTGGAACCCTGAACGTGTTCGCCGCCGGAAACGACCGTCTGACGACCATGCAGGCCGTCTCCGATCGAACGACCAATTCTCCATTTCAGATCTCGGTTGCGGCGACCGACAGCGACGGCAAGATCGCGACCTTCTCGACGCCGGGCTCGAACGTCTTCGTCGCCGCTCCAGGCGACGAGGTCTTTGGCGTCAGCGGCTTCGATGACGGGTATGCTGATTCGACCGGAACCTCGTTTTCCGCCCCCATCGTCTCCGGTGTGGCAGCCCTGGTCCTCGAAGCGAACCCGACACTGGGATACCGCGACATCAAGGACATCCTCGCCTATTCGGCCTATGACACCGGCGCATCGGCGCTGACTGAAGCCGAGCTCCTGGCCGGCCACTCCCGTTTCTTGGGAACCGAAACCTTTTCCTCCGAGGACGAGCCCTTCGTCACGAGCGCCGTGGCTCAGGTCCTCGCCTACCCGTGGGTCGAGCAGACGAACGGCGCCGAGGACTGGAACGGCGGCGGGTTGACGGTCAGCCATGACTTCGGCTTCGGCCAGGTCGACGCCGCGGCCGCCGTCCGGCTTGCCGAGACCTGGACATCGGTAGCGCGGACGCACGCCAACCTGGACATCCAGACGATCAGCGGCGGGTCGGCACAGTCGCTGCCCTCGGGAGGCAGCGCGAGTGTCGTCGAGACCTTCGAGGTCACCCTGGACATGCGGGTCGAGGAAGCGGTCGTATCGCTCGACATCAGCAACGGCTTCATCGGCAACCTTCAGATCGCCCTCACCTCTCCGGACGGGACAGTAAGCTATCTGGCCCACACGCCGGACTACGACATCTACGATCATTTCGATCCGAACTCTACCGACGATGACGGTGACGGTGACGATGACGGCACGGAGAACGTCATTCTCACTTTCCTGACGACCGACGACGCCGATCTCATGACGACCCAGTCATATGGCGAGTCGGCGCTCGGTACCTGGACCCTCGAGATCACCGACATGTCTTCGGAGGGCGGAGCGGTCCTGGAATCCAGTTCCCTGTCCCTGTACGGGGGCGAGACGACGGTCGACGACCGCTACATCTACACCGATCAGTACGTCGACCTGGCGGCCGCGGACACCACCCGGTCCGTCCTGTCGGACACGGATGGCGGCACCGATCAGATCAACGCCGCCGCACTCACCGTCGACGCGGTCATCCGACTGGACGGCGGCGTCGGCTCGATCGGCACCGCCGACTTCTCGCTCGCGACGGGTACCGTCATCGAGACCGCCTACACCGGCGACGGCGACGACACGCTGGTGGGATCCGACGGCGCGGACAGCCTGTTCGGCGGCCGTGGCGAGGACTTTCTTTTCGGGGGCGACGGGGACGACTACCTGGACGGTGGCCGCGGGACCGACATCGCGCGGTACACGGGCCTGTCGAGCGACTACAGCCTCAGCATCCTGCCCGACGGGACGGTTCAGGTGGTCTACGGCAGCGAGACCGACATTCTCAGCGATGTCGAGATCGTCGCCTTCGACGACGGCAACAGGTTGGTCGACACGGTCGACGGAACCGACATCGCCGGCTTCGATGCGGTAACCTATCTGGAGAGCAATCCGGATGTGGCCCGGTCCGGATACGACCAGACGACCGCCTACAACCACTACCTGGACTCCGGCGGACTGGAGGGTCGGGATCCCAATATGCTGTTCGACGGCAACGCCTACCTGGACGAGAACCCGGACGTGCGGGAGCAGGGCGTCAACCCGTTCCTGCACTACACGACGTTCGGCCACCAGGAGGGACGAGATCCGTCCCGGTGGTTCGACGCCGATGCCTATCTTGCGGACAATCCGGACGTTGCCGCCTCCGGTCTCAACCCCGTGATCCACTATCTGTTCTACGGCGCGGACGAAGGCCGGATGTTCCAGTTCAACGCCGACTATCTCATCTGATCCTGGCTCATCTGATCCGGGCCATCTAACACGGAACCGGTCGGCGTCTGGGGATCGCCACCGACCGACAAATCGTGGCGACGGCGGCGGCGGGCTCTGATAGCCTCGCCGGCGTCACTTCAGGCACCGCCATGGCCCGCACGTCCTCCCCTTCCGGCAGCCCGACCCGGAAACCGCCGCCCGCCGCAGCGGAAGAGCCGATGCGCTGGGCCGGTCACGGCCATGTCGGCGGCTTTCTGCTGCAACTCGGCATTCTGATCGGCGTCAATCTCGCACTATGGGGCGTGGTGTTCCTGATGGCGCTCAAGTTCTCGGGCGTGATCGGAGCGCCGGACACGGGTCAGTGAGCGCCCTCACCCGCCGGACAGCCTGAGAAGAGCGGGGATGACGATCTCCTCCTCGTCGACCAGGTGCCGGTCGAGCAATCGTCCGAAGCCGCCCACCGTGGCGGCGAACGGCTCGACGACGTCCGGCAGCGGCGACCCGCCCTGAGCCGCCCCCAGAACGCCGTTCACGCCCTCCGCGAAGGCGTGCAGGCGGGCGTCCAGGTCCCGGTGATCCGCCTCCAGCAGGTCGAAGCCGCGCGCCACCGAAGGCTCCAACCGGCGGAGCTGCGGGAAATAGTGCGCGTCCTCGACCGTGTGATGACCGTGGAGGTCGCCGAGCAGCATGCTCGCCTGGCGGTGCAGTTGGGGAACGTACCGCTCCGCCGCCATGTCGCCGGCCGCCGCAGTACCGGCATCGGCGCGGATCGTCTCAAGCAGCCGGCGGAACGCGGCATGCTTCTCCAGCCAGAACCGGGTCAGCCCATCAAATCCGGGATGCGCCGGCCAGCTTTCCGCCGGCAGCGCCGCGACCAGGACGCGCAAGGTCTCCGGAAGACCGTCGCGGACATCCAGGCGCAGCGCTGACGCGTCAATGCTCTCAGTGGGGGACATGCGACGCCTTCCGCGGAGATGACCGGACCGCCAGGGATATAGCACCGAGTTCCGGCTATTCACCCGCCGCCGCTGCCGTCTCGGCCCGCAGAGGCAACCTGACGCGGAAACGCGCCCCGCCCCGTCCGGCGCTGCGCCCAGGTTCCGGCAGCAGCTCCAGGTCGCCACCGAGCATGCGGGCGATGCTGCGGCTGATCGCCAGACCGAGCCCCGCGCCGGTGCGATGGCGCAGCGTCAGCTCGCGGCCGCGCGCGAACTTGGCGAAGATCCGCTCCCGGTCTTCGGCCGGAATGCCAGGACCGTTGTCATCGACATAGGCGAAATAGACACCGTCATCGATCCGGCTGCTGACCGTCACCTGCGGGTGCTCGCTGGTGTTGTACTTGATGGCGTTGGAAAGGACGTTCATGAACACCTGGGCCAGCCTGTCGCCGTCGGCACGGATCGGCGCTTCGGCGACGCAGGGGCCGTAGTCGATCAACACGCCGGCGCTGGCGGCCATGCCCCGGCTGGTCTCGACCGCATGCTCGAGGATCCGCGCGCCGTCGACATCCTCCAGCCGCAACGCGAACTGACCGCTGTCGAGATGGGAGACGTCGAGGATCTCGTCGAGCAGACGGGACAGGCGCAGGGTCTCGTCCTGAATGATCTTCAGGTACTTGCGCGCGCGGTCGGATTCCAGGTCCGGATTGTCCAGCAGGATCTCGGAGAACGAGCGGATCGAGGCCATCGGCGTGCGGACCTCGTGGCTGACCTGACTGAGGAAGTCGTCCTTCTGGGCGTCCAGCATGCGCAGCCGCTCGTTGGCGTCCTGCAGCGCCTTGGCGGTCTCCTGCAGCTCCTGGCTCTTGGCCTCCAGGCGCTGGGAGTACTCGATCACCTGCTGGGTCTCGTCCACCAGCCGGATCAGTTCGTCCAGGCTGATGGTCTCGCCGGTCACCACCTGACTGATCATCACCCGCGCCGAGGCGGCCCCGATGCCACCGGCGAGCAGCCGCTCCAGATGGGCGATGAAGGCGGCATCCGGACGCGGCATGTCGCCGACACCGCCCTGGCGCTGGGCGAATTCGGCGAACACCCGCTGGGCCTCCTCGGCGCCGAGGATGCGCTGGGTCATGATGTAGAGGTCGTCGATCGTCGCCGAGCGACTGATGAACCGCCCCTCGCTCTCCGCCGGGTTGCGGAACACGTCGACGAACAGGGTGCCCTGCAGGCGCTCCAGCGGATTCTGCTCGCGGATCAGCGAGACGACGACGAACATCAGCACGTTGAAGCTGATGCTCCAGAACACCGAATGGACCAGCGGATCGCTGCCCGGCATGCCGAACAGCGCGTGCGGTCGCAGCCAGCCGATGCCCCAGGGCCCCTGCTCGATCAGAACCGACGACACCAGCCACACGCCCTCGAAGTTCGGCAGCACCAGCGTGTACATCCACAGCACGAACCCGACGAACATGCCGGCCGCGGCCCCCGCCTTCGAGGCCGATCGCCAGTACAGGCCGCCGACCATGGCCGGGAGGATCTGCGCCACCCCGGCGAAGGCGATCAGCCCCATCGCCGCCAGGGCGTCGGACTGGGCGCTGGCGACGAAGTAGCCGAAACCGAGCAGCAGCAGCAGCGCGATGCTGATCCGCCGGCTGAACAGGAGCAGCCGCTTCATGTCGCCGCTGATCGCCCGGCTCAGCACCGGCAGGCGCAGCACCACCGGGATGACGATGTGGTTGGAAACCATGATCGACAGGGCGATGCAGGCGACGATCACCATGGAGGTCGCCGAGGAGAAGCCGCCGATGAACGCCAGCAGCGCCAGCGCATCCTGCCCCTGGGCCATCGGCAGGGTCAGGACGAACATGTCCGGGTTCGACCCCGGCGGCAACAGGGTCAGGCCGGCGATGGCGATCGGCATGATCGAGCAGCACATCAGGAACAGGTAGAGCGGGAACAGCCAGGACGCGGTTCGCAGCTGCCCCTCGTCGGCGTTCTCCACGACCGTGACCTGGAACTGTCGCGGCAGACAGAGGATGGCGGTACCGGCCAGAAACGTCATCGCCACCCAGCGCGGGCCGAACACGGCGTCCGGGTCGACCACGACCGCCGCGCCCGGCATGGCGAACACCTCGTCCAGCCCGCCGGCGACGCCGAAGACCACAAACCCGCCGACCGCCAGCAGGGCGACCAGCTTGACCAGCGCCTCCAGCGCGATGGCGGCCACCACCCCGTGGTGGCGCTCGTTGGCGTCGATGTTGCGGGTGCCGAACAGGATGGTGAAGGCGGCCATGCCGGCGGCCACCCAGAACGCGGTGTAGACGTCCAGGACCGCCTCGTTGCCGGCGCTGCCGACGACCGAGAAGCTGATCGTCACCGCCTTGAGCTGGAGGGCGATGTACGGCGTGCTCGCGATCACCGCGATCACGGTCACCAGCACCGCGAGCGTCGTGCTCTTGCCATAGCGCGAGGAGACCAGATCGGCGACCGAGGAGATCCGGTGAACCCGGCCGATGCGCACCAGCTTGCGCAGCACGAACCACCAGCCGACGAAGACCAGGGTCGGGCCGAGATAGATGGTGATGAACTCGAGGCCGCTGCGCGCGGCCGAGCCGACCGCGCCGTAGAAGGTCCAGGAGGTGCAGTAGACCGAGATCGACAGCGTGTAGATCAGCGGAGAATGGGCCAGCCCGACCCGGCCGCTGCGGGCGCGGCGGTCGCTGACGAACGCGACAAGGAACAGCAGCGCCACGTAGGCGAGCGCGGTGGCGAGAACGACGTCGGCCGACAGCATCAGTCGATCTCCCGCTCCGGGACCGCCGCTTCCGTTTCCTCGCGTTCCAGTGCCTGACCGGCGCGGCGCGCCATGATCCGGGTGAACACGATGAGCACCGCCCAGACCGCGAACACGTAGACGACCAGACTGGGAATACCGAACAGCGATGTCGGCTGGTTCACCACGCTGAGCATCGGCGGCATGACGAGCCAGGTGCCGACCAGAACCATCAGCGCGACGGCGTCACGGATCTTGGTGGGGGCTGGCCGCGCCGACATGGTCCGCACCGCGCGGAGTCAGGCCGTGGCCAGCGTGATGACCCGTTCCACCACTTCGCGGTTCGAGAACGGCTTGGTCACGAAGGCGTCTGCGCCGAGTTCCTCCGCCGTCTTGCGGTCCTTGTCCTGGCCCTTGGCGGTGAGGATCATCACCGGCACGCTGCGCAGATCGGGGTTGGTCTTGATCCATTTCAGGACCTCGAACCCGTTCATCTTCGGCAGCATCACGTCGAGAATCACCAGATCCGGCCTCATGGTCGCGATCTTGTCGATCACGGCCCTGCCATCGAACACCGCCGTCACCTCGCAGCCTTCCCGACTCAGGATGAAACTGAGGGATTCGACGATATTGGGCTCGTCCTCGGCGATCAGCACATGTGCCGGCACGATCGGTTTCCTCTCCCGGGGATCGCCGGTTGTTCCGGCGTCGTTTCCGCCAGTGTAGCGCCGAACCGCGGCGCATGGGAACGGTTCAGAGCCTTCGGCCTCCCATCCGCCCCCTCATCCACCGCCGCATCGGCCCTTGGCGGGACACTCAGGGCACCTCGCTGCGGACGATCGGTTCTTCCTCCCTGTGCAGGCAGTCCAGACGCGGGCAGAGACGGCAGCTCGGGCCGACCCGGGCGGCCATCTCGCGGGCGCTGAGATCCAGACCGTCGGCATAGACGGTCTCGTCCGCATGCATCGCCTCGCAGGCCAGCATGACGGAATGCAGCACCGGAGGCTCGTGGAACGTGGCCGGCTGCTTGGTGACGGTCCGGGCGATGAACAGAAACCGACCCCGGTCCGGAAACTCCGCGAGCTGACGGACCACCCTGTCCGGGGTCTGGAACGACTGGTAGATCGCCCAGAGCGGACAGGCATGGCCGTAGCGCGGGAGCGGCAGGCCGGGCAGCGGAAACCGCTTGGTCGCATGCCCCGCCGGATTCGAGCGCAGGAAGGCGAAGGGAATCCCCTCGGCGCCGCGCCGACGCAGGGTGATCAGACGGTGGGCCACCTGTTCGAAGCTCGCCGCGTAGCGCTGGCGCAGCACCTCGATGTCGTACCGGCAGTCCACGGCATCCGCCAGAAAGCTGTCGTACGGCAGCAGCGCCGCGCTTGCCGCGTAGGACGCCAGGACACGGAACGCCTGGGCCCGGGCCGCCTCGGTCGACAGGCGGGGGTCGTCGATCTCGGCCCGGATCGCATCGCCGAGCGTCAGCTCGGCGGCGAGTCGCGCCAACTGAAAGCGCCGGGTGGAGATCGAGGCGTTGTCCAGGAACACCAGCGTCCGGCTGTCGCGCTCGTAGCGGCAATGGTTGCGGAACCGTTCTCCGGCGACGGGCGCCGCGGAATCGCGCCCGCGATTGACCACCGTGACGCCGTGGGTCCGATCGAGATAGTCGATCAGCGCGCTCATCATCGTCTCGCCCTGGCGTTCGACCTCCCGCCGCATGGCCCCGGCAGCGACCTCGATTTCGGCGAAGTGGTTCCGGCGCTCGATCAGGAAGTCGTCGACCTCCTCGGCCGGCGTGACCGAACGGGTGTCGGCCTCCGTGACCTCGAAGAAGTCGGTCAGCGTCTGGGCGACGTCGCTGAGCTTGGCGCTCTCCTCGGTCATCATGCCCTGGAAGCGGCGCTGCTGCTCCGCCGGCATGTCGTCGACGTTCTCCAGGATCTCCGACACCGAGCGCAGGGTGGTGATGTGCGTGAGCACCTGGTGAACCAGATCGCCGAGGAAGGGGTCCCGGCTCAGTCTGTCGGACAGCGCCGAGACGGTTTCCGCCTGATCCAGGTAGGCGCGATACAGCGCCAGGATCGACTGCGCCCAGTCGAGATGGCGTGCGACCAGGTCCTGCGCCCCCTCCTCCGGCAACCGTGTTCCGCGCAGGCGGGGATCGGCGGCCATCTCGCGCAGGTCGTCGATCACCCGACGTTCCGTCGTACCCGCCAGCGTCTCGGCGTCCAGGTCCAGCGCCTGGGCGATCCGGTTCAGCAGCCCGCCGGCGATGTTGCGTTTGCTCGCCTCGATCAGGTTCAGATAGGAGGGCGAAATGCCGACGGCCTTGGCCAACCCGGCCTGGGTCAGGCCGATCTGCTTGCGCCGCTCCCGGATCCGAAACCCCGCCAGTTCCAGGGCCATACCGCGTCCCCTCCTCCCCGCGACGGAGCCGACAGCGGCTCGCCAACCGCCGGATCTGTCATAAATTTACACTTTTGCAGTTGCGTTGTGTCTCAAATTGACAAATTTGTCAATTCAAAACAACAACTTAGTTTGCAAATTTTCAGTTACCCTCTACAGTCGTATAGCCGCAGTCCGGGTTCGTGGTGCGAAACGCGTCATCGGGGACCGTCACTAAATCATCATCAGATGGAACGACGCGGCAGGGACGAAGACCGTACGGGAGGAAACAATGACCGTCTTCGATAAGGGCGTCTCGCGGCGCTCAATGATGAAGGGGGGTGTCGCGCTGACCGCCGGCCTCGCCGCTCCGCACTTCTTCACCAAGCGCGCCAACGCCTATCTGAACGAGCCGACGGGCGGCACCGTCACCCTCGGCTTCAACGTGCCGCAGACCGGTGCGTACGCGGACGAGGGCGCCGACGAACTGCGCGCCTACCAGCTCGCCGTCAAGCACATCAACGGCGAGGGTGACGGCGGCATGCTGAACACCTTCTCGTCCAAGGCCCTCAAGGGCAACGGCATCCTCGGCAAGAAGGTCGAGTACGTCACGGGCGACACCCAGACCAAGTCCGACGCCGCCCGCGCCTCGGCCAAGCGCATGATCGAGAAGGACGGCGTGGTCATGGTGACCGGCGGCTCCTCCTCGGGTGTGGCCATTGCGGTCCAGTCGCTGTGTCAGGAAGCCGGCATCATCTTCATGGCCGGTCTGACCCACTCGAACGACACCACCGGCAAGGATCGCCGGGCCAACGGGTTCCGCCACTTCTTCAACGCCTACATGTCCGGCGCCGCCCTGGCTCCGGTGCTCGAGGCGAACTACGGCAAGGACCGCAAGGCCTACCACCTGACGGCCGACTACACCTGGGGCTGGACCCAGGAGGAGTCGATCGCCAACGCGACCGAGGCCGTCGGCTGGCAGACCGTCAACAAGGTCCGCACGCCGCTGGGCGCCGGTGACTTCTCGCAGTACATCACGCCGGTTCTGAACTCCGGGGCCGACGTGCTGGTGCTGAACCACTACGGCAAGGACATGGTCAACTCGCTGACCCAGGCCGTGCAGTTCGGTCTGCGCGACAAGCAGGTCAACGGCAAGGACTTCGCGGTGGTCGTTCCGCTCTACAGCCGCCTGATGGCTCAGGGTGCGGGCGAGAACGTGAAGGGCATCTTCGGGTCGACCAACTGGCACTGGTCGCTGAGCGACGCGGGCTCCCAGGCCTTCGTGAAGTCGTTCGGCGCCGAGTACGGTTTCCCGCCGAGCCAGGCCGCGCACACCTGCTACGTCCAGGCCCTGCTCTACGCCGACGCCGCCGAGCGCGCCGGCACGTTCGAGCCCTGCCAGATTGCCGCCGCCCTCGAGGGCTTCGAGTTCGACGGCATGGGCAACGGCCCGACCCTGTACCGCAAGGACGACCACCAGTGCTTCAAGAAGGTGCTGGTCGTGAAGGGTAAGGAGAACCCGTCCTCGCAGTTCGACATCCTGGAGGTCGTCCAGGAAGTCCCGCGCGAGCAGGTCACCTACGACCCGAACATCCCGCAGTTCGCCGGCAGCCTCGGCAGCTGCAACAACGGCTGACCGGGTGCGGGTCGCGATGCCGGACGGCATCGCCCGGCAATGACTGACCGGGGGCTCCCGCAAGGGAGCCCCCGACTTGCCCGTCGGAACGCCTCTCGACTTATGGTCGATCAGATGTCCGGACGGCATACTTAAGAAAACCGAATACCCTGAGGGGGGACCGCGTCATGGACGCCATCGTTCTTCAATTATTGAACGGGCTCGACAAAGGCGGCGCCTATGCGCTGATCGCCCTCGGGCTGACCCTGATCTTCGGCACGCTCGGCGTGGTCAACTTCGCCCACGGCGCGCTGTTCATGCTCGGCGCCTTCTGCGCCGTCACGATCCAAAAGCTGCTGACCCTGTCGGAGAAAGTGAAGGACGAGAGCATCACGTTCTTCGATGCCTACAAGGAGGTCCCCTACCTCGAGACCTGGTTCGGCGACACCGGTCTGATAATCATCGACTACGCGGTCCCGATCGCGGTGATCGCGGCAATCCCGATCATGCTGGTGATCGGGCTCATCATGGAGCGCGGCCTGGTCCGGTTCTTCTATAACCGCTCCCACGCCGAACAGATTCTCGTGACCTTCGGCCTCGCCATCGTACTCCAGGAGGTGGTCAAGGCGCAGTTCGGGGCCAATCCGATCCCCACCCCAGCGCCGGAGACGGTCGCGGGCAGCGCCGACCTTGGCGCCTGGTTCGGCGTCCCCGGGACCATCGTCTACCCGTACTGGCGGCTGATCTACCTGCTGTTCTCTCTGGCGGTGATCGGCATGGTGTTCGCCTTCCTGCAGTTCACAACCTTCGGCATGGTCGTGCGCGCCGGCATGCAGGACCGCGAGACGGTGGGCCTTCTCGGCATCCATGTCGAGCGACGCTTCACGATCGTCTTCGGCATCGCCGCGATCGTCGCCGGCCTGGCCGGCGTCATGTACACGCCGATCCTCCCGCCCGACTACCACATCGGCATGGACTTCCTGGTCCTGTCCTTCGTCGTCGTCGTCGTCGGCGGCATGGGCTCGCTGCCGGGTGCCGTCCTGGCCGGGTTCCTGCTCGGCATCCTTCAGTCCTTCGCCTCGATGAACGAGGTGAAGTCCATCATTCCCGGCATCGACCAGATCATCATCTACCTGGTTGCCGTGATCGTTCTGCAAGTCCGCCCCCGTGGCCTTCTCGGCCGCAAGGGCGTGATGGAGGGTTAACAGATGGCCCCGACCGTCTCCGCGCTGGGCAGCAGCGCCCGCACCGACCTGATCTTCCTGGTGCTGTTCGCCGCCGCCGTCCTGACCGCGCCGATCTGGGCCAGCGTCATCGGCGCCGGCTACCCGGATCTCCTGCAGAAATGGGCGATCTACGGCCTGTTCGCGATCGGCTTCAACATCCTGTTCGGCCTCACCGGATACCTGTCCTTCGGCCACGCCGCCTTCCTCGGCGTCGGTTCCTACACGGCGGTCTGGTCGTTCAAGCTGCTGGGGATGAACGTGTTGCCGGCGGTGTTCTTCGCGATGATCACCTCGGGCCTCTTCGCCGTGGCGATCGGCTACATCAGCCTGCGCCGGACCGGGATCTACTTCTCGATCCTGACCCTGGCCTTCGCCCAGATGTCCTACAATCTCGCCTACTCGGTGCTGACGCCGATCACCAACGGCGAGACCGGTCTCACGGTGCTGCCGAGCGATCCGCGCATCCTCGAGGAACTGGCCGGCCAGCGTGACACCGTGTCGACGCCGACGACCTCGCTGTTCGGGGTCGAGATGACGGGGTACCCCGGCTTCTACTTCTGCGCGGTCGTGCTGATCATCGGTTTCTTCATCGCGCTCAAGATCTCGCGCTCGCCGTTCGGCACCATGCTCAAGGCGATCAAGTCGAACCAGACGCGCATGAACTACACCGGCTTCAACACCCGGCCCTACACCCTCGCCGCCTTCGTGATTTCCGGCATGTATGCCGGAATGGCGGGAGCCCTGCTGGCGTCGACGGACCCGCTGGCCGGCGCCGAGCGCATGCAGTGGACGGCATCCGGCGAAGTGGTGCTGATGACCATCCTCGGAGGCAGCGGCACTCTGCTGGGTCCGGTACTCGGTGCCGCCGTCATCAAGTACTTCGAGAACATCTTCTCGGCGTTCAACGATCAGGTTCTGATGAGCATCTTCAGCTTCCTGCCGGAGACGCTGCAGCACGCCTTCGTCTCGGTCAGCGGCCTGTTCGTGGGCGAAGGCTGGCACCTGACCCTCGGCGTGGTGTTCATGCTGATCGTGATCTTCCTGCCGGGCGGCATCATGGAAGGCGTGCGCCGGGTGCAGTCGATGTTCAAACGCTCCGACGGCAAGGCGAAGAACGCCTCCGTTGCGGACGCGGCCTGAAGGAGGGCGCGGAGATGTCGATCCTTACCGTCCAGGGCGTGAACAAGGCGTTCGCCGGCCTGAGAGCACTGAACCAGGTGAACCTGAAGGTGGAGCAGGGTCACGTCCATGCCATCATCGGGCCGAACGGCGCCGGCAAGTCCACGCTGCTGAACTGCTTCGTCGGCCGGCTGGAGCCGGACACCGGCACCGTCATGTTCGACGGCCAGTCGCTGCTGAACCGTCGGCCGCACGAGATCAACCAGCTCGGCGTCGCCCGCGTGTTCCAGACGCCGGAGATCTTTCCCGACCTCTCGCTGCTGGAAAACGTGATGATCCCGGCCTTCGCCCACCGCGACGGCGCGTTCCGGCTGAACTGGCTGCCCCGCGTCGACGGCGAGGCGGAGATCCGAGACCGCGCCCAGCACATGCTCGAGGACGTCGGGCTCGCGGACAACCGGGCCGACCATGCCGGCGCGCTGTCCCGAGGCGACAAGCGGCGCCTGGAACTGGCCATGTGCCTGGTGCAGGAGCCGCGCCTGCTCCTGCTCGACGAACCGACCGCCGGCATGTCGCGGGCCGACACCAACAACACCATCGACCTGCTGAAGCGGATCGGCGAGCGCGGGATCACCAAGATCGTGATCGAACACGACATGCACGTGGTGTTCTCGCTGGCCCACAAGGTCTCCGTCCTTGCCCAGGGCACCGTCATCGCCGAAGGAACGCCCGAGGAGATCCGGGGCAATCCCAAGGTGCAGGAAGCCTATCTGGGCGGCGCCCACCTGTAGTCTCTAGAGAGGGCCGTAGACATGAACGCCACCGCCGCAACCACCGTTCAGGAAGCGTCCGGCGCCGCAAGCGACGCCTTCTTCCGCGTCCAGGACATCCACGCCTATTACGGCGAGTCCTACATCGTCCAGGGCGTGTCGTTCGACGTCCGCGAACGCGATATCGTCGCCCTGCTCGGCCGCAATGGCGCCGGCAAGACATCCACCCTGCGGACCATCGCCCGGACCGAGACCCCGGCGCTGATGGGCGGGCAGATGTGGCTGCATGGCGAACCGTTGCACGCCATGCGGTCCTTCGAGGCCGCCCGGTCGGGCATCCAGCTCGTCCCGGAGGACCGCCGGATCATCGCCGGCCTCACCGTCGAGGAGAATCTGCTGCTCTCCCAGGTGGAGGAGCCGATCGGCTGGCCGCTGGAGCGCATCTACGACCACTTCCCCCGGCTCGCCGAGCGTCGACGTCAGGAGGCGATCACCATGTCCGGCGGCGAGCAGCAGATGCTGGCCGTCGCCCGGGCACTGGCGCGCGACCTCAAGCTGCTGCTGCTGGACGAGCCCTACGAGGGGCTGGCGCCGACCATCGTGCGCGAGATCGAGGGCATCCTCGAAAGCGTGAAGGAGATGGGGATCACCACCATCATCGTCGAGCAGAACGCCATCGCCGCCCTGCACCTGGCCAACCGGGCGCTGATCCTGGACATGGGGCAGATCGTGTTCGACGGCTCCGCCCAGGAGGTTCTCGACAACGACGACCTGCGCCACGAGTACCTGGCGATCTGAGCGCCGCAGACTCGGGTTGAACGGCGGGGCGATGGCCCCGCCGAGACGCCCCGGTCAGCCCCTGCGTGGATCGAGGATCGTCAGAACCTGCACGGGTCGGCGCAGATCAGACACTGCGCGGGTCGGCGTCATTCAGACCCTGCGCGGATCGGCGACGGTCTCGGTGAAGACGATGAAGTGGGTGGCGCCGGTGGCCGCCGACCCCAGCGGAGCGACTGCCCGCACCCACTCCCTGTAGGGCATGTCCAATCCGACATAGGTCAGCCTGCCGACGAACAGGCGCGGGTTGCGCACGAGGCCGCGGTAGTGGTTGAGAAAGACCGGTCCGGCCGGCGCCGGCAGTTCGGAAACCCATTGCCCGTCCATGCCCATGTTGGCCTTCTTGGCGATGCTCCGACCGTAGATCAGGTAGCGGAAGTCGTCCCTCTCCCGGTCGACGAGCAGCTTGTGGATGAAGCCGAACAGCGGACCGAGCGCGTCTACCGGCGCATCCGCCGGCACCAGGCCGTCAACCGCGTTCGCCTCGAACCAGTCCGCAAACAGCCGCTGCCCCGGCGACCACTGTTCGCGGTCGTCGACCTCGACGATCGTCCCGTCCTTGGCACCCGCGAGATGCGGTGGGTTGTCCCGGTCGTAGGGGTCCAGATAGCTGTTAGACATCGCGTCTTCCCGTCGCGTCTTCCTCAGGCGGTCGAGACCTTTCCCAGCGCTTGCCCACGCCCCAGGTCCCAGGCACCTAGAAGCAAGCGGCGTGCCGTTTATCCCACCCTATGCAAAGCGAAGGCCGATATTCCGGCCGGACACGCCGGTGATCTCGACCATGCGCCGGCCGAGACGCGGCGAGGATATCTCGCCGTGGCCCTCGCCCGTCACCATGTCGACCCCCTCGGCGACCTCGACCCCGACGCCGCCATCGGAGGCGTTGAGAACCGTCACATCATAGCTGCTCCGGCCGATGGACAGCGTTGCGGATTCGCGGATGTGCTGACGCGGCTGCTGCCGCCGGTCGACCTCCGGCGCCGACGTGCGCACCACCCGGACGACAACCTGCTTGAGGTTCTCGATAGCCTCCTTGACGTGCTCGGACGCCGCCCGGACCGCCGCCGCCGTATCCAGGTTGGAGCGGGCTTCGGCCGACACCAGATCGATATTGGACGCGACATCGCGGGCCGCGGTCGCGGTATCGGAGACGTTGCGCGCGATCTCCTGAGTCGCGGCCTGCTGTTCCTCCACGGCGGTCGCGACAGACGTCGACATCTCGTCGACCGCACGGATCCGTTCGACCATCGTGCGAACGGCTTCGACCGACCGCTCGGTGATGGTTTGGATCTCCTGGATCTGGGCGGAAATCTCTCCGGTGGCGTTGGCGGTCTGCGCCGCCAGGCTCTTGACCTCGCTCGCCACCACCGCGAAGCCCTTGCCGGCCTCGCCGGCCCGCGCCGCCTCGATCGTGGCGTTCAACGCCAACAGGCCGGTCTGCTGGGCGATGTCGTCGATCAGCACGGCGACGGTGCTGATCCGGCCTGCGGCCTCGGACAGGGACTGAATCGTTGTCTGGCTCTGCTCCCCGACCTCCATCGCGGTGCGGGCCGTCGACGCACTCTCGACGACGCGGGCGGATATCTCCTCGATCGAGGCTGCCAGTTCCTCGGTGGCCGCTGAAACCGACTCCGCGTTGGCCAGCGCCTCCTGCGCCGCGGTCGCGACGGCCTGGCTGTTCTGCTCCACCTGCTCGGCCGAACGCGCCATGTCCTGAGCCTGGTTTGCCATCTGACCGGTCTCGTCGGACACCTGCGCGACAGCGCGGCCGGACTCGGACTCGACGGTTCGCGCCATGTTTCTCAGCGCCTCGATCCGTTCCGCCTCCGCGCGTTCTCGCGCATGCTCCTGCTCGGCCCGCAGACGTTCGGCCTCCTGGCCGTTCTGGCGAAACACCTCCAGCGCCCGGGCAATGTCGCCGACCTCGTCGCGCCGGCCGGTATCCGGCACATCGATCGCGTAGTTGCCCGCGGACACGGTCGACATCGCCGCTATGATCCGGCTCAGCGGCTTGGTGATCGTTCGCGAGAACACGGTACCCGCGACCAGCGCGATCAGCAGGATTCCAGCACCGATCATCGCCAGGTAAAGCACCAGTTCCTCGCCCGCGGCGAACGCCTCGTTCTTGTTCAGGCGGGCCATCACGCCCCAGGTGACGCCCTCGAAGCGGACCGGCGCATAGGCAACCAGGACCTCCTCTCCGCCGACCTCGCCCGACTGCAGGCCCGTCTCGCCGGCAACCGCGGCGCTGGTTCCGGGCCAGGTAACCGTTTCTGTCAGCAGTGCGCTCTCCGTACCGAATCGGGAGTCGCTGCGCCTAAGGCTGTCGGGTCCGACGAGGACCGCGTCACCGGTCTCTCCCAGGCCGATCGGGTCGGTCATGACAGCGTTCAGCCGGTCGATCGGCATCTGGAACGCCAGAACGCCGATCGTGTTGCCGAACCGGTCAATCACGGCGGTGGCAACGAAGCTCGCCGGGGCGCCATGGCTCGGCGCGTAGCCCTCGAAATCGTCGAACACCACTGTTCCCGGCTCGGCCAGCGCAGCCCTGTAGACCCGGCCGAGGCCCGTGTCGGCGTATTCGCCGGACACGAAGTTGGTGGCGAAGTCGAGTTCCTTGAACACCGTGTAGACGAGGTTGCCGTTGGTATCGAACAGGAAGATGTCGTAGAAGCCCTTCGCCCGCAGCAGGCTTCGGTACCAGGGATGAAAGTGGGCATGGGTCTCGTGATAGCCCTCCGACCCTTCCGCCCGGTCGAGTTCCTCCTTGGCGCCGGTCGGATGCGGATTGCCGGTGATGTAGGCTTCCTGCAGCGCCTTGGTCGGTCCCTTGGCGAAGAACTCGGTCCATCCGCCTTTGAACTCCACGATCGCCTCGTAGGCGACCGGACTGGTCGACAGGGTCACCAGATCGATGTGGATCGTGTCCAGATAGTGCTGCAGGGCCACCGCCCGGCTCTCGACCACCGTCTCGAGCTGGCGTTCCGCCGCCTGAAACTGCGCGTTCGAGGACAGGACCATTCCGGTCAGGCTGTTCCCGAGGCCGGCGACCAGTGCCGCAAGAAATACCAGGGCCGGAATATTGAAGGTCAGCTTCGCCATCCGGCCACCTACCATTTCCATTTCGCGCACACTGCAGCACCGCGGCCGTCACCAGCCCCGAATTTGCGGGCGAAGTCTGCACGCACTCGATGAATCGAAAGTTAACGGGCCATCAATTTCAAAAATAGATCTAATACGCCCCAATTGCCGGTCGCTGCCCGGCTCTCGCTCACCCCTGCCCCAAGGGTCGTGCCTTCCCCAGGCGGCCAAATCTGAGTCTTGCAACTATTTTTTATTTTATATCAGATAATTAATTCGATTAATTAAACCGATCTATGCAGTCTCCCCCGCATCCGGCGCCGCGTTCAGAGCAGCGCCGGATGCGGGAGACTTCAGTCCGTTACAGTGAGATCCTGCGACCGGGAATGCGCCTACTGCGCGGTCACACCACCATCGACGACCAGGCTTGATCCGGTCATGAAGCCCGCATCGTCGGAAGCGAGGAACACGATGCCCGCGGCGATATCGTCCGCCGTCCCGTGCCGTCCGATGGGATGCATGTTCAGCGAAGCCTGCTTGGCCGCATCGATGTCGTTCGTGCCCAGCGCCCGCGCCCGGGCCCCGTAGGTCTGCTCGCCCATGTCCGTCTCGATCACTCCCGGGTGGATCTGGTTGACCCGGATCCGGTCTCCGCGCCGACCGAAATGCAGGGCGACGGACTTGGTGAAGGTCGTCACTCCGCCCTTGGTCATGGAGTAGAGCGGATCGACCATGGAGCCGACCAGACCGGCGATGGAGGAGAGATTGACGATAGCGCTCCCGTGGGGCGTGTCCTTGGCCGCCTCGCGCAGCGCCGGCGCCGCGATACGGGTCCCGAGAAACGTTCCGGTCAGGTTGACGTCGACCAGCGTCTTCCACTCGTCGAACGAGATGTCCTCCAGCGACCGACCGATGAACACGCCGGCATTGTTGACCAGAATGTCCAGCCGGCCATAGGCGTCGACCGTGAGATCGACGGCCGCCTGCCAGCTGTCCGGATCCGTGACGTCAAGCGTCGTGAACCGGCAGCGGTCCTGTCCCGCCGCCAGTTCCTCCGCCGTCTTCCTGCCCAGGTCCTCGCGAACGTCGCCGATGACGACCCTGGCCCCCTCTTCGACCATTCGTCTGGCGGTCTGCGCACCGATGCCGCGTGCGGCTCCCGAAATCAGCGCGACGCGCCCGTCCAATTTGCCCATTCTCGCATCTCCTCCGCCGGTGCCTTGGTTGGTGATCGTCTCTTTGCCGGCCGCCCGCACTACATCAAACCGGTGGCGGATAGACTATCCCGTATCCCGGAAATAGACTTGGCCCCCGCATGAATGAGCCGCGCCGCCCCGTTTCGCGCCGTTGCCCGGGAGGACGACCATGGCCACCAGCCACGCCGCCGACTCACAGACCGCCGCCCTGCGACCGACACGGGCTCTCGCCGATTGGACCGCCCAGACGCCGGCGGCGTCGGTCGACCCCCGCGCCCTGCGCTGGGCCCGGCACTGCCTTATGGACTGGATCGGGGTGACGGTGGCCGGCGCGCACGACCCGCTGGTCGCGATCCTGCTGGAGGATGCGCTGGACGATGGCGGCGCCGGGAACATCCCCGTAGTCGGCCGCACCGAGAGCCTGCGCCCGTCGGATGCGATCCTGGTCAACGGTGCCGCCGGCCACGCGCTGGACTTCGACGACGTGAACCGCACCATGCACGGCCATCCCACCGTGGCGGTCCTGCCCGCTGTCCTGACGGCGGCCGTGGTCGAGGGCCGGTCGCTGGAGGATGCCCTGCGCTCCTTCGTCATCGGCTACGAGATCGCCTGCCGGGTCGGCGAGATGACAGGCGACGCCCACTACGACAGCGGCTGGCATGCCACGGCGACGATCGGCACCTTCGGCGCCGCCGCGGGCGTCTGCCACCTGCTCGGCCTCGACGCCGAGCGGACGGCCCATGCACTGGGCATCGCGACCACGCTGGCTTCCGGCCTGAAGGCGCAGTTCGGCACTATGGGAAAGCCGCTGCATGCCGGCCGGGCGGCGCAGAACGGTACGCGGGCGGCGCGCTGGGCGGCGCGCGGCTTCGTCTCCCGCCCGGACGGACTCGAATGCGTTCAAGGGTTCTGGGAGACCCAGGGGCCCGACGCCGCGCCGTACGACATGTCCTGGGCGCCGGGCAACCGGTTCCTGATCGAGAACAACCTCTTCAAGTACCACGCCGCCTGTTACATGACCCACTCGTCGATCGAAGCGAGCCGCAGCCTGCGCGCCCGCCATGGCGTCGACCCGGCGCAGGTGCAGGCGGTCCGCCTGAAGGTGAGCGAGGGAAGCCTGCGGATGTGCAACATCCCCGAGCCGGAGACCGGGCTGCAGGTCAAGTTCAGCCTGCGGCACACCGCGGCCCTGGCCCTTGCCGGCCACGATACAGGGGCGGTGGAGAGCTTCACCGACGCCGTCGCCAACGACCCGGGGCTCGTCGCGCTGCGCCGCCGGGTCGCGGTCGATCCCGTCAAGGTCGACCGGGCGCAGGCCAGCCGGGCGGAGGTGACGATCGAACTCGATGATGGCCGGGTGCTGCACGAGGTCCACGACGTCGGCATTCCGGCAACCGACCTGGACGCCCAGGAGAGCCGACTGTCGGAGAAGTTCGACGCGCTCGTTGTGCCGCTGCTGGACCGAGAGGCGGCGGCCGCCCTGCGCGCCATGGCACTGACCGGCGACGAGACCGCGCCGCTGGATCTGCTCAAGGCGACCCAACCCTCTTAGCGGACCCTCCTTCCACCGGGCGCCCGCTTCGAGACTCTGGGGCGCACCTGGCATGCCGAGACCGGTTTCTCTTGAATTTCCGCCGATCCGTCCTGATTTTCGCCGGAATGGCTGGTAATCATTAACGGGACACCGTCTCAGGCCATCAGGAACGCCGCCCATGCTCTCCGCAATCGACTGGCCGGACCTCGGCCGCGAACTCATCACGATCCTCGTGGTCGTCGACCCGATCGGCACCCTGCCGGTCTTCTACTATGCGACGGCGAACGTTCCGCGCCATCTGCACCGGGCCTACGCGCTGCGGGCGGTCCTGATCGCCACCGTCGTCCTGATGCTGTTCCTGGTGGGCGGACAACTGCTTCTCGAGTCCCTCGGCCTGCGCTTCGCCTCGTTCCAGATCGCCGGCGGGATCGTGCTGTTCCTGTTCGCGATGATGATGATCTTCGGCGATTCCAAGGCGGAGCAGGAGATCAAGGAGGCCGAGCGGGAGCATCTCTCCGGCGCAGTGTTCCCGCTGGCCATGCCGTCGATCGCATCGCCGGGCGCCATGCTCGCGATCGTCGTCCTGACCGACAACAACAAGAACTCGATCCCGGAGCAGGCGCTGACCGCCGGCCTGCTCTTCGTGGTCATGCTGGTGACCCTGATCTTCCTGCTGCTGGCCGCCAAGCTGAAGCCGGTGCTCGGTTCCACGGGCGCCAACGTCATCAGCCGGGTGATGGGTATCATCCTGGCGACCATCGCCGTGGACGCCGTTCTCGGCGGTCTGGAAACGGTCGGCGTGATCGACCTGGCGCCGATGCTGGAGACCCTCCCGCCGGCCTGATGCGGATCGCCCGCCAGAGCAGACCGCGATCAGATGTTTTCATCTGATCGCGGGCCTCTCTACAGGCGCAGGCCGGTCTCGGCGTCGAACAGGTGGATCTCGGTTCCGGGCACCACGCGGACCATCTCCGCGGCGCCGGAGAAATGACCGTTGACCCGCGCGGTGACGATCTGGCTGTCGTCGCCGTCCAGATAGCCGTGCAGCAGCGTATCCGCGCCCAGCGCTTCGACCAGTTCCAGACGCAGCCGCAGGCCGGCATCCGCCACGCTCAGATGCTCGGGACGCACGCCGAATCTGACGGTGCGGCCGCCAAGGTCGCCGCGCGCCGCCGGCAGCATCACGGTCGATCCCGACGCCAGGACGACGCCGGCGCCGTCGGCGGTCATCGTCGCGTCGATCAGGTTCATCGCCGGCGAGCCGATGAAGGTGGCGACGAAGGTGGTCGCCGGCCGGTCGTAGAGCTCGATCGGGGTGCCGATCTGCTCCGCCCGGCCGCCGTTCATCACCACGAGCCGGTCGGCCATGGTCATGGCCTCCACCTGGTCATGGGTGACGTAGAGGCTGGTGATGCCGAGGCGGCGCTGCAGGCGCTTGATCTCGACCCGCATCTGGACGCGGAGCTTGGCGTCCAGGTTGGACAGCGGCTCGTCGAACAGGAAGACCGAAGGCTCCCGCACGATGGCGCGGCCCATGGCGACACGCTGCCGCTGGCCACCGGAAAGCTGGTTCGGGCGACGGTCGAGCAGCGGCTCAAGCTCCAGGATGGCAGCCGCCTCCCGCACCCGCCGGTCGATCTCGGCCTTGGCCATGCCCCGGTTGCGCAGGCCGTAGGCCATGTTGTCGAAGACCTTCATGTGCGGATAGAGGGCGTAGTTCTGGAACACCATGGCGATGTCCCGGTCCGCCGGCTCGAGCCGGTTCACCAGCCGTCCGCCAATCTCCACCGCCCCGTCCGTCACGGTTTCCAGACCCGCCACCATGCGCAGCAGCGTGGACTTGCCGCAGCCGGACGGGCCGACCAGCACGATGAATTCGCCATCGTTAACGTCCAGGTCGATCCCGTGAATGGCGTGGAAGCCGTTGGGATAGATCTTCTCGACACCCGTGAGGTGCAATTCCGCCATGCTCTCGGCGCTCCCCTATTTCTCGGTTTCGACCAGGCCTTTGACGAAAAGCTTCTGCATTGCCACGACGACAATCACCGGCGGGATCATCGCCAGCATCGTCGTCGCCATGACCAGATGCCATAGCGGCAGGGATTCCGCCGCCTGGGTCATGCGCTGGATGCCCATGACCACCGTGTAGAAGGACTCGTCGGTGGTCACCAGCAGCGGCCAGAGATACTGGTTCCAGCCGTAGATGAAGAGAATCACGAACAGAGCGGCCATATTGGTCCGCGACAGCGGCAGCAGGATGTCCTTGAAGAACTTCCACGGACCCGCCCCGTCTATGCGTGCCGCCTCGGCGAGTTCCTCCGGCACGGTGAGGAAGAACTGCCGGAACAGGAAGGTCGCCGTCGCCGAGGCGATCAGCGGCAGGCTGAGGCCGACATAGCTGTTCAGCATACCCAGGTTCGCCACCACCGCGAAGGTCGGCAGGATCCTGACCTCGACGGGCAGCATCAGGGTGACGAAGATCATCCAGAAGCAGGTCATGCGGAACGGAAAGTTGAAGTAGACGATCGCATAGGCCGCGATCAGCGAGACCGCGATCTTCCCGATGGTGATCGACAGCGCCATGATGAGGCTGTTCAACAGCATGGTGCCGACGGGAATGCCGCCCGCATCCGCGATTCCAGCGCCAAGCACCGTCGCGTAGTTCTCGAAGAAGCGGTCGCCGGGCCACATGGGCACGGTACCGTCCATGATGTTCTCGATCGGATGGGTCGAGGCCACGAACGTTATCCAGATCGGCAGCACGGTGACGATGATGCCGGCGATGACGACCAGATGCGCCAGGACGGTCAGCCAGGGGCGGTTCTCGACCATCAGTACTCCACCCTCCGCTCGATGTAGCGGAACTGCACGACCGTCAGGCTGATGACGATGACCATGAGCACCACCGACTGCGCGGCCGAGCCGCCGAGGTCCAGACCGACGAAGCCGTCGCTGAATACCTTGTAGACCAGGATCTGCGTCGCGCCGGCGGGCCCGCCCTCGGTCGTCGCGTGGATGATGCCGAAGGTGTCGAAGAAGGCGTAGACCACGTTGACCACGAGCAGGAAGAAGGTGGTCGGCGACAGCAGCGGGAAGATGATTGTCCAGAACCGCTTGGACGGGCTCGCTCCGTCGATCGCCGCGGCCTCGATCAGCGAGCGCGGGATCGCCTGAAGGCCGGCCAGGAAGAACAGAAAGTTGTAGCTGATCTGCTTCCAGGAGGCGGCGATCACCACCAGGGTCATGGCGTCCCCGCCGTCGAGGTAGTGGTTCCACTCGTAGCCGATGGCGCGCAGCAGGTAGGCGTTGATGCCGACCACCGGGTTGAACATGAAGAACCACAGCACGCCGGCTACGGCGGGGGCGACGGCGTAGGGCCAGATCAGCAGCGTCTTGTAGGCCGTCGCGCCCTTGATCGTGCGGTCGGCCATGACCGCGAGCAGCAGCGCCACCGCCATCGAGAGAAAGGCGACGGACGCGCTGAAGACCACGGTGTTCAGGAAGGCGTCGACATAGAGCGGGTCCGAGAACAGTTCCTCGAAGTTCTCGAACCAGACGAACTCGGTCTTCAGACCGAAGGCGTCCTCCACCAGCATGGACTGGTAGAGCGCCTGGGCCGCGGGCCACAGGAAGAAAACGAACGTGATGACCAGCTGTGGCGCCAGCAGCAGATATGGCAGCCACTTATGCCGGAACGTAACTCTCTTGATCAACGAATCCCCCGCTGGCTAGGCCCGCTGGCAAGGAAGATGGAGGTCGGCGCACGGGCACCGACCTCCAGACGTCGGGTCGTAGAGGCCGACGGTCAGTCGTTGGCCTTCTCGAACTTCCGCAGCAGGTCGTTGCCACGGTCGACGGCGGCGTCCATGGCCTGCTTGGCGGTCTTGTCGCCGGCCCAGAGCGCTTCCATCTCCTCGTTGATGATGTCACGCACCTGAACGAAGGAGCCGAAACGCAGGCCCTTGGAGTTCGGGGTCGGGGTGTTCAGCGACAGCTGCTGGATGGCGGTATCGGTGCCCGGATTGGACTCGTAGAAGCCCTGCTCCTTCGAGAGCTCGTAGGCCGCCGTGGTGATCGGCACGTAGCCGGTCTCCTGGTGCCAGCGCGCCTGCACCTCCGCCGAGGAGATGTAGTTGAAGAACTCGGCGACGCCCTTGTACTCGCCGGCCGGCTTGCCCTGCAGCACCCAGAGCGTGGCACCGCCGATGATCGAGTTCTGCGGCGCGTCGGCCACGTCGGTGTTCAGCGGCAGCATGGTCTGGCCGTAGTTGAACTTGGCCTGCTTGACGATCGAGCCGTAGTAGGCCGACGAGTTCATCCACATGGCACATTCGCCGTTGGTGAACATCGGCAGGCTCTCGCCGCGGCGGCCGCCGTACTGGAACAGCTTCTCGGACTGGCTGTCGGCGATCGCCTGCAGCATGCCGGTGACGCTGTCGTTGTTGAAGGAGAACTCGGTGTCGAGGCCGGTGAAGCCGTTCTCCTTGGTGCCGATCGGCAGGTTATGCCAGGCGGAGAAGTTCTCCATCATCACCCAGGACTGCCATCCGAAGGAGAAGCCGCACTTCATGCCGGAGGCGACCACCTTCTTCGAGACGTCGAACATCTCGGCCCAGGTCTTCGGCGGGGCGACGCCGGCCTTGTCCAGGGCGTCCTTGTTGTACCAGAGCACCGGGGTGGAGCTGTTGAACGGCAGCGACAGCAGCTTGTTGTCCGGGGTGGTGTAGTAGGAGACCACGGCCGGCAGGTAAGCGCTCTGGTCGAACGCGGTGCCGGTGTCTTCCATCAGCTTGTAGACCGGATAGACGGCACCCTCGGCCGCCATCATGGTCGCGGTGCCGACCTCGAACACCTGGACGATGTGCGGCTGCTGCTTGGCGCGGAATGCGGCGATCGCCGCGGTCATGGTCTCGGTGTAATTGCCCTTGTAGACCGGCACGACCTTGAACTCGGACTGCGACGCGTTGTAGCCCTCGGCCATCTCGTTCACGAGTTCGCCATTGCGCCCGCCCATCGCGTGCCACCACTGGATCTCCGTGGCGGCGAGCGCCTCGCCGGCCATGGACAGCGCGTAGGCGCCCGCCAAGGCGGCGAGAGTCGTCTTTGACTTGAACATGATACTTCCCCCGGAACAGGTTGATTTTCCTTGGCGACGTCGCCAGTGCCGGGCTGGGCGCGAAGAGCTGTCCGGTGTGGGAGAGGAACTCGTCGGCGCAGCGCATTTCCGGCACGTCGCCCTGATATCTTAGAGACAATTACGGTAACATGACAGTTCGATGACCATCGAGTTACGGCCTTGCTTTCGGACCGGCAATCCCGCCTCAATGACCGTCGCCGATCCCGATAGAGGAACAGTTCCCGTGAGGAAATCCGCCGCCCTGATCGCCCTTCTCGCCGGCCTGGCCACGTCCCCGGCACAGGCCGTCGACATCCACGGCCACCGCGGCGCCCGCGGTCTGTTGCCGGAGAACACCCTGCCCGCCTTCCGGGAGGCGATCGCACTCGGTGTCGACGTTCTGGAACTCGACACCGGGCTCACCGGGGACGGGGTTGTCGTGGTTCTGCACGACCGCAGGCTGTCACCCGACCTCGCCCGCATCGACGGGAAATGGATCACACAGAAGACGGCGGTCCGCGACCTGACCCGTGCGGAGCTGCAGGCGGTGGATGTCGGGCGCGCACGACCGGGGAGCAGGACGGCCCGGCGGTTCCCCGACCAGGTGTCGGTCGACGGCACGCCGATTCCGACCCTGGCCGACGTCCTGGCCCTGGCCGCGGCGGAGGGCCCGCCGACGCTGCGGTTCAACATCGAGACGAAACTGACGCCGCTCGCACCGGACGAGACCGCGGATCCGCAGACGTTCGCCCTGGCCGTCATCGCCGAGATCGAGGCGGCCGGGGTCGCCGACCGCGCCATCGTTCAGAGTTTCGACTGGCGCACGCTGACCGTCGTGAAGAACCGCGCCCCGCACATCCGCACCGCCCATCTGACGGCGGAGCGCGACTGGCTCAACAATGTCCAGTCCGGCCGTCCCGGCGCCTCGCCCTGGCTGGCGGGACTCGACATCGACGACGTTGGCGGGTCGGTCCCGCAGGCGATCGTGGACCTCGGGGGCGACATCTGGTCTCCCTATCACCGCGACCTGACCGACGACGCCCTGAAGCAGGCCCACGACCTCGGCCTGGAGGTCCATGTCTGGACGGTCAACGACGTGTCGCAGATGCGGAAGCTGGCGGAGATGGGCGTGGACGGCATCATCACCGACTACCCGAACCTCGCGATCGAGGCCCTGAAGCGATAGTACCGACAACCGCGCCTCGGAGACCCGCCATGACCCTCGACGAGTTCCGCCGTTCCCTCGACAACGACACGCCGCCCGACGGGCTGTCGCCCGCGCTGCTCGGCCTGTGGCACCAGGGGCGCGGCGCCTGGGAGGACGCGCACGAGACCGTGCAGGCCGATGGGGGCTCGGATGCCGCCTGGGTCCACGCCCATCTGCACCGGGTGGAGGGTGACGAGATGAACGCCGGCTACTGGTTTCGCCGGGCTGGCAAGCCGCACACGCGGGGCGACCTGGACGCCGAATGGGCGGCGCTGGCCGAGGCGCTTCTGGCAGGTGGCGGGCGGTAGGCCCTGCACCACGCGCCAGTGGGGCGCTCCGCCCCCCTGAGACCCCGCCCCGAGACGCGAGAGAAAGAGCGCTGCGCTAACGCCTTCCGTCCGACGTCGCGATGGCGCCGTAGAGTTCCGGACGGCGGTCTCGGAACACGCCCCAGCCGAGCCGCCGGGCGCGCACCGCGTCGAGGTCGAAGGTCGCGGCGATGACCGCGCTCTCCGCATCGCCCGCGTCGGCCACGACAGCCCCGGTCTCGTCGGCGATGAACGAGGTTCCGTAGAACGCGATCTCGGACGTCGCGCCGACCTCGCGCCCGATCCGGTTGCTGGCCACCAGCGGCGTCAGGTTGGCCCCGGCATGGCCCTGCATCACGCGGCGCCAGTGGCCGGAACTGTCGACCGGCGGCGCCGGCGGCGGCTCGCTGCCGATGGCGGTCGGATAGAACAGCAGTTCCGCCCCCTGGAGCGCCATCGACCGGGCGGCCTCGGGGAACCACTGGTCCCAGCAGATCGCGCATCCGAGCCGACCATACGCGGTGTCCCAGACCCGGAAACCCGTATCGCCCGGCGTGAAGTAGAACTTCTCCTGATAGCCCGGTCCGTCCGGGATGTGCGCCTTGCGGTACAGGTCGAGCACCGCCCCGTCGGCGTCGATCATCACCAGGCTGTTGAAATGGGCGTTGTGCGCAGCCTCGAAGAAACTGAAGGGCAGAACGACCGAAAGTTCCCGGGCGAGATCGGCGAAGCGGGCGATCACCGGATTGCCGTCCACCGGCCGCGCCAGACCGAAATGGGCCGCGTCCTGATCCTTGCAGAAATACGGCGTCTCGAAGAGCTCCTGAAGCAGGATCACCTGCGCGCCCTCGCCCGCCGCCCGGCGGACCAGGGCTTCGGCCTTGTCGAGATTGGCGTCGGCGTCCTCGCCGCACGCCATCTGCGTCGCCGCGACGGTGACCGGTCGGGTCAAGGCTCAGCGCCCGAAACGGACGACAACCTGACGGTCGGCCGGTCTCGGGACCGGTCCGTCGACGACCTCCTTCTCCCCCAGATAGGCGCGACGCGCCCGGACCACGTCCTCGCTGTCCAGCTTCATCAGGTCGATGGCGATCAGACTGGCGAAGGCGGCCATGATCTTCTCGATGAACAGCATGCGATCCCCCAGGGGCGATGACGAAAGCGATCGGCATGGTACGGTGCGCGCACCGCGCCGCCAAGACGATGAACCGAACGAACCTGAACCCATGACAATCGAATCCGTTCAGCCCTCACCGACCGATGAGCCCGTTCTGGCCTTCGCTCCCGCCGCCGCCGGCGATGTGGACCGTCTGGTCGACCTCAAGGTCGCGGTGATGCGCGACGATCTGGAGCGTCTCGGCCGCTTCACGCCGGAACGGGCCCGTCGGCGCTTCACCAACGGGTTCAGCCCACAGGACACCCGGCTGGTTCACGTCGACGGCCGGTTCGCCGGGTGCGTGACCGTTCATCACCGCGACGACCATATCGCGGTCGAGCACCTGTACCTGCCCGCCGAGGTGCAGGGGCGCGGGCTCGGCGGGCGGATCATGTCACTGTTGCTGGAGGAGGCGCGCGTCGCCGGCAAGCCGGTGCGGGTGACGGTCCTGAACGGAAGCCCGGCCAACCGGTTCTATCGCCGCCTCGGCTTCACGGAAACCGACCGGGACGCGATCGACATCAACTACGTCTGGGAACCCTGATCGGTCCCCAGAAAGCGGTCGATCGCCGCCCACAACCCGGCTCGGATCGCGTCGACCTCGCCCAGGATCTCGTGCTCGGCGGTGTCGAAGCGGACCAGCGTGGCGTTCGCCAGGCGCCGGGCCGCCGCTTCGCCGGCGGCGCTGTCGACGATGCGGTCGCGCCCGGCGATGGCGACAAGCATCGGCGTCTCCACGGTCTCCAGCCAGCCCGGCCGCCGGGTCAGGCGGATCGAGGCCCAGGCCGCGTGGGCCCAGCCGAAACTCGGATCCGCCACCGCCAGATCCGGTGTCCTGGCGATCAACCGGTGCATGCGGGCGAAGCGCTCCGGGTCGGAGGTCAGCCTGTTGCCCTCGAAGCGAGCCCGGCTCGGACCGTACGGCCGCCCGCCGAAGACGTAGTGTTTTGCGAGTCCGACCGCGCAGAGCATGGTCAGCAGCGCTCCGGTGGCGGTGGTCAGCGCCGCCACGCCCATCATCGGCGCGACGGCGATCGCCCGTGCCACCCGCTTGGGGTGGCGGTGACAGTAGCGGACGGTCAGATGGCCGCCCATGGAATGGCCCATCACGGTCGCCGGACCGTCCATCAGGAGGCCGCACGCGTCGATCACCGCGTCCAGGTCGTCGAGATGAGTGTCGAGCCGGTCGATATGCCCCCTCGAGCGATCGCCGGTCTCCCTCCCCGACAGCCCCTGCCCCCGCCAGTCCGGGACCACCACGCCGAAACCTCGGGCGCGCAGATCGCCGACGGTCTCCAGGTGCTTCTCGATGAACTCGGTATAGCCGGGCAGGAACACGCACCACCCGGCGGTGCCAGGCGGACCGAAGACCGCGTAGCGCAGGCGCATCCCGTCCGGGCGGTCGAGCCATCGGGCCTCGCCGCCGGCCGCCTCGATCGTTTCCGGCACGCTCACCGCTCCAGCACCACCCCGCAGGACGAGGTCCAGGAGAGATGCACCGTGTCCTCCCAGGTGAAGGCCCGGCGGGTGACCCGGTCGAGATTGGCGCTCGACACCTTGATGAGCGGCAGGTCGGGAGCCACGCGCACGTGATAGACCGAGGTCTCGCCGAGATAGGTGATCTCCTCGACGGTGCCTGCGACGGCGTTGGCGCCGGCCTCCTCGGGCGGTTCCTTGGCGATGTCGATCTTCTCCGGCCGCAGCGCGACCCAGGCGGTGCCACCGACCGTCAGCCTGCCCGGCTGCTCCATCTCGATCGGCGCCGGAATCCCGGGGCACGCCAATCGAGTCCGCCCGTCCGCCGACGCCTCGACCCGCCCCTCGATCAGGTTCACCGAGCCGATGAAGTCGGCCACGAAGCGGCTGGCGGGAAACTCGTAGAGCTCAGCCGGCGGGGCGACTTGCTGGACCCGCCCCTGGTCCATCACGGCGATCCGTGTCGCCATGGACAGCGCCTCCGACTGGTCGTGGGTGACGATGACGAAAGTGATGCCGACGGTCTCCTGAAGGTTGACCATCTCGAGGCGCATCGCCTCCCGCAGCTTGGCGTCGAGCGCGGAGAGCGGCTCGTCGAGGAGAAGCACCTTCGGGCGCTTGACCAGGGCCCGGGCGAGGGCCACGCGCTGACGCTGTCCGCCGGAGAGCTGATCCGGCCGCCGGTTGCCGAACCCCGAGAGTTTGACCAGTTCCAGCGCCTCCTCGGCCCGACGGCGGATCTCGTCGCCGGGCACGCCGTCGATCCGCAGCCCGTAGCCGACATTGTCGAGGACCGACATGTGCGGGAACACGGCATACGACTGGAACACCATGTTGACCGGCCGCCTGTTCGCCGGCACGAACGACATGTCCTGACCGTCGATGCGCACGCTGCCCTCGCTCGGAAGTTCCAGCCCGGCGAGCATACGCAGAAGCGTGGTCTTGCCGCAGCCGGAGGGGCCGAGCAGGGCGAAGAACTCGCCGCGGTCGATCGACAGGTCGACATCTCCCACCGCGACGAAGTCGCCGAACCGCTTGCTCAGCCCGGAGATCTCGATGATCGGCGCGTCGTCGCCCGAAGGCCCGTTGCTGCTCATGGTGTCTCCTTCTGCGGGCGGAACTGCATCCACAGCGCGATGCCCGTCAACAGGACGGTCAGCACGATCAGCACCGTCGAGGCGGCATTGACCTCCGGCGTCACGGAGAAGCGGACCATGGAGTAGACCTTCACCGGGAAGGTCACCGTGTCCGGACCGGAAGTGAAGAAGGTGATGACGAAATCGTCCAGCGACAGGGTGAAGGCCAGGAGCGCGCCCGCGACCAGACCGGGGCGCATGAACGGCACCATCACGTCCCAGAACACCCGCCACTCGCTGGCGCCCAGATCCTGCGCCGCCTCGGCCAGTTCCTGGTTGAACCCGGCGAGCCGGGCGCGCACCACGACCGCGACGAACGGAAAGCTGAACGACACATGGGCGATGATGATCGCCGACAGCGACAGCGGCCAGGGCAGGCCGCTCGGCCAGCCGACCTTGGCGAAGAACGCCAGCATCGCCACGCCCATGCAAATCTCCGGAATGACGATCGGCAGGGCCATCGCCCCCTCGTACGCCCCCTTGAACGGAAAGCGGAACCGCCAGAGCAACAGGGCCGTCAGGGCACCGAGCACCGTGGCGATCAGGGTCGACAGCAGCGCGATGGTCAACGAGTTCACGAAGGCCTCGATCAGATCCTCGTTACCGAGTGCCTTCTCGTAGTACTTCGTGGTGAAGCCGCGCCAGACGATGTTGCGCCGGCTGTCGTTGAAGCTGAAGGCGATCAGCGTGACGATCGGCGCGTAGAGGAAGACGAAGGTGGCGAGCAGCGTCAGCCGCATCCAGGTGCGGCGGGTGTATTCGAGCGGGCCGATCGGCGTCCTTGCCATGGGCTAGATCCCGTCCCCGTTGCGGCCCCACACGGCCCGCAACGCCAGCGCGGCGAAGGTCAGGTACATCAGCAGGAAGGACAGGGCCGCCCCGAACGGCCAGTCGTTCGCGCTCTTGAACTGGCGCTCGATCACGTTGGCGATCATCTGGCTGTCGGTCCCGCCGAGCAGGTCCGGCGTCAGGAACGATCCGAGCGCCGGGATGAACACGAGGATCGCGCCGGAGATGATCCCCGGCATCGCCAGCGGCACGACCACCGTGAGGAATGCCCGCCACTGGGAGGCGCCGAGGTCGAGCGCCGCCTCGATCAGCGACCGGTCGAGCTTCTCCAGCGCTGCGTAGAGCGGGAGCACCATGAACGGCAGGTGGACGTAGACGAGCCCGATGATCACGGCCGTGTTGTTGTACAGCAGTTCCAGTGGCTCGAACCGCTCACCCAGAAGCTGGTAGGAGCCGAGGCCGAGTAGCGACAGCAGCGTGTTCGACTGTTCCCAGAACCATTCCAGGGTGAAATTCGCGACCCCCCGGATCCGCAGGACCGCGATCAGCGCGTAGGTGCGGATCAGCAGATTGGTCCAGAACGGCAGGATCACCAGCAGCAGCAGAACCGGCCGCCAGCGCGGGCCGGAGAACACGATGGCGATCGCGACCGGGAAGCCGACCACCAGCGAGACCGCCGTCGTCACCCCGGCGAAGACAACCGACTTGCCGAAGACCTCGAGGTAGAGCGGGTCGACGGCACGGGCGTAGTTCGAGAGCGTACCCGTCACCTCCATGTCGACCACGCCCCGCAGCTCGGCGAAGCTGTAGAGCCAGACGATACCCAGCGGGATCAGGAAGAACAGGGCCAGCCAGAAGGTCGGCCCGAGGCCGATCAGCCAGAACGCGGATCGGCCCCGCCGCCAGTCCTCCACAGCCTCCCCCGTGCCGTCGCGGCGCCGATCAGGCCGCGCCGATCTTGGTCCAGAGCCGGTCGACGAGCTGGGTGTAGTCGGAACCCTGGTAGACCGCGACCTCGGAGTTCCTGATCACCTCGTCGGTCGGAAAGATCGCCGGGTTCCCGGTATACTCCGGAGACATCAGCGCCTTGGCCGCCGCGTTCGGCGTTGCGTACTGGATAAAGTCGGCGATCGCCGCGCCGGCCTCCGCATCCAGGATGTAGTTGATGAAGGCGTGGGCGTTCTCCGGATGCGGGGCGCCGACCGGAATGCAGAGCGTATCCTCCCAGAGCAGACCGCCCTCCTTCGGTACGGCGTAGGAGATGTCGTCGTCCTCCTCCATCACCTGCAGCATGTCGCCGTTCCATTCCATGGTCAGGTCGACCTCGCCGGAGAGCAGCAGATCCTGGCCGTTGTCTTCCGCGAAGACCTTGATGTTCGGCTTCTGCTTGATGAGCATGTCGGCGACCTTCTCCAGCACCGCCGGGTCGCTCTCGTTCAGCGGATAGCCGAGATACTTGCAACCGATCTGCAGGACCGTGCTCGGTGCCGCCAGGAGCGCGATCTTGCCCGCATACTCGTCACTGTCGTAGAGCACCTTCCAGCTGTCCGGCACGCTGCTCACCCGGCTCTTGCGGTAGCCGATCCCGATCGACCCCCACATGTAGGGCAGCGAGTACACCCGGCCCGGGTCGTGCGCCGGGTTCATGAAGGCGGGCTCGATGTTCTTGATGTTCGGGATCTTCGAATGGTCGAGCTTGACCAGCATCTCGGCCGCGACCATGCGCTCGACATAGTCGTTGGTCGGCACGATGACGTCGTAGCCCGGATTGCCCGCCTTCAGCTTGGCGAACAGCTCGTCGTTGTCGGCGAACAGATCCATGTTCACCTTGACGCCCGTCGCATCCTGGAAATCGTCGAGCGTCGTCTCGCCGATGTAGGTATCCCAGTTGTAGAAGTTGACGACCTTGTCCTCGGCGGCGAACCCATCGCGCGAGAAGGTCAGACCGGCCGCGACCGCGCCGGTTCCGGCTAGGAACGAGCGGCGGGAAACGCCGGAGAGGATACGCTGGGTCGGCAAGCGGTCGGTCATCGGAAACCCCTGTTTTGAACCGGCACCTTTCGCGGTGCACAACGTTGAGGGGATTCAACGGCGCGGATGATGGAGTGTCAATGGCGGTGAACAGAACCGAGGGGCTGTTCTACACAGGACTTCAATACAGGACCGTTTCTGGTTTCTTAACCACGCGGTATATAGGACAAGAGCGATCGTTCGCCCCATTAAAGGCTCGGCCAGATGGAAACTGTTCTGCCGCTTATCGAGAACGTAGCGCTCCTCGCCTTGGCCGCGCTGCTCTACACGGCAACACCGCGGATCGAGGACGGCTGGAGCCCGATGCAGAGGTTTCTGGCGATCGGCCTTGGCCTGGGCGGCGTTTCCGCCATCGTGATGCTGATACCGGTGACCCTGATCCCGGGCCTGATCTTCGACGCTCGCGCCGCGCCCATCCTCCTATCGGGGATCCTGGGCGGGCCGGTAACCGCGGTCGTCGCGGTAATCCCGCCCGTATTCATGCGAATCTGGATCGGCGGGATCGGTATGGAAGCCGGCGTGGCCGGCCTCGTTGTCTCGGCGCTGAGCAGCATCGTCGCCTGGTACGCCTTGCAGCGCTGGAACGTCAAACGCACCTTCCCCGTACTCCTGATCTATGCCGCCGGCGCCACCATTGTCGGGCTGCCGTCGATTTTCCTGCTGCCGGACACCGACCTCGCCTGGTCGCTCTTGCCCAGTGTCGGGACTGTCCTGGTGCTCACCAACGTGGGGGGCGTCGCCATTCTTGGCCTGATGGTCTCGCTGGAACGACACCGGCGCGACATGCTCGCCTCACTGAGCCGAAGCGAAGCCGCCGCCCGAGAAGCACTGAGCGTGCGCAACCGGTTCATCGCCATGATGAGTCACGAGGTCCGGACGCCGCTGAACGCCATTCTCGGCTATGCCCAGCTACTGCGGGACGACGCGCTCACCGAAAAACAGGCCGACCGGGTGAGGCGCCTCAGTGGATCGGCGAAGGATCTGCTGCGTCTGATCGACAGCATTATCCAGTTTTCGCAGTCGCAGGACGCCCCTCCCCCTGTCGAACTGGCGCCCTGTATCCTGCCGGCCGTCGTCGGCGGTGCCCTCGACGAGCTTCGCGTCGAGGCCGAAGCGAAGGGCCTTGATGTCCGCAGCAGCAGCGAAGGTGTGCCCGCCCTGGCTATCGAGACCGATGGCCCGATGCTGCGCCAGATTCTGGTCAACATCCTCTCCAACGCGGTCAAGTTCACCCAGCAGGGCCATGTCGTCGTGCGAACGGCGGTGGAGGGTTCCGGTTCCGACGCGCGCCTGACGATTGCGGTGAGCGACACCGGTCCCGGTATCCCCCAGGACAGTATCGAGCGGGTCTTCGAGCCGTTCGAGCGCCTCGGCACGGCGCCGGTCCCCGGCGTCGGCCTGGGCATGGCGGTCGTGCGCGCGTCGGTGGCGGCCCTCGGTGGCACGATCTCGATCGACTCTTCGCAGAGCGGAGGCACGGTCGTGACCGTGGAGGTGCCGGTCGTCGTCCACGGTCCGCTACCGGGAGACGGTCCCTCGACCGTGCCACGCAGGCCGTCCAAGAACGAGACCTACGTCCCGGCCCGTGACTCCGCGCGCGTTCTGGTGGTCGACGATGTTCCGACGAACGCGGAGATTGCCGGCGCCTTCCTGAAGCTGGTCGGTTGTACCGTCGTCACCGCAGCCGATGGCGCCGAGGCCGTCCAGATTGTCCGCAACGGCGGTATCGATGTGGTTCTCATGGACATCGAGATGCCGGTGATGAACGGCCTGGAGGCGACGCGGGTGCTCCGCCGCGCAACGACGCCGGAACCGGCACGCTCCGTCCCCATCATCGCCCTGACCGCCTATGCCTCGCGCGCCGACATGCACGCCTGCCTCGACGCGGGGATGACCGGCTACCTTTCAAAGCCGGTCGAGCGGGACGCGCTCTACGCCGCGCTCGCACGCTGCGGCATCCTGCGTGCGGAAGGCGGCGACGCCGCGGACGCGGGCGAAGCCGTCGATGTCGCCGAGTTCGACGCCGAGCGATATCAGACCCTCCAGAAGCTCGTGCCCGATGCCGCGCTGCAGCAGATTCTCAAGGAGGCCGCCGTTCAGATCGAGGCGTTGGGCGCCCAGGTCCAGACGGAGTCCGTCGAGCCCGCCGACAAGCGACAGGCGCTGCACAAGCTGATCTCGATCTCCGGCAACATCGGCCTTCTCAGGCTCAGCACGCTCAGTCGCCGCTTTCAGGACCGGATCGTGTCTGGTGGCACGCTGTCCGAAGCCGAGGTTCAGACATTCATCGCTTCCGTCGAACAGGCGCTGGCAAAAATCGACGACCTCCGAGCCCCCTCCTCCCGGCCCGAGTGACCACGGATGGCGATTGACCGGCAGATCCTCCTTCTGGAGGACGACATGGTCCAGACCATGATGTTCCGGGCGGCGGTGGACGGTGTCCATGGGACGGTCTCCAACTTCACCGACGCCGCCCACGCCATCACGATTATGGAACGCCTGCGCATCGACCTGTGCGTTGTCGATCTCGGTATCTTCAGCCGCCCCGGTGTCTACCACCACGAAGCCGGGAACCGGTTCATCGCCACGGTGCGCAATAAGATCAGCCAGACGGTACCGATTATCGTGGCCACCAGCGGCCGCAGTCCGGGCTCGCTGTTGACCAGCTTTCAGGCCGGCGCCGATGACTACGTCCTCAAGGACGAAGGCCTGGAAAAGATCGTCGAGCGCGTTCGGATCTGGCTCAAGGCGCTGCCGCTCGATCGGACGGAATTGCGGACGAAGCGGGCCAAGGTGATCGAGTTCCTCGACAAGGCCCGACAGGCCGGACTCGATCTGCCGAGCTAACCCATCGCTTGCAGTTCGGCCGGGGTCGCGGGCATTCGCGTCACGGCCAGGTCCACGGATCGCGCTCCAAGCGACGAGAAAGAGAGAGAAAATTCACACGGTCAGATCGTCCCATCCCATCGGGACTGTCTCCAGCCGGCTCGTCGCCCGCCCCAACACAAAGATCTGCCCCAACACAAAGAAAGGCCGCCAGTGGGCGGCCTTTCCGTGAGCCAGTGAGGCTCGAACTCGGGGAAATGTGCTTCAGATCGGCGCCGAAGGCTGCTCCGACGACTTGCCAAGGCACTCGAGTTCGTCCCGCACCAGGGTCTCACTAGATGTCATCGGATCACCTCCTCTCTGAGCTAGAGTCAACATAAAGACACTCCTCGGGACTCGTTGGTCTACCCAGGGTGTACGGACTGAATTTTCGGACGATTGGCGTCAGCGAACCGGCGAA
Organism: Thalassobaculaceae bacterium; assembly: GCA_965228875.1. Lineage (GTDB taxonomy): Bacteria > Pseudomonadota > Alphaproteobacteria > Thalassobaculales > Thalassobaculaceae > Thalassobaculum. Next base: position 659,466 of record OZ245843.1, on the reverse strand, counting down.
AATTCAAATCGCGACCTCCTGGAACGGCTGAGCACCGAGGAAAGCGTGTGGTCTGACCGCCCGTGCGACAAGACCGTGGCGAAAACATCAATAATTCCAATATAGTGGTGTGGTCGACGCATCGCAGCATACCACCCCTGGTATGCCCGAATCACTCGACAGCACCTCGATCGGGGGCGGGACACGGGCTTGTCACTGGACGCGTTCCCCGCCGCGCGCCAGCCTCCGACGGCGTCCGCCCCTACACGCCCCATCCGAGACCGCCATGCGCCGCCAGCTCCCGACCGCCTTCGTCGCCGCCCTGGCGCTTGCGGTTCTCCTGTTCGTCACGCTTCCGGCGACGCCCGCCGGCGCGCATCACCCCGACATCTACCCTGTCGAGGGTGGCACCTACCGCGCCCATCCGCCGCGGTCCTGGGACGGGCGGGCCGCCCTGCCCCTGCTGATGTTCTTCCACGGCTACGGCCAGACCGGCGGGCTGGTGATGAACAACAAGGCGCTGAACCGCCTCGCCGACGACCACGGGGTGCTGGTGATCGCCCCGGACGGCCAGGACAGGCGCTGGGCGCATCAGGGATCGCCCGCACGCCAGCGCCTGCGCGACGACGACGCCTTCGTGGCGGCCGTCCTCGCCGACGCAAGGCGGCGCTGGCCGGTGGACGACGCCCGGGTCTGGGCCTCCGGCTTCTCCATCGGCGGCTCGATGACCTGGCACCTGGCCTGTTTCAGCGGCCACCTGTTCACCGCCTACATGCCGATCGCCGGCGCCTTCTGGCGGCCGCACCCGCAGAGCTGCCCGTCGGGACCGGTGAACCTGCTGCACGTCCATGGCACCGGCGACACGGTGGTGCCCATGGCCGGCCGGGCGATCCGCGAGGTCTACCACCAGGGCGACGTGCTGGAAGGCATCGCATTCTGGCGCGCGCAGAACGGCTGCCGGGATGAACCGAGCGTGGTGACCGAGGTCGCCGAGCTCCGCTGCGAGACCTGGCGCGGCTGCAGCACCGGCCGACAGGTCGCGCTCTGCCTGCACCCGGGCGGCCACACGATCCCGGCGGGTTTCCTGCCTATGGCCATCGCCTGGGCCGAGCGACTGGCCAAGGGCGGATAACGGCAGCTCAGACCACGCTGACCTCAACACTCCCCAACCCCTCGACCGTGTAGACCGCCCGGTCTCCGGCCTTCGGATACCGCGTCTTCACCGTCGAGCCGGTCATCACCCAGTGCCCCGCCTGCAGCGGGCGGCCCTGTTCGGCCAGCAGGTTGGCGGTCCAGGCGAGCGCGTTGAGCGGGTTGTCCATGGCGGCCCCCGTCACCGCCTCCTCGATCTCGCCGTTGTAGTCGAGCCGCACCGGATTGGTCGCCAGATCGAGCTTGCTCCAGTCGCCGACCGGATCGCCGAGGACGATGCCGCCGTTCCAGGCGTTGTCGGCGGCCATGGAGACGCCGTCCAGGCGGCTGTAATCGGCGTCCCGGTCCTCGATCAGCTCGAAGGCCGGGACCGCGAGCTCGACCGCGTCGCGGATATTGTCGGCCGTATAGAATTCTTTTTTTTCAGTAAGTTCTGACTTCATCTTAAAGCAAAGCTCAAATTCAAGACCGATCCGCACGAAATCGCCCAGCCGCACGGTCATCGGCGAGGCGTGCACCGTCGAGGCGAAGATGGCGCCGACCAGGGACTGGCTCACGCCGCAAAGCTCCTGCACCGCCTTGGAGGTGAGCGCGATCTTGTAGCCGGCGATCGGACCGCGCCCGGCCTCCTGCCATCTGGCGATCAGCCGGCGCTGGGCGTCATAGGCGGCGTCGAGATCGGGCAGCGCCAGATCCCCCTCCAGCGGCGTGTAGCGTGCGCCTTCGGCATGCTGGGCGAACAGGGCATCGGCGACGCGCTCGATCCGGGTGGTGTCGGTCATGGTGGGTCCTCCCTCTTTCTCCGGAGCATGGAGCGAAGTCACCGGCCGGTGAACCCACTGTTGTCGCTTGTCCCGATCCCGCCCGCCTGATATCGGACCTGATGGTCGCGACAACCTCCGCCTTCGACGCTTCCCTGTCCCGCCTGACGATCGATCTCGGGGCGGTGCGGCGGAACTACCGCCGGCTCCGCGCGGAGCTGGGCGCCGTGCCCTGCGCCGGTGTGGTGAAGGCCGACGGCTACGGGCTCGGTGCCGACAGGGTGGCCCCCGTCCTGTACGAGGAAGGCTGCCGCGTCTTCTTCGTCGCCACCCTCGACGAGGCGGTGCGCCTGCGCCAGATCGTTCCGGAGGCCCGGATCGCCTGCCTGAACGGCCTGATCGCCGGCAGCGAGGCGGTGTTCGTCGAGCATGCGATCACGCCGGTGCTCAATACCCTCGACCAGGTCGGGCAGTGGCGGGCCCTGGGCGCGGCGCGGGACGCCTCCCTGCCCGCCATGCTTCACGTCGACACCGGGATGAACCGGCTCGGCCTGGACGGTCGCGAAATGGCGAGGCTTGCCGAGGCACCGGACCTGCTGGACGGTATCGACTGGCTGTACGTGATCTCCCATCTCGCCGCCGCCGACGCCCCGGACGACCCGATGAGCGGCCAGCAACGCGAGCGGTTCGAGCGGGCGCGCGCAGCCCTGCCCCGCGCGATGAAGGCAAGCCTCGCCAACTCCTCCGGCATCTTCCTCGGGGCGCCCTTCCACTACGACCTCGCCCGCCCAGGCATCGCACTCTACGGCGGCCGGCCGGCGGCGGGGCGCGACAACCCGATGGCCTGCCCGATCCGAATCGAGGGCCGGATCCTGCAGGTCCGCACGGTCGAACCGGCCTGGACGGTGGGCTACGGAGGCTCCTGGCGCGCGGGGCGGGAGACACGGATCGCCACGGTCGCGGCGGGTTACGCCGACGGCTACATCCGCTCCCTCTCCTCGGCCGGGCGCGTGGCGGTTGGTGACCGGCTCTGCGACGTGGTAGGACGCGTGTCGATGGACATGATCACGGTCGACGTGACCGACGTACCCGAGGCCGACGCCGCTCCCGGCGGCATGGTCGAGGTTCTGGGTCCGACGGTGACCCCCGACGCCATGGCGGACGCGGCGGGCACGATCGGTTACGAGCTGCTCACCGGGCTCGGCAGCCGCTACGTGCGCCACTACGTCGACAGCACGGTGTGACGGGGCGGGCATGACGGCCGGGATCGCACGCGCAAACGCAGTATCGGGATGGCCCGGCGGATGAACCCTCTCGCGACGATCGGCCGAGGCTTCCTGACCATCCTGGCGACCGCCGGGCGCATTATGCTGTTCGCGGCCACGGCGGTCAGCCACTGCGTCCGCCCGCCGTTCTATCCGCGGCTGGTCCTCCGCCAGTTCCTGGAGATCGGCTACTACTCGCTGCCGGTGGTGGGCATGACCACCCTGTTCTCCGGCATGGTCCTGGCGCTGCAGAGCTATACCGGCTTCGCCCGGTTCTCCGCCGAGGGCGCGGTCGCCACCGTCGTCGTGCTGTCGATGACCCGCGAACTGGCGCCGGTGCTGGCGGGGCTGATGGTGGCCGGGCGCGTCGGCGCGGCCATGGCCGCCGAGATCGGCACCATGCGGGTCACTGAGCAGATCGACGCCCTGACGACCCTGTCCACCAACCCGTTCAAGTACCTGATCGCGCCCCGCCTGATCGCCGCCACCGTCAGCCTGCCCATCCTGGTGCTGCTCGGCGACATCATCGGCGTGTTCGGCGGCTACGTGGTCGGCGTCTACAAGCTGGACTTCAACGCCGCCACCTACATCCAGTCGACCGTTCAGTTCCTAGAGCGGATCGACGTGATCTCCGGCCTGGTGAAGGCCGGCGTGTTCGGTTTTCTGGTGGCCCTGATGGGCTGCTACCACGGCTTCAGGTCGCGCGGCGGCGCCCAGGGCGTCGGCGCCGCCACCACGAACGCCGTCGTCACCGCCTCGATCCTGATCCTGGTGGCGAACTACATCATCACAGAGCTGTTCTTCGCAGGGTGACCCGATGAGCGAGACCCCGAAGATCCGCATCCGCGACCTGAGGAAGAGCTTCGGCTCCAAGGTCGTGCTCGACGGTCTCGACCTGGATGTCGGGGACGGCGAGAGCGTGGTGGTGATCGGCGGCTCCGGCTCCGGCAAGTCGGTCCTGCTGAAATGCATCATCGGCCTGATCGAGCCGGATTCCGGAATCATCGAGATCGACGGCGAGAACGTGGTCGGCCTGCCCCGGTCCGAGCGCGAGGCCTACATGCGCAAATTCGGCATGCTGTTCCAGGGCGGCGCCCTGTTCGACTCGCTGCCGGTCTGGGAAAACGTGGCCTTCGGCCTCATGGCGGCCAAGCAGATGCCGCGCGCCGAGGCCCAGCGGATCGCGGTGGACAAGCTGGCACAGGTCGGGCTCGGCGAGGAAGTCTCCCGGCTGTCGCCGTCGGAGCTGTCCGGCGGCATGCAGAAGCGGGTCTCCCTGGCCCGCGCCATCGCCACCGAACCGGAGATCATCTTCTTCGACGAGCCGACCACCGGTCTCGATCCGATCATGGCCGACGTCATCAACGACCTGATCGTGAAGTGCACCCGCGAGCTTGGCGCGACCGGTCTCTCGATCACCCATGACATGGCCAGCGCCCGCAAGATCGCCGACCGCGTCGCCATGCTCTACCAGGGCCGGATCATCTGGGTGGGGCCGGTCGCCGACATCGACAGGTCCGGCAACGCCTATGTCGATCAGTTCATCCACGGCCACGCCGAGGGGCCGATCAAGATGGCCGTGCGGCGGGACTGAGCGACACCGGGCCGAGGAGGCGAGGATGGCGAAATCGACCAGCCGCTACGTCTGCCAGGACTGCGGAACCGTCTCCGCCAAGTGGGCCGGCAAATGCGATGCCTGCGGCGCCTGGAACACCCTGGTCGAGGAGGTGGTCGAGACCGCGCCCAAGGGCATTAAGCCCGGCGGCGGCCGACGCATCGACTTCGTCGAACTGGCCGGACAGAGCCGGGAGACGCCGCGCCGGGTGACCGGAATCGGCGAATTCGACCGGGTGCTCGGCGGCGGCCTGGTTCCCGGCTCGGCGACCCTAATCGGCGGCGACCCGGGCATCGGCAAGTCGACCGTCCTGCTGCAGGTGGTCGCCGGTCTCTCCGGCGCGAACCGCTGCGCCTACGTCTCCGGCGAGGAGGCGGTGGACCAGGTGCGCATGCGCGCCCAGCGTCTCGGCGTGGCGGCCGCTCCGGTCGGCCTCGCCGCGGCGACCAGCGTGCGCGACATCATCGCCAGCCTGGAATCCGCCGACGGGCCCGAGATCGTCGTCATCGATTCGATCCAGACCATGTACGTCGACGCGCTCGACAGCGCCCCCGGCACCGTCGCACAGGTCCGCGCCTCGGCCCAGGAACTGATCCGGGTGGCGAAGAAGCGCGGCATCGCCCTGCTGCTGGTCGGTCACGTGACCAAGGAGGGCGCGATCGCGGGCCCCCGCGTGCTCGAGCACATGGTCGACACCGTGCTGTACTTCGAGGGGGAACGCGGCCACCAGTTCCGCATCCTGCGCGGGGTGAAGAACCGATTCGGCCCGACCGACGAGATCGGCGTGTTCGAGATGACCGAGGGCGGGTTGATGGAGGTCGCCAATCCGTCGGCGCTGTTCCTGTCGGACCGCCAGGACGACGTCTCCGGCGCCTGCGTCTTCGCCGGCGTCGAGGGAACGCGCCCGGTTCTGGTCGAGATCCAGGCCCTGGTCGCCCCCTCGCCGTTCGGCACCCCGCGCCGGGCCGTGGTCGGCTGGGACTCCAACCGCCTGGCCATGGTCACGGCCGTGCTGGAAGCGCGCTGCGGCCTGTCGCTTGCCGGTAACGACGTGTTCCTGAACGTTGCCGGCGGGCTGCGGGTGACGGAACCGGCGGCCGATCTTGCCGTCGCGGCGGCCCTGGTCTCCTCGCTGACCGGCGTTCCCGTGCCGAAGGGCTCCGTCGTGTTCGGCGAGATCGGCCTGTCGGCGGAAGTGCGCGCCGTCGCCCAGACGGAGGCCCGGCTGAAGGAGGCGGCCAAGCTCGGCTTCGAGCGGGCACTGCTGCCCGCCTCCCGGCGCAAAGGCGGAAAGGCGGCGACCGGCGGCCTCGATTTGGTCGAAATCGCCCGGCTACATGACCTGGTCGACCTGCTGCATGATCCCGGCGACGAGGCCAGCATCGGCCGTCGGGTCGTTGCCTCATGACCCGCGCCTCCTGACCCGCGCCTCCTGATCCGGACCCGCCATGGAATCGCTGCCGATCAACGTCACAGACCTCGCGGTCATCACCGTGCTGGTGCTGTCAGGGCTTCTGGCCCTGCTACGCGGCTTCGTCGCCGAAGTGATGTCGATCGCCGCCTGGATCGGGGCGCTCGCGGTGGGTGTCTACGGCTACCGGCCGGCGACCCCCTACATCGTCGAGCTGACCGGCATCGACGGCGCCCTCGGCGAGCTGATCGCCGGCGGCGTGCTGTTCGTCGTGTCGCTGATCGTCTTCATGGTCCTGGCACGGCTGGCCAGCGGCACGTTGCAGATGGCCGGGCTCGGCGCCGTCGACCGGTCGCTCGGCTTCCTGTTCGGCCTGCTGCGGGGTGCCGTGGTTGTCTGCATCGCCTATCTGCTGGTGCTCTGGGCCGAGCCCGATCCGGAGGATCATCCGGATTGGCTGATCGAGGCGAAGACCCTGCCCCTGGTGATCGAAGGCGCCGACATGCTGGTCGCCCTGGTGCCGGATCACCTGCGCAGCGAGGCCGACACCGCCGCCGCCCGCGCCCGCCGCCAGGCCGAGGACCAGGCCCGCGAGGCGCTGAAACAAAGGCTGCTGAGTCCGGCGCCGGCATCGCCGCGGGCGAATCCCGATGCACCGACGGCCGATCAGGGGTATAGTGACAAGGAACGTCAGGAACTGAACCGGGCCATCCAAAGCACCCAATAGGTGGGTGCTGTTTCGTTTTGGAGGGCCGATGCTGTTCGCACGGGTGACCGACCCGCCCCAAACGCACACAATCCTCGACGGAGGACCGGAACCGCGAATGACGCTCACGACTTCCCCGTACGACGACGATCACCTGCGCGAAGAGTGCGCGATTTACGGCATCTTCGGCACCTCCGACGCCGCTGCCCACACCGCGCTCGGCCTGCACGCCCTGCAGCACCGCGGCCAGGAGGCCGCCGGCATCGTCTCGACCGACGGGACGGCCTTCAACGCCCACCGCGGCCTTGGCCATGTCGGCGAGAACTTCGGCGAGGACAACCAGGAGGTCATGGACCAACTGGTCGGGTACGCGGCGATCGGGCACACCCGCTACTCCACCACCGGTGAGGCCGCGCTGCGCAACGTGCAGCCGCTGTTCGCCGACCTGGAGTTCGGTGGCTTCGCCCTATGCCACAACGGCAACCTGACCAACGCGCTGCACGTCCGCGAGAGCCTGGTACGCCAGGGGGCGATCTTCCAGTCGACGATGGACACAGAGGTCATCATCCACCTGGTCGCGCGTTCGCGCCGGGCTTCGATCGTCGACCGACTGGTCGAGGCGATCGGACAGGTCGAGGGTGGATACGCGCTGGTCTGCATGAGCAAGGATATGCTGATCGGCCTGCGCGATCCGCACGGCGTGCGCCCGCTGGTGCTCGGCAAGATCGGCGATGCCTACATCCTGTGTTCCGAGACCTGCGGGCTGGACATCATCGGCGCCGAGTTCGTGCGGGACATCACGCCGGGCGAACTGGTCGTCATCGATTCCAAGGGCATGCGGTCGTTCTTTCCGTTCCGCCCACGCCCCAGCCGTTTCTGCATCTTCGAGTACATCTACTTCGCCCGCCCCGACAGCATGGTCGAGGGTCACAGCGTCTATGCCGCGCGCAAGGGCATCGGCGCCGAGCTCGCCCGCGAGAGCGGGGTGGACGCGGATGTCGTGGTTCCGGTGCCGGATTCCGGCGTGCCGGCGGCGATCGGCTATGCCGAGGCCTCCCGGCTGCCGTTCGAGCTCGGCATCATCCGGAACCACTATGTCGGCCGCACCTTCATCCAGCCGACCGATCAGGTCCGTCACCTGGGCGTCAAACTGAAGCACAACGCCAATCGCGGGCAGCTCGCCGGCAAGCGTGTCATTCTGGTCGACGACTCCATCGTTCGCGGCACCACCTCGACGAAGATCGTGGAGATGGTCCGCCGGGCCGGAGCGTCCGAGGTCCACATGCGGATCGCAAGCCCGCCGACGACCCATTCCTGCTTCTACGGTGTCGATACGCCGGAACGGGACAAGCTTCTCGCCGCCCGCATGTCGGTCGAGGAAATGGCCCGGACCATTGGCGTCGATAGCCTGGCCTTCATCTCGATTGACGGCCTCTACCGGGCCGTGGGCGAGGCCGGCCGCGACAGCGACCAGCCGCAGTACTGCGACGCCTGCTTCACCGGCGACTATCCGATCGCGCTGACCGATCAGACCGGTGGCCGCAGCCGCCAGCTTTCCCTGCTCGCCGAAGCCTCCTGAGGACTCCATGACCGGCATTCTCGACGGGCGCGTCGCGCTCATCACCGGCGCGTCGCGCGGCATCGGCGCCGCGGTCGCAGAGGCCTTCGCCCGCGAAGGCGCCCACCTGATCCTGGTCGCACGCACGACCGGCGGTCTGGAGGAGACCGACGACCGGGTGAAGTCCGCCGGCGGCCAGGCCACACTGGTGCCGCTCGACCTGAGCGACTTCGAGGCGATCAACCGCCTGGGCGCATCGATCTTCGAGCGCTGGGGAAAACTCGACGTGCTGGTCGCCAACCACGGCCTGCTCGGCGTGCTCAGCCCGATCGCCCACTACGATCCGACGCTGTGGGAGGAGGTGATGACGGTCAATCTCACCGCCTGCCAGCGGCTCGTGCGGAGCCTGGACCCGCTGCTCAGGCAGTCGGATGCCGGTCGGGCGATCTTCGTGACGTCCGGCGCCGCCGTGGGCGAACGGCCGAACTGGGGCGCCTATGCGGTCTCCAAGGCCGCGCTCGAGGCCATGGTCCGCGCCTATGCCGGCGAGACCCGGCGCACCAGCCTTCGGGTCAATCTGCTGAACCCGGGCGCCACCCGGACGTCGATGCGGGCGGCCGCCTTCCCCGGCGAGGACCCGATGACGCTGAAGACCGCGGAGGAGATCGCCGAGGCTTTCCTGCCCCTCGCCGCGCCCGACTGCGTCGCCCATGGCGAACGGATCGACGCCCAGGGGTGAGAGTCGACGCCGACCGGGCGCCCTCACACCGACGCGGACCGTCGGACCGCGCAGCGGTGCCTTTCTCGACCGGCCTCCCTACCGTCCACCCTCGGCAGCGAACCGGTCGGGTTCCAGCGCCTTGAGGAAACGGGTGACGCCCGCATCGTCCGGCCGCAGCGGCAACAGCAGGCGTACATAGCTCCAGGGCTTTCCATTGATCGAGACGTAGGCGCGACGGGTCAGCGAGGGACGCTCGGTCCGGGCGACTTCATGAAAATCGTCGAGAACCTGACGCGCATCGCGCGAACCGAAGAATTCGTGGACCGACGTGCCTTTCAACTCGCGACCATAGAGGTCGCACGCCGCCGTTCCGGCAAGTCTGATCACGGCGTCGTCCTGGCCTACCAGGTCGACCAGCATCAGATAGGGAAGTGCGCGCGGCGAGAGGTCCAACGGGTCGACCGCCACCGGCGCCCGATCGTCCGACCGCCGTTTCCATTCCTCCATGACGCCGGCCAGTACGGGATAGTCTTCGATTGATGCGAGGTCGATGTCCTCGTTGACGGACACGAACATCTCGGGCTTCAGCATTCTCGCCTCTTCAATGGCAGCGGTTTTCTCGGGCCTCGCCAGCCGCATGGACATGATCGTTTCAGTGCGGATCGATCTGAACCAACTAAGCGCCGACATATTAAAACCAGATTAAATTGACACAATCAGGTGCTTCCGGATGCGCCTGACGTCCGCCGGAAGACGTCCCCGATCGCGCTCTAATTGTCGTTCGAGCGGCGACCGCCCGCCGCGGCGGCTATCGGTAGCGAGGCCACCACCCGCGTGCCCTGATCGGGCGCGCTGTCGACCTCGATCTGACCCCCGAACCCGGTGATGATGCGCCGCGCGATGGCCAGTCCGAGGCCGGCGCCGTCGGGATTGGCCCGCAGATGCGAAGCGCTCTTCCAGAACGGTTCGAAAATGTGGGGCAGGTCGGCGGATCCGATTCCGCAGCCGCGATCGGCGATGCCGACAACCACCGATGGGCGGATGCCGGCGGCCCGGTGCGGTGCGACGGCGACGGCGATGGAGTCCCCGGGAGCGGAGAACTTGATCGCGTTCGACAGCAACTGCTCGAAGGCCCGCGACAGCAGGCCGCTGTCGCCGGCGACGGGATCCAGCCGGCCGTGGAGATCGAGTTCCACCGTCACACCCGCCGCGTCGGCCTGCGCCTGGACGGCGGCGACGGCGTCACGCACGGCCGCCACGACGTCCGTCGGCATCGGCGCGGCACCGGCCTCGCCGCTCTCGTACCGTGCGTATTCCAGGATCCGCTCGATCATCGACAGCAGGACCGCGGCACTGCCATGAATATGGGTGACGTACTCCGACGCTCGGGCGCGGTCGAACGGGTCGACATCGCGCAACAGCTCGGAGAATCCGACGATGGCGTTCAACGGCGTGCGGAACTCGTGGCTCATCTGCGCGAGGAACAGGGTCTTCGCCTTGTCGCTGCGTTCGGCCGCCTCCCGGGCGTCGATGAGGCCGGATTCAAGCTGCTTGGCGGCGGAGACGTCCTCGAGGACCACCACCAGACCCGCCGTTTCCCCGGAACCGAGCGGGGCCATCAAGAGGGTGACGTCGGTCTCGACCCCGTCCGGTGAAATCAGCCGGACTTCACTGCGGACCGTCCGGCCAGCCCCGACCAGGGCGATCTTCGCTTCAAGCTCCGACGCAGACACGCCGAGGGAAGCCGCCTCGAGACGCGCCGTGGTATCCTCGGCGATGGACAGGGCATCGCGCACCTGTCGATTGGCGAAGACGACACGGCGATCGGGCTCCAGGATGGCGATGCCGACGGGCGCCCGCTCCATCGCCTCCACCAGATCCGATAGCCGGTCGATGACCTCCCGCCGTGCCCGTTCCCGCTCGGCGATCATCTCGCCGGCAGCCATCACAGCCGCGTCGATCCGCCTGAGTTCCGGCGCCGCATCGATCAGTCTCGCGTCGACCGACGCCCCGTCGGTGGACGGCTCGGCGCTATCCGGACCGCGGGCGATCCGGTCCAGACGGGCGCCGATGGCCGCAACCGGCCGTTCGATCGCCCGACGCCAGAACACCATCAAACTGGCGACGGCGAGGATGCCCGCCGACAGACACACGGCGACGATCGTGTCCCGCAGGTCGTAGATCCAGCCGAACACCGCCTCCTCCGGCACAGCCACGACGATGCTCCACGGCATGCCTGCATCCTCGAAGCCGAGCAGTTGGACAATGAAGGCCTCTCCCCCAACCTGCAGATTGCGCAGCACGATGCCGTCGCGAGCCGCCGCCAGCAGGCTGGGATCGGTCTCGTTCAGGGCCTCCAGGATGGCCGGTCGCCCGCCCGTCTCGGTTTCGGCGAACAGTGTGCGGCCGGTCGGGCCGAGGGAAGACGGCAGGGCGATGACCTCGCCCTGCCAGTCGGCGATCAGCGCTTCGCCGCCGCCGGGCAGCGCCAGCGTCGACAGAAAGCGGGAGAACGATGCCGTCTCGATATCGACGGAGACCGCTCCCCAGTTCTCCGGAGAGTCGCCGATCACGGCGTTGGCCGTGCTTACTCCCGGCTGACCGGAGGTGAAGAAGACATAGGGCTCGGTCCAGGCCCGGTCGCCGTCATCGGCCTGCTCCCTTGCCGCGCGATACCAGGGACGGGTGCGCGGGTCGAACGTGTCGTCGTCGTCGCGCCAGGTCCGGATCGGCTCGAACTGCCGGTCGCGGAGGCGGAATTCGACGGTGCGGGCGTCCGCCGTCCCCTGAATGTGCTTTGTCAGGAAGGTCGGCGCGCCCGGGGCATGCACCCGTTTGACCATGAGGAACTCGCCCGTCGACCGCCCGAAATAGAGGGCGTCGACCACCGGATGGTCGCCGAGCTGGTTGAACAGAAACCGTTCGAACGTGTCGAGAGAGACGTCGAGCGACCCGTGCTGCTGCAGAAGGAAGCGTGCCAGGTCGACGGCATCGGTCGCCGGATCGACGAACCGGTCATAGCGGAGCCGGACCGTGTCCGCGACGGCCCGGGTGGCCCTCGCCAGGTTGGTCTCGACCGCGTCGGTGACAACCGCCCAGGCGGTCACCGCGACGATGCCGGCCGTCAGGACCTGCACGCCTACCACTACGAGAACGACCAGCCATTTGAGCTGCATGCGGGCGCCTATCCCGGGTCGCGGAGGATCCTCACTGTCGAGATCCTTGAGCATACCCGCATGTCGGACAGACTTTCAGTGCTCAAATGGATTGGCTGGATTCGCGCCCGATTTCGGGCGCCGGGGCGCAGTCTGCAATCCGATACGAAGCCCTGCGGGCCGCAGCTCCGGCCCCGTCAGCGATAGGCGGTGACCATGCTGTCGTAGGCCGGCACCGTGAATGCCGTCGCCGCGCCGGAGACCGGGTCCCACAGGGTGCGATCGCAGCCGGCGATATCTCCCAGGTAGACATGAATGCCGATCGACGGCGTATCGTCGGGATTGGCTATCGCATGCACGTCACGTGCACCGAGTGCGAGAACGCCGCCGGGTTCCAGCCGTGTCTCGCGATCCAACGCCACGCCCTCTCCGTCCGCCCGGCGACGGTAATGGCGATGGATCTCGACACCGTCCAGCATCGCGATCACCGCCACCATTCCGTGGTCGTGGGGCGGGCCCGCCGTGTTCGGCGACTGGCGCACGAGGAACACCGACAGCCCGTCCTCGGACAGCAGCGCGTGATCCTCGCCTTCGAACTCCGGCACTTCCCGAAGCGCCGCCGCCGGCGCCGCGGCAATCGGCTCCAGCGCGCGGCGGAACCCGGCCACCGGATCGTCGGACGCAGCCGCCGCGCGGCACGCCGCGACCAGTTTCGAGAGCACGCCGTCGGTCATCGCATCACCCGTTCTTAAGCGAGTCTTCCATGCCCCGGATCGCCAGTTCCAGGTTCTTGAGCACCTGCTCGAGTTCCCGGGTCTTGCTGCGATCCATCGCCTCGGTCTGCAACGCGTAACGGATGCCGGAAGCGCGGGCCTTCAGACGCGCCAGCCGGGTGTCGCCCTGGCTCACGGTGAAGCCCTTGTTCATCGACCCGCGGCCAATCGGCAGGTCGCCGTTCCTGTAGCGATGGGTCGGCGATTTGCCGGCGCTGCGCCGGTCATACATCCGCGCGAGATCCGCGATCGAGACCCTGGCTTCCAGCTTCGTCTTCCCTCGGCCTCGCATGGCAGCTCCGTGGCGATCCCGTGGCGGCCTATTTCTCGTCGACGTAGGGGTTGCGCCGCTTGCGCAGGTTAACCCGGATCGGCACCCCGACCAGCCCGAAATCGTCGCGCAGCCCGCCGACCAGGTAGCGGATGTAGCTTTCCGGCAACTCGTCGGCCTGGCTCACGAAGGCCGCGAAGGTCGGCGGCCGGGCCTTGACCTGGGTCATGTAGCGCAGCCGCAGACGCCGCCCCTTGGACAGCGGCGGCGGATGCAACTCGACCATGCGCTCCAGCCAGCGATTGAGCTGGCTGGTCGGAATACGCGTGTTCCAGACGTCGTAGATACTCAGGACGGCGTCGAGAAGCTTGTCCAGATTGGAGCCGCGCAGGGCCGACACCGGGATCCAGGGCACGCCGCGCACCTGGGCGAGCGAGGTGTCCAGACGGTCGCGCAGACGCTTGCCGGCGGCACTCTTGTCCGTGACCGCGTCCCACTTGTTGACGGCGATGATCAGGGCCCGGCCCTGGTCGAGCACGGTGCGGGCGATGGCGAGATCCTGCTTCTCCAGCATCAGCTCGCCGTCGAGCACCAGCATCACGACCTGAGCGAACCGCACGGCGCGCAAGCTGTCGGTGGTCGACATCCGCTCCAGCTTCTCGACCACCCTCGCCTTGCGGCGCAGGCCGGCGGTGTCGATCAGGTGGATGGTCCGCCCCTTGTAGGTCCAGGGCACCTCGATGGCGTCGCGGGTGATCCCGGCCTCCGGCCCGGTGAGCAGTCGATCCTCGCCGATCAGCCGGTTGACCAGGGTCGACTTGCCGACGTTCGGTCGGCCCACGATGGCGAGCTTCAGCGGCCCCTGCGGCCCGCTGTCCGCCTCCATCTCGTCGCCGTCTTCCCCGTCCGCTTCCGGGAACGCCTCATCCGGAAACGGTTCCTCGTCGGGCGCGAGATCCCCGGCGAACGCCGGATCGGACTCCATGCGGGCGCGGATGATGTCGTAGAGTTCGCCCATCCCTTCGCCATGCTCGGCCGAGATCGGCACCGGTTCCCCGAGGCCCAGCGCGTACGCCTCGCCCAGTCCGGCGATGCCGCCGCGCCCCTCGCACTTGTTCGCCAGCAGCACGACGGGCACCTCGACCCGGCGCAGCCAGTCGGCGAAATGGGCGTCCAGCGGCGTCACGCCGGCGCGGGCGTCGATCATCATCATGACCAGGTCGGCCTGCTCGACCGCCAGCTCGGTCTGGCGCCGCATCCGGCCTTCGAGGGAGTCGTCGCGCGCTTCCTCGAGGCCGGCGGTATCGATGATGCGGAAATTCAGGTCGGCGATCCTGCCGTCGCCCTCCCGCCGGTCGCGGGTCACGCCCGGCGTATCGTCGACCAGGGCATGACGGGTCCCCGTCAGCCGGTTGAACAGCGTCGACTTGCCGACATTCGGCCGGCCGATGATGGCGACTTTGAGCGCCACTGCAGCCTCCTAGCGGTACGCGCGAAGCTGCGCGTCGTTGGAGAGCACGTACACCGTGCCGCCGGCGACGACCGGAGCGACGTACACCTCGTCCCCGACCTCGATGCGGCCCATCAGATCGCCGGAATACGGCGAAAGCGCGTAGACGAAACCGTCCGACGATCCGACCAGCAGACGGTCTCCGACCAGCACCGGGCCTGCATACTGGATCGGGTCGTCCTTGTCCTCGGGATCCTCGTAGCGCGGCAGGCGGTGCACCCAGCGCACCCGGCCGTCGCGCCTGGTCAGCGCCACCACCTCGCCGCTCAGACTGACCACGAATACGAACTCTCCAGCGACCCAGGGCATGTGGGTGCTGCCGATCGAGCGCTCCCAGATCCGCCGGCCCGAACGCATGTCGATCGCCGCCATGCGGCCCGAATGGCTGACCGCGAAGGCGATGTCGCCATCGATCACCGGGTTGCCGCGGATGTCGGACAGCCGGGAGATGGCGTCGAGCGCACGCAGGCTGGACAGGTTCTCGAGCCACACGACGCGGCCGGTCTCGACCCGCAGAGCGAAAAGCTGACCCGAGGAGTACGGGACCAGGACCGTCGAGCCGGCGACGGCCGGAGCCGCTCCACCGAGCAGAGAGGCCACCTCGGTGATGCCCTGATGCTCCCAGATCCGCGCCCCGTCGGTGGTCGACATGGCCACCGTGCGGTTCTCCAGGGTGATCGCGAACAGCCGGCCGTCGGCGATCGCCGGGGCGCCGCGTACCGGGCCCGGCAGGCGCACGCGCCAGCGCTCGGTTCCGTCCGCGATCGAGAACGAGATCGCCTCGCCGAATCCGGTCGCGGCATAGACATTCTCGGCATCGGCGACGATCCCGCCCGGATAGACCGCGTCGTCCTCCTCCTGCGGCCGCAACTCGCGAGACCAGCGCTCACTGCCGTCGGCGGCGTTCAGCGCCCGCAGATACGCCTCGCTGTCGAGCACCAGGATCGTGTCGCCAACCACCAGCGGCTGGGTCAGCAGCGAGGTCTCGTCATCGCCGCCGCTGCCGATCGACACCGACCACGCCTGGGAGAGGACATCACCGGCGTCCACATGGCCGAGGGCCTTGGTCGCGTTGCCACCGGGCTGCGACCAGTACGCGTTGACATAGGGTCGCGGCAGCACGATCGGAACCTCCGCCAACGCGGGGTCGGCCTGCAGCCCCTCGTCGTTGGCCAGAACCGAAATCCGCTCGCCGGGGAGCGGGACTTCCGTATCCTCGCCGAAGAAGTCGCCGGCACCGCAGGCGGCAAGCGCCAGGCTGGCGGTCAGGACGGCGGTGAGGGAAAGTCTGGCGCCGAAGCGAGTCACGTCGGCCTCACCCGCCCAGAGCCTGGAGGAGTTCGCTGGCCCGCTGACGCAGCCGGCCCGGCGTCGCCGGATCGTCGGTCAGCAGCTTCAGGGCCTCCACCGCCGCATCGGTCTCGCCGGCGGCGATCGCGATCGCCGCCTCGGCCTCGCGGGCCAACGGCAGCCACGGATTGCCTGGGACCAGGAGCGACGCCAGGTCGCCGCGCAACGCCGACGCGTCGGCGCTGCCGATCCGCAGCCGGACCCCGTGCAGGCGGGCCAGATCACCATACGGCGCCGGCACCGACCCGTCGGCGGCGATCGCCATGTAGGCGTCGGCAGCAGCCGGAACGTCGCCGGCCTCGACCAGCGCCGCCGCCCGGCTGAGACTCGCGATGGCCGCGTAGCCGGCGTCGCCGCTCTCGGCCAGGGTGGCGAAGGCGTCGGCCGCCTCGCGCGGCTTGTTCTCGCCAAGCAGCCCGGCGGCCTCGGCATAGGCGGCGGACTGCTCGGCCCGCTGTCCGGCCTGATACTCGCGCCAGAACACGTTGCCGGCGACCGCGAGCACGATGCCGACGGCGACCGCGATCACCCAGCCTCCGTACTTTTTCCACAGAGTCGCCGCGCGTTCCTGCTGCAGTTCCTCGTCGACTTCGCGGAAGATGTCGGCCACGGCATTCTTCTCCAATCCAGGTGTCCGGCTCGCCTGTCGCCACCGGACGGCGCCGTCGGTGTCACGTGACGGTCGCGCAACCTAGCGGCGGGGCCGGCGGAAATCAACGCGCACCGCCGTCCCGGGGTGATCTCCGAGCCTGCCGCAACCGATTGTCGGCAGGGGGTTTACCCGACCGGCAAATTCGGGAAGACTTGCGAACAGACAGGCTAGGTAATGCAAGGATACCCGCCGGCCGATGGAAAATCTGATCCGTCTCCCGAGCACGCGCAAGTCCGCCCGGCATTTCTTCTTCACCCGCCATGAACTCAGTCAGCTGCTGTCACTCTACGCCAGCCGCGTCGCCGCCGGCGAGTGGCGGGACTACGCGCTCGACCGGCAGGACGACATGGCGGTGTTTTCGATCTTTCGGCACACCCACGAGCGCCCGCTCTACTCCGTCTCCAAGACCCAGCGTCGCGGTCAGAAACGGCCGACCTACGCGCTGTTCTCAGGACCGAAGCGGCTGAAGAGCAGTTCCAGCCTGCTCGACGTGCTCGCCACCTTCGAGAAGCTTCCCCGTCTCGTCCAGAGCTGAACGCCGTCCGGCGCGGTTGAGAATCGCTTCGCATTGTTCACCTCGAATGTTCCTGATATGTTCTCATTCCAAGTGACGGGATGAAGGACGGTCGCGCCATGGGACGGCTCAAACGGGAGATGATGGACAAGAAGGACCGCACCCAGCGCGCGGCCCAACTCGGCGATCTGCTGGCCGCCAAGGTCGGCGTGTTCTGCTGGTGCAACCGCTGCGGCCACAATGCCGAGGCGGCGACGGCGATGCTGGTGGCGCAGCTCGGGCCGGACTTCCCGGTACCGGAGATCGGCGCCCGAATGCGCTGCAGCGCCTGCGGATCGAAGGACGTGGCAACCCGTCCGGCCTGGCCGAGCCAGGGCCAGATCACCAAACACACGGCCTGACGCCGCCCGACCCCATCCCCTCCCCGGCGGCTCCCCTCGGCTGCTCCCCCTCGGCCACCCGGCAGACGCCCGGGGCCTCCCGGCGGACTCCCAGCGGACTCCCGGCGAACTGGGCAAAAGGCGAACCGCCCGGCGGCCGATGGCCGGGCAGAATCTGCCGTCGCCCCGCCGGCCGCCTGCGCGAATCGTTGGAATTCAACGCCCCATCCTCTGGCACGCCGGTTGCTGCATGACGGGCGGAAGCGCGTCTCACCGGCGCCGCCTCCGCCCAGACACGAAGCAGCACAAACCGGAGATGACCTCATGTCAGCCACCCTCACCTCAGGCAGCCGGCCGTCGGACCGCCGGCAGGCCCGCCGGATCTCCGCCCCCATGACCGTGGTAATCGGCAATGCGCCCTATGCCATCGGCGACTGGAGCCTCGGCGGCGTCCGGGTTCTCGAGTACTCGGGTGCGCTGGAACCGGGCGACAGCACGCCAATGCGCGTCTTCGTGCCGACCGCTGGTCCCGGGGCGCTGTTCCGCACCGACGGCGAGGTCCGGCGCAAGGATGACGGCGACGGATCGGTCGGCGTCGCCTTCCGCGAACTGGATTCGGTCGCCTTCGATACCCTGAACCGGTATTTTCGTGAGCGGCTGATCCGCGGCGCCGTCTGACCGCGGACGCCGCCGGTGTCTCCACGAGCGGACCTGCGCATGCGCCAACCGTCGAACAACCGCCCCCCGGCCGCGCCCCTCAACCGTCGAGGGGCCGGCGGAGCAACCCGTGGTGCGCCGGGCAACGGCGCGACAGGCGGTCTGACGGGCGGCGGCTTCGCAGCATCGGGACGCGAAGCGCCTGCGAACAGTGACGACGCGCCGGTCTATCCCAGCCTGAAGCGCAGAACCCCGGCGGAACGGGCCGATGCCATCATCGTCGACCTCAAGGAGGCGATCCTGAATCCCGGCCGCCTCGACGGCAGCACCGGCCTGGCCTACGGCGACTGGGCCAAGATCGCCCGCAAGAAGATCACCCGCGCCATCGCCGAGGCCGAGGCCTCGGCCATGTTCCGCGAACTGATGTCGGCGACCCGGATCGGCGGCCTGTGCATCCGGGTCGGCTTCCTGCTTCTGGCGTCCCTGGCCTCCTTCGCCGGCTTCTGGTTCGGGACCGTGTTCATCTGGCGGACCTACGGCCCGGCCTTGGGCACGGGCGCGATGATGTCCGCCTTCGGCCTGGCGCTCGCCTTTGTCATCGCCGGCCTGATGCTCAGCGGCAAGGATGTCGAGACCATCCGCAAGGAAGTCCGGGACAAGCTCAACCTGGACCAGTGACCCGGTCCGACCGGCCCCGCCGATCGGACGCTGACGCGCCGATCCGCACCCCGCTATAGTCCACGCGGCAAGAGAACCGACTTTCGGAGGGACCACCATGAAGCTCGACCTGACGGGCAAGCGCGCCATCATCACCGCCGGCGCCCAGGGCATCGGGCGCAGGACGGCGGAAGTGTTCGCCGCCGCCGGCGCCACCGTCTACACCTGCGACATCGATGTCGACGCGCTGGAAGCCGCCAAGGCGGCGATCCCCGGCCTGCAGGGCGTCCCCTGCAACGTCGGCGACGCGACGGCCTTCCAGGACTTCATGGACCGCGGGATCGAGGCGCTCGGCGGGCTCGACATCATGGTGAACAACGCCGGTACCGCGGGCCCCACCGCGCCGGTGGAGGAAGTCTCGCTCGACGACTGGAACGCCTGCCTGACCGTGAACCTGACCAGCGCCTTTCTCGGCACCCAGAAGGCGGTACCGGCGCTGATCGAGTCCGGCGGCGGCAGCATCGTCAACCTGTCCTCGGCGGCCGGTAAGTTCGGCTTCCCGCTGCGCAGTCCCTACTCGGCGGCGAAGTTCGGAATCGTCGGCTTCACCCGCACCTGCGCGATGGAGCTCGGCCCCCACGGCATCCGCGTCAACTGCATTCAGCCGGGACCGGTCGAGGGCGACCGCATCGACCGCGTCATCAAGGCCAAGGCCGAGGCCGCCGGCCTCTCCGACAACGAGATGCGCTCGAAGATGGCGGACATCACCCTGATGAAGCGCTTCGTGTCGGCCGGCGACATCGCCAACCAGATCCTGTTCATCTGCTCGGATGCCGGACGGAACGTCACCGGCCAGTCGCTGAGCGTCGATGCCGGCCTCGAGGGGCTGTCATAGCCGGACAGGGTCCTCAGGGCCGGTAGATCACCGGCACCAGAGCCGGGGCGAACGCGGCGAGCACCACCGCCAGCGCCGCCGGAAGGGCCAGGATCAGGGCCAGGGCGAGAGGCCGAACGGCCTCCGCCTTGGTCAGCGCACTGGTCGCCACGAACCGCCGCGCGAGCGGCTCCAACGCCAGGGCCGAGAGCACCAGAAGAACCAGGAACACCGGCACCCGGGCCTGATAGACCAGAACCGCGGCCAGGGCGACCGCTGTGCCGACGCCGCCGATCTCGCCCGGCCCACCGAAAGGCAGGCGCCGATTCGGCCAGTTGCACACCAGCCAGCCGAGACCGGCCGCTGCCAGCGGCAACCCGATCGCCGAGGCGTACCCGACGCCGCTCACCAGCGCCAGAGATCCCAGGCCGGCGGCGATCACGGCCATGACCACCGGCGTCTCCAGCTCGATCTCGGCGATCTGGTGCAGCCGCGCCGTCACCAGGCCGGCCACCGCCGAGACCTCGAACACCCGATAGGGGAACGGGTGGCCCGCCGTCTCGCCGGAAACGACGGCGCCGACGTCGATGCCGGAGATCCACACGACCGCCAGGAACGGCCAGAAGAACACCGCGATCCCGGAGATCAGCCTGGTGCTGGTCACCATCTCAATGAGCACGCCGAGCAAGCCGCCGGCCGCCGCCAGCCAGACCAGCTTCTCCATCGCCGTGACCGGCGGGGTCGGCGACAGTCCGGGCAGCAGCGCCACCGACACGACGACGGCCAGCGGAATGCCGAGCGCCGCGATCCGCCCCCCGAGGCCGGCGCCGCCGAGCAGCCGCAACAGAACCGCGGCGATCACCGTGACGAGGACGGGAACGGCCAGTGTGGCGATCAGGGGATCGGTCAGAGTCATTGCCATACCATGCCAAGAATTCGGATAGCCGTCATGCGTCGAGCGCGACCAGGCGTTCTTTCAGCCAGGCGGTGAAGGCCTCGGCGTCTACCCCGGTGACCACCTCGGCGGTCGGTTCGACCGAGGCGAAGTCCGCGACCGTGCGACCGCGCTCGCCGCCGCTGTCGGTGACCACGTCGATCCGGGCCGGCCGGCTCTCGAACAACTCCGGACGGATGGTCCAGGCCACCGCCATGGCGTCGTGCACGCACTTGCCGCCAGATCGGGCGGTGCTGGGTGTCTCGTAGCCGCCGAGCATCGCGGCCGCGGCGGCGCAGACGGCCCCGCCGGAACCTGCCAGATCGGCGATCCAGTCGGGCGACAGCAGCGCCTGGTGCGTGGCGTCCAGGGTGAAGATCACCGGCCGCGCCTGCACCGGCCATTCGGTGGTGGTCAGAACCGTGCGCGCCGCCTCCGGATCGGTGAACACGTTGAACTCGGCAGCCGGCGTCACGTTGCCCTTCGTGAGTCCGCCGCCCATGACCACCAACCGGCGCCAGCGCGGCGCCATGTCCGGGCGCTTGACCAGGGCGACGGCAACGTTGGTCAGCGGCCCGACGGCAACCAGCGTATCGCCCCGCTCCCCGCCGGCGATCAGCGCGTCGACACCATGTCCCGCCGCCAGACCGCCCTCGCCTTCCGGCAGCGTTACCCCGCCGAGCCCGTTGTCGCCGTGGATGTGGGCGGCGTCGTGAACCGGCGCGGTCAGGGGGCGCGGACAGCCGGCATGAACCGGAATGTCCGGCCGGCCGGCCAGTGCGCGCACGCGGCAGGCGTTACGCGCCGTCAGATCCAGTCCGACATTGCCATGGGTCGCGATGATCGACGCAATACGGACCCGCTCCGGGCAGGCGGCCGCGAGCAGGATCGCGATCGCGTCGTCGATCCCGGGATCGCAGTCTATGACGATGTCGGTCGGTATGTCTGAAGAGCTGGCCATATCGGTCTCGCACAGGGTGATCGCCCCTCTTCTACGCGATCGCGCGTCGCTGCCAAATGCCCATCGCGGTTGCGCGACCGCCCAAGTGTGGGATAAGCCGGGGGCACACCGCACCGGACATCACCGCGCGACGAGGAGATCGACGTGACGCCGAAGGAAATCGCCCAGGTTCAGGCGTACCTGCGCAATCGCTTCACCAACAATCGGATCGTGCTCGTACCGCGCGCCAACAAGGCGGACTCCGTCGAGGTCATGCTCGACGACGAGTTCCTCGGCGTGATCTTCCGCGACGATGAGGACGGCGAGATCTGCTACCAGTTCAACATGACGGTCCTCGACATCGATCTCGACGCGCTGTGATCCACCGGTGGTGAGCGACACGGGCGGGACCGGGCGCCCCTACCCCGAGGACGACTGGCGCCGCCGCCTGCTCGATCTTCCCGACGACAGGGAGGCATGGCGCGGCTTCGTCGCCGATCGGTACGCCCGCGACCGGACCGGCCGCATCGGCCCCTGGGTCGACCGGGCGCTGGCCGCGGTCACCCATACGCTCGACCCGCTGTGGATCGAGACGGTGGCCGCCGAGCGGGGATTCTCCGCCGGGATCAACCCGACGGCCTGCGCCGTGCTCGGCTACACGGCGTCGACGCCCCGCAATCTCATTCTGGTCAATACCCTGCCGCGGGTCCCCACTCTGCCGCTGGAGGCGGCACTCATCCGGCTGATGCGCCTGCAGCGCGGAGGCCTGCATGTGCACGGGGAGCTGCGTACCGCCGCCTTCGACCCTGTGCAGGCCCGGCGCGAGCTGCTCGACGGCCGACTGGTCCGCGCCCATGTCCCCGCCGGCCTGCGCATGCGCGCGAGCCTCAACCTGCTGCGTCTGCGGCCGGTGCTGATCGTGCGCAACATCTTCGACACGCTGGCCAGCTATGTCGGCGACAATTACTTCATCGCCCTTGGCCATCGCTTCGACCGGCTCGACCGCGCCCGGCAGCGCCGCGTGCTGCTGCTCCGCAACGCCGTCGATGTGGTCGATTTCTATGCGTCGTGGTCCGTTCTGGCGAAGCTGAACCCGCGCATGCTCCGTGTCGACGTGTACGAGGACATCGCCGACGACTGGGTCGGCTACACCCGGAAAATTCTCCAGGAGCGCGGCGGCACGGTCAGCCGGGAGACCGTCGAGGCCGCGATGCACGGGCTGCCGCCAGATCCGCTGACCCCGCCGAACGACTTCACCGAGGACGAGAAGAATCTGGTGCGCGAGCTCTACGCCCAGTATCCGACGGTGGACTTCACCCGCATCGATCCGGACTACGCCGGTTAGGAGCGCTCACCGCTCCACCTCCTCGATCGCCGCGAGATAGGACGCCAGCAGACCGTCCAGAGCCCCCCGCTCCTGGGGTGACAGAACCGACACTAGGCGCACCTGGGTCGCGACGTGATCGGTCACGGCGGCGTCGATCGTCGCCAGTCCCTTCTGCGTGAGGCCGACGAACACGCTTCGCCCATCCTCGGGATTGCCGATCCGCTCCACGAGTCCGACGGCCACCAGACGGTCTACCCGATTGGTGACGGTTCCTGACGTGACCATGGACATCTCGATCAGGTCGCCCGGCAGAAGCCGGAACGGCGGCCCGGAACGGCGCAATGTCGCCAAGAGATCGAAGGTCGCACGGTTGAGACCGTGCGTGCCAAGCGTCTTCTCCATCTCCTGACCGAGCCAGCGCGCGATCCGGCCGATCCGGCCGATCAGCGCCATCGGGGCGACGTCGAGGTCGGGACGCTCGCGGTTCCACTGAGCGATGATTCGGTCGACATGATCCATCGGCGAAACATGAGACGCCAGATCTCTTGACGTCAAGAAATTCATTCTTATCTTGGCGTCAAGACAACTATCTTGACCTCAAGAATTCTGGAGCCCGCCATGTCCCGCGCCTTCGATCTGCCGCTGACCGCGATCGCGCCCGCGATCTGGGGCAGCACCTATCTCGTGACCACCGAACTCCTGCCGGCCGACTACCCGCTGACCGTCGCCATGCTGCGGGCGTTGCCGGCTGGCCTGCTGCTGCTCCTGCTGGTGCGAAAGCTTCCCGATGGCATCTGGTGGGGCCGGGTGTTCCTTCTGGGTGCGCTGAACTTCTCGATCTTCTGGTCGATGCTGTTCGTGGCGGCGTACAGCCTGCCCGGCGGCGTCGCCGCGACGGTCGGCGCCATCCAGCCGCTGGTCGTCCTGTTCGTCGCCCAGCAGTTGCTCGGCGCGCAAATCCGGGCGCTTTCGGTCGTCGCCGCAATCGCGGGTGCCGGCGGCGTCGCCCTCCTCGTCCTGACGCCCGCGGCGGCCCTGGACCCGGTGGGTGTGGCGGCCGGGATGGCGGGGGCTGTGTCCATGGCCTTCGGCACCGTGCTGACCCGACGCTGGCAACCGCCGGTCTCGCCGCTGACCTTCACCGCCTGGCAGCTCACCGCCGGCGGACTGCTTCTGGTCCCGGTCGCGTTCTGGCTGGAGCCGCCGCTGCCGACGCTCACCGGCGAGAACCTGCTCGGCCTTGCCTATCTCGGGCTGATCGGTGCGGCCCTCACCTACGTGCTCTGGTTCCGCGGCGTCGCACGCATCGCCCCCTCCGTGGTCTCGACGCTCGGTTTCCTCAGCCCGACCACGGCGGTCCTGCTCGGCTGGCTGGTCGCCGGCGAGACCCTGACCGCGGCACAGGTCGCCGGCATCGCCATCGTGCTGGCCAGCGTCTGGCTCGGCCAGCGGGGCGGCAGGCCGCGGACACCGGCGCGGTCACCCCGGACGGCGGGCCTCGTCACGGCAAAACCGGTCTGACGGCGGTCCGATGTCTGAGTGACCGTCCCGCGGATCGGCGACGGGAATGGGGCGGGAGTGGGGGTCGGGTGCGGCCTCACTCCCACTCGATCGTGCCGGGCGGCTTGCTCGTGATGTCGTAGGTGACCCGGTTGATGCCGCGCACCTCGTTGATGATGCGGGTGGCGGTGCGGCCGAGGAAGTCGTGGGGGAACGGGTAGTAGTCCGCCGTCATCCCGTCGCTGGAGGTGACGGCCCGCAGCGCGCAGACATGGTCGTAGGTCCGGGCGTCGCCCATTACGCCGACCGTCTTCACCGGCAGCAGCACCGCGAAGGCCTGCCAGATCTCGTCGTACAGGCCGGCCTTGCGGATTTCGTCGAGATAGATCGCGTCGGCCTTGCGCAGGATATCGAGCTTCTCGCGGGTGATGGCGCCGGGAATGCGGATGGCGAGGCCCGGCCCCGGGAACGGATGACGTCCGACCAGGGTCTCCGGCAGGCCGAGCTCGCGGCCGAGTTCGCGCACCTCGTCCTTGAACAGCTCGCGCAGCGGCTCGACCAGCTGCAGTTTCATGTAGTCCGGAAGGCCACCGACATTGTGGTGCGACTTGATGGTGACCGACGGACCGCCGGTCGGCGACACGCTCTCGATCACGTCGGGGTACAGGGTGCCCTGGGCGAGGAAGCGCGCGCCGTCGATCCTGTGGGCCTCCTCGTCGAAAACGTCGATGAACAGACGGCCGATGGTCTTGCGCTTGACCTCCGGATCCTCGACCCCGTCGAGCTCCTTCAGGAAGACGTCGCTGGCATCGCGGCTGATCAGCGGGATGTTGTAGTGCTGGCGGAACAGACGGTCGACCTCCTCCGCCTCGCCGGCACGCAGCAGACCGTGATCGACGAAGACGCAGGTGAGCTGATCGCCGATCGCCTCGTGGATCAGGACGGCCGCTACCGAACTGTCGACGCCGCCGGACAGGCCGCAGATCACCCTGCCGTCGCCAACCTGCTCGCGGATCCGGGCGATCGCCTGGTCCTTGAACGCCGCCATTGTCCAGTCGCCCTTCAGGCCGACCACATTGTGGGTGAAATTGCGCAGGAGTTGGCCGCCGCGCGGGGTGTGCACCACCTCGGGATGGAACTGCACGCCGTAGATCCGCTTCTCGTCGTTGGCGATGGCGGCATAGGGGGCCGTCGGGTTGTTGGCGACGACCTTGAAGCCCGGCGGCATGGCGGCGATGCGGTCGCCATGACTCATCCAGACCGGCTCGACCGTGCCGGCGACGAACAGGTCGTCGAACAGAAGGCAGGTGTCGGTCACCGTGATCTCGGCGCGGCCGAACTCTTGCTCGTCGCTCTGCTCGACCGTGCCGCCGAGCTGATGGCAGATGATCTGCTCGCCGTAGCAGATGCCGAGGACCGGCACGCCGAGATCGAACACGATCTCCGGGGCGCGGGGCGCGTTCTCGCCGTAGACCGAGGCAGGACCGCCGGACAGGATCACGCCGGCCGGTCCGAACGCGCGGATCCGGTCGGGTTCGACGTTGAAGGGGAAGATCTCGCAGTAGACGCCGTTCTCGCGAACCCGGCGGGCGATCAGCTGGGTGACCTGGCTGCCGAAATCGAGAATGAGTACGCGATCGGTCATCGGGCGCCCCCAAGGCGGTTAGCTCAGGAAGCGCCGGAAGCTACTCCATGCTCAGGGGCCGGGCAAGCGCGGTCTGAGGCCGGCCGCGACGGGTCGTGCGGGAGCTCACCCTCCGGCCATCTCGATCCGCCGCACGAGCGACGAGAGGTCGGTCCAGAGATAGGGAATCTGCTCCGCCGGAACGCCGCTGACGACCGAGGCGACCGCCTCGCCCGCCTCGCCGCCCAGGCTTTCGTAGAAGCGCCGGCCATGGCGGTTGGCCTCGAGGGTGAGGATCGTCACCGCCTCGAACCCGTCCGACTCGAAGCCCTGGGCCACGTGGCCGAGCAGCGCCCGCCCGATGCCCATGCCCTGGTAGTTGGGGTCGACATAGAGGGCGTAGACCTCGGCCATGCGATCGCCGGCGCCGACCGCCTTGGTCACCGCGCGGCGCCCCTCGCCGCCGTGGCAGAAACCGACCAGATCGCCGTCGAGCTCGGCGACCGACAGCCGCTCCGGCTCCTCGAGGATCGAAACCAACCGCGTCCAGCGCACCGCCGCCCGCATCTCGTCGAGATCGACCAGCGACTCGTCCGGCAGCACGCCGACATAGGCATCGCGCCAGGTCTCCACCTGAACCCGGGCCAACCCGATCGCATCGGCGGTCTCGGCCGACCGAATGGACACCTTGAACTCTCTCATGGGCTTCTCCCAAGGGACGTCGGCGCCCCACCTCCCAGGAAAGTCTGAACCAGGCACCGGAACCTGTCCACCGGTGGAAACCTCACATTCCCGCGCCTCGAACCGGGGCGTTCACCAACCATCTTGCAGTGCAGCGAACCGCGGGGCAGGCTTATGCCACATACGCCTTTTCCTCTTCCGCGCACCGGATACGCCATGCCGAGTTCCCTGACCGTGACCGCCGGACCGTTCGCCTTCGATGCCAGGTTCGAGGAGGAGTTGGCGCCGAAGACCGTCGCCGCGTTCCGCGCCCAGATGCCCTTCGTCAGCAAGGCGGTTCATGTGCGCTGGAGCGGCGAAGGCGTGTGGCTGCCGCTCGGCGACTTGGATTTCGGCGTCTCCTACGAGAACCACACGAGCTATCCCGCGCCGGGCCAGATCATTCTCTATCCCGGCGGCATCAGCGAGACGGAGATCCTGCTGGCCTATGGCGGCGTCCACTTCGCCTCGAAGATGGGC
The DNA here is from genome assembly GCA_965228875.1 of Thalassobaculaceae bacterium. Classification (GTDB taxonomy): domain Bacteria; phylum Pseudomonadota; class Alphaproteobacteria; order Thalassobaculales; family Thalassobaculaceae; genus Thalassobaculum. Next base: position 631,980 of record OZ245843.1, on the reverse strand, counting down.
CAGCTCGCCGGCAACCACTTCATCACCCTGACCTCGGGCCTGGAGAACCTCGCCGCGCTCGGCAGGCTCTGCCTGTGGGAAGGCGCACAGCCGATCCGCTTCGAGGAGGGCTGACCCCTGGCCGCCGGTTCCGTGAGCGCCCGTTCCGTCCGGCCTCCGGCCGAAGGCCGCCGCGTCCTTCTGGTCAACCCGAACAGCAGCGTGGCATCGACCGAGATGATGGCCGCCTTCGCGCGCGAGACCCTCGGACCGAACTGGACGCTCGAGACGCTGACCAACGCGGACGCGCCGCCGATCATCACCGACGACGCCGGCGCCGCGCGCGCGGTCGCCGCCCTGCTGCGGACCTTCGGCGCCGGACACGATCCCGCGGAGGGCGTGATCCTCTCCGCCTTCCTCGACCCCGGTCTGGCCGAGCTGCGGGCGTTGTTGGACGTGCCGGTCGTCGGCATCGCCGAGGCCGCCATGCACGAGGCTGGCCGCCACGGCCGGTTCGCCATCCTGTCGACGACACCGGATCTGGACGCCCGAATGCGCGATCTGGCCGCGCGCTACGGCGAAGCGGAGCGGCTTGCCGGGATCCTCACGATCGAGGGCGATCCGCACCGGGTCATGGGCGATCCGGCGCTGCTGCTGTCGACGCTTCGGGCGATGCTGGCCGACGCGGCGACGCGGCTGTCGGTCGGTGCGGTTATCGTCGGCGGTGGCCCGCTGGCCCAGGCGGCGCGGACGCTGGTTGCCGAGGCGGACCTCCCCGTGGTCGAGCCGGTACCGGCGGCGGCGCGGGCGCTGAAGACCCGGCTCGCTGCGGGAGGGATCGGATGACGGGCCGCGACCTGAAAGGCTATGGCGGCACCCCGCCGCACCCCCGCTGGCCGGGCGACGCGCGCCTCGCCGTCTCGTTCGTGGTCAATGTCGAGGAAGGTGCCGAGCTTTCCGTGTCCCTCGGTGACGAGCGCAACGAGGCGGTCTACGAAATCGTCGAGGAGGTGACGGGCGCGCCGGACCCGGCGAAGGACACCCATTTCGACTACGGCACCCGGGCCGGCTACTGGCGGATCATGGATCTGTTCGATCGGCACGGGGCCAAGGCGCAGATGAACTGCTGCGCCCGCGCCCTCACCCTGTCGCCCTGGCTCGCCGAGGACGCGGTCGCGCGCGGTCATGAGATCGCCTGCCACTCCTATCGATGGGAGCGGCACGCCAACATGGCGGAAGATCACGAGCGGACGCTGATCGCGCGCTGCGTCGACGAGATCCGCGCCGCCGCCGGGATTCGACCGGTGGGCTGGCACACCCGCTCGGCCGCCAGCCCGAACACCCGCCGCCTGCTGGTCGAGGAGGGCGGCTTCCTTTACGACAGCGACCACTACGGCGACGACCTGCCCTTCGTGCTCGATGTCGCCGACCGGCCGCACGTCGTTCTGCCCTATTCCTTCGACACCAACGACATGCGCTTCCAGCGCGCCGGCGGTTTCCACTTCGCCAGCGACTTCGCGCGCTACTGCTGCGACGCCATCGACTGGCTGTGGGAGGAAGGACGCACGGCGCCGAAGATGATGACCATCGGCCTGCACCTGCGGATCATCGGCCGGCCGGGCCGGATCGCCGGCCTCGCCCAGGTGCTCGACCACATCGCCGCCAAGGGCGGTATCTGGATCGCGCGACGCGACGACATCGCCCGCCATTGGCGCCGACTGGAGGGCCTGCCGGCGTTTCCCGATCCCGCATAGCGGGCGGCGGCCCTCCCTCCTACCGGCTGATCATGAACTGCACCGGGGCGAGCACGATCTCCGGCACCAGGGTGATGATGAGAATGCCGAGCAGCATCAGGGCGAAGAACGGCATCGCCGCCTTCGTGACCTTCAGGATGTCGCGCCCGGTCATGCCCTGGAGCACGAACAGGTTGAAGCCGACCGGCGGCGTGATCTGCGCCATCTCCACCACGATGACGGTGAAGATACCGAACCACAGCAGGTCGATCCCCGCCTTCTCCACCATGGGCAGCACCACCGCCGCGGTCAGCACCATCATGGAGACCCCGTCGAGGAAACAGCCGAGGAAGATGTACAGCACCGTCAGCAGCGCGATCAGCGCGAAAGGAGACAGGTTCCACGCCTCGACATAGCCGGCCAGAACCCGCGGCACGCCGGTAAAGCCCATGGCGATGGACAGGAAGGCCGCACCCGCCAGGATGAAGGCGATCATGCAGGAGGTCCGCACCGCCCCCATCAGGCTCTCCATGAAGGAGGACCAGGTGAGCGACCGGGTGATCGCCGCCAGGATCAGCGCACCGATCACGCCGATTGTCGCGGCCTCGGTCGGCGTCGCGAACCCGCCGTAGATCGAGCCAAGCACGACGAAGATCAGGCCCATGACCGGAATCAGGAAGCGCGACGCCCAGAGCTTCTCGGCGAACCCCATGTGGCGGTCGGGCTTCGGCGCGAGGGAGGGGTTCAGCGATGCCCGGATCGCCACATAGCCCATGAAGATCGCGATGATCATGATGCCGGGCACGATGCCGGCGATGAACAGGCGCGAGATCGACACCTGCGCGACGACGCCGTAGACGATCAGCATGATCGACGGCGGTATCAGGAGACCGAGCGTCCCCGAACCGGCGAGCGTGCCGATCGCGAGGCCCTCATCGTAGCCGCGCTTGCGCAGCTCCGGCATGCTCATCCGGCCGACCGTGGCGCAGGTCACCGCGCTGGAGCCGGCCACCGCCGCCATGACGCCGCAGCCCAGGATGTTGACGTGCAGCAGCCCGCCCGGCAGCCGCGACGTCCACGGTGCGAGACCGTTGAACATGTCCGACGACAGCCGGGTGCGGAACAGGATCTCTCCCATCCACACGAAAAGCGGCAGCGCGGTCAGCGCCCAGTTCCAACTCGCATCCCACACGCTGCTGGCCAGCAGCGTTCCCGCCGGAGCCGGCGAGAAATAGCCGAGCGCCACGTAGCCGACGGCGATCAGGGTCGGCGCCACCCAGAGCCCGGAGGCCAGCAGCGCCAGCAGCAGCACGAACAGGATCGCGGAGATCAGACCGGCATCCATCAGCGGCGCTCCTCGTCCAGGGAGGCGGGCGTGTCGTCATGGGCCTCGAAGGCCGGCATGTCGTTCTCCACGTAGATCGGCACCCGGCCGCGGATGACCGAAATCAGTTCGTCGATCAGCGCGATCAGCAGGATCAGCGATCCGATCGCCATGGCCGAGCGCGGGATCCAGAAGGGAATGGCCAGCAGACCGGGACTGATGTCGTTGAATTTGTACGAGAAATAGACGAGATCGAAGGACCAGTAGGTCATCGTCCCCATGACCAGCGCAAACAGCGTCAGGCTCCAGATGTGCACCAGCCGGTCGAGCGCTCCGGCCGCCAGCCGTGTCACCAGCGTCACCCGGATATGGGCGCCGTGACGGAACGTGTAGGCGAGGCCGAGAAAGGTCGAGGCGGCGAGACAGAACCCGGCGCTCTCCGTCGAATCGATGACGATCAGCTTGGGAAAGAACCGGGCGACGACCTGGGCGACGATGGTGAGCGCGATGCCGACGAGGAAGACGGCCGAAAGGTATCCGCTCCAGAGATAGAGGCGGTTGAGCGTGTGGCGCATGGGAGCGCGTCCTGCTGGTGGGGGTCAGACGGAGGGGACCGCCGGCTCGGTCCGTGAGCCGGCGGTCGCAAGCATCACTGCGCGTGCATCACTGCGCGGGCATCACTGCACCGGCATCACTGCAGGGCGAGGTAGCGGTCGAGAACCGCGATCGCCTCGGGACTGGCATCCTTGCGCCAGGTCTCCATCATCGCCGAGCCGATCTCCTTCATCTTGGCGATGACCGCCGGCGGCGCGCTGGCTGTCTCCATGCCGTTGTCGGCGAGGATCTTCATCTGCGCAGCGGTCGTCTGTGCGCTCATCTCCCAGGCCCGCAGCTCGGCGGCCTCGGCGGCCTTCAGCATCGCCATCTGCTCCTCCAGCGGCAGCGCCGAGAAGTAGGACTCGTTCACGACGACGGCGTTCTTGGAGAAGATCGCACCGGCATAGGTGAAGTTGGAGGTGTTGTCCCAGGCCTGGATGTCGATACCGGTCTGCGGGCTGGTGAACAGGGCCTCGATCAGGCCGGTGGAGAACGCCTGCGGAATCTCGGCGAACGGCAGGATGGTGGCGTTGAAGCCGAGCATCTCACCCATCTGCTGGGTCGCGGTCGAATAGATGCGGAGCTTCTTGTCCTTGAAGTCCTCGACGCTGGTCACCGGGAACTTGGTGTAGAAGCCCTGACCCGGCCACGGCGCGTAGTACAGGATGCGCAGGCCCTGCTCGGCGAAGATCTTGTCGAAGTACCCCTTCTGGAGATCCTTCAGCAGCCACGCCTCGCCGTAGTTGGCGGCGATGAACGGCAGGCCGGCGAGGATGTACATCGGATCCTCGTTGCCATAGACGCCAAGACGGATCTCGCCGATGGGGATCTGACCGCGCTGCAGGGCGGTCTTGATCGCATCCAGCTTGATCAGCGTGTCGTTGGAATTCAGCTGGATCTTGATCGAGGTGGTCGCCTCCACGTCCTCGATGAACTTCACGATGTTCTGGGTGTGGAAGTTGCTGTCCGGATAGCCCGACGCCATGATCCAGTCGGCGGCCGCGGCCTGACCGGCCGCCAGCGCGATGGACGCGCCGGCCACCGCCGACATCACCGTGTTCCTAAAGATCCCCATGGTCCTCTCTCCTGAATGTCTCATGCCCGACCGCATGGGCCGGGCATCTGGTTGCGCCGTGCGTTGAACCTCTCCCTTCCCCTGGAGCCGTGTCGGCCAAACGGGAGAGCGCACGGGCACCGTTCGCAGGTGCAAAAACGAGACCAGGGGCGCCAGCCTGCGGGATCCGGGAGGTACGGCCTGCCCAAGTGCCAGGCAGCACCATCCCATGCACAATCATTTGCCAAAACCTGCCCGAAATCCAGGCAAAGACCGCGCGCCGTCGGATCAGGTATCGACCACGAAATCTTCGATCGGGCAGTCGGGGAGCACATTCTCGATGCTCTCGGCGAGATCGATCTTCATGTGCGTGGAGATGACGTGCGTCAGTCCCTCGCCGTCGGAAAACGGCAGGTCGAGGCCGAGCACCTTGATATGGCCGCGGCCGTGCTGCGAGAGATAGCCCGACGCGACGCCGATGAAGGGGTCCTCGTCCATACGGGCGAAGTACTGGATCTCGGTGAGCTGCCAGAGCTCCGGATTGTTCGACAGCTCGCCCAGGGTCCTGTTGGTGTAGTCGACCCGCCACCACTCGACCAGCTTGACGCCCCACAGGGTGAAACGAAGGTTGAAGGGATCGCGCTCGACCTTGGCGATGAAGACCCGGCCGAGCCAGTCGGCGAAATCCTCGAAATGGAAATCGCCGCGCCGCGGCAGCCGGCGACCGTCGTCGATCCGCGACCGCCATTTCTCGACCAGACCGCGGAATGGCCCGAAACACGCGGCATTGGTGTCGAGCCGGCACATGGTGTAGCGCCACTCCACCGGCGTGCCGCCCTCCCTGCCCTCGACGCCGGCATCGGCCGACGGTCCCGGCTGTTCGGTACGCACGAGCCTTGGCTGAAGCGCGGATTGTCCACCGGTCCTGATCCGCCCCCTGGGCAGTCCCTGGCGCCGACCGCCCACTGGCGCTATTCCCCGGTCCAGACGGGCCGCGCCGGATCGAAGTGGTTGCGCAGCGGCCCCCAGCAGTCCGGATACCCGGTCTGCAGCGTCGGCAGGTCGGCGGCATAGCGGGTCAGCTGCTGCGGGAAGCGGGTCTCGAACATGAACGCCAGCGTGTTGTCCAGCTTCTCCGGCTTCAGGTCCTTGAACGACGCGCCGTAGAACGCCTCGGCGTCGGGGCCGTGCGGCAGCATCATGTTGTGCAGCGACATGCCGCCCGGCACGAAGCCCTGGGGCTTGGCATCGTACACGCCCTCGATCAGCCCCATGAACTCGCTCATCACGTTCATGTGATACCAGGGTGGGCGGAAGCTGTCCTCGGCCACCATCCAGCGCGGCGGGAAGATCACGAAGTCGATGTTGGCCGTCCCCGGCGTGCCCGACGGCGCGGTCAGGACGGTGAAGATCGACGGATCGGCATGATCGTTCAGGACCGGTCCGACCGGCGAGAAATGGCGCAGGTTGTACTTGTACGGCGCGTAGTTGCCATGCCACGCGACCACGTCCAGCGGCGAGTGTCCGATCTCGCAGGCGTTGAAGCCGCCGCACCACTTGACCACGACCCGGTGGGGAGTGTCGTCGCGTCGCTCGTACGCCGCCACCGGCGTGAGGAAGTCGCGTCGGTTCGCCAGGCAGTTGGCCCCGATCGGCCCGCGCTCGGGACAGGTCAGGGCCTGGCCATAGTTTTCGCAGATGTACCCGCGGGCCGCCTCGTCGCCCGCCAGTTCGACCTTGAACTTGATGCCGCGCGGCAGCACGGCGATCTCGCCGGGCGCGATGTCGATCAGCCCCATCTCGGTGAAGATGCGCAGCGCCCCGACCTCCGGCACGACCAGCATCTCGCCGTCGGCGTTCCAGAACACCTCCGCGTCCATGCTCTCGGTGACTGCGTAGGTATGGATCGCGAAACCCGTCTGGGTGAACACGTCGCCGGCGGTCGAGATCGTGCGCATACCGGTCAGGAAGGTGCCGGCATCCTCGGGGATCGGCGCCGGATCCCAACGCATCGGCGCCAGCGGCAGCCCGCTCTCCCCCACCGTCGGCGCCGAGCGCCAGTACGGCAGGTCCAGCGGCGCCATGTCGCCGATATGCTTCACCGTCGGCCGCATCCGGTACAGCCAGGACCGCTTGTTGGTCTCGCGCGGCGCCGTGAACGGCGTGCCCGAAAGCTGTTCGGCATAGAGGCCGTAGGGGCAGCGCTGCGGCGAGTTCTGCCCGACCGGCAGCGCCCCCTCGAGCGCCTCGGTCTCGAAGTCGTTGCCGAAGCCGGGCATGTAGCCTTCGTTGTACCTGGCCCGGCTGGCGGCGCGGAAGATCCTGGTCGATTGCTCGTTCATGGCACCGTCCTCAATTGCTTGGTGCGGTCGCCCGGGCGCATCGTCGATGCTGCCGCTGGACACGGCATTCCAGCGCCCAAGCCCCACAAGGGCAAGCGCGGATTTGGCCGGACCTTCGCGGATCCGGGTGCGGTTCGCCGCGCTACGATCCCGCGAAACCGCGATCGATCGTCGGCAATGCTACCGCCCGAGGCACGCCGCCGCCGCCATGTCGACGATCGCGGCGGTGTCGATGCCGTAATGGGCGTAGACGTCCGGAATGTCGCCGGACTGGCCGAAGCCGGTGATGCCGAGCGGGTAGACCCGCCGCCCGGTCGCCGAGCCGATCCAACTGAGCGTCGCCGGATGGCCGTCCTGAGCCGTCACCAGGGCCGCGCCCGGCGCCAGGCGGGACAGCAGCGTCTCCACATGGCTCGACCCCGGTCCCGACCCGTTCCGCCCCCGCAGGCTCTTCTGCCAGCCGTGGTACAGCCGGTCGACCGACGGCACCGCCAGCACGCCAAGCCCCGGCACGTCGTCGGCCATCTCCTCGTAGGCGGCCATCACCTCGGGCGCGACGGCGCCGCTGTAGACCAGGGCCAGCTCCGCTTCCGGCCCCGGCTCCACCTGCCAGTAGGCGCCGGCAAGGATGTCGGCGGCCATGCGCTCCTCGAACGGGCGCACCGGCTGCTCGATCTGTCGGGTCGAGAGGCGCAGGTACACCGACCCGCCGTCATCGGCCTGCATGTGCTCGAAGCCCCAGCGCATGATCAGCGCCAGTTCGTCGGCATAGGCCGGTTCGAACATGGTCAGCCCCGGCTGGCCCATGCCGATCAGCGGGGTCGAGATCGACTGGTGCGCCCCGCCCTCCGGCGCCAGGGTCACGCCGGACGGGGTCGCCACCACCATGAACCTTGCGTCCTGGTACGCGGCGTAGTTCAGGGCGTCGAGGCCGCGGGCGATGAACGGGTCGTACAGGGTGCCGACCGGCAGCAGCCGGGTGCCGAACAACGGACCGGACAGGCCCATCGCCGCCAGCAGGATGAACAGGTTGTTCTCGGCGATGCCGAGCTCCATGTGCTGGCCGCCGCCGTGGCGCATCCATTTCTGCGCCGAGGCCACCTGTTCCTGGCGGAACACGTCGTTGCGCACGTCCAGGGAAAAGATGCCGCGCTGGTTCACCCAGGCGCCGAGGTTGGTCGAGACCGTCACGTCCGGCGACGTCGTCACGATACGCGAGGCGAGTTGCGAGTTGCCGCGCGACAGCTCGTGCATGACCGATCCGAAGGCCATCTGGGTCGAGGTCGTTTTCTGACCGCGATACGGCAGGAAGGTCGGCAGCTCGACCCTGTCGGCCTTGTGGACACGCGAACCCGGCGCGTTGAAGTCGACCACCTGCACGAACTCGCGCAGGGTCTCCTCCTCCATGCCGGCTTTGGCGAACGGCTCCCATTCCTCGCCGTCCTCGATGCCGTGCTCGGCCTTGAAGCGGGCCATCTGCTCCGGCGTCATGAGGCCGGCGTGATTGTCCTTATGGCCGGCCAGCGGCGTGTTGTGGCCCTTGACCGTGTAGGCGATGAAGCAGCGCGGCCGGTCGTCAGCGACGCCGTGGAACGCCTCCAGCACCGCCTCCATGTCCTGGCCGGCAAGGTTGGTCATCAGCTTGTGCAGCGCGACGTCGTCGTGGTCGTCGAGGATCGCCTTTATGCCGGTGACGCCGCGCAGGTCCTTCTTCAGGTGCTCGCGCCACACGCCCGGCTCTCCGGCGCCGCCCTTGAAGGTCAGCGCCGAATAGAGGTCGTTCGGGCATTCGTCGATCCAGTTGCGCAGGCTGTCGCCGCCGGCCAGCGGGAACACCTTCTCCAGGCGCTTGCCGTATTTCAGCATGACGACTTCCCAGTCGACCGTGCCGAAGAACTGCCGGATCTTCTGGAACAGACCGTCGGAGACGACGCCGTCGAGGCTCTGGCGGTTGTAGTCGATCACCCACCAGAGATTCCGGACGTCGTACTTCCAGCCCTCCAGCATGGCCTCGTAGACATTGCCCTCGTCCAGCTCGGCATCGCCGACCAGGGCGACCATCCGACCCGGGCTCTCGCCCATGCGGTCCGGATCCTGGACCAGGTGCTGCATGCGCACGTAGTCCTGCACCATCGAGGAGAACAGGGTCATCGCCACGCCAAGCCCGACCGAGCCGGTGGAGAAGTCGACCTCGTCGGCATCCTTGGTCCGCGAGGGATAGGACTGGGCGCCGCCGTAGGCACGGAAACGCTTAAGCGCGTCCAGCGACTGGCGGCCCATCATGTACTGGATGGCGTGGAAGACCGGGCTGGCATGCGGCTTCACGGCGACCCGGTCCTGCGCCTTCAGCACGTCGAAGTAGAGCGCCGTCATGATGGTGTTGAGCGAGGCGCAGGAAGCCTGGTGGCCCCCGACCTTCAGCCCGTCGCGGCTCTCGCGGATGTGGTTGGCGTTGTGGATCGTCCACATCGCCAGCCACAGCACCTTGCGCTCAAGCGCGCTGAGGATCTCGAGCTTCTGAGGATCAATCGCCCCGAGCCCGGGCACCTTGTTGGCCGCACGTTTCGCCATTCCGACACCTTTCCGACGGTTCAGACCCCGGTACTACCATAGGAGCCCGACCGGGTGACCCGGCGAACATGCCTCAGAACCGGAAAGTGGCCCCCAGGGTGAGAATGTCGATGGAACTGTCGTAGTTGCCGCGCAGGACACCGGCGGTCGAACTCGACTGATCGAGCGAGGCGTCGTCGACGAAGATATGCGTGTAACCGGCCGAAACGCTCCAGCGCTCGTCCACGGTATAGTCGGCGCCAAGCGCGATCCAGGTGCGGTCCTCATCGGGGATGCGGGGCGTGCGGTAGTTGTCGTCAACCGGGCTCTGGTCGTAGGCGACGCCGGTCCGCAGGGTCCAGTGCTCGTCCGGCTTCCAGGTCGCGCCGAGGGAGAAAAAGAACGTGTCGTTCCAGTTCTCCGGCGTGACGCTGTCCGGCTGTGCCGGGTTGTCGAACACGAAACGCAGTTCCTCGAACCGGCTCCACGCCGTCCACACCACGTCGCCCATGATGGCGAACTCGTCGTTGATGTCATGGTGGACGCTGAGGCCGATGGTCTCCGGCAGGGTGACGGAACTGGTCACGTCACTGTCGGTGAAGGTGCCGGCGGAGGTCAGGGCGCTGGCGTTGGACGGTACGTCGAAATCCGCGTCGCCCTGGACACTGAGCTTGGTCTGGCTGCGCCAGGACAGGCCGAACCGGGTGCCCTTGACCGGTTCGTAGAGCAGGCCGGCCGTCGCCCCCAAGGCCCAGTCGTCGCCCTGCAGGTCGACCTTTCCATCGGCCTGCTGCGGCAGCGCGCCGAGGGCCGAACAGGTGCCGACCCCGAGCGAACCGACGCAGATCGTGCCGAAGTCGATGGCGTTTGTCAGACGCGCCTTGGCGTAGGTGATCGACGGACCGCCGCCGATGCTGAGCTTGTCGTTGATCCTGAGCGAGGCGACGCCGGTCACCGACACCGTCTCCAGGTCCGAGGTGATGGCATGATAGCGGCCGGCCCAGTCGTCGTCATACGAGGTCACCAGACCGAACGGCACGTTCAGGGCGATGCCGACATTCACGTCCTCGCTCAGCGGTGCGACCAGGTAGGCGCTCGGGACGGCCGCCAGGCTTCCGGCATCGCCACCGTCGCCGCCGGTCATGGCGCTGCCGGTGCCGTCGGTCGCGGCGGTCACATCCAATTCCGAGCGCGGCCGGATCGCCGAAACCCCGGCCTGCGCCTGCGGCGTCTTGAAGAGAGAGATGCCGGCCGGATTGAAGAACATGATCGAGGCATCGTCGCCGGACGCACCGGCGCCGGCGAAGGCGTTGCCGAGTTTGCTGGTGCTCTGTTCCTTAAGCTGAAAGCCGGAAGCCGCCGCCTCATCGCCGTGCGTCGCCACCAGGACCGCCGCGCCGACCACGGCCAGACTCGCGTACCGCATCTCCACTCTCCTCCCGAAGACCGCAGGATTTTTCCCACTTGTTGAGAGAAAGTGTATGGAGGATTGCGGAAATGTGAAGCCGGTTCGAGGTGGCGCCGATCGGAATCAGCCTGCCGCCACGACCCCGTCCACCGCGTCCGGCGCCGGCGCGTCGTCGTCCTGGCCCGCCCCTTCCCGCGTTTCCAACTGCCGCCGCCACATCGCGGCGTACTTGCCGTCGCGCAGCAGTAGGTCGTCGTGCCGGCCCCGTTCGACGATCCGGCCAGCCTCCAGCACCAGGATCTGGTCCGCGTCGACGATGGTCGACAGCCGGTGGGCGATGACAAGGGTGGTCCGGTCGCGGGACACCTCGCGGAGGCTCTGCTGGATGGCGCGCTCGGTGTGGCTGTCCAGCGCCGACGTGGCTTCGTCAAACAGATAAATCCGTGGATTCTTGAGAATTGTCCGGGCGATGGCGACCCGCTGTTTTTCACCGCCGGACAGTTTCAGCCCGCGCTCGCCCACCGAGGTCTGGTAGCCGTCGGGCAGGCCCATGACGAAGTCGTGGATGCTGGCATGGCGGGCGGCGGCCTCCACCTCCGACGGCGTCGCACTCGGCCGGCCGTAGGCGATGTTGTAGTAGATCGTGTCGTTGAACAGCACCGTGTCCTGCGGGACGATCCCCAGCGCGGCGCGCACGCTATACTGGGTGACGTCGCGTATGTCCGCACCGTCGATGCGCACCGCACCGGCGGTCACGTCGTAGAAGCGGAAGAGCAGGCGCGAGATCGTCGACTTGCCGGCCCCGCTCGGTCCGACGATGGCGACCGTCTGGCCCGGTTCCACCGTGAAGGTGATGCCGTCCAGGATCGGCCTGTCTTCGCGGTAGGCGAAATGTACATCGTCGAACACAATCCGCCCCGTGCCCTCCGACAGCGCCGGTGCGCCGGGTCTGTCCGCGATCTCGCGCTCCACGTTGAGAAGCCGGAACATCGCCTCCATGTCGGCCAGCGACTGCTTCATCTCGCGATAGACGAAGCCGAGGAAGTTCAGCGGCAGGAACAGCTGGATCAGGTAGGTGTTCACCAGCACGAAGTCGCCGACGGTCATCGCCCCGACCTTGACGCCGTAGCCGGCCATCGCCATCAGGGCGATCAGGCCACCGGCGATGATGAAACCCTGACCGATGTTGAGCAGCGACAGCGACGTGCGCGAAGCGACCGCCGCATCCTCGTACCGCCGCAGCGAGCCGTCGTACCGTTCCGCCTCGTGGACCTCGTTGCCGAAATACTTCACCGTCTCGAAGTTCAGCAGACTGTCGATCGCACGGGTATTGGCGGTCTGGTCCTGCTCGTTCATCCGGCGGCGGAACTTCAGGCGCCACTCGGTGACGACCATCGTGAACGCGATGTAGCCGGCGATCGTCACGAACGTCACCAGGGCATAGCGGAAGTCGAACAGATACCAGAGGATGCCGCACACCAGCGCGATCTCGATCAGCGTCGGCAGGATGCTGAACAGCATGAAGTTCAGCAGGAACTCGATCCCCTTCACCCCCCGCTCGATCGCCCGCGACAGCCCGCCGGTCTGACGGTCGAGATGAAACCGCAGAGAGAGCGCGTGCAGGTGCTGGAACGTCTTCATCGCGACCGTGCGGATCGCCCGCTGGGCCACGCGGGCGAAGAAGAACTCGCGCAATTCGCCGAACGCCTGCTGGGCGACGCGGACCACCCCGTAGCCGACGACGATGGCGATCAGGGCGGCGATGGCGAAGTCGGTCCCGTCCGAGACCAGGTCCACCGCCTGCTTGTAGAGGATCGGCACGTAGACGGTCGCGACCTTGGCCGCCACGAGACACAGAAGGGCGGCGACCACACGGGCACGGATGCCGATCTGACCGGCCGGCCAGAGATAGGGCAGCAGCGTGCCGATGGTGTTCCAGTCACCCGAGGCGGCGGGGCGACTGTCCGGGGTGGACGACATGGGGACTCCAGCGTTCGAATGGCCGATCTTCCGACCGTGCACCCGATATGGGGCATGGACGCCGGATAGGCCAGAACTGTTTTCCCACAATCGTCGAAATAGCGTCCCCGGGCGACGCCGATGGCGACCCGTTCCTCCGCCCTATCGTCCGGCGTAGAAGCGTTTCACCGTCTCGACGATCCGGTCGACGTCATCGGCGGTGATGTCGAGATGGGTCACCACCCTGATCTTCGACGGCCGCGGGGCGCCGAGCACGATGCCCGACTCCTTGAGGTGCGCGTGAAGCGGCTCGACATCCTCGGCCGCCGGTTCGACGAACAGCATGTTGGTGTCGATATCGTCGACATCCACGCCGATACGGCCGATCGCCGCCAGCCCTTCCGCGAGGCGCCGGGCGTTGGCGTGATCCTCGGCCATCCGTTCGACATGGTGCTCCAGCGCGTGCAGGCCGGCCGCCGCGAGGATCCCGGCCTGGCGCATGCCGCCGCCCAGCATCTTGCGCAGCCGCCGGGCCCGCGCGATGTAATCCGCCGGGCCGCTCAACACGGAGCCGACCGGGGCGCCGAGTCCCTTGGACAGGCAGAGCGAGACCGTATCGATCTTCGCGACCATATCGACCGGCTTCAGACCCTGTTTGACCGCGGCATTCATCAGGCGGGCGCCGTCGATGTGCACCTTGAGACCGTGGGCGCGGGCGGCGTCGGCAAGGGCGTCGATCCGCTCCTGCGGCTGCACCCGGCCGGCGACCGTGTTCTCCAGCGAAAGCAGCCGGGTCATCGGCTTGTGCACGTCGTCGGGCTTGATCGCGGCGATCACCTGGTCCGGCTCCAGCCCGCCGCGGGCGTCGGTGCGCAGCGGATAGGCGGCGACGCTTCCGAGCACCGCCGTTCCCATCGCCTCGTACTGGAACACGTGGTAGCAGTCGCCGATCAGGAACTCCTCGCCGCGCTGACAGTGGGCCAGGACACCGAGCAGGTTGCTCTGGGTCCCCGAAGAGACGAACAGCGCCGCCTCCTTGCCCATGATTCCGGCGACCTTGGCCTCCAGCGCCAGAACAGACGGATCCTCGCCGAACACGTCGTCGCCGACATCGGCCCGGACCATCGCCTCGCGCATGGCCGGCGTCGGCTGGGTGACGGTGTCGCTGCGCAGGTCGAGCGGGCGGTTGGCGGCGGAAACCTCGCGAAAGGCGACGGCGGACATTGGCGGCTCCTGGACTCCGGATGGGGGGCGCCTCACGGATACCGCGAAGCGTCCCCGGCGCCAATACGGCGCGTCGGTCTCATCACCCCATCTCAACGCCCGCCGGCACGATCACGCCCGCGACAGCACGCGGATCCGGCTGTCCCATTCGCCACGGTCGACGTAGGCGCCGCGCAGGTGGCGGCGTCCGGTCGACGGGTCGAACGCCTGGCGGCCGTGCAAGACCCGGCGGTTGTCGAACACCACCATCTCGCCCGCCGCCAGCCGCAGGGCGACCGCGTAATCCGGATGCCGGGTCAGGGCCATGAGCCGGCGATAGGCCCGGTAGTAGTCGGCCATCTGTCCGACGGGCATGTCGAAGATTCCCGCTAGATGGGCGTTGAACCTGAGCTGGACCAGATCACCGGCGCGGTTCGTCTCGATGACCGTGTCGTGGCGGCGAATGTCGACCGCGCCGTCGTGGAAGCGCATGGGGATCTCGACGTCGCTCAGCAGGGCGAAAGCCTCGGGGTCGCACGCGCGCAGTTCCTCCGCCACGGCGAACCCGTCGCAGAACATCGACCCGCCGCCCGTCGCCCCGTTGACGATGCAATGCAGGAACTGGAACCCGGGCGGCAGTTCCTGGTTGGTCAAGTCGGTGTGCAGCGGCAACGCCTCGGCGGTGTAGGCGAGGTTGTTCGGGTCGGGTTTGGAGACCACCTCGAACGTGGTGCCGAAGTTGGTCTCGCGCAGGAATCCGATACGCCGCGCGACCTCCATTCCCGCCTCGGCGCGGTCGTCGAGTCCGTCGTCCAGTCCGTCGACCAGCGCGATGCCCAGCCGCTTGCCCGCGATCAGCCATTCCAGCAGGGCACGGTCATCCTTCAGGAGTGCGTCGGCGGAGGCGCGCGGAATGGCGTCGCGGTCGAGATCGGCGCGCCACGGCGCCGGAGCGATCGCCGCCGGATCCGGCGCCCGCCGGCCCGGGCGATGGCATCGCAACCAGTCGCCGTCGTACCGGCTGACATGTCCCGCCTCGGACCAGGTCACGCGGATACCGCCGTCGTCCTCGCCAAGGACGACGGGGTGGATGTCCTCGGTCACGCTCAGCAGGTCGAACTGCCGTTCGCGGGTCTGTGGGTGC
The DNA here is from genome assembly GCA_965228875.1 of Thalassobaculaceae bacterium. Lineage (GTDB taxonomy): Bacteria > Pseudomonadota > Alphaproteobacteria > Thalassobaculales > Thalassobaculaceae > Thalassobaculum. The sequence continues at coordinate 616,687 of OZ245843.1, read as the reverse complement.
AGGTCGCTCGGACAGTTGTCGCGCAGCCAGAGAAAGGGGAAGTCGGCGGTTTCGCCATCGGGCCAGCGCACGCGCACGCAGCGCGCGGCGGCGTTCAGTTCGGCGGAGATCATGGGACGGGGCTCCTGCGAATGGGGGACTATCGACCGGCCGTGGCCGGGACGCGTCACACCGTCCGTCCGGACGGCCACCACCATTCGCATTTGCCATAGGGCGCGGCAGGAGACCGGCCGAACGCCATTCTCGATGTTTCCGGCGCCGCTGGACGCATCGCTGTACCGCCCTCCGGCCGTTCCGCCCGACGACCCTACGCCTGCAGGCCCCAGCGAACAAGCGTCGCCAAACGGGAAGCGGCGGGCCCGAAGGCCCGCCGCCGCGTCGTCGTCAGACTGTGAGTCGCCGGATCAGGCGAACCACCAGCGCTCCATCCAGCGGGCACCGTCCAGATCCCAGTTCGAGCCGAACTGGTTGTGGCCGATGGCGTCGGTGGTGGCGAAGACGTAGGAGGCGAACATCGGGATCACCACGCCGCCGTCCTGGTTCAGGATCAGCTGCATCTCGTAGTACATCTCCCGCCGCTTGGCCTCGTCCAATTCGGCCCGCGCCTTGAGCAGCAGCTCGTCGAACCGCGCGTTCGACCAGTAGCTGTCGTTCCAGGCGACCCCGCTCTGGTACGCGGTCGAGAACATCATGTCCTCGATCGGCCGGCCGCCCCAGTACACGGCGCAGAACGGCTTCTTCATCCAGACATCGGACCAGTAGCCGTCGTTCGGCTCGCGCACCGGCGTGATATCGATGCCCGCCGCCTTCGCCGAGTTCTGGTACAGGACCGTCGCGTCGACGGCGCCGCCGAACGCCGCATCGGACGCCGACAGATTGACTGCGAGCGAGTCGAGGCCGGCCTGCTTCAGGTAGAACTTGGCCTTGTCGGGGTCGTAGGAGGTCTGCGGCATGTCGTGGTTGAAGAACCGCTGACCCCGGCCGATCGGCACGTCGTTGCCGACCGAGCCGTAACCGAACAGGATCTTCTCGACCATCTCCTCGCGGTCGATCGCATATTTCAGCGCCCGGCGGACGTTGACGTCGTTGAACGGCGCCGCGCGGCAATCCATGGCGAAGGTGTAGTGCTGGGTACCCGGCACGGAGTGGATATTGACGCCGGGCTTGCGGCCCAGCAGGCCCGTGGTCTTGAGGTCCAGCCGATCGATGGCGTGCACCTTGCCCGAGACCAGGGCGGTGGTGCGGGCGTTCAGGTCCACGAGGCTCAGGGTCTCGGCGGCATCAAAGAACGCCCGTCCGCTGTCCCAGAAACCTTCATACCGCTCGAACTCCGCGACCACGCCCGGCTCGAACCGCTTCAGCTTGTAGGCGCCGCAGCCGATGCCGGAGCGCCAGTCCAGCTTGCCGTCCTTGGACGGACCGATGGCCAGGTGATAGTCGCTCAGCACGAACGGGAAGTCGGCGTTGCCCCCATCGAGCACGAAGGTGACGGTGGACCCGCCCTCGGTCCTGATGTCCGTGATCGCCTTGACGATCGGACCGGCCGCCGACGTCGAGTCCGCGCCGCGGTGATGGTTGATCGCGATGACCACATCCTCGGCGGTCAGTTCCCGACCATCGTGGAACGTCACCCCCTTGCGCAGCTTGAAACGCCACACCGAAGCGTCGTCCGACGCGTCCCAGCTCTCGGCGACGCCGGGTTGCAGGCTGCCGTCGGGCCCGACCTCGGTCAGGTAGCCGTGGATTCCGAACAGCAGGGACAGCGTGAAGCCGTTTTCCGACGTCCCGGGGTCGAGCGTGTCGGCAGACTGGCCATGGGCCATGCCCACCTTGATGGTCCCGCCCCGCTTCGGCGCGGCCTGGGCCGAACCGAGCGGCAGACTGGCCGCCAGCCCTGCGGCGGCCGTGGTCTGCATGAACCGGCGGCGGTCGAAGCCGCCGTGCAGAAGTCTGGTCATTTCAAGTCCCCTTTTATGAAGCCTTTCCCTGCGGCGTCCGCGGCGGCATCGTCGGGCCGGCGCGCAGTCCTGATCCCGGGCGATCGCCGCCGATTGCGGATCGAAACAGACGCGCGCGACGGCCAACACGCCAATGCGGCACTGACACCGTCCTTCGGGGCGGCCGGCTTACGCCGCCCCAATCGCCGGACCGCGTCTCGCGGCCGGAGGCGTATTCGAGCCGCGATCCCGCGACGGAGTCAACCGAAGGGGCCAGAACGGGAGCGGCGGACAGGTCGTTGTCAATTCCCTTTCGTCGCCGAATGCCTTCGGCCACACTGCACGCGGAGCCGGTGCGGCACAAGGCGGCGGCTCGAAAACCCACCCCGATCCCTGGGAGAACTTCGACATGGCACAGGTCCTCGAGCCCGTCGCCGAATCCGGCGATCTGCCCGCCACCCCCGACTTCGACAGCTACCCGATCCGCCACTGGCCGGTGGCGGCGCGCGCGGCCGGGGGCGGTGTCGACATCGATTGGGACGACGGCAGCCGCAGCCGCTATCACCAGATGGTGCTCCGCGAGAACGCGCCGGATCCGGAGACCACTCATCCGGTGACCCGCGAACAGGCGTTGATGCTCATAGAGATTCCGGCCGATCTGGTCGCCGAGAGCGCCGCCGTGGACGCTGCGGGCGCCGTCAGCGTTCGGTTCTCCGATGGCACCGAGAGCCGGTACCATCCCGGCTGGCTGCATGCCCACCGGCCGCGCGACGAAGCCCCCAACACCGACATCCCACCCCATGTCCTGTGGGGCGGCGATCTCGACCTCTCGGCGGTCCGCGTCGATGGATCGAGGATTCTGGAGGACGAAGCGCAGCTCGCCCGCTGGTGCGAGACGCTGCACACCTACGGTTTCGCCATCCTCGAAGGCGTGGGCACCGACCGATCGGTGATCGAGAGGGTCCCCGGCCTGCTCGGACCGCTGCGCGACAACAATTTCGGTCGGGTGTTCGACGTCATCTCCAAGCCCGACGCGGATTCCAACGCCTACACCTCCATGGGCCTGCCGCTCCATGTCGATCTCGCCACCCGCGAGTACATGCCCGGCCTGCAGTTCCTGCACTGCATCGAGAACGGGGCGGTCGGCGGCGAGAGCCTGCTGGGCGACGGCTTCTTCATCGTCGACAGGCTGCGCCGCGAAGCGCCGGACCTCTACCAGGCCCTGTCCACGGTTCCGGTCACCGCCGCGAACAAGGCGGTCGACACCGACTACCGCTGGTCGGTGCCGGTGATCCGGCTCGACCCGGACACGCGCGAGCCCATGGAGATCCGCTGGAACCCGTGGCTGAGGGCACCGCTGACGACGGCGTTCGATGTCACCGACAAGATCTACAAGGGGCTGCGCCGGCTCTTCGAACTGGGCGGCAGCTCGGCGAACACCGTGACCGTGCGCCTGCGGCCGGGCGAACTGCTCGGCTTCGACAATCGTCGGATCCTTCACGGTCGCACCGGCTACGATCCGACCACCGGAGGGCGCGCGCTGCGCGGCTGCTATGTCGAGCGCGAGGAGCTGTGGTCGCGCCTGCGCATCCTGGCGCGCCACAGACGGGCCCGCGAAGCGGCGCAATAGGCCGGGATCGGTTGGCATGGGGCGAACGCGGACCGTGTCGCTCCGGGAAGCGCTGGACCGGATCGACCGGGACTGCTCGGCCGGTCGGTTCGCCGAGGCCGCGGCTCTGGCCCGGGAGATCACCCGCCGGGTGCCGGACGTACCGGCGGGCTGGCTCGCCGTAGCGCAGTCCGCGCTGACGCGGGACCTCGGCCGCGTCCGGTCGGCATCACGACGCGCGCTCACCCTCGCCCCCGGCCTGGCCGAGGCTTATGTCCTGCTGTCCCAGGCTCAACGCGAGCCGGCACCGGCCGACGCCCGCAGACAGGCGAGGCGGGCCCTGGCGGCCGCGCCCGGCTCGCTCCCGGCGAACACCGTCGCGGCCCTGGTCGAGCTGAGGACCGCCGCCGCGGACCGGCCGGTCCCGGTGTTCCGACGGCCCGCCCTTCTCGCCCCTCGGAGCGAGCGGAGTTGGACCATCCTCGGCGACGCGCTGCTCTCGAGGGGCGAGCGGGCCGGTGCAACGGACTCCTACCTGCGGGCGCTGCGCGTCGATCCGGCGTCGGCGCCGGGGCTCTACGGCCTGTCCATGGCCGGAGCCGGCGACCGTGCTCCGGAACTGCTGGCCGCCGCCGAGGCGCGCCTGACGCGGGGCGACCTGACTGGAGAGGCGCGGGAATTCGCGGCCTTCGCGCTCGCCGGCCACCATGACCGTCTTCGCGAGACCGACCGCGCCTTCCACTGGTATGCCGTGGCCAACGCCGCGCACCGCGCCGCCAATCCGCCGGACATGGCACTGCTGCGTCGGTTTCTCGCCCGCTGCCTTGCCGCGGAGTGGCCAACACCGGTGCCGCGTCCGACGGTCGCGACACGGCACCCGATTTTCATCGTCGGGCTGCCCGGGTCCGGCACAACGATGGCCGAAAGCATTCTTGCCATGCACAGCGCCGTCACGCCGGGTGGCGAGCTCGGGCTGATCGGCGCCACCGCCCACCGGATCGCCGGCTACCCCGACCGCTTCTCCACCCTAAGCGATGCCGACGCCGACGCCGACGCCCTTGCGGCACGGTATCTGCGGGATGTCGAGCAGGCAGTGGCACCGGCGACCGCGCTCTTCACGGACAAGATGCCGACGAACTTCCTGTACGTCGGATTGATTCACCGTTTGTTTCCAAAGGCGCCGATCCTGCATCTGCGGCGCGATCCGATGGCGCTCGCGTGGTCGCTGTACCGTCGCCGCTTCACCGACGGTCACGACTACGCCTACGACCTGGACGATATCGCCGGCTTCATCGCGATCCACGACCGGCTGATGCGGCACTGGACCGACCTGTGGCCGAACTCGATCCACTCCGTGCGGTTCGAGGATCTCGTAGAGAATACCGAGCGCACCGCCCGCGCCATGGTCGCCGCCCTCGGCCTCCCGTGGGAGCCGCACTGCCTTGAGTTCCATCGGGCTCGGCGGCACATCACCACGGCCAGCGCCCTGGCGGTCCGCCGACCGGCCGACCCGGCCGTGCAGCACCAGTGGCGCCCCTACGCCCGTCACCTCCAGGCCGTGCGCGCGCGGTTGGCGAAACTCGGCGCGGAGATCTAGCGGTCGCCTAGTCCGATCCATGCCGACGCCAGAACCGGGTGAGACGAAATGCCACTGAACGCGACGTTTGCACATTAAGCAAACGACAGGGCTCGAAAGCCGCTAGAACCGTCGGGAATTCCACCTTGAGCCGGAACGGTTCGACGCTGCGGAGACCGCTGGATTGCTGCACCCATCCCCCGCCGCCCCTGGGTCGCAAATGATCACCTTCAGGTCAACCAGAAGGCAATAAACTCCTAATTTTCATTAACTTAGTTCACCGATAAAATTTTAGTAATTCGCTGCGCATAGTCAGCCTGACAAATCCGGTAGCCGTCTCGGATGAGCCAACGTCACCCGCATCCTCCGTTCCCTGTGAGCGAAGGACGCGGGCGGCGACAGGATCGTTCGGTTCGATCGGAGCGCAAGGACACGCGGCCCGTCCGCGAGAGTACATTAGGAGACCCAAGTTATGGCTCATGCCCCCCACATGTCGCACGAAGCGACCAATGCATCTCGGCAGATCCTCTTCGTCGATCCCTCGGTCATGCATGCCGAGGTTCTCATCGACGGTCGCGTGGCCGGCCTGGAAGTGCATCGGCTCTCCGCCGACACTCCGGCGCTGGAGCAGATGGCCGCGCACCTGGCCGGCCGTCGCGGTCTGGACGGACTGCATGTTCTGAGCCATGGCGTTCCCGGCAGTCTGACGTTCGCCGCCGGCCCGGTCGACCGGACTGTCCTTACCGATCAGGCCGCGACGCTCGACACCATCGCCGCCGCGCTGTCGGACGATGCCGATGTGGTTCTCTATGGGTGCTCGGTCGCTGACGGTAGCGAGGGCCGTGCATTCGTCGAATCCTTGGAACTTGCGCTCGGCGCCCGGGTCGCGGCCGCGTCTGATCCGGTCGGCGCCGCGGAGCTCGGCGGAACCTGGGACGTGAACGTCGCCGGCGGGGCGCCGATCGAGATCGGCTTCACGGCAGCGGCGCGCGCGGCCTTCCCGGGTCTGCTCGGCAGTTTCACCGGCACCGCGGGCGGTGACGCTCTGACCGGTACGGCCGCCAACGACGATATCAGCGGCCTGGCCGGGAACGACACCATTACGGCACTGGACGGCGACGACTCGCTGTTCGGCGGCGACGGTAACGACACCCTGTACGGCGGGGGCGGTCAAGACACGCTCACCGGCGGTGCCGGCAACGATTACCTGTACGGCCACACCGGCAACGATCTCGCCTATGGCGGTGACGGCAACGACGCCGTGTCCGGTGCCGATGGCAGCGACACGCTCTACGGCGGCGACGGCAACGATACCGTGATCGGCAGTTCTGGGGCGGACCGCCTGTTCGGCGGCGCCGGAAACGACTGGGTTTGGGGCGGTAAGGGCGACGACCTGCTCTACGGCGGCCTCGGTACCGACACGATGACCGGCGGCGACGGCGCCGACACCCTGTACGGCGACGGCGGAAACGACGTCCTTTCCGGTCGTAGCGGCGACGACATGTTGTTCGGCGGTGACGGAAGCGACGTGCTGCGCGGCGGCGCCAACGATGACACCATGTCGGGGGGCGCCGGCGCCGACACCTTCACCGGTTCGGCCGCCAACCACCGCGGCGACACGATCTCCGACTTCGGCACCGAAGACAAAATCATCGTCACCAGCACCGACCTGACGTCGCTCAACGGGACCGCGACCAGCGGTACCATCAGCGTCGGCGGCGGAACCCTGACGCTCACGGGCATCACGGCACAGAGCGGAACCTGGAACGCCGTCCTGGTCGGCGGCAGCACCGAGATCACCTATACCGTCGCTGCCAGCGGTGGCAGCGACGACAGCGGCAGCAGCAGCAGTTCGGTGGGCGGCAGCGAGACGACGACGACCAACAACACCGGAACCTCGATCACCACCGGCACGTTCACCAACAGCGGCACCGACACCGGATCGGCCCCCATCGTTCACAACACGCTGAACAACGGCAACGTGGTAACCGCCACCCTGCCGGCCTCGGTGTCGATCACGTCGGAGGGGCCGTCGACCGCGCAGACCGGCGACGAAGCCCTGACCACGCTGGTCAGCGCCATCGACGCGCGGGACTCGGCCGCGGAAACCGTTCTGGTCAGCAATGCCCAGACCTACCTGAAGAGCCTTGCCACCACGACCATGCTGGACGTGCGCACGATCATCCCGTCGGTGGGTACGGGCATCACCAACAGCGACCCGATCGTGATCTCCGGAACAGGCTCCACCGGCCAGTCGGAGGCGTTCGTGATCGACATGCGCTCGGCTCCCGGCAAGACCCTGCAGCTCGACAACATCGAGTTCGCCTCGATCATCGGCAACGCCACGGTCAACGGTGGAGCCGGCAACAACTACGCGGTCGGTGACGACAGCGCGCAGTTCATCTCCCTCGGCGAGGGTGACGACACGCTGTACGGGGGCGACGGCAACGACACGATCGGTTCCGCCGCCGGCAACGACGCGCTGTTCGGCGACGGCGGTTCCGATACGGTGATCGGCGGCAGTGGCAACGACACCGTCTGGGGCGGCAGCGAAAGCGACGTCGTCTACGGCAACACCAACGACGACCTGATGTACGGGAACCAGGCCAACGACACGATGTTCGGCGGTCAGGACTCAGACACCATGTTCGGCGGCCAGGACTCCGACGTGGTCTACGGCAACTTCGCCGACGACGTGGTGTACGGCAACATGGCGGACGACACCGTGTACGGCGGTCAGGGCGACGACACCATGTACGGCGGGGCCGGCGACGACTTCCTGTACGGCGGGCTCGGCGGCGACGTGCTCATCGGCGGCAAGGGGAACGACGTCATGGTGACCGGCGACGGAGCCGACTCCATCATGGTCGGGCGCACCGCCGGCGAGGACATGATCATCGACTTCTCGGGCGCCGACGGCGACCGGATCGTGTTCACGTCGAACCTGAACGAGACGACGATCGACAGCTTCCTCGAACTGACGGCGGCGGCCACCGACACCGACGACGGCAACGTCCAGTTCGCGCTCGGCGACGGCAACTCGCTGACGCTCATGGGCGTGACGACCTCGGACCTGGAAGCCGATTGGTTCACGTTCGGCTGATCGACCCGATCCGCAGGCGCATACAGGGAGCGGCCGGCATCTTGCCGGCCGCTTTCGCATGTCGGGCGGGGGCCTCAGATATGCAGGGCGTGGCCCAGAGTCCGCAGCGCCGCCTCGTGAAACGCCTCGCCGTGGGTTGGGTGGGCGTGGATCGTGCCGGCGATATCCTCCAGCCGCGCGCCCATCTCAAGCGCCAGGGCGAACCCGGCCGCCAGCTCCGAGACATGGGCGCCGACGGCCTGCACGCCAAGCAGCAGGTGGGTGTCCTCGCGCGCGACCACGCGGACGAAGCCATCCTCCCGCCCCGTCGTCATCGCCCGGCCGTTGGCCTGGAACGGGAACAGTTTCGTCACCGCCCGATGCCCTTCGGCCTCCGCCTCGGCCGGGCTCAGCCCCACCGTGACGATCTCCGGATCGGTGAAGCAGATCGCCGGGATCGCCACCCTGTCCCAGGACCGGCGCTCGCCGGCCAGGATCTCCGCCACCATCTCGCCCTGGGCCATGGCCCGATGGGCCAGCATCGGCTCTCCCGAGACGTCGCCGATGGCATAGACCCCGCGCATGGAGGTCCGGCAGCGATCGTCGATGCGGATGAACCGCCCGGCCCGGTCGAGGTCCAGCTCCTCGAGCGCGAATCCCTCGGTCTTGGGTCGGCGGCCGACCGTCACAAGCACCTTGTCGGCGGCGACGGTCTTGGCACTCCCGCCGTGATCGACCGACAGCCGCCCATCCGCGAACCCTCCGGCCTTGGCGCCGGTCAGCACGGTGACGCCGAGCGCCTCCAGGCGGGCGAGGACCGGGCGCACGAGCTCGCCGTCGTATTGCGGCAGGACCCGGTCCGCCGCCTCGACGACGGTGACCGAAGCACCCAGCTTGGCGAAGGCGGTGCCGAGCTCCAGGCCGATATAGCCGCCGCCGACCACCGCCAGGCTCTCCGGCACCTCGGTCAGGGACAGCGCGCCGGTGGAGGAGATCACATCGCCGCCGAACGGCAGGCCGGGCAGCTCGACCGGCTCCGAGCCGGTGGCGATCACGATGTTCTCCGCCCGGATCGTCTGGGTGCCGGTATCGCTGGTCACCTCCACGGTCTTGCCGTCGACGAACCGCGCCCAGCCTCGGATCGACTTGACCCCGGCCTTCTTCAGCAGCCCGCCGACGCCGAGGTTCAGGCGTTCGACGATGCCGTCCTTCCAGGCGATCGTGCGCGCGAAGTCGATCGCCGGAGACGCGGCGGTGAGGCCGAACGGGGTCGCGCCCGCCGCCGCCTCGCCGAGCCTGTGGAATTCGTCGGCGGCGTGGATCAGCGCCTTGGACGGGATGCAGCCCACGTTCAGGCAGGTCCCGCCAAGCGGGGCGCCGTCGACGATCACCGTGTCGAGGCCGAGCTGACCGGCGCGGATGGCGCAGACATAGCCGCCCGGCCCGGCGCCGATGACGAGAACCTTGGCAGTGACGTCGCGCATGGCTCAGTCCTCCACGAACAGGGTGGCCGGGTTCTCCAGCTGCTTGCGGATCGCCTGGACGAAGATGGCGGCATCCCAGCCGTCGATGATCCGATGGTCGAAGCTGGAGGACAGGTTCATCATCTTGCGCGGCGCGAACTGGCGGCCGTCCCAGACCGGGCGGACCTGCATCTTGTTGACGCCGACGATGGCGACCTCGGGCCGGTTGATGATCGGCGTCGTCGCGATGCCGCCGAGCGCGCCGAGCGAGGTGATGGTGATGGTCGAGCCCGAGAGCTCGTCCCGGCTCGCCGCGCCGGTGCGCGCCGCCTCGGCAAGCCGCGAAACCTCGGCGGCACTGTCCCACAGCCCCCGCGCCTCCACATGCCGCGCCACCGGCACGGTCAGCCCGCCCGGCGTCTGCGTGGCGATGCCGATATGCACGCCGCCGAACTGGCGGATCACGCCGGCATCGTCGTCGTAATGGGCGTTCATCGCCGGCTGTTTGGCGATGGCATTGACCATGGCGCGCATCAGAAACGGCAGGACGGTCAGCTTGGGCCGCTCGCCGCCGTGTTCGGCGTTCAGGGTCTCGCGCAGCTTCTCCAGCTCGGTCATGTCGATCTCGTCGACATAGGTGATGTGGGCCACGGCGGCATTGGCGGCGGCCATGCGCTCGGCGATGCGGCGGCGCAGGCCGACGACCTTGACCTCCTGCACCGAGGTGTTGGCGACGCGGCCGGCGGGGGTGCGCGCATCGCCAGAGCCGCTGAACCACAGTTCAAGGTCCTCGTGCGTAATGCGCCCGGCGGGACCGGTGCCGCGCACCTGGCGCAGGTCGACGCCCGCCTCCTTGGCACGCCGGCGCACCGAGGGGGCGGCGACCGGACGATCATGCTCGCCGCGCACCGGACCGGCGGCGGGCCCCGGCGTCGCGGTCTTGGGGGCCGCCTTGGATGCGGGCTTCGGTTTGGCCGGCGCCTCGGCGGCGGGCGTCTCGGTTTTCGGCTCCGGCTTCGTCACGGGCGCCGGTTTCGGCTCCGGCTCGGCCACCGTATTGCCTTCGCCCTCGACCTCGATGCGGACCAGCGGCGCGCCGACGGCGACCACCTCGCCGATCTCCGCGCCCAGCCACAGCACCGGGCCGGTGACCGGCGACGGGATCTCCACCGCCGCCTTGTCGGTCATCACCACGGCAAGGATGTCGTCCTCGCGCACGATCTGGCCGATCTCGACCTGCCATTCGGTGAGTTCGGCCTCCGCGACCCCCTCGCCGACATCCGGAAGCTTGACGGTGTGTTCGCCCATCTCAGACCTCCAGCACTTCTTGCAGCGCCCGGCCAACGCGCTCGGGGCCGGGGAAATAGTCCCATTCCTGGGCATGCGGATAGGGCGTGTCCCAACCGGCGACCCGGCGCACCGGCGCCTCCAGGTGGAAGAAGCACTCATCCTGGACGAGGCTGGCAAGCTCGGCCCCGAAGCCGGAGGTCAGGGTCGCCTCGTGCACCACGACGCAGCGCCCGGTCTTCAGCACCGAGGCCTTCACCGTCTCCAGGTCGAGCGGCAGCAACGTGCGCAGGTCGATGACCTCGGCGTCGATGCCTGTCGCCTCCGCCGCGGCGAGACAGACGTGCACCATGGTGCCGTAGGTCAGGATCGAGACCGACGCCCCTTCGCGGACCACCGCCGCCTTGCCGAGCGGCACGGTGAAGTGCCCGTCCGGCACCTCGCCCAGCTCCGAGCTTGACCATGGCTTGACCGGGCGGTCGTGGTAGCCGTCGAACGGGCCGTTATAGAGGCGCTTGGGCTCCAGGAAGATGACCGGGTCCGGGTCCTCGATCGCCGCGATCAGCAGGCCCTTGGCGTCGTGGGGGTTGGACGGCACCACCGTCTTCAGCCCGGAGACGTGGGTGAACAGCGCCTCCGGCGACTGGCTGTGGGTCTGGCCGCCGAAGATGCCGCCGCCGGTCGGCATGCGGATCACCATCGGCGCGGTGAACTGCCCGTTCGAGCGGTAGCGAATGCGCGCCGCCTCCGACACGATCTGGTCGTAGGCCGGGTAGACGTAGTCGGCGAACTGGATCTCGACGCAGGGCCGCAGCCCGTAGGCGGCCATGCCGATCGCCGCGCCGACGATCCCGGATTCGCTGATCGGCGTGTCGAAGCAGCGCGACGCCCCGTACTTCTTCTGCAGTCCCGCCGTGCAGCGGAACACGCCGCCGAAGAAGCCGACATCCTCGCCGAACACCACCACGTCGTCGTCGCGCTCCATGGCGACGTCCATGGCGTCTCGGATGGCCTCGATCATCGTGCGCCGGGTCATGGCTCAGTACCCCGCCTGCTGACGTTGCCGGCGCAGATGCGGCGGCATCTCGGCATAGACCCCTTCGAACATGTCGCGCACGGAGGGGTGCTGCCCGGAGTGCAGGGTGCCGTGGGCCTCCGCCTCCTTCTGGGCGGCGATCACCGTGTCGCGGATCTCGGCCTCCGCCTGGGTGTGGCGCTCGTCCGACCATTCGCCGATGGCGATCAGGTGGTTCTTGAGGCGGATCACCGGGTCGCCCAGCGGCCAGGCGTCGCTTTCGGTCTTAGGGCGATAGGCGGCGGGGTCGTCGGAGGTGGAATGGCCGCCGACCCGATAGGTCACATGCTCGATCAGGGTCGGCCCCAGGTTGCGCCGGGCCCGCTCGATCGCCCACCTGGCCACCGCGTAGACCGCCAGGTAGTCGTTGCCGTCGACCCTGAGCGAGGGGATGCCGAAGCCGAGGCCGCGGGCGGCGAAGGTGCCGGATCCGCCGCGGGCGATGCCCTGGAAGGTCGAGATGGCCCACTGGTTGTTGACGATGTTGAGCACCACCGGCGCCTTGTAGGTCGAGGCGAAGACCAGACCGGCGTGGAAGTCCGACTCCGCCGTCGAGCCGTCGCCGATCCAGGCGGCGGCGATCTTGCGGTCGCCCTTGATCGCCGAGGCCATGGACCAGCCGACCGCCTGAATGAACTGGGTCGAGAGGTTGCCGGAGATCGAGAAGAACCCGTGCTCGCGCGAGGAGTACATGATCGGGAGCTGGCGGCCCTTAAGCGGGTCGCGGTCGTTGGAGTAGATCTGGTTCATCATGTCGACCAGCGGATAGCCGGCGGCGATCAGGAGCCCGGCCTGGCGGTATGTGGGGAAGTTCATGTCGCCGGCGTCGAGCGCGTGCTGGAAGGCGCAGGCGATCGCCTCCTCGCCCAGGTTCTGCATGTAGAATGAGGTCTTGCCCTGGCGCTGGGCGATCATCATGCGGGCGTCGAAGGCCCGCAGCGTCATCATGTGGCGCAGGCCGTCCCGCAGTTCCTCCGCCGAGAGCAGCCCGGCCCACGGTCCGACCGCCTTGGCCTCGCGGTTCAGCACCCGGATGATCGGAAATGCCAGATCGCGGATGTCGTCCGGGGCCGCGTCGACCGGCGGCCGCGGCACGGTGCCGGCGCGCGCGATGGTCACGTTGGAAAAGTCGGGCGTGTCGCCCGGCCGGACCGCCGGCTCCGGCACGTGAAGGCTCAGCGGGGTTTCCTCGCGCATGCGTCCCTCCAGAAGACGTCGGCCTTCCCCTGATGTGCCCATGCGGCCGGAGCATTTCCAGGGTATGGCCACGATGGGAACCGAGCTTATTTTGCAGAACTGCCCTATCGAATAAGATAAAGGTCAAATTGATTTTGCGATTTCGTCGATATATGCCTTTCCGATGATGAATTGGGACGACCTTAAGCTGTTCCTTGCCATCGGCCGCCTCGGCAAGCTGACTGCGGCCTCGCGCCGCCTCGGCCTCGATGTCGCCACTCTCAGCCGGCGGATGACGACGTTGGAGCGCAACCTGGAGACCAGGCTGTTCGAACGCAGCCCCAAGGGCTACGCGCTGAGCGAGGCCGGCCAAGCGCTCATGCAGCATGCCGAGGCCATGGAACTGGCGGCCGAGGCCGCCCGCGAACAGGTCGGCCAGACGGCCGGCGTCCTCACCGGAGCGGTGCGGATCGGCGTCCCGGAAGGGGTGGCGAACTTTCTGCTGTCGGAGATCTGCGTCGAACTCTGCGACGCCAACCCGGACCTGGATCTCGAGGTCGTCGCCCTGCCGCGGGTCTTCAGCCTGTCGCAGCGCGAGGCCGACCTCGCCATCGCCGTCTCGCCACCGCCGAGCGGGCGGCTGACCGTGCAGAAGATCGCCGACTACCGGCTTCGCGCCTACGCCACCCGCGCCGTGATCGATCGCCATGGCGGCTTCGACCGCGACGGCGATCTGCACCGCGTGCGATGGATCGGCTACATCCCGGACCTCGTGTTCGGTCCGTCACTTGACTACATCCCGCTGGTGGCCGGCGGGGTGCGGTCGGCGCTGACGTCGACCAGTCTGATCATCCAGCTCCGCTGGCTGCGGGCCGGCGCCGGTGTCGGCATCCTGCCCGACTTCATCGCCCGCACCTGCCCGGAGTTGGAACCGATCCGCGGCGACGAAATCGCCCTGACCCGCTCCTTCTACCTGATCCGCCACGCAACCGACGTCCGCCTGAAACGGGTCTCGGCCGTCGCCGACCGGGTCGTCACCGGCATCCGCGAACGGGTGCACGCGCCCGATTGAACACCGGATTGGTTACAGGACTGCGCAGAGCGCATCGCCGGTTCGGCCTTGCATCGGGATTTGATCTGCATCATCCCGGGCGCGGCGGCATCGGGAGATGCTGCATCGCACAGAACATCCAGGAGCCCGGAATGACCACCTCCTCCCATGTGGTCGAGGATCAGAGCGCGGTCTTCGCCTTCCTCGCCGATCCGGCGACCCACGGCCTCGACGGACAGGTCTCCCGCATCGACACCCACGGCGCGGCGGTGTTCCTCGCCGGCGACGACGCGTTCAAGGTGAAGCGTGCGGTGCGGTTCCCGTTCATGGACTTCTCGACCCTGGACCGCCGTCGGTCGGCCTGCGAGGCGGAGATCGCCGTCAATCGGCCGAACGCGCCGGACATCTACCTTGGCGCGGTCCCCATCACCCGGAACGGCGACACCCTGTCCCTCGGCGGCACCGGCGAGGTCGTCGAGTGGTGCGTCCACATGCGCCGTTTCGACGAGACCCGGACGCTGGACAGGTTGGCCGAGACCGGGCGATTGAGCGACGATCTGATCCGCCGGACCGCTGCGGCCATCGTTCGCTCCCACGCGGGCGCGCCGCAGCGGCGGGCGACCGGCTTCGCTGGCGCCTTCGCCGGCCTGGTCGAGGAGAACCGCGACAGCCTGAACGAATTCCCGGATCTGTTCGCGGCCGACCGGGTGCGGGCATTGACCCGAAGGTCGCTGGACATCCTGCACACCGTCACGCCGGTCCTGGAGGGGCGGGAGCGCCACGGTCACGTGCGCCGCTGTCATGGCGACCTGCACCTGCGCAACATCGTCCTGATCGGCGATGCGCCGACCCTGTTCGACGCCATCGAGTTCGACGAGTCCCTGGCTACGACCGACGTGCTCTACGATCTCGCCTTTCTGCTGATGGACCTGGGGGAGCGGGGACTGCGGGCGCAAGCCAATCTGCTGCTCAACCGATATCTGGCCGAGGACAGGGACCCTAGCCAGATCTCCGGCCTGGCGGCGATGCAGATGTTCGTGAGCGTGCGTGCCGCGATCCGCGCCAAGGTCGCCGCCGCCGGTCTCGCCCATGCCGAGGGCGGCGCCCGCGACCGTCTGGCGTCCGAGGCGCGCCGCTACCTCGACTTCGCCGAGGCGGTTCTGCGACCGGTGGATCCGCGGCTGATCGCCGTCGGCGGCCTGTCCGGCAGCGGAAAGAGCACGCTGGCCGCCCGCTTGGCGCCCGATCTGGCACCCTTTCCCGGGGCCGTGCACCTGCGCAGCGACGTCATCCGCAAGCGGCTCTGTGGGGTCCCGGAACTGGAGCCGTTGCCGCCGGCGGGCTATGCGGCGGAGGTGACCGAACGGGTCTATCGGACCCTGCTCGCCGAGGCGGAGGCCGGGCTGCGGGCCGGACAGAGCGTCATAGTGGACGCCGTCAACCAGCGCCCGGAGGAGCGCGAGGCGCTGTCGGCCCTGGCGACGCGGATGCGGGTACCGTTCGCCGGTCTGTGGCTGGAGGCGCCGACGCCAGTGCTGGTCGCCAGAGCCGACGCGCGGGTCAGCGACGCCTCCGATGCGACCGGCGCAGTGGTCGAGGCCCAGGCCGACCGCGATCCTGGTCCGCTGAACTGGGTCCGGGTGGATGCCGGCGGCGATCCCGACGCGACCCTGGCGGCGGCGCGAAAGGCGGTCGGGCTGTAGTCGCCTTCCCGCGGCCAGCCGTGTAGGCTCGCGGAAAAAGGGGAGGAAGGGACATGGCGGATCTGCGGATCGCGGTGATCGGCGCCGGCGTGATCGGCCGAACGCACATCGACACGCTGAAAACCGCCGAAGGCGTCTCCCTGTCGGCGATCGCCGATCCCTCTCCGGCGGCCCGGGATCTCGCGGAACGGCATCAGGCGCGCTACTTCGCGGACGCGGAGAGTCTGCTCTCGGCCGGTGTCGCCGACGGCGCGGTCATCGCCTCGCCCAACGACACTCACGTTCCGATCGCCGAGGCCGCGCTCGGGGTCGGGCTTCCGATCCTCCTGGAGAAGCCGGTCGCCAGCACCCTGGCGGAAGGCGCCGCCCTCGCCGCGGCCGCCGCCCGCAGCGGCCAACCGGTTCTGGTCGGCCATCACCGCCGCCACAACCCGGTGATCAAGGCGGCCAGGAGGGCGATCACGGACGGTGCCATCGGGCCGCTGGTCATGGCCACGGTAACCTGCGCCATGCTCAAGCCGATGGATTATTTCGATGTGCCCTGGCGTCGCGATCCGGACCAGGGCGGCCCGCTGCTGATCAACGCCATCCACGACATCGACCTGCTGCGCCACTTCTTCGGCGAGGTCGCCATGGTTCAGGGAACGGCCTCCAGCGCCACCCGTGGCCTCGACGTGGAGGACACCACCGCCGCCATTCTGACCTTCGCGGAGGGCGGGCTCGCCACCATCGCGCTGTCCGACGCCGGCGTCGGCCCCTGGGCCTGGGAACTGTCTTCGGGCGAGAACCCCGGGCGCTTTCCCCGGCACGACGCCACGACCCACCTGTATAGCGGGCGCGACGGCGGGCTCAGCCTGCCGGACCTGTCGTTGTGGACCTACGGCCCCGGCGGCGACTGGACCCACCCGCTCGAGCGCCGGACCGTCGAGCGCGGCACCGGCGACACCTACGTCGCGCAGATGGAGCACTTCGCCGCCGTCATCCGCGGCGAAGCGGATCCGCTCGTCACCTGCGATGACGGCATCCGCAACATGCACGTGGTCGCCGCGATCAAACGCTCGGCGGCGACGGGGCGATCCGTCGACCTGGCGGCCCTGGCGGCGGAAACGGGAGACAGACGATGACTGTCCTGCTGACCGGTGGTAGCGGCTTTCTCGGCGCCTGGATCGTCCGCCGTCTGACCGCCACAGGGGTCGAGGTGCGAGTCTTCGACCGCCGGGAGGACCGGGCCCTCATGCGCGCCATCGCCGGCGACGTGGCTGAACGGCTCGACTGGCGCACCGGCGACATCGCGGACGCGGACGCGGTGAATCGCGCCGCCGAAGGCTGCGACTTCGCCATCCATCTCGCAGCCCTGCTCACCCCTGCCTGCGCCGAGAACCCGATCCTGGGCGCGCAGGTGAACCTGCTCGGCACCCTCAACGTGTTCGAGGCCGCCCGAGCGGAGGGAATGCGCGGCGTCTGCTACGCCAGCAGCGCCGGCGTGTTCGGTCCGGACGACGGCACCATCCCCTTTCCGACCACACACTACGGCGCGTTCAAGCTGGCCTGCGAAGGTTCCGCACGCGCCTACTGGCAGGACGCGGGCATCTCCAGCGTCGGGTTCCGCCCGGCCATCGTCTACGGTCCGGGGCGCGAGACCGGCCTGACCGCCGGGCCGACCATCGCCTGCCGCGAGGCGGTTGCCGGCCGGCCCTACACCATCGGCTATTCCGGACGGGCCGACATGATCTTCGTCGACGACGTCGCCGCCGTGGTCGAGGCGGCGGCGACCCGCCCCGTGGACGGAGCCCATGCCTTCTCGCTGGTCGGCCAGGTGGCCGATGTGGACGAGATCGCCGCCGGTATCCGGACGCTCGTCCCGGACGCCGCGATCGACTGGTCCGGCCCGCCGCTGCCTCTGCATCCGGTGATCGCGCCGAGCCCGACCATCGGCTCCGTGCTCGGGCCGCTCCCTCGCACATCCCTCGCCGACGGCCTGACCCGCACTGTCGCGTTCTACCGGGACTCACGGGCCGGATAGAACGCGACGGGTCTCTGCGACGCCGTAAGCCTGGACGGCCCTACTCGATCGAGTCGCGGATCAGCGGGGAGGTCGAGCAGTGGATGCCGCCACCGCCCTGGAAGACCTTGTCGTACTTCACCGGGACAATCTCGATGCCGAGCTTGTCCAGCGCGTCTGCGGTGTGCTTGGAAGCGCCCGCCTCCATGATCACCCGGCCCGGCTTCACCGCGATGCAGTTCACCACGCCCGAGGGGTCGTCCGGATGCACCTCGATGGTACGGATACCCAGTTCCTTCAGCTTGCCGAGGAACCAGAACGGGAGCTGTGTCGGGTTGATGATCGCGGTGTCGACATCGATCATCACCAGCGCGCCGTCGATGTGCAGGCGGTAGCCGGTCAGGTCGACCCGAAGCAGTTCCACGCCCTGGGCGTTCAGCACTTCCTCGACCTGGCGCGTGCCCTCCTCGTTCACGCGCGAGGAGCGGCCGATCACGGCGGTCCTCGGGTTCAGCCAGACGAAGCTGCCGCCCTCCATCAGTCCGGTCCCGTGAACCGTACGCAGGATCGGCATGCCGAGTGCGCCGAGGGTCTCGGTCACCGGGGCTTCCTCGCCGCGGCGCACGATCGGGCCGAGGCGGGTGACGATCGCCCCGCCCTTCACGCCGATGCAGCTGTCCCGGGTGTAGATCGACTTGTGCTTACCCGGCGCGCAGCGCTTCAGGTAAACAACCTCCACACCTTCGGCCCGCAGGGCGTTGGCGAGTCCGTCATGCTGCTCCTGCTGCTCTTCCATGGTGTGGATCTTGTCGCCACGCCAATACCAGGTCTGGCCCTCGGCGTCGCCATAAGACCCCAGATGCTCGAGGCGCTTGGACGGGTCGAGAATCTTCATCTCCTCGCCCGGCCGGTGCATCAGCACCATGCGGAGCTGGCCGACATCGTTGTCGCAGCCCCACTGGCGGCCCCAGACCGTCTCCTGCTGGGCGGTGCTCTCGAAGCCCGGCTCCTCGTGGCTGGGGAAGGTCTTGATGGTCATGTTGTAGCGGTATTCGAACTCGCTGACCGCGCCCATGGCGGGGATCCTCCTTCTGGTCGTCGTCTTCGTCGTTATGCGTCGTCAGCCCGCGTCGGCCGTCGTCGGCGGGGTCGGCATCACCCATTCGGCACCGCGCACCGTCTCCACATACTCCGGCCACGGGAAATGGATCGGCGCCGGCGCGTTCTCGCCGAGCAGCGGCGGGATCCACTTCGAACCGCCGATGCCGCCGCCGGTCCGCTCGTCGAATTCGGCCTTGCAGCGGGACAGAGCCTCGGGGCTTTCCATCAGCTCCAGGCCGGTTGTGGCGATCACCTTGCCAGCCGTCAGGAACATCGGGTCCATCGCCCCCGGCACACCGCCGAGCGCACAGTGGCACCAGTGCGGAACCTTCACGCCGGGCGCGGGATTCTTCAGCGCGGCCCGGCCGACATAGAGGCGCACGGTCGGCGTGTGCCAGGTCATGTCGGTGTAGTCGTCGGAGGTGTAGTTCTTCTGCCAGGACGGGATCTGCGAACGCAGGATCGCCTCGCCCTCCTTCGGGTCGACGAGCTGCTCCAGGATCTCCGGAAACGGCTCCTCCGGCGCCTCGTAGCCGAGGTTGCGGATGATCTCGCGGCCGAACTCCTTGGCCTCATCGGTGAATTTCGGCGGGCCGACCAGCTCGAAGTTCGCATAGGTGATCTCGGCCAGGGCATTGTTCGCCATGCCCGGCCGGGTCTTGGTCACCCACTCGGACTTCACCTGGCAATGGGTCAGGCCGGCGACATGCTCGGCGTTGTTGTCCAGCACCCGCTCGATCGCCTCGGCCATCTCGATGGACGGGCAGCGCCAGGCGTACTGGATCTGCGAGTAGCGCGGCGGCAGGTTATCGGCGGTCGCGAATCCGCCGTTCAGGATCGCCTCGTTCAGGGTCCAGGAACCCCGATGCGGCAGCATGTTCTCCTTGGTGTACTTGGTGGTCGTGTACATCAGGCACATGGCGTCCAGCGCCGCCGGCGCGCGGGCGATGGCGTGGCTGTTCTGCGAGCCCTTGCGCTCGCCGGCCGACCCCCAGGTCTCCGGATCGACGGATTCGAAGGTATAGACCTTCGACCAGTAGCAGCCGCAATGGGTCTCCCAGATCACCGTGTTCGACAGGTCCGGCAGCGAGGTCGGGTGGAAGCTGATCAGCGCGTCGATGTCGTCGTAGTAGCCGTGGCTGGCGTGGATCGGCTTGGAGCCGCACATCTTTTCCGCCGGCTCGCCGAAGAACTTGATGCGGCCGGCGATGTTGTGCTCCTTCATCGCTGCCTGCATGGCCAGCGCCCCGGTCAGCCCGCCGAGGCCGAGGGCGGAGTGCGGGTCGGTATGGCCGGCGGCGTAGGGGTGCACGCCCTCGCGCGGCTTGCGGTAGGGAACCGCCTCCTGGCTGGAGCCGACCACGGCGTCGTATTCGGCATAGCAGCAGATGGTCGGCCCGCCGGTCCCGTTCTCCCAGGTGGCGCAGAGGGCGGTCGGCATGCCGGCCGAGCCCGGCTCGACCTCGAAGCCCTCCGCCCGCAGTCGCTCCACGTACCAGGCGGCGGACTTGTACTCGCGCCAGGACGGCTCGTGCAGGTTCCAGATCTCCATATGGTCGCGCGACAGGCGCTCGGCATTGGCCTCTACCCAGGCAAGGGCGGTCCGCTTGGCGGGCGTCAGCTCCGCGGTCATTGTCGTCTCCGTCGATGTGTAGTGGCGACCGGCGGCAGGCGCCGGCGCCGGGAGGTCAGGCCTCGCCGCCCTCGATGCGGGCGGTCAGACGCGCCCGCCGACGCTGGCGCGCCCACAGCTCGGTCAGCAGCAGCGCGAGCGTGATGGCGATCAGCATGGTGGCGATCGAGGCGATGGTGGGGTCGAGATGGTCCTGGATGCCGTCCCAGATGCGCTTGGGCAGCGTATAGACGTTGCGGCTGGTGATGAAGAGCGCGACGACGATCTCGTCGAAGGAGATCGTGAAGGCGAACAGGGCGCCCGACAGCATGCCCGGGACGATGCTCGGCAGGATCACCCAGCGGATGGTCTGCGAGGTTGAGGCGCCCAGATTGCGCGAGGCCTGCTCCAGGCGGACGTCGAAATTCGCCAGCGAGGCGGAGACGGTGATCACCACATAGGGAATGGCGATGAGCGTGTGCGCCAGGATCAGGCCGAAATAGGTGTCCATGATCCCGAGATCGATCCAGAACCGGTACATGGCCAGCGCCTGGACGATCGTCGGCACGATGATCGGCGTCAGCATGAAGGTCCGCACCGATTCCGCCGCATTGCTCGCCAAGCGCCAGCAGCCGATGGCGCAGAGCGTGCCGAGCACCAGGGCGGAGAGCGTCGAACAGGTGGCGACGATCACGCTGTCCAGCGTGGCGGCCAGCCAGATCTCCTTCTCGAAGAACGCCGCGTAGTGCTGCAGCGACAGGCCTTCCTTGGGCAGCGACAGGTAGTACTGGTCGGTGAAGGAGACCGGTACCACGATGATCATCGGCAGAACCAGGAAGGCCAGCACGGTCCAGGCAAGGCCATAGACCACACAGCGACCGAATACGACGCGCGGATCCTTTTTCATCGCGCACCAAACACTTTCTTCAAGTCGACGAAGCGGGCCACAAGGGCGAGCGACAGGAACACCGAGAACAGGAGGGTCGAGGCCAGCATGGTGGCCTGTCCCCAGCGCAGCGTCTCCTCGAAGCTCACCTGGATGTATTCGGAGATCATCACCACCTTGCCGCCGCCGAGCAGGGCCGGCGTGATGAAGAAGCCGAGGGAGAACACGAAGACCAGAATGGTCGCGGAGATCAGCCCGGGCTTGCTCAGCGGCAGATAGACGTCCTTGAACGCCACCCAGGGGGAAGCGCCGAGGCCTCGGGCCGCGCTCACCAGCCGCGACTGGATCCCGGTCATGTTCGAATAGATCGGCAGCACCGCCAGGGGCAGCATGAAATGCACCATGCCGACGATCACGCCGAACTCATTGCGCACCAGGCGCAGCGGCTGGTCGATCAGACCCAACTCCTGCAGGCCGGTGTTGATCAGCCCCTGGGTGCGCAGCAGCATCACCCAGGCGAAGGCGCGGATCAGCACGCTGAGCCAGAAGGTGAGCAGGACGCAGAACATCATCCAGGTGCGCTGGCGCTCGCCAACCTGCGCCATGGCATAGGCGACGATGTAGCCGCAGATCACCGTGATGACCGTCGTGATGACGCAGACCCGGATGGTGGTCATCCAGATCCGGTGAATCAGCGCCCGGTCGATGAGTTCGCTGTAGTTGCCGAATCCCGGAACCGGATCGGTGACGCTGATCCAGAGAACCTGGATCAGCGGATAGATGTAGAAGACGAGCATGAGCAGGACCGCCGGCGCGATCAGCCACCAATAGACCCGGCGAAGTGAAGCGTGCATGTGCGGCCTGCCAATGCCCTCTAACCTATTAAAGACAGAGCAAATTCACACGATCGGATGTTTCCATCCGATCGTGGTTTGCCCGCGTGACCGATCGCCTTACGACGACAGGGCGTCGAGCCACATCTCGCGCGACAGCTCGTCGTTGGTCAGGTTCCGGACGCCGCTGTCCTCCTGGTACCAGGGGCCGTTCTGGAGCACCTGGACGGCGAGGTTCTCGGGCTGGCCCGGATCGATGTATTTCTTGTCGGCCGGTACCATGTCCGCGGCGGCCGGGTTGGCCGGGCCGTTGCCCATGGCGTTGAACAGCACGAGCTGCTGCTCCGGATCCTGCGACGAGGCGATGAACTTCATCGCGGTCTCCACGCCGGCCGGATTGCCCTTCGGCACGTTCCACATGCCGGCGGTCACGATGCCGTCCTTCCAGGTCCAGGTGACGTCGCCGTTGGTCTCCTGGTTCAGCAGGTTGGCGCGGGTGTGCCAGATGTCGCCCATCACCACCTCGCCGGTGCGGAACAGCTCCTGGCTCTGCGAGCCCGAGCCCCAGGCGATCACGTAGTCCTTGATCTCCTTCAGCTTGGAGACGGCCAGGTCGAGGTCGATCGGATAGACGTCCTTCGTCGACTTGCCGGCAGCCATCATGCACGCCTCGAGCATGCCGTTCGGCTGCTTGCGCAGGGTCCGGTTGCCCGGGAACTTCTCCAGATCCCAGAAATCCTTCCAGCCGGTCGGCTCGGCCGAGACCGACTTCTTGTTGTAGGCCAGCACGAAGCTGAACATGTAGTTCGCGCAGCCGTACTCGTAGGCGAAGATCTCCTGCATCTTGGACTTGTCGACGACCGAGTAGTCGATCGGCTCGAGCACGCCCTGCTTCTCCAGGACCAGCGTGGTACCGGTGCCGGTGTCGCAGACGTCCCAGGTCACCGCGCCGGCGTCGACCATCGCCTTGATCTTGGAGCCGAGCGGACCGGTGCCGTCGATCACGACCTTGGTGCCGGTGGCCTTCTCGAACGGCGCGCCGAACGCATTCTGATAGGCCTCGACGGCCGGGCCGCCCCAGTTCACGACCACGACCTCGTCGGCCGCCTTGGCGGAACCGCCGCCCAGGGTCAGCACGGAGGTGCCCGCGCCCAGGATGGTCAGGGCCTGCAGGAAGGTGCGTCGATCGATCTGGCCCTTCGCCAGGCGCTCGGCCGCGATCTCCACGCAATCGCGCGCGAAGTCGCTGTCACCGGCTTCCTCGATCTCCGGGTAGAGATCCTTTTCATACAAGGTCTTGGTCAGGGTCATGCCAGGCTCCTCACATTGGCGGCCGGCCCCCTGCCGACCGCGGATTTCTGGGTATCAGCGGTCGCGGACGACAACCGATGCGTCCGGCTCCCAACCGAGCCAGATCGTGTTTCCGATCGACGGCTCGATCGTGCAGGTCCAGGCCGGCGTGGTGGCGATCAGCTCGCCCAGCGCCTCGGTCTGCACCTGAAAATGATAGGCCGAACCATAGTAGTTGAAGGCGGTGATCCTGCCCGAGACCGCGTTGGTCGCCGCCGGCCGCTCGGCCGTGAGCGCGATCTTCTCCGGGCGCAGCGCGATCAGGACCTCGCCGTTCACCTTGGTGTGGCTGGCGGATCCGGCCTGCACCAGAGGCTGACCGCCGCAGACATAGGTGAAGGCGCCTTCCTTCTTCTCCCCCACCGTGCCCAGCAGGAAGTTCGACTTGCCAAGGAAGTCGGCGACGAAACGGGTGGCCGGCTTCTCGTAGAGCTCGCCCGGCACGCCCTGCTGCTCGATCTTGCCATCGCGCAGGATGATGATCGTGTCCGACATGGACAGCGCCTCTTCCTGGTCGTGCGTGACGTAGATGAACGTGGTGCCGAGCCGCTGGTGCAGCGACTTAAGCTCCCACTGGAGGTCAGCGCGCAGCTTCTTGTCCAGCGCCGAGAGCGGCTCGTCGAGGAGCAGCAGGTCCGGCTCGAAGACGATGGCGCGGGCGAGAGCGACGCGCTGCTGCTGGCCGCCGGAGAGCTGCGAGGGATAGCGCTCGGCCAGGTGGCCCATCTGCACCAGCTCCAGCGCGCTCTTGATCTTGGCCGCCGCATCGGCGCGCGACACGCCGCGCACCTTCAGGGGGAACCAGATGTTGTCGGCCACCGTCATATGCGGGAACAGGGCATAGCCCTGGAACACCATGCCGAAGTTCCGCTTGTCCGGCGGGAACCGCGTGATGTCCTTGTCGTCCAGCAGGATGCTGCCGCCGCTCGGCTCGACGAAGCCGGCGATCGACATCAGGATCGTCGTCTTTCCGGAGCCGGACGGGCCCAGCAGCGTCAGGAACGATCCCCGCGGAACGTCGAGGTCCACCCCGTCGACCGCGGCAAGCGATCCGTAGACCTTGGAAAGGTTCCGCAATGACAGGGCATGGCCGCTCCGCGCCCCGTTCGATCCGTCCGGCATGTGTGTGTTCCTTACTCACCGAATAGCGAGAGCGATATGCTGCGCTTTTAGGCAAGACCAATGCAAGCCCAAATTTCGAGCATTAGCTGCCCAAATATTGATCAATAAGAAACTGATACTTCGCAAACCCAAAGCTTTCCCTGTGTCCGCCGTGGACCGTAGTGACATTTAGTTGTTTAAGTCTGCGCATAGAAACAGCATAAGCGGCGGAATCGCTGTCCGGAAGGGTGTCGATCAGCAGACCGTCGTAGATCGTGTCGCCGCCGATCAGCATGCCGGTCGCCGCCTCCCACAGGCAGATGGAACCCGGGCTGTGTCCCGGCGTATGCAGCACCTCGAACGACCGTCCGCCAAGGTCCACGGTATCGCCGTCCGCCACCAGCCGGGTCGCCTCCGCCCCCGGCACCTGCCACTGCGACGGGTCGAACACGGGTGACGGGGTTGCGGCGATCAGCGCGCCGGACACGTCGAAGCCGGACCGTCGCAGCTGTTCCTTCTTCTCCGGCGGATACCCGTCAAAGGAGAGTTCGAGATCGGCCGGCGGATTGCGGATGATCTCCGCTTCGGCGGCGTGCATCACCAGGTCTTCGGCGAACTCGTGTGTCGAGCCGATGTGATCGACATGGGTGTGCGACAGGACGTGGACGACCGGCTTGTCGAGATAGGGATCCAGAAACCGCCGCAGGCTGCACACGCCCATCCCGGAGTCGACCAGCAGATCCCGGTCGCGGCCGCGCACCAGGAACATGTTCGCCCGCAGCAGTCGCGAGACGTGCGGTTCCCAGATCCGCAGGACATCGAGTGGAAGCCACTCGATGGCGAACCAGTTGTCGGCGGTCGGCATGCGGTCGAAGGTCGGGCCGGGCAGCATTGCGGTCTCCCTGTGCGGGCGGAATTGAAGCGGGTACGCGGAACGGCGCTTGTCTGGCGCGACGAACCTCGCAAGGATTGTCTGATCGACAGAATGCCCCTCCTTCCCGCCTCGCGACAGCCGGAGACTTGTATGAGCCGCCTCACCGCCGACCTGGTGATGACCACCGGGCGTATCGCCACCCTCGACAGCGACAACCGGACCGTGGAGGCCCTGGCGGCGCGCGACGGCAGAATTGTCGCCCTCGGCGCCAACGCCGACATGGATGAGCTGATCGGCCCCGAGACCACCGTGATCGACCTTGCCGGCCGCACGGCGATCCCCGGCATCGTCGACAGCCATTGCCACCCGGACTCCTACGCCGCCCGTATCATCAACTGGGAACTGCTGAGCCCGGACCGCATTCAGAGCCGCGAGGCGCTGCTCGCCCGAATCGCCGACGTCGCCGAGACCAAGGGTCCCGACGAATGGATCGCCGGCTACCGGCTGAACGAGAACAAATCCGGCGGTTATCCGACCATCGAGGAGATGGACGCGGCCGCCAAGGGCCGGCCGCTGTTCATTCTTCGCACCGACGGCCATATCGGGCTGGCCAACAGCCGGGCCTTCAAGGAACTCGGCATCGACGAGAACACGCCGCCGCCGCCCTTCGGCATCTTCGACAAGCATCCGACGACGGGCAAACTGACCGGCGTCGTGCGCGAGATGGCCGCCCACCTGTTCCTCGACCAGGTCCATCACAACGACACGCCGGAGAGCATTGCCAAGGGCCTTGAGCAGGTGTTCGACGAGTGGACGGCGTTCGGCATCACCTCGGTCTACAACTCCCTGACCCCGGCCAAGGCGATCCAGGCCTACCAGATGATGAAGGACGAGGGTCGGCTCGGCATGCGCGTCGGCATCATCGTCTCGGGGCGCGAGGACGGGTTGGTCGAGGCGACCGCCGCCGCCGGCATCCGCTCGGGTTTCGGCGACGACTGGGTGCGGGTGATCGGCGTCGAGTGGTGTCCGGACTGCTCCACCTCCGGGCGAACCGCCGCCTACTACGAGCCGTACATCGGCCGCAAGGTTGAGGGCGAGCCGGATCCGAACACCGGCGTCCTGCTCTATGAACTCGAGGATCTCAAGGGCCGGGCGCTGGCCGCCCATCGCGCCGGCCTGCAGGTCATGATCGAGGGAGTCGGCGACCGTGGCATCGACTTCGCGCTCGACGCCATCGAGCACTGCCTGAAACATCACCCGGTCGACGATCACCGCATGCGCGTCGAGCACTGCTGCTACATCACGCCGGAACTGCAGGATCGCATCAAAGCACTGGGCGCGATCGACAGTTCGGCCACCGGCTTCATGTACGATCTCGGCGACGCCTACATCGCCAATCGCGGCCAGGAGGCGATGGCGCGGATGTGGCCGCACCGCTCGATGATCGACGCCGGCATCCCGACGCCCGGGCACTCCGACGCCATGGTCTGCCAGGCGAACCCCTTCCTGGCGCTGTGGTCGATGGTGAACCGGAAGTCGGACACCGGCGGCGACCTGGATGCGAGCCAGGCGATCACGCCGACCGAGGCGCTGCGGGCCTATACCTGGCTCGGCGCCTATTCGGGCCGCGAGGAGCACCTCAAGGGATCGCTCGAACTCGGCAAGCTTGCCGACGTGGCCGTGCTGGACCGCGACTACTTCTCAATTCCGACGGAAGAAATTCGCGAGGTCCAGGTCGACACGACGATCCTGGGCGGTAAAGTCGTCTACCAGCGATAGGCGAATACCCGGGCGCCGCGACCCCAGGGGTCGCGGCGGTTTGGGGTTGGCCGGGGCCCGCGCTCCGTCGTAGCCTCGCAACTGGATCTTTGTATGCAATCCCCCGCCGAAGAGGGGACGCCGTCCGCCAACGAGCGGAAACGGGAAACGAAACGGGAAGAGCCATGACCGATATTCGATATCTGGCACCGCAGACGCTCGACGACGCGGTCGCCCAATTCGCCGCGGCCTCCGGGGCCGCGCGCATCCTGGCCGGCGGCACGGATCTGCTGGTGCAGATGCGTTCCGGCGTCCTCAAGCCGAGCACCATCGTCGACGTGAAGCAGGTCCCGGAGCTGACCGCCATCGAGGAGACCGCGGATGGCGGTTTCGTTGTCGGCGCCGCGGTTTCCGGAGCCGTTCTCCAGGAACATCCGCGCTTCGGCACGGTGTGGCCCGGAGTCCTGGAGGCGCTGAACTTGATCGGCTCCACCCAGGTCCAGGGCCGTGCCTCCATGGGTGGCAACCTGTGCAACGGCTCGCCGGCGGGCGACAGTGTTCCCGCGCTGGTGGCGGCCGGCGCGGTCGCGACGGTCAAGGGTCCGGACGGCACCCGCGAACTGAAGGTCGAGGACGTGCCCGCCGGTCCCGGCAAGACCAACCTGAAGCCGGGTGAGATCCTGGTCAGCTTCGCCTTCCCTGCCCTGCCCAAGGGATCGAGTGACGCCTACCTGCGGATGATCCCGCGCACGGAAATGGATATCGCGGTGGTCGGCGTCGGCGTCGCCTTGACGCTGGACGGCGGAACCTGCACCGCGGCGCGGGTCGGGCTGGGGGCCGTCGCGCCGACGGTTCTTCTTGTCGAGGACGCCGCAAAGGCGCTGGTCGGCAGCAAGCTCGACGACGCGGCCCTGGATGCCGCCGCCGCCGCCTGCAGCGCCGCCTGCAATCCGATCGACGACAAGCGCGGAACCATCGAATACCGAACGAAGGTGGCCGGCGTGCTCTTGAAGCGCACGACCGCAATCGCCGCCGAGCGCGCCGGGAGGGCCTGAGAACTATGTCGAAGATTCACGTCACCACGACCATCAACGGCGAGCCGACCGAGTTCCTGTGCGATCCGGCGGACAGCATGCTCGACGCGCTGCGCGACACGCTCGGCCTCACCGGCTCGAAGGAGGGCTGCGGCTCCGGCGACTGCGGAGCGTGCAGCATCACCCTCGACGGACGGCTGGTCTGCTCCTGCCTGATGCTGGCGGCCGAGGCCGAAGGTCACGAGATCGGCACGATCGAGGGCCTGGCCGACGGCGACCACCTGCATCCTCTGCAGCAGAAGTTCCTCGAGATGGCGGCCCTGCAGTGCGGCATCTGCACGCCCGGCATGCTGGTCGCCGCCAAGTCGCTGCTCGAGCAAAACCCGGATCCGTCCGAAACCGAAGTCCGATACTGGCTCGCCGGCAACCTGTGCCGGTGCACCGGCTACGACAAGATCGTCCGCGCGGTCATGGAGACCGCCGCCGACATGCGGGAGGCTGCCCGATGAACGACCAAAGCAACAAGTGGATTGGCAAACGCACCATCCGCCCCGACGGGGCCGACAAGGTAACGGGCCGCGCGGCCTACGCCGCCGACGCCGCCATGCCCGGGATGATCTGGGGCAAGGTGCTCCGCAGCCCGCATCCCCATGCGGTGATCAAGTCGATCGACACCTCCAAGGCCGAGGCCTTGGCCGGAGTGAAGGCCGTGGCCACCGCCGCCGACTTCGTCGACTTCCCGGTCGACACGCCGGTGCCGCTGGGAATCCAGGACATGCGGTGGATGAGCCGCAACATGCTGGCCAAGGAAAAGGCCCTGTTCCACGGTCATCCGATCGCCGCCGTGGCCGCGACCAGCGAGGAGATCGCCGCCGAGGCATGCGCCCTGATCGAGGTCGACTACGAGGTCCTGCCCTTCGCCATCGAGATCGATGACGCCCTGGCGCCGGACGCTCCGGTCCTGCACGACTTCGTCCAGTTCGAAGGCCAGCCGTCGAACATCGCGGGCACCCTGGAACACAAGCTCGGCGACCCCGATGCCGGATTCGCCGAAGCCGACGTGGTGGTCGAGCGCAGCTTCACCACCAAACCGGTACACCAGGGCTACATCGAGCCGCACGCCTGTGTCGTGAGTGTCGCCCCCGACGACCGCACCACGATCTGGAGCTCGAGCCAGGGCCAGTTCATGGTCCGCGCCATGACCACGTACCTGACCGGCATTCCGCAGTCGAAGATCACGGCCATCCCGGCCGAGATCGGCGGCGGTTTCGGCGGCAAGACGATCGTCTACCTGGAACCGGTTGCGACCGTGCTGTCGAAGAAGTCGGGCCGTCCGGTGAAGATGGTCATGACCCGCGAGGAGGTGATGCGCGCCACCGGCCCGACCTCCGGCTCGAAGAGCACGGTGAAGATCGGCGCCAAGAAGGACGGCACCATCGTCGCCGGCCAGGGTACCTTCTACCTGCAGGCCGGATGCTTCCCGGGCTCGCCGATTCGCGGGGCCGCAGGCTGCGCCTTCGCGCCCTACGACATCGCGAACGTGCACTCTCTTGGATACGACGTGGTGTCGAACCGGTCCAAGGTCGCCGCCTATCGCGCTCCCGGCGCGCCGATCGGCGCCTTCGCGGTCGAGAGCGTGCTGGATGAGGTCGCCCGCGAGATCGGCATGGACCCGCTGAAGCTTCGGCTGAAGAACGCCGCCAAGGAAGGCACGAAGGCGGCGCATGGGCCGGTCTATCCCCGCATCGGCTATGCCGAGACCGTCGAGACGGCGTTGAACAGCGAGCACTACAAGACGCCGCTGACCGGCAAGCACCAGGGCCGGGGCGTGGCCAGCGGCTTCTGGTTCAACGCCGGCGGCGAGTCGAGCGCGCAGGTGAACATCACCGAGGACGGCAACGTCGTGGTCACCACCGGCCATCCGGATATCGGCGGCTCGCGCGCGGCGATCGCCAACATCACTGCCGAGTTGCTGGGCATCGATTACGACCAGGTCTCGGTGCAGATCGGCGACACCGCCACCATCGGCTACAGCAACCTGACCGGCGGCAGCCGCGTCCTGTTCGCCTCGGCCATGGTGGTCACCGAATCGACCGAGGAGGTGATCGACCAGCTCAAGGGCCGGGCCGCCAAGATCTGGGGCATCGATCCGGGCCAGGTGGTCTGGGAGAACGGCGAGGCCCGCCCGATCGGCGAGCACAGCGGCAACTTCCCGACCATGACCCTGGCTGAGATCGCCGCCAAGGCGAACGCCACCGGCGGCCCGATCGGCGCCGGCAGCCAGAGCAATACCGTCGGCGCCGAAGGCGGATTCGCCACCCATGTCTGCGACGTGGAGGTGGATGTCGATCTCGGGATCGTCCGGGTGCTGCGCTACACCTGCTTCCAGGATGTCGGGCGTGCGATCCACCCGAGCTACGTCGAGGGACAACTGCAGGGCGGGATGGCTCAGGGAATCGGCTGGGCGATCAACGAGGAGTACATCTACGACAAGCAGGGCCGGGTCGATAATCCGGGCTTCCTTGACTACCGGATGCCGGTCTGCTCGGACCTGCCGATGCTCGACTGCGGCATCATCGAGATCCCGAATCCGAAGCATCCGCAGGGTGTGCGCGGCGTCGGCGAGGTGCCGCTGGTCCCCGGTCCGGCCGCGGTGCGCAACGCCGTTTATGACGCGCTCGGGATCTGGATCGACGACCTGCCGCTGTCGCCGCCGCGCGTGCTTGCGGCATTCGACGCCCAGACCCGGCAGGCGGCGGAGTAGCCGCCGGTCGGGGCAACGTCCCGGCCACGAATTGACCATGGAACGGCCGCCCGGCTCGGTAGCGAGCGGGCGGCCGTTTCGATTCGGGCTCGGGCGCCGAGAGCGGCTAATTCTTCATGTGAGCGGTCAGGTCGTTCAGCAGCCGCATGACGTCCTTCGACGCCTCGCCGGCCTCGTCGACCAGCCGGGTCGCCTTGTCCAGGTCCCCGGCGGCGAAGGCCCGCGCCGCCTCGATGCCGGCGCGATGCACCTTCTGATGCGGGTCCATCATCGCCGTCCAGGCGGGATGGCCAGTCAGACGCGGATCCTTCTGGGAATCGTACCACTTGCCGAGCCGGCAGCTGTGATGATCCGCCAATTCGTCCGGGCGCAGCACCTCGCGGCCGACCAGCATCTGCGCCAGCCGGCGCATCCAGATCATGTGATCCGACTTGGCGGCGTGAATCGTCGCGTTCGGCACCCCGGCCTTGACGAACCCGTCGACCGCCCGGCCGATGGTCGGGCCGGTCTTTTCCAGCGTCTCGATCGTCGCGTCGATCATGTAGACGTTGCGCGCGCTCATATCGGCGATGACGCTCACGCCCTCGGAGATCTCCACGGTCGCCGACTGCTGCTCGCCGAGCACCTGCGCGACCTCGCCCATGCTGCGCGTCACCGATCCGATCCGGTCGGCCAGGCTTTCCATCTCGGAGCCGACGGTCTGGATCGTGCCGCGCCCGTCCTCGACTCTCTCCGCCCCGGAACGCATGACCTCGACGATCTCCTCCATGTCGCGGCGGATCGCGGAGATCCGTTCGCGGATGTCGACCGTCGCGGACGCCGTCTGGTTCGCCAGCGTCTTCAC
This sequence comes from Thalassobaculaceae bacterium, assembly GCA_965228875.1. Lineage (GTDB taxonomy): Bacteria > Pseudomonadota > Alphaproteobacteria > Thalassobaculales > Thalassobaculaceae > Thalassobaculum. The sequence continues at coordinate 584,569 of OZ245843.1, read as the reverse complement.
CTCGCTGGCGACCACCGCGAAACCCTTGCCCGCCTCGCCGGCCCGCGCCGCCTCGATCGTCGCGTTCAGGGCGAGCAGGTTCGTCTGCTTGGCGATCGTCTCGATCGTCGACACGATATCGCCGATCTTCACCGACGCCTCGGCCAGCGCATCCACCTTCTGGACGGCGGACTGGACAACCTGGAACACCGCTTCCATCGCCTCGACGGCCTGGGTCGCGGCCGACCGGCCGGTGTCGGACACCTGTGCCGCCTCCTGGGCCTCGGACGACACCGCCTCGGTGGTCTGGTTGATCGTCTGCACCGTGGCCGACAGTTCCTCCACGGCGGCGGCGATCGACTGGGAACGGTTGTCGACCTCCCGCAGCGAGGTCATCATCTCGGCGACTTGGCGGACACTGCTGTTGGCGGTCAGCGACATCTCGATCCAGCTCTCGAGCTGTTCCTCGCCGTCGATGCCGCTCTTGAGCCGCATCAGCTTTCGGCCGATCTCGCCGCCTTCCCGCACCACGAGGTCCTCGTTGCCGGACAGCATGGCGTCGATCAGGGCTTCCGCCGAATGGGTTTCCGTCATTTCCGATGCACTCATCCGCTGCTCCCCCGGGAGGATCCGCTCAAGCCGATACCCGAAGCACCATGCGCGGCACGTCATTTAGAAGTGGTTAATACGACGGTTGGAAATGACTGGTGGCCTGCAACCCGATGGGGGCGGATCGACCGCCCCCATCGCACGTCCGCGTCGACCGGCTACTCGGCGGGGGTCGCTTCCCGCGTCTCCGCGGTCGCCGTCCTGCGCCTGGAGAAGAGTTGCATCACCAGGACGAAGAACAGGGGCACGAAGAAGATCGCCAGCACCGTGGCGGAGATCATCCCGCCCATGACGCTTGTACCGATGGCCTGACGGCTGGCCGCGCCGGCGCCGGTGCTGATCGCCAAGGGCAGCACGCCAAGGGTGAACGCCATCGACGTCATGACGATCGGACGGAAGCGCTGACGCGCCGCCTCGACCGTCGCCTCGAGCAGCCCCATGCCCTCGTCGTAGAGCTCGCGGGCGAACTCGACGATGAGGATGGCGTTCTTGGCCGACAGCCCGACCGTGGTCAGCAGGCCGACCTGGAAATACACGTCGTTCGGAAGCACCCTCAGGTAGGCGGCAGCCACAGCGCCGAACACGCCGAGCGGTACCACCATCATGACCGAGACCGGAATGCTCCAGCTCTCGTACAGCGCCGCCAGGCACAGGAACACCACGAGGATCGACAGCGCGTACAGCATCGGCGCCTGGTCGCCGGACAACCGCTCCTCGTACGACAGTCCCGACCATTCGTACCCGATCCCGTCCGGCAGGTTGTCGGCGAGTTCCATCATCGCCTGCATGGCCACGCCGGAACTTACGCCCGGAGCCGGCTGACCGAGGATCTGCACCGACGAGGTGCCGTTGAACCGTTCCAGCCGCGGCGAGCCGTAGGTCCACTCGGACGTGGCGAAGGCGGAGAACGGCACCATCTCGTCGAAGGCGTTGCGCACGTACCAGCGGTCCAGATCCTGCGGCATCATGCGGAACGGGGCGTCAGCCTGCAGGTAGACCTTCTTGACCTTGCCGTTCTCCATGAAGTCGTTGACGTAGGAGGCGCCCCAGGCGGTCGACAGGGTGGCGTTGATGTCGGAGACCGACAGACCCAGCGCACTGGCCTTCTCGTGGTCGACCGTGACGCGGAACTGCGGCGTGTCCGGATAACCGTTCGGCCGCACCCCGACGAGCCTCGGGTCCTGCGACGCCATGCCGAGCATCTGGCCGCGCGCCTGCATCAGGACGTCATGGCCGACGCCACTGCGGTCGACGAGTTGGAAGTCGAACCCGCTCGCGTTGCCGAGTTCGATGATGGAGGGCGGCGTGAACGCGAAGATCTGTGCCTCCCGGATCTGGGAGAAGGCGCCCATGGCCCGGCCGGCGATGGCGAACACGCTGCTCTGGGGATCCTGACGCTCGTCCCAGTGCTTCAGGTTGACGAAGGCGATGCCGGCGTTCTGGCCGCGGCCGCTGAAACTGAATCCAGCGACAGTGAACAGACCGTTGACCGTCTCCTTCTCAGTTTCCAGGAAGTGATGCTCCACCTTGCGCAGCACGTCCAGGGTTCGCTCCTGGCTGGCATTGTCCGGCAGCGACACCTGGGCGAACATGATGCCCTGGTCCTCGTTCGGGATGAACGACGTCGGAAGGCGCAGGAACAGCAGGCCGAGCCCGCCGACGATCAGCAGGTAGACCAACCCGTAGCGCCACTTGCGCCCGACCACATGGCCGACGCTGCCCTGGTAGAAGCGGTTGGTCCAGTCGAAGCCCCGATTGAACCAGCCGAACGGCCCCTTGGTGCTGGCGTGGCCGTCCTTGGCGCGCAGCATCGAGGCGCAGAGCGCCGGGGTCAGGACGATGGCGACGATCACCGACAGCACCATCGACGACACGATGGTGATCGAGAACTGGCGGTAGATCGCACCGGTCGAGCCGCCGAAGAACGCCATCGGCACGAACACGGCCGACAGGACCATGGCGATGCCGACCAGGGCGCCGGTGATCTGCGACATCGACTTGCGCGTCGCCTCGCGCGGGCCCAGGCCCTCCTCGTGCATCACGCGCTCGACGTTCTCGACGACCACGATGGCATCGTCCACCAGCAGGCCGATGGCCAGCACCATGCCGAACATGGTCAGCGTGTTGATCGAGAAGCCGAACGCCGCGAGCACCCCGAAGGTGCCGAGCAGGATGACCGGGACGGCGATGGTCGGGATCAACGTCGCGCGAAGGTTCTGCAGGAACAGGAACATCACGACGAAGACCAGCGCGATCGCCTCGAACAGCGTGTGCACCACCTCGGTGATCGAGATCTCGACGAAGGGCGTGGTGTCGTAGGGGTAGACCACCTCGAGGCCGGCCGGGAAGAACGGCTGAAGCTCCGTGATCTTGGCCCGCACCGCCTCCGCGGTATCCAGCGCGTTGGCGCCGGAGGCGAGGTTGATGCCGACGCCGGCGGCCGGACGCCCGTTGTAGCGCGCCACCGTGTCGTAGGACGCGGCCCCGATCTCGATCCGCGCCAGATCCTTCAGCCGGACCTGGGAACCGTCGGTATTCACCCGCACCAGGATGTTGCCGAACGCCTCCGGTGTCTCCAGACGGGTCTGGGCGATCAGCGTCGCGTTGATCTGCTGGCCCGGCACCGCCGGTGCGCCGCCGATCTGACCGGCGGAGATCTCCGCATTCTGGGCGACGATGGCGGCGCGCACCTCGGACGTCGTGATGCGGAAGCTCTGGAGCTTGTCCGGATCGAGCCAGATCCGCATGGCATGCTGCGAACCGAACAGCCGAACCGAACCGACGCCGTTCACCCGGCTGATCGGGTCGCGGATGCTGTCGGCGACGAAGTCGGCGATATCGGTCTGCGGCATGTCGGTGTCCGACACGAAGCCGAGCACCATCAGGAAGCTGCCACTGCTCTTCGCCACCTCGATGCCCTGATTGACGACGGCTTCGGGCAGGAGCGGCGTTGCGAGCTGCAGCTTGTTCTGGGTCTGAACCTGGGCGATGTCCGGATCGGCCTCAGGATCGAAGGTCAGGGTGATGACCGCGACGCCGCTGCTGTCGCTGTTGGCCGAGATGTATCGAAGATGATCGAGCCCCGTCATCTGCTGCTCGATCACCTGGGTGACGGTGTTCTCCAGGGTCTGTGCCGAGGCGCCGGGATAGGTTGCGGTGATCTGCACCGAGGGCGGCGCAACCGACGGATACTGCTCGACCGGCAGCTGCGCGATCGAAAGGCCGCCGGCAAGCATGATGACGATGGCGATGACCCAGGCGAAGACCGGGCGATCGATGAAAAAGCTGGCCATGACCGGTCCTTCAGTTCAGGGCGCTGAGTTTCTGCGCCTTGCCGGACGCCGTGGCGGCCGGCGCCGGCACCTCGACCGGGGTCACCTTGGCGCCCGGCCGAATCCGCTGCAGCCCGTCGACCACCACCCGGGTACCGTCGCTGAGGCCGCGGTCGACCAGCCAGTCGGTTCCCGCCGCGTCGACGATGTGCACCTGGGCCTGGGTCACCGTTTCGTCCTCGCCGATGACATACACATAGGGATCGCCCATGCGGGTGAAGCTGACCGCCGCCTGCGGGATGAGATAGCCGCGTTCGACCACCCCCTGGTTGACGATGCCGTGCACGAACATGCCAGGCAGCAACTCGCGGTCGGGGTTGGGGAACACCGCGCGCAGACGGACCGATCCCGTCGTCTCCTCGACCGTCACCTCGGAGAACTGCAGGACTCCGGGATGGCCGTACTCGATGTCGATGGCGTCGAGGATCAGCGTGACCGGCAGCGCCTCCCCGCTTCCCTGCGCCCGCTCGCCGGTTCGGAACATCTGCCGCAGCCGCAGAAGCGAGGCGCTGGACTGGGTGAAGTCGACATTGATCGGATCGAGCTGGGTGATCGTCGCCAGCGCCGCCGCCTGGTTGGCGGTGACCAGCGCGCCCTCGGTGATGGAGGACCGGCCGATCTGGCCGGCGATCGGGGCCAGGACCTGGGTATGGCCGAGATCGATCTTGGCCGCGTCCAGGGACGCCTTGGCGGCGGCCACGCCGGCGCGGTTTTCCTGCTCCTCGGCGACCACGTCGTCGTACGCCTGGCGGCTGACGGCGTTGGTCTTCACCAGGCTCTCGTAGCGCCGGAGCTTGGTGCGCGTGGAATTCAGGGTCGCCGTCGCCCGGGCAAGCTCGGCCTCCGCCATCTTGACCTCGGCCTCGTAGACCGCCGCGTCGATCTGGTAGAGCGGCTGACCCGCCTCGACCGTCGACCCCTCCTCGAACAGCCGGCGGGTAACGATGCCGGCGACCTGGGGGCGGACCTCCGCCATCCGGTAGGCGACGACGCGCCCCGGCAGGCGCGCCGTCAGGTCGACCGGCTGCGCCGAGACCGTCTTGAAACCGACCTGCGCCGGCGGCCGTGCCGCCGGAGCCGCGGCCTGCTCCTGCTCGCAGGCCACCAGGGCGAACATGGCCAGGGCGGCCGCGAGGAAACGGGTCAGGAAAACCTTCGACACGTCGTCAGTCCTTATGCATGAGGCAGGCCCGCGCCGGAATGCCGGTCGCGTGGCCGGTCGGAACAGTCGTGCGGGATTGCGAGGCGGATACGATGTGTACTAGGTAGTACATATTGCGCCGCACAACAAGATCGACGTGCGCCAAAAAACATCTCTGACGGGAGGACCGACAGCGCCATGACCGGCGAAGACGATGGTGGCACGGCCCTGTCGCGCGGCGAAGCCCGGCGGCGGGCCCTGCTCGACGCCGCCTGGGAGCTGTTCAGGGAACGCGGCATAGAAGCCACCACCGTGGACGAGATCATCGCCCGCGCCGGAGGTTCGCGGGCCACGATCTATTCCGCCTTCGGCGACAAGGACGGGCTGATCGAGACGGCGGTCGGAGAGAACTGTGCCGCTTTCGCCCAGCGGATGATGACGGTGCTGGACGGCAGCGAGGATCCCGCGGCCACGCTCACCGCTCTCGCCCGCGATCTCGTCTCCCAGATCTGGACGGCGGAGGCGAAACGGATCTTCGGTGACTTCCTGACAGAGGGCCACCGCTTCCCTCAGGTGGTCGACGCATTCCTCGGCAACGGTCCGTGCCGCCTGCAGGCCCGCCTCGCGCGCTACCTCGCCGGAGTCCGGGATCGCGGCCAGGCCGATATCGACGACCCGGAGCTCGCGGCGCGGCTGTTCCTGGACGCCCTGCACGGCGACTGGCTGATCGGCAGTCTCGGCGGCGGCTCGGCTCGGGACCCGGACGACCCGCAGACCCGACGGTGGATCCGCTACATCGTCGCGCGGACCCTGAACCAGCCGGTCGACAGCCTCCCTCTCACCGCTCGGGAATGAGGCCCTTCGGCGCGAACCGCATGACCAGAAGCAGGATCGCCCCCATCAGCAGGTAGCGGGTATAGGCCGCCCCGAGCATCAGATGATCGGCGATCGCCGAGCCCTCCGGTAGCGGCGCCGTGATCGTCGCCATGAACCAGTTGCCCAGCGGTTCCGCCTCGACCCACAGGAACCAGATCACGAAGCCGCCCAGCACCGCGCCCCAGTTGTTGCCGGAGCCACCCAGGATCACCATGACCCAGATCAGGAACGTGAACCGAAGCGGGATGTAGCTGGTGGGCGTGAGCTGACCGTCCAACGTGGCCAGCATGGCGCCGGCGATGCCGCAGGTGGCACAACCGAGAACGAAGACCTGCAGGTGACGCGCCTTGACGTCCTTGCCCATGGCCGCGGCGGCGTCCCGGTTGTCACGGATCGCCCGCATCATCCGGCCCCAGGGCGACTTCAGCGCCCGCTCGGCCAGCCACATGACGACGGCGAGCACGGCCATAAACAGGATCGCATAGCAGAACTTGACGAACAGGCTCGCCGCCTCGGAGGTGTCCGTCGCTCCGAGGGAGGCGGCCAGATCGATGAACCACTGCGTCTCGACCAGGTCGACCTCGTAGGGGACCGGACGCGGGATGCCGGTGACGTTCTTCACGCCCCGCGACAGCCATTCCTCGTATTTGATGATGGCGATGATGATCTCGGAGATCCCGAGCGTGGCGATGGCGAGGTAGTCGGCCCGCAACCCGAGGGAGATCTTGCCGATCAGCCAGCCCGCCCCCGCCGCGACCAGTCCGCCGAGCGGCCAGGCGATCAGCACCGGCAGGCCCATGCCGCCGAGATAGCCGGAGAGCGCCGGATCGATCGCCTCGATCTTCTCGGTCGCCGGCAAGAAGAACTGCCCGATCAGGAAGTAGCCGCCGACCACCACGAGCGCCGTGACCGGGATCTTCAGCACCGGCGGGACGAGGCGGCGCGCGACGATCACGGCCACGACGGTCGCCGCCAGACTGAGAGCCGACAGGGCGAGACCGCCGCCCGCCACGGCCCAGGCCTGCTGTACCGGCGGCATCGAAACCAGCACCGCGGTCAGGGCGCCAAGCGCGGTGAACCCCATGATCCCGACATTGAACAGCCCGGCATAGCCCCACTGCATATTCACGCCGAGCGCCATGACGGCGGAGATCAGACACAGGTTGAAGATGCCGAAGGCGACGTTCCAGCTCTGCAGGAAGCCGACGGCGATCAGCACCAGCAGCATCAGGCCGTAGTACAGGAGCACCCGCCTCGTCATATCACTTTACCCCGGATGATGCCGGTCGGCCGGACCAGCAGCACGACGACCAGAATGACGAAGGAGACCGCGAACTTGTAGTCGGTGGACAGCAGCTGAACGAGCCCCTCGGGAACCCACCCCTCCGGCCCGAGATAGGCCAGGAACCGCTTGAAGGCGTAGGTCACCGTCACCTCGGAGAAGGCGACGATGAAGCCGCCGAGCACGGCGCCGACCGGCTGGCCGATGCCGCCGAGGATCGTCGCGGCGAAGATCGGCAGGAGGATCTGGAGGAAGATGAACGGCTTGTAGGTCTTGTCGAGGCCATACAGCGTCCCCGCGATGCAGGCGAGCGAGCCGGCGATGATCCACGCGATCAGCACCACCCGCTCCGGGTTGATGCCGGACAGCAGGGCCAGATCCTCGTCGTCGGAATACGCTCGCATGGCCTTGCCGGACCGGGTCTTCTGCAGGAACCAGAACAGGTAGGCGACGACGATGAGGGCGACCACGACGGTGACGACCTGGGTCTGTTTGATCGCGATGCCCTGCTCCATGCCGGTCGCGTTCTTGAAATCGCGCACCGATATCAGAAACCGCGCGCCGTCGGCGAAGCTGTGATCGTCCGGGCCGATGATGATGCGGATCAGCCCGGCCATGACGAACATCACGCCGACCGAGACGATGGCGAAGACGATCGGGTTGGCGCGCTTCTTCCTGTAGAACCGGAAGACGTAGCGGTCGGTCAGCGCCGCCATGGCGACCGTCGCGAGGATCCCGACCGGCAGCGCCAGCAGCGCCGTCGGCAGCGGCGCGATGCCGATCCCGTTCATCTGCAGCAGCCAGGTGACCAGGATCGTCACCATGGCGCCGAAGGACATCAGCTCGCCGTGGGAGAAGTTGGCGAAGCGCAGGATGCCGAAGATGATCGTCACCCCGAGCGCACCCAGCGCGAGCTGAGCACCATAGGCCGTCGCCGGGACGATGACGAAATTCGCGAGCAGCGCGAAGGCGTTGAGCACGTCCATCCCTCAGCCCCCCAGGAACGATCGGCGGACTTCGTCGTTCGCCAGCAGCGCCTCGCCGGTATCGGTGAAGCGGTTTGTGCCCTGGACAAGGACGAAACCGTGATCGGCGATCTCCAGAGCCTGACGGGCGTTCTGCTCGACCATCAGGATGGCGATGCCGGTCTTGGCGATCTCGACGATGCGGTCGAACAGTTCGTCCATGACGATCGGCGACACGCCGGCGGTCGGCTCGTCCAGCATGAGCAGGCGCGGCTGGGTCATCAGCGCCCGCCCGACCGCCACCTGCTGGCGCTGGCCCCCGGACAGCTCTCCCGCCGGCTGGGACCGCTTCTCCGCCAGGATCGGAAACAGGTCGAACACCTGCTCCTTGGTTCCGGAGATGTCGTCCTCCCGGATGAAGGCGCCCATTTCCAGGTTCTCCTCGACGCTCAGCGAGACGAAGACGTTGCGGTTCTGCGGCACGAATCCCATGCCATGGCGCACCCGCTCCTGCGGCGCCAGCGCGGTGATGTCGTCGCCGTCGAACACCACGCTGCCCTGGCGCAGGTTCAGCATGCCGAACACCGCCTTCATCGCCGTCGACTTGCCGGCGCCGTTGGGACCGACGACCACGGCGATCTCGCCGCGTTCCACCTTCAGATCGCAGTCGGTGATGATATCGACGCCGCCATATCCGCCGGTCATGCCGGTTGCAGAGAGGAAGCTCATGCCTCTGACACCCGTTTGTGCTTACGCCCGGTGCCGAGATAGGCCTCGATGACGTCCTCGTTGTTCATCACCGCGTCGACCGTCCCCTGGGTCAGCAGCCGGCCCTCGGCCATGACGATCACCGGATCGCAGAGCCGGGCGATGAAATCCATGTCGTGCTCGATCAGACAGAAGGTGTAGCCCCGTTCCTCGTTCAGGCGCCGGATCGACCGCGCGATGGTCTGAAGCAGCGTGCGGTTCACGCCGGCGCCGACCTCGTCCAGGAACACGATCTTGGCGTCCACCATCATGGTACGCCCGAGCTCTAGAAGCTTCTTCTGACCGCCGGAGAGGTTGCCGGCCAGTTCGTCGGCGACGTGCTCGATCTCCAGAAACTCGATCACCTCGCGGGCCCGGTCGCGGACCTTGGCCTCGACCTCCATCACCCGGCGGAAATTGAACCAGGAGTGACGCAGGTTCTCGCCCGGCTGATCGCCCGGAACCATCATCAGGTTCTCCAGCACGGTCAGGCTGGAGAACTCGTGGGCGATCTGGAAGGTGCGCAGCAGGCCCTTGTGGAACAGCTCGTGCGGCTCCAAATCGGTCACGTCCTCACCGTCGAGGTGGATAGACCCCGACGACGGCGGAAAGTGACCGGCGATAATGTTGAACAGTGTGGTCTTGCCGGCACCGTTCGGGCCGATCAGCCCGGTAATCGATCCCTGCGCGATCTCGAGCGAGACCCCGTCGACCGCGCGAATGCCACCAAAGTTCTTGGTGACGTTTTCAACTCTGATCATCGAACGAACCTGAATGCGGGAAACGGTCAGGCGCTGGCCTGACCGTTCCCTCGTATCTGTCGGACCGTCAGACGGTCAGTGGTAGGCGACGGTCTTCCACGCACCGCCCTCGACGGTGGTCTCGCGGAAGCTGCCGGCCGACTCGCCCGGGCCGATCAGCTCGAGCGCGGTGCCGCCGACGTAGTCGATGTCGCCACCGTCGGCGAGAATCTTCAACGCCTTGGCCAACTCGCCCGGGTAGATCTTCTCGCCCGGGGCGTTGGCGACCTTCTCGACATGGCTCTTGTAGGTCGCGCTGTCGGTGCTGCCGGCGGACTGCATGGCGAGCAGCAGGACGGCGGCCGCGTCATAGGCTTCCGGAACATAGGGGTCATCGCCCTTGAAGCCCTTGCCCTCGGCGAGCTTGGCCAGCATGGAGGCACCCGGGCTGTCGGTACCGGGGTTGGTGCCGATGGAACCGTCCAGATCGGCGCCGAAATTGTCGGTCAGCGCCTCGCCGACCATGCCGTCCGGCAGCATGAACGTGTCGAACGCTCCGGTATCGAGCGCGGCCTGGATCATGCCCTTGCCGCCCTGGTCGAGGTAGCCGGCCACGATCAGGATGTCGCCGCCGGCGGAGGCCAGGGTCGCGACTTCGGCCGAGTAGTCGGCCTTGCCGTCCTCGTGCGCGGCCACGGCGGTGATCGTGCCGCCATTGGCCTCGAACGCCGCCTGAATCGCGTCGGCCAGGCCCTTGCCGTAGTCGTTGTTGGTGTAGGTCAGCGCGGCGGACTTGATGCCCTTGCCGGACAGGATCGCGCCGATCACCTCGCCCTGACGCGCGTCGGAAGGCGCGGAGCGGAAGAACAGACCATCATCCTCGATGGTGCTCAGCGCCGGCGAGGTGGCCGACGGCGAGATCATGACGATGCCGTTCGGCCGCACGACGTTGTTGAGGACGGCGGTGGTGGCGCCAGAGCAGGTCGCGCCGACGATGCCGACAACGCCTTCGGACGTGATCAGGCGATCCGCGGCAGCGGTCGCCGCGGCGGCATCGATGCAGGTGCTGTCACCGCGAACGGAGACGACCTTCTTGCCGCCAAGGAACAGACCGCTGTCGGAGATTTCCTGGATCGCCAGTTCGCCGCCGAGCGCCATCGGCTTGACCAGCGACTCGGTCGGCCCGGTGAAGCCCTGGAGCATGCCGACCTTAACCTCGTCCTGAGCATGCGCCGCGGTGGAGAACACCGCCGCGCAGAGCAACGGTAGCAAGCGTTTCATGGAGGTTTCCTCTTTTTGTGGATGGTGTGCTTTTGAACTGGCACCACTATACAATTCTCAGATGCGGCAGCAATGGATGCCGCCAGAAATCTTCGGCCGGCCCGGCAACGACGACCACGGCCTCGCCATCCCTTTGCGCCTTGGGATATAAAGGGAAACTCGATTTCCGGACGCTGCAACCAGTTGGATGCCCATGTCGATCAAGGCTGCGATCCATCACCTGACGCATTACCGCTACGACCGGCCGGTCACCCTCGGCCCCCAGGTCATCCGCCTGCGCCCGGCGCCGTACAGCCGGACCCGCGTGGTTTCGCACTCCCTGAAGGTGTCGCCTGCCGGCCACTTCGTGAACCACCAGCAGGACCCCTACGGCAACTGGCAGTCGCGCTTCGTCTTTCCGGAGCCGGTGACCGAGTTGAAGATCGAGGTCGATCTGGTCGCCGACATGACGGTGTACAACCCGTTCGATTTCTTCGTCGAGGAATCCGCCGAGGAGTGGCCGTTCGACTATCCCGCAGAACTGCGGGACGACCTGTCGATCTACCGCACGCCAGAACCGGCGGGACCGCGCGTCCAGGCGTTTCTCGACGGGATCGACCGGACGCCGAAACGGACCGTCGACTTCGTCGTCGACCTGAATCACCGGGTGTCGCAGGAGATCAAGTACCTGATCCGCATGGAACCGGGTGTGCAGACGCCCGAGGAAACGCTGGAACTGGCGAGCGGCTCGTGCCGGGACTCGAGCTGGCTGATCGTCCAGATCCTGCGCCATCTCGGCTTCGCCGCCCGCTTCGTTTCCGGCTACCTCATCCAGCTCAAGCCGGACCTGGTGGCGCTGGACGGTCCCGCCGGCACGGATCACGACTTCACCGACCTGCACGCCTGGGCCGAGGTCTACCTGCCCGGCGCCGGCTGGATCGGCCTCGATCCGACCTCGGGCCTCCTGACGGGCGAGAGCCACATCCCGCTGTCCGCCTGCCCGCACTACCGCAACGCCGCACCGATCTCGGGCGTCGCCACCGCCGCCGAGGTCGATTTCTCCTTCGACATGACCGTCGAGCGCGTCGCCGAGCACCCACGGATCACCAAGCCGTTCTCCGAGGAGTCCTGGCAGGCGCTCGACGCCCTCGGCGAGCGGGTCGACCGGGATCTGGCCGATGCCGACGTCCGCCTGACCATGGGCGGCGAGCCGACCTTCGTCTCGATCGACGACTTCGAGTCGCCCGAGTGGAACACCGCCGCCGTCGGCCCGATGAAGCGGGGACTCGCGGATGTGCTGATCCGCCGGCTGCGCACGCGTTTCGCGCCCGGCGGCTTCCTGCACTACGGTCAGGGCAAGTGGTATCCGGGCGAGACGCTGCCGCGCTGGACGTTCTCGCTGTACTGGCGGCGCGACGGCAAGCCGGTCTGGCGCAACGCCGACCTGATCGCCGGCGAGACCGAGCGTCTCCACGCCGGCCAGAAAGAGGCGGAGGCGCTGCTCCGGGCCATCGCCGACAATCTCGAGGTCGACCAGGGAAACGTCGTCCCCGCCTACGAGGATCCGGCGGAATGGCTGCTCAAGGAAGCCAACCTGCCCGAGAACGTGACGCCGGAGAACTCGAAGCTGCGCGATGCCGAGGAGCGTCACCGCATCGCCCGCGTGTTCAATCGCGGTCTGACCGAACCCGCCAGCTATGTGCTCCCGGTCCAGCGCTGGCAGTCGCAGGCGCGGGAATCCCGGCGCTGGCGCTCGGAGCTCTGGCGGCCCCGGCGCGGTCACGTCTTTCTGGTCCCCGGCGACAGTCCGGCCGGCTATCGACTGCCCCTGGGCGCCCTGCCCTACGTGCCGCCGTCTCAGTATCCCTACGTGAACATCGCCGACCCCTGGGAGGAGCGTGGCCCGCTGCCGGAATTCGCGGAGCCCCGGTCGGATGACGACGCCGAGACCGACCCGGATCAGGCCCGCGCCCGCTTCACGCCGTCGGGGCATGTCCAGACCGTTATCGAACAGCATATCGGGGAGATCGGCGGGGCCGTGCGCACCGCGCTGGCGGTCGAGCCGAGGGACGGCCGGCTCTGCGTCTTCATGCCGCCGGTCGAGCGGGCGGACGACTACCTCGAACTGCTGGACGCGGTGGAGCGGGCGGCCGCCGGGCTGGGCGTGAAGGTTCACATCGAAGGGTACGCGCCGCCGACCGATCCACGGCTGAACGTGATCCGCGTCGCCCCGGATCCCGGCGTGATCGAGGTGAACATCCACCCGGCGTCGAGCTGGCGCGACTGCGTGGCGATCACCGAGGCGGTCTACGAGGAGGCGCGGCAGTCCCGTCTCGGCGCCGACAAGTTCATGATCGACGGCAAGCATACGGGCACGGGAGGCGGCAACCACGTGGTCGTCGGCGGCGCCACGCCCGCCGACAGTCCGTTCCTGCGGCGCCCGGACGTGCTGCGCTCGATCATCCTGCACTGGCAGCGCCATCCCAGCCTGTCACACCTGTTCTCCGGCCTGTTCATCGGTCCGACAAGCCAGGCACCGCGGGTCGACGACGCCCGGCATGACAGCCTCTACGAACTGGAGATCGCGCTCAGCCAGATCCCGCACCCGGACCAGGGGACGCCCCCGCTGCCGTGGCTGGTCGACCGGCTGCTGCGCAACCTGCTGACCGACGTCACCGGCAACACCCACCGGGCCGAGATCTGCATCGACAAGCTGTATTCGCCGGACGGCCCGACCGGACGGCTCGGTCTGGTCGAGTTCCGCGGCTTCGAGATGCCGCCGGACCCGCGGATGAGCCTGGCCCAGCAGCTTCTGCTCCGCGCCCTGATCGCCCGGTTCTGGAAGGTGCCGGTCGGCGGCAACTTCACGCGCTGGGGCACGACCCTGCTCGACCGGTTCATGCTGCCGCACTTCGTGTGGAGCGACTTCCTGGACGTCCTGCGGGACCTCCGGCAGCACGGCTTCGACTTCCGTTCCGAGTGGTACGAGGCCCAGGCGGAGTTTCGCTTCCCGTTCTGCGGCGAGGTGGAATACGAGGGCGTGCATCTCGAACTGCGCCAGGCTCTGGAGCCGTGGCACGTGCTTGGCGAGACCGGGGCCATCGGCGGCACCGCCCGCTACACCGACAGCTCGACCGAACGCCTTCAGGTCAAGCTCACCGCCCCCGACCCCGACCGCTATGTCGTCACCTGCAACCGACGTCGGATGCCGCTCGCCGATGGCGGATCGAGCGGCGTGTCGGTCGGTGGCGTGCGCTTCAAGGCGTGGCGCCCGGCAATGGCGCTGCATCCGGTGATCGACGTGCACGCGCCCCTGACGTTCGACATCTTCGACACCTGGTCGGGCCGCCCCCTCGGCGGCTGCGTCTACCATGTGGCGCATCCCGGCGGGCGCAACTACGAGACGTTTCCGGTCAACGCCAACGAGGCGGAGGCGCGTCGGCTGGCCAGGTTCGAGTACCATGGCCACACGCCCGGCGCCTACGCACCGGGGCCGGAGACCCCGCACCCCGAGTTCCCCATGACCCTCGACCTCAGACGCCCGGCCGGAATCTGACATGAGCGAGGCCCGACAGGCTGCCGACGAACCGGACTGGAGCAGCCTCCTGGACACCTACCGCACGCTGCCGGGCGTGGCGGACGAACTGTTCGACGGCGACGGCAACGTACGCCCGGTCTGGCAGCCGTTCCTGCGCGATCTGGCGGCGATGGACGCGGAGGAACTGGACCACGCCCTGGCCCGCGGCAATCAGTACCTGCGCGATGCCGGTGTCTTCTTCCGCCACTACGGGCCCGACGCCTCGACCGAGCGCGACTGGCCCCTCAGCCACCTGCCGGTGCTGCTCGAGGCACGGGAATGGGACGGGATCGCGACGGCGCTGACCCAGCGCGCGGACGTGCTCGAGGCGGTGATGGCCGACATCTACGGCCCCAACCGGCTGGTCGCCGACGGTGTCGTCCCGGCGCGGCTGCTGGCCGCCAATCCGGAATGGCTGCGCCCCATGGTCGGCGTCCAGCCCAGGAACGGCCACTACCTGCATTTCCTCGCCTTCGACATCGGCCGCGGTCCGGACGGCAAGTGGTGGGTGCTGGGCGACCGGACCCAGGCGCCGTCGGGCGCCGGGTTCGCGCTCGAGACCCGGATGGCCACCTCGCGCAGCTTCTCGACCATGGTCAGCAACGCCAAGGTCCAGCGGCTGGCGGGATTCTTCCGGCGGTTCCGCGACACGCTGCTGGATCTGCGCGAGAACGACGGCAGCCGGGTGGCGATCCTCACACCGGGGCCCCTCAACGACACCTATTTCGAGCACTCCTACATCGCCCGATACCTCGGCTTCATGCTCGTGCGCGGCGCCGACCTCGCGGTGCGCGAGAACCGGTTGATGGTGCGTACGGTCAGCGGCCTGAAGCCGATCTCGGTGGTCTGGCGCCGGCTCGACTCCGACTGGACCGACCCGCTGGAACTCAACGAGACGTCCCAGCTCGGCACGCCGGGCATGCTTGGCGCGCTGCGCTCCGGTTCGTTCACGATGGTCAACGCCGTCGGCTCCGGCGCGATCGAGATCCGCGCGCTGATGGCCTTCATGCCGCGGATCTGCGAGTACCTGACCGACCGTCCGCTGGCCATGGCCAACATCGCGACCTGGTGGTGCGGCGGCGCGCAGGAACGCGCCTACGTCAAGGAAAACCTCGCCCGCATGACCATCGACAGCGCGATGTCCACGCGGCTGCCGTTCGACCACGGCCCCAACGCGGTGATCGGCGGCATTCGGCAGGACGGGAAGCCCGCCGATCCAGACTGGATCGACGCCGAGGGCTCCGGTCTCGCGGCGCAGGAGGTGGTGTCCCTGTCGACCGCGCCGGCACTGGTCGACGGCAAACTGGTGGCGCGGCCGATGAGCCTGCGCGTGTTCGTCGCCCGCACCCGCGACGGCTGGGTCGTCATGCCCGGCGGCTTCGCGCGGATCGGACACTCGGCGGAGAGCGCCGACATCTCGATGCAGCGCGGCGGCGCGGTCAGCGACGTCTGGGTGGT
The DNA here is from genome assembly GCA_965228875.1 of Thalassobaculaceae bacterium. GTDB lineage: Bacteria > Pseudomonadota > Alphaproteobacteria > Thalassobaculales > Thalassobaculaceae > Thalassobaculum. Next base: position 568,603 of record OZ245843.1, on the reverse strand, counting down.
TTCGGACGCCGCCGGACCGGTGGACACCCTGCTGCAGAGCAACGGCGCCGGCCCTCGGCGTGCCCAGGACGTCACCCTGCCGAGCACGGCGGCGGACAACCTCTTCTGGCTCGGCCGCTACGTCGAGCGCGCGGACTTCAAGATCCGCCTGCTGCGCGCCTACCATGTGCGTCTGGCCGAGACCGGGGGCGGCGAATATCCCCTGGCCGACATGCTGTCGGAGTACCTCGCGGTCTTCGGCCTCGACGCCATGGCGCCTGTTCCCGACGGCCTTCTTGAGGACCTGCGCTCGGCGCTGCGCAGCTCTGGACAGGTCCGCGACCGGTTCTCGACCGACGCCTGGAACGCCCTGGTCGATCTGACGCGCACCACCGAGATGTTCCAGGAGCGGGTGCAGCCCGGCGATGACGCTTCCCGCGCGTTCAGCGTGCTGTTGCGCAAGATCGCCGGCTTCTCCGGTCTGGTGCACGAGAACATGTACAGGTTCACCGGATGGCGGTTCCTCGGGATCGGCCGGGCGGTGGAGCGGACCGCCGCGATGATCGCCTTCCTGCAGGTCTTCACCGACGCCGAGGCGCCGGACGGCGCGCTCGACCTCGCCATCGAGGTCGGCGATTCCGTGATGACCCATCGCCGCCGCTACGCCGCCGGCATGAGCCGTGAGACGGTGATCGACCTGCTGATGCTCGACGACATGAATCCGCGCTCGGTTCTGCATCAGCTCGAGGCGCTCGACGCGCACGCCTCCTACCTGCCGGTAACGGTGGAGGAGGTGCGGATGACTCCGTTTCAGCGCCGGGTCCTGGAGATGCGGACGACGCTCACCACCGCGTCGGCCAGCGAGATGACGCCGGCCCGACTGGCGGCGATGGCCGACGACGCGGCCGCTCTCAGCGGACTTCTGGCCGAAACCTATCTGCGATAGAGCGCGGTCGCTTCGGATCGAACCGATCTGAAGCGTAAGTCGCCCTGCAAACCCATACTGAAAGAGCAAATTCACACGACCAGAAGTTTCCATCTTGTCGTGATTTGTTCTAGCGTCCACCGGGCTCCGGAGACCGGCCATGCTGTACGACATCACGCTTCGCATCGAATACACCTACGAGAGCCTGGCCGATGCCGGACGCCACCTGCTGCGGCTGATGCCCATCAGCCTCGCCGGCCAGCAGCGGGTCGTCGCCACCAGCCTCGACGTCGCCCCGGCCCCGTTCGAACGGACCCAGATGACGGACTTCTTCGGCAACCGGTGCGTCGGCATCACCTACGACGGAGCGGTCGAGGAAACCGCCTTCCTGATGCGGGCCCGGGTCGATCGCAGCCCGCTGGACCCGCTGTTCGACGTCTCGCCGTCCCTCGCGCGTTTGCAGGAGGAGCTCGACGGCATCGCCTCGCTTGCGCCCGATGCGCCGCATCACTTCCGCGCACCCTCCCCCCGGATTCCGCCGTCGGCGGAGATCGCCGCCTGGACCCGTGCCGTGACCGCCGGCAGCCCGAGCGCACTGGACGCGGTGTCGAGGATCTGCGGCGCGCTCCACGAGGAGATGGCCTTCGATCCCGAGGCGACGGCCGTCGACACGCCACTGGAGGAGGCGTTCCGCGCCCGCCACGGCGTCTGCCAGGACTTCACCCATATAGCCATCGCGGCGCTGCGCAGCATCGGTATCCCGGCCGGCTACGTGAGCGGCTTCCTGCGCACGATCCCGCCGAAGGGCAGCGCCCGGCTCGAGGGGGCCGACGCCATGCACGCCTGGGTCCGCGCCTGGTGCGGCGTGGAGATGGGCTGGGTCGAGTTCGATCCGACCAACAACATGACCGCCGGAGAGGACCACGTCGTGGTCGCGGTCGGCCGTGACTACTTCGATGTCGCTCCGGTCAAGGGCGCGCTCCGCACGGCGGGGTCGCAGGAGACATCGCAGTCGGTCGACGTGATCGCGGTCGCCGGGTGAGTTTTCCGGGGTCCGCTCCCCCCTCCTCCCCTGGTATACAATCCGCTCCCGGCCGCATTCCCGGCGGCGGCACCACCTGAAGGAGACCGACATGGTCGACACCGGAACCGAGAAGATCCTGGCCGAAATCCGCGACGCGACCGGCTGGCTGACCATCAACCAGCCGGAGCGGCGCAACGCCATCTCGCTCGAGATGTGGGAGGGCATCCAGAAGGCCTTCGACGCCTTCGATGCCGCCGACGACGTGCGCTCTGTCGTGATGACCGGCGCCGGCGACAAGGCCTTCACCGCCGGGGCCGACATCTCGCAGTTCGACAAGAACCGCGCCGACGCCGACGCCGCCGAGCGTTACGCCCAGATCTCGCGGGACGCGCGACAGACCATCATCGGCTTCCGCAAGCCGGTCATCGCCATGATCCGAGGCTTCTGCATGGGCGGCGGCCTCGGCATCGCCATGACCGCCGATCTGCGGATCGCCGCTGAGGGATCGGTCTTCGGCATTCCGGCGGCGCGCCTGGGCATCGCCTACGACACCATGAACCTGATGCGCCTCGTCAGTCTGGTCGGGCCGTCACGCGCCAAGGAGATCCTGTTCACCGGCCGGCGCTATCCGGCGGAGCAGGCTCTCGCCATGGGCCTGATCAATCAGGTCGTGGCCCCGGACGCCCTGGAGTCCACCGTGTCGGAATTCTGCGCCGAGACGGCCGTGAACGCACCGCTGTCGATGGAGGCCTCCAAGTTCACCATCGACGAGCTGGTGAAGACCCGCGGCGACATAGACGCGGCGGGCATCCAGGCCATGGTCGACCGCTGCTTCAACAGCGCCGATTACGCCGAGGGCCGTAAGGCGTTCATGGAAAAGCGCAAGCCGGCCTTCACCGGTCGCTGAGGCGCCGGTTAAGGCGCCGGTTAAGGCGCCGGAGGGGGAACCATGAGGCTCTACGGCCGGCCGTTCAGCGTCTACGTCCGCTGCGTGCGGCTCTGCCTGCACGAGAAGGGCCTGGACTACGAGCTTGTGGAGGTCGACCCCTTCGCCGAACAGGGACTCCCGGACACCTACCGGGAGCTCCACCCCTTCGGCAGGATCCCCGCCTTCGAGGACGGCGATGTCCGGCTGTACGAGAGCGACGCGATTCAGCGCTATCTCGAGGCGAAGTATCCGCAGCCGCCACTGCTGCCGTCGGATCCGGCGGCGCTGGCCCGTGCCGCCCAGGCGATGCGAGTGATGGACAGCTACGCCTATCCGGCGATGGTGTGGAGCGTCTTCATCTCGGAGGTCCGCGGTGAGGACGGATGCCTGCCCCATGACAAGGCGGTCGCGCAGTCGCGGACGGTCCTGCGGGAATTGGAACTCTGGCTGGGGAACGGTCCTTGGGTCGCGGGCGAGACGTTCACGCTGGGCGACACCCACTTCCTGCCGACACTCGACCTGTTCGCCATGTGCGAGACCGGGAAGCGGATGCTGGACGAGCACCCCCGCGTGACCGAGTGGTGGCAACGACTGCGCGCTCGGCCCTCGGCAATCGCGACGTCGTTCGAGAGATAGACGCCGCCGGATCATCGCCGCAGGCTCGACCGGCAGCGCAACTCCCCGCAGGCCCGCTCCGATGTCCTACACCCTGTTCTACAGCCCCGACAGCGCCAACCTCGTCATCCGGTTCGCGTTGGAGGAACTCGGCGCCGACTACGACGACCATCTGGTCCCGTCCCGCCGGACCGGGCGCGACGCGGCCTTTCACAGACTGAACCCGACGGGCCTGCTGCCGGTGCTGATCGACCGCGACACGGAAATCCCGATCGCCGAAACGGCGGCCATCCTGCTCTACCTCACGGACAAGCACGGGCGCCTCGGCCCCGGTCCGGGGGATTCCGCCGGTCGCGGAGAGTATTTGCGCCGGCTGTTTCACCTGTCCAACACGGTGCATGCCTACCTGCGCCTCGGGTTCTACGCCGACCGGGTTTCAGAGGAGCCGACGGTATCGGCCGGCGTGGCCCGATGGAGCGGTCGCGAGACCCTGGAGAGCGTCGCAATCTACGACGATCTGCTCGCCGACGGACGCTTGTGGATCCTGGGCGAGGCGATCAGCGTCTGCGACTACTACCTCGCCGCCTGCCTGCGCTGGGCCCAGATCTACGCAACGGACGATCCGGTTCTCGCCCGCGCCGATCTCGAGCGCTTCCCGCACGTGGTGGCGATGCTGACCCGCCTGCAGGAGCGACCGGCCGCCCTCGCGGCGGCCGCGAAGGAAGGTCTTACGGGCCCCCTGTTCCTGTCGCCGACCACACCGGCCCCGTCCTGATCACCCGGGACCGAATTCCTTTCGGCCGCTGTTCAGGTACCGGGAGGCGTTCGCCCCTCACCCGGCCCGGTGTCGCCGCCGCACCGTCGCCGGACGACCGGGAAGGGACAGCGTTGCGTCGTTGCGGGCCTGGCGGGAGATGACCTTCCCCTTGGCGATCACGCAGAGCCGCGCCGGCCGCAGCCGCACCGCCTCTGTCCTGTCGCCCGCATCCAGCACAACCAGCGACGCGACCGACCCGATCTCAAGACCGTAGCCGTCGAGGTTCATGATCCTCGCGCTTTCGGTGGTGACCATGTCGAAGCAGCGCGCCATCTCCTCCGGCGCGCTCATCTGCGCCACGTGCAGGCCCATGAAGGCGACGTCCAGCATGTCTCCGGTGCCGAGCGAGTACCACGGGTCGCGCACGCAGTCCTGGCCCCAGCCGACGGTGATGCCGAGCGCCTGCATCTCCTTCACCCGGGTGAGGCCCCGGCGCTTCGGGAAGGTGTCGTGACGCCCCTGCAGCATGATGTTGATCAGCGGGTTGGGGATCGCGGCCACCTGCGCCTCTGCCATCAGCGGCAGCAGTTTGGAGACGTAGTAGTTGTCCATGGAATGCATGGAGGTCAGGTGCGAGCCGGCCACCCGTCCCTGCAGACCGAGCCGCTGGGTCTCGTAGGCCAGCATCTCGATATGGCGCGACATCGGATCGTCGGTCTCGTCGCAATGCATGTCGACCATCAGGCCGCGTTCGGCGGCAATCTCGCAGAGTGCCGTCACGGACGCGGCCCCGTCGGCCATGGTCCGCTCGAAATGCGGAATGCCGCCGACCACGTCGACGCCCATGTCCAGAGCACGGACCGTGTTCGCATAGGCGGTCGGGTCGCGGTACAGCCCGTCCTGGGGGAAGGCGACGAGCTGCAGGTTGATGTAGCCCTTAACTGCCTCGCGCACGTCGAGCAGCGCCTCGACCCCGAGCAGCCGGTCGTCGCACGTATCGACGTGGCTGCGGATCGCCAGGAGGCCGAGACTGGCCGCCCAGTCGCAGTAGGCGAGCGCGCGCTCCTTGACCTCGTCGACGGTCATCATCTGTTTCAGCTCGCCCCAGAGCGCGATGCCCTCCAGCAGGGTGCCCGACGCGTTGATCCGCGGCAGGCCGTAGCTCAGCGTGGCGTCCATGTGGAAGTGCGGGTCGACGAACGGCGGACTGACCAGGTCGCCCGCGGCGTCGATCACCTCCCCGGCCTCGACGCCGTCGTCCAGCCGCTCCATCGCCACGATGCGGCCGTCGCGGATCCCGATATCGGCGACCCGACCGTCCGGTAGGGTGCCGCCCTTCACGACGATATTGAACATCTCAGCGCTCTCCCCTGTTGAACGGCACCATCAGGGCCGCGGGTACTTCGGCCCGACGCGACATCACCACCAGCGCCAGGATCGACAGGAGATACGGCATCATCAGGAAGATCTGGTAGGGAATATCGGCCCCCAGCGAGGTCTGCTGCAGACGGATCTGCAGAGCATCGAATGCCGCGAACAGCAGCGCGCCGAGCAGGGCCTTGCCCGGCTTCCAGGCACCGAACACCACCAGGGCGATGCAGATCCAGCCGCGCCCGTTGACCATCTCGAAGAAGAACGAATTGAAGGCCGACATGGTCAGGAAGGCGCCGCCCACCGCCATCAGGCCGGAGCCGACCACCACCGCGCCCATGCGCAAGGCGGTGACGGACAGGCCCTGGGCCTCGACCGAATGCGGGTTCTCGCCGACGGCGCGCACCGCCAGGCCCAGCGGTGTGCGATACAGCACGAAGGCGACCACGGCGGCCGTGACGAAGGCCAGATACGTCAGCGGCGTCTGGGCGAACAGAGCGGGACCGATGACCGGGATGTCGGAGAGCAGGGGGATCGGCAATTCCTTGAACGCCTCGATCCGCGGCGGGTTGGTCACCTGCGGCAGGGCGATGCGGTAGGCGAAATACGTGGAGGCGGTGGCCAGGAGGGTGATCCCGAGACCGACCACGTGCTGGCTGAGGCCGAACGGCACGGACAGGATCGCGTGCAGCAGGCCGAAGAGCATGCCCGCCGCCATGGCCACGCCGACCCCGACCCAGAGATCCGTTCCGGAATAGACCGCCATCCAGCCGGCGAAGGCGCCGACCACCATGATTCCCTCGATGCCGAGGTTCAGGACGCCGGCGCGCTCGCAGATCAGTTCGCCCAGGGTGGCGAAGATCAGCGGGCTGGCGATCCGCACGGCGGCCGCCCAGAAGCTGGCCGAGACGAGGATGTCGAAGACCTCCACCGCCTACCCCCTCACCACGCGGAAGCGCGTCAGCATGATCGCAAGCACCATCAGCAGCAGCGCCGAGGCGAGCAGGATGTCGGCGATGTAGGTCGGAACCTCGGCGGCCCGGCTCATGCTGTCGGCGCCGACAAACACGCCGGCGACGAACAGGGCCGAGATCACGACGCCGAGCGGGTGCAGCAGCGCCAGCATGGCGACGACGATGCCGGTGTAGCCGAAGCCCGGGCTGAGATCCAAGGTCAGGCTACCCTTGAGCCCGGCCACCTCGGAGAAGCCGGCGAGACCGGCGAGACCGCCGGAAATCAGCGCCGTTTTGATGACAACGGCGGTGACCGGAATGCCGGCGAAGGCTGCGGCCCTCCGGTTCAGGCCGACCGCGCGGATCTCGTAGCCGAGCGTGGTGCGGACCTGCATCACCCAGACCGCGAGTGCGCAGACGAGCGCGATGCCGAAGCCCCAGTGCAACCGCAGACCGGTGGCGATGCGCGGCAGGCGCGCGTCGGCCACAAGCCGCTCCGATTTCGGCCAGCCCATGCCCATCGGGTCCTTCATCGGCCCCTCCAGCAGCATGGAGACGAAGAGGATCATCACGAAGTTGAGCAGCAGCGTGGTCACCACCTCGTCCACGCCCATTCGCATCTTAAGAAAGGCCGGACCGAGCAGCATGAGCGCCCCGCCGACGATCGCGGCAATCATCAGGAGAGGGATCAGCAGGAAGGACGGCAGCGGCAACAGGCCGGTGCCCAGCACCACCGCCAGCAGCGCCCCCATGTAGAGCTGCGCCTCCGCCCCGATGTTCCAGAGCTTGGCGCGAAAGGCGACCGCGACGGCGAGGCCGGTGAAGATCAGCGGCGTCGCCCGGTTCAGCGTCTCCAGCAGCGCGAACTTCGAGCCGACCGCCCCTTTGACGATCAGGCCGAGCACCGCCAAGGGGTTGGAGCCGGCGACCAGGGCCAGGGCCATGGCGATCGCCACCGTACCGGCAAGCGCCAGCGCAGGCAGCCCTAGGGTACGAAGCCATCCGGGGTCGGCGACCGGCTCAAGCCGCATGGCCGTCCTCCCGCCCTTCGAAGCCCTGCCCCGCCATCCAAACGCCCAGTTCGGCCGGCGTCATGGAGCCGCGTGGGAAGGCCGGTGACAGACGCCCCTCGGAGATCACGTGGATGACGTCGGCCAGGGTCAGGATCTCGTCCAGGTCCTCCGAGATCAGCAGCACCGCGGCGCCGGAATCCCGCGCCTCGATCAGCCGGTTCTGGACATACGTCACCGCGCCGATGTCGAGACCGCGCACCGGCTGGACGGCGAGGATGATCTTCGGCTCGGCTTCCAGCGCCCGGCCGAGGATCAGCTTCTGCATGTTGCCGCCGGACAGCAGGCGGATACGCGCGTCCGGCCCGGGACAGCGGACGTCATAGCGCTCGATGATCGCCCTCGTGTGGCCGTCGACCGCCTTCCAATCGAACCAGCCACGCCTGGAGAACGGCGGGCCGGCATAGCCTTCCAGCACCGCGTTCTCGGCCAGCGAGAAATCGGAGATGGTGCCGGTCTTGTGCCGGTCCTCCGGGATGCGGCCGATCCGGGCGTCGAGTGCGGCGCGCGGCGTCCAGTCGCCGATCGCCTCGCCCGCCACCTCAACCGTGCCGGAGGCCGGGACCGTCTCGCCGGCGATCAGGTCGGCCAGGGCCGCCTGCCCGTTGCCGGACACGCCGGCCAGTCCGGTGATCTGCCCCGCCCGCAGGTCCAGGGAGAAGGAACGCAGCCCGACGGCATTACCGACCGGGAGGGTCGTGACCTCGCACAGCCGCAGCAGCACCTCGCCCGGTTCGGCGCCGCCGACCTCAGGAGCCTCGATCTCCGAGCCGACCATCATATGGGCGAGTTGGTGGCGGTCGGTGTCTTGCGTCGCCACCTCGCCGACCAGCTTGCCATGGCGCAGCACCAGCACGCGCGACGAGATGGCCAGCACCTCGTGCATCTTGTGAGAGATGAAGATGATCGACAGGCCGCGCGCCACCGCCTTGCGCAGGGTGGCGAACAGGTCGTCCGTCTCCTGCGGCGTCAGCACGGCCGTCGGCTCGTCCAGGATCAGGATGCGGGCGTCGCGGTACAGCGCCTTCAGGATCTCCACCCGCTGGCGCTCGCCGACGCTGAGGGTGCCGGCCTTGGCGTCCGGATGCACGGCGAGGCCGAAATCGCGGCTGAGCTGGGCGATGCGCGCCCGCGCCGCCCTGCGGTCGGAACGCGGACGCCACAGCGGCTCCGTGCCGAGGACGATGTTGTCCAGGACCGACAGGTTGTCGGCCAATGTGAAGTGCTGGTGCACCATGCCGACCCCGGCCTCCAGCGCGGCCCGCGGGTTTCCAGGCGGCAGGGTGTGGCCGAACGCCTCGATATCTCCCTCGTCGGCCGTGTAGTGGCCGAACAGGATGTTCATCAGGGTCGTCTTGCCCGCGCCGTTCTCACCGAGAAGCGCGATCACCTCGCCCGCACGCAGGTCGAACGAGATCGCGTCATTGGCGGTGAGCGGCCCGAACCGCTTGGTGATGTCGCGGAGGCGCAGGACGACCTGCGCCTCCTCCGTCGACGGCATCAGCTCGACTTCGGTTCTTCGTCGTTGATCGCGACGGTGTAGGTCCCGGCCTTGATCGCCGCCTCGCGCTCCTTCACCAGTGCCAGGGCCGCCTCCGGCACCTTGCCTTCGAACGTACCGAGCGGCGCGAGCGAGCAGCCGCCCTCCTTCATGAAGGAGTAGACGCCGTAGTTCTCCGCCTTGAAGGCGCCCGCCTTCACCTTGGCGAGCGCGGCGTTGAACGTCGGCTCGAAATGCCAGAGGGCGGACGCGACCACCGTGTCCGGGTATTCCGGCTGGGTGTCGATCACGTTGCCGATGGCGAGAATGCCCTTCTCTTGCGCCGCGTCGGACACGCCGAAACGCTCGGCATAGAGCAGGTCGGCGCCGTTCTCGATCATCGCGAAGGCGGTCTCCTTGGCCTTCGGCGGATCGAACCAGGAGCCGATGAAGCTCACCTGGAAGGTGATGTCCGGCTTCATCTCCTTCGCACCGGCCATGAAGGCGTGCATCAGGCGGTTCACCTCGGGAATCGGGAATCCGCCGACCATGCCGATGTTGCCCGACTCGGTCATCGCGCCGGCGATGATTCCGGAAAGATAGGACGCGTCCTGGATGTAGTTGTCGAACACCGACAGGTTCGGATAGGCGGGGTCGTCGAGGAAGCTGGAGCCCATGAGGAAGGCCACGTCCGGATACTCCAGGGTGACCTCGCGGGCCTCCTGCTCGACGCCGAAGATCTCGCCGACGATCAGCTTCACGCCCTGCTCGGCATATTCGCGCATCACCCGCGGGTAGTCGGTGTTGGCCGTGTTTTCGGAGAACGTGTAGGTGACCTCTCCGGCCGCCTGCGCCGCCTCGGCGGCCTTGTGGATCCGGCTCACCCACTGCTGCTCCACCGGAACCGTGTAGATGCCGGCCGTCTTGATCGGCTCCGCCGCGAAGAGGCCCGACGGTTTCGCCAGCAGCCCGGCGGCCATCGCCGCTCCGGACGCGCCCAGCACGCCGCGCCGGGTCCAGCCGGCCCGGGCCATCGCCATAGTCTTGTTCATGACACCACCCCTGTCCCTATCAACTCATTATCTGACGCACGGATCCGTTTTGTGCACCGTGGCACGGCAATGCTGCCGCACTCCCGCCGGGGGTGCAATAAGCTTGCAGATTCGTTGAGTTATCGCAGGAGAGACGACGGATCCGACCGATGCTGCACAGCAACATCGCCGGACATGAGGATGGCGCGGACGATGACCCCGCCGTTTCAGGCCGCCAGGATCTGAACCTGATCCCGCCCGCCGTCCTTGCTACTGTAGAGCGCCTCGTCGGCCCGGGCGAGCGCGGCGTCGATCGATCCGTCGCCTTCGCCCAGTGCGGTCATCCCGATACTGGTCGTGACCGGGATCTCAAGCCCGTTCCAGCGCACCGGTTCGTCGCGGATCAGCGCGACGATCCGTTCGGCCACCTGGGTCCCGTACGCGAGCGCCGTCTGGGTCGCCAGAATTGCGAACTCCTCACCGCCCAGACGACCGAACACGTCGGTCTCCCGCAGATGCGTGCGGACCCGCTCCACCACGGCGAGCAGCACGGCGTCGCCGGCATCGTGCCCATAGGAATCGTTAATCTGCTTGAAGTGGTCCAGGTCCATCATCAGCAGGCACGCCTCGCCCCCGTAACGGTCGATCCGACGCAACTCGGCCGTCGCCCGCTCGCGGAACGCGCGACGATTGGCGATGCCGGTCAGTGGATCCGTCGCCGCCAGCCGCTCGAGCTCGGCATTGAACGATTCGAGTTGTTTGGCGTAGGCCCGGATCATGAGCTGGTTGCGCACCCGCACGCGCACGATGGCCGGATTGTAAGGCTTGGTGATGTAGTCGATCGCGCCCAGCCGCAGCCCCTCCTCCTCGTCGGCGGCATCGGAATGGCTGGTCACGAAGATCACCGGGATCGGCGCCGTCCGCGGATCCGCCTTCAACCGGCGGATGACCTCGTGACCGTCCATGTCCGGCATCTCGATATCGAGCAGAATCAGATCCGGCAGCGTGGCGGAGGCCTTCGCCAGGGCATCCTCGCCGCCGAGCGAGAACGAGACCGCCGCCTCGTCCTTCAGAATACTTGCGAGCACGCGGACGTTCTCGCGGGCATCGTCGACGATGAGCAGGCGGGACGTCGAGGTGTCCAGTTCTTTGAGCATCGGGCTCTCCAGGTCACACCGGACTTAACAGGGGTTCGAGCTTTTCCGCGGCGGCGGCATAGTCGAGGTCGTCGATACTGGCGGCGACCGCGTCGGCAAGGGCCGGGTCTCGCGCGCGGACCCCGGCCGCCAGTCGGGCCCACGTGTCTTCCGCCTCCATATCGCCGGAACGCAGCTGCCGCGCCAGCCCTTCGATCTCCGCCGGCGAAACGGTCGCAACAGTACCGTCTCCCTCGCCCGACCCGACCGGCGGTCCGGCGGTCCGGCTGGCGCCGTCGATGTCCGCCATCACGGCCTCGAGCGCGGCAGCGAGAGCCTGGACGAGCGGGCCGACCACGTCGCGATCGGCAATGCCGTCACGTTCGACATGCTGCTCCAGGGCCTTCGCGGCTTCGAGCACCTCGATCGCCCTGAGATTGCCGGCGACCCCGCGCATCTGGTGGGCGAGACGGCGAACCTCCTCCCCGCTTCCCTCGACGAGCGACGCGCGGATCGCCTCGGGCACGCCGGCCTGTCCGGAGCGGAACTTCAGGAGCAGCTGCGAGGTCAAGGCATCGTCAGGCAGCACCCGCCGAAGCCCCGCGACGTCGATTGTCGTCAGTTGGTCGAGATCGACGCTTGTCGCCGGTTCCGGCGCCGACACCGGGGCGGCCGTGGCGACCGGACGCTCGGAGTTCCGCGCCCCGAGGCGGTTCCTGCACTGGCGGGCCAGGGATTCGAAGAGTCTCTGTTCGTCCAGCGGTTTCGCCACGTGATCGTTCATGCCGGCGGCGAAGCATCGGTCGCGCTCCGCCTCCAGGGCATGGGCGGTCATGGCGATGATCGGCACGTCCCGGAACCGCGGGTCGCCCTTGATCCGCCGGGTCGCGTCCAGACCGTCCATGACGGGCATCTGCACATCCATCAGGATCGCATCGTAGTGATCGGGTCCGACCGCCATCAGACGGTCGATCGCCTCCTGTCCGTTCCCTGCGACATCGACGTGGACCCCCTGCTGTTCCAGAACGGAGACCGCGACCTCCTGATTGATCTCGTTATCCTCCGCCAAGAGCACGACCAGCCCGCCAATCTCCGCCGACAGCGCCGGTTCCGTCGCCCGGGAGTAGCTCAGCCCGGAGCGCGCGCCGATCGCCGAGGCGATGGCGTCGAACAGCGACGACTGGTTCACCGGTTTGGCGACATAGCCCGAGAGATCGGCTCCGGCCTGCTCCATCAGACCTTCATCGGGCATGTAGGCCGATACCAGGATCGTGTCCGGATGCGGCCCGTCGCCGAGCTTCTCGCGGATCTTCCGCGCTGTCTCGATGCCGTCCAGGCCCGGCATCATCCAGTCCATGAGCACGACGTTGTAGCTCAGGCTGCCGACATCGTCGCAGACCCGCCGAATGGCGGCCTGACCGCTGGACGCGACATCCACCTCGAAACCCATGGACCGCAGCGTGTCGCCGATGACCAGCCGGGCCATCTCGTTGTCGTCGACCACCAGGATCCTGAGGTCTCGCAGGTCCGACGGCAGTACCGGCGGCAGCTGCTCTCCGCCGGCGCTCAGGGCGAGCCGCACCGTGAACTGGAAGGTGCTCCCCACGCCATGCTCCGACTCGACCCAGATCCGGCCGTCCATGCGCTCGGCGAACTCCTTGGAGATCGTCAGGCCGAGGCCGGTACCGCCGAACCTGCGCGTCGTCGAGACATCCGCCTGGGTGAAGGGCCGGAAGATCTGGCTGATCTGCTCCGGCGTCATGCCGACGCCCGTGTCGCGAACGGAAAAATGCAGTTCCGCCCGCCCGTCGGACACATCGGCGGCCCGGACCGAGACGATGATCTCGCCCTCTTCGGTGAACTTGATGGCGTTGGTGCACAGGTTGGTCAGGATCTGACCGAGGCGCAGCGGGTCGCCGACCAGGTCCTGCGGCGTGTTCGGATCGACGCTGATCAGGAACTCGAGATCCTTCTCCGCCGCCCGCGGGGCGACGATCGCACTGACCCCCTCGATCACGTCGAGCAGCCTGAAGTCGGTGCTCTCGATCGCAAGCTGTCCGGCCTCGATTTTCGAGAAGTCCAGGATATCGTTGATGATCCCGAGCAGATTCTCCGACGAGAACAGCACCTTGCGGGTGTAGTCGCGCTGCTTGTAGGACAGCGGAGTCTGCGCCAGGAGCCGGCTGAGGCCGATGATCCCGTTCAGCGGCGTGCGGATCTCGTGGCTCATGTTGGCAAGGAAGGCGGACTTCGCCCGCGTCCCTTCCTCGGCGGCGTCCCTGGCATCGGCCAGGCGCTGCATCGCCTTCTGGCGCTCGATCTCCATGCCGAGCCACCGTCCCATCATCTCGACCAGAACCATGTCGCTCTTGGTGAACGGCAGGTCGCGGGCCTCGAGCGAGGAGAAGTTGATGGTCCCGTACACCTCGCCTTCGACGATGACGGGAGCGCCGATGTACGTCTTGCGCCCGAAGGTGCGGAAGCAGAGCGCGTCGGCGAACTCCGTTTCGGTGATGTCATGGAAGGCCAGGGCGTGACCGGCCGCCAGGGTATGGACGCAGTAGGTCGTCTCCAGGTCGAAGCTGGTCCCGGACGACCGGGTCACCCCCTTGCCCACCGAACGCTGAACCACGTAGCGGCCACTGTGAGTCGCGCTGGCGCTGCCGAGATCCGTGCGGAAATGGTTGATCCCGAGTTGCAGGATGCGCTCGACCCGCTCGTCGATCGACAGCGTCGCATCGGTCGACAGCGACTGGAACTGCTGAAGAATCGATGCGGTCTTGTCGAGTTCGGAGGCATACCGGCGAAACACGTCCAGCGACGCCGCCAGATCAGCCACTTCGCGCAGCCGGCGCTCCACCGCGCCGATCGGCGCAAGATCGCCCTCGGGAATGCGGACCATCGCGTCCGCAATCGTCGACAACGGCCGCTGTACCGAATTGATCAACACCCCGGCGATGGTCAGGCTCAACAGCCCGGCTCCGACCGAGAACAGAACGACAAGCATGTCTGCCAGCCGGGAAACCCGTGCGAGGTCGGACTCGATCTGCTGGATGAGCCGGTCGGCCTCGCGCGCGATCTCGCGCTCTAGGACCGCGAAGGCGGCGAGTGCCGGCGCGTCGTCGACAACGACCGCGGCATCGATCTCGAGCGCCGACGCCCCGTCCTCGGCCATGGCGCGCGCCACGTCCGTGGCCGTTTCGTACTGTTCGATGGTTGACTCGATCGTGGAGAGCGCGAAGCGTTCCAGCGCATTGACGCCCATGCCCCGGTACCGAGAGATGGTTTCGAGCCCAAGCTCCGCGCCTCGTCTGGACAGGGGAGCGAACGCCGTGTCGCCCAGCAGGGCGAGCTTCTTGAAGAAGTCGATCATACCGCCAAAACCGATATGTCGACGCAGCTCGCGCAGGGTCTCCAGTTTCGTCGTCTGTCCGGTACGCAACGCCCGGCCGGCGGCGACCGCTTCATCGAGGGTCGCCAGCGCCTCAAGCGCGCCCGGCGTCCACAGCGACATGGACCGTCCGATCGCCTTCGGCGCCGCGCCGTAGGCCCGCATGATCTGCGCGAGTTCCGAACGATCGACCAGCGTTTCCACCAGGTCCTCGATCTCGCCGAGAGCGACCCGTTCCGCCGGCGAGGAATCGACCGCCTGGTATCGATGGATAGCCGCGCGCACCGCGTTCAGGTCGAGCATAAGATCGTCGTGATATCGCGCATCGCCGCGCAGGACGAAGTTGAGAAGATGATGGATCGCGCCGCCATATCCGAGCCGGTCGGTGATCTCGACCAGAGACCGCGCCCGGAGCGAACTTGCGTCGCGATAGGCGTGCCAGCGCTCCTGCGTCTCCACGACGCGGTGGTTCATCCAGGCCGTCGCCCCGATGCCGATGGCCCCCGCCAGGACGAGCAGGCCAGCGAGGCCGATCGCCAATGTCCTCAATGAAAAGCGCACGCCCGCGCCTCCGTCACTATCCGTGCCCGCGGACAAGAGGCGCCGCTATGCCTGTCACCCTGCCGACCATCGGGAGTTCTACCGTCCGCTTCGTAACAAATTGGTTAAGGCCGCGCCGGTGACCAGGACCACCGTCCGCGCGGTCAATCGGCCGCCGGAGAATTCATGTGACGATTTCAGATGAAAAGTCGTACATAATTACTCATAAGTCCGACTTTGTTGATCGCACTCCGGGAGCCTCAGACGCCGCCCATGACCGGCAGCCGCAGCCTGACACAGCAGACCACCGAGGCTCTTCGCGCCAAGATCGCCGAAGGACCTATGAAGCCGGGTGACCGGCTGCCGACCGAGAAGGAACTCGAGGCCGAGTTCGGCGTCAGCCGGACGGTCATCCG
The DNA here is from genome assembly GCA_965228875.1 of Thalassobaculaceae bacterium. Classification (GTDB taxonomy): domain Bacteria; phylum Pseudomonadota; class Alphaproteobacteria; order Thalassobaculales; family Thalassobaculaceae; genus Thalassobaculum. Next base: position 552,987 of record OZ245843.1, on the reverse strand, counting down.
CGAGGCGGTCGCCGTGTTGAAGGCGGACGGTCTCGTCCAGCCGCGCCGGGGGGCCGGGATTTTCGTGATCGATCCCGCCGCCAGCCGAGCCCGCGGGATGCCGGCCTTTCTGCCGAACCAGGAATATGAGGCCCTCGACCTGCTCGAGCTGCGCATGGCGGTGGAGGTCGAGGCCGCCGGGCTGGCCGCCACCCGCAGGAGCCTGTCCCAGGACGCCCGCATTCGCGAATGCACCGCCGATTTCGGCCGGGCGCTGGAAACCGGCGGCAAGACCGTCGAGTTGGACATCGCCTTCCACGCCTCCATCGCCCTGGGAACCAACAACGCCCTGTTTCCGGCCTTTCTGGACTCCCTCGGCCGCGCCGCCATTCCGCGCAGCACGCTGTCCCAGGACCAGCGTGACCGGCTGATCAACCACGACTATCTGGAGCGGGTGCATCAGGAGCATCTGGCGATCGCCGAGGCGATCGGCGCCGGCGACGCCGACCGGGCGCGCGCCGCCATGCGCGCCCATCTGAGCGGCAGCATCGCCCGCTATCGCGACTCACTCTGATCCGAAGCAGGAGCGGCAGTATGGCCCCCAAGGTGGATTGCGTTCTCGACGCCAAGGCGACGCTTGGCGAGGGCATCGTCTGGGATGCCACGGCGGGCCGGCTCTGGTGGGTCGACATCGCCGCCCCTGCCCTGCATCGCTTCGACCCGGCCACCGGCGGCGATGAGACCTGGCAGATGCCCTCGGCGATCGGTTGCGTCGCTCCAAGGGCCTCCGGCGGGGCCATCGTCGGACTTGAGAGCGGCTGGTGCGCCGTCGATCCGGCGACCGGGGCCATCGACGTGCTGAATGCCGACGCGCCGCGCGGCGCGGGCATGCGCTTCAACGACGGCGCGGTCGATCCGGCCGGACGATTCTGGGCGGGCACCATGCCCAAGGCCGGCCCGGCCGATGCGGCTGCGGGCGCGCCGGCACGGGGCGATCTGTTTCACCTCGACGCCGACCGGCACTGCACCCTCGCGCTCGACGGTCTGTACATCCAGAACGGCCTGGCGTTCGCGCCGGACGGCCGCACCCTGTACCTGTCCGACAGCCACCCGACCGTGCGGACCATCTGGGCCTTCGACTACGATCGGGAAACCGCGGCGATCGCCAACCGACGGGTCTTCTTCGACACCCGCCAGGTCGACGGGCGGCCCGACGGTGCCGCCATCGACGCCGACGGCTGCTACTGGATGGCCGGCGTCGACGGTTGGCAGGTCGTGCGGATCGCTCCCGACGGACGGATCGACCGGGTCGTGCCGGTGCCCGTGCAGAAGCCGACCTGCCTCGCCTTCGGCGGTCCCCGTCTGGACACGCTGTACCTCACCAGCATGGGTGCCGGACTGATCGCACCGGGCACCGAGGCTCAGCAGCCGCAGGCCGGCGGGATCTTCGCCTTCGCCGCCGGCGTCGCGGGCTATGCCCCGCCGGCGGCGGCCGCCTGAGCTGTCCCGGATCGCGATCGGTTCAGATCGAATTGATCTGAACCATGAACAGCCCTCTAAGCCCTTAAAGAAAGGGCAATTTCAAACGACCGGATGTTTCCATCCGATCGTGGTTGTCTCTAGCCGGAGAGCAGTTTCGGCAGGGTCATCGAGATCTCCGGAATGAACGTCGTCAGGACCAGGGCCACGAGAATGGCCGCGTAGAACGGCCAGATCGTGCGCACCGCGCGTTCGATCGGAACCTTGCCTACCGCGCAGCCGAGGAACAGGCAGGCGCCGACGGGCGGCGTGCACAGACCGAGGCCCAGGTTCATCATCAGGATCATCCCGAACTGGACCGGATCCATGCCGATGGAGATCACCACCGGCAGGAAAATCGGCGTACAGATCAGGATCAGCGCCGCCATGTCCATGATCATGCCCAGCACCAGGAGCATCAGGTTGATCAGCAGCAGCATCACGATCGGGTTGTCGGTCACCCCGGCCATGAAGTCGATCATCCGAGACGGCACCTGATAGAACGTGAGCATGTAGGCGAAGGCCGTGGCCGACGCGACCAGGATCAGCACCATCGAGGTCGTGCGTACCGAATTGATCACCGCCGTCTTGAACGCGCTCCAGCTCATCGACCGGTAGACGACCAGGGTGACGGCGAAAGCGTAGAGCGTCCCGAAGGCGCCGGACTCGGTGACCGTGAATATGCCGGAGAGCACGCCACCGACGATGATGACAGCGGTGAACAGGCCCGGGATCGCGGCGACGAAGGTCAGGAACAGGGCGGAGAATCCGGGGAACACCTCGGCCTTGTATCCGCGGCGTACGGCGATCAGGTAGGCGGCGACCGCAAGACAGACGCACATCAGCACCCCGGGGACGACGCCGGCGAGGAACAGCTGCGAGATCGAGATGCCGCCGCCGGCGGCGATCGCGTAGAGGATCATGTTGTGGCTCGGCGGCACCATGATGCCGGCGATCGAGGACGTCACCGTCACGTTCACGGCGTAGTCGTCGTCGTAGCCCTTCTCCTTCATCACCGGAATCAGGATCGAGCCGAGGGCCGAGATGTCGGCGACGGCCGATCCGGAAATGCCGCCGAACAGCATGGAGGAGAGCACGTTGACCACGCCCAGGCCGCCGCGCACGGCGCCGACCGCCGCCGAGGCGAAACGCACCAGCCGGATGGCGATGCCGCCGTGGAACATCAGCTCTCCGGCGAAGATGAAGAACGGGATCGCCATGAGCGAGAAGACGTTGATCCCGGAGATGATGCGCTGGAAGGCGACAACCAGCGGCAGCCCCTCGATGAAGAAGGCGGTGACCGCGGCGACCCCCAGCGCGAAGGCGACCGGCACACCGATCACCACGCACACGGCGAATACCCCGAGCAGAATGAGCAGCCCCATGATCGCGGTCCGTTCAGCTATCGCCCGGAGGCGTTTCCAGGATCTGGTCGTCCAACCGCTCGCCGGTGAAGAACCGGATCAGGTGGCCGACCGAATAGAGCAGGCATAGCGCGCCGCAGAGCGTCAGCGGGACGGCGCGAAGGCCTTCGGGAAGATGGATCAGCGGGATCTCGGTATCCCACTTGAAGAGAACCAGCGCGTAGCTGTGCACCATCATGACCGCGCCGAAGACCGCCATGATGACGTAGGAGACCACCTCCATCGCCAGGCGGACCGGCCGGGGGGCGATGTCGCGGAAGAACGACACCCCAAGATGCGATCGCTCGTGCACGCCGGTGGAGGCGCCGAGGAAACCGATAAGCGCCACCAGCAGCAGCGAGACCTGCTCGACCCAGGTGGGCGTGGCGTTCAGGACGTAGCGGCCGTAGACCAGCCAGCCGAAGATCGTGGTCAGGAAGACCATCGCCGTCCCGCAGATCAGCAGGCTGCCGTGGCAGATCAGGTCGAGAGCGCGGTAGAAGACGTCGAGCGCCCGGCGCAGCGGCCCGGCCCGGTCGACCCGGCCCGGCGGGTTCGATGCTGTCATCGCGGTGTCCAACCCTGTCAGCGCGGGCGCTCCGCAGAGGCGCGCCGCGAAAAAAGGGCCACCGGAGGGTGTGGGACGTACCGCTCCGGTGACCGTCGAGGAGACCCTTATTCCGTGGCCTGGATAGTTTCGACCAACGGCTTCAGGTCAGGGTTGGAGGCCAGGAACTTCTCGTAGACCGGCTTCATGGCGTTCTGGAACGCCGCCTTGTCGGCGACGTCGTTGAACTTCACCCCGGCCTGCATGACCTTCTCCCGGCTCGACTTGGCGCGCTCGGCCCAGAGCTCACGTTGCAGTTCGGCCGACTCCCGGGCCGCCGACCGGACGATCTCCTTGTCGGCGTCGGACAGGGCATTCCACGTGTCGGCGTTGATGCAGACGCATTCCGGAATGATCAGATGCTGCGACAGCGAGTAGTAGCCGGCGACCTCGAAGTGGCCGGTGGACTCGTAGGACGGCCAGTTGTTCTCGGCGCCGTCGACCACGCCGGTCTTCAGCGACTGGTAGACTTCGGAGAAGGCCATCGGCGACGGGTTGCCGCCAAGCGCGGCGATCATGCCGGAGTACAGGTCGTTGTTCATGACCCGGACCTTCATGCCGGTCACGTCGGCCGGCGTCTCGATCGGCTTCTTGGAGTTGTAGAAGGAGCGCGCCCCGGAATCGTACCAGGCCAGCGCGACCATTCCCTTCTTCGCCATGCCGGCGCTGATCTGATCGCCGGCCGTCCCGTCCATGGCCCGGTGCATGTGGCCCATGTCCTTGAAGATAAACGGCAGCGACACGACGTTCGCCTCCGGCGCCACGGGACCGATCGGGCCGAGGTTGAAGTTGCCGATCGCCAACGCGCCGATGCGCAGCTGCTCGATCGCGTCCGGCTGGCTGCCGAGTACGCCGGAGTGGAACATCTTCAGGGTAATGCGGCCGTCGCTCTTCTCCGCCAGAAGATCCGCGAACTTGTCCATCGCAACGGTGTTCGGGTAGCCGGGCTTGTGGATGTTCCAGCCCTTCCACTCGGCCGCCTGGGCAAACCCGGCAAGGCCGGCAACCAGAGCCGCCACCGCCGTGGCCGACCCGATTTTCTTGATCAGTCTCATCTTGGTCCTCCCTATGGTTGCCCGGCTCATGGCCGGGCTTACGTGCTCGCGTCGTAACGCGGGCCCGCGTGCGATACCGCCGTTTTCTCGGTCGTGTCCGCGCGCCGGTTCCTGGTTTTCTAGAAGTATGGCTCCTTTGAAAAATTGGTCAATCTATCTGTCCATTGATCGTATCTCTATGCCGCCGAGCTCAGGGCGCCGGCGGATCCGATGACCCGCGCGAGATCGGCGACGTCCTGTTCCGTCGGATCGACGAGCGGCGGCCGCACCCGGCCCGCATCGCGCCCCACCGCCTTCAACCCGCCCTTGATGAGCGCGACCGGATAGCCGGCCACGCGGTCGCGGATGTCGGCGAAGGGGTAGAAGAAACCGTGCAGGATCCGGTCCATGGTCGACCGGTCCCCGGCCCGCAGCGCGGCGTAGAACGACAGCGCCAGTTCCGGCACGAAATTGAAGACCGCCGAGGAGTAGGTCGAGAAGCCCGCCGCATCGTAGGCGGAGGCGAACAGTTCATGGGTCGGCATGCCGCCGACATAGACCAGCCGGTCGCCGAGGGTGGCGCGGATACGGGTGACCAGATCGATCTCCCCGACGCCATCCTTGAAGCCGATGAGGTTCGGGCAGGCATCGGCCAGTCGGGCGACGGTGTCGGCCGTCATGACCGAGGTCGCGCGGTTGTAGACGACCACGCCGATAGAAACGGCGTCGCACACCGCCTTGGCGTGGGCAAACTGTCCGTCCTGGGTACCGCCCATCAGGTAGGTCGGCAGCAGCAGCAGCCCGTCGGCGCCGGCGGCCTCGGCCGCCTTCGCGTCGGCGACGGCCCGCCGTGTGTTCACGCCACAGCCGGCCACCACCGGACAGCGACCGTCGGCCGCCTCGACCGCGGCGCGGACAATCTGCGGATACTCATCCTCGCCGAGCGAGAAGTACTCGCCGGTGCCGCCGGCGGCGAACAGGGTCGCCGCATCGAAGGAGGACAGCCACGACACATGCTCGCGGTACGGGCCCTCGTCGAACTGGAGGTCGGAATCGAAGTGGGTGACGGGAAAGGACAGCAGTCCGGAACCCATCTTCGTTTTCAGGTCTTGCGGGGACAGCGGCATGGCTGGGTCTTCCGTAGCGTGAATGAAACTCGATGTGACGGCGTCGGTCGGAGGCGTCCGTCGGGGGTGTCGATCGGCGGTCTCAGCGCCCACCGTCGGGCGCCGCGCCCGGCAGGACGCGGGCCGGATCACCCTCGTAGCCCGTGCTGGCGAAGGGGCCGCCCTGCACGCCGAGGGAGACAGGACCTCCCGGTTCGATGTTCGCGGCGGCGTCGACCTCGGCGATCCACTGGTCCGAGGAGTCCTGGGGCGCATAGCCGAGCCGCTTGGCCGTGGCGTTGTCCCACCAGGTGCGGGAATTGTCGGAAATGCCGAAGACGATCTCGTGGTGCAGGTCCGGCGCCTCCAGTCCGAGACGGCAGAGCCGCGTCAGGTCGCCGATGCTGACCCAGGAACCGAGCGTGCGCGGGTACTCCGGCTTCTCGAAACACCAGCCGATGCGGATCGACAGGATGCCGATGCCGTAGTTGTCGGCGAAGTATTGGGACAACGCCTCGCCGAAGACCTTGCTCAGCCCGTAGCGGCAGTCCGGGCGCGGCCGCTCGCTCCCGTCCAGGCGCTGGCCGCGGGGGTAGAAGCCGATGGCGTGGTTCGAACTGGCGAAGACGATCCGCTTCACCCCGGCCTCGTAGGCCGCCTCGAACAGCCGGTAGGTGCCGTCGATATTGACCCGCAGGATGTCTTCCCACGGGTTTTCCACCGACAGCCCGCCGAGATGGATGATGCCGTCGACCCCGTCGACGAGGCGCCGCCGGTCATCCGGATCGCAGAGGTCGGCGGTAACGACCTCCTCCCCCGCTCCGGCCGGGCCGAGATCCGTCAGATCGGACACCCGAAGCACCGGATAGGCGCCGGACAGTTCCCGGCGCATCCGCGCCCCGATCCCACCGGCCGCTCCGGTCAGCAGCACTCGTTCCATCTCCGCCCCGAAATCTGTTTGGTATGATTAGTTTCTGATTTGATCTAACTTCATATGACCAATACGTCCAGCGAAAATCGTTCTCGATCCCTCGGTCGTGCGCGACGCCCTGTTCGCGCGACGGGCGAACCGCGGAACACGGTGACGGATCCCGCCGGAAGGTGGGCCGGGAGCCGGGCCAGGAGGTGGAGCCGAACGGCGGCGCGGTTTCCGCCGCCCTGACCGGGCCAATCAGCTATTGCTCCGGCCGGTCCAAGCTTCTAGTTCAAGGGCCTTCATTCCAACGTGCGTCGACAAGGGAAGCGGCCCGCCATGATACGCCCCCGTTCCATCAGCGGCCTGCGGGAGTTCCTGCCCGCCGAGCAGATCGCCTTCAATCGCTGCGTCGAGATCGTGCGGAAGCATTTCGAGCTGGCCGGCGCCGTCCCGCTCAGCACCCCGGCCTTCGAGCTTCGCGACGTCCTCCTGGCCAAGGAAGGCGGAGACAGCGTCGACCGGCAGGTCTATGGCGTGCATCGCCTGGCCGACGGCGGCGAGGACACGGATTTCGCGCTCCGTTTCGACCTTACTGTGCCGATGGCGCGCTTCGTCGCCCAGCACGCGGGCGAGCTGACCTTTCCGTTCCGCCGCTACCAGATCCAGCCGGTGTGGCGCGGCGAGCGGGCCCAGGCGGGCCGGTACCGCGAGTTCATCCAGTGCGACATCGACGTGGTCGGCGACCAGACCCTGAGCCTGATCAACGATGCGGAGATCCCGGCGATCATCGACGGCATCTTCAAGGACATGAACATCGGGCCGTTCCAGATTCGCATGAGCAACCGCAAGCTCCTGGAAGGCTTTCTCTCCGGCTCCGGCATCCCGAGCGGGTCGATCGCCGACGCCATGCGGGTGATCGACAAGATCGATAAGGTCGGCCCGGAGGAGATCCGCAAGGAACTGGCCGAGACCTACAGCCCGGCGGACGACCAGCTCGACCGCATCATGGCCTATGTTTCGCTGCGCGGCCCGGCAGAGGAGGTGATAAACAGCCTGCTCGCCCTCGCCCCCGCCGACAGCCTGAACGAGACCTACGCCGCCGGTGTCGAGGAACTGACCACCGTGGCCCGCGCCGCCGCCAGCCTCGGCCTGACGGCGCAGACCTTCATCCTCGATCTCAGCGTGGCCCGCGGCCTCAGCTACTACACCGGCACGGTCTACGAGACGACCCTGGTCGACCACCCGGGTATCGGCAGCATCTGTTCGGGCGGGCGCTACGACAACCTGGCCGGGCTCTACACCAACCGGAAGCTGCCGGGCGTCGGCATTTCGATCGGCCTCACGCGCCTGGTCACCCGCCTGATGGAGGTCGGCCTCGTCCCCGTCGACCAGGCGACGACCGCGCCGGTCCTTGTGACCGTCCTCGATCAGGACAGGCTAGACCGCTACCTGACCGTCGCCGGCCGGCTGCGACAGGCCGGCATCGGCGCCGAGGTCGCCACCGAGCAGCGCAAGGTCGGCCAGCAGTTCAAGTACGCCGACCGCAAGGGTTTCACCCTGGCCCTGGTCGCGGGCGAGGACGAGTTCGCCGCCGGTACCTGGCAGGTCAAGACGCTGGCCAGCGGCGAGCAGACAACCGTCGCGGACGCGGACCTGGTGGAGACGGTGCGGGGGATGCTGTAGGTCGGCAGCTAGGGAAAGCCGCGACCAGATGGAGACACCTGGTCGTGCGAGTTTCCTTCATCTCCAGTGACGTGCAGGGTGGTGCAAGGTTCGGATCAAATCGCCCCGAGCCGCCCGCGCTCCTGCTCACGGTCGACGCGACCCCATCGGGCGCCGCTCCAGTTTCAAGCGCTTGCCGACATCGACGATGGCATTGATCGCGGGGACCAGTTCACCGCCGAGTTCCGTCAGCGCATACTCGACGGAAGGTGGGCTGGTGGGCATGACACTGCGGCTCACCACCCCCTTGCCCTCCAGATCCCGCAGGCGCGCGCTCAGCATCTTCGCGGAGATTGCCGGCATGTCGGCGCGGAGCTCCATGAACCGTCTCGGCCCGCCGCTCAGGTACCAGATTACATTTGGTGTCCATGCGCCACCGAGCAGCGACATGCATTCGGTCAGCGGACAGTCCGGCACCGGTGGCGGCGCCTGATTTTTCCGCACTTTCAGCACCATAAGACCACCTCCAGTTACCGGACGGTTACCACGAAATAGGCGTAACCACAAGTTACTGGGTTTCCATCGGTAACGGACAGATCCAGGTTCGGCTGTGTCACACACCCCTGGAGGACCCAGACCGTGAAACTCTACTACACCCCCGGCGCGTGCTCTTTGTCGCCGCACATTGTGCTGCGGGAACTCGGCGCCGCCTTCGACCTCGAACGTGTCGATACCGCGACCGGACGGACCCAAAGCGGCGAGGACTACGCCGCGGTGAATCCGATGGGCTATGTACCGGCGCTCCGGCTGGACGACGGCGCTGTCCTCACCGAGGGGGCCGCTATCGTCCAGTACCTCGCCGATACACGCCCCAGTGCCGGGCTCGCCCCGCCGGTCGGATCGCTTCCGCGGGCTCGAATGCAGGCATACCTGAACTTCATCGCCTCCGAACTGCACAAGGCGTTCGGCCCGTTCTTCAATCCGACCGCAAGCGATGGAGACAAGGCGGCCGCCGGCGCTCAGGTCCACCGCCGGTTCGATCATATCGAACGCGAGCTCGCCGACGGGCGGACGTTCCTGCTCGGCGACGCGTTCTCGGTAGCGGACGCTTACCTCTTCGTGGTCTCGAACTGGGCCGCGCCGTCGGGGATCGCTCTGGACCGCTGGCCCCTGCTCACCGCTCTGGTCACCCGGATCCGCTCCCGCCCGGCGGTCGCCGCGGCGCTTGCCGCGGAAGGACTGACGTGACGCTTCAGCGGGGAGACCGATCATGACCAACGCTTACGCTGCGGTGACTGAGGTTCTCGAGACCTATTTCGAGGGCCTCTACAGGAGCGACACAGATCGGCTGCGCGCCGTCTTCCATCCTCAGGCGCAGTACGTCTGTGCGACCGAAGTACCGCTGAACCACCTCACGATGGACGCCTACTTTCCGGTCGTCGACGCCCGACCGTCGCCTGCCAGTCGGGGGGAGGCCCGTGTCGACACGATCGTCTCGATCGAGTTCGCCGGACCGGTGACCGCCTTCGCACGCGTGAACTGCGCTATCGGTCCGCAATACTTCACCGACTTCCTGACGCTCATCTTCGTCGAGGGGCGATGGCAGATCATCGCCAAGGTCTTCCACTTCGACATCCGCGATCCCGGCAGCCGCCCGGAAGAGGAGTAGCGCGACATGCCCTACGTGAACGTCAAAGTGACCCGGGACGGCGTCACTGCAGAACAGAAGGCCGCTGTGATCCGCGGCGTCACCGACGTCCTGGTAGACGTCCTCGGCAAGAACCCGGCCTCGACCTTCGTCGTCATCGACGAGGTCGCCCCGGAAGATTGGGGGATCGGTGGGCTTCCGGTGCCCGAGTACCGGAAATCCCGGCAGACGCCGTCCTGATCGGACCACGACCTCGACTGTACCGGTACCGGCGGACGGCCCTGCGCCACAGAGGCGGTCCGCCGGGCGGTCTAGCTGCCATCGCCCCCGACCCAATCCGGGTGCGCCTTCAGCCGGTTGGTCAGCGCGGGGACCTGATCGGTCGGGATCGGGTCGATGCGGATGCGCGACAGCCTCTTCGAGGCGAACAGCCAGACTCCGCCGACCCGCACATAGGCGTCCTCGTAGTGTCCCCAACCGGTGAAGCCGCGCGCGCCGGGCGCCTCCACCGGCTCGCGGCCGTCGAGGAACTCGACGACGTCGACCATCGCCCACACCGCCCGCGCCCGGTCCGGGCCGTCGAATGCGATCTCCGCCATGTGACAGTGATGCACGGTCAGCGCCTCCTGCAGGCGGGCGCTGGCGCCGGCGATGAACTGGTCGGCGGTCGACCCCGTCGGCGCCGATCCGAACCCCTCGAACGTCGCGTCGTCGGCGAACAGGGTGCGCAGGCGTGGCCACTGTTTAGTGTCCAGGAACCGGCAGTACTGCGCCTTCAGCGTCCTGATCTTCTCCCGGTCGACCAGCGTCTCGACCGAAATGTGCTCCTGGGGCATGGCGTCCTCTCCCGCTTGATCCTGTCCGAGCCCGACTCCTATCGCAGCGGAACGCCGCACGGCACCCCAATACCGGTGTCCGGATGCAGGATCGGGCATGACAAATCCGGAACACCGGGGGCACTCTGTGCGAAGCGTCAGGAGGCTCATATGAACGATCCGACCCCCGTCCCCGCATCCACCGCCGGCTCCGACTTCTCCAAGGGCGCGGCCTTCGTCAACGGCGACTACGTCCCCGCCGGCGAGGCGTCGATCTCGATCATGGACTGGGGATTCGGCAAGTCGGACGTGACATACGACGTGGTCCACGTCTGGGGCGGCGCGTTCTTCCGGCTGGATCATCATCTGGCCCGGTTCGAGAGATCGATGACCGGCCTGCGGATGTCCCTGCCCTACGACCGCGACCAGATCGCCGGAATCCTGGCGGAGTGCGTGAGGCGATCCGGCCTGCGCGAGGCCTATGTCGCGATGATCGCGACCCGCGGCGTCCCCCTGCCCGGCATGCCGCGCCGGCCGAGCCTGATGCAGAACCGGTTCTACGCCTACGCCATCCCGTGGATCGACGTGATCCCGCCCGACGTGCAGGAGCGGGGCGCCCACCTGATCGTCGCCAGGACGCCGCGCATCGCGCCGGAGAGCGTCGACCCGACGATCAAGAACTTCCACTGGGGCGATCTGGTCCGCGCCATGTTCGAGGCCGAGGACGCCGGCGCCGACAACGCCGTGCTGCTCGACGCCGACGGGCTGGTCACCGAGGGCCCCGGCTTCAACGTCTTCATGGTCAAGGACGGCACGGTGGTGTCGCCGGACCGCGGCGCGCTGGAGGGGATCACCCGCCAGACCGTGTTCGACCTGTGCGACTCGCTGGGCGTGCCCTGGGAGGTCCGGGCGATCACCGCCGACGAACTGCGCGACGCCGACGAGATCTTCACCTCGACCACGGCCGGCGGGGTCATGCCGGCCTCGCGGATCGACGGTCGCATCCTGTCGAACGACCGACCCGGCCCGGTCTCGGCGCGCCTGAAGGAGACCTACTGGCAGTGGCACCGCGACGGCCGCGACGCCACGCCTGTCGACTACGGCTGACCCCGCTCCTCCCGCCTCGGATCTCGGCAGGTCGGATCTCTGCGGGTCGGATCCGGCCGGATCGGATCCGGGCGAGTCGGTGCCGACGGCCACGAACCGGTGGCTTTTCACGGTTTTTTAAGTCCGGCGCGCGTAGTGAGAGCGAAACTGTTCTCAACCTGCGGGTTCGCTCAATGACGCGTTTCATCAATTCCGCCGCCGGCGCTCTCGTCGTCGTCCTCGCTCTGGTCGCCGGCCAAGCGTCCGCCAGCCAGAGTCTCTCGCTTGCCGACCAGGCCGGTCTCCAGGCCGCCATGCAGCGCCACATCGAACGGGTCACCGTGGACGGGGCCGTGCTCTACCTCCATCAGGAGACCGGCGAGGTCCGCCCCCTGCACCCGGTCACCGCCCATCCGATGATTCTGGCCTTCGGCGAGCACTTCGTCCTCTGCTTCGACTTCCGCGACAACGCCGGCAAGAACGTGCCCATCGACTACTACATGGCGCGCGGCGACGGCGGGTTTTCGGTGTTCCATACCGCCGTGGCCGATCGGACGCTGCTGCACGACCTGATGAGCAGCGGGCGCGTGAAGAGGCTGAAGTGACCATAGCCGCCGGCGACGACAGTCCCGGCACGGCCTCCCGGCGGCCGCGCTGGGCCCAGCGTCTGCACGTCCGGTTCCTGGCCATCGTCGTCGCGGCGTTCCTGGCCTTCATCGTACCGGCGAACTGGCTGCTGCTCGGCTTCGTGGAGCAGGCGGACAACGCTGCGCTGACCTCGCGTGTCGGCAACCTCGCCGCCCGCGCCGCCGGTGCCATCGACCGGCACGACGCGTTCGGCGCCCCGGATCTCGCCCGCGACCTGATGGCCCCCCTTGCCGCCGACCGCGCCTTCCTGTGCTCGGAGCTGCGGACCCGGGACACCGTCATCGCTGCTCTGCCGCCGGCCCAGGGATGCGTCGACGGACAGGGCGGCCACTATGTCGACATCCCGGTGGACGAAGCGGGCCATCACGCCCTCCGGATCGGCTTCACCGATACCGAGTTGCAGGACGCGCGGCATCTCGAACTGATGCTCGCCGGCTCGGCGATCGGCCTGGCCTTTCTCTGCGTGCTGGCCGGTATCGCGCTCTCCTACCGGTTCCTGATCTGGCGGCCGCTGAACCGGTTGACGGAGACGATCCTGGCCTCCGCGACAGCCGGGGAGCGTAAGGCCATCGCATGGCGCAGTTCCGACGAGATCGGCCTTGTGGTCGACGCCTACAACCGTCTGATCGCGCAGGAGGCGCGGCGTGAGAGGGACCTGCGCGACTCCTACGACCGCATCCGGCAATCGGAATGCGCCCTGAACGCCCTGAACCGGGACCTGGAATCCCGGGTCCGGGAGCGCACCGCCGAGTTGGAGGCCGCCAAGCGGGAGGCCGACAGCGCCAACAACTCGAAGACGCGTTTTCTATGGTCGATGAGCCACGAGTTGCGAACACCGCTGAACGCGATCATCGGCTTTTCCGAGATCATCAGCGCAGAGGTGTTCGGCCCGCTGAAGCCGTCGCGCTACCGGGACTACGCCGACGACATCCTGTTCAGCGGCCAGCACCTGCTCAAGGTGATCAACGATCTGCTCGACATCGCCCGGATCGAGGTCGGACGCGAAACACTGGACGAGGAACCCGTCGCCATCTCCGGTCTGCTGGCGGAGGCCCTGCGCGTCGTCCGTCCGTTGGCGGAGGAGCGTGGCCTAACCCTGTGCAGCGGTACGTCCGACACGACGCTGGTTCTCCGGATCGATGCGACGAAGACCAAGCAGATCCTGTTGAACCTGCTGAGCAACGCAATCAAGCACACCCCGGCGGGCGGGACGGTCTGCGTCGATGTCGACTGCGGTCACAGCGGCTGGGTCGCCCTCCGAGTCGTCGACACCGGCAGCGGGATCGCCCAGGAGGATCTGTCCACCGTCCTGGAGCCCTTCGGGCGTTCCGAGGCCAACGCGCACCTGTTCCCCAAGGGAACCGGCCTCGGCCTGCCTCTCGCACGGCACATGGCCGAAATGCATGGCGGTCGCCTGGATCTGCACAGCGAGGTCGGCAGCGGAACCACCGTTACGGTGTTCCTGCCGGCCAGCCGGATCGTCGTCCCCGCCGGCCGTCCCGAGCAAGCGGTCCCCTGCCCGGCGTCCTGAGCCCGATCGCCGGCAGATCAGAACGCCTTGTCGGTCTGCGGTCGGTACTTGTTCCTCGGCACAAAGCCCGACTTCGCCCCCTCGCGGGGCTCGCGCACCCAGACCTCCCGGTTGGGGTGCAGGCCGCCGCCGCGGGTCGCCGGCACCGCCGTGTGGCGGGCACGATGCAACAGACGCGTATCGGCGATGCCGCAGTTCGGGTGGATGCCACCGTTATCGGCGACCTCCTTCTCCCACTTCGCCGTGCGGGCCGCCAGGGTCGCCGGATCGTTCAGCGCGGTGCAGTTCAACTCGTTGGCGTTAAGGTCGGCGACGATCTCGTCACCATCCTCGATCAACGCGATCGGGCCGCCCAGCGCCGCCTCCGGGCCGACGTGGCCGATCACCAGCCCGACGGACCCACCCGAGAACCGGGCATCGGTCATCAGTCCAACGGCAATCCCCCGCTCGCGGCACAGCGTCGTGATGCGCGAGGTCGGATCGAGCATCTCCGGCATGCCCGGCGCGCCGCTCGGTCCTTCGTACCGCACGATGATCATGTCGTTGTTCTCGAAGCTCTCGGGCGCCTCATCGAGGGCGGTCAACAGTCCCGCCTCACCCTCGAACACCCTGGCGCGTCCGACGAACCGGTTGTCTTCCAGACCGACCTCGACGCCCGCCAGCTTCAGGATCGCCGAGAAATCCGGCGACAGGTTGCCACCGAGCACCCGCAGACCGCCGGTCGGCTTGTACGGCTTTTCGACCGGGTAGACGACAGTGCCATCGACCGGCCTGGTCTCCAGCCGCGCGACCTGTTCGGCGAGAGTCTCGCCGGTGCAGGTCATGACGTCGCCGTTGAGCAGCCCGGCCTCGAGAAGTTCGCGCACGATCACCTGGACGCCGCCGACCCGGTCGATGTCGACCATCGAGTACCGGCCATAGGGCCGGGCGTCGGTCAGCACGGGAACCACGTGCTGGGAAAGATGGTTGAACTCCTCCGGCGTCATGACCTCCTTCCAGAAGTCGGCGAACCCGGCGGCCCGGGCGATCTCCGGCGCATGCAGGGTGACGTTGGTCGAGCCGCCGATCGCCATGGAGACGATCATCGCGTTGCGCAGCGAGTCGCGCACGACGATGTCCCGCGGCTTCAGGTCGGCCTCGATCAGCCTGGCGAGATGTCCGACGAGTTCCTGCGGGAACTCGCTCACCCGACGCGGATCGTCGGAAGCCGGAGCGACCATGTGCAGCGGCTGCAGGCCGACGACGCCGATGAAGGTCTGCATGGTGTTGTAGGTGAACATGCCGCCGCAGCTGCCGATGCCCGGGCAGGCGTTGCAGGCGATGTGGTGACGGAACTCCGGGTCCGGGTTGCCGGCGACCTGATAGGCACTGACGATGTCGAGCGCCTCACCGGTGTTCGGGTCCTTGCCGGGATGGATCGGGCCGTCCGACATGATGATCGCCGGCTGGTTATGCTCCAGCAGGGCGGCGAGCGTTCCGACCGGCGGCTTGTCGCAGGCGACCACGGCGATGGTCCCGGCCAGGCCCGTCGCCTCCAGGTGTTCGCACAGCGCGTCATGGGTGACCTCGCGGCCAATCAGCGAGTAGCGCATCTCGCGCGTGCCGTTGCGGATGCCGTCGGAGGTCGCGATGGTGAACTCCGGCTGCACCAGACGCAGCTTGAGCTGGCCGTCCGCCATGCCGATCCGGCTCTTCAGGCAGGCGTGGATCGCCTCGACCTTCTCCGCGACGCCGAGATAGCACTGGCTGTCGCCCTTGGTGCCGACGACCCCGACGGAGGGCTCGTGGATCAGCGCCGGATCGGTGCCGAGTTCGCGGGCGAGCCCGATGGTCTGGGCCGAGCGGCCCGGATGACGGTCGATGAGAACGGTCTTCGAGTTTTTCACAGGCGTTTCCCCAGGTCGGCGCGGCGCGGTCGGTCTCCGGCCAGCGGTTGTTCGGCTAGCTCCGGATCCGGCCGGTGTTGGTGTATCGCGGTTTATCCGGCCTAGGAGTGGCGGCGGGCGAAGATGTTGTCAATATGGTGGGATCACATCCCGTCCACGATGTCGACGCGCGCCGACGACCGAGGCCCGACCATGTACGATCTTACGCTGACGTTCGACAACGGTCCCGACCCGGACGTGACCCCGCGCGTCCTGGAAATTCTGCGCGAACGCTCGATCCTGGCGACCTTCTTTGTCGTCGGCAGGCAGGTCTCCGCGTCCGCCGGGCGCGACCTGGTCCGTGCGACGCTGCGGGACGGCCACTGGGTCGGCAATCACACCTTCTCCCACACGACACCACTCGGCGAGGATCCGACGCCCGATGTCGTCGAGACGGAGATCGTGTCGACCGCCCGCCTCCTGGAGGAATGCGGCGTGACATCCCGACTGTTCCGCCCCTTCGGCGGCGGCGGCAATCTCGACCGCCGGTTGCTCCGCCCCGCTGTCGTCGATCACCTGATGGCCGAGGGTTATTCCTGCGTCCTGTGGAACGCCATTCCGCGCGACTGGGCGGATCCGGAAGGGTGGGTGGAACGGGCGCTCGACCAGTGCTGGCGCCAGCCCTGGACCCTCATCGTCCTGCATGACCTCCCGACCGGCGCCATGGACCACCTGGAGCGGTTTCTCGACCGGGCCACCGAGGCCGGTGCCCGGTTCAGGCAGGACTTTCCCCCGGACTGCGTCCCGATCCAGCGGGGAACCGTGATCCGATCGGTGGAGGACTACACCTCCGCCCTGGCCTGACTCCCCCGTGGGCCGGCGGCGGTCAGTCCCGCCGCCAGTTCAGGCTCTCGACGAGGTCGGCGACGCGGTGGGTCTGCAGGATGTTCATCCGGTTGCCGGAACGCGGATAGGCGACGGCGGTGACCAGGATCACGTCGTCGTCCTCCAGGTCGCCGGCCCGCCAGGCGGCCTCCAGACAGCGGCTGACATGGTCAGTGCTGACCTTGGTGAACGGGATGTCCACGAAGAGCGCCGTCGTTCCGGCATAGAGGTTCGCCCGGCGCGCGGTCTGCGGATTGTTGGTGATCGCCAGGACCGGTTGGCGCGGCCGGGTAGAGGCGACGACCCGGGCGGCATAGCCGGACACGGTGACCGCCACGATCTTGGTGATCGACATGTCGGACACGACGGACGCGATGGCGCGGCGCATGGTGAACGGAATGCTGTCCGGCGCCTCGGGCAGGGCCCGCGGCGCGGCGGCCAATTCCGCCTCGAACAGATAGGTCTCCGCCGCGTCCGCCACCGCCCGCATGGTGCGGACAGATTCGCGGGGGAACCGGCCGGCGGCGGTCTCGCCCGAGAGCATCGTCGCCGACGCCCCGTCGAGCACCGCATTGGTGATGTCCGCGACCTCGGCCTTGGTCGGAAAGCGGTTCTCGACCATGGAATGCAGCATCTCGGTGGCGACGATCACCGGTTTGGCGCGGTCGATCGCCGCCGCCAGGATTCGCTTCTGCTCGATCGCCACGGTCTCGAGCCGGGTCTCGACGCTCAGGTCGCCGCGATCGATCATGATGGCGTCGGCGGCGGAGATCACCTCCTCCATGTTGGCCAGACCGGCGGCGTTCTCGATCTTGGCGACGATCGCCGGGCCGTCGGCGCCGGCCTCCGCGCGCATCAGGTCCACATGGGCCGCAGACTCGACGAAGCTGACGCCGATGAAATCGACCCCCTGCTCGCGGGCGAAGCCGATCATCCTCCGGTCACGTTCGGTCATCAGGTCCATGTCGAGCCGGACCATGGGCACGTTGATGCCCTTGCGGCTCTTGAGCTGGCCGGCGGCTTCGGCGACGCAGACGATGTCCTGCCCCTCGACCCGTTCCACCTGGAAACGCAGCGTGCCGTCGTCGGCCAGAACCAGGTCCCCCGGCTTCAGCCGGTCGTGCAGGTGCGGCCAGGAGACCGGGACTTTCTCGGTGCCGTCATGGGACAGGTCGGTGGTCAGGACGATCCGGTCGTCCACGTCGAAGCTCGGCTCGTGGGCCAGGGCCACCGTGCGGATCTTCTTGCCCGGGATGTCCATCAGGATCGGAACCTGCGGCGCCGTCTCGCGCAGCAGCGCCACCGCCCGGGCGTGCCAGTCGAGATCGGCGTGGCTCGCGTTCAGGCGGGCGACCGACATGCCGGCGGAGAGAAGCTCGGCAATGGTATCGGGTGCGATCGAGGCGGGGCCGATCGTCGCGACAATCTTGGTAAGGCTCATTCGCCGGTCTCTTTCACGAACAGCGGGACGCCGTCAAGCGCGGCCACCACCTCCGGGCGGATCAGACGGGGGTCCAGCGGCTCGCCCGCCTCCAGGATCCCGCGGATCCGGGTTCCGCTGATCTCGATGATGTCGTCGGTGCCGATCAGATGCTCCGGGCAGGTCTTCTCGGTGACGATGCCGCCGGCGGCCTTGCTGTAGAACGGCCCCGAGAGCCGCAGGATCTCGATTCCGAGTTCGCCGTCGAACTCACGGGTCAGCGCGTGGGCGTCGTACAGGCCGTAGAAATCGCCGACGCCCGCATGGTCGCGGCCGACGATGAAGTGGGTACAGCCGTAGTTGCGCCGGACGATCGCGTGGAACACGGCCTCGCGCGGACCGGCGTAGCGCATCGATGTCGAAAGAATGCCGAGCAGCACGCGGCCCGACGGGTAGAAACCGTCGATCATCGCCCGGTATCCGGTCAGGATCGCCTCGGGGGTGAAGTCTCCCTTCTTCTTCTGACCCACCAGCGGCTGCAGGAACAGCCCGTCGGCGACCTCGAGGGCCACCCGGTGCAGGTACTCGTGCGCCCGATGCGGGACGTTCCGGGTCTGGAAACCGACGACCGTGCGCCAGCCGCGCCGGCGGAAGATCTCCCGGCTCTCCTGTGGCGTGACCTCGTCGCCGGAGAACGGGAACGCCGCCCGCTTCAGCAGCGTCACCGGCCCGCCCACGAACCACGGCCGCAGGCCGAGGAAGGTCCGCACGCCGGGGTGGTCCGGGCTGTCGGTGCGGTAGATCTCGCGCGCCGCGGCGGCGCGGTCCACCTGGAAGAAGCTCCGCGCCTGCATCCGGCCGACGGTCTCGCCGTCGTAGCGCAACTCGACATCGCCGCTCTCGCGCATCCGCTCCCTGGTGGCGTCGTCGACGTCGAGGATCACCGGCAGCGGGAACGGACTGCCGTCGGGCAGCCGCAGGGTGTTCACCACCGCCCAGAACGTATCCTCGTCCATGAAGCCGGTCAGCGGGTCGAAGGCCCCGAGCCCGATCTTCTCCAGTTCCAGGTATTGCGCCTTGGTCAGGTCGACAGCGGTCATGGGATCCCTTCAGGTTTCGGAACCGGCCCGGTCCGCCAGGTGCCGCTCGATCCGCGCCGCGACCTCGGCGACCGGTTCCTCGCGGTCGGCCTCGACCACCAGGTCGGGGGATCGCGGTGCCAGCCAGTCGATATCGACACCGACCACGTTCCGGGTCGTGCCGTCGTACAGCCCCTTTGAATTCCGGCCGGTCACCAGCGCCAGCGACGCCTCGATGTAGACCTCGAAATAGCCGGCGAGATTGGCCCGGTTCCAGGCGAGCAGGTCCGGCGCGCTGTACAGCGCCGCGACGACGACATCGACCCCCTGGTCGGCAAGGAACCTGGCCAGCGCCTGCAGCCGGCCGATCTGGACCCGCCGCGCATCGACGTCGAAGCCGAGCGACGCCCCGAACAGATCGCGGATCACGTCGCCGTCGACCAGCACGACAGGCCGCCCGCGCCGACGCATGCGCTCGACCAGCGCTTCGGCCAGCGTGGTCTTGCCGGCGCCGGACAGGCCGGTGATCCAGATCGTGTCGGACGGCATGGCCACTCCGGCGGGCGGTGGACGGGACGGCGCGGAACGCCCGGCGCGCGAGGCCGGGCACGGTCGCCACCTTCATGGCGCGAAACCCGTCCGTCGGGCAAGCACCTTGTGGCCGAGAGGACGGGCGGGCCGGGGTACGACCGGCGGCAGCCAAAGACAGCCGGCTGCGACGGGCCCGGAAGGGGGATGGAAAACGCCGCCAGCCCGCGATCCCGCCTGGCACCCGACGACGCCGAACCGGTCGTGGGAAGGGTAGCCGTGGGTGCTGGCCGAAGATTTGAGATGGCGGAGGGGATGGGATTCGAACCCACGTTAGGGGTTTCCCCCTAAAACGGTTTAGCAAACCGCCGCCTTCAGCCACTCGGCCACCCCTCCGCCGGGAGGGCTCATTCGGGGCGGTCTCCCGACCCCGCACGGCGTATGCCGGCCCCTTCTACGGGCGGCCGGGCCACGGCGTCAAGCGCCGTGCGCAGGCGGCCGCTCCACCGACGGGCCGACCGGCACGACAGGGGCACGGTACGGGCAAGACTTCGGCCCCCGTGCATCGCGCCCGTGCATCGCCCCCCTGCATCGTGCCCGTGCATCGCGCCCGTCCGACAGCGCCGGCCGGCGGGAGCCGCTCAGAACGCCAGGGCCTGGGTCAGGTCGTCGATCAGGTCCGCGGTCGCCTCGATGCCGACGGCCAGGCGGATCAGGTCGTCAGGCACCGGCGAGTCGGCGCCTTCGGTCGAGCGTCGGTGCTCGGCCAGGCTCTCGGTGCCGCCGAGCGACGTGGCGCTGGTGAACACCGTCATGCGCCGCATGGTCTCCAGCGCGGCCTCCTTGCCGCCCGCGACCCGGATCGACAGCATGCCGCTGAACCCGTCGGTCATCTGACGGACGGCAACCGCGTGGCCCGGATGATCGGGCAGCCCCGGATACAGCACCTGCGTCACCTTCGGGTGGTCCCGCATCGCCTCGGCGATCGCGAGCGCGTTTTCGCTCGCCCGGCGCACCCGCAGGTGCAGGGTGCGCATGCCCCGCAGCAGCAGCCACGCCTCCTGCGGCCCGATCACCATGCCCAGGTCCTTGCGGACCATGCGGATGCGCTGCCAGTAGTCGTCGTCCCGCGCGGTGATCAGCGCGCCGGCCAACACGTCGCTGTGGCCGTTCAGGAATTTGGTGGCGGAATGCATGACCAGGTCGGCGCCATGCTCAAGCGGCCGGGTCAGCACTGGCGTCGCAACGGTCGAGTCGACCGCCAGCCGGGCGCCGGCGGCATGGGCGATATCGGCGGCGGCGGCGATGTCGACCACGTTCCACAGCGGGTTGGCCGGGGTCTCGACCCAGACCAGACGGGTCTCGCCCTTGCGCACCGTGGACCGCAGCGCGTCGAGATCCCCGGCCTCGACATAGTCGACCCTGAGCCCCCAATGGGTCGCGAAGTCGTTCAGCCAGGCCCGCACGCCCCAGTACAGCACGTCCTGCACCACCACGTGGTCGCCCGGCGCCAGGGCCAGGAACGGCGCCGTCACCGCCGACATGCCCGAGGCGAGCACCATGGCCTCGGCGCCGCCCTCCAGCCGCGCCAGCAGCGCCTCGACCTGGGCGTAGGTCGGGTTGTCGCTGCGGGTGTAGTTGTAGCCCGGCCCCGGCACGCCGCCCGGAGGGCGTTCGAAGGTGGTGGCGTTGTGGATCGGCGGCACCACCGCCCCGTTCTCGGCATCGATGAAGCCGAGCGCCTGGGCGGCGAGGGTTTCGGGTGCGAGCGGGCGGTTGGTCTTCATAGGCGTGTCCTCGGTTCGGTGAGCGCTGGACCCTAGAGCGAGATCGATTCCGACGGAAGCGCGGAGCGTATGCGCCTGGAACGCGGCCCACGCTCTCGAGCGGTGGTCCGGACCGGTCGTGGTCTAGCGGAAGTAGCGCGCCGCCGACAGCACGCCGGCGAGCCGCGCCCGTGTGGCGATCTCTGTATGGTGGTCCGGATCCCCGATCAGCAGGGCGGTGCGCGCAGACAGCCCGGCGTCGCTCAGAAGACCGACGAGCCAACGCGCGATCTCGCCGGGTCCGCCCGCCGGCGGCACGCCATGACCGTCGAGGCGCCAGCCTCCCGTTGCGGCGGCCGCCGGGATCGCCCGCGCCAGCGCCTCCCCCGTCGGACCGCCGGCCGGCGTCAGGGTCACTGCGACGACCGCCGGAACGGTAAGCGCGGTCAGTCGACGGAGGGCCGGCGCGGTCACGCGCAGCGCGCCGTCGGCCGTGACCGACGGTCCGAACGGATCGTGCAGTACCCAGTCGCGGGTGATGGCGAACACCAGCGTTGCCGGCGTGGCGCCGCAATCGGCGAGGATCGAGGCATAGGTCGCACAATCGAGGCCGAGCGCCGCCGCCCGGCGGGTGCGGATCGCAAGCACCTCGCGCGCCGGCGTCGCCCGGGCCCGCCTCACCGCCTTGCGCCAGCAGAACCCGTTCCAGCTCGACGCGGTGTCGAGCGGTGGTCCGCCGTTGTGGCCCAGCATATCGACGCGCAGGCGCTCCGCGCTGCGCCAGCGGGGCGGACGCTTTTTTCGAAAGTGCAGGTTTCGAAGATGCGGGGTGGATCCGACCATGACACCTCCGATCGCATCGGGATCGGCGAAGGGTCGGGCAGCAGGACGGTCGCGACAAGGGACAATGTGTCCCGGACACACTTGCGGCGCGGTCCGTGGGGAACCGCGCCGCCGAAGGTTGTCTGCTAGAGAGAGTCACGGCCAGATGGAAACATCTGATCGTGATTCTCTCTGTCTTTAATGGCTTAGATGCGATCGCGCCCTAGAAGCGGCTGCGTCAGGCCCGCATCATGGTCCCGCACTCGCCGCAGCCGAGCTTGCTGGTGGCGCGCCGGCCGACGGCCGCCTTGACGGTGGAGAAGACCCAGCGCCCGAGCCCGGCGCCGGCTTCGAGGATCGCCTGCGACCGCAGCCGCCGGCCACGCGCGACCGCCCGGTCCACGACCCTCTGCGAGAGTCCCGAGACCGCCGGATCGCGACTTTCCCACGCTGCCGTCGGGTCGTCCCGGAGCCCGGATTCCTGCGCCGTCGTCACATCGATGATGGTCATCTCTGCCTCCGTGATTGCGCCGCGGCCAGTGCGGCGGCGCGGTTGGATGAGAGAGACGTAAACCTTTTCTCGACTTCCTTAATCAATTAAGATGGCACCGAATTCATTCTTCGGATGAATTAATTCTAAACGCGGACAAGGACGGTTCCGGGATGGATGTACTGACCGGCATGTCGATCTTCGTGGCGGTTGTGGAAAACAACAGCCTGGCGGGAGCGGCGCGGCATATGAACCTGTCGCCCTCCGTGGTCTCCAAGCAACTCTCGGCGCTTGAGGACCGGTTGGGTGTGCGACTGCTAAACCGCACGACCCGTCGGGTGAGCCTGACCGAGGTCGGCTCCGCCTACTATGAGCGCTGCAAGCGGATCCTGGCCGATGTCGACGAGGCGGAGGCGGCCGTTACCACGGCCCACAGCTCGCCCCGCGGGCTGCTGAAGATCACGGCACCCTCGACCTTCGCCCACCGCCACGTCGCGCCTCACCTGCCCGGCTTCCTCGACCGGTTTCCGGAAGTGCAGGTCCAGTTGCTGGTGGCCGACCGGCTGGTCGACCTCGTCGAGGAAGGCATGGATCTCGCGATCCGGATCGCCCAGCTCAAGGACAGCTCGCTGATCGCGCGCAAACTCGCCCCGAACCACCGCAAGCTGGTCGCCGCCCCAAGCTATCTCGAGAAGTGGGGCGTACCGGCGCGGCCGGATGATCTCGCCGACCATGCGCTCATCACCCTGCAGCCGGGCAGCCCGATCAACGACTGGCACTTCGTGGTCGACGACGAGGAACGGGTGGTCCGGGCGCGCGGGCTGATCGCCACCAACCACGGCGACTCGATCCTGGCCCTGGCCCTCTCCGGCGCCGGGCTGGCCATGCTCGCGGCCCATGTCGTCGGTGAGTACGTCCAGGACGGGCGCCTGGTCTCCGTGCTCGACGACATGGTCAGCGAGGATGTGCCGATCTACGCGGTCTACCCCTCCAACCGCCACCTGTCGCCGAAGGTCCGGGCCTTCGTCGACTACCTGGTCGAGATCTACGGCCCGCGTCCGTACTGGCTCGACCGATCCGCCGCGCGGGCACGAGACGCGGCGGACTGATAACGCGTCGACACGGCTAAGGCGTCGGCACGGCGCGCACGACAGGGCCAAGCCGACCGTCACGAGACCCGGGTTAGACCACTCGACGTGCAGACAGGAGGGAACCGCATGCGCTCCGCCACCTTTGGGCCTGTTTGGGCGATCCTTCCGGCAATCCTCCTGGCAGGTATCGTCAGCGTATCGAACGGTACCGTCGCAGTCGCCGACAGCCAGCGGATTCTCGGCAGGTGGACGAACGGCTGGTGGTATCCGGCACGCGTTTCCGGTGTGCGGGGCGATGTGTACGACCTTGTCTTCGAGGACGGCGACCGGCTGTCGGTCCGTGCCGACGGCATCGGCCGCTTCGACTGGCGGGCCGGCTCGCAGATCCAGTGCCGCCCCGGAGGATCGGGCGGTTACCGGGAAGCGACGGTGGCGATGGTCAACGGTGCCCAGGTCATGGTCGGGTACGGCGGGGGTGCCCACGAAACGACCGGTGTGCATAACTGCCGGTCGCGTACGGCGGGTGCGTTCGCCGCACGCACCGGATACGCCAGGAACCAACCCGTCCTGGCCCAGTGGTCGAACGGCTGGTGGTACGCTGCGCGGATCTCAGGATGGAACTCGGAGGTCTATCATGTGGCCTTCGAGGATGGAGACACCGCCGATCTGCGTCCGAACCGGATCTCCGGACACGTCTGGCGCCCGGGCTCACGGGTCCAATGCAAGTGGCAGGGGGGCGACACCTACTACGACGGCGTGATCGCCGCCCGGAACGGGACTGCTATCCGGGTGCACTACGACGACGGCGACCGCGAGGACACGTACTTCGCATACTGCCGTTCCAAGACAGCCACCGGTCGGGTCGCAGGACAGCCCGGCGGTGCGGGTGGAGCGCCGACTCCGGGAGGCGGCGAGGATCTCGTGGGCACGATTCTGGACATCATCGGCGACGGCATCGTCGAAGGCCTGACAGAGGGAGGAGCGGCACCCGCGCCCCAGCCGAAGTATGGTCCCACGCCCGGTTACTCGGTCCCCGGAAGCGTCTACGACAGCGCCCGCGACGTACCGAGCAGCCCGGACGCCTTCCTCAAGGCCATAGAGGACAACACGCGATAGGCGCTCCACGCCGAAACGCGGTTGAAACCGCCGCGCCACCGGCGCACCGTCGCGCGGACAACAAGCACATTTCTGGAGGAAGACGACCATGGCCCGCTGGCTGAAGACCGCCCGCAGTGAAGAGGAACGCCAGGAGGACGACGCCCGGGTGCGCGCCGTCGTCGAGGCCACGCTGGCGGACATCGCCGCGCGTGGCGATGCGGCGGTCCGCGACCTGTCGGCCAAGTTCGACAGCTGGTCGCCGGACAGTTTCCGCCTGAGCGCGGAGGACATCGATCGCTGCCTCGCCGAGGTCGAGCCGTCCGATCTTGACGACATCCGCTTCGCACAGACCCAGATCCGAGGATTCGCCGAGCACCAGAAGGCGGCGCTGCAGGATATCGAGGTCGAGACCATGCCGGGAGTGGTGCTCGGCCACAAAAACCTGCCGGTGAACGCCGTGGGCTGCTACGTCCCCGGCGGCAAGTATCCCCTGGTCGCATCGGCCCACATGAGCGTCGTCACCGCCAAAGTTGCCGGCGTCGGGCGGATCATCACCTGCGCCCCGCCGTATCAGGGTCGACCGAACCCGGCGATCGTTGCCGCCCAGCACCTCGGCGGCGCCGACGAGATCTACTGCATCGGGGGTATACAGGCGGTTGGCGCCATGGCGCTCGGCACGGAGACCGTGGCACCTGTGGACATGCTCGTCGGCCCCGGCAACGCCTTCGTCGCCGAAGCCAAACGCCAGCTGTTCGGCCGGGTCGGCATCGACCTGTTCGCCGGACCGACCGAGACGCTGATCGTTGCCGACGAGACGGTGGACGGCGAGATCTGTGCCGCCGACCTGCTGGGCCAAGCGGAGCACGGGCCGAACTCGCCCGCCATCCTGGTCACCAACTCGGAGAAGCTGGCCCGCGACACGCTGGCAGAGGTCGAGCGTCAGCTCACCGTGCTTCCGACGGCCGAGGTCGCCCGCCAGGCCTGGCAGGACTACGGCCAGGTCATCGTCTGCGACGACCTGGCGGAGATGGCCGCGGTCGCCGACGACATCGCCAGCGAGCACGTCCAGATCATGACCGTCGACGACGACTACTTCCTGAACACGATGACAAACTACGGCGCCCTCTTCCTCGGTCCCCGGACCAACGTGTCCTACGGCGACAAGGTCATCGGCACCAACCACACGCTGCCGACCCGCAAGGCGGCGCGTTACACCGGCGGGCTCTGGGTCGGCAAGTTCATGAAGACCTGCACCTATCAGCGGGTGCTGACCGATGAGGCCAGTGTCAAGGTCGGCGAGGTCTGCTCGCGCCTGTGCGCCCTTGAAGGTTTCGCCGGTCACAAGGAGCAGGCGGACATCCGCGTGCGCCGCTACGGGGGCAGGAATGCCTGAGCAGGGTGGCGACGACAGGCCGATCCGGGTCGCCCACCGGTTCCGCCTCGACGGCAAGCGGATCCTCGTTACCGGCGCGGGCAAGGGCCTTGGCGCCGCCTGCGCCGAGGCGATCGCCGAGGCCGGCGCTCACGTCATCCTGCTGAGCCGCAGCGGCGGACCGCTCGACCATGTGCGTGCGAAGATCGAAGCCGCCGGCGGAACGGCCGAGACGATCGTCCAGGACGTGACGGATATCGAGGGAACACGGAGCGCGATCGAGCGGATCGGTCCGGTCGACGGCCTGGTGAACAATGCCGGCTCGAACCAGCCCGAACCCTTCACCGATGTCGCGGTCGAGACCTATGATCGGCTGTTCGGCGTCAACGTGCGGGCCTGCTTCTTCGTCGCCCAGGCCGTGGTCAGGGGTATGATCGACGCCGGCATCCGCGGCACGATCGTCAACATGTCGTCGCAGATGGGGCACGTCGGCGCCCCGAACCGGACCGTCTACTGTGCCGGCAAGCACGCGGTCGAGGGGCTGACCAAGGCCATGGCCTGGGACCTCGGCGACCACGGCATCCGGGTGAACACGGTGTGTCCGACCTTCGTCGAGACTCCCCTCACCCGGCCGTTCTTCGAGGATCCGAAATTCAAGGCCGACACCCTGTCGCGGATCGCGCTCGGAGAACTCGGCCAGCTCGAGGACGTCGCCGCGGCAACGCTCTACCTGATCTCACCCGCCTCGGGGTCCGTCACCGGTTCGTCCATTCTCGTCGATGGCGGCTGGACCGCACGGTAGCGTCCGTTCCCGTCCGCCACCCGGCAACCGCCGGTTCGGCGGGCGGGAACCAACGATGACTCCGGCCGGTCAGTCGCGGCGATCCGCCTGGGCGTCGTCGCCCTGGATCGAGCCGCCGTACACGGCGCCGACGACGCCGGAAACCGCCCGGCTCGGACGTCCGGCCATCTCGTTGGCCGCGGTCTGCTGCTCCACCGACCAGCGGACCTGAAACTCGTCGTGGTACTTGACGCGGTAGTAGCTCTGATAGGTCGCCATCCGACACTCCATCACTTCGTTACCCGACAGAGATGGCGCCCGCGTCCGGCCGAAACCAGCGCGCTTGCCGCAACTCAGCGGTGCATCGTGAGCATCGATCGGCACGAAAAAGCCGGCTTGACGCCGGCTTGGAAGCGATCGCTGGACGAGAAGCGGCGTTAAGGAAGCCAGTCGGCGATGACGTAGGGCACGACGGTCTTCGGCACCTCGGGATGATGCCAGGAATACACCTTCTGCGCCGCCTCGAAGGCGACCCGTTCGTCCACGCCGTTCTCCCGCATCTGCGCGTAGGTCCGCGTGACGGCCTGGTGGCACTCTGCGCTCGGGCTGCAGGCGACGATCTCTCGCACGTCCGTCATGATCTCTTCGGGCTCAATGCTGCTTGTTGCGGCGAACGCCGAACAACTCAAGGTGATGATCCACTAACTCGAATCCGAGGTCGCGCGCAATCCGCTTCTTCAGGTCCTCGAGTTCCTGATTGTAGAACTCCAGCACCTCGCCCGACTCGACGTCGATCATGTGGTGGTGATGGTCGTCCGGCCCCGACTGCGGCTCGTAGCGCGCCCGGCCGTCGCCGAAATCGCGCTTGGAGACGATATCCATCTCCTCGAAAAGCTTCATGGTGCGATAGATCGTCGCCATGGAGATCGTCGGATCGACCTCCTTCACCCGATCGTACAGCGCCTCCGCATCGGGGTGGTCTTCCGAGGCGGACAGCACGCGCGCGATCACCCGACGCGGCTCCGTCATCCGCAGGCCCCGTTTCGCACACAGATCCTCGATCCGCGTCTCGACGGCGTCCGTGCTCTTTACCGGTACTTCGACCGCCACCAGTCCGTCCTCAGTTTGTTCCAACGCTCTGAATGACCTCGGCCTTGCCGCCGCTCATGTCGAACTTCAGGCGGTCGAGCGCGCCGAGATCGGTTCCGGTCACGCGGACGAACCGCGCTCCCGCCGGGTAGTCGATCGCATGGATCGCCCCGACGTCATATAGTCCGGCATGGCCCGGAGTCAGCCGGTAGTCCTTCACCTTTTCGATCCGCGCCTCGCCGGCGCCCTCGCCACCGTCGGTCCGGCGGTACTCGCTCATATCGGTGTATTCCGCAGCCTGACCGTAGATCGCCCAGGAAGTCCCGTGATCGTGCGGCGGCGACTTGCGCGCGCTGTCGTTGACATGGGCCAGCACGACGAAATCCAACTCCGGATCGCGATAGATCTCATGGGTTCCGATTTCGGCCTGCGGGCCACAGGTCTGCTCGACGAAATCCTTGTTGCCCAGCAGACGCTCGAGTTGCACGCGGATCTTCTCGCGGCCGCCGGAGCCCGGATCGGCCTTCAGAGCGTCATGGGCATCGCGGCAGAACTGTTCGAACGTGTAGGACATCCTGTACCCTCTTCTTATCGAGATTCTTGTCGAAATCCTCCCGACTGAGACCCTACGCCAATCGCTCCCGCGCCTCAACCGCGTTCAAACCGCGAACTCCGATAGTAAATTCCTATAGGTATCGAGCGGCGGCACGTCCAGCCCCTCGACCTTCCCGGCATCGTCCCAGGCCCTCAGTCGGATCGCGGCGCGGTGATGGGGATTGGCCTCGAAGGCCCTCATCTCGCGCGGCGACATCGGTCCGCCCTGGTGAGCCAGTGTGTGGGTCGAGGCGGCGGACAACCGGGCGCGATAATCCGGATCAAGCGCCACCCGGTAGCGCTTGGCCTCGACATGGAGGCGGACGGGGTCGACAACGGAAATCGGAAACCTGTCGGCCAGGTACGCGGCGCCGACGATGTCGTGACGATGGACGCCGAACCCGTCATCTGGCGCGGCCACCAGATGTCCGACATCGTGCAGGAGTGCGGCGAGGATCAGCGCGTCCGCCGCCCCTTCACGGGCGGCCAGAGCAGCGCATTGCAGGCAATGGTCGGCCACCGACACGTCCTCGCCATAGGGCTCGGCGCCGCGGGTCCGGAACACA
This sequence comes from Thalassobaculaceae bacterium, assembly GCA_965228875.1. GTDB lineage: Bacteria > Pseudomonadota > Alphaproteobacteria > Thalassobaculales > Thalassobaculaceae > Thalassobaculum. The sequence continues at coordinate 523,588 of OZ245843.1, read as the reverse complement.
TCCAGGATCTGGTCGACCATCCCCACCATGCCCCATCCTACTCTTGGCGCCGCGGGGCGTACAGCCGAACGGCGGACGCTGGGCGTGGCAGATGCCGGGGCGGCGGACGCCAGTGGACTGGGGCTGGGAACGGGGCCCCTACACCGCCGTATGCGCAGGCTTGCCCTCGACGCCCTTGTACAGAACGCCCTGGCGAAACGCCATGATCCGGGCGTGTTCGGCCCGTGCGGCGTCGTCCATGTCGGCCTTGGGCGGCGTTTCATGGATGAAGTTCCCGTGCCGGTCCTGGCCCCGGCAGAGCAGTGCCGAATCCCGGTCGCCGTTGATCTGGCGAACATGCGGCGCGACGTAGCGGATGGCCACGCCGATGCGCCGATCGTCGCTGCGGTTCGGCTCGCTCGCATGCGCCAGCAGCACGTGGTGCAGCGACATCTCGCCCGGCGCCAGCGGCATGGCCACCGCCTGATCCTCCTCGACCTCGACCGCCAGTTCCTGGCCGCGGGTCAGCAGGTTCTCCCTGGCCAGGGTGTCGCGGTGTTCCAACTGCTGCCAGTGCTGGCTGCCGGGCACCACCTTCATGCAGCCGCTCTCCAGCGTCGCCGGCGACAGGGCGATCCAGGCGGTGACCACGTCCGGTCGGTCGAGGCCCCAGTAGGTCGCATCCTGATGCCAGGACACGAAACTCGGGTTGTGCGCGTCCTTGACGAACAGCGACGTGCCCCAACACAGGATATCGGGCCCGAGAATGTCCTCCACCGCGTCGAGCACACGGGGGTGCAGCACGAGGTCCGTCACCCAGGTCTGCAACAGGTACAGTTTCTGGCCCTTGGACAGCTCGTACCAACCGCCGTTCGCCGTCTCGTAGGCCTCGAAGCGCCGGCGGAAGGTGGCGGCCTCGTCCGCATCCATTACCCGCACGGGAAAGGCGTAACCCTCTTGACGGTAGCGGTCGATCGCCGCCCGATCCAGCATCCTGCCCATGACATCCTCCCGATTTTTCCGGGAGTATGTCAGCCGATGGGCGGACGAGTCAGTCCATAAAGCAGACGCGGATCAGGGCATCGCCGCGGTACATGGCGGCGGCGAGACGGTGGTTGCCGTCCTGGATCCGGCCATCGCGGATCGTCAGCGAGCAAGCGTCGCGGGCGACATGCCGGACCAGCCATGCGACACGGCCCGCATGCTCCTCGGGCGGGACCGGTGCATTGGGGTCGCGGGCGTCGTCCGGCTCGATCAGCGCATCATTGGCCAGATGAAGATCGATCAGCGCCTCGTCGACGGTCACATCGCCGGCCCAGCGGGGGAACCCGGAAATGCCGGCCAGCACCTTAACCTCGTCGACCGGCAGCGTCGCCAAACGAATAGCCATGAGCCCGTGCCTCCCCCTACCGGCGCGTCGGACGAAAAAGCGCCGCACGACCGGCCGGAAGCCGGAGGCGACGCATCCCGAAATGTGACTAGGCCGCCGAGACCGGGCCGTGCCGACCCGCCCTCAAGCGACAGGGGTGTTTACCCGAGAAACACGATCGAATTTCCAGCGAAACCGACACCCCGTGTCGCCCGCAGACCAACCGCGTCGCGCCCGGGCAAACGATGCAGAAACGACCTTCCTATAGTATGGCGTCGGTCGCCGGTAACGGGGGCCGACGTTTGTTTTCCGCCCCTGAACCGTTGCCCTAGAAGATGAGGCGCGCCATGCCGCAAGGACCGGACTCCCTCGCCGCTCCGACCACCAGCGTCGACCCGCTGCTGCTCGCGATCGTGTGCGCAATCTTTCTGATCGGCGCGGTCATTCCGTTCGCCGCCGCCATCCTGTCCAGCATGCGCGACGACCGTGCCGCGCGGCGTGCCGCCCTCGAAGCGCAACAGATCACCAATCCGGTCGCCGACAACGTGGTCGTTGCCGTCGATGTCGTTGAACTCGAGCCCATCGGGCCGGACACGCTGAGCGCGGCGGCGAACGATCACCATCGGGATTCCGTTTCCGGCGGGACCGGCTGAACCGACGATCGCCGTTGCCGCGGATCTGCCGTCGACCGATCGACGGCCGCGCTACGGCATCGGACGACCCGCCTCGGCATCGCGGGCGGCGAGGATGGCTGTGACCAGGTCCTCCGGCAGATCCTCCAGCACCGCGTCGTCCTCGGCGGTCACCGTCGCGACCGCCAGGTCCCGTGTCTTGCGGTAGGCCGCCAGATAGCGTTCGCAGGCCGGACACGTCCTGATGTGAAGGTCGACCAGAGCGCTTGCCACCGGTCCAAGCTCTCCGTCGAGATAGGCATCGACGGTGTCGCCGAACTCGGCACACGTCATCAGCCCTGGAACGTGGTTCTCCAGCCAGTGCTGGATGCGCCATCGCAGCTTTCTACGGGTGATCATTCCAACCCCAACTCGTTCCAGAGCGGCTCGACGAGCGTTTTCAGCGCGGCGCGGGCCCGATGCAGACGAACCTTCACCGCCCCCTCGGCAATGCCCATGATCTCGGCCGCCTCCCGCGTGCTGTATCCCTCAATGTCGCGAAGCAGCAAAACGATACGGTAGCCGTCGGGCAGTTCGTCGATCTTCGCCCTTACGAACTGCCGAACGCGCGTGACCTCGAGTTCCGTTTCCGGATCGCGAACCTCCGTGCGCGGCTCGTCGAGCCGCAGCCCCTGCGCGCTGAATGACGGCAGCAGGTCGTCGATCGGTGTTTCGGCCAGTCGCCTGGCCGATCGCAGGCGCATGAGGCAAGCGTTGACCGTGATCCGGTGCAGCCACCCACCGAGCGAGCCATGCGGCTCGAAGCGGGCGATCGCCCTGTGCGCCGACAGGAACGCCTCCTGAACGCAATCCTGTGCCGCGGCGTCGTCCCGCATCATCCGGCGCGCCACCGCGAGCAGCTTGGCACCGTAGTCCCGGACCAGTTGCTCGAACGCGCGGTCATCGCCGGCCTTGAGCGCGGCGACGAGGTCCGCATCGTCGGCCGGCTTCGAGGCGATGGCTGCCATACGTTCGATCCCCCGGCGAGATCCGCTTGGTCCCGACACCGCGTTCTAGCACGGCCGACGACGAGGGATCGATCCCGACGGTTGCGGGCCACTGTTGCGGGGCTCTGTTGCGGGGCTCTGATGCGAGACCCTGCGCGATTGATCCACATCAAAGTCCGGCCGCCGCACCGGGGTTATTGATTGTCGCAGTCGAGGATGACCGGCCGAGAGGCGCGTGCAATGCCGATGTCCCCCGCCACCGAGACCGCGCCGACCGCGCTCGGTCTGCGCAACCTGCCCGAGCCGGAGCCCGCCGCCGGCCTGCAGGCTTATCGCGACGAGCGGGCCGCCTGCCTGCGCGCCGACCGCCGACGCAGGATGAACTATGCCCGCTACCGTGCCAGTTCCCGACGCGAGGTCGAGCCGGACTATCTGCCGATCAAGCTGGACATTGAGAACGTGAGCCGCTGCAATTTCCGCTGCACCATGTGCAGCGTCAGCGCCTGGCCCAAGGGCAAACGCGCCCAGGATATGCCGTTTGAGGCGTTCAAGGCGCTGATCGACGACCAGAGCGGCCTGGTCGAGATCAAGCTTCAGGGCATGGGCGAGCCGCTGATGCAGCGCGATCCGTATTTCGAGATGATCCGCTACGCCCGGGCCCGGCGGATCTGGGTCCGCACGACGACAAACGGCTCGCTGCTGCATCTCAACGACAACATTGCCAAGCTTGTCGCCGCCGACCCGAACGAGGTCCAGATCTCGATCGATGGCGCGACAGCCGCCGTCTATGAAGAAATCCGCCGCGGTGGCGTGTTCGAGCGGGTGACCCGGAACGTCGCCGCGCTGAACGCGGCCTTCGCCGCGGCTGGCAAGAGCCCGACGAAGATGTGGACGGTCGTCCAGAAGGCCAATGTCGGGGAATTGCCGGATCTGGTGAGGTTGGCGGCGACGCTCGGCTTCACGTCCCAGGTGTTCTCCCTCGAACTGGTCGACTGGGGCTTGGAGGACTGGCGCGCGGCGAACGACGCGGTCAGCGTCGCGGAGTCCCTCGATCCGCGGGACCTGATGGATCTGGTTCGGCTCGGCGCGGAACTCGGCGTAACGGTGGCGTTCTGGCACACCACCGAGAAGTACACCACCGACAGCCCTCAGGGGATCTGTCCCTGGCCGTTCGAGCGGGCCTTCGTGGGCTCGGACGGGCGGATCGTCCCCTGTTGCACGATCGGAAATCCGGATGTGCTGGAGATCCGGCGGCACGGCGCTTCGGTCGCGGAAACATGGCACGGTACCGGTTTCAGGGCGTTCCGCCGCGACCATCTGGAGGGCCGGATCCCGAAGGCCTGCCGGTCCTGCTATGTCTGACGCATCCCCGTGACACGGGCGACCGGGTCGGCAAGACTGGCGACCGCCCGTGTCACGGGAGATCAAGGGGAGTGGGCAGAATGAAGGCGATCATCATCGGCGGCGGCATCGGCGGCCTGACCACCGCGTTGAGCCTGCACGAACAGGGCATAGAAGCCCATGTCTACGAGCAGTCCCAGACCATCAGGGAACTTGGCGTCGGCATCAACACCCTGCCCCATGCGATCAGGGAACTTGCCGACCTCGGCCTGCTCGACCGGCTGGACGAGGTCGGCATCCGCACCTACGAGTTGATCTACCAGAACCGGTTCGGCCAGGAGGTCTGGCGCGACCTGCGCGGCACCGACGCCGGCTACGACTACCCGCAGTTCTCGATCCACCGCGGCAAGCTCCAGGCACTGCTCCTGGCCGCCGTGCGCGAACGTCTGGGCGCCGACCGCGTTCACACCGGCCACCAGCTTGTCGGGTTCGAGGATGACGGCACCACGGTGACCGCCCGGTTCGAGCGCCGCGACACCTCGACCACGGTGTCGGCGAAAGGCAATGTGCTGATCGGCTGCGACGGTATCCACTCGAAGGTGCGCGCGACCTACTATCCCGACGAGGGGCCGCCGCGCTGGAACGGTCTGATGCTGTGGCGCGGCGCCGTCGAGGGGGAACCCTTCCTCAGCGGACGCTCCATGATCATCGCCGGCGGCATGAACGCCAAGTTCGTCTGCTATCCGATCTACAACGACCCCGACAGCCCGGGAAGGACGCTGATAAACTGGGCCGTGGTCGCGCGGCTCGGCGAGGGCAACCGCCCGCCTCCCCGGCGCGAGAGCTGGAACCAGCTCGGCGAACGAGCGGATGTCATGGCGCATGTCGACGGCGTCTTCGAACTCGACCTGATCGACCCCGTCGATCTGATCACCAAGACCGTGGATTTCTACGAGTTCCCCATGTGCGACCGCGATCCGGTCGACCGCTGGTCGTTCGGCCGCGTCACCCTGCTCGGCGACGCCGCCCATCCGATGTATCCGGTTGGCTCGAACGGCGCGAGCCAGGCGATCCTCGACGCCCGCTGCCTCGCCCCCCTCCTGGCCGACTGCGGCGGCGACGTCGAGGACGCTCTTCGTGCCTACGAGAACGAACGCCTGCCGATGACGGCGGAGATCGTCCGACAGAACCGCACCGGCGGCCCGGAAGGCGTGATCGATCTGGTCGAGAGTCGCGCCCCCGACGGGTTCGAGAACCTCGAGGATGTCGCCGGTCGCGACGAACTGGAAGCCATCGTTCGCGGCTACGCCACCCTGGCAAGATTCAGTCAGGACGACGTCAACCGGTCACCGGCTTAGCGACACTCACGATAATCTGGAAACACCTTCTGGGATGAAGTAGATTTATCTACAATGGTTTAGAGGGTGGTTCACGGTCCATCTCTATTCGATCGGAAGCGGTCGCGCTCTGGGCTCGGGCCCGATCCGCTGACCGAACGTATCGGGGTCATAGATCACGGCGTATCGGTCCGAGGTTCCGCCCGTCCTACTCAGCGGGAGGACCAGACGGATGTAGGACCAGCGCCGCCCCCGCTGGTCGGTGAACTCGTGCCGGGCAAGGCTCGGTTCGCCGGAGTTCAGGATCTCGTCCAGGCGATTGACGACGCCCTCGAACTCCTCCGCCGGGAAGGCATTGGCCAGAGGGCGACCGGTCATCGGACTGCCGACGCCTTCGTCCATAAGCGTTGACGACAGCCGGACGATCCACTCGTCGGTCTCCTCGTTCCAGTCGACCAGGCTGATCCCCTTGATGGCGCGGATCGGCATCTCGACGGGGTCGATAGTCTCCGGAAGGCGCCCGGTCGCCGCCTTACGCCACGCTTCGAGGCACCCTGCCAGCACCGGGTATGCCCCGATCTCATCGATCGCCAAGGGCACGTGGGTACGGGGCATCGACAAGAGGCGATCTGGCAGGCGCGCCGGCGACATTCCGTTGCTCTCGATCTTGATCGGCGTCCACCGGACGGCCACTCAGCAATTGTTCTCCGACTGTCCGTTCGACGTCACCATCGACCGGTCTGCGATGTCGTGCACTTCACCTCTACCGGTCGATACGCTCACCGAACGTGATTGGATCGTAGACCAGCGCATACCGGTTCAGGGATCGGCCATCACTGCTCAGGGGGAGGATCAGGCGGACGTAGGACCAGACCCGCCCCCGCGGGTCCATGTACTCTCGGCGCATGAGATTGGGGCGGCCGGCCCCGACGATCGCGCTGACCGCATCACGGACCTCCGCCGCCTCCGCCTGCCGGAACACACCGTTGATACCCATGCCTCGCATGCTGCGCCCGTATCCCTCGTCGAGCAGGGTCGAGGACAGGCGGATCACCCAGTCCTGCCTGTCCTCCACCCAGTCGAGGAGGCTGACCCCCTTGATGACCTCCCGGGGCAGATCGATCGGATCCAGGGTGGAGGGATAACCGGCGCCGCTGTCCGCGCGCCACGCCTCCAGGCAGGCCGCGAGGAGCGGGAACTCCGAAATCCGCTCGATCGGGAGCTCGATATAGGCGCTGGGCCATTCCAGCAGACGTTCGGGCCATTTTTCTTTCGGCGCCATCGGCTCCGTGTACCGGCACTGAAGCTCTTCTACGCGGTCAGAATATCACACGAGACGGACCGACATGAACGAATCCGTACGGATCCGGTTTCAAGAGCCACAGGCCAGATATCAAGAGTCGGCGATGGTGTCGGCTGCCGACGCGGCAACCAGCGGGCCGACGATCAGTCGTCGACCCGCTGCCCGAATGTCTCGGGATCGAATATCAACGCGTAGCGATCCCGGCGGGTCCCGTCGCTGCTGAGCGGAAGCGCCAGGCGCACATAGGACCAGATTCGACCTTTGCGGTCGTCGAACGTGAAACGGTCCAGGGCCGGCGCTTCGTTCTCGAACATGATCCGCACGCGCTCACGCATCCTGGCGGCCTGATCCGGCTTCAGACCGTCCGCCAGACGCGCGCCGGTGAGGGGACCGCCATGTCCACGGATGAGAAGCGAAGACGCAAGGCGCACGAACCAGTCGCCCTCCTCCTCGCTCCATTCGATCAGGCTGATCCCCTTGATGAGCGTCGGCGGCATATCCAGAGGATCGATCGTCTTCGGCAGACCGTCCGACGCCGCCCTCTGCCAGACCGTCAGCGCCTCCGCAAGCAACGGAAAAGCATCGATATCGGCGATGTCCAGCGGAATGTGAACGCTGGGCAGACTCCAGAAAGGGGTCGGATGTTCGCTATGCGAAACCATAAGCGCTCTGCCCGTTTCTTCGACCGGCTAACTCACGCACATCAAGACCAACGACGATAGAAGATAGAAGTATCTTCGCGAAGCGCCAGTTTCACCTGCACACGCGGTCGATCCCGCCTACTCTGGCGGCGGCAGGAACTCGACCTCGTGCTGGGCGGCGAGTCGCACCACCTCCTGCGGATCCGCGACGTTGTGGATTTTCTCGAACAGCTGCCGCAACGTGCGGGCCGGCGAGACCCAGAACAGCGCCTTCACGTCGGCGCCGGAGTTGTTGAAGATCCCGTGCGGGATGCCCATCGGCATGCGGATCAGGTCGCCGGTGCTGGCCTTGGCGGCCTGGCCGTCCAGCACCAGATCGAACGTGCCGTCCAGCATATAGATGAACTCGTCCTGGGTCGGGTGGATGTGCGGTGGCACGAAGGTGCCGGCCGGGAACAGCGTCTCGAAGGAGAAGCAGCTGTCGCTCTCCTGCTTCGGCTTGTAGGTCTGGCCCAGGATCGACCAGACGACGCCGTCGATCCCTTCGCCGGCCGGCGTCACGCCCGCTTCCATCACCGTCATGATCTGTCCTCCCAGTTCGATCGGTGCCAGGATTGAAGCATCGAAGACCCGCTTCCGGAAGCCCGCGATGACGCCCGTGACCATCCGCCCCTCCCTGCCCGCCGACATTCCCGAGATCACCGCCATCTACGCCCATCACGTGCGTCATGGCATCGCCTCCTTCGAGGAGGAGCCACCGGGCGAGGCGGAGATGGCCGCCCGACGCGCCGGCGTTCTGGAGGAGGGCTTTCCCTATATTGTCGCCGAGCGCGACGGCGCGGTGGTCGGCTACGCCTATCTCGGCAAGTACCGGCCGAGGCCGGCCTATCGCTACACGGTGGAGAATTCGATCTACGTCTCCCATGACGCAGCCCGACAGGGAATCGGCCGCGCGCTGCTGACCGAGTTGCTGGTCTTGGCCGAGGCCGGCCCCTGGCGGCAGATCATGGCGGTAATCAGCGACCTCGAGTCCGGTTCGGAGGAGTTGCATGCGCGCTTCGGCTTCGAGAAGGTCGGCCACATGTCGCGGATCGGCTTCAAGTTCGACCGCTGGATCGACGTGATCGTGATGCAGCGGGCGATCGGGTCCACCTGATCGGTCTTCGCTCCCGCCCAAACAGGGTTGAACGACCGCGCCCACACCTCGATAGTCTCGGCCAGGAACGGAGGCGGACCGCCCGCGGGGCGGCGAACGGGGGCTGATGACGGGTGTGATGCGCGGCTACGTGCGCGCGATCGAGGCGATGAACCGCGTCATCGGTCGCTGTGCCATGTATCTGGTCTTCGTCCTGATGGGCGTCCTGCTGTGGTCGTCGGCGTCGAAAACGTTCTTCGACCCGTCGCTGTGGACCCTGGAGACCGCGCAGTTCGTCATGGTCGCCTATTACGTGCTGGGCGGGCCGTACTCGATCCAGCTCGGCTCGAACGTGCGCATGGACCTGTTCTACGGGTCCTGGTCGACGCGGACCAAGGCCTGGGTCGACTGTTTCACCGTGCTCTTCCTGATGTTCTACCTCGGCGTCCTCCTCTATGGCGCCGTCAGCTCGACCGCCTATTCGCTCGGCTACTTCGGCATGGAGCCGTTCGCCTTCTTCGCCGACCTGTTCGCCACGCTGTTGACCGGCGGCCCCGACGCGGCGGCGGAGGAGATCGGCTATCTGGAGCGCAGTTCCACCGCCTGGCGCCCGCATATCTGGCCGGTAAAGATGATTCTGTGCCTTGGCGTGTTCCTGATGCTGCTTCAGGCGCTGGCGGAACTGTGTAAAGACGTGGACCGCATCCGCTCGGGAGACGCCTGATGTCGTACGAGCTGATCGCAATCCTGATGTTCTCGTCGATGATGCTGATGCTTCTGACCGGGCAGAGGGTGTTCGGCGCCATCGGTTTCGTCGGCTCGGTCGCCGGGGTGCTGCTCTGGGGCGTGGGCGGGGTGGAGATCCCGTTCGCCGCCGCCATGAAGCTGATGAAATGGTACCCGCTGCTCACCCTGCCGATGTTCATCTTCATGGGCTACGTGCTGTCGGAGAGCCGGATAGCGGACGACCTGTACCGCATGTTCCACGTCTGGATGGGCCCGGTGCGCGGCGGGCTGGCCATCGGCACCATCGGGTTGATGGTGCTGATCTCGGCGATGAACGGGCTGTCGGTGGCCGGCATGGCGATCGGCGCCACCATCGCCCTGCCCGAACTGCTGCGGCGCGGGTACGACAAGATCATGGTCACCGGCGTGATCCAGGCGGGATCGTCGCTCGGCATCCTCGTGCCGCCTTCGGTGGTCCTCGTGCTCTACGCCATGATCGCGCGCCAGCCGGTCGGCCAGCTCTGGCTCGCCGGCGTGGTGCCGGGGCTGATGATGGCGGCGCTGTTCATCGTCTACATCTATCTGCGCTGCCGGCTCCAGCCGCATCTCGGCCCCGCCCTCGATCCGGCCGAGCGCGAGGAGATCACGACGGCGGAGAAGCTGCGCCTGCTGCGCGCCGGCCTGCTGCCGCTGGCGATCTTCGCCGCCATGATGGTCCCGTTCGTGAACGGCTGGACCTCGCTGGTCGAGAGCTCGGCGATCGGCGCCCTGGCGGCCTTCATCGCCGCCGTCCTCAAGGGCCGGATGACGCGGGAGGTGTTCGAGAACACGACCCGCAACACCCTCGCCATTTCCTGCATGTTCATGTGGATCATCCTGGCCGCCCTCGGCTTCGGCGCGATCTTCGACGGCCTCGGCGCGGTCAAGGCGATCGAGGACCTGTTTACCGAGCAACTGGACCTGAGCCCCTGGACGATCCTGATCCTGATGCAGCTCAGCTTCATCCTGATGGGCACGTTCCTGGACGACACGGCCATGCTGGTGATCGTCGCCCCGCTCTACGTGCCTCTGGTCGGGGCGTTGGGCTTCGACCTGATCTGGTACGGGGTGCTCTACACGATCACCACGCAGATCGCCTACATGACGCCGCCGTTCGGCTACAACCTGTTCCTGATGCGGGCCATGGCGCCACCCGAGATCGGCCTCGGCGACATCTACCGCTCGATCCTGCCGTTCGCGGCCGTTATGGTTCTCGCCCTGGCGATCGTCATGATCTTCCCCGCGATCGCCCTCTGGTTGCCGGAGACGGTGTACGGCAGATAGCGTGACGACCGCGGGCACGGGCGTGAACCTACCAGGGCGTGACGCCGCCGGGCTCGACGAAGGAGCCGGACGCTTCGCCGCCGAGGGCGTATTGGACGGGCAACCTCGCCCCCTCCTCGACCGTCATCGTTCCCTGGCCGGTGAGGTCCGTGCGCACGAAGCCGGGGCTCACCGAGTTGACCTTGATCCCGGTTCCCCGCAGTTCCTCGCTCAGTTGGACGGTCAACATGTTCAGCGCCGCCTTCGACGCGTTGTAGCCGATGAACTGCGCCCCATAGTAGGTCGAGTCCGGATCGCCGTTCAGCGTCAGCGAGCCCAGAGAGCTGGACAGGTTCACAATCCGTCCGGCAGGCGCCGACCGGATCAGCGGCAGCATCGCCTGCGTCACGGCAAGCGTGCCGATGAAGTTGGTGTCCATCACCCGACGCACCGCATCGAGTGACGCTTTGCTCGGCGGCGCGTCGGCGAAGTCGAAGATGCCCGCATTGTTGACCAGGATGTCGAGGCGCCCATGCGTCGCGCCGATTTCTGTCGCCGCGGTCGCGGCACTCGCCGGATCGTCCAGGTCCAGGTGTACGGACTGTGCGACCAATCCGTCGGCCGCCAGGGCCTGCACCGCCGCCCGGGCGCGCCCCGCGTCTCTGGCACCGATGATGACCGTGACCCCCTCCAGGCAGAGTTGGCGGGCGATCTCCAGGCCGATCCCCTTGTTGCCACCCGTGACGAGCGCGATGCGTTCGGTTTCCATAAACATTCCTTTGGTTTTCAAACGGTTCTCTCATAATATATGAAGGATTGTTCATATCAGGGATTCGCATTTGGCTCCCCCGACCCCGGCCGCGCTGAAGCCCCGGAAAAGGCCACGTCAGGCCCGTGCGCAGGTCACGGTCGACGCGATCTTCGAGGCAACCGTTCAGGTTCTGCTGCGCGAGGGTTTGGACCGGTTGACGACGTCACGTGTCGCGGAGCGGGCCGGCGTGTCGGTCGGCACGATGTACCAGTACTTCCCGCATAAACAGGCGCTGATCTACGCCCTGAACGAACGCTATCTGGAGGCTCTCGCCGAGAAGATAGAGGATACCTGCCGGATCTGGCACGGCGCGCCGGCCGACCGGATGGTCGCGGCCCTCGTCGAGGCCTACTGGCAGGCCAAGACCGAACGTGCCGACGTGACGCGGGCGCTGTACCGGTCGGTGGCCGGGATGGACAACAGTGCGCTCGTCGCCGCGTTCGCCGACCGGGTCAATGCCGCGACCGGATCAATGCTCTCGAGCGCGCCGGACATGCCCGACGCGGATCTGGCGACCACGACTCTCACGCTCGTCACAGTCATCTTCGGTACGGTGCGCAACGTCTTCGAGCAGAACCTCCCCCCGGCGCGGGCCGAAGAGATCAGAGACCAGTTGCTGGTGATGTGCCACGCCTACCTGGGCGCCGCCCGGACCACCCACGGTCGTGCCTTCCCGGTTCCCGCCGGCTGACAAATAATTCGCGCCGCACCGCAAAATCGCGTCATCATATCGTCCTCAACCAAAAGACTAGGAGGGCTTCATGACAACCAGACGGACGTTCCTGAAGGGCGCGGCCGCCGCGGCGCCGGCCACTGCGCTCGCAACGCCGGCGATCGCCCAGTCGACGATCAAGTGGCGGATGCAGACCTATGCCGGCCCGGCACTGGCCGAGCACGTGGTCAAGCCGGCCATCGACATGTTCAACAAGATCGCCGGCGACCGCATGCAGATCGAGCTGTTCTATGCCGATCAGCTCGTTCCGACCGGCGAGCTGTTCCGCGCTCTTCAGCGCGGCACCATCGACGCCGTGCAGTCGGACGACGACAGCATGGCCTCGCCGACCGAAGTGACCGTGTTCGGCGGCTACTTCCCCTTCGCCTCGCGCTACTCGCTCGACGTGCCGGTGCTGTTCAACCAGTACGGCCTCGGCGCGATCTGGGAGGAGGAGTACGCCAAGGTCGGGGTCAAGCACATCTCCGCCGGCGCCTGGGATCCATGCCACTTCGCGACCAAGGACCCGATTCACTCGCTGAAGGACCTGGAAGGCAAGCGCGTCTTCACCTTCCCGACCGCCGGCCGCTTCCTGACCCAGTTCGGCGTGGTGCCGGTCACCCTGCCGTGGGAGGACATCGAGGTCGCGGTGCAGACCGGCGAGCTCGACGGCATCGCCTGGTCCGGCATCACCGAGGACTACACGGTCGGTTGGGCCGACGTGACCAACTACTTCCTGACCAACAACATCTCCGGCGCCTGGTGCGGCTCGTTCTTCGCCAATATGGGCCGCTGGGAGGAACTGCCGGAGGACCTGCAGACCCTGTTCCGGGTGTGCTGCGACCAGTCGCACTACTACCGCCAGTACTGGTACTGGGGTGGCGAGGCCAGCCTGCGCGTGAACGGCACCAAGATGGAGCTGACCACGATTCCCGACGCCGAATGGGCCACGGTCGAGGCCGCCGCCCGGGTGTTCTGGGACGAGATCGCCAAGGAGTCGCCGCTCAAGGCCAAGGTCGTCCAGATCTTCAAGCAGTACAACGAGGACATGGAGAAGGCCGGCCGGCCCTACCGTTACACCTGACCGCCCGGTCGGCGACCTATCGGTCGCAGATCACCCGCGCTCCGGAGCCTCGGCTCCGGAGCTTTTTTTTCTAGAGCGCGATCGGTTCAGATCGAGTCGACCTGAACCGTAAACCGACCTCTAAACTATTAAAAAATAAAGCGAATTCACACGATCGGATGTTTCCATCTGATCGTGATTTGCTCTATTCCACCGGCTCGTAACCGAACCGGTCGTCAACGCCGACCACCCGCCCCATGCTCGGCGACGCGAAGTGCGTCGGGGCGAGCACGGTATCGGTGTCGCAGCATCGATCCAGCAAGGCCCGACGGGTCCGGCGCGAGTTCACCCGATCCTCGCACGCCCGGCTCGACCAGTCCGGCCGGACGAGTTGCACCGGGTGATGGATCACGTCGCCGCAGATTACCGCCGAACGCCCTTCGGAGCGCAGGTTGACGATCACGTTCCCCGCGGTGTGACCGGGCGCCGGCTCCAGCCACAGCCCGTCCTCGATCTCGTGGTCATCCTCGACAAGGGTCGCCAATCCGGCATCCAGCACCGGCACGACGCTGTCGATGAAAGCCTGGACATGGCCGACCGGCTCCTCGGTCCGCAGCCGCTCCTGCCAGATTTCCACTTCGCGTCGGGCGAACAGATATCGGGCGTTTGGAAAGGTCGGCACCCATCGGCCGTCGACCAGCCGCGTGTTCCAGCCGACATGGTCCGTGTGCAGGTGGGTGCACATGACGATATCGACCTCTTCCGGCCTCACACCGACCTCCGCCAGGGTCTCCAGGTACCGGTAACTCTGGCGGTCCCATTGTGGAAAGACGTCGCGCGGCTTGTCGTTGCCGACGCAGCCGTCGACGAGGATGGTGTGCCTTCCGGTCCGCAGGACGTAGCTCTGCACGCAGATGATGAGCTTGCCGCTGACCGGATCGACGTAGCGCGGCTCCAGCCAGTCCGCATGAGCCTCGAACACGTCCGGCGTCGACTCCGGGAAAAAGATCTCGGGTGCGACGAGAGGTTCCTCGGACTCGACCACCCGGTCGATCCGGAAGCGTCCGATCCGAACCGTCATGCGTGCTTACTCGGCCGCGTCGGCCGGTGCGTCGACGATGCGGGTCTCGAAACTCGCGGGTGAGACGATCTCCAGCAGTTCCATGTCCGGTGAACACTCGATCTCGCGATGGGGAATGAGCGGGCGCTGGTTGATGCAGTCGCCCTCGCGGATAGTGTGCACACCCTCGCCCGCGTACTCGAACTTGGCCCAGCCCTTGAGCACGTAGACCATCTGGAAGTCGCAGTCATGGACATGCCAGTGCTGCACCGAGTCGCTGTCCTTGCGGCCGTTGGCCTTGACGATATGGGCGACGTAATCGCCGTTGGTCGCGTCCTTCACCCCGAGATCGCGATACTCGAAGATCTTGCGCATACCCTCGGTGAACACGGCGTTGGCCGCTTCGTTATGGCTGAACTTCCAGGATTCCTTGCCCATCTCTTCCTCTCCGTCGCTGCTTTTCCCGCGTTACCGAAACGATAGCGCGCCGGGAAGGACGCGCCAACGGGTCGGTGTGGCCCGCGCGGACCCGGAATCAGGCGTCTTCGGAAAACAGGACGGCGTCGAGGCGCTGCTTGAGCTGCTTCGGAGACACCGGCTTCACCAGATAGCCGTCGACGCGCAGGTCCTTGGCCTCGACCACGGTCTCGCGCTGGGCGTCCGCTGTCAGGAAGATCACCGGAACCCGCGTGAACTCCGGCTGCCCCAGGCCCCGAAGCTTGCGCAGGAACGTCAGGCCGTCGATCGGTTCCATGTGGATGTCGCACAGGATAACCTGCGGCTTCACCCTGAGCAGTTCCTTGAAGCCGTCCGCCCCGTTGGCGACGTCGTGAATCAGGCGAAACCCGATCTGGCGCAGCAAGCGGCAGATGATCTGCCGGATATGGCTCTCATCCTCCAGGACGAGAACCCGCGTGTTCTCGTAAGGGTTGGCCTGCCCGTATGCGACCATGCTCAGTGCTCCAGCGTCGCGATCAGTCGTGAAATGAAAGATCGAAAAATATTTTCACAGGTCACGCGATCGTTACAACTCTAATATTTTAGGCAAAGTTCCCTGGAACTCTTCCAAAGTGGGATGAAGAATCTCCACCATGATCGCCGCCATCTCGGCGTCGCCGTTGTCGAGACAGTCCTGAAGGTCCGAGGCGATGCGTCCGAGGCGGTTGGCCCCGACGGACAGCGTCGCCCCCTTCAGGGCATGGGTCACGTCACGCGCGGTCTTCAGGTCGCCGGCGGCCATCGCCGCGTCGATGCGCTCGATCCGGTCGCTCCACGTTGCCGCGGCATCGGAGATCAACGCCTTCGCCTCATCGTCCAGGCCGTCGAAGGACGCCCCCAGCACTTCGGGATCGAAGATGTCCGGATCCCAATCCATTTCCGGCCCGGCCTCGACGCCTTCGGACCCAGCACCGGCTTCGCGCCGCAGGGGAAGCGCCTGCGGCATGTGCTTCGCCAACATCGCCCCCAGCTTGCGGCTGTCGATCGGCTTTGTCAGGTAGCCGTCCATCCCGGCCTCTAGACACGCCTCCTCGGTTCCGGCCAGCGCATCCGCCGTCAGGGCCACCACCGGCAGCCGCCCGCCGCCCGCCGCCTCCTCCCGACGGATCGTCCGGGTCAGTTCGAACCCGTCCATCTCCGGCATGTTGAAATCGGTCAGCAGCAGGCCGTAACCGGGCACCTGCAGCATGTCGAGCGCGACCCTCCCGTTCTCCGCCACCTCGCAGGCGAAACCCATGCGGCCCAGCATCTGGCGCACCACGATCTGATTCGTCTCGTTGTCCTCGGCGACCAGGATGAGCGCACCGGCCGCCCGCGCCTCCTCCACATCGGGGGGCGCGAAGGCGAGGTCGTCCCGGACGTCCGCCTCGATCTCTTCCGCCGGCCGCAGGCCAAGACCGATCGCCGTCGCACGCCACAGCGCGTTGCGCGACACGGGTACCGTCAACAGCGCGGACGCCCGCGCCTTCAGTGCCGGCGCCAGCTCCGCCACCTCGGCCCGGTAGCCGAGGAAGGCGACGTGGCCGTCGAGCAACTCCAGTCCGGCGCCCGATGGGTCCGCCGCGCGCGCCCGCACGATCCACACCGTGCGGCTGCCTGAGGCTTCCTCCAGCGAGGCGATCCGATCGATCCGTTCGACACCGGTGGCGCGCAGATAGGTCTCCGCCACGTCGGCGACCGGTTCCGACAGGCCGACCAGCGCCACCGAAGCCGCAGACAGGTCGTCGGGATAGCGTGGCGGCGCATCGCCCACGGGTTCCAGCGGCAACTCGAACCAGAACGTCGATCCCTGGCCGATGACGCTCTCGACGCCGATCGTGCCGCCCATGAGTTCCGTGAGCTTCTGACAGATCGACAGGCCGAGCCCCGTGCCGCCGTACTTGCGGGAGGTCGAACTGTCGGCCTGGACGAATGCCTGGAACAGTTTGGCCTGCTGCTCCTCGGTAAGACCGATCCCCGTGTCGGACACCTCGAAGCGCAGTCGCTCGACAGTTCCCGGGAGATCTTCCGCCGCCCTGACCCGGCGAACGCGGATCGCTATCCCGCCATTCTCGGTAAACTTGACGGCATTGCCGCCGAGGTTGAGGAGGATCTGGCGGACCCGGGTGGGGTCGCCGATCCGGCCGTCGATCAGGCTGGGGTCGTTCTCGACGATGAGGTCGAGTCCCTTGTCCTCGGCCCGCGTCGCCAGCAGTTCGGCCGACCCGCCGACCACATCCATCAGCGAGAACCGGACCGCCTCGATCTCGAGCTTTCCGGCCTCGATCTTCGAGAAGTCGAGAATGTCATTGATGATCGTCAGCAGCGCCGTCGCGGAACCGGTGATGATCTTCGCCATGCGCCGCTGTTCGCCGTCCAGATCGGTAAGGCCGAGCAGTTCCGCCATGGACATCACGCCGTTCATCGGTGTGCGGATCTCGTGGCTCATGGTCGCCAGAAAGGTGGACTTCGCCTGGGTCGCGGCTTCGGCGACGTCGCGCGCCTCGATCAGTTCCGCCTCGGCCTTCTCGCGCAGGGCGACCTCGACCCTCAGCTTCACCGCGTAGGAGGCAACCACGCCGAACACGACGACGGCGATGAAGGCCAGCGCCACGTTCCGATAGACGACGGCGCGGGCATCGACGAGGACGTGGTCGAGGTCGCGCGCCAGATAGATCTGCATGGGCATCGCCCGCTCGGGATCGAGATCGGCCTTGGTCGTAAGCAGGTGCCGGCCCTCGGCCAGGACCACCTGGACACCGGGTCCCGACTGCAGCTGGCGGGCGGCGATGCTCTCGAAGCTCGACGGGTCGCGGTAACGTTCCAGGAATTCCGCCGTGCTGACCTCCACGTCCTCGCCCAGCGCCACGAGCTCCGGGTGCCCGAGGATCTTGTCGGCAAAGTCGGTGGCGAACACGATGTCGGCCGCGCCGGCCAGCGCCGTCGAGGTGGTGAGCAGGGTCTGCGACAGGGAACCGAGGGACAGGTCGACCCCCATGATCGCCCACAACGCGCCGTCCACGTCATAAATCGGCTGCGCGTAGGTCACCCCCAACCGGCCGCTGGAGGCGAAGACATAGGCGTCGGTCCAGTGCGCCTCGCCGTCCTCGAGCACCGCCTGGTACCAGGGCCGGACCCGCGGATCGTAAGGCTCGCTGCGCCGCGAAGAAGAGAATACCTCCCCGGTCTCCGGCACGTAGGTCTGCCAGCGCCCACGCCGATCGTTCTGCGGATCGTCGATGATCCTGCGATACAGACCGCCGCCTCGCGCGCCATCCCCGCCGTGGCTCGACTCCAGGTCCTGCACGTGCAGAAAGCTGCCGTCCGGAAAGCCGAGAAACGCGCCGTTGATCTGCTCGAACTGGCGCACGATCCCGGTCGCCACTGCAAAGAACAGCTCCGGCCGCTCTTCGACCGAGGCCTGACGGATTCCCGAATCGGCAATCGTGCCGCCAAGCGTCAGGGCCGGTTCGAACACGCCGGCGAGAGTCTGCCTGAACGCCGCCGTCGCATCCCGCAGATCGTCGCTGTTGGTCCGGATCAGTTCATCGCGTTGGGCGTGGTAGACCCAGTAGGAGATCGTCCCGCTGCCCGCGAGCACGAGAACGGCAACGATCCAGAACACGCTCCAGCGCCGCGACATCACCAAGCCCCCACCTCAGGCACGCCACCGGGACTGTACAGGCGACCGCGGAGGCGGGGAACCTGGATCGACTTCAACGTTCATTGCGGCAATCGCACGATGCCGCCCGTACGGTGGGCGAAAACACCGCCGGCCCCGGTCTTGCGATCGGGGCCGGCTGGAGACTGGCGGGTTCAAATCGGTCGGCCGCAGGCCGCTCCGGTCAGGCGTTCGCCGCCTCGCCGATATTGTCGACGCCGCGCTCCTCGAGCACGGTGGTCAACCAATTGGGATCCATCTCCGGCACCGACGACAGCAGCAGGTCGGTATAGGGATGGTGCGGAGGTGTGAACATTTCCTCCTTCGGTCCCTGCTCGACCACCTCTCCTTGTTTCATCACCACGACCTCGTCGGCGATGGAGCGGACCGTCGCCAGGTCGTGGGTGATGAACATGTAGGCCAGGTTCAGTTCCTGCTGCAGTCGGTCCAGCAGCTTGAGGATACCCTCCGCGACCAACTGGTCGAGCGCGCTGGTCACCTCGTCGCAGATGATGAAGGACGGTTCCGCCGCCAGCGCCCGGGCGATACCGATGCGCTGCTTCTGACCGCCCGACAGCTCCGGCGGATAGCGGTTGTAGAACTTGGACGGCTCGAGCTCGATCAGGTCGAGAAGCTCGTCGACCCGGCTCTTCAGTTCGCCGCCCTTGAGGCCCATGTAGAACTCCGCCGGCCGCCCGATGATGTCGCAGATCTTCACCTTCGGGTTCAGCGCGGTGTCGGCCATCTGGTAGATCATCTGCGCCTGGCGCAGCTGTTCCTTGTTCCGCTGCTTGTAGCTGGCCGGCATCTCGACCCCGCTCATTATGATCTTGCCGCTGGTCGGCGGCAGGAGACCGGTGATGCAGCGCGCCGTGGTCGACTTGCCGGACCCAGACTCGCCGACCACCGCCACCGTCATGCCGGCATAGATATCGAACGAGACGTCGCTGAGCACCTTGGTGTCGCCATAGGCGGCGTCGATGTTCTGCACCGACACCACTGGTACCGCGTCGCCGCCGGGCCGGGATTTCTGAGGCCGCTGGAAGCTGCGCACCGCCCAAAGCGACTTGGTATAGTCCTCCTTCGGGTTCTTCAGCATGGTCTCGGTGTCGGCTTCCTCGACCTCGTTGCCCTTGAGCAGCACCTTGATGGTGTCCGCCATCTGCGCCACGACGGCGAGGTCGTGGGTGATGTAGATGGCGGCGGTGTTGAACTGCTCGACGATGTCGCGGATGGCCGCCAGCACCTCGATCTGGGTGGTGACGTCGAGCGCGGTGGTCGGCTCGTCGAAGATGATCAGGTCGGGACGGCACGCCATGGCCATCGCCGTCATCGCCCGCTGCAGCTGCCCACCCGAGACCTGATGCGGGTAGCGGAAGCCGATCTCCGACGGGTTGGGAAGACGCAGACGCTCATAGAGCTCCATCGCGTCTTCCTGGGCTTCCATGCGCTTGCGGATCCGGTAGTGGACCGGCGCCTCGGTATGTTGGTCGATGATCTTGTGCGCCGGATTGAAGGACGCCGCCGCCGACTGCGCCACATAGGCGATCCGTGAGCCGCGCAACGCCCTCCGGTCCGCTTCCGGCGTGGTCGTCAGTTCCATACCGTCGAACTCGATCGATCCGCTGGAGATCCGACAACCGTCGCGGGCGAAGCCCATGGCGGCCAGCCCGATGGTCGACTTGCCCGCCCCGGATTCGCCGATCAGGCCCATGACCTCACCCCGATGCAGGGTGAGGTCGACGCCATGAACGATCTCGATCCACTTTTCGTCCGTGTAACCCTCGATCCGCAGGTCGCGGACCTTGAGCAGGACCTCTTTCTTCTTGTCCGCCATGATCACACCCCTTTCAGGCCGGAGGACCGGAACAGCATCCAGTCGACGACGAAGTTGACCGCCACCGTCAGCAGGGCGATGGCGGCGGCGGGGAACAGCGGCGTGACGACACCGAAGGAGATCAGCGTCGCGTTCTCACGCACCATCGAGCCCCAGTCGGCGGTCGGCGGCTGAAGGCCGAGGCCGAGGAATGACAGGCCCGCCACCAGCAGGAAGACGAAGCAGAACTCGAGGCCGAACTCCGCGATCAGCGGGGCGGTCGAGTTCGGCAGGATCTCCTTGCGGATGAGGTACCAGGTCCCCTCACCGCGCAGCCGTGCCGCCTCGATGTAGTCCATGACCACCACGTTGCCGGCGACCGCCCGGGTGAGGCGGAAAACGCGGGGCGAGTAGATCACGGCGATCACGACGACCAGCACCGTCACGCCCGTGCCGAAGATCGACAGCAGCAGCAGCGCGAAGATCAGCGACGGCACCGACATGATGACGTCCACGAGACGCCCCATGAACTGATCGAACCAGCCGCCATGGGTCGCGGCCAGCAGTCCGGCCAGGGCCCCCATGACGAACGCCAGCGTGGTCGCCATGAGGGCGAGGCCGACGGTGTTGCGGGCGCCGTAGATCAGACGGCTGAAGATATCGCGGCCGAGCTGGTCGGCCCCGAGCAGCATGTTGGCGCTGGGCTCCTCGAAGGCGAGGCCGATGATCTCCGCCTCGCCGTGCGGGGCGATGATCGGCGCGAAGATTCCGGCGATCGCGTAGGTCCCGATCACGAAGATGCCGAACGTCGCGGTCAGCGGCGCCGTGCGGAACGCCCGCGACAGGTCGCGGGGGCAGACGATGACCAGGAACTCCCGCAGGGAATAGGCGACCCCCGCGGCGAGCGCGATGGCGGCGACGCAGACCGTGATGTTCCACAAAGCGTCGACGCCGCCGACGATCCCGACGATGAACGACACCAGGGTCAGCGAGAACAGGGTGAGGAACGTACCCTGCACCCTGTAGTAGGCGGCCAGACAGGATGCCCCGATCAGCAGGGCGTAGTAGCCGATGACGAAAGTGCTCATGGCGCGCCCCTCACTTCGGATGCCGAAGACGCGGATTCGTCAGAATCGCGCCGATATCGGCCGCCAGGTTCAGCAGGATGAAGGTCGCGGCGAAGATCAGGCAGCAGGCCTGCACCACCGGGAAGTCCCGCTTGGCGACGCGGTCGACCAGCAGCTGTCCGATCCCCGGATAGACGAACACCACCTCGACCAGCACCACGCCGGTGATCAGGTATGCGAGGTTCAGCGCAACCACGTTGATGATCGGCGCCCAGGCGTTCGGCAGGGCGTGCTTGACGATGACCTTCCAGGCCGGCGTCCCCTTCAGGCGCGCCATCTCGATATACGGCGAGGCGAGAAGGTTGATGATCGACGCCCGGGTCATCCGCATCATGTGGGCGATCACCACCAGCACCATGGTCAGTGCCGGCAGGAACGCGACATGCAGCTTCTCGAAGAAGTTCATGTCGTCATCGAACTGCGCGATCGCGTCGAACATCCCCCACTTGACCGAGAAATACAGGATCAGGACGTAGCCGAGGAAGAACTCGGGCGAGGAGATCGACGTCAGCGTCAGGACGTTCGCGACCCGGTCGAACAGCGTGTCGCGCAGCAGCGCGACGACGACACCGAGAAGGATCGCCACGGGCACCGCAATCACCGCCGCGTAGGAGGCGAGGAACAGCGTCTTTGCAAGCCGCGGCCCGATCGCGTCGACGACCGGCTCCTGGGAAATCAGAGAGATTCCGAAATCGCCCTGAACGGCGCCCCAAAGCCATTGCAGGTACCGCAGGACCGCAGGCTGGTTCAGCCCCATCTGCTCCCGCATGGCTTTCAGGTTCTCCTCGGTGGCGCCCTGCCCCAGAACGGCCTCGGCGATGTCGCCGGGCAGCAGTTCAACCGCGAAGAAAATCAAAACGGAGATCACAAGCAGCGTGATCACACCTAGTCCGAGCCGTTTGAGCACGATGCTCAACACGTCGGTCATCGTCCGCCTCCTCTGCAACCGCTTCTCGTTGGCTTGCTGCCAATGGTGCCGGCCGAATTCCCTCGGCTCGCATTACACCGACGCGACAGCCCCCCGGCCAAACGTACATCTTCAAAAAAGGAGCCGGTGGACCCTCCGGCATGCCGCCGGAAGGTCCACCAGTCACGTCGCGCCCCGGTCAACAGACGACCGGGGCCGGTCTTCGGATCAGGCGAACCACCAGCGGCTGCAGGCGCGGGCGCCGTCCATCTGCCAGCTCGCGGCCAGGTTCCCGTTGTGGGCGACCTTCTTGTTCCGCGCGTACACGAAGTTCGTGAACATCGGGATGATGGTCCCGCCGTCGTCGCGGGCGAGTTCGGCCATCTCGCGGTACTGCGCGGCCCGCTTCTCCTGATCGAGCTCGGCCTTGGCGGCCAGCAGGAGTTCGTTGAAGCGCGCGTTCTGCCAGTGGCTCTCGTTCCAGGCCGCATCGTCCTTGTAGGCGAGGCTCAGCATCACGTCCGGCGTCGGACGCGCGCCCCACTGCACCATGCAGAACGGCACCTTCAGCCACACGTCGGAATAGTACCCGTCGTTCGGCGCCCGGTTGACCTGGATGTCGATGCCGGCCTTCTTGGCCTGCTCCGAGTAGAGCACGCACATGTCGACGGCGCCGGAATACACGCTGTCCGCCGTGGTCAGTTCGACCGACAGGTTCTCCATTCCAGCCTTCTTGAGGTGGAACTTGGCCTGCTCCGGGTCGTAGGTCCGCTGCGGCAGATCCGGCCAGTACGGCATGTTGGGCGAAATGTGGAAGTCGTTGCCCGGGATGGCCGTGTCGAAGGTAATCTTCTTGATGATCTCCTCGCGGTCGATCGCGAGCTTCATGGCCATCCGCACGTCGGCATTGTCGAACGGCGCCATGTCGCACATCATCGGCATGGTGATCGCAGCGCCCGACGGGACATTGTCGATCGCGATGTTCGGATTGCGCTTCAGCAGGCTCAGGGTCTTCAGCTCGAGCTGAGTGATGCCGTCCACCTGACCGGTCACGAGGGCCGTCTGGCGCGCGTTCGGGTCGTTCAGGGTGATCAGCTCGACCGCATCGAAATACGCGCCCTCGCCGTGCCAGCCGTCATGACGGACCAGCGACGTGCCGACGCCGAACTCGTTCTTGACGATCTTGTACGGCCCGGTGCCGTCGCCGCTCTGCCAGTCGATGCTGCCATCGCTGTTCGCCGGGCACATGGCCAGGTGATAGTCGGTCATCAGCCACGGCAGGTCGGCGTTGCCGGTCGCCAGCTTGATGGTGATGGTGTGCGAGTCAACTTCGGTGATGTCGACGACGTCCTTGAGCAGGGCCTTGGCGGCCGACGTGCTCTTGTCACCCCGGTGATGGTTCAGCGAGGCGATCGCATCGACCGCCGTGAACGGCTTGCCGCTGTGGAACGACGCGTCCTTGCTCAGCTTGAACGTCCACTCGGTCGCGTCATCCGTCGCACTCCAGGACTCCGCGATGTCCGGTCCCAGCTCATTGGTCGGCGTGATCTGGGTCAGGTAGCTGCGGTAGGTGTGCGCCAGCTGAATGATGGAGAAGCTGAGATAGGTCCCGGGATCGTGCGTGTCCGACGTGTTCCCGTCGTGGGTGCCGAGGCGGAACGTCCCCCCGCGCTTCGGCGCGGCGAGCGCCGCTTTCGATGTCCAGAGGCCGCCGGCCGACGACGCCGTGACGCCCGCGGCGATCGCGTAGTGCATGAAGTCACGCCGAGAAAGACGGCCGCGCTTCGCCTCCGCGGCCATGCGATCGATCAACTCGTCGCGGTTGTTATCTGACATGGATAGCTCCCTTCCGATTGGTACTCTGCGAGCGATTGTCGAGGGTCTCTGCGTGTTTGGAACTTGATTGTTTATTGGACCCCATCGTCCCGTCCGAGGGCGTACCGTAACATTGAAGAAACGGGCTGTCGTCCCCGTCGGCAGAAATTCATGTAAAATCGCCGACACCCGCACGACCTTGGTTTTGTGCCCCTTTCGGCACGTTGCGAGGCGCTGCGGCAGGTAGGATTGTTCTGAAAACGACACTGATCCTGACCTATCTACGGTCGTGGACCTGCGCCATCGTGCCGCTTGGATTCCGGCCTTTGGCGACGCATCCTTACGGAAAAGCGCGAACGTCCCGAAGGACGCCGGCCCGGGAGGACCGATCATGTACGCACAGCAGATCAAGACGGACTCCAGCCGTATCCGCACGCTCGACGAAATGGACCCGCAGGAACGGGCATTTCAGGAGCGGATCGACGACGGCATCAAGATCGAGCCGAAAGACTGGATGCCGGACGGGTACCGCAAGACGCTGATCCGCCAGATTTCGCAGCACGCCCATTCAGAGATCGTCGGCCAGCTGCCGGAAGCGAACTGGATCACCCGGGCGCCGACGCTCGAGCGCAAGGCGATCCTGCTGGCCAAGGTACAGGACGAGGCGGGACACGGGCTCTACCTGTACTGCGCCGCCGAGACCCTCGGCATCAGCCGCGACCAGATGCTGGAGCAGTTGCACAGCGGCAAGGCCAAATACTCCTCGATCTTCAACTACCCGACCCTGACCTGGGCCGATGTCAGCACCATCGGCTGGCTGGTCGACGGCGCCGCGATCATGAACCAGGTGCCGCTACAGCGCTGCTCCTACGGACCCTACAGCCGGGCCATGATCCGGATCTGCAAGGAGGAGAGCTTCCATCAGCGCCAGGGTTACGACTCGCTGATCAAGCTCTGCCTGAAGGGAACGGCCGACCAGAAGGCCATGGCGCAGGACGCCCTGGATCGCTGGTGGTGGCCGGCGCTGATGATGTTCGGGCCGCCCGACGGGGAGTCCGTCCATTCGGCCCAATCCATGGCCTGGAGGATCAAGCAGAACTCCAACGACGAGCTGCGCCAGAAATTCGTCGACCAGACCGTGCCCCAGGCCGAATACCTGGGTCTCCGCATTCCCGACCCGGACCTGAGGTGGAACGAGGAGAAGGGCGGTTACGATTTCGGCGAGATCGACTGGGAGGAGTTTCACCGGGTGCTCAGGGGCCACGGCCCCTGCAACCGGCAGCGTCTGGCCGACCGGGTTGCGGCCTGGGAGGACGGCGCCTGGTACCGCGAGGGCCTGATGGCGCACGCGGCGAAGAAGGCCGGCCGCCGCGCCGACGCGGCCTGATCCGGAGGCGACGATGAGCGAATGGCCCCTCTGGGAGATCTTCATCCGAGGGCAGCATGGCGGCTCCCACCGCCATGTCGGCAGCCTGCACGCCCCCGACGCCGAGAAGGCGATCATGAACGCCCGCGACGTCTATACGAGGCGCAACGAGGGGGTGAGCATCTGGGCGGTTCGCGCCACCGACATAACCGCGAGCGCACCCGGCGAGAAGGGCCCCCTGTTCGAGCCGTCGAACAGCAAGGTGTATCGTCACCCGACCTTCTTCGACATCCCCGACGACGTGGGCGCCATGTGATGGCCGAGGCGGGCTCCCGCGACGACGCGCTCTTCGCCTACACGCTTCGGCTCGGCGACAACTGCCTCGTCCTGGCCCAGCGTCTCGGCGCCTGGGTCGGCCATGCGCCCGCGCTCGAGGAGGACATCGCCGTCGCCAACATCGCCCTCGACCTGGTCGGCCAGGCCCAGCTCTGGCTGGCGCTGGCGGGCGAGATCGAGGGACAGGGCCGCAGCGCCGACGACCTCGCCTATCGCCGGGATGCCGGCGGGTTCCGTAACCTGCTCCTGGTCGAACAGCCGAACGGCGACTTCGCCTGCACACTGATGCGCCAGTACCTGTTCGACGCCTGGCACCACCCCCTTCTCACCGCGCTCGCCGGCTGCGCGGATCCCCGCCTCGCGGAGATCGCCGCCAAGGCGTCGCGCGAAACCGCGTATCACCTGACCCGCAGCCGAGACCTCGTGGTCAGCCTGGGCGACGGGACGGCAGAGAGCCACGACCGCATGCAGCGGGCGCTGGACGATCTGTGGCCATGGACCGGCGAGATGGTCCTGGCGGACGCGGTCGACAGAAGCCTTGCCGCGGCGGGGGTCGTGCCGGATCTGAACGCGATCGCCGATGACTGGTCCAGCCATGTCGAGGCCACGCTGTCCGAGGCGACGTTGATCCGGCCCGCGGACGCATATGTCCAGCGCGGCGGCAAGCAGGGCCTGCACACCGAGTATCTCGGCTACATGCTCGCCGAGATGCAGGTCCTCCAGCGCACCTATCCGGGCGGCACCTGGTGACGGCGGCGGTGTCCGGTGCGGCTTCGCTCCCGGCCGTCGACACGGTATGGGACTGGCTCGCGGAGGTGCCCGACCCGGAGATTCCGGTGATCGGCCTGGTCGACCTCGGGGTGATCCGGGACGTCGCGTGGCACGGCGATACCCTGGAGGTCACCCTCACGCCGACCTATTCCGGCTGTCCCGCCAGCACGGTCATCCAGATCGAGATCGACCGTGCGCTGCGCGGGCGCGGGATCGCCAAGTTGCAGTTCAAACGACAGCTCTCGCCGCCCTGGACCACCGACTGGATCACCGAACGCGGCCGCGCCGCCCTCCGCGCTTATGGCATCGCCCCGCCGAGCACCACCGCCTGCCCGCGCTGCGGCTCCCCGCAGACGTCCGAGATCAGCCGCTTCGGCTCGACCCCCTGCAAGGCCCAGTATCGCTGCGACGACTGCCTGGAGCCCTTCGACCTGTTCAAGTGCATCTGAGGCTCCGGCGAGACTGATGGCAGCGTTCTTTCCCCTCCGCGTGACCGAGATACGGCGCGATACCCGCGACGCCGTCGTCCTCACCCTGCAGCCGCGGCCTCAGGATCGTGACGCCTTCACCTTCACCCACGGTCAGTACCTGACGTTCCGCCGCGAGTTCGAGGGGGAGGAGGTGCGCCGCTCCTA
Organism: Thalassobaculaceae bacterium; assembly: GCA_965228875.1. Taxonomy (GTDB): domain Bacteria; phylum Pseudomonadota; class Alphaproteobacteria; order Thalassobaculales; family Thalassobaculaceae; genus Thalassobaculum. Next base: position 496,280 of record OZ245843.1, on the reverse strand, counting down.
CTCGATCTGCGTCGCGCGAGGGTGCGATCAGCTTCAGGTGGGGATCAGGAAAGTCGACGGCGGCTGCTTCTCGACCTGGGCCAACGACAGCCTCGCGGTCGGCACCGAGCTCGAGGCGATGGCGCCGGCGGGGACCTTTCACGGCCCGATCGAGCCGGAGAAGGCCAAACACTACCTCACCTTCGCCGGCGGCAGCGGCATCACCCCGGTCCTCGGCATCATCCGGACCGTGCTGGCCGAGGAGCCGAAGTCGACCGTCACCCTCGTCTACGGCAACCGGTCGTCGAACACGATCATGTTCCGCGAGGATCTGGAGGACCTGAAGAACCGGTATCTCGGCCGGCTCAGCATCGTCCATGTGCTGGAAAACGACACCCAGGAGATCGAGCTGTTCTCCGGCCGCGTCGACGCCGCCAAGTGCGAGGCCCTGTTCGCGCGATGGATCGATGTCGCGCGCGCGGATCACGCGTTCATCTGCGGGCCCGAACCGATGATGCTCGCGGTCGCCGGCGCCTTGAAGGCGCACGGCATGCCGGACGAGCGGATCAAGTTCGAACTGTTCGCCAGCGGTCAGCCGGGCCGCGTCCGTCGGCGCCCCACGCACGCAGCATCGGCCGGGCGCGGCGAGGAGACCTGTACCGCGACGATCCTGCTCGACGGCGAGAAGCGCATGATCGAGATGCCGAAGCACGGCATGTCGGTCCTCGACGCCGCCCTGGGCGCGGGACTCGACGCGCCCCACGCGTGCAAGGCCGGGGTCTGCTCGACCTGCCGCGCCGTCGTGGTCGAAGGCAAGGCGGAGATGGAGGCGAACTATGCTCTGGAGGATTACGAGGTCCGGCGCGGCTACGTTCTCACCTGTCAGTGCTACCCGCTGACGGACAACATCACCATCGACTACGGCCATTGACCGATGCGATCGGCACCGCCCGGTCAGAGCGGATGATGTCCCCGAACCGAAGGAAGAGAGAACAGCCATGGCCCAGGTCTATTCCTACGACGGCGTGGTTCCCGTCATCGATCCCGGCGCCTTCGTGCATCCGGCGGCGGTCCTCATCGGCGACGTCATCGTCGGCGCCCGCTGCTACGTCGGACCGGGGGCGGTTCTGCGTGGCGATTTTGGGCGGATCGTCATGGAGGACGACAGCAACCTCCAGGAAACGTGCGTCGCCCATTCCTTTCCCGACGCCGAAATGGTGGTCGAGAGCTTCGGCCACATCGGCCACGGCGCGATCCTGCACGGCTGCCGGATCGGGCGAAACGCGCTGGTTGGCATGAACGCGGTCGTCATGGACGGGGCCGAGATCGGCGAGAACGCCATCGTGGCCGCCCTCGCCTTCGTCAAGGCGAACGACCGGATCCCGGCCAACAGCCTCGCCGTCGGTTCCCCGGCCCGCGTGGTACGCGAACTCGACGAGCAGCAGATTTCCTGGAAGCGGTCGGGGACCGACGTCTACCGGCAGCTCGCCATCGAGGCGCACGACAAGCTGGTCGCCTGCACGCCGCTCGACGCGGTCGAACCGGACCGCCGTCGGGTTCGGGCGCCGAAACTCGATCCGCTCTACCTCGAGCGCCTGAAACTCGCGAACGAAAGCCGCTGAGCGGTCCTACTCCGTCTTGGTCAGTTCGACCAGGTCGCTCCAGAGATCGACCAGCGCCTCCGGCACGTACTGGCCCTTCTCGATGAACCGCTGATACTGCTCGACGCAGCTGTCCAGGATCGAAATCGTGCCCCCGAGAAACCAGAACAGATCCTCGGCGATGGCGAAGAACTGGCGGAACTCGACCGGATTCTCACCTTTGACGAAGAAGTCGTCATAGACCTTGTGATAGCGGCCCATGACCGCGTTCAGGTCGCTGCGATGTTCCTTTATGCGCGCCAGCGGGACCTGCCAGTCTGTGGTGACGGACCCGTTGTAGATCCGCATGCTCCGGTCCTTATGCAGACGGACCAGGAATTCCATCATCTTGGTGAGTTCAGCTTGCATGTTGGAGATCTTGTAGTCGTAATAGACGATCCCCTTCCACGCATAGTACAGGGCGCCGGCGTCCGAGGTCTCGATCCGCATCGCCATCGTCAGCGGTTTCAGAAGCTCGACGTCGACCGCCTCCCACATCTTCTCGACCAGCCGCAGAGTGTGGAGTTCCAGGTCCTCGTCCTTCGAGACGCCGGAGAACGCGATACGGGCGAGCGGGCGGAACTTTCCGATGATGCTGTTCTTGATGTCCTGCCATTCCTCAAGCGGAATCTGCAGATAGACCTCGTCGATCTCCAGTTCGTTGATCTCGAACTTGTCGCGGATCAGGAACGGGTCGAGCGACGGCAGGGTATCGAACATCCGCAGGATCTCGATGTCGTGCTCCCGCACCTCCTCCGGCTGCGATCCCAGAAAATGGTCATCCAGCTTGCGCTCGAAATTGGCTTCCCCGACATAGACCGACTTGCCGCCCACCCGGCCCATCGCCTGCGGAACGTATTCGTCGGAATACGGGAAATGCACTTTCGTCGCGAGCTGGTGCGGACGCATCAGCGCCTTCATGTGGGACGGCACCACCTCCTTCGAGACGATGCACGAGTTCATGGCGTCGGTGAAGAAAAGAGGCCGGAAGATCCGCCCCTCCTGGTTGGCGACCTTGGTCAGCCGGAAGCAGTTGAAGACCCGCGTGTTGATCCGCGACTGGCGTCCGCCCCCGGCTTTCTGCACCCGAAGCGTTCGCCCGCGCGCGACGAGCTTATCCAGAAGCTGCTTGTTCTTGTCGGTCATCAGCAGGGAAGGCCGGCATATGCAAACACCGCCCGCTCGCGACTCCTCGCGTTCACGCTCACATCAACCCCCACACTGCTGCTATGGATATTGTATGCATTTTAGGCGCAATTCGTAAACATACCGGAAACATGGTCGACACTGTGGAACGCATCCGGCCACCCACCACCGATACGGTTTAATTCGCATCCAGATTCGCCAGGTCAAGAACCGGTATGCCGCAGCAGCCACGTCTCCAGAGCCGACGCGAAGGGCGCCATGCTTTTGTAGGCGCGCATGTCGTCCGGCATCGTCCGCAGCGAGCCCAGCATCGCCGCCGCCAGGTCCGGCCGTTCGGCGACCGTCGTGATCGGGTCGATCAACGTCTTGATCCCGAAGACCAGCGCACCGCTCGCCGGCAATCGGCGAAATGTCTGGCGCTCGATCCGGATGTGCAGGCGGGTGTCGGCATTCTCCGGCGTGATCGTTCGGTCCAACTCCCCGCGTCCGTGGCCGGTCGGCTGAAACAGCGCCGCATCGTCGAGTACCGACCAGTTGAGCCGCATGTAGAGCCGGTCCGGTCCGATGCCCGAGAAGAACCGCTCTACCGGCCGGTTGAGACGGTCGTTGAAGCCGGGAACCGGTGCGTGGATCGCACTCATCGGTCGGCCGAGCTTCTCCGCGAGCCGCCAGCGCGCCGGGAAGCAAAGGGTCGCCGCGATCAGCCGGTGACCTTCCTCCGCCGGCACCATGAGGCACAGGTCCTCCTGGACCAGACGGCCGGCGAGATCCAGCGGTGCCGCGGTGAAATCGGCCCGTGCGAGCGCCGCACCGTCCCAGGCGGTAAGCAGATGGCCGTCCTGTCGGGAAACGAGCGCCGGGTGATGCGCCGCCAGGTCCGCCTCCAACATGTCGAGACATTCGGACTGCGCCTCCTCGCTGCCGACTGTGGCGCCGAAGACATCGCCGTGACGCTCCGCCAGCAGACGCTTCTTTTCAGCCATGTGCTCGGGATAGTGCGGGTCGACATCGATCCACTCCGCCGGCGCGATCTCCTTTATTCCCAAGGTCAGTTGAAACCGCCCCTTGTCATAGGGCGCGAAGCGCGGTGCCGATGCGCCCCCCACGCTCACGGCAACCAGTACGGCGTGCCGAACGCCACGGCGTTGCGGGGATGACGCTCGACGGTGCGGATCACGATCCGCATGCCCTCATCCATTTGCGGTGCCTTCAGCACCAGCCATGCCCAGTCGCGGACCGGCCGGGTCAACGTGACGTCGTCCAGCGTCACACCGTCGGCCGTCTGCAAGATGATCGTGGTTCCGAACGGCCAGTTCTGGCTGCGAAGCGGCAGCAGGACACCCCGCGCCTCGCCTGGCACGCCGAGCGTCGCCGACGCGGCAAAGCGCCGGTCGTTCAGACCCATTGAGCCGTAGACCGGCCGGGCGGCATCCGGAACCGCCGTGTCTCCCGTACCGCCGGCGAGCGGCTCGCCCTCGAACGTCCAACCGTCCGGGAGGGCGGGACGGGCGCCGACGGGCAGTTCGGCGATATAGCGGTCGGGAAGCGCCGCCACCGTGCCCGGCAGCCGGCAGCGGGTGCCATCGGCGAACACACCTTCGACGATCGCACTGTCGACCATCGCCTCCGGCGCCGGCCCGAAACCACGCAGCCCGCGCTCGAACATTCCCGGCTCGGGAATCGGCACCCGGTCGCCGCGCGGCTCCAGCGCCGCTCCCCAGGCCAGGACCTTGCCATCCGTCGACCGGACAACCAGCCAGGGTGCACGTCTTCCGCTCTCGGCGTCGGCCAGCCAGGCGGAAACGGTCACGCCCGTCACCGGATCGACCCGCAGGCGCTCGGCGCTGCCGTCACAGAGCGGCGTCTCGACCGTCGGACCGTCAGCCAGCGCGCCCTGAGGCGGGCGGAAGCGGTCGATCTCAGAGAAAGGACCGATCCCGAACCTGCGCATGCCGTCGAGCACGGTTGTCGTGCGTGGCGGCCATTCCGGATAAATATGAAGAAGCGTGTCCGGGCGGTAGCCGGCGGCCAGATGGCTGACGACGGTCAGTTCCGCCAGGTCGCGGGCGGCCAGACGATGCGGAAGACCACGCAGGCCATGAACCAGTCCCGGCACCAGCAGGACCACGACCCCGACGCCAAGCGACACTGCGATCGCCTGCCGTCGTCCGGTGCGCAGAAGCAGGTCGAAGGCGAGCAGCCCCGTCGTCACCAGGAACAGCATGGACGGTGTCGTGTAGCGGGAGGAATCGGCGGCCCCGAGACCGATGTGCAGCCGGCCGAGCGCCGTCGCCAACGCCGCCACCATCAGAAAGGCGCCGAGCGCGTACAGCGCCATGCGAGCGGGCGGCGTCGATGCCGGTCGGACCAACGCATGGAGCCCCCCGGCGACGACGGCGGCCATCGCCGCGATGCCAACCACCTCCTGGCCCAGGGTGCCGATCTGACCAAGCGCGGAGGCCAGATAGCGTCCCATGAAGAGCAGGACCGTGAAAGGATCGATCCCCGTGGCATAGCCGCCACCGGCGCCTGGCCGGGCAAGGAACCCCGTGATCTGCGCGGCCACGACGGCCCCGCCGACCGCCGCGAGCAGCAGGCACCAGCCGAGCGGCAGCCGGCGCCAGAAGGCGAACACCACCAGCAACGGCCAGACCGCCACGCCGTTGAACATGCTGTACGTCGAGGCGAGCCCCCCCAGAACAGCACCGACGACGCAGAGACCGATTGCCAGCGGCCGATCCTCGCGTGCCGGCGCCCAGGCGATGAGCGCCAGGGAGATCGTGGCGAACAGCCAAACCTGAACGAACTGGACCTGGAACCCATTAAGCAGGTTCTCGTACTGAACCGGGGACACGAAAGCCGCGGCGGCGACGAGAGCGGCGAGACCGGTCGTCCGAACGGAATGGCCGAGGCTGCGGAACAGCAGGGCGAGAAGACCGGCATGCAACAGGGCGGAGAGGAAGATGACCGCCCGCAACAGGCTCTGCCGGCCATCGACGAGTGCGATATCCGCCAGAAACCAGAGCTTGGGCACGACAAGGCGATGCTCGTTGTGCCACCTGAACAGCTCACTCAGGCCGTAGCCGGCGAACCCGTCCGCTTCCATGAACTGGTGGTAGAAGTCGACGATGTCGCCGATCGGCACCGACGTGGAGAGCAGCAGCGAATAGGCAGCGCCGGCTGCAAGGGTCACAAGCGCCAGGGCGACCGACAGCGCGACCGCAATCCGCATCACCGTTCCCCCTCACCCGTCGGCTCGGCGGTTCGGGCGGCGAAGGAGAAGTGCCGGTGGCCGAGATAGCTGGTCACCGCCGGGATCACCACGCCGATCATGTGGGCGATGTCGTCGGCGTACCAAGTGAAGCCGACCGCCGGGAACAGATAGCGGGCGAGGCCGACGCTCACCAACCAGACCTGGATCAGGGCCACCACGTTGACGATGGCGAAGCGGAAGAACTCGTCGCGCACGCTGCGCCCGGAGGTGGCGAACACGAACAGCCGGGACAGCACGTAGGCGGTCGTCATGCCGATCAGATAGGCGACCACCACGGCGGCCTCGAACGGCATCGCGAAATTCAGCAGCCAGCGGGAGACCACGTTGGCACCGGCCGCAATGCCGCCGGTGACCAGAAACCGGCCGAACTCGCCGAGAACGATCGCGCGCGCCACGCCCGCCTCCTATCCCGATATGGATGCCGGGATTGCCGCCGCCATCTCCTCGGCAACCCGCACGCTCTCGCTGATTCCCCGATCCTCCGGATAGTAGAACGAGGTATCGCAGATCTGCAGGCCGCGGATCGGGGTCTGCACCGGCGGAATCTTCGCCAGGAACCCCGGCTCGCAGATCGGCTGGGCGTGCCGCAGCCGGCCGACGGTCCACGCCGTGAGATCGTCATCGCCGATGGCCGGGTTGAGGTGTTTCAGGCAGGCCATTGACTCGTCGATGAACGCCTGGTCGTCGCGAGCGAACTTCGGATGGCTGGTCGGCATGTAGAACGGCACGTAGACGACGGTGTCTTCGACCGGCCGCAGGTTGGAGAACTGGATGATGCCGGGGATTTCGACGGCGCGGTCGTTGATGTTCACCCAGAAATGCTCCGTGACCGGCTTCTTCAGGCGGAGCAGAACGCAGACCACGCCGATGTTGACGATGGCGTCGTACTTCGCCTTCCAGTCGTCGGACAGGGCCGGCACCAGGCTGGAGACGTAGGGCGTCGGCATGGTGGAAATCACCGCCTCGGCCGGCTCGACGCCGGCGTCGGTACGCACGCCGACGACCCTGCCGTCCTCGGCCACGACCTCACGCGCCGGTGTCGAGAGCCGGATCGTGCCGCCCCGCGCCTCGATCGCCTCGACCAGGGCGGTGACCAGCGTTTCCGATCCGCCCTCGATATAGCCGAGTTCCTCCTGCATCAGGGAGCGCCGCGAGGTCCCGACCCGCTTGATCCGGGTCCAGATCCAGGCGGCGGAGACGTTGTCGGCGTATTCGAAGAACTTCAGATCGAACAGCGGGCGCCACAGCAGTTCGTAGACCCGGCGTCCCGCCCCTTTCTCGATCCAGTCCTTGGCGGACACGGTCTCCAGATCCGACCAGTCCCTGCGCTTGGTCGCCAGGAACATCTGGAGGCCGTAGCGGAACTTCGAGATCCAGTCGATCTTGGGGAAGGTCAGCAGGGCGACCGGATCGCCCCAGCGGTACATCTTGCCGTCGACGAAATACCCCATCGAGGTCGGCGTCCACCGCATCCGATCGGCGATGCCGAGCCGCTCCATCAGCGTGAAGGTCGGCTGATCCGCCTTGCAGATGAAATGGTAGAAGCGCTCGATCGACAGCCCGTCGAGATCGAGATGGGCGGCCATGCCGCCCGGCACGGAGTCCGCCTCGTAGACGACGACCTCGTGCCCCGCCTCCAGCGCGTGGTAGGCGGCGGCGAGGCCCATGGCACCGGCGCCGATGATCGCTACTTTGGCCATCCGGGCCTCCTCAGAAATCCAGGATCACGCCCGAATACTTCGGGTCGTTGAAGGTGGCCGCCAGCGCCTCGTCCAGCGGCGTCGAACGCACGCCGAAGATGCCCGGCCAATCGATCACCTCAAAGCTGTCCGGCGTCACCAGCGCTTCGAGCTGCTTGGTGGTGAAGGGCGGATCGCGGTCGAACACCGCATAGACCCGCAGCAGCAGCCAGAACAGGCTGTAGGGAATGTGCAGGATCGGCGTCTTCGCTCCGCTCGCCCGGCGTACCGCTTTGATCAGGTCGACATAGTCGATCTTCTCCTGGCCGGAGATGTTCCAGGCCCCCTCGCGCCGGCCGTCGAGACAGGCCAGCACGATGTCGGAGAAATCGCCGGCGTAAAGCGGCTGGCGCATGTAGCGGCCGCTGCCCGGGATCGGAAACACCGGCGCGCGCTGCATGAAACGGGCGAGCCAGCCGAGATGCTTTCGGTCGAACCAGCCGTACATCAGGGTCGGGCGCAGGATCGAATGGGCGATCCCGCTCTCCACCACCAGCCGCTCCTGGGCCTTCTTGCTCTCGGTGTAGAAGTCGACGGCCTTGGAGTTCACCACCGACGAGGAGACGTGCACGAGGTACGGCACGCCCTCGGCCTTCATCGCGTCGAGCACCAGCGTGGTGGCGCGCACGTTGTTGGCCTCGAAGGTGTCGGCATCGAGACCGCCGATCTGGGCGTGGAGCTGGATCACGGCGTCCGCCCCCTTGAACGCCCCCGTCCAGTCGCCCGGCCGGGCCAGGTCCGCCTCGATGACCTCGATCCCGGGATGCAGCCGCGCCAGAACCGGCGTGTTCCTGGGATGCTTGTCGATGGCGACGATCTGCAGGTCCGCGCGGTCGACGATACCCGCGATCAGATTCTGGCCGACGAGGCCGGCGGCGCCGGTGATGACGATACGCGCCATGGGATCAGATCTTCATCTTGTTGAAGATGGGCCGGGGCAGATTGCGGATGATGAGCATCACGAAATACCAGAACCAGCGGGTGTAGATCTCCGGCCGCCGCTTCTCTACGGCCGCCTGAATGTCCCCGGCGACTTGATCCGGCGTGGCCCAGAGCGGGCCGTCCCGCCCCTCGATATGAGCGGTCATCGGCGTGGCGACGAAGCCGGGCTTCACGCAGATCACGGTGACCGCGCTTCCGGCGAACCGGTGGGCCAGCCCCTCCAGATAGGTCGACAGGCCGGCCTTTGCCGCGCCATAGGCGTAGTTGGTCCGACGTCCGCGATCGCCGGCGACCGACGAGATGGCGACCAGCGTCCCCGCCCCCGCCGCCTCGAACCGGCGAGCCGACAACTCGCACCAGACCGCGGCGGAGGTGAAGTTCGCCCGGATGCCGGCAAGCAGCATGTCGGTATCGCTCTGCGCCTCCTGCTGGTCACAGAGGATGCCGTAGGCGAGCAGGACGATGTCGACACCGCCCAGGGTCTCGGACCAGCGGGCGAACCGCGCGTCCGCATCGGCGGTCTCGGCCAGATCCTCGACCACGGACTCGACCCTTGCCACGCCCCGTGCCTTGAGGTCGGCGGCGATCGACGACAGTTTATCGCCATCGCGCGCCACCAACAGCAGACTGTCGCCGGATGCCGCGCGCAGGCGACACCAGTGCTCGGCGATGGCGGAGGTGGCCCCCAGCACCAGAATGCGGCTATTCGCGGCCATCTCGGATCACCCTTCCTCGGTCATGCGGCGCCAGAAACTCGACATCAGAACCGGATCGCGCGCCGCCTCGAGGTCCCTCCAGCGCGGGAAACCGGCGCGGAACATCGCCTGCGGCAGGCGCCCGTCCTTGGCGGGGTATAGACGTCCTCCCGCCTCGGCCACAACCCGATCCAGGCGCCCCAACAGCGCCAGCGTGTCCGCCCCCCGGTTCGGGAAGTCCAGCGCCAGCGTCGCGCCCGGCATCGGAAAGGACAGCACACCGGGCGAAGGCATGTCGCCGAAAGTCTTGAGCACGGCCAGGAACGACGCCTCGCCGCTGGCGGCGATGCTGTCGAGCAGCGTGCGGGTTGCCGAGACCATTGCCTCGCTCGGGATCGCGCACTGCCACTGGTAGAAGCCGCGCGGGCCGTACATCCGGTTCCACTCGCGCAGCCGGTCGAGCGGATAGAAGAACGGATCGTAGTGCTGGCGGCCATGGAAGCGCGCGCCGGGACGCGCGCGGTAGAGCCGGTTGAAGGCACCGACCGTCAGGCTGTTGAGCAGCCCGCCGGGCGCGTCCAACGGCATCCGCGGGCCACCGTCGCGATGGGGCTGCAATTCGCCGGTTTCCGCCCAGCGCCCACGCGAGAAGATCCCGCGCCCGAGGCCCGCCCCCCGCGCCAGCGTGTCGACCCAGGCGACCGTGAACGGCCATGACTGCGACTCCTCGGACAGCGCGAAGAAGGCGTCGAGGTCGTCGAACGGTCGGTTCTCGACATCGAGCTCCGCGCTGGCAATTCTCTCGAGCTGCAGTTCCACCCAGGTGACCACGCCGGTCAGGCCGAGCCCTCCGACGGTCAGGGCGAAAAGATCCGCGTTCTCCTCAGGAGAGCAGGTCAGTTCGCCCCGGTCGCTCCGCCACAGGCCGAATCGGGTGACGTGGCGGCCGAACGTTCCGGCAACGTGGTGGTTCTTGCCGTGCACATCGTTGGCAACGGCGCCGCCCAGGGTCACGAACTTCGTCCCCGGTGTCACTGGCAAGAACCAACCCGCTGGCACGGTGACGCGCAACAGCGCGGCGAGGGACAGGCCCGCATCGGCGCGCAGCACCCCGGTGTCCCGGTCGAACGCGATCAGACGGTCGAGGCCGGCCGTACGGACCAGACCGCCGCCGAGGTTGAGACCGCTGTCGCCATAGGACCGACCAAGACCGTGGGCCAGTGTCGAGCCGCCGGCATCGGCCGTATCGCGCGCGGCGCCGGGGATCTCCGCCCGCGAGAGCGGTGCCGCCACCAGATGCCGGCCACGGTGCACGCGCCCCCAGGCGAGAACCCGATGATCCTCGCGCACGGTCATGCGGCCACCAGGATGGCCAGAAAGGCGACGGCGCCCAGCACGAGGCTCGGCGGATCCTTCAGGGCGAACACCACGGGGTCGTCATGAACCTCACCGCGCCGCGCCAGCAGCCAGACCCTCGGCAACCAGAAGCCGAGCATCGCCGGCACGACCCAGAGCCACTCCGGGTCGGAGAGACGTCTGGCGTGCTCCGGCTCGATCGCAAGGTAGATCATGAAGATCACCACCGAGGCGACGCTCGTGGTGATGCCGAAACTCTCGACAAATCCGCTGTCGCCGGCGCGATAGCCGCGACCCGGAATCGCCTCCAGCCCGCGCGCCTCCAGCCCGCGCACCTCGATCAGCCGCTTGACCAGGGCGAGGCTGGTGAACAGAAACAGCGAGAACCCGAGCAGCCAGACCGGCGCCCCGCCTTCCACCAGGGTATGGCCGGCGAACAGGCGAAGCGTGAACAACGCGCCGAGCACGATGACGTCGACCACCGCCATCGACTTGACCCCGAAGGAGTAGGCGAGCGTCAGCACGAGGTAGACCGCCAGGCAGCCGGCCACACCCCACCCCGCCAGAGCGGCGAGGACCAGGCCGATCGCCACCAGCGCCGGGGCCGCGACAAGTCCGACCGCGACTGGCAGGCGGCCGGAAGCGAGCGCCCGCCGCTTCTTGGTCGGATGCCCCCGATCGGCGCCGAGATCGAGCAGGTCGTTCAGCAGATAGGTGCCGCTGGCCGCCAACGAGAAACCGAGAAACGCCGCGACAGCGCTGAGCAGAATGGCCGGGTCGGTATAGGCGCTGGTCAGCAGAAGCGGCAGGAAGATGAGCCCGTTCTTCGCCCACTGGTGCAGGCGCATACCCGACTTCATTCCACGGGCGAGGCTGACCGGAGTCCCGAATTCGGCCTCGACCGGCGCCAGACGGTCGATGGCGGCGCGCCGATCGCGGGCCGCGTTCACCGGAATCGCGCCGGCCGCGCGCGTCCAAACCGCGTCGTCGGCGGTGCTGTCCCCGGCGTAGACGAAGCCGTCCGGATGACGGGCGACCAGGGCGGCGGCTTTCGCCGGCCCCTTCAGATTGGTGACGCCGTCGCTGCCCTCGACATGGTCGAACAGATCGCCGAACCGCTCGGCAACTCTCGCCACCAGGACTCCGTCGGAAGCGGACACCAACTCGATCCGCCGGCCCGCCGTCTTCTCGGCGCGCAGGTAGTCAACGAGATCCTCGGTCACCGGCAACAGGTCGATGTCGACTCCGTCGCCGGCAATCGCCGCCAGCCGGCGCTTCAGCGACGACCGTCCACCCGCCACCCAGAACGGCAGCAGAAACAGGATCCACGGGCGCCGTCGAAGCGCGACGAGAAGCGACTCGAACAGAAGATCCGTTCGCAGCAACGTGTCATCGAGATCGACGCAGAGCGGCGGCTTCATGCAACTCGCGGACCTCGACCGGCGGTCCGCCTCCTGATGTCAGCGCTTTGGTGAGGTGCTTTCTAGAGCACAGTCGGAGCAATTTGAAACGTTTTGATGGACGAATCGTTCAAGGAATCGCCGATGATTCCGAGGGTTAAGGCCGCACGCCTACTCCACCGCCCGGGGCAGCGGGCGTCCGCCCTCCCGGGTGCTCGCCCAGCGATCGGCCCGTGCTTCGGCATCCGCCACCTCCACCGGGTTCAGCAGTTGGCGGACCGCCGCCGCCATTGCCTGCCCCTGCTCGACGCCGGCCCGCTCGGCCAGGAGAAGCCATTTCAGTGCCTCCACCAGGTCCTGCTCGACCAGGTCGCCCTGGGCCAGCAGCCCTGCCAGGTTCACGAACGCCTCAGGTATTCCGCCGGCGGCGGCGTCCCGATAGAGCGCCTGCGCCCGTTCGCCATCGACCGGGCCGCCTTCCCCCGTCTCCAGCATCACCGCCAGATTGTACTGGGCGTCGGCGAGGTTCTGGGCGGCCGCCTCGGCATACCAGCGCCGCGCGCGATCCGCGTCCTGTTCGACGAGCTGGCCGAACTGGTAGAGCTGCCCGAGCTTGAACTGAGCCAGGGCGAAGCCACCATCGGCCGACCGTCGATACCAGGCCACCGCCTCCCGCGCATCGGCGCCGGCGCGCAAGCCCTGCTCCATGGTCAGGCCGAGGTAGAACATCGCCTTCGCGTCACCGGCCTCGGCGGCGTCGCGGTACCAGCGCATGGCATCGCCGTAGGTCTGAGGCACCGGAACGTCGGCATCCTGCGCCAGCACCGGCTGCGTCGCGTGGGGGAACGCACACAGGCTCAGCGCAAGCAGCAGGCCGGGAAAGCGGGCCGTCACCGGCGGTTCCGCAGTGACGGAGACAGGCAAACGGTGACCGTCACGGGCTGAGAGGTCCCGTCCCGCTGGTCGCGCGCGGGGCCGGCCCCTGATAGCCGACCAGCCGGTTCGCCTCGCTGGCCGGCAGAGGCTGCGGATAGCAGTTCACCTTGCCGAGTGTCCTGTAGCAGTAACGGGGCTCCACGTCGGGCGCCGGCTCCTCTTTCGGCGGATCGAAGGCGGTCTTCACGCCGTCAACTGCCGAACGCACCGATGCCCCCACACCCGCGCAGCCCGCCAGCAGCCCGACAAAAGCGACCACCAGAACGGTCCGCATCGGACCCTGTCCCAGTGTCATCATCGCTTTCCACCCCCATCCAAGACCAAGCGGCTGGCCGCTTTCATTCGAGGAGTTTAGTGGAAACGCGCAAGTTATTGAAGAGCGTAGCGAAACCCGTTCCCTACGCCCTCCGTCGCTCAATGCAAGGTGCGCAGGACGTCACCGACAGTCTCGGCGATGAAGTCGATCTGGCCCTTCTCGACGATCAGCGGCGGCGACAGCGCGATGATGTCGCCGGTGGTGCGGACCAGCAGCCCCTTCTCGTAGCATTGCTTGAAGGCGTCCATGGCCCGCGCCGTCGGCTTGCCCGGAATGCCCTCGAGTTCGACCGCGCCGACCATACCGAGGTTGCGGATGTCGATCACGTGGTTGGAGCCCTTGAGCGAGTGCATGGCGTCCTGCCAGTACGGCGCCAGTTCCGCCGCCCGCTCGAACAGCCCCTCGTCGCGGTACAGGTCGATGGTGGCGAGTCCGGCGGCGCAGGCCAGCGGATGACCCGAGTACGTGTAGCCGTGGAACAGCTCGATCGAGCCTTCCGGCGCGTCCATGAACGCGTCGTAGATGCCGTCGCGGCAGAACACGGCACCCATCGGCACCGTCGCGTTGGTGATGCCCTTGGCCGTGGTGAACAGGTCGGGCTTGACGCCGAAATAGTCGCTGGCGAACGGCGAGCCGAGCCTGCCGAACCCGGTGATGACCTCGTCGAAGATCAGCAGGATGCCGTGCTTGTCGCAGATCTCCCGCAGGCGCTTGAGGTAGCCCTGCGGCGGAATCAGCACACCGGTCGACCCGGCCACCGGCTCGACGATCACGGCGGCGATGGTGGAGGCGTCATGCAGTGCGACCAGCCGCTCGAGATCGTCGGCCATGTGCGCGCCCCAGCCCGGCTCGCCCTTGGTGTAGGCGTTGTGCTCCAGGTCGTGGGTGTGGCGGATGTGGTCGACGCCGGTCAGCAGGGTGCCGAACTGCTTGCGGTTGCCGACGATGCCGCCGACCGAGATGCCGCCGAAACCGACGCCGTGATATCCCCGCTCGCGCCCGATCAGGCGGGTGCGCGTTCCCTGGCCGATCGCCCGCTGATAGGCGAGCGCGATCTTCAGCGCGGTGTCCACCGATTCCGAACCGGAATTGGTGAAGAACACCTGGCTGTAGCCCTCGATCATCTGGGTCAGCCGCGAGGCGAACTCGAAGGAGAGCGGATGGCCCATCTGGAACGCCGGCGCGAAGTCCAGCACTTCCGCCTGCTTGCGGATGGCGTCGACGATCGGCTTGCGCCGATGGCCGGCGTTCGAGCACCACAGGCCCGAGGTCCCGTCGAGCACCCGACGGCCGTCGGCGGTGATGTAGTGCATGCCCTCCGCCTCGACGAACATCCGCGGCTGCTGCTTGAAGTCGCGGTTGGCGGTGAAGGGCATCCAGAACGGATCGAGATCGTTCGGCTTGGTCGAATCATTGGCCGCGAGGGACATCGAGGACTCCATTGACAGCGTTTCCCGCGATACTAGGAGCGATTTCCGGCTCACTCCACCTCATATCTGACGGCCACCGCCCCGGTATCGAACGCGTCGACCGAGACTAGGTGAAGGCCCAGGGCCTCGGCCTCGCCGGCGAAGAGCGGGATGCCCGATCCCAGCAGCACCGGCATGACGAACAGTTCCACCGTGTCCAGCGCCCCCATCGACCGGCAGCCGTCGACCGCGGCCGGGCCGCCGACGATCCACACCTGCGCCTTCTGCTCCCGCAACTCGGCGATCAGACCGGCCAGATCGGACGTCCCTTCGACATCCACTGGCGCATCCTCTATCGGGCGCGAGGTGAGCACGAAGGTCCGCTTGCCCGCGTAGGGCCAGACGCCGAAGCCGATGACCTGATCGTAGGTGGCACGCCCCATGATCAGGGTGTCGACCTCGGCCATGAAGGCGTCGGTCCCGTAATCGACCCCCGTCTCGAAGGCATTCAGCCAGTCGACGCCGCCCTCGGCGTCGGCGACGTAGCCGTCGAGGCTGATGGCCATGTACAGGCGGAAGCTGGCGTCGGGCATCGGACGATCCTCTCGGCTGTGGCGGCGCCCGCCGCGGACACGTTGGCCCGCTGACGGCGCGGCCGGAGTGGTGTAGGCAGTCCGACGGGGGTAGAGCAAGGTTTTGACGGGAGTCGGGCGTGACGAAGACGCTGGTGATCCAGCCACTGCCGGGAATCGGCGACATGGTCTGGCATCTGCCGCACCTGAAGGCGCTCGCCGACGCGTCGCCGGACGGAACCGTCGCGGTCATGACAAAGCGCCGGTCGTTCGCCGACGAGATGCTCGCGGGTTCGCCTTGGATCTCCGGGGTCTACTGGTTGGAACGGGCGCAGGGCGGGGAGCGGTGGGGTCGCCACGATGGCCCGTTCGGTGTCTTCCGGCTCGCCGCCGACCTGCGCCGGTTGGCGCCGGAGACCGTCTGGATCCTGCACCGCTCCTGGCGCTACGCCGCGGCCGCCCGACTGGCCGGCATCCCCCGGCGCTTCAGCTACCGTGACCTGCCCAAGACCGACCGGAAGCTGCCTCCGGGAGACCGGGCCAGCCTGCTGCTGCGCGGCCACGGGATCGAGGTCGATCCGACACCGCGCATGTCCCCGTCGGAGGAAGCCGGGGGCGAGGCCACACGCCTGTACGGTGACCTGCCGCGGCCCTGGCTCGGCCTTGGTATCGGCGCGTCGGAACCGTTCAAGCGCTGGCCGGAGGACAATTTCATCAAGCTCGCGCGGGCCTTCACCGACCGCACCGGCGGCAGCGTCATCCTGTTCGGCGGAGACGCCGAGCGCGAGAGCGCGGAGCGGATCGTCCTGAACGCCCGCGGCTCGGTGGTGCTGGCGGTGAACCGGCCGATCGGCGTCGCCGCCGCCCTGGTCGCGACCAGCGACGTCTACCTGGGGAACGACAGCGGCATGCTGAACCTGGCGGCGGCCACCGGTACCGCCTCGATCGGCCTCTTCGGCGGCTCGCCGCCCCTGACGATCTATCCCAATCTGGTGGCTCTGGAGCCGGAGGGCGGCGGCGAATACCGGGTCGACCGGATGGCCGAGATCGAGATCGAGGCGGCGATGAACGCGCTGAGCCGGGCGCTTGAGTCGACCCCGCCCGCTCCCGTCCAGATCAAGCTACGCAGGCGACGATCCGGATCTCGATGATCGTATCGGCGCTGGCGAAACCGGCAACCTCGATGGCCGTCCAGGCGGGATATGGCTCGCGCACATATTCCGCCCGGACCCTGCGGAACAGGTCGAGGTGGTCGCGCAGGCCGATGTGATAGGAGGTCATCTCAACGACCGCGCCGAAGTCCAGCCCGGCCTCCATCAGAACCATCTCGACCTGCTGGAACGCCGTGCGGAACTGTGTCTCGGGATCGGGCGAGCAATGGCCGTCCGGGCCGGTCCCGGTGAAGCCCGTGCAGAACAGATGGTTGCCGGACACCAGCCCCGGCGACATCTTCCAGTCGTCGTAACAGCTCCGTAGCGCATCCGGGACAATCGCCTTGCGGTCCATGCGTCCTCCGCCTCAATGCCGCTCGAGAAGCGTGCGGGCCGCCCGCTCCACCGTGTCCACCGCCAGCCCGTCCATCAGTGCGCCCGGGCGCCCGTCCACCGTGCCGGAACGCGCCAGCAGGTCCGCCGCCGGTACCGGCGACCGAACCCAGGCGGCGCGACGTCCGGCCGGCGCGTAGTGCCTCTCCTCGCTCGGCCCGAAGAGGCCCAGTGTCGGCGCGCCCGCGGCGGCGGCGAGGTGCATCAGCCCGCTGTCGTTCGCGACCACCAGCCGGCACCGGGCGAAACACGCGGCCAGCGCCATGAGCGGCACCGTCCCGACCAGATCGATCCGCCGGTCCGCCGGGACCGCATCCAGCACCGGGGCCGCGAGGCCGCGCTCGCTGGGGCCGCCGGCAACCAGAATGCGGGCGCCGGGCAACGGTCCGCCATCGCCGGTCAGCCGGCCGATCAGATCTGCGAACCGGTCGGCCGGCCACGCCTTGGGCGGCCAGTTCGCCGTCGGCGCCAGCGCCAGGATCGCTCGGTCGTCCTCGCCCAGGGTATCGCGTGCCGTGCGGGCATCCTCCTCGCCGATCCACAGACGAGGGGTCAGCGGCGGGGCGAGGCCCAGGGCTTCCGCCATCTGCTCCAGGCGATGACCGTCGCCGCGGGGCGTGCGGTAGATGCGTCGCTCGCCCGTCCACAGGATCCAGGCCAGGGCCGAGCCGCGCAGGTCCACCACCCGGTCCCAGCGGATACCGGCAACCTCGGTCCACAGCCTGAGCCAGTGCCGGCCGGCGCTCTCCTTGCGCCAGCGGATCACCCGCTCGATCCCCGGTACCGCCTCGAACAGCGGCGCCGCCACCGGGCCGCAGGCCACCGTGACACGCGCGTTCGGGTTGTCGTCGAGCTGGCGCGCTAGAACCGCGGTCGACAGAACCGCGTCGCCCAGGCGGTTGGAAGTGACGAAGAGAAGCCGCATGCCTTCCGATAGCGCGAGGCGGCCCGGCAGGCGAGCCTATTCGCCCCTACTCGGCGGCGGACTGCAGCGGCGCGCGGACCGGGTGCAGGCCGAGCCGGTCGAACAGCGCCAGGGTCCAGCGACGCACACCGTCGTTGAACAGCTCCCACCCCTTGACCTGGGCCCGCTTGGGCTGCCCGCCCGGGGCGCCGAGGCGATGCCCCCCGCCCATGTTCCAGCGGTGGATCATCTCGATGGTGATCTCCGGGTGGAACTGCAGGCCGTAGGCGCGCTCACCGTAGCGGAACGCCTGGTTCGGAAAGGAGTTCGTGCCTTCCGCCAGAAGGGTGGCGCCGGCGGGGACGTCGAACCCCTCGCGGTGCCACTGATAGAAATGGGTCGAGTGCTCGAACAGGCCCTCGTCCTCGGCCACGGCGGTCGGCCGCACCTCGGTGAAGCCGATCTCCACATGCCGGTCGGGGTGCGGCTCGACCGTGCCGCCGATGGCGCGGGCCAGAATCTGGCCGCCGAGGCACAGGCCAAGATACGGCACGTCGGCGTCGAGCACCCGCTTGGTGAAGTCGATCTCGTCGCGGATCCCGTCCAGCCGCTGGCAGTCGTTGGCGCTCATCGGTCCGCCGAACACCGCCACGCCGGCATACGCGCCGACGTCGTCCGGCAGGTCATCGCCAATGCAGGGACAGCGGCGGTCGAGTGTGTAGCCCCGCTCCTCCAGCAGCTGGCCGACGCGGCCGGGGGTGGACGTTTTCTGGTGAACGACGATCAGGAACCGGTCGGAAATCGTGCCTCTCCTTTGCGTAGCAGGAACTCGCGTCCGACCTTGACCCGCGGTTCGCCATCATAATCGATGATGTCCGCGGTGGCATAGGTCTCGCTCCACTTGTCAGGGAGATAGGAGCCGGTGCCGACGACGTCCACCGGCGCCCTGGCCAGGGCCATGACCCGGCACTTCTCGGGCCCGAATCCCGATGAGGCGACGATGCGCACCTTGTCGAACCCGGCGATGTCCAGCGCCTCGCGCATCGACCAGATCGCCGCCGCCGACACGCCGGTACCGATCAGCGACCTCAGTTCCGCTTCGGTGCGGTAGCCACGGATCGCTTCCGGAGCGTTGCGGTCCAGCACGGCATAGGCCTCGGCGGTGTCGAGTCCCTCGATGTAGCGCCCGCCATGGGTATCGAGGCGCACCGCCAGCCGCCCGGCCGACGCCAGTTCGGGAAACCTCTTGGCGACCGCCAGCGCGTCGGTGATCTCCTGGCCAAAATAGTCGACCAGCACGGTCAGATTCTCGCTCGGATGGGTCTCGTGGAACATCTCCGCGGCGCGCACGGTCGAACCGGCGTAGCCGATCAGCGCGTGGGGCATGGTGCCGAAGCCCCGGTTCTGGTCGAAGTAGTGGGCCGTCGCGTCAGTGGCGTTGCCGACGAACCCGACGGCACCGACCTTCTTCTTCGCCTTGGCCGAGCCGACGCTGGCGCCATAGGCCATGATCTCGCCCATCTCGGTCCCGGCGCAGTGCCGCGCATCCATGGCGAGGAAGGCGGTCTTCGGCAGTTCCACGCACATGGTGTAGGCATTGTACGCCGCGACGCAGGCCGCCCCCAGCTTCTGCAGGTACTGCGTTTCCAGGTCGACCAGGTGGTAGAAAGAACCGGTGACATAGAGGATCGGCTCGCCGGCGCCGACCCAGGCCCCTTCATTGTGCAGTTCCTGAACATCGACCTCGACGCCGCGCTCGGCCATCACCCATTTCAGCCAGTCGACCGCGAGCCGCGGCGCACAGGTGACCGGCCGGCGCATGAACACCGCATAGGTGACCCGCTTGTCGCCGAACGCGGCGACGCAGTCCTTGGTCCGCGAGAAATACTTGTCGACATAGGCCGACAGGGTCGCCGGCGTCGGATGACGCAGGGTCGTCGGCAGGTCGTTCGCCGTCGGGATCAACCCGCCGTCCTCATCGCGTTCGATCGCACTCATGGGACATTCCGCCAATCTCAAGGCCCTGGAGACTAGCGCCTGGAGCACCGCGGCGGAAAGAGGAGAACGGCGCCCCCTCTCCCGCGATCGCGTCAGCTCGCCGCTTTGAACGGCACCACGCCGCCGCGGCGGCGCACCAGCATCTCGGCCACCAGGAAGGCCAGCTCGAGCGACTGGGCCGCGTTCAGGCGCGGGTCGCAATGGGTATGGTAGCGGTCGCGCAGCGCCTCTTCCGTGACCCCGGTGGCGCCGCCGATGCATTCGGTCACGTCGCGGCCGGTCATCTCGAAATGCACGCCGCCGGCATAGGTCCCCTCCTCCTCGTGCACCTCGAAGAACGCGCGCACCTCGGACAGGATCCGGTCGAACGGCCGGGTCTTGTAACCGGTCGAGGACTTGACCGTGTTGCCGTGCATCGGATCGCAGGACCAGACCACATGCCGGCCTTCGCGCTCGACCGCGCGGACCAGCGGCGGCAGGCCGTCGCGCACCTTGTCGGAGCCGAAGCGGGCGATCAGGGTCAGGCGGCCAGGGTCGTTGTCCGGATTCAGCGCATCGATCAGCTTGATCAGTTCGTCCGGCTCCAGGCTCGGGCCGCACTTCAGGCCGATCGGATTGTGGATGCCCTTGAAGTACTCGACATGGGCGCCGTCCAGGTTGCGTGTGCGGTCGCCGATCCAGACCATGTGGGCGGCGGTGTTGTACCAGCCCCGGTCGTCGGTGATGGTGTCGCGCCGGGTCAGCGTCTCCTCGTAGTCGAGCAGCAGGGCCTCGTGGCTGGTGTAGACATCGGTCTCGCGCAGCTGCGCCACGCTCTCCGGCGTCACGCCGCAGGCCCGCATGAAGGCGAGGCATTCCTCGATCCGTCCGGCGATCTGTTCAAACTTCTCGCCTTCCGGACTCTTCTCGACGAAGCCCAAGGTCCAGCGGTGCACGTCCTCGAGATTGGCGAGGCCGCCCGTCGCGAAGGCGCGGACCAGGTTCAGGGTCGCCGCCGACTGGTTGTAGACGCGCAGCAGCCGCTCAGGGTCGGGCACGCGCGAACTCTCGTCGAACTCCATCCCGTTGATGATGTCGCCGCGATAGCTCGGCAGTTCGACGCCGTCGATCACCTCGGTCGGCGCGGAACGCGGCTTGGCGAACTGGCCCGCGAGACGGCCGATCTTCACCACCGGCAGCGCGGCGCCGAAAGTCAGCACCACCGCCATCTGTAGCAGCACCTTCACGGTGTCGCGGATGTTGTCGGCGGAGAACTCAGCGAAGCTCTCGGCGCAGTCGCCGCCCTGAAGGAGGAAGGCCCGGCCGGCCGCCACCTCGGCGAGCGAGGAACGCAGGCGCTGGGTCTCGCCGGCGAAGACCAGCGGCGGAAAGGTGCGCAGTGTGGACAGCACGCCGTCCAGCTTCTCCCGGTCGGGGTACTCGGGCACCTGCCGGATCGGCCGGTCGCGCCAGGTCGTCGGGGTCCACTCGGTCGTCATTGCGCCCTCCCTCGGGGGATTGGGTCTCGGAAAACGGCTGTTCTTGTTCCGGCGTTCTATCAGTGCGGCGGCCGCACTGGAAGCCGATTCGCGCCGATTTCCGCCCTGGCCGGCCGCACCGCGCGTTGCGCGCCGGCGCGCGAGCGGGCATCGTTCGCCAACCCCAAACGAGAGGATTCCATGACCGACACGTTTCCAGCCGCGCAGTCCACGCTTCACATCGACGACGACCGGGTCCGGGTCACCGAATGGCGTCTCGCGCCAGGCACCGCGACCGGCTGGCACACCCACGACATGGCCTACGTGATCGTGCCGACCAGCGGCGGCAAACTCCGAATCGCCACACCGGACGGCGATGTCGAGGCACAGATGGTCGTCGGCCAACCCTATGCCCGCCCGGCCGGCGTCAAGCACGACGTCATCAACGACGACGACCGCGAGATCGTGTTCATGGAAATCGAACTGAAGGACGCGCCCGCCGCCTCATGAGCGAGAAGCTCCCTCCCGAGCAGATCCGGCGGATCGTCGTGACGCGGCCGAACGACCCTCGGGCCATGCACGCCTGGGCGGGGACGCGGATGGCCGACGCCCCCCTGGAAGGCCTCGCCTGGTCCAGGCGGGCCCGGTTCGCCCATCCCCTCGCCCCACCGCCGCGCCACCGCGAGGCACATGCCCTATGGCAGCTCGGTCGGGTCCGCGAGGCGGAGCTCGCCGGTCGCCGCGGGATCCTGCTCGACCCGAAGGAATGGCAGGCCTGGATCAACATCGGCAACGTATACAAGCGACTCGGTGCCACCGACACGGCCCTGCGAAGCTGGGCCCGGGCCCGGGCCGCGGGTGCGCCTTTCCACATGGAAGGCATGAACACCGGCGTCGTCCTGATGCGGCGGGGCGCGTTCGCCGAGGGCTGGCCGCTGTACCGGGCACGGTACAAGGCTCTCGGCGCCGATCCGACGATGATCTGGCCGGAACTTCCGGAGTGGGACGGACGACCGATCGGCGGCCGGCTTCGCGTCGTCACCGAGCAGGGTATCGGCGACGCCGTCATGTTCCTCACGCTGGTCGAGGCGGCTCGCGCCCGCGTGGGTACCCTCACCCTGCTCGTGACGAACCGTCTGAAACCGCTGGTGCAACGCAGCTTTCCCGACCTTCACGTCGAGGCGCCCGACGCCGACGGCGTGCTTGCCGAACTGCCCCCGGCCGAAGCCTGGATCTGCGCCGGCGAACTGCCGGCGGCCCTCGGCCTGTTCACCACCGGAGATGCCCGTCCACGCCACTACCTGCGGGTCGATCCCGCGCGCCGACTGCGCCTGCGCGAAAGGCTGCAACGCCGGCATCCGGGCAAGCGGCTGGTCGGCGTCACCTGGACCAGCCTGGCCGACGACGGCTGGCGACGAACGGTCGCGCCGAGCCACTGGTTCCCGATCGCCGATCTCGACGACGTGGCGCTGATCTCGCTGCAGTACAAGCCCGGCAACAGAGACATGGCGGCTTTCGGCGACCTTCTCGACATCGACCACGGCATCAACATCTTCCACGACCTCGACGGTCTCGCCACCCTGGTCGCGGCCATGGATGTGATCGTGTCGCCACCGAACAACACGGTGCATTTCGCCGGCGCCCTCGGCATGCCCTGCCACGTGATGCTGCCGACCGATCCGGACTGGCGGTGGGGAGAGGACGGACACGCATGTCGATGGTATGAGGGCGCCCGCCTCCATCGCCAGGCACGCGACGGAGATTGGGCGCCGGTCGTCGCGAGCGTGGCCCGCGAACTGAGCGCGAACTGAGTAGAAAGGACAGCGCCGGACCGTGAGCCAGACCTCACTCGATCTCCTGCACGAAGGCATCCGTCTCCAACGGGCGGGATTCCGCGGCCGGGCCGCCAAGCTCTATCGCAGGGTCCCAAGCGGCGATGCCTATCATGCCGACGCGCTCAACCTGCTCGGCACCGTGGAGTTCGAGGAAGGCCGCCCGATCGATGCCGCCCGGCTGATCGAACAGGCGGTGACGATCAGTCCGGGCAACGCGTCCGCTTGGGGCAACCTCGGCGGCGTGGCCCGGCACCTGGCGCGCGCCGACATCGCCATCCCGTGCTATCGCCGCGCCCTCCTCCTGGCACCCGACCGGCCGGACAATCTGGTCGGGCTGTCGCTGACCGCAACGGGTGCCGGACGGATCGTGGCTCTGCGACGGCGAACCGTTCTGTCACCGGCGGATCCCGACGTCTTCATCGAAATCGGCAACGACCTGAGCGATGCGGGTTACAAGGCCGAGGCCGCGACCCGCTTCCGGCGGGTACAGGTCCTCCTCCCCGGCTCGCCGGCGGGCGCGTTCAACCTCGGCAATCAGTTGCGCGACCTGAACGATCCGCTGGCGGCGCAACGCCACTACCACTGGGCCATGGCCATCAACCCCACGAGCCCGAACATCGTCAACAACCGCGGACTGCTGTCCTTCGGCCGTGGCGACTGGACGGAGGCGGAGGACTTTTTCCGCAAAGCGATCGAACTCGATCCGGCCCATGGACCGGCGCTGTTCAACCGGGCGCGCTGCATGCAGAAGTTGAACAGGAGCGATGAGGCGATCAGGCTGTTCCGCAGAGGCCTTATCGTCGATCCGCTCAGCATCTCCGGCAACTGCGAGATTTCCGGGCTGCTCGACGACCCGCGCTGGGCCCGGCGGGCGTTGAAGATCAACCCTCTGGCCTCTGACCCGTACAACCGCCTAGCCCTTCTCGCGACCAAGGATCCGAGCCGCGCCCACGTTCTTCCCCGGCTGCGCCAGGGCGCCTGCGTGCGGCCCGACGACCCGGACGCCTGGTACAACATCGGCGTGGAACTCGGCCGGGCCGGCGATCCGGTATCGGCGTCGAAATACGGCTGGTACGCGACCCGTATCCGCGACAGCCATGCGCTTGCCCACCTGAACACCGCCCTGGCTCTGCTGGCCCAGGAGCGCTTCGCCGAGGGATGGGAAGAGCATCGCCGAAGACTGGACAGCCCCGACGCCGCGCCGTTCATCCGCTATTTCACCATTCCCGAATGGATCGATCAGGATATCGCCGGAAAACGTCTGCTGATCTGGGGCGAACAGGGGATCGGGGACGAGGTTCAGTTCCTCACCCTGCTGCCTCACCTCCTGCGCCAAGGCGCCCGCCCGACCGTATTCACGGAGCCACGCATCCGCCCGATCCTGCGCCGCAGCTTCCCGCAGGTGACGGTGCCCGATGTCGATCCGCCGACCGGAAAGCACGAGGATCACCACGGCTGCGAGTATCAGATCGCCCTCGGCGACCTGCCGCACCGGCTCGGTCTGTTCTGCGGCGGGACGGCGACCCCAGAGCCGTGGATCGTGCCCGACACCGAACGCGTCGGTCGCCTGCGCACCGAACTGCAGCAGCGGCATCCTGGAAAGCGACTCGTCGGCATCACCTGGCGGTCGGTCGCGCCGAAGACCGGCGGCCGGCGCACCATACCGATCAGCCTGTGGCGCGCCGTCGCGTCGGTGCCCAGCATCGCGCTGATTTCGCTGCAGTACGGCCTGAAGCAGGAGGATCTCGACGGCTTCCGCGACGCGGCCGGTTCCGCCATCGATCACAGCCACGGGATCGAGCCGATCCTCGATCTGGATGGGCTCGCCGCGCTGGTCGCCGCCGTCGACCTGGTGCTGTGCCCGGCCAACAACACGGTGCACTTCGCCGGCGCGCTGGCCAAGGAATGCTGGACGCTGCTGCCGACGAACCCGGACTGGCGATGGGGCCGCAACCGCACCGACTCGCTCTGGTATCCGAACACCCGCGTGTTCCGCCAGGAACGCGACGACGACTGGGCTCCGGTCCTGGAGCGGGTGGCGGTGGAACTGGCCGGCTGGGCCGACGGGTGATGGCACTGTCCGTGGGTTGAGCGCCGGTCACTCCGCCGTCCTACACTCCTCGCGCTTCACTCGGCCGCCTGCTGCTCCTCCGGCTCCGGGCGTTTCTCGCGCATGGTCACGAACTCCTCCGCCGCCGTCGGATGGATGCCGATGGTGCGGTCGAAGTCGCGCTTGGTCGCGCCCATCTTCACCGCGATCGCCACCCCCTGGATGATCTCCGGGCTGTCGATGCCGAGCATGTGGGCGCCCACCACCCTCTGGCTCTCGCGGTCGACGATCAGCTTCATGAGGCCGCGCTCGGTGTTCTCGGTGAGGGTGAATTTCATCGGCCGGAAACCGGAGACGTAGACGTCGAGCGCGCCATAGGCCTCGCGCGCGGCCTCCTCCGTCAGGCCGACCGTGCCGACCGGCGGCTGACTGAACACCGCGCTGGCGACGTTCTCGTGGTCCGGCGACATCGGATTGTCGTTGAACTCGGTCTCGGCGAAGCAGGTTCCCTCGGCCAGGGCCACCGGCGTCAGGTTGATCCGGTCGGTCACGTCGCCGATCGCCCAGATCGACGGCACATTGGTCCGCGAGTAGGAATCGACCTTGATCGCCCCGTTCGCCGCCATCTCGACGCCGGCCTCCTCCAGCCCGATGCCCTTGGTGTTCGGATGCCGGCCCGTGGCGTACATCACCGCATCCACCTCCAGCACCTCGCCGTCCGTCAGGTGCACCAGATAGCAGTTGTCGGTCTTCTCGATCCGCGACGGCAGGGTCTCCGGATGCAGGGCGATGCCCTTCTTGTCCAGTTCCAGGTCCAGGGCGGTCCGGATATCCTCATCGAACCCGCGCAGCACCTTGGAAGCGCGGTAGATCAGATGGGTCTCGCTGCCATAGCCGTGGAAGATCCCGGCGAACTCGACGGCGATGAAGCCACTGCCGACGATGGCCACCCGTTCCGGACGCTCCGGCAGTTCCAGCGCCTCGTTCGACGTGATGGCGTACTCGATCCCCGGGACGTCCGGCAGGCTCGGCCAGCCGCCGGTGGCGATCAGGATCCGCTCGGCGGTGTAGCGCTTGCCCTCGACCTCGACGGTGTGGGGATCGATCACCTTGCCCCGGCCGTCCAGCACATCGTTCCCCGCTCCCTTTAGCAGGTTCATGTAGATGCCATGCAGGCGGTCGAGTTCCTTCTCCTTGGCGGCGATCAGCGCCGACCAGTCGTGGCTGACCCCCTCGACCGACCACCCATAGCCGCGCATGTCCTCGATCTCGTGCGACAGGTGCGATCCGTAGACGAGCAGCTTCTTGGGCACGCAGCCGCGCAGGACGCAGGTGCCCCCGACCCGCAGTTCCTCGACCACCGCGACCCTGGCACCGTAGCGCCCGGCCAGCCGCGACGCGCGCACCCCGCCCGAGCCGCCGCCGATGGTGATCAGGTCGTAATCGTATCCGGCCATCGCCGATCTCCCGCTTGCGCATGTTCATGCGTTCCGTTGACGCGAACATAGTGCAGCGCAGCGCGAAAGGTTACCCCCGCCAAGCGGGGACGCATCGTTTCCGGGGAGGAACGGGCGGGTTGGCAATCATGGGCGAACACAATATCAACAAATTCTACTATTTGAGGATCATCTCTCGATGCATGTTGGAATCGCGTTGCAGGTCGCCGCTATTGCCGTCGTGCTGGCCGGCTGCATGAACAAGACCCTGCCGATGGTAGAGAAGGGTCCTCTGACGCTAACGCGCAACCAGGGAGCGATCCTGTTCGTTAGGCAGCGCGATCCGAAGCTACTGCACACGCCCCTGACAATGACGATCCGCCGCTTTGATCCCCGCACCAACCGGATCATCCAGGCAACCTCCGCCAGCGACAATGCGGAGGATTCGGGCAGCCCCGACGTGGCGAACGACCCGAACGTCATCGCCGTGAAGTTCGCCAACCAGGCGCAACTCGGAAGAAACGACCGGCATTGGACCTATGTCGTCCCGCCCGGGCATTACGCGATCGAGTCCGTGGAGATCACCAAGACCTATACCAACGCGCAGTTCATCGGCGGAAATCCGTTCGTCGGCCTCGCGGCGACACTGGTCGTCGCCGCGGTCACCGCCACCGCGGCCGAGATCAATCACGAGGAGGTTTCGTTCATTCAGGACGGAATTCTGACCGCCGACGCTCCCCGCTTCTCCGTCACGGGCGGCAAAGCGACATATATCGGCGACTTCAGTTTCGACGGGGAGGAACGCATTTCAGAGGTCGCGGCCCATCAGAAATCCCACGACAGCTTCAACGATCCCGACAGGAACGTGACACGGACCGTCTCCGACATGCGCATCATCCTGGACTACGGGTACAATCCGGACGATGTCGCCTGGTATGCGAGCCGGCGAGGGATCAGATCGGAGCAGTTGCTCGGCCAACGCCTGACGGCGTTCGACAACGCCCGCTTCCTGGTGAAGGACTTCTCTTCCGCTGACCATAAACGGCGGACCCTGCCACGCGCACCCTCGCTGACCAGGACAGCGACCGGACCCAGCGCGACACCAGCCACTCAGCGACCTCAGTCGTCCCCGGGCCTGCAGGAACTGACATCGCTTTCCGACGTCGCGCTCCGCCGCCTGTTCCTCGCCGGCGAGATCGGCGTGGAGGAGTACAACAAGGCACGGGCCGGCCGGTAATCCCGCCCGGCCCGCAATCGATCTCACATGACGGGACGCGTCACGGCGCCCCGATGCCGCCCATCAGGATGTACTTGATCTCGGTGAACTCGTCGGCGCCGTATTTGGAGCCCTCGCGGCCGAGGCCGCTCTCCTTCATGCCGCCGAACGGGGCGACTTCGGTGGAGATCACCCCCTCGTTCACGCCGACCATGCCGTATTCCAGGGCCTCGGCGACCCGCCAGACCCGGCCGAGATCGCGGGCATAGAAGTAGGACGCCAAGCCGTATTCGGTGTCGTTGGCCTGGGCGATGACCTCCTCCTCGGTCTTAAACCGGAACAGCGGGGCCACCGGGCCGAAGGTCTCCTCACGGAAGATCTTCATGTCGGTCGTGGCGCCGGTCAGGACCGTCGGCGCGTAGAAATTCACCCCCAGATCGGTGAGACGCGCCCCGCCGGTCGCGACCCGGGCGCCCTTGCCCACGGCGTCGACCACATGCTCCTCGACCTTGTCGACGGCCGAGCCCTCGACCAGCGGGCCGAGCACCACGCCGTCATCGAAGCCGTTGCCCTGCTTCATCTTGGCGACCGCCTCAGCCAGTGCCTCGGAGAACCTGTCGTAGATGCCGTCCTGCACGAAGATCCGGTTGGCGCACACGCAGGTCTGTCCGGTGTTGCGGAACTTCGACAGGATCGTGCCCTGGACCGCCGGCTCGATATCGGCGTCGTCGAAGATGATCATCGGCGCGTTGCCGCCGAGTTCCAGGCTGACCTTCTTCACCGTGCCGGCGGCCTGGGCCATGAGCTGCTTGCCGATCGGGGTCGAGCCGGTGAAGCCGATCTTGCGCACGATCGGATTGGTGGCGAGCTCGGTGCCGATGGCCGACGCGCTCTTGCCGATGACGACGTTGAAAACGCCGGCGGGGATGCCCGCGCGCTCCGCGAGCACCGCCAGGGCCAGGGCCGAGTACGGGGTCAGCTTGGCCGGCTTGATGACCACCGGACAGCCGACGGCCAGCGCCGGCGCACATTTGCGGGTGATCATCGAGTTCGGGAAGTTCCACGGGGTGATCGCCCCGACCACGCCGACCGGCTGCTTGATGACGACGATGCGCTTGCCCGGCGCGTGGTTCGGGATGACATCGCCGTAGGTCCGCTTGGCCTCCTCGGAGAACCACTCGACGAAGGAGGCGCCGTAGGCGATCTCCCCCTTGGCCTCGGCGAGCGGCTTGCCCTGTTCGGCGGTCATGATGGCGCCGAGGTCGTCCTGGGCCGCCATCATCAGCTCGAACCATTTGCGCAGGATCTGGCCGCGCTCCTTGCCGGTCTTCTCGCGCCAGCCCTTCCACGCGGCGTTGGCCGCCTCGATCGCCCGGCGGGTCTCCGCCTCGCCCATGTCCGGGATGGTGCCGATCTTGCGCCCGGTCGCCGGGTCCTCGACATCGACCGTGCCGCCGTTGTCGGCCCCGACCCACTCGCCGTTGACGTAGCACTGCTGCTTGAACAGCTCCGGGTCCTTGAGGCGGCTGGCGAGATCCATGATGTGCTCCCTCGGTTGCCTTGACGGCATGTGATGTCGGTTTGATTGCCCGTACTATAGGCACCGCCGGGACGATTTGAAGGGAGGGAAATCGATGGCCGCCGACATCCGCCGGCTGCAGCCGGACGACTGGTCGGCGCTCCGGGCGATCCGGATACAGGCGCTGCGAGAGGCGCCCGAGGTCTACGGGACCACGCTGGATCAGGAGATCGACCGACCGGATGAGTTCTGGCGCGACCGGCTGACGGACCCGGCGAACGCGATCTTCTGCGGGTTTCAGGCGGGTACGGCTGTCGCCCTTGCAGGATTGCGCGACGGTGCCGGCGGCAACGTGCGCCACCGCGGCTTCATCTGGGGCGTTTTCGTCGCCGGCCCCTGGCGCGGGCGCGGTCTCGGCGAGGCTGTGATGCGCGCCCTGCTCGATCACGCCGATGCCCGAGCGGAGCTGGACTTCACCGAACTTAACGTGCGGGCGGACAATACCTCCGCCGCCCGCCTTTACGCGCGGCTTGGATTTCGCGCGGTCGGCACGATCCCGAAAGCCCTGAAACACGCCGGGCGATATGGCGACGAGTTGATGATGGTGCGCGACCGGCCCGGCTGAGCGCTGCCGGTCAGGACGGCGCCGCCCCGGTGGGTGCCGGTCGACCCGACGGCCGGTCGACGGCTTCAGACAGGACGAACTCCGCAACCGCCCGCGCCACCGGTCGGGCCAGCAGCATGCGGGCATGGCCGAACCGCTCGGTCAGTTCCAGGGTCGCGTCCGGCCGCTGCGAAGCCAGGGCCTCGGCATCGGAGGTCGGCACCTCCTCATCGCTCCGGTCGTGCAGGATCAGCAGACGTTCCGGCAACGCGGACGCCGCCTTGAGCAGGTCGAACCGGTCGCCCTCGTATCCACGGCGCCTCAACGCGGTCATCAGGTCCGCCGCCCGCTCTGCAGGCTCCCCCGCCATCTCCAGCCAGCGCCGGGTCGCCGAAGCCAGGGTCACCGGAGTGGAGATCAGCGCCAGGGCCGGCAGGGCGGTCGGTTCCCCGGCGATCACCTCCGGAACGCAGGCAAGCCCGGCGGCCAGCCCGCCGAACGAGTACCCGACCGCCGCAACCGGCGGCGTCCCCTCGTCCGCGAGTTCCGCGCAGAGCCGGCGGAACGCCGTGGCGATGCGCGGCAGCGTCGCCGTGGCACCACCGCTCTCGCCGTGGCCCGGAGCGTCGAACGCGGCACACCGCATCCCCTTGGCGGTCAGCGCGCGGATGATCGCGGCGAAGTGCGTGGCCCGGGAGCCCCAGCCGTGGACCAGCACCACGCAGGGCCGGCCGGGAGCCGGCTCCGAAGGCTCCCACCGGTAAGTGCTGATCTCGTCGGTCAGGCCCTCCTGGACACCCGAGACCATCAGTCTTCCGCGTGTCGCCTGTTCGCCGAGCGCGGTGTCTCCCGGCCGGGTCTCCGGCGTGCCGGGGGAGCACCAGCGCTCGAACAGCGCCTCGGCGGCGGCGGTGTCGTCCCTCATTCGACGGTCACGCTTTTCGCCAGGTTGCGCGGCTGGTCGGCGTCGGTCCCCTTCTCCACCGCCGCCAGGTAGGCGAGCAGTTGGACCGGCACGGCGTAGAGGATCGGCGCCACCTCGGGCGCGACGTCGGGCAGAACCACCAGATGATCCGCGCCCTCGCCCAGGGCATTGGCACCGTCGGCATCGGTCAGCAGCACCACCCGACCGCCGCGGGCCCGAACCTCGGCCATGTTGGAGGCGGTCTTGTCGAACCAGCCGTCGCTCGGCGCGACGATCACCACCGGCACATGCTCGTCGATCAGGGCGATCGGCCCGTGTTTCATCTCGCCGGCGGCGTAGCCCTCGGCGTGGACGTAAGTGATCTCCTTGAGCTTGAGCGCTCCCTCCAGCGCGATCGGGTAGGACAGCCCCCGTCCGAGGTAGAGCACGTCGCGGGCCCGGGCGAGATCGTGGGCGATCGGCAGGAAACGCGCCTCGTCCTCGAGCACCGTCGCGATCCGACCGGGCACGCTCTCCAGCGCGGCGACGAGGCGGCGAACCTCGTCCCCGTCGATATGGCCTCGAGCATGCCCAAGGGCGATCGCGAGGCCCAGGAAGGCCGTGAGCTGGGCGGTGAAGGCCTTGGTCGAGGCCACGCCGAACTCGGGCCCGGCGCGGGTCAGGAGCACGCCGTCGGACTCCCGCGCGATGGTGCTCTCCGGCACGTTGACCAGCGCCAGCACCCGTTGCCCGAGCGTCTTGGCGTGTCGCAGCGCCATCAGCGTGTCCAGGCTTTCCCCCGACTGCGAGACGGCGATGGCGACCCCGCCTTCCGGCAGCACCGCACGACGGTCGCGGAACTCCGAGGCGAGTTCGACTTCGCAAGCCACCCCCGCGACGGCCTCCATCCAGTACCGCGCGGTGAGCCCGGCATAGTAGCTCGTTCCGGCGGCCAGGATGGTGATCTTGGCGACCCTTGCCGCGTCGTCCAGCGGCGGCGGCAGGGTCGCGGTCCCGGTCCCCGGATCGATCACCGCGTGCAGGGTGTGGGCGATCGCCTCCGGCTGGTCATGGATCTCCTTCTCCATGAAATGGCGGTAGTTGCCCTTGCCGATCATCGCAGCCGAGACAGTGGAGACCTGTTCGGCCCGGGTGACCGGAGTCCCGGCCCCGGTGAACACCGAAACGCCCGAGCGCCGGATTGCGGCCCAGTCGCCGTCCTCCAGATAGACGATACGGCGGGTCAGCGGCGCCAGGGCGACCGCGTCGGAACCGACATAGGCCGCACCGTCGCCGAGCCCGATGGCCAGCGGCGACGCCCGACGCGCGGCGAGCAGCAGGTCCTCCTCGCCAGCGACGAGCACGACGAACGCGAAGGCGCCCTTCAGGCGCGGCATCACCCGGGCCATGGCCTGCTCGGCACCGGCGCCGCCGGCGATCTCGCGGGCCAGCAGATGCGCCACAACCTCGGTGTCGGTGGCGCTCTCGAACTCCGCCCCCCCGGCGGCGAGTTCTGCGCGAAGGGCCGCGTGGTTCTCGATGATGCCGTTATGGACGACCGCGACCGGGCCGGCGACATGCGGGTGGGCGTTCGCCTCGGTCGGCGGTCCGTGGGTGGCCCAGCGGGTGTGACCGATGCCGGACAGCCCCGCCAACGGCTCGCGGTCGAGCACGTCCTGCAGGGCCGACAGCTTGCCGGCCGCCCGGCGCCGGTGCACCGCACCGCCAATCACCGTCGCCAGGCCTGCGGAGTCGTAGCCCCGGTACTCCAGCCGACGCAGCGCCTCGATCATGACCGCCGTCGCCGGCGTGTCGGACAGCACTCCAACGATGCCGCACATGGTTCAGCCCTTCGTCTTCTTTCTGCTCTTGGCACTGCGGAAGCGCGCGCCTCCGCCCGGCACCGTCTTGGTCTCCCCGCGCTCCACGACCATGGCGTCGCCGGCAACGTCTCGGGTGATCGTGGAGCCCGCCCCGACAACGGCACCGTCGCCAACGGTCACCGGTGCAACCAGCGCGGTGTTGGAGCCGATGAACGCGCCGGCGCCGATCTCCGTGCGGTGCTTGCTGAAACCGTCGTAATTGCAGGTAATGGTCCCGGCCCCGATGTTCGCGCCCGAACCGACGCGGGCATCGCCGATATAGCTCAGGTGGTTGGCCTTGGCGCCGTCGGCGATTTCGGCGTTCTTCACCTCGACGAAATTGCCTATGTGGGCGGCGGCGCCGATCCGCGCGCCGGGTCGCAGCCGGGCATAGGGCCCGACCAGGGCGCCGGGGCCGACATGGGCGCCCTCCAGGTGACTGAAGGCGCGGATCTCCGCACCCTCCTCGACCGTCACGCCGGGACCGAAGACGACGTGCGGGCCGACCGTCACGTCCCGGGCGAGCCGGGTGTCGTGGGTCAGGAACACCGTCTCCGGCGCGGTCATCGTCACCCCGTCCGCCATCGCCGCCGCGCGCAGCCGATCCTGCATCGCCGCCTCGGCCCGGGCCAGGCCGGCGCGCGAATCGACCCCCTGGGCCTCGACCGGGTCGCAGGTCACCACCGCGCAGCGCCGGTCCAGTTCGCGGGCGATGCCGACCACATCGGTCAGATAGTACTCGCCCTTGGCGTTGGTATTGCCGATCCGCCCCAGCAACTCGAACAGCAGGGCGGCGTCGATCGCCATCACCCCGCCATTGCACAGGCGGATCTCCAGTTCGTAAGGCGTGGCGTCGCGGGCCTCGACGATACGCTCCAGATGGTGGTCGGGGGACACGATGAGACGGCCGTAGAGGCCGGGATCCTCCGGCTCAAAACCGAGGACGACGACCGCGGGATTGTCCGCCGCACGGCGCGCCGCCACCATCCGGGCCATGGTGTCCGCGGTGATCATCGGCGTGTCGCCGAACAGCACCAGCACCGTTCCACCGCCGGCGCACCAGGGTTTCAGCGCCTCGGCCGACGCCATGACAGCGTGCCCCGTCCCAAGCGGCGTCTCCTGGATGGCCGTGTTCGCCCGTGCGCTCACCGCCTCGCGGACCGCATCCTGGACCGGCGCCGTGACGACCACCGCCGGATCGGCGCCGAGCCCATCGACGGCGTCCAGGACCCAGCCGATCATCGGTTTGCCCGCCACTGGATGCAGCACCTTCGGCAGCGCCGATTTCATCCGCGTCCCCATTCCGGCGGACAGGACCACGGCAGCAACGCGCTCGCTCATCTTCGACAGGCTCCTTCGCATCGGATCGGCCTCGCGGCTTCCGCCGCCGATCAATTCGGCGCCGACGATGCCACCGCCGCCGGCCATTGACGAACACACGTTTTGCAACGGAGTGTAACAGCCGCAAGCCTTTCCTCGCCCTCCCCCCGCCTCTCACCGCCGGAAACCCCATGCCCCTGCCCGACTCCGCGACCGCGGTCGTCTTCGACCTCGACGGCACCCTGATCGACAGCGCCGACGACCTGGGCGCCGCCGCCAACCGCCTGCTCGCCGCCGAGGGCCGACGCCCCCTGTCCGGCGGCGAGGTGCGGCGTTTCATCGGCGACGGCAGCCGGGTCTTCGTGGAACGCGCCTGGGCCGCGACCGGCACTGCGGCGGACGGAGCCGCCCTCGACGCCCTGGTGCCGCGTTTCATCGCCGAATACGAGGGCGACGTCGCCGGCCGGACCCGAACCTATCCGGGCGCCGAGGAGACTCTGGCGCGGCTCAAGGGCGCCGGCCTGGCGATCGCGGTCTGCACCAACAAGCCGCAGCGTCCGGCCGAAGCGGTCCTGGAGACCCTCGGCCTTGCCGGGCACGTGGACGCCGTCGCCGGCGGCGACCGGTTCGCCTATCGCAAGCCCGACCCGCGTCACCTGCTCGATACCCTGGCGCTGCTGGACGTGGCTCCAAGCGCCGCCGTCATGGTCGGCGACAACGAACACGACATGACCGTGGCGCGCGGCGCCGACACCGGCGCCGTCCTGGTGACCTGGGGGTACGCCCGCACGCCGCTGGACGAGATCGACGCCGACGCCCGGATTGACACGCTGGCCGCCCTGCCGCCGCTTCTCGGTCTATGATCGGGCAGCGGCACCGTCCGCGACGCGAAGCCGGCAATCGACCAACAAGGGCGATTGACAAGGCCGGCCGCGCTGCGTAGATACCGCGTTCCCGACCGGAACGGGCGCGTAGCTCAGCGGGAGAGCACTGCCTTCACACGGCAGGGGTCGCTGGTTCAATCCCAGCCGCGCCCACCATCCTCACTCCGACGCATCCCCATCGCCGACCGCGCCATCAGGTGCGGACGTCCGGGGCGTTGCGGCCGAGCCGTCGGCGGATGCCGGCGAGGGATTCGGCTGCGCGGGCGACGTCGGCCAG
Source organism: Thalassobaculaceae bacterium (assembly GCA_965228875.1). Classification (GTDB taxonomy): domain Bacteria; phylum Pseudomonadota; class Alphaproteobacteria; order Thalassobaculales; family Thalassobaculaceae; genus Thalassobaculum. The sequence goes on along the minus strand of OZ245843.1, from coordinate 461,066 downwards.
AGCGGTCTGCGGATCCTCGCCCTGGCGGGCCGGATCGGGCTCGTAGCGTTCCAGATATACCCGCAGGGTCGCGCCCACCGTCCCGGTGCCGGACAGGCGGAACACCGCGCGCGCGGCGTCGCCGAAGACGATGCGGATGCCCTGGCCAGCCGCGGTCGAGCCGTCGACCGGATCGGTATAGGCGAAGTCGTCGGCCTCGGTGACGGTCAACCCCTCGACCTGCCGGCCCGGCAGGTCACCGAGCCCGGCGCGCAGGTCGTCAATCAGCGCCTCGGCGGCGGCCTTGTCGACCTCCTCGTAGTCGTGACGGGAGTAGTAGTCGCGCCCGTAGGCCGCCCAGTGCTCGGCCATGATCTCGGAAACCGGCCGCCGCTTTGCCGCCAGCACGTTCAGCCACAGCAGCACCGCCCAGAGGCCGTCCTTCTCGCGCACGTGGTTCGAGCCGGTGCCGGCGCTCTCCTCGCCGCAGATCGTTGCCAGACCGGCATCGAGCAGGGTGCCGAAGTACTTCCAGCCGGTGGGCGTGGCATAGCTCGGGATGCCGAGCGCGGCCGCCACCCGGTCGGCCGCCCGGGAGGTCGGCATCGAGCGGGCGATGCCGGCGATCCCGCCCGCGTATCCGGGCGCCAGGTGGGCGTTGGCCGCCAGCACCGCCAGGCTGTCCGACGGGGTGACGTAGGTGGCCCGGCCGACGATCATATTGCGGTCGCCATCGCCGTCCGAGGCCGCCCCGAAATCCGGCGCGTCCTGGGCGAACATCTCGGCCATCAGCGCCGAGGCATGAACCGGATTGGGGTCGGGATGCCCGCCGCCGAAATCCGCCAGGGGAACCCCGTTGACCACCGTGCCTGCCGGCGCACCGAGCGCGCCTTCCAGGATCGCCGCTGCATAGGGGCCGGTGACCGCGTTCATGGCGTCGAACCGCATACGGAAGCCGGAGTCGAACAGGGCGCGGATGGCGTCGAAGTCGAACAGCGAGCGCATCAGATCGGCGTAGATCGCCACCGGGTCGACCACCTCGACGGTCATGCCCCCGAGCTTGGTCTCGCCCTCGACCGAGAGATCGACATCGCCGGCGTCCAGGATGCGGTATTCGACGATCTCCGCCGTGCGGGCGTGGATCGCGCCGGTGATGCCCTCGGGCGCCGGCCCGCCGGCCGGGATGTTGTACTTGATGCCGAAGTCGCCGTCCTCGCCGCCCGGGTTGTGGCTGGCCGACAGGATCAGACCGCCATCGGTCCTGCGGTGTCGGATGACCGCCGAGGCGGCCGGGGTCGACAGCAGGCCGTCGCGGCCGACGACGACCCGCGCCGCGCCGTTCGCTGCCGCCATCTTCAGGATGGTCTGGATCGCCTCGGCGTTGAAGAACCGGCCATCGCCGCCAAGCGTCAGGGTCTTGCCGGCGAGCGGACCGACGGTGTCGAACACGGCCTGGACGATGTTCTCTAGGTAGTTCGGCTGCATGAAGACGCGGGTCTTGGCCCGCAGGCCCGAGGTCCCCGGCTTCTGTCCCGCGAACGGCGTGGTCGCGATCGTCCTGACGGTCATCCCTGTCTCCATCCTGAACCGGCGCCCGCGGAAGCCGATCGCTTCCGGCAATGCAGGATGAAGGCAGTGCATGGTTCCGGCGGACCGGTCAAGGCGGTGGCGCAGACCGGGCCGCCGGGCCTACGGCCCGTCTCAGTTCACGGCCCGTCTCAGTTCACGGCCCGTCTCAGTTCACGGGTCGTCTCAGCTCACTGCAGCTCGAGGATGATGTCGAAGCCTTCGAACTGCGGATGACCGAGATACAGAGACTTTCGGTCGCCGGCGCCGGCGTGGGCCTTGCGGAACGCCTCGGACCGGGTCCAGTCCTCGAAGGCCCCCCGGTCGCGCCACAGCGTGTGCGACGCGTACAGCGTGTGGTCCTCGGCCTCCGGGCCGCGCAGAAGATGGAACTGGACGAATCCCGGAACCTCGTTCAGGTGGCTGTCGCGCTCCGCCCAGACCTTCTCGAATTCCTCCTCGGAACCTTTCGCAACCTGGAAACGATTCATCGCGATGAACATGGACGCCTCTTCTGTGTGATGGAGGCGCCATATATCGCGAATGATCCGCAATATCAAATATCTTGCTTATGCGAGTCATTCTCATTATCGTCCCGCCAACCCGACACACCGTCGGCAGTCGATCCTATGCACAGGGGGATGGAGTGGGTTCGAAGACAATTCTCACGGTCTTCGCCGCCGCGGCCATGGGCGCCGCGATGGCAGGCAGCGCAGGCGAGGTCCGGGCGCAGACGGCCAACGGCGACACGACGGGCGGCGGGTCCGCCGCGGCGCGGGTCGAACTCGGACCGATCTCCAACACCGCCACCCGCAGCCCGATCTCGGCCCTGCGGTATCCGGGCATGGTCACGGTCATCGACCGCGAGGATATCGACCGCAAGGATCCCGACACCCTGGACGACATGTTCCGCGCGGTACCCGGCGTCCACTTCGAGGGCGGCCCGCGGCGGACCGGACAGGTGCCGACGATACGCGGCTTCGAAGGGGAGAACGTGCAGGTCCGGATCGACGGCGCCCGCCAGAACTTCGTCTCCGGTCACAACGGCCGGGTGTTCGTCGACCCCTCCCTGCTGGCCGGCGGAGAGGTTCTGCGCGGTCCCTCCTCCTCGCTCTACGGCAGTGGCGCGCTTGGCGGCATGATCTCGCTGCGCACCCTGTCCGCGTCGGACATGCTGGACGCGGACGAGACCGTCGGCGGCCGCGCCAAGATCGGCTACCAGGACGGCAGCGAAGAGTTCACCGAGAGCCTCGTGATCGCGGGCAAGCCAACCGACGGGGTCGGGTTGCTCGCCGGCGTAGTGAAGCGCGATTCCGACGACATCAAGCTCGGCAACGGCAGGGAACTCCTGTCCGACGACGACATCCTGTCCGGTCTCGCCAAGGTCGATGCCGATATGACGCCCGACCTCGCCGTCTCGCTCTCCTATCTGGTGTTCAACAACAACGCCACCGAGCCGGCCAACGGCCAAAATGCCAACACCGCCGCCGATTCCGACATCACCGACAAGGACATCCGCAGCGACACGGTCCGCGCGCAGGTCCAATATGCGCCCCTCGGCTCGACCTGGCTGGATGTGGATGGCTCGTTCTACTTCACGAATTCCCAGGTCGATCAGACCTATGTCGAGAGCGGCCGGATCACCGAACAGGACGTCGACACCTACGGCCTGTTCATCGACAACCGCAGCAGGTTCGCGCTGTCCGCAGCCTCCACACTGACGCTGACCTACGGCGTCGAGGCGTCGCGCGACGAGCAGACGGGCTACGATTCGAACAGCGCCGACGGCACCCGTTCCGGCGTGCCCGACGCCGAGGCCGAGTTCGCCGGCGCTTTCCTGCAGGGCGAGTTCGAGGTCGGCGATCTGCTGCCCGGCACCATCCGTTTCATCCCCGGCGTGCGCTTCGACTCGTTCTCCGCGGACTCGGACATCGACGACAGCATCAGCGACGACGAGATCTCCCCCAAGGCGGCGATCTCCTACGAGCCGGTGCCGGGGCTGGTCGGTTTCGCCAGCTACGGCCGCGCCTTCCGCGCTCCGTCGATCAACGAGCTGTACAATGAAGGGACCCACTTCGCGATCCCGCTCGGCAACGGCCGGACCGCGGTGAACAGTTTCGTGCCCAACCCGCAGCTTGAGCCCGAAGTCGCCGACACGCTCGAGTTCGGCGTCGGCTACGAACGTCAGAACACCTTCCTGACGAACGACGTCATCAACCTGAAGGGCGCGTATTTCCGCTCCGAGGTCGAGAACCTCATCGATATTGCGGTCAACAGCTCCGGTCCGACCCGCGGCTGCTTCATTCCGCCGTACACGTCCTGCAACGCCGGCACCACGGATACCGTCAACGTGGAGGACGCCGAGCTTGAAGGCTATGAGATCGAGGCCTCCTACGATGCCCGCCGGTTCTTCGTGATCGCCGGCTTCTCCTCGATCGACGGCGAGAACACGGAGACCGGAGAGGCGCTGGGCGTGCTGACCCCGAACCGGCTGGTCACCGACATCGGCCTCCGGATCCACGAGATCGACACGGTCGTCGGCGTCGAGGGCGAATTCGCCTCAGAGTTCGACAATGTCGACGACGAGAGCGAGAAGCGCGACGGCTACTCGGTGTTCGACGTGTACCTCCAGTGGTCGCCGAAGGACGACTGGATGAAGGGGCTGACCGTCAACCTCGGCGTCGACAACGTGTTCGACCGCGACTACGAGCGGGTGTTCTCCGGCGTCTCCGAACCGGGCCGCAACGTCAAGGGTTCGGTCGCCTACCGGCTGGCCTTCTGATGCCGACATCCATGCGCAGCGCCGCCCTGCTCCTGGCGGCGGTCCTCTGGAGCGTCTCCTCGGCCCGCGCCGAGGAGGCCGCTCGGATCCTGTCGATCGGCGGCTCGATCACCGAGATCGTCTACATGCTCGGCCAGGGCGACCGGTTGGTGGCGGTCGACTCCACGAGCCTGCACCCGCAGGAAGCGCGCGAGCTGCCGAACGTCGGATACATGCGCGCGCTCTCCGCAGAGCCGATCCTGGCCTTGGCGCCGGACCTGGTGTTGCTCGACGGCGATGCCGGTCCACGGGCGGTCATCGATCAGATTACCGCATCCGGTGTCGAGCTGGTGCACCTGGAGCCGACGGTCGACGTCGCCGGCGTTCCGACCAAGATCCGCCGGGTCGCTGAGGCGTTGGGCGTCGCGGCGGCAGGCGAGGCACTGGCGACCGAAGTGGCGACGAAGGCGGATGCCCTGTCGGCCCAGGCGAAAGCCAAGCCCCGGGCCCCCAGGGTGCTTTTCCTGCTCAGCGTCGGCAAGGGCGCTCCGCTGGCGGCGGGGCGCCACACCGCCGCCGCCGGCATCATCGAGGCCGCCGGAGGGGTGAACGCGATCGACGGCTACGAGGGCTACAAGCCGCTTTCCCCGGAGGCGGCGGTCCTGGCCAATCCGGAGATCATCCTGGTGCCGCACCGCACCGTGCAGCAGATGGGCGGCGCCGACGCGATCCTCGACCGGCCCGAGATCGCCTCGACCGACGCCGCGCTGAACCGCAGGCTCGTGGCGGTCGACGGCCTGCTTGTCTTCGGATTCGGACCGCGTGTCGCCGAGGCGATCGAAATCCTGACCAACGCCTTCCACCCGTCGACGGATACGACGGGAGACAGCGGGTGACGGTTCCCACGATGGCCGGTTCCGGGGGGATCGACGGACAGGGCCGGCGCGGTTTCGCCGGCCTTGCGGCGCTTACCCCCCGTGACCGGCGCGGCGTCCTGGTCGTCGCCGGCAGCGGTCTGTTTCTGGTCGCCGCCGTCTTTCTGGCGATCGGCACCGGCGCCGTGACCATCCCGCCCGCCACCATCGGCGCCCTGGTTCTCGACGCCCTCGGCTGGGATCAGGCGTGGCGGACCGAGACGCGCGACGCCCTGGTCTTCTGGTCGATCCGCCTGCCCCGCGTCGTCGTCGGCTGCCTGATCGGCGCGTCCCTCGCGCTGGCAGGCGCGGTGATGCAGGGCATCTTCCGCAATCCATTGGCCGACCCCGCGCTGATCGGGGTGTCCAGCGGCGCCGCTCTCGCCGCGGTCTCGGTCATCGTCATCGGCGGCTCCTGGCTGGGCATGGTGCCGGCGGAAGCCCGGCCCTTCGTCCTGCCGGTCGCCGCCCTGACCGGCGGCCTGACTGCGACGGCCATCGTGCACCGCCTCGGCACCGTCGGCGGCCAGACCATGGCCGCGACCACCCTGCTCGCCGGCATCGCCGTCACCGCCATCGCCCAGGCGGGAATCGGCTTCCTGATCTTCCTGAGCGACGATCAGCAGCTGCGCGATCTGTCATTCTGGACCCTGGGCAGCGTCGCCGGCGCCAGTTGGCCGACGCTGCTCCCGGCCGCGACGCTTATGCTGGCGGCACTGACCCTCCTGCCGCGGCTCGGCGGTGCGCTCAATGCCATGCTGCTGGGCGAGCGAGAGGCTTTCCACCTCGGCCACAACCCGGAGCGGGTCAAGCGTCTGGCCATCGGGCTCAGCGCCGTCGCTATCGGCGGCGCCGTTTCTGTGTCCGGCATCATCGGGTTCGTCGGCCTGGTGGTGCCGCATATCGTGCGCCTGCTCGTCGGCCCCGACCATCGCTGGGTCATCCCCGGGTCGATCCTGCTCGGCGCCGGGCTGTTCCTGCTCGCCGACCTGCTGGCGCGGACCATCGCGCTGCCGGCCGAACTCCCGATCGGCGTCGTGACGGCCCTGATCGGCGGGCCGTTCTTCATCTGGCTTCTGACGCGCAGGAGGGACTGGGGGTGAGCGATCTCTTGCGCTGTCAGGGGCTGGGCGTGCGTTTGGGCAACACCCGGATCCTGTCGGATGTCGGCCTGCGGGTCGTCCCGGGCGAACTCGTCGCGGTCATCGGCCCCAACGGTGCCGGCAAATCGACCCTGCTCGGCGCCTTGTCCGGCGAGATCCGTCCTGACGCGGGGACCGTTGAGATGCAGGGGACGCCGATCGGCAACCTGGCGCCGCGTGAACTCGCCCTGCGTCGGGCGGTCCTGCCGCAGACGTCTTCCCTCCTGTTTCACTTCTCCGCCTTCGAGGTCGTGCGCCTCGGCCTCGCCAGCGCCGGCACGCCGGTCGGGATCGGCGACATGATCGAGACCGCGATGGATCAGGTGGGAGTGCTGCATCTGCGTGACCGCCTGGTCCCGACGCTGTCCGGCGGCGAACGCCAGCGGGTGCATCTGGCACGATGCCTGGTTCAGCTTGCGGCCAGCCCGCGGATCGGCGCCAAGCTGCTGATGCTGGACGAGCCGACCGCCAGCCTGGACCCGGCGCACCAGCACCGGGTGATGCGCATTGCCCGCCGCTTCGCCGAGGCCGGTAACGGCGCCATCGCCGTCGTTCACGATCTGAACCTGGCAGCCGCCTATGCCGACCGGCTGATCGTGTTGGCCGACGGACGGTCGGTCTACGACGGACCGGTCGAGGGCGGCCTCACCGCGGACCGTCTCGCCGATGTGTTCGACCTGGAAACCGAGATCGTCACCCATCCGCGTACCGGTCGGCCGACGATCATCGAGCTCGGTCCGACCGCCTGACGGATACCGGCGATCAGCCGTAGACGGCCACTTCGATCAGGTTGCGGTCGGGATCGTAGAAATAGACCGAGGTCATCGCGCCGAGCGCGCCGGTCTGTGCCACCGGGCCGTGCGCGATCTCGACGCCGCAGGTCTTCAGATGCGCGACCACATCGTCCACCGGCGTTTCGGTCACAAGGCAGATGTCCAGCGTGCCCGGAGCGTCGTTGTCGACGCTCCACCAGTGCGCGGTGCCTGTCGGACGCACGTTGAACTTCTGCCGACCGTAGGTGAGGGCGACATGGGTGTGGTCGCCGTAGGCGAATTCCTCCCGCGCCATCCCCAGCACGCGCTGATACCAGGCGACCGTGGTCTCCAGATCGCTGCAGTTGATGACGACGTGATCGATCCGGTCGATGGTGAAACCCATGGACCCACTCCTCCCGACGGTTCCGTTTCACCCCACCATCCACCTGGCGCCCCTCGATGCAAGAGGCGATGGGGCGGGTCGTCGACGGATCAGCCGGCGCCCAGGCGCCGGGACACCGCCGCGCACTGCTCGACCAGCGGCCGCCAGTAGAGCTCGGCCTCGTCCCGCAACCGGAAGGTCGGCACCGAGACGCTGACGCTGGCCACCGGGCATTGCGAGGCGTCGCGGATCGCCGCACCGAAACAGACGATGCCGGTCTCGTTCTCCTCCTCGTCCGCGCTGTAGCCACGCTTGCGCGCCCTCTCTACCGCATCGCGGAGAGTTCTCCGGTCGCCCACCGAGCGCTCTGTCACCGGGGTCAGGGTCAGGCGGTCGATCAGAGCCTCGGCCTCCTCCAGTGGCAGGGCCGCCAGATAGGCCTTGCCGACGGAGCTGGTGTGGAACGGCACCCGGGTGCCGACGGTGGACGCCATCCGCACCACCTCGAGGCTCTCGATCTTGTCGATATAGACCATCTCCTCGCGGTCCCGCACGGCGAGGTGCACGGTCTCCCCCGTCGAGTCCCGAAGCGCGGTCATCGCGTCGCGGGCGTGAGACCGGATGTCATGCTGAGCCAGCGCCCGATGAGCGAGCCCGATCAGCCGCGTGCCCAGCAGGTAGCGTCGGCCGGCCATTTGGCGCACCAAGCCCTCGACCTCGAGCGCGGCGAGGATGCGGTACAGGGTCGGCCGGCTCAACGCGACAGACCGGACGAGATCGCCGACGCCCGGCGGCCGGTCGCTGTCGGCGATCGCCTGCAACACCGCCATCCCCCGCGAGAAGCTCTGCGCGCCCTGAACCGTCTTGCCCGCCATGACTGCCCTCCCCGCGGGTGGATCCTGTTGACACATCGCCGTCGGAAAGCGCATGTTCATAATATAGAATATTATCCATAATATGGACAAACCGACATATGTCAACTCCTCCGCACCAGCGCAGCGCACAGGCGGTCGTCACCGGCGGCACCAGCGGAATCGGACTCGCCATCGCGCGTGGGTTCGCGACGGCGGGCTACCGCGTGACGGCGGCGGGGCTCGGCACCCTGCCGCAGGGAGAAGCCGGCCTGTCATTCCGCCAGCTCGACGTTGCCGACCCCTCGGCCGTCGCCGAATTCGCGCAGGATTTCGAGCGCGTCGATGTGCTGGTCAACGCGGCCGGGGTGATCCGCCGGGGCGACGAGCTACGCCCGGAGGTCTTCGCCGACGTCGTGGACATCAACCTGAACGGCACCATGCGCATGTGCGCCGCCCTGCGCGACCGGCTCGCCAGCGGCGGAGGCTGCATCATCAACATCGCCTCGATGCTGAGCTACTTCGGCGGTGGACTGGTGCCCGGATATTCCGCGTCCAAGGGTGGGGTCGCCCAGCTCACAAAATCCCTGGCGATCGCCTATGCGGGCGACGGAATCCGCGTGAACGCCCTCGCCCCGGGCTGGATCGCCACACCGCTGACCGCGGGGCTCCGAGCCGACCCCGAGCGCGATGCCGCGATCACCGGCCGCACGCCCCTGGCGCGCTGGGGTCGGCCGGAGGAGCTCGCCGGTCCGGCTCTGTTCCTGGCGAGCGACGCCGCCTCGTTCATCACCGGAACGATCCTCAACGTGGACGGCGGATACGCCGCGATGTGACGGCACGCCACCGCCAGGTGGTGCTAAACAACAAAGGAGATACGCCATGCCCTTGGAAGCGACCGACACCGACCCGCTCCTGCCCTACCAGCTGCCGATGCCACGCAACGCCCAGGCGGAGATCGTGGTTCCCCAGGCGATCCCGGACGACGACCGGCTCTGGGTGAAGCAGGCCGAGAATGTCTACTTCCGGCCGCTCTGCCTGAACGCCTCGCAGGGCTACTGGATGAACCTGCTGCGGGTGACGAAATCGGGGTTCCTCTCGCGTCACCGTCACCCCAACGCCGTCCACGGATTCGTGCTCAAGGGGCGCTGGCACTATCTCGAGCACGACTGGGAGGCGGTCGAGGGCGGGTACGTCTTCGAACCGCCGGGCGAGACCCACACGCTCGTCGTGCCGGAAGATGTCGACGAGATGATCACCTACTTCCAGGTCAACGGCGTCATGTACTACGTCGACCCCTGGGGCAAGCCGCTCGGCTATGAGGACGTCTTCACCAAGATCGACCTTTGCCGCGCGCATTTCGAGGCGGTCGGGCTCGGAGCCGACTACGTCGATCAATTCATCCGCTGATCGCTTCCCGACCGAAACCGCGCACCGCCCTATCGAAGGCGGAGCCGATCTACACGACCGGGTACTTCTCTCCGGTCGTGCTGCGGTTGGAGGCCCACGCGTCAGCCGAGCCGGGCCGATCGCAGCCTGAGTGCGTTGGCGATGACCGAGACCGAGGACAGGCTCATGGCGGCGGCGGCCACGATCGGCGACAGCAGGATGCCGGACAGCGGGTAGAGCACACCCGCGGCGATCGGCACGCCGGCCGCGTTATAGGCGAACGCGAAGAACAGGTTCTGGCGGATGTTGGCCATGGTCCGGCGAGCCAGGGCACTCGCGCGGACGATCCCGTTCAGATCGCCCTTCACCAGGGTCACGCCGGCGCTTTCCACCGCCACGTCGGCGCCCGTGCCCATGGCGATCCCGACATCGGCCGCGGCGAGCGCCGGCGCATCGTTGACGCCGTCGCCGGCCATCGCCACGCTGAGCCCCCTGGCTTGGAACTCGTCGACCAGCGCCGCCTTGTCCTCCGGGCCGACCTCGGCGCGGACCTCGTCGATGCCGAGATCGCGCGCCACGGCCTCGGCAGTCCGGCGGCTGTCCCCGGTCGCCATGACGATCCGCAGGCCGGCGTCGTGCAGCGCGCGGATCGCCGACGACGTGGTGACCTTCACCCGATCCGCCACCGCGACCAGGCCCATCGTCCGACCATCGACGGCGACGAACATGGCCGTCTTGCCCTCGCCCTGCAGGGAAGTCGCGGTCCCGGCGAGGGCCTGCGGATCGGCACCGATCTCGCGCATCATCGCCGCATTGCCGAACGCCACCGCCCGGCCCGCCACCAAGCCGCGCACCCCCATGCCGGTCACCGCCTCGAAGTCAACGACGTCGGATAGCGCAACGCCCCGCTCCTCGGCCCCGGCGACGATCGCCCCGGCGAGCGGATGCTCGGATCCACTCTCGAGCGAGGCGACGAGCGACAGCAGGTCCGTCTCGTCGACGCCGTCTGCCGGAACCAGGTCGGTGAGGGTCGGCCGCCCCTCGGTCAGGGTCCCGGTCTTGTCGACGATCAGCACGTCGATCCTGGCGAGACGCTCCAGCGCCTCGGCATCGCGGATCAGGATTCCGGCCTGGGCGCCGCGCCCGGTCGCCACCATGATCGACATCGGCGTCGCCAGCCCGAGCGCGCACGGACAGGCGATGATGAGCACGCTGACCGCCGCCACCACCGCGTAGGACAGCGCCGGATCCGGCCCGAAGGTCAGCCAGGACGCCAGGGCGACGAGCGAGACCGCCACGACCGCCGGCACGAAATAACCCGCGACCCGATCGGCCATGGCCTGGATCGGAGCGCGGCTGCGCTGGGCCTTGGCGACCATGTCGACGATGCGGGCCAGCACCGTGTCGGCCCCCACCTTTTCGGCCGTCATCGCGAAGCTGCCGGTCTTGTTCAGGGTGCCACCGGTCACCGCGTCGCCCACGGTCTTCTCGACCGGCACCGGCTCGCCGGTGAGCATGCTCTCGTCGACGGCGGAACGGCCTTCCAGAACAGAGCCATCGACCGGCACGCTCTCGCCGGGACGCACGCGCAGCCTGTCGCCTGATCGCACCTCCTCCAGCGGAACGTCTGACTCACCGTTTTCAGTGATTCTGCGTGCCATCTTCGGCGCCAGGCTGAGCAGGGCCCGGATCGCGTCGCCGGTGCGCTCGCGCGCGGACAGTTCCATCACCTGTCCGACCAGCACCAGGATCAGAATCACCGCCGCAGCCTCGAAATACACCGGCGCCCGACCGTGACCATCCAGCAGGGCCGGCGGAAACAGGCCGGGGACAAACAACCCGATCAGGCTGAACAGGTAGGCCGCCCCGGTGCCAAGCGCGATAAGCGTCCACATGTTCGGGCTGCGGTTGACGATCGACGACCACCCCCGTTTGAAGAACGGCAGCGCCAGCCAGACCACCACCGGCGTCGCCAGCGCGAACTGCAGCCAGACCGAGACGTCCGGTCCGAGCCACGCGGCGAAGGGCACGCCGACGTGACCGCCCATCTCCAGCGCGAACACCGCCCCCGCCAGCGGCGCTCCGATCCACAAGCGCCGGCGGAAGTCGACCAGTTCGGGGGTCGGCCCGGCATCGACGCTGGGCGTCATCGGTTCCAGCGCCATGCCGCATATCGGGCAGTCGCCGGGATGGTCCTGGACGATCTCCGGATCCATCGGGCAGGTGAACTGCGTCCCCTCCGGCACGGGCTCCGGATCGGGCCGGTCGCCGAGGAAGGCGTCAGGATCCGCCGCGAACCGCTCGCGGCACCGTTCGGCGCAGAAATGATAGATGTGCCCGTCATGGTCATGGCGGGGCTTCCCCGCCAGCGGATCCACGGTCATGCCGCAGACCGGGTCGCGAACCGTCGTCCCACTCTGTGCTTGCGCTTCAGCGTTCATCCGTCCCTCACCACTTGACCGGCATCTGAAATGGGGCTTCCAGTTACAGGAAGGTCAACACCCGATCGGAAGTGACAGCGATGAACATCAGCGATGTCGCCGCGCGCAGCGGCCTGCCGGCGAAAACGATCCGCTACTACGAGGAGATCGGCCTGATCCACCCCACACGCAGCGCCAATGGCTACCGGGCGTTCCAGGTGGCGGACCTGCACAGGCTCACCTTCCTCGCCCACGCCCGCTCCCTCGGCTTCACCATTGAAGACTGCCGCGCCCTGCTCGACCTCTATGCGGATCGCGACCGCGCCAGCGCCGACGTCAAGCGCGTGGCCCAGGAGCATCTGGCGAGCATCGATCGCAAGATCGGCGAGTTGGAGGCGATGCGCGCGACTCTCTCCGATCTGGTCGCGCGCTGCCACGGCGACGGCCGCCCCGACTGCCCGATCCTCGACGGCCTGGCTGCCGGCGAGGACGCGGCGTCGGACCGCAACTGTGCCGCCGGGTGCTGACGCCGGGTCCGGCGGATCACAAGAATCGCCGTGAAACTTGACACGCCACCATCAATATAGGATGAAGAGAAAACAATGATGAGATCAGATTTCCGTCAATGTCCAAGTCAATTCCACTACCCAACACCCCGAGTCGCCGCATGTCTCGCGAGGAAAAGGCGCGGGAGACCTACAGAATCTTGCTAGACTCGGCAGCACAGGTCGTCGGAAGCGATGGATACGCCGACGCCTCCATATCGAAGATTACCCAACTTGCTGGCGTCGCACAGGGAACGTTCTACAATTATTTCGAATCACGCCAAGATGTCTTGAACAAGCTTCTGCCGCACATGGGCCGTCAGATGCTCGACCACATCGCCGCCGCCCTGCCCCGCGGCCTCACAGGCCCCGCCCGAGAGGAAGCGAGGCTGCGGGCCTTCTTCGAGTACCTGGACTCGCATCCGGCGTTCTACCGGATCCTTTACGAGGCCGAAGTGTTCGCTCCGGAAGCCCATGCCGAGCATTTCCGCATCCTGGTGGACGGCTACAAGGGCGCCCTCGGCAGGGCGGTGGCCCGTGGCGAGATCAGCGGCTTCGACGACGACGAACTCGAGGCGGTCATCTACATGCTGCTGGCCGCCCGCGCCTACATCGCCATGCGCTACGCTCGGGATGCCAGCGGCCACGCCGGCCCGGTGCCCGAGCATGTGATCCGCGCCTACATGAAGGTGCTGAGTCGCGGACTGTTCAACGACGCCTGAGCCGTCAGATCGCGAGATAGCGTTTCGTCACCTCCTCGTTGGCGCGCAGGGCGGCGATCGTGTCGCGAAAGACGATGTGTCCCTTGTCGATCACCGCCGCATCCTCCGAAATCCCGAGGCAGAAGTGCATGTTCTGCTCGGCGAGGACGATGGTCACCCCCGTCTCCCGCAACGTGCGGATCAGGTCGCCGATGGCCTGAACGATGATCGGCGCCAGACCTTCCGACGGCTCGTCGAGCAGCAGCACCTCTGGATTGCCCATCAGCGTGCGGGCGATGGTGAGCATCTGCTGTTCGCCGCCGGACATCAGCCCGGCCTTGCGGTCCTTCATGCGCGCCAGGATCGGAAAGGTGTCGTAGACCCGTTCCAGGGTCCAATCCTCCTGGCCTCGCACGCCGCGCTTGGTACCGATCATCAGGTTGTCCTCGACGCTGTGCATCGCGAACACCTGCCGATCCTCCGGCACGTAGCCGACGCCGGCCCGGGCGATCACGTCCGGACGGGCCCCGGACAGGTCGGTCCCCGAGAGATTGATCCGCCCGCTCCGCGGCCTGGCGATGCCGGCGATCGCCTTCAGGGTCGTGCTCTTGCCGGCCCCGTTGCGTCCAAGCAGTGCCAGCGTCCGTCCGCGCTCGACCGCGAGATCGACGCCGAACAGGATCTTCGAGGCGCCATAGAACACGTCGATGCTCTCGACGCTCAGAATCGTGTCGCCGCTCATGCCGGCGCCTCCTCGGACATCTCCGTCCCGAGGTAGGCCTCGACGACGTCCGGATGGCTGCGGATGTCGTCGGCCGTTCCCTGGGCCAGAACCGACCCGTAGCTCAGTACGTGGATCTCCTGGGAGACCTCGAAGACGATGTCCATGTCGTGCTCGATGAAGATCAGCGTCATATCACCCTGCTCCCAGAGCCGGCGTACCGTGCCGATCATCTGCCAGCGTTCCTCCGGTCCCATGCCGGCGGTCGGCTCGTCCAGCATCAGCACGCTGGGCTCCAGCGCCAGCGCCAGCCCGATATCCAGCAGCTTCTGGTCGCCGTGGGAGATGTTGGCGCTCAGCAGGCGGGCGACCGGTCCCATGTCGAGCAGGTCGATCAGTTCCTCGGTTCGCTGCCGCACCGCCGGCGGCGGGAAGGCGGACAGCATCGCTTCCGACGTGTGCATGTGGGAGGCGACCGCGCACATCAGCGACTGCTCGACCGTCATGGTCGGGAAGATGCTGGCGACCTGAAAGGCCCGCCCGACGCCCTTGCGCACGATGTCGACCGGCGCCAGCCCAGCGATGTTCTCCTCGCCAAGCAGGATCCGACCGCTGTCCGGCACCAGGTGCCCGGTGACAAGGTTGAACAGCGTCGTCTTACCGGCGCCGTTGGGTCCGATCACCGCGCTCAACGAGCCGGTCGGAAAGGTCAGCGACACGTCATTGGTGGCGACCACGCCGCCGAACGACTTGACCACGTTCTCGAGGCGCAACATCAGCGGTTCCCCCTGCGGCGCACGCCGCCATAGGGATGCCAGGATCCGGCGCAGAAGAAACCCACATCGACCGGCATGGCGATGCCGGTGACCGCCGAGGCCTCGTCCGAGGCGAGGAAGGCGACCGCCTTGGCGATCTCCTCCGGCTCGACCAGACGGCCAAGGGTGGAGTTCTCCTCCAGCAGCGACGGGTCTCGGTGACCGCGATCGATCTGATCCTGCAGCGCCGGCGTGCGGGTGTAGCCGGGCTCCACCGTGTTGACGCGGATACCGGCCCTGCCCCACTCCGCAGCGAGCCCCATGGTCAGGTTGGTCACCGCCGCCTTGCTCGGCGCGTAGGCGTGCAGCGGCACCGACCGCTCGGCCGTGACCGAGCTGATGGTGACGATGGACCCACCGCGCCGCGTCAGCATCCGCAGCCCGTAGGCCTTGGCGCAGAGATAGGTGCCGCGCAGGTTGACCGCGATCACGTTGTCGAACAGCTCCTGCGACAACTCCTCCGGCGGCAGCGGTGGCTGCACAACGCCGGCGGAGGTCACCAGGATGTCGGTCGGGCCGACCTCGCGCTCGCTCTTCTCGGCCAGGGCCTCGATCGCGTCGGCGTCGCGGACGTCGACGGCGTAGCCGACACCGCCGATCTCTGCGGCGACCTTGGCGGCAGCCTCTTCGTTCACGTCGGCGACGACCACGCGCGCCCCGCGCGCCGCCATCACCCGGGCACAGGCGGCACCGATGCCGCTGGCCCCGCCCGTCACGACCGCGATGCGGTCCTTCAGGCTTCCCACGTCACTCATCATTCCCGTCCGTTCCGGTTTTCCGCGGCCAGCCGCGCCTGTTGCCGCTCGACCCACCAATCCTTGGCGAAGTCGAGGATGCCGCGCCTCAGGCCGAGCACGACGAACAGGATCACCACGCCGATCACCACCTCGGTATGGGTGGTGTACATCTGCACCACGTCGTTCAGGATCCGCAGCGCCACCGCGCCGAGGATCGGCCCGAGGAACACGTTCAGCCCGCCGAGCATGATCATGAAGATCGCCTCGCCCGACTGTGCCCAGAACGCCCACTCCGGATAGGCGCCGGAGGTGAACAGGGCGAGGATCACACCGCCCACGGCGGCAATCGACGACGAGACGACGAAGCAGATCAGCTTCACCCGGGTCACGTTGACACCGAGGAAGGCGGCGCGGGTGGCATTGTCGCGGATCATCCGCAGGGTGTAGCCGAAGGGACTCTCGGTCATCACCCGCATGATCATCACGCAGACCACGAACAGCACCGCGCAGAACGCGTAGCGGTGATACTGGTCGGCGAGATCGATGCCGAGGAACACCGGCCGCGGAATGCCGCCCATCAGGCCCTGATCGCCGCCGGTCAGGTCGACCCAGCTCAGGATCACGCTGTACAGAAACATCTGGAAGGCGAGCGTCAGGAAGGCGAAGTAGATCTCGGTCAGCCGCACGCAGATCGCGCCGATCACGACGGAGTACAGGCCGGTACCGACGACCGCGGCGACCAGCGCGACCGGCACCGAACCGGCGCCGAGCACGGCGATGAACCCCTCCCACTGCAGCAGCAGGCCGAAGATGTAACCGCCGAGCGCGAAGAACGCGGCATGGCCGAAGGAGACCAGTCCGGCATAGCCGATCAGCATGTTGAGCGACATCGCCAGCAGGCCGGCGGCGAAGATCGAGGTGAGGAAATCGCGCGGCCAGGCGTAGTCGAAGCCGAGACCGATCACCAACAGCACGACGAGCGCCAGGGCCGCGATCACGAGGTCGCGGCGGAACTCCACAAACAGGGTCATCGCAGCGCTCCCTGGCCGAGC
The DNA here is from genome assembly GCA_965228875.1 of Thalassobaculaceae bacterium. GTDB lineage: Bacteria > Pseudomonadota > Alphaproteobacteria > Thalassobaculales > Thalassobaculaceae > Thalassobaculum. The sequence goes on along the minus strand of OZ245843.1, from coordinate 444,336 downwards.
AGGCCGGTCGGACGGAAGATCAGCACCAGCGCCATGATCAGGAACATCGCGCCGTCGACGAACAGCGGAAAGCCGACGCTGCCGATCGAGCGGGTCAGCCCGAGGATGATCGCCGCCAGGAACGCGCCCGGTATCGAACCCATGCCGCCAATCACGGTGACGATGAAACTCTCGACCAGGATGCCGAGGCCCATACCCGGGGTCAGCGACCGCACCGGAGCCGCCAGCGCCCCGGCGACGCCGGCGAGCGCGCAGCCGAAGCCGAACAGCAGGGCGAAGTAGAGGTTCACCCGGATGCCGAGCGCCGAGACCATCGACGCGTTCAGGGCCGCGGCCCGGACGATCTTGCCGAAGCGGGTCTTGGTGACGATCAGCAGGGACCCGACGCCGATGGCGACCGCGATGGCCACGAGGAACAGATAGAACGGCGGCACGAACCCGCCCGCGACCCGGAACGGCGGCAGGCGGAACTCCGCCGGAATGCCCATCGCCAGATACTCCGCTCCCCAGATGATCTTCACGAGGTCGTCGACGATCAGGATGAACGCGTAGCAGACCAGCAGTTGCATCAGGATGTTCTGCCCGTAGACCCGACTGATGATGAGTCGTTCGAACAGGATGCCGCACAACCCGGCGCCGACCGCCCCGACCGCCGCCGCCAGGAAGTAGTTCCCGGTGACGTGGTAGGCGGTATACGCGAAGTAGGCGCCCACCATGTAGAAGCTGCCATGGGCGAAATTGATGACGTGGAGCACGCCGAAGATCAGGGTGACCCCGGAGGCCACCAGGAAGAGCAGCATGCCGATGATCAGCCCGCTGGTGGCCTGGTTCACCAGGCACGCCGAGGTCGACAGACAGGCGGCAAGCGCGTCGAGATCGAACATAGGATCCTAACCGCAGGGAAATCGGCCGGCGATGGCCGGCTCAGGCGGGCGCCGGAGGGGGGATCCGGCGCCCGATCGGAGAGGAAGGCGGGAGGCGGCCAGGGAGCGAACCGCGTCCCGCCCTAGCCCAAGGTCAGACGTAACCGTTGCGCTTCTTCCACTCCATCTCGTGCTTGTAGATCTCCGACCACGCGGTCTGGTCGAAGTCGACCACGTAGGGCTCGTCGACGATGGTCTTGGAGTAACCGACCATGTAGTTGACCAGCGTGTGGTCCTCCTCGCGCAGGGTCAGCGTACCGTCGACGCCGAACGGCGAGTTGATGGTCAGGCCGGCCGTCGCCTCCGCCATCTTCATCGTGTCGGTGTCGCCGCCGGTCTTCTTCAGCGCCTCCACGACGAAATGCACGGCCGCCGCGTTCTGCCAGGCCCAGTTGGTCGGCAGCACCTTGGAGTTGGCCATGAAGTCCTCGTACCAGGCCTCGTTCTCGGCCGTGTCCGGGATATCCTTGTGATACCGGCTGCCCGAGTACACGCCGGCCGGCCGGCTCTTGATGGCCGTCAGTACCGGATAGTCGCCCAGGTTCACCGCGAAGGCCGTGAACTGGTCGAACAGGCCGTAGAGGCTCGCCTGGTCGAAGAAGGCCACCAGATCGCCGCCCCACAGGCAGGAGTAGACCGCCTCCGGCTGGGCGTTCAGCAGCGCCGTCACGTTCTCGGTGTAGTCCGGCTGGAACAGCTTCGGCCAGGTCTCCGTGATGACCTCGGTCTCCGGCGCGAACAGCTTCACGTACTCCATGAACTCGGCGGTATTGGCACGGCCGTAGGCGTAGTCCGGCGACACGGTCGCCCACCGCTTCAGACCACGTTCCTTCGCCACCTTGGCAGCGACCAGACCGCCGCCGACGGCGTCGTGGATGCCCTGGCGGCAGGAGCGGAAGACCCACTCGACCTGGTTCTTCGGATCGGCGGTGAGCGACGACGTCTCCGAATTGGTGTGGATGCAGAACTGCTTCATGTCCCGCACCACCTCGTTGACGGCGAAGGACGCGCCCGACGCCTCGGCGTCGATGATGATCTCGCAGCCCTCGTTGTTGACCAGGTCGCGGGTCATGCGCGCCGCCTCGTCCGGCTTGGCGCGGGAATCGCGGGTCACCAGCTCGAGCATGCGGCCATCGATGCCGCCGGCCGCGTTGATCTTGCGGATCTCGTTGCTGGCCGCGGCCACCGAGGACTCGCCGAGAATGGCGACGCGACCGGACAGGATCGTCGGCATGCCGATCTTGATCGGCGCCCCTGCCGCCTTGAGATAGGCCGGGAACCCGGTCACTGCGGTACCGACGGCGGCCGCTGCGGCGCCCTTGAGAACGGTGCGCCGGTCCATTCCGCGGCGCGGGCGGGTGTGCGTCTTCTTCATAGCGCTCCTCACTGGGTTGCGGCCCTCGCCAAGCGCTGCGGCGTGGCGGGTCCGTCTCATTGGGGGTCATTTCAATCGCCGAAGTCTGGTGACGTGGCGATCCGACTGTCAAGATGAATGAATCATGAATCATGAATCATTTCGAAATTCTCACGACACCATTCGCCGCTCCCGGAGGCTCCGCTCCACGACCACGAGATCCGCATCGAACGCGGCGTTCAGGATCAATTTTTCATTGAACACACTTGGCAGATCCGATCAGGACATATCTTCATCCTCTCGGCCTGGCGCACGCTCGGATACACCGCTTTCGCGCAGCCGTTCGCACAGCATGTCGATGCGGTCGCCCCCCCAGAAGAGTTCGCCTTCGAACACGAACATCGGCACGCCGAACACACCCATCGCCTCGGCCTCGTCGATGATCGCGTCCATCTCCTGCCGCCCGCCTCCTTCGGCGTAGGCCTCGAACGCCGCCGCATCGCCGCCCAGGCCGTCAATGACCGACGATACCTCGGTCATAACGTCGATATCGAGGTCGCGGTTCCAGAACCTCTCGAAGACGGCGTCGTTGTAGGCACGGAAGAAACCGGCGCGCTGGGCGAACAGCATGCCGGCATTCGCATAGTAGCCGTTGTAGACCCGCTGCGGGCCCTTGAGGGTCAACCCCTGGCGGTTGGCGAAGCGCCGGGCATCCATGTAGGAGTAGCGTACCCGACGCCAGGAATGCGCCGTCCGCTGCTCGACCGATCCGAGATATTCCTCGATCCGCAGGGTGTAGGGCCGCCACTCCAATGCGATGTCAAAGCGGTCCTCGAGAGCATAGGTCGGACGGACGGCGACGAACGCGTACGGGCTCTTGTAGTCGGTGTAGACCCGGACGACGGGCTTGCTCATGGCGACGTTTCCTCAGGCTTGTCCGACGAATCCCGGTCGCCGCCCCGGTCCCAGCACTCCGGCGTCAGGCCGGCCGCACGCAGGATGTGTTTCTCGACCTTGGCGGTCGGGGTCTTCGGCAGGTCGTCCACGATCCGGATGTAGCGCGGGACCATGAAGGGCGGCAGCCTCGGTTCCAGGAACGCGACCAGCCCGGCCGGATCGATGCTGCGGCCGGTGACGGGCGCCAGGACCGCCAGAACCTCGTCCTCCGTGAAGGCGCTCGGCACCGCGACCACAGCCGCCTCGCGGACGTCGGGATGCGCCAGGATCTCGACCTCGACCTCGTAGGACGAGATGTTCTCGCCGCGCCGGCGGATCGCATCCTTGAGGCGATCGACGAACCGGTAGTCGCCGTCGCCATCGCGCACGAACATGTCGCCGGTGTGGAACCAGCCGTTGCGCCAGGCCGCCGCCGTCGCTTCCGCCCTGCCGTGGTAGCCGTGACTCAGGGTCCACGGGTCGTCGGTACGCAGGATCAACTCGCCCGGCGTCCCGTCGGGCACTGGAATATCGTTCCCGTCCACGAGCCGAACGTCGACACCGGCACGCGGCCGACCGCACACGTTCGCCTTCGCCGGGTTGGCGCCGGAGATCAGCGGCGTGCTGATCTCGGTCATGTTGAACAGGGTGTAGACATCGACGCCGAACCGCGCCCGGAACTCCGGTCCGGCCTGGCCCAGAGGTACGATGATCGCCGTGCGCAGGCCATGATCGTGGTCGTCCGGCGTCGGCTTGCGTTTCAGCAGGAAGGTCGCCATCGCCCCAAGCAGGAACACGCAGGTCACGTCGAGCGCCCGCACGGTCTCCCAGAACGCATCGGTGCGGAACCGCTCGACCACGGCGATCGACGCCCCAACACAAAGCGCCATCGACGCGATGAAGGCGCCGCCGATATGGAAGATGGGCATGTGCAGCAGGTGGCGATCGTCGGCCCGGGTGCAGGTCCAGGTATCCGGGTTCATCGCCGTGTAGCAGTGGGCGTAGGACGACAGCACGCCCTTCGAGCGCCCGGTCGTCCCGGACGTGAAGATGATCGACTGGGTGTCCCAGGGGGCGATCGGCGCTACCGGAGGCTCAGGTTTCCCTTCGGCCTCCAGCAGCACCGCCACATCGTGGAGGGTCGCACCGTCCGGCGCCGGCCTCGCCGGCGGCGTGCCGGCGACCACGATGCGGGTCAGTGTCCCGGAGTGCGCCTCCAGCACCCGGTCCAGGCTGTCCGGGTGAACGATCGCGACGGTCGCGCCGCTGTCGGCGATCACATTCGCCAGGATGGTTCCGCGATAGGCCGGATTCACCGGCACCGAGACCGCGCCGATATAGTTGGCGGCGAACATGATGCGCAGGCCGAGCGCGCCGTTCGGCATCATGACCAGTACATGGTCGCCACGGCCGACACCAAGGCGCTGCAGGCCGGCCGCCGTGACCCGGACATGGTCGAGCGTCTCGGCGAAGCTCCATCGGGTGCCGTCCTCGAAGACCGCGTAGACGTCGTCGCCGCGTTCGGCCGCATGGCGCTCCAGGGCGTAACGCAGAACACAGACCTCCGGCGGCGGCACGCTTCCGCTCGCCATCGTCGCGCGCCCTCCGATCGATGCTGCATCGCGGTTCATAAATCTGCCTCCGGGGTCGAGGCACCCGCCGGCGCCAGCATCGCCCTGACGTTGGCGCGGAGCGTCGCGCGGAACCGGTCGACCACCTCGTCCTGGGTGTCGGCCCTCAACATCTGCTGGATCGTCACCATCGACGCCCGGAAATGGGTGATCGCCCCCATCAGGTAGAAGACGAACATCTCCGGATCGCACGGGCCGAAGCTGCCGCGCGCGTGTCCCTCGCGGATGGCGGACGCGTAAGCCTCGATGAGCGGAAGCAGGTACCAGCGCCGGGCGCGGCGCGCGCGCGCCGGGTTTTCCATCAGTTCGCGGAGCAGCAGTGCCGCATAGGCATCGTGGTCCAGCGACCAGTCGAGGAACCGCTCGACCATCGCGGCAAGCGCCTCCATGTCGCTGTCGAACCTCTTGGGCTCCGGCATGTAGGGCGTGATGCTGTCCGCGATCCGCGCCAGGACCTGGCCGTAGAGCTTCTCCTTGGACCCGAAATGATAGATCAGGGTCGCGATGGACACCCCCGCCGCGCCGCCGATCTGGCGCATGCCGGTGGCGGCGAACCCATGCGCGGCGAACAGCCGCTCGGCCGCCTGGAGACAGTGCTCCCGCGTGTCCGGCGCCCCCTGAGGCCGTCCGGCCTTGCGCTTTGTCGCCGCTCCCGTCACGGGCATCCTCAATAATTAATCGATCGATTGGTTAAATCTGTTACCGAGAACCGGGTCAACGGCGGAACAGCCACCGTCGACCCGGTCGCCCGATGGACCCGGGCGTGTTCTCAGGCGCTCACCGCTTCCGCCGCGGCAGGACCGGCACGATCGCCGCCCAGGACGAAACCGTCATAGCCGTTGCGCGCGACCTCGTCGCAGATGCCGCGAAACTTCGCCATTCCCCCGGCATAGGGCATGAACACGCGCGGCTTACCGGGCACGTTGGCCCCGAGATACCAGGAATGACCGGCCTGGGGCAGCAGCGTGGCATCGGCCATGGCATTGACGTGATCGACCCATCCGGCGACCGCTTCTTCGGTCGGCTCGATCCGCTCGATACCCCGCTCCTCCAGGTGCGCGATGCAGTCGGTGACCCATTCCACATGCTGCTCGATCGCCACAGGCATGTTGCACAGGACCGAGGGACTGCCGGGGCCGGTGATGGTGAACATGTTGGGGAATCCGGCCACCTGAACGCCGAGATAGGTCCGCGGTCCGGCTTCCCACGCCTCGTTCAGCGACAGACCGTCGCGACCGACGATGCCGAGCTTCAGCAACGAGCCGGTCATCGCGTCGAAGCCGGTCGCGAAGACGATGATGTCGAGATCGTAGTCCGCCTCGGTCGTCCGGATGCCGGTCTCCGTTATTTCGACGATCGGCGTCTTGCGCAGGTTCACAAGGCTGACGTTGTCGCGGTTGTAGGCCTCGAAATAGCCGGTATCGATCGGCGGGCGCTTGGTGGCGAACGGGTGGTCGATGTCCGACAGCGCCTCGGCGGTCTCCGGATCCTTCACGATCTCGCGGATCTTGCTCTTAAGGAATTCCGCCGCGGTGTCGTTGGCCGCCTTGTCGAACAGCAGGTCCTGGAACACCGCCCGGAACCGCAGGCCGCCGACCTCCCACGCCTTGTCGTAGATCGCCTGCCGCTCCTCCTGCGAGACGTCGAAGACCTTGCGATCCTCGATCAGGAAGGGATGACCGTTGGTCGAACTGTGCATGGTCCGGCGGATTTCGTCGGAATTCTCCCGGGCCCAGCGCTTGAACTCGTCCGAGAGCGGCCCGTTCTGCGCCGGAATGCTGTAGTTCGCGGTGCGCTGAAACACCGTTAGATGACCCGCCGTTTCCGAGATGACCGGCACCGCCTGGATGCCCGTGGACCCTGTACCGATCTGGCCGACCCGCTTGCCGGTGAAATCGACACCCTCATGCGGCCAGGTGCCGGTGTGGTACCAGTCCCCCTTGAACCGGTCGAGGCCCGGAATGTTCGGCACGTTGGCCGAGGAGAGGCACCCGACGGCGGTAATCAGATACTTCGCGGTGACGGTCGCGCCGCCGGCGGTTTCCACGGCCCAAAGATTGGCCGCCGCGTCGTAGCGGGCACCGGTCACGGTCGTCTCGAACCGGATGTCACGCTTCAGGTCGAGCTTATCGGCGACGAAATTTAGGTAGCGGACGATCTCCGGCTGCTGCGGATAGCGCTCCGACCACTCCCACTCCTTCAGAAGCTCGTCGGAGAAGTAGTAGCTGTAGGAATGGCTCTCGGAGTCGCAGCGCGCGCCGGGATAGCGGTTCCAGTACCAGGTGCCGCCGACACCGTCGCCCCGCTCCAGGACGCGGGCGTTCAGCCCCAGACGGTCGCGCAGCAGATGCAACTGATACAGGCCCGAGAACCCGGCGCCGATGATGACCGCATCAAGCTTTTCTTCCCCCCGCGATCCGGCTGCCGATGTCCCGGCCTGTGTCGATCCAACGCTCATGACTGGCTCACTCCCTCTTGGCTCACGGCCCGTTCGTTTCCCGATGAATAATGAACCACGATTCATTTTTCAACAACCGACCGTTTTGCCGCTTCCCCCCCCGGAGAACGGACGCACCCCCCGCGACAGTCCGAAGGGCGTCCCTACAATCGGATGATACAGGGCTCGCGTCTCGGGCAGCGGCGATAAGAGCCTACTCGCTGATAACCGCGTCGAAAGCCGTCCGTGCAGCGATTTCGGCCAGTGCGCTGCGGCCGAACTTGGACGAATCCGCGAGAAGCAGCGACGATCCGGCAATGCGCATCGCGGTCTTCTTGACCTCGATCTTGTTGAGGTCGAAATCCATCACCCGCCCACCCGGCTCGATGCCGGAACAGCCGATCAGCGCGAAGTCCAGGTTGAGGCCGGAAAGAACGGTGATCACGCCGCCGCCCGTCAGCGAGCCGTCGCGGCCGGTCAGCATGCCACCAAGCACGTGAACCTGGTGACGGCCGGGATCGAAGCGCAGCGCCGCACGCAGGTTGTTGGTGAAGATCCGCAGCCCGTCGCGGCGATCCAGCGCCTCGGCTGCCGCCTCCACGGTCGTACCGACATCGAGGAACAGGGTGGCTCCGTCCGGCACCAGCGCCGCCGCCCGCTCCCCGATCCGACGCTTAGCCTCCGGACTGAGCTCCTTCTTGTGCGCGTGGCCGAGGCGCATGGACTCGACCCGTTCATTGCTGCCGGCGCCGCCGTGAAAGCGCTGCAACAGACCCGCCTGGTCGAGGGCGATGATGTCCCGCCGCACCGTCTGGGCCGAGACCCCGAAACGCTGGGCAAGATTCTCGATGGTCACGAAACCCTGCGCCTCGGCGAGGGCGAGAATCTCGCGCTGGCGCTCCGACACCGGCCGATCGGTGGGTCCGGCGGCAGTCGGCTCCCGAGGCGCGGTGTCCTGATCGGTCAATTCATGCGATGTCATTTTTCCGTAACCTGAAGCCGATAACTGTAAGATACTTTACAGCACATCAATGACGGAGCACACCCATGGCCGGCCCCTTTCTGTATTCCGAGCGCGACGGCGCGCTGTTCACCGAAGACGGCCGGCGGTTCGACCCGTGGCAGTGGATCTGGAACGCGTCACCGGCCGCGATCCCCGAGGACGCACGTCCGATCGGTGCCGCCGCAGCCCTGGGTGCGCTGACGGGCGCCGGCGTGTTACGCCCCCTCCCCGTCGGCGTCATCGGTCCGCGCGACGCGACAGAGACCCAGGAAACCGCCGCCTTCTCCGTGGGCGCCGCCGTCGCGCGGATGGGCCTGACGACCGTGTGTGGCGGCAAGACCGGCGTCATGGCCGCTGCAGCCGCCGGGGCCAGACAGGCTGGAGGCTTGACCGTCGGACTGCTGCCGGACTCCGAGTGGCAGGCGGCCAACCCCGACATCCTGGTGCCGATCGCCACTGGCCTGCGCGAGGCCCGCAACGTCGTGATCGCCCGATCCTCCACCGCGCTGATCGCCGTCGGCGGATCGACCGGAACAATGACGGAAATCGCCTACGGCCTGCACTTCGGACGCCTCGTCGTCGTCCTTCCTGACACGGCGGCACTGCCAGGCGTCGTGCAGGCCGCGGATGCGGACGCGGCGGCGGCCATTGTCGCCGATCACCTGCTCTCCGGCGGCGGCCACCCGTCACCGGGGTGATCGTCGGCCGGAAATCGAAGACGCGTCATAAATATTACATTGTGATATGTTATCAGAAGATAACTTACATCCACGAACCACAAACCCGAGCAAAATCGGGCGATCTGAAAGGGCGGACTTGGCACCCTCAAACGACATCCTCGATCTCCGCCAGGTCAGTCAGACGCTGGGTGGCAACCGGATTCTGACCGATCTCTCGCTGGCGGTGGCCGACGGGCAGTTCACGGCGATCCTCGGCCCGTCGGGCTGCGGCAAGTCGACGACGCTGCGGCTCATGGCCGGCCTCGACAGGCCGACGTCCGGAACGGTGCACATGGGTGGACGCGACGTCACCGACGACACGCCGGCGATGCGGAACATCGCCATGGTGTTCCAGTCCTACGCCCTCTACCCGCACCTGACCGTCGCCCAGAACATCGCCCTGCCCCTGGTGATGCGCGAGTGCGGTGCGTTCGAGCGGCTTCCCGCCGTCGGAACCCTGCTGCCCGGCGTCCGCGCCAAGCGCGCGTCGATCGCCGAGCGGGTGACGGCGATCGCCCGGATGCTCGAGATCGAGAGCCTGCTCGAGCGCAAACCCGGCGCCCTGTCCGGCGGCCAGCAGCAGCGGGTGGCCGTCGGCCGCGCGCTGGTGCGCGATCCGGCGCTGTTCCTGCTGGACGAGCCGCTCTCCAACCTCGACGCCAAGCTGCGGATCCAGATGCGGGCCGAGCTCTCGGCCCTGCACCGCCGTTCCGGCAAAGCCTTCGTCTATGTCACCCACGATCAGACCGAGGCGATGACCATGGCCGACCGGGTCCTGCTGATGCTGGCCGGCCGGGTGATCCAGGACGGCCCGCCCCGCGCCCTCTACGAGCGGCCGGCGACCCGCGATGTCGCCGCCTTCATCGGCGCCCATCCCATGAACCTGATCGATCTGCCCGCGCCTGGCGGCGACGCCACGCACCCGATGTCCCGCCTCGGCATCGCCGTCGAGCGCAACGTCGGCGGCGTCGCGCTCGGCATTCGCCCGGAACACCTGCGGATCGCCACGCGAAGCGGCGAAGGATTAGCCGAGGGGACGGTGGAACGCCTCGAGTATCACGGCCGCGACACTCTGGTGACGGTGCGCGTCGACGGATTCGATGCCCCGGTCGACGTGCTGCAGGACGCCCAGGACGGAGAGCGCGAACGCCCGGTCGGTGCCGGAGACCGGGTGGCGCTCGCCAGCCGGCCCGAACACCTCCATGTGTTCGATGCCGGCACGGGCGTCCGGCTCGACGTCACCGCCGGGGGCCCGCGATGAAGCGGCTGTCGACGCGCGCCTGGCGGGAGGGGCTGACCGACCTCTATCTGGCCGGACCGACGACGCTGGTCCTCGCCGTGCTGATCTTCCTGCCAGTACTGGCGGTGTTCGCCCTGTCCTTCACCGACTACCAGCTCGGCGACCGGCACGTGACCTGGGTTGGCCTGGACCAGTACGTCACCCTGTTCACCGACCCGATCGGACGGCGGGCGATCACCAACACGCTGATCTATGTCGGCGTCATGGTGCCGGCCTCGATCGTGCTGGCCCTGCTGGTGGCGCTCGGCCTGCACGAGATGGCCATGTGGTCGCCGACGCTGTCGCGGATCCTGCGGGCGGCCTATTTCCTGCCGGTGGCGGCAACGCTCGTGGCCATGGCCCTGGCCTGGCAGATGCTGCTGCACCCCTCCATCGGCCTGGTCAACATGACCCTGGTCGGCCTCGGCTTGCCGGCCCCCGCGTGGTTCTCCGATCGCGGCCTGGTGATCTACACCCTGGCCCTGATCGGGATCTGGCAGACCGTCGGCTACAACATGGTCCTGTTTCTCGCGGGGCTCGCCGTCATCCCCCGCCACCTCTACGACGCCGCCGAGGTCGACGGCGTGGCGAGTGGGTGGAGCCGGTTCTGGACCGTGACCTGGCCGATGCTCGGTCCGACCACGCTGTTCGTGGCCGTCATCACGGCGACCACCGGGTTCCGCGTGTTCGAGACCGTCGCCGCCCTGACCCGGGGCGGGCCCGCCTTCGCCTCCGACACGCTCGTCTACGCGCTCTACCGGGAGGGGTTCGTCTACTTCAAGGTCGGCTACGCCTCGGCGATCACGGTGGTGTTCTTCTTGTGCGTCGCCCTGCTGACTTTCGCCCAGTACGGGCTGCTGCAGAAGCGGGTTCACTACCGATGACCGTTCGATCGCGCCCCATTCCGACCTCTCGCGCGGTCGGCACCCTGCTCCTGATCGTCGGCGCCCTGATCGTGCTTGCGCCGTTCCTGTGGATGCTCTCGGTCTCGCTCAAGCCGGCGGACGAGATCTTCACCTCCGACGTCCACCTCATCCCGAACCGGTTCGCCTGGGAGAACTACGCCACGGCGCTGACCACGGTGCCGCTGGCCCGCTTTCTGCTCAACGGGGTGATCGTCTGCGTCGGCATCCTCGTGTTTCAGATCCTGTTCACCGTGCCCTGCGCCTATGCCCTGGCGCACCGCCGGTTTCCGGGCCGCACGCTGCTGTTCGGCTGCGTCCTGGCGGGACTGCTCGTGCCGTTCCACGTCACCGCGATCCCGATCTTCATCGGCCTTGCGAAACTGCGCCTGCTGGATACCTACACCGCGCTGATCCTGCCCTTTGTCGCTTCCGTCTTCGGCATCTTCCTGTTTCGTCAGTTCTTCGCCCGCCTGCCGGCCGCGCTGTTCGACGCCGCCCGGGTCGACGGGCTGTCCGAGGCAGCGATCGTCTGGCGCATCGCCCTTCCCCTGGCATGGCCGGCCGCGACCGCGTTCGCCGTCTTCTCGGTCACCGCCCACTGGAACGACCTGTTCTGGCCGCTGATCGCCACGACGTCGCCGGAGATCGCCACGCCGCCGCGGGGCATCCTGTATTTCCGCGACGAGGAGGCCGGAACCGATCTCGGTCCGCTGATGGCCGGCTCGGTCATCGTGACCGCGCCGCTGGTGATCCTGTTCCTGCTGGCCCAACGGACCTTCATGCGCGGCGTCGCCTCGGGAGGTCTGCGCGGATGACCCGACAACAAGAAGACCGCCGGCAAGACGGTTTCTCCACCGACCTCGTCCCCAACCAGACGGAGTTCCTCAGATGAGACTGACCCTCACGTCCGCCCTTGCCGCCCTGGGCCTGACGCTCGCGGCGACCACGGCACACGCGACCGACATCCGCGTCCACTACGCCATTCCGACGATCTGGGCCGACACCCAGGACAAGCTGGCCGAAGCCTTCATGAAGGCCAATCCCGACATCAAGGTCACCATCGACGGCCCCGCCGAGAGCTATGCCGACGGTGTGCAGCGTCTGCTGCGCGAGGCGGTCGCCGGTACCCTGCCGGACGTCGCCTTCGTCGGCCTGAACCGCTGGCGCATCCTCGAGGCCCGCGGCCTGACCCGTCCGGTCGACGGCTTCATCGGCGACGCCGCTGCCTTCGAGAAAGCGGGCTATTCGCCGGCCATCCGCTCGCTCGGCCAGTATCAGGGCAAGCAGCATGCGCTGGGCACCTCCGCCTCGACCATGGTGATGTACGTCAATCCGGATCTCGTGGAACGCGCCGGTGGCTCGATGGCCGAGTTCCCGAAGACCTTCGACGGCATCATCGAGCTCGCCGCGAAAATCGACGCGCTCGGTGACGACGTGGAGGGCATCTGGATCGGCCGTCACGATTGGCGCTTCCAGGGCCTGCTCGGCTCCCATGGCGGCCGTCCGCTGAACGCCGACGAGAGCGATATCACCTTCGACAGCGACGCCGGCGTCGCCGCCGCTACCCTGTACAGCCGCTTCTACACCGAAGGCGGCATGCCGACCTACGGCCAGAACGACGCCCGCCAGGCCTATCCGGCCGGCACGCTCGGCATTTTCTTCGAGAGCTCGTCGCTGCTGAACAAGTTCACCGAGTCCGCCGGCGACCGGTTCGAGGTGACCGTCCTGCCGACGCCGGTCGTTGTCGAGGACACGTCCAAGGCCTACTTCCCGACCGGCGGTTCCGCCCTGGTCATGCTGGCCGAGGACAAGGAGGTCCAGGAGGCGGTGTGGAAGTACATGCGCTTCGTCACCGGCCCCGAAGGTGCCAAGATCATCGTCGAGAACACCGGCTACGCGCCGACCAACACCATCGTGCTCGAAGACGACTCCTATCTCGGCGCCTTCTACGAAGCCAACCGGAATGCCCGGGTCGCCCACCGCCAGGTCGCCAACCATGCCGGTCCCTGGTACGCCTATCCGGGTTCCGAGGGCGTGGCCGTCACCGACCTGATCGGCGCCGCCCTGGTCGAGATCTCCGAAGGTGCCGAGCCGAAGGCCACGATCGAGGCCCTGGCCGAGACCGTGCGCGGCAAGCTCGGCATGAAGCAGTAGGGCGCGCCCTCCGTCGCCCAGAAATGCCGACGCCGGCGAGGCTCATTGCCCCGCCGGCGTCATTTTGTTGGCTGCGGCCGGTACCGGCACTCAGCTGGTGGTGGTCCAGCCCGACACCGCCTTGACCTCCAGGAACTCCATCAGGCCATGGCTGCCGCCCTCGCGGCCGTTGCCGGACTGCTTGTAGCCGCCGAACGGACTGCCCGGGGCGCGGCCGGCGCCGTTGACCTGGACCATGCCGGCACGGAGCTGGCGGGCGACACGCTGGGTGCGCGCGCTGTCGCCGCTCTGCACGTAGTCGGTCAGGCCGTAGCTGGTGTCGTTCGAAATGGCGACGGCCTCGTCCTCGGCATCGAACGGGATCATGGACAGAACCGGACCGAAGATCTCCTCGCGGGCGATCCGCATGTCGTTGTTCACGTCGGCGAACACCGTGGGACGCACGAAGTAGCCGCGGTTGAAGCCCTCCGGGCGGCCGGTGCCGCCGGCGACCAGGCGTGCCCCTTCGTCGATGCCGGCCTGGATCAGATCCTGGATCTTCTTGAATTGGATCTCGGAGACCACCGGACCGATGTGGTTGCCGTCCTCGCTCGGCAGGCCGACGGCCGTGCTCTCCGCCGTCGCCCGGGCGACCTCGACCGCGTCGTCATAGACCGAGCGCTCGACCAGCATGCGGGTCGGGGCGTTGCAGGACTGGCCGGAGTTGTTGAAGCAGTGCAGCGCGCCGCGCTTCACCGCCTTCTGCACGTCACAGTCGGCGAAGACGATGTTCGCCCCCTTGCCGCCGAGTTCCAGCGCCACGCGCTTCACCGTGTCGGCCGAGGCCTTGGTCACGGCGATGCCGGCGCGCGTCGAGCCGGTGAAGCTCATCATGTCGATGTCGGGGTGCCGGCTCATCGCCTCGCCCACGCTCGGTCCGTCGCCGTTCACCAGGTTGAACACGCCCTTGGGGAACCCGGCCTCATCCATGAACTCGGCGAACAGGAGCGACGAGATCGGCGCGATCTCCGACGGCTTCAGAACCACGGTGCAGCCGACGCCGACCGCCGGGACCACCTTGAGGGTGACCTGGTTCATCGGCCAGTTCCACGGCGTGATGAGGCCGCAGACGCCGATCGGTTCGTGGATGAGGTACTCGTCCGGCGTGTCGTCCCGCAGGTTGTGCTCGAAACTGAATTCCCGGATGGCGCGGATGAACGCCTTGATGTGGCCGAGACCGGCAGCCGCCTGGGCGTTGACCGCCAGCTTCATGGGCGCGCCCATTTCGCTGGAGATCGCCTCGGCCATCTCCTTGGCGCGACGCTCGTAGACGGCCGCGAGCGACTCCAGCAGAGCCACGCGCTCGTCGCGCGCGGTCCGGCTCCAGTCGCCGAAAGCGGCCTTGGCCGCACCGACCGCCTTGTCGAGATCGGCCTCGCTGCCGAGAGAGATCACTGCGAACGCGGTCTCGTCGGCCGGGTTGATGACCTCGAAGTCGTTGGGCGCGGTCGGGGGAACCCATGCTCCGTTGATATAGAAGTCTGTCTTGCGCAGCATGCTGGTCCTCTGTCGTTCGTATGATGAGGGTTTCCGCCGTCTCCGGCCAAAGGGCCGGCGCAGCGTCGATCCGGCATCCTGACAGGGAACCCGCGGGCGACGCCAGAGCCAAAGCAGCCCTTGTCCGGTCGCACCAAAGCGACCCGGAAGAGCAACGAGGGCGCCCACCGCACTCGGTTCCCCGTCAGAAGAACCGGCTGAGTCGAAGCGTCACCTGATTGTCCCGACGGATGCCGTAGAGGCCGCTGTCGGGCTCGACCCTGGGGAACATCCGGGCCTCAAGTTCGATCTTCATGTCGCTGCCCAGGCGCCGGCTGGCCTCCAGGGAGAGCGAGGTGGATCGGTCCTCCACGTCGACGATGGCTCCGGCCAGGAAGGTGGTGTCCGGCTCGTCGTTCAGGGTCAGCCGCGTGCCGACGAAGACGTCGTTCTGGAAGATCGTCGATGGCGCGTCGCCATCCTCGTCGCGACCGTCGTACAGGTATTCGAGCAGCAATCCGAGGTCAGTGTCGCTCTCGGCGACCTGGTAGAGCGTGTACTCGAAGCCGGCGACCGCGGCGACGAAATACGCCCCCTGCCCGCCGCGACCGATGCCCTCGAATTTCCAGAGCCAGGCATCGGTGGTGTACTGGACGTCGACGCCGGTCTGGTCGATCAGGTCGTAGGTCGGCACCAATTCGATCGCACCGGCACGGCTGGTGGCGACAAGGCGCGGCTCGCGGCCGGTGCCGTGGAAATGCGACACGCCCACGTCGAAATCGCCGATCGTGTCCGACCAGCGCAACGCGAGGTCGGGATGGAACTCCTCGGCATCGGACTGATAGACGGCGTCGTCGGCGATCGGCAGCGGCCCGCGCAGGCGGCCGTTGTCGGCCGGAAACGTGCGCTCGCGGAAATACGGCATCACGAATCCGCGGAACACGCCGAGATCGGTGTCGACCTGTAGCTGGACCATGGGTTGACCCAGCTTGTCCTCCAGATCGATATCCTCGACCAGGTCGCTCTGGTTGACGATGTCGACTAGGTGGCGCGATTCGGCCACCCCCCAGAACACCTTGTCGATGCCGACGACGAGATCGTAGCCGTCGCCGAAATGCAGCCAGTTGGCCTCGCGCAGGTCGACATGGGTGCGCCGGTCGTCGTGCGCGTCGAGGCGGGCGAAGGGGACGAGAGTGAACCGGTCGTCGCGGGAGTCGGTGTCGTAGATCAGTTCCGGCTCGACGGCGACCGACGGCGAGACCGCCGCATCGGTCTGTCCGGCGTAGGCCGGGTCGCTGGGAAAGAACCGCGTCTCAAGCTGCAGCGAGCCTGAGAGATCGAGATCGCCGGCAACGGAGGGGGCGGCGGGTACGGCGAGCGCGAGGCCGGCGATCATGCCGGCCCCCGCTCCCAGTGCGGCGCGGTGCACGCGGGTCAGTGCGGTCATGCCTTCCCCTCAGCGCAGACGCGCCAGGCGGCTCTTCTCGAAGTCGCCTTCGTCCAGGCCGGTGCGGAAGGTGTAGTCCGAGAAGCTCAGCGTCGTCGACTTGCCGGTCTGGTGATTCTCCATCTCCAACCGGTGGGCCCGCCAGTAGGTGTCGAGATACTGACGGTAATCGAGCATCTCCAGGGTCTTCAGCAGGTCCCCCTTGCGGTCGTAAAACTCCAGCTTGCGCGGCTGGAAATCGGTGTGGTCGACCCAGACCACCTGTTTGGAGTAGCCGGAATGCTCGTAGACCGGGAACCGCTCGGAGACGAAACAGGTCCGATCGCCACACGGCTCATCCCGCAGATAGGTGTAGGTGAAGCGGTCGACCTCCTGGCTCACCAGATCCTCGTACGCGAATTCCGAGCCGACGAACGGGCCGGACTTGTTCTTCGAGGAAATCCGCTTCACCCGCTTCAGCGCCGGCAGGAACAGCCACTGGTCGTCGGGGTCGAGGATGCGGGTGTGGGACAGGAAGGCGGTGCCCTCGATGTCCCGCGGCTCATGGAACAGGGTGAGGCTGCGATCGCCGAGGGCCGTGTCGGCGACCTCGAGGGAGGACAGGGTTAGGTCGCGCTCGCTGGACTCGCCCTCCCGGTTGCGCAGGGTCATCTTCAGACGGACTTCGCTGTCACCCCAGCCGAGGTCCCTCCGGTCGGTCTCCTCGGCGATCCAGCGGCCCTTCTCCTGCGGAGTCTCGGCCAACGCCGGCAGGGTTGAGACACCCAGGACTGCTCCCAGGGTCAGGGCGGCGGCGAGGGCGGTGTTCGGTCGCAACATGGTCGTCACTCCTCGGAACGGAAAACGGGGGATCATTCGGCGGCTTCGGCGACCGCGTCGGCCCGGCGGCGGCGCTGCCCGATCAGGAGCAGGCTGGGCAGCAGCAGGAAGTCGACGATGATCGCCATGAACAGGGTCAGCGCGGTGAGCTGGCCCATGGAGGCGTTGATCTTGAAGGTGGAGAGCGACAGCACCGCGAACCCCGCGATCAGGATCGCGGTGGTGATCCAGAGCGCGGTGCCGACGGTCGAGAAGGCGTAACGCACCGCCTCCTCCGGCCCGGCCGCATGCCGCCGCCGTGCACGCTGGTACTTCGACAGGAAGTGCACGGTCGCGTCGACGATGATGCCGAGGCTGGTGGCGGTCACCACCGAAGAGGCGAGCCCGACCTCACCGACCAGCACCGACCACACGCCGAAGGCCATGAACGCCGGGACCAGATTGGGCACCAGGCTGATCAGGCCGAGGCGGACGCTGCGGAGCGCCACCATCAGGCAGGCGGAGATCAGCACGAAGGCCAGAAGCGTCCCCGTGAGCATGCCCTCGATGTTGCGCTTGGCGATGTAGGCGAACATGACGAACGGCCCCGACGCCTCCGTCGCCGCCGCCGAGGGCAGGTTCCGCCCCAGCCATGCCGACGCCTCCTCGTCCAGCGCCCGCAGCTCGTTGGTGGTGATGTTCTCTAGGGTCGCGATGATCCGCGTCGCGGACTTGTCGACGTTGATCTGGTTGTTCAGGTCCAGCCCGTAGGGCAGCGACATCTCGAACAAGAGAAGGTACTGGGCCGCAAGGTTGCGCTCCTCGGGCAGGCGATACCAGTCCGGGTCGTCGCCGTGCATGTTCTTGTTCAGGCGGTTGAAGATGTCGGTGAGGGTCTGGACGTGGACCACCGTCTCGCGGGCACGGAGCCACTCGGTGAAGGCCGCGACCTGGCGCAGGTACTCCGGATCGCTGATCGCCCCGGGACCGGGAGCCGGCAGGGACCACTGCGCCTGATAGATGCCCGACAGATGCTCCATGGCGAAATCCGTGTCCTGACGGAACTGGATCGAGGGATCGAAGTACTTCACGAACTGGTCGTTGAGTTCGATCCGCGGGATCAGGGACGTCAGCGCCACCACGATGACCGCCATGACAACCAGGATCGACCGCGGGAACGCGACGACGACGTTCGACAGCCGATCCATGGCCGAGCTGTAGCCGATCGGCCGCTGCTTCACGCGCATCGGCAGGACCGCCATCAGCGCCGGCAGGAAGACGATGGAGAAGAACCAGGCGGCCGCCACGCCCATGGCGGTGATGTTGCCGAGGTCGCGGAACGGCGGCGCATCGGAGAAATTGAGGCTGAGGAAGCCGATCACCGTGGTCAGGCTGGTCAGGAACACCGGCTCGAAGTTGATGCGCAGGCTCTCGACCAGCGCCTCGCGCTTGCCGGTTCCGCGCCGCATTTGCTGCAGTAAGGTGATGAGGATGTGGATCGAGTCGGCGATCGCCAGGGTCAGGATGATGGTTGGCGCCGTGACCGACGGCGGGGTGAGCTGAATGCCGAGCCATCCGGCCAGGCCCATCGCCGTCATCGCCGACATGGCGATGACCGCCAGGGTGGCGACGGTTCCGCCGATCGAGCGGATCAGCAGTCCCATGACCACGAGCAGTACCACGTACATCAGCGGCACCAGGGTCGCTATGTCGTTCTCGGCCGAGACCGAGAAGGCATGGTTCAGGGCGACCGACCCGGTGAGCGCGACCCGAACCTCCGGATGCGCCGCCTGGAAGGCGTCGGTGAGCTGTTGGGCGTGGGCCATCGCCTCCGGCACTTCGGCCTCGGACTCCAGCGGCAGGGTGACGGTGACGTTGATCGCTAGGGTCCGACCGTCGGGTGCGATCAACCGGTCGCGGATCAGCGGCTCGGCCAGCGCGGCGTTGCGGATGCGGGAGATATCCGCCGCGTCGAGCGGGCTGTCCTCGGGCACGAGATCCTCGACCAGAAGGTCGTCGCCTTCGGCCGTGCTGTTCTGGAAGTTGGTGATGCTGTCGACCCGCGTCGAATACGGGATCTGCCAGGCTTCCTCGGTGAGGTCCCGCACGTCGCTCAGCAGGTCGGCCCGGAACACGTCGCCTTCGTGCGGCCGGATCACGATCGAGATGTTGTCGTCGCGGATATAGACCTTCTGCAGTGACTCAAAGGCCTGAAGCTGCGGATTCTCCGGGCTGAAGAACACCCGGTAGTTGGTCGAGAACCCGAGGAACTGTCCCCCGGATGCCGCCGCCAACGTAATCGCCAGCGACGCCAGTACCACGGCCCAGCGCCAGCGGATCAACCAGTGCGCATAACCGACGACGTAGCGGTCCAGTCCCTTGGATGATTCCGACATCCCCCAACTCCTTACCTGCCTGCTGTCGTGCTAGGATTCCGCCCGATCGGACGGATATGCGGTAAACTACACCGTGTAGTTTCCGGAAACTGGTGAGTGTACCCACTCGGTTCAAGAGCGAATGACGAAAGAAAAATCAGAAAAAAGTGAGTCCCCCGCTCCGATGAGCAAGGTCTGCCAGATCGCCGAGGCGGCCAGGCGGCTGTTCCTCGAGCAGGGCTACGAGGAAACGTCGATGGATGCGATCGCCGCCGAGGCCGGCGTGTCGAAACGCACCGTGTACAGCCATTTCCGCAACAAGGAGCTGCTGTTCGTCGATGTCATGAAAGAGATGTGCGACCACTTCAGCGCCGATCTGCCGGAGAACTCGGATCCGAGCGCACCGCCGGAGACGTTCCTCTGCGCGGCCGCCAAGCGAATGCTGACGAAGGTGGTGGACCCGCGTTTCCAGTCGGTGATGCGCACCATCATCGGCGAAACCAGCGCGTTCCCGGAGATGGGGGAGCGGTTCTGGGCCATCGGCCCCGGTCACATGCGGGCCGATGTCGCGGACTATCTGCGGCGCCAGGATGCCGCCGGCGTGCTGCGGGTTCCGGACCCCGACCTGTCCGCGGCGATGTTCCAGGGAATGGCCGCCGGGCCGCAGTTCCTGCCGATGATGTTCACCGGCAGTGGACAGTGGCCGGCCGATGCCATCGACAGCATCGCCCGGGCGGCAACCGATCTCTTCATCGCCGCCCACCGTCCGACCAATTACTGAGCCCGGGGTACCGAGCGGCGGCCCGGGTCCGGCTTTGCGTCGGGCCGCCGGCATCGCGTATGGTGGCGCCCACCCCGACCTTCGCCCCAAGACCCTCGCCCCCGACCCTCGCGGAAGCGCGCTGCGATGAACGACCCGGCAACGGCCGCCAATGACGATCTGAGACTGCTTCGGCACCTCCAGGGCGGGCCGGCCATCGCCGACCGGCATCGTCGCGACGCGATCACCGACCTCGTGAGCGCCTTCGATGCCGCCCCGACCGTCGATGCCGACTGCACGCTCGTGATCTACGCCTTCTATGTCCGGCCGGCGGCGTCAGCGGTCCGGCGGCTGTCCTGGGGCGACGTCGACCCGTCGAGCGAGCCGTGGGACGAGATCCTGCGCGCCTTCTCCCGGTCGATCGCCGAGACCAACCCCCGCGCGGTCCTCGTCATCGCCACCGATCACGCGACCGCGCTCCCCGAACTGGCCTGCCCGCACCGGGTCGTGCGCATGCGGCTGGATCCCGAGCGACTGATGTACGAGCGTCAGCGGGCCTTTGCCGCGCTGCTGCATTCGAAGCTGTTCAGCAGGCCGGTCGTTTTCCTCGACACCGACGTGATCTGTCTGAAGGACCTCGCGCCGGTGTTCGATCTGGATTTCGATGTCGCGGTGACCTATCGGGCGGCCACCACCACGCTGTTCGCGCTGATGCCGGCCAACGAGGGCATGATCTTCGCCTCAAACCGGCGCAGTGGCGCGACCCGCCGCTTCTTCGCCGAGCTGCTCGCGCACTATCACGCGCTGGCGGAGGATCCGGCGACCGAAGCCTGGCACCCCGGCGGAATCTGGGCCTGGCGCGGCGGCCAGCTTGCCCTGAACTCCATGGCCGTGGGCTGGAAGCTGATCCGCGACGACCGCGACGTTCGGTTCGCTGAACGCGATGCGACAAGTGTCGCGTTCCTGCCGGCGCATCTCTACAATCGGGTCGCAGAACCCGGCCGGCCTTTGGACGAGGCGCGTGCGGACGGAGCCTATGCCGTCCACCTCAAGGGCAAGCGCAAGCAACCGGCAGCCGGGGCGCTTGCCGGCAGCGGAGACGGGCAGTGAAGCCCCACGACACGACAGCATCCGGCCAGGCAACCCTTGCCTTGAAGCCGTTCCAGGCCCCCGACCGGCTGCACAAGCTGACCGTCGAGGTGACGACCCTGTGCAATCTGATGTGCAAGGGCTGTCCCCGAACCATCGGCGTCGCCTCCGGCACCTGGCGCAACGCCACCATGTCGGCGGAGAGTTTCGCGCGGGTCGTCGATACCCTGCCGCCGGTCGGATCGGCAACGCTGCATGGCATCGGGGAACCGATGCTGAACCCGGAACTGCCGGAGATCGTCCGCATCGCCCGGGAAAGCGGCAAGTTCGGGATCCTCAAGGTCACGACGAACGGGCTGACCCGCGCTCCCGAGGCGTACCGTGCGGTGGTCGATGCGGGTCTCGATGCCTTCTGGGTGTCGATCGACAGCTTGGACCAGGGCATTGCCGACATCGTGCGGTACGGAACCAAGGTCGACAAGCTGCGCGACCGAATGGCCTGGTTCATGGCCGAAGGACTGCCGGTGGAGGTGTCGATGGTGGTCGGCGCCGAGAACTACCGGTCGATTCCGGAGACCCTTCGCATTCTGCATGACAACGGGAACCCGCCGGTCCACCTCCAGGAGTTCCAGGACTACGGGGACGCCTCGGGGCTAATGTCGCTGGAACAGCGGTTGTGGTTCCTCGATGCCCTCAAACGCCTGATGGCCGAGCTGGATGACCCGCGCATCCATCCGCCGACCTATATGCGGCGGCCCACCGAGAGCCTGTGCCTCGCGCCCTGGTTCCGCCCTGGCATCACCGTCGACGGGTACCTGACCCCGTGCTGCACGACCTTCGATGCGTCGCTGTTCGGATTTCAGGACCTCAAGAGCCGGAGCTGGGAAGAGATCTGGGCGGACCCGGCGGTCCACGGCTGGATCCGGCAGTACATCGCCAAATCGCAGCCGATCTGCGCCGGCTGCGCCCTCAACCCGCGCAACTGGCGGCCCGATGCCGAGCTCGGCAGCCGCGGCGGCGACGTGGAAGCCATGTGGACGCGCGCGGCGGCGACCGGGAGTTAGGAAACGTGCTGCTTCGCGAGATCCTCTTCCCCAGCCGGGCCAACGCCAAGTGGGCCAACGTTCACAAGGCCCGCGCCCTGACCCTGCCCGAGCGGCCGATCTTCACCCGCGCCATGGGCTTCTTCACCATCGGAAGCTGCTTCGCCGAGGAGATACGCAAGGCCCTGACCGCGAACGGCATCCGCTGCCTGCCCGACTACGCGCGCATCGCGGTCGATCCCGCCCGAATGCGCGTCGACACCCTGCCGCATCGCCAGCACATGAACTACTACAACACCTTCTCGATCCGGCAGGAGTTCGAGCGGGCGGCCGGTCTGTGGACACAGACTCCGGACGACGTCTGGGAACTGCCGGGTCGCGAGATCCGCAACGCCATGGTCGTCACCGGCGAGGGCTCGGTGTTTCAGGATCCCTACCGGCGCCTGGTCTTCGGCAGGACGCGCGACGATCTATGGGAAGCGATCCAGGCCATCAACCTCGCGTTTCTGGATGGCATCCGGTCGGCCGACGTGTTCGTCATCACCCTTGGAATGACCGAGGTGTTCCGCAAGACGAACGACGATCGGGTGGCGAACCAGATACCCGTCTATGCCGGCGGCGGCGGACTGAAGGAAACCTATTTCCACGACAGCGGTTTCCAGGAGAACCTCGACAACCTCAACGCGGTGATCGACCTGATCGCCCGCTTCAATGCGGACGCGCGGGTCGTCATCTCGATCTCTCCGGTGCCGTTGGAGCGGACGTTCAGCGGCCAGGACGTGGTCGTCGCCAACATGCAGAGCAAGGCCACGCTGCGCGCGGTGGCCGGTGCCGTGGAGAAGGCCCGAGACAACGTGATCTATTTTCCGTCCTATGAGATCGTCACCGGTATCGGCGTGGACGCCTACGAGCCGTCGGATCTGGTGCACATCCGGCCAAAGGTGGTTGAGTCGATCGTCGGCGCCTTCATCCGCAGCCACTTCGAACCGGACCAGCGCAGGGAAGCCACCGGATGAGCGAAGCGGCGGTTCCCGGCTCGGTCGAGCAGGCTCTGGAGCGCGTGGAGAAGTACGAGTCGTCCCTGCCGTTCTTCAAGGTGCGGGTCGGCGAGCGGACCCTGAGGCTTGCCGTGCCCAACGCCAAGTGCCTCTACTTCGCGCGCGAGTTCCATAAGCGGGAACCGGCCACCAACGAGTGGATCGCCGGGTTCGAGCCCGCGGAGGTGTTCTTCGACATCGGAGCCAACAATGGCGTCTACGCGCTCTTGGCGGCTCTGCGGACCGGGGCGCCGGTCTATGCCTTCGAGCCGCATTTCGCCAGCTATCACACGCTCTGCCGCACGGTCTATGCCAACGGCCTCGAGGGTCAGATCAACGTCCTGCCGATTGCCCTCGCGGGCCGGGACGACATCGCCACCCTGTTCCTCAGCGACACCTACGCCGGCAAGAGCCTGAACCAGTTCGGCCGCCGCACCGAGACCGAGGACCCACTGCACAACGCCGTCATCCCTCAGGCTGCGATGTCCCTGTCGCTGGACCGCGTCGTCGCGCTCACGGGCGTCCTGCCGGCCCATATCAAGATCGACGTCGATGGGCTGGAACCGGAGATCCTGGCGGGCGGCAGTGACACGCTTGCCGACCCGGCGCTCCGCTCGGTCTGCGTCGAGGTCGAGGAGCGCCACCGTCGCGACATCGTCGCGACGATGGCCGGGGCCGGCCTGACCGTGGACCGGGAAGGATCCGGTAATCTGTTCTTCCGCCGCGCCTAGCCGCCGGCATGTGCGGTCTGGCGGGCATATTCGACCCCGGGCAACGGTGGGACCCGGACAGACTGGAGCGCGGCGTGCGGGCGATGACGCGCCGCCTCGCTCATCGCGGTCCGGACGCGGAGCACTGCGTCACCGGGAGGGGCTTCGCCCTCGGCCATCGCCGTCTGGCCATCGTCGACCCCTCCCCCGCCGGAGCCCAGCCGATGGCCGACGGGTCCGGTCGATATCTCTGTGTCTTCAACGGCTGCGTCTACAACTACAGGGACATCCGACGCGAGCTGGTCGAGGCCGGCGTCCGGTTCGTCGGTCACAGCGACACCGAGGTTCTGGTCGAGGCGTTCGCGCGCCACGGCGATGCAATTCTCGACCGCATCGACGGCATGTACTCCCTCGCCATCGTCGACACGAAGACCGACACCCTGACCCTCGCCCGCGACCGCTGGGGCGAGAAGCCGCTCCACTACGCCGACCGGGACGGCGTTGTGGCGTTCGGGTCCGAATTGAAGGCGATCGAGGTCGCGCCGGGTTTCGAGCCGCGGGTCTCCAGGGCGGCGATCACCGCCTATCTCGCGCTCCGCTACGTACCGGCCCCCTTTTCGATCTACGACGGCGTTCGCAAGCTCATGCCGGGCGAGGTGCTGCGGATCTCCCGCGACGGTCGGGAGCGCCGCCGTCTCACACCGGTCAACACGCCGCCTTACGAAAACCTTGACGAGGAGGAAGCTCTCGACCGGCTCGAGGCCCTGCTGACCCGGTCGGTGCGGGACCGGTTCGAGGCGGCCGACGTGCCGGTCGGTCTGTTCCTCTCGGCCGGAACCGACTCGACACTCATCGCCGCGCTGGCGGCTCGAAGGCTGGGATCCGGGTTCACCGCCCATACCCTGGAGTTCGATGCCGACGAGGCCGGCGAGGCGGAGCGCGCGGGCGCGATCGCCGGGCACCTGGGGATCGAGCACAACGTCATCCGCGTCGACCGGGCCACCGCGCGCGCCCGGACGGACAGGATCGGGTCGAGCCTGGACGAACCGCTGGCCGACCGCTCCTGCCTGCCGGTCGACCTGCTGTGCGAACGGGTCGCCGGATCCGTCAAGGTCGCGGTCGGCGGCGACGGGGCGGACGAGCTGTTTCTCGGCTATACCCGCTACAGGCGGTTGCCGCGGCCGGTCGGGGATGACGGAGGCGAACCGGAGGCCCGCGTGCGCGCCTACCTGGCCTCATGCCTGCCGGTGGTGCCGATCGACACGGTTGGCCGCTCCATGGCGGAGGGCGACCCGACAGCAACCGCCATTCTCGACGACGCCATCGCCCGTATGGCCGCGACCCTCGACGCCGCGCCCGGCGTCGACGGATTCGCCGCGGTGGATCGCGCCTCGTACCTGCCGGACGCGGTTCTGGCCAAGGTCGACCGTATGAGCATGCGCTCAGGCCTGGAGGTTCGGACACCCTATCTGGCGCCGGAGGTTTCCGGCGCCGTCGACGCGCTGTTCGGTGCGCTCCCGCTCGACGACCGTATCGGGAAGCGGCCGCTACGCCACCTGTTGGACCGCTACCTGCCGCGGGCCCTGACCGACCGGCCGAAGAGCGGCTTCGGCGTTCCCGCCAGCGTGTTCAAGGCCGACGAGACCTACTTCGCCGACCGGTTCCGCCACTGCTACCTGGCGCTTGCCCGGGCCCGGTGGCTGGCGCCGTCTCCCGCCGCCAACAAGCGCCTGTTCGATGCGGCGGCCGGAAACATCAACGGAATCTGGGCCATCGTCGTTCTGCACGGCTGGCTCGCGGAACGAGGATTGGTCGAATGACGGGGACTTCGGGCGTCGCCTCGATACCGGAACAGATGCGCCGGGTGGCGAAGAACCTGTACAGCGAGGCGCTGCGGGCGGGCGACGCGCCACGGCCCGAGGTTCAAGCCCTAGACATCGATGAGGGTTGCCCAAGGGTGCTGCTCCTCACCGGCGGCGACATCCCTTCGAGCGAAACCGACCGCCGGACCGGCGAGGCCCGGTCGGCCTTTCCAGGGGCGGCGGTCCACCCGCTTCCATCGTCGCGATACGTCGACCCGGCGGCCCGACTGATGCTGCTCGCCCGTGCCGCGGAGAACGGCAGCCCCACCCTGGTCCTTGGCGACGCCCCGCCGCCGGCGCACCCGGACCGGGTACCGGACGGCGCCGACCTGGTTCTGTTCGCTCCGCCGACGGCAACGGCCGTCCTGAACGCGCCGGCGCTTGTCGTCCGCAGGTCCCTGGCCCTGGCGGAAGCGCTGGCCGGCGCCGCGGCGGCCGTCGATCGGGTACTGAACGATCCCGCCTTCCGTCCGTGGCGGTCGCTGGCGGGAGAGATGCTCTTTGCCGTGGCGCTGAGCGATCTCGCCGAGCGCCGCGATCCCGCGCTCTCCATCGCCTGGAGAACGCCGACCCTGCCGCTTCCAGCGCCGGCAGGCGATCCGGTTGTCGCCAGTTTCGGCCTGCTCAACAAGCAGTACCGGGAGGCGCCGTTCGACGACCCCCGCCAGCTCGGCGTTCTGGCCCATACTTTCCAGTCCCTCGGCATGCAGCTGCGCGCCAACGCACCCGGCGGCCATGCCTTCATGGGCGACGAGATGATCACGTGGTTCCGGCGGCTCGGGTTCCTCGACGACACGGACTTCCGGGCGGCGGTGGCGCCCTATCGAGACGACACCGTGCTGCGCGCCCGGCTGTGGCGACTGCACACTCTCTGCTGGGCCGCCCGTGCCTGCCGGGATCTCGACGGGGATTTCGTCGATCTGGGCTGCTACGACGGTCAGACGTTCGACATCGTCTCGCGGTATTCCGCCGGTGTCGGTCTCAGCCGCCGCTACTGGCTCTACGACCTGTTCGAGGATCCGCCGGAGGAAAGCCGCAAGCAGAGGCACGGCCCCGCCCTCAAGGGGCGGGTGGAGGCGCTGTTCGCCGACCGACCCTGGACCCGCGTGATCCAGGGGCGTCTGCCGGATGCGATGCTCGCCGACGGCCCGCCCCACATCGCCTTCGCCCACCTGGACCTGAACAGCGCCGAGGCCGAGCAGGCCTGTTTGGACGTTCTTGTCCGGCGCCTGGTGCCCGGCGGGATGCTGGTGCTCGACGACTTCGGCTTCCAGCGCTACGCCGACAGCCAGGCGGCGCACCGCGCCGTACTCGACCGGCTCGGCGTCCCAGTGCTCGAACTGCCGACGGGTCAGGGGCTGGCGGTCAAACCGGTGGCCTAGCGAAGCACGCGACGCTCGACCGGCGAGCCATGCCGCTTGGCCTGCCCGACCGAATTGCCCTACCATTCCCTCATGGCCGGTCAGGGAGGCCGGTCAGGGAGCCAGTCGGATCAGCCTGAGAGACGTCGCGCCATGCAAGCGGACCGGAGCCAGGTGGGATTGACGCCGCCGATCCAACTGGAGATCGCGGCAGCAAACGTCAGCGACATCACGGCTGCGCTGCGGGCCGGCGTGCGCGACACCATGGCCCGCCCGTTGCTCAGCCTGTTCTTCGGACTGGTCTATGCGCTTTTGGGTGCGGCGCTGCTGACGGCACTCCCGGTCTTCGATCAGGTCTGGATCGCGATCGCGGTCGGCGTCGGGTTTCCGCTGGTGGCGCCGTTCCTCGCGGCCGGCCTCTACGAGATGTCCCGCCGCTTGAGCCGGGCACAGGCGTTCTCGGCCTCCGACATCTTCCTCGTCGTCTTCAACCAGCAACGACGCGAGTTCGGCTGGATGTCGTTCGTCGTGCTGTTCGTCTTCTGGATCTGGGCGTATCAGGTGCGCGTCGTCCTCGCGCTGACCCTGCACTATCAGGGGTTCGGTTCGCTGGAGAACCTCGCCGCCGCCCTGTTCACCACCGTCGAGGGCGCAACGTTCCTGCTGATCGGCTCGGCCATCGGTGCCGTGCTGTCGACCGTCCTGTTCTCCATCACCGTCATCTCGATGCCGCTGCTGCTCGACAAGAACGTCGACTTCGTGACCGCCATGATCACCAGCGTGAAGACCGTGCTGAAGAGCCCCGTGGTGATGCTCGGCTGGGGTGCGACGGTGGGTGCCCTGACGCTGATCGCTATCGCCACACTGCTGATCGGCGTGATCTTCATCTTCCCGGTCCTCGGCCACGCCACTTGGCATCTCTACGAGCGTCTGATCTCCGAGCGTTGACGGTCGGGACTCTTGAGCTCGGGGCTTCAGCTTCGCAGGTTCTCGCGCAGGGTCCGACCGGTGTAGGCGGTGCGGAACAGTCCACGGCGCTGCAGTTCGGGAACGACGGCGCGGCAGAACTGCTCGAACATGCCGGGAAACATGGTCGGCGCCAGAACGAAGCCGTCGCACACCCCCGCCTCGAACAGCTCCTGCAGCCGGTCGGCGACGACGGCCGGCGTGCCGACGATCTCGCGCCGCCGGTGCCGGCTGACGGCCGCTTCCGCCAGGGTCTTGCCCTCCGACTTCATCGCCTGCTCGAGGATCTGTTCCGTTCCTTTCATCCCCTGGTTTCCCTGCAACTCGGCCAGGCTGCCGCCGTCCTTCAGTTTCGTGAGGTCGGCGCCGACGCTGCTCGACGACGATGCGACCACGAGTTCCGGGTCGATCAGGCTGTCCAGATAGTCGGCCCGCTCGCGCGCGATCGACTCGGTCTCACCCAGGACCACCGAGACCGCCGGCAGGACGGCGCAGTCCTCCGGCCGTCGGCCGATGCGGTCCATGCGGGCCTTGAGGTCCTCGTAGAACGCCCGCATCTCGTCGACCCCGCGCTGGACGGTGAACACGACCTCCGCCCAGCGTGCGGCGAAGGCGCGGCCGCGATCGGAACTGCCGGCCTGCATGATGACCGGGTGGCCCTGGGGACTGCGCGGGATGGACAGTGGTCCGCGCGTGCGGATCCACCGGCCGTCGTAGTCGGCGTAACGTACCTTTGACGGATCGGCGAAGACGCCCGCTTCCTTGTCCAGCACGAAAGCGTCCTCGTCCCAGCCGTTCCAGAGGGCGAAGCAGGCCTCCAGGACCTCGTCGGCGCGGTCGTAGCGCTCCTCGCGGGGCGGCAGTTCCGCCATACCGGCGTTGCGCGCCTCCAGGTCGGTCGCCGAGGTCACCACGTTCCAGGCGACGCGCCCGCCGCTCATCACGTCCAGCGAGCCGAGCCAGCGGGCGAGATGGTAGGGCGTATGGAAACTGGTCGACAGGGTTGCGCCCAGGCCGAGATGCGTGGTCGCCGCCGCCATGACCGGCAGGACGACGGTCGGGTCCAGATAGCTGATCTGTCCGCCACGGCGCACATACGGATCGTAGCTGCCGCCGTGGATGTCGTAGAGGCCGAACAGATCGGCGAAGAAGCAGCCGTCGAAGCAGCCCGCCTCGAGGGTCCGGGCGATGTGTTCGTAGCGACTGGGCTTCAGGATGTCGTCGAGGGTCGCTTCGGGATGGCGCCAGCCGCCGACATGCAGCGCCGTCGGTCCGGTCTTCAGATAGGCGACCAGATGCATCCGCCGTTGCGCCATTCCCGTATCCTCCGCCATGGCCGCCCGGAGGCGGGATCCGGTCTCCTCACGGTGCAGAGTATCGCCCCGGCCGGCGCGCCGGCATCCCGCCAATCGCGGAAAGACATCCGTGCCCGGATCGCGGCCCCGGACCCTGCGCCGGGACCGCGATCCGGGGCGTGGCTCAAAGCTGGGAAAGATCGCGCACCGCGCCGCGCGCGGCACTGGCAACGGATCGGGAGTAAAGCTCCAGGGCGCCGGACACCGGACGATGGCGTTCCTTGGGTCGCCATACGGAGCCATGAACCTCCTCCATCGCCGCCCGACGCTCGGCCAGGCGCTCCGCGTCGACCCTGAGGTCGATCCGGCGCGACGGAATGTCGATCACGATCTCGTCGCCGTCCTCGATCAGACCGATGAGGCCGCCCTCCACCGCCTCGGGAGAGATGTGACCGACCGACAGACCCGCGGAACCGCCGGAGAACCGGCCGTCGGTTATCAGCGCGCAACTGTCGACCAGGCCCACGGAGCGCAGGTAGGTCGAGGGGTACAGCATCTCCTGCATCCCGGGCCCGCCCTTCGGCCCTTCGTAGCGCACGACGATGACGCTGCCCGCGGCTATCTGGCCCTCCAGGATCGCCGCGGTAACGGCCTCCTGCGACTCGAACACGACCGCCGGCCCGCTGAACGTCAGCATGTGGGCGGGTACGCCCGCCGACTTCACGATGCAGCCATCCTCCGCGAGGTTGCCGAACAGCACCGCGAGCCCGCCGTCCCGGCTGTAGGCGCCATTCAGATCGCGGATGCAGCCGGCCTTCCTGTCGAGATCGAGGGCATCGTGGTAGCGCCCCTGCGAGAACGCCTCGGTGGTGCGCACGCCGCCCGGCGCCGCACGGAAGAAGGCGTGCACCTTCGGGTCGTCGGTCACGCGGACATCCCACCGCTCGATGAAGTCGCCCAGCGTCTCGGCATGGATCGTCGGGACGTCGAGATGCAGCAGTCCGAGGCGTCCGAGTTCGCCCAGGATCGCGACGATGCCACCGGCGCGATGGACATCCTCCATGTGAAAGCGCTGGGTCGACGGCGCGACCTTGCAGAGATGCGGGATCCGGCGCGACAGCCGATCGATGTCGGCCATCGTGAAGTCGACCTCCCCCTCGGCCGCCATGGCCAGGGTGTGCAGGACCGTGTTGGTCGACCCGCCCATGGCGATATCCAGCGTGAGCGCGTTCTCGAAGCCCTCCCGGGTGGCGATTCCGCGCGGCAGGGCGGTTCCGTCATCGCGCTCGTACCAGCGCCGGGCGAGGTCGACCACTGTCCTCCCGGCCTGCAGGAACAGGTCCCGGCGGAGCGCGTGGGTCGCCAGCAACGAGCCATTGCCCGGCAGCGCGAAGCCAAGCACCTCACCCAGGCAATTCATGGAGTTGGCGGTGAACATCCCGGAGCACGACCCACAGGTCGGGCAGGCCGCCCGCTCGATCTCGGCCATGTCGGCGTCGGAGACGTCGGGACTGGCGCTGGCGGCGATCGCGTCGATCAGGTCGCTCTTGCGGGTCACGCCGTCGCGAGTTACCCGCCCCGCTTCCATCGGTCCGCCGGAGACGAACACTGTGGGGATGTTCAGGCGCATCGCCGCCATCTGCATGCCCGGCGTGATCTTGTCGCAGTTGGAGATGCACACCATCGCGTCGACGCAGTGGGCGTTCACCATGTACTCGATCGAGTCGGCGATCAGATCGCGCGACGGCAGGCTGTAGAGCATCCCGTGGTGGCCCATGGCGATGCCGTCGTCGACCGCGATGGTGTTGAACTCACGCGGCACGCCCCCCGCAGCCGAGATTTCGCCGGCGACCAGCGCTCCCAACTCCTTGAGGTGGACGTGGCCCGGCACGAACTGGGTGTAGGAGTTGACGACGGCCACGATCGGCTTGCCGAAATCTTCGTCCGTCATGCCCGTGGCGCGCCAGAGGCTGCGGGCGGCCGCCATCCGCCGCCCCGATGTCGATGTCCTGGATCTCAGTGCGGGCACGGGTTCTCTCCTTGCGTTCCGGTGGCGATGGGCGGAACGGTAGGCAGACCCGGATATTCAACAAAACGAATTTGGTTGATAGGATGCATTCGAATTTCGAATGAGGAAGCTTTGTCGACCGATATCGACACCCTGACACTGAGGTCTTTCCTCGCGGTCGCCGAGAGCGGGGGCTTCACGGCGGCCGCATACCGGGTTCACCGGTCGCAGTCGGCGGTGAGCATGCAGATCCGCAAGCTGGAGGACGCGGTCGGGGGGCCGCTCTTCGAGCGAACGCCGCAGGGGGTCCTACTGACCCGCCGGGGCGAGCAACTCATCGGCTACGCGCGGCGCATGGTGGACCTGCACGACGAGGCGGTGCGGACCATGAGCGGCGAAGACGTCGAAGGCACTGTGCGGATCGGCGTGATGGACGACTACGCCACCCACGTCCTGCCGGAGGTCTTCGTCGCGTTCGAGCGGCGCTTCGCGCGTATCGTCCTGGAGGTGACGACGGGCATGACGGCCGACCTGCTGGGCGATCTCGGCGAACGGTTCGACCTGGTGCTTGCGACGCAGCCGATGGGCGACCGGGGCGGGCGGTTCCTGCGCAGCGAGGACACGTGCTGGGCGTTCGCCACCCGCCAGCCGCTCCCGGACTTCGACGTGGTGCCGCTGGCGCTGCTGTCGCGGGGCAACCTGTTCCGCAACTGGGCCACGTCGGCGCTGGACGAGGCCGGCATCCCCTGGCGGATCGTCTACTCAAGCACCAGCATCTCGGCGATCGAGTCCGCCGCTGCCGCCGGGATGGCCCTGACCGTGGTCAAGCGCAGTACGGCCCGCCACGACCTGCGCCTGTTGGGCGCGCCCGACGGACTGCCGCCGCTGCCGACATCGCAGATCACCCTGCACCGCGCCCCGGCGGCGGTATCGCCGGCAGTCAGCCACCTGGCGGCCTTCCTGGAGGACCATCTCGTCCGACGGACTTAGAAGACACGACCCGACCGGAACTCCACGCGCTCCGCCCCGCGCAGGAAGGGCCGCCCTTACCCGGCCCCGTCTTCCTCGGCCCCCTTGTCGGCGTCGAGGAAGTAGCTAAGGCCGATGATGATCGACTGCATCAGGCTGATGGATCCGGCGATCGGCCTGAACCGGTGGATATCGGCGTCGTCGACGCAAAAATAGGCGTCGCTGTGCCGGGCGAGCGGGCTGGTCGGGACGTCGGTCACCGTCAGCAGCGGGACGCCGCGGATATGGGCGTCGGTCACCGCGTCGACCACGGCCGGCGTGTATTCGGCGAAGGCGATCGCCACCAGCAGGTCACTCTTGCGCAGGGTCGCGATCTGCTGCGGAACCATGCCGCCGACGAAATCGAGCAGCTGGCAGCGCCGCTCCAGACGGGTCAGGCCGTAGGCGAGGTAGGCGGCGATGGGAAACGCCCGCCGCTGACCGATCACATAGATCGTGTCCGCCCGGTCCAGCATGGCGATCGCCTTGGCCAGCGTCTCCGGCTGCACGGTGTCGCGCAGCCGTTCCAGGCACATGATCGAGGCGTCGGTGAACTCGTGAAGGATGGCCGTGGGATTGTCCTTCGCCGCCGCCTCGAGGGAGGTGCGGTGGTGATAGATCCGCTCGCGGTAGACCGGGGCCCCCTCGATCAGGCGGAGTTTGAACACCTTCTGCATGTCCGAGAAGCCGGAGTATCCGAACTCCTTGGCGAAGCGGATGAGCGTCGACGGCTGGACCTCGGCCGTTTCCGCCAGCTTCGTCACGGTCTCGAGGGCGAAGGCGTTGGGGTCGTCGAGCGCGAAGCGCGCCAGGCGCTGCAGGTGGGGACTGAGATCGTCGTAATGCTCCTGCAGGGCGTGGCGCAGCGCGTCGAAGGATTGCGGGCTCGCCGCCATGTCCACACCCATTCCAGACGCCTTCCATCGTTCCTACCGATCCCGCCCCTGCCTAATAGCCGGCGCGCGCCCGGTCGGGCAACGAATTGAATTTTTTTTCACTATATATCGATTTCGAGAAATTTCCATCTTGACGATTTAAATGAATTTTCTTTCTATGAAAAAATCAGAACGCACATTCAGGGTCGGGGAGGATGCCATGACAGCGACGGACCGCTCGGACGAGTTCGAGCCAAAGGCTTTCGGCCGCGGCGCCTTCCATGTGCAGCACGCACGCGACGCCGAGTGGAAGGCGGGGTTCAGGGGCTTCTTCGACTACCGCGACCTCGGCATGGCCGAGAAGACCGGCGGCAAGTTCCGCGCCCACATCCATCGTCCGAACGCGCCCTGCCCCGGACGCGGCGACCTGCACTACCACAAGGTCGATTTCCAGATGGTCTACGTGCTTCAGGGCTGGGCGCGCGTCGAGTTCGAGGGCCACGGAGAGATCCTGATGGAGCCCGGGACGGCCATGTACCAGGAGCCCGGCATCCACCATCGGGTGATCGAGTATTCCGACGACTACACCGCCATGGAGATCCTGGTCCCGGCGGACCCGGAGACCGTCTCCGTCGCGCCCTGACGGGCACGGAGACCCAGCGCACCGGCCAATCAAAGGGACCGGGCGAACAACAGAGAGCAGGAGGAAACCCCATGTCCAAGAAGGCAGTGAACAGACGCAGCTTCCTGAAGACCTCGCTTCTGGGCGGTGCGGCGGGCGGCGCCGCTCTGTTCGGCCCATGGACGCATAACCGCGTCTATGCCTCGGCGTCCGACAAGCCGATCCGGATCGGTCTGACCCACGACGCCAGCGGACAGTTCGCCAACTCCGGACAGGCGGAGAAGCGCGGCTCGGAAATGGCCGTCGCCGAGTTCAACGCCAAGGGCGGCGTGCTGGGTCGCAAGGTGGAGACGGTGTGGATGGACACCGAGACCAACCCGCAGACCGGCACCCGTGTGGCCGAGCGCATGATCACGCGCGAGAACGTCCACTTCCTGTGCGGCGCGGTCCAGTCCGGCACCGCCAACGCCATCAGCCAGGTGGCGCAGAAGTACGGCTGCATCTACTTCAACACCAACTCGAGCTCGCCGACCGAAAGCGGCAAGAACTGCCACCGGGTGAAGTTCGTGTGGGACGGCAACGGCGAGAATTTCTCCAAGGCCGCCGCCCGCAACGCGATCAGCGCCTTCGGCAAGAACTGGCTGCTGATCTACAACGACTACGTCTGGGGCCAGAACACCAACGCCGCCACCAAGAAGGTTGCCGGTGACTATGGCGCCAACATCATGGACGAGATCCCGATCCCGGTCGGGACCCGCGACTGGTCGAGCGTGCTGCTGAAGATCCAGCAGACGAAGCCCGACGTGGTCGCGGCGGCCGTCGGCGGTGACGACTTCAAGGTCATGCGCCAGCAGGTCCATGACATGGGCCTGGACCGCAGCCCGGCCTGGATCAACAACCAGCAGGACTGGCCCGATATCTTCGGCCTCGGCGCCGACGCCGCGTTCGGGGTCTTCGGCACCACCTGGTATCACTACCTGGATCTGCCCGGCGTTCCGGAGTTCGTGAAGCAGTATCAGGAGATGTATCCGACCACCCGGATCAGCGTGCCGGGCAACGTCACCTATAACGGCTACGTCGCCATGCGCGAGTTGCTGCGCACGGTCGGGGAAGTCGGCTCGACCGACAACATCAAGATCATCAAGGCCCTGGAAGGCCGGGTGATGACCGCGGAAGACCGCATGCAGCACTTCGACGCGGTGATCGACCCGAACTCCCACCAGGTGCAGCAGACGATCTATCTCGCCCAGGGCAACGACACGCCGCGCGACGATACCGACTACTTCAAGATCCTGAGCTGGTCCGATCCGGAGGCGATCCGGTCCTCGGCCGGCGACGAGTGCGGTCTGGAGAGCTACGCGGACACGCCGAACTACGACCAGGGCTGACGCGTTCCGGGACCATGCTCCCCATGGGTCCGTCCCTGGGGGAGTCCTGCACGATCCGGGCTCCCCCACTCTTTTTCCGCACTCCGCAGATCGGCGCCGCACCAGCGGCGAGGGACCATGCTGTACGACCTGATTCCACACATCATCAACGGCCTGGCCCTCGGCCTGCTGTTCGCGCTGCTAGCGCTGGGATTCATGCTGATCATCGGCGTGATGGAGGTGATCAACCTCGCCCATGGCTCGCTGTTCGCGCTCGGCGCCTATATCGCGCTGGCGGTGATGGCGCCGGATGGCGGCCTGCCCTTCGCCTTCATGGAGCCGTACTACGCCCTGCCGGCGATTCCGCGCTACGCGATCGCCCTGATCGTCGCGCCGGTCGTCGTCGCCGTGGTCGGCATGGGGCTGGAGCTCTGCCTGCGCCGCACCTACGGCCAGGACCCGCTCTACGGTCTGCTGCTCACCTTCGGCGCCGCCCTGGTCCTCGAGGAGGCGATCCGCGAGATCTGGGGCAGCAGCGAGTACTACCTGCCGATTCCGCGCGAGATCTCCGGCGGCTTCATCGCCGGCGACCTGATCTATTCGACGTACCGGATCTACGCCGCGGTCTTCGCCGCCGCGATGATCGGCCTGCTGTGGCTGTTCCTGAACCGCACGCCATACGGCGCGATCATCAAGGCCGGCGCCCATGACGGCGAGATGGTCCGGGCTCTCGGCCACAACCTCGCCCGTCTGCGGCTGTTCGTTTTCGCCTTCGGGGCGGGTCTGGCGGCGATCGCCGGCATCATCATGGCGCCGATCTGGGGCATACGCCCGGTGGTCGGCGTCGACGCGGTGGTGCCGGCCTTCGTCGTCATCGTGCTCGGTGGCGTCGGCAGCTTCTGGGGCGCGGTCAGCGCCGGGCTGCTCGTCGGCCTGGTGGTCGGCCTGAGCGCCGCCTTCGCGACCGACTGGTCGCTCCTGTCCATGTACCTGCTGCTGCTGGCGGTGGTGACGTTCCGCTCCCGCGGGCTCGCCGGCAAGGCCAGCGTGCTCGAGTCCTGAGGAGCACGGGATGACCCTGCCCGCCATGCACTACGACCGGCGCGAGACGACGGCCTGGATCACCCGCCCGATCCTGCTGACGGCGCTGGTCTTCGCCACCCTGCCGCTTTGGATCGAGTATGTCGGTCTGTACCAGTATCTCGGCGTCGAGATCCTGATCTGGATCATCTTCGCGTTGGGGTTCAACCTGCTGCTCGGGTACTCGGGTCTGCCGTCCTTCGGCCACGGCGCCTTCTTCGGCATCGGCGCCTACGCCTTCGGCCTCGCCCAGTTCGAGGTCTGGGCCAACCTGTGGTTCTGCCTGATGGCGGCGATCCTGGTGACGGCGGCGTTCGGCGCCGTGACCGCCCTGTTCCTCGCCCACCGCCGGGGCATCTACTTCGCGCTGATGAGCATCGCCTTCGGGCAGATCTTCTACTTCATCGCGTCGAAATGGACCGACGTCACCCAGGGCGAGGACGGGTTGCTGAACATCCGGCGTCTACCGGTGGACCTCGGCGTGACCGAAATCGGGATCGAGTCGAACATCGGCCTCTACTATCTGTGCTTCGCGCTGATGATGGGGCTGATCGTCCTGCTGTGGCGACTGACGAACGCGCCGTTCGGCCGGGTGCTGCGGGCGATCAAGCAGAACGAGACCCGTGTCTCCTTCATCGGCTACCAGGTCCGGTTCTACAAGTGGGCGGCCTTCACCCTGTCCTGCGCCATCGCGGGCCTGGCCGGCGGACTGTTCGCGATGGCCCAGGAGGGCGCCTACATCAACATCATGAGCCTGCAGTGGTCCGGCACCATCGTGCTGATCGTTCTGATCGGCGGTGGCTTCGTCAGCTTCTGGGGTCCGGTCCTCGGCGTCATTCTCTACTTCGTCGCCCGCGACGTGCTCGGCGCCTATACCGAGACCTGGCTGCTCTGGTTCGGCCTGATGTTCGTGGTCCTGGTCATGTTCAAGCCCGACGGGCTGGCCGGGATGTGGCGCGACTGGGTCGCCCCACGGTTCTCCCGGCCCACCTCCCCATCATCGAGTCCGGCCCGGCCGGCCGTCTCCGAGGGCTGACCCATGGCACTTTTCGAGGCCCGCAACCTGCACAAGCGCTTCGGCGATCAGGTGGTTCTGGAGGACATCAGCCTCACCTTCGAGGAAGGGCGGATGGCCGGCATCATGGGGCCCAACGGCGCCGGAAAGACGACGTGCTTCAACGTCCTCACCGGTCGCTACCGGCCGGACCGGGGCCGGGTAACCTTCGACGGTGAGGACATCACCGGCGCCGCGCCTCACCGGATCGTGGCCAAGGGGATCTCCCGCTCGTTCCAGATCATGACCCTGTTCGACGAGTTCAGCGTGCTCGACAACGTCGTCATGGCCCTGCCCTCGACCCGCCGGCGCGGCCTCGACGTGCTACACGCGCTCGATGCCGACACCGAGGCACGGGATCGGGCCGAGGATCTGCTGTCCCGGGTCGGACTGAAGGGCCGCGAGACGGCCAACGCCGCCAGCCTGTCCTACGGCGAACGTCGGGCGCTGGAGATCGGCGTGGCGCTGGCGACCGAGCCCCGACTGCTGTTCGTCGACGAACCGACCGCCGGACTCGGAACCGAGGCGACGGCCCGCCTCGCCGACCTGATCCGCGAGCTGAAGCGCTACACCACCATCGTCGTGATCGAACACGACATGCGTTTCCTCTTCGACCTCGCCGACCGCATCTCGGTGATCCACTGGGGGCAGGTCATCGCCGAAGGCACGCCGGACGAGTTGCGCGCGAACCGATGGGTCCGCCGCTCGGCGATCGGCGAACTGGCCGCCCAGGGAGCGAGCGATGCTTGAGATCCGCAACGTCGATACCTTCTACGGCGAGACCCAGGCGCTGTTCGACCTGTCGCTCGACGTCGGCGCCGGCGAGGTCGTGGCGGTGCTCGGCGCCAACGGCGTCGGCAAGACGACGACGATCCGTACCGTCCTCGGTCTGACGCCGGCGCGCTCGGGCACCATCCGCTTCGACGGCGTCGACATCACCGACGCGGCGACCCACGAGATCGCCCGGCGGGGCATCGGCTGGGTGCCGGACGACCGGCGGATCTTCCCGACCCTCAGCGTCGCGCAGAACCTGGCCATCGCGCGGCGCAGCACCCGCTTCCGCTCGTGGCGCATGGAGGAGATGTTCGAGATCTTCTCCGCCCTCGAGCACCTGATGCGCCGGGACGCCGAGAACCTATCCGGCGGCGAGATGCAGATGGTCGCAATCTCCCGCGCCCTGCTCGGCTCCCCCGGTCTCGTCCTGTTCGACGAGCCGAGCCAGGGCCTGGCGCCGAAGATCGTTCAGGACGTCATGAAGACCATCCGCCGCCTCAAGGACGAGGGTCTCTCGGTCCTGGTGGTCGAACAGAACGCCCTGGCGGCGCTCGAGGTCGCGGACCGGGCCTATGTGCTCGACCGCGGGCGCGTCGTCCACCAGGGCCCGGCACGGGCGCTCGCCGAGGACGGCGACCTGCGCCGCAACCTGATCGGGATCTGAGCCATGACAGCCATGCTGACCGTCGATCGCCTGACCAAGGTCTACACCACCGGCTTCCCCAAGCGGGAACCGACCTTCACGCTGGC
Source organism: Thalassobaculaceae bacterium (assembly GCA_965228875.1). Classification (GTDB taxonomy): domain Bacteria; phylum Pseudomonadota; class Alphaproteobacteria; order Thalassobaculales; family Thalassobaculaceae; genus Thalassobaculum. The sequence goes on along the minus strand of OZ245843.1, from coordinate 405,199 downwards.
CGCCGACTTCACCATCGAGGCGCCGGCAATCGTCGGCCTCATGGGGCCGAACGGCTCGGGCAAGACGACCCTGTTCGAACTCATCACCGGTTCCAACACGCCGACCGGTGGCCGCGTGCTGGTGCAGGGCCGCGACATCCACCGCATCCGCACAGACGAGCGCGACCGGCTCGCCATCCATTACCACCAGTCCTATCAGGTGCGGCACTTCCGCTCGCTGACGCCCAACCTGATGCTCGAGCGGGCGAGGAGCGACTACCCCGTCGTCCACCTCTTCGACGAACCCCAGTTCAACACCCAGGATGGCTATATCGGCTTCATGCTCGACTTCTTCCGCAGGCTTCGCGCCGAGGGCAGGCTGGTGTTTCTCTGCGTCCATCCGAACGAGCGCTTCCACCTGGAGATCCTGCAGGAGATCTGCGAGCAGTTCATCTTCGTCCAGAACGGCAGCGTCATGCCGATCGCCGACTATCCGAGCCTGATCGGCCACCCGCCGGTCCGCAGCTATCTCGGCGCCCTGCTGGCGGAGAACGCGGCATGAGCGGCACGATGCGCGTCGCCCTGATCGGCGCCGGAATGATCAGTGTCTACCACCTGCGCGCCTGGGGGGCATCCGGGGTTCCGGTGGTGGCCGTCTGCGACCTCGACCGATCCAAGGCCGAGGCGCGGGCGGCCGAGTTCGGCATCGACCGGGTGTACGACAGCCCGCAGGCGATGTTCGCCGACGGCGGGTTCGACCTAGTCGACATCGCCGCATCGGTGGGCGGACACGCTCCGCTGACGCGCATGGCCGCCGATCACGGGGTCCATGTCATGCTGCAGAAACCGATGACGGAGACCGTCACCGAGGCCGAAGCCCTGGTCGACGACATCGGGGAGCGGATCCGCTTCATGGTCCACGAGAACTACCGGTTCCGCCCGCACTACATGACGGTGCGCCGCTGGCTGGCCGAGGGGCGGATCGGCCGCCCCCGTCACGCCGCCATCGCCGTGCGCGGCTCCGGACTCTGCCCGCGCGACGGCGCCCCGCCGTTCCTCGTCGAGCGCCAGCCCTATCTCACCGGTTTCCGCCGCAACCTGGTGTTCGAGACGATGATCCATCATCTCGACGTGCTGCGTCTGCTGGTCGGCCCGCTGACGGTGGTGGCGGCGCGCCTAAACCGCCTGGCCGAGGGCCTGCCCGGGGAGGACACCGCGTCGATCCTCATGGAGGGACCGGACGGGCTGATCGCGACCGCCGACGGCTGCATCTGCGCCCCGGGGTATCCGCCGCTGCACGGCGACCGGCTGGAGATCGTCGGCACCGCAGGCACGGTGATGATGGACTACAACCGCATCCATCTCGTCGGGGCGGAGGACTCGGCCGAGGAGGTCGACCTGATCGCCCGGTACCAGGACTGCTTCGACCACGCGGTCGCCGCCTTCGTCGCCGGCGTACGCGACGGCACCCCGTTCGAGACCGACCGCCTCGACAATCTGGAGACCCTGCGGCTGATGGAAAGCGTCTACACCGCCGCGGGCGTGGAGGTCTGAGGTGACTCAGGACGCGGACAGCCTGACGCCGCCGATCGACGCCGAACGCCTTGCCGGGCTGTTCCGACTAGACGGCCGGACGGCGTTCGTGCCGGGCGGTTACGGCGCGCTGGGCGAGGCGATCTGCGTCGCACTGGCGGCCCACGGGGCGGCCGTCGTCGTCGCCGGTCCCACCGGCGCCAAGGCCGAAGCGCTCGCCGCGCAGATCACCGAGAGCGGCGGACGGGCCTGGGGCCTGGCGCTGGACGCGACGGATGTGGACGCCATCCGCGGTACGGTAGCGGACGCGGTCTCCCGCGCCGGTGGCATCGACTTCCTGGTCAACTGCGTGGGCATCCAGCGCGAGCAGTCGATCTTCGACGTCACGCCGGACGTGTTCGACACCGTCTACGCGACCAACCTGCGGTCGGCCATGTTCATCGGACAGGCGGTCGCCCGCCACCAGGTCGACACCGGACGCCGCGGCCGCCACGTGCACCTGCTCTCGGTCCGGTCGCACCTGGCGCTGCGGGGGCGGGGATACTCCGCCTACTGCGCCACGAAGGGCGGGCTTCTCATGCTGGTGAAGCAGCACGCGATGGAACTCGCCCCCCACGGGATCACCGTGAACGGCGTGGCCCCGACCTTCATCCAGTCCGACCGCATCCGCCCGCACCTGGAACGTACGGAGTTCCGCGACTTCATTCTGAAACGCAACCCGCTCGGCCGGATCGGAGAGCCGGTGGAGGTCGCCGGCCAGATCATCACCTTCCTCGCCCCCGCCGGCGACTACATGACCGGCCAGGTCGTCTACGTCGACGGCGGCGTCGTCGCCAGCCAGTAGCCGCCGGCGGCCGTGGGATGGACGTGCGTCCCGTTCTCAGACTAAGAGTGTGAGGCCCGCTCGCGGTCGGGCCGCGGCTGGCGGCGGTCGACGTGGCTGGCGGCGGCCCGAAACCGGTGACAGCGCGAATGGACAACCTGCCCCCAGCCCAGAGCCTCCCAGTGGCTATGACGGACGACATCGTCGCCTCGTCGCGCGACGGGATCGTGACCATCGACCCCCGGGGCCGGCTGACCTCCTTCAACCCCGGGGCCGAGGCGATCTTCGGGCTGCGGGCCGCCGATGTCGTCGGCAGTTCCGTGGCCGAGGTGTTCCTGCCGATCGAGGGGCTGGACGCTTTCACCGACTGCGTGCTTCAGGCCGTCCACGAGCCGGAAGAGGAGCACATCGCCAACATCAGCCTGGAGCGCGATGACGGAAGGACCCTTCACCTGAGCGTCCGGACGGTGCTGCTGCACCGCAAGGACTCCGACGAGCGGATCGGCGTTCTGGTCATGATGTCCGACGAGAGCGAACGGGTCGAACTGCTGACGAGGACGGCGGAGCAGGAACGCGAACGGGCGGCGACCGGCCGCTTCATCGTCGTCATCCTGACGATCTTCAGCGTCTTCACGCTGCTGCTGGAGCCGATCCAGAAACTGGCGCGGGCCAGATTCTACGACCTTGGCCCGGTTCTGGCGCTGCTGACGCTTGTCGTGATGGTGTTCATCATCCACCGATGGATCGCCCCCTCCTCCAAGGCCATGGGCCTGAACCTGCGCCCGGCGCCCCGCCACGTGGTCGAGGCGGTCGTGTGGTCGTTCGGGTTCTGCGTCGCGATGACGGCTGCCAAGGTGCTGTGGCTGAAGCTTGTTCCCGGCCCCGAGGGGATGGACGCCCCCCTGTTCGGTTTCTTCGTCCTCGACGACGGCACCAAGGTGGACAGCGTCGGCGTCTACGCCGCCGGGCTGTCGATCTATCTCGTTTCCGTGCTGTTCCAGCAGGTAGCGGCCCGATGCGCCCTGCAGGCGCCGATGGAAAGCTTTCTCACGGGCGTCGTCGGTCACGCCGGGTGGATCGCCAATGGGCTGGCGACGCTGCTGTTCGCGGTGCTGCACGCCCATCTCAACCCTATCGTATCGATCGCGGTGATCCTGCCATCCCTGCTCTGGGGCTGGCTGTTCATGAGGTCCGGAAGCGTGGTGACGCCGATCATTTCCCACGCGATCATCGGCGTGTATGCCATCTTCGTCCTCGGGCTGTTCGCCGGCCTGGACCAGGTCTGACCCCGTGGCGATGACCGAACGGGACAGGGCCGCATGAACGCGAACGCAAAGCCGAGAGTTCTGATCGTCAACGCCTATGTCGACCCGTGGCGTTCGGCGGCCCCGATGCGGATGTTTATTCCGCGCGCCATGGCTCCGTACTACCTGGCCGGCCGGCTGTGTCCGGCGCGCACCGAGGTCCGGGTCTACGACGAGGTCTATCACGGCGCCCTGCTGGACCGACGCCTGTTCGACTGGCCGGATCTCGTGATCCTCACCGGCCTGACGGCAGCGTTCGACCGGGCGCGACAACTGTCGGCCTATTTCCGCGACGCCAATCCGGGCGTGACCGTCGCCATCGGCGGCCCGATCGCGCGCGCCCTGCCGGAACTGTGCGCGGCCTCCTTCGATCACGTCTGCCAGGGCGACGTGGAGGACGTGGACGGGGTGATCGACGACGCGCTCGGCACCGGCCATCTGGCCGAAGACCCCGGACCGCGCTTCGATCTCGCCGGATGGTCGTTCGGCCTCGGCTTCGTGGAGACGACGCGGTACTGCAATTTCCGCTGCGCGTTCTGCTCGCTGACGGGGGAGAACCGTCCCTACAAGCCCTATTCCACGGACGAGATCGCGCGCCAGTTCGAGGCCATGGGCCGGGTTCAGATGCTGATGGTGCTCGACAACAATTTCTTCGGCAGCAACCGAACTGATTTCGAGCGGCGCGTCGACCTGCTCGGCGAGCGTTGGCGGCGGGGCGACTTCAGGGGTTGGGGGGCGCTGGTGACCGGCGACTTCTTCAAGAACCCCGACAACCTCGCGCGGGTCGCCAAGAACGGCTGCAAGGCGCTGTTCTCCGGTGTCGAATCGTTCGATCCGGTGATCCTGAAGAGCTTCAACAAGCGCCAGAGTCTGGCCTCCGATCCGTTGTCGCTGGCAAGGATGTGCGCCGAATACGGCGTACTCTTCGACTACGGGATGATGCTGGACTTCACCCAGCAGACGGTGGCCGATGTCGACGACCAGATGGACGCCCTGCTCGACAGTCCGCAGACACCGCTGCCGGCGCTGCTGTCGCTCACCATCCCGATCCTCGGAACGCCGTATTTCGACGAGGCCGCCCGCGCCGGCCGCCTCATGCCCAATCTCCGGCTCAGCGACCTGGACGGACAGAAGGTCGTCGAGTGGCCGAAGGAACCGCTCGACCGGGTGGTTCCCTATGTCGCCGACCTGATGCGGTTCCGCGGCCGCAAATCCGCGCTCGTCCGTCACGCCGTCCGTCATGCCTGGTCGCGGAGGGGATCGTTCGACGCCATCCAGTCGATGATCAGCCTGTTCGGCCCCCTGGTCCGGTTCGGCGGGAGCGTCCGGGTCGGCAGCCTTCGCCAGATGCGCCAGGGCTGGCGGGAACAACCGCGGACCTTTTGCGCCATGACCGATCCCCTGAGCGTCAGCTATAGGCCGACCCACCGCCTCGCCGCGAAGTTCGCCCGTGACTTCGAACCGCTCTACGTGACCGACGGCGCCGGCCGGGCGACCCTGGAGATCGGTCGCCGGACCGCCGACGGCGGGGGAGCGCCGCGATGAGCCCAATCCCCGCCGTCGACCGCTGGACACGTGCCGCCTTTGCCATGCTGGAAGGACTCGCCGTCGGCCGACTGACGATCGTGCTGGCCGACGGCCGAACGGTGGTCTTCGCCGGCGCGGCCGACGGCCCCGACGCCACCCTGCACCTGCACGATCCAGGCGTGACGAAGCGCTTCATCCTGGGTGGCCACCTGGCCTTCGCCGAGGCCTACATGGACGGGGCCGTGTCCAGCCCAGACCCGGTGGCCGTCGTCGAGCTGTTCGAGCGCAACAAATACGCCTTCAACCAGGGCAACCCGGACAGCCTAGCGCGCCGCTTCGTCCGTCGCCTGCTGCACTGGCTCAACAACAACAGCCGCCACGGCAGCCGGCGGAACGCCGCCTTCCACTACGACATGGGCAACGCCTTCTACGCGCAGTGGCTCGATCCCTCCATGTCCTATTCGAGCGCGATGTTCGAGGACGGCGAACAAAATCTGGAGGTCGCGCAGGCCACCAAGAACCGCCGGATCGCCGAAACCCTCGCGCTGAGTCCCGGTCAGCGGGTTCTGGACATCGGATGCGGGTGGGGCGGCTTCGCGGTGCAGACGGCACGGGGTCACGATGTCGAGGTGCACGGCATCACCCTCTCGCGCGAGCAGCACGGCTATGCCGTCGAACGCGCGCGCCGCGCCGGCCTCGCCGATCGGGTCCGCTTCGAGATCCGCGACTACCGCGACGTCACCGGCCAGTTCGACGCCATCGCGTCCATCGAGATGTTCGAGGCAGTCGGTCAGACGTACTGGCCCGACTACTTCGCGCAGCTTCGCGGCAGACTGGTGGAAGCCGGCCGGGCAACGCTGCAGGTCATCACCATCGACGAGGACGGTTTCGAGGAATATCGGGCGAACCCCGACTTCATCCAGCGCTACATCTTTCCGGGCGGCATGCTGCCCACCCGGCGTCACCTGCTCGATCTCGCCGCCGACCACGGCCTGCATCTCGACACCGAGCGGGCGTTCGGCCTCGACTACGCCCGCACCCTCGCGATCTGGCGCGCCCGCTTTCTCGAGAACTGGACGGAGATCGAGCGCCTGGGCTTCGACGATCGGTTCCGCCGGATGTGGGACTACTACCTCGCCTATTGCGAGGGTGGGTTCCGGGGCGGCTTCATCGACGTGCGGCAGATGACCTTCGTTCGGGGCTGACTACAGCTCGGTCTCCGTTTCAGTCCGCGGCTTCTGCGTCGCGGACCGGATTGCTCAGCACGCCGATGCCCTCCACTTCGACCTCGACCATGTCGCCGGGCTTCATCCAAACCGGAGGCTTGCGGGCGTATCCGACGCCTTCCGGAGTGCCGGTGGCGATCAGGTCGCCGGGTTCCAGCGTCATCGTCTGGCTGAGCAGGGAGATCACCGTGGCCACGGGGAAGATCATGTCGGAGGTGTTCGCGTTCTGCATGACCTCGCCGTTGAGCCGGGTCTGGATCTGCAGACCGACGCATCCGGCCGGGAGTTCGTCCGGCGTCACGATCTCGGGGCCGAACGGGCCGGTATCGTCGAAGTTCTTGCCGATCGTCCACTGGGTGGTCCGGCGCTGGTAGTCGCGCAGCGTGGCGTCGTTGAACAGCGAGTAGCCGGCAACGGCGTCGAGCGCCTCGCTCTCGGATACCTTGGAGGTGCGGCGGCCGATGACGACCATGAGTTCGCACTCGTAGTCCAGGTTCGCGGACAGGGCCGGACGGACGATCGGCGCGCCGTGCGGGATCAGCGAAAGGCGGCTGCGCATGAAGATGTCGGGGTAGGTCGGCGGCTCGGCCCCGCCCTCCTTGGCGTGAGCCGCATAGTTCCGTCCGACGCAAAGGATCTTCGGCGGATCGGCGATCGGCACCGCCAGGGATAGCTCCGAGAATGCCAGGGTCGGCGTCGCCCCCGCCGCCGCTTCGGCTGCCCGGGTCATCGCATCGGGGCCGGCGCGCAGCAGGGACAGCAGGTCCCGCGGCAGATCGGGCGCGGCGAGCGACAGGTCGACGACCCGGTCGCCCATCCTCACGCCGAGCCGGGTCTGGCCCTCACTCTCGAAACTCAGGATGCGCATGGTCGGTCCCTCGTGCGGTGATCGGTTGGCCGGCCGCGCACCCTCGCACGCCGCCCGCGTGTGCTGAGTCTTCTACGACGACCGCCGATCGACGTCGCGCATCAATTCCAGTGCCTCGCCGGCCCGGGGGTCGGACGCCACAATCACATGGCGTGGCCGGACCTTCCGCGTCCGACCTCCGGCGATAGAGTGCGATCGGCTCAGGCGAACCCCGTCGCGCTCTATGTCTTCAGAGACAGAGAAAATTCACCCGACCGGATGTTTCCACCCGATGGTGATTGCCTCTAGGCCCGCTTCAGCGACCGCAGGAAGGCCGCGCGCTCCTTGCCCGCGCTCAACATCAGGGCGGTGTCGCCGGCCCCCTGGCAGACCCGGGCACCCATGGCGATGTACCGTTCCATCAGCGCGTGGTCGTAGATCCCGCCCATACCGGGATACTTGCCCTGGTTCTCGCAGGCGGCGATCACCGTCTCGTAGGCCTTGGCGACCCGGTCGTGGCCGAGCTGCCCTGGGATGCCCATCGAGGCCGCCAGGTCGTTCGAGCCGATCAGGATGCAGTCGATGCCCTCCACCGCCGCAATCGCCTCGGCATTGGCGACGCCGATCTCGGACTCGACCATCACGATGAGGAAGGTGTTGTCGTTGAGCACCGGCAGCGCCTCGGCCGCCGGCATTCCCTCGAAACCGAGCTGCGGCACCGGGGCGGTCAGCGACCGCTCGCCGACGGGCGGAAACTTGCAGTTCTGCACGACCCGGCGGGCCTGTTCGGGCGTGTCGACATGCGGCACGACGACACCCATCGCGCCCGCGTCGAGAGCGCGCGTCGCATGGAAGTGCTCGTGGCCTGCCACCCGCACGATCGGCGTGATCCCCAACGGCAGGGCGCCGAGGCAGAGGGCCGACACCGTGTCGAGATCCATGGAATTGTGTTCGGTGTCGATGAAGAGCCAGTCGAACCCGCACTCCCTGGCGATCCACGGCGCGGCCGGGTAGCGCGATACGATGAGGTTGAAGGAGTACACGTTCTCCCCCGCCTCGAGCTTCTTCTTCATCGTGTTCTCAATAACCGGCATGGCCGTCTCCTGGAAAGGGGATGGGTAGGGTCGGGTTTCATCAGAGGTTCGCGGCGCCCGACGGGCGCCGGGGGTCAGTCATTCACACCCGGAGAGATCCTGGATCAGCAGGCCGAGGGCGGCGCTGTCCTTGCCGTTGCGACCCGTCTGGCAGAGCGCCGTCAGAAGCTGCGTGGCGAGCGCCGTCGCCGGCATGAAGGCGCCGGCATCGCGTCCGGTCCCGACCGCCAGTTTCATGTCCTTGAGCATTAGCTCGGCCCGGAATCCCGGTTCCAGCGTGCGGTCGATCAGGCGCTTGGCGTGATTCTGCATGACGAAGCTGTTGGCCGACCCGCCCATCAGCGCCTCGCGCATGGCGTTGGGATCGACGTCGAGCTTGCGGCACAGCGCCACCGCCTCGGACACCCCCATGAGGGTCGCCGAGATCACCATCTGATTGCAGGACTTGACGAGCTGGCCGGCGCCGTTAGGACCGACATGGACGAATTTCTCGCCGATCGCATCCAGCATCGGCTGGACCCGGGCGATGACCTCGGCGTCGCCGCCGAGCATGCAGGACAGCGTTCCCTTGGCAGCCCCGGCCGGACCGCCGCTGACCGGGCTGTCGACCATCGCCACGCCCCGCTCCGCCAAACGGGCGGCGAAGCCCTGGGTTTCGGTCGCCGAGATCGACGAGCAGTCGATCACCACCGATCCCTCGCGAATGCCCTCGGCGACACCGTCCTCGCCGAACAGGGTCCGCTCCACGTCCGGGGTGTCGGGCAGGCACAGAAACACCACCTCGGCGGCGCGGGCGACACCGGCGGCGGACCCACCGTCCTTCGCACCCTCCTTCACGAGTTCCTGCACCTTGCCGCTGGAGCGGTTGTGCACGGTCAGGGGGAAGCCGGCGGCGAGAAGGTTGCGGGCCATCGACTTGCCCATCACGCCGAGGCCGATGAAGCCGACCTGGATGTCGGTACTGCTGGATGTCACGAGTGTCCTCCGGGACGTCGGTTGATCGGAACGTCAGTCGGCGTTGGCGAAGCGGGCCCCGCCGCGCTTCTCGCGCCAGACCGTGAAGCTGACCGCCGCCACCGCCATCACGAGGAAGAACAGGGCGATCGGGTGCTCGACGAAGATCATGGGGCTGCCCTCGGAGCGGATCAGCGCCTGGCGCAGCGACTCCTCGAACGGCGGCGTGAGGATGAAGGCGATGAGCAACGGCGCGACGGGCACGCCGAACAGCCGCATCACGTAGCCGAGCACGCCCGCCCCCAGCATCACGAAGACGTCGAAGGTATTGAACCGGATGGCGTAGCTGCCGGCGACGCACATCGACAGGATCACCGGATACAGGAACACCTTCGGTATCCGCAGCACCTGGGCGATCGGCCGCATGAAGGCGGCGGCGACGCCGGCCGTGGCGACCAGCGCCAGGAACAGGGCGATGTAGATCGTGTAGACCACGTCCGGGTTGGTCACGAAGATCAGCGGCCCGACGGTCACGCCCTGGATCATCAGCGCGCTCAGCAGGATCGCCGTCGGCGGGTCGCCGGGGATGGCGAGCGCCAGCATCGGGATCATGGCCGAGCCGGTCACCGCGTTGTTCGCGGATTCCGAGGCGGCGACGCCCTCGATGGCGCCCTTGCCGAACTTCTCGGGAGTCTTCGACGCCCGCTTGGTCTCAGCGTAGCCGACGAAGGAAGCCACCGCCGCCCCCAGTCCCGGCAGCATGCCGATGAAGGCGCCGAGGAAGCCGGAGCGTATCACCGGCACCGCACAGCGCCGGACGTCGTCGGCGTCGATCCTGTTCTCGTCGCGGCCACTGGCCTTGAGGTCGAGGATCGTGGCGCCGACCCGGAACGACTGTTCCGACTGCGCGAACATTTCGGCGATGGCGAACAGGCCGATCAGCATCGGGATGTAGGCGAGGCCGTCGAACAGCTCGTCGAACCCGAAGGTGAAGCGCGGGATCATCAGCATTGGATCGGCGCCGATGGTCGCCAGCAGCATGCCGAGCGCGGCGGCGAACAGTCCCTTCAGCATCGACTCGCCCGACAGGACGGCAACCACGGTCAGCGCGAAGATCAGCAGACAGGCGATCTCCGCCGGGCCGAACTTCAGCGCGACCTGGGCGAGTTGGGGGGCAATGAGCACCAGCAGAACGATGGAGAACAGTCCGCCATAGACCGACGCCCAGAGCGCCACTCTCAGCGCCTTGAGTGCCTTGCCCTGCTTGCCCAGTTCGTACCCGTCGAGGGCCGTCGCCGCCGAGGCCGGCGTTCCCGGCGCATTCAGCAGGCAGGCCGAGATGCTGCCGCCGTAGATGCCTGAGCCGTAGAGGCCAAGCAGCATCATCATCGCCGGCGTGGTGTCCATCCACAGGGTCAGCGGCACGGCGAGTGCCACCGCCATGGTCACGGTCAGCCCGGGGATGGCCCCGATGACGATCCCGAGCACCGTGGACGCGAGCAGGATGAGGATGTTGATGGGCGCGAAGACCTCGGCCGCACTATTCAGGAAGATGTCCATGGCTCGATCCTAGAACGGCAGCGCGAAGATGCCGGTCGGCAGCGTGACGCGGAAAAAAACGGAGAACATCGCGGCGATCGCCATCGGAGCGATCAGCGCGATCGGAACGATCAGTGTCCATCGCCGCTCACGGAACCCGACAAGGAAGCCGAACAGCGCCAGCGCGCTGGCGACGATGAAGCCGAGCGGCTCAAGCAGGATCACGAACAGGAGCGAGAGCCCGATCGCGATCGACACGTTGCGCAGGGCGCCCGGAGCCCGCACGCCGGCGATGTTGTTCTCGCCGTCCGGTCGCAGGGCGATGAGCGCCGCGAACACCCCGACCAGGATGCCGGCGATATAGGGAAACAGGCGGGGGCCCACGGTGAAGTACCGCGCCTCCTGTCCCTGCTGCCAGTCGCCGGTGATCGACGGTACGGCGAAGAGGATGAAGAGAAGGGCGAGCACGGCCGATGCCGCCCCGAAGATACGATCGGTTACCATGGCCGTGCTCCCTTACCTTTCCGTATGCGGTCCGTGGTCCGGGCCTTAGAGGCCCGAGACCGCGTCACCGATGGTCTTCGACATGGTGGTCATCGCCTGCTTGAAGTCCGGCCCGTTCATGTACGAGGTCTCGAGCTTCAGCTTGGCCGCCATCTTCTGCCAGACGGGCGAGTCCATGCCCTTCTTGAAGGTGTCGTGCAGGTACTGATAGACGTCGTCCGGCATCGAGGCGGGGCCGACGATACCCTTCTGGTTCTCCAGATAGACGTCATGACCGAGTTCCTTCAACGTCGGCACGTCCGGGAACAGATCGGTGCGTTCGTCGGAGGTCAGGGCCAGCAGGTTGATCTGACCCGCAGCATACTGCGCCTGCGCCTCTTCCGGCGCGGCCATGGTGATCTCGACGTGACCGCCGAGCAGGGCCGCCATCGCCGGCGCGCCGCCCTTATAGGGGACGTGCTTCATCTCAGTTCCGGCCGCCTTGTTGAACAGCAGCATGGTCGAGTGATACAGCGAGCCCGTCCCGGACGAGGAGTAGGCGAGCTTTCCGGGCTCGGCATTGGCCTTGGCGATCAGGTCCTCGATGCTGTCGATGCCGCTGCCGGTCTTGCTGACGAGGATGATGCGCGCGCGGATGTTGCGGAGCACCGGACGGAAGTCGTCGAGGCTGTAGGAGACCTCGCGATGGTTCGGTACCGAGGTGCTCTCGCTGCCGCCCGCGACCAGCAGCGAATAGCCGTCGCCCGGCTGCTTGGCGACGAAGTCGGCGGCCAGCGTTCCGCCGGCACCGGGCTTGTTCACGACGACCAGCGGCACCGGGAAGAATTCCTGACTTGCCGCGACCAGGGTGCGCGCGACGATGTCCGTGCCACCTCCCGGCGAGAAGCCGACGTAGATCTTGATCGGCTTGGTCGGCTCCCACGCGGCGGCCGGCGCTGCGAACAGCACCGCCGCGGCGAGCGCGAACAGCGTGGAAATCCTGGATAGTCTCATCTGGTTATCCTCCCGTAATCGGTTGATTGGCGACGCGGATCGTTGGCCTCATGCGGCTACTCCACGCTTCGGGCAAATCCGTCCCTTACGGAACGTCGAGTGGCGCTCCGTTGCGTCGATGTCGGACTGTCGTGGGGACGGCATCCGGGCCGATGATCGCTTGCGATACGCGATCAGCCGGACCGTCAGTCTAGGCCTCTGTCTCCTTCAAGCGTTTCCTCCTCCCGTCTATCCCGTCTTGTCGGGCTCCGCGCCAGGCGGGCCCCGGGCTCATCCGGTCGTATTGCTTACCAGCGTGTCGAGCATGCGCTGCTTGCCCGCCACCACGTGCGCCTCGAACGCCCGCGCCGAAGCGAGTTCGTCGCCGGCCGCGATGGCATCGAGCATTTCCTTGTGTTGCTTGTTCGAGGTGTCGATCCGGCTCGGCCCGGTCACTCCCCGGCGCAGGAAAAGGAACACCTCGCGTTCCGTCTCCTCATGAAAGGCGATCAGCTTCGGATTGCCCGTCACTTCGACGATGCGGGCGTGGAAGCGTCGATTGATGTCGTAGTACCGGTCGGAGTCGCGGTTGATCCGCGCGTCCTCCATCGCTTCCCACAGGGCCCGCAACTCGGCCACACCCTCCGGCGTCGCCCGCAGCGCCGCCAGCCGGCCGGCGACGCGGGCCAGCCCGGCGCGGATGTCGTAGACGTGCAGAACATCCTCGAGACTGATCTCGCGCACGAAGGCGCCACGGTTGCGAATGATCGTCAGCAGACCTGCTTCGGCCAGGATACGCGTCGCCTCCCGGACCGGCCCCCGGCTCACCTCCAGTTCGGCGGCGAGTGCATTCTCGTTGAGGCGGTCACCGGCCTTGAGCTCGCCACTCAGAATCATGTGCTCGATCCGCTGGCGCACCATGGCGGTCGGCGGACGGCCGGGATCCTTGATCCCATCCATCGACTCTCCTTCCGACGCTTCGCTCTCCGTCGGGAGGATAGTCCGGGCCACCGATCCGGAAAATGCGGTCACCTGCGCGCGATCCATTCTGTCTACACAAAAAGGCAGTAAAGCCGAGGCTATCAACCGTATTGTCGATCTGTCAATTCGCGTTGCTGCCATTCAGATCAGAATTGTTGACAATTAACCCTCGTTAGAAAAATCTTGGCCAACCAAGGTCGACCATCGGGACCGGTCTGGTCCGATGGCCCTAGAAAAAATCGGGAGGATGCAATGGCAACGGAACAGGCGGTCGTGGCGAAGGGAGGCGTGCTCTACTGCGACCACGCAGCCTTGCAGTCCTTCACGACGGAAATCTTTCAGCGCTTCGGCCTGAAAGCCGACGCGGCGGCGATCGTGGCCGACAATCTGGTCCATGCCGACCTGCGCGGCCATGGCGCCCATGGGGTCACCCGCATCCCGATCTACACCCAGCGGCTCGCCTGCGGGGTCGTGAACACGAACCCGGACATCACCATCGAGCACGGCTCCACCACCGTGGCGCTGGTCGACGGCGACAACGGCATGGGCGCCGTTGCCGGCGACGCGGCCATGAAGGAGGCCATGCGCCTCGCCCGCGAGAACGGCGTCGGCGTGGCCACCGTGAAGAACAGCAACCACAACGGTCCCGGTTCCTTCTACGTGACCCAGGCGTCGGACCAGGGACTGATCGGCGTCTCCGCGAGCAACTCACCGGTCTCCATGGCGGTGTGGGGCAGTCGCGGACGGGCGCTGGGCACCAATCCGATCTCCTTCGCGGTGCCGGCCGGAAAGCATCCGGCCATCGTCATCGACATGTCCTCGTCGGTGGTAGCGCGCGGCAAGATCGTCGAGGCGGCGAAGCGCGGCGACCCGATCCCCGAGGGGTGGGCGCTGGACGCCGACGGCAGGCCGACGACCGACTCCCCGACGGCGGAAGCCGGTGTTGTGCTGCCCTTCGCCGGTGCCAAGGGGTCGGCGGTGGCGATCCTCGTCGACATTCTCGCCGGCGTGATCTCCGGTGCCGCCTACTCGACGCTGATCAACAATCTGTACGCCGAGTTCGAGAAGCCGCAGAACAACGGCCAGTTCACCATGGCGCTGGACGTGTCGTCCTTCATGCCGCCGGACCAGTTCGCCACGCGGATGGACGGTTTCATCGATCTGCTCAAGGCCGCCCCCCTGGCCGAGGGTGTCCCGGAAATCCTCATGCCCGGCGAGCCCGAGTTGCGCAAAGCCGAGACCCACCGCAGGAGCGGCGTCCCCCTTCCGGTCAACGTGGTCGAGGACATCCGAGAGGTTGCCGACTCAGTGGACCTGGCCCTGCCGGAGTTCTCCGACGCGCCGTTTCCCGCGAAATCGGACTGACGCAATCGTGTCGGGGGGCCGACTGACGGCCGCCGGCCCCGGTCCATGGTAGACCGGTGGCCGGCGGCGGTCGGTCAGACCGTGCCGGCCTCGTGGAAGGCGGCGATCTCGTCGTCCGAATACCCAGCGCCGCGCAGGATCTCGTCGGTGTGGGCACCGAGGCCCGGCGTGGCGCTGCGCATCTCGCTCGGGGTGCGGGACATCTTGACCGCCTGTCCGACGACCCGGACGTCGGTCCCGTCCGGCCGGGTGACCGTCGGGTCCATGTTCAGGGTCTGCACCTGCGGATCGGCGAAGGTCTGATCGACGGAATAGATCGGCCCCGCCGGCACGCCGGCCTCGGCCAGGACATCGATCCAGTGCTGGGTGCTCTGCGTCGACGTGCGCGCCTCGATCTCGGCGTTCAGCGCATCGCGGTTCGCCAGCCGGCCCTTGCCGTCGACGTAGTCGGGGTGATCGAACAGTTCCGGCGCGCCGATCGCGTCGCACATGCGCTTGTAAAGGTTCTGCGCCGACGCCTGGATGATGATGGCGCCGTCCGCGGTCCGGAAAACCCCGGTCGGGATGTGGACCGGGTGGTTGTTGCCGGCCTGTTTCGGCACGTCTCCGTTCATCAGATAGCGTGCCGCCTGCAGGTCCATCATCGCGATCTGCGCCTCGAGCAGCGATGTGCGCACCCACTGTCCCTTGCCGGAACGCTCCCGCTCATGCAGGGCGATCAGCACACCCATGGCGAGGTTGAAGCCGGCCGACAGGTCGGCCAGCGGGATACCGGCACGCACCGGACCCTGGCCCGGCAGGCCGGTCACGGACATGAGCCCGCTCATCCCCTGCGCGATCTGATCGAGTCCGGGACGGCCACTGTACGGCCCTTCCTGGCCGAAACCGGAGATGCTGCCGTAGATCAGCCGCGGGTTGATCGCCGCCAGCGTCTCGTAGTCGATCTTCAGCCGGTGCTTCACGTCCGGGCGGAAGTTCTCGATCACCACGTCGGCCTTCTCGGCCAGCCGCAGGAAGATGCCTCGCCCCGCCTCGGACTTCAGGTCAAGGGTCAGGCTGCGTTTGTTGCGATGCAGATTCTGGAAGTCGAAACCGTCTCGCTCGCCCCCGAGAGAGTCCTTCCCGACCGATGGCGGCAGCTCGATCTTCACCACGTCGGCGCCCCAGTCGGCGAGCTGGCGCACCGCCGTCGGCCCGGCGCGGGCGCGGGTGAGGTCGAGTACGAAGAGGTCGGAAAGCGGTCCGGAGCCCATGTCCTGTCGATCCCTTGCTGCTCTGCGCTCCCCGGGAGTGGGCAGCGCCGGATTTCAACCATCGGCAACGCGGCCGAGAGATTTGGCATACCATTTTTGCCCTCGTCAATCGACCTCCGCTATACTCCCGTTCGCCGGAACGGTATGACAGCGCCGGCCGGCCGGATCCGGCCGCAGCGTGGAAAGGGACGTGCATGGCAAACCCCGGGTCCGAGCCACTTGCTCAGGTCGCGGTCGACGACGGGGCTCCCGCCTCCGGCGTCCCAAGCAACGACGACCTCGCCGGCCGGCTTCTGGTCAGCCAGGTCGCCTCGGCCCTGCGCGACATGATCATTCAGGACGAACTGAAACCGGGCACCCGGATCCGGGAGCGCCAGCTGTCCGACCGGCTGAACGTGTCGCGCACGCCGCTGCGCGAGGCCATCCGCATCCTCGTCGGCGAACGGCTGCTCTACAGCGTGCCCAATCGCGGCGCGGTCGTCGCCGACCCCGACATGGAGGAGGTCCGACAGCTTCTCGTGGTTCTGAGTTCGCTGGAGGCTCTTGCCGGCGAGCTCGCGGCAAGGATGGCGACCGACGAGCAGATTCAGGAGATTCTCGCCCTGCATCACGAGATGCTTTCGGCCTACTACCGCGCGGACAAGCTCGCCTACTTCAAGCTCAACCAGGCGATCCACAAGAGCATCGTCGCGGCCAGCGGCAACCAGGTCCTGGTCGACACCCACAGGCAGCTCAACGCGAGACTCTACCGCATCCGCTACATCTCCAACCAGCGCAGCGACCGTTGGCACGAGGCGGTCGAGCAGCACGAGCAGATCGCCGAAGCGCTCAAGGCGCGGGACGAGGCGCGCCTGTCGGTCCTGCTGCGCGACCACCTCGGCCACACCTGGGTCAAGGTCTACGCCAGCGATCCCTGAAGCAATTTGGCATACCAAATTGCCGTTGACGCTCCTCCCGCGGCTCCAGCACTATGGCCGGACAAGCAATGAATCTGCGCGGCGCCCCAATCGCCGACGCGGAAATAACCATTAGGGAGGGAAGGAACCATGACGCGTTCTATTCTCAAGAGTACGACGCTGCTGGCGGCGGTCGTGGCCGGGTTCGGCCTGGTCGCGTCGGGCGGCACGTCCGCGCTGGCCCAGGACAAGCCGGCCATCGAAGTGGTCACCCATGCCGGTGCCGGCGGCGGGACCGACGTGAATTCTCGCATGATGATGATCCGAGCCCGCCGGCTGCTGAAGCAGGACATGGTCGTCGTCAACAAGCGCGGCGGCGGCGGTGCTGCGGCGATGAACTACTTCCTGACCCGGCCCGCCGACGGCAACACCATCATGACCTTCACCGTCGGTCACGCCATCGCCATGGCCATGGGCAAGACCAAGCTGACGGTTGATGACATGGCGCCGATCGCCCGCGGCACCAACGACCCGCAGATCCTCATGGTCAACTGCAAGACCACCGCCTACAAGACGCCTGAGGAGTTCGTCGCCGGCATGAAGGGCGGCGACAAGCTGAAGTTCGGCGGGACCCACACCGGCACGATCGACCACATCACGGTCTATCTCTGGGCCAAGCGCCTCGGCGTGCCGATGCCGACCTACATTCCGTTCAAGGGCGGTGGAGAGCTGGCCACGCAGCTGGTCGCCGGCGCGGTCGATGTTGGTGTGCTGAACCTGTCGGAAGCCTCCGCTCCGGTCGAGGCGGGCGATATCTGCCCGCTGGTGGTCTTGGCGGAATCGGGTATGGAACCGATCCCGGCGGCCAAGTCGTCGAAGGAACTGGGCATCGACCTGGTGCTGTCGACGACCCGAGGGTTCGTCACCCATACCGGCGTCGACGAGGCGCGGCGGGCGGAACTCGAGGACGGCCTCTCCAAGGCGATGCAGCACTCGCTCTACCAGGCCTATCTGATGAACTCCGGCCTGGACGCGACTTCGCCGCAGCCGTCCGGCCCCTGGGGCAAGCAGATCAAGTCGATGGTCGCCGAGTTCGGCCCGGCCCTGAAGGAAATGGGCCTAGTCAAGTAGACACGCCATCACAGTAGGGAGCGGCGGTGCGTCCCGCGGGACGCACCGACCGTCCGATCATGCGCCATCTCACGATACCAGCCCTGATCGTCGGCTTTTCGGTCGTCGTCATTTGGGCGTCGCTGCACCTCGACCTGTCTCCGGACATGATCGTCGGCGACAGCATGCAGCCCCGCGTGTTTCCGATCGTCCTGATGATCATCAACCTCGGCCTGGCCGTCGCGCTCGCCCTGCAGTACCGGACGGCGCCGCCGAAGGAGATCCGTCTCGAGGGGATCCCGACCTGGGGCACGATCGCCCTGTTCGCGATCTTCTACCCGCTGACGGTCTACGTTGACATGATGATCGCCATCGCGGTCGTCGTGTTCCTCATGTGCCTCCTGTGGGGCGAGCGGCGCATCCCTGTGGCCCTCGCCATCGCAATCCTGACCCCCTCCTCGGTCTTCCTGCTGTTCGACAAAGTGCTGCAGGTTCGGTTCCCCCGGGGTCTCTTCACCAACTGGTACTACGGTTAGGACGCCCCCTGATGCTGGAAGCCCTGCACGCAATGGGGTCGGTCGTCTTCGACCCCTATCTCCTCCTGCTGATCTTTCTGACGACCATCGTCGGCGTGGTCATCGGCGTCCTGCCGGGCCTCGGCGCAACGACCGGCGCGGCCCTGCTGCTGCCGTTCACCCTGACCATGGATCCGGTACACGCCATCGCGGTGCTGGCAACGATCTACGTCTCCGCCACCTTCGCCGGATCGATCACCGCGATCCTCATCAACACGCCGGGCACAGCCGCCGCCGCGGCAACGACCTTCGACGGATATCCGCTGGCCAAGCGGGGCGAAGCCGGCCGGGCCCTTGGCATAGCCGTCGTGTCGAGCACCGTCGGCGGCATCTTCTCGATCCTCGTCCTCTGCATCGCCGCCCCCCTGCTCGCTCGCGTCGCCTACGAGTTCCGCCCGCCGGAATACTTTGCGCTCGCCGTATTCGGCCTGTCGATGCTCGCCTCGATCAGCGCCGGCGGCGCCGTCCGAAACCTGATCGGCGGCGTGTTCGGCGTGTGGCTGGCGACCATCGGCGCCGAGCCGACCACCGGCATCGAACGCTTCATGTTCGGTAACTACGAGCTCTACGAGGGCCTGTCCTTCGTGCCGGTCTTCATCGGCCTGTTCGCCATTTCGGAGTTGCTGGTCCAGTCGAAGCATGCAAACCGCGCCATCGCCGCGATCCACCTGAACGCCGTCAAGCTGCCGAGCCGGGAGGACTACAAGCGGATCTGGAAGACGGTGCTCCGGTCGTGCGGGATCGGCACCTTCATCGGCGTGCTGCCGGCCGAGGGTGCTACCGTCGCCTCGATGATCGGCTATGCCGAGGCCCGACGGTGGTCGAAGAACAAGGAGGAGTTCGGCAAGGGGTCGATCGAGGGCATCTCCGGCGCGGAGGCCGCAAACAACGCGGCCACCGGCGGCGCCATGGTCCCGACCATGGTGCTCGGCATCCCGGGCAGCGGCACGACGGCGGTCATCCTAGTCGGCCTGCTGGTCCATGGCCTGCGGCCCGGTCCCTATCTGTTCACCGAGCAGGTCTATCAGGTCTACCAGATCTTCGGCGCCATGCTGATCGCCAACCTGATGTTCCTGGCCATGGGCCTGTACGCGGCGAAGCTGTTCGCCCGGATCTCCCTGGTGCCGTCGAAGATCCTCTGGCCGATCGTCTTCGCCCTGGCGGTGATCGGCGCCTATGCGCTGCACGCGTCGATGCTGGACGTATGGATCGCCCTGATTTTCGGGGTGGTCGGCTTCCTGGCGCGCCGGCACGGCTTCGCCGTCGCCCCGATCGCCGTCGGCCTGATCCTCGGCGAGATGGTCGAGACCAACCTGCAGAACTCGCTGAAGATGTTCGAGGGGGACTGGTGGCTGATCTTCACCCAGCCGCTTGCCGCGCTGTTCCTGCTCTTCGCCTTCCTCGGCCTGTTCGGATCCGCCATCTACGGCTGGATTCGGGCCCGCTTCTGGACCACCGACTGACCTGGAGAGATCGATGAAGATCACCGAGGTGACCGTCAAGCGCTATCGCGGCGAGGGCTCCAACCCCTACTCGGCCGAGATGGTGGTGGTCGAACTGGCGACGGATGCCGATGTGACCGGCATGGGGTTCGCCAACGCCCCGCCGCGCATGGGCACCATCATCGCGCAGCTGATCGAGACGGTCTTCGGGCCGGCCGCGGTCGGTGCCGATCCCCGGCTGAACGGAGATCTCTGGCGGCGTCTGCAGGGCGAGACCGTGCCCCGCCGCGGCGGCGACGGCATCGCCCGCTACGCGCTTGCGGCGCTCGACATGGCGGTCTGGGACATCAAGGGCAAGGCCGCCGGCCAACCGGTGAGCGCCCTGCTCGGCGGGCATCGCCCGCTGGTTCCCACCTATGCCAACTGCGCCCACCACATGGCCCCCGACGCCCTGGCCGAGCGCGCGGCGTCCTACGTCGCCATCGGCCACCGCGCCCTGAAGATCCGCGGGACCAGGGGCTACGTCACTCCGCGCGAGGCGACCGACAGGGTCCGGGCCGTGCGCGAGGCGGTCGGGCCGGAGGTCAAGATCATGGTCGACGTCAACGGCACCTGGGATGTCGACACCGCCGTCCAGCAGCTCAAGATCTGGGAACCGTACGACATCTACTGGCTGGAGGAACCGGTGCCGCCGCACGACATCCCCGGCTACGCCCGGGTGCGTGCGCGGGCCGGACGCACCTACATCGTCGGCGGCGAGCAGAATGTCGGACTGTCGGAGTTCCGGGCCCTGGTCGAGCAGGGCGGCGTCGACATGGTGCAGCCCAATGTGATGATCACCGGCGGCATCACCGACTGGCTGCGCATCCACGCCTATGCGACCTCGATGAACGTCCCGGTCTCCCCGTGGAACCTGCAAAACGTCCACATCCACCTGGCGGCGGGGCTGCCGAACGTGCGGTGGATCGAGTATTTCATGGCCGACAACGCATTGCTGGAGTTCCAGACGATGCTGTTCGCCGGTGCCGCCTTCGAGGAGGTGATCGACGAGGACGGCGTGCACCTCGCGGCTCCCACCGCGCCGGGCCTCGGCCTCGCCCTCGACCCGGAGGTCGCGGCGCGCTCCCAGGTTAGCGACTAACCGACACGGCGCTGCCGGCTCGGGAACCGACCGGTCCGTTCGCCCCCTGTCGTTTCGCCCCCTGTCGTTTCGCCCCATGTCGTTTCGCCCTTGCGGATCCCGGGCGGCCCTGCCCAAGCTATAGGGGCAAGCAAGCCTGAACGCGTAGAGACTCAACGTTCTCTTGCGCGGGTTTGGCGTTGATGGACACAGAAGCCGTCGGCGTGGAAACGATGGGTGGGGGGAACGTAACACGCGGGCGAGAGCAACAGGGGGACAGGACTGCCATGAACCAGATCGAATTCAACCGACGCCAGATGCTGGCGCTGATGGGGTCCGCCGCGACCGCCGGCCTCCTGCCCGCCTCCGCTCTGGCACAGGAGACCGCCCTGAAGTTCTGGGCCCCCGGCATCGCGCGGGTCGGCGCCAAGGACTGGAGCGACATGGAGACGGAAGGCGGGTTCAAGCTCGCCCCGATCGCCAAGAGCGCCCGCGCCGACGAGGCGATCCAGAAAATGGTGGTCGGCGACGGCAACGCGCTCTATGACGCCATGACCGACAACGGTGGCGGCATGGAGGACGCGCTGGCGAGCCAGGACGCGATCGTCGAGCTCGATGTCGCGAAGATCCCCAACTGGTCGATCATCGAGGATCGTTATCTCGACGGCGGGGCCGCCGCCGACACGATCCGCTATGACGGCAAGGTCGTCGCCATTCCGTACATCTCGAACGCCGACGCGCTCGCCTTCAACCACGACGTCATCGGCGCCGAGCCGGACAGCTGGGAAGTGCTGTTCGACAGCCAGTTCAAGGGTCGCGCCGCCCTGCAGAACGACTTCGGGCCGACCCTGACGAACACAGCGATCTACCTCAAGCAGTCGGGCAAGCAGGACATCGACAACCCGTCCGACATGTCCGAGGCCGAGGTCAAGGGCGTGTGCCAGTTCCTGATCGAAAAGAAGAAGGCCGGTCAGTTCCGCACCTTCTGGGACGGTTTCCAGAACGGCGTCGACCTGCTGGCCTCCGAAGAGGTTCTCGTCGCCTCGTGCTGGGAGCCGGTGCAGATCGTCGCCGGGCGCAAGAGCGGCAAGGACATCCGCTACGGAACCATGAAAGAAGGCCACCAGGCCTGGAACAATATCGTCATGCTGACCCGCGGCGGCCGCGAGCGCGGCATGGACGAGACCTTCTACAAGCTGGTGAACCTGTATCTGTCGCCGTGGTTCGGCGCGCGCACCCTGGCCGCCCTTGGCTTCACGCCGCAGATGAAGGGCGTCCTGGAGTACGTCGACGCCACCCCCGACGCTTTCGACGCGGCGACCAAGGCGGTCATCAACGACCGCCTCGCCCGCAAGCAGGAGCGGCTCGCGGTTCCGGGGAACTCCTGGCAGAACGTGTTCCCGACCAATATCCGCGCCTATCAGGACTGGTGGTCCCGGGTTCAGGCAGCCTGATCGCCGATGACCGACAAGACTGAGAACGGGCTCGACGGGCTTCCCCCCGTCGAGCCCTTCCGGCCGACTCTGCGCGAACGCCTGTCCGGTGCGGCCTTCTGGATTCCCGTGGTCTTCATGGTGCTGTTCTTCGCACTGCCCATGTCGCTGACCGCGGTCTTTAGCGTGTTCGAGCGGACGATGTTCTGGATGGAGCCGGGTTTCACGCTGGCGGCCTACGAGAACTTCTTCTTCTCAGCGCGGCTACAGAACTTCCTGTCATCGATGGGGTACTCGCTGATCTCCGTGGTGGTGTCGTTCTGCCTCGGCTTCCCGATCGCCGTGTTCGTGCGCAAGTCGGTGCCGCAGGTCGCCCAGCACCGGGTGGTGCTGCTGTTCATCCTGCCGTTCATGGTGTCCGAGATCATCCGCATCTTCGCGCTGCGTCCGGTGCTTCAGCGCAACGGCCTGGTCAACGACACGCTGATCAGCCTCGGCCTGATCGACGAGCCGGTCACGGCGCTGATCTACACCCACACGGGCGTGGTCATCGGCGAAGTCATGTCCTTCATGCCGTTCATCATCTTCGCCGGCTTCCTCGCCATGGAGGCGGTGCCGAAATTCATCTTCGAGGTCTGCGACGACCTCGGTGCCGGACCGGTTCGCCGGTTCAAGGACGTGATCCTGCCGCTGGCGGCCCCGGGCGTGTTCGCCGGCGCGGTGTTCATCTTCGTGAACGGCATCGGCGTGGCGCTGATCCCGAACATCATGGGCGGACCGGGAGCGGTCAACGCCGGACTGATCGCCACCCAGGCGATCACCGCGCTGGACTACCCGCTCGCCAT
This sequence comes from Thalassobaculaceae bacterium, assembly GCA_965228875.1. Taxonomy (GTDB): domain Bacteria; phylum Pseudomonadota; class Alphaproteobacteria; order Thalassobaculales; family Thalassobaculaceae; genus Thalassobaculum. The sequence continues at coordinate 381,877 of OZ245843.1, read as the reverse complement.
GGCGGTCAGCGCGATCATGATGGCGACGCTGATGGGCCTGCTCTACATCGGCCACCGGCTGTTCGACCTGACCAAGATCCTGGCACCGATCAACTAGGAGGCGGGATCGTGGACGATTACGCGAATGTCTGGCTGCATCGGGCCAAGTGGGCCTACCTGCTCCTCGTCGTGGCGACACTGATGAGCCCGGTGTTCTACGTCATGTACATCTCGTTCAACGAGAACGGGTTCGGCGCGGCGCACTATGTCTTCACCACCCGCTGGTACGGGCTGATCTTCGCCGATGCTCAGCTCATGAACGCGCTGCGCTGGACGCTGTCGCTGGCGGTGGCGACGATGGTGCTGACCATCCCCATGGCCCTGCTGGCGGCCAAGTTCTACAAGGCGACGCGGGCCAAGGTTCCCGTCGTCTTCCTGATGCTCGCCCCGCTGTTCGTCGCGCCGGACATCCTCAGCGCCGCCCTGCTGGTGTTCTTCAAGAACCTGAATTTCGTGATGAAATGGATCGGCGATCTGGGGGGAGTGACCTTCCTCGACGGCTGGTTCCAACTCGGCTTCGGCACCGCCCTGGTCGGGCTGATCATCTACACGATCCCCTACGCCTTCGTGGTGATCCTGATCACCATGGGCCGCTACAACATCGAACAGACGGAAGCGGCGCGGTCCTGCGGCGCGTCGGGCTGGCGGGCGTTCTGGGATATCGAGTTCCCGCAGATCCGCGCCGGCGTGTTCAGCGCGTGCGCCTTCACCATCATCCTGTCCTTCAACGAGTACACGCGCACCAGCCTGCTGAAGGGCGGATTCGACACCTTCACCACCGTCCTGGTCAGTCAGATGCTGAACGAGGGCATGTCGGAGCAGTCCTACGCCATGTCGAGCTTCGTGAGCTTCGTCGCCATCGCGATCATCGGCAGCATCATCGTCTTTACGCTGCTGCGCTCCGAGGCCGAGGCCCGCAAGACCCTGCCCGTCGCCGAACCCAACGCACCCGCCTGATGAGAGAGCGTCGATGAACGAGACCATTCCCGCCGTGCAGGTGCGGCAGCTTTCCAAGCACTACGGCAGCGTCCAGGCGCTGAAGTCGGTCGACCTGACGATCGCGGCAGGGGAGTACTTCGTGCTGCTCGGCCCGTCCGGTGGCGGCAAGACGACGCTGCTGCGCACCATCGGCGGCTTCCACAAGCCGACCAGCGGTCAGGTGTGGCTGAACGGGGCGGAGGTCTCGCACCTGCCGCCCGACAAGCGCCCGACGGCCATGGTGTTCCAGTCCTATGCGCTGTTTCCCCACATGACCGTGCTCGGCAACGTCGGCTACGGGCTCAGCCTGGCCCGTCTGCCCAAGGCCGAGGTGCGGGACAAGAGCATGGCCATGCTCGAGATGGTCGGTCTCAAGGGCTATGAGGACCGCCGCCCGCACGAGCTTTCCGGTGGCCAGCAGCAGCGCGTGCAGTTGGCCCGCGCGCTGGTTCTGGGGCGCAATATCCTGCTTCTCGACGAGCCCCTGGCCGCGCTCGACGCCCAACTCCGCAAGGACATGTGCCTGGAACTGAAACACTTGCAGGAGAAGGTCGGCATCACCTTCATCCATGTCACCCACAACCAGGAGGAGGCGATGACGGTGGCCGACCGGATCGCCCTGATCGCCAACGGCGAACTGGTGGAGCATGGAGCGGCCCGCGACATCTACCGGACGCCGGAGCGGCGATTCACCGCCAGCTTCGTCGGCGAGAACAACCTGCTCTCCGGCACCGTCACGGCGGTCGACGGCGACGTGGTGGCGGTGGAGGTTTGCGGCCAGGGCCTGACGGTCGACCGGCGCGGCCTCGCGGTGCGGGCCGGCGACACCGTAGCCCTGTCGATCCGCTCGGAGCTTGCCGAGATGGTGACCGGCGGCGACGGCAACGGCTCATCCGCCGGCGGCACCCTGTCCGGCAGATATACCGAGAGCGTCTACCTCGGCCTCACCACCTCGCACCGCGTGGCGCTGGCCGACGGGACGGAAGTGGTCGCGCGCGTGATCGGCGAGAGCGACACACCGTCCCCCGATGCCGGCACGCCCGTGCACCTGCGGTGGAAGCCGGGTGCCCTGCGCCTCCACGTAAACTGACCGCCGACAGGAGACCGCCGCCATGTGGCCGAATCCGCGCATTCCCTTCGAGCTGTCCAACCAGCGCAAGCGCCTGGAGCCGCTGGACGGCAAGCCGCTCATGGTCCACGTGGCCGTGAACATCGAGTACTGGCCGATCGACCGGCCGATGCCGCGCGGCATCATCCCGCCGCCCCACGGCGCCCAGATCGCGCCGCCGGACGTGCCCAACTTCTCCTGGGTCGAGTACGGGCTGCGCTGTGGCATGCCCCGACTCCTGCGGATGTTGCGCGAGCGAGGCCTGCCCGCCTCGGCCCTGATCAACGCCCAGGTCGCCGACGCCTATCCGGCGCTGATGGACGCCGTGGTCGAGGCCAAGTGGGAACTGGTCGGCCATGGCTGGTTCCAGCAGTCGCTGAAGCAGGCCGACGACGAGCGGGCGGTGATCGCCAAGAGCCTCGACCGGCTGGCCGAAGTCGGCGGCAACCGGCCCCGCGCCTGGCTCGGCCCCGGCCTCGGCGAGAGCTTCGACACGGTCGACCATCTCAAGGCGGAGGGGATCGAGTTCCTGCACGACTGGGTGGTCGACGATCTGCCGGTCTGGATGCGCACCGCCCACGGCCCCATGGTCGGCCTGCCCTACACGATGGAGCTGAACGACGTGCCGATCTACGCGGTGCAGAACGGCTCGACCGACGAGTTCCTGAAGCGGGTCGAGGCAACGCTCGCGACCCTTGAGCGGGAGCTTGAAGAGAACCCGCGGGTCATGACCCTCGCCCTTCATCCGCACCTGATCGGCGTGCCCCATGTGGCGCACTATTTCGAGCGCACCCTGGACCTGATTCAGGCCCGGTCCGACACGGTGTTCGTCACCTCCTCCACCCTCGGCGACTGGTTCATCGCCGCCGATGGGACCGGGGGCGCGCATCTGAGCGAGGACGGGTAAGCCGTCCCGAAGCCACCGGTCGCGGGCGACGGCCCGTCGACAGCGGTTCCCAGCACTCTGAATGGCCCCTGGACGACGCTCCACGGTACAGTGTCCCGGTTGGGCGGGATCCAGGACGGAGTGGCGTGTGAACCTGCGTCAGATCGAGACGTTCGCCGCGGTGATGCGTTGCGGAAGCGCATCGCGCGCGGCGGAGACGCTTGGCGTCACGCAACCCGCCGTGAGCCGCACCATCGCCGAACTGGAGCGCGCGATCGGCTTCGACCTGTTCGCCCGCATCCGCAACCGCCTCGTTCCGACGCCGGAGGCGCGCCTTCTGTACAAGGACGTTGAGGCGGCGTTCCTGGGGGTCGATACGATCCGAGCGTCGGCCGCCCGCATTCGCGACCGCGGGTCGGGCGAATTGCGGGTCGCGTCGCTCTCCGCCCTGGGCGGGTCGCTGGTGCCGAGAGCCATCGCGCGGTTCCGCGAGCGTCATCGCGACGTGCGGATCACGCTGCTCGTCCTGCCGTCGCGCGAGGTCCGCGATCTGGTTGCGTCGGGACAGTTCGATGTCGGACTGGCCGCCGACGAGATCGACGTGAGCGGCGTCGATCACCAGGTGTTCCTGTCGCGGGACGCCCTGTGCGCGATGCCGGTCGGTCATCCCCTGGCGGACAAGGAGGTGATCGAACCGGCCGATCTGCATGACATGCCTTTCGTCGCCTATGTGCCCGAGGATCGCGGCCGCCAGCGGCTCGGTGCCATACTCGAGACCGCCGGTGTGAGACCGAGAGTGGTCGTGGAGACGATCTACGCCTCGACACTGTACGCGCTGGTGGCGGAAGGCGTCGGCGTCGGCATCGTGAGCCCCGTGTCTGTCGAAGGACTCGATCCCGCCCGCGTCGCCCTGCGCCGGTTCGAGCCGGGCGTGCAGGTGCGAAGCCTGCTAATCCTGCCCGCAGACCGACCGAAATCGGCGATCCTGCGCGACTTCATCGATGCTCTCATGGCCGCGCGTTAGACCGGACCACGATCGGATGGAGACTTCTGACCGCAAAATTACTGCTTATTTTCATATGCTTATATCACAACCCAAGACACGCATCGATCCGGCCCGAATCAATCCCGCTCCGAGATCCGCCGGCCATCAGGTTTCCGCATGAACCCATGTGCGCGGGTCAGTGGACGGCACGGCAACGCAGCGATACCTCCTCCCGGCAACCGAGGAGTCAGCCATGCGTGACCATACCCGCTGTGTCCAGCACCCGCCCGCCCCGCTCGATGGCTTCGCCAGCCTCGCTGTGCCGACCTACCGCGCGTCGACCATCGTCTACGACGACGCCGAGTCATTTCTTTCCCGCAGCGGCCGCGGCTTCGACGACTACACCTACGGCCTCCATGGCACCCCGACCACCCGCACCCTGGAAGCGCAGCTGACGGCGCTGCACGGTGGTGCGCGGACCATCCTGGTGCCGTCCGGTCAGGCGGCGATCAGCATGGTGATGCTCAGCGTTCTTGAGCCGGGAGATCATGTGCTGGTTCCGGACAATGCCTACGGTCCGGTGCGCAGCCTCTGCCGGAACTACCTGGCGCCGCGCGGCGTCACCCATACGATCTACGATCCGATGATCGGCGAGGAGATCGACGCGCTGATCCAGCCCACGACCAGGCTGGTCTGGGTCGAGTCCCCCGGATCCGGGACGATGGAGGTGCAGGACGTCTCGGCGATCGCCGCGGCGGCCAAACGCCGGGGCGTCCTGGTCGGATGCGACAACACCTGGGCCACGCCGCTGCTGTTCAAACCATTGGCCCACGGCGCCGACTTCGCGGTCGAAGCGCTGACCAAGTATGTCGGCGGCCATTCGGACCTGCTCATGGGATCGATCACCGTCACCGACATCGCGCTGCGGGAGAAGATCAAGCTGGTCCTGCGCGACCTGGGCGTCGGCGTGTCGCCGGACGAGGCCGCGCTGGCACTCCGCGGGCTGGAGACGATGGGGGTACGCCTCGCCCATGTCGGCCGGGTATCGCTGGAGTTCGCACGGCGCCTCGAGGGTCACCCCGCGGTCGATCTGGTCCTGCACCCGGCCCTGCCCTCCTGTTCGGGGCACGCGATCTGGCGCCGCGACTTCGCCGGCGCGTCGGGCGTGTTCAGCATCGTCCTGAGAAACGGGCCGGATCACGGACTGAAGTCGGCGCTCTCGGCTCTCGGAGTGTTTGCGATCGGGGCCTCTTGGGGCGGCACCCGCAGTCTCGTCGCTCCGGCATCGGTGGCGTCCGACCGGACCGTCAACCCGTGGCCCCATGACGGGCCGCTCGTACGGATCAGCATCGGTCTCGAGGACCCCGAGGATCTCTGGACGGATCTCGAGGGCATGCTTGCCGCATGGGCCGAAAGTGCCGGCGCATAGAGTGCGATCGCTTCAGATCGAACTGATCCGAACCCTGGTTCAGCCTCTGTGCCACCGCCCTTGAACGCGTCTTGGACCCAGCGTACCGGGACGGCTCCCCGTGCTATGCCGTCGCATGGGCCGCTTCGGGAAGGCTTGCAGAAGGCGCGGGCACGCGGATCCAGGCCAGGAGAGCAAAGCCGATGACGGTCAGCGCCAGAGCGCCGAGCATGGCGACCGACCCGCTCCGCCAGAGAATTCCGGCGACCGGCGCCAGCGGGATCCCGACGGCGACCCGGTACTGAGGCCGGTAGAGGCGACGGGGGCGGACCTCAATGACGGCGTCGAACTCCCCATCCGGCCTGAGCCAACGGTCGGTCGCATCCTCCAGGCCGGCGGCGGCGACGATGCGATTGCCTTCGAGCAGAGCCACGTAGGAGATGATGTCGTTGGACTCCCGATACTCCCGGATCACCTCGTCGAGGCCGACCAGATCGATCGGATCGATCCCCAATGCCATGGCGTCGCCGATGCGCGAGCCGAGCGACTCCCCGTAGGCGTTCGCCGTCTCGACCGCCTTCGCGGCCCCGAGGCCGAAAATGGTTGCGCCGACCACGCCGAGGCCGATCACACAGGTGACCCCGTAGAGGGTCGCCATCTCCCGGTACGAGCGGAACACCTCCGGATTCGCCAGGACGGTCGCATGCACCGCAATCCCGATCGCCAGCAGCACCATGGCCGCGAGCCCGGCGATTGCCGTGCTTCTGCCGAACTCGGCGACGATCTCATGCTCGAAGTAGACGACGACGCTGCCGGACGGCCCGAACCGGCCGGTGACCGGCAACGAGAACCGGGACTGCCATCCCTGGTGGCGGATATCCGCAGCCGCCGGGTCCGCCCTTGGACCGGCGCCGTCGTACCAGCCGAGCGTCGACGCCTCGAAGGTCTCGGGATTGCGCAGGACCACCCGACCCGCCTGGTCGGCGATCTCGACGGCCCGCACCGTCGGATCGAACCTGAGCACCCGGTCGCTCGCGGCGTGGAAACCGATGAAGTCCGAAACCGGCAGCCCCATGGCCAGCATCCCGGCCATGGCGTTGTGGATGGTCTCAGCCTCGGTTCGCACGCGTTCCTCGTCGAAGCGTGCGGAGGCCAGCATCCACCAAGCGCCACCGAGGGCGAGAAACCCGACAAGCAGGAGGCACGAGACCGCGGCAAGGCGTCGGCGCGCGCGCCGGATCGGACCCGTCTGCGACTTCGGGCCGGATTCCGGCAAGCTCTCTTGGATCTGCTGGCTCATTCGGGCGCACCTTTCAGGATCGGCAGAATAGGTCAGCCCCAAGGCGATGCAAGTCGGAGTCGTCTCCCCGGGCGTGGACCTAACGAGTTGCTGCGGCTGGTCGCGTGTGGAACAGTCGGCCGGTACGAAACCCATGTGTCTCGATGGGAGGACGGTCTCCGTGACGCTCGCGTTCGCGCGGAAATTGATGATTTGTGCCGTCGTTCTGGTTGGCGTCGCGGCGACCGGCGGCGGCAGGGCGACGGCCGACGACACCCGCCCTGTGCTCGACTGGCTGGAGTTCCAGGCGGCCACGCAGGAGCACTACCGGATATCGGCCGATCCGAGCGATACGGCGCGCCTGCGTGCGGCCCCGGCCTGGACCGACGATCCGGCCCGGTTCCGGCTGCTCATGCTGATCCCCTTCAAGTCCGTCGCCGCCTACTCGATCGGCGTCGATGTCGTCATGGAGGCGTTCCGGCAACAGGGTATCCCCGCGCAGTTCGAGATATGGCTCTACGGAAACGACGACTCCATCGCGCAGGAGGCGGTCGACTGGGCGGAGACGAACGGTGTTGACCTGATCATGCCGGTCGGCTCCCGGGCCGCGGCGTTCCTGCACGAAACCTACTCGGGCGCACGGTTACCCGTCGTCACGAATTCGGCGAAGGATCCCGTGCTGCTGGGCCAGATGCCGGACTACCAAGCGGGCAGCGGCAGCAACATCGCCTACACCTCGAACACGGTGCCGATACGCCTCTTCGTCAGCTACCTGCTTCAGCTGTTGCCGGACCTGAAGAACGTCGGCGTGCTCTACGCGTCGTCGAACCTCAGCGCGGTCGAGACCCAGGTCGCCCCCCTCCACGACCTGGCGGACGAGTTCGGCCTGACGGTCCACGACGTCGCGGTGCGCGACGGCGACCCGTTGGAAGCGGACCTTGTGGCCGGCATGGCGACCGCCCGCCAGCACATGGAGGCGTCGGATCCGGACCTCTCGGCGAGCGCCTGGATCGTGACGGGATCGACCTCCGTCTATCAGCGGATCGGCCTGATAAACGGGCTCGCCGGCCATGCGCCGGTCATCTCGACACTCCCCGACGTCGTCCGCAGCGGCGACGACAGCGCCGTGGTGTCGATCGGCATCAACCAGTCCACCGCGGTTCAGCTGTCGGCTTTCTACGCCATCGACATCCTGACCGAAGGTGTGGACCCCGGCTCCCTCCCCGTCGGGATCGTGACGCCGCCCGATCTGGCCATCAACTTCCGTATCGCGCGTCAGATCGGACTTCGGATTCCCTTCCGGTTCATGGAGGCGGCGACATTCATCTACAATTACGACGGCAGGCAGGTGCGCGCATTCGGCCAGCCGGTCGAGTTCGTCAACTGATCCCCGCTCCCGGTTTCCCATGACCAGCGATACCGATACCCCCAGGAAACCGGCGCCCCGACGGATCGGGCCGGCACGGCGCTACAGCATCGTCATGGGCCTCGCCTACGCGGTCCTTCTGGCGGTGTCGGTCGGGTTCTTCATGTTCCAGATCGACCGGCGGGAAAAGGCGGAATGGGAGGTTCTCGCGAGCGGTCTGAAGGAGCACGGCCTTATTCTGGACGCGCTGGCCTCCGCCGTGGCCAAGCGGTCCCAGGAGGTTCGCGCAGATGCCGTATCGGCCTATGCCGCCGCCCTGGAGTCGGCTCGGGATTCGACGCGCGAGGGCCCGGTTGGTGCCCCGGTCGACAGGGACGCGTCCGGGGCGATCTCGCTGCGGATGGACTCCGGCATCGACGTGCCGTCCACGTCGGCGGTGGCGGGCGGCCTCGCCGAGGACGTCGGTCCGGCCGGGCGCGCCGAACTGGCCGCGGCGCTGCACCTGCTCGGGGAGTTCCGCTACCTGGTCTCGCTGCTGCCGACCATCGAGCGGGCGGCCTACGTTTCGCGCCTCGGGTTTTCCGTGATCCTTCCGGCGACCCAGGCGGAGGCGGATCGTTTCCAGTCCGGCGTGCGCGGTGGCGGTCTGCTCGACAGCGGCATGCCCGCCGCCAACCCAGAGCGTCAGGGCCGCTGGCTGTTCGGCACGGATCCGCAGGATAGACCCACCCTCCACCTCGTGGTCCCGGTCGATATGCGCGACCGATATCTCGGTGTCGTCGCGTTCGAGATCTCGCTTGGCTACCTCAACCGGGTCAACGGCGACTTCGACTACCCGGTCGGGCACACGCTGCTCGCCACGATGGACAAGACCCTTCTGGCCCACCCGGAGACGGAGACGCTGCTGGCGCCGCTCGGTGCCGGGATCGCCGAGGCGCTGCCGCCTGCCGCCGCGGAGGCCGTTGCCCGCGCCGACGCCGTGCCCCTGCGCCGCGTCGTCGATGTGGACGGTACACTGCTCTATGTCGAACCCCTGGAGGCCGCCCCGTGGGTGCTGATCTACCTGGGTGACCGCTGGACGATCCTGGCGAGCCTGATCGCCGATCGCGGCCCCGAGATGCTGGCCCTGGTCGCGGTGCTCACCCTCATGCTGCTGATCGCCGGCGGCTTGACCGGCCGCGAGTTCGTCTGGCCGGCCAGCCAGCTCGTGGAGCACATCAAGGCGGCGGGCGAGGTCGGCCCGGCCGGGCTTCCCCGGGTGCCGCCCGGGTGGCGGCCCTGGTTTCACACGGTCACGCGGGTGTTCCGCGAGAATTCCGACCTGGTGCGGCTTCGCCAGGAGCTCCGCATCGCCCACGACATGCAGGCCTCGGTGCTGCCTCGGGAACCGCTCCGCAACGACCGGGTGGTCGTCGTCGGTCAGATGCATGCCGCCTATGAGGTCGGCGGCGACTTCTACGACTATTTCCAGATCGATGAGAACCGGGTCGGCGTCGTGATCGCCGACGTCTCCGGCAAGGGCGTTCCCGCCGGCCTGTTCATGATGATCTCGCGCACCCTGCTGCGCGCCGAGGGATTGGACGGCGGCGATCCCGGCGAGTGCCTCACGCGGGTCAATGCGCTGCTTGAGCGCGAGAACGACGCGGCGATGTTCGTCACGGTCTTCTACGGCGTGATCGACCTGGGGACGCTGACCCTGTCCTATGCCAATGCCGGCCACAACCCGCCGTTCATCCTGCAGGCCGACGGGACCGTGGTTCCCATCGCGCCGCTCGGCGACCTGGTTCTCGGCGCCATGCCGGGGATCGAGTACACGTCGGCCTCGACACAGTTGTCGCCGCGGGACGCGCTCTTTCTCTACACCGACGGCCTGACCGAGGCGTTTGACGTCAACGACGAGGAGTACCAGGAGGCGCGCCTGATCGAGTCCCTCGCCCGGTGCCACGGTCGGTCGGCGGCCGAGATCGGAGATTCCTGCATCGCCGACGTTGAGGCGTTCGCCACGGGCGCCGCCCAAGCCGACGACATGACCTGTCTGGTCGTCCAGGTCGCGCCGTAACGGCTGGCAGGCTCAGAGTCCAATCGGGTCAGGTCCCGGCCGCGCGCGACAGGCGCGCGACGTTCCCCTCATTCCGACAAAGAACCGAAGGCGCTTTCAAGACTGTCCTCGAAGTGCAGAACAGGCAGAAGCCCAGCGACCTCGAAGACCTCCATCACATTCTCGCTGGCGTTACACAGGATGAATCGACCATTTTTTCCTCTGATGATCTTTGCTGCCTTCAGAACAAGTCGAATACCGACCGACGAAATATACTTCGTCTTCGAAAAATCGAAAATTACCTTCGTCTCTGTATTTCTCACCTGATCGAGGATCTCCTCCTCATGTTCGGTGGTGCTTTTATGATCGAGGCGGTTGTCCGGAATAATAATCAAAGTGTCTTCATTTCGACTGAATACAATACTCATTCACTCCCCCATCCCCTCAACGGGTCATGCGATCCCTGAAATTCTAGCGAAACACAAGGCTGTTCGCAAACGCTGTCAGTGCTTGAACCTCAGCGTCAGATAGGCCTCGCCACCCTCCCCGCCGCTCTCGACCTGGTCCGCGAGATTGCGGATCAGTGTGCCGGAAAACTGATTGAGAGCGTGGTCGAAGGCTTCCTCCGTCGCCGAGTCATCCTCGAGCAGAGCACCGAGGTCAACCGGCCCGGCATCACCGTCGACATCCATTACCGTGCCACTGTAGGACAGGGAAAGGACCAGGGAGAACTCGTCGAACGACGCGTCCAGCGTCACCGGTCCCTTCGTCAGGTCAGCGGCGTTCAGCGCCTCGATCGCCTCACCGACGGCGACGCCGGCACGTGCGATCACGTCGCCGCGCGCGCCCCAGTCCATGCCGCATTCCTCGAGGAATTTGGTCGCGTCGGCACCCGCCCGGTGACGGTCTAGCTCCGTCGTCGCCGACTGGGACACACCGATGCGGAAAACGGCGTTGAGCACCACCGCGCAGATCACGCCCATCGTGATCCCCGAGCCGAGGATCGGATTCAGTTCCGGGTCCAACTGGGTCGTCAGTTCGGGAATCAGCGAGATCGATGCGCCCACCGTCACACTGAGACCGACCATGAAACTGCGGCGGGAATTGATCATGCGCGACAGGATCAGCTGCATGCCGGCCACGAACATGAAGCCCGCCGTATAGACGAGCAGCGCCCCCATGATCGGAACCGGTATCAGCGTCAGGAAGGTCGCCACGGAGGGCAGGAATGCCGTTGCGACGAGCATCGCGCCGGTAACAACGCCGACGGTGCGCGCAGCCACGCCCGTTGCATGGGCGAGACCGATATTCGCCGAGGACGTCGCCGACGACATCGTTCCCGTCAGGCCGTGGAGGATCACGCCGACGCCCTGGCAGCTTACCAGGCGGCTGATCATCGCCAGGTCCGGACGCCGCCACGCCTGATTGTTCAGCCGGTCGATCGCGACTCCCGTGCCGATCCCGTCGATGGCCGAGACCACCTCGATGACCAGCAGCGGCAGCGCCGCCGCCAGCACGAACTCCCATTCCGGTAGCGCGTAGTAGACGAACGGCAGACCGACAACCGGCTGCTGCAGGACCTGCTCGACCTCGCCGCGGCCGAAGACCCCGGTGGCCACCGCCAGGATCAGTCCGACCGCGAAGCCGATCGCCATGGCGAAGATGCGGAACCTCGCCGGTGCCCAGACCGAGATCCAGATGACCGTGAACAGCACCCCGCCGGCGACGACAAGCGAGGAGATCGAGAACGCGCCCTCCTGGACCCCCGTGAACCGGGGAACGCCGGCCCCGACCAGTTCGAGCCCCAGCAGAACCAGGAGAACTCCCGTCACCTCCGGCGGAAAGATCGTCTGCAGCCGGGGAAGGAAGCGGGCCAGCACGATCACGCAGACGCCGCAGACGATGTATCCGCCGGCCGCCGCGCCCAGGCCATAGGTTCCGGTCACCGCCACGAAGGTCGCGATCGACAGCGGCGAGGGAATATGCACCACCACATGGCCGGAACTGAACGGTGTCTTCAGCCCCTGGAGCAGGGTGACGGCGCCCGAAACGATGATGCTCAGGGCGACGAAGCCGGAAAGCTCGGTGGCGGACAGGCCCGCGGCTTCGCCGGCGATCACCGCATAAACAGCGAACATCATGGCGATCAGCATATGTTGCGCTGCCGCAAAGGCCGCCGTGTTCATCGGCACGCTTTCGTGGGCGACGAACAGCATGTCGCGCGGCTTTTCTCGGCGCGTGTCCGAAAAAGCCGGGAAGAGTGTGTTGAATAGGCGCACGGTTCTCAATCTCGACAGTCAGCCGCAGGGATCGGATACTTTATCCTCCGTTTATCAGAACTTAGAACCCCTCCACGCCGATTTTTTCGCCTCACTGTTCCCGGGTCGACACCGACAATCCGGCAGCGCCTGGGTACGGGCCGGTTGCCGTCCGACAGACGCGCCCGGGCGGATCAGCCGCCGGTCGCGGGCTCCAGATACTCGTCGCGCAGACGGCGCTTGTAGAGCTTTCCCGTCGCCGACCGCGGAAGCGTGTCCCGGAAATCGATGCTGCGGGGGCACTTGATCGAGGAGAGCCGCTGGCGGCAGAGATCCATCAGCGCATCGCGCAGTTCTTGGCCGCCCTCCACGGTCGGAAGCGGCTGGACGACCGCCTTGACCTCCTCGCCGAAGTCCTCGTTCGGGACGCCGAACACGGCGGCGTCCAGCACCGCCGGGTGGCAGAGCAGGACATCCTCGATCTCCTGCGGGTAGATGTTGACGCCGCCGGAGATGATCATGAACGACTTGCGGTCCGTCAGGTACAGGTATCCCTCCTCGTCGACGCGACCGATGTCGCCGAGGGTCGTCCACCCGTGGTCGTTGGCGCTGGCCGCGGTCTTCTCAGGGTCGTTGTGGTAGGCGAAGCGGTGGCCGTTCTCGAAATAGACCTCGCCCTCCTCCCCCTGCGGCAGTTCGCGCCCGTTCTCGTCGCAGATATGGATGACCCCCAGCTTCGCCCGACCGACGGAGCCGGGATGGTCGAGCCATTCCGGCGTCGTGATCGCCGTGAAACCGTTGTTCTCCGTTCCGGCGTAGTACTCGTGAATGATCGGCCCCCACCAGTCGATCATTTGGTGCTTGATCTCCACCGGACACGGCGCGGCCGCGTGAACCGCCATGACCATCGACGACGTGTCGTATCGGGTGCGTTCCGCCTCGGGCAGCTTGAGCATGCGGATGAACATGGTCGGGACCCACTGGCTGTGGGTGATCCGCTCGGCCTCGATGAGCCTCAGCGCCTCGCGGGCATCGAACCGCTCCATGATGTGGGCCGACCCGCCCATCTTCACGGTGACCATCGAGTGGCGCAGCGGCGCCGCGTGGTAGAGCGGCGCCGGGCATAGGTAGCGCGTGTCGGCGGCATAGCCGAACAGGGAGGTCAGCAGATCGATGAGCATGGTCCGCCCGCCCGGCCTGTCGTCGGGCAGCGGCCACAGGATGCCCTTCGGGCGGCCGGTTGTCCCCGAGGAGTAGAGCATGTCCAGGCCCTGGGCCTCGTCCCCGATCGGAGTGTCCGGCTCGCGCGCCGCCGCCTCGCCCCAACTGTCGAGTCCCGGCGGTGTCTCTCCGACGACCATCGTGCGGCAGCCCCGACCCGTGGCGGCGGAAAGGCCGTCGAGCATGTCGAGAAAACGGTCCGAGACGATCAGCAGCTTGGCGCCGCAATCCTCCAGGATGTAGGCGATCTCGTCGCGCGTGAGGTGGGTGCTGATCGTCGTGTAATAGACGCCCGCGCGGTCGGCCGCGAAGCAGATCTCCAGGAACTCGCGCCGGTTCTCCATGAGGATCGCGATATGATCGGCGGTCTCGATCCCGAGCCGGCGCAGCAGTTGGGCACCCTGGTTGGCGCGGGCCTCGAGCTCAGCGAAGGTCACCGATTCGCCGCTCGAGCACATGCGAAAGGCAAGTCGGTCGGGCTGATCGGCGAAGGTGCGCGGCTGATACGGATGCGAGAGAGTGGCCATCGTCGGATCCTGACGTGAAACTCAGAACTGAATGAGGGTCTTGCCGAAGTGACCGGCGGCGCGAATGTGATCGAGCGCCTCCTTCAACTCGGAGAACCCGAACCGCGCCCCGAGGACCGGCCGGATCTCGTGCTGCGCCATCGCCGCGAGCATCGCCTCGTACCCGTCGCGGTGACCGACCGTAACGCCCTGCAGGCGCACCTGCCGCGCGACGATGGGGCCGAGCGACGCCTCGATCTCGAGACCGGACAGAACGCCGATCATCGATAGGGTTCCGCCTGGCCGCACGGCGCGGAGCGAGAGCGGGAGCGTCCGGGCACCGCCCAGTTCGACGATGTTGTCGTATCCCCCACGGTCCCTGGTGATGTCCCGGCTCGCGCGCGCCCAGTCCTCGGTTTCCCGATAGTTGATCGTTGCATCGGCGCCCATCGCGCGGACCCGCTCGAGCTTTTCGTCGCTGGAGGAGATCACCGTCACGTGGGCGCCGGCGTACTTGGCGAACGCCAGCGCGAACAGCGCGACCCCGCCGGTGCCCTGGATCAGAATCCGGTCGCCCGGCCGGGTGGCCCCATGGGTGACGATCGCACTCCACGCCGTCAGGGCGGCGCAGGGAAGCGTCGCCGCTTCGGCATCGCTCAGATAGTCGGGAACCCGGACCACGCCTTCCTGCGACAGGCAGACGTAGTCCGCCATGACACCGTCCAGCGGCCCGCCGAGCGCCGAGGCGAAACGGTCCGGCGTCGGATCGCCGGAAATCCATCGCTGGAAGTACGTCGGGGTCACGCGGTCGCCGACGGCGACGCGGGTCACGCCGTCCCCGACCGCGACGACCGTTCCGACACCGTCGGACACCGGGATGAGCGGCAACTCGCCCGTCGCCCGGCCGTATCCCCTTTCCGGCACGATGAGGTCGCGCGCGTTCAGCGACGCCATCCGCATTTCGATCAGCACCTCGCCCACCGCAGGCTCCGGCTGCGGCCGGTCCGCGAGCTTGAGGTTGTCGAACCCCCAATCGCTTTCGATCTGGAACACGCGCATCGGTCAGGCTCCGGTCTGTGGAGGGGAGGGTCTGGACAGCTTCGCGACATGCTGCTTCAGGATGGCGTTGGCGCCATCGGTCAGCGCTGCCGACTGAAGGGCGGCCAGGTGTCGTGCCAGGCAGTGCTGCGGACGCAGTCCCTCGGCGCCCATGGCGTGCAACAGGGCCGGCAGGTGCCGTTGGCCGGAGTCGACGGCAGCGATCTTGGCCTGGGCAGCGGCCAGACGCGCGTCCTGGCCCGCGGCGACAAGCGCGACCGCCTGTGCCGTCAGCGCGCGGCTGGCGGCCAGTGCCGTCTCCGCCTCGGCCTGAACCTGCCGCCACGCCGGTTGGTCGGCCAGCTTGCGGCCGAAGACCTGACGGTCGTTTCCGTAGGCCGCGACGGTCGCGAGAGCGGCCTCCAACATCCCGCAGGCCATGGCCGCCACGTAGGCACGGGCGCCGTTGATCTCCTCGAGGATGGTCCGGAACGCCGTCCCCGGCGGCAGCAGCATCCGGTCCGCCGGCGCGCGCACGGAGTCCAGCACGAAGCCGCCGGTGCCGATACTGGTCTGCGCGAAGGCTGAGTCGATCGCGTACCGGGTGACGCCGTCGCCCTCCAGGTCCACGAGGAACGCGGCGAGCCCGCGCAGGCCCGCCGCCCGGTCGGTCTGCGCGAACACGATCGCGAGGTCCGCGTGACGACCGTTGATGATCCAGGCCTTCTCGCCGTTGAGGACCCAGTCCTCCCCGGACCGTTCCGCCATCGTGGCGACCGCCGCCAGATCGGAACCGGCACCGGGTTCGGTGAGGGCCGTACAGGCGCTCGTTCCGCCGGTCAGAAGCCCGGGCAGAAACCGATCCCGGATCGCGTCGGTCGCGCTGACCGCAAGGCGATAGGCGACGTTGTGGGTGTTGACGACGGACATCGAGAACCCGAAATCGGCCGCCGCCAACACCTCGCAGACCGAAGCCTTGGCCGAAAAACCGAAGCCGCCACCACCATGCGCCTGCGGCACCTCCACGCCGAAGAGGCCGAGGCGACCCGCCTCGTCGAACACGTCACGCGAGGGGGCCTGCCCCATCGACCAGGAGGCGGCCGCGGGACACACGCCGCGTCTCGCGAACTCCTTCACCCGGTCGAGCCACTGATCCGTGCAACCATCGGCCATTCGGCAGTCCACCCTCTCAGCCACGGCCGGCTCGACATGCCGCTCCGCAAGCGGTCTCCGTCGACCCGCCACGCGATCACGGTAGAGCATGGCGCGTGTCCGAGCCAACCGGGGTTCCCGTCTCCGGGCCATTGCAGACCCGGAGACGCACCGTCCAGCGGCGGGCCGTGTCCGCGCCGGTTCGGTGCGTCGCCCCCAGCAAGGCGAAAGTTAACGCATTGCCCACACCGTCCAAGTCAGCCAGTATTTTTGAACTGGGAGACGTACTGTGGGCAAACGCAGTGCGTTCAAACTCCCAGACAATGTACGGAAAACGTACCATTCGGGAGGAACGCCAATGTCTAAATCGACATCGAAGGACTGTGCCCAACCCAACACTGTGAAAACTGCACCGACCGACGCCGAAGTCACGAAACTCGACAGGCGCGGTTACCTCAAAGCCGCCGCGGCCGGGCTCGCCGGCGGCGCTGCACTCAGCATGCCTTCCATCGTTAAGGCGGATTCCGACAGGGTCTGGGATCTGAAGCTGCAGAGCAACTGGACCGGTATCGGCATCCAGTCTCAGGACCGCGCGGCCAAACTGTTCGTCGAACGGGTCAACCGGATGTCCAACGGCCGCATCAGGATGCGGAACTTCGACGCCGAGGTCCTGCTCGGGATCGGCGAGACCTTCCGCGGCGTCGGCTCCGGTGTGGCCGACCTCGCAGTCACGGCCTCGGTCTATCACCGCGGCATTGTGCCGGCGGGCGAGTTCCTGTGGTCGGTGCCCTTCTTCCCGGTCACGAACCTGGAGTTCTACGAGTACATCTACCAGTTCATGGGCGTGAAGGAGCTCTGGCGGGAGGCATACGCGGAACATGGCGTAATGCACCTCACCTACGAACTGTCGGACGAGTGGGGCAGCATGGTCTCGACGCGCCCGATCGAGAAGTTCTCCGACTACGAGGGTATGAAGGTCCGCGCCTTCGGCATCTGGGCCGACTGGCTCGTGCACAACGGCGCCTCGATCGCCGTCGTCCCGGGTGGCGAGGTCTATACGGCGGTGCAGACGAGGATTCTGGACGCCGCGGCCTTCGGTGCGCCGGACGCCTGGGCCGGCCTCAAGATGTACGAGGTCTGCGACTACTTCGTGAACCCGTCCGTGGCACCGTACGACGTGTGCGAAATCATCATGAACCTGGATACGTTCAATGAGATGCCGGAGGATCTCCAGGAGGTGATGCTCTCGGCCTCGCGCGTCCACAACCTCGACATCGCCGCCCTCACCATTCCGACCGATGCGGCCGGCCGCAAGGCTCTCGCCGACGGCGGAATGCAGACCATGCTGATGCCGGAGGACGAGCTGAAGAAGGCCGCCGACTGGTGCTGGGACCGCTTCGTCAGCAAGAAGGGCCAAGACCCTTATATCGATCGGATGATCGATATCTACGCCGAGGCGCGGGAACTCTACAAGAACTACTACGGACCGAAGAAGCTGCCGGTCTGATCGACTGGATCGCTCACACCAGGAGCCGGACGGAATCGCGATCCCTGTCCGGCTCCACCGTCCACGTCCATGCGGAAGTCCTGAATCGAGGTGAGTGGTGAAGGCGATTGAATCCTATCTTCGCGCCACGGACTGGCTGAACGCCCGGTTCGGCTGGGTGGTGGCGCTGCTCATATGCCCGATGCTCTTCATCATGATCTGGGAGATCGTGAAGCGGTATTTCTTCAACGATCCCTCGATCTGGGCCTACGAGACGTCACTTTTCATCTTCGGCGGCTATATCGTGCTCGGCGGTGCCTATACGCATCTCGCCGGCAGCCATGTGAACGTCGACATCATCTGGGGACGGCTCTCGCTTCGCTGGCGCGCGGCCCTCGACGTGCTCACCAGCGGTTTCGTCTTCCTCTTCCTCGGCGTTCTGTTCTGGGCTTCCCTGAACATCACGATCGACTCGTGGCGGATCGGCGAGACGACGATGACGCACTGGCAGCCGCCCTACTATCCGGTGCGAACCACGCTGCCCGTGGCCTGCTTCCTGTTCATGCTGCAGGCGGTCGCCAAGCTCATCCGCGATGTGCTGACCGTCATCCACGGTCACAATCCTTTCCCCCCGCGCGTCCAGATCCGCTAGTCCGCCCCGCCTCTCGGACCGGCAAGGAGTCTCCGTATGCTCGATCTCGGCCCCGAACTGCTGACGATAATCCTCTTCGGCAGCCTCGTCGTCCTGTTGCTCCTGGGGGTGCCGCTCGTGTTCGCCCTCGGCGGCGTGGCGACGATCTTCATCATTCCGATCTGGGGCTGGCAGGGTCTGCCGATCCTGGCGAACCGAACGTACATGGCCATGGACCTGTTCCTGCTCGTGGCCGTGCCGATGTTCATCTTCATGGGGGCGATACTCCAACGATGCGGCATCGCGGAGGATCTCTACGAGCTCATGTATCACTGGATGGGCCAGCTGCGCGGCGGGCTTGCCGCCGGCACGGTGCTCATCTGCACGCTCTTCGCCGCCATGGTCGGCATCAGCGGCGCGGCGACCACGTCGATGGGTCTGCTCGCGCTGCCCTCCATGCTGAAGCGCGGCTACAAGAAGGACATCGCGATCGGCTGCATCTCGGCGGGCGGCGCCCTCGGCGTGCTGATCCCGCCGAGCGTCCTGATGATCATCCTGGCCCTGTTCGCCCGCCTGTCGATCGGCGAACTGTTCATCGCCGGAATCCTGCCGGGCCTGCTGCTGAGCGGCCTGTTCGTCGCCTACATCCTCATCCGCTGCGCGATCCAGAAGGACATGGGTCCCGCCGTGCCCCCCGAGGAGCAGTTGTCCAGCGCCAAGCGGTTTCGCCTGCTGGGAGGGCTGATCCTGCCGATCAGCCTCATTCTGGCGGTCATGGGCTCGATGTTCTTCGGTCTGGCGACGCCCAGCGAAGCGTCCGCCATCGGCGCTCTGGGGGGCATCGTCAGCGCTGCCGTCAAGCGCAAGCTGACCTGGACCAATTTCGTCGATGCGGCATTTGTGACGCTGCGCCTCAGCGCGATGGTGATCTGGATCGTCTTCGCCGCCTCGGTGTTCACCGCGCTCTACGCGGTGACCGGCGCTTCGGACCTGATCGCCGACCTGATCTCCAGCGTCGGCGGCGGCTGGTGGCCGATCATCGCGATGATGCTCATCTTCTTCGTGCTCGGCATGTTCTTCGACCCGACCGGCATCGTCCTGCTGACCACGCCGATCTTCTTCCCGCTGGTGATCTCGCTCGGCTTCGACCCGCTCTGGTTCGCGATCCTGTTCGTGATCAACATGGAGATGGCCTACATCACGCCGCCTTTCGGCTTCAATCTGTTCTACATGCGAGCCGTCGTCCCGGAAGGCATCACGATGATGGACATCTACAAGTCGGCGATCCCGTTCGTGCTGCTTCAGGCCGTGGCCCTGATCCTGTGCATGGTGTTTCCGGGCATCATCACCTGGCTGCCGAGCCTGATGATCCGATGACGGACCGCGCCCTCGGCCTGGAGAGCATCGCGACGTGATCACGCATACCGTCCGCACCCGCCCGTCCGCCGATACGCTGCCGCGCGAGGATCAGCTCGCCTGGAAGATCGCCGCCGTCGCCACCGACCCGGTGCCGGTCGAGACGGCGGTGGTCGAGATGATCGGCAACCGCATCATCGACAACGCGGCCGTCGCGGCGGCGTCGGTAAACCGGCAGCCGGTGGCGAGCGCACGCGGCCAATCTCTGACCCATCCGCTGGCGCCAGGCGCCACCGTCTTCGGCCTCGGCCCCGCCCAGCGTGTATCGCCGGAATGGGCCGCCTGGGCCAACGGGGTGGCGGTACGCGAACTTGACTACCACGATACCTTCCTGGCCGCCGACTACTCGCATCCGGGCGACAACATCCCGCCGGTCCTGGCCGTCGCCCAGCACTGCGGCCTGTCGGGCGCGGATCTGATCCGCGGCATCGCCGCCGGCTACGAGATCCAGGTCGATCTGGTGAAGGGCATCTGCCTGCACGCCCACAAGATCGACCATATCGCCCATCTCGGCCCGTCGGCCGCGGCGGGGATCGGCGCCGCGCTGGGCCTGCCGGTCGAGACGGTTTACCAGGCGGTGCAGCAGGCGTTGCACGTCACCACCACCACGAGGCAGTCCCGCAAGGGCGCCATTTCGAGCTGGAAAGCCTATGCGCCGGCCTTCGCCGGCAAGATGGCGGTCGAGGCGGTCGACCGGGCGATGCGCGGCGAAGGAGCGCCATCGCCGGCCTACGAGGGCGAGGACGGGTTCATCGCCTGGCTGCTCGGCGGTCCCGATGCCGAATATCAGGTCCCGCTGCCGGCACCGGGCGAGCCCAAACGCGCGATCCTGGATACCTATACCAAGGAGCACTCCGCGGAGTACCAGAGCCAGGCCCTGATCGACCTTGCCCGACGCCTGGGTCCGAAGATCGGCGACCTCTCGCGGGTGCGCGAGGTGGTGATCCACACAAGCCACCACACTCACTACGTCATCGGGACCGGCGCCAACGATCCGCACAAGATGGACCCGAAGGCCAGCCGGGAAACGCTCGACCATTCCATCATGTACATCTTCGCCGTGGCCCTGGAGGACGAGGGCTGGCACCACGAACGGTCCTACGCGCCGGAACGCCCCGGGCGGCCGTCTACGGTGTCGCTGTGGCACAGGATCCGGACGGCCGAGGATCCCGACTGGACCCGGCGCTACCACAGTGCGGATCCGGCCGACAAGGCGTTCGGCGGGCGCGTGGTGGTCACGCTGGAGGACGGCTCCACCGTCGAGGACGAGATCGCCGTCGCCGACGCCCACCCGCTCGGCGCCCGGCCGTTCACACGGCCGGATTATGTTGCCAAGTTCCGCATGCTGGCCGATGGCGTGGTCGACACCGACGAGCAGGACAGGTTCCTGGCAACGGTGGAGCGGCTGGCCTCGCTGGCGCCGGCGGACCTCGCCGGGCTGACCGTGTCCGCTTCGGACGGCGCCCTCTCCACCGGCCCGTCCCGAGGTATCTTCGACTGGCGATGAACGGCATCGGCCTCCCCCCGGAAGCGGACACGATGGCGTCAATGCCGGAGCGGTCGGAACCCACGCCGCGTCGGTCGGATCACGGCGTCCCTGCCCGGCTGCCGGCGGCGAGAAACGGTTTCGCCCCCGCCGCCACAAGCTTGGTGAGGTGGGTGTAGATGTAGCGGGCGCCACGGTCCGTCACGGCGCCCAGATTGTCCGTCGACGCCGGGAATCCCGGGGTCTTCCCCGCTTCCAGAATGCGCCGGAACGTGTCGTCGATGGCGCGCGCCACCGGCTCGGCCTTCGGGTTACCCGGAAATCCCATCGACTGCGACAGGTCGGACGGCCCGATGAAGAAGACGTCGATGTCATCCACCGCGAGAATTTCGTCTAGGTTTCGGACGGCGTCGGCATGCTCGATCTGGACGCAGACCAGCGTCTCGGCGTTGCTCGCGGCGACGAACTCGTCCATGGGCGCCCCGAAACCGTAGCGATCCGGCCGCGTCCCCGCGGCGAGGCCGCGCCGGTCTCCACCGCCGAACTTCACGGCATCGACCGCGCGCCGGGCATCCTCCGCCGAGTTCACATGCGGTACCTGCACGCCCATCGCGCCGCGATCCATCACCGCGGTGATGTCGGCGGCCCGGTTCGACCGCGGCCTGGCGATCGGCGTAACCCCGCTCGCCTCCGCCGCCATCACCATGAGTTCAGCGGTTTGCAGGTCGATCGTGCCGTGCTCCAGGTCGATCAGAACCCAGTCGAACCCGAGATGGCCGACCATCTCAACCATCTGAGGCGATGGGATCATCACCGAGCAGCCGAGTACCGGCTGACCGGCCGCGAGCTTGGCCTTCATGGCATTGGGGCGCATTGCCGGTTCCTCGTGACCCGTTCGTCTTGGATCGCGGCCGAACCGTTGTCCCGGACCCGGGCCGCGTTCCGCGAGGGTAACGTCAACTCCCCCTGGCAACCAGCGGATCCGGTCACGGCTGGCCGAGGGACAGCGCAGGGGACAGCCGGGGGGGACAGCCTGGACGTCAGACATCGAACCCGATGGCATCCGCCTTGCGGAGGTGGTCGGAAGGTGCTGTGTTCACAACCGCATAGTCAGAGAGAGCCGCAAAGACCGCATGGAGCTGTTGATCAACATCGCCGGTGGCGTCGCCCTGCTCATCTGGGGCGTGAGGATGGTCCGGACCGGCCTGAACCGGGCGCTCGGCAGCAGCCTGCGCCGGCTGGTGTCGACCTCGACCGGCAACCGGGTCTCCGCGTTCTGCGTGGGCCTCGGCGTCACGGGACTGCTCCAGAGCAGCACGGCGACGGCCCTCGTGGCCGCCTCCTTCGCGGGGCGCGGCCTGCTGACGACGTCGATGGGCATCGCCCTGATGCTCGGCGCCGATGTGGGCTCCACGCTGATCGTTCAAGCGCTCTCGTTCGACGTGTCGTGGCTGTCCCCGGCGCTTCTGGTGATCGGCGTCCTGCTATTCATGAATTCCGAACACAGCGCCAAGCGAGCGCTTGCGCGGGCGGCCATCGGTCTCGGCCTGATCCTCCTCTCGCTGACCCTGATCTCGACGGCTTCGGCGCCGCTGCGGGAGACCGAGAGCTTCACGATTGTCCTGCGGTCCCTGACCGACGAGATGATCCTGGCGGTGCTGGCGATGGCGGCCATGACCTGGGCGGCACATTCGAGCGTCGCGATCGTCCTGCTGGTAATGTCCCTCGTCGCCGTCCAGGCGGTGAGCATCCAACTCGGGATGGCGATGGTGCTCGGCGCCAACCTCGGCTCCGCGATCACCGCGTTCGTCGCGACCTCCCGGTCGTCCCCGGCCGCCCGGCGCATCCCTCTCGGCAACCTGATCGCCCGCGCAGCCGGCATCGCCGGCGGGCTCTACTGCCTTCCCTATGTTCAGCCGTATCTGTCGCTGCTCGACTCCGAGCCGGAACGGCTGATCGCCAACTTCCACACTCTCTTCAACCTGGCCCTCGCCCTCGCGTTCCTGCCCCTGGTCGGACCGGTCGCCGCCCTGACAACGAAGCTTCTGCCCGACGCCGCCGTCGACGAGGATCCGGGCCAGCCCAGATATCTCGATCAGGACGCCCTTGAAACCCCGTCGATCGCGCTTGCCGCCGCCTCCAGGGAAACCCTGCGCATGGGGGACGAGGTCCGCGCCATGCTCGAGCGAACCAAGGAAGTCTTCGCGTCGAACGACGCCGCACTCATGCGGGAGGTCGAAGAGCAGGACGACGTGATCGACAGCCTCCACGAGGCCGTGAAGCTCTACCTGACGGGACTGGCCCAGAAAGAGCTCGACGAGAAGGAGAGCCGTCGGTCGATCGAGATCCTGAGCTTCACCACGAATCTCGAGCACATCGGCGACGTTATCGACAAGAACCTGATGGAACTGGCGAACAAGAAGATCAAACACAAGCTGGCCTTCTCGAACGAAGGGGAGCGCGAGCTCGTGGAATTCCACGACCGCGTGATCGCCAACCTGAACCTCGCGCTCAACATCTTCATGACACCCGACCGAGCCCTGGCACGCAGGCTTCTCAAAGAGAAGTCGGAGGTGCGGAACATGGAGCAGGACCTGATCGAGCGGCATTTCGAGCGGGTGGGAGCCGGACGCGTCGAGTCCATCAGCTCAAGCGCGCTTCACCTCGACATCCTGCGCGACCTCAAGCGCATCAACAGTCATCTCACGTCCGTCGCCTATCCGATCCTGGAGCGCCACGGCGAACTGAGCGAAAGCAGACTGCTCGACATCGAGCCCGGAAGCTGAAGCAGACCACGGTCCGATGGAAACATCCGACCGGGTTCCTCGCCCCAGATCGAGCACCGCGGCGTCCGCAAAGAAATTGCCCTGACCAGCGATCGACATTACGGTTTTGTGTCAGAAATATGAAACGGCGCACGGAAGCGCCGAGAGCAGGTTCAGGGAGGGACGCATGAAGGATCTATGGAAGACGGTCGGCGGCATTGCCGCCTGCGCACTGTTCGGCGTGACAATGCTGGCAGCCCCAGCCCCCCTATCCGCCGCCGAGCGCTGCGACCGGGGTACGCTGGACGAGGCCTATTGCGATCGGGACCTCGACCAGGTCGCCGACCTGCCGTCGGATCCGGCGGAATGGGTCGACCCGGACACCCTCATCTTCACCTACACCCCCGTCGAGGACCCGGCCGTCTACGCCAACATCTGGGACGGATTCGTGAAGCACATGGCCGAGGTAACCGGCAAAGAGGTCGTGTTCTTCCCGGTCCAGTCCAACGCCGCCCAGCTTGAGGCGATGCGGTCGGGACGGCTGCATGTCGCCGGCTTCAATACCGGATCCAACCCGATCGCGGTGAGTTGCGCCGGCTTCGTGCCGTTCGCGATGATGGCCTATAACGACGGCAGCTTCGGCTACGAGATGGAGATCATCGTCCAGGCCGACAGCGAGATCCAATCGCCGGCGGATATCAAGGGCCGGACCATGGCGTTCACCTCGCCGACGTCGAACTCGGGGTTCAAGGCGCCGTCGGCGATCCTCAAGGGAGAGTTCGGGCTGATCGCCGAGCAGGACTTCACCCCGGCGTTCTCCGGCAAGCACGACAACTCGATCCTCGGCGTCTACAACGGCGACTACGAGATTGCGGCGATCGCCAACTCGGTCCTCTTCCGCATGGCCCGGCGCGGCGTGATCGACCAGAGCAAGCTGCGCACGATCTACAAGTCGCAGACCTTCCCCACGACGGGGTACGGCCACGCCCACAACCTGCACCCGGTCCTGGTGGCGAAGGTCAAGGAAGCGTTCTTCACCTACGAGTGGGACGAGAACTTCAAGAAGGAGTTCAAGCGGGCGGACCGCTTCATCAACATCCGCCACAAGACCCACTGGGATGTCGTGCGCAAGATCGATGCCGCCAACGGCATCAGCTACGACTGCAAATAGCCGATCGACACATCCATTTGCCGCCAGCCCCCGTCCTCGGACGGGGGCGGTTCGGTTATTCGTTCCTTTCAACGCGTTCACCGGTACCGAGCGATGCTTCGTATTGAAGGCCTCAAGAAGCAGTACAAGACGGGCGACCAGGCGCTGAAGGGCGTTGATCTCGAGGTTCCCGACGGGCAGGTTATGGCATTGATCGGCCCGTCCGGCGCGGGCAAGTCCACTCTGATCCGCTGCGTCAACCGCCTGGTCGAGCCGACGGAGGGCCGGGTCTATCTCGGCGATCTCGAACTCACCGGTCTCTCGCGACGCAGCCTGCGCCTCGCCCGGCGCCGGATGGGCATGATCTTTCAGGAATACGCCCTCGTCGAGCGGCTGACCGTCATGGAGAACGTGCTGTCGGGGCGGCTCGGCTATGTCGGCTTCTGGCGCAGCTGGTTCCGCCGCTTCCCCCAGGAGGACGTCCAGGAAGCCTATCGCCTGCTCGACCGTGTCGGCCTGATGCACATGGCCGACAAGCGGGCCGACGAGCTGTCCGGCGGACAGCGCCAGCGTGTCGGCATCTGCCGCGCCCTCATTCAGAACCCGGACCTGCTCCTCGTCGACGAGCCCACCGCCAGCCTCGATCCGAAGACATCCCGCCAGATCATGCGGCTGATCAACGAACTGTGCGAGGAGCGGGGGCTGGCGGCGATCATCAACATTCACGACGTTCTGCTGGCGCAGATGTTCTCCAAACGGATCGTCGGCCTGGAACTGGGCACGATCGTCTACGACGGACCGCCGGAGAAACTGACGCCGGATGTCCTCACCCGGATCTATGGCGAGGAGAACTGGGAGGCGACGATCGGCAAGGTCGAGGACGACGACGAAGTCGATCCGGAGTTCGTTGCCGCCGCAGAGGCGCTGACCGGCGAACACGACGCCCATGGGGGTCGACCGTGAGCGACGCCCTCTCCGGCAAGGTCTATCCGGATCACTGGAAACGACCGCCCCTGATCCGGAATCGGGCGCTCTACTGGGCCATCGTCGCAGGCGCGGCAGGATACCTGTCGGTCGCGCTCGGGACCATGGACGTCAACTGGAGCCGGGTGGCCGAAGGTCTGCCGCGAGGCGAACGCTTCCTGACCGCGTTCTTCCCCCCGAATTTCGCCGACAACCGCGGCGTGATGTGGGACGGCATCCAGGAAAGCATCTGGATGGCGATCATCTCGACGGTAGCCGGGATCCTGCTGTCGATTCCGATCGGCCTGGGTGCCGCGCGCAACCTCGCGCCGCGCTGGGTCTATCTGATCAACCGCGCGATCATTGCCGGTTCGCGGACCTTTCCCGAGGTCATCCTCGCCATCTTCGCCGTCAAGCTGTTCGGTTTCGGCCCGTTCGCCGGCTTCGTCGCCCTGTCGATCGGCACCATCGGCTTCTATGCGAAACTGCTGGCCGAAGACATCGAGAACATGAGCCAGTCTCAGGCGGAGGCGGTCAAGTCCACCGGCGCCAACTGGTTCCAGTGGATCAACTACGCGATCCAGCCACAGGTCATGCCGCGGATGATCGGGTTGGCGGTGTATCGCCTCGACATCAACTTCCGGGAGTCGGCCGTGGTCGGCATCGTCGGCGGCGGCGGCATCGGCGCGACCCTTAACACGGCGTTCGACCGCTACGAGTTCGATACCGCCGCCGCGATCCTGCTCGTGATCATCGGCATCGTTCTGGTGCTGGAGTACGTCTCCGGCTACCTTCGCAAATGGGTGCAGTGATGCCGCAGATCGAAACCGAAAACGGGCTCGACTGGCGCCGGCGCACCACCAGACAGGAGATGGCGGTCTGGTTCGGTTGGCTCATCGCGCTTTCCATCGTCGTCTACGCTTGGCATCTCGTGTCCGAGAAGACCGTCTGGTTCTTCGTGCAGGACGCCGGCCGCCAGGCCGCCGATATCGGGGCCCGCATGTTCCCGCCGAAATTCTCCTACATGGAGAAGCTCTGGCGACCGGTCTGGGACACCATCAACATCGCCACCCTGGGAACGGTCATCGCTCTCGTGATCGCCGTTCCGGTCGCGTTCGCCGCCGCCCGCAACACGACTCCGCACATGACGGTCCGGGCGGTCGCGCTGTTCGTGATCGTGGCCTCGCGGTCGGTCAATTCCCTGATCTGGGCGCTGATGCTGGTCTTCATCTTCGGCCCGGGCGTCCTCGCCGGGACGATCGCGATCGGGCTGCGCTCGATCGGTTTCTGCGCGAAACTGCTCTACGAGGCGATCGAGGAGATCGACCATTCGCAGGTGGAGGCGATCGAGGCGACGGGCGCGTCGCGGGCGCAGCAGATCGTGTTCGGGATCGTCCCTCAGGTCCTGCCGACGTTCGCCGGGGTGGGGGTCTTCCGATGGGACATCAACATCCGGGAGTCGACGATCCTCGGGCTTGTCGGGGCCGGCGGCATCGGTCTGCAGCTCAACGGCTCGATCAACACCCTCGCCTGGACCCAGGTCTCGATGATCCTTCTGGTGATTCTGGTCACCGTCATCGTCAGCGAGTGGGTCTCCGCCAAGATCCGCCACGCGATCATCTGAGCGCTTCCTGCGCGACGCTCGGTCCGCCCCTGTGGCGGCCAGCGACCGCCCAGCCATGCGCCGGCCGCCCCAAGCGACGCGACGCGTCCCGATCGGGACGGTGTTCCCAAGAACCATGAGATGACCATGTCGGCCAAGAAACCCGAGAACCGATACGTCAACGACCTGCGTCGCTATGGATACGGCCAGTCGCGGATCTACGACCTGCGGCCGATCCTGTTGCCACTCGGACTGGCGGTGCTGTTTCTCGCCGTCGTGGGCAGCCTCGTCGCGGGCTATCGCAGCAGCGTCAGCGCGGACTGGGTCATGATCGCCGTCGCCGCGGTGGTCGGCGGCTACATGGCGCTGAACATCGGCGCCAACGACGTCGCCAACAACATGGGTCCGGCCGTCGGCGGTCGTGTGCTGACGGTCGGCGCCGCCGTGGCGATCGCCGCGGTCTGCGAGGCGGCCGGTGCCATGCTTGCCGGCGGCGACGTCGTCAGGACCGTGTCCAAAGGCATCATCTCGCCGGGCCAGGACCTCGGCCTCGACGTCTTCAGGGACCTGATGCTGGCCGCCCTGCTTGCCGCGGGGCTTTGGATCAACCTGGCAACGCTGATCGGCGCCCCGGTATCGACGACGCATTCGATCGTCGGCGGCGTCCTCGGCGCCGGAATCGCCGCGGCGGGCTTCGGTCTGGTGAACTGGCCGACGGTGGCAGCGATAGCGGCTAGCTGGGTGATCTCCCCCGCGATCGGCGGGATCCTGGCCGCCGCGATCCTTCTCTTCATCAAGCTGAAGATCCTCTATGTGCCGGACCGGCTGGCGGCGGCCCGGAGCTGGGTGCCGGTCCTGATCGGGGCGATGGCCGCGGCGTTCACCGGCTATCTGGCGCTCAAGGGCCTCAAGAAGATCTGGCACCCCGGCGCTCTCGAGATCCTGCTGCTCTCGACCCTGGCCTTCGTCCTCGCCTACGCCGTGGCGCGACCGCACATCAGGGAAAAGACGGCGGCATTGGCCAACCGCCGCTCCGACGTCTACACGCTGTTCAACCTGCCGCTGATCGCCGGCGCCGCCCTCCTGTCCTTCGCCCATGGTGCCAACGACGTCGCCAACGCTGTCGGCCCGCTCGCGGCGATCGTATCGACCCTGGATCAGCGTTCCGGTATCGGTGGCGAGGTGACCATCCCGCTCTGGGTGATGGGCGTGGGGGCCGCCGGTATCGCCTTCGGCCTTGCCCTGTTCGGCCCCAAGCTGATCGCCGTGGTCGGGAAGAAGATCACCCGTCTCAACGCCCCGCGCGCCTTCTGCGTGACCCTGTCGGCGGCTGTGACCGTCCTCATTGCGACAAGCCTCGGCCTCCCCGTCAGTTCGACGCACATCGCCGTCGGCGCCGTCTTCGGCGTCGGCTTCCTGCGCGAGTACTTCGAGAATCCGAACAAACGCAAACTGCGCCCCGGCCATCGGCTGAACGACACCGCCGACCAGGCCTTCGCCAACATGGGTTACCGGTCGGTGCGGTACCTGGTCCGCCGGCGGTTCATGCTGTCCATCGCCGCGGCCTGGGTGGTCACTGTGCCGCTGTCGGCTCTGCTGGCTGCTTCGATTTATGCCGTTCTGCGGCTGCTATGATCCAGTCCTTCAAGTCCTGGAACTGCTGCAGCAGCGGGAGGAGATCCTCGCGGTAGGCGACGCGGGGGGCATCCTCGATCAGGGCCCAGTGCCGCTGCCGCTTGGCCCGCTCCGGCCAATCCTCGAACTGCTCGGAAACGAGCATGGGATAATACGTGACCGGAATAGCCTCCGTACCTTCCGGCATCTGTTTGGTGATCAGGACCGTCATCGGAAAGTCCTCCAGCACCTGGCCGGTGACACCGGCCTCCTCAAACCCTTCGCGCCGGCAGGCCTCCACGTGAGTCTCCTTCGACTTTCGCTTCCCCTTCGGAAGGATCCAGCGGCCACGGGTCTGCGACGTGACGAACAGGATCGCGACAGCCTTCCCGCGGGTGTCGAAAGGTATGATCCCCAGGCGATGCATTTCGGCTCCCCGTGTCACCGATCGGAAACTGGTCTCAGGTCTGCTGAACGGATCATACGGATATCGGCCTGATCCTTGGACCGTTTTAATTGCCAAGCCGCCCGGGCGTGCGGGCCGACCCACCCGTTCGGCGCGAGGGACCGGCGTCATGACGAAACTGCCCCGTGATCGGCTTCGCGACCTGGCCTAACATCGTCACGGAAGAACTGCGTCAGCGAAGGAGGTGGGCCGTGTCGTTTCGCGCGTTGCTGAACCGGGCCGATCCGCCGGTGGGAACCTTGGTGGCGGAATTCGCGACACCGGGTATCGGCCACATCCTCAAGGCGGCCGAGTTGGATTTCGCCTTCCTGGACATGGAGCACAGCGGCTTCGGCATGGGACAGCTCAAGGCAAATCTGGTCCCGTTCCAGGCCGCCGACCTTCCCGTCATCCTGCGCCCGCCGTCCAAGGCCGGCCACCACATCTCGCGGGCGCTCGACGCCGGAGCCGAGGCGCTTCTGCTTCCCATGGTCGGTTCGGCGGACGAGGCCGCGGAACTGGTCGCCGCCATGCGCTACCCACCGGACGGGCACCGGGGCGTCGCGCTCGGCATGGCCCACGACCGCTACACGACGGGCGACCCCGCCGCCAAGCTCGCCGAGGCGAACCGCACCAACGTCATGATTCCGTTGATCGAGACGGCAGCCGGACTGAACGCGGTGGAGGCGATCGCCCGGACACCGGGCGTGGATGCCCTATGGATCGGACACTTCGACCTCTCGGCCAGTCTGGGACTGCCGGGCGCCTTCGACGACCCGCGCTTTATCGACGCCGTGGCCCGCATCGCCGCCGCCGCGCGCGACGCCGACATCCCGCTCTGCCAACTGGTGTCGACACCCGGGGACGGACGGCGGATGATCGAACAGGGTTTCCGCCTGATCTGCTACGGCATCGACAGCGCCATCCTGCGCGAGGGTCTCGCCGCCGGCGCGCGGGCGATCCGCGCCGCCTCCACGCCCGTCACTCAAGGAGACTGATCGCCGTGAGCGCACCGTTCCGCGTCGGGTTGAGCCCGACCCTGGACCCCAGCCGGGGCACACTGAAATTCCCCAACTACGATCTCGGCGATCTCGCCGCCGACCCGGCTTTCGAGCTGGCCTATTACGAGGCCGGAGACCCGCTCTCGGCGCAGTCGGTCGCCGGTTTCGACGCCCTGGTCCTGTTGGGCGAGCGCATGGCGGCGGAGAGTTTCCCCGGCGACGGACGGCTGAAGCTGATCGCCCGCATGGGCGTCGGCTACGACACCGTCGACGTCGCCGCCTGCACCGCCCATGACGTGGCGCTGACCATCACGCCGCCGGCGGTCGCCCGCCCCATGGCGGTCGCGACGCTCGCCTTTCTTCTCGCCCTCGCCAACAGGATAATGGTGAAGGACCGCCTCACCCGCCGGGGTCCGGACGGCTGGGCTGCGCGCACCGACCATCACGGGGTCGGCCTGATCGGCCGCACCTTCGCCATGGTCGGCCTCGGGAACATCGGTCGCGAGACGCTGAAGCTGATCCGGCCGCTCGACATGCGGGTGATCGTCTGCGACCCGGCCCTGAGCGCCGACGAGGCGAAAGCGCTCGGCGTGACCGCGGTGGATCTCGAAACGGTGTTCAGGGAGGGCGATTTCGTCAGCCTGCACTGTCCTCTGACGGACGGAACACGCCACCTGGTGAACGCCGAGAGGCTGGCGATGATGAAGCCGACGGCGTTTCTGATTAACACCTCGCGGGGGCCTGTCGTGGACCAGGCCGCGCTCTACGACGCGCTGTGCGAGGAGCGGATCGCCGGCGCGGGGCTCGACGTTCTGGATCCGGAACCCTCCGCCGCCGACGAGCCGATCGCCGATCTGGACAACGTCGTCCTGGCGCCGCACGCGCTCGGCTGGACCGACCAGATGTTCGCGGAGATGGGGCGGATCAACAGCGCGGCGATCCGCGCGGTCGCCGCCGGCGAGGCTCCGGACTTCGTGGTCAATTCGGACATCCTGTCCGCCCCGGGCTTCCGGGCCAAAGTCGGATTCTGAGGAGCCCCAATGACCAGAGGAATCGTCGTCTGCCCTCAACCCCGGGCCGCGGATGTCGGCCGCGACGTGCTGGCCGATGGCGGCACGGCCTTCGACGCGGCGGTTGCCGCCGCCTTCGCCCAGATGGTCGTAGACCCCTTCATGTGCGGCATCGGCGGAATGGGTACGCTGCAGTATTTCCGCGCCCGCGACGGGGCGCATGGCATGATCGACTTCCACACGCGCGCCGGATCGCGGGTCGCGCCGGACATGTGGCATGGCCAGGGCACCGGCCGCTCTGACATCAGCGGGTACTCCCTGTTCGACGACTACCGCAGCGAGCTCGGGTACACGGCGATCATGACACCGGGGACCGTCGCCGGCTTCGCCGACGCCCACCGAGAGCTCTGCTCGCGGCCGCTTGCCGAACTGCTCGAACCGGCAATCGCCCTCGCGCGTGAGGGGTATCCCCTGCCACAGCACGTCCGCGATTTCTGGACCCGCAAGCCGATGGCCGGTGTACCGGACGGCATGACCCGCCTGAAGACGACGCAGGCCTGCGCCGACATCTACCTGACGCCCGAGGGCAGGTTCTGGAACGTCGGCGACATCATCCGGAACCCGGACTACGCGAACACGCTGGAGGCGATCGGTCGAGATGGCGCCGAGACCTTCTATACCGGTGCCATCGCCGAGCGCATTGCCGATGATTTCGCCGCCAACAACGCCTTCGTCACCGCCAGCGACCTCGCCGGATACGCGGTGCGGCGGGACACGCCCGTCACCGGCACCTATCGGGGCTTCACCGTCGCTTCGAACCCGCCGCCGGGCAGCGGCGCGACCCTCATCCAGATGCTTCAGATCCTGGAGCATTTCGATCTCGGTTCCCTCAATCACGGGTCGGCCGAGCATATCGATCTGGTTGCGCGCGCCATGGGGTTCGCCCATGGCAATCGGGAGCGCTGGCTCGCCGATCCGGAGTTCGTCGACGTCCCGGTCGACACCCTGCTCTCCCCGGCCCGCGCCGCCGAGTATGCCGAGCGTATCCGCGCCGGCGAGCGGGCGCCGAGACGCGACGACGACCCCTACTCGTCGACCACCCACCTCTCGGTCTACGACGAGGATGGAAACGCTGTCTCGGTGACCCACACGCTCGGCACCGGGTGCGGGGTCGTCACGCCCGGTCTGGGCTTCGTTTGGAACAACTCCATGAAGCTCGCGGACCCGCGACCGGGCCGGGCCAACTCCTTCGCGCCGGGAAAGGCGCGGACCACCGGAATGGTGCCCACTCTTCTGCTGAAGGACGGCCGGGTCCGCATGGTCGTCGGCGCCCTAGGGGGCAGCGTGATCATTTCCGCCGTCCTGCAGACGATCCTGAACATCGTCGATTTCGCCATGAGCCCGGTCGAGGCGGTGACCGTCCCGCGCATTCACCACGAGGGCGGCGCCATCCATGCCGAAGCGCGGATCCAGGAGAACGTCGTTCGCGACCTGGAGGCTCTCGGCCACGAGGTCGACCACTCGCCGATCAGCTTCAATCCGGTCATGGCGCGGGCGCATGCGATTTCCGTCGACGAGGACGGACGCTGGCGCGGTGGCGCAGACCCGCGCTCAGGAGCCGGGGTGTCCCAGGTCTGGTAAACGATCGATTTGCCGACGCCGCCCGGAATGCGGCACAGCCCGCGGGGCGCCCCTGACGCTCGTCCGTTGGAGGAGTTGTCGGGGGATCTCCTCCCACCTCCGTCCCCGGGCACAGTGTATGCCTGCCAAGACCCAGACTTCGCCCGCAACATGGAGGATTCTATGCCGGTGATCACGGTGACTCTGATGCAAGGCTACGACGAGGCGACGCGCCAGACCCTCAGCGAGCGCCTTACCGACGCGGTGACGGAAACGATCGCCGCGCCCCTGGACGGCATCACCGTCATCATTCAGGAGGTCCCGGCGGCGAACTACATGCGGGGCCGTCGGAGCCGGGTACCGGGTGCCGCCAAGAACACCCCGACATGACGCCGGGCGGACCACCGCCGAGCCCGTCCCGGGGCCGCCGTCGATGACGCGGTTGCCGGGACTTCTCGCCGATCGCCTGTCGTTCTACTACGGCTGGGTGGTGCTGGGGGTCGTCTGCTGCGTGAGCTTCGCACGCCAGGGCCCGGCGGTCGCCACGCTCTCGATCTTCGTCGACCCGATGACAGGCGAGCTCGGCTGGTCCAGGACGGCGATCTCGGCGGCGGTCTCCGTCGGCGGCCTCCTGGCGGCCGTGGTGTCGCCCGGCCTCGGTCCGCTGGTCGACCGGCAGGGCGCCCGAAGCATCCTGATCTGGGCCGTGGCGGTTACCGGAATCTGCTGCATCGCGCTCTCCGGGATCGAGTCGCTGGTCGCCTTCTACGTTCTGTTCTGCATCGCGCGCATGAACTTCGCCGGGCCGTTCGACCTCGGAATCTACGGCGCGATCAACAACTGGTTCGTACGCCTGCGGCCGATAGCGACGTCGATCTCGACGCTCTGGCTGATGATCGGCCTGACCGCCATGCCGCTGATCGCCCATAGCGCCATCCACCTGGCGGGGGACTGGCGATGGGGCTGGGTCGCCGTCGGCACGACCGTTCTCGTGGTCGGCTTCCTGCCGACGGTGTTTCTACTGGCACGTCGGCCCGAGGATCTGGGCCAGGAGCCCGACGGCGGCACGCCCGGTCAGGACGGCGCCGCGATGCACGGGGACGGCGCGGCGGTTCCGCAACCCTCCTACTCCCGGGCCGAAGCGATGCGCGAGCCGGCCTTCTGGCTGCTCCTGACCTTCACGTTTCTCGCCTACCCCGTCCAGGCCGGTGTGAGCCTCCACCAGGCTCCGCACCTCGTCGAGCGGGGTCTGGATCCGACTACCGCCGCGTTCGTGGTCAGCACTTTCTCCGCGATGTCAGGGCTCGTCGGCTTCCTGGTGGGCCCGCTCGTCCGACCCCTCGGCACCCGAGGCGTGCTCGTCGCCGTCGGCGGGTTCCTGGCGGTAGGAAGCTGGCTGATGATCACGGTCGACGGACCGGCGACGGCTTTCCTCGCGTCGGCCCTGTTCGGATGCGGCATCGGCGGTCTGCTCACCGTCCCGCCCATCGCCTGGGCCGACAGGTTCGGCCGGGAGAGCTTCGGTGCCATCCGCGGCGTCGCGCTATCGGTCCAGGTGACGGGGCAGGCGATCGGCCCGGTCCTCTCCGGCGTCCTGCGCGACTGGACAGGCGATTACTCGGCATCGCTCCAGGTGTTCATGACCCTGGCGATCTGCGCCGCGATCTGCGCCGCGTTCCTGTCTCCCGCCAACCACGGGCAGACACCGCGCCGATGACGTCGGCACGGGAACTCGGACCGTCCGTTCCCCTCTGGGCACAACGTCAAAGCGCCGCTCAGCCCCAACGTTCCTGATTCCGTGCACCACATCCAAATCAGTATTTGCGCGGATGTCCGGATATTGCGGCTTAGATTTGATTAATATTTCCTGCCGTCATGATAAACCTGTATTCGATGCTCTTCAGGGCGGGCCTTACTCTGCCGCTCCGTTCCAGCCTTCGTCCCCTGACGATCGTGTCCCTGGCGGCGATCGCGCTGATCGTCCCGTGGCGACAGGCAGCCGGGGAGACGCTGCACGAAGCACTGGTCCGCGCGTATGTCGGCAATCCGGCGCTGATCGCCGCGAGGGCGCAACTGCGACAGACCGACGAGTTGTCGCCCCAGGCGCTCGGCGGCTGGCGCCCGCAGGTCAACGCGTCGGGATCGGTCGGCGCAACCTCAGTGGAGCAGACGTCGAACGGCTACACCGTCAGCAACAGTTCCTATCCGACCAACCTCACGCTGCAGGCGACCCAACCGCTCTATACCTTCGGCCGGGTCGAAGCGAAGGTCGAAGCTGCGGACGCAACGATCGAGTCCCAGCGCGCGGCACTGTTCCGGGCCGAACAGGACACCTTCATCTCGGCCGTCACGGCCTATATGACGGTGATCCGCGAGTCGGCCACACTCAGCCTGCAGCGTAACAATCTCGACCGGTTGGACAGGCAGTTGGAGGCGACGACGGCACGCTTCGAGGTCGACGACCTGACCCGCACAGACGTCGCCCAGGCGCAAGCCAGTGTCGCGGAAGCAAGAGCCAACGTACGGCAGGCCGAAGCCAGCCTGGCACAGGCCCGCGTCACCTACGAGCGCGTCATCGGCAGCATTCCCGGCCAGCTTACGGTTCCGACACTGCCGACGGCGCTGCCGGAGACCCGCTCCGCGGCGGTCGATGCAGCCACAGACGGCAACTTCGCCCTGATCCAGGCCAGTTTCGCGGAAGCTGCCGCCGCGCATCAGCTCGACGCGGCGGAGTCCGACCTGCTGCCATCCCTCGATCTCGTGGCCGATGTCAGCCGCGCCGAAAATTCCGGCGGTGGAGACAACCTGAACTGGGCCGCGACCGCCACCCTGCGGCTCTCCGTGCCGCTGTACCAGTCCGGCATCGCCTCCTCGAAGGCCCGGGAGGCCCACGAGAACCTCCGCCGGCTGCGCTTCACCGCGATCGACCAGCTCCGGTCGGCACGAGAGGAGGCGGCCAACGCTTTCGAGGCGCTGCAGGGCAATCTGTCTCAGATCGACGCCTTGGAGACGCAGATATCGGCGGCAACGCTGGCGCTGGAAGGCGTTCGCAGCGAGGCGGCGGTCGGGGCCCGGACGGTCCTCGACGTCCTCGACGCGGAGCAGTCCCTGCTGGACGGTCAGGTCCGCCTGGTCCGCGCGCGCTACGACGTCCTGGTGTCCGGCTACCAGCTTCTCGCCGCGATGGGACGGCTGACCGCACAGGACCTCGCCCTGCCCGTCGACTACTACGATTACGACCGGCACTACCGCGAGGTTCGCGACCGATGGTATGGCCTCGCCACCACGGGCGACCGCTATTTCCAGGACTGAACCGCCGACAACCGCGCATGGGGCCCGACCGGCGCCTTCGACGGCCGCTCAGCCGATACCGGAACGGCCTTTCGAGAGGATCCCCGCCGGATCCGCAACCTGGCGGAGCGCGGCCAGGTAGTCGTCCAGAGGATCAGGATACGACCGGCAGCTTCTCGCCAGACCGTTCGCCAACCTGTACGGAGCGAGCCCCATCGCCTCCGCCTCCTCCAGTACGGCGCTGTAGGCCTCGACTGCACACGCGTCGTCGTCCGGGCCGTCCCGTCGATACGACATGCTCACGTAGGACAGCAGACAGCGAAAACTTACGGCTTCCGCACCGAAGTTGAAGTCGATTCCGTAGCGCCCGAGGATGGTCGCCGCCCGCAGCGCGAACTGCGCCACGACCTCCCCGTCGAACGGAAACGCGATGCAAAGCCAGAGCAGCCCGCAACCGTCGGCGTCCGGATCCATGGCCTCGGCCTCTGGAATACCGTCCTCGCTCCAGTAGGCGGTGCGCAGATTGCGTGGACTCGGGCTGCCGAGCAGACCGTCGCATCCGTCGAGCCACTGGCCGCCGATGCGAACCAGACTGGCGTCCGCCTGCATGCCGCCGGCGGCGAAACGCTCCAGAACCCAGTTGCCGCGTTGGGTGAGCAGGGCCTCGGTCTCGCCCTGGAGGTAGCCGGACATCATCCATGTCTCGGTCGCCGCCTGCCGGATTGCGCTCTCGTCGTACCGGACCCGTGGATTCTCGCGAGCCAGGAACTTCACGCCGTTCCACAGCGTCACCGACCGGTCGCGCACCGCACCGGCGACCTGCATCTCGCGCAGCACCTCAAGCATGTCGGGCATCGCCTCCCGCGCGTCGACACGCACGCTGAATATGGCGAGGTTCTCCGGCATCGGTTCGAGGCGAAGGCAGCCAGCCACGACGACGCCAAGGTTCGACTGGCTGAACAGTCCGTCGATCACCGGACCGGCGGCGCCCTCGTGCAGACCGGCGAGACGATGCGCCGACCGTCCGGCGAACCCGGTCTCGACAACGCGGCCGTCCGGCAGGACGACAGCCAGATCGCTCAGCGACGCCCACCGGTCGCCCAGGGCGCCGTCTCCACGGTCCAACGCATTGGCAAGGACGCTGGCATCCGGCGACCCGCCGATTTCCGGTACGAAGAAACGCGAGCCGCGCTCGGTCAGGTAATCGGCGAGCATCTGGAACGTTACGCCCGGTTCGACCCGCACCACGCCGTGCCGGAAGTCCACCTCCTCGATCGTCGTAAGCCGTGACAGGTCCAGGATCGCCGCCCCTGACTGCATCGGCGCCCGCGAGCCCATGCCCCAGTTCGCACCCCGGCTGACGGGGTGGACAGGGTGCCGATGCTGCGTCGCCATCCGGAGCGCTCCGGCGACCTCGGCAGCGGAACCCGGCCGCACGACTGCGGCCACCGGGACGTCCGGCCCGAAGGTCCGGCGCCCCCAGGCGGCACGGTCGGCGGGGTCGGTCAGCACGTATGCCCCGCCGACAACCCCGGACCAGTCAGGGACCTGGCGATTGTCGGTCAGCGAGCCTGTATGCGCTTGGCTCTTCATCTCATCGTCCATGAAAGCGACGGGACCTGATCGGATAGATGGCCAGGAGGGCGCCAGCCGGATCCGCCCGCCTCGCCCCGGTGTGGGGCACATCGCTCCGGCAATGGCCGACCCGCTATGCCCGCACCGCCCAGCTACCACTGACGGATGAAGTTCCCGGCCTGGCTGGCATACGGGCCGGCCGGTTGCAGACGTTCGCGGCCGACCTGCCAATGCGACGGCGGGTTTGTTAAGCCAGACTTGTTGGTCCACTGCGAAAACATGTTGAGACCGCCTGACACATTGTCGAGGTCAGCATCGTCGAGGTCGCCCTCGGCGGTATCGGCCGTGGCCATGAACTGGCGCTGCATCTCCGCAGCGTCCTGAGCGGTGACGGCGAAGCCGTTCGCCTTGCCGTACTCGGCCACGGCCTCGATCGCCGCATCGCCCTGCTTGTCGCCGACGGCGGTAACGAACCGCTGGGCGAAACCTTCGTCGCCCATCGCCTTCTTGAGCATCTGTATCATTGCCTGATTGGACATGACCCTGATCCTTGGACGTGTTGGAGAGGAGGCTGCGGGTACGGAGCGCACCCACAGCAATCGATCACCACTTTTTGATGAAGCTACCAAAGTCATTGACGCCGCGCTTGGTCACCGCCGAGGCGATGCCCCCACCGACGCGGGCGCCCGCTGCACTCAAGTCCGCGGCTTGAACGATCGCCGTGGACGTCATAGCAGCGGTGCGGACACCCACGGCACCGGCGGCCGCAGCATTGCCGAGTGGTGAACCGGTGGCTTGGACCGCCGACGCGATGCCACCAGAGACGTTGTCGAGTTCGTCGTCGCTCATGTCGCCCTGGTATCCCCCCTCGGGCATCTTCTCGAACTGCTGACGGGTCTCCATCACGTCATCGACGGTCACGGCGAAGCCGTTGTTGTTGGCGAGTGCCACGACCTTGGAATAGATCGCGTCGGTGTCGTTCTGATCGATGATGGAGACCAGTTCGTCGGCTAGTTCCGGATCCTGCTGAGCCTTCTCCACAAACGAAGCCATTGCCTGCATTGTCATCTTGAACTCCTCCTGATTGCGCCACGGCGGAAGCCTTGGTGCGCCCGTCCGCCGGCATCGTCCGAACCGGAGAAGCTTCCCCGACTGGTTGGTTGACTCATCAGATGACGGCCATGTCCTGGACCCGCCGAGCTCGATTGGCATGGACGCGACAGTCGGTCCGCATGCCATCGACGATCACGAGAGGGCTTCTCGGACCGGTCCGGGTAGCCCCCGTGTCGGCACATCGCTGCGACAATGACTGGACCGATGTGCCGACACCGGCGGACTACCACTGCCGGATGAAGTTCTCGACCGACCGGAGCCCCTGATCGATGGCCTGGCCGACCGAGGGGCCGGCCGGCTGCGGACGGACGCCGCCGCCGATGTGCCAATTCGACAACGCGTTGTTCAGGCCGCCGCCACTGCCGAATCCGCTGACGAACGGCGAAAGCACGCCGACACCACCCGCCACATTGTCGAGGTCCGCATCGTCGAGATCGCCTTCGGGGGTAACGGCCGTCGCCATGAGATGGCGCTGCATCTCCGTGGCGTCCTGAGCGGTGACGGCGAAGCCGTTCGCCTTGCCGTACTCGGCCACGGCATCGATCGCCGCGTCGCCCTGCTTCTCGCCGACGGCGGCAACAAGCCCCTGGGCGAAACCCTCGTCGGCCATAGCCTTTTCGAGCATCTGTGTCATTGCCTGATTGGACATGCTTCTGATCCCTGCAAGCGTTGAAGAGGAGGCTGCGGGTACGGAGTGCACCCGCAGCCATCGGTCACCACTTCTTGAAGAAATTGCCGATGTCGTTGACGGTGTTGTTGATACCGCGCTTAATCACCGCCGCCGCGATCACGCCACCGGCGCCGACACCCGCCGCGCCGACGGCACCAGCCGCTCCGACGCCCGCCGCGGCAACGCCGAGTCCACCGGTGATGATGGCGGCCGCGACCGCCGAGGACACGACGATACCGCCGGAGACGTTGTCGAGCTCGTCGTCGCTCATGTCGCCCTCGTACCCCGCGTCGGACATCTTCTCGAACTGCTGACGGGTCTCCTTCACGTCATCGACGGTCACGGAGAAGCCGTTGTCGTTGGCGAGCGTCACCACCTTGGAATAGATCGCGTCGGTGTCGTTCTGATCGATGATGGTGACCAGTTCTTCGGCCAGTGCCGGATCCTGCTGCGCCTTCTCCACAAACGACGCCATTGCCTGCATTGTCATCTTGAACTCCTCTTGGTTGCGCCCCTGCGGGAGCGTTGGTACGCCCGTCCGTCGACATCGGTCCGAACCGGAAAATGCTTCCCGGCCGGCCTGTTGGCTCGGCGGATGACGGGCATTCCTGCGGCCCGCCGAGCTCGATCGATCGGATGACGGTGACGGCCCGTCACCACTGCCTGAAGAAATCCTCGAGACGAACGTCCCGGCCGCGCTCGCGGGCCAGCGCCTCGCGAAGCACGCGCATCCGCTCGGCCTGCAGGGTGAGAGCGCGCTTCCGCGTCTCCTTCGCCTCCTGGAACGTGACCTCGTAGCCGGACTCCGAAGCGAAATTCATCAACCTCAGGATCGCCTCGTCGCCCTGTCGGCCCCTGGTCGCCCGCTGACAGGCCTCGAAGAACGCCGGGTCGTCCGCAAGCCGCGCTAGGACCAGATCCAGATCCGAGTCCGTGGTCGACATGATCGATGCTCCTCTCACCGGGCATGCTGTTCCTCACGCAATCTGCCGCTGCGCGAGGTCGCGGAACGGGCCGTCCACCTGCATCAGCTCGTCATAGGTCCCCGCCTGGACGACACGACCCCCGACGACGACGAAGATGCGGTCGGCGTTGACCACGGTGCTCAGTCGGTGGGCGATGACGATCCGCGTGGCGTTGAGATGGGCCAGCGACTCCGAAACGATCGCCTGGGTCCGGTTGTCCAGCGCGCTGGTCGCCTCGTCCATCAGCAGGATGCGCGGCTTGCGCACCACCGCCCGGGCGATCATCAGCCGCTGGCGCTGACCGCCCGACAAGGTGCCGCCGCCCTCGGTCAGGACGGTGTGCATCCCCATCGGCATGTGCTGAATGTCTTCGTCGAGCCCCGCCATGCGGGCCGCCTCCCAGGCTTCCTCCTGGGACAGCGGCGCGGAACCGACGATGTTCTCGAAGATCGACCCCGGCAGGATCGCACCGCGCTGAAGAACGACGCCGATCTGACGGCGCACCGTCTTCAGGTCGAGGCGCGAGAGGTCGAGCCCGTCGTAGCCGATGGTCCCCTGTTCCGGCGTCTCGAAGCCGAGCAGCAAACGGAAGAGCGTCGACTTGCCGGAACCGGACGGGCCGACGAAGGCGACGAACTGACCCGCTCCGATGCTCATGTCGATGCCGTCGAGGATCAGCGGGCCGTCCTCGTCGTAGCGGAAGGACACCTTGCTGAGATGAATACCGCCGTCGAGCACAGGTGCGGGGTTCCGCTCGGGATCGAGCTCCGGCTGTTCGTCCATGATCGGCTTCATGTTCTCGTAGACCGGTATCGCCGACAGCGACGCCGACACCGCCGAGACCAGGCCGAGCAACGCGCCGTGGAAACCGCCGAATGCGGCGTTGAAGGCGACGAAACTGCCGACGGAGAGACGGTCCTCCCCGGCGGTACCGACCATGTAGAAGAACATGATGCTGGCAAGCACGGGCAGAACGACGCTGAAGGTCTGGATCGCGTTTCCGATGCGGGCGGCACGGACCAGGTGCTGACGCTGATCCGCGAACCGGTGCACCCAGCGCGCGAACGCCCGGTCCTCGGCCCCCATCAGGCGGATCTTCTGGATCCCGACCAGGATCTGGATGATGAAACTGGAGACGGAGGCATCCGCCTTCAGCTGGACCCGTTCGAAGCGGAGCTGCAGGCGGCTGAGCCCGAGCAGAATGAGGCTGGTGACCAGCGTGAAGACGAAGGCCGCGCCGGCGAGGGCGGAGTCGTACGTCATCATCAGCACGAAGTTCACGACCGAGAAGATCGCCGACAGGGCCGAACTCAGCGCGGTATCGGACACCGCCTGGCGCAACTGTGTCGGTCCCATCGCCTTTATCAGCAGGTCGCCGATCTCGTAGCTGCGGAAGAAGGTAAGCGGCAGCCGCAGCAGCCGGTCCCAGACCGCCGCCTGGAGCGCGCCGTCGGCGAATGCCTCGACCCGCAGCAGGGCGATCGACCGGACCAGTTGGAACGCCGCGCTTCCCAGCGCCATGAAGGCAAGCCCCAGGGCGAGAACGATCAGCCGCTGCTCTTCGGCGAAGGGCACGACCTCGTTCAGCAACTGCCCGGTCAGGATCGGCGGCAGCAGACCGAGCAGCGCGGTCAGCACCGCCAGCACGGCTGCCCAGCGCATGTCGAAACGCGCCCGCCCCGACAGCACATGTCTGACGAGGTCCATGGCCTTGAGCGGTCGGAACGGCAGCGGTTTGAAGACCACGAAGGCCTGCTCGTCGATCCGTCTGGCCGATGCGGCTCCGATGCGGGAACGGGAGCCGTCTACCGGCGATACCCGTTCGAACCTCCCCGACCCGGTCCGCAGGATCGCCAGCGGGTCCCCGGTCTCGAGATCGAAGCCGACGGCGTTCTCGCCGTCGCGACGCCACCAGCGGTCCGGCAGGACGATCTTGCGGAACCGCAGATTGGCCCGGCGCAGGACATCCTGCAGCACGACTTCCGGATCCGGGTCGTCGAGCACCTCGGCCGGCGGCGAAAACTCGATCCGCTGGGCCTCGCAGACCAGCCGCAGTGCGCTGACGATGGACGGCACGGAGCCGCGCACCCCGACCGTCGGCGCACGCGTCGCACCGTCGTTGACGATTGCCGGCAAACGGCCGAGGGCGTTGTCCAACTGGGCAACGTCGTCTTCCGTCACACGGGCCATGCGGCGCCGGCGCTCCTCCATCCATTCTTGCAGGTCGCGTGCGACGTCGACCATGGCATCCGTGACCCAGCGATCGACCGGCTGCCACCCCCGCTCGCGGATCAGCTGCGCGATGTCCAGCGCGCGCAGTTCCCCCTCGGCGGCGAGCGTGATCGACCGGCCTGGGCCAACCAGAGCGATGTCGGACGCGTCGCGATCCGTTCCGGCGTCGCGGGACAGGATCCACGTCGGGCGGGCGGCGGACACCGCGGTACCACTTGCGAGGACGGCGCTCTCTCCGGGCGAGATCAGAAAAGCCGCATGTTCGGACCGGTCCCGGCCGCCGGCGTCGCGCAACAGCCTCGCCAACCCGATGCCCGTCGCGATCACGAAGGTGTCCGGATCGGCCGTGACAGTGTCGCGCTCATCGGCGTCGAACAGGCGGATCGC
The DNA here is from genome assembly GCA_965228875.1 of Thalassobaculaceae bacterium. GTDB lineage: Bacteria > Pseudomonadota > Alphaproteobacteria > Thalassobaculales > Thalassobaculaceae > Thalassobaculum. Next base: position 338,192 of record OZ245843.1, on the reverse strand, counting down.
CGAGGCACCGACGCCGACCACCATCAGACGCATGCCGTCGAAAGCGCAACCCGGTAGCGGCAGCATGGCACCCTGCTCGAGGGCGGCAATCATGCGCCGGGCCCCCAACGGCGTGCCGTCCTCAGCCGTGAGCTGGATAAACAGATTGACCGCACCCCGCTCGACACTCAGGAGACTGTGTCCCGCTGACAGCGAGATCCGGTCGCGGCCGCTGACCGTGCGCACCGTGCCTGTCTCGTCGATCGGCTCCACGCTGCTCATCCGCTCACCCCTGCGCAATCAGCTGGGCATAGGGCCCGTCGGCCTCGGCCAGTTCATCGTGGCTGCCACGCTCCACGACCTGACCGAAGTTCAGGACGACGATCTCGTCGGCGTCACGGATGGTCGACAGCCGGTGGGCGACGATGACGCAGGTGCAGCCACGGCGCCGGATCGCCACATCGATCTCGCCCTCCGTCGTCGCGTCGAGGGCGCTGGTCGCCTCGTCGAGAATGAGGATCGACGGGTCGATCGACAGCGCGCGGGCGATCTCGATGCGCTGGGCCTGGCCGCCACTGAAGTTGCCGCCGCCCTCGTCGACCTCGGCCTCCAGCGCACCTCCCCGGCCGGAGATGACATCCAGAATCCGGGCATCGTCGAGCGCTTCGATCATCTCCTCGGCCGGAACCTGCTCGTCCCAGGCGCTGAGGTTGTCGCGGACGGTGCCGCCGAACAGGATGATCTCCTGGCTGACCGAGGCGATCGACTGGGTAAGGGTCGACACGGGGATGCTGTCCAACGGCCGGCCGTCATACAGGATCTCGCCCGACCAGGGCCGGTAGAGGCCCGTCATCAACTTGGCGATGGTCGATTTCCCACTGCCCGAACCACCGACCAGGGCGACCCGCGCGCCCGGCTCGATGGTCAGGTTGAAGTTCTCGATCAGCGGCGGCTCGAGCCGGCTGTAGCCGAAGGTCACGTCGCGCAGCTCGATGCGGCCGCTCAGCCGGTCGATCTGTCCACCCGACCGGTCCGCATACCGGCGGTCGCGGTCCTGCTTGAAGACGTCATCGGTACGGATCAGATCGGCGTTGAGCTCCTGTATCGCACCGCCGGTCGCGACCAGGGCGTTGATCGGTCCGGAGAAATTCTGGATCAGCGCCTGGAAGGCGACGAGCGTGCCGATCGTCATCTCGCCCTGCATGATCCGCCAGCCGCCGAGCCCCAGCACCGCGGCGATCGTCAGACCGTCCAGCAGGGGCGGAAAGCTGTTGGCGATGACCCCATACAGCCCGAGACGACGCTGGTTGTTCAGATGTTTGGCCTGGAACCCGGCCCAGCGCTCGAAATAGTCATCGTCGGTTCCCGTGGCCTTCAACGTCTCGATCGCCTGAATGCCGGTGACAGAGGCCGACTGAAACTGCCCGAACTCCTGCTGCACGCGCAGGCTCGCGTCAGCGCGGCGACGCATCAGGACCTGGAAGACCAGAATGTTCGTCAGCGAGAGAGCCATGGCCGCGATCGCGAGGATCCAGTCGAACGCCAGCATCACCGCGCCGTAGAACACCACGCGGACGACACTCACCAGGCTCTCGCCGAGATCGCCGGCGATAGAGGCTGCGATCCTGTCGTTCGCGTCGATGCGGTTGGAGATGTCGCCCGGATGGCGCTGATTGAAGAAGTCGATCGGCAGGCGGATCAGGTGCCAGACGAAGCGCGCCGACGCCGCCAGTGCCAACTTCGACTCCGTTCGAAGCAGCACCGCCTGCTGGAGCCACGTCAGTATCGCGGTCACGATCGTCGTTCCGACCATGAACAGCAGGAGAGGGCCGAGCCAGTCGTCCTTGCCGTTGATCAGCACTTCGTCGACGAAGACCTTGGAGAATCCCGGAACCACGAGCCCCGGCACGACCAGGGTGAGGCTGATCAGCACCGACAGCAGGATCGCACTGCGGATGGAGGCCGTGCGCGGCAGCAGGCGGGCGATCACACCGGGCGGCTTGGGATCGCGGGTGAACCCTTCGCCGGGCTCGAAGACGAGGATCACGCCCGTGAACGCGTTGTCGAAGTCCTCCAGCGTCACCGTTCGCGGGCCGGTTGCCGGGTCGTTCAGGTAGACGATGCCGTTCCGATACCCCTCGACCACCAGGAAGTGATTGAAGTTCCAGAACGCGATGAAGGGAAACGGGGTGTTGAGCGCGGTCTCGACCAGCGCCTTGCGCCCCTTGGCCTGCAGCCCGTAGCGTCGGGCGCCGTACAGGACGTTCTTGGCCTTCGAGCCGTCGCGGGACACGCCGCACTCGGTCCGGAGCTCCTCCAGCGGCCGCCATTTGCCGTGATGCGCCAGAACGATCCCCAGCGCCGCGGCGCCGCATTCGACCGCCTCCATCTGCAGCACGGTCGGCGTCTTCACCCGGCGGTTCGCGATCTTCATACCGGCCGCCATGGTCAGAGGCCGACGAGGTTTTTGAGGAACGGCAGGATCAGCGTGATCGGGCGCTGACGGCGCACGGTGATGGTCGCCGCAACGAGGGTACCCTGCTCGATGTCGAAGCTCGGCCCCGCACCGCCGGTCCACCGGAACCGTTCCTTGTCATTACCCGCCTCGAGCAGGTCGGCACGGACCGCCACCGGAGCGCCCTTGGCGCTGAACTGCTGGACCAGCTTCTCGTTCTGCAGCATCGCCTGGATCGCCGAGGACGACATCGGCAGGTCCGAGACGCTGCGGACATTGGCGAGGATGGTGCCGAACTCCTCCTTCTTCGCCACCGTCGGCTCGATATTCGCGGTCAGGTTCGGCTTGATCAGCTTGCCGTCCGACGGTGGGACGAAAAGCAGGGCATCCATCTCCGTCGCCTCGGAGACGATCCGGACCACGGCCGTTCCGGCGGCGATCACGTCGCCCAGGCTGGCAGAGATCTCCGTGACCGTGCCGGTGATCGGCGCGTCGACGGTCTGGACCCGTTTGAGCTGCTCGCGGATGTTCTCCATCTCGTCGTGCAGCGCCTCGAGTTCCTTCTCAGAGGCGTAGACGCGGTCTCTCCAGTACTCCGCGCGTTCCCGGTTCTGGACCTCGAGCTTGACCAGGGAGTTGTTGAGATCCGCGATGGTCTCGCGCACCTGAATCAGTTCGTTTTCCCGGGCCAGGAGCCGCGAACGCTCGATGAACCCTCGCTTGAGCAGGCTCCGCATGTCGGCGACCAATTCAAGCAGGTTGGCCTCGCGCGCCTTCGCATTGGCGATCTTCGCGGAGAGCGAGGCACGTTCTTTCGCCATCAGGTCCGCGCGGAGAACGCTGTCCTCGCGCTGCGCCCTCTCGTCGGCATCGCGTCTGGCCCGCGCGCTCTGCATCTTGTCGACCAGGAGTTCCAGGCGGCGCTCGTCGACGTCCTGGTTCAACAGGGCGACGACCTGTCCCGCCGTGACCCGGTCGCCGAGCGCGACCGTCACGTCGATCAGCTTGCCCGTCCCTTCCGCCGAGGCCGAGAACACCTCGCTGTCGCGATGCAGCAGGATGCCGTCCGCCTTGATCCGCGTCGGCACGCTGCCGAACACGCCCCAGGCGACGGCGGCCGCAACCAGCGCACCCGCCGAGAGGAAGGCGACCCAATGAAATGGCGACGCCGCGACCAGCGCCTCGTCCAGGTTTTCCGGCGATGAAAGCCGCTTGAGCGCCTTCTCTCGAAATATCGCCATTCCGGTTTCGCCCCGCCAACAATCCTTCCAGCGCCGGAATCTGCGAACTCGGTTCTTGCGACTTCGGTTCGCGCACCGCGGCGCCTGGTGAATTATGGCGTTACGTCTTCCGGCTACTTGTCCGGACGTTTCGGATTCATTCCTCCCAGTTCATTCCGGTTTGCCGTTCGTTCGGAGTACTGTGCAGGAGCACGTCGACCGGCGGACGTCGACGGGCGGACGTCGGCGCCGCAGTCCAGCCACGAGAAACGCAAACGGCGGCGCCCATGGGGCGCCGCCGTGCTTGCGGTCAGGATGTATTCGGTCTGCGGCAGACCGCCGCTCAGACCGACAGGTGATGCAACCAGCGTTCGTAGCGACGGTCGAGGTCGCCGCGATACCTGTCCATACGATCCAGGGGATGCGCGTTGTTGCGGACGTCGCGCGGTGCGATCCCGTAGCGGGACCGGAACGCCCGGCTGAACGCCGCATCGCTCGAGTACCCCGAGGCGAGCGCAATATCGTAGATCGGACGGTGACGCGACCTGTTGTCCGTAAGCGCGAGCAGGGCACGCCTCAGTCTCCGGTCCCGGATATAGGTTCCGACCCCGCCGAAAGCATCGAACAACTGGTACAGCTTCGATCTGGAAACCCCCACGCCCTTCGCGATCCAGTCCGCCGACAGGTCCGGCTCGGAAAGGTTGGCCTCGATGAACCGCCGGATCACGGTCAGCTGGGCCAACACCACGCCGCCCCGCTCCGCCGGCGACTCCTGATTGACGGCAGCGTTCAGGCAGGCCGCGGCCAGCCCCACGGTGGCCGGGGCGATCTCCATGGCCTGCTGCTGGGTCATCCGCCCCGCCAGGCCCTTCAGCGACACCATGTGATCGCGCAGCAGCGTCACCATCGGTTCTTCGCCACCAAGCACTCTCATGTGCTGGTCGCTCGGCGATTTCAGCGCTCCGTCGAGCATCTCACGCGGCACGATCAGCGACAGGTTCTGAAAGTCGGAGGTCTTCGTGCGCAGTTCCTGGGAGAGATCGATGACCATGAGCCCGTTCTTCGGCAGGCTGCGCGTTCCGGTGTCCGTCTCCCAGACCATCTCGCCGTATTCATAGAGCTGGATCATGTAGTGATCCATGCCATCGCGGGCCAGGATCGACGGCGTGCGCTGCCAGAGATGCTCGCGACTCTTCGTTCGGGCCAGCATGAGCGGGCCGAACATGTTCGCGTCCACCTCTGCGAAGAAGCCGTCGCTCCGCACGTCCCGATCGACATCCGCCTGGAAGATGCAGGAAATGCTGTCCCGCCACAGATCGTAGCGCTCGCGCGCGGCCACGGTATCCAAACTGAACACCGCGCTCGGGATCGGATCTTCGGCCCCGTCGGCGATCAGCGTATCAACGATCTGAGTCATCCCCCCTCCCCGGTCAGAGCGACTCCTACAGTCTATTGCATACAGCACCGGATCCGGGCATGGCTGGTAGCATTGTGACCCGGATCAAACTATCCGCGATTAGATTCTTATTTTCGCTAAGCCCGGAAATGCAAGCCACGCCGTGTCTGTACAGACACTTTGCACAGCTTGTGGGACGCCCGGCACGGAACCGCAAGTCTCCATGCACGCGAAATCAGAGCACTACAACACGCACCACTATCACTCGGCGCAACATCTTCGACCCGATCTCTTGCCCGAGCCGGCGATTCGGCTCGAAATCCTGATCGCGATCGCAAGTATCGGCGTTTGAACTCCGGCACGGCCGCGGTCCGTCGACCCCTGGAATTTCAGTCCAGGGGTCGACGGTTCCGGTGGGTGGCGGCGCGCACCCGATCGACAGGGCGCACGACGACGGCCGCCGGTTATGCTCTCGGCGGCGCGAACTTCGTGAGATTGATGCCCTCTACCGCGGACTTGTACTCGTCGATCGACGGCGTCCGGCCGAGAACGGTCGACAGCACCACCACCGGAGTGGAGGCGAGCAGCGACTCACCCTTCTTCTCCTCGGAGTCGGCCACGACGCGGCCCTGGAAGAGCCGGGTCGAGGTCGCCATAACCGTGTCGCCCTTGGCCGCCTTCTCCTGGTTGCCCATGCAGAGATTGCAGCCCGGGCGCTCGAGATAGAGGATGTTCTCGTAAGACGTCCGTGCGGTCGTCTTCGGCGCGGCGTCGTCGAACTCGAACCCGGCGTATTTCCGGAGGATATCCCAGTCGCCTTCGGCCTTCAGTTCGTCGACGATGTTGTAGGTCGGCGGGGCGACCACGAGCGGCGCCTTGAACTCCACCTTCCCCTCGGCCTTCTCGATATTGCGGAACATCTGGGCGATGATGTTCATGTCGCCCTTGTGCACCATGCAGGATCCGACGAAGCCGAGATCCACCTTCTTCTCGGCGCCGTAGTAGGAGATCGGCCGGATGGTGTCGTGGGTGTAGCGTTTCGCAACGTCGCTGTTGTTGACGTCGGGGTCGGCGATCATCGGTTCATTGATCTCGTCGAGATCCACGACCACTTCAGCGAAGTACTTGGCGTTGTCGTCCGGCTTCAGTGCCGGCTGCTCACCGGACCTGATCCCGGCGATGCGCGCGTCGGCCTTCTCGATAAGGCCCCGCAGCATTCCCGACGGAATCTCCATGCCCTTGTCGATCATCACCTGGATGCGCGACTTGGCGATCTCGAGGGACTCGATGAGCGTTTCGTCATTGGAGATGCAGATCGAGGCCTTCGCCTTCATCTCGGCGGTCCAGTCCGTGAACGTGAACGCCTGATCCGCGAGCAGCGTGCCGATATGAACCTCGATGACCCGACCCTGGAAGACGTTCTCGCCGTTGAACTGCGCCAGCATCTGGGCCTGGGTCGCATGGACGACATCGCGGAAGTCCATGTGGTCGCCCATCTTGCCCTTGAACGTCACCTTGACAGACTGCGGAACAGGGATGCTCGCCTGTCCCAGGGCAAGGGCAAGGGCCACCGTTCCGGAGTCGGCGCCGAACGCCACGCCCTTGGACATCCGGGTGTGTGAATCGCCGCCGATGATGATCGCCCGGTCGTCGACCGTGATGTCGTTCAGCACCTTGTGGATCACGTCCGTCATGGCGTGATACTTGCCCTTCGGATCACGTCCGGTGACCAGGCCGAACTTGTTCATGAAGGCCATGAGCTTGGGCGTGTTTGCCTGGGCTTTCTTGTCCCAGACCGAAGCCGTGTGGCATCCGGACTGATAGGCGCCGTCGAGGATCGGGGAGATGACCGTGGCGGCCATGGCCTCCAGTTCCTGAACGGTCATCGGACCCGTCGTGTCCTGGGAGCCGACGATGTTCACCTTCACCATCGCGTCCGACCCGGCATGGAGCACCGTGCCCTCGGGGACGCCGACGGCGTTGGCGTTGAAGATCTTCTCGACCGCGGTCAGGCCCTGGCCCGGATGGGACACCACCTTGGGCGGCGCGAAGACCTGCGCCGGGTCGACGCCGAGAGTCTCCGCCGCGAAGATCTGCAGCTTCTTACCGAAGTCGATCGCGTACGAACCGCCGGCCTTCATGAACTCGACCGACTGCGGCGAGAAGGCGGAGGACACGTCGGCGAACTCTTCCGAACCGTCCTCGCTCGTGAGCTTCCTCGTCCTGGTATTGATCGTCAGCGTCGTACCCGTGGCGACCGAATACTTTTCTTCAAGGATCGGGTTGCCGTCGTTGTTGACGATGACGTTGCCGTCCGCGTCGAGCTTCTTGACCCAGTTCTTCAGGTCGAGACCGATGCCGCCGGTGACACCGACGGTCGTCTGGAAGATCGGCGAAATGCCGTTGGTGCCGGCAACGATCGGGGCGACGTTGACGAACGGGACGTACGGGCTGGCCTGTTCCCCCATCCAAAGGGCGACGTTGTTGACGCCGGACATCCGGGACGAGCCGACGCCCATGGTGCCCTTCTCGGCAATCATCATCAGGCGTTTTCCGGGATGCTGGATCTTGAGCTCTTCAATCTCCTGCTGCGCCCGCCGCGAGATGAAGCTCTTGCCGTGCAGTTCGCGGTCGGCACGCGAATGCGCCTCCGCACCCGGCGACATCAGGTCCGTGGAGATGTCCCCTTCCGCCGCGACGTAGGTCACGACCTTGATCTCTTCCTCAATGTCCGGAAGTCTCGTGAAGAACTCCGCGTTCGCATAGCTTCGCAGAATGTCCTCGGCGATCGCGCTCCCGGCCTCGTATGCGGCCTTCAGCCGGTTCGTGTCCGCTTCGTAGAGGAACACCTGCGTCTTGAGGACCTCGGCCGCCTCCTTTGCGATGCCGGCGTCGTCGCCAAGCGCGAGGTTGAGCAGAACCTCGACGGAGGGACCACCCTTCATGTGGGACAGCAGTTCGAACGCGAACGTCGGCGTGATCTCGTCGATCACGACGTCGCCGAGAATGATCTCCTCGAGGAACCGGGCCTTGACCCCCGCCGCGCTGGTCGTCCCGGGCAGCGTGTTGTAGATCAGGAAGTTCAGGGACGCCTCGCGGTGTTCGTTACCGCTATCCTTGATCTGCGCGATCAGTTCTTCGACAAGGGCGCCATCTTCGATCGGTTTTGGGTGCAGCTCCTGCGATTTCCGATCTTCGATTTCCGCCAGGTAATCGGAATACATACTCATCTCTGTCTCGCAGGGCTGGATTTTTTCAAGAATCGAACGGTGGAACGCGCAGAGGCAGGATTCTGACGGCGCGTTCAAGCCCCAATTTTGATTTAGAAGGGGCGCACTTGCAACATGAACCTAGGCGCTGTCCTTACCGAAGACGCGCGCCTGCCGCGACGCGAAACGGTCGAGCGGGACACGCAGCACGGCGCGGCCCTTGTCGTCGGCGTCCGGCATCCGGCCGCCGCGGATATTGACCTGCAGCGCGTAGAGCATCCGGTCCGGCAGGCCCAAGGTCGCATCGCGCGCGTCGCGGGTGGCGATGAACTCCGCGCGCCCGATGCCGTCCCTGACGTGGATGTTGGCGGCCTTGTGCTCGGCCACCGTCGCCATGCAGGCCTCCTCGCGTCCGTCCTTGCAGTAGTCATGACCGACGAAGATGCGTGTGTCGGCCGGGTGGCCGAGGATCGCCTGAAGCGATTCCCACAGCTCCGCCGAGGACCCGCCCGGGAAGTCGCACCGCGAGGTGCCGCTGTCGGGCATCATGAGCGTGTCGTGGGCAAACACCGCATCGCCCATCCTGTACGTGATGGACGCGAGCGTGTGCCCCGGCGACAGGGTGACGTCGATCGTGCAGTCGCCGACGGTGAGCGTGTCGCCCGCCTCGAACAACTGGTCCCAATACTGCGGTTGTCCCTTCAGACTGTCGTCGGCGTAGATGTCGGACCAGATCTCCTGCACACGCAGGACCAGCTTGCCGATCCCCTGCCCCGGCCGGCCGCCGAGCTGTTCCTTGATATAGAATGCGGACGAAAAGTGGTCGGCGTGGGGATGCGTGTCGAGGACCCATTCGACATCGAGGCCCTCCGCATTCGCATAGGCCAGAATCTCGTCGGCGCTGTAGGTCCAGGTCGCACCGGCCGCTGGGTCGAAGTCCAACACCGGGTCGACGATGATCGCCTTTCTGGATATCGGACACCACGCCACGTACTGCCAGGATCCGCTTGCCTTCTCATAGAACGCCGCGACGTTCGGGCTGCCGGAGTTGGACGACGCCGGGAAAAACTGCATGGTTCGTCTCCTTTGCATCCTCGCTCGAGACCGACGGCAGCGTGGGGGCGGCTGGCCGCTCCCGTCGAACCGGATCAGGCACCGTGCGGCAGGAAGCACGTCACGGCGACCGATTTCCCGGTGGCCGTGACGCGTCTGCTGTCTGCCGTCAGCCTTCCTCCGGCCCGGCGAAGGAGATCAGCTTGGACGCATATGTCTTCTCTCCGATGCGATCGATGAGATCGAGCTGCAGTTCCAGCCACGCTTTGTGCCCCTCCTCGTCGAGGGCGACCTCCTCGAACAGCACGCGGGAGCCGATGTCACCGACCTCAGCCGCGTGTTGGGCCGCCTTGGCATAGACCTGGATGGCCTCCTCCTCGTCGGCGAGGTCGGCCTTGAACATCTCGGGCAGGCTCCCCGCCTTCGCGGGCGTCTTGGCGAACGCGAGCTCCGGCGACGCCTTCAGGAACATCAGCCGCTCGATGAACCGGTCGGAATGGCCGAGCTCCTCCGCCATTTCCTCGCGCATCTTGGCCGCCAACTTCGTGAGCCCCCAGTCCTCGAGGGTGTGCGCGTGCAACTGGTACTGATGGGCGGCGGTCATCTCCATCTGCACCGCGCGGTTCAGGTATTCGATGATCTTCTGGTTTGACATGCGGCAGGTCTCCTTCTCTGTTCCGTTCAGCGCTTTCCGGCCGGGCACGACCTGACGGCGGGCCGGGCGCCATCTAAGCCATTCGGGCCGGGCGCCATCTAAGCCATTAAAGACAGAGACAATTCGCAGGCTCAGATTCTTCCATCCGACCCTGACTTTCTCCAGTCTCCGACGGCGGCCGGAGAGGACTTCTCGTCTTCGTCGGCCAGTTTCCTGTCGCGCTGAAGCTCCAGCCACATGGCGTTCATGACGGCGAAGATCGCGGCGAGCGGAAGGCCGAGGAGCCAGGCGAAGTACCACATAACGGGGCCTCCTTGCTCAGTAGAGGGAGTCGGAATTGCCGGAGACATCGGCCTCGGTGACCTTGCCCCAGAGCACTTTGTAGACCCATGCCGTGTACGCCAGGATCAGCGGCATGAAGATCACCGTGCAGACGAGCATGATGAACAGCGTCTGGTGGGAGGACGAGGCGTCCCACACCGTCAGCGAACTCTTCGGGTCGACCGTCGACGGCAGGATGAAGGGGAACATCGTCAGGCCGACCGACGAGATAACGCCCGTGATTCCCAGTTTCGACCACAGCAGGGTCGAGACCTCGCGCCCGGCGATCAGACCGCGCAGCGCCATGGCCATGCCGAAAAACCCCATAGCCGGCGCCACGGCGATCCACGGACGCTCGGAATAGGCAGCAAGCCACGAACCGCCGCGTGCGACATCGGAATAGAGCGGGTTCGACGGGCCGTCGGTGACGACCTCGCCCACCAGCGCGAAGCCGTCGATACCGAACGCCAGCCACAGGCCGGCAAACGCGTAGCCGCCCATGGCAACCAGCCCAGCGACCGTCCCGATGCGTCGCGCGCGATCGGCGACCGCCCCCTCGCACTTCAAGCCGAGCCACGCGGCCCCATGCATCAGCAGTATCGAAAAGGATACGACTCCGGCAAGCAGCGCGAAGGGTCGCAGGAGCCCGATGAACTTCATCAGGAAACCGCCGTCGTAGCGCGGCATCAGCATTTCGTTGAGATGGAACGGCACCCCCAGCAGGACGTTGCCGACCGCCACCCCGAACAGCAGCGCGGGAACGGCGCCGCCCACGAACAGCCCCCAGTCCCAGGCACTGCGCCACGCGACGCCGTCGCGCTTGGACCGGTACTTGAACGCCACCGGTCGGATGATGAGCGCCGCGAGGATGATGAACATCGCGAGATAAAAGCCCGAGAAACTGACCGCGTAGAGCGGCGGCCAGGCGGCGAAGATCGCCCCGCCGCCGAGAATGAACCAGACCTGGTTGCCTTCCCAGACCGGCCCCACGGTATTGATGACGACGCGGCGCTCCACATCGGTCTTGGCGACGAATGGCAGTAGCGCGCCCACCCCCATGTCGAAGCCGTCCGTGAGCGCGAAGCCGATCAGCAGAACGCCCAGCAGCGCCCACCAGACCACCCGCAGGATTTCGTAGTCTACGAGTTCATACAGGATCATCGCTTCTACTCCGCGGGGGTGGCGTTCAGGCCGGAGTCCACGGCAGAGGCCGCCTGCGCGCCGGCGGGGGCGAAAGGCCCCTTGCCGTCATGGGTCCGCAGGCGATGCTCGTGACGGGCCTCCCAGGCCTCGGTCTCGGCCACGTCCTGGAACGGACCCTTCCTGATGTATTTCAGCATCAGGCCGATCTCGACCACGAACAGGACCGAGTAGAACAGCATGAAGCCGGCAAGCGTGATCAGCAGGTCCTGAACGCTGAGATGGCTGACAGACAGCGCGGTGGGCAGTACGCCATCCACCGTCCAGGGCTGACGGCCGAACTCCGCGACGAACCACCCCATTTCCGCGGCGATCCACGGCGTCGGGATCGCCACCACGGCGCCCCACAGCGCCCAGCGGGGATAGGTCTGTCCCTTGAAGGATGAGCGCCAGAAAAAGTAGAGCATCAAGCCGATGAAGGCGAAGCCGAGGCCGACCATGATCCGGAACGCCCAGAACAGCGGCCAGACGGTCGGTACCGTGTCCTCGGCGGCCTGGGCGATCTGCTCGGCCGTCGCCTCGCGCGGATCGTCCACGTAGCGCAGGAGAAGGTAGGCGAAGCCGAGATCGCCGGAATGCTCTTCGAAGGTCGATCGCACCTCCGCCGGTGCGGCGTCGCGCAACCTGCGGATCTCCTGCAACGCGTCGTAGGCGATCAGCCCGCTCTCGATCCGCTCGTGCGCGGTTGCGACCAGTTGGTCGATACCCGCAATCTCCTTCGTGAGCGACCGCGTACCGATGAGGCCCATCACCCACGGGATCTCTATGGCGTAGTGGGTCTCACGCGCCTCCTGGTCCGGAAAACCGATGGCGGTGAACGGCGCCGGCGCGTCATGGGTCTCCCACATGGCCTCGATGGCCGCGAGCTTCATCCGCTGGGTGTGGCTGGCCGAGTACCCCGACTCGTCGCCGAGGACGACGACCGAGAGAGCCGACGCCAGGCCGAACGACGCGGCCACGGTGATCGACCGTCGCGCCAGTTCCACGTGCCGGTTCTTCAGCAAGTACCAGGCGGAGACGCCGAGGACGAAGACGGCCGCCGTTACGTAGCCCGCGGAGACCGTATGCACGAACTTCGCCTGCGCCACCTCGTTGAAGAGAACCTCGAAGAACGACGTCATCTCCATGCGCATCGTGTCGGGATTGAACTCGGCGCCGACCGGGTTCTGCATCCAGCCGTTGGCAATGAGAATCCAGAGCGCGGAGAAGTTCGACCCGAGCGCGACCAGCCAGGCCACGACGAGGTGCTGCACCCGGCTCAACCTGTCCCATCCGAAGAAAAACAGACCGACGAACGTCGCCTCCAGGAAGAAGGCCATCAGCCCCTCGATCGCGAGCGGAGCGCCGAAGACATCGCCGACGTAGTGGCTGTAGTAGCTCCAGTTCATGCCGAACTGGAACTCCATGGTGATGCCCGTGGCGACGCCGAGAACGAAGTTGATCCCGAACAGCGTCCCCCAGAACTTCGTCATCTGCCGCCAGATCGGACGGCCCGTCATGACGTAGACGGTCTCCATGATCGCGACGAGGATCGACAGACCGAGGGTCAGCGGCACGAACAGAAAATGGTACATGGCCGTCATCGCGAATTGCAGGCGCGACAGCTCGACGACGTTCAACTCCATTCGGCATCCTCCGGTCCAGCGCCCCGCCGCCTCCCGGCCTGAGGGCGTGTATGCGTTGCGCGGCTGGCCGCAAGGCAGAGCGGGTACCCTCTCTGGCACCACGCTTCGGTCACCTCCGCGCGTCAGGTCGGAATATACACCGCCAGCGGATCCGGGCTCTGTGACAACATCACCGAAGAGCGGTCATCTCGATGCGCCGATCGAAGATCGGATGCTCGGCCCCGCGATGCATGACCGCAAGGATGGCGGCCTCCGGCAGGGCCTCGCGCAGTCCGCGCAGAACGGCGTCTGCCGTTGTCGGATCCAACCCCTCCAGGGGCTCATCGAGCAGCAGGATTTCCGGTTTTTTCAGTATGTTGCGCGCCAGGGCCAGCCGGCGCGCCTGACCGCCGGAGAGCCCGGCTCCGCCTTCGCCGAGCGTCGCGTCCAAGCCGCCGCGGGCGACGATATCCGCCGATAGGGCCACGGCATCGAGCGCCGTCCACATCGCCGTGTCGGCGAACGTCCCGCCGAGGGACATATTGTCACGGATCGTTCCCGCAATGAGGGCGCTGCGTTGCGGCAGGACGCCGACGACCTCCCGTAGCGCATCCTCCGGCCAGGCCTCCGGCCGCTGGCCCTTGATCAGGATGCCGGAGCCCTCGTCCAATCCCGCGATCCGCATCAGCAAGGTCGTCTTGCCGATGCCCGACGGCCCTGTGAGCGCCAAGGCCTGGCCGGACGAAAGCGCCAAGGTCACGTCCGACCGATCGACGACAAGCAGCCGCCCACCGACGGGCGGGGGTCCAACGTCCGGGCGATCCCTCCCGTCGATCTGCGGCGCCACGCGCGTGGCGGCCGCCACCATGCGCCCAAGCTCGGCGGTTCCCCGCCGCAATGGCAACACGGTCTCCGCGAGCGCCAGGGCGACGAACAGCCCGATGACGGCGATCGCGGGCCCGGTCTCGCCACCGGCGACCAGCCAGGCGCCGGTCACGAAGGCGCCCATCGCCACCGACGCCACCAGGAGCGACAGAAGGGCACCGGCGTCCCGCTCGGCGCGATCCATCCGCCGCGCCAGCCGTCGCGCCTGCTCGTCGAGCCGCAGCAGGTCCCGCTCCCGCTCGGGCAGGCGGGCCGCCAGGATGAGAGCGGCGCGATCTCGGATCATGTCTATCTGGCCCCGGCGGAGGCGCTGGCCCGCCTCCTCCGCCTGTGCCGACGGCACGACGCTGCTCCGGGCATGCCACGCCAGGATAAGTGCGGCGCCCAGGCTGTACGCGGCGACCGTGACAAGGGCCACCGGCATACCGACGAGCCACCACAGGCCCGCAAACACCAGGACATGGGTCACGAGCGCGGCGGCGACCGGCAGGATCAGGCGCAGGACGACACCGTCGAGCGCGTCCACATCGGACATGATGCGCGTCAGCGCCCCCTCGCCGCGCAGTGCCGCCAACCCCCTGGCGTTCCGCCGGGCGAGGCCGCGCAGCAGAACCACCCGCAGCGTCGCGAGCGCGCGCAGCGTGGCGTCGTGGGTCAGGAGACGCTCGCCATAGCGCGCGGCGGCGCGACCGAGGGCCAGGAAGCGGACGCCCGCCGATGGCCTGAACACGTCGAAGGCGATCCCGACACCCGCCAGCCCGGCCAGGCCGGTCGCCGTGATGAACCAGCCCGACAAACCGAGGAGCGCAGCCCCCATGAGCAGGACCGCGACGAACATGGCGGCGCCGCGCGCCATGGCCCCGCGGTCGGCGTTCGCGAGCAGGCGCGCGACACCAAGCAGGGCCCTCACGGCCGCATCTCCACCCGGGTGTCCATGGCGGCGGCGAGCCGGGGATCGTGGGTCGCGACGATGATCGACCGTCCATCGTCGCGGAGACGGCCCAGGGCCGCGACGATACGGTCGGCGGTATCCGGGTCGAGATCCGCCGTAGGTTCGTCGGCCAGGATGAGGTCGGCGCCGGTCAGAATGGCGCGGGCGAGCAGCAGCCTGCGCGCCTCGCCGCCGGACACGCCGCCGCCGGTCTCTCCCAGGCGCGTCGCCAGGCCTTCCGGGAGGCGGCGGACGACATCGCCCGCATCGGCCATCGCCAGCGCGTCCCACACTTCGCGGCCGGCGCGCCGGGTGTCCAGCCATTCGCCCAGGGTCTCGTCGGGGAAATGCGGCCGTTGCGGCATCAGCGCGACCCGCGTCCGCCAGGCATCGGCCGACCTGTCGTCGAGCGGCATGCCGCAGACATCGATCCGCCCGACCTTCAGCGGCACGAGCCCGGCGATCGCGGCAAGCGTCGTCGTCTTTCCGACCCCGCTCGGCCCCGTCAGCGCGACACTCCCGCCGTCGCCGACGCGGAAGTCCGGCAACGCCACCTGCCGCCCCGGCAGGGACGCCACGGCCCCGGACAGCGAGACGCCAATCGGACCCGCGAGAGCGTCCGACGGACCGCCCCGCCCGACGAACGCCACCCGATCCGCGGCATCGAGCCCGTCGAGTTCGGCGACCACCGCAAGGCCGGCGGCGCGGTCATGCCAGGCGACCGCGAGATCGCGCAGCGGCTGAAAGAACTCCGGCGCGATCAGCAGCAGAAAGACGCCCTGCCCCAGGGTCAGGGGCCCGGCCCAGGTTCCGAACCCGATCTCGCCCAGGAGCGAGAAGCCGACGAACACCGCGACCATGGCCACGCCGAGCGCCGAGAACAGTTCCAGGACGGTCGACGAGAGAAAGGCGATCCGCAGCACCGCCATGGTTTTTTCCCTCAGGGTCTCCGCCCTGCGGCTGAAGTCCTCAGCCGCGCGATCTGAGGCGCCGAGCAGCCGGATGTCCAGCAGCGCCGACAGCCGGTCCATCGCCATGTCGTTGATCGTGCCGATCTCGTCCAACTGGCGTCGTGAGGCGTCCTCGGCGGCCATGCCGACCAGGGCCATGAACACGGGAATCAGGGGTCCGGCGACCAGCAACGTCAGGCCGACGGCCCACGACTGCGAGAAGGCCAGGACCAGTAGGAACAGAGGCAGTATCGAGGCGCGGGTCAGCGCGACGTGGTAGCGCGTGATCCACGGCTGCAGGAGCGGCAGCTTCTGCTCCATCAGGGCGGCGACAGCGGCGGATCCCCGGTCCATGCCGTCGGTACCGTAGCGGGCTTCGCGACCGATCAGCACGGCGCGCTCCCGGGCGATGGTCTCGTCCGCCGCGTCGAACAGAAGCGCCCCGGCGCGATGCTCCAGGAGAGCCTTCAGGGCGGCGCAGGCCAGGAACACCGCCGCGGCGGCACCCGCACGCCCCAGGGGCGCCTCGCCGGACGCCCCACCCATGATCGCCCAGCCCGAGATCACCCAGGCCAGGACCGCGGCCTGAATCGGCCAGAGCCCGCCCGACAGCACCGAGAGCCACCCGGCCAGGGCCAGCTTGCCGGCGACCGGCGCAATGATCCGTTCCTTCGCCCGCCGTCCGACTCTCTCCCGACCCCTCGGTTCGCCGGTAGCCATCCGTCCTCCGCCAGAAGCGTGTGCCCCGGGTTCCTAACGGATCAGACGCACCTGCGGGTAGGGATTTCCGATGTCCCGCCCGGGGACGGGTTCGGGCGCTTTCCGATGGACAGAGGTCCACTTTGGATCGCCCGACGCAGAACCATCGACCACCGGCCAGGGTAGCTTTCGGTCATGGTGCTGCCGTCCGCCAATGCCCTCTCGATCTCCGAACCGCCAAACGCTAACTTCGTCAGATGCCGCGGTATTGGTGGGTCAATCACAAGCAAACCTTCCGCCAGGAGATCGACGGTGGCTATCTGTGGTCCCCGAAGCGCAATCGCAACGGCTCCTTCAGTCGGTTCTACGCGAACATGCGCACCGCCACGCCAGGCGATCTGGTGCTGTCCTACGCCAGCGGGCTGATTCGCCATGTCGGTCGGGTAGCAGAATTCTGTTTCACCGCCCCCAAGCCTGAGGAGTTCGGCGCGACTGGCGGCAACTGGAGCTCAACCGGATGGCTCCTGCCCGTCTTCTGGGTGGAACTCGCGGCACCCGTGCGACCACGCGATCTCATCAAGCGCATAGGCCCGCTGCTGCCCGAGAAATACGCCCCCATAAGCCCGGCCACCGGCAACGGCAACCAGGGGGCCTATCTGGCCGAAATCCCGCAAGCGGTGTTCGAGATGCTGGTTGGAACCATGACTAAAGGCGCAGCCACCTACGATAGCGCGACCCTGGCACGCGGAGGCGCGAACCGACTGTCGTATCGCGTCGTTGCGGAAGAGTTGGACGATGCGATTGAGCGACAGGTGACCGCTGATTTGACGCTCGACAACACCACAAGGCGCGCGGTCATTGAAGCCCGACGCGGCCAGGGCCGTTTCCGCCGCAATGTCCACTCTCAGGAGAAGGCCTGCCGTTTGACGGGCATAACCAACCCGACACTGTTGATCGCCAGCCACATAAAGCCCTGGCGGTTATGCGCCAGCGCGTCCGAACGGCTCGATGGCGACAACGGGCTGATGCTCACACCCGATGCCGACCTGTTATTTGACCGGGGTTTCGTAACATTCGAGGACAACGGCGGTGTCCGGGTCTCACACCGTTTCGACCGGCGCGACCTGGAGCGCCTCGGACTTGGCGGCGTGGCGCCAGAGCAACTCGGCTTCGATGACGCACAAACGCCATACATGCACCAAGGGTTTCGGCCCAAGCAGTGCGACTACCTTGCCTACCATAGGTCCGAGGTGTTCGTAGCGTAGAGACCTGCTCCAGCCGGGGACGCCAATTCTCCGACGAAGGCACACAGAGGCACTGGCGTCCGCTCCACGCCTTCGCCTGCTTCCGTGGCGCTTCCACGATTCAAAAAGCCTCGCCGGCTGGCGAGGCTAACGTATTGTTTTCTTTGGTTGCGGGGGCAGGATTTGGTCAAGGTCGTACGATCGAAATCAGGGTCTAGGTTCAGTTCAATGTTTCCGCACCGTTGAGTCACCGCTTTGGACGCGAAGCGGACCCGCGCGGACGAGATCAAGTTCGTCCGAACATCACAGCCTCAGGTGCGCGCCGATCGGCTGTGTCTCGATGATGTCTAACAGAATAGCAGCGAGCGGATTCACACTTGCCGTCGAGATCATGAGGTGATCCCGTCATCGAGCGAACCGCTCATGGTCAGCCAAACGGATGCTACCGACGTTCGGAGGCAGATGGCCTCCTGGTGAACTTGGAGCGACTGCGTCAGGAGTAGAATTCGGGGGAGACATCGTCTTGCCGACAACTGTGATCAAGAACGCCGATTGGCTGGTGGCATGGACCGGCACCGAGCACGTCTACCTTCAGAGCGCCGATATCGCCTTCCGTGACGGCGAGATCACGTTCGTCGGCAAGAATTATACGGGGCAAGCGGATACCGTGGTCGACGGTCGAAACCGTCTCGTCATGCCCGGCCTGGTCAACGTGCACTCCCACCCCTCGCACGAACCCGCCTATCGCGGTATCCGCGAGGAACACGGCGTCGCCAACATGTACATGACCGGCCTCTACGAGCGCTCCGGCGCCTTCGACACGAGTTCACTCGCTCTGCGCCACGCGAGCCTGGAAGTAGCACTGTGCGAGTTGCTCAAATCGGGTGTCACGTCGCTTTGCGATATCTCGCCCGTCTTCGACGGATGGGCCGATATTTTCAAGAAGGCCGGGATCCGGGGGTTCCTCGCGCCGGGCTACGCTTCCGCCCGATGGAAACTCGAGAACGATCATACACTCGGCTTCGACTGGAGTGCCGATGGCGGCCGCGGCAAGATGGACGAAGCTTTGGCCTTCATCGACTCGCTCGGTTCCGAAGGGACGTCTCTGCTGTCCGGCATCGTGTCGCCCATGCAGATTGAGAACTGCACCGATGACCTGCTGCGCGACAGCTACGAGGCGGCCAAAGACCGTGGCATTCCCTTCACGCTGCACGTCGCCCAAGGCGTTCTCGAAGTTCAGGAGATGATCCGCCGGCATGGGCGCACGCCGATCCAGCACGCCGCCGATATCGGCATCATGGGGCCGACCAGCGTGTTCGGGCACGCGATCTTCCTGGATCGACATTCGTGGATCAACTGGTGGACGCGCGAAGATCTCGCACTCCTCGCCGACAACCAGTGTTCCGTCGCCCACTGCCCGACACCCTTCGCCCGATATGGACAGACTCTGGAGAGTTTCGGCGCCTATGTCCGAGCGGGCGTGAACATGGCATTCGGCACCGACACGACCCCCCACAACATGCTTGAAGAGATCCGCAAGGCAGGGACGTTCGCCCGCATCTCTGGAAGAGATGTCCATGACGTGTCGACGGCGATGCTGTTCCACGCCGCGACCGTCGGTGGGGCAAAGGCGCTGATGCGCGATGACATCGGACGGCTCGCCGAAGGATGCAAAGCCGACATCGTCGGCGTGGACCTGCGCTGCCCCGATATGATGCCGGCGCGCGACCCGCTACGGTCTCTCATCTTTCACGCCGCCGACCGCGCCGTCTCGGAGGTCTGGGTGAATGGCGAACAGGTGGTCGAGAACGGCACCGTGAAAACACTCGATCATCTGGCTGCGGGCGAAGCCTTGTCGGCCGCTCAAGTCGAGATGATGGCCAAGACATCAGAGCGTGACTACCTCGGCCGAACCGCGGATCAGTTGACGCCGCTCAGCCTTCCAATCCACTAGGTGTGGAGTCTCGACAGGTTGTTCCGATCCTTGTTGGGTCAGCTGATCGGTGACCTTGCGTGTAGGGCGACGCCAGGTGCGATGTCATGGCCGGTTGAACACATTGCGGACGGCGGTTTGAGCGACTGGGCGGCGTGGCGTCGTCCCAGGGTCTGGGGACCCGGTCCACCATCGATATCGCCCGCCGATCGGCCGGTTTTCCTGTGACAGTGCTGTCGGAAATAGCCACGTTGCAAATACAGGCGCTGGGCGCCGAGTAAGCGATCCGACCGTCGCACCGGTCGCACACACTGCCGGCTCACCTCGGGCACCACAACAAAAGGGGCGTTCGGTTTGAAACTCTATATCGGCGGCAAGTGGTCGAGCAGTTGGACGATGCGGGGCTGGCTCGCCTGCAAACTCTCCGGGCTGGCGTTCGACACAGAAACCATCTTCCTGTCCCGCGAGGACAGCAAGCAGAAGCTTGACGCCGTGTCGCCCACCGGGCGCATACCGCTCCTCGTCCACGATGATCAGCGGATCACCGATACATGGGCAATCGCCGAGTATCTCTGGGAGATCGCGCCGGACAGCGATATCTGGCCACACGATCGGCGCGCACGGACGGCAGCCCGCATGGTCTCAGGCGAAATGCACGGCCATTTCTTCGAACTGCGCTATTCGCTGCAGATGAACCTGGTTAAGCGCTGGCCGATCGCGAACGGCATCCCCTCGAACACGAAACTGCTCGACAAACCCGGCGTCCGCAGCCAGGTCGAACGCGTTCAACAGCTCTGGCGCGACACCCGCGCCGAATGGGGCGACGGAGGGCCCTATCTGTTCGGGGCCCGGTTCTGCTTCGCCGACGCCATGTATGCGCCGATGGCGAGCCGCTTCCGGACATACAGCGTGCCAACCGACCCGGTCTCCAGCGCCTACATAGAGGCGTGCCTCGGGCACGCGTATGTGCGCGAGTGGATCGAAGGCGCCGAGGAGCAGGCGCGGGAACTCGGATGGGACGCTGTCGCCGCTTGGCCGTGACCGGGCGTGGCCGGCTGATCGATGGTCGAGTGGTGGCGCGCCGCAGCACAGGAACGCCAAGAAGACATTGAGCGAGTTGGCGAGGCTCATCGGTACGACCAGCAGCGCCGGGTCGCACCGCGCAAGACCGCCGCCGCAGACGTTTAATCTTCGACCATCGGCCCTACCTCTAAATGAGCCCTTCTTGCCGGCCTGTTCACACCCGCCCTGTCGAGTTTCATGGATCTGACTGCTGCTCCCATCGTCCGGCTTTCCAAGGCCCGCCTCTCCTATCCCTCTCCGGAGGGCGACATCCAGGTGCTGAACGGCATCGACCTGGATATCGCCGCCGGCGAGATCGTCGCCGTGACCGGTCCGTCCGGCTCCGGAAAGTCCTCCCTGATCGCCGTGATCGGCGGTCTGGAACCGCTCTCCGCCGGAGAAGCCCGGATCCTCGGCATCGAGATGTCGGGCGAGAGCGAACGTGCCCGCACGCTGCTGCGGCGACGCGACATCGGCATCGTCTTCCAGGCCTACCACCTGGTGCCGTCGATGACCGCGCTTCAGAACGCGGCGCTGCCTCTGACCCTGGCGGACGAGCCCGGCGCACCGGAAGCTGCGGCGAGGATGCTGGAGCGTGTCGGTCTCGGCCACCGCCTCAACCATCGGCCGTCGGCCATGTCCGGCGGCGAACAGCAGCGCGTCGCGATCGCCCGCGCCTTCGTCGCCTCACCCCGCCTGGTTCTGGCGGACGAGCCGACCGGCAACCTGGATCAGCAGACCGGAGAGGTGGTCATCGCGACCATGTTCGACCTGGCCCGCAGTTCCGGCACGACCTTGTTGCTGGTCACACACGATCCGGCACTGGCCGCCCGCTGCGACCGAACCCTGGTCATCGAGAACGGTCGGGTGGTGCCCTGACATGGCGGTACGCGAGCCACGGACCGCCGGTGCCGGCGTGCTGTTCGATCTGTTGAAGGCGGAGATCGGGTTCGGGATCCTCGGCCTTCGCCTGTTCATCGCCTGTGTCGTGATCGCCAGCGCCATGCTCGGCCTGATCTGGCTGGTCAGCGCCGGGCTCGCGGGCGCAATGGGCGACAACGCCAGACGCATTCTGGGCGGCGACGTGG
Organism: Thalassobaculaceae bacterium; assembly: GCA_965228875.1. Taxonomy (GTDB): domain Bacteria; phylum Pseudomonadota; class Alphaproteobacteria; order Thalassobaculales; family Thalassobaculaceae; genus Thalassobaculum. Next base: position 316,308 of record OZ245843.1, on the reverse strand, counting down.
CGGTGACGGTGGTGAATGCGCCGCTGGACGACGCCACCGCCGCGTCCCTGGACCGCATCGGACGCGCATCCAGTGTCGTCGAACTGCGCTCGACCGCGGTCGCCGGACCGCCCAGCCAGTCGCGCCGGATGACCGTGGAGCTGAAGGCGGTCGACGGTGCCTATCCGCTCTACGGAACCGTCGATCTTGGAAGCGGCCGCGACCTGCAGGCGCTGCTGGCGCAAGCCGGGGGAGCCCCCGGTGCCGTGGTCGAACCGGGTCTCCTGACCCAACTCGGCGTCGACATCGGCGACACCATCCGCATCGGCGAGCGGGAATTCGTGATCCGGGACCAGCTGCTGCGCGAACCGGACCGGCTGTCGGCGGGAACATTCCTAGTCGGCCCCCGGGTGCTGATCGGTGTGCCGCACCTTGAAGCGACCGGCCTGACCGAACGCGGCTCGCTGGTCGAGCACCGCACCCGCATCCGATTCGCAGACGGCGCGCAGGCCGAGACCGCCATGGCCGCGGTACGCGCCGTCGAACCGGAGCGCGGTTGGGAGATCCAGAGCCCGAACGACGCCGCCGAACGGGTCCGCGAGGTCACCAATCGGACCACCACCTTCCTCGGCATCTCCGGTCTGGCCGCCTTCGCCGTCGGTCTGACCGGCGCCGGAGCCGCCGTCGCCCTGTGGATCGGCCGACGGCACCGCACGATCGCCCTGTACCGGTTGTCCGGAGCCACCACCGCAACCGTCGTCGCGCTGCATGCGCTGATCGTCGCGGTTGCCGGAACGATCGCCGTTACCGTTGGCCTTGGCATCTCTGCCGTCGTCGCGACCGCTCTGCTCGAGACGCTGACCGCGCGCCTGCATCTGATGTGGGCACCGGGAGACCTCATGCAGGACATCCTGCTGACCGCCGCAACGATGGTCCTGGGTCTTGCCGGAGCACTGGTCGCCGGACTGTCGGGCATCGCGCGTCTGGCGCCGCTCAGAGCGATGCGTGGCGACGAAGCGCCGGCCGGCCCGGGAAGGCGCGACGTTGTGATCGCCTCCGTCCTTGTGGCGCTATCCCTTAGCATCGTGATCGTCAGCCTCCCGAACCCGACCATGGCCGTGGTCGCCGCGGCCGGTCTGGCCGTATCCGCCGGTCTTCTCGCCCTGTCCGGCAACCTGATCGCGCGCGGTGTCCGGCGGGTGCGGTCCGCCGGGTTCCTGTCGCTTGCCGTGAAGCAGGGTTTTCACTCTTCGCGGACCGTCATGTTGCGAACGGTGGCGCTTGGCATCGGGGTTGCCGGAATCACCGGCGTCGTCGCAGTCCAGCATTCCCTGCAGACCGCCTTCGAGACCCAGATCCCGCAGAAGGCCCCGGATCTGGTCCTGCTCGACGTCCAGGCGCCACAGGTCGCGTGGATACGCGACAGCGTCGCCGAGACGAGCACGCTTGGCGGGCTCCAGGCGACACCGTTCATGCGGACACGGCTGCTCAAGGTGAACGGCAGGCCGGTCGAGGACGCGTTGGTCAACCCGGACAAGGACTGGGTCATCGACGGCGATCGCAGCTTCTCCTGGACGGCGGCACCGACCGGCGCGGAGCTCGTCGCCGGGGAGTGGTGGCCGGCGCACTACGACGGCCCGCCCCTGATCTCGGCGGAGGAGGACGTCATGCAGGCGTTCGACCTCAAGCCCGGCGACCAGCTCACCTACAGCGTCCTCGGCCGGGTCTTCACGTCGGAAGTCGCGAACATCCGCAAGGAGTACCACCGCACGATGCGACCGGAGTTTCTGGTCGTCGCCTCCCCGAATCCGTTCCGCGACGCGCCGCACGGCTGGATCGTCTCGCTTCAGGGACACGACGCCGATGCTCTGAACGCCTTCGTCGCCGACCTGTCACGGACGGCGCCCAATGTCACGGTCATCGACGTGCAGGGCCTGGTGCGCGACGCCACCCAGCTTGTCGAAGGCGCCATTCTGGGCACGCTGATGATCGCCGCCATCCTGCTGCTCGCGGGCTCCCTTTCGCTGGCCGCGACCGTCTCGGCCGATGTCGACGCGCGCCGGCGCGAGGCAGTAGCGCTGTCGGTCGTCGGCGCAACCCGCCGCGAGATCGCGCTCTCACGCCTGTGCGAGACCGCCGCCACCGGTGCGGTCGCCGCCATCGTCGGTGGGTCGGCCGGACTGCTCGGCAGCTGGTGGATCGCCGACGGCGCGCTGCGCATCCAATGGGCCCCAGGCCTCGCCGCAATCGCCCTTCCCCTGACACTCGGGGTGCTCACCTCACTTGCGGCCGGACTCGCTGGAGGTGCCGGCGCACTGCCCCGCGGTCGCGGTCAGCTGGCCCGCTTGCTCTCCGGTTGAGTGGATCGACTTGTCGGCCGGATGGCGTCAACTCCATCACACATTCAGGATCGAGCTGCGGGAAAACTTCTTGAAGTCGCCGAAGTAAACCCGAATTCGAGTGGAGTGCTCCCGAAGCAGCCCTCAGCCGTGGCTACGTTTTTTGGGCCCTCGGTCAGTCGACGGCTGCTAAGCCGACGGTGGAAAATGGCAGGCGGCCCATTGGCCGGGACCAAGCGCCGCGAGCTCCGGTTCCGCCTCCGCGCAGCGAGCCTTGGTAAGCGGACACCGATTGCGGAAACGGCAGCCGGAAGGCAGATGCATGGGGTCCGGCGGCTCGCCGGCTAACCAGGCGTCCTTCAGCACATGGCGTTTGCCGGCGGTCGGCGCAGCGGCGAGCAGGGAGCGGGTATAAGGGTGCTGGGGGTTAGCGAAGACCTTCCCCGTCTCCCCGGTTTCGACCATCCGGCCGAGATACATGACGGACAACCGATCGCAGATCATCCGCACGACGCCGAGGTCGTGAGAGATGAACAGGTAAGTCAGGTCGTAGTTCTGCTGCAGGTCGAGCAGCAGTTTAAGGATGGTAGCCTGCACCGACACGTCGAGGCCGGAGGTCGGCTCGTCCAGTATCACCAGTTTTGGGCGTAGGGTTAGGATTCGGGCCAGCCCTACCCGGCGCTGCTGGCCGCCGGACAGTTCGTGCGGGTAGAGGTCCAGGTGCTCCTCCCGCAGCCCGACCTCCTGGATCGTGGTGCGGACCAGGGTCTCGCGCTCGGCGCGTCCCATCCGGTCGTGGATGGCCAGCGGTTCGCTCAGGGACTGGCCGATCGTCCAGCGCGGATCGAGGGAGGAGGCCGGATCCTGATAGACATATTGCAGTCGCTTACGGATCGGTCGGCGTTGACGCCGGTTTAGTCCAGCGACGTCCTCCCCGTCGAACAGGATGGCTCCCTCGGTGGACCGCACCATCCCCATCAGCGTCTTGCCGAGGGTGGATTTTCCGCAGCCGCTTTCGCCCACAAGAGCATGGATCTCGCCCTTGCGAATCTTCAGGTCGACGCCGTCCACGGCGCGCAAAGGCGTATGGCGGCCCGTCTTGTGGTCGACCACGTCGAAGTGCGTGTGCAGGCCGACAGTTTCCAGCAGCATCTGCTCGCTCATGTCGCCACCCTCCCGTGCAGGCCGGCCTCCGGCGCTCCGGCCCAGCGCTCGACCGGGTGATAGCATCTGATCATATGAGCATCTTCCTCGAGAACGGCCGGGGGCCGCCGGGTCCGGCAGGTCTCATCGGCTCGTTCGCAGCGGGTGTGGAAGCGGCAACCCTGCGGCGGATCCACCAGGCGCGGGATGTTGCCCGGAATATCGACCAGCCTGCCTTCCTCGTTCGGCAGCGCCTCGAGCAGCTTGGTCGTGTAGGGGTGGCGCGGCCGGGCAAAGAACCGGTCGGTCGGCGCCTCCTCCACTTCCTGTCCGGCATACATCACCAGAATCCGATCACAGATTTCGGAGGCCGTGCCGAGATCGTGGGTGGTGAACAGGACCGACACATTACGGCGGCGGACCAGATCGGCCAGCAACCGCAGAACCTGGGCCTGGATCGTGACGTCCAGGGCGGTGGTCGGCTCGTCGGCCACGATCAGTTCTGGTTCGGGCAGCAGGGCCATGGCGATCATCACTCGCTGACGCTGACCGCCGGAGAGCTGGTGCGGGTACTTGCGCATCACCTGCTCCGGGCTCGGAATCTGGACCTCGCGCAGCATGTCGATGACGGCGGCGCGATCCTCTTTCTTGCGGGCCGGATCATAGGCGGTGAGCAGGGCGGGCCAGCGGCTGGCGAGGTTGCGGCGCTGCACTCGAGCCCGGCGCGGCGACTTGAACTTCATCAAATCCATGAGCTGGTCGCCCACGGTGAACAGCGGATTGAACGAACCGAACGGATCCTGCGGCACGAAGGTGATGCGCCGCCCCCGGATCTCCGCACCGGCCAGATCCGGATCGATCTCCAACAGCTCGGCCCCGTCGAAACGGATCGAGCCGCCGACGATCTCGCCCGCCGGCTCCGGCAAAATGCCGAGGATCGAGCGTCCCAACGTGGACTTGCCACAGCCGCTCTCGCCGACCAGCCCGACCACCTCGCCGCGCCCGATGGTCAGGTTGACCCGGTCGAGCACCTCGGCGACGCCCCGCTCGGTGTGATAGACGGCGCGCAGATCGCGGACCTCAAGCAATGGGTCGGTCATGTCGCCGCTCCTTCCTCGGCAGCGGCCGGTCTGGCGGTTTCCTTTGCTGGCTTGGCCGAAGCACCGTGGCGGATGCGGGGGTCGAGCACGTCGCGGAGGCCGTCTCCGACCAGATTGAAGCCGAGCACGACCAGGAAGATCGCGAGACCGGGCGCCATGGCGAACCACCAAGCCTCCGGCAGGTATTCCCGCGATTCCGCGATCATGCGGCCCCATTCCGGGGTCGGTGGCGGGGCACCGAGGCCGAGGAACCCGAGGGCGGCGGCGGTCAGAATGGTGAAACCCATGCCCAGGGTCGTGCGCACGATGATCGGCGATGCCACGTTCGGCAGAACGTGCAGCACGATCACCCGCATCGGCGAGGCGCCCAGGGCGTCGCAGGCTTCGATGAACGTCTCTCGGCGCAACGACAGGGTCTCGGCGTAGACCAGCCGCGTATACCACGGCCAGAAAGTAACGGAGAGCGCCAGGATCACGTTCTCCAGGCTGGGGCCGAGTCCCTGGGCAATGGCGATTGCCAGTACGACCTGCGGCACGGCGAGGAATATCTCGGCGATCCGCATGATGATCTGGCTGACCCAGCCGTCGTTGAACCCGGCGATCAGACCGAGCGGCACGCCGACGATCATCGCCGCCCCGACCGCGATCACCGCCACCATGATGGTGATTCGCGCGCCGAACAGGACGCGCGACAGGATGTCGGCGCCGTTGGCGTCCGTGCCGAACGGATGCTCCCAGCCCGGCGCCTCCAGGCGCTGACCGAAATGGATGTCGAAGACATCGTCCGGATAGGGCGCCAGCCAGGGCGCCAGAATCGCGCACAGGACCAGCAGGAAAAGGATGATGACGCCGATCGCCGCCAGCCGGTCCTCAAGCAGTTTGCCGAGGACGAACAGAAGACCTTTCATCGCCGCGCCCTCTCAGCCGATCACGTCGCGCGGATCGACGAGGCGGTGCAGCGCATCGACGATCACATTGACCACGACGTAGATGATGGCGACCCACAGGGTGACCGCGATGATCGCGTTGTAGTCGGAGAAGATAATGGAATCGACTGTGTAGATGCCGATCCCGGGCCAGTCGAAGATCCGCTCGATCACGACCGACCCGCCCAGCAGCACGCCGGACACCAGACCGAACTGGGTGATGGTGGAGGTCAGCGCGTTGCGCAGGATGTATTTCCAGACGATCAGCGAGCGGGGCATGCCCATGGCCTTCTCGTACTCCACGAACGGTTTGCCCAGGGCATCCAGGTAACCCGCCCGGGTGAAGCGCACGATGGTGGCGGTGACCGGAAAGGCCAGGGTCATGGCCGGCAGGATCAGATGCAGCAGGGCACTCCAGAACGCGGTGCCGTCGCCGGCGATGACGGAATCGACCAGCAGAAATCCCGTCACCGTAGGCGGGGCGTCGACGCCGATGCGCTGGCCGAGCGGCAGCAGGTCGAGATACATGGCGAAATAGAGCTGCAACATGATCGCCAACCAGAAACTGGCGATGGCGAATCCGGAGACGGTGAGGAAGCGGATCGCCTGGTCCAGCCAGGAATTGCGGTGCAGTGCCGAAATCACGCCGACCGGAATGCCGACCAGCACGGTAATCACCAGGGCGACCGCCGTCAGTTCCAGGGTGGCCGGGAGCCGGGCGAAGAGGTCGTCAACCACCGGCCGGCTGGTAAACAGCGACTTGCCGAGATCGCCCTGCAGCAGGCGCTCGAAATAGTAGAGGAGTTGGAGGTACAGCGGTTGGTCGAGGCCGAGCCTGGCGCGCAGTTCGTCGACCTGTTCGGTCGAGGCCCCTTCGCCGGCCATGAAGGCGACCGGGTCGGCCGGGATGACATAGGCGATCCAGAAGGTGATGACGACGACACCAACGATCGTCACCAGGCTCCAGAGGGCCTTTTGCAGAAGAAATTTGGCAAAGCGCATGGTCAGATCGACCGTCCCCAGCTCGAATGACGTTCTTTCGAAAGAAAGGGGAGACCGATGCCGCTACCGCAGAGCAACGGTCTCCGACGACACGGTTACTCTTCGATGTAAACCGTCCGCAGGTCATTGCCGTTGCCCACCGGCGTGTACTGATACCCCTTCATGCGGGTGCTCTTCGCGCCGAACCAATCCTGGTTGTAGATGTAGACGGCGGCCGCATCCTCGACGATCTGGCGGTTGGCCTCCTCGTAGAGACGGGTCCGCTCGGCCTTGTCGGAGGAGACGTAGGCCTTGGCCATCATCTCGTCGACTTTCGGATTCTTGTAGTAGGTACCGGTCTTCCAGGAGCCCCAGTTAGCGCTGTTGTACTGGTCGCCGGTCCAGTTATGCGGGTCGACATACTGAGCGCCCGACCACACGGTCCAGATATCCGGCGTCGTCTCCCAGCCTTTGGCCTTGTTGGCCAGGGTCGGCCAGGTCTCGCTCACCACCTCAGCGGTGATGCCGATCTTGCGCAGGCCCGCCTGCATGATGATGGCGGCCTGTTCGGTCTGGCTGATGCCGGTCATGGAGTGGATCTTCACCGGCTCGGAGAAGGTCACGCCGGACTTCTCCAACTCCTCTTGCGCCTTATCCAGGTCGTAGTGATAGCCCTCGATATCGGCCGGATAGCCCCACATGTTGGCTGGAATCGGGGCGACGTTGCGGGCGACCTTGCCGCCGAGCGCGCCGTTGATGAAGGCGTCGTAGTCGAAGGCATAGGAGATCGCGCGACGCAGATGGACGTTGTTGAAGGGCGGCCGCTGGTTGTTGATGTCCAGCATGAACAGGCGCATGCCCTTCTCGCGGACGATCTCGACATTGTCGGCCTTGCCGACCCGATCGAGCTGATCCGAGGACAGGGTGCCGACGAAGAAGTCCAGATCGCCCTTCATCAGCATCAGCGACTGGGTGTTCGGCTCGCGGATGGTGCGGAACCGGATGGCGTCCAGGTACTTCTCCCCCCAGCCTGCGAAATGCTCGGGGTAGCGCTCGGCCGTCCAGCCGACCGCACGGTCCCACTCGACGATCTGGAACGGACCACTGGCCGCTCCGTTCTGGCTGAGCCACTCGGCGCCCCAATCGCCGTCCTTCTCGTGCTCCTTGACCAGCTTCGAGTTCACGACGACCAGTTCCGGCACCGTGGCGACGAAGGGGGCGGCCGGCTGGTTCAGGGTGAAGACCACCGTGTACTTGCCGTCGGCCTTGGTCGACCCGGGAGCGACGATCGGCTTGAACAGACGGGCCGGGCCCTGACCCAGCGCCAGGATCCGCTCGATCGAGTAGACCACGTCGTCGGCCGTCACCTCGGTCCCGTCATGGAAGGTGGCGCCTTCCCTCAGCTTGAACGTGTAGGTGAGCCCATCCTCGGAGACCGTATGGCTCTCGGCCAACCAGGGGATCAACTCCGGCGGATTGCCGACCCAGCGGTACAGGCCGTCATAGGTGTTCATCTTGAACGGCAGGCGGCCGGTATCCGAGACCACATGCGGGTCGAGCGTGTCGACCTCGACCGCGTTGGCGATCCTCAGCACGTTGTCTGCGGCGGCCGGGCTTGCGCCCAGAGCCGCGGCTGCGCCGAGCATCGCGCAGAATCCCAGGACAAAGCGCGCAATACGAAAGGTATGCCGAAAGGGCATGATCGGTTCCCCTAGAGTGAAGCGGAAGTGATCGGGACGACCGCGAAGGCGGCGTCCCGGTGGCACGCGGGTCTGTGCTGACGGACGCCTCAGGACGCCTTCTTGCGCACGTGGTCGTAGTTCTGGCCCATGAACCAGTCCATGTACTGGGCATAGGTGGTGGGCTCGTATTTCGGCGGGTTGCCCGGCCCGGTGCAGGTCGGGATGCACTTCATGACGTAGTCGCGGGTGCAGTCGAAGAAGAACGGGATGGCGTAGCGGTCCTCGACGGTCGCCGAACCGTTGGCGGCCCGGTGCGGCGTCGACAGGAACCGTTCGTTGGTCCAGCGGTTCAGCATGTCACCCGAGTTGATGATGAAATGCCCGGGAAGGGCCGGCGCCTGGATCCAGGTGCCGTCGGTCTTGCGGACCTCGAGGCCGGCCACCTTCGACTGGGCCAGGATCGTCATGAAGGACGAGTCCGTGTGCGGCGCGATGCCGAACTCGTTTTCGTCATACGCCTCGACCTTCGGATACCGGGTCATCCGCAGGGTGAACTGCGGGTCATTGAAAGCTTCGTCGAACCAGTTCGGTTCCAGATCCAGGGCGACGGCGTAGACCGGCAGCAAATTCTTGCCGAGCGTCTCCATCGCGTCGCAATAGGCGAGCACGGTGCTCCGGAACTTGGGCATCTCCGCCGGGTCCGGCCACTGGTTCAGGCCGCGGAACCGCTTCTTCGCCAGCACGTCGGGATGGTCGGGCGACAGGTCGCGCTTGACGAAGAACGCCTCGTTCACGTTCGGCTTGGTGTTGACGTTGACCTTGGAACTGCGCGTGGTGCTGCCGCGCATCGGCAGATAGCCTTGGTTGCTGTCGTTCACCTTGACCTTGAGCTTCTCCTCAAGAGGGCGGGCATGGAACGCCGCCGTCTGATCGAATACCCCATCGATCAGATCCTGGGGAACGCCGTGGTTTTTCACGAAATAGAAACCGACATTTTCTTCCGCGTGCTGAAGCTCCGCCGCGAGACTTTTCAATGCACCGGGTTCAGCTTGCAGATACGGGCCGAGATCTAGAATTGGAATGTCCTTCATCGCGCGGTTCCCATCGTCGCTGATCGGATGCAGTCATCCGGTTTCAAAAATATTGTATGCAATTCCAAAGAACCTCTTCCGCCAAGTCAATCCCCCAGATCCGCAATCTGCAGAAAATTCCCTTATTCAGTCACAACGCGCACCAGTGTAATTCTATGCATCCAATTCACCGAGCCCGATTGGCTCTACGCGCGGCCTATAGGGAGAATGCCATGCCGACGTCGCTCGTCTGTCTGACCTATGATTTCGATGCCCTGTCGATCTGGATCGCCAAAGGCATGGTCTCCCCCACACCATTGTCACGCGGCGCCTTCGGCGTGATCGGGGTGCAGCGGATCCTGGATCTGCTGGCCAAGCATTCGATTCCGGGCACCTTCTTCGTACCCGGTCACACCGTGGAGACATTCCCTGATTCAGTGTGCCGGATCGTCGATGCCGGTCACGAGATCGGACATCATGGTTGGACCCATCGGCGGCCGGCCGATCTTGGCCGGGTTGAGGAGGAGGAAGAACTGCTGCGCGGCCTGGACTCGCTGCAGCGGATTGTTGGTGTCCGGCCCACGGGGTATCGCTCGCCCGCCTGGGATCTCTCGCCCTACAGCCTCGATCTACTGATCGAGAACGGGTTTAGCTATGATTCTAGCCTGATGGGGCACGACTACCTGCCCTATCGGCCGCTCCGGGATCTGGGGACGCCGCTCCTGGAACCAACGACCTTCGGCGACCCGGTCGACCTGATCGAGATGCCGGTCGCCTGGAGCCTCGACGACTTCCCGATGTTCGAGTTCGCGCCGACAGCAGCTGGCATGAACCAGGGACTGCGCTCCTGGAAGGATACATTGGACAACTGGATCGCCGATTACGACTGGATGCGGCGCCACCTCGATTGGGGGGTGATCACCTATACGTTTCATCCCTTCGTATCGGGCCGCGGACACCGTCTGATGGCGATGGAGGCCCTGATCGAGCATCTGACGGCCAATGGCGCGGAGTTCGTTACGATGGCTGAAGCCGCTGGTACGGCAAGCCGCCGGCTTGCCGAGGGGACACTCTGACTGACGTTAGCTTGGCCACTCTTGCCGCCGGGCAACGGGGCTCAGACTTTGGCAGCGCCGGTCAGACCCGAGGACAGGACCGGCAATGCGCGTTGTCTGTGACTCTAGGTGTTTAGTCCCGTGGTGTAGTGGTAAGATGCCATCGACCGAAGAGAGGGACGCGCTATGGGCCAGATTTTGCACGGGAGCGCCACGACCACGCACGCCATTCGAGCTGCGATACAGCGATCGCAAGCTTCGGTCTCGGAGTTAGCCGAGCGCTACGGCCTCAATGAGAAAACCGTCCGGAAGTGGCGCAAGCGGTCCACGGTCGAGGACGCGCGGATGGGGCCGAAGGAGGTGCGGGCGTGGCCCAGCGAGGCGAACAGCGTCTCGTTCAGGCACTCGTCCCGCAGGCGCCCGTTGAAGCTCTCCACGAAGCCGTTCTGCATCGGTTTGCCCGGCGCGATGTAGTGCCACTCTACGGCCCGGTCCTGGCTCCAGCGCAGCACCGCCATGCTGGTGAGCTCGGTGCCGTTGTCGCTGACGATGGTCTGCGGCCTGGTCCGGCGCCGCCAGATCAGGGTATCGAGCTCCCGCACCACGCGCTGGCCCGAGAGCGAGGTGTCGGCCACCAGGGCCAGGCACTCGCGGGTGAAGTCGTCGACGATCGCCAGGATCCGGAAGCGCCGCCCGTCCGACAATGCGTCGGACACGAAGTCCAAGGACCAACGCTGGTTCGGTCCCTGCGGCAGATTTAAGGGCGCGCGTGTTCCCAACGCCCGCTTACGCCAACCCCGGCGGCGCACCTGGAGCTTCTCCTCGCGATACAGCCGCCTGAGCTTCTTGTGGTTCATCGCGATCCCCTCGCGGGCCAGCAGCAAGTGCAGGCGCCGGTAGCCGAAGCGACGCCGCTCGCGTGAGAGCGCCCGCAGACGCTCGCGAACTTCCCCGTCGTCCGGTCTGCACGACCGGTAGCGCACCGACGACCGGTCCGAAGCCGTTGGCTCCAACGATGTCTGGGCCATGGACTTCGTGCACGATCAGTTGGCAACGGGCCGCAAGATCCGTGTGCTGACGGTAGTCGACACGTACTCGCGCTACGTCCCGGTGCTCGATCCGCGGTTCAGCTACCGGGGCGAGAACGTGGTGGCGACTTTGGAGCGGATCTGCGGCCAGATCGGCTATCCAAAGACGATCCGGGTGGACCAGGGCTCGGAGTTCATCTCCCGCGACATGGACCTATGGGCTTACCGGCGAGGCATCACACTCGACTTCTCACGCCCTGGCAAACCCACGGACAACGCATTCATCGAGGCGTTCAACGGCCGTCTGCGGGCGGAGTGCCTGAACACCCACTGGTTCCTGAGCCTTGCCGATGCGGCGGAAAAGTTGGAGGCTTGGCGTAGAGACTACAATGAACAGCGGCCACACAGCGCAATCGGGAACAAGGTCCCGGCAGCGCTCATGAAATCAGCACACGCTGCCGGCCCGTGATGCTGACCGAAGCCCCAAAACTCTAGAGCGTTTTGAGCTGTAACTGAATCGCGTGGATTCCCAGATTGGCTCGAATCTGATTCGAGATGAGGGCTGGTGAAGAAGGCCAGCCTTTACGGCCAAATCTCTCTCCATTGATCTGCGCCGTCGCGTGGTCGATGCCGCCGAGGCAGGCTCATCCTGCCGAGCGGCTGCCGAACGGTTCGGGATCGGGGTTTCCTCGGCAATCCGCTGGGTCCATCGCGCACGGAACCGCGGAACGCTTGAGCCCGACAAGCGCGGTGGCAATCAGCGCTCGCATCGGATCGACGCCCACCGGGACGTGATCCTGAGGTGGATCGAGGAAGAGCCGGACCTCACCTTGATGGAGGTCTCCGATCGGCTCGACGTCGCCGTGGGCTATCGGCTCCTGCCGAGCTTCGTGTGTCGGTTCTTCCAGCGCCACGGCGTCACTCGGAAAAAAGACGGCGCATGCTGTCGAGCAAGAGCGCGCCGATATAGCCCGACGCCGCGTCGCCTGGTTCGAGGGGCAACCCGATCTCGATCCCAGGCGCCTGGTGTTCATCGACGAGTGCGGCACCTCGACCAAGATGGCCCGCCTGTATGGCCGCGCGGCTCGCGGAGAGCGCTGTCGGGCGCCCATCCCTCATGGGCATTGGAAGACAACGACCTTCGTGGGCGCCCTGCGGCTGTCCGGCGTGACGGCGCCGATGACACTCGATGGGGCTATGACCGGGGCCGCTTTCCTGGCTTACGTCGAGCAGGTTCTGATCCCGACCTTGCGGCCCGGCGATGTTGTGGTGATGGACAATCTTCCGGCACACAAGCCGCCCGCGATCCGGCAGGCTATCGAACGTGCCGGTGCGGAACTCCGCTTCCTGCCGCCCTACAGCCCAGACTTCAATCCCATCGAAATGGCTTTCTCCAAGATCAAGGCGCTGCTCAAAAAAGCTGCCGCCCGAACCGTAATCGACCTCTGGGATGCCATCCGTGACGCCATCGACGCCGTCACGCCAGCAGATTGCACAGGCTTCTTCACCGCTGCAGGATATGAACTGATGTGCCTCCGCGAAACGCCCTCGAATTTGGTTAGAGTTTTCCGGGTCTGATTCCTTGGCTGGAAGAGGAGCGGGAGACGATGAAGGCATCGAGATTCACGGACGCGCAGAAGGCGTTCATCATCAAGCAGGGCGAGGACGGAACGCCAGTGGCAGAAGTTTGCCGTCAGGCTGGGATCAGCCAGGCGACGTATTTCAATTGGAAGAAGAAGTACGCAGGCATGATGCCGTCGGAGATGCGGCGGATGCGCGAGCTTGAGCATGAGAACGCTCGGCTGAAGAAGATCGTTGCCGACTTGTCGCTCGACAAGGAGATGCTGCAGGACGTCATCAAACGAAAGCTCTGAGGCCTGGTCGGAAGAGAACGCTGGTCGATGCGATGCGATCGGAGTGGGCGGTCTCGATCCGCCGCGCCTGCGCGGCGATCCTGCTCGATCCCAAGACCTACCGATACACCTCGCGTCGACCCGACCAGGCCGCTTTGGAACAGCGGATCAGGGAGATCTGTCAGACCCGTGTGCGCTTCGGCTACCGACGGGTCCATGTCCTTCTCACGCGGGAGGGTTGGACGATCAACATGAAGAAGACCTACCGCGTTTACAGGGAGTTGGGCATGCAGCTGCGCAACAAGACGCCGAAGCGGCGGGTCAAGGCCAAGCTGCGTGACGACCGTACCGAAGCCGTTGGCTCCAACGATGTCTGGGCAATGGACTTCGTGCACGATCAGCTGGCAACGGGCCGCAAGATCCGCGTGCTGACGATCGTCGATACCTACTCGCGCTATGTCCCGGTGCTTGATCCGCGGTTCAGCTACCGGGGCGAAGACGTGGTCGCAACACTGGAACGGGTCTGCGGTCAGATCGGCTATCCGAAGACGATCCGGGTGGACCAGGGCTCAGAGTTCATCTCCCGCGACATGGACCTGTGGGCCTACCGGCGGGGCGTCACACTCGACTTCTCACGCCCTGGAAAGCCCACCGACAACGCCTTCATCGAGGCGTTCAACGGCCGTCTGCGGGCGGAATGTCTGAACGCCCACTGGTTCCTGAGCCTTGCCGATGCGGCGGAAAAGTTGGAGGCTTGGCGTAGAGACTACAACGAACAGCGACCGCACAGCGCAATCGGGAACAAGGTCCCGGCAGCGCTCATGAAATCAGCACACGTAACCAGCCCGTGATGCTGACCGAGGCCCGAAAACTCTAGCCACGGCTGGGGGCAGGTTCGGGAGCACTTCAGAACCTGAATGATCGGAAAACGCTCTAGCCACGGCTGGGGGCACGTTCGGGAGCACTCCAGCTGGTGACGGATCAGATGAAGCGCAGTCGGTTCAGCGAAGAGCAGATCATCGCGATTTTGCGTGAGCAGGAGGCCGATCAGAAGACGGCGGATGTGTGCCGCCGCCACGGGATCAGCGACGCGACGTTCTATAAGTGGAAGGCGAAGTACGGGGGCTTGGAGGTGTCGGAGGCCAAGCGGCTGAAGGGGCTGGAGGACGAGAACGCGCGGCTGAAGAAGCTGCTGGCGGAGGCGATGCTGGACAACGCCATGTTGAAGGACATCGTGTCAAAAAAATGGTGACGCCCGCGGCGAGGCGGGAGGCCGTTGCTCACCTGCGTGCGGTGCACGCGGTGAGCGAGCGGCGGGCGTGTTGTGTCCTGTCGGTGGATCGGTCGTCGGTGCGCTACCGATCGTGCAGACCTGACGACGTGGAGGTCCGCGAGCGTCTGCGGGCGCTCTCGCGCGAGCGGCGTCGCTTCGGCTACCGGCGCCTGCACTTGCTGCTGGCCCGCGAGGGGATCGCGATGAACCACAAGAAGCTCAGGCGGCTGTATCGCGAGGAGAAGCTCCAGGTGCGCCGCCGGGGTGGGCGTAAGCGGGCGTTGGGAACACGCGCGCCCTTAAATCTGCCGCAGGGACCGAACCAGCGTTGGTCCTTGGACTTCGTGTCCGACGCATTGTCGGACGGACGGCGTTTCCGGATCCTGGCGATCGTCGACGACTTCACCCGCGAGTGCCTGGCCCTGGTGGCCGACACCTCGCTCTCGGGCCAGCGCGTGGTGCGGGAGCTCGACACCCTGATCTGGCGGCGGCGGGCCAGGCCGCAGACCATCGTCAGCGATAACGGCACCGAACTCACCAGCATGGCGGTGCTGCGCTGGAGCCAGGAGCGTGCCGTTGAATGGCACTACATCGCGCCGGGCAAGCCGATGCAGAACGGCTTCGTGGAGAGCTTCAACGGGCGCCTGCGCGACGAGTGCCTCAACGAGACACTGTTCGCCTCGCTGGGCCACGCCCGCGCCGTGCTCGGCGCCTGGAAGGAGGACTACAACACCGTTAGACCGCACTCGAGCCTGGGCGGCAGAACACCCTCCGAGATCGCCGACCAAGCAGGTGCGGAGCATGCCCCGCACCTGCTTGCCATCCCATCAACAAATAGCCATCAATCGATGCCCGGGCTCTACCAATAGCCGGAGGAAACTCGGGGCTCAGGTCACCTGGCGTTGAGCGCTACTGGGCCTTAGACACACGAACACCCCGCGGCGATTGCAGCGGGGCGTCAACTGTCGCTGGTTGCGGGGGCCTGAAACCACCGAGAGTTGGCTATCCGTTTGATCAGCCCCCACTGACTGGTCCAGTTTGAACGTTAGGTGTTTGGTCCCATGGTGTAGTGGCGTGGATCCAGTTCGAACCGGTCCGGTTCCTCGGTCCAGCATTTGATGACGTACTCATACGGGGTGAGGCCGCGTAGGACCTTGAGCCTTCGGGCGTAGTTGTAAGCTGCGACGAAGTCGGCGAGATGCGTGCGGAGCTGTTGGTGGCTGCCGTAGTGGTATCGCTTGACGGTGGCTTCCTTGATCGTGCGGTTCATCCGCTCGACCTGGCCGTTCGTCCAGGGATGGTTCAACTTCGTCAGTCGGTGCTCGATCCCGTGTTCAGCGCAGGCGATGCCGAAGGCATGAGAGAGGGCGTACTTGTCCTGCTTTCGGTTCGCGAACTGGACGCCGTTGTCGGTGAGTACCGTGTGGACGCGGTAGGGCAGCGCCTCGACCACCTCGCGAAGGAATGCAGCCGCCGCCATCTTCCCGGCCTTCTCAACCAGCTTGGCGAAGGCGAATTTGCTCGTGCGGTCGATGGCGACGAACATCCAGAGCTTGCCCTCCTCGGTGCGCAGCTCGGCGATGTCGATGTGCAAGTAGCCGATCGGGTACCGCTTAAACTTCGAACGCCTTGGCTTGTCGCCCTCCATGCCCGGCAGGCGGCTGATGTCATGGCGCTGGAACAGGCGGTGCAGCGCCGACCGACTGAGATGCGGGATAGACGCCTGGAGCGCATAAAGACAGTCGTCCAGCGGCAAAAGCGTATGGCGACGGAAAGCCACGCACATTGCCTCCTCCCCCGGGCTGAGAACGGACGAGCGCACCTCCTTCGGCCCCATCCGCGCGTCCTCGACCGTGGACCGCTTGCGCCACTTCCGGACGGTTTTCTCATTGAGGCCGTAGCGCTCGGCTAACTCCGAGACCGAAGCTTGCGATCGCTGTATCGCAGCTCGGATGGCGTGCGTGGTCGTGGCGCTCCCGTGCAAAATCTGGCCCATAGCGCGTCCCTCTCTTCGGTCGATGGCAACTTACCACTACACCACAGGACTAAACACCTAAGGTTCAAACTGGACCAGTCAGTGGGGGCTGATCAGTTCGTGTTCCAACGATTCGCTACGCGGAAGGTGCCTATACTTGTGGCAGCTTCTCTAGAATCTCCAAAATTTCATGGGCGCTTCTCTTTCGATGCGCCTTGAAAAGCTCCCGCGCCGCATCAGCGTCCCGGAGCCGAAGGGCCTCCAAGATACTGCTGTGCTCTTGAATGGATTTGGTCGGAAGCGGTCGGAATCTACGAGTGACCAGCCGTGCCCGATGGGCTTGATTCATTAGAGATGTGACGAACTTTCCCAGCCGTTTGTTTCCGTGAATGTCCAGCACTCCACGGTGGAAGGCATCGTCGGCGACGGCCCACGCAGCTAGGTCGTTTTTGTCTAGGGCTTGAACCATAGCGTTGTTTGCGTCCGTCAGCCGCTCGATTTCTCGCTCCGTCAATCCGCGGTTGGCCAGTTCGTATGCGGCATCCGATTCCAGTGAAATCAAGAGCTGATAGATCTCTTGCATGTCGTCGGCGACGATCGGCAACACGCGCGCGCCGCGGCGCGGCACGACCTCGATCAACCCTTCCGCTTCCAGCCGGATCAGAGCTTCGCGAATCGTCGCGCGGGAGACGCCGTACCGAAGCGCAAGTTCCGGTTCCATCGCCTGGGACCCAGCCGGCATTTCGTTTCCAAGGATGGCGGTCTTCAACCGAGAATATGCAGCCTCGGCCCTGGTTTCCTTGGATTTCCGGATCGTGATCATCGCGCCAAGTGTAAGGAGTATTGACTACGAGAGCAACGCCGGAAACAATGCCGTCATTAAATTCGGCAATAGCCCGCACCTCATGTCAGCGGCGCCGAGAGGGAGGAGAAACATGTCCAAGAAGCTTCTATCAGTCGCACTACTTGGCGCCGGGCTCGCATGCGGCACCGCAAACGCCGAGACTGTTCTAAAACTTCAAACATCCACGCAATCTGGGGCGTTCGAATACACCTATGTCGCCGAAACCTGGGGTCCCAGGCTCGCGACCATGACGGGCGGTGAGGTCAAGCTGGAGTTCACGCCCATCAACTCGATCGTGGACCGGAGCGACACGCCCGAAGCTGTTATGGGCGGCGTTCTGCAGGGCGATCTGACGGCGGTGTCCTATTTCACCGGCCGGAACCCGGCTTTTGCGATCCTCGGCGATCTGATTGCGGGATACGACTCGGTGGACCAAGTCCAGACATTCTGCCGTCATGGCGGCGGGCGTGAAATTCTACAAGAACTCTGGGACGCCACCGTGCCGGGTGCACTGCATGTCGTTGGCTGCGCAGCCGCCGCAAAAGAAGCGCTCGTTGCCAAAGTGCCAATTCGCGGAGTGGCGGATCTGAAGGGGATAAAGATCCGGTCGCCCTCAGGATTGGCGGCCACTGTCTTTCAAAAAGCAGGCGCGGCACCGGTTTCCATGTCGTTGTCCGACGTGTTTACCTCGCTCGAAAAGGGCGTGATCGATGCAGCGGATGCTTCGGCCTACATAAACAACTCGACCTCGGGCTTCCACCAGGTGGCCACCTACCCGCTGTACCCTGGCATCCATTCGATGGCCGTGCGCCAGATGACGATCAACAAGGGCATTTGGGACGGCCTTACGCCGGAGCAGCAAGACGCGGTCGAGATCTGGTTCTATGCGGCTTACGACGACGTGCGGCGACAACTCGACCTTCAGGATCGGGCGCAGGCGGCCAAGGATGCAGCCGGCGGCGAGATCACGATCATCGACTGGCCCCAGGCCGAGCGCGACAAGTTTCGTGCGATTGCCGTCGAGGCTTGGGAGGAAACAGCCGAGAAATCTCCGGAAGCGCGTGCCGCTCTAGAGGCGCACTACAGCTACATGCGGTCGATCGGCCTTCTGAAGTAATGTCAATCTCGGGCGGGCCCTGCGGGGTCCGCCCGATAGATTCTTTAGGCAGTCATGCAAGCATCTCTGACCATTATGGGGCGCGTCAGCGTCTTCCTGGGCAAGGCCTGTGGGATGTTCTATCTCGCGGCTATCGGCCTGTCCGTCTACGAAGTGACGATGCGATACGCCTTCGATGCGCCCACGTCCTGGACTTCGGAAACGATCATGGCGCTGGTCGCCACCGCCTGGCTGTTTTGCGTTGGCGCCGTCACCCAGCAACGCCGGCATATCACAGTGACCACCATGGAACTGGTCGTTGGCCCTACCGTCTGGCGGCGTATGAAGAAGTTCGCAATCTTCCTTTCAATACTCGGCGTTGCCGGACTCGTCGTGATGCTCTGGGGTCCGATGGTCAAGGTATTGAGCTCTCCGCAGTCAACGGGAAGCGCTTTTGATCCTTACATCCCGACCTACATTAAGACGGCGTTTGTCGCTGCTGCGGTCCTCTATTTTTTGCAACTCGTGGCTAACTTATTCACGCCCACGGAACAATTGGATGAGCCAACTGAAGTCGGAGTCGAATAATGGACATCGAACTCGTCACGGTGGCCATCGTCGGCGCCCTATTCACACTCATGGCGATTGGCGTTCCACTCGGCGCGTCGACGCTCCTCATTTCCGTCACGACGGCCTATCTGGCCTTCGGATCAAACGGTTTCATTCTCGTCACGTCCGCGGTGACGAAGGTGATGGACAAGCATGCGCTCATCGCCGTGCCGTTCTTTGTCTTCATGGCCAACATCATGGAGCGATCCGGGGTCGCCAAGGAACTGTTCAACTCGATGGCTGTCCTGGGCGGGCAAATGCGCGGCGGCGTGGCCGTTCAAACCTGCCTCGTCGCGGTGATCCTGGCGGCGATGTCCGGGGTCGTCGGCGGCGAGATCGTTCTGCTGGGCGTGATCGCGCTACCGCAGCTCTTTCGTCTGGGCTACGACCGCAAGCTATCGATCGGGGTGCTCTGCGCATCGGGATCTCTGGCCACGCTCATCCCGCCTTCGGTCGTTCTGATCGTGTATGGCGCAGAGGCGAATGTCTCGATCAAAGACCTTTTCACGGCGGGTATCGGACCCGGCATTTTGCTGGCGCTTCTGTACATCTGCTATGTGCTGATCCGGGTGCGCCTGAATCCGGCCATGGGGCCTGTCTATGACGCACCCGAGGCGCAAATGCCCTTCATGCAACGGCTGGCGTTCCTGAAGGGATTGATCCTACCGTTCCTCCTGATCTTTGGAGTGCTCGGCTCCATCTATGGCGGGGTCGCGACCGTCACCGAGTCCGCCGCCATCGGAGCAGTTGGCTCGCTGGTTGTCGCAGCCGCCCGTCGCGAGCTGAGCGTTCAGGGCATCCGTGAGGCGCTTTGGGCCACGACGCTCACCACGGGGTCAATTCTCTGGCTGATCATCGGTGCGGTCAGTCTTGTCGGCATTTACAACCTGATGGGCGGAACACGGTTCCTCAGCGGTCTGCTGACGGGGCTCGATGTGGCGCCGATCGTCGTGATCCTGATCATGATGGCAATCATCTTCGTGATGGGAACCTTTCTGGAGTGGATCGCCATCGTCTTCATCACGGTGCCAGTGTTCACGCCAGTGGTCGCCTCGCTGGGTTATGATCCGGTCTGGTTCGGCATCCTCTTTGCCATGAATATCCAAATCTATATGCTGTCTCCGCCCTTCGGGCCGGCCTGTTTCTACTTAAAGTCAGTGGCTCCCAAGGATGTAACACTACAAGAGATCTTCCTTGCCGTCCTGCCCTTCATCGGACTGCAGATGATCGGCCTCGCACTCGTGATCGCCTTTCCGCATATCGCCTTGTGGCTGCCGGGACTGTAGGAGGCCTGAATGGATACCAATGACGAAGACCAAGAAGTCTATGAATTCGGCTGCTGGCCGGAGGTATTCGGCGCTGTCTGCGTCGCCATCTTCGTGACCTGTCTGCTCGCTTTTGCCCGAGGATCGCTATGAAGACCTATAAGATAGCCGCTATTCCCGCAGACGGGATCGGCCCCGAAGTCATCGCCGCCGGAT
The DNA here is from genome assembly GCA_965228875.1 of Thalassobaculaceae bacterium. GTDB lineage: Bacteria > Pseudomonadota > Alphaproteobacteria > Thalassobaculales > Thalassobaculaceae > Thalassobaculum. Next base: position 295,874 of record OZ245843.1, on the reverse strand, counting down.
TGCAGGTGCTGGAAGCGCTCACAAAACGAGACGGTGGCTTCGAACTTTCCTTTACCCAATTCGACTGGGGGTCCGAGCGATACAAGCGGACCGGTGCGTTGATGCCCGAGAATGGGACCGAAACCCTCAAAGCCTTCGATGCCATTTTCTTTGGGGCTGTCGGTGCGCCGGATGTCCCCGACCACGTGACCCTTTGGGGATTGCGCCTGCCGATCTGCCAGGGGTTCGATCAATACGCCAATGTACGGCCAACCCGGATCCTGCCAGGGATTGAAACACCTTTGGCCAACGCGGGGCCGGAAGATCTCGATTGGGTGATCGTCCGCGAGAATTCCGAAGGTGAGTACGCCGGGATGGGCGGTCGCGCGCACAGGGGCCTGCCCGAGGAAGTCGGTACCGAGGTTGCGGTATTTACCCGCACGGGCGTGACCCGCATCATGCGCTACGCGTTCCAGCTCGCACAGTCGCGTCCGCGTAAGCTCTTGACGGTGGTGACAAAGTCCAACGCGCAACGCCATGGGATGGTCATGTGGGACGAGATCGCTGCCGAAGTCTCGGCTGATTTCCCGAATGTGACCTGGGACAAGATGCTGGTCGATGCCATGACCGTTCGGATGGTCAAATCGCCTCAAAGCCTTGATACGATCGTGGCCACGAATTTGCACGCCGACATCCTTTCGGATCTGGCGGGTGCTTTGGCCGGGTCGCTTGGCGTCGCACCGACGGCGAATATCGACCCCGAGCGGAGGTATCCGTCGATGTTCGAACCCATCCACGGATCCGCCTTCGATATCACCGGCAAAGGTATCGCCAATCCTGTCGCGACGTTCTGGACAGCTGCGCAGATGCTTGACCATCTGGGCGAATCCGATGCTGCTAGAAGACTGATGCGCGCCGTCGAAAGGGTTTGTGCCGACGGGATCATGACACGCGATGTTGGTGGCCACGCGAGCACGCAGGAGGTTACCGACGCCGTTTGCACCGCGATTCGCGGAGAGAACTAAACCACTTCCCGGTCCTTGGCCGGTCTCTCAGGGTGATGATCCGAAAGTGAACCTCTTGCACCCTTCGCGAGAACGAACAGGGAGCTACGCTGCGAGGATCGACATCTCCAGGCTGAACGGCCACAGACGGTACGCCGGCGTTGGGTCAACGTCCCGTCCATAGTCGCCGGGGAGGATCACGGGTACGAGCAGACCAAAGGTTGGCTCTTTGAGATCCTCGACGACATCGGCTTTACCGTGACGGACCACTCGGTGAACCGCATCGACTATGCCGTCGATATCCTGGCCCCCGGCTTCGAACTCGACATCGAGCAGTTCGTGGCCCCGGCCCGCGCCAAGGTGCAGCGCTACTGGTCAAAGGACCTGCATTTGGACGACGCGGGCAATGTCCCGCAACCGGTTGTGCGCGGCCGGCGCTTTGAATCCGTCACCGTGGGCAAGATGCCGAACCGTCAGATCATAGCTTACGACAAGCGGCGGGCTGCTATCGACCTCAAGCAACCCTACTGGTTCGATGCTTGGGGCGTGGAGCGCTCGGACCCGACCCAGCAGGTATGGCGTGTCGAACTCCGTGCCGGACGGGACGCGCTCGCCAGGAAACTGCTGCGCCGTCGCTTCGACGCGGTAGAAGCCTGCCTGCGTGATTTCCTGATCACCGCCGTCAACGAGGTTCGGTACCTCGCAGGACCGCCAACCGGAACGAACGTCTCGCGGGAGCCCGATCATCCGCTCTGGACTTCGACACGACGGCATATCGAGGCGATGCCGCTCCTACCCGCCCCTACCCTGCCGGAGGAACATGTCCTTGCGTTGATCAGGCAGCAGAGGCGGGAGATGGCCGTGAACCAGGCGTTCGGGAATCTGATCAACGCGCTTCTGCTGGAGGGGCATTCGTTCGAGGCTGTCTTTGACAGCTTTCCGCAGCATGCGTCGACGGCTGCAGCTCAATATGCAGAAGCAGCGGGTCGCAGAACACTGGCGGAAAAGGTGCGGAAGGCCTCCGGCCGCCTTGGCGCCCTGTTCGGCACAGCGGGCTGACGCGCGGGACTATTCCGGCGGGCTTGGCTTCGGCGGGCTTGTCGGCCTGGCGAGGTCGAGAAGCCGGTCGGGCGACAGTCGCGGAAGGGAGATGGCTCCATCGTCGGCGATGACGTGGATCTCGACATGGTGCTTCACCGTCACCTCACGGGCCGTCTCGATTAGCTCGGCCGCCTTCCTTCGGCTTCGCATCCGCTCGACCAGATCGGCAACCGCGAGCAGCGCCCCTGGAATGGAGATGATCAGCGCGGCAACAGCGATCGGATCGACCGCTCTGTGAGGCAGGTCGGAGGCCCTCGGCGGTTCGATGGCGACCGCGGAATCGTCGCCGAAGCATGTCCGCAGCGCGTCCGCAGCGGCTTGTCGGTCCCCGTCGCCAGTTACCCGCACCCGAAGTCCGTCCGTCATGTCTCCAACCTTTCCCTGTTTGGACAAGAGACTCTGCCGTGATTGTCTCATAAACACGATCGGATTACGTGGTTAATGCCACACAACTCCATGCTACGGTTCACTACAGTTTCAATTCCAGATAGCAGGAGGCGGACCTATGGGCGGGGGCGCGACGCTCTATGTCGGCGGCGGATATCTCCGACTGACGATCGGCGATACTTACGACGAGCGCAGAAAGCTGGACCCAGCCGCCGTCGATGCCATCGCCGACATCAACGCCCTCTACGCGACACTGGTCGACCGTCCGGACCCCGTGGCCCTTCTGGCTCTCGGGCGTGAGCTGCTCGCCTGGCTCGACGGCTCCGGCGGATGGTGGGCGGCGCTCCGCACCGCCACGCCCCCTTTGTCCTTGGAGGTCCGGGGCGCCCCATCGCCGGAAGCCGACGACTGGACGGTTCTGCGGGCGCCCTGGGAGGCCCTCGCCGGCGAGGAGGGATTCCTTGCCGAGGATAGTGGCCTTCGATACGCACCGGCCCGGCGGCTCGGCACGCCGGCAGCCCCCGCGGCGTTGGACGAGCACCGCCTCGCCATCACCTTCATGGCCTCCTCGCCAAGAGGCGCGCAGGAGCTCGACTATGAGGCCGAGGAACTGGCCCTCATGAATGTGACAGGCGGGATCGACCTGGAGGTCGAGGACAGCGGCAATGCCGTGCAGCTCGGCCTGCGGCTGGTGCGGACCGAACCGTACGTGCCGGTCCTTCATCTGTCCTGTCATGGTCATAACGCCTGGCGGCCGGACAACGCCCCGGACACGCCGGCGAGACCGGTGCTTTACTTGGAGGACCCCAAGGGCGATCCGGCACCGGCCACCTCCGATGCGCTGCTGGACGCGCTGGACCCATACCGCCCGCGCCTGCTCTTCCTCTCGGCCTGCCTCACCGCCAGGGAGAACGCCGGCAACGGAGACGTCGCCCATTCCCTCGCGACCTCGCTCGTGCGCGCCGGCACGCCAGCCATCATGGGCTGGAACGGTTCGGTCGCCGATGTCGCCGCCACCGCCTTCGCCGGCATCTTTTACGACGGCCTGTCGAGGCGTCAAACGCCGGCGGGGGCGGCCGCGCAGGCCCGGCGCGCGCTGCTCCAGGGAAAGGCGAAGGCCGCCGGGGCGCCCGACGTCAAGGACGCTCAGAGCGCGCAGGTCCTCGACCAGATCTTCACGGCGTCCGAGGACGCGCTCAAACGCGACTGGCATCTCGCCCAGCTGTGGCTCGGCCCCTCCGGCGGCGGACCGGTCGTCGGCGGCACCCGCAAACGATCCCTGGCCGGCGCCGACTACGGGCACAAGCACCTGCTGAAGAAGAAGGAGGCCGGCTCCGAGGTCGCCTCTGCCGAGATGTTCGTCGGCCGCCGGCGGGAACTGCAGGACTGCCTGCGCGCCCTCGGCGACGCTCGCCATTCCGGCGTGCTGATCCACGGGATGGGCCATCTCGGCAAGTCGAGCCTGGCAGCGCGGATCGCCTCGCGCCGGACTGACCTGGCACTCGCCGTCCTGTACGGCGCCTATGACGCCGGCAGCGTGGTCGAGGCACTTGAAGAGACCCTGAAGGATCACCCTCCGGCCCGGGCCCTGTTGGAGGATCGCCGAGCCGCGGTTCTGGACGACGCCCAGAACGGCAAGGCCGAGGCGCTGGAGAACCTGCTGGTCGATCTGCTGTCCGGTCCCTGCGGGCAGCAGCCGGACGGGCGGCCGGTCCTGCTGCTGATCGACGATCTGGAGCGGGTACTGGAGGCCGACGAGGCAGGCGGAGGGCGTCATCGGGTCAAAGAGCGCGTCCGACCGGTGATGAGGGCGATCCTGCGCGCCTTCGCGCCGGAGCGCAGCGACAGCCGCCTTCTCCTGACCAGCCGGATGCCGTTCACCCTGGACGACGACGGCGACGAGCTCGCGGCAGGGCTCTGGGAACTCCCCCTTGGCGGCCTGACCAGGGCAGCCCAGCGAAAGCTGGCCCTGCGCCAAGTGTTCAGCGCCCGCGACAGCTATGGCGAGACGTTTGCCGACGAGTTGACCGAGCGCGTCGGCCTGATCGAGCGCGCGCAGGAGGTGGCGAGAGGACATCCCGGCCTGCAGGACCTGATCGGCCAGACCCTCGTCCTGTCGCGGGAGGTTCCCCTGGATTACGCGGAGACGGCGCTCGCCGAGATGGAAGCCTATCTCGACGGGCAGCAGGCCCCCGAGACACCGCAGGTCCGGAAGTTCCTCGAGAGTCTGACCCTCGACCGCCTGATCGACCTCGCCGGCACGGAGGGCCAAGCGCTGCTCAGGGCCGGTCTGCTGTTCGACCTTCCGGTCCCGGCGGAAGTGTTCGCCGACCTCGCGTCATCCCTCGGCGGATCGGTGGAGCGGCTGGTCGACCTCGGTCTGCTGGAGCCGTTCGAGGACATCGTACGACCGGGCACCCTGGCCCTGGCCGTCAACGCCCTTGTCCGCCCCAAGCTGACGCCCCTGGACGACGAGGAATCCGCCGCGCTCGCAGCCGCGGCGGTGGGCCGCCTGTTCGACTCGTGGGGCGGCACCGAGGGCCGCCGCGATCGCCCCTACGCCGCCGACATATTCCTGACCCGTCTCGCCCTGACGGCGCGATCGAAGGAGGTCGTGGCAGCGTGTGGTCGCGACGCGATATCCGCTCTGGAGCGGCAGAGTTACAGGGAAGCGGCCGATCTTGGCCGAGAGGCGATTGCGCTCTTCGGTGACGAGCGAACGCCCGCACTCCTGGATCTGATGATCGGGCAGGCTGACGTCCTGACAGGCGCCGGGGAAGCCGAGGACGCGGATACGCTCCTGACGCGTGCAGCGGCGATGATCCGGGAGCTTCAAGAGACCGGACAGCACGTGGATCCTGAGGACGCCGGTGCCATTCTGCTGCGCCAGGCAGACCGCCTGGTGCAAGTTGGGCGCCCTGATGAAGCGCGGTCGATATTCGAGCAGGTCGCCCATCTGCTGGCCTCGAACGGCGACTCGGCGCAACGGGAGATCGCCGTTGTACAGGGTCGCATCGCCGATATCCTTCAGGCCCGCGGACAGACCGACGAGGCGCTGCGCATCAGACAGGAGGAACAGCTCCCCGTCTTCGAGCGGCTCGGCGACGTCCGCTCAAAGGCCGTCACCATGGGCCAGATCGCCGATATCCTTCAGGCCCGCGGACAGACCGACGAGGCGCTGCGCATCAGACAGGAGGAACAGCTCCCCGTCTTCGAGCGGCTCGGCGACGTGCGCGAGAAGGCCGTCACCATGGGCCAGATCGCCGATATCCTAGAGGCCCGCGGACAGACCGACGAGGCGCTGCGCATCAGACAGGAGGAACAGCTCCCCGTCTTCGAGCGGCTCGGCGACGTCCGCTCAAAGGCCGTCACCATGGGCAAGATCGCCGATATCCTAGAGGCC
>OZ245843.1:0-282500 GCA_965228875.1 Thalassobaculaceae bacterium | reverse complement strand
GACCTCCGTGGACTTCACGGTCGCCCCCGCCCGCGCCGGCGGCACCGCGGCCAGCGGCGGCTAAGCCCGACCGACCGACCGGCCGCCGGCGGTACGTTCTCGCTGCGGGACCGGCGCTTCAGATCAGGCCCAGCGACCGCAGTTCCCGCCGCATCTCCTCCGGCATCTCATCGTCCGCCGCCATGTCGCCACCGGCCAGGTCGATCGGCGCGTCGACCGCCTCCAGATAGCGCCAGCCCTGGAACGGACGGTGCGGTCGCGGATCGACGCGGATCAGGTCGGGCTCGAACACCAGGGCGCAGCAGCGCCGCCCCTCCCGGTCGACCGCCTCCTCGATCGCGCGCAGGGGCTGGCGCGCCCGCACCTCCCGCCGGATCACCCAGTACAGCGACCCCGCCGGCCCCCGTTCCGGGCGCAGGATCTCGTCGGCCCGGCGCGGGAAGTTGCGCGTGAGATGGCGATTGTACGGCGGCAGGCCCGCGGCCGCGAGCTCGGCCCGCCGGCGTTGCTGGAAGCTCTCCAGCTGCTCGACGGTGTCGATGCCGACACAGAGCTTGATCAGGTTCAGGGCCATCGGTAGCGCCGTCACGACCGCGGCTGCGCGCGCCGGCTCACGGCAGCAGCCCGATGATCCGCCACCAGACGTAGTTCAGCGGCATCAGGATCAGGACGGTGAAGAACGCGGAGACAAGCGCGGTCCGGATCGCCGCCGAGGCCGGGATGCCGCCGAGCTGAAGCAGCACGATCAGCGGCGGCACCTGGTAGGGAAACAGCACCGTCGAGAAGCCGTTCACGAAGGTCATCAGCACCGTCTTCAAGGGCAGGCCGGAGGCGGCGGCGATATCGCCGGCGATCGGGGTGAGGATCGCGGGGATTCCGGGCATCGTCGACACGGTGCCGAGCAGCGCGGTCATCAGCGACAGGGCGAAGAACGCCTTGGCCGGGTGTTCGCCGTCCATCGCCACGTTGTCCAGGACCAGATGGGCCAGGGTCTCGCCGAGGCCGCTGTCGGCGACCAGCGCCCCGACCCCGAGAATGCCGGCGACGTAAATCAGCGGGTTCATCGGGACCTTGTCGCGGAATGCCTGGGGCGGCACCAGCCCCACCGCCGGCAGCAGGCAGATCAGACCGGCCGCCAGGCTGATCCAGGCCGGGGACACGCCGTGGACCGCGTCGGTCGCCCACAGCGCCAGGGCGGCGGCGAGCAGGAGGGCGAGGCGCCGCTCGTCTCCGCTCCAGTAGGTCCGCTCGGCGGTGTCCGCCTCCTCCGCCTCGGCGGCGACCGGGATGTCGTTGAACAGCCGCCAGACAACGAGCACCAGGAGGACCGATTTCAGCACCCCGAGGACCGGAAAATGGATCAGCAGCCAGTCGAAATACTGGATCTGGATGCCGTGGAAGGTCTGCGCCGCGCCGAGCAGCACGTTGTTCGGCACGTTGGCCGGCAGGATCGCCACCGGGCCGAGATAGGAACCGAAGCCGGTCGCGATCACCAGACCGGTCCGCCCGCGCGATCCCGAGCGGTAGCCCAGCCGGTCGGCCAGGGCGAGCACGATCGGCAGCAGCAGCACCAGCCGCCCCATGGTCGACGGCATCAGGAAGCCGAGGGCGAGGCACACGGTGACGACACCGGCCACCGTCGCCAGATAGCCGCCCGTGAACCGCCGAACCAGCGTCCGCGCGATGCGTCCGCCCAACCCGGTCCGGTCGACGGCGGCACCGATGATCAGGCCGCCAAACACCAGCCAGAAGGCCGGGCTCGCGAAGCCGGAGAAGATGACCGGCGGGCTCGAGACGTGAAGCACCATGGCGGCGAGGAAGAAGGCGACGGCCACCAGATGCTCGGGCAGGAGCACCGACGCCCACGCGCCGATCGCCAGCACCACCAGGGCCGCCGCCCGCATGATCTCGGGCGTGGCGCCGTCGGGCACCGGCATGAACCAAAGGGTACAGGACAGGGCCGCCAGGACGACGACCGTCGCGATGTGTCGGGGCGAGGCGGTCACGCATCGTCCTCCGTCTCGAACACCACCAGATCGGCACCCTCCTCCACCAGGTCGCCGGCGGCCACGGGAATACCGGCGACGGTGCCGTCGGCGGGCGCGGTGATCGTATGCTCCATCTTCATGGCCTCCAGCACGACGAGGGTCGCGCCCTTGGCGACGGTATCGCCGGCGGCGACCGAGACCGACACCACTTTGGCCGGCATCGGCGCGACCAGTCGTCCGCCGCCCTCGCCCGCATCGTCGATGCCGGCGAGCGGATCGATCAGGGTCAGCGTCCAGGCCCGTCCACCGGCAAGCACGGTGCGGCGGTCGCGCTCGGCCACGACCCGGACCGGCCGGCGGCCCCCGTCGACCGTCGCCATCAGCGCACCGTCCGGGCCAGGCTCGGCGGCGACACACACCGTCGAGTCGCCGACCCGCACCCGCCAGCCGTCCCCGGCCGCATGCATTTCGACCACCGTCTCGCCCTCGCCCTGGCGGAAGCGGATATCGTGGTGGGCGCTGTCATTCAGCCGCCAGGCATCGGCCCGCGCCCACGGCGAGCGCGGATCGCCGGACCTCGCCGCCCGCTCCCGCGCCGCTAGCGCCAGGGCGCGCATCTCGGCGAGCCCCGCCAGCGCGACCACCCAGGGCGGAGCGGCGTCCGCCGGCGGCGCCAGGGCCGCGATCTCGCGACCGACGAAACCGGTATCGATCGGCCCCGCGACCACCTCGGGATGCTCGACCAGGGCCTTCAGGAACGCCCGGTTCGTGGTGACGCCGACGACCTCGCAGCGTCCGAGGGCGGCGCCGAGCCGGGCCAGCGCACGCTCCCGGTCGGGACCGTGGGCGATCACCTTGGCGATCATCGGGTCGTAGTGGACGCTGACCGTCCCCCCTTCCTCGACGCCGGAATCGATCCGGATCCCCTCGCCCTCGGGGAAGCGCAGGTGCTCCAGCCGCCCGGTCTGGGGCATGAAGTCGCGCGCCGGGTCCTCGGCGTAGAGCCGGACCTCGACCGCATGACCGTCGATCGTCAGGTCGGACTGAGCGAAGGGCAGCGCCTCGCCCGCCGCCACCCGGAGTTGCAGGGCGACGAGGTCGAGACCGGTGACCAGCTCGGTCACCGGGTGCTCGACCTGGAGGCGGGTGTTCATCTCCATGAAATGGAAGCTGCCCCCGGCATCCAGGATGAACTCGACGGTGCCCGCGCCCACATAACCGACGGCCTCGGCCGCGGCGACGGCCGCCGCTCCCATGGCGGCCCGAAGCGCCGGATCGAGCCCGGGGGCCGGCGCCTCCTCCAGGATCTTCTGGTGGCGGCGCTGGGCCGAGCAGTCGCGCTCGAACAGGTGGACCGTGTTTCCGTGGGTGTCGGCGAAGACCTGCACCTCGACGTGGCGCGGCCGCTCCAGGTACTTCTCGACGATCAGTCGGTCGTCGCCGAAGGAGGCCCGCCCCTCCCGCTGGGCGCCGGCGATCGCGCCGGCCAGGTCGCCGTCACCGGCCACCACCCGCATGCCCTTGCCGCCGCCGCCGGCCGACGCCTTGAGCAGAACCGGGAAGCCGATCTCCCGCGCCGCCGCCGCCAGCCGATCGGCGGACTGGTCGGCGCCGTGATACCCCGGCACCAGCGGCACCCCCGCCGTCTCCATGAGGGCCTTCGCCCCGGCCTTGGAGCCCATCGCCTCGATGGCCGCCGCCGGCGGTCCGACAAAGGCGACACCGGCCGCGGCGCAGGCTTCGGCGAAGGCGGCGTTCTCCGAGAGGAACCCGTAGCCCGGATGGATCGCTTCCGCCCCCGAGCGCCGGGCGACATCGAGAATCCGGTCGGCCACCAGATAGCTCTCGGCCGCAGGAGCCGGGCCGATCGGCCAGGCCTCGTCGCAGGCCCGGACGTGGGGAGCGTCGCGATCGGCATCGGAGAACACCGCGACGGTGCGCAGACCCATGGCGCGCGCGGTACGGGCGATCCGCACGGCGATCTCGCCCCGGTTGGCGATCAGCAGACTGGAGAACATCGGCACGGATCCAGAATCTCGGGGCGGTGAGCATAGGAAGCCGGCGCCTGGAATTCAAAGGTGACGATGGGTCACCCTGCGGGCATCGTGCGAACAGGACGCGGAGCGCGACACCGGACGCCGCCGCGGACAATTCGGCGGTGGACGTGTGCCGCACCGTTCGGACATATGGGCCTCGGTCCAACCGCCCGCGAGCCCACCATGCCCAGCCCCGGACAGTCCTATCGCTTCACCCACGCGATCCTGCGCCGACCGGCGGCGAGCATCGTCGACGGCCTGCGGGCGGTCGATACCGGAACGCCCGACGTCGACCTGTTCCGTGCCCAGCACGCGGCCTACTGCGACGCGCTGCTGGCCGAGGGCGTGGCGATCACCGTGCTCGACCCGCTCGAGGAGTTCCCCGACAGTGTGTTCGTGGAGGACGCCGCCCTCTGCCTGCCCGAGGGCGCGGTGCCGATGCGCCCCGGCGCACCCAGCCGGCTCGGCGAGGCGGTCCTGATCGAACCGGCGCTGCACGCGGCGTTCGATGTGGTCGTTCCCCTGCCGGAACTTGGGGATCACGGCCATGGGCGGATCGAGGGCGGAGACGTGCTGGTCACCGATCGGGAGATCCTGGTCGGCCGCTCGGCCCGCACCAACGGCGCGGGGATCGAGGCCCTGCGAGTGGCGGTGTCGGACTGGGGCTACCGCGTGCGTGAGCTGGCCACCCCGCCGGAGGTGCTGCACTTCAAGACCGATTGCGGGCTGCTCGACGGCGAGACCATCCTGACCACGCGACGCCTCGCCGAAGGCGGAACGTTCGCCGGCTACCGCCAGATTTTCGTTGCCGACGGGGAAGAAGCGGCGGCCAACGCGGTCAGAGTGAATGGCGCCGTCCTGATGCCGGCCGGCTTCCCGCGCACCGTCGACGCCGTGCGCGCGGCAGGTTACAGGGTGGTGGAGCTGCCGAACAGCGAGGCCGCCAAGGTCGATGGCGGCATGTCTTGCCTTTCCCTGCGCTTCGCTCGCGCGTCATAATGTCATCGGTGAAGGCTATACTCGCCATATCCGACCGGTCTGGGCCCGCCCGACCGGTCACCAGAAGGCCGAACGGCCAACGAAGGGGGACCGCATGGACCTGACGCTCGTCGCATACGGGATGTCGGTGTATCTCGGCGTTCTGACGCTGACCACGGTGGCCGCCTTCGGGACCTGGGAGATCCAGACCCAGGCGCTGCCGCCCTATCTTTCCGACCAGGGCTACACGCCGAAGATCTTCGTCAACCAGGTGGTCGATCAGATCGACCGGATCCGGCGCGAAACCGCCACCCAGTCACAGACCAACGTGCTCAAGGGCGGCCAGGCGACCGTCGCCGGCGAGGTGGCGAGCTATTTCGGGTTGGCCGGCCTGATCCGCGCCGGCCAGTCCACCCTCGGGCTGGAGCCGCCGCGCATCGACATCGAGATCGTTCAGCGCGACGACACCGCCTTCTGGCGCCTGCGCGGCGATCATGCGCTGTACGGGCCGACCGTGCGGACCGGCGACCTGCGCATCGACGCCACGGACCAGCTGTTCGAGACCGTCGCCCACGCGACCATCGCCTACATGTCGCCGTTCGAGGCGGCGGCCTACGACCTCATCGCGGATTCCCGGGTCGGCGAGTACTCGCGCACCATCGACGCCACCTCGGCGCTGCTGCGCGACTGCTCGGCCACGGTGTCGCCGATCTGCACCGAAGCGAATGTGAGCCTGGCCCATACGGTGCGCGGTCTCGCGCATGTCAGCGCCGGCGACGTCCGCGCCGCGTTCGAGGACCTGCAGGAAGCCAACGAGGCGGCGGGCGGCGACCCCGTCGTCACGGTGTTCCTCGGCGACGTGGTCCGAGGGCTCGGCGACGAGGACGGCGCCCGTCGCCTCTACGAGGAGGCGGTGGCGCTCGACAGCGCCGTCGGCGACCGCTTCGTGCGCTTCGCGCGAGGCTACGCCGAGGCCGGCAACCACCTGCTGGCAAACCAACGGTTCGAGACCGCGGCGATGCTCGGTGTCGACGATCCCGAATTCCTGGCCGCATGGGGCGACAGCCTGATCGCGGTCGGCGAGTTCCAGTCGGCTCTCGCCAAGTACCTGCAGGCGGAGAACCGGGACACCGCGAGCGATCTCTACGGCGAGCGGATCGACGAGATCCGGGAGATGATCGACGAGATCGAGGCGTCGAAGACCCCGCCGGCAGGTTCCGACGCGACGCCGGGCACCACGACGGGCACCGGAACCGCAGCGGAGTAGCCGGGCGGCCTCACAGCGCCGCCAGGCCGCTCACCACGACGGCCTGCGCTTCTCCAGGAAGGCGCTCAGCCCTTCCTTCGCCTCGTCGGTCGATCGCTGGCGGGCGATGCGCTGGGCCGTGTCGCGGACCAGCAGGTCGTCGATCGGACGGCCGGCAACGTGGCCGATCAGGTCTTTCGACGCCCGCACCGCGCGCGGACCCGAGCCTGTAACGTGCTTCAGCAGACCGTCCACCGCGGTGTCCAGCGCCGCCTCGTCCGCCGCCACTTCGTGCACGAGGCCGAGGCGTAGCGCCGTTTCCGCGTCGAACCGCTCACCGGTCAGGAAATAACGTCGGGCGGCACGCTCGCCGATGGCGCGCAGCGAATACGGGCTGATCGCTCCCGGAATGATGCCGAGCTTGACCTCGCTGAAGGCGAAGATCGCGCCGCTCACCGCCACCGCCATGTCGCAGGTGGCCGTCAGGCCGACGCCACCGCCGAGTGCGGCACCGTTCACCCGCGCGATGGTCGGCATCGGCATGCTGTCGAGCCGCTTCATCAGCCCGGCCAGCTTCATCGCGTCCTGGAAATTGTCGTGGTCGCCCTGGCCGCCGGCCTTCTTCATCCAGCCGATTTCGGCACCGGCGGAGAAGGCGGCTCCCGCACCGGTCAGGACCAGGGCGCGCACGTCCTCCTCGCCGGCGAGGCGTTCCAGCGTTTCGGTCAGGTCCTGGATCAGCACGTCGTCGAAGGCGTTGCGGATCTCCGGCCGGTTCAGGGTCAGGCGCACCACCCCACGGTCGTCGCGCTCGACGAGGATGGTGTCGGGACGCTGGATGTCGTGGCGGGTCATGGCGGATTTCCTCGCTCGTTCATATCGCCCCTTCACTTGTCATTCCCGGGCGGCGAGCACAAGGTCGGCACCACGCGCCCAAGGGCCTGCGCCGCCGACCGGTGGTCACATCCGGAACACGCCGAACTTGGTCTGGCCGATCTCGCGGTTCAGCGCGGCCGACAGGGACAGGGCCAGCACCGTGCGGGTCTCCGCCGGATCGACGATGCCGTCATCCCACAGGCGGGCCGTCGCGTAGTACGGATGGCCCTGGGTCTCGTACTGGGCGCGGATCGGCGCCTTGAAGGCTTCCTCGTCCTCGGCACTCCAGCTCTCGCCGCGCGCCTCCAGGCCGTCGCGGCGGACCTGGCCCAGCACGTTGGCCGCCTGTTCGCCGCCCATCACGGAGATGCGCGCCGTCGGCCACGTGTAGAGCATGCGCGGCGAGTAGGCCCGACCGCACATGCCGTAATTCCCGGCGCCGAACGAGCCGCCGACGATCACGGTGAACTTGGGCACCGCCGCCGTCGCCACCGCGGTCACCAGTTTGGCCCCGTCCTTGGCGATGCCGCCGGCCTCGTATTTGCGACCGACCATGAAGCCGGTGATGTTCTGCAGGAACAGCAGCGGGATGCCGCGCTGGGCGCAGAGCTCGATGAAATGCGCGCCCTTCTGGGCGGATTCGGAAAACAGGATGCCGTTATTGGCGACGATTCCGATCGGGTAGCCGTGGATCCGGGCAAAGCCGGTGACCAGGGACGTGCCGTAGAGCGGCTTGAATTCGTCCAGTTCGCTGCCGTCGACGATGCGGGCTATGACCTCGCGGATCTCCACCGGCTTGCGCAGGTCGTCGGGCATGATGCCGTAGAGCTCGGCCGGGTCGTAGGCCGGCGGCTCCGGATCGCGCATCTCCACATTGGCCGGCTTGCGCCGATTCAGGTTCTCCACGATGCGCCGCGCCAGGCTCAGCGCATGGGGATCGTTCTGCGCCATGTGGTCGGTGACGCCCGAGATCCGGGAGTGGACGTCGGCGCCGCCGAGATCCTCCGCCGAGACCACCTCGCCCGTGGCGGCCTTCACCAGCGGCGGGCCGCCGAGGAAGATCGTCCCCTGCCCCTTCACGATGATGCTCTCGTCGGCCATGGCCGGCACATAGGCGCCGCCCGCCGTGCAGCTTCCCATCACGACCGCGATCTGCGGAATGCCGTCGGCCGACATCTGCGCCTGGTTGTAGAAGATGCGGCCGAAATGGTCGCGGTCGGGGAAGACCTCGTCCTGGTTCGGCAGGTTGGCCCCGCCGCTGTCCACCAGGTAGACGCAGGGCAGATTGTTCTCCCGGGCGATGTCCTGGGCGCGCAGGTGCTTCTTCACGGTGATCGGATAGTAGGTCCCGCCCTTCACCGTCGCGTCGTTGCACACCACCACGCATTCCCGCCCGCCGACCCGGCCGATGCCGGTGACGATGCCGGCCCCCGGCACCTCGCCGCCGTAGAGGCCGTCGGCCGCGAGCTGGCTGAACTCCAGGAAAGGTGCTCCCGGATCGAGCAGCGCCCGCACCCTGTCGCGCGGCAGAAGCTTGCCGCGCGACAGGTGACGCTCGCGCGCCCTGTCGCCGCCGCCGAGCTTGACGGTGCGCACCTTCTCGCGCAGCTCCTCCACCAGGGCCGCCGTGCGCTCGGCATTCCGCCGGAAGGCGTCGGACCGGGTATCGACCGACGAACGGATCACGGACACGGGCCTACCAGCCTCCCGTGGCGAGCCAGCGTTCGACATGGTCGAGGCGGTCGGCCCCCCAGAACGGTTCGCCGTCGACAACGAAGAATGGCGAGCCGCACACCCCGGCCCGCATCGCCGCCTCGATCTCGGTCTTGAGCCTCTCCTTGACCGCGGCGTCGCCGAGCGCCGCGCCCAGCACGGCCGGATCGATCCCGACGCCGCCGGCGACACGCAGCACCGAGTCGGCGTCGCGGATGTCCCCGCCCTGGCCGAACGCCTCGTCGTACAGCGCCTTGGCCAGCGCCACGGCCTGATCGCCATCCTGGTCCTTGGCCCAGTAGACCGCGCGCGCCGCCGAAATCGACGGGAACGGCATGACCTCCGGCATGGTGATCGGCACCCCCATCATGCGGGCCATACGCTCCATATCGCGTCGCGCGTAGGCCCCCTTGATCGGGATGTCGAGCAGCGGCTGGGCGCCGGTGGTCTTGAAGATCACGCCCAGGAGCACCGGTTTCCAGTCGACCGCGCGGTCGTACAGCTTGGCCATCTCGCCGATCTTCTGGGCGGCGAGGTAGCCGTAGGGCGAGGAGAAGTCGAAATAGAAGTCGATGGGCGCCTTGGCGGCACCTCCGGGCTCACCGGCCTCGGTCATGGGTCGTCCTCCCAGATGCGGGCCCGCTTCCTACCAGGGGAAGTCGGTGCCGTCGTAGTTGCGGAAGCAGCCGTTGTCCTCCGGCGTCAGCTTGGAGATCACCGTGCGCAGGCCCGATGCACTCTCGACCGCGGTGACCGGCGCGCTCGGGCCGCCCATGTCGGTGCGCACGTGGCCCGGATGAAGCAGCGCGACGATCACGCCTTTGTCGGCCAGCTCCAGCGACAGGCAGTGGGCCGCCATGTTGAGCGCCGTCTTCGACGACCGGTAGACGGCGTTTCCGCCGCCATTGCGCTCGATCGAGGCCATCAGCGAACTGGTGAAGGCCATCACCTTCATCGACGAGTCGAGCACGTTGTCCCGGAACGCCCAGGCCACCCGGATCGGCCCGAAGACGTTGGTCGCCATGGTCCGGGCCCAGGCGTCGTAGTCGATGTCGCCGACCGACGGCACCTTGTTGACGTTGATGCCGGCGTTGTTGAACAGCACGTCGATGTCCTGGCCCTTGAGGCTGGTGACCAGGGCATCCAGGCTCGCCGTGTCGTCGACGTCCAGCGGATAGATGTCGATATCCCCCTCGACCTCCTTCAGGTCCCCGGCCTTTCCGGGGTCGCGGCAGGTGGCGATGACCCGCCAGCCGTCGGCTGCGTACTGGCGGGCGAGTTCGAGGCCGATGCCGCGGTTGGCGCCGGTGATCAGGACGGTAGGCATGATGTCTCCCTCGGTTCCGGGCTCAGAACGCCGCGCCGTCCACGACGGCGAAATGCGCGTCCTGCGGCGAGCAGTTGATCCCGTTGATCGGCACGATGTCCTGGGGACAGGAGGAGAAGGCGACGACGCAGTCCAGCGCCGCCTTCAGCACGACGTGGCTGCCCGGCGCGCTGACCGGCGGTTTCCAGTCGATCCGCCCCTCGGCGTCCCAGGGGATGTTCATGAACAGGTTGAGCGGGCTCGGCGTCTCGGCCGACGACAGGCCGATCTCGGCCAGGGCCGCGTGCAGGTTGTCCTCGCAGCTGTCGTGATACCCCTCGACCCCGAGCCCCAGATAACGCCAGCGGTCGCAGGCGGCGATGAAGGTGTCGTGCACCTCGCCCGACGTGTCCTCCACCAGGGTGAGGATCGGCCGGCGGTGGTTGGTGACCAGGGTGTCGCCGGTCTTCGGCGTCAGCCGGTTCATCGCGGCGCGGCTGTGCTCCATCGACATGAACTCGGCCATGTCGCCGTCCACGAACGCCCAGGTATCGACCACCTGCGTTCCGGGCGTGTTGATCACCCGTACGGCCTGCCCGGCCCGGAGCCGGACCGCCTTGCCCTTGCGCGCGGGAATCGTCGTCGCTGTATCGGTCATCGCGTTTTGCTCCCTGTCCTGTCGGACACTAGCAAGGCGCGCGCCCCGCCGGCTAGTCGGGTCGGCTCCGCGGGAGCGATAGCGGTCACCGCGACAGATCGCCCGCCGTGGGATCGATCTTGGCCGTGACCTCGACCTCGACCCGCATGTAGGGCTCGACCAGTTCCGCCAGGACGGTCGTGTTGGCCGGTCGGGCGGCGTCGCAGTGGCGTTTGACGATCGGTTTGATCCGCTCGAACTCCGCGCGGGTGGCGACGAAGACCCGGACCCGGAGCAGGTGCTCCAGGGACGACCCGGCCTGGGCGAGTGCCCGCTCAATGATGCGGAAGCAGTTCTCGCACTGCGCCTCCACGTCCTCGGGGAACTCCAGCGTGTCCGGGTCGAATCCGGTGGTGCCGGAGACGAAGACATAGGGCGGGTCGATCACCGCCCGGGCATAGCCCGCCATCTCCTCGAACGGGGCGCCGGAATAGATGCGTCTGCCGATCATGGTCGGTCTCCGGTTTAGGAAGGGCGGGTCTTCAGGAAGGGCGGGGCCGCACGAAGGCCGCGCGGTCGTCCTCGCAGGCCTGGCGGAAGGCACAGGTGTCCGGGTGGTCGTTCACGATTCCGACCGACTGCATGAAGGCGTACATCGTGGTCGGACCGACGAAGCTCCAGCCGCGCTTCTTCAGCGCCTTGGACAGGGCCTTGGAAGCGTCCGACATGGTGATCGCGTTCAGGGTCTCGCGGTCGAACCGGTCCGGCCGGTCCTCGGGCTTCGGCTCGAAGCTCCAGATGAAGGCGGCCAGCGATCCCGCCTCCTCCACCAGGTCGACGGCGCGCCGCGCGTTGTTGATGGTGGAGCGGATCTTGCCCTGGTGGCGCACGATGCCCTTGTCGGCCAGCAGCCGCTGCACGTCTTCCTCGCCGAACGCCGCCACCCGGCGGAAGTCGAACCCGGCGAAGCCGGCGCGGAACGCCTCGCGCTTGCGCAGAATGGTCAGCCAGGACAGGCCGGACTGGAAGCCCTCGAGGCAGATCTTCTCGAACAGCCGGACATCGTCCCCGACCGGCCGCCCCCACTCGTCGTCGTGATAGGCGATGTAGTCCGCGTGCTCGCCGGGCCAGGTGCAGCGAGAGGGACTTGCGTCAGGTTCCGACATCGCGTTTGTTCCCACTATGTTCTCGCCAAATGGTACCCTGCCCTCACCTGGCGGTGCAATCAACACCCAATAACACTCCGAGCCTCCCGCTGCCCTTATGCCGTCTCTTTGAACAGCTCCCGGCCGATCAGCATGCGGCGGACTTCGCTGGTGCCGGCGCCGATCTCGTAGAGCTTGGCGTCGCGCAGGATGCGTCCGGTCGGGTAGTCCATCGTGTAGCCGTTGCCGCCGAGGCACTGAATCGCCTCCAGCGCCATCCAGGTCGCCTTCTCGGCGGCGTAGAGGATCGCGCCGGCGGCGTCCTTGCGGGTGACCTCGCCGCGGTCGCAGGCCTTGGCGACGGTGTACACGTAGGATTTCGCCGCGTTCATGATGACGTACATGTCGGCGATCTTGGCCTGCATGATCTGGAAGGTGCCGATCGGCTTGCCGAACTGCTCGCGCTCGTGGACGTAGGGAATGACCACGTCCATCGCCGCCTGCATCAGCCCGGTCGGCCCGGCGGCGAGCACCGCGCGCTCGTAATCGAGGCCACTCATCAGCACGCGCACCCCGCCATCGACCTGGCCGAGCACATTCTCTTCCGGCACCTCGACATTGTCGAACACCAGCTCGCCAGTGTCGGAGCCGCGCATGCCGAGCTTGTCGAGCTTCTGGGCGACCGAGAAGCCCTTGGCCTTGGTGTCGACCAGGAAGGCGGTGATGCCGTGCTGGTTCTTGTCCGGATCGGTCTTGGCATAGACGACGATCACGTCGGCGGTCGGGCCGTTGGTGATCCACATCTTCGAGCCGTTGAGGACATAGCGGTCGCCCTTCTTCTCCGCCCGCAGCTTCATGGAGACCACGTCGGAGCCGGCCCCCGGCTCGCTCATGGCGAGCGCGCCGACATACTCGCCGCTGATTAGCTTCGGCAGGTAGCGCTGCTTCTGGTCCTCGGTGCCGTTCAGGTTGATCTGGTTGACGCAGAGATTGGAATGGGCGCCGTAGCTGAGCCCCACCGAGCCCGAGGCGCGGCTGATCTCCTCCATGGCGACGCAGTGCTCCAGGTAGCCCATGCCCGCACCGCCGTACTCCTCGCCCACGGTGACGCCGAGCACGCCGACCTCGCCCATCTTGCGCCACAGGTCGTGGGGGAAGGTGTTGTCGCGGTCGATCTCGGCGGCGCGCGGGGCGATCTCGTCGGCCGAGAAGCTCCGCACGCTGTCGCGCAGCATGTCCGCGGTCTCGCCGAGGTCGAAGTTCAGGCTCGGATAATCGTTGGGGATCATGGGGTTCCGTCCGTTTGGCTGGACTTGTGATCATGAGGTTCGTCGGCCATTCCGGCCATCAGCATCAGGGTCGCCAGCGCCGTGGCAACTGGTTTCTCCACGCCTTCCCTGAGCGTGAAGACATCGGCCTGGGCCACCACCAGGGTGCGGCCCGGCCGCAGGACCCGGCCGCGGGCGACCAGGGTCTCGCCGGCGGCCGGCGCCATCAGGTTCAGCTTGTACTCCACCGTCAGCACCGAACTTTCCGCGTCGGCCAGCGTGAAGCTGGCATAGCCGCAGGCATTGTCCGCCAGCGTGCCGACGACGCCGCCGTGAAAAAAGCCGTGCTGCTGCGCCAGATCAGGCCGGAACGGCAGCCGGATCTCCACCGCGCCGGGCGCGACCTCGACCATCTCGGCAGCGATGAGATGCATGAACGGCTGACGGGCGAAGGACTGCCGCACACGCTCGGCAAAGGCCGGATTGGCGGTTCGGAAATTGACGTTCGCGTTAGAAATGGGCGTCACGCCGCATCCTCCGCCAGGCGATCCAGGCAGGTCTCCTCCAACGTGGCCAGCTCCGCCTCGATGATCTCGATGTCACGACGCTGGGCCTCGAGTTGGGCGCGGCGGTCGCGGATCTTGCGGAGCAGATGGACGAGCTGCGCGCGATCCCCCTCGGCCGGATCGTAGAGATCGAGAATCTCCCGGATTTCCGCGATTGAAAAGCCGAGTCGCCGCCCCCGCTGGATGAGGATGAGCCGGGTGCGGTCGCGTCCCGAGAAAACGCGCGAGCGGCCGCTGCGGCCAGGGAAGATCAGCCCCTGCTGCTCGTAGAACCGGATCGCCCGGCTGGTGAGTCCGAGTTCGCGCACGAGCTGGGTCATGGTGAAGCGGTCGGTCATCGTGGGAGTTTGATGATGAATTACGTATGCGTCAATATATCCACCGCGCTGTTTTCACGGGATGACGCACCGCAACATCGGCCCTAAGCTCGGTGTCTCTCCAGCAGACGGTGCCTCCGATGTCCGACACTTCCCGCGAGATCGATCCCATCACCACCTCCGTCGTCCAGCACCGGCTGGTCGGCATCGTCGAGGAGATGGGTGAAGCCATGCTGCGCACGTCCTATTCGCAGATCCTCAACTCGTCCCGCGACTTCTCCATGGCGATCTGCGCCGCCGACGGCGATCTGGTGGCCCAGGCGGAGCACATTCCGGTCCATGTGGGCGCGATGCCCTGGGCGACCCGTGCTGTGGTCGAGTATTTCGGCGAGGACGTGCATCCGGGCGACGTGTTCCTGCTGAACGACCCATATTTCGGCGGCAGCCACCTGCCCGACGTCACCGCCTTCGTGCCGGTCTTCGCCGGCGACCGGCTGGTGTTCTGGACCGTCAACCGGGCCCACCATTCCGATATCGGCGGCGCCACCCACGGCGCCTACAACGCTGCGGCGACGGAGATCTGGCAGGAGGGTATCCGCATTCCGCCGATTCGGCTGGCGGACAAGGGCAAGACCCGCGAGGACCTGCTGCACATGCTGTCGATCAACGTGCGCCATCCGCGCGACTTCCTCGGCGATCTGGCGGCGCAGACCGGCTCCGTCCATCTGGGCGAGCGGCGACTGCAGGCGCTGATCGGAGAGTTCGGCGCCGACACCGTGCTGGCCGCCGTCTCGCAGATCCTCGACGGTTCCGAGCGTCAGGCCCGCGCGGTGATCGCCACCTGGACGGACGGCACCTATCGCGGCGAGGCGCCGCTGGACGATGACGGGCGGGGCAATACCGACGTGGTCGTGCGCGCCACGGTGACGATTGAGGACGGCGGCCTCACGGTCGACCTCACCGAATCGTCGCCGCAAGTCACCTCCTTCATCAACTCCTCCTTCGCCAACATGCGCTCCGGCGTGGCCATGGCCATCGCCTTCCTGCTCGACAAGGAGATTCCGAAGAACGAGGGCTCCATGCGGCCGATCAAGGTGATCGCCAAGGAGGGGACGGTGGTCTGGGCCCGACCCGGCGCGCCGGTCACGCTCTGCACTTCGCACTGCAGCCAGGAGATCGTCGAGGCGATCGTCGACGCCATCGCGCCGGCCTGTCCCGACCGGGCCATGGCCGGCTGGGGCAAGCGTTTCCGCCTCGCCATCAAGGGGACGTATCCCGGCTCCGACCGGCCGTTCATCTGGCACATGTTCCACGCCCGTCCGGGGGCCGGTGCCTCGCCCGGCGGCGACGGCTGGCACAGCTCCGGTGAGTGGCACTCCGCCGGCGGCCTGAAGTTCGGCTCGGTGGAAGTGGCCGAGGCCCGGTTCCCGCTGTTCTTCGAGACCCACGAGTTTCGTCCCGGTTCCGGCGGCGACGGCCGGTATGTCGGGGGTGCGGGCGGCGAGCTGCGCCTGCGCCTCGAGACCGAGAGGGACGCCGTGGTGAACACCGCCGGCGAAGGCGCGCGGGTCCCGTCCAAGGGCCGGGCCGGCGGCGAGGACGGGGCCGTCCACCTCTACACCATGCACCCGCCGTCTGGGGATCCCGTGGTCCTGAAGACCAAGCGCGAGGGCCTGCTGGTCCCCGCCGGCTCGGTCTTCCACGTGCAGTCCGCCGGGGGCGGTGGGTGGGGCGACCCCGCCAGTCGTACCGACGAGGACCGCGCCGCCGACGCGCGCGCCGGCCTCCCTCCCCTCGCCCAGCGCTGAGGGGCAGACACTGACATGAGCGCTCAGGACACCATGACCTATCGCATCGGCATCGATATCGGCGGCACCTTCACCGACCTCGTCGCGGTCGACGACGCCGGCACCGTCACCTTCGCCAAGACCCCGTCGACGCCCGAGGACCAGTCCATCGGCCTGCTTAACGGGCTGGAGAAGCTGGCCGGCATGCTGGACCTGTCGCGCGCCGATCTGCTGGCAAAGACAGAGCGGATCGTCCACGGCATGACCGTCGCCACGAATGCCCTGCTGGAACGCAAGGGGGCGAAGCTCGCCCTGCTGACCACCGAGGGCCACCGCGACGTGCTGGAGATGCGCGAAGGGCTGAAGCCCGACCGCTACAACCTGCGCCTGCCGCGCCAGGAGGCCCTGGTGCCGCGCCACCTGCGGCTCGGCGTCAAGGAGCGCATGCGCCATGACGGCTCGGTCGAGATCCCGCTGGACCAGGCGTCGCTGGCCGCCGCCATCGAGACCCTGAAGGCGGAGAAGGTCGAGTCGGTCGCCGTCTGCTACCTGCACAGCTACGCCAACGACGCCCATGAGCGGGCGACCGCCGACGTCATCCGCGCGGCCCTGCCGGACGCCTATGTCTGCGTATCCGCCGACGTGCTGCCGCAGATCAAGGAGTACGAGCGGATCTCCACCACCGTGGTGAACGGCTATGTCGGCCCGGCCCTGCAGCGCTACCTGCGCCGGCTGGAGACCCGGCTGGACGAGGCGGGCTACAGGAACGCCACCCTGATCGTGCTCTCCCATGGCGGCGTGGCGCCAATCGCCGAGGCCATCCGGTCCGCCGTCGCCACCGTGCTGTCCGGCCCGGCCGGCGGCCTCGCCGGCGCGCGCCACGCGGCGGAACTCACCGGGGTGGAGAACCTGATCCCGTTCGACATGGGCGGCACCTCCTCCGACATCTCCCTGGTGGACAGCGGCGAGATCGCGCTGGCCTCCGACCGCGCCATCGCCGGCGAGCGCATCGCCCTGCCGAGCCTGGACATCGTGACCCTGGGGGCCGGCGGCGGCTCCATCGCCCGGGTCGACGGCGCCGGCCTGCTCCAGGTCGGTCCGCACAGCGCCGGTGCGGTGCCGGGCCCGGTCTGCTACGGGCGCGGTGGGACCGAACCGACGGTGACCGACAGCAACGTGGTGCTGGGCTACCTCGATCCGTCTGGCTTCCTCGGCGGCGCCGACAAACTGGAGCGCAAGGGCGCGGAGGCCGCCCTCACCCGTCTCGGCGAAACGCTCGGCGTGTCGATGATCGAGGCCGCGGCCGGGGTACACCGGGTGGTGAACACCCAGATGGCGGAAGGCATCCGCCTCGCCACCGTCCGCCGGGGCGTCGACCCGCGGCGCTTCGCCCTGTTCGGCTTCGGCGGCGCCGCCGGCCTGCACGTCACCGGCCTCGCCCGGATGCTCGACCTGCAGCGCGTGATCGTCCCGCGGGTCGCCTCGGTGCTGTCGGCCTGGGGCATGCTGACCACCGACCTGCGCTACGAGACCATCCGCACCCATATCGGCGACACCGAGGGCCTGCAGGCCGAGGCGGTGCGCGCCCTGTTCCGCGGCATGGAGAAAGAGGGGCGGGAATACCTCGCCTCCTGGTTCGACGGCGCGGTGACCACCGCGCGCTCCGCCGACATGCGCTACGGCGAGCAGGTCTACGAGATCGACGTGCCGCTCGACGACCTGGACCTGGACGCGCCGGACGTGCTCGAGCGCCTGAAAGCGATGTTCGAGGCCCGGCACGAGGCGCTCTACACCTACAGCCTGCCCGACCGCGCGCCGGTCCTGGTCAATGCCAAGGTGGCGGCCATCGGCCAGCTCCCCGCTCCGCCGCAGGAACCGCAGGCCGAGGTCGGTTCCCCCGCCGAGCCGCGCGGCGCCCGGCCGATCTATCTCGACGGCTGGGTCGACGCGCCGATCTACGGCTTCGACGACCTCGCCCCCGATCAGGAGGTGGCCGGTCCGGCGATCGTCGAGGCGAGCACGACCACGGTGCTGCTGCGCGCCGGCGACCTGGCCACCTGCACACCGCGGCGCTGGTTGGACATCCGGGTGGGGACGTAGGCCGTACCCCGGCCCAGGTCCGGGCTCCACCGGGATAACGCCTTCACTGAATCAGGGGGTTGGTATCCGCCGCACCGTCCTCACATCGCCGATCTTCGCCATGTTCCGGGTCCGGAAGTCGGCATGCGGCTCCTCGGCCACCGCCATGTGGTGGCCGTTGGCGTGGAGGATGCGGTCGCCCTCCAGCAGGAACGCCACATGTCCCGGCCAGTACAGCAGGTCGCCCGGACGGGCCTGCTCCGGGGACGCGACCGTCTCGCCGACCGATCCCTCCTGCATGTCGCTATCGCGCGGACAGTCGATCCCGCAGGCGGCGAGCGCCAACTGCACAAGCGCCGAGCAGTCGAGCCCGGTGGTCGACCGCCCGCCCCAGGCATAGGGCGCGCCCATGAACCGGCGGGCGACGGCCACCGGATCGCGCTCCACCTCGCGCAGCGGTGTCAGATGCGCCGCCCAGAGCCAGCCGCCATGGGCGACCCTGGCCCAACCCTCGTGCCGGTCGGTCACCGCGACCCGGCTGGTCATGTGCAGGATGGCGCGCGGCCGGGTCTTCAGGTCCGGGGTGTCGAACAGGTAGCTGCGCAGGCCCGTCACCCGATGGGTCGGCGGCGTCCCCTCCGCCGGGGCCAGCGTGTCTTCGCGCAGGTAGCCGACATAGCCGTCGGTCCCGTTGCGCACCCAGGCCCAGCCTCCCTTGCGCTCGAAGACCGTTACCGCCTCGCCGTAGAGCAGTTCCGAGCCCTGGCGCGCTTCCTCCACCGGCGCCTCGCGCAGCGACGCGGTGCCGGTCGCGACGCAGGCCGGTTCGCCCGTCACGAACCGTGCGGCTTTGACCTGCCCCTCGAGCCGGGCGTCGGCCAGATCGGTACGATAGGCGTTCAGGCGCGGGTCCGGCCGCCCATCCCCGGCGAGGCTCAACTGTTCATTTCCCGGATCGCCCGGTCGAGCCCGTCGAGGGTGAGCGGGAACATCCGTTCCTCCATCAGCTCCTTCACCATGGCAACGGACTGGGTGTACTGCCAGAACCGCTCCTGCACCGGGTTCAGCCAGACGGAACGCTGGAAATGCTCGGTCATGCGCCGGATCCACGCGCCACCCGGCTCCGGGTTCATGTGCTCGACGCTGCCGCCGGCCACGGCGATCTCGTACGGGCTCATGGACGCATCACCGATGAACACCGCCTTGTAGTCGGGCCCGAACGTCCGCAGCACCTCCTCGGTGTCGATGCGCTCCACATGGCGGCGCCGGTTGTCCTTCCACAGGCGCTCATACGGGCAGTTGTGGAAGTAGAAGAATTCCAGGTGCTTGAACTCGCTGCGCGCGGCGGAGAACAGCTCCTCGCAGACCTTCACATAGGGGTCCATGGAGCCGCCGACATCGAAGAACAGGATGACATTGACCACGTTCTGCCGCTCGGCCCGCATCTGCAGATCGAGCCAGCCGCCGTTCTTCGCGGTCTGGCGGATCGTGCCGTCGAGATCCAGTTCGTCGGGCCGGCCCTGGCGGGCGAAACGGCGCAGCTTGCGCAGGGCGACCTTCAGGTTGCGGGTGCCGATCTCCACGCTGTCGTCGAGATTGCGGAACTCGCGCTTGTCCCAGACCTTGACCGCGCGGAAGTTGCGGTTGCCGTCCTGACCGATACGCACGCCCTCGGGATTGTAGCCGTAGGCGCCGTAGGGCGAAGTGCCGGCCGTGCCGACCCACTTGCTGCCGCCCTGGTGGCGGCCCTTCTGCTCCTCCAGGCGCTGGCGCAGGGTCTCCATCAGCTTGTCCCAGCCGCCCATGGCCTCGATCTCGCGCTTCTCCTCGTCGCTGAGGTTCAGCTCGGCCATCTTCTTCAGCCACTCGTCCGGGATCTCCGCGCCGAACAGCTCGTCCAGCGCCTCCATGCCCTGGAAGACATGGCCGAACACCCGGTCGAAACGGTCGAGATGGCGCTCGTCCTTCACCAGGGTGGCGCGGGAGAGATAGTAGAAATCGTCGACGGAGCCGCCCGCCACGCCGTCCCGCACCGCCCGCAGCAGGGTCAGATACTCGGTGATCGAGACCGGAAGCCTGGCGTCGCGCAGCGCGGTGAAGAAGCGGGTGAACACGGTGCTACTGTCCTTTCACCGCCTGCTCGATGGCGTTGCGATGCAGGAAGAGGTCGGAGGCGACGGGCACGGCACCTTCCTCGTCGCAGTCGCGCTTGCGGGGATGGGCCTCCTTGGCCGCCGCTTCCATGTGATGCTCGAGAAAGCCGAGGTCCTCGTCGTCGGCGCCGATCTGGACGAGGTTGTCGCGGGCGATCGAGCGGAAGTACTCCTCCTCCTCCGCGTCGCCGCCGCAGACCTCGATCGAGCTCAGGATATAGCCGGCCCGGTCGGCATAGGCGCGCATCGCCTCCGGCGCGGCGTCCAGAAGCTCGCCGGCGGAGACCGGAGACGCGAGAAGCGCGAGGACGGATGCCAGCATCAGTCTCCGCATCACGCCCTCCCCTCGCGGCGCGCCAGGAAAGCCAGGCGTTCGAACAGGTGCACATCCTGCTCGTTCTTCAGCAGCGCGCCGTATAGCGGCGGAATCAGGTCCTTCTTGTCGGTCACCTTCAGCGCCTCCGGCGGGATGTCCTCGACCAGCAGCAGCTTCAGCCAGTCCAGCAGCTCCGACGTCGACGGTTTCTTCTTCAGCCCCGGCACCTCGCGGATTTCGAAGAAGGCGGTGAGTGCGGCGCGCAGCATGTCCTGCTTCAGCTTCGGGAAATGCACCTCGACGATCGCCGCCATGGTGTCGGCGTCGGGGAACCGGATGTAGTGGAAGAAACAGCGACGCAGGAAGGCGTCCGGCAGTTCCTTCTCGTTGTTCGAGGTGATGATGACGATCGGCCGATGCCGCGCCGTCACCGTCTCGCCGGTCTCGTAGACATGGAATTCCATGCGGTCGAGTTCGAGCAGCAGGTCGTTCGGGAACTCGATATCCGCCTTGTCGATCTCGTCGATCAGCAGCACCGCCTGCTCCGGCGCGGTGAACGCCTCCCACAGCTTGCCGCGACGGATGTAGTTGGAGATGTCCGCCACCCGTTCGTCGCCGAGCTGGCCGTCGCGCAACCGCGCCACCGCATCGTACTCGTACAGCCCGTGCTGCGCCTTCGTCGTCGACTTGACGTGCCATTCGATCAGCGGCTTGCCCAGGGCGTCGGCGATCTCGCGGGCCAGCACGGTCTTGCCGGTCCCGGGCTCGCCCTTCACCAGCAGCGGGCGGGCGAGCTGGACCGCGGCATTGACCGCCACACGCAGGTCCTCGGTCGCCACGTAGCTGGCGCTGCCCTCGAAACGAGCGGGTTGCTGGAAGTCGTTCATCTCACCTCGCAGATCGGGTCGTGGCGGTTCGGGTCGTGGCGGTTCGGGTCGGGTCGCCGCCGTCAGCCTGAAATGCAATCGCGGCGGGATCGGGGCACGCCCGGCCCGCCGCGGACGCTGCCCAGACCTTACGCGGCGGCGGAGGCCGAGGCCAAGGCCGCTTCGATGGCTTCCAGCGCCTTGGCGCCGGCGTCTCCGTCCGGACCGCCGGCCTGGGCCATGTCCGGCCGGCCGCCGCCGCCCTTGCCGCCGAGCGCGGCCGATCCGGCACGCACGAGATCGACGGCACTGATCCGCCCGGTCAGGTCATCGGTCACACCGACCACCAGCGAGGCCTTTCCGTCGTCGTTGCTGACGACGGCCACGACGCCGGAGCCGATCTCCTGCTTGAGACCGTCGGCCACGCCCTTGAGCTCGCGCGCCGGAACACCGTCCAGCGCCCGCGCGGCGAAGGTGATGTCGCCGACCGTCTTCGTGGCTCCGCCGCCCCCGCCTCCGGAGGCGAGTTTCTTGCGAGTCTCGACCAGTTCCCGCTCCAGCCGCCGGCGTTCTTCGAGCAGGGCGTGGACGCGGGCCGGCAGGTCCTCGGGCGTGGTCTTGAGTTCGGACGCGGCCTCGGCGAGCGCGGTCTCGCGGGCATTCATCCAGTCGAGCGCCCCAATCCCTGTGACCGCCTCGACCCGGCGCACCCCGGCGGCGACCGCCGCCTCGGAGACCAGCTTCACCAGTCCGATGTCGCCGGTGCGCCCGACATGGGTGCCACCGCAGAGCTCGACAGACCAGGCCGACTTGCCCTCGGCTCCCTGGTCGCCGCCCATGGAGACGACACGGACCTCGTCGCCGTACTTCTCGCCGAACAGCGCCATGGCGCCCTCGCCGATCGCGGCATCCGGTGTCATCAGCCGCGTGGTCACCGGCGAATTCTGGCGGACCCTCCGGTTCACCTCGGCCTCGATCCAGGCAAGGTCCTCGCGGGCGATCGCCGTCGGCTGGCTGAAATCGAACCGCAGGCGGTCCGGAGCGACCAGCGAGCCCTTCTGGGCGACGTGATCGCCAAGCCGGCGGCGCAGCGCCTCGTGCAGCAGGTGGGTGGCGGAATGGTTGGCGCGCAGCCGGTCGCGCCGGTCGGCGTCAACCGTGAGCTCGACCGCGTCGCCGACCGCGACCGCGCCGCCGTCAATGCGGGCGACATGAACGAAGACGTCGCCCAGTTTCTTCTGCGTGTCGGTGACTGTCAGCGTCGCACCGCCGGCCGCGCGGATGGTGCCCGTGTCGCCCATCTGACCACCGCTCTCGCCGTAGAACGGGGTCTGGTTCACGACGAACAGCACCTCGTCGCCCTCGGCGGCGGTCTCGACACGGTCGCCGTCGACGAGCAAGGCGGTGACCACCCCTTCCGCCGTCGTCGTGTCGTAGCCCAGAAACTCGGTCGCGCCGACCGCGTCGCGGACTTCGAACCAGGTGCGGTCGGTCGCCGCCTCGCCGGAGCCCGACCAGGACCTGCGGGCGGCGGCGCGCTGGCGTTCCATCGCCGTGTCGAACCCGGTCTGGTCCAGGGTCCGTCCCTGGCCGCGCAGGATGTCGGCGGTCAGATCGACGGGGAAGCCGTAGGTATCGTAGAGCTTGAACGCGACCTCGCCGTCCAGCGGCTGGCCCTCCCCCAGCTTGCCCGTCTCGTCGGCCAGGATCCGCAGACCACGGTCGAGGGTCTCCTTGAAGCGGGTCTCTTCGAGCTTCAGCGTTTCCGTCGCCAGCGCCTGGGCGCGGGCGATCTCGGGAAACGCCTCGCCCATCTCTCGGACGAGCACCGGCACCAGGCGGTGCAGCAGCGGATCGGTGCAGCCCATGATGTGGGCATGGCGCATGGCGCGGCGCATGATCCGGCGCAGAACGTACCCGCGCCCCTCATTGGAAGGCAGGACGCCGTCGGCGATCAGGAAGGTGCTGGCGCGCAGATGATCCGCCACCACCCGGTGGGAAACCTTGTGCGGGCCGTCCGGATCGACGCCGGCGGCCTCGGCCGAGGCCTCGATGATCCGGCGCATGGTGTCGATGTCGTAGTTGTCGTGCTTGCCCTGGAGCACGGCGGCGACACGCTCCAGCCCCATGCCGGTATCGATCGACGGGCGCGGCAGGTTGATCCGCTCCTGCGGCGTCACCTGCTCGTACTGCATGAAGACCAGGTTCCAGATCTCGATGAACCGGTCGCCGTCCTCGTCCGGACTGCCCGGCGGTCCGCCGGGGATCGACGGGCCGTGATCGAAGAAGATCTCCGAGCAGGGACCGCAGGGGCCGGTGTCGCCCATCGCCCAGAAATTGTCGGAGGTCGGGATGCGGATGATCCGTTCCTGCGGCAGGCCGGCGATCTTCGCCCAGAGACCGGCCGCTTCCTCGTCCTCGGAGTAGACGGTGACGAGGAGCTTGTCCTTCGGCAGGGCGAACTCGCCGGTCACCAGGGTCCAGGCATATTCGATCGCCTCGGCCTTGAAGTAGTCACCGAAGGAGAAGTTACCCAGCATTTCGAAGAAGGTATGGTGCCGGGCGGTGTAGCCGACATTGTCGAGGTCGTTGTGCTTGCCGCCGGCGCGCACGCATTTCTGCGAGGTGGCGGCGCGGCTGTAGTCGCGGTGTTCCTGGCCGGTGAAGACGTTCTTGAACTGCACCATGCCGGCGTTGGTGAACATCAACGTCGGATCGTTGCGCGGCACCAGCGGGCTCGAGGCGACTTCGGCGTGCCCTTGGGCAACGAAGTAGTCCAGAAACGCGCGGCGGATGTCGTTCGTCGTGGCCATGGCCCTGTCTCCGGCGACCGACGGGCGGGGCCGCACCCCCTGGCGCGCCCCCGGCTCCGTGTCAAAAGCCCCCGGTTTTATCCAGGCAACAGAGCCCTGTCCAGCGGCGCCCGGCAGCGCCGGCCGGGCTCGTCCCGCCCGGCGATCACGACGACGCCGCGCCGCCGCCATCCCGTTGCCACTCCTCGGCCTCGGAAGACGTCCCGACACACCACCCAGAATGGCGGGGCGTCATCTGGCCTCGGCCGACCGCACGTCGCCTACGCTTCAGGCGACGGGGCGTCACTTGGTGTCGGGCGACGTACCGTCATCCGCGCCGGTCTCGGGATCGCCGACCAGCATGGCCTCGGCGACCAGTCCTGCATTCTCGCGGATGCGCCGCTCGATCCCGGCCGCGATGTCCGGATTGCTGCGCAGGAACTGCTTGGCGTTCTCCCGACCTTGGCCGATGCGCTGCCCTTCGCAGGAGAACCAGGCGCCGGACTTCTCGATGATGCCGGCATTGGTGCCGAGATCCAGCAGTTCGCCCATCTTCGACACGCCCTCGCCGTACATGATGTCGAACTCGATCACCCGGAACGGCGGCGCCAGCTTGTTCTTCACCACTTTGACCCGGGTCTGGTTGCCGACCACCTCGTCCCGGTCCTTGATCGCACCGATGCGGCGGATGTCGAGCCGCACCGAGGCATAGAACTTCAGCGCGTTACCACCGGTCGTGGTCTCCGGATTGCCGAACATCACACCGATCTTCTGGCGGATCTGATTGATGAAGATCACCATGCAGCGCGATTTCGAGATCGAGCCGGTCAGCTTGCGCAGCGCCTGGCTCATCAGCCGGGCCTGCAGGCCCACATGAGTGTCGCCCATCTCGCCTTCCAGCTCCGCGCGCGGCACCAGGGCGGCGACGGAGTCGACCACCAGCACGTCGATGGCGCCGGACCGCACGAGCGTGTCGGCGATCTCCAGCGCCTGTTCGCCGGCATCGGGCTGGGAGATCAGCAGTTCGTCGACATCGACCCCGAGCTTGCGCGCGTAGACCGGATCCAGCGCGTGCTCCGCGTCGACGAAGGCGCAGGTCCCGCCGGTCTTCTGGGCTTCCGCCACCACGTGCAGGGCCAGGGTCGTCTTGCCCGAGCTCTCGGGACCGTAGATCTCGACGATGCGGCCGCGCGGCAGCCCGCCGATCCCGAGACCGATATCCAGACCGAGCGAGCCCGTTGAGACCGCCTCGATCTCGATGGCATTCTCGCGCTGACCGAGCTTCATGACGGAGCCCTTGCCGAACGCCCTCTCGATCTGACCGAGGGCGGCTTCCAACGCTTTCGACTTGTCCATGCCGTCCTTCTCAACCAGCTTGAGTGCAGCGCTCATCTTCCGCCTCCTTACTATCGTGCGCGCCGGGTTCGGGGCAACGGACTCCGCCATCGCGTCGTCCGCCAGGCACCCGCCGTCGGTCGGCCCGCGGTGACCGGGGTTATGCGGAGGATTGTACCGGTTTTGTTCTTATGAACAACCGAATTTTCGCGTTTTGTTCTCGTCCATATCTGGTAGTCGCAGCAGGAGACGCCCTCAAGATCCGCCGTCAGTCGGTTTCGATGCAAGCTTCACCGCCTGGGCAAGCTGCTTCAGGGAGAACGGCTTCGGCAGGAAGGCAACCGAATCGGCGTCGGCGATGCGCTGGCGCAGGGCATCTTCAGAGTATCCGGATATGCAGACCACCGACAGGTTCGGCCGCGTCTTGCGCACCTCGCGGATCAGGGTCGGGCCATCGATCCCCGGCATCATCACGTCCGTGACCATGAGGTTGATTTCGGGGCCCTCGGCATCCAGAAGTTCCAGCGCCGCTTCGCCCGAGCGCGCCTCCAGCACGGTGTAGCCCTTGCCGCGCAGGGCCCTCGCGGCGAACAGCCGGACCGGGTCCTCGTCCTCGACCAGCAGGACCGTGCCGCTGCCGGACAGATCGGTGTCCAGTCGGCGCTGTCCGTCGCCGGCGCTCACCTCGACCGTGCCGTTCCAGGCCGGCAGATAGATCGAGAAGGTGGTGCCGACCCCCTCCGTGCTGTCGACGAACAGATACCCGCCGAACTGCTTGATGATGCCGAACGCCGTCGACAGGCCGAGCCCGGTCCCGTGCCCCAGATCCTTGGTGGTGAAGAACGGCTCGAAGATCCGTTTGCGGACGTCCGGGGGCATGCCGGTGCCGGTGTCGATCACCTCGATCAGCACGAACTCGCCGGGCGGCATCACCTCGTCGCCCTGACGCAGCGGTCGCACGGTCTCGGTCAGCCCGGTACGCATGGCGATCCGCCCGCCCGCGGGCATGGCGTCGCGGGCATTGACCACGAGGTTGATGATGACCTGTTCGAGCTGCCCGGGATCGACGCGGACCGGCCTCAGATCGCGGCCATGCTCCAGATCCAGGGTGATGGTCTCGCCGATGAGCCGGCGCAGAAGGTGCGACAGGTCGGACAGGATCTCGGTGAGGTCGATGACGCGCGGTATCAGCGTCTGCTGACGCGAGAAGGCGAGCAGCTGACGCACCAGATTGGCCGCACGGTTGGCGTTCTGCTTGATCTGCATGACGTCGGCGAAGGACTGATCGCCGGCCCGGTGCCGCTGCAACAGCAGGTCGCAATAGCCGGTCATCGCCGTCAGCAGGTTGTTGAAGTCGTGGGCCACTCCGCCGGCGAGCTGACCGACCGCCTGCATCTTCTGCGACTGGGCGAACTGTGCCTCAAGCGAGCGCTGGTCGCTCACGTCGATCAGATAGATCACCCGCTGGCTGCTGTTGGTCCCCGGCCGGCGCA
This sequence comes from Thalassobaculaceae bacterium, assembly GCA_965228875.1. Classification (GTDB taxonomy): domain Bacteria; phylum Pseudomonadota; class Alphaproteobacteria; order Thalassobaculales; family Thalassobaculaceae; genus Thalassobaculum. The sequence goes on along the minus strand of OZ245843.1, from coordinate 255,603 downwards.
CGTACATCGAGGCGAAGCGTTCCGTCTCGCTGTCGCCCATGACCACGTCGATCGGCTTCGAGGTCTCGCCGGACGGATCAGCATCCGTCAGGGCCTGGCGCACGCGGTCGCGGTCCTGCTCGGCAACCAGCGGCATGAAGGCGTGGCCGAGCAGGGCGTTGCGCCCGCCGGAACCGAGCCACTCGGAGACGAAGCGGTTATGACCGACGATCACCCCGTCGGTCTTGATCCGCACCGCGCCGATCGGGGCGAACTCCAAGGCGTCGGTCACGATCTCCTCGACGGACGCGGGCGGCGCTTCCTCGGGCGGGCGCGGCGACGACAGCGACACCTCCAGGCCACCGTCCGCCGACGGGGCCAACACCGCCCGCACGCTCCGACCCTCGTGCTCGAACTGCTCCTCGGTCTGCTCCTCGGCCGGGTCGCGCTTCAGGGCGATGAGCCGCAGTCGAGCGATGGCCTTGCCCTCGCCCCGGGCCGCGGCGTCGCCGAGGATCGTCGCCGCTCCGGCGTCGGCGGTCTCAAACCGGCCGTCGGCGGCGAGCCAGACTCGGCCGGTCTCCTCGTCGGCCGGCGTGGGCTCCGGCGTCGGCCCTTGCCCGGGCTCCGTCCGCTCGGCACGCCCGCCGGTCAACGCCCGCCAGAAGGCCGAGCCGGTCACACCACCGGAGAACATCTTGGATTCCGCCATGGCCCGTATCCTATGCCGTCTTCCGGTTGCCTCTGATGCGATACACATAGGAGATGATCTGCGCCACCGCCTGATAGTGCTCTTCGGGGATCTGCTGGTCCAGGTCGACGCCGCCGAACAGCGCCCGGGCCAGCGGCGGGTTCTCCACGATCGGCACGTCGCTCGCCTCGGCCAGCTCGCGGATCCGGAACGCCACGGCATCGGCGCCTTTGGCGACCACCGTCGGCGCCGCCATGCTTTCGGTATCGTATTGCAGGGCGACGGCGAAGTGGGTCGGGTTGGTGACCACGACATCGGCCTGCGGGACGGCGGCCATCATCCGCTGGCGGGCCCGCTCGTGACGGATCTGACGCAGGCGCGCCTTGACGTGGGGATCGCCTTCCGACTGCTTGTGCTCGTCGCGGATCTCCTGCCGGCTCATGCGCAGCTGCTTGATGTGCTCGTACTTCTGGTACACGAAGTCGGCGATGGCGATGACCGCCATGATCGCCACGACCCCCAGAAGCAGGCGGATGATCAGGGTCTGGATCTCCTCCAGCAGGGAACGCACGTCCATCTGGACGACCGTCTCCAGCCGGTCGAACTCCGGCATGACCAGGATCACCGCCACGGTACCGACGACGATCAGTTTCACGATGCCCTTCAGGAACTCGACCAGCGAGCGCATCGAGAACAGCCGGCTGAATCCCTTGATCGGCGAGATCTTGTCCAGTTTCGGCTGGATCGTCTCGGCGGTGAACAGGATCCCCGACTGACCCAGGCTGGCCGCGATGGCCAGGACGATGATCGCCCCGAAGACCGGCGAGAGCGCGAGCAGGACGTCGGCGAAGGCGTCGTACAGCACGGCGCCGGCGCTGCCGAGGTCGACCGGCATCGTCCCGCTCTTCTCGACGATCCCGGCGAGCGGCGCGTAGACCCGGATCGCGACATACGGGCCGGCGATACCGATCACCAGCGCCGCGGCCAGCAGGAGGGCGAAGCTGTTGACCTCCTTGCTGTTCGGAATCTGGCCCTTCTTGCGGGCTTCCGACAGCTTCTTCGGGGTCGGTTCCTCGGTCTTCTCCGATTGATCCTGGTCAGACATGGTCCGCTAACGCCTCGCCGCTCTCAGCCGGGAACCAGATACGAGGCGATGCCGTCCTCGATATAGGCGGTGTACACCTCGATCATCGTGCCGAGGATGGCGACCAAGATCGTGAATCCCATGAGGATCTGTACAGGAAGGCCGATGAAGAAAATCTGAAGCTGCGGCATCAGCCGGGACACCACGCCCAGCGTGACGAAGAACATCAGCGAAAACAGGATGAACGGCGCCGACAGCTGTACCGCCATCTCGAAGGAGTCGCCGACCAGTCTCGCGAACGCGAGCGACATGTCGCCGATCGGCGGCAGCCCCCCCGGCGGAAACAGGATGTAGCTGTCGACCAGCGCCATGATCAGCATGTGGTGGATGTCGGTCGCCAGCACGATCATGATGGCCAGCATGCTCAGCAGCAGGCTGACCGACGTGCCGGTGGTCTGCAGCGACGGGTTGAAAGCCTGGGCGTTGGCCAGGCCGGTCGAGAACGAGATGATCATGCCGGCCGAGGCCAGCGTCAGCATCAGGGCGCGCCCGACGAGTCCGAAGAACGTGCCGACGAGCACCTCGATGAAGATGTACAGGAACATCTGCGGCACCGAGGGCGGCGTCACCGGCAGATAGGTCATCACGGTCGGCGCGACCGCCACCGACATGGCAAGCAGGAACATCAGACGTATCCGGGTCGAGATGAACGACTCGCCGATGCCCGGCAGCAGGAACAGCAGGCCGCCGAACCGCGCCATGACCAGCGCCAGGGCGTAGGCCTGGACCGGAAGATACTGTTCGAGCGGCACCGCCCGGCTCCTACGACAGCCCGATGATCTTGTCGGCCAGCCCCTCGAAGAAGGTGGTGATCGTGCCGAGCATGAACGGCAGCAGGAGCAAGAGCGAGGCGAACACGACCAGGATCTTCGGCACGAATACGAGCGTCATCTCCTGAAGCTGGGTCAGCGCCTGGAAGAGCGCGATCGTCAGTCCGACCCCGAGGGCGATCAGCATGATCGGGAACGTCATCGTCAGCAGGACCAGAACCGCCTCGCGGGCGATATCGATGGCGTCCGCCTCGGTCATTTCGTCCCCTCCAACGCCGACCGCCCGGCAAAACCTGCCGGGTCCGTTCCTGCCGCCCTGTCGATCCGCGCGGCCGAAACCGCCTCAGATCGGCATGCGGATGATCTCCTGATAGGCTGAGACAAGCTTGTCCCTCAGCGCCGTCACGGTCTGGAGGGTCAGTTCGGCGTCGTTCACCGCGGCGACCACGTCGGTCAGTTCGGCCGTTCCCGCGATCCCGGCCTTCGACAGGGTCTCGCCATTGTACATGGTGTCGACCGAGGTCTCGGCAGCGTCCTTCACGAAGCTGGCGAAGTCCTTGCCGCTGACCGGTGCCTCGCCCACTCCGGCACCGAGTCCGGTGGTGGGAGGAACGATATCCGAGATTCTTGTCACCATGACCCTACCTCCATTGTCGACAGTCTACGCGATGCGCCCGGCAGGCGAAACCAACGCCTCGCCCGGCACCCGATCACCGCCGATCAGTGACGCAGCAGCTCGATTGTGCGCTGGATCATCGACTTCGAGCTGTCGATGACGCTCATGTTGGCCTCGTAGCCGCGCTGGGCTTCCTTCAGGTCGGTCAGTTCGATCAGGGCGTTGACGTTCGGTCGCTTGACGTAGCCGTTCTCGTCGGCGAGCGGGTGGTGCGGCTCGTAGGCGATGTCGAAGTCGCCCATGTCGCGGCCGATCTTCTTCACCGTGACCAGGTCGGCGCCAAGCTTGCGGTCCAGCTCGTCCTGGAAGGTGATGGTCTTGCGGCGGTAGGGGTCGTCGCCCGGCTTGTTGCCCATCGAATCGGCGTTGGCGACGTTCTCCGCGACGACCCGCAGGCGGGTGCCCTGGGCCTTCATGCCGGAGGCGGAGATCTTGATGGCGTTCATCAGTTCCATGGGTCTGCCCTCTCCGGTTACCGGCTGCCGCCCTGGCCGATGGCCGTGCGGAGCATGGTCATGTTCTTGTGATAGATATTCGACGCCAGCTGGTACTTCATCTGGGTGTCCGACACCTTGATCATCTGCTCTTCGAGGACGACGCCGTTCTCGTTCGGGTTCATCTCGTAGACCTCGCGACCGCGGAGCTTCTCGACGCGGAAGTCAGGCTTCTCGATCGTCCCGTTGAGGTGCTGGCCCTTGGTCGCGGCCAGGTTGACCTGACGCACCTCGCGCAGTTCCTGCTCGAAGTTCAGCGCCTTGAGATCCCGCGCCCGGTAGTTCGGGGTGTCGGCGTTGGCGATGTTCTGGGCGAGAACGGCCTGGCGGTCGCCCAACCAGTCCATCTGCTGCCGGGCCATCCGAAACAGGCCCATGTCTGCCATCTTCATCTCTCATCCCCTTTTTGAGCAATTTATATAAAATTGCTTCTTTAGTCACCCCCCGCCGTTCGGCAGGCCGCCGGAGAGGGTCGAGAACAGTGAAGCAAGAGGCGTGCCAGCGATGAGACGCTCACCACGTGCGACGGACGGGGGCCGGCGGTATACTGCCCGCATGACCGGACCTTCCGACATGCCGGCTGGCCGCCGCGCCGGCGACAGACGCCAGGTTGCGATCGCCCTGAGCCATGACATCGACGGCGATGCCGCGCCGACGGTCGTGGCCAAGGGCTACGGTGAGATGGCCGAGAAGATCCTCGACCTCGCCTTCCACAACGACATCAAGGTTCGCACCGACCCCGACCTGGCTCAGATCCTGGAGGTGGTCGAGGTCGACTGCGAAATCCCGATGGAGGCGTTCGCCGCCGTGGCCGAGATTCTGACCTACGTCTACCGAGCCAACGGCCGGCTGCGCGACGACGGTGCCGCGGAGGACCCGCAATGACCCGCGAGGCCGGGAGCGCGGACGGACTCGACGCGGAGTTCGCGGAGGCCGCCGGCGAGATCGCCCGGTTGGCCGAGGGTTCAACCGACCGGCCGGCCCTCGAAGCGCGGGTCTCTCGGCTCTGCGACGCCGTCCTCGCCCTGCCGCCGGACGCGGCCAGGGCCCGGCTGCCGGCGCTGCAGCAGCTGATTACCGACCTCGACGCCGCGGCAACGGCGATACAGGCCCGCGGCGGAAGCGGCGATTCGCCGGCTCCGGCCCGTTCGGCCCGCGCCGCCGCCGCCGCCTACGGCGCCGGCCAGAACCGCCGCCGGCGCGGTTTCTGACCCGACCGCGCATCCCGCGCGCCTGGACTCTTGGCACGCCAGCCACCGCCGCCGACAATGGCATATGGGTCTGCTCGACTACATGCGCTTCGTCCTGGCCCTCGGCTTTGTTCTCGGGCTTATCGGGTTGTGCTATTGGCTGGTGCGGCGCTTCGCACTCGAACGGTTCGGCCTGCCGATGAACGTCGGACGCGACCCGCGCGTCAGGGTTGTCGAATCCAGGATCCTGGACGGCCGTCGACGGCTCGTGCTGGTACGGCGTGACGATGTGGAGCATCTCTTGGTGATCGGCGGAGAAAGCGACTTGGTCGTCGAAACCGGAATCCCCGCCCCGCCCCCGGAACCGTCGCGCGTGGCCGAGGGATCGCCATGACCCGGCGCGTTCTCTTGACCATGGCCGGGCTGCTGGCGGCCGGCGTCGTCGCCTACGCCGCTCCCGCCCTCGCCCAGTCGCTGAGCCTCGATGTCGGCGAGCCAGGCGGATCGACCACCGCCCGGATCATCCAACTCGTGGCGCTAGTCACGGTGCTGTCCCTGGCGCCCGGCATTCTGATGATGGTGACATCGTTCACCCGCATCATCATCGTCTTCTCCCTCCTGCGCTCGGCCCTCGGCACGCAGCAGGCGCCGCCGAACATCGTCATCATCAGCCTCGCGCTGTTCATGACCGGGTTCATCATGGCGGATACCTTTGAGACCGCCTGGCAGAACGGCATCAATCCGCTGATCGAGGAGAGGATCGACGAGGAGGAGGCCTACCGCGAGACCGTGGCGCCGTTCCGGGCCTTCATGCTCGCCCAGGTGCGCGACAAGGACCTGCAGCTCTTCGAGGATATCGCCCAGGTCGGCCCGGCGGAGACCGGCCTGAACGCGCCGATCCAGGTCCTTGTCCCCGCCTTCATGATCAGCGAGCTGCGCCGCGCCTTCGAGATCGGCTTCCTGCTCTACCTGCCCTTCGTCATTCTCGACATGGTGATCGCGTCGGTACTTATGTCGATGGGAATGATGATGGTGCCGCCCGTGACCATCTCGCTGCCGTTCAAGCTGATCTTCTTCGTGCTTGTCGACGGCTGGTACATGGTCGCCGGCAGCCTGGTCCGAAGCTTCGGCACATAGCCGGATACCCTTGATCCCGTCGCCCGACGGAAGGCTCAGTTCGTGGCGCTGAGCGGACCCTGCTTCAGCTTGTCCCGGTAGCTCGACAGGAAGGCCTGGAAGCGGCCGATCTCCTCGAAGCGCTCGCTCAGGCGCAGGAACTCGTCAGGCCCGCTGTCGGTGTTGTTGGTGATCAGACGGAACGCCTCCCGGAAGGGTGTGTTGTCCATCTGCGTGCCGTAGATCTGACGCAACCGGTTGAGGCCGTTGTCGTTGTCGCTGAGGGCCAGAGCAACCGCCCAGTTGACGATGAAATTCGCCTGCTCCGACGTCAGCCGCCGACCGTCCCGCCCGGAATCGCCGACCAGACTGCGGAAGGTCTTCGCCGCCTCGACCCATTCCTGGGTGCGCCAGAAGATATCGGCGCGGAGAAGGTCGGCTTCCCGGCCGCGGTCGTCGCTCAGGAGTTTCAGCGCGCCCTGGGCATCGCCGAGCTCGAAGATGGCACGGGCCCGGAGGCGCCGCCGCTCGTCCGCCAGATCCCGGCGAAGGCCTGGCGCCACACTCTCGTCCAGGGCGGCGATCGCGCTCTCCGGCTGCCGGTCGAGCAGAAGGATCAGCGCGAGACGCGCGCCCACACGCGCCTTCTCCGTCCCCTGCAGCCGGAACTTCACCTGGCGGTCGAGCAGGCGTGCCGCCCGATCCAGCAGGTCGACCTTGACCAGCCGGTCGGCCAGCGCCTCGATGATCTTGTCGCCTGCCGCGCCGACGGGGGTGAGTTCGCGGAACTCGTCATACAGCGCCAAGGCCTGCAGCGGCGTCATGGATTCCGCCGCGCCGCCGGTGAAGATGTCGCTGAACTCCTCGGTCAGTTCATAGGCGAGATCGCGGGACTCGGGGTTGTCCGGGAAATAGGTCACCGCCTGGCGAAGGGCCGCCAAGCCCTCCTCGTACTCGTTCTCCACAAGCCGAAGCCGGCCGAAGTCCCGCAGCAGTTCGAACTCCAGGCGGTCGCCGCGCCAAGCGTAACGCAGTTCGTCCAGCCGATCGGCCGCCTGTTTGGTGGTGATCCGACCGTCGTCGAGCAGGTGCTGGATCAACGCCCGCTCCGAGCGCACGCGCGCCCAGCGGTCCTCGCCCTCGGCCAGTCGGTTCCAGATATCGAGCGCCGCCTCGGAATCGCCGAAGGCGTAGAGCACGCGCCCCCGCAGGAAGTCCAGGCGGGCCCGCTCTCCCGGCGTCGGATCACCCTCGGAAATCACGTCGAGGAAGGCACCGGCACCTCTGAAGTCGCCGGCCCTGATCGCCGCCTCCGCCGCCTGCATCGCAAGCTCGGTGGTGTAGTTGCGCGGATAGCCGCCCGGAATCTCGCCGGCGCGGGCGATATGCTCCACCGCTTCGTCCCACTTGCCCTGGCCGGCGGTCGCCGCCCCGCGCCAGAGCTCCGCCTCGGAGAATCCGTTAAGAGCCGGGTCGTCCAGGTATTCCTCCGCCTCGGCGTAGCGCCCGAGCATGAAGCTCGACGCCCCGCGGAGCGCCTTCACGTCCGGGCGATTGGCCAGATCCTCGTCCGACTGGGCGATGGTGCGAAGCAGACCGATCGCCTCGGCCGCGAGACCACGGGCGAAATAGAACTGCGCGAGTTCAAGACGCGGTCCGTTGCGCGAGATGCTGGTCGCTTCGGCGATCCGGAGCTGCAGCGCCTGGCGACGGTCGAGGAAGTCGGGCCCCGCGCCCAGCCGCCAGTTGGCCATATCGAAGATCCGCCCCGGCGGCAGCCCTGCCGTCAGCCCCTCGAAACGGCCGCCGGCGTAGACATCGTCGGCGGACCGCGGCGCCGGACCGGAGAGCAGCATGCCCGCCTCGCGGGAGATCGAGATGCCGTCGGGCAGGACGCGCACGGCGACGTCGGCACGGTTCGGGCGCACGACCACGCCCTGCAACGAGGCGAGGATCGACATGTCCGGATAGTTCCGGTCGCCGTCGATGCCGCGGGACAGCGGCGCGACCGGAACCAGGAACAGCACGTCGCCGACCTCCGGATCGCGCACGACCATGGGCTCTCCCACCCCTTCCACCGGAATGAACAGCCGTGGGCCCTGGGGGCTGACCATCTGCGCATCAACCCGCAACGGCACGTCGGGGCGGGACAGCTGCGGCTGAAGATCCACGACCCAGGCCGACCCGTCGCGCCAGACCCGCGGGTTCACGCCCTGCACCACCGGCACCCGAACGACCGACCCGCTGGAGGCGGGGACCTGCTCGGGCAGGCCGACGATCTCGTTCTCCAGACCCTGAAGCTGGCTGATGTCGAAGGTGACCGCGCCGTCGAACCCGACCCAGACATATCCGGCCCGCGGAAACACGGCGGCGGCGACCTGTTCCTCGAAGGCGAAGCGCAGGGAAATCGCCTCGGCGTTGTTCAGCCGGGTAATCACGACGGGCGGTCCGGCGATCACCCCAACCCCGGCGTCCGGCACGGCGTCCTGGCGGGTCGCGTCGTCCAGCTTGGCCTCACCGGCGCCGGCGTCGGCGGGCGCCGACGAGGTGACGGCCTGCAGGGTGGTGACCGACGCGGTCGGGTCGGAGCCGACGGAGCCTGCCGGCGGGGGCGCGGTGGCGCCACGCGGCGGCGGAACGGCGGCCGGCTCGGAGGCGGGCGGTACCGGCGCCGCCTGGGGCGGGGGTGCCGTCGGAACCGACGCCTGCGCCGGCGGAACGTCCGTCGTCGCGTCCAGGGCCGCGCCCTGGGCCGCCGTCGGGGCCGCCGTCGGGGCCGCCGTCGGGGCGACGGGTGGGGTCGCGGCGGCCTGAGCCGGCGGATTGGACGACGTGGCGGGCGGCAGACCGGCAGGCGCCTGCGATGCCGGGGCGGGCGGCGGCGCGGCCGGTTGGGGTGCCGCCGGTTGGGGTGCCGATGGCTGGGGAGAAGCGGTCGCGGCGGCGGCCCGGATTCCGCTCGTGTCGCGCAGCACGTCGACCACGACCTTGGAACCGGTGCGGAACGCCTTGACCGAGCGGCCCTCCGGGACCGGAACCGTAACGGTCAGACCACCCACGCTCTGTGTACTCGCGAATCCCCGCAGCGGCTCCGGCAGCCGTCGCCGGACCGCCGCATCGTCGATACGGGCCGGTCGCGCGAACAGGATCCGCGCGGCGCCGGGATCCGGTTCGACCTCGAAATCGACCGGCGCCGTCCAGTCGAAGACGATGCGATCGTAGTCGTTGTGCCGCCCGGTGCGCACGCCCAGCGTCGGGGCGCCACCGGTGGCCGGTGACGCCGTTGTCTGTCCCGCCGGAGCCGGGGGTGGAGCGGGCGAAGGGGCCGATGGCTGCGGCGCGGCCAGCGGCGCCGGCGCGGCGGTCCGGTCGGACAGGTCGATGACAATGCGGTTACCCTCGCGGGTGCTGCGCAGTCGGTGATTGCCCGTCAGGTCGAGCACCACGCTGCGGCCGTCCTGACCGACGCGGCCACCGGCGATGAACCGGCCGAGGCCGCCGGCCGCCCCCGCGACATCGCCTTCGATCGGTTGCGAGAACCGGATGACCAGTGCGTTACCGAACCGCTCGGCAGAGTACTCCACCGCCCGCGGCCAGTCGAACACCAGCCGTTCGGACGTCGCGGTCTGACCGCCGGTCACCTGGACCGGGACCGCCCGCGCCGGCCCCGCGAGGGTCAGCAGCAGGATCGCGGCGAGCAGGACAAGCCGGCTCACGGCGCCCGCTCCGGGAAGATCACGACATCGACGCGGCGGGCGAGTGCGAAGCGACGGTCCATCGCCAGGGTCGGCGCGACCTCGGGGAACCGGCTTGCCCCCTGCCCCTCGACCGAGGGTTCGCGTGGGTATCCGGTCTCGATCAGGCGGGCGGCCACCGCGTCGGCGCGGGCCAGAGAAAGCTCCCAGTTCGACCGGTAGCGGCCGCCGCCGCTCATCGGCTGAGGATCGGCATGGCCGACGACGTCGATCCGGTTGGGCAGGGTGGACAACGCCGTCGACAACACGCCGACCGCGCGCGCGGCATCGCGGGTGAGCGTCGCCGACCCGACCGGAAACAGCAGGTCCGCCGGCAAGGCGATCACGAGACGTTCGCCGGCCCGCGCGGTCTGGGCGAGGCCAAGTACCGCATCGCCAGCCATCTTGGCCTCGAGCACCGGTTCCAGATAGGCCAGGGAGAAGCCGCGGCGGGTGCGCTCCGCTTCCACGCTGAACTCCACCGGCGGCGCCCGATCGACCACCGAGACCTGCTGGCCGAGCACCAGCGAGATCGATCCCGCCGCCTTCTCGAAGCTCGGGCTGTCCAACGTCGTCATGGCGAAGCGCAACACGAAGAATGCCAGCATCAGCGAGACAAGGTCGACCAGCGTGACCAGCCAGCTCGCCCCGCCGCCGTACTTTCGGCCGGCGCGGCGTCCGAGCCTGGGCTCGCCACGATGGACGGCGGCGCGCGATCGGACCAGGTGGACGATCATCGCGCCACCCCCGCAAGCTCCGGCCCCGACCGCCCGGCAGGCCGGGTGCGGAAGATCAGCCGAACGAAGGCCGGGTCCCGCGGCTCGAGCCCGGCCGACAGGACCGCTGGCTCGACCTCGCGGTCGACGAAGACATGCACCGTCTCGCTGGCGCGGAAGATCAGTTCCTGCCGCCGCTCCCGCCCGGTCGACGGGTCCGTCCCGTAGAGAATCTGGAGGTCGAGCACGCTGCCGGCCGGCGGGCGGTTGACGATCGGCGCCAGGCGCTCGGCAAGCTGCTCCATCACCGGCGTCACGCCGCCTGCAACCGGCGAGAATACCTGCTGTGTGGGGATCGAAACGAAGATCGGATTGCCGTCGGGCTCGGCCTGTACCGTCACCGCCGGCAGCACCTCACGGAACACGGTCCCGATCGCCGCGCGCACCGACTCGTCGATCACCTCGCCGGGTTCGGCATCGAGCAGGTCGTCGGCGATATCCTGGCGCAGGGCCGAAGGGAAGGCCCGCTTGACGCTCTCCAGCACCTTGGTGCTGCGGCCCTCCTCGACGGTCGACATGGCGTTCAGCATAATGAAGAACGCCAGCAGCAACAGGAACAGGCTCAGGAACAGCGGCTGGCTGCTTCCCTTGTCGGGCTCCCGGCGCTCTGCTCGCCTGAAATTCATGCGCGCCTAGTCGAGTTTATCGAACAGCGCGTCGACCTCCGCTTGGCTCTTGGCCGCACCCGGCATCTGGGGACCGTTGAGCAACCCGCTCTCCGAGGCCGACCCGTCCCCTTGTTTTTCTTCTATTTCCCGCGATTTGTCACGTTTTGTTTCGAGCCCGGATGCACTGCCCGCGGCAAGAAGCGCAACCGAATCGCGGATCGCTGTCAGCCGCTGGCCGAGAATGTCGCGCATGGCGGACGCCTCGAGGATCGCTCCGGTCGCGGTGTCGATCGTTTCGGCCACCGCACTCTCGGCCGTCTCTCCGGCGGGGATCAGTGTCTCGACGGCATCGATTATCCGGTCGAACGCGTCCTGCAGTTCGGCGTCGGCGGCATCGACCTCCGACAGCGCCCGCGCCGCCGGATCGTCGATCTGCCCGCTGGAACTCAACGCGCCGGCCCCGGGCCGCGCCTAGAAGTCGCCGATGACCGCAGTCATCTTCTGCTTCAGGGTCGCGGCGTTGAACGGCTTGACGATGTAGTTGTTCACGCCGGCCTTCTTCGCCGCGATCACGTTCTCCGTCTTGCTCTCGGCGGTGACCATGATGAACGGCAGGGACTTGAGCTTGGCGTCCGTGCGGACCTCCTTCAGAAGCTGAAGGCCGGTCATCGGCTCCATGTTCCAGTCCGAGATGACCAGGCCGAACTCACCCCGGCGCAGCTTCTGCAACGCGGTTGCCCCGTCCGACGCCTCGTCGACGTTGTTGAAGCCGAGCTGGCGCAGCAGGTTTCTGATGATTCTCAGCATCGTCTTGTAGTCGTCGACGATGAGGATCGCCATGTTCTGGTCCACCGCCATTTCCCGTCTCCTCAAGTCTCTGGCATCCACCGCCGCCCGGCGGCATCGCGAACTGGGCCCACCGTATGCCAGGGGTATTAAAACGTTGTAAACGAGATTGATGGTCGAAGAGTTCTGATCATCCGGCCCGAAACCGCCGGATCGGCAGATCCCACCCCCATCAATCGGTCAGTTGATATCCGGCATGCTCCGGCGTTCTGCGATGCGGGCCGTGACCTCCTTCGCGCGCTCCGGGGTCATCGCAGCCAGCACAGGTGCCGTCTTCGACGCCTTCATCCGTTCTATAACCTGAAGAAGGATGTCCATGTCCAGCGCGTCGAAGATCTTCGCCGCATCCTTGGGTTTCATCGTCTCGTAGATCTTGACCAGGCTGGAGAGCTGTTCCTCCTCCTGCTTGTCGTACTTGCGGATCAGCCCCTCGATCTCGCCCTTGATCCCGTTCAGTTCCTCGATCTTCCTCTCGATCCGGTGCTCGGCGGCGGCCAGCAGGCCCTCACGCTGCACCAGGGTGCGCTCGCGCTCTTCGAGCTCGCGGCGCCGGTCCGCGAGACTCTGCAGCAGTTCGATCTGAGACTTGCCGAGATTGAACGGATCGACCTTGTCGTCGGAGCCCGCCTGGGCCAGCTGCGCCAGCGGCACGGCGCTGCGCGGCGTGCCGCCGGACGCGTCCGTCGTCGTCGCGGCCCGCAGCTCCGCGACGCGCGGTCCCGCCGGCAGTTCCGCGCCCGGCGCTCCGCCGTCGCCGGCATCGGCGATCGCCACCGTTCCGACCGTCACCGTCTCGACGAGCGTCTCCCGCCGGTCCCAGAGATCGGCCACGCGGAAAGACAGAACCAGAGCGGCGACGAAGGCCGTCAGCGGCAGTATGCGCAGCGCCGCCGGACGCTTGCGGCGCTGGGCCTTGGCCGCCTTCGACCCGCCGGCGTCTGCTGCGGCCGGTGCGGCCGCGGCCGCCTGGGCGGCCCGGAAGGAGGCCGCCGCCGCCCGGCCGCGGGCCAGACGCGCGGCGTTCGGCGTGGCGGAGCGCGACGCGACCGGCGCCATGCCGTCCACATCATCCTCCGCCGGCGGCGGGGCGGCGCGTCTTCCCAGTCGGTCGTAGCTCATGTCAGCGTACGTTCCTCAATGCGTTCATCAGGTCGCGCTCCGCCTGCGAGCGGGCACCGTCATCGGGCTCCCGTGTATCCCGCGGCTGCGTATCCCGCGGCGTATCCCGTGGCGGCGTGTCGGGCGCGGCGGCGGGTCGGCGCTCGGGCCTCGACGCCGCCGGCCGACGGGCCGGCTCCGGTTCCACGGCATCCGCCGTTGGCCTGGCGCTCGGCGTGTTCGCCATCCGCTCGGCGACTCCGTCGGCCCGTTCGATCAGGAACAGCAACTCGTCGCGCAGCGACTGCGCCTTCACGAGCGGGTCGTTCAAAAGGCCCTGCGCCTGTTCCGCTGCCTGGCGAATTCCCTTGAGGCTGGCATCGGCCTTCGCCGTCGCCTGGCTCATGCGCTCAAGGAACCCCTCCAGGTCCTCCTTCTCGGATCTGAGCATCGACAGGCGGCGATGCAAGACCATGGCGTAAACGATCGTCGCCAGCAGCAGCACCACGAGGACGATGTCGAGGGTCAGCGTCAGGTTCATCCAGGCTCCCTCATTCCCGTCCCTTCCCTCTGGCCGGCCCCTTACGGAACCGTTCGGTCACTTTTTGCGCGGTCACATCTTGCGCAGGCGGTGGCTGATGCGGACGGCAATGTTGCCACCCTTGCGCCCCATCTTACCATTGAACAGCGAAACGTTGCCGCACCGCATGTCGATGGTCGAGTTCGGCATCGCGTTCAGCAAGATCCGGCTGCCCGGCTTGAGGTTCAGAACGTCGTTGAGCGGCATCACGACCTCGTCCAGCACCGCATCGAGTTCGACGTCGGTGTTCCAAAGCTCGTTCGCGAGGTGGGTCTCCCAGATCGAGTCGCGACCGAACTTCTCGCCCATGAACATCTGCAGCAGCAGTTCGCGCACGGGCTCCAGCGTCGCGTAGGGCAGCATGAGTTCGAGACGGCCGCCACGATCCTCCATGTCGATGCGCAGACGGGCCAGGACGGCCGCGTTCGCGGGACGGGCAATGGTGGCGAACCGGGGATTGGTCTCCAGCCGGTCGAACCGGAAGGTCACCGGGCTCAGCGGATCGAAGGCGGCGCTCAGGTCGCTGAGCACCACGTTGACCATGCGCTCGACCAGGTTGCGTTCGATCGTTGTGTAGGGCCGCCCCTCGATGCGCATCGCCGCCGTGCCGCGCCGTCCGCCGAGCAGCACGTCGACGATGGAGTAGATCAGCGCGCTGTCGACCACGAGCAGGCCGTAGTTGTCCCATTCCTCCGCCTTGAAGACCGACAGCATGGCCGGCAGCGGAATCGAGTTCAGATAGTCGCCGAAGCGGATGGAAGTGATGTTGTCGAGCGAGACCTCGACGTTGTCCGAGGTGAAGTTCCGAAGGCTGGTCGACATCATGCGGACGAGGCGGTCGAACACGACCTCGAGCATTGGCAGGCGCTCGTAGGAGACGAGCGCCGAGTTGACGATGGCGTGAATGCCGGAGGTGTCGCTGTCGCCGCCACCCGCCTCGTCGAAGCCGAGCAGGCTGTCGATCTCGTCCTGATTCAGGACCCGGGCGGAACCGACGTCTTCCTCTTCGTCATCTCCCATCGCCTCCCATTCGGCGGCGAGATCGTCATCGGTTGCCATATGCCAGCCTCGTGTCTCGTTGGCTCGTCGGCCCGTGCGCCGGCCCTACTGGACCAGCATCTCCTTGAACAGAACGTCGCGGACCCGGACCGGACGGGCCGCCAGATTCACCCGCCGCAGCAGTTCCTCGCGCAGCCGATACATGCCCGCCGACCCGTTCAGATCGTCGACCCTGAGCTCGCGCAGATAGACCTGGAAGTTGTCGACGATGCGCGGCAGCACCTCGTTGATCCTGTCCGTGTCCTGCGGCCCCTCCAGTTCCAGCGCGATCTTGATCTTCAGGAAGGTCGACTTCCGGCCGCTGGTGTTCAGGTTCACGATCAGATCCGGTACCTCGAAGAAGAACGCGCGGGTCTCCTGCGGCTGCGGCGGCGGTGCGGGTTGCGCCTCGCCTGCTTCCGTCTCCTCCGCCGGCGGCGGCTCGCCGCCGAAAAGGCCGAGCATGAACGCCGCGCCGACTCCGCCGCCGACCAGGACCAGGACAAGAACCGCGGCGAAGATGATCAGCCGTTTGCCGCTGACGCGCTTCTTTTCCGGCTCGTCGCCGGTGTCGTCCATTTCGTCGAGGGCTTCTTCAGCCATTCGAACTCTCCCTCGCACCGGCTGCGCCGGACCCGGTCACCGCCGACCCGGCCGCTTCGCGACCTCCGGCATTCGCGTCCGACGGTTCATGCAAATCAGGTGCCGACTCACGTGGATTCTACAGAAAGGCGGCCCCTCGTAAAAGGCCGGCGCGCGGTTCCCCGTCACCGGCGTCTGTCATGTGGGCGCCACCGCGCCCGTAATCGCCGCGGCACGTGCGTAAACCCTCTTGGCACGGACCCTGCATAGCACTCCGGCGAGACCGCGGGTGTGACCGGCGGATCCCAGACAAGAGCCCGCAACGGGCCTGCAGAGAGGAACGGAGAGAGTCATGGAGAACTCGATCTATATCGGCCTGTCCCGCCAGGCTGCGCTGCGGCGGCAGATGAGCCAGGTCGCGAACAACATCGCGAACATGAACACCACCGGCTTCAAGCGCGAACTCATGATCTATCAGGCGTACGAGACCAAGGTCCCGTTCACCCCGGTCAACGACTTCGTGATCGACAAGGGCACGGCGATCGACCATCAGCCCGGGCCGATGCAGAAGACCGGCAACACCTTCGATCTGGCGATCGACGGACCGGGCTACTTCCAGGTCGATGACGGCACCGACGTCTTCTACACGCGCAATGGCACGTTCTCGCTCGACGAGAACAACCAGATCGTCACCAACCAGGGGCACCTGGTGCTCGATGCCGGCGGCGACCCGATCTTCGTGCCGCGCTCGGACGAAAAGATCGTCATCGAGAGTGACGGCAGCGTGAAGCTCGGTGACGACGTGTACGGCCGCATCGCGGTGGTCGAGTTCGACAACCCGGTCGCGCTCAAGAAGGTCCGCGACTCGCTGTTCGAGACCGAGGAACTGCCCCGGCCGGCGGACAACAGCAACGTTCACCAGGGCCTGATCGAAGGCTCGAACGTGAACCCGATCCTGGAACTCACCCAGATGATTGAGGTCAGCCGCACCTACGAGGCGGTGAAGAACCTGATCAGCAGCGAGAACGAGCGCGAGAAGGACGCGATCCAGCGTTTGGCACGGCCTATGCAGGTGGGCTGACGACAGTGACGGGCGGTCGGCAGATCTGAGCCGCCCCGCAGATCAGACTGAGACAGGGCCCGAAGCGGTCATCCAGGGAGAGAGTTATGCAGTCGTTGAACATCGCCGCCACCGGCATGAACGCCCAGCAGATGAACGTCGAGGTCATCTCGAACAACATCGCCAACATGAACACCACGGGCTTCAAACGCCACCGGGCGGAATTCCAGGATCTGATCTACCAGGACCAGCGCCGGGTCGGCACCGCCTCCTCCGATGCCGGTACCGTGGTCCCCTCCGGCATCCAGCTCGGCCTCGGCGTGAAGACCGCGGCCACCTACCGGGTGAACGAGCAGGGCGCGCTGATCCTCACCGACAACCAGTTCGACCTGTCGATCCGCGGCGAGGGCTACTTCCAGATCACCCTGCCGAACGGCAACACGGCGTACACGCGGGCAGGTTCGTTCCAGCTCGACCAGAACGGAACGCTGGTCACCCCGGACGGCTACACGGTCCAGCCGGGCATCACGATCCCGGCCGATACCCTGGGCGTGACGATCAACGAGTCCGGCCAGGTGTTCGCGGCGATCGACGGTCAGGTCGACGAGCAGAACGTCGGCCAGTTGCAGCTCGCCATCTTCCAGAACCCGGCCGGTCTCGAGAACGTCGGCAACAACCTGCTGCTCGAGACGGCCGCATCGGGCGCCGCCAACACCGGCGCGCCGGGCGCCGCCGGCTACGGCCGTCTGCAGCAGGGCTTCCTGGAATCCTCGAACGTCGACCCGGTGCAGGAGATCACAAACCTGATCACCGCACAGCGGGCCTACGAGCTGAACTCCAAGGTCATCGAGACCTCCGACCAGATGATGTCGACGGTCAATAACGTCCGCTAACGCCATCTGACGACCCTCTGACAGCATACGGTCCCCGCCGGGCGGGGACCGGGACGACGGGAGAACACCCATGATCCGGATGCGAACCGCCTTCACCCGCCTGGCTCTGGCAGCCGCCCTCGCGGCGACGGTCCCGGCGATCGGTCCGACCGCGGCTTCGGTCGCGGTGGCGGCAACGGCCGGCGGGCAGGCTTTGCCGGCCGGGCAGAACCTGCCGCTCATCCTGCGCGACCGGGTGACGGTCCATGGCGACGATCTCATGCTGTCGGACCTGTTCGCCAACCTGCCCCAGGGCGCCGACCGCAGGATCGCCGACGCCCCGGTCCCCGGCGAGCGGCTGGTGCTCGGCGCTCGGCAGATCTGGCAGTACACCAAGGCGTTCGGCCTGAACTGGCGTCCAGAACGCTCGAAGATCGCCGTCGTCGTCACCCGCGCCAGCGTCGAGGTGCCGATGGAGGTGATCGCCGACGCCCTCACGACCCGCCTCGCCGCCGAGTATGTCGCCGACGATTTCGACGTCGACCTGTTCGGCCGGACCTCCGACCTGTTCATCCCGGCCAGCGCGCCTCTGAGCGTGCGGATCCACTCGCTGTCCTACGAGCCGCGCAGCAAGCGGTTCGACGCCGCGGTCAGCGCCGGCGGCGGACGGATCGCCCAGGTCAGCGGCAAGATCGTTCCGATGATCGAGGTTCCGACCCTGCGCCGGCACGCGATGCCGGGTCAGGTCATCAGCGAGGAAATGATTGCCTGGCAGCGCGTGCCGACGCGTCGCGCCAGCGTCACCACCGTCACCCGGCACGAGGACATCGTCGGCCTGACCGCGCGGCGGCCGCTGACCGCCGGCGTGCCGGTCCGCCTGACCGACCTGAAGCCGAACCTGCTGGTCACCAAGGGAGACACCATCACCGTCATGGTCCGGACCGGCATGATGACCCTGACCGCCCGCGGAAAGGCCCTGGAATCGGGAACCCGCGGCGCGATCATCCGCGTGAGGAACGCGCAGAGCGACAAGATCGTCGAGGCGAAGGTCGTCGGCCCGGACATGGCCATCATCGAACCGGCCAACCTCGCCGGTCTCGTGGCGCTGAACGGCTGACGCGGCAGGCGCCGCCGTTGGCACGGCTCTTGATACATGGGTGCAGAACCGCCCCTTGGAGGATGAAGAAATGACCCGCCTCACCCCGCCGTCCCGGATTCGACCGCTGCTCGGCATCGCCGCCGCCGCGGTTCTGCTCTCCGGCTGCAACGCCATGGACCGCCTCTCCAGCCTGGGCCAGGCGCCGGAACTCTCGCGGATCCAGAACCCGGTCGAGTCCCCGGGCTACCAGCCGGTCAGCCTGCCCATGCCGGCCCCGGTTGTGGCGACGCGTCAGGCCAACTCGCTATGGCAGGAGGGGTCGCGCGCCTTCTTCAAGGACCAGCGCGCCAGCGATATCGGCGACATCATCACGGTGGTGGTCGAGATCGACGACGACGCGGCGGTGACCAACACGACGACCCGCAGCCGAACCAACAGCGAAGGCGCGGCGCTCGGCGGCCTGTTCGGCTTCGAGAACGCCCTGAACGACGTCTTCCCCGAAGGCGTGACCGGCGACAACCTCGTGGACCTCAACTCCTCGAACAGCAATGTCGGCAACGGCGAGGTCGACCGCGAGGAGGATATCAACATCCGCATCGCCGCCGTGGTGACGCAGAAACTGCCGAACGGCAATCTCGTCCTCTACGGCCGGCAGGAAGTGCGCGTGAACTTCGAAGTGCGCGAGATCGTCGTCGGCGGCGTCATCCGGGCGGCAGACATCACCTCGACCAACACCATCAGCTACGACCAGATGGCAGAGGCCCGCATCGCCTATGGCGGCCGCGGCCAGCTCACCGACGTACAGCAGCCGCGCTACGGCAGCCAGGTGCTCGACATCATCATGCCGTTCTGACGACGACGGCGAGAACCCCGGCCCGGGCCAGTCTCCCCGCGTCTCCTGGCCCGATCCGGAAAGCAGAAGGCCGCCCCATGGGCGGCCTTCGTCGTGTCCTGCGAGAGATCTGTCGGTCAGTCGTCGCGGTGCGTGCGTTCCATGCGCTCGTGACGTTCCTGGGCCTCCAGGCTCAGGGTTGCGATCGGCCGGGCTTCCAGCCGGCGCAGACCGATCGGCTCGTCGGTCTCCTCGCAATAGCCGTAGGTACCGTCCTCGATACGCTTGAGGGCCGCCTCGATCTTGCTGATCAGCTTGCGTTCCCGGTCCCGGGTCCTCAGCTCGATCGAATGCTCGGTCTCCAGCGAGGCCCGGTCCGCCATGTCCGGCTGCTGTAGATTCTGTTCTGTCAGGTTGCTCAGGGTTTCACCGGCCTCCTTCACGAGGTCGGCCTTCCAACGCAGCAGCTTCTGGCGGAAATACTCCAGCTGCTTCGGATTCATGAACTCCTCTTCATCCGACGGCTGATAGTCCGGCGGCAAAGTCACGCTCATCCGAATTCCTCCACGCGTCATCGACCGCGGCCGATCCGGTCGGAGTGCCCACGGACCGGAGCACAACGAGCCGGAACCGGCGTGTTGTCGGTGGCTGGAGACTAGGCGCCGGAACCGCCGACAGCGACGGGCGTGGGGTTACACGCTTCGTTCCAGTTTCGCAAGCTCCACTCGTGCGCGCAGCTCGATGTCGTCGAGGATTTCGGAGAGCCTCGGGTCGTCCAGCTCCTCGCGCTGCTGGCGCGCCGCGGTGGCGAGATCCTGCAGGCGATCGGCCGGCACCATCCCCATCAGGAGGCCGTCGCGGATATCCTCGAGCCGCGACAGCATGAGTTCCGCCCGCTCCCTCGCCTTGCGGGCGTTGCCCTCGCGGTCGCCCACGGACTGGACCGCGAACACCGACTCGACGCCCGAGACCGGGGCGGCTCCGCTCGCCGACTGCGTTGCATCGGTCTCCGAGATCATGTCGGCGAAAGCGGCGCCGCCGGCGGAAGCGGACTTCCTGGTCCGCTTCGCCTGGGAAACACCGCTGATCTTTGTGGGATCGACCTTCATCCGAAGCCTCAAATGCCGTGGCGGTCGCGACGCGGCGCCGGCGCGTATCCTGCATCTGTTTGCCGGCGAGGGCAAACTCGGCCCCGCATGGCGCGGCGCGACCCCGGACTTATATCACGCGCGGGACCGCCGGGCGAAGCCGCCACCGCAGCGGCGGGCTCCGGATGGCGGACTTGGCACGGAACTCGCATAGACATTCGCGACACCGGGAGAACCCGGGAACGAACGACAACGAGCCAAGACGCGAGAAACCGCGGGGAAAGAGACGATGACACTGGCAAGCACGCTGAAGGGTATCGCCGCAGGCCTCCTGGCCGTGGCACTGACGGCCACCGCCGCCGCCGGCCAGACGCGAATCAAGGACATCGTCGACTTCGAGGGCGTGCGCGAGAACATGCTGATCGGCTACGGCCTGGTGGTCGGGCTGAACGGCACCGGCGACTCGCTGAGCTCGGCAATCTTTACCCGCGAGAGCCTGGTCGGCATGCTGGAGCGGCTCGGCGTCAACTCGCGGGACGACAGCCTGAGCACCGACAACGTCGCGGCCGTCATGGTCACCGCGACCCTGCCGCCCTTCACCACCCAGGGAACGCGGATCGACGTCACGATCTCCGCCATCGGCGATGCCGAGAACCTCGGCGGCGGCCAGCTTCTGGTCACCCCGCTGGTCGGCGCCGACGGCGAGGTCTACGCCGTCGCACAGGGCCCGGTCGCCGTCGGCGCCTTCTCCGCCCAGGGCGCGGCCGCCTCGGTCACCCGCGGCGTCCCGACGAGCGGCCGCATCGCCAACGGCGCCATTGTCGAGCGCGAGATCGACTTCAAGCTGAACTCGATGGAGACCGTGCGCATCGCCCTGCGCAATCCGGACTTCACCACCTCGCGCCGCATCGCCCAGGCGATCAATGCCTTCGTCGGCGGCCCGATCGCCCAGTCGGTCGATCCCGCGACGGTGCGCATGCTGGTCCCGGACGCTTACCGCAACAACGCCGTCGCGCTGATCACCGACATCGAACAGCTGCGCGTCACCCCCGACATCGTCGCCAAGGTGGTGATCGACGAGCAGACCGGCGTCATCGTGATGGGCGAGAACGTCCGCATCAATACCGTCGCCATCGCCCAGGGCAACCTGACGATCCGCATCACCGAGACGCCGCAGGTCAGCCAGCCGCAGCCGTTCAGCCAGACCGGCGAGACGGTGGAGGTGCCGCGCACCCAGATCGAGATCGACGACGACAGCGACAACCGTCTGACGGTGCTGCCGACCACGGTCACCCTGCAGGAACTGGTCGACGGCCTGAACGCCCTTGGCGTCGGCCCGCGCGACATGATCTCCATCCTGCAGGCGATCAAGGCCGCCGGCGCGCTCCAGGCCGAACTCGAAGTGCTCTAAGGGAGGACCGGACAATGACCGCGACCCTTTCCATGGCCAATCTCGGCACCGCCGATCTGGCCCTCGCCCGCGGCCAGGGCGCCGCGAAGAACACCGCCGCCGAGATCCAGGCCGCCGCCCGCGCCAAGGACCGCGAGGCCGTGCGCGAGACCGCCGAGACCTTCGAGGCCCAGTTCCTCTCCCAGATGATGGGGCACATGTTCAAGGGGATCGGTAGCGACGGCGTCTTCGGCGGAGGTCACGCCGAGGAGGTCTGGCGCGATTTCTATGTCGAGGAAATCACAAAGTCTTTCGCCAACCAGGGCGGCGTCGGCCTGGCTGACACCATCGAGAAGCAGCTGCTGACGCTGCAGGAGGTTGCCTGATGGACCCGCGTGAAATCATCCAGCACTTCGTCGAGTCGATGACGCAACTGATGGCCCTGATGCGTCAGGAAACGGCCCTGGTCCGCGAGAAGAACTTCGACCAGATCGAGCGGATACAGCGCCACAAGGTGAAGCTCACCCGGGCCTTCGAGCTCCACCAGAAGGCGGTGCAGGCCGACCTGAGCGTCGTGCAGACCCTGTCGACCGACGAACGGAGCGAACTGCGCTCGCTGTACCAGGCGTTCCGCGAGACCCTGTCGGAGAACATGCTGGCGCTGAAGGCGGCGCAGGATGCGACCGACCGGGTGGTCAAGATGATCATCGGAGGAGTGCGCAAGTCGCGCGGCCTGCCGGAGGAGACCGCGCCGCCGAAGCGGGGCGCGGCCGCCGTTCAACGCGGCTACGGCGCCTATGCGGCCGCCGGCGGCGCCGGAAGCCTGATGAGCCGGACCCTGTAGCACCCGCCTACCGCACCGTGCGCGCGATGCCGCCCGGCAGATTCTGCCGGGCGGTGCGTCCGCGTGCGCCTACAGAGCCGAGAGGTACCGCGCGTTGTCGGGCGCCAGTTCGCGCACGCGCGCGCGCGCCTGCTCGGCAAGATCTGCCTCGCCCGAGAGATCGTGGATCTTGGCCAGAGCGAAATACCCGTCGATGCTCTGGGGATCGACCTCGACGGACCGGTCGGCCGCCGCCCGCGCCTCCGCGAGGTTGCCATGCTCCGCCTTCAGCCAGGCCAGACCGCCGAGCAGCGCGGGATCGTCCGGACTGGACGCCAGGGCGAGCTCGAACTCGCGGACCGCCTCGCCCGCCTTGCCGAGCTGCCCCAGGCAGCTCGCCAGCTTGCCGCGGAACGCGGGAACATCCGGCGCGCGTTCGACCGCGGCGCGGTAACAGTCCTCGGCCTGCTGAAACTCCTCCAGGTCGGAGAACGACTCGCCCAACTGATACAGCGCGCTCGCGTTGTTCGGATTGGCCTCGATCGCTTTCACCAGGTAGTCGACCGCATCCGGCCCTTCGCCGATCTCCCGTCCGACGATACCGCGCCACAACAGGACCTCCGACGCCTTCGCGTCTAGCTCGATCGCCCGATCCAGCATTGCGGCGGCCGCGTGCAGGTCGTCCATTCCGCGCAGCGTCAGCGCCTTGTTGAACACCGCATCGATGTAGGCCGGGTCTAGCTGAAGCGCCTTATCGAACCAGGTGTCGGCTTCCGCAAGATTCCCTTCCTTCAGTTCGGCCGTACCGACATGGTTGGGATAGGCGGCGTTGGTCGGGTCCAACTCGGCCGCGGCGAGCAGCAGGGTCTTCGCCCCCTGGTTCTCGCCGCACTGCAGGCACAGCAGCCCGGCCAGATGGAGAGCCCGTTCGTGCTGGGGATCGGCTTCCAGGATCTCGAGATACAGATCGCGCGCCTGCTCGAACTCGCCGGCCTCGTGGTGCCGAACCGCGGCGACGAGCTTCGGTTGCAGGTCGTCGGCATCGGTCATTCTGGGTCCCTCCGCCATGGATGGTCAACAATTTGGCTCAACCTACCACATGTTGCGGCCATGGGGCAGACATTCGAAGATCGGTCAGATGGCGCCGCACCGAAGGGAATCGTGGGGGTCAGGCAACCAGATCCACCGACGGCCGAGCCCCGGTCGAGACCGGAGCAGAGCCATTCGAGCCGGCTCCCGCGGCATCCCCCGTGGCACCCGACTGGGATGTACCGGCAGGTGCCTCTCCCCGAGCCTCCGCCTCGCTGGCGGCGGCGGCGACCGGTCCGCCAATGGTCGGCGGTGGCGGTCCCTGCGTCGCGTCCCCGCCTTCGGGCGCCGTCTCCGGCCCACCGAACGGACGCGCCGACGGATCGCGGCGGTACCGCTCGACCACGGATTCCGACGGAAACTGGCGCGTCACGTCGCCGGACTCGCTGTCGCGCACCTGGAAGATCACGGTCAGCGCGCGGGAGTCGAAGGTCAGATACGGGCTGACATAGAACTGGCCGGAAGCGGTCGCCGGGACGGCGCTCCTCGAACCGGTGCTCGCCTCATCGGCGGCGGGAGTGGAAGCGGCAGAGGGCGAATTGACGGCCGCATCGGGACCGGTGGCTCCCGGCGACGCCGACGACACACGACGGCCCTGCGCCGGCTCGAAAGCCGCGCGGGCGATATCCGTGGTCAGTCGTACATCCACGGCCCCCTCCGTTCTGGAGCAAAGGCATAATATTAAGACGTGTATACCATATAAGATCCCGTGCCGGAACGCGCAAGCCGCCGGCCGCCACGCCGCGGTCCGACGCGAGGGGCCGGCGGAAAGGGTCGAGGGCCGTTAGATGAACCGGGTCAGGCTCAGGTTCCGCAAGACCGCCGTGCTCTGATACGACGCCTCCAGCTGGCTCTGCAGGGTCTGGAATTCGCTGACCGCCTCGTAGGGGTCCACATCCTCGATGTCGCCGATCTGGGTCTCCAGCAGCGTGATCGACTCCTTGTGCGCCTCTATGCGGGTTTCCATCTGGGCGCCGATGACGCCGTTCTGACCGACCATGTCGTTCATCAGATCGATCGCCGCCTCGATCTTGCCGATGCCCCAGTTCACCAGGGTGCGGTACTCGGCGTCGTCGCCGGCCGTGAAGTTGATGTTCGAGAAGGCGTAAAGGACGTCGAACACCTCTTCGAAGGTCGAACTGTCGTTGGCCAGTTCGCCATAGGTCAGGTCGACCCCCTGATCCACGCGGACGGTGAGGTTCGTCGGCGCCGGGGTGGTCACGTTGGTCCAGTTGCCGTCGACGTCGAAGAACGCCTCCGCGGCGGCGATCACACCGGCGGCGCCGCCCGACAGCGCCGGCTGAGCATAGGCGCCCTGGGTGGTGGCCGGGTCGATGATCGGCTGAGTGTCGGTGTCGGCGCCGTTGAACAGATACTTGCCGTCGACGGTCTGGTTCAGCAGGTTGGAGAACTGGTCGATGGTCGCGGTCGCGAAGGTCGACAGCGCCAGCGAGGACTGGTCGTACAGCCCGTCCACCTGCTCGTAGAGCTGTTTGCGCATGTCCTCGGCGATCGTCGTCATCTGCCGCAGCCCGGCGTCGATCGTCTGGGTCTTCACACGGGTGTTGTTGATGGAGTCGATGTAGGAATCCATCGTCGTGCGCTGTTCTTTCAGCGTGATCAGCAGACGGGAGTCCTGTCCGTCGAAGCCGCTGTAGACCTGACTGCGCTTGCCGGTCGATATCTGCAACTGGGCGTCGGCGATACGACGCTGGATCGAGGTGATCGAGTTGTCGATCCGCAGGTTCTGGCTCAGGGTCGAGATACGCATGGTCTAGACCTCCCCGCGATTAGCGGACGACTGCCAAGAGTTCGTCGAGCGCGTCCTGCACCGAGGTCAGCACCCGGGCCGACGCGGCGAACGCGCTCTCCAACTGAATGAGGCCGGCGAGTTCCTCGTCGACATTGACGCCGCTCTCGTCGCGCAGGCGCTCCTCCAGCAGGGTGTGGACCTGATCCTGGAAGCTGAGCTGGCTCTCGTAGTCGGCCTTCTGGTTCGCCTGGTAGGAGATCAGGTCGGCGGCGAAGTTCTCGAGGGTCGCGGTATTGTTCAGGCCGGTCACCGCCACGAACGTCTGGGCGGTGTCGAACATGTCGATGATCGCCAGCGGCAGCGAGCCGTCGCTGACGCCGCTCGAGGCGAAGGTGCCGCCGTTGCCGTCCCGCAGGATCGACGGGGTGGCCGTGACCGTGGCGTTGACCTGGATCTCGGCGGAGAAGCCCTGATCGGTGCCCGGGATGGCGCTACCCGCATCGACGAACAGGTCGATGTTCGCGGTGTTGCCGCCCACGGTGATCGTGTCGAACTGCTGGGCGAGTTCGAAGGCAAGCGAGTCGAGCTGGTCCTGGGCCAGCGGCAGAATGGTGTCGCGCAGCTGGATCAGCCCGCCGAGCTTGCCGTCGTTGATGTTGCCGGTGATCGAGAACGGCGCGTTGAACCCGTCATCCAGGAGCACGTTGTTCAGGGCCGTATCCGGCGCGACCGTGTTGGTCGGCGTGAAACTCAGGGTCGCCGCGCTCTGGTCCAGCAGGAAATCGCTCGCCCCGGTCAGGATGGCGACCGTTCCGTTGTCGCGCCTGAAAGTGCGGATGTCCATCTCTTCGGACAGCTTGGCGACCCATCGGTCGCGCTCGTCCTCGAGATCCGCGGTGGCCTCGCCGACCACGCTGCGCGCGCCGATCTCGGCGTTCAGCGCCTCGATGTTGGACAGCGCCTCGTTGACGTTCTCGACCGACTCCTCGATGCGGGTGTCGGCCTCCGCCCGAAGGGTCTGGATCGCATCCGACAGGGTCTGGAACGCTTCGGCGACTTCCTGGGCGGCGCGCAGGACATCGGACTGGGCGGTGGCCGAGTCCGGGTTCGTCGCCAGCACCTGGAATGTCTCTTTCAGGTCGGTAATCTTTGCCGAGATCGAGGAACTGTCTTCCGGGCGGCCGAACTCAAGCTCCAGGCGCCCCAGGAAATCCTCGATGATGGTCAGTTCCTCGACCACCGAGCTCTGCTCGCGGACGTCGGTCTGAAGCTGGACGTTGACCTCGCGGGTCACCGCCTCCAGACGGACGGAGCTGCTCTGGCCGTCGACGAGACGGGTGGCCTGAGTCTGTGTCTTCTTGGTGTATCCCTCGACATTCGCGTTGGTGATGTTACGCGACGCGATATCGATTCCCGCCTGGGCGGC
This sequence comes from Thalassobaculaceae bacterium, assembly GCA_965228875.1. Lineage (GTDB taxonomy): Bacteria > Pseudomonadota > Alphaproteobacteria > Thalassobaculales > Thalassobaculaceae > Thalassobaculum. Next base: position 228,849 of record OZ245843.1, on the reverse strand, counting down.
ATTCAGGCCGCTGGTCGCGGTGGACAGGGCGGTCAGGAGGCTCATGACAGGTCCTCAAGGTTGACTCCAGCGAAGGCAAGCAAGATGCGTGCCGTTACCGCGTCAACCGACGCGGTCATCCCGCCAGCGTCTGCGGCTCGGGTTTCAGTCCCGCCATGATCTGGCGGTTGATCTCGATCAGATCGTCAAGCGGCGCGTCGTCGTCCGACATCACCAGCTTGGTTTCCTTCATGACCCAGAGCGCCAGGCTGGCGATCCCGCCCCTGAGCTGCCGCGGCAGGGCGTTGTCGGGGTCGTTCACATCGGCAAGGAACACACCCCAGACCTTCTCGTTCTGAAGGATCCAGTTGTATTTCTCCTGGATCGAGGCTCTGCCGTCGCGTGCCTTGATGAGCCCGCCGGTGACCTGGGCCAGGAGGCGATACTCCAGGTCGCGCCCGTTCTGGGTCGCGGTCGCTCCTTGAGCGCTCTTATATGCACCGTATCCCCGCATTCCCTATTCCTCCGTCTCAGTCGGTCGGCTGTCCGCGTCAGGCGGCGGCCGTTATCGACCCGACGGTGCCGGACGGTCCGGCACCGGTTACTGGAACAGACCCAGCAGGATCTGCGGCGCCTGGTTGGCGATGCCGAGAACCTGGACACCCAGCTGCTGGCGGACCTGCAGCGCGGTGAGACGCGCGCTCTCGCGGGCCATGTCGGCGTCGACGATGTTGCCGAGACCTTCCTCGGTCGCGTCGGTGATCTGGTCCAGGAATTCGGTCTGCAGATCCAGCGCGCGGGCTTCCGCACCGAGCGAACCGAGCGCCGTGTTCACCACCGATTCCAGATCGGAATACTGGTTGGCGATGACCGCCTGCGCCGACGAAGCCGTTCCCAGGCTCACCGCGGCCAGCGAGAGGGACTGGGTCCGCAGGTCCTGACCGGTCAGGCTCAGCGTGCCGCCCGACAGGTTCGACAGGGTGTTGATGTCCGGCGACGCGCCCGTGGTGTCGAGCAGGTTGACGCCGTTGAACACCGCGTTGTCGATGAAGTTGGCCGCCTGCGAGAGCAGTTCGGCGAAATCGTTGGTCAGGATCTGACGCTGTGTCGTCGTGATGCCTTCGTTCGAAAGCTCGGTCAGCTTCTGACGCACCGTCTGCAGCAGATCGGAGATGCTGGTGGCACCGGCGATCGCGACCTTGGCGATACCCTTGGAGTTGTTCAGGCCCTGGCTGATCGCGCCGAGCGCCTTGATGTCGCCGCGAATGCCCTGGGCGATCGCGAAGTTCGAAGCGTCGTCGATCGCGCCGGTGACCTTGAGGCCCGTCGAGACCCGGTTCTGCGTCGTCGCCAGGAGGTTGTTGGTCCGCTCAAGGTTGCGAAGCGCGACCAGGGCCTCCGGGTTGGTGAGGATAGAGTTGCTAGCCATCGTTCTGTTCCTTCGTCAACGTTCTGCTGACCCCTGATCCCTGGCTCCCCGCCATGGCTCCCGACGCTCGTCGAGATGGGTCCTTCCGTGCCCATCTCCGCAAACGGCGGGCCAGAACGTGCCGAAACAGTTTTTTCGTTTATTTTCCGATATTTACCAATTTCCGCCATCCCGGCGCGTTGGAGAAAACCGGGATCGGCGGCAGAATTTCACCGGCGGATCGGGAAATTTCGTCCCGGTCGGGACGTTCAGACCACCCCGTCGGAGCCGTCGGCCAGGACGGCCGCCGCCCGCGCGATCGCGACCGAGACATCCACCGGTTCGTCACGCCGGAGTACCGGAGTGAGGCTGGGGAAGAACAGATCCGCGTCGTCGAGGATGCTGTAGAAGGACGGCGCGAGCCGGATCGTCGGACGGCCGAGGGCGGCGGACAGGACGCAGACGCTGGTGGCGGCAGACACGACCAGGTCGAGGGCGGCGATCAGCGCCGCCACCCCGTCGAGGTCCTCGCGCTGATCCAGGTCCTCCGGCCGCCAGATCCGCACGCCGTGACGCCAGTACAGCGCGTCGAGCTCGTCGGCGCAGTCGTCATACTGAAGACAGACGAAGCGGTAGCCCGGCACCCGCAGGATCGCCAGCATCTCGGCAAGATCGGCGTAGTAGAGCGAGCGGACCCCGCTCCCCAGCATGCTGCGCCAGCACAGGCCCACCGTCCGCCCCTCCCCGGGCAGAGCCGCGAGCCGGCCACGCCAGTGTTCCACACGATCGGGGTCGGCGCGCAGGTAGCCCGGTCGGGCGGCGGGCCGGCGACGATCACGACGGTATCTGCCCGGCAGGTCGCCCGCGTGAAGATGGGCGGTGAGACCCAGCGCCGGCACCGCGCTTACATAGTCGTAGACCGCGCCGGCCCCATCCGCCCGGATCTGGCGATCTATGAGGCGCAGACCGGGGAAGGATCGTCCCAGCAGCGGGTGAAACCGGGCATCGGCTTCCACCACCGGATCCGGACACTCGGCAAGAAGCTCCGGCAGACAGGAAAGAAACAGCAGTTCATCGCCGATCCCCTGCTCGGCCGCCACCAGAAGCCCGCTGGCCGGCAGTGGCCCGGCTCCAACCCTCGGCGGCAGCCCTCGGGTACGGTGGAACCGCGGACCGCCGACCCGCAGCGCGTCGAGATCCCATCCCAAGGCCAGGTCGCCGACCGCCTTCTCCGCCTGGGCAAGCTGGTAGGCAAGTTCGCCGTCCCCCGGATGTGCCATGCGGCCCGTTCGCGCGACCCGACGCGCCAGATCGTGCCGGGCCAGGGTCGAAGCGGCCTGCGCCAGCGCGCGAGCCGCGCCGAGATCGCCCGGCTGGAGGAGCAGCCCCCGGCGCGCCGCCTTCAGGCTGGCAGCCATGTCGCCATCGCCCCGGGCGGCGCGGGCGAGAGCATCCCAGGCGGAAGACCGGCGAGGATCGGCGGCAGCCGATCGGGCGGACCAGACCCGCGGTCCGGCGACCCTCGCCGGGCGATCGATGCCGTCGGTCAGCGCGAGCGTCGCCGCGGGAGCGCCCGGCGCGAGCAAGGCGGCCTGCCTGGCAACCCGCCACGCCGCGTCATGGCGCCCGGCCCGCCGCAACGCCGCCACGGCCGACACGGACAGGTCGGTGACCGCGGGAAGCAGTCGGACGGCCGACAGGAACGCCGATGCGGCGACATCGACGCGGCCCGTCTGACCGGCCACCGCCGCCAGCCGCACCTGGACGGTCGGGTTCTCGGGCAATGCGGTCGCAACCCGCCAGGCGAGCGGATAGGCGCCCGCCGCCCGGCCGGACCGCGCCAGCGCGTCCGACAGAGCGAAGGCCGCGTCGAGGCAGTGCCCGGGGTCTGCCAGGAACGCGCGATGGAACAAGGCCAGGGCCGCCGCCCCTTCGCCGGCCTCGGCAAGCGCCCGCCCGCGAAGTTCCAGGATGGGCACGAGAAGCGGATCCAGGCACAGGACGCGTCGGCTCCAGTGGATCTGGGCTCCGGCGTCGCCGGACAGGACCAGCGGCACCACCCGGCGATCGGCCGGGGCCGCGCAGGCGGCAAGGCGGAACCAGGCTTGGGCCGCTTCCGGCCTCCCCTCCTGGCGCGCGGCGGCACCACGGCGGACGGCCGCCTGGGCTGTCGGGTCGAGCGGCGGCGCCCTCATGCGCCGCCGGCGGCTCCGATGAGCCGCGCCAGCATCGCGGCCGCCCGGCGCCCGGCTTCGGGGCCGTCGAACCGTTCGTGACGATCGAACACCGGATAGACGTTCGGGAAAAAGAATCCGCGCTTGTCGGAGAGATACAGGAAGCTTTGCGCCAGGCGGATCGTCGGAATCCCGACGGCGCCGGCGAAGGCGCAGTTTGCCGTACGCGCGGCGACGACCACGTCGAGAGACCGCATCAGTGCCGCCAGATCGTCCAGTCCATTCCAGATGTCCAGTTCGGGCGGATGGATCAGGTCCACCCCGGTCGCATCGCGAACCGCTTTACGTTCGTCCTCGTTGTTCCCCACCATCAGGTTGATGAACGCGCAGCCCGGCGTGGCGAAGACCGGGAACAGGTCCTCGATGGTGCAATGACTTCGCGCCCGGAACCGCGTCAATTGTGCCGTGCGCCAGACCACGCCGACCTTGCGTGCGGAACCGAGGCTCTCCAGCCAGTCCCGCCAGTGGGCCACACGGTGCGGATCCGTCGCCAGATAGCCGACGCGCTGCAGCGGCGCATCGCGATCGCGGCCCAGCAGGCGCGGCAGGCTGCCGGAATAGGCGAAATGGCGGATGCCGTGCTCGGCGATCAGCGACTCGTAGTCGAAGAACTGGCCGAGCCCGTCGCCCGGCACGAACTGCCGCGGGACAACTGTCGCCTGCGGAAAGGTCCGCGCGATCAGGCTCACCAGCCTCTTGTCCACCTCGACCACGACGGGCCGGGTGATCCGCGCGAAGATCTCGGCCAGACAGGACAGGAAGGTGACCTCGTCCCCGACCCCCTGCTCGGAGGCGATCAGGACCGCGCCGGTCTCCGTCCCTGGTCCACGCCACGGCTCCGGCAGGTTCAGGCGCGGTCGGTGGAGGTCGCGGCGAACCCGTGCCTCGTGCATCGTCCAGCCGATGGCCGCATCGCCGATCCGGAACTCCACTTCGGCCATGGTGTACATGGCGTCCGGATTGTCCGGCAACAGGACCAGGACGCGACGGGAGATCGCGCGGCTGTAGGCCAGCTCGTGGCGGTTGATCGCCGCCGCGGCCAGGTTGCGCATGCCGATGTCGGAGGCGGGATCGAGCAGAAGGGTGCGGCGCGAAGCCTCGTAGGCGGCGTCGATGCGGCCATCGCGATAGGTCTCTGCGCAGAGATTCACCCAGTTCCGCGAATCCAGCGGCCGCAGCTTCGTCGCGTAGCGTGCCCACGCGACGTCCCGGTCCGTCGACCAGCGCGGATCGTGCGACGTGGCCAGAGAGCCGTAGAGCTCATGGGTCTCCGGCGTCATGGCGAGACCGATCATCACCGCGCGCCGGGCCTTGGCCAGATGGCCGAGGTCGACATTGGCCCTGGCGAGGTTCAGCGCGATCTCGACATTTCCCGGCTGTCGCCGCCACGCCGCCTCGAGAAACGGCAGGGCGTCGGCCGGGCGCCCGGCGCGCCGCAACAGCACACCCTGGCGAAGAACCGCGTCCGGCGAGTCGGGCGTCACCAGGAAGGCAAGCCGGTTCAGCGTCAGCCCGGACTCGGTCTCCTCTCTGTCGCCATGGATCGCCGCCAGATTGACCAGCGCCTCCGACTTGTCCGGGTCGATCACGATCGAGCGACGGAAGGCCATCTCGGCCGCCGGATCGTTCTTCAGGCCGCGGTCGATCGCGCCGAGATGATTCCATGCCGACCCCCAGATCGGCCGACGCTGCAGGGAGGCCGCGACATAGGGCCGACCGGCATCCGGCGCACCGAGTTGGAACAGGGCCGTGCCGTATAGGTCCAGCACATCGGGATGGGTCGGGAGATCCTTGAGAAGCTGCTCGTAGATCTGAGCGGCGGGAAGGACCTGCCCGGATGCGTGCAGCTGCACCGCGTGCTGAAAACGTCTGGAAAGCTCGGCGTTGCGGTCCGCGGCGGTGACGGGGCCGGTCATCGACCGGGCCCGGTCAGGCGGAGTCGATGGACGCCGACGCCGCCGGGGTTCCAGGGGCCGGCGCCCCCACCTGCTCGTCCTGAGCGGCGCGGGCGGGGTTAAGGCCGCGCATGATGGCTCGGTTGACCGAGATCAGAGCCTCGATGTCGCCGTCGCCGGCGGAGACGAGGCCGGTTTCGCGGGAAACCCAGATCCCGAGGCTGACGATTGCGGCCCGAAGTTCCCGCGGCAGCAGGTTGCCTTCGGTTCCCACATCCTCGACGAAGGTATCCCAGACCTGATTGTTCCAGTTCAGCGCGTCCATGACCTCGGCCATCACCGCAGGCTTGGTGCGCGACTCGCCCATCTGGTCCTTCGCCTTCATCAGGGCGGCGGTAACCTGTCCGAGCAGGCGATACTCGACGTCCCGCGGCGACGCGGTGTTCTTGATGGTTCGGTTATAGGCATCGTAACTGGACATCGGACACCACCGTCCATCAAGGCGTTTCCAGTGCGACACTGGGCTTTTCGGTCGTCTCGCCGCGCCCGTATGCCAACACCTGCTCTTCATAGGCGATTAAAGTTTTACAAGTCTTTAACGCCCGATAGTAACGCGCGGCGTTCACGTCCTGCACGATGTGGAGGAGCGTGCGGCGGACCTCGTTGAAGGTCGTCGCCTCCATGAAGTCCTCGATCAGCCGCATGAACGTCGGGTAGTAATCCTGCCGGCCATCCTCATCGAGGTACATCAGCAGGATCGTGAAATAGATCCGCTTGGCCGGACTGTCGGCCTCATGCTCCTGCATGATGTCCTTGCCCAGCAGGATCGTCGCTTCGTTCTGCAGCACCAGGGACGCGCCCTTGTTGCCGGCAACCATGACGGCGCCGTTGACGACGAATTTTTCCCCAGGCTTGATGTTGACCTTAAGTGGCATGCATTAAATGTCGCATCGATATTCCAAGTGTCAAGCGAAGCTGGGTGAAGGCGTATGGGATATGTGGGTCGCGATAGCCGCAGCGCGGGTTTTCCCGCACCGGCCGGCGTGACGTCCCCTGCCCGCGCGACCGGTCTGCCAGACGAGTCGGCGATCGATTCGGCACCTCCGGCATGACGGTCACCCTCGCCTCGGCTCTCCGGGCCGGACTTCAGGCCCACCGTGCCGGCGCCGTCGTTCAGGCGATCGCCGCCTACGACGCCGTCCTCGCGATCGACCCGACGCATCCGACCGCCCGCCACCTGCGCGGCTTCGCGATCCTTCAGCTGGATCGGCCCGATGACGCGCGCGCCGACCTTGAGCTTGCCGTTCGCCTCGCGCCGGACAACGCCAACGGTTGGACGCATCTCGCGGTATGTATCGACCGCACCGACGGCCCGCGCAACTCCGGCGATCCGGCCCGCCGCGCGCTGGTTCTAGATCCCGGAGCGCGGGAGGCGATGGCCGTTCTAACCGGTTCGCCGACAACACCCGATGCCGTTCTCCGGCGGCTGCTCGCGCTCGCACCGGATGCTCCCGAAGCGTGGGTGCGCGCCGGCCAGCGGGTTGCCGACTCCGCCGTCGGCGCCGGCAGGGTCCGGCTTTGGCGCGCCCTGTGTCTGGCGCCGGACGATCCGATGGTCCATCTCGACCTCGCCGATCTGCAGCGCCGCGGCGGGCGCCCCGAATTGGCTCGACGACTGGCCTCCCGGGCCCTGGTCCTGCGTCCGAACGATCCGCGGGGCCTGGCGGAGCGGGCCGCGGCGGCGACGGAGATGGATGATGTCGCGGCGGCGCTGACCGACACGGCACGTGCGCTCCTGCTGGACCCCGGCCATGCCCAGGCCTGGGGCAACCGCGGCGAGACGCTCTACCGGATTGCCGACTACGCGGGTGCGGTCACCGCCGGCACCCGCGCGATGACCGTCGCGCCGGACCGTCCCGAGGTGCTTGCCAACCTGGGAGCCTATCGCCTCGCCGGCGGCGATCTTCGGGGGGGCTGGCCTCTGTTCCGACATCGCCCGGCCCGCCGCAAGACGCGCGGACCCGATCTCGCGCGCTGGTCCGGCGAGGCCGGAGCGCGCCTCCTCGTCCTGGCGGAGCAGGGTCTCGGCGACGAACTGTTATTCTCGACCCTGTGGCGCGACCTCGACCGGCGCGTCGCCGACGGCCTGCTGTCCGAGGTCACGGTTGAGGCCGATCCGCGCCTCATTCCGCTCGGCGCCCGGGCGCACCCACATCTTGCCTGGCGCCGTCGCTTCGTCGAACCGAAGCACGGCGGAGAGTTCACCCACTGGTGCCTCGCCGGCGATCTGATGGAGATCCTGCGACCCGAATTCCGCCTGTTCTCCGACTTCAACCCCGGCCTGGTCGCCGACCCGATGGCCGTCGGTCACTGGCGCCACTGGCTCGCCGCCACGACGCTGGGCCGGCCGGCGATCGGATTCTGCTGGCGTTCGGGACGGCTGGGCGGGCATCGACGCCGGCACTATCCCGACATCGCCGACTGCCGGCCGTTGCTGTCGTGCCGCAACAAGTTCTTCGTCGCCCTGCAGTACGACGACTGCCGCGACGAGCTTCGCGACGCGCCGGTCGGCGACGGCTCGGCGCTGGTTCTGCCGCCGGGGCTCGACCGGCGTGACGATCAGGAGGGGGTGGCGGCACTGATGGCGGCTCTCGACCTCGTGGTTAGCGCCGACACCGCCGTGCTCGCCCTGGCCGGGGCGCTTGGCGTGCCGGCGGTTGGGCTTGCGCTGCATCCCGGATGGGTCGGTCTCGGCCAGCGCGAGCACCCCTGGTTTCCGTCGGTGCGACGGATCTACCGGGCGCCCGACGTGGCCTGGGAAGAGATGGCGCGGTCGGCGGCGGATCTGGTGGAGAGCCGTCTGGCGAAGAACGGACGGTCTGAGCGTGACGGTTGACCGATAAAAAAAGGGCCGGACTGAACGTCCGGCCCCGTATCTTCGATGGAGTCCCGATTAACGGAACAGACCCAGCAGGGACTGCGGCCGCTGGTTGGCGATGCCCAGCGTCTGGATCGACAGCTGCTGCTGCACCTGCAGAGCGGTCAGAGCCGCGGACTCACGCGCCAGGTCGGCATCGACGATGTTGCCGAGACCTTCCTCGGTGGCGTCCGAGATCTGCTCGATGAACGAGGTCTGCAGGTTCAGGGCACGCACCTCAGCACCCAGCGAACCCAGCGCCGAGTTCACCACCGACTCCAGGTTGGAGTACTGGTTGGCGATAACGGCCTGAGCGGCCGACGCAGTACCCACCGACACGCCGGCGAGCGACACGGTGGTCGTCCGCAGGTCCTGCGCGGAAAGCGTCAGCGTACCGCCATTCAGGTTCGACAGCGTGTTGATGTCGCTCGACACGGCTGTCGTGTCGAGCAGGTTGACGCCGTTGAACACCGCGTTGTCGATGAAGTTGGCGGCCTGGGACAGAAGCTGGTTGAAGTCGCTCGTCAGGATCGTCCGCTGCGCGGTGGTGATACCTTCGTTCGACAGCTCGGTCAGCTTCTGGCGGACATCGGTCAGCAGGTTCGAGAGACCGGTCGCACCGGCGACCGCCACCTGGCCGATACCCTTGGCATTGTTGAGCCCCTGCGTGACGGCAGCCAGCCCCTTCAGCTCGCCGCGGATACCCTGGGCGATGGAGAAGTTGGAAGCGTCATCGAGAGCGCCGGAAACCTTCAGACCGGTCGAAACACGATTCTGGATCGTGTCGAGGTTCCGGTTGACTGAATTCAGGGTCCGGAGCGCGGTGAAGACAGAAGCGTTGGTATTGATGGAGTTCTGAACAGCCATTGTGGCCTCCTCATTCTAAGGACACGGACATTTTGTCCGAAAGGGGGTCGACGGACCCCAGAGCACCAACACGATTGCCCCACGCGCATCGCCTAGTCAACCGAATTTTTCGGTCGACGGCGACGCCGCAGGGGCGGAGGCCTCATCGGGCTGGAGCTGAAATTTCCTAACCAACGGATTCGATGCGTAAAATTCGAACTATTCGCTCCTTCTTCCGGGTCTCACTTTTTTCGTCTGGGTGGGGGTGGAGCCGGCGGCTCCACCCCACGGTTTTTGTGCCTTTCGGCGTGCGGGCCGATTACCCGAACAGGCCCAGCAGGGTCTGCGGACGCTGATTGGCGATGCCCAGCGTCTGAATCGACAGCTGCTGCTGCACCTGCTTGGCGGTCAGCTTCGCCGACTCGCGCGCCAGGTCGGCGTCCACGATGTTGCCCAGGCCTTCGTCCGTCGCGTCCGAGATCTGCTCCAGGAACGAGGTCTGCAGCTCGAGAGCCCGAACCTCCGCACCCAGGGTGCCCAGGGCGCTGTTCACCACCGACTCCAGGTTGGAGTACTGGTTGGCGATAACCGCCTGCGCCGCCGAAGCGGTGCCGACGGAGACCGCGGCGAGCGACAAGGTCGTCGTCCGCAGATCCTGGGCAGACAGATCCAGCGTTCCGCCGTTCAGGTTCGACAGGGTGGCGACGTCGCTCGACACGGCTGTCGTGTCGAGAAGGTTGACGCCGTTGAACACCGCGTTGTCGATGAAGTTGGCGGCCTGCGACAGAAGCTGGGTGAAGTCGCTCGTGAGGATCTGACGCTGCTGCGTCGTGATGCCCTCGTTCGACAGCTCGGTCAGCTTCTGGCGGACATCGGTCAGCAGATCGGAGATGCCGGTGGTGCCGGCGATCGCGACCTTGCCGATGCCCTTCGCGTTGTTCAGACCCTGAGTCACCGCACCGATCGCCTTGAGCTCACCGCGGATGCCCTGCGCGATCGCGAAGTTCGACGCGTCGTCCAGAGCACCGGTGACCTTCAAGCCAGTCGAAACACGATTCTGGATCGTGTCGAGCGTCCGGTTCACAGAGTTGAGGTTACGAAGGGCCACGAAGGAAGCCGGGTTTGTGTTGATGGAGTTCTGCACAGCCATGGTCTTGTCCTCTTTCTAAGGATGGAAGGTCCGGCTTTTTGCCGGCCTGACAACGGATCACTCCGTCTCGTCCACCGTTAAATCACATTCCGAAACCTAATGTCAAGCATTTTAGCTAAAAAAATAATGTATTTTATATATAGTGATTTCGGTACCTGCGGGTCATCGCCTCGCAACCGACATGCCGTTCAGCGCCGCCACTGCGGACACTGACCGGCCCTCAGCGCCGAAACAGGCGGGATTCGCGGGACGGCTCCCTGGCCAGCGCGAGAACCGGGCCCCAACAGCCATGCAGCGGACGATGGGAAAGGACGTGTCGGCGACCAGCCCGCCCACCAGCTGCCGCCCTAGCCGGCAAGGTTTGCCGACCGCGGAACCAGCCGGTCGGCAAGTCCTGCCCTGTCGCGCCACCGGTCCGACCGTCTGCGGCTGTCCCGCTCGCCCGCGCGACGCCGAACGGACCAGATCCGCGGCATTCCCCCGGTTGGACGACGCCGAAAAACTGGCCCGCACCTTGCACCGTCTTCCGCGACAACGACCAGGCAGGTGGGATCATGGACCTCCAAGCGATCGATCCACGGGCAACAGCGGCAGCGGCCGGCGGCCGTGACACGCAGTCATCCAGCGGTGGGGCCTTTAAGGGCGTCATGCAGATGATGGCGGAGATCTCCGCCAACCGGACCGAGTCCCGGCCCGTCGACCGCTCCGACTCAGCCAGGGCGTCGCGTGTCGACGACAGGGACGATTTCGACGACAAGGACGAGTCCGACGACGTCCGCGCCTCTGATGCCCCGAAGTCTTCCGATGAAAAGGACACCCATGAGCGGGACGCCGACGTAGGGGCCGAGCCTGTCGTCACCGTCGATCCGCTGCCTCAGACGACCCCGGCACCGATCGCGACGACCGACGACCAGGCAAGCGCCCAGGCGCAGACCCCGGTCACGTCGCAGGCCGCGACCGCCGCACCGGACGCGTCGGCCACCCAGATCGCGGATCGCCTGCCGGCCCAGACCCAGTCGGCGGCGACCGCCGGCGCGTCGCAGCCGGTCGACCCGACCGCCGCCGGACGCGGTCCGGAACGGCCCGATACCGCCGCACCGTCGCCGGCCAAGGATCTCGCTCCACAAAACGCTGCCCAGGCAGCCACCCAGGCCGCGACCCAGGCCGCCACTGCGACACCGCGTCCGCAGGAAGCCATGCCGCAGCCGCGCGAGCCCCAGCTGACGGCGGCGCAGCAGGCGGCCGCTCAGCAGGCGCAGGCCGCGACCGGTGAAGGCGAGCGGATCGCCAAGACAGCGGGCAACGGCCAGAAGCCGGAAACCGGCGGTCGTGGCGATGCGCTGATGAACGCCAAGGTAACGGTCGAGCCGGCCACGCCGGTGGCCCGCTCGCAGGGCGTGTCCTCCGCCGTTCTGGTCCAGGCCCAGCAGGCCGCCGCCGGTGCCCAGCCACAGGTTTCGACCGCCAACGGCGGGGCAGCGACCCTGCACGTGGGCGGCAACCAGCCGACCTTCGTCGGTGCCGACGCGGCGAATTCGGGCGGCGGCCAGAACGCAAATGGCCAGAATGCCGGCGGACAGAATGCCAGCGGCCAGAACCCCGGTGGACAGAATGCCGGGAACCAGGGCCAGGGCAGTCCGCAGCAGGTCGGCGTCAGCTTCGGCGCGACGATCGGCCAGCGCGGCTTCGGCGGCGACGCCTCGCGCGCCCAGTTCCAGCAGATTCTCGCCACCCGGACGGCGCGGCCACAGGCTGCCGCCCTGTCCAGCGGCGACGCGGTCCGCCCGATGGGCGCCTCGACCGCATCCTCCTCTACGACACCGATGACGATGGCCGGGGTTGGCGGACCCCAGAGCACGCATACCTCCGCCTCCCCGGTCAACCGAGCGGCCGCAACCGCTCATGGCCGGCCGGGTGCCGCTCCTGGCACCCCGGCCGACCAGGTTGCGGTGAAGCTCTCGGCCACCGCCAAGGATGGCGGCGGGCGCGTCACGGTGCGGCTGAACCCTGAGGAACTGGGCAAGGTCGACGTGAAAATGGAGATCGCCAATGACGGCAAGGTCCGCGCGGTGATCGCCGTCGAGCGGCCGGAAACCCTCGAACTGCTTCAACGCGATGCCAAGGGCCTGGAGAAGGCCCTGCAGGACGCCGGGCTGCAGACCGACGGGGACTCCCTCGAGTTCGATCTGCGCGGTGACGGCGGTCAGTCCGCCGAGGACACCGGCGACGGATCCGGCGACGCGGCCGGGAAGGACGGCCCGTCCCATGGTGGCGATGACGGCGACGCCGTCGCCGAGACTGAGCAGGACGAAGGGTCCGGCGGCGTGAAGGCCGACGGCAGCCTCGACCTCGTGGCCTAGGAGATAGTGAAATGGACGTAACGAGCGCCACCAGCACGACCGGCACCACGGACTCGGCGACATCGCTCGTCGGCCTGGCCGATCAGTACGACCAGTTCCTGACCCTGCTGACCACCCAGCTGCAGAACCAGGACCCGCTGAACCCCATGGACAACAAGGACATGGTGAACCAGCTGGTGAACTTCTCGTCGGTCGAGCAGCAGATCAAGTCGAACGACAACCTGGAATCGCTGATCGGGCTGCTGAACGCCAGCGCCGACGCGGCAGCCGTCACCTACATCGGCAAAGACGTCCAGGTCGAAGGCGACATCACCAACTTCGACGGCGAGAGCCCGATCACCTTCGGCTACGAGCCGGCCGAGAGGGCCGACTCCCTGTCGGTCAAGATCTACAGTCAGAGCGGCGCCCTTGTGCGCGAGATCGAGGGCGGCACCAGCGCCCAGCGCCACGAGGTGACGTGGGACGGCACCGACCAGGATGGCGATCCGGTCGACCCGGGCCTCTACCTCTTCACGGTCAAGGCGCAGGACGCCGACGGCGAGACGATCTCGGCGACCAAGGACATCACCGGCCGGGTCACCGGCGCCGGATTCAACGACAGCGGCGAGCCCACGCTGAAGCTCGGACTCGCCGAATACAACCTCAGCGAAGTCATGTCGGTCTACGCGGCCGACGACTGATCAAGACGACCGGCCGCAGAACGCAGCCGGGTCCCGAGCCAGAAGGCGCCCAATCAAGCTTCCCGATGCGGACGGCGGGCCTGACCGCGCGCATTCTCTGGAGGAAAGAAAAATGAGTGGTATCTATGGCGGCTTGTTCGCGGGCGTGGCGGCGATCGATGCGCAGTCCACGGCCTTTGCGGCGATCTCGGACAACATCGCGAACGTGAACACCACCGGCTACAAGGAAACCCGGGTCCGCTTTCAGACCCTGGTGACCGAGTCGGCCAGCGACACGCAGTTCGCACCGGGCGGCGTGATCTCGCGTCCGTTCACCGATCCGCAGAAGCAGGGCCAGATCCAGGGCACGACGTCGGACACCGACCTCGCCCTGATCGGCGAAGGCTTCTTCGTCGTCAACCAGACCGACGGATCCGACGGCGAATTCCTCTTCACCCGCGCCGGCTCGTTCACCCAGGACGAGGACGGCAACCTGGTGAACACCGCCGGCTACTATCTGCAGGGCTGGCGGACCGACACCAACGGCAACATCGTCAACTCGACCACCCAGGATCTGCTGACCAGCCTGGAGACGGTCAACCTGACGGGTTTCAGCTCGATCGCCAATCCGACCACCGAGCTGAACATCGCCGCCAACCTGCCGGCCGCTTCGGCCACCGGCACGACGGCGACGACCAACCTGACGATCTTCGACTCCCTGGGCACCGATCACCTGCTGACGGTCAACTGGACGAAGTCGGCGGCGGCGAACACCTGGACCTATACGGTCGACGTCACCAACTCCAACGGCAACACCAACCAGATCCTGGCCGGCGGTTCGGTCGTCTTCAACGGTGACGGCACGCTGAACGTCGTCGACGGCAGCACCGGTACCTCGGCGGCGACGGCGCTGACCAACCTGACGATCCCGGCCAACGTGTTCTCGACCGGCGCGAACGCCGCCTCGCCGACCGTGGTCTGGGGCACCTATGACAGCTCGACCGGCCTCGGCCAGTTCGACGACATCTACGAGGCCACCCTGCTGAACCAGGACGGTTCCGGCCCGTCCGACCTGCTGCAGGTCGACATCGACGACGACGGACTTGTGACCGGCCAATTCCGGAACGGCGAGTCGCGCGCCCTGTATCAGCTGGCCCTCGCCTCCGTCCCGGCGGCGACGGAACTCCGCCAGGAGACGGGCAACGCCTACGCCCTGTCGAACGACTCCGGCGAACTGGTCCTCGCCAGGCCCGGAACGCAGGGGCTGGGCTTCGTCGAATCCGAGGCGCTCGAACGCTCGACGGTCGATATCTCCGCCGAGTTCACCGATCTGATCGTCACCCAGCGGGCGTACTCGGCAGCGACCCGAGTCATCACCACGGGCGACGAACTGCTCGACGAGATCATCCGCGTGAAGCGGTAATCGCATCCCCCGCTAGCGATACCGCTCTCCTTAGCCCCGGCCTTCGGGCCGGGGCCCTTTTTCCCGCGCCTCGCGCGCTCGACCGATCCTCCCCGCCCCGGTTCCGCCGGCGGCGGCGTTCGTGCTTGTCCGACCGGATCGCGAAGGCTCTGCGGGTGCTTAGGCTTTTGTTAAGCGGTGGATGGCAGACTCGCCTCAGCCCGATATCAACGCATGTGTTCGACGATGACCGCTCACACGACATTCGATTTCAAGGCTGCCGCAGGGTCGACCGACCGCGTCACCGAGGTGGTCGGTCCAGACGGAAACATCCTGCGTCTCGAGGACCTGCCGCCGACCGATACGCAGCGCTGGGTCATGCGGCGCAAGGCCGAGGTCGTCGCCGCGGTCCGTGGCCGCATGCTCACGGTCGAGGAGGCCTGCTCGCGCTGGAACCTCAGCGAGGAGGAGTTCGCGTCGTGGCAACGGCTGATCGATCGTCATGGCGTGCGCGGGCTGCGCGCGACCCGCATCCAGCAGTATCGGCGCAAGAGCGGCTGAACCGGCGACCCGGTCAGTTCCCCCGAGCGCGCCGCTCGACGATTGTCGCGATTTCCCGGATCAGTCCGCTCCACGGCTCGCTCGGTCGCTTGCCCATCGGCCGGATCGAGGGAAACCACGGATCGGTCCCGTCGATCGCGTAACCCTTCGGGATAGGCCGGCCGAAGAACTCGATCCCGGGCGTGGACACGCCACCGGCGATCGTGGCGACCGAGGTGTTGGCGCTGACCACGAAGTCCAGCGCCTGCGTCAGCGCCGCCGACCCGTCGATGTCGTCGAACAGGTCCAGGTCGTCGAAGGCATGGACCTCGATCCCGAACCGCTCCCGCACCCGCGCCAGCTCCGCACTCGCGTCGTCGTACTGCAGGTTCACGAACACCACGCCCCTAAGCCGGAACAGCGGCTCCAGATCGTCGATCTCGGCATACATGTCCGACCGCAGGCGTCCGCGCATGCCGCTCCGCCAGGAGATGCCGACCTTGAGACCCGGTCCAAGGGCCGTCAGCCGTTCGGCGAAGCCGGCGACCCGCGCCGGATCTGTCCTGAGCAACGTCCGGTCTCTGGGAAACGCGTCGCGACTGCGGCGCAGGTACTGGCCGAGACTGCCGGTCGGCAGGGCGACGTCGAACGTCTCCTCCCCGCGATCGGCCGGCAGGTGGCGGGCTGTGACCAGCCGCAGGCCGGGGAAGCTCCGCTCGAACAGCGGCCGCAGCTTGGCGGAGCACTCCAGCGTGATCTCTCCGCCGCGGGGGATCACGTCCTCGACCATGGTCGCGAACCGCAACTCGTCGCCGATGCCCTGTTCGCGGAACAGGAACACCGACATCCCGTCGAAGGACTCCGGCAGGCTCGGCGTGACCGAGATCGGTCGCAGGGAACCGGCATAGGTGCCGGACAGGAAGCGCCACTCGTGCAGCGGCCAGCCGGTCGCCCAATGCCCCTGCCACAGCTGGTTCATGCCGTAGTGGAAGTTCGCGACGGGATGTCCGGGCGCCTGTTTCAGGGCCCGCTTGAAGTTGCGGTCTGCGGCACCGTATTCCCCGACCCGGGACAGGACGGTGGCATAGTTGACGATGGCGTCGACCGGGCTGCCGGCCTGCTTCAGCGCCTCGCGATAATGTGGAAGGGCCTGGTACGGCCTGTCGATCGCGTTCAGGGAACTGCCGAGGTTCTGACGGATGCCGGGATGCGCCGGCATCAGCTTCACCGCCTCCTCGTTGGCGCGCACCGCATCCTCCCAGAGATCCAGGTCCTGCAGCGCGTTGGCCAGGTTCGACCAGGCCATGGCCGATTGCGGATTGACGGCGACCGAGCGGCGCAGCAGCTCCGCCGCCGTCTGATGCTGGCGCATCGCCCGCGCCACCACGCCCATGCCCATGAGGGCGTCCGGGTGCTCGATGTCCTGATCGAGAACGGCACGGAAACGGGCCCGGGCGGTGTCGATGTCGCCGGCCTCGTACGCGGCGATGCCCGCCTGCACCATGGCCGCGTGCTGGCGGGCCTGGGGATTGCGCGGGTCAGCCCAGCGCGGCGGCGTCCGAGACGCCGTCCCGGGCGGGGGAGTCTTTCCGCTCTGCACCATGCCTTTCCTCGCGTCCTTTCGGCGGCCGCGGTTCAGTCCGCACTCAAACGATCGCCGCTAATTATCTGTTAACTTTTACAGAAAACAATGATAGCTTGGGTAGGAAAATTTTGCCCATATGGCCATGGACAAGGGCATTGTGATTTTGTATAAAATTTTATCCAATTTGTCGAAAGCTTTGCCGCCGGACCGTCCCATGTGGGGGAAGTGACCGACCATGAACCCGTTCGCCGATCTCGTCCGCAATCTGGGCCCGGTGCGTCTGGCCGCCCTGGCCGGCACCGCCATCGCCGTCGTCGGCTTCTTCATCTTCCTGGTGTCGCGCCTCTCGACGGGCAGCATGTCGCTGCTCTACTCCGACCTCGATCCGGCGGATAGTGGCGCCATCGTGCGCGAACTGGACAGCCGCAGCATCCCCTACCAGCTCAAGGCCGGCGGAACCCAGGTCTTCGTTCCCTCCGACCAGATGCTCAACCTCCGCGTCAGCCTTGCCGAACAGGGCCTGCCCGGCGGCGGCTCGATGGGCTACGAGATCTTCGACGAGAGCCAGGGCCTCGGCACCACGAGCTTCGTGCAGAACGTCAACCTGGTGCGCGCCCTGGAGGGCGAACTCGCCCGCACGATCTCCTCGATCCGCAACGTCCGGGGCGCGCGCGTCCACCTCGTGCTGCCGCGCCGCGAGCTGTTCTCGCGCCAGCAGCAGGAGCCCAGCGCCTCGGTCGTCCTGCAGACCAACGGCACGCTGCGGCCCGGTAAGGAGGAGATCCTCTCGATCCAGCACCTGGTCGCCGCCGCCGTCCCCCAGCTCACCCCGGAAGGCGTCTCGATCCTGGACGATCGCGGCCAGCTCCTGGCCCGCGGCTTCGGCGAGGAAGGGTCCGCCTCCCTCGCCCTGCAGAACGCCGAGGAGATGCGACGGGCGTTCGAGAATCGGCTGCGCCAGCAGATCGAGGAACTGGTCGAGCGCACGGTCGGCCTCGGACGGGTCCGCGCCGAGGTCACGGCGGACATCAATTACGACCGACTGGTCGAGAGCCGGGAACGTTACAATCCGGACGAAGTGGTGGCCCGCTCGACCCAGGCGATCGAAGAGACCAGCAGCGAGTCCGAGCGCGCCGGCGAGGACACGGTCACGGTCCAGAACAACCTGCCGGAATCCGAGGTCGACGGCTCCGGCACGACGAACACCGCCAACCGCCAGGAAAGCCGGACCGAGGAGACCACGAACTTCGAGATCTCCCGCACGGTCACCGAACGGGTCAAGGAGGGCGGCGAGGTTCAGCGGCTGTCGGTCGCGGTGCTTGTCGACGGCAACTACGTGCGCAACGACGACGGCGACCGGATCTACGAGCCGCGGAGCCAGGAGCAGCTCGACGCGATCGAGACGCTGGTCAAGTCGGCCATCGGCTACGACGCCGACCGCAACGACGTGGTCGAGGTCGTCAACATGGAATTCGTCAAGCTCGAGCCGGGCGATCTCGACGACGGATCGCTGCTGTTCGGCGTCTCCAAGGAGGAGCTGCTGCAGCTCGCCGAGGTGCTGGTCCTCGCCGTGGTCGGTCTGCTGGTGATCCTGCTGGTGGTCCGCCCGGTCCTGACCCGCCTGTTCGAGAGCATGCCGACCACGCTGGCAAGCGGCGGAGGCGGCGCCGGCACCCTGATGGCCGGCGGCGAGATGGCGCAGCTCGCCGGGCCCGGCGCCACCGCCGACATGGCCGAACTGCTTGAAGGCGAGGAAGATGCCGAGGAAAGCCTGCTCGACCAGATGATCGACATCAACCAGGTCGAGGGTCGGGTCCGCGCGTCCTCGCTGCGCAAGATCGGCGAGATCGTCGACAAGCACCCGGAGGAGGCCGTCGCGATCATCCGCAACTGGATGTACCAGGAGGGGGCGCAGACCTGACGCGGGCCAACCGCGCCTTGGACGCCGCCGTCGGGCCGCGCGGCCTGGCGATCGATCCGGCATCGCCGGGTCGGTCGGGCGGCTGATAGACTGGGACGCCAGGGTCCGATGCCTGGACGGAAACTCGTAGTGAGGGCGGCGACGCCGCCGGAATGGGGAGCAGGTGCGTACGGCCAAGCCAAAGCGTTTTCTCTTCGACTACAGCTTCGACGACGGAGCGGATGACGCACGCCGGGCCGCCGAGGAGGCCGCCCGGCGCGAGGCCGAGGAAGCGGAGGCCAACCGGCCGCCGGTGTACTCGGTGGAGGAACTCGAGACGGCCCGCTCCGAAGCCTATGCCAAGGGTCGGCAGGATGGCATGGACGACGCCATGGCCGGCATCGAGCAACAGATCGCCCGAACCCTGGACGCGGTGTTCTCCCGCGTGCCGAAGGTCTTCGAGCAGCACAAGGCCTGGACCAAGGAAATGGAGGCCGACGCGGCGCGGCTTGGCGTCGCGGTGATGGCCCGGCTCGCCCCGGAACTGGTGCGCGACAAGGAACTGCCCGAGGTCGAGGCGGTGATCCGCGAGGCCTTCGGCTTCCTGACCGAGCAGCCCAAGGTGATGATCCGCGTCGCCAAGGACCTGGAGGAACAGCTCACCGGCAAGGTCGACCTGATGGCCTCGCGCGTCGGGTACGAAGGTCAGGTGGTTCTGGTCGGCGACCCGGAACTGCCAATCGACGACTGCCGGGTGTCTTGGCAGGCCGGCGCGGTCGAACGCTCGCTCGACGATGTCTGGGCGCAGATCGACCAGATCGTCGACCGGGTTCTCGCCGGATCGCCGAAGCGAGAGCGGTCGAGCCCGCCGGAGACCGAAACGACGGCTGCCGCTGCGCAGGAGCCGATTGCCGAGGAAGCGGCGACGGCCGAACAGGATGCGGATGCGCCGCACCCCACCCCCGCCTGATAGGAGGACGCAATGTCCGACGACGATCTCAACCTCGACGACCTCGACGACGACGACATGGCCGCGGCCATGGCCCAGCAGGCCGAAGACGAGCCCGAGGAGGTCATCGGCGACGACGGCAAGGGCCAGATCACCGCGCGCGAACTCGAGGCGGTGTATGACATCCCGGTCCAGGTCTCGGCCGTGCTCGGCAAAACCAGCATGCAGGTGAGCCAGTTGCTCAAGCTCGGCCGCGGCGCCGTGGTCGAACTGGACCGCAAGGTCGGCGAGGCGATCGACATCTACGTCAACAACCGCCTGGTCGCCCGCGGCGAGGTGGTGATCGTCGACGAGCGGCTCGGCGTGACCATGACCGAAATCATCAAGGCGGACCGGCCCGCCTGACGGCGGCGCCGGGACGCGCAACGGCGGGACGGTCGCGCACCATGCCGGAGGACGGAGAACGACGCATGGCGGATGCGAATTTCGCACCCTCCCGGGCCGCGCCCCAGACCGGCGGCGGCACGATGGCCTACGAGGTCCCGGCGTCCGGGACCACCGTGGACGGTGCACTCCTGCTCGGCCTGTCGACGGCCTTCGTCCTGGTGATCACCGCCATGGTATGGGGCGGCTCGCTCGCCTCGTTCTGGAACCTGCCCAGCGTGCTGATCGTGTTTCTCGGCACCCTGGCGGTGACGACGATCTCGTTCTCGCTCGGCGAGGCGTTCAGCGTCGTGCCGCTCATGGTCCGAACCCTGTTTCCCCCGCAGCGCGACAGCCGGCGGGCCTGCGAGCGGGCGATGAACCTGTCGGAGATCGCGCGGCGCGCCGGTGTGCTGGCGCTGGACGCGATCCTGCCCCAGCTCGACCGCGAGCCCTTCCTGCAGCGCGCGGTGGCGATGGCGGTGGACGGCACGACGGCGGACCAGATCGAGGCGGTGCTGAACACCGAGATCGAGGCGACGACCGAACGCCTGACCCGCTCGGCCAACGTCTTGCGCCGCGCCGCCGAGGTCGCTCCGGCCATGGGGCTGATCGGAACCCTGGTTGGCCTGATCCAGATGCTGGCCACCCTCAACGATCCGAACAGCATCGGCCCGGCCATGGCGGTGGCGCTGCTGACCACCTTCTACGGCGCGGTCATGGCCTACATGGTGTTCGCGCCGATCGCCGCGAAGGTCGACCGCAACGCCGCCGACGAGCGGCTGATCCAGCAGGTCTACATGGTCTGCGCCGCCTCGATCGCCCGCCAGGAAAACCCCCGTCAGCTCGAGACCATGCTGAACACCGTCCTGCCGCCGTCGCGGCGGCTCGCCTACTACACCTGATCCCGCCATCGGAGCCTGCAGATGCGTCTGTTGATCGTCGGAACCCTGGAAGGCCACATCAGTGCGGCCGGTCAAATCGCGTTGCAGCGCGGCGCCAAGGTCAGCCACGTGGACGGGATCGAGGCCGGCCTGAAAATCCTGCGCGAGGGACCGGGCGCCGACCTGACCATGGTCGATGTGCGCCAGCCCGTCGCCAAGATGCTGAAGCAGATGAAGCAGGAGCGGATCAACTGCCCAGTCGTCGCCTGCGGCGTGCAGTCGGATCCGGATGCAGCGGTCGCCGCGATCCGCGCGGGCGCCAAGGAATACGTGCCCCTGCCGCCGAACCCGGAGATGATCGCCGCCATCCTCGCCGCCGTCGCCGAGGAGCAGAGCAGCGTCATCTTCCGCGACCCGATCATGGCCGGCGTGCTGAAGCTCGCCGACCAGATCGCGCCGTCGGATGCCAGTGTGCTGGTCACCGGCGAGTCCGGTACCGGCAAGGAGGTCCTGGCCCGCTACGTCCATTCGAAGTCGCGCCGGGCCAACGAGAAGTTCGTCTCGGTCAACTGCGCGGCGATCCCGGACAACCTTCTGGAATCCGAACTGTTCGGTCACGAGAAGGGGGCCTTCACCGGCGCCGTCGCCAAGCGCATCGGCAAGTTCGAGGAAGCCCATGGCGGCACCCTGCTGCTGGACGAGATCAGCGAGATGGACATCCGCCTGCAGGCCAAGCTGCTGCGCGCCATCCAGGAGCGCGAGATCGACAGGGTCGGCGGCAGCACGCCGGTCAGGGTGGACATCCGCCTGATCGCCACATCGAACCGCGACCTGGAACGCCACGTCCAGGACGGGCACTTTCGCGAGGATCTCTACTTCCGTCTGAACGTGTTCAACCTGCAGCTTCCGGCCCTGCGCGACCGGCCCGGCGACATTCGCGCGCTGGCCGGCCACTTCGCCAAGAAATACGCCGAAGCCAACGCCCTGCCCGAGCGCAAGCTGACCGAGGCGGCGCTGGCACGCCTGGAGAGCCATACCTGGCGCGGCAACGTCCGCGAGCTGGAGAATACCCTGCACCGCGCCGTGCTGCTGGCCCATGGCGACGAGATCGACTCCGACGCCATCGTTCTGACCGGCGAGGGCATGACCCCGGCGTCGCCCACGCCGGCCTTCTCCAGCGCTCAAAGCGCGGCGCCTGCGGCGGCGCCGGCAGCTCCCGCCTCACCGCCCTCCCCGGCGCCCGCCGTGGCGGAGCCCGCCTCTCCGGCGGGAGCGCCGGCGGCGACCGACACCGGCGGACTTGTCGGGCGCACGGTGGCGGACGTGGAACGCCACCTGATCATCGACACGCTCTCCCACTGCCTGGGCAACCGGACCCACGCGGCGAATATCCTCGGCATCTCGATCCGGACCCTGCGCAACAAGGTCAAGCAGTACATGGACGAGGGCTACACAGTTCCGGCGCCGGGCGAGAACGACCGGGTGGCGGGGTGACGGCACGTCGTGCGATGAACGGGGCGACCGGCGCAGCGGGACGAGCTGACTGAGCGATGGCGGACACCTCCAACCAGCAGACAGGCGGAGACGGCGGCGGAGGCGGCGGAGGCGGCTTCTCGATGCCGGCGTTCAGCCTGGAGAGCCTGACCAAGCGCGGCGACCTGCTGCTTGCGGGCGGCGTGATCGGCATCCTGTCGGTGCTGATCCTGCCGATGCCGACCTGGCTGCTGGACTTCAGCCTGGCGATCAGCCTCGTGTTCTCGGTGCTGATCCTGATGACGGTGATGTTCATCGAGAAGCCGCTGCAGTTCAGCTCGTTCCCGACCATCCTGCTGATCGCGACGATGCTGCGGCTGTCGCTGAACCTCGCCTCGACCCGCCTGATCCTCGGCGAGGGCCACACCGGCCCCGATGCCGCCGGGCAGGTCATCCAGGCGTTCGGCAACTTCATGATGTCCGGCAACCCGGTGATCGGCGTCATCGTCTTCGCCATTCTGGTCCTGGTGAACTTCATCGTCATCACCAAGGGCTCGGGGCGTATCGCCGAGGTCTCCGCCCGGTTCAGCCTGGACGCGATGCCGGGCAAGCAGATGGCGATCGACGCCGACCTGTCCAGCGGTCTGATCAACGAGGACGAGGCGCGTAACCGGCGCGAGGAACTGACCAGCGAGAGCAGCTTCTACGGCTCCATGGACGGTGCCTCGAAATTCGTGCGCGGCGACGCCATCGCCGGCCTGCTGATCACCGTGATCAATGTGGTCGGCGGCATGATCATCGGCATGGCGCAGAACGGGCTGAGCTTCTCCGAGGCCGCCAACACCTACACGATCCTCACGGTCGGCGACGGTCTCGTCAGTCAGATCCCGGCCCTGATCGTCTCCACGGCGGCCGGTATGCTGGTCACCAAGGCCGGGACGGAGGGGTCGGCCGACAAGGCGGTATTCGGACAGCTCGGCGGCTATCCTAAGGCCCTGTGGATGAGCGCCGGTCTGATGGTGATCATGTCGATGCTGCCGGGCATCCCCATGATCCCGTTCCTTCTGATCGCCGCGGTCACCGGCGGCGGCGCCTACTACCTCTGGCGGCAGGGCGAGCAGGAGGTTCAGCGCGAGCTCGAGGAGGCCGAGGTCGAGGCCACCGCGCCACCGCCGGAGGAGCCGATCAGTTCGGCCCTGCACATCGACCTGATCCGCCTGGAACTCGGCTACGGGCTGCTGCCGCTGATCAACGAGGCGACGGAGGGTCAGCGGCTCACCGACCAGATCAAGGCCCTGCGCCGACAGCTCGCGGTCGAGAGCGGCTTCATCATGCCGCAGGTCCGTATCCAGGATAACCTGCAGCTCGGCGCCAACGCCTATGTCATCCGCATCAAGGAGATCGAGGTCGGCACCGGCGAGCTTCGGCCGAACCGGCTGCTGGTGATGGATCCCACAGGCGGTCAGATCGACCTTCCCGGCACTGCCACGCGGGAGCCGACCTTCGGCCTGCCGGCGATGTGGGTGGCCCCCGACCATCGCGAGGAGGCGCTGTTCAAGGGCTATACGGTGGTCGATCCGGCGACGGTCATCACCACGCACATCACCGAGACCATCCGCGACCACATGTCGGAACTGCTGTCCTACGGCGAGACCCAGAAGCTGCTGGACGAACTCGGGCCCGACCACCAGAAGCTGGTCGCCGACATCGTCCCCAACCAGATCTCGCTCGGCGGCCTGCAGCGGGTGCTGCAGAGTCTGCTGACCGAGCGGGTCTCGATCCGCGATCTGCCGACCATTCTGGAGGGGGTCGGCGAGGCCGCCGGCTACAGCCGCAACGTCTCGACCATCACCGAACACGTGCGCTCGCGCCTGGCGCGCCAGATCAGCGAGTCACAGGCCGGGGAGGATGGCGTCATTCCGCTGGTCACGCTGTCGCCGGAATGGGAGCAGGCCTTCGCGGAATCCATGGTCGGCCAGGGCGACGAGCGTCAGCTCTCGATGGCGCCGAGCCGACTGCAGCAGTTCATCACGACCGTTCGCCACCAGTTCGACAAGTACACTGCGATGGGCGAGCAGCCGGCGCTCCTGACCTCGCCGGCGATCCGGCCGTACGTGCGTTCGATCATCGAGCGGTTCCGGCCGCAGACCGTGATAATATCGCAAAATGAGATCCATCCGAAGGCGAAGATCCGGACCTTGGGACAGATCTGATGTTGCATCGGGACCGGAAATGACACGGGGCCGCGACTAGGGAATGCGCCTTAAGACCTTCACCGCACCCTCGATGAACGAGGCCATGCAGCTCGTCAAAACCCATCTGGGGCCGGACGCGATCATCGTGTCGACCCAGAAGGGAGAGGGCGGGATCGGCGTGCGCCTGACAGCGGCCATCGATACGGTCGAGGAGGAGGACGCCTGGGACTACGACGAGGATCAGGTCGATCCGATCGACGAGATCGTCGAGGCCCTGGCCCATCACAACGTCGCCGCCGAACTGTCGGAGAAGATCACCCGGGTCGCGGGCTCGCTCGACGCCGAGGACGCCAAGCTGGCGCTCGCCGGCGCGCTGGACCAGCTGTTCAAGTTCCAGCCGCTGCCGGTGTCGGGGTCGCGCCCGATCGTGCTCGTCGGCCTGCCCGGTGCCGGCAAGACGGTGACCACCGCCAAGCTCGCGACCCGGCAGGTGATGAAGAAGAGGCCGGTCAACGTGATCACCACCGACACGGTCAGGGCCGGCGGGTTCGACCAGCTCGAGGCGTTCACCCGGCTGCTCGGGGTCGATCTGCAAACCGCGGACAACGCCGCCGACCTGAGCGACGCGGTGGCCGCCAGCCCGCCCGGCACGCTGACCCTGGTGGACTGCGCCGGCGGCAATCCGTTCGATGCGGACGACCTGGAACTGCAGCGGCGTCTGGTCGAGGGTCTGGACTCCGAGATGGTGATGGTCATGGCAGCCGGCACCGACCCGTTGGACGCGGTCGACCAGGCCCGCGCCTACGCCCGGATCGGCGCCCGGCGCATGATCGCCACGCGGCTCGACATCGCACGTCGCCTCGGCTCGGTCCTGGCGGCGGCGGATGCCGGGCGCCTCGCCTTCGCCGAGGTCGGGATCGGCTCCGGCGTCGCCGACGGCCTGGCTCCGCTCAACCCCGTTTCTTTGGCGCGACTCTTGCTTCCCAACGAACACTCAGCCCGCGAGGAAGCGGCAGAATGACCGTAAGGAAAGGACCTGAAATGGTTCCCAGTGGTGCGACCGCCACCTCGGGCAGCAAACTTCCCAAGGCGGCGAACCTGATCGCGGTGGCTTCCGGAAAGGGCGGCGTCGGCAAGACCTGGTTCTCCGTCACGCTATGCCACGCCCTGGCGCGGATGAGGCGCAAGGTGCTGCTGTTCGACGCCGATCTCGGGCTCGCCAACGTCGATATCCAGCTCGGCCTCATGCCGCAGCGCGACCTCGGTGGCGTGCTGTCCGGGCGTCTGACCCTGGCCCAGGCCAAGGTGCGCTACGACGACGGCAAGTTCGACATCATCGCCGGCCGCTCCGGCTCGGGTAACCTGGCCCAGCTTCCGTCGAACAAGCTCGCCGGCCTCGGCTCCGAGCTGGTGCAGCTCTGCGGCTCCTACGACACGGTGGTGATGGATCTCGGCGCCGGGCTCGACCGCACCGTCCGGATGCTGGCCGCCCGCGCCGGCACCTGCCTCGTCGTCACCACGCCCGAGCCGACCTCGCTGACCGACGCCTATGCCTTCGTGAAGGTGGTCCTCGGCGCCGACAGCACCGCCGACGTGCGGGTGGTCGTGAACACCGCCGAGACCCGTGGCGAAGGGCTGAAGACCTACGAGACCCTGCGCAAGGCGTGCCAGAACTTCCTGCACGTCACGCCGCCCCTGGCCGGGGTGGTGCGCCGCGACCGGAAGGTGGCCGACGCGATCCGCGCCCAGGTGCCGCTCCTCACCCGCGCGCCGACATCGGACGCCGGCAGCGACGTGGAGCGGATCGCCGACAGCCTGGTCCACGGCTCCGCGGACTAGCCCCGGGGCCCGCGGCACAGCGATGGGCATCACGCCATGACCGACGGGGCATCCGCGCCCCCGCCCCGCCCGCCGGGGTCGCCCTCGCCTTCGGCGCCTCCCTCCCCGGCGGCACCCGCTCCGTCCGCCCAGAATCCATCGTCGGGCCAGAATCCCGCATCGGGCCAGAATCCCGCGTCGGCTCAAGCCCCCACGCCACAGGGTCAGGGTGCCCAGTCTCAGGGCGCCCAAGGCCAGGGCACACAGGGTCAAGGCACACAGGGACAGGCACAGACCGCCCCGGCCAGCAGTCCGGCCCAGGCGCAGCAGCCCCTGCCGCCCGACCTGGCCAGGGCCGCGGCGGGTACGGTGATCGAGGCCGAGGCGGTCCGAAACGCCGACGGCAGCGTCACCATCCGTACCGCGCAGGGCGACGTCCGCGCCGATCTGGTCCGCGCCCAGGTTGCCGAACTCCTGCGCGCGGGTGGCCGGGTAACGGTGGAACTGCGCAGCCCGACCGCATCGCCGCCGCAACTGGTGGTCACCGTGCGGGGCGGCGCCGTCGCCCAGCCGGCGGTCACGACAGGGGCCAGCGGACCGCCGCCCACCGTTCCGCTCACCGTCGGCCGCATTCTTCAGGCCGTGGCGGTGCCGGGCCCGTCGACCGCCGCCGCGCTCCAGGCCGCGGCCCAGCCGGGGGGCCCCGGCGTCGCGACGCCGCCCGCACCGGGCCAGGCGCCCCTGGGTCAGGCGCCCCTGGGTCAGCCACCACAGCCCGCCGCCACACCCGGCGCGGTATCAGGTCAGGCGCCCCCCGCCACGCCGCCGGCCCAGTCCTCCCCCGCGCAACCTCCAGCTCCGGCCTCTCAGCCGCCCCAGACCTCCGGACCGTTTCCGACCACCCGTCAGGCAGCCGCCACGCCCGCAATCCCAAGTCAACCAGCGGCGGCGCAGCCCTCGCCGGCGCCGGCGGCGTTGATGGCGCAGTCGGCTTACCGCAACGCCCTCGGCCTCAGCGGGCGTGCGGACCAGGCCCCGTCGCCGCAGCGGGCCGCGGGCGCGCCGACACCGAGCAGTGGCGCCGCGGCGGCGGCATCGGCGGGCGGCGGTCACGTCACCGCCGGAGCCGGCCTGGCCGCCGCCGCCCAGGCCACGCCCGGCGGCCCGCAGCTGCCGACCGGCGCCGTGGTCACGGTCCGGGTCCTCGCCACGGGCGAGGAAGCCGCCCGCTTTCTTGGCGCCCGGGGTACCGCCCCCGCCGCCCCAGCGACCGGTTCGGGAGGCGGCCCGGCCGTTCTTGCCGGAACCGTGGCCGGGGTGACCCAGTCGGGACGGCCGATCGTCGCCACGCCGTTCGGCCACCTGGCGCTGAACGCCACCAGCGACCTTCGCATCGGTGACCGCGTGGCGCTCGACGTTCTTGCGAGCCGGGTCGGCGAGATGCCGACGGCCGAACGGGCCGCTCCACTCTCCGTGCTGGCCCGCGAATGGCCGGCCCTGGAGGGAGCGATGCGCGCCCTCCAGGAGGCGCTCGGCCCCCAGGCGGCCGCCCAGATCACCCAGGCCATGGTCCGGCCCTCGCCGCAGATGACGGCGGCGCTCGTGTTCTTCATGACCGCCCTGAAGGGCGGGGACATGCGCTCCTGGTTCGGTCAGGACGCCACGCGAACGCTCGAGAACGCGGGGCGCGGCGGACTGTTGTCGGCCCTGGCCGAGGACTTCCAGACTCTGCAGCGCGCGACGGAACCGGCGGACAACGGCTGGCGCGCGTTCCTGATCCCGGTGGTTGGCGAGGAGAAGCGGCCGATCCGCCTGCTGACCCGCGGCCGCCGTCGGGGCAAGGGCGAAAAGGACGGCGGTGGTGCGCAGGACGGAACCGCGTTCCTCGTCGATCTCGAACTCTCGAGCCTCGGCCCGTTCAGGCTCGACGGACTGGTGCGCGACGACCTGGTGGACCTGTGGATCCGCACGACGAAGCCATTGCCCGGCTTGATCCGCCATGACATCAAGGCCCTGTTCGACAACACCCTGGACCGCACCGGGATCCAGGGACGCCTCGCCTTCAAAGCGACACCTGTCCTGCCGCCGCTTCCCGTGCCCGATCTGGAGGCCGGGACGGCGGGGGACACGGAGTCGCTGTTCGCCTGACCGACCTCTCAGAAGGAACATTCATGGGCCTGCCGACCGCGATTCTGTTCGACCTGGACGACACGCTGATCTCCGCCCACCTGCACCCGCGCAAGGCCTGGACCCAGGCGCTGGAGACCTGCGAGGGGCTGCCGGCCGATCTGGTGTCTGCGGAGGTGGCCGCGACGATCCACGCCCATGCCCGCTGGTTCTGGTCGGATCCCGTGCGACACAAGGAAGGTCGCCTCGACATCCTTTCGGCCCGCAAGACCATCCTGGAGCGCGCCTTCTCCGAGCTCGGCCATTTCGCGGATGGCGACCTGGTCGACCGGCTCGGACGGCATTTCACCGAACAGCGGACTCGGGACACGAAGCTGTTCCCGGACGCGGTCGAGACCCTGGAGGGTCTGAAGGATCGGGGCGTGCGCCTTGGCCTCATCACCAACGGCAATGCCGTCGAGCAGCGCGCGAAGGTCGAGCGGTTCGACCTGGAGCGGCACTTCGCGCACGTGCAGATCGAAGGCGAGGTCGGGTTCGGAAAGCCGGAGGAACGGGCCTATGCCCACGCCCTGGAACGCCTCGGAACCTCGGTCGAGGAGACCTGGATCGTCGGCGACAACCTCGACTGGGAGGTCATCGTCCCCCAGCGGCTCGGGTTCTACGCCATCTGGCGCGACCCCGTCGGCAAGGGCCTGCCGGACGGAACCGCCGCGCGGCCCGACCGCATCCTGACCCGCCTGAACGAACTGCTGGAAGCCTGAACGCCCGGGTCGAACGCGAACGGGGGCGCCGAAGCGCCCCCGCCGGGTATTCCTGCCGGACCCTCAGACTCAGGCGGCGGCCGCCTTGTCCTGGACCGCCTTGAGGATGGTCTGCGGCGAGCTTTCGCCATACGGGTCGGTATCGCACTGATCGGAGAAGCCCGGCTCCTCGAACCACTGCTCGACGACCCCGTCATTAATGACCGCGCCGTAGCGCCACGACCGCATGCCGAAGCCCAGATTGTCCTTGGCCACGAGCATGCCCATCTTGCGGGTGAACTCGCCCGAGCCGTCGGGGATCAGACCGACCTTCTCGATGCCCTGGGCCTTGCCCCAGGCGTTCATCACGAAGGCATCATTGACCGAGATGCAATAGATCGCATCGACGCCGGCGGCGGCGAAATCCTCGTACAGCTTCTCGAAATCCGGCAGCTGATAGGTCGAGCAGGTCGGGGTGAACGCGCCCGGAAGCGAGAACAGCACCACACGCTTGCCGGCGAAGTAGTCGTCGCTGGTCATCTCCTGCCAGCGGAACGGGTTCGGGCCCTCGATGGACTCGTCACGCACACGCGTCTTGAACGTCACGGACGGAACCTTGCGACCGATCATAAATCCCTCCATTGGATCGTAAGCTCGGAATCGCGATGCGGAGCATCGCCTGATTAGAAACCCTCTAGCCTGGATCGCCTCTTCGCGTCGAGCCACCAATTGCCGCAGTGCGGAATAATCTGCGATCTACGTTCCTTCTTTAGAATTGTTTGAATTTGTTGGTTTGACGAATCTTGAACTGTCCTCAGCTGCGACATCAATGTGGCGCTGCAGCACGGCGATTCCGGCCTCCGTATCGCGGTCCGAGGCAGCCCGGACCATGGCGATGTGATCGTCCTGGGACATCCGGTCGCGTCCGAGCATGGCAAGGTGGAACCGCAGGTAGCGGTCGTGCTCCACCAGCATGCGCTCGACCAGCCGAAGGAGTTTCGGGCTGTCGGCCCGCACGTAGAGCGAGAGGTGGAATCGGCGGTTCAGTTCGCCAAGACGGCCATGGTCCGGGTCGCGATCCATCTCCGCAATCAGGTCCTCGGCGCGATCCAGATCCTCCCGGGTCAGGTTGGGAATCGACCGGGCGAAGGCTACCGGCTCCAGCGCCCGGCGGATCAGATAGGTCTCCGCCTGGTCCTGCGCCGAGATCTCCGCCACCACCGCTCCCTTGTGCGGCGTGAACTCGATCAGTGCCTGCGCCTCAAGCTGCCGCAGAGCCTCGCGCACGGGCATCCGGCTGACGTCGAAGGCGGCGGCTAGGGCCTCCTGGCGCAGGGGCGTGCCGGGTGGAATCCGGCCATCGAGAATGGCCTCGCGCAATGCCCGCTGCACGAATTCAGAAGCGGTACGCGGCCGATCCCCCTGCGCCGCCGCCAGAGCGGTGAAGTCGAACCCCTCGTCCACAGAAATCCATCCGTTGATTGGATCCAATTATCGATCTAGGCTACCGTCAATCGTCACCGACATCCAGTCGCGAGTTCCCGGGAGGGTCCTGCCATGGCCGACGCACCGCCTTCGTCAGCGCAGACGCCACCGCGCGCACCGGTCACGATCCCGATCTCCGCCGGCCTCCTGACGGCGATCGTCGGGTTCGCCAGTTCCTTCGCGGTGGTTCTCGCCGGACTGCAGGCCGTCGGGGCATCTCCGGGCGAGGCGGCGTCGGGGCTGATCGCGCTCTCCGCCGGTCAGGGGCTGCTGATGATCGTCTTGGCCTGGCGGTCCCGGCAGCCGCTGAGTTTCGCCTGGTCGACGCCGGGGGCCGCACTCCTGGTCTCGACCGGCATGCCCGCCGGCGGCTTTCCCGAAGCGGTGGGCGCGTTCCTGATCGCGGCGGCGCTGATCGTGATCGCCGGCCTGTGGCGACGCTTCGGACGCGCAGTCGAGTCGATCCCGGCGAGCCTCGCAAGCGCCATGCTGGCGGGCGTTCTGCTCGACCTCTGCCTCGCGCCGGTCCGGGCGGTCGAAGCCTACCCCTGGCAGGCGGCGGCGATCATCGCGGTCTGGGCCATCGCCCTGCGGTTCGCCCGTCTCTACGCGGTCCTGGCCGCCGTCGTCGTCGCCGGCATCGTGATCGCCGTCTCGACGCCGCTTCCCGCCGGGACGTTCGACGCCGCCTGGCCGGTCCCGGTCCTGGTGCTGCCGGTCTTCAGCCTGGATGCGGCGATCGGGATCGCCCTTCCCCTGTTCCTGGTCACCATGGCCTCGCAGAACATTCCGGGCCTGGCGGTGCTGAACGCCAACGGCTACCGCCCCGCCGCCGCGCCACTGTTCGTCGCGACCGGCGGCGCCAGCCTGCTCGCCGCACCGTTCGGCGGGCACATGCTGAACCTGGCCGCGATCACCGCCGCCCTGTGCGCCGGCCCCGACGCGCACCCCGACCCGGCCCGACGCTACATCGCCTCGGTCACCGCGGGCGTCAGCTATCTCGCCATCGCCCTGTTCGCGGGGATTGCCGCCGCTTTCGCCACCGCGTCGCCGCCGCTGCTCATCCAGGCCGTGGCGGGCCTCGCCCTGCTGGCCAGCCTGGCCGGCGCCGCATCGGCCGCACTGGCCCGCCCGCAGGAACATCTGCCGGCCATCGTCACCTTCGTGACCACGGCGTCGGGCCTGTCGATCCACGGAATCGGCGCCGCCTTCTGGGGTCTTCTCGCCGGCGGCGCGATGATGGCGCTGCTGCGCTGGCGGACGACATAAGCGGACGGCCGGCGCGCGGTCGCTACTCCGCCGTCTCCTGCCGGTAGGCGAAGGTCGCGTCGAACCGCGACTGAAGGTACGGCCCGGCCTGGACGGGGGCGAAACGCGGCGCCTCGCCGGATACCGCGCAGGTCGGAAGACAGGCGATCTCCGCCTCCCAGTTGGGATCGAAGAAGAATGGCATCGAATACCGCTCGCGGCCCGAGACATTGATCACCCGGTGCGGCGTCGCCTGGAACCGGCCGTTGGTCCATCGCGCCATCTGGTCCCCGAGATTGACGACGAAGGCGCCCGGAACGGGGGGCGCGGCGATCCACTCGCCGGCGGTATTGCGCACCTGAAGGCCGCCGTTCTCATCCTGCGCCAGGATGGTGAGGCATCCATAATCGGTGTGGGCACCGCAGCCGATGGTCCTGGCCTCGACATGGCCGGTCTGCGGCGGGTAATGCAGCAGGCGGAGCTGCGCCAACGGGCGGTCGATCTTGTCCGCGAAATAGTCGGCCTCCAGGTCGAGGGCGATGGCGAACCCGTGCATCAGCCTCTCTCCCAGGTGCCGCAGGGCCGCGAAATAGGTCTCGGCCGCCGCCCGGAAGGTCGGAGCGCTCGCCGGCCACTGGTTCGGGCCGTGCAGCGGCAGGCCGGCCCGCACTTCCGGATCCTCGGGACCGAGATCGCGTCCGAGGTCGAACCCCTCCTTCAGGTCCGCCGTCATCGCGGGATCGGTGTTTTCCTCAAAGACCGGGAAATAGCCGCGGTGCACCGGCCAGTTGCCGATATGCGCGGCCATCTTCTCCTCCAGCGGCCGGTCGAAATAGGCGCGGGCCTCGGCGAACATGGTGTCGATCACGGATAGCGGAATGCCGTGTCCGGTGAGATAGAGAAAGCCGACCCTTTCGGCCGCGTCGCCGAGAGCCGCCGCCACGCCGGCTTCGTCGCTACCATCCACGAGTGCGGAGATATCGACGATGGGAATGGCGTCGAACGCGATCTCGCGTCCCTTCAGATCGTCGGACAGCTGAACGTCCGCTACCGCTCCCTGAGCCATCGCTCCCCTCCGGCAATCCGTTCCGATGCGCGAGTACACACCCGATCCCGACGCCGTACCAGCCCGCAACCGTCCTCCTCTAGCTTCCGGTCGCCACCCGGTGAGCCGCGCGGACGACATCGATGGCGTCGACCAGACGGGCGACGTAGTGATCCTTCGGGGTGAAGGCGACCGGGCCGTCGCCGCGGAAATTCCGCTCGATGGTGTCGAGCATGCGGTTCAGCCGCCGGCGGTGCATGCCGAGGGAGCGCTGCACCGGATCGGCCAGCACGCCGGCAAAGGCGGCGACGACGGCCGAGATCGCCGCCAGGGAAGCAATGGTCGACCCGACGAGCATGGTGCTGACCGACACCGGAAACGCGGAGTACCAAGCACCGCCCAGCGTGGCGCCGAGCGGGAAGCTAGCCACCGCGACATGGTGCGCCATCAGCCCGGCGACGACCGGACCCAGCGTCCACACGCTGGGCGTGATCTGGTGGGCGGCCGCGTAGCCGACCCCGGTGGACATCATGGCACCGACCAGGTCGGCCGCCGCCGCCCGCGTGCCCGTATAGGTCGCCAGGGTCTCCTCGATCCGCCGGCGCACATCCGGATCCTCGGCGTGGCGGGCGATCTCGGCCAGCGGCTCCCCCAGCGCCCGGTGCAGGCGCGGATCGGCGAACATCGCTTCCGCCAGCGCGTCGCGGGTCGAGATCCGCCGGCCATCGGTGAACGGCAGTTCCAGGAATTCGGTCCACAGACGCCACTCGATCTCGCGATCGACCGAGGTGCGCAGTAGCAGCCGGCGGGTCTTCATCCAGTGCCCGGCGCGTCGGGCGCCGAACCGCTCGGCGACCATCCCCGAGACGTTGACCAGGAGCTGTGGCGGGACAAGCACCACGTTGAGCGGTGCCCGCACGAGATCCAGGCCCAGCGCATTGCGATGGAGCCGCACGGCCCCCTTCCAGCCGTACTGGATATCAATGAACTCGGCGATGCGGGCGCGTCGGCTGTCGATGTATCGGGTGATGGCATCGTCCACGACGGCCCGAGCCGTCGACGGGTCGAACGGCAAAGACGCGGCGGCCGAGGTCGGCAACTCTTGCATCGTCTCTAGATGGCGACGGGACCGCCCGGATCAATGGCCATGGGCAATTCACGACACATTGCCTAAAATGCCAATAATCCCAATGCTTTGAGTTTTCCGCTTCCTGGCCTAAGCTTTGCACAGGTGTTCCGCGGCCATCGCGGAGTGGGGAATGTTGGGTAAGTCTGAAATCTTCGAGGTGCACCTCCAGCGCGATGGGCGCTGGCAGATCGATACCAGTGCCCACTCCCAGCGTGAAGCCGAGGATCTCGCAAAGAAAGCACTGAACCGCCAAGGCGTTAGCGGCGTACGTGTGGTCAAGGAAACGACCCGCGGCTCGACGTCGCGCGAGCAGGTCGTGTTCGAGAAGACACGGACGACCGGCGGCAGCGACAAGATCTTCGTCGGCGAAGTCGACGAGGCGCCCGTCTGCGAGACCGCGGAGGATCTCTACGGCATCGGCGGGCGCCAGACCCTCAACCGGCTGTTCCGGGCCTATCTCGACAAGAATGGCGTCACCGCCAGCGAGGTGCTGCACGAGTTCCGCGAGCTGCGCCGCCTGCTCGACGCCGACAACCTGATCATGTCGGGCATCGGCAAGGTCTCGACGCTGCAGGCCAAGACCTGTTCCGAGGCCGGCGACGCCACCGCGCGGCGCAATGCGCTGTTCGGGTTCCTCGACGCCGTGACCGAGCGGGCCCGGGATGCGGCGTCCAGGACGCTGCCGCCGATCCGCCAGGAAGGATTCGAGGCGACCATCGAGAAGATCGGCAGGATGGCGGCCGACGACGACGATTGCGCTTTCCTCGTACGCCTCGCCGTCGCCCGCGAACTGGTGCAGCAACGCTCCTACTTCGGCAAGCTGACCCAGACCGTGGAGTGGGCGAAACCCTGCGAGAACGATCGCGGCCGACAGGTCGCCGACACCTATATCTCCGACATCCTCTCGAACGCCGAGACCCTGCAGGACCTGCTTGGGATTCAGGACAGTCTCGGCGCGGCACTCGGGGCCCTGGTCGACCTCGCCCAGGGCGCCTTCGAGGTCGACGCGGAAGGCCGGCCGGACGACGCGCCGGAGGCGGTCGCAAGTTCGCTCACCGACCTGTTCGCCGCCGGCGCCCTGCCCGACAGTCAGATCGTGCTGGTGGACCGCGTGCGCCGTCAGGTCGAAGGCAAGGCGCCGCTGTCGCACAGCGGCGGCGACGAGGAGGCCGAGGCTTTCCGGGCGCTCATCGGCAAGCTGATGCCGACCGACAACCTGCTCGGCGGCGGCGCCATGGCCGAGGCCCTCACCCAGCGGCAGTCGAGGATCATCAACCGCGGCGGCGTCAACGGCCTCAAGGAGGCGACGAACCGGCTGCTTCCGGCCTTCGGCGACCCGGTGCGCAAGGCCAGCTACCTGATCTCGCTGTCCGAGAGCACGCTCGCCGAGACCATCGGCGACGAGATCGACATGCAGTTGGAGGGCCTGTTCGTCAGGCCGGACTCGGTCAAGCACATCGTCCGCGACGACCGGCCGCCGAACAAGAAGATGCAGACAGTCACGGCCGTCTACCACAAGTTTCAGGACTCCTCGATCGACGCCGTCCTGAAGAACAAGATCGTCAGACGTTTGGACGAGCTGCTGGCCCGCTACATCACCGAGGACAGGATCCTGGAGAAGGTCGACGACCCGAAGCGGCCACTGCATGTCCGCGCCTTCATGCTGCTGTCCATGTGCACCCCGGAGATGCTGCCGGAAGGCCAGGCCTCGAAGCTGGCGCGCGAGATCGTCATCAAGCATCTGCGGCGCAAGAATTTCGAGACCGAACTGGTGGCCGACGTGCCGGGCGCCGAGAAGGAACGGGTCCTGCGGGACTTCCACGTCCAGCTCTACCGCTGCGGCTTCATGCAGTAAGGGCGTGGCGGTCGGAGCTACGGATCAAAAGGGTTGTCGCGCAGCCACTCCCGCAGCTGCCGTTCGCCGACCAGACAGTCGTAGCCGTCGGTCCGGCGGATCGCCGGGCGATCCGACCGGGACCGCCTCGGCGCCAGGTCGGCTATCTCGAGCACCAGCTTGCGTCGGATCGCGCGGCCGAAATCCCGGAACCCGTCGGCGGCAAGGACGAAGGCGCCGTTGCCGGTGATGACGCATTCCTCGAAATAGATGTCGAGATCCTCCAGCACCGGGAATCCGAGAGGGCCTGGATCGAAGTTCAGGATGACGACGCCGTTGACCCCCACCCCCCGGTCCGCCGCCAGGGCGCGGGCGGTCAGGATCGGGCCGCCTTCGTTATTCGGCCCGTCGCCGGAGATATCGATGATGCGCCGCCGGCCGGCGAACCCGTTGTCCTCGAACAGCGACAGGCCGTGGCGGATGGCGGCGCTGATCGAGGTGCGCCGCCCGGTGCGCGGCCAGTTCCGCTGCAGGATGGCGACGAAGCGATCGGCCGAGGCGCGCCCGTCGATCACCCGCCAATCCACCACAGTGCGCGCCGTGCCGGCGCCCGCCCACTCGACATAGGCGAGCGCGATTCGTCCCAGCGGCCCACCGGTGATCGCCGCCAGAACCTCATCGCTGGACAGGGCTGTGACATAACCCTCGCGCTGCAGCATCGCCTCGGAGGTATCGATCGAACCGGACACGTCGACGGCAAGCACCAGTTCCAGGTCCACCGCCTCCTCCGCGTGCGTCGGAACGGCGGCGGCGCACAGCATCACGGCGAGGAGCAGCGCGCGGACCATCGGTCCATTGCACGCCAGGCGACCGGCACTGTCCAGTGGAACCCGGTAATGGAATTCGGTAGTGGAACCCGGTGGCGTTCAATCCACCAGGGCGGCCAGTTCCTCGACGGTGACCGGCTTGGCCGGCGGCCGCACGCGGTAGTACCCGACGGAGTCCGGCGCCCGGCCCTGGGCCGCGGCGAGCACCTCGGTGACCGTGGTTCCGCACATCCGGCCCTGGCACGGCCCCATGCCGGCGCGGGTATAGGCCTTCAGCTGGTTCGGCCCCTGGGCGTGGCCGGCCAGCCGGCGCAGTTCGCCGGCGGTCACCTCCTCGCAGCGGCACGCCAGGGCGTCGTCGGCCATGGCGCCGATCCACCCCGGCGGTGGAAACAGGACATCGAGGAACCGACGCAGCCAGCGCTGCCCCGTCAGCCGGTCGAGATCGGGAGCGGCGCGGAAATCGCGCTCGGCCTCGGCGATCCTGCCAAGGCGATGGGCAATCGCCATCGCCGCGACCCGGCCCGACGCCCGTGCCGCCTCGGCGCCCAGGATACCGCCGCCGTCGCCGGCGATGTAGACACCGTCCGCCGTGCATTCTCCGTAGGCATCGAGAACCGGCCGGAAGCAGCGCTGATCGGTGTTCCAGTCGTGCACCGCCCCGACCATGCGGGGAAGCTGGGGATTGGGGATGACGCCCTCATGCAGGGCCAGGGTGTCGGCCGCGATCTCCCGGGCGATGCCGGTTGCGTCGGTGAACCGCACGCGCCGCAGCCGTCCCTCGCCCTCGGCCCGGATGTCGGTCACCCCGCGCCAGACCTCGCGGGCGGAGCTCGCGAAACCGCGCTTCAAGCTCCAGCCCCTGAGCAGGGTCCGGGCCGCGCCGATCGCCGCGAGCGGGAGACGGGGAAGCGCCCGCGCCATCGTGCCCGGCGGCGTGGTGTCCAGGATCGCCTCCACCGGGATGCCGGCCGCGGCATACTGCACCGCCATCAGCAGAAGCAGCGGCCCGCTGCCCGCGAGCACGATGCGGCCTTCGGGATACAGGCCCGACTGCTTCAGGGTGGTCTGCAGCGCGCCGACCGTCGTCACCCCGGGCAGGGTCCAGCCGGGCACCGGCACCGGGCGCTCCATCGCGCCGGTCGCCAGCAGCACGGCGCGTGCCATCGTCTTGTGCGCACGCCCGGCCTGCGACCACACGACCCGGCGTCCGCTCCCGCGCGTCGATGGGCCGACATGCCAGACCGTCGCCTCCTGCAATCGGTCGACCCCGAAGGCCGCCCGCGTCACCTCCGCGCCGCGCGCGTAGTCGGCACCGAGGAAGGCGAGGTCGGCCGGCCGCTGGCGAGTTACACGGTCGACATTGCGATAGATCTGTCCCCCGGGACTCGGCTGTTCGTCGAGGATCAGGACGTCGAGGCCCAGGTCGCGAGCTGTCGCGGCGGCGCCGAGCCCGGCCGGCCCGGCGCCCACGATCACGAGGTCGCGAACCTCCACCATCGTCAGCCGCCGTCCCGGGTCGTGGC
The DNA here is from genome assembly GCA_965228875.1 of Thalassobaculaceae bacterium. GTDB lineage: Bacteria > Pseudomonadota > Alphaproteobacteria > Thalassobaculales > Thalassobaculaceae > Thalassobaculum. The sequence goes on along the minus strand of OZ245843.1, from coordinate 190,271 downwards.
GACCGTCATCCCGTCGCGCACCGGCACCAGGCAGGCCTGGCGGTCCGCCACCCCGTCGACCTCGACGAGGCATTCGAAACACACGCCCATCTGGCAGTACGGCGCCCGCGGGCTGCCGCTGACCGCCGACCGGCGAACAGCCCCGTACCCGGCCGCGAACAGAGCGGACGACACCGTGTCCCCCTCGCGCGCGACGATCCGTTCGCCGTCGACGGTCAGCGTCACCTCCGCGGCGCGGGACGGACCTGAGAGCCGGGCGAACCTCACTGGGCTGCCTCCGGCCGCTCGCCGGTCGCCACAAGGCCGGCGAGCCCGATCAGGATCGCGCCGGATACCCGATCCTGCCAGCGACCGATCCAGGGACTGCTCGACAGCCTGCGCGCCACCGCGCCGGAGGCGAAGGCCACCAGCGCGTCGCAGGGAACGGCCGACACCACGACGATGGTGCCCAGCACGAGGCTCTGCACCGCCACCGGTCCGACGGCGGGATCGATGAACTGCGGGAGAAGGGCCAGGAAGAACAGCGCCGTCTTCGGGTTCAGAATCTCGACCACGGCGCTCTCGCGGAAGATCCGCGCCATGGCCTTCGGCGGTGTCCTCACCACCCCGCCCATGGACTGTCCCGCTGTTCGCCAGTGCTGGATGCCGAGCCAGACGAGATAGGCCGCACCGGCCCATTTCAGCGCCGTGAACGCCTCGGCCGAGGCCATCACGATGGCCGACACCCCGAGCGTCGCGGCCGCGACGTGAACGAACGCACCGGTCGCCAGCCCGCCGGCGGCGACCATTCCGGCGCGCGGACCCTGGCTGATGCTGCGTGCCATCACGTAGAGATTGGACGGGCCGGGCGACAGGTTCAGGACCAGTGCGGCCACAATGAAGACGACGAGCGTGTCGAGCGACGGCATGTCCGGCTCCTCAGGCGGTGAAACGCCGAAAATGGAAAGGATCGAAGCGTTGCGCCAGCGTGCCGTCCAGGATCGTTGGCGCCAAGTCGAGGGCATGGGCTGCGGCCAAGGTCACGCCGCTGTGGCAGGTGACGACGAAGGCGCCGGGGCAATTCTCGCTCTCGGCGTAGATCGGGAATCCGTCCGGCGACATGATCCGCAGCGCCGCCCAGGTCCGCACGATCCGCGCGTTGGCCAGCGCCGGCACCAACCGCCGGGCACGGTCGGCCAGCCGCGCCGAGGTCTCGATGTCGAGCTCGGTACTGTAACCGACACGGGCATGGCTCGCGCCGATCATGACCGAGCCCTCCTCGGTCTGGCGCACCCGGGCCATGGGGTGGCTGAACATCTTCGGCAGGCGCTGGGTCACCAGGATCTGGCCGTGATCCGGAGCGGTCGGCACATCGAGGCCGACCATCGGACCGAGCCTGGCGTTACCGAGGCCCGCCGCCAGGACGACCCGGTCGGCACGATGGGTGCCGCGCGCAGTCTCCAGGGCGAAACCGCCGCCGTCGGGCACGATCCGCTCGACGCGATGGTCCAGGCGATGGTCGACCCTGCGGCGCGCCAGGCCCGCATGCAGACCGCGAAGCAGGTAGAGCGGGCTGACATGGCCGTCATGGGGGCAGAAGCTCGCCCCGGCGATCTCCGGGCTCAGCGCCGGCTCCAGTTCCCGCGCCTCCTGGGTGGAGATCATTCGCACATCGTTGCCGCCGACGCCGGACTGGTTATGCATACGTCGCACAGACAGCTCGCGATCGGCGAACTCCTCGGCGTCGAGGCAGGCCTCGAGGCCGCCGGGCTGGCGCAGGCCGACATCGACCCCCTCCTCCTCGCCGATCGCCGAGGCGAGCTCCGGCCAGATCTCGGCGCTGCGCCGGGTCCAACCGGCGTATTCGTGCATGCCGTCGCCCTTGCCCTGGACCCAGACCAGGCCGAAGTTCCCCCGGCTCGCGCGCAGGGCATCGTCACCCTCGTCGAACACCGTCACCTTCGCGCCGGCCCGCGCCAACCCCCAGGCGACGGCGGACCCGACGAGGCCGCCGCCGATGATGGCGACGTCGCTCAAACCCTGGCCTCCAGAACCGCCAGCTGCGCCTTGGCGAAACCGACGACGACGGTGCCGTCGGGAAGCTCGAAGACCGGTCGTTTGATGAGCGCCGGGCTCCCCGCCAGCAGATCCACCGCCGACTCCGCCGCCTCGGCGCGCGCCTTGTCGGCGTCGCCCAGTCCCCGCCAGGTGGTGCCCCGCCGGTTGATCAGGACCTCGCCACCGACCGCGTCAAGCCAACCGGCGATCCGCTCTGCGCTCAGCCCGTCGGCCCGCACGTCCTTGAAGACGAAATCCGCGCCCCTGTCTTCCAGCCAGGCACGGGCCTTCTTGCAGGTATCGCAGTTCTTCAGGCCCCAGACGGTGATCACAGCCCGCTCCCCCAGTCGTCGATCATCAGCAGCATCGTTTCGAGACAGTGACCCGCCAGATGCTTGCAGCGGTCGGGCGACCAGCCTACCGCCGGCATCGGATTGTTGGCCGCGTCCTTGAACGGCATCTCCAGTGTCATGGCCGGGCAGCGGAAGGTATGCGCGATATGCCCGGTCGACGTGGTCAGATTACCCTTTCCCGGCGAGGCCTTGGGATAGCCGCGCTCGGTCTGGAAGTCCGGCGACAGCCGTGCCAACTCGCCGCGGAACCGGTTGAGCGGTGCCAGATGCGCCTCGGTGACGTCGGGCACGCCCTCGTAGCCCGCGATGAAGTTGTAGGGCAGCCCCTCGTCGCCGTGCGCGTCCAGACACATCGCCACGCCGGTGTCGCGCATGCGCTGGGCCACGTGAAATACCTCGGGGCTCTTCTCCAGGCTCGGCTCGCGCCACTCCCGGTTCAGGTTGGTGCCGACCGAATTGGTGCGCAGGTTGCCGTGATAGACACCGTCCGGGTTCATGTTGGGCACCAGCCGGATCGTCGCCGCAGACAGCAGGCCGCGCGCCACCGGATCCTGCGGGTCGCACAGCCGGTCGACCAGCCCCTCGACGAACCATCCGGCCATGCTCTCGCCCGGATGCTGACGGGCGATAATCCACAGCGGTTTCTCGCCGGACCCGAAGGTCAGCAGGTCCAGATCGCGGCCGTCCAGAGTGGACCCCAGCCGTTCGGCCTGCGCCGCCCCGTCCGCCTGAGCGAAGGCGACCAGATCGGCGTGCTGCTCCAGGTTGTAGGGCGCGAAATAGGCGAACCACGCGAGGTCGGTCTCCGGCGTGTGAGAAATTGTCAGCCGAGTGCCGTCGTAGCGGGTCTCGGTCCGCCACCAGTTCGCCCGGTCCTCGGAGACGACGGCACAGTAGTCCTCCCAGCCCTTGGGATAGCTGGAAGCCCCGGCATTCTCGATGGTCAGGGTCAGCGGGACGCCCCTGGCGCCGGAGACCCGGAAGTAGAACCACTGGAAGAAGTCGGACCCGGTGTCCTTGCGGATGCGCAGGCGGATGTCGCTCGGGTCGGCGGCGTCGACAACCTCGATGTTGCCGCCGTCGAACTGGCTCGAAATCTGGATCACGGTGGCTCCTTGTGCCGTTGGGCAGGAGACCGTAGTCCCGCCGCCGGGGCAGGAAAACCCCCGACTGTGCCGCCCCACCTCCACCGGCGGGGGCGCCGCAGGGCGGGCCCATGCACAAGGACACCGCCCCACTCGGAAGTTCAGGGTTCGCCCCGGTGACGCGGACCGCTATTCCGCCGCCGTGCCGACCTTCGGATCGAACGCGAAGTAGCGGTTTCTGAGCGCGGTCTGGTTCTCGTAGATCGAGCCTTCGCGCTTCGCCTTCGGATACGGCAGCCGCACCGGGCAGTCGACCACCCGCGGGTTCAGGGTCGAGGTGCCGGCGATCATCCGTCCCTCGTTCTCCTCCCAGGAAGACGGCAGGCCCCGCAGATCCCAGGCGTCGGCGGCAGCCACCTGGTACAGCAGGAGCGGCCGGTCGCGCCCGGATGTGTTCTGGGCCGAGCCGTGCACCGCGCGCACATGGTGGAAGGTGCAGGCTCCAGCCTTGCCGGTCAGGGCCACGGCGCGGGAGAAATCGATGCCGCAGGCATCCGGGTCCATCGCGCCGGCGAAATGTCCGTCGACATGATGGTCCCAGGTCGGTCCCTTGTGGCTGCCGGGAATGACGAGCAGAGGCCCGTTCTCCTCGGTTGCGTCCTCCAGGAGGACACCGACCGCAAGGACGTCGTCGTTGGTGTGCGGATAGAACGCCCAGTCCTGGTGCCACTCCACCGGCGAGCCGTATTCCGCCGCCTTGATATTGATCTTCCCCCCATGCAGGCGGAGGTCCGGCGAGACGATCCGCGACAGCACCGCGGTCAGGTTCGGATGCTCGACCATGTCGCGGAACACGGGGTCGGCGTCGAACGGGTTCTTGATCCGGCGGACCCGCGGCGCCTCGGGCGTGTGCCCCGGCTCAAGATCATAGACGCTGTCATGGTCGGTGAGCCCGCGCGCCCGATCGATCAGGCCGGCAAGGGCATCGCGCATCGCCTGCACCTCCTCCGGCGCATAGACGTTCTCGACCACAAGATAGCCATGCTCGCGATAGAACGCGACGTCAGCCTCGCCGATCATCCTCCCGTTCCTCCCCGTCGGTCTTTTCTTCTTCTTCCTCGAGGCGGCGCTCGACCGCCAGCCGCGCGGCCTTCTCGGCGTTCATCCGGCGCTGCTTCTTCCACAGCTCGATGACGTACATCACGAAGCCGAAGATCACGCCGGCGAACGCGCCCTCGACGAACAGGTCCTGGGTGAGCGGGCGCGCCGCGTTGAACAGGCCCCCCGTCTGTATCGCCATCAACAGACCGGCGAAGACCACGCCGTTGACGACGCCGCGGGTGACCGGTCGATGCCAGAAACCCTCGGTAGTGTTCCGTTCCTCTGTCATGGCGCCAGTCTACTGCGGGACCGTCATTTGGCATAGACCAGCAGAACGACGATTCCGACCGCGACGAGGCTCATGCCGACGATCTCGCGCAGGCTCGGGCGCTCCTTGAAGACCAGGATCGAGACCGCGATCGCCAGCACGAACTCGACCTGGCCGACCGCCTTCACGTACGACGCCCGCTCGATCGTCATCGCCGTGAACCAGCCGGCGGAGCCGAGCGCGCTGGTAAGGCCAACGAACAGCGCCGCTTTCCAGGCGCGGGCTATCGTCGCGACCTCGTACGGCCGGGTGGCGGCGATATAGATCCCCAGAGCGACCGTCTGCATCGCGATCACCGCGACCAGGGTCATCGCCGCGGTGGTCATGACGTCGCCATCGCCCAGCGACAGACTGGCCTGACGCAGGAACAGCGAGGCGAGCGCGAAGAACAGGCCGGACAGCAGACCGATCCCGGCCGCCCGGTTGAACGCCGAACCGAGCAACGCCGCCAGGCCCACACCCTGGCGCGCCAGGCTGATCAGCATCACACCGACGCCACTGACCAGGATCGCGATCCAGCCCGCGGCGTCGATCGACTCGCCGAACACGCTGGCGCCGAGCACCGCGGTCGGGATGGTCTCGGTCCGGGCATAAGCTGAACCGACGGCGAAGTTGCGCAGCCCGAACAGTTTGACCAGCAGCACCGTGGCCAGGATCTGCGCCACCGCCGTGGCGGCGCACCAGGCGAAGAACTCACCATGCACCTCCGGCGCCGGCAGGTCGCGGCGGCCAACGGCGAAGGCCAGGTAGCCAAGCGCGAACGGCAGGCCGAACAGGAACCGCACCCAGCTCGCGCTCCAGGCGGACATGCTGGCGGACAGATGCTTCTGCCCGGCATTGCGCGCGGTCTGCGCGAACGCGGCCAGACCGGCGATGATCGCCCAGATCGGCATCGAAAAACCCTCCCGGTTCCGAGCCTAGCCATCAGCCGGGGTACGGGAAGAGCCTATTTTTCGAGGATCGCTTTGCGTTCAGGCCAGATCGCGGAGGGCGGAGAGCGGCGTCAGCAGACACTCGCGCTCGAAATACTTCTTCGGGGCCGACCTGCGGTGCGCTTCCTGCTCGGTCTTGTAGTCGGTGCAGCCGAGAATGAAGGCAGGGGTCCCGTGATCGTCCGCCAGGGGAAGGGCGATACGCTCGCCGACATAGGTTCGGCCGACGGCGGAGTAGACGTCGCCGGTGGTGTGCGCGAACAGTTCTTCGGCGAGCAGACGTCGCCATCGGGCTTCGATCGTCTCCGCCGGGCGCCGCTCGAAGACCTCGTAGATCGAGCGTCTAACGATGGACTGGCCATGGTTCAGGGCAACGCCTTCACCGGCCAACCGGTAGAACGGTTCGCCATCCTTGGGAACCTCGATCAGCCAGACGAACGGGAGAACCCCTGCCGGACCAAGGACAAGAGCGTCGATCCGCGCCTTCTTCGGCATGATCTCGCCCGGCTCGAGGCAGTCGCGCCAATGCAGCATCACCGCCCGAAGGCGATCCGAGCCGACGTGATCGATGGTCTCGACGATATCGTCGAAGTCTGCCTTGGCCCTCACAATGGCCTCCGACAGTTTGACGCGCGCAACGCTACTCCGTCCAGATTACGCTCTTTCGCGCCGGTTTCAACCGGATGCGTTCTGGGGGCACTCACGCGACCTGATGCGCACCAAGCCCCAGCAGCGCGCGGCGGCGCAGCCAGAGAGACGGCCGGTAGCGCGGGTCCTGCGTCGCCTCGTGAATCGCCGAGATGATGTCGTAGGTGCGCTTGACGCCCATCTCCCCGGCGATCTCCAGCGGGCCGAGCGGGTAGTTCAGGCCGAGCTTCATCGCCGTGTCGATGTCCGCCGGTGTCGCCAGATCGATCTGCGCCATCTCGCAGCCGAGATTGGCGATCATCGCCCGCATGCGCTGAAGGATGAAGCCGGGACTGTCCTGGATCACCGTCGGCGCGATTCCGGCTGCCGCGAACGCCGCCGCCACCGCGTCGCGGCAGGCCGGGTCGGCGCCGGGCGCCGTCATCAGCGTGGTCCGCTTGGAGGTATCGCCCGTGGTGTCGACCGCGACGAGACGGGTGTGATCCGTGCCCGTCCGCGCGACAAATCCGGACGCGTCCTCGCCGTAGAGAGCCGCCACCACCGGCATCGATCCGTCGTCGATCCGCACGTTCAGCCCAGCCCGCTCCAACAGGTCGACCAGCGCCTCGTCCCCCTCCGTCGCCACCGCGACGGTCGTCGCCGGCGCCGCATCGCTGACGTGGTCCGGGCTCGGCGGATCGATCACCTGGCCCTTGTCGTCGTAGCGGTAGTGCCCCTGCCCGGTCTTGCGACCGAAGCGTCCGGCTTCGGCCAGGGCGCGGTGCAGCGGCGTGGTGCGCAGGCGCGGATCGTTCAGGAACTGCTCGAAGACGATCATCGACACCGGGTAGTTCACGTCGATCCCGGTCAGGTCCATCAGCTGGAAAGGCCCCATGCGGAAATGCCCGCAGTCGCGCATCACGGCATCGACCTGGGTCGGGGTCGCCACCGCCTCGTGGGCCAGGTGCAGGCCCTCGGTGGTGAAGGCGCGGCCGCCGAGATTGACCAGGAAACCGGGGCTGTCCTTGACCACCACGGGGGTGCGGCCGAACCGCTTGCCGACGGTGACCAGCTTCTCGATCACCGCGTCATCCGTCGCCGGACCCTGGATGATCTCGACCAGGCGCATCAGGGGCACCGGGTTGAAGAAATGCAGGCCGGCAATCCGTTCCGGACGCCTGCAGACGCGGGCGATGGAACCGATCGGCAGGGAAGAGGTGTTGGACGCGATGATGGCATCGTCCGCCACGACCCCTTCGATGGCGGTGAACAGCTCGCGCTTGACGTCGATGTCCTCGAACACCGCCTCGACCACGACGCCGCATGGGGCAAGGTCCCCGACGTCCTTGGCCGCGACCAGCTTGGCCTTCATGGCGCCGGCGGCCTCGGCCTCCAGCGTCCCCTTCTCGACCAGGCGGTCCAGACGGGCGATCACGGCCTTGGCGCCGGCCTCCGCGCCGCCCTCGCGCGCGTCATGGGCGATGACCTGCATCCCGCCCTGCAGGGCGACCTGGATGATCCCCTGCCCCATGGCGCCGCAGCCGACGACGCCGATGACGAGGTCGGGCGAGCTCGCATCCACCATCGGTCAGACCCTCTCGATGATAACGGCCATGCCCTGGCCGACGCCGACGCACATGGTGCACAGCGCGTAGCGCCCGCCGGTCTCGACCAGCTGCTCGGTCGCGGTCTGGATCAGGCGGGTCCCGCTGGCGCCGAGCGGGTGGCCGAGGGCGATGGCGCCGCCATTCGGGTTCACCCGGGGATCGTCGTCGGCGACGCCGAGCTCGCGCAGGCTGGCCAGCACCTGGCTGGCGAAGGCCTCGTTCAGTTCCAGCACATCCATGTCATCGATGGTCAGGCCGGCGATCTTCAGCGCCTTCAGCGAGGCCGGGGCCGGGCCGATGCCCATGATCCGCGGCTCCACGCCCGCCGCCGCCGCGGCGACGACACGGGCGCGCGGCGTCAGGCCGTTCTTCTTCGCCGCCTCTTCGCTGGCGACCAGCATGGCGGCCGATCCGTCGTTCACGCCGCTGGCGTTGCCGGCGGTGACCGAGCCGCCTTCGCGGCGGAACGGCGTCGGCAGCTTGGCGAGCTTCTCGAGCGTCGTGTCCGGGCGCGGATGCTCGTCCTTGTCGACGATCGTCACGTCGCCCTTGCGGCCCTTGATCTCGACCGGAACGATCTCCTTTGCCAGGCGGCCGCGGGCGATCGCCTCGCCGGCCTTGCGCTGGCTGTTGTAGGCGAAGGCGTCCTGGTCCTCGCGTCGGACCTGGAACTGCTCGGCCACGTTCTCGCCGGTCTCGGGCATGCTGTCGGTGCCGAAGCGCTTCTCCATCTCGGGGTTCACGAAGCGCCAGCCGATGGTGGTGTCGTGCATCTCGGCGGTCCGGGCGAAGGCGGTGCCGGCCTTGGCCATGACGAAGGGCGAACGGGTCATGCTCTCCACACCGCCGGCGATGATGAAGTCGCCCTCTCCGGACCTGATCTGCCGGGCACCGTCGGCGACGGCCATCATTCCCGAGGCGCAAAGCCGGTTGACGGTGACACCGGGCACGCTCGACGGAATGCCGGCCAGAAGCAGCGCCATGCGGGCGACGTTGCGGTTGTCCTCGCCGGCCTGGTTGACGCAGCCGTAGAATACCTCGTCCACCGCTTCCCAGTCGGCGTTCGGATTGCGCTCCATCAGCGCCTTCATCGGAACCGTCGCCAGGTCGTCCGTGCGGACGGTCGCGAGGGCGCCGCCATAGCGCCCGATCGGGGTGCGCACGGCATCGCAGATGAAGGCCTCGGTCATGGTTTCCTCCGGGTACGGGACGTTTGTTGCCACTTGATGTGCCACGCGGTCATGGGGTGGTCAATCGACCGCCGTTTCACGTGGTGATAACGATCTTCCCGAAATGACCGGCCGCCTCCATGGCGTGGAACGCGGCCCTGGCGTCGTCGAAGGCGAAGGTCCGGTCGATCACCGGCTCGATCCCGTGGAGCGCCATGGCGGCGTTCATGTCGGCGAACATCTGCCTGGAGCCGACATAGATGCCCTGGACCGTCAGCGACTTGCGCATGATCAGCGTCGGGTTGATCTCGCCCCCGGTCAGAATCCCGATCAGCCCGATCGTCCCGCCAACCCGGGTCGCCTCGATCGAGCGGGCCAGGGTGCCGGCCCCACCGACCTCCACCGTGACATCGACGCCGACGCCACCGGTCAGATCCAGCACCGCCTTCTGCCATTCGGGCGTGGTGCGGTAGTTCACGGTCTCGTCGGCCCCCATTGCCCGCGCCCGCTCCAGCTTCTCGTCGCTGGACGAGGTCAGGATCACCCGCGCGCCCATGACCTTGGCGAACTGCAGGGCGAAGATCGACACGCCGCCGGTGCCGAGCAGCAGCACCGTGTCCCCCGCCGTCACCCCGCCGGTCTCGACCAGCGCGTGCCACGCGGTCAGCGCCGCGCAGGGCAGGGTCGCCGCCTGCTCCAGGCTGAGGTGATCCGGCACCGGTATCACCCCGCCGGCCTTGAGCACGACCTCCTCCGCCAGCACCCCGTCCAGCGCGCCGCCGAGCGCGCTGTTCATGACGTCGACCGAACAGCGCCCCGCCGGCCAGTCCTGGAAGAAGCAGGAGGCGACGCGGTCGCCGACCGTCAGACCGTTCACTCCCGGCCCGACCGCCGTGATCGTGCCCGCGCCGTCCGAATTGGGCACCCGCGGATAGGGCAGGTTGCGGGCAACCGGGTCCTTCACCGTCATCAGGTCGCGGAAGTTCAGCGACGAGGCCGCGATCCTGACCCGGACCTCGCCCGGACCCGGCTCCGGTGTCGCGACGTCCGCGAGATGAAGCGCGTCGATGCCGCCATCGGAAACGATCTGCCAGACTTTCATTGGGTCCTCCCCCTGAACGCGAATACCTGCAGGTGTATATTCCCGGCACTCCATAAACCCATAGAGATCGCCGGACGCCTTTTAACCTCTGACCTTAATACTTTGGTGTCATTTACGTGCAAAATTGACAGAAGTCCGATGGATTCCGGGAGTGGGGCATGATTACTCCGATTCAGAACTGCCGCGCGATCATCCCGATCGCCCTCGTCGCGCTTCTGACGCCCTCACTGCCGGTATCGGCGAGCGACACAAACCCGATTACCCGCATGTCGCTTGAGTACCTGATGAACGTCGAGGTCACAACGGTGTCGCGGGAGCCTGAACGGGCGCAGAACGCCGCCGCCGCCGTACACGTCCTGACCCGCGAGGAGATACAACGCTCGGGCGCTACGTCTCTGCCCGACGCCCTGCGACTGGTGCCGGGCGTGAACGTCGCCAGGATCAACGCGAACTCCTGGGCGGTCAGCATCAGAGGTTTCAACAGCCGCTTCGCCAACAAGCTGCTGGTCATGATCGACGGCCGGAGCCTGTATTCACCGCTCTTCTCCGGCGTGTTCTGGGATCGACACAACATTCCGATCGACGATATCGACCGCATCGAGGTCGTCCGCGGACCGGGTGGCACCCTTTGGGGGGCCAATGCGGTCAACGGCGTCATCAACATCATCACGCGCCACTCCGCCGACACGCAGGGCGCGCGGCTGGAGGCATCGGTCGGCACCGAGCGCCTCGGCATGCTCTCAGGCCGCCAGGGCGGTGTGATCGGGGACAGCGCCACCTATCGCCTTTCGGCGAAGGCGGACGCTTATGACGATGCCGACATCGCCGGCTACGACGACGGCAACGACGCCTGGCAGAACGGGCAGGCGCATCTGCGGGTCGACTGGGCGCCGTCGGCGCGCGACGACATGCTGTTCGAGGTCGGCGTGAATGCGATCTCCGGCGGCGACCGGCACGCGGCGCCGCTTCTGACCGCCCCCTATTCCGAAGTCCGAGAGGGCGACGTCGAGCGGAACGACGTCTATCTCCTTGCCCGATGGGAACGTCGAATCGATCCGGAATCGCGCGTCTCCGTCCAGGGCTACCTGGATCACAGCAGCATGGACATCGATTCGCCGATTGCGGAAGAGGAGCGAACGACCGCCGATGTTCAGGCGCAGCATAGGACCGTTGTCGGCCCGGATATCAACCTGACATGGGGCGCCGGCTACCGCGGCATCTCTGATCGCACGACCACACCGGCCTTCACCTTCGACATCAATCCCAACGACGCACTGATCCATATCGTCAACGGCTACGTCCAGGGGTCCCGCCGATTCTTCGACGACCGGTTCGAGTTCATCCTGGGCACCAAGGTGGAGCACCATTCGATTTCCGGGACCGAGGTGCAGCCGGCGGTTCGGGCGGTGTGGTACCCGGCGCCAGACCACACCGTATGGTCCGCCCTGTCGCAAGCCGTGAGGACTCCATCGCGCGGCGAGAACGACACGACAGTTCGCAACGTTGTCATCGCCCCGTTCACCAATGCCAACCCATCTGCCCTACCACTCACCATCGCGATTCAGGGGGCTCGCGACCTCGACGCGGAGACCATCACGGCCTACGAGATCGGATACCGGGGCCGACTGAACGAGAACCTCTCGTTCGACCTTGCTGGTTACTACAACAGCTATGACGGACTGCTGCTGAGCACGACGACCGGCACAACGACCGTGAACACCGCCTACGAGGCGCCTTTCCTCGACACGCCAGTGCTCATCAACGAGACTGCCGACGGTCGGACATTCGGTATGGAGTTCGCAGGGACATGGCGCCCGCTGCCGGACCTGCGTCTGCGCGGCGGCTATTCCTGGCTCTACGAGGATCTGGACGCGTCGGCGGGCGCCGAAGGCAACGCTCCGCGCCACCAGGTCGCCGTCCAGTCGCTCTACGACCTATCGGATGAGTGGCGCTTCGACACCGTGTTCCGCTTCGTCGACGAACTCTCGAACGTCGATGCCGACGGCTATGTCGATGTCGACGCCCGGGTATCCTGGATGCCGAACGCAAGTGTCGAGCTGGCGCTGACGGGTCGCAACCTGCTCACGGACGGGCGGCGGGAATTCGGGACGGAACGGGTCGCCAACCCCTCCTCGCTGGCGACCGATATCTCACGCTCGGTCTTCGCCACCCTGGTCGTCACGTTCTAACGGTGAAACGCCTTTGGCAGATCAGTCGTAGGCGGGCCCCGCCGATGGCTGTGTGGGTCGGGGCCGCGGCCGTCAGGCGATGCCTGTCGGTCGCGATCCTGTGCCTGACCTCTCTTGTCCTCACCGGATCCGGTTCGCCGCTCGCCTCCGAGTTGAGCGGCGACACCGTGAAGGCAGGGTTCCTGTACAACTTCGCCCAGTTCGCCCGTTGGCCGTCAGATGGCACGCCGTCGGCGCCGACCGTGTATTGCGTCGAGACCGGCGCCCTGGACCTGTCGGTCTTTGCCGGGTGGGGCGACGGCGTGCCGGCCGCCGGCACCACGCGCCCCTACGGCTTCGCCCGATCCGAGGCCGAAACGGTGCTCGCGGGTTGCGACATCGCCTTCGTCGGCAAGGAGAGCGCGACCGAGGATCTGGAGCCGCTCCTGCGTGTCGCCCGGCGACACAACGTCCTGCTTGTGGCCGACACCGCTGGTTTTGCCGGGCGCGGCGGACATATAGAGCTCTACCTCGAAGGCAGCCAGTATCGGTTCCGGGTTAACCTCGTGGAGTTGGAGCGGAGCGGCGTGAGTATGAGCTCCAAGGTCCTGCGGCTGGCGGACATCGTGGACCGCGTGGCCAACGGGGCGGTCCGATGACGCTCGGCGTCCGATCCATCCGGAGCAAGCTGGTCTGGCTGACCACGGCGGTCAGCGTCGTGGCGATCATGCTCGCGACCGCGGTCACCGCCTGGCAGTCCTACAGCGCCCAGCGCAAGAGCCTGGAGCAGGAACTCTCGGCCGTCGCCGCGATCCTGGCCGCGAACCTCGAGGCCTCGCTGATCTTTCAGGATTCGGCAGCCACCGACGAGATTCTCGGCACCCTGTTCGCCAACAGCGTCGTCCGCCACGCCCGGGTCGTCGATCCCGCGGGCAACGCCATCGCGCATCGGGGAGACGAGACCGACGCCGGCGACTGGCCCGAACGCGGCTTCCTGATCCGTGGCGACGACGGCCTGCTGAGCTTCCCGATCGTCCGCGACGGGCGCACGCTCGGCACGCTTCAGATCCGCGCCTCTCTCGTCACCCTGGACACGGCCGTTCACGAGATTCTCCTGATAAGCGGCGCCGTCATGGTCGCCGCCACGCTCTTGGCCTGGCTGCTCGCGGTTCTCCTGGGGCGTCGGATATCCCGGCCGATCGAGCACCTCGTGGCGACGATGGACCGGGTCTCGAACGATCACGACTTCAGCCGCCGCGCGGTTCGCACGACCGACGACGAGACCGGCACCCTGATCGACGGCTTCAACGAGATGATCGAGACCATCGAGACCTATCACGGCGAACTGGCGCACGCGCGGGACAGAGCGGAGGCCGCCAGCCAGGCGAAGACCCAGTTCCTTGCGACCATGAGCCACGAGCTGCGGACCCCGCTGAACGCCATCATCGGTTTCTCGGAAGTGATCCGCGACCGCTACTTTGGCGAACGGCCGGAGACCTACAGCGAGTATGCCGGCGACATTCACAACAGCGCCGGCTTCCTGCTGGAGCTGATCAACGATCTGCTCGACATGTCGCGTCTCGAGGGCCAGGCCTACAGACTCCAGGAAGACGAGGTCAGAGCCGAAGCCCTGATCGGCGACTGCGCCCGCATGCTGCAGGTCGGCGCCGAGGCGAAGGATATCCGGATCGTCCTCGACCTGGCCGCCGGCGAGACGCTCCTGTCGGTCGATACGCGCGGCCTGCGCCAGGTGATCGTGAACCTCGTCGGCAACGCGGTGAAGTTCACGCCCCGGGGTGGCCGCGTCGAGGTGCATGGCGGCGTCGCCGCTGCCGGCGACTACGTCCTTCAGGTCAGCGACACCGGTCCGGGAATCCCGCCCCAGGATCTCGAGCGAGTGATGGAACCCTTCGAGCAGGTACGCTCGCATCTCTCCGGCGAACACGGCGGAACGGGGCTCGGTCTGGCGATCAGCCGTGCCATCGTTCGGCTGCATGGAGGGGATCTGCGGCTTGCCAGCGTCCTCGGTGAGGGGACCACGGCCGAGGTCAGGCTTCCGGCGTCCAGGGTGCTGCGCTCAACCGCCGATCACCGGTCTTTCGCGGCCGGCATCCGTAGCATCTGATACGCCGCGTCCCCCGGCCTTGTGTCGACGGATGTATCGGGCATACTCCACCCGAGTCGAGCCGGGGTCCAACCCGACCGGTCACGCGAACAGACGGAGGAAACAATGGAAGTCACCCTGCGCACCCGCGCAGTCGCCGCCCTTGTCGGCGCGGCCGCCCTCACAGTCACCGGAACCGCCATCGCGGAACCGAACCTGCCGGCCACGATGGCCTGGACCGCCTACGGTACGGGATCGTCCGGCCACGCCCAGTCGGTGGCGATCGGCAAGGCGTTCAAGGAGAAGTACAACGTCAACCTCCGGGTTCTGCCGGGCAAGAACGACGTCTCGCGCCTGCGCCCGCTGCAGGTCGGCAAGGTCGATGCCGTCGCCAACGGCGTCGGCACCTACTTCGCGCAGGAAGGCGTGTTCGGCTTCGACAAGCCGGACTGGGGACCGCAGCCGCTGCGCCTCATCATGTCCTCGAAGGGCAAGGCCGGTCTGATGGTCGGCGTCGCCGCCGATACCGGCGCGAAGACCATGGCCGACCTCAAGGGCAAACGCGTCGCCTGGGTGAAGAGCGCGCCGGCGCTGAACCACAACGTCACCGCCAACCTGGCCTTCGCCGGCCTGACCTGGGACGACGTGGAGAAGGTCGAGTTCGCCGGTTTCGGCGCGTCCTGGGAAGGCATGACCAACAATCAGGTCGATGCCGCCTTCGCGATCACGGTCTCCGGTTCCACCAAGCCGGTCGCTTCCAGCCCGCGCGGCCTCGTCTGGCCGGCGCTGCCGCATGACGACGCCGAAGGGTGGAAGCGGATGCTTGCGGTCGCCCCGTACTTCACCAAGAACAAGGTCTTCGCCGGCACCAACGTCCCGAAAGACGGCATCGACGGGCAGGCCTATCCCTACCCGATCCTCACCGTCCGCTCGGACATGACCGACGAACTGGCGCAGGCGATCACCGAGGCGATGATCGAGTCCTTCGACCTGTACAAGGACGGCGCCCCGGGCGCGGGCGGCTGGGCCTTGGCCAACCAGACCCTGGAGTGGGCGGTGCCGTATCACGACGGCGCCATCGCCGCCTTCAAGGCGGCCGGCGTGTGGACCGACGCGATGCAGGCGCACAACGACAGCCTCGTGGCCCGTCAGACGGTCCTGCTCGACACCTGGGCCGCCTACACGAAGGACGCTCCGTCGGACGAAGCCGCCTTCGTCGAGGGCTGGGGCAAGGCACGCACCGCGGCGCTCGAAGCGGCCGGCATGGACCCGGTGATCCGCTGACCAGAGGCGCAACCAACAGAGAAAGGCTCGCAGCATGAGCGAGCCCACAACGGATGGCGCGGTGACGGACACGGTCCGTCACCGCGCACTCTCGTCGTTCTGGACCGCCCTGGTCATGCTGATGACCGCGTCGGCCGTCCTGTTGTCGATCTATCAGCTGTTCAACATCGGCTCCATGGTCGGCTGGGTCATTCTCGACCTGTCCTACCTGGACATGATGGTCGCCCTGCTGCTGCCGGTCGTGTTCCTGGTGTTCCCGATGCGGGCGGCGGACAAGGCCCTGCCCCGGCCGCCGATCTACGACATCGTCCTGTTCTTCGGAACGTTCGCGCTCGGCTGTTATCTCGCCTGGATCGCCGTTCCCGCGGTCGAGGGCGGATGGGAGTACTTCGCCCCCGATCACGCCCGCATCCTCGGTTTCGTGCTGTGGGCGCTGATGATCGAGGCGGTGCGCCGCACCGGCGGACTGGCGCTGACCTGCATCGTCCTCGTGTTCTCGTTCTACCCGCCGGTGGCCGAGTCCCTGCCCGGCCCGCTCCAGGGCGCGCAGCAGTCGCTGTGGGAACTCAGCCAGTACTACCTGTTCTCCTCCGAGGCGATCTTCGGCATTCCGATGCGCGCCTTCGGCAAGCTGGTGATCGGCTTCGTCATCTTCGGCGTGGCGCTGCAGCACACCGGGGCCGGCCGGTTCTTCATCGACCTGGCCTTCGCCCTGCTCGGCCATGTGCGCGGCGGCGGCGCCAAGGTGGCGATCTTCTCCTCCGGACTGCTCGGCTCGATGAGCGGTTCGGTCATCACCAACGTGCTGACCACCGGGCGTCTGACGATCCCGGCGATGCGGCGGACCGGCTTTGGCCGGGAGACATCCGCCGCGGTCGAGGCCTGCGCGTCGACGGGTGGCGTGCTGATGCCGCCGGTGATGGGGGCGACCGCCTTCGTCATGGCGTCGTTCCTGAGCGTGCCGTATATCGAGATCGCCGTCGCCGCGGTGATCCCGTCCCTGCTGTACTATCTCGGCCTGTTCCTGCAGATCGACGCCTACGCCGCCCGCAACGGCCTCAAGGGTCTGCCGCGCGAGGAACTGCCCAAGGTCGGCGCGGTGTTCCGCAGCGGCTGGCACTATCTGTTCTCGTTGTTCCTGCTCGTCTACCTGCTGCTCTACCTGAAGCAGGAGGCGCTGGCGCCGTACTACGCCACCGCCGTTCTGATCGGCACCAACCAGATCTTCGGCAACCGGCTCGGCTGGTCCGACTTCAAGCGGTTCCTGTTCGAGACCGGGCAGGTTCTGGCCGAACTCGTGGCCATCCTCGGCGCCATCGGCCTCATCATCGGAGCGCTCTCGGTCACCGGACTGGTCGGTTCGATCGCGACCGATCTCGTGCTGCTCGCCGGCGGCAACGTGTTCGCCCTGCTGCTCATGGGCGCGGCCACCAGCTTCATCCTCGGCATGGGAATGACGGTGACGGCGGCCTATGTCTTCCTCGCGATCGTCCTGGCGCCGTCGCTGGTGACGTCGGGGCTCGACCCGATGGCGGTGCACATGTTCATCCTGTACTGGGGCATGTTGTCGTTCATCACCCCGCCGGTGGCGCTCGGCGCCTTCGCGGCGGCGACGATCTCCGGGGCGACGCCGATGCAGGCCGGATTCTCGGCCATGCGTCTCGGCTCGATCATCTACTTCATCCCGTTCTTCTTTGTGCTCGAGCCGGCGCTGATCCTGAACGGCGCCCCCGGCGAGATCGTCGTGGTGCTGGCCAGCGCGCTCGCCGGCGTGCTGCTGATCGCCTCCGCCACCCAGGGCTACCTTATCGGCTACGGCACCTTCGGCAGCGGGAACACCGCGATGGCGGTGCGCACCCTCGTGTTCTTCGGCGGCCTGCTGTTCGCCTTCCCGGGGAGCGAGGATCTCGGGGTCGGGCACTGGGACGCGGTGATCGCCGGAGCAGTGATCGCCGCGGCGGGACTGGGCTTCGGCCTGCTCAGCCGGCGGGCCGCATCGGACTGACGACGCGCGGGATCCGGAAGGAAAGAAGGGGAGGCCACGGCCTCCCCTTCGACGTTGTTGGAATTGGGCCGGAACCTCAGTCGTCGGACCTCGGTTCGCTCATCAGGCCCTTGACGATGGCGTAGCACGCCAGCAGCAGGACGATGGTGAACGGGAAGCCCGTGGAGACCGCCATCGCCTGCAGGGCGGCGAGACCGCCGCCGAGCAGCAGCGCGATCGCCACCAGCCCCTCGAAGCAGGCCCAGAACACGCGCTGCGATACCGGCGCGTTGGTCTTGCCGCCGGCGGTGATGGTGTCGATCACCAGCGAACCGGAGTCCGAGGAGGTGACGAAGAACACGATCACCAGGACGATGCCGATGAACGAGGTGATCTGCGCCAGCGGCAGCTGCTCCAGCATGACGAACAGCTTCAGCGGCAGGCCGGCGTCGGTGATCGCGGCGGCGCCGGACTCCACCAGGCTGATCGCCGTGCCCCCGAACGCGGTCATCCAGAGCACGGAAACCAGCGACGGGATCAGCAGGACGCAGACGATGAACTCGCGCACCGACCGTCCCCGCGAAACGCGGGCGATGAACATGCCGACGAACGGCGACCAGGAGATCCACCAGGCCCAGTAGAACGACGTCCACCCCTGGCTGAAGTTCGCGTCCGAACGCCCGACCGGGTTCGAGAGCGCCGGCAGGTACTCGACATAGGCCAGCAGGTTCGAGAAGAAGCCGGTGACGATCGCCATGGTCGGTCCGACCAGAATCACGAACAGCAACAGCAGGAACGCCAGCACCATGTTGATCTCGGACAGCCGCTTCACCCCCGCGTCGAGTCCGGCCAGGACCGAGAGCAGGGCGACGCCGGTGATGCCGACGATCAGCAGGACCTTCGAGACGTCGCCGACGGGAATGCCGAACAGGAACTCGAGGCCGGCATTGGCCTGGGCCGCGCCGAAACCGAGCGAGGTGGCGAGGCCGAACAGGGTCGCGAACACCGCCAGGATGTCGATGACATGGCCGGTCCAGCCCCAGACCCGATCGCCGAAGATCGGATAGAAGACCGAGCGCATTGTCAGCGGCAGCCCCTTGTTGAAGGAGAACAGCGCGAGAGCCAGCGCCACGATCGCGTAGATCGCCCAGGGGTGCAGGCCCCAGTGGAAGATGGTCGCCGCCATCCCCAGCGCCTTCGCCGCCTCCGGATCGCCCGCGGCCCCGGCCAGCGGCGCCCA
Organism: Thalassobaculaceae bacterium; assembly: GCA_965228875.1. Lineage (GTDB taxonomy): Bacteria > Pseudomonadota > Alphaproteobacteria > Thalassobaculales > Thalassobaculaceae > Thalassobaculum. The sequence continues at coordinate 171,150 of OZ245843.1, read as the reverse complement.
GCTGTCCGGCGATCCCGCGCCCTCGGCGACCGAGGAGGCATAGTGGGAGATCGGCTCTGACACGCCGTAGAACATCAGCCCGATCCCCATGCCGGCGGCGAACAGCATCGCGAACCAGCCGGCGTAGGAGTATTCGGGTACGGCGTCGCGGCCGCCGATCCGGACCTTGCCGAGGGGCGTGACGATCAGGACGAGGCAAAGAAGCACGAAGATGTTGGCCGCCCCGAGGAAGAACCAGTCGAAGGTCGATGTGAGGTACTGGCGCATCGCGTTGAACGCGTCGGCCGCCTGATCCTGCAGGGCGAGGGTCAGGAAGGTGAAGGCGACGATCACCAGTCCGGAGATGACGAAGACCGGATTGTGGATGTCGAGGCCGAACGGCCCGACCTGTGTCTGGATGTTGTCCTGACCGATCTCGTATTCGGTCTCGATAAGGTCGGCCGGCCCGTCGGGCGGCTTTACGGCGTGATCTGACATATGAGTCCCTCTCGTTTCGGTTTCGCGACGCGCCGCAGGGTTCACCCTGTCAGCGCCCCCTCTCCGGCCGCTGGTGGGCCGGATCGTTCCGGACGGTACGGGTTGGCAGCGGGTCCGCCGGGCGGTTGTCGGCCCTGTCGGACGCCGCGTCCCGAGATTCTCCCTCCTCCGCCGGTTGGCCCGGCTGTTCCGCACGCTCCGCGTCGCGAAGCGCCCTGTTGTCACGCTAGCGTAACGCAGAAACGGGAGTGCTCACAAACCGACCTCCCCTGTCCGCAACCCGGTCTCTGGACCGGCACGCCGGAGCGATGGCCGGCGATGGCCCATACCAGACCGCAAGATGCCGCCCGCGCGCCTCTGATCGACTTCCAGCAGGCGGCGGGAATCTATACGTCTCAGGTGTAGGCGCCTACCCGCCGCCTACCCATCCAGCCGATGCTTCAGGATCTTTCCCGCGGCCGTCGCCGGGAGGCTGTCGCGGAACTCCCAGCGGCCGGGGCGTTTGTAGGGCGACAGGCTGTCGGCGACGAACGCCGCCAGCGTGTCGGCGTTCGGTGCGCGGCCCTGGATGGGCTGGACGAAAGCCACAACCTCCTCGTTGCCGTCCTTCGCTGGGCGTCCGACCACGGCGCACATCGCCACGTCCGGATGCAGGGCGATCGCCGCCTCGACCTCCGGCGGGTAGACGTTGAAGCCGGAGCGGATGATCAGTTCCTTCTTGCGGCCGACGACGTAGAGCAGCCCCTCGTCGGTGAGCCGGCCGAGGTCGCCGGTCCTGAACCACGGGCCGTCATGCACCGCCGCGGTCTCGTCGGGCGCCTTGTAGTAGCCCTTCATGACCAGCGGGCCGGCGACCTGGATCTCCCCGACCTCGCCCGGCGGCAGAGCCGTTCCGCCGTCGCCGACGATGCGCACCCGCACGTCCGGAACGATCTCGCCGACCGTCTCGTCGTCCCGAGGCCGGTCGATATCGGTCACCGAGATGGTCGGCGCCGTCTCGGTCATTCCGTAGCCGTTATGCAACGGCACCCCGAACGCCGCCTCGACCCGTTTCTTCAGTCCGAGATCGAGCGGCGCGCCGCCGGAGGAAAGATAGCGGATGCGGCCCGGATCGAGCGGACGCCCACGGATAGTGGTGAGTTCCAGGAGTCGCGCATACATCTGGGGGACTCCGTTGAACAGGCTGATCGCCCCGCTCTCGATCGCCGCCAGAGCGTGCTCGGCCGAAAACCGGGGCACGAGGTCAACCCGCCCGCCCATGTACATGTTGCCGAGATACACCGATGCCAGGCCGAAGACGTGACTGATCGGCAACACGCCGTAGATCCGGTCTCCCGTTGCGACCCGCCGGGACTCCCCCGATCGCGCGCCGATGAACAGCAGGTTGCGGTGGGTCAGCATCACGCCCTTGGGCCTGCCCGTGGTGCCGGAGGTGTAGATCATCACCGCCACCCGATCAGCCGGGTCGTCCCCGCTCTCGTCGGTCGGCGGATCGGCGTCGTCGAAGGCGGCGAGCGTGGCACCGAGGTCCTCGAACTCATCGAGGGTCTCGTGACGGTGGCGGGCGCCATGGGCCGCCGCCTCGTCGGAGACCGACACGGTGTAGAGGGCGAGGCGCGGGCGGGCATGGTCGCGGATGGCGTCGATCTCGCCGGCCGACAGCCGGGCGTTAATCGGGATCGCCCAGGCGCCGATCTTCGCCGCCGCCAGCACGGCCAGCGCCATGGCGAACCCGTTCTCGCCGACGACATAGAGCCGGTCGCCGGCGGTCAGCCCTCGCCCGGCCAGCGTCCCGGCCAGCCGCGCGGCACGGGCATCGACCGCGCCGTAGCTCAAAACCCTGTCGCCCTCGGCCAGGGCCGGCAAGTCGGGGAACCGTTCGGCCCACCACGCCACCGGTTCGGCGATGCTGGCGAAGACATCCTTCGCCGGACGGGAGCCGTCCCACGCCTGCGTCATGACGGTCTCCCGAATCAGCGGCCGGCGGCGTGGGCCCGCAGCATGTTGCGCGCGATGACGATCTGCTGGATCTGCGAGGTGCCCTCGTAGATCCGGAACAGCCGCACATCGCGGTAGAACCGCTCGACCGCGTATTCGTTAATGTAGCCCGCCCCGCCGTGGATCTGCACCGCCCGGTCGGCAACCCGGCCGACCATCTCGGAGGCGTAGTACTTGGCACAGGCGGCGACCATGGCGGTGTTCTCGCCGGCGTCGAACTTCGCCGCCGCGTCCTTCACCATGGCCTCGGCGGCATAGGCCTCGGTCTTGCTGTCGGCCAGCATCGCCTGGATCAGCTGGAAGTCGCTCAACGCCTGGCCGAACTGCTTGCGGTCGCTGGCATAGTCCAGGGACTCGTTGATCAGCCGGTCGGCCATGCCGATGCAGACCGACGCCAGGTGCAGGCGGCCGCGGTCCAGCACCTTCATCGCGGTCTTGAAGCCCTGGCCCTCGACGCCGCCGATGATGGCGTCGCCCGGCACCTTGACGTCCTCGAAGATCACGTCGGCGACGTGGGTGCCCTGCTGGCCCATCTTCTTGTACGGCTTGCCGGTGGAGATACCCGGCGACTTGGCGTCGACCAGGAACGCCGAGATGCCGCCCGCGCCCTTGTTGTCCGGGTCGGTGCGCGCCATCACGGTGAACACGCCGGCGCGGGTCGAGTTGGTGATGAACCGCTTGGTGCCGTTCAGGATGTAGCCGTTCCCGTCCTTCTTCGCCGAGGTGCGCACCGAGGCAGCGTCGGAGCCGCTGTCGGGCTCGGTCAGGCAGAACGAGCCGACCAGCTCGCCGCTCGCCAGGGCCGGCAGGTAGTCGCGCTTCTGCTGCTCGGTGCCGTCGATGACGATCGCCTGGCTGCCGATACCGACATTGGTGCCGATCAGCGAGCGGAAGCACGGGGCGGTGTGGCCGAGCTCGTTGCCGATCACCACCTCCTCCGACATGGACAGGCCGAGCCCGCCATACTCCTCCGGGATGGACAGGCCGTAGAGGCCCATCTCCGCCATCTCCCGCGAGACCTCCTCGGGGATGGCGTCCTCGCGGCTGACCTGCTCCTCGAGCGGGATCAGCCGCTCGGTCACATACCGGCGGACGGTGTCGACGAACTGGTTGAGCGTCTCCTGGTCGAGCGCCACGGCTTCCTCCTGACGGTCTCATGCCCTTCGGGCACCGGTGCTTTTCTGCGGCGGACTATAGGTGTCGCCTCCATGGTCGTCCACGCACCTTGCCCCACTTGTATACAGCCGCTACACCCGTCCAGACTGATCGAAACGAGGAATCATCCCACCATGCGCGATCTCCATCTGCCGGGCCGCTCGCCGGTCTACGCCCCGAACGCCGCCATCGCGACCTCGCATCCGCTCGCCAGCCAGGTCGGCCTGGATGTCCTGAAATCCGGCGGGACCGCGGTCGACGCCGCCGTCGCCGCCTGCGCGGTGCTCTGCGTGGTGGAGCCGCACATGACCGGCATCGGCGGCGACTGCTTCGCGCTGGTCGCGCCGAAGGGCAGCGGCGAGGTCGTCGCCATGAACGGATCGGGCCGCGCCCCGGCGAAAGCCGAGCTTGGATGGTTCCTGGGCAACGGCATCACCGAGCTCGGCCTGTCCGGCGATCCCCATACGGTGACGGTGCCGGGCGCGGTCGGCGCCTGGTCGGCCCTGCTGGAGCGTTTCGGCAACAAGACCCTGGGCGACCTGCTGCAGCCGGCGATCCGCTACGCCGAGGAGGGTTATCCGGTCAGTTCACGCATCGGCTCCGACTGGGCCGACGCGGTGGAGAAGCTGTCGAAGAACCCGGCGGCGAAAGCGGCGATGCTGCCGAACGGCGCTGCCCCGGCCATCGGCACCCGCCACAGCCAGCCGAAGCTCGCCGCCACGCTGCGAACCATCGCCGAGAAGGGCCGCGACGGCTTCTACACCGGCGCCGTGGCCGAGGACATCGTCGCCAGCCTGAACCGGCTTGGCGGCCTGCACACCGTCGAGGACTTCGCCAACGCGGCGCCGGAATGGGTCGACCCGATCAAGGGCGGCTTCGCCAGTCACGAGGTGTACGAGTGCCCGCCGAACGGCCAGGGTGTGTGCGCGCTAATGATCCTCGGTATCCTGGACCGCCACGACGTCGCCAACCTGAGCGAGGCCGACCGGGTCCACCTGATCGCCGAGGCGACCAAGCTCGCCTACGCCCAGCGCGACCGCTATGTCGGCGACCCGCGCCAGGTCGACGTGCCGGTGGACTGGCTGCTATCGGACGCCCACATCTCCGCGCTGGACGCGATGATCGACCCGAACCGCGCCGGCGCCTTCGAGCCGAGCGACTTCCCGGTGCACAAGGACACGATCTACCTGTCCTGCGTCGACAAGGACGGCACGGCGATCAGTTTTATCAACTCGATCTTCTCCGACTTCGGCAGCTGCATCATGAGCGAGAACACCGGCGTGATGCTGCACAACCGGGGCAAGTCGTTCCATCTGCTCGAGGGCCATCCCAACGCCATCGCGCCGAACAAGCGCCCCATGCACACCATCATCCCCGGCATGCTGGTCAAGGACGGCAAGGCCGTCGCGCCGTTCGGCGTCATGGGCGGGCAGTACCAGTCGACCGGCCACGCCACCTTCCTGTCGAACCTGCTGATGCGGGGCATGGATCCGCAGGAGGCGCTGGACGACAGCCGCAGCTTCGCCACCGAGGGGACCCTCCAGGTCGAGAGCACCTTCGCGCCGGAGACCTACGCGTCACTGGAAGCCAAGGGCCATGTTCTGACCCACATGCCGAAACCGATCGGTGGCGGTCAGGCCGTGGTCATCGACCATGCGAACGGCGTCCTCGTGGCCGGTTCCGACCCGCGCAAAGACGGTTGCGCGCTCGGGTACTAGGATAAGGGACTGAGAGGTAAGCGGCGTCCCGCCTCCCCCTTGATCCCGGATCGGCCCTTCGGGCGTCTCCGGGCAATCGCAGGGAGAGCTTACTGACTTCGACTTCCCGGACGGCCCCAGGGCCGGTCCGGGATCCAGGGGAAGCGGGACGGCGCCTTATGCAACCAACCCGTCAGGGAACCGAATCATGGCCCACAAAATCGCGATTATCGGCCTCGGCATCATGGGCCGACGGCTGCTCGGCAACATCCTGATACACGACGCCTTCGAACCGGTGGCGCTGTGGGACCCCTCGGCCGAGGCCTGTGCCAAGGCTGCCGAGGAGGCGCCGGGCGTGCCGATCGTCGACAGCGCGGAGGCCGCCATCGCCGCCGCCGACGTGGTCTATCTCGCCTGCCCGCCGGTGCCGCGCAAGGCCTATGCGCTGGCCGCGGCCGCCGCCGGCAAGGCGGTTTTCCTGGAGAAGCCGCTCGGCGTCGACATCGAGGAGAGCCGCGACCTGGTGGCGCAGCTGAAGGCGTCGGGCGTTCCCGCCGCCGTCAATTTCACCCAGGCCGCCGGCAAGGCACTCGCCACCGTCCGGGAGGCGGTCGAGAGCGGCGCGACCGGTGCGATTAACAACATCAACATCATTGTCACATACCCGACCTGGCCGCGCGCCTGGCAGGTCGATGCCGACTGGCTGCGCTTCAAGGAGGAGGGTGGTTACACCCGCGAGGTGATCTCGCACTTCGTGTTTCTGTCCGAGCGGATCCTCGGGCGCACCAGGCTGGTCTGGGCAAAGCCCTCCTACCCGGCCGAACCGGCGTTGTGCGAGACCCAGGTGCTGGCGCGGCTGGAGAACGAGGCCGGCGTTCCGGTCTCCATTCTCGGCTCGGTCGGCGGCGTCCAGCCGGACCGTCAGGAGGTCTATCTGAACTTCGAGAAGACCGGCTTTCTCGTCGCCGAATTCTACCGGCTGTTCCAGTCGGACGGCGGCCCCTGGACCGAACTGCTGGATCCGCCGGCGGATCCGCGGCGGGTCAGCCTGCAGGCGCAACTCGGCGCCCTGGACGACCTGCTCAGCGGCCGGCCGAGCACGTTGGCGACGCTGGACGACGCCTTCAGCGTTCAGGAGAAGATCGAAGGGATGCTGGCCGGTACCTGACCGGTCCCGCCCCACGGACCGGCACCGCTGCCGGCGCCGTGCGCGGATCGGGGGCGCTGGCCGGCCCGGCCATAAGCCGAGCGGCGACGGCGCCCCCGCAATGATCTGGAGCAAATCACGATCAGATGGAAACATCCGATCGTGAGAGATTGCTCTGTCTATAATGGGTTAGAGGGAGATTCACGGATCAGATCGATTCGATCTGAACCGATCGCGCTCTAATTCGTCAGCACGACCCGACCGGTGACCCGGCCGGCCTTGAGGTCCTGGAGGGTGTCGTAGGCGGTCTCCAAGGGCCTGGTCTGAAGCGGGATCGGCTTCACCGCTCCGGTCTTCACAAGCTCCATCAGTTCCTTTAGCTCGCCGAGCGAGCCCACATAGGAACCGAGGATCGACAGCGCCCGCATCGGGATCGTCGGCAAGGGGATGTTCAGCTCCCCGCCATACAGGCCGACGATGACGTAGCGCCCGCCCTTGCGCACGGCGCCGATGCCCACGCTCGCCGTCGCCTCGCCGCCGACCGTGTCGACCACCGCACGCAGTTCACCGCCGGCGATCCTCTGCAGTTCGGCGATCGGATTCTCCACCGATCTGGAGTTCAGCACCGCATCGGCGCCAACCTCCTTCGCGGCCTCCAGGTGCTCGTCGGCGATATCGACGGAGATCACGTTCTTCACGCCCATGCCCTTGGCGATGGCAACCGCCGAGAGGCCGAGACCGCCGGCGCCGAAGATCGCCAGCCACTCGCTGTCGAGGACCGGCATCGCCTTCTTAAGCGCCGAATAAACGGTCACGCCGGAGCAGGAATACGGGGTGGCGACCATCGGATCGACGTCGCCGATATCCACCAGGTACTTGGGATGCGGCACCATGCAATGGGTGGCGTAGCCGCCATCCCGGAAGATGCCGATCGACCGCATGGTCGGGCAGTGGTTCTCCATCTCCGCCTTGCAGGCCGAGCACTCGCCGCAGCCGAGCCAGGGGTGCACCAGCATGGTCTTGCCGATCGGCGCATCCTTGGCGTCCGGTCCGGCGGCGACCACCTCACCCAGCACCTCATGGCCCAGGGTCACCGGCAGCTTCTGGCCACGGGCGACGATGTCGAGCTTCTTGCCGCCGCCGAGGTCGAAATAGCCGTCCGAGATGTGGATGTCGGAATGGCACACGCCGGCATGGGTGACCCGGACCAGCACTTCGGTTCCGGTCGGGGTCGGCTCGTCGCGCACGACCTCCTCGAATGGCTTGCCGGGCTCGACCAGTTGATAGCTGCGCATTTCGGTTTCTCTCCCTTGGGGGCTTCCGACGGTTGCCGGTTCAGCGGATCAGGCGGGTGGCGAACTCGGCGCCGAGCCCGTTGGACTCGTAATGCGCCTTGAACCGCTCCAGGCGGGTGAAGACATCGTCATAGCCGGTCTGGTTGCCGTCGGCATCGACGAAGATCAGCGGCCCGAAATTGTGGAACAGGCACTTCATGTGGCCGACGGACGGATCGACTACCAACGTGTGGGTCTCGCCCGCCGGCTCGAACAGGAAGGAGCCGGGCGTGGCCGTCCACTCGTGCTCCAGATAACCCCAGGCACCCTCGAGCGTGTAACCGGTGACCGGCGCCGGGTGACGATGACGGCTGACCACGCCGGCCTTCTCGGCCTTGATGATGGTCACCCACGACCCCTGGACGGTGTTGAACAGCATGGGCCGCGCCCACACGCCGTCGCCGATCGGCATCCAGACCCGGTCGTCGTCCTCGTCGGTGGTGAAGAACAGCTCCTGCGCCGCGTGCGGCGGCAGCGGGATGCGCTTCATCGTTTCGCCTTCGTAGGCCTCAAGACGCGTCATGGCGCTCGACATGGTTTCCTCCTGGTCGGCAATGGCTGGGGTAGGCTTTTGATTGATCGGATTTAAGCGCATCCATTCGGCCGCGCGCAAACCCGGATCTGAGCACGGGAGCAACCGCCCCACGGACATGATGCCGCAACGGGGGCTCGGCCGTGCCCCGCCGGCGGCGACAGGCCGGCGGGGTTGCCCGACGCGGTACGGCTCAGCCGACGGCGTCCAGGATCAGGTGCGGACGGCCGTCCGACGTTCTCGCCGGCGAGTGCCCCTCCGGCCCGACGACGCAGGACACCCGCTGTCGAAAGGCGGAAAAGCTCTCGAAGGTCACGACATCGACCGGCGCGTCGAAATGCAGGGTGACGCGGTATCGGCCCCCGCCGACCTCCGCGAGGCCCAGGACACGACCACTGAAATCCTGGCCGAGATACCGACCGCGGACCGTGGCGCCGACGGAAAGGTCGGCGGCCCGAGGCGGACCGTTGCGGGCCCGCAGGGTGTTCCAGTCACGCGCACCATGCTGGTGGGCGACCAGTTCCAGCGCCTGGGCATGGGTGAGCGCAGTGCCGGCGGATTGGTTCAGTGACGCGCGCAGGCGCTTGGCCTGGGCCTTGTAGTCCGCGATGCGGACGGGATCGGGCGTTTTCATGGTCCGTTGCCTCGACAGGCGAGCCTTCGCCGGATGGCGTCGGGGCCCGCATTGCCGTTCGGCTCGCATCGCGATTGCGACGGATGAGCGTACGTGCCGGATTTCACCATGCTTGCGCTGCGGGCGGCAGGTATCCGGAACCGACGCGGGAAATAGGGTCTCCGGCACTTCGGGTCAAGCCCGGACGCTGTGCACCGCGCGTTCAGACCCGGGCGGCCCTCACCCGCTCGCGCCACCACACGTAGAGGCCGCTGGCGACGATGATCGCGGCACCAACCACGGTCCACAGGTCCGGCAGGTCGCCGAACACCACGAACCCGATCCCGGTCGCCCAGACCAGCAGGGTGTAGTTGAACGGCTGCAGCACGCTGGCCGGTGCGATCTCCAGCGCCTTGATGACCGTGGCGTGGCCGATCGAGCCGAGCAGGCCGGCAAGCAACAGCAGGCCCCAGCCCTTCGCATCCGGCCACACCCAGTGGAACGGGCCGAAGAAGCTCATCGCCAGAAACCCGATCCAGCCGGTGTAGAGCAGGATTGTCACCATGTTGTCCGTGCGGGCGATCACCTTGGTCATCACCTGGTAGACGGCGAACATGGTGGCGCCCGCCAGCGGCAGCAGGGCGTTCGGGTCGAACACCGCCAGGCCCGGCCGCAGGATCACGAGCATGCCGAGGAAGCCGATGGCGACCGCAGTCCACCGCCGGACCCCGACCTGTTCGCCGAGCCAAAGCGCGGAGAGCGCGGTGATGACAAGCGGGAAGACGGCGCCGATGGAATGCGTCTCGGCCAGCTGCATGTAGCGGAAGGCGAGGATGAAGCAGCCGATCTCCGCCACCAGCAGCAGAGCGCGGGCGGTCTGGAACACCGGGCGGGTGGTCTTGAACTGGGCGATCACGCTACCGCCACGCCGCACCGCGAGGACCGTGGCGAATCCAGCGAAGAAGGCGAAGCGGATCCAGAGGATCTGGGCGACCGAATACTCCATGGTCAGCGTCTTCGACACCGCGTCCATCCCGGCGAAGCCGAGATTGGCCAGCAGGATCAGCAGGATCCCCCGCGCGCCGTCGGACATGGAGGCGCCGTTCATCGGCCCGCCACCCGGCGCTCGCGCCACCACGCGTACAGGCCGCTCGCCGCGATCACGCCGGCGCCCGTCAGGGTGACCGCGTCCGGCAGATGGCGGAACACCAGCAGCCCGGCAAGCGTGGCCCACACGACCTGGAGGTACGTGAAGGGCTGCAGCGTGCTTGCCGGCGCACGGGAGAAGGCGGCGATGATGAGCCGGTGGCCGACCGTTCCGGCGAGCGCGACGAAGCCCAGGAGGAGCGCTTCCTCCATGGTGGGTGTCCGCCAGCCGAACGGCAACGCGATCGAATACACGGCGAGGCCGACCCACGCGGTGGTGAGGGCGATCCCGTCAGGCCCGTCGGTCCGGCTCAACAGGCGGGTCAGGACGAGATAGAGCGCGTAGACGGCCCCGGCCCCCAGCGCGATCAGGGCCGCCGGGTCGAACACGTCCGTTCCCGGCCGCACGACGATCAGCACACCGACGAAGCCGATCGCCACTGCCGTCCAGCGCCGCACGCCCACATGCTCGCCCAGGATCGGCACCGAGAGCGCGGTCACGATCAGCGGGAAGGTGCAGACGACTGTGGTCACCGTGGCGATCGGCAGCAGGTTCAGGGCAAGCACCATCATCGCCATGTTGACGGGCAGCAGGAGGGCGCGGGCGAGATGAAGCACCGGTCGACGGGTCGCCAACACCGTGCGAACGGTGCCTCTGCGGGCCGCATCCACCGTCGCGGCGAGCGTGAAGGCCGCAAAGAATCCCCAGACGATCTGCGCCGCGCCGAAACCGTCCGAGAGCAGTTTCATCGTCGTGTCCATCGCCGTGAACACGATCTGGGCCGCGATCATGCACAGGATCGCCGCCGGCAGCGACTGCCGCAGTTGTGTCGGCGGTGACGGTGGCAGAGACGCGGCGTGAGCGGGAACGGCCATCGGAACCTCGCGGTGAGGCGTCTCGCTATCACGGTGTCGGCCCCGGCGGTAGTGGTCTTGCGCGCACCTCCGCCACCCGCGACAATCGCGCCGATAAAGATCAAGCACCGCCCCGTTCGAGAGGCGGCAATCCGGGATGGAGGAAACGATGACGGGACGGTGGATCAACCGGCCTGAGGGGTCGAATTGGGGCGATTTCGGTCCCGACGACCAGCTTGGGCGACTCAACCTGCTGACGCCGGAGCGGGTGGTAGAGGCCGTCAAGGAGGTCCGAACCGGGCAGCGGTTCTGTCTTGCGCTGCCGATGGATCTGCCGGGCGGGCGCATTCTGAATCCCCGCCGCTTCCCGCCCCGCCTCTTCGCGACCGAGCGCAACAGCCTCGCCAACTACAACTTCGCGATGGAGCAGGAGGACCCGGAGCTTACCGACGTCATCTGCGACGACGCCGCGCTGATCTGCCTGCAGTACTCCTCGCAGTGGGACAGCCTGACCCACGTGGGCTCGATGTTCGATGCCAACGGCGATGGCGTCCCCGAGGTCGTCTACTACAACGGCTGGAGCGGTCAGGAACACAAGCTCGCCGGGCCGCGCAACGACGAGGCCGATCCGCTGATGCGCTTCGAAGGCGTGCGGGCGAAGGCCCTGGGCATCGAGAACATGGCCAGGGCCGGCGTCCAGGGACGCGGCGTGATGATCGACCTGCACCGCCACCTGGGCGACGCCCGCACGGTGGTCGACTACAAGATGCTCTCCGAGATCATGGAGAAGGACGGCGTGGTGGTGGAGGAAGGCGACATGGTCTGCCTGCACACCGGCTTCGCCCAGAAGATCGTCGAGATGGCGGGCGACCCGGATCCCGAAATGATGCACAACGGATGCCCCGCGCTGGATGGCGGCGATCCGGAACTGCACGACTGGGTGCGCGACAGCGGCCTTGCGGTCCTCATCGCCGACAACTACGCAGTCGAGCAGGCGCCGGGACGGGACCGCCGCAACGGTCCCAAGAAGGTAATGCTGCCGCTGCACGAGCTCTGCCTGTTCAAGCTCGGCGTCCATCTCGGCGAGATCTGGTACCTGACGGAACTGGCGAACTGGCTGCACGAGAACGGCCGCAACCGCTTCCTGCTCACCGCACCGCCGCTGAACCTGCCGGGCGCCGTCGGCTCGCCGGCCAACGCCATCGCCACCGTCTGAGGCACATTCGAAGCATGAGCAACGACAGACCCGACGTCGCCACCCTGACGCCGCTGATCGCACCCAGGTCCATCGCCGTCATCGGCGCCTCGGACGACCCGAAGCGGATCGGCGGGCGGCCGCTCGGCTACATGATCCGGGCCGGATTCTCCGGCCCGCTGTGGCCCGTCAACCCCAAGCGCGAGACGGTTCAGGGGCTGCAGGCCTATGCCGACGTCGCCTCCCTGCCCGGCGCGCCCGACGCGGCGATCGTCGCCGTGCCGGCGCCGATGGTCGCCGATACCCTGGAGGCTCTGGCCGAAAAGGGAACGAAGGGCGCCGTCGTCTTCTCCTCGGGCTTCGCCGAGACCAGCGAGGAAGGGGCGAAGCTGCAGGACCGGGTGCGCGCGGTGGCGCGGGCCGGCGGCATCCGGGTCCTGGGGCCGAACTGCCTCGGTATCTTCAACGCCCGTTGCGACTGGCTGGCGACCTTCTCCTCCTCGGTCGATCACCTGCTCCCGAAACCTGGGCCGGTGTCGATCGCCAGCCAGTCCGGCGCCTACGGCAGCCACGTGTTCCACCTGATGCGTCAGAAGGGGGTCGAGACCGGGATCTGGATCACCACCGGCAACGAGGCGGACGTGGACGTCGCCGACGCCATCGCCTATCTCGCCGCCGACCCCGACACCAGGGTGATCGTCGCCTATGCCGAAGGCATCCGCGACGGCGACGCCACGCGCGCGGCCCTGTCGGCGGCGGCCGAAGCCGGTAAACCGGTGATCTTCCAGAAGGTCGGCCGTTCCGAGATCGGGGCCGCCGCCGCCGCGTCGCATACCGCGGCCCTTGCCGGATCCGACCGGGTCTACGATGCGCTGTTCGCCCAGTACGGCGTGATGCGGGTCGACACCACCGACCAGATGATCGACGCCGCCTACATCTGCGCGCGCGGCGCGTTCCCGAACGGCAACGCCATCGGCCTGATGACGATCTCCGGCGGCGTCGGCGTGCAGATGGCCGACGCGGCTGTCGACTACGGCCTCGACGTCAAGGAGATGCCGGAGCAGACGCAGAAGGACCTGAAGGAACTCCTGCCCTTCGCCGCCGTACGCAATCCCGTGGACATCACCGCCCAGGCCTTCAACGACCTGTCCCTGATCACCACGAACATGCGGATGATGCTGGACGACGGCGGCTACGACGTGGTGGTGGCGTTCTTCACCATGATCGCCGCCTCACGCTATATCGCCGACGATCTCATCAAGACCCTGGAGGAGACGCGGGAACGGTTCCCCGACAAGTCGATCATCCTCTCGCTCATCGCGCCGCCGGAGATCGTGCGGCACTACGAGGAAGGCGGCTATCCGGTGTTCGAGGATCCGACCCGGGCGGTGGCCGCCGCCGCGGCGATCAGCCGGTTCGGCCGCTTCTTCGCCCGCCGAAACGAGGCCCTTCCCCCGCCGGCACCGTCGGGCGCGGCCTCCGTGCCAGAGGCCCGGATCGGCGAGCATGAGGCGTCCGACCTGCTGGAAGGCTGGGGCGTGCCGTTCGTCGACCGCCGTCTGGTCACCAGCGCCCGCGAGGCGCAGGAAGCCGTGAGCGCCCTCGGCGGACAGGCGGTGCTGAAGATCGCGTCGCCCGACATCCTGCACAAGACCGAGGTCGGCGGTGTCGTGGTCGGCGTGTCCGCCGATACCGCTGCGGCCGCCTATGACGGGCTCATGGGCCGGGTGTCCCAGGCCATGCCGGAGACGCGGATCGACGGTGTCCTGGTCGCCGCCATGGCACCGGAGGGCGTCGAGACGGTGATCGGCGTTCAGAACGATCCGACCTTCGGCCCGGTGGTCATGGTCGGGCTCGGCGGCATCCTGGTCGAGGTACTCGAGGACGTCGCCTTCCGCCTGGCCCCCTTCGGCGTCGACGAGGCGCGGCGGATGATCGCCGAGCTCAAGGGCGCGAAGATCTATGAGGGGGTCCGGGGCGCGCCACCGGCCGACGTCGACGCGCTGGCCGAGTTGCTGGCCAAGGTATCGGTCTTCGCCGCGGCACAAGGCGCGCGGCTCGAAAGCGTCGACCTCAACCCCGTACGGGTGCTACCCAGGGGCAAGGGATGCGTCGCGCTCGACGCCCTGATCGTGCCGCGCTGACGGCGCTGAGGGAGGACCGCAGATGAGGCCGCAGCGTTTCAAGACCCGCATCACAGAGCTGTTCGGCATCGACCATCCGATCGTCGCCGGCGGTCTCATGTGGCTGTCGGACGCGGCCTACGTGGCCGCCGTGGTGAACGCGGGCGGCATGGGCTTCATCACCGCCAAGAGCTTCCCCGGACCGGGGGAGTTCGAGGCGGAACTGGACAGGGCGAAGACGCTCACCGGCGGCAGGCCGTTCGGCGTGAACCTCTACATGTCGGTCCACACCGACCACAACAAGGACCTGCCGGCCCAACTCGAGATCGCGCTGGACAAGGGTGTGCGCCATTTCGAGACGGCGGGCCTGCCGCCGGCAGAGTTCGTCGACCGGATCAAGGATGCCGGCGGCGTGGTGTTCCACAAGGTCGCCACGGTGAAGCACGCGGTCTCCGTGGCCAGCAAGCTGCCGGTCGACGCGGTCGCCGTGGTCGGCGCGGAATGCGGCGGCCACCCGGGGCTCAACCTGGTCGGCTCCATCGTTCAGGCACCGCTCGCGGTCGGCCGCGTCGACAAGCCGGTCCTGATCGGCGGCGGCATCGGCACCGGCGCCCAGGTGGCGGCGGTTCTGGCCATGGGCGGCGAGGCGGCGCTGATCGGCACCCGGTTCCTGGTCGCCAGCGAGATCTGGAGCCACGAGGCGATCAAGCAGCGGGTGATCGACGCGCAGGAAACCGACACGGCCCTGGTCCTCGCCTCCATGCGCAACACCTTCCGCGGCATCGACAACGCCACGACCCGCGCCATCGCCGAACTTGAGAAGCAGGGCGTGACCGATTTCGAGGTCTACCGCCCCTACGTCACGGGCCTGATCCAGAAGGAGGCCTACGCCGAGGGCGATGCCGAGAAGGGGATCCTGTCCATGGGTCAGTCCTGCGTCTTCGCCGACCGGATCGAGCCGGTCGAGGCGATCATGGACAGGCTGATAGACGACGCGGCGGCGGCGGCGGCGCGGATGAGCGCGATCTCGCTCGGTGCGGCGGCCGCGGCGGCGGAGTGAGCGCCACCCTCCGCTTCATCACCCACCCCGACGTCGTCATCGATCCCGCGGTGGCGATCACCGACTGGGCCCTGTCCGATCGCGGGCGGGCACGGATGGCGGCCCTGGCCGCCTGCCCCTGGGTAGCGTCCCTATCGGCCCTGTACTGCAGCACGGAGCGCAAGGCGCAAGAGGCGGCGGAGATCCTGGGCGGAGCGGCGGGACTGGTGCCGATCCCCCGCCCCGACCTCGGCGAGAACGACCGGTCGGCCACCGGATACCTGCCACCGGTCGAGTTCCAGGCAGCGGCCGACGCGTTCTTCGCCGAGCCGCAGCAGAGCGTGCGCGGTTGGGCCCGCGCGGCGGACGAGCAGGCACGGATCGTCGCCGCCCTGGAGAGCATCATGGAGACCGGGTCCGGCGATCTGGCCGTAGTCGCCCACGGCGCGGTGGGCGCGTTGGCGCTGGCGCACTACCGGGGGGCACCCATCTCCCGGCGCTTCGACCAGCCGGGCGCGAACGGCGGCCATGTCTTCGCCCTCTCCGTCCCCGACCGCACGGTCGTCCACGGTTGGCGGGCGATCGAACCTGCCTGAGGCGGACCGGGGTCGCGCTACATCAGGAACAGGGTCGCAAGTCCCAGGAAGGCGAAGAACCCGACCACGTCGGTCACTGTGGTCAGGAACACGCCGCTGGCCACCGCCGGGTCGATCTTGAATCGGTCGAGGCCCAGCGGGATCAGGGTGCCGACGAGGCCCGCGACGATCAGGTTCAGGATCATGGCGATGGCGATGATCCAGGCGATCTGGAAGTCCCCGAACCAGGCCACCGACACGCCGGCGACCATCACCGCGAAGGCGATACCGTTGAGCGAGCCGACCAACGTCTCCTTGGCGATGAACTTCACCGCGTTGCGGGTGTCGAGATCGCGCATGGCCAGGGCCCGAACCGCCACCGTGAGGGTCTGGGTTCCGGCGTTTCCGCCCATGGAGGCGACGATCGGCATCAGCACCGCCAGTGCCACCACCTTCTCGATGGTCGCCTCGAACAGGCCGATCACGACAGAGGCGGCGATCGCCGTCAGGAGGTTCATCACCAGCCAGGGAAAGCGCGTCTTGGCGGTGTCCCAGAGCGACCCATACAGGTCGCTCTCGCCGACACCGGCCAGGCGCATCAGATCCTCCTCGGCCTCCTCGTCGATCACGTCGACCACGTCGTCGACGGTGATGACGCCGAGCAGCCGCTCGTCCTCGCTGACCACGGGGGCGGCGACCAGCCCGTACTGGCGGAACAGCAGCGCCACCTCTTCCTGGTCCATCTCCGCGCGTATCCGGCGGAAATCCTTGCGCATGATGTCCGAGACCCGAACCGGCCGCTTGGCCCGCAACAGGTGCGAGAGGGCGAGTTCGCCGACCGGCCGATGCGCCGGATCGACCACGAAGATGTCGTAGAAGTCGTCCGGGAGCTCGCGCACCGTGCGCAGGAAGTCGATGGTCTGGCCGACCGTCCAATGGGCCGGCACCACGACCATCTCACGCTGCATCAGGCGTCCGGCGGAGTCCTCCGGGAAGTTCAGCCCCTCTTCCAGGAAGATCCGGTCCTTGGCCGGCAGGGCGGCCAGGATCCGCGCCTGATCGGCCTCGTCGAGCTCGCCGAACAGGTCAACGGCGTCGTCGGAATCGAGTGCCGACAGGAAGCGGGTCAGTTCCTCCTCGCCCCAGGTCGAGACCAGTTCGTCGCGCACCGTGTCGTCGAGATAGGCCAGCACGTCGGCGTCGAACGTCGCGCCCATCGCGGCGATCAGCGTCAGTCTCTGCTCGGGAACCAGACGCTCGATCAGGTCGGCCTGATCGGCCGGGTGGAGCGGCCGCATCAGCCGCGGGATGATCGGCAGGCGGTCCTGCTCCAGCGCCCGCACCACCGCGGCCTCCAGCCGCGGCGTCAGACCATAGAGCGGCTCCTCCGGAACATTCTCCCGGGTCTCGGCGATCTCCGCCTCGAGGGCGCGGATCTTCGCCTTCAGCTCCCGTCGGCGCACCTTCGGCTTGCGCCTGGAGTCCTCAGTCTCGGCACCCTTTGCGGCCGCATCGGTCTCGTCCGGACGATCGTCGTCAGGTGTCATGCATCACCGTTCGTCAGCGCGCCTTTCGGCGGGCCTGTTCATGGGCCTGGGCGTCGACGACCGCGACGGCAGTCATGTTGATGATGCCGCGCACGGTCACCGACTGGGTAAGGATATGCATCGGCTTGGCGGTGCCGACCAGCATCGGCCCGACGGAGAGCCCCTGGCCGGTCGACTTCAGCAGGTTGAAGGCGATGTTGGCCGAGTCGAGCGTCGGCATGACCAGCAGGTTGGCCGCGCCCTGAAGACGGGAGTTGGGGAAGGTCCGGCTGCGGACGACCTCCGAGACCGCGCTGTCGGCATGCATCTCGCCCTCGACCTCCAGACCCGGATGCTTGGCGGCCAGTTTCGCGACCGCCTCGCGCATCTTGGCCGCGGACGGCTCGTCGGAGGTCCCGAAATGCGAGTGCGAGACGAAGGCGATCTTCGGCTCCAGACCGAACGCCCGGACCTCGATCGCCGCCAGCTCGACCATCTCCACAAGCGCGTCGGCGCTCGGGTCGGGTGTGACGTGGGTGTCGACCACGAAATACGATCCCTGGGGCAGGATCAGTAGACTGACCGCGGAGAGTTCGTTCACGCCGCGGCGGGTGCCGATCACCTGCCGGACATGGCGCAGGTGGTCCCAGTACCGACCGACGGTGCCGCAGACCGCCGCGTCCGCGTCGCCGAGTTGCATCATGAGCGCGGCGATGACCGTATCGTTCGTACGGACCACCTCGCGGGCGCGGTCCGGCGACACGCCGCGACGTTCCATCAAGTCGTGGTAGGTCCGCCAGTACAGCTCGTAGCGGTCGTCGTTGGTCGGGTCGACGACGTCGACGTCGCGTCCGACCCGCATCCGCAGACCGAAGCGTTCGACCCGGCGCCCGATCACCTCGGGGCGGCCGACCAGGATCGGCCGGGCCAGCTTCTCGTCGAGCACCGACTGCACGGCGCGCAGCACCCGTTCCTCCTCGCCCTCGGCAAAGACCACCCGCTTCGGCTCCTCGCGTGCCTTGGCGAAGACCGGACGCATCACCTGACCGGAGCGGTAGACGAACTGCGACAGCTTCTGGCGATAGGCGTCGAAATCCTCGATCGGCCGGGCGGCCACGCCACTGTCGATCGCCGCCTGGGCGACCCGCGGCGCGATTTCCATGATCAGGCGCGGGTCGAACGGCTTCGGAATCAGGTAGTCCGGCCCGAAGGACAGCTCCTGACCGTTATAGGCGGTGGCGACGATGTCGGAGGCCTCCTGCATCGCCAGATCGGCGATCGCCGTCAGCGCGGCGATCTTCATCTCCTCGTTGATCGTTGTCGCTCCCACATCGAGCGCGCCGCGGAAGATGAAGGGGAAGCAGAGCACGTTGTTGACCTGGTTCGGATAGTCCGACCGGCCGGTGGCGATGATCGCGTCCGCGCGGGCCGCCTTGGCCTCCTCCGGCATGATCTCCGGCGTTGGATTGGCCAACGCCATGATGATCGGCCGGTCGGCCATGGTCTTCACCATATCCGGCTTGAGCACGCCCGGCGCCGACAGGCCGAGGAAGATATCGGCCCCGTCCACCGCCTCGGCCAGCATGCGCATCGGCGTGTCGGTGGCGTATCGGGCGATCACCGGGTTCATCTGCGGTCGCCCGGTGTACACGATGCCGTCGATGTCGGTGAGGATGACGTTCTCGGTCTTCAGCCCCATCGCCACGAGCAGGTCGATGCACGCCATGGCCGCCGCACCCGCGCCGGACGTGACGAGGCGGACCGCCTCGAGCGGTTTGTCGACCAGGCGCAGGGCGTTGAAGATCGCCGCACCGACACAGATCGCGGTGCCGTGCTGGTCGTCATGAAACACCGGAATGTTCATGCGCTGCCGCAGCTTGCGCTCGATTTCGAAGCATTCCGGCGCCTTGATGTCCTCAAGGTTGATACCGCCGAAGGTCGGCTCGAGTGCGGCGACCACCTCGACGAAGCGGTCGACGTCGAGCTCCGCGACCTCGATGTCGAACACGTCGATATCGGCGAACTTCTTGAACAGCGCCGCCTTGCCCTCCATCACCGGCTTCGAGGCGAGCGGGCCGATGTTGCCGAGGCCGAGGACCGCGGTGCCGTTCGTCACCACGCCGACCAGATTCTGGCGGCCGGTGAAGCGCGCCGCCGTCCCGGGATCCTCGGCGATGGCGGTGCAGGCGTAGGCGACGCCGGGCGAATAGGCGAGCGACAGGTCGCGCTGTGTGACCATCGGCTTGGTCGGCACGACCGCGAGTTTTCCCGGTACCGGAGTCTCGTGATAGTACAGCGCGGCGTCCTTGAGATCCTCCGCCATTCCCGTCCTCCCATGCGTCGCGATCGGCCCGCTGACCTTACACGGGCGCGGGTGGCGTCCCAAGGGCGGAGGACGATTTGCCACCGCTATGTCGCGCCTCGCGCGCAACCTCGGCCGCGTCCTCCCACGCCGGCGCCAGGGCATCGCCGGTGCGGGTCCGCAGCAGCCGCTCCTGAGCCTGGCGGATACGCTGCGGCCACGACGCGCGCGCCGCCAGCGCGCGGGTGAGCCCGGCGGACAGATCCTCGTCGAGAAAGGCCGCATCGGCCCACGGACGCGTCACCGCCGTCGGCCGCGCCACCACCGGGCGGCCGCCCCAGATCGCCCGCTCGAGCCGGTTCGCCGACTTCACCTGGAGGGCCGGGCCGCGATCGGTGGGGAGCACGACCAGATCGCATGCCGCGAGGCCCGCCTCGACCGCGGCCGGTGTCCAGGGCGTGAGCCGCACCGATAGCCTGTCGGGTGCCGTTGCGGCGACTCGGGCGGCGAAAGCGTCGTCGGCGTTCGTGACGATCTCCAGACGCGCCGCCCCTGCCTGAGCGAGAGACGGCAGCGCCGCGACCAGCGCCTCGGCGTTCTGCATCCGTCCGAACCACAGCAGTTGCGGCTGGGCGGCCGGATCCACCGCCGCGGGATCGCCGCGCCGCCCCTCCAGGGCGTCGGCGATCACCCGGACCGGACGATCGAAGTGCGTCATCGCCACCTCGGCCATCGCCGGGGTCGCCGCCGTCACGACATCGGCGCGGGCGAGCATGGCCGGATAGAAGGCGGACAGCACCGGATGCAGGAAGACGTGGTCGCACAGATCGACGACGACGGCGACGCCAGCAGCCCGCGCCAGGTCGAGCCGCGCGGCGAGGTCGAGGCGCACCTTGTGTACGACGAGGACGTCGAGTTCCGGCAGATGGGCGTCGACCGCCCCCTCGTACAGGTCCCGGTCGGAGCAGAGCAGAAGACGGTGGCCACGCCGCGCCAGCGCCGCCGCCGGGATCAGCGCCCGCAGCCGGGTACTGGCATGATCGGAGGTGGCGGTACGGGCGTCGATCCGCTGCAGGTCCGTGGCGACAACGCCGATCCGCATCGCCCGCCCTCCGGTGGCCCGCCGACTGAACTCATCGCATTTCTTAGGGGAGAGATGTGGTGCGGTCGAGAAGACTCGAACTTCCACCCGTGTTACCGGACAGCGACCTCAACGCTGCGCGTCTACCAATTCCGCCACGACCGCACTATCTTGGCTGCGAGCCCCGGCCCGCAGCGAGGGTGAGGGATTAGCAAAAGCCGCCCGCCCAATCAAGCTGAGATCGCGGGTCGGCGCACGGAACCGGATACGGACGCCCAATAAATGTCTCTCGCCTCCCTCTCGGCCCAGGCAGACAGCGTGTTCCAGAGCGCGGTCGACTGGCGGCATTCCGACGCCCAGGTGGACTACGAGGCGGCCGTCGCCGAGATGGAGCGGCTGGCCGCGGCCATCCATGGCGGAGAGGCGCCGGAGACCGTGTGGCTGCTGGAACATCCGCCGCTCTACACGGCGGGAACCAGCGCCGAGGCGTCCGACCTGCTGCAGCCGGACCGGTTTCCCGTCTACCCCACCGGGCGTGGCGGCGAGTTCACCTATCACGGGCCGGGACAGCGGGTCGCCTACATCATGCTCGACCTCAAGCGCCGGCGCCAGGATGTCCGCGCCTATGTGCACGCGCTGGAGGAATGGCTGATCCGCGCGCTCGGCCGGCTCGGCGTCGAGGGCGAGCGGCGCGACGGCCGGGTCGGCATCTGGGTTCGCCGCACCGACCGGAACGAACCCCTGCGCGAGGACAAGATCGCCGCCATCGGCGTGCGGGTACGGCGCTGGGTGACGTTCCACGGCATCGCCCTGAACGTCGAACCCGACCTGTCCCATTTCGACGGCATCGTGCCCTGCGGCATCGCCGGCCACGGGGTGACCAGCCTGGTCGATCTCGGCGTGCTCGTCGGCATGCCGGAAGTGGACGCCGCCCTGAAGGGCGCGTTCGAAGAGGTGTTCGGGGCGGGCGGGGAGATGGGGCCCACCGGCTGACCTGCTCCATGTCATGCCGGTAACGCCCATAGGACGGTGGCCGGGCCGCACTTCACCCGACTCTCTGGATCCCGGACAGCCCTGCGGGCTTCCGGGAAATCGGAAGGGTGCTCTTTTTCGACTTCCCGGAAGCCTGAAAGGCTATCCGGGACCCAGGCTGGACCTGCGGCTGGGTCACGGGCGGCGCCGGCGCGCTCCCGGGGCGACAATCAGGGGGCGTTGAGCCCCGCCGGAACCGGGCCGCCGGTGGCCCAGTCGAGAAGCTGCACCGTGTGCACCACCGGGATTTCGGTGCCGCCGCCGATCTGGGTCATGCAGCCGATATTGCCCGTCGCGATGATGTCCGGCTCGGTACTCTCGATGTTCGCCACCTTGCGGTCCCGCAGCTTCCGCGCGATCTGCGGTTGCATCATGTTGTAGGTCCCGGCCGAGCCGCAGCACAGGTGACCCTCCGGCACCGACTTGACCGTGAAGCCCGCCTTGGTGAGCAGGTCCGAGGGCAGGGTCTTGATCTTCTGGCCGTGCTGCATCGAACACGCGGAATGGTAGGCGACGGTCAGCCCCCTCCCCTCGCCCGCCGGCAGGTCCAGGGTGGCGAGATATTCGGTCACGTCGCGGGTGAGCGCCGACACCGCCGCCGCCTTCTCGGCATAGGCGGCATCCTCGCGCAGCATGAAGCCGTAATCCTTCACCGTGGTGCCGCAGCCCGACGCGTTGATGACCACAGCGTCCAACCCTTCGCCCCCGCCTTCCGCCGTCTCGGCCCACCAGGCGTCGACATTGGCCTTCACGCTGGCATGGGCCTCGTCCTCGCGGCCCATGTGGTGGGTGAGCGAGCCGCAGCACCCGGCACTCGGCGGCACCACCACCTCGACGCCATGGCGGGTCAGCAGGCGGATGGTGGCGTCGTTGATCGCCGGCTCCAGCACCCGCTGGGCGCAGCCGAGCAGCAGGGCGACCCGGCCGCGTTTCTCGCCCTCCGCCGGGAACACCCCCGGCCGGTCCATGGGCGAACGCGGCGGGATGGCTTTCGGGGCCAGCTCCAGCATCGCCCTGAGCCGTCCGCCGAACAGGTTGCCGGCCAGCGGCGCAAAGGGACGGGCGAACCAGGCGCCGGCGAGTGCGGCGCGGAACCGGGACGGGTACGGGATCAGATTGGACAAGAGCGCCCGCAGCCAGCGGTCCAGCGCCGGGCGCCGGAAAGTCCGTTCGATATGGGTGCGGGCGTGGTCGACCAGGTGCATGTAGTGCACGCCGGACGGACAGGTGGTCATGCAGGACAGGCACGAGAGGCAGCGGTCGATATGTTTGACCTCCTGCTCGCCGGCCGGCCGGTCGTTCTCCAGCATGTCTTTGATCAGGTAGATTCGCCCGCGCGGGCTGTCGAGCTCGTCGCCCAGCAGGGCGTAGGTCGGACAGGTCGCGGTACAGAAGCCGCAATGCACGCACTTGCGCAGGATCTCGTTGGCGACCGAGATCTCCGGATCGGCAAGCTGGGCTAGGGTGAAGTTAGTCTGCATAGTAGTCCTTGCGTTGCTCGAATTGCAATTTCAGGGCTAGAAACCGGCAACATTCCTTGTACACATCACCCGATATACCGTTTTCAAACGCATGAAGAATTTTTCCATCGTCATTCATATCGCGAGCGAATTTCTGAGCATCATGAAACGCTCGAATTATTACTTTTAATTCTCTATTATCCATTTGACCTTGGACCCATGACCGAGGTTCTTCTTCATGAAAGATTTTCCTTACGAAAATATACAAACAGGTATCCTCTAGAGAATCTCCAAATTTTTGATGCTGTTTTTCTATATAATTTCCATATTTATTGGAATCTCGAACAAACCACACTGCTGATTTAATTATTTCTTTTTCTTTTTTTTCAATCAATTTTAGAGACACGTCCCTTTTCGTAAATAATTGGGTCTCCCTCAACGAAATGCTTTGTTGCTCAAGTTGAGAAACAGAAGCCGCCAGTTCTCTTGCCTGACGTCCTATTGCAATTGTGTTCAGACGCAATTCTTTTTGCTGAAGAACGTAACCCGCCACAAGCCAGACGAACGCTAGTATTGTGCCAAATCCAGCAATAGTGTCTCCGAATGTATTCGGAACAAACCCTATGTAATCAAGAAGCCCAAAATACGAAAAAATCGATTCAAAAAAAACCAATACAACAACTACAGTGAGAGCAATTGCTATTCTTTTTGGCCGGCCTTCCTGCGTCGGCACAACATCACCAAACCCAGCGTCAGTTTCATTCATCTCACACCCCCGCCGTCATGCGGCCCGGATTGAGCACGCCTTTGGGATCGAAGCTCTCCTTCACCCGTTTCGCCAGGGCCGCGACCGGGCCGGGCTGCGGGTGGAACGGGGCGATGGCGGCGCGGACATCGGCCTCGGCGCGGATCAGCGTCGCGTGGCCGCCCCCAGTTGCACGACCAACAGCGTCCACCGCACCTCGAACGGCAGCCGCCGAGGCGTCGGGCGTGGGCGGCACCGCGAGCCAGACCAGACCACCGGCCCAGTCGTAGAAACACGTCGCCTCCGGCACCGAGCCGCGGATCGCCGCCACCACCTCGGGCCCGGCCATGGGCGCGATGGACAGTTTCCACACCGCTCTGTCGCGCGGTTCCGCCAGCGGGCGGGCGTCGCGCAGGGCGCGCCACAGTTCCCGCGATTCCTCGCCGTCCAGGGTGGCGATCTCGGCGCCGAACCCGGCGAGCTCGCCCTTCAGCGCGGCAACACGGGCGACCACCGACGGCGCGAAGCCCTCGACGCGCAGCGCTGTCGCCGCTCCACCGACCCCCGCCGCCGAAACCCCGGCCGGCAGGTGGGCGGCCGAGGACACGTCGTGGGCCGAGCCCATGGCGGCACTCATCGCCGTCACCGCCACCGCGTCGTCGAGGCCGTGGAGCAGGACCGTGGTCTCGGTCTCCGGCGCGGGCAGCACCTTGAAGGTCAGGTCGGTCAGCACGCCCAGCGTTCCCCAGGAGCCGCAGACCAGCTTGGACAGGTCGTAGCCGGTGACGTTCTTCACCACCCGGCCGCCGGACTTGACGATGTCGCCGCGCCCGGTGACGGCGGTGAAGCCGAGCAGGTGGTCGCGCGCCGCCCCGTCCTTGATCCGGCGCGGTCCGGCGAGGTTGCAGGCGAAGACCCCGGCGATGGACTGCCGCCCCTCGCCCGTGCCCAGCAGGACGCCGGGATCCATCGGCTCGAAGGCCAGGCGCTGGCTCTCGGCGGCCAGCGCGGCCTCGATCTCGACCAGCGGCGTGCCCGGCCCGGCCTGGCAGATCAGCTCCTCCGCCTCGTACAGGCCGATGCCCGCCATGGCGGACAGGTCCAGCGTGTGCGCGGTCTGTATCGGCCGGCCGAGTCCGCGCTTGGTGGCGCGCGTCAGGATCTCCAGCGGCGTCTCCTCGGAGACCGCCCAGGCGACCGCGTCGCGCACCTGATCCACGGTCTCGGGCTTGAAGGTGTCGGCCATCAGCAGGCTCCGGCGTATGGCTGGGTCCCGGACAGCCCCCGGACGGGGTCCGCGGGCTTCCGGGAAGTCGATCTAATGCTCGAAGCCACGCCAAGCGACTTCCCGGAACGCCACAGGCGTATCCGGGACCCAGAGCAGCGTCGCCGCGAGGGGAACGTCATACTGTTTGTCATCCCCTGCCCTCAGAACCGGGGGATGTCCGGGAACGGCATCTGGCCCCGGTGGACGTGCATGCGGCCGAGTTCGGCGCAGCGGTGCAGGGTCGGGAACACCTTGCCCGGATTCAGCAGGCCCTTCGGGTCCCAGGCGCATTTCACGCGCATCTGCTGGTTCAGGTCGGTCTCGCTGAACATCTCCGGCATCAGGTCCCGCTTCTCCACCCCGACCCCGTGCTCGCCGGTCAGCACGCCGCCAAGCTCGACGCAGGCCTTGAGGATATCGGCGCCGAACGCCTCCGCCCGGTCCAACTCGCCCGGTTGGTTGGCGTCGAACAGAATCAGCGGGTGCAGGTTGCCGTCGCCGGCATGGAAGACGTTGGCGACGCGCAGGCCGTACTTCTCGCTCATCCGCGTCATGCGGGTGAGAATTTCGGGGAGCTGGCGGCGCGGGATGGTGCCGTCCATGCACATGTAGTCCGGCGAGATCCGTCCGACCGCCGGGAACGCCGCCTTGCGCCCGGCCCAAAAGGCGTTGCGTTCCTCCTCGCTCTCGGACACCCGCAGCGTGGTGGAGCCGTTGGCCTCGGCGATCTCCCGCACCCGCTCGATCAGGGTGTCGACCTCGACCTCCGGGCCGTCCAGCTCGACGATCAGCAGAGCGCCGGCGTCGCGCGGGTAGCCGGCATTCACGAAATCCTCGGCGGCGTTGATCGCCGGGTTGTCCATCATCTCCATGCCGCCGGGGATGATGCCGGCGGCGATGGTGGCGGCGACACAGGCCCCCGCCTGCTCGCTGGTCGGGAAGCCGAGCAGCAGGGCGCGCAGGGAGGCCGGCTTCTTCAGGATGCGCACCGTGACTTCGGTGACCACCGCCAGCAGCCCTTCCGAGCCGGTCAACAGTCCCATCAGGTCGTAGCCTTCGGAATCGAGATGCTTGCCCCCGAGGCGCATGACCTCGCCCTCGACGGTGACGATCTCGAGCCCGAGGATGTTGTTGGTGGTCAGGCCGTATTTCAGGCAGTGCACACCGCCCGAATTCTCCGCCACGTTGCCGCCGATCGAGCAGGCGATCTGCGAGGACGGGTCCGGGGCGTAGTAGAAGCCCTCGTGCTGCACGGCGGTTGTGATGCCGAGATTGGTCACGCCGGGCTGGGCGGTCACCGTGCGGTTGTCGAAATCGATGTCGAGAATGCGGTTGAACTTGCCGAGGCCGAGCAGCACGCCGTCGGCCAGCGGCAGCGCCCCGCCGGACAGCGACGTGCCGGAGCCCCGCGGCACCACCTTGACGCCGTTCTCATGGCAGTACCTCAGGATCGCGGCAACCTGCTCGACGGTCTCCGGCAGCACGACGATCATCGGCAGGGTCTTGTAGGCGGTGAGCGCGTCGCTCTCGTAGGGCTTCATCTCGCGCTCGTCGGCGATCACCCCCTCGCCCGGGACGATCGCGCGCAGGGCGGCGACGATTTCCGAGCGGCGTGCCAGGATGTCCTGGTCCGGCTCCGGCATCAGCATGGCGTCTCTCCCGGCCCCCTGATGGGGTCTTGCGCCTAACTTGCCGGATATGGCCGGAAATTCAAGTCGCGGCCGGGCGGAAGGCGGGAGGTAGGGACACCGACATGACGGCGCAACGCGAAAAGGCGGCGCGACGTTTCCGTCGGCCGCCTCGAAGCGGTATGACCCTGCCCGATCCGACCGGTCAGTCCCGCGGGACCGACTGGCCTGGATCAGCCAGCTGGATTCAGCCCTGGCGCGCCTTGAAGCGCGGGTTGGACTTGTTGATCACGTAGACACGGCCCTTGCGGCGGATAACCCGGCAGGCCTTATGGCGCTTCTTCAGCGTCTTCAGCGAGTTCGCGACGCGCATTGGTCGTCTCCGGTGGTCGTCAATTTTCGAAGAGCGCGGAACCTACTGACAAGCCTCGGGGCTGTCAACCGCGATATCGGCCTGGATCCGGGCCGGTCAGTCCTCGCCCGGTTTCAACGCCAGGAACCGCACGAGTTGCAGTTCGCCGGAGGTCAGCAGGGCGGCGAGCCGCGACCAGTCCTCGGCGATCTCCATCAGCGCCGACCGGCCGACCGGCGTCTCGGTCACAGATTTGTTGGCGTTCAGGGTCGTCACGAAGTTGGCGAACTCCTGGCGGATCATCTCGGCGTGCAGTTCGGACTCGTCCCGGATCACTCGGATGTCGAGCTCCTGGTTGGCCAGCGCCACCTCATACTGTTCGCGGGTCCAGAGCGTCACCGGCTCGCCGCGGCTCTGCAGCCAGGTGAGAAGGCGCTTCGACGGTTCGCCGTCCTGCGCCAGGACATAGTCGCTCATCAGGAACTGTCCCCAGTCCTTGAGCGCGCCGCGCACCTTGCCGATCAGCGATATCCGGTCCTGGATCCGGTGCATGCTCTCGCTGGAGATCACCACGTCGAACTTCTTGCGCGGCAGGTACAGCGTGTCCGGATCCAGGTGGTTGCTGCGGACCTGATCGCCGGCCTTGATCGTGGTCAGGACGATCCCGGCCGTTTCCAGAAGCGCGCGGTTGCGCTCGTAGCCGGTGATCCACACCCCGTACTTCTCGGCCACCGCCGCCGCGGGACCGCCGAGCCCCATCGACAGATCGAGCACGGACTGCACCGGGTCGAGACCGAGCGAACGGACGGTCTCGACCGCATGATCCGCCCCCCCCGGTACCACGAAACCGCGACCGAACACGCGCTGCGACACCTCCAGCTTGGCCCGGGACCAGACCGGATCGGGTTCCTCCTCCTCGAGGAAGGCGTCGTCGATCCCCTCGCCGGCGGTGTCCCGAGTGGCGGGACCGTCGTCCATAAGCTCGTCCAGGCTCATGGTCTTAGGCAGAGCGATTGAGGGCGGCAGGGCGTAGTCCTGTTCCGACTCTTCGGAGTCGCGACCCTGCCACTCGACATAGTCGAGCGGGTCGTAACCTTCCCACCATGCGCGAAGCCGAATTCGCCAGGGAACTGCCACGGTGCTTGCCTCACTCATGGCGGCACGATAGGCCTGAATCCTGAACGAACGGTTACCATAAACCCGCCCCCCGACCGACCGGAAACCGACACTCGATGCAATCCGATTCGACAACCGACCAGGCCAAGGGCCTGACCCTGGCCGTGCTCGGCGTGCTGGTTCTGACGCCGGACACGCTCCTCATGCGTCTCGTCGGAGCCGACGCCTGGACGATTCTGTTCTGGCGCGGCCTGCTCATGTCGCTCGGCTATGTCGTGCTGCTGGCCCTCTGGTACGGGAGGAGTAGCCTCGCCGCCGTCGCCGCGATCGGCACGCACGGGGCCCTGGTTTCGACCCTGTTCGCGTTCAACACGATCCTCTTCGTGGTTGCCGTCAGCGAGACTACCGTCGCCAACACCCTGGTCATCATGGCGGCCGCACCGCTGTTCGCGGCGGCGATCGGCTGGATCGCTCTGGGCGAACGCCCGGCGCTGCGGACCTGGCTTGCGATCGCCGTCGCCATGGCCGGAATCGCGCTCATCGTCGCCGACGGACTGTCGGTCGGCACCTGGTACGGCGACCTGGTCGCGCTGGCCGCGGCGATCGCGCTCGGCGGCCATTTCGTCCTGGTCCGCGCGGCGCGTCCCGTCGACATGACCCCGGCGGTCGGACTCTCCGGCCTGATCACCGCCGCGGTCGCGCTGATCGCCGCCGACAGCCTCGCGCTGGAGCCGATCCAGCTCGGCTGGATGGCGCTCCTGGCGATCGTCGTCCTGCCGGTGTCCTTCGGCCTGCTGACCGCCGCGCCGCTGTACATCCCGGCCGCCGAAGTCGGCCTCGTCGTGCTGCTGGAGACGGTCCTCGGTCCGCTCTGGGTCTGGATGGCAATGGGCGAGGAGCCGGGCGCCAACGCCCTTGCCGGCGGCGCGATCGTCATCCTCGCCCTGGTGATGAATTTCGCGCTCGCCCGGCGTAGCCTCGCCGTCCGCCCCCTTCCGGAGACCGCCCCATGACCACGATCCGACCGCGCCGCAGCTTCATCTTCGCGCCCGGCAACAAGCCCGACATGTTCCCCAAGGCGATGGCGACCGGCGCCGACATCATGTGCATCGACCTTGAGGACGCGATCGCGCCGCAGCACAAGGAACAGGCCCGCGCCGCCACCGTCGACTGGTTCGCCACCGCCGAGCTCGACGACAGGGTCGAGTGCATGGTGCGCATCAACCCGCCGCGCACGCCGGACGGCATGAAGGACGTGCAGGCGATCCTCGACTCGGCCAAGGCGCCGCCGTCGCTGATGCTGGCCAAGGTGAAATCGCCGGCCGAGGTGATCGCACTGGACGAGCTGTTCGACGAATTCAAGATCGCCTCGCGCCTGCAGGTCATCATCGAGACCAACGAGGCGCTGGAGGTCGCCTGGGAGATCGCCCGCTGCTCGACCCGGATCGACGCCATCTTCTTCGGCGGCGTCGACATGGCGGCCGACCTGCGCTGCGAATACACCTGGGAGGCGCTGCTCTACGCCCGCTCGCGCGTCGTCCACGCGGCCGCCGGGGCCGGAGTCGATGTGATCGACGTGCCGTTCCTCGACCTGAACGACATGGAGGGCATGAAGCGCGAGGCCGAGGCGGCACGGGCACTCGGGTTCTGCGGCAAGGGCTCCATCCATCCCAAACAGGTCCCGGTGCTGAACGAGATCTTCAGCCCCAGCGAGGCCGAGATCGCCCATGCCAAGCGCATCGTCGAAGCGTTCGAACAGGGCGACAGCGGCCTGGTGGTGATCGACGGCAAGCTGATCGAGAAGCCGGTCCTGCGCAGCATGTACCGCGTTCTGGCCCGGGCGGGCGCCGCCGGATAGAGAACAGCGGGACCTTCTCCCCCCGGGCCAGGGCGGGGAGAAGGTCCGGCTTCAGGTCACGCTCGCCCGCTGGCGGTACGCCTCGCTGAGATGCTCTCCGCCCTCGATGACGGTCCGTAGCGCGGCCACCGCGTCCCAGACATCCTCGTAACGCTGGTAGAGCGGCGCGAAGCCGAAGCGCATGACGTCCGGATCGCGGAAGTCGCCGACCACCCCGCGCGCGATCAGCGCCTGGACGATGCCGTAGCCGTCGGGGTGGGCGAAGGAGACCTGGCTGCCGCGGATCCAGGGGGCGGTCAGCCCGGCCTCCCGCGGCGAGATCAGCCGGAAGCCGGCATCGCCGCATTCCTGCTCGACCAGACGGATGAACAGGTCGCACAGCGCCACCGACTTCGCGCGGATCGCCGCCATGTCGGCCTCCAGCATCAGGTCCAGCGCCGCCTCGAACGCCACCAGCCCGAGGACGCCCGGCGACGAGCAGACGTGACGGCGGATTCCCTCGGCCGGGCGGTAGGCGAGATCGAAATCGAACGGGCGGTCGTGACCGAGCCAGCCGGTGAGCGGCTGGCGGGCCTCCGCCTGGTGGCGGGCGGCGACGAACAGCCAGGCCGGGCCGCCGGGTCCGGCGTTCAGGTACTTGTAGGAACAGCCGACGGCGAAGTCCGCCGCGGCACCGTTCAGGTCGACGGGAAAGGCGCCGGCGGAGTGCGCGAGATCCCAGAGCGTGAGCGCGCCGGCGTCGTGGGCGGCCCGGGTGATCGCGGCCATGTCGAAGACGGCCCCGGTCTTGAAATTGGTCTCGGTCAGCATCACCACCGCGACCGTCTCGTCGATCGCCGCCGCGACCTCGTCCTCGGCCACGAGGCGCAGTTCGTGGCGCCCGCCGAGCTGGGCGATCAAACCCTGGGCCATATACAGGTCGGTCGGAAAGTTCTCGGCGTTGGAGAGGATCACCGGTCGGTCCGGACGCATCGCCAGTGCCGCGGAGAGCAGCTTGAACAGGTTGACGGAGGTGGTGTCGACCACCGCCACCTCGCCCGCGCCGGCGCCGATCAGCGGCGCCAGGCGATCCCCCAGCGCCAGGGGCTTGTCCATCCAGCCGTCCTGCAGCCAGCCGCCGATCAGATGGCGCCCCCACTCCTCGTGAAGCATGCCGGCCACCCGCTCCGGCACCGTCTTCGGCATGGCGCCGAGCGAGTTTCCATCGAGATAGACCACTCCCTCCGGCAACACGAAACGGTCGCGGAACCCGCGCAGCGGGTCATCGGAGTCGAGGGCGCGGACGGCGTCGAGGGTGAGGTCGGACATGGCGGTCAGCGGGGGTCCAGCGGGGGGTGTTGCGGTATCGTTGCGCACGGAATGCGCCATGGTATAACCCGAGCCCGCGATAAAGAGGGGCGAATTCGGTGGCCGATCAGCCTGACATCCTGGTCCTGAACGGACCGAACCTGAACATGCTCGGGGTTCGCGAGCCGACGATCTACGGCCGCGACTCGCTGGCCGATATCGAGGCGATGTGCCAGGAACGCGGCGAGGCCCTGGGCCTCGGCGTCGATTTCCGTCAGTCCAACTTCGAGGGCGAGCTGGTGACCATCATCCAGCAGGCCCGAGACAGCCATGACGGAATCATCCTGAACGCCGGCGCCTATACCCACACCTCCGTCGCCATCCGCGACGCCCTGTCGGTGGCGGAGCTGCCGGCGATCGAACTGCATCTGTCAAACACCTACCGGCGGGAAGAGTTCCGCCACCACTCCTATCTGTCCGGCGTGGTGGACGGGATCATCGCCGGCTTCGGCGCGCGGGGCTATGTGCTCGCGCTCGAGGCCATGGCGGACCTGGTCGGGGCCGACGAATAAGGAATGCTGCCGTGAGCAAGGATCTGGACGAAGAGCTGGTGCGCAAGTTGGCGGGCCTGCTGGAAGAAACCGGGCTCGGCGAGATCGAGTATGCGACGGACACCCTGCGCATCCGCATCGCCAAGCCCGTGGTGACCGCCGCCATCGCCGCCCCGGCCCCGCCGCCGGCGGCAGCCCCGGCGGCAGCCGCCCCGGCGGCGCCGCAGGAGGATGGCGAGGTGGTGACGTCTCCGATGGTCGGCACCGCCTATGTCGCCCCGGAGCCCGGTTCCGCCGCCTTCGCGCCGGTCGGCTCCAGCGTGCGCAAGGGGCAGACGATCATGATCGTCGAGGCGATGAAGACCATGAACCCGATCCCGGCGCCGCGCGACGGCACGGTCAAGGCGGTGCGCGTGGAGAACGGCCAGCCGGTCGAGTACGGCCAGCCGCTGCTGGTCCTGGAATAACCGGCCCGATCCGAGCAAAGAGAGGTCCGGCGTGTTCAACAAGGTTCTGATCGCCAACCGCGGTGACGTCGCCCTGCGCATCCACCGCGCCTGTCGCGAGATGGGCATCAAGACGGTCGCGGTCCATTCCACGGCCGACGCCGATGCGATGCACGTGCGGCTTGCCGACGAGAGCGTCTGCATTGGTCCGCCGGCGGCGCGGGACAGCTACCTGAACATCCCGGCCATCCTGTCGGCTGCCGCCGTGACCCATGCCGACGCCATCCATCCGGGCGTCGGCTTCCTCTCGGAGAACGCCGCCTTCGCCGAGATCGTCGAGGCCCACGGCATCACCTTCATCGGCCCGGCCCCCGACCATATCCAGGCGATGGGCGACAAGATCACCGCCAAGCGGACGATGATCGAGCTCGGCATTCCGTGCGTGCCCGGTTCCGCCGGCCCGGTCGAGGGGCTCGAGGCGGCACGCGCCGAGGCCGAGCGCATCGGGTATCCGGTCCTCATCAAGGCCGCCGCCGGCGGCGGCGGGCGCGGCATGAAGGTGGCCGAGACCGCCGACAACCTGGACGAGGCCTACACCATGGCGCGGCGCGAGAGTGCCGCGGCGTTCGGCAACGACGCCGTCTACATGGAGCGCTATCTCGGCCGCCCGCGGCACATCGAGATCCAGATCGCCGCCGACAGCCACGGCAACGTCATCCATCTCGGCGAACGTGACTGCTCGATCCAGCGCCGCCATCAGAAAGTGATCGAGGAGGCGCCCTCGCCGGCCCTGACGCTGGAAGAGCGCGTGGCAATCGGCGCCCGTGCGGTCGAGGCGATCCGGGAGATGGGCTACCGCAGTCTCGGCACGCTGGAGTTCCTGTACGAGAACGGCGAGTTCTTCTTCATCGAGATGAATACCCGTCTGCAGGTCGAGCATCCGATCACCGAGGCGATCACCGGCATCGACCTGGTGCGCCTGCAGATCGAGATCGCCGCCGGCCGGGAACTCGGCATCGCCCAGGAGGACGTGAGTTTCAACGGCCACGCCATCGAGTGCCGGATCACGGCCGAGGATCCGCGGACGTTCCAGCCGCGACCGGGTCGGGTCGACGACTATCACCAGCCGGGCGGGCTCGGCGTGCGCGTCGACAGCGCCCTCTACGCCGGCTACAGCGTGCCGCCGCACTACGACAGCCTGGTGGCCAAACTGGTGGTCCACGGCGCCAGCCGCGAAGAGTGCCTGATGCGGGCCGACAGAGCGCTGGGCGAGTATGTGATCGGTGGCATTCCGACGACGATTCCCCTGCACCACGACCTGATGAAGGCACCGGCCTTCCGCAGCGGCGACTACCACATCCGCTGGCTCGAGACGGAATACCTGACGTCCTGACACGCCCCATTGCCGCCACCGCGGCGGGTGGTACCCTTTGCCGGTCGTTGACGAGCCGGATGAACCGGATGTCGGAACTGCAACCCGAACTGCTTCTGCAGGCCTATGCCATCGGCGTGTTCCCGATGGCGGAAGGGCGGGACGATCCGCGTCTGTTCTTCGTCGACCCCGACAAACGCGGCGTCCTGCCGCTGAACGGCTTCCACATCTCCCGCAGCTTGCGCAAGACCGTGCGCAGGCGGGTGTTCGACGTGGCCTGGGACCGCGACTTCGAGGCCACGATCGACGGGTGCGCCGAAGCGACCGGGCGCCGTCCGGATACCTGGATCAACCCGGAGATCCGCCGCCTGTACCTGGCGCTGCACGCCCGCGGGCACGCCCATTCGGTCGAGTGCTGGCGCGACGGCAGGCTGGTCGGCGGGCTCTACGGCGTGCGGCTGGGCGGCGCCTTCTTCGGGGAGAGCATGTTCAGCCGCGCGACCGACGCCTCGAAGGTCGCGCTCGTCCACCTGGTGGCGACCCTCAAGTCGGCCGGCTTCCTGCTGCTCGACACCCAGTTCATCACCGACCATCTGGCCAGGTTCGGCGTTGTCGAGATCCCACGCGACGACTACCGGGAACTGCTCGGCCGCGCCATCGCCACGCCGGTTCAGTTCGACGTCGCGTCCGACGACTGGCCCTCGGTCGAGGCGCTCCTGCAGGCGGCGACCCAGACGTCGTAGACCGGGTGCTCGACGGCGTTCAGCCCGGGGCTTGAGGCGAACATCCAGCCGCTGAAGATCGCCCGGCCCGGCTCGTCCGGCGGCTGGTCCTCGATCCGAAGGAAAGCGGCACTCTCCGGCGGCAGGGTCGGCGGTAGATCCTGACAGGTGTCGACGCTCACGTTCAACGTGCCGAACCGGGCGGTCCCGCCGACCGGAACCTCGAACCGGGAGATCCGCGCCGTCACCTTGTCGAGGCCCTGGAGAACGGCGATCTCCTGGATACGCCAGTCCTCGGCGGCCGGCACCTGCGCGATCGCGGTTTTCGACGCGAACAACGTAACGGCGACGGCAACCGTCATCGCGGCGGCAATCAGGATCGGTCGGGCCATCTCGGATCCCATGGCTGAGGTCGAGCGGGGCCTGCAATAGGCGGGAAATGTGACCGCGAGACGGCGTCCCACCGGATCAGTTGGAACCGCTGCCGGCGCCACTGCCGGACTGGAACATGAACCGGCCCAGGAGCTGGACGAAATCGACCGCGTCCTGCGTCAGCTCTATCCGCTCGCCCGGTTTCAGGGTCTGGTCCTCCGCACCGGGAACGAGGTCGACGAAGTTCCCGCCGAGAAGCCCCTCGTTCGCGATCGCGGCACTGGTGTCGACCGGCAGGACGATCGAGTCGTCGATGCTCAGCGTGACTTCCGCGAGATAGGTCGTCGGGTCGAGTTCCTGGCGCGCGACGGTGCCGATCTTGATCCCCGACATCCGCACGTCGCTGCCGACCTTGAGCGCGCCGACGGTGGTGAAGCGGGCCGTCACCTCGTAGCCACCCCCCTTGCCGATCTCGGAAGCGGAGTACGCGTAGACAAAGAACGCGCCGGCCACGACCAGCACCAGCGCCCCCATCAGTGTTTCGAGAATGCCCCGGTTCACGACCGCCCCCAAATGCTCCGAATCACGACGGCGTCCACGGTTCGTAGTCGCCTGTCGCCTTATCGCGCTTGCCGCCTTCCAGCACGTGACCCGGCGGACGATAGGCGTAGGGCGTTCCGGTCAGATTCGGCTGGTGCTCCTTCTGCCAGGAGAACCGGCGCGGATCTTCGCCGCTCGGCACCTCGTCCGTTCCGTGGTGCAGCCAGTGGTGCCACTCCGGCGGCACCTTCGAGGCCTCCGTCAGGCCTTTGTAGATGACCCAACGCATCTGGTGGCCGTCGCGCAGCACGCCGCGCCGATGAACGTAGTACTTGTTGCCGTAGGCGTCCTCGCCGACGAGCTTGCCGTTCATCCAGGTGAAAAGCTTGGTACCGACGTCCATTCCCCGACCTCGAACACGCTGGTGAGCCGCGCGGCTGAATCGCGCCGTGACTATGTCATCGGCGCTGCCGGCCGTCCAGTCAAGGGCGCCCGACCCGGCGCCGCGCCCGCTAGCGTCCGGACCGCAGGAGTCCGGGCGCCATGCGCCGGTTCCAGTAGCGGTGATTGGCGGTCAGGTCCGAGTACTGCCAGCCCATCAGCCCGCCGAACCGGCTGCCGTATCGTGCGACCAGGGGCTCGACGATGGTCCGCCGCACCTCCGCCGGCGGCAGGTGCCCGCTGATCGCGTCGTCGCGGTAGATCGGCTTCCCGACCACGGTCTTCTCGGTCGGCCAAGACAGTCCCCCCGCTCCGCCGGACAGGCCGGCGACCGAGGTGACGAAGGGATCGTCACTTGCGCCGACCACATGCACGTCGGCCGGCCCGTCATACCCTCGGTTGTTGTAGTACTGCACGGCGATCCAATCGACGGCGTCGCCCACCTGGCGGAGGATGTCGATATAGGGCCCGCCCTCCCAGCGGGGGTCGAGGTAGGGCGGCTGTGGCGCATGGCTGATCAGGCTGCCCGTCGGAAGCGCGTCGCGCAGGCTTCGGGTCAGGGCGATCAGAAGGGCGCGACCGTCGAAGGTGCGCCCCGCCGTCTCGCGGTAGAGCGCCTCGGAGATCTCGAAATCCACGCCGATTCCGTCGAGACCGTGCCCGCGCACGACTCCGGCAAGCAGCCTCGCCAGTTCCGCCTCCCGCCCCGCGACCCGCGCCCACGCGCGTTCCGTCATCGCCCCGCCGCCGAACGACGCCATCACCGCCTTGCCCGATCGTTTCAGTTCGGGGACATCGGCCAACTGGCGCGTCAGCGTCTGCGGGACCGTCAGCGACAGCGGCGCCGATCCCCCTGCCTCGGCGACCGTGAGGAAGGACAGCATGACGTGGGTGTAGTCCGCCTCCGCGACCCTGGCCAGCGGCGTTGCCTCGGAGTTGTAGTAGACGATGTAGCGTGGCGTCTCCGCGACCGCCGCCCCCGCCGAGGCCGCCAGCGCGACGAGCAACGCCGCCGCTCTCATGACCGTTCCCATCACCGTCCCCTCGCCGCGATCACTGGCGGACAGTGTAGCGCATCGATGACGTCGGTTGCGCCCGGCGCGAGGCGGGCGTATCAGCCAGCCATGAGCACATCACCGACGCCCCCCGCCGCCTCGGGCGATCAGGCCGCCACCGGGTACGTTCTTGTCGTCATGGTGGCCCTGTTCTTCGGCATCGCGCCGAGCTTCGCCAAGCTCGCCTTCGACGGCGGAGCGGGACCGGTCACCCTGCAGCTTGGCCGCTTCGTGCTCGCCGCGGCGGTTCTGTGGACCATCGTGCTCGCCCGCGGGTTGGCGGACCCGGTGCCGGCACGGGCCCGACCGGTGCTGGCCGGCCTGATCGCCACAACCGCGCTGGCGTCGTTCGGCTACATGACGAGCGTGCGGTATATCGACGTGCCGCTGGCCAGCCTCACGTTCTTCGTTTTTCCCCTGATGGTGGGGCCCCTGTCGCATTTCGCCGGGCACGAGCGGTTGACCGCGCTGCGGCTGGTCGCCCTGACGCTGGGCTTTGCCGGACTGACCCTGGTGCTCGGCGCCGACCTGCAGGAGGCGGACCCGCTGGGCATCGCCATGGCGTTCGGCGCCGGAACCTGCGTGGCGATCTCCTTCCTCCTGACCCGCCATCTCTCCGGGTCGATCCGGCCGATGCACCTGACCGCGATCGTCACCACCGGCTGCATGGCGGCATTCGCCGCCGCCACGCTGGCCGAGGGGCTGGCCCTGCCGACCGGCAAATCGGCCTGGATCGGATACGCGGTCAATGTGCTGTGCTACGTCGTGGGCCTGTCCTCGCTCTACGGCGCGATCGCCCGGCTGGGCTCCGTTCGGGTGGCGGTCGTGGTGAACATGGAGCCGGTGGTCAGCCTGCTGACCGCCTGGGTGCTGCTCGGACAGGTGCTCGGTCCCTGGCAGATGCTGGGTGCCGGCGTGGTGATCGCCGGCATTCTGCTGATGCAGGCGGAAAGGTTCCGCCGGCCCACCCCGTGACCCGATGCGGACCCCGCCGGATCAGAGCAAATCACGATCAGACGACAACATCTGATCGTGTAAATTTACTCTGTCTCTAGCACGCATCGGATCAATTCGATCTGAAGCGATCGCGCTCTTAGCCGGCCGCGTCGGTCGGTTCCGGCACCGTGACGCCGATCATCTCGGCCGTGGTGATGCCGGAGCGGACCTTGGCGATCATGTCGGCTTCCTTCGCCACATGGGCCTCGCCCTTCACCAGAACCTCGTCGCAGAGCGCGCGCGGCACCACGCAGATGCCGTCATCGTCGCCAAGGACCAGGTCGCCCGGCGCCACCACCACGCCGCCGCAGGCGATCGGCGCGTCGATCTCGCCGCCGAAGCCCTTATGCGGGCCGCGCGGGGTTGCCCCGGCCGCGTAGACGGGAATGCCGAGGGTCCGCAGGCTCGCGACGTCGCGCACCGCTCCGTCGAGCACGATGCCGGCGCAGCCCTGCGCCTTGGCGCATTCGGCGATGATCTCGCCGATGATCGCCACCTCGCCGGCGCCGCCGGCCGTGACCACCAGGATCTCGCCCGGCTGGATCAGCGGCAGGGCGGCGTGGACGGCGCCATTGTCGCCGGCCATCACCGAGATCGTGCGGGCATGCCCCACCATGGTGTAGCCCTCGCCGATCGGCGACACCGTGGCGTCCATGCAGCGATCGCGGTTCATGTTATCGCCGGCCACCGCCGGCGGCACGGCCCGCCAACGCTCCAGCGTTGCGGCATCCAGGGGGGTGTAGTTCATCGCACGGCGCAGGATCGCCATGGTTTCCTCCGACATTTTGTTACGGGCGGTTGACCTCGGCGTGCATCCTACCGGTGGCTGCATCGGATCGGGAAGCCAGGGAATCCGCCATTTCGGTGCCGCTGTGGATAACTTGGCTTCGGCCACCACATTTAGATTTTGCAATATTGTTTCACACAAAATCTATTGCACCGACGTGCCCCCTCCCGCATCCTTTCTCCGTGGCGCAGGGAACCTCGGACGGAGACTCGGGCTCGCGGGCCGCCAGGAGACGATCCCGGCACGGACGTCGTCTCTACAAATGAAGCGCAAGACCACTGCGATGGAAGTCTTATCCAGACTTCCTACTGACATAGTTTGTCTTGTCGTCCGCTTGTTGCACCGCGGCAACACTTCAATTCATCTCATCAGATCTTGAATTTTGCGGTTGCCGGCGAAGGGCTACATCGAGTAGGTTATCGCCGCTGGCACACAAGATATATGCGCCGGCACGGGCGGGGGACGCTCGACGCGGTTAAGGGCCCGGCGACACAATCCGGCAGCAGAAGACACCCAGAGGCAGGAGCATAGGTATGAGGATCGAACGGCGCTTCACGACGGCGGGCAAGGACGCCTTCGACGGCATCGAGTTCCGGATGACGACGAGCGAGATCCGCAACCCCGACGGTTCCATCGTGTTCCGCCGCGACGACATGGAAGTGCCGAGCGACTGGTCGCAGGTCGCCAGCGACATCCTGGCCCAGAAGTACTTCCGCAAGGCCGGCATCCCGGCCGTGCGCAAGAAGGTCAAGGAGAAGGACGTCCCGGCCTGGCTGTGGCGCGAGGCGCCGGACGAGGAGAAGCTCGCCGCCCTGCCGGAGGACGAGCGCACCACCGGTGAAAACAGCGCCAAGCAGGTGTTCAACCGTCTCGCCGGCACCTGGACCTACTGGGGCTGGAAGGGCGGCTACTTCGACACCGAGGAGGACGCCCGCGCCTACTACGACGAGATGTGCGCGATGCTGGCCCGCCAGATGGCCGCGCCGAACTCGCCGCAGTGGTTCAACACTGGCCTGCACTGGGCCTACGGCATCGACGGCCCGGCCCAGGGCCACCACTATGTGGACTTCAAGACCGGCAAGCTGACCCGCTCGAAATCCGCCTACGAGCACCCGCAGCCCCACGCCTGCTTCATCCAGGGCGTCGAGGACGACCTGGTCAACGATGGCGGCATCATGGACCTGTGGGTGCGCGAGGCCCGGCTGTTCAAGTACGGCTCCGGTACCGGCTCCAACTTCTCGCGGCTTCGTGGCGAGAGCGAGCCGCTGGCCGGCGGCGGCAAGTCCTCGGGCCTGATGAGCTTCCTGAAGATCGGCGACCGGGCCGCCGGCGCCATCAAGTCGGGCGGGACCACCCGCCGGGCGGCGAAGATGGTCACCGTCGACATCGACCATCCGGACATCGTCCAGTACATCGAGTGGAAGGCGATCGAGGAGCAGAAGGTCGCGGCCCTGGTCGCCGGCTCCAAGCTGGCCGCCCGCTCGATGAAGGCGATCATGGCCGCCTGCGTCGAGGCCCGCGAGACCCTGGGCGACGACGCCTATGACGCGGCGCAGAACCCGGAGCTGAAGGCCGCCATCAAGGCCGCCAAGAATGCGATGATTCCGCTGAGCTACGTGCAGCGCGTCATCCAGTTCGCGCGTCAGGGCTTCACCGAGATCGATTTCCGCACCTACGACACCGACTGGGACAGCGAGGCCTATCTCACCGTCTCCGGCCAGAACTCCAACAACTCTGTGCGCGTCAGCGACGATTTCCTGCGCGCCGTGGAGGCCGATGACGACTGGAACCTGATCCGCCGAACCGACGGCAAGATCAGCGCCACCCTGCGGGCCAAGGATCTCTGGGAGAAGATTGCCGAGGCCGCGTGGCAGAGCGCCGACCCGGGCCTGCAGTACGACACAACGATCAACGAATGGCACACCTGCCCGGCGGGAGGGCGGATCAACGCCTCCAACCCGTGTTCGGAGTACATGTTCCTCGACGACACCGCCTGCAATCTGGCGTCGATGAACCTGATGCAGTTCCAGAAGGCCGACGGCACCTTCGACGTCGCCGCGTTCACCCACGCCTCGCGGCTGTGGACCGTCACGCTCGAGATCTCGGTGCTGATGGCCCAGTTCCCGTCGAAGGAGATCGCGAGGCTGTCCTACGACTACCGCACCCTCGGCCTCGGCTATGCCAACATCGGCGGCCTGCTGATGGGAATGGGCCTGTCCTACGACAGCGATGCCGGCCGTGCGCTCTGCGGCGCCATCACCGCGCTGATGACCGGCACCGCCTACGCCACCTCGGCCGAGATGGCCGGCGAGCTTGGCGCCTTCCCAGAATACGCCGCCAACGCCGACAACATGCTGCGCGTGATCCGCAACCACCGCCGCGCCGCCTATGGTGAGGCCGACGGGTACGAGGGCCTGTCGATCGCTCCCGTCGCGCTCGATGCCGGGAGCTGCCCGCAGGCAGACCTGGTCGACGCCGCCAAGGCGGCATGGACCGAGGCGCTGGCGCTCGGCGAGCAGCACGGCTATCGCAACGCGCAGTCGACCGTGATCGCCCCGACCGGCACGATCGGGCTGGTGATGGACTGCGACACCACGGGCATCGAGCCCGACTTCGCCATCGTCAAGTTCAAGAAGCTCGCCGGCGGCGGCTACTTCAAGATCATCAACCGGGTCGTTCCCGAGGCCCTGCGCACGCTCGGGTACGGCAGCGCGCAGATCGAGGAGATCGTGCGCTACGCCGTCGGTCACGGGACCCTCAAGGGGGCGCCGGTTCTGGGCCATGAGGCGCTGGCCGCCAAGGGTTTCGGCGCCGAGCAGATCGCCGCCCTGGAACAGGCGGTGGTCTCCGCCTTCGACATCAAGTTCGCCTTCAACAAGTGGACGCTCGGCGAGGCCTTCTGCCGCGACGTGCTCGGCTTCAGCGAGGCGCAGCTCAACGACATCGCCTTCGACATGCTGGCCGAACTCGGCTTCTCCAGGTCCGAGGTCGAGGCCGCCAACACCTATGTCTGCGGCGCGATGACGCTCGAGGGCGCGCCGTACCTCAAGGACGAGCACCTGTCGGTGTTCGACTGCGCGAACCCCTGCGGGCGGATCGGCAAGCGCTACCTGTCGGCCGAAAGCCATATCCGCATGATGGCCGCGGCGCAGCCGTTCATCTCCGGCGCGATCTCCAAGACCATCAACATGCCGAACGGCGCGA
Source organism: Thalassobaculaceae bacterium (assembly GCA_965228875.1). Lineage (GTDB taxonomy): Bacteria > Pseudomonadota > Alphaproteobacteria > Thalassobaculales > Thalassobaculaceae > Thalassobaculum. The sequence continues at coordinate 129,124 of OZ245843.1, read as the reverse complement.
CGGTCGAGGACTGCAAGGACGCCTACATGCTGTCCTGGCGCCTGGGGCTCAAGGCGAACGCCCTCTACCGCGACGGTTCCAAGCTCAGCCAGCCGCTGTCGGCGTCGGTGTTCGACTTCGACGACGAGGACGACGCCGAGGAGTTCGCCGCGCGGCCGACCGCCCAGAAGGTCGAGGTGGTCGCCGAGCGGATCGTCGAGAAGGTGGTCGAGAAGATCGTCGAGAAGCGGGCCGAGCGCGAGCGCCTGCCCCAGCGCCGCAAGGGATATACGCAGAAGGCGGTCGTGGGCGGCCACAAGGTCTACCTGCGCACCGGCGAATACGCCGACGGCAAGCTCGGCGAGATCTTCATCGACATGCACAAGGAGGGCGCCGCCTTCCGCTCGCTGATGAACAATTTCGCCATCGCCGTCTCGATCGGACTGCAGTACGGCGTGCCGCTCGAAGAGTATGTCGACGCCTTCACCTTCACCCGCTTCGAGCCGCAGGGCCTCGTCCAGGGCAACGACGCCATCAAGATGGCGACCTCGATCCTGGATTACCTGTTCCGCGAGTTGGCGATCTCGTATCTCGACCGGCACGACCTCGCCCATGTCGAACAGGAGGACCTCACTCCGGACACGGTCGGCGACGGTCAGGGCGAGGAGTACGACGCCGCCAAGGCCAACGCGATCCTGGAGAAGGTGACGGGCTTCGCCAGCCGCGGCTTCGCCCGCACCGACGTCCGGGCCAACCTGGAGGTGATCGCCGGCGGCCTGAACGAGATGCGTCCCACCGGGACCGACGGCGGAACGCCGACGACCGCCGCGTCGGCTGGCAGCGCCGTGGCGACCGGCACCGTGTCCGGAGGTGGTGTCGCCGTCGCCGAGCGGACCGTCACTCAGACCACCACGGTCAGCACGGCCGTGAGGGACGCGGTCGACGCCAAGCTGGCGGCCATCCGCGAGGCGCGGATCAAGGGCTACGAGGGCGAAAGCTGCGGCGAGTGCGGCAACTTCACCCTGGTACGCAACGGGACCTGCATGAAGTGCGACACCTGCGGCAGCACCAGCGGCTGCAGCTGACGCCAGCCCATCGATCGACCGTCACAGACCGGGGAAGGCAACCGCGCCTTTCCCGGTTTTTTTGTGCGCGTGAAAGCGGCGGGACGTCTGTGTGCGGGAAAGCGACGGGACGTCTATGCGCGTGAAAGCGACGGGACGTCGCTGGGGCGTACCGCAAGCGCCGGACAATCCACCGAAGCGCAAACGTCGGAACGGCCGAGTATCACGACCTCAGGTAAATAAAATTGATCCCAAATATCGGTGGAAATTCGAGATGATTTTTATTGAATACGACAGAGCAAGAGCACCGATTATTCGTTTTTGCTAACGCGTTGTTAACCCGTATTCTGCGATAGTGTCCGATGCGGTTCTCGGACTGCTACGCGGAAAGACCGGGAAAAAGAATCCCGGCGCGGGTTTGGGGAGTTGGGTCGTGTTCGGCAGAAACAAGCAGGACAAGAACGCAGAGAAGAACGCGGAGAAGGAAGAGGTCGAGCGCCGCAAAGTCGAGGCCATGATGGTGTCGATCGATTCCGGTTTCGAACACCTGCGCCAGCACGCGGAGGCCGGCAATACCGACCGCAGCGAGGCGGCGGCCAAGCGTCTGATCGAGTCCCTCAAGAACCCGAAACTGCCGACGCCCTACACCAAGGATCGCCGGAATGCGGTCGATGCCTTCCTGTTGCACGCCTACATGAAGGCGACGGCCGTGGCCTGCAAGGGAGCGATCGACGCCGGAAAGGCCGATGACGTCGAGAAGCGCGCCGCGTTGACCAAGAAGGCGCGGGAATGCCTCACGGGCGCGATGAAGTACAAGGCACCGTCGGACTTCAAACTGCAGTGCGAACGCCTGCTGGAGGTCGCCACGTTCTCCGGCGGCGTGAAGGCCAAGGGCCCGACCAAGGCGAAGCCCAAGGACACCGCGCCGAAGGTCAAGGATCGCGCGAAGTCCTTCACACCCGATCCCGAACCGGAAGAGCCGGCGGAGAAACCGGCCAAGGCCGCCCAGGGCTCCCGCCTGGCGAGCAGGCTCAACGCGTCTGCCTAGGGCACGAGTCAAGGTGGATTGACCCGTGGGCGCGGACCGCTAGCCTGGGGCCATGACCCTTTTCGCTCCCCCCGCCGACCTCGATGTCCGCGTCTTCGCCCGCCTTCCCGATCGCCTGCGCAAGGACAGCGGCTCAGGCTGGGCCCACGGCAACCGTCCCGGCATGGTCACGGACTGTTTCCTCGAGGGACCGAGCGTCGACCGCGACGGCAACCTGTGGATGGTCGATATTCCGAACGGCCGGATCCTGCGCCTGAGTGCCGACGGGCGGAATTGGGATGTCGTCACCGAATACGACGGCTGGCCCAATGGCCTGAAGTTCCATGCCGACGGCCGTGCGTTCATCGCCGATTACCGGCGCGGCCTGCTGGCCTTCGACCCGGCCTCCGGAAAGATCGAGACCCTCGTCGGCGACCGATATTCCGAGGGACTCATCGGCGTCAACGACCTGCATTTCGCCAGCAACGGCGACGTCTACTTCACCGATCAGGGTCAGACCGGGCTGCACGACCCCCGGGGCCGGGTCTACCGCTTGTCCGCCGAGGGACGGCTCGACAAGCTTCTCGACAACGGGCCCTCGCCCAACGGCCTGGTGCTCACGCCGCAGGAGAACTGGCTCTACGTCGCCATGACCCGCGCCAACGCCATCTGGCGCCTCCCCCTCATGCCCGACGGCCATGTGTCCAAGGTCGGTCAGTACATCCAACTGTCCGGCGGCCAGGGTCCGGACGGAATCGCCATTGACGAGACCGGCGGCCTCGTGGTGGCGCATTTCGGGCTGGGAACCGTCTGGCACTTCTCGCCGCTGGGCGAGCCGCTACACCGCCTGCGCTCGCCGGCGGGGATCGGGACGACCAATGTCGCCTTCGGCGGCCCGCAGCGCCGCACCCTGTTCATCACCGAGAGCGAGACCGGATCGGTTCTGGCCGCCGAGTTGCCGGTGGCCGGCGCCCCGATGTTCGGTCCCACCTGACCTCTCGGCCGCGTCCCGCCCCGCAGAGAAGCAAGCCCGACCCGGCAGATTCCGCCGGTCCGCGCGGAATCCATTTCCACCCTGCGACACGCGCCCGCGCCGACTCAACGCGGGCACCACGCGGACTCCATTGCACCCAATGGTTAACGCATGACCGGCACAGGTCTTGCCGGTGACCCCGTATCCATTCTCGAACGGAGCGGTGACGATGGGCACACAGGACGTTGAACGGATCCTTCTCGCGGGCGGCAGCGACGCCGATGTCATGCGCCTGCTCGACGCCTGTCCATCGATGAGCGCTGAAAGGATAGAGCGGGTGGCGACCTCTCGGGCCGCGACGGAACGGCTCCGCGACCCGCGACACCGCATTGCCCTGGCGCTGATCGACCGCGATATCGGTCCGGAACCGGCGCAGTCCGTGATCCAGTTCGTGCGCCGCGACCCGGAAAGCCCCTACCCCGGCCTCGCCATGGGCCTGCTCGGTGACGCCATCACGCAGAGCGACCTTCGTCAGACCATACGCGCCGGCTGCCTGTTGACGCTGAGCCGACCGTTCAACCGGCAGGCCCTGGCGGGCGCGCTGCGCGCCTGGCCGACCGACCGTGCCGACTTCATCGTCTGCGGCGGCTATGTCGGCCCCGACCGCCGCCGGGCCAGCGATGCGAAGGCGCCGGAGCGGCGAGCGTCCGCCCTGCCGGAGCAGGCGATCGCTTCCACCGCCGGGCGCTACGACATTGCGGCCGAGACCATCGGCTTCCGTTTCAAGCGGTTCCCCGGCATCGGCTCCAGCCCCGCGCTGGCCCTGCGTAATGGCCTGCCGCGCAGCACGGTGCTGCCCGCCCTCGGCCATATCGGTCGCAAGAAGCGCGAGGGACTGTCGATGATCGGTCGGCAGAGCGCGGTCATGGGAAAGACCTGGAGCGAGTTGCAGGCCACACTGGCCCCGCCGTTGCTGTCGCACCTCAACGGCCAGGCGTCAGCCTCCACCCGGCTTTCAACCCAGCGAGGGCTCACGCTGCTCGGGGCGATCACCGGCTCCCTGGCGCAGTACAGTTCGGGCAAGCACAGCCTGGGGCCGCGTCTCGTCGCCTTTCTGCGCGCCCACCTCGACGGCGTCGGTGCCGCCCTGAAGCACCGGATCGACGATGACGGCGGCCCGACCGGGCGCCAGATCATGGCAACGCTGAAGGAAGCCGAACGCGCCTTCGCGGGAGACCCGAGAGCGGTCGCCGGACGTCAGGCGGGATAGGCCGGTGCGTCGGATCAGGCGTTGATCTGTCGCATCACGTAGCGACCGTCGCCGATTGACCGGAACATCTCGCCGATCTGGGGATGATCGACCGGGCCGTTGGACGCGTCGTCGACCAGGTTCTGCTCGGAGACATAGGCGATGTAGTAGCTCTGCGGGTTCTCCGCGAACAGATGATAGAACGGCTGGTCCCGGCGCGGCCGGCGCTCCTCCGGAATGGAGTTGTACCACTCCTCGGTGTTGGCGAACTCGGGATCGATGTCGAACACCACCCCACGGAAGTCGTAGTGCCGGTGCTTGACCACGGCGCCAATCGAGAATTTCGGCTCGACGATCTTCATTTTCCCGCCTGACAGGGCGTCGGTTGCATTTTCCATGCCTCTATATTTGGCCATGCGGGCGCGCCGGGCAAGAGCCCGGACGCGGCCGGGCCGGCAGCGAAACCGGGTGTCGATTTGACCTTGAGGTATCGCAACCGTCGGATCATGGTTCCCTCGCCGAAGCGGAACCGCAGAGCCTCGCCATTCTCGACGACCTCACAGACATTGACCGGGACTCGCTGCACACCATGCCGCTGCGGATCGTACCGCTGCGGCTTCCGGGGCTGGCGCGGGCGCGGCTGGTCAAGACCGCTCAACTCACCTCTGAACTCGAACTGTTCAACGACGGCAGCACCGGCGCCGGCCTCATCAAGGTCCGTGATCTGCCCGACTTCATCGGCGCCGAAGAGGCGGATCTCGAGGCCGACATGGCGGTCCTCCACGAACTCGTCGAACTGAACAGCTTCGACGTGTTCTCGCTGCGGAACTCGCTGCGCGACCTGAAGATCGACGTCCGACAGGCCTCCGACCTGACCCTGTCGCCGGCGATGGAGGGGCGCCTCACCGACTACATGAAATCGTTCACCCGTCCCTTGGTGGTGAATGTGTTCGGCGCCCAGCACGACAACGCCGAGAACTCCGGCCAGATCATCGAGATGTTCACCAACGTCGACCGCAAGGTCGCGCTCAAGAACATGCAGAAGATCGCCACGATGATGAACATCACCGTCGCCGAGATCCCGGACTTCCTCGAGAAGTACGGCGACATCTATCTGTCTCTGTCGTATTTCCGGCGCTGCCTGGACGAGGTGGTGCCGAAGTTCGATCAACTCGTCGACTGGATGGACGAGATCCAGGACACGATCCTGCGCGACAACCGCCAGCTGATGGATCGGTGCGAACTGGTGCGCAACGGCCTGAACGAGATTCTCGGGTCCATCACCGGCCGGTTCGAATCCTTCGACCGGAACTCCCAGACCTTCTGGGACAACATCTCGATGGAGAGCTTCCAGAAGCTGCACACCCTGATCACCAGCCATCACGAGACCATCGGCGGCGTCCTCTGCGGACTGACCGTCAAGTTGAACGCCTGGGAAACCAAGTTTCCCAGCCACACCGGCAGTCCGCACAAGCGCGCCGAGTTCGTTCAGTCCGACCTGGCGCCGGGGCTGGAGAAGCTGCTGAAACTGGAGGCCTCGGCCCCCTCGACCATCATGTGAGAGCGTAGGGGCGTCCGGCGAGGAGCGCCCCGGCCACGAAGCCGGCGCCGTGGGCCAGAAACGCGACCGGTTCGCCGGCCGCGAAGGCGATCCCGGCAACCTGGACGATCAGCCAAACTCCGATCAGCGGCAGCGCCGGCACGTCCCGACGTCGCACGCCGCCACGGCCCGGCATGGGCAGCCGCAGGCGCCCCTTCGGATCGCGACGCAGGACCGCTCCGATCAGTCCGGCCGCTCCGGCGCTGGCCCCGATGATCGGCGCGGTCGCATCCGGTTCCGCTGCCGCCTCCACGCCGAGGCCGATGGTCCCGGCGGCGAAAAACACGTAGAGCACCCGCAGCGGCCCCGCCCGGCGCTCGACCAGGATCCCGGCCAGGACGATCGCCGCGGCGTTGCCGAAGAGGTGCATGAAGCCGCCATGCAGGAACTGGGCGGTCAGCAACGTGGCCGCGGGCGGCACGCCGGCGATCTGCGGCGCCGGCAGACGCAGACCGAACAGTTCGGCGGGTATGACACCGAGGCCGTGCACCGCCGCCATATCGCCGTAGGGATCGAGCCCGCTCTGCCAGAAGTAGACCGCGGCGAGCACGCCCACGATGGCCAGCGTGGCGACCGGCGGCCACGACCGCGCCGGCGACGGCGGCATCGACCCTCCCGGTCGCAGGGGGATCGGATCCGGCATCCCCGGGGGCTGCGCTCAGTCGGCGAACAGGGTGTCGAACGGCACGGCGTAGAACAGCACCAGGGATTCAACGCCGGGATTGCGGTCGCCGATACCGGCGTTCGAGATATGGGTGAACGACAGGCCGAGCCGGGAGTAATCGTCGAAGCGGTAGGCGATCTCCAGCCCCGAGCGGAACTCGATCGCGTGGCCGAGATCCTTGCCCTCGCCGTTTCCGTAGAGGCCGGCGGCGAAGGTGGGCGTCGCCACCCAGCGCGATCCGAAGAACACATCGACCGCGATCCCCGCATAGCCGTACGTGGCGGCATCCGACGTCGCAGTGAAACCGGCGAACGGGGTGAACCACAGCAGTTTGTTGGCTTCGGAGAAGCGGTACTCAAATCGGGCCTCGGCCGCCGCCTGGTCGTCGAACAGGTCGTAGTAGCCGGCGCCGAAGGTCACGAAATCCGGCTCCTCGGCGCGCGCGGCGCCGGCGGCCATCACGCCGATGGCGAGAAGCAGGACGAGGAATGAGTGGCGCAAGGTCTGTCTCCCGGGCTGCGGCATGGCTCCATCCCCGGACGAGGCCACGGAACGGGCTATCGGAGCGGCATCATAATGAGCAGGCCCCCATCATCAAGCGGCGCGACCGTCTTCAGGCGCGGACCGGCTGGCGCAGCGAGGTCTTGAAACGTTCGGTCGCCCGGACCAGAGCCCGTCGGATCCCCGGCTCCATCGCCGCGTGACCGGCGTCCGGCGCGTAGATCAGTTCGGCGCCGGGCCACACGCGGGAGAGCGCCTCCGCGCTCGAGGGCGGGCAGATCATGTCGTATCGTCCCTGCACGATGGCCGCAGGGAGGTGCCGGATCCGCTCCATGCCCGCCAGCAGGCCACCCGCCGGCAGAAACATTCCGTTGCGGAAGTAGTGGGCTTCGAGGCGCGCCAGACCCAGGGCGTAGCTGGGGTCGTCGACCGGCCAGAGCTGGTCGGGCTCGGGCAGCAGCGCCGAACAGGAAGCTTCGTACCGCGCCCAGCGCCGGGCCGCCGGCAGATGGACGTCCGGGTCCTCGTCGGTCAGTCGGCGGTGATAGGCGCCCAGCAGGTCGTCGCGTTCGCCGGTCGGGATGAACTCCGCAAACTCGCGCCAGACCTCGGGAAAGAACGCCCGAATGCCGGTCATGAACCACTGAATCTCCGAGGCCCGGCCGAGAAAGACCCCGCGGAGCACGAACCCCAGACACCGCTGGGGGTGGGCCTGACCGTAGGCCAGGGCCAGTGTCGCGCCCCAGGAGCCGCCGAAGACCAACCACGACTCGATCTCCAGGAGTTCCCGCAGCGCTTCCATGTCGGCGATGAGGTGCGGCGTCGTGTTCGCCGAAATCTCGGCACGGGGCCGCGATCGTCCGGCGCCGCGCTGGTCGAACAGGATGATCCTGTAGGCACGGGGGTCGAAGAAGCGGCGCTGTGTCGGCGAGGTGCCCGACCCGGGTCCGCCGTGCAGGAAGACCACCGGAATCCCGTCGCGCGCGCCGCTTTCCTCCCAGTAGATGGAGTGGCCGTCGCCGGCATAGTGGTAGCCGCTTCGCCGGCTGGCGATTTCCGGAAACAGGTCGTCGCGGATCACGCCGGAGCTCCTGGCTGGAGAGTCCGGTCATCCGCCGGCTCCCGCTTTCGGTCAACGTCCAGCACGGGGGTCGCGCCCGGCGGCCGGACCCGGCGCAGCAGGTCGAGCAGGGCCCGCACGTCGCGATCCTCGCCTCGGCTGCGCCGCCAGGCCAGAGCGACGGTCCGTCCGATGCGCGGGTCGTTGAAAGTTCGATATCGGATGAGATCGCCCAGGGTGCTGTCGATCGCGGTCTCGGGTATCAGACTGAAGCCGGCACCCGCGGCGACCATCGCCTTCAGGGTCTCCAGGCTCATCGCCGTCTGTCGCGGCCGGATCCCGGCCGTTGCGCAGACCGACAGCGTCTGATCGCGCAGGCAGTGACCGTCCTCCAGCAGCACGGCATCCCGCAGGTCGAGCTCGGCCAGGTCCACCGGCAGCTGCGACGGCTTGCCCCGCGCCGCCTCAACGAGTTGAAATCGCTCGCGGTAGCACGGCTCGACGATCAGACCGTCATCGGCCACCGGCGGCGACAGGATCACCGCGTCAAGGCTGCCGTCCCGCAGGCGCTCGACGAGATTGTCGGTCAGGCCTTCCTCGATGATGAGGTCGAGATAGGGATGCTCCTGCCGCAGGGCGCCCAGGACGTGCGGGAACAGGTACGGTCCCACGGTCGCGATCGCTCCCAGGACGAAACGGCCCGACAGCGGATCGTCGGAGCCCGGATCCCCCGCCAGAAACTTCCGGGCTGCGTCGATGACGGTCCTCGCGCGGTCGACCGCGGCGGCGCCCTTCTGGGTCAGAAGAACCTTTCGGCTGGTTCGCTCGAACACGCGGTATCCGAGCGCCTCCTCGATCTTTCTGACGCCGGCGGAAAGCGACGGCTGACTGACGTGGCAGGCGTCGGCCGCCCGGCCGAAATGGCCGTGATCGGCCACCGCCACCAGGTACTCCAGATCGCGCAGACTGAGACCGTGCAAACTCATAGTGTCAAACTATCACATTGGTGTGATTTATCGATTGGCCTATTTCGTGGTCGAGAACCATATCCCGAAGGTGCCCGAATGGGGCGTCATGCTTCTACAGAACGACCGCAACGGAGGGACCTGGAATGTCCACGAACAGCAGCCCGGTCATCGCCGCTCTGGAACAGAGCCTGGCCGACACGTACTCCCTGGCCCTGAAGACCCAGAACTACCATTGGAATGTGGAAGGCCCGGATTTCTTCGGCCTGCATTCGCTGTTCGAGGAACAGTATAACGACGCCCTGGCCGCGGTCGACGACCTGGCGGAGCGCATCCGTGCGCTTGGCGCGCCCGCTCCAGGCGGCCTGCAGGCCTATCTGGACATGACCGGCATCTCCGACGCCAGGCAGAACATCGACGCCTCGGCGATGGTCGCGGATCTGCTGGCCTCTCACGAAACCATGGCGGACACGCTGCGCAACGGAGTCGCCGCTGCCGAGCAGGCCGGTGACGCGGCGTCCGCCGACATGCTGACCGGCCGCCTGACGGCACACGAGAAGGCCGCCTGGATGCTGCGCAGCCTCAAGGCCTGATCGTCGTCGACATGCCCGCAGGACCGAACCGGCGCACCCTCCTGCGCACCGCACTTGCGGCGGCGGGCGTGTCGATGGCCGGTAAGGCGGTAGCGAGGCCGTCGCCGCAGGATCGCGGGCCGCCGCTACCCCGTGGCCTGGTACCCGGCGAGAGCGGACGGGTGGCGGCGATCCTGTCCGCCGATACCATCGACCTCGACAGCGGGCTACGCGTCCGGCTGGCCGGAGTGCAGGCACCGAGGCCAGCGAGAGCCGATCGCCCCGGCTGGCCGCTCGCTACCGACGCGGCGGCGGAGACGGGCGCAACGGTTCTGGGCCAACAAGTTTCCCTGCACTACGGCGAAGACCGGCGCGACAGATGGCGCCGCGCCCTGGCTCACGTCGTCGCAGAAGACGGGGAGTGGTTGCAGGGCCGACTGCTCCGGCGCGGGCTGGCACGGGTCTATACCTGGCCACACACCGCTGTCGGAGCCCGCACCATGCTCGACCTGGAACGCACCGCCCGCGCCAACCGCCGCGGTATCTGGGCCCACCGTTTCTATCGCATCCGCAATCCGGCCGAGACCTGGGGCGATCTGGACAGCTGGCAGGTCGTCGAAGGGCGGGTGGCCGACGCGGCGGTCGTGCGCGGCACCGGTTACCTGAACTTCGGCCTCGACTGGCGCAACGACTTCACCTTCCGGATAGAGAGCGACGCGCGGCGCGCGTTCCGGCGCGACGGTATCGAGGTCGAGGCACTGATCGGTCGACGGGTACGGGGGCGCGGATGGGTCTATCCGACCAACGGTCCGATGATCGACCTGACCCATCCGGCGCAGCTCGAAGTCTTGGAGGACTGAGCGTCCTGCCCTATCGTCGCCACGATGATTGGTAGGGTGTCGGTCATGACGTATTCACGGCTCAGACGATTTCTTTCGACCCTCGCCTGCGTCGGCGCGCTGGCGCTTGGAGGCTGCTCGACCAGCCCCGTGACCGGCGAGCAGAGCTTCACCGCCTTCATGTCGCCCTCCGACGAGATCAGGATCGGCGCGGAGCAGCATCCGAAGATTCTTGAGGAGTTCGGCGGCGCCTACGACGACCCGGAGCTCGGCGCCTATGTCGCGACACTGGGCGCACGGCTCGCCGCCGCTTCGGAACGCCCCGACCTGAATTTCACCTTCACGATCCTGAACAGCCCGGTGGTCAATGCCTTCGCGCTGCCCGGCGGGTATGTGTACATCAGCCGGGGCCTCATGACCCTGGCCAACAACGAGGCCGAGCTGGCCGGGGTGATCGGGCACGAGATCGGTCACGTCACCGCCCGCCACGCCGCCGAGCGCTACAGCCGATCCGTGGTGATCGGGCTCGGCGCCACCCTTCTCGGCGCCATTTCTGGCGAGCGGGCCGTCTCGGACCTGGCCAACCTCGGGGGCGGCCTCTATCTGCGCAGCTACAGCCGGGACAATGAGTTCGAGGCGGACTCCCTTGGCCTGCGGTACATGACCGCCGTCGGCTACGAGCCCGGTGCGGTCGCCGGGTTCCTGTCCAGCCTCGGCGCCAAGACGGAGCTGGACGCCAGACTGCGCGGGTCCGACGCCGATCCGAACGCCTTCAACCTGCTCGCCACCCATCCCCGTACGATCGACCGCGTGCGCCAGGCACAGCAGGCAATCGGCGCCCTCATGCCGGGTCGGGTGGAGCGCGAGCCCTATCTGCGCCGCATCGACGGAATGCTGTACGGCGACGATCCTGCACAGGGGTTCGTGCGCGATCGCAGCTTCATTCATCCCGTCCTGCGCTTCAAGTTCACCGCCCCGCCGGGTTTCACGCTGCTCAACTCCAAGGACCGGGTCGAGGGCCGGAACGGCGATCAGATGGCGATGGTGTTCGATGGAGCCCGCGAGGCATCGGGGGTGTCGATGACCCGGTACCTGACCAACAGCCGCTGGTCCGGGCGTCTCCAGCTGTCGGGCCTGCAGGGGTTCGAGGTCAACGGGTTGGAAGCGGCGACGGCAACCGCGCCGGTGCCGAACCGTCAGGGCAAGCTGGCCTACCGTCTCGTCGTCATCCGCGCCAGCGCCACCCAGATCTACCGCTTCGTTTTCTTGGCATCGCCGTCGACCCTCGATGCCAACGAGGAGGAGTTACGGCGCACCACCTACAGCTTTACCCTGCTGAGCGAAGCCGAGGCCGCCGCCTATCGGCCCCATCGCCTTCGGGTCGTCACGGTCAGGCCCGGCGACACCGTCGCCAGCCTCGCGGACCGCATGCCGGAAGGACCGGAGCGGCGCCAGCGCTTCCTCGTGCTGAACGGCCTGGACGAGGGCGACACGCTCGCCCCCGGAACGCTGGTAAAGATCGTCAGCGAGTAGCCGCGACCGCTGCCCTGGCGCCGGTCACGCCTCCAGCAGCAGATCGCTGGTCCGCTCCACCCGATCCACCAGGCGGTCGCGCAGCTTCATCATCGCCCGATGCTCGAGCTGGCGCACCCGCTCCTTGGACACGCCAAGTTCGCGGCCCAATTGTTCCAGCGTCGCGCCCTCTTCGCGCAGACGGCGCTGGTCGATGATCGTGCGTTCGCGGGGCGACAGCTCCGAAAGCGCCTCGGCCAGCCAGCGCGAGCGGGTGGAAGCGTCGCGCATGCCGGTGACAACCTCCTCCGGGCTCGGCCGGTCGTCGGCGAGAAAATCCTGCCAGTCGTCCTCGCCGGTCTCCGAGATCGGGGCATTCAGCGACTGATCGTGACCGGACAGACGCGCCTCCATCGACTCGACATCGCGCCGGTCGACCTTCAACTGGTCGGCGACGAACTGCCGTCCCTCGTCGGTCATCGGGCCGTTCACCGAGCTGCTGATCTTGGCGCGCAGACGGCGGAGGTTGAAGAACAGCGACTTTTGAGCCGCCGTCGTCCCGGTGCGAACGATGGACCAGTTGCGCAGGATGTAGTCCTGGATCGCCGATCGGATCCACCAGCCGGCATAGGTCGAGAAGCGGACTTCGCGCTCCGGCTCGAAGCGGGCCGCGGCCTGCATCAGCCCGACATTGCCCTCCTGGACGAGATCGCCGATGGGCAGGCCGTAGTTGCGGAACTTGCTGGCGGTCGACACGACCAGGCGGGTGTAGGAGCGAACGAGCTCGTGCAGCGCCCGTTCGTCGCCGTTTTCCCGCCATCGCCGCGCGAGATCGAACTCGTGGTCGCGCTCAAGCAGCGGTTCCTTCATCGAGGCCTTGATGAAGGCAACGTTCGCGCGTTGGGTTTCCGGATCGTCGATATAGGCCATGTCCGCCCCCTGGCTGGTTGGCGGACACCAAGCTTCTGATGGCACCCGCCAAGCGGTTTGTTTTAGCCCTCGTACGCTCTAGTGAATAAATCGGATCACATCCGGCCGCCGAAGAACACGAAAATTCTGCTGCACCGCACAAAGGCGGCGGCGTCTCAAGCAGATGTGATCGGAAAGCGCCGAGGCGGGGCGTCAGAGCGCGGCGCGCATCGGGACGACCGTGTCTCCGCGGGCGGCCTCGACCCAGTCCAGCAGCCGACCGTCCGTTGCGAGACAGGCGGCGCTCAGGCCACCGCCACGGCCACAGCCGGAATCCACGGTCAGGCTGCGGTCGGTCGCCGCCGCGCCCCGACCCGCCGGGTCGTAGCCCCGGACCAGCCGGGCAAATCCCTCGAAACCGGTCGCGCTCACCCGGTCGAACCCGGACGGTCCCCACCAGAAAGCATCGCGCTGGTCGTATAGGGAGCGGGTCGGATCGATGCCGGTGTTGACGAACAGGTTGCCGTCGCCGCCACTGTGCGCGAAGCGCCTGATCTGGCTGAACCAGGCCTGGTGGCCCGGGCTGGCGAGGACCGCGGCCTTGAGCCTCCCGGTCCACCGCGTCAGGGCGACCATGCCCTCCTCGGCGGCGGCGAAGCCCTGGCCGGCGTCACCGCCATAGGCGGCAAGGGTGGCGCCGATGCCGCGCTGCAGCATCCAGTTCAGCAGTTCGGCGGGCTTCGGCGCGAAGTGGATCTGAAGCAGCTTGTGCCACATCTCCTCCTGGGCGCCGCGCAGCACGACGATGTCTTCCGGCATGTAGAGCGGCGGTTGGGCGAGCACCAGCGCGCGAAACCGCATCAACTCGCCCAGCGTGGCCCGGACGTCGCCGCCGCCGAGCACGTTGCCGAGATAGACGATACGGTCGCCCGGCTCGAACCGGGCGGAGATGGCGTCATGCAGGTCGCAGAGCAGGTCGACCTCGCCGAAGATCGCGCCGACGGCCCAGATGCGCCGCGCGCCGGACAGGTCGACATGGCGATCGGAAGCGACGGAAGGGGTCGGGGTCACGGCCGGCTGGCCTCGCGCTCGGTGAAACGAGTCATCCGATTCCAATACCAGTTCCGATTCCCACGTCAACGTGACGCCGGTCCGCTTCGCGTTCCACCACCGGAAACGATCCGTCGATTTTTCGCTAAGTGCAGGAGATAGCGGGGTTTGTGCGGCTCGGGCCCAGTCGAAACCGGCGCCCGCTGCCGGAACGCAATTCGGGCGGCCCGACGGCCGCCCGTTGCAGAACGTGTCGATTCGCGCCGTGCAACGGCGGTCAGGCGGCGTCCATCAGCTTCTCGAGGCGGTCGATGGCGGCCTCTTCGTCGATCTTCTCGATCTTGGCGAATTCGCGCGCCAGCCGGTCGATCGCCGCCTGGTACATCTGCCGCTCGCTGTAGGACTGCTCCGCCTGGTTGCTCGAGCGCCGGAGGTCGCGAACGACCTCGGCGATCGACACGGGATCGCCGGAGTTGATCTTCGCCTCATACTCCTGCGCGCGGCGGCTCCACATGGTGCGGCGCACGCGGGCCCGGCCCTTCAGCTTGGCGATCGCGGCGTCCATCTGCTTGCGGCTGCTGAGGCGGCGCAAGCCGCTGGTCTTCGCCTTGGTGAGCGGGATGCGCAGCGTCATCCGATCCTGCTCGAAGTCGATGACCAGGAGTTCCAGCTCAGTTCCGGCGATGGTCTGGGTTTCCGTGCCCTTGATCAGCCCCACGCCGTGCGTCGGATACACGACAAAGTCACCAGTGTTGAACTCGTTCTTTTTCGTCATGGGTGAATTTTCCACGTCCTCTGCCATTCCGCCCTCTCGACCACCATCCCGTAACGTCGAGGAACCGACACTTCGAGCGTGCCGTTCCTGCTCACCGGTCTCCCCAAGATGCCGATCGGCGTCCGGTCAACACGAAAACGGTCGAAACATTCGGTCGTTTCGTCGATGGTCCCACGTTTTGCGGGGAAGCGTCGGCCCAATAGGCTCTACAGCCGGCGCGATGGTGTGAACCATACCACAAAATCGGGCCGAATGGTAGCGGTGACGGGTAATCGAAGACGCGGACCGCCAGTATAGCGGACGATGCCTTTTAATCAGATATTTGTGACGAGAGTCTTAAGGCCGGACGCGAAAATCGTGACCGAAGCCTTGGTCGATCAACTCCCATCGCCCGGGTTGGCCGAAAAGTACTTCTCGTACTTTCCCGCCTCGGCCTGCAGCTTGTCGGCGTCGGGCATCGGATCGACCTTGCGCGTGATGTTGGGCCAGACATCCGCATACTCGGCGTTGAGCGCCAGCCATTTCTCCGCGTCCGGCTCGGTGTCCGGCAGGATCGCTTCCGGCGGGCACTCGGGCTCGCACACGCCGCAGTCGATGCACTCGTC
This sequence comes from Thalassobaculaceae bacterium, assembly GCA_965228875.1. Classification (GTDB taxonomy): domain Bacteria; phylum Pseudomonadota; class Alphaproteobacteria; order Thalassobaculales; family Thalassobaculaceae; genus Thalassobaculum. The sequence goes on along the minus strand of OZ245843.1, from coordinate 113,780 downwards.
AGGATGGATGACCAGCATGTTCTCGCCCTCGTAGAAGCAATCCACGGGGCAAACCTCGACGCAGTCAGTGTACTTGCACTTGATGCACTTCTCGTTGACGACGTAGGTCATGCAGGTCTCCGGCGCGCGTTGACGACGCTCTTTAGCGTAGCCTGTCAGCCCACATCAAGACCGAGCTTGGCGAGCGCGCGCTTGCGGGCCTCGCCGCTCTCCCGATCCGAGACATAGAGCAACCCGGCCAGGCGCCTCATCAGCTGGGCTTCGTAGTCGTGCAGCTCGCCGTCGGCATAGGCGACTTCCCAGAGCGCCTCCATGAGCTCGATCCGGCCCGACTCGTCGAGGCGCTCCTTCACCGTGCGGATCAGGCCGTAGAGGTCGACCATCTCGTCCGCCGCGCGCGCGGCCTCGTCCAGGGTCTGCTCGACGTCCTCCCGCGGGACGCCGAAGCGGCCGCACAGCCGGTCGGCCACCACGGCGCGCTCATCGGCGTCGAAGGACCCGTCCAGCGTCGCCGCCCGCGCGAGCAGAACCGCCACGGTGGTCGCCAGTTCGTCCGTGGGCGCGGCGCTGGGGGCGCCGCCGGCCTCCAGCCGGTTCATGAAGGCCTTCAATCGCGCAAGCATGTTCGATCCCGTTCCGGTTCGTGGACATCAACCGGGCCGCGCCGCCGCGTCACTTGGCAGCGGGTCCGATGGCAGAGTACATAAGCGCCGATCATGGATCCGTCAGCCCCCGACCCGTCCCCCCATAGCGACGCTTTCGACGCGTTGATCGCGGCGTCGCCGCCCGCCGGCGGCATGGACGCGCCCGCCGCCCGGCGTAACGCCGCGCCGCTGCGCACCGTCCTGTCAGCCGAGATCGCCGGCGTGGGCGGCCCCATCCTCGAGGTCGGCAGCGGCACCGGACAGCACGCCGTGGCCTTCGCCGCCGCACTGGCGCCGCGGGTCTGGCTCCCGACGGAGACCGATACGGCCCGGATGGACAGCATTCGGGCCTGGCGGGCCCTCTCGCCGGACGGCCCCGCTTCCGCGCGACCGCTGCCACCGCGACGCCTCGACGCGGCTAACCCGGCCGAAGACTGGCCCGTGGCCGATCTGGCTCCGTTCGCCGCAATGCTTTGCGTCAACGTCATCCACATCGCGCCCTGGCAGGTCGCCTGCGGCCTCTTCGCCGGCGCGGCCCGTTGGCTCATGCCCGGCGCGCCCTTGATCCTGTACGGCCCGTTCCACCGCGACGGCAACCACACCGGTCCCGGCAACGCCGCCTTCGATGCCGACCTCCGGAGCCGGGACCCGAACTGGGGGATCCGCGATCTGGAACGCGAGGTCGTCCCCGCCGCCGCATCCGCCGGATTGTCCCTGGCGGCGGTCCACGCCCTGCCGGCGAACAACCTCGCCGTCGTGCTGCGCCGCTGATCGTCGCGACCGGAGGGCGTCAGCCGGCGATCGCGGCGACCAGTCGGTCGACCTCCGCCTCCAGCGTGATGTAGTGGACGCTCGCACGGACGGCCGTATCGATGCCGCGTCGGTCGTATCCGACCCGGGCGCCGCTATCGCCCGCCACGCTCACGTGGATTCCGTCGGCTTTCAGGCGGGCCTTGATCGCCTCCGGATCGTCACCGGCCTTGCGGAACGTCACGATCCCGCACTTCTCCACCCCCTGGTCCAGCACCTCGACCCCGTCGACCGCCGTCAGCCGGTCGCGCAGATAACCGGCCAGCGGCTGGACGCGGTCGCGGATCGCCTCGACCCCCCACGCAAGCGCGTAGTCGATCGCCACGCCCAGTGCCGCCTTGCCGGCGAAGTGGCACTCCCAGTTCTCGAACCGGCGGGCGTCCGGCCGCACGACGTACTCACGCTCGTTGACCAGTTCGGCGGCGTGCTGATCGAGCAGCGGCGGATCGAGCCTCTCAATCCAATCGCCGCGCACATAGAGGAAACCGGTGCCGCGCGGGCCGCGCAGGTACTTGCGCCCGGTCGCCGACAGGAAGTCGCAACCGATCGCCGCAACATCAAGCGGAACCTGACCGGCCGACTGACAGGCATCGAGCAGGTAGGGCACGCCGTGTTTGCGGGCAACGGCGCCGACCGCCTCCGCCGGGTTCACCAGGCCACCCCCGGTCGGTACGTGGCTGATGGAGATCAGCCTGACGCGCCCGTCGACCATGCCGTCGAGGGCATCGACATCGATCCGGCCATGGGCATCGCTCGGAACGATCGCCACCTCGCACCCGGTTCGTCTGGCGCGGTGCAGATAGGCGATCATGTTCGAACCGTACTCCGACTCGGTGGTCAGGATGCGATCCCCGGGACCGAGATCCAGGGCATAAAACGCCATGTCCCAGGCCCGGGTCGCGTTCTCGACGAAGGCCACCTCGTCGCGGGTACAGTTCAGCAGCCGTGCCGTGGCGTCATAGAAGTTCTCGAGGAGGTCGCGGTGCCGGTCCGCGGTCTCGTAGCCGCCGCGGAATTCCTCCTCACGCTGCCAGCCGATCAGGGCATCGGCGACCGGAACCGGCATCAGCGACGACCCGGCGTGATTCAGATGCACGATGCTCTCGCAGCCTCGGGTCTCGGCCCGGGCGCGCGCGACGTCGATGGTCATGGATGCCTCCGCTGGCGATGGACCGTCGCAGGCTACCCGTGCGGTCCGTCATCGTCCAACAGCCGATCGAGGGCCCGGCGCTCGCGCTTCGTCGGCCGCCCCGCCCCCTTCTCCCGGGCCGGTCCACCAGCGGCGAAGCGGTCCGGGTCGACGGCTTCGGGCCGACGCACCGGCACCGGCGCCAGATCCTCGTACAGGCCCTGGGCCTCAGGCGCGGGGCCGCGGCGCCGGGCCAGCGACAGCACCCGAACCACCCGGACGTGCGGACCCTGGGGAAAGGTCAGGACCGCGCCGACCCTGACCTTCTGATGGGCCTTGCTCACGACGGAGCCGTCGAGCCGCAGACGGCCGGCGGCGAGCATGGCGTTGGCAAGGCTCCGCGACTTGAAGAAGCGGGCGCACCAGAGCCATTTGTCGAGGCGCTGGGTGTCGGTATCGGCGGATGCGGGGTCGGCGCCGGGCTTCATCCGTCCTTCTTGCGGAGGGCGTCGCGCAGTCCGGCGAGCGCGGCGAACGGCGAGTCCGGATCGATCTCGCCCTTGCGCTCGGGCTCCGCGGTGTGCACGCGGGGCCGGTCGTCGCGCGGACGCCGGTCCCCGTCGCGGCGTTTCGGCCCCTTGCCGCGCCGCCGGTCCGGACGCTGCCCATCGCCATCGCCGGCGCGGGCATGGACCGGTTGGCCACCCTGTCTCTGGCCCCCCTGTCTCTGGTTCCCGTGCTTCTCGCCGCCCTGACCTTGGTCGCCCTTGTTCCGGCCTTGCCGGTTCTGACCATCCTCGGCGCGCCCGTCGCCGGCGGTCCGCCCGCGTCCGCGCGGTCGGCCATCGCCGGCCGCCTGATCGGTCCGACGGTCGCCCTGGGTGTCGTGCCGGTTGCCCCGGTTGCGGTTCGGGCGCCTGCCGTCCTCGCGCCGACGGCGGGCGAACAGTGGCACCATGACCACCGGAGCCTCGTCGCCCGCATCCGGGTCGCCGGCGGCGGCTTCGCCATCGACCACTTCGCTTGACTCGGCGGTCGCGTCGACGTCGGAGGGCTGAGTTTCCGAGGGTCCGGCCGCAGCGGTCTCCGCGACAGGGGTCTCGGCGGTCGGAGCCTCGGATGCGGGGCGTTCAACAGCAGGCGAGTCGGGGCCGGGAGACTCCGCCGCCGGCGCTTCCGCCTCGATGGCCACGGCATCGGGCACCTGATCCGCGTCGTCGGCGGCTTCGGATACCTCCGATACGGCGACATCATCTGACCGCTCCGCCTCGGCCGTCTGCGACGTGTCCGACCGTGCCTCATCCGGCGCAGCGTCGACCGAAACAGTGTCGACCGGTGCAGCGTCTTCCGCAGCAGCCTCTACCGGCGGCGTCTCGGTGGAACCTGGGTCAGCCATCGAGCCGACCGCGGCGCCGGCCTCCGCTTCCGCCTCCGCTGGCGCGGCGGCGGTCGCTTCGGTTTCTGCCGGTGCCGCCTTGGCGGCCTCGCTCTGGGTCGGTTCGGCCGGACGCTCGCCGACCTTGCGGTAGCCGAGATCGCCCAGGATCGCGGCGAAGGTCTCGTGGTCCACGCCGGCCAGCGACAGCATGTCCGGATTGATGGCGAACGGGCCGTTGCGGGCGGCCTGACGGATCAGGGCGGCGATACGCTCGACCATGTCGATACGGATCGCCCGGCCGCCGAGCCGCTGGTAGCCGAGCGCCAGGTCATAATCCTTCGGCGTCTCGTCGCGGCGCACGACCTGGACCCGGCCTTCGGGGGGAGGCCCCTCCTCCGGGAACCGGCCCCGGGCGACCGACCACAGCAGGCCGCGCAGCGCGACCGCCTTCGGTTTCAGCAGCTGCGGGATGTAGAGGTTCTCGGTGCCGAGCCGGATGCCGACGCGGGCCAGGTCCTTGCGGCCCTGATCGTCCAGCTCCTTGACGAGGGCGCGCAGACCCTCGGCCGGGGCGTTGCCGAGCCCCTCCAGCACCTGGAAGACGATACCGCGGACCGGCCCGGACAGATCCGAGCGAGCGAGCTGCAGCAGGTGCGGGATGCCCGCCTCGAGATGCGCTTCCGTCCAGGTGCGCAGACGTTTCTGCACCCGCTCGCGCTGCGGCGGTTCGAGCAGGTCGCTCTCGCGCACCCGCACGTCCGGCCGCCAGGCGACATCGCCGGCAACCAGATCGGCCACCGGGTGTCCCCGCCAGAAGAACACGCCATGACTGTCGAGGCGAAACACCTCGTCCAGGTCGGCAGCCAGGCGGGAGACGCGTCGCGCGATCTCCTCCGGCAGCACCCGTCGCGCCGCCGTCATCACCTGCTTGGCCTCTTCGGAATTCGTGGCGTCGGGCACGAAGGCGAAGCCTTCCAGATGCCCCACGCGATGCCCCTCGACCGTTACCGTTCCGTCGCCGGATACGCCCGCCAATATCTCCTCCTTACCGCCCTTCAGCTTACGCGACAGGGTCGCCGACCGGCGGTCGACAAACCTGAGGGTAAGCTGCTGGTGCAACGCGTCCGAAAGCCGATCCTCGATCGCGCGTGCTCTAGACTGCCAGTGTCCGGCGTCGTCAATCCAGTCTCCACGGTGCGTAATGTATGTCCAGGTTCGGATATGTGCGATACGCCCCATGAGGGTATCGATATCCCCCTCGGTTCTGTCGAAACGGCTCATCTGGCCGTCGACCCAGTCGCTCGGCAACTTCTCCTCAGCGTCAGTCAGGTAAAGATACACCTGTGCGAGGAGTCGCGCATGACTTTCCGTAAGGTGCTTCTGGAAATCGGGAATCTGACAGACATCCCAGAGCAGACGGATGCGGGCGGGCGCGCTGGCGCGGGCCACGACGTCCTCCATCCGCGACAGCGCGTCGAGTGCCTCCTGGTCGTCGCCGTCCCGCTTGCGCGAGAGAAAATCGTGCTCCGGCCAGGTCTCGAGCGACCGCTTGAGGTCGCGGATCGTGGAGAAGTCGAGCCGGGTGTTGCGCCAGCCGAGCTGCTTGAGCGGATCGAAGCTGTGGCTCTCGATCGCCACCACGGCCTCGTCGTCGAGCGGCGGACAGGTCCCGGTGACCCCGAAACTTCCGTCGTTCATGTGGCGGCCGGCGCGGCCGGCGATCTGTGCCAGCTCGGCTGGGCGCAACCGGCGCGGAAACCGACCGTCGAACTTGCGGTCGGCGGCGAAGAACACGTGATCGATGTCCATGTTCAGGCCCATGCCGATCGCGTCGGTGGCGATCAGATAGTCGACGTCGCCCTCCTGGTACATCTGCACCTGGGCGTTGCGGGTACGCGGGCTGAGCGCGCCCATCACGACCGCGGCACCGCCGCGCTGACGGCGGACCACCTCGGCGATGGCGTAGACATCGGCGGCGGAGAACGCCACGACGGCACTGCGCCTCGGCAGCCGCGTCATCTTGCACAGACCGGAATAGGAGAGCTTCGACAGTCGCGTGCGGGTCTCGAAGCGGGCATCCGGAACCAGCCGTCTCAGCAGAGGCCGGATCGTCTCGGCGCCGAGCAGCATCGTCTCGTCGAGGCCGCGCGCATGCATCAGCCGGTCGGTGAAGACGTGGCCCCGTTCCGGATCTCCGGCGAGTTGCACCTCGTCCACCGCCAGGAACTCGAACGCGCGGTCGAGCGGCATCGACTCCACCGTGCAAACGAAATACTTCGCGTCCGGCGGGATAATCTTCTCCTCGCCGGTGACGAGGGCCACCGCGCGCCGGCCCTTGCGGGCGACGATCTTGTCGTAGTTCTCACGCGCCAGAAGACGCAGCGGAAAGCCGATCACGCCGTCGCGGTGCGCCAGCATGCGCTCGATCGCGAGGTGCGTCTTGCCGGTGTTGGTGGGGCCGAGGACGGCCGTGACCGAAGCGGCGGGCGAGGCGAGGACCATGCGGGAGATTTACGACGTGGAGGGCGCGGTGCAAGCGATGGCATAACACATATGGACGCCCGCGAAGAGAAGGTCTTGCAGCCGTCGCAGATCGGCCATATCTCCACGCCGTCCTGACAGTCTCAATAGCAACAACGGACCCATTGCCATGGCTGCCGAAACGAGATCCTTTCAAGCCGAAGTCTCCAAGCTGCTGCACATCGTTGCAAACGCGCTGTACAGCGACCGCGAGGTGTTCCTGCGCGAGTTGATCTCCAACGCCGCCGATGCCTGCGACAAGCTGCGCTTCCTGGCGATCTCCGACCCGGATCTGACCGCCGAGGACAGCAGCTTCCGGATCCGCATCGCGGTCGACGAGAAGGCAAAGACGCTGACCCTCTCGGACAACGGCGTCGGCATGACCGAGGCCGAGTTGCACGACAACCTCGGCACCATCGCGCGCTCGGGCACGGCCGCCTTCGTCGACGAGATCGGCGGCGACGGCAAACCGGACACAAGCCTCATCGGCCAGTTCGGTGTCGGGTTCTATTCCGCCTTCATGGTCGCCGATCGGGTCGAGGTCCTGACCCGCAAGGCCGGCGAGTCCGCGGCCCACGTCTGGTCGTCGGACGGACTTGGCGAATACACGGTCGCGCCGGCGGAGAAGGCCTCGCGCGGCACGATCATCACCCTCCACCTGAAGAAGGACGCCAAGGAGTTCCTGGAGAAGGCGCGGATCCAGACGGTCGTGCGCACCTATTCCGACCACATCCCCTTCCCCGTGGTGTTCGCCGGCACGGACGACGGCGAGGAGGAGACGCTCAACCGGGCCTCCGCCCTGTGGACCCGGCCGAAGAGCGACATCTCCGAGGACGACTACAAGGAGTTCTATCACCACGTCGGCCACGCTTTCGACGACCCGTGGATGACCGTCCACTGGAAGGCAGAGGGACGGATCGAGTACCACGGCCTGCTCTTCGTACCGACCCAGCGACCGTTCGACCTGTTCCACCCGGAGCGTCGCCATCACGTGAAGCTCTACGTGAAGCGGGTCTTCATCACCGACGAGGTCGAGGGGCTGGTTCCCACCTGGCTGCGGTTCCTCAAGGGCGTGGTCGACTGCGAGGATCTGCCGCTGAACGTCAGCCGCGAGATGCTGCAGAACAACCCCGTAGTCACCACGATCTCGAAGGCGCTGACCAAGCGCGTCCTGAGCGAGCTGGCCAAGAAGGCGAAGAAGGATCCCGAAGCCTACGACACGTTCTGGCACAGCTTCGGCGCCGTGCTTAAGGAGGGGCTCTACGCCGACGGCGCCGACCACAAGGACGCGCTGCTGGATCTGGTGCGTTTCCGCTCCAGCGCCGGCGACGGTCTGGTCGGACTCGACGCCTATATCGAGCGCATGAAGGAGGGTCAGGGGGCGATCTACTACATCGCCGCGGAGGACGAAGCCGCGGCCAAGGCGTCGCCGCAGCTCGAGGGCTTCCTGAAGAAGGGCGTCGAGGTGCTGTTCCTGACCGACCCGATCGACGAGTTCTGGGTCCAGGCGATGTTCGACGGGGTCAAGGGCAAGCCGCTCAAGTCGATCACTCGTGGCGGCGCCGATCTCGCCGGCATCAAGTCCGAGGACGCCGACACGGCCGACAATGCGGACAAGGAGGCGGACAAGACCGAGGAAAGCGGCGCGATCGACGGCCTGATCGCCTCGGTCAAACTCGCTCTGGGTGCGACGGTGAAGGACGTGCGCTCGACCGACCGGCTGTCCGAGAGCCCGGTCTGCCTGATCGCCGACGAGACCGATCTGGACATGAACCTCGAGCGCATGCTGCGCCAGCACAAGCAGCTCGACCAGGCCGCGCCCCGGGTGCTCGAGGTGAACCCGGATCACCCGCTGATCAAGGGCCTCGCCAAGCTGGTGAAGGACGGCAAGTCCGACGGCCTTGACGATGCCGCGCACCTGCTGTTCGAGCAGGCGCGGATCCTCGAGGGCGAGCCGGTGAGCGATCCCAAGAGCTTCACCCGACGTTTCTCCGACGTGATGGTGAAGGCGCTCGGCGCCTGAAGGCGGGGCCGGGTCTGCCCCGGCCCCCTCCCCACCGCCTCTCGCCTGCGGCGTATTTCTGCGCTAGCGTTCGCGCCATGCAGATCGAGCCCCGGCCCTCCCCGGATCCTTCTCCCCCGGCCTCCTCTCCCCCGCGCCCTGTCCCACAGGATCGGCTGGCGGAAGCCGGTCAGGCCCTGGCGGCGGGCGACACGGACAAGGCTCGCACCCTGTACGCGTCTGTCCTGGACGACGCTCCGGGGCACCCGGTCGCGCTCGCCCAGCTCGGGCTGATCGCGCTTCGGGCCGGCGAGCACGGCGAGGCCGAGGCCCGCTTCGCCGCGGCGATCCGGTCCGCACCGCTCTCACCGGTCCTGCATACCAGTCGGGCCACGGCACTGGCTGGTCTTGGACGGCTATCGGAAGCGAACGGGGCGACGCGACGCGCCCTGGTTCTACAGCCCGGCGACACCGGAGCGGCGACGGCGCTGGCCGAACGGACGATGAACGCGGGCGATCCGTCGGCAGCCGCCCGGCTGTTCGACCGACTTGCCCGGCTGGCGCTAACCGAGCCGGCGCTTTGGTTCAATCTCGGCGTCGCGCGGGTCGGCGGCGCGGACCTCGCCGGCGCCGCCGACGCCTACCGGCGCTATGGGCGCCTCCTGCACGGTCGCGCGCTGACCCATCAGGGCCCGGATCCCGATCCGCAGCTTCCGGTGGAGCCGGCGAGGCCGATCCCCCGGCTGACCTGCTGGCACAGGCTGGCCCACGATCACGCCCAGCTTCTGCACCTGCGCGAGCGCGGCCTGCTGCCCCCGGCGCTCTGCGACGAGCCCGAGCGCTACGCAGCACTCATCGCCGGACTGACCCCGCAGGAGCGTGCCGCCGCCACCTTCGAGCTCGACGACACCCGCTACGCCGCGGTCGCCCGCAGCTACGGGCGCTTCGTTCATCTCGCCTCCACCGGGTGGGGCGACACCCCGGCCCTGAGCGAGGCCGTCGACTGGGACGAACGGGAGCGCGCCTTTCTGGACGGCGACCCGCGGGCCATCACCATCGACGGGCTGCTGACGCCGGATGCGCTCGCCGCGCTGCGACGGTTCTGCTGGGACAGCACGATCTGGCATCAGATCAAGGCGGCGGGCTACCTCGGCGCCTATTTCCGCGAGGGGTTCGGCGACCCGCTGGTCGTGCGCATCGCCGATGAACTGCAAGCCCGGATGCCGCGGGTGTTCGGCGGCCTGACGGTCAAGGTGATCTGGGCCTACAGCTACGAGCAGACGATGGCCGGCATCAACCCCCATGCCGACTTCGCGCGGATCAACCTCAACTTCTGGATCACCCCGGACGAGGCCAACCTCGACCCCGAGACCGGCGGGCTGATCGTCTACCGCAAGGCGGCCCCGCCCGAGTGGGACTTCCGCACCTACAACACCGCGTCGGCCGAGTTCATCTACGACTACCTCGGCACGCGGAAGGACGACTTCATCCGCGTGCCACACCGCGCCAACCGCGCGGTCGTGTTCGACAGCCGGCTGATCCACGAGACCGACCGCTTCTCCTTCGCCCCGGGCCATACCAACAGGCGGATCAACATCACCCTGCTGTTCGGCGAGGGCCGCTGACCGACGTCGCCCGGTCATACCGGTATGACCGCCACGTCGGCACGAAACCGCATTCCAGGTTGCGACGCGTCGGCCGCGATCTAGGTTGCTGGCATCATCGCCGAGTTCGGAGGATCCGATGCGCCCTCTAGTCTGTCTCGCGGTCCTGCTGTTTCCCGCGACGGCGCTGGCCGACGCCTGCGGCCCGCGCCTGATCGTGACCTTCCAGGAGGATGCGCCGGCCGACCGCTTCACCCTGGTCAACGCGAGCGATCCCGGATGGTCGGTGAGCGAGGTCGAGATCGATCTCGGCCCGTCGCGCGGCCGCCTGATCTTCGACGTCACCGAACGCGGCGCCGGCGAAAGCGTGTATCAGCCGTTCGAGGAGGCCCGGGGGACCGCAGAAATTGCGGAACGGACGGAAATCAGTGATGGTGACAGCGTTATGACGCTGAGATTCCGCCGATTCGGACCGGGCGACCAGTACGGCTTCACGGTCGACCTGGACGATACGGCCGGCTTCGCCCCGACCATTGTCTCGACCGACGAGATCGCCGACGGCCGGGTGAGCGCGCGCTTCACCGGACGCGGAGACGTCACCAAGGAAGCGCTGTTCGACGACAACAGCGAGGCCGATACCGGCCGGCTGGAGGCCTGTTTCGTGTCCTGAACCGATCGCGCTCTCTACCGACCGAACCGAATGCCCGGCACGGCGAGGCCGATCGCGAACAGCATCACCGCCGCGACCACGATCGACGGTCCCGACGGCGTGTCCCACTGCAGCGACCCGAACAGTCCGGCAATCACCGACAGCGTGCCGGTCAGCGCCGCGACCACGGCCATCGCCTCCGGCGTGGCCGCCAGACGCCGGGCCGCCGCTGCCGGTATGATGAGCAGGGCGGTGATCAGCAGCACGCCGATCACCTTCATCGCCACCGCGATCACCAGGGCCATCAGCAGCATCAGCACCGCCCGCGCACGCTCCGGACGCATGCCCTCGGCGGCGGCCAGATCCGGGTGGACGGTATCGGCCAGCAGCGGGCGCCAGATCCACGCCAGGGCCGCCAGGACCACCGCCCCGCCGACCCAGATCAGGACCACATCGTCCACCCCCACGGCCAGAACATCGCCGAACAGCAGGGCCGTCAGGTCGATCCGCACCGTCGTCATCAGCGCGACCATCACCAGGCCCACTGCGAGCGTGCCGTGGGAGAGCAGGCCGAGCAGCGCATCGGTCGACAGCGCCCCGCGGCGGTCGAGCAGCAACAGCACGCCGGCGATCGCGGCCGCCACCACGAAGACGCCGATCACCGGCGCCACCTGCAGGACCAGCGCGAGCGCCACCCCAAGCAGCCCGGCATGGGCCATGGTGTCGCCGAAATAGGCCATTCGGCGCCACACGACGAAGCAACCGAGCGGGCCGGCGGTCAGCGCCACGCCGATCCCGGCCAGCAGCGCCCGCACAAAGAAGTCGTCAAGCATGGTCGCGGTGATCGTGTTGGTGAAGGTGTTCGTGGTGGTGGGCGTGCCCGTCGGTGATCGAGCCATCGGCGTGGCGGATGCGTCCGTCGGGCAGGTGGGTGTGATCGTGCTGGTGCCGGTAGACCGCCAGCGCGCCGGCGGCCCGGCCGCCGAACAGCCGCTGGTATTCCGGGTTCTCGGCGACGCTCTGCGGCGTACCGCGACAGCAGACGTGCCCGTTCAAGCAGACCACCGTATCCGTCTCCGCCATGACGACGTGAAGATCGTGGGAGATCAGCAGGATGCCGCATCCGGTCTCGTCGCGGATCCGCTTGATGAGCGCGTACAGCGTCACCTCGCCGGTGAAGTCCACCCCCTGAACCGGTTCGTCGAGGATCAAGAGGTCCGGCCGCCGCACCATGGCGCGGGCCAGCAGCGCGCGCTGGAACTCGCCGCCGGACAGGGACTGCACCTCCGCGTCGGCAAGGTCGGCGACGCCAACCGCCTCCAGCGCCGCGTCGACCTCCCCGCGGCCGTAACGGCCGGTCAGCGTCATCAGACGCCTCACGGTCATCGGCAGGGTCCAGTCGATCTGGATTCTCTGCGGGACGTAGCCGATCCGCATGCCCCGCCGGCCCTCGATCCGGCCCTCGTCGGCGGTCAGGATGCCGGCCGCGACCTTCGCCGTGGTCGTCTTTCCCGAGCCGTTCGGCCCGATCAGGGTCACGATCTCACCCGGCCGCACATCGAGATCCACATGGCGCGTCAGCCACCGGCCGGACCGGCGCACGCCGACATCCCTGAGTCGGACCAGTGGGTCCGATCCGATCGGCGAACCAAGGTCCGCGGCCGGTTGGCGGATCGAAACGTCGCGGTTCATCTGGTCCCCCAGTTGCCTCTTGCGCGGACATATGACAGCGGCTAGGACTCTCCGCAACGTTATAGTGTAACATACAGGAGCTCTCTATGCGGATCCTCGCCGTCATCGCCGCAGCCGGGCTCGCCCTTGCCGCGCCTTCCGCCGTCCGGGCGGACAGCGGCGTGGTGGCTACGATCAAACCGCTGCACTCCCTCGTCGCCGGGGTCATGCAAGGCGTCGGCACCCCGGACCTGCTGATTCCGGGCACGGCGTCGCCGCACACCTACTCGCTGAAACCGTCTGATGCCCGCAGGCTCGCCGAGGCCCGAGTCGTCTTCTGGATCGGGCCCGAGATCGAGACGCCGCTGGAGCACCCGATCGAGACGCTGGCCGCGAAGGCGACGATCGAGACGATGATCGAGGCACCCGGCATCGTTCAGCGCATGTCCGGCGAGTCCGGTGACCACGCCGCCCACACCGAGAAGGACGGCGACAAGGACGCGCATCACAAACACGGACACGACGACGACCACGACAAGGACGCGCACCACAAGCCCGGGCATGACGACGACCACGACAAGGACGCGCACCACAAGCCCGGGCACGACGACGACCACGACAAGGACGCGCACCACAAGCACGAGCACGACGACGACCACGCGGGGCAAGGTCACGGCGACCATGATGGTCACCATCACGGGCCGGAGGATCCGCATGTCTGGCTCGACCCCGAGAATGCCCGCGCCATGGTCGCGGCGATCGCCACCAGCCTTTCAGAGGCGATGCCGGAACACGCCGACACCTTCCGCGCCAATGCCGAGCGCATGTCCGCCGAACTCGCGGCCCTGACCGAGGAGGTTCGCGGCATCCTGGAGCCCGTGTGGTTCCAGCCGTTCCTGGTGTTCCACGATGCCTACATTCACTTCGAGGACCGTTTCGGCCTGCCCGGAAGCGAGGCGATCGTGGTGAACCCGGAGATCCGTCCGGGTGCGAAGCGGATCGCCGAGCTGCGCGACGAACTGGTGGACGATGGCATCGTCTGCGTGTTCATCGAGCCGCAGTTCGATCCGTCGATCGCGGAGGTCATCGTCGAAGGCACCGATGTCAGGATCGGCACCCTCGACCCGCTCGGTAGCGATATTCCCGAGGGACCGGCGCTCTACTCGCAGCTCATCCGCTCGATGGCGACGACGCTGCGCGACTGCCTCGGAGGCAGCTAACCAGAGTTGCCGTACCCGAAACCGTCGATGAACGGGCGTAGCCGCTCCAGGTAAGGCTCCATCTGCGGACGGTAACTCTCCCATCGTCCGCGGGACCGGGTGTAGATCGGTTCGGAGACCTGGCGGAAGCTGGGCGTGCGGATCACCCCGCGCGTTCTGGCGTGGCCGGTATGGTCGAGAACGGCCTCGTCCCACTCCAGTTCAAGGAACTCGAGCACCCGCCGCGCCGTTCCCTCCACATCGCCGATCAGGTCCTCGTAGCGAACCTGCACGCAGTCCGGCGTCAATTCCGCCGCAACCCGCTGCCAGATCGCCATCACCCGCACGTAGAGCGCCGTCGCGCCGTCGATGCTGGTGAAGCTCGCCATCGCCGGGTTCAGACGGATCGGCTGCATGAAACAGCTCAGGCAGCAGTCGCAGGGATGGCGTACCGACAGGATCACCTTTGCCCTCGGGAACAGCCGCAGCGCAAGCGGCAGATAGACCGTGTTCAGCGGCATCTTGTCGACGACCACCGCCCCTCCCCCGCGCTCGCCCCATCGGGCCGCCCGCGCGGCGAGATCGGCGCGCAGACGTTCAGCCTCCGGTTCCTCCATCGCGGCGATCCGTTCGGCGACCGTGGCCGGCTGTCGGGCAAACTCGCTGCCGAGACCGGCGAGAACCGGCTGCTCCTCGATCACCCGGATCCGTGGGTGAGCGTCGAGGATCTGATCGAGAAGCGTTGTGCCGGAACGCGGAAAACCGACCATGAAGACCAATGGCGCCGGCGCATCGTCGAGCGGCAACCATCGCGAGGGCCAGGGCGCCTGCAAAGCCGCCTCGTATCCGGACAGGATGGCGAGAAAGGATGTCGGATCCGCCGCGCCGGGACCCGCGCGTTCCGCTGCCAGATCGTTGGCGCGCTGAAAGTGACGGTATGCCGACGCCGGATCGCCCAGGCGGTCCAGCAGCGTCCCCAGTTCGAACTCCACCGTCTCGCGCCCGGTCTCGCCGGCGATCTCCTCCGGCAACGAGCGCAGCCGCGTCAGGGCCCGCTCCAGCCGCCCCTGGCGGCGCTCCACCAGAGCGAGGACGATGGCGGCCGCGTGATCCTGCGGGTCAGCGGCCAGCGCCCGTACGGCCGCAATCTCCGCGGCCGCAAGATCCGACAGCACCTCCCGCAACGCCGCCGTCCGCCGCCAGACCAGGGCACTGCCCGGATCGAGCACGGCCGCCCGGCGCAGTTCCGTCACCGCGGCGTCGGGCCGGCCGGTGTCGCGCAGCGTGACGGCGAGGTTGGCGCGGACCCATCCAAGACGGGGATCGCGCCGCAGCGCGCGCCGGGCCAGGCTTTCCGCCGGCTCCAGGCGACCGGCCTGCTGATGGCTGCCGGCATAGGTCGCGAGCGCGTCGCCATTGCCCGGATGGGTGACCGCCCAGATCGCCGCCGCGCGATGGCGCTGCGCGCGTCCCGCGTCCTGGCTCAGGGCAACGAGGGTCGGTGCGCCGGGCGCCAGTCCCGGATCGAGCACCAGAGCCCGGTGCAGATCACGGAGTGCGATACCCGGCCGGCTCGCGGCCTGGCCGGCGATCGCCGCCTGCAGCCAGCCGACGGCGACACCCGGATGGCGTCGGGCGACATGCCGGAGGGTCAGTGCCGAGCCGCCATGATCGCCACCACGCGACTGCGCCTCGGCGAGGGCAAGCAGACGACGGGTCTCCTCGACATAACCGCGGTCAGCCATGGCACCCGTGCACGTACCGCAGGGACCAGAAACTCCGGACGGGGGCGCCCCCGGGCGGAACCAGCGCCGGAGGGGATAAATACACATACGACATGGCCGCGATTATGAATCGGTAGCCCCGGCGGCTGTCAAAGAGATCCGTCCCACCTCGTTCCCTGCACCAGCGGCACAATATAATTTCCCGTATTGCGTTAATTTATCCCCTGTGTCGACGCGCTCCGGCTCCCCATCTTTTTGTCAGGAGAGCAGCGTCGCCGGGACCTGCCCGTGTGGGGTCTACGTCACTGTCCGACCAACCATTGCCGGATCCCGTCGATCCCGGCGATCCCGTGTCTACCAGCGTCACCGATACCTCCGCGATTGCCGAGGCGTTGACCCACGCCCGGTCCCTGCATCGGGCGGGCAGGCTGCGCGCCGCGCTCGACGCGTACGAGTCGATCCTGCGTCTGGCGCCCGGCCAGGAGGACGCACTGTTCGGCTCCGGCCTAGTTCTCTCCGCCCTCGGTGCCGGCAAGGCCTCGGTCACGCAGCTTGAGAAGGCGCGCGCCGCCGCGCGTGGCCGTGTCGACATCGCCCTCGCCCTCGCCGGCCAACTGACGGAGGTGGGACGGCTGGATGCGAGCGAGGCCGCCTATCGCGAAGCCCTGGTCGTCTCCGGCGAAACCCGGAGCCAGTTCGCCTTCGCGCTGGGCATGCGTCAGCTCGGCCGGCTCGAGGACGCCGAACAGGCCCTGCGGCGGATCCTCGAGCGTGACCCCGGCCCGGCGCCCTGGCTGGCCCTGTCCGACGTCCTGGTCGACCGCTACCGGATCGAGGAGGCGATCGCGGCCTGCAGGAACGCCGTCGACCTGGCGCCCGGCTCCTCCGCTGCCCATCTTCGCCTTGGCACCAGGCTTCTCGAAGCCGGCCAGACCGATGCCGCCCGCCTCGCCTTCCGCGACGCCGTCCGTCTCGAACCGACCAACACCGCGGCCCACTACAGTCTGGCCCGGATCACACGCCAGATGGAGATGGACGATCGGGTCGACGCTCTGCTTCGCCTCGCGGCACGTCCGGATCTGCCGCCACGGCAGTTGGCGGACACTCATTTCGCCCTGTTCAAGGTGTTCGACGACCTGGGCGACACCGACCGGGCGTTTCAGCATCTCGCCACGGCCAACGGCTTCGTGCGCCGGCAGTTCACCTATTCGAGCATTGCGGATCGGGCGTACTTCTCGCGGATCGTTGCGGCATTCGACCCGATCGTCGGCCAGAACGCCGGTTCCGCCGATGGTCCGGGACTCGACCACATCTTCGTCGTCGGGTTGCCGCGCTCCGGCACGACCCTGGTCGAACAGATCCTGGCGAGCCACCCGATGGTTCACGGAGCCGGCGAGATACAGAACCTGCGCCGCGAAATGCTTCGCGGCCTCGAACGGATCGACCGCGAGGACGCGTTTCCCGACGGCGCCCGCCACCTCGCGCTCGACGACTGGCGCCGGATCGGCACCGCCTACGAGGCGTCGCTGGAGCCAAGCGGCCGGCCGGTAACGGTCAACAAGACCCCCGGCAATTTTCAGATGATTCCCGCGATCTGGGCCGCCCTGCCTCGGGCCCGGATCGTCCATTGCCGGCGCGACCCGATGGATACCTGTTTCTCGATCTATCGGCACAACTTCGTCGGCTGGGGATTCCTCTATGCCTACGATCAGAGCGAGGTCGCGCAACTCTACGCCACCTATCGCCGGTTCATGACGCATTGGATGGAGCGCCGGCCCGACGGCATGTTCGAGCTGACCTACGAACGCCTCGTCGCCAACCCCGACGCCACGGTCCACGCGCTGCTGGACTACTGCGGTCTGCCGTGGAACGCACGCTGTCTCGATTTCGCGGGCAATCTCCGTCTGGTGCGCACCGCGAGCCTCGAACAGGTCCGCGAGCCGATCCACGACAGGTCCGTCGGCGCGTGGCGGCGCTATGCCGACCAACTCGGGGAGATGAGGGTCCGATTGAATGAGGAGGGGATCGCCGTGGCCCCGCCGTCGTTCAGGCCATCACGGTAGCCTGCGATGCGCTGGCGAAGATCGCGACGAAGACCTGGTCCGCCTCGTCGCTTCCGATCCGGGACACGGGCAGAAGCAGGCGCTCCGCCACGCCGAAGTCGTTCTGGAAGATCTGGATGAGGTCGATGCGGGGTGCCCGCTGGCTCCGGGTCTCCAGCAGTTCCGCAAGAAACCGCGACCCGAACTTCGAGTCCACCTCCGATGCGTACCGCCCGGTCCAGTTCTCTCCGGTCTTGTCGACGGTGAAACTGCCTTCCAGACGATTGCGGAAGTCTTCGCGCTCGGGAATGTACTCGTAGATGCTGATGTAGCCGAGCCACGTGGCCATACCGGCCGGATCGAAGGTCCTGCGGTCCGGAAGCCCCGTGTCGAGCCGGTGAGCGTACCAGAACCGAAGCAGAGACACCGCGAGCGGATTGAGTCCGGATCCCTCGTCATCCAGGCGGGCGCTGGCGTTCTTTGCAAGGCGGAGTGGAGCCCGATCTGAATCGGCCGTCTCTCGAGATCCCGCGTTTCGTCGAAACATTCGCATGCCGATCCGCAGTCCTTCCGTGTGCGCGGACCGTGTCAACGGCCGTATTTTTCTAAAACACTATCCAATTTATCGGTCGGTTCTGGCAACCCGCAATCTCCCATCGTGTGAAGAATCACACGCGAGGGGCCATCCGGGCATGGACGCCGGATTCGCGAATCACTTACAGTTTCCGCGTCCGTTTCCTGGGGACCGAAGATGTCCAAGAAGAACATCGTCCTGAAGGCCATCGCCGAGGTGCTGGGGCGGAAGAGTTCGGCGTACACCGATCTCGCCAGTGCGATCGACAACAACGACAACCTGAGCCTGATCCTCTGCCAGCAGACGCTTGAGAGCCTGCCGGTGGAAACCAAGACAGCGCTCTGGTCCCGGGTCCGGGACCTGGAGGAGGATCTGGCCAAGGGGCTTATAACGGACGACGAGACCCTCGGCCGCGATATCGCCTGAGCCACGCGGCAGGCCGGTCCCGCCTCAGACGCTCCGCTCCAGAACCAAAGCGGCCAGCGACGGCAGGTCCACCGGGATCGAGAACTCGAAACCGTCCCACGGTATCGCCTCCGCCTCGAACCCGTCCCAAGTTTCCGCCCCGCCGCCGCCGTAGACAGCGGCATCGGTGTTGAGGCGCAGGGCCCAGCGCCCGCCCGCCGGCAGTCCGATCCGCCAGCCCCGGCGCGGCACCGGCGTGAAATTGAACACCGCCGCGACCGGAGGGTCGTCGGCCTCGCCGAACCGTGCCCAGGCGATTACCGATTCCGCCTCGGCGCCGCCATTGATCCACCGGAAACCGTCGGCCCGTGCGTCACGGCGGTGCAGCGCCGGCACCTCGCGGTACAGCCGGTTCAGGTCGCGGACCAGGTTACGCACCCCGGCATGCTCTGCCGCCTCCAGGCAGTCCCAGTCGAGCGCGCCGTCATGGTCCCACTCGCTCTGCTGGCCGAATTCGCCGCCCATGAAGAGCAGCTTCTTCCCGGGATGGGTCCACATGAACGCATAGTAGGCGCGCAGGTTCGCGAAACGCTGCCATCGGTCGCCCGGCATCCGCCCGAGGATCGAGCCCTTGCCGTGCACCACCTCGTCATGGCTCAGGGGCAGAACGAAGTTCTCGGTGAAGGCGTAGTCCAGTCCGAACGTCATCTTCGCGTGATGATGCCGCCGGTGGATCGGGTCCTCCTGCATGTATTCCAGGGTGTCGTTCATCCAGCCCATGTTCCACTTGAAGCCGAACCCGAGCCCCCCCGCATCCGTCGGTCGAGACACCCCGGGCCACGCGGTCGACTCCTCGGCCACCGTCATCACTGACGGGTCGGCACCGTAGACCACCTCGTTCATGCGCCGGAGCAGCGCAATCGCCTCCAGGTTCTCGCGCCCGCCATGGACGTTCGGCACCCATTCGCCCGCCGCGCGGCTGTAATCGCGGTACAGCATCGAGGCCACGGCATCCACGCGCAGGCCGTCGGCATGGTGCTCCGTCGTCCAGTACAGGGCGTTGGCGATCAGGAAATTCGCCACCTCCCGGCGGCCGAAATTGTAGATCAGGGTGTTCCAGTCCTGGTGGAACCCTTCCCGCGGGTCAGCGTGCTCGTAGAGCGCGCTGCCGTCGAAGCGGGCGAGGCCGTGCGGGTCGTTGGGAAAATGCCCCGGCACCCAGTCGAGGATCAGACCCAGCCCGTGCGCGTGGCAGGCGGTGACGAAGTCGCGGAACTCCTCCGGCGTGCCGTAGCGGATCGACGGCGCGAACAGGCCGACCGGCTGGTAGCCCCACGACCCGTCGAACGGGTGCTCCGACACGGGCAGAATCTCGAGATGCGTGAACCCCATGTCGGCGACGTAGGGAACCAGATCCTCCCCAAGCTCGCGGTAGGACAGCCTGCGTCCGCCCTCCTCCCATCGCCGCTTCCAGGAGCCCAGATGCACCTCGTAGATGGAGATCGGCGCATCCACCCGGTTGCGCGCCGCCCGGGCGGCCATCCACTCGCCATCCCGCCAGTCGTAGCCGCGCAGGTCGCGCACGATGGACGCGTTTTGCGGCGGGTGCTCCGAGCCGAATCCGACCGGATCCGCCTTCAGGGGCTGCAGCACCCCGCCGGGTCCGCGGATCTCATACTTGTAGCGGGCGCCGGAGGCGACGCCGGGCAGAAAGATCTCCCAGATTCCGGTCGCTCCGCGAACCCGCATCACATGGCGCCGGCCGTCCCACTCATTGAAGTCCCCCACGACCGAGACGCGCATCGCGTTCGGCGCCCAGACCGCGAAATGGGTGCCGTCCACGCCGTCCAGGGTCATCGGATGGGCGCCCAGCACCTCCCACAGCCGCAGGTGACTGCCCTCGGAGAGGTAGTGCTCGTCCTGCGTTCCGATCACCGGCGGAAAGGCATAGGGGTCGGCGGTCTCCCAGGTCTCCTCCCCCCTCCAGGCCCGCAGGCGATAGGGGCCCGGAGGAGCGGCCAGCGCGCCGGCGAAGACACCCTCCGCTCCGGCCGGCTGCAGGGTCGCGACCGATTCGCCGGACGCCGCGGCGATCGCCTCGACCCGATCCGCTCCCGGCAGAAACGCGCGCAGCACATAACCGCCGTCGTGCGGGTGCGGACCGAGTACCGAGAACGGGTCGGCATGGATGCCGCGCGCGATATCGGCGGCGGCCGTGGGATCGATGAGCGGACGTTCGTCGGTCATGGTTCTCCGTTCGACCGGTGGCACAACAGCAAATCACGATCGGTCGGACACATCCGGTCGTGTCAGTTTGCTCTGTCTTCAACGCTTTAGAGGGCGATTCACGGTTCGGATCGTTTCGACCCGGACCGACCGCGCTCTATACCCGGGCGTCGACCTCCCAGACGTCCTCGGCGTAGCCTCGGATCGTGCGGTCGGAGGAGAACCACCCCATCGGCGCGGTGTTCAGGACCGCGCTGCGCGCCCAGTCGTCGCGATGCTGCCAGGCAGCGTCGACCTGGCGCTGGGCGGCGTAGTAGGCGTCGAAATCGGCGCAGACCATGAACCAGTCGTGGCCCCGCAGATTGTCGACCAGCGCTCGGTAACGTTCCGGATCCTCGGGCGAGAACACGCCGGACTCGATCTGGTCGATCACTTCCGAAAGCCGCGGCGAGGCCGCGATCGCCGCCGACGGATCGTAGCCCGCCGCGCGGGTGGCCGTCACCTCGTCGGCGGTCTTGCCGAAGATGAAGATGTTCTCGTCGCCGACCCGCTCGCGGATCTCGACATTGGCGCCATCGAGCGTGCCGATGGTGAGCGCGCCGTTCATGGCGAACTTCATGTTGCCGGTGCCGGACGCCTCCATGCCGGCGGTCGAGATCTGCTCGCTCAGGTCGGCGGCGGGGATCAGCACCTCGGCCATCGAGACGTTGTAGTTGGGCGGATAGACGATCGCCAGGCGGTGCCGGGCCGCCTCATCGCCGTTGATGGTGCGCCCGATATCGTTGATCAGCTTGATGACGAGCTTGGCCATGGCGTAGCCGGGCGCCGCCTTGCCGCCGAAGATCCGCACACGGGGAGCGAACGGCGCCGACGGATCGCGCCTCATCTCGTTCCACACCGCCGCCGCTTCGAGCACGTTCATGAGCTGGCGCTTGTACTCGTGGATGCGTTTGATCTGGATGTCGAACATCGCGAGCGGGTCGATCTCGATGTCCAGCCGTTGCTTGAGGTAGTGGGCCAGCAGTTCCTTGTTCGTCTGCTTTGCGGCGGCGAAGCGGGTCCGGAACCCCGAGTCGTCGGCCAGCGGCGCGATCGCCTTGAGCTGGTCGAGATCGGTCTCCCAACCGTGACCGACCGCCTCGGTCAGCAGGCTGCTCAGCGCCGGATTGCAGCCGGCGAGCCAGCGCCGAGGGGTCACCCCGTTTGTCTGGTTGACGATCCGCTCCGGGTGCAGCTCGTGCAACTCGCGGAATACGGTGCGCTTCATCAGCTCGGTGTGCAGGGCCGACACACCGTTGACCCGGCGCGCGGCGATGAATGCGAGGTCGCCCATGCGCACATTGTCGCCATCGACGATCCGCACCCCGTCCGGGCGCGGACGGTTGGCCGCCTTCGTCGACACCGCATGGGCCTCGTCGATGCGCTCGATGAGTTCCATGTGCCGCGGCAGCACGCGCTGCATGAGGTCGACGGGCCAGCGCTCCAGCGCCTCGGGCATCAGCGTGTGGTTGGTGTAGTGCAGGCAGCCGCGGGCCGTCAGGAACGCCTCGTCGAACTCCAGCCCGTGCTCGTCGACCAGGATGCGAACCAGTTCGGGGCCGGCGATTGCCGGGTGCGTGTCGTTCAGCTGCACCGCGACCTTGTCCGGCAGCTTGCGCACATCCTTGTGGTGGGCGGCGAAGCGGCGGACCAGGTCGCGCAGCGACGCGGCTGTGAAGAAATACTCCTGCTTGAGCCGCAACTCCTTGCCCTGGGGCGTACTGTCGTCGGGGTAGAGCACCCGGCTGATGGTTTCCGCCAGGAT
Source organism: Thalassobaculaceae bacterium (assembly GCA_965228875.1). GTDB lineage: Bacteria > Pseudomonadota > Alphaproteobacteria > Thalassobaculales > Thalassobaculaceae > Thalassobaculum. The sequence continues at coordinate 91,399 of OZ245843.1, read as the reverse complement.
CGCCGGCGCCGCCGCGCCGAGGTAGTCTCCACGCGAGAACGGCTCCAGATCATAGACCTGCGTCGGCTGTGCCGACCACAGGCGCAGCGTGTTGACCCAGCGCCCCCGCCAGCCCGGAACCGGGGTGTCGTAGGCGGCAGCCAGCACCGTCTCCGCCGGTTCCCAGACCTTGCGGCCGGTCTCGCCGACGCTCACGTCACCGCCGAAACCGATCGGATAGACGCTCTCCGCGCGCTGGAACTCCCAGGGGTGCTCCTGGGTCAGCCAGTCCTCGGGCTGCTCGATCTGCCAGCCGTCGCGGAAGCGCTGCTTGAACAGACCGTGCTGATAGCGGATCCCGTAACCGTAGGCGGCAACGCCGACGGTGGACATGCTGTCGAGAAAGCACGCCGCGAGGCGGCCGAGGCCGCCATTGCCCAGCGCCGCGTCCGGCTCGTCGTCCACCACCTGATCGTAATTCATACCAAGCCGGTACATGGCGCTGCGGGCCTGCTCCTCGAGGCCGAGGTTGAGGATCGCGTCCTCAAGCAACCTGCCGATCAGGAACTCCATGGACAGGTAGTAGACCCGCTTGCGGTCCTCCGCGTAGATCCGACGGGTGGTCTCGAACCACGGGTCGACCACCAGGTCCCGCACCGCCCGCGACAGGGCCAGGCGCCAGTCCGAAAGGGACGCGGCCGCCGTGGTCTTGCCGATCGAATAGAGCAGGTGATTGTGGATGGCGCTCTCCAGGTCGCCGGACGCGGTGCGCGCCCGGGACGGGGCCTGCGATCCATGCATGTACTGGTTCCCTTCGCTGTCGCCCGCCGACGTCGCCGCGCGGGAGCCGATGGCCGACACCCGTCCGCCACCGTACCGCGCCGCTATGTCCTCGGGCATCTCCTCCACTCGCCCGCTTATCTATCGCGCCGCCGGCGACTGTCCACCGTGCGGCGTACGGGTTCGAGCGCGGGGATATCCTCGAACTCCCCGATCGTTGCCGGGCATTTTAGGCGCCAGTTGGGGTATTCGTCGACCGTTCCCGGGAAGTTCGGCTGCTCGACGCGGGCGAAGACGTCGTCCAACTGGATCGCCAGAAGCTCTCCCGCCCCCTGCGCCAGCAGCGCGTGGAGCCGGGCGATGTGATCGATATCGAGATCCGCCGGCGGGTCGTCCGATGCCCCGTCGATCAGCCAGTGCAGCCGCCGGCGGTCCCAATCCCGGCGTTGGCGCATCGCGGCCGCGGTATCCGCGTCGATCTGGCCGAACGCTTCCTGACGGTCGATCTCCCAACCGCGCCAGAAGCCCCGAACGGTGGGCGTATCGTGGGTCGCGAAGCTGGCCACCGTCGCCGGCCGGAAGTCGGCGGGATGCAGCAGGTCGCCGTCCGCACCGCGCTCGAACTGCGCGACGGAGCAGCCATACAGCCGGGATTCGGCAAGGCGGTCGCGCAGTCCCTCGGGCAGGACGCCCAGATCCTCGCCGACCAGCAGGCAATTGGCGTGGAACGCCTCGACCTTGGCGATGGCGAGCAGCACCTCGCTCGGATAGCGGACATAGGCCCCCGGCGCGCCGTCCTCCGGCACCCAGAAGCAGCGCATGAAGCCGAGGACGTGATCGATCCGCGCAATGCCCGCATGGCTCACCACCGCCCGCATGGTGTCGACGAAGGGGCGGTACAGGTCCGCCTCGAGACCGAGCGGCGACAGCGGCGCCAGCCCCCAGACCTGTCCCTGGGCGTTGAACTGGTCCGGCGGGGTTCCGAGCGACACGCCGCGCGCGAAGGCATGCGGTTCGGCCCAGACCTCCGCCCCGTCCGGCCGCACGCCGATGGCGAGATCGACATACAGACCAAGGGCCATCCCGGCTTCCTTGGCGGCGCGCTGGGCCTCGGCAAGCTGACGGTCCGCCCGCCACTGCCGATAGGCATGGTGCTCGATCTCGTCGGCGCTCTCCTCGGCGAAGCGCCTGACGGCGCTCGTGGTCGGGTGTCTCAGGTCCTCGGGCCAGACCCGCCAGTCCGGCCCGTGCAACAGGGACAGCGCCTCGAAGGTTGCGAAATCCCGGAGCGCCGTGCCGCCGCGACCGAGGAACGCCCGGAAATCCCGCTGGTCGGCCGGAGCCGCCACCGCGTGCTCCGCCCGGAGCGCGGCGTCCAGCAGCATCCGACTGGCGGCGTAGTCGAGCCGCTCGCCCACCCGCAAGCCCGCGGCGGCGGCACCGGCCGCATACTCGCCCTCTGGCGCTATGTGGTCGGTGTTCAGGAAACCGCGATGGGTCGGCGAGTACGGGCTGATCGTCGCCGATCCGGCGCCCAGCGCATGCACCGGGTTGATACCGATGAAATCGGCCCCCTGCCGGCCGAGAGCCGCCGCCGCACGACCCAGATCGCGATAGGTGCCGATCCCCAGGTTGTCGTCGGAGCGCAGCCCGTACAGCGCCGCCGTCACGCCCCAGCACGGCGGCGTCAGGTCACGGAACGCGAGATCCGGCGCGGTGTCGGGAGCGGCCACGATCAAGGTATGGCGTTCGCGTACGACCAGGAGATGCAGGCCGACCGGCAGAGCCGGAAGATGGATCGTGCCGTCCCGCACCCGGTCACCGTTGAGGGTCGCCGCGGTCCGCGGATCCGGCGCCAAACGCCATTCGGTGCCGTCGCCGCACGCGCCCTCGCGTACAGGCACATCGGCGGAAAATCCGGCGCGCACGACCACCGCCGGCGGCAGCGCGCGCTCCGCCTCCTCCGCCTGGCGATGACGGAGCGCCTCGCCGGGCCTCTCCGCATCCAGGCCCATCGCCGTCAGCAGGGTCCGCTTGGTCTCCTGCGACGCCACATGCTCGACGCCCGAAAGGTCGTGGTAGCGCGCCAGGAGCCCGGCATGACCGGCAAGCGCGTCCAGGTCGCCGTCGGTCATGGGGACGACCGCGCGCCGTCGGCGTCGCCGAGAACGAAGACGACGACCGACTCGCCGGAAACGGGTTCGCGGTCGGTCGCCGGCCGCTCCGGTTCGTCGGGCCCCGCGGTGTCCAGATACCGGCACCAGATCCGACCTTCGGGCGGCTCCGGCAGGACGACGGTCCGGTCCCGCCGCTCGGCGTTGAAGGCGAGGAACACGTCGTCATCGACCAGCGACGGGTCGGACGCCTCCGCCGACCCGCGCACACGCAGGCAGAAGACGTCCAGGCCCGGATCGCGCCAGTTCACGGCCCGACCGTCGAACGCCCGCCAGCTCACGTCGGGCTGGCCATCGTCCGCCCGGACGCGGCCGTGCAGGAACCGCGCCTGGCGCAGGGCCGGGTGGTTCCGGCGCAGGGCCGTCAGCCGACGCGCGAAGGCGAGCATCTCCCGGTCCGCCGACGGCCAGTCGACCCAGCCGATCTCGTTGTCCTGACAATAGGCGTTGTTGTTGCCACCCTGGCTGTTGGCGATCTCGTCGCCGGCGAGCAGCATCGGCGTGCCCTGCGAGACCAGCAGCGTGGTCAGCAGGTTGCGCCGTCGGCGGGCACGGCGGGCCAGGATCGCCGGATCGTCGCTCGGCCCCTCGGTGCCGCAGTTGTCACTGTAGTTGGCCTCGTGACCGTCGCGGTTGTCCTCGCCGTTGGCGTCGTTGTGACGGTCGTTGTAGGCGGCGACATCGGCCAGGGTGAAGCCGTCATGGGCGGTGACGAGGTTGACCGAACTCCAGGCCGCGCGTCCCGCCGCCTCGAACACTTCCGACGAGCCGAGCAGCCGCGCCGCGAGGTCGTGGGCGCCGTGGTCGTCGCCGCGCCAGAACTTCCTGACGTCGTCGCGGAACCGGTCGTTCCATTCGGCGAACGGAAACGGAAAACCGCCGAGCCGATAGCCGTTCGGCCCGATGTCCCAGGGCTCCGCGATCAGCTTGACCGCCGACAGAACGGGATCCTGGGTCAGGGCATCGAGGAACCCCGCCCCCGCCTCGAACCCGTTGTCCTCGCGCCCGAGCGCGGTCGCCAGGTCGAAGCGGAAGCCGTCGACGCCCATGACCTCGACCCAATACCGCAGGCTGTCCAACGCCATTCTGGCGACGAAGGGATGCGCCGTGTTCAACGTGTTGCCGCAGCCCGTATCGTCAGCGTAGAAGCGCGGTCTCCCCCGCTGCAGACGGTAGTAGGAGGCGTTGTCCAGCCCGCGAAAGGACACCGTCGGGCCCCTGTGGTCGCCCTCGCCGGTGTGGTTGTAGACCACATCAAGGAGCACCTCGATCCCCGCGTCGTGCAGACGCCGAACCGCATCGCGGAACCCCGCGGTCCCGGCCGGCCCGGCATATCGCGGATCGGCGATGAAATAGGCGATCGGACTGTAGCCCCAATAGTTGACCATCCCCTGCTCGGCGAGGAACGGCTCGTCGAGGATCCCCTGAACCGGCAGCAGTTCGACCGCGGTCACGCCGAGCGCGGTCAGGTGTTCGATGACACGAGGATGGCCGAGAGCGTCGTAGGTCCCGCGCAGCGGCTCCTCTAGGGTCTCCAGGCGCTTCGTGAGACCTTTGACATGCGCCTCATACAGGACACTCCCGCTCCATGGGGTCCGCAGGCTACCACCGGCCGAGACGGCATGGTCCGGCGCCGTCACCAGCGCCTTCGGCATGAAAGGCGCGCTGTCGCGGCCATCGAAGGACAGATCCTCCTCGTCCGCACGGATGTCGAAGCCGTACAGCGCATCGCCGTGCACGAACCCGCCGTCAAGAGCCCGCGCGTAGGGGTCGAGCAGCAGCTTGTTCGGATTGAAGCGATGGCCCCGGTCCGGCGCGTAGAGGCCGTGGACGCGATAGCCGTATCGGCACCCGGGGCCAAGACCGGGGACGAACCCGTGCCAGACCGGCCCACTACGCTCCGGGAGGTCGAGGCGCCGGACCTCCTGCCCCGTCGCGTCGAACAGGCAGAGTTCGACCCGTGCGGCGTTCTCGGAGAACAGGGCGAAGTTCACGCCGTCGGGCTCGGCATGGGCGCCGAGGCGATGGTAGCTGCCGGCCAGAATCTCCAAGCCCGGAGTCTCCGATGGGTGGCGGTGGTCCGTCGGTCGAGCATATCCCGTCGGCCCGGCCATGCCATCCATCATGGCGCCGCACCGCGAAGAGCCCACGTGTCCGCCCCGCAGCCCGCCGGATCCCTGGGGTTTCGCGCCAGGGGACCACGTGCCGGGTACCGGTCGCCTCGGCACCGCAACATCGCCGAATCCGGGGCGGGAGACGCAACAATGGCCGCGATCGTCGAATGAATGTAAGTCTGACGACGAGAATGACGATCTCGGCGAGGCGATGCGACGACTGAGCGACAGCGAGACACGGGCACGGCGCGAAGCGCTGCTCGCCGTGCCGTTCCGAAACCGCAATTCCCTCTCGGTCATGGCGCACTGGCTGGAGATCGCCGGCTCCGCGCTGGTGCCGGCGCGCGACGCCATCGATCCCGCGCGCCTCGTATCGGCCCTCCCCTTCCTCACCATCCATCAGGTCGAGGGCCCCCAACGGTCGATCGTCCGACTCGCGGGCACGGGGGTGTACGACGCCCTCGGACACGAGATCACCGGACGGAACTACTTCGACATGGTCGCGGCCGAGCGCCGCGAACAGGCCGACCGCCGGATCCAGGCCGTGATCGGCCACCCCTGCGGCTTGCTGTCGAGGTTGCTCTACACAGTTAAGAGCGGGACGCCGGCCCAGTCCGAATCGCTCGGTCTGCCGCTGGTGGGCCGGGGCGGCGCGGTCGACATGATCCTGTTCACCAACCAGCGCCTCCCACCGGATACCCCGCCGCCGAAGCCTGTCAAAGGGGTCGACGCCGTCGACCTCGTGTATCTCGACATCGGCGCCGGATGCCCGGTCGACGCCCCCCTGACCCGCCCCGGCTGATCAGAGGGTGCCGGTCACGGCGTGTACTTGCCGGTCAGCTGCGGCGTGTAGGGTCCGGGCAGCCCCTTCTCGCGATGCTGCAGCCGGCTGTCCCGGCTCCAGGTGCGTTTCAGTGGGTCGCTGACGCCGACCCGCAGAACGCCCAGGCCTGCAACCTCCAGCGCGATCCGGTCGCCATCCATGAATGGGTTCAGGCCCCGGTGGTTGGTCCCGGTGGCGACGATGTCGCCCGGTTCGAGGGTGTGGATCGCGCTCAGCCACTCAATGCAGCGCGGAATCCTGTGGGCCATGTCAGAGGTGTTGAAGGACTGGCGCACCTCGTCGTTGACGGTGAGGCGGACGTCCAGGTCATGGGGATCGGTGATCTCGTCCCGGGTCACCAGATAGGGGCCGATCGGCGCAAAGGTATCGCGCGACTTGACCTGGAAGAAGGTGTTGCCCGCAGGCGGCAGCGCGCGGGCCGAGCCGTCAATGAAGTTCATGTAGCCGAACACATGATCCATGGCGTCGGCGGCGGAGACGTTGCTGGCGCGCCGACCGATCACGACCGCGAGTTCGGCCTCGCCCTCGAACACCTCGGCCGGTACGTCCGGCAGCACCATGGTCCCGCCGGGGCCGATGATGGCGCTCGGCGACTTGTGGAAACCGTTGATCTCGGGCGGCTCGCTCAGGGTGCCGTCTTCCATGTAGTTGCGCGCCATGCAGTCGATCTGGCGCGGCAGCGGCAGCGGCGGACGGAGTGTGACGCTGTCTGGCGCGAGCGGAGACCCCGCCGCCACCGCCCTCTCGATGGCGCCGCGCTCCTCATCGTAGGCGGCGATCACCGCGTTGATGAGGCCGCGGTTATCGAGATGCGGAAGGTGGGAGACGGCGTCGGTGACGTCGGTCACACCCGCATCCGTCAGCACACCGAGCCGCCACTCACCGCGTGACGGATGATCGAAATACAGAAACTTCATGGCGGCCGTCTCCCTTGCCTGCGTTGCCTTCTATACGGGCTGAGAAACGATCATAGGCGGCCGATCCCGCCGGCGGAACGCATGCAATGACCTCGGCGCCATCCCACGGCGCGGCGATCGCCTCCCCGCCGCGCCCGACACCGCTCGGCACGGCCGCGAAGGCCGATCCGGTGACCGAAGGCGGCCGGTAGGTCGCGAGCACCGGGTCGGCGGTCAGCGGATGCATCGAGACCACCGACGCGACCAGCACGGCCGAGCCGGCGCCGGCCAGACCCACGAACAGCCCTTCGGCGATACGCGGCACGACTCCGCGTCGTTCCAGGATGGCGATGGCGATGCCGCTGGCGGCGGTGGCAAGCAGCAACGCGAGGGCGATCAGGCAGAGGATCACGGAAAGAGACATGATGTGCGCCTAGTTGTTGCAACTCATTCTCAATTTCAGTATCTACAAATGAGAACCGGTCGCAACAAGGGATTTCCGCGATGGACCATTCTTCCACACCCCGCACACCCATCTGCCGGCTGACGACGGCGGAGGCCCTGATCGTCTGGGCGGTCCGACACTGGGTCCAGTCGGTCAAGGCTCGCCTCGACCCGCGCGACCTCCTGCGCCGTGGCTTCGCGACGATCGACGCCGACGACATGACGGAGGCGGTCGACCGGCTGCTGACGATCACGCTGCACGAGGCGACGACGGTGCGCGACGTCGGCTGCGTGCGGTGCCCGACCCTGGGCGACGGTGAAAGGGACATCCTGCACGCGATCGCCCTGGCGCAGCGCGGCCGAGACAAGGCGGCGCTGGACGTGGTGCGCACCTGGCTGCCGTCGGCCGCCGCCCTGACGGCGGTCGGGGACGTGGCCGAGATCGCCGGCAAGCTGGTGGCCGCCGATCTCGTCCTGCCGATACGCGCCGAGATCCTGCCCGAAACCTGGTGGTTCGAGACCGCGGCCACGTCCCACGAAGGGTCCGCCCTGGTCCATTGAACGCCGACGGGGCGCGATGGTGAACAGGCGCCGGCGGGGCGCATGGCGAATGAGCGCCGGCAGGGCGCTATTGCGAATGCGCTTGCCCGACGGCGGCCGAAACCGGAGACTGCCGCTTCGGAGGCCGTCGGCATCGAAGCGCCAAGCCGATGTCGCCGGATCACCTACCGAGGCGCGCCACCATCCGGCGGACCGGGGTTTGCGACAGCAGGGCCGGTTCGAGAGGCGGCGGCTCCCAGCCATCCTGAACGGACCGGTTTCCATGTCCACCCCGCCCCCTCTCCCCGACGGTATCGGCTTCGAGAATATCGGCCTTCAGGCCCGAGACATCACTCTGCATGTAGACGGGCGGACGCTGCTGCGGAGCGTCGGACTGAGCGTGAGGCCGGGCGAGGTGGTCGGCCTGCTCGGGCCGAACGGCTCCGGCAAGAGCACGTTGCTGCGCATCCTGTCCCGGCTGATCCGACCGTCGGCGGGAGCGATTACCCTGAATGGGACGCCGATCGACGAGTTGGACCGCCGGGAGACGGCACGCGCCGTCGGATACCTGCCCCAGAGCGCCCGCAGCGAGTGGCCGATCTCCGTCCGCGAGACCGTGACGCTGGGCAGAACGCCGTTTCTGTCGCCGCTGGCGCGCCTCACGGAAACCGACAGGCTGGCGGTCGAGACGGCGCTGACGGTGACGGATACCGCCGACCTCGCGGACCGGGCGGTCACCACCCTCTCCGGCGGTGAGCGGATGCGGGTGATGCTGGCCCGCGTCCTGGCGGGCGAACCGTCGCTGCTGCTGCTCGACGAACCGGTGACCGGTCTCGATCCCCGTCACCAGTTGGAGGCGATGCAGCTGCTGAACCGGTTGGCCGACGACGGACGCGGCTCGCTCGTGGTTCTGCACGATCTGACCCTCGCGGCTCGCTTCTGCCATCGGATCTATGTCCTGCACGCCGGTTGCGTGGTCGCGCAGGGCTTGCCTGGAGAGGCCCTCGACCGCCGGACCATCGAGACCGCCTTCGAGGTCGAGGCCAGGCGCATCGGCAGCGACGACGACGCGTTGATCGTGCCCTGGTCGGTTCTGCCGCGGGCTTCTGCGCGCACGACCGCCCCGCGTCCCTGAGCGTCGCCGGCGTGGCAGGCGCGCACCGCGACGTTTCTCGAGCTATGACAGTCCGAGACCGCGCAGGATCGCGAAGGCACCGAACCCGACGATCAGGGCACCAGCCCCGCGGTTGATCCAGCCGACCGCTTCCGTGCTCAGCCTGTGCCGCAACGCTCCGCCGACGACACCGGCCAGGATCAGCCACCAGACCGCCGAGCCGAGGAAAACACCGAGGATCAGGAGAAGCGCCGCCGCCCAGCCGGCATCTTCGCCGACCGCCACTCCAAGGCCGGCGAAGAGCGCTACGAAGGTCAGCACCGTCTGCGGATTCGCCAGGGTCAGCCCCGCCGTCTGCACGAACGCGACCAGCGGCCGATGCCCGGCCGACCTGGCCGCCGACGGGCCCGCCGCCGGGCCGGCCGGTCGGGTGCGCCAGGACTGGACTCCGAGCCAGACGAGCGCCGCACCGCCGACCAGCGCCAGCACCGCCTGCCACTCCAGCAGGAAACCCGACACCGCGGTCAGCCCGAAAGCGGCGACGGCGCCGTAGGTCGCATCAGCCACCGCCGCGCCGAGCCCCGTGGCGAAACCGACAACGAACCCCTGCTCCAGGGAACGGCGGATGCACAGCAGGCCGATGGCGCCGACCGGCATCGCCAGCGCGAGGCCGAAGACCAGCCCCTGGCCGAACTGTCCGAGCGCCCCGTCAGCCACCGCCGCCGCCGTCGACCGGCAGCGGGCCGTTCTCCTTGGCACTGGACAGGGCGATGTGGGTGAGACTGCGCACCACGCCCGGCAGTGCCTTGATCCGGTCGGAGATCAGCGCCTCCAGGGCGCGGGTGTCGCGGGCCCGGAGTTTCAGCAGATAGGACCATTCGCCCGTCACGTGGTGCAGGTCCAGCACCTCGGGCAGCGCCGCCGCCGCCGCCAGGAATGAGGCGTTGTGCCCGGGGCGGTCGATCTCAACGAACATGAACGCGAGGAGCCCCAGGTCCAGCGCCTCCGGATCGACCCGGGCCGACCATCCGGTGATGACGCCGCGCTCTTGCAACCGGCGGAGCCGGTCGTTCGCGGTGGACACCGACAGGCCGCATACACGGGCGATCTCGGCGACGCTCGCCCGCCCGGACACCTGAACGTGGGAGACGATTTTCCGGTCAAATCCATCCATAACCGGATTATCTATGGAAAAATACCCCTACATCAAAGAAAATAACGGAATCGGCTGTTGCAATCCACGTATTCGATGCGACCCGACATGGCGAACGCTTCCCGGAATCAGCCGCTCCGCCACCGCGGCCGACATCAGCACCGGGCACCCCAGGACACCGCACAGCGCCTCGATCCGGCTGGCCAGGTTCACCGCCGGACCGATGACCGTGAAGGCCTGCCTCCCGCCGGCGCCGACATTGCCGTACCGTACGGTGCCGATGTGAAGGGAGATGTCGACCGGCAGCGCCGACGGGTCGTCGCGCCGCATGGTCTCGATCCCGTCAAGGATCGCCCTCGCCGCCGCCACGCCGCGGGAACACGCGGTGACCGCGTTGCCCGAAGCGTCGAACGCGGCCAGGAACCCATCCCCGAGAAAGGCCAGGATCTCGCCCCCCTCCGCCTTCACCGGCGGCACCATCGCCTCGAAATGCCGATCCAGGAACGGCACGAGCTGCGTTCCGGGAAGGGTATCGCTGGCGGCGGTGAAGCCCGCCAGGTCGGCCACCAGGATCACCGCCTCCATCGACTGGGTCCGTCCCGGCTGGATCGAACCGTCCAGAACCGCCGACCCCGAACGCGGGCCCAGATAGGCGTCCAGCAGGTTCTTCGCGATCGTACGCTCCAGCCCCGGCTCGCAGGCGGCGGCGAAGCGCGGCGCGATGCGATCGAGGACGGCGATGTCGTCGGCCCGGAAGCCACCCGGACGCCGGGAGATCCAGCGCAGGATGAACCCTTCGGGGCGCTCGAGCTCACGGGTTCCGACGGCGACCATGATCGCCAGGTAGTCGGTGATCCCCTCGGCCCGGAACTCCTCGAGCACCGGGAAATCCATGGGACAGTCGGGATCGTGGATCGGCCGGTGCAGCCGCAGCACCCGATTGGTCAGCATGTAGTACATCGGGCTGGCCAGCCAGACCTCCCGCCCGTCGTCCTCGTGGCGCCAGACCCCGCTGTCGAGCGCCTGGCCCGTGGTCCACGTCACGCCGATGGAATCGATCTCCGGATGCAGGGTCCGCGCCCCGACACGAAGTTCGTCGATCTCGACCCCGGCCGCCACAAGGGCCCGACAGCAGATCTCGGTGATGGCCTCCACGTCGATCCGGGCGAGCGCCGCCTCGATCAGCCTGTCCTCGAGAGCCCGCAGTGCCGTTTCGCGCGCGTCCGCTTGCGCCATGCCGCCGGTTCCATCGCGGTTGAATCGGCGGTGATCCTACCCAGCCCGGACGGTCGCTTTCAAACCCTTCGGTCACCTGCTAGACGGGACTGATGCGCTCCCCCGTCGCCCGCGAAATCGGCCAGCTCGACGCCCTGCATACCTCTCCGGTCGGTGCCGCCTGGCGCGCCCCGGACGGACGGATCGATCACCCGACCCCGTCGCGCGCCGCCCTGCGGGCCCACGAGGCGCGGCCGGTGGTCTGCCACGCCCGGTCGGTCGCGCGTCGCCTCGGGGTTGAGCAGATCCCCGCGCTCGACGTGCTCGAACTGTTCGCCTTCGTTCGACCGGCGACGTTCTGCCTGCCCACGCCGCGCGGCCTCGCGGAGACGCTCGACCTGCCTCCGCCCCGGCATCTGGATGAGATTCCCGACAGCCTGCTCGCCGCGGCCGATGCGCTGCTGGCGGAGCTTCCGGAACGCCAGGCCCTGGGCGAACGCGACCGCTGGGCCTGGCCGATCGCCAAGGCGATGCACGACGGCGGTTGGGGCTGGGGACGGCTGGTCCTGCTGGCGCTGGGCGAGCCGGATCCCGGACCGCCGGCGCCGATCCGGCCCGCGACGATGGAGGTGTGGCGCGAGTTGCAGGAATGGTCCGAGCATGCGCCGCAGCCGCCTGCCGGTCACGAATCCGTGGCCGGGGACGAAGCCCGCAGCCGGCTCGCCGCCATGCTCGGGCAGGGAGCGGAGCCCCGCCCGTCCCAGGCCGACTACGCCGCCGCCACCGCCGCTGCTTTCCGTCCGCGCGAGCGCGAGGGCGAACCCGCCGTCGTTCTGGCCGAAGCCGGCACCGGCGTGGGCAAGACGCTCGGCTATCTCGCTCCCGCCTCGCTCTGGGCCGAGAAGAACGACGGGGCGGTGTGGATCTCCACCTACACCCGCAACCTGCAGCATCAGATCGACGGGGAGCTCGACCGGCTCTACCCGGACCCGGTGGCCAAGGCGCTCAAGGTCGTGGTGCGCAAGGGGCGCGAGAACTACCTGTGCCTGCTGAACCTGGAGGAGGCGATCCGCACGCTGGCGATGCAGCCGCAGTACGCCACCGCCCTCGGTCTCATGGCGCGCTGGGCCCGGGCGACCCGCGACGGCGACCTGCAGGGCGGCGACTTCCCGGCGTGGCTGTCCGACATTCTCGGCCGCGGCAGGACGCTGGGGCTGGCGGACCGGCGCGGCGAGTGCGTCTACTCCGCCTGCCCGCACTACAACAAGTGCTTCATCGAACGCTCGGTCCGGCGGGCCCGGCGGGCGCGGATCGTGGTCGCCAACCATGCGCTGGTCATGATCCAGGCCGCGCTCGGTGGGGTCGACGACGCGCATGTGCCGACACGCTACGTGTTCGACGAGGGCCATCACGTGTTCGACGCCGCCGACGGCGCGTTCTCGGCCCACCTGTCGGCCCTGGAAGCGGTGGAGCTGAGACGCTGGCTGCTCGGCGCCGAGACCCGGCGCGGCGGTCGGGCGCGCGGTCTGAGACGACGGGTCGAGGAACTGGTCGCCGACCGACCGGCCGCGCTGGAGGCGCTGGAGGAGATCGAGGACGCCGCCCGCGCCCTGCCCGGCGAAGGCTGGATGAACCGACTCTCCGACGGCCAGCCGAAGGGCCCGACCGAGACCTTCCTGGTGACCGTGCGACAGCAGGTCTATGCCCGCGTCGGCGACCCGCGCTCGCCCTACGGCCTCGAATGCGAGACGCGGCCACCGGTGGACGGGCTGGCGGCGGCGGCCCGAACGCTGGAGATGGCGCTCCGCCGCCTGGTCGAGCCGATGCTGGCCCTGCGCAAGGACCTGCTGGCGATGCTCGACGAGCAGGCCGACGACCTGGACACGCCCACCCGCCTGCGCATCGAGGCGGCGGCCCGTTCGCTCACCCGGCGCGGGGAGTCCATGGTCGAGGGCTGGCGCGCCATGCTGTCCAGCCTCGAGGCCGAGACGCCGGCCGAGTTCGTCGACTGGATGGCGGTGGAGCGGATCGACGGACGCGACATCGACATCGGCCTGCACCGCCACTGGATCGACCCGACCCTGCCGTTCACCGAGACCGTCGCCAAGACGGCGCACGGCCTCGTCGTCACCTCCGCCACCCTGCGCGACGGGACCGGCAACGACGATCTGGACTGGCACGCGGCCGAGGCACGCACCGGATCCCTGCACCTGCCAGCGCCGGCGATCCGCGCGGCCGTCGCCTCGCCCTTCGACTACCCCAACCGGACCCGGGTGTTCATCGTCGGCGATGTCCGCAAGGACGACGCGGGCCAGGTCGCCAGCGCCTACCGCACCCTGTTTCAGGCGGCACATGGCGGGGCGCTCGGCCTGTTCACCGCGATCAGCCGGCTCCGACAGGTGCACCAGCGCATCGCCGCGGCGATGGACCAGTCCGGCCTGCCGCTCTACGCCCAGCATGTGGACGGCATGAACCTCGCCACCCTGATCGACATCTTCCGGGCCGAACCGGAGAGTTGCCTGCTCGGCACCGACGCGGTGCGCGACGGCGTCGATGTGCCGGGCGACAGCCTGAAGCTGATCGTCTTCGACCGGGTCCCTTGGCCGCGCCCGGATATCCTGTACCGCGCCCGGCGCTCGGCCTTCGGCGGCAACGCCCACACCGACATGCTGACCCGTCTGCGCCTGAAACAGGCCTTCGGCCGGTTGATCCGCCGGGCGGACGACCGGGGCGTGTTCGTCCTGCTCGACCCGAGCATGCCGAGCCGGCTGCTCGGCGCCTTCCCGCCGGAGGTGCCAGTCAGGCGTTGCGGGCTGGCGGACGCCGTGAGCGAAACGGCGGCGTTCCTGTCCGGCGCGTAGTCAGGCGCGGTCCGGTCGCAGTCCTCGGATGGCGGACGGGATCGCGGCCTCGGACCATACCGCCAGCCTCTCCCTGTTCTTCAGAACCCCATAGCCGACGAGCAGGACAAGAATGCCGAAACCGCTGAGCGCGAACGGAAACCAGGGCGAATCCTCAAACAGGCGGAACGCGAGATAGCCGAGATAGCCGGTGACGCCCATGACCCCGAACACCATGAACACCCGGCGGCGCAGGAACACCGACACCGCGATGAGCAGGACATTGACCAGGCAGTAGAGGAAGCGGCTGAGTTCGGTCGAGTCCGGAGCCGCGGACAGCCCGCCCCAGAACGCCATCATGCCGAACAGGTAGATCCAGAAGGCATAGTCCTGGCGGAGCCGCAGATCGACGAGGTAGGCGCCGACCAGCATGACCAGGCCGAAGACCGCCGACACGCCGCGACGGATCTCGAAGTACTCGGCGCGGTCGCCGGCCAGCAGAGGCGCGATGTCCATGGACATGAACCACAGCACGGCGCCGAGAACGAAGACCAGGAACGGGAATCGGTAGACCCGGAGCAGGGCGGCGCCGACGACCAGGGTGGCCACCTCCATCGCGAACCAGCCGCCCCGGATGTAGTGAGCGAAGTCGCCATACGCTCCCGGCGCCTCGCCCGGCCAGAGCCCGGCCTCGAACTGGAGGCCATAGACGACCATCGGCACCATCGCGAGCGCGACCGTCACGCACAGGCCGCCGGGAATCCGCATCCCGGCCCGCCGGCTCAGGAGATCGCCGGCGATCAGGAAGACGGCACCGTAGACGCCGCCGATGACCGCGATCGCCAGCCCCGAGAAGCCGTCCCAGTGCTGACCGACATAGAGGGTCATCGCCGCGATCACGAGAAGGGCGCCGGCGTAGAGGATGACGTTCGCCGCGGAGAACACCGGCGCGGTCCGCGACCGCTCCAGGTGGTCCCAGAGCGACGCCCCCTGCTCCGGCGTCAGCCCGGCCGTCGCCACAGCCCGGTCGAAATCAGAGCGGCTGATCTTCATCTGCGGCCTCCGTCGCGGGCCTTCGCCCTTGGGAAACCGCCAGTGGACCTTGAATCTCCATCGCCCGCAAGGCGACGGGAAACTACCTCTCCTGAAGCGCGAACCGCACCCACACCGCCGCGCTGAACAGGACCACCGCGCCGGCCTGATGCAGCGCGCCGAGCCAGACCGGCACCACCGCCAGCAGCGCGGAGATGCCGAGGGCGACCTGAACCGCGACGGCGATCCCGAGCAGCGTCAGCGCCGGGCGGGCGGCGTCTTCGACCCGGCCGCTGTTGCGGAACACGAAGACCAGGGTGAGGACGGCCGTCAGGACGGCGATCCAGCGGTGGTGGAACTGCACCGCGGGCACGTGCTCCACCAGACTGCGCCAGCCGAGGTCGGGGTCCCAGTATCCCTCCGGCACGAACTGACCGCCCATGAGCGGGAAGGTGTTGTAGGCGTAGCCCGCATCGGTTCCCGCGACAAAGGCGCCGAGCACGACGGTGATCGAGATCGCGGCCAGCACGTGACCGGCGCCGATCCGCTGGCCGCGAGTGCCGCCGGCCGGACGCTGCACCAGAGCGAGCGCGGTCCACAGCAGCAGTCCCAGGATCAGGAACGCCATGGAGAGATGCACCGCCAGCCGGTAGGGGCTGACCCGCGGCTCGTCGACCAGGCCGGAGGTTACCATCCACCAGCCGATCGCCCCCTGCAGCCCGCCGAGCGCGAACAGCACCACCAGGCGCGGCGTCAGCCCCCGCTCGATCCGGCCGGTCAGGAGAAAGAAGGCGAAGGGCACCGCGAAGACCAGCCCGATCAGCCGGCCCCAGACCCGGTGCACATACTCCCAGAAGAAGATCGTCTTGAAGTCGTCGAGCGCCATCCAGGAGTTCTCGGCGGTGTACTCCGGCGTCGCCTTGTACATCTCGAACACCCGCAGCCACTCCGCCTCGCCGAGCGGCGGGATCCAGCCCACCAGCGGCCGCCACTCGACCATCGACAGCCCGCTCTCGGTCAGCCGGGTGATGCCGCCGATGACGATCATCGCGGCCACCATGAAGGCGGACGCGAACAGCCAGGCCGCGACGGCGGGCCGGGCGCGTTCCGCCTTCGAGGGCACGGTTCGGACATCGGCGGGGGTGATCGCATCGCTCATGAAACCGGGATATGCATCACCGCCACGGGCCGGTCAAATCCGAGCCCTGAGGCATCGGGACGCAGCGCGCGACGCGGGCGAGCCCGGTTTCGTTCCCACGCGGCCGACATTAAACCAAACGCGCGCTTGGCCTGGGCCGGCCGGGTGCCTATGTTCGGCGCACCAGCGACCTTTTCGAGCCCGAGCCCCATGTCCCCTGACGCCGCCACCGCCAAGTCCCCGATCGTCGCCGAGGGCAACGGTCCGCACCGCACCGACGTGACCATCATCGGCGCCGGGCCCTGCGGCCTGTTCGCCGTCTTCGAACTCGGGCTGCTGGACCTCAAGTGCCATCTCGTCGACATCCTCGACCGGCCCGGCGGTCAGTGCGCCGAGCTCTATCCCGAGAAACCGATCTACGACATCCCGGCGGTGCCGATCTGCACCGGCCAGGAACTGACAGACCGGCTGATGGAGCAGATCGCCCCGTTCGATCCGGTCTTCCACCTGAACCAGATGGCCGAGAAACTGGAGAAGCTGGAGGACGGATCCTGGCGGCTGACCACGGACACCGGATCTGTGATCGAGAGCAAGGTGATCGTCATCGCCGCCGGCGGCGGGTCGTTCGTGCCGAAGAAGCCGCCGATCCCCGGCATCGACGCCTACGAGGGGACAAGCGTCTTCTACGCCGTGCGCCGCATGGAGGACTTCCGGGACAAGCGCCTGATCATCGCCGGCGGCGGCGACAGCGCCCTGGACTGGACCCTGAACCTGCACCCCCTCGCGAAGTCCGTCGCCCTGGTCCATCGGCGCGATGAGTTCCGCGCCGCCCCGGACAGCGTCAACAAGATGCGTGCTCTGGTCGAGAGCGGGGGCATGGATCTGCAGATCGCCCAGATCGCCGGCCTCGAGGGCGCCGACGGGCAGCTTACCGGCGTGGTGCTGAAGGACAGGGAGCGCGGCGAGTGGACGGTCCCGTGCGACACCCTGCTGCCGTTCTACGGCCTGACCATGAAGCTGGGTCCGGTCGCCGAGTTCGGCCTGAACCTTGAGCAGAACCTGATCCCCGTCGACACCGAGAAGTTCGAGACCTCGACGCCAGGCATCTTCGCCATCGGCGACATCAACACCTATCCCGGAAAGCTGAAGCTGATCCTGTCCGGCTTCCACGAAGCGGCGCTGATGAGCCAGGCGGCGGTGCGCATCGTCCATCCGGACAAGAAGATCCGCTTCCAGTACACGACTTCCTCCACTGACCTGCAGCAGAAGCTCGGTGTGGCGTGACGCCGGCAAGCGGCGAAGCGGTATTGGGACGATAAGGATACTGGACCGGCGATAACCGTTCGCCTAATGCTCAAAGAAAATCCCACAGCCATGCAAGTCGAGGCGAGCCGATGAAAATCAATGTGACCGACCGTGAGGGTGGCGAGCACGAGATCGAAGCGACCAAGGGCTGGCGCGTGATGGAGATCATCCGCGAAGCCGGGCTGCCGATCACCGCGGAGTGCGGCGGCGCCTGCGCCTGCGCCACCTGCCATGTCTACGTCGATCCGGATTGGTGGGACAAGCTCGAGCCCCGCGGCGAGGAAGAGGACGACATGCTCGACCTCGCCTTCGAGGTGCAGGAGAATTCGCGCCTGTCCTGCCAGATGATGTTCGACGAAAGCCTCGACGGCCTGAAGGTGACCCTCGCGCCGGAGTGAGCCGGAGGACCGCTCGGGCGATCGCTCCGGACGGTCAGTGAAGCCCGAAATCGTGCGCGGCGTAGGCGATCTCCTGGGGCCGGACCAGCTCGGCGTTGGCGATCCGCACCGTGTGCAGCCGGCCGTCCAGGTTCCGCTCCCAGTAGTCGAGGAACCGCGTCAACCTGGGAAAGTCCGGGGCGACATCCATTTCCTGCCAGAGGTAACTCTGGAGCAGTTCGGGGTAGTCGGGCAGGCGATAGAGGATCTCCGCGGTGGTGAGCCGGTATCGGTACAGGTCTGCGACGTTAGGAACGGTGCCGGAATGCTGCATCGCGCCTTACCTCCATGTGAACGCTGTTGACGGCAGAAATTCTGCTGGTAGAACGCCGACGCCGACAAGAATAAATCTGTTCTATTTCAATATTTTAGCAGCCCTCTTCGGAGTCTGCTGCCAGCTGATGACCGGTCCCGCTGCCGCCGGGACGGGTTCCTGCCCGGGCGTCGATGGCGGCGACGGTCGCGCCCTCGCCGCCTGTATCGTGAACCAGCTCTGTATCGAGGGGATCTACGACCCGCCCCGCTCCGTCGACCTTCCGGCGCCGGCGGTCGAGGCCTATAGGCGCGAGGAGATCGACGTCTTCATCCGCCATTTCCGCCTCGACGTCAGGTTCCGCAAGCGGGCCGACGCGGAGATCGGCCAGTGCGACTACACCGGGCCGACCCGGTTCATGTATTCGCTGGTGCAGCCGACCTCGGCAACCAACATCGCCGTCACATTCGATCCGGCCTGGACGTACTGACGATCCTCTCACCGCGCCCGGCCGGCGTGGGGCACCGGCCCGACCGGCGGAGCGACCCGGCGAAACGACCCAGCGGCGCGTCTCGCATTGACGGAGCCGGTCCGTACCCTCATATGAGCGGCGCCGGCCTATCCAGGGTGTTCCCGGGGCATCCCCAGGCGATCCGCGGAGCATCCGCAGGGCATCCTCGGGGTGCCGCCGCCACCTGCCAGGCGAAATTCGCACATCCGGACGGACCGGACTCCTTGACAGGAAAATCAGCTTTCCTTACATCGCTGGCACTCACCGGGTCAGACTGCTAACAACAGAGTCGAGCCCGGCGACACAACCCAATGCACGTCTCAACCGAGTGTATACGGAGGAAGGGTCATGAAATTTCGGCCGCTCCACGACCGCGTGGTGGTCCGTCGTCTCGACGCCGATCAGAAGACCGCCGGCGGCATCATCATCCCCGACACGGCGAAGGAAAAGCCGATGGAGGGTGAAATCCTGGCCGTGGGTCCGGGTGCCCGCGACGAGGCCGGCAAGATTGCCGAGCTCGACGTCAAGGTCGGCGACCGGGTGCTCTTCGGCAAGTGGTCCGGCACCGAGGTCAAGATCGACGGGGAAGACCTGCTGATCATGAAGGAATCCGACATCATGGGCGTGCTCGAGGGCGCGGCCAAGTCGAAGAAGGCTGCCTAACCAGCTGTCCTGTTCAGCGAGGGGCCTTCGAGAGAAGCCGCTTGTTTCAAGGGCTAACCAATCCCAAGGGAGACTATCAACATGGCTGCCAAGGACGTTAAGTTCGGCATCGACGCGCGCAACAAGATGCTGCACGGCGTGGATATCCTGGCCGACGCGGTCAAGGTTACGCTCGGCCCGAAGGGTCGCAACGTGGTGCTGGAGAAGTCGTTCGGCGCTCCGCGGATTTCCAAGGACGGCGTGACCGTCGCCAAGGAAATCGAGCTGACCGACAAGTTCGAGAACATGGGCGCGCAGATGGTGCGCGAAGTCGCTTCCAAGGCCAACGACACGGCCGGCGACGGCACCACCACCGCCACCGTGCTGGCGCAGGCCATCGTCCGTGAGGGCGCCAAGGCCGTGGCCGCCGGCATGAACCCGATGGACCTGAAGCGCGGCATCGACAGCGCCGTCGAGGCCGTCGTCGCCGACATCGAGAAGCGCTCGAAGAAGATCACCACCTCCGGCGAGGTCGCCCAGGTCGGCACGATCTCCGCGAACGGCGAGGTCGAGATCGGCGAGATGATCGCCAAGGCGATGGAGAAGGTCGGCAACGAGGGTGTGATCACCGTCGAGGAGGCCAAGTCGCTGCACACCGAGCTCGACGTCGTCGAGGGCATGCAGTTCGACCGTGGCTACCTGTCGCCGTACTTCGTGACCAACGCCGACAAGATGGTGTGCGAGCTCGAGAGCCCGTTCATCCTGCTGCACGAGAAGAAGCTCTCCAACCTGCAGGCCATGCTGCCGGTCCTGGAGCAGGTCGTGCAGTCCGGCAAGCCGCTGCTGATCATCGCCGAGGACGTCGAGGGCGAGGCCCTGGCCACCCTGGTGGTGAACAAGCTGCGCGGCGGCCTGAAGGTCGCGGCCGTCAAGGCTCCGGGCTTCGGTGATCGCCGTAAGGCCATGCTCGAGGACATCGCGATCCTGACCGGCGGCACCGTCGTCTCCGAGGATCTCGGCATCAACCTCGACAGCGTCACCCTTGACATGCTCGGCACGGCCAAGCGCGTCGCCATCACCAAGGACGAGACCACCATCGTCGACGGTGCCGGCAAGAAGAAGGACATCGAGGGCCGCTGCTCGCAGATCCGGGCGCAGATCGAGGACACCACCTCCGACTACGACCGCGAGAAGCTGCAGGAGCGTCTGGCGAAGCTGGCCGGCGGCGTCGCGGTCATCCGCGTCGGCGGTGCGACCGAAGTCGAGGTGAAGGAGCGCAAGGATCGTGTCGACGACGCGATGCACGCGACCCGCGCCGCGGTCGAGGAAGGCATCCTACCGGGTGGCGGTTCGGCCCTCGTCTACGCCATCAAGGCGCTGGAGAAGGTCAAGTACGCCAACGACGACCAGCGGATGGGCGTCAACATCATCCGTCGCGCCCTGGAGGCCCCGGCCCGTCAGATCGCCTCGAACGCCGGCCATGACGGTTCGGTGATCGTCGGTAAGCTGAACGAGTCGAAGGACTCCACCTGGGGCTTCGACGCCCAGAGCGGCGAGTTCGTCGACCTGGTGAAGTCCGGCATCATCGACCCGACCAAGGTGGTCCGCAGCGCCCTGCAGAACGCCGCGTCGGTCGCCGGGCTGCTCATCACGACCGAGGCCATGGTCGCCGAGAAGCCGGAGCCGAAGTCGGCCGCCCCGGCGGCGCCGGACATGGGTGGCATGGGCTTCTGATCCCGCCATCCAGGCACCTGAATATGCGGGCCGGGGAGCGATCCCCGGCCCGTTTTCATTGGGCCTGTCAGGTCGGCCCCGGTCCATCGGGCATTCAGGGTTCCGACACCGGACTGTGAGTTTTCCCACAATGAAAACCAAGAACCCACTTTAATTCCGGGTATTTTTTAAAACTAAAGCAACCTAAGTTGTATTTTAAACCTCTGGCGCGGCAGGACTTACCTCAATACTCTCTTTCCTCGTAGGAGGAGTGATGTCGGCACTGCTGGATTTTTCGTTGGGTGGATGGCCATCGGCCGGAAACATCGACCTGGACCCGGACCGTCCGGTCCTGAGGCCGCTGCTGTCCTACTGGCAGGACAAGCGGGCCGATCGGCAATTGCCGGCGCGGGCCGATATCGACCCGATCGATATTCCCAGGTTGCTGCCCCATATCGGACTGATCGACGTGGAGCACGACCCGCGTCGGTTCCATTACAGGCTGGTGGGCTCCTACATGGTCACCCTGTTCGGGGTGAGCTATCAGGGAACCTATCTCGACGCGTCGAAGCACGGCCGCTATCGCGACTTCCTGGCCGATCTCTACGGGGCGGCCGTCGATGCGCGCGAGCCGGTCCTCAGCGAGGCGGTGTTCGACTACGGGGTCGACCGGCTGGTCACGATCCGCCGGCTGATCCTGCCAATGGCGGAGACGCCGACCGCCCCGGTCAACATGCTGCTGTTCGCGAATGCCTTCGACGCCCCCGGCCTGCCCGGCAAGGCGTCGCCGCTGATGCATCTGCGCATGGACGCGCCGTTTCGGGCCTCGACGTTGGCCGCGATCGAGGAGCGCCTGCGCTGCACCGTGGCCGCGGAATGACCGGCGCGGCAAGCCCAACAAGGTTCCCCGTTCAGTAGGCGGGCAGGCCCTGTGCCGCCCACCAGGCACCGAAACGCGCCGGATCGGTGAAACGGTGCGTGACGAAGCCGAGATCCGCGGCTGTGGCGACGTTCGCCTCGCTGTCGTCGATGAAGACGCTTCGGGACGGATCGAGGCCGGCGCGCTCGATCAGGATCCCGAAGATGGCGGGATCGGGCTTGATGACCCCCTCCTCACCCGAGACCACGACCGTATCGAACAGCCGGAGGAAGTCGAACCGCTGTGCCGTCTGCGGGAAGGTCTCCCGTCCGAAATTGGTCAGGCCGTGGACGCCGAGACCGGCCGCGCGCGCTGCGTGGAGCGCGGCCACGCTCTCGGCGATCTCTCCGGGGATCATTTCCTGGAACCGGCCGTAGAAGGCCCGGATCTGCGGGCCGTAGTCCGGATGTCGGGCGATGGCCTCCGCCTCGGCCTCGGCGATCGAGCGACCGCGGTCCTGTTCGATGTTCCAGTCCGGCGGACACACCGTGGAGAGAAACCAGTCGACCCGGGCGTCGTCGGCCGTCATGTCGACATGGGTGAAGAGCTTGCGGAACAGAAGCCGCGGATCCCAGCGGATCAAAACGTTGCCGACGTCGAAGACGACGGCATCCAGTGTGGCGGTCATGGTCCTGCTCCTAACGGTCGCCGCGCCGGGGATCGGCATACGGCATATGAGTCTGGCTCGCGCCCGTCCGGCCGCACGCCCGAAGCCGGACCGCACCGCCTCAATACGTCTCGGGAAAGAGCGGAAACCGGCGCGGCACCGCCCTCTCCCGCTTCTCCCTCACTCTTCCTCCTGCGGATCCACGCTCAGGATCAGGGCCGAATGGTCGAGATCTCCGTGACCGGTATCGACCATCTCCTCCCACTGGCCGGCATTGGCGATCAGGCCCGGCAGGTCGATCCCCGCCTCTTCCGCCAGCGCCAGGGCGGCGCGCATGTCCTTGCGCTGGATCGTCGCCTTGGCGCGGGCCCGGAAATCGCCGGTCGCCATCCGCTCGCCGTGGAGTTCCAGGATCCGGCTGTCGGCGAAACCGCCGGAGATCGCGGCACGGAGCACTCCGGGCTCGATCCCGAACCGCCGCCCCAGCGCCATGGCTTCGGCGACGGCACCGATGGTCATGCCGACGATCATCTGATTGGCGGTCTTCGCCACCTGGCCGGACCCGACGGCGCCCACATGGGTGATCCGGCGTCCAAGCACGCGCAGCGCCGGCTCGATCCGCGCGAAATCCGGGTCGCTGGCGCCGACCATGATCGTCAGGCTGCCATCCTCCGCCGCGGTCGTTCCGCCGGAGACCGGAGCGTCCACCCAGTGGCCGCCGGTCATGCGCATTCGCCCGGCGAAGTCCCGCGTGTCGACCAGTCCGGTGGTTCCCATGTCGATCATGACACTGCCCTCCGCGAGGCCATGGACGACCCCCCAATGGTCGTCCACCGGATCGAAGACCACCTCCCGCACGGCACCGGCGTCGGTCACCATGACGATCACCATGTCGGACGCTTCGGCAACATGGCGCGGCGACGGTACGGCCACTGCCTCCGCCAGCTCGGCGGCCAGGGTCTCGGCCGTCTCGATGGTCCGGTTCCACAAAGCCAGGGACGCGCCGGCACCGGCAAGACGCCGGGCCATCGGCATTCCCATCAGGCCGAGGCCGATCACGCCGATGCGCCAGCCCTGCAGCGATGGTGGCTGGTCGGGGGGGCGGGGCTCCGTCATGTCGTCGCCCCGGTCGGCCTACACCCGCGCGTAGCGGGCGGCGGCGCCACGCTCGATCGCCGCGGCGGTCAGGCGGTCGACATCAAGGTCGTGGCGCAGCATCTCCAGGTAGCGCAACTCCTCCTGGGTCGCCTCGCCGTCGGCGGCGACGACGTCGCAGGCAACCGCATAGGCGGTGGCGCAGAGCCGGTCCGGCAGGCCCGAGCGGATCTGGTCGATCGCGGTGTCGATCCCGTCCGGCTCCGACAGCATGTCGGTCGCGGCGGCGGCGATCTGGGCGAGATTGCCCCGCTCGAAATCCTGGAAGATGGGCAGATGCTCGACGATCCCGCGGATCGTCTCGAGCTCGGCGTCGGCGAGCGACCCGTCGGCGGCGGCGCCGATCACCATGGCGTAGATAAGGGCGGCGTGGTGGCTGATCATGACAGGCTACGTGTCCTTGGTTGCTCGGGATCACCGGTTGAAGCCGGTATAGCGAGGACGGTCAGCCCCGACAACCGTTCGCCCAGCGATTCAGCCTCCTGCGGCGCCCGATACCAGCAATTCACGCACGATATTCGGGCGGCGCGACCGCATCCACCGGCCGGCACGGTGGAACCGGGCATCGAACGGATAATCGTCGGTCGCCTTCGCCTCCGGATTGCGCGGCAGGCGGAGGTTCTCGTGAACGATGAACCCGTTCACGTGGTCGGCGATGTAGTCCAGGTAGAACGCCAGGGCCGATTCCGGCATGTGACAGAACGACAGGAAATTCACCGCCATGTCGAACGCCTCGTCATGGGCGGCCAGGCACCAGGGCGCCACCAGTCGCACGCTGGCGTCGGCTGAGACGGCCTCGCCCGGACTCGCGATGATCTGAACCCGACCCGGGTAGAGCGTCTCGAAGAACCGCCGGGCGACGAGAAGGTTCAGAGGCAGATCCACCAGCGTCACGGTCTCGGCCATCCCGGACGCCAGCATCTTCGCGGCAAGTTCCCCGTAGCCGAAACCGATCTCGAGGACCGAGAGTCCCGTTGTCGGGCGCCCGCCGGCCGTCGCGGCCATCTGTTCGCGTATCCAGTACAGCCGCTCGACCATGCACAGGCTGATGGGATTGGTGCGCAGGCGGACGCCGAACGGCAGGTCGAACTCGGCCGCGTAGCACGGCACCGCCGGAGCCGGAGCGGCCAAGGCGGCTAGCTCGCACAGGCGCGTCGGATCGCCCAGGTCGTACCGCTCGGCGATGGCCACCGTCGCCGGCGCCAGGTAGGCCCGGAATGCCGCCTGCTCGCGACTTCCGAACTCGTGCCGTTCCCACGTCCGATCCGACACGCCGCCGAAGAACGCATCGGTCGGAAGTTCACGGTGCATCGTCATCGGCACCGCCCGCCAGTCCCCCTGCCAGACGCCGACCTGCCCGATCTGATGAAGGGCGAAATCGCGCAGCTGATCTCTGCTGACTGGCCAGACGCACTCGTCGAGGATCGCCTGAGGATTGGGATACCAGGGCGCCCCGCGATGCGCCGAGAAACGCGTCGTCAGGTCGGCGTAGTCGACCAGCATGCCGTCGAGCGCGGCGTCGTCGAGATCGGCCTGCGACGACGGCACGCGAAGACCGGCAAACAGGTTCGGGCGAGGCGCGGTCTGCACCGACATCCGACGCAACAGGTCCGCCGCCCCATCCCGCACCCTGCCGACGTCGCCCGACACCCGCGTGCCCAGGAGCGACAGGAACCAGGCCGGCAGGTTCAGCGGCGTATGGCTTCGCATGTCATCGGCGACGGGGTACAGGGCCGGCACCCGAGCAAACCGCTCGAGTTTGATCGCCACGTCCTCCCACAGGCCGGGAACCCTCGGTCGATGGCGCAGGATGGACGCGAGCAGACGCGCGCCGACATCGGGAAGGCCCGCGCGGGTGATTCCTTCGGCCAGTCGGACCCAGCTTGCGCCGTCCTTCAGCCCGGTGACCGCGGCCCACGCCGCCGACGCCGGCAGACGGCCAGTCGCTCCGGCGGCGAGGCAAGCGTCGAGCCAGGCGGTGACGGCATCGGGGTCGGAGGGAGAGACGAGAAGGTCGGCGGCCGGCGCTGCCAATCCGTGCGGAACCCGGTCATACTGCATGCGGTCACTGCGGCCTTCTGATCCGTGCGCGACCGCCCTTCGGGCAGTCGATCCGCGCATTCAAGACGGACACCTTAGATCCAATCAGGGAGCGACAATCAATGGCAAACGGGGAATCGCGGCTGGGGTACCTGGGACTCGGACTGATGGGCGGGCCGATGGCCCTGCGATTGGCCACCGCCGGATATGCGCTGCGGGTCTGGAATCGTTCCCCGGACAAGACCGAGCCGTTGGTCGCCGCCGGCGCCGAGGTCGCGGCCACGCCGCGCGCGGTCGCCGAGGGCAGCGACATCGTCTTCACCTGCCTGACCGACACCGCCGCGGTCGAGGCCGTGGTCTTCGGCGCCGACGGCATCGCTTCCGGGGCCTCGCAGGGAAAGGTCCTGGTCGATTTCTCCTCCATGCGGCCGGACAGGGCCGCCGAGTTCGCCGCGCGCCTGCGGCGGGAGACCGGCATGGGCTGGATCGACGCCCCGGTCTCCGGCGGCGTACCGGGCGCCACCAACGGAACCCTGACGGTGATGGCGGGCGGGACGCCGGAGGATTTCGCCCGCGTCGAGCCCGTGGTCGCGCAACTGTCCGGACGGTTCACACACATGGGGCCGAGCGGTGCGGGCCAGACCACTAAGCTGATCAACCAGATGATCGTCGGCACCGGCCTCGCGCTGATGGCCGAATGCTGTCAGTTCGCCGAGGACGCGGGTATCGACCCGGCGCGGCTGCCGGAGGCGCTCGCCGGCGGACGGGCCGACTCGCCCGTGCTGCAGCAGTTCCTCCCGCGCATGGCGGCGCGCGAGCGCGACGTGCAGGGCCGGATCGAGATCATGGTCAAGGACCTGGACACGGTGATGGACGCCGGACGCCGGCTGGGATCCTCCCTGCCGCTGACGGGTCTCGCCGCCGAGATCCACAAACTGCTCGTGAAGCGTGGCCTCGGGACCGAGGACAACGCCGCCAGCGTCGATCTCTATGCCCCGGACAGCGGCCAGAAGCGGGTTTGATCGGCGCGTCGCGCCGTGCGACCGTCAGCGCAGCAAGCGGGAGGATGTGAATGGCGAAGACCCTGAAGGACCATTTCGAGAATGGCATCGCCGCCTACGCGGAGGACCTGCGCGAGGGACGGGTGACCGCGACGGCGGCCGTCAAGGCCTGCCTGGCGCGGATCGAGGCGTTCGACCGGCTCGACGCGTTTCAGGTCGTCGACGGTGAGCGGGCGCTCAAGGCCGCCAAGGCGATCGACGCCCTGCTCGCCTCCGGGGTCGATCTCGGCCCGCTCATGGGCGTGCCGGTTGGGGTCAAGGACATCATCGCGCTCGACGGCCTGCCGACCACCAACGGCTCGAAGATGCCGAGCGAGCATCTGACAGGACCGGAGGGCACGGTCGTCCACCGCCTCAAGGCGGCCGGCTGCATCCCCATCGGCAAGACCAAGACGGTCGAGTTCGCCCTGGGCGCCACCGGCGTCAACGAGGCCCGCGGGACGCCGTGGAACCCGTGGGACCATGCGACCCATCGCATTCCCGGTGGCTCGTCCAGCGGCTCGGCGGTGGCGACGGCGGCCGGCCTGTGCGGTTTCGCCCTCGGCACCGACACCGGCGGGTCGGTCCGGATTCCGGCCTCCTTCACCGGCCTGTTCGGCCACAAGACCACGGTCGGCCTGTGGCCGACGGACGGGGTGTTCCCGCTCAGCCCGACCCTGGACTCGATCGGCCCGCTGACCCGCAACGCCGGCGATGCCGCGCTGATCCACGCGGTGCTGACCGGCGAGGACGTGCCGCTGCCGGCGCGCCTGGAGGGGTTGCGCCTCGGCCGCCCGACCTCGTTCTTCTTCGAGGATCTCGACGATCAGGTCGCCAGTACCGTCGAGGCGGCACTGGTGGCACTGAGCGCCGCCGGTGTGGAGATCGTCGATGTCGACATTCCCGAGGCGGCGGAGCGCGCCCG
Organism: Thalassobaculaceae bacterium; assembly: GCA_965228875.1. Lineage (GTDB taxonomy): Bacteria > Pseudomonadota > Alphaproteobacteria > Thalassobaculales > Thalassobaculaceae > Thalassobaculum. The sequence continues at coordinate 63,589 of OZ245843.1, read as the reverse complement.
GCTTTTCCCCGCCATCGTGCCGCCGGAACTGATCGCCCGCCTCACGCCGGAAGGCTTCCAGAACGCCCGCGCGGAGATGGATCCGACCACAGCGGACCGGGCGGCGCATGGCCTCGAGGTCTCGGCGGTCGAGCACCTGGCGGCACAGTACCGCCGCCAGGAGCTGGAGCGGATCGCCGCCGCCCGGTTCGAGGATCTGGACGGCTGGATCGCGCCGACCTGTCCGTTCGTGCCGATGCCGGTCGAGAACCTGAAGCATCCCGAAGAGGCGGCCCGCGCCATGCAGGCGTCGCGCAACACCCAGCCGGGAAACGTCTTCCGCCTGTGCGCCGCCTCGCTGCCGATTCATCAGTTCGGCGCCGCCCTGCCGGTCGGCCTGCAGCTCATGTGTCCGGGCGGCGAGGATGCCCGCATGCTGTCCATCGCCATGGCGCTGGAGACCGTGCTCGGCGCCGGCCGCGCCCCGGACATGAGCGGGTTCCGGAAGTAGGATGCCCCTTCGGGTTCATCCGCGCGCTCCCCGGCCTTTGCCGGGGAGTATCTGTCCGGGATAGCGGCGCGTCCTACCCCGCCGCCGCGTCGCTGCCGTCGCGGGTCATCCCGACCTTTCCGGCGAGGGAGGCCTCCAGGAACGGATCGATGTCGCCGTCCAGCACCGCCGAGGGGTTGCCGCTCTCGTGGCCGCTGCGCAGGTCCTTGACCATCTGGTAGGGCTGCAGGACGTAGGAGCGGATCTGGTGGCCCCAGCCGATGTCGGACTTGGTCGCCTCGGTGGCGTTGGCCTCCTCCTCCCGGCGCTGCAGCTCCGCCTCGTAGAGACGGGCACGCAGCATGTCCATGGCCGTCGCCTTGTTGCGGTGCTGCGAGCGGTCGTTCTGGCACTGCACGATGATGTTGGTCGGAATGTGGGTGATCCGCACCGCCGAATCGGTCCGGTTGACGTGCTGGCCGCCGGCACCGGATGCCCGGTAGGTGTCGATCTTAAGGTCCTTCTCCTCGATGACGATGTCGATCGAGTCGTCCACCACCGGATACACCCAGGCGCTGGAGAAACTGGTGTGGCGCCGCGCTTGGCTGTCATAGGGGGAAATCCGGACCAGCCGGTGCACGCCGCTCTCGGTCTTCAGCCAGCCGTAGGCGTTGTGGCCGGAGATCTTCACGGTCGCCGATTTCAGCCCGGCCTCCTCGCCGGCGCTCTCTTCCAGCCATTCGACCTTGTAGCCGTGGCGTTCGGCCCAGCGGGTGTACATGCGCAGCAGCATCTCCGCCCAGTCCTGGGCCTCGGTGCCGCCGGCGCCGGCATGGACCTCGAGATAGCAGTCGAGCGGGTCGGCCTCGCCGGACAGCATGCTCTCGATCTGCATCTTCTCGGCCTTGGCGCGGACCGCCTCCAGCTCCTTCTCGGCCTCGGCGACGGTGTCGTCGTCGCCCTCCGCCTCGCCGAGCTCGATCAGCATGACGGAATCCTCGACCGCCTGGTCGAGCGCCTTCACGTCCTCGATCTGCTTCTCCAGCCGCGTGCGCTCCTGCATCAGCTTCTGCGCGCGGTCGGGGTCGTCCCACAGGCTCTGGTCCTGGGTCAGGGCGTCCAGTTCGGACAGCCGGGTCAGCGCGGCATCCCAGTCAAAGATGCCTCCTCAGCAGTTCGATCGACTGCTTGATCTCATCGAGTGTCTGGGTGGTCTCGGCGCGCATCGCGCCCTCCATGCAAGTGAGGTCCGTCCTGGTTGGAAAGACGGTCGAGGGACTTAATAGAGCCCGGACCCGCTGGTCGCAACAGGAGCGGCGGGTGCGGAGGCCGGGGCCGAGGCACCCGGTGCGGAGGCGACCCCGCCGTCGATCACGAAACTCTCGCCGTCCGGCTCGGTCCCCGGCCTGAACGGCTCGAGGATCGCGCCCGAGGCGCCGGGATTGGCGCGGGCACCGGTCTCGCGGTCGATCCACACCATGCGCACCCCCGGCGGAATGCGGAAGTCGGGGGTGACCACCCCGTCCAACGCGTCCTTCATGAACAGCTTGAAGATCGGCGCCGCGACGCTCGACCCGGTGTCGCGCCTTCCGAGCGTGCGCGGCTGGTCGAAGCCGACGAACACGCCGACCGCGAGGTCCGGGGAGAAGCCGACGAACCAGGTATCGGTATTGTCGTTGGTGGTTCCGGTCTTGCCGCCCAGGGTCTTGCCGAGTTCGGCGATGCGCCGGCCGGTGCCGCGCCGGACCACCCCTTCGAGCATGGACACGACCTGATAGGCCGAGGCCGGGTCGGCGATCTGTTCGCGGGTGTCGGGGATGGTCGGCGGCGGGCCGCCGTCCCAGGACGCGACCGAGCAGCCGACGCAGGACCGGGCGTCGTGTCGGTAAACCGTCCTGCCGTGGCGGTCGACCACCCGGTCGAACAGCGACGGGGTGATCCGCTTGCCGCCGTTGACCAGCATCGCGTAGGCCGTGGTGATCCGCATAAGCGTGGTCTCCGCCGCACCGAGCGAGAACGACAGGTGCGGCTCCATCCGGTCGACCACGCCGAAGCGCTGGGCATATTGGACGACCTTCTCCATGCCGATGGTCTGAGCCAGGCGGATGGTCATCAGGTTCCGCGACTTCTCGATCCCGACCCGCATCGGCGTCGGCCCGTAGAACTCCTTGGAGTAGTTCGCCGGTTTCCACTTCGGCAGACCCGGCCCCTGGTCGAGGACGAAAGGTGCGTCGAGGATCCGCGTCGCCGGGGTGTAGCCGCTGTCCAGCCCGGCGAGATAGACGATCGGCTTGAACGCCGACCCCGGTTGGCGCTGCGCCTGGGTGGCGCGGTTGAACTCGCTCATCTCGGCGCTGTAGCCGCCGGTCATCGCCAGCACCCGGCCGGTATGCGGGTCCATCGCCACCAGCGCGCCGCCGACATCGGGGATCTGGCGCAGGGCGACCGTGGCTTCCCCGTAGGGTTCGCCGTCGGCGTTCTCGGTCACGGGCTCGACCGGCACGACGTCGCCGACCGACAGCACCTCGGTCACGGATTTGGGTGTGCCGCCGAAACGCTGACCCTCCAGCCATTCGCGCGCCCATTTCATCTCCCCGTAGGGCAACGCGGCCAGCGTGCCGTCGGGGAAGCCGATGACCGCCTTCCTGGCCTCCGCCTTGACGACGGCGCCGAGCCGCCAGTCGCCGAGACCGGCCGGCCGCTCGACCTTGGCCAGCGCATCGCCCCAGCCGGCGACGATCTCGATCCGGCCCACCGGCCCGCGCCAGCCATGGCGCCGGTCGTACTCCTCAAGGCCCTGGCGCAACGCCTTCTCCGCGAGGCGCTGCAGATGCGGGTCGAGGGTCGTGCGCACCGACAGACCGCCTTCGTACAGGCCGCTGTCGCCATAGCGATCGATCAGGTCGCGGCGGACCTCCTCGGCGAAATAGTCGGCCGAGGCAACGTCCCCGGTCGAGGCCGGCTTGACCGTGAGCGGCTCCGCCCGGGCGGCGCTGGCCTCGGCCTCGGAGATGAAGCCGTTCTCGACCATCTGCCCGATCACCCAGTTGCGCCGGGCGACCGCGGCGGCAAGCTTGCGGGTCGGGTGGTAGTTGTTGGGCGCCTTCGGCAGGGCCGCGAGGTAGGCGGACTCCGCGATCGTCAGCTCGGCCAGCGGCTTGTCGAAGTAGTTGAGCGCCGCCGCCGCCACCCCATAGGAGCCGAAGCCGAGATAGATCTCGTTGAGGTAGAGCTCCAGGATCCGGTCCTTGCTGAGGACCCGCTCGATGCGGAAGGCCAGGATCGCCTCCTTGGCCTTGCGGTCGATCGACACCTCGTTGGTCAGGAGGAAGTTCTTCGCCACCTGCTGGGTGATGGTCGACGCGCCGACCGGACGGCGGCCGGTGCCGTAGTTCCTCACGTTGATGACGACCGCGGCGGCGAGGCTGGTGAAGTCGATGCCCGGGTGGGAATAGAAATTCTTGTCCTCGGCCGACAGGAACGCCTTCACGATGCGTTTGGGGATCGCCTCGATCGCCACGAACACCCGCTTGTTGCGGGCGTACTCGGCGAGCAGGCGGCCGTCGCCGGCATGCACCCGCGTGACGACCGGCGGCTCGTAATCCTTGAGGAACTGGTAGTCCGGCAGGCCGCGGCCGAAATGGTGGAATCCGTACAGCACGGCGCCGGCGCCGCCGATCCCCATGATCAGCAGAAGCGTCAAGATCCCGAGCAGCCAGCGCATCGTTCCACAATCCTCCGAAACCAACCCCACCCTAGCAGACGCGCCACCGCCGCGCATGCCCACGGCGCCGTGAGTAACGTCACTTTGTGTCGATTGTTGGGAGCCGCGACGCACCGTCGACCCTGGCGGCTACTCCACATGCGGCGAGGACGCGATCGGGTCAGCTCGATGCGACCGACACCGTGAATTGCCAACTAAGCCATTTAAAGATAGAACCAAATCACGCGATCAGATCTTTCCTTTCGATTGTGATCTGATCTAGCCTTTCCCAGAGTTCCCATGGGAGGCCGCCATGTCACAGACCCCCATCGACACCGCCACCGTCGACCATTTCCGCCGCGACGGAGCGGTGAAGCTCTCCGGCGTGTTCGCCAAGGAATGGATCGCCGAACTGCGCGACGGGATCGAGCGTAACATGCGGGAGCCCGGCACCTACGCCAAGACCTACACGGCCGAAGGCCGGCCCGGCTTCTTCTTCGGCGACTACTGCAACTGGCGGCGGATTCCGGAATACGAGGACTTCCTGAAAAATTCGCCGGCCGCCGACCTCGCCGGCCAGTTGATGGGCTCGCGCAAGGTCGTGCTGTTCCACGAGCACGTGCTGGTGAAGGAACCGGGAACCGAGGAACGCACCCCCTGGCACCACGACCAGCCCTACTACTGCATCGAGGGTACCAAGACCTGCTCGCTCTGGATTCCGCTGGACCCGGTGCCGCGGGAGGTCTGCGTCGAGTTCATCGCCGGCTCCCACGCCTGGGGCAAACGCTTTCTGCCGACCAAGTTCAAGGGCGAGGCCTACGACCGCGCCGACGAGGGGCTGGAGCCGCTTCCGGACATCGAGCTTGAGCGCGGCGAGCACACCATCCTCGGCTGGGACATGGAACCGGGCGACGCCATCGCCTTTTCGTTCCTGACCGTGCACGGCGCGCCCGGCAATCCGGGAGCGGGCGGCAACCGTCGCCGCGCCTTCGCCGCCCGGTTCTGCGGCGACGACGTGGTCTACGTGAAGCGCGGGGGCGAGGTCTCTCCGCCCTTCCCCGACGTGACCCTGAGCCACGGCGAGCCGCTGCACGGCGAGGAGTTCCCGACCCTGCGGGGGTAATGGCGACGGGTGGTGGGCGCACTCCCGTTTGCCCCTCCCTCTTCCCGCCCCACATACTCGCCTGATGAACCCCGCCTCTCCCGTACCGGCCCGTCCCCTGCCCACCCCTTCCCCGGCCGCCCTGCCGCCCGCGTTCGAGGCGTGGTTCGCGGCGAAGGATTGGGCGCCGCATGCGCATCAGCTCGAGATGCTCGCCGCCGCGCGGGAAGGCCGGTCGGCGCTGCTGATCGCCCCGACCGGCGGGGGCAAGACGCTGGCCGGGTTTCTCGCCTCCCTGGTCGAGCTGGCGGAGACGCCGCGCGACGGGCTGCACACGCTGTACATCTCGCCGCTGAAGGCGCTAGCGGTCGACATCCACCGCAACCTCACCGCCCCCATCGAGGAGATCGGCCTCGCCGTCACCGCCGAGACCCGCACCGGCGACACCCCGACCTCCAAACGCCAGCGCCAGCGCCGCAAACCGCCGCATATCCTGCTGACCACGCCGGAGAGCTTGGCCCTGCTGCTGTCATATCCGGATGCGGGCGCGATCTTCGCCGGCCTGCGTTGTGTCGTCGTCGACGAGTTGCACGCGCTCGCCGGCACCAAGCGGGGCGAGCTGCTGGCCCTCGCGCTGGCCCGGCTCGCCACCCTGGCGCCGGACGCGCGGCGGGTCGGGCTGTCGGCCACTGTGGCCCATCCGGCAGCGCTGGAGGCGTATCTGTCGAAGACCGGTCGGGCACCGGCCGATGATGTGACGGTCGTGCGCGGCGGCGAGGCGGCGCGGGCCGAGGTGAGGATCCTGCTGCCGTCGGGTGCGACGGACGACGCGCGCCTGCCCTGGTCCGGGCATATGGGGCTCTACGCGCTTCCTCAGATCTACGACGCGATACGAGCGCACAGGACGACCCTGGTCTTCGTCAACACCCGCGCTCAGGCCGAACTGATCTTCCAGGCCCTGTGGCACGCCAACGAGGACCACCTGCCCATCGCCCTGCACCATGGCAGTCTAGCGGCGGAGCAGCGGCGCAAGGTCGAGGCGATGATGGCGCGGGGCGGCCTGCGCGCCGTGGTCGCCACCTCGTCCCTCGATCTCGGCATCGACTGGGCGGCCGTCGACCTGGTGCTGCAGGTCGGCGCACCGAAAGGCACCTCACGGCTGCTGCAGCGCATCGGCCGGGCGAACCACCGGCTGGACGAGCCGAGCCGGGCCCTGCTGGTGCCGGCGAACCGGTTCGAGGTGCTGGAATGCAAGGCCGCCCTCGACGCCATGCGGGCGGGTGAACTGGACGGCGATCCGCCGCGCCCGGGCGGGCTCGACGTGCTGGCCCAGCATGTGCTCGGCACCGCCTGCTCGGCGCCGTTCGACCCGGGCGCGCTCTACGCCGAGGTGACCGCCGCCGCCCCCTATGCCGACCTGCCGCGCGCGACCTTCGATGCCGTGGTCGAGTTCGTGCGCACCGGCGGCTACGCGCTCACGGCGTATGAGCGGTTCCAGCGCATCCGGGAGACCGAAGACGGCCGCCTGGAGGTGGCTGACAAGCGGGTGGCCCAGTCCTACCGGATGAACGTCGGCACCATCGTCGAGGCTGCCGTCGTGAAGGTGCGCATGGGCCGCGGCCGGATCCTGGGCGAGATCGAGGAGTATTTCGTCCAGTGGCTGCGCCCCGGCGACACCTTCCTGTTCTCCGGCCGGCTGCTGACGTTCCAGGGCATGCGCGAGAACTTCGTGGAATGCTCCCCCGGCGGCGAGGGCGAGCCGGCGGTCCCGGCCTATATGGGCGGCAAGCTGCCGCTCACCACGCAACTGGCGACACGGGTGCGGGGGTTGCTGGAGGACAGTTCGGCCTGGCCGACCCTGCCGGGCCCGGTGGAGGAATGGCTGGAGCAGCAGCGCTGGCGCTCGGTCCTGCCCCGGGCCGACGGGCTGCTGGTCGAGACCTTTCCCCGCGCCGACCGCGAATACCTCGTGGCCTATACCTTCGCGGGGCGCAATGCGCACCAGACCCTCGGCATGCTGCTGACCAGACGGATGGAGCGCATGGGGCTCGGCCCGCTCGGATTCGTCGCCACGGATTACGTCATCGCCGTGTGGTCCGTGAAACCCTGCGAGGATGTCGACGCGCTGTTCGACCAGGACATGCTGGGCGACGACCTGGAGGAGTGGATGGCCGAGTCCAGCCTGCTCAAGCGCACCTTCCGCAACGTCGCCGTCATCGCCGGGCTGATCGAACGCAAGCTGCCGGGCCACGAGAAGACGGGACGCCAGGTCACGTTCAACGCCGATCTGATATACGATGTCCTGCGTCGTCATCAGCCGGACCATATCCTGCTTCAGGCGACGCGCGAGGACGCCGCGCGGGGTCTGACCGACATCCGCAGGCTCTCGGACCTGCTGGTCGGCGTGCAGGGAAGGATCACCCACCGCCGGCTAGACCGGGTCTCGCCGCTTGCGGTGCCGGTGCTGCTGGAGGTCGGCCGCGAACAGGTCGCCGGTGGCGCGGTCGAGGCGTTGATGGACGATTTCGCCGAGAGCCTCATCGAGGAGGCCATCGGCGGCGACATGCAGGCGAGCCTGCAGCTCTAGGAGGTCCGCTTGGCCACGCTATCGCTCCGTCCCGCCGGCCCCGACGATCTGGAGACGCTGGCCAGACTGAACCGGCAGCTCCTCGAGGACGAGGGCCATCCGACCCAGCTCACCGACGACGAGTTGGTCGCCCGCCACCGGGAATGGCAGCGTACCGGCGAATGGGCCCAGGACATCATCGACGTGGACGGCCATGCCGCCGGCTACATCCTGCACGCCCCCAACCCCTACCCGCTGAACGCCGACATCCCGGAGCGGTTCATCCGCCAGTTCTGCGTCGACCGCCGATTCCGCCGCCACGGGCTGGGCCGCGACGGGTTCGAGCTGTTCCTGGCGCATCGCCTGCCGCCCGGCGGGCGCGTCACCCTCGACGTGCTGGAGAGCAACCCCGGCGGTCAGGCGTTCTGGCAGGCGGTCGGCTGTCGGCCGTTCTTCCACCGGATGGAGGCGTTCCGGCCGCAGACATAGGCGCGCTCTAACCCGGGGTCGAAAGCTTCATCAGCACCAGACCGGCAACGATCAGCAGGGCCGCCGCGATCCGCAGCGCGTTGACCGCCTCGCCCAGGAACAGGACGCCCACCACGAAGGCACCGACCGCGCCGATCCCCGTCCACACCATGTAGGCCGTACCCAGCGGGAGCGAGCGCATCGCCCAGGCCAGAAGGCCGAAGCTGGCGACCATGGCGGCGAGTGTGACGATCGACGGGCCGAGCCGGGTGAACCCGGCCGACTGCTTCATCGAGAAGGCCCAGACGATTTCGAAGAGACCAGCGACGGTCAGGACGATCCACGGCATGGCGGGCTCCGAATAGCGGACCGCCGGGCCGTCCCGGACTTCTACCCATGGCGGGGGAGGACGTGGCCTCTCGCCCGCCTATGTACCGGCTTGGGCACGAAGTTCAAGGGGTGCCGGCCTCGTCACTCCGCCGCGATCTCCACGCTCACGCTGCCGACGCCAGGGATCGTCACCGTGGCAGTCTCGCCGGCCTCGGCCGGGATCACCCCGACCCAGGACCCGGTGATGATCACGTCTCCGGTCTTAAGGCCGCGTTCCGCCAGTTCCGGCCCCCAACCGGCCATATGGTTGACCAGCCAGGTCGGCAGCCGGTTCATGTCCTGACCCGGGTAATTGCGGCCCTGCACCTCCACATGCACCGGTCCCATCTCGAAGGTCACGGTCAGGTCCTCGACGTTCACGCCGGTCGCCGGCGAACCGACGGCCGAGACCACCGTCGCGCCGTTGGCCTGGAAATCGGCCATGGCCGCCAGCGGCGGGATGTTCGGCCATTCGAGGATACGCGGCTCGACCACCTCGATGGCGGCGGCCAGCCCCTCCATCGCCGCCAGCACCTCCTCCTCGGGCGTGCCATGGTCGCAGGCGATGTCGCGGCCGACCACCATCGCCACCTCCGCCTCGAGCCAGAGCGGGCTGCGCGCCGTCGACACGAAGCGGGCATGGTCGCGATGCACCGTCCCGGCGGCCAGCGGTGCGGCGCTCGGCTCGCCCGAGCGGCCCTGGGCGCCGACCTTGAAGCCGGCGACACCGAGGCCGAGCCCGCTCAGTGTCTCCACCTGTGCGGCGAACGCGGCTGACCGATCCTCCGGCACCCCCTCCGGCAGGGAGATCCGGGACTGGGCACGGCGGGCCCCGATCAGGGCATTGGCGAACGGGCTGGTCATGACGTCTCTCCTCCCTCTGACACCATGCGACGCAGTTCCGCCCGACAGGCGTCCGCATCGGCGGCGAAGTTCCCCATGATCCACCACTCCTCGACCCGGCGCAGCAATTCTCCGACGCGCGGCCCTGGCGGAATGCCGAGGGCGGTGACGTCGCCGCCGCCAAGCGGGAACGACGGTGGCGTCCAGTCCCGTGCGAGAGCGAGGTCTGCGGCAAGATCGGAACTATCCGCGCCCCTCTCCGCCGCCCGCAGGATTCGCGCGTCGATGAAGGCCTCTGCCCCGGCCCGGTACAGTGCGGCCCGCCGCCCCGCCGCGCCACACGGCGCGTCTCCCGGCGTGGCCAGCATCGTAGCCAATCGACGGGTGTGGACGTTGGACAGGCGCAGGCGGTCGGCCACAGCGGCCGCTCCGTCCGGCTCCGCGACCAGGGCGGCGAAGCGGCGAAGCGGATCGGGTGCGAGGCCGTGACGCTCCTCGATCGCGATCAGAGCCACCGCCCGGCCGGCGTCGACAGGCCCGTCCCACAGGTGTCGGGCGACGCCGGACTCGGCCATGGTGACCAGCACGTCCGCCGCGCCCGGAGCGACCAGCAGGCGCGCCAGCTCCTTCCAGATCCGTTCGCCTGAAAGCCGTTCCAGGGACGGTGCCAATGCCTCGCAGGCGGCCAGCCCCGCTGTATCCAGGTCGCCGCGCCCGTAGCTGGCATGAAAACGAAAGAACCGCAGGACACGCAGCACATCCTCACGGATCCGGGTCTCGGGATCGCCGACGAAGCGGACCCGTCGGGCCCTGGCGTCGGCGATGCCGTCGCCGGTCGGGTCGTACAAGGCGCCGTCGGCATCGAGATACAGCGCGTTCATGGTGAAGTCGCGGCGCACCGCGTCCTCGACCCAGTCATCGGTGAAGGCGACGACGGCCCTTCGCCCGTCGGTTGCCACGTCGCGGCGCAGGGTGGTCACCTCCACCGGCTCGCCGGCATGGACAACAGTGACGGTGCCATGCTCGATCCCGGTCGGGACGACGCGCAATCCGGCCGCACGGCATAATTCCAGCGTCCGTTCGGGCGCAGCGTCGGTGGCGATGTCGAAATCGGTCACCGCCAGGCCCAGGACGTGGTTGCGCACCGCGCCGCCAACGAACCGCCCGGTATGTCCGCCGGCCTCGAGAGCGGCAAGCACGGCGCCGGCGGCGGGATGGCGCATCCAGTCGGCGACAGGGACGGTCTCGGCCGGTCGCATCGGCGGCGTCCCCGGCTCAGCGACCGGCGGCGGCGTGTATCACGTCTGACAGGTTCACCAGCATGCCCGCCGTCGCCCCCCAGATGTAATAGTGCTCGTACGGCAAGACGAAGAAGTGGCGGGTCTTGCCCTGCCATTCGCGGCTGTGGCGTTCCTGGTTGGACCGGTCGAGCAGAAAGCCCAGCGGCACCTCGAAGATCTCGGCTACCTCCACGGGATCCGCGGTGAGGTCGAGCGGCGGGCGCACGAAACCGATCACCGGGGTCACGGAGAAGCCGGTACGCGTCAGATAGGTGTCCAGCCGGCCGACGACCTCGACGGCGCCGCGGTCGAGCCCGATCTCCTCCTCGCTCTCGCGCAGGGCCGTCTCGACATGGTCGGCGTCCTCCTCCTCGACGCGGCCGCCGGGAAAGCTGATCTGACCCTTGTGCACCGGCAGATCGTCCGATCGGCGGGTCAGAAGCACAGTGAGATGCCCGTCGCGCTCGACGATCGGGACCAGCACCGCCGCGTGGCGCGGGTCCTCCGGCACCGCCATGCCCGGGTTCAGGTCATGGTCGCCGCGAAAGTGCACGACCGGCGAAACGGCATGCGCCAGGCCGTTCGTGACCGTGCCGTTGGCGGCCGCGAGAAACTGACGCCGGAACGTCTCGTGGCTGTGGGGGATGATCGGTCGTGCTGCGTCGTTCACTCGGCCCTGCCCAGGGGAAAGAACTCCCCCCCGCTCCATACACCGAGTTCGTCCGTCTCCGCCCCGCGCGGAACCGCCAGCTCGGCCAGCCGATAATACGTCGCGCGGTTGATGAGCGCCTCCAGACCGTCGCGGACCAGGACATACGGGGCCGGCTCGCCGGTCTCGGGATCCAGGGCGAGGCGAATCGGATGATCCGGACCGGCGACCACGGTTTCGTCAAGATTGGTCCGGAAACTCAGGGTCGATCCGGGGCCGGCGGCGGCGCCCGGCGGATCCAGGTCGACATCGACGGCGACGAATGGCGCGTCGTCCACCTGAATGATCCCGCGCTCCGCCGGAGTGACGAGCCAGTATCGACCGTCCTCGCCAAGGCGCAGAACGGTGGCGAAGAGTTTGACGAGGGGCAGGCGTTGAATCGGCGAGCCGAGATAGTACCAGGTCCCGTCCCGGCCGATGCGCAGGCCGAAATCCCGCGGTGCGTCGTCGGCACACGAATCCGAGAGTTGCGCCGAGGCCCCTTTTTGCGCGGCGTCCGTCACGCTACGCTCAATGTCATGGATGGACCGAACGCTGTCTTGCCCCATGTCTCTCATGTCCGCCTTTGGCGTGCAGGGATCCGGGCGCGTTCGACGATAATCGTTCGGGATCGCTTCGGCCGGATCGGATCGGAAGCGCCCCAACGCCGCGCCCCCACTGAGGAAATATAGCTGCGATGAGCGATACCACCACCCTCGATCCCCGCCCGAACGCCATCCCGACCGACGGCGCGGCCTTCGTCCGCGAGGTGGAGGCTCTGGCCGAGACCCTCGCCGACGTCCGCGGCGGCGTCGCCCGGATCATCTTCGGACAGCAGGACGTGGTCGACCAGACGCTGGTGACGGTGCTGGCCGGCGGGCACGCCCTGCTGATCGGCGTTCCCGGCCTCGCCAAGACCCGCCTCGTCGAGACCCTGGGCATCATCCTCGGTCTCGACGACAAGCGCATCCAGTGCACGCCGGACCTGATGCCCTCGGACATTCTCGGCTCCGAGATCCTCGACGAGGATACGGCCGGCAAGCGGTCCTTCCGCTTCGTGGAGGGGCCGGTCTTCGCCCAGCTTCTGATGGCGGACGAGATCAACCGCGCCAGTCCGCGAACCCAGTCGGCGCTGCTCCAGGCGATGCAGGAACACAGTATCTCCGTCGCCGGCCATACCCACGCGTTGCCGCGTCCCTTCCACGTCCTGGCGACCCAGAATCCGCTGGAGCAGGAGGGCACCTACCCGCTGCCCGAGGCGCAGCTCGACCGCTTCCTTCTGCAAGTCAGCGTCGGCTACCCGGATATCGAGTCCGAGCGTGCGATGCTGATCGCCACCACCGGCGCCGAGGAGGAGAAACCGGCGCGGGTCCTGAGCGCCGATGCGTTGCTCAGGGCACAGCAACTCCTGCGCCATCTGCCGGTTGGCGAAACCCTGGTCGAGGCGATCCTCGCAATCGTGCGCTCGGGGCGACCCGACGGCAGCGAGATCGAGGAGGTCCGCCGGCACGTATCCTGGGGGCCCGGCCCGCGCGCCAGCCAGGCGCTGATGCTCGCGGTGCGCGCGCGCGCAGTGCTGGACGGCAGGCTTGCACCCTCGATCGACGACGTGCTGGAGCTGGCGCACCCGGTGCTGCGCCACCGCATGGCGCTCAACTTCGCCGCCCGCGCCGAAGGCGTGTCGCTCGACTCCGTGATCGATCGTCTGTGCGCGCCGTACCGCTGATACGGCCTCTCGCTGTGATGGAGCGCTGATGCGCCAACAGGCCCAGGACCTTGCCGCCACCCTGCCGCCGCTTCTGGTGGCGGCCCAGCGTGTCGCGCAGACGGTGGCGCCCGGAGCCCACGGCCGACGCCGGGCCGGGCTTGGCGACGATTTCTGGCAGTTCCGTCCCTATCAGCCGTTCGACGCGGTGCGCAGCATCGACTGGCGGCGCTCCGCGATGGGCCACACGACTTTCGTGCGCGAGCGCGAGCAGGCGACGGCGCAGACCGTTCACCTGTGGCGCGACCCGTCTCCCTCCATGCGCTGGCGCTCGGACCGCCGCCTGCCGGAGAAGCGCGAGCGGGCCGCGCTGCTGACCATGGCGCTCGGCGTCCTGCTGATCGAGGCGGGCGAACGGGTCGGCCTGCTCGGCGAACAGATCGCGCCGCGCACCGGGCGCACCGCGCTCGAACCGATGGCGGCCCTTTTGTCGGCAACCGAGGACTCGGCCGGATCCCTGCCGGTCTACGAACCCCTGCCGCGCCACGGCACGGCGGTCCTGATCGGCGACCTGTTCGATCCGCTCTCCGAGATCGACGCCCTGGTCCGGCGCTGGGCGGCGGAGGGGGTCCGCGGCCACATCCTCCAGGTCACGGACCCCGCGGAGGAACGCTTCCCGTTCAGCGGTCGCGTCCGCTTCGAGGGGCTCGAGCAGGAGCTGCCGCAACTTCTCGGCCGGGCAGAACGGGTGGCGGAGGATTATGCCGGCCGGTTCGCCGCCCACCGCGAGGGTCTGGCGGAAATCGCGCGTCGTGCAGGGTGGACCTTCGCCCACCATTCCACCGACCGACCGGCGGAGGCCGCCTTGCTGGCGCTCTACGCCGTCATCGGCGCGCGACCGGACTGAGGCGCGGCGGATGCTGGTTCTCGGCCCCTTCGCCTTCGCCGTCCCCTGGGCACTTGCCGCCCTGGCCGCGCTGCCGGTCCTGTGGTGGCTGCTTCGGGTGATCCCACCGGCGCCCCAGCGCGTCAGCTTCCCGGCGATCCGCCTGCTCGAAGGGCTGAAGCCGGAGGAGGACACACCCCATTCCACGCCCTGGTGGCTGCTGTTGCTGCGCCTGCTGATCGCCGCCCTGGTGATCGTGGCCATCGCGCGGCCGCTGATCCCGTCGGGCACGGCGATCCCCGCGGGGGGAGCGATCCTTCTGGTGTTCGACGACGGCTGGTCCTCGGCCCGGGATTTCGAGGCGCGGCGGGACCGCGCATTGCGCATTCTCGACCAGGCGGAGCGGGAGAACCGGGCGGTCGCCCTGGTGACCACGGCCGCGCCGATGCCCGGCCAGCGCCGCGAGGTCGATCTGGCGCCGCCGGCCACGTTGCGGGCGACGATCGGCGCGCTGACCCCGAAACCTTGGGGACGCGACCTCGAGGCCGTGGCCGAGTTACTCGAGGATATCGCACTCGGCCCCGACGCCACGGTCGCCTGGCTGCGCGAGGCCATCGCCGCGCCGGGGTCCGGGACCTTCGCCGACCGGCTGGCCCAGATCGGCGCCCTGGTCGTCATAGCGGACGGATCCGGCGGACCGGTCTGGCTCGACGACCCGGCCCCTTCCGCCATCGAACTCACCGCCGAGGTGCGGCGCGGCACCACCGTCGGCGAGCGTGTGATCGCCGTACGCGCGATCGCCGAGGACGGGCGTGTTCTCACCCGACAGACAGCGATCTTCGAGGCGGACAGCGACCGGCTCGCCGTTCGAATCGACCTGCCGACCGAGCTGCGCAACGAGGTCGCCCGCCTCGAGGTCGAGGACGAGACCACCGCCGCCGCCGTCCTGCTGATGGACGAGCGCTACATGCGCCGGCCGGTCGGACTGGTATCGGCCCGGGACTTCGAGGGCTCGCAGCCGTTGCTCGACGACCTCTACTACCTCGACCGGGCACTCGCCCCCTTCACCGAGGTC
This sequence comes from Thalassobaculaceae bacterium, assembly GCA_965228875.1. Classification (GTDB taxonomy): domain Bacteria; phylum Pseudomonadota; class Alphaproteobacteria; order Thalassobaculales; family Thalassobaculaceae; genus Thalassobaculum. The sequence continues at coordinate 48,435 of OZ245843.1, read as the reverse complement.
CGGCGCGGCGATGTCGACAGTCTTCTCGAGCGCGAGCTGGCGGTGGTCGTTCTGGCCGATGCCGGAGGCCTGACTTTCCAGCAGCGCCAGTCGCTGGAGAGCTTCGTGGAAGACGGCGGTGTCCTGCTGCGCTTCGCCGGCGAGCGGCTGGCCGCCTCCGGTGCCGATGCGGGCGGGGATGCGCTGCTGCCGGTCCGGGTGCGCCGCGGAGACCGCACGCTCGGCGGCGCACTGTCGTGGTCGCGTCCCGAGCCGCTAGCGCCGTTCGCCTCGACAAGCCCGTTCGCCGGAATCGCGGTGCCGCAGGACGTGACCGTGTCGCGCCAGGTGCTGGCCGAGCCGTCGATCGATCTGGGCGAAAAGACCTGGGCTCGGCTGCAGGACGGCACGCCGATCGTGACCGCCGAGCGGCGCGGCGACGGCTGGCTGATCCTGGTCCACACCACCGCCAATGCCGACTGGAGCAACCTGCCGCTGTCCGGTCTGTTCGTTCAAATGCTCAGACGAATCGTGGCGCTGAGCCAGGGGATCGGCGGTGCGAACGAGCGGCCGATGCCGCCCCATGCGCTGCTCGACGGCTACGGCACGCTCGTCGGCCCGGGCGCGGGGATCGAGCCGCTGCCGCCGGCCGCCGAACGCGCGGAGACAGCTCCCCCCGCGATCGGGCCGCGCCATCCGCCCGGGTTCTACGGCGATGACAGCGCGCGCGAGGCGGTCAATCTCGGGCCGACCCTGACCGGTGCCGGACTGGCCGTTGGCATACCCGACGGTGCCGTGTCCCAGCCTCTTGAGTCCGGGCGTGACACCGAGCTTCAGGGCTGGTTCCTGGCCCTCGCCACCGTTTTAGCGATTATCGATACCCTTGTTGGCCTGGCGCTGCGCGGGCTGCTGTTCGGCACCGCCATGGCCGGAGGCGGCGCGCGCGAACGTCGCGCGGGGGGCGGTGTCGGAGGCGGCGTGGCGGCGATCCTGTTGACCGCTCTAGTTCTGGACCCGACCGGTGCCGCGGCCCAGATGGCGACGCCGCGGCAACAACAACAGCAACCGGCCGACCCCGAACTGTTCGCGCTGGAGGCCGCGTCGGAGATGCGGCTCGCCTATGTGCTGACGGGCGACACCTGGATCGATGGGATCAGTCGAGACGGCCTGATCGGGCTCAGCGAGGAACTGACCCGGCGGACGGCCGTCGAGCCGGCGATGCCCTTCGGCCTCGATGTCGAACGTGACGAGCTTGCGTTCTTCCCGCTGCTCTACTGGCCGATCACCCGCGACCAACCGGAACTGTCGGGCACCGCCGTCGCCCGCGTCAATGACTACATGCGCAACGGTGGGATCATCATCTTCGACACCCGCGACCGCTACGAGGTCACGATACCGGGCGCCGCCGGCGGTTCCGGCCTGCGTCGGCTGGTTCAGCTCAGCCAGGGCCTCGACATTCCGCCGCTCGCCCCCGCCTCGCCCGATCATGTGCTCACCCGCGCCTTCTACCTGCTCGACGAGTTTCCCGGCCGCTACACCGGCGGCACGGTGTGGCTCGAGGACGAGCGGATCCGCTCTTCCGACACCGAGGTCTCGCCGGTGCTGGTCGGGAGCCACGACTGGGCCGGCGCCTGGGCGCGCGACACCTCCAGCCTGCCGCGCTTCCCGGTCGTGCCCGGCGGCGAGCTGCAGCGCGAGATGGCGACCCGCTTCGGCATCAACCTGGTCATGTACGCGCTGACCGGAAACTACAAGGCGGATCAGGTGCACGTGCCCTCGATCCTGGAGCGGTTGGGACAGTGAGGGGACGCCGATGATCGCCGACTCCCTCGCCGTCAGCTTCGCTCCGCTGGTGCCGTGGAGCCTGGTCGCCGGGCTCGGCGCGGTCGCCTTGCTCGTGCTGGCGCTCGGCTGGCTTCGTCGGGCGACCGGCATCCTGTGGCGCACCCTGGCCCTCGCCGCGCTTGTGCTGGCGCTGGCCAACCCGACCCTGATCGCCGAACGGCGCGAACCGCGCGAGGACGTGGTGATCGTCGCCGTCGACCGCACCACCAGCCAGACCATAGGCGAGCGGGAGAGCAGGACCGACGCCGCCGTCGCCGCCCTGGACGAGCGGCTGGCACGGCTGCCCGCGCTCAACGTCAAACGCGTCGTCGTCCGCGACGGCGGGATCGGCGAAGCGACCGAGGGGACCCGGCTCGGCGCCGCGGTCCGGGAGGCGCTCAGCGACGTCCCGCGCGGCCGGGTCGCCGGTGTGATCGCGGTGACCGACGGCCAGGTGCACGATCCCGAACGCCTTTCCGGCGCGACGGATGCGCCGGTACACGTCCTGCTGACCGGAGAGCGGGACGAGCGGGACCGTCGCCTCCGCGTCACCCGGGCGCCGAGCTTCGGCATGGTCGGCAAGACCGTGACCCTGTCGGTCGAGGTCCTGGACCCGGCGACCCCGGCCGGCGACCCGGTCGCCATCCGGCTGTCGATCGACGGCGAGCCGGGCCCGGATGTCCCGGTCCCCGCCAACACGGAGCAGGAGATCGTCGTTCCCATCGACCATGCCGGCCAGACGGTGGTCGAGCTGTCGGTCGAGCCGGGGCCGGAAGAACTGACCCTCGAGAACAACCGGGCGGTCGTCGGGATCAGCGGCGTGCGCGACCGGCTGCGCGTGCTGCTGGTATCCGGGGCGCCCCATGCCGGCGAACGGACCTGGCGCGACATTCTGAAATCCGATCCGTCCGTCGATCTCGTCCACTTCACCATCCTGCGTCCGCCGGAGAAACAGGACGGCACACCGATCCGCGAACTGTCGCTGATCGCCTTTCCGTTCCGCGAACTGTTCGAACTCAAGCTGGCGGAGTTCGACCTCATCATCTTCGACCGCTATCGCCGGCGCGGCGTGCTGCCGCGGCTGTACCTGCGCAACATCGCCAACTACGTGCGCGACGGCGGTGCCCTTCTGGAGGCTTCGGGGCCGACCTTCGCCGGCCGGTTGAGCCTGGCCCGCACACCGCTGGGCGACGTTCTGCCGATCAACCCGACCGGCGGCGTGATCGAGCAGGGCTTCAAGCCGCGGGTGACCGATATCGGCCAGCGACATCCGGTCACCGGCGCGCTGGCCGGTGCCAATGCCGACGCGATGAACGACCCGCTCTGGGGCCGATGGTTCCGCCAGATCGACGGCCAGGGCACGCGCGGGAACGCGGTGATGAGTGGCGTCGGAGGCCGTCCGCTGCTGGTCCTCGACCGGGTCGGCGAAGGCCGGGTCGCCCATCTGCTTTCGGACCACATCTGGCTGTGGAGCCGCGGATTCGAGGGCGGCGGACCGCAGGCCGAGGTTCTGCGCCGCACCGCCCACTGGCTGATGGAGGAACCGGACCTCGAGGAGAACGATCTGCGGGCCACGGCCCGCGGCCGGATGCTGGAGGTCGAGCGACGCACGCTTGGCGACAGCTTCCCGCCGGTGCGGGTGACCGCCCCGGACGGCAGCGAAACCACCGTCGAGCTGACCGCCGCCCAGCCCGGGCGGGCCCGCGGTCAGTTGGAGGTCGCGCGTCCCGGCCTGTACCGGCTGAACGACGGCGAGCAGCAGGCGCTGGTCGCCGTCGGCGCCCTGAACCCGGTCGAACTGTCCGACGTCGCAACCACCGCCACCCAACTGGCCCCACTGGCCGAGGCAGCCGCCGGATCGGTAACCTGGCTGGCCGACACGGCCGTACCTTCGCTGCGACGGGTCGCGGCCGGACGCACATCGGCGGGGCGCGGCTGGATCGGCCTCAGAGAGAACGGCGACTACGTCGTTGCGGGTGTGTCCCTAATTCCCGCCCTGCCCGCCGCTCTCGCCCTGGTGCTGGTCATGGGGACCCTGATCCTGGCCTGGCGGCGGGAAGGCGACTGACCTGCCGAGCCCGTCGGATCGGTCGATTCCCCTTACGATTGCGGGTGACAGGCCGGAGAGGCGTCGACAGGTTCGATTGCAATTTTAAGATGACGGTGGTTCGCGTTCATTGCCATATTTCCCCTTATGAGTGGGGGAGGCTCTCTGAATGGATGACGAATTCGATCACTGGATCGACAAATCCGGCAGAACGCTGTCGTTGAGCAACATCATACGCGACAGGACCGGAGAACAGGCGGCGTGGCACGCCCTGACCGAACTCGGGTACGCTGCGGTTGCATGGGACGAGTCCGGAGTGCGGGTCAGGGTCGCGGCCGACGGCATCGACTCCGGAACGGTCGACGGCCTGACCACGACCCTTCAGGCGGTCCGCCGGGCCATCATCCTGCAGACCTGGACCGGTTCGGCCTGGGCGGAGACACGGTTCGACAACGGGCGCGCCTTCGCCGCCGACCTGCGAGCGGCGCTCGACAAGCGGGACTAATCGTGCGCGGCGAAGGCGTCGACGGCGAAATCGATGAAGGCCCGGACCTTTGCCGCCGGTGGCCGGCCCGCCGGATAGACGGCGTGGAGCGCCGAGTCGGCCCGTCGGTGGTCGCCCAGGATCTCCTCCAACTGCCCGGCGGCGACGGCATCCCCGATGATGAAGGCGGGCATTTGCACGACGCCGAAGCCCGCCACCGCCGCAGCGGCCAGTGCCGTGCCGTTGTTCGACAGCAGCCGGGGCACGAAGCGGTGGCGGACCGGGCCCGTGGGCCCGTCGAACTGCCAGACGGTTCCGCCGTTCAGGTAGCTGTAGCCGAGGCAGTCATGGCTGGAGAGCTCCGCCGGCGCCGCCGGCCGTCCTCGACGATCGAGATACGCGGGGGACGCCGCCGTCAGGCTGCGGATCGGCGCGATCCGCCGCGCCATCATGCTTGAGTCCGCCAGCGTGCCGATGCGCAGGGCAACGTCGTAGCCTTCCTCGATCAGATCGACCCGTCGGTCGTTCAGGACGAGATCGATGGAGAGCTCGGGGCAGCCGGCAAGGAAACCGGCGAGCTTCGGCGCCAGACAGGTCTGACCGAAGGAAACCCCGGCGCTGACCCGCAGGACGCCGGAGGGCGTGTCGCGGTGCGCGCCGACCTCCGCCTCCGCCGCCTCGAACTCGGCGAGCGCCCGCAGGCTGTGCTCCAATACCCGCTCACCCGCCTCGGTCAGACTGATGCTGCGGGTCGTGCGGTTGAGCAGCCGGGTGCCGAACCTGTCCTCAAGCCGCGACACCTGCTTCGACACGGCCGATTTCGAGATGCCGAGACTCTCCGCCGCCCGGGAGAACCCACCGGTCTCGACAACCCGGGCAAACACCGCCATGGCCGACAGGTGATCCAGCATCGCGTCCCTTTGTTCACACCAGGAAACAATACGTTCACCAATAGACCATTTTATCTTCGAGACGAGAACACCAATTTGCTGGGCAGCGGAATTCAACCGGCGGCCGGGCCGCCGAAGAATGGAGATCACGATGACCAAGGTTCTGGTGCTGTACTATTCGAGCTACGGCCATATCGAGACGATGGCCGGCGCCGTCGCCAAGGGCGCGGCGAGCGTTCCCGGCGTCGAGGTGACCGTCAAGCGCGTCCCCGAGCTCGTGCCGGACGACGTCGCCCGCAACGCCGGCATGAAGCTGGATCAGGACGCCGAAGTCGCGACGCCCCAGGAGCTGGCGGAGTACGACGCGATCATCTTCGGCACGCCGACTCGCTTCGGCAACATGGCGTCCCAGATGCGGAACTTCCTCGACCAGACCGGCGGCCTCTGGGCCAAGGGCGAACTTGTCGGCAAGGTCGGCAGCGTGTTCGTGTCCACCGGCACCGGTGGCGGCAGCGAGACGACGATCACGTCGTTCCACACCACCCTGCTGCACCATGGCATGGTCGTCGTCGGCCTGCCCTACGCCGCCCAGGAGCTGCTGAACATCGACGAGGTCCGTGGCGGATCGCCCTACGGCGCCGGCACGATCGCCGGTCCCGACGGCAGCCGCCAGCCCTCGGCCGCCGAACTGTCGCTGGCCGAGTTCCAGGGCGCCCATGTCGCGCGCATCGCGGGCGGGACCTGCGCCGCGCTCAAGCAGGCGGCGTGAACGAGGCGCCGCGCCGGCAACGGGCGGCGCGCCAGATAAGGAGGATGCCATGATCGAGGTCCGTCCGTTCGACTCCCTCGGCAAGTTCCGGATCGACTGGCTGAACGCCAGCCATCATTTCAGCTTCGGCCATTATCTCCACCCAAAGCGCATGGCGTTCGGCGCCCTGCGCGTCTGGAACGACGACACCATCCAACCCGGAACCGGGTTCGATCCGCACCCGCACCGCGACATGGAGATCATCACCTATGTGCGCAAAGGGGCGATCACTCACCTCGACCGGCTCGGCAACCAGGGCCGAACCGAGGCCGGCGACGTTCAGGTGATGTCGGCCGGCACCGGGATCGTCCACGCCGAGTACAACCGGGAACCGGACGAGACCCAGATCTTCCAGATCTGGATCGAGCCGTCCGCCGCCGGCTTCGAGCCCCGGTGGGATGCCCGTCAGTTCCCCAAGGGCGATCGGGCCGGCGATCTGGTGGTTCTGGCGTCCGGGCGCCCGCAGGACGCCGGGGTCGGCGCCCTGAGCATCAACCAGGATGCCGCGGTGCTCGGCGCCACCATCCCCGCCGGCCAGAGCGTGACCCACACTCTGGGGGCCGATCGCAAGGCCTATCTGGTGGCGGCCAGCGGCGAGATCGCCATCAACGGCGTCCCGGCACAGGCGCGGGACGGCGTCGCCATCGCCGATGAGCCAAGCGTCGTCGTCTCGGCATCCACCGATGCGGAGATCGTCCTGGTCGACGTCCCGTAACCCGCTCTTCTCGGCGCGGCACAGCGACCCGGCGCCGCGTCGCCATCGAGACCTTTCAGCCGGCGCCGGTCAGCGGGCGCCGGCAGTCGGCGTCTCCTCTCCCTCAGACGGCGCGTCCTCTTCGGCCGTGCGCAGCCAGGTCGAGACGATGATTCCGGCATCCTCGGACTCGAACTGCAGCCGGGTGCCGCCGCCCTCGTGACCGAGCACCTCGCCGTCCAGGCTCATTCCAGTTCGCGGGTCGCGTACGGTGACCACCGCCCCGATCGGCACATCGACCGCCGGCTGCACCCGGACACCGCCGGCGGACACGTTATCCACAACGCAAGCGGCCGCTTCGCCGCCGATGACGATCTCCAAGCCCGAGGCAACGACGTACCGCTCGTTTCGACGGCGATCCGCCGTTTGGGGCAGCGATCTCAAAAGCCGTTCGCGCATCCATGTGACAATCGACATCTCTTCCTCCAGGCGACCATGATAGTCTGGCTTTCTTCGTCGCGCGACGTACAGCCTGCGATCTGTGCGATGCGCCACAGTTGTTAGCCGGCCGAATGGTCTGTTAATTTTTCGAGCTTGCGCCGGCCGTCGCGTTGTTCTTGCCGGCCTGCTAGGGGGTCACCGATGTCGGCGGACGCCATCGACGCGGAGGGATACACCGCTGAGGAAAAGGATGCCCTGCACATCCTGCCCCTGGCGATCATCCCGCTCCAGACCCCGGGGATGCGGCGCACCCGCCTGGTGAAGAACGCCCGGCTCGAGACGGTGATCGAGCTGTTCAACGACAACCGTGCAGGATCCGGCCAGATCGACATTCGGGCGATGGGGGATTTCTTCGACACCTCCGCACCGACCTTCGAGGAAGACCGCACCATCATCGAGGCTCTGGCCCAGGCGCCGAGTTTCGATGTTTACTCGCTTCGCCTCACGCTGCGATCCCACAACATCCGCGTCGACGAGGCGGAGCACCTGCGCCTTTCGCCACAGATGCAGGCGAAGCTGACAGAGTACATGCGGGTGTTTACCCGCCCGCTGGTGCAGAACGTGTTCGGCGACGACACCAAGGACGTCGCCTCGGCCGCCGAGATCTTCGAGATGTTCCGGGGCGTGGACCGCGACGTCGCGCTGAAACGGATCAAGGCAATCTCCGGCGCGCTGGACCTGGAGATCGACCAGATCCCGGGATTTCTGGAGGACTACGGCGACATCTTTCTGTCGCTGTCGTACTTCAAGCGCTACCTGGAGGACATTCGGCCGACCTTCGACAGGTTCAAGGAGTGGACCAGCGAAGGTATCCGCAACTCGCACTTGCGGCATAACAAGGAGGCCATCCGCCACTGCGACATCGTCGACGCCCAGGTCGAGGAGGCGATCACCTTCGCGATGCTGCGCTTCAAGGCCTTCGACGAGGCGAGCCGGGAGTTCTGGAAGGATCTGTCGAAGTATCGCTACGCCCATCTGAGGCGCCTGGTGACGAGCAACCACCACACCATCGGCGGCATCCTGTGCGGTCTCGCGGTGAAGATGATCCGCTGGCAGGAGGAGTTCCCCGGCGAAAGCGGCAGCCCGAACAAACGCGCCGACTGGCTGCTCGCTGAGATGGTTCCCGGCCTCGACAAGATCCGCCATATTCAGCGCAACGCGCCGTCGCTGGACCTCGAATAGCGGCTCCTGAACCGGCGACACCGCAGCTGTTTCCGGAGTCTCCGCATGCGAATCCACGGCGATCTCGCCTCGGGCAACTGCCTGAAGGTCAAATACGCCGCCGACCGTCTCGGCCTGGCCTACCACTGGGTACCGGTCGACATCCTGAAGGGCGGGAGCCGCACGGCCGAGTTCCTGGCCCTGAACCCGATGGGCCAGGTGCCGGTCGTCGAACTCGACGACGGCCGCGCGCTCGGACAGTCAAACGCCATTCTGCAGTATCTCGCCGAAGGTTCCGACCTGATGCCGGACGACCCGTTCGCCCGGGCCAAGGTCGCCGAGTGGCTGTTCTGGGAACAGTACAGCCACGAGCCCTATATCGCGGTGTGCCGCTTCCACATGGTCTACAAGGGTGAACCCAAGGAGACCCGTGAGGCGTGGCGGGTCACCAGGGGCGAGGCGGCCCTGGATGCCCTGGAGCGGGCGTTGACCGACCGCGGCTTTCTGGTCGGTGAGGCGCTGACCATCGCCGATATCGCCCTGCTGGCATACACCAGGCTTGCCGACGAGGGCGGGTTCGATCTCGACCCCCGACCGGTGCTGCGCTCGTGGATCGCGCGCTGCGAATCCCTGCTGGATCTGGAGGCCAGGTAGCCATCGGGGATGCCGGGCCGCCGCCCCCCTCACGCTTCAGGAGAGTACGCCGTGACCGCATCGACCCTTCCAGCCGCCGACACCGCCGTCGCGATCTCCGACGCCGCTCACGCCTTCGGCGATCTCGCGGTGCTGGGCCCGCTCGACCTCGCCGTCGCGAGGGGGGAGTTTCTGGCCCTGGTCGGGCCGTCGGGCTGCGGGAAGTCGACCCTGCTGCGGCTCATCGCCGGACTGGCGGCGCCGACGGGCGGATCGATCCGCGTCGACGGATCTGCCGTGACCGGGCCGGACCCGCGACGCGGCATGATGTTCCAGCAGCCGGCGCTGTTCCCCTGGCTGTCGGTCGCCGCAAATGTGCGCTTCGGCCTCGACGAGCAGGGCGTACCCCGGAGCGAGGGCGACCGGCGGGCGGCGGAATGGCTGGCCGCGGTCGATGTCGGCGACTTCGCAGACGCCCTGCCCGCGACACTGTCCGGCGGCATGGCCCAGCGGGCGGCGCTCGCGCGCGCGCTGGCGCCGGAACCGGACCTGCTTCTGCTGGACGAGCCGTTCGGCGCCCTCGACAGCCTGACCCGCCGCGACATGCAGGGGTTGCTCGAACGGGTGCGCCAGCGCACGTCGGCGACGGTGATCCTCGTCACCCACGACGTGGAGGAGGCTCTGTTTCTGGCCGACCGGGTCGTCGTCCTGTCCCCCCGCCCCGGCCGGATCGTCGCCGAGGTGCCGGTCGGCTTCGCTCACCCGCGCGCGGACTCGCTGCGCCTGACGCCGGATTTCCTTGCGGCCCGAGGGCGGGTCGAAGCGGCTCTGGCCGAGAGCCGGCCGGCGGTCAGCGCCTGAGCGTCGGCGCCTACCGCACGAGGGTCGGCGCCCCTTCCCGGATCACCTCGACGCAGGGATTGAAGCCGATCCGATAAGTCAGTTCCGCCGGCTCCTCGATGTCCCAGATCACGAAGTCGGCAACCTTGCCAACCTCGAGCGTGCCGCGTTCGTCGCCCAGGCCGAGCGCCGCCGCGGCGTTCCGCGTGACCCCGGCCAGCGCCTCGACCGGCGTCAGACCGAACAGCACGCACCCCATGTTCATCGTCGTCAGCAGCGAGGTGAGCGGCGAGGATCCAGGATTGCAGTCGGTCGCCAGCGCGATCGGCACGCCCGCAGCGCGCAGACGGCCGACCGGCGGCAGGCGGGTCTCGCCCAGCATGTAGAACGCGCCCGGCAGCAGAACCGCCACCATATCCGCCTCGGCCATGGCCGCGACGCCGGCCGGCGACAGGTATTCCAGATGGTCCGCCGACAGGGCGCCGAACCGCGCGGCGAGTTCCGCACCGCCGCGGTCGCTGAGCTGCTCGGCGTGCAGCTTGACCGGCAGCGAGAACAACCGGGCGGCGTCGAAAACCCGCTCGACCTGTTCCGGCGAGAACGCGATTGTCTCGCAGAACGCGTCGACCTGATCGACCAGGCCCTGCTCGACCGCTGCCGGCAATACCTCGTCGCACACGAAATCGATGTAACCGTCGGAGTCGCCGTCGAATTCCTGCGGTAGGGCATGGGCGCCGAGGAAGGTGGTGATGACCCGGACCGGCGCCTCGCGCTCGATCGACCGGGCGACCCGCAGCATCTTCAGTTCGGTATCCAGATCGAGGCCGTAGCCCGACTTGATCTCGATCACCGTCGTCCCCTCGGCGATCAGCGGCGCCAGGCGGCGCATCGCTGCGGCCAGCAGGTCCGGCTCGCTGGCCGAACGGGTGGCGATCACCGTCGATCGGATCCCGCCACCCCCACGGGCGATATCGGCATAGCTCGCCCCGGACAGGCGCTGCTCGAACTCACCCGCCCGCTGGCCGCCGTGAACCAGATGGGTGTGGCAGTCGATCAGGGCCGGCGTGACCCACTTCTGCTCGCCCTCGTTCAGAACCGCCGCGAGCGTCTCCACCGGACCGGGCAGATCGCCGCGCGCACCGATCCAGGCGATCCGGCCATCCTTGACGCCGATCGCGGCATCCTCGATCCGACCGTAGGATCCCGGCGTGGCGCAGGTGGCGATGTCGACGTCGATCCATAGCGCGTCCCACATCCTGCCGTCCCCCGCCGTTAAGTGTCCGCCGCATCGAGATTATGCGGCCACGCTCGCTCCTGCCAAGGCTTGCGATGGACCGTCACCGACGCCAGGATGGTCGGACTGCCAACGGACCGCGTGAGGACCGCCCAGATGCCGATGCCGGAATTCATTGACGCCGACACCCTCGCCCAGTGGCTGGCGGAAGGCGCCGTCGACCTGATCGATGTCCGCGAGGAGGCGGAATTCGCGCAGGCACGGATCCCCGGCTCCCGGTTGATTCCGCTCTCCGGCTTCGACCCCGCCGCGGCCGCCCTGGCGGACGACAGGAAGGTCGTGCTCCACTGCAAGAGCGGCGTGCGCTGCGGCCACGCGGCCCAGCGCCTCATCGAGAACGGCGAGACGCGCCAGCTCTATCGCCTGCAGGGCGGGATCATCGCCTGGGCCGGCTCCGGCCATCCCGTGGAACCCGGCAATTGAGCTAACACCCTCAAATAAATAAGTCTTTCAAGATTGGTCATATCGGTGTAGGGATAGTGGTCCGCTCCAATTCCAAGTTGGAGCGCAGCTTCTTTTTCACGGTCGCGGCCTTCGCGACCCGGATCGACCACCGTCCAGCGACCGACAGAAACGCCAACGACAGACACCGCCGCCAACCGGCCTCAGCCTTCGCACCCCACGGATCGGGCGCCTGATGCACATATACCTGCCCATCGCCGAGATATCGGTGAACATCTTCCTCATTCTGGGGATGGGCGGGATGGTCGGGTTCCTGTCCGGTCTGTTCGGCGTGGGCGGCGGCTTCCTGATGACGCCGCTGCTGATCTTCATCGGTGTGCCGCCGGCGGTGGCGGTCGGCACGGAAGCCAATCAGATTGTCGCCTCCTCCGTGTCCGGCGTGATCGCCCATTGGCGACGCGGCAACGTGGACTTCAAGATGGGCGCCGTTCTGATGGTCGGCGGGTTCGTCGGCTCCAGTTTCGGCGTCTGGGCCTTCGCGGCACTGCGCGAGGTCGGCCAGATCGACCTAGCAATCCGTCTCTGCTACGTCGTCTTCCTCGGTATCATCGGCGCGCTGATGCTGAACGAGAGCGTCCGCGCCATCGTCAAGGCCCGATCCAGCACGCCGCGCCGCACCAAGCTGCACCAGCACACCTGGTTCCACGGACTGCCGATGAAGATGCGGTTCCGGCGCTCCAAGCTCTACATCAGCGCCATCCTGCCGCTGGGAATCGGCTTCTTCGTCGGCATCCTGGCGGCCCTGATGGGCGTGGGCGGCGGCTTCATCATGGTGCCGGCGATGATCTACCTGCTCGGCATGCCGACCGGGGTGGTCGTCGGCACCTCGCTGTTCCAGATCATCTTCGTCACCGCCAATGTCACCTTCCTGCAGGCGGTCAACACCCAGACCGTCGACGTCGTGCTGGCCGTCCTGCTGCTGGCCGGCGCGGTGTTCGGCGCCCAGGTCGGCAGCCGGTTCGCCGGCGTGCTGAAGGGCGAGGAACTGAGGGGGCTGCTGGCGCTGATGGTCCTCGGCGTGTGCAGCAAACTCGGGTACGATCTGATCGCCACGCCGAGCGACCTCTATTCGATCACCCTGGACGACGGGCACTGACGATGGGCGGCCGGCTACTCCTTGTCCTCCTGCTCGCCGTCGGCCTGTTCGGCGACCTTCCAGCGCGCGCGCAGCAGGATCTCGTCGCCGACCTCAGCAGCCACCTGGTCGAGATCACCACCGGGTTCACCGGCGCGGACGTGCTGCTGTTCGGCGCCATCGAGGGCGAAGGCGAGATCGTCGTCACGGTCACCGGACCGCGCAGCGACGTGACGGTCCGGCGCAAGGCCCGGGTCGCGGGCGTGTGGGCGAATGTCGAGTCCGTCACGTTCGCCAACACACCCGCCTTCTATGCCGTCGCCGCGACGGAACCTCTGCCCGACGTCGCCAGCATCGACATACGCCAGCGCCAGGAGATCGGGGTCGAGAACCTGTCGCTGCGTCCGCTCGACGCCGGGATCGATGCCGTGACGGCGACCGCGTTCCGCGCCGGCCTGATCCGCAACAAGGTCGCCGCCGGCCTGTTCGCCGAAGAGGTGCTGCCGGTGACCGTGCTGTCCAACCGGCTGTTCCGCACCCGCATCCACCTGCCGGCCAATGTCGCCATAGGAACCTACACGGTCGCTGTCTACTACCTGCGGGACGGGTCGGCGGTGCATGCCCAGACCACGCCGCTGGTGGTGTCGAAGACCGGCGTCGGCGCCGACATTTTCCTGTTCGCCCACACCAACTCGGCCGCCTATGGTGTTCTGGCGATCATCGTCGCCGTCGCTTCGGGTTGGCTCGCGGCGTGGATCGGGCGTAAGGTCGGTTGAGCGATTGGCTCGCGGGGTCGAGGTCTACCGGACATGAGCGAGACGGCGGACGACAGTCAACGCGTATTCCTCGTCGTCGTTGACGACACGGAGGAGCTGAAGGTGGCGCTGCGCTTCGCCTGCCAGCGCGCCCGGCATACCGGCGGCCGCGTGGCGCTGTTCCGCAGCGTCGAACCGGTGGAGTTCCAGCACTGGATGGGTGTCGGCGAGCTGATGCGCGAGGAGGCGCGCCAGGAGGCGGAACAGCTTCTCGAGCGGGTCAGCCTGCAGGTTCAGGAGCTTTCGGGCGCGATCCCCGTGGTCTACATCCGCGAGGGCACGGCGCGGGACGAACTCCTCAAGCTGATCGAGGAGGAACCGTCGATCTCGATCCTGGTGCTGGCGGCGGCGCCGAAGTCGGACAATCCCGGCCCCCTGGTCAGCCACCTGATGACCAAGGCCGCCGCGCGGTTGCGGATCCCGATCACCATCGTGCCCGGATCGCTCTCCGACACCGAGATCGACGCCCTGACCTGACAGGCGCCTATCGGCACGCGACGGGCCGTCGCTTGACCGCCCGTACCGCGGACTGCGATGCTTCGTTGCCATGCTTACCTAGCCCGGACGAGGCAATGATTCCAAATCCCCTGGAGACCGTGCGCGAGGTCGTAGAAACCTCGCCGACCGTTTCCGACTCCGTCGCCTACACCACCTGCTACATGTGCGCCTGCCGATGCGGGATAAAAGTCCACCTCAAAGACGGCAGGATCCGCTACATCGAAGGCAACCGGAACCACCCTGTGAACAAGGGTGTGCTCTGCGCCAAGGGTTCCGCCGGGATCATGCAGCATTATTCGCCGGCGCGGCTGACGAAGCCGCTGAAGCGGGTCGGCCCGCGCGGATCCGGCGAGTTCCAGGAGATCGAGTGGGAGGAGGCGCTGTCGACGGCCGCGCAGTGGCTGGGCGATGTGCGCAGGACCGACCCCCGCAAGCTCGCCTTCTTCACCGGGCGCGACCAGTCGCAGTCGCTGACCGGCTGGTGGGCGAGCCAGTTCGGCACCCCGAACCACGCCGCCCATGGCGGGTTCTGTTCGGTGAACATGGCGGCGGCCGGCTTATATACGATCGGCGGCTCGTTCTGGGAGTTCGGCGAACCGGACTGGGAGCACACCGAGTACTTCATGATGTTCGGCGTCGCCGAAGACCATGACAGCAACCCGATCAAGGCGGGGCTCGGCAAGATCAAGACCCGGGGGGCGAAGTTCGTCTCGGTCAACCCGGTGAAGACCGGCTATTCCGCCATCGCCGACGAGTGGGTCGGCATCCGGCCGGGCACCGACGGCCTGTTCATCATGGCGCTGATGCACGAGCTACTGAAGGCGCGGCGCGTCGATCTCGACTACCTGGTGCGCTACACCAACGCGCCCTGGCTTGTGATCCAGGATCCGGGTGCGGCCGATCACGGCCTGTTCGCCCGCGACGCCGACGGCCACCCGCTGTGCTTCGACAAGAAGGCCGGCGCGCTGGCCAATGCCATGCAGGCCGAGGTCGCCCCGGCGCTTGTCGGCGAACACACGCTGGCCGACGGCCGCAAGGCGGTGCCGGCCTTCCAGCTTCTCTACGACCGCTACACCGCCGACGACTATGCCCCGGATGCGGTGGCCGAGCGCTGCGGCCTCGACGCCGACCGGATCCGGCGCATCGCCGCCGAACTCGCCCACGCCGCCTTCGAGAAGGAGGTGGTGATCGACCAGCCCTGGACCGACTGGGCCGGGCGACGCCACGAGAAGATGATCGGCCGGCCGGTCGCCATGCATGCCATGCGCGGCATCTCCGCCCATTCCAACGGGTTCCACACCTGCCGCGCGCTGCACCTGCTTCAGCTTCTGCTCGGCTCGATCGACGCGCCCGGGGGCTTCCGCTACAAGCCGCCCTTCCCGCGACCGGTTCCGCCGCCGCTGAAGCCGGCGGGCAAGGCCGGTCAGATCGAACCGGGCAAGCCCATGGGCGGCCCGCCGCTTGGCTTCCCGACCTCGCCGGAAGACCTGCTGGTCGAGGCCGACGGCACGCCCCGGCGCATCGACAAGGCCTATTCCTGGGACGCGCCGGTGGCCGCCCACGGCCTGATGCACATGGTGATCCAAAACGCCTGGGCCGGCGATCCGTACCCGATCGACGTCCTGTTCATGTACATGGCGAACATGAGCTGGAACTCGACGATGAACTCGTCGGGCACCATGAAGATGCTGACGGACAAGGATCCGGCGACGGGCGAGTACAAGATCCCGAAGCTGATCTACTCCGACGCCTATGCCTCGGAGATGGTCGCCTACGCCGACCTGGTGCTGCCGGACACCACCTATCTGGAACGCTGGGACTGCATATCCCTGCTCGACCGGCCGATCTGTGACGCCGACGGTGCCGCGGACTCGATCCGCCAGCCGGTGGTGAAGCCGGACCGCGACGTGCGGCCGTTCCAGGACGCGCTGATCGAGATCGGCGTCCGTCTCGGACTGCCGGGTCTCACGAACGAGGACGGCTCGCCAAAGTATCCCGGCGGTTATCCGGACTATCTCGCCAATCACGAGCGCGCGCCCGGCGTTGGTCCGCTGGCCGGCTACCGCGGCGCCGATGGCACCAAGGAAGGCAAGGGCGAGCCGAATCCGGATCAGCTCCAGCGCTACATCGACAATCAGTGTTTCTGGCGCCACGAGTTCGCGCCGTCTGAGCGGTACTTCAAGCACGCCAACAAGGAGTACCTGGAGACCGCCGTCTCACTCGGTCTGATCGGCGCCGCGAACCCAATCATCCATCAGATCTACTCCGAGCCGCTGCAGACCTTCCGTCTCGCCGCCGAGGGCCACGGCGACGTGGTCCCGCCCGAGCATCACCGCGAGCGGGTGAAGACCTATTTCGATCCCCTGCCGTTCTGGTACGCACCGTTCGAGGGCGAGGTCCTGGGCGAGGAACTGGACCAGTTCCCGATGCACGCCATCACCCAGCGCCCGGCCGCCATGTATCACTCCTGGGGCTCGATGAACGCCTGGCTGCGGCAGATCCACGGGCTGAACAAGCTGTACATGAGCCGCCAGCGGGCCGAACAGCTCGGTATCGGCGAGGACGACTGGGTCCATGTCACCTCCCACCACGGCCGCATCAAGGCGCAGGTCCAGCTCATGGAAGGGGTGAACCCGGACACCGTGTGGACCTGGAACGCAATCGGCAAGCGCAAGGGCACCTGGGGCCTCGACCCGAAGGCGCCGGAATCCAACAAGGGCTTCCTGCTGAACCACCTGATCTCCGAACTGCTGCCGCCGAAGGGGGGCGGCTACCGCTACGCCAACGCCGATCCGGTCACCGGACAGGCGGCCTGGTACGACCTGCGGGTGCGTATCGAGCGGGCCGAGGCCGACGCCCCCGGTCATGAAGCCGAGCCGCGCTTCGATCCCTTGCCCGCCCCGCCCGGCGGCAAGCCGGGGCCGGGCGTTCTGCGCTACGGGAAGGAGGCGGCGGAATGACCTCGCTTCCCACGACAGCACCGACGAAGAAGCTCGGCCTCGTCATCGATCTCGACATCTGCGTCGGCTGCCACGCCTGCGCGGTGAACTGCAAGGAGTGGAACTCCGGCGGCCACTCGGCGCCGATGACCGACTGGAACGCCTATTCCGGAACCGAGTCCGAGGACGGCGACGATGCCGGCGCCTGGGGCGTGTGGTTCAACCGTGTCCACACCTTCGAAGCCGGCGAGGGTGCAGAGAGCCGGACGGTGCATTTCCCGCGTTCCTGCCTGCACTGCGAGGAGCCGGCCTGCGTCACCGTCTGCCCGACGGGGGCCAGCTACAAGCGGGAGGAGGACGGTATCGTCCTCGTGAATCCGGAGACCTGTATCGGCTGCAAGCTGTGCTCTTGGGCCTGCCCCTACGGCGCCCGCGAATACGACTACACCGACGGGGTGATGAAGAAATGCACCCTGTGCATCGACAAGATCTACAACGAGAACCTGGAAGAGGTGGACCGGGTGCCGGCCTGCGTCTCGACCTGCCCGGCGGGCGCGCGGCATTTCGGCGATCTCGGTGACGACACCAGCGCAGTCTCCAAGCTCGTGTCCGAGCGCGGCGGCTACGACCTGATGCCGGAGATGGGCTACAGGCCGACCAACAAGTACCTGCCACCGCGACCCCGCAAGGCGAATGCCGGCGATACCGGCGCGCCGACGAAACTAGAGGCCCTGGCCGCCGAAGCCGCCGACAGCGTGCCGTCCGGTGCGGGAGGCAACGGCTTCCTCGCCTGGGTCGATGCCGTGCTGTCGCGCTGAGGGAGGAGAGAGCCATGCATCCCGCTTCCTCCGTCATCTTCTTCACCACCGCGTCCGGGGCCGGGTACGGCCTGCTGTTCCTGCTCGGGCTCGCGGGAGCCGGCGGACTGCTGCCGGCCGATCTCTGGCTCGGCCTCGCCGGCTTCGCCCTGTCACTCGGCCTGATCACCGCCGGCCTGCTCGCCTCGACCTTCCATCTGGGCCATCCGGAGCGGGCCTGGCGGGCGATGTCGCAGTGGCGCTCCTCCTGGCTGTCGCGCGAAGGCCTGGCCGCCGTGCTGACCTACGTCCCGGCCGGCCTGTTCGCCATCGGCTGGCTGTTCCTCGGCGAGGCACGGGGGACCTGGGGCGTGTTCGGCCTCCTGGCCAGCGCCGGCGCGGTCGTGACCGTGGCCTGCACCGGTATGATCTACGCCTCGCTGAAAACCATCCGGCAGTGGCACCACCCGCTCGTCCTGCCCGGATACCTGCTGCTCGCGCTCTATACTGGCGGCTTGTGGATGACGGTTCTGACCCACCTTTTCGACGGGGCGGCCGACGTCTTCCTGTGGGTCGCGGTGGTCAGCGGCGCTGCGGCGACGGCGGTCAAGTGGACCTACTGGTCGCGGATCGACAGCGAGCCGGCGACCACGACCACCGGTACGGCAACCGGTCTGGCCGGCCTCGGCCGGGTGCGGCTGCTCGACGGACCGACGACCTCGAAGAACTTCGTGATGCGGGAGATGGGCTACCGGGTTGCGCGCAAGCACGCCCGCAAGCTCCGACTGATCGCCATCGCCGCCGGATCGGTCGTGCCGATCCTTTTGTTGCTGGTGGCGGCGGCGATCGGCTCACAGCTCGCCGTCGTGCCCGTGGTGCTGGCCGCCTTGGCCGGATCGATCGGCGTCGTGGTCGAGCGTTGGCTGTTCTTCGCCGAGGCGACCCACGTGGTCACCACCTACTACGGCGCCGAGGCGGCGTAGCGCAGGACACGCCGAAGCCGGAAAGGCCCAGGCGACCGCCCCCGGCCATCGCCTTCTCCAGCGCCCTCACCCCGGCGCCGGCGTGGGTTGCGGATCGCCCTCGTCGGCCCCCTCCTCCTCCTCGGGCTCCCAGCGCGGGTCGAGTTCTGCGGCCATCGGGGTCGTGCGTGAGACCGAAACCCACGGCCCCTGCTCGTCCACCGGCAGAGCGGAACGCTGCTTCATGCGCCAGACGGTGAACAGGCCGACTGCCGCCGACACCCCGGCGCCGATCCCGTAATAGCCCCAGTTCCCGACCCAATCCATGGCCGTGGTCGTGGCGATCGGGCCGATCACCGCGCCGATGCCGAAGGCGAGCAGGAGGCCGGCGCTGGCGGCCACCAGGTCGTGCGCCTCGACGTAGTCGTTGGTGTGGGCGACGGCCAGCGAGTAGATCGTCATACACAGCCCGCCGTAGAGCCCGGCCATCGCCACATAGACCCAGAAGCCGGGAAACGGCAGGAACGCCAACAGCAGGCCGAGGACCGTGGTCAGCCCGAGCGAGCCGGCGATCACCGTGCGGCGGTCGAACAGGTCCGAGGCCTTGCCGATCGGCCACTGCACCAGCAGCCCGCCGATCAGGATGGCGGAGACGAAGATCGCGACCTCGGACACGCTGAAGCCGATCTTGGTGGCGAACACCGACGCGGCGCCGAACAAGGCCCCGTTGAGGATGCCGCTGCCGAAGCTCGCGACCATGCCGAGCGGCGAGATCTCGTAAAGCTGCTTGAAGCTGAGGGCGGAGCGCGCGACCGAGGACGATCCGGCCGAACGCGACAGGGTGAGCGGCACCAGCGCCAGGCTGAACAGGATCGACACCAGGGCGTAGAGGATGAAGCTGGTCGGCGCGGCGAGGTTCAGCAGGTACTGGGCGCTGGTCATCGCCACGTACTGGGCCACCATGTAGATCGACAGCAGGGCGCCGCGCTGGTCGTTGCTGGTGGCGCCGTTCAGCCAGGACTCCGCCACCATGTAGGCGCCGGCGACACAGACCCCGTAGATCACCCGCAGGACGAACCAGTACCAGGGGTCGACCAGGAAAGCATGGGAGATCGATGCCGCCGACATGATCGAGACCAGGGCGGCGAAGGCGCGGACATGGCCGACCTGCTCGATGATCCGCGGCACGCCAAGACACCCGAGCACCATGCCGACGAAGTAACCGGACATGACGAGGCCGGCGGTCTGCGACGAGATCTCCGCCTCCATGCCCAGCCGCACGCCGAGCAGCGAGGCGAACATGCCGTTGGCCACCTGCAGCAGAACGACACTGAGCAGCAGGGCGGCGACGGCGGCGGAGATGACGGGCATGGGCGGGGCCTTTCCGGTTGAGGCCTTGGCGGCATGGCGGTCGGCGGCGGGTACCGGGACGCGGGCGACGATCGATCACTCTGCACGCCGCCTAACACGAGCATATGACATCCGCTCTCTCAGGAGCGACAGCGGCGGCGGAAACGGGAGGGTCGGGGACGCGCGAGATCCTCACCCGCCTTGCCCTCCCCCGCCGGCCGCGCTATCTCGCGGTCATGCGCTGGAGATCCCCCCTTGCCGGGCTCGCGATCATCGCCGGGCTCGTGCTGTATATCGCCGCCGTGGTCAGCCTCGCCGATTTCGTGCCGGACCATATCGCGGTGGAGTCGCTCTACTACCTCGCCGCCGGGGTGCTGTGGATCTGGCCGGCGGTCTCCGTCATCGGCTGGGCCAGGCGCGACGACGGGGCGTAGCGCCCGGCCCTCTTCTGTCCGATCGCACGTTGCGCGCATTCGTGCGACGCTCTTCCACGCGGCCCGTGTATTTTGTCGCAAAGGGAGACCTCCGTTGCCGTTCCTTCCCACCGCTCTCCGCCCCGTGCTTCGGTCGGCGACACTGTTGGCGATCCTGGTGCTGGCAATCGGTCTCAACGGCTGCGTCACCCCGGTCATGCGCAACGCCGACACCCTCTCCCCGGCCGGTGTGCTGTCCGGCAGCGTGATGGACGAGGCCCGATGCGAGGCGCTGCGCACCGCCTGGGATGGCGGCGACACGGTCTGGGTCGTGCTGGACCCGGACTGGGATCCGGACGACGGCACCTGCATCCGCTACATGCATGCCGGCCTGGCACAGACCAATCCGGTCGTGCACGTCTACCTCCACGGCGACGTGATGCAGCAGTCGGAAAGCGGATGGGCACAGGTCTGGCCGGGCTACGAGACGGTGACGGTCGACCGGCTGCGCGGCTTCGCGACGCGGGAGAACGAGACCACCGGCGTTCCCTATATCCGACTGTCCCGCCCCGGCACCTACGGTTCGTCCGGTTTCCACAAGCAGCGGCGGCGCGCCAGGGAGGCGCTGATCGTCGACGCCGCCCTCGACCTGATCCGGGAA
Source organism: Thalassobaculaceae bacterium (assembly GCA_965228875.1). Classification (GTDB taxonomy): domain Bacteria; phylum Pseudomonadota; class Alphaproteobacteria; order Thalassobaculales; family Thalassobaculaceae; genus Thalassobaculum. The sequence goes on along the minus strand of OZ245843.1, from coordinate 27,308 downwards.
CGCCACCGGATCGGAGAGTTCGCGGCGGTCGGACAGTCGGGTGGCGGCCATGTGGTCGCCCGCCTGCTCACCCTGCGCGACGACCTGCGCTGCGCGGTGATCGCCTCCGGCGTCGTCTCGGTTCGCCAGCGCGCCGGCCTGCACGGATGGACGACGGACATCACCGGATACCGCGACTCCGTCGACCCGGTGGAGGAGGTGGACGCGATCGTCGCCGATCCCGACCGGCGGATCTTCGTCCTTGGCGATCCACGCGACAGCAACACGCCGTTCGTCACCCAGACCGCGTACTACGAGGCGGTGAAGAGGGCGGGCCACGACGTGACCCTGCTGACGGCCACGGGGGGCGGCAAGGCGCACCATTCGCTGGCGCTGACGGGTTTCAGGGTAATGCGCTGGTGCCTCGACGGACTCTCCGGTGCGGCGATGCAGTCTCGCCTCGCGGCGCCCGAGAACGAGTAAGCGGGAGAGCCCGGGGGCTACAGCTGCTCCACCATGCAGTTGAGGTCGTCCGCCGAGAGCCATTCGTCGTTGCTGTCGCTGGCATAGCGGAACTCCGGGTCGACCGGCCTGGCGCCGGCCCCCGTCCACATCGCGCGCGGGCCTTCCGTGAACGCCGGCAGGATGATGAAGCGGTCGTCGATCTCGACCGTCGTGCGGGCATCGTCCTCCGGAACCATGACCTCGTGCAGCTTCTCTCCCGGGCGGATACCCACCACCTTGTGCGGGAGGCCGGGACCGAGACAGGCGGCGACATCGACGATCTTCATCGACGGGATCTTCGGCACGAAGATCTCACCGCCCTTCATCATCTCCAGGCTGCTCAGCACGAAATTCACCCCCTGCTGCAGGGTGATCCAGAACCGGGTCATCCGCGCGTCGGTGATCGGCAGGTGATCCTTCCGGTCGGCGATGAGCTGCTTGAAGAACGGGATGACGCTACCACGCGAGCCGATCACGTTGCCGTAGCGCACCACCGAGAACGTGCACCCGCCGGCCCCAGACAGGTTGTTGGCGGCGATGAAGATCTTGTCGGAGGCGAGTTTGGTGGCGCCGTAGAGGTTGATCGGATTGGCCGCCTTGTCGGTCGACAGCGCGATCACCCGCTTCACACCGGTGCGCAGCGCCGCCTTGACGATGTTCTCGGCGCCGTGGACGTTGGTCATGACGCATTCGAACGGGTTGTACTCCGCCGTCGGCACGTGCTTGATCGCGGCGGCGTGGACCACGTAGTCGACATCGCGCATCGCCATCTCCAGGCGATCGACATCGCGCACGTCGCCCAGGAAGTAACGGATTTCCGGGTGTCTGTCGGGCGCGATCTCCAGCCCCATCTCGTACTGCTTCTGCTCGTCGCGGGAGAAGACGATGCAGCGCCGGGTCTTGAAGTTGGCCAGCACGGTGCGGATGAACTGCTTGCCGAATGATCCGGTTCCGCCGGTCACCAGGACCGTCTTGCCGTTCAGGTCGACAAAGCTCTGATCGAACTGCCGCATGGAATCCTCCCCGCCGAAGCCCCCAGCGGGGCGCGCGAATCACCCCGCATTGTCCCGCCGGGCGCCGCTCGCGGCAACAATGCCGTCAGACCGGGGCGATCTGGACGATGTCGACGAAGGACGGATCGACACCATGGCCGAGGTCGATCAGGTCGCGTCTTGTGACGTTCGCGTCGAGCAGGGTGGCCTCGGACGGCGGATCGTCAAACCGCGCGTCGATCTGACAGTCGCCGAACAGAATGAAGCCCTTGACCCCCACCTCCTCCGAGAGCAGCGGCAGGGCCACGACCTCGATCTGCCGCCGCAGGCCGCCGGAGTAGGTCTGCTCGATCTCCGCTCGGAACGCGCTCGGTCCCTCGACTACCATGTTCATGGCGTGCTGGGCGTAGGCGCGGCGCGCCTCCGGCACGAAGTCGTAATAGTTGCGACCGACCGGGTTGAGCCCCATGCGCGTCTTGGTCGCCTCGCCGGCCAGGCGATAGATGCAGCGGTCGGGCGGAATGACGGCGCAGAGCACCATGCTCGGGAGAGCGGCGGTGAAGACCGAGATGTCGAGGCCGTTCTTGGCCGGCAACGCGCCGCCCGCCGCCGCGAGCATTGCCTGGTACCCGACCGCCAGCGCCCGGCAGTCCGCCGTGCGAAAACTCTCCAGCGCCCCGTCGAGCGAGGCGAGAATCCTTGGCTTGCGTTCTATCCAGGCCATGTCCCGTCCGACGTTCCCCGGAACCGAAGTACCGGGGCGGCAAAATGCCATCGCTTCCCTGGAGCCGCCTGTCAGGAAGGTCTGTCGCCTCCATTACCGACCGCTCGCGCCAACTCTCGCACGACATGATCGACGTCGTCATCTCTCATGGCAGGAAACAGCGGAAGGGAGAGACAGCGGCTGTAATACCCCTCGGCGCCGGGCAGTTCGGGCGTCGGCGCTTGCGTGCGGAAATAGGGTTGGCGGTGAACCGGGACGTAGTGCACCTGGGTGCCGATCCCGGCCTCCCGAAGCCGGCGCATCACCGTGCCGCGATCGATATCCAGCGCGGCGAAATCGATCAGCGCGACCGACAGGTGCCAGGCCGGCTCGCATCCATGAGCCGTCGGGAGTGCGCGGACATGGGGCGCGCAGCGCTCGAGCGCCGCCTCGTAGCGCCGCCGCAGCGCCCGGCGCCGGTCGACGAAACCTGCCAGCCGCGAGATCTGCGACAGTCCGAGCGCGGCGTGAATGTCCGAGAGCCTGTAGTTGTACCCCGGCTCCGGCATCTCGTAGTACCAGGGGTTGGGCTCGCCGGATGCGCCGAACCCAGTCGCGCGATCCTGGAAGCGCTGCGGATCCCGGACCATGCCATGGTTGCGATAACGGCGCAGGCGCTCGTCGAGAACCGGATCCCCCGTGGTCAGTACGCCGCCCTCGCCGGTGGCGACGGTCTTCACCGGGTGGGTCGAGAACATGGCGATCGCCGAGTGCGCGCAGGCACCTACCGGCGTGCCCTCGGCCGCAGCACCCAGCGCGTGGCAGGCATCCTCGACGATCGGGATGTCCGGGAAGGCTTCGGCCAGGGCGGCGACATCGACGCAGTGACCGTTGAGGTGCACGGCGACGATCGCCTTGACCCGCTGGCGGCCCGCCCGCTCCACGGCCCGCGCCACCGCCGGCACGGTGGTCAGACCGCTTTCCGCGTCGACGTCGGCGAAGACCGCCTCGGCGCCGACATAGATCGCGCAGTTGGCGCTGGCCAGGAACGTCACCGTCGGCACCACGACCGCGTCTCCGGGGCCGACGCCGAGCGCCATCATCGCGAGGTGGAGTCCGGCGGTCCCGCTGGAGCAGGCGACGGCATACGGGGCGCCGACAGCCGTGGCGAAGGCCGTCTCGAACGCATCGACCGTCGGCCCGGTCGTCAGGAAATCGCCGCGCAGGACCTCGACGACAGCCGCGATATCGGCCTCGTCGATGGACTGGCGGCCGTAGGGCAGGAAGGGCGGAGGGACGCTCACCGGATCACTGCTCGCGGAAGGCGGTCTCCAGCGACCGCGTCAGCGGCGAGATCAGATACTCGAGAAGCGTCTGGTCGCCGGTGGAGATGATCGCCATGGCCGGCATGCCCGGAACAAGATCGACATCGTGCTGCGCCAGCATTTCGGTGCTCAGGCGGATGCGCGCCTCGTAGTGCGGCGGCCCCTCCGTCGGCGTGACCACGTCCGGCGAGATATGCACCACGCGTCCGTCGATCGGCTTGGCGGTGCGCTGGCTGTAGGCGGTCAGCCGTACGGTCGTCGGCGCACCGATCTCGACCACGTCGATGTCCGTCGGCTGGATCTTCGCCTTGACGATGAGTTCCTCGTCCTCGGGCACGATGTTCATGATCGGCTCGCCCGGACCGATCACGCCGCCCTCCGTGTGAAAGCGCAGGCCGTATACCTTGCCGCTGCGCGGCGCCCGCACCGTATTGCGCGAGATCTGGTCCTCGGCGGAGACCAGTTGCTCGCGAAGATCCTGCAACTGGGTCTGGGTGTCGCGGAGTTCCGTCTCGATCTCCGCGCGGTTCTGCTCGACAACCGTCAAGCGCTGGAATTCCGTCTCCGCGATCGTCTGCTCGGCGCGGGCCATAAGTGCCTCGCGGTTGTCGATCGAGCCCTGGAGGCTGGCCTGCTGGCGCTGCAGACCGAGCAGGCGCGGCTTGCGCTCCAGCCCCTTCTCGAACAGTTCCCGCACGCCGGAGATCTCCTCGTCGATGATCTCCAACTGGCGACGGTCGGAACGCTGCTGCGCCGCCAGCGCGACGATCTCCTCCCGGCTCTTGGCGACACGCTTGTCCAGCAGGCCCTGCTGGCTCTTGAAAGCGGCCCTGCGACCCTCGAACAGGCGGCGCTCCCCATCCACGATCGACTGCACATAAGGGTCGTCGGCCCGACCCGTCAGAACCTCCGGGAAGTCGATCGTGTCCCTGTCGTCGCGCTCGGCGATCAGCCGCGCCTCCTCGCCCAGCAGCGCCAGCGAGCGCTGTGTCAGCCGCTCGCGGTTGACGGAGGCCTGGGTGCCCTGCAGCTCGATCAGGACGTCGCCGGCCCTGACGATGTCGCCCTCCCGCACCCGGATCGCCTTGATGATCCCACCCTCCAGGTGCTGCACCACCTTCTGGCTGCCGGCGACCTCGATCTGGCCGATGGCGATGGCGCCAGAACCGAGCGGCGCGAACGCCGCCCAGACGCCGAACACGCCGAAGAACAACAGGACGATGGCATAGCCGATCCAAAGAACCACGCGCCACGACATCGGATTGCGTTCCGGATCATGGGCCAGCGGGTCCTCCCAGCGGGTCAGGTCCTTCGGCTCGTCGCTGCGCACCAGTGCCATCGGCGGGGTTCCCGATCAGTCCTTGTTGGGCTCGGCGGAGATCGCCCGCACGCTCTGCACCTGCAGCGATGTCGCCCGCGCCTTGATCGGCCCGGGCGGGCGAACCACCGCACCTCGGCCGCGGGGGCCACGGGGCGCATCCGGCTCGGCATCCTCCGGTGTCGGCGGCTCGGGAATCTCCGGCGCCTCGACCACCTCCCCGTCGACGGCGCGCGACGGTCCGTCGGGCATGTCCCTGCCGGTCCCGGCAGAGTCGGGATCGCCAGATACCGGGCCATCGGATACCGGGTCGCCGGATGACGCATCGGCGGAAACCGGTCCGGCGAAGGAGTCGGGTGTCGGCCTCTCGCGCTGCGGCCCCGACGGTTCGCCGCCGCGCGGGCCCACGATCTGGGGGGTGCCGCCGCCGGCCTGCGGCCCTTCCACGGCGGGGCGACGCCCCTGCTGCAGGAAGGACAGGGTCTCGTCGCGAGGCCCGAAGCGCTGCACCGTGCCGCCGTTCAGCACCATGATCTTGTCCATGAGCGCCAGCGTGGACGGCCGATGCGTGATGAGGATCACCGTCACGTTCGCCGCCTTCATCGCCTTGAGCGCCTGCACCAGGGCGTCGTCGCCCTGACTGTCCAGGTTGGCGTTCGGCTCGTCCAGGACCACCACACGGGGGCCGCCGAAAAGCGCGCGTGCCAGGGCGACGCGCTGGCGCTGGCCGCCGGACAGGATCTGGCCGGCCCAGCCGATCTCGGTGTCGTAGCCGTCCGGCAGGCGCAGGATCAGGTCGTGCAGTCCCGCCAGCTTCGCCGCCTTGACCACCTCGTCCGGATCGGGATTGTCCTGCAGGCGGCCGATATTCTGAGCCACGGTGCCGGAGAACAGTTCCACGTCCTGCGGCATATAGCCGATGTGCCGGCCCAGTTCCTCGTTGTCCCAGGAGTAGATGTCGGCACCGTCCAGCCGCACCGCGCCGACCGTCGGCCGTTCGACCCCGACGAGGAGCCGCGCCAGGCTGGACTTGCCCGCGGCGGACGGCCCGACGATTCCGAGAGTTTCGCCCGCCTCGACCTCGAACTGGATGCGCTGAAGGATCGGCTTCGCCAGCCCGGTCGGCTGGTAGAACAGGTTCTCGGCGCTGATCCGCCCCTCCGGCGCGGGGAGGCGCATGCGTTCGGGCTGATCCTGGGCGCTGCGCAGCGTCTCCTCGATCTGCCTGTACGCCGCGAGTGCCTCGATCATGCCCCGGGCCTGGGCGACCCCCTGCTCGATCGGCTGCAGGGCACGGCCGAGGATCAGGACGCTTGCGATCATCATGCCGCCCGTCATCGGCGTGTGCGGATCGATGATCTGCGTCGCGGCGACGGTCATGATCAGCATCTGAATCAGCATGCGCGACGACTTGGACGCCGCCAGGAACATCGCAGCCCGATCGCTGGCCCGGCTCTGGAGCGCCAGCACCGCCTCGTTCTCGGTCAGGAACCGCCGGATAACAGCCTGGCGCATACCCATGCTCTCGACCACCGAAGCGTTCCGCACCGCAGCGTCCGCCGCCGCGTAGGCCCGGTTCGAGTAGGTCTGAGCGTCGTTCAGCGCCGGCCGGGTCAGATGGTCGTTGGTCAGCCCCAGCGCGAGCATCACCAGGGCGCCGCCAAGCGCGGCGAAACCCATCGGCGCGTTCATGTAGAGGATGAGAAGCAGGAAGATCGGCACCCATGGCAGGTCGAGCACCGTCAGCATGCCCGGGCCGGTCAGGAAATTCCGCAGCACCGAAAGCTGGCGCAGCACGTTGCTGCTGGCGGTCTTCGACCGGTCGAGGGCCTCGGCGACCGAGGCCGACAGCAGCAGGGGCGCGATGCGCCGGTCGATCCAGCGCGAAATCCGAACGAAGGCGAAGGACCTCACGCTGTCCAGCGCCGCCTGAACGACGAGGGCGGCAGCCGCCATGAGCAGCAGCAGGAAAAGCGTCGCCTCGCTGCGGCTAGCCAGCACGCGGTCGAACACCTGGAACATGAACAGCGGCATCGTCAACATCAGCAGGTTGACGAAGAAGCTGAAAACGCCGCAGGCGAAGAACGCCGTGTAGCAGGCCTTCAGAAGGTTGTGGACGGAAACTGGTTCCTGTTTCTGCATCGCGGCACTGACCGATCCGGCGTCATTGACCCGAGGGTGTCACCGCCCGACAGAGTACCGCCGAGAGACCCCGGACAGTAGGGGTCTCGGCCCCTCAATCCTCGGTGAACTTCGCGAGGTCGATGTCACCATGGCGGAACGGGATCCAATACTTGGTCTCCGGATTGAACTGGATGCCGTAGATGTTGGTGCAGAAGACCTTGACCGGCGGGACCGTTCCGGCGGCCTCGGTCTCGGTCCGCGCGGAATCGACAAGATCGGATCCCTTGAACTTCTCCCACGCCGACGCCACGTCGCTTCGATCCGCCTCGGGAAGGTCGTTGATCTCCATCGCGAGATCCCAGGTCTTCTCCAGGTCGTTCCAAAGATCGTCGAGATACTTACCCATCGTGCCGTCCGCTATTGCTGTGGTGCCCGCACCGGTGTTGTGAACCGCCTTGGTTGAAACGGCTTATAGCCAAACCGGCAAATTCATCAAACGGGAATCGTCATCCCCGCCGTTGCGCCGGAGTGTGTTACGAAACGGGAGCCGTTGCAAATCCTCTCTCCGCCGACAGCCGGAAAGGCTTCGCAGTTGACCGGCAGCGGCCGGCACATGTATCGCAACATCACCCAATTGCCTGGATTGCCGATGCCGACCTCGCCCGACGCCGAAGCCGCCGAGACTGCCGAAACCTCGATGTCAGACGGTGGCGGCGGCCCGAACGCCGTCCTGATCCTTGGCATGCACCGCAGCGGCACGTCTGCGCTGACCCGGGTCGTCAACCTGCTCGGCGTCGACCTCGGCACCGACCTCATGGAGGCCGCTGAGGGCAACAACGAGCGCGGGTTCTGGGAGCATCAGGGCGTCGTCAGTCGACACGACCGACTGCTCGCCCAGCTTGGCATGCGCTGGGACGATCCCCGCGCCATGCCCGACGGCTGGCTGGAGCACCCGGCGACCCGGGCGGCGCGGGCCGACCTCGAATCGATCCTCGACGACGAGTTCACGGGTACCGCCCTGTGGGGCGTGAAGGACCCGCGGATGTGTCGGCTGATGCCGCTGTGGCGGCAGATGCTTGAGGCGCGAGGCATGCAGGTGAAGGTCCTGCACATGCTGCGTCACCCGCTGGAAATCGCCCGGTCGCTGGAGCGCCGCGACGGCATGCCGAGGGGACGCGCCCTGCTGCTATGGCTGCGCCACCAGATCGAAGCGCTGGAATTCAGCGACGGCGTGCCGCAGTCCTGGGCCAGCTTCGACCGGCTGATGGCCGGTTGGGCCGGCGAGATGACGCGCGTCGATGGCGATCTCGAGCTCGGGATCGCCGGGCGGATCGCGGCCGCGACGGAAGAAGTCGACGGCTTCCTGGACGCCGGGCTGCGGCATCACGCGCTCGACGACGATGCGCTGAAGACGGATCCGGCGCTGATGGCGTGGGTCGGCCGCGTCTACGACGCCGTCCGCCGGGCCGATGGAGGCGACCGCGACTCGACCCTGACGGAGATCCGTGCGGTCGCCGACGAGATCGACCGGGCCGGCTACTATTTCGACGACACGTTCGCCGGCTGGGCCGGTATCGAACTGCGACTGCGCGCCGAGGTCGACCTCCGGGACGACCGGATTCGGGGCCTGGACACCTCTCTGCTCGAACGCGACGGCACGATTGCCGAACGCGACTCCCGGATTGCCGAACGCGAACGCCAGATCGCCGAGCGCGACCAGGCGGTGGGAGAGCGCGACCGGTCATTGACGGAGCGCGAGCGGATCATCGCCGAACGCGAGCGCGAGATCCACGTGCGCGACGCCGCGATCGCCGAGCGTGACAGATCGATCGTCGAGCGTGACCGGTCGATCGCGGAACGTGACCGCGCCCTTGACGAACGCGACCGGTCGGTATCCGAACGCGACGCGATCATCCGGCGGCTGAGCCAAGACGCCGAGGCGCGCGCCGCCACGATCGAGACGCTGCAGGCGGACGTGGGCCACCTACACGGACAACTCGGCCAGCTCCACCGCGACCTGGATGCGCGCAACATCCATGTGCAAAACCTCGAAGGCGCCCTTGCCGCCATGAAGGCGTCGACGTCCTGGCGGGTCACGGCTCCCATGCGCGCAACCCGGAGCTGGCTCAGCGGCGTTCGGCGGCTCACCCACACTCTCACGCCGGATCAGCTGTTCCACGTCCGGCATGTCGAGGGCGATGTCTGGGAGGCGACGGACAGCTTCCCGGTCATGCTGCTGCGCTCCGACCGCGGGCGTATGCCCACCGGCTGGGTCAGGCTGACCTACCGCATCAAGGGCGAGCGGATGGCGGCACCCTCGCTGTTCCCCGATCTCGGAAACGGCACCGCCGAGATCGACCGCAAGCGCCTCCCGGTGACCGACGGCGCCGAGGTCACCTGCTTCCTGCGCCTCCCCGACGACGTTCACGCCCTTCGGCTCGACCCGATCAACTGGAAAGGGCGCTTCGAGATGGGGCCGATCACGGCGCGGGAGATCTCGCGTCTGGAGCTGCTGCGCGAACTGGCTTCGAACGCCTACGCCGAGGAGGGCGTGCGTCCGATGCTCGGCAATCTGCGCCGCGGCGGCGTCCAGGGCCTCAAGGAATACCTCATCAAGAAGCTGCCGACCCCGATCGAGACCTACGAGGATTGGCGCGACCTGTTCTACACGCTGACCGACAGCGACCGGGCGGAGATCCGCGACCATATCGAAAGGATGGCGGACCGCCCGACCTTCTCGGTGGTGATGCCGACATACGAGACGCCGCCGGCCCTGCTCAAGGCCGCGATCGAGAGCGTGAAGGGCCAGATCTACCCCGACTGGGAACTGTGTATCGCCGACGACGGCTCTAAGAACGCCGAGACGCGCGAAATGCTGGCGCGATACGCGGCCGAGGATCCGCGCATCAAGGTCGTGTTCCGCGAGACCAACGGCCACATCTCCGCGGCGACCAACTCCGCCCTGGAGGTGGCGACCGGCGCGTGGGTGGCGTTGCTCGATCACGACGACGAACTGACCGAGGACGCGCTGTACTGGATGGCCGCCACCCTGGAGACCCATCCGGACACCGACATCCTGTATTCCGACGAGGACAAGATCGGCGAGGACGGCCGGCTGTCCGATCCGTACTTCAAACCGGACTGGTCGCCGGAACTGTTCCTGTCGCAGAACATGATCAACCACCTCGGGGTCTACCGCCGGTCGCTGATCGAGACGGCCGGCCGCTTCCGCGAGGGATTCGAGGGCAGCCAGGACTACGACCTCGCGCTGCGGGTGCTGGAGCAGACGACGCCGGAACGGGTCCGCCATGTTCCGGTCGTGCTGTACCACTGGCGCATGGTCGCCGGCAGCGTGGCGCTGGCGACCGGCGAGAAGACCTATCCCTACGAACGGGCCCGCATGGCGATTGCCGAGCATCTGGAGCGGACCGGGGTGAAGGCCGAGGTCGAGGCCGGCCGCGACGGTCTGAGCCACCGGGTCCGCCCCGCCCTGCCGTCCCGCCGACCACACGTCACGGTCATCGTCCCGACGCGGGACCGGGTGGACATGATGCGGATGGTGGTCACCGGCCTGCTGGAGAACACGGACTACCCGAACTGGGACCTCATCATCGTCGACAACGGCAGCGAGCAGGAGGAGACCCTCTCCTATTTCAGGGAGATCTCCGAGGACCGGCGGATCTCCGTCCTGCGCGACGATGCGCCGTTCAACTTCTCGCGCCTGAACAATCTCGCCGTGACCAAGGCCAAGGGGCCGCTGGTCCTGTTGCTCAACAACGACATCGAGCCGATCGACAGCGGCTGGCTGGAGGAGATGGTCCGCCAGCTACAGCGTCCCGGAGTCGGCGCGGTCGGCGCCAAGCTGTACTACCCCAACGACACCGTGCAGCACGTCGGCGTGACCACCGGCATCGGCGGCGTCGCCGGCCATTTCGACAAGCACCTGCCGCGCGAGGCGCCGGGCTATTTCAGTCGCGCCCAACTGATCCACAACGTCTCCGCCACCACCGCGGCCTGCCTGCTGACCACCAAGAAGATCTACAAGCAGGTCGGCGGAATGAACGAGAACGAGCTCAAGGTGGCGTTCAACGACGTCGATTTCTGCCTGAAGATCCGTGCCGCCGGACACCGGATCGTGCTGACGCCCTTTGCCGAGCTGTATCACCACGAGTCGGTCTCGCGCGGGCTCGAGGACACCGCCGAGAAGCGCGAGCGGTTCCGCGGCGAGATGCTGTGGATGCGCGACAAGTGGGGCGACCTGCTCGACGCCGACCCCTATTTCAATCCGAACCTCAACCTCGACCAGGAGACGCCGTCCCTGGCCATTCCGCCGCGGGTCGAGAAACCGTGGGAGCGGCGCAACGAGGCCCCGGCCGACGACTGACCCGGCAGCCGGCGCGGTTCAGCGCCGGCCGGCATCGCGGGTGAACAGGACTCCCATGCTGTCCGACAGGCTGATCGGCCCGCCGAGATAGTCTCCGCCGATCGGCGGGGTCCGCAGCGCCACGTTCCAGCCACCACCGGCAAGCCCCGGGATCGGCAGCGACAGCGGATCGAGATCGGCCACCGGCCCGCCCTCCAGATGCGCGACGGCGAATACCTGCTCGCCGTCGGGACCTTGGCGCAGGGCGGTGAACAGCACGCTGCCGTCCACCGGCGCACGGTACTTGTAGTGGTCGTCCGGACCCAGGTTGCCGCGCAGCCACGGCCGCGCGTGGCGGAACTCCCGCAGGCCGAGGTTGAACGCCGTCTGGCGCTCGCTGAGCGCCGCCTCGTAGCCCGAGACATTGCAGTAGTCGTGCATGTCGTCCATCCAGGCACGGGCGATATCCTTCAGCACCGGCACGGTGAACGGCGCCGGCCCGGCAAGCGGCGGATCGACCTGGTTCAGCAGCGTGGCGATGACATCGAGGTCGTATCCGGTCACCTCCACCAGGGCCGGCAGGAACTCCATGAAGCGGACCAGACTTTCCCGGTCCTCGAACCCCATGGCCTTCAGGCGGCGAAACGCCATCGGGATCGAGTACGCGTAGTTGTCGACCTGCCATTTCAGCGAGATCGCCTCTTCGGCCACCACCTTGACGCCGTACTGATCGTCCTGGTTGCGGATGAAGCCCCAGCTCGCCCGGGCCGAGGCGTTGAGGAAATCCATCGGCACGCCGGGAAACACGCCGTAGGTGATCAGCGACACCGCCGGGTTGTCGTAGGCCTTGTCGAGGATCTCCATCCGCGTCTCGCCGAGGCGGGTGTTGACGTTGAGCTTGGGGTTTATCTGGGTGCCTCGGCGCAGGGTGTCGTGATTGGCGCACCCCGAGATCCAGTGCGACCCGCGTTCCATGATCTCGCGGATGCGCCACCACTTCGACAGCCAGAACGTGTAGAGGAACGGCGTGTTGTGGGCGAAGGTCAGAGGCCCCCACTGGAACACGTCGTCGTCGCGCTGGTGGTCGATGACCGCGCGATAGGTCGAGGACAGCTCCCAGTCCTCCTGTGGCCAGGGCCGGCCGTCCTCGAACACGAACCAGGGGCGGAAGCGACGGCCGGCCACCTCCTGCACCACATCGGACATCGACTGGAGATACTCGTCGTCGTGCTCCAGCTGCTCGGTCGCGGTGTTCCAGAACTTGAAGTCCTGGGCTCCATCGACGCGGATGCCGTCGGCGCCAAAATCGGCCTTGCGGCGCTGCATCTCCAGCAGGATCGCGCGCACCAGCCCGTTACGGTAGTTGATATTCTGCCCGTACATGTTCGGGCCGGCGAAGTAGTGGTGGTTCAGAACGCCGAGTCCCTGGTTGTCGCTGTGGCCGAACACAACGTCGAACACAAGCTTCTTCGGCCCTCCTGGAAAGCCGTGGAGCACGGCGGCAAGGTCGACCAGTTCGTCCGGCCGCCCGGTTTCCAGGATCGCCGGATTGACCGCCCCCATGCCGGCGATCACCACATCGTAGCCCCAGTTGGTGGTGTTCGGGCGATGCAGGTCGACGGTCACCCCCTCGTCGTCCGCGGCGTCGTCCGGATTCTCGTCCGGCACCTCGTACCAGAAGTCCGGGCCGGTCTCGAAGACCGTCGTCGGCTCCACGGGCATCAATTGAACGGCGTCGTAGCCGAGGAAAATGCGGTCCGCGGGCTCCACCGGGAGCTTCATGCGGATGCGCTCGGCCAGATGCTCGAACCGCCGGGTCAGGCTGGCGAGCGTACCGCCGGCGGTCGCGGTAGCGACGTGGATCTGCAGGATGTTGGTCGGCGGACCGAGCTTGACCGGCGCCTCGCTCCCGCCGGGCAGGCCGGCATAGTAGTCCACGTCCCGGCGCGCCGCCTGCATCGCCGCGACATCGTAGAACTCCGCCGGCGCGAATGCCCCGAACGGCAGCGAGTCGGCCAGCGGGTCGAGGATGCGGTGCCAGCCCTCGTCGTCGCGCCAGGCGAGCGCGTAGAACGAGCCGATCTCTCCGCGCGTCCCCGCTCGCATGCCGTCGACCGCGGCGAAGCAGAAGGCGTCGCAGCGCCCGACCGGCACGAGATGACGGCGCATGCGTAAGGTCTGGCGCGAGACCGTGAGGTCCACCGGCTCCTCCGGCTCCAGCACCTCGAGGAAGATGTCGCCGTCGGGGACGCGGCGCTCGAGCAGCTCGGGCGCCCAGAATCCGATCTCGCACCGCCCGTCGGTCTTGTGCGCGCCAAGCCACCGGGCGATCTGCAGTCCGGCGTCGAACGTCGTCGCCGCGGTGTCGAGGGCGTTGCGGCACCAGGCAACCAGCTCGCGGGTCCTCTCGAGGTCCTGGGAAATGGCGTCGGTCATTGCGAATACTCCCTCGATTCTCGTGCAGTCGCGCTCGGTCCGTCCCCATCAGTGCTAACCGCCAGAGGCCATCGGGATCAACCCGACCCATGTTGCACCGCAACAAGAATCGCTTCGATCCCGGCTTAGGACCCTTGATCCGGCGGCGCTGCGATGCATCTTTAGAGTGTCCCGCGACAGAGTACGGAGATTACCGATCCCTGGTTTGACCGCCTCGCCATCCGATCGGACCGCCGCCCGCCCGATCGCCAGACTTGCCGTGATCGGCGCTGGAGCCTGGGGTACCGCGCTCGCCATCACCGCCGCCAGAGCGGGAGCGGGCGTGACGCTCTGGGCCCGCGACCCGGAGCTTGCAGGCGCCATACAGCGCGACCGCACCAACGCCCAGCTCCTGGCGGGGCACGCCATACCGGACGGCGTTCGGGCGACGTCCGACATGGGCGATGCCGTGAGCGGCGCCGATGCCATCCTGCTCGTCGTTCCCTCCCAGGCGATCCGCAATATCGGCGAGCGGGTTCACGCCGTCGCCGCCGGCGGCATCCCCGTGGTCCTCGCCAGCAAGGGTGTCGAGCGCGAGACGGGAAAGCTGATGACAACGGTCGTCGCCGAAGCGATGCCGGGGCGCGAGATCGCCGTCCTGTCGGGACCGAGTTTCGCTTCCGAGGTTGCCGAGGGGCACCCCACCGCCGTCACGATCGCCTCCGCCGATGCCGCGGACGACCCGCACGGCTCCCTCGCCACCCGGCTGTCGCTGGCGCTGGCGACGCCGAGCTTCCGGCCCTACATCTCCGACGACCTGGTGGGGGTCGAGGTCGGCGGCGCGGTGAAGAACGTCATCGCCATCGCCTGCGGGATCGCCAGCGGGCTCGGCTTCGGCGCCAACACCTGGGCCGCCCTCATCACCCGCGGGCTCGACGAGATGAAGGCCCTCGCCCAGGCGCTCGGCGGCCGCAGGGAAACCGTGACCGGCCTGTCCGGCATGGGCGACCTGGCGCTGACCTGCTCGAGCGAACAGTCGCGCAACATGTCCTTCGGCAAGGCGCTCGGCCAGAATCAGCGCCAGGAGGACCTGCTCGGCAACCGGCGCAGCGTCGTCGAGGGGGTGGTCAACGCCGTCGCCGTCACCGACCTCGCCCGCCGCCTGGGTGTGGAAATGCCGATCTGCGAGGCGGTCCGGGCCATCGTCGCCGACGGGGTGGAGATTTCCGAGGCGATCGGCCGGCTCATGGAACGACCGCTCAAGGCCGAACCGGCCGCGCTTCGGGTTGCGATCCCGCACGGCAACGAGGACGATGTCGAGGACTACGTCTCGGAGATCATGCCATGACCGTGTCCGACCGGGCGCACCCCAGCCATGCCGAGGTGGTCCTGGCGACCGACCTGGACGGCACCTTCCTCGGCGGCAGCGACGAGGAACGCTCGAGGCTTTACCGGGCCATCGACGCGAACCGCGACAAGGTGGCCCTGGTCTTCGTGACCGGCCGCGACATCCCGTTCATCCGCGATCTGACCGACGACGGCTGGGTGCCCCGCCCGGATTTCGTCATCGGCGATGTCGGGACGACCATCGTCCAGGGCCGGAAGTTCGAGACGGTCCCCGAACTCGAGGCGGACATCGCCCGGCGCTGGGACGATGCCGGCGCTCGGGTGCGGGACATGCTCGCGGACGTCGACTGGCTGGAGCTGCAGCCGACGCCGTTCCGCTATAGGGTCAGCTACTACTACGACCCGGACCGGTTCGACCCGGCGGTCGCGGCGGCGATCGAGGCGGCCGGTTTTGACTGTCTGGTCTCCGCCGGCACATACCTCGACGTGCTGCCCAGGGGTGTCAGCAAGGGTCCGACCCTGCTGCGCCTCATCGAGCACCTGGAGATCGACCGCGAGCGGGTGCTGGTCGCCGGCGACACGATGAACGATCTTTCGCTCTTCGAGACCGGCCTGCGCGGCGTGGCGGTGGCCAACAGCGAGCCCGACCTGGTCGCCCGCGTGCGCGACCTGAAGAACACAACGATCAGCCGCGGCGACGGCGCCGCCGGCATCCATGAGGTCATCACCACGCTCACACGCCTGCGGGAGACAGCGGCATGAACTCCGATCTGGTCATCGTCTACCACCGCCAGCCCTACGAGGAGGTCGAGGTCGACGGGAAGATCGAGCTGCGGGTCAACAAGAGCCCGAACGGCATCGTGCCGACCCTGAAGAGCTTTTTCGGCGAGGTCGACCACGGCGCGTGGGTCGCCTGGAAGCTGCGCGAGCAGGGCGAAATGGCCGACTGGGACCGGGTGGTGGAGATCAATGACGATTTCGGAACCTACTCGGTCTCCCGCCTGGCGCTGACCGAAGAGCAGGTGAAGAGCTTCTACCACGTCACCTCCAAGGAGGCGCTGTGGCCGATCCTCCACTCCTTCGTCGACGCCTACGATTACGGGCCGGTGGACTGGCCCACCTTCCAGGAGGTGAACTTCCTGTTCGCCCAGGCCGCGGCCGAACAGGCGGCCGACGACGCGATCATCTGGATCCACGACTACAACCTCTGGCTCGTGCCGATCTATCTGCGGCAGATGAAGCCGAACGCGCGGATCTCGTTCTTCCACCACACGCCCTTTCCGTCGCCGGACGTGTTCAACGTCCTGCCGTGGCGCAACGAGATCATGGAGAGCCTGCTGCACTGCGATCAGGTGGGCTTCCACATCCCGCGCTACGCCGTGAACTTCGCCAACGCCGCGCGCACCCTGTTCGAGGTGTCGGTCGAGGAGGAGATCGACGTCGAGGACGGCATGTCGCCGCGCGGCATGGCGCTGTCCGAGCCGACGATCATCACGCGCCTGCGGTTCCGCGATCAGATCGTCAACATCGACGCCTTTCCGGTCGGCACGAACGTCAACTACATCGAGGAGGTCGCCCGGTCGGAGCAGACCGAGGCGAAGCTGGAGGAGATCCGCGAGGAGCTTGGCGACAAGCGGCTGATCGTCTCGGTCGCGCGTACCGACTACACCAAGGGCACGCGCGAGATGCTTGAGTCCTACGAACGCCTGCTCGCCCGGCGCGAGGACCTGCACGGCAAGGTCCGGCTGATGTGCATCTCGGTGCTGGCGAACCAGAACATGGCCGTCTACCGCCAGACCCAGGACGACATCGAGGGCCTTGTCGGGCGGATCAACGGCCGCTACGGAACCTTCGAGTGGACGCCGATCATGCTGTTCACCGGCGCCGTGCCGCTGGAGGACCTGATCGCCTACTTCCGCGCGGCCGACGTATGCTGGCTGACGCCGCTGCGCGACGGGCTCAACCTTGTCTGCAAGGAATACTGCGCCGCACGGATCGACGAGCAGGGCTGCCTCGTCATCTCGGAGTTTATGGGCGCCGCCGTCCAACTCCCGTACGCGGTGATGACCAATCCCTACTCCGAGCGGTTCATGGATGCCGCCATCGACCAGGCGCTCGACATGAAACCGGAGGAGCAGCGTGTCCGCATGCAGATGATGCGGCGCAACGTCAGCCACTACGACATCGCGCAGTGGTCGCGCCACACCATGGAGCGGTTCGAGGAACTGAGCGAGAGCCGGGCCGGGCGACCCGTGAGCCACAAGCCGGCCGCCGAGTAGCGTCGCGCCGGATCGGGTCAGGCTTTCGCGGTCACCGTGTGGGCGTGGTTCAGCGGCCCGTGGCCGTGCCCGTAGCCCGGTGCGGTCTTGATCGCCGTCGTCACATAGGCCCGCGCCCGCTCGACCGCCGCCTCCACGGCCAGTCCCTGGGCAAGGCCGCAGGCGATCGCCGATGACAGCGTGCATCCGGTACCGTGGGTACTCGTGGACGCGATCCTCGGGCTCTCGAACGCGCGGACGCCGTTCTCCGTCGCCAGCAGATCGACCACCCGGTCGGACGCCAAGTGCCCGCCTTTCAGCAGGACCGCCGGCGGTCCCAGCGACAGAAGCATCTCCGCCGCGTGGTGCATGTCGTCGACATCGCGGATCGTCATGCCGGTCAGCAGCTCCGCCTCAGGAAGGTTCGGCGTGAGGATGTGAGCGCGCAGGATGAGCCGCGCCTTCAGGACGCCCATGGCCTCGTGTTCGAGCAGCGGATGGCCGCCCTTGGCCACCATCACCGGATCGACCACGAGCGGCACGTCCATCGCCTTTTCCTCGATGACATCGCAGATGGCGTCGATCACCGGCCCCGAATGCAGCATGCCGGTCTTGATCGCATCGACGCCGATGTCGTCGATCAGCAGGTCGAGCTGCTGACGCAGGAAGGGGATCGGCACCTCATGGACGCCGAAGACGCCCTTGGTGTTCTGCGCGGTCAGCGCGGTGATGGCGGTCATCGCGTACCCGCCAAGCGCCGTCACCGTCTTGGTGTCGGCCTGTATGCCCGCGCCACCGCCGGAATCGGATCCGGCGGCGATCAGCACGCGCCCGTGCATCTGTCTCGGCATGCCTTCTACTCCGCCGCCGTTGTGGTCATCTGCTCGATCGCCGCGACGACCCGGTCGACGGCGCCCGTGACTTTGCTTTCGTCCCCGCCCTGGGCCATGACCCGGATCAGCGGCTCGGTGCCCGACTTGCGGATCACCAGCCGGCCGGCGGTGCCGAGGTCGCTCTCGCTCTCGGCGATGGCCGCCCTGACTGCGACACTGGACAGCGGGTCCCCCCCGCCATAGCGGACGTTTCGCAGGATCTGCGGCATCGGCTCGAACACCCGCGCCACCTCGGACAGCGGACGGTCCGCGCGCTTCATCGCCGCCAGCACCTGCAGCGCCGCCACCAGCCCATCGCCGGTCGTGCCGTGGTCCGACAGGATCATATGGCCGGACTGCTCGCCGCCGACGTTGTAGCCGCCGGCCCGCATTGCCTCCAGCACGTAGCGGTCGCCGACCTTCGCCCGCACGAGATCGAGCCCGACGCCGTTCAGGTACCGCTCCAAGCCCAGGTTGGACATCACCGTGGCCACGACGCCGCCGCCCTTCAGTCGGCCCTCGACCAGCCAGGAACCGCCGATCAGGCCGAGAATCTGGTCGCCGTCGAGCTTGTGGCCCGTCTCGTCGGCCAGGATCAGCCGGTCGGCGTCGCCGTCGAGGGCGATACCGACATCGGCCCTCTCCGCCTGCACCCGGGCCATCATGGCCTCCGGCGCCGTCGCCCCGCAGCCGTCGTTGATGTTGAATCCGTCCGGCGACACCCCCATCGCCACGACCTCGGCACCGAGTTCGAACAGGACGCGGGGAGCGGCCTTGTAGGCGGCACCGTTGGCGCAGTCGACCACGACCTTCACACCATCCAGTCGCAGGTCGCGCGGGAACGTGGACTTCACCACCTCGATATAGCGTCCCTGCTCGTCCTCAAGCCGCCGGGCGCGCCCCAGCGCCTCCGCGGCGGCCAGCGGCAGGTCAGCCTGGCGCGCGACAAGCGCCTCGATCTCCGCCTCGACCGCGTCCGAGAGCTTGAAGCCGTCCGGACCGAACAGCTTGATGCCGTTGTCATGATAGGGATTGTGCGACGCCGAGATCATCACCCCGAGGTCGGCACGCAGCGACTGCACCAGCATGGCGACCGCCGGGGTCGGCATCGGGCCGACCAGAACCACGTCCATCCCGATGGAGGTGAACCCCGCGACCATCGCAGGCTCGATCATGTAGCCGGACAGCCGGGTGTCCTTGCCGATCAGTACCAGGTTCCGACGGCCGTGGTCGCCGCGGAACCGTGCGCCGGCCGCCATCGCCACCGCCATCGCGGTGGCCGGCGTCATCGGCTCGCTGTTCGCGCGTCCCCGAATGCCGTCCGTACCGAAAAGAGTGCGTGCCATGGATGAACCGAATTCCCTCAATCGCTTCGACATTTATAGCGCATTCGATCTTTAGAGGACCTTAACGCCGCCCCGGGCTACGTCTGGTCCAGCAGCGCCCGCCGGATGGCGATGGCCTGTGCAGTTTCGGCGGCATCATGCACCCGGATGGTCTGCGCCCCAAGATCGTAGGCCGCAAGGGCCAGGGCAAGCGAGCCGGGCAGGCGCTTGTCCGCCGGCTCATCCCGCGAAAGGCGCGCGATCGAGCTCTTGCGCGACGCCCCGAACAGGACAGGTCGCCCGAGACCGTGCAGCAGGGACAGCCAGGCCGTAACCTGAAGATTGTGCACCGGCGTCTTGGCGAAGCCGAAACCGGGATCGACCACCAGTCGCTCGCCGCCGATGCCGCCCGCCTCGGCCGCCGCGAGCCGGGCCGCCAGTTCGTCGAACACATCGAGCGGCGCACAGGCGTAGTGCGGATCGTCCTGCATCGTACCGGGCTCGCCCCGCATATGCATCAGGATCACCGGCACATCACGCGCCGCGAGCAGCGTCGGCGCCTCGGGATCGTGGGCCAGGGCGGAAACGTCGTTGACGATAACGGCGCCAGCATCGAGAGCGGCACGCATCACCGGTGCCTTGCGGCTATCGATGGAGATCCGATGGCCGTCGGCCGCCAGAGCTTCGACCACCGGGACGACGCGGTCGATCTCCTCCTCGACGGAAACCTCGGCCGCGCCCGGACGGGTCGACTCGCCGCCGATATCGAGGATATCGGCCCCCTCCTCCGCCAGTCGTCGTCCCTGGTCGATCGCGGCGTCGCGCGAGGCGAAGCGGCCACCATCGGAGAAACTGTCCGGGGTGACGTTGACGACCCCCATGATGGCCGGGCCGTCCGTCCGCCACTGAGGTCCGCGGGGCCGCACCAGACGATCGAGCAGGCCGGCCGGAAGGATCCCGGCGTCGAGATCGGGCACCGGAACCGTTCGAATCCGCACCGCGTCTGGCGACCGGGAAAGCAAGTCCAGCGCCCGGAACGCGACCGGGCCGCCAGCCAGCGGCAGGGCCTCGCCGTGCGCGATGGCCGAGGACGCCGCCGCCCCGTAGAGCAGGTCCACCGGACGGGCATGGGTGATGGCGGTTGATGCGGAAAGCCCGCGCGTCGGCGCGGGCTCTCTGATGATCGGCAGGGACATGGGGACGACGGTCGTCAGTCGCCCGGCTGCGGGTCGGGCTCCATGCCGCCGCCACCGCCCGGCGCCGCGCCGCCGGTCGGAACCGACGCCCGCCGGCCGGGACCGCTTGGCTTGGTCGGCTCGTCGCGGCCACCACGGTTCACCGACCCGCCGGCCAGCAGCTCCTGAATCTCGTCGCCCGACAGGGTCTCGTATTCCAGCAGCCCCTTGGCCAGGGAGTGCAGGTCTTCCATGTGCTGCTCGAGGATCCGACGGGCATCGTCGTAGGCCTCGTCGGTGATCCGCCGGATCTCCTCGTCGATCACGTTGGCCGTGGCGTCCGAGACATTCTTCTGCTGGGTCACCGAATGACCGAGGAAGACCTCCTGCTGGTCGGCGGAATAGGCCAGGAATCCGAGCTTATCGCTCATGCCCCATTCGGTGATCATGCGCCGGGCCATGTCCGACACCATGCGGATGTCGGAGGAAGCCCCGGTGGTGATCCGGTCGGCGCCGAAGATCAGGTCCTCGGCGATCCGCCCGCCGCAGGCGACCCGCAGATCGGCTTCGAGCTTCGCTTTCGACAGCGAAATGCGGTCCCCTTCCGGCAGGCGCATGACCATGCCGAGCGCACGGCCGCGCGGGATGATCGTCGCTTTGTGGATCGGATCGCTGTCCGGGCAGTGCAGGGCGACGATCGCGTGGCCGGCCTCGTGATAGGCGGTGAGCTTCTTCTCCTCGTCGGTCATGACCATGGAGCGGCGCTCCGAGCCCATCATGACCTTGTCCTTGGCTTCCTCGAACTCGGTCATGCCGACGACGCGCTTGCCCTTGCGGGCGGCCAGCAACGCCGCCTCGTTGACCAGGTTCGCCAGGTCGGCACCGGAGAAGCCGGGGGTGCCGCGGGCGATCGTGCGCGCGTCGACATCCGGGCCGAGCGGCACCTTGCGCATGTGCACCTTGAGGATCTTCTCGCGCCCCAGGATGTCCGGGTTCGGCACGACGATCTGACGGTCGAAGCGGCCGGGACGGAGCAATGCCGGGTCGAGCACGTCGGGACGGTTGGTCGCGGCGATCAGGATCACGCCCTCGTTCGCCTCGAACCCGTCCATCTCGACCAGGAGCTGGTTCAGGGTCTGCTCGCGCTCGTCGTTGCCGCCGCCCAGGCCGGCGCCGCGATGGCGGCCGACCGCATCGATCTCGTCGATGAAAATGATGCACGGCGCGTTCTTCTTGCCCTGCTCGAACATGTCGCGCACGCGGCTCGCACCGACGCCTACGAACATTTCCACGAAGTCCGAGCCGGAGATGGTGAAGAACGGCACGTTGGCTTCGCCGGCGATCGCGCGGGCCAGCAGCGTCTTACCCGTACCCGGAGGGCCCACCAGGAGGCAGCCCTTGGGGATCTTGCCGCCGAGGCGCTGGAAGCGCTGCGGGTCCTTCAGGAATTCGACGATTTCCTCGAGCTCGGACTTGGCCTCGTCGATGCCGGCCACGTCGTCGAAGGTCACGCGCCCGGTCTTCTCGGTCAGCAGCCGCGCCCGGCTCTTGCCGAAGCCCATGGCCTTGCCGCCGCCACCCTGCATCTGGCGCATGAAGAAGATCCACACCGCGATGAACAGCAGCATGGGGAACCAGCTGATCAGGATGCCCAGCATTCCGGACATGCCCTCTTCGGGCGGTGCTGCGGAGATCCGAACGCCCGACTGATCAAGGCGCGGGACGAGATTCGCGTCCTGCGGCGCGTAGGTCTGGAACGTGCTGCCGTCGGAGAAGCGACCGGAGATCTGCTGTCCCTGGATGGTCACCTGGTTGACCCGCCCGCTCTCCACCTCGGCCAGAAAGTCCGAATAGGCGAGGCTTCGTTGACCGGTACGGGTCGAGGACCCCTGGAACAGATTGAACAGCGCCACCAGGAGGACGCCGATGATGATCCAGAGGGCGAGATTCTTGCCGAAATTATTCACGTCTTCAGCCTTCCCTTGGCCAGCGGCCTGTCGATCCGTCGCGCAGATGTTGCCAGCGGGTAGATTTCCACCCCGATATCGTGCCGGCCGGGCGCCCTCCGCTCGCTCAGCACAAGGTGGGGGAGCGCAACCACCCCGTCAAGGTCAGCGACAATCGGCCACGCGAGGCGCGCCGCGTGCGGCAGATCGCGTTCCGCCGGTCGCATTGCGGCGTCGAGGCAGAGACGCCTGATCCGCCGCCATCCCTCGACGCCGCAGGCCGACACCCTTACCGGCCGGTCGGTGGCGTTGCGGACGATGAAACGCCCGTCCCAGCACGCGGCGCCGTCCGGGTGCACCGTCCGCGCCGGTTCGCATGCCGCAACCTCCCGCATGACGGTGACCCGATCCGCCTCCGCCTGCACGAGGCAGCCCGCCAGGGTACGACGGCCGTTCGCGCGGGACCGCGCTAGCCAGTCGCGGAGCGTGGCCAGGGCACCGGTCCCCGCAGGATAGCCGCCGCCACCGGAGATCCGCAGGACGGCGGTCAGGAGTGTGGCGGTCAGCGCCGGCGGCCCGGCGGCGAACGCGGCGCGGTCGAGACGAACCGTCCCGCAGGGCAGGATCGTCGCATCCCGTTCCAGCAGGTCCCGGGCCGCCGTCTCCAGCGCGGCGCGCGCCACACCCATGGCGTCCGCCAGCCGCGTCAGGCGGTCGACGGTGAGACCGACCTCGTCGAGCGCCGGTCGCAGACGGCGGAACTGTCCCCGGGTATAGCGAAGGTCGGCATTGGACGGATCCTCGGCGTAGCCCATGCCGGCTGCCCGGCAGGTGGCGATCAGGCGCCGCTTCGCGATGCCCAGAAACGGTCGGGCCAGATGGATGCCATGCCAGGCGGCGGTCGACGCCATCCCGGCGAGGCCGGCGGGCCCGGTGGCGCGGTCGATCCGGTGCAGGACGGTCTCCGCCTGATCGTCGCGGTGGTGGGCAAGCAGCAGCGTGTCGGCCCCGGCGGCGTGGCACGCCTCGGCCATGAGACGGAGCCGCGCCGCCCGCGCCGCCGCCTGGAGGCCCGTCGCCGGCTTCGGCCCGGTCCAACGCAGGGTCCGGTGGGAATGACCGAGGCGCCTGGCCAGCGCCTGCACAGCGGCCGCCTCAGCCGCGGCTTCCGCCCGCAGGCCATGGTCGACGGTCAGGATCAGAAGCGGCGTGGAGCGCCGACGCGACCAGAGGTCGGCGACATGCAGAAGGGCGGTGCTGTCCGGCCCGCCGGAAACCGCCACGGCGACGGTGTCCCGTCCGCCGATCGCGAGAAGGCCGTCGAGCAGCGCGATCCCCTCCTCCGCGGACAGCGGCGCGGCCCCATCTTCAGGGTCCGGGGTCACCCGTTGCAGTTCAGCGCCTTCACCTCGTTGATCAGCCGGCGCTTGATGTTGGTGGGTGCGTTCGGGAAGTCCTGGCTCAGCTTGGCGAAGGTCGTGCAGGCCTCCTCCTTGCGGTCGATCCTCGCCAGCGACATGCCCAGTTTCAGCAGGTTGTCGGAGGCCTTCGGGCTGTCGGGATAGGACTGGTAGCCCTCCAGGAAGGCCACCGCCGCATCCTCGTAGCGCTCGCGGGCATAGAAGGTCTCGCCCAGCCAGTATTGGGCGTTGCCGGCCAGCGGGTCGTCCGGGTGGGTCTGCAGGAACGCGGTGAACGCCGCCTCGGCCGTCGGCAGGTCATGCCTGACGAGGTGGTCGAAGGCGGCCTTGTACTGCTCCTCGACGGACCCGTCCGCCGGCAGCAGCGCCACCTGTCCGGCGGCGGAACCGGCAGCAGCGCCGCCGGATGTCGGAGGAGTCGCCTGCAACGTCGAGAGATCGTTGCCGCTCAAGGTTCCGAGCGATCCCGCCGGCGCGCCGGTCTGTGGCGGCGTGGGGCCGGCCGGCGCGGGCAGTTCGGGCCGTCCCGACACGCCAGCCGGGGCCGTGGACGGAGTGGCTCCGGGCTCGCCCGTCAGTTCGCGAAAACGGATATCGGTATCGGTCTGCAGCCGGTCGACACGGTCGGAGACGGTCTGCACGGAATGGCCGAGTTCCTCGACGCGGCCCGTGACTTGCCGCAACTCGGCCTCGATCTGCTGCAGTTTTATCTCGATCCTGGCCAGCGGCGATCCGCCGGCGCCGTCCGGCTGGGCGAGTTGGGACGCCTGGCCCGCGGCGGCCGAGGCGGCCACCGAGGGCGGCGCGCCGGCGTAAACCGTGCGCTGCAGGTCCGCCAGTTCCCGCTCAAGCCGGGCGATCCGGTTGAGCAGACCGCTGACATCCTGCTGCGCCGACGCGGCCGTCGGAACGGCCGCCGCCAGGAGGAAGAGGAACACAACACCACGCATCATGATTCCAGTCTCCGGCAAGCTCGCGGCGGAAATATGGCGCAGCGCCCGGTCCGCTCCGCCGAAAGCAGAACGGCGGCGCCCCGTCGCCGGGCACCGCCGTTCGGGTAACGATGCTCGACCGTCAGTTGATGACGGTGACGCCGCGACGGTTCTCCGCCCAGGCCTGGTCGGTCGAGGCCGGGTTCACCGGACGCTCCTTGCCGTAGGAGATCGTCGTGATCCGGCTCGGGTCGATGCCGAGCGACACCAGGTAGTCGCGCACCGAGCTGGCCCGACGCTCGCCAAGCGCCAGGTTGTACTCGCGGGTGCCGCGCTCGTCGCAATGGCCCTCAACGGTGACCGCGACGCTCGGGTACTTGCGCAGGAAGAACGCCTGACGCTCCAGCGTCGTGCGCGCCTCGGCGCCGAGATCCGACTTGTCGAAATCGAAGAACACCCGGTCGCCGACGTTGACGACGAAGTCCTCGGCGCTGCCCGGGGCCGGTCCGCTCGGAGCCGGAGCCGGGGAAGACGTGGTGGTCGGCTGCGTGTTGCCGCCCGAACCCGTGTTCGCCGACTCGTCAGGAGCGGTCTCGCAGGCAGCGAGCAGCGCGACGGCAGCGAACACGCTCAGAAACTTGATGCGCATGATTGGTCTGTCCCTCTGGAGAATCTGTGGTGCCGGGCGCCCCGCCCCCCTCGTGGTCCTGGTTGACCCGGCCTGTCCGGGCCCCCGGACTCGTCCCGCCGGACTGCACGGTAAACCGGCAGCCGACCACGAGCGGGTTTTCTTATAGCGGGTAAATGGTTAGCGAAGCAAGGGGCTCCACGCCGGATCGGATGCGTCCAGCGGTGTCAGGACCTCGCGCTCGTTGTATCCCGTCAGATCGATCGTATACAACTTGGAACTTCCGCCGCGACCGTTCCGATCCGTCGGCTCCTGCTTGAAATACACCAGAACCCGGCCGTTTGGCGACCAGCTCGGTGCCTCCACGAGGAACCCCTCGGTCAGCAGCCGCTCGCCCGATCCGTCCGGACGCATCACGCCGATGTGAAACTTGCCGCTGGTCCCGGCAAACTTGGTGAAGGCGATCAGGTCGCCCCGCGGCGACCAGACCGGCGTCGCGTAGCGGCCCTTGCCGAAGCTGATCCGCCGCACGTCCGAGCCGTCCGCCGACATTGTGTAGAGCTGCTGGCTGCCGCCGCGGTCCGAGTTGAACACCACCTGGCTGCCATCCGGGGCGTAGGTCGGCGACGTGTCGATCGACCGCGTGCTGGTCAGCCGGGCGACGCGCCGGGTGCGCAGGTCCATCGTGTAGATGTCGGTCACGCCGTCCTTCGCCAGGCTCATGATGACCCGGTTGCCGTCCGGCGAGAACCGGGGCGCGAAGGTCATGCCCGGGAAGTCGCCGAGCACTTCCTGCTGTCCGGAATCGAGGTTGAAGATGTAGACGCGCGGCCGGTTCTGGTAATAGGCGAGGTAGGTAATCTCCTGCACCGTCGGCGAGAAGCGCGGGGTCAGGACCAGGGTCTCGCCGTCGGTCAGGAACTTATGGTTGGCGCCGTCCTGATCCATGATGGCGAGCTGCTTCTTGCGCCGGTTCTGCGGCCCGCTCTCGGCGATGTAGACGAACCGGGTGTCGAAGTAACCGTCCTCGCCGGTGATCCGGTTGTAGATCATGTCCGAGATGATGTGCGCGGCCCGGCGCAGCGACTCCTCGATCGCAGTCAGCGACGTGCCGGTCATGTACTGCTCGGCGAACACGTCCCACAGGCGGTACTCGATCCGGTACTGGCCGGTCGAGGGAATGGTGACCCGGCCGTGAACCAGCGCCTGGGCGTTGATCTGGCGCCAGTCGCCGAAGCGCGGCGGCGTGTCGAACGCGAGATCGGTCTGGATGAAGGCGCGCGCGTCGATCGGCGCGAACAGGCCGGAGCGTTCGAGGTTCGCCGAGATGATCTCGTTCATCATCCGGCCGACCCGCGTGGCCTCGATCCCCTCCCCGGTGAAGTCGGCGATGGCGACCGGCAGCGGATCGACCCGACCGCGGGTGATGTCGATCCTCAGTTCGCTCCGCGCCGGAGCGGCGAACCCGCCGATCCCGGCCGCGCCGACCAGGCCGGCGAGCGACAGGCGGGCAAGATCGCGACGCGACAGGGCGCTCTCGACCAGAGGACGCGGCGGGGCGCGGCGCGACGATCGGACCGGTGTCGGAGGCGGCGGAGGCGGACGTGTCGGTCATGACAGCATGTCCTTCGGATCGAAGGTGATCGTGAAGCTTTTCCATGTGTCGTACTTCTCCGGCGGC